>NZ_LT907843.1:0-5124853 GCF_900215455.1 Serratia sp. JKS000199
TTTTACGCTCAGGCTGGCCTGCAATGCCTGTTCGCCATCACGCAGCGTGGTATCGAAAATAATGACTTGTTGGCTCATCGGTGCATTCCTTATCGTGTTGATTTCACGCTAAGCGGGCAAAAAAAAACCCGCGCAGTAGCGCGGGTTTCTTATGGGTGATCGGCTGAGTCAGCTCCGAACTTCGTCCACAGGCATACCGCGCAAACAAGATGCGTTGAGTAGTAGGCCTAGTAGACGGTGAGTACGGATCATAATGGTTCAGCTTCTCTTAAATTGGGTGTCTGCCTAATTTGATACGTGATTGGCCTGGCGATGTCAACACCTGATTGAATGCGGGGACAATGCACCGGCTATGCGTCCAAACAGAGGATCATTCGGTAAAAATGCAGCGCTATAGAGAAAAAATGGGAGCAGTTTGCGTGCTGCTTAGCATAAACGAATCGAATATATACTGCGCTAATTGCTTCTGGATTTTGTTGGGTTAAGATTTGTGATGAAAAAATAAGGAGGATTAATCACGGGAGGAAACAAAATAACATTTTTAATGCGAATGATTTAAATTGAATTCATATGATTAATTGATTGTTTTAGTCATAATATAACAAAATAATGCGATTTTACACAAAGCGATTGATGTTTTTAGATGGTTTGATTGCTTATGATGTGTTTTTATAGTTTGTCTCATACAGTGGGGTTACGTTGTTTAATTGTATTAATCATTGTTAATACCTAATTATTAGTACCACCCAGGTGGCATTCTTCCTGCTGACGGTAGAAGTGACTGATATGCATTCCATATACGACTTAAATCGTGTCGATAACACGAGGTTTTTTATCGGCTGATGACGGTAATGGCAGGATTTGTCGTGCAAAGATAAGACAATGCGGCGTTTCATTGTTTGTCGAGCATAAGGATTAGATTATCTACACAGGATTTAGTGGAGTGAAATATGGCTGAATATGATTCAGAAATCGCCATGGTCAAAGAGCCGGCGGACATCCATTTGCGCAGCGTCGATCTTAATTTGCTGACGGTGTTTGACGCCGTGATGCAAATGCAAAATATTACGCGAGCCGCTAATTCGTTAGGGATGTCGCAGCCGGCGGTGAGCAACGCGGTAGCGCGTCTGAAGGTGATGTTCAACGACGAGCTGTTCGTGCGCTGCGGGCGCGGGATCCAGCCCACCATGCGGGCCAGGCAGCTGTTCGGGCCGGTGCGGCAAGCGCTGCAGCTGGTGCAAAATGAGTTGCCGGGATCTGAGTTTGAGCCGCTGACCAGCACGCGAGCGTTCTCCCTGTCCCTGTGCAGCCCGCTCGATTTGCGTCTGGGCGCCGGGATAATCAATCACGTCAAACAGATAGCGCCGCAGCTTAACCTGCAAATAAAGTCATACATTAACAATAATATTGAACATCAATTGCGTTATCAGGACGTCGAATTTGTCATCGGCTACAGCCGTTTCGAGTCGGCGGAGTTTCGCAGCCTGGCGATGTTCGACGACGAATTAGTGCTGGCGGTTGCGCAGGCGCACCCGCGAATAGGGGAGGAGGTGACGCCGGAACACATGTTGGCCGAACAGCATGCGGCGGTTTCCCTGGAAAGTTTTGGATCGTTCAGTAAACCTTTCTATTTAGAGGAGCCGATGCTGCGCGCCGTGACACAACAGTGCACGGACCTCTACAGCGTGTTGAATATGGTGTCGCAAACGGAAATGGTGGCGATTGCGCCCGCCTGGTTGGTGCGGCAACAGACGGAGGCGTTGAAAATAAAGGCGGTTCCTTTGTGCGCCAATCACAATAAAGCGACCTGCTATCTTTCCTGGCATGAATCCTCCGAACGGGATAAAGGGCACCAGTGGATGAAGTCCGTCCTGATTGAGGCGGGTAACCCAAAGTAAAGCGATAAAAAATGGGGATATATAAAGATAATATTCAACTGAGCGTTTTTTTCTCATGATAAAAACTAAGAACTATCTGGGTTTTTATTAAGATGTTTCTTGGTTTTGCGGCGATTAAATAACTTATTTTCAGGGTGAGTTGGTTCGTTTACCAAAAATAATTAATATAAATTAATATTCTGATTTTTACTTTACGACTGGTATTTTTAACTAACTCGATGCGGCGGCCCGGATGGGCCGCGTTTTATTGCCGCCAGCAAACCTTTTCCTTCCCGTTCTGTCCAACCCATGAAAACGCGAAAGCCGGCCTGAGTTTTGGCTCACACTTCTACGCTGAAATCGCTTTTCCCCCTGCCTGAGAGTAGGTAGACTGCGCGGAAAAAAGTAAACACGTGTAAGCTGAGATGAGGGCCGTAAGGCGTCGTTCAGGCTTAACTGTATGATTCATTTCAGGCTTAGAGCACTATGATCACTAATCTGCTGCAATACCATTTGATCCATCGTATACAGCATCAAATCACCCACCGAGCCGATCGCACAGCTTTTCGCCAATGGTCGCCCAACGGCGAGTTTCAACTGACCTGGGAAGAGGCCGCCGTTCGCATCGATCGCATTGCCGCCGGGCTGTTGGCCCTGGGGGCCGAAGTGCAAGAGCGCATCGGCATTTTCGCCAATAACGGCATGGCCTGGTCGCTGGCCGATCTCGCGATTCTCCACCTGCGCGGCGTCAGCGTGCCGCTCTATTCCACCAATACGCCGGCGCAGGCGGCCTTCGTCATCAACGACGCCGACATTCGCATACTGTTCGTCGGCGAACAGGCGCAGTTGGACGCGGCCATCGCGCTGCGCGGCGTTTGCCCACAGCTGCGCCATATTATCGTGTTTGACCAAGATGCCGACCTGCGCGGCTGCGAGATAGCGCGACACCTGAGCGCCTTCGAGCATGCCGCCGATCCGACGGCTTTTATCGCTCAACGTCGGCAGCGCATTGAAGAGTGCGACCTGCAGGACCTCTTCACCCTGATCTATACCTCGGGCACCACCGGCGAGCCCAAAGGGGTGATGCTGGATTACCGCAACCTGGCGGCGCAGCTCTACCTGCATGATGAGAGACTGACGGTCGGCGAAGAGGATGTGTCGCTCAGTTTCCTGCCGCTGTCGCATGTGTTCGAGCGTGCCTGGAGCTTCTTTGTCATGCATTCCGGCGCGCAGAACGTCTTCCTGCCGAACACCGACTGGGTGCGGGAAGCGATGGGGCAGGTTCGCCCGACGCTGATGTGCGCGGTACCGCGTTTCTACGAGAAGATTTTCAGCGCGGTGCATGAAAAAGTGGCGCGCGCGCCTTGGCTGCGCCGCGCGCTGTTCCACTGGGCGATCGTCTGCGGGGAGCGCAAGTTCCTTCAGGAGCGGGCCGGCAAACCGTTGGGTAAACTGTTCGAACTCTCTCATCGCTGGGCCGACAAGCTGGTATTGAGCAAGCTGCGCGGCATCCTCGGCGGCCGGGTGCGCTTCCTGCCGGCGGCGGGCGCCAAGCTGGATGACAATGTGATCCTGTTTTTCCAGGCGATGGGCGTCAACATCAAGTACGGCTATGGCATGACCGAAACCTGTGCGACCGTGTCCTGCTGGGAAGAAGGGCATTTCCGCTTCGGCTCTATCGGCAAACCGCTGCCGGAGGTCGAGGTGCGCATCGGTGAAGAAAATGAAATCCAGGTGCGCGGGCCGATCGTGATGCGCGGCTATTTCAACAAACCGTTGGAAACCGCCGCGACCTTTACCGCAGACGGCTGGCTGAAAACCGGCGATGCCGGGGCGATCGATGAAGAGGGCAATCTGTTCATCACCGAGCGCCTTAAGGATTTGATGAAAACCTCCGGCGGCAAATACATCGCGCCGCAGATGCTGGAAGGCACGCTGGCGCAGGACCGCTTTATCGAGCAGGTGGCGATCATCGCCGATGCGCGCAAGTTCGTTTCCGCGCTGATCGTGCCGTGCTTTGAGTCGCTGGAAGAGTACGCGAAGTCAGTCAACCTGAAGTATCAGGATCGCCTGGAGCTGCTGCGCAACGGTGAAATCCTCGAGATGTTCGAAAAGCGTCTGCGTGAGATGCAAAAGGAGCTGGCGCGCTTCGAGCAGGTGAAGAAGTTCACGCTGCTGCCGGCGGCCTTTTCCATGGAGCTGGGGGAGCTGACGCCAACGCTGAAGCTGCGCCGCAAAGTGATCCTGCAGCGCTATCAGCGTGAAATCGACTCCATGTACCAGGAACAGGGCTGAGGCCGCCGCCGGACCGCGCGTTCGGCGAAAAAAACGGCATATTCTTCGCCTGATTTAGTTCTGTAATTTTCCCTCTGTTCGAAACAATGCCTAGCCTGACGCCCCTGGGGCTAGCGCATTGTTTTTATAAAGTCGCGATCTCCAGCCGCTTGGCAATAACCCCGCCGTCGTTAAGCCATTTTGCCGTTTGCCTGCCCCATATTCTGACGTTATGTTAATTCGATAGCGACAACCCATAAAAATTTAGGGGCATTGCCCCGCAGCAGGCGCTACGTTCCGGCGCCAGAGAAGAATAAGCAAGCCTGGAGGCAAACCCATGGAGATGTTGTCAGGAGCCGAGATGGTCGTCCGATCGTTGATCGATCAGGGCGTTAAACATGTATTCGGCTACCCCGGCGGGGCGGTGCTCGATATCTACGACGCCCTGCATACGGTCGGAGGGATCGATCATATTCTGGTGCGCCACGAGCAAGGTGCGGTGCACATGGCCGACGGTTACGCGCGCGCCACCGGCGAAGTGGGCGTGGTGCTGGTGACCTCCGGCCCCGGCGCCACCAACGCCATTACCGGTATCGCTACCGCTTATATGGACTCGATCCCGATGGTCGTCCTGTCGGGGCAGGTGCCCAGCTCGCTGATCGGCTACGACGCCTTCCAGGAGTGCGATATGGTGGGGATTTCTCGGCCGGTGGTGAAACACAGCTTCCTGGTGAAACGCACCGAAGACATCCCGGCGGTGTTGAAGAAGGCCTTTTACCTGGCCTCCAGCGGCCGCCCCGGCCCGGTGGTGATCGATCTGCCGAAAGACATCGTCGGCCCGGCGGTGCGGATGCCTTATGCCTATCCGCAGGACGTGAGCATGCGTTCTTACAACCCGACGGTGCAGGGCCACCGCGGGCAAATCAAACGCGCGCTGCAAACCATTCTGGCGGCCAAAAAGCCGGTGATGTACGTCGGCGGCGGCGCGATCAACGCTGGCTGCGAAGCAGAACTGTTGGCGTTGGCGGAGCAGTTGAACCTGCCGGTGACCAGCAGCCTGATGGGGTTGGGGGCCTTCCCCGGTACCCACCGCCAGAGCGTTGGCATGCTCGGCATGCACGGCACCTATGAAGCCAATAAAACCATGCACCATGCCGACGTGATCTTCGCCGTCGGCGTGCGTTTCGACGATCGTACGACCAACAATCTGGCCAAATACTGTCCGGATGCCACCGTGCTGCACATCGATATCGATCCGACCTCGATCTCCAAAACGGTGGACGCCGATATCCCGATCGTCGGCGATGCCAAGCAGGTGCTGGTGCAGATGCTGGAGCTGCTGGCGCAGGACGAGAAAGCGCAGGATCACGATGCGCTGCGCGATTGGTGGCAGTCTATCGAGCAGTGGCGCGCCCGCGACTGCCTGGGCTACGACAAAAACAGCGGCACCATCAAGCCGCAGGCGGTGATTGAAACCCTGCATCGCCTGACCAAAGGCGACGCCTATGTGACCTCGGACGTCGGCCAGCACCAAATGTTCGCCGCGCTCTATTATCCGTTCGACAAACCGCGCCGTTGGATCAACTCCGGCGGCCTCGGTACCATGGGCTTCGGCCTGCCGGCGGCATTGGGCGTCAAGCTGGCACTGCCGGAGGAAACCGTGGTGTGCGTGACCGGCGACGGCAGCATTCAGATGAATATTCAGGAGCTGTCCACCGCGCTGCAATATAACCTGCCGGTGGTGGTGGTGAACCTCAACAACCGCTATCTGGGCATGGTCAAGCAATGGCAGGACATGATTTATTCCGGCCGTCATTCGCAGTCTTACATGGATTCACTGCCGGACTTCGTCAAGCTGGCCGAGGCTTACGGCCATGTCGGTATCGCCATCCGCACGCCGGATGAGCTGGAAAGCAAGCTGGCGCAGGCGCTGGCGGAAAAAGAGCGGCTGGTGTTCGTCGACGTGACCGTCGATGAAACCGAACATGTCTACCCGATGCAGATCCGCGGCGGAAGCATGGACGAAATGTGGCTTAGCAAAACGGAGAGGACCTGATCATGCGCCGTATTTTATCTGTCTTGCTGGAAAACGAATCCGGCGCCCTGTCGCGCGTGGTGGGGTTGTTCTCCCAGCGCGGTTACAACATCGAGAGCCTGACGGTGGCGCCGACCGACGATCCGACGCTGTCGCGCATGACTATCCAGACCGTCGGCGACGAGAAAGTGCTGGAGCAGATTGAGAAGCAGTTGCACAAGCTGGTGGACGTGTTGCGCGTCAGCGAGCTGGTGCAGGGCGCTCACGTTGAACGCGAGATCATGCTGGTGAAGCTGCAGGCCAGCGGCTACGGCCGTGAAGAGGTGAAACGCTGCGCCGATATTTTCCGTGGCCAGATCGTCGATGTGACGGCGACGCTGTATACGGTGCAGCTGGCCGGCACCAGCGACAAGCTGGACGCCTTCCTGAGCGCGGTGCGTGAAGTGGCGGAGATTGTGGAAGTGGCGCGTTCCGGCGTGGTCGGCGTGTCGCGCGGCGACAAAATCATGCGCTGAGCGCGGTCTGGCGGCGAATAATCGGGGGCGCGGCGTGGCTGCGCCCTTTGTTTTTCGGCCTTTTTTGCCCGATTGCCGGCACCTTTCGGCAAAAGCGGTTGCTAGGTAGTGTTTTCTGCTGTTAGATCGCAGAGGCTGGATTGAATAACCGCACGGGATGCCATGGTTAATCCGAGCACAGCCTTCACTTCTATTTTCAGCGTCATTAAGGGGTTAATGTGAAACTGGATGAAATCGCGCGTCTCGCGGGCGTTTCGCGCACGACGGCCAGTTATGTCATCAACGGCAAGGCGAAGCAGTATCGTGTCAGCGATAAAACCGTCGAGAAAGTGATGGCCGTGGTCAGGGAGCATAACTATCACCCGAATGCCGTCGCGGCGGGGCTGCGCGCCGGGCGCACCCGTTCTATCGGCCTGGTGATCCCGGATCTGGAAAATACCAGCTATACCCGCATCGCCAACTACCTGGAGCGCCAGGCGCGCCAGCGGGGTTACCAATTGCTGATCGCCTGTTCCGAAGATCAGCCGGACAACGAAATGCGCTGCATTGAGCACCTGCTGCAGCGTCAGGTGGACGCCATCATCGTCTCCACCGCCTTGCCGCCGGAGCATCCTTTCTATCAACGCTGGGCCAACGATCCGCTGCCGATCATCGCGCTGGACCGCGCGCTGGATCGCGAGCATTTCATCAGCGTTGTGGGCGCCGATCAGGAAGACGCTTTTGCGTTGGCGCAGGAGCTGCGCACCTTCCCGGCGGAGTCGGTGCTGTACCTGGGCGCCTTGCCGGAGCTTTCGGTCAGCTTCCTGCGTGAGCAGGGCTTCCGCCAGGCCTGGCAAGAGGATCCCCGCCACGTCGATTACCTGTACGCCAACAGCTACGAACGCGAAGCCGCCGGCGCGCTGTTTGCCGAATGGTTGAAAACGCACCCGATGCCGCAGGCGCTGTTTACCACGTCGTTCTCTTTATTGCAGGGCGTGATGGACGTGACGCTGAAGCAACGCGGCCGCTTGCCGACCGATCTGGCGATCGCCACCTTCGGCGATCATGAACTGTTGGATTTCCTTGAGTGCCCGGTATTGGCGGTTGCGCAGCGCCATCGCGACGTGGCCGAGCGCGTGCTGGAACTGGTGCTGGCCAGCCTGGACGAACCGCGTAAACCCAAGCCGGGGCTGACGCGCATTCGCCGCAATCTGTTCCGCCGCGGCAGTCTGAGCCGCAAGTAGTTTGGCTGACAGGGGCCCGCGTTGGCGGGCTCCTTTAGACGTAACCCGCTACCCGAAACAGCCGCCGGCAGTACTCCAGGAAGTAACCATACACCACGCCCATCGCCATGGAGACCAGCGCATTGCTGGTTACCGCCGCCAGCATTTGTTGGCCGTCGGCGCCCACGCTCCATAAAATTGCAGCATAAACCGGCGACTGGAAGCTGACATAGGCCAGCAGATCGGCGAGATTGCGCAGTAGGAACTGGCCGTGCGGGCAGCGGCGCGCCGTGCGGATAAACAGATCGCGATAGCGGCCATAAGGCCAGGCGATCAGAATGTTGACCGGGATCGACAACAGGCGTGAAGAGAGGGATTGCTGGAAGCTCATGCCGGAGATCAACACTTCAATCGCCATACCGGCGATAAAGCAGTACA
The DNA here is from genome assembly GCF_900215455.1 of Serratia sp. JKS000199. NCBI lineage: Bacteria > Pseudomonadati > Pseudomonadota > Gammaproteobacteria > Enterobacterales > Yersiniaceae > Serratia > Serratia sp. JKS000199. The sequence goes on from NZ_LT907843.1 coordinate 8,342, forward strand.
CCACCAGTGCAAACGTATCGGCAGCGGCGCTGCGCCAGTGTGCGGCGGGCGAAATCATGTATCTCTCCTTTGTGTTAATGTGCTGTTAATTTTATAATTTGTGGTTGTTAATTCTGGTTTTTTGCTTTTTATATAGTTTACTGATCTGGTTTGTGTTTTTTAACTAGGTTTATATTTTTATTTTTAACATTTGTTCGGTTTTTGTCCCGCAGGGCCGGGGCGCAGGAAGGGATGGAGAGATTAAAATCGGTGTTTTTAAATAAACCTATTAAAAACATGCTGTTGCGATTTTTTGTGTCCGCGGGGGGATTTTTCCGGCAAAAATTGTGGAAATAAAGGTGTAAGAAAATGAAACCATAATTGTAAACAGGTGTTTTGGGAATAATCTTACCAAATTGATTTAAATCGAAATTACTTCTGCTCGTAATATCCGAGCCATTTATTTTCGCCGTGCTCTCATCATGGCGGTGCAAATTGAAGTAAAATAGCGCTCGGTTTTACGGTGAATAACGATTGAGCGTTATTAACTCAAGGAGTTATAGCCTTATTCTGCGGTCGACTCGTCAGGCGCCGAGCCTTGGCGCGCGCGGGGCGGCAGCGGTTACAGCCCTGAGATTGCCGAGCTGAAAAATGAGACATGGCTTGCAGAAGGAAGTAATGAGTTAATTAATCGCCAGTTCGTCAGGTTTTTAATCAGATTCTTTCCGCCTAGAAAATTCTCTCCGTTTATCATGGTGTTAATTTTTAATCGTCGAATAATCAGAGTTTCTTTCGCGAGTCAGCTCCCAAAATGACCAGAGAAATATTGCCAAAGCGCTGGCGCTCTGGCTTGACAAGGTTTTCATACCCTCCGTAAACTCCATTGTGTGGGAATTTGTGGGGTAAAGTGGTGAAAACGGTCACTAAGGGGTAGCTCAGGAATGTTCCGTGGAGCGACGATGGTCAACCTCGACAGCAAAGGGCGGCTCGCCGTACCTACCCGATATCGGGAATTGCTCAACGAGGAATCGCAAGGCCAAATGGTCTGTACCATTGACCTCCATCAGCCCTGCCTGCTGCTTTATCCTTTGCCCGAATGGGAAATTATTGAACAAAAATTATCACGTCTGTCGAGCATGAATCCCGCCGAGCGCCGCGTTCAGCGCCTGCTGTTGGGACATGCCAGTGAGTGTCAGATGGATAGTGCCGGTCGTTTGCTGTTAGCCAGTACGCTGCGGCAACACGCCGGGCTCACGAAAGAAGTGATGCTGGTCGGTCAGTTCAACAAGTTTGAACTGTGGGATGAACAGACCTGGTATCAACAAGTCAAGGATGATATTGACGCTGAACAGTCGACTCAGGAACCGTTGTCTGAGCGGCTACAGGACTTGTCGCTATAAGCATGTTGGAAAACTATAAACACACCACCGTCCTGCTGGACGAAGCCGTCAACGGCCTCAATATCCGCAGCAACGGCATATATATCGACGGTACTTTTGGTCGCGGTGGCCATTCTCGTCTGATTCTGTCCCAACTGGGGCCGGAAGGGCGCTTGCTGGCAATTGACCGTGACCCTCAGGCGATTGCAGCCGCCAAATCTATTGAAGATCCTCGTTTTACCATCGTACACGGCCCATTTTCCGAGTTGTCGCACTATGTGCGGGAGCGCGAGCTGGTGGGCAAGATCGACGGCGTTCTGCTCGATCTGGGCGTTTCCTCGCCGCAGCTTGACGACGCGGAGCGCGGGTTCTCCTTTATGCGCGACGGTCCGCTGGACATGCGCATGGATCCGTCCACCGGCCTGTCTGCCGCAGAGTGGCTGATGAAGGCCGAAGCGGACGACATCGCCTGGGTGCTGAAAACCTTCGGCGAAGAGCGTTTCGCCAAGCGCATCGCGCGCGCCATCGTCGAAAGAAACCGCGTGGAGCCGATGACGCGCACCAAAGAGCTGGCGGATCTGATCGCCGATGCCAGCCCGTTCCGTGAAAAGCACAAGCATCCGGCGACGCGCAGCTTCCAGGCGATCCGCATTTATATCAACAGCGAGCTGGAAGAGATCGAGCGTGCGCTCGACGGCGCGCTGGAAGTGCTGGCCCCGCAGGGCCGTTTGTCGATCATCAGCTTCCATTCGCTGGAAGACCGCATCGTCAAACGCTTTATGCGACACCACAGCCGCGGCGCCCAGGTGCCGGCGGGCATTCCGTTGACCGAGGAGCAACTGCGCGGCATGGGCGGGCGAACGCTGAAAGCGCTGGGCAAAATGATGCCGTCGGAAGCGGAAGTGGCGGACAACCCGCGTGCGCGCAGCTCGGTGCTGCGCATTGCTGAGAGGATGCCCGCGTGATTGGCAACGAACGTCACGGCCTGGTCGGGGTGATTGGCGGCGATCTGCTGCGCAACGCCAAGATCCCCATGATTTTACTGATTGCGTCACTGGTCTCCGCGATTTTCGTGGTGACCACCGCGCACCGCACCCGCCTGCTGACCGCCGAACGCGAGCAGCTGGTTCTGGAGCGCGATGCGCTGGATATCGAGTGGCGCAACCTGATTTTAGAAGAGAACGCCCTCGGCGATCACAGCCGGGTTGAACGTATCGCGACAGAAAAACTGCAGATGCAACACGTTGATCCATCGCAGGAAAATATCATCGTTAAACAATGAATGGTTTAACCGGAATAATGACACGGAGTAGAAAGGAAACGCATGAAAGCAGCGCGCCCCGGTAAGTTGAGACGCCAGGAAGATCAGGCCAGCTTTGTCAGCTGGCGTTTTGCGTTGCTGTGCGGCTGCATTTTGCTGGCGATGGTTGGCCTGATGCTGCGCGTCGCGTACCTGCAGGTCATCAACCCCGATCGTCTGGTGAAAGAAGGCGACATGCGTTCGCTGCGCGTGCAGGAAGTGCCGACCGCGCGCGGCATGATCAGCGATCGCGCCGGCCGCCCGTTGGCGGTCAGCGTGCCGGTGAATGCGGTGTGGGCCGATCCGAAAGAGCTGAACGAACGCGGCGGCATCACGCTGGACAGCCGTTGGAAAGCGCTTTCCGATGCGCTCAACATCCCGCTGGACCAGCTTTCCAACCGCATCAACGCCAACCCGAAAGGGCGCTTCGTTTATCTGGCGCGCCAGGTTAACCCGGCGATCGGCGACTACATCCACAAACTCAAGCTGCCGGGGATCTACCTGCGGCAGGAGTCGCGCCGTTACTACCCGGCGGGGCAGGTGACGTCGCACATCATCGGCGTGACCAACATCGACGGGCAAGGCATCGAAGGCGTCGAGAAGAGCTTCGATCGCTGGCTGACCGGGCAACCGGGCGAGAGAACGGTGCGCAAGGATCGCTTCGGCCGAGTGATTGAAGATATCTCCTCCGTCGATAGCCAGGCGGCGCATAACCTGGTGCTGAGCGTCGATGAGCGCCTGCAGGCGCTGGTGTATCGCGAGCTGAACAACGCCGTGGCGTTCAACAAGGCCGAATCGGGCACTGCGGTGCTGATCGACGTGAACACTGGCGAAGTGCTGGCGATGGCCAACAGCCCGTCTTATAACCCGAACAACATGGCCGGTACGCCGAAAGAAACCATGCGTAACCGCGCTATCACCGATATTTTTGAACCCGGTTCAACCGTGAAGCCAATGGTGGTGATGACCGCGCTGCAAAACGGCGTGGTGAGAGAAAACAGCGTGCTGAACACCATCCCGTACCGCATTCAGGGCCACGAGATCAAAGACGTGGCGCGGTACTCGGAGCTGTCATTGACCGGGATCTTGCAGAAGTCGAGTAACGTCGGTGTTTCAAAGCTGGCGTTAGCGATGCCGTCCTCAGCGTTAGTAGATACTTACTCTCGTTTTGGGCTGGGAAAAGCGACCAATTTGGGGCTGGTCGGAGAAAGCAGTGGCATATACCCAAAAAAACAACGGTGGTCTGACATAGAGAGGGCCACCTTCTCTTTCGGCTACGGGCTGATGGTAACTCCGTTACAGTTGGCGCGAGTCTATGCAACGATCGGCAGTCTGGGCGTGTATCGCCCATTGTCGATCACCAAGGTTGACCCTCCGGTCGCCGGCGAACGCGTTTTCCCTGAACCTCTGGTGCGCACCGTGGTGCACATGATGGAAAGCGTGGCCTTGCCGGGCGGCGGCGGCGTGAAAGCCGCCATCAAGGGATACCGTATCGCCATCAAAACCGGTACCGCGAAAAAAGTGGGCCCGGACGGCAAATACGTCAACCGATACATCGCTTATACCGCCGGCGTCGCGCCGGCAAGTAACCCCCGTTTTGCCCTGGTGGTCGTCATCAACGACCCGCAGGGTGGGAAATACTATGGTGGCGCAATCTCCGCGCCGGTGTTCGGAGCCATCATGGGCGGCGTATTGCGCACCATGAACGTCGAGCCTGACGCGTTGCCCACCGGTGACAAAAGCGAATTAGTGATTAACAAGAAAGAGGGTTCAGGTGGCAGATCGTAATTTGCGCGACTTACTCGCCCCGTGGGTGCCGACGGCGCCCGGGCGCGCGCTGCGGGAAATGACATTAGACAGCCGTGTGGCGGCTGCCGGGGATCTGTTTGTCGCCGTGGTCGGCCATCAAACGGATGGACGCCGCTATATTCCGCAGGCCATTGCGCAGGGCGTCGCCGCCGTGATCGCCGAAGCTGAGGGTCAGGCCGAAGACGGCGCCATCGTTGAGATGCACGGCGTGCCGGTGATCTACCTGAGCCAACTGAACCAGCGCCTTTCCGCGCTGGCCGGGCGTTTTTACCATCAGCCGGGCGAGCGTCTGCGCCTGGTCGGCGTGACCGGCACCAACGGCAAAACCACCACCACGCAGTTGTTGGCGCAGTGGAGCCAACTGCTGGGCGAAACCAGCGCGGTGATGGGCACCGTCGGCAACGGTCTGCTGGGCCAGGTCTGCCCGACCGAGAATACCACCGGTTCTGCGGTGGATGTTCAACACGTATTAAACGACTTGGCGGAACAGGGCGCGACCTTCGCCGCGATGGAAGTCTCATCCCACGGTTTGGTGCAACACCGGGTGGCGGCGCTGCCGTTCGCTGCCGCGGTCTTCACCAACCTGAGCCGCGATCACCTGGATTACCACGGTGACATGGCCAATTACGAAGCGGCCAAATGGTCGCTGTTCGCCGCCCACAATGTGGGGCAGGCGATCATCAACGCCGACGATGAAGTCGGCCAGCGCTGGCTGAGCAAGCTGCCGGATGCGGTGGCGGTGACGATGCAGGGCAACCTGCAGCCGGGCTGTCACGGCCGCTGGCTGAAAACCACGGCGGTCGATTATCACGACAACGGTGCCACGGTTCGGTTCAGCTCCAGCTGGGGCGACGGCGAGATCGAAAGCCGCCTGATGGGCGCTTTCAACGTCAGCAATCTGCTGTTGGCATTGGCGACGCTGCTGTCGCTTGGCTACCCGCTGGAGGCGCTGGTGGAAACCGGCAACCGTCTGCAGCCGGTCTGCGGCCGCATGGAAGTGTTTAACGCGCCGGGCAAACCGACGGTCGTGGTGGATTACGCCCACACGCCGGATGCGCTGGAGAAAGCGCTGGAAGCGGCGCGCCTGCACTGCCAGGGGCAGCTGTGGTGCGTCTTCGGCTGCGGCGGCGATCGCGACAAGGGCAAGCGTCCGCTGATGGGCGGCATCGCCGAGCAGTTCGCCGATCGCGTGGTGATCACCGATGACAACCCGCGTACCGAAGAGCCGCGCGCGATTATCAACGATATCCTGACCGGATTGTTGGATGCCGGGCAAGCGCTGGTGATCCACGGCCGCGCCGAAGCGGTGACCAGCGCCATCATGCAGGCGCAGGAGCAGGATGTGGTGTTGGTGGCGGGCAAAGGCCACGAAGATTATCAGCTGGTGGGCAACCGCCGCCTGGATTACTCCGACCGCACGACGGTCGCCCGACTGCTGGGGGTGCTGGCATGATCCCTGTCTCTCTTCAGACACTGGCTGAGGTATTGAGCGCTGAACCGATCGGCGCCGATTGCCAAATTGTCGAGGTGACGACAGACACCCGCAAGGTGACCGCCGGTTGCCTGTTTGTGGCGCTGAAAGGCGAGCGTTTCGACGCTCACGACTTCGCGGCGGATGCCGTAGCCGCAGGCGCCGGGGCGTTGCTGGTCAGTAAGCGCTTATTGGTGGACGTGCCGCAGCTGGTGGTGAAAGACACCCGTCTGGCGCTGGGGCAGCTTGGCGCCTGGGTGCGTCAGCAGGTGCCGGCGCGCGTGGTGGCGCTGACCGGCTCCTCGGGCAAGACATCGGTGAAAGAAATGACCGCCGCCATTCTGCGTGAATGCGGCGAAGTGCTGTATACCGCCGGCAACTTCAATAACGACATCGGCGTGCCGTTGACGCTGTTGCGTCTGGAGCCGCAGCATGATTTTGCCGTGATAGAGCTGGGCGCTAACCACATTGGCGAAATTGCTTACACCACCGCATTGACGCGTCCGCAGACCGCTTTGGTGAACAACCTGGCGGCGGCGCACCTGGAAGGCTTCGGCTCGCTGGCCGGCGTCGCCCAGGCGAAAGGTGAAATCTTTACCGGCCTGCCGGCCGACGGCGTGGCGATCATCAACGCCGATAACAACGACTGGCCGCACTGGCAGAGCATGCTGGGCGGCAAAACCGTCTGGCGCTTCTCGCCGCAGGCGGCCGAAGGCGTGGACTTCTTCGCGCACGACGTGCGGGTGAACGGCGCAGGCACGCAGTTTACGCTGCACAGCCCGTTCGGCACCGCCGAGATCGCGCTGCCGCTGCCGGGGCGCCACAACGTGGCCAACGCGCTGGCGGCCACGGCGCTGGCGATGTCGGTGGGCGCGACCCTCGAAGCAGTGCGTCAGGGGTTGAAACAATTGCAGGCGGTGCCGGGGCGTTTGTTCCCGGTGGCGCTGGCCGAAGGCAAGCTGCTGCTGGACGACAGCTACAACGCCAACGTCGGGTCGATGACCGCGGCGGCGCAGGTGCTGGCGGAGATGCCGGGCTACCGCGTGATGGTGGTCGGCGATATGGCCGAGCTGGGCGCAGAAGCGGAAGAGTGCCACCGTCAGGTGGGTGAAGCCGCCCGCCAGGCCGGGGTCGATAAAGTGATCAGCGTCGGCGGGTTGAGCCGCGTGCTGAGCGAGGCTTCCGGCAATGGCGAACATTATCAGGACAAGACAGCAGTGATCGCGCGCGTGGCGGAATTACTGTCGGAACATGCGGTCATCACCGTGTTAATCAAAGGTTCACGTAGTGCCGCAATGGAGCAGGTAGTACGCGCGTTACAGGAGAAAGCACCATGTTAGTTTGGCTGGCCGAGCATTTGGTCAAGTATTACTCAGGCTTCAACGTCTTTTCTTATCTGACGTTCCGAGCCATTGTCAGCCTGCTGACCGCGCTGTTCCTGTCGCTGTGGATGGGCCCGCGGGTGATCAAGCGTCTGCAAGAAATGTCCTTCGGCCAGGTGGTGCGTAACGACGGCCCCGAGTCGCACTTCAGCAAGCGCGGCACGCCGACTATGGGCGGCATCATGATCCTGACCTCCATCACCATTTCGGTGCTGATGTGGGCCTACCCGTCCAACCCGTATGTCTGGTGCGTGCTGTTTGTGCTGGTGGGTTACGGCATCGTCGGTTTCGTCGATGACTACCGCAAGGTGGTGCGTAAGGACACCAAAGGGCTGATCGCCCGCTGGAAGTATTTCTGGCAGTCGGTGATTGCGCTGATTGTCGCATTCGCCATGTACGCCGTAGGAAAAGACACGCCAGCCACCGAGCTGGTTGTGCCGTTCTTTAAGGACGTGATGCCGCAGTTGGGCTTGCTGTACATCCTGCTGGCCTATTTCGTCATCGTCGGCACCAGCAACGCGGTCAATCTGACCGACGGTCTGGACGGCCTGGCGATTATGCCGACGGTATTCGTGGCGGCCGGTTTCGCGCTGGTAGCCTGGGCGACCGGTAACATGAACTTCGCCAACTACCTGCATATTCCGTATCTGCGTCATGCCGGTGAGTTGGTGATCGTCTGCACCGCCATCGTCGGCGCCGGCCTCGGCTTCCTGTGGTTCAACACCTACCCGGCTCAGGTGTTTATGGGCGACGTCGGTTCGCTGGCGCTGGGCGGCGCGCTGGGCACCATCGCGGTGCTGCTGCGCCAGGAGTTTTTGTTGGTGATCATGGGCGGCGTGTTCGTGGTAGAGACGCTGTCGGTGATCCTGCAGGTGGGATCGTTCAAGCTGCGCGGACAACGCATTTTCCGCATGGCGCCGATTCACCACCACTATGAATTGAAAGGCTGGCCGGAGCCGCGTGTGATCGTGCGCTTCTGGATCATTTCGCTGATGCTGGTGCTGATTGGCCTGGCAACGCTGAAGGTGCGTTAATCATGGCAGACTATCAGGGTAGAAAAGTCGTCATCATCGGGTTGGGCCTCACCGGCCTGTCCTGTGTCGATTTCTTCATGGCACGCGGCGTGACGCCGCGCGTGATGGATACCCGTATCGCGCCGCCAGGCTTGGACAAACTGCCTGAAAGCGTGGAGCGCCATCTGGGCGATCTGAACCAGGACTGGCTGCTGGCGGCGGATCTGATCGTCGCCAGCCCGGGCGTCGCGCTGGCGACCCCGGCGTTGAGCGCCGCGGCTGACGCCGGCGTGGAAATCGTCGGCGACGTCGAACTGTTCTGCCGCGAGGCGCAGGCGCCGATCGTGGCGATTACCGGCTCCAACGGCAAGAGCACCGTCACCACCCTGGTGGGCGAGATGGCGAAAGCCGCCGGTTGGGCGGTGGGCGTGGGCGGCAATATCGGCCTGCCGGCGCTGAGCCTGTTGCGCCAGGAATGTCAGCTTTACGTGCTGGAGCTGTCCAGCTTCCAGCTGGAAACGACGTATAGCCTGCGGGCGGCGGCGGCGACCATCCTGAACGTGACCGAAGATCATATGGATCGCTATCCGTTCGGCCTGCAGCAGTATCGCGGCGCCAAGCTGCGCGTGTATGAAAACGCCGCGGTGTGCGTGGTGAACGCGGACGATGCGCTGACCATGCCGGTGCGCGGCGCCGACGAACGCTGCGTTAGCTTCGGGGCGGACGTGGGCGACTATCACCTGAACCGTCAGCAGGGCGAAACCTGGCTGCGGGTGCGCGGTGAGAAGGTGCTGAACACGCGCGAGATGAAGCTGACCGGCCGCCACAACTACACCAACGCCCTGGCGGCGCTGGCGTTGGCGGATGCGGTCAATATCCCGCGTGCCTCCAGCCTGAAGGCGTTGACCACCTTCACCGGCCTGGCGCACCGCTTCCAGCTGGCCTGGGAGCACAACGGCGTGCGTTGGATCAACGATTCCAAAGCCACCAACGTCGGCAGCACCGAAGCGGCACTGAACGGCCTGCAGGTGGACGGCACGCTGCATCTGCTGCTGGGCGGCGACGGCAAGTCCGCCGATTTCTCGCCGCTGGCGCGCTATCTGCAGGGCGATAACGTGCGGCTGTATTGCTTTGGCCGCGACGGCGCCCAGCTGGCGCAGCTGCGGCCGGAAGTGGCGACGCTGACCGAGACCATGGAGCAGGCGATGCGCACCATCGCCGGCCGCGTACAGCCCGGCGATATGGTGCTGTTGTCGCCGGCCTGCGCCAGTCTCGATCAGTTCCGTAATTTTGAAGTGCGCGGCGATGAGTTCGCCCGCCTGGCGCAGGAGCTTGGCGGATGAAACTACGCTTGCCGAACTTCGGGCTGACAGAACGGCTGAAAGACTGGGTGACCGGCGCGCGCGACAACGACGCGGTCAACATGGTGCTGTACGATCGCACCCTGCTGTGGCTGACCTTCGGGTTGGCGATCATCGGCTTCGTGATGGTGACCTCGGCGTCGATGCCGATCGGCCAACGCCTGGCGGACGATCCGTTCCTGTTCGCCAAACGCGATGCGCTGTACCTCGGCCTGGCGTTCGGCCTGTCGTTGGTGACGCTGCGCATCCCGATGGAAGTTTGGCAGCGCTACAGCAACGTGATGCTGCTGATGTCGATCGTGATGCTGCTGATCGTCCTGGTGGTGGGGAGCTCGGTGAACGGGGCCTCGCGCTGGATCGCGCTCGGCCCGCTGCGTATTCAGCCGGCGGAGCTGTCCAAGCTGTCGCTGTTCTGCTACCTGGCGAGCTATCTGGTGCGCAAGGTGGAAGAGGTGCGCAGCAACTTCTGGGGCTTCTGTAAGCCGATGGGCGTCATGGTGGTGCTGGCGGTGCTGCTGCTGGCGCAGCCGGATCTCGGCACCGTGGTGGTGCTGTTCATCACCACGCTGGCGATGCTGTTCCTGGCTGGCGCGAAAATGTGGCAGTTCCTGGCGATCATCGGCTCCGGCGTGTTCGCCGTGGTGCTGCTGATTATCGCGGAACCGTACCGTATGCGCCGCGTGACCTCGTTCTGGAACCCGTGGGCCGACCCGTTCGGCAGCGGCTACCAGTTGACCCAGTCGCTGATGGCATTCGGCCGCGGCGAGTTCTGGGGGCAGGGGCTCGGCAACTCGGTGCAGAAACTGGAGTATTTGCCGGAAGCGCACACCGACTTCATCTTCTCCATTTTGGGTGAAGAACTGGGCTATATCGGTGTGGTTTTAGCCCTGTTAATGGTATTCTTCGTCGCTTTTCGCGCGATGTCCATCGGGCGCCGCGCGCTGGAGATCGACCAACGCTTCTCCGGCTTCCTGGCCTGCGCGATCGGCGTGTGGTTCAGCTTCCAGGCGCTGGTTAACGTCGGCGCCGCCGCGGGCATGTTGCCGACCAAAGGTCTGACGCTGCCGCTGATCAGTTACGGCGGCTCGAGCTTGCTGATTATGTCGACGGCGATCGTGCTGTTGCTGCGAATTGATTATGAAACGCGCCTGACCAAGGCTCAGGCGTTTGTGAAGAGGTAAGGGATGAGCGGGAAACCTAAGCGTTTAATGGTGATGGCAGGCGGTACCGGCGGGCACGTGTTCCCGGGGCTGGCGGTCGCGCATCATCTGATGGCGCAGGGCTGGCAGGTGCGCTGGCTCGGAACCGCAGACCGAATGGAAGCCGATCTGGTGCCGAAGCACGGGATCGAGATTGATTTTATCCGCATCTCCGGCCTGCGCGGCAAGGGCCTGAAGGCCCAGTTGACGGCGCCGCTGCGGATCTGGCAGGCGGTGCGGCAGGCGAAAGCCATCATGCGCAGTTATCAGCCGGATGTGGTGCTGGGGATGGGCGGTTACGTTTCCGGCCCCGGCGGCCTGGCGGCCTGGCAGTGCGGCATCCCGGTGGTGCTGCACGAGCAGAACGGCATCGCCGGCTTGACCAACCGCTGGCTGGCGCGCATCGCCGCCAAAGTGATGCAGGCCTTCCCCGGCGCGTTCCCGAACGCCGAGGTGGTGGGCAACCCGGTGCGCACCGACGTGTTGGCGCTGCCGTTGCCGGCGGAGCGGTTGCAAGGGCGCGAAGGCCCGATCCGCGTGCTGGTGATTGGCGGAAGTCAGGGCGCCCGCGTGCTGAATCAGACAGTTCCTGAAGTCGCGGCGCGTTTGGGCGATAGAATTACGCTCTGGCATCAGGTTGGCAAGGGCGCGCTGGAAACGGTGCTGCGCGACTACGAGAGGGTAGGGCAGACACAGCACAAGGTGACCGAGTTCATCGACGACATGGCCGCCGCCTATGCCTGGGCCGACGTAGTGGTCTGCCGCTCCGGCGCGTTGACCGTCAGCGAAATCGCGGCGGCGGGGCTGCCGGCGATCTTCGTGCCGTTCATGCACAAGGATCGTCAACAGTACTGGAACGCACGCCCGCTGGAAGAAGCCGGCGCGGCGAAGATTATCGAACAGCCGCAGTTCAACGCCGATGTGGTGGCCGAACTGCTGGCGAGCTGGGATCGCAAGACGCTGCTGGCCATGGCCGAGAAAGCGCGCGCGGTCGCCATTCCGGACGCCACCGAGCGCGTGGCGGCGGAGCTGGTGCGGCTCGCCAAGTAACGAGTGCAGGGGTTCGGCGCGCCGAACCTGAATAAAAGCAATGTGATGTAGGGCCGGGGTACCGGATCCGGATTAGAGAGAGTGATGAATACACAACAACTGGCGAAACTACGTACTATCGTGCCCGAGATGCGTCGCGTCCGGCACATTCACTTTGTCGGCATCGGTGGCGCCGGCATGGGTGGTATCGCCGAAGTGTTGGCAAACGAAGGGTATCAGATCAGCGGCTCCGACCTGGCGCCGAATCCGGTGACCCAGCAGTTGAGCGCGCTCGGGGCGACGATTTATTTCAATCACCGTCCGGAAAACGTGCTGGATGCGAGCGTGGTGGTGGTGTCTACCGCCATCTCCGCCGACAACCCGGAGATCGTCGCCGCCCGTGAAGCGCGCATCCCGGTGATCCGCCGCGCTGAAATGCTGGCGGAGCTGATGCGTTTTCGCCACGGCATCGCTATCGCCGGCACGCACGGCAAAACCACCACCACGGCGATGGTCTCGAGCATTTACGCCGAAGCCCGTCTGGACCCGACCTTCGTCAACGGCGGGCTGGTGAAGGCGGCGGGGACCCACGCACGACTGGGGTCCAGCCGTTATCTGATCGCGGAAGCGGATGAGAGCGATGCGTCGTTCCTGCATCTGCAGCCGATGGTGGCCGTGGTCACCAACATCGAAGCCGACCATATGGACACCTACCAGGGCGACTTCGAGAACCTGAAGCAGACGTTTATCAATTTCTTGCACAACCTGCCGTTCTACGGTCGCGCGGTGATGTGCATCGACGATCCGGTGGTGCGTGAGCTGCTGCCGCGCGTGGGTCGCCATATCACCACCTACGGTTTCAGTGAAGATGCCGATGTGCGCATCGAAGACTACCGGCAGATTGGGCCGCAGGGGCACTTTACCCTGAGCCGTCAGGACAAACCGTTGCTGACGGTGACGCTGAACGCGCCGGGCCGCCACAATGCGTTGAACGCAGCGGCGGCGGTGGCGGTAGCGACCGAAGAAGGCATCGACGACGAAGATATCCTGCGCGCGCTGGCGGGCTTCCAGGGCACCGGGCGCCGCTTCGATTTCCTCGGCGAGTTTCCGCTGGAGCCGGTCAACGGCAAAGCGGGCAGCGCGATGCTGGTGGACGATTACGGCCACCATCCGACCGAAGTGGACGCCACGTTGAAAGCGGCGCGCGCCGGTTGGCCGGACAAGCGTCTGGTGATGATCTTCCAGCCGCACCGCTACACGCGCACCCGCGATCTGTACGACGATTTCGCCAACGTGCTGTCGCAGGTGGATGTGCTGCTGATGCTCGACGTGTACGCCGCCGGCGAAGCGCCGATCCCGGGCGCGGACAGCCGCTCGCTGTGCCGCACCATCCGCAGCCGCGGCAAGCTGGATCCGATCCTGGTTTCCGATGCCGATACCGTGCCGGAAACGCTGGCGCAGCTGCTGCAGGATGAAGACCTGGTGCTGGTGCAAGGCGCCGGCAACGTGGGCAAAATCGCCCGTAAACTGGCCGAGCTGAAGCTGCAGCCGCCGAAGAAAGAGGAGGAGCACCATGGCTGATAAAGTTGCAGTTCTGCTGGGCGGCACCTCCGCTGAACGTGACGTTTCTCTGCAGTCCGGCGCCGCGGTGCTGGCCGGGTTGCGCGAAGCCGGTATCGATGCGCACGGCGTCGATACCCGCGATTTCCCGGTGACCCAGCTGAAAGAGCAGGGGTTCACCAAAGTGTTTATCGCGCTGCACGGCCGCGGCGGCGAGGACGGCACCCTGCAGGGGCTGCTGGAGTTTCTCGAGTTGCCTTATACCGGCAGCGGCGTGATGGCCTCGGCGCTGACCATGGACAAATGGCGCACCAAGATGGTGTGGCAATCGATGGGCTTGCCGGTGGCGCCTTACGTGGCGCTGAATCGCCAGCTGTATCTCGGCGCCGAAAAAGCGGCGCTGCTGGCGCGCGTGGCGGATCTCGGTCTGCCGGTGATCGTCAAGCCGAGCCGTGAAGGCTCCAGCGTTGGCATGAGCAAGGTCACCGAAAGCGCGGCGTTGGCAGCGGCGTTGGAAGAAGCCTTCCGCCATGACGACGATGTGCTGGTGGAGAAGTGGTTGAGCGGCCCGGAATACACCGTGGCGATGCTGGGCGACCAGGTGCTGCCGTCTATTCGTATCCAGCCGGCCGGCGTGTTTTACGACTATCAGGCCAAGTACATTTCGGACGACACGCAGTACTTCTGCCCGAGCGGTTTGAGCGCCGAGCAGGAAGCCGAGATGGCGGCGTTGGCGCTGCGCGCCTACCGCGGTCTGGACTGCAGCGGCTGGGGCCGCGTCGATGTGATGCAAGACAGCGATGGCAGCTTCTATCTGCTTGAGGTGAATACCTCTCCGGGCATGACCAGTCATAGCCTGGTGCCGATGGCGGCGCGCCAGTTTGGATTAAGCTTCTCGCAGCTAGTGGCGAGAATTTTGGAGTTGGCCGACTGATATGTCGCAAGCTGCCCTGAATGCGCGCGATCGCGAGGTGGATAACGGCCCGCGCCGCAGCAATGGAACCCAGTTGGCGGGAATGATTTTCCTGCTGATGGTGTTGGGAACGGTCGTGTGGAGCGGTTGGGCGGTGCTTGGCTGGATGAAAGACGCCAGTCGCCTGCCGCTCTCAAGGCTGGTGGTGACCGGCGAACGCCATTACACCACCAACGATGATATTCGTCAGGCGATCCTGGCGCTGGGCGCGCCCGGCACCTTTATGACGCAGGATGTGGACGTCATCCAGCAGCAGATCGAACGTCTGCCGTGGATCAAGCAGGCCAGCGTGCGCAAACAATGGCCGGATGAGCTGAAGATCCATCTGGTGGAGTATGTCCCGGTGGCGCGCTGGAACGATTTGCACATGGTGGACGCCGAGGGCAAAGCGTTCAGCGTGCCGGCGGAGCGGGCGGGCAAGCAGAAGTTGCCGCTGCTCTACGGGCCGGAAGGGAGCGAGCAGGATGTGTTGGAAGGCTATCGGGCGATGAGCGCCACGTTGGCGGCCAGCAAATATACGCTGAAAATGGCGGCGATGACCGCGCGCCATTCCTGGCAGCTGGCGCTGGACAACGATGTCCGGCTTGAGCTGGGGCGCGATGACCGCAACGGGCGTTTGCAGCGGTTTATCGAGCTTTACCCGGTATTGCAGCAGCAGGGCCAGGCGGAGAGCAAGCGTGTCAGCTATGTCGATCTGCGCTACGAGTCCGGCGCTTCGGTAGGGTGGGCTCCGGTGTTGGTCGATCCGCAGGCGCTTGGCGGTCAGCAAAACAGTAATCAGCAACAGAATCAGGCACAGGCAAAACAACAATGATCAAGTCGACGGACAGAAAACTGGTAGTTGGACTGGAGATCGGTACTGCAAAAGTCTCCGCGTTGGTAGGGGAAGTTCTGCCCGATGGCATGGTCAACATTATCGGGGTGGGCAGTTGCCCGTCTCGCGGCATGGATAAGGGCGGCGTAAACGACCTGGAGTCGGTGGTGAAGTGCGTACAGCGCGCCATCGATCAGGCCGAGCTGATGGCGGACTGCCAGATCTCGTCGGTGTACCTGGCGCTGTCGGGCAAACACATCAGCTGCCAGAACGAAATCGGCATGGTGCCTATCTCGGAAGAGGAAGTGACGCAGGACGACGTGGAGAACGTGGTGCACACCGCCAAATCGGTGCGCGTGCGCGACGAACACCGCATCCTGCACGTGATTCCTCAGGAATACGCCATCGATTATCAGGAAGGCATCAAAAACCCGGTTGGGCTGTCCGGCGTGCGCATGCAGGCCAAGGTGCATCTGATTACCTGCCATAACGATATGGCGAAGAACATCGTCAAGGCCGTGGAACGTTGCGGCCTGAAAGTTGACCAACTTATTTTCGCCGGTCTGGCCGCGAGCTACGCGGTGCTGACCGAAGATGAACGCGAACTCGGCGTTTGCGTGGTGGATATCGGCGGCGGCACCATGGATATGGCGGTGTACACCGGCGGTGCGCTGCGCCACACCAAAGTGATCCCTTACGCCGGGAACGTGGTCACCAGCGATATCGCTTACGCCTTCGGCACGCCGCCGACCGACGCGGAAGCGATTAAAGTTCGACACGGTTGTGCGCTTGGGTCGATTGTTAGCAAGGATGAGAATGTAGAGGTGCCTAGCGTCGGGGGACGTCCTCCGCGCAGTCTGCAAAGACAGACGCTGGCTGAAGTCATTGAGCCACGCTACACCGAACTGTTGAATCTGGTTAACGATGAAATTTTGCAATTGCAGGAGCAACTGCGTCAGCAAGGGGTGAAGCATCATCTGGCGGCCGGTATCGTGCTGACCGGTGGCGCCGCCCAGATTGATGGCCTGGCAGCCTGTGCGCAACGGGTGTTCCACACCCAGGTACGCATCGGCCAACCCTTGAACATCACGGGTCTGACGGATTATGCGCAGGAGCCTTACTACTCGACGGCGGTAGGTCTGCTGCACTATGGAAAAGAGTCTCACCTGAGCGGTGAGACAGAAGTAGAAAAACGCGCCTCGGTGGGCAATTGGTTTAAACGCATCAATAGCTGGCTGAGAAAAGAGTTTTAATGTTTCAACAAAGAGATCATGCTGAGTAATCTTTTTATGATCTCGCAGCGACAGGCACAAAACGGAGAGAAACTATGTTTGAACCAATGGAACTAACCAATGACGCGGTGATTAAAGTCATCGGCGTCGGCGGCGGCGGTGGCAACGCCGTTGAACACATGGTGCGCGAGCGCATCGAAGGTGTTGAATTCTTCGCTGTGAACACGGACGCCCAGGCGCTCCGCAAAACGGCGGTTGGCCAAACCATCCAGATTGGTAGCGGTATTACCAAAGGTCTGGGTGCGGGCGCGAACCCGGAAGTGGGTCGCAATTCAGCGGAAGAAGACCGCGAAGCCCTGCGCGCAGCGCTGGACGGCGCAGACATGGTCTTCATCGCAGCCGGCATGGGCGGCGGCACCGGTACCGGTGCGGCGCCAGTGGTGGCTGAAGTGGCTAAAGATTTGGGTATTCTGACCGTGGCCGTGGTGACCAAGCCTTTCAACTTCGAAGGCAAAAAGCGCATGGCATTCGCGGAGCAGGGTATCGCTGAACTGTCCAAACACGTGGACTCACTGATCACCATCCCGAACGACAAGTTGTTGAAAGTTCTGGGGCGCGGCATCTCCCTGCTGGACGCGTTCGGCGCGGCCAACGACGTGCTGAAAGGCGCGGTGCAGGGTATCGCTGAGCTGATCACCCGTCCGGGCCTGATGAACGTCGACTTCGCCGACGTGCGCACCGTGATGTCCGAAATGGGCTACGCGATGATGGGTTCCGGTGTGGCTTGCGGTGAAGACCGCGCCGAAGAAGCGGCCGAAATGGCGATCTCCAGCCCACTGCTGGAAGACATCGACCTGTCCGGCGCGCGCGGCGTGCTGGTCAACATTACCGCCGGCTTCGACCTGCGTCTGGATGAGTTCGAAACCGTGGGTAACACCATCCGCGCGTTCGCGTCCGACAACGCTACCGTGGTTATCGGTACCTCGCTGGATCCGGAAATGAACGACGAACTGCGCGTAACCGTGGTTGCAACCGGTATCGGTATGGACAAGCGTCCTGAAATCACCCTGGTGACCAATAAGCAGGCCAGCCAGCCGGTGATGGATCACCGTTATCAGCAGCACGGCATGTCGCCTCTGCCGCAGGAAGTGAAACCTGCCGCGAAGGTGGTCAACGACCAAGCTGCGCAGCCGAATAAAGAGCCCGACTATCTTGATATTCCAGCCTTCCTGCGTAAACAGGCAGACTAAGAATATCCTGAGAATTTGGAATCTCCGCTCTTTGTGCTAAACTGTCCCGCCAGCCATGCTGTATGCTTGGCTGGTAGGATGGATAACATTGCGAGATAAAACGATGATCAAACAAAGGACATTAAAACGTATTGTTCAGGCGACTGGCGTCGGTTTGCATACCGGCAAGAAAGTCACGCTGACAATGCGCCCAGCGCCGGCTAATACCGGGGTCATCTATCGTCGCACTGACTTGAATCCACCGGTTGATTTTCCGGCTGATGCAAAATCCGTGCGTGATACCATGCTCTGTACTTGCCTGGTGAATGAGCATGACGTGCGTATTTCGACCGTTGAGCATCTTAACGCCGCGCTGGCTGGGCTGGGCATCGACAACATCGTCATCGAAGTCGACGCCGCTGAAATCCCAATCATGGACGGCAGCGCCAGTCCGTTCGTGTTCTTGCTGCTGGATGCCGGCATCGAAGAACTGAACTCGGCGAAGAAATTCCTGCGTCTGAAAGAGACCGTACGCGTTGAAGATGGCGACAAGTGGGCCGAGCTGTCCCCGCATAACGGGTTCCGCCTGGACTTCACCATCGACTTCAACCACCCGGCCATCGACGCCAGCTCTCAGCGCTATCGTCTTGATTTCTCGGCTGAGTCGTTCGTGCGTCAAATCAGCCGCGCGCGCACCTTCGGGTTCATGCGTGATATCGAATACCTGCAGTCCCGCGGCCTGGCCTTGGGCGGCAGCTTCGACTGCGCCATCGTGGTAGACGACTACCGCGTGCTGAACGAAGACGGTCTGCGTTTCGAAGACGAATTCGTACGTCACAAAATGCTGGACGCCATCGGCGACCTGTTCATGTGCGGCCACAACATCATTGGCGCGTTCACCGCGTTCAAGTCTGGCCACGCGCTGAACAACAAACTGCTGCAGGCCGTGCTGGCCAAGCAGGAAGCGTGGGAATACGTGACCTTCCAGGACGAGGCAGAAATGCCATTGGCATTCAAGGCACCGTCTACCGTATTGGCGTAAGGTCTGCATTCCTCGCCTGCGAATAACGGCAGGCGCATCCCCTGAGAGCCTGAGAATTCAGGCTCACGATGGTGTGGTGCCGGCTGTCCGGTATTTTGCAGTCCGTGTCGCTGATTACTTATCACGACTGGTTGTGTTGGTACCCTCTCCGGCCAATGCAGCCAGCCGTTCCAATATCTTGCGCAGTTTCTCTGGGCTACGGCTCGCCAATCCCCTCAGCTCTTCCGCACTCTCCAGACTCAAATGCCGCATCGGCACGGGTTTTTCCGGCGCTTTTTCGGCGTTTTGCACCTGGTTGCTGCCTTTCGCCATCAAGGCCGGATTAATCCTGATGTCGATCGACGACAATGATGGTAGAATTTGCGCTCGTAGTGCAGACAGCAAAGCGGGTTGTTCGTAGCGCAAGCGCATCATCCAACTGGCATTTGCCGTTTCGAGCACTAAAATACCCTGTCGGAAATTCGCGACGCGGCACCAGGGATGCAGGGGAGCGGGCAACAGGCCCTTCACTGCACGGTTAAGCTTGAGCAGCGCCACCGCGCGTTGCTGGACGTTATGCAGCGGCCCTTTGCTGCCGGCAGACGCGTCGTCGAACAGGACATCTAATAATTGTGGACGGCTATCGCGCATAATGGGCTCCGGCGGATTATAAACTCGTGATCGGTATTCTAAATCGTTGGCGACAATTTGGCAGACGTTATTTCTGGCCCCATCTCCTGTTAGGGATGGTTGCGGCCACGCTTGGCGCGCCTTCCAATTTGTCCGGCGCGCCCGATCAGGCCGCATTGCCGAGCACATCGTCCAGCCTTAACCGGCAAAATTCGGCCAACGGCACCTTCAACAGCCTGGCCCTGCTGCAGGACGCGCATCGCCGTCCTACCTTCAGCGTAGATTATTGGCAGCAACATGCGCTGCGCACCGTCATTCGTCACCTCTCTTTCGCGCTGGCGCCGCAGGCGGTTTATGCGCGTGTGCAGGAGAGCGAAGCCGAAGCGGAACCCCCTTTGCAGGTAGCGCAACTGGCGCTGCTTTCTACTCTAAACGCGCTGCTGACGCACGAGCCGAAGCCGCCGACCATCATTCGCCACACCCACCTTGAGGTGCTGCCAACGCTGGCGCGGCACCAGACCGGCCTGTGGGTGGCGCAGGTGCAGGGCATTCGCGCCGGGCCCGTCGCCCTCGTCTGATTTCGCCCTTTGGGCACAAAAACCATAAATAATAGCAAGTTGACTGCCGTGCTCGGCGGTCATGACAGAGATATCAAACATCATGTTAGTGAAATTATTAACCAAAGTTTTTGGCAGCCGTAACGATCGTACCCTGCGCCGCATGCGCAAAGTGGTTGAGCAGATCAACCGCATGGAACCGGACATGGAAAAGCTGTCCGATGACGAGTTGAAAGCGAAAACCAACGAATTCCGCGCGCGCCTGGAGAAGGGCGAATCGCTGGAAAGCCTGATCCCGGAAGCCTTCGCCGTGGTGCGTGAGGCGAGCAAGCGCGTGTTCGGCATGCGTCACTTCGACGTGCAGCTGCTGGGCGGCATGGTACTGAACGACCGCTGCATCGCCGAGATGCGCACCGGTGAAGGTAAAACCCTGACCGCGACGCTGCCGGCCTACCTGAACGCCCTGAGCGGCCGCGGCGTGCACGTCGTGACCGTCAACGACTATCTGGCGCAGCGCGACGCCGAAAACAACCGTCCGCTGTTCGAGTTCCTCGGTCTGAGCATCGGCATCAACCTGCCGGGCATGCCGGCGCCGGCCAAGCGCGAAGCTTACGCTGCCGACATCACCTACGGCACCAACAATGAGTACGGCTTCGACTACCTGCGCGACAACATGGCGTTCAGCCCGGAAGAGCGCGTGCAGCGCAAACTGCACTATGCGCTGGTGGATGAGGTGGACTCCATCCTGATCGATGAAGCGCGTACGCCGCTGATCATCTCCGGCCCGGCAGAAGACAGCTCCGAGATGTACATCAAGGTCAACAAGCTGATCCCTAAACTGATCCGCCAGGAAAAAGAAGACTCCGACACCTTCAAAGGTGAAGGGCACTTCTCGGTGGACGAGAAGGCGCGTCAGGTACACCTGACCGAACGCGGCCTGATCCTGATTGAAGAGATGCTGGTGGAAGCCGGCATCATGGATGAAGGCGAATCGCTATACTCGCCGACCAACATCATGCTGATGCACCACGTTACCGCCGCGCTGCGCGCTCACGTGCTGTTCACCCGCGACGTGGACTACATCGTGAAAGACGGCGAAGTGATCATCGTCGATGAGCACACCGGCCGTACCATGCAGGGCCGCCGCTGGTCCGACGGTCTGCACCAGGCGGTGGAAGCCAAAGAAGGCGTGGAGATCCAGAACGAGAACCAGACGCTGGCTTCGATCACCTTCCAGAACTACTTCCGTCTGTACGAGAAGCTGGCCGGGATGACCGGTACCGCCGATACCGAAGCCTTCGAATTCAGCTCGATCTACAAGCTGGACACGATCGTGGTGCCAACCAACCGTCCGATGATCCGTAAGGATATGCCGGATCTGGTGTACATGACCGAGAAAGAGAAGATCGGCGCCATCATTGAAGACATCCGCGAGCGTACCGCCAAAGGCCAGCCGGTGCTGGTGGGGACCATCTCGATTGAGAAATCCGAAGTGGTGTCCCGAGAGCTGACCAAAGCGGGCATCGACCACAAGGTGTTGAACGCCAAATTCCACGCCATGGAAGCGGACATCGTCGCCCAGGCCGGCCAGAGCGGTGCGGTGACCATCGCCACCAACATGGCGGGCCGTGGTACCGATATCGTGCTGGGCGGCAGCTGGCAGGCCGAAGTGGCGCTGCTGGAAGAACCGACCGAAGAGCAGATCGAAGCTATCAAAGCCGCCTGGAAAGAGCGCCACGACGCGGTGCTGGCGGCGGGCGGCCTGCATATCATCGGCACCGAGCGCCATGAATCGCGCCGTATCGATAACCAGCTGCGCGGCCGTTCCGGTCGTCAGGGCGACGCCGGTTCATCCCGCTTCTACCTGTCGATGGAAGATGCCCTGATGCGTATCTTCGCCTCGGATCGCGTGTCCGGCATGATGCGTAAACTGGGCATGAAAGAAGGCGAAGCGATTGAGCACCCGTGGGTGACCAAGGCGATCGCCAACGCGCAGCGCAAAGTGGAAAGCCGCAACTTCGATATCCGTAAGCAACTGCTGGAATACGACGACGTCGCCAACGATCAGCGCCGCGCCATCTACAGCCAGCGTAACGAATTGCTGGACGTGTCCGACGTGAGCGAAACCATCGCCAGCATCCGCGAGGACGTGTTCAAGAGCACCATCGACAACTACATCACGCCGCAGTCGCTGGAAGAAGAGTGGGACATTCAGGGGCTGGAAGAGCGTCTGAAGAACGACTTCGATCTGGAGATGCCGATCGCCCAGTGGCTGGACAAAGAGCCGGAGCTGCACGAAGAGACGCTGCGCGAACGTATTCTGGAGAACGCCAAAGAGCAGTACCTGCGTAAGGAAGAAGTGGTCGGCAGCGAAATGATGCGCAACTTCGAGAAGGGCGTGATGCTGCAGACGCTGGATTCCCTGTGGAAAGAGCACCTGGCGGCGATGGACTACCTGCGTCAGGGCATCCACCTGCGCGGCTATGCGCAGAAGGATCCGAAGCAGGAGTACAAGCGCGAATCCTTCAACATGTTCGCCACCATGCTGGAATCGCTGAAATATGAAGTGATCAGTGTGCTGAGCAAGGTACAGGTGCGGATGCCGGAAGAGGTGGAAGCGCTGGAACAGCAGCGCCGTGAAGAGGCCGAGCGTCTGGCGCAGCAGCAACAGCTGAGCCACCACGACGAGAACGCGCTGGTGACCGAAGATCCGAACGCGCCGGCGACCGCCGAGCGCAAAGTGGGCCGCAACGATCCTTGCCCATGCGGTTCCGGCAAGAAATACAAGCAGTGCCACGGCCGCCTGCA
Organism: Serratia sp. JKS000199; assembly: GCF_900215455.1. Taxonomy (NCBI): domain Bacteria; kingdom Pseudomonadati; phylum Pseudomonadota; class Gammaproteobacteria; order Enterobacterales; family Yersiniaceae; genus Serratia; species Serratia sp. JKS000199. The sequence goes on from NZ_LT907843.1 coordinate 31,088, forward strand.
GTAATGCCGGCCGCGGTTGACCGATAATACCCGGGGGTTCAGCTTGCTGAGCCCCTGTTTTTTGGCACCCATCAGGAGGGTGAGATGAAACATCTGAATATCGCCGTGGGCATCATCCGCAATGCTCAACGGGAGATCTTTATTACCCGCCGCGCCGCTGACGCGCACATGGCCGGATTTTGGGAGTTTCCCGGCGGCAAGATCGAACCGGGTGAGACGCCGGAACAGGCGCTGAACCGCGAGCTGCGTGAAGAGACCGGTATCGAAGCCGAGCGTGCCGAACTGCTGGAGGTGGTGGAACATCGCTTCAGCGATCGCATCGTGACGCTGAATTTTTATCTGGTGGAGCATTGGGCGGGCGAGCCGTTTGGCCGTGAGGGGCAGCCGATGCGCTGGGTAAAACAGGCGGAGCTGCGTGAAGAGGAGTTCCCGGAAGCCAACGCCGGCATTATCCAACTGCTGGTGGCGCAGGCTGGCGCCGCGCAATAACACTATCGGCCTGGCGTGCGCCAGGCCTTCAATCGGCGATTAGCGGTCGTCGAGTTCGCTCCAGTCCTCACTTTCCGACAGATCGCTGTTGCTCGGAATGCGCTTCTCTTCATCGGCCCACTCGCCAAGATCGATCAGCTGGCAGCGCTTGCTGCAAAACGGCCGGAACGGGCTGACTTCGCCCCAAACCACGCCGGTGCCACAGGTTGGGCATTTCACTACGGTCGTCATAACGGTTCCTTACGCCTTCTGGCGGTGCTGAGAAGGCTTGCTTTCATGAGTTCAACAACAGGCCAGTTCGAACGTCAGGCGTTCAGGCACCATGCCATGTTCGCTGTCCAACGGCAGGAAACGAATGGCATAACGCGTCTTGTGGCCGGAAATTTGCGGATAAAGCTGCGGCGCCAGATGAAGGCGCAGGCGCAGCAGGTCCGCCCCTTCGGCGTTGTCCTGGAAAAAGCCGTTCAGACTGATTTGATTGCGGAACGGCCCCGACTGACGGATCAGATCCAGCACCATGATCAGCGCCTGGTTCAGCGGATCCAGCGACTGCAGCCAGGCGGCGACGTCGGCATCGCGATCCTGCTGCGGCGCATGCATCCACATGTGCAGGGTCGGCAAATCGAAGCTGCAGCAGCCGCCGGGAATGTTCAGACGCTGGCGCACCAGGCCGATCAGCCGGTCTTCACGCAGTGCCTGACCGAGGCGCGGTGCCGCCATCAGCGCCGATGAACGCGATTTCAACTGGCCGCGCAACTGCTCGATCAGCGCCATATCCACGCCCGGCACATCGGCCCAGGCCAACAGTTTTTGCTGCTGACGCTCCAGCTCTTTGAGCAGTTCGGTGCGTACCTCGCCGCGCTCCAGTACGTCCAGCAAATCGGAGACGGTGCGGAAAAAGGTAAGGGCGATGGCGGTTTCGCTCAGGGCGCGCTGGCCGTGCAGCTGTTGCAGTAAAAACTCGATGCGCAGCCAGGTACGCATTTTTTCGTTCAGCGGATGTTCAAAGAGAACGGTTGGGGAAACATCACTCATGCAGTTTAATCCTGTTGGGGCGCTGTTGCCGCCAGTTCAAGGTAGCGACGATGCAGTGCGGCGACCCGTGGCTCTATCCCCTGAGCGGCGCCGCTGTTGTCAATAATGTCATCCGCCACGGCGAGGCGCTGCTGGCGCGTGGCCTGGGCGGCGAGAATGCTCTGCGCTTGCTCGCGGCTGATGCCGTCGCGCGCGATGGTGCGAGCCAACTGGGTTTCGGTGTCGACGTCGATCACCAGCACCCGGTCGGCGCGATCCTGCAGGCCGTTTTCCACCAGCAGCGGCACGACCCACAGCGCGTACGGGCTGGCCGCCTGCGCCAGTTGGCGTTGGGTCTCGCGGTGTATCAGCGGATGCAGCAGTTGGTTCAGCCAGGTTTTATCATCGGGGCGGCTGAAGATGCGCTGACGCAGCGCAGCGCGGTTGAGCGCGCCGTCCGGCAGCAACATTTCATTACCAAATCGCTCGGCGATCGCGGCCAGAGCAGGGGTGCCCGGCTCAACGACCTGACGGGCGATCACGTCGGCATCGACAATGGCTGCGCCGTGGCGCGCAAAGGCGTTCGCAACGGTCGTTTTGCCGCTGCCTATGCCCCCGGTCAACGCAACAATGTAGGCCATGGTGTTAGGTGCATCCGATGTTCATAAAAAAATAATAGACGAATCATAAAGCGATCGCGCAGAAGTGCAAGTCGGCAGGCGGCGCTTGCGCCTCGGCCCCGTTTGGACGGCGAGAAAAAGCGCAGCGGCACGGCAGAAATGAGCGGGCAATCACACTGCGATTATGCAGGTAAATTTGTCGGATTGTAGCGTAAATAAAGGCGAATTCGCAGTCTTGTTCGGCGATTATTAGCGCGTATTATAACGTCACTGGAACTGGCATTAATCTCGCCGTCATCTTTCCGCGCCACGGGAAAGCGGTCGGGCAGAGGTTCGAATATCCTCCTTGCGATCCGTCGCCATTAACCAGGAAATCATAAGTCATGCGTATTGAAGAAGATTTGAAGTTAGGCTTTAAAGACGTGTTGATCCGCCCTAAGCGTTCCACGTTGAAAAGCCGTTCCGAGGTTGAACTGGAACGTCAGTTTACCTTCAAGCATTCAGGTTGCAGCTGGTCCGGCGTGCCGATTATCGCCGCCAACATGGACACGGTGGGCACCTTCCGCATGGCTGAGGCCCTGGCTTCTTTCGACGTTCTCACCGCCGTACACAAACATTACAGCGTCGAGCAATGGGCTGACTTCGTGCAGCGCATGCCGGAATCGGTGCTGCGCCACGTGATGGTGTCCACCGGCACCTCAGAAGCCGACTTCGCCAAAATGCAGCAGATCCTGGCCCTGTCTCCGGCGCTGAAATTCATCTGTATCGACGTGGCCAACGGCTACTCTGAACACTTCGTCGCCTTCCTGCAGAAAGCGCGCGAAGCCTGCCCGAATCACGTCATCTGCGCCGGCAACGTAGTGACCGGCGAGATGGTGGAGGAGCTTATCCTCTCCGGCGCCGACATCGTTAAAGTCGGCATCGGGCCGGGATCGGTATGCACCACCCGCGTGAAGACCGGCGTGGGCTATCCGCAGCTGTCGGCAGTGATCGAATGCGCCGATGCGGCCCACGGGCTGGGCGGCCAAATCGTCAGCGACGGCGGCTGCTCGGTGCCGGGCGATGTCGCCAAAGCCTTCGGCGGCGGCGCGGACTTCGTGATGCTGGGCGGTATGCTGGCCGGCCACGACGAGTGCGAAGGCACCGTGGTGGAAGAGAACGGCGAGAAATTCATGCTGTTCTACGGCATGAGCTCCGAGTCAGCGATGAAGCGCCACGTCGGCGGCGTGGCGGAGTATCGCGCGGCCGAAGGCAAAACCGTCAAGCTGCCGCTGCGAGGCGAGGTGGAGTTCACCGTGCGTGATATCCTCGGCGGCCTGCGTTCCGCCTGCACCTACGTCGGCGCCGAGCGTTTGAAAGAGCTGACCAAGCGCACCACCTTTATCCGCGTGGCGGAGCAGGAAAACCGCGTCTTCGGCAGCAAATAAGCCGCACCTTGCATTCGGGCGCAGCGCACCGCGGCGCCCGCTATCCTTTTACCCTTATCCCAACACGCTGCCCAGTTGAAAGATAGGCAGATACATGGCGATCACCAAAGCGCCGACAATCCCACCTACCACCAGCATCAGCAGCGGCTCCAGCGTTTGCGCCAGCGTATCGGCCAGCTCGTGCGTCTGCCGTTCATACCACTGCGCCAATTTATCCAGCAAGGCGTCCAGTGAACCGGACTCTTCGCCCACCCGCACCAGCTGCCGGCACAGCGGCGGAAACAGCGGTTGCAGGCCCAGGGCATGATGAAAGGCTTCGCCTTCGGCGATCTGCCGTTGCACCTGCTCCAGCGCCTGTTTGTACAGCAGATGGTCAGCCGCCAACGCCGCCGCGTTCAACCCTTCCACCAGCGTCAGCCCGGCGCGTTGGGTCATGGTCAGGATGCGAAATGTTTGGCTCAGCGCGCCGCCGCTCACCAGCCGGGCGATCAGCGGCAGGCGCAGCAAGAGAGCCTGTTCACGTCTGCGCCACGGCGGGCGCGGGTGCAGCCAGCGGCCATAGCCGAACAGCGACGCGCCCAGCAGCAGCGCCAGATAGGGGCCGGTGGCGATCAACTGCGCAGACAATGCCAGCAACCCTTGGGTAAACCAGGGCAGCGGCGCATCGAACGATTGATAAACCTTGGCGAATTCCGGCAGCACCATCACCAGCATCAACACGCTGACCATCAGCGCCACCGCGCAGATGAAGAGGGGATAACGCAGCGCTTTGGTCACCTTGCGGCGCAGCAGCAACTGGGCCTCCTGTTGTTGCGCCAGCTGCAGGCAGCAGCGATCGAGGTTGCCGGTCAGTTCACCGATGGCGATCAGCTGGCGATAGATCAGGGGAAAAATCCCCGGTTGTTCGGCGAGGGTTTCGGAAAGCGGTTGCCCTTCGCGCACCTGGTCGGCCAGCTGGCGCAACAGGCAGCGCCAGGCTGCCGAAGGATGCTCTGCTGCCAGCAACTGCAGCGCATTGACCAGCGGCAACCCCGCCTGCAGCAGAGTGGCGAGCTGGCGGGTGAAGTGGATTAACGGTTCTCCACGCCATTGGCCGGGCGTAACGCGTTTGCCGTGCCCGATTCGGCACGGTTGCAGGCCTTGTTCGATCAGCAACCGGCTCACCTGCCGTTTTTCCTCGCTCATCAGTTCGCCGCGGCGTAAGGCGCCCTGTGCGTCGAAAGCCTGCCAAAGAAACAGCCGGCGCGCTTTCATGGCGCGGCTATGCCAGGCTGGACGACGTCGATCACGCGGTACAGTTCTTCCAGCGAGGTCGTGCCTTCGGCGGCCAGCGCCAGGCCCGCTTGCAGCAGCGAAAGCTGCCCCTGTTCGCGGGCGATATCCGCCAGCAGACTGGGAGCGGCGTTCGCCAGCAATGCCGCCTGTATTTCCGGCGTAATGGCCAACAGTTCATACACGCCGATGCGCCCATAGTAACCGCCGAAGCAATGCTCGCAGCCATCGGCGCGCCAGACAGTGAGCGGTTCCGGCCAGATCGCGCTGGGAAAATGCGTCGGCTGGCTGTGCGGATAGCGGCAGTGGCGGCACAGTCTACGCACCAACCGCTGCGCGACGATCAGCTTCAGACAGCCGGCGAGCAGGTAGCCGGGGATCCCCATGTGCATCAGCCGCGTCAGGGTTTCGCCGGTGGAGTTGGTATGCAGCGTCGACAGCACCAGGTGGCCGGTTTGCGCGGCCTTGACCGCGATCTCGGCGGTTTCCGCATCGCGGATCTCGCCGATCATGATGACGTCTGGATCCTGGCGCAGCAGGGCGCGCAGCACCCGGGCGAAGCTCAGCTCGGTTTTTGCGTTGATCTGGGTCTGATTAACGCCGAACAGCGGGATCTCGACCGGATCCTCGACGCTGCACAGGTTGCTCTGCGCATCGTTCAACTGGCGCAGACCGCTGTACAGCGTCACCGTTTTGCCGCTGCCGGTCGGGCCGGTCACCAGGATCAACCCTTGCGGGCAGGCCAGCGCCGTCGCGTAGTGCGCCAGATCCGCCCGGCTCATGCCTAACTGATCCAGCGGCAGTTCTTGTTGCTCGCCCTGCTGAACGCGCAGCACCACCTTTTCGCCGTGCAGCGTCGGCAGAGTGGCGATACGCATGGCATAGCGCGCGCTGTCCAGCGTCAGGCTGAGCTGCCCGTCCTGAGGCTGACGGCGCTCGGCGATATCCAACTGGCCGAGGATCTTCAGCCGGGCGATGAGGCGCGCGGTCAGCTGCGGCGGCGGTGAGGCGAGGGTTTGCAGCACGCCGTCGATGCGCAGACGAATGCGAAAATGCTGCCGAAAAGGCTCGAAGTGGATGTCAGAGGCGCGGCGCTGGATGGCCAGGCGCAGCGTCTGGTTGATGAATTGCACCACCGGCGCATCGCCGTCGTCGGGGTAGGCGATGTCGGTCGTGTCCTCTTCGGCCGCCAGCGGCGCCGAGAGCGGTTCGTGGCGCTGGTTAAGCGCCAGCTCCAACCTGGCCGCCGGCCATTGTTCCAGATGGATGCGTTTACCGGTGGCGAAACGCAGCGCCGCCAGCAGCCCCTGCGGCGCTTCTTCGCTGAGCGCGACCGTCAAGGTGGTCGGGTCCTCGCTCAGCGCCAGCGCCTGATAGCGCCGACACAGGGTGTGAACCTCTTCGCTGATTTGCGCGTTCATCGCCGTTACTCCGCCGCGTCGTCGAAGCGGAAGACTTCCCGGCACACCTCAACCAGCGTCGCGTTTTCGCTGCTGCACAGCCGGGTCCAGCGGGTCAGCCCATCGGCGTTCGACTTGGGGGTTAACGCCACCGCCAGCCCCTGCAGCGTTTGGGTGCCGGTCAGCGTGATTACGCCTTTAACGACTTTCACCCCGCTGACGTAACGCGACGCGCCGCCGCTGGGAATGCCTTTGCTGCCGGCTTCACAGCCGGCGGGCGCGCCTTCATCCAGCACGCACAACTCGACCGCCAGCTTATATGGCGCCATGGTTTGCAGCATGTCGGTCATCGCCGCTTTCTGGATGTAGCGCTGGTAGGCGGGAATGCCGATGGCGCTGAGGATGGCGATGATGGCGATCACCACCATCAGTTCGATCAGGCTAAAGCCGCGTTGCGTTTCCATGCGTTGTTTCCTCCATAAGGGTGTGGAAGACAACGGTAGCGGTTTGCGCGGGGGAACGGCGAGCGGGTTTTACGCGTTTCTCGGCGTACTTCCATCAGTATTGATGTCGTTTGCAACGGAGGAAAAAACGGTGCGAGGGGCTTCGCAAATCTGCGTTAACGCCCCCGGCGGCGGCCGGGGGCGAGGGGATCATTTGAAGCGCATCGACAGATCGAGCGCGGTCACATGTTTGGTCAGCGCGCCGACCGAAATGTAATCCACGCCGGTCTCGGCGAAGGTGCGCAGCGTCTCGCTGGTGACGTTGCCGGACACCTCCAGCTGGGCGCGGCCCTGGGTTTGGGCGACCGCCTGACGCATCATCTCGACGCTGAAGTTGTCCAGCATGATGATGTCGGCGCCGGCGTCCAGCGCCTGCTGCAGCTCATCGAGCGACTCGACTTCCACTTCCACCGGCACGTCGGCGTGCAGCCAGAAGGCTTTTTCCACCGCGTTTTTGATCGAGCCGGAGGCGATGATGTGGTTTTCCTTGATCAGGAAGGCATCGGACAGCCCCAGCCGGTGGTTGCTGCCGCCCCCGCACAGCACGGCGTATTTCAGCGCGGTGCGCAGGCCGGGCAAGGTCTTGCGGGTATCGAGCAGGCGAGTCTGGGTGCCTTCCAGCAGAGCCACGTAGCGGCTGACCTCGGTCGCCACGCCGGAGAGCATCTGCACGAAGTTCAGCGCGGTGCGCTCGCCGGTCAACAGCACCCGCGCAGGGCCGCGCAGCCGGCAAAGCGGTTGGTTCGGTATCAGACGGTCGCCGTCTGCCACCAGCCACTCCACCTGCACCTGGTTGCCCAACTGAATAAAGACTTCGTTCAGCCAGCGGCGGCCGCAGAACACGCCGGCTTCGCGGGTAATGACGGTGGCTTCGGCCTGCTTGTCCGCCGGTAACAATTGCGCGGTAATATCGCGCCCGGCGTCAACTTCACCTCCCAGGTCTTCGCGCAGCGCCTGGGCGACGGAATAGGGAATATCACTTTCAATACGTTCAAGAAGCTCGGTGCGGCGACGGTCGGCACTGTAGCGGCGTGTCGGCATGGAAAACTCCGAAATGGACGGTTAGTTCGTAGGGGAACATGCTACTCTGTTGCAGGAATAAGTACCACCGCAGAGAGGTGTCTGATGCAGTTGGAAAATGGCTGGATTGTCGGGGTGACGCGAGTGGTTTCGCCGCACTGCGATCGGCGCCCGGATGACGAGCCGCCCTCGCTGCTGGTCATCCATAACATCAGCCTGCCGCCCGGCGAATTCGGTGGCCCCTATATCGACCAGCTGTTCACCGGCACGCTCGATCCCGCGCAGCACCCTTATTTCGCCGAGATCCATCAGCTGCGAGTGTCTGCGCACTGTCTGATCCGCCGCGACGGGGAGATCGTGCAGTATGTGCCCTTCGACCAGCGCGCGTGGCACGCGGGCGTTTCTCTGTATCAGGGGCGCGAACGGTGCAACGATTTCTCCATCGGCATCGAGCTGGAAGGCACCGACCAGTTAGCCTACACCGAGGCGCAATATCGCACGCTGCAGGCGGTCACCGCGCTGCTGGCCGAACACTATCCGCCGTTGGCGGCGCATATCGCCGGGCATTGCGATATCGCCCCCGGCCGCAAAACCGATCCCGGGCCGGCGTTCGATTGGGATCGCTATCTGGCATCTCTGGAACAACGCGGCGCGCCCGCCGACGCTATGCTTGAGACAAGAAAAAGGGAGAGGAATCGCTAATGACGCTGTTTACGCTGTTGCTGGTTTTGGCCTGGGAGCGCCTGTTCAAGCTGGGGGAACACTGGCAGCTGGATCATCGCCTCGAAGTGGTATTTCAGCGGCTGCATCGGGTTTCGCTGGCGCAGACGCTGGCGATGACCGCCGCCTGGATGGTGATCGTCTGGGGCGTTCTGTGGTTGTCGCACGGGTTATTCTTCGGCGTGGTGACGCTGCTGCTGTGGATCGTCATCGATCTGCTGTGCGTCGGCGCCGGCATCAAGCGCAAACACTATCGCGCCTACCTGAAAGCGGCGCGGCAGGGGGATACCCATGCCAGCGATCAGATGGCGGAAGAGCTGGCGTTGATCCACGGTTTGCCGGTGGACTGCAGTGAAGAGCTGCGCCTGCGCGAGCTGCAAAACGCGCTGCTGTGGATCAACTTCCGTTATTACCTGGCGCCGCTGTTCTGGTTCGTGGTCTTTGGGCCGTACGGGCCGATCGCGCTGGCGGGATATGCCTTCCTGCGCGCCTATCAAACCTGGCTGGCGCGCCACAATACGCCGCTGGAGCGTTCGCAGTCGGGCATTGATCATCTGCTGAACTGGCTGGACTGGATCCCGGTGCGTTTGGCCGGGGTGGCCTATGCGTTGTTCGGCCACGGCGAGCGCGCGTTGCCGGCCTGGTTCGCCTCACTCGGCGATCGGCATTCGTCGTCGTATCAGGTGTTGACGCGGCTGGCGCAGTTCTCGCTGGCGCGCGATCCGCATATGGACCCGGTGCAAACGCCGCGGGCGGCGGTGACGCTGGCGCGCAAGGTGACGATGATCATCGTGGTGGTGGTGGCGCTGTTGACCATTTACGGCACGCTGCTGTAAACCGCCGTGAAAAACAAAACGGGCGCCTCGGCGCCCGTTTCTTTTTGGCCATCCGGCCGGGATTACAGCTTGGCGAAGCAGCGACGCGCGGCGTCGATGGTGCGCTGGATGTCTTCCTTGCTGTGCGCCACGGACATGAAACCCGCTTCGAAGGCGGACGGCGCGAGATACACCCCCTCTTCCAGCATCAGGTGGAAGAAGCGCTTGAAGCGTTCCACGTCGCACTGCATCACGTCCTGGTAGCAGGTGACCGCCGGCGCGTCGGTGAAGAACAGGCCGAACATGCCGCCGACGTTGTTGACCACCAATGGAATATTCTCTTCCTGCGCCGCGTGCAGCAGGCCAGCGGACAGCATCTCGGTCAGTTCGGTCAGCGTCTGGTGCACGCCAACCTGCGACACTTCGGTCAGGCAAGCGTAGCCCGCCGCCATGGCGATCGGGTTGCCGGACAGGGTGCCCGCCTGGTAGACCGGGCCGGTCGGCGCCAGCGCGTCCATCACCTCGCGACGGCCGCCGAAGGCGCCCACCGGCATGCCGCCGCCGATGATTTTTCCGAGGCAGGTCAGATCCGGCTCGACGCCGTAATAGGATTGCGCGCCGGCCAGCGCGACGCGGAAGCCGGTCATCACTTCGTCGATGATCAAGAGCGCGCCGTACTTGTCGCACAGGGCGCGCAGGCCCGGCAGGAATTCCGGCAGCGGTGGCACGCAGTTCATGTTGCCGGCGACCGGCTCGACGATGATACAGGCGATCTCGGACGGGTACTGTTCGAAGGCGGCGCGCACCGAATCCAGATCGTTATAGGTGCAGGTCAGGGTGTGTTTGGCGAAGTCGGCCGGCACGCCCGGTGAGTTCGGCTGGCCGAGGGTCAGCGCGCCGGAGCCGGCTTTCACCAGCAGGCAGTCGGCGTGGCCGTGGTAGCAGCCTTCGAACTTGATGATTTTATCGCGGTTGGTGTAGCCGCGCGCCAGGCGGATAGCGCTCATGGTGGCTTCGGTGCCCGAGTTCACCATGCGCACCATATCCATCGTCGGCACCAGTTCGGTGACCAGCTGCGCCATTTTGACTTCCATCTCGGTCGGCGCGCCGAAGCTCAGGCCGCGCTGCGCCGCTTCAATCACCGCGTCGCGGATCGCCGGGTGGTTATGCCCCAGCACCATCGGCCCCCAGGAACCGACATAGTCGATATAGGCCTTGCCGTCGGCATCGAACAGGTAAGCCCCGTCTGCGCGCTCGATAAACAGCGGCACACCGCCCACGCCGGTGAATGCACGCACCGGAGAGTTTACCCCGCCGGGGATCAACTGTTGCGCCTGGGCGTACAGACTTTCGGACTTGCTGTGTAGGCTCATAAATCGGCTCCTGGATTCTCTTTTGAATGATTTGACCGCGCTATTCTAGAGGAGAGCGCCGCGTTATGAAACGATCACAGTCAGATACCATTAACGGCAGCGCCCGCCGCCGGGTTGGGGTAGAATTATCGCCCTGCCTATTTGTATTACAAATTACCTGACGAATCACTCGCGATGACAGAATCACAATCACAGCCAGTCGGGACGTTGAGCCCGCGTCTTAGCCGCAGCGATGCGGTGCGCCAGTTTATCCGCCGCGATAAAACGCCGGTGGCGATCCTGTTGATGGCCGCGCTGGTGGGGACGCTGGCCGGTTTGCTCGGCGTGGCCTTCGATAAAGCGGTGGAGTGGGTGCAGCAGCAGCGGCTGGCTTCGCTGGCGCAGGTCGCCGACTTCTGGATCCTGGTGTGGCCGCTGGCGTTTATCTTGTCCGCCGCGCTGGCGGCGCTGGGTTATTACCTGGTGCGGCGCTTTGCGCCTGAGGCTGGCGGTTCGGGCATTCCGGAGATCGAAGGCGCGCTGGAGGAGCTGCGGCCGGTGCGCTGGTGGCGCGTGATACCGGTGAAATTCATCGGCGGCATGGGAACGCTGGGGGCGGGCATGGTGCTGGGGCGCGAAGGGCCTACGGTACAGATGGGCGGCAACGTCGGGCGCATGGTATTGGACGTGCTGCGCATTCGCGGCGCCGAGGCGCGCCATTCGCTGCTGGCGACCGGGGCCGCCGCCGGGCTGTCCGCCGCGTTCAACGCGCCGCTGGCCGGCATTCTGTTTATCATCGAAGAGATGCGGCCGCAGTTTCGCTACAACCTGATCTCGATTAAAGCGGTGTTTATCGGCGTTATCATGTCGAGCGTGGTGTTCCAGCTGTTCAACGGCCAAGGCTCGGTGATCGCGGTCGGCAAACTCGCCTCGGCGCCCATCAACACCTTGTGGCTCTATCTGGTGCTGGGCGCGATATTCGGCGCGGTGGGTGTGGGATTCAACGCGCTGATCTTTCGCACTCAGGACATGTTCGCGCGCCTGCACGGCGGCAGAATGCGCAATGTGCTGCTGATGGGCGGGCTGCTCGGCGGCGTGTGCGGCATTCTGGGGCTGATCCAGCCGGAGGCGGCGGGCGGCGGCTTTGGGCTGATCCCGATCGCCGCGGCGGGCAATTACAGCGTCGGCATGTTGATGTTCATTTTCATTACCCGCATCTTCACCACGCTGCTGTGCTTCGGTTCCGGCGCGCCGGGCGGCATCTTTGCGCCGATGCTGGCGCTGGGCACGCTGTTCGGCACCGCCTTCGGGCTGGCGGGGGCGCATTTGTTCCCGCAGTACGGCATCGAGGCGGGCACTTTCGCCATCGCCGGCATGGGGGCGTTGTTCGCCGCCACGGTGCGCGCCCCGCTGACCGGTATCGTGTTGGTGCTGGAAATGACCGACAACTACCAGCTGATTTTACCGATGATCATCACCTGCCTCGGCGCTACGGTGGTGGCGCAACTGCTCGGCGGCAAGCCGCTGTATTCGTCGATCCTGGCGCGCACCCTGCAACGGCAGGAGGCGCAGTTGGCGCGGGAAGCGGCGGAGAAAACAAGTAAAGAAAATACAACAAATGCGGTGAATACTTGAACGCAACACTCAGGTATCGGATAATCGTTAATATTAATCAGGCAGCCCTGGTCGCGATCTGATGCTGAACAATGTTGGGAGTAAAGAGTATGAGTGATGAAACGGCACTGCCCCTGCAATTTACCGAGGCAGCAGCAAACAAGGTCAAGTACCTGATTGCTGACGAAGAAAATCCGAACCTGAAGTTGCGGGTTTACATTACCGGCGGCGGCTGCAGCGGATTCCAGTACGGTTTCACTTTTGACGACAAGGTCAACGATGGCGACATGACCATCGAGAAGCAGGGCGTGGCGCTGGTGGTCGATCCGATGAGCCTGCAGTATCTGGTTGGCGGTTCGGTGGACTACACCGAAGGGCTGGAAGGATCGCGCTTCGTGGTGACCAACCCGAATGCCAAAACCACCTGCGGTTGCGGTTCGTCGTTCAGCATCTGAGTTTGCCTGTCAGAATATCAACCCGCTCGCTTTCCGGCCGGCGGGTTTTTTTATGCCTACCACTCCACGAGGATCACTGCCACGCCGTTCTCCTGGGCCGGTGGGCTGTGGATGATATTCGGCTGTGCCGTCGCGTGGCTGCATTCGCCCCGCAGGGCGGCGGCTCAGCGTTCGAGAATAAAGGCGGGCAGCTTGAGGTGCCAGCGGATGGCCGCCAGCCGAATGGCCAGCGTGATGACCATGCCCAGCATCATGGCTTGTTGCAGCGGCATGTTTAAGGTGTAAAACGCCGTGGCGTGCGCGATGCCACCGATGATGCAGGCAGTGGCGTAAATTTCGGTGCGCAGGATCATCGGGATCTCGCGCGCCAGCACGTCGCGGATAATGCCGCCGCCGACGCCGGTGATCACCCCCATGCAGATCGCCACCAGCGGGCCGGTACCGGCCGCGAAAGCCTTGTTGACGCCGATGCCGACGAACACCGCCAGCCCGACGGCATCGAGCACCGGCAGCACCCATTTCGGCAGGCGGCGCGGCTGGCGCACCAGCAGCAGCGTCAATACGCAGGTGATCATCGCCACCACCAGATCGGTGGGATCCTTGACCCAGAACACCGGGCCGTTGGCCAGCGCCATATCGCGGATGGTGCCGCCGCCGACCGCGGTAACCACGCCCAACACCAACACGCCGAACGGATCCATGCGCAGTTTGCCGGCCAGCAGTACGCCGGAGACGGCGAACACCGCCGTACCGAGAATATCCAACCAGAACACCAGCATCAGCGGATCTCCGCCAGCTGGCGGCACAGTTGCTGCGCCGCCAACAGCAGCCGCGGGCCGCCGCGATTGAACCAGTCTTCATTCAGCGCGATCACCGGCACCTGCAGCTGCGGCGCCCAGAAGGCTTTCACATTGGCGGCCTCTTTCGCGCCGCCGGTGATGACGATGGCCTGGGGTTGGCGCGCCAGCACCTGCTCGCGGCTGATCTGCGGCCAAGGCGTGCGGCTGTCGGCGAAGACGTTCTGCGCGCCGCACAGCGCCAACACCTGGCTCTGCAGCGTGGCGCCGGAGCTGGTGAACAGCGGCTGGGTGCCGAACTGCAGCAACACGCGTCGCGGAGGATTATCGGCGTACTGTTGTCTGAGAGCAGCGAACTGACGGCGAAGGCCGGCGGCGGCCTGATGCGCCTGGTCCGGGTGCGGGCTGTATTGCGCCAGCTTATCCAGCAAGCCGGCGATCCCTTCGAGATTATCGGCGTCCGCATAGAAGATCGGGATGCCGAATGCGGCGAGCTGATCCAGCACGCGCTGCGGATTGCCGCCGCGCCAGGCGAGGATCAGATCCGGCTTGAGCGCCAGCACCCGCTCCAGATTGATGCCCTGCCAGGAGGCCACCTGCTCCAGCCTGGCGGCCTGCGGCGGATAATCGGAATAGGCGCTCGCCGCCACCAGCACCTCGCCCATGCCGGCGGCATAGGCGAGTTCGGTCGCATTGGGCGCCAGGCTGATCACTCGCTGGGCGGCCCCGGCCGGCAGGGCTAGCCAGAACGCCAGCAGCCAGAGCGCCGAGGTGAAGCGCAGCCTCACATCAACCGCGCTTGGCCAGGGTTTGCAGCATGGCGTTGACCATCAGCGTAGACTGCTTGGCCGCTACCACCAGGAACTCGTCAAAGCTCATGTGCGACTCGCTGTCGGCGACGTCGGAAATGGCGCGCACCACCACGAACGGCGTGCCGAACAGATGGCAGACGTGGGCGATCGCCGCGGCTTCCATTTCCACGGCGGCGACGCGCGGGAAGGTGGCGCGGATGCGCGCCAGCGGCTCGGCGCCGTTGATGAAGGCGTCACCGCTGCAGATCAGGCCGCGCACCGCGTGCAGATCCAGCTGTTTGATGCAGCTTTCCGCCAGCGCGATCAGTGCGTCGTCGGCGACGAACGCCGCCGGGCAGCCGGCCATCTGGCCCGGCTCGTAGCCGAAGGCGGTGACGTCGGCGTCGTGGTAGCGCACTTCTTCCGACACTACGATATCGCCCACGCGCAGCGTGCTGGCCAGGCCGCCGGCGGAGCCGGTATTGATCACCACGTCCGGGCTGCAGTGCTCCAGCAGCAGGGTGGTGCCCATGGCTGCGGAGACTTTGCCGATGCCGGATTTCAGCAGGGCCACTTCAACGCCGCCGATCTGGCCGGTGTAGATTTCGCAGCCCGCGCGCTGGATGGTTTGACGGTTTTCGATTTGATCGCGCAGCAGGGTGACTTCCTGCTCCATTGCGCCGATGATGCCTACTTTCATAAATAACACTCGCTGATTGGCCGTGAGAATTGCGGCATAGTCTATCATGGCTGTGTATCAGAGATAATGCGTTGCATCCGCCGCCGGGAATTGTTATCACGGGGGCAGGGCGCAACGGCGGAGAAACAGATGTCCGGGATCGACTTCAAGCAAAAAATCAGCTTCCAACGGCCTTTCAGCAAACCGATCGAGGCCGAGGAAGAGTACGACATCGTGCGGCAGTTCGAGAGCGATCGCGGGCGCATCGTCAACTCGGCCGCCATTCGCCGTTTGCAGCAAAAAACCCAGGTGTTTCCGCTGGAGCGCAACGCGGCGGTGCGCAGCCGCCTGACGCACTCGATGGAGGTGCAGCAGGTCGGGCGCCATATCGCCAAAGAGATCCTCAACCGCTTCAAACAGGCGGGTAAGATCGATGAATTCGGCCTGACCCGGCTGCTCGATCCGTTTGAGAGCATCGTGGAAATGGCCTGTCTGATGCACGATATCGGCAATCCGCCGTTCGGTCACTTCGGCGAGTCGGCGATCAACGACTGGTTCACCCAGCGGCTCGATCCTGCCAGCTGCGGCAGCGAGCCGGGCAGTCACGATCGCTGCCAGGTCGCGTCGCTGCGGCTGCATGAAGGGGAGAGCGATCTGAACCGGCTGCGCAGCCGGATCCGTCAGGATCTCAGCCATTTCGAGGGCAACGCCCAGGCGA
This sequence comes from Serratia sp. JKS000199, assembly GCF_900215455.1. NCBI lineage: Bacteria > Pseudomonadati > Pseudomonadota > Gammaproteobacteria > Enterobacterales > Yersiniaceae > Serratia > Serratia sp. JKS000199. The sequence goes on from NZ_LT907843.1 coordinate 46,774, forward strand.
TCCGCATGGTGTACAGCCTGCTGAAACTCAATCTGACCTACGCGCAGGTCGGCTGCATTTTGAAATACACCCGCCCGGCTTATTGGGCGGGCGACATCCCCGCCAGCCACAGCTATTTGATGAAAAAGCCCGGCTATTATCTGGCGGAAGAAGCCTTTGTCGATAGGCTGCGGCGCGAGCTGCACATGGGCGAGTTCGATCGTTTTCCGCTGACCTACATCATGGAGGCCGCCGACGATATCTCGTACTGCGTGGCCGATCTGGAAGACGCGGTGGAGAAGAGCATTTTCACCGTCGAGCAGCTGTATCAGCATCTGATTCAGGAGTGGGGCGAGGTGGCGCCGGGCGATCTGTTCGACAAGACCGTCGCCAGCGCGTTTCGCAAGATCGACCGCGGCGGCGCGCGGCGCAGCGCGGAAGATCAGTTCTTCATGTATCTGCGGGTGTTTACCGTGGCGCGGCTGGTGCCGCACGCGGCGCAGCGCTTTATCGACAATCTTGACGCGGTTTATCAGGGCAGTTTCAATCAGGCGCTGCTGGAAGATTCCAGCCCGGCCTATCAGCTGCTGAAAATATTTAAAAATGTGGCGTTCAAGCACGTGTTCAACCACCCGGAGGTCGAGCAGCTCGAGCTGCAAGGCTACCGGGTGATCAGCGGCCTGCTGGACATTTACAGCCCGCTGCTGGCGATGTCGCTGGCGGACTTCAGCCGGTTGGTGCGCGAGGACAGCCATCGCGCTTACCCGATCGAAACGCGCCTGTTCCACAAGCTGTCCACCAAGCATCGGCTGGCTTATGTGGAGGCGGTAGAAGGGCTGCAGCATTTATCGCCGGAGCAGCAAACCATTCGGGAATATTATTTCCGCGCGCGTTTATTGCAGGACTATATCAGCGGAATGACCGACCTTTATGCCTATGATGAATATCGTCGATTAATGGCGGCGGAATAATTAAGCGGAGGAATAATTATCAGCAATTCCAACCGGTTGGCTGTCTCGAGTTTTGTAAAGACGAACAATATTTGTTTACTATTGCCAATCATCTGTGCCGGAACTTCGGGCTATTAATTAACTCTGAATAAGCACGCAAGACAGCCATTCTTTTTTGAACGACTTTATAAGAGACACACAGATGAAAAAAACCGCATTAGTTCTGAGCGCACTGGCATTCAGCATCGGTATGGCGATGGGCCCGGTTACGGCCAGCGCCGCTGAAACCGCGTCTTCCAGCACCCAGCAGTTGCCGAGCCTGGCGCCGATGCTGGAGAAGGTGATGCCTTCCGTCGTGAGCATTAACGTTGAGGGCAGCACCACGGTCAATACGCCGCGCATGCCGCAACAGTTCCAACAGTTCTTCGGTGAAGATTCGCCGTTCTGCCAGGACGGTTCACCGTTCCAGGGCTCGCCGATGTGTCAGGGCGCTGAACAGCCCGGACCGGATGGCCAGCAGCCGCAGGGCACGCAGCAGAAATTCCAGGCGCTGGGCGCCGGGGTGGTTATCGATGCCGCCAAGGGCTATGTGGTGACCAACAATCACGTGGTGGACAACGCCAACAAGATCCAGGTGCAGCTGAGCGACGGCCGCCGTTTCGACGCCAAAGTGATCGGCAAGGATCCGCGTTCCGACATCGCCCTGATCCAGCTGAAAGACTTCAAGAACCTGACGGCGATCAAGATGGCGGACTCCGATCAGCTGCGCGTCGGCGATTACACCGTGGCGATCGGCAACCCGTACGGGCTGGGTGAAACCGCCACCTCGGGCATCGTGTCCGCCCTGGGGCGCAGCGGCCTGAACATCGAAAACTACGAAAACTTTATCCAGACCGATGCGGCAATCAACCGCGGCAACTCCGGCGGCGCGCTGGTTAACCTGAACGGCGAGCTGATCGGCATCAACACCGCGATCCTGGCGCCGGACGGCGGCAACATCGGCATCGGCTTCGCCATTCCGAGCAATATGGTGAAAAACCTGACGGCGCAAATGGTCGAGTATGGCCAGGTGAAACGCGGCGAGCTGGGCATCATGGGCACCGAGCTGAACTCTGAGCTGGCCAAGGCGATGAAGGTCGACGCGCAGCGCGGCGCCTTCGTCAGCCAGGTAATGCCGAAATCTTCCGCCGCGAAGGCGGGCATCAAGGCCGGTGACGTGATCGTCACTATGAACGGCAAGGCCATCTCCAGCTTCGCCTCGTTCCGGGCAGAGATCGGCACGTTGCCGGTCGGCAGCAAGATGTCGCTGGGCATTATCCGCGACGGCAAGCCGATAACGATTGACGTCACGCTGGAGCAAAGCGCGCAGACCCAGGTGGCCTCGGGCAATATCTACACCGGCATTGAAGGCGCCGAGCTGAGCAATACCCAGGTCGGCAACGTGAAAGGCGTTAAGGTCGACAGCGTGAAAGCCGGCAGCGCCGCCGCGCGCATCGGCCTGAAAAAGGGCGACGTGATCCTGGGCGTGAACCAACAGCCGATCCAGAACCTGGGCGAGCTGCGTAAAATCCTCGACAGCAAACCGTCGGTGCTGGCGTTGAATATTCAGCGCGGCGATAGCCAGCTGTACCTGCTGGCGCAGTGATAAACGTCAGGCGCTAAAAGCAACAAAGGCACGCTACGGCGTGCCTTTTTGCATTATGGCCTGAGGATTCAGGCCGGTTGCGCCAGATGCGCACGCGCCGCGTGGATCACCAGTTCAATCTCATCCAACAGCTCCAGCCACTCCGGCTCCAGCTCGTCGTTGGTGATGCCCTGGCGCAGTTGCCGCTCGAGGTAGAAACACAGCTGCTTGAGGCGCGGCACGCCGCTGTAGCTGCAGCTGCCGTGCAGCTTATGGACCAGGTCGAGGATCTCGTCGTCGTGTTGCCCCTCGAGCAGCGCCTGCACCCGTTCGCGTACCTGCGGCAGGAAATCGAGCAGCATTTGCAGCAGATCGCGCGCCAGATCCGGTTTATTGGCCGCCTGGCGCAGCGCCAGCGGCCAGTCGAGCGACAGCGGGGCATCGTCGGCGACGGCGCTTTCCACGTCGCCGCTGTGGTAGCGCGACAGCACGCGGGTCAGCATTTTCTCGTCGATCGGCTTGGCCAGGTAGTCGTCCATCCCCGCCTGCAGCAGATGCTCGCGTTCGCCGCTGGCGGCATGGGCAGTGACGGCGACGATCGGCGTGGAGTTGTGGTGCGGCAGTTGGCGGATCAGTTCGCTGGCGTGAATGCCGTCCATCTTCGGCATTTGAATGTCCATCAGGATCAGATCCAGCACGTTGTTGCGCGCCAGCGCCAGCGCTTCCTCACCGCTCTCGCACAGCAGCGTTTTTTCCACCTGTTCGCCCAGCAGCGTGCCGATCAGCTTCAGGTTGGCCGGGTTGTCGTCGACCGCCATCACCGTCAGCGGCAGACGTTTACGCTCAGGCGGGGCGGCGAGCCGATCGGGCGTTTCCATTCTCAGCAGCGGGAACAGACGCGTGCTGGTGATAGGCTTGATCAGGCAGCCGAGCGCGCCTTGTTGCTTAAGCAGCTCGGCGTCGATCTGCGCCTGGCACGGCAGCGCCAGAATGACCCGATCGGCCAGCTTCAGCGAGGCCAACAATTTGTCCTGATGCTGCGCCATGTTGTCGCGGAACGGGATCGGCACGCCGGCCAGCAGGAAATCGTAATGGCCTGACGGCAGTTGGCCCAGCGTCGGCGAGTGGGTGATCACCAGCTGCGTGACGCTGAGCATGTTGAGCGTCGCCTGTGCCGCCGTCGGGTTGGACTCGATGTAGGCGAGCGTTTTGCCGTTCAGATCCGGCAGGTTCGGCGCCAGCGACAGCATGCCCTCGTTCAGATCCAGCGTGATGTGGAACCAGAAGGTCGAGCCGCGATTCAGCTGGCTGTGGAAGCAGATGTCGCCGCCCATCTCCTTCACCAGCTTTTGCGTGATCACCAACCCCAGCCCGGTGCCGCCGTGGCGGCGGGAGATGCTGGCGTCCGCCTGGCGGAACGCCTGGAACAGCTGCGACTGCTGGCGTTCGGAGATGCCGATGCCGGTGTCGTGGATCTGCACTTCCACTTCCACCCGGCGCTCCAGCTGTTTGCGCAGCTCGACGCGAATATCGATATTGCCGGTTTCGGTGAACTTGATGGCGTTGCCCAGCAGGTTGGTGATGATTTGCTGCAGGCGCAGCGAGTCGCCGATCACCTGCTCCGGCACGTCGTTGTGCACATCCAGCGTCAGCTCCAACCCTTTGTCATGGGCGCTGGGGGCCAGCAGCACCACCACTTCGTCCAGCGTTTCGCGCAGGGCGAACGGAATATGCTCCAGCACCAGTTTGCCGGCCTCCAGCTTGGAGAAGTCCAGCACGTCATTGATGATGGTCAGCAGGTTGTTGGCCGAGCGCTCGATGGTCTGCAAATAGTCGGTTTGGGTCGCGCTCAGATCGGTTTTCAGCATCTGGCGGGTAAAACCGATCACGCCGTTGAGCGGGGTACGCAACTCGTGCGACATGTTGGCCAGGAATTCGGACTTGATGCGCGCCGCCTCCTGCGCGCGTTTTTTCGCCAGATCCAGTTCGACGTTCTGGATCTCCATCTGCTCCAGCGTTTCACGCAGGTCAGACGTGGCTTGATCGATGTTCTGCTGCATCTCTTCGTGATAGGCGGTGAGCGACATCGCCATCGAGTTGATGCCGTTCTTCAGCATGTGCAGCTCGCCGAGCATGTAGCCCTCCACGCGGCTGTCGAGCTGGCCGCGGCGGATGCGATCGACGGTGTTCACCATGTTGCGGATCGGACCGGTCACGTCGCGCATCAGGCGGTAAGCGAACAGGATGGCGATGCACATGCACAGCAGCAGCAGCAGGGTGGAGACGAACACCTCTTTATACTGCTGCAGCCGCACCGACTGCAGATCCAGCTCGATCGCCACATAGCCCAGGTTGTTGTCGGGGTGGCTGCCGCCGTCGGCGGTTTCATCCGGATACTGATTTTCCGACAGGATCGGCGTGCGCAGGATCAGCGAATCGCCGCGCCGGGTGAGCATCAGTTCGGTGGGCAACGGCACGCCTTTCGGCAACTGCAGCTGGGCGAAGTTGTGGTGATAATTGGAGGTGACGAACAGGTTGTTCTGCGCATCGAACACGGTGATCGACCGCACGATGTCCGAATGGCGGCGGTGCAGCAGGCTGACCAGTTGCCTGACCGATTCGCGGCTGCGGAACGTCATGCCGTACTCGCTGGCTACCGCCAGCGGCTCGATGATGCTGGCGCCGGCGTCGACCAATTGCTCCTGCAGCTCGTTATAGCGGTGCACCACGAAGAAGGTGCTGAGCAGCAAACCAATCAGCAAGGTCGGGGCCAGAATCAGGATCATCATGCGCGCACGCAGGCTGTATTTGGTCATGGGATTCCAATGTGGGAGAATTGACAGCTGACACTAGCTTAATGAACCAGCACACAATCGACAAATATGGCGCAATTCTACTCTCCCAAACGCCGCGTGACGACCCGGCAGAGCTCACAAATCTTCACCGTGACGGTGAGCGATCTCGATCCTTTCGGCCAGGGCGTGGCGCGCCACGACGGCAAAGCGGTGTTCGTGCCGGGCGTATTGCCGGGCGAGCAGGCGGAAATCCAGCTGACCGAAGACAAGCGCCAGTTCGCCAAAGGCAAGCTCAAGCGCCTGCTGAGCCGCAGCCCGCAGCGGGTGGAGCCGCGCTGCCCGCATTTCGGCGTGTGCGGCGGCTGCCAGCAGCAACATGCGGATGAGGCGCTGCAACAGCAGAGCAAGGCGGCGGCGCTGGTGCGCATGATCGCCCGCGAAACCGGAGTAACCCCGCAACAGGAACCGGTGATCGCCGGCCCGGAATACGGCTATCGCCGCCGCGCCCGCCTGAGCCTGGCGTGGCAGCCGAAGCTGCAGCGCCTGATGATGGGGTTTCGACAGGCGGCCTCCAGCGAGCTGGTGGCGGTGGAGCACTGCCCGGTGCTGCGCCCGGAGCTGGAACAGCTGCTGGCGCCGGTGCGCGCCTGCCTGAGCGGGCTGCAGGCGGTGCGGCGGCTGGGGCATGTGGAGCTGGTGCTGGCGGATAACGGTCCGCTGCTGGTGCTGCGCCATCTCGATGCCCTGAAAGAGGCGGATCGCCAGGCGCTGTTGGCGTTTGGCGAGCGGGAAAAGGTCGCCGTTTATCTGGCGCCGGACAGCGATCGGGTGGAAAAACTGTGCGGTGAAACGCCGTATTATCAGGTTGACGGGCTACGCTTAGACTTCAGTCCGCGCGACTTTATTCAGGTCAATGACGCCGTAAACCAACAAATGGTGGCGCAGGCCCTTGAATGGCTCGACATTCAACCCAATGATCGGGTGCTGGACCTGTTCTGCGGCATGGGGAATTTCACCCTGCCGCTGGCGCGCCGCGCCGCTGCGGTGGTGGGCATCGAAGGTGTTGCCACGCTGGTAGCGAATGGGCAATATAATGCACATAAGAATAAGCTGAATAATGCGTCGTTCTTCCATGAGAATCTGGAGGACGACGTTGAGCGGCAACCTTGGGCAGCACAAGGGTTTGATAAGGTGATGCTGGATCCCGCCCGCGCCGGTGCGGCCGGGGTGATGTCACACATTGTAAAATTGGCGCCGGCGCGGGTGGTGTATGTTTCCTGTAACCCCACCACGCTGGCTCGCGACAGCAAAGTGCTGTTGAACGCCGGTTATCGTCTTGCGCGCGTGCGGATGTTGGATATGTTTCCGCACACGGGGCATCTTGAATCAATGGCGCTGTTTATCAACGAGCGCGCGCCAGAGGTCGCTGCAAAGTAGGGAGAAGTTATGGTTGCGGTAAGAAGTGCACATCTGAATACGGCGGGTGAGTTCGCTCTCGATGAGTGGATCGCCGGCTTGGGGCTACCCAACCCGCAGTCATGTGAGCGATTGGCCGCAACCTGGCGTTATTGTGAGCAGCAGACCCAAAACCATCCCGACGCCTCGCTGCTGTTGTGGCGCGGCCTGGAGATGGTGGAAATCCTCTCGACGCTGAGCATGGACAACGACAGCATGCGCGCCGCGCTGCTGTTCCCGCTGGTGGATGCCGGCATCGTGCAGGAAGAGATCCTGACGGAAACGTTCGGCAAGGGCATCGTCGCCCTGGTGCATGGCGTGCGGGACATGGACGCTATTCGCCAACTGAAAGCCACCCAAAACGACTCGATGGCCTCCGAACAGGTCGACAACGTGCGCCGCATGCTGCTGGCGATGGTGGAGGATTTCCGCTGCGTCGTCATCAAGCTGGCGGAGCGCATCGCCCACCTGCGCGAGGTGAAAGACGCGCCGGAAGACGAACGCGTGCTGGCGGCGAAAGAGTGTTCCAACATCTATGCGCCGTTGGCTAACCGGCTCGGCATCGGCCAGCTGAAGTGGGAGCTGGAGGATTTCTGCTTCCGCTACCTGCACCCGGAAGAATACAAGCGCATCGCCAAGCTGCTGCATGAGCGCCGCATCGATCGCGAACAGTTCATCGACGACTTCGTCGCCGGGCTGCGCGCCGAGATGGCCAAAGAAGGCATTCGGGTGGAGATTTACGGCCGGCCGAAACACATCTACAGCATCTGGCGCAAGATGCAGAAAAAGCACCTGGCGTTCGACGAACTGTTCGACGTGCGCGCGGTGCGCATCGTGGCGGAGCGTCTACAGGATTGCTACGCGGCGTTGGGCATCGTGCATACCCACTTCCGCCACCTGCCGGACGAGTTCGACGACTACGTCGCCAACCCGAAACCCAACGGCTACCAGTCGATCCACACCGTGGTGCTGGGGCCGCGCGGCAAAACCGTCGAGATTCAGATCCGCACCCGGCAAATGCATGAAGACGCCGAGCTGGGCGTGGCCGCACACTGGAAGTACAAAGAGGGCGCGGGGGTTACCGTGCGCTCCGGCTATGAAGAGCGCATCGCCTGGCTGCGTAAGCTGATCGCCTGGCAGGAAGAGATGGCGGACTCCGGCGAGATGCTCGACGAAGTGCGCAGCCAGGTGTTCGACGATCGGGTCTATGTATTTACCCCGAAAGGCGACGTGGTCGATCTGCCGGCCGGCTCCACGCCGCTCGATTTCGCCTACCACATTCACAGCGACGTTGGTCACCGCTGCATCGGCGCCAAGATCGGCGGCCGCATCGTGCCGTTTACCTATCAGCTGAAGATGGGCGATCAGATTGAGATCATCACCCAGAAACAGCCGAACCCGAGCCGCGACTGGCTGAACCCGAACCTGGGCTACGTGACCACCAGCCGCGGGCGCTCGAAGATCCACAACTGGTTCCGCAAGCAGGATCGCGACAAGAACATTCTTGCCGGCCGCCAGATGCTGGACAACGAGCTGGAACACCTCGGCATCAGCCTGAAAGAGGCCGAGAAGCTGCTGATCCCGCGCTACAACATGAACTCGCTGGACGAGGTGCTGGCGGCGATCGGCGGCGGGGACATTCGCCTGAACCAGATGGTGAATTACCTGCAGGGCAAGTTCAACAAGCCGAGCGCCGAAGAGCAGGATCGCGAGGCGCTGCGCCAGCTGGTGCAGCAGAAAGCGCCGCCGCCGGCCCGCAACAAGGATAACGGCCGCGTGGTGGTGGAGGGCGTGGGCAACCTGATGCACCACATCGCCCGCTGCTGCCAGCCGATCCCGGGCGACGACATCGTCGGCTTTATCACCCAGGGGCGCGGCATCTCGATCCACCGTGCGGACTGCGATCAGCTGGCCGATTTGCAATCGCATGCGCCGGAGCGCATCGTCGATGCGGTGTGGGGAGAAAGCTACTCCAGCGGTTATTCGCTGGTGGTGCGCGTGATGGCCAACGATCGCAGCGGGCTGCTGCGCGATATCACCACCATTCTGGCCAACGAAAAGGTCAACGTGCTGGGCGTCGCCAGCCGCAGCGATACCAAGAAGCAGTTGGCCACCATCGATATGGACATTGAAATTTATAACCAGCAGGTGCTGGGCCGGGTGCTGGCGAAGCTGAACCAGCTCCCGGACGTGATAGACGCCAAGCGTCTGCACGGCAACTAACTCCTGCGCCTTTCGGGCCGCATCCGAGGTTGATGCGGCCCGAACTCCATCAGTTCCGGCGGACATGTCCGTGCGCCCCCATTTTCTCAGAGATTTTTTATGACTCAATCCACTTCGCTGCAGCGCCTGCTGAACATCATGAAAACGCTGCGCGACCCGCAGAACGGTTGCTCATGGGACCGTAAGCAAACCTTCGCCACCATCGCGCCCTACACGCTGGAAGAGACTTACGAAGTGCTGGACGCCATCGAACGGCAGGACTACGCCGATCTGCGCGACGAACTGGGCGACTTGCTGTTCCAGGTGGTGTTCTACGCCCAGATGGGGCAGGAACAGGGGCTGTTCGATTTTGATGAGGTGTGTACCGCCATCAGCGACAAGCTGGAGCGCCGTCATCCGCACATCTTCGGCGACGCCGAGGGCGGAGACAGCGAAGCCGTGGCGGCGCGCTGGGAGCAGCTCAAGGCCGGCGAGCGCGCCGAAAAAGCGCTGCACTCAGTGCTGGACGACATTCCGCAGGCGTTGCCGGCGTTGATGAAGGCGCACAAGATCCAAAAACGCTGCGCCTCGGTCGGCTTCGACTGGAACACGCTGGGGCCGGTGCTGGACAAAGTGTATGAAGAGATCGACGAAGTGATGCACGAAGCCCGCCAGGCGGTGGTCGATGAGCGTAAACTGGAAGAGGAGATCGGCGATCTGCTGTTCGCCACGGTGAACCTCTCGCGCCATTTGGGCCACAAGGCCGAGAACGCATTGCAGGCGGCCAACCGCAAGTTCGAACGCCGCTTCCGCGAGGTGGAGGCGATCGTCAAGCAACGCGGGCTGCGGCTTGAAGACGCCACGCTGGAGCAGATGGAAGACGCCTGGCAGCAGGTGAAACGCCAGGAAAGTTGAATCGCTGCAACGACAATGTTGAATGTTGATCACAAACAAGGTTCACTCAAGCTGAAACGGTTAAGCTTACGGTCAGGTCACAGGCGCAGGGCTGCCGTCGGCAGCAAAAGGCCAACAAACTGAAATCTAAGGTGTTTTATCGCTCGAGAGGGGCGGTAAAAAGAAATTTTCTCCGCTAACTCTTTGTATTTCCTGGAGGGTTTTGGGCGCGCCGGCGGAGTAAACCCTGATGAACACGGGAGGGCGGCCGAGATGATGGACAGCAAAACGATCGTTTGTAGGTCAGGAGAGGTTCGGGTATACTACTTTCCCGTCCTGGTTCTTCCATCGTCTTTAAACCTAAACTCTCAGGTTCAGCATGACAACTAATTATATTTTTGTGACCGGCGGGGTCGTATCCTCTCTGGGTAAAGGCATTGCCGCAGCCTCTCTGGCGGCTATTCTTGAAGCCCGTGGCCTCAACGTTACCATCATGAAACTGGACCCGTACATCAACGTGGATCCGGGCACCATGAGCCCGATTCAGCATGGGGAAGTTTTCGTCACCGAAGACGGCGCAGAAACCGATCTGGATTTGGGTCACTACGAGCGCTTCATCCGCACCAAAATGTCGCGTCGCAACAACTTCACCACCGGCCGCATCTACTCCGACGTGCTGCGTAAAGAACGCCGCGGCGACTATCTGGGCGCGACCGTGCAGGTCATTCCGCACATCACCAACGCGATCAAAGAACGCATCATCGAAGGCGGCGAAGGCCATGATGTGGTGCTGGTGGAAATCGGCGGCACCGTCGGCGATATCGAATCGCTGCCGTTCCTCGAAGCCATCCGTCAGATGGCGGTGGAAGTGGGCCGCGAGCACACCCTGTACATGCACCTGACGCTGGTGCCGTACATGGCGGCGGCGGGCGAAGTGAAAACCAAGCCGACCCAGCATTCCGTAAAAGAGCTGCTTTCCATCGGTATTCAGCCTGATGTGCTGATTTGCCGTTCCGACCGCGCGGTTCCTGCTAACGAACGCGCGAAAATCGCGCTTTTCTGCAACGTGCCGGAAAAAGCGGTTATCTCTCTGAAAGACGTTGATTCTATTTATAAAATCCCAGGCCTATTGAAATCTCAGGGGCTGGACGATTATATTTGTAAACGATTCAGCCTGAACGCGCCGGAAGCCAACCTGGCCGAATGGGAACAGGTGATCTACGAAGAAGCCAATCCGGGCGGCGAAGTGACCATCGGTATGGTCGGCAAATACGTTGAGTTGCCGGACGCCTACAAGTCGGTGATCGAAGCGCTGAAGCACGGCGGGCTGAAAAACCGTCTGACCGTGAACATCAAGCTGATCGACTCGCAGGACGTGGAAACCCGCGGCGTGGAAGTGCTGAAAGGGCTGGACGCGATCCTGATCCCGGGCGGCTTCGGCTACCGCGGCGTGGAAGGCAAAGTGATGACCGCACGCTATGCGCGCGAGAATAACATTCCTTACCTGGGCATTTGCCTGGGCATGCAGGTGGCGTTGATGGAGTTCGCTCGCAACGTGGCGGGGATGGAGAACGCCAACTCCACCGAGTTTATGCCAGACTGTAAGTACCCGGTGGTGGCGTTGATCACCGAATGGCGCGATGAAGACGGCAACGTCGAAGTGCGCAGCGAAGAAAGCGATTTGGGCGGCACGATGCGCGTAGGTGGCCAACAGTGCAACCTGAGCGACAACAGCCTGGTGCGTCAGCTGTATGGCGAACCGACCATTGTCGAGCGTCATCGTCACCGTTACGAAGTTAACAACATGCTGTTGAAGCAGATCGAAGCCGCAGGGCTGCGTGTCGCCGGTCGTTCCGCCGACAACAAGCTGGTCGAGATCATTGAACTGCCGAATCACCCGTGGTTTGTGGCCTGTCAATTCCACCCGGAATTTACATCGACGCCGCGTGATGGGCATCCGCTGTTCGCCGGCTTCGTGAAAGCCGCAGGCGAGCATCAGAAGCGCCAGGTGAAATAAAATATTTGGTAGGCGGCGCGCGGTGAAAACCGCGCGCTGTTTGTCTGGAGTTTTAGTTTAACTTGTACTGAGGAAAACCTAATGTCCAAAATCGTTAAAGTCATCGGTCGTGAAATCATCGACTCCCGCGGTAACCCGACTGTTGAAGCCGAAGTTCATCTGGAAGGCGGTTTCGTCGGCCTGGCTGCTGCGCCGTCAGGTGCTTCTACCGGTTCCCGCGAAGCGCTGGAACTGCGTGACGGTGACAAGTCTCGTTTCCTGGGTAAAGGCGTACTGAAAGCCGTTGCTGCAGTAAACGGTCCGATTGCTCAGGCAGTACTGGGTAAAGATGCCAAAGACCAGGCGAACATCGACAAGATCATGATCGAGCTGGACGGCACCGAAAACAAATCCAACTTCGGCGCCAACGCCATTCTGGCGGTTTCCCTGGCAGCAGCGAAAGCGGCCGCAGCCTCTAAAGGCATGCCGCTGTACGAGCACATCGCTGAACTGAACGGCACCCCAGGCAAATTCTCCATGCCACTGCCGATGATGAACATCATCAACGGCGGCGAGCACGCTGACAACAACGTCGACATTCAGGAATTCATGATTCAGCCGGTTGGCGCGAAGACCCTGAAAGAAGCGGTGCGCATCGGTTCCGAAGTGTTCCACCACCTGGCGAAAGTTCTGAAAGCCAAAGGCATGAACACCGCCGTGGGCGACGAAGGCGGCTATGCGCCAAACCTGGGCTCCAACGCCGAAGCGCTGGCGGTTATCGCTGAAGCGGTAAAAGCGGCGGGCTACGAGCTGGGCAAAGACGTCACTCTGGCGATGGACTGCGCGGCTTCCGAATTCTACAAAGACGGTAAATACGTGCTGGCCGGCGAAGGCAACAAAGCCTTCACTTCCGAAGAGTTCACTCACTTCCTGGAAGAGCTGACCAAACAGTACCCAATCGTGTCTATCGAAGACGGCCTGGATGAATCTGACTGGGCGGGCTTCGCTTACCAGACCAAAGTGCTGGGCGACAAAATTCAGCTGGTGGGCGACGACCTGTTCGTGACCAACACCAAGATCCTGAAAGAAGGCATCGAGAAAGGCATCGCTAACTCCATCCTGATCAAGTTCAACCAGATCGGTTCTCTGACCGAAACGCTGGCGGCTATCAAGATGGCGAAAGACGCCGGCTACACTGCGGTGATCTCTCACCGTTCCGGTGAAACCGAAGACGCAACCATCGCCGACCTGGCGGTAGGGACTGCAGCTGGCCAGATCAAAACCGGTTCCATGAGCCGTTCTGACCGCGTTGCCAAGTACAACCAACTGATCCGCATCGAAGAAGCGCTGGGTGACCGTGCGCCGTTCAACGGCCTGAAAGAAGTTAAAGGCCAGTAAGTTCGACCGATTCGGTTGCTAAATAAAAACCCGCCGCGGCGGGTTTTTTTATGGCTGACGTCCCGATGTTAACCCTGTTTTATTTATTAATAATCGCTGCGTTTAACCTAATAATTTTATTGTGCAGTTTTCTTGCCGGTTTTTATATTCCGTTTTTATTTGCTTTATAATTATTCGTTACTAGAATGCCAATAAGGCGGCGTTATTTTTTTCTTGCCGTTAAATATCGCCATCATCGTAATGCGTTCTTTCATACTGCCGGGTTTCGGCTGGGGGAGGGCCAGATGCGACAGCGAGTCGTCATTGTCGGCGGTGGAACCGGCGGCACCATGCTAGCCAATCTGCTGGCCGTGAAATTGCACAGGGAAATTCTCAATAATAAAGTTGAGTTATTAATGATTTCGGATTCGCCGCTGCATTATTACAAGCCGGCGTTTATGTATGTTGCATTCAATAATTTTTTCAAGCAGGAGCTCACGCGTTCACAGCGGAGTTTATTGCGGCCGGAAATACAGTTTGTCGTCGATAAAGCGGAATCTTTTGATTTAAAACAGCGGTATATCATTACGCAAAGCGGCAAGCATTATCCGTATGACTTCCTGGTTTTCGCCACCGGCTGCGTGCCCTGGCCGGAGCGCATCGAAGGGTTGGCGCAGGCGGGCGATCATTTCTACCAGTATCAGGCCGCGCGGCGGTTGGCGCATAAGCTGGCGACGATCGAGAAAGGCCGCATTTTCATCACCGTGTCCTTCCCTGAAACGCCTAATGTGCCCCATCAGTGCGGCATCGCGCCGATCGAAACCACCCTGATGCTGGACGACTACCTGCGGCGGCGCGGCGTGCGCAAGGCGGTGGAGATCGTTTATACCTATCCAACCATTTCTCAACTGCTGCGCAACTGTCTGTTTTTACAGCGCCCGACCGGCGAGGCGCTACCCGCCATTTTTGCCGCGCGCGACATTCGCCACCAGCGTGGGTTTACCCTCAGCCGGGTGGACGCTCAGCGCAACATCGCCTATTCCGCCGAGGGGGAAGAACAGCCGTTCGACATTCTGATGGCGACGCCGCCCATCCGTGCAGTGGAGGCGGTGCGCAATACCGGGTTGAGCGAGAGCCAAAACGGCGAAGGCTGGCTGCCGACCGATCATCAAACGCTGCAGGTCTACGGACAGCAGGGGGTGTATGTCATAGGCGATACCGTGGATTTGCCGGTCAGCAAGGCCGGCGGCTCTTGCCATAATCAGGCGCCGGTCATTGCCGACAACATCGTGGCGGAAATGCGGCTGGGCCAAACCGTGAGCCATTATGACGGCAAGGTGCAGGCGGTCGCGCAAATGGGGCTGAATGCCGGCATGCCGCTGGTGTACGACTACCGTCACGACGTGCTGCCGACGCCCGCCACCAAGGCGGGCGGCATGCTGCGCAACGGGTTCAACCGCGGCCTTTACTGGGCCACGGTAAGGGGGCTGATATGACGGAAAGCACGGTGCACGCGGCTGACCTGCAATCATTGGCGGCGTTGCTCGAGAAACTGCAGCCGCTGCTGGCGGGCGGCCGTTTGGATAACGTGATCGATCTGTTGTCGCTGCTGTCGGACGCGGTGGACATCGCCGACAACGCGCTGGTAGAGAAACTGGCCGGCGTCTTTGAAGGTTTGGTGACCATCGGTTGGGAAGGCGGAACGGCGCTGCAGATGGCGCACAGCGAGCTGCAATTGAATCCTCCGCCGGCCAGTTTTCGCGCGCTGTATGCCTTGCTGAAGCAGCCGGATACTCTGCTGGGGTTGACGCTGCTGCTGCGTACTTTACAAATCATCGGCCAGCGCACGCGAGACAGCGCATTGCCGCCGGCCCTTTCGGATGAATCAAAAAATTAAGCTTCACCCACTCAGGTAAGGAGTTGTGTTATGTCCGCTACAGCAGTTGGCCACGACTTTGCCACCCGGGCTATTCATTACGGCTACGATCCGCAGCGGTATCAGGGGGCACTGTCTCCGCCGGTGTTTATGAGCTCTACGTTTGCTTTTCCCACTGCAGAATACGGCGGCGCCTGCTTTGCCGGCACCGAGCCGGGGTACTTTTACTCGCGCATCGTCAATCCGACGTTAAACCTGCTCGAGCAACGCATCGCCAACCTGGAGGAGGGGGAGGCGGCGGTGGCGTTCGCTTCCGGCATGGGGGCGATCACCGCCTGTTGCTGGACGCTGCTCAGACCGGGCGATGAGCTGATTGTCGACGAAACCGTGTATGGCTGCACCTTCAGCTACTTTCATCATGGCCTGGCGCGCTTTGGCGTCAAGATAACCCACGTTGATCTGACCCGGCCGGAGCGGCTGGCGGCGGCCATTGGACCGCGTACCCGCCTGGTGTATTGCGAAACGCCGGCCAATCCCAATATGCGTTTGATCGATATCGCCGCCGTGGCGGAGATTGCCCATCGGCATCAGGCGCTGTTGCTGGTGGACAACACCTATTGCACGCCCTATCTGCAGCGGCCTTTGGCGCTAGGCGCCGATATCGTGGTGCACTCGGCGACCAAGTACCTCGGCGGACACGGCGATCTCCTGGCCGGAATAGCGGTGACGCGTCAGGCGTTGGCCGAGGCGATCCGTCTGGAGGGGCTAAAGGACATGACCGGGGCGGTACTGTCGGCGCAGGATGCCGCGCTGGTGCTGCGCGGGATGAAAACCCTGCCGCTGCGCATGGATCGTCATTGCGATAACGCGCAGCGCCTGGCGGAGATGTTGGCGGAGCATCCGGCGGTCGAGCGGGTATATTACCCCGGCCTGGCGAACTTCCCGCAGCATGCGTTGGCGCAGCGGCAAATGGCGCGCCCCGGCGGCATGCTGGCGTTTGAGCTGCGGGGCAGCCTGCGTGCGGGCATTCGTTTCCTCAACGCGCTGCAGCTCATCTTGCGCGCGGTCAGCCTGGGCGATTGCGAAAGCCTGGCGCAGCACCCGGCCAGCATGACGCACTCGGCCTACACGCCGGAAGAGCGGAAACGGCACCACATCAGCGAGGGGCTGGTGCGGTTGTCCGCCGGGCTGGAGGCGTTTGACGATCTGCAGGCGGATATCCTGCAGGCGTTGGCGCAGGCGCAATAAAAAACCCGCCGCAGCGGGTTTTAGCAGAAGCGAGCGTTACATCTGTTGCGTCGCCGCGGTCACCGGCGAACCGCCGCCTTTCTTGCGCACCCACAGCCAGTAAGCCACGGTGAGTAAAGCGATCCACACCAGCCCGACGTACAGCGCGATGCGGCTCTCTTCGAAATAGCCGAGCAGGCCGATGACGAACGCCATAAAGGCGGTCGCCAATGCCGGCGCCACCGGCCACCACGGCACCGGGAAGCTCAACTGACGCGTTTCTTCCGGCGACAGCGTGCGGCGCATGACGATCTGCGACAGCAGGATCATCAGCCACACCCAGACGGTGGCGAAGGTGGCGATCGAAGCGATGATCATGAAGACCTTCTCCGGGATCAGGTAGTTGAGCACCACCGCCAACAGCAGGGCGACTGACATCACCAGCACCGTCATCCACGGCACGCCGCTGGCGGTCAGTTTGGTGAAGCTGCGCGGCGCCTGGCCGTCCTGCGCCATGCCGTACATCATGCGGCCGGCGCCGAAGATATCGCTGTTGATGGCCGAAATGGCGGCGGTGATTACTACCACGTTCAGCACGTTGGCGGCGGAGCTGATGCCGAGGTTGCTGAAGATCTCAACGAACGGGCTGCCGTTCTGGCCGATGCTGTTCCACGGATAGATAGCCATCAGCACCGTCAGCGTCAGCACGTAAAACAGCAGGATGCGCACCGGCACGGCGTTGATCGCCTTCGGCAGCACTTTGGCAGGGTCTTTCGCCTCGCTGGCGGTAATGCCGATGATCTCGATGCCGCCGAAGGCGAACATCACCACCGCCAATGACGCGACCACGCCGCCGATGCCGTTAGGCATAAAGCCGCCGTGTTGCCACAGGTTGCTGATACCGGTGGCGTGCTGGGTTTGCCCGAAACCGAACAGCATCACCGCTGCACCGCCGACGATCATCGCCACGATGGCGGCGACCTTGACCAGCGACAGCCAGAACTCCAGCTCGCCGAAGACCTTGACGCTGCACAGGTTGAGCGCGCCGATAAACAGGATGATGCTGAGCACCCAAACCCACTGAGCGACGTCGGGGAACCACAGCCCCATATAGATACCGAAGGCGGTGACGTCCGCCAGGGCGACGATCACCATTTCGAAGGTGTAGGTCCAGCCGGTGAGGAACCCGGCCAGCGGGCCGAGATAGTGGCTGGCGTAGTGGCCGAACGAGCCGGAAACCGGCTGATGCACCGCCATTTCACCCAGCGCGCGCATCACCATGAATACCGCCGCGCCGCCCACCAGATAGGCCAGCAGCACGGCCGGACCGGCCAGTTGGATGGCGCCGGCGGAGCCGTAGAACAGGCCGGTGCCGATCGCCGAGCCGAGAGCCATGAAACGGATATGCCGCGCGTTTAGTCCGCGTCTGAGTTGTGTCGTTTCGTTACGCATGTTGTTTCCCGTTAAGTGTTTGCCGAACAGGCACGCGCTGCCCGCACCGGGTGGAACGCACCCGGCGGGGCAGAACAAACTGCGTGATTCAGTGTGTGATGATTATGCCTGGCTAGGCAGCAGCGCCGCAGGCAGCAGCGATGTCAGGTGACCGGCCGCCAAGAGTTGGCTGGCGGCTTCAATGTCGGGGGCGAAGAAACGATCCTTGTCGTAGAAACTGACATGCTCGCGCAGCAGACGGCGCGCCTGCTCCAGACCTTCCGAGGTCTTCAGGCCGTTGCGGAAATCCAGGCCCTGGCAGGCGGCCAGCCATTCGACCGCCAGAATGCCGCGCACGTTGTCCGCCATGCTCCACAGGCGGCGACCGGCGGCCGGCGCCATGGAGACGTGGTCTTCCTGGTTGGCGGAGGTCGGGATGCTGTCGACGCTCGACGGATGCGCCAGCGCTTTGTTTTCGCTGGCCAGCGCCGCGGCGGTGACCTGAGCGATCATGAAGCCGGAGTTCACGCCGCCGTTTTCCACCAGGAACGGCGGTAGTTGCGACATGTGTTTGTCCATCATCAGCGAGATGCGGCGCTCGGACAGCGAACCGATTTCGGCGAACGCCAGCGCCAGGTTATCGGCGGCCATCGCCACCGGTTCGGCATGGAAGTTGCCGCCGGACAGCACGTCACCCTGTTCGGCGAACACCAGCGGGTTATCGGAGACGGCGTTGGCTTCTATCTCCAGCACCTCGGCGGCCTGGCGGATCTGCGTCAGGCAGGCGCCCATCACCTGCGGCTGGCAGCGCAGGGAGTAAGGATCCTGCACTTTTTCGCAGTTGCGGTGCGAGTCGGAGACTTCGCTGCGCGCGCCGAGCAGGTGGCGGTAGGCGAGGGCGGCGTCGATCTGGCCGCGCTGGCCGCGCACCTCATGGATACGCGCATCGAACGGGCTGCGGGAGCCCAGCGCCGCTTCCACCGTCAGGCTGCCCGCCACGGTCGCGGCGGCGAACAGGTCTTCCGCGTCGAACAGGCCGCGCAGCGCGAAGGCGGCGGAGACCTGGGTGCCGTTCAGCAGCGCCAGGCCCTCTTTCGCCGCCAGCGTCAGCGGTTTCAGACCGGCCTTGGCCAGCGCTTCGGTCGCCGGCAGCCATTGGCCCTGATGACGCGCCTGGCCTTCGCCCAGCAGCACCAGGCTCATGTGCGCCAGCGGCGCCAGGTCGCCGGAGGCGCCGACCGAGCCCTTCAGCGGGATATGCGGATAAACTTCGGCGTTGACCAGCGCGATCAGCGCCTGGATGACTTCCAGACGAATGCCGGAGAAGCCGCGCGACAGGCTGTTGATTTTCAGCACCATGATCAGGCGCACCAGATTGTCGTCGGTAGGCTCGCCCACGCCGGCGGCGTGTGACAGCACGATCGAACGCTGCAGGTTTTCCAAATCGTCGCGGGCGATGCGGGTCGAAGCCAGCAGGCCAAACCCGGTGTTGATGCCGTAAGTGGTGCGGTTTTCTTCAACGATGCGTTCCACGCAGGCCACGCTCTGCTGGATAGGGCCGTAGGCGTTGTCGTCCAGCGTCAGCGTCACCGGGTGTTGATACACGTCGCGTAGCTGGGCCAGCGTCAGTTTGCCTGGGCGAATAGTCAGCGCTTTCATGCTTTTTCTCCTTGGGTCGCGGCAACCATCGGCAGGTTCAGGCCTTGCTCACGGGCGCAGTCGATAGCGATATCGTAACCGGCGTCGGCGTGACGCATGACCCCGGTAGCCGGGTCATTGTGCAGGACGCGGGCAATGCGCTCGGCGGCTTCGTCGGTGCCGTCGCAGACGATCACCATGCCGGAGTGTTGGGAGAAGCCCATGCCGACGCCGCCGCCGTGGTGCAGGGAAACCCAGGTGGCGCCGCTGGCGGTATTCAGCAGCGCGTTCAGCAGCGGCCAGTCGGAAACGGCATCGGAGCCGTCTTTCATCGCTTCGGTTTCACGGTTCGGGCTGGAAACGGAGCCGGAATCCAGATGGTCGCGGCCGATGACGATCGGGGCGGACAGTTCGCCGCGGCGCACCATCTCGTTGAACGCCAGGCCCAGCTTGGCGCGCTGGCCGAGGCCAACCCAGCAGATGCGCGCCGGCAGGCCCTGGAAGCTGATGCGCTCGCGCGCCATGTCCAGCCAGCGGTGCAGGTGCTCGTCATCCGGGATCAGCTCTTTCACCATGGCGTCGGTTTTGTAGATGTCCTGCGGATCGCCGGACAGCGCCGCCCAGCGGAACGGCCCGATGCCGCGGCAGAACAGCGGACGGATGTAGGCCGGCACGAAGCCCGGGAAGTCGAAGGCGTTGTCGACGCCGGTTTCTTTCGCCATCTGGCGAATATTGTTGCCGTAGTCGAAGGTCGGCACGCCCATCTGCTGGAACGCCAGCATGGCTTTGACGTGATCGGCCATCGATTGCTTGGCGGCGGCGACCACTTTGGCCGGCTCGGTTTGAGCGCGCTGGCGATACTCTTCCCAGCTCCAGCCCTTCGGCAGGTAGCCGTTCAGCGGATCGTGGGCGCTGGTCTGGTCGGTGACCATGTCCGGGCGCACGCCGCGGCGCACCAGCTCAGGCAGGATTTCCGCCGCGTTGCCGCACAGAGCGATGGAGATGGCTTTGCCTTCTGAGGTGTATTTCTTGATGCGGGCCAGCGCGTCGTCCAGATCTTTGGCCTGCTCATCGACGTAGCGGGTTTTCAGACGGAAATCGATGCGGCTCTGCTGACATTCGATGTTCAGCGAGCAGGCGCCCGCCAGCGTCGCGGCCAGCGGCTGCGCGCCGCCCATGCCGCCCAGACCGGCGGTCAGCACCCAGCGCCCCTGCAGGCTGCCGTCGTAGTGCTGGCGGCCCGCTTCGACGAAGGTTTCATAGGTGCCCTGAACGATGCCCTGGCTGCCGATGTAGATCCAGCTGCCGGCGGTCATCTGGCCGTACATCGCCAGGCCTTTGGCGTCCAGCTCGTTGAAGTGTTCCCAGGTTGCCCAGTGCGGCACCAGGTTGGAGTTGGCGATCAGCACGCGCGGCGCGTTGCTGTGGGTTTTGAAGACGCCGACCGGTTTGCCGGACTGCACCAGCAGGGTTTCGTCTTCTTCCAGCGTTTTCAGGGTTTCGACGATCTTGTCGTAGCAATCCCAGTCGCGCGCGGCGCGGCCGATGCCGCCGTACACCACCAGCTCGTGTGGGTTCTCCGCAACTTCAGGATCGAGGTTGTTCATCAGCATGCGTAACGGCGCTTCGGTCAGCCAGCTTTTTGCGTTTAATTGTGTGCCGCGTGGCGCGCGTACATCGACATTGCGAACTTTGTTATTTGTAGTCACAGCATTTTCCTCAAACAGTATCGGTGCAGATTCCATGCCGCGGTGGGGATGAGTACCACGGCATAACAATGCGTAGGGCTTATTAACATATACTTGTATGTACAAGCATATGCAACACTGACCAGTTGCCGCTGAAAAGTGGCATAAGAAAAAGTTATTTTCTTTTTATATCAGGTTGATATGCGATTTTTTATCGCCGGCCTCAGGTACGGAAAGCCGGAGAAAAGTGAGCTGTTCGGCAAAAATGAATTAAAATTGACTCATTTTTGGGCGGCTAGTCACAATATTTTTACAGTCTGATTACAGTTGACGGCGGAGGATAAAAAAGCCCTATCACCGCAGGAAGAAAGCCCGCCGTGGGCGGGCTTGCAAGGGTCAGGCGGCCGGCTGCAGCGTCGGTTTGCGGCTCATCTTGCACACCGTGGCGATGGCGGCGATCAGCGCCGGCACGCACAGGAACATCAGGATGCTCTGCACTTCCCACTGCATAGCCAGCAGTTGGGCGCCCATCATGGTGCCGGCGACGCCGCCGAAGCGGCCGATGCCCTGCATCCAGGCGATGCCGGTGGCGCGGCTGTGGGTCGGGTAGAAGGTCGCCGCCAGCGTTTGCAGCCCGGACTGCGCGCCGTTCATGGTGACGCCCATCAGGAAGATGAAGGCGCCCAGCAGTACGATCTGTTTATCCTCGGTGGCCATCGCCACGATCAGCAGGGCGGTGACGACAAAGCCGCTCGAGACTACTTTGTGCGCATTCCAGCGGTCCATCAACCAGCCGGCCACCAGGATGCCCAGCGTGCCGCCGAAGGTGAACAGCGAGGTGAGCATCGCCGATTGCTCCAACTGATAGCCCAATCCCTGCATCAGGATTGGCATCCAGCTCAGCAACACGTAGTAGATCACCAGCCCCATAAAGTAGGTCAGCCACAGCATCAGCGTGCCGAGCAGGTAAGGGCGGCTGAACAGCAGGCCGACGCTGGTCTTGGTCTGCGCCAGCTTCTCTTCGTACAGGTAAAAACGCGTCACGCCGTCGAGGCTCCGGCTGACGAAGCGCTGCGCGATGCGCTTGATCTTCGCCGCATCCTGGCCGCGGTTAACCATATATTTAACCGACTCCGGCAGCAGCAGGATCAGCAGGACAGTCAAGACCAGCGGCGCGATGGCACCGAGCAGCAGCACGCTGTGCCAGCCGTAGGTCGGGATCAGCCACGATGAAATGGCGCCGCCGCCGGCCGCGCCCAGCGGAAAACCGCAGTACATGGTGTTGATCGCCAGCGAACGGCAGCGCTGCGGCGCGTATTCGGAGATCAAGGTAATGGCGTTGGGCATCGCCGCCCCCAGCCCGAGACCGGTGAGGAAGCGCCACAGCGTCAGGCTGTTGAGCGAACCGGCGTAGGCGGTGGCCAGGCTCGACAGGCCGAAGAACAGGCAGGAAAACACCAGCACGCGCTTGCGGCCGATGCGGTCGGAGATCGGCCCGGCGATCAGCGCGCCGAGCGACAGCCCCAGCAGCGCAGCGCTCAGCACCGGCCCCAGATCCTGCTTCACGATGCCCCAGTCTTTGGCGACCGAGGGGGCGATATAGCCCATGGCGGCGGTATCGAAGCCGTCGATGGCGAGGATCAGAAATCCGAGAATGATCAGTGTCCAGTGAAACAGCGAAAACTTGCTGTCGTCGATGGCCTGTTGAATGTTTAACTCGCTGGTGGAATGAGTCATGGCACCCTCTAAACGCAGATGTAGTCGTGATGGATGGAACGTGGCCGAAACTGGCGCTCGGCTTGTGTTTGCTTGTATATACATCTGCGCGTCGGCGCTTTATGTCAAATATAATTATCTTATTTGTTAACTTTGTGTTGTTTTCTGTGGAGCAGGTTGCACCGCCGATGAAAGGCCAAAGACCGGTTAACAAATTAAATGAACGCCATTGGCGGTGAGATATGCTGACGGCGGCGCGGAGGATAAAATTTAATACAATTTTGGCCGTTTGGTCGCCGGGCCGGAATCTGCGATAATCGCTTTTTACTTTTCCAGATTGAGAAACCGATGCAGTACCCGATCAACGAGATGTTCCAAACCTTGCAGGGCGAAGGCTTTTTCACCGGCGTTCCGGCCATTTTCATCCGCCTGCAGGGCTGCCCGGTAGGGTGCAGCTGGTGCGACACCAAACATACCTGGGAAAAGGAAGCCCATCGGGAAGTCGACCTGCAACGGATCCTGGTCAAAACAGAAGAGAGCGACGCCTGGGGCAATGCCGGCGCCGAGCAGCTGTTGGCGGTGATGCGCCAACAAGGTTACACCGCGCGCCATGTGGTGATCACCGGCGGTGAACCCTGCATCTACGATCTGGCGCCGTTGACCGAGCTGTTCGAGCAGCACGGCTACCGTTGCCAGATTGAAACCAGCGGCACCCACGAAATTCGCTGCTCCGCCAACACCTGGGTGACGGTTTCGCCCAAGGTGAATATGCGCGGCGGCATGAAGGTGCTGGATCAGGCGCTGCGGCGCGCCGACGAGGTGAAGCATCCGGTGGCGCGCGAGCGCGATATCGAGGCGCTGGATGCGCTGCTGGCGACGCTGCAGGACGATAAGGCGCGCATTATCGCGCTGCAGCCGATCAGCCAGAAAGAAGAGGCGACCCGCCTGTGCATCGAAACCTGCATTGCGCGCAATTGGCGGTTGTCGATGCAGACCCACAAATATCTGAATATCGCCTGAGTTTTTTATTGGCCGCAGGCCTTCGAACGGGACGGGAGTTACGGTGAAAATTGTATCGCGTGCATTCGAGGCGGTGACGGAAGCGGAATTGCGGTCGATTCGCTCGCTGTTGTCCGACGCTTTCCCCGAGATAACCGACGGATTTTATCGGCGGCAGGTGCCGGCTTGCCTGGTGACCGCCACGGAAGGCGAGGCGATCGTTGGCCAACTGGCGGTGCATGAGCGGCCGGTGTTGATTGACGGTGAGGCCGAGGTGATCGGCATCATCGGGCTGGTGGCCGTGGCACACACGCATCGGCGCCGCGGCGTGGCCGCAAACATGCTGGTGAAGGCGCATGACTATTTGCGCAGTAAAGGGATCGCGTATTCCATACTGTTTGCGGTAAGCGAAAAGTACTATACCGGCGCCGGCTATCGGGCGATGGAAAACGAGACGGCGTTCATTGAGGATGGCGAGAGCAAAACGTTTGTCTATCGAGGGGGAATGGCGCTGAGCCTGTCGGAAAGGCCCTGGACGGCGCGGCGCTTGGATCTGCAAGGCGAGGTAGTGTGAGGGTATCTGCACATACCCTCACGGCATCAACCTTTATATACGCATCCCGCTGTACAGGTCTCTTTCACCATCACCGCAGTCAGTTCCGGTAACTGGGGCTTGAGCTGCTGCCAAATCCAGGCGGCGAGCACTTCGCTGGTGGGATTTTCCAATCCTGGAATATCGTTCAGATAATGGTGATCCAGCCGCTCCCAGATCGGGGAAAACACAGCCTTGAGCTCGGCGAAATCCATCACCCAACCGGTGTGGGGATCCACTTCACCGGTCACTTCCAGACGCACCATAAACGAATGCCCATGCAGACGGCCGCATTTGTGGCCCTCCGGCACATGCGGCAAACGGTGTGCGGCTTCAAACTGAAAATCTTTAAACAGCGTGGTTGCCATTATTACGGCCTCATTGACTCAAAAACCGCCGCATAGTACCGGAAAGCGCGTCTGCTTGCCATTTATACCGTTATGGTCTACCGCCACGGCAAACGCATCCGGTTAACACTTTTTTTGTTTGGTGTCTGCGGCACCTATCGGCTGGGGTTATGAGCCGAAATGTTGAACGGTGAAAAAATGATGAAAAAAAGTGCTTTATTTTCATCTGGATAAAAAACTTTGTTTAACGGTTTAAGCGTTATCCCTTACCAGAAAAACAGCTTAGTCATTTTGGTTATGATTTATTGCTATCCCTTATTTAATCGTTGCTATTCTGCTCGGTAACCTTACAAACTCTCCTGATCTTTTCCGCACGCCCGACGCAGCGAAGAGACAGCGACTGACACTGGCGCGCGCCTGGCAGGAAAGGCGCTAAGTATAGGAAATAAGTACAGCAATGACGACTCAGGCTCCTCCAACATCTTTGCTCCCGCTGACGCCCGAACAGCTGGCACGCCTGCAGGCGACGATCGGCGACTATTCGCCGACGCAGCTGGCGTGGCTGTCCGGTTATTTTTGGGGCATGGTCAATCAACAGCCAGGAGCCGTGGCCATTGCGCCCGCCGCCCCTGCCGCCGCCGGCATCACCATCATTTCCGCTTCGCAGACCGGCAATGCGCGCCGCCTGGCGGAGCAGCTGCGCGACGATTTGCTGGCCGCCAATCTGAACGCCACGCTGATCAGCGCCGGCGATTACAAGTTCAAGCAGATAGCGCAAGAGCGCCTGCTGGTGATCGTCGCCTCCACGCAAGGGGAAGGCGAGCCGGCGGAAGAAGCGGTGGCGCTGCATAAATACCTGTTCTCGAAAAAGGCGCCGAAGCTGAGTGACACCGCGTTTGCGGTGTTCGGGCTGGGCGACACCTCTTATGAGAATTTCTGTCAGTCCGGTAAAGATTTCGACGCCAAGTTGGCCGAACTGGGCGCCGAGCGCCTGGTGGAGCGCGTGGATGCCGACGTGGAGTATCAGGAACTGGCCGCCGCCTGGCGCAAACAGGTGGTGTCGGTGCTGAAGGCGCGCGCGCCGGCGGAAAGCGCCGCGCCGGGCGCGTTGGCCAGCGGCGCGGTCGACCTGATCGACAGCAGCCCGTACAGCAAGGAACAACCGCTCACCGCCCAACTGGCGGTCAAGCAGAAAATTACCGGCCGCGCGTCCGATAAAGACGTGCGCCATATCGAGATCGATTTGGGCGATTCGGGCCTGCGCTACCAGCCTGGCGATGCGCTCGGCGTATGGTTCGACAACGATCCGGCGCTGGTGGACGAATTGGTGCAGCTATTGTGGCTGAAAGGCGACGAACCGGTCGAGGTGGAAGGGCAAACCCTGCCGCTGGCGCAGGCGCTGCGCAGCCATTTCGAACTGACGCAGAACACCACGCCGATCGTCGATAAATACGCCGCGCTGTCGCGCGACGAAAAGCTGATCGGTCTGTTGGCGGATAAAGCCGCGCTGCAGCAGTATGCGCACAACACGCCGATCGTCGACATGGTGCGCCAGGCGCCGGCGGATCTGAGCGCCGAACAGCTGGTCGGGCTGCTGCGTCCGCTGACGCCGCGCCTGTACTCCATCGCCTCTTCACAGGCGGAAAATGAGAACGAAGTGCACATCACCGTGGGCGTCGTGCGTTACGACATCGACGGGCGCGCTCGCAGCGGCGGCGCCTCCGGTTTCCTGGCGGATCGCCTGGAGGAGGACGGCGACGTGCGGGTGTTTATCGAGCACAACGACAACTTCCGTCTGCCGGCCAACCCGGAAACGCCGGTGATCATGATCGGCCCGGGCACCGGCATCGCGCCGTTCCGCGCCTTTATGCAGCAGCGCGACGCCGACGGCGCCGGCGGCAAAAACTGGCTGTTCTTCGGCAACCCGCACTTTACCGAAGATTTCCTGTACCAGGTTGAATGGCAGCGCTACGTGAAAGACGGCCTGCTGACCCGCATCGATCTGGCCTGGTCCCGCGACCAGCAACATAAAATATACGTACAAGACAAACTGCGCGAACAGGGCGCGGAAGTGTGGCGCTGGATTCAGGAAGGCGCGCACATTTACGTCTGCGGCGATGCCAATCGCATGGCGAAAGACGTGGAACACACATTACTGGAACTGGTGGCCGAGCACGGTGGCATGGATACCGAGCAGGCGGATGAATTTTTAAGTGAGCTGCGCCTTGAGCGCCGTTATCAGCGAGATGTTTACTGATGAGTGATAAACACCCCGGGCCTTTGGTGGTCGAAGGCAAACTGGCCGATGCGGAGCGCATGAAGAAGGAGAGCAACTTCCTGCGCGGCACCATCGCCGAAGATTTGAACGACGGCCTGACCGGCGGCTTCAACGGCGACAACTTCCTGCTGATCCGTTTTCACGGCATGTACCAGCAGGATGATCGTGACATTCGCGCCGAACGCGCCGAGCAGAAGCTGGAGCCGCGCCACGCCATGATGCTACGTTGCCGCCTGCCGGGCGGCGTCATCAGCCCGCAGCAGTGGCTGGGCATCGACAAGTTCGCGCAGGAGAGCACGCTGTACGGCAGCATTCGCATCACCAACCGCCAAACGTTCCAGTTTCACGGCATCCTGAAAGGCAACGTCAAACCGGTGCACCAGTTGCTGAATCGCCTGGGGCTGGACGCGCTGGCGACCGCCAACGACGTGAACCGCAACGTGCTGTGCACCTCCAACCCGGTGGAGTCCGAGCTGCATCAGGAAGCCTACGAGTGGGCGAAGAAGATCTCTGAACACCTGCTGCCGCGCACCCGCGCCTACGCAGAGGTGTGGCTGGATCAGGAGAAGGTGGCCACTACCGACGAAGAGCCGATTCTGGGGCCGACCTACCTGCCGCGCAAATTCAAAACCACGGTGGTGATCCCGCCGCAGAACGACGTCGATCTGCACGCCAACGACATGAACTTCGTGGCGATCGCCGAAAACGGCAAGCTGGTGGGCTTCAACCTGCTGGTGGGCGGCGGGCTGTCCATTGAGCACGGCAACAAGAAAACCTACGCGCGGCAGGCCAGCGAGTTCGGCTACATTCCGCTCGAGCATACGCTGGCGGTGGCGGAAGCGGTGGTCACCACGCAGCGCGACTGGGGCAACCGCACCGATCGCAAGAACGCCAAGACCAAATACACGCTGGAGCGCGTCGGGGTGGACGTTTTCCGCGCCGAAGTGGAAAAGCGCGCCGGCATCACCTTCGCGCCGATCCGCCCATATGAATTCACCGGCCGCGGCGATCGCATCGGTTGGGTGAAGGGCATCGACGATCAGTGGCATCTGACGCTGTTTATCGAGAACGGCCGCCTGCTGGACTATCCGGGGCGCCCGCTGAAGACCGGCATGGCGGAGATCGCCAAGATCCATAAAGGCGACTTCCGTCTGACGGCGAACCAAAACGTGATCATCGCCGGCGTGCCGGAAAGCGAGAAGGCCAAGATCGACGCCTTGGCGCGCGATCATGGCCTGATCGACGACCAGATCAGCGAGCAACGCAAGAACTCGATGGCCTGTGTGTCGTTCCCGACCTGCCCGCTGGCGATGGCGGAGGCCGAGCGCTTCCTGCCGCAGTTCGTCACCAAGGTTGAGGAGATCATGCATCGGCACGGGATGGGCGACGAGCATATCGTGCTGCGCATCACCGGCTGCCCGAACGGCTGCGGCCGCGCGCTGCTGGCGGAGCTGGGGCTGGTGGGCAAGGCGGTCGGCCGCTATAACCTGCATTTGGGCGGCAACCGCGAAGGCACGCGCATTCCGCGCATGTACCGCGAAAACATCAACGAAGACGAGATCCTGAGCGAGATCGACCTGTTGGTGGGGCGCTGGGCGAAGGAGCGTAACGCCGGCGAGGGTTTCGGCGACTTCACCGTGCGCGCGGGCATCGTCAAACCGGTGCTGGATCCGGCGCGAGATTTCTGGGAGTGAGGCCGGGCGGCCCCTGGGCAGAGGGGCCGCACAGGTAATTTCAAGTATCAGGAGAGACAACATGGCTGAATTCGATCTGGCGGCGCTGAACGCGTTGCCCAAATCCGGGCAGGCGCTGGCATTGGCGGTGGTCAACGGCCAGCTGGAGAGCCTCAGCGCCGAACAGCGCGTCGAATGGGCGCTGGAGCATCTGCCCGGCGAGTTCGTACTCTCGTCCAGTTTCGGCATTCAGGCGGCGGTATGTCTGCACCTGGTGACGCGCATCCGGCCGGATATCCCGGTGATCCTGACCGACACCGGTTACCTGTTCCCGGAAACCTACCGCTTTATCGATCAACTGACCGACCAGCTGAAGCTGAATCTGCAGGTGTTCCGCGCCGAACAGTCTCCCGCCTGGCAAGAGGCGCGCTACGGCAAACTGTGGGAGCAGGGCGTGGAAGGGATTGAAAAATACAACCAGATCAACAAGGTCGAGCCGATGAACCGCGCGCTGGAGACGCTGGGCGCGCAGAGCTGGTTCGCCGGCCTGCGGCGCGAACAGTCCGGCAGCCGCGCCAATCTGCCGGTGCTGGCGGTGCAGCGTGGGGTGTTCAAGATCCTGCCGATCATCGACTGGGACAACCGCAAGATTTACCAGTATCTGACCGAACACGGGCTGAGCTACCACCCGTTGTGGGAGCAGGGCTACCTGTCGGTAGGCGATACCCACACCACCCAAAAGTGGGAGCCGGGCATGAGCGAGGAAGAGACGCGCTTCTTTGGCCTGAAGCGCGAGTGCGGTCTGCACGAAGGCTAAACGACGCGAATGACATCACAGGGCTCAGCAATGCTGGGCCCTGTTTTTTTACGGGCTACTTTTTCTTTTGCGCTTTCGGCGGGTGCGCCTGCGCCAGCTCTTTGATCAAGGGCAGCAGGATCTGCACGCTGTCGCGGCTGCGTTTGTCTATCCGCCCCGGCAGGTAGCGATCCAGATATTGCAGGTTGTCGTACTGCGGGCGGTGCCAGGTGATTCCCTGCGGGAAGTGCGGGCTGACGGCGCGCTGCTGGTAACCGTCCTTGTCGCCCAGCGACCAGTTGGTGGCCTCCACTGACAATACCGGGATGCCTGCGGCGTCGAACACCTCTTGATCGGAACAGCAGCCGGTGCCTTGCGGATGCTGCGCGTTGCCTGGGTTGGTGGCGGCGGCGATGCCGTAGCGGTGGGCGATATCCAGCGCGCGATCGCGGGAGCGCTTCGCCATCTGCGGCGGCGTGTTGCGCCCGGCGTTGAAGTACAGACGATCGCCGGTGATCAGGCTGTCGAGGTTGATCACCAGCACGGTGTTGCTTTTCTCTTCCGCGCTCATGCGCTGCAGGTAGTTCTGCGCGCCCAGCGAACCGATCTCTTCAGCGCTGGTGGCGACGAAGCGCAGGCCGTAGGCGGTGGGGATATCCTTCAGGCGTTCCGCCAGCTCCAGCATCACGCCGATGCCGGAAGCGTTGTCGTCGACGCCCTGCAGCGTCAGGCCGCCGAGATTGTTATCCAGATCCTCGTCGCTCTGCGGCGTATAGGTGTCGAAGTGGGCGACGATCACGACCTGTTTCGGGCTGTCGCCGTTGCGGGCGGCGATCACCGAGCTGGCGGTGACGTTATTCCAGTTCTTCTTGCCGTCTTTGCTGGTGTAGAGATAACGCGTGTTGACGCTGCGAATATCGCTTTGGTAACCCATCTTGCCGAACTGCTGCTTGAGATAGTCGGCGGTGAGCAATTCTGCCGGGCTGCCCGCCATGCGGCCGGGGAAGTAAGTGGCGATGTGGCGGGTCTGTTCGGCGGCGAAACGGCCCATTGGCGCGTCTTTTACGGGCTGTGCGGCACAAACGCTGAAGACGCCGCCGAGTGCGAGGGCCAGCAGGCTGGTCTTCAGGTAAAAACGGGAAAACATACCGAAAAATCCTTCTTTGCTATCGGCGCTGCCGATCATTTTTCTTCGGCGCCCAGTATGAGACGACGGGCGGCATTACACAATTTCCCTGTCTCTTAATTTTCGCGCGAACGCGCAAATCGCCGTCGCGATGAGCATGGTTTGCCTCCTGCGTTGCGGCCTATATTCCATAAAGGAACTAATCATTCCTTTTCGTCATTTCAGAGGCTAAATCTCAGCCCGTATAGTCACACTATCTTTCTGTTATATGAAAAGGCTGTTGTGGACTATCTACCAATATTCGCCGACCTGAAACAACGTCCGGTGCTGGTCGTTGGCGGTGGGGACGTGGCGGCGCGCAAAGTCTCCCTGCTTCAGCGCGCCGGGGCTGAAATACGGATAGTTGCGCAGTCGCTCTCACCGGAACTGGAACAACAACGTCAGCAAGGGCGGGTGCTCTGGCTGGGGAAAACCTTTGATCCGCAGCAGCTGGACGACGTGTTTCTGGCGATCGCCGCCACGGACGACAATGCGCTGAACGCCGCGGTGTTCGCCGAGGCGGATAAACGCCGGGTGCTGGCCAACGTGGTGGACGATCAGCCGCGCTGTTCGTTCATCTTCCCGTCGATCATCGATCGCTCGCCGCTGGTGGTGGCCGTATCGTCCAGCGGCCAGGCGCCGGTGCTGGCGCGGTTGCTGCGCGAAAAGCTGGAGGCGTTGTTGCCCGCCAGTTTGGGGCAGATGGCGCAGGTGGCGGGCCGCTGGCGCGGCCAGGTCAAACAGCGGTTGGCTTCGATCGGCGAACGTCGCCGTTTCTGGGAAAACACCTTCGGCGGCCGTTTCGCCACGCTGGTGGCCAACGGCCAGACGGCGCAGGCGGAACGCCAGCTGGAGCAGGATTTACACCGCTTCGCCACAGGCGATGAGGGCACCCAGGGCGAGATAGCGTTGGTGGGCGCCGGGCCGGGCGACGTGGGGCTGTTGACCCTGCGCGGGCTGCAGGTGATGCAGCAGGCGGACGTGGTGCTGTATGACCATCTGGTCAGCGGCGAAATCCTCGATCTGGTGCGCCGCGACGCCGAGCGCATCTGCGTGGGCAAGCGCGCCGGCGCGCACTCGGTGATCCAGGAAGAGACCAATAGGCTGCTGGTGGAACTGGCGCAGCAGGGCAAGCGCGTGGTGCGCCTCAAGGGGGGCGATCCGTTCATCTTCGGCCGCGGCGGCGAAGAGCTGCAGGTGGCCGCCGCCGCCGGCATTCCGTTCCAGGTGGTGCCGGGCGTCACGGCCGCCGCGGGGGCGACCGCCTACGCAGGCATTCCGCTGACGCACCGCGACCACGCGCAGAGCGTGACCTTTATCACCGGCCACTGCCGCCCCGACGGCGATGGCCTGGACTGGGCCGATCTGGCCCGGGCGCGGCAGACGCTGGCTATCTACATGGGCACCATGAAGGCGGCGGACATCAGCCAGCGCCTGATCGCCCACGGTCGCGACGCCTCGACGCCGGTGGCGGTGATCAGCCGCGGCACGCGCGCCGATCAGCAGGTGCAGATCGGCACGCTGGAACAACTGGAATATCTGGCCCAACGGGCGCCGTTGCCGGCGCTGCTGGTGATCGGCGAAGTGGTGGAACTGCACCACCAAATCGCCTGGTTCGGGCATCAATCGCAGACGGAAGGGGCCGCGCGCCCGGCCGTCGTGAATTTGGCATAGGCAAGGCTTTTAAGGACCTGTTATGGACGAAAAACGACTCACTCATTTGCGGCAATTGGAGGCGGAGAGTATCCATATCATCCGTGAAGTCGCCGCTGAATTCGCCAACCCGGTGATGCTGTATTCCATCGGCAAAGACTCTTCCGTGATGCTGCATTTGGCGCGCAAGGCGTTCTTCCCCGGCACGCTGCCGTTCCCGCTGCTGCACGTCGATACCGGCTGGAAATTCCGCGAAATGTACGAATTCCGCGATCGCACCGCGAAAGAGTACGGCTTCGAGCTGCTGGTGCATAAAAATCCGGAAGGGGTGGCGATGGGCATCAACCCGTTCGTGCACGGCAGCGCCAAGCATACCGACATCATGAAAACCGAGGGCCTGAAGCAGGCGTTGAACAAGTACGGTTTCGACGCCGCCTTCGGCGGTGCGCGGCGCGACGAGGAGAAATCGCGCGCCAAAGAGCGCATCTATTCGTTCCGCGATCGCTTCCACCGCTGGGATCCGAAAAACCAGCGGCCGGAGCTGTGGCACAACTACAACGGCCAGATCAACAAAGGGGAGAGCATCCGCGTCTTCCCGCTGTCGAACTGGACCGAGCTGGATATCTGGCAGTACATCTTCCTGGAAAACATCGACATCGTGCCGCTGTATCTGGCGAAACCGCGCCCGGTGGTGGAGCGAGACGGCATGCTGATGATGGTGGACGACGATCGCATCGATCTGCAGCCGGGTGAAGTGATCAGCCAGCGCATGGTGCGTTTCCGCACCCTCGGGTGCTGGCCGCTGACCGGCGCGGTGGACTCGCAGGCGCAAACCCTGCCGGAGATCATCGAAGAAATGTTGGTCTCCACCACCAGTGAACGCCAGGGGCGGATGATCGATCGCGATCAGTCCGGCTCGATGGAGCTGAAAAAGCGTCAAGGGTATTTCTAAGGAGCCGCCGGATGAACAACGCAATTGCACAACAAATCGCTGACCAGGGCGGCGTCGAGTCCTACCTGCACGCGCAGCAGCACAAGAGCCTGCTGCGCTTTCTGACCTGCGGCAGCGTCGACGACGGCAAAAGCACCCTGATTGGCCGCCTGCTGCACGATACCCGCCAGATCTACGAGGATCAGCTGTCGACGCTGCACAGCGACAGCAAACGCATCGGTACTCAGGGCGAAAAGCTCGACCTGGCGCTGCTGGTGGACGGCCTGCAGGCCGAGCGCGAGCAGGGCATCACCATCGACGTGGCCTATCGCTATTTCTCGACCGAAAAACGTAAATTTATCATCGCCGATACCCCGGGGCATGAGCAGTACACCCGCAACATGGCCACCGGCGCCTCGACCTGCGATCTGGCGATCTTGTTGATCGACGCGCGCAAAGGGGTGCTGGATCAGACTCGCCGCCACAGCTTTATCGCGACCCTGCTGGGCATTCGCCATCTGGTGGTCGCGGTAAACAAAATGGATCTGGTGGACTATCAGGAAGCGGTGTTCGAGCAGTTCAAACAGGATTACCTGACCTTCGCCCAGCAGCTGCCAGGCGATCTGGACATCAAGTTTGTGCCGCTGTCGGCGCTGGACGGCGACAACGTGGCGAGCGAAAGCGCCCATATGCCGTGGTACAGCGGCCCGACGCTGCTGGAAGTGCTGGAGAGCGTTGACGTGGTCAGCGAGCGAGAAAACCAGCCGCTGCGCTTCCCGGTGCAGTACGTCAACCGCCCGAACCTCGATTTTCGCGGCTATGCCGGCACGCTGTCCGCCGGCGTGGTGCGTGTGGGGCAACGCATCAAAGTGCTGCCTTCCGGCGTGGAGTCCAGCGTGGCGCGCATCGTGACCTTCGACGGCGATCTGCCAGAGGCGGTGCCGGGCGAAGCGATTACGCTGGTGCTGAAGGATGAAGTGGACATCAGCCGGGGGGATCTGCTGGTCGACGCCGGCGAAAGTCTGCAGGCGGCGCAGAGCGCGCTGGTAGACGTGGTATGGATGGCCGAGCAGCCGCTGGTGCCGGGCCAGAGCTACGACATCAAGATCGCCGGTAAAAAGACCCGCGCGCGCGTGGAGAGCATCCGTCATCAGGTGGAGATCAATACGCTGGCGCAGCATCCGGCCGACACGTTGCCGCTCAACGGCATCGGATTGGTGGAGCTGACCTTCGACGAACCGCTGGTGCTGGACAGCTACCAGAGCAATCACGACACCGGCGGGCTGATCTTCATCGATCGCATGAGCAACGTCACGGTGGGCGCCGGGCTGGTGCGTGAAACGCTGCAGGCCGCATCGGCGGCGCGCGGCGAATTCAGCGCCTTCGAGCTGGAGCTGAATGCGCTGGTGCGCAAGCACTTCCCGCACTGGGGCGCGCGCGATCTGCTCGGTGGCCGATAAGGTGGCCGCTGAACTGAGGGCGACCGGGCCGGACGATGAGAACGTGGTTTGGCATCCGCACGCGGTGACGCGCGCGGATCGCGAAGCGCGCAACGGCCATCGCGGCGCGGTGCTGTGGTTTACCGGGCTGTCCGGTTCGGGCAAATCCACCGTCGCCGGCGCGCTGGAGCAGGCGCTGCATGGGCTCGGCGTCAGCACCTACCTGCTGGACGGCGATAACGTGCGCCACGGCCTGTGCCGCGATCTCGGCTTCTCCGACGAGGATCGGCGCGAGAACATTCGCCGGGTGGGGGAAGTGGCCAAGCTGATGGTGGACGCCGGGCTGGTGGTGCTGACCGCATTCATTTCGCCGCACCGCGCCGAACGGCAGATGGTGCGTGAGATGCTCGGCGACGATCGCTTTATCGAGGTGTTTGTCGATACGCCGTTGGCGATCTGCGAGGCGCGCGATCCGAAGGGATTGTATAAGAAAGCGCGCGCCGGCGAGCTGCGCAATTTCACCGGTATCGACGCGGTTTACGAGGCGCCGCAGCAGCCGGAAATCCACCTTGATGGCCAACAATTGGTAACAAATTTGATTGCGCAATTGTTAGACGTGTTGCGTGGTCAGGCTATTATCAAACCCTGAATTCAAAAAAAGCGTGTGGCGTTTTTCGCCATGCGCTTTTTACTCTAAGCCGCCGCAGAGCGAGCCGAATAACCAGGGATCACTATGCAAAATGTCACGCCTATCTTGATCGACTCCAAGCAGTCAAAACAGGAGAGAGAGGAGCCTTCTTATTCTTTCCTGGGCGGCGTCAGCGGCTTTGTTTTCTACTGGCTGGCGTTCGCGTTGCCGTTTTTGGTTTACGGTTCCAATACGCTGTTTTTCCTGCTTTATACCTGGCCATTCTTCCTGGCGCTAATGCCGCTGTCGGTGCTGATCGGCATCACTCTCAGCATGCTGCTGCGCGGCCGTTTGATCTTGACGCTGCTGCTGACCGGCGCCGTTGTGCTGTGCCTGTTCTGGCTGGTGTTCAGCTTCCTGACCGGGTGGTGAGAGAGTGGGCGCCGAGGCCGGCGCCCGCAGGATTGCAAAGCCGTGCCGAAGGTTACAAAACTTTGCTCAAAAATGCCTGAGTGCGCGGATTGGACGGGTGACTGAAGATCTGCTGCGGCTGCCCCTCTTCCTGAATGATCCCCTGATCGATAAACAGTACCCGGTCGGCCACCTCGCGGGCAAAGCCCATCTCATGCGTGACGACCACCATGGTCATGCCCTCATGGGCCAGCGATTTCATCACCGCCAACACTTCGCCCACCAGCTCCGGATCGAGCGCTGAGGTCGGTTCGTCGAACAGCATGATTTTCGGCTCCATCGCCAGCGCGCGGGCGATCGCTACCCGCTGCTGCTGGCCGCCGGACAGGCTGTTGGGATAGGTGTCGATTTTGTCGAGCAGGCCGACCTTGCGCAGCAGCTGTTCCGCTTGCGCGATGGCTTCGGCGCGCGGCAGTTTTTTCACGCTGACCGGCGCCATGATGATGTTTTCCAACA
Source organism: Serratia sp. JKS000199 (assembly GCF_900215455.1). NCBI lineage: Bacteria > Pseudomonadati > Pseudomonadota > Gammaproteobacteria > Enterobacterales > Yersiniaceae > Serratia > Serratia sp. JKS000199. The sequence goes on from NZ_LT907843.1 coordinate 83,050, forward strand.
CCGTCATGTGCGGGAACAGGTTAAAGCGCTGGAACACCATGCCCACGCTTTCACGCATCTTGTTCAGGTCGGTTTTCTGATCGTGGACGGCGAAGCCATTCACCTCTATCTCGCCGCCGGAGAGCGTTTCCAGCGCGTTGATGCAGCGCAGGAAGGTGCTTTTACCGGAGCCGGAGGGGCCGATGACGCACACCACTTCGTTGGCGGCGATCCGGCAGGAAATGCCGCGCAGCACGTGGCTTTCACCGAACTGTTTTTGCAGGTTATGTACGCGAATCACTTTTACCGAACCTCTTTTCCATGTGTTGCACCAGCAGCGATAGCAGGAAGGTGATGACCCAATAGACCAGCGAAATGGTCAGGTAGGGCTCCCAATAGGTGGCGTAGGCGCCGGAGACGGTGCGGGCGGCATAGGCCAGATCCGCCAGGCCGATGGCGGAGGCCAGCGACGAATCCTTGACGATGGCGATGGCGTTGTTGCCCAGCGGCGGCAGCATGCGCCGGAAGGCTTGCGGCAAGATAACCTGTCGCATGGTCTTGCCGTAGCTCATGCCCAACGAGCGGGATGCTTCCATCTGGCCGCGGTCGATCGATTGGATCCCGGCGCGGAAGATCTCCGACACATAGGCGCCGGCGTTGAGTGTGATCGCCACCACGCAGGAGAGAAAGGCGCCGTAGTCGGCGCGCAGCGCGCGGGCGAAGTCGACGCTCATCAGGCCGCTGGTGACCAGCAGGCCGTCGCGCGGGTTGATGAACAGCGGCACCAGCGCAAAGTGCACCACCATGATCTGCACGAACAGCGGGGTGCCGCGAAAGGCGCTGATGTAGATACGTACCGGCCACTGAACGCCGTAATGCAGGATGGGTTTCCAGATGCCGTGCGGCGCCTGCGCCAAGCGCCCCAGACCGAGGATCAATCCCCAGGTGGTGCCCAGCAGCACGCAGATAATGGTGCATTTGATGGTCATCCAGGCGCCTTCCATAAACAGCGGCGCGTATTCCTGGATGATCTCCCAGCGGAAGTTCAAAGGGTATTCCTTCTTGGTATGCTGAAACGGTGGCGCGCCGACGGCCTTGCGGGCGCCGGCGGCAGGGCATTATTCCGCCGGCAGCGTCGGTACGTTGCTGTCGAACCAGGCTTGGTAGATCTTGGCGTAGGTGCCGTCGGCGATGATTTTCTTCAGGCCGGCGTTGATTTTGTTGCGCAGCTCATCGTTGCCTTTGGCGACGGCGATGCCGAAATACTGACGTTCGAACTTGGCGTCGGGCACCAGCTTGAAGGCTTTCTCAGGGTGGGTTTTGATATAGAACTTGGCCACGCCGACGTCGCCGACCGCCGCGCCGATACCGTCTTCATACAGCTCTTGCAGCATCAGCGGGGTATTGTCGAAGCGTTTGATGGCGGTGCTGTTTTTGCCCAGCGCGTCGGACACCACGATGTCGCCGGTGCTGGAGTTCACCACGCCGACCTTCAGCGCTTTCAACGCGGCAATGGAGTCTACCTTCGAGTCTTGCGGCACCACGATGGCCTGCTCTGCCGGGAAGTAAGGCGCAGAAAAATCAACCATTTGTTTGCGTTTATCGGTGATGGTGATGCCGGAGATGATGATATCGCGATCGCCGGAATTCAGCGTGGCGAAGATCCCTTCCCACGGCGTATTGATCAGTTTTATCTGGAAACCTTCGGCCTTGGCTACCGCTTTGATAATGTCGATGTCGAAACCTTCCAGCTGCTTTTGGCTGTTTTCAAACTCGAACGGCCGATAGGTGCCGCCGGAGCCGACGACGTAGGTAGGTTCAGCCGCCAACGCGGCGGTGGAGAAGGTGGCGGCCAGGCAGGCGCCGATCAGAACTAAACGTTTTAACATCGCGATCCCCGATAATGAATGGTTATATATTGGAATTATTTATGCACTATGAGTGCATAAAAATAAGCTTCAATGAATGAAAGTGCAACCACTGCATGAGGATTATTCTTTCTATGGTGTTAAATATTCACTTCTTGCTTTGCCTTGGCGTAAGCGACGGGTCAGGATGCGATGGTGCAGTGATTCTTGCTGCATAATGGGGGAAGGGCAGTGTGTGTGTCAGCGGAAAACGCGGCGCGCGCGCCGGACTAAAGCGGCTTTTTTTGCCGCTTTCGCAGCGGAATTAGGCGCTGAACACGGGAATCCTTCATCCGTATTCTGAATTTGGCGTTGAAATGCCGCTCTCAGTGTGGAGTCCAACGAGAAGTTGTGGGATGATTGGTCGGTTTTTCAGGGGGCGGAGATGGGAAAACTTACGCTGCTATTGCTGGCATTGCTCGGTTGGTTACAGTATTCACTGTGGCTGGGCAAAAATGGTATTCACGATTACGTGCGGGTCAATGAAGACGTTGCGGTCCAACAGGGCAACAACGCGAAGTTGAAAGCGCGTAACGATCAGCTGTTTGCCGAAATCGATGATTTGAACGGCGGTCAGGAAGCGATCGAAGAGCGAGCGCGTAATGAGCTGGGCATGATCAAGCCCGGTGAGACTTTCTATCGTCTGGTTCCTGACCAATCCAGACGCAACGCGGCGTCTTCCTCGCAAAATAACGCACAAAAATAACGCATGAATCACTCCGCAGGCACCTTTCCCTCGGTGATTGCCGTCCTGCCCGCTGCCGGTATCGGCAGCCGCATGCAGGCGGAATGCCCGAAGCAATATTTAACCATCGGCCGGCACAGCATCGTCGAACACGCTATCCATGCTCTGTTGCGCCACCCGCGCATTGAACGGGTGATCGTGGCGATCGGCCCGGAAGATCGTCAGTTCGAACGGCTGCCCATCGCTCAGGATCCGCGGGTGACCGTCACCGAGGGCGGCAAACAGCGCGCCGATTCGGTGATGGCCGGGCTGAAGCTCGCGGGTGATGCGGACTGGGTGCTGGTGCACGACGCTGCGCGCCCCTGCCTGCATGCCGACGATCTCGAGCGCCTGTTGGCGATCACCGCACACAGCAAGGTGGGCGGCATTCTCGCCGCGCCGGTGCGCGACACCATGAAGCGCGCCGAACCTGGCCGCGACACCATCGCCCACACCGTTGAACGACAGGATCTGTGGCATGCGCTGACGCCGCAGTTGTTTCCGCTGCCGCTGCTCAAGCAGTGCCTGCAGCGCGCGCTGGATGAAGGCGCAAACGTCACCGACGAAGCCTCGGCGCTGGAGCATTGCGGTTATCATCCGCTGCTGATCGCCGGCCGGGCGGATAACATTAAAGTAACGCGGCCGGAGGATTTGGCGCTGGCGGCGTTCTATTTGACTCAGTTGGACAATTAAGGAGCGCACCATGCGTATCGGTCACGGTTTTGACGTACATAAATTCGGCGGCGAAGGCCCGTTGGTGATCGGCGGTGTTCGCATCCCTTACGACAAAGGCTTGTTGGCCCACTCCGACGGCGACGTTGCGCTGCACGCCGCGACCGACGCCTTGCTGGGCGCGGCGGCGCTGGGCGATATCGGCAAGCTGTTCCCCGATACTGATCCGGCCTTCAAGGGCGCGGACAGCCGCGAGCTGCTGCGCGAAGCCTGGAAGCGCATCCGCGCCAAAGGGTACCGCCTCGGCAACCTCGACATCACGATTATTGCCCAGGCGCCGAAAATGGCGCCGCACATCCCGCAGATGCGCGTCTTCCTGGCGGAAGATCTGCAGTGCCATATGGATGACGTCAACGTGAAGGCCACGACCACCGAGCAGCTCGGCTTCACCGGGCGCGGCGAGGGCATCGCCTGCGAAGCGGTCGCCTTGCTGATCAAGGAATAACCGCATGGATATGGCGAATCTGACCTGGCTGCATGGCCAGCCGCAGAGCACCGGGGTGTTGAAAGCCAATCCGGAAGACTTCGTGGTGGTGGAAGACCTGGGCTTTGCGCCGGACGGCGAAGGCGAGCATGTGCTGGTGAACATCCGTAAAAACGGCTGCAATACCCAGTTCGTGGCCGACTATCTGGCGCGCTTCGCCGGTATTCACGCCCGTTCCGTCAGCTATGCGGGCTTGAAGGATCGCCACGCGGTGACCGAACAGTGGTTCTGCCTGCATATGCCGGGCAAAGACACGCCGGATTTCTCACAGTTTGCGCTGGAAGGCTGCGAGGTGCTCTCGTTCGCCCGCCACCTGCGCAAAATGCGCATCGGCAATCTGAAGGGCAACCACTTTACGCTGGTGCTGCGCCAGATTTCCGATCGTCAGGACGTTGAGCGCCGCCTGCAGGCTATCGCCGCGCAGGGCGTGCCAAACTATTTCGGCAGCCAACGCTTCGGCCGCGGCGGCAACAATCTGGTGATGGCGCGCCGCTGGGCGAACGACGAAATCCGCGTTAAAGAGCGCAGCAAGCGCAGCTTCTACCTTTCCGCCAGCCGCAGTGCGCTGTTCAATCTGATAGCCGGCCGGCGCCTGGCCGACGGCCTGCAGCGCACCGTGCTGGAGGGGGATGCCCTGCAGTTGAGCGGCCGCGGTAGCTGGTTCGTCGCCAAAGCCGATGAGCTGGAGACGTTGCAACAGCGGCTGGATGCCGGCGAGCTGGCGATCACGGCTTCCTTGCCGGGCGACGGAGAGCCAGGCACCGCCGGCCAAGCCTTGGCTTTTGAACAACAATGCTTGGCGAAACAACCGGAATTGCTTACGCTTTTAAAGCGCGAGCGTGTCGAACCCGCTCGCCGGGCCCTGCTGTTGCAGCCGCAAAATTTGCAGTGGAACTGGTGGGATGACGTTACCGTGGAACTGCGCTTCTGGTTGCCGGCAGGCAGCTTTGCTACCAGCGTGGTTCGCGAAATCATGCAGCAGGATAACAGTGATGCGGATATTGCTGAGTAACGATGACGGCGTCAGCGCCCCAGGCATTCAGGTGCTGGCAGCGGCGCTGCGGGAGTTTGCCGAGGTGCAGGTCGTGGCGCCGGATCGTAACCGCAGCGGTTCTTCCAATGCCCTGACGCTGGAGTCGCCGCTGCGCACGCAGACGCTGGCCAACGGCGATATCGCGGTGCTGCAGGGGACGCCGACCGACTGCGTTTATCTTGGCGTCAACGCATTGATGCGCCCTGCGCCGGATATCGTGGTCTCCGGCATTAACGCCGGACCGAATTTAGGCGATGACGTCATCTATTCCGGCACCGTCGCGGCGGCGATGGAGGGCCGGCACCTGGGGCTGCCCGCGCTGGCGGTGTCGCTGAACGGTCACCAACACTACGCGACTGCTGCGGCCATTACCTGCCGCATCTTGCGTGCGCTGCAGCGTGAACCGTTACGCACCGGAAAAATCCTGAATATTAACGTGCCGGATTTGCCGCTGGCGGAGATCAAAGGCCTGCGCGTCACTCGCTGTGGCAGCCGCCATCCCGCCGATAAGGTCTTCTGCCAGCAGGATCCGCGTGGACAAAATCTCTACTGGATCGGGCCGCCTGGTGATAAATTTGATGTCGGGCCGGATACCGACTTTGCGGCGGTGGAACAAGGCTATGTGGCGATCACGCCGCTACAGGTGGATCTGACCGCCTACGCGGCGCAGGAAGTCGTGAAAACATGGTTAACCAAGGCAGAGGTTAGCGGGGAATGGTGAACAAGCGTATGCAAACATTGCTGACGCAGCTGCGTCAGCAAGGGATCCGGGACGAAAAGCTGCTGCGAGCGATCGAAGCGGTGCCGCGCGAGCGTTTTGTCGACGAAGCGCTGGATCACAAAGCCTACGAAAACACTGCATTACCGATCGGTTCCGGTCAGACCATTTCTCAGCCCTATATGGTGGCGCGGATGACCGAGCTGCTGAATCTGAAGCCTACTTCACGGGTGCTTGAGATCGGCACCGGTTCCGGTTATCAAACCGCCATTCTGGCGCATCTGGTGCAACACGTTTGTTCCGTCGAGCGCATCAAGGGGCTGCAGTGGCAGGCCAAGCGCCGCCTGAAGCAGCTCGACCTTCATAATGTTTCCACTCGCCACGGCGACGGCTGGCAGGGCTGGGCGTCGCGCGGCCCGTTCGATGCGATCATCGTCACTGCCGCGCCGCCGGAGATCCCGCAGGCGCTGGTTGAGCAGTTGGACGACGGCGGCATTTTGGTGTTGCCGGTGGGCGAGCATGCCCAAACCCTCAAACGCATTCAGCGCCATGGCAACGATTTCGTGGTCGACGCGGTAGAGGCGGTGCGCTTTGTGCCGCTGGTGAAAGGCGAATTGGCCTAGCGATTGTCTGATTTTTCGACCGTCTGAAAAATCTGTTGCACTTTCATCACGTGCGGATAAGGTTTTCTCGTTCCAATCAGGCTAATTTTCACTAGAATTGGCCTTTCTACGTAGTTGTCTTATGGTGCGGTGACGCCAATGTGGTTAGCATTGGCGCGCGTTTTGATGCTCCGGCGGGAGATGACCTGGCGTTCAGGGATCGGCCGGCGGCGCCTTTACATCGCAGAAACTGGGAAGTGGCAAAAGCTCGGCTACGATGTAAAGGGTATTTTGGATATATCACTGATATTGCTGTCATGGGGGAAGCATGAGCACGGGAAGCCCAATGATTACGTTACGCCGGGTTGCGGTGTGTACGATGGTAAGTTTGTGGTTGGCGGGTTGTACAAACACGGCCTCGACGTCAGCCCCTATCAGCAGCGTGGGCGGCGGCGGCGCCGTTCCATCCGGCAATAATAATGGCGGAGCGCAGCAGGCCAGCCCAGAGGGCCGCATTGTCTATAACCGCAGTTATAACGCTATCCCTAAAGGGAGCTACAGCGGCGGCGACACCTATACGGTCAAGCGCGGTGATACGCTGTTTTACATCGCCTGGATCACCGGCAACGATTTCCGCGACCTGGCGCAGCGCAACAATATTCCCGAGCCTTACAGCCTGAATGTTGGCCAAACCATTCAACTTGGTAATGGTTCTGCCAATGGCGGCGGCGGTATGCTGGCGACGACTGACGCGACCAAAAGCGGTGTTCCGAAGCCACCTTCCAGCACCCAGATCCAGACGGCAACGGTTGATTCTCAATCAACTAACGCGTATTCTGAAAACTCGGGTAAACAGAATGTAGGTAAGATGTTACCTGCAGCGGGCGCCGCAGCGGTTGGGACCGCGACTGCGCCTGTTACCGCACCGGAAGCCGCTCCACCAGTGAGCAGCACCGTCAGCAACAGCGCTCCGGTCAGTACCTGGAGATGGCCGACTGACGGCAAGATTATTGATAACTTTTCCTCATCAGAAGGTGGGAATAAGGGCGTCGATATCGCCGGTTCCCGTGGGCAGCCTATCTTCGCTACCGCCGATGGTCGCGTAGTGTATGCAGGCAACGCTTTACGGGGTTACGGTAATCTAATCATCATCAAACATAATGATGATTACCTGAGCGCCTACGCTCATAACGACACAATGCTGGTCCGGGAACAACAAGAAGTGAAGGCGGGTCAAAAAATAGCCACCATGGGTAGCTCCGGTACCAGTTCAGTACGTTTGCATTTTGAAATTCGTTACAAGGGGAAATCCGTAAACCCGCTGCGTTATCTTCCGCAGCGATAGATTGGGCAGAATACGCTGAGATTCTGCTCGCGGTATCACGGGTAGGAGCAGCATATGAGCCAAAATACGCTGAAAGTTAACGAGTTACATGATGATGCGGATTTCGACGAGAATGGAGCTGAGGCTGAGTCGTTTGATGAAAAAGCGCTGGTAGAAGAAGAGGCCAGCGAGAACGATTTAGCGGAAGAAGAGCTGTTGTCTCAAGGCGTTACGCAACGCGTATTGGATGCGACGCAGCTCTATCTGGGTGAGATCGGTTATTCACCTCTGTTGACCGCAGAGGAAGAGGTCTATTTTGCGCGGCGTGCTCTGCGCGGTGACGTGCCGTCCCGCCGTCGCATGATTGAAAGCAACCTGCGGCTGGTGGTGAAAATCGCCCGCCGCTACAGCAACCGCGGTCTGGCGCTGCTGGATCTGATCGAAGAGGGTAACCTCGGTCTGATCCGCGCGGTGGAAAAATTCGACCCGGAACGCGGTTTCCGTTTCTCCACTTACGCAACCTGGTGGATCCGTCAGACGATTGAACGGGCGATCATGAACCAAACCCGCACCATTCGTTTGCCTATCCATATCGTCAAAGAACTGAATGTTTATCTGCGCACCGCGCGCGAGCTTTCCCATAAACTGGATCATGAACCGAGCGCTGAAGAGATTGCCGAGCAACTCGACAAGCCGGTGGATGACGTCAGCCGCATGCTGCGCCTGAATGAGCGCATCACCTCGGTGGATACGCCGTTGGGCGGGGATTCGGAGAAAGCGCTGCTGGACATTTTGGCCGACGAGAAGGACAACGGGCCTGAAGACACCACGCAAGACGACGATATGAAGCAAAGCATCGTCAAATGGCTGTTCGAACTGAACGCCAAACAGCGTGAAGTGTTGGCGCGTCGTTTCGGCCTGCTGGGCTATGAAGCGGCGACGCTGGAAGACGTGGGCCGGGAGATTGGCCTGACGCGTGAACGCGTCCGTCAGATTCAGGTTGAAGGTCTGCGTCGCCTGCGTGAGATTCTGCAGATGCAGGGCCTGAGCATTGAGGCGCTGTTCCGCGAATAACGCCGGTTGTTGAACCGCATCAAATAAAAACGGTGAGCATGATGCTCACCGTTTTTTTATGCCCGCGTTTGGCGTCTGACTACACCATATTTTTCAGCCGGTAGATCCATTCCAGCGCCTGGCGCGGCGACAGGGAATCCGGATCCAGCGCCTCCAGGGCTTCTACCGCCGGCGAAGTCTCTTCCTGCAACAGCGTCATCTGGGTGGCATCAACGCTGCCCGACGCGGTGTGGCTGGAGATGGATTCCAGCTCGCGAAGCTTTTGGCGGGCGCGCTTGATGACGTCGCGCGGCACGCCGGCCAGCGCGGCGACCGCCAGGCCATAGCTTTTGCTGGCGGCACCGTCCTGCACGCTGTGCATAAAAGCGATGGTGTCGCCGTGCTCAAGCGCGTCCAGATGCACATTGACCACGCCTTCCATTTTTTCCGGCAGCGTCGTCAGCTCGAAGTAGTGGGTGGCGAACAGCGTCATCGCTTTGATGCGGTTGGCCAGGTTCTCGGCGCAGGCCCAGGCCAGCGACAGGCCGTCGTAGGTGGAGGTGCCACGGCCGATCTCATCCATCAACACCAGGCTGTGCTCGGTGGCGTTGTGAAGAATATTGGCGGTTTCGGTCATCTCCACCATGAAGGTGGAACGGCCGGAAGCCAGATCGTCCGCCGCGCCGACGCGGGTGAAGATGCGATCCACCGGGCCGATGGTGGCTTTGGCAGCCGGAACGTAGCTGCCGATGTGCGCCATCAGCACAATCAGCGCCGTTTGCCGCATATAGGTACTTTTACCGCCCATGTTCGGACCGGTGATGATCAGCATGCGGCGCTGTGGCGACAGGGAGAGCGGGTTGGAGATAAACGGTTCGCTCAGCACCTGCTCCACCACCGGGTGGCGGCCTTCGGTAATGCGGATCCCCGGTTGTTCGCTCATGACCGGGCAGGCGTAGTTCAGGGTGTCGGCGCGCTCGGCCAGGTTGGCCAGCACGTCCAGCTCGGCCAGCGCGGCGGCGCTTTGTTGCAGTTCCGCCAGGTGCGGCAGCAGCAGATCGAACAGCTCGTCGTACAGGCTTTTCTCGATCGCCAGCGCTTTGCCCTTGGAGGTGAGTACCTTGTCTTCGTACTCTTTCAATTCCGGGATGATGTAGCGCTCGGCGTTTTTCAGCGTCTGGCGACGTACATAGTGGATCGGCACCAGGTGGCTCTGGCCGCGGCTCACCTGGATGTAGTAGCCGTGTACGCCGTTGAAGCCGACTTTGAGCGTATCCAGCCCCAGCTTTTCACGTTCGCGGATCTCCAGCCGATCGAGGTAGTCGCTGGCGCCGTCGGCCAGCGCGCGCCACTCGTCCAGCTCGCTGTTGTAACCGGGGGCGATCACGCCGCCATCGCGCACCAGCACCGGCGGCGATTCAACGATCGCGCGTTCCAGCAGTTCGCGCAGCTCGTCGAACTGGCCTACCTGAGATAGCAGTTGCTGCACATGCGGCGTATCCACATCTTGCAGCAGCGCGCGGATGTCCGGCAGTTGCTGGAAAGCATGACGCATGCGGGCCAGATCGCGTGGCCGCGCGGTGCGCAGCGCCAGGCGCGCCAAAATTCGCTCCTGATCGCCCACCTGGCGCAGCGAAGGCTGCAGATCGGCGAACCGTTCCTGCAATGCGCCGATCGCCTGCTGGCGGGCGGTCAGCACCTTGATGTCTCGGGTCGGCATGTGCAGCCAGCGTTTCAGCATGCGGCTGCCCATCGGCGTGACTGTGCGATCGAGGATCGCCGCCAGCGTGTTGTCGCTGCCGCCGGACAGGCTCTGCGTCAGCTCCAGGTTGCGGCGGGTGGCGGCGTCCATGATGATGCCGTCCTGCTGACGCTCCATGGTGATGCCGCGAATGTGCGGCAGCGAAGTGCGCTGGGTATCTTTCACGTACTGCAACAGACAGCCGGCGGCGCGCAGCGCCTGATGCGCCTGCTCGACGCCGAAGCCGGTCAAATCGCGGGTGCCGAACTGCAGGTTGAGTTGTTGGCGTGCGGTCTCCAGTTCGAATTCCCACAGCGGACGGCGGCGCAGGCCGTGGCGTTGTTCGATCAGCGCCATTTGTTCGAAGGTTTCCGGGTAGAGCAGCTCGGCCGGATTGGTGCGCTGCAGCTCGGCGGCCATGGTCTCTAGATCCTGCGGCTCGGCGACGCGGAAGCGGCCGGAGCTCACGTCCAGCGTGGCGTAACCGAAGCCGCGCGCATCCTGCCAGATCGCCGCCAGCAGGTTGTCCTGGCGCTCTTGCAGCAGCGCTTCGTCGGTGATGGTGCCGGGGGTGACGATGCGTACCACTTTGCGCTCGACCGGCCCTTTACTGGTGGCCGGATCGCCGATCTGTTCACAGATGGCGACGGATTCGCCGAGTTGAACCAGCTTGGCCAGGTAGTTCTCCACCGCGTGGTGCGGCACGCCGGCCATCGGGATCGGCTCGCCCGCCGAGGCGCCGCGTTTGGTCAACGAGATATCCAGCAGTTGGGAAGCGCGCTTGGCGTCGTCGTAAAACAGCTCGTAGAAGTCACCCATGCGGTAGAACAGCAGGATTTCAGGATGCTGGGCCTTGAGGCGCAGGTACTGCTGCATCATCGGCGTGTGCGAATCGAGTTTATCGGTGCTATTCATGCGATTATTTTTCCAATCCATTGAATGTAAAGGGAACTGTGATTTTCATTGTCGTCATTCGCTATCACATTGTTTCAGCAGGCGTCGCCCCACTCAGCGCTTGGCGGGCGGCGCAAATCAAATCATCAAAACGCCAAACGGCGCACTCAAACCTGAGGTTTGCACAGACGCTTATACTAGCCCAGCGGGCAATCGGCTGTCACAGGTAAAAATGGGAAGCGCTGCGCAAGGCGGGTTTGTAACGCGGTGAGATTGTTGTTCGCCTGCGGGCAACAACGCAAGTGGCCGCCCGGAGTGGTGGTGAAGCTATTGCTCGGGAGTGAGAGGCAAGGGAATGAAGTCCTGTACATTCCTTGATATAATGTCTTCAGCAAATTTGCGAACAGAGGTTGTCATGAGTAACAGCAAAAAAGTGCAGGTGGGTTATGCTAAGCCGTCCCGTACGGACATTGCGCGTTCCGTGGCGACATCAACGGCGGTTGAAACAGGTCAACCCTCAGCCAGAGTTGAAGCTTCTTTAGAAGAAGCGCGTAAAAAATTTGCTCATTTACGCCTTGCCTAATACCTTCTTAGTGCTTGACTGACCCAGTGTTTCATCGGTTCGTAGTTCATGTTCATACCTGAGTGAATCGCTGAGATATATTGGGCTCTGTTTTGTTCCCAGCTTTGATAATCCAACGGTTTATGCCCGCCCTGAACCGCCATCACATCGGCCAACAGCCGTGACAAACGGCCATTCCCTTCTCTGAAGGGATGTATGAGTATCAGTTCAACATGGATTATTGCAATCGCTTCTATCAGCTGTTCTTCGCTCATGGCTGAGCAAGGTGTGTAACGAGCCAGGTATTCCACCTCGAAATCGTCCAGTAGTTTGGGCAATCGCGTCGAAGGGGCAAACATAAAGCCCCCTTTGCTGATATTGACAGTTCTTGCTTGTCCAGCCCATGCATAGATATTGCCTAACCAGCGGCGATGCCAGCCCTTGATCATCTCGACGGTGATTTTCCCTAACGGAAAATGCTGTTCGAAAACGGAATGGTAGAGCTGTTCCAGCAATACCAATTCGGCATCGTCGAGTTCATTGCTATCGGCAATACCCAGCTTGTTGGCTAGAACTTGCTCGCCGGATTCTTTCTCATATTGGCCTTCGCTGCTGGAAACATGGTATCGGCTCATGCTTACGCTCGGTAAATGAGGCGGGAGATAAGGCAAGTATAATCAGCGATACGCGGCGGAACAATTTAATTAAAATCAGGTTGTTAAGTTAGGATTAATCATAAGTATGATTAATGGCATCGAAGTAAATAGTTTCAATTTATTGGATGTTAACGATACAACGCGAGTGGCCGCCCGCTGAGGCGGCGTAGAGGTTATTGCGCGGCGGTGAGAGGCAAGGGCAGTTGATAGATGCGGAAGCTGTCGGGCACTTCGGTTTCATGGCCGGGCAGCAGGCGGTGGCGGATGCGCGACTCGCTGACGAAGGCGCAGCCTTGTGGGGTGATAGTCAGGTTGACCGGCGACTCCATGCCTTCGCGCAAAACCTCAATCCGATGCATGCCGGTCGCTTTTGGCAACGCGATCCGCAGGATCCGCCCTTGGCCGCTCTGGATCCCGTTCTCCAGCACGATCAATGCGCCGTCCGGCGCCAATCCCATTCCGTCCGGGTTTTCAATCAGGCGCGGCAGCTGCATTTCCGTCAGCTGCGGCTTTGGATCGTGATAGCTGAGAGTGTAAAGCTTACCGGTGCCGAAATTGGCGACAGCCATCAGCCGATCGTCGAGCAGCACGATCCCGGCGGCGCCCAGCCCGCTCGGAGCCGCCAACCGCGCATCCTGAAACAGCGTACTGAATGCCGCTTCGCCCGGCCGCAGGCGCAGGATGCCGCCGCCTCGGGTTTCTGTCACGTACACCGTACCGTCTGCGCCGAGCACGATATCGTTGCCCATTTCCCCCGTCGGCAGCGCCAGGCTGCGGTTGAGCGTGCCATCGGCGACGTTCAGCGCATAGATGCGGTTGGCGCGCGATTTGCCGCCGGAAAGGAAGTCCGGCGAATTGCCCCACAGCAACCCGCGCCGTTCGTCCAGCCGCAGCGCGTTTGAGGCGAACACCGTGTCAGCGCCAGGGAAAAAGGTTTCCCACGCTTTACCCGGCCGCTTGCGCAGCACGTTGCCGCTGGTGATCAGGCCGACATACAGCGTGCCGTCCGCCGCGCGGGCGATGCCGTTGGGATAAAGCGCGCCGGGCGGCAGCGTCATGCTGCTTTCGGCGCAGTGGGTATTGGCGGCGGCCTGCGCCGGAGTGGTCAGGGGGAGTGCGGCGGCGAGGGTGAACAACGCTGCTCGCGCGGTAAGCGCATATGACATGTCTTCTCTCCTGGAATGACGGAAAAGGGGCTACCAGCGATCGGGGCGGGCAGCGTGCGCCATCGGCGCCTCCAGCGCGGCCACGTCTTGCGGCGATAAGCTGAGATTAAGCGCCGCTAGCGCATCCTGCAGATGGTGCGGCTTGGACATGCCCACCAGCGGTGACGCCACGCCGGGTTTGGCCAGCAGCCAGGCCAGCGCGATCTGCGCCGGTGGAACGCCGCGCGTGGCCGCCACCTCCGCTACCGCTGCGACGGTGCGTTCTACTTCGTTTCTGCCGCCGTACCAACGGGGCGCCTGTTCGTCGGTGGCGGCGCGCAGCGTGCCGGCGTTGCCGGAACCGGCCAGCACGCCGCGGGCCAGCGGCGACCAGGGCGTCAGGCTGAGCCCCTCCTCCAGACACAGGGGGATCAGCTCCTCTTCATCTTCACGCGTCACCAGGTTGTATTGGCCTTGCAGCGAAATAAACGGCGCCAGGCGGTGCTGACGCTGAAAGGCCAGCATTTTCATCAGGCGCCAGGCGTGCAGCGAGGAGGCGCCGAGATAGCGGATCTTGCCCGCCCGTACCAGGCCGTCGAGGGTGTCGGCGGTTTCTTCGATCGGCGTTTCGGTGTCGAAGCGGTGCAGCACAAACAGATCGAGGTAATCCGTCCCCAACCGCTGCAAAGAGGCGTCGACGCTGTGCAGCAGGTGCTTGCGCGACAGCCCTCGGCTGTTCGGCTGCGCGTCCATCGGAAAGTAGGCCTTGGTGGCGATCACCACGTCTTCGCGGCGTGCGAACGCCTTCAGGGCGCGGCCGAGAATGCGCTCGCTTTCTCCGCCGGAGTAAATGTTGGCGGTATCGAAAAAATTGATGCCCGCTTCCAGCGCTTCGCGGATAAAGGGGCGCGCTTCATCTTCCTTCAGCACCCAGGGGCGCCAGGCCGGATCGCCATAGGTCATGCAGCCCAGGCAGAGACGAGACACTTTCAGGCCGCTGTCGCCAAGCCGAACGTAGTTCATGGCATCGTCTCCTCAGCGCATGCCGGCGATGGTGTAACCGCCGTCCACCAGCAGGCTTTGGCCGGTGATGAAGCGGGCCTCGTCCGTCGCCAACCACAGCGCCACATCGCCGATGTCTTCCGATTCGCCCAGGCGGCCGGCGGGCGTATGGGCGATAAAGGGCGCGAACGCCGCGCTGTCGGCTACGCTGCCGCGCGCCATCGGCGTGTCGATGATGCCGGGGTTGATGTTGTTGACGCGGATGCCCTGGCCGCTGTATTCGAGCGCCACCGCGCGGATCATCGCATCGAGCGCCCCTTTGCTGGCGGAGTAGCTGGATGAGCCGGCCAGCGCGCCGTGGGTCAGCCAGGAGGAGGTGTTGATGATCACGCCGCCCGACCGCTGAGCCAGGAAGGTTTCAATCTCGTATTTCATCGCCAGCCAGACGCCTCTGAGGTTAATGGCAATCACCCGGTCAAAATCCTCGCTGCTCTGTTCGGTGATGGGGGCGAAGTTGCCGATGATGCCGGCGTTGTTGAAAGCGACGTCGAGCCGGCCGTAGTGGGCGGTCACCGCGGCGAGTAGCCGGCGGATATCGTCTTCTTGGGAGACGTCGGTCACGATGGGCAGGGCATCGCCGCCAGCCAGCGCGATATCGCGCGCCGTGGCTTCGATCTCCGCCGCGCGCCGGCCGGCCAGCGCCACGTTGGCGCCTTCGCGGGCATAGGCCAGCGCGGCGGCGCGGCCGATGCCGGTGCCGCCGCCGCTCACCAGTACGACTTTGCCCGCCAGACGGCGCGGCGTTTCATGGGTTGGAGCTGTAGCATTAATCATCGCATCGATACCTGGTAATGGGTTCGATCGCAATGCTATGTTGTTAGATGACGGATAACTATCCGCTAAAAATTCATCTCACTATTAGATAATTTATATCAATAGCATGAAGAAACCCGAACTGTCCGGCCTGGCGGCCTTCGTGGCTATCGCCAGTGAACGCAGCTTCCGCCGCGCCGCCGCCCGATTGGGCGTGACGCCGCCGACGCTGACCCACACCCTGCGCGAACTTGAAGCGCAGGTGGGCATTCGCCTGCTGAACCGCACCACCCGTAACGTCTCGCCGACGGAGGCCGGAGAGCATCTGCTGGCGCAGCTGGTGCCGGCTTTTACCGACATCGACGCCGCGCTGGAGAGCCTGAATGCGTTTCGCGAAGGGCCACGCGGCCTGGTGCGTATCAACGCGCCGCGTTCGGCGATCGATCTCGCCATCGTGCCGCATCTGGGACGGCTGGCCAGCGAATACCCCGGCATTACGCTGGAAGTGGTGGCGGACGAGGGGTTCGCCAACATCGTCGAGCAAGGCTTTGACGCTGGCATCCGGCTCGGCGAGGATCTGCACAACGATATGCGCGCGGTGCGCCTGACGCCGGATCTGCGTTTTGCCATCGTCGCCACGCCGGATTACTTTCAACGGCACGGTGAACCGACGCACCCGCAGGATTTACTGCAGCATCGCTGCATCGGTTGGCGCAAAGCTTCTTCAGGCGAGCGCTACAAATGGGCCTTTCAGCAGGGGGAGCAGCGGTTTTCCGTGGCGGTCAACAGCCCGTTGATACTCGATGACGGCAGGATGATGGTGCAGGCGGCGCTGGCGAACGTCGGCATCGCTTTTGCCATCGAGCAGGAGGCAGAGGAATACCTGGCGAGCGGGCGGCTGCGGCGGGTGCTGGCCGATTGGTGCGCGCCGTTTCCCGGTTTTTACCTCTATTACCCCAACCGCAGAAACCATTCCGTGGCGCTGGCCACGGTGATTGAGTTGCTGCGTCTGCCCACGTAATCCTCTTCGCCTGCCATCGCGTTCGGATGGCAGCAGGCGAATCAAGCTTGAACTATTTTTATTCCCTCGCCGTTTGTTCAGACGTAAATAAACCCTTAAATTCTCAGCGAGTTTATAACTTGCTGTTTATAATTGTTATTTGATTATTTATTACGAATATTCTGAGTTTTTATCGGTTATTTGAGAGCCCGGTCACACTATTTTTTTGTGCGAAATGTGAAGAGGGTCAATCCATCAGGTCAATGAGAGACGGTTCTGTCTCCTTCTGGCTTACCGATCCTTTTTTCATGCTCCGTATACTGTCTGTAACCAGGGCAACGTGACGGAAATTTTCATAAGGAATATGCGTGAAGCAATCGTGATTGCATCTGGCATACAAATAACACCGGGTTTTTTTGATTATCTGAGGTGCTTGGTATGGAAAAGAAAAAAATCTATCTGTTTTGTTCTGCCGGTATGTCCACTTCCCTGTTGGTATCAAAAATGAAGGCGCAGGCCGAAAAATATGAAGTACCGGTGATCATCGCCGCCTATCCGGAAGCGCTGGCCGCGGAGAAGGGGGTTGAAGCGGATCTGATCCTGCTGGGGCCGCAGATCGCCTACACCCTGCCGGAAGTGCAGAAACAGTTGCCCAATAAACCTGTTGAAGTCATCGATCCGCTGCTGTACGGCAAGGTCGATGGGCTGGGCGTGCTGAAGGCCGCGGTGGCCGCCATCAAGAAAGCCAACCAATAACAGGAGGCCGCCGTGAATACCCTCATTGCCTCGCTCGAGAAGGTTATCCTGCCTTTCGCCGTAAAAATCGGTAAGCAGCCCCACGTCAACGCCATCAAAAACGGCTTTATCCGCCTGATGCCGCTGACCTTGACCGGGGCGATGTTCGTGTTGATCAACAACGTGTTCCTGAGCTTTGGCGAGGGATCGTTCTTCTATTCGCTGGGCGTGCGATTGGACGCCTCCACCATCGAGACGCTCAATAGCCTGAAGAGTATTGGCGGCAGCGTTTACAACGGTACGTTGGGGATCATGTCCCTGATGACGCCGTTCTTTATCAGCATGGCGCTGGCCGAAGAGCGCAAGGTCGATCCCCTGGCCTCGGCGTTGCTGGCGGTGGCGGCCTTCATGACCGTCACGCCGTTCAACGTCGGCGAGGCCTATGCGGTGGGCGCCAATTGGCTGGGCGGCGCCAACATCATTTCCGGTATGGTGATCGGGCTGGCGGTGGCTGAGATGTTTGCCTTCATCGTGCGGCGCAACTGGGTGATCAGCCTGCCGGACAGCGTGCCGGCTTCGGTGTCGCGCTCCTTCTCGGCGCTGATCCCCGGCTTCATCATCCTCTCCATCATGGGGCTGGTGGCGTTCGCGCTGGCGCACTGGGGCACCAACTTCCACCAGATCATCATGGACGGCATTTCGGCGCCGCTGGCCAAGATGGGCAGCGTAGTGGGCTGGGTATACGTGCTTTTCTCTTCGCTGCTGTGGTTCTTTGGGGTACACGGTTCCATGGCGCTGGCGGCGCTGGACAGCGGCATCATGACGCCTTTCGCGCTGGAAAACGTGGAGCTGTACAATAAATACGGTTCGGTCGAGGCGGCGGTGGCCGCCGGCAAAGAGTTCCACATGTGGGCGAAACCGTTCGTCGACTCTTATATTTACCTCGGCGGCACCGGTTCGACGCTGGGCCTGATCATCGCCATCTTCATCGCCTCGCGCCGCGAAGATTACCGCCAGGTCGCCAAACTGGCGACGCCATCCGGCATTTTCCAGATCAACGAACCTATCCTGTTCGGTTTGCCGGTGATCATGAACCCGGTGATGTTTATTCCGTTCATCCTGGTGCAGCCGGTGCTGACCCTCATCACCTCGCTGGCTTACTACTCCGGGCTGATCCCGCCGATCACTAACATCGCGCCCTGGACCATGCCGGTCGGCCTGGGAGCGTTCTTCAACACCAACGGCAGCATCATGGCCCTGTTGCTGAGCTTGTTCAACCTGGCGGTCGCCACCGTGATTTATCTGCCGTTCGTGGCGATTTCCAACAAGGCGCAAAGCCAGATCGATGCGGCGACGGAAAGCGAAGAAGACATCGCCAAGGCGCTGAAATTCTAACTGTGGAACGGGGCGGCGCGGTCGCCCCGCGAGGGACGCAAATATGGAATATCAATTTGCCGACGGGTTTTGGTGGGGCAGCGCCACCTCCGCGCCGCAGTCTGAAGGGGCGGCCGCGCGCGATGGCAAGAGCCGCAACATCTTCGACTATTGGTACGAGATCGCGCCCGAGCGCTTTCACGATCGGGTGGGGCCGACCGAGGCCTCGACCTTTTATGACCATTTCCGCACCGATATCGGGCTGCTCAAAACGCTGGGCCACAATACCTTCAGAACCTCGATCTCGTGGTCACGGCTGATCCCGGACGGGGACGGCGAGGTGAACCCGCAGGCGGCGGCATTCTACAACGCGATGATCGACGAGCTGTTGGCGCAGGGCATCACCCCGTTTATCAATCTCTACCACTTCGATATGCCGCTGTGCATGCAGCAGCGCGGCGGCTGGGAAAGCCGGGCGGTGATCGACGCCTATGCGCGTTACGCCGACATCTGCTTCGGCCTGTTTGGCGATCGGGTTACCCACTGGTTCACCTTCAACGAGCCGATCGTGCCGGTAGAGGCCGGTTACCTGAATGACTTGCATTACCCTTGCGTGGTGGACTTCAAACGGGCGGTCACCGTGGCGTATCACAGCGTGCTGGCGCACGCCATGGCGGTGCAACGTTTCAGAGCGCGGGGGCTGCCGGGGAGCATCGGCATCATTTTGAACCTGAGCCCAACCTATCCGCGCTCCGACGCGCCGGAGGATCTGCAGGCCGCACACGACGCCGATCTGTTGCTCAATCGCAGCTTTCTCGACCCGGTCGCCAAAGGGCGTTATCCGGCGGCGTTGCTGCATCTGTTGGCGCAGCATGGGCTGATGCCTTACTGCGAACCGCAGGACGCGCAACTGCTCGAAGGCGGCGTGGTGGATATCCTCGGCGTCAACTACTACCAGCCGCGAAGGGTGCAGGCGAAAGCGGGGCGCCGCGCCGGGGAGCCGATCGCGCTGCCGGAGGACTTGTTCAGTTACTATGCAATGCCGGGCCGCAAAATCAATCCGCATCGCGGCTGGGAGATCTATGAGAAGGGGTTGTACGACATTCTGATGGATCTAAAAGAGAACTACGGCAATCTGCCTTGTTATATTTCCGAAAACGGCATGGGCGTTGAGGGCGAAGAGGCGTTTATCGGCGCCGATGGGCGGGTGGAGGACGATTACCGCATCGAGTTTATTCGCGATCACCTGAAGTGGCTGCACCGCGCGCTGGCGGAAGGCTCGCAGTGCAAGGGCTATCATCTGTGGACCTTTATCGACTGCTGGTCCTGGCTGAACGCCTACAAGAATCGTTATGGGCTGGTGCGGCTGGATCGGGCGGAGCAGCGGCGCACCATCAAAAAAAGCGGCTACTGGTTTGCCGAGGCGGCCAGACGCAACGGATTTGACTAACGGGAGGCCGGGGCCGTGTCCGATAACCGAATTTCGCTGAGTGCGAACGACGTGAAGCTGATTCGCGAGCAGGATTTCTTTAACTGCAAAGACTTTCACCTGTTTATCTATAACAAGGTGGAAAGCGCCACCGGGCTGCATCAGCACGACTATTACGAATTCACCATCGTGCTGAGCGGCAAATGCTATCAGGAGATCAACGGCAAGCGGGTGCTGCTGGAACGCGGGGATTTCGTCTTTATCCCTATCGGCTCCTACCACCAGAGCTTTTACGAGTTCGGCGCGACGAAAATCTTCAACGTGGCGGTCAGCAAAGCGTTCTTTGAAGAGCACTATTTGCAGCAACTGCCGCGCTGCTTTGTCGCCTCGCAGGCCTACAGCCTGAGAAGCGAGTTTTTGGCCTATATCGAATCGGTGGTGAGTTCGCCGCAGTTTCGCGAGGACGATTTCGCCGAATTTCTCGAAACGCTGACCTTCTACGTGATCAGCCGCATTCGTCACTATAAAGAAGACACCGACGGCGGCGATGATATCCCGCAGTGGCTGAAAAACACCCTGGCCGGCATGCATGACAAGGCGATGTTCGGCGAGCGGGCGTTGGCGAACATGGTGGCGCTGTCGGGGAAAACTCAGGAGTACCTGACCCGGGCGATGCGGCGTTATTACCAGAAGACGCCGATGCAGGTGATCAATGAGATCCGCATCAACTTCGCCAAGACGCAGCTGGAGGTCACCAACTATTCGGTCTCCGACATCGCCTTTGATTCCGGCTATGGCGACGTCAGCCTGTTCATTAAAAACTTCAAGCGGCTCACCGACGTGACCCCAGGCAACTACCGAAAAAAGTGTTACGGCCCTCTTTAGGGCCGCTCCCGATCAGTATCAACGCCGATATGCCGATGAGCTTCAGGGCGCCGGTCGGTTAATCATTTGATTTATATCTTAGCGAAGGGGAATGCCGCACCGGTCGGTCGGCCCTCCCTTGCCAAAAATTCATCCCGCGGGAGCCACTATGGAAAAACTACTGATCGTGAATGCCGACGATTTCGGTCTGAGCAAAGGGCAGAACTATGGCGTTATCGAGGCGTATCAGCATGGCGTCGTTTCCTCCACCACGGCGATGGTGAACGGCGGTGGCGCGGAGCATGCTGCAGCGCTCAGCCGACAATATCCCGGATTGCCGATCGGGCTGCACTTCGTTTTGACCCATGGCAGGCCGCTGGGCGCCATGCCTTCGCTGGCCAACGAGCGCGGCGAATTGGGCAAATGGCTGTGGCGCCGCGCCGAGGCCGGCGAGCTGCCGCTGGACGAGATTCAGGAAGAGCTGCAGCGCCAGTTCGCGCGGTTCGTGACGTTGTTCGGCAGGCCGCCGACGCACATAGACAGCCACCACCATGTGCATATGCAGCCGCAGATTTACCCGCTGGTGGAGGCGTTCGCGCTGGCGCATGATCTGCCGCTGCGCATCGATCGCGAAGAGGCGAAACGGCGCGACATTGCGTTGCAGACTCCCTGCAGCACCGACGCGTTTGACGCGGGATTCTACGGTGAAATGATTTCCGAAGCCTTGTTCTTGCAGCGGTTGGCACGCGCCGACGAGCAGGGCGCCGAGTCATTGGAAATGATGTGCCACCCGGCCTTCCTCGACGCGACGATCCTGCAGAGCCAATACTGCCATCCGCGCCTCGCCGAGCTGGATGTGTTGACCGCGCCAACGCTGAAAGCGGCGATCGCCGAACGCGGTTTTCTGCTGGGCTCTTTCCGGGATCTGTAACGCAGTCATTTACAGCATGGCGTGCGCCTTTTTCAGACCGGTGTCTTCTTCCGGATCCGCCCCCTGAGCTGAGGGTTCCGCTTCCTGTTCTTCGGGCTGCGGCTCCTCGACATCGGGCGCCGCTTCCGGCGGCGGCATGGTGTCGTGAATGATCTGCTCATCGAAGGTTGGATTGAGCGCCGGCGACAGCGGCGAGCTGGCGAGGCTGTCCGGCAGCGCAATATGCGGCACCGGCGCGTCCTGCGCCAGCTGCGGTTCCTCTGCTTTGGCCGTCCGGCTCAGGGCTGCCAGCAGCACGCCGCACAGGGCGAAGAAGGCGTACAGAATATTGCCGCCAAGCGGCTCGATCAGCGCGCCGACCGCCAACGGCCCGATGCTGGCACCGACGCCGAACGCCATCAGCAGACAGGCGGCCAGCGAGACGCGGCGCTCCGGCTCGATCAGATCGTTGGCCAGCGCCACCGCCAGCGGGTAGAGCGTAAACTGCAGCATGCTGACGACGAATCCTACCGCCAGCAGCAGCGGAAAATCGATGTGCGGCAGCAGCGCCAGCGGCAGCGCCGCCACGATCAGCAGAATGGCGTTGAGGCGCATCAGCAAGGGGCGGTTATAGCGATCCGACAGCCAACTGAGCGGGAATTGCGCCACCAGCCCGGCGAAGATGGAGAGCGCCATGAACAGGCCGGTTTGCTGAGTGGTTAAGGACTGCAGGCTGGCGTAGACCGGCGCCAGCCCGTAAAACGAGCCCACGACCATGCCGATCACCAGCGTGGTGGCCAGCACCTTGGGAATGGCGCCGACAAAATAACGCAGTTCCATCGGCGCCGGCGACATGTGGCGCGCATTGGTGCGGGTAGTCAGAGCGATCGGCACCAGACAGAGCGCGAAGCACAGCGCGATCACCAGCAGCGTGGCGATGCCCAGATTGCTTTGCAGCATCAGCACGATCTGGCCCAGCGACATGCCGAGATAGGTCGCCGCCATATAGAAGCCGAACACCATGCCGCGCTGGTTGGATTCCGCCTGGTCGTTCAACCAGCTCTCCAGCACCATGTACTGACACATCATGCATAGGCCGATCACCAGGCGCAGCGCGACCCAGGCGGGAATGAACTCCGTCAGGCCGTGGCCCAGCACCGCGGCGGTGATGATGCCGGCGCAGGCCACGTAGGCGCGGATATGCCCGACGCGGGCGATGAGAAAGTGGCCGACCTTGCCGCCGATCACCAGCCCGATGTAGTTGGCGGCGATGATGGCGCCGATCAGCGCGCTGCTGACGTGAATGGAGGTCAGCCGCAGCGAGACGTAGGTAGTGAGCAGGCCTGAGCCCAACAGCAGCAGCAGGGTGGTGGTGTACAACGGCAAAAATACGCCCAACGTTTTTTTCACTCTATCATCCTAATCTCTTCTGGTGCGCCCTGAGGCCGCTGCCGCAGCATGCCGCCTCCGTGATGTTCCTTGTGCTGGTGCGCCGCCGCTCGATGGGGCGCTTCTTTTGATACTAGCAGCTTGGCCGGGCGCTTAAAACCGCACCTCCTGCGAGGCGCTGCGCATTTCTGCGCGCCAGCCGCCGCGCCGCCTTGATAAATGTTACTATCGGGCGCATATACCTGAATTCGCGAGGGAGGGGTTATGAGTCAAAACCAATTGCGCCGGCTCAGCGTGCTGGCAGGGGAAAAACTGAAGGCGCAGGGCCGCTGGATCACCTGCGCGGAATCCTGCACCGGCGGCGGCATCGCCAAGGCCATTACCGATGTCGCGGGCAGCTCCGCCTATTTCGATCGCGGATTCGTGACCTACAGCAATGCGGCGAAGCATGACCTGCTGGGAGTGAGTGAAGCGACGTTGGCGGCGCATGGCGCGGTCAGCGAAGAGGTGGTGCGCGAGATGGCCATAGGGGCGCTGCGGGCGGCGCAGGCCGATCTGGCGCTGTCGGTGAGCGGCATCGCCGGCCCGGACGGCGGCAGCGCGGAAAAGCCGGTCGGCACCGTGTGGTTCGGCTTCGCCAGCAGCGATGGCCGGGGGCTGTCGCGCAAGATGCAATTCGAGGGCGACCGCGATGCGGTACGGCTGCAGGCGACGATTTTCGCGCTGCAAACCGCCATCGACGAATTTTTGTAAATTAGGCTTGATACTGTATGACCATACAGTATAATTAGTGACATTTCCTGCACAACATACATTCAGTGGCAGTGTGGGGTAACACCGGCATTGCGAAACGAAGGAGCAAAAATGGCTATTGATGAGAACAAGCAAAAGGCGTTAGCTGCGGCACTGGGCCAGATTGAGAAACAGTTCGGCAAAGGCTCCATCATGCGCCTGGGTGAAGACCGCTCCATGGACGTGGAAACCATCTCCACCGGCTCACTGTCACTCGATATCGCTCTGGGCGCCGGCGGCCTGCCGATGGGCCGCATCGTCGAAATCTACGGCCCGGAATCGTCCGGTAAAACCACCCTGACGCTGCAGGTGATCGCCGCCGCGCAGCGCGAAGGCAAAACCTGTGCGTTCATCGATGCCGAGCACGCGCTGGATCCTATCTATGCGAAGAAGCTGGGCGTCGATATCGACAACCTGCTGTGCTCCCAGCCGGACACCGGCGAGCAGGCTCTGGAAATCTGTGATGCGCTGACCCGTTCCGGCGCGGTTGACGTCATCATCGTCGATTCCGTGGCGGCGTTGACGCCGAAGGCGGAAATCGAAGGTGAAATCGGCGATTCGCACATGGGGTTGGCGGCGCGCATGATGAGCCAGGCGATGCGTAAGCTGGCCGGCAACCTGAAAAATGCCAATACCCTGCTGATCTTCATCAACCAGATCCGTATGAAAATTGGTGTGATGTTCGGCAACCCGGAAACCACTACCGGTGGTAACGCTCTGAAGTTCTATGCTTCGGTGCGTCTGGATATCCGTCGTATCGGCGCCATCAAAGAGGGCGACGAAGTGGTGGGCAGCGAAACCCGCGTGAAAGTGGTGAAGAACAAAATCGCTGCGCCGTTCAAACAGGCTGAGTTCCAAATCATGTACGGCGAAGGCATCAACAGCCGTGGCGAGCTGGTCGATCTGGGCGTGAAGCACAAGATGATCGAAAAAGCCGGCGCCTGGTACAGCTATAACGGCGAGAAGATCGGTCAGGGCAAGGCGAACGCCTGTAACTTCCTGAAAGAAAACCCGGCTATCGCCGCCGAGCTGGATAAGAAACTGCGCGACCTGCTGCTGCACAGCGGCGGTGAGCTGGTGGCTGCCTCCGGTGACGACTTCGAAGATGACGAAGCGGAAACCAGCGAGCAGTTTTAATCGCTGAAGATGTGCGCCGCCGTTTATGTGGCGCACATCCCCTGAATTCAGGCTTGAATGATGAATGACTTGCTAAGCCGCGCCATGCGCCTGCTGTCGCAACGCGATCATAGTGAAGCTGAACTGCGCCGCAAACTTGCGGCGCAGCCGTTTGTGGCGAAAGCCCGGTTTGGCGGCAAGGGGCCGCATGCGCCGACATCGCCGCCGCCGGTAGCCGAAGAACCGGTAGATCCCGCGCTGATCGATCAGGTTATCGTCTACTGTTACCAGCACAACTGGCTGGACGATAAGCGTTTCGCCCACAGCTACATCGGCAGCCGCAGCCGCAAAGGTTATGGCGCGCAGCGCATCCGCAGCGAACTGATGCAAAAGGGCGTGGATAAAGCGCTGGTGCAGGACGCGTTGGTGGAATGCGATATCGACTGGTGCGAACAGGCGAAACAGGTGGCGCAGCGAAAATTTGGCGATACGTTGCCAACCGACTGGAAAGAGAAAGCCAAAGTGCAGCGTTATCTGCTCTATCGCGGCTTCTTCCAAGAAGAAATTCAGTCAATTTACCGTGATTTTGCGCAATGAGCGCACACGGGGTTTTACTTCCCTCTGAAGAAAATTTATCTTATCCCCACTTTTTGTTCGTGAGCTGGTTGTCATCGTCGGGATGACGCGCCACCGGCTCACGTGTCGTTATTCTAGCCTTTCCAGGAAAATTATGAGCAAGAGCACCGCTGAGATCCGTCAAGCGTTTCTCGATTTCTTTCATAGTAAGGGTCATCAGGTTGTAGCAAGCAGCTCCCTGGTGCCTAACAATGATCCGACATTGCTGTTTACCAATGCCGGCATGAACCAATTTAAGGATGTTTTCCTGGGGCTCGACAAACGCGCCTATTCCCGCGCCACCACCTCGCAGCGCTGCGTGCGCGCAGGCGGCAAGCATAACGACCTGGAAAACGTCGGTTATACCGCTCGTCACCACACCTTCTTTGAAATGCTGGGCAACTTCAGCTTCGGCGATTACTTCAAGCACGACGCTATCAGCTACGCGTGGGAATTGCTGACCGGTGAAAACTGGTTCAACCTGCCGAAAGAGAGACTGTGGGTCACCGTGTATGAAACCGATGACGAAGCATTCGACATCTGGCAGAAGCAAATCGGCGTACCGGCCGAGCGCATTATCCGCATCGGCGATAACAAGGGCGCGCCTTTCGCTTCAGATAACTTCTGGCAGATGGGTGATACCGGGCCATGCGGCCCGTGCACCGAGATTTTCTACGATCACGGCGATCACATCTGGGGCGGCCCTCCGGGCAGCCCGGAAGAAGACGGCGACCGCTACATCGAGATCTGGAACATCGTTTTCATGCAGTTCAACCGTCAGTCCGACGGCACCATGCTGCCGCTGCCGAAACCTTCGGTGGATACCGGTATGGGTCTGGAGCGTATTGCGGCGGTGTTGCAGCATGTGAACTCCAACTATGAGATCGATCTGTTCCGCACTCTGATCGCTGCCGTGGCGAAAGTGACCGGCGCGACCGATCTGGATAACAAATCCCTGCGCGTTATCGCCGACCACATTCGTTCCTGCGCCTTCCTGGTGTCGGACGGCGTGATCCCGTCTAACGAAAACCGCGGCTACGTGCTGCGCCGCATCATTCGTCGCGCGATCCGTCATGGCAACATGCTGGGCGCGAAAGACACCTTCTTCTACAAGCTGGTGGCGCCGCTGATCGAAGTGATGGGCCCGGCGGCCGACGAGCTGAAACGCCAGCAATCGCTGGTGGAGCAGGTGCTGAAAACCGAAGAAGAACAGTTTGCCCGCACGCTGGAGCGTGGCCTGGCGCTGTTGGACGAAGAGCTGGCCAAGCTGCAGGGCGATACCCTGGACGGCGAGACCGCTTTTCGTCTGTACGACACCTACGGCTTCCCGGTGGATCTGACCGCAGACGTCTGCCGCGAGCGCGGTCTGAAAGTCGACGAAGCGGGCTTTGAAGAAGCGATGGAAGCGCAGCGCCGCCGCGCGCGCGAATCCAGCGGTTTCGGCGCCGACTACAACAGCCTGATCCGTGTGGACGGCAGCAGCCAGTTCAGCGGCTATGATCATGACGAGCAGCAGGCGACGGTGATCGCGCTGTTCCGTGACGGCCAGCCGGTCGAGCAGATCAACGCCGGCGAAGAGGCGGTGGTGGTGCTGGACGAGACGCCGTTCTACGGTGAATCCGGCGGCCAGGTCGGCGATAAAGGCGTGCTGAAAGCCGCCGGCGCCGAGTTTGTGGTCAACGACACCCAGAAATACGGTCAGGCTATCGGCCATCAAGGCAAGCTGGCGCAAGGTTCGCTGAAGCTGAACGATCGCGTGGACGCGCAGATCGACACTGAGCGCCGCAACAGCATCCGTCTGAACCACTCCGCGACCCACCTGCTACACGCCGCGCTGCGCCAAACGTTGGGCGAGCACGTTGCGCAGAAAGGCTCTCTGGTTAACGACAAATACCTGCGCTTCGACTTCTCGCATTTTGAAGCGATGAAGCCGGAACAAATTCGTGCGGTGGAAGATCTGGTTAACCAGCAGGTGCGTCGTAACCTGCCGGTGCAGACCGAGCTGATGGCGTTGGAAGACGCGAAAGAGAAGGGCGCAATGGCGCTGTTCGGTGAGAAGTACGACGACAACGTGCGCGTGCTGACCATGGGCGACTTCTCCACCGAGCTGTGCGGCGGCACCCACGCCAGCCGCACCGGCGATATCGGCCTGTTCCGCATTCTGAGCGAATCGGGCACCGCGGCGGGCATCCGCCGTATTGAAGCGGTGACCGGCGCTGGCGCTATCGCTACGCTGCATCAGCAAAGCGATTTGTTGCAAGACGTTGCTCAATTGGTGAAGGGCGACAGCAACAACCTGACCGATAAAGTGCGCTCGGTGCTCGATCGCACGCGCGTGCTGGAAAAAGAACTGCAGCAACTGAAAGATCAGCAGGCGGCGCAGGAAAGCGCGTCGCTGTCCAGCCAGGCGAAAGTGGTTAACGGCGTGAAGCTGTTGGTCAGCCAGTTGGACAATGTCGAAGCCAAAATGCTGCGCACCATGGTGGATGACCTGAAAAATCAATTGGGTTCGGCCATTATCGTGTTGGCGACGACGGCCGATGACAAAGTCAGCCTGGTCGCAGGCGTGACCAAGGATCTGACTGACCGCGTGAAAGCCGGCGAGTTGATCGGCAACGTGGCGCAGCAGGTCGGCGGCAAGGGCGGTGGTCGCCCTGATATGGCGATGGCGGGGGGGACGGATATCAACGCCCTGCCAGCGGCGTTAAACAGCGTAGAAGCCTGGGTGGCCTCAAAGCTGTGAACATAAATAAATAGCACGGACAAACGCCATAATACTTTGTTGATTATGGCGTTTTCATACTGTGCTAACACAATTTAGTTACAATTGCGGGAACAAAGTTTTTCTGGTCGGCTAAACTTACCATTATCTGAGGTGGGACCAAGTCTGCTTACACTTATTGTGGATTGCGCGGCTTACGTTTTCACCACATATGATGGATAATGACGGGGAAACTGAGAGACCCGACTCTTTTAATCTTTCAAGGAGCAAAGAATGTTAATTCTGACTCGTCGAGTTGGTGAAACCCTCATGATTGGCGATGAGGTTACGGTCACTGTGCTAGGGGTAAAAGGCAACCAGGTGCGTATTGGTGTGAACGCCCCCAAAGAGGTTTCAGTTCACCGTGAAGAAATCTATCAGCGCATTCAGGCCGAGAAGTCTCAGCAGACGACTTACTGATTCCGAAGCAGCGTCTCGTTGCCAGACGAGACGCTACTGCATCGTTTTACCCACTTCTTTCGTTCTCCCCTCTCTTTTTCGTGATTATTTTCCCGGTTAGTTTCCTGCTTTATTGCTGCAGACGTTGCGGTTGCCTGTTGATAAAACGCCCTTTTTGCCGTGAAATCGCCCATGTTGGGTGCGAATTGTGCAAACGCGCATGAGTTGGGAAAAATTGTTTGACTTAAAAGTCGGAGAAAGTAATATGTGCGCCACGCAGTGCCGATGAGCTTCTCCAAAGCAAGTTAGGCACAATTCGAAAGAAGCGTATGGTGAGGTGGCCGAGAGGCTGAAGGCGCTCCCCTGCTAAGGGAGTATGCGGTCAAAAGCTGCATCCGGGGTTCGAATCCCCGCCTCACCGCCATTTGCATCCGTAGCTCAGCTGGATAGAGTACTCGGCTACGAACCGAGCGGTCGGAGGTTCGAATCCTCCCGGATGCACCATATTTTGCAGTATGGTGGGGTAGTAACAACGTACCATACGGTATCAAAAAAGAATTCCTGTGCATCCGTAGCTCAGCTGGATAGAGTACTCGGCTACGAACCGAGCGGTCGGAGGTTCGAATCCTCCCGGATGCACCATTCTTAATCTCACTCGTTGCGAAGAGAAATCTTCAAGCGGGTGGAAGAAAAGAAAGTGTTACCAGGGAGGATAACGTTGCTTAAGCAACGGCCCGCAGGGTAAGGCGCTAGCGCCGAATCATCCTCCCTGATGCACCATTCTTCAAGTCTGGCTTTATTAGCAAAGCCGGCACGCGGTAAAAATAGTAATGCATCCGTAGCTCAGCTGGATAGAGTACTCGGCTACGAACCGAGCGGTCGGAGGTTCGAATCCTCCCGGATGCACCATCTAAGAGAAGCCCGCCTTAGCGGGTTTTTGCTTTTCTGTTATTCGTGAAACAGGCAAGCGGCAAAAACAGTCATGCATCCGTAGCTCAGCTGGATAGAGTACTCGGCTACGAACCGAGCGGTCGGAGGTTCGAATCCTCCCGGATGCACCATGTTTAACCTCCCGTATCGCGAAGAGAAATCGTCATGCGGGTGGTAAAAAGAAAGTGTCCTTGGGGAGGATAACGTTGCTTTAGCAACGGCCCGCAGGGTGAGGCGTTGGCGCCGAATCATCCTCCCGGATGCACCATCTAAGAGAAACCCGCTTTGGCGGGTTTTTCGCTTTTCAGCATTTAGCCATTCTCTCTTCGCCCCTTTCCTTCTTTGCATCCGATCGATCACAGCACATTCCGCTATGACGCAGTCAGCGACAACCCAACGGCTTTACGCTAAAGTAGTTTTCTTTCCTCAACGATCATGGAGTAACGATGTACGACCGCTACCAGGGTCTTATTTTCGACATGGACGGCACGATTCTGGACACTGAGCCAACGCACCGTAAAGCGTGGCGCGAAGTGCTGTCCCGTTATGGCATGACGTTTGATGAAGCGGCCATGGTGGCGCTGAGCGGTTCACCGACCTGGCGCATCGCTCAGGCGATTATCGCCAGCCATCAGGCCGATCTCGATCCCCATCACCTGGCGGCGGAGAAAACGCGCGCGGTGGAAGCGATGCTGCTGGATAGCGTGCGTCCCTTGCCATTGATCGAAGTGGTGAAGTCCTATCACGGCCGCCGTCCGATGGCGGTCGGCACCGGCAGCGAGCACCGCATGGCGGAAATGCTGCTGCGTCATCTCGGCCTGTTCAACTGCTTCGACGCGATCGTCGGTGCGGACGACGTGCAGCGCCATAAACCGGAGCCGGATACCTTCCTGCGCTGTGCCGAACTGATCGGCGTGCCGCCGGAAAAATGCGTGGTGTTTGAAGACGCCGAGTTTGGCATTCAGGCGGCGAAAAATGCCGGCATGGCTGTGGTAGACGTTCGTACGCTGTGAGTAGTACGCTAGCCGTAATATCGTTATTTGGCAGCAGCTTCCTCAGTGCGACGCTGCTGCCGGGAAATTCAGAAATCGTTCTGGTCGCCTTGCTGACCCAGAGTCGCGTCTCGCCGGAGTTGCTGGTGCTGGCCGCGACCCTGGGCAACACTCTTGGCGGGTTGACCAATGTCATTATCGGGCGCCTGTTACCGGCGTTGAAATCACAGCGAGGGTTGGCAACGGCGCTCGGGTGGTTGCAGCGCTTTGGCCCGGCTGCGCTGTTGCTCAGCTGGGTGCCGGTGGTGGGCGATTTGTTGTGCGTGTTGGCAGGTTGGCTGCGCATGCCCTGGGGCTCTGTCGCGCTGTTTCTGTGTATCGGAAAGGCGCTGCGTTACATCGTTTTGGCTATGATAACGGTACAGGGCATCGCCTGGTGGCAGTAACCAAGTGAATATAACTCAATATTCTCTCGGGTGCGGATTCAGTATGCTTACGAGTTATTGTTTTTAGAAGCGGGAGGTCAATTTGATCCCGGACGTATCACAGGCGCTTTCTTGGTTGGAAGCCCATCCCCAGGCATTAAAAGGCATTCGTCGCGGCATCGAGCGTGAAACGCTGCGAGTCACGCCGAACGGCACCTTGGCGACCACCGGGCATCCGGAAAAGCTGGGGGCGGCATTGACGCACCACTGGATCACCACGGATTTCGCCGAGGCGCTGTTAGAGTTCATTACGCCGGTTGATGACAATATCGATCACTTGCTGACGTTCCTGCGCGATATTCATCGCTACGTGGCGCGCAACATTGGCGATGAGCGCATGTGGCCGCTCAGCATGCCGTGCTTTATCGAAGCCGAGCAGGACATCGAGCTGGCGCAGTTCGGTTCGTCGAACATCGGCCGCATGAAGACGCTGTACCGTGAAGGGCTGAAGAATCGCTATGGCGCGCTGATGCAGACCATTTCCGGCGTGCACTACAACTTCTCGCTGCCGCTGGAATTTTGGCAGGCCTGGGCCGGCGTGCAGGACGCAGAAAGCGGTAAAGAGCAGATCTCGGCCGGTTATTTCCGCCTGATCCGCAACTATTACCGTTTCGGCTGGGTGATCCCGTATCTGTTCGGCGCATCGCCGGCCATTTGTTCTTCGTTCCTCAAAGGGCGCGAGACCAATCTGCCGTTCGAGCGCACCGAGCAGGGGATGTGCTACCTGCCGTACGCCACTTCGCTGCGCCTGAGCGACTTGGGTTATACCAATAAATCGCAGAGTAATCTGGGCATCACCTTCAACGATCTGCACACCTATGTGGCCGGTTTGAAGCGGGCGATCGCCACGCCTTCCGAAGAGTTCGCCAAGCTGGGCGTGAAAGAGGGCGATCGCTACCTGCAGCTGAACAGCAACGTTCTGCAAATCGAGAACGAGCTGTATGCGCCGATCCGGCCAAAGCGAGTGACCCAAAGCGGCGAGACGCCGTCGGACGCGCTGCTGCGCGGCGGTATCGAATACATTGAAGTGCGTTCGCTGGACATCAACCCATTCTCGCCGATCGGCGTGGATGCGGTGCAGGCGCGTTTCCTGGATCTGTTCCTGGTGTGGTGCGCGCTGGCGGATGCGCCGGAGATGAGCAGCGATGAGCTGCTGTGCACGCGCAAGAACTGGAACCGGGTGATCCTCGAAGGGCGCAAGCCGGGCCAGACCATCGGTATCGGCTGTGGCGCCAGCCATGAGCCGCTGGAGAAAGTCGGCAAGGCGCTGTTCGCCGATCTGCGTCGGGTGGCGGAAGTGCTGGACGGCGAAGCCGGCGATCGTCAATACCAGCAGGTGTGCGATGAGCTGGTCGCCGCGTTTGACGATCCTGAGCTGACCTTCTCCGCGCGCATTCTCAAGGCCATGAAGGCGGAAGGCACCGGGCGCGTCGGTTTGCAGCTGGCGGAGCAGTATCGCCAGACATTGCTGGAAGAACCGTTGGAAATCCTGAACGAAGCCGAGCTGGATAAAGAGCGAGAAGCCTCGTGGCAGCGTCAACGCGACATAGAAGCCAATGATACGCTAAGCTTTGAAGCGTTCCTGAAGCAAAACGGCGGAAGCTGAAAAAGAAAAAGGCCACATCAATGTGGCCAAATATGCATCTCTGATGACAGGGATGATGATAACAAATGCGCGTCTTTCACATACTCAGACTCGCAGGGTTGGAAAAGGTTTCCCGGTTAGGAAAAAAAGTTTCGAAATAAATGCTCTTTTACGAGGAGGTAGCGAAATGCCATTGCTGGATAGCTTTACCGTCGATCATACCCGTATGGCAGCTCCGGCTGTCCGCGTTGCAAAAACCATGAAAACGCCTCATGGCGATACCATCACGGTGTTTGATCTGCGCTTTTGCCGCCCGAACCTGGAAGTGATGCCCGAGCGCGGCATTCACACGCTGGAGCACCTGTTCGCCGGCTTTATGCGTGACCACCTGAACGGCCAGGGCGTGGAAATTATCGACATCTCCCCGATGGGCTGTCGCACCGGTTTCTACATGAGCCTGATCGGCGTGCCGGAAGAGCAGCGCGTTGCCGATGCCTGGAAAGCGGCGATGGCCGACGTGCTGAAAGTGACCGACCAGCGCAAGATCCCTGAGCTTAACGAGTACCAGTGCGGCACCTACCATATGCACTCGCTGGAAGAAGCGCAGGAAATCGCCAAGCACATTCTGGATCACGGCGTGGTGGTGAACCACAACGACGAGCTGGCGCTGCCGAAAGAGAAGCTGCAGGAACTGCATATCTAGTCGTGCGTGGCCCGCAAAATAAAAAAAGACGCGATTTCGCGTCTTTTTTACGTTCTGGCCGAGGACTAATGATGGCCGACGCTGGACTGCAGCGAGGTGATCGGCGTGACCCGCACCTGTTTAATCATGTTGCCCTGCACGTCGAGGATGTCGATATCGTAATGACCGATGCGCACCCGGGTGCCGATTTCGGGGATCTCTTCCAGCTCTTCCAGCAGCATGCCGTTGACGGTGCGAGCCTCGTTGGCCGGCAAGGTCCAGTTGAAGGCCTTGTTCAGCTCGCGCACGTTGGCGGTGCCGTCGATCAAGACCGAACCGTCGCTCTGCGGCGTGACTTCTTCCGCCAGCGTGGGTGACATCGAGGTGGTGAAATCGCCCACGATCTCCTCGAGGATGTCTTCCACCGTGACCAGGCCCTGAATGTCGCCGTACTCGTCGACCACGATGCCGACCTTCTCTTTGTTGCGCTGGAATTTCACCAGCTGCACGTTGAGCGGCGTGCCTTCCGGAACGAAATAGATCTCATCGGCGGCGCGCAGCAGGTTCTCTTTGTTGAACTCTTTTTTCTCGGTCATCAGGCGGTAGGCTTCGCGCACGCGCAGCATGCCGATCGCATCGTCCAGCGAGCTGCGATACAGCACGATGCGGCCGTGCGGCGAGTGGGTAAGCTGGCGCATGATCGACTTCCAGTCGTCGTTGACGTCGATGCCGACGATCTCGGTGCGCGGCACCATGATGTCGTTGACCGTCACCTTTTCCAGATCCAGCACCGAGATCAGCATGTCCTGATTGCGGCGGGAGATCTGCGACTGGGATTCGCGCACGATGGTGCGCAGCTCATCCTTGCTGACGGCGTCGCTGATGCGCACGTTGGTGCGAATGCCGAACAGGCGCAAGGTCAGGCTGGTGATGCCGTTGAGCAGCCAGACCAGCGGGAACATCACCTTTTGCAACGGGGCCAGCAGGACGCTGCTGGGGAAGGCGATGCGTTCCGGATAGAGTGCGGCGAAGGTCTTCGGCAGCACTTCGGCGAACAGCAGCACGGCGAAAGTCAGTATGCCGGTCGCAATCGCCACGCCGAGATCGCCATACAGCCGCATGCCGACGATGGTCGCCAGCGCCGAAGCGAGGATGTTGACCAGGTTGTTGCCGATCAGCACCAGGCCGATCAGCCGATCCGGTTTTTGCAGCAGCTTCTCGACCCGACGCGCCGAGCGGTTGCCCTGTTTGGACAGGTGACGCAGGCGATAACGGTTGAGCGTCATCATGCCGGTTTCGGAGGCGGAGAAGTAAGCGGAGACCACGATCATGATCACCAGGATAATGATGAGGGTCCCCGTCGACACATGCTCCAATGCAGTATTCCTTATAGAGAGGGAGAATTGAGCCAGGCTGGCCTAGCGCACCATCACCTGCTGAATCAGACGGCTGCCGAAGTAGGCAAGCGTCAGCAGGAAGGCGCCGGCGAAGCTGAACCAGACGACGCGGCGGCCGCGCCAGCCCTCATGGTAGTGGCCCCACAACAGCACGATATACACGAACCAGGCCATGATCGACAGCACGGCTTTATGCACGTTCTCTTTGCTGAACAGATTATCCATGTACAGCAGGCCGGTGCACAGGGTGAGCGTCAGCAGCACCACGCCTATCTGGGTGATATGGAACATCTTGCGCTCAATGCTCATCAGCGGCGGCATGTCGGCGCTGAAGGTCAGCTTCTTGTTTTTCAACAGGTAGTCGAGCCAGGCGAGCTGCAAGGCATAGAGCGCGGCGATGATCAGGGTGGCGTAAGAGAACAGCGCCAGGCCGATATGCACCATCAGTTCCGGGCTGGCCTCCAGGTGAGTGATGAACTCGCCGGGCATAAAGCTGGCGAAGGCCAGGTTGATCATCGCGAAGCTGTAGACGATTGGCAGCAGGAACCAGCCGCGATCGCGCGAAGCGACGAAGGTCATCACCGAGCAGATGATCAGGCTGACGATGGAACCAATGTTCAGCAGGCTGAGATTCTGCCCGGCGCTGACGTCAAAGATGCGCTGCTGCAGCGCGATGGCGTGGCAAATCAGCGCCACCACCGCCGAGACGAGGGCAAGCCGACGGTATGCGCTGTTCTTCCGCAACAAACTGGGAATGATCAGTCCAAGGCTGAGCAGGTAGGCCATCAAAGCCACAATGGAGAAAACTGGCATAGCGTTTAATTTTGCTTCGGCGTGGTTAATTGGAGTGTCAGTATAACGTTGCGCGCGTTTCACTCCAACCTATCTCCAACGCTGAGGCAGAGATCCTGCTCGCTTCGTGTTATCATCGGCGCAATTGTGTCGCCGGAGCGGCCTGTCATTACACGTTGAGCATGAGACGATGTTTGAAAATTTAACCGATCGATTGTCGCGCACGTTGCGCAATATCAGCGGCCGCGGGCGGCTGACCGAAGAAAATATCAAGGAAACCCTGCGTGAAGTGCGTATGGCATTGCTGGAAGCGGACGTTGCGCTGCCGGTGGTGCGCGACTTCATCAACCGCGTCAAAGAGAGCGCGGTTGGCCATGAAGTCAACAAGAGCCTGACGCCGGGGCAGGAATTCGTCAAGATCGTCAAGGGCGAGCTGATCGCCGCGATGGGCGAAGTCAACACCGAGCTGAATCTGGCGGCTCAGCCGCCGGCGGTGGTGCTGATGGCGGGCCTGCAGGGCGCCGGTAAAACCACCAGCGTCGGTAAGCTCGGCAAGTTCCTGAAAGAAAAACAGAAGAAGAAAGTGTTGGTGGTTTCCGCGGACGTTTATCGCCCGGCGGCGATCAAACAGCTGGAAACGCTGGCGGAAGGTGTCGGCATCGATTTCTTCCCGTCCGACGTCAAAGAAAAACCGATCGACATCGTCAACCGCGCGTTGCAGCAGGCCAAGCTGAAGTTCTATGACGTACTGATCGTCGATACCGCCGGCCGTCTGCACGTTGACGAAGCGATGATGGACGAGATCAAACAGGTGCACGCGGCCATCAAGCCGGTGGAAACCCTGTTCGTGGTCGACGCCATGACCGGCCAGGACGCCGCCAATACCGCCAAGGCGTTTAACGAAGCGCTGCCGCTGACCGGCGTGGTGCTGACCAAGGTCGACGGCGATGCGCGCGGCGGTGCGGCGTTGTCCATCCGCCACATCACCGGCAAGCCGATCAAGTTCCTCGGCGTCGGCGAGAAGACCGAAGCGCTGGAGCCGTTCTATCCGGATCGCGTGGCGTCACGCATCCTGGGCATGGGCGACGTGCTATCGCTGATCGAAGATATCGAAAGCAAGGTCGACCGCGAGCAGGCGGAGAAACTGGCCAACAAGCTGAAGAAGGGCGACGGTTTCGATCTGACCGACTTCCTGGAGCAGCTCAAGCAGATGCGCAACATGGGCGGCATGGCCAATATGCTGAGCAAGCTGCCGGGCGCGGGCCAGCTGCCGGATAACGTCAAGTCGCAGATGGACGACAAAGTGTTGGTGCGCATGGAGGCGATCATCAACTCGATGACGCTGAAAGAGCGTGCCAAACCGGAAATCATCAAGGGCTCGCGCAAGCGCCGCATCGCGATGGGGGCCGGCATGCAGGTGCAGGACGTCAACCGCTTGCTGAAGCAGTTCGACGAAATGCAGCGTATGATGAAGAAGATGAAGAAAGGCGGTATGGCGAAGATGATGCGCGGCATGAAAGGTATGATGCCGCCGGGCTTCCCTGGCCGCTGACGGGCCTCCGCACGCCGAGTGCGGGCGCTTTCAGCATTCGCCGTTCGCGGTGAAAACCGCCCGAAATTTGACAGGCTGCAAAAGTTGTCCCCTGCGATCGACGCTTTAGATTGCTTTTTGCGCCAAAATGAGTAAAATTTTCGGGCTTTTTATATTGCAACCGGGCCCCGTCCCTCAATGGGGCCCGGCTGTTTTATTAACTAAAGAGGATGTTATGGTAACAATTCGTTTGGCACGTGGCGGCGCTAAAAAGCGTCCGTTCTATCAAGTAGTAGTGACCGACAGCCGCAACGCTCGTGATGGTCGTTTCATCGAGCGCGTAGGCTTCTTCAACCCGATCGCTTCCGGTCAGGCTGAAGCACTGCGTCTGGACCTGGACCGCATCGAGCACTGGGTTGGTCTGGGTGCAACCGTTTCTGATCGCGTTCACGCGCTGATCAAAGACGCTAAGAAAGCAGCTTAATCTGTCGCGGTGGTGGCAATGAGCAAGCAACTCAAACCGGTAGCGCCTAAGCAGCCGATTGTACTCGGTAAAATGGGGTCCGCTTACGGCATTCGTGGTTGGCTCAGAGTGTTTTCATCCACCGAGAACGCCGAAAGCATTTTTGACTATCAGCCGTGGTTTATCCAGCAGGCGGGTCAGTGGCAGCATATCGAGTTGGAAGACTGGAAGCGCCACAGTCAGGATCTGATCATCAAAGTCAAAGGCATTGACGATCGGGACGCGGCGAATCTGCTGACTAATCGCGAGATTATGGTGGATTCTGAGCAACTTCCTCCGCTGGAGGGTGACGATTACTACTGGAAAGACCTGATGGGCTGCCAGGTAGTCACCACCGCCGGCTACGAGCTGGGTAAAGTCATCGATATGATGGAAACCGGCTCGAACGATGTGATGGTTGTGAAAGCGAACCTGAAAGATGCGTTCGGCATGAAGGAGCGGTTGATTCCGTTTCTTCATGGGCAGGTTATCAAGAAAGTCGATCTCACTGCCCGCGTGATTGAGGCAGATTGGGATCCTGGTTTTTGACCCCCGGATCAAACGGTCGAAGCAAGTGGAATAACGGTAAGGGGATTGGCTTGTGTTCATCGGTATTGTAAGCCTGTTTCCTGAGATGTTCCGCGCTATCACCGATTACGGGGTGACTGGCCGGGCAGTAAAAAATGGCCTGCTGAGCGTGCAGTGTTGGAGTCCTCGCGACTTCACCTACGACCGGCATCGTACCGTGGACGATCGCCCTTACGGCGGCGGCCCGGGAATGCTGATGATGGTGCAACCTTTACGGGAAGCCATTCATGCGGCGAAAGCAGCGGCAGGCGAGGGAGCAAAGGTGATTTATCTGTCACCTCAGGGGCGCAAGCTGGATCAAACCGGCGTGTGCGAACTGGCGGCCAATCAGAAGATGATTCTGGTGTGCGGCCGTTACGAAGGGATAGACGAGCGCGTAATCCAAACCGAAATTGACGAAGAATGGTCAATCGGCGATTACGTTCTCAGCGGCGGGGAACTGCCGGCGATGACCCTGATTGATTCAGTCGCCCGTTTCATACCGGGTGTGCTGGGCCATCAGGCCTCAGCGGAGGAAGACTCCTTCGCCGACGGATTGCTGGACTGCCCGCACTATACCCGCCCCGAGGTGTTGGAAGGAATGGAAGTACCGCCGGTTCTGCTGTCGGGCAACCATGCCGAGATACGTCGCTGGCGCTTAAAGCAGTCGCTGGGCCGAACCTGGCTTAGAAGACCTGAACTTCTAGAAAGCCTAGCTCTGACTGACGAGCAAGCGGTGTTGCTGGCTGAGTTCCAACGGGAACATCAGACCAGGCAACAGGACTATGAAGGAAACGTCTGACATCAGACGGGACCGATATATCAGTTTACCTAGGGTAAGAGACATATTATGAGCAACATTATTAAGCAACTTGAACAAGAGCAGATGAAACAAGACGTACCTGCATTCCGTCCGGGTGATTCCGTGGAAGTGAAGGTATGGGTCGTTGAAGGTAGCAAAAAACGTCTGCAGGCATTCGAGGGCGTGGTTATCGCTATCCGTAACCGCGGTCTGCACTCTGCATTCACTGTTCGTAAGATTTCCAACGGCGAAGGTGTTGAGCGTGTATTCCAGACTCACTCCCCAGTAATCGACAGCATTACTGTTAAACGTCGTGGTGCCGTTCGTAAAGCTAAACTGTACTACCTGCGTGAACGTACTGGTAAGGCTGCTCGTATCAAAGAGCGTCTGAACCGCGTTAACTAACGCTGCATCCAAAAGTTAATAGTTATCAGGGGTTGGCCTATGCCAACCCCTTTTTTTATCTTAAAACCTCGGCAGGTTGCATTTGCGAGATTTCGTCTGCGCACCGCCAACATAATAAAGCCTGCATAAGCAGGCTTTTTGCATTACAGCGCCGCGGCGCTTTGTTTCTGCTGACTCTCCGGCGGGTGAGGCTGCGCCGGGATAATGTCATCGCCAGGTTTGACGATCACCCGCGCGACGGACTCGTGCGTGGCGAACGTGCAGCTGCAATTGATGTTGCGGCATTGATGGTAACGCTCTTTGGTCGACTCGCTCAGATAGCGGCTGGAGCGAGTGTGGGCCACGTGACCGCATAATGGACAGTGCATCATAGTTGAATCCCTCGTTCTGCTACATCAGGTTATATGACTTATAATAGCTCATTAACTCGCAAAAGCAAGATTAAGATGCAAATGAATTATCACCCCTCCGTGATTGCAAACTCCATGCGTTGAGTCAGTACATCTAATGCGAGGCTGGTGGAGAAACCTCGATCATTAAGCGTGTGAACGACTTGACTAATGATCCAAGGTTGTCTGTCGATAACCTCTTTGAATCCACTTAGGTGGATCGGCGTTTCTGGACTGAGATCAGGCCGGCCGACGGCGAGGTTTATGGAAAATTGCACATTCCCTTGTTGAATGTTTGCCCACCTCGCTTTTGCCGCACGCATTGCGCTTTCTTTGTTCGCGTAGAGCGTCGGCAGGGTAAAAACGTTATTGCTTTCACCTGCCAGATAGCTTGAAGCCGCATTTTCATCTGTGGTATTCCCTTCCTCACGTTGTACTGTCATCTGTTGTTGCCTGGCATGCTGAATATCTTGCCATTTGGCAATAACGCCGGTGTAAGCGTTCCGATCGGCCACATTGAAGTAGTGCTGGTCGCCATCGCTGCGTTCCAAAGTCAGTGACGGCAGAGGTTTGCCCGAGATGCTTAGACCGGAACCTGGGACCAGAAACAGCAGGCGTTCATTTTTAATGGCGGCGACGGCACCATTCATGGTCGCCAGCCGGGTAAGAAAGGCGACATCCGTTTCCTGAGACTGATCGATATGCGTGATTTTGATCTCTGCCAGTCCTGCCGCCAGCGTATGCCCCATCCGGTTACGGTTGGCCACTTCGTTGACGATGTCACCAAGGGTACGATCGTGATAGGAATGATCTCGCGCCACGTTCATCGAGTTTCGAAAGTCGACGCTGCGGGCCCGAATGACGAGTTTATCCGGTGCGCCACGATGTTCGATTTCATCAACGATAAACTTGCCTTTGTCGATCAAGGCTTGTCCTTTCCAGCCGAGCTTCACAGTGAGCGTTTGGCCGCGTTTGGGCATGGCGATTTGCCCATCCGCATCGTCGAGCTCAAGATCCAATCGATCCGCGGTAAAACCGCGATTATCGGTTAACGTCAATGAGAGCAGACGGTGGCGGAAAGCCTCCGTGATGTCCGCTTGCTGTAAAAACAGGGCATAGTCTGGCGCAATGAGCGCGCCAATAGGGACGGGGGTTTGCGTGATCACGGCAGCATCTCCCCGAGCCGCGCCGCAGCCTGACCTGCTTTATCGGCAAGGTCAGAGGCTTGTTGGCGCAGATCGCCGAACATGGCGATCAGCGATTCATCAACGCGCATCAGATTGATCGTAAACTCTATCTGTCGCGCGCTGCCGTTCGAGAAAAGCTGGGTTTTCGTGTCGACTATGCTTTCAATGACATACATCCCATGAATAGTTCCATTGCCCTCGATCAGCGGCCAGGCTCTGCCTTGGGCAGCCATGAGTTGAAGCGCCATCAATGATAATGTCCCTCCGGTTACTTCCGGTACCAAGACTCCCGTCAGCGTTATTTTCTCATTGTCTACTCCCAGAAACTGCGCGGCAGGGCGCTGGCCGATGCGCGGCAGGGTCGGCCAGCGGTAATTGGCGCTGCGTTGCATGCTTTGATAAGGCACGGTTTTCAACATAAAAACGAACATGCCGAGGGTCAGCATCATCATATTTCTCCTATTCGCGAGATTAACTCATCCGACTGCGGGCGTTTGCCGCTTGGCGATGAGCAAGCAATTCAAATTGCCGCGCGACTTCGCGGCCGATGTCTTGTTCATTCTGACCGGCGCCGGCAGTGATGTTGATAGTGACCGACGGAACCTGGATTTGGGTTACCGGCGAACCTGCTACCGGTGAGGCCGGCATTACAGGCGCGCTGAGCGACAGTAAAGCCGCCGACATGGCGGCCGTATGGCGGCGGCCGGTCACTTGAACGGGGCCGCTGACCAACTCAGGACCGTTTTCACCTACAATGCCGAATTGTCCGGCAGGAATGTCTCCCCCGCGATCGAACTTGCCGGCAAACCAGGCGCTGCCGTTTTCGGCATTGCCAGAGGTGCCGCTCTTATCGCCAAATTGCATCCAGTCGGGAAGATATTCGGTCAATGAAGTCAGTTGTTTTATCCAGCCATCAATGGTGTCTGAAATGTAATTCTTCAGCGCCTCACACCCTGCCGATATCTGTTCCCAAAGGTGGCTAAAGAAGGGGCCGACCTTGTCCCAGTTTTCAATCAGGGTGAAAGCGGCAAGCGCAACCAGGCCGACAATGGCCAGCAGCGGGTTGGCCATCGCTATACGCCCCAGCCACATCATGGCTTGCCCGGCCTTTAGGATCGCGCCGCTGATAATAGAGAACCCTGAGAGTACCTGGGTGGCGACCAGGCTGACGCCGCTGAGGCCGCCGAGCAATAACGTGAGCCCACCGGCGACCTGCAGCAAGGTGCCGGCTAACGCCGGATTATTGGTTATCCAGGTATTCAGTTTTACCAGCCACTCTGTCGCCGTTTGGGTCAGTTCCCGCAGGGCTGCGTTTTGGCCGGTAAACAAGTTGATTCTCAGGCTATCCCATGAGGCAAAAAGCTTTTGGATATCACCCTCTATATTGTCGCCTTTGACGGTGACCAAGTGCTGCGCTGAGCCGGCAACCTGGTTGGCCTGGAGTTTTTCTCTGCCCAAAGGCGCAATCTGTTGCGCCGCACTGAAGATATCGGCACCTGTTGTGGCTTTACTTTTCATGGCTGCACCAACGGCCCGAACATCCATGCCATATTGATTGCTGGCCAGCGCCAATACATCGGCAATACGATCGAATTGATCGGGGCCCAGATTGAAGCTGCGCTGCATTTCCGTCATCGTTGCGACGATTTCGTTGACGCTGCTGCCCGTCGCGGCGGAGAGTGTCAGTGCGGCGGGCGAAGCCGTTAAAATTTCCTTGGCATTCAACCCTTGTTTTGCCAGCGCTGTTTGCGCTTGTAGGGCTTGATCCGGGGTATAACCGGATTGGC
The DNA here is from genome assembly GCF_900215455.1 of Serratia sp. JKS000199. Classification (NCBI taxonomy): domain Bacteria; kingdom Pseudomonadati; phylum Pseudomonadota; class Gammaproteobacteria; order Enterobacterales; family Yersiniaceae; genus Serratia; species Serratia sp. JKS000199. The sequence continues at coordinate 125,836 of NZ_LT907843.1, forward strand.
TCATACCGCGAGCCTGCTGCTCGAGAGCCGTGAGCTGCGGATCGGACTTGCCCAGATTCAGCTGTGCCCGCAGTTGAGAAAGCTGTTTTTCAAATTCGATTCCCGGCGCCAGCAGGTTAGCTCCCCCTATGGCGGCACTTTTGGCGACAGAAAAGCCTGCGCTGCTGGTGTTGCGTAATTTTTCCAGCTTGTCTAGGCGCGCTTGATTGCCTGCCTGTGCGGATCGATAGCGCTCCTGCGCTATCGATTGCCGTTGTTCTTTTAGGGTAACGATAGCGGCGCCGGCATTAATTCTGCCGTCACGCAGATTTTTGCGCTCATTGCCGAGCGATTGTAGATTAATCCCTTGCTGGGTAAGATGATGGCGCTGGCTTTTATCGATTGCGGCGAGGAGATCACGTTTCTTTTCCAGGGCATTTATCGTCTCCGCGACCTGCGCAATCTCTTTGTTCATAAATCGGGAACGCTGGCTTGGCTCGCGATCTTTCGTCAGCATTGCCAGCGCGGCGGATTTTTTGCGCGACGCTGCCAGCAACTTATTGGTCTCAGCCAGCGACTGGTTCGTCTTTTGGAAAGCGTCGATGTCATTTTCCTGCCGGCGCAGATGTTTGACTTTTTTCTCTGCTCGTTGGATATCCTGTCCCAGACTGTTATACAGGTTTTTATCCCCGGTGGGCCTGCGCAACTGCCTCATCAGTTCTTTGCTCTGCTTGGCTATCGCTTGAAGCCCGATGACAATCTCGTTTTGTGACTCCAGCTCCTGTCTGCTGTTACTCATCTGTTTTTACTCCACTACGTTGCAGCGCTCTGTGGCGCCAGCCGATCAGCTCCGCCAGCGTCATGCCGTTCATTTCTGACGGCGGCCAGTGGAAAATCACCGCGATATCCGCCATCAGGTCATCTACTGTCAGAGTAGGATCGACCGTTACTCGGCCGATGTCGGCGACAAAAAACCGATCACCTGGCCGGCCAGCGCAATCAGGTCAGGCAGTTCCAAACGGGCACACTCTTCCTTGGTCAGGTTCGGGTAGGTGACCCGAGGCAGAATAGTGATCAACGCATCGACATCGGCGTTGGCCAGCGCGGCCAGACCGATGCCGCGCAGGCTGCCGGCATTCGGCTTGGTCACTTGCACGCGAGTGATTTCGCTATCGCCACGTTTAATCGGAGTATTCAGGACGACGGTGTTTTCCTGGGATGCATTCAGTTCCATGGGGTATCCAGTTTTCAGTCGGAAAAAGGGGGCCAGCGCGGGGCTGGCCGTTTGAGGTGAAAAATTACAGGCCGATGGCGCGGCGGTGCGCTGCCAGCAGATCTACGCCGTCGACTTTTTCGATCATGTTGACGGTATCGATCTCGATCAGCTCTTTGCCGTCGATGCTCAACTTGAAGTAAGTGCAGTCGGTGGAAACTTTGGTTTCGGTATCTTCACCCTGCTTGAAGTCGCCGCTGTCGATCTCTTTATGACGGCCGCGCATCACCACTTCGAGCGCAGAGACGTCGCCGGTATCGTCGCGTTGGAAAGAGCCGGTAAAGCGCAGCGGTACCGCATCGACGCGGCCCCATTGCTTGAGCACCAGTTCGTCAATGCCGCCCATGGTCCATTCCACCACCAGCGCATCGTCGTCCAGGCCGAAGTCCACCGAGGCTGCGCCGCTCATGCCGCCGCCGCGGAATTTTTCCAGCTTGCGTGTCAGTTTCGGCAGCGTCATTGAGGAAACCACGCCCATGTAGTTGAAGCCGTCGTTAAACAGGTTCAGGTATTTCAGTTTTTTTGGCAGTGCCATGCTTCAGTCTCCTTAGCTGTTCACGGATGCGGCGAAGTTCGCCAGGTAGCGATCGGTAATGCGCTGACGCAGAGTCAGATCCTCCAGAGGCGGTACCGGGGTGTAGTCGTAATCGATAAACAGCTTGCCGGCCTTCAGGGTCTCTTTGTCGTTGGCGCTTTCGTCATACCAGCAGTCACCGTCGATGATCAGACCGGCGGATTTCAGTTCGCGGAACTTGGCCTTGATGCCGTCGATCATGTCGCGGATCAGCGTCGGGGTAAGCGGACGGTCAACCGCCCACAGATGAGCTTCGGCCAAGGTGTCGGCCAATACCTGCGCGGTGCGGGTATAGTTTTCAAACTGGAACAGCGGCTCGTCGGAGCAGGTGCGAGATCCCCAGAACTTGAAGCCATCTTTGCGGATCAGGGTGGTGACGCAACCTTCATTCAGCAGATCGGCGTCGGTGCCTGCGGTTTGCAGATCCCAAAATACGCTGGCCGAGATACCGCTCACACCGTTGACGCCGACGTTGGATAAGGTTTTATGCCAGCCGGTCTCCTGGTCGATCTTGGCACGCAGCCCCAGTGCACGAGCGGTGGCGAAGGCGATGTCGCTGCTGTTGGTGGTGGTATTCCAGTTGATGAAGTCCGGCCAAATCAGCATCAGTTCGCGCTGGCTGAAGTTGGCGCGATATTTGATGGCGTCGGACACGGTTTTACAGCCGTAAGCGCTGATATAGCCGAAAGCGCGCAGCTGCTGGCAGATGCCGGCCAACGCGGTCGCCACTTCCTGATTATCATGGCCCGGTACGCCCAGAATGCGTGGTTTCACGCCCAGCTCGGCCTGAGCGGCCAGCAGCGCTTTCATGCCGGTGTACTTACCGTTTTCATCGGCGCCACCGATGATATTGGACGTGGTTTCGGCCTCGTCTTTCCCTTCCGCCACGCGTACCACGACGGTTACCGGCTTAGTCTGCTCGGCGATCGCCAGCAGCGAACGCGCCAGCGTCCCTTTTTTACCTGCTTTGCCGCTGGCGGCCAGGACGTCGGTAATCAGCACCGGGGTGTTGAGAGGAAACAGGGTTGCATCGGCATCTTCTGCGGTACAAACCATGCCGACAATGGCCGTCGAGACGGTGGAAATTACGCGGGTGCCTTCGTTGATTTCGAGGACACGCACGCCGTGGTGATAGTCACCCATAGCATTACTCCGTTTGTGGTTGGTGATGACAGCATGCCTGTTGGGAGGTGGTGCCGCATCTCATTCGGGGTGTGGGATAACTGGTACAACAGCAGGAAAAATAAAGAAAAAAAACGCCCCGGGCGGGGCGTTGAACGACGTTATTGCGGCGGTTGCGGCCAGTCGATATCCGGGGCCGCTTCGGGATCGACCCGATTAAGCAATACGCGGTAGGTTTTCCAGCGGGTCAGCAGCCGCAGTTCCTCTTCGCTCGCCATTCCCAGGTCAGTAGCGTCGTTAAGCGTTTCTATCTGCAGCGAACTTTGCTTAATCAACTCTTGTTTTTTATTGGCGGCCTGTTGCCGTAGCTCCTGAGTTGAATACGATCTTGGTATGATGTTTTCTCCATCAAAAATCCAGCGGCCGTTGATATCAGCGCCTTCCGGCAAGTTTTCGACCTCCGCCACACTCATATTTTCTGGGAAAAATCCGGAAACGTCATAATGGCCTTCGGCATTCGGTTTCGCGGTGATTGAACGAATGATCCCGTCCTTGTCATACATCAGTTTTACCGTCTCAGGACGGAAGCTTTTTTGACATTCATACCAGTCTTCCCCGGCATCGGATTTTAAAAACAAAACACCGTGCGAGGCGGCCAGCTGTTTCTGTTCTACCGTTTCCGGCGCGGCGAGGGTAAAGTTTTTCATGTTATTCATCATTATACGCTCCAGACGGTAACCCAATTGCCACCAATGTGTTTTTGCAGCGGACGACGGAAAATTACGTCGATGTATTCATCCACGTTGTTGTTTGCTGCGCCGGTCAGGACATAACCCGCGCTATCCGAATAGCCGGGGCCTCGCCAGGTAGCGATACTTTCCACATTACCCAGGCGAACATCCCGCACAAAGTTGTGATTGAGATAGTTGCTTAAATAGCCTCCCCAAATGCCGCCGTTAATATTGCCGTCTGTTTGATAAGCGGCACCTGCAGCAAATAAGGTGCCGTTCGCGCGGAGTTCACCGTTATTACGGAAGCTGAACCAGCCATCGGCCCCGCCGTTGGCAACATGGATACCGAACTCATGGTGGCTCCCGACCTTCTCATAGTGGTAAAGATCGACGAGCAGATTACCTTGCCCCTGTAGACGCATACCGTTTGTTTGGCGATTGCCGTCGGGATGAGTAAGATTTCCTTGTTTAGTAATAAAATCAGAACTATAAAAAGCGGCCATACCGTTGATATTGGCCTTTCCGCCTATCCAGGCATCACCCGTCGCGCTCAGCTTGCCATTGACGTAATATTCATTGCCGTGAAAGGCTAAGGTGCCTTTGTTGTCATTGATGAGTCTGACATCGAAGTCACCGTTGCTATTGCCGTAATGAAAATCCAGATAGGGGGTGGTACCGAACAGCTCGACACCGGCTTTTGTGGTCAACGCTCCGGCGATGGTTACGCTGCCATTTACGGCTAAAGAGGGTGTAGTGAGGCCGGATTTACTCTCAATCGCTCCATTGACCGTTAAAGCGCCGGTAATGGTATCGCCGCTCTGTTTGACGAACTTCCCGTCGGCTTCCGCCTTGCTGTAGGCGTCGACGTCTGTGGCCGTCGGTTTAAAGCCGGTAGTGTAAATTCGGTACCAGTTCAGCGGTTTGTCAGGGGTCGTGGACGTGCCGATGTAAGATGATCCATTAGGCTGGATCGCCAGATAGCCGCTGGAAGGGCCGCCGTCACACGGCAGGTTCAAGACGCCATAAACACCGCCGCCCGGCGCATTTTTCGATGCACCCGTAACCCGATAGATTTCGCCACGGTTGCTCAGAGCGTCTTCGCGATGTATCGGGCCCCCCCCCAAACCGAACGCGCCCACCTCCATCAGGTTGGTTTTTTGCGCGCCGACGTTGCGTGTGGCGGCAGTACCCAGCTCCAGGTTGCCGCGCGCGACGGACTTGTTTGGCAGGTCTTTCAGGTTCGCCGCGATTTTCAGCGAGGCATCGTTAACCGCTTTGACGGCTTTCGGGGTAGCGGCCAGCGTTTCGCTACCGCTATTGCTGTCGTTGCTCAATTGAGTGAAACCCTTTGCCAGCAAGGTGGCGTCAGGATGATTGCGCGAGCGGGCATGTTCGGCAATGGCTGCACTCAGCGTATCGCGCGAGACCAGTAAGGCGGTCTTGTCTGCGACGATCGCCGCATTGGCGTCGCCTTTTACCAGAAGCACCATGCGCACGACCTGGGTGCGGCCGGCACCTTCGGTCAACTGCGGCTTGTAGGTGTCGGGCGTATTGGCGATCGCCACCAGCACGCCGTTTTTGTCATACAGCCCCAGCTCGCGGATCCACCAACCGCCAACGTCCTCCGGGATCACTTGTTCAGCGATCACTTGGTTGCTGTTGCCGGTATCTATCTGCAGTGAATTCAGCTCGGCGCGCCGTTTTTCGTTCACCAGCTTGGTCTGGCTTTCATCGGGCTGCGTTGGCGAACCGCCGCCGTCGCCGACCGCCATATGCGTAATTTCCAGCTTTTGGCCGGTTGCTGCAGCGTTAGCCAGCAGCGCTTTGCCCTGTTCGGTGAGCAGGGCGCGGTATTTTGCTGTCATGGTGTGGTTCTCTTCTGTTTGCCGGCCGGGTAGGTAAGGCCGTTTTTATACATCACATACAGACTCAATCCGCGCAGGATCTCGCCTGACCAAAAGCCGAAGAACATGCCGTTATCGGTGCCGAGACGCGGCGCGGGCGACCAGCCGCCGTCCATCACGTCACCGGTGGAGAGGTAATGTCTTTGTAATTCCGTAACGCATTGTTCGATAAAGTGTTCGAGGCCCTCAATTTCACTGCCGGCCATTCTTGCCAGCACCGCGCCAGCCAGCCACAGGCCGCACATGTGGCCGGTAAAATCCTGTGCATCGGGCTGCGGCAGGCCGGCCATCGGGAAATCGGTCGGCGTGACACCGCCGGCGTCATTGGTAAAATCAATCAGCCAGCGCAGCCAGTTTTCGACATATTCCACCAGCTTGAGCGGTGGCGTTTTGCTCGCCTGCTGTAACTCGAGCCAGGCGCGCGCGGCACCGAAGAAGGCGCGTGGCTGATAGCCGGACCAGGCCGTGCCGTCACCCCAGTGATACATGGTCCAGGTATCCGCCGGACCGTAACTCAGATTGTCCCAACGGTTCCAGATATAGGCCGATGCGCTGGGGCCCAGCACGCCGAATTGCTGCTGATACCACTGCTGCGACTGCCACAGAAACTCGACCATGTTGTTGAGCATCACCCCGTCGGGATCGGCGGCGGCGTGCACGAAAATGAACGGGTACTGGTAGCCCGGATAAGGCATGCCGTGCCAACCATCGAACTGTTGGCTGTCCGCCTGATAAATGTTGGAGAACGGCATGACGCCCGGCGTACAGAACAGGCCGTCGCGGCGGTGATTCAGGAGGGTGCAGTCTCCCAACAGCGCGGTGTAGGGGTGTGCCGCCTGGAACGTGATGCGATAGCGGATCGTGTAGCCGTCATCGGCGTTGAGCGTCGGTGGAATGTCGTTCAGTACGTAGTAGCTGAACGTGGCGTCCGGTACATTTCCGTCTTGCAGAATGGTTACTTGCTTGACGCGGCTGAAGCGAGGTGCAGCCGGTTTGGGCTCGACATCCTGATGGTCCGGCTGATAGCCGCTCAGCGTAGCCGCTTGCGGGGCGAAATTTGCGATTTGCCATTTGCCGCCGGTGGCGGGCAGCATCCAATACCAGCGCCATTTGTCATCATCTTCGAGCCGCAGGTTGAAGTCGGCGTCCGCGCGATAGACCAACTGCGTAACGGGGAAACTTTCCTCTGCGGTCAACCAGGCGCCGATCACCATACCTGCGTCGTCATTGGGGAAACGGGCTTGGATCACTGTCGCGCTGCGGCTGTCGTAAACCTGTTCCTCAAATTGGCTGGCGATCGCGCAACCGCCGTAGTCGGTCACTGCGCGCAGATCGGCCAGCAGATAGTCGCTGCCGTCTTCTTTCGTCAGCGCCGCCAGGCTGCTGAGCGCGATGTCGTAAGTTTTTACCTGAGGTTGGAGCGACTGCGGCAGACCGATGCCCCATTCCGTGGTGCTCGCCGCGTTTTTTTCCGGTGCTATAGATAGCTGTATTTTGCAGGAGATCGGCTGATTCTGATCGTCGACGCCGCCAAAGCAGGTGCGGATTTTTGACTGGCGATTAATGCGGAACCAGATTGCCTGTTGTTCCAGCGATTGTTGCGATGCTATCTCTTTGCGAATGGTGATCATGCCTTCGGCGCTGCGGCCGTAGCTTACCGGCGCACCGGAAGGGTATGACCAATCGTAGGAGATGCCGTCGGTAAACGGCGTATTGGCGCTGCGGCTCTGGCGAAAGAACTTATCCTGCGCATCAATATCGGTATATTCCATCGCGGTGAATTCAACGCTTTTCCAGGCGTTGAAATAGCGCTGCTCGCCGGTGATGCTGTGTAGCAGATAGCAGGCGTCGGCAAACCACAGCTCGGCATCGGCCGCGTTGCCCATGGCGTTGTGCGGGACCGGCACATGCAGCGGACGGTTATGCTGTACCTGATTGCGTTCGATTAACACGCCGCCGTGTTCGACCGGTTGGCGATTGGCGAAATTCAGCTTGTGATTGCCGCCGAGCGTGGCGTCTTTTAATTGCACCGTACCGATTTGTTCAGCGGGCAGCCCTTTGGCCAGGATCTCGCCGTCGGCGCCGATCTGGTAACCCTGCCAATTGATGATCCAGTCCACGTCATAGCGTGTACCGTCGTTATTCCAGTCGATTTCACCGGCGGCATTGAGCGCGCGCACCTGGGCGTTGACGGCATCCCAGGCCAGCGCGCCGTCGAAGGCGAAAGTAGCGATATCGAGATATTCACCCCAGTAGGGCGCGCCGTGAGGGATCTGCGTACGGCCCTTGTTGAACGTTAGCGGAATACCTTTGAAACCGCTATGCGTCGGATCCCTCGTATCGACCGGCCAATTGGCGGGCACTGGCTCTTTGGCGTTGACGATCCAGTTGGCGATCCAGCGTTGAGGGCTGTCAGGGATCGGCGCACCGTCGTAAAAGTAGGTCATATAGGCGTCAAAACAGGCGATGGCCTGATCCAAATATTTTTGTTCTCCGGTCGCCAGATACGCATGGGCATAGCCAAGGATCTGCAGAGCCTGTCCTTCGGTGGTGGCGTCGTTAGGCAGCCCCGCCATGCGCGACAGCTCGCGTTCATGACGGGAATCGGCCAAAACATGTTCGTCGTTGAACACGAAGTGTTGCTGAGTCGAGTCCAGCGTGGTGCCGGTATTGCGTTGCAAGAATTGGTAATGTCCCTCCAGCATTTGCAGGGCGAGACTGGCATAGTCGGGGTACACGGTAGTAAGCTCTCCATCATATTGACCGCCGGCGACGTCGATTGCGCCAGCGGCTTCGAGGTTCAGCGCCAGGCCTGTCAGATGGCGGCTGACCGGCTTGGCATCGGCGATCATCCGCTCCATTTCCAGATACATCTCTTCGGTGATACCGTTCTCCAACACGCCGATATCCAGCGTAAAGGTGCCGGGCTCACCGTTGGTTTCCCACCACTCGCGCAGTTTGATCAGGTAACCCAACGGTTCCACCACGCGGCGAATAGCGCCGATGGTGCCCTTGTGACGGTGGATGAAGAAAGCGGCGGCTACGACGCTGCGTTTGGCATCTTCCGTCCAGGTTTCATCCCAATGATCGACCGAGAAGGCCCAGGCCAGGTACGGCAGCAGATTGACCGGACAGGTGGCTGGATCCCACAGATCGCGCAGCGGCACCGGCATGGCGGCCAGTTCGGCACAGGCGGCCGCAGCCGCGACCTCCAGCGGGGAAGAGCCGACCGGCAGCAGACGGTTACTCATCGGAGCCTCCCACCGTCAGACGATAAGAAGCGCAATGTGACGCCTGGGTTTTGTCCAATACGATGTCGGCCTGCGGGGTCTTCAATTCAACGCGTTGCACCCCTTCGGCATGCAGTGCGGCGTAGATTGCCGACAAGCGAATGTCACGGCCTAAACGGTGCTGGGCGCTGATGTAATTTTTCAGTTTGGCTTCGGCAGCGCGACGTACCGGTTCTGCTTCAGGGCCAGGGTAGAGGTACAGTACGGCATCGATGTTGTAGCTGATGATGTTGGCAGAGCGGACGGTGACGCGATCGGCCACCGGGCGCACATCTTCATCGTTCAACGCTTTATCGACGATCGCCACCAGTTCGGCGCTGGCGGTACCGTCTCCTTCGCGTGACAGTACGGAAATCAGCACGTTGGCCGGACTCGGACTTATTGCGGAAACGTCGGCGACCCGGCCATCGGCGGAACGACCGTGATACTCGTAAGAGCCACTGGATCCAGCCACGCTTAAGCCTTCGAATGCCTGCTGGATGCGCACGCGGAAATCGCTATCCGATTCCATGACCGCCGGCAAGGGCGGGATGACGCTGTCATCCGGCTGTTGCACCACCAGGCGTCGCACCTGGAAGTTTGCGCCCAGTTGGTCGAGGTCGCTGCCGCTGGCATAACCCAGCATCACGGCCTTTGCGGCTTCATTCACGCGCTGGCGTAACAGCAGTTCGCGGTAAGCATTTTCTTGCAACAGTTTGACGATCGGCTCCGATTCCAGCGCCAATGTGCGGGCGATGGCTTCGCGCTGCTCTTCCGGGTAAAGGGAAATCAGCGTGGCCTTGCGATCGGCCAGCAGCGATTCGTAATCGAGAGGATCCACCACCGTCGGGGCGGGTAATAAACTCAGGTCAATGGTTGCCATGGTGTCAGCTCACTGAAATAGAAAGGGAAAAGGCATCCGGCGTATCTGTGCGGTTGCCGGTAATGTCGACCACCATTTTTCCGTCAAAGGTGGTGTTGCAACTGATGCCCGTCAACCGAATGCGTGGTTCCCACTGCAGCAGTGCGCTGTAGCAGGCCGCCATCATTTGCAATCGCAGTACGTCGTTTTGCGGCTGATCCAGCAACTCGGACAGCAACGAACCGTAGCTGCGGCGCATGACGCGTGAGCCGATAGGCGTAATCAGGATGTCGCTCACCGACTGACGAATGTGCTCGAGATCGGCGATTGCGCGGCCGTTGCCGCGATTCATGCCAAGAAATTTCGCGTTGTTCATGCTGGTTTGTCCGTTTGGCCTCCGCCGTTTTGCACTCCACCGTGGGTGTGGGTATGCACCACAATGCCGTTAGAGCTGATGCTGCCACCGGTGTGATTGAGATCGCCGGTCATCGAGCCGCCCTGATGGATGGCGATGGTGCCGGTAGTGAGTTGCTGGGTACACTCCACTTCGGGAGCGTCCAGCGTAATTTTTCCGCTGGCGATACAGGTGATGTTTGGCGCCGTCAGAGTGATCCGCTCGGCGGCTTCAATGGTGGCGCTTTTTATGCCGACGGCCTTAAGCGCCCCGATAGCCGGCTCGTATTCGAGCACTGCACCGTCAGGAAAAGCGATATGCGCCGCCTGTGCTGAGGCCGACGGTGCGGGGTGAGCATCGGAAAATACGCCGGGCAACACGAAAGCGGTTTCAAGTTCCCCGCCAAGTGACAGCACCAAGACCTGTTCACCAATGCTGGGCGCCCACCAGCTGCGTGCGTCGCCGGCCCGTCCGGTCAGCCAGTTGAGCCAGTCGGTAAGATTGCCGCCGGTGGCGACGCGGCAGCGCCCGCGTTCCAGGTCGAGCTCGCTGACGGTCCCGATCCGTATCAGGTTGCGCACCAGGCGCTGAATATCGAAGTTGTCTGTGTTCATGTCTCAAGAATGCCGCTGGATGAAAAGGGGGACAACGCGACGGCGTTTGGCTGCCGCCGGCACAACCGAAGCTGCCTGTAGGGCGCTACGGCTGACCAAATTCGCTGAGTAACTCTCCGTGCAGATAAACCTGGGTGAAGCGAACGATGTTCTCCGGTTCGGGAGGTTCAGCCAGCGGGGTGATATGCAATGCGCCATCGCGCAGTTCCACCCGGATGCGTTCGGTGAGTTGCAGCTGCAATATCAACTGGTTCGGCGTGTCTATATCCCTCTGAAACGAAAAATCATTTTTACGCTTGTCCGGATTGGCAAGAAGGTCTGGTTGGTGGCTGCGCAGCCAGGCCAGTACGGCGACCATGACCCGGTCGTCGTCAGCTGACGGCCCATCCAGCGCCAGATTGAGCTGATAGCGATATTCGAAGGACAGCGAGGGGGCGAGCGTTGAGATCACGCGGCCGTTAGCAATGCCAAGGCGCAATCGTTCGGGGTTTTGCTGCAATACGGGAATGGCATTGAACAGTGCTGCACGGAGCTGTTCGGGTTTTAACATGATGTATCTCCTGAAAAAGGAAGCGGTTTGAGTGGGCGTTTGTTGAAAAACGATCAGCGTGAGATGCCGCTCAGACATAGCGCACGTTCGGCCGTGCGGCGGCGCTCCAGTCCTTTGTTTTTGACGCCGTTGACATAAATCCAACGAGGCAGTTGATCGCAAGCCGCCTGCCACTGACGACGTTTGACAAAGGTGGCCAGCGTTGAATTGCAGGCGGCGTTGACGCCGACGTTGAAAGCGAAAGCGCTGACGGCGTCGTAAACCGGCTGCGGCATCTTGACATCCATACAGCGCGCGAGGCCGCGCTCTACGGCGCGTACATCGTCGATCAAATGGGCGGCCGCCTGGCGTTCGTTGATGACGGCGCCCGGCTTCACGCCGGCGGTGTGGCCGATGCCGTTGGTCCAGACGCCGGCACTGCATTGGTAGGGTGAAAGCCGGCAGCCTTCGAAATCGGCGATCAGGCGCAAACCTTGCTCAGAGGTTTTCAGCGTATTGAACTGAGGCAGCAGGGCAGCGAGGGTTAAAATAGCCGCCACGCTGCAGCGTTTAGCGAGTGAGCTCATCGTAGACTCCGCGTTTCAGGCCGTTTTTTTTAGCGATTTCAGCAACTGGTAGCTTTTACGCCGGTAGTACCAATTCACTGCAAAGGTACCGACGCCGACTGCGGCGCCGACCAGGATGGCAATGTCCTGTGCAGAGTGGCTCCCTAACCAGGCCAGGCAAGCCGCGACGAAATAGGCAAGGGTTGAAGTGAGTTTCTCCATCGCTTAATCCCACAATTTGACGGTTTCTCGTTGGGCCGCCGCAGGCAGGTCCGGCAATTCCACCGGTTGACCGTGCGGCAGCAGGGGCCCCAGATCGGCGAGGCCACGGTTAGCCAGATAGACTTGTTCCACCTGGCGTTGCGTGCTGCCGTAGTAGCGCCAGCAAATCGCATCAATGGTGTCACCTTGTTGTGCATAAATTTTCATCATTACCATCCTGCGATAGCGTTGGGAGAGAGGGCTGTGGCCCCGGATATCTTCAGTTTCGCGCGCGTGGGAGGGAGGGGCAACGCGAGGGGGTTGTGGATGAGATGGCACAACTGAGGCGCAAAAGTGCCGCCGGCAGAAATAAAAACCCCGCCGGCGGCGGGGGGATGAAAAACGTTTGGCTGGAGGGATTAGCAGGGGGGGTGTTCGTCAGCGGGATAAAATATTTCTTGATAATCATTGTTCGGCAGCACCTGACTGGCCAAATCGGAGATCAGCGACATGGCGATCAGAAACTCGGAGGCACTGCATTGCGCAGCCTGTGAAACATCGGCGATGAATTGGATGCGGGACAGTGTTACTTGTTGTTTATCCATAATTTCCACTGTTTTTGCCCTCTCTTGATTATACTGTGTATTTATACAGTATTAAGCAAAACGCTAAAGGCGTCAATGGTTGGACTTATCATTTGTGCAGTAAAAATACGGCCAATCATTGATTAGCGGAAATTGTACAAGGAGGCCGTCAAAATGAATTTTGCCGCCGCGTGCGAGAACCTCCAACTGCCAGCGTTGCGGTTCTATGCCAATACCTCGAAGTTTGCGGGCAATATTCAGACAATGCTGCCGCTGTGGCGGCGTCAAACGAGCCGACGGCGCGGGTGCCGGCGGCAAGTAAAGAGCGCGCGTTCCACAGTTATTGCCAGAACTCCAAGGCGTCGCGGCGGCGAGTGTTTTAGCGACGATCCGCCATTGCACGGTGCGCGTTCGGTATACCCGCTCAATTCCCAAATGCGGTGCATAAATGCCGACAACTTTTGTGACGGGCTCGTCATAAGCGTTCCGGGTTTCTGAGGCTTCGCGCGCGACACGCACCCACTGGTGGCTGCGTGGCACATTGGCGCCGCCTTGCGCCTGTATGTAACCGGCAAAGTCGCCGGCGTCGGCAGCGGCGCGCACGGCTTCGGTGCCGGCGTCAAACTGCGGCGTCAGGTTTTGGCCGCGAATACGTCGACATTCGCGGTAGACCCCGAGACCGGGCAGGCCGAAGGGATGAAACTGGGGGATGCGCCAGGTGGCGGCCCAGGCGCTGACCGCGCGGGCGATATCGCTCAGCGGGGCGCCGGTTTCGCGATCGAGCTCTTCCTCCAATGCATATCCATCGAGGTTTTTTGCGACATATTTGGCCAGATAGGCGGTTGCGCCACCCCGGTTGAGGTGTTTGCTCTGGAAACGATGTTGTTGGGCGCCAGGTTCTGCTGCATCCTGTTGCAGCGCATAACGCTGCATGATGTCAAGCACTGCCTGACGTTGCATTTGTGGAGTGAACATCATCAGATGCCAGTGCGGCGTGCCGTCATGATGAGGCTCAACCACTCGCATACCGTAGACCTGCAGACGGCGATCCTTGAAGGCGGTTCGCATTTTCCCCCACTGGGCAACCAGATAACGTTGGCCATCCTTCGGTGTTAGGGCTTGTCCTTGCCAGCGTGTATTGAAGCGCATTTTGCCTCGTGTGCCGACATGCTGGATAGGGTGAAAGCGTGCCGGCGTCGTCAACGTGATAAACAACCCGCAGTGGCCGTTGCGAGTGGCGTAGGTTTCTATACCGGCGAGGGTATTCATCAACTCCATACGACGAATGGCGGGATTGGCGATGCTGTCGAGCACTTTATCCATAAGATCGGCGCGCTCGCCCGTGGCGACGTTTTCCAGCTCGCAACGGTGAAGATAATCGAGGTTCGATTGACGCCGAGCCTTGACATCGTGAAGGGCCTGTCTGCTGGCATAAGGTGACGTGTTGTTGCGGACGTTGCCTATCGCGATTTGCAGCGCCTCGCGCCACTGCATGCGTTGCATTTTGAGACGCCGCAGCCACCAGCGATCGTCGGTCAGGCGCGACAGCGCCGCAATTGCCCGCTCGCTGTCCAACTTGCCTTTACGATAACAGCGCCAGTGCATGGGCTGGATATTGAAGGCGCGGGCCATCGTGGCGATTTGGCGATAGAGGCGGCGCTGTATATCCGCGTGTAGCAGGATCTCTGCATTATTGCCGTGCTTCGCCAGCAAGGCGTCACATTCACTCTGGTAGAGCGCAGAAAGTTGGCCCCCGATACGCCGCGCCAACTGCTCCAGCGCTTTATCGCCCAGCGCGGGCAGTGCGCTATAGCTGTCCGCTTCGCTGCCAAAGTGCAGTGATTTGCGTTGATCCAAACCGAAATTATTATTTACCTGCTGAATGCGTGGCCATATCCGCCGATGGAAAACTCGCACCAGATAATGCCAGGCGGCGTGGGCTCCCTTCTGGCTGAGCAGTTGGCGGTGGCGCTCAAGGAACGGCGTGCGCAAATAATAAGGCAGGTCATGAATGCACTGCAGTATCGCTTGCCATTGGCGCAGTTGGTCGCGATTCAGCGCCGCTTCGCGCCCTATCGCACGTCGTGGGGCATTCCATGGATAGGCGTAATCACCGTACGCTGCGTGTTGTATGGCAGAGGCGTTGACCGGCAGATGCTCCGCCGGCCTATTTTTAACGGCGAGCGACATGACGTTGCTTGGCTTCTGATAGCTGCTGGCAGGTCACGCAGCGGCTGACGCCGGGAATCGCAATGCGTCTCGCCACAGGAATCGCCGCGTCACAATCGGCACAGCAGAACGCCGAGGGCGCTGTGGCAACCGGCCTGGCATACGCAATTTGTTTCTCGAGCATCAATGCCTGGCGCTCCTGCGCCATATCAATAGTATCAGCCATAATATTTTCCAGTATTTAATAGGGTGAATTTGGGCCGAGCGGTGCCCGGCGGGTTGCACGCCAGCTTGATTCGAAAGGTTATTTTTTTGGGGTTAACAGACAGTCTGTTTCGCTGATATAGCGCGGCAACGATTGACTGAGCGAGATGAGTTCATTGAGTGCCGCGACGATTTTCCGCCGTTCGGCATAACCCATTTCGTGAAACTTTAACCACACATAGCGTTCAGTCAGCCCGGCGAGGAAGCAAAACGTATGGCGCAGGTGCAGCGGCGCCGTGTCGTAAATCTCTTCGGCATGGTTGGGTTGCCGGGCAAACAGTGTGCGGCGGATTTCAGCAATACGCCGCAGGCCGATAGCCCGTTGCTCCTCGCTGGCCAGCAGCATGACAGCCTCCTTATCTGAATTTGATGATGGATGAATACTCGCAAAAGCAAGGTTTGGTTATCCGTCGTTTAGGGTCGAAAATTTGAGTAAACACGCTGTAAACAAGGTGATTACGCAAGATTGTTGTCGCCTTGTGGTATTTGCATTTTCATCACCCATGTCGCATCATCTTAACTAAAGCGATCGACATGCCGAGTGACGGCGAATTGACGGTACTTTAAATCGCAAAATGCGACTTGTAAATGCGAATTTCATTTTTAATCGGTGATGATATGCGTGAAGATGCAACAAACAACAACACCTCCGTGGGAGCGGTAATTGAGAGAGTTCTTTCATCTTATGGCGTTGGCACGCAGAAGGAATTGAGTGAAATCCTTGGGATAGCGCCGAATAACATCAGTAGTTGGCAACAGCGGGGTAGTGTTCCCGGATATGTCATTATCAACTGCGCGTTAACTACGGGAGCAGACCTGGCCTGGCTGATGACTGGTGAACTTGCAAATTCAAAAGTAAATCGCAAGCCTGCGTCATCTGCGCAAGGTAAAGCGCTTTACGATCGCGTTTTGGCTTCCGGCGGGAAAGGGGTATTGCGCCGCATTTTGGATGCTTACGGTTTCAATCTGCAAAAAGAATTGGGCGACCTGCTGGGTATCTCTTCAGGCACGATGAGCACCTGGGTCCGCCGCAACTACTTCCCCGGCGATATCGTGGTGACCTGTGCTCTGGATACAGGCGTCTCGCTGCTGTGGCTGGCGACGGGCCAGGGGGAGATGTGGGGTGATGCCGCATCGGCGGTTCCGGTATCCGAAGCTCGCACGATACCGAAATATCGCCTGCTCGCCGGGCAGTTGAAAGAGGGGGGGCAGTGGTCAGCAGACTGTTCTTTGATTCCTGACGGCGTGGCTCAGCCGGCTTATGTTGATGGCGGGCGCGTATCCTGGCTGGTGGATCTGGCCGTTACGCATATCGCCAATGGCCGCTGGCTGGTGGACATCGACGGTAACCTGGACGTTTACGATATAGCGCGTTTACCGGGTAACCAGGTGCGGGTCAGCGGCGGCAACGTCGACTTTCAATGTTCTCCGGATGCATTGAAAGCGCTTGGCATGGTCTGGTTAACGTTGACGCCGCAGGCATAAAAAAAAGCCCATCGATGATGGGCTTCGAGAAATCATGGGCGGGCAGGTTACAGGCCGTAGACCAGCGTGACCGAGGTTGTCGTGTCGGTATTCTTCGGCGCGGAGGCCGGTGGCTTGCTGTTGTAGGTCACGGTGTAAGCTACGCGCAGTGAAAAGCGATCGTTGATCGCCACGTTCAACGCGCTTTCCGAGTTCAGCGTGGTTTCTTCGTTCGCCAGTGCGGAGACGCCCTGAATGAACTTGGTGTTGTCGGTGAGCTGATAGGAATAGTTGGCCGCGCCATAGGCCAGCCCTTTGGTCGAGCGGCCGCCGCCATGGTATTCGTCATGGCGCACGCCGGGACCGAATTCCACCCGCAGGTCGCTGAGCGGCCCGTTGAGGATTTGACGGCCATAGCCGCTGGTCAGCGTGGAGCGTGAGTCGTAACCGTTGAAACGGTCGCTCAGCCAGCTGGCCTGGCCGAACAGGTAGTTGCGATCGGTCAGGTTATAGCGCGTACGGCCGCCGGCCTGATACTTTTCGGACGAGCGCACGTTGGAGGAGGTGGTGTTGTTGGCCGCCCCCCACAGGCTGTACGCCGCGTCGGTGTTGAACCAGGTCATGTTGGTGTTGGCCAACAGAGTGGAACTCTGCGAGTTGCCGGACTGGGCGTTGTAGCCCGCCTGCACGTTGCCTTCGAACGGTTTCTTGGCGGTGGCCGGATCGTCCATCGCGGTGAAAAGCGTATTGTCGGCAAGGGCTGAAACACTGGTGAAAGTCGTTAAGCAGCAAATATACAGCGGAAAAGCGCGACGAGCGCGGGAAGAGAGCATCTTGGATCCAGTTGTTAAGGGTGATTATTGTTGATGACGGTCACATTATATCGGTTCATTTCGGCGACAAAAATAGCCGCCATTAGCTTAAGTTTTTAATTTTTATCCCTCATTTATTCGCTTTTCTTCTACTTAAATTCATCGCTTTCGACGGCATTTCGTGCTGATCCTGCTTCGCCCGGCCGCCGGTGCCGAGATGGGGCGTGCATCCTCGCTGTAAAATATAATGTACAAATATGTTTACGATAAATGGCTTTGTTAGGCAGGAGGGGTTACAGCGTGATGATGGGCTGTTTAATTGTTTAATATATTGTATTTGTTTAGTTTAAATCTATTTTCGCAACCCTGATTCAAAGGTGTTTTAAGCAAGATAATGACGGTAATCTTTTATTTACAGAAAATGGATTGAAAACTTTACATATCGTGTTAGGGTAGACCCCTGAAACGCTCAATGTTCCATTTCAACGCATAACGCCAAACGACAGGAATAGCATCATGCAAAAAGACGCGCTCAATAACGTACACATCAGTGCAGAACAGGTTCTCATCACGCCGGAGGAGCTGAAGAACCAGTTCCCGCTCAGTGCCGACGACGAAAATGAAATCGCCACTGCGCGTAACACCATCGCCAACATTTTGCAGGGGCGCGATCATCGCCTGTTGGTGGTGTGTGGGCCTTGTTCGATCCACGATCCGGATGCGGCGCTGGACTACGCCCGTCGTTTGAAAACCCTGGCGGCTGACTTGAGCGATCAGCTGTATATCGTTATGCGCGTCTACTTTGAAAAACCCAGAACCACTGTCGGCTGGAAAGGTTTGATCAACGATCCGTACATGGACGGTTCGTTTGACGTTGAAGCAGGCTTGCATATCGCGCGTCGCCTGTTGCTGGATCTGGTGGGCATGGGCTTGCCGTTGGCTACCGAAGCGTTGGATCCGAACAGCCCGCAGTACCTGGGCGATTTGTTCAGCTGGTCGGCGATCGGCGCGCGTACCACCGAATCTCAGACCCACCGAGAAATGGCATCCGGCCTGTCGATGCCGGTCGGGTTCAAAAACGGCACCGACGGCAGCCTGGGCACCGCCATCAACGCCATGCGCGCCGCTGCCATGCCGCATCGCTTCGTCGGCATTAACCAGGCAGGCCAGGTTTGCCTGCTGCAGACTCAGGGCAACCCGGATGGGCACGTGATCCTGCGCGGTGGCAAAACTCCGAACTACAGCGCTGAGCACGTTGCGGCCTGTGAAAAACAGATGCTTGAGGCGGGACTCCACCCGTCCTTGATGATAGATTGCAGCCATGGCAACTCGAATAAAGACTATCGCCGTCAGCCGGCGGTTGCCGAGTCCGTGGTGGAGCAGATCAAGGCGGGTAACCGCTCAATCACCGGCATTATGCTGGAGAGCCATCTGCATGAGGGCAATCAGTCTTCCGAACAGCCGCGTGCAGACATGCGTTACGGTGTGTCCGTCACCGACGCCTGCATCAACTGGGAGAGTACGGAAACCCTGTTGCGCCATATGCATCAGGAACTCGGCGCTGCGCTGACGGCCCGCACGGGAGAAAAGTAAGTTATGGTGGCAGAACTGACCGCGCTGCGCGATCAAATCGATGAGGTGGATAAAGCGCTGCTGGATCTGCTGGCGAAACGCCTGCATCTGGTAGCGGAAGTGGGCGAAGTCAAAAGCCGCCACGGTTTGCCGGTTTATGTGCCGGAGCGCGAAGCCGCGATGCTGGCCTCGCGCCGCCGGGAGGCGGAAAATCTCGGCGTGCCGCCGGATCTGATCGAAGATGTGTTGCGCCGCGTGATGCGCGAGTCTTACGTCAGCGAGAACGACAAGGGCTTTAAAACCCTGTGCCCGCAGCTGCGGCCGATCGTCATTATCGGCGGAAACGGTCAAATGGGCAGGCTGTTCAATCGCTTGCTGACGTTGTCGGGTTATCAGGTCAGGGTGTTGGATCAGGAAGATTGGCCGCAGGCGGAGCAGCTGTTGGCGGATGCCGGCATGGTGATCGTCAGCGTGCCGATCCACGTGACCGAGCAGGTGATAAGCCGCCTGCCGACGCTGCCTGCCGATTGTATTCTGGTGGACCTGGCGTCGGTGAAGAACCGGCCTTTACACGCGATGTTGGCGGCGCACAGCGGCCCGGTGGTCGGTCTGCATCCGATGTTCGGCCCGGACGTGGGCAGCGTGGCCAAGCAGGTGGTGGTCTATTGCGACGGCCGCCAGCCGGAGGCGTATCAGTGGCTGCTTGAACAGTTGCAGGTGTGGGGGGCGCGGCTGCATCGCATCAGCGCGGCCGAGCACGATCAGAATATGGCGTTTATTCAGGCGCTGCGGCACTTCGCTACCTTCGCCTACGGGCTGCACCTGGCGGAAGAGAACGTGCAACTGGAGCAGCTGCTGGCGCTCTCTTCGCCAATCTACCGGTTGGAGCTGGCGATGGTTGGCCGCCTGTTCGCACAGGATCCGCAGCTGTACGCCGATATCATTATGTCGTCGGAAGAAAATGTGGCGCTGATTAAGCGTTACTACCAGCGCTTCGGCGAGGCGATAAAGCTGTTGGAGCATGGCGACAAACAGGCGTTTATCGAGAGCTTCCGCAAGGTAGAGCATTGGTTCGGCGATTACGCCCAGCGCTTCCTGGTGGAGAGCCGCACGCTGTTGCGGCAGGCTAACGACAGCCGGCAGTAAAACTGCGGGCAGTAAACATAAAGGGTTCGGCTTGGCCGAACCCTTTTTTACGGTTTCAGGATGGGTTGACCGGCACCACGGTGTCGCTTGGGTAACAGCCCAGCACCTTCAGCGAGCGGGTGATCGGCGCCAGATCGCGCAGCGCTTTTTGCATCGCCTCGGCGCGCAGGTTGGCCTGCACATCGATATAGAACATCTCCTCCCACGGATTGCCGTTGATCGGACGTGATTCCAGCTTGGTCATGATGATGCCGTTATCGCGCAATACCAGCAGCGCTTCGACCAGCGCGCCGGATTGTTGGCCGGTCGCCATGATCAGCGTGGTTTTTGCCGGCACCTGTTCGGAGACATCGATCGCTTTGCGCGCCAGCACGATGAAGCGAGTGATGTTTTGCTGCTGGTTGGCGAGATTGTGTTCCAGCACCTGCAACCCGTACAGCGCGCCGCCGGCCTCGCTGCCCAGTGCAGCCACCTTCGGTGAATTCAGCTTGGCGACTTTCTCCATCGCGGCCGCCGTGCTTTCGGTGTATTCGATTTTCCAGTGCGGGAAGCGGTTAAGGAACTGGCTGCACTGTTGGAACGGCTGCGGATGGCTGTAGACGGTTTCTATCTGGCTCAGATCGCTGTCGCCGGCGATCAGAACGCAGTGGTTGATAGGGTTAGTCAGTTCGCCGACGATCGACAGGCTGGTGTGTTGCAGCAGATCGTAGACCTCGTTTATCGAACCGGAGCTGGTGTTCTCGATCGGCAAAATCGCATAGTCCGCCTGGCCGGTTTCCACCTGGGCGAAAATATCCTGAAACTTCTGGCAGCCGCATTCGATCAGCCGATCGAAGTGGCGGGCAGCGTATTGGCGTGCCGCCAGATGTGAATAAGAGCCTTTCGGGCCGAGGAAAGCGATGCGGGCGGAATGCTGGCTGACGGGGTTGAGCTGGTGCTGCAACAGCGCCTGCTGGGTCAGAACGGAGTCTTCAATGATCAGTTGGAACAGGCGGGTGACGTAGAAACCGTCCAGGTCGTAAGGCTTGGCGGCGGCGATCAGCGCATCCAGCAGATCGCGTTCGCGCTCTTTGTCACGGATCGGGCGGTGAGAGTGCAGCTTAGTCTTGCCGACTTCGATCGCCAGCTCACGGCGTTCCGCCAGCAAGGCCAACAGTTTCAAGTCCAGTGCGCTGATGCGCTCGCGCAGCACCAATAACGGGTTGTCAGTCATAATCAGCTTCCGCCTTCAGTTCTTATTCGTTGTAAAACAGCCATAAAAAAAGCCCCCTGTTTCCAGGAGGCCTTGTTGTTCGTCTTCGCATTCTTTCTCACACGACGAAACGCCTCCCAGTCAGGGGAAGGTAAAAAAGAATGCGAAGAAAAACGGTGTGCGTGGCATGGTCTACCTAAGGTTAATGCGAACAGGTTTTAAAGTAACCGCTGGCTTTTACCCCGTCAACAAAAATACCCGACAAAAAACGCGCCCTCGGGCGCGTTTGATGCGGCAATCGCTGTCGGACGGTTATTCCTGCTCTTGCGTGACTTCCGGCACAATGTCTTTCACGCTGGCATTGCAGCGGCGCGCTTCGCCTTTGTGCTGCACTTTGTTCAACTGGCGCTCCAGTTTGGCGATCAGCTCGTTAACGGCGGTATACATGTCATCATGTTTGGCGCTGGCGACCAGCGGGCCGTTAGGCGTAGTAATGGTAGCGTCGGCGACAAACCCTTGCGGCTCTTTGGATAAGACGATATGCGGGTTAATCAGCTGGGTCTGCCATTTTTCCAGTTTGGTGAGACGGTCTTCGACGTGATTGCGGATTGCGGGAGTGATATCCATTTGTTTGCTGGTAATGTTCAATGTCATATAACTTACCTCTCTGTCTTTCCGTCTTGGTGAATCCAGCATACCCCGCTTTTTGTTTAAATGCGTGATGTAAATCACGATTTTTTGTCACTTTTTGCAAAGTTAGTTCAATCTGTGATTCAGCATTTGAATTGGCTATCTAATGCTTGAGAGTTGCCGCCGGATGGCGCATTATCGATGAGTTGACCGGTGAGGAGCGCTAGCTAACACCGTGTTTTTACTTGTGTATTTTTCCAGTAAAAACCAGGTCGACGCCAATGAAAACGGCAGCCTTGGCTGCCGTTTGGTTTTTCTGCCGTTGCCGACGCGCGCTTATTGTGGGTTGGCGGCGATCACTTTGGCCACTTTGTCAGCCTGGCCGTTCAGCTGCAGCTGCTTGTAGGCATTTTCCATCAGCGGCAACACGTCGTGCGTCGCTTTGGTATCCGGGAATTCACGCAACATCTGCTCGGCGCGATTAACGACCGCGACGTAAGCACCACGTTTAGTGTAGTATTCCGCCACCGAAAGCTCATACTTGGCCAAACGATCTTTCAGATACACCAAACGTTTGTTGGCGTCGGTCGCGTATTGGCTGTTCGGGTATTGCTGAATCAACTGGCTGAAGTCGCGGAACGCAGCGCGAGCGTGCTGAGGATCGCGGTCCGAACGGTCAACCCCGAAGAAGCCCTGCAGCGCGCTGTCATCAAGCGCCATGTCGGTCAGGCCGCGCATGTACATCACGTAATCGATGTTCGGGTGCGTCGGATTCAGGCGCATGAAGCGATCGATGGATGCCTGAGCCATTGGCAAGTCGGCAGCCTTATAATAGGCGTAAATCAAATCCAGCTGGACCTGCTGGGAATACGGCCCGAAAGGATAGCGGTTATCTAACGCTTCGAGTTGCGTAATCGCGCCCTTGAAGTTACCGTCCTGCAGTTTTTGCTGCGCGGTAGCATAGATTTCCGAAGGCGGGTTGTCGGGAACCGCATCCTTGGATGTGGAGCAACCTGCCAGCGCCAGGCTCAACGTGGCTGCCGCCACCAGATATTTCATACGCGTCATGACGTTTTGATTATCCTCAGGGTGTTATTCCGGGAGACTGTCCGTTAAGCTCCCGACAAAGACCAGGTACAATAGCACATTATATTAAACGGCATCGCCGTGAAAACCCAACGTTAACGAAGAAGCTGCATATGGCACAACAAGTACAACTCACCGCAACGGTGGCCGAATCTCAACTCGGACAACGTTTAGATCAGGCTTTGGCCGAATTGTTCCCTGATTATTCACGATCTCGCATAAAAGAGTGGATCCTGGGCGATCGGGTGAAGGTCAATGGCAAAACGTCAAACAAACCGAAAGAGAAGGTGCTGGGCGGAGAGACAGTCGCCATCGATGCACAGATAGAAGAAGAAGCGCGTTGGGAGCCGCAGGATATCGCGCTGGATATCGTCTATGAAGACAGCGATATCCTGGTGATCAACAAGCCGCGCGATTTGGTGGTGCACCCTGGCGCCGGTAACCCGGACGGCACGGTGCTCAATGCGCTGCTGCATCACTACCCGGAAATCGCCGACGTGCCGCGTGCCGGCATCGTGCACCGTCTGGATAAAGACACCACCGGCCTGATGGTGGTGGCGAAAACCGTGCCGGCGCAAACCCGGCTGGTGGAGGCGCTGCAGGCGCGCGAAATCACCCGTGAATACGAAGCGGTGGCGATCGGCACCATGACGGCAGGCGGTACGGTAGAAGAACCCATCGCGCGCCATTCCACCAAGCGCACTCACATGGCGGTGCACCCGATGGGTAAGCCGGCGGTGACGCACTATCGCATTATGGAGCACTTCCGCGCGCACACTCGTCTGCGCCTGCGCCTGGAAACCGGCCGTACTCACCAGATCCGCGTGCACATGGCTTACATTAGCCATCCGCTGGTGGGCGATCCGCTGTACGGCGGCCGTCCGCGTCCGCCGAAAGGCGCTTCGGAGGCCTTCATTAACACGCTGCGCGGCTTTGACCGCCAGGCGCTGCACGCTACCATGCTGCGTTTGTATCACCCGATCAGCGGCATCCAGATGGAGTGGCATGCGCCGCTGCCGCAGGACATGGTTGATCTGATCAACGCGCTGAAGGCGGACACCGAAGAATTCAAAGATCAGATGGACTGGTAATGCGCTCGCTCATTCTGCCCGACTGGCCGTTGCCTCCCGGCGTTAAAGCTTGCAGCACCACGCGCGATGGTGGCGTCAGCCTGCCACCTTATGACTCGCTGAACCTCGGCGCTCACGTGGGCGACGAGGCGCAAGCGGTGAAGCGCAATCGGGAAAGGTTGGTTACCGCCGCCGGCTTGCCGCAGATGCCGGTATGGCTCGAGCAGGTGCACGGCACTCGCGTGGTGACGTTGACGGGACAAGCGCCCGCCGATCTGCGGGCGGATGCGGTGTACAGCAACGTGCCGGGTCAGGTGTGCGCAGTGATGACGGCGGATTGTCTGCCGGTGCTGTTCTGCTCGCAGCAAGGCGACGAAGTGGCCGCCGCTCACGCCGGTTGGCGTGGGCTATGCCACGGCGTGCTGGAGCAAACCGTGGCGGCGTTCAGCGCCGCACCGGGCCAAATCAGCGCCTGGCTGGGGCCGGCGATCGGCCCGCAGCAGTTCGAGGTCGGGCCGGAGGTGCGCGCCGCTTTCATGGCGGAAGACGCTGAGGCCGCAGCGGCATTTACCCCGCATGGCGATAAGTTTTTGGCTAATATCTACTTGCTGGCTCGCCAACGCTTGTTGCGTGCGGGCGTTCAGGCCATTTATGGCGGCGACCGCTGTACGGTTAACGAAATGAGCCATTTTTTCTCCTATCGACGCGATGGAATAACCGGACGTCTGGCAAGTTTAATCTGGCTGATATAACCTATTGAATTAGGACGATCCAACGACGCATGGCGTTGTACCGAAAATTTAGCGTCGAGATAACCTTGAAAATTTGAGGGATGACCTCATTTAATCTCCAGTAGCAATTTCGACCCATCTTGGAGGTGTTATGCGTCTGGATCGTCTTACCAACAAATTCCAGCTTGCCCTCGCCGATGCCCAGTCACTAGCCCTTGGGCACGACAACCAGTTTATTGAACCGCTACATCTGATGAGCGCCCTGCTCAATCAGGAAGGGGGCACGGTTCGTCCACTATTAACTTCCGCAGGTATCGATGCCGGGCGTGTACGCACCGAGATCGAACAGGCGCTGTCCCGTTTACCGCAGGTAGAAGGCACCGGTGGCGACGTTCAACCGTCCCACGAGTTGGTGCGCGTTCTGAACCTGTGCGACAAGCTGGCGCAAAAGCGTGCGGACAAATTCATTTCTTCCGAGCTGTTTGTGCTTGCGGTGCTGGAAGACCGCGGCTCGTTGACCGACTTGTTGAAAGCGGCCGGCGCGACGGCCGATAAAATCAGCAAAGCCATTGAACAAATGAGAGGCGGTGACAGCGTGGAAGACCAAGGCGCCGAAGACCAACGGCAGGCATTGAAGAAATACACTATCGATCTGACCGAACGTGCTGAGCAGGGCAAACTTGACCCGGTGATCGGCCGTGACGAAGAGATCCGTCGCACCATTCAGGTGCTGCAACGCCGTACCAAAAACAACCCGGTGTTGATCGGCGAGCCTGGCGTAGGTAAAACCGCCATCGTCGAAGGCTTGGCGCAGCGCATCATTAACGGCGAAGTGCCGGAAGGACTGAAGCACAAGCGCGTATTGTCCCTCGATATGGGCGCCTTGATCGCCGGCGCCAAATATCGCGGCGAGTTTGAAGAGCGTCTGAAAGGCGTGCTCAACGATCTGGCCAAGCAGGAAGGCAGCGTTATCCTGTTTATCGACGAACTGCACACCATGGTCGGCGCCGGTAAGGCGGATGGTGCGATGGACGCAGGCAACATGCTGAAGCCGGCGCTGGCGCGCGGCGAGCTGCACTGCGTTGGTGCCACCACGCTGGATGAATACCGTCAATATATAGAGAAGGATGCGGCGCTCGAACGTCGTTTCCAGAAAGTATATGTGGCGGAGCCGAGCGTGGAAGACACCATTGCTATTCTGCGCGGCCTGAAAGAGCGTTACGAACTGCACCACCACGTGCAGATAACCGACCCGGCCATTGTGGCGGCGGCAACGCTTTCGCACCGCTATATCGCCGATCGTCAATTGCCGGACAAGGCTATTGACCTTATCGACGAAGCGGCGTCCAGCATTCGCATGCAGATGGACTCCAAGCCGGAGTCGCTCGACAGGCTTGAGCGCCGCATCATCCAATTGAAACTGGAACAGCAGGCGCTGAATAAAGAGTCTGACGACGCCAGCAAGAAACGCCTGGACATGCTGAGCGATGAGCTGGGGCAGAAAGAGCGCGAATACTCGGAGCTGGAAGAAGAGTGGAAAGCGGAAAAAGCGTCGCTCTCCGGCACCCAGAATATCAAGGCAGAACTCGAGCAGGCCAAAATCACCCTGGAGCAGGCGCGTCGCGTCGGCGATCTGGGGCGGATGTCGGAACTGCAGTACGGCAAAATCCCTGAGCTGGAAAAACAGCTCGCCGCCGCCACGCAGGCCGAAGGCAAGAGCATGAAGCTGTTGCGCAACCGGGTGACCGATGCGGAGATTGCCGAAGTGCTGGCGCGTGCCACCGGGATCCCGGTCGCAAGAATGCTGGAAGGCGAGCGCGACAAGCTGCTGCGCCTGGAACAAGAACTGCATTCGCGAGTGATTGGCCAGGACGAAGCGGTCAGCGCAGTCTCCAATGCGATCCGCCGCAGCCGTGCGGGGTTGTCCGATCCTAACCGACCGATCGGTTCGTTCCTGTTCCTCGGTCCGACCGGGGTAGGGAAAACCGAGCTTTGCAAGGCGCTGGCTTCGTTCCTGTTCGACAGCGACGACGCCATGGTGCGTATCGATATGTCCGAGTTTATGGAGAAACACTCCGTTTCGCGTCTGGTCGGTGCGCCTCCGGGCTATGTCGGTTATGAAGAGGGCGGCTACCTGACGGAAGCCGTACGTCGCCGGCCTTATTCGGTGATTCTGCTGGATGAAGTCGAGAAAGCGCACCCGGACGTGTTCAATATTCTGTTGCAGGTGTTGGATGACGGCCGCCTGACCGATGGTCAAGGCCGCACCGTCGATTTCCGTAATACCGTGGTGATCATGACGTCCAACCTGGGTTCCGATCTGATCCAGGAGCATTTCGGTCAGATGAACTACGCGCAGATGAAAGAGTCGGTGATGGAGATGGTGAGTCACCACTTCCGTCCGGAGTTCATCAACCGTATCGACGAAGTGGTGGTGTTCCACCCACTGGGCGAGAAACACATCGCCGCGATCGCCAAGATTCAGCTGTCGCGTCTCTACAAGCGTTTGGAAGAGCGCGGTTACGAAGTGACCATGACCGAACCGGCCCTGGCGCTGTTGAGCAAAACGGGTTACGACCCTGTATATGGTGCGCGTCCGTTGAAACGCGCTATTCAGCAGGAGATCGAGAACCCGCTGGCGCAGCAAATACTGTCCGGCAAGCTGATCCCTGGCAAGCTGGTCACGTTGGATGTGGAAAACGACCATATCGTTGCACGCCAATAACGGCAATCGAGCGTAATAAAGATGAAAGGGAGCGGGTGACCGCTCCCTTTTCTTTAATCTTCGTTTGTCCCTATTTACAGGGTTTGCCGCTATTACTGTGCTAAAACCGGTATTTTTTGACTAATAAACATCCTAAAAAGGCATTTTTGGTGATTATTTGAACGCTTGAAAAGTTTTTTGCATTTAGGGGTTGCGGCCCGCCGAGAACTCCCTATAATGCGCCTCCACTGACCGGGAACAACGACTGACAAGACGCCGGGTCAGCAAGAGAAAAGCGAAATAAACGCTTGACTCTCAGGGCGAAAAGCGTAATATACGCAGCCCGCGCCGATGAGTTTCTCGGCACTGCTCTTTAACAATTTATCAGACAATCTGTGTGGGCACTCCACAAGACGATATCCAGCATCTTCGGATGCAAAAAAATATCAAGTCTTGAAGAGTGACTAACTGAAGTAAAATTCATGCAGTAAATCTTTGAGCATCGCTTCTCGAGTGGAAGCAAATCAAGCTTTTAATTGAAGAGTTTGATCATGGCTCAGATTGAACGCTGGCGGCAGGCTTAACACATGCAAGTCGAGCGGTAGCACAGGGGAGCTTGCTCCCCGGGTGACGAGCGGCGGACGGGTGAGTAATGTCTGGGAAACTGCCTGATGGAGGGGGATAACTACTGGAAACGGTAGCTAATACCGCATAACGTCGCAAGACCAAAGAGGGGGACCTTCGGGCCTCTTGCCATCAGATGTGCCCAGATGGGATTAGCTAGTAGGTGGGGTAATGGCTCACCTAGGCGACGATCCCTAGCTGGTCTGAGAGGATGACCAGCCACACTGGAACTGAGACACGGTCCAGACTCCTACGGGAGGCAGCAGTGGGGAATATTGCACAATGGGCGCAAGCCTGATGCAGCCATGCCGCGTGTGTGAAGAAGGCCTTCGGGTTGTAAAGCACTTTCAGCGAGGAGGAAGGTGGTGAGCTTAATACGCTCATCAATTGACGTTACTCGCAGAAGAAGCACCGGCTAACTCCGTGCCAGCAGCCGCGGTAATACGGAGGGTGCAAGCGTTAATCGGAATTACTGGGCGTAAAGCGCACGCAGGCGGTTTGTTAAGTCAGATGTGAAATCCCCGGGCTCAACCTGGGAACTGCATTTGAAACTGGCAAGCTAGAGTCTCGTAGAGGGGGGTAGAATTCCAGGTGTAGCGGTGAAATGCGTAGAGATCTGGAGGAATACCGGTGGCGAAGGCGGCCCCCTGGACGAAGACTGACGCTCAGGTGCGAAAGCGTGGGGAGCAAACAGGATTAGATACCCTGGTAGTCCACGCTGTAAACGATGTCGATTTGGAGGTTGTGCCCTTGAGGCGTGGCTTCCGGAGCTAACGCGTTAAATCGACCGCCTGGGGAGTACGGCCGCAAGGTTAAAACTCAAATGAATTGACGGGGGCCCGCACAAGCGGTGGAGCATGTGGTTTAATTCGATGCAACGCGAAGAACCTTACCTACTCTTGACATCCAGAGAACTTTCCAGAGATGGATTGGTGCCTTCGGGAACTCTGAGACAGGTGCTGCATGGCTGTCGTCAGCTCGTGTTGTGAAATGTTGGGTTAAGTCCCGCAACGAGCGCAACCCTTATCCTTTGTTGCCAGCGGTTCGGCCGGGAACTCAAAGGAGACTGCCAGTGATAAACTGGAGGAAGGTGGGGATGACGTCAAGTCATCATGGCCCTTACGAGTAGGGCTACACACGTGCTACAATGGCGTATACAAAGAGAAGCGACCTCGCGAGAGCAAGCGGACCTCATAAAGTACGTCGTAGTCCGGATTGGAGTCTGCAACTCGACTCCATGAAGTCGGAATCGCTAGTAATCGTAGATCAGAATGCTACGGTGAATACGTTCCCGGGCCTTGTACACACCGCCCGTCACACCATGGGAGTGGGTTGCAAAAGAAGTAGGTAGCTTAACCTTCGGGAGGGCGCTTACCACTTTGTGATTCATGACTGGGGTGAAGTCGTAACAAGGTAACCGTAGGGGAACCTGCGGTTGGATCACCTCCTTACCTAAAGATATTAGTTCGCGTGGCGTGCTCACACAGATTGTCTGATGAAAAAGTAACGAGCAAAAGCGTCATAAAAGTACGGTGTCGTGTCCCCTTCGTCTAGAGGCCTAGGACACCGCCCTTTCACGGCGGTAACAGGGGTTCGAATCCCCTAGGGGACGCCAAGCTTCCGACCCACCCGGTGAAAGCGGCGGTCTCAAGTATCTGACGATACACCATATCTTAAAGATGACTTCCGAGTCATGTTTAAGATATTGCTCTTTAACAATCTGGAACAAGCTGAAAATTGAAACATGACGGCTGAAATTTATCCCTCCGTAGATGTATTGGGATGAAGAGTAACCTGTCATAGAGTCTCTCAAATGTTTGCAGCGCGAACGATGGAAACATCTTCGGGTTGTGAGGTTAAGTGACTAAGCGTACACGGTGGATGCCTAGGCAGTCAGAGGCGATGAAGGGCGTGCTAATCTGCGAAAAGCGTCGGTAAGGTGATATGAACCGTTACAACCGGCGATACCCGAATGGGGAAACCCAGTGTGTTTCGACACACTATCATGTCATGAATACATAGTGGCATGAGGCGAACCGGGGGAACTGAAACATCTAAGTACCCCGAGGAAAAGAAATCAACCGAGATTCCCCCAGTAGCGGCGAGCGAACGGGGAGGAGCCCAGAACCTGAATCGGCTTGTGTGTTAGTGGAAGCGTCTGGAAAGTCGCGCAGCAAAGGGTGATAGCCCCGTACACTAAAATGCACAGGTCGTGAGTTCGATGAGTAGGGCGGGACACGTGACATCCTGTCTGAATATGGGGGGACCATCCTCCAAGGCTAAATACTCCTGACTGACCGATAGTGAACCAGTACCGTGAGGGAAAGGCGAAAAGAACCCCGGCGAGGGGAGTGAAATAGAACCTGAAACCGTGTACGTACAAGCAGTGGGAGCACCTTCGTGGTGTGACTGCGTACCTTTTGTATAATGGGTCAGCGACTTATATTTTGTAGCAAGGTTAACCGTATAGGGGAGCCGTAGGGAAACCGAGTCTTAACTGGGCGACTAGTTGCAAGGTATAGACCCGAAACCCGGTGATCTAGCCATGGGCAGGTTGAAGGTTGGGTAACACTAACTGGAGGACCGAACCGACTAATGTTGAAAAATTAGCGGATGACTTGTGGCTGGGGGTGAAAGGCCAATCAAACCGGGAGATAGCTGGTTCTCCCCGAAAGCTATTTAGGTAGCGCCTCGTGAACTCATCTTCGGGGGTAGAGCACTGTTTCGGCTAGGGGGCCATCCCGGCTTACCAAACCGATGCAAACTCCGAATACCGAAGAATGTTATCACGGGAGACACACGGCGGGTGCTAACGTCCGTCGTGAAGAGGGAAACAACCCAGACCGCCAGCTAAGGTCCCAAAGTCATGGTTAAGTGGGAAACGATGTGGGAAGGCATAGACAGCCAGGATGTTGGCTTAGAAGCAGCCATCATTTAAAGAAAGCGTAATAGCTCACTGGTCGAGTCGGCCTGCGCGGAAGATGTAACGGGGCTAAACCATGCACCGAAGCTGCGGCAGCGACGCTTAGGCGTTGTTGGGTAGGGGAGCGTTCTGTAAGCCGTTGAAGGTGGCCTGTGAGGGTTGCTGGAGGTATCAGAAGTGCGAATGCTGACATAAGTAACGATAAAGCGGGTGAAAAGCCCGCTCGCCGGAAGACCAAGGGTTCCTGTCCAACGTTAATCGGGGCAGGGTGAGTCGACCCCTAAGGCGAGGCTGAAAAGCGTAGTCGATGGGAAACAGGTTAATATTCCTGTACTTGGTGTTACTGCGAAGGGGGGACGGAGAAGGCTAGGCTAGCCGGGCGACGGTTGTCCCGGTTTAAGCGTGTAGGGGGTGTGACCTGGTAAATCCGGTTGCATGCTAACCCTGAGGCGTGATGACGATGCACTACGGTGCAGAAGTAGTTGATGCCCTGCTTCCAGGAAAATCCTCTAAGCTCCAGGTAACATTAAATCGTACCCCAAACCGACACAGGTGGTCAGGTAGAGAATACCAAGGCGCTTGAGAGAACTCGGGTGAAGGAACTAGGCAAAATGGTGCCGTAACTTCGGGAGAAGGCACGCTGGCATGTAGGTGAAGTCCCTTGCGGATGGAGCTGAAGCCAGTCGAAGATACCAGCTGGCTGCAACTGTTTAATAAAAACACAGCACTGTGCAAACACGAAAGTGGACGTATACGGTGTGACGCCTGCCCGGTGCTGGAAGGTTAATTGATGGGGTCAGCCGCAAGGCGAAGCTCTTGATCGAAGCCCCAGTAAACGGCGGCCGTAACTATAACGGTCCTAAGGTAGCGAAATTCCTTGTCGGGTAAGTTCCGACCTGCACGAATGGCGTAATGATGGCCAGGCTGTCTCCACCCGAGACTCAGTGAAATTGAACTCGCTGTGAAGATGCAGTGTACCCGCGGCAAGACGGAAAGACCCCGTGAACCTTTACTATAGCTTGACACTGAACATTGAGCCTTGATGTGTAGGATAGGTGGGAGGCTTTGAAGCGTGGACGCCAGTCTGCGTGGAGCCATCCTTGAAATACCACCCTTTAATGTTTGATGTTCTAACTCGGCCCCATAATCTGGGGTGAGGACAGTGTCTGGTGGGTAGTTTGACTGGGGCGGTCTCCTCCCAAAGAGTAACGGAGGAGCACGAAGGTTAGCTAATCACGGTCGGACATCGTGAGGTTAGTGCAAAGGCATAAGCTAGCTTGACTGCGAGAGTGACGGCTCGAGCAGGTACGAAAGTAGGTCTTAGTGATCCGGTGGTTCTGAATGGAAGGGCCATCGCTCAACGGATAAAAGGTACTCCGGGGATAACAGGCTGATACCGCCCAAGAGTTCATATCGACGGCGGTGTTTGGCACCTCGATGTCGGCTCATCACATCCTGGGGCTGAAGTAGGTCCCAAGGGTATGGCTGTTCG
This sequence comes from Serratia sp. JKS000199, assembly GCF_900215455.1. Taxonomy (NCBI): domain Bacteria; kingdom Pseudomonadati; phylum Pseudomonadota; class Gammaproteobacteria; order Enterobacterales; family Yersiniaceae; genus Serratia; species Serratia sp. JKS000199. The sequence continues at coordinate 158,317 of NZ_LT907843.1, forward strand.
CCATTTAAAGTGGTACGCGAGCTGGGTTTAGAACGTCGTGAGACAGTTCGGTCCCTATCTGCCGTGGGCGTTGGAAGATTGAGAGGGGTTGCTCCTAGTACGAGAGGACCGGAGTGAACGCACCACTGGTGTTCGGGTTGTCATGCCAATGGCATTGCCCGGTAGCTAAGTGCGGAAAAGATAAGCGCTGAAAGCATCTAAGCGCGAAACTTGCCTCAAGATGAGTCTTCCCTGGGCCTTTAAGGTCCCTGAAGGAACGTTTAAGACTAAGACGTTGATAGGCTGGGTGTGTAAGTGCAGCGATGCATTGAGCTAACCAGTACTAATGATCCGTGAGGCTTAACCTTACAACACCGAAGGTGTTTTTAGAGAGATTTTCAGCGACGTTCCAAGATTGGTTCTGATGGCTTCATGGAAGTGAAGCGGTTGGAATGAAACAGAATTTGCCTGGCGGCAATAGCGCGGTGGTCCCACCTGACCCCATGCCGAACTCAGAAGTGAAACGCCGTAGCGCCGATGGTAGTGTGGGGTCTCCCCATGCGAGAGTAGGACACTGCCAGGCATCAAATAAACGTTATCAGTGTGACGACTGGTAATGCGCAAGTCGCAAAGCGCGATATTGCCGGTATCGAAAGATACAACGTAAAAGAATCGGTGGAGCGGTAGTTCAGTTGGTTAGAATACCTGCCTGTCACGCAGGGGGTCGCGGGTTCGAGCCCCGTCCGTTCCGCCACTTAATTGATAAGCCCTGAGTCTCTGACTCAGGGCTTTTTCATATCTATATTTTGCGCTTTTCAGGCCGGAATTGTCCTTCCTTACCGCCTTATCTCCCGATATTGTTGCCTTTAGATCAAAAGTCTTATGCCGAACCAGGCGTTTTTGATCAATAAAAAAGTTGCCATAATCTTCCTCATACCACATTTACCCGTTAATGAGAGAAAACATTATGAGCATCCCTGCATTTGGTTTAGGTACTTTCCGCCTTCAGGATCAGGTTGTTATCGATTCTGTCAGCACCGCACTTGAGCTGGGCTACCGTACTATCGATACCGCACAGATCTATGAAAACGAAGCGGCTGTTGGCCAGGCTATCGCTGCCAGCGGCGTGAAACGTGAAGATCTGTTCATCACCACCAAGATTTGGATCGCGAACCTGGCGAAAGGCGCGCTGATCCCAAGCCTGCAAGAAAGCCTGAAAAAACTGCAAACGTCCTACGTTGATCTGACGTTGATCCACTGGCCGTCCCCCCACGACGAAGTGCCGGTTGCCGAATTTATGGCTGAGCTGCTGGAAGCGAAAAAGCTGGGGCTGACCCGTCAAATTGGCGTATCTAACTTCACCATCGATTTGATGCAGCAAGCGATTGACGCGATTGGCGCCGATGAAATCGCCACCAACCAAATCGAGCTGTCACCGTTCTTGCAGAACCGCAAGGTGGTCGAATTTGCACAGCAGCACGGCATCGCCATCACCTCTTACATGACGTTGGCCTACGGCAAAGCGCTGCAGGATGAAACGATCAAAAGCATCGCTGCTCGTCACAATGCAACCCCAGCACAGGTGGTCCTGGCTTGGGCATTGAAGCTGGGTTATGCGGTGATCCCTTCCTCGACCAAGCGTGAAAACCTGGCGAGCAACCTATTGGCGCAGCAACTGACGCTGACCGACGAAGATATGGCGCAGATCGCCGCACTGGAGTGCAACGGCCGTCTGGTTAGTCCGGAAGGCCTGGCGCCAAACTGGGATTAATCATTCCTCGCCGTAGTCAGCATAAGGCGTCCATCGGGGCGCCTTTTTTATCGTTTCAGGTATTCACTCACAAAATCAATAAAGCTGCGCAGACGGTTGCTGACGGCGCTGTCGCTGTAGTAAACCGCGTTGATCGGCATGGCGACCGGCAGTGTCGCTTCCACCAGAATCGGGACCAAATCTCCACGTTTGATATCTTCGTCGCTCATAAAGTCGGACAGGCAGGCGATACCGTTGCCATGCAGACAGAGATGGCGCTGGGTTTCTCCACTATTGGTGGTCAAACCGGGGGTGATTTCCAACTGGCTGCCATCTGAACAAGCCAGTGGCCAACGGTTCAAGCTGGGCAGGTCGTTGAAACCGATACAGCAGTGATGTGCAAGATCTTCTACCGTTAGCGGCGTGCCGTGCTGAGCCAGATAAGCGGGGGAGGCGAGCACATGTCGGTAGCTGGTCATCAGTTTGCGTGCTTTCAGCGTAGAATCGGTCAGCTCGCCTACGCGGATCGCGATATCCACTTTTCGCTCGATCAGATTGATAAAGTTTTCCGAAGACACCAGCGATAACGACATTTCTGGATAACGTTCGCGGAACTCGGCCACTAAAGGCGTCAGCATATGCAGCACCACCGGCGTTGCCGCATCGACGCGCAGCAGGCCTTGCGGGCGCTGGCGGCTTTCCATCAGCGCATTTTCCGCCGCGGCCATGTCGTTCAGTACCTTCTGCACCTGGCGAAAGTAATTCTCTCCTTCCTGAGTCAGGCTGATTTGGCGCGTGGTGCGGTTGAGCAACGTTACGCCCAGTTTGCTTTCCAGTTTTTTCACCGTTCGGCTGACTACGGAGTTCGCTTGTTCCAGGCGTTCGGCCGCCCGGCTGAAGCTGCCGCTTTCTACGACGGTGACAAAGGTGATCAACTCGTCAGAGTTTGCTTTCATTTTTGCTCCGATAGCAAAGTTAATTTGAAATTTTGAGCATTTTTATCATTTAAGCATAGGCCGATAATAGCCGTCATCAACTTGAATGCTATTTCGGAGTAAAAAATGCCACTCGCATTACTTGCCTTAACCATCAGCGCTTTTGCTATCGGCACGACCGAGTTCGTGATAGTCGGGTTGATCCCGACTATCGCGGAGCAGCTTGGGGTGACCGTACCGTCCGCTGGATTGCTGGTGACTATCTATGCCCTCGGCGTGGCCATTGGTGCGCCGGTGCTGACGGCCCTGACCAGCCGCATACCTCGCAAACTGCTGCTGGTTGGCCTGATGGTGCTGTTCACTCTCGGCAACCTGCTGGCCTGGCAGTCACCCAGCTATGAATCGCTGGTAGTGGCTCGGTTGTTGACCGGCCTGGCTCACGGCGTGTTCTTCTCTATCGGCTCCACTATCGCCACTAGCCTGGTGGCGAAAGAGAAGGCGGCCTCCGCCATCGCCATCATGTTTGGTGGCCTGACGGTGGCGTTGGTGACCGGCGTACCGCTGGGGACGTTCATCGGCCAGCAGTTTGGCTGGCGTGAGACCTTCCTGGCCGTTTCTCTGATTGGCGCTGTCGCCACGCTGGCCAGCGTTATTCTGGTACCGAGCAATATCAAGAACCAGGGCAGCGCCGGCGTGCGGGAACAGCTGAAAGTGCTGACTCATCCTCGTCTGCTGCTGATTTACGCGATTACCGCATTGGGATACGGCGGGGTCTTCACGACCTTTACCTTCCTTGCGCCGATGATGCAGGAACTGGCCGGCTTCTCTGCTCCGACCGTGAGCTGGATACTATTGGCTTATGGCGTCGCGGTGGCGGTGGGTAACATCTGGGGAGGCAAGCTGGCCGATCGTCATGGGGCCGTGCGTGCGCTGAGCTTTATCTTTGCCGCGCTGGCCATTTTGTTGCTGGTGTTCCAGTTTACCGCCAGCCACAGTATTGCCGCGTTGCTGACGGTGATTGTGATGGGCGTGTTCGCTTTCGGCAACGTGCCGGGGCTGCAGGTGTATGTGGTGCAGAAAGCCGCGCAATACACGCCAAATGCGGTGGATGTGGCGTCCGGTCTCAACATCGCGGCGTTCAACATCGGCATTGCGCTCGGCTCGGTGATTGGCGGCCAGACCGTTGCCTCACTGGGGCTGGCGCAGACCCCCTGGATTGGCGCGTTGATCGTGGTGGTTGCATTGTTACTGGTTAGCTTCAGCGGTCGCCTGGATAAAAAGTCTCAGCTGCAAACGGCTTAATACGTAAAACTCTTGCTGCCTGGCCCGCATTTTGCGGGCCTTTTCGCATTTTTCACCTATTACCCCTCACCTTTACACAGCTATACCGTCAGAAGATTGAAATCGCTGCAGGCGGCCCCTATAACTGAAAAGGTGATGCCCGCAAAAGCCATGCCCTCTATGCAGGGTAGGCGTATAATCAATTCATCGTTGGCGAGTGTTCATCGCCAGTTTTCATGTTAATGGGTAATAGGCGAATCGCGTGCCGAAACGAACTTATGCAATGAGGTATGTTGCAGGTCAGCCAGTTGAGCGAATCTTTCCTGGTGCCGTTAACCAGCCGTTGCCGCCAGGGGCGGCGCTGCCGACGACCGGCGCCCTGCGCGTCATGGTATGGAATATTTTCAAACAGCAGCGAGCCGACTGGCTTTCGGTGCTGAAAAACCATGGTAAAGACGCGCAGCTGGTATTGTTGCAAGAGGCGCAAACCACGCCAGAGTTGGTGAGCTACGCTACCGCCAACTATCTGGCGGCCGATCAGGTGCCGGCTTTTGTGCTGCCGCAGCACCCTTCCGGCGTGATGACGCTGGCTGCCGCTCATCCTGTTTACTGTTGCCCGCTGCGCGAGCGAGAGCCGCTGCTGCGGCTTTCCAAGTCGGCCTTGATCACCGTTTATCCGCTGTACAATGGCGAGCTGTTGATGGTGGTGAACATCCATGCGGTGAACTTTAGCCTGGGTGTCGACGTCTACAGCAAGCAGTTGGGGCCGATAGGCGAACAGATCGCCAGTCACCGGGGGCCGGTGATTATGGCGGGGGATTTCAACGCCTGGAGCCGCAAGCGCATTAATGCGCTGTATGACTTTGCCGGAGAGATGGCGCTGCGCGAGGTGAGTTTCACCGACGACCATCGCCGCAAGGCCTTCGGTCGTCCACTGGATTTCGTATTTTACCGCAATCTGGGAGTGGTGGAGGCGTCGGTGCTGGTGACCAGCGCATCGGATCACAACCCGCTGTTGGTGGAGTTTCATCCGGAGAAAGACTCGCCGGTATGGTGAATCGCAGCTAATAAAAAAGCACCCCGAAGGGTGCTTTTTTTGTGCCGAACATTTAAGTATCCGGCGTCATCTTGTTGCCGACAAACAGGGTCAGCTTCAGACCTGGCTGCAGGTTGCCTTTGGCGAGCGTTGAATTCCAACGCATCACGTCGTTAATATCGACGCCGTGACGACGTGCGATACTGGCGAGCGAATCACCTTTACGAACCTGGTAGGTGATACTGCTGTTACTGCCAGTATTGCTGGCCACTTGCAGGGTTTGCCCAACTTTTAAGGCGCTCTTGGCGCGTAAGTTGTTCCAACTCTGCAAATCGCTGGTCTTAACGTTCAGCCGCTTGGCTATGGCCGATAAGGTGTCGCCGGAGCGAACTTTATACGAACTGCCACCGGACAAACCGCTGTTCTTCGCCAACTGCGTCGTTGGCTGAGTCACGGCGATCTGGCCATCGGCCAGCGAGTCTTTCAGCTGATCGGCATGCCCTTTGGGAACCATGATGTAATGGGGCCCGTTGGGTGCCGTAACGCCTTTTTTGTAGCCTGGGTTATACGCTTTCATCTTGGTGACTGAAAGCCCAGCCATCTCAGCCGCCTGAGTCAGCTGGATCTGCTGCCCGACATCGATACGAGCCAGCGCACGGGTTTCATCCGTTTTCGGGAGTTTCACGCCGTACTTCTTGCTGTTCTTGATGATGTCGCTCAGCGCCAGCATTTTCGGGACATAGATTGACGTTTCACGCGGAAGCGACAATGCCCAGAAATTGGTTGGCTTACCCTGGCGTTTGTTTGCCTTCACCGCTTGCATCACGCGGCCTTCACCACTGTTATAGGCGGCTACGGTCAGTAACCAGTCGCCGTTAAACATGCGGTTCAAGCGCTGCATCATGTTAAGCGCAGCGGTTGTCGAGGCGACGACATCGCGTCGACCGTCATACCACTGATTGTTTTTCAAACCATAATTGCGACCCGTTTGCGGCACGATTTGCCATAGCCCTGCGGCGTTGGCACTTGACGTGGCGTGTGGGTCAAAAGCGCTCTCCACTATGGGTAGCAGTACCAGTTCCATCGGCATATTACGTTTCTTAATCTGCCCGACTATCCAGTACATGTACGGCTCTGCCCGTAATGTTACATCGTGGAGATAGCTCTTACTTTTTAAGTACTTTCTTTTCTGATCACGGATCCGGGAATTTTCCGGAACCTCCATCTTCAGCTCGTCGCTAATGAAGTTCCACAGGTCCTGTTGCGCGGCGGGACTGTTGTTATCCAACCACCGCGCCGAGCTCGCTCGGCCATTTCCTGTGTACTCTCCTGCTTCACCATCTTGACCAGCCGAAGACAAACTCTGTGCATGCTGTTCTGGCGCCGGTGCGTCCTGCCTGGACGACTGGCAACCCACTAGCAAGACCGAGGCGAGAAATATCGCTTTAGCCTTCATGTGTGTGTCAATGTAGTTGCTTAAAAGACGAGCAATAATACTTTGCTTCGCCAAATAACACAACTAAAAGCTTAGAAGTTATCTTTCCGCAGGCGTAATTCAGAAAAAACTGAATGAAGGCTTTCCGGTGGTGAATTAAAGCCTAATTTCTTTTGTAAATCAGTGTCATGGCAACGTAAAAACAGGTTAATTTTGCGCTCTAATTGCAACGTGGTCGGCACGCTAGCTTGGCCTTTTGCCCTTAACGCTTCAACATGTTGTTGATATGTTTCAATCTCTCGATCTTCCGGCAAAATAGCCCGCGCAAACTTAAGATTTGAAAGAGTATATTCATGCGCGCAGCAAATTAAGGTGTTATCGGGAAGTTGCGCGAGTTGTTGAAATGAGTCGTACATTTGTTTTGCGGTGCCTTCAAACAGCCTGCCGCAGCCGGCGGAGAAAATGGTGTCGCCGCAGAACAGATAAGGGGCACTATAGAATGCCACATGGCCCAGCGTATGGCCGGGAACGGCGATAGTCCTGTACTGGCGGCCATCGATATCAAAGGTATCGCCGTCATGGACGATGTGGTTGGCGCCTTTGCCTGCGGTTTCCTGCGGCCCGTAGACCGCCAGGCCCGGGTATTGTGCGACAATCTGCGCCACGCCACCGACGTGATCGTGGTGGTGGTGGGTCAGCAGGATCGCCGACGGCGCCAGCTGCAGGCGCTGCAGCGCCTCGAGCACCGGCCGCGCTTCACCCGGATCGACGATAATGCAGCGCCCCTGCCGGTCATCCAATAACCAAATGTAATTGTCCTGGAAGGCGGGAATGCTGATAAGATTCATGGTGTACCTCTCGTTGGCAACGGCTTGAAAGAAGATAATAAATCATGAAACCAGCCCATACTCTACAAAAGCTCACCGGCCCGCAGTCCTGGGCTGAGCTGCCGTGGGGGGAGTACTATCGTGAAGCGCTCGAGCGGCAGTTGCAACCCTGGTGGCCCAAGCTGTTCGGTTTCCATCTGCTGAAGATGGGCATGCTCAGCGCCGAGCTGGCCACGGATAAATGCGCAATCTCCCACCAGGTCAACGTAGGGCTGGAGGGGGAAGGGCTGCAGGTGATCGCCGACGCCTATCAACTGCCGTTCGCCGCCAAATCGGTGGATGCCTGCCTGTTGGCGCATACGCTGTCCTACGCGGACGATCCGCATCGGATGCTGCGTGAGGTGGATAGGGTGTTGATCGACGATGGCTGGCTGGTTGTCAGCAGCTTCAATCCGTTCAGCCTGCTGGGATTGGGCAAACTGGTGCCCGGATTGCGCCATCGTCAGCCCTATGTCAGCCGCATGTTTACCCAGATGCGGTTGTTGGATTGGCTCAGCCTGCTGAATTACGAGGTGTTGCACCAGGCGCGTTTTCACGTGCTGCCGTGGCAGCGCAAGGGCGGCAAGTTTTTATGCACCCATTTGCCGGCGCTGGGCTGCATGAGCGTGATTGTGGCGCGCAAGCGCACCTTGCCGCTGACGCCCACGCCGATGAAACTGGGGGCGAGAAAGCCGTCTCTCAGCCGCGCGGTGGGCGCGACCAAGAGTTATCGCAAGCTGCCTTAGGCTTCCGGTTGGTAGCCGACGTCATCCTGCGTCGGTTTACCCGCCGCCTCGCGCGCCAGCTCGTCGCAGCGTTCGTTCTCCGGATGGCCGGCGTGGCCCTTGACCCACTCCCATTTAACGGTGTGGCGCTGAATGGCCTGATCCAGCCGCTGCCACAGATCGACATTCTTGACCGGTTTTTTGTCGGCGGTTTTCCAACCGCGTTTCTTCCAGTTATGGATCCAGCTGGTAATGCCCTGGCGCACGTACTGGCTGTCGGTGCTGAGCGTCACGGCGCAAGGCACCGTCAGCGCTTCCAGCGCCACGATCGCCGCCATCATTTCCATGCGGTTATTGGTGGTCAGACGAAATCCTTCGCTGAAGGTTTTTTCCGTCTGCTTATAGCGCAGTATCGCGCCGTAGCCACCGGGGCCAGGGTTGCCAAGGCAGGAGCCGTCGGTGAAAATTTCTACCTGTTTGAGCATCTCTGGTAGACTCTTCCTATCAGTTTTATAAAAGCCAAGTCTGACATAAACGAGCGCTGTGAGCACTGCAATATGATCTCTACAACCACCAGACAGATTGTCCTCGATACCGAAACCACCGGTATGAACAAGCTTGGGGTGCACTACGAAGGGCACCGCATCATCGAAATCGGTGCGGTGGAAGTGATTAACCGCCGCCTGACCGGGCGCAACTTCCACGTATACATCAAGCCGGATCGGCTGGTGGATCCGGAAGCGTACGGCGTACACGGCATCAGCGACGACTTCCTGGCCGACAAACCGACCTTCGATCAGGTTGCCGACGAATTCCTCGACTTTATCCGCGGCGGCGAGCTGGTGATCCATAACGCGGCGTTCGATATCGGCTTTATGGATCACGAATTCCGCATGCTGCAGCAGGGGATCCCGAAGACCGAGACCTTCTGCACCATCACCGACAGCCTGATGATGGCGCGCCGCCTGTTCCCGGGCAAGCGCAACAACCTCGATGCCTTGTGCAGCCGCTATGAGATAGACAACAGCAAGCGTACGCTGCACGGCGCATTGCTCGATGCCGAGATCCTGGCGGAAGTCTATCTGGCGATGACCGGCGGTCAGACGTCGATAGCGTTCCAAATGGAAGGCGACACCCAGCAAAACGATGCCGCGCAAGAAATACAGCGTATCGTCCGCCCGGCTACGGCGATGAAAGTGGTCTACGCCAGCGACGAAGAAATAAAGGCGCACGAGGCGCGTCTGGATCTGGTGGCGAAGAAGGGCGGCAGCTGCCTGTGGCGCGGGGCGCCGGCGGAATAACGGCGTTTTTGCACGAAAAAAACGCACTGGGCAACCCTTCGTTGAAAAACTGTGCAAACGGTTCATTTGCGGAGAAAAAGGCGTTGACGGAACCGAGAGGCGTCCGTAATATGCGCCTCGTTCCCCCGCAAGAGGGAATGGCGCGGAGCGGTAGTTCAGTTGGTTAGAATACCTGCCTGTCACGCAGGGGGTCGCGGGTTCGAGCCCCGTCCGTTCCGCCACTATTCAGAAGCCCTGAGTTAGCGATAACTCAGGGCTTCGTCGTTTCCGCTCTCGGCAAAACGGTGCGGCCCAGGGAACGGGGCCGGCAGACCGGCCCCTTATCCTCAGAACAACACCGAGTAATTCAAACCGAAGGTGCGTCCGCGGCCTTTATAGCTGTACAGCTCAGGTGAGCCGTAGGTCGGGCTGTACAGGATCGGCGCGCGTTGGCCCCAAACGGTGGTGTACTCCTTATCCAACAGGTTTTCCACGCTGAAGCTGATTTTCCCCACCGGCAGGGCATAGCTGCCGAGGAAATCGAGGGTGTTGTAGCCATCTATTTTGCGGCCTTGGGTGGAGTTGGCCTTGGTATAATCGCCGTCGTCCGACACGTCGAAGGTTTGCTGCGACTGCAAGCGCAGATTCCAGTCGCCCGGCGCCCAGCCGACGTAAGCGGTGACTTTCGATGGGCTGGCGGTATCGACCACCAGCTTCTTCCATTCGCCGTTGACCTTGGTTTCAGAACGAATGAAGTTGAAGTTGGTGCCGGCGCTCCAGTCGCTGTCTTCGAAGAAGTAGTCCACCGCACCTTCCAGCCCATATATGCGCCGCTTGTCCGCATTGACGTTAATGGTCATGTCGGTTTTGTTGATGGCGATGCTCTTGTCGGACAACGAGTAGTAGGCGGCGATTTGCGTGCGCAGGTTATCGCCGGTATAGCGCCAGCCCAGCTCGTAGGCGTTGACTTTGATGCCTTCCAGCTTGGAATCGCCGACGTTGACGCTCTTCAGCAACTGGTAATGTCCGCCGTTCAACGCGTAGGTGCCGTTGCCGTAATACTTGCCCGGATCCGGGATCTCGAAGCCCTGAGAGAAGTTGAACCAGGTTTGCTGACGCTCGGTCAAGTGCGCCAACAGACCGGCGTTGAACAGCGCATTGTTGTAGTCGGTTTTCCCTCCCGGGATGGCGTCGGCGGAGGCGGCGACGCCGGTGGCGATCGCCTGCTGCTGGTTATAGCCGACGAAGTCGTCGATCTTGTTTTCGGTGTACTGGTAACGCACGCCGCCGCTCAGGGTGAAGATGGGATTGATGTCGTAACTGGCCTGCAGGAACGACGCCAGGTTGCTGGTGGTATAGCTCGGGTAGCGGCCGGTGCCGTAAGCGTTCTCCAGCGTCATGCCGCCGGACTGTTGGGCCTTCGCCAGGTTGAAGAACTGCTGGTTGGCGTTGAAGCTTTCATGCTCGGCGTCGATGCCGTAAGTCAGCGTCAGCGCGTCGACAGGTTTGCTGTTTAACGTCAGTTTGCCGCCGTAAAAATCGGTTTTTTGCTGCGAAGCGCCAATGCTGCTGACGTAATAGTTCGGCGCTTTGCCCGCCAGCGTTGGGAAGGGGTAGAAGGTCAACGTTTCGTCGCGGTAGTAGACCTGCGCCACCAGATCCTGGCCGAGGAAATCGGTGTTGGAATATTGCAGGTTGATCAGGTGGCGCTCGGTGCCGGGGATGCGATCGGAGTTTAAGTTACCGCTGTTGTACGCCTTGGCGTTGCCGGTCACCGCCGCGAAGTTTTCCCCCAGAAACAGGCCGTGATCGCCGTCGGACTGGCTTTTGTAGTATTGGGTGGTCAGCTGCAGCTGTTGATGATCGTCGATGTTGAGGGTGCCGGTGCCCATCACATCGAGGCGATTGGAATACTGCAGGCCGGTTTGAGTATTGTCGATCAGCACCTCGTTGCCTTTGCCGTCGTACCAGCCGCCGTAACGCTGGTAAGAAACGGACAGTCGCCCCGAGGCGTTGTCGTTGCCGCCGCTGACCGCCGCCGCCACGTTCTCGTCGTGATCGTTATGGCCGCCGAAGCCGGTTTTGCCGCCGACCTGCAATTCGACCTGCTGCTCTTTCTGTCCTTTCTTGGTCACGATATTGATCAGGCCGCCGGTGCTGCCGCCGCCGTACAGTGCGGTCGCGCCGGAAATCACCTCAATATGGTCGATATTGAACGGGTCGATCGAATCCAACTGGCGGCTGTCGCTGCGCGACGAGTTCAGGCGTACGCCGTCGATCATCACCATCATCGAACGGCCGCGCATATTCATGCCATAGTTGGTGCGGCCCTGGCCGCTGACGTCCATGCCGGGGATCAGCTGAGCCAACATGTCCTTGATCTCTTTGCCGCCCTGGACCTGCTGTTCGATCTCCTGACTTTCGATCACCCATGTCGTCTGCGCCATTTCCGCCGCGCTGCGGTGCGAACGGCTGGCGGAGACGACCACCTGCTCTTCGCTGCCGTTTTTCTGATCTTCTGCCCAGGCCGCCGGCGCAAGCAACGCCAGCAGACATGGGTTTAATACCCAAAGAGGTTTGCGTTTCATCGTTATTTCCCAGGTGATATTGTCGTTACGTTGTTTTTTGAGAATGCTTCTTTTATCAATAACGTTTCTTGTTATCAATAAAATCATGATATGATTTTTTGCTATGCATTAACGTAATTAATTAGTTTTATTAACATTTATCCGCTGCGCGATCGCGCGGCCACGCCGCCAACACGGCAGCCGATCGGTCATACGTAAAAGCGACAGCCGTTGCCGGAGAGTCGAGAACATGTCCGCCAGCTACAGAATTTTTGATATCACCCTGAAAAGCAAAACGCTGATTTCGCCCTCGCTGCTGCGCTGCGTGTTTGAAGGTGCGGATGTTCATCGCATGAAGCTGGAAGCGCCTGACCAGCGCATCAAACTGCTGTTCCCGGCGGCGGACGGCAAGATCACGCCGTTGGCCAACGGCCCGGACTGGTACGGCGATTACATGGCGCTCCCCAAAGAACAGCGTCCGGTAATGCGCACCTATACGCTGCGTGCGCTGCGCCGCGAGCAGAATCAGATGGACGTCGAGTTCGTGCTGCATGGCGTGAACGGCCCGGCTTCAGCCTGGGCGACCCATGCCGAACCCGGAGACACGATTCAAACGGTCGCCCCCAACGGTGACTTCGACGGCGACAGCGGCGGTTACGAATGGGCGCCGCCGGCGCAGTTGCAACAGGCGTTGCTGATCGCCGATGAGACGGCGGTGCCGGCGGCGATGGCGATTCTGGAACAGCTGGCGCAGCAGGCCAATCCGCCGCGGGTGCAGGCGTTTTTCGAGGTGCCGGTGGCGGCGGATTGCCTGGATTTGGCGCATTTCCCGTTCGCCGACGTTTATTGGCTGCCGCGTGACGTCGGCCGCCAGCTGGTGCACGGCACGCTGCTGGTGGAAGCGGTGCGCCAGCGGGTGGATATCCCCGCATCGGCCTGTGCGCAAGCGCAGTCCCTGGCGGAAAGCAGCCTGAGCGATGAGGTGTTGTGGGAGCGGGCGGCCGGAAGCAACGCTTTCTATGCCTGGGTGGCGGCCGAATCTTCCGCGGTGAAAACGCTGCGGCGTTACCTGATTGGCGAACGCGATCTGGATCGCTCCACCGTCAACTTCATGGCCTATTGGTGCTGAGTCGGCCGCCGCCGTGCGCCTCCATCATGGGCTCTACCGCCTGGAGGCCTAAGGCGCGTCGAGCAGGCTGACGTGCGCCGCTACGATGCGCCAGCCACAGGGCAGCTTGACCCAGGTTTGCATTTGCCGCCCCCTGCGGTTGCTGCCCGGCCGATGAAATTCCGTGCTGGCCACCGCCATATCTTCACCAAAAGTCGTGATTTGGGTGTTTTCCAACAGCCGCTCCAGTCCGTTGGCCGGGCGCCGTTGACGAAAATCGCGGATTTCGTCGATACCGTAGAGGCTTTCGGTGGCGCCATAGCGCACCGTGCGCGCGTCGTGCCAGAACAACTCGTCCAGCACATCGATGTCATTGCTGATTAACGCCTGCTCATAGCGGTAAAAGGCGGCGTTGACCTCCGCCAGCACCGCCGGCCGATCGATATGTTCACTGTTCATTGATTACTCCTGTTTGCAGACGCAAGTGGCGATGCCGGCGCATTCCAGCGCATAGGCGGCGCGCAGCGCCAAATCTTCGCGCCACGGCGGGGCGATCAGTTGCAGGCCGATCGGCAGACCGGATGCGCTTTTCAAAGGAACCGTCACGACCGGCAGGCCAAGGAAGGAAATCGGCTGCGTCAGCATGCCCATACTGGCGCGGATCGGCAGATCGACGCCGTTGATGCGCATCGTTTCCTGGCCGATCGGCGTGGCGCTGCACGGCGTCGCCGGGGCGATCAAAATGTCCCAGTGCTTGAACAGCGGCGCGGCTTGCCGGCGAAACGCGTGACGAAAGCGTTGTGCCTGCAAATACCAGGTGGCGGGGAGCATGGCGCCGGCCAGCAGTCGTTCTCGCGACAGTGGCTCGAAGCGTTCGGGTTGGCTGCGCAACTGCGGCAGATAGCGATGGCCGCCCTCTGAGGCGCTGAGGATAAAGGCCGCCGAACGGGCCAGCTCGGCCTGCGGCAGCTCGACTTCGGCGCTGGCTGCCAGCGCTTGCGCCACCTGGTTGACTGCGGCTTTGGCGTCATCATTGCACCATTGCAGGAAATAGCCGCCTAACACGGCGCAGCGCAGGTTCTGGCTGCCCTGTGCCAGCAACGCTTCGGTGCGGGAAATCGGCCGATCGCTCTGGAACGGATCCTCGGCGTCGATGCTCTGCATCGCGTCATACACCGTCGCGAGATCGTGCACCCGGCGGGCGAATGGGCCGATGTGATCCAGGCTGTCGACAAACGGCTGGCTGCCGCTGCGCGAAAGACGGCCGAAGGTCGGTTTCAGACCATAAATGCCGCACAGCGAGGCGGGCACGCGTATTGAGCCATTGGTGTCGCTGCCGAGCGAAAAGGTCACCAGGCCGGCCGCCACCGCTGCGGCCGAGCCGCCCGAAGAGCCGCCGGCGATGCGCCCGAGGTCATGCGGGTTTCGGGTGGCGCCGTAATGGCTGTTCTCGGTGGTGAAACCGTAGGCGTAGGCGTCCATGTTCAACATGCCGCAAAGCAACGCGCCTTGATCCGCCAGCCGGGAGACGCCCCAGGCGTCGCGGTCGGCCGGTGGCCGATCGCTGAACAGGCGGGCACCGGCCAGCGTGGTTTCTCCGGCGACGTCGAACAGATTTTTTACCGCATAGGGAATGCCGGCCAAAGCGGGCAGCGTTTGCCCAAGCGCGCGCGAACGGTCGAGGCGATCGGCTTCTTTTTGCATGCGTTCCCGGGTGATGTGCGTAAAGGCGTTCAGCGCGGGATTCTGACGGTCGATGTGATCGAGCGTATGCCGGACGATCTCGCGCGCCGAGAGCGCGCCGCGTTCAAGGGCCGTACGGATCTCGGCGAGTGACAGGGCGCTTAAGGGGTTCATGGGCGATATACCCCCGCGATTTCCTGGCGCGGATCCAGCGGTAAGGCCATCAGCGGTTCGGCCAGCGCGGCGATGCGTTCGATCTGTTTCAACAGTTCTCGGCGGCGGACATCGTCCAGTTCCACGGCCAGCACGTTTTCCATCTGGTGGATATAGGCCGCCCAATCGGCGGCGTGTTGATTGTTCATAAGCGATCCCGATAAATAAGAGAGTCAGAAGCCGGCGGCGCTGCCGTTGCTTCGCGGATCGAAAGCGCCTTCGAACATGCCGTTGGTGTGGCGTACGATGGCGCCGGCATGGCCGACCGTTTCGCTGAACGCCGGCAGCAGTTCAACGGCATGGCCGCGCTGTCGCAGATAGTCGAGGGTTGCCGCGTTAAAGCGCCCCTCAAGCTTCAACGAGTCCGAACTTTCGCCCCAGGTTCGCCCCAGCAGCCAGCGCGGCGCGCTGATCGCCTGCTGCAGCGGCAGCCCTTGCACCACATGCCGCACGAACAACGCCGCTTGAGTCTGCGGCTGGCCGTCACCGCCCATCGAGCCGTAGATCAGCGTGCGTCCGTCATACAGCCGGGCGGCGGCCGGGTTCAGCGTATGGAACGGCTGCTTGCCCGGCGCCAGCGCCAGCAGATGATCGGCGTCCAGGCTGAAAGAGGCGCCGCGGTTTTGCCACAGGACGCCGCTGTGGGGCAGAACCACGCCGCTGCCGAATTCGTGGTAGATGCTCTGAATGAAGGAGACCGCCAGCCCGCTGCTGTCCATCACCCCCATCCAGACCGTATCGCCGGGTCCTTTGCCCTGGCCCCAGTCGGCCGCTTTTTGGCCGTCGATGCGCCCGGCCAGCCTATCCAAATGGTCGGCCGCCAGCAGCGCCTGCGGATCCTGCGTCATGTGGCGCGGATCGGTGATGAAACGGTCGCGCAGATCGAACGCCAGCTTGGTGGCCTCGACCACGGCGTGCACCACGGCGCCTTCGCTCTGTCCGACCAGCGGCAGACGGTCGGTCAGCCCGAGGATGGCAAGCGACACCAGCCCTTGGGTCGGGGGAGCCAGATTGAATATTTCACCTTTTTGGTGTTCCAGGCGCAGCGGAGGACGGCGGCATGGCCGATAACTCGCCAGATCATGAGCGGTGAGCGGCATGCCCAACATCGCCATGTCCGCCGCCATGCTTTCAGCCAGCGGCCCGCGATAAAAACTGTCGAGCCCGTCCTCACTCAGTGCGATCAGCGTATCGGCCAGCTGCGGTTGGCAGAATCGTTGGCCGGCAAGCGGGATCTTTCCCTGCGGCAGGTAAATGCGGGCGAAGGGGGCGAACTCCTCCAGCTCGTGGCGTTTGCTGCGCGTCGCCGCCTCTTGGGAGGCGGTGACCGGAATGCCGTCGGCGGCGTAGCGTATGGCGTCGGCGAGCAACCGCGACAGCGGCAGCGGCGTTTCGCCCAGTTCGGCCGAATAGGCCAACGCCTCCTGCCAGCCGCCGACGGTGCCGGCCACGGTCAACGCCGCTTTTGGGCCGCGCTGCGGGATGCGGCTTTCTCCGGCGTACAGCGCCGGCGTCGCCAGCGAGCCGGCGGCGCCGCTGGCGTCGATGGTCAGCGGCTCGCCCTGCGGCGGCACGATCAGCCAGAAACCGTCACCGCCGATGCCGTTCATGTGCGGATAGACCACGGCGATGGTCGCGGCGGCGGCCACCATCGCCTCAATGGCGTTGCCGCCTTCGCGCAGCACCGCCAGCGCGCTTTCGCTGGCGAGATGGTGTGGCGTGACCGCCATGCCCTGTGGCGCGGTATTGCTGTTAATCATGTTTCTGCCCTTGTCTGAGGTGAGCGTTTGGGTAACAGAAGCAAGAGGCGTTCCACTTTTAATCAGGACGATTAATTGCTTGTCAGAGAGGGGCCGGGGCGTGCTATGTTCCGGTGAAACAAAAGTTACAGCGAGAGTGATGATGCAGCCCTTCGATGAACGCCTGCGCAACGAATATCCGCAATTGGCGCCGCAGGAACAGCGCGTCGCCGACTTTATCCTCGATCATTTCGATGACCTGATCAGTTACAACAGCGCCGAGCTGGCGCGCTTGAGCGGGGTTTCTAAAGCCACGGTCAGCAGGCTGTTCAAGCGGTTGGGGTATCGCAGCTACAAGGACATGCGCGCTGAGCTGCGCACCCTGCGCCAGAGCGGCATGCCGGTGACCGACGAGAGGCATGCGGTGCAGGGCAATACGCTGCTGGCGCGGCATTACAAGCAGGAAATGGCTAACCTCTCGCACTGGGTGAGCCATCTCGATGTGGAGCAATTCGGCGCGGTGATCGCCGCGCTGGCGCGGGCGCGGCGGGTCGCGCTGCTGGGGTTTCGCAACAGCTATCCGATAGCCATGCATCTGCGTCAGCAGCTGATGCAGGTGCGGGAGCGGGTGCTGCTGATGCCGCAGCCCGGCCAGACACTGGCGGAGGAGCTGGTCGAGCTCGCGCCGCAGGATATGGCGGTGGTGGTGGCGTTTCGGCGCCGGCCGCGTCAGCTCAAGGCGATACTGACACAGCTGCAAACTCGCCGGGTGCCGACGCTGTTGATCTGCGAACCGCAGGCGCAGTCGCTGATCCCGCTGGCGGACTGGCATTTGGCCGCTTCGCTGGACAGCGTCTCCGCCTTCGACAGCTATTCAGCCGCCATGAGCTTATGTAACCTGCTCAGCAACGCCCTGCTGCATGAGATGTTAGAGCAGGGGCGATCGCGTATTCATCATATTGCCGGTCTGTATCAGGATTTGGACGAACTGGAACCGCGCTAACCGGCGCTTTTTTGGTGCTTATGCGCATTTTTGGTGCAGCTCTGGCCTGCCTGCCTTCCCTTTCTCCGTCGCCGGCCCGCTGAGGCCGGCAGGTTTTTTCTCGTTAATCAGCGCCAGTTAAGGCATGGGTTCGACGTATTTTCGATTGGCACATTAGTTGCAGCGTTTGTGGTGTAAGAATCTTTTGTTTCATCTTTTCACCATCGGGGATACGCTATGAACATCAAAAAAACGCTGTGGACGGTTTTCACTGGGATCGCCTTGCTGGCGCAGGCCGCGCCGACCATGGCGGATCAATTGCAAGAGATCCGGCAGCGCGGCGTCCTGCGCGTGGCGGTGCCGCAGGATTTCCCGCCATTCGGCTCGGTGGGCACCGATCTGCAGCCCCAGGGTTATGACATCGATATGGCGCGTTATCTGGCCGATAAGATGAAACTTAAGTTGCAGTTGGTGCCGGTCACCAGCGCCAACCGGGTGCCTTATCTGCAGACCAATAAAGTGGATCTGGTGATCTCCAGCCTGGGCAAAAATCCGGAGCGTGAAAAGACCATCGCCTTCAGCCGCGCCTATGCGCCGTTCTTCCTGGGGGTCTTTGGTCCTAAAGACGGCGCGTTGGCGGACATGGCGCAGCTCGATGGCAAGACCGTCGGCGTCACGCGCGGTGCGGTGGAGGATATGGTTCTGAGCGACGGCGCGCCTAAAGGGGCGCAGATCAAGCGTTATGAGGATAACAACACGACGCTGTCGGCCTATCTCTCCGGGCAGGTGCAGTACATCGCCACCGGTAACATGGTGGTGAGCGCCCTGGCGCGCCAGAATCCGGGCAAGGCGCCGGCCGCCAAGTTCATGTTGAAAGATTCGCCGTGCTTCGTGGGGTTGCGCCAGGGAGAACCGGCCTTGAAAGCGGCGGTGGATGCGCTGATTGGACAGGCGCTGGCGGACAAGACGCTGAATGGCCTGTCGGAGAAATGGTTGAAGGCGCCGCTGCCCGATGGTTTTGGCGCATAACGGGAGCGGCGGATGACCTATCAGCTGAATTTCTCCGCGCTCTGGCCCTACATGCCTGAGCTGTTGGCGGGGTTACTGACGACGATGGCGCTGACGGCGCTGGCGACGTTGATGGGGGTTGCGCTGGGCATTTGCGGCGCGGCGATCCGCAGCGGCCGGGCCGGCGCGCTGAGCCGCCTTTGGGGCGTTTACGTCGAAGTGGTGCGCAACACGCCGTTCGTCGTGCAGTTGTTCTTCATCGTGTTCGGCCTGCCGAGCCTGGGCTGGAAACTGACGGCCGGGCAGGCGGCGCTGCTGGCGATGGTGATCAACCTTGGCGCCTACAGCACCGAAATTATTCGTGCCGGCATTCAGGTCACGCCGAAGGGGCAGTGGGAAGCGGGGCGCGTGTTGGGGCTCAGCCGCAGCCAGACCTTTTTACGCATCGTACTGCCGCCGTCGCTGCAGCGTATTTATCCGGCGTTGGTGAGCCAGTGCATCATCGTGATGCTGGGATCCTCGGTGGTGTCGCAGGTCTCATTCGAAGAGCTGACCTTCGCCGCCAACCTGATCCAGTCGCGCACCTTCCTCAGCTTTGAAGTCTATCTGGTGACGGCGCTGCTTTATCTGTTGTTGTCGCTGTTGATGCGTCAACTGTTACTGGCCGCCGGGCGGCGTTTTTTAGGGAGCCGGAACTGATGCTGACGTTTACCGATTGGGACATCGTGCGCAATCTGCTGTTGGCGGCTCGCTGGACGCTGCTGCTGTCGTTGACGGCGTTCTTCGGCGGCACGCTGGTGGCGCTGCCGCTGGTGTTGATGCGCCTGAGCAAGCGCCGCTGGGCAATGCGTTTTGTCCGCGTTTACGCTGAACTGTTTCAGGGCACGCCGCTGCTGATGCAGCTGTTTTTGGCGTTTTTCGGTCTGGCGCTGTTCGGCGTCGACGTCAGCCCATGGACCGCGGCCGCACTGGCGCTGACGCTATTCACCAGCGCTTTTCTGGTGGATATCTGGTCCGGCAGCATCGCCGCTTTGCCGAAAGGTCAGTGGGAGGCAGCCCGTTGTCTCGGGCTGAGTTTCACGCAGACGCTGATGCGCGTCATCACGCCGCAGGCGGTGCGTATCGCCATTGCGCCGACCGTCGGTTTCTCGGTTCAGGTGATCAAGGGCACCGCCTTGGCGTCGATCATTGGCTTCGTCGAGCTGACCAAGGCCGGCACCATGCTGAACAATGTGACTTATCAGCCCTTCAAGGTGTTTGGTCTGGTCGCATTGGGCTATTTCCTGATGTGCTATCCCTTGTCGCGTTACAGCCATTATCTGGAGAAGAAATGCCATGCCGATCATCACCATTAATCAGGTTCAAAAATATTACGGTCAGAATCATGTGTTGAAGGGCGTGGATCTGGATATCGACATGGGGCAGGTGGTGTCGATCATCGGCCGCAGCGGGTCTGGTAAAAGCACGCTATTGCGCTGCATCAACGGGCTGGAGGGGTATCAGGAAGGGAGCATCAAACTGGGCGGCATGACCATCACCGATCGCGATTCGCAGGCGCGTGAAATCAGCCGCTCGATTGGCATGGTGTTTCAGAACTTCAACCTGTTCCCGCATATGACGGCGCTGGAAAACGTGATGCTGGCGCCGCGCCGGGTGCTGAAAAAAAGTGCTGCCGAGTGCCGCGAGTTGGCCGAACAGATGCTGAACAAGGTGGGGTTGGGTGAGCGCATGCATTACGCGCCGGCCAACCTTTCCGGCGGGCAACAGCAGCGGGTGGCGATCGCCCGGGCGCTGGCGATGAAACCGAAGGTGTTGCTGTGCGATGAGATCACCTCGGCGCTGGATCCCGAGCTGGTGGGTGAAGTCCTGAAGGTGCTGGAACAGTTGGCGCGAGAGGGCATGACGCTGATTCTGGTCACTCATGAAATGAGCTTCGCCCGCGAGGTGGGCGACCGGGTGGTATTTATGCACCAGGGCAAGGTGTGGGAGCAGGGAAATAGCCGCACGCTGTTCGCCAATCCGCAAACGCAGGAATTGAAACAGTTTATCGCTTCTGTGCGCGGGTTGTCAGAAGCCTGATTTCGGCAAATAAAATGACAAGTTATTAAGCTGGTAAGGAAATAACATGCTAACTACTCCGCAGTTCGAACAGATTAACCCGCCGGCGCGCCTGTTGATGGGGCCGGGGCCGATCAACGCCGATCCGCGCGTGCTGCGTGCCATGTCGAGCCAACTGATCGGCCAGTACGATCCGGCAATGACCGGTTACATGAATCAGGTCATGGCGCTGTATCGCGCGCTGTTCCGCACCGAAAACCGCTGGACGATGCTGGTGGACGGCACCTCGCGCGCCGGCATCGAGGCGCTGCTGGTTTCTGCCATTCGTCCGGGCGATAAGGTGCTGGTGCCGGTATTCGGCCGCTTCGGACATCTGCTGTGCGAAATTGCCCGCCGTTGTCGCGCCGAGGTACACACGATAGACGCGCCGTGGGGCGAGGTGTTCAGCGCCGATCGCATCGAAGACGCGATTAAGCGGGTGCGCCCGCGCCTGCTGCTGACGGTGCAGGGCGATACGTCCACCACCATGCTGCAGCCGCTGCATGAGCTGGGCGATATCTGCCGCCGCCACGGCGTGCTGTTCTATACCGATGCGACGGCGTCTTTTGGCGGGAACCCGCTGGAGACCGACGCCTGGGGGCTGGATGCGGTCTCCGCCGGGCTGCAGAAGTGCCTGGGCGGCCCTTCCGGCAGTTCGCCGGTCACCCTCAGCCCGCAGTTTGAAGAGATCGTGCGCCGTCGCAAATGCGTGGAGGAGGGGATCCGCACCGCCGAACATGCCGACGGCGACGACGAGATGATCTACTCCAACTATTTCGACCTCGGCATGATCATGGATTATTGGGGGCCGGAACGCCTGAATCACCATACCGAAGCCACCAGCATGTTGTTCGCGGCGCGAGAATGCGCGCGGGTGATCCTCGAGGAAGGGCTGGATCAGGCCATTGCCCGCCACCGGCTGCACGGCGCGGCGATGCTGGCGGGCATCCAAGGCATGGGGCTGGCGGTGTTCGGCGATCTCGAGCACCGCATGAATAACGTGCTCGGCGTGATGATCCCGCCGCAGGTGCACGGCGAGCAGGTGCGGCAGATGATGCTGAACGATTTCGCTATCGAAATCGGCACCTCGTTCGGCCCGCTGCAGGGCAAGATCTGGCGCATCGGCACCATGGGCTACAACGCGCGCAAAGATTGCGTGCTGCAAACGCTGGCGGCGCTGGAGGCGGTGTTGAACCGGTTGGGCTTCGCCACGCAACAGGGGGAGGCCCTCCAGGCGGCCTGGAACCTGTACGATGCAGGACGGCCAGAATGACGCCGCAGGAGGCGCAGCAGGCCGCCGCGCGGGTGATGGCGCGCTGTGACGAGCTGGCGGCGATCAGCGCGGAGCCCGGTAAACTGACGCGTCTTTATCTGTCTGCGGAACATCGGCGCGCCAACGTTCTGGTGGGCGAATGGATGCGCGAGAGCGGCATGCGGGTGTGGCAAGACAGCGTCGGCAATATCTGTGGCCGTTATGAAGGGCTAACGCCCGGCGCCCCCGCGCTGCTGCTCGGTTCGCATCTGGACACGGTGCGCAACGCCGGGCGCTATGACGGCATGCTCGGCGTGCTCACGGCGCTGGAAACGGTGGCGCAATACCACCGCCAGGGGCGCCGTTTGCCGCTGGCGCTGGAGGTGATCGGCTTTGCCGACGAAGAGGGCGCTCGCTTTGGCGTGACGTTGCTGGGTAGCCGCGGCTTGACCGGCCAATGGCCGCAGGAATGGCTGGCGCAGACTGACGCGGACGGGGTGAGCATCGCGCAGGCCATGCGCGACTTCGGGCTGGAGCCGACGGCGATCGCGCAGGCGCGCCGCGCGCCGCAGGAAATCCGCGCTTATCTGGAATTGCATATCGAACAGGGCCCATGTCTGGAGGTGGCCGACCTGGCGCTGGGGGTGGTGACGGCGATCAACGGCGCGCGTCGGCTTAACTGCGTCTTTAGCGGGGAGGCGGGCCATGCCGGTACGGTGCCGATGGGGCAGCGCACAGACGCGCTGGCGGCCGCGGCGGAATGGATAACGGCGGTTGAAACGTTGACCCTCGCCGCCGATCCGCATCTGGTGGCCACCGTCGGCTGCATCGAGAGCCTGCCGGGCGCGGCCAACGTGATCCCGGGCGAAGTGCGATTGACGCTCGACGTGCGCGGCCCGCAGGATGCGCCGCTGGCGGCGCTGTTGGCGACGTTGCTGGCGCAGGCGCAGACGATCTGCGCACGCCGCGGAGCGCGCTTCGCCAGCGAGGAGTTTTACCGCATTGACGCCACCGCCTGCGATAGCGATCTGCAGCGCCGCTGGCAGGCGGCCGTCGAGCAGGTACAGGGGCAGAGTCTGGCGCTGCCGAGCGGCGCTGGTCATGACGCCATCGCCGTGGCGGCGCAATGGCCGGTCGGCATGCTGTTCGTGCGTTGCGCCGGCGGCGTCAGCCATCATCCGGCTGAAGCGGTGCGGCAGGCTGACGTAGCGCTGGCGATCCAGGCCTATTGCCTGACGATCGCCGACTGGGATCGCGTTTAATCAGTCAAGACGCAGAAAGCTGTCGGCATCGCGCCAGGCCGGGAAGGCGCTGCGGTAACTCTGCAGGGTTTCCAGCGACAGCTCGGCGTCCAGCCGCGCGGCTGCGCCGGGCTCGGCATCCGCCAGGATCTCGCCCTGCGGGCTGATGATCAGGCTGTCTCCGCTGTAGTTCAGGCCGTTCGGATCATCGCCCACCCGGTTGCAGCCCGCCACATACACCTGATTTTCAATCGCCCGCGCCGCCAGCAGCGTTTGCCAATGGCGGCTGCGCGGCGCCGGCCAGTTGGCGACGTACAGCGCCAGATCGTAATCCTGCTGATAGCGCGCCCAGACCGGGAAACGCAGGTCGTAGCAGATCTGCGGCAGAATGCGCCAGCCGCGCCACTCGACGATTTCGCGCCGGTTGCCGGCCTGATAGTGCAGGTGTTCGCCGGCCATGCGGAACAGATGGCGTTTATCATAGGCATGCACCTGGCCGCCCGGCTCCACCAGCAGGAAGCGATTGACCGCGCCTTCGGCGGTTTTCAGCGCCACGCTGCCGCCGATCAACGCGTGGCTTTTCACCGCCCAGCCGTGCAGCCAGTCGATCACCTGCTGTTCGGGCAGGGCGCTCTCGCCGGCATCCATGGCAAAACCGGTGGTGAACATTTCCGGCAAGACGATGAGATCGCGCCCGACGATCGGCGCCAGCAACGCGTCGAAGGCGGCCAGGTTAGCGAGGCCGTCGCGCCAGACCAGAGGTTGCTGCAACAGGGTAATTTTTAAAGTCGACATAACCGCTCCGCAGCCGCATCCAGCGTGGCGTCCTGTTTAGCGAAGCACAGCCGGATCAATTTATGGGGGAAAGGATCGGCACAGAAGACCGACAGCGGAATGGCCGCCACGCCCACGTGCTCGGTTAACCAATGGCAGAACGCCACATCGTCCAGATCGGAGATGGCGCTGTAGTCCGCCAGCAAGAAGTATGTACCGGCGCAGGGTAAAATTTCCAGTCGGCTGCTCGCCAGCGCTTGCACGAAGCGGTCGCGCTTGGCGCGGTAGAATGCCGGCAGCTGTCGCCAGTGCTCCGGCTCGGCGCGCAGGCTATCCGCCAGCGCCAGCTGCGCCGGGGTGTTGACCGAGAAGGTCAGGTATTGATGCACCTTGCGCACCTCGGCGCTCAGCGCGGCGGGCGCCACGCAGTAACCCACTTTCCAGCCGGTCATGTGGAAGGTTTTACCGAAGGAGGACACCGCGATCGCCCGTTGGCGCAACTGCGGGTGGGCCAATGCGCTGGCGTGCCCGCCTTTGGCGAAGCAGATGTGTTCGTAGACTTCGTCGCTGAGCACGTAGATCTCGCGTTCGGCGATGGCGTGCCACAGCTGCTGCATGTCTTCCGCCTGCCAGGCGGTGGCGGACGGGTTGTGCGGCGTATTGACGATCACCAGACGGGTGCGCGGAGACAGCGCGGCGGCGAACCGTTGCCAATCCACGGCAAATGCGGGCGGCTGCAGGGCGAGGCGTTTGAGTACGCCGCCGGCCAGCGTCACCGCCGGCGCGTAGCTGTCGTAGCTCGGATCGAAACAGACCACCTCATCGCCGGGGCGCACCAGCGCGGTGATGGCGGCGAACAGCGCTTCGGTGGCACCGGCGGTGACGGTCACTTCGCTGCCGGCATCCGGCTGCCAGCCATACAGCTCGGCGGTTTTGTCGGCGATGGCTTCGCGCAGCGCCGCCACGCCGGTCATTGGCGCATATTGGTTGGCGCCCTGGGCGACGTGCCAGGCCAGGCGTGCTTTCAGATAGTCCGGCCCGTCAAAATCAGGGAAGCCCTGCGACAGGTTGATCGCCTGATGCTGCTGCGCCAGCGCGCTCATTTGGGTGAAGATGGTGGTGCCCAGGGCAGGCAGTTTACTGTCGGGAATCAATGCGGAAGTGCTCATAGCAGGTGAATACTCCAGGCGCTTATATTGCCGTCAATATAACACGATGCTAGTATTTGGCAATCAAGACGCTTAGATGGCTAAATGCGAAAAAGTGCTTAGCCTGTCGCGCAGCCGGCTAAGCCTCACCTGCTGACCGCTATACCGAACGGGAAACGATAACAATGACGGAGAATCCGCAACTTAACGCATTACTGGCGGCCTGCCACTGGATTGGCGACAAAGGCTGGTGTCCGGCGACCGGCGGCAACATGTCGCTGCGCCTCGACGAACGCCAGTGCCTGGTCACCGAGTCCGGCAAAGACAAAGGCAGCCTGAGCGCCGCCGATTTTCTGCGGGTGGATATCGCTGACAATCACGTGCCGAGCGGCCGTACGTCGTCGGCGGAAACCGGGCTGCATACGCTGCTCTATCGCTTGTACCCGCACCTTGGCGCGGTGTTGCATACCCATTCCGTCAACGCCACCGTGTTGTCGCGGGTGGAACGCGGCGATGCGTTGGTGCTGCAGGGGTACGAAATGCAAAAGTCGCTCGCCGGTCAGCGCAGCCACCTGGACTGCGTGGCGATCCCTATTTTCGATAACGATCAGGACATTCCCCGGCTGGCGTCGCGCGTCGCGGCCTATGCCGAGGTCACGCCGCTGCAGTACGGTTTTCTGGTGCGCGGCCACGGTCTCTATTGCTGGGGAAGCCAGGTGGCGGAAGCCCGCCGCCATCTCGAAGGGCTGGAATTCCTGTTCCAGTGTGAACTGCAACGTCGCTTGCTGGAGGCGAAATGATCCGCGCTATCGTGACCGATATTGAAGGCACCACCAGCGATATTCGCTTCGTGCATCAGGTGCTGTTTCCCTATGCCCGCGAGCGGCTGGCGGATTTTGTACGCCGTCACGCCACGGAGAGCGAAGTCGCCGCGCCGTTGGCGGCGCTGCGCGCTGAAATTGACCAGCCGCAGGCGGATCTCGATACGCTGATCGCCGCGCTGTATCGCTTTATGGATGAAGATCGCAAATCCACCGCGCTCAAGGCGCTGCAGGGCATCATCTGGCGCAGCGGCTATCGCGAGGGCGACTTCCGCGGACATCTTTATCCGGAGGTCGCCGGGCAGTTGGCTGCCTGGCAGCGCCAGGGGCTGAAGCTTTACGTTTATTCCTCCGGTTCGGTGGAGGCGCAGAAGCTGCTGTTCGGCCACAGCGACGCCGGCGATCTGCAGCCGCTGTTCAGCGGCTATTTCGACACCCGCGTCGGCGCCAAGCGTGAAACCGCGTCGTACCGCAACATCGCGCAGGCTATCGGCATCGCGCCCGACGAACTGCTGTTCCTGTCCGATATTCACCAGGAGCTGGACGCCGCGCAGGCCGCCGGCTGGCATACCTGCCAGCTGATCCGC
The DNA here is from genome assembly GCF_900215455.1 of Serratia sp. JKS000199. Taxonomy (NCBI): domain Bacteria; kingdom Pseudomonadati; phylum Pseudomonadota; class Gammaproteobacteria; order Enterobacterales; family Yersiniaceae; genus Serratia; species Serratia sp. JKS000199. The sequence goes on from NZ_LT907843.1 coordinate 184,824, forward strand.
GATGAGGCGGACGCACAGAGCCGGCATCCGCAGGTCAGCCGTTTTGATCACATCGATTTAGGGGAGTTTGTCTCATGAGTGGATTGACCATTTTCAGTGATACAGCACCGCAGCAGCCGCTGTGGCAGAGCCGCGACGCGCAGGAAATCCAGCGCCAGCTGGCGCAGATCGGCGTGCGCTTTGAGCGTTGGCAGGCGGATCGCGAGTTGGGCGACAACCCGCAGCCGGAGGCGGTGATCGCCGCCTATCAGCATGAGATCGACCGGCTGGTGGCGGAAAAGGGCTACCAGAGTTGGGACGTGATCAGCATGCGGCCGGACCACGAGCAGCGTCAGGCGCTGCGCGAAAAATTCCTGTCCGAACACACGCACGGCGAGGATGAAGTGCGCTTTTTCGTTGAAGGGGCGGGGTTGTTTTGCCTGCATCTGGACGGCAAGATCTTCCAGATCCTGTGCGAAAAGAACGATCTGATCTCAGTGCCGGCCAACACCCGTCACTGGTTCGATATGGGCTCGGCGCCGCACTTTACCGCGATCCGGGTATTTGACAACCCGGAAGGCTGGGTGGCGCATTTCACCGGCGACACGATCGCCGATGCCTATCCGCGCCTGGACTGATCGTCAACCGGCGGGCGTTAACCCAGCGCCCGCTGGAAAATCCCCGCTTCAACCTGCTGCGGCGTGATCACGCCGCTGTCGAACACCCACCCGCTGATAAGCTTGGCCGGCGTGACGTCGAACGCCGGATTGCAGACCGGCGCATCGGCCGGCGCCCACTGGCAGGCGCCGAAGCTGCCTGAAACGCCGGTGACTTCGGCCGCCGCGCGTTGCTCGATCGGGATGGCGGCGCCGTCCGGACAGTGCGGATCGTGGGTGGTATGCGGGGCAGCCACGTAGAATGGAATGCCATGGTAGTGCGCCAGCACCGCCAGGCTGTAGGTGCCAATCTTGTTGGCGACGTCGCCGTTGGCGGCGATGCGATCCGCGCCGACCCACACCGCATCGACCTGGCCCTGCGCCATCAGGCTGGCGGCCATCGAATCGCAGATCAGACGATAGGGAATGCCCAGCTCGCCCAGTTCCCAGGCGGTCAGACGGCCGCCCTGCAGCAGCGGCCGGGTTTCATCAACCCATACCTGTTGCACTTTGCCCTGCTGGTGGGCGCGCAGCAGCACGCCGATGGCGGTGCCGACGCCGGCGGTGGCCAACCCGCCGGTATTGCAGTGGGTCAGCAGGCGGCTGCCGGGCTTGACCAGCCCAGCGCCGTGATCGGCGATGCGATCGCACAGCCGGCGATCTTCCTCCACCAGCCGCAGCGCTTCGTTCACCACCGCCGGCGCCCAGTCCGGCTCCGCCAGCGCCAGCTTCATGCGATCCAGATTGTTCATCAGGTTAACCGCCGTCGGGCGGGCGGCGCGCAGCGTGTGCAGCGCCTGTTCCAGCTCGGCGCGCGGCACACCGCGTTCCGCCAGCAGCGCCAACAGCAGGCTGGCGGACAGCCCGATCAGCGGCGCGCCGCGCACCCGCAGGCTGTGAATGTGCCCGACCAACTCCTCCACGCTGTCGCAGGCGCGCCACCGCTTTTCCTGCGGCAGGGCTTGCTGATCGAGGATCCAAAGGCGGTTGTCCCGCAGGGTCAAACTGGTGGTGTTAAGCGCTTGCATCGGCGGTTAATTCCTTGTTGCGAGGTTATTGCATCTGAAACGCTATTCTGCCAACATGACTTCCGGATGTATAGACGTCCAAATGCTTTTACGTCTAAATAAACAGAATCGCTGGGGGCAGCGAGAGAGAACAGAGGGGTTGGGGAATGTCGCTTTATCGTACGTTTACGGCTGCCGATGCCGTTGAATACGCCCGCCAATACGGGCAGGTGGCCGATCCGCAGGCGCTGGTCAGCGCCGACGAGATCGGCGACGGCAACCTGAACCTGGTGTTTAAGATCCGCGATCGCGAAGGCGTGAGCCGGGTGATCGTCAAACAGGCGTTGCCGTACGTGCGCTGCGTGGGCGAATCCTGGCCGCTGACGCTGGATCGGGCGCGCATCGAAGCGGAAACGCTGTTGATCCACGGCGGTTTCTGCCCGCGACATACGGTAAAAGTCCTGCACCACGATCCCGAGTTGGCGGTGATGGTGCAAGAAGATCTCTCCGATCATCGCATCTGGCGCAGCGAACTGGTGCAGGGGAACTATCATCCGCTGGCGGCCGGTCAGCTGGCGGAATACCTGGCGCAGACGCTGTTCCACACCTCCGATTTTTATCAGTCGGCGCAGCAGAAAAAAGCGGAAGTCAGCCGCTTCACCAACCCCGAGCTGTGCCAGATCACCGAAGATCTGTTCTTTACCGATCCCTATATCGACCATGAGCGCAATCAGTTTGAGGCGGCGCTGTTGCCGCAGGTGCAGGCGCTGCGTGAGGATGCGCCGCTGAAGCTGGCGGTCGCCGGCCTGAAACACCGCTTTCTCAGCAAGGCGGAGGCGTTGTTGCACGGGGATATCCACAGCGGTTCAATTTTCGTGGCGGAAGGGCGATTGAAAGCGATCGACGCTGAATTCGGTTTCTACGGCCCGATCGGTTTCGATGTCGGCACTGCGTTAGGCAATCTGCTGCTCAACTATTGCGGCCAGCCTGGGCTGTTCGGGCCGCGCGACGCCGCCGCCGGGCGCGAGCAGCGTCTGCAGGATGTGCGCGAGCTGTGGCTGATCTTTGCCGATCGTTTCCTGGCGCTGTGCCATCAGCAAAGCCGCGATGCGGCGCTGGCGACGCCGGGTTACGCCGAGCAGTTCCTGCAGCAGGTCTGGATTGATGCGGTAGGGTACTGCGGCACCGAGCTGATTCGGCGCACTATCGGCCTGGCGCACGTCGCCGATCTGGACAGCATCGCCGACGCCGACATGCGCCTCGACTGTCAGCGTCATGCGCTGGGTTTGGGGCGCACGCTGATCGTCAATGCGCCGCAGATCGAGCATATCGACGCGCTGTTGGCGCGCATTCGTCAGCAAGGCTGAAGAGCCCGACAGTAATGAGGCAAACCCGGCTGCGGCCGGGTTTTTTTTTAATAACTTATTGGCATCAGTAACAGAATAGATAAATTGTTTTTAACTAAAAAGGTATTTTCACTCGCGTCTTATTTGTAAATTTAATTATATTTTCTGACCGTTGGTTACATGTCTTTAATATTAATGCCATCCATAAGGGCAGTGCTTATTTATCTGGATTTCATGACGGTAATTAAAATAAAAAAACGCCATCCGTTCTTTTTTTGATCGTTTTATTGTGGGAGTGGGAAGATGAAAAAAGACTTTTTATCGATAAAAACTATCACGTCGCCGTTACTTTTTTAGGAAATGGGACAGCTCATGCTTGGGTTTGAATAAAGCAGCGGGTTGATTATCTCAATATTACCCCCTAGATTATTCGAGTGTCGGACAATCGTAAATAAATAACGCAAGGTTATTAACTATAAGTAACCTTTGGCCTCACTTTGTCTGATTATTTCTATCGAGATCGGAGTGCTCCATGCAATTAACGCCAAGAGAAATCGAAAAGCTGATGGTCTATACCTTGGCTGACGTCGCATTAAAACGAAAATCCAGAGGGATAAAGCTTAATTATCCCGAGGCGGTGGCCATTATTACCACCGCGGCGCTGGAGGGCGCCCGCGAGGGAAAAACGCTGGAAGAAGTCATGAACGACACGCGGCAGGTTTTGAGCCGCGATGACGTCATGGACGGCGTGGCGGACTTGATCCCGCATGTGCAGGTCGAGGCGATATTCAGCGACGGCAGCCGCCTGGTGACGGTGCACGATCCTATTCAATAAGCGCCGATGGCCTTCCTGAATCCCATGGACGAATCTTATCAGCACAGGTATTCCGATGAAAAAGCATGACAAAGAAAAGCACGTGCCGCCAGGCGGCTATATCCTGTCCGAAAGTCCCATCACCTTCAATGAAGATCGCGAGACGGTTATTTTAACGGTGCGCAATACCGGCGACAGGCCTATTCAGGTCGGCTCACACTTTCATTTCTTCGAAGCCAACAAAGCGCTGCAGTTCGATCGCGCCGCCGCCTTTGGTAAACGGTTAAATATCACCGCCACGACGGCGATCCGCTTTGAACCCGGCGATGAAATCGAGGTGGCGCTTATTGCCATCGGCGGCAAGCAAACGGTTTATGGTTTTAATAATCTGGTGGACGGTTGGGCGGGCGACAGCCCGGTAGCCGCCGGTGAAAGAGTAAAGAAAACTATAGATGTAAAGCGAACTATTGAGCTGGGTTATAAAAACCGCGACCAGGCGCCCATCAAGACGGACGAGGAATAAAGCATGCCAACGATCTCCAGGCAGGAATATGCCGGGCTGTTCGGCCCGACCACCGGCGATAAAATTCGCTTGGGCGATACGCAACTGTTTATTGAAATAGAAAAAGATCTGCGCGGTTACGGTGAGGAATCGGTCTACGGCGGCGGTAAGTCGCTGCGCGACGGCATGGGCGCCGATAACCGATTAACCAGCGACAATGTGTTGGATCTGGTCATTACCAATGTGACCATTCTGGACGCCCGGCAAGGGGTGATCAAGGCGGACGTCGGCATTAAAAACGGCCTGATCGCCGGCATTGGCAAAAGCGGCAACCCGGCGATGATGAACGGCGTCACGCCCGGCATGGTGGTGGGCGTCAGCACCGACGCCATCTCGGGCGAACACCTGATCCTGACCGCCGCCGGCATCGATACGCACATTCATTTCATTTCGCCGCAGCAGGCCGCACATGCGCTCTCCAACGGCGTGACGACCTTCTTCGGCGGCGGCGTCGGGCCGACCGACGGTTCCAACGGCACCACGGTGACCGCCGGGCCCTGGCATATCCACCGCATGCTGCGCGCCTTTGAGAGCATGCCGGTCAACGTGGGGATGCTCGGCAAGGGGCACGCTTCGCACGCTGCGCCGCTGGTCGAACAGATCGCCGCCGGCGTGGCCGGGCTGAAGGTGCATGAGGACTGGGGCGCCACCAACTCCGCGCTGCGCCACGCGCTGCGGGTGGCCGACGACATGGATATTCAGGTGGCGGTGCATACCGACAGCCTGAACGAGGGCGGCTACGTCGAGGACACCATCGACGCCTTCGAAGGGCGCACTATCCACACCTTCCACACCGAAGGCGCCGGCGGCGGGCACTCGCCGGATATCATCAAGGTCGCCGCGCAGATGAACGTCTTGCCGAGCTCCACCAACCCCACGCTGCCGTTCGGCATCAACAGTCAGGCCGAACTGTTCGACATGATCATGGTGTGCCACAACCTCAACCCCAATGTGCCGGCCGACGTGGCGTTTTCTGAAAGCCGGGTGCGGCCGGAAACCATCGCCGCGGAAAACGTGCTGCACGACATGGGCGTGCTGTCGATGTTTTCCAGCGACTCCCAGGCGATGGGGCGGGTTGGCGAAAACTGGCTGCGGGTGATGCAGACGGCACACGCGATGAAAGCCGCGCGCGGCAAGCTGCCGGAAGATGCGGCGGAACACGATAACTTCCGCGTGCTGCGCTACGTGGCGAAGATCACCATCAACCCGGCGATCGCGCAGGGCATCAGCCACGTGCTGGGTTCGGTCGAGGTCGGCAAGATGGCCGATCTGGTGCTGTGGGAGCCGCGCTTCTTCGGTGCCAAGCCGAAGCTGGTGATCAAGGGTGGGATGATTAACTGGGCGGTGATGGGCGATCCCAACGCGTCGTTGCCGACGCCGCAGCCCACGTTCTACCGACCGATGTTCGGCGCCATGGGCAAATCGCTGCAGGAAACCTGCGTCACCTTCGTCTCCGGCGCGGCGTTGCACGACGGCATCAAAGAGAAACTGGGGCTGGAGCGGCAGGTGATGGCAGTGCATAACTGCCGCGCGATCTCCAAGCAGGACATGGTGCGCAATGCGGAAACGCCGCACATCGAGGTGGACCCCGAAACCTTCGCCGTCAAGGTCAACGGCGAACACGCCACGGTGAAACCGATCGCCACCGCCGTGCTTAATCAACGCTACTTCTTCAGCTAGGAACCGCCGCTCATGATCGTGATTGAAAAGATACTCGGCAATATCAAACGGGATGCCGACTGGCGTGAGCGCTTGCAACACGCCTCGCTGGACGTGCTGGCGCTTTCGCAGTGGGAGGCGCAGAAAAGCCGCTGCCGCAAAACCACCCGCGATGGTCAGGATCTCGGCATTTCCCTCGATCGTCACCAGGTGCTGGCCGACGGCGATGTGCTGCTTTGGGACGAAGCGAACCGCAGCGCGGTGGTGGTGCAGATGAACCTGCGCGATGTGATGGTAATCCATCTTGAGTCGCTGCTGGCGACCGATATGGCTACGGTGCTGAAGACCGCGTTCGAATTGGGGCATGCGCTGGGCAATCAGCACTGGAAGTCAGTCATCAAGGGCGATCGCATCTTTATTCCGCTGACGGTGGCGACCAAGGTGATGGATTCGGTGATGAAAACCCACGGCTTTCATGCGCTGCCTTATTCGTTCGTGAAGGGTGAAAGCATTTTGCCGCATCTGACCCAGCCCGAAGCGCGCCTGCTGTTCGGCGGCGCGGAGGATTCCGCCACCCATGTGCATGTTGACAGCCCATTCCTCGGTCAGCATGTGATCAAATTGAAATGAACGCTGTTCAGCTGATTCGCATCCTGCAGTTTGCCGACTCGGTGCTGCCGGTGGGGGCGTTTGCCTTTTCCAATGGCGTCGAGTCGGCGATCCAGGCCGGCATCGTGCGCGATGTCGACACGCTGAAATCGTTCACCCGCACCGCTTTGCAACAGGCGGCGGGCGGCGACGGCCGGGCGGTCGCGGCGGCCTGCCGGGCGCTGCAGGGGGGCGATCGCGAGGCGGTTATCGGGCACGACTGGGCGCTGTTCAACCGCAAGCTGAATGAAGAAGGCCGCAGCATGGTGGTGAGGATGGGAAAGAAGCTGGCGGAAATGACGGCGGCCATCTGTGATGAGCCCCAGGTGGTCTGGTGGCTTGAGCAGATCAAAACCGGCCGCGCCGCCGGCACCTATCCGGTGACGCAGGCGGTAGTGATGACGGCGCTGGGCGCGGGGCCGCGCGAGGTGGCGGTGATGCACCAGTACGGCGTGGCGATGACCATTCTCAGCGCCGCCATGCGCCTGATGCGCGTCACCCATATCGACACCCAACGCATCCTGTTTCAACTCAACCGGGACATCGACGTTTTTTGTGACGAAGCCGAACGCGGCGGCGTTGAACAAATGGCCTCTTACGCGCCGGTGACCGACGTCCTGGCCGCGCTGCACGTCGGCGCATTTACCCGACTGTTCAGCAACTAATGACAAAGGAACGAGCAGAGTGAAGAAAATTACCCGCATTGGCATCGGCGGCCCGGTAGGCTCGGGCAAGACCGCGATTATCGAAGTCATTACGCCGCGTCTGATCGAACGGGGCATCAGCCCGTTAATCATCACCAACGACATCGTCACTACCGAAGACGCCAAACAGGTCAAGCGCACGCTCAAGGGGATCCTCGACGAGGAGAAAATTCTGGGCGTGGAAACCGGCGCCTGCCCGCATACCGCGGTGCGCGAGGATCCGAGCATGAATATCGCCGCGGTGGAGGAGATGGAGGCCCGTTTCCCGGACAGCGACGTGGTGATGATCGAGAGCGGCGGCGATAACCTGACGTTGACCTTCAGCCCGGCGCTGGCGGACTTTTACATCTACGTTATCGACGTCGCCGAAGGTGAAAAGATCCCGCGCAAAAACGGCCCGGGCCTGGTGCAGGCCGACATCCTGGTGATCAACAAAATCGATTTGGCGCCGTACGTCGGCGCCAGCCTGGCGGTGATGGAGCACGATACGCGCGTGGTGCGCGGCGAGCGGCCTTATATCCTCACCAACTGCAAAACCGGCGAAGGCATCGACGAACTGGTGGATATGATCATGCGTGATTTCCTGTTCACCCACGCGCCGTCGGCGGCGGTATGACGGCCGTCAGCGAAGCGGCGAGGCGCGTGGCGCAACTCGGCGCCGACGCGCCGGAGTTGGCCGCCTACCAGGACGAACCGCCGCAGATGGCCAGCGGCGGCGTGGGCAAAACCGGCTATCTGCGGCTGGGGTTCGCGCTGAACGGGCATCGCAGCGTGCTGCGGCAAATGGAGCGGCGCGTGCCATTTCTGGTGCAGCGGGCGCTGTATTGGGACGAGGCGCTGCCGCAGATGCCGTGCGTATTCGTCATCTCCACCTCGGGCTGCATCTTGCAGGGCGATCGCCTGACGCTCGAGGTGCAGGTCGCCCCCCGGGCCTGCGGGCATGTCACCACTCAATCGGCGACCAAGATCCACGCCATGGAAAATAACTACGCGGCGCAGATGCAGACGCTGACGCTCGAAGAGGGCAGCTATCTGGAGATGATGCCCGATCCGGTGATCCCTCACTGCGGCTCGCGCTTCATTACCGATACCCGCATTACGCTGCACCCCACGGCGACGCTGCTCTATGGCGAGATCCTGATGTCGGGACGCAAACACCATCAGGCGGATCGCGGTTTCAGATTCGACGTTTACTCTTCGCGCATCAGCGCCTGTCGCCCCGAGGGCAACACGCTGTTTGTCGAGCGCTATGTGCTGGAACCGCATAAACATCCGCTGAACGGGGTCGGCGTGATGGGGCCGTTCGATGTGTTCGGCAATGTGATCCTGCTGACGCCGCCCGAGCATCATCAGCGGATCCTCGATCGCATCGCGCCCCGCTATGACGAGGCTGAGGGGATCGCCAGCGGCGTCAGCCGGTTGCCCAATGAGTGCGGGCTGATCTTTAAGGCTTTGGGCAAAGAGGCGCGCCAGGTGAAGGCGGCGATTCGCGCTTTCTGGCGCGTCGCCCGGGAGGAAATCCTGGGCGTGACGCTGCCCGAGCCTTTTATCTGGCGCTAGTCTGCAGCGGGAAGCGGTCATGACGACAAAGTGGAGTTGGGCGGCGTTGTGCGCCCGCAGCCGAATAGCGGCGGTGACGGATGCGGTGCTGCGCGGCTGTTCGCAGGTGATGTTTCAAAATAACCCGTTGACCGGATTATTGTTTTTCATCGCCATTTTCGTGGGCGCCTGGGAAGAGGGGCTACCGCAGGTGGCCTTCGGCTGCCTGCTGGGCACGGCGGCGGCGACGCTCAGCGCGGCGTGGTTGGTGGACGATCGCACAGCGTTGCGCACAGGTCTCTATGGCTACAACGGCTGCCTGGTCGGCGCCGCGCTGCCGACCTTTTTGCTGCCCTCTGTCTGGCTGTGGATCGGCGTGATCTTCAGCAGCGCGATCTCGGTGATCGTCACCGTCGGCCTCAATCGGCTGCTGCGTACCTGGAAGATCGCGGCGCTGACCGCGCCTTTCGTGCTGACCACCTGGACGGTGCTGCTGGCCAGCTACCCGTTCAGCCATCTGCGGCATGTGCGGTTGCCGCCGGCGGCCATCCCGGCCGACGGCGCGGTGTTCAACCCGCATCCCGACCTGGCGGAGGTGTTGAGCGGTGCGTTGCACGGCGTCTCCCAGGTCTTTTTGTGCAGCAGCGTGAGCGGCGGCGTGCTGCTGTTGCTCGGGCTGGCGGTTTCGTCGCCGCGCGCGATGGCGCTGGGTTTTTTCGGCGCCTTGCTGGCGGTGATCACCGCGCTGGCGATCGGCGCCGATCCGCAGGCGGTCTTCGCCGGGCTGTATGCTTTCAGCGCGGTGCTGACGGCGGTGGCGCTGGGTTCCGTCTTCAACCCGCCCGGCCGGCGGGTGCTTATCTATACGCTGCTCGGCGTGATTTTCACGGTGCTGGTGCAGGGGGCTTTCAATACTTTGCTGGCTCCGCTGGGGATGCCGTCGCTGACCATGCCGTTCGTGATCGCGTCCTGGCTGTTTTTGAGCGCCAATCCGGCGGTGATCGCGGCGCGGCGCTAATCCATTGATTTCAACATAACGAGAATACGGGAGTGTGGGTATGGCGGTAATTTCCGAAGGATTGCATGGCGCGGCCCGGCGGCGGGCGGTATCCCTGCTGCTGGGGCTGGTGGCGGTCAACGTCGTTGTCTGGCTGCTGGCGCTGGCGGTGTTCAAAGACAATGCGGCGCTGATGGGCACCGCCTTGCTGGCCTACAGTTTTGGTCTGCGCCATGCGGTGGATGCCGATCACATCGCCGCGATCGACAACGTGACCCGCAAGCTGATGCAACAGGGCAAAACGCCGGTGGCGGTCGGCACCTTCTTCTCGCTCGGCCACTCGACCATCGTGGTGCTGGCCTCGGCCGCCATTGCCGCCACGGCGATGATGTTCAGCCGACAGATGGGCTGGTTTCACGAAACCGGCGGTTTGATCGGCACGCTGGTGTCCGCGCTGTTTCTGCTGACGGTGGCCTTTATCAACCTGCTGGTGCTGATCTCCGTGTGGCGCGCTTTCCGGCAGGTGAAGGCGGGCGAGCTGCCTGCGCATCAATCGCTGGATCTGTTGATGAGCGGCGGCGGTGCGCTGGCGCGCTGCTTCCGCCCGCTGTTCAGGCTGGTGAATCAGAGCTGGCACATGTACCTGGTGGGCTTCTTGTTTGGCCTGGGCTTCGACACCGCCACCGAGGTCGGGTTGTTGGGGATTTCGGCTGCCGGCGCCGGCCACGGCATGAACCTGTGGAGCATCATGCTGTTCCCGGCGCTGTTCGCCGCCGGCATGGCGCTGATCGACTCCATCGACAACTTCGTGATGATTGGCGCTTACGGCTGGGCGTTCTCCAAACCGATCCGCAAACTGTACTACAACATGACCATCACGGCGGCGTCGGTGATCATCGCGGTGTTTATCGGCGGCATCGAAGCGCTCGGACTTATCGCCGACAAGCTGGCGCTGTCCGGCCCGCTGTGGGACGCCGTGGCGCGGCTCAACGATCATCTGGGGGAGATGGGCTATTGGGTGATCGCCGTGTTCATTTTCTGCTGGCTGGTGTCGGTGGTGAATTACCGCCTGCGCGGTTATGACAAGCTGACGGTCAGCGGCTGAAAAGGCGGGTGCTCGTGGATCCTGCCTGACACCATCAGCCAACGGGCGGGGCGAACCCCGCCGTTGGGTTGCCTTACCGTTCGGATTCGTAAGCCAAAGTGGCCGCAACCTCCGAGTCTCCCAACCTGATGCGCAGTTCGCACAGCGAACCGCGGGTTAGCCAGATGAACGCGATCAGCGTCATACAGACGATCACCAGCTTAAGCACGACCCGTTTTTGCTGCATTTTTGACCTCCCTATCCTTGCCTTGCGGCGGGTAAGAGGCTAACCTGATGTTGCTAGGCATCAGAGTGGCCTCGGGTTGATAATATCGACTCGGGGCCTTTCTCTTTCTCTCCTTTGCCAAGGCGCCGGACAGAAAGATCCAGAGCACCCGCTGCGCAGTCTACCCGAACTTCCTTCCCGTGAAATCCGCCGTTGCGCCAACCTGCGGCGCGGTGCGCAGTTCGTGATGCAAGAAAAGAAAAAGGGGCGATGATGATCGCCCCTTGGATGCGTGGAGTAGGAATTGGCGTTAAGCCGCTTCGGTCTGCTGTTGGCGCTTAGACTGCGCCGCCGGCTTTTCCTGCTTGGCGGCCGCCAGCGCATCCGGCGCAAAGTCGTCCACGTTGATGGAGCGCAGACGGCTCTCTTCGGCTTTCACCAGGATCTTCGCTTCGTCGGCGCTGATCTTGCCTTCTTCCAGCGCGCGTTCCGCCAAACGATCCAGACGGGTGAACGGCAGGTTTTTGCCGGCGGCCTTGCACAGACGTTCGTGAATCGGCTCGGCGGCCATCACGTCGGCCAGCGCCGCTTCCAGCAGGCCGATTGGGTTATGCTCGCTCGGCGTCAGGTACTGGCCGCGCCCCAGACGGCTGCGGGTGGCGGAAGGCACCTGCAGGATCTTGGCCAGCTGATGATCCAGGCGATCGGACGGTGCGGTATGCACGCGGCCGAACGGGAAGACCACGAAGCGCAGCGCGCCGGCGATAAAGCGGTTCGGGAAGTTGCGCAGCAGATCATCCAGCGCCTGTTCGGCTTTATGCAGGCTGTCTTGCACGCCCCAATGCACCAGCGGCAGATCTTCTTTCTGACGGCCTTCGTCGTCAAAGCGTTTCAGCACGGCGGAAGCCAGGTACATCTGGCTGAGGATATCCCCCAGGCGAGCGGAGATGCGCTCGCGGCGCTTCAGGCTGCCGCCCAGCACGCCCATGGAAACGTCCGACAGCAACGCCAGGTTGGCGCTCAGGCGGTTCAACTGCTGATAGTAACGACGGGTCGCGTCCTTGGTCGGCGTGGCGCTGGTGCGGCCGTTGGTCAGGCCCAGCCAGAAGCTGCGTACCTTGTTGCTGCCGACGTGGCCCAGGTGGCCGAACAGCGATTTATCGAAGGCGTTCAGATCGTTGTTCTGCGCCGCCGCCATTTCATCCAGCACATAAGGATGGCAGCGGATCGCGCCCTGACCGAAGATCATCATGGTGCGGGTCAGGATGTTCGCGCCTTCCACCGTGATGGCGATCGGTGCGCCCTGATAAGCGCGAGCCAGGAAGTTGGATTCGCCCAGCATAATGCCTTTACCGCCGGCGATGTCCATGGCGTCAACGATCGACTGCTGGCCGCGGTGCGTACAGTGGTATTTGACGATGGCCGACAGCACGGCCGGTTTCTCGCCCTGCACCAGCGCGTAGGTGATCAGCGAAGCGGCGGCGTCCATCACATAGGTGTTGCCGGCGATGCGCGCCAACGGCTCTTCGATCCCTTCCATCTTGCCGATGGAGATCTTGAACTGACGACGAATGTGCGCGTAGGCGCCGGTCGCCAGGGCGATGGATTTCAGGCTGCCGGTGGAGTTGGACGGCAGGGTGATGCCGCGACCGACCGACAGGCATTCAACCAGCATGCGCCAGCCCTGGCCGGCCATTTTCGGGCCGCCGATGATGTAATCGATCGGCACGAACACGTCGGTGCCGCGGGTCGGGCCGTTCTGGAACGGCACGTTCAGCGGGAAGTGGCGGTTGCCGATTTCCACGCCCGGCGTGCTGGTCGGGATCAGCGCGCAGGTGATGCCCGGGGATTCGTTGTCGCTCAGCAGGCGGTTCGGGTCATGCAGTTTGAATGCTAAACCCAGTACGGTGGCGACCGGCGCCAGCGTGATGTAGCGCTTGTTCCAGGTCAGGCGCATGCCCAGCACCTGCTTGCCTTGCCATTCGCCCATGCACACGGTGCCGACGTCTGGAATGGCACCGGCATCGGAGCCCGCTTCCGGGCTGGTCAGCGCGAAGCAAGGAATTTCGTCGCCGCGCGCCAGGCCCGGCAGATAGTGGTTTTTCTGTTCTTCGGTACCGTAGTGCTGCAGCAGTTCGCCCGGGCCGAGGGAGTTCGGCACGCCGACGGTGATCGCCAGGATGCCGGAAACGCCGGCCAGTTTTTGCAGCACCATCGCCTGAGCGTAAGGTGAGAATTCCAGACCGCCGTACTCTTTCTTGATGATCATCGCGAAGAAACGGTGTTCTTTCAGGTACGCCCAGAGTTCAGGCGGCAGATCGGCCAGTTCGTGGGTGATCTGGAAGTCGTTGGCCATGCGGCAGGCTTCTTCCACCGGGCCGTCGATAAACGCTTGCTCTTCTTCCGTCAGGCGCGGTTTCGGGTAGCTGTGCAGCTTGTTCCAGTCCGGCGCGCCGCGGAACAGATCGCCTTCCCACCAGGTGGTGCCCGCGTCGATCGCTTCCTTCTCGGTGGTGGACATCGGCGGCATCACCTTGCGGAAGGCGCGCAGCGCCGGCGCGGAGAGCAGAGAGCGACGCACAGAGGAAAGGTTCAGCGGCAGCAGCACGATCGCCAGCGGCAGCAACAGCCAGAAGCTCCACAGGCCGATCGCGCCCATGGCGGCGGTGTACGCCACCAGGATCAGGCTGCTGAGGGTAAGGTTCACTCGGTGGTAGAACACCACGCCGAGGAGAGCCAGTAAAACGACAATACTAAGAACCATCATAAGAAGCTCCGAAGTAGTAAGAGGTCTGACCTGTTGTGTGTATGTAATAGGTTTTAGTACAAGGCAGAATTTTTATCAATGCGTTTACAGTTTAATTACAACTCAGGTCACAAACTGACAGCACCAATCATCAAAAACCTCTCCGCTTCCTTAACCGGCGCGCTGTTTGGCTGAGAATGCTTCTCGCTGTTTCCGCGATCCGGTACACTGCGGAGCGGAAGATTTGACGATAACAAGAGGTTCCTCATGTACCACGACCTTATTCGCAGTGAACTGAACGAAGCGGCTGATACCCTGGCGAAATTTATCAATGACGACGCCAACATCGACGCCATCCAACGCGCGGCGGTGCTGCTGGCGGACTCCTTCAAAGCCGGCGGTAAAGTGATCTCCTGCGGCAACGGCGGTTCCCATTGCGACGCGATGCACTTCGCCGAAGAGCTGACCGGCCGCTACCGTGAAAACCGCCCGGGCTACCCGGCGATTGCCATCTCGGACGTGAGCCATCTGTCCTGCGTCAGCAACGACTTCGGCTATGAGTATGTGTTCTCCCGCTATGTGGAAGCGGTGGGCCGCGAAGGCGACGTGCTGCTGGGCATTTCCACCTCCGGCAACTCCGGCAACATCATCAAGGCCATCGACGCGGCGCGCGCCAAGGGGATGAAAGTGATCACCCTGACCGGCAAGGACGGCGGCAAAATGGCGGGTTCCGCCGATGTGGAAATCCGTGTGCCGCACTTCGGCTACGCCGATCGCATTCAGGAAATCCACATCAAAGCGATTCACATCTTGATTCAACTGATCGAAAAAGAGATGGTTAAGGCTTGATAGCCTTCGGGGGGGCTGCGGCTCCCCCAGGAATAAGACAGCGGGCGCCGCATGCATGCCGCGCCCGCACAGCGTATGTCAGTGTGGTTAAGGAGTGCTGGCGATGTGTGAACTGCTCGGGATGAGCGCAAACGTACCGACCGATATCTGCTTCAGCTTTACCGGCCTGGTACAGCGCGGCGGCCGCACCGGGCCGCATAAGGATGGCTGGGGCATTACCTTCTATGAAGGGAACGGCTGCCGCACATTCAAGGATCCGCAGCCGAGCTTCAACTCGCCGATCGCCCGCCTGGTGCAGGACTATCCGATCAAGTCTTGCGCGGTGGTGTCCCATATTCGCCAGGCCAACCGCGGCGAAGTGGCGCTGGAAAACACCCATCCGTTCACCCGCGAACTGTGGGGCCGCAACTGGACCTACGCGCACAACGGCCAATTGAAAGGCTATCGCCAGCTGGATACCGGCACGTTTCGCCCGGTCGGCCAGACCGACAGCGAATACGCGTTTTGCTGGCTGCTGCATCAGCTGGCGTTGAAATACCCGCGCACCCCGAGCCAGTGGCCGGCGGTGTTCCGCTATATCGGCCTGTTGGCGAGCCAGCTGCGCAAGAAAGGGGTGTTCAACATGCTGTTGTCGGACGGGCGCTTCGTGATGGCCTATTGCTCCACCAACCTGTATTGGATCACGCGCCGCGCGCCGTTCGGCAAGGCGACGCTACTGGATCAGGACGTGGAGATCGATTTTCAGCAGCAGACCACACCGAACGATGTGGTCACGGTGATCGCCACCCAACCGCTGACCGCCAACGAAACCTGGCACAAGATTGAGCCAGGCGAGTTCGCGTTATTTCACTTCGGTGAGCGGCTTGTTCTGAGCGAAGGGATTGGTGTTGGGCGTCGGGCTGGTTGACGCGTACTGCGTCATCTGGCCGCTGCTCATCAACGGTTGACCCAGCACATACTGGCCGTTGTCCACGGTCATCATCGGCGGCTGGTGGTTCTTCGCGAAGTAATCATAGCCCGGCTTCAGCTGGCGCCAGAAGGCGATATAGCTGGATGACGCATGGCGCTTCAGGTTCTGTTCGGTCATGCGGAACGGGTAGATGCTGATGTCGACGCGGCTTTGGCCATAGGCGAAGGCGGCTTCGACGTAGCGATAGATCTCATCCATATAGGTGTTGGTCATCGCGTAACAGCCGATCGATTTACATTCGCCGTGGATCATCAGATAAGCGCCGGAATAGCCCTGCGACTTATCGTAATCATTAGGGAAACCGATATTGATCGCCCGATAATACTTGCTGTCGGGTTTCAGATGGCGCGCGTCAACGCTATAAAAGCCTTCCGGACTTTTAAAGTCGCCTTCACGACGTTTAGGACCCAGCCCGCCGGAGAAATTACAGATCGGGAACGTATTGACCAAGCGGAATTCATTGCCCATTTTGGCATACAATTCCAGCTTGCGTTCCTCTTTGAAGATCTGAATATAGACCGGCGACCCCAATAATTGCTGTTTAACTACCGGCGCTTCGGGTACCTGCTCGCTGGCGCTGCAGGCCGTGATCATCGGCATAGAAACAAGCATCGCAAACAACAGCGCGATTTTGCTCATTATTATTCCTGCTTATATTTATCTGCCGGCGCAATGAGATTGGCCAGCGTGCCACTGATTATTGTTTTTACTGCTGCAAAACACCGCCAGATTACCAGCGCGTTTATTTTTAGCAATACGTGATATGTATAAAAAAACGACAAAGCTCGATAAAAGTGAAATGACCGGCAGATTTTAACGATAAGTAGTGAAAAACAGGCGAAATTTAATTGCGTTTGCTTGACACAAGTCACGACGGAACGCAGAACAATGTTGCGAACAATGTTAATATTCTCTCTTCAATTTAACGCGCTGTGGCGATTGAAGCGGCAAGAGTTATGGCATATAACCCGGCCGTTTTGATGGTTATTTGGCTACATGCCGTTAACACATCGACTGTCGCGCAAACAACGGAAGGGGGATTCAAGGGAATGCGCGTTACCCCAGTTTTTCACTGCGAGAAAGTTCATGTTGGGCGTGCCGTTGTGCGCACTGCCCGGCAATCCTGGCATCGTCAGCACCCGCCTCTGGGGCCGGTCAGACGTGTAAACCAAACTACATCGTATAAATCCTATGATTAAGATCAGAAAAGGGTTAGATCTGCCGATAGCCGGAGCCCCGGTTCAGGCGATCCAAGATGGCCCGAACATTCAGCATGTCGCCCTGCTTGGGGAAGAGTATGTCGGAATGCGTCCCTCCATGCTGGTGCAGGAAGGCGATACCGTTAAGAAAGGCCAGGCGTTGTTCGAAGATAAGAAAAACCCCGGGGTTTTCTTCACGGCTCCCGCCAGCGGCCGCATCGTCGCGATTAACCGCGGCGAGCGGCGCGTCTTGCAATCGGTGGTGATTGCGCTGGAAAACGGCGGCGACGATCAGCTTGAGTTTGCGCATTATCCGTTGGGTGAACTCAGCCAACTGCCGCGCGAACAGGTCGAAAGCGAACTGATCGCCAGCGGCCTGTGGACCGCGCTGCGCACCCGCCCGTTCAGCAAAACGCCAAGCCCCGGCAGCGAACCGCGCGCCATTTTCGTCACCGCGATGGATACCCAACCGTTGGCCGCCGATCCGCAGGTGATCATCGCCGAACAGCAGGCGGCCTTCAACGCCGGGCTGGTGGTCTTGGCGCGTCTGACGGCGGGCAAGGTGCACGTATGCCACGCCGCCGGCGCCTCGGTTGGCCAGCAGAGCGGCCCGCAGATCGCCTACAGCGAATTTGCCGGCCCGCATCCCGCCGGGCTGGCGGGCACCCATATTCACTTCCTTGAACCGGTCAGCCTGAAGAAAACCGTTTGGCACATCGGTTACCAGGACGCGATCGCCATCGGCACCCTGTTCACCACCGGTAAGCTCGATACCCGCCGGGTCGTGGCGCTGGCCGGGCCGCAGGTGGCGCAGCCGACGCTGCTGCGCACCCGCCTGGGAGCCAGCCTCGATGAGCTGACCGCCGGCCGCCTGAAAGAGGGCGAGAACCGGGTGATCTCCGGTTCGGTGCTGAACGGTATGCAGGCCGCCGGGCCGAACGCCTGGCTGGGCCGTTTCCACTCGCAGGTGTCGGTGCTGGAAGAAGGGCGCGACAAAGAGCTGTTCGGCTGGATCGTGCCGTCGCCGAACAAGTTCTCCATTACCCGCACCACGCTGGGCCACTTCCTGAAAAACAAACTGTTCGCCTTCTCGACCACCACTAACGGCGGCGAACGCGCCATGGTGCCGATCGGCAACTATGAGCGGGTGATGCCGCTGGATATTTTGCCGACGCTGCTGCTGCGCGATTTGCTGGCGGGCGACAGCGACAGTGCGCAGGCGCTGGGCTGCCTGGAGCTGGACGAGGAAGATCTGGCGTTGTGCACCTTCGTTTGCCCCGGCAAGTATGAGTACGCGCCGGTGCTGCGCGAGGTGCTGACCAAGATTGAGCAGGAAGGATAACCGATGGGCCTGAAGAATTATTTTGAGAAGATAGAGCATCACTTCACGCCGGGCGGCAAACTGGAAAAGTGGTACCCGCTGTATGAAGCGACCACCACGGTGTTTTATACCCCCGGCACGGTGACGCGCGGCGCTTCGCACGTGC
This sequence comes from Serratia sp. JKS000199, assembly GCF_900215455.1. Taxonomy (NCBI): domain Bacteria; kingdom Pseudomonadati; phylum Pseudomonadota; class Gammaproteobacteria; order Enterobacterales; family Yersiniaceae; genus Serratia; species Serratia sp. JKS000199. The sequence continues at coordinate 203,296 of NZ_LT907843.1, forward strand.
GCGACGCCATCGATTTGAAACGCATGATGATCCTGGTGTGGCTGGCGGTGTTCCCGGCGATGTTCTGGGGCATGTACAACGTCGGCCAGCAGGCGATCCCGGCGCTGCACCATCTGTACAGCGGCGACGCGCTGCAACAGGTGCTGGCGGGCGACTGGCATTATCGCCTGGCGCAGTGGCTCGGCGCCTCGCTGGCGGCCGACGCCGGCTGGGTCAGCAAGATGGTGCTGGGCGCCTGTTACTTCCTGCCGATCTACGCCGTGGTGTTCGTCGTCGGCGGCTTCTGGGAAGTGCTGTTCGCCATTATCCGCAAGCATGAGGTCAACGAAGGCTTCTTCGTCACTTCTATCCTGTTCGCGCTGATCGTGCCGCCGACCCTGCCGCTGTGGCAGGCCGCGCTGGGCATCACCTTCGGCGTGGTGGTGGCCAAAGAGATCTTCGGCGGCACCGGGCGCAACTTCCTCAACCCGGCGCTGGCCGGCCGCGCCTTCCTGTTCTTCGCCTATCCGGCGCAGATCTCCGGTGACTTGGTGTGGACCTCCGCGGACGGTTTCTCCGGCGCGACGCCGCTGGCGCAGTGGAGCGCAGGCGGGGCGCACAGCCTGAGCAACGTGGCCACCGGCCAGTCCATCAGTTGGCTGGACGCCTTCCTCGGCAACATTCCCGGCTCCATCGGTGAAGTCTCCACGCTGATGATCCTGATCGGCGGGGCGATTATCCTGTTCGGCCGCGTGGCCTCCTGGCGCATCGTCGCCGGCGTGATGCTCGGCATGGTGGCTTCCGCCCTGTTGTTCAACGCCATCGGTTCGGACACCAATCCGATGTTTGCCATGCCGTGGTACTGGCATCTGGTGCTGGGCGGCTTCGCCTTCGGCATGATCTTTATGGCGACCGACCCGGTTTCCGCCTCCTTCACCAACAAGGGGAAATGGTGGTACGGCATTCTGATCGGCGTGATGTGCGTGCTGATCCGGGTGGTCAACCCCGCCTATCCGGAAGGCATGATGCTGGCGATCCTGTTCGCCAACCTGTTCGCGCCGCTGTTCGATTACCTGGTGGTGCAGGCCAACATCAAGCGGAGAAAAGCCCGTGGCGAATGAAGCGAAAAACGACGGCATCGGTAAAACGCTGCTGGTAGTGCTACTGCTGTGTCTGGTGTGTTCAGTGGTGGTGGCGGGCTCCGCCGTCGGCCTGAAGTCCAAACAGCAGGAGCAAAAGCTGCTCGACAAGCAGCGCAATATTCTCGACGTAGCCGGCCTGTTGCAGCCGAAAATGGAGAGCGAGCAGGTCAAGCGCCTGTACAGCGAGCGCATCGAACCGCGCCTGGTGGATCTGAACAGCGGCGAATTTGTCGCCGGCAAGGCGGCGGCGTTCGATCTGGGCGCCGCGCTGCGCGACGACGCCAAAAGCGTGGCGTTGCCCGCGGGCGACGATCCGGCCGGCATCAAGCGCCGCAGCAACCAGGCGCAAATCTACCTGGTGCGCGATGAAAGCGGCCAGGTGAACAAGATTGTGTTGCCGGTATACGGCACCGGTCTGTGGTCGATGATGTACGCCTTCGTGGCATTGGATAACGACGGCAACACGGTCAAGGGCATCACCTACTACGACCAGGGGGAAACGCCGGGGCTGGGCGGTGAGGTCGAGAACCCGTCCTGGCGCCAGCAGTGGGTCGGCAAGCAGCTGTTCGACGACAACGGCCAGCCGGCGATCCGCGTGGTGAAAGGCGGCGCGCGTCAGGGGGACGTACACGGGGTGGATGGCCTGTCCGGCGCCACGCTGACCTCCAACGGCGTGCAGCATACGTTTGATTTCTGGTTGGGCGAGCACGGCTTCGGCCCGTTCCTGAAAAAAGTTCGTGAAGGAGCGTTGAAAAATGGCTGATTCCAAAGAGATAAAGCGGGTCCTGCTGGGGCCGCTGTTCGACAATAACCCGATCGCCCTGCAGGTGCTGGGCGTCTGTTCGGCGCTGGCGGTGACCACCAAGCTGGAGACGGCGGTGGTGATGACCATTGCGGTGACGCTGGTGACCGCGTTCTCCAGCTTCTTCATCTCGCTGATCCGTCATCATATTCCCAACAGCGTGCGCATCATCGTGCAGATGGCGATCATCGCCTCGCTGGTGATCGTGGTCGATCAGCTGTTGCGCGCCTATGCGTTCGAGATCTCCAAGCAGCTGTCGGTGTTCGTCGGCCTTATCATCACCAACTGCATCGTGATGGGGCGCGCCGAGGCCTACGCCATGAAGTCGCCGCCGATCGAGAGCTTTATGGACGGCATCGGCAACGGGCTGGGTTACGGGGTGATCCTGGTGCTGGTCGGTTTCCTGCGCGAGCTGATTGGCTCCGGCAAGCTGTTCGGCGTTCCGGTGCTGGAAACGGTGCAGAACGGCGGCTGGTATCAGCCGAACGGCCTGTTCCTGCTGGCGCCGAGCGCGTTCTTCATCATCGGCCTGCTGATCTGGGTGCTGCGCACCCTGAAGCCGGCGCAGATCGAAAAGGAGTAAAGGCCGATGGAACACTATATCAGCCTGTTTGTGCGCGCGGTGTTCGTCGAGAACATGGCGCTGGCGTTCTTCCTCGGGATGTGTACTTTCCTGGCGGTGTCGAAGAAGGTGTCGACCGCCTTTGGCCTGGGCATCGCGGTGACCATCGTGCTCGGCATTTCGGTGCCGGTGAATAACCTGGTCTACAACCTGATCCTGCGCGACGGCGCGCTGGTGGAAGGCGTCGATCTGAGCTTCCTCAACTTCATCACCTTCATCGGCGTGATCGCAGCGCTGGTGCAGATATTGGAGATGATCCTCGATCGCTTCTTCCCGTCGCTGTATAACGCGCTCGGCATCTTCCTGCCGCTCATCACCGTGAACTGCGCCATCTTCGGTGGCGTGTCCTTCATGGTGCAGCGCGACTACAACTTCGCCGAATCGGTGGTGTACGGCTTTGGTTCCGGCACCGGCTGGATGCTGGCGATCGTCGCCATGGCGGGGATCCGCGAAAAACTCAAGTATGCCAACGTGCCGGCAGGGCTGCGCGGTCTGGGCATTACCTTTATCACCACCGGACTGATGGCGCTGGGCTTCATGTCCTTCTCCGGTGTTCAGTTGTAAAGGCGGGAAGAATTTATGGAAATTATTTTAGGCGTAGCGATGTTCACCGCCATCGTGATGGTGCTGGTGTTGCTGATCCTGTTCGCCAAATCGAAGCTGGTGAACACCGGCGACATCGCGGTGGAAATCAATGGCGATCTGGATAAAAGCTTCCATGCGCCTGCGGGCGACAAGCTGCTCAACGTGCTCTCCAGCCAGGGGATCTTCGTCTCCTCGGCTTGCGGCGGCGGCGGCTCCTGCGGCCAGTGCCGGGTGGTGATCAAAGAGGGCGGCGGCGATATCCTGCCGACCGAGCTCTCGCACATCAACAAGCGCGAAGCGAAAGAAGGGTGCCGCCTGGCGTGCCAGGTGAACGTGAAGCAGAACCTGAAGATCGAGCTGCCGGAAGAGATCTTCGGCGTGAAGAAATGGGAGTGCGAGGTTATCTCCAACGATAACAAAGCCACCTTTATCAAAGAGCTGAAGCTGAAGATCCCCGATGGCGAAGACGTGCCGTTCCGCGCGGGCGGTTTCATCCAGATCGAAGCGCCGGCGCACGACATCAGTTACGCCGACTTCGACGTGCCGCAGGAGTATCGCGGCGACTGGGACAAGTTCAACCTGTTCCGCTACCGTTCGACGGTGAACGACACCACGGTGCGCGCCTACTCGATGGCCAACTACCCGGAAGAGAAGGGCATCATCATGCTCAACGTGCGTATTGCCACGCCGCCGCCGAACAATCCGGACGTGCCGCCGGGCATCATGTCTTCCTATATCTGGTCGCTGAAGCCGGGCGACAAGGTGACCATCTCCGGGCCGTTCGGCGAGTTCTTCGCCAAGGACACCGACGCCGAAATGATCTTTATCGGCGGCGGCGCGGGCATGGCGCCGATGCGTTCGCACATCTTCGATCAGCTCAAGCGTTTGAACTCGAAACGCAAGATCACCTTCTGGTACGGTGCGCGTTCGCTGCGCGAGATGTTCTATGAAGACGACTTCAACCAGCTGCAGGCGGAGAACGAAAACTTCACCTGGCACGTGGCGCTGTCGGATCCGCAGCCGGAAGATAACTGGACCGGCTACACCGGCTTTATCCATAATGTTCTGCTGGAGAACTACCTGAAGAACCACCCGGCGCCGGAGGACTGCGAGTTTTACATGTGCGGGCCGCCGATGATGAACGCCGCGGTGATCAAGATGCTCAAAGATCTGGGTGTCGAAGACGAAAACATCATGCTGGATGACTTTGGTGGCTAAATGCGCGCATTGGCGATGAAGAACTGGCTGACGGGCGTGGCGCTGAGCGCCACCCTGCTGCTGACCGGCTGCGGGCCGGAACAGGTGGACCTGACGGGTAAAACCATGGGCACCTCGTATTCGATCCGTTACGTGACCGGCGAAGATACGCCGTCGGCGCGCGAGATGCAGGCGGAGATCGACAAACGGCTGGAGCAGGTGAACGATCAGATGTCCACCTACCGGCCGGATTCCGAGCTGAGCCGCTTCAACGCCAGCCGCGACATTGACCGGCCGTTCCCGGTTTCGCCAGCCACCGCCGAAGTGGTGCGCGAAGCGCTGCGCATCAACCGCGTCACCGATGGCGCGCTGGACGTGACCGTCGGGCCGCTGGTCAACCTGTGGGGCTTCGGCCCGGAAGGGCGGCCGGACAAAGTGCCGAGCGAGGCGGAGCTGGAGCATCGTCGCGCCTGGACCGGCGCCGACAAACTGTCGGTGCAGGGCAGCGCGCTGGTGAAAAGCATCCCTGAGCTGTACGTCGATCTGTCGTCGATCGCCAAAGGGTATGGCGTGGACGTGGTGGCGGAATATCTGCAGTCCCGGCATGTGAAGAACTACATGGTGGATATCGGCGGCGAGGTGCGCACGCGCGGGCATAACGGCGAACAAAAGCCGTGGCGCATCGCCATCGAGCGCCCGACCGCCGGTACGCAGCAGCAGGCGCAGCTGGTGATCCAACCCGGGGAGATGTCGATCGCCACTTCGGGTGACTATCGCAACTACTTCGAGCAAGACGGGATGCGCTATTCGCACACCATCGATCCGGTCACCGGGCGCCCAATCCATCATCGGTTGGTGTCGATCACTGTGCTGAGCCCGACCTGCATGACCGCCGACGGCCTGTCCACCGGCCTGAACGTGATGGGGCCGGAGCGCGGCATGGCGCTGGCCAACCTGCTCGGCATCCCGGTGTTCATGATCGTGAAAACCGCCGACGGCTTTGAGGAGCGTTATTCAGACGCGTTCAAGCCCTATCTGAAAAAGCGTTCGTGAGGTTGCTATGTTGACGGTATTCGCCGCTACCTTCGTGTTGTTTCTGCTGATCGTCGGCGGCATGTCGCTGGGCTATGTGTTCAAACGCAAAAGCCTGCAGGGCAGCTGCGGCGGCATCACCGCGCTGGGCATGGAGAAAGTCTGCGACTGCCCGGAGCCGTGCGATGCGCGCAAAAAACGCGAAGCCAAAGCGGCGCAGCGGCGCGAGCAGTTGGAAAAGCACCGCATTCTGTAGCTGTAGCGAAAACCCGGCCTTGGCCGGGTTTTTTATTTCGCCTTGCGGAAGCTTTTCGCCTCGGCCGGGGAGTTAACCATCACGCCGTCGGCGCCCAGCGCCAGCGCCTGCTGATATTCCTGCGGCGAGTTGACCCCGAACAGGATGATGTGCGCCGGGCCCTGCGAGCGGAAACAGTCCATCGACTCTTTATCCCAGGTCAGAAATGCCTTCGAACGCCCTTCGCCGAGGGTATATTTCTCTACCACCTCCACCTCGCGTTTCAGCTCCAGCCCGTACCAGCGCGGCTGCCGGTTGTCCGGTTTGACGTCGCACTGGTGCGCCATGGTGACGTTGGCCAGCAGCGTGCGGGTTTCGTCGCGGCTTTCAAAGCGCGGGATGGCCGGCGGCAGCGCCTGAAGGTATTTGGCGTCGGTAGAGTAGACGCGGGTGCGGTTCAGGCTGTCGGTGCTTTGCAACGTCGCCAGCAGCGCCTGGCCAAACTGCGCCGGATCGGCGTCCGGGGATTTGATGTCCAGATAAAAGGTGACGTGCGGAAACGCCTTCAGCACGTCGTCGAAGCGCGGAATGCCGATGCCCTGGCCGCGGAACGGGTGGGCGTCACCCTTGGCGAAGGCCCAGCCGGCATCGGTCTCGGCCAGCTGCGCGGCGGTATAGGCAGAGACCGGGCCCTGCCGGTTGGTCAACGCTTTCAGATCCGAGGGGCGATACAGCACGATGACGCCGTCTTTGGATTCTTGCAGGGTGATCCAAATGGCGTCGGCGCCGTTTTTCAATGCCGTTTCGATAGCGATGCGGGTGTTCTCCGGCGCATCGGCGGTGCCGCCGCGGTGGGCGACGATCGCCGGCGCATGACCGGCGGCGGCGCTGGCCGCCAGGGCGCTCAGCGACAGCGCGGAAGCCAGCAGCAAATAAGAAAATCTGATCATGTAGGGTACCTTATCGTTATCGTTGTGGAGAGCCGCACGGGATGGCGGAAATCATACTATTGAAAAATTAAGCTTTTTTAACAACGCGGAAATATCTGGCGGAAACGCCGCTTTCCTCGAGCTCCGTGGCCTTGAGCTTTCGGTATCTGACTGTATACTTATACAGTGTTACTGGAGGGTGCGATGCGTAAAATCATTCATGTCGATATGGACTGCTTCTTCGCGGCGGTGGAAATGCGCGACGATCCCAGCCTGCGCGATATCCCGCTGGCGATTGGCGGCAGCGCCGATCGGCGCGGGGTGATCAGCACCGCCAACTACCCGGCGCGGCGCTATGGCGTACACAGCGCCATGTCCACGGCGATGGCGCTCAAGCTGTGTCCGCATCTCACCCTGCTGCCGGGGCGCATGGCGGCCTATAAAGAGGCTTCGCTGCACATCCGCGAAATCTTCGCCCGCTATACCCCGTTGATCGAGCCGCTGTCGCTTGATGAAGCCTATCTCGACGTGACCGAGAGCCCGCAATGCAACGGTTCGGCGACGCTGATCGCCCAGGAAATCCGTCAGGCGATCGCCGACGAGCTGAACCTGACCGCGTCGGCCGGCGTCGCGCCGATCAAGTTTCTCGCCAAAATCGCCTCCGAGATGAACAAGCCGAACGGGCAATACGTGATCACGCCGGCGCAGGTGCCGGCGTTTTTGCAGCAGCTGCCGCTCAGCAAGATCCCCGGCGTCGGCAAGGTGACCGCCAAACGGCTGGAGGAAGTGGGGCTCATCACCTGCGCCGACGTGCAGCAATACGATTTGGCGCAGCTGCTCAAGCGCTTCGGCAAGTTTGGCCGGGTGTTGTGGGAACGGTGTCAGGGCATCGATCGGCGCGAAATCTCGGCGGAGCGGCTGCGCAAATCGGTGGGGGTGGAGCGCACGCTGGCGGAAGACATTCACGACTGGGAAGACTGCGAAACGCTGATTATCGACAAACTCTATCCCGAGCTGGAGATGCGGCTGCGCAAGGTAAAGCCGGATCTGCACATCGCCCGGCAGGGCGTGAAGCTGAAGTTTCAGGATTTTCAGCAAACCACCCAGGAGCACGTCTTCCCGGTGTTGAACCGGCAGGATTTGCTGGAGGTGGCGCGACAGGCGTGGCGCGAGCGGCGCGAAGGGCGCGGCGTGCGGCTGGTGGGGTTGCATGTGACGCTGCTCGATCCGCAGCTGGAGCGGCAGTTGGCGCTGCCTTGGGAATAAAAAAGCCGGCGACCGCCGGCTTTTTGCGTTAAGCGTGCAGATTACGCGCGCTCAGGGATCGCTTTCAGCAACGAGGTCAGCAGCTTCCAGTACAGACCGACGCTTTCGATATGCACTTGCTCATCCGGCGAGTGCGGGCCGGTGATGGTTGGCCCGATCGATACCATATCCATGTTTGGATACGGCTTTTTGAACAGACCGCATTCCAGACCGGCGTGGATCACCATGATGTTCGGCGTCTTGTTGAACAGCTCCTGATACAGCTCGCGCACCAGGTGCATCACCGGCGAGTCGGCGTCCGGCTGCCAGCCCGGGTAGCCCCCCTTCGGCGCCACGTTGGCGCCGGCCAGCTGGCCCAGCGCGGCCAGCATCTCGACAACGTAATCTTTGCCGCTGTCGATCAGGGAGCGGATCAGGCAGATGATTTCCGCTTCGTTTTCGCTGGTGGTGACTACGCCGACGTTCAGCGAGGTTTCCACTACGCCTTTGACCGCGTCGCTCATGCGGATCACGCCGTTCGGCGTGCCGTTCAGCAGCGCCAGGAAGCGTTGCTGGCTGTCGGCGCTCAGCGCCTGCGAAGCGCTGGTGGTCGGCTCCAGCAGCACGGTGATGTTCTTCTCTTTGGCGGAGAGTTCGTTCTGCAGCACGGCCAGGAACTCTTGGCTCAGCGCTTTCAGCGCGTCGGCTTTTTCTGCCGGCACCGCTACCACCGCGGAGGCTTCACGCGGGATGGCGTTGCGCAGGGTGCCGCCGTTCAGGTCCAGCACGCGCAGGTTCAGCGCCTCCGCATGGGCGAACAGGAAGCGCGCCAGCAGTTTGTTGGCGTTGCCCAGCCCGACGTGGATCTCGGCGCCGGAATGGCCGCCTTTCAGGCCCTTGAGAGTCAGCTTCAGGGTTTGGTAACCGGCCGGCACCGCTTCGCGCTGCAGCGGCAGGGTGGTGATGAAGTCGATACCGCCGGCGCAACCCATGTAGATTTCGCCTTCTTCTTCGGAATCGGTATTGATCAGGATGTCCGCCTGCAGCCAGTTCGGCTGCAGCCCGAAGGCGCCGTCCATCCCCGCTTCTTCGGTCATGGTCAGCAGGACTTCCAGCGGGCCATGCTCAACGCTGTCGTCGGCCAGCACCGCCAGGGCGGAGGCCATGCCGATGCCGTTATCGGCGCCCAGCGTGGTGCCGCGCGCTTTCACCCACTCGCCGGCGATATAAGGCTGGATCGGATCCTTGGCGAAGTCGTGCACGGTGTCGTTATTCTTTTGCGGCACCATGTCCAGGTGCGCTTGCAGCGCCACCGGCTTGCGATTTTCCATGCCTTTGGTGGCCGGTTTGCGCAGCAGAATATTGCCGACCTGATCGCGCTCGGCGTGCAGGTTCTTTTCTTTGGCCCAGGTGAGGATGTGCTGCGCCAGCGCTTCTTCATGATAAGAAGGGTGTGGGATAGAACAGATCTTGGCGAAAATATCCCACAGCGGCTGTGGCGAAAGCTGAGACAATTCAGACACTATAAGTCTCCTGTGACGGCAGGCTCCGACAGGACGGGCGTGCCGCGCGGTTAAGGTGAGTGGGCATCTGTGCGTCGTGGCACGATCATCAGAGAATATCACTTTATTTCCGGCGGTGCGCGCCCCGTATTGTGCGGTTTAAGCGCTTGATCACACGGCTTCGCGGTGGGAACGTTCGTTTTTTCAGCATCAATCACCGGAAAGCTGCGCGGCGGAAATCACGAGGTTTTCCTCGGTACAGCTGGAATTCAACGCGGCCAGTCTCTATAATCTCGCGCAACCTTTTTTCCCCTGAACTATAAAATAAGCCGCTTCACCGCCGGCTGGGACACGATTCTATGAGCGAAAAATACGTTGTTACCTGGGATATGCTGCAAATGCACGCACGCAAGCTGGCGCACCGCCTGCTGCCTGCCGACAAATGGACAGGCATCATTGCCGTAAGCCGCGGCGGTCTGGTACCGGCGGGCCTGCTGGCGCGCGAACTGGGCATCCGCTATGTGGATACCGTCTGCATTTCCAGCTATGACCATGACAACCAACGCGAAATGAAAGTGCTCAAGCGCGCCGAAGGCGACGGTGAAGGCTTCATCGTGGTGGACGATCTGGTGGATACGGGCGGCACCGCGAAAGCGATCCGCGATATGTACCCGAAAGCGCATTTCGTCACCATCTTCGCCAAACCAGCGGGCCGTCCGCTGGTGGACGACTACGAAGTCGACATCCCGCAGGATACCTGGATCGAACAGCCGTGGGACATGGGCGTCAGCTTCGTTCCCCCTATCGGCGGTCGCTAAGTCCAGCCAGTTCCAGCCCAACGCCCGGTTATGCCGGGCGTTTGTTTAATGATAAACGTGATGGCATTATCAGGCTTACCGAAGGCAAGATATAAAAAATAAGGAAAATCAATTTATTGATTTTCGGCCATTGACCACAAAGGAGGAAAAACCACGCTTTTTCCTCCTTTGTCAGCCGCCTGACGCCCGGTTATGCCGGGCGTTTGCGTTATCTTGGTTTATCCCGCCAGAGTTAGGTACACTACCTCCAGTTAAGTAGGCCTTTTGCGGCCTATCGCCAGATTTACGGAGGCTGTTGTTACCATGGCACAGGCCAACCTTTCTGAAATTCTTTTCAAGCCCAAATTCAAACACCCTGAAACCTCGACGCTGGTGCTGCGCGCGCGCAACAAAGTGAGCGCCGCCATGCATTCCGCATTGGAAGGCGACACTACCGGCAGCTGGTATCGCATGCTGAACCCGCTGCTGTGGGCCTGGCGCGGCGTCAGCCCGATCGAAATCCACGAAGTGCTGGCGCGTATCGCCGCCTCGGACGCCGAGCGCAGCAATCCGCAGCGGCTGGATACCGTGGTGGGCTACCGCAATGGCAACTGGATCTACGAGTGGATCCATCAGGGCATGCAGTGGCAGCAGCGGGCGACGGAGCAGCAGGATCCGCTGCTCGGCGGCGAATACTGGCTGAAGGCCGCGAGCCTGTACAGCATCGCCGGTTACCCGCACCTGAAGGGCGACGAATTGGCCGAACAGGCGGAGATGCTCGCCAACCGCGCTTACGAAGAGGCGGCGCTGCTGTTGCCGTATCAGCTGAAAGAGCTGGAGTTCCGCATCGAAGGCGGCGGCTGTGTCACCGGTTTCCTGCACATGCCCGAGAAGGGCGAAGCGCCGTTCCCGACGGTGCTGATGTGCGGCAGCCTCGATACGCTGCAGACCGACTATCACCGTCTGTTCCGCGACTACCTGGCGCCGCACGGCATCGCCATGCTGACGCTCGACATGCCGTCGATCGGCTCCTCCTGCAAGTGGAAGCTGACGCAGGACTCCAGCTACCTGCACCAACAGGTGCTGATCCAGCTGGCCTCGGTGCCGTGGGTGGATCATCAGCGGGTGAGCGCCTTCGGCTTCCGTTTCGGCGCCAACGTGGCGGTGCGATTGGCCTATCTGGAGCCGCAGCGGCTGCGCGGCGTGGCCTGCCTGGGGCCGGTGGTGCATCGCCTGCTGTGCGACAGCAGCACCCAGCTGAACGTGCCGGACATGTATATGGACGTGCTGGCCAGCCGCATGGGCATGGCCAATGCCTCAGACAACGTGCTGAAAGTGGAGCTGAACAGCTACTCGCTGAAAATGCAGGGGTTGCTGGGGCGCCGTTGCCCGACGCCGATGATCTCCGGCTACTGGGAGCGCGATACGCTCAGCCCGAAAGAAGAGTCGCAGCTGATCGTCACCTCTTCGGTGAGCGGCAAGCTGATCGCCATCCCGCGCACCCCGGTTTACGACAGCTTCCACCGGGCGTTGCTGCAGATGTCCGGTTGGCTGAAGGATAAAATGCGTTAATTAGTTGCTAAATTTTAACAATTTGTTAAAAAGAGTGGTCTACATTGAGGAGGTTAGAGAATGACGTTACCGAGTGGTCACCCTAAAAGCCGACTAATGAAACGTTTTGCCAGCTTGGGGCCGTACCTGCGTGAAGGGCAATGTGAGAACGACCGGTTTTTCTTTGATTGTTTGGCCGTCTGCGTCAATGTGAAGCCCGCTCCGGAGAAGCGTGAGTTCTGGGGCTGGTGGATGGAGCTGCAGGCGGAAGAGGCGCGCTTCACCTATTCGTACCAATTCGGCCTGTTCGACAAGGAAGGCAACTGGACGACGCAACACATTAAGGATGATGAAGTGAACGCCAAACTGGAAGACACCTTGCGCGACTTCCATCGCCGCCTGGGCGAACTGCTGGCGACCATGGAACTGGGGCTGGAACCCGCCGATGATTTCAAAGAAAAACTGATCAAACTCTCCGCCTGACCCCGTTTGACCACGTATTGTGCTGATTTCGCGTTGTGCCTGTTGGCATAACGCGTCTCTCCTGTTACAAAGACCTTTGCACTCTTCTTCTCATCATTACACACGGCAGAAATACTATGAACGGCAGCCAGACATTGGTTGTGAAATTGGGCACCAGCGTGTTGACCGGCGGATCGCTGCGTCTGAACCGCGCCCACATCGTCGAATTGGTGCGCCAGTGCGCGCAGCAACACGCCGCGGGCCACCGCATCGTCATCGTCACCTCCGGCGCCATCGCCGCCGGGCGCGAGCACCTGGGCTATCCCGAGCTGCCCGCCACCATCGCCTCCAAGCAGCTGCTGGCGGCGGTGGGGCAGAGCCGGCTGATCCAGCTGTGGGAACAACTGTTCTCCATTTACGGCATCCACGTCGGGCAGATGCTGCTGACGCGCGCCGATCTGGAAGACCGCGAGCGCTTCCTCAACGCGCGCGACACTATGACGGCACTGCTGGACAACCGCATCGTGCCGGTAATCAATGAGAACGACGCCGTCGCCACCGCCGAAATCAAGGTGGGCGACAACGATAACCTGTCGGCGCTGGCGGCCATTTTGGCCGGCGCCGACAAACTGCTGCTGCTGACCGATCAGCAGGGCCTCTACACCGCCGATCCGCGCAACAACCCGCAGGCCGAACTGATCCGTGAAGTGCACGGCATCGACGACGCGCTGCGCGCCATCGCCGGCGACAGCGTCTCCGGTCTGGGCACCGGCGGCATGGGCACCAAGCTGCAGGCGGCCGACGTGGCCTGCCGCGCCGGCATCGACGTGGTGATCGCCGCGGGCAGCAAGCCGGGCGTGGTGGCGGACGTGATTGAAGGCAAACCGGTGGGCACCCGTTTCCACGCGCTGGAAACCCCGCTGGAAAACCGCAAGCGCTGGATCTTCGGCGCGCCGCCGGCCGGTGAGATCACCGTCGACGACGGTGCGGTGGAAGCGATGATGGCGCGCGGCAGCTCGCTGCTGCCGAAAGGTATCCGTGAAGTGAAGGGCGACTTCTCGCGCGGCGAAGTGATCCGCATCCGCAACCAGGCGGGGCGCGATCTGGCGCACGGCGTCAGCCGCTACAACAGCGACGCGATGCGTATGATCGCCGGGCACCACTCGCAGGAAATCAGCGAAATCCTCGGTTATGAATACGGTCCGGTGGCAGTGCACCGCGACGATATGATTGTCAGTTAAGGAGTGAGCATGCTGGAGCAGATGGGGAAGGCCGCCAAGCAGGCCTCCTGGCAGCTGGCGGTGCTGAGCACGGCGAAGAAGAATCAGGTGCTGTCGGTGATGGCCGACAGGTTGGAAGCCAACAGTGAAGCGATCCTGCTGGCGAACGAACAAGACATGGCGCAGGCGCGCGCCACCGGTATGAGCGAAGCGCTGCTCGATCGCCTGTTGCTGACCCCGGCGCGGCTGGCGGCGATCGCCAACGACGTGCGCCAGGTGTGCCGCCTGAACGATCCGGTCGGCCACGTGCTGGACGGCAACCTGCTGGACAGCGGGCTGAAGCTGGAGCGCCGGCGGGTGCCGCTCGGCGTGATCGGCGTGATTTACGAGGCGCGGCCGAACGTCACCATCGACGTCGCCAGCCTGTGCCTGAAAACCGGCAACGCGGTGATCCTGCGCGGCGGTAAAGAGACGCATAATACCAACCAGGCGACGGTGAAAGTGATCCAGCAGGCGCTGGAACAGTGCGGCCTGCCGGCGGCGGCGGTGCAGGCGATCGACAGCCCGGATCGCGCGCTGGTGAACGAACTGCTGCGCCTGGATCGCTACGTCGACATGCTGATCCCGCGCGGCGGCGCCGGCCTGCACAAGCTGTGCCGCGAGCAATCGACCATCCCGGTGATCACCGGCGGCATCGGCGTGTGCCACACCTACGTGGATGCCGATGTCGACTTCGACAAGGCGCTGACGGTGATTGAAAACGCCAAGATCCAGCGCCCAAGCGCCTGTAACTCGCTGGAGACGCTGCTGGTGAACCGCAGCATCGCCGCCGAGTTCCTGCCGGCGCTGAGCGCCAAAATGGCGGCGGCGGGCGTGACGCTGCACGCGGCGGAAAACGCGCTGCCGCTGCTGCAGGGCGGCCCTGCGACGGTGGTGCCGGTGAACGCGGAGGATTACGACGACGAATGGCTGTCGCTGGATCTGAACGTATTGCTGGTGGACGATATCGATCAGGCCATCGACCACATCCGCACTCACGGCACCAACCACTCCGACGCGATCCTCACCCGCTCGCTGAGCAGCGCCGAGCACTTCGTGCGCGCGGTGGACTCCTCGGCGGTGTACGTCAACGCCAGCACCCGCTTCACCGACGGCGGCCAGTTCGGCCTGGGCGCGGAAGTGGCGGTGAGCACCCAGAAACTGCACGCCCGCGGCCCGATGGGCCTGGACGCGCTGACCACCTACAAGTGGATTGGCTACGGCGACGATCTGGTGCGCAGCTAAGGCCGCATTGCGGTCATAAAGAGGTCAGGGCGCACCATGCTGCGGCCTGATTGTTTTTGGAAAAGGGGGACTGCACGACAGTCTGGTTGCTTGCAAAACAACCAAACGCCCCGGCGGGCTATTGACTCATTTCGCGCGCAGGTCTACCTTGTTCAACGCACTTCCGGCTTGCCCCGCAGGCCCGGCTCGATGCCGATATAGCTCAGTTGGTAGAGCAGCGCATTCGTAATGCGAAGGTCGTAGGTTCGACTCCTATTATCGGCACCATCCCCTCTTCCTGTAATGTCCGTATTCATCCATAATCACTCTGTTTTATAAAGATATTTTTGATTTTTTAATCCGTATTAGTCCGTAATGTTCCAGTGGAATCCGGTATCTAATATGTATAGGATTGTGTATATGTTCCTGTTCGGTCTTGGATTTCTATACACATGCCTTTAAACGATATGCAGATTCGCCGCGCTAAGCCTGAAGCTAAAGCCTATACACTTGGAGATGGGCAAGGGCTGTCATTGCTTATAGAACCTAATGGAAGCAAGAGCTGGAGGTTCCGCTATCGCTATGCCGGTAAACCCAAAATGATCTCGCTTGGCGTCTACCCAACGATCACATTAGCAGATGCTCGTTCTCGCCGTGATGAAGCTCGAAAACTTGTGGCAGAAGGAAAGAATCCTAGTGAGGTTCGAAAAGAGCAAAAGCTAGCTCTGCAAACAGAGTCAGAGAACTCTTTCGAAAAGATAGCCAGAGAGTGGCACCAGCTTAAGTCTGCCAAATGGTCGGCAGGATATGCCTCAGATATCATGGAAGCGTTTAAGAACGACATTTTTCCTTATGTGGGTACAAGACCAGTAGGAGAGATTAAACCGTTAGAGCTGTTAAACGTACTGCGTAAAATTGAGAAACGTGGCGCTTTAGAGAAAATGCGCAAAGTGCGGCAGCGCTGTTCGGAAGTTTTTCGCTATGCTATAGCCACCGGAAGAGCTGAGTTTAATCCTGCGGCAGATCTATCCAGTGCTCTCGAAGTACATCAATCCAATCACTTCCCGTTCCTAAAAGCTAATGAAATACCCGATTTTCTGCGAGCTTTGAATCGTTACACTGGTAGCAGACTCGTCCAGATTGCTACCAAATTACTGATGATTACGGGTGTGAGGACCATCGAATTACGTGCTGCATTGTGGTCAGAGTTTGATCTAGATAACGCTTTTTGGGAAATTCCGGTCGAAAGGATGAAAATGCGCAAACCACATCTTGTACCATTGTCCCCACAAGCGTTAGATTTGTTGCACGAGCTAAAAAATATGACAGGGCATTATCGCTATGTTTTTCCTGGGCGAAATGATCCTAATAAACCCATGAGTGAAGCAAGTATCAATCAAGTTATCAAAAGGATCGGTTATGGAGGGAGGCTCACTGGACATGGATTTAGACACACAATGTCGACTATCCTACATGAGCAGGGCTTCAACAGTTCGTGGATTGAAATTCAATTGGCTCATGTGGATAAAAACACTATTCGGGGCACTTACAACCATGCAGTATATCTGTCAATGCGCAAAGATATGCTGGCATGGTATTCCGATTATATATTTAACTCTTAGGCTATATGTTGCTTTTATAATACTTAGTTAATTAATTTTATCGCAGCAAATCTATACATCAAGAGAAGCTTATGAACAATTCAATTGAGGCAGTACTGTTTGATCTGGATAACACACTGGTAAATACCAATTCTTTGAAAGAATATAGAGAGGGGGCTAAGGATAAAAGACTTACACAGGATGAATTGAGTACAACAAAATTATACCCTAAAACAAAAGTAGTTTTGGAGTCTTTCAAAGATTCAAATATCTTGATGGCCGTTGTAACAAACTCTCCTCGGCAGTATGCATTAGATGTGCTTAATCATCATGGGATTGAACATTATTTTAGTACAATTATTACTTATAACGAAGTCGGCCCTGGAGGAGTTAAACCATCGCCACAAGGTATAAATTTAGCGCTGAATAATTTGAATCTAACAAATAAAAATAACATTCTATTTATTGGTGACGATGCCAAAGACATTAATGCATCCTATGCGGCTGGAGTAAAGCCTATTACCCCTGCGTGGGCATCTAAAGATTTTATAGGGCAAATGCCTGCTGCAATGATTAGTACTAGATGCCTCAGTGAGGAAGTTGATAATTTTAACCATATTGATTTGATTGCAGATAGATGTGCTAATTTTAATTCATTTGATATTGATAAGAAATGGCTGTTTTTCATTCCCATGGATAAGGATGGGAATATAGGAGCGGTCAAGAAAAGTGAAATTAATTTCCTTTGTTTAGGGCGTTACTTTAGTCAAAAAAATACACTTACTGCAAAAATTCATGAGAATCATACCCTTTCGAAAGAGATCTATAAAAAGGAGCTTGAGCCAAAATATGTCGTTCCTGAGTATTGGGTTGATCTTCTTTCTTATTTCGTAGACAAAACTCCTGCATATTTTTTTGAAGATGACTCTGTTTTTGATATTGTTACTGTCATACCAGCCAAGAAAGGTAAAAACAGACGATTAGAGAACCTTCTAAATCGAATGAGCCGAAATTCTAAAAGTCACCATACTCAATATATTTCTGACTTATTCTATTTTTCGGAAGATGCTAAGAGTCTAAAAACAATGGGGCGTGATGAAAGGGCTAATGAAATAAAAGATAATCTTCACTTTAATTCTAAATATGAAAGTATGATTCAAGCATCAAAGATATTAATAATCGATGATGTAATAACTACAGGTTCAACTTTAAAAGGTGCTCAATCATTACTAGAAGCGATGAATCCTGAAAGGGTGTTATCAATATCGTTGGCCAAAACGGTTAGCATTAGTGAAGATATGCATGTTTGTGATAATTGTGGGAAATTAATGCGTGTTATGCGTAATAAAAAATCTGGACAGCATTTTTTGGGTTGTACAGGATTTTTTGACACCCCGAAATGTAAAAATACTAAGAGCATAGATTAAAAATACAAAGCGCATGTTGGTTTTATAACAGGCGCTTTATTTATTATTGTGGATCATTTATAATGTTTGCAGTTTTTGTTTATTTTAAAGGTGCAGAATGAAAACTGTATCACCTGATACTGAAAAGCTTTTAGCGATAAAATATTTAAAGGGTATTGGTGAAAAAACAATATCATCTCTTCATGCAATTAAGGATTTCTCCGATCTTTCTATTGAAGATATATTAAGGTTTTCTCTAAATAAGAAAGATTCTTATAGTCGTTTGGATATTGTTCAGGCTATGAATTCAGCCAGGCTGCAGAGTGATATTGCGCATGATAAAGGTCATTTTATAATATCATTTTTTGATGATTGTTATCCTTTAAATTTAAAAAATGCCAGTCATGCTGCTCCTATATTATTTTGCAGTGGTGATATAAGTTGTCTTAAAAACAATAATTTGACTGTGATTGGAACCAGGGAGCCTACAGAGCATGGCGTGGTAATTGCCAAGAGAGTTACGGAATGGTTTGTTAGCAAAGGCTGGTCGATAGTTAGTGGATTAGCACTAGGGATTGATAGCATCGCACACACCACTTGTATCGATAGTGGTGGAAAAACGATTGCAGTATTAGCTCATGGGCTTGAGAAAGTTTACCCTGCAAAAAATAAAGAACTTGCTAAAAGAATTGTGGGTAGTGGTGGGTTGTTAATATCTGAATATCCTTACAACTCATTTGTCGGAAAATCTAATTTTGTAGATCGAGATGCTATACAAGCAGCAGTTTCGTCAGGGGTGGTATTGATTCAAACAGGGGTTTTAGGTGGTAGTTTACATGCATCAAGAGCTTCACTTTTATTGAATCGTCCGTTGATTGTTGCGGGCCAGTCAAAAACAGATATCAAAAATTGCGAACCAAAAGCTAGCGGTAATATGGCTTTGTTAACCTCAAGTCACGATGCCATAAAAAAAATACTACGACTTAACAAATATGATCAAAGTATGTTATTGCCACTGCACGACAGTAACCAGTATGAAATTATCAACGCCAAGTTGCTCGAGTTGTTGAAAGATTTGAAAAGTAGCAATAACACGATTAATAGAAATATAGATTTGGATTTTTAAATATAACGCGCTTTCGTACTTAGACGCGGTGATGACCAGGCAGATCTATTTTTCTATCTTATCGACGCTGGCGCGCAATACTTCCCCCGCCTCGCCTGCGCACTTCATGTGTCGCTTTTCATGCAGTTGCATGAACGGCCGCAGGCCGCGCCAGTACTGGTGCTGGCGGGGATGAAAAGTGCATTTTCTTGCATGCAAAATCATGCACCCTATGCATGCACGCGCAATTTGAGGCTGGCTAGCCAGGAAAAAGGCTGTTTTGGGCGAGGCGGAAGGGGAATGCCCCGCGGTGCTGTCGAGAGCGGCGGGGCGGAGAATGCTTAGTGCAGGGTAGGATTGCTGTTATAACGGCGATAGCGGTTCAACGTCCGTTTCTCCGGCGGTGGCAAGGCGTTCTCATCGACCGGTTGCGCTTGTATCGGCTGGCACAGGATTTTATCGACGCTTTCCACCGTCTTGAATGTGCAAGAACAGGTCAGGCTTTGACATTGGTAATACGCCTCTTTCGTGCGATCCGTGATATAGCGACTGGTGCGTGTATAGGACGCATGGGTGCACAGCGGGCAGCGCATCATGATTGTGCCCCTTTCTGCTGCATGCGTTGACGTTTTTCCACTAATTCTGTTACCCATTGCATCTGGCGCATCAGGCATCTTTGTCGCTCCCGCAATACGCCGGTTTCTTCCTGTATCGTCAGGCCAATCTCATTCAGCACTGGGTGATCGATATTTTGCTCTGCCATGGCAATGTGAATACGGCCTTTTAGCGTTCCCAGTACCTGTTGCTCAATCATCCTCATCGGATTGTCCGCATAGACGCCGTAAGCCTGTGAAGCCAGTGCGTAAGCCTTGATAACGTCAGGGCTGATAAGCGCCTTGCTCAGCGCATCCACGGCCTGATGCATCGCATGAGCTGCAAAGGTCGTGAGGGCGTCTTTGTGCGCGCTCACCACCTTCGGGGCTGTGCCGCCGCAGTTGAGGTGAAGCTGCATTTTGTCCAGCTCCATCTCCTCAATCAGGCCGTCGAACTCTTTCGCCAGCTCCCGCTTGGAAATCCGGCTGTGGTGTTGCGCTTGCAGTTCCGGCGTCATTTCTCCGTGCAGTTTGCGAAACAGGGTGCGCCACTGGCTTTCTGCCTCCTGGCTCTGCACTTCGGTGTCTTTCTTCTGTTGGTGGCAGCGAGCAATGCCGGTTACGACGTCGGTCAATGCCTGATAGTTTTTGTCGTGGGCGGCGCGAGCGTAACGCAGGGCTTGCAGTTTATCGGTGATGTATTTCGGTAAGGCGGTGGTGCTCATGGTCATGTCTCCGGTGTCAGTCAATGTGAAGCTGTTCTGCTGACCGCCGTACAACATCGCCATTCATCCCGGTTGGACTGTCCCCAGGACAACAGCCCTGAGCACTGATGACAAAACCATCAAGCTATTTTTAGTTTTACCTAAAACTATTCACTACTGTTCACCTAAATAAAAAATAGAGATAAATCAGTAGATAAGTGGGTGAACAGTTCTCGCTAAACTCTTCACCCAGTGTTCACCACTGTTCACCCAGCCCAAAACGCCCTTTTCCCTGGCTAGCGATGGTTAGTCTGTTTTTACCTATTTATTAGCAGTGAATTCATTGTTGAAAATTATGGGGCAATGTTGAGGAAGGGTGAGGATTGCTGAGCTATTATAATTTGTTGTTTTTATGACCATTTCTTAATGAGCCACACAACAACGCCTTGTTGCCACCCCGGTAAATATTCACATAATAGGGCGCTACCGAAGTTCACACAGTCCCGGCCAGCGTTGGCCGGACACAAAGAGGTAGCGTTTTATGTTGACCGTTTCCACCCCCACTCCATCCACCCCGTCGCCGGTTATTCCTGGCGGTTACACCCCGCGCGAACGCTTTATCCGCCTGCCGGAAGTGCTCTACACCACCGGCCTGTCCCGCTCCACCGTGTACGAGATGATGAGCCGCCGGCAGTTCCCGGCTCAGGTCTCTCTCGGCGGTAAAAACGTCGCCTGGCTGGCCTCCGAGGTCGAGCAGTGGATGGACGAACGTATCGCCAACCGTCACCAGGGGGCCGCCGCATGATGCGATTAACCTTGGGTCGCCAGCATTTCACCCTTGATGAGCGCGACGCGCTGTTTGTGGCGGAAGCTATCCTATTGCAGCGTAAAGAGCCTGGCGTCGTTTTGCCGGAGCACCGCAGCGAAAAGCACGGCGTTATTCGTCTGGCGAGTCGCCAGGCCGAGCCGCGCCTGTTCAGTGCCGGGCCGGTGCCGCTGACCTGCGCGGCTGCCGATACCCGCAACGACCAATTGACCGACTGTTGATCACTATGCGATCGATTGAACGTCCGGGGGCGTCTTACGGCTTGCCCCCACGTCCGGCCCTGCGCTATAGTCCTCCCGCTGTCGCAAAATCGGCAGCCGGGCGTGAGAACCCGAGTTTAATCTTGGCGACAAATGAACACGCGCCACGCGTGTTTTTTTATGTCACAGCCTTAGTGCGCTCATTTTTTGCGCGGTGCATGTTATGCTACCGCAGCAGTCAATCAATGGTGGCTCAGGCGGGGCAGCCTTTGTGCTGGCCGGTTTCCAAGGTTGCCGGTTTCTCACCCCCGTCTGGGCTACCACCCTTGCGTGAGAACTTCGGTGGTAGCGGTAATTCGCTAACCTTGGAGGCTGCCGTTATGGCTACGACCCTCACCCCGACTCACCCTACATTCTGCTATTTGTTTGCGGCCGTGCGCCGGTCTGCGCTGACGGCTTCACCGCGTATGGTGCGCACCGTGGCGGATTCTGAGCACAACGCCCGCCGCCTGCTGGCCCGTGATTACGTGTTGTCCTTTGCCGGTCGTCTGCCGGTTAAGGCGGTGGCATGAACACCCTGGCCGACCGCTATTACCGCGACACCCATTACCCTATCCCGCACGCCGATTTTCTGCGTCTTCAGCATGCGCACGCCACTGGCGTGCTGTTCCTCGACCTGCTGGACACCCTCGACCTCGGCGGACATCGCCCCGATGCCGTGCAACAGGCATCGTTTGCCTCGGTTATTGCCCTGCTGACTGACCAGCTCGGCCACGTCGTCAACACCTGTGAATCCCAAATCCTTGCCCGCATGGAGGCCACCGCCGCATGAACACTGCATCCTGTTTACCGATTGAAGTCCGTACCGCCGTTTTCCGCCGCGCCGTGGCGCAAGCCTATCTGGATACCTGCGCCTTTTACCGGGTGAGCCTCGGGTACACGCTGGACGAGCTGCAGATGACGATTGCCCTGCGCCTGGAAGGGCACTTTGTGCGTCAGTACGGCGCAGAGGACGGCATGGACATGGCGTGCACCATGCTGAGCGACATGGTGCAGCCGGACGTTCTGGTGGCCGCGCCGCGCCTGACGGCGCTGGGGCAAAAGATGATGGACGAGCTGTGCTGCGAGCGCTTGTCTGCGGCACAGCACGCCACCGTACACTGAGGAGAAGAGCATGAGCGCCCACTTCGTTTCCCAGACCGTACGCACCGCCACCGGCCACTGGCCGGTGATACTCCCGGCTCTCGGTATCGCCTTGCAGCCGAACGGCAAGCCACAACCGTGTCCGACCTGCGGCGGCAAAGACCGCTTCCGCTTCGACAACCAGGAGGGGCGCGGCACCTGGTTCTGCAATCAGTGCGGGGCCGGTGACGGCCTCAGCCTGGTGGAAAAAGCCTTGTCACTGTCTGCCCGGGCCGCTGCCGAACAGGTGGCTGCCGTGATGGGAGAAAACACCAACGCTCTGCCACCGGCTGCTGAGACCGGCCATGCCTCACAGAAGGACGACGGGCAAGACAAGGCCGAGTCTCAACGCAAGGCCGCGCGACAGGCACAGGCTCTGGTGGCTGCCGCTCAGTGCAAAACCGGCAACGCCTATCTGAGCGCCAAAGGCTGGCCGGAGGCAGAAACCCTGACCTTACAGGGCCAGACGTTGCGTGTCGGCGGTATCACCTTCCAGCCCGGCGACCTGCTGCTGCCGCTGCACAATGCCGGGGGCGAGGTGGTCAACGTGCAGCTGATTAACGCCAGCGGGGACAAGCGCATGCTGGCGGGCGGGCAGGTGAAAGCCGCCTGCCACACCCTCTGCGGCCCGGACAACGCGGTTATCTGGCTCACTGAAGGCTACGCCACCGGCCTCACCGTGCACCGCCTGACCGGTGAAACGGTGTGCGTGGCGCTCAGCGCCAACAACCTGGCGGCCGTGGCGCAGCAACTGCGCAGCCACTACCCGGATGCACGGCTGCTGCTGGCGGCTGATAATGACCGCAGCGGCACCGGGCAGACCCGCGCCGCCGAGGCGGCCACACGCACCGGCGGTATCCCGGCGTTGCCGCCCACGGAAGGCGACTGGAACGACGTCTACTGTCAGCAGGGCGCTGAGTCCACGCGCACCCAGCTCCAGGCGTTCAGCCAGCCGCCGCAGCCCAGCCCGTTCGACACGCTGAGCGATGCAGACCTCAAAGCCATGAGCGCCAGCGAGAAAGCTGAGCTGCTGGCCGAACACTACGGCAACACCCTGGCGGTGCCGCCGGTGGGGGAAGAGCTGTGCCGCTATACGCGTGGCGCCTGGCAGGTGCTGCCGCACCGGCAACTGAGCCGGGAGATTGCCGCGCTGTTCCAGAAGGTTCGCGCGCCGTTCTCCGCCTCCGGTATCAACAGCATCCTGGACACCCTCAAGCTGATGGTGCCGCAGATGGGCGACCCGGCCCGCCGGTTGATAGGCTTTCGTAACGGCGTCTTTGATACCGTCAGCGGGCAGTTCGGCGCCCACCGGCAAGAACACTGGCTGCGCACCGTCAACAGCGTGGACTACACCCCGCCGCGCGCCGGGGAGAACCTGGCCGACCATGCGCCGCACTTCTGGCAGTGGCTGACGCGAGCCGCCGGGGGCAATCACGACAAGCAGGAGCGTATCCTCGCGGCACTCTTTATGGTGCTGGCCAACCGCTACGACTGGCAGCTGTTTCTTGAAGTAACCGGCCCCGGCGGTAGCGGCAAGAGCGTAATGGCGGCCATCGCCCGACTGTTGGCTGGGGCGGACAACACCACCTCCGCCACCATCGACAACTTGGAGTCGGCGCGCGAGCGGGCCAGCGTGGTCGGCTACTCGCTGATTATCCTGCCTGACCAGGAGAAGTGGAGTGGTGACGGGGCGGGTATCAAGGCCATCACCGGCGGCGATGCGGTCGCCATCGACCCGAAATATCGCGACGCCTACGCGGCGCACATTCCGGCGGTGATTTTGGCGGTGAACAACAACCCGATGCAGTTCAGTGACCGCAGCGGCGGCATCTCGCGCCGTCGCGTTATTCTGCCGTTCCCGGAGGCTATCGCCCCCGAGGAGCGCGACCTGCTGCTGCTGGCGAAGATCACCGAAGAGCTGGCGGTTATCGTGCGTCACCTGATGCAGCGCTTCGCCAACCCGAATGACGCCCGCGTACTGCTTCAGGCGCAGCAGAGTTCGGCGGAAGCCCTGGAAATCAAACGGCATGCCGATCCGCTGGTTGATTTTTGTGGTTACTTGACGGTGCTGGGCACCCCGGAAGGGATGATGATCGGCAATGCTAACATCACCCCGCCGAATCCGCGCCGCTACCTGTATCACGCCTACCTGTCGTTTATGGCGGCACGGGGTTATCAGCACGTGATGAACCTGACGGCGTTCGGCCAGGCAGTGCCGCAAACGCTGAAAGAGTATGAGCATACGCTGCTCAAACGCCGCACCAAGCAGGGAATACAGACCAACCTGATATTGAGTGACGAGTGCGAAGCGGACTGGCTGCCTAAGTGCGGGGCGGTGTGACGATGAGCGGGTCGATCGGCCGAGCCGATCAATAGGCCATTATTGATCTGCCGAACCCATTGGACGCTCAATCGCCACGCCGCCTATAGTGGAATTGACCCAAACACATGCAGCAACACCAGGGCATCCTATCGGCCGCTGAACGGCCAATATCATAACGACAAGCGCTCCCCAAACCGGCTCAGGCCGGTTTTTTTGTGTCTGCGATTCAGACTATTCACTCAGTAGGTGGGTAGTGGTGCGTACTGAAATGGGAACAGCACACCTATCAATGCATTGAAAGAAAAGGAGAGAACTAAAAGGTGTATAAGGTGAACAATGCTCCTATCCCTTCTCAAACCCAGTAAAATCATAATGTAATTAAGAGAGCTGAAGCTAAAATTGGAGCTAAGCGAATATAAGTGCGTATGAATTTCTTTTCGCTGGGGATTTTATGCACGTATGCGTCAATGATGGATATACGTTGTGCCGAGCCATAGATGCGCGTTTGATATAAAACCAGGGTATAGCCCCTATCATACGCTGTATGGCGAACGATAGAAGAACGTCGTTGATTGTATAATTATGGAAAATTTATTCGTTCAAAAATAAAGGATGTTGTCTTACTGAGCGTTTTTGGCTAATGAATTGGCTAAAATAATAATAGGCCATTGAATTTCTCATCACAAACATGCGCTGATTAATCACATCCTATTTTTCTTCATCGCTGACAACATATTGTAACTTCGTTACGTCCTCGATTTTATTTCCCATTGTTTGTAAATTTTACAAGCACTGTTTTAGCCGATATCCAAATGTCCTCACGTGGCTTATTCATTTTGCGAAACATCGTAGGGGAAACGCCATAGTGGTTTTTAAAGATGCGACAGAAAGCCTGCTGTTCCAGATAACCATATTCAAGTGCAATGTCTATGATCTTCCTGTCTGTAGATAAAATCATTTTCGCCGCCTCTGTCATTTTTCTTGACCTGATATAAGACTTCATCGATATACCGGCCAAAGCGCAGAACTTACGTTGAACATACCATCTGGAATATCCAGTTTTATCAATCAGGTTGATGATGTTTACCGGTTGCTTGAGATGCATTTCCAACAGATTGATAACGCTATTAATAAATATTCTAGACTGTTCAATTTTGCTCATTTCCATTGCATCGACTCCCGATATCTTCACCTGTTGGCGTTATTGAAATCTCGATTATTGCTTAACTTTGTCAAGATGTTATCAATTTCTGTTTTTTTTATTTTCAGGTTAATGCTACTCCGTAGGTAACTATTTGAATTTCAATGTTATTGCCTCGCTTTTTTGTCGGGCTGATTTTGAATGAAGTCATGCTGACTTTATTTTTAATCGCCCGATATGTACTATCGTCGTTTTTTGTTTATTCTTTAAATAAAAAAGTGCTAAACTTTATTATATTGTTTTTACTTGGTTAGCGTGACTGAATAGCAGGTTAATATATGGAAGAAAAAAGAATTTTAATCATCGAGGACGATATGCATGCTGCAGAAGTCCTGGAAGCTTATCTAAAAAGAGAGTGCTTTGCCGTTGCTAAGGTAGGGGATGGTGTTAAAGGGCTTGAGATGGTTTTTTCCTGGCAACCTGATTTGGTTTTATTAGACGTCATGCTGCCGGGAATAAATGGCAATGAAATATTGGCACGTGTGCGTAGAAAGAGTGATGTGCCTGTCATCATGGTGACGGCAATCGGCGAGATTCAGGATAAGATCTCCTCGTTGAGGCACGGCGTTGATGATTACATCGTGAAACCTTACAACCCGGGCGAGGTTGTTGCTCGGGTTCATGCCGTGCTGAGAAGAGCGACTGCATTAAATATAAAATCCGAACTTATTATTTGTGGCCCGGTACAACTTGATGAAGAGGCGATGTTGGTTCACGTTTGCCCCGCCGAAAACATTAAAATTGCAGTTGATCTCACACCGACTGAGTTCTTGCTGTTATCTGTGCTAATGCGTGCGCCTAAAAGAGCGTTTTCCCGCCAAACATTGTTAAATATGTGTTTGCCGGAAAGTGATGCATTTGAGCGGGTTGTCGATACGCATATTTATAATTTGCGCAAAAAGCTCAACTCGGTAGGGGTAGATGATGTACTGCTTACCGTTAGAGCGATGGGCTACAGGTATTGGAATAAATGAATAAGAAAAGCAAAAGAGTTTCGCTTTGGAAGTGGATTTGCGTGAGGGTAATTTCTCAATCTGTCGGGGTGATTGTTATTATTGCACTCTGTATGTGGTTGCGCTATGCCATTTATAGCACCTGGGTTTTATATCATGAAATGCCGGCGGATGTCCGAAAGGAATTCCTGCACTTGCTTAATAATCCCAATGAAGATTTGTACAGGTTTTATAGCCTTTTTCACTATTGGTATGGCATTGACTTTGCTAATCCGTCGATCACGTCGGGGGATTGGATTATGCTGGCTATTTTGGTTGTTGTCGCTATACCTCTCATGGTCTTACTGGGGCTCTATATGTCGCGGCCATTGGCGAAGCAATTTTCCTATTTGGTCACTGCCGCGAGAAAAGTCGCCGAGGGGGATTTCTCTGTGCAAGCAAAATTAGAAGAGAAAGCGCCGGAAGAACTTCTTACTCTAACACACGATTTCAATGAGATGACCAAAAAACTGACTTATTATGAAGGGGAGTTGCGTGCTTCTCATATCGCTATGGCGCATGAATTACGCTCGCCGTTAACGGCTTCAATTGCACGCCTTCAGGGCATTATGGATGGGGTTTTTGAGCCGGACAAGAATCAGTTAGATCTGGTTATGCAGCCCTTGAATAGCCTAAATCGCCTTATTGATGATCTTCAAACGCTGTCATTGTCGCAAGCCGGGGCATTATCATTAGAAAAATACCATGTGAATCTGTGCGATTTGATTCAGGAGCGTTTGCAATGGTTAAAGGCTGAAGCTTCTCAGGGAAACTTCACGATTGAATTTGAATGTCCTGCTCCTGTATTCGTCTACGCCGATCCGTTCCGAATTGGGCAAGTTGTTACGATTCTCATAAAAAATGCAATGCGCTACGCGCATTCCGGCAAGAAACTGACAATCACCGTTAATCATTTTAATAATGAGGCTATCGTCGGTTTTCGCGATTATGGGCCGGGTGTCAGTGAAGCCTTTTTGCCCTTGATGTTCGAACGTTTTTCCCGGGAGGAGAGCTCGCGGTCGAGAAATCTGGGGGGAAGTGGGCTAGGTCTTTCTATCGCCATGGCGATAAGCCGCGAACACGACGGCAGTCTCAGTGCTCAGAATCATCCTGACGGTGGGATGCTATTTCAACTAATTCTTCCAATGAAAATAGAGTCTTGATGATTCCTTGAAAAAACATGGACTAAATCTACACATAAAAAAGGTTTAATTCTTCGACAGACTATCAGGAGAATGTCTTATGTCAGTAGGTTTGTTCAGGTTAATAAGTACGGTCAAGAGTGTGTTTCTATTTCAATATTGGAAACTGTTTATTATTCCCCTGTTCGTTTTTTTGGCGGGATGTGATGATAAAGCAAAGACACAGGAGGTGCCTACACGTTCCGTACGAACGCTTGTCGTCGATAATCCGGTTGGCGGAGTTTTGATAAAGCATACCGGAGAAATTCGCCCCCATGAGGAATCTCAGCTCTCGTTTCGCATTGACGGCCGGATCCTCAGCCGGCCGGTCGATGTGGGGGACAAATTAAAGGCGGGGCAAACGATCGCGACGTTGGAGCCCAGAAATAACGAGAATCAGGTGCGCAGTGCGCAGGCTGAACTGGCCGGTGCCGTTTCTTCAGAGCGCTTGGCTGCGCTCAATTTCAGGAGGCTGCAATCATTGATCAAAACCGGTGCTATCGCGCAGGCTCAGGTTGATGAAGCGAGGGTCAACCTTGAAGTCGCAGCGGCAAGACGCGTCTCTGCTCAATCGAATTTGAAAATCGCTCAGGAGCAGTTGGGTTACACCCGTCTGGTTGCGCCTGCAGATGGCGTAGTGACTTCGGTTAAGCTGAATCCTGGACAAACTGTCAGCGCAGGGCAGGGGGTCGTTACGCTCTCACTCAATCAGGGAGTAGATGCCGTATTTGACGTTCCAGAAGCAATTTTGTACAGCAATCTTTCCGATAATAAAGTCAAGATTGCGCTGCTTTCCGATCCTTCCGTCGTGACTGAGGGCGTGATCCGAGATGTGAATCCACAGGCGGATAAGCAGACGCGGACCTGGCGAGTCAGAGTCTCGCTGCCGAACCCTCCAGAGAAAATGGCTTTGGGTGCGACGGTGCAGGGAAGTATCGTGATCCCGGGGCAGGCTGCGTTTGTTCTGCCGGCGTCTGCGATGACCCGTGATGGCGCGGATCCTGCCGTTTTAATCGTTCAACCGGATACATTAACCTTGGCATTGCGCAAAGTTAACGTTACTCGCTATAGCTCCGAGGACGTGTTTATTGCTGATGGCCTCAAACCTGGCGACAAGGTGGTGATCGCTGGCGTGAGCAAGTTACGGCCTGGGGAGAAAGTGAGTTTGGAGGATAAATTCTGATGAATGCCTCTGAACCCGAGAAGTTTAACCTGTCTGCCTGGGCGCTTGCCAATCAGCAACTGGTTGCCTTTTTTATGTTGGTTATCACCATTGCCGGGGTGATGAGCTATTACAACTTGCCGCGCAACGAGGATCCGGCGTTTACCATTAAAACGGCGGTGGTTTCCGCGAGTTGGCCTGGGGCCTCTGTGGAGGATACCGTCAATTTCGTGACCGATCCGTTGGAGAAGAAACTTCAGGAAGTTCCTTACCTTGATTATTTGGAGAGTTATAGCCGGCCCGGCGAGTCGGTTATTTTTATCTATCTGCGTGATAATACGCCGCCGGAGAAAGTGAAAGAACTGTGGTATACGGTCAGGAAAAAAATAAAGGACGTTTCCCCTCAGCTTCCTGCCGGCGTCAGTTCACCTGCCGTCAACGATGAATTTGATGATACCTACGGCACCATCTATGGCTTTACGCGTGAAGGATTCAGCGAGCGTGAACTGCGCGATCTGGTTGATAAAGTTCGCACGGACGTCTTAACGCTACCGGATGTTGGGAAAGTGAACCTGCTGGGCGTGAAAGAAGAGCAGGTCATCTTATCATTCTCACCGCAGAAAATTGCGGGCATGGGGCTGACGCTCGACCAAATCAAGAGCGCCATCAGCGCGCAAAATGCCGTGACTCCGGCGGGAGAAATCAGAACCGACAAAGATAAAGTCATGTTGAGGGTCAGCGGCGCTTTCGCATCGGAAGAAAGCCTCAAACAGCTGACACTGCATATTCAGGATAAATTCGTTCCTCTGACGGATATTGCGACCATCTCTCGCGAGGCGGTCGATCCGCCGACGCCGGCCTTCAGAGTTAACGGGGAGTCGGCGATTGGCCTGGCCATCTCCATGGCCCCGACCGGCAATATGCTGGATTTCGGCAAAGCGCTTAACGAAAAGATGGATGATATCTCCAGCCGCTTGCCTGCAGGTATCAACGTGCTGAAAGTGGCCGATCAGTCGACGGTGGTGCATGACGCGGTGGGGAGCTTTATGAAAGTGCTCCTTGAGGCGGTTGTCATTGTGTTGGCTGTGTCTTTCTTGTCATTAGGCACTCGTGCCGGGTTAGTGGTTGCAGCATCCATTCCGCTGGTGCTGGCCATGACGTTTATCGGCATGGAAATTGCCGGTATAGGCATACAGCGTATTTCCCTTGGCGCATTAATTATTGCGCTGGGGTTACTGGTCGATGATGCCATGATCACTGTAGAGATCATGATGTCGCGTCTTGAGAAAGGAGACCCAGTCAAAAAGGCGGCGACAAAAGCCTGGACGACGACGGCTTTCCCGATGCTGACCGGCACATTGGTCATGATCGCCGGTTTTATCCCGGTCGGTTTCGCAACATCGAGTGCGGGGGAGTACTGTTATTCTCTGTTCATGGTGGTGCTGATCTCACTCATCAACTCCTGGATTGTTGCCGTACTTTTTTCACCGCTGATAGGCGTGTGGCTTTTACCTAAGGTGATGAAGGAACACGCCCATGGTAAAGGTAAAGTCATGCAAAAGTACGAAAGTGCATTGCGATATATCCTTAAGCGCCGAGGGATGACCGGCATCGTGGCGGTTCTGTTGCTGGCCATTGCTTTTATCGGATCCTCGCACATGGAAGAAGAGTTCTTTCCCGCTTCTGACAGGCCGGAGTTACTCGTCAGTCTGACTCTGCCGAGAAATGCCGTGCAGGAAGATACGGCGAGGGAAGCCATTCGCTTGGAGGAAATCCTCAAGAAGGATCCCGATATTGATCATTTTACGACGTACGTTGGATCGGGTGCCGTGCGGTTTTATTTACCGATGGACCTGTTGCTTGATAACGAAAATATCGCTCAATTGGTCGTGGTCACCAAGGGACTTGAAGAGCGTGACGCCGTGAAGTCCAGGCTTGAAAAAATTCTGCAAAAAGATTTCGGCCATCTTGTTACGCGTGCTTCGCCGTTGGAGCTGGGGCCCCCGGTAGGTTGGCCGTTGAAATATCGCGTTTCCGGCCCGGATCTGACCAAAATCCGTGAGATATCCATGGAGTTGGCGGGGAAATTGGGTGACAACCCGCAGACAAGAGAGGTCAACCTTACTGCGGGAGAACCGCAACGAGAACTCTATATAACGCTTAATCAGACGGAAACGAGGGCCTTGGGATTAAGCTCTCAGGATGTCGCAAGCGCTCTTGCTGAAATGTATTCGGGGTCCGCTGTAACGACGATCAGGGACAGAAACCGCCAGGTTAACGTGGTACTGCGGGCTTCGGAAAATACGCGGAGAGACATTGAAACCGTCGCGGATTTGCAATTAACGACGGCCGATGGGCGCGTTGTGCCATTAAAGCAGATCGCAACGATAGGTTATACGTTGGCTGAGCCTATTCAGTGGCGGCGGCAACGAGAGCCTTTCATTACGGTGCAAACGGATATTGCGCCAGGGCTGAATGCGTCCGGCGTATCCAAGAGTTTGGCGCCTGTTGTCGATGAATTACGCAAAAGTCTGCCACCGGGATATCACATTACCGAGGGGGGAAGCGTCATTGAAGCCATGAAAGGCAACCGTTCAGTATTCGCCGTTCTGCCAGTGACCTTATTGGTGATGCTGATCTTGCTGATGGTGCAGTTGCGTAGTTTCTCACGCATGATGCTGGCGCTGTTGATTGCCCCCTTCGGTTTGATTGGCGTTGTCGCCGCCATGTTACCCACCGGAACGCCAATGGGGTTTGTCGCGATTCTTGGCGTGATTGCGTTGGCGGGGATGATTATCCGCAATGCCGTGATCCTTATTGAAGAAGTGGAAATAAACAGGGCGCAAGGTGCGGATAATACTGAGGCGATCGTCGAGGCGTCACTGCATCGTTCCAGACCGATACTCTTGACGGCTTGTGCAGCAATATTAGGGATGATACCTATCGCGCATCAGGTATTTTGGGGGCCTATGGCCTATGCCATTATTGGTGGGCTATTCGTTGCCACCCTATTTACCCTGACGGTATTGCCGGCTGCCATCAGCGCCGTTCTGCAATGGGAGAAATCTCGATAGAACTTACCTCCCGGAGATAGCTCCGGGGGGACGCTTTAAAAGGAGGTGGAAAGATGTTTGAGTTATTTAAACTTATTGGGCTAGGGTTGGTTTTATTACTGCCGCTGGTAAACCCATTGACCACTGTGGCTCTTTTTCTTGGGCTTTCAGGCGACATGTCTGAACAAGAAAAAAAGAAGCAGTCAGCTATGGCGGCTTTCTATGTCTTTGTGATTATGATGGTTGCATGGTATGCCGGTAAGGCTGTTATTAATACCTTTGGCATATCCATTCCGGGATTACGAATTGCAGGTGGAATGATCGTTGCCTTTATTGGGTTTAACATGCTGTTTCCGCAGGATGTGAATAAGCCTCAAAACGGCGAGAAGGGAAAAACCAAAAATATAGCATTTATCCCCTTGGCAATGCCCAGTACGGCAGGCCCGGGTACCATTGCTATGTTGATCAGTGCCGCGTCGACATTCAGCGCTGAAACATCGCATCTGGATTTGTGGGTCGCCTACACCGCGCCCCCCCTGATTGCGATAGCCATTTCTCTGATTTTATGGGTATCTCTGCGGGCGTCACTGGGTGTTATGAAGCTTGTAGGAACATCTGGAATCGATGCTATTTCCCGAGTGATGGGATTCCTGCTGGTCTGTATGGGGGTTCAGTTTGTTATAAATGGCGTCGTTGAACTCGTCACAATACAATAAACGTGAACGCTTCAGTGTCTGATATGCATGAGGTTGCGCATATCAGACGAGAATAATATCTAAAACCTTATATCTATATCAGTTCTGATAATGCTCTGATGCTCTTGGCTGCCATAACGTTTTTTTCTGCATGGACAACGCTGTGAGCGCCAGCGGTAATGACTGTCGTCATGCTGTTATTTTTTATCAAAAAGTTCCCAAGTAAGATGGGAACTTTTTTTACTTTTTCTTTTATTCTGGTGCGTCGTCAACAGGCCTAATCCCGAATCTGATCCCATCACCATAAGCCGTCACCGGTGCATTATGGCTGTTGATTGCCATTTTAGGGGGACAACACCTTGGCGATAGCCTGGGCTTCCTGCTGCCATCCCTGCGCCAGGGTGCGCACCAGGGCATCATAGCCGTCTTCACCCTGTTTCAATTCCAGGCTGAAAGGCCGTTTGATCAGGCGCCCCTGGCGATTCAGCACCCACTCGCCGCGAATGATCGCCTTGCCGTCAAAACGGCCGTGGAAGCCGCTGATGGTGACGTTCAGCACATCCTGATCGCTGCTCATCGGCTGCGAAGAGACCACCCAACCTGGCAGCGCGCTGCTCAGGTTGGTGACCAGCGTTTGCTGCAGCTGCTGGTCGAGCGGGCTGGCCCACAGGTTGTTCTGGGCTATTACATACTGCACGTCGTTGGTTTGATACACCACGCCGCTCTGCGCCAGATAA
The DNA here is from genome assembly GCF_900215455.1 of Serratia sp. JKS000199. NCBI lineage: Bacteria > Pseudomonadati > Pseudomonadota > Gammaproteobacteria > Enterobacterales > Yersiniaceae > Serratia > Serratia sp. JKS000199. The sequence continues at coordinate 236,820 of NZ_LT907843.1, forward strand.
TCCGCCACGCTCACATGCTCCAGCCACAGCTGGCGCGTGGAAGCGCCGCTGCTGCTGGCAACGGCCGGCGCACCCAGCGCCGGCAACTGGTAGTAGGTCTTCTGTGGCGAACTGCTGCAGGCGCTGAGCAACAACGCCAGGGCTACCGGGATCCATTTCATCATTTCGTGGCCTTCTTCGGCTGAGGGTCAGTGCTGCCGGCGGCTTCAAACACCAGCGCGTTGCTCTTCTCATTCAGGGTGCGCAGCACCGGTTGCAGCTCACGCAACACCTGGTCGAGGCGCTGCATATCGCCCACCATCTTGTTGTAAGCCGGTGAACCAGGCTGGAACCCTTTCATGCTGCGGTTCAGCTCCAGCAGCGTTTTCTGCATGTCCTGCGGCAGCGCCTGCATCTCTTTGCTGGCGATGATGTCGTTCAGCGACTTCATGGTCTGCTGCGTCGACTTCATGGTTTTCTGACTTTCCGCCAGCGTCTTGGTCGCTTCGTTGATCATCGGATTGATCGGCATCGAATTAATCTTATCCAACGTCTGCATCAGTTTCTGCTGGATCTGCGCCAGACCGCCGCTGGTGGTCGGCATCAGCGGATAACCGAACAGCTCGCGCGGCCCTTTCCACGGTTTCTCCTGCGGATAGAAGTCGAGATCGATATACAGCGAACCGGTCAGCAGGTTGGCGGACTTCATCGAGGCGCGTAAGCCACGCGATTCCGCGTCTTTCAGGTGCCCTTCAATATCGACATTGTCCCCCAGCTGTTTATGAAGCCGATCCGGCTCAATGCGGATCAGCACCGGAATGCGGTAATCGTTATCCAGACGCTGCGCCATGCCCTCTTTATAGAACGGCACCTGCGCCACCGTACCCAGACGGATGCCGCGGAACTCGACCGGCGCGCCCGGCTGCAGGCCGCGTACCGAATCGGAGAAGAACAGCAGGTAGTCCTTATGCACGGTATACAGCGAATCCTGCGTGCTGCTCTGGTTGTCGAACAGCTGGTACTCCGCCTTCTCTTTAGCCTGTTCGCCACGATCCCAACCGTCCGGCACGTCGAAACTGACGCCGCCGCTGAACAGCGTGGTCAACGAGCCCATCTCCACCCGCATGCCCTGCGCCGACATGTCAAACGCCACGCCGCTGTCTTTCCAGAAGCGCACGTTGGTGGTGACCAACTGATCGTAAGGTGCGGTGATGAACAGCTGATAGCGCATGGCGCGCGCTTTCGGATCGAAGTAGCTGGTCTCCACCGACCCGACGCGGTAGCCGCGGAACAGCACCGGATCGCCGGCATTGAGCTGGCCCGATTTCTCGCTGTCCAGTACGATGCGCAGCCCTTTGGCGTCCGGAGAGGCCAGCGGCGGCGCATCGAGCAGCTGATAGTTGTCTTTCCCGTCTTTGCCCTTGCTGCCCGGCTGCAGTTCGATATAAGCGCCAGACAGCAGCGTGCCCAGCCCGGAGACGCCTTCACGGCCGATCTGCGGCTTCACCACCCAAAAGGCGGAGTCCTGACGCAGCAATTTCTCCATGCCGGAATTGAGGCGCGCCTGTACCATCACCTTGCTCAGATCGTCGCTCAGCGTGACGGTTTCCACCACGCCGACGTCCACGCTGCGGCTTTTGATTTTGGTTTTACCCGCTTCCAGCCCTTCCGCCGTCGTGGTGACCAGCGTCACCACCGGCCCCTGATGGCTGAAGTGGTAAAACAGGATCCAGGCGCCGATCAGCGCGGTCACGATGGGAATGATCCACACCGGCGACCAGCGTTTGATCTTCTCAACGTCTGCGACGCTATGATTATTTTCCGTCACCTTGCGGCTCCTTGTTGATTGTTTCACTTGCGCGATCCCAGGTCAGCCGGGGATCAAATGTCATGGCGGCGAACATGGTGAGGATCACCACCAGCGCGAACAGCACGGCGCCCGTCGCAGGATAAATGCTCATCAACTGCCCCATTCGCACCAGCGCCGACAATACGGCGATCACAAATACGTCGATCATTGACCAGCGACCAACGAACTCGACCACTTCATAAATCAGGTGCATCCGCTCGCTGTCGGCACGCGGTTTCTTCCTGCCGTTGGCATCCCAGCACAGCCAACCGATCGCCAGCATTTTCAGCGACGGCACCATGATACTGGCGATGAAAATCACCATCGCCACCGGGTAAGAACCGTCCCCCCACAGCAGGATCACCCCTGCCATGATGGTGGAATTCATCTTGTTCCCCAGCGCCTCGGTCACCATGATCGGCATCAGGTTGGCCGGTATATACAGCATGACAGAGGTCACCAGCAGCGCCAGCGTCCACTGCAGGCTGTGGCGGCGGCGCACATAGCCGGGGGTGTGGCAACGTGGGCAGCGCACCTGGTTGGCCGGCAGGATCGCCGTGCAGCACGCGCAGGAGCGCACGCCCTGGCGCATGCCGGTACGCCCCGCCGTCAGCGGGCGGTCGAGGCGCGGCGCCGGTTCGATGTCCTGCCACAGCCAACGCCTGTCCACGCACTGGAAAGCGCGCACCTGCAGCAGGCAGAACAGGCAATAGGGCACGAAGCTGCTGCCGATGCCGATGTCGCCGTAGGCCATCAGCTTGACGAAGCTGACCAGCACACCGGCGAGGAAAATCTCCACCATGCACCAGGTCTTGAACTGGAACAGCACCCGGGCCATCCACGCTTTGAGCCCCAGCGGCAAGCGCACTTTGGCGCACAGCAGAACGATCGCCACCATGCAGAACGCCGGGATCAGCTGCACGAACATCATAAACAGCGTGGCCATGCTGGCGTAGTCTTCCGCCACCATGACTTCCGGGATTTGGATCAGTCGGATTTCGTTGCCGAGGCCGGCAACGCGCATGTTGATAAACGGGAAAATGTTGGCCAGCACCAGCATGAACAAGGCGCTGAGCGCGTAACCGATCGGCCGCTTGCGCGGCTCGTCCCAGCGGGTAGTGAGCGTGGTTTTGCAGCGCGGGCATACCGCTTTGCTGCCATAGGCCAGCGGCGGCAGCGCCACCAGCATGTCGCACTGCGGGCAGAGCGTCTTATTCTGTGACGACGCGTCGATGTGCAGTAGTGCTGGCCGACTGAAGGATGGCAACTGGTTTTCCCTGTAATTGGGGGGCAACGTACGGGGTATTTGACTCAAAAAACTGTCCCAAGAATGTTCATGATAGTTTTATTATGCAATTTTCGCGCAGAGGTTAGTCGTATTAAGCGTGCGAACTTGCTCTGCAATATCATCTATGATTTGAAAACGTCGGCGATACTCCGCGCGTTTTTTGCTGGGAATATGCTCCAAAGATTTTCTTTCAAACGTCAAGGGCAGTTGCCAGCACCAGGCATTTTGTTTTATCCCGCCTATCAATGACCAGAAATCGTCGTAACTTGCATGTAAATGCCGGCCTTTGCTCAGTCGATAGCGCAATGAGCGAAAAACGTGTCCATTATCACTGACGCCATAAATGGCGCGCACCGCCGTGAGTTCAGCGAAGCGGCTGATAAACTCCATCAAAACACGTTTGGGGAAAATACCCGACAGAGCACGCGTAGCTTCTTTGATGGTCTCGTGCGGTACGTGCCGTCCAGGGCCTTGCAGACCACCAATGATGAAATGCCATTCAGCCCCTTCGGACACGGCCGAAAAGGTCACGCTGGCGAGTAACACATTATTGTCACCACGCAGCCATAGCGTTGACTCACCTTCTCGTTCTGCCTTGTGCGCACAAGAGGCAGAAATGGTAAAACGCGCCTCTTCTCTGCCGGTGAATTCCGCCAAAATCGTTTCTTCTTGTGATATCAGCGCATTGGACAGCATTTTGTTGTTGAGGGAAGACACATATCGGTAATGGCTGACAATAGCCGATGCGCGTTGTTTGGCATTAAGGTTGCGCATCAGGTATTGCCTGTGCGTTTTACAAGGGAATGTGTTTTGATGATATAATATCGATTTTAAATCATTCTGTTGAGTTAAAATGGATAGTGCCTTTTTAGTCGGTGAATAGTATAAAATAAGTCGAAGTAAGAACTTTGCACGGAAGCTCTTCTTCCTCCAGACAGGGCCTGGGACAATCTGTCCCGAGAGTAATTCGTAGATAATGTTTTTTTTCAAGATTCATATCCTGCAAGCACTATTCTTTGACTTTTGCATGTTTATTGATTGGCGGTTTTTATGCCATTCTAATAGATGATTGTTAATTTATTGTCTGCTATTTATCAAGGTTTGATGGAGAAGGTGTTTTTAACGCTAACGGCATGTAATTGTTGTGCATTTTATAATGTGTTGATGTTTTTTTCTTCATGTGGCGTCATAAGTATGGCTATTGATGTTTGCTCTTTGAAATACAGTGCTCTGAACATTGTTGACATAATTAACCCCGGGGGGGGTAACTTTCTCACTCAGAATATTATTAAAATCAGAATATAATAATGCGTTTTAGAGTGAAGTAGAGGCTGTTGGGATATGTTTTTTCAGGGTGGTAACGATTTTATCGTTAAGCTGCCTAATGAATTAACGAGGTTCGATTGCGGAAATCGGTGCCGTTGACTGATTATTATAGTGAAGGGTGCTAGTAATATCCCGGGTTGTTAATAATGGAATCGAACTTTAATTATTAAGTGAAAATAAAGAGATTGGCAAGATGATTTTATAAGTAAGTGTGGCGATATGGAATTTATCTTGGATAGGTCGCTGTTTTATATGAGGGGCAGTTCTGAAACTGGGGTGAAATGATATGTATTGTGATTATTAAATTAAACCTTTTTTATTCTAATGTGTGTAGAGCGCGCTGTTTCTATGCAAATGTTTTCGTACGCTAGAGATGTTTGTAAAACAAGAGGGGCATCTATTTTTATTCAGTGTCTTCTTGGTTTTTTACGCAGAATATGAGTTGGCGTAATTTTTTAAAATTCAATTGCTTATTTTCATGCTGTCTAGGGGGCGAATTATAAAGGGCGAGCATTGATGCCTTAACTGACGAAAATGTGCTCATCATAGAGCTGAAATATCGGGCCGCCTACGTGGATCCATATCCCGTCGGTGATACTGGCGGTTAATAAAAACCTGATGTAATTCAGTGACCGGTAGTATATCGCATTGCAACCTGTACCACGTCTACCTGTCGTTTACGGCTGCAAGGGGGTATCAGCAAGTGATGAACCTGACGGCGTTCGGCTAGGCGGTGCCGCAGACGCTGAAAGAGTACGAACACACGTTGCTGAAACGCCGCACCAAGCACGGAATACAAACCAACCTGATATTGAGTGAGGAATGTGAGGCGGACTGGCTGCCGAAGTGTGGTGCAGTGTGACAATGAGCAAGTCGATCGGCCGGGCCGATCAATAGGCCGTTATTGATCTGCCGAACCCATTGGACGCTCAATCGCCGCGCCGCCTATAGTGGCAGTGACCCGAATACATGCAGCAACACCAGGGCATCCTATCGGCTGCTGAATGGCCAATATCATAACGACAAGTCCTCCCCAAACCGGCTCAGGCCGGTTTTTTTGTGCCTGTGATTCAGGCTGTTCACCCTGTAGGTGAACAGAGGTGTACACCGAGAAGGTAGCTATACACCCATCAATGCATTGAAATAAAAGGATAAAATCAAAAGGTGTATAGGGTGAACAGTTTTCCTATAAATCTTTTTTTAATATGATGAGCGCTGGGCTAGTGCTAATTGCTTATAATTTATTCTATGTATTGTGCACCATTTTATTGTGTATAGGTATATGTATAGACTTCTGTTTTGTGATTATAAAAATCGTTTTAAAACAGTTGATTACTTTCTTTGTTTCGCTCCTATTATCGGCACCATTTCAAGTTTCACTGCCTTCCTTGTAAAAATACGCAGCACTGGCGTCTGCAACGCTTGCGGTTGATATTTCTGCTTATCGCGACGTGGCAATGCGCTGCAAGGTATAATAAAAACGTGTTTGTTTAATCATTCACACAACCAGCAAGCGTCGTAAGCAGAATAATACGTTGCTACGGTTGAACCTCACCGTCTTTTCTTATCTGGGAAAAGACATTATCGCCAATGTTAAATCACTGGCTTATTTATAAAGTGAGGTTGTTATGTGTGGATGTTTGATTTCAAGAACGAAGGACTTTAACTTTAATGGTCAACGTTATAGGGTTTTTATTGCTCATGACAAGCAAGCGCATGGCGATTTAAAAGCGCTTTACTTTCTCGATGCCAATACTCAATTCTCCAAGCTGACCGAACGCCATCAGAGTAGAAACAACGACAATATTCTTTATGTGGGCATCGGCTATCAGGATGGGGTGGATATACTAAAAGCAAGAACCCGCGACTATACGGTTCCCTCTGATGATAAAGAGTTTATTGACGGTGGCGGAGCGCCGGCATTTTATCAGTTTATCACCGCATGCGTTAAGCCCTGGGTTGAGTCACGCTACTCAATCAATACAGACAAACAAACGCTGGCAGGTCATTCACATGGCGGGCATTTTGTACTTTATACGCTGTTGAACCATCCTGACGCGTTTCAAAATTATCTGGCGGCCAGTCCATCGATCTGGTGGGGGAATGGGGCGTTGCTTCCTGATGGCAAGTTAACAATCGCTGAAAGCGTTAATAAAATAACCCTGATGATTGGCGAGTATGAAGAAAAGGTTCATCCGCAAAGTAATGAAACTGAAAGAGGGCGGGTGACCAGAATTAATGCAACACCCAAATTGCGAGTCAGGCATCTGGCAAAAAAACTGATCGAAGATGAGCAACGCTGTGATTTTATTTTCTGCTCAGGGCGTCGTCACCAAGGGGTCATCAAGGATTATGCACTGATGGCGAATGCGATTGCGGCGCATAATACTCAACGTGATGGGCTTTAGCGTTGTGATATAGTCATTTTTTGAACACCTGCAAGTGAGCTGCTTTTAATCGTCTGCAGGCATTCACCAGGGAAACTAAAAATTATAACGATATGCCGATATCAGGCAATGAAAATCTGTTTTAACCTTATCTCTTACAATGACGGCTGCGGGATAATTTTCGCTCATCTATTATGCCGACGAGCTCCTGCGAGCGAGCGTGTTTTTTTGAGCCGAAACCGAGTATCTGTAGCCTCACTTTCCATGCATCCCCCTGCTTATCCTTTCGCCGGTTAAACAACCGTTTAATTAATAGCTGTTATAATTACCCCTGTTGAGCCTTGATGGATGAATGTTTTCCTCCTCAAGCATTGCGATGCGGCGCTCTGTGGAGCGGCATCCGTTTTTAGGCATGCCGGTGGTTCGGTGAGAAGTTAGGAGAAGTGAACTATGAGCAGAAAAGACAAGCTCGCGGCGGCCCTGTTGGCCATCTTCCTGGGCGGACTGGGCATTCACAAGTTTTACTTAGGGATGAAGTGGTGGGGGCTGTTCTACCTGCTGTTCTGCTGGACGGGGATCCCATCGATTGTCGGCTTTATCGAAGGCATTATTTATCTGTTCCAATCGGAAGAGAAATTCAACCAGAAATACAATCCTGGTCTGATTTAAGGCTTTTCTGACGGCGCTTCCTGCTAAGGGAAGCGCCGTTTTTTATTCCGTTACTGTTTCTTCATCATCATCTTGCCGCGCATCTCTTTGCTCATCATTTTATTCGAGCTGGAGATCACGCAGTTATATTGCTTGCCTTGGTTAATGATCATAAAGGTGCTGACCGGATTTTTAAAATCCTTGTCGATGGTGAAATAAATATAGGCCTGCGGCAATGCGGCCGGTTTAAAGGCGCCGAAGGCATACACATCCGCCAGGCCCAGCGCGGAGAGATCGACCGTCAGCTCCATGGGTTTCATGGAATCCGGCGATGGGAACATCGACTTGGCCGACATCATCATGGTGCTGCTGTTGATGGTGTAATCGGTTTTGACCTTCATGCCGATATATTTCGATTCCGGCATGGAAAGTTCTTTTTGGCAGGCGGCGTCGTGCTGCGGCGCCGGGCTGCCGTTTTCCATCACGGCGTGCACGTGTTCCAGCATCACTTCCGCGTTGCCGGTGGTAGGTTGTGCATCGGCCGCGTAAGCCGCGCCGCTGAAGGCGGCCACAGAGGTAAGGATAATGCCCGTAACGATTTTCATTGTCGGTCTCCGGAATGCTAATAATGATATTAATTGCGGTGTGTAGCCTATTGGCCTGATAAAACGCAAAGTGACCCGTTCCGTGGAGATAAAATATCCTCGGAATATTGCTGGAAAAGAGTTTTTCTTCCTCGCGGTAAGCAAGGTTGTGTTAATTTTTTAAGCGCCTTTCTGATTTTTTATTCGGTATTTTTTCCTGCATATAAATAGTATGTCTAAACATAGTCAATGTTTAGAATATGTACAAATTATTGCGATTTTTTCTCTTTACGCTTTCTGTTTTTTTAATCGAGCAATAAATATTTATTGAGATACAGAGAGTTATGTTTTTACGCTGGGACCACTCGGTGAAGCGTTATTTATGTGATCTTCATAGTCACAGAAATAACGCTGAAATTATTACCTTTCTATTTAACGGCTAATTATTCATGGCATAGGCTTCAACCCCACTAACCGCCTGAGCTAGAATCAGGCGGTTTTCTCTTCGAAAAGGACATCGCCATGGCCGCCTGGGCGCTTTTGATCGTCGGTTGGTTATTGATTTGGCAGGATCACCCGGTTTGGGGTGTGCTGTGCATCGCGCTGTTTGCCGCGCTGCAATGGGCGAAGCGCGCCGCTAAAAGCGGGCAAGAACCCGAAGAAGCGGCAGAGTGGCGCAAGACCGACTGGCGTTCGCAGCCGATTGAGATGGCGCACGCCGGCGACAGCGACCGGCAGATTGGCGGCGTGGGGGAACTGGGCATGGGCGGCCCCAGCTTTTGGACGCTGCTGCTGCGCGACGGGGCGATTGTGCATGGCGCCTGCGCCGCGCCGCAGGACGTGGACGATGGCAAGCTGCGCCTGATACCGACCCGCAGCCGCGAGGGAGAGGAGCTGACGGTATACGAGCCCGCCGCCCGGGCGATGTATGCGCTGCCTGCGTTGACCGATCGCGAGCTGGGAGCCTTGGCCGCCGGTTCCGCTGAGGCGCTGGTGCGGCTGCGGGCGACGTGTCGGCAGGTGGAAGCCACGCCGTTGCACCTTGTGCGCGGTCTGTGGGTGCCGCAGTGGGTAGCGGATCCGGCGGATCGGCTGGAGATCACGTTGCCCAGCGGCCGCGTGCTGGCGGCGCGCGCGATGTTGCCGGCGGATCTGCGCCAGGCGGACGATCCTGCCGCGCTGCTGCACACGCCGCCTTATGAACTGTTGTTGGATAACAGGCCGACCGATCGCTTCGTGCGCGATCTCGAACGCGTGGCGGAATCCCCGTCGGGTGACGGTTTGAGCGTCGGCGGCTGCCAGTTCCGCGGCGAGCATATCGTCGATGGCCTATACCATCTCTACTTCGCCGGCGAGTGGTTCAGCCTGCTCTCTTATGCGCATAAACCGGCGGGCGGGCGCGGTTCGGACACCACCTTTTTCGTCGAGCGGGTCGAGCCGCAAGACGGCGGGGTGTTTGTGATTGAATGGGATGCCTACAGCGTGGGGCCAGGCGGGCGTGAGCCGCGCGTGCCGGCCCCGCCGGTATTGGTTATCGCGGTAAGTTGGCAGGAAACGCCGCTGCAGTTGCCAACGGCCAACAACCGCGTGACCGTGCGCTTGCCCAACGCCACGGCGTAAGGCTTAAGGCAGCACCCTGACTTCGCCGTTGTGCAAGGTCAGCACCGCGATCGGGCTGCCGGAGAAGCACTCCCTAAAGATCCAGTCGCTGGGCCGAAACGCCGCCGCAGGTAGCCCGGCCTGCCACTCCTCCCACTGCGGGGTCGGCTTATCCGGCGGTAAAGAGAAAGAGACCAGCCAACCGGCTTCGCAGTGCACCGTTTGGCCGGTTGGACGGGTGAAGGTATGCGCACCTGCCAGCTCCATCACCGGCGGTAAAACCTCGAAGGCGATGATCGGCACGCCGGCCACGCTCTGCGGCTGAGGAAAACGCACGGCAGTCACGCCGTTCATCGTGATGGGGCTGTCTTCGGTGCCGGGCTGGCGCGGCTCCTGCCGGTTTACCCAGCTGCCTTTCGGCAGGGTGATTTCACCGAACGATTTTGCCGCCTCGAGCGTCAGGTAACTGCGCCGATTCCAGCGTTCTTCCGCCCGCTGGCTCTTGAGATCCTGAAGGGCAATGTCGATCAGCATCAGCGCGAACGCCACCGGGTAGATCGCCAGCGCCGAGGCCAACAGATAGCCGCCCCAGGAAAGCGGCGGGCGCGGGCGGCCGCAGCGGGCGGCGGCGTAGCGCCAGCCCCACCAGGCGAGCAGGATGCCGGCGAGCAGCAGGGCCAATAACAGCGCCAGCAGGCCGGCGGCGCCGGCGCCATAACCTAACAGCATGGCAGGTTCCTTATGTTCACGGCGTGGTGGAGCGATAGCGAACGAAGTAGGGCAGCGCGGGGGTCTCCCCGTCATCGCCATAGTGGCTTTCCGGTTCGATCACGGTTTGGCGTGCGTCGTCGCGCCCGTTGTAGCGGTACTCCAACGGCTGTCGGTAGCGCACTTCGGATGAACGCAGATCGAAAATCAGCGAAAGGCGCGCATCGCCGTTATCCGTTTGGGCGACCAGCTTGTCGTTGCCCGCCCACAGCTGATACAGCGATTTATCGCCGTTTTCCAACAGCACTGCCAACTGCCCGTCGGATTGATAACGCAGAAGCTGATACAGCCCTCTGTCCAGCGTTTGGGCGATCAGGTAGATGCCGCCATCCGGGGCCTGCGCGCTTTCCTTGACGCGCACCGTTAGCCAATGCAGTTCGGCCACCTCGCCGGTTTTGCCGTTAACGGCAATGTGCAAGGCGCCGGAACCGAGCACCGGGTTCATCCAAAACAGCACGCGATCGCCATCAACGGCGGTAAAGATCTCGGGCATGGATTTGCGCTTACCGGAGGCGTAAGCCGTCGGTGACTCCTCCTCGCCGCGCTCAAAGCCCAGCAGCTGTCGCTCATCCAACAGCGCCGGCAGATCCAGCGTCTGCCGCCAATGGGCGCCAAAGTCCGGGCTGTAGAATACGCCTTCGGTGCTGATGAAATACAGCGCGCGCTTTCCCGACAGCGCCACCAGTTTGCCGCCGATAAAGGAAGGCAGATTGTCGTCGCCCTCCGGCCAGGGGATCAGCGCCCCGATGGTGCCCCGTTGCACATCGACCAGCCGGCGCCCTTTGGACAGAAAAAGCACGCACTCCTGCTCGACGCAAACCGCATCGTAGATTGATTCGTCGAGTTGCCCCAGCATCTGCAACCCCTTCGGGCCGGTGAATAACACCTGGCTGAGATAGTTGGCCGCCCAGCCGTAGAAGCTGTTGTAGGCGCTGGTCTCACTTCTTTTGCTGATGAGCAGCAGAGCGCCGTTCTGCGCCGGGTAGCTGTGGATGAGATCGTAACGGGCTATTGTCGGCAACGCCTCGTCGCTCTGGGTCCATTGCCACTGCGCATAGCGTTGTTCAGGGGCGAGGAAATAGACGCCCAGCGCGCTGGCCAAAAACAGCGTCAGGATAATAAGGGGTCTTTTATAAAGCGCTAGCGTCATCATTTCAGCTCCGTCACCTGTTCCTGCCGCCATAGCCTGCGGCGCAGATTGCGCAGGTATTTGAACGTCTTAAACGTGCGGTGCTGTTCAAAAGCGTAGAGGCGGCAGATCTGGGCGAAGCCCTCGATCAGCAGCGCCAGGCCGCTGACCATCAGCATCATCAGCAGCAGAATCGGCGGCAACTCACTGCCGAGGCGCTTCAGGGTCCAGGCATCCAGGTAAAAGCCCGCTGGGGTATCGGCGTTATCCCACACGATCAGACCGAGCATCAAACACATCATGATCGCGCCCAGGATGAAAACGACACGCGCGCTCAGGTTAAGGCCGGCTTCGGTGAAGTAGCGATTGCCGCCGATGAGATAGGTCTGGCGGTCGCGATGATTGATGATCCCGCGCACCGTAGGCAACTCGGGGACGGTGTCGTTCTCGCAGTACAACACCTGCAGCGGATCGCCCTTAGCGATGAAAAGCGGATGCTGCCGACGAAATACCGGATGCAGTTTGGTCGTGGGGACGTTGAGCGCACGGGTCGTCACCGCGAAGTGCGTCTCGTTCTGACGCCACGCATAAGTGTCCAAATACTGCACCTGCCGCGGGATCTCATAGTGGCGAAGTTCGTAGCTCAGGGCGTTGACCGTCTCGATGCCGGAGGCCTCGACGCCGTCAGGAAGGGGAAGTGCGGTCTGCAGCGGTGCGGTCGTCGGCACGGCGTCTTTGCGGACGGCCCGGTATCTGATGCCGGGGATTTTCAGGCTGAGCGAATCGGGCGGCGTGACGTCTTGCCCCAGCAGCACGCGATCCAGCGCCCTGAGCAGGCGCCTGCGGCCGCGGTGCCCGATCAGCAGAAGCTCTGAACCGACGAACAGCACCATGCCGATGCCGATGAGGCCGGCGATGATGGCGATAAAGAACAGGACAATGGTCAGCCAGGAATCTTCCCGGTCCATGATGAAAAAGGCGGCCGGGAAGCCACCGGCCAACGCGGCGCCCAGCACCAGCAGGGCGAAGTATTTCAGCTTGTATTTCAGCGTTCTGTCGGGTTCCAGCCGGCCTTTCGTGCCGTGCAGCAGCCAGTGCAGCCAGTAGCTGCCGTCACGCAGGCGGTGAGCGCCGATCTTCACCCGATCGCCGGCGGCGAGCGTGGCCAGCAGATTTTCGCTGTCGCTGAAGTCGTCACGGTAAAAAAAGAACGTCTGGCCGGAGGCGATGATCCTCACCAGGTTGTCGGGCGCCGTCTGCTGGCAGGCGCATTGTTCGACGGTCACATGAAAAAATTGGGTTTGCATGTCATTCCCTGTCGGCGGGCGTGGCCCGAAAATTCATCCCTGGCGCCGGGTAATCAGCGCTTTTTCAGCAACGGAAGCATGCGCACCAGCGCATTGTCCTTGACGATATAGTGGTGGAACAGCGCGGCGGCGGCATGCAGGCCGATCAGCCAGTAGCCGAATGATGCCAGCGTTTTGTGCCAGCCGATAATCGCCCGCGCCTGCGGCCGATCGGCCACGTCGGCAAACGGCATCGGCAGGCCGAACAGAAACCATTCTTTGCCGCCCAGATAGCGCGAATAGACCCCCAGCACCGGCAGCGTCAGCAGCAGCAGGTAGATCAGGGTGTGCGTCAGGTGCGCCAGGCCGGTTTGCCACTTCGGCGGTTTGGGCGCGATGGCGGGCGAGGGGTGGCGCCAGCGCAGGAACAGGCGGGCGATCATCAGCGCAAATACCGTTACGCCGCAGCTGAAGTGGGTGACAACCAGCACGTACCAGGGGGCGCTGCCTGGTTCGGCCAAGCCGCGCAGCTCGATGGTGACGCAGGCGATGACCAGCAGGATCGCCACCAGCCAGTGCAGGCGAATTTGCCACGGCATGTAGGTGTTCTGCACCGGGTTACCTTTTGATGTTAAAGGGTCTGTGCGTCGATGGTAACGAAATGTTACATCGGAGGAAAGCGCGTGCGCGCAATTTAGGCAAAACGCCAGGCTCAACTCACTTATTAAGCTATTGGTTTAGTGGGGTATGCGCCTGACGGCAGGGGAGGCCGTGAGCGTCGTAAGGTATGAAGTTAACAGGCGGTAGATTCCGAGGCCGGTAGCTTATTAAGCGATGACGCGGGTTGCGCCGCAGCCCTCGCTGCGGCGCCTGGGATCAGTTCAATTTGGCCTTGGCGAAATCGCTGCCGTTCACGTCCACCACGTAGCCGCTCAGGTTGCTGCGGGTGGCGTAGAACACTTTGCCGGTGGCCAGCGGCAGCCACGGCGCCTGTTTGGCGAAGATCACCTGCGCCTGTTGATACAGCTTGGCGCGCGCCTGTGGCTGGTTCTCCTGGATCGCCTGCTGGATCAGGCTGTCATAATCCTTATCGCACCAGCGCGCCACGTTGGCGCCGCTCTGCACGCCGGCGCAGCCGAGCAGGGTGGCGAAGTTGTCCGGATCGCCGTTGTCCGAGACCCAGCCGTACAGTGCGCTCTGCTGCTCGCCTTTGCGCAGCCCGGCCAGATACTGGCCCCACTCCCAGGTGACGATCTTGGCCTTCACGCCCACCTTCGCCCAGTCGCTTTGGATCATCTCGGCGATGCGCTTCGAGTTCGGGTTGTAAGGGCGCTGTACCGGCATCGACCAGATGTCGGTCTCAAAACCCTGCTCCAGCCCGGCTTGCTTCAGCAGCTCGCGCGCCTTCTGCGGATCGTAGGCGTACTCCGGCAGTTTATCGTTGTAGCCCAGCATGCCCGGCGGCAGCAGCGAATTGGCCGGCGTGCCGCTGTCTTTGAACACCGCGGCGACGATCGCTTTCTTGTCTACCGCGTAGCTCAGCGCCTGACGCACCAGCAGGTTGTCGAACGGTTTTTTCTGGGTGTTGAACGCCAGATAGCCGACGTTCAGCCCGGTAATGTCGTGCAGCTGCAGGTTGCCGTCGGCCTTGATGGCGGCGAACTGTTCCGGCAGCGGCGCGGGGATGATCTGGCATTCGTTGGTTTTCAGCTTGGCTAGCCGGGTCTGCGGATCCGGCGTGATGGAGAAGATGAGGTGCTTGCTGGCCACTTCGCCCTGCCAGTAGTGCGGGTTGGCGATGTAGCGGATCAGCGAATCCTGCTTGTACTGCTGCAGCGCGAACGGCCCGGTGCCGATCGGCCAGTTGTCGACGTATTCCGGCGTGCCCTTTTTCAGCATGGCGTCGGCGTATTCGGCGGACAGGATCGAGGCGAAATCCATCGCCCAGTCGGCGACGAAGGCGGCGTTGGGCTGGCTCAGCGTGAAGCGCACGTGATGCTCGTCCACCGCTTCCACCTGGGTGATCAGCTTATCCAGGCCCATGTCGGTGAAGTATTCATAGTTGCCGCCGGAGACCTTGTGATACGGGTTAGCGGGATCCTTCTGCCGCATCACGGTGAACACCACGTCTTCGGCGTTGAAGTCGCGCGTTGGGGTGAAGTATTTGTTGCTGTTGAATTTTACCCCCTGGCGCAGGGTAAAGGTGTAGGTCTTGCCGTCCGGGCTGACGCTCCACTCGGTGGCCAGCGACGGGGCGGGCGTTTTATCGCTTTCGCGCAGCGTCACCAAGCGGTTGTACAGCACCTGCGAGGTGGCGATAAAGGTTGGCCCGGAGCTGGAGAGCTGCGGGTTGAACGATTCCGGCGAGGCAACGGTGCAGTACACCAGCGCATCGGAAGCGGCCAGCGCGCCGCCCGCCGACAGCAGGCCGCAGCCGGCCAGCACCAGCGCGGCGATTGGGTGTTTTAAAAACGTCAAGGCAAGATCCTCAGGTGGAGTAGGCCGTTACCGGCGAATTGAATTAACTATAGATAACGGATGGCGAGACCGGGAACAAGCGTCTCACCTGCGCATTCTGTGCGCCGCGCGTTGCTTGCCAAACCGCTTTACTCGCTCTCGCGCTTGCGGTCGGCATCATAGCGCTCGCGGGCGGCGTCCAGCTCGGGGAAATGGTATTCCGCCCAGCGGTCCAGCGCCGTCAGCGTCTCGACCAGCGAGCAGGCGACGGCGCTGAGCCGATATTCCACATGCGCCTGATTCTTTTCACTTAAATCCAGCCGTTCGAGCAGCCCGTTGCGTTCCAACTGGCGCAGCGTTTGCGTCAGCACCTTCTGCGAAATGCCGTCGATGCGGCGCAGCAGTTCGCCGTTGCGCAGCGGCCGCTGCGCCAGCGCTGGCAGGATCAGCATCACCCACTTGCCGGAAATCAGCGCCAGCGCATCGCGCGCGGAGCACTTGCTCGAATAGACGTCGCCGGGATAAGCCATTGGGGGTTACCTTCAGGTGCGTAATTGCCAAGGGTGCGATAAAGCCACAGCATAGCAGCACCACCTTACAACGGGAGAAACAGGATGAACGTGCTGATTGTGCTGGCTCACCCCGAGCCGCATTCTTTCAATGCTCATTTGGCCGAACAGGCGCGGCAGGCCTGCCTGGCGCAGGGGCATCAGGTGAAGACGGTCGATCTGTATCAGGAGGGATTTGATCCGCGCGAGGGCGCCGGCCACTACCCCAGCAGAAAGCAGGCGGACAGATTTGATGCGATGCAGGAGCAGCGCCATCACTGGACGACTCAGGCGCTGCCGGCGGAGATCCGGCGGCATATCGAGCTGCTGCACTGGGCGGATACGCTGGTGTTGCAGTTTCCTTTCTGGTGGTTCGGCGCGCCGGCCATCATCAAAGGCTGGATGGATCGGGTGTTCGTTTACGGCGGGATCTACGACAGCCGCCACCGCCATGAGAACGGCGTAATGCGCGGCAAACGGGCGCTGCTGACCGTCACCGCCGGCGCTTCCGCACAGGCCTGCGCGCCAAACGGGCGTGACGGCGATATGCGGCTGATGCTGTGGCCCATCATGCATGCGTTGCACTATATCGGCTTTAGCGTGCTGGAGCCGTTCCTGGTCTATGGCGTGCGCGGCGGGTTGGCGGGCGAGGCTCTGCAGGCGCAAAATGCCGCGTTGGCGAAGGTGACGCAGGCGTACCGGGACGGTTTGAAGGCGTTTTCCGCCTGGCTGGTGGTGCCGTTCAACCGCAATGAAGATTTTGACGCCGATCTGGCGCTGAAGCCCGGCGCGCCGGTGTACAGTCCGTTCGTGCGGCATTGCGATCCGGATTAGAATCCGGCCTTCAGCAGTTCCTCGCGCAAATCGTCGATAATCGCCGGTTCGATGTCGGGGAACTGCTGCTGAATATCGGCGATGGCTTCGGCCACGCTCGGGCCGGCGAAGGTGCCGGAGAAGGGCAGCAGCGGCAGGTTCGCGTCGCTGTCCGGCAGTTCGCCGCGGATGGTGCCGGTGATCATGCCCGCTTTTTTTTCCGCCGTGAGGTCGTACTCCCCCACGCTTTTGTCGATCGGTTTCATTGGCCGCCTCGCTGTCGGTGAGTGTTTACCCTGTCTGTTAAAGCATAGTGTTTCAGGCAATGAATACCAATCAATGTATATAATATTAATATAAAACAAGGCGATGCGCGTTTTGTCGTTTGACGTTCGCCGGGGGCCGGCGCTATGCTCTTGGCGCTAAAGGAACCTTCCTCACTGACAGGGACAGACGACATGAAAAGACTGAAAAGCGCGGCGCTGTTGTTGCCGCTGTTGGCGCTCAGCGCCTGCACCCATCACCTCAGCAGCGCCGAGCTGCATGCCAAGCACTACATTTATCAAACCCGCGACGATTTCGATCCGCAATTCCGCACCGATGTGAACGGCAGTATTAAGAACGCCGTGCCGATGTTCGAACAGTTCTACCAGCTGGGGAAAAAGGATCGCGCGGCAGGCGTGGTGCGCAGCGAGGCGCAGAAAAAGGCCGACTATCTGGCCAGCCCGGAATTCCAGCAGAACATGGAACACAAAACCATTTTCATCAACCGCACTTACAGCGGCTCCGACAACCCTAAACGCCGCCAGGTGTTCTCGCAGGAAGCGGTAGGCGCGTACTGGGACGGTTACGAAGGGCGCTGAACATAATCCCTCACAAATATACCCGTCATACTTGAAGCTGCATCTGTGTTGACTGCGAGCGCTCACCCCAGTCACTTACTTGAGTAAGCTCCTGGGGACTCCCGCTCTTGCCGCCGTGATGCAACTCCAATTATTTAGGGTATAGAAGGTAATAAAAACTGGTCTTCTGGCGGTTATTTGATTATAAAAACCGCCGCTAAGGACGATGTTCATAGATGAAACCAGGAGTGTTTATGTTGGCAAAAGTTAAGCGTTCGTTCGCCGCCGCCGTCGTATTGATGTTGGCGCTGCCTGCGGTTCAGGCCGCGGATTACCGTGCGGGCGAGCAATACACCCGGCTGGATAAGCCGGTAGCCGCCGCGCCGGCGGTGGTGGAGTTCTTCTCCTTCTACTGTGGCCCTTGCTATCAGTTCGCCGAAACCTACCGCGTAGGCAGCACCGTGGCACAGGCGCTGCCCGCCGGTGAGAAAGTCACTAAATATCACGTCAGCCTGATGGGCAAACTGGGCAATGAGCTGACCGAAGCCTGGGCGGTGGCGACGGTGCTGGGCGTGGAAGACAAGATTGAAGGGGCGATGTTCGACGCGGTGCAGAAACAGCGCGCCGTCAACGGCGCCGACGATATTCAGCGGGTGTTTACGGCGGCCGGCATCGATGCCGCTACCTATGAAAACGCGCGCCACAGCCTGCTGGTCAAAGGATTGATCGCCAAGCAGAACGAAGCGGTGAAAGCGTTCGACGTGCGCGGCACCCCGTCGTTCTACGTGGCAGGCAAATACAAGATAGACAATGCCGGCATGGCCAGCACCAGCGTTGAAGGCTACGCCAAAGAGTACGCCGCGGTGGTGCGCCATCTGTTGGATACGCAGCCTTAAGGCGATTCCCCTCCGGCGCCCGATGATCTGTGATCGCGGCGCCAAATCCCCCGCTCGCCATTGATTGTGTGTTAACGGATTGTTATGGTGATTTTCTGTTCAACGGCGCAGCGCCGCCGGCGTTTGAAGGGAGAGATCATGACGGCATTGGCAACGCTCCGCGACGCCGGCTTCGAAGAGTGGCTGGGCAAAATCAACACCGCCTGCGGCAGGTTCTGCGCGAAAACGCTGGGGCCGGGTTTCAGCGGGGCGATGCAGGAGTTCCGCGCCCATGCGCTGCGTCTGAGCGTGGTCGACGTGGCCCAGGCCCGGCTGTATCGCACGCCGCGTGAAATCGCCCGCAGCGACGGCGCGCACTTTTTTACCGTCTTCCAGCTGCGCGGCAGCGCGTTGATGGAGCAGGGCGAGAGCCAAACGGTGCTCTCTCCCGGCGACATGACGCTGATCGACGCCTCACGGCCCAGCAGCTTCACCTTCCAGCGCGATTCGCGCCAAATCTCTCTGCTGTTGCCGCGCGGCTGCCTGCCGGTGCCGCCGCCTTGCGCCCAGCGTCTCGGGGCCGAGCTCAGCGCGGTGCGCCTCAGCCGCCAGCTGGTGCTGAGCAGTATGCAGGATCCTCAGCTCGCCGCGGCGGAAAGCGAGGCGGTGCTGAATGCGCTGGCGGCGCTGTTGCGTCCGGCGCTGACGCTCGAACAGGCGCGCCCGGAGGGGCAGCAACCGGTCTTCGACAAGGCGCTGGCGTTGATCGACAGGCATATACAGTCGCCGCAGCTGCGTCCTGAGTGGGTGGCAGCCGAGTTGGGGGTGTCATTACGCAGTCTGTATCGGGTGTTCGCCCGTCAGGGGCTGGTGGTGGCGCAGTACATCAGGAACCGCAGGCTGGATCTGTGCGCGCAGGCGCTGCGCAGCGCCGCCGGGCAGGAGAAGCTGGCCGGCGTCGGCCTCGACTGGGGCTTCGCCGATCACAGCCATTTCTCGACCGCTTTCAAGCAGCGTTTCGGCATGTCGCCGAGCGAGTACCGTCGGCAGTATCAGTAAATCAGGGCGCGGGCCAGGCCCGCGCCGCTGCACTCAATAGCGGATGCAGACCGATTTCGACTCGGTGTAGGCATCCAGCCAATCCGGGCCGAAATCACGGCCGCTGCCCGACTGTTTGAACCCGCCGAACGGCATGTTCGGGTCGATCAACGTATGGGTGTTGACCCACACGGTGCCGGCCTGAATGCGCGGCGTAAACGCCATCGCCTTTTGCAAGCTGGTGGTCCACAGGCTGGCGGTCAGCCCGAAGTCGGTGTCGTTGGCTTTGCTCAGCGCCTCTTCGGCGCTCGCCACCCGGATCAGGTTGACCACCGGGCCGAACACTTCCTCGCGCGTCAGGTTCAGCCGGTCATCCGGGTTGATCACCAGCGTCGGCGGAATGTAGAAGCCGTTGGCGTCCGGGCCGGCCGCGCCGCCGATAAGCTCGGCGTTTTTCGCCCGGGCGTCGTCCAGGTAGGCCGCCACCTTGTTGCGGTGCGCGAGCGACACCAGTGGGTTGATTTGCGCCCCGGTATCCATCCCCGGCCCGACCGATAGCGATTTCACCGCCTGTTCGAATCCGGCCACCAACCGATCGTAAATCGGCGCTTCGATATAAATTCGCGAGCTTGCGGCACACACCTGACCCTGGTTGAGGAAGCTGCCGAGCATCAGGCCTTCGATCACCTGCTGCGGATCGGCATCTTGCAGCACGATGGCCGGGTTTTTACCGCCCAGCTCGAGCGTCACGCGGGTCAGGCGATCCGCCGCCGCGCGCGCGATGCTTTTGCCCACCGGCGTGGAGCCGGTAAAGCTGACTTTGGCGATCAGCGGATGTTCGGTCAGTGCCTTGCCGCACACGGTGCCGCGGCCGGTGACCACGTTGAACACGCCCGGCGGCACGCCGGCTTCGCTCGCCAGTTCGGCGATGCGCAGCAGGGTGAGCGGGGTGGTTTCCGACGGCTTGATGACGATGGAGCAGCCCGCCGCCAGCGCCGGCATGACTTTCCACATGCCGATCATCAGCGGGAAGTTCCAGGGCACGATGCCGGCGACGACGCCGATCGGCTCTTTGCGGGTATAAACCTGATATTTGGCGCCCGGCGGCATCGGAATGGACACGTCCAGCGTCTGACCGGTGATTTTGGTCGCCAGCCCGGCGGTGTAACGCATCCAGTTCAGGGTACTGCCGACTTCGAAAGCGCGGGCGATGTTGATGGATTTGCCCTGCTCCAGGGTTTCGAGCTGCGCCAGCTCTTCGGCGTGCTGCTCCACCAGATCGGCGAAGCGCAGCAGGATGCGTTCGCGCTCGACCGGCAGACGCTGCGCCCAGACGCCTTCGCTGAAGGCTTTGTGGGCGGACTGCACCGCCAGCGCGACGTCGTGTTCGTTGGCGTCGGCGGTGGTGGCGATCTGCTGCCCATTGGCGGGGTTATACACCGCCAGGCGGCCTTCCGCAGCGGACGCGCGCCACTGGCCGTCGATATACAGCCCATGCTGACGATCGAGAAAACGCGACACGCTATCCAGCACGGCTACGGTATTGTCAGACATACATCCTCCGATCAGGCTCATCAGGTTATCGTTAACCCTGAGAGTCTAGATCAGCGGTAAAGCGGCGGCTTTGCTCTGCCTGACATTCGATTTGTCCTGCGTGTCATTTTGCCGTGACGGAACAGTAAACCGCGGCCGGCGGGCGCCGGCCGGGAAGGATTACGAACTCAGGGTTGCCAGACGGGTGGCGAAACCGAGGAACAGCAGGCCGATCAGGCCATTGCCGAGCTTCGCCAGGCCTTTCTTGTGGTTGAAGAAATGCGCCAGCATCGCGCCGGAGAAGATCAGCGTGCTCATGTAGATAAAGCTGACGGCTTCGAGGATCAGCGCCAGAATGGTGAACGACAGCCCGGTGTGCGCGTAGTTGAAATCGATGAACTGCACGAAGAACGACACGTAAAACAGAATAGCTTTCGGGTTGGTCAGGCTCAGCGTCAGCGATTTGCGCAGAATGCTGTTGCCGCCCTCAATCTGTTGCTGTTGCGCCTGCGCCTTCTGCACGAAGGTGGCGTAGAGGATTTTTGCGCCAAGGAACAGCAGGTAAATCGCGCCGAGAAAACGCACCAGGGTAAACAGGAACGGCGTGGTGCGGATCAGCGAAGCCACGCCGATATAGGCGCAAAAGATCAGGATCGCATCGCCGATAAACACGCCCAGCGCCGCGGTATAGCCGGCGCGCACGCCGCCCGATATGCCGGTTTTCAGCACGTACAGCGTATTCGGCCCCGGCAGAATGATGATGAAGACCACCCCGGCCAAATAGGTCCATAAATTCAGGACGCCAAAACTCTCTAACACAATAACCTCTCCATGCGCGCAACTAACAGGCAGAAACACTGGCCACGCCCGTGGCCGGCCGCGATCCTAACGCCGTGCAACCGGGTTGGCAACGTAATAAACTTCATGTTGTTGGTTAAAAATTGTCGAAAGATTGTTGAAAACGTCGGCGACGAATTAAAAAGCAAGAGTCGGCGTGTTTCGCCAACGGCCCGTCACTATGCTGGTTAACATCGAAACCGCAGTGAGGAACGGATGATGAAAAACGTAATCGACAGCGCCGATCCGCGCTGGCTGGCGATTGTCAGCCGCGACAAGCACGCCGACGGCCGCTTTATCTACGCGGTGAAAACCACCGGCGTGTATTGCTCGCCTTCCTGCCCGTCACGCCAACCGAATCGGCAAAACGTGGAGCTGTTTGACGACGCGGAGCAGGCGGAGGCGGCCGGCTATCGGCCCTGTAAACGCTGCCGGCAGGGGCTGACGCCGCTGACGGAACAGCATGCGCGGCAGATAGCTGAGGCCTGCCGCTATATCGAGCAGGCGGAAAAAGCGCCGTCGCTGCAGACGCTGGCGCGCCACGTCGGGTTGAGCCAATACCATTTCCACCGGCTGTTCAAAGCGATCACCGGCCTGACGCCGAAAGGCTACGCCGACGCGCAGCGCAGCCAACGCTTACGCGCCGGTCTTACGCAGCGGGAAACGGTGACCGACGCGATCTTCGACGCCGGTTATGGCGCCAACGGCCGCTTCTACCAGCAGGCCAACGCCGCGTTGGGCATGACGCCGAAGGCCTATCGGGCGGGCGGCAAAGGCATGCGCATCCATTTCGCCGTCGGGCGCTGTTCGCTGGGCGAGATCCTGGCGGCCCAGAGCGAGGTGGGCATCTGCGCCATTCTGCTGGGGAACGATGCGCAGCAGCTGGTGCAGGATCTGCAGGACAAATTCCCCAACGCCGAGCTGATCGGCGGCGACGCGCAGTATGAAGCGCTGATGGCGCAGGTGGTGGGCCTGATTGAAGCGCCGGAGAACGGGTTGGCGCTGCCGCTGGATATTCGCGGCACCGCGTTTCAACAGCGGGTCTGGCGGGCGCTGCAGGCGATACCGGTCGGCGAAACCGTCAGCTATGCCGATATCGCTCGGCGCATTGGGGCGCCCAAAGCGGTGCGCGCGGTAGCCGGCGCCTGCGCCGCCAACATGCTGGCGGTGGCGATCCCCTGCCACCGGGTGGTGCGCAACGACGGCACGCTGTCCGGCTACCGCTGGGGCGTCGATCGCAAGAAAGCGTTGCTGGAAAAAGAGGCGCAGCGATGAGCGGCGCGCTGGTGACCCGGCTGGCCGAATTGGACTGGGCGGCAATTGAACGTGAACTCGATGCGCAGGGCTGCGTGCGTCTGCCGGGCGTGCTCAGCCAAGAGCTGTGCCGCGAGCTGGCGGCGCTCTACCCGCAGGATGCGCACTTCCGCAGCCGCATCGTGATGGCGAAGCACGGTTTTGGCCGCGGCGAATACCGCTATTTCGCCTATCCGTTGCCGCCGCCGGTGGCCGAAGCGCGCGGCCTGATGTATGCGCGGCTGGCGCCGGTGGCCAACCGCTGGAACGCCTTATTGGGCCTGACGGCGCGCTATCCCGCCGAACATGAGGTTTACCTGGCCGAATGCCACCGGGCCGGCCAACGGCGACCGACGCCGCTGCTGTTGCGCTACGAAACGGGGGATTACAACTGCCTGCATCAGGATCTGTACGGCGAGCGGGTATTTCCGCTGCAGGTGGCGTTTTTGCTCTCCGCCCCCGAACGGGATTTCACCGGCGGCGAATTCGTGCTGACCGAACAGCGGCCGCGGATGCAGAGCCGGCCGGAGGTGGTGCCGCTGCAGCAGGGCGATGCAGTAGTGTTCGCCGTGCATCACCGGCCGGTAGCGGGAGTGAAAGGCTACTATCGGGTCAATCTGCGCCACGGCGTCAGCCGGATACGCACCGGCCAACGCCACACGCTGGGGGTAATCTTTCACGACGCGCTATAGCTTGCGCGCCAGCAGGGTGGCGAAGCGCAGCGAGATGCGGTTGCCGGCGGCGTCGGTTTTGTGCAGTTGGCCGACGTCTTCGTTGTATTTGAGGATCTCCCAGTCGCGATAATAATGCTTCAGCTCACCCGGGCTGAAGGTGAACGGGAACGGCAGCGGGCAGGGATAATCCTCGGTATCCATCGCCGCCACGATCAGGTTATGGCCGCCGCGCACGGTGCTGTCCTGCATGTCTTGCACGATATGCGGGATCTGCTGCCGTTCGAGGAACATCAAGACCACGGTGGACAGGATAAAGTCGTATTCGCCGCTGAAGCGGTGGGTGTTGAGATCCTGCACCCCGGCGCTCAGGCGGGTTAATTGCTCGGCGTCGACGATCTGGTTGAGGCGGGCTATCGACGGCGCATGCTTGTCCCAGGCGGTGACATCGAAACCTTTCAGATTGAGGTAGAGCGAATTGCGCCCGCCGCCGCAGCCCAGATCCAGCGCCTTGCCCGGCGCGATGCGCGCCGCCGCCTCAACCACTTCGGAGTGAGTGCGCGTCAGTTCGTATTTCTTGTGGTAGTAATCTTCCGGCGTGCAGTAAAACGCCAGCCGGCAGGTCATGTCGTCCGAAAAGGAAACGATGCGATGCCACTGTTGGGGGGCGATAAACGGCGGCTGGCTTTCAGGGCTGAACTGCCAGGTCTCGGTGGTGGCGCCGTCTTCGGTCATCATGGCGAACGTCAGGCTGCCGCTCAGCACGGTGAGCTTCGCCCAGGTGCCGCTCTGGGTGTTGTGGCGCTGACGAAAGGCTTCCGGCAGCGTTTCGCTGTTCCATTCCGGCAGGGTTTTATAGCAAAGCAACTGCTGCTCCATAGGGGGCTCCTCTGGCTAGGCAAGCAAAGTGATTTATATGATGTATATAAAATACATCTTTATCGATCGTTTGAACATAGCAGCCTGAAGGAAAGGCGCGGGGAGATCTTTATACTGGATTGTGCGCGGCGGCTGGGCTAATTTCAGTGCTGTTCATGTCATCACGTTCAGGGAAAAGATGCCGATACGCCGTTTATGCCACCCGAAGCCCCTCCGTTTGCTGAGCCTGGCCGCGCTGCTGGCGCTGGCGGGCTGTACCAGCAAAACTACCACCACGGCGCCGGCGGCGCGCCCTGCCGACGTTAAAGCCCGACTGATGACGCTGATCCCGGCCAACGCCGGCGATCGTCAGGGCTGGGCTACCGATATTACCGCCGCCTTTGCCGCGCAGGGCATCGAGCCGAGCGATGAGAACCTGTGTTCGGTGCTGGCGGTGACCGAACAAGAGTCGACGTTCCAGGCTAACCCGCAGGTGCCGGGGCTGCCGAAGATCGCCTGGAAAGAGATCGACCGCCGCGCCGATCAGATGCACATCCCTAACTTTTTGGTGCATACCGCGTTGAAGATCTCGTCGTCGAACGGCCAGAGCTACAGCGAGCGCCTGGATAAGGTGCGCACCGAAAAGGATCTGAGCGATATCTTCGATGACATGATCGACCGCGTGCCGATGGGGCAGAAGCTGTTCGGTCATTTGAACCCGGTTCATACCGGAGGCCCGATGCAGGTGAGCGTCGCCTTCGCCGAGGCGCATGCCAAAGGGTATCCTTATCCGGTTGACGGTTCGATTCGGCGCGAAGTCTTCAGCCGACGCGGCGGCATGTACTTCGGCATTATGCATTTGCTGGGGTACCCGGCCGACTATAGCCGGCCAATCTACCGCTTCGCCGACTTCAACGCCGGCTGGTATGCCAGCCGCAACGCGGCGTTCCAAAACGCGGTCAGCCGGGCGAGCGCCATTCCGCTGGCGCTGGACGGCGATCTGATCGACTTTGGCAGCGACAAGCCCGGCTCCACCGAGCTGGCGGTGCGCACGCTCGGCAAGCGCCTGAACATGAGCGACAGCGCCATTCGCCGGGCGCTGGAGAAAGGCGACACGGCCGGCTTTGCCGATACCGACCTGTATAAGAAGGTCTATGCGCTGGCGGGCGGCAAGCTGCCGCGCGAGATGCTGCCGGGCATCCAACTGGAAAGCCCGAAAATCACCCGTAAGTTGACTACCGCCTGGTTCGCCAAGCGGGTGGATGAACGCCGCCAGCGCTGCATGGCGCGCGCCGGCGGTTAACCCTAAAGAAAACGCCGCCGGTGGCCTGAGCCACCGGCGGCGCGATCGCGCATCAGGCGCTGCGGCGCGGGTTGGTCAGGCCGAAGTTAAAGCTGTTGCAACGGTTGCAGAACTCTTTCATCACCGGCGGCGTGTCCATCATCGGCACTTTCACCTCGATAAACGCCAGCCTATCCTGCCGCGAGGCGTGTTCCAGGGCCATTTCCAGCTGTTGCGTGGTTTCCACCGCCACGCTGAACGGCTGCGATCGAGTATTCAGCACCGCCGGCAGTTTGGCGTAGTCCCACGGGCTGATGTCGTTGTAGGACGAGCTTTCGCCGAGGATATAGCGTTCGATGGTGTAGCCGTCGTTATTGATCAGGAAGATGATCGGCTTTTGCTCGCAGCGCAGCAGGGTGGACACTTCCTGCGCGGTCAACTGGAAAGAGCCGTCGCCGATGAACAGCAGGTGGCGGCGTTCAGGGGCCGCCATCAGGGTGCCGAGCAGCGCCGGCAGGGTATAGCCGATTGAGCCCCAAATCGGTTGGTTGACCACCTTGACGCCGTCCGGCATGCGCATGCCGCCGATGGCCGCGCCGGAGGTGCCGTTTTCCACCACCACCACGTCATCCGCCCGGATGAAGCGTTGGATGCGCCGCCACAGATAGGCCTGGTCGATAGGCGCGTCGCTCGGCGTCGCCAGCTTCTCATGTGGGCTGGCCAACGGCGCCAGGGGCTGCGCCGGCGCGTCTTCGCTCAGATCCAACAGCGCCTGCAGCAGATCCGCCGTCGACACCGCCGGGTAGGAGGTGTTGCCCAGCTTCATTGAGAACGGTTGGATGTCCACCTGAGCGGCGGCGGGAATGTGCTGGGAGAAATAGCCGGTGGTGGAATCCACCAAACGCACGCCGAAGCTCAGCACGCAGTCCGAGTGGGCCATGTGTTCATACAGTTCGGGGCGCGACAGATTGCCGCTGTAGCCGCCCATCCAACCGGCGGTGTTTTCCGGGATAATGCATTTGGCGGTGGGCATATTGGTCAGCGGAATGGCGAAGCGGTGAGCGACCGCGATGACCAACTGCTGCAACTGGTAGCGATCCACCATTTGATCGACCAACATGATTGGGCGCTGTGCGCGTTTGATTTTGGTTAACAGCGCCATCGCCGCTAATTGCACATTGTATTTATCGCTGGCCGGTAATTGCGGTGCCGTCGTCGCCGCGGCGATTTCAATTTCCACATCGCAAATATCCGACGGCAGCTGTAAATACACCGGTTTCTTCTCTATCCAGGCGCGGGAAATAACGCGTGGGATTTCTTGTGCGGCATTTTCCGGCGTAATCAAGGCTTGCGCAACGGTGAATTGTTTAAAGCAGTTCATGACGTTGTCGAAATTGCCATCGCCCAGGGTATGGTGCAACAGCTGGTGATTTTTCATCGCATGCAGCGGCGGCGTGCCGGCGATGCAGATAACCGGCGAAGATTCGGCATAGGCCCCGGCGATGCCGGACAGCGCGGCCAGATCGCCGACGCCGTAGGTGACGATCAGCGCGCCGGCGCCTTTCATGCGGGCGTAACCGTCGGCGGCGTAGGAGGCGTTCAATTCATTGCAGTTGCCGACAAACGCCAGCCGCTCGTCGTTTTCCAGCAGCTCCAGCAGGCTGAGATTATAGTCGCCGGGCACGCCGTAAATACGATCGACGTTCAGGGCGTGAAGCTGTTGCAGAATGAATGACCCGATAGTTATTTTCATTGATTGCTCCGAATTATTTATCTTTATTTTGTCAGGCGAAAATCAGCAAAAATAAATTGCTGGCGATGTTGTGTCGTTAGCATTAACAGTTATTTAAAGTGTCGGCTTGTTCAAGACAGGCGTGGCAGCCGATGAATAGGCGGTTTGTATTCGGCGCTTTACGCGATTGAATAATGTATAAATAGTGTGGTTATTATGCAGGAGGACGGTGCGGTATTTTTCCCTGGCGGTATATCGACAGAAAAATGGCGGCGTATTGGCATTTATCATGATGCAGAGCGAATCATCCGGTACTTTTGACGCCGCGTTAAATCCCATCGGGTGGCGTAACGCTCTTTTGCTGGTAAAGAAAGGCAGAAGCCGGCGCAAAGGGGCATTTTGGTGATCCACCGCACGCTTATTTCATGAAACCATCGCGTAACCAATCAAAAACAAAAAATTAACAATGTCGCTTTTTTATTCGCGTCGTGTTGTCAGTTTTATTTTACGGGGCTGCAATGCGCGCCGCCTCGGGCCGGCGTAAACAAGCGTCGTTACGAGCGCTAATATAACGTGGCGACCATCACATTCCTTGGGGCCGATACGTAAACTTTTCTCTACGTGCGCCTGGATGGCGTATACCTACCAAAGGGCCTGCGTCCCAGCGGGGCTCGTCTGAGGGGGAAATAGCCATGAAAAGCTATCGACATGTGCTGGTGCTGATCCACGACGAGCGTGATGGGTTGCCGTTGCTGCGCCAAACGGCGGCGATGGTGCATGGGCTGCCTGTCGCCATCACCGTCGGCCACCTGAACGCCGACTATGCCGAGCTGGAGTACGGCAGCGATGCGTTAATCAAGGATCGCCAGGCGCAGGAGGTGATCGCCGCCAAGGCGATGCTGAGCCGGCTGGTGCGCGCCGTCGATGCGCCGGTGGCGGTGAAGCAGATCGTTACCATTCGCCGCTTTAAGGACGTGAGCGATTTTATTCACCAGGCCGGCATCGATTTGGTGGTGGTCGGGCACCAAAACCGCCTGTTTGGCCTTTATTCCTCGTATTCTCTGGCGTTCGTGAACCGCCTCGATGTCGATGTGTTGGTCAAGCACCTGGCCCGCGAGTGGCGAACGACAAAGCGGACTTTTCCCACGGTTTTGCCGTCCGAAAGGCGCTAACATGCAGATGTCGGTGCAACCCGTTATAAACCAATGCGAATTTTCCGATGCTAAGCTTAACCAAGGCGAAACGGGCGTTGGATAAATTGGATACAGCTTGATCTTGCCTGGGCTATCGGTAAAAATCTTCGGCCGTATTTTTACAGGAGCTTTACCATGTTTCTCAAACGGACTCTGTTGGCATGTTCTCTGGCGTTGATATTTCCTGCACTGCCTTCTTACGCTGAGGTTAGTACAGAAAGTGGCAATACCGCGCAGGCCGAAAAACCGGGTCTATGGCAGCGCTTTACCCATAACGTGTCGGAGACCTGGAACAATTCGCCGAACCACGATCTCTATATTCCGGCCATCACCTGGCATAACCGTTGGACTTACGATGACGAACATATCGATAAGTACAACGAGCGCCCGTGGGGCGCCGGTTATGGCATCTCCCGCTACGACAGCGACGGTGACTGGCACGGCATCTACATCATGGCGTTCAAGGATTCCTTCAACAAGTGGGAGCCGATCGGCGGCTACGCCTACGAGAAGATCTGGCGTCCGTTGGATGACAAGGATTTCCGCCTGGGGCTGGGTTTCACCGCCAGCGTCACCGCGCGCGATAACTGGAAATATATCCCTATCCCGGCGCCGCTGCCGCTGGCTTCTATCGGCTATCAGCGGCTGACGTTCCAGGCGACCTACATTCCCGGCACCTATAACAACGGCAACGTGTTCTTCGCCTGGCTGCGCTGGCAGTTCTAAACTTCCTGAATTCCGAAAAACGGCGCGGCGGCGAGATAAAAGGAACTTGTCGCCGCAGGCGGCGTCGGAGAGGTATCCCGGCGCGCTGCGCCGATTGCATGCCGTTCTTACAGGAGTTTTATCACTATGATCACCAAACATCGTTTACTGCTGGCTTTGGCGCTGTCCGCGACCCTGGCCAGCGGCGCCACCCAGGCCGCCGGTCTGATGGATTCTCTCAACAGCGCGGCGGGCGAACTGAGCAAGTCTGGCGGCGAAAGCGGCGGCGGCATGTCGCTCTCCTCGTTGACCGGCCTGCTGAACGGCGGCGACAAGGCGTTAAGCTCCAGCAGCATGACCAACGCCGCCGGCATCCTGCAGTACTGTGTGAAAAACAACGTGCTGTCGGCTAACGGCGCCGAAGGGGTGAAAGATCAGTTGCTCAGCAAACTGGGCATCACCAGCACCGAAAACGCCAAGAGCCAGGATTATCAGCAGGGTCTGGGCGGCTTGCTGCAGACCGGTGAAGGTAAGAGCCTGGATCTCAACAGCCTGGGCACCTCGCAGATCACCGAGAAGGTGAAACAAAAAGCCTGCGATCTGGTGCTGAAACAGGGCAAATCCTTTATTTCATGATCAACCCACGGCGGAGCGTTCCGCCGTGGGTATTTTGCATAAGCTGGAAAAATGAAAAAAACGTTGATGCTTTCCCTGCTGGCAGGGATGACGATGTTGCAGGGGTGTTCCGTGAAATCCAACGATGCGCCGCCACCGCCGCAGGTGAAACCGATCGGCATGGCGAACCCGGCCGACGTGTATTGCACCAAAATCGGCGGTAAGCTGAACGCCAAAGAAAACGCGGCGGGCCAGTATTCGACCTGTACGCTGCCGAATGGGCAGGAAATTGAAAGTTGGGAGCTGTTCCGCCGCGATCATCCGGTTAAAAAGTAACCTTTTGCGGCGCCGGTGACTCTGCCCGGCGCCCGATCAGAATTGCCGATCGCCTATCGGCTGCAGCTGCAGGCTGCCGTCCTTTTGCAGCGATAACGGTATGCGCCAATCGCTCCGTTTATCCAGGTTGAACGGCCTGGAGCGGAACATGCAGCCGGTCTTGATGTTCTTGATTTTCATCACGTGTTCCGCATCCGCATTCATTTTAACCTCGAAGCTGCCGGCGGCCGGAATAAAGACTTCCGCCAGCTGCTGCGGCGCGGCGGGCGTTTCCATTTTGACCAACACCGCGAAATCGTTGCCTTGATTGTCCAGCGTCAGCCGATGCAGGCCGGTTGCGGGCAGGCCGGTCGGCTGATGCAGATAGCCGGCTGACGCGGGCCAGGGTTGCCCGGCATTATCGTGCAGCGGCCCGCCGCATTGCTCACGTGCTTCGCGCTGCGGCATTTCGCGCTTGATGGCGCGGTTGTAATCGGTGGGGGCGGCGAGGCTGAATTCGTCGTCATACTGGTGGGTGAGCAGATAGCGCTTGACGCCGAGCACCCCGAGGGCGACCAGCATGAAGAACAGAAATACCCTCAGGCGATTTTTAAAAATCAGCCCAAACAGCTTCCCGGGTAATTGAAACAGCCACCTTGCGATCGTCAATAACATCGTTTTCCCTTTACGCCCAAGCCGTTACGTCTGCGGTAACTTCGCTTGCCTCAGTATAGCCAAAGCGTTGCCACCGGGCGGCATGCGCCATGAAATTCCTGTTTTTTTATCCTAAACCTTCTTCCAACAGCAACAGCAGCAGGAAGCCGGCAAAGAACATCGCGGCGGCGAACGGGGTTTCCTTTCCGCCTTCATGCGCTTCGACCAGCAGCTCTTCGGTCACCAGGTAGAGCAGGGCGATCAGGCCAAAGGCCAGAAAGGCGGTCAGCCAAAATGCGCCCAGCATGGCCACCGGCGCCCCCAGCAGGCCGCCGATGGGCAACAGCAGCGCCAGGCCGACTATCGCCGCCATGACGCGCAGCCGCCTGCCGAGAAAGTCTTGCAAATCGCCGACGATCGACAATCCCAGGAACAGCACTTCCAGCGTTAACGCCAGCGTCAACAGCAGGCCGGCTTTGGCGCCGGCCGCGAAGGCAATGCCCAGCACCAGCCCATCGATAAAGATATCGACGCCGACCGCGGCGATAAAACCGACCGGCCCCTGCGCTTTTTCGCCCAGCCGCCGAACCAGCAACATTAACAGCACCCCCACAGCGCCGCCCAGCAACACGGCCACAGGCGACTGCTGTTTGAGATCGGGCAAGATTTCGGTGGCGGCGGCGGCGAACACGATGCCAGCGGTAAAGTGATGGATGACGCGCATCGCGGCGTCGCCGGGGCGGCGATAGAGCGCCACCGCTGCGCCGACGACGGTGGCTGCGGCGGGAAACAGCGTATAAAGCACGGCGGAAGTCATCGCGTCATAATCCCTTATCTGTGATGTCACTTTCAGTCTAGACGAGCGCCGCCGCTTGAGTGTTGCCAAAAAAGTGTTTGTTCGATTATGTACGTTTGTGTACATTTATGATCACTTTAGCATCACCGGATTGACATGATGTCCAAACTGTTACCGAATGAGCGCCATCAGGCCATTCTCGACACGCTCCGCCAACAGGGGCGAGTGCTGGCTCTGGAGATGGCGCAGCGGCTGAATACCACCGAAGCGACCATCCGCCGCGATCTGCGTCAGCTGGCGGCGCAAAATCTGTGCAAACGCATCTATGGCGGTGCGCTGGCGCCGACGCCGGCCGAAGGCCCCGTTGCGGCGCGCATTGCCCTCAGCGGTGATGAGAAGCTGGCGCTGGCGCAGACCGCGCTGGGGGTGATCGGCGAAGAACAGCTGATCTTCCTCGATGCCGGCAGCACCCACCTGTATCTGGCGGATCTGTTGCCGCGCGATCGGCGTTTGACGGTGGTAACCAATGCGTTGAGCATCGCCGGCAAAATGCTGGAACGGCCGGGGATCCGCACCATCCTGATCGGCGGCGAACTGGATGCGCAGGTCGGCGGCTGCGTGGACGCCAAGGCGGCGGAAGAGATCGACGGATTTCATTTCGATCTGGTGTTCACCGGCATTTGCGCCTACGACCCGGCCGGCGGCTTCTCCGCGTTGAGTTACCAGGACGCCACGTTCAAAAAGCGGTTGCTGACGCGCGCCGGCAGCGTGGCGGTGCTGTGCACCCGCGACAAACTCAATACCTACGCCCCCTACCCCTTCCTGCCCGCCGGGCGGGTGGATCATCTGGTGACGGCGCGCGGCGCGCACCCGCAGCTTGAGCAGCAGGTGGCGCAGGGCGGCGGCCAGATCTGGCACAGCGATTTATCGACCGGAGAATGATGATGAAAATAGCCCATGTTGCCCTGTGGACCCGTGACATCGACGCGCAGCTGGCGTTCTGGCAGCGCTATTTCAACGGTGAAGCGGGAGAGGAGTACGTCAGCCGCAATCGGCCGGGGTTCGTTTCCCGCTTCGTCAGCCTGGCGGCCGGGCCAACGCTGGAGATCATGCGCGTGCCGACGTTGCTGCCGGCGCAGGCGCAGGAGGAGCGGGTGGGCTGGGCGCACATCGCGCTGTCGCTGGGGGATGAGCGGCAGGTCGATCGGTTGGCGCAGCGCGCACGGCAGGAGGGCATCTTGCTGTCCGCGCCACGCTGGACCGGCGACGGCTTCTACGAGGCGGTCATTCGCGATCCGGACGGCAACGCGATCGAAATCACCGCCTGATTACTCTTCTTCAATGCTGGCGAACTGCTCACCCAGATAGTCGAGCAGCAGCCGCACCGCCGGCAGCAGGCCGCGGCGCGACGGGTAGACCGCGTGCACCACGCCGCCCTGCGGCTGCCAGCCAGGCAACAGTTGCACCAGCTCGCCGCGCAGCATGTCGTCGCGCATCATCATCGCCGGCAGTTGTACGATGCCGGCGCCGGCGATGGCGGCGGTGCGCAGCATCAGCATGTCGTCGGTGACCAGCCGCGGCGAGTGCTCCCACTCCACGCGTTCACCCTGCGGGCCGGTCAGCCGCCATTGGTGCTGGCCGCGCGCCGGGCCGAGATCGAGCGTCGGGTATTTACGCAGGTCTTCCGGCGTTTGCGCCGGCCCGAGGGTGCGCACCAGCGCCGGGCTGGCGGCGACGCACCAGGTGCGCTGCGCGAGGATCTTCAGCACCAGATCGCTGTCCTCCAGCGGCGGCGGCCGCACGCGGATCGCCAGATCCAACCCTTCCCCCACCACGTCCACCCGGCGGTTGGTGGCCTCCAGATGCACCGTCACCTTGGGATAATCGGCCATAAAGGCTGCCACCATGCTGCCGACGCGAGTGTGCAGGATCGCCACCGGGCAGGACATGCGCACCGTGCCGCAGGGCTCGGCGCGCGTCTGTTCGATCGCCTGCTGCGCGGCTTCCGCTTCCACCAGCATCGCCTTGCAGTGCGCGTAATAGGTTTGGCCGAGTTCGGTCACCGAGAAGCGCCGCGTCGAGCGCTGGATCAGGCGCACGCCCAACCGCTCTTCCAGCAGCGCCACGCGGCGGCTGAGTTTGGATTTGGGAATGCCCAGCGCCCGGCCGGCGGGGGCGAATCCCTGGTGATCGACCACGCTGGCGAAGAAAAACAGGTCGTTCAGATCGGTCAGCATCGCATCCCTTATCGTTCTACCAGTAGAACGCTGAGTGTACATCTTGCCTACTACTGCAGCAAACCCCGGCGGATTAAACTTCTGACATCAACTTAAGGCCGTGAGGTCTGAAACGGGAGTTCAAGATGAAAAAAATCCTCGGTATTCACAACAGCCCGGAAGCACATTGGGTCGGTAACGGTTTCCTGGTGAATTCGCTGTTCTCTTATAACGATTTGGGAGCGGAAATGAGCCCGTTCCTGCTGCTGGATCACGCAGCGCCAACCAAATTCCGCTCCGCCTCCGGCACCCGTGGCGTGGGTCAACACCCGCATCGCGGGTTTGAAACGGTGACCATCGTCTATCAGGGCGAAGTGGAACACCGCGACTCGACCGGCAGCGGCGGGGTGATTGGCCCCGGCGACGTCCAGTGGATGACCGCCGCCTCCGGCATTCTGCACGAAGAGTTCCATTCGCGGGACTTCTCGCGCAAGGGCGGCACCATGGAAATGGTGCAGCTGTGGGTCAACCTGCCGGCCAAGGACAAAATGGCCGAGCCGGGCTATCAGACGCTGCTGAACGCCGATATTCCGGTGGTTCCTCTGGCGGACGGCGCAGGGCAGGTGCGGGTGATCGCCGGTGACTTTGGCGGCCACGCCGGCCCGGCGCGCACCTTCAGCCCGCTTAACGTGTGGGACATGAAGCTGAATGCCGGCCATACCACCACGCTGACGGTGAAAGAAGGCCATACGCTGGCGCTGGTGATGCTGCACGGCGCGATCCTGGTTAACGGCGAAGACGTGGTGCGCGAAACCCAAATGGTGCGTTTCGACCGGGCGGGGGATTCGATCACCATCGAAGCCAACAACGACGTCGCGCTGTTGGTGCTGAGCGGCGAACCGATCGATGAGCCTATCGTCGGCTACGGCCCGTTCGTCATGAACAGCGACGCGGAAATCCAGCAGGCGTTCCGCGATTTCAACAGCGGCAAGTTCGGCAGCATGAACGCCGAAGCGAGCGCCGGTTGAACCTTGGCGCCTGGGGCGGACAGTGTTCCCCGGCTCAGGCGCTACACTTAAACCTCAACGCCCCGCCCTGCGGCGGGGCGTTTCATCCGCAACATCAACCCCACAGGAGTAAAACCATGACTGCAAATTACAAGCGCCTCGACAAAGACCAGGCCGCCGTATTGCTGGTGGATCATCAGGCAGGGCTGCTTTCGCTGGTGCGTGATATCGATCCCGATCGGTTTAAAAACAACGTGCTGGCGCTGGGTGATTTAGCGAAGTACTTCAACCTGCCGACCATTCTTACCACCAGTTTCGAAAACGGCCCCAATGGCCCGCTGGTGCCCGAACTGAAAGCCCAATTCCCCGATGCTCCCTTCATTCCTCGCCCTGGCCAGATCAACGCCTGGGACAACGACGATTTCGTCAAGGCGGTAAAAGCCACCGGCCGCAAGCAGCTGATCATCGCCGGCGTAGTGACCGAAGTGTGCGTGGCATTCCCGGCGCTGTCGGCGCTCAATGAAGGTTTCGAGGTCTTTGTGGTGACCGACGCCTCTGGCACCTTCAATGAGCTGACGCGTCAGTCGGCCTGGAGCCGCATGGAGGCCGCCGGCGCGCAGCTGATGACCTGGTTCGGCGTCGCCTGCGAGCTGCACCGCGACTGGCGCAACGACATCGAAGGCCTGGGCACGCTGTTCTCCAACCATATCCCGGACTACCGCAATCTGATGACCAGCTACAACACGCTGACGAACGGCAAGTAACGCGATAGATGGGCAGTATTTGCTGCCCATCATTTGTATTTGGATTCTGTATAAATATCAGTACCAGCAATGGTTCACTCGCTATAAATTCCCATCTTTTAATACTTCTCTCTTTTTTTATTGTGATCGACTTTAGGTCTTTTTGTTCCCATTTTGATTAAGGCTATTTGTTCTGCTATATAACTAATAATTAATGCTAATTCTATTAAATATTGACGGAGTTCTATTTAAGAGCCCCGCTTTGTTGCAAGAAAAGCGCTTTTGAACGTGTAATTTAAGACTACAGCGATTTAACACAGCAGAGGGATGATTGATGAATGCATTCAGAGATAAGCTTAAGGCCCATGTTCTTCATGTGGCCTCGGTAGGTCAGCATTGCAATACTGAGGAAACGACTAAGCAGGCATTAATTTTGCCGTTATTAGAAACCCTAGGCTTTCATCCATATGATCCTACTAAGGTGAAGGCAGAGTATGGTGCTGATTTTCCAGGTGTTAAGGTGGGTGAGCGCGTTGATTACGCCCTTTTTTGCCATGCGGTTCCCGTCATGTTCATCGAGGCGAAGTCCTTCAATCAAAATTTGTCAAATCATAGCCCCCAGCTATCTCGCTATTTTAATGCGACACCGGAGGTTACGGTTTCTGCAATAACCAATGGGAAAGAATGGCGATTTTTCACCGATCTGAAAGATAAAAACATCATGGATGATACACCATTCTTGAAGATAGATTTTAATAATCTAAACGATTCTGATATTGATCAGCTCTATCGATTTAGGCACGACCAATTTCAGCCGGAAGCGCTGCGGACATTAGCTGAAGAAAGCATCTATCTGACTTCATTTACAAAAACTATCAGCGCCAGTCTTCGAGATGTTGATTCTGATTTTGTTCGCTATGTAGCAAGTCGCTCTAACGTTCAGCGTCAGCTAAACCAACGATTTTTGGACACAATAACGCCATTGGTTCGTTTGGCTGTTGAAAAAGCGGTGAGTGCGATGGTCGTTTCTGGTCTGTCAGTGACGTCGGAAAATGTTGTAGCGTCTGAGTCACCAGATGAAGGTGAAGCGCAAAACAGACCGGATCCGCTCGCCCCGATCGTTGATCCCGATAATAGTAAAATAGTGACGACCTTTGCAGAAAGGTGCTTGTTTGACAATGTGGCGATGATCTTGGGCACTGAGGCAGAGCTGATTGCGAAAGACACGGAAAGCTATTACAGCATCCTCTTTCAAGGGAAGACGACGCGATGGGTTCTGCGCTATTTCGACAATAAGCAACGTCCAACCATTTTGCTTCCGCTTGAGATAGACGAGGCCAGACAGGCTGAGATAACTCGCGCCGGCCTGGAGTTGGCTGCAGGGGGGCATATCATTATCGACCGTCCGGAAAATATTTTGCGGCTAACGGGTTTGATCGTTGATTCTTACCAATATTGTATTAATGACGAAAACTTTAGGCAGAAGAGAAAAGATAAGCAGGAAAGTTAGTCCATACCCACTTTAAGCCGTTGATTGGCAAAAGAACATGAAGAGCTTTCCACGCAGGGCGGCATGTGTCGTGCGGAAAGTGGGAAAGATCGGAATGCTTACCAAATCTTCTGTTTTCATCACGTTAGACGCGGGATGTAAGCAAAGCGCAGCGGGGCGAAAAGGTAGCGAAAAGCGGCTTTCTCATGGGCCGGGGGCGGGGTAGCGTAATCCCGAACCCGGCAAATGAGGCTAATTCAATGAAACAAGCAATCAAGATCCTGGCGCTGCCCTGCATGGGCATGGCGCTGTTGTTCAGCGCGAGCGCGATGTCTGCCCCCGAGGCGCCTGCGGCCAAAGCGTTGCCGCCTGTGGCGGATGAACCGATGCGCATGCCGCCTTTCCCGGGCGGGCACCCGCCCAAGCCGGGGTTCTGCCGCGGCGGTGAGCTGTTCTGCGCCACCTCGGCCAGCGACAATCCGGTGGAAACCATCAACAAACTGACGGCGGTGATCCCGGCGGGCAGCGCCAAACATTACGAAGTGCGCGTCGCGGTGGTGGCGGTGCCTGACGCACCGCCCGGGCCTTAACACGCCCCGTCATCCCGCTCTGGCCTGGGCGCACCAGGCGCGTTAGGCTAAGGCGAGCATTTTTCGGGAGGCGGGATGACCCCTTTATCACAGCTGCCTTATCTGCAGCCCGGCGATCGCGCGTTGTTGTTCGACGACGAATGCAACCTGTGTCATGGGCTGGTGAGATACCTTGTTCGCGCCGATCGGCAGCGGCGCATTCTGTTGGCGACGGTGCAATCCGTCGAAGGGCAGGCAATCCTGCAGGCGCTGGGATTGCCGACCGACCGTTTCGATTCCGTGGTCTATGTGGAACAGGGGCGCTGTTGGCTGCGTTCGGCGGCGTTGTTTCGGGCGCTGCGCCAAGTGGGATGGCCGTACCGCGCGCTGGCGCTGGCGCGTTGCTTGCCGCCGCGACTGGCGGACAAGATCTACGATGCGGTCGCCGGCAATCGCTACCGGCTGTTTGGCCGCAACGACGGCAGCGGCCTGCCGGGTGCCGACCAGCCCGGGCGCTATCTGCCTCGGCGGCGGGAGCCGCCGGCCTGAGCTTTACGCTTCTTTACCATCCAACCGCTTGAAATATCAGCACTCCAGCTCCATATAATGGGTCATTCAGCCAACAAGGAGCGCGTATGGGAATCAGTGAAGAAGAGCACATCCGCCGTTTGACCCAAGAGAAAAACGACATGGGCAATACGGCGAAATGGGTGGCGATCGTTTCCGCCGTCTACTTTGCCTTGATGGTGTTTTATGGCCATCCAACCGGCGTATTGGCGATGTCGGGCGCGGTATTCATTGTCTCTACCGCCACCTGGTTGAAAAAGCGCCAGAAGGTCAAATCTTACCGCATGGCGTTGGCCAAAATCAGCGACGATCAGCCCTGATAGTCGCAGCGCTTTAGCGTATACACCAGGCTCGGCGCCGCGCCGGGCACGTCATCCAGCGTATCCACCCGCTGCATGCCGATCTTTTCCAGCACTCGCCACGACGCCTGATTCTCCGCACGCACAATGGCGGAAATCTCCTCCAGCGCCAATCCGGCAAAACCGTATTGCAGCGATGCCCGCGCCATCTCGGTGGCCAATCCCATGCCCCAGACGCGAGTATCGAAGCGATAGCCGAGGTTCACGGTGCGCTGCGCCCCGAGCGGTTTCCGGGACAATCCGCCAAAGCCGATAATCCAATCCGGCCGTTCGCGCAGAGCGATCGCCCAGGAACCGTAACCCTGTTGTTGCCACCCGGAAATCCTCTCTTGCAGCGCCGATGCGGCCTGCGCTTCGCTGGTGAGTGGGCCGGCGGGATTGAAACGCTGCGTTTGCGGATCGCCGAAGATGGCGTAGAAACGCGCGAGATCCGCCATCACCGGTGGGCGCATCTGCAGGCGTTCACTGAAGAAAGGGGTGGAAGGATTAAAGCTTGTCATCGTTTCTCTCTGCTGGATAAATGAACAGCGTTCACTGTAGACCAGATTGGCGAAACGGGAAATCCCCCTCTGCGGGTGAGAGGGGGCGAAGGGAATTACAGGAAGGAGTCGTCGTCGTCGCTGTAATCGTCGTCGGCGTAGTCCGTGTCGTCCTGATAGTTGGCGTTCTGGAAGCCGTTGTCCTGGTTGAGGAAGCTGCCGCTATCGCCGTTGTTGAAGGTATCCAGGTTGTTGGAGGCGTCGAAATTGCGCATTGCGCTGTCGTCCAGCGGCGCCGGGGTTTCCTCGATAATATTTACGATTTCCTGTGGTTGTGAATGGCGGAACATGCCGGTCAGCATGTCGGCCAATACTACGCCGCCGGCGACGCCCGCCGCCGTTTGCAAGGCGCCTCCCAGGAAGCCGCCGGCGCGTGAAGGCGCCGCCTGCTGCGGTGGGGCATAGGCCGGTTGCTGCGGCTGCTGCGCGTTGTTCCAGGCCGCCGTATTTTGCTGCTGCGCCTGATACTGTTCGCGCGGGCTTGGCGTACTGCGGCTGCCGCCGCCGAACAGGCCGGCCAGGAAGCCGCCGCTGCTCTGCTGGCCGTTGGCGGTTTGCTGCAGCTGCGCCACCTGGGCCTCCAGCTCTTTGACCCGCTGATCCATCTGCTTGAGCGCCGCTTCCTGAATAATCATCGCCTGCGCCATGTAATAAGGGGCGGAAGGCTGCTCGCGAATATGCTGGTTGATTTGCTGCTCTGCCTGGAGATCCCGTGGGCCCGTCTTGGTCTCGGCTTCTTTCAGGCGGCCAAACAGACCATCGATAAGGCGTTGTTCTTCGGATTGCATAGGAGTACCTCAGGAGATAAATAACGGTGCTGGATGATCACTATCATCGGTATCAATTACCCTAGCGCGTTTACATGAACCAATAAATAAATGGCGGGTAAACCTGCCTATGAATTTGTTACCAATTGCGGCAGCGGGATCAGCATCACCAGCTTCAGACCGGCGTGCTCCGCCGGATGGAAGGTGAGTTGGCGATAGCGCAGCG
Organism: Serratia sp. JKS000199; assembly: GCF_900215455.1. Taxonomy (NCBI): domain Bacteria; kingdom Pseudomonadati; phylum Pseudomonadota; class Gammaproteobacteria; order Enterobacterales; family Yersiniaceae; genus Serratia; species Serratia sp. JKS000199. Next base: position 277,202 of record NZ_LT907843.1, read on the forward strand.
CGCCTCGCTGAGGATGCTCGAACGCTCTTTCGCCGCCTTCGCGCGCCATGACGTCATGTTGCTTCCACCAGTGATTAAAGTCCGCGCTGTTGTGCGTCATGTTGCGCACGAAGGCACGCATCTCTTCGGTATTTTGATGATGGCTGGTCTCGGCGCGAAACTCGGCCACCACGCGGCGCGCGCGCTCTTCCCAATCGCTGACCAGCGTTTTCGCCAACGGGTGGAAGAACATGAAGTGCAGCAGGTTGGGGCTGTTGGCCACATCCAGCCAGCCGCTGAACAGCGCCGCCGCCTGCGGGTTCCAGGCGACGACGTTCCAGCTCACGTCCAGCAGATAGCAGGGCACCGTCATCTGATGCACGCTTTGCAGCACCGCGTCATTGGCGGTTTCGCGGTGCGCTTCCTGCTCGGGGTCGGCGATACGCGCCAGGGTAAACAGGTAGTGGCGTTCGGCCGGGCCGAGCCGCAGCGCTTTGGCGATGCGCGCCAGCGTGAAAGGGGAAATGGACACCTCGCGGCCCTGTTCGATCCAGGTATACCAGGTGGCGCTGATGCCGCTGATTTGCGCCAGCTCTTCGCGTCGCAGGCCGCTGGTGCGGCGGCGCGAAGAGCTGGGCAGGCCGATCATTTCCGGCGTGATGCGTTCGCGGTGCGCGCGCAGAAACGCGCCGAGGGCTTTTGGCCCGGATAAGGCTTCTGATGACATAGCATGGTACCTATTTATACCAGGATAACTGCTCATATTGTACCCGTATAGTAGCCTGATTATAGTAGCCGAAAGCCTTCAGGCACAGGCGCAAGCCGGATAATAACAGGAGCAAACATGAGCAACAGCAACAGCCATAACAATGCGGTAGACCGGCAGTTCGGCGAGCAGGCCAACGCCTATTTAACCAGCGCGGTGCATGCGCAGGGCAAGGATTTGCAACGTCTGGCGCGGTTACTGGCGCCGCACGCCGAAGCGCGCCTGCTCGATCTGGGCTGCGGCGCCGGGCATGCCAGCTTCACCGCGGCGGCCAGCGTAGCGCAGGTGGTGGCCTACGATCTGTCGGCGCAAATGTTGGCGGTGGTGAAGCAGGCGGCGGCGGAAAAAGGCCTGAACAACATTCATCAGCAGCAGGGCGTGGCGGAATCTTTGCCGTTTGAGGACGCCAGCTTCGATCTGGTCATCAGCCGCTATTCGGCGCACCACTGGCGCGATGTCGGCCAGGCGCTGCGCGAGGTCAGGCGGGTACTCAAACCGGGCGGCAGCGCGATCTTTATGGACGTGGTCTCGCCGGGGCACCCGCTGCTGGATATCTACCTGCAAACCGTGGAAGTGCTGCGCGACACCTCGCACGTGCGCAACTATGCGCCGGGCGAGTGGCTGACGTTGCTGACCGAGGCCGGGCTGGTGGTACGCGAGGTGACGGCGGATCGATTGACGCTGGAGTTCGGCAGTTGGGTGGCGCGTATGCGCACGCCGGCGCATTTCGTCACCGCGATCCGCGCGCTGCAGCAAAGTGTGTCGCAGGAGGTGGCGGAGCATTTCGCCATCCAGCCGGACGGCTCCTTTACCAGCGATATCATGATGTTTGAAGTGACGAAGGGCTGAAAGCAACGGGGCAGCCGATGAAGGCTGCCCCGTGAAACGCGATCGACTGCGATACGCTTATTTTTTGTCTTCCAGCAGGCAGCGGTAGATCAGGCCGCCGATAATGCCGCCGACCAGCGGCACCAGCCAGAACACCCACAGCTGCTGCAGCGCCCAGGTGCCCTGGAAGATCGCTACGCCGGTGCTGCGCGCCGGGTTGACGGAGGTGTTGGTCACCGGGATGCTGATCAGGTGGATCAGCGTCAGCGTCAGGCCGATAGCCAGCGGGGCAAAGCCTGCCGGCGCGCGCTTGTCGGTCACGCCATGAATAACGATCAGGAAGAAGGCGGTCAGCACCAGCTCAATCACGATTGCGGCTTGCAGAGAGTAACCGCCCGGTGAGTGTTCGCCGTAACCGTTGGAGGCGAAACCGCCTGCCGTGGCGTCGAAACCGGCTTTGCCGCTGGCGATCAAATACAGCACCGACGCTGCGGCGATACCGCCGATCACCTGTGCGATAACGTAAGGGATCACGTCTTTCGCCGCGAAACGGCCGCCGGCGAATAAGCCGACGGTGACCGCCGGGTTAAAATGCCCGCCGGAAATATGGCCGACGGCATAGGCCATCGTCACTACGGTCAGACCGAAAGCGAGCGCGACGCCGAGGAAACCAATACCCAGCTGTGGGAATGCCGCTGCCAATACTGCGCTACCACAACCACCAAACACCAACCAAAATGTGCCAAAAAATTCAGCAAAAAGTCGCTTTGACATAGATTCCATCCTGCGGAATAGACTAACGGGCGTTAGCACTAAAAACTATAGAACAGCTTTTTAAGTTCATGCAGATATTCTATAGAATTTTCTTAATGCACCTTGAATAACGGCGGTATTAAATCCCTGACATTTTATTTTGTCTATGAGAAAAACACCGTTTTTCGCCGTGTTGACGCGCGTTTGCCGATTTTTTTATCTTTGCTATAAGAATTTACCCTAAGCAAAACGGCGGGCTATTTCCGGGCGGTTTTTTCCAGCGGCTTTCTCCATTCAATACGCTCAGGTTAATTGCTAATTTCTATTTGCCAGCCAGCCTTATTGCCTGATGTGCATTTGACGAATTGCCTATTGTCATCTAAGTGTCATGCTAAATTAATATCGTCTTCTGCCTGACAACGCTTCATTTGACCTCGGGTAAAAATATGAAAATAAAATCGCTCTCCCTGCTGTTGGCTTCACTGTTTCCGGTATTGGCTCACGCTGCCGACATTGAGGTGGCGCGTTATGTGGTCGGCTTCCCCGGCGGGGAACGCGTCGCCTATCAGGGGGCGTTTGCCAAGCATTTCCCACAGGGATTGCCGGTAGGGATCGGCTCCGGATTGATGTTCAACAAGAAGCAGGGCGACGATTTGGTGCTGACGACGCTGACCGATCGCGGCCCGAATGCCGATGCCCCGGCGGTAGGCAAGCAAGAGGCCAAGATTTTCGCCAATCCGCAATTCACGCCTCTGTTGATGGACATTCGTATCGGCGGCGGCAAGGCCGTAGCCGAGAATGCGCGGCCCTTGCACGACGAAAAAGGGCCGATCGGCGGGCTGCCGTTGCCGGGCGAGCTGATTGGTTCTACAAACGAAGTGGCGTTGAACGACGCGTTGCAGCCGCTGTCCGGCGATCGCCGCGGGTTGGATACCGAAGGGGTGACCGGTGACGGCAACGGCGGCTATTGGCTGTGTGATGAGTACGGCCCGTTTCTGATCCATATCGACGGCAAAGGTAAAATCCTCGCCAAATATGGCCCAACGCCGCAGGCCGGCGAACAAGCGGTGGCGGGCGGTTTGCCGAACATCCTGAAATGGCGTCAGCCCAACCGCGGTTTTGAAGGATTGACCCGGATGCCGGACGGGCGAATTCTGGCGGCGGTGCAGAGCACGCTGGATGTCGATGGCAAAAGCAAAAACAAGGCGCAGTTTACCCGGCTGGTGAGCTTCGATCCGCGCAGTGGCAAAACCGCCATGTACGGCTATCCCATCGATATCGACAGCTATAAAAAAGCCAAAGACGCCAAAATTGGCGATGTCGTGGCGTTGGACAACCAGCGCATCCTGTTGATTGAACAGGGAACCGGTAAAGATAAGTCGATGATCAACAAGATCTATCTGGTGGATCTCGCGCAGGCCAGCGATCTGAGCGCGTTTGACGGCCAGGGTAAAGCGCTGGAGTTCGACGATGCGAAAGATCTGGCTAAACGCGGCGTGAAGCTGGCGCAGAAACGGGAAGTGGCGGATCTGCGTCAGTTGGGCTGGCGCCAGGAGAAAGCGGAAGGGTTGGCGCTGATCGACGATCGCACGTTGGCGGTGATCAATGACAACGATTTCGGCTTGCAGGCCACGCTGGTGGAGGCGTCGCCAAAGAGCAAGAAAATCGGCGACTATCAGCTGGAGAAAGGAGGGCGGTTGAGCCTCGACGGTGACAAAACCGACGCCCGCATCGAATTGCGCCCTCTGGAGCAGCCGGAATCGCTGAGTGAGCTCTGGGTGCTCACCTTGCCGCAATCCTTGAAGTGACCGACATCGGGGGCGATTGCGCCCCCGTCAGACCGCTGACAAAGGAGGAAAAAACATGGGTTTTTCCTCCTTTGTGGCCATCAGCCGAAAATCAATAAATTGATTTTCCTTGTTTTTTATCCACTGCTCTCTGCAAACCCGGTAATGGCATGAGGTTTGTCATCAATCTCACAGCGGGGGCGATTGCGCCCCCGTTTGATTCAGGCTTGCGCGTGCCGCTGTGGCGCTTTGCCGCGCGAGATGCTCTCCCACGCCGCCACCACCACCATGATCAGCGTCGTCAGGCCATTGACCATCAGCAGGTCGGTTAAATAGGCGATCGGGGCCAATACCCCCAGCGCCAGCAGCCCGACCAGATGCGACAGCGGGAAGCGGCGATACACCAGCCGTTTGTACAGCGCGTTGGCGAACAGGTAAATTGCCGGGCCGAGCAGCAGCACCGCCGCCGTGGCGTGTTGGATGCGGCCGTCGGGATGGGCGATCACCAGCTCGTTGGCCACGGCGCAGACGATGATCGCCCCCACCAGCGCGACGTGCACATAATGGAAATAAGCGCCCAGCTGGCCGGGATTTTCCGCCTGGCTGATGGCGTGGCTGCCGGCTTTGCTGCTGGTGTCGAAGTAAACCCACCACATCGCCAGGCTGCCGAGAAAGGCCACCAGCGAAGCGATGAGCACCGGCAGGCTCCAGCTTTCCATTTCGCTCAGGGTGGCGCCGGTGATCAGAATGGTTTCCCCCAGCGCCACGATCACGAACAGCTGGCAGCGCTCCGCCAGATGGTGGCCTTCGATGGTCCATTCGCTGCTGCTGTCCGAGCGCCCCAGCACCGGCAGGCGAAAACCGAACATCGGCGAGACGTATTCGCACAAGACGGCGATCGCCCACAGCGCCAGGCGAGCATGGCCTTCCGCCAGCCCGCCGGCGATCCAGAAGACGGCGGAGATGCACAGCCAGCCGAGAATGCGGCGAAAGTTATGTTTTAACGGATGATCGGGCGCCAGCAGGCGCAATACCGTGGCGGAGCGCCCGACCTGAATGGCGACGTAGAACAGGGCGAAGATCAGACCGCGTTCGCCAAACGCCTGCGGCAACGCGGCGGCGGCGAACAGCCCCAGCAGCATGATCGCGAACAGCAACAGGCGGATCTGGCGGGTATCCGGATTGAACCAGTTGGTGACCCAGGCGGTGTATTGCCAGGCCAGCCAGACGGCGAACCACAGCAGCAGGGTTTCCAGCGCGCCGGTCAGCGTCAGGTGATGCAACAGATAGTGGGAAAGTTGGGTCACGGCGAAAACGTAGATCAGATCGAACAGCAGCTCGGAAAATGAGACCGACGCGCCCTGACCGTCACGCACGCGCAGCAGTTTTTGCGACATAAGCGTTCTTCCTTAAAGGGTAAGCCACAAAATTCAGCGTAGCTCAGCGCGCTCCGGCGGGTAAAAAATCTTAAATAGACGCGGTGCGCATTCTTTATCGCGCGCCGTCTTTAATTGTTCATCAAATAGGGGTAAGGTGAAGCCTATAAAGTCATTCTCGCCTGAAAATACACACCCGCTCTCACTTCCTCCTTATTCTCCTCACAATGATTGATGTTCTTTACGTTGCATGACGTCCGTTTTCATTGGTTAGCGGATAATTAACATCACTGACAACGAGCGAATAAACAAGAACACCTGGAGTCAATCATGAAACTTATCCCAAGCATCGCAGCCGTATTGATCGCCGCCGCTTCATTTTCCACTTTCGCCGCGCCGCTGTCGTCGGTAAAACAGGTCAACAGCGAGCAGGCCGCCAATCTGCAAAGCCTCGGCGTCGTGTCGGTTTCCGGCGTTAGCGGCTCACCGCATGACGCCATCACCGCCCTGAAAGAAAAAGCCGCGGCGGACGGCGCCAGTCATTATCGCATTATCGGTCTGGACACCCCCGGGGACTCCAGCAACTGGCGCGGCAATGCGGAAATTTATCGCTAAGCGTTAGCTTTTTACCCTCTGGCCGCGGCAACGCGGCCAAAAAAATAAACGGTCGCAATAATTATCTGAACGGTCGGCGCATAAACCGCTTATTCTCAGATCATTATTGCGACCGTTTTTCTTTGCGCGCCGCTGATGAGGTTGCATTTTATTACAACTGTGTCCGCCGCTTTCGGAATCATGTTAATGATTACTTAAGAAATTCGGCTCACATTGAGGGCTTAACCCAAGGAGGCCTCAATGTTAAATGCGACCCGACTGCAACTGATGAATCACTTCGCTTACCTGCAGCAATTTATGGCTTCACCGCGCACCGTCGGTACGCTGGCGCCTTCTTCCCCGTGGCTGTGTCAGGCGATGCTCAATCAGGTTGAATGGACCCGGGCGCTGTCGATCGCGGAACTGGGCGCGGCGGACGGCGTGCTGACCAAACGCATTCTGGGGCGGATGCGCGCCGATGCGGCGCTGGAGGCCTTCGAGATCCAACCCCATTTCGTGCATCGGCTGCGCGGGATTGACGATCGGCGGCTGCAGGTGATGGGCCATTCGGCGACCCGGATGGCCACGGATTACGACGTGGTGTTTTCCTGCCTGCCGCTGCTGTCGATCCCGGTCAGGATCAGCGTACGCATTCTTCAGCAGGCCCGGCAGCGGCTGCTGGCGCGCAACGGCACGCTGGTGCTGTTCCAATACAGCCATCTGTCGGAAAAATTGCTGTCGCGCTATTTTCACTGGAAGCGCCTGCGGGTGGTGCGCAACTTCCCGCCGGCGCTGGTGTATGTCTGTACGCCGCGTTAGCTACAGTTTTTTCTCCATCACCACCACCTCTTCGTCATGCTGCCGCCGGCGCTCCAGAGGTTGCCAACCCCAGCCGGCGTACAGCGCTTCCGATTTGTCGGTAATGAGATGCAGAACCGAGTGATGGCGCTGCCGCGCCGCCTCGACGATGGCCATTTCAAGACGGCGGGCGATGCCCTTGCGGCGGTGATCGGGATGCACGAAGACGCCGGCCAGCCACGGGGTGAGATCCTGGCGCTGATGGTCGTCGCTGGGCCATAGGCTGGCCATGCCCACCGGACGATCGCCGTCGATCATCATCAGCGTCAGGTGGTCGTCGCCCGGTCGGCTGCATTGGGCGAAACGCAGCTGGGTGCGCTCCAGCGAGCCGCCGCGCTGTGAACCCCACTGGCCGAATGCCCAGGCGGCGCACACATCGGCAAACTGCGGGCAATCCGACAGCGGAATGATGCGTTGAGTCATGGAGGTCTCCCGGTTTTTAGCTGTTTCCCCGTTCTATTTAACCGATTTCCCCGCCATTTTTTTAACTTTTTAAAGCCGTTATTTTAGCGGTTTCGCCGTGTTTGCCGCACGCCCGGCGCCGTTTCCCGGATTTCTTTTGGCAATGGCGGCGCGGGATTGCAAGTGCTAATGAGAGTGATTATCATGCGCACACTATTTCCCCCTTTCGGCTCAGTCATGCGCAATTTCCTCATTTTACTGCTGCTTTCTCTGTGGTTCGGCGTGTTCTCCGCCCAGGCGAAGACGGTGATCGATATCACCGGCCGTCAGGTTGTGGTGCCGGACAATCCGCAGCGCATCGTGGTGGGGGAGAGCCGCATGTTGTATACGCTGGCGCTGCTGGAGCCGGGCAACCCGGCGCAGCGCATCGTCGGCTGGCCGGCGGATCTGGCGCGTTTCGATGCGCAAAGCTGGCAGCTTTATACGCAGCAGTTTCCGCAGATAGCCCAGATCCCCGTCATCAGCGGCAATAACTTTCGCCAGGTCAATGTCGAAAGCCTGCTGCAGCTGAAACCGGATCTGGTGATCCTGGCGCGCTATGCGCGTGAAGACGGCGACAACGATCGGTTGGTTTCTGCGTTGAACAAGGCCGGCGTGGCGGTGATCTACGTCGATCTGCGCATCGATCTGCTGAACAACACCGTGCCGAGCGTACGGCTGCTGGGCGACGTGCTCAATCGCCAGCAGCGCGCTGAGCAGTTCATCGCGTTTTATCAGCAGCATATGGCTGTGATTCAGCAGCGGCTGGCGGGCTATCAGGGGCCGAAGCCCAAAGTGATGCTGCACCTGCATCTGGGGCGGCGCGACACCTGCTGCACCACCGCCGCGCATGGCAACCTTGGCGATCTGCTGACCTTCGCCGGCGGCGACAACATCGCCAACGCCAGCGTCAAAGGGGTGTATGGCGAGCTGAACCCGGAAACCATTCTGAGCGCTAATCCCGACGTGTACCTCGCCACCGGCATGGCCGGGCCGCAGGGCAAACGGCTGTCCGATCTGCGCCTCGGGCCGCAGGTCAGCCGCCAAGAGGCCGCCGACAGCTTCCGCCGGCTGATCGCCAAACAGCCGATGCTGACCAACCTGCAGGCGGTGAAAAACCACCGCGCCTGGAGCGTCTGGCACAACTTTTACCTCAGCCCGTACCACGTGGTGCTGGTCGAGGTGTTCGCCAAAGCGTTTTACCCGGATCTGTTCGCCGACATCAACCCGCAGCAGACCTTCCAACAGCTTTATCAGCAGTTTTTGCCGTTACCTTTTTCAGGGACCTATTGGAGTCAGTTAGATAATGAATAACAACAAGCGCGGCTGGTGGTGCGCATTGCCTTTGGCGGCCTGCGCGACATCGCCGGCGTGGGCGGCGGAAAAAGCCGCGCCGCAGGAAGAGAACCTGGTGGTGGTCGGCCGCAAAGACGCCGACGGCGTGCAGAGCTATCAGCCGTTGACCAGCGTCACCGGCACCCGCAGCGAAACCAACCTGCTGAATGTGCCGCAAGCGATCGACGTGGTGCCGCAACAGGTGATTGCCGATCAGGCTGTCAGCAGCCTGGACGAAGCGCTGTACAACGTCAGCGGCATTACCCAGGCCAACACGCTGGGGGGCACCCAGGACGCGGTAATGAAACGCGGCTTCGGCGACAACCGCGACGGCTCCATTCTGCGCGACGGCGTGCGTTCGGTGCAGGCGCGCAACTTTACGCCGACCACCGAGCGGGTGGAGGTGCTTAAGGGGCCTGCCTCGATGCTCTATGGCATGGGCGAGCCGGGCGGGATGATCAATATGATCACCAAAAAACCCCAGCTGCAGCAGCACACCCACGTGGAAGGTTGGGGCAGCAGCTTCAACGGCGGCGGCGGCCAGCTTGACGTTACCGGGCCGCTCGGCACGTCGGGATTTGCCTATCGGATGATCGTCGATCACGATGAAACCGATTACTGGCGCAACTTTGGCCGCAATCGCCAGACGGTGATCGCGCCCTCGCTGATGTGGTACGGCGAGAACACCACCGTGCGGTTGGCCTATGAACATATGGAATATCTGGTGCCGTTCGATCGCGGCACCATTATCGATTCGCGCACCGGCAAACCGGTGAATACGCCGCGCGATCGCCGTTTCGACGAAGCCTATAACGCCACCCGCGGCGATCAGGACAGCGTCACTCTGCAGATCGATCAAACGCTCAATGAGCGCTGGAAAAGCTCGCTGACCTACGCCTACAGCCGCAACAGCTACAGCGACAACCAGGCGCGCGCTACGGCGCTGAACCCGGAGAGCGGCGCATTGAGCCGCCAGGCCGACTCGACCGCCCATGCCGTCAGCCACGCCAACGCGGTGCAGCTGACGCTCAATGGCGACGTGGACTGGGGCAGCATCAACCACCAGATGCTGTTCGGCTTTGATTTTGAAGATAACCGTACCTACCGCGGCGACATGATCCGCGGTAAAAAGAACAGCGATTTCAATATCTATCATCCGGTATACGGCCTGATGCCGCCGTCGACCGCGGTCAGCGCCAAAGACAGCGACCAGCGGGAAAATCTCACCAGCTACGGCTGGTTTATGCAGGATTCCATCCAACTGACCGATAAATGGCTGGTGATGGGCGGGCTGCGTTACGACGCTTTCGACGTCTATGCCGGCAAGGGGCGGCCGTTCCAGACCAACACCGACAGTTCGGACGGCAAGCTGGTGCCGCGCGCCGGGGTGGTCTACAAGCTGACGCCTTACGTGTCGCTGTACAGCAGTTATACCGAGTCGTTCAAGCCTAACTCCTCCATCGCCACCCAAATTGATTCGCTGCCGCCGGAACAGGGCAAGTCATGGGAAGTCGGCGGCAAGCTGGCGCTGCCGAACGGCGTCACCGGCACGCTGGCGCTGTTCGACATCACCAAACGCAACGTGATGGTCAATGAGCTGGTGGAGGGCGAAACCGTGACGCGCACCGCCGGGCGCGTGCGTTCGCAGGGCGTGGAGCTGGACGTGGCCGGTAACCTCACCGACTCGCTGAGCCTGATCGGTACCTATGCGTATACTGACGCGCGCGTGGTGGACGATCCGGACAACAAGGGCAAAGAGATGACCAACGTGGCGCGCCATACCGCCTCGCTGTTCCTGACCCAGAACCTGGGCAGCCCCGGCCTGTACAGCGGCGATGAGATGCGTATCGGCGCCGGTGCGCGCTACGTGGGCCGCCGCCCGGGCGATGCCGCCAACAGCTTCAATCTGGATAATTACACCGTTGCCGATGCGTTCGCCGCTTACACCATGCCGATCAACGGCTATCGGGTGAAATGGCAGCTGAACGTGAAGAACCTGTTCGATAAAACCTATTACCCGTCCAGCGGCGGCAATTTGCGCGTGGCGGTGGGGGAACCGCGTGAGGTGGTGCTGCGCGGCAGTATCGATTTCTGAGCCGCGGGCGGTGAAATTTGCTTAAATAACCGCCCCAACGTTAAGGAGAACCCATGAGCCTGCAAATTCGTTTGGCGCAGCAGCGGGATATCGCGCATCTGATGGCGGTTGAACGCTCGGCGGCGCAGCTGTTTCGCCAGCAGCCGGCGTGGCGCTTTATCGCCGAAGGCGAGGTGATGAGCCCGCAACAGCACGCCGCGTTTATCGTCGAACGCCGTGAATGGCTGGCCGAAAGCGACAACGGCGAGTGCGCCGGTTTTATCGCCGTGCAGGCTCAGGGGAAAGACTGGCATATCGCCGAATTGTCGGTCGCCGGTGCCTGGCAACGGCAGGGCGTCGGCCGCCGCCTGATCGGGGCGGTGGCGGAAGAAGCCAAACGCCAGGGCGCCGCTCGCCTGACGCTCACCACCTTCATTGACGTGCCGTGGAATGCGCCTTATTACCGGCGGCTGGGGTTCCGGCCGCTCGACGACGCGCGGCTCACGGCCGCCTTGCGGCGGCATCTGGATGAGGATCTGGCGCACGGCTTTGCCGCTGGCAGTCGCTGTGCCATGGAATTTACACTATCGTAAATATTGAAATACAGAGTGGGCGGGGTATGATGCTGCCACCACGCCATCGCACCCGCTCGGTATTTTGGTATGCAATGCACTCAAGTCACCGCATAAGGGACAACCCGTAATGACACAAACCCTGTTCATGATAGGCGCTCGCGGAGCCGGCAAGACCACGGTAGGCAGCGCATTGGCGCTGGCGTTGGGCTATCAGTTCGTCGATACCGATCTGTTTATGCAGCAGGCGGCGCAGATGAGCGTGGCGGAAATGGTCGAGCGCGAGGGCTGGCTGGGGTTTCGTCGCCGCGAGACCATCGCGTTGCAAACCGTGACCAAGCCGTCAACTATAGTTGCCACCGGCGGCGGGGCGATCCTGGCGGAGGAAAACCGCCAGTTTATGCGCCAGCATGGCACCGTTATCTACCTGCGCGCGCCGGCCAGCGTGTTGGCGCAGCGGTTGGAAGAGTACCCGGAAGATGCGCAGCGCCCGACGCTCACCGGCAGGCCGATCGCCGAAGAGATGCTCGAGGTGCTGGCCGCGCGTGAAGCGCTGTATCAGGATGCCGCGCATTACGTGATGGACGGCGCCGCCGATCCTCAGCAGGTGGTGGAACAAATCCTCGCGGTGCTGCCGCGCGAGACGGTGAAATAACCTTTTCTTCTCTTCGGGCGCTGGGCGCCCGTTTTCTTATTCCCTTTGCCGAGCGGCCGCAAAGTACGCGCCGGGCGTGACGCCGAAGCGGCGGCGAAAGGCGGCGATGTAGGCGCTGACGTTGTCATAGCCGCAGGCGTCGGCCACCTCGCTGACCGCTTCGCCGCGTGATAATCCCTCCAGTGAACGCAATACCCGCGCCTGTTGGCGCCACAGCGCGAAGCTGATGCCGGTTTCCTGCAGAAAGCGGCGGCTCAGGGTACGTGGGCTGAGCCCGGCCCAGGCGGCCCAGTCGCGCTGGCTGTGCAGACTGGCGGGATCGTTCAGCAGCGCCCGGGCGATGTTCAGCAACCGGGCGTCCTGCGGCAGCGGCAATTGCAACGGCGCGTGGCTTGCCGTGTGCATTTCATCCAGCAGCACCTGCAGCAGCCGCCGTTGCGGCGCGCTCATCGGGCCGGCGGAGAACTGCGCGATGCGTTCCACCAGGGCCTGCAACAGCGCTGAGGCGGTGAACAGCTGCGGCTGCGGCGGCATCTCCGGCGCGCTTTCCACCGGCAGATACAGACTCCAGCCCGCCACATCGCCACAGGCCAGCGCCTGATGGGGGCACCCCGGCGGCAGCCAGCCCAGCGCACCGCCGGTGATCGCCCATTGCCGGCCAGGCAGTTCCAGCGCCAGCATGCCGCGCGTCAAGAGATAGATCTGGCCGCCGTCGTGCCGGTGCCAGGGCGTCAGGTGCTTTCTTTCATGCTGAAGGCGTTGGCTGCGGATCTGCGTCATATTGGCCGTTTAACGTTATTGAAAGTCTTGATGCGGTTATTATGCCATCGCCTGGCCGGGATAGGATCGCCATTCCCCCCATTTCGGAGAAACGTGATGACTCAACTTACCCCGCTGAACCTGGTACTCGATACGCTGCAGCAGGTTGTCGCCAGCCCGGAACATCGGCCGACGCAGCTCGCCGCCCGTTTCAGCGCAGGCTACCGCCAGCAGGTGGATGGCAAGGTGCTGAACTTCGAGCAGTTTGAGCAACACATGGCGCTGCTGAAGCGGCAAACTCGCCGCATGACGCTGAGCGTGATCGCGGCGGCGGCGCAGGGCGAGGCGGTGCTGACCCACCATCTGGTCGAGGTGGAAAAGCGCGATGGCTCCTGCAGCCGCGTGCGGGTGCTGGCGCACTTCACCGTGCGTGAAGGCCGCATTTGCGCCTGCGACGAATTGACCGAGCTGTTGGTGGGCGCCCCCGGCGATCGCGATCTTGGCTCGCGCGTGTCGGAATGAGGGCGGCTGCTATACTTGCTACTGTGTGAAACACACGGGAGAACGGCATGCGCGAAAATGATCAACCTGCTTATCCACGGAGCGCCCGCGTCGTAGAGGTGTTTCGGGGTGACCCGAGTCTGCATCTGCGCCGTTTTGAAGTGCGCACCGACGACATTGAGCCGAATACGCTGCTCAGTGAACATGAAACCGAGCAGGAAGCGCTCGACGCCAAGCACCGCTATGAGGACGAGGCGTTAGAGCTCTGACCTGCAGCCCAGCGGAAACCGGCGTCAGGCCGGTTTCCTGTTATTCCCGCCTTAGCACATATTTCCCAGAACAATATTGATAATGATAATCATTTATGTGATTTTTATCGCCCCTATTGGGTGTTTCACTTCTGGGAAAAGAGATGTCCAATTCCGAGTTGCAGGCGCTATTTCTGCGCCACATGCGGCCGCTGCAAGCCTATTTGAATGCCAAACTGCGCGACCCTCAGCTGGCCGCGGATTTGGCGCAGGAAAGTTTTACCCGCCTCACCGAGCAATACCCGCAGGGCAATATTCTCGATATCGAGGCCTACTTGTATAAAACCGCCAAAAATCTGATGCTCGACCATCTGCGGCAGCAGCAGCGGCGGCAAACCGAAGCGGTAGAAGACGACATTCTGGCGCAGTACCCCTCCGGCGAACCGGCGCTCGAACAGCGGGCGATCGATGGCCAACTGCTGCAGCTGTTGCAACAGGCGTTGGCGGGCATGCCGCCGCGCACGCAGCAGATTTTCCGCCTTAACCGGCTCGATGGCTTGACCCAGGCGCAGGTGGCGACGCAGCTGGGGGTGTCGCTCAGCACGGTGGAGAAACACTTGGCCAGCGCGCTGGAGCGGCTGATGGCGCGGATGGGCGAACAATAATGGCAATTTTTTTACGGGTTTATCCGCCCTCAGACGTCTTAACCTATAACCAGAAAAAACAGGGGTCTACGTCATCATGAAACCGCTAACCGCACAGGTGCGACAGCAGGCGGCGGCCTGGGCCGTATGCCTGGCCGAAGGGGCGCTGCCCGACGATCGGCGGCAAGCGCTGGACGCCTGGCTGGCCGATGATCCGCAGCATCCGGCGGCGCTGCGTCAGGCTCGCCTGCTTTGGGCGACGCTGGGGCAGCTGCCGCCAGAGCAGCGGCAGGCGCTACAGCCGCAGGTGGCGGCGCTGAAAACGCCCTCTCGCCATCGATGGCCCCGCTGGGCGGTGGCGGCTGCGGTGGCGATCGCCGTTTCCTTCGGCGTTTATCGCGGGCCGGATCTGTGGATCGGCCTGCAGGCCGATTATCAAACCGTTCGCGGTGAGGTGCGCGAAGTAGCATTGCCGGACGGCAGCCGGGTGGCGCTGGACAGCGGCAGCGCGATCGCGCTGGCGTATTCCGCAGACGAGCGCAAGGTGCGGCTGCTGAGCGGCGCCGCCTATTTTATCGTCGCGCCGTTGGGCGGGGCGGAAAGCCGCCCGTTCAGGGTGGAGGCGAAAAACGGCGTCACTCAGGCGCTGGGCACCGAGTTCAGCGTGGCGCGCACTGAACAGGGCGTCGACGTCAGCGTGCATCAGCACAGCGTGCGGGTGACGCTCGAGCGCGGCGAGCGCTCGCTGGTGGTCGCGCAACGTCAGGCGGCGCATTACCGCAGCGGCCTGCTGTGGCTGACGAGGCAAACGGCCGGTGATGACGCCTGGCGACGCGGCTGGCTGGTGATCGACCGCCAACCGCTGACGCAGGCGCTCGCGCAGCTCAATCGCTATCGCGAGACCCGCATCGTGGCGGTCAATCCTGCGCTAAGAACGCGCACGGTGAGCGGTGTGTTCGCGCTCAATAAACTCGACGACGGCGTCGGCGCCATTCGTCAGGAACTCTCCGCCCGCCAGCTGAATCTCCCCGGCATCACGCTGCTTTACTGAGCGGCAAAGGCGGGCCGGGATGCCCGTTTCGCCGCTATTTTCACTTTCTGTAAAAAATCTTTACGGGTTTTTGCCTCCCGGAACGTCCTTATGTTTAAACGAGATTGATTTCCATTATCACTTATTTTGGCATTCTTTCGGGTGGAACACACACGCATGTTTATTCACAAGGGAACCACGCCGGCCGGCCGATTGGCCACGGCGGTACGCGCCGCGCTGGCGGCGATGATGCTGACTCAGCCGGCGGTAGCGCTCGCCGCCCAGGCTGATGCGAGCAGCGCGCAGGCCGCACAGCAAAAGAATTTCAACATTGCGGCGCAGCCGCTGCAGAGCGCCATGTTGCGCTTCGCCGAGCAGGCCGATATGCAGGTATTTTTCGACGAGGTGAAGCTCGACGGCATGCAGGCGGCGGCGCTGAACGGCAGCATGAGCGTTGAACAGGGCCTGCGGCGCTTGATTGGCAACAATCCGGTGGCTTTCCGCCTGCAGCCGCAGGGGCAGATCGTATTGAGCCGGTTGCCAGCGGCAAACGGCGACGGTGGCGCGCTGGCGCTGGACAGCCTGACGGTGCTGGGCGCCGGCGGCATCAACGCCAACGATTGGGTTTACGACGAACCGCGCTCGGTCAGCGTCATCAGCCGCGAACAGATGGACAACCGCCCGGCGCGGCACGCGGCCGATATTCTGGAGCAGACTACGGGGGCCTATTCCAGCGTCAGCCAGCAAGATCCGGCGCTGTCGGTCAACATCCGCGGCATACAAGACTATGGCCGGGTGAACATGAACATCGACGGCATGCGGCAGAATTTTCAAAAGAGCGGCCATGGCCAGCGTAATGGCACCATGTACATCGATTCCGAACTGCTGTCCGGCGTGACCATCGACAAGGGCACCACCGGCGGCATGGGCAGCGCCGGCACGCTCGGCGGCATCGCCACCTTCAATACCGTCAGCGCGAGCGATTTCCTGGCGCCGGGCAAAGAGCTGGGCGGCAAGCTGCACGCCAGCACCGGCGATAACGGCACCCACTTCATCGGCAGCAGCATACTGGCATTGGGCAACGAAACCGGCGATATCCTGCTGGCCGCCAGCGAACGCCACCTCGGCGACTATTGGCCCGGCAACAAGGGCGATATCGGTAACATTCGTATCAATAATGACACCGGCAATTACGATCGCTACGCCGAGAGCATCAAGAACAACAAAATCCCCGACACAAATTACCGCATGCACTCGCGGCTGGCCAAGGTGGGCTGGAATCTGCCCGCCAATCAGCGCCTGCAGCTGAGCTATCTGCAGACCCAGACTGCGTCGCCGATCGCCGGCACGCTGACCAACCTGGGCACTCGCCCACCCTATGAACTGGGCTGGAAGCGCACCGGTTACAGCGACGTGATGGCGCGCAACGCGGCGTTTGATTACAGCCTGGCGCCGGAAGGCGTCGACTGGCTCGATTTTCAGGCCAAGCTGTATTACGTCGATACTCAGGACGACAGCGACACCTACAGCACCAGCTCGCTGCTGGACAACGGCTACGCGACGCGTACCCGGCTGCGTACCTATGGCGCGCAGGCGCAAAACACCTCGCGCTTCAGCCTGGCGCCGGGGCATGACTTCCGCGCCAACTACGGGTTGGAGTTCTATTACGACAAGGCGACCAGCGACTCTTCTCGTCAGGGCATGGAAGGGGTGACGCCGGCCGGCAACCGTTCGGTCGCCAGCCTGTTCGCCAACCTGACCTACGACTACGACGGCTGGCTGACGTTGGAGGGCGGGCTGCGTTACGACCGCTATCGCCTGCGCGGCCAGACCGGCCTGAGCTATCCGGATTTGGCCAAGGATGGGCAACGCTACACGATTGACAATCCTTGCAAAGCGCTGCGTCTGACCGGCTGTTCAACCACCACCCGCGAAGATTGGGACGTGGATCGCGATCAGGGCAAGCTGTCGCCGACGCTGGCGGTGGCGGTGCGTCCCGGCGTGGAGTGGCTGGAGCTGTATTCCACCTACGGCAAATCCTGGCGGCCGCCGGCGATCACCGAAACGCTGACCAACGGCAGTGCGCACGGCTCCTCCACGCAATACCCCAACCCGTTTCTGCAGCCCGAGCGCTCGCGCGCCTGGGAAGTCGGGTTCAACGTGCAGCAGCCGGATCTGTGGTTTGAGGGCGATCGGCTGGTGGCCAAGGTGGCCTACTTCGACACCAAAGTGGATAACTACATCAACCTGGCGATAGACCGCAATAAACCGGGGCTGGTGCAGCCGAGCATCGGCAATGCCGCTTACGTCAACAACCTGTCGAAAACCCGCTTCCGCGGGCTGGAGTACCAGCTCAACTATGACGCCGGGGTGTTCTACGCCGATCTGACCTACACCCACATGATCGGCAAAAACGAGTTCTGCTCGAACAAAGCCTGGCTGGGAGGACGCCTGCGCTATGGCGACGGTTCGCGCCGCGGCAACTTCTATGTTGAACCGGATGCCGCGTCCAATGATGCCGTCACGTGCGACGGGGGCTCGCAGTTCGGCACTGCCGCCTATCTGCCGGGCGATCGCGGCTCGGTCACGCTGGGCGGCCGCGCTTTCGATCGCAAGCTGGACGCCGGGGTGACCGTGCGCTTCGCGCCGGGCTATCAGGACAGTTCGGTGCCGTCCAACTACCCGTACCTGGCCGACTGGCCGAAGTACACCCTGTTCGATCTGTATGCCAGCTACAAGCTGACCGACAGCCTGACGCTGCGCGGCTCGGTGGAGAACCTGACCAACCGCGCCTACGTCGTCAGCTACGGCGAGACGCTGGCCAACACGCTGGGGCGCGGCCGCACCGTGCAGGGCGGGGTGGAATACCGTTTTTAAGCAGTAAAAGGGCGTTGCTCATTCTTGAGCACAAGGGCGGCCTCGCAAGGGGCGCCATTCATCAATGGAGATAGAGAAATGGCATTTTCAGTCAACTATGACAGCAGCTTCGGCAGCTACAGCATCCATAACTATCTGAACGAGTGGGCGTCGTCATTTGGCGATATCAACCACACCAACGGTAACGTCACCGACTCCAACAGCGGCGGCTTCTATGGCGGCAGCCTGTCCGGCAGCCAATACGCCGTGACCAGCACCGCCAACAACGTTACCTCGTTCGTGGCGGGCGGCAACCTGACCTACACCTTGTTCAATGCCCCGGCGCACACCCTGTACGGCCAGCTGGATTCGCTGTCGTTCGGCGACGGCCTGAACGGCGGCGGCTCCACGCCGTACAACATCCAGGTGCCTGACGTCAGCTTCGGCGGCCTGAACCTCAGCAGCCTGCAGGCGCAGGGCCACGATGGCGTGGTGCACCAGGTGGTGTACGGCCTGATGTCCGGCGATACCGGCGCGCTGGAAACCGCGCTGAACGGCATCCTCGACGACTACGGCCTGAGCGTCAATTCCACCTTCGATCAGGTGGCGGCGGCGACGGCGGTGGGCGTGCAGCATGCCGACAGCCCGGAACTGCTGGCGGCCTGATCGCGGCCGTTTGCCCGCCGGCGCCGCGCGCCCCGGCGGGCATTTTCTCGTTTTTAGCCGATGGAAAACGCCATGAAAAACGCCGTCAGGCGCGGAGAAGTGATGTGCGTGCTGGCCGCATACCGGCGCGGATTTTGGGGCATCGCGCTGTTTACCGCGGTGATCAACCTGCTGATGCTGGCCCCGGCGCTGTACATGCTGCAGGTCTACGATCGCGTGTTGCCGTCGGGCAACCGCATGACGCTGGCGATGCTGACCCTGATGGTGGTCGGCCTTTACCTGTTTATGGGGCTGCTGGAGTGGGTCCGCAGTCAGGTGGTGATCCGCCTCGGCGCCCAGATGGATATGCGCCTGAATCAGCGGGTCTACGACGCCGCCTTCGAAACCAATCTGAAAACCGGCAACCCGCTGGCGGGACAGGCGCTGAACGATCTGACCAACCTGCGCCAGTTCGCCACCGGCAATGCGCTGTTTGCGTTCTTCGATGCGCCCTGGTTCCCGGTTTATCTGCTGGTGGTGTTTCTGCTCCACCCCTGGCTTGGCGCGTTGGCCAGCGCCGGGGTAATCGTGCTGGTGCTGCTGGCCTGGCTCAACCAGCGGGTGTCGCAGGCGCCGCTCGCAGAGGCCGGCCGGGTCGCGCTGAGCGCCACGCAGCAGGCCAACGGCAACCTGCGCAACGCCGAAGCCATTGCCGCCATGGGGATGCTGACCGACTTGCGCCTGCGTTGGTTGCGGCAGCATCAGCAGTTCCTGCTGTTGCAGAACCGCGCCAGCGAGAAAATCGCCGCCGTCACCGCCTGGTCGAAAACCGTGCGGCTGGCGCTGCAGTCGCTGATGTTGGGCTGCGGCGCGCTGCTGGCGGTCAACGGCGACATTACGCCGGGCATGATGATCGCCGGATCGATCCTGATCGGCAGGGTGCTGGGGCCGATCGATCAGCTGATCGGCGCCTGGAAGCAGTGGTCGTCGGCGCGCCAGTCCCTGCAGCGGCTGGAGGTGATGCTGGCCGCCAACCCGCCGCAGGCGGCGAGCCTGCCGCTGCCGGCCCCCAATGGCACCTTGACCGTGAATCAGCTGGCCGCCAGCGCGCCCGGCGGGAGCGCACCGGTATTGCACGGCGTCAGTTTTCGTCTGGAGGCCGGTGAGGTACTGGGCGTCATTGGCGCATCCGGCTCCGGCAAAACGCTGCTGATGCGCCAACTGGTCGGCGCGTTGACGCCGCTCAGCGGCGACGTGCGGCTGGACGGCGCGGATATCCGGCAGTGGGATAAACAGCAGCTGGGGCCGCATATCGGCTATTTGCCACAGGATATCCAGCTGTTCGCCGGTACCCTGACGGAAAACATCGCCCGCTTTGGCCAGGTTGACGCCGAGAAGGTGGTGGCCGCCGCCGCGCTGGCCGGCGTGCACCAATTGATACTGCATTTGCCCAAAGGGTATGAAACTGAGCTGGGTGAGGGCGGCAGCGGCCTGTCCGGCGGCCAGCGTCAGCGCGTGGCGCTGGCGCGCGCGCTGTACGGTTCTCCGGCGTTGGTAGTGCTGGATGAACCGAATGCCAACCTCGATCGTGAAGGGGAAGAGGCGCTGCAGCGGGCGATCGAAGCGTTGAAGGCGCGCGGCACCACCATCGTGTTAGTGACTCACAAACCGGCGATCCTGGCGACCACCGACAAATTGCTGGTGCTGGCCGCTGGCCAGGTGCAGCACTTCGGCCCCAGTGACGCCATCCTGAAAAAGTTGCCTGGTTTTGCGCCCGCTGCCGTACCGGCCAACGTCGGCCGCAGCAGCGGTGGCTTCAACGTCAACTACGCCAACTTTGCCAAAACGGCCAGCGGTGAACGAAAAGTATGAGCAATCAGAGTGTGATCCCCGGCGATATCGACGCCCTTTCCCGGCAGTTCGACGAAGGGCGCCATCTGCGGCTCGGCGGCTGGCTGGTGCTGTTGGGGTTTGGCGGTTTCCTGCTGTGGGGGCTGTTGGCGCCGCTGGACAAAGGCGTACCGGTCTCCGGCAGCGTGGTGGTGGCCGGTAACCGCAAGGCGGTACAGCACCCGAGCGGCGGCGTGGTGTCGCAAATTCAGGTGCATGAAGGCGACCGGGTTCACGCCGGGCAGGTGCTGCTGCTGATGGATACCGTCGACAGCCGCACCCAGCGCGATGCGCTGCGCAGCCAGCAGTTGAGCAACGCCGCGCAGCGGGCGCGGCTGCAGGCCGAGCGCGACGGCCTGCAGGCGATCGCTTTCCCGGCATTGCTGCAAGCGCGGCGGGAGGAGCCGGAGGTGATGTCGTTGATGCTGTTGCAACAGCAGCTGTTCACCAGCCGCCGTGCGGCGTTGCAGAGCGAGCTGGCGGCGATCGCGGAGAGCATCGCCGGATCGCAGGCGATGCTGGAGGGGATCCGGCAGTCTTACGCCAGCAAACAGCGGCAAAAGGCCATGTTGCAGGAGCAGCTGGGCGGCATGCGCAAGCTGGCGGCGCAGGGGTATGTGGCGCGCAACCGGCTGTTGGATCTGGAAGGACAGTATGCGCAGATTGACGGCCAGGCATCCGAGGATACCGGCAATATCGGCCGCCTGGGGCGCCAGATCCTGGAGCTGAAGCTGCGGGCGATCCAGCGGCGGGAAGAGTATCAGAAAGAGGTCAGCAGCCAGCTGGCCGAGGTGCGGATGAAGCTGGACGAACTGGATAACCGCCTGGCCAAGGCGGAGGCCGATCTGGGCCATACGCAGGTGAAAGCGCCGGTGGCGGGCACCGTGGTGGGGCTGAGCGTGTTCACCGAAGGCGGCGTGATCGGCGCCGGTCAGCAGCTGATGGAGATCGTGCCCAGCGATCGGGGGCTGCAGGTGGACGCGCGTATCCCGGTCGAGCTGATCGACAAGGTGCAGGTGGGATTGCCGGTCGAGCTGTTGTTCTCGGCGTTTAACCAAAGCACCACGCCGCGCGTCGAGGGCGAGGTGACGCTGGTCGGGGCCGATCGCCTGACCGACGAGAAAAGCGGCGCGCCCTATTACAGCGTGCGCGCCAAGGTCAGCGAAGCGGGGCTGCAACGCCTGAACGGGTTGGAGATCCGCCCGGGGATGCCGGTCGAAGGCTTCATCCGCACCGGCGAGCGTTCGATGATGAACTACCTGTTCAAACCGCTGACCGATCGCCTTCATCTGGCGCTGACGGAAGAGTGAGCATGTCGGTTTCGTCGCTGCCTTTCGCCGCACCCGGTGCCGCCATGCCCTGGCGCCGCTGCCTGGTGCTGGTGCTGACGCTGCATCTGCTGGCCGCGGCGCTGCTCTGGCCCTGGCGAGACAAGGCCGCGCCGCCGTGGGTGCCACCGCCGGCGGTCATGGTGCTGATGGCCGCCGCACCGCAGGCCCCGGCCGAGGTAAAACAACCGCCGGGACAAAGGACGCCGCCGCCTCAGGTTGAACCGCCGGCACCGCCGGAACCCTTGCCGACGGTGAAGGTGCCTGAAGCCGTACGGCCGAACATCGCCGTACCGCCGAAGCAGAAAAAACCGCCCAAGCCGGTGAAGAAAAAAAACCTGTCGCGCACGCCGCCGCAGGAGAAAACGATCGCGCCGCCGAAGGTTCAGGAGCAAAGCGCCGGCGCGCCGCCGCCGGGCCGGGCGGATAAAACGGCCGCGCCGCAAACCCGCCTGATGCCCTATGCGCAGACAGGAGAGGATAGCTGGCGCAGCCGCATCAACAGCCGCCTTAATCGCTTTAAGCGTTACCCCAAAGACGCATTGCGGCTGAAGCGCCAGGGCGTCGGGCAGGTGCGTTTTACGTTGGACAGGCAGGGCCATGTGCTGGCGGTAACGCTGGTCAGCAGCGCCGGGCTGCCGTCGCTGGATCGTGAAATCCAGGCGCTGGTCAAGCGCGCTTCGCCGCTGCCGACGCCGCCGGCGGACGCTTACGTCAACGGCACGGTGGAGTTGACGTTGCCGATCGATTTCAGTTTACGCGGCGTGGGTTTTTGACGCGGTGGTTTCATGGCGATGGCCTGAGCGTGACGCACGGAAACCTTTGCCTCTGCGCCGCGATCGCATTTCGCGCGAAAAACCAGTGACAGATCAACCGCAATCCCCCAATATGGATTTTCCATCAAGATGATTACGCGGGTGCCAGTCTATGCTGAAAGTGAATGAGTATTTTGCCGGAAAAGTGAAGTCTATCGGTTTTGACAGTAGCAGCATCGGTCTTACCAGCGTGGGCGTGATGGAAGAGGGCGAATACACCTTCTCCACCGCGCAGCCGGAAGAAATGACGGTGATCACCGGGGCGCTGAAAGTGCTGCTGCCGGGGGCGCCGGACTGGCAGGTGTTTACGCCGGGCGAGAAGTTCTTCGTGCCGGGGCACAGCGAGTTCAACCTGCAGGTGGCCGACGCGACCGCCTATCTGTGCCGCTATCTGAGCAAATAAATTTTGTTCGTTAGGGGAACGCAGGGCTCAGCGGATGCTGGGCCCTGGTCGTTTCTGAGGCGGGATTAACGCTGGGCTTCGCCGCCGAGCGCTTCGATGGTGTTTTTGATCAACGCCGCCAGCTCGCTGGTCATCAGGATAAAGTCGGCGTCAAAGCGCTGGGCGAAGTCATCACGATCTATATCGTCGTTCTGCTCGCGCAGCGTGTCGGCGAACTTCAGGCGCTTGAGCGAGCCGTCGTCCGACAGCATCAGCTGAATGCGCTCCTGCCAATCCACCGCCAGCTTGGTTACCAGCTTGCCGGCTTCGATGTGCACCGCGATTTCGTCGCTGATCAGATTCTGTTTCTTGCAGCGGATCACGCCGCCTTCTTCCAGAATCGCTTTCAGTTCCGCTTCATCCTGAATGGCGAAGCCGGCCGGCATCTCGCCGGAACGCACCCATTCGGTCAGCGTCAGTTCGATCGGGCTTTCCATGGTCAGCGGCACCACCGGCAGCGAGCCGAGGCTCTTGCGCAGCAGCGCCAGCGTATCTTCGGCGCGTTTGGCGCTGGCGGCATCGACCATGATCAGATCGTTGACGGTGTCGATCCACATGAAGGTCTGGTTGAAGCGGCTGAATGCGCGCGGCAGCAGGCTGTGCAGCACTTCGTCCTTCAGCGCGTCTTTCTCGGTCTTCTTCAGTTTGCGGTGTTGTTCCGCCTCCAGGCGCTCAATCTTGGCCTGCAGCTCTTGCTTGATGACCGGCGACGGCAGGATTTTCTCTTCTTTGCGCGCGCAGATGACGATCTGACCGTTGACCGCGTGCGTCAGCGCATCGCTGTGCGAGCCCATCGGGGAGACCCAGCCGGTCTTCGCCATGTCCTGGCTGCCGCACGGCGTGAAGGCGAACGCGCTGAGTTGTTTTTCCATTTCATCCGCGTTTAGCGCCACTTCGCGGCTCAAACGGTAAACCATCAAATTCTTAAACCACAGCATAATGTTATCCCAGGCTGGGCGTGCGTTCGGCACGCTGATTCGTCAAAAGCAGGGCGGCATGATAACGAATTGACGCTGAAAAATCGCCCCATTCTCTCTGAATTGCGTCGCTTTACGCAGCGAGAAAGGACGGGACGGAGGGTGGGAAACAGGTGATTCATTCGCGCGCTTACATTAGGCTGTGGCAACGCTGCGCGGCATCGAGGAGAAAAATACGTGCGCATTGGCATCGATTTGGGTGGAACGAAAATTGAAGTGATTGCGTTGGCGGACGACGGGCGGGAGCTGTTTCGCCATCGTATCGCCACGCCGCGCCATGACTACCGGCAAACTCTGGCGGCGATCGCCGGGCTGGTGAAACTGGCCGAGGATCATACCGGCGAACGGGGATCGGTCGGGATCGGCATTCCCGGCACGCTGTCGCCGTTTACCGGGCGGGTGAAAAACGCCAACTCGGTGTGGCTCAACGGCCAACCGCTGGACGAGGATCTGTCTGCGCTGCTGACGCGAGAGGTGCGCATCGCCAACGATGCCAACTGTCTGGCGGTGTCGGAAGCCACCGATGGCGCCGGCGCCGGCGCGAAAACCGTGTTTGCGGTTATCATCGGCACCGGCTGCGGCGCCGGCGTGGCGCTGAACGGCCAGGCGCATGCCGGCGGCAACGGCATCGCCGGTGAATGGGGGCACAATCCGCTGCCGTGGCAGGATGACGATGAGCTGCGTTACGCCCGCGAAGTGCCGTGTTACTGCGGCAAGCCGGGTTGCATCGAAACCTTTGTTTCCGGCACCGGTTTCGCCACCGACTATGCGCGCCTGAGCGGCAATGCGCTGCAAGGGCATGAGATCATGGCGCTGAGCGAGCGGGGCGATGCGTTGGCGGAGCAGGCGATTGGCCGCTACGAAATGCGGCTGGCGAAATCGCTGGCGCACGTGATCAACATGCTGGATCCGGATGTGGTGGTGCTCGGCGGCGGTATGAGCAACGTGGATCGTCTGTATCGCACGGTGCCGCAACTGGTGAAAGGCTGGGTGTTCGGCGGCGAGTGTGAAACGCCGATCCGCAAGGCCGTTCACGGCGACTCCAGCGGCGTGCGCGGTGCGGCCTGGCTGTGGCCGCAACAGCAGCGCTAAGCGTTGCAACAAAGCGCGAGGCTGCTCGCGCTTTAAACCCTTTCCTGTACAAAAACTGGACGGCGCTTTATGCTTTAGCTAACTTAGCTAAGGAGGACGCGTATGCCGATTCAGGCCAATATGCACGAAGCCAAATCCAATCTGAGCCAGTTGGCGGACAGAGCCGCGGAGGGAGAAACCGTGATTATTGCAAAAGCAGGGAAGCCGTACGTACAGCTGGTCGCCATCAAGGGGGAAGCGCGCCGCCCTGGCGCCGCCAAGGGCAGGTTCACCGTGCCGGCGGATTTCAACGCCGGGGATGCGGCCATTGCGGCGTTGTTTGAGGGCGATGAATGAAGCGCTTGCTGCTGGATACCCACGCGTTGCTGTGGTGGCTGATTGATGACGCCTGCCTGGGCGCGAACGCCAAAAGGCAGATCGCCGATCCCGGCAATGCGGTGTACGTCAGCGCGGCCAGCATTTGGGAGATCTCGATCAAGCAGGCGCTGGGCAAACTGGCGCTGCCGGAAGACATCTTTGCGATCATCGAGGCCGAGGATTTTCTGTCTTTGCCGATGGACGCCTTTCACTGCCAACAGGCCGGGCAGCTGCCGCCCCATCATCAAGATCCTTTCGATCGCATGCTGATCGCACAGGCGCAGGCCGAGGGGCTGACGCTGATCTCCGCCGACGCGGTGTTTCCGCAGTACGGCGTGCGGGTGGCGGACGCCCGCCGTTAAGCCGGCTTTTCCTCGCTTTCGCTGCGCACCCGTTCGATATGAATGGTCAGAAACATCATCTCTTCCGTGGTGAGCTGATGCTGATAGTGCTTTTCGATGTGGCGGTTGATCTTACCGGCGCAGGCGAATGACTCGGGGTACTTCTCTTTCACCACCTGATACAGCGAATCGTCGTCGCTGTCGACGTAGTTTTTCCCCAGCAGCCGTTGGGCGAAAAATTTCAAGTGGGTGACGAACCGGTGGTAGCTCAGGGATTCCTCGTTGTAATCAAAGCGGAAATGGTACTTGACCAGGTTGAGGATCTCTTGCATCACGCGGGTAATGTGCAGCGTGTTGTGCATCTCGTCGTTAAGCTGAGCGTTGACCAGGTGCAGGGCGATAAATCCGGCTTCGTCCTCCGGCAACACGGTATCCAGCCGCTGTGCGATCAGGGCCAGCGCCTCCAGCCCGACGGCGAATTCGGCCGGATAGAGTTTTTTAATCTCCCACAGCAGCGCATTCTTGATATCCAGCCCTTGCGCATGGCGCTGCAGGGCGAAGTGGATGTGATCGGTCAGCGTGATGTAGACGATGTTATGCAACTTGCCCGGCAGCCGTTCGCGGGCAAGGGTAATAATCCTGTCGGCGGTGGTGACGCAGGCCAATGGGATCTCGGCGAGCAGCTCTTTATAGCGCTCGGCGATTTCTCCGCCGTTATGGGTGAAGACCTTTTCGATCAGGCTTTCGTCCAGCGTATCGCCGGGCTTCTTTTTAAAGCCGATTCCTTTTCCCATCACCACCGTCTCTGCCTGACGGTCGTCCAGCGTAATCACCACGTTATTATTGAGTATTTTAGCGATTTTCATGGTTTTTCCCGGTGTTTCAGCATCCTGAAAACGAAAAAACCTGACGCCCGGAAGCGATCCCGGGCGTCAGGTTTTGCCTGTATTTTATCTTTCTGCCCTGCGGCCTGAGCGGCGGAGGGGATACAGTAACAATCCTGTTATGCTGGCATAATAACCCGTGCCCGCCGCGGCTCAACGCTTTTCACCGTGGAGTGCTGCCGCGGTCACACTTCTGCGCCGCGAGCCGCGGGATCATTCCAGCCTGAAGTGCGCCTCCAGCCGGCTGACGCCGAGCCCGTTGACCTTTTTCACCTTGATCTGCACCGGAATGCGTTCTTTCATCGCCTCGACGTGGCTGATCACGCCGATGGTTTTGCCGGAGGCGTTCAGGCTGTCCAGCGCATCCAGCGCGGTGTCGAGGGTTTCGGCGTCCAGCGTGCCGAAGCCTTCATCGAGGAACAGCGAGTCGATGCTGGTTTTATGGCTGACCAGATCGGACAACGCCAGCGCCAACGCCAGGCTGACCAGGAAGCTCTCGCCGCCGGACAGGGTGCGGGTATCGCGCAGCGCGTCCGCCTGCCAGGTGTCCACCACCTGCAGCTCCAGCGCATCGCTGGTCTTGCGCTGCAGCAGGTAGCGCCCGTGCAGCCGGCCGAGCTGCCGGTTGGCCAGATAGACCAGATGATCGAGCGTCAGCCCTTGGGCGAAACGGCGGAATTTGTCGCCTTCTTTCGAGCCGATCAGCTGGTTGAGGTAGCTCCAGTCGTCGTAGTCTTGCTGGCTGCGGGCGATTTGCTCGAACAGCGCCTGTTGATTGAGACGACGGGCGGCGTCGCTTTCCAGCTGGTTGCGCAGTTCGCCCTGGCTCAGCTGCAGCGCCTTCAACTGCTGTGCCAGCTCGGCCAGCGATTGGGTGAGCGCGTCGAGATCCGCGTTGGCTTCATCCACCCCTTCAGGGAGGTTCAGCCGATGCTGCTCCAGCGTTTGCGTCGCCTGAGTCAGCAGGGCCGCAGCCTCTACCTGCCGCTGTTGCAGTTGCTCTTTGCGCTGCTGCAATTCGCGGCGCAGGGCGTCGTCCAGCAGCGCGGCGGCGAAGGCGGTTTCATCGGCGAATTCGCTGTCGGCCAGCGCCTGCTGCCATTGCTGCTGCGCCTGCTGCAGCCGTTCCTGCATTTGGGTGTGCTGTTGTTGTAACCCGGCCTGTTGGCCGGCCAGGCGTTCGCGCAGCTCCTGCGCCTTTTGCCACTGCTCGGCGGCCTGCAAGCAAGCCTGTTCACAGGCGGTTTGTTTGGCGCGCAGCTGTTCCCGCACCTCGGCGACCCGCTGTTCGCCGAACAGCGCCAACCGCTGCGTACGCCGCTCGGCGAGGGTTTTCTCGCCTTCCTGCCAGCGTTGTTGCAGGTCTTGCTGCTGTTGCAGGCTGTCGGCATGGGTTTTCTGCAGCAGCGTAAAGCGCTCTTCGAGCAGCGCCAGCTGTTGCTGCGCCTGCTGCTGCTGCGTTTGCAGAGCGGCGAGCGCGTCTTTTGCCTGCTGTACCGCCTGCGCCGCCTGTTCATGCTGCTGCAGCGCCTGTTGCCCGCACCGCTCTTCGTCGTCGCAGCCGCTCAGCCAGGCGCTGAGTCGCTCGCTCTCCGCCAGCGTAAAGTCGAACGCCAGCGGTGCGCTGAGCTGCTGCCACTGCTGCTGTTGGGCAGCCAGCTGCTGTTCATCCTGCGCGATAGCCTGCTGCTGGCGTTGCTGCTGCTCTCGCAGGCCTTCACAGCGGGTGCGCAACTCGGTGCCCTGGGTTTGCAGTTTCTCGGCGAGGGTGCGCATCTCAACCAAGCGTTGTTCCGTCGCCGAAGGCTGCACTGCCTGATATTGCTCGACCGCCGGATGGCTGGTGGAGCCGCACAGCGGGCAGGGGGCGCCGCTCTGCAACAGGGCGCGCTCCGCTTCCAGACTGACGATGCGTTTTTCCAGCTCGTGGATCCGCTCCACTTCCTGCAGCTGCGCCTTGTGCTGTTTGAATTGCTGACGCGCGTTCTCCAGCTGGTGTTGCAGCCCGGCGAGCTGCGTTTGCCGCTCGGCGTGCTCCGCCTGTTGCCGGGCCAGACGCTCGCGGGTCTGACGGTAAAGGGAAGCGAGCGTAAATAACTGCTGGCGCGTCGGGCGCAGGTCTGCCAGGGTGCTCAGGCGCTGGCGCAGCGGGGCCAGCGGCGTTTGCGCCTCCAACGCCTGCTGCTGTTGCTGTTGAGCGGCCAGCGCTTCACTCAGCGCATTCAACTGCTGCTGATGCTGTGCGGCCTGCGTCGTCAGCAAACTGCGCTGAGCGGTGAGCTGCTCCAGCGTCGTTTGCTGCTGGGCGCACTGCTGCGCGGCGGCATCGACGGCCTGTCGCCGTTCGGCCTGGGTCGATAGCAGTTGGGCTATTTGGTGGTCAAGCGGAGCGACTTGCTCATCGATCAGCTGTTGCTGCTGCCGCATATGCTCGGCATGGGTTTGCTGCGCCAGGCGGGCTTTTTCCACCGCCTGCTGCAGCGGTGCCAGCTGCGCCGAGTGCTGTTCCTGTTGCTGCGTCAGCTGGGCAGCCTGCTGTTGTATCGTTTGTAGCTCGGTGCGGCAGCGATCGCGTTCGCCGCGCAGCGGCCGCAATTTCTCGGCCGGTTCGCTGAGCGCCAGCCGCTGCAACTGCGGGGCGGCCTCGGCCTGCTCGCGCTGGGCGGTTTCCAGCCGCCGTTGACCCTCGTTTTGCTGTTGCCGGAGGCGTTGCCATTGTTGCAGCCAGCTCAGCGCCTGTTGCTGTTGCTGAGTTTGCTCGCCGAGAGCACTTTCCTGCGCGCTCAGCGCCGCCAGCTGTTCGGTCAGAGACTGGCGCTGCTCGTCGTTCAGCAGTTCGATGCCGCTGGCGCGTTGGTGCAACGCATCCAGGTCAGTTTTGGCCTGCTTGTGCGACTCGAACACCTGCTCGGACAGCCGCCCATAGATTTCGGTGCCGGTCAGCTCTTCCAACAGCTCGGCGCGATCGTTGGCGTCGGCGTTGAGGAAGGCGGCGAACTGCCCCTGAGACAGCATCATCGATTTGGTGAAGCGGCCGAAGTCCAGTCCGGTGATGGCGGCGGTGAGCTCCAGCTTGTCGCGTACTTTGTCCGCCAGGATCTTGCCGTCCTCGCGGCGCGCCAGTTCGACCTTCGGCGCCTGCAGGTTGCCGTCCGGCGCATTTTTGGCGCGGCGCTGGCTCCAGAAGGCGCGATAGCCGACGCCCTTGACCTCGAACTCGACCTCCGCCAGCGACTCGGCGGTGTGGCGGGTCATCAGCTCATTCTGGCTCGGCGTGACGTTGAGGCGCGGCGTTTGGTGATACAGCGCCAGGCAAATGGCGTCCAGCAGGGTGGTTTTGCCCGCGCCGGTCGGGCCGGTAATGGCGAACAGGCCGTTGCTGGCGAAAGGCTCGGCGGTGAAGTCAATTTTCCATTCGCCCTGCAGCGAGTTGAGGTTTTTTAACCGCAGGCTGAGGATCTTCATGAATTCGTCTCCTCGGCGTTGTGCTGCACCGCCTCGACCACCTGGCGGAACATCTGGCGCATCCGCTGTTGACGCGTTTCGGGCATCTCAGCCTCCTGCGCCAACCTGCGCTCGAACACCTCGTTGACGCTCAGCTCGTTCAGCGTTTCCTTATCCTGCTGCGCAATCGCCTGGCGGCGCTGCTCTTTGCTGCGCCGCAACAGCACCACTTCCACCGGCAGCTCATCCGCCAGCAGCTGGATGCGGCGCTGGATGTCGCTGAGGTAGTCCTGCGTCGCCACTTCGATATCCAGCCACACCGGCAGCTCGCCGGCATAGTCGGCAAACTGCTGCAGTTGCCGTTCGATCTCGGCCAGATCCCCTTTGATCAGCTGCATGGGCTGGAACTGCGGGATCGTTAACGCATCTACCTGCTGGAGGGCGCCGTCGGCGAAATCGACCAGGAAGACGCTTTTGGCTTTGCCCAACTCATCAAAGCTGAGCGGGATCGGCGAGCCGCTATAGCGAATATGTTCCGACTTGGCGACGTTCTGCGCGCGGTGAATGTGGCCCAGCGCGATATAGTCGGCAGGGGGGAAGGCCTGCGCCGGGAAGGCGTCCAGGGTGCCGATATAGATATCGCGCACCGAGTCGGAGGTGGTGACACCGACGGTGGTCAGGTGGCCGGTGGCGACGATCGGCAGCGGCAGGCCCAGCCGATCGCGGCGCTCGCAGGCCGCCTGATACAGCGCCTGGTAATGTTCGGCGATGGCTTCCTGCAGCGCCTGCTGTTTCTGTACGCCGGATTCGCCGGCGCGGCTGGTGAGCAGATCGCGCGGCCGCAGAAACGGAATGGCGCACAGCACGGCACCCGGCTGACCGTCGCGCCGGTTAAGCACCACGATCTGCTGCTCGATGGCACCCTGCGCGCTCGCGATCACCGTGGTGTTCAGGCAAGAGAGCAGTTCCCGCGATTCGTTGAGCGTCGCGACCGAATCGTGGTTGCCGCCCAACACGACCAACTGGCAGCCGGTGCGCTGCAGGTCCACCACGAAGCGGTTGTACAGCTCGCGGGCGTAGCTGGGCGGTGAGCCGGTATCGAACAGATCCCCGGCGACGATCAGCGCATCCACCTGCTGCTGCTCGATCTGCTCGATCAGCCAGTTCAGAAAAGCCTGGTGCTCGGCGGCGCGGCTTTTGGTGAAAAAGTACTGGCCAAGATGCCAGTCAGAGGTGTGGATCAGGCGCATGACACTCCCGGATGCAAAGATAATGGCGATGATTATAAAGGCCGCGGCGGCGGCTGTCCCGGCGCAATGGCGATGACCATGGAATGATTTTTCTTTGCGCCGGGAAATAATCGCTATGCTTACTGCCTATAACAGCCGCTTTTTTTCATAAAAGTGTCACAAAACTGACGCATAATGGCGCCCGAAAAGTCGCTAACACATTGGCAGGATTGACGATGGCAAGACGCATACTGGTGGTGGAAGACGAAGCGCCGATCCGTGAGATGGTGTGCTTTGTGTTGGAACAAAATGGTTACCAACCGTTGGAAGCCGAGGATTATGACAGCGCCGTGACGCGTCTGTCTGAGCCGTTCCCTGATTTGGTGTTGCTTGACTGGATGTTGCCCGGGGGTTCCGGCATTCAGTTTATCAAACATATGAAGCGCGAAGCGCTGACCCGCGATATCCCGGTGATGATGTTGACCGCGCGCGGCGAAGAAGAAGACCGGGTGCGCGGCCTGGAAGTGGGGGCGGATGATTACATCACCAAGCCGTTCTCGCCCAAGGAGCTGGTGGCGCGCATCAAGGCGGTCATGCGCCGCATTTCACCGATGGCGGTGGAGGAGGTGATTGAAATGCAAGGGCTGAGCCTGGACCCGTCCTCCCACCGCGTGATGGCGAACGATCAGGCGCTGGACATGGGGCCGACCGAGTTCAAGCTGCTGCACTTCTTTATGACCCACCCGGAGCGGGTTTATAGCCGTGAGCAGTTGCTTAATCACGTCTGGGGCACTAACGTTTATGTGGAAGACCGTACCGTTGACGTGCATATCCGTCGGCTCCGCAAGGCGTTAGAAACCAGTGGGCATGATAAAATGGTTCAAACCGTTCGGGGCACCGGCTACCGGTTCTCAACGCGCTACTGATCGCGCTGCGCTGGAGAATATGCCGTGTTAGAACGTCTGTCGTGGAAGAGGCTGGCTCTGGAGCTGGCTCTTTTTTGTTTGCCCGCCTTACTGCTGGGGCTGATTTTCGGTTATCTGCCCTGGTTCCTGCTGGCCTCCGCGCTGGCTGCGCTGGTGTGGAATTTCTACAACCAGCTCAAACTCTCCCATTGGCTGTGGATCGACCGCAGCATGACGCCGCCGCCCGGCCGCTGGAGCTGGGAGCCGCTGTTTTATGGCCTGTATCAGATGCAGCAGCGCAACCGCCGCCGCCGGCGCGAGCTGGCGCTGCTTATCAAGCGTTTTCGCAGCGGGGCCGAATCGCTGCCTGACGCGGTGGTGATGACCACCGTCGAGGGCAACATCTTCTGGTGCAACGGGCTGGCGCAGCATCTGCTCGGCTTCCGCTGGCCGGAAGACAACGGCCAGCACATCCTTAACCTGCTGCGTTATCCGGAATTCAGCCACTATCTGCAACAGCAGGAGTTTTCGCGTCCGCTGACGCTGCAGTTGAACAACGAACACTACGTCGAATTCCGCGTGATGCCGTATTCCGAAGGGCAGTTGCTGATGGTGGCGCGCGACGTCACCCAGATGCGCCAGCTGGAGGGCGCGCGGCGCAACTTCTTCGCCAACGTCAGCCATGAGCTGCGCACGCCGCTGACGGTGCTGCAGGGCTACCTGGAGATGATGGGCGACGAAGAGCAGGACGGTTCGCTGCGCAGCAAGGCGCTCAGCACCATGCAAGAGCAGACCCGCCGGATGGACGGGCTGGTCAAGCAACTGCTGACGCTGTCGCGCATCGAGGCGGCGCCCAATGTCGACATGAACGAGCGGGTGGATATCCCGCTGATGCTGCGGGTGTTGCAGCGCGAGGCGCAATCGCTGAGCGGCGGCAATCATGAGATCACCTTCCGGGTGAACGAACAGCTCAACGTGTTCGGCAATGAAGACCAGTTGCGCAGCGCGGTGTCTAACCTGGTGTACAACGCGGTCAACCACACGCCGAAGGGCACCCATATCGAAGTGAGCTGGCAACAGACGGCGCATGGCGCGCAGTTCCAGGTCAGCGACAACGGGCCGGGCATCGCCGCCGAACACCTTCCGCGCCTGACCGAGCGTTTTTACCGCGTCGACAAGGCCCGCTCGCGCCAGACCGGCGGCAGCGGGCTGGGGCTGGCGATCGTCAAGCACGCGCTCAGCCATCACGACGCGCGGCTGGAGATCCTCAGCGAACCGGGGATCGGCACCCGCTTTATCTTTACCTTACCCAATCGGTTGATTGTTCCCGCCGCTTTATCAGAGAATGCGGTGAAAAATTAACGCGAGACACCGGTATGACCCGAATAACCCGAGGGCTGTTGCTTTGCCTGGCGCTGCTGGCCGGACGCGGCGCGCTGGCGCAGCCCGACGGCATGCTGGCGGGCAACCTGTCCAGCGTCGGTTCCGACACGCTGGCGAATCTGATGGCGCTGTGGGCGCAGGATTTCAGTCAGCATTACCCCAACGTTAACCTGCAGATCCAGGCCGCCGGTTCGTCGACCGCGCCGACCGCCTTGGCGGCGGGCGCCGCGCAGCTGGGCCCGATGAGCCGGCCGATGAAGGCGGCCGAGGTCTCGGCGTTCGAACACCGTTACGGCTATGCGCCGCTGGCGGTGCCGGTAGCGGTGGATGCACTGGTGGTGTTGGTGCATCAGGACAATCCGCTGCGCGGCCTCAATCTGCAGCAGCTCGATCGCATTTTCTCCGCCACCCGGCGCTGCGGCGAAAGCAAACCGCTGACGCGCTGGGGCGAGCTGGGGCTGAGTGGCGACTGGGCGACGCGTTCGCTGCAGCGTTTCGGCCGCAACTCGGCGTCCGGCACCTACGGCTATTTCAAACTGCGTGCGCTGTGCGGCGGCGATTTTATGCCGCGCGTCAATGAGCTGCCCGGCTCGGCCTCGGTGGTGCAGGCGGTGGCCGGTTCGCTCAACGGCATCGGCTACGCCAGCATTGGCTTTCGCGCCAGCGGCGTGCGGCTGCTGCCATTGGCGGAGTCGGGAGAGGACTATGTCGCGCCTACCGCCGCCAACGTGCGCAACGATCGCTACCCGCTGTCGCGCTATCTGTATATCTACATCAACAAAGCCCCCCATCAACCGCTGGAGCCGCTAACCGCCGCGTTCCTCGATCGCGTGCTGTCGACACCAGGCCAGAGCCTGGTCAACCACGACGGCTATCTGCCGCTGCCGCCGGCCACCCTGCAGAAGACCCGTCAGGCGCTGGGGCTGCCACCGCTCGCGCCGGCCATGGCGCAATAAGCGACAAAAAACGGCGTAATTTTCACCTTTTTTTATGGCGAAACGAAGCTCATACCACGCGAAAATCGGCTTTTTATTGGCGATTTCGAGCGGTAAAGCGATATATGCTTCACGTTTTGTGAATTCATTGTTCAAAAATGATACAAATCATGTAGTGTATATTTATTGATAACCAATATGATCGACTGGTGGCTAAAGTTTATATGGTCGATAGCTCTGCTTTTCGCCGTGCGCCTTGCCTTGAAGCGCTATAAACGTTTACCTTAGCCTTCGTTGTCGGATTAAACCTCCATTTTTATAACTCCTAAAATTTTGCCCATCTTTATGAGCGGCCACTTTCGAATAGGGACATAAACGCCGGATCGACTGCGTTTAGGGTGCTTATTTGGCGCGGCGACGATCGGGCATGCCGGCAACCGGGTGGGGCGTCACGCCACCACGCTATCGGACCCTTTTTTTATTTGAACAGGCAACACGACATCGTATGAGTCATCGTTTAACGTCAAAAGATATCCTGGCACTGGGCTTTATGACCTTTGCCTTATTCGTCGGGGCCGGGAACATCATCTTCCCGCCGATGGTCGGTTTGCAGTCCGGTGAACACGTCTGGACTGCGGCGCTGGGCTTCCTGATCACCGCCGTGGGCCTGCCGGTCATCACCGTTATCGCGCTAGCGCGCGTCGGCGGCGGCATCGACGCCCTCAGTTCGCCAATCGGCCGCGGCGCCGGCTTGCTGCTGGCGACCGTCTGCTACCTGGCCGTCGGCCCGTTGTTCGCGACGCCGCGTACCGCCACCGTGTCCTTCGAAGTGGGCATCGCCCCGCTGACCGGCGACGGCGCCATGCCGCTGTTCATCTACAGCCTGGTGTACTTCGCGCTGGTGATCGGCATCTCTCTGTATCCGGGCCGCCTGCTCGATACCGTCGGCCATGTGCTGGCGCCGCTGAAGATCGTCGCGCTGGCCGTACTGGGCATCGCCGCGCTGCTGTGGCCTGCCGGTGCGCCGATTCCGGCGACGACGGCTTATCAGAGCGTGCCTTTCTCCTCCGGCTTCGTTAACGGCTATCTGACCATGGATACGCTGGGCGCGCTGGTGTTCGGCATCGTTATCGTCAACGCGGCGCGTTCGCGCGGCGTGAAAGACGCCGGTTTGTTGACCCGCTACACCATTCTGGCCGGTTTGATCGCCGGCGTGGGCCTGACGCTGGTGTACCTGAGCCTGTTCAAACTGGGTTCCGGCAGCGGCGCGCTGGTGCCGGACGCCACCAACGGCGCGGTGATCCTGCACGCTTACGTTCAGAACACCTTTGGCGGCCTCGGCAGCTTCTTCCTGGCGGCGCTGATCTTCATCGCCTGCATGGTGACCGCGGTGGGCCTGACCTGTGCCTGCGCCGAGTTCTTCGCGCAATACCTGCCGTTCTCTTACAAGACGCTGGTGTTTATTCTGGGCCTGTTCTCGATGGTGGTGTCCAACCTCGGCCTGAGCCACCTGATCCAGATCTCCATTCCGGTGCTGACCGCGATTTACCCGCCGTGCATCGTGCTGGTGGTGCTGAGCTTCACCCTGCGTTGGTGGCACAGCGCGCCGCGCATCATCGCGCCGGTGATGCTTGTCAGCCTGTTGTTTGGTATCCTTGACGCGGTGAAAGCGTCCAGCTTCCAGCAGCTGCTGCCGGCCTGGACCACTCACCTGCCGCTGGCGGAGCAGGGGTTGGCATGGTTGCCGCCTTCGCTGCTGATGCTGGCGCTGGTCGCGATTTATGATCGGGTGTGCACGCGTTCCCAAGTGACCGCGCACTGATAATCCCCCGGCTTAATCTAGGGCCACGGACATGTCCGTGGCTTTTTTACGTTTAAAACTATGGGTCATTTTCATGCAACAACAGTCACCCACCACTGTCCCCGACAATAAGCTGAAACGCGGCCTCAGCACGCGTCATATCCGCTTTATGGCGTTGGGGTCGGCCATCGGCACCGGCTTGTTCTACGGCTCGGCGGACGCCATCAAAATGGCCGGCCCGAGCGTGCTGCTGGCTTACCTGATCGGCGGCATCGTGGCCTTTATCATCATGCGCGCACTGGGGGAGATGTCGGTCAACAACCCACAGGCCAGCTCATTTTCCCGCTATGCGCAGGACTACCTCGGCCCGATGGCGGGTTACATCACCGGCTGGACTTACTGCTTTGAAATCCTGATCGTCGCCATCGCCGACGTGACCGCTTTCGGCATCTATATGGGGGTCTGGTTCCCGGAAGTGCCGCACTGGATCTGGGTGCTGAGCGTGGTGCTGATCATCGGCGCCATCAACCTGATGAGCGTCAAGGTATTCGGCGAGCTGGAGTTCTGGTTCTCGTTCTTCAAGGTCGCCACCATCATCATCATGATCGCGGCCGGCATCGGCATCATCATCTGGGGTATCGGCAACGGCGGGCAACCGACCGGCATTCATAACCTGTGGTCGAACGGCGGCTTCTTCAGCAACGGCTTTATCGGCATGATCCTGTCGCTGCAGTTGGTGATGTTCGCTTACGGCGGCATTGAAATCATCGGCATCACCGCCGGCGAAGCCAAAGATCCGAAAAAATCGATTCCCAAAGCCATCAACTCGGTGCCGTGGCGCATTCTGGTGTTCTACGTCGGCACGCTGTTCGTCATTATGTCTATCTACCCGTGGAACCAGGTGGGCACCAACGGCAGCCCGTTCGTGCTGACCTTCCAGCATATGGGCATCACCGTGGCGGCGGGCATTCTCAACTTCGTGGTGATCACCGCTTCGCTGTCGGCGATCAACAGCGACGTGTTCGGCGTCGGCCGCATGCTGCACGGCATGGCCGAGCAGGGCCACGCGCCGAAAATGTTCAGCAAGGTGTCGAAGCGCGGCATTCCCTGGGTGACGGTGGTGGTGATGATGCTGGCGCTGCTGCTGGCGGTATACCTCAACTACATCATGCCGGAGAGCGTGTTCCTGGTGATCGCGTCCCTGGCGACCTTCGCCACCGTGTGGGTGTGGATCATGATCCTGTTCTCCCAAATCGCCTTCCGCCGCAGCCTGAGCAAAGAGCAGGTGAAGCAGCTGGCGTTCCCGCTGCGCGGCGGGGTATTCACCTCGGTGGTGGCGATCGTGTTCCTGGTGTTCATCATCGGCCTGATCGGCTACTTCCCGACCACGCGCGTCTCGCTGTACGCCGGCCTGGTCTGGGTGGTATTGCTGCTGGCGGGGTACTGGTTCAAGGTCAACCGCCAGAAAAAACGCGCGCTGCTGGCGACGCAGCAAGACTAAATGGAAAAACACCGGCTAAGGCCGGTGTTTTTTTAGCGTTTGTCTTCCGCTTCCTCATCCCCGGCGGCGCGCGCTTCGATGCGTATGCCGCCGTCGTTCAGGCGTTCCTCCTCTTCCTCGCCGGCGCAGCGCGCCAGCACTTCGCGAATGTCCTGCAGGTTGCCGCTGAGGGCGCTCAGCGAAGGTTGCAGATTGCGGGGCATGTGGCTTTCATCCAGCAAAGCGTTGTGCAGGCAGCCGATAAACAGCAGGGTGGCCATCAGGGTAAACAGCCGATGACGTATCCGTTTCAGCAAGGGCTTTCCCTCTCGGTGGTGAAGGTGAGGGCGCATTAACGCCGTTTTCGCCGGGGAAAAGAAGGGGATGGAGATATCTGCTGGCAATTGAAAGCGAATAATTACCAGCAGACACAGTTACGTCAGCCGACGTCAGGAAGCGTTCGCGCTTTGTTGCAGCATGCCGCGCAGGTCATTGCCGGTCGGTGTCTGATGCACGCGCAGGCCGAACTCGTCGATCACCGCCAGAATATGGTCGAAAATATCCGCCTGAATGCTTTCGTACTCCGCCCAGACCGTGGTGTTGGTGAAGGCGTAGATTTCCAGCGGCAGACCCTCCGGCGTCGGCGCCAGCTGGCGCACCATCAGCGTCATGTTCTGGTGAATGCGCGGGTGAGCGCGCAGGTAGGCTTCCAGATAGGCGCGCAGCGTGCCGAGGTTGGTCAGGCGGCGGCCGTTGAGCGGCGAGGCCAGATCGACGGCGATCTCCTGGTTGTGCTGGCTCAGCTCCTGGGTCTTAACGTTCAGGTAGCTGTGCAGCAGCGGGTTGCGCTGCAGGCGGCGCTGTTCCTCTTCCGACAGGAAGTGCACGCTGCCGGTGTCGATATTCAGGCTGCGCTTGATGCGGCGCCCGCCGGATTCCGACATCGACCGCCAGTTTTTGAACGAGTCGGAGATCAGCGCGTAGGTGGGAATGGTGGTGACGGTGTTGTCCCAGTTACGCACTTTGACCGTGGTCAGGCCGATGTCGGTGACCGCGCCGTCGGCGCCGTATTTCGGCATTTCCAGCCAGTCGCCGACCTTCAGCATATCGTTGGCGGAGAGCTGGATGCCGGCCACCAGCCCGAGGATCGGATCCTTGAACACCAACATCAAAACCGCGGTCATGGCACCCAGGCCACTGAGCAGCAGCAGCGGCGATTTGCCCATCAGCAGCGAGACGATCATGATGCCGATCAGGATCGCCGCCACCAGTTTCAGGCCCTGGAAAATGCCGCGCAGCGGCAGCTGATTGGAGATCGGACTTTGGCGCAGCAGCGCCAGCAGCGTATCCAGCAACGAGAACAGCGACAGCAGGGTGAAGGCGAGGATCCACACCTGCGCGGCGGTAACGATCACCGCCTGGGTGTGGCTGCCGCTCTGCAGCCACAGCGTCGCCTGGATGCTGATGATCACCCCTTGCAGCAGCAGCGCCACGCGCTGGAACAGTTTGTATTGGGTGATGGCCTGTTGCCAGACGCGCTGCGATTGCTGGCCTCGGCGCTGAAGGGCAGCCAACACTACCCGGTGCAGCACCAGGTGGATCACCACCGAGATCAGAACAATCAACCCCAATACCATCAACAGCGACATCACTCCGCCGAATTCCAACCCAAATTGTTCCAGCCAGCGCGTTATCTGTTGTTGCATTACCGCTCCTTAAAAAATGCGCAAAAAATATCCTGTATGCTCAAAACGCGTTAGCCTAAGGGGTAACGTGCAGGATTTGTGCCTGTTTACCTTTTTTTACATCGAGTTAGCGTTATTTTTCGGTCTCCGCCCCCCGGCTCATCCCTGGGTTTTGCGGTCAGAGAGGAGGGGGAGTTGCACTTAACGTGGCATTGTTCGCTTCTTGAAGAATGCCGTCGATTTCGTTTGGTACAGCAGGAGAACAGTATGCTTAACGCCTGGCATCAACCGGTTCCGCCTTTTGTGGTGAAGCAAGGGCAACGTTTGGATATCACGCTGTGGTTACAAGGGGATGAGCTGCCGGAACGGGTGTTTTTGCGCGCCGAACCGGACAACGAAGAGTGGCTGTTGGTGATGAAAGCGCAGCGCCACGAGGGGATGCGGCGCTACCAGGCCAGCCTGACGCTGAATGAGGGCGAGCCGACGCGGCGTTACTGCTTCAAGCTGCTGTGGGCCGATCGCCAGCAGTGGTTCGGCCCGCAGGGCTGGTCGCCAACGCCGCCGGGCCAGCTGGCGCAGTTTGCCGTCGACGAGCCCGACAACGGCCCCGAATGGGTGGCGGATCAGCTGTTCTACCAGATTTTCCCCGATCGCTTCGCCAGCAGCGGCGGCGAGCACGGCATCCAAAGCGGCAGTTACCGCCATCACGCGGCCGGTGCCGAGGTAATTCGGCGCGACTGGCAGCATCCGCTGGAGGATAGCCACGCCGCCTCGACCTTTTACGGCGGCGATCTGGACGGCATCTGCGCCAAACTGCCGTATTTGCAGCAGCTGGGCGTGACGGCGCTGTATCTGAACCCGATTTTTACCGCGCCGAGCGTGCATAAGTACGATACCGAGGACTATTACCAGGTCGATCCGCACTTCGGCGGCAACGCGGCGCTGCAGCGTTTGCGAGTGAGCACTCACAAGGTGGGCATGAAACTGGTGTTGGACGGGGTCTTCAACCACACCGGCGACTCGCATCCGTGGTTCGACCGCCATCGCCAAGGGCAAAACGGCGCCTGCCACCATCCCGATTCGCCGTATCGCGGCTGGTTCAACTTCTACCCGGACGGCCGCGCGCTCGACTGGAAGGGTAACGCCAGCCTGCCGAAGCTCAACTTCGCCGAGCCGCAGGTGGCGGAAGCGATCTATCGCGGGGAAGGCAGCGTGGTGCGTCACTGGCTGCGCCCGCCGTACAGCATCGACGGTTGGCGGCTGGACGTGGTGCATATGCTGGGGGAGAACGGCGGCGCTGCCGGCAACCTGCGTCACCTGGCGGGCATCTATCAGGCGGTGAAGCAGGAGA
Organism: Serratia sp. JKS000199; assembly: GCF_900215455.1. NCBI lineage: Bacteria > Pseudomonadati > Pseudomonadota > Gammaproteobacteria > Enterobacterales > Yersiniaceae > Serratia > Serratia sp. JKS000199. The sequence goes on from NZ_LT907843.1 coordinate 318,242, forward strand.
ATCCTCAGGCCTACGTAGTGGGCGAGCACTTTGGCGACGCGCGCCGCTGGCTGCACGCCGGCGTGGAGGATGCGGCGATGAACTACATGGGGTTCGCGCTGCCGGTGCGGGCGTTTTTGGCGGGGCTGGACGTGGCCTATCACCCGGTGCGGCTGGACGCCGCCGGGTGCGCGCAGTGGATGGACGGCTACCGCGCCGGGTTGCCGCACGGCCGCCAGCTGATCCAGTTCAACCAGCTGGACAGTCACGATACCGCGCGTTTCCTCACGCTGTTGCAGGGGAACGCGGCGCGCATGCAGATGGCGGCGGTGTGGTTGCTGAGCTGGATCGGCGTGCCTTGCCTCTATTACGGTGATGAGATTGGCCTGGACGGCGGCAACGATCCGTTCTGCCGCAAGCCGTTCCCGTGGGACGTCGGCGACTGGGATCGGCCGCTGCTGGCGCTGTTCCAGCGCATGGCCGCGCTGCGTAAACAGAGCCTGGCGCTGCGTCGCGGCGGCTGTCAGGTGCTGTACGCCAGCGGAGAAACGCTGGTGTTCGTGCGCCTGTATCAGCAGGAGCAGGTGCTGGTGGCGCTGCAGCGCGACGGCAGTGGCCAGGCGCAGCTGCCGCACAACCCGCTGTTGGCCCGCGGCCCGTGGCGGCGTGTGGAAGGGCGGGGAGAGTTGAGCGAAACGGCCGGCGGGCTGCGCCTGCAGCTGGCGGAAGAATCGGCCACCGTGTGGCGCTGTGAAGGCTAAGGGAACTGCGGGGGCCGAAGGGCCCCCGCGATTAAGGTGAGTGGGCGTTTACATCAGTAACCGACCGCGGAGCCTGCCGGGCGACGCACGTCGTTGGCGCCGTACAGGTAACCTTCGCGCACTTTGCCGGAAACCGCCGAATCGTTGCCGGAGTTGGCCGGGCTGACGCCCGCCGCGCCCGGCAAACCGACCAGAATCAGTTCGGCGGCGCCCCACGGCGTTTGTTCGACCATCTTATAGCCCATGCCGCTCAGCAGTTTTAGCGTATCGGCGGAAACGCCGCGCTGTTCGTAGTACACCTCATCCGGCAGCCATTGGTGATGGATGCGCGGCGCGTCCACCGCTTCCTGCGGCGCCATGCCGTGGTCGATCACGTTCAACGCGGTCTGCAGGGTGATGGTGATGATGCGCGAACCGCCAGGCGAGCCCAGCACCATAAAGATCTTGTTGTCCTTGGTCACCAGCGTCGGGCTCATTGACGATAGTGGGCGCTTACCGGGGGCAATGCTGTTGGCGGTGCCCTGCACCAGCCCGTACAGGTTTTTCTCGCCCACTTTGACCGTAAAATCGTCCATCTCGTCGTTGAGGAAGAAGCCGGTGCCCGGTGCGATCACCACGGCGCCGAAGCGGCCGTTGACGGTATAGGTGGTGGAGACCGCGTTGCCGTCATGGTCGACGATCGAATAGTGGGTGGTTTCCGGCTTCTCATGCGGTTCCATACCGGGCTGCACGTTTTCCGACGGCGTGGCCTTGTCCGCGACGATTTTCTTGCGGATCTGCTCGGCGTAGCTCTTGCTCACCAGCCGGTCGATCGGGTTCTTGATGAATTCCGGGTCGCCGAGGTAGGTGTTGCGGTCCATGTAGGCATGGCGCATCGCCTCGGTCATGGTGTGAATGGCCGCCGCCGAGTTGAAGCCCATGCTTTTCAGGTCATAGCCTTCCACCACGTTGAGGATTTCGCACAGCGTCACGCCGCCGGAGCTGGGAGGCGGCGCCGACACGAACTTGTAGCCGCGGTAGCTGCAGGTGATCGGTGGGGTTTCGGTGACTTTATAGTTGGCGAAGTCGGCCGCCGTCAAAATGCCGCCGCCCTGTTTGGCCGCCGCCTCTACCGCCTGCGGGATCTTGCCTTTGTAGAAGGCGTCGGTTCCCCCTTTGGCGATGGCTTCCAGCGTATTGGCCAGATCGGTTTGCACCAGTTTGTCCCCCGGCTGCAGCGGGCTGCCGTCCGGGCGCAGGAAGATTTTGGCCGACTCGGGATCCTGTTTGAAGCGTGCAACGGTGGTGTCGAGAATATCGGTATCAGCGCGGGTCAGCACAAAGCCTTCGCGCGCCAGCTTGATCGCCGGCGCCAGCACCTGTTCGCGGCTCAGTTTGCCGTACTTCTCACGCGCGGTTTCCATTCCCAGCACGGTGCCCGGTACGCCGGCCGCCAGATAGCCGTACAGGCTGGCGTCTTTCTTCACCTTGCCGTCGGCGTCCAGATACATGTTGGCGCTGGCCGCCGCCGGCGCAGTTTCACGGAAGTTGATGAAGGTGTCGGTGCCGTCCGCCAGGTGGACGGTCATAAAGCCGCCGCCGCCGATGTTGCCGCAGCAAGGGTTAACCACCGCCTGCGCATAGCCCACCGCCACGGCGGCATCGATGGCGTTGCCGCCCATCTTCAGGATATCCACGCCGACCTGCGAGGCCAGGTGTTGCGAGGTGACCACCATGCCGTTTTTGGCTTCCACCGCCGGGTTGGATGCCGCATACAGGCTGCCGCTGACCAGCAGCGCCGCCATGGTCAGGGGTTTGCTCCATTTCTGTAAAAACATAGTTATTCCTACCCTGTCAGTTTTTTATTGTGTTGTGTTTGCTTGCCGCTGTTCACTTGCAAAGCGCGAGCCAGCGTTATTGATAGTAGCCGCAGATGGGCGTGCGCGCGGCGAGCAGGGTAGGAAATGTGAGCGGAAACAGGGAAATAAAGCACTGAAGGTGGGCGGTCTGCCCCATAAAGGGGCATAAAAAAACCGGCCGCGTGGGCCGGTTGATTCACTATCAGGCTGAAATTACAGCTTGGCAGCGTTTTCAGACAGGTATTTTGCAACGCCGTCTGGGGAAGCGCCCATACCTGCTTTGCCTTTTTCCCACTGAGCCGGGCACACTTCACCGTGCTCTTCGTGGAATTGCAGCGCGTCGACGGTACGGATCATTTCGTCGATGTTACGGCCGATTGGCAGGTCGTTAACAACCTGAGCACGCACGATGCCGTCTTTGTCGATCAGGAAAGAGCCGCGCAGCGCAACGCCGGCTTCCGGGTGTTCGATGCCGTAAGCTTTCTGGATTTCACGCTTAACGTCAGCAACCATTGCGTATTTCACTTCACCGATGCCGCCTTTGTCGACAGGGGTTTTACGCCATGCGTTGTGGACGAACTCTGAGTCGAAGGAAACGCCAACCACTTCAACGCCACGCTTCTGGAACTCTTCATAGCGGTGATCGAAAGCGATCAGCTCGGAAGGGCATACGAAGGTGAAGTCCATTGGCCAGAAGAACAGTACGGCCGGTTTGCCGTTCAGGTGCTTCTTCAGGTTGAAGTTTTCAACGATTTCGCCGCTACCCAGTACGGCAGCTGCAGTGAAGTCAGGGGCTTGACGAGTTACCAGGACCATAATTACTCCTGTAATAGGTGTTAAAGGGTGGATGTAAAAACAAGGGCCAGTATAGGGGCCGCGACTTGGTGAATAAAGGGTAAAAGACCAATCGATGAGATAGCTTTCACCTATCAAAGTCGTTGATATAATTTAGCGAGCTTTAAAAATAACCTTTTCCCACAAAAGGGCAAGCGGCAAAACGTAAATTCTTGCAAGGCGTTGAAATTTCAATGACTTGGGCTTGACCTCAGAGCGCTTTGTCCTTCGCCTGTCGCATCATTTGCGGGTAAAACTGCCAGAACTGTGTTTCAAGCTGATGATAATGTTGCTCGACGTCGGCGAACGAGCCGGCCAGCGCATCGAGGCGCGGGCGGCGGCTGGCCATGCCCTGCAGCACCCGGGCGATGAACGGCAATTCGGCGTAGCGCTCCAGCCAGCGTTCCGGCCACAGGTAGCCGTTCAGGTTCTGAAAGCGCGGCGGCGTGAGCGGCAGAAAAGGTTCGATCTGGCTGCGGGCTTCCTGGGTAAACTGGTGCAGGTCGCGTGAAGGCTCCAACTGCTGCCAGTGGCGCGCCAGAAAATGGTCCCACACCACGTCGAGGGTGATCGGCGCCACGCGGCGGTAGGGGGCGCTGAAATAGTCGCGGCTGGCTTTGACCTGCGGCAGGCTGTCGGTCAGCACGTCGACGCGGCGGTGCATCATGATGCCGGCCACCACGTCGGGCTGGTAGTCGGCGGCGGGATTGCCGCGCACGAAATCGGCCAGCAGGTTGCCCAGCAGCGAGCTGTCCGCCAGCATGGCCAGGTGAAGATGAGCGAGAAAATTCATCCCTCAACTATACCCGAAGTCAGGCAAATCCTCCTTATTTCTTGCCGCTGACCGCCCCCGGCTTTAGACTAGGCCGCCTGTTTTTTACCAACCAGCCTTAAATTGAAGAAGTGAATACCCATGCGCGTCGCTGATTTTTCGTTTGAACTTCCCGAATCCCTGATTGCCCACTATCCCCAGGCCGAGCGCAGCGCATGCCGCCTGCTGCAGCTGGACGGGCCGAGCGGGGCGCTGACGCACGGCGTATTCACCGATCTGCTGGACAAGCTGGAAGCCGGCGACCTGCTGGTGTTCAACAATACCCGCGTGATCCCGGCGCGCATGTTCGGCCGCAAGGTCAGCGGCGGCAAGATTGAAGTGCTGGTGGAGCGCGTGCTGGACGACCATCGCGTGCTGGCGCACGTGCGCGCGTCGAAAGCGCCCAAGCCGGGCGCCGAGCTGCTGCTGGGTGATGACGAGAGCATCGCCGCCACCATGGTGGCGCGCCACGAGACGCTGTTCGAGCTGCGCTTCAACGACGAACGCGATGTCTTCACCCTTCTCAACGCGGCCGGCCATATGCCGCTGCCGCCTTATATCGCTCGCCCGGATGAGGACGCCGACCGCGAGCTGTATCAGACGGTCTACAGCGAGAAGCCGGGCGCGGTCGCCGCACCGACCGCCGGCCTGCACTTCGACGAACCGCTGCTGGCGGCGTTGCGCGCCAAGGGCGTGGAAATGGCGTTCGTGACGCTGCACGTCGGCGCCGGCACCTTCCAGCCGGTGCGCGTGGAAACCATCGAAGATCACGTGATGCACGCCGAATACGCCGAAGTGCCGCAGGAGGTGGTCGATGCGGTGCTGGCCTGCAAAGCGCGCGGCAAGCGCGTGGTGGCGGTGGGCACCACCTCGGTGCGTTCGCTGGAAAGCGCCGCGGCGGCCAGCAAAGAGGCGCTGATTGCGCCGTTCTGCGGCGACACCAGCATCTTTATCTATCCGGGTTACCACTATCAGGTGATCGACGCGCTGGTGACCAACTTCCACCTGCCGGAGTCCACCCTGATCATGCTGGTGTCGGCTTTCGCCGGCTACAAAAATACCATGAACGCCTATCAGCAGGCGGTGGCCGAGCAGTATCGCTTTTTCAGCTACGGCGATGCGATGTTCATCAGCCGTAATCCGCAGGCGGAAAACGAGTCCGTCGGCGGTTAATTTCCCGGGCTGCGCCCACGGCGCGGCCCCGTTTCAACGACATCAGACTGTTTCTCTGATGCTGGAGGCTTTGTGAAGTACGAACTACAAACTACCGATGGCCGCGCACGCCGCGGCCGCCTGATTTTCGACCGCGGCGTAGTGGAAACCCCGGCCTTTATGCCGGTCGGTACCTACGGCACGGTCAAGGGCATGACGCCGGAAGAAGTGAAAGAGACCGGCGCGCAGATCCTGCTGGGCAACACCTTCCACCTGTGGCTGCGCCCTGGCCAGGAGATCATGAAGCTGCACGGCGATCTGCACGATTTCATGCAGTGGCCGGGCCCGATCCTCACCGACTCCGGCGGTTTCCAGGTGTTCAGCCTGGGGGCGATGCGCAAGATCAAAGAGGAAGGCGTGTACTTCCGCAACCCGATCAACGGCGACAAGGTGTTCCTGAGCCCGGAAAAATCGATGGAAATCCAGTATGACCTGGGTTCCGACATCGTGATGATCTTCGATGAATGTACGCCGTACCCGGCCGACTGGGACTACGCCAAGCGTTCGATGGAAATGTCGCTGCGTTGGGCGCAGCGCAGCCGCCAGCGTTTCGACGAGCTGGAAAATAAAAATGCGCTGTTCGGCATCATTCAGGGCGGCGTTTACGAAGATTTACGTGATGTTTCAGTAAAAGGGCTGGTGGATATCGGCTTTGATGGGTACGCTGTGGGCGGCTTGGCTGTAGGCGAGCCGAAAGAGGATATGCATCGCATTCTTGAACACGTTTGCCCGCAAATTCCGGAAGATAAGCCACGCTATTTGATGGGCGTCGGCAAGCCGGAAGATTTGGTGGAAGGCGTGCGCCGCGGCATCGACATGTTCGACTGCGTCATGCCGACCCGCAACGCCCGCAACGGCCATTTGTTCGTGACTGACGGTGTGGTAAAAATCCGTAATGCCAAGCACAAGGATGATACTTCTCCGCTGGATAAAGACTGTGATTGCTACACGTGTCGCCATTACAGCCGCGCCTACTTGCACCATCTCGACCGTTGCAACGAAATATTGGGTGCTCGACTGAACACAATTCATAACCTGCGTCACTACCAGCGCCTGATGGCGGGTTTACGCCAGGCTATCGAAGAGGGTAAATTAGAGCAGTTTGTTGCGGATTTCTATGGTCGGATCGGCAAGCCGATTCCGCCTTTAAACGCTTGATCTAATAATTGATAACTTAATGAGGGAATTTCAATGAGCTTTTTCATTTCTGACGCCGTCGCATCCGCAGGGGCTCCGGCTCAGGGAAGCCCGTACTCTCTGATCATTATGCTGGTGGTGTTCGGCCTGATCTTCTACTTCATGATCCTGCGCCCACAGCAGAAGCGCGCGAAAGATCACAAGAAGCTGATGGACTCCATCGGTAAGGGCGACGAAGTGCTGACCACCGGCGGCCTGATCGGTCGCGTGACCAAAGTGGCCGACACCGGCATCATCGCCATCGCGCTGAACGACACCACGGAAGTGATGATCAAGCGTGACTTCGTGGCGGCCGTTCTGCCGAAAGGTACCATGAAGGCCCTGTAATCTTTTTTCCCGAAGGGAATTGCCGTGCTAAACCGTTATCCTTTGTGGAAGTATCTGATGTTGATCGTCGTGATCCTCGTCGGTCTGCTTTATGCGCTTCCCAACATCTACGGTGAGGATCCGGCCGTACAAATCACTGGCGCGCGCGGCGTCGCCGCCAGTGAAACTACGCTGGACCAGGTCCGTACCGTATTAGAAAAAGACAACATCGCGAGCAAGTCGATTGCGCTGGAAAATGGCGCCATCCTGGCTCGCTTTAAAGATCCTGACGTTCAGCTGCGCGCCCGCGAAGCGCTGGTGACCGAGCTGGGTGACAAATTCGTCGTGGCGCTGAACCTGGCGCCGGCTACGCCGACCTGGCTGGCCATGCTGGGCGCAGAGCCGATGAAACTCGGTCTGGACCTGCGCGGCGGCGTGCACTTCCTGATGGAAGTGGACATGGACACCGCGTTGAGCAAGCTGCAGGAACAGACCATGGATACCCTGCGCAGCGAGCTGCGCGAGAAGGGCATTCCTTACGCGTCTATCCGCAAGCTGGACAACAACGGCGTGGAAGTTCGCTTCCGCGACGATGCGGCCCGTGACCAGGCCATCAGCTATATCGGCCCGCGTCAGCGCGATCTGGTGCTGTCCGCCAATGGCGCCAACACCATGAAAGCCAGCCTGACGGACGCCCGTCTGAGCGAAGCGCGCGAATACGCCGTACAGCAGAACATCACTATCCTGCGTAACCGCGTCAACCAGCTCGGCGTCGCCGAACCGCTGGTGCAGCGCCAGGGATCCGACCGCATCGTGGTTGAGTTGCCGGGCATTCAGGACACCGCACGCGCCAAAGAAATTCTGGGCGCCACCGCGACGCTGGAATTCCGTCTGGTGAACACCAATGCGGACGCCACTGCGGCGGCCAACGGCCGCGTGCCGGGCGATTCCGAGGTGAAATACACCCGCGACGGCCAGCCGATCGTGCTGTACAAGCGCGTGATCCTGACCGGTGACCACATCACCGACTCCACCTCGAGCACCGACGAATACAACCAGCCGCAGGTTAACATCTCGCTGGACAGCGCCGGCGGCACGTCGATGTCCAACTTCACCAAGGACAACATCGGCAAACCGATGGCGACCCTGTTCGTGGAGTACAAGGACAGCGGCAAGAAAGACGCCAACGGCCGTGCGGTGCTGGTGAAACAGGAAGAAGTGATCAACGTGGCGAACATTCAGTCGCGTCTGGGCAACAGCTTCCGCATCACCGGCATCGGCAACCCGAACGAAGCGCGTCAGCTTTCGCTGCTGCTGCGTGCGGGGGCGCTGATTGCGCCGATTCAGATCGTTGAAGAGCGCACCATCGGTCCAACTCTGGGTCAGCAGAACATCACCCAAGGTCTGGAAGCCTGTCTGTGGGGCCTGGTGGCGTCCATCGTCTTCATGGTGGTCTGGTACCGTAAGTTCGGCGTGATCGCCACCACGGCGCTGGTCGCTAACCTGGTGTTGATCGTCGGCGTGATGTCCCTGTTGCCGGGGGCGACGCTGACCATGCCGGGCATTGCCGGGATCGTGTTGACGCTGGCGGTGGCGGTCGACGCCAACGTGCTGATTAACGAACGTATCAAGGAAGAGCTGAAGAACGGCAGGTCCGTTCAGCAGGCGATCCATGAGGGCTATAAAGGCGCGTTCTCCAGTATCGTCGACGCCAACATCACCACCCTGATCACCGCGGTCATCCTGTACGCAGTCGGCACCGGTTCGATCAAGGGCTTTGCGATCACTACCGCTATCGGTGTGGCGACGTCCATGTTCACCGCGATTGTCGGTACCCGTGCCATCGTCAACCTGCTTTACGGCGGCAAACGCATTAACAAGCTGTCTATCTGAGGAGTGCGTTGTGGCACAGGATTATACTGTTGAGCAACTCAACTACGGCCGTAAAGTCTACGACTTTATGCGCTGGGACTACGTGGCTTTCGGCATCTCGTTGGTGCTGTTGGTCGCGTCGATCGCCACCATGTCGGTGCGCGGCTTTAACTGGGGTCTGGATTTCACCGGCGGTACGGTGATTGAAATCAACCTGGAGAAGCCGGCTAACCTCGACCTGATGCGCGACACGCTGGAGAAGGCCGGGTTCCAGGATCCGATTATCCAGAACTTCGGCAGCAGCCGCGACGTGATGGTGCGCATGCCACCGGCGACCGGCACCGCAGGACAGGAACTGGGCAATAAGGTGATCGGCGTGATCAACGACTCGGTGGATAAAAACGCCACCGTGAAGCGCATTGAGTTCGTCGGCCCGAGCGTGGGCAGCGAGCTGGCGCAAACCGGCGGCATGGCGCTGCTGGTGGCGTTGATCTGTATCCTGATCTACGTCGGCTTCCGCTTCGAATGGCGCCTGGCGCTGGGGGCGGTTATCGCGCTGGCGCACGACGTGATCATCACGCTGGGCGTGCTGTCGCTGTTCCACATCGAGATTGACCTGACCATCGTCGCGTCCCTGATGTCGGTTATCGGTTACTCGCTGAACGACAGCATCGTGGTCTCCGACCGTATTCGTGAGAACTTCCGCAAGATCCGCCGCGGCACGCCTTACGAGATCATGAACGTGTCGTTGACCCAGACGCTGAGCCGTACGCTGATGACTTCCGGGACCACCCTGATGGTGGTGCTGATGCTGTACATCTTCGGTGGCGCGATGCTGCAAGGCTTCTCGCTGGCGATGCTGATCGGCGTGTCGATCGGTACCGTTTCCTCTATCTACGTCGCGTCCGCGCTGGCGTTGAAGCTGGGGATGAAACGCGAACACATGCTGCAGCAAAAAGTGGAAAAAGAGGGCGCGGATCAGCCTTCGATTCTGCCTTAACCGCCGCAGTATTCAGCGAAATGAGAAGGAGCGCCTATCGGCGCTCCTTTTTTTTGCCTCGGATTTCAGTGTTGCTGCACCACCGCCGGCTGGGCGGTGGCTACCAGGCTGTGCAGACGGATATAGCCCAGCTGTTCCGGCGTCAGGCCGCTGAAGCGCAGCTCGAAGTCCTGCCCGGGTTTCGGCAGCAGCGAGTCGGCGCTGGCGATCGGTTGCGACAGCGCCTCGGCGGTCAGCGGCCGGCCGGTGGCCGCGTCCAGTTGGCCCCATTCCACCACCGCTTTAAACGGCGGCAGCGTGGCCTGTGAGAGGATGCGCACATGCAGCTGCGCCTGGGCACCGTTGGCTTCGCTCTTGATGTGGCTCAGCGAAACGCTCAGTTCGCCGATGCCGCTTTGCAAACGGGCGGCGCTCCGCGCCGCCGGCAGCAGGTAGACGCCGTTGTCGGAGTGCTGATTGAGCTGGTTTTGCCGCTCCAGCGCGGTGGCCTGATCGGTCAATACGCTCACTTTTTGGTTCAGTGCGGCGACCTGATGGCGCAGCTGAGGCACGGCGGCGTTGTGCGCGCAGCCAGTGAGCAACACGGCGGCGGCGAGCAGGGCGATTTTGGGATAACGGGTTGTCATGACGGCGATTTCCTATGCTGAATCTCCTGCTATCAAGCTTAGCCCGCATGGCGGTGAAAGTCATATCGGCGCCGCCTGCCCGCCGCTTATCGCAACAAATGGCCGACGCCCTTTGTTGTGGCTTCACTTCGGGTTAAACTGCATTTATCTATAAAAAACGTTTATCAGGACGTGTTATGCATTGCCCTTTCTGCGCCGCCGTTGATACCAAAGTCATTGATTCCCGCCTGGTGGGGGACGGTTCGCAAGTACGCCGTCGTCGCCAGTGTCTGGTATGCAATGAACGCTTCACCACCTTCGAGGTGGCCGAGCTGGTGATGCCGCGAGTGATTAAAAGCGATGAGGTGCGCGAGCCGTTCAACGAAGACAAACTGCGTCGCGGCATGCTGAAAGCGCTGGAAAAGCGCCCGGTCAGCTCGGACGACGTGGAAAACGCCCTTAACCATATCAAATCCCAACTGCGCGCCACCGGCGAACGCGAAGTGCCGACCAAGTTAGTCGGCAATCTGGTGATGGACGCGCTGAAAAAGCTGGATAAGGTCGCCTACATTCGCTTCGCGTCGGTGTACCGCAGCTTCGAAGACGTGCGCGAGTTCGGCGAAGAGATTGCCCGCCTGCAAGACTAAAGGATCTTTCATGCATCACGACGAATTTTACATGGCGCGCGCCTTCGAGCTGGCGCGGCTGGGGCGTTTCACCACCGCGCCCAATCCGAACGTCGGCTGCGTTATCGTGCGCGACGGCGAAATTGTCGGTGAAGGCTATCATCTGCGCGCCGGCGAGCCGCACGCGGAAGTGCACGCGCTGCGCATGGCGGGCGACAAGGCGCGCGGCGCCACCGCCTATGTGACGCTCGAGCCGTGCAGCCATCACGGCCGCACGCCTCCCTGCGCCGATGCGCTGGTGGCCGCCGGCGTGACGCGGGTGGTCGCGGCGATGCAAGATCCCAATCCTCAGGTGGCGGGGCGCGGCTTGTACAAGCTGCAGCAAGCCGGCGTCGAAGTACGTCATGGCCTGATGTTGGCCGAGGCCGAAGCGGTCAACCTGGGCTTCCTCAAACGCATGCGCACCGGTTTTCCCTATGTGCAACTGAAGCTGGGCGCGTCGCTGGACGGCCGCACGGCGATGGCCTCCGGCGAAAGCCAGTGGATCACCTCACCCGAAGCGCGTCAGGACGTGCAGCGGCTGCGTGCGCAGAGCGCCGCCATTCTCAGCACCAGCGCCACCGTGCTGGCGGACGATCCGTCGCTGACGGTGCGTTGGGATGAGCTGGATGCCGAGACCCAGCGCCTCTATCCGCGCGAAAATCTGCGTCAGCCGCTGCGTATCCTGCTCGACAGCCAAAATCGCATCACCCCACAGCATCGCGTGGTGCAGCAACCGGGCGCTACCTGGCTGGCGCGGCTGCAGGCGGATGAACAGGCTTGGCCGCAAGACGTTGAGCAGTTTATCTGCCCGGCGCACGGCGGCGGCGTCGATCTGGTGGTGATGATGATGCTGTTGGCCAAGCGCCAGGTGAATTCAATCTGGGTGGAGGCGGGGGCGACGCTGGCCGGCGCGCTGCTGCAGGCTGGCCTGGTGGATGAGCTCATTTTGTACATCGCGCCAAAACTGTTGGGCGATAATGGCCGCGGCCTGTGTCATTTGCCGGGCCTTGAGCGTCTGGCCGACGCACCGGAATTCGTCTTTAGCGACGTGCGCCAGGTTGGCCCCGATCTGCGTTTGCGCCTGCGGGCGAAACACTGAATCTCGCGCCCGCGCGCCGGTTTTACAAAAGCGCCGCGCAGGCGATGAAAGAATATGATAGAATCCGCCCCCCTGCGGGGTATTGAACCCATTTTTAAGGAAAGCCCATGAAAGTTATCGAAGGTGTTGTTGCTACTCCAAATGCCCGTGTGGCGATCGCAATTGCACGTTTTAACAATTTCATCAACGACAGCCTGCTGGAAGGCGCTATCGACGCGCTGAAACGCATTGGTCAGGTTGCTGACGACAACATCACCGTTGTCTGGGTCCCGGGCGCTTACGAGCTGCCGTTGACGGCGAGCGTATTGGCCAAAACCGGTAAATACGACGCGGTTATCGCGCTGGGCACCGTTATCCGTGGGGGCACCGCGCACTTCGAATATGTGGCGGGCGAAGCCAGCTCCGGCATCGGCAACGTTGCGATGAATGCCGAAATCCCGGTTGCCTTTGGCGTGCTGACCACCGAAAGCATCGAACAGGCGATCGAACGCGCCGGCACCAAAGCGGGCAACAAGGGCGCTGAAGCCGCGCTGACCGCACTTGAAATGATTAATGTTATCAAAGCTATTAAAGCCTGAATTTAGTTAAGGGGAATTCCGTGAAACCTGCTGCTCGTCGCCGCGCTCGTGAGTGCGCTGTTCAAGCGCTTTACTCTTGGCAGTTGTCTAAAAACGACCTTGCCGATGTTGAACACCAGTTCCTGACGGAGCAGGATGTCAAAGATGTTGACGTCGCCTATTTTCGCGAGTTGCTGTCCGGCGCGGCAGTGAATGCAGGTATGCTGGACGAACTGATGGCGCCTTACCTGTCGCGTCAGCTCGAAGAGCTGGGCCAGGTGGAGCGCGCGGTGCTGCGCGTCGCGCTGTTTGAACTGAAAATGCGCGAGGATGTCCCTTACAAGGTGGCGATTAACGAAGCGATCGAGCTGGCGAAAACCTTCGGCGCGGAAGACAGCCACAAGTTTGTGAACGGGGTGCTGGATAAAGTGGCGCCAACCCTTCGCAAGAAAAAGTAAAACATTAAGGCCGGCATTCCCGGCCTTAATTTCTTCTAGTGGAATATCGATATGGCATGCGGCGAATTTGACCTCATTGCCCGCTATTTTGACCGGTTTAAGCGCGTGCGCCGGGATGTACAGTTGGGCATTGGAGATGACTGCGCACTGCTGGCAGTGCCGGAAAAACAGCTGGTGGCCGTCAGTACCGATACGCTGGTGGCGGGCATTCACTTCCTGCCGGAGATCGATCCGGCCGATCTCGGCTATAAGGCGTTGGCGGTCAATCTGAGCGATCTGGCGGCGATGGGCGCCGATCCTGCGTGGCTCTCGCTGGCCCTGACCCTGCCGGAGGTGAACGAACCCTGGCTGAAGGCCTTCAGCGATAGCCTGTTCGATCAGCTCAACTATTACGGCATGCAGCTGATCGGCGGCGATACCACACGCGGCCCACTGAGCATGACGTTGACCATTCAGGGGCTGATCCCGGCCGGCCGGGCGTTGACCCGCAGCGGCGCGCGCATCGGTGACTGGATCTATGTGACCGGTACGCTGGGCGACAGCGCCGCCGGTCTGGCGATCCTGCAGGATCGCCTGGCGGTGACGGATGCGACGGCGCGCGATTATCTGGTCGCTCGTCATCTGCGGCCGCAGCCGCGGGTGTTGCAGGGGCAGGCACTGCGCGATCTGGCCAGCTCGGCGATCGACATCTCCGACGGCCTGATTTCCGATCTGAAGCATATCCTGAAGGCCAGCGACTGTGGCGCACGCATCGTACTGGACGAGCTGCCGATATCGCAGGCGCTGAGCAGCCACGCCGATGCCGAGCAGGCGCTGCGCTGGGCGCTGGCGGGCGGCGAAGATTACGAACTGTGCTTCACCGTGCCGGAGATCAACCGCGGCGCGCTGGAAGTGGCGCTGAGCCACCTCGGGGCCGACTACACCTGTATCGGCCAGATTGGCCCGCTGTCTGAAGGCATCCGCTATTATCGCAACGACGAAGCGGTAGAGCTGGACTGGGCCGGGTTCGATCATTTCAACGCGGAGTCGGGCAGCCATGGATGAAGCCAAGCGTCGGCTGCGGATGAGCAATCCGTGGCACCTGCTGGCCACCGGTTTTGGCAGCGGTTTGTCGCCGGTGATGCCGGGCACCATGGGATCGCTGGCGGCGATTCCGTTCTGGCTGCTGCTGATCCAACTGCCGTGGCAGCTCTACTCGCTGACGGTGATGTTCAGCATTTGCATCGGCGTCTATATTTGCCACCGCACGGCAAAAGACATGAAGGTGCACGATCACGGCAGCATCGTCTGGGATGAGTTCGTCGGCATGTGGATCACGCTGATGGCGCTGCCGGTCAACGATTGGCGCTGGGTCGCCGCCGGTTTCGTCATCTTCCGCATTCTGGATATGTGGAAGCCGTGGCCGATCCGCTGGTTTGACCGCAACGTGCATGGCGGCATGGGCATCATGGTCGACGATATCATCGCCGGCGTGCTGTCTGCGGGCATCATCTACCTGATTGGGCACCACTGGCCGATCGGGCTGTTCTGACAGCCGGGCGCGGTTCTTCGCGCCCGCTTCTCTTATTCAAATCCCGTCACCCGATGCGGCACGTAAGCCGTTTCCAACTCCGCCACCTCTTGCGGCGACAAACTCAAATCGACCGCGGCAATGGCGTCGTCCAACTGCTCGCTGCGTGACGCGCCAACGATCGGCGCGCTGACCGCCGGCTTGTTCAGCAGCCAGGCCAGCGCGATCTGCGCGCGTGGCACGCCGCGTTCCTCCGCCAGGCTGGCGACGCGCTCGGCGATAATGGCGTCGATGCCTTCGGTTTCATCGTACAGACTCTTGCCGAACTGGTCCGAGACCAGGCGGGCGGTGGTTTCGCCCCAGGGGCGGGTCAGGCGGCCGCGCGCCAGCGGGCTCCACGGCAGTACGGCGATGCCTTCGGCGGCGCACAGCGGGTGCATCTCGCGCTCTTCTTCGCGCTGGATCAGGTTGTATTGATCCTGCATGCTGACGAAGCGCGTCCAGCCGTGCAGATCGGCGGTATACAGCGCCTTGGCGAACTGCCAGGCGTACATGGAAGAGGCGCCGATGTAACGTGCCTTACCGGCTTTCACCACGTCGTGCAGCGCTTCCAGCGTCTCTTCCAGCGGCGTTTCGTAATCCCAGCGATGGATTTGCAGCAAATCGACATAGTCGGTGCCGAGACGGCGCAGGCTGTCATCGATGGACTGCATGATCTTGGCGCGCGACAAACCGCGCTCTAGGTTGCTCAGCGGGAAATAGACCTTGGTGGCGATCACCACCTCCTCGCGGCGTGCATAGTCGCGCAGCGCCCGGCCGAGGATCTCCTCGCTGCTGCCGTCGGAATAGCTGTTGGCGGTGTCGAAAAAGTTGATGCCGGCTTCCAGCGCCTGTTTCAACAGTGGGCGGCTGCTTTCTTCCGGCAGCGTCCAGGCGTGATTGCCGCGGCTCGGCTCGCCGTAGGTCATGCAACCCAGGCAGATGCGCGAGACGTTCAGATCGGTGTTGCCCAGTTTGAGATACTTCATGCTTGCCTCCCATTCACAGCTCAGACAGTAACTGTAGCGCGGATCCCGGAGGGCGGAAATGAAAACGCCCCCGAAGGCGGAGGCGTTTTATCAGGCGCGAGTGGCGAATTACTGCGCCAGCCAGGTTTCGATTTGGCGCTGAATGCCGGCGGCGTCCAGCCCCAGATCGGCGCGCAGTTCTTCCTGGGTGCCCTGTGAGACGAAGCTGTCCGGCAGGCCGAGGTTCAGCACCGGCACCGGACGGCGTATGGCCATCAGCAGTTCGTTGACGCCGCTGCCGGCGCCGCCCATGATGGCGTTCTCTTCCAGCGTGACCAGCGTTTCATGGCTGGCGGCCAGTTCGAGCACCAGCTGCTCGTCCAGCGGTTTGACGAAGCGCATGTCGACCAGCGTGGCGTTGAGCGCTTCCGCCGCCGCAGCGGCCTCCGGCAGCAGGGTGCCGAAGTTGAGAATGGCGATCTTTTCCCCCTGGCGGCGCACCACGCCTTTGCCGATCGGCAGCAGGCTGAGCGGCTCCAGCGCAGCGCCGGTGCCGGTGCCGCGCGGATAGCGCACGGCGCTCGGGCCGTCGTTGTAGTGATAGCCGGTATACAGCATCTGGCGGCATTCATTTTCGTCGCTCGGCGTCATGATCACCATGGTCGGGATGCAGCGCATGAACGACAGATCGAACGCCCCCTGGTGGGTCTGGCCGTCGGCGCCTACGATGCCGCCGCGATCGATGGCGAACATCACCGGCAGGTTTTGGATCGCCACGTCATGGATCAGCTGATCGTAGGCGCGTTGCAGGAAGGTGGAATAGATCGCCACCACCGGCTTGTAGCCGCCGATCGCCAGCCCGGCGGCGAAGGTGACCGCGTGCTGCTCGGCGATCGCCACATCGAAATATTGCTGCGGATAGTCGCGCGAGAACTGCACCATGCCGGAACCTTCGCGCATCGCCGGCGTGATCGCCATCAGTGAGCTGTCTTTGGCGGCGGTTTCACACAGCCAGTCGCCGAAGATTTTCGAATAGGTCGGCAGACCGCCGGCGCTTTTCGGCAGCGTGCCGCTGGCGGGATCGAACTTCGGCACCGCGTGGAAGCTGATCGGATCCTTCTCCGCCGGCGCGTAACCGCGGCCTTTCTTGGTCATGATGTGCAACAGCTGCGGGCCTTTCAGGTCGCGCATGTTTTTCAACGTGGCGACCAGGCCTTGTACGTCGTGCCCGTCTACCGGGCCGATGTAGTTGAAGCCCAGCTCTTCGAACAGCGTACCCGGCACTACCATGCCTTTCAGGTGCTCTTCGGTGCGTTTCACCAGCTCCTTGATCGGCGGCACGCCGGCCAGCACTTTTTTGCCGCCTTCGCGCAGGGTGGAGTAAAGCTTGCCGGACAGCAGCTGTGCCAGATGGTTGTTCAGCGCGCCGACGTTTTCCGAGATCGACATCTCGTTGTCGTTCAGCACCACCAGCATGTCCGGATTGATGTCGCCGGCGTGGTTCATCGCTTCGAACGCCATGCCGGCGGTGATGGCGCCATCGCCGATCACGCACACCGTGCGGCGGCCTTTGCCTTCACGCTCTGCCGCCACCGCCATACCGAGGCCGGCGCTGATCGAGGTTGACGAATGGCCGACCGACAGCACGTCGTATTCGCTTTCGGCGCGCCACGGGAAGGGGTGCAACCCGTTCTTTTGCCGGATAGTGGCGATCCGGTCGCGGCGGCCGGTCAGGATTTTGTGCGGGTAGGCCTGGTGGCCGACGTCCCACACCAGATGATCGAACGGCGTGTTGTAGACGAAATGCAACGCCACCGTCAGTTCGACGGTACCCAGCCCGGAGGCAAAGTGGCCGCTGGAGCGACTGACGCTGTTCAGCAGATATTGCCGCAGCTCATCGCACAGCTTCGGCAAGCTCTCTTTGGGCAGTGAGCGGAGTTCCTCGGGGTTTTCCGCTAGCGCCAGGGTTGGGTATTTGGCTATATCAAGACTCATTCGATACTCATATCAGAGGAGTTAACGTCACACGTTAATTGTCGCGTTCAATAATGAAGCTGGCTAACGCTCGCAATGGCGCTGTGTTATAAGATTGCGCTGCCAAAGTGTCTAATGCAGCTAATGCTTCCTGATAGAGATCCCACGCTTTTGCTTTCGCGCTGTCAAGCCCGAGTAACGCCGGGTAGGTACTCTTTCCGTGTTGTTGGTCCGCTCCCTGGCGCTTGCCGATCTTTTCAGTCTCGCCGACAACGTCCAAAATGTCATCCTGCACCTGGAACGCCAGGCCGACCGCAGCGGCGTAACGATCCAACTGCGGCAGCGCCGCTCGTCCTGCTTCGCCGGCGCTCAGCGCGCCCAGACGCACCGCGGCACGGATCAGCGCACCGGTTTTGTGGCGGTGGATCTGCTCCAGCGCCTGCAGATCGACGCGCTTGCCTTCGGCCTCCAGATCCAGCGATTGGCCGCCGCACATGCCAGCGACGCCGCTGGCCGCCGCCAGTTCGGAGACCATCGCCAGCCGATCGCGCAGCGCCACGTCGGGCATTTCGGCATCGGCCAGGATCGAAAACGCCAGCGTTTGCAGCGCATCGCCGGCCAGGATCGCGTTGGCTTCGCCGAATTTAATGTGGCAGGTCGGCTGGCCGCGGCGCAGATCGTCGTCGTCCATCGCCGGCAGATCGTCGTGGATCAGCGAGTAGGCGTGAATGCATTCCACCGCCGCCGCCGGCGCGTCCAGGTTGGTCAGCGATACGCCGAACATCTGGCCGGTGGTGTACACCAGGAACGGGCGCAGGCGCTTGCCGCCCAGTAAGGCGCCATGACGCATCGCCGCCACCATGTTGCCGTTGTTGAACGGCAGCGGGGCGATGAAATCCAGCAGCGCGCGATCGGCGCGCCGGCGGAAAATCTGCAGTTGATCGGCAAAAGCGGCCGATGGGACGATCTCAGACATGTCGGTTACTCGGTATCCGGTGTGAAAGGCGCCAACGCCGCGTCGTCGGCGCTGTCGTTAAGGAGGATCTGCACACGCTGTTCCGCCTGTTGCAGTTTCTGCTGGCCTTGACGCGCCAGCTGCACGCCGCGTTCGAATTCGTTCAGCGCGTCTTCCAGCGGCAGTTCGCCCGACTCCAGACGCGTCACGATGCTTTCCAGCTCGCCGAGGGCGCTTTCAAAGCTGGCTGTTTGCTCTGTACTGGCTGATTGTGCTGGTTTTTTCGGCATAATTTTCTTTTTACGTCATCATGTGAACCGTGGCGCCAGAGCCTATCCTAGCGGATCTTGATTAGCAAATCATGGCGCTCATGTGTGGTTTTGTGCGCAGAGCACGGCGATATGGTGATATACTCCGCGCCGTAATTCTTATCTGACAACAAAGACCGCCATGAAGTTTATCATTAAATTGTTCCCGGAAATCACCATCAAGAGCCAATCTGTGCGCTTGCGCTTTATCAAGATTCTCTCGACCAATATTCGCAACGTCCTGAAGCAGTATGATGAAACGCTGGCGGTCGTCCGTCACTGGGATCATATCGAAGTTCGCGCCAAAGATGAAAACCAGCGGCCGGTCATCGCCGACGCGCTGACGCGCATTCCCGGCATCCACCATATTCTGGAAGTGGAAGATCGCGCTTATACCGATATCCACCACATCTTCGAGCAGACACTGGAAGCCTACCGCGCCCAGCTGGAAGGCAAAACCTTCTGCGTGCGCGTCAAGCGCCGCGGCAAGCAGGCGTTCAACTCGCAGGACGTGGAGCGCTACGTCGGCGGCGGTCTGAACCAGCATATCGACAGCGCGCGCGTTAACCTGACCCGCCCGCAGGTCACGGTAAACCTCGAGATCGAAGACGACAAGCTGATGCTGGTTAAACGCCGCCTCGAAGGCATCGGCGGTTACCCGGTCGGCACTCAGGAAGACGTGATGTCGCTGATTTCCGGCGGTTTCGACTCGGGCGTGTCCAGCTATATGCTGATGCGTCGCGGCTGCCGCGTGCATTTCTGCTTCTTTAA
Organism: Serratia sp. JKS000199; assembly: GCF_900215455.1. Taxonomy (NCBI): domain Bacteria; kingdom Pseudomonadati; phylum Pseudomonadota; class Gammaproteobacteria; order Enterobacterales; family Yersiniaceae; genus Serratia; species Serratia sp. JKS000199. The sequence goes on from NZ_LT907843.1 coordinate 337,964, forward strand.
CCTGGGCGGCGCCGCGCATGAGATTGGCGTGAAGCAGGTGGCGCACTATCTGTGGAACCGTTTCGCCAGCTCGCACAAGGTGCGCTTCGTCGCCATCGACTTCGAACCGGTGGTGGGCGAGATCCTGGAGAAAGTCGACGACGGTCAGATGGGCGTGGTGCTCAAGCGCATGATGGTGCGCGCCGCTTCGCAAGTGGCCGAACGCTACGGCGTGCAGGCGCTGGTAACCGGTGAGGCGCTGGGGCAGGTGTCCAGCCAGACGCTGACCAACCTGCGCTTGATCGACAATGCGTCCGATACGCTGATCCTGCGTCCGCTGATCTCGCACGATAAAGAGCACATCATCAAACTGGCGCGTGAAATCGGCACCGAGGACTTCGCCAAAACCATGCCGGAATACTGCGGCGTGATTTCGAAGAGCCCGACGGTAAAAGCCGTCAAGGCCAAGATTGAAGAGGAAGAAAGCCACTTCGATTTCAGCATTCTCGATCGGGTGGTGAGCGAGGCGAAGAACGTCGATATTCGCTCCATCGCCGAGCAGGCGCAGGAGCAGGTGACCGAAGTGGAAACCGTCGCGGCCTTCGGCGCCGACGAGGTGATCCTGGATATCCGTTCCAACGACGAGCAGGAAGAGAAGCCGTTGCAGCTGGAACAGGTTGAAGTGAAAGCGCTGCCGTTCTATAAGCTGAGCACCCAGTTCGGCGATCTGGATCAGAGCAAAACCTATCTGCTGTACTGCGAGCGCGGCGTAATGAGCCGCCTGCAGGCGCTGTACCTGCTGGAGCAGGGCTTCAGCAACGTGAAGGTTTATCGCCCGTAACGCGGGCAGCGGCGTAAATGAGAGGGGCTGAACCGGTGTTCAGCCCTTTTTTTATCGGCAAGCCGCTCAGTCGCGGAAATCGTACATCCCAGGGATCAGCACCAGCTGCGCGGCGATCTCCGCCGCTTTGGCCTTGCCGAGCAGCAGGTCTATCAGCTTCAGTGCAAACTCCATCGCGGTGCCCGGCCCCTGGCTGGTGAGCAGGTTGACGCGCGCGTCGTACACCACGCGGCGCTCCATCCATTTATCCGCCGGTATCCGATCTTTCAAACCCGGGAAACCGGTCATGTTGCCGATCGGGAACAGATCGTGGTGCTGCAACACCAGCGCCGGGGCCGCGCAGATGGCGGCGACGATGTGGCCCTGCAGATGCATCTGCCGCACTTTTTCCACCAGCAGCGGACTGTCGCGGAAGCATTCCGCCCCCTGCAGGCCGCCGGGCAGCACGATGGCGTCGAAAGGCTCATCGACGATCGCCACCAGCGGCGCGTCGGCCAGCAGCTTGACGCCGCGCGAACAAACGATAGTCAGCTCGCCGTCGCCGGCGACGCTGGCGGTAGTGACTTTAACGCCCGCCCGCACCAGCAGATCGATGGTGGTGACGGCTTCGGTTTCTTCGCTACCAGGTGCCAGGCAGACCAGCGCCGATACGCTCATATTCATTTTCCTTTCGTTTAATCAATTCAAACAGCCGCGCATTCTCCGGCAGCGTGAGGCCGTGGCTGCGCGCGCGGCGCAGCAGGTAGCCGGTGATGTAGTCGATCTCGGTATGCCGCTGGCTGCGGATATCCTGCAGCATCGACGAAACGTTGTCGGCGGTGCTGTGGATCACGTCCATCACGTATTGCATCAGGCCTTCGCAGGAGGTGTGGTAACCCTCCATGGCCATCACGCTGGCGACTTCACGACACAGCGCTTCGATCTGCTCCGGGTAGCGCTGCAGATCGCCGTTGCGGCAGCCGTACAGCGCCGTCAGCGGGTTGATCACGCAGTTGACCGCCAGCTTGCGCCAGTTGGCCGAGGCGATGTTGTTGTGCCAGGCGACGTCGGGCAGTGCCTGATGCAGCACTTCCGCCAAGTGGCTGAGGTGCTGGGCGGCCGGTGAGGTGGGGCCGATGTGGGTGATGCCGGTGGCGACGTGGATAATGGTGCTGCCTTCGTGGCGCGCGGCGTGGGTGGTGGTGCCCTGCAAGATGGGCTGGCCGTTCGGCGGCAGCTCTTCCTGAGTGCCCATGCCGTTGTGCAGCAGCAAGATGGCGCAGCGGGGGCTCAGCTTCGGCAACAGCGCGCTGACCGCGCTGGATACCTGCCAGGCTTTCAGCGTCACCAGCAGCAGCTCGCTTTGCGCGAGGTGCTCCGGATCGTTGGTGGGCAAATTGCGATTAAACGAGACGCCTTCCGGCTCTATCACGTTCACGGCGCAAAAAGGCTGCGGCACTCTTAGCCATCCCTGTACATCGTGGCCCTGCTGATACAGCCGGGAGAGCCACAGTTGTCCGAGCGCGCCGCAACCAAGAATGGTTATTTTCATTCAGTCTCCTTGGAAACACGGGAATACCGCTCAATTACCGTGATCTAACTATAGGCTTTATGGCAGCCTGAAGCGCTATCCCTGCGTGCGTTCAGCAGATTTTGTCTGAGGCGGCAAAGCGGTTATCATGCTCGGCATCAAAATCGCCTAAGCTATTAGGCACTCATTCAGGAGGAAGAAGTATGCCATCTTTCGACATCGTTTCCGAAATTGATATGCAGGAAGTGCGTAACGCCGTTGAGAACGCCACCCGCGATCTCGGCACCCGCTGGGATTTTCGCAACGTGCCGGCCAGCTTTGAGCTAAACGAGAAGAATCAAAGCATCAAGGTTGCCACCGAGTCTGATTTTCAGGTGCAGCAGCTGCTCGACATTCTGCGCGAAAAGCTGAGCAAGCGCAGCATCGACGGCGCCGCGCTGGAGATCCCGGAAGAGTTTACCCACAGCGGTAAAACCTACAGCGTGGAAGCCAAGCTGAAGCAGGGGATTGAAACCAGCGTGGCGAAGAAAATCGTCAAGCTGATCAAAGACAGCAAGCTGAAGGTGCAGGCGCAGATCCAGGGCGAAGAAGTGCGGGTGACCGGCAAGTCACGCGACGACTTGCAGAGCGTGATGGCGCTGGTGCGCGGCGGCGATCTGGGCCAGCCGTTCCAGTTCAAGAACTTCCGCGATTAATCTCGACGGGGCCGGCATTGCCGGCCCTGATTTTTTACAGCGAATTGACCAGCGCTTCCAACTGACCGCGATTGGTCTGCTTGGTATCCACCTTGACGTAGGCGCTGCGCTCTTCCGGCACGACGATCGCCTCGGCCACGCCGGGCTGCGCCTTCAGGCGGCTTTCCAGCGCTGAATCCTTCACCGCCAGTTCCGACAGCGTAATGCGCAGGCTGCTGACATACGGCGGTTCTTTCATGGTGCTGCTGACCAGGAACCAGACGGCGGCCAATACTGCGCCGGCGATAAACACCAAGCCTGCCCCCTGCAAACCGTACAGCCAGCCGCCGAGGCTGCCGCCGATCGCCACGCCGATAAACTGGCTGGTGGAGTACACCCCCATCGCGGTGCCCTTATAGCCGGCCGGCGATTCTTTGCTGATCAGCGAAGGCAGGATGGCTTCCATCACGTTGAAGGCCATAAAGAACAGCTGCACGCCGGCGATGATGCCCCATAGATGAGCGCCGGAGAGCCACAGCAGCACTTCGGCGCAGAACAGCACCGCCACGCAGCCCATAAACACCTGCTTCATGCGGCGATATTTCTCGGCATAGATAATGAACGGCACCACGGCGGCGAACGACACCAGCATGGTCACCAGGTAGACGATCCAGTGTTCGCTGGCCGCCAGCCCGGCTTTTTCCATCGCCAGCGGCAGCGCCACGAAGCTCGACATCAGCAGAATGTGCAGACACATGATGCCGAAGTTGAGTTTCAACAGGCGCGAGTTGCTCAGCACTTTGCGGAAGCTGCCGCGCACGATGCTGGACTCGCGGTTCAGCAGATGGGTGTCGGCGGAAGGCACCACTGCCAGGGTGATGACGATACCGGCCAGCGCCAGCACGGCGATCATCCAGAACAATGCGTGCAAGCCCAAGGCGTGAGTGATGATAGGGCCCAGAACCATGGCGATGGCGAAGGTGATGCCGAAGCTGACGCCGATAAACGCCATCGCTTTGGTGCGGTTCTGTTCGCGGGTCAGATCGGAGAGCAGCGCCATTACCGCGGCGGCGATGGCGCCGGAGCCTTGCAACGCGCGGCCGAGGATCACGCCCCAGATAGAGTCAGTGACGGCGGCGATCACGCTGCCGAGGGCAAAGATCAGCAGGCCGCCGACGATCAGCGGCTTGCGGCCGATGCGATCGGACACCAGGCCGAACGGGATCTGAAACACCGCCTGCGCCAGGCCGTAAATGCCGATGGCGATGCCGATCAGCGCTTCGCTGGCGCCGTTGAGCGCCATGCCGTAGGTGGTCAACACAGGCAATACCATAAACATGCCGAGCATGCGCAGGGAGAATACGGTGCCTAATCCCCAGGTGGCGCGGCGCTCCTGCGGGGTCATTGAATTATCGTTCACATCAAACCTCGGTAAAAACCATGCCATCAGACGTTGAGACAGCGCCTGATGGCATGATTTCTGTAAAGCTGCGTCATTTTAGTGTGCAGGGCAGGGGGGGGTAAATCGAATGTTGTTTAACAGATATTACAGTTTGGCCGCTTTTCGGCGTGACAAATAAAATGGGCCGCATACGCGGCCCATTGACAGATGATTTGGCTTACCAAACGTAGGTCACCAGCGCTTCAGGCGCCGCCGTGGCGCTGAAGTCGATCGACATCATCACGCTCAGCGAGGTGATGGCGACGATGGAGAACACGAACAGTTTACGCGCCCAGACGCTGTCGTTTTCGGTTTTGTAACCGCGCAGCGCCATGCCCAGCCACCATACGCTCACCGCCGCAGCGACGATCAGGTATTTGTAGCCGGCGTAGCCCACCAGGGTCAGCATCAGCGTGGCGATCATAAACGCCAGGATGTAGACCGTGATGTGGTTCTTGGCGACGGAAATGCCTTTCACCACCGGCAGCACCGGAATGTTGGCCGCCTGGTAATCTTTAAAGCGGAAGATAGCGATCGCATAAGAATGCGGCATCTGCCACAGGCTAAAGATAGCCAGCAGGATCAACGCGCCGGCGTCGAACTCGTTGGTGACCGCGCAGTAACCGATAACCGGCGGCGCGGCGCCCGACAAGCTGCCGATCAGCGTGCCGTAGACCGAGTGGCGCTTCATGTACAGGCTATAAACGCCGACATAAACCACGAAGCCCATCACCGCCAGCCACATGGCCAGCGGGTTGGCCGCGATATACAGCAACGCGAAGCCCACAATACCCAACGCGGTCGCATAAACCAGGGTGACACTCGGCGCGATCAGGCCTTTTACCAGCACCCGATTCTTCGTTCTCTCCATCTTCTTGTCGATGTCGCGGTCGATGTAGTTGTTAAACACACAGCCCGACGCGACCACCAACGAGACACCCACCAGGGTGGCGAGAAACAGGGGATAGTCGATGCTCCCTTTGGAAGCGAGCAGGAATCCCCCAACGACAGAAATTAAATTGCCGAAAATAATTCCTGGTTTAGTGACTTGCAGGTATTGCTTAATCATCACGTGCAGCTCAGCTCTTAATCGACCATCATATTGATGTTGAGGTTGTACATAATCCAGAGTGAACCTACAACAACGATACCGATGATCATAGCGGTGAACAGCAATGCCACCAGGTTCCAGCGCTCTTCCGATGAGGTGTTCATGTGCAGGAAGTAAACCAGGTGAACAATCACCTGGATAACCGCCATACCGACAACAACCGCCAGGATGGTGGAATGAGAGGCAGTGCCGTTCATTACCATCGCAAATGGAATTACCGTCAGGATGATCGACAGGATAAAGCCGATCAGGTATGACTTCACGCTGCCGTGGCTTGCGCCGCCGTGAGAGGTTTCATGGGATGAATGGCTCATTACATAACCCCCAGCAGGTAGACAACGGTAAATACGCAGATCCAGACCACGTCCAGGAAGTGCCAGAACAGGCTCAGGCACATCAGGCGGGTTTTGTTGGTCGCGGTCAGGCCGAACTTGCTCACCTGAATCATCAGCACGATGATCCAAATCAGGCCGGAAGTCACGTGCAGACCGTGGGTGCCGACCAGCGCGAAGAAGCTGGACAGGAACGCGCTGCGATCCGGACCGAAGCCTTCGGCGATCAGGTGATGGAATTCATAGATTTCCATCGCCACGAAGCCCAGACCGAACAGGAAGGTCAGGAACAGCCAGGTGTTTACACCGCCAACTTTACCCTTGTTCATGGCGATCATCGCCATGCCGTAGGTGATGGAGCTGAATAACAGCAGGAAAGTTTCGACCAAGACAAACTTCAGGTCGAAGATGTCTTTGCCAGAGGGACCGCCGGCGGTCCCGTTCACCAGGACTGCATAAGTCGCGAACAAGCTCGCAAACAAAATACAGTCGCTCATCAGGTAGATCCAGAATCCGAAGACCTTGGTCTCACCCGCATCGTGGTGCCCATGCTCTGCATGGGCTGCGTTATGATTGGTCAGAGTTTCAGTTGACATGGTTCACGCCTGCTTTACGGATTTGTTCGTAGTGTTGGTTCTCAATGCGCTCGATTTCATCAACCTGCACATAGTAGTCAACATCGTGATCGAAGCTCTTGCCGATCCAGACGACGATCATACCGATGAAACCGGCCAGAGCCATCCACCAGATTTCCCAAATCATTGCGAAACCGAATACCAGGCTGAAGAAGGCGATGATAACGCCGGCGCCGGTGTTCTTAGGCATATGAATCGGTTCGTACTTAGCCGGTTTCTTATAGGCTTCGCCTTTTTCTTTCATGTCCCAGAACTCATCACGGTCATGAATCTGCGGCACTACGGCAAAGTTATAGAACGGCGGTGGAGAAGACGTTGACCACTCCAGAGTACGAGCGCCCCATGGGTCACCGGTCAGATCGCGGTTCTGTTCGCGGTCACGGATACTGACGAAGATCTGGGTCAGCTGGCACAAGATGCCGCAGGCGATCAGCGCCGCACCGCCGGCTGCAACCAGCAGCAGAGGGTGGAACTCAGGGTTAATGTTCTGGCTGATACGACGGGTCATGCCCATAAAGCCCAATGCGTACAGCGGCATGAAGGCGGTGAAGAAGCCGATGATCCAGAACCAGAACGCGCGGATGCCCCATTTTTCGTTCAGCGTGAAGCCGAAGGATTTCGGGAACCAGTAGGTCAGGCCCGCGAAGCAACCGAACACCACGCCGCCGATGATGACGTTGTGGAAGTGCGCGATCAGGAACAGGCTGTTGTGCAGCACGAAGTTCGCGCCCGGCACAGCCAGCAGAACGCCGGTCATACCACCCACGGAGAAGGTGATGATGAAGCCAACGGTCCACAGCATTGCGGAGTTGAGCTTGATGCGGCCCTGATACATGGTGAACAGCCAGTTGAAGATTTTCACCCCGGTCGGGATGGAAATGATCATGGTGGCGATACCGAAGAAGGCGTTAACGTTCGCGCCGGACCCCATGGTGAAGAAGTGGTGCAGCCAGACGATGAACGACAGAACGGTGATCGCGATAGTTGCCCATACCAGTGAGGTATAGCCGAACAGGCGTTTTCTGGAGAAGGTCGCGGTGACTTCGGAGAACACGCCGAACACCGGCAGAACCAGAATGTACACCTCTGGGTGACCCCAGGCCCAAATCAGGTTGATGTACATCATCATGTTGCCGCCCATATCATTGGTGAAGAAATGGGTGCCCAGATAGCGATCCAGGGTCAGCAGCGCGATGGTGACGGTCAGAATTGGGAAAGAAACGATGATCAGGACGTTGGTACACAGCGCCGCCCAGGTGAACACCGGCATCTTCATCATAGGCATGCCAGGGGCACGCATCTTCAGAATGGTGGCGAAGAAGTTCACGCCGGTCAGCAGGGTACCCAGACCGGAAATCTGCAGACTCCAGATCCAGTAATCGACCCCGACGCCAGGACTGTACTCTTTACCCGACAGCGGCGGATACGCCAGCCAACCGGTCTGAGCGAATTCACCGACCCCCAGGGAGATGTTGATCAGCACAACGCCCACCACGAAGAACCAGAAGCTCAGGGAGTTCAGGAACGGGAAGGCGACGTCGCGCGCGCCGATTTGCAGCGGCACCACGACGTTCATCAGGCCGACCACGAAAGGCATCGCCATGAAGAAGATCATGATGACGCCGTGCGCGGTGAAGATCTGGTCGTAGTGGTGCGGCGGCAGGAATCCGGCTTCGCCGGCGGACGCCAACGCCTGCTGGCTACGCATCATGATGGCGTCGGCGAAGCCGCGCAGCAGCATGACCATCGCCACGACGATATACATGATACCAATTTTTTTATGGTCGACCGAAGTCAGCCATTCGCTCCACAGCCACTTCCATTTGCCGAAATAGGTCAGCAGCGCCAGCACTGCCAGGCCCCCGACGATAATTGCGGCTACGGTGACCATGATGATCGGTTCGTGGTACGGAACCGCATCAAGTGTTAATTTTCCCAACATCAGTTATTCCTCGGCTCCGGCGTGAGCAGCATGTTCACCCATGTCCATACCTTGGCTCATGTCCATGCCTTCGTGCGCGCCAGCGCCCTTGTGCATATCCATGTCGCCCATGAATTTGGCAATTGTTTCTTTGAACAAATTCGGTTTGACAGCGGCAAAGTACTCGACCGGGTTGTTTTCACTCGGCTCTGCCAGTTTGTTAAAGTCGTCGGTGGTGTTCAGGTTTTTAGGCGATGCCTTCACCTTGGCCACCCACTGATCGAAGTCGCCTTCGGTCGGGGTAACGATCGCGGTGAATTTCATACCGGAGAAGCCTGCGCCGCTGTAGCTGCTGGAGATGCCCTTGTAGGCACCGGCTTCGTTGCCGATCAGGTGCAGTTTGGTCTGCATGCCGGCCATCGCATAAATCTGTCCACCCAACTGCGGGATAAAGAACGAGTTCATTACCGAGTTAGAGGTGATCTTGAATTCGACTGGAACATCTTTCGGGAAAGCCAGCTCATTAACGGTCGCAATGCCTTGTTCCGGATAGATGAACAGCCATTTCCAGTCGAGCGACACCACTTCGATCGTCATCGGCTTCTTGTCGGTGACAATCGGCTTGAACGGGTCGAGTTCGTGGGTAGTCTTCCAGGTAATGGTGCCAAGGATGGCGATGATAATGATAGGAATGGTCCAGACGACCGCTTCGATCTTGTTGGAGTGGGCCCAGTTCGGACTGTACTTGGCGTCTTTGTTGGAAGCGCGATACTTCCAGGCAAAGGCGAACGCCATGAAGATAACTGGCACCACCACGATCAACATCAACGCGATTGCAGTGATAATCAGTGTCCGTTGCTCAACACCAATTGCTCCTTTGGGATTCATCAAAACCATATCGCAGCCACTGAGCAATACAGTGCCTGCAATTAATGACAGCATCCCAATACTTTTATTGTATTTCTTAAGTCTCATCTAACGACCTCAATAACAAAGGCTCAATTGTCGTTTCATGTGTGCGGGCATTTTACGGGAAGGTTGCAGTACTGTAAACATGCTTAAGGGAGTGTCAGCGGCTTGTTGACACTTTCTGTTAAGGGGGTCACAGATGTAACCCTGCGTGACAATTTACCAATGACAACAACGCGTTGGCACGCTGAATCGTGACGAGCAGTCCGTATGTTAAGGAAAACTAAAGGTATGATGAATCTGGCGAAGAAATGCGCGGCGGGGAAATACGCAGAAAAGGTTTATTTAATGTAAAATAATTGTGTCTTAAAGGTGAATTTAATTTTATTTCCGAGCGCCGCAGTCGGATAAAAAAATAATTTTCTCGCTGATTATCTTTTTTTAACGAAATAAATACACCCCCGGATCGCTTTTTTTTCGGCCGGCAAAATCGCCGGCCGGTCGGGTTACGCCAAACGAGCGCGGCGCAGCGCCAGATAATCCAGCATGCTGCCCATCGCGACGCCGAGCAGGCTCAATGCTGCGCCGATCTGCAGCAGCCGGTCGGCCAACAGCGGCGCCTGCGTCCAGTCGAGCGCATTGGCGATCAGCAGCAGCAACCACAGCCCCAGCAGCGAGCAGCCCAGCGTCAGCAGGCGCAGCGCCCAGCGGTAAGCCTGGGTAAACGCGGTGCGCGGCATAAAATCGCCATGCTGCTGGGTGTGTTCCAGCGTCTGGCGGCAGACGCCGAGCAACAGCAAGCCCGGCAGCGCGGCGGCGATCGAGAACAGATAGAACAGCGGCCAACCATGGGCTTCGACGAACCAGCCGGCGATCGGCCCGACATAAACGCGACCCACGGCGGACAGCGCCGACAGCAGCGCGAACTGGGTGGCGGAGAACGAACGGTTGCACAGCGTCATCAGCAGCGCGACGAAGGCCGCGGTGCCCATGCCGCCGCACAGGTTTTCAAGGAAGATGGCGCTGCCCATGGTGAGCAGGTTCTTGTCGGTCACCGCCAGAATCCAATAGCCGAGATTGGATACCGCCTGCAGGACGCCGAACAGCATCAGGGCGCGGAACAGGGTGAGACGCTGCATCAGCACACCGCCGAACAGAGCGCCGACGATGGTGGCGAACAGCCCGAGGGTTTTGTTCACCAGCCCCACTTCGCCGGCGTCGAATCCCACGCCGCGGATCAGGAAGGTGGTGCTCAGGCTGCCGGCGAAGGCGTCGCCCATTTTGTACATCACGATCAGTAGCAGGATCAGCCAGGCGTTGTTGCGGCCGAAGAAATCGCGCAGCGGCGCGACGACCGCCTGTTCCATGGTGCGCGGCGCCGGGATGCTTTCATCCGGTTCCGGCGCCATCAGCGTGGCAGCCACGCCGATCAGCATCAATCCGGCCATCAGCCAGTAGGTGGCTTGCCAGCCGAAATAGCGATCCGCCAGCCACAGCGCCAGGCCGCCGGAAACCAGCATCGCCAGCCGATAACCCAGCACCGATATCGCCGCGCCCGCGCCGCGTTCTTCGGCTTTCAGCAGGTCGGTTTTATAGGCGTCAAACACGATATCTTGCGAGGCGGAGCAGAACGCCACCAGCACCGCCAACGCCGCCAGCCACCACAGGTGCTGCGCGGGTTGCATAAAGCCCATCGCCACGATCGCCGCCACCAGCAGCAGCTGGCTGATCAGCAGCCAACCGCGCCGCCGCCCGAGGAACGGCGGGGTATAGCGATCCATGAAGGGCGACCAGAGGAATTTGAAGACGTAAGCCTGGCCCACCAGCGAGAAGATGCCGATGGTTTTCAGATCGATGTTTTCGACGGTCATCCAGGCTTGCAGCGTGCCGGAGGTCAGTGCCAGCGGCAGACCCGACGCGAAGCCCAGCAGCAGCAGAATGGCGGAGTTACGCTGGGTGAAGATGTTCAGATAGTGTTTCGACATGAGTTCCCTGTCTGCGCCGCCCGATCCGCCGGGCGGCGCCAGGCGCGCCGATTAGCGCGCGTTTTGCTTGATAAAGTCGTTGACGCTGGTGTCCTGCGCCATGTCGGCGATCACGTCGCCCAGCACGGAGTTGACGGCGTCGGTGATCTTGTCGTTGGTCGCCGTGAAGGCGCCCTGCACGTTATAGGTCGAGCGGTAGTTTTTCACCTGCTTGTTGCCGTTCTTCGCCTGGGCGATGATCGAGATGTCGGCTTTGGTGGTGATGTTGTAGCGCAGGTTGCCTTCGGATACGTCCGCGTACAGATTATTGACGACCACCTGCAGCGCGACCGGGCCGTCGGCGCCAATCATGTAACCGCGGGCGCCCATTTGTTTCTCCAGCACTTCCTGCAGCAGGAAACGCAGATCGCGCGACGGCGTCAGCGTGACCAGTTGGCCGTCGCGGTTCACCTTGGCCAGCGCCTGATCGGTGCGCTGATCCGCGCCGTTGATGCTGATGGTGATGCCCTGCAGGGTCGGATCCTGCTGCGGCAGAACGATTTTCGGCGTGACGTTCAGGGTGTTGCTGCTGGTCGCGCAGCCGGCCAGCAGCAGGGCGGTCAGCAAAGGAAGACAAAGTTTCTTTAACATGTTTTCTGTCTCATTCTCGATGGATTTAGCAATAATCAGAGCGGGATAGCCGACAACGAATTGCCGACATCATAGCATCGCCGCCGTGCGGTGGAAGCGCGGAAGGCGCCTGAGTGACAAATTTTTACCTGCCGTTGATAAAAACACGCTTTTTTGGCCCGCTCAATCGGATAATCCCCCAAGCGGCGGGGATGACGCTCATCCTCTGACCGCAGAAAAGAGAAATTTGTCCAGGCGATGGTCTAAACGGGGGAAAACCGGCTAATATTGAACTAGATGGGCACGGTCCTCTGCCGGTGTTGTAAGGAGATCCTATGATTCGCGAGCAAATAGAAGCAAAGTTAAGGGCGGCGTTTGAGCCCGCGTATCTGGAAGTCGTTGATGAAAGCTATCGTCATAACGTTCCGGCGGGTTCAGAAAGTCATTTCAAAGTGGTATTGGTCAGCGACCGCTTCGTCGGCGAACGGTTTTTGACGCGTCACCGCTCCATCTACGGGGTATTGTCGGAAGAGTTGGCCGATGGCGTACACGCGCTGGCGCTGCACACCTATACGCTCAAAGAGTGGGAAGGGTTGCAGGATACCGTGCCGGCCTCGCCGCCGTGCCGCGGCGCCGGGACGCTGGCCTGAGGGGGAAATTTTCAGGTATCAGTGGAACTTTGCCCTCGAATTAGGGTATTACTACTGACGAATTTTGAAACGGCCTGCGGGCCGTTTCTGTTTTTGACGACGACACGGCCGATGCGCAATATGGCCAACGTTCGGTCTGTTTTGGCGGCCTTTTGGCGATCGAATCGACAAAAGTGTGATTTTTAGCGCGCCTGCGCCGCCTAGCTTTCCTCGACTCGCCATGCATGCGCCGCTATAATGTCGCGTCTTATTTTTCCGGAATGGTTTCGGGACGCTTCTGTCATCAGGGAACTCGGTTCTTATTTGTAGCCGTCCTGGTTCTTGGAACGGAGTTGACCGAGCACTGTGATTTTTTTGAGGTAACAAGATGCAAGTTTCAGTAGAAACCACTCAAGGCCTTGGGCGCCGTCTCTCTATTACTGTACCGGCTGATACTATCAAGCAGGCGGTGAAGAAAGAGCTGATCAACGCAGCGAAAAGCGTGCGTATCGACGGCTTCCGCAAAGGCAAAGTGCCGATGAACATCGTGGAACAGCGTTACGGCGCCTCTGTTCGTCAGGACGTGCTGGGCGAAGCGATGCAGCGCAGCTTCGTTGACGCGATCATCAAAGAAAAGATTAATCCGGCCGGCGCACCAAACTACGTGCCGGGCGAGTACAAAGAAGGTGAAGACTTCACTTTCGCCGTTGAATTCGAAGTGTATCCAGAAGTTGAGCTGAAAGGCCTGGAAAACATCGAAGTTGAAAAACCAGTAGTGGAAGTGAACGACGAAGACGTCGACGCGATGCTGGACACTCTGCGCAAGCAGCAGGCGACCTGGAAAGAAACCGATCGCGCGGCGGAAGCTGAAGATCGCGTGACCGTTGACTTCACCGGTTCTATCGACGGTGAAGAGTTCGAAGGCGGCAAAGCGTCCGACTTCGTGCTGGCAATGGGCCAGGGCCGCATGATCCCAGGCTTCGAAGAAGGTCTGGTCGGTCACAAAGCGGGCGAAGAGTTCTCCATCGACGTGAACTTCCCGGAAGACTACCACGCGGAAAACCTGAAGGGCAAAGCGGCCAAATTCGCTATCGTGCTGAAGAAAGTTGAAGAGCGCGAGCTGCCTGAACTGACCGAAGAGTTCATCAAGCGTTTCGGCGTGGCGGACGGTTCCGTTGCCGGTCTGCGCACCGAAGTTCGCAAGAACATGGAGCGCGAGCTGAAAGGCGCCGTGCGTAACCGCATCAAGTCTCAGGCGATCGAAGGCCTGGTGAGTGCGAACGAAATCGACGTGCCTGCTGCGCTGATCGACGGCGAAATCGACGTGCTGCGTCGTCAGGCTGCACAGCGTTTCGGCGGCAACGAGAAGCAAGCGCTGGAACTGCCACGCGAGCTGTTCGAAGAGCAAGCCAAACGCCGCGTAGTGGTTGGCCTGCTGCTGGGCGAAGTGATCAGCACCAACGATCTGAAAGCTGACGAAGACCGCGTGAAGACGCTGATCGAAGAAATGGCCTCCGCCTACGAAGATCCGAGCGAAGTCATTGAGTTCTACAGCAAAAACAAAGAGCTGATGAACAACATGCGCAACGTGGCTCTGGAAGAGCAAGCGGTTGAAGCCCTGCTGGCAAAAGCGAAAGTGACTGAAAAAGCCACTACCTTCAGCGAGCTGATGAACCAAACTCAACAGGCGTAATGCCTGCGTGCCGGGCGCGATGAACGGCGCCCCCGGTTTCGCCTGGCGAACCGGCGCACGATGAAAAAGCCCGCAACCTCAGGTTGCGGGCTTTTCTTTTTGCCACGTTGCTGATTAATCTCAGGTTAAGCGGGGCAATATGCACTATATTTACCCTGTTGCCTGGGGAACTGGCTGGCATGATAACGGTCAGAATAACGGCATCGTTTCCGGCGCGCGGAGAAAATCGGCCTCTGGGCTTGAAATCGCGCCGGGCTCCCCCAATCTGTAAATAATAATTCTGGGGCTGTTTGCCAAAGTGCGCGGGATGAAATAACCGTCGGGTACGTGTGGCGCGGGTCGAATGCTTGAGCATAGTCATCATGGCCGTTCTCAAGTAGAATCGGCGTATTAGGGTGACACCCTGGCCGCCAAGGCAATTTCTATTAGGAGACGGTAATGTCATACAGTGGCGAACGAGATCAATTTGCACCGAACATGGCGCTGGTGCCGATGGTGGTAGAGCAGACTTCACGCGGGGAGCGTTCTTACGACATCTATTCCCGCCTGCTGAAAGAGCGCATCATTTTCCTGACCGGCCAGGTGGAAGATCACATGGCCAACCTGATCGTGGCGCAAATGCTGTTCCTCGAAGCGGAAAGCCCGGAAAAAGACATTTTCCTCTACATCAACTCGCCGGGCGGGGTGATCACCGCGGGCATGTCGATTTACGACACCATGAAGTTCATCAAGCCGGACGTCAGCACCATCTGTATGGGGCAGGCGTGCTCGATGGGCTCCTTCCTGCTGACCGCGGGCGCCAAAGGCAAACGTTTCTGCCTGCCGAACTCGCGCGTGATGATTCACCAGCCGCTGGGCGGCTACCAGGGCCAGGCGACGGACATCGAAATCCACGCGCGTGAAATCCTCAAGGTGAAAGCGCGCATGAATGAACTGATGGCCGAGCATACCGGCCAGCCGCTGGAGCAGATCGAGCGCGATACCGAGCGCGATCGCTTTATGACCGCGGAAGAAGCCGTGGAATACGGCCTGGTTGACGGCATTCTGACACACCGCAGCTAGAACCACGCGGCGCCGATGGACTATAGTAATCAGAGTGGGCAGGGGCTCGCTCTGTTGTAGCCCCCCGGCGTTCCCGATATGAGTTTGGGCGCACTGCCGCCGTGATTTTCCTGCGGGACAAGACTAAAGAAGAGGTTTGACTGATGACAGATAAGCGCAAAGACGGTTCAGGAAAGCTGCTGTACTGCTCTTTTTGCGGCAAAAGCCAGCATGAAGTGCGTAAGCTGATTGCCGGGCCGTCAGTGTATATCTGCGATGAATGTGTCGATCTGTGTAACGACATTATTCGCGAAGAGATTAAAGAAGTTGCCCCGCATCGTGAGCGCAGTGCGCTGCCGACGCCGCACGAAATCCGCCACCACCTGGATGACTATGTCATCGGTCAGGAGCAGGCGAAGAAAGTGCTGGCGGTTGCGGTGTACAACCACTACAAACGCCTGCGCAACGGCGATACCAGCAACGGTATCGAGTTGGGCAAGAGCAACATCTTGCTGATTGGCCCAACCGGTAGCGGCAAGACTCTGCTGGCGGAAACGCTGGCGCGCTTCCTGGACGTGCCGTTCACCATGGCCGACGCCACCACGCTGACCGAAGCCGGTTACGTGGGCGAGGACGTGGAAAATATTATCCAGAAGCTGTTGCAAAAATGTGACTATGACGTGCAGAAAGCGCAGCGCGGCATCGTTTATATCGATGAAATCGATAAGATTTCCCGCAAGTCCGACAACCCGTCTATCACGCGTGACGTTTCGGGTGAAGGCGTGCAGCAGGCGCTGCTGAAGCTGATTGAAGGCACCATCGCCGCGGTTCCGCCGCAGGGTGGGCGCAAGCATCCGCAGCAGGAGTTCCTGCAGGTCGATACCTCCAAGATCCTGTTTATCTGCGGCGGCGCATTTGCCGGCCTGGATAAGGTGATCGGTCAGCGCGTCAACACCGGCTCCGGCATCGGCTTCGGCGCGACCGTCAAGGGCGAGTCCGAGAAGGCCACTGAAGGCGAACTGTTGCTGCAGGCCGAACCGGAAGACCTGATCAAGTTCGGTCTGATCCCTGAGTTCATCGGCCGTCTGCCGGTGGTGGCGACCCTGAGCGAGCTGAGCGAAGACGCGCTGATTCAGATCCTGAAAGAGCCGAAGAACGCTCTGACCAAGCAGTATCAGGCGCTGTTCAACCTGGAAGGCGTGGAGCTGGAGTTCCGTGACGAAGCGCTGAACGCCATCGCCAAGAAAGCCATGGCGCGCAAAACCGGCGCCCGCGGCCTGCGTTCCATCGTGGAAGGCGCGCTGCTCGATACCATGTACGATCTGCCGTCGATGGACAGCGTGGATAAAGTGGTGATCGACGAGTCGGTGATCGCCGGTCAATCCAAACCGCTGCTGATTTACGGCAAGCCGGAAGCCCAGGCATCTGGCGAATAATTAGCCAGTTAAACCAGCGCGTTATCAGCAAAATGGGGGATTTCATCCCCCATTTCTTTTTCCTGCATTCTTGCCGTTGAATGTAAGAGATTCATCCCCATATACTCATTAACCAGATTTTATGAAACGTTAGATGCTTGCGTCTCATGAGATTCCCCCTCAACCTGGCGGAAATTAAACTAAGAGAGAGCTCTATGAACCCTGAGCGTTCCGAACGCATTGAAATCCCCGTTTTGCCATTGCGCGACGTGGTGGTTTATCCGCACATGGTGATCCCGTTATTTGTTGGCCGGGAAAAATCGATTCGGTGCCTCGAAGCCGCAATGGATCACGATAAGAAGATCATGCTGGTGGCACAGAAAGAGGCCTCAACGGATGAACCTGGCATTAACGACTTGTTCTCGGTTGGCACCGTAGCGTCGATCCTGCAGATGCTGAAGCTGCCGGACGGCACGGTAAAAGTGCTGGTCGAGGGGCTGCAGCGCGCACGCATCACTACGCTGTCCGACAGCGGTGAGCATTTTGCCGCGCAGGCGGAATACCTTGAATCGCCGGCTATCGACGAGCGCGAGCAAGAAGTGCTGGTGCGCACCGCGATCAATCAGTTTGAAGGCTATATCAAACTGAACAAAAAAATCCCGCCGGAGGTGCTGACGTCACTGAACAGCATCGACGACGCCGCGCGCCTGGCGGACACCATCGCCGCCCACATGCCGCTGAAACTCAGCGACAAACAGTCGGTGCTCGAGATGTCCGACATCACCGAGCGTCTGGAATACCTGATGGCGATGATGGAGTCGGAGATCGACCTGCTGCAGGTTGAGAAACGCATCCGCAACCGCGTCAAGAAGCAGATGGAGAAGAGCCAGCGCGAGTACTATCTGAATGAGCAGATGAAGGCGATTCAGAAAGAACTGGGCGAGATGGACGACGCGCCGGACGAGCACGAAGCGCTGAAGCGCAAGATCGATGCGGCGAAAATGCCGAAAGAGGCGCGCGAGAAAACCGAAGCGGAACTGCAAAAGCTGAAGATGATGTCGCCGATGTCGGCGGAAGCGACCGTGGTACGCGGCTACATCGACTGGATGCTGCAGGTGCCGTG
This sequence comes from Serratia sp. JKS000199, assembly GCF_900215455.1. Lineage (NCBI taxonomy): Bacteria > Pseudomonadati > Pseudomonadota > Gammaproteobacteria > Enterobacterales > Yersiniaceae > Serratia > Serratia sp. JKS000199. The sequence continues at coordinate 355,812 of NZ_LT907843.1, forward strand.
GAACGCGCGCAGCAAGGTGAAAAAAGACCTGGTCAAGGCGCAGGAAGTGCTCGATACCGATCACTACGGCCTGGAGCGCGTCAAGGATCGCATCCTCGAGTACCTCGCGGTGCAGAGCCGCGTCAGCAAAATCAAAGGGCCTATCCTGTGTCTGGTTGGGCCGCCGGGCGTGGGTAAAACCTCGCTGGGGCAGTCGATCGCCAAAGCGACCGGGCGCCAGTACGTGCGCATGGCGTTGGGCGGCGTGCGTGACGAAGCGGAAATCCGCGGTCACCGCCGTACCTACATCGGATCGATGCCGGGCAAACTGATCCAGAAAATGGCCAAGGTTGGGGTGAAGAACCCGCTGTTCCTGCTGGATGAGATCGACAAGATGTCTTCCGACATGCGCGGCGATCCGGCTTCCGCTCTGCTGGAGGTGCTGGATCCGGAACAGAACGTGGCGTTCAATGACCACTACCTGGAAGTGGATTACGATCTGTCCGACGTGATGTTCGTCGCCACCTCCAACTCGATGAACATCCCTGCGCCGCTGCTGGACCGTATGGAAGTGATCCGTCTGTCGGGTTATACCGAGGACGAAAAGCTCAACATTGCCAAACAGCACCTGCTGCCGAAGCAGCTTGAGCGCAACGCGCTGAAAAAAGGCGAGCTGACGGTCGACGACAGCGCCATCATCGGCATCATTCGCTTCTACACCCGCGAAGCCGGGGTGCGCAGCCTGGAGCGTGAAATCTCCAAACTGTGCCGTAAAGCGGTGAAAACGCTGCTGATGGACAAGAAGCGCAAGCACATTGAGATCAACGGCGACAACCTGAAGGACTACCTGGGCGTGCAGCGCGTCGATTACGGCCGTGCGGATACCGAAAACCGCGTGGGCGAAGTCACCGGGCTGGCGTGGACGGAAGTGGGCGGCGATCTGCTGACCATCGAAACCGCCTGCGTGCCGGGCAAAGGCAAGCTGACTTACACCGGCTCTCTGGGTGAAGTGATGCAGGAATCGATTCAGGCGGCGCTGACCGTGGTGCGCGCGCGCGCGGAGAAATTGGGCATCAACGCCGATTTCTACGAGAAGCGCGACATCCACGTGCACGTGCCGGAAGGGGCGACGCCGAAAGACGGCCCAAGCGCCGGTATCGCGATGTGTACCGCGCTGGTCTCCTGCCTGACCGGCAACCCGGTACGCGCCGATGTGGCGATGACCGGCGAGATCACGCTGCGCGGCCAGGTATTGCCGATCGGCGGCCTGAAAGAGAAGCTGTTGGCGGCGCATCGCGGCGGCATCAAAACCGTGCTGATCCCTTACGAGAACAAGCGCGATCTGGAAGAGATCCCGGACAATGTCATCGCCGATCTGGAGATTCATCCGGTGCAGCGAATCGATGAAGTTTTGAACATTGCGTTGCAAAACCCGGCCTTCGGCGCACTGCCGGTAGCGGCAAAATAGTGACGAATCGCAAAAACCATTGATAAAACTTATACTGGCAAGCCATTTCGGACTTGCCAGTATTTTTTTGTACCGCTAAGTTAGATCTCTGTCGGCCCACGTTTTGCCACCCAGTCGGTGGCTTGCCAAGGTTCGATGGGATTGATATAACAGCTGCGCTGTCGCAACCGTAGGGATTTTTCGGTGCGACGATAGAATTCTAGAGGGGATGATAGAGTGAATAAGTCACAACTGATCGACAAGATTGCCGCAGGTGCTGATATTTCCAAAGCGGCAGCTGGACGTGCTTTAGACGCAGTAATCGCTTCCGTTACCGACTCTCTGAAAGCTGGGGATGACGTGGCTCTGGTTGGTTTCGGTTCCTTCACCGTGCGTGAACGTTCGGCTCGTACCGGCCGTAACCCGCAAACCGGTAAAGAAATCAAGATCGCGGCAGCCAAAGTGCCGGCCTTCCGTGCAGGGAAAGCGCTGAAAGACGCTGTAAACTGATTTGGCGTCTAACCGTTTAGCGTAACAGGGTTTTGTAATAAACAATCACCTGACGCAGCGGTGCTGGTAAGGTAAGATACAAGGCGCATCGGACTGATGCGCTTTTTTTATTTTTGTCGCAGGGAACGCGCCTGCACAAGGGTTGTTAATCCACATCACAGCGGAGTGTTGTCACACTATGATGGACAATTTACGCGCGGCTGCCAATCACGTCGTGCTCAAAATCATCCTGGCCCTGATCATCCTGTCATTCGTCCTGACCGGGGTGGGTAACTACCTGATCGGCGGCTCCGGCGATTATGCTGCGAAAGTAAATGGTCAGACGATCGAACGCGCTCAGCTGGAACAGGCTTTCCAAAGCGAGCGTAGCCGCATGCAGCAGCAGCTGGGTGACCAGTTCTCTGCGCTGGCCGGCAACGAAGGCTACATGCAGCAGATGCGCCGTCAGGTGTTGTCCCAGTTGATCGACAACATGCTGCTCGACCAATACGCCAAGAAGCTGGGCCTGGCGGTCAGCGACGATCAGATCAAGGACGCCATCCGCAAGGCGCCTTATTTCCAAACCAACGGCCAGTTCGATAACGCCAAGTACCTCGACCTGATCGGCCGTATGGGCTACACCGCCGACAACTTCGCGCAGTCGATGCGTCAGCAGCTGGTCAATCAGCAGCTGATCCAGGCCTTCGGCGAATCCGGCTTCGTGCTGCCGTCCGAATCACTAGCCATGGCGGCGTTGGTGCTGCAGGAGCGCGACGTGCGTCTGGCGACTATCGATCTGAAGGCGCTGCAGGCGAAACAGAGCGCCGGCGACGACGAACTGAAGGCGTATTACGATCAGAACAAGAACAGCTTCATCGCCCCGGAGCAGGTGAAAGTGAGCTATATCCCGCTGGACGCCGCGTCCATGCAGGACAAGGTGAAAGTGAGCGAAGAGGACATCAGCGCTTACTACGACCAGCACAAGAGCAGCTACGGCCAGCCGGAGCGTAAAAACTACAGCGTGATCCAGCTGAAAACCGAGGCGGAAGCCAATGCGGCGCTGGATGAGCTGAAGAAGGGCGCCGATTTCGCCACGCTGGCGAAAGAGAAATCCACCGACATCATTTCACGCCGTACCGGCGGCGAACTGGGTTGGCTGGAGCCGGAAACCACCGCCGACGAGCTGAAGCAGGCTAACCTGACTGAAAAAGGGCAGCTGTCCGGCGTGGTGAAATCTTCCGTCGGCTACCTGATCGTGCGTTTGAACGACATCGAACCAGAGAAACTGAAGCCGCTGAGCGAAGTGCATGACGCTATCGCCAAGCAGGTGAAGCAGGAGAAAGCGGTAGATGCGTATTACGCGCTGCAGCAGAAGGTGAGCGAAGCGGCGACCAGCGACAACGAATCCCTGGCCTCGGCTGAAGAAGCGGCGGGCGTGAAAGCGGCGCAAACCGACTGGTTCACCCGCGACAACATCCCTGCGGCGCTGAACTTCAAGCCGGTGGTGCAGGCGATCTTCGACGGTTCGCTGATCGGCGAGAACGGCGCGCCGGGCAGTAACTCCGACGTGATCACCGTAGACGGCGACCGCGCCTTCGTGGTGCGCGTGAGCGGCCACAAGCCGGAAGGCATCGAGCCGTTCGACCAGGTAAAAGACCGCGTGGCGGATCTGGTGAAGCGCAACAAGGCGGTGCAAGAAGCGAAACTGCAGGGTGAGAAGCTGCTGGTTGAGCTGAAGCAGGGCAAGGGCGATGAGGCGATGAAAGCCGCCGGCCTGAGCTTTGGCGCCGTGCAGAAGATGGCGCGCGCGCCGGAAGACAGCCAGCTGGTGGAGAGCGTGTTCGCGCTGCCGCACCCGCAGGACGGCAAACCGGTGTACGGCATGTCGCAGGATCGCCAGGACAACGTGGTGTTGATCGCACTCGATGCGGTGAAGCCAGGCACGCTGCCGGAAGACGAAATGAAAACCTTCGTCGGCAAGATGGAAGAGGGCGCGACCGGCGTTTCCTTCGATTCGTTGCTGGCGAGCCTGCGTAAAGAAGCCAAAATTAAAATGGGCGCCGCTGAGCAACAGCCGCAGTAATCGCCGCATTTTTCTGCAACGCAGTGCAACAAACAAAGGCCGCTTTCGCGGCCTTTTCCACATCTGATATCCGCCGATTGCTGAATATCCGCCGCCGCGGCAAGGTAGCCGTGCTGTCACACACAAGGAGGATACAGCATGCAACATACAGAGAAAAAAACGTTATCAGGTTACCGTCATCACGTTAAAGCCGCGCTGGCCGCGCTGTTGTTATGCCTGGCGGTGCCGGCCGCCGCGGCGGATAAAGCCGATGCGCCGGCGCCGATGCTCTCAACCCCGACGAGCAATGGCGGGCAACAGGCGATGACCAAGGCGGCCGAAGAGACGGCGGTCAGCATCAATCAGGCCACCGCCGAACAGCTCGCAGCGGCTTTGAGCGGTGTCGGTCTGAAGAAGGCGGAAGGCATTGTGCGCTATCGCGAACAGAACGGGCCATTCACCCAGGTTGAGCAACTGCAGGAGGTGCCGGGCATCGGACCGGCGCTGTTCGAGAAGAACCGCACTCGGCTGAAAATGTGATCCCGGTCGCGGCTGCGCGGCAAAATGCCGCTGAGGCAATGGCGACTCTGCTACATTTTACAGGTCTTACCAGTTTGGCGCGTTGACCAAACGGGCGAGGGAGCCCACGCGGCTCCCTCTTTCTGTAATCACCAGGCAGGAGCGATCGTTCCCTATGCAAACCTTTATCAAAGTTCGCGGTTATCACCTTGATGTCTACCAGCACGTTAACAATGCCCGCTATCTGGAGTTTCTGGAGGAGGCGCGCTGGGAGTGGCTGGAAAACGAGGCAGGGTTCCGCTGGATGACGGAAAACAACATCGCTTTCATCGTGGTGAACATCAATATCAATTACCGCAGCCCGGCGGTATTGGGGGATAAACTGCGCATCGACAGCCAGATGGTGCAGCTCAACGGCAAAAGCGGGGTGCTGAGCCAGAAGGTGACGCAGGATCCGGCGGGGACGCCGGTGGCCGACGCGCTGCTGACTTTCGTGTGCGTCGATCTGAAAACGCAGCGGGCGCTGCCGATTGAAGGGGAATTGCGCGAGCACTTGGAAGCGCTCACGCCCAAATAACATTCGCAGTCAGCTCACCGGCGGCGGCTGCCGCCGTCGCTGCCTCAGGCCAGACTGGCCTTCTGTTTCAACGCCGCCATCACTTCCGCCTGGTTGGCGCGATATTGCGTCAGGCCATTGGCGCGCAGGTTGCAGGCGGCGCATTCGCCGCAGCCGTCACCCTTGATGCCGTTGTAGCAGGTCAGCGTATCCTGACGCACCCGATCCAGCTGCTGGTAATAGTCCGCCAGTGCCCAGGTTTCGGCCTTGTTCAGCCACATCAACGGCGTTTCGAAGCGGATATCGCGGGCGATGCCCAACACCACCGCCTGGTTCAGCGCTTTGACGAACTCGTCGCGGCAATCCGGGTAGCCGGAGAAGTCGGTTTCACACACGCCGGTGATCACCGCCTCCGCTTCCACCTGGTAGGCGTAGATCGCCGCCAGCGTCAGGAACAGGATGTTGCGGCCCGGCACGAAGGTGCTCGGCAGCGCGTTTTTCTGGTTGGGATCGTAGGCGGGAACCGGAATATTGTCGCGAGTCAGGCTGCTGATGGCCAGCTCATTGAGCAACGTCACGTCCAGCACCTTGTGCGCCTTGGCGCCGAGGGCCTCCGACAGCTCCTGAGCCACTTCAATTTCGGCGCGATGGCGCTGGCCGTAATCGAACGTGACGCAGTGAACTTCGTCATACTGTTGCAATGCCTGGATCAAGCAGGTCGTGGAGTCTTGTCCACCGCTGAAAACGACAACCGCGCGCTTCATAAAATCACCTTTTTGGGCTTTGGCCATTCCCGATACACATTCGGGCGGCAGGATAAAAATTGCGTTGCGGCGACAATAGTAGCAGAAAGGGCCGTCAGGCGCAGGGCGGTTCGGCTCCGGTCGGTGCCTCATCCACCGGCGGCGGCAGCCACGCCTGGCAAAAATCGAACCAGCCATGGGCGGTCAGCGTCACGCCATGCATACGCGGCGGCGCGCTGATCTGATACTGGTAGTGGAACAGCGGCGTGATGATGGCGGCGGCCATCAGCTGTTGATAATAGGCCTGCAGCCGTTCGAAGCGCAGTGGCTGCGCCTGCAGCTGCTGGATCTCCCGCAGCGTCTCCTGCTGCTGCTGCCAGCGGCTTGCCGTCAGGATACCGCGCCACAGCGAATCCTGCCGCAGCCAGCTCTCCAGCGTCGCCTCAGGCGCCTCGCCGATCAGGTTGTCTGCCAGCAGCAGGTCGGCCTGGGCGATTTGCGCCTCGCTTTGCCAGCGCTTGCCGGCGTAGTAACGCACTTCCAGCTCGCAGCCGTGCTGCGCGAGCAGCCGCTGTAGCGCGACCGTCACCGTTTGCAGCTCGACCGGCGGCCGATACAGCAATGTTAGCCGAGCGGGCAGCGGGACATCTTCTTCAATCCGTTGGCTGGGGATGCGCCAGCCGGGCAGCATTTCATGGCTGGGGGTGATCACGCTGTTGGGGATCGGCAGATGGCTGAGCAGGCCGGACTGCTGGATCAGCATCAGCAGCTTTTGCCCCTGGGCTTCGCTCAGCACGCCGTGGCGCAGGTTCAGCGCCAGATAACACCAGCCCAGGCTCATGCTGCGCTGCACCGGCCGGGCCTGCGCCAAATCGTCTTGCTGACCGATGGTGATGCGCACCGGATGCCGGCAGCTGGCGTCGGCGCCGGTGATGGGCAGATCGGGCGTGATCCAGTATTCGATGGTGTCCAGATACGGATGCTGCAGATGGTAACCGGCATGCTGTTCCAGCCTCACCAACTGCGGTTCATTCAACGCCAGTTTAAATGGGCCGGCGCCGATGGCCGGCAGTTCGGGGTGCGTCATCAGACAAGGCAGCTCCGCCAGCCGGTGTGCCAGCCAATAGTCCGGCAGGTGCAGGTCGAACTGAATGCACAGCGGATGCGGCAGGCTGACGTTCGCGACGCTGCTCAGGCTGGGTTGGCTGCGCGGATGGCCCAGCAGTTTTTCCAGCGTTTGCAGCAGTTGCTGGCCGGTCAACGGTTCGCCGTTGTGCCAGCGCAGCTGGCTACGTAAAAAGAATCGCCAGCGCAGGCCGCCATCGCTTATCTGCCAGTGGTGCGCCAGATCGGGCTGCGGCTCCGGATTACCGGTCATCAGGCGCGTCAGCCCGGCGTGCAGGGTCGACACCAGATGTTGCTCGGCGCGGCCGGTCAGCGTGAGCGGATCGAGCGCCTCCAGCGTACGGTAATAGGGAATGCGCAGCGTCGGGCTGCCGGCCTGCCATTGCCCGCCGAGGTGCGGGCTGAGCAGATCCTGCAGGTGTTGCGGATCGAGCTGCGCCATCTCCAGCGCCCCCTGATGATTGCCCTGTTGCAACAGCTGCTGCAACAGCTGCGCGCGCAGCTCATCCGGGGTTTTCAGGCAATGCAGGCTGGCGCGTTTGCCGCGGCCGGGCTGAGAATGCCAGCTCAGCCAGCCCTGATCCTGCAGCTGCTGCACCAGCGTGCGGGCATGGCGTTCGCTGCAGTAGAACATTGCCGCCAGCTCGCCGATGGTCACGGCGACCGGCGCGTTGCCGAGCTGTTGATACAGGCGTTGATATTGGCTGAGACGGTGAACCAGGCGCATGAGCAGAAATCCGGAACAGTTTTCCCAAATTGTTCACTATTACTTCCGCAAATACCATCCCATACTGCACTGATTGTAATCGCGTTCACATTCATGAGGTCTTTATGTATCGCCTGGCGGCTTTCGATATGGACGGCACGCTGTTGATGCCGGATCACCGGGTTGGCCCGGAAACGCTGGCGGTGCTGAACCAGCTGGTGGAGCGGGAGATGGTGGTGACGTTCGCCACCGGGCGGCACTACCTTGATGCGCAACCGATCATGGCGCAGCTGGGGCTGCAGGGCTATCTGATCACCGGCAACGGCACGCGGGTGTATGACAACCGTGGCCAACAGCTGCACGCCGCCGATCTGCCGGCGGAGATCGCCGAAGAGGTGCTGCATCATCATTGGCGCACCCGCGCCAGCATGCACGTGTTCCGCGACGAAGGTTGGCTGACCGAGTTCCCCGCGCCGGAAGAGATGCTGCAGGCGCACCACCTGAGCGGCTTTCGTTTCCAACTGGCTGACGTGCGCCGCTTACCGGCGTTCGGCAACAGCAAGGTGTGCTTTGTCGCACCGCATGAGGAGTTGCTGGAATTGCAGGTGCAGCTGCGGGCGCAGCTGGGCGGCGAGGCCGATCTGTGTTTCTCCGCTTACGATTGCCTGGAGGTGCTGCCACTCGGTTGCAACAAGGGCGCGGCGCTGGATCGGCTGAGCCGTCACCTGGGATTGACGATGGCCGACTGCATGGCATTCGGCGATGCGATGAACGACAAAGAGATGCTGGGCGCGGTGGGACACGGCGTGGTGATGGGGAACGCCCTGCCGCAGCTGAAATCCCTGCTGCCGCAGCTGCCGGTTATCGGCCACTGCCAACAACAGGCGGTAGCTCATTATTTACAACATTGGCTGCGTTCACCTTGCCTCACCTATTCCCCCGAATAATGAGGTTCTCCTTACAGCCGGCCGGGTATGACTACCCGGCTTTTTTTTACGTTGCGCCCGGCGTTACAAATCCGCCAGCTGCGCCAGATACGGTTGCAGATCGCCAATGTTGTTGCTGACCCACTCCGGGTTGTAATAGGTATCGAGGTAGCGCTCGCCGCTGTCGCATAGCAGGGTAACGATCGCCCCTTGCTCGCCGTTTTCCCGCATCTGCTTCGCCAATTGCAGCGCGCCCCAGACGTTGGTGCCGGTGGAGGCGCCGACCTTGCGGCCGAGCACGGCCTCCAGCCAGTGAATGGTGGCGACGCTGGCGGCGTCCGGCACCCGCAACATGTTATCGACCACCGAAGGGATGAACGACGGCTCGGCGCGTGGGCGGCCGATGCCTTCGATACGGCTGCCGCAGCTGCCGATCAGGGTGCGATCACCGTGGTGGAAGCAGTCATAGAACACCGAGTTTTCCGGATCGACCACCGTCAACCGGGTGTCGTGCCCCTGATAACGGATATAGCGCCCCAGCGTGGCGGAGGTGCCGCCGGTGCCGGCGCTCATCACGATGTGTTTCGGCACCGGGAAGGGTTCGCGCGCCATCTGGCGGAAGATGCTGTCGGCGATATTGTTGTTGCCGCGCCAGTCAGTGGCGCGCTCGGCGTAGGTGAACTGATCCATATAGTGGCCGTTCAGCTCTTTCGCCAGCTGTTCGGAAGCGGCGTAGATCTGGGCGGCGTGATCGACGAAGTGACAGCGGCCGCCGTAAAAGGCGATCTGTTCTACCTTGCGGCGTGCGGTGCAGGACGGCATCACCGCGATGAACGGCAGACCGATCAGCCGCGCGAAGTAGGCTTCGGACACCGCCGTGCTGCCGGAAGAGGCCTCGATGATGGTGGTGTTCTCGGTGATCCAGCCGTTGCACAGGCCGTAAAGGAACAGCGAGCGCGCCAGGCGGTGTTTCAGGCTGCCGGTCGGGTGGGTGCTCTCATCTTTCAGGTACAGGCAGATGCCGGGAAACGCCGGCAGGTTCAGGCGAATCAGGTGCGTATCGGCGGAGCGTTGAAAATCCGCTTCTATTTCACCGATAGCATATTTTACCCAAGAGTTTGTCATGATTTGGCCTCAGAATAGGGGGCTGATTTATGGCGTAGCATAGCCTGTCGGCAGGAAAAAAGGATTGCCATTTTCCCTGTTTAATCGCCTAATGGGAGAAAATTTTTCTCCAGGTGGCCGCTATGTTAGATAAAACAGACCGTAAGCTGCTGTGCATGCTGCAGCAAGATTGCACCCAGTCGCTGCAGGCGCTGGCCGATGCGGTTAATTTGACCTCTACGCCGTGCTGGAAGCGCCTGAAACGTCTGGAAGACGAAGGCTATATCCGCGGCCGGGTGGCCTTGTTGGATAACGAAAAGCTTGGCCTGGGGCTGACGGCGTTCGTACTGATCAAGACCCAACAGCACAGCAGCGAGTGGTATCAGGCGTTTGTGCAGCTGACCAGCCAGATGCCCGAGGTGCTGGCGTTCTACCGTATGGCGGGAGAGTACGACTACCTGATGCAGGTCGAAGTGGCGGACATGAAAAGTTACGACGGTTTTTACAAGCGCCTGGTGAACGGCGTGCCGGGCCTTATCGACGTCACCTCGAGCTTTGCCATGGAAAAAATCAAATACACTACCGCGCTGCCGGTGCCGGAGTGAAAAGTTCACCGGACGAGCGGCTCAACGGTGGTATCCTGCTCCGTTGAAGCGGAAAAAGAGACAAACCTCATAAAACCCTGGAATCAAACTGCGTGAGATTATTTGCACAAATCGGCTGGTACTTCCGCCGGGAGTGGCGCCGCTACCTGGGCGCGGTGGTATTGCTGATCGTCATCGCCATCCTGCAACTGCTGCCGCCTAAACTGGTCGGCATCATCGTGGACGGCGTCACCGAAAAACAGATGTCTACCGGCGTGCTGTTGGCCTGGCTTGGGCTGATGATCGGCACTGCGATCGTCGTTTACCTGCTGCGCTATGTGTGGCGGGTGCTGCTGTTCGGCGCTTCCTACCAGCTGGCGGTCGAGCTGCGCGAAAACTTTTACCGTCAGCTCAGTCGGCAGAACCCGGCGTTCTACCTGCGCCACCGCACCGGCGATCTGATGGCGCGCGCCACCAACGACGTGGATCGCGTGGTGTTCGCCGCCGGTGAAGGCGTGCTGACGCTGGTGGATTCGCTGGTGATGGGGTTGGTGGTGCTGGTGGTGATGAGCACCCAAATCAGCTGGCAACTGACGGTGTTGGCGTTAATCCCGATGCCGCTGATGGCGATCGCCATCAAATATTACGGCGATCAGCTGCACCAGCGCTTTAAATCGGCGCAGGCGGCGTTTTCCAGCCTCAACGATCAGGCGCAGGAAAGCATGACCAGCATCCGCATGATCAAGGCCTTCGGGCTGGAAGATCACCAATCCAACCGCTTCGCCGACGTCGCGGCGCAGACCGGCGCCAAGAACATGCACGTGGCACGGGTGGATGCGCGCTTCGATCCGACCATTTATATCGCCATCGGCGCCTCTAACCTGCTGGCCATCGGCGGCGGCAGCTGGATGGTGGTGAACGGTTCGCTGACGCTCGGGCAACTGACCAGCTTTGTGATGTACCTCGGCCTGATGATCTGGCCGATGCTGGCGCTGGCCTGGATGTTCAACATCGTCGAGCGCGGCAGCGCGGCCTACAGCCGTATCCGCAGCCTGCTCGACGAGGCGCCGGCGGTGCAGGACGGCCCGCAGGCGTTGCCGGCCGGGCGCGGCGTGCTGGAGGTGGATATCCGCGCGTTCCACTACCCGGAAAACCCGCACCCGGCGCTGCATGACGTGGCGCTGACGTTGAAGCCGGGGCAGATGCTGGGGCTGTGCGGGCCGACCGGGGCCGGTAAGTCGACATTACTGTCGCTGATCCAGCGTCAGTTCGACGTCGACCAAGGGCAGATCCGCTATCACGGCCTGCCGCTTCCGCAGGTCAGGCTCGACGACTGGCGTTCGCGGCTGTCGGTGGTGAGCCAGACGCCGTTCCTGTTCTCCGATACCGTGGCGAACAACATCGCGCTGGGCCAGCCGGGGGCGACGCAGGCGCAGATTGAACAGGCGGCGCGGCTGGCCAGCGTCCATGAGGACATTCTGCGGCTGCCGCAGGGCTATGACACCGAAGTGGGCGAACGCGGCGTGATGCTGTCGGGCGGCCAGAAACAGCGCATCTCCATCGCGCGCGCGTTGCTGCTGGATGCGGAGATCCTGATCCTCGACGATGCGTTGTCGGCGGTGGACGGCCGTACCGAGCACCAGATCCTGCACAACCTGCGCAGCTGGGGGCAAGATCGCACGGTGATCATCAGCGCGCACCGGCTGTCGGCATTGACCGAAGCCAGCGAAATCCTGGTGATGCAGCACGGTGGCGTGGCGCAGCGCGGCGATCCGGCGGCGCTGGCGGCGCAGCCGGGCTGGTATCGCGATATGTACCGTTATCAGCAGCTGGAAGCGGCGCTGGACGAAGCGCCGGAAAACGGCGAGGAGGCGTTGGCCGATGAATAAAGTGCAAAAGCTGTGGCCGACGCTGAAGCGGCTACTGGCCTACGGCTCGCCGTACCGCAAACCGCTGGGGGTGGCGGTGCTGATGCTGTGGGTGGCGGCGGCGGCGGAAGTCGCCGGGCCGATCCTGGTCAGCTATTTTATCGATAATTACGTCGCCAAAGGGCAACTGCCGCTGATGATTGTCGGCGGGCTGGCGGCGGCCTACATTCTGCTGGAGCTGCTGGCGGCGGCGCTGCACTACTTCCAGGCGCTGCTGTTCAACCAGGCGGCGGTAGGCGTGGTGCAGCGGCTGCGTACCGACGTGATGGACGCCGCGCTGCGCCAGCCGCTCAGCGCCTTCGACACGCAACCGGTCGGGCAATTGATCTCGCGCGTCACCAACGACACCGAAGTGATCAAGGACCTGTACGTGATGGTGGTCTCCACGGTGCTGAAAAGCGCCGCGCTGATCGGCGCCATGCTGGTGGCGATGTTCAGCCTCGACTGGCGCATGGCGTTAGTGGCTATCTGCATCTTCCCGGCGGTGTTCGTGGTGATGGGCATCTATCAATATTACAGCACGCCGATTGTGCGCCGTGTGCGCAGTTATCTGGCGGACATCAACGACGGTTTCAACGAAGTGATCAACGGCATGGGCGTGATCCAGCAATTCCGCCAGCAGGTGCGCTTCGGCGAACGCATGAGCGCCGCCAGCCAATCGCACTATCTCGCGCGCATGCAGACGCTGCGGCTCGACGGTTTTCTTCTGCGGCCGCTGCTCAGTCTGTTTTCGGCGCTGGTGCTGTGCGGTTTGCTGATGTTGTTCGGCTTCAGCGGCGAAGGCGTGATTGGCGTCGGCGTGCTCTATGCCTTCATCAACTACCTGGGGCGTTTGAACGAACCGCTGATCGAGTTGACGTCACAACAGTCGATCCTGCAGCAGGCGGTGGTGGCCGGCGAACGTATTTTCGAACTGATGGATCGCAGCCAGCAAAGCTACGGCGCAGACGATCGTCCGTTGGCCAGCGGCAGCATCGACATCACCGATCTGAGCTTCGCCTACCGTGCGGATAAAAAGGTGCTGCAGCATATTTCGCTGGCGGTGCCCTCACGCGGCTTCGTGGCGCTGGTTGGCCACACCGGCAGCGGCAAGAGCACGCTGGCTAACCTGCTGATGGGCTATTACCCGGTCAGCGAAGGGGAAGTGCGTCTCGACGGCCGTCCGCTCTCCAGCCTGTCGCACCGCACGCTGCGCCAGGGCGTGGCGATGGTGCAACAGGATCCGGTGGTGATCGCCGATTCGGTGCTGGCCAACGTGACGCTGGGGCGCAACATCGATGAAGAAGCCGTCTGGCGGGCGCTGGAAACGGTGCAGCTGGCGAGTCTGGTGCGCGGCTTCCCACAGGGTATCCATACCCGGCTGGGGGAGCAGGGCAATAACCTGTCGGTCGGGCAGAAACAGCTGCTGGCGATGGCGCGGGTATTGGTGCAGGCGCCGCAGATCCTGATCCTCGACGAGGCGACCGCCAACATCGACTCGGGCACCGAGCAGGCTATCCAGCGGGCGCTGCGCGTGATCCGCGAGCACACCACGCTGGTGGTGATCGCTCACCGCCTCTCGACGATCGTCGATGCCGATTCCATTCTGGTGCTGCATCGGGGCCAGGCGGTGGAGCAGGGCAACCATCAACAGCTGCTGGCGCAGCAGGGGCGCTACTACCAGATGTATCAGCTGCAGCTGGCGGGCGAGCAGTTGGCAGAAGCGGTGCGCGACGAGAGCCAACCCGCCTGATCCCACGGGCCGCGATCGCGGCCCTTATTTTTCCCAACGCACCACAAGCAGGCAACTCCGCCAGGCTACGCCCCCTTTCTGCACTTTTTCGACGCGACGCGCACCAAATCAGTGCGCATTATTTAACCCATTCAAGGTATCGGTACTGCACCGCGCCGCGGCGGCGCCCGCGTGCCCGCTAATCCGCTGAATCGCCATGCAAAATAAAATTTGGCACAGCCCTTGCTACATATGAGGCGTACCGGGGTGAGTTTGGGCTTAATTCGTGGAGAGGCAATATGAAGCTGGTGACCGTGGTAATCAAACCGTTCAAGCTGGAGGACGTGCGCGAGGCCTTGTCCTCCGTGGGCATTCAGGGGTTGACCGTAACCGAAGTGAAGGGCTTTGGCCGCCAGAAAGGGCACGCCGAGCTGTATCGCGGCGCCGAATATAACGTCAATTTCCTGCCCAAGGTCAAAATCGATATCGCCATCGCCGACGATCAGTTGGATGAAGTGGTTGATGTCATTAGCAAAGCCGCCTACACCGGCAAAATCGGCGACGGCAAAATTTTCGTTGCCGAATTGCAACGCGTGATCCGTATTCGCACCGGCGAAACCGACGAATCGGCACTGTAACCGCGAACTCAGTTAAGTGATGGGGATGATTGATAATGAAAAGACTGTTATCCATGTTGGGCCTGAGTTCGGTAACCCTGGTTCCTTCTTTGGCCCTGGCCGCCCCGGCGGTCGCCGATAAGGCCGACAACGCCTTTATGATGATCTGCACCGCGTTGGTGCTGTTCATGACGCTGCCCGGCATCGCGCTGTTTTACGGCGGCCTGCTGCGCGGCAAAAACGTGCTGTCGATGCTGACGCAGGTCACCGTCACCTTCGCGCTGGTCTGCGTGCTGTGGGTGCTGTATGGCTACAGCCTGGCGTTCAGCGAAGGCAATGCGGTGTTCGGCGGATTCCAGACGGCGATGCTGAAAGGCATCGGCATCGACAGCGTCACCGGCAGCATCAGCCAGATGATCCACGTCGCTTTCCAGGCCTCCTTCGCCTGCATTACCGTGGCGCTGGTGGTGGGGGGCTTCGCCGAACGCATTCGCTTCTCGGCGGTGCTGATCTTCGCGATCCTGTGGTTCACCCTGTCTTACCTGCCGATCGCACACATGGTGTGGGGCGGTGGCTATCTGGCCACCGACGGCGCGCTGGACTTCGCCGGCGGCACCGTGGTGCACATCAACGCCGCCAGCGCCGGGCTGATCGGCGCCTATCTGCTCGGCAAACGCGCCGGCTTCGGTAAAGAGGCGTTCAAACCGCATAACCTGCCGATGGTGTTTACCGGCGCGTCCATCTTGTATATCGGCTGGTTCGGCTTTAACGCCGGTTCCGCCAGCGCGGCTAACGGCATCGCGGCCTTGGCATTCCTGAACACTGTGGTGGCTACTGCGGGCGCCATTCTGTCCTGGACCTTCGCCGAGTGGGTGCTGCGCGGCAAGCCTTCGTTGCTGGGCGCCTGCTCCGGCATGATCGCCGGGCTGGTTGCCGTTACGCCGGCGGCGGGCACCGTGGGCGTGGGCGGCGCGTTGATCATCGGCCTGGTGGGGGGCGTCGCCGGCCTGTGGGGCGTAGTGACGTTGAAGAAATGGCTGAAAGTGGACGACACCTGCGACGTGTTCGGCGTGCACGGCGTGTGCGGCATCGTCGGCTGTCTGCTGACCGGTGTGTTCACCGCTTCTTCCCTCGGCGGCACCGGCTATGCCGAAGGGGTGACGATGGGGCATCAGGTGTGGATCCAGCTGCTGAGCGTCGTGATTACGCTGGTGTGGTCAAGCGTCGCCGCCTTTATCGCCTTCAAGATCGCGGGCGCGATGGTGGGGCTGAGAGTGCCGGAAGAGCAGGAGCGCGAAGGGTTGGACGTCAACAGCCACGGCGAGAGCGCCTACAACCAGTAAGACTCGAAGCAGGGCAGTGCGCTAAATACGAAAATAATGATGAAGCAAAAAGGGGCGATGGAAACATCGCCCCTTTCTTTATGCCGCAAATCAGGCGTCGCGTTGGCGAATCACCCCTTCCTGTACGGTGGTGGCGACCAGCACGCCGTCGCGGGTGTAGATCTGGCCGCGCACAAAGCCGCGTGCGCCGGAGGCGGAGGAGCTTTCCACCGCGTACAGCAGCCAATCATCCATGCGGAACGGGCGGTGGAACCACATCGAATGGTCGATGGTGGCCACCTGCATGCCCGGCTCGAGGAAGCCGACGCCGTGCGGCTGTAGCGCCGTCGGCAGGAAGTTAAAGTCCGATGCGTAGCCCAGCAGATATTGGTGGATGCGCGCATCGTCCGGCATGCTGCCGTTGGCGCGGAACCACACGTAGCGATGCGGTTCTTCCACGCTGCCCTTCAACGGGTTGTGGAATTTCACCGGGCGCATTTCGATCGGCTTCTGACCGATAAATTTTTCGCGTACTTTGGTCGGCAACATCGGCGCCAGCTTCTGAGCAATCTCTGATTCGGACAGCAGCCCTTCCGGCGGCGGCACGTCCGGCATCTGGTTCTGGTGCTCGAAACCTTCTTCCGGGCTCTGGAAGGAGGCGGTCATATAGAAGATAGGTTTGCCGTGCTGGATGGCGCTGACGCGACGGGCGCTGAAGCTGTTGCCGTCGCGCAGGGTTTCTACGTCGTAGACGATCGGCTTGCTGCTGTCGCCCGGGCGCAGGAAGTAGCTGTGGAACGAGTGCACGCTGCGCTCGTCCGGCACCGTCTGTTTGGCGGCGTACAGCGCCTGGCCGACCACTTGCCCGCCGAACACCTGACGCAGCCCCAGATCTTCGCTTTGGCCGCGGAACAGCCCTTCTTCGATTTTCTCCAGATCCAACAGATCGAGGAGGTTTTGCAATGCCTGGCTCATAAAATTGTTACCTTTCTAATAATCATTTTGCGCAGTGTGCGGAATATCACGGCGCGGCGTCAATATCTTGCGTTAAAGGGCCGATGAGAATGCTCTTAATAGTGAGCGCATTGGGCTGGCTAAGTGATTAATAGGCGGGGCAAAGTGGATTTATCAGTGTTTTGTGCTAAGTTTAATGAGTGAGGTGGTGAAAGCCACCAACGTGTTGATAATAAAAAAGGAGACCGATCCATGAAACTCTGGCAAATCGTAGGCGGTGCCGCAGCACTGACGATCACGCTGGCAGGATGCGCGCAAAAGAGTGCTGATGTGCCTACACCGGCGGCCGGCAACCCGGCGGCTGCGCAAACGCAGATTCAGGGGCCGGCGGTGACAGGTTCGGTTAATATACGTCAGCGCATTGCGCTGCCGCCGGACGCCGTACTGACTGTCACCCTCTCTGATGCCTCGCTGGCGGATGCGCCGTCCAAAGTGATTGCACAGCGCGCGATACGTACCGAAGGGCAACAAGCGCCGTTCAACTTTACGCTGCCGTACAACCCGTCTGATATCCAACCGAATGCGCGCATCATTCTGAGCGCGGCGGTGACGGTCAACGGGCGACTGATGTTCATTACCGACACGATCCAGGAAGTGGTTAACCGCAACGGCACCCGCGCCGATCTGCTGCTGGTTCCGGTGCAGGGCGTGCCGATGCAGGCTGCGCCAAGCGCGATGCAGTAATTCTGCTGCGGTACGGCAAGACCCAATCAACAGCCTTTGCGCTTCGGCCAAAGGCTGTTTTGTTTTACCAGCGCCAGCCGTAGCGATCGAAATCGACCGTGCTGTGCGGGCCGAAAATAATCCCCTCCGCCAGCAATGCCTGCCGTTGCCGTTGAAAATCCTCCCCCTGTTGCGAGATTTGCCCGTGCCGGTTGATTACGCGGTGCCACGGCAGCGTGCTGCCTTCCGGCAAACGCCGCAGCACGCCGCCGACCTGACGCGCGGCGCGCGGCGAACCGGCCAGACGGGCGACTTCACCGTAGGTGGTGACTTTGCCGTACGGAATAGCGGCCACGATATGGAATACCCGCTGGCTGAAAGAGGCGTCTTCTGGTTGCATGTTGCAGTTCCTGCGCGAGTCAAAACCCAGGCGGAGAGTGTGCCACAATGCAGGTGGGCAAGAAAACAGCGGTTGGCCCGGGTTGGCTTGCTATTTGATGGGGCATCGCCGATAATGCCCACCGCTTCGGAGTACAGAAGCCGTCAATGGGGGCCCTGTTGGTTCTCCCGCAACACTAACTTGTGAACTCGGTCAGGTCCGGAAGGAAGCAGCCGCAGCAGGTGACGTGTGTGCCGGGATGTAGCTGGCAGGGTCCCCACCCATTTGCGTCCCGCAAAACGCTCTTCCCCGTTATTCATCAAGTCGATACGCTGAACAGGCGTTACTTTCACGTCGCGATCGCGAAGCGTGTCCTCTGCACCGTTTTAGCCTTTATCCCCCTGATAGAAATGTATTGTTGCCAACAGATCCGATGACGGCGAAAAAATAACGCGTATACCGCCATTTGTGGGACAAATAAGGATGGAGAGATGGGGAAAATTCTTAAAGTTGCGCACCTGTTGGGATGACGTTAGTATTGTTTTTTCTCTGTGCGAAAAAACTATCCGCGCTTAGCGGCGGTCGTCGAACTGGCTCAATAAGTTTAAATAATAACCCGTGTGCGCTGTCAGGCTAAACATGATTTATATCATTGATAAAGATATTACATTTAATACTGAAAACGGTTCATTGAAAAGTTTAAAGAAGGGGCGGGAAGTTTTCTTATCCAGCGTCAATGCCAGAGTATTCAAATGCTTGCTTGAACACGGCCATGAGACGGTGAGCCGCGAGATGCTGTTGCAGCAGGTTTGGACCGATCACGGCTTGAGCGCCTCTTCCGCGACGTTAAATCAATATATCAGCCTGACCCGACGCGCATTGACGTCTGTCGGTTTCAACGAGCGCCTCATCGTTACCCTATCCAAAAAGGGGTATAGACTTAATCGAATAATACCTGTCGACCGACTGCGGATTGATTTACCCGAGCCCCCTCAGCTTGCCGATGCCTCAGTGACGTTGGCGTCACCTGCCGCAACGACAAAAAACACCCATCACTATTTTTTTATTCTGCTGCGCAGTTTATCGATCGTCGTACCCTTATCTTTTCTGGCGCTGTGCTTCATCTATTACAAGCACCATCGCGACAGTGAAAAGAAGCAGGTATTGTCCTACGTCGGCACGGTGAACGGTTGCCCGATCTACTATGCCGGCCATTTTTTGGCGAATCACCAGGACGGCTACTTGCAGTTTCTGGTCAGGAAAGATTTGTATGGCCGACATTGCCGATCCGGCGAGGTCGTCATTACCAAGGTTAACCGTTCTCAAAATGCCAATGAAGACAGCGGACGCCAGTTTATCGCCAAATGCACGAAGGACAGTGCGGCTGTTTTGCATAACTGTGAGAGCGAGTACATTCGGGCATGGAAAAAAAGTTAAATATTCTGTCAGCCACGCTGGTCGGCCTGTGCGTGTTGACCGGCAGCGTGATGTATTCCCTGATACGCAGCCATCATGACTTCAGTGATTTTTCCTGTGAAGCGAACGCCACGTTCAATTATTTCAATTCACTGGACGCGCAGGCGGCCCATAACGACATTCAGCTGTCGCTGAAAATAAACTACATCTTTTTGTCCGGCGATAAGGGCGTGATGGTCCTGTCGGGGTTAGCCAACGACGGTGAAAAGAAATACTTCGTCAATCGGCGGGTTAACTTCAGCTATGTTTCGCAGGGGAGTTTTTATCGCTTTCAGTATGGCGAGGTCAACTATTCGCCGCGTGATACCTTGCCGGAAGAGATTTATACCTACTTTTTCAGCAATGAGTCGACGTTTTATCATATTCGCAGCATTGATAAAAACACGTTGATGTTTAGCAATGCCTATTCGCCGATGTTCTTATGCAATATTGAATCCTGACGTTTACTTTATTGCCCCTCCGATAAAGATGTATTTTATTTGCCGTTTATAGCGTTCCGCCGTCTTTTTAGCGCACAACTAATAACATGAGTTATTATCGGTCATTGTCTATTTTTCGCATCACTAATCGAATTTAATGGCGGTTCACTTATTTTATAAATTCTTCTATCACCATGTTTTTAAATGACTTAATGGCTTTAGGTTTGTGTTGTTTTGTTAGATTAATTTTATATTGTTTATTTTAAATAAATAAGTTGCATGAATATTTTTAACATGATTAATTGAGCCGGCTCTTAACACGGCGAATCACTTATTTGCGTTGAAAATGCATCTGCCGCATGCGTGCAAAGGTAATGGCACAGGGAGCCTTTGGACTTCATTAAACTGATAGGCGAGAGATGGACATACATAGCATTGCCCTGAACGAGACTCTGTTGGAAAATGAGTTGGTGATCTTAAACAACAATGAAAAGACGCTGTTATTTAAAAAAGAGAATGTGCTCATCGAAATGACCGAATTGCAGCGGCGTTTCATGCTGTGCCTGTTGAGTGGCATCTATAAGAAAAATGACATTATACGCGCAGTCTGGTTCTGCAACCATGAGACCATCAGCGACAATAACTATTATCAAATGATATTCCAATGCCGCGCTTTGCTCTCCCGCCACGGTATTCCGGGCGAGGTGATCAAAACCATTCCCCGATTTGGCGTGATGCTGAGTTTCCAGGCCTGCGAACGCGCGAATACGCGGGAGCAATGCTTGGCACCGGCGGCTAATAAACAGCGGCGAACGTGGCTGGACGCCGTGAATTATAAAGTGGCGCTGGCCATCACGCTGCTGTTTTCCGTGGCGATGGTGTTGGGCATTTCCGCTTAGCGTTGGCGCCGTTGAATAACCGGGGGGCCAGTGAGCAAGCGGTTGATAGACTTTTTTATTCTACTTTTCTTCCTGGCTAATTTGACGTTTATGCTTTCTCAGGTGTGGCGAATGATAACCGTGAATAACGAACCCGTTGAGCCGCACCTTGAAAGTGGGCGTGAGCAAGTGCGCCATGGCGTCTTTCCCCAGGAAGATGACATCGAGAAAATTAACGACGCACACTGGTTTGGCCGCTATCAGGCGGCGAAAAGCGGCGAAAAGGCGCGCGGGTATAAGGTCGGCGAGTGGGCGATCGGCGCCGAGCTGCTGGCTAACGCGCCGGAGGCCGCGGCGCTCGGCAAGATAACCGGTCTGCTGTTCAGTGATAACGCCGAAAAAAGCCTGGTTATCGTGGAACATGGCGGTAAGCAAACCGGGTATGGCGTTGGCGATCGGCTGGTCGGCAGCAATGCCGTTATCGTGCGGGTATTAAAAAACAAAATACTGCTCGATGAAAACGGTTATTACGCCGCGCTGACGTTTAAAGAGTAGCCGGCGCGCCGCTTCGGCGTGGGGTGTTTTACAGCATAAGGCAACACTGTGATGACGCATTTTATTTTTCGTTCCCGCGCAGGCTGGAGCGCCGGTTTATGGCGCGCGTTAGCGGCGGTGGCCGTCATGATTGCCCTGGGGGGCCTGGCGCGTGCGGAGCAATTCTCCGCCAATTTCAAAGGCACGGACATTCAGGAATTTATCAATACGGTCAGTAAAAACCTGAGCAAGACCATCATTATCGATCCGGCGGTGAAAGGTAAGGTTACGGTGCGCAGCTACGAACAGCTCGACGAGAAGCAATATTACCAATTCTTTCTCAATGTGCTGGACGTCTACGGCTATACGGTCATCGGCATGCCCAACAATGTCCTGAAGGTGATCGCCGCCAAAGAGGGAAAAAGAGCCGCGCTGTCGCAAAGCGGCAGCGAGGCGATCGCCGAAGGGGATGAAGTGGTGATGCGCGTGGTGCCGCTGCGCAATATCGCGGCCAAAGACGTTTCTCCGATCTTGCGCCAGCTTAACGACAGCATCGGCGTGGGCAGCGTGGCGCATTACGAGCAGGGCAATGCGCTGTTGATCACCGGCCGAGCCGGGGTGGTCAACGGCCTGCTCGACCTTGTCAGGGAGATGGATCAGGACGACGGCAATCAGGTCGAGACCTTCGCGCTGAAGCATGCGGCGGCGCCGGAGATTGCGCGGATGGTGAACGAACTGTTTCGCGAAGAGGGTAAACGGCGTATGGCCGGGGCAGGCTCGCTGCGGCTGGTGGCGGATGAGCGCACCAACAGCGTGATGATCGCCGGGGACGATCGGGCCCGCGAACACGCCAAAGAACTGATTGAGCAGTTGGATAACAAGAGTGTCACCCAAGGCAATACCCAGGTCATTCCGCTCAAATACGCCAAGGCGCAGAGCCTGGTCGAGGTGCTGACCGGCGTGAGCGCGGGCCTGCAAAACGAGAAAGAGAGCGCCGCCGCCAACGTGGCGCTGTTGAAAAATGTGGTGATCAAGGCCGATGAGCAGACCAATGCGCTGATCATCACCGCCGCGCCGGACGTGATGCGCGATCTGGAGGCGGTGGTCGCCAAGCTGGATGTACGGCGCGCGCAGGTGCTGGTCGAAGCGGTGATCGTCGAAGTGCAGGATGGTCAGGGGCTGAACATCGGCGTGCAGTGGGCCAACAAATACGGCGGCGGCACGCAGTTCGCCGGCCAGGCGCCCGGCATCTCGGCGGGGTTCGAAAACGGCATGAGCGATGTGTTCGGCAAGGCCAACGGCCTGATGACCGGTTTCTACAGCGGCAACTGGGGCGTATTGCTGTCCGCCATCGCCAGCAACAACCAAAACAATATCCTGGCTACGCCGAGCATCGTTACGCTCGATAACGCCGAGGCGGAGTTCAGCGTCGGCCAGGATGTACCGATCCTCACCGGTTCGCAAACCACCAACAGCGATAACGTCTTCAATACCGTGTCGCGCAAAACGGTGGGCATCAAGCTCAAGGTCAAACCGCAGATCAATCAGGGCCAGTCCGTGCTGATGCAGATCGAGCAGGAGGTCTCCAGCGTTGCCGACAGCGCCGGCGCTACGCCGGATTCGCTGGGGGCGACCTTCAATATCCGCACGGTCAACAATACGGTGCTGGTGGACAGCGGTGAGACCGTGGTGGTGGGCGGGCTGCTGGACAAGTCCAACTCGGAGCTGGAGAGCAGCGTGCCGATCCTGGGCAAGATCCCGCTGGTGGGGGCGCTGTTTCGCTCGAACGCCACCAAAGCGAGCAAGCGTAATTTGATGCTGTTTATCCGCCCGACCATCATTCGCAGCACCGAGGGGTATTCCCGGCAGAGCCAGCGCAAGTTAGGCAAGTTCGACGCCGAGCAGCAGGACGATCGTGAGCTGAATAACGCACTGCGCAGCGAGATCGCCGGCGATAAGAAGGCGATCGACAATCGGGCGTTCCTCGCCACCGTCGCGCGTATCGAGGCGTTTTATTCGCGCGGAGCGCGCCCGTGAAGCCCCGTTCTGTGGGGCCGCGGCTGCCTTTTGGCTGGGCGCGGCAGCATGGCGTGCTGGCCGTCGACGGGCAGAGCGGCATCCAACTGTATTGTCACCCCGAGACCAGCCAGGCCGCGTTGATGGAGGCGTACCGCTGCCTGCCCGGTGAGCCGACGCTGGCCCGGCTGGACACGGAGGCCTTTGAACAACGGCTGGTGGCGCACTATCAGCGGGAAAGCGGCCAGGCGCAGAAAATGATCGACGATCTGGGCGGCGAACTGGATTTCTATGCGTTGGCGGAAGAGCTGCCGCAGCAGCAAGACCTGTTGGACGAACAGGACGATGCGCCGATTATCCGCCTGATTAACGCCTTGCTGAGTGAGGCGATCAAAGAGCGCGCCTCCGATATTCACATCGAAACCTACGAGAGCGAGCTGGTGATCCGTTTTCGTATTGACGGCGCGCTGCGCCGCATTCTGGCGCCACAGCGCAAGCTGGCGGCGCTGCTGGTGTCGCGCATCAAGGTCATGTCGAAGCTGGATATCGCCGAGAAGCGCGTGCCGCAGGATGGGCGCATGGCGCTGAAGGTTGGCGGGCGGGCGATCGACGTGCGGGTGTCGGTGATGCCGGCCAGCCACGGCGAGCGCGTGGTCATGCGCCTGTTGGATAAACAGGGCGTGCGGCTCGAACTGCCCAGCCTGGGCATGGCGGCGGCGCACCAACAGGCGTTGCTGCGCCTGATCCGCCAGCCGCACGGCATTATTCTGGTCACCGGCCCGACCGGTTCGGGCAAGAGCACCACGCTTTATACCTTGCTGAACCAGATCAATGACGAACAGCGCAACATCATGACGATCGAAGATCCCGTCGAGTATGAACTGGCCGGCATCGCGCAGACGCAGGTGAACCCCAAGGTGGACATGACCTTCGCGCGCGGGCTGCGCGCGCTGCTGCGTCAGGATCCCGATGTGGTGTTGATCGGCGAGATCCGCGACGGTGAAACGGCGCAGATCGCGGTGCAGGCCTCATTGACCGGACATCTGGTGCTGTCGACCCTGCATACCAACACGGCGATCGGCGCCGTGACCCGGCTGCGGGACATGGGCGTTGAACCGTTTTTGCTTTCCAGCTCGCTGAGCGGCGTGTTGGCGCAGCGCCTGGTGCGCCGGCTTTGCCCGCACTGTCGCGAGCCTTATGCGCTGCCTGACGCGCAGCGGCGCCAACTGGGGCTGGCGTCGACGCGGGCGCTGACCTGCTGGCGCCCGATAGGATGTGAGGCCTGCGGCGGGCAGGGCTATCGCGGCCGAATCGGTTTGCATGAACTGTTGGTGCTGGATGAACCGATGCGCAGGGCAATCCACCGTAGCGACGGTGAGCTGGACATCGCCAGGCTGGTCGGGGAGCGCTATCAGCCGCTGCGCCAGGATGGGATCGCCAAAATGTGCGCCGGAGAGACCAGCCTGGAAGAAGTGTTGCGGGTGACGCGCGAAGGGGATGGCGATGAAGTTTGATTATCGCGCCTGCGATCGTGAGGGGCGCGCCCGGCGTGGCGTGTTGGAGGCGGATTCTTTGCGCCAGGCCCGCGATCGGTTGCGTGAGAAGGGGTGGCAGGTGCTGGCGGTGCAGGCGCGCAGGCGATCCGCTCTTGCCGGCCTGCTCGCCGGCCGTTGGATGGGCGGCGTGAGCAGCGGCGATCTGGCGCTGCTCACCCGGCAACTGGCGACGCTGCTGTCTGCCGCGCTGCCGCTGGAAGAGGCGCTGATGGCGGTGGCGCGGCAAACGGAGAAAAAAGGCCTGCAGGCGGCGTTGACTCAGGTGAGGCAGCGCATTCTGGAGGGTTTCCCGCTGGCGCAGGCGCTGGGGCAGTATCCGCAGATTTTTGACCGTCTCTATTGCGCCATGGTGGCGGCCGGTGAGATCGCCGGCCATCTGGGGCCGGTGCTGGAACGGCTGGCTGAGTATGTCGAACAGCGCCAGCACATGAAGAACAAGATCGTGCAGGCGTTGGTGTACCCGATGGTGCTGACGGCGGTGGCGATTGGCGTGGTGGCTATCTTGCTGACGGCAGTGGTGCCGAAGGTGATCGAACAGTTTGTGCATATGAAGCAGACCTTGCCGCTGTCGACCCGGATGCTGCTCGGCGCCAGCGACGGATTGCGCCAATGGGGGGCGGCGGTGTTGATGGCGGCGCTGGCGGGACTTGGCGCTTTCCGTTATCGCCTGCGGGATCCGGCGCGGCGCGCACGCTGGCATGCGTTCATCCTGCGGTTGCCGGTGGTCGGCAAACTGTCGCTGGCGGTGAATACCGCGCGCTACGCCAAAACGCTGAGCATTTTGAACGCCAGCGCCGTGCCGTTGCTGGAGGCGATGCGCATCAGCGCCGGCGTGTTGGGTAACGAGGCTGCCCGTGAGCGCCTGCTGGCGGCGATGGAGCGGGTGCGAGAGGGGGAAGGATTGTCGCCGTCGCTTGAAGGCACCGCGCTGTTCTCGCCGATGATGCGACACATGATCATGTCCGGCGAGCGCAGCGGCGAACTGGACATGATGCTCGAACGGGCGGCGACGATGCAGCAGGAGGCCTTCAGCCGGCAAATCACGCTGGCGCTGGGGCTGTTTGAGCCTTTATTGGTGATCGCGATGGCCGGTTCGGTGCTGTTTATCATTCTGGCCATCCTGCAGCCGATATTGCAGCTCAATAATATGGTCGGCTAATCATGCCATTAATGGAGAGTAAAGTGAGTCATATCAGCAATATGCGCAGGTCCCGGCAGCGTGGGTTCACGCTGCTGGAAATCATGGTGGTGATCGTCATTCTGGGGCTGTTGGCCAGCCTGACCATCCCAAGCCTGATGGGTAACAAGGAGAAGGCCGATCGGCAAAAGGCCGCCAGCGATATCGTCGCGCTGGAGAACGCGCTGGATATGTACAAGCTGGATAACGGCCGTTATCCCAGCGCGGAGCAGGGGCTGGCGGCGTTGGTGACCCGGCCGACGCTGGCGCCGATCCCAAGGAATTATCCCGAAGACGGTTATATCCGCCGCTTGCCGCAAGACCCCTGGGGGCAAGCGTATCGTCTGCGCAACCCGGGGCGCCATGGCAAGCTGGATGTGTTCACGCTGGGGCCGGACGGCGTCGCCGATACCGATGATGACATCGGTAACTGGGTGGCCGACGCGCCATGAGGCGCATACGCGGTTTTACGCTGCTGGAGACCATGTTGGTATTGCTGCTGCTGGGGGTGACCAGCGGCCTGGTGATGCTGAGTTTTCCGGCGGATGAGAAGCCGTTGGCGCAGCAGGGAGAGCGATTGAGCCATTGGCTGAATGCCCTCGCCGAGCGGGCCGAGCGCGAAGGGGTGAGGTATGGCGTGGCGTTCGATGATGGCGGTTGGCGCAGCGTCGCCGAAGCGGGGCGGGAGAGCCGGGAGCAGTACGCTCTGCCGGACGGCGTCGCGCTGCGGCTGAGCGTTGAAGGGCAAACCGTCGCGCTCGCCGCAGAGGCGGCGCTGCCGCAGGTGTGGCTGTATCCGGGGGGCGAAACCACGGCATTCAGCGTGGAGCTATCCCAGGGCAAGTGTCTGTGGCGATTGCAGGCGCCCGGTTACTTTGTATTTGAAACGACGGACATTCGTTGCGATGACGCGGAAAATGAGACGCCAGCAGGGCATGACGCTGCTGGAAGTGATGGTGGCCATGATGATCTTCGCCATCGGCTGTCTGGCGCTGATCAACAGCACCGGCGGCCAGGTGCGTAGCCTGAGCGCGATCGAAGCCAAGACCGTGGCGCTGTGGGTGGCGGACAACCAGCTGACGCTGCTGCAGCTCGAGCCCCGCCCACCGACGCTCGCCTGGCATTCGGGCACCACGGTGATGGCCGGTGAAACCTGGCACTGGCGCTATCGCGGGCGGGAGACCAGCGACGCCGGGATGCGGGCGATCGCGATTGAAGTCAGGCGCGACCCGCAGGATCGCAATGCGCTGGTGGAGATGCTCACCTACAGGGCGTTGTTGTGAAGCGCGCTTTGCAACGGGGTTTTACGCTGGTGGAAATGCTGTTGGCCATCGCCCTGTTCGCCATGCTGTCGCTCACCGCATTGACGGTCTTCAGAGGCGTGCTGAAAAACGACGAAATCACCCAGCGCAAATCGACGCAGTTGACCCAGCTGCAACGGGCGCTGGCGATCGTCGAGCGCGATTTGACGCAGGCGCAGGCGCGCGCGCCGACCGGCGATAAACGCTGGCCGGCGGCGCCGGAGTTTGCGGTGCTGCAGACGGCGGGAGAGGAAGGCGGCGATTTTCAGCTGTTGCTGATCCGAAACGGCTGGCCGAACCCCCAGGCCCGATTGCCGCGCGCCACGCAGGAGCGGGTGGCGTATCGCTACCGGCAGGGGCGGCTCGAACGCCTCAGTTACCCGAATTTGAGCAGCCCGCAGGCGGCGGCGCGCAGCGTGCTGCTGCTGTCTGAGGTGACGCGGTTCCAATTGCGTTTTTACCGGCAGGGCGAATGGTTGACGGCCTGGCGCGCCGGCGGGCTGCTGCCGCAGGCGGTGGAAATCGCCATCGACACCCCCGCGCTGGGGGAAGTCCGGCGCATCGTCACGTTGCCCGCTGCGAGGCCACTATGAATAAACAACGCGGTATGGCGCTGTTGATGGTGTTGCTGATGATGTCGCTGATGGCGATCGTGGCGGTCAATATCAACGATAACTGGCAGCGTTCGCTGGTGCGCACCCAGTCTCAGCAGGATCGACTGAGGGCGAAATGGTTGCTGCTGGGCGGCGAGAGCTACGCCCGGCAGCGGCTGCAGCAGGCGGGAGAGCAGCGGAAGGCGTGGGGGGCATCAGGGGTGACCTTCAGCATGCGCACCGAAGAGGGGGAAGTGGCGATACGTCTGCGCCGCGTTGACGCCTGTTTCAACCTCAACGCCCTGATCCGCGCCGCCGGCCCGGCGGATGTCGGCGATAGCGAGGGGGGCCCCCCCAATAAGGAGAGGCGAATATTCATGCTGCTATTGAACAATCAGGGGATCGCCGCTGCCCAGGCGGGCGCGATTGCCGATGCGATCGTCGCCAGAGCCTATGGCGAAGGATATCTGATGGGGGATGTCAGCGAGCTGCGGGAGCTGGCCGGCATCGACCGCGAGCTTTATCTGCGTCTTGCGCCGCTGCTTTGTGCGGCGCCGGATGCCGAGCTGCGCCTCAATCCGGACGCCGTGAACGACGCTCAGCTGCCGCTGCTGCGGGCGATGTTGATGAACGCGCTGAGCGATGAGCGGCTGCGGGCGCTGCTGGCGGCCCGCCCGCCGCAGGGCTGGCAGACGCTGGCGTTTTTGTCGCAGGAAAAAGCGCTGCAGGCGCTGGGCGAGGATGGCCTTGGCGAGCGACTTATTTTCGACGATAACCGCTGGATTGCGCAGCTGCAGCTTAGGCTGAACGACGGACGCTATCGGCTGGTCAGCGCGTTGCAGCCGAGCCCGTCAGGCGTCACGGTCAGCGGACGTCGGTTCGACAGAGGGGAAGGGTAAACGATGGCGAACACCATCCTGCTTATCGCGCTGGACGATGATGCGATGGCCGATGTGCGCTGGGGCCGCGTCGGCGAGACGCGCTGCCGCTTTGCCGCCCGCCTCGATCTGGCCGAAGGCGGTAGCGAGTTGGCGGCTATGGCGCAGGGCAGCCGGGTCGTGGTGCTGGTGCCTGCCCGTCATGTGGTGCTGAGACAAACGACATTCCAGGGCAAGGCCCGGCAGGCGACGCCGCTGGCGCTGGCGTACTCCCATGAGACCGGGTTGTTGACCGATGTCGAGCAGATGCATTGGGCGGTGCTGGGCAAGGTGCAGCGCGATTTCACTATCGCCGGCGTTGCGCTGGCGCAGATGCAAGGGTGGGTTGATAGCCTCAACGCCTGCGGCATTCGCGTCGATGCCCTGCTGCCCGACGTGCTGGCGTTGCCGTTGCCGAACCAATGCAGCGCACTGCGCTGGCGCGGACACTGGCTGCTCCGAACGGGGGGCATGCAGGGCATGCAGTTGCCCGATGCCTGGGGGGACAGCGTCCCGTGGCCGACGCCGGATTGGTGTCTGCACAGTGGCGGAGAGGTGCCGGCGGGCTGGGAAACGGCGCGTATCGATGAGGATCCGCTGTGGCGATTGGCGGAAGAGGCCTGGAACAGCACATCCACGCTGTTGCAGGGGCGTTTCAAACCGGGCGTGCGCTGGCCGCGCCGTCTGCCCGATAAGACCGCCTGCGCGATGCTGTTGCTCAGCGGTTCGCTGCTGGTGGGGGGCTTGCATCACCAATTAATGGCCAGACAGAGCGAAAGCCAGATAACTGCGCTGACTCAGCGCCTGCTGCCGAGTGGCGAGACCGCGCCGGCGTTCGCCGAACGGGCGGCGCAAGCGTGGGCACGGCGTATGCAAGACACCCTGAATGCGCCGCAGCTGTTCAGGCTGTTGCCCTACGCGGCCGAGGCGCTTGCTGTCTGGGAACCTCCGCAGTTGCAGACGCTGGCTTTCGACGCCGCCGACGATCGTTTGGTGGTGACGGTAAACAGAAACGACGCGCCGCTGCCGGCGCCGGTCAACGACGGTGGCGTCAGCATGACGTTCAGCGAGGGAAGCGCGCCTAACCAGGCGATCCTGACGGTGAGAGGTGAGCGATGAACATCGGTTGGCGCGATAAGGCGCTGCGGCGGGCAGTGCTGTTAAGCCTGTTGATGCTGATGGCCTGCGGCTACTGCCTGTATCAATTTTCACAGGCGCAAAAAAACGCACAACGGCTGGCGGCGCTGCGGGAGCAGGCGCGCGTCATCCAACAATTGCAGGCGCGTTTGCCGCAGAG
This sequence comes from Serratia sp. JKS000199, assembly GCF_900215455.1. Taxonomy (NCBI): domain Bacteria; kingdom Pseudomonadati; phylum Pseudomonadota; class Gammaproteobacteria; order Enterobacterales; family Yersiniaceae; genus Serratia; species Serratia sp. JKS000199. The sequence goes on from NZ_LT907843.1 coordinate 385,850, forward strand.
CGCCGCCGCGCGCGAGCAACTGCCGGAGCGACTGCGACAGAGTGCGCTGGCATATCGCATCGCCATCGCCGAACTGACGGAAAGTGAAGCGGATGTGCGGGTCACGCTGCCGCCCGTGCCATTTGAACGCCTGTTGCCGTGGCTGGCCGCCCTGCAACGCGAGCACGGGATCCGCGTGCTCTCACTCGCCGCAGAACGTGCGGGGCAGGCGCCGGGCGTGGTGCAAATCAGCCAACTGCGGGTAACGGCGCAACCGGCGATGTCACCCACGCGACGACAATAGAGGATCCAGAGAACCATGCTATCCGCAATAAACGCAGTGGCCGATGAACACTGGCTGCTATTTAGCGCCGTGTTGAGCCTGTGCATCGGCAGTTTTATCAATGTGGTCGTTTATCGGCTGCCTGTCATGCTTGAGCGCGAAATGGAAATGGCGCAGGCCGAACGATTTAATCTCTTTTTGCCGCGTTCATTCTGCCCGTGTTGCACAATGAAAATATCGGCGCTCGATAATATTCCTTTATTAAGTTGGCTGCTGTTGCGCGGTCGCTGTCGTTATTGTCGCACGCCTATTTCCATCCGTTATCCACTGGTGGAGCTATTGCTGATGCTAATGGGAATAACGCTGGCCTGGCGCGTTGGCATCGGTGTGGATTGGGTTTTCATGTTGGCGTTTGCTGCATTGCTGCTGGCCTTGGCGGCGATCGACAGCGAGTGTCAGCTGTTGCCGGATTGCCTGACGCTGTCGCTGCTGTGGGCCGGGCTGTTGTGGCATTGCCTGGCGCACCCGGCATTTTTGCCGACGGCGGTCATCGGCGCGCTGGCGGGGTATTTGACGCTGTGGCTGCTGTATTGGGGATTTCGTCTCGCGACCGGCCGCGAGGGGCTGGGATACGGCGATTTTAAACTGCTGGCGGCGCTCGGCGCCTGGGGCGGCTATGCCGTTTTGCCGTCGATTCTGCTGTTTGCCGCCACCGGCAGCCTGCTGTGGCTGCTGCTGCGGGTGTGGCGCGGCGGCGATGGGGCGCAGCCCCTGCCTTTTGGCCCGGGTTTGGCGGTGGCGGGCGCCGGCGCGGTAGCCTGCCAGTGGCTTGCGCTACCGCTGGCGGGTTAACGGAGCTGGGCTAAAAACGGCGCCAGCGTTCGGTTGAGTCCGCTGCACTTCTCTTGCAACGGCGTGGCGTCGGCCTCCAGCTGCGCGGCGACGTTTTTGCCTGCATCAAGCAACTGGGTGCGATTAAGCGCCGGCGCCCAGCCTTTTCTCTCCGCCGCCTGCAACGCCGCCGCCGCGAGTGGGTCGTTGGTCGGGATATCGGCGCGGTTGCAGCGTTCTCTCAGAAACTGGCCGGCGCCGACCAGCGATGACAGCTGGTCGCGCTGGATGGCGGCGTCAGGGGCCGATTTGGCGGCGTGCTGACAGCCGGATAACAGCAGGCATGCCATGAACGCCGTGGCGATGTTTTTCAATGTCACGTTATTTTCCCTGTGGAATTAATTGGCGCGGTGTCGGTATTTTCTTGCGCCGCATGGCGGCGCTTTACGAGGTCAGGAATATTTTAACCCTTTATCATGCGGTTTAATATTCTGACGGCATTAGGTTTTATTATTTTAATGCATTCTAAGTGCCGGGCGTTCAGGGCTTCTACTTATTATTCCTCTCGCGGTATCGCCGCATCTCTTTGAGTTTCTTCTCACTCAGTTGGAATCCAATAAATTTAACTGGAGTCGTAATGAAATTATCCAAAATCGCCCTGATGATGGCAGCGCTCACTGCCTCCTCGGCCGCCTGGTCGCACGGTTATATCGAAGTGCCCGAGAGCCGCGCCTACAAGTGCAAGCTGGGCAGCAACACCGACTGCGGCCGAGCGCAGTGGGAACCGCAGAGCGTCGAGCAGGTTTCCGGCTTCCCTGGCGGCGCGACGCCGCGCGACGGCCAGCTGGCCAGCGGCGGGGTGGGCGGGTTCGAGCCGCTGGATCGTCAGGGCGTCAACGTCTGGGCGTTGAACACCATGAAGCCGGGACCGCAGACGTTCACCTGGTACCACACCGCCAAGCACAAAACCAATAACTGGCGTTATTACATCACCAAACAAGACTGGGACGTGAATAAGCCGCTGTCGCGCGAGGCTTTCGAAAAAGAGCCGTTCTGTGAAGTCGATGGCCATGCTCAGGCGCCAAAAGATCGCGAAGTGCACCAGTGCGTGGTGCCGGAGAGAACCGGCTATCAGGTGATTTATGGCGTGTGGGAAATCAATGACACGGTGAACAGCTTCTATCAGGTGGTTGACGTCAACTTCGAGGACGACGGCGTCGTGTCCGAATGGCGCAAGCAGCTGCAAGGCTCTCTCTCCGGCAAAAACCTGCAGGTTGGCGACAAGGTGATCGCCCGTTTCTTTGATGCGGACGGTGAAGTGCTGACGATGAAAACCGAGCTGGCGATCGACAGTGAGGCGCTGACCGACAAAAACCGCTGGAGCCACGCGTTGGCCAGCAAGATCAACGCCGAACAGAAAGCGGTGCGTGCCGGGGTGAAAGACGGTAAAGGCAACGTCAATCCGGTGTTTGGCAATAATGCGGTCTTTGCCAAACAAGGCAGCACGATGAAGAGCGTGGTGATCTCCTATGAGGAAGAAACGCCGACTATCACCGAAGAGATCCGCATCGGCAACCTGTCCAGCACCAAGATCAAGGACGGTAAAGCTCAGCTGACCTTCAATGCCGAGGTTAAAGGCAAATTGACCGTTGAAGCGCGCGTTTACGATCACGGCCAGACGGAAAAAGGCTACGTGAAAGAGACGCTGGAAGACGCCAGCCAGCCGCTGACCGTCGCGCTGAACAACGTCAGCGAGGGCCATCACATGCTGAAAGTGATCGCCAGCAACGACAATGGGCAGAGCATTCAGCCGGATATCGAAAACTTCAATCTGGAAGCTGAATCCACCGGCGGTGGCGGCAATGGCGACTACAACTTCGTCTTCCCGAACGCGCTGAGTAAATACACCGCCGGCACCACGGTGCTGCAACCGAAAGACGGCAAGGTTTATCAGTGCAAACCTTTCCCTTACAGCGGTTACTGCATGCAGTGGAACAGCGGCGCGACTCAGTTTGAGCCGGGCGTGGGATCCAACTGGCAGGACGCCTGGGTCGTGAAAAAGTAAGTGCGCATCGGATAGTCAAGCGGCCAATGATGGCCGCTTTTAAAGGAGCTTTATGTCACACGAACCTGCCCGTTACGATCTTTTCAGTCGGTTACTGCATTGGGGCATTGCCGCCGTGATGATCTACGTCATGATCGTGGGTTATTCACTGCATTTTATGACGGATGCGCGCATCTTCGCCTTTTTCTCCGTGACCAATATGTCGTTGGCCTTGGTGCTGACACCGCTGATGGCGGCACGCTTTATCTGGCGTTTTTTCCGGCCTAAAGTGCCTTATGGCGATATGCTGCAAGGGCGCGAGAAGGGGTTGGTGCATTTGCTGCACGAAATATTCTACCTGCTGATTTTCGTGGTGTTGCTGAGCGGATTTCTCATGCTGGAGCATGACTTTGCGGTTTTCGGCGCGATCGATTTCCCCCGTCCGATTGCGAATCTTGAGGTTAATCGTTTCTTTTTCGCCGTGCACCGTTATTCATGCATCGCGCTGTCGGCCATGATTGTGCTGCACATCGCGGCGGTGATTAAGCATCACTGTTTCGCCCGGCGGGCGATTTTGCGCCGTATGCTCTGAGCCTGGCGGTGATGGATCACGCCGCCCGGCGCGGCGGCGTGGCAGCGATGGCCTCAGGGATATTCGCCGCGATGTGCACCACATAGGCAATGTGAGGCGAGCGTCTTCACGCGTGAATAGCGTTAAGGCGTAATACCCCGGGCATTAACCGAGAATTGTTGCTATTTATTATTAACGGCAAAGATAAGTGTAATTAACATTTCGTTGTCAATAGGAAAATGACCTATTCAACTTGAACATTGAAGCCGATAAAAGCATCGGCTCAACGCGTTGGGGGCTGATTATCTGACATATTTCCAAACGGAGGTGGGGATTTTGTCATACAGCTTGTTCATGGTCAGCTCCGCCAAACGATGATCGGCGGCTGAGTAAAACAGCTCCAGTTCATCATCGGAAAGCTCGTACTTATTTTTTTCAATAACACGTTCGAGAGTATCAATCGTGGTGCATTTACGTAAACGCATCAGATAGTCGGTTTTAGTCATGGTGGCCTTTTAGTTTAATAACCGTAAAATAGCTCGGGAATAATTATCCCCTAAGTTTTCATTGTCGTACAGATGTCCTCTCCTGAGAACATTCTGAATAATCTCGCCTTGGTTTTTTGCCAGCGGCGCAGGTCGGAATCATTGATACCGTAGCTGCTGAACAGCGTATAGGTATCGTCGAGATATTCCTCGACTAACTCCGACAAATCGGATTCGTCCATGTATTTAATTTTATAACTCATCACAAACGAAGCGATATGTTCGATCAACTCATTAAGCTGAAGGTTGACGGAGGATGTCGGATCGTTGACCCACCCGTGGTGGCTGTCTCCCAGGGTGGCGATACCTTCATCATACAAATTTTCGCACAAGAATTTGAGTTGAGCAATGTCGTGTCGCTTAGGCGAATACTCATCCATATCATCCCCTCCGTAAGTCTTAATGGCGGTGTTGATAACACTATGTGAGTAAGCTGATTTACATCATGAACGGAGGCAGCTTAACGGTGGTTAAATAAACTTCCCGTAAAATGAATATAAATCATTTTTTCGCGTTTGGCCTGCAGTTATTACGTAAACTTACAATTCATCCGCGGTTGATGGGCGTGAGTTATCAATGATGTCGAAGATTAAACCCCGTTGCGCCACACGGAACCGGACGCTATCGCTGATCGTGTCTTCGCTGTTGATATCCAGGCAAGCATTAAAAATGCCCCACTTATAGCGATAACTCATTGAATAATCGCTGTCACCTTGTTGCACTATATCAAGTATTTCTAATGAATCTTCGGCATAGCGTGCGCTTTCAGAATAAAAACTGAGTCCGCTGGTCAGCGGCGGCACTAACTCCGCAATATTGTCATTAATCACTTTCTTTAATTTTTTAACAGAAAGTGCGTTGACGTCCAGGTTACAGGCAAGGGTAACAAGCATTAATCTCGGCCAACAACAATGTTATCTGCTCATCTTACTCCTTTTCCACTCGCGCCGGTAAATTTTTCGATTTACCGCTGTTTTTTTACCTTCCGCCAACATTTTTGCCGAACGTGAATATCCCTGAGTTTGATAAGGGGGCGAGGGGGGAGGGACCTGCTGCGCGACGAGCTGTTACGTTCCGTTGCATTAATGAGTCCGGCAACGCTTGAGACATACTATTAATTGTGATGTTATATTGTAACTATAAATCTGCTGCTTTGGTTATTCCCTTGATTCCCACTTCTCAAAATGACGCCGCGTCGTCACTGAATTCGTTGTTCACCACCTCCGCGGCCGTGCGCTGTGCGGGCGCTATCGTTTTGTTGACTCTGCTGTGGCTCGGCATTTTTTGGGCGGTGTCGCTGCCATGATTTCATTACGTCAGCTGGCGATAGGCTATGGCGCCACGCCGCTTTTCCCGCCGCTGAGCGGGCAGTTTAGCGCCGGTTCGTTAACCGCGGTGGTGGGCGTCAACGGGGCAGGGAAATCGACGTTGCTGAAAACGCTCGCCGGTTTGTTGCCGCCTGTGGCGGGTCGCCTGGACTTTAGCGGTGAAAAGCCGCCGCGCAAGGCTTATTTACCGCAGCAGGCGGATCTGGATCGGCAATTCCCGATCGCGGTGAGCGATCTGGTGGCGATGGGATGTTGGCCGCAAAGCGGCATGTTCGGCGGCATGAACCAGCGTGCGGCGAGCCAGGTTAATGAGGCGCTGGCGAGCGTCGGCATGAGCGCGCTGGCGCACAGTCCGGTGGGCGAGCTCTCCGGCGGCCAGCTGCAGCGGGTGCTGTTTGCGCGCCTGCTGGTCCAACAGGCGCGGTTGATCCTGCTGGATGAACCCTTCACCGGCATCGACAGCGCCACTACGCAGATCCTGCTGCAGGTGATCGCGCAGCTGCACCAGCAGGGGAGAACGGTGATCGCCGTCCTGCATGACATGTCGATGGTCGCCGAGCATTTTCCGCAGGTGCTGTTGCTGACCCCGCAGGCGTGTCATTGGGGCGCGGCCGAGCGCGTGCTGGAACAGGTGCCGCGGTATCTCGCCGCCGAACGGCAGCCGAGCCTGCGGGTGGTGGCGCCATGATGCTGTTGCATGGGCTTATCGACCCTTTTCTCTCTTTCGGTTTTATGCGTCGCGCATTGATGGCGTGTCTGGCGCTGTCGCTCAGCGCCGCCCCGCTGGGGGTGTTTCTGTTGCTGCGCCGCATGAGCCTGGTGGGGGATGCATTGTCCCACGCGGTGTTGCCCGGCGCGGCAATCGGTTATCTGATTTCCGGCATGTCGCTGGTGGCCATGGGCGTGGGCGGCTTTATCGCCGGGCTGGCGGTGGCGATGTTGTCCGGCCTGGTGAGCCGCCGCACGCCGCTGAAAGAGGACGCCAGCTTCGCCGGATTCTATCTGGGGTCGCTGGCGCTCGGGGTCACGTTGGTCTCGCTGCGCGGTTCCAGCGTGGATCTGCTGCACGTGCTGTTCGGTTCGATTCTGGCGGTGGATGCGCAGGCGATGCTGATGGTCGGTGCGATCGCTACGGTGTCGCTGCTGGCGCTGGCGGCGCTGTACCGCGCGTTAGTGATCGAATCTTTCGACGTGACTTTTCTGCGCGTTAACGCGCCGCGCCGGTTGGCGCTGATCCACGGCCTGTTTTTGGCGCTGGTGGTGGTCAATCTGGTGGCGGGGTTCCAGATCCTCGGCACCCTGATGTCGGTGGGGCTGATGATGCTGCCCGCCGCCAGCGCACGCTTCTGGGCGCGCAATCTGCCGCAGACGCTGGCGGTGGCGATGGGCATCGGCGCGCTGTCCAGCCTGATTGGGCTGGTGTGGTCCTACTACGCTTCGCTGCCTGCCGGTCCGGCGATCGTGCTCAGCGCCAGCGTCATCTTCTTTGTCTCGATCCTGTTTGGAACGCGTGGAGGCATTTACGCCTTTGCGCGCCGTTGAGAAGTGCCATTTGCAAGGAGAAAATATGAAACGTTTACCTATATCGCTGGCGGTTGCTGCTCTGCTGGCCAGCCCATTGGCGATGGCGAAGACCGTCGACGCCGTCGCCAGCTTTTCCATTCTGGGCGATATCGTCAAACAGGTGGGAGGCGATCACGTCAAGGTTAGCACGCTGGTGGGGCCGGATGGCGATCCGCACAGTTTCGAGCCTTCGCCGCAGGACGGCAAGAAGCTGGCTCAGGCCGACGTGGTGTTCGTCAGCGGCCTGGGGCTGGAAGGGTGGATCGATCGCCTGGTCAGCGCTTCGGGTTATAAAGGGCAGGTGATCACCGCTTCACAGGGGATCAACACCCGCCAGATGGAGGAGGACGGCAAACCGATTACCGATCCCCACGCCTGGAACAGCATGAAAAACGGCGTGCAGTACGCCACCAACGTGATGAACGCCCTGATCGCCGCCGATCCCGAGGATGCCAACTATTTTCGCCAGCGCGGCGCCGAGTACATTCAGCAGTTGCAAAAGCTGGATCTGTGGGCCAAAACCCAGTTCGCCGCTGTGCCGCCGCAGAAACGTAAGGTGCTCACCAGCCATGATGCCTTTGGTTACTTTGGGCAAGAGTATGGCGTCACCTTCCTTGCGCCGGTCGGATTTTCCACCGAGGCCGAAGCCAGCGCCAGCGATGTGGCCGGCCTGATCAAACAAATCAAACAGGAAAAAGTTAACGCTTACTTTATCGAAAACCAGACCGATCCGCGGCTGGTGAAACAGATTGCCGCCGCCACCGGCGCCAAGGCGGGCGGCGAGCTGTACCCTGAAGCGCTCTCGCGCGTGGGCGGCCCGGCGGCCACCTATGAGCAGGCGTTCAAGCACAATGTCGACGCGCTGCTGAGCAGCATGAAGTAATCTCCGCCCCCGCTTGCCGGCGGGGGCAGCTTGTAGGCACTTTCTCGCCATAAAAAAAGCCCCGTTGAGCAGCAACGGGGCTTTGCGACAGATGGCACTTTGGAGTTAACGCTTTTTCTTACGTCCCTGTACCGCTTTGAATCGCGGATTGCTTTTACAGATCACATAGATGCGGCCACGACGACGCACGACTTTGCAATCCGGGTGGCGATTTTTCGCCGAACGCAATGAACTCAATACCTGCATGGGGGTTCCTTGTTACTTATTGCCGATAAAGCGGCCAAAGCGCTGCTGGAAGCGCGCCGTGCTGCCTTCTTTGGAATAGTCTTTCTGCTTGCCGGTGTAATACGGATGCGAAGCGGAAGAGACGTCGAGGGTGACATACGGCCAGCTTTCGCCGTCCAGCTCGATTGTGCGATCGGTTTTGATGGTCGATCCCACTTTGAAGTAGGCGTTGGCGCTGACATCGTGGAACACCACGGTGCGATAATCGGGATGGATGCCGGGTTTCATAATGGCTCTCTCTTGTAATGTTATACTATAACAACAATTATGCGCCGACCGGGCATCACGATCAAGCGTAAATTGCACACACGAGTGAATTAATGAGAACGGTTTGCATTAAGCAACTGAAGCAAAAGAAAAAGGCCGCATGCGCGGCCTTTTCGATTATCGGGTAGAAATCTCTTCACTGAACGATCAGTGATGCTCTACCGGGTGGCTGTGTTCCAGGTCTTCGTTCTTCTTGCTGAAGCGGCGGCGAACCACCACGAAGAACACCGGTACGAAGAAGATCGCCAATACGGTCGCGGTGATCATCCCGCCCATTACGCCGGTACCTACCGCGTTCTGTGCGCCGGAGCCTGCGCCGCTGCTGATAACCAGCGGCAGAACCCCGAGGATGAAGGCCAGGGACGTCATCAGAATTGGACGCAGACGCATACGCACCGCTTCCAACGTCGCTTCGATCAGACCTTTGCCTTCTTTCTCCATCAGATCCTTGGCGAATTCCACGATCAGGATGGCGTTCTTCGCCGATAGACCGATGGTGGTCAACAGCCCCACCTGGAAGTACACGTCGTTATTCATGCCGCGCATCGTCGCGGCCAACAACGCACCGATAACCCCCAGCGGCAATACCAGCATGACCGAGAACGGTACGGACCAGCTTTCATACAGCGCCGCCAGACACAGGAACACCACCAGAATCGAGATGGCGTACAGCGCCGGCGCCTGGTTGCCCGACAGACGTTCCTGATAGGACATGCCGGTCCAGTCGTAACCGATGCCGCTTGGCAGTTTGGACGCCAGCTGTTCCATCAGGTTCATCGCTTCACCGGTACTCTTGCCCGGTGCAGCCTGGCCCAGAATTTCCATCGACGGCAAGCCGTTATAGCGTTCCAGACGCGGTGAGCCGTATTCCCATTTCGCCGAAGAGAAGGCGGAGAATGGCACCATCTGGCCGCTGGTACCGCGCACGTACCACTTGTTGATGTCTTCCGGCAGCATACGGAACGGCGCGTCTGCCTGTACGTACACCTTCTTCACACGACCGCGGTCGATGAAGTCGTTGACGTACGAACCGCCCAGTGCGGTGCTCAGCGTGCTGTTGATGGTGGTGATGCTCACGCCCAGCGCCTTGGCTTTCTCCTGATCGACGATCAGTTTGAACTGCGGCGTATCTTCCAGGCCGTTCGGGCGCACGCCCACCAGCACGTCCGGATGCTGAGCAACCATGCCCAACAGCTGGTTACGCGCTTCGGTCAGTTTTTCGTGCCCCAGGCCGCCCTGGTCAATCAGCTCGAAGTCGAAGCCGGTTGCGGTACCGAGTTCGATGATCGCCGGCAGGTTGAACGGGAACACCAGGCCTTCTTTAATCTGCGAGAAGGCGCCCATGGCGCGACCCGCGATCGCTTCTACCTTGTTCCCGGCCCCTGGACGCTCACCCCAGTCTTTCAGGCTGACGAATGCCAGGCCGTTGTTCTGGCCGTTACCGTTGAAGCCGAAGCCCGCGACGGTAAACACCGAAACCACGTTGTCCTTTTCCTTGTTCAGGAAGTAGTCGGAGACTTCTTCCAACACCTTGTTGGTGCGGGATTCGGTGGCGCCGGCAGGCAACTGCACCATGGTCAACAGGATGCCCTGATCTTCGTCCGGCAGGAACGAAGAGGGCAGGCGCAGGAACAGCAGGCCCATGCCAACCACGATCAGCAGGTAGATGATCAGGTAGCGGCCGGTGCTGCGCAGGATGTTGCCCACGCTGTCGGTGTAGTGATGCGTGCTCTTCTCGAACATGCGGTTAAACCAGCCGAAGAAGCCCGTTTTAACCCCGTGATCGCCTTTCGGGATCGGTTTGAGCAGGGTGGCGCACAGCGCCGGTGTCAGGATCAAGGCCACCAGCACCGACAGCGCCATCGCGGACACGATGGTGATCGAGAACTGACGATAGATGGCGCCGGTTGAACCGCCGAAGAACGCCATCGGCACGAATACCGCCGACAGCACCATGGCGATACCCACCAGCGCGCCCTGGATCTGGCCCATCGATTTACGGGTAGCTTCTTTCGGCGGCAGCCCCTCTTCGGACATGACGCGCTCGACGTTTTCCACCACCACGATGGCATCATCCACCAGCAGGCCGATCGCCAACACCATGCCGAACATCGTCAGGGTGTTTATCGAGAAGCCGAACGCCGCGAGTATCGCAAAGGTCCCCAGCAACACCACCGGCACCGCGATGGTTGGGATCAGCGTCGCGCGGAAGTTCTGCAGGAACAGATACATCACCAGGAATACCAGGATGATGGCTTCGATCAGCGTTTTCACCACTTCGTTGATAGAGATCTTAACGAATGGGGTGGTGTCGTACGGATAAACCACTTTCATCCCTTGCGGGAAGAATGGCGCCATCTTGGCCAGCTCGTCTTTCACACCTTTGGCGGTGTTCAAGGCGTTGGCGCCGGTCGCCAGTTTGATACCCAGGCCGGCGGCAGGCTTGCCGTTATAACGCGCGGTAACGGCATAGCTCTCCGCGCCGCGCTCGATGTGAGCGACGTCGCGCAGGCGCACCTGGGAACCGTCGGTATTGACCTTCAGCAGGATCTTGCCGAACTCTTCCGGCGAAGTCAGACGGGTCTGCGCGATGATCGAGGCGTTCAACTGCTGCCCCGGCACCGGCGGCAGGCCGCCCAGCTGGCCTGCGGCGATCTGGTTGTTCTGCTCGGTGATGGCGGAGGTCACATCCGTGGTCGTCAGCTGGTAGTTGTTCAGCTTGTTCGGATCCAGCCAGATACGCATCGCGTACTGGGCACCGAACAGCTGCACTTCACCCACGCCGGACGAACGGCTGATCGGGTCCTTGATGTTGGACGCCACGTAGTCCGCAATATCGTCCTGAGTCATGTTCGGATCGTCGGAAACGAAGCCGGCCACCATCAGGAAGCTGCTGCTGGATTTTTCTACTTTCAGGCCCTGCTGCTGAACTTCTTGCGGCAGCAGCGGGGTGGCCAACGACAGTTTGTTCTGGACCTGAACCTGCGCGATGTCAGGATCGGTGCCGGACTCAAACGTCAGGGTAATGGTGACGCTACCAGAGGAATCACTGGTGGAGGACATGTACATCAGGTTATCGATACCATTCATGTTCTGTTCGATAATCTGTGTGACGGTATCCTGCACCGTTTTGGCATCTGCGCCCGGGTAGTTGGCGGAAATACTCACCGCCGGCGGTGCAATAGTGGGATACTGCGCGATTGGCAGTTTCATTATTGCAAGCACCCCCGCCAACATGACGATGATGGCGATTACCCAGGCGAAAATTGGGCGGTCTATAAAGAACTTAGCCATGTATTACAGGCTCCTTTTTATGACTTCTGCGCTTCAGACTGCGGCTGTTTTTGCGCCTGAGTGTCAACTTCCTGCACTTTTACCTGCGCGCCCGGATGCACTTTCATCAGGCCGGTGACGATGACGCGATCGCCGGCTTTCAGGCCATCGGTAACCAGCCATTTGTCGCCAATCGCCTGGTCCGCCTTCAGCGTGCGCAGCTCAACTTTGTTGTCTGCCCCTACCACCAACGCCGTCGCGTCGCCGCGCGGGTTGCGGGTGACGCCCTGTTGAGGCACCAGCAATGCATCGCTGCGTACGCCTTCGTCCAGACGGGCGCGCACGAACATGCCAGGCAACAGCGTATCGTTCGGGTTAGGGAACAGGGCGCGAATGGTGATGGAGCCGGTGGTCTCATCGACGGTGACGTCGGAGAACTCCAGCGTGCCTTCCTGCGCGTATTCGGTGCCGTTTTCCAGCATCAGTTTCACTTTGGCCTTGCCGTTTTCCTGCTTCAGCGCGCCGCTGGCCAGTTCTTGCTTCAGGCGCAGGAAGTCGGTGCTCGACTGGGTGACGTCGACATACATCGGATCCAACTGCTGCACGGTGGACAGGGCGGTTGCCTGGCCGTTGCTGACCAGCGCGCCTTCGGTCACGGCGGATTTGCCGATGCGGCCGGAGATCGGAGAGGTCACCTTGGTGTACGCCAGGTTGATGCGCGCGGTTTCCACGGCGGCCTTGGCGGCCACCACGGCGGCATCCGCTTGCTGCAGCGTGGACACGGCGTTGTCATAGTCCTGCTTGCTGATGTAGCTGGTGCCCAGCAATGGCTTGTAGCGGTTTACCGTCACGCGTGCGATGGAAGCGCTGGCCTGCGCTTTGGCCAAATCGCCTTTCGCGCTGTCGTAGCTGGCCTGATAGGTCGCGGGATCGATTTGGTACAGAGACGTCCCGGCCTTGATATCGCTGCCTTCAACGAAGTTACGCTTCAGGATGATGCCGCTGACCTGAGGGCGAACTTCGGCGATGCGATACGCAGCGGTGCGGCCAGGAAGATCGGTAGTGATATTGAGAGGCTCGGCCTTCAAAGTGACTACGCCCACTTCAGGCGCCTGTTGTTGGGCGCCTTGCTGTTGGGTTTCTTTATCGTTACATCCTGTTAGCACTAAGCTGCCTGAAAGCATCAGAACGGCCGCCAGAGGCGTTAACCCTCTGTTTTTGTTCATAGAAAAACCTCAAGTGTCCGATTTCAAAATGATCAATGGATCACAAGCTTTAAAACCCATTGCTGCGTTAATTATATGTGCGTGCTATGGTACATACATTCGCGAATGTATGTAAATCACACTCCCCCTAAATAACAATGCCATGGCACGAAAAACCAAACAGCAGGCGCAAGAAACCCGACAGCAAATCCTCGATGCTGCGGTGAGGGAGTTCTCTGTACGTGGCGTTGCTGCAACGTCACTGACAGATATTGCCACCGCTGCCGGGGTTACGCGTGGAGCCATTTACTGGCACTTCAAAAATAAGGTAGACCTGTTTAATGAAGTTTGGGAATCTACCGAGCCGAAAATTGACCAGCTCGAAACAGAGTATCAGGCAAAGTTTCCCGATAATCCACTGCGGGTTATCCGGGAAATTCTGATTTACATTCTGACGTCTACGGTTGAAGACGGCCGCAGGCGGGCGTTGATGGAGATTATATTCCACAAATGCGAGTTTGTCGGTGAAATGATGCCGCTGCTGGATTCGCGCAAGGTGTTGTACCTCGCCGGCTACGAACGCATCGAAGCGGTGCTGTATAACTGCATTCACCACGAGCAATTGCCCGCCGATTTGCATACCCGCCGTGCGGCGATCATCCTGCGCGGTTATATCACCGGCCTGATGGAAAACTGGCTGTTTATGCCGGAAAGTTTCGATCTGCGGGCCGAAGCCGAAGCGCTGGTCGATGCGTTTTTGGAGATGCTGCAGTTTTGCCCCACCTTGCGCCTCAACCCCGACGTCGACCGCCTTCCTTTATAAGGAGAGATTTCATGTCATCAGTTGTTCTTATTGCCAATGGCGCCGCCTATGGCCATGAATCCTTGTTCAATGCGCTGCGGTTGGCCATCGCGCTGAAAGAGCAGCAAAGCAATCTCGACCTGCGGCTGTTTCTGATGTCCGACGCGGTGGTGGCCGGGCTGGCAGGACAGCAGCCGCACGAAGGATACCATCTGCAGCAGATGCTGGAGATCCTCACCGCGCAGCAGGTGCCGGTCAAGCTGTGCAAGACCTGCGCCGACGCGCGCGGCGTCAGCCGCTTGCCGCTGGCGGACGGCGTGGAGATCGGCACGCTGGTCGAACTGGCGCAGTGGACGCTGGCGGCGGAGAAAGTGCTCACTTTCTGATTTCGCGACAACGGGACATCACCGGCAACGTTTTTGTTGTTCGTTGCCCGCCGGCGATCGTGATAATCTTCAGGCTTCTTAACCGATCCGAAGCTAAATCATGCATCGCTGGTTGACTCTGCCCTCTCTGACGCCGCGCTCGTTTGTCGGCGCATGCCGGCGGCGCATCGCCGCCGCGACACTCCTTTTCCTGATTTGCGCGCTGAGCTTGCCGGTGCAGGCGGCGCTGAACGGCGATTTGCCGCAGCGCAGCGAAGTGCAAAGCCAGCTGGAAGCGCTGAACAAGCAAAAAGCCCTGACGCCGGTCGAAAAGCTGTCCCAACAGGATTTAACCCGCACGCTGGAGCTGCTGGACGCCATCGAGCGCAATCGGCAGGACGCGGCGCAGCTTAAACAGCAGGTGCAGCAGGCGCCGGCGAAGCTCAATCAGGTGACCGCCGAACTGGATGCGCTGAAGCAGCCGGTAGACAATGCGGCGGCGCGCGCCGCGCTGTTGCCGCTGTCGCTGCGCCAATTGGAAAGCCGGCTGTATCAAACGCTCGACGAGCTGCAAAGCGCGCAGGAGAGCCTCTCTACTTACAACAGCCAACTGGTGTCGCTGCAAACCCAGCCTGAACGAGTACAAAGCACCATGTACGCCGCTTCGCAGCGCCTGCAGGAGATCCGCAGCCAGCTCAGCGGCCAGACGCCGGGGCAAGATTCGCTGCGCAACAGCCAGCAGGTGATGCTGACCACCGAGCAGGCGTTGCTCAACGCGCAGCTGGAGCTGCAGCGCAAAAGTCTGGAAGCCAATACCACGCTGCAGGATCTGCTGCAAAAACAGCGTGATTACACCACGGCGCATATCGACGCGCTGGATCGCTCGGTACAGTTGCTGCAGGAGATCGTCAACAGCAAACGTTTGACGCTGTCTGAAAAGACCGCCAAAGAGGCGCAGAACCCGGAAGACGCCACCGATATTCAGCACGATCAGCTGGTCAGCAAGCAACTGGACGTCAACCGCCAGCTGAGCCAGCGGCTGATCGCCGCCACCGAAGAGAGCAACACCCTGTTCCAGCAGAACATTCGGGTCAAAAACTGGCTCGACCGCGGGCTGCAGGCGGAGCGTAACCTGAAAGAACAGATCCAGGTGCTGAAGGGCAGCCTGGTGCTGTCGCGCATCCTGTATCAGCAGCAGCAGAGCCTGCCGCAGGGCACGCTGTTGGCGGATATGGACACGCGCATCGCCGATTTGCGGCTGGAGCAGTTCGATATCAATCAGCAACGCGACGATCTGTTCAAGGGAGAGGATTACATCAACCAGCTGGTGGCCGAAAGCAAGGAAAAGGCCGGCCCGGAGGTGATCGACGCGTTAAACGAGATCGTCGATATGCGCCGCGAACTGCTGGATCAGCTGAACAAGCAGCTCAGCAACCAGCTGTCGCTGTCGATCAACCTGCAGATCAATCAGCAGCAGCTGACCAGCGTTTACGGTTCGCTGCAAGATACGCTGACCCAGCAGATTTTCTGGGTTAACAGCAACAAGCCGGTCGATCTGGCGTGGCTGAAGGCGATGCCGGAGGCGGTGCGCGATCAGATTGCCGGTCTCGATCTCAAATTCGACGGCGGCAAGCTGGTGCAGGGCGGCCTGAATGCGCTGGTGTTCCTGATCCCGATGCTGTTGGCGATCGGGGTATTGCGCTGGCGCTACCGGCTGATCGACGGCCATTTGCAAAAGCTGGCCAACGACGTGGGGCAACTTAAGCGCGACGGCCAACTGCACACGCCGAAGGCCATCGCGCTGACCTTGCTGAAAGTGTTGCCCGGCGCCGCGTTACTCCTCGGCGTCGGTTTCTGGATGTATCGCGCGGATTTCGGCATCAGCGACTTTATATGGGCATTGTCGCAGCAGCTGGCGCTGTCGTGGCTGGTGTTCGGCTTCAGCTATCGCATGCTGAAACCGGGCGGCATCGCCGAGCGGCATTTCAACTTCGGCGCCAACCTGTGCGCGCATTACCGCCGTCAGACGCTGCGGCTGGGGTTGGCGCTGCAGCCGTTGATCTTCTGGTCGGTATTGGGCGAGAAAGCGCCGCTGCGTCTGGTGGAAGACGTGATCGGCCAGATCGTGGTGATGTTGACGCTGGCGCTGCTCACGGTACTGGTGTTCCCGCTGTGCCGCGACAGCTGGCGTGAAAAGGGCTCGCACGCCGTGCGGCTGGTGGTGGTCACCGCGCTGGCCGCCACGCCGCTGATCCTGCTGGGGCTGATGTTCGCCGGTTACTTCTATACCACGCTGCGGCTGGCCAGCCGCTGGATAGACAGCCTGTATCTGTTTTTCCTGTGGAATATCGTATACCTGACCGCGCTGCGCGGCCTGAGCGTGGCGGCGCGGCGTCTGGCTTACCGACGCGCGTTGGCGCGGCGGCAAAACGTGGCGAAAGAAGGAGCCGAAGGCGGCGAACCGGTGGTGGAAGAGCCGCCGCTGGCGCTCGATCAGATCAACCAGCAGTCGCTGCGCCTGACCACCCTGGTGCTGTTCGCCATTTTCGCCAGCGCCTTCTACGCCATTTGGTCGGATCTGGTGACGGTCATCGCTTATCTGGACAGCATCACGCTGTGGCATTACACCAGCACCGTGGCGGGCAGCAGCGTGTCGCAGGCGGTGACGCTGGGCAACATGATGGTGGCGATCGCCGCAGTGATTGTCGCCTACGTGCTCACCCGCAACTTGCCCGGTTTGCTGGAGGTGGTGGTGCTGTCGCGGCTGCAACTGCGGCAGGGGGCGTCTTACGCCATCACCACCGTGCTCACTTACCTGATTACCGCCGTGGGCGCCGTGGTTGCGCTGGGATCGCTCGGCGTATCCTGGGACAAACTGCAATGGCTGGCCGCCGGTCTGACGGTCGGGCTGGGCTTCGGCCTGCAAGAGATCTTCGCTAACTTCGTCTCCGGCCTGATCATTCTGTTCGAACGCCCGATCCGCATCGGCGATACCATCACCATCGGCACCTTCTCCGGTTCGGTCAGCAAGATCCGCATTCGCGCCACCACCATTACCGACTTCGATCGCAAAGAGGTGATCATTCCGAACAAGGCGTTCGTCACCGAGCGTCTGATCAACTGGTCGCTGTCCGATACCATCACCCGCGTGCTGATCAAGGTCGGCGTGGCCTACGGCTCCGATCTCGACAAGGTGAAAAAGGTGCTACTGCAGGCGGCGCACGACAACCCGCGGGTCATGACCGATCCCGAACCGCAGGTGTTCTTCCTCAACTTCGGCGCCAGCACGCTGGATCACGAACTGCGGCTCTATGTGCGGGAACTGCGCGATCGCAGCTACACGGTGGACGAACTGAATCGCTCAATCGACCGCTTGTGCCGGGAAAACGGCATCGACATCGCCTTCAATCAGCTGGAGGTGTATCTGCATAACCAGCAGGGCAATGAAGTGCAGGAAGTGAAAAGAACGCTGTCGCCGGACGACGGCGGCCAGACGGCGGCGGATAAGCAATGAGAGGCGAAAGGGACAGCGGCGCTGTCCCCGGTTACTGTCCGGCAGGCAGATAGGGAGAGGTGACGCCGGCGCGCTGCAGCTTTTCCTGATAATCCCGTTTGACGATATCCAGCGCCGCCAGCGCGGTGGCCGGATCGATCTCGTTGCATTCCAGCAGGTAAATCAAGTCTACCGCCAGCTGCAGTTCGGGTGAGGCGTTTTCCAGAGACATAGCACCTGCGCTTATTTAATTAATGGGATGAATAACTCGGGTATCGGCAGAGTATAGTGAACCCGGCGCGCAACCGGGGAATAATCATTAAAATATTGTGATAAATCTTCAAAAACCGTTTTCTTTGCGCTCGATATTGCGCTCGATGCGCGCCAACGCCTGACGACAGCGCATCAGCCGCCCCTCCAGCGCCGCCAGCTCGTGCTGCAGCTTTTGCTGGGCCGCCAGCGTGGTCTGGCGCCCCAGCAGGCTTTCCCGATCCTGAATCATGGCGATCAGCCGGCGTTCGTAATCCTGATGCTCGGCCAGCTTGTGGTAGAGATCGACCTCGGGGGCTTCCTTCGGCTGATTCTTGCGCCGCAGCGCCTGGGTCGCCAGCTCGCGCTGCAGGGCGGCGATCTGAGCCACCAGTTTTTCGGCCAGAAAGGCCACCTGGCTGGCGCGGCTGTCGTTAGCGGCGTTTTGCAGCTGGGCGAAGTTTTTCTCCACTTCGGCCAGGTAGTCGCGCAGCCGCGTGCCGCGGTTGGCGAACAGGGCGGCGTCGAACCGCGCCTGCGGGATCGGGGCGTCGCCGCGCGGGCTGACTTCGGCCGCCAGCGCCGCAATCTGCTGTGCCAACACCTGTAATAGACGCTGAGTGCTCACATAAGCTCCCTCTTGATTTCAACAGGCGTAAGCTTGCCCGCGATGCCGCCGTGAAACAAGCGCCGCATGCATATTCCGCCGGCGCGGCGCCGATGCTACAGTAAGCCGCAACCGATTGAGGAGCGAAGAACCGCATGACGCGTGGGTTATTGATCATTTTGGGCTGGTTGGCGGTGGTGCTGGCGACGTTGGGCGTGGTGTTGCCGCTGTTGCCGACCACGCCGTTCCTGCTGTTGGCCGCCTGGTGCTTCGCCCGCTCCTCGCCGCGCTTTCATCACTGGCTGCTGTACCGTTCCTGGTTTGGCCCTTATCTGCGCCATTGGCAGCAGCATCGCGCGCTGCCGCCGGGGGCGAAGTGGAAAGCGGTGCTGGTGATCGTGCTGACCTTCGCCTGTTCGCTGTGGCTGGTGAAAATCTGGTGGGTGCGCGGGCTGTTGCTGCTGATGTTGGCCATTTTGCTGACCTTTATGCTGCGCCTGCCGGTTATTGATCTGCCGCAACAAAAACAGCGCTGATTGTACCTTAAACTCCTCAATAGCTTTCAAGCCGCAGCCAGGCGACAAACGCAGGCATCCCCGGGAGCTTACTTAGGTAAGTAATGCGTGCGGTCAACAACGCTGCGGGTTGAAAGATGCAGGGGAGAGTTGCATTTGTCCGCCAGTTTGCATAGATTTGGGCGTTTTCGTGCGCGGATCGCCTGCCATTTTTTCTCCGGTGTGTTTCACCCGGGGGCGGCGGGTGAGCGGCGCGCCGGTTTTCAGGCAGTTTTATCAGGCAACAATTATGACCGCTACTGCGCAGCAGCTTCAGTTTATTAAAGACAGTATCAAAACCATCCCGGATTATCCGAAGCCGGGCATCCTGTTCCGCGACGTGACCAGCCTGCTGGAAAACCCGTTGGCCTACGCCGCCAGCATCGAGCTGCTGGTTGAGCGCTATCGCGAAGCGGGCGTGACCAAGGTGGTGGGTACCGAAGCGCGTGGTTTCCTGTTCGGCGCGCCCGTCGCGCTGGCGTTGGGCGTCGGTTTCGTGCCGGTGCGCAAACCGGGCAAACTGCCGCGCGCCACGCTCAGCGAAAGCTATGAGCTGGAGTACGGCACCGACAAGCTGGAGATCCACACCGACGCCATCACCGCGGGCGACAAAGTGCTGGTGGTGGACGATCTGCTGGCGACCGGCGGCACCATTGAAGCGACCACCAAACTGATCCGCCGTCTGGGCGGTGAAGTGAAAGACGCCGCGTTCATCATCAACCTGCCGGATCTGGGCGGAGAAGCGCGACTGAACAAGCTGGGCATCGATTGCTACTGCCTGGTGGACTTCGCCGGTCATTGATGCGGCATCGCCCCTTGGGCACAACGGCCTCGCGGATTGCCGCGGGGCTGTGTTAGCATGACCCTCCAGATTACTCGACTTCTCCGGTATTAATGAGCTATCAGGTTCTCGCCCGTAAGTGGCGCCCTCAAACGTTCGCAGACGTGGTCGGCCAGGAACATGTCCTGACCGCGCTGGCCAACGGCCTCTCGCTGGGGCGGATCCATCACGCCTATCTGTTCTCGGGCACGCGCGGCGTGGGGAAAACCACCATCGCCCGCTTGCTGGCCAAAGGCCTGAACTGTGAAACCGGCATCACCGCCACGCCGTGCGGCCAATGCGACAACTGCCGCGAGATCGAGCAGGGGCGCTTCGTCGATCTGATCGAGATCGACGCCGCTTCCCGAACCAAGGTGGAAGATACCCGCGATCTGCTGGACAACGTCCAGTACGCGCCGGCGCGCGGCCGCTTCAAGGTCTACCTGATCGATGAAGTGCACATGCTCTCGCGCCACAGCTTCAACGCGTTGCTGAAGACGCTGGAAGAGCCGCCGCCGCACGTCAAATTCCTGTTGGCCACCACCGATCCGCAAAAATTGCCGGTGACCATTCTTTCCCGCTGCCTGCAGTTTCACCTCAAAGCGCTGGACGTCGATCAGATCCGCCAGCAGTTGGAAACGGTGCTGACGGCGGAGCAGATCACCAGCGACGCCCGCGCGCTGCAGCTGCTGGCGCGCGCCGCCGACGGCAGCATGCGCGATGCGCTGAGCCTGACCGATCAGGCGATCGCCATGGGGCAGGGGCAGGTGACCGCCGCCACCGTCAGCCAGATGCTCGGCACGCTCGATGACGAGCAGCCGCTGGCGATCCTCGAAGCGCTGGTCAGCGCCGACGGTGAAAAGGTGATGGCGCAGGTCGCGCAGGCCGCTTCGCGCGGCGTGGATTGGGAAAACCTGCTGGTGGAGACGCTGGCGTTGCTGCACCGCATTGCGATGGTGCAACTGCTGCCTTCGATGCTCGACAACCACTACGCCGCCGTGGAACAACGGCTGCGTGAGCTGGCGCGCACCCTGCCGCCGGCCGATGTGCAACTCTATTACCAGACGCTGTTGGTGGGCCGCAAAGAGCTGGCCTATGCGCCGGATCGCCGCATGGGGGTTGAGATGACCCTGCTGCGCGCGCTGGCGTTTCACCCGAAAGCGGTGATCCCGGAGCCGGTGGCGTTGGTGCAGACCGCGCCGGCGCCGATGGCGCAGCCGCAGCAGGCCGCATCGCCACAGCCGCCGCAGTTTCAGGACGCGCCGCCGCCGCTAGGGCAGCCGGCCGCGCCGCAGCGACAATCATCGACTCCTTTACCGGATGCCACCGCCCAGCTGTTGAAAGCGCGGTCCCAGCTGCAACGGCAGCAGGGAGCATCCACACCAAAAAAGAATGAGCCGGCGGCGCCAGGAATAGCGCGGCCGGCAAACTCGGCGCTGGGGCGTTTGGCTTCCGTGACCGAGCGCAGCCAGCAGCGCCTGGCGGAGAAGAAGGTGCCGGAAAAACCGGCGAAACCGGAAGCCTATCGTTGGCGCGCGCAGACCGAGCCCGAGGCGGCGCCGGAACCGCTGGCAACGCCGAAAGCGCTGCGCACGGCGTTGGAACACGAGAAAACGCCGGAGCTGGCCGCCAAGCTGGTGGTGGAGTCGCTGGAGCGCGATGCCTGGGCGGCGGAAATCGATAAGCTTAAGATCCCGAAACTGGTGCAGCAGCTGGCGTTGAACGCCTTCAAGCAGCAGCCGGAGCCGGGCAAGATTAGCCTCCATCTGCGGTCTTCGCAGCGCCATCTGAATTCGCCTTCGGCGCAGAAGACGCTGGCCGACGCGCTCGGTGAGCTGTACGGCGGTCCGATCGAGCTGACCGTGGTGGAGGACGATAATCCGGCGGAGCGCACCCCGCTGGAATGGCGACAAGCCATCTATGAGGAAAAGCTGGCGCAGGCGCGCCAGTCCATCGAAGCGGATACCAACATTCAGACGCTGCGCCGATTCTTCGACGCGGATCTGGATGAAGAGAGTATTCGCCCCCTTTAAATGCTGCGCGATGTGCGCGGCCCTAGCGACGAGAGACGACTATGTTTGGTAAAGGCGGTCTGGGCAACCTGATGAAGCAAGCCCAGCAAATGCAAGAAAAAATGCAGCAGATGCAGGAAGAAGTCGCCAAATTGGAAGTGACCGGCGAATCTGGCGCCGGCCTGGTGAAAGTCACCATCAATGGCGCGCACAACTGCCGCCGCGTGGAAATCGATCCAAGCCTGATGGAAGACGACAAAGAGATGCTGGAAGATCTGATCGCCGCTGCGTTTAACGACGCCGCGCGCCGCATCGAAGAGACCCAGAAAGAGAAAATGGCCTCCGTCTCCAGCGGCATGCAGTTGCCGCCTGGCTTCAAGATGCCGTTCTGATGCAAACCAGCCCGCTCCTTGAATCCCTGATGGAGGCGCTGCGCTGCCTGCCGGGCGTCGGCCCGAAATCGGCGCAGCGCATGGCGTTTCAGCTGCTGCAGCGCGATCGCAGCGGCGGCATGCGTCTGGCGCAGGCGTTGACGCGCGCGATGTCGGAGATCGGCCACTGCGCCGATTGCCGCACCTTCACCGAGCAGGACGTCTGCACCATCTGCGCCAATCCGCGCCGCCAGCAAAACGGCCAGATTTGCGTGGTGGAAAGCCCGGCGGATATCCACGCCATCGAGCAGACCGGCCAGTTCGCCGGGCGCTACTTTGTGCTGATGGGGCATCTGTCGCCGCTGGACGGCATCGGGCCGGGCGATATCGGTCTGGATCGCCTGGAGCAACGGCTGGAAAAGGAAAGCATCACCGAAGTGATCCTCGCCACCAACCCGACGGTGGAAGGGGAGGCGACCGCCAACTACATCGCCGAGATGTGTGGCCAGTATGGCGTGCTCGCCAGCCGCATCGCCCACGGCGTGCCGGTGGGCGGCGAGCTGGAGATGGTCGACGGCACCACGCTGTCGCATTCGCTGGCGGGGCGCCACGCCATCAAGTTCTGATGTTTTCCCGGATGGGGCCGCCCGGCCCCATTGTTTTTTGCCAAAAATTTCCCGCCGTCCGCTTGAAAAACAAGACCCTGACCCTCATCTGATCCTCATTGTTCGATTTTGGTAGCCATTGTCTTTTGAGGTAATCAATGAGTATGAAAGGTCAAGAAACCCGCGGGTTCCAGTCTGAAGTAAAACAGCTGCTTCATTTGATGATCCATTCGCTGTACTCCAACAAAGAAATTTTTCTGCGCGAGCTGATCTCCAACGCCTCTGACGCCGCCGACAAGCTGCGCTTCCGCGCTTTGTCCGCGCCGGAGCTGTATGCCGGCGATGGCGAGCTGCGTGTGCGTTTGTCCTTCGATAAAGAGCAGCGCACCCTGACCATTGCCGACAACGGCATCGGTATGCGCCGCGAAGAAGTGATCGAAAACCTCGGCACCATCGCCAAATCGGGCACCAAAGCGTTCCTGGAATCCATCGGTTCCGACCAGGCGAAAGACAGCCAACTGATCGGCCAATTCGGCGTCGGTTTCTACTCGGCGTTCATCGTGGCGGACAAAGTGACCGTGCGCACCCGCGCGGCCGGCGCCGCCGATGACGAGGGCGTGTTCTGGGAGTCCGCCGGTGAAGGCGACTACACCATCGCCGACATCACCAAAGAGACCCGCGGCACCGAAATCACCCTGCATCTGCGCGAAGGCGAAGATGAGTACCTCGACGCCTGGCGCCTGCGCTCGGTGATCGGCAAATATTCCGATCACATCGCCTTGCCGGTGGAGATCGAAAGCAAGAACGAAGAAGACGGCACCGTCACCTGGGAGAAGATCAACAAGGCGCAGGCCCTGTGGACCCGCAGCAAGGCTGACGTGACCGACGAAGAGTACAAAGAGTTCTACAAGCACATCGCCCACGATTTCACCGATCCGCTGAGCTGGAGCCACAATCGAGTGGAAGGCAAGCAGGAATATACCAGCCTGCTGTATATCCCGGCGCAGGCGCCGTGGGACATGTGGAACCGCGATCACAAGCACGGCCTGAAGCTGTACGTGCAGCGCGTGTTCATCATGGACGACGCCGAGCAGTTCATGCCGAACTACCTGCGCTTCGTGCGCGGCCTGATCGATTCCAACGATCTGCCGCTGAACGTATCGCGCGAGATCCTGCAAGACAGCCGCGTGACGCAGAACCTGCGCGGCGCGCTGACCAAGCGCGTGCTGCAGATGCTGGATAAGCTGGCCAAAGACGACGCCGAAGGCTACCAGAAATTCTGGCAGCAGTTCGGTCTGGTGCTGAAAGAAGGCCCGGCGGAAGATAACGGCAACCAGGAAGCGATCGCCAAACTGCTGCGCTTCGCGACCACCCACGGCGACAGCTCGGCGCAGACCGTGTCGCTGGAAGAGTACGTCGGCCGCATGGCGGAAGGGCAGGAAAAGATTTACTACATCACCGCCGACAGCTACGCCGCCGCCAAGAGCAGCCCGCATCTGGAGCTGTTCCGCAAGAAAGGCATCGAAGTGCTGCTGTTGTCCGATCGCATTGACGAGTGGATGATGAGCTACCTGACCGAGTTCGACGGCAAGCCGTTCCAGTCGGTCAGCAAGGCGGATGAAACGCTGGATAAACTGGCGGATGAAACCGAAGAGCAGAAGGCGGCCGAGAAGCAGCTGGAACCGTTCATCGAACGCGTGAAAACCCTGCTGGGCGACCGCGTGAAGGATGTGCGTCTGACGCACCGCCTGACCGATACGCCGGCGATCGTGGTGACCGACGCCGACGAGATGAGCACCCAGATGGCCAAGCTGTTCGCCGCTGCGGGCCAGCAGGCGCCGGAAGTGAAGTACATTTTCGAGCTTAATCCTGAGCATGCGTTGGTCAAACGCGCATCCGACGTGGGCGATAACGAACATTTCGCCGAGTGGATCGACCTGCTTTTGGATCAGGCGCTGTTGGCTGAACGCGGCACGCTGGAGGATCCGAACCTGTTCATCCGTCGCATGAATAAGTTACTGTCCGCCTAAAGCTGAAGATATGCGCCCTTAACGGCACCGTTAGGGGCGCATTGCCGATTTTTACCCGCTTTTTCTCGCCTTTTGCTTGCCCGTTTTTTTGCACATTCCGCAATCGATTTCCTTCGCGCGCCTTGAGCCTGCCCCCCCTGAAATGGTATCGTTGAGCGTTTTCGCAATTTTATAAAAACTACATAGCAAGGGGATTTACGCAATGCGTATCATTCTGCTGGGCGCTCCGGGCGCTGGTAAAGGTACTCAGGCTCAATTCATCATGGAGAAATACGGCATTCCGCAAATCTCCACCGGTGATATGTTGCGCGCAGCCGTGAAGGCCGGCAGTGAACTGGGCAAGCAGGCGAAAGAGATCATGGACGCCGGCAAGCTGGTGACCGATGAGCTGGTGATCGCGCTGGTCAAAGAGCGCATCGCTCAGGAAGATTGCCGCAAGGGCTTCCTGTTGGACGGTTTCCCACGCACCATTCCGCAGGCTGACGCGATGAAAGAAGCCGGCATCAACGTGGACTTCGTGCTGGAGTTCGACGTGCCGGACGAGCTGATCGTTGACCGCATCGTTGGCCGCCGCGTGCACGCGCCGTCCGGCCGCGTATACCACGTGAAGTTCAATCCGCCGCAGGTGGAAGGCAAAGACGACGTGACCGGCGAAGAGCTGACCACGCGCAAGGACGATCAGGAAGAGACCGTGCGCAAGCGCCTGGTGGAATACCATCAGATGACCGCGCCGCTGATCTCTTACTACAGCAAAGAAGCGGCAGCGGGCAACACCCAATACCGCAAAATCGACGGCACCCGCAAGGTGGCCGAAGTGAGCGCAGAGCTGGCGACTATCCTCGGTTGATAGCAAGCTGGCTGTGCATGACGCCGGGCCTGTGGCCCGGCGTTTTTTTTGCCGTTTTCCCGTTAAATTGTGATCGCGGCGGCTTGTTGCGGCCGTGCCCGTTAATCGCCCGCGCCAAATGGCGTATAACAAGCCTGCGTTTTCATCCTCAGCAGGGAGCCGGGCATGCTCAGACAGACCAAACTTCTGGCGGAAGCCACCGCGCGCCAGATCGTCCAGCGGGCGATGGGCATCATCAGCCATTCCGTCAACGTGATGGACAGCAACGGCGTGATCATCGCTTCCGGCAACCCACAGCGTCTGTTCCAGCGTCATGAAGGCGCGGTGCTGGCGCTGGCGGAGAATCGGGTGGTGGAAATCGACCGCGCCACCGCCGAACACCTGAAGGGCGTGCGGCCCGGCATCAACCTGCCGTTCAGCTTTCGCAATCAGCGGGTGGGAGTGATCGGCATTTCCGGCGAGCCGGCCGAGGTGCGCGCCTACGCCGAGTTGGTCAAAATGGCGGCGGAGATGATGGTGGAGCAGGCGGCGCTGCTGGATCAGCACCAGTGGGAAAAACGCTACCGGGAGGAGCTGGCGAACCAGCTGTTGCAGCCGCAGCCGAACACGGCGTCGCTGGAAGCGATGGCGGCGTATCTGGGATTGGATCTGCGCCAGGCGCGCATCGTGTGGATCGTCGAGCTGCAAGAGGCGCAGCCGCACCTGCTGCGCGAACTGCTGGCTGAGCTGGAGGCCACCCAGCGCGATGCGTTGATCGCCATTACCGGCTTCAATGAAATGACCCTGCTGCGCCCGGCCAGCATGGCGCAAGGCGAGTGGAGCCTGAAGCTGGAGCGCCAACAGGCGCAGCGTCTGCAAAACCAGCTCAAGCACCGTTTTCGGGTGCGGCTGATCGTCGGCGGTTTCTACGACGATCCGCAAAGCGCCTACCGCTCCAGCCTGACCGCGCGCGCCACCCAGGCGATGGCGCAGCGCCTGAAATTGCGCCACGCCACGCTGTTCTACCACGACTATCCGCTGCCGTCGCTGCTGTGCGATCTCGGGGAGGACTGGCGAGCGAAAGAGCTGGGGCGTCCCTGGCGGACGCTGGGCGAACAGGATGAAAAAGGCGTGCTGCGCGCCACGCTGCGCCACTATTTTTCGCAGAATTGTGATCAGACGCAGGCCGCCGCGCAGCTGCATATTCACGTCAATACCCTGCGCTATCGCCTGCAGCGCATCGAAGCCATAACCGGCATGAAAATCAATCAATTAACTGACTCTCTGCGGTTGTATATCGGCATGCTGATGCACGACTGAGTTGTGCCAACCCACAAATTCCGCGCCGTTCCTTCGGCGATTTTTTGTTGTTTCCCCTCAGGCCAACGCCGGGCGCGCGGGATATGTTGGCCTGCACATCAACCACGGAGAAAACAACAATGACAACCGTATCCACTCTGGGGGCGCTGGTGGCGTTAGCCGTCGCCATCGTCCTGATTCTACGCAAGGTTCCACCGGCTTACGGCATGATTGCCGGCGCGCTGGCGGGCGGGCTGTGCGGCGGCGCCGATCTGGTGCAGACCGTGACGCTGATGATCGGCGGGGCGCAGGGCATCACCAACGCCGTGATGCGCATTCTGGCGGCGGGGGTATTGGCCGGGGTGCTGATCGAATCCGGCGCGGCGCACACCATCGCCGAAACTATCGTACGCAAGGTGGGCGAAACCCGCGCGCTGCTGGCGCTGGCGGTGGCTACACTGATCCTGACGGCGGTGGGGGTGTTTATCGACGTGGCGGTGATCACCGTCGCGCCGATCGCGCTGTCGATCGCCCAAAAGGCCGGCATTTCTCGTGCGGCGATCCTGCTGGCGATGATCGGCGGCGGCAAGGCCGGCAACGTGATGTCGCCCAACCCGAACACCATCGCGGCGGCGGACAACTTCCACGTGCCGCTCACCTCGGTGATGATGGCCGGCATCGTGCCGGGGCTGTGCGGCCTGGTGGTGGCCTATCTGCTGGCGCGTCGCCTGAGCGATAAAGGTAGCAGGGTGATGGCTGAAGAGCTGACTCAGCATGCCGAAGGGGCGCGGCCGGGCTTCGCTGCGGCGATCAGCGCGCCGCTGGTGGCGATCCTGCTGCTGTCGCTGCGGCCGATCGCCGGTATCGCCGTTGATCCGCTGATCGCGCTGCCGGCCGGCGGTTTGGCGGGCGCGCTGCTGATGGGGCGCATTCGTCAGTGCAATCAGTTTATGGTCTCCGGCCTGTCGCGCATGGCGCCGGTGGCGATCATGCTGCTCGGCACCGGCACGCTGGCGGGCATTATCGCCAACTCGGCGCTGAAGGATGTCTTGATTACCGGTTTGACGCACACCGGGCTGCCGGCCTGGCTGCTGGCGCCGCTGTCCGGCGCGCTGATGTCGATGGCGACCGCCTCGACCACTGCCGGCACCGCCGTCGCCTCCGGGGTGTTCAGCTCCACGCTGCTTGAGCTGGGGGTGAGCGGATTGGCCGGCGCGGCGATGATCCATGCGGGCGCCACGGTGCTGGATCACCTGCCGCACGGCAGCTTCTTCCACGCCACCGGCGGCAGCGTCAATATGGCGGTGCACGAGCGGCTCAAACTGTTGCCGTATGAAACGCTGGTGGGGTTCACCATCGCGGCAATCTCGGCGCTGATGTTTGGCGTATTTAACCTGGCGGGATAAGGAACAGTGATGAAAACGCTGAAAAAAGTGGTTATTGCCCCGGATTCTTTCAAAGAGAGCCTGAGCGCGCTCGGCGTCGCCGACGCCATCGAGCGGGGATTCCGTCAGATTTACCCGCAGGCGCACTACGTGAAGCTGCCGATGGCGGACGGCGGTGAAGGCACGGTGGAGTCGATGGTGGCGGCCACCGGCGGCGAAATCGTTCAGGTGACGGTCACCGGCCCGCTGGGTGAGCCGGTGCAGGGGTTCTATGGCTTGTTGGGCGACGGCGAAACCGCGGTGATTGAAATGGCCGCCGCCTCCGGGCTGCATCTGGCGCCGCCCAACCGGCGCGATCCGCGCATCACCACCAGTTATGGCACTGGCGAACTGATGTTGGCGGCGCTGGATCGCGGCGTGAAGGCGATCGTTCTCGGCATCGGCGGCAGCGCCACCAACGACGGCGGCGCCGGAATGATGCAGGCGCTGGGCGTTAAATTGCTGGATAAGGATCGTCGCCCGCTGCCAATGGGCGGCGCAGCGCTGGCGCAGCTGGCGCACCTCGATCTCGCCGGGCTGGACGCGCGTTGGCAGCGGGTGAGCGTAACCGCCGCCTGCGACGTGGATAACCCGCTGTGCGGCGCAAAGGGCGCGTCGGCGGTATTCGGGCCGCAGAAAGGGGCGACGCCGGAGATGGTGGCGCAGCTCGATGCGGCGTTGCACCACTATGGCGAACTGCTGGAACGGGAAACCGGCCGCGCCGTGCTGGCCCAGCCAGGGTCGGGCGCGGCGGGCGGCATGGGGGCGGCGCTGCTCGGCATGCTCAACGCGCGTTTGCGGCCGGGCATCGAGATTGTCACTGAAACCCTGCGCCTGGATGAGGCGGTGCGCGATGCCGATCTGGTGATCACCGGCGAAGGGCGGCTGGACAGCCAGTCGATTCACGGCAAAACGCCGATCGGCGTGGCGCGGGTGGCCAAGCGTCACGGCGTGCCGGTGATCGCCATCGCCGGCAGCCTGACGCCGGATTATTCGGTGGTGCATCAACACGGCATCGATGCGGCGTTTTCGGT
This sequence comes from Serratia sp. JKS000199, assembly GCF_900215455.1. NCBI lineage: Bacteria > Pseudomonadati > Pseudomonadota > Gammaproteobacteria > Enterobacterales > Yersiniaceae > Serratia > Serratia sp. JKS000199. The sequence goes on from NZ_LT907843.1 coordinate 415,398, forward strand.
GCTCGATCGCATCGTGACGCTGGAAGACGCGCTGGCGGACGCCGATCGCAATCTGCAGGTGACGGCGCGCAACGTGGCGGCGGTATGGCAGCTGGCGCAAGGAAGAAGCCCACAGGCATAGCCTGTTGCTGTTATCGGTTTCGACGCAGGACTTTTCCGTTACAATAGCCGGCATTAATGGCTGCTGACATCCCGACCCAGAACGGAATGCCGGCCGGAAAGGAAATGAGGGGAACTGAGATGAAGCAAGAGAAACACGGCGTATTGCTGGTGAACCTGGGCACGCCAGATGCGCCGACCTCGTCGGCGGTCAAACGCTATCTGAAGGAATTCCTCAGTGACGATCGCGTGGTCGACACGGCGCCGCTGATCTGGTGGCCGATCCTCAACGGCGCGATCCTGCCGATCCGCTCGCCGCGCGTGGCGAAACTCTATCAGTCGGTGTGGATGGAAGAGGGTTCGCCGCTGCTGGTGTACAGCCGCCGCCAACAGCGGGCACTGGCGGCGCGCATGCCGAATACGCCGGTGGAGTTGGGCATGAGCTACGGTTCGCCGAGCCTGGCGGAAGCCATCGACAAGCTGCTGGCGCAGGGCGTGACCAACCTGGTGGTGCTGCCGCTCTATCCGCAATATTCCTGTTCCACCAGCGCGGCGGTATGGGATGGCGTAGCCCGGGTGCTGAAAGGCTATCGCCGCTTGCCGTCGGTGGCCTTCATTCGCGATTACGCCGAACACCCAGCCTATATCGCCGCGCTGCAGCAAAGCGTGGCGCGTTCGTTCGCCGAACACGGCCAGCCGGATCGGCTGGTGCTGTCGTTCCACGGCATCCCCAAGCGCTATGCGCGGCTGGGCGACGACTACCCGCAGCGCTGCGAGGATACGCTGCGAGCGCTGAGCGCCACGCTGCCGCTGGCGCCGGAGCGGGTGATGATGACGTACCAATCGCGCTTCGGCCGCGAGCCTTGGCTGACGCCGTACACCGATGAAACCCTGAAGGGGCTGCCGGCGCAGGGCGTGAAGCACATTCAGCTGATCTGCCCCGGTTTCTCGGCGGACTGCCTGGAAACGCTGGAAGAGATTAAAGAGCAGAACCGCGAGATCTTCCTTAAGGCCGGCGGCGAGAAGTTTGAATACATCTCAGCGTTGAACGACGAGCCGGCGCATATTGACATGATGCAGCAACTGGTGGCGCAGCGTCTGTAATCATCCATAATCTGTCTATTAGATGCATCGTGATCGGGCGGGGATGTGTTAACATTCTCCGCTTGTTAAACCGCCACCACCACCAATCACATGAAATTTCCTGGTAAACGCAAGTCCAAACACTATTTCCCGGTGAGCGCCCGCGATCCGCTTCTGCAGCAGGCCCAGCCCGAAAGTGAAATCAGCACCTCGTATATCGTCGGCATCGACCAGACGCTGGTGGATATCGAGGCGAAAGTGGACGACGCTTTTGTCCAGCGCTACGGCCTGAGCCTGGGCCACTCTCTGGTGATCGAAGATGACGTCGCCGAGGCGCTGTATCAGGAATTGAATGAAAACAACCTGGTCACCCATCAGTTCGCCGGCGGCACCATCGGCAACACCATGCACAACTATTCGGTGCTGGCGGACGATCGCTCGGTGCTGCTCGGCGTGATGTGCAGCAACGTGAAAATCGGCAGCTACGCCTACCGTTATCTGTGCAATACCTCCAGCCGCACCGATCTTAACTATCTGCAGGGCGTTGACGGCGCCATCGGCCGCTGTTTCACGCTGATCGGCGAAAGCGGCGAGCGCACCTTCGCCATCAACCCCGGCCAGATGAACCAGCTGCGCCCGGAAAGCATCCCTGAAGAGGTGATCGCCGGCGCGTCGGCGCTGGTGCTGAGCTCTTATCTGGTGCGCTGCAAGGAAGGGGAGCCGATAAAGGACGCGACCTTGCAGGCGATCAAATACGCTAAAAAGCACGATGTGCCGGTGGTGCTGACCCTGGGCACCAAGTACGTGATCGCCGACAACCCGCAGTGGTGGCGCGACTTCCTGAAGGAAAATGTGACCATTCTGGCGATGAACGAAGACGAAGCGCTGGAGCTGACCGGGCTGAGCGATCCGCTGACCGCCTCGGACATGGCGCTAGAGTGGGTGGATCTGGTGCTGTGCACCGCCGGGCCGAACGGCCTGTATATGGCGGGCTACACCGAAGAGGCCAACAAGCGTCAGACCCAGCACCCGCTGTTGCCGGGGCATATCGCCGAGTTCAACCGCTACGAGTTCAGCCGCGCCATGCGTCGCGAACACTGTGAGCATCCGCTGCGCGTTTACTCGCACATCGCGCCGTATATGGGCGGGCCGGAGAAGATCATGAACACCAACGGCGCCGGCGACGGCGCGCTGTCGGCGTTGCTGCACGATATCGCCGCCAACGGTTATCACCGCCACAACGTGCCGAACTCGAGCAAGCACGTGCGCAGTTACCTGACATACTCTTCGTTGGCGCAGGTGTGCAAATACGCCAACCGCGTCAGCTACCAGGTGTTGAACCAGCATTCGCCGCGTCTCACTCGCGGCCTGCCGGAGCGCGAAGACAGCCTGGAAGAGTCCTATTGGGAGCGTTAATCCGCTGAAAAAGAAAAGGTCCGGCATGCCGGACCTTTTTTTGTGCGCGGTGCCTCAGATCGGGCAGCCCCCCATTTTTTCTTCTTCGCTCAGGGTATCCAGCTGCAGGATGTTCAGCATGCTGTTAGCGATCTCCCGTTCACCCATCACCACCTGATTGGCGCCGCGATCGGTGATGTAGGCCACCTCGTCGTCGTAGTGGGCGCGGGCGATGATCTCGATGTTCGGCCGCTTGGCGCGCGCCGAGGCGACGATCTCGCCGGCCTCATAGCCGTTGGGGATGGTCAGCAGCAGCCAGCGCGCGCAGTCGAGCCGCGCCAGATCCATCACTTCCGGATTGGCGGCGTTGCCCAGCACCGTCTTGATGCCCTGTTCGCGCAGCGCTTCCACCCGCGGGCGGGAGTTCTCGATCACCACCAGCGGAATGCCCGCCTCGGCCAGTTTGCCGCCCAGCAGGCTGCCGACGCGGCCGTAGCCGACCACCAGCGCATGGTTGCACATGTCCACCGGGATCTGCTTCTCTTCTTCCACCGCCTCTTCGAGGATTTGCTCTTCGATGGTTTCGGTTTTGGCCAGATAGCGCTCCAGCAGGGTGAACAGCAGCGGGTTGAGCATGATCGACAAAATGGCGCCGGCCAGCACCAGATTGCGCCCGTGTTCCGACATCATGCCCAGCGCGATGCCGAGGCCCGCCAGAATAAAGGCGAACTCGCCGATCTGCGCCAGGCTGGCGGAGATGGTCAGCGCGGTGCGCTTGGAGTGGCCGAACATTTTCACCAGCAGGAACGCGGCGGCGGATTTGCCGAACACGATGATCGCCAGCGTCGCCAGCACCGCCAGCGGTTCGTTAATCACGATCATCGGATCGAACAGCATGCCAACCGAGACGAAGAACAGCACCGCGAACGCGTCGCGCAGCGGCAGGGTGTCGTGCGCCGCGCGGTGGCTCAGCTCGGATTCGTTCAGCACCATGCCGGCGAAGAAGGCGCCCAGCGCGAAGGAGACGTCGAACAGCTTCACCGCGCCGTAGGCGATGCCGAGCGCCAGCGCCAATACCGCCAGGGTGAACAGCTCGCGCGAGCCGGTGCTGGCGGTTTTCGACAGGATCCACGGCACCAGGCGGCGGCCGACCACGATCATCAACGCAATGAAGGCGATGACCTTGCCGATGGTCAGCGCCAGCTCCATCAGCAGCTGGCTGCTGCTGGCGTTGTCGTTGCCCAGCATATTGCCGAAGGCGGGCAGTAATACCAGCGTCAGCACCATCGCCAAATCTTCGACGATCAGCCAGCCGATAGCGATTTGCCCGCGCTGGCTGTCGATCAATTGCCTCTCCTCCAGCGCGCGCAGCAGCACCACGGTGCTGGCGGTGGAGAGACAGAGGCCGAACACCAGGCCGGAGATCAGATCCCAGCCGAGCAGCTTGGACAGCCCCATGCCGAGCAGGGTAGCGACGGCTATCTGCGCCACGGCGCCGGGTATAGCGATAGATTTTACTGCGAGGAGGTCTTTCAAAGAGAAGTGCAGGCCAACACCGAACATCAACAGGATAACGCCGATTTCCGCCAGTTCCGGCGCCAGTGAGGTATCGGCGACGAAACCGGGGGTGAACGGGCCGGCGAGCACCCCTGCGGCCAGATACCCCACCAGGGGTGAGATGCGCAGGCGGTTCGCCAGCATACCGAGGAGGAAGGCGAGTACTAACCCTCCGACGATGGTGGTGATGAGCGGTGTTGAATTATGCATCCATACTCCTTCTGGCTATGCATCGCGGCACGGGAGAAACGCAACAAAGTTACGAAAAGATACATTTAGTTTATTGCATTTGTTCGCGGCTTGCTTGGCTAATTTGGTCTTTTTTGTAAAAAAGCAGAGGATTTCGCTTAAGGCGCGTCAATGAGGGGGTTTTGTGCCAGATAAACCAAATAACATTGATTTATCCGTAGGATAACCCGGATGAATAAATACTTTCATCCGGGCAGTTCGCGGGGTTATTGCGGTTTATGCTCCATATTGGGCAGTAGCGCGGTAATAATGCCGATCAGCGGCAGGAAAGCACAGATTTGGTAGACCAGCTCGATACTGGTCAAATCCGCGACATAACCAAGAACTGCCGCGCCTAACCCGCCCATACCGAAAGCAAAACCGAAGAATAAACCGGAAACCATGCCGACTTTACCGGGGATCAGCTCCTGTGCGTAGACCAGGATGGCGGAGAACGCTGAGGCGAGAATAACCCCGATGATCACCGTCAAAATGCCGGTCCAGTACAGGGATGCATGGGGTAAAATAAGCGTAAATGGCGCTGCACCAAGGATTGAGCCCCAAATAACGTATTTTCTCCCTATCTTATCGCCAAGGGGCCCGCCGATGATGGTTCCAGCGGCCACCGCAAACAGGAAGGCGAACAGGTGAATTTGCGCATTCTGCACCGAAACGCCGAACTTATGTATCAGATAAAAGGTGTAATAGCTGCTGATACTGGCCAGATAGAAGTATTTAGAGAAAATCAGCACCAGCAGAATGCCCAGCGAGTAGGCGACGGTACGTTTTGGCAGCAGTTTCAGCATTGCGGGGCTTTTCGGCTGCCCTTTCGCCGCCCGATGCTGATGTTGGTACCACTTGCTGACCTGCAGCAATACCACGATCGCCAGCAGCGCCGCCAGCGTGAACCAGGCGACGTTGCCTTTGCCGTAAGGCGCGATGATCAGCGCGGCCAGCAGCGGGCCGAGCGAGCTGCCGAAGTTGCCGCCGACCTGGAACAGCGACTGCGCCAGGCCGTGTCGTCCGCCGGAGGCCATGCGCGCCACGCGCGAGGATTCCGGGTGGAATACCGATGAGCCGGTGCCCACCAGCGCCGCTGCCAGCAGCACCAGCGGGAAGGTGTTCGCCACCGACAGCAGCAGCAGGCCGGACAGGGTAAAGCCCATGCCGATAGGCAGTGAGTAAGGCTGCGGGTGTTTATCGGTGTAATAGCCGATCAGCGGTTGCAGCAGGGAAGCCGTGAGCTGATAGGTCAGGGTGATCATACCGATCTGCACGAAGCTGAGGTGGAAATCGGCTTGCAGGATCGGATAAATCGCCAGGATCAGCGACTGGATCATATCGTTGAGCAGGTGAGACACGCTGATGGCGCCAAGGATGGAGAAAGCGGTCCTCTTTACCGTACTGCCCTTGGCGGGCGGCATCGCGCTTTGGCTACTGTCGGTCATATTATTATTAGCCTGATAAGTTGTTGAGCACAGAGATGACATCTTAGGCAGGGCGTTCAATTTTTACCATATCTGAAATAATCAGACTCACATCGCAAAAAATTGAAATCAGCTGTCATTAATTCGCGCTACAATTTCGCCCTCATCATAAAAGCCATTTAATACACGGAGATCCGCCATGCGTTTTTCGCTGAAAACCACCGCATGCGCGTTGGCCGTATCCCTGACGCTGCTGTCGGGGGCCGCCAGTGCCTGGGAAAAGGATAAGACCTACGCCATCACCATTCTGCATACCAACGATCATCACGGTCACTTCTGGCAGAACGATCACGGTGAATACGGTCTGGGCGCGCAGAAAACCCTGGTGGACGGCATTCGCCGCGAAGTGGCGGCGCAGGGCGGCAGCGTGCTGTTGCTGTCCGGCGGCGATATCAACACCGGCGTGCCGGAATCGGATCTGCAGGACGCCGAGCCGGACTTCCGCGGCATGAACCTGGTGGGTTACGACGCGATGGCGATCGGCAACCACGAATTCGACAACCCACTGAGCGTGCTGCGCCAGCAGGAGAAGTGGGCGACCTTCCCGCTCTTGTCCGCCAACATCTACCAGAAAAGCACAGGCCAGCGCCTGTTCAAGCCTTACGCCTTGTTCGACAAGCAGGGTATCAAGATTGCCGTGATCGGCCTGACGACCGACGACACCGCCAAGATAGGCAATCCGGAGTACTTCACCGACATGGAGTTCCGCGTGCCGGCGCAGGAAGCGAAGCAGGTGGTGGAGCAACTGCGCAAGGACGAGAAGCCGGACGTGATCATCGCCGCCACCCATATGGGGCACTACGACAACGGCGAGCATGGCTCTAACGCGCCGGGCGACGTGGAGATGGCGCGCAGCCTGCCGGCGGGATATCTCGACATGATCGTCGGCGGCCACTCGCAGGATCCGGTGTGCATGGCCGGTGACAACCGCAAACAGGCGGATTACGTACCGGGCACGCCATGCTCGCCGGATCGTCAGAACGGCACCTGGATCGTGCAGGCGCACGAGTGGGGCAAATACGTCGGGCGCGCCGATTTCGAATTCCGCAACGGCGAGCTGAAGCTGGTGCATTATCAGCTGATCCCGGTGAACCTGAAGAAGAAGGTGGAGAAAGCCGACGGCACCAGCGAGCGCGTGTACTACACCCAGCAGATTGCGGAAGATCCGACCATGATGAAGCTGCTGACGCCGTTCCAGGATAAGGGCAAGGCGCAGCTGGGCGTGAAGATCGGCAGCGTCAACGGCAAGCTTGAAGGCGATCGCAGCAAGGTGCGCTTCGTGCAGACCAACCTGGCGCGGGTGATGCTGGCGGCGCAGAGGGAGCGCGCCGACGCCGACTTCGCCGTGATGAGCGGTGGCGGGGTGCGCGATTCGATTGAAAGCGGCGATATCACCTATAAGAACGTGCTCAAAGTCCAGCCGTTCGGCAATACCCTGGTGCATGTCGATATGAAAGGCAGTGAGATTGAGCAATACCTGGCGGTAGTGGCCAATATGAAGCCGGATTCCGGCGCCTACGCCCAGTTCGACAACGTCAGCCTGGTGGCGGACGGCAAGGGCGTCAGCGAGGTGAAGATCAACGGCCAGCCGCTGCAGGCGGATAAAACCTACCGCATGGCGACGTTGAACTTCAATGCACTGGGCGGCGACGGCTATCCGAAGCTGGATGGGCTGCCAAGCTACGTCAACACCGGCTTTATCGATGCCGAGGTGCTGAAGCAGTATATCGAGAAACACTCGCCGCTGGATGCGGCGGCCTACGAGCCAAAGGGCGAAATCGTCTATCGCTAGAGGCGTAGCGAAACGGCGCTCTCGTTTGTTGCGGGGGCGCCGTTCTCACCGTCGCTTTTCTCCCCTCCATCAACGCCTTCTGTCGACGTTGCCGTTTTAGACGGCGTTTTACTTTCGTCTCTCCATATACGCTCTCGGCGGGCTGCCCGCCATATTCTTGAAAAAAGTGGCGAAGGCGCTGTCGCTGGAAAACGCCAGCCGACCGGCGACGTCGGATTGGCTCAGCCCTTCGGCCAGCATCTCTATCGCTTTGATCAGGCGCCATTGCTGACGCCACTGTTGATAACCGAGCCCGGTTTCACGGCGGAAAATCCGGCTGATGGTTTTCTCGGAAGCGCCGCTATAGCGCGATAGTTCGTGCAGCGGCGGAAGCATGTCCAGATTGGCCAGATGGCGCAGGCGCCGGTCGCTGGGCAGCGGCAACAACGTCAGTTCGCGCGGCGCGGCGGCGATCTCGTCCAGGCAGACCGCCAGAATATTGGCGTGAGGCCCATGCTGCCAGTCGGTGTCGAAGGCGGCGAAAGCGATGCGTTCCAACACCTCGCGCAGCAGCGGTGAGGCCGTCAGGACGGCAAGCTGCGCAGGCAGACAGGCATAGCGATCGGCGTCGAGATAAAGCGAACGGTAACCGACGACGCCGTTGACCTGAACGCGGTGAGCCACCTGCGGCGGGATCCAGGCCACTCTGCCCGGCGGTAGCATACAGATGCTTTGGTTGAGCGTGATACGCATGCTGCCTTGCTGACAGAACAGCAACTGCCCCCTGTCATGCCAATGCGTGCCCGAGTCGTGCTGCGCCAGTTCGGCGGCGATCCCGAGCACGCCGTTGTCGAGCGTATCCGGATTAAAACTGTCCTGCGCCTGAAGCCACGCCATAGTATGTCCGATTTTGTAAATTTATTGTCTTTTATATTGTAATCGGTACCGGGGAGCAGATGCTACCTTGTGCAGCTTATTCTTGGCTACAGGATCTGTTATGCAACGTAAACTGACGCTGACATTGGCGACGTCGATGATGATGTTTCCCCAGGTGGTGGAGACCATCTACAGCCCGGCATTAACGCACATTGCGCACGGTTTCCGGGTCAGTGCGGAGATGGCGGCGCAAACGCTCTCTTGCTACTTTTTCGCCTTTGCGCTGGGCGTAGTGGTATGGGGGCGGATGTGTGACGTCATTGGACGCCGTCCCACCATTTTGGCCGGGCTGACGCTCTATTTGCTGGCTTCTCTCGTCGCGCTGTTCAGCGGCAGCTTCAGCATGCTGCTGGCGGCGCGGGTGCTGGCCGCCTTTGGCGCGGCGGTCGGTTCGGTCGGGACGCAAACGGCGATTCGCGATCGCTTCGACGGTTATGAGTTGGCGCGGGTGTTCTCGGTGATGGGGATCGCCATGGCGATCAGTCCGGCGGTTGGCGTGTTGAGCGGCGCAGTGCTGACTCACTATTGGGGCTATCAGGGGGTATTCGGCGGTTTGGCGCTGTTGGCGGCGCTGTTGCTGGGCTATGCCGGTTGGCAACTGCCGGAGACGCGTCCGCAACAGGTGGTGAAGAATTCATTTTTCGGCACGCTGGGGCGGATGATCAAGGACGGGGATATTTGGCTCAGTGCGCTGTTGGTGGCGCTGTTCAATATTTGCATGTTCAGCTATTACCAACTGGCGCCATTCCACTTCTCGGCGTTAGAACTGCCGGCGCAGTGGTTCGGTTATACCGGTTTGGTGTTGGCAGCCGGGGTCGGTATCGGCGCGGCGATCAACAAGTTTTTGATCGGCAAGCACTGGCTGTTCCCCGCGCTGTTGATGCTGGCCTGCACGCTGTCGCTGGCCGGCGGCCTGCTGGTATTGCTGCTGGAAGGGACCTTGTGGTTCGTTCTGCCGATGATGCTGGTGGTGATGGCGTACGGCATCGCCATTCCCAATATTCTGGCGCGCGCGCTGCGCCATTATAAAGACTGCATGGGCACCGCCGGCGCCATCCTGGGTCTGATGTATTACCTGATGCTCGGCGGTGGCTTGGTGCTGGCGGGGCTGTCGCAGCACCTGGGCGCCGTGCTGTCGCTCTGCAGCCTGTGCGTGCTGCTGTTGGCGTGGCGGGTGGTGCATAACGAGCGTCGTTTGGCGTTGCCTGAGAGTGAAAACGCCTGAGTGCTACCGGCTGGCCGGTTCACTCAGGTGGCCTGCCAGCAACTGGTGAATGCCGGCTATCACGGCGTCGCGCTGAGTGGTGATATACATATGTCCGCCGGCAAAAGTGCGCTGCTGAAAATCGCCTTGCACGATCCGGCGCCAATCGAGCAAATCCTGCCGATCGATCAACTCGTCGTTTTCACCATAAAACATCGCCAGCGGGGCGCGGTAACCCGGTTGCGCAGGGAAAAGCAATTGGCTGGACAGCATCAGATCGGCACGGATCAGCGGCAGATAGTAATCGAGCAGCGCGCTGTCGCCGATGAGCGACGCATCCAGACTCTCACCGGCACATAGCGCGTTCAACAAAGCGGCACGCGGCATTCTCAGCAACGAACTGTGGCGCGCCAGGAAGGGCGATGAACTGGCGGAAATGATCAACTGCAGCGGCGGCTGAGGCAGCGCCATCGCTAACGCCAGCGCAACCCGTCCGCCAAGACTGTGGCCGAAAAAGATCAGCGGTTTGTCCTGCAGTGGCTGCAGTGCCGGCATCAGTTGATTGATGAGTGATTGGGGGTGACAGAGCGGCGCTTCGTTTGCCCGCTCCTCTCGACCGGGGTATTGCACGGCATAGAGTTCGATGTCCTGATGCAACGAGGGGCTCCACTCCTGAAAGGCAGTGGCGCCGGCGCCGGCGTGGGGAAAAGCGATCAGCCGCAGGCTGCCCTGGCGCCCTGGCGTCAGCGGTTTCAAGCTGCGTGGGGCGTTGGGGAAGTGGGTGCAATGCATGGCGAAATCCGTATTTTCAGGAGACCAAGGAAGCCTGAGCTTCCTTGGCGTTAAGGAACGCATTCAGTTGATGGCGTTCCACAATTCATCGAAGATCGGCGTGAACAGCGTAGATTTCAGATAGTCTGAACCCGATGAACCGCCAGTACCTTTCCGCTGCCCGATAGTACGTTCCACCAGTTTCACATGGCGATAACGCCACTCCTGCAGCAGTGAATCCAAATCCAGCAGTTGATTGAGCAGCAGCGACTCGCAGCTCGAACGCGTCAGCGATTGCCTGATGATGTCGTCGAAGCCCCGCGCCGTCTGATTGGGCTGGTCATTGAGACGCATCAGATGGCCGCGTATTGCCTGCCATAGTGAAACCGGTTGGATGATAGCCGCCAATCGGCGCTGTGCCTCTTCATCACCCTGATACTGCTGTAGTTTTTTCGGATTTTCCTTGCCGAGCAGCGCTTCTATGCCGGCGAACTGGTAGGATTGAAAACCGCTGGCGGTGCCGAGATAGCTGCGAAAACGCTGGAATTCGTGAAACTTCAGCGTGCAAATCACGGCGATCTGATTCACCACGGTTTGGGTAATGGCATTGACGCGCGTCATCGTTTCGATCGCCGCCGGTATATCTCCTTCTTCGATCTGCGCGATCGCCAGATGAAGCTCATCGATCAACTGCTTGAACCAGAGCTCGTAGGTTTGATGAGTGATGATAAACAAGTTTTCATTGCGGTGTTCCGCAGACGGCGAGGCTGGCTGTTGCAGCGACAGCAACTGGTTTAGCTGCAGATAGCTGGCGTAATTCATGATGTCACTTTCCCTGTAGAAAACGAAAATAAGATGGGCCGGCTGGGAAGGGCATCCCCGCTCAGATCCGGCAGTTGAAGGGTCAGAAAATAGTGTCCCGCCGTGGCCTGCGCGGGAACCTGAATCAGCTCGGTCACGGAGGCGTATTTGCGCCCTGTTTGCGGCCTGTCGGGGGCCTCAAGCCCCCAAAAACGGCGATGATTGTCCATGCGTCCGCCGTCGTATAGCCGGTCGATTGATGGAATATCCACCAACAGATGCTGGACACCGAGTTCGACGATGCGCGCCAGGGCTTGATGGCTGAAGTAGGGGGCGCAGGCCGCGGCGCGGAAATCGCTCGGCGCCTCGGTTGCTATCACCAAAGCCTGCAGGTAGTCGCCCGACAACGGCGCCAACGCGTCATCGAGTGCCGCCCGGGTAATCAGCCAATCTTCAGAGGCAGCGCTGGCGTTATAGCTCTCTGCAGTTGCGTCCGCTCGCTGCGGCCTGACGCGAATCAGGGTGGCGGCGATGAACGGTTCAAGCGGCAAATCCGCCACGTTGTGCGTTTCAGGAAGAATATGGCCGATGCATTCGGTGTGTGTGCCGTGGCAGTGCGGCACCAGGCTGATGCGCTCGGCGTTGCAGACCCCGCCATGACGCACGCTGGCGACGGTATCGCCGTAACTCAGCGGCGCCGAGTCGGCGGGAGCCACGCCATAAAGGTTGGTTGGGTTATCGGCGAAGTCCAGCCTGGCCGAGAGCCGCAGCGGCTCTCGGTGGTCAAGGTGATGACAACGCCCTTGGTGGTACACCTCAATGCGTTTCATCGGCGGCCTCGGCAGTTTTGCTCAAGGCCAGCGCGGTGAGTTCGCGGATCTGACTGTGCATGATGAATTCGCGGATAGTCAGCGAGACGCCCATCTGTTGACGAATGGCGTGCAGCAGCTGCGGGATCTGCAGTGAATTTCCACCCAGGCTGAAGAAGCTGTCGCAGACGCTGATCTGCGTCTGTGACAAGACTTGTTGCCAGATATGCTGCATGGCGCTTTCCGCCTCGTTGGCCGCAGGCGTGTAGTCCGCTTCCGAAGCCGAATAGCGGATTTCCGGTGCCGGTAACCGACGAATGTCGATTTTGTTGTTGTTGGTGAGCGGGAAGGCCGACAGCACCACAAAACCGGACGGGATCATGATATTCGGCAAACGGGCTTTCAGCGCCGCGCGCACCGCTTTTTCATTCAGCTCTGCTCCCGGCGTTAACTGCAGGTAGCTGACGATGCGGGCTTGCTGGTCTTCACCGACAATTAAACTGAGCGATCGCTCGATATTGTCGAGAGACGATAAACTGAGATCGATTTCGCTCAACTCGATGCGGTGACCGCGAATTTTGACCTGGTGATCGTTCCGGCCGAGATACTCCAGCTGCCCCTGTCGATTAAAACGCACAATGTCGCCGGTACGGTACATATAGCGCTCGGCGCCGAACGCCTGACGCCGTAGAAAGACCTTATCGCTCAGCGTCGGGTTGCGCCAATACCCCGGCGATACCCCTGCGCCGCCCAGCCACAGCTCACCAAATGCGCCGCTTGGCAGCGGGTTGCCGGCCTGATCCATGACCAGAACCTCAGTCGCCTGGATCGGCGTGCCGATACAGTCGCTTGCGCCTTCGTGAGTCAGATCGGCGCAGGTCGACCAGATGGTGGTTTCCGTCGGGCCATACACCTGCAGCACCCGTGTCGCGATGCGTCGCAATTGCGTCAACAGGGCCGCCGGCATTTTCTCGCCGCCGCATAGCACGGTCATGGGGCGTTGGCTCGCCGCCGGCAGGTGGTGGACGATGGTACTCCAGACGGTAGGTGTCGCTTGAATCACGCTGGGCTGCTGTCGCTCGATAAAGTGATACAGCTTGACCGGATCCATGGCGGTTTCTCGTGGACACAGCGTGACGTGCGCGCCGCCGGCCAGCGAGCAGAACAGTTCCAACCCAAAAATATCGAAACTGATGCTGGTCAGGCTGAGCACCTTATCGCGCGCGCTCAGCGCCAGCCGCCCGACGAAGTCGTTGGTGAAATTGTTCAGGTTGCCATGCGTGATCATCACCCCTTTGGGGTTACCGGTTGAGCCTGAGGTGTACATGATATAGGCCAGCGTATCGTCGGCTGGGATCGGCAACGCGTCGGCCGCTGCAGGATGAGAAACCAGCGAGTCGAAACCGACGGCGGGACTGGCCCAACCTTGCTCTGGCTCACCATCGGTCACCAGCAACCGGGCTTGCGCGTTCTCGATCATGTAGCTCACGCGGTCGGCCGGGTAGTGTACGTCAATCGGCACGTAGTGTTTGCCGGCTCTCAGCACGCCGAGCAGGAGCACGGCGACGTGGCAACTTTTCTCCATCATGACGCCGACCGAGAAAGGCCGGCTGTCGATGCGCAGCAAGGCATGCGCGACGCGTTCAGACTGCGCCCACAGCTGACGGTAGCTGTACTGATGCCGTTCGCAGCTGACGGCGAGGCTGTCAGGCTGGGTATGTGCCAACCGGCCAATTTGCACCAGCAGCGAGTCACGTGAGCCTGCGTCCGCGTTGACGGCCAACTGTTGCAGCCAATCTTGTTCCCGTTCGCATAGCGGGTTAAGGGCATGCTGCGCCGTATTGGCCGGCAGGGTGAGCAGTTGTTGCAGCGTTTGCTGATAGTTGTCCAACAGCATCTGCATGCTGGCGGGATAAAACAGTTCGCTGGCGTAATCGAGTTCGATGGCGACGGCGCCTTGTTCCACACTGAAGTTCCAGGTCATATCGAACATCGAGAAGCCCGATGAAAGCGGCAAGCGATGCAGCGTGCAATCGCGCAGGTTTTGTTGGCATACGTCGCCGGCGTTCTGCAGGATCGCCATGATTTGGAATAACGGATTTTTGTTCGACATCCGCTCGTATTCGATCTGGTGCAAGATCCGGTCGAACGAGAGCTGCTGATGCTGATAGGCGCCGATGCAGGTTTCCATCATGTTACCGATCAGCCCGGCGAGGGTGTCCTGTTCGCCCAGTTGGATACGCAGCGGAACGGTATTGACATGGAAGCCGCTGACTTGCGCCTGATCCAGGTTGTCCCGCGCTGCGATGGCGGTGCCGATGACGATATCCTGCTGCTGAGTATAACGGCTGAGCAGCAAACTTAATGCCGTGCAGAGCAAGGCGAAAGGCGTGGCGCCCAGCGCTTTGCCCCGTGACGCCAGCAGATCGGCGACGTCGGGCTGCAGCTGATAATGGATGCGCTCTCCGGCGTGCGTCGGCATTAGCGGGCGCGGTTTATCCAGCGGGAAGTCCAGTTCGCGGCAGTCTTGCAGTTGCTGTTGCCAATAAGCAACATCCGCCGGCGCGGGTGACGCGATGCCGCTATTGACGATGTCGATAGTTTGAATCTGCGGTTGCGGTGCGTCGAAGCCGTTGTGATTGTCGAGCTCGTTATAGCGCTGCCACAGATCGTTAAGGATCAGTTGTTCGCTCCAGGCATCGGTAATAATGTTGTGTTTTACCCAAATCAAAACATGGTGCTGCTGATGATACTGTACCAGCCGAAGCGCCAGTGGCGGCCGAGCGGTGATGTCGAAAGGCGTAGCACACAGTTGGCGCACCCACTTTTCTGCCGACTGCGTTTGGCCGTCCACCCAGTGGTCGGCAAGGCGAATCGGAGCATGCGGTTCTGCCAACTGATAGGCGACACCGTCGGTTTCGGCGAAACGAGTGCGCAGGCTTTCATGTTTTTCATAAATAAAATTGATCGCCTGCTCAAAGCGCGCCAGATCGAGCGGGCCCTGGATGTCTACCGCCAGCGGCAGGTTGTAACTGCAGTCGTCAGGATTCAATGCGCTCAGGTACCAGAGCAGGTTCTGCTGCGGGCTGAGCGGCGCGCGGCGTTCGTCGCAGATCGCGATGGCGCGCTCCGCGGCAACGGCCTTATTCTCGATATATTCGGCCAATTTGCGCACCGTATTGTGGCGGAACAGATCGGCGATGCTCAGGTGGCAGCAAAGATCGCGTGCGACGAGCGCGACGATTTTGCTCATAGTCAGCGAGTGCGCACCCAGGTTGATGAACTCCTGTGTGACGTCGGCTTGCGGACAGCCGATGGCGTTGGCCACGATGCGCTCGAGAATAGCCTCCGTTTCGGTTTCCGGCGGCGTCAAGCGCTCATTGCGCTCATCCAACGGCCAGTTTTCCAACTGTTGACGGGCGATCTTGCCATTGATGGTCAGCGGCAGCGCCGGCAAGAAAATAAAAACGCTGGGGATCGCGGCGGGGTGGAGCTGTGTGACCAACGCGTGACGCAGCGCGTCGATCGTCAGCTCAGGCGAAACGGGTTGCACGAAGGCGGCGAGAATTTTGCCCGAGGGCTGGCTGCGAGCGACCACGCAGGCGCTTTCAACCAGTGGGTGACTGCGGACGGCGCTTTCCACTTCTCCCATCTCGATGCGCACTCCGCGTATCTTCACCTGGTGATCGCGGCGGCCGACGAAAATAATGTTGCCCTGTTCGTCCCATTTGGCGATGTCGCCGGTTCGATAAAGACGCTCTTCGGCCGCCATATACGGTAGCCGACAGGTAATGAACTTCTCTGCGCTCAGCGCCTCTTGATGCAGGTAACCGTGCGCCAGGCCGCTGCCGGCGATGCACAGTTCGCCCTCAAAACCGACCGGCAGTGGATTATGGTGGGGATCAAGGATGTGGCAACGGTAGTTTTTCAGCGGTTTGCCAATGCAGTTCCAGGGAACGCCGGGACGATACTCGCACAGCGAAGTGGCAATGGAAGCCTCGGTCGGCCCGTAACCGTTGCACAATCGGGTGCGTTCGGCCCACCAGGCAACGACGTCCGCAGGTGGGGCGTCTCCCATGACGATCATCGTCCGCAGTCCCGGCCACATTTCGCGGGGCAACAATTCCAGAATTGCCGGCGTAATAGTGATATGGCCGATATCGTGTTGAGTCAGATAGTCGTGCAGCGCGCCGACATCGGTATGCAGCTCCGAGGGCGCAAGATAAAGCGTCGCGCCGCTGACTAACGCGCCATAGACGTCCCAGCCGAAGGCGTCGAAACCCAGCGAGGCGATGGCCAGCACGCGGCTGCCTTGCGCCAGTCCAATGAAATCGCGGTGGTTTTGCGCCACGTTGCTCAGGCCTTCACGCCCGATCATGACGCCTTTGGGCTTGCCTGTCGTCCCGGAGGTATAGCAGACGTAGGCCAGAGCGTCTCGCGATTGAGGGAGTTGCTCCGCATGGATGTTCAGCGAACGGTAATCAATGCTTGATGGCGCAATGCATGGCGCGTCGCCGGAGTGCAACGGCGAGTCGGCCAAAATCAGCGCGGGCTGTACGTCGTCAAGAATGCTTTGATTGCGCGCCGCTGGCGCCTGCGGGTCGAGCAGTACATAGGTTTTATTGCTTTTCAGTATCCCCAACAGCACGATCAGCAGCGTCGCTGACTTGTCCATCGAGACGGCGACGACCGAACTGGCGGCGCCACTGTGTTCAAGCAGCCAACAGGCAAACTGATCCGAGGCGCGATCGATTTCTCCATAGCTGTATGTCTGGCCATCGGCATGCAGCGCGGCCTGTTGCGGATGAGCGGCGGCGGCGTGGCGGAACAAAGCGATGACGTCGTGCGCCAGGAGCTCGGCATCGTCGGTTGCGTTGAATTGGCTCAGGCGATGTAACGTGTGAGGTTGAGTAACAATGGGCGCGGCGATGGGATCGGCCGGATCTGCCAATAGCGCGTCAAGATAGTCGGTGAACGCGTTGAAACGCATGTCGTCGCCATACAGGGTAAGCTGAGTGCCGTCACCGCAAGCCGCTACGTCGACCATCACTCGTGGCTGGGCATAGCGTCCCTGTTTGAGCGCGCCGGTTTCATTAAAGAAGAAATGTTGCAACTGTGCGGGGGTCGTGATGTCCGCCACCGGTACCGTATGGAAGTCGGCGCCGGGTTGCCAGGTGAGATGGCAGAGATCGCTGCCGCAACGTCCCTGCATCTGATCGCCAAGGCGTTCCATCAGCAATGCGGTCAATTCGCGCATGCGCGTCGGTGATTCGGCATAGTATTTACGCGCCAAGCGGTAGGGAAGTTCTTGTATCGGCGGTATACCGCCACGCGACAGCTCGACCACAATGTCGACAAGCCTTTCCTGCAGCAGGGGAAGCTGGGCGTCAGCGGCCAGATCGGACAGCGCGTCGCACAGATAAGCGGCTTGGCCGGCGGAGCTAAAGTACAGAGAAAAGTGTTCTTGGTTTTGCAGGGTGTCAATGTCGTTAATATTTTTTTTATTGGTTACCAGCGTCAGCAGGTTTTTCCCCTGCTGTTGCAGCCGTCGTATTGTTTCAGCGTTATTTTCAGTGGTGATAATAAGGTCGAGCTTTTCGGTTGGACGGCGTTCGAGACTGATAAAGCTAACCTGATGGCCGTATTCCTGGATTTCGTCGGTTAATAATTTACCGCAGGCGCTGTCGCCGAAATAGCCAATATTAAGTAATTCCATTTTTGCTTCCTGAGAATAATGGTTTCCCTTGCGGAATATCAAATATGCTGAGTTTTTATATCGGTCAATTAGATTTTTGCATGCAGCGCATCGGCGATAGGCAGATCAGCCAGAATGCCCGATTTATTCAGCGCCACCAACATTTGCTCCGTGACGATATTATTGGTTTCCCACGGTTTAACATGCGTTGCTGGATAAGTATCTGCGATGATGTCGATAATTTCCGCTTCTGTCAGTCCGAGTTGGCGCAACATGCAGGTGCTGAAATCTTTGGCGATAGCGTCGGTTGCGTAGCCTTCTAGGAAAGCCAAAATCGGTTGTTGCAACGCTTGCTTGGTCGCCGCGTCGCTGTGGCGCCAGATATGGCTCAGCACCTGCTGTGAGAAGCGAGCATGGCGGCCTTCATCCGCAACGTGATCTTTCATCACCAGATAGAAGGTCGGGAAAATATCTTCGTTGTTGATCACATCGATCAGATCGGTCGTCAGCGCCTGCTCCGACAGGGACACGCAAACCAGTCGCAGCAGTTCGCGCAGCCGTTCGTCCCCCATTGCCAACGATTGCGCCAGGGCATAGGAGGCCTCGGTGTCTTTTGGCATCGGCAGCGGCGCAATGGATGTCATCTGCTCTACCTGATTGATCAGATCCAGCGCCACCAGGGCGTGATAGGACTCATCCACGACCACGGTCAGCGCGTCTAAGCGCATTTCAAGCGGAAAGTCTACGCCGACCGCGTTTTTGTAGAGCTTGTAACTGGAATCATTGATGATATCCAACTCGATGTTGGCGATGCCATTCAGGTAGTGGTAGAGGGTTTGTACCTGGATATAGCGCAATGCTTGTTCACCGAGTGCGGCAACGCGCGGATGGAGACACAGCGGCAGACGTTCGAGGGGGAAGAAAAGGGTTGATTGGCTGTCCTGTTCGTTGAGAAGGCGGCGGGGACGGGAGCGGACAATCGCGGCGCGATCCCATTTTTTCAACGTGGTTTCAATGAGGCTCATCGGTGGATCCTTATTAATAGAGTTCTATTTCAATATCCGATTGTGAATAGGCGCAGCAGGCCAGAATAATATTCTCTTCCAACTCCTCTTCGCATAAGGCACTCTGTTTTTCATGGCGTATATTTCCGCTGATAAGAAGTAATTTGCAACAGCCGCACCTCCCCTTGCGGCATAGGTTGGGAATGTCGATATTTAATCTTTCAAAGTTTTCAAGCAGCGACGTTTCAGGACAAAAGTCACCGATGCCCGCGCCATCAAAAATAACTTGATGACCATCGGGCCCTGTTTTTGCAGACATGGCGTGTTATTCCCTATGGAAGTCAGTGAGTGAGATCACATTTTAAAATTCATATAGGTAAATTGTTATTAATAATAGGTTGTCAGTTTTAATGGGGAGTAACGATAGCTTTGGCTTTGTATATTGTCAACACGACACATTAAAAACATTAACATTATATTAAAGGTTATTTCACATAATATAGTTCATATTCAAACTTTATCGCCTGGATTGTTTAGCAATTCTTATTATTGTTTGTTTTATAATATCAGCAGGCAAAAATCGTTGTTCAGTGAATGGAAAACAGGACGCCGCCGCCTTCCAATGATAGCCTGAGCGACAATTTGGTTTTGATAACGCAAACAGGAAGATGACATGTTGAAAACCGCAGGCTGGCTACTGCCCGCCATCCTGGCGCTGGCGGGGTGTTCGTCATCCGGCCAACGCCATGAGCAAACGCTCAGCCAGGCGTTGGTGGTCCTTAGCCAGGACAAGGCGCTGGTTGGCGCGTCGAGCGGCGTAATGGTGCGCGATGCCGAGAGCGGCACCGTGCTGTATCAGGCGCACGCGGAGCAGCGCCTGGCGCCGGCTTCCAACATGAAGATCTTCACTTCTCTGGCGGCGTTCGGCGTGCTGGGGGCGGATTACCGGTTTGAAACCCGGCTGCTGACCACCGGCGAGCAGCGCGGCGACACGTTGCACGGGGATCTCTATCTGCAGGGCAGCGGCGATCCGACGTTGCATCCCGACGATCTCGACACCTTCGCCGCGGCGCTGGCGCAGCGCGGCATCCGTCATATACAGGGGCGGTTGTTGCTGGACGCCAGCGCCTTCGATCAAACGCCATTCGGCGCCGGGTGGAGCTGGGACGATGAACCCTTCGCCTTCGCTGCGCCGATCTCGGCGCTGAACTACGCCTTTACCCCCGGCGGCGATATCAACGTGGTGCAGGTGGATGTGCGGCCGGGTGCTCGCGCCGGCGCGCCGGGACGGGCGAGCTTCTATCCCGCCAATGACGCGGTGACGCTGGTCAATCGCACCACCACCGGCAGTGACACCGCGCTGACGTACGAGCGCCGGCCGGGCAGCAACCGGATCGTGGTCAGCGGCACCATCGCCGCACAGGCGGAGGCCAGCTCGCGATTGATTACCGTCGATCAACCGGCCCTCGTCGTCGGCGCTTTATTGCAACATGCTCTGCGCGCGCACGGCATCACCCTGCGCGGCAACGCTGAAGAGGGCGTGACACCGGCCGGCGCACAGCTGCTGGCGCAAAAAACCTCGCCGCCGCTCTCCCGCCTGGTCGTCACCTTCCTGAAAGTGTCCAATAACGGCTACGGCGAGATATTGACCAAGGCGATGGGCCGCAAGACGCAGGACAAAGGGGATTGGGCCGCCGGCCTTCAGGCGATAAACGGATTTGTGCAAAGCCAGGGCATCGCGGCCGACGCGTATCGCCAGGTGGACGGTTCAGGGCTGTCGCGCATGAACCAGATCACGCCGCAACAGCTGACGACGCTGCTGCTGGCGGCCAGAAAACAGCCGTGGTTCGCCGACTGGTATCGCGCCTTGCCCGTTGCGGGCGAGCCGGGGTTGCTGGTGGGCGGCACGCTGCGTAACCGCATGGTGAAAAGCGCGGCGGCGGGGCGCGCTCACGCCAAGAGCGGTTCCATGACCGGCGTATCGTCGCTCAGCGGCTATGTCGATTCGGCGACCGGGCGGCCGCTGGCGTTCGCCATCATCAGCAATAACTATCTGGTGCCCGGCGCGCAGGTGAAGGCACTGGAGGACCGCCTGGTGGAAACGCTGGCGGCCTGTGACGCCACGGTGGTGTGCCGCTGAGTACGCGGCGTCAGTCGCGTTTGGCGATGTCGGCGAAGCTGCCGGCCAGCAGGCGGCACAGATCGGCGGCGGCCAGCTCGATATCCAGCCCGCGTTTGCCGCCGGAAACGTAAATGGTAGCGAACGCTTGCGCCGGGCTGTCGATCACCGTCGGCAGCCGTTTTTTCTGCCCCAGCGGGCTGATGCCGCCCACCAGATACCCGGTGACGCGCTGCGCCAGCTGCGGATCGGCCATCTCGGCCTTTTTGGCGCCGAGGGCGCGGGCAACCTTTTTCAGATCCAACTGGGTTGCGACCGGCGTGACCGCCACCGCCAGGTGTTTGGCGTCGCCGTTCAGCGCCACCAGCAAGGTTTTGTAAACCCGATCGGCATCCAGCCCCAGCTTTCTCACCGCCTCATCGCCGAAGTTGGTTTCGTCGCTGTCGTGGTGATAAGGATGGAGGGTGAAGGCGACCTTTTGTTTCTCAAGCAGAACGACTGCGGGCGTCATGATGTGTTGTCCAAAATGTCCCCGGCGGGGAAAGGGTGATAACCAGCCTTAAAAATACAAAAATCCAACCAGCCCGGCAACCTGAGCGGCTGTTACATAAAGCGGGTTGCCAAGATATTCACCGGGTTGCTACCCTGTTTACTGTAACCGTTAACACGGTTGCTATGCGTATAACTAGAATACAAGAAATTCCTCTTTGACTGGCCAATAGCGATATTGGCCACTTTTTTACCCCTGCGGCTGCAGCATCGCCGGCAGGTTATCCTCGCCATACAGGTGCAATGCGCCAACCGCCACCACATAGTCTCCGGCCGGCAGCGCCTCCAGCTGACGCCGCCAGTCGCGATTGCGTTGATGCATCAGCACGTCGTAAAGCCCGGCGCTGAAGGTGGCCGGCAGCGTGTCCAGCGTGCCGCGCGGTTTGGCGTCCAGCCACCAGCTCACCATGGTTTGCAGCAGCCGCGCGTTGGTATGCCAATGCTCCAGCGTATCGCGCAGCAGCGCGATGCCGCCTTCCGGCAGCTGTTCCAGCAGCGCCAACTGCTGCTGCGCCCCCTCGAGTTCGATCACCGGTTTGTCCTGCGCTCTGGCGGCCTGCAGCAGCTGATAATCTACGCCGTACTCTGCGCGCAGCCCCAGACGCTGAGCCTGCCGCGCCTGCATCATCAGCGCCACCTGCCAGCCGGGCAGGGTGGCGAAGGCGTGCGGATCGGCGCCCAGTTCGTGGCACAGCGCCAGCAGCTGTTGATATTCTTCGGCGGACAGGCGCTGTTCCAGCTCCGGCTGTTGCTCTGCGTGGTCGAAAGGGGAGGCGGCGCCGGTGATATCGGCTTCGACGATCAGCGCGTCGGCCTGTTGCAGCCGGGCGGCCAGCCGGGGCGGCAGCGGCGCCATATCGACGGTGCCCATATGGATGCTGCCCACCAGATGGAGCCGACGCTCGCCCGGCAGAGTGATGTCCAGCGCCGGATAAGCGTAACTTTTGGGCGAGATCAGGCCGAGAAAGGCGGCGAGGCGGCGTAACAGTTGACCCATACGGCGTGGCTCCTGAATAACGGGTGCGCGTTTTCGCGTGCAAGGCGAGGGAAAATCGTCATTCATGCTAAACGCTATCCGCCGCGCAGGGAAGCCCGGAAAACAGCGGGGCGCCTTGACGGCGCCCCGGAGCTTACTTCCTGGGTTTAAAACGCAGCAGCCGGTTGGCGTTGCTGACCACGGTAATGGACGACAGCGCCATCGCCGCGCCCGCCACCACCGGGCTGAGCAGCGTGCCGGTCAGCGGATAGAGCACGCCGGCGGCGATCGGAATGCCCAGCGTATTGTAGATAAAGGCGCCGAACAGGTTCTGCTTCATGTTGCGCAGCGTGGCCTTCGACAGTTCCACCGCATCCGCCACCCCGTGCAGGCTGTGACGCATCAGGGTGATGGCGGCGGTCTCGATGGCGATGTCGCTGCCGCCGCCCATCGCGATGCCCACGTCGGCCTGCGCCAGCGCCGGGGCGTCGTTGATGCCGTCGCCGACCATTGCCACGCGTTGGCCCTGCGCCTGCAGCTGTTTGATCGCCGCCGCTTTGCCGTCCGGCAGCACGCCGGCAATCACCCGATCGATACCGGCCTCTTTGGCGATGGCGTTGGCGGTCACCGGGTTGTCGCCGGTCAGCATCACCAGCTGATATCCCTGCTGGTGCAGGCGCTGCAGCGCCGCTACGCTGTCCTCGCGCAGCGGATCGCGAATGGCGAACAGCGCAGCCGGTTTACCGTCAACGGCCAGCAGCACCGGCGTCACGCCGCGTTCGGCCTGGGCACGCATCGGCGCCTCCAGTTCGTCGGCCGCGACCTGATGTTGTTTCAGCAGCGCGGCGTTGCCCAGCAGCACCTGCACGCCGTCGATCTCCCCGCTGACGCCGGCGCCGCGCAGGGTGCGGAACTGCGCCACCTGCGGCAGCGTTTGCCCGGCGGCGCGTTCCATGATGGCGCGCGCCAGCGGGTGGTTGGAGCCTTGTTCCAGCGCGGCGGCCCAGCCGAGCGCCTGCTGTTCGCTGACCTGATTGAAGGTCAGGATCTCCACCACCTGCGGTTTCCCTTCCGTCAGGGTGCCGGTTTTATCGAACACCAGGGTGTCCAACTGGCTGGCCTGCTGCAGGGCGTCGGCGTCGCGCACCAGCACGCCGAATTCCGCCGCGCGGCCCACGCCGGAGATGATCGACATCGGCGTCGCCAATCCCAACGCACATGGGCAGGCGATGATCAGCACCGTGGTGGCGATCACCAGCGTATAGACCAGCTGCGGCTGCGGACCAAAGAAGTACCACACCGCCGCGCTGAACAGGGCGATCGCCACCACCGCCGGCACGAACACCGCCGAGACGCGGTCGGCCAGTTGGCCAATCGCCGGCTTACTGCTCTGCGCCTGACGTACCAGCTTAATGATGCGCGCCAGCGTGGTTTGGCTGCCGATGGCGGCGGCGCGGAACAGCACGCTGCCGTCGTCGACTACCGTCCCGGCATGCACCGTGTCGCCGGGGCCTTTTTGCTGCGGCACCGCTTCGCCGGTCAGCATCGCTTCATCAAGCCAGACTTCGCCCTGCACGATTTCACCGTCGACCGGCACGCGATCGCCGGTGGTCAGCCGCAGCGTCATGCCGAGCTGCACCTCCGCCAGCGGAATATCGCGCTCGCCGTCGTCAGTCACCAGCCGCGCGGTGGGCGGCGTCAGATCGAGCAGCCGCTCCAGCGCCTGCGAAGAACGCTGGCGGGCGCGCTGTTCCAGCGCATGGCCGAGGTTGATCAAACCGATGATCATCGCGCTGGCCTCGTAATAGAGGTGACGCGCCTCCATCGGGAAGAAATCGGGCCAAATGTTGACGGCGATCGAATAGAGCCAGGCGGCGCCGGTGCCGAGCGCCACCAGGGTATCCATGGTGGCGCTGCCGTTCATCAATGCGCGCCAGGCGTTGCGGTAGAAGTGCCCGCCGGCGAACACCATCACCGCCAGGGTAATGACGCCGACCAGCAGCCAGGGGCGCTGGGTTTCCGGCGTCAGCGTCATGCTGCCGCCGAACAGCCCCCAGGCCATCAGTGGGATACCCAACGCCAGCCCCAGCGCCGCCTGCCAGCTAAAGCGCTTCATGTTGGCGCGTGCGGTCTGTTGCTGACGTTCGCGGCGTTCGGTTTCGTCCTGAATCATCTCGGCGCCGTAGCCGGCTTTTTCCACCGCCGCCACCAGCGCCTGCGCATCGGCGGCGCCGGTCACCAGCGCGCTGCGCTCCGCCAGGTTGACGCGCGCATGCTCCACGCCGGGAACGCTTTGCAGCGCCTGCTGCACCTTATTGACGCAGCTGGCGCAGGTCATGCCGCTGAGCAGCAGCTGTACGCTGTCGTCCGCGCTGTCGGTTGCCGGAAGAGAAGGCTGCGCCGCTGGCTGAACGTCCGGCAACGAAGGTGTTGCGTCAGTCAACGGCTCAGTTTTTGGGACGACGGCGCCCGCCACGCTGGCGTGATAACCGGCATGTTCCACCGCGGCGATCAGCGCCTGCGGATCGGCATCGCCGTACACTTTCGCGTTGTCGATCTCGACGTCGGCGGCGAACACCCCCGGCACCGCTTCCAGCGCCTTGCGGGTGCTGCCGACGCAGTGCATGCAGCTCAGGCCGCTCAGCTGTAATTCGGTGTCGGCGCGCGGCGCGACTTCTGCCTGATAACCGGCGGCGATCACGCTGTCGATCAGCGCGCTGTCCGGCGCTTCGCCGGTCACTTTGGCGTAATGGACGTTAACCTCCGCCTGTTCGACATCGCTGCGGCTTTCCAGGGCTTTTTTCACCCGCTGCGCGCAGTTCATGCAGGACAGCCCCTGCAATGCCAGCATAGTGGTGTGTGACATGATTGAACTCCTTGCGTAAAGGCGGTGTTTAAAGGTTGACCGCCGGACCTGTTTTCACTAAGAATGGAGCTTAAACCTTCCAGCAAGGGTAAGGTCAAGGAGGGAAAGTGAATATTAGCGACGTCGCGAAAAAAACCGGTTTAACCAGCAAGACGATTCGTTTTTACGAAGAGAAAGCGTTGATTACCGCTCCGATCCGCAGCGACAACGGTTACCGCCACTATTCCGCCAAGCATGTCGACGAGCTGACGCTGCTGCGTCAGGCGCGGCAGGTGGGCTTCAACCTGGACGAGTGCCGCGAGCTGGTAGCGTTGTTCAACGATCCGGCCCGCCACAGCGCCGACGTGAAGGCGCGCACGCTGCAGAAGGTGGCGGAGATCGAAAAGCACATCAGCGAGCTGGGAAACATGCGCCAGCGCCTGTTGACGCTGGCGGAACAATGCCCGGGCGACGAGGGGGCGGAGTGCCCCATCATCAATAACCTGGCGGGGTGTTGTCGTTCTAATTAACGGCTGATGGCGCGGATCACCAGCGTGACCCCTTCCACCGCCACCACTTCCACTTCGGTGCCGGCGGGCAGATCTTCCGCCGCCTGCGCGCGCCAGCTGCTGTCACCGATATTAATGCGCCCCATGCCGTTGTGCATCGGCTCCGTCAGCGTGGCGCGGGTGCCGATCAACTGACGGTTGCGCTGGTTGAGCACCGGCGAACCGCCGGATGCGGCCGCCGGGCGGCGACGCAGCCAGTACCACCACAGATAGGCGACGACGACGGTCAGGACGGCGAAGATCACGCCTTGCCATTCCCAGGAAAGCGGTGGCAGCAGCCAGATCAAGGCGCCGACCAACAGCGCCGCCACGCCGCTCCACAGCAGGTAGCCGCCGGCGCCGAGCATTTCCGCCGCCAGCAACACGCCCCCGAGGGAGAGCCAGAACCACAGCGGATTCGCCGCGATCAGTTCGAGCATGATTATTTGCCTTTGCTTTCTTTCAGCAGTTCGGTAATGCCGCCGATCGAGCCGAGCAGGCTGCTGGCGTCCAGCGGCATCATCACCACCTTGCTGTTGTTGGAGGAACCGATCTTCTGCAGCGCATCGGTGTATTTCTGCGCCACGAAGTAGTTCACCGCCTGAATGTTGCCGCTGGCGATGGCGTCGGACACCAACTGGGTGGCGCGCGCCTCGGCCTCGGCGGCGCGTTCACGCGCTTCCGCCTGCAGGAACGCCGACTGGCGCTCGCCCTCGGCCTTCAGGATCTGCGATTGCTTCTCCCCTTCGGCGCGCAGAATGGCCGCCTGACGCACCCCCTCCGCCTCGAGGATATCGGCGCGCTTGGTGCGCTCGGCCTTCATCTGGGCGTTCATCGAGGCGATCAGTTCCGCCGGCGGCCGCACGTCGCGGATCTCGATACGGGTGATTTTCACCCCCCAAGGGTTGGTCGCTTCATCGACGATGTGCAACAGGCGGCTGTTGATGCTGTCGCGCTGCGACAGCATTTCGTCCAGCTCCATCGAGCCGAGCACGGTGCGGAAGTTGGTCATGGTCAGGTTGACGATCGCCTGTTCGAGGTTGCTGACCTCGTAGGCGGCGCGCGCCGGATCGACCACCTGGATAAAGCACACCGCGTCGATGGCGACGTTGGCGTTATCGCGGGAAATCACTTCCTGCGAAGGAATGTCCAGCACCTGCTCCATCATGTTGATTTTGCGGCCGATGCGGTCCATGAACGGCACCACCAGGTTCAGGCCCGGCATCAGCGTCTTGGTGTAGCGGCCGAAGCGTTCTACCGTCCATTGGAACCCCTGCGGCACAATTTTGACGCCGGCGAACACCACAATCAGTGCGACGACGATCACGATGGGAATAAAAGTAAGCATGCAAACCTCCTGTCAGACATATGTAAACAGATATTACGACAGCGCCGGAAAAATGCCTACTGATACCGCGACTTAATCCAGGGCACCGACCAAACCCGCGATCAGCGGATCCCGCGTCTGGAACAGGCTGATAAGGGTACGCACCGCTTCGCCGCCGCGAGCGTCGGACCAGGCCAGGGACAGGGGAGAGGGCTGGCGCGGATATTTGAGCTGCTTGGCCACCAACTCGCCGCTATCAAGATAAGTTTGGCACAGTTGGCGCGGAAGAAAACCGATCCCGAGGCCGCGCAGATGGCACTCCAGCTTGGTGCGCAGATCCGGCACCTTGATCTCCTGTTGGCCCGACAGCAGCCAGGCGGTGCGTTTAGCCAGATGGCGTGCGGTATCTTCGACGTTGATCGCGGCGTAAGGGCGCAGCTGCGTTTCGTTCAACGGATCGGCGGCAGCGGCCAGCGGGTGCGTCGGCGAGATGGCGAACACCCAATCGATCTTGCCCAACGGTAGCACCTTGATGCTGTTTTCCAGCGATTCATTGCCCGCCGCGCCGATCGCCAGATGGCAGTCCTCATTCAGCAGCGCGTCCCACACGCCCATGTACACCTGGCGGGAAATGTGGAATTGGGTGAACGGGTATTTGTCGTGCAGGTGGGCCAACAGCCCGGCTACGGCGGCGGCGTCGTACAGCAGGTTGTTGATCACGATATTCACCTGATGCTCTACGCCGTCGTTGATTTGCCGCAGTTCGCCCGGCATGGCGTCCAGCCAGGTGTGCCACTGGCGGCAGCGCTCCAGCAAATACTCTCCGGCCGGCGTCAGGTTGACGGTGCGGGTGGTGCGGATAAACAGCTGCGTACCGATGCTCTCTTCCAGCGTTTTAATGCGGTAGCTGATGGTGGCGGTGGTTTTATGCAGCAATTCTGCCGCGCGCGAGAAGCTTTGGCACTCGGCAACTTTGATAAACGAACGAATGGTTTCGTGATCCAGCATGTGGGGTCCTTGGCTGACACCGCCTTTTCGGTTATCGGTGAGAAGAATCTACTGATGTTGCGGCGCGATAGGCAGCGGCAAAGCCCAACCCCACGATCCCGGTCACAGAATCATCCGATAGCGATGAACGTGCGCGGCCCCATTCCGCTCGATGATGAATGAGGCGTTTTTTTAATTCATTGATTTAAGGCAACTAATATGTCTATTCGATCGTAAAGTGTGCTGATGATCTTGTTGTGGAAAAATTTTCCAAAAAAATGCTGTCAAATTCATCACGCGCTGTCTAGAGTGAAGGCGTTGGGTGAAATATCGCCGTTCAATCGTCGTCTGGGTCATGCGTTTTGGAGAATCACATGGATTTAGTCATCGAAGAATTAACGCCGGCGGCCTTTGCGCCTTATGGCGATGTATTGCAGATAGAGGGCTCGCGCTTCTTTCATATCAATGACGGGAAAACCGAGCGTTATCACGACCTCGCCAAGATTGAGGTATCCGACGGCAACCGGGTGCTGGCCAGCATCAACCGGGCGGAACCCAGCGAGCTACCGATGACCTTTTCGCTGTTGGAAAAGCATCCGCTCTCGTCGCAGGCCTTTGTGCCGATGAACGGCGAACGCTTCGTAGTGATCGTCGCCGAACCGGGCGAAACCATCCCCGTCGGCACGCTGCGCGCTTTTATCACCAACGGCAAGCAGGGGATCAACTATCATCGCAATGTCTGGCATCACCCGCTGTTCGCCTATGCGAAGGTCACCGACTTTTTCACTATCGATCGAGCGGGCGCCGACAACTGCGTGGTTAGCCGCTTGCCGGAGCCGTATCGCATAGTTTTGGGATAGCGCTGGCCGCACGCCGCGCAGGGCGTTTATCATAGCGTCACCCATGCCGTCACAGACAAAGGAAGCTTGAATGACCGAATTACGCAGGAAAGGACGACCCGCCACCGAAGCCGGCGCCACCAAAGGCGCGCAAGCGTTGGACCGCGGGCTGGAGATCCTCCAGTACCTGGCCAACGCCGGGGGAAGCTCGTCGGTTTCCGTGCTGTCCGAAAAGCTGGAGCTGCCGCTGTCCACTACCTTCAGATTATTGAAAGTACTGGAGAAATCGGAATTCGTCTTTCAGGATCCACAGCTGGGCTGGTGGCATATCGGCATTCAGTCGTTCACCGTCGGTTCCGCTTACATGAACGATCGCGACGTGGTATCGGTGGCCGGGCCGTTCATGCGGCGGCTGATGCTGTTGTCCGGCGAGACCGCCAACCTGGCGATCCGCAACAATTTTGATGCGGTGCTGATTCGCCAATGCGAATGTCAGGCGATGGTGCGCATGTGCGCGCCGCTGGGCAGCCGCTTGCCGCTGCACGCCTCGGGCGCCGGCAAGGCGCTGCTGTATCCGCTGGCGGAAGAAGAGATGCTGGATCTGATCGTGCGTTCGGGGCTGCAATCCTATACGCCGAAGACACTGACCAGCGTGAACCTGTTGCGCAAGGATCTGCATCAGTCGCTGGCGCAGGGCTACACCATCGATGATGAAGAGCACGCGCTTGGTCTGAACTGCCTGGCTTCGGCGATTTTCGATCGTAACAACAACGTGATCGCCGCCATCTCCATCTCCGGGCCCAGTTCACGGGTCGGCAAGGAGCGGTTCAAGGAGTTGGGCGAACTGGTGGGGGAAGTGGCCAGAGACATCAGCGCCGCGCTGGGCGAATCGCGCAGCAAGGCGTAAACGTCGCGCGCCGGGCTGAACCGGCGCGGAGCAAGACACCCCGTTTGATGAGCAAACGGGTTTTTTTGACCGCAATTTTAAGTTGGAAAAATTTTCCAATAAATTAAGGAGAGCATCACATGGCAATTATGCGAGCGGTAGACGCGGCAATGCACGTGCTGGAAAAAGAAGGGATCACCACCGCGTTCGGCGTGCCCGGCGCGGCGATCAACCCGTTCTACGATGCGATGCGGCGGCACGGCGGCATCAAACATTATCTGGCGCGGCACGTGGAAGGGGCCTCGCACATGGCGGAAGGTTACACCCGCGCCGCCGCCGGCAACATCGGCGTGTGTATCGGCACTTCCGGCCCGGCGGGCACCGACATGATCACCGGCCTTTACTCCGCTTCCGCCGATTCGATCCCGATCCTGTGCATTACCGGCCAGGCGCCGCGCGCGCGTTTGCACAAAGAAGATTTTCAGGCGGTAGACATCGAATCGATCGCCAAGCCGGTGACCAAGATGGCGGTCACCGTGCAGGAACCGGCGCTGGTGCCGCGCGTGCTGCAACAGGCGTTCCACCTGATGCGCTCCGGCCGGCCGGGCCCGGTGCTGATCGACCTGCCTTTCGACGTGCAGATGGCGGAGATCGAGTTCGATCCGGACACCTACTCGTCGTTGCCGGCCTATAAGCCGGCGGCTACGCAGGCGCAGATCGACAAAGCGCTGGATCTGCTGTGCGCGGCGAAAAAGCCGCTGATCATCGCCGGCGGCGGCATTCACAACGCCGATGCGGCGGATCTGCTGCAGCAACTGGCGGAGATCTGCAACGTGCCGGTGATCCCGACGCTGATGGGCTGGGGCGCCATTCCGGACGATCATCCGCTGATGGCGGGCATGGCGGGTCTGCAGACCTCGCACCGCTACGGCAACGCCAACCTGCTGGATTCTGATCTGGTGTTCGGCATCGGCAACCGCTGGGCCAACCGCCACACCGGGTCGGTGGACAAGTACACCGCCGGGCGCAAGGTGGTGCATATCGATATCGAGCCGACGCAGATTGGCCGGGTGATCTGTCCGGATCTGGGCATCGTTTCCGATGCGCGCATCGCGCTGCAAATGCTGGTGGACGCGGCGCAGCGCCGCTTCGAGCGCGGCGAGTTGCCGAATCGCGACGCCTGGTGCGCCGCCTGTCTGCAGCGCAAGCAAACGCTGCTGCGCAAAACCCACTTCGATAACGTGCCGGTCAAGCCGCAGCGGGTGTATGAAGAGATGAACCGCGCCTTCGGCCGTGACGCCTGCTATGTCACCACCATCGGGCTGTCGCAGATCGCCGCCGCGCAGATGCTGCACGTTTTCGAGCCGCGTCACTGGATCAACGCCGGCCAGGCCGGCCCGCTGGGCTGGACGCTGCCTGCGGCGCTGGGCGTATGCGCCGCCGATCCGCAGCGCAAGGTGGTCGCGCTGTCGGGCGACTATGATTTCCAATTTATGATTGAAGAGCTGGCGGTCGGCGCGCAGTTCAAGCTGCCCTATATCCACGTGTTGGTGAACAACGCCTATCTGGGGCTGATCCGCCAGGCGCAGCGCGGGTTCGATATGGATTACTGCGTGCAGCTGTCGTTTGAAAACATCAACAACGCGGAAATTGGCGAGTACGGTGTCGATCACGTCAAGGTGGCGGAAGGGCTGGGCTGCAAGGCGCTGCGGGTGTTCAAACCGGAAGAGATCGCGCCGGCGTTCCGTCAGGCCCAGGAACTGATGCAGCAGCACCGGGTGCCGGTGGTGGTGGAAATCATCCTGGAGCGCGTCACCAATATCTCCATGGGTACCGAGCTGGATAACGTCAATGAGTTTGAGCCGGTGGCGGCAACGCCGGAAGACGCACCGACCTCGGTCAACTTCTTTGATTACCGTTGAGGAATCTCGCCATGCCGAAATTTTCAGCCAATCTGTCCATGCTGTTCACCGAAGTCGATTTCCTGCAGCGCTTCCGCCGGGCGAAAGAGCAGGGCTTCAGCGCGGTGGAATATATGTTCCCTTACGACTACCCGATCGCCGCGCTGCGCAGCGAACTGGAGGCGCATCGCCTGAATCAGGTGCTGTTCAACCTGCCGGCCGGTGACTGGGCGGCGGGCGAACGGGGCATCGCCTGTTTGCCGGGGCGTGAAGCGGAGTTCCGCGATGGCGTCGGGCGCGCGATCGAGTATGCGCAGGCGCTGGGCTGCGATCGGATCAACTGCCTGATCGGCAATCCGGATCCCGCCGTCAGCCGCCACACCACCGACGAACGGGTGAAGGAGAACCTGCGCTACGCCGCTGACACCCTGGCGCGGCAGAATATCCGTCTGCTGATCGAACCGATCAACCGCTACGACATGCCGCAGTTCTACCTGCAAACCTCCCGGCAGGCGATCGAACTGATCGAAGCGATCGGCAGCCCCAACCTGTATCTGCAGTACGACCTTTACCACATGCAGCGCATGGAGGGAGAGCTGACGCAGACCCTTGAGCGCCTGCTGGCGAAGATCGACCACATTCAGGTCGCCGACAACCCGGGGCGGCACGAGCCGGGCACCGGCGAAATCAACTGCGAGTTTATCTTCGCGCAGCTGGATCGCATGGGGTATCGCGGCTGGATCGGCTGCGAATACAAACCGCTCGCCACCACGGAAAGCGGCCTGTCATGGATTAAAAAATACCTGTCTTGAGGAGATGAAAATGAACGTGGGATTTATCGGTCTGGGCATCATGGGCGCGCCAATGGCGGAAAAGCTGTTGGCGGGCGGGCATACGCTTTATGCCCATACCCGGCATGAGGTACCGGCGGCGCTGTTACAGCAAGGGGCCATCGCCTGCCGCGATCCGCAGCAGGTGGCGGATGAGGCGGACGTGATCTTCATCATGGTGCCGGATACGCCGCAGGTGGAGGAGGTGCTGTTTGGTGAACGCGGCTGCGCCGCCGGCAAGCTGAATGGCAAAGTGGTGGTGGACATGAGCTCCATTTCACCGCTGGAGACCAAGCGGTTCGCGCAGCGCATCAACCAGCTGGGCGCCCAGTACCTGGACGCGCCGGTTTCCGGCGGTGAAGTGGGCGCCAAACAGGGCACGTTGACCATCATGGTGGGCGGCGAGGAAGCGACCTTCGAACGAGTGCAACCGCTGCTGGCGCTAATGGGCAAGAATATCACGCTGATCGGTGGCAACGGCGACGGACAAACTTGCAAGGTCGCCAACCAAATCATCGTGGCGCTGACCATCGAAGCGGTCTCCGAGGCACTGGTCTTCGCCTCGCGCGCTGGCGCCGATCCGGCCCGGGTGCGTGAAGCCCTGATGGGCGGCTTCGCCTCGTCGCGCATTCTGGAGGTGCACGGCGAGCGGATGATCAAACGGGCGTTCGCGCCGGGATTCCGCATCTCGCTGCACCAGAAGGATCTCAACCTGGCGCTGCAGGGCGCGAAGGCGCTGGCGCTCAGCCTGCCGAATACCGCCACCTGCCAGGAGCTGTTCAACGTCTGCGCCGCCAATGGCGACGGCGAATTGGATCACTCCGCGCTGGTGCGGGCGCTGGAAATTATGGGCAACCACCGGGTGGCCGGCTAAGGCGCCCGCCGGCGTTTCATTCGCCGGCTTATCATTAGAATCAGAGATGTTCGACATTAATAACGCCCTCTTTATGATAAATAAAGAGGGTTCCCGCCAATCCAATAAAAAAATGATTCAGCACAATAAAAAGTAAAAAGCAGGATGCCAACCCAAGGAGACACTGAATATGGCAACCGATAATGCTGTTATTGACAAAGATATTCTTACCGCCCCTGACAAAAAACGTTTATATCGAAAAATCGCCTGGCGCATTATGCCCATTTTATTAGTGAGCTATATCGTCGGTTATCTCGATCGGGTGGGGATTTCGTTTTCGAAATTCCAAATGATGCCCGATATTCTGAACGGCAACGTCTCGATGGCTGAAGCCGTTTACGGGCTGGGGGCCGGGGTATTTTTCATCGGCTATATCATCGCCGGGGTGCCCAGCAATATTCTGCTGAGCCGCTACGGCGCCAGAAAGATCATCGCGTTGCTGATGGTGGTGTGGGGGGCGATTTCGATGCTGAGCATCTTCATCACTAACCCCTGGCAATTCTACCTGGCGCGTTTTCTGCTGGGGCTGGCGGAAGCCGGCTTTTACCCCGGCGTGATCCTCTACCTGACGCTGTGGTTCCCCTCCAGCCAGCGCGCCAAGATGACGGCGCTGTTCGTATGCGGCATCCCGGTCAGCAACATCCTCGGCGGCCCGCTGTGCGGCTGGATCATCGAGCACATGAACGGTCTGATGAACCTCTCCGGCTGGCAGTGGCTGTTCTTTATCAGCGGCCCGCGCGCGCTGTTGATCGCGATCGTCATTTTTTACTTCCTGGATAATACCTATCAGAGCGCCAAGTGGCTCAGCCCGCAGGAGAAGGCGCTAATCAAGGAGGATATGGTGCAGAGCGCGCCGCGTCAGGGCGCCGCCGGCGGGCAGGAGTGGACGATGAAAAGCATGCTGAGGTCGTCCGCGTTCACCAAAATGTGGCTGATTTGCTTCTGTACCGTGATGGGGCAAGGCGGGCTGGCGTTTTGGGTACCGACCATCATTCGCGACACCGGCGTGACCTCGGTGATGGATATCGGGTTGCTGACCATGCTGCCGTACATGCTGGCGGTGGTGGCAATGCTGGTGGCCGCGCGCAGTTCGGACAAGCATCGCGAGCGGCGTTGGCACATCATCGTGCCGTTCTGTATCGCCGCGGTGTCGCTGATCTTTATCGGCCTGTTCCCGGACAATAAGCACGTGGTGATGGCGGCGCTGTGCGTGGCGGTGGCCTCGAGCCTGGTGCCGTCGCCGCTGTTCTGGAGCCTGCCGAACGCCATTTTTACCGGCACCTGCGCTGCGGCGGGCATTGCGCTCATCAATTCCATCGCCAATATCGGCGGATTTATTTCGCCTTATATCATCGGCTATTTCAAACAGCTGACACACAGTAATTTGGCGGCGATGTGCGTTTTGTCGACAATGATGATACTGGGAGCATTATTAACCTACAGCGTGCCGGCGAAATGGGTCAATAAATAACACTTTCCTTCATCTTCATTAAATAGTCGGCAACAGTTTTATTTTATTTTGCCATGCATTTCTCATCTGATTATTTCAGCGGGGGAAGGCATGGCCATTTTTATTTCGTCTCGAATAAAGGATGCATCATGAAAATTGTTATTGCACCGGATTCATTTAAAGAAAGCGTCAGCGCAGAACGGGCGGCGCGGGCGATCGCGCGCGGCTTTCACGAAGTTTATCCCGAGGCCGAGTGCGTCTGCCTGCCGATCGCCGACGGAGGCGAAGGCACGGTGGACGCGCTGGTGGCCGCCACCGGCGGGCGCAAGGTGAGCGTGACCGCCACGGGGCCGCTGGGGGAACGGGTGGCGGCGTTTTACGGCGTCAGCGGCGACGGTAAGACGGCGGTGATCGAAATGGCGGCGGCCAGTGGGCTGATGCTGACGCCGGCGGAGCGCCGTAACCCGCTGCTGGCGACCAGCTACGGCACCGGCGAACTGATCCTGCATGCGCTGGATCAGGGCATTCGCCACCTGATCCTCGGCATCGGCGGCAGCGCCACGGTGGATGGCGGCGTCGGCATGGTGCAGGCGCTGGGCGGGCGTTTCTACCGCCCGGACGGCAAGACGCTGCCGTGGGGCGGCGGCGAGCTGGTGACGCTGAGCGGAATCGATCTCAGCATGCTGGACGCACGCCTGCGGCAGTGCCGGATTGAGGTCGCCTGCGACGTAGACAATCCGCTGGTGGGACCGCGCGGCGCTGCTGCGGTGTTCGGGCCGCAGAAGGGCGCGACGGCGGTGATGGTGGCGCAGTTGGAACAGGGGCTGGCGCAGTATGCCGAGGTGATCCGCCAGAGCACCGGCCACGACGTGCGGCAGGTCGCCGGCGGCGGGGCGGCGGGCGGCATGGGGATCGCCTGCCAGGTGTTCCTCGGTGCAACGCTGAAGCCGGGCATCGAGATCGTGATGGCGGCGCTGGGCCTGGAGCAGGCGCTGGCGGAGGCCGATCTGCTGGTCACCGGCGAAGGGCGCATCGACAGCCAAACGCTGGGTGGCAAGGCGCTGTCCGGCGTCGCTCGTCTGGCGCGGGCACGCGGCCTGCCGGTTATCGCGTTGGCCGGCGTGGTGGAGGAAGGGGCAGAGGCGCTGCACGCGCAGGGAATCGACGCGATGTTCAGCATTCTGCCGCGTCTGAGTACGCTGGAGGTCGCGCTGTCGCAAGGGGAACTCAACCTGCAGCGCAGCGCTGCCAACGTCGCCCGCGCAATGCGCATCGGCCGGCGCTTGGGATAAAAAAGAAGGCCACGCTGCGCGAGCAGGTGGCCTTGGTTTTGGCGGCGAAGCGCTTACGGCTCGACGTCGCGGTTGCAGTCCTTGGAGTAGATGTAGCTGAAGGTTTCCTGGCCCACCGCATAGCCCGCCTGCTGCACATAGGCGCCCATGAAGATGTAGTCGCCTTGCTTCACCGGCATCCATTCATTGTCCAGGTTGT
This sequence comes from Serratia sp. JKS000199, assembly GCF_900215455.1. Classification (NCBI taxonomy): domain Bacteria; kingdom Pseudomonadati; phylum Pseudomonadota; class Gammaproteobacteria; order Enterobacterales; family Yersiniaceae; genus Serratia; species Serratia sp. JKS000199. The sequence continues at coordinate 451,899 of NZ_LT907843.1, forward strand.
ACACGCCGGCACCGCTGAGAATGTAGGCGCCATGCTCCTGCACGTGGGTTTCGATATAGCCGTGGCTGGCGCCGGGGGCGAAGGAGAGGATGTGCATATTCATGTCGAAGCCCAGATCTTTCGGCAGCAGATCCTGCAGGATCACCTCGCTCATGCCCTCGTAGTGGATCTGCTCCAGGTTGGCGACGTTGTTGCTGACCACGTGCGCCTCGTAGCCTTTGATGCGCTGATAGCGGCGTTTGTAGAGGAACAGGCGGCTGGATTGGCCACCGTTGGCGTTTTCCAGCCGCAGGGTGACGCCCGCCGGGCAGTAAAGGTAGCCGCCGGCGGTCAGCGGGTAGTCGGTGGCGTCGGCGGAAGCGGTGATGGCGCCGTCGATGACGTACACGAAGGTTTCGAGCTCTTCGCCGCCAAAGCCTTTGGTGTTGCGGCCGCAGTCGTGCAGCGTCACTAGATAATCGACGAAAGTGGCACCCAGTTTCGGCGTCGACAAGATGGTGACGTCGCAGTTTTCAAAACCGGGAATGACGTTGCGCACCAGGCCGTTCGGCGGGATCAGCGCATAGTTGCCGCGTTTGATGATGGCGCGCGTTGACAGAATGTCGGTTGGATAACCGGTTTGATTGTTGAAGTAACCCACGTTGATTCTCCTGATCGTTGAAAGGGCGCCGCGGCGGCGCCCGGTAAAAAAGCGCCGTCAGGCCTCGGTGGCCGTTCGGGTTGGCGTAGTGCGTTTCATCAAGACGTTGACAGTGAAGAAAATGGCGGTGCCCACCAGCAGGATGGCGGCGGAGATGTAAAAGCCCATCACCTTGGAGCCGGTGCTGTCGGAGATCACGCCGGTGAGGAAGGGGGCGATCACCGACGAGGACATGCCGAAGAAGTTGAACACGCCGAAGCTGGTGCCATAGCCTTTCTTCGGCGCGTTGTCGGCGACAAAGGAGATCATGATCGGATCGACCGCCAGCTTACCCAGCAACCCGTACAGGATCAGGCTGATCAGCAGCATGGTGGAGTCCGGCGAAATGACGGTGCAAACCAGCATCACCGCCGCGCACAGCTCGAGGAAAATGATCAGCTGCACCTTCTTGTTGCGGAAACGGTCGGACATGCGGCTGAAGAACAGCGCGCCCGGCACCGAGGCGAACGCCACCAGCGCGGAGGAGAAGCCGATGGCCACCCCTTCAAAGCCGCGCTCCTGCTGCAGGAACGAGGGTAGCCAGGTGACTATCATGTAGTAGCCGTAGCAGGTGGCGAAGTACATCGCGTAGGCGGAGATCATGCGGAGGCTGAACAGGCCGCTGGCCTGGCCGTCCTCTTCGGGCGCGATCGCCGTCGGCGCAACGGTCTGGCTGACGGCCACCGGGGCTTGGGGCTGCGAGCCTTTGATGACCACGGCGAACACCAGCGTCATCACCACCAGCAGGCCGGTGATGATGAACAGCATGATCTGCCAGTTCATGTTGAAGCTTTTCACCAGCAGGCTGGAGGCGATCAGGCCGATCGCCATGCCGAGCGCCGAGCCGCTGTTGATCACCGCGGTCGCCAGGCCACGGCGTTCCAGCGGGATATTCTCCGACGACAGGGAGTAAGCCGAGCCGTAATAAGAGCCGCAGCCCATGCCCGCCAGCAGGCTGCCGGCATAGACCATGGTCAGGCTGGTGGCGTTGCCGATCAGCAGCGTGGCGATGATGAACAGGCAGAAGCCCGGGATCAGCACCACCTTCTTGCCGAATTTGTCCACCAGGATGCCCGCCGGGATCTGCATCCCGGTGTAGGCGAAGAAGTAGAAGCTGGCGATCAGCCCCATTTCCGCATTGGAGTGCGCGCCGATGGTTTGTTGGATCTCGGGGAAGATCGGCGTCAGGACGGTGCGGTAGATCCAGATCACCGCCCAGCCCAGACAGAGCACGACGACGATCTTTTTCCAGTAGCGCGGGTCGATGTCGTTGCTCATGCCTCGGCCCCCTGTTCGGTGTAGGCCAGCTGATACAGCGTCTGCGCCAGGATTTTCACCCCTTCGTTCAGATCGGCGACGGCGGTTTTTTCCGCAGGGTTATGGCTGATGCCGGCGATGCTCGGCACGAACATCATCACCGTCGGCACGCGCGGGGCGAAGATTTGCGAGTCGTGCCCGGCGCCGCTGTGCATCATGCGGTAATTCAGCCGCTGCGTTTCGCACAGGCGGCTGACGCAGGCCACCAGCTGTTCGTTCATCGGGATCGGCGCTTCGTCCATCCACAGATCGATCTCGACCTCGATGCCCATCTCGGCGCAGATGCGCTGGATATCCTGCTCGATCTCTTGCGTGAAGCGCAGCAGCGCGGCTTGGTCGGTGTGGCGGCAGTCGAGGGTGAAGTGGGTGAAGCCCGGCACCACGTTGACGGTGTTTGGCTTCGGCTCCACCTTGCCGAAGGTCAGCACCAGCGGATCGCCTTCGGCGCGCGCCTTGGCGATCGATTCGCAGCAGATGCGGCTGAAGGCGTGCACGGTATCCCGGCGGTAGCTCATCGGGGTGGTGCCGGCGTGGTTGGCTTCGCCCTGCAGCCGCACGTCATAGCGCCGTTGGCCGACGATGCTGGTCACCACGCCGATGGTTTTGCCTTCGGTTTCCAGCACCTTGCCCTGCTCGATGTGGATCTCGACGAAGGCCGCGATGTCGCTGCGCAGCGGCTGATGCGGCGGAGGGAAATCGAAGCCGGCGTCGCGCATGGCGTTGACGAAGCCGACGCCCTTGGCGTCCGTAATGTGCTGCACGTCTTCCCGCCGGGCCAGGCCGACGATGTTCTTGCTGCCCCAAAACACATAGGGGAAGCGGCTGCCTTCTTCTTCCGCCAGCGCGATGACTTCCAGGCTGCGCAGCGGCGGGCCGTAGGTATCCTTGAGGTGTTTGATCGCCATGAAGGCGGCTTCGATGCCGAACTGGCCGTCGAGGTTGCCGCCGTTGACCACCGTGTCGATGTGCGAACCGGAGAGAATCACCTGGTCGGGGTATTTGCTGCCCTCCAGCCGGCCGAACAGGTTGCCGACCGCATCAAAATGGGTGTTCAGCCCGGCGGTCTCGAAGGCGTTTTTCAACGCGTGCTGCGCTTCGATCCATTCCGGGGTATAAAGCAAACGCGTCATGCCGCCGCTGGGGTCGGCGCCGATTTTCGATAACCAGCCGGAAATATCACGGATTTCTTGTTGGAAGTCTTTCATGTTTACCTGCCCGCATGTTGTGTCTCAGCGGCGATGCGGCCAGGGCGGATGATATTCGCCGCCGGCCGACCTATTGCGCTGAGCGCGCTGATGAAGGTTTTCTTTTTCTCCCCGGCTCTGTCATATCAACCGCGAGCCGCGGCGCAAAAAGCCCACGATAATAAGAGTGCGTTAACTGGCGAAGGGATCTTTATGGTCGTAAGAACGCTGGTAAATAGCATTTGAAATTAAGTATTGATAAATATCGTCGACGATTTCGATACCGTTTTTCTCGCTTTCCATTTCACGCGCATGGCTATTCTGCCCCGGGTAAAGCACTTTGCTGACGCCCGGCGCCGGTTTAACGGAATTTAATTCTTTCATGACCTGACTGATATTTTTACGGAATGCGGATTCGTTGGTGAAATAACCCGGGTTCAGCACGATATGCAATTGGCCCAATTCCCGGCCGGCGCTGAGATCGTGATACATCGAGCTGACGTGTTTGCCGAACGGCAGGCCGAGCAAAATGCCCGACAGCACGTCGACCATCATCATCAGGCCGTAGCCTTTCGGCCCGGCGATCGGCAGCAGCCCGCTGACGGCGAACGGATCGGTGGTGTGCTTGCCCTCGGCGTCCACCGCCCAGGTGTCGGGAATGGCGGCGTTGCGCGAACGGGCGTCCAGCACTTTGCCCCAGGCCTGCACGGTGGTGGCCATATCGAAGGTGATCAGCTCGTCGCCTTCGCCCGGCGCGGAGAAGGCGATGGGGTTGGTGCCGTAGTAGACTTCGGCGCCGCCGTACGGCACCACCATCGGATCGGACTGGCACAGCGAAATGCCGACCATGCCGGCGCGCGCCGCCTGCTGCACGAAGTACGACAGCGCCCCGCTGTGGCCGATACGGCGCACGCCCACCACCGCCACGCCGTTCTCTTTCGCCATCTCGATGGCGCGATCCATGCTCAGCTTGGCCGCCACGTGCCCGGCGCCATTGTCGCCGTCGAAAATGGCGCTGCAGGGGCCGGTTTTTTCAAAGGTGAAATGCGGGTGATTGTTGGTGCCGCCTTTACTGATGCGTTCGGAATAGTATTCGACCCTGACCGCGCCGTGGGAGTGGATGCCGCGCGCATCGGCATGAACCAGCACATCGGCGACGATGCCGGCGTGTTCCTGGCTCAGGCCGGCAGCGTGAATTTTTTGCTGGATAAGCTGATGTAATTGTTGTTTAGAGACCTTCATATACAGTCCTTTTATCACTACGGTTTATTTAATTCGCCTCTGCGTTGTAATGTATAAATACCGGGGGGGAATAATGTGATCCAGATGCGTTTTATCCGATTGGATTAAAAATTCGTTGAATTAAATTGCCATTGTTAGAAGTTTTTTTATAAATGATTTTTCCCGTCTGGATTAATTAATATTCAGGTGATTAAGTTATTTTTTCTAACAATAGATAAAGTGTGACCGTACTCACCTCAGGGCGTGATTTTAATTTGTAGCTTGATAATTAACCTTTTCGCTGGATTCAATGCATCGCCGTGCCGCCGGTGCGGGAAATATTGCCGATATTATTAAATGCTGTCTTAAGGATATCACCATGATCCATGCTTTTATTAAAAAGGGGAGCTTTCAGGATTCCGTCAGCCTGATGTTGATCTCCCGCAAACTCAGTGAATCTCCCAAGGTCGAGGAAATATCCGTCATGATGGGGACGCCGGCCAATAAATCCTTATTGGAGGTGACCTGTTTCTGGCACCCGCAGTTTAGCGAAGCGACGCCGAACGATATTTGCGTGGCGATCAAGGCGGAGTCCGCCGACGAGACGATCGCCGAGGAGATCGGTGCGGCGCTGGAGACGGCGCTCAAGGCGATTGCGCAGGGGAGCCAGGGCGGCAAAAAACTGCTGCGGGCGCGCAGCTGGCGCACCGCCCGCCAGAAGCTGCCCGCCGCCAATCTGGCGCTGATCTCGATCGCCGGCGAATACGCGGCGGAGTTGGCGGATAGCGCGCTGGAAGACGGCTGCAACGTGATGATGTTCTCCGACAACGTCAGCCCGGCGCAGGAAGTGGCGCTGAAAACCAAGGCGCGTGAGCGTGGGCTGATCGTGATGGGGCCGGACTGCGGCACCGCCTGCATCGCCGGTGCGCCGCTGGCGTTCGCCAACGTGGCGCCCGCCGGATCCATCGGCGTGATCGGCGCTTCCGGCACCGGCATTCAGGAGCTTATTTCGCAAATTACGCTGGCAGGCCAGGGCATCTCGCACGCCATTGGCCTCGGCGGGCGGGATTTGACGGCGGAGATCGGCGGCATCAGCGCCATCAGCGCGCTGCGTATGCTGGCGGCGGATCCGCAGAGTCTTGTGCTGGCGTTCGTGTCCAAACCGCCGGCGCCCGAAGTGCGCCAGCGGGTGATCGACGAAATGAAAGCGCTCGGCAAGCCGGTGGTGGCGCTGTTCCTCGGCGCGCAGTACGCCGTGCGCCAGGATGGCAACATCACGTTCGCCGCCACGCTGGATGAAGCGGCGCGCCTGGCGGCGATGCTGGGCTGCGTGCAGCAACAGGCGGCGCAACAGCCCGCGGTGCCCGGCGGAAAAATCGCCGGACTGTACGCCGGCGGCACGCTGGCGGCCGAATGCGCGATGTTGCTGGCGGAAAAACTGCGCTTGCCGGTGGATAGCGAGCACCCGCGCGGCGCCATGCTGGTGGCCGACGGTCATCGCATCATCGACATGGGCGATGACTTTTATACCCAGGGGCGCCCCCACCCGATGATTGACCCGACCGCGCGCAATCAAGAGATCGCCCGCCTGGCGCAGCAGCCGCAGACCGCCGTGTTGCTGCTGGACGTGGTGATCGGCTTCGGCGCCCAGGACGATCCGGCGGCGTCGCTGGCGGCCGAGGTGGCCAACGTGCGCATGGCGCGCGGCGCGGCTCACCCGCTGGCGGCGATCGCCACCGTCACCGGCACCGAACAGGATCCGCAGCAGCGCTCGCGGCAAATCGCCACCCTGCAGGAGGCCGGCATCGCGGTGATGCCGTCGCTGCCGGCGGCGGTCGCGCTGGCGCATCAGCTGATTACCCCCGTCTTACCCGCACCTGAACGCGAACGGCCGGCCTTGCTGGACGGCGTCGCGGTGATCAACGCCGGGCTGCGCAGCTTCGCCGATGACCTGCAAACCAGCGATATCCCGGTGGTGCATTACCCGTGGGCGCCGGTGGCCGGTGGCGATCAACGATTAGCCAACATCTTGAAAAAATTAAAGTGAGGAACCGCTATGTACGCAACGATTGAGCAAGCAAACGCCGCCGTTATCGCCCGTATCCGCGAGGCGCGCCCGCACTGGCAGGATGTGGATCTGGCGCATCGGTTGATCCCGCAGCTGGCCGAAGGGCGCAAGCTGCTGCACGCCGGCCCGCCGGTCACCTGGCAAGAAATGAGCGGCCCGGTGCGCGGCGCCTGCATCGGTGCCTGCCTGTTTGAAGGCTGGGCGCAGGATGAGCAGCAGGCGCTGACGCTGCTGGAGCAGGGGGAAATCGAGTTTATCCCGTGCCACAGCGTGAGTGCGGTGGGGCCGATGGGCGGTATCACCTCGGCCCACATGCCGATGGTGGTGGTTAGGAACACCGTTCACGGCAATTACGCCTACTGCAACATGAACGAAGGCATCGGCAAAGTGATGCGCTTCGGCGCCTACGGTGAGGACGTGCAGCAGCGCCTGCGCTGGATGCGCGACTCGCTGGCCCCGGTGCTGAAAGCGGTGCTGGCGACGCTGGACGAAGGGATCGATCTGACCGCCTTGATGGCGCAGGCGATCAGCATGGGGGACGAATTCCACCAGCGCAATATCGCGGCCTCGGCGCTGTTGATGCGCAGGCTGGCACCGGAGATCAGCCTGCTGCCTCGCGATAAGGCGGAGCTGGCGCAGGTGATGCAATTCCTCAGCATCACCGATCAGTTCTTCCTCAATCTGGCGATGGCTTACTGCAAGGCGGCGATGGATGCGGGAGCGGAAATTGAGCAGGGCACCATCGTCACGGTAATGACCCGCAACGGCAAGAACTTCGGCATCAAGATCAGCGGCATGGGCGATCGGTGGTTCACCGCCCCCGTCAATACGCCGGAAGGGCTGTTCTTCTCCGGCTTCAGCCAGGCGGACGCCAACCCGGACATCGGCGACAGCGCGATCACCGAAACCTTCGGCATTGGCGGCGCGGCGATGGTCGCGGCCCCGGGCGTGACGCGCTTCGTCGGGGCTTCCGGCGGCATGAGCGCCGCCACCGACATCTCTGAGGAAATGGCGGAGATCTACCTCGAGCGCAACATGATGCTGCAGATCCCGACCTGGGACTTCCAGGGCGCCTGCCTGGGGCTGGATGCCCGGCGGGTGGTGGAAACCGGCATCACGCCGCTGATTAACACCGGCATCGCCCACCGCGAAGCCGGCGTCGGGCAAATTGGTGCCGGCACGGTGCGTGCACCGCTCGACTGCTTCGAGAAAGCGATCGAAGCGCTGGCCGATAAGCTCGGCATCACGGCGTAAGCGAACGGAGGCGCGTATGGACATTATCGCGTTGGCCGGCAGCCGACATGCGACGCAGGATTACGGCGCGCTGCGCTGCGTCGGCAGCTTCAACAACGCGATCAATTTCCTGACGGAAAACGCGCAGTTGCTGACGCTGCACCGCGCCGGCAGTGGCCTGAGCCCGATGGGCTGGCAGCTCGGTACGCGGGATTTCGACCGCGTGCGTGATGCGGCGCCGTCCGCGCGTCGCTGCGCTTTTTCCGCCGCAGGCATCACGTTGGATGCGCTCCTTGTCCGGCCCGACGCGGCGGCGCGGGATCTGGCACTGGCGCCGCCGGCGGTCATCGCCGATCGGCCGCTGACGACAGTATTGCAGCGCTGCACGGCGCAGTGCGGGTTGCACGGCGAGCTGGGCCGATTGGTGAAGCAGCCGTTAACGCCGGAACCGGCCGGGCTGGTGCGGGAGTTCTCCCGTTGGCTGCGGGGCGGCGTGGTCGACTGGCGCCAGGTGTTGGGCAAGGGGCCGGGGCTGACGCCGAGCAACGACGACACCTTGCTCGGCCTGCTGCTGAGCGCGCACCTCGACAGCCGAATCCGGATCGCCGGACTGGCGCCGTTTTTCGCCCAGACGCCACCGCTGGACGCGCTGACCACTCTGGTGAGCGCGCACTACCTGCGCTACGCCGAGCAGGGCGTGTTCGCCACGCCGCTGCATGCGTTGGCGCAGGGGCTGCGGGCGCCTGAAGACGTATCGGCGGCGGTGGAGGCGGTGCTGAGCCTGGGGCACTTTTCGGGAGCGGACACGCTGCTGGGCGTGTGGCTGGGGGTGACGACGATTAACGCACTGTGCGGCGCGCGGTGTGAACACGAGGGCCGGATCGCGGATCCGGCCGGGACGGTATGATTTCAACTACGGGTGCAAACCATGAAAACCTTGGTCATTGCGTTGGGCGGCAACGCCCTGTTGCAGCGCGGAGCCGTGCTCTCTGCGGAAAATCAGTATAAGAGCATCGCCCTCATCGCCGATGCCATCGGCAAGCTGGCGCAGAAATACCGCATCGCCATCGTGCACGGCAACGGCCCGCAGGTGGGGCTGCTGGCATTGCAGAACCTGGCGTACCGCGATGTGCCGCCCTATCCGCTGGATATTCTGGTGGCCGAAAGCCAGGGCATGATTGGCTATATGCTGGCGCAGCAGCTGAGCGCCAGCCATCCGCAGCAGCCGGTGTCCACGCTGCTGACGCGGGTGCTGGTGGACGCGCAGGATGCGGATTATCAGGCGCCGAGCAAGTTCATCGGGCCGGTGTATGCGCCGGAACAGCGGCAGGCGCTGGAGGCCAAATACGGCTGGACGCTGAAGGCGGACGGTAACTACATTCGCCGGGTGGTGCCTTCGCCGGCGCCGCAAAAAATCCTCGACATCGAGGCGATCACGCTGCTGCTGTCGCAGCGGCACATCGTGATCTGCAACGGCGGCGGCGGTATCCCGATGATCGCCGGCGAGCATGGGCTGACGGGCAGCGAAGCGGTGATCGACAAAGATCTGGCGGCGGCGCTGTTGGCGGAGCAGGTGGGGGCCGATCATCTGGTGATCCTCACCGATGCCGACGCGGTGTACCAGGAGTGGGGCACGCCGCGCCAGCGTGCCATTCGGCGCGCCACCACGCAGGAGCTGGCGCCGATGGCGGTGGCGGACGGCGCCATGGGGCCGAAGATCATGGCGGTCAGCCGCTTCGTCGATCGCACCGGGCGAACGGCGCATATCGGTGGCCTGCAGGATATCGACGCGGTGCTGGCGGGCCAGGCCGGCACCTCTATTTTACCTTAGCCGCCTTCGGTTTATCCGCGCCCGCGTTGGCGCGGATAAGTATGCCTAAATGGCATGATTTCAATAATTTTTATTCATTTCATGATGTTGCTCGCCTTGGCTAGAGTAAAAACACCCCCGTGTTTACCGTCAAAAATTTGTCATTTTCATTTGCGACTATGCTTTTTGAAATGACATTTCGGCCAAGGATTGTTATGGATTCGCTCAGTGTTGATGAACTCGCCCAGAAGAACGATCGCTGGTATCGCATTGTGGAGGAGATGTTGGCGGAAGCCGGCGTCGCCATCAACGGCCCGCGCGCCTGGGATATCCGGGTGCATAACCCGGCGCTGTTCAAACGCATTTTGCAGGAAGGCTCGCTCGGCTTCGGCGAAAGCTATATGGACGGCTGGTGGGAGTGCGAACGGCTGGACATGCTGTTCACCCGCATTCTGCAGGCCGGCGTCGATGAACGGCTGCCGAAAAGCCTGAGCGACATCGCGCGCATCGCCTATGCCCGGCTGTTCAATCGCCAATCGCGCAAGCGCGCCTGGCAGGTGGGCAAAGAGCACTACGACATCGGCAACGACCTGTTTCGGGCGATGCTCGATCCTTATATGCAATACTCCTGCGGCTACTGGAAAGAGGCGCAGACGCTGGAGCAGGCGCAGCAGGCCAAGCTCAGGATGATCTGCGAAAAACTGCAGTTGAAACCGGGCATGACGCTGCTGGATATCGGCTGCGGCTGGGGCGGATTGGCGCAGTTTGCGGCGCAAAACTACGGCGTCTCGGTGCACGGTGTGACCATTTCCGCCGAGCAGCAGAAGCTGGCGCAGGAACGCTGCGCTGGGCTGGACGTCGAGATCTTGCTGCAGGATTACCGCGATCTGGATCGCCAGTTCGATCGCATCGTGTCGGTCGGCATGTTCGAGCACGTCGGGCCGAAAAACTATGAGACCTATTTTAGCGTCGCGGCGCGCAACCTGAAGCCCGACGGTCTGTTCCTGCTGCACACCATCGGTTCCAATCAGACCGATCTCAACGTTGACGCCTGGATAGACAAATACATCTTCCCCAACGGCTGCCTGCCTTCGGTGCGGCATATCGCCGAGGCCAGCGAAGGGCGTTTCGTGATGGAGGATTGGCACAACTTTGGCGCTGATTACGATCGCACGCTGATGGCCTGGCTGGAGAATTTCAAACGGGCGTGGCCGGATCTGATGGGCGGTTATTCCGAGCGCTTCGAACGCATGTTCACCTATTACCTGAACGCCTGCGCCGGCGCGTTCCGTTCGCGCAACATTCAGCTGTGGCAGGTGTTGTTCAGCCCGGCGGGCGTGGAGGGCGGGGTGCGGGTCTATCGTTGATATCCCTTCGTCTTTCCCGCCGCATCGTTGTTGGCTGCACGTTCGAACCCCTGGTCACTTAGTTATCTAAGCTCCCAGGGCTTCTCACGTTTGCCGCCTGGATGCAGCTTCAGGTATGACGGATATCAGTACAGCAGGGAGTATAGCTGGCGGCGATATTTAGCGGCCAGTGCGTCGCCGGTGCCGAGTGCGGCCAGAATGTCCATCAGGGTCTTGCGCGCGTTGCCGTTGGCGGCGGCCAGATCTTTCTTCAGATGCCCCATCAGCAGTTCCAGCGCTTCTTCGTTACGCCCGACCTGATGCAGCTGCAGCGCCAGCTGCACCGCCAGTTCGACGTTGTCCGGCTGCTGTTGCACCTGTTGTTGCAGCTGCTGGATTTCCGGCGTGTCCGCCGCCTGCTTCAACAGTTCAATCTGCGCCACCAGGCCCTGATAGCGGGTATCGCGATCCTGCAGCGGGATGGTTGCCAGCACCGCTTCAGCGTCTTCGCTGCGGCTGAGCGCGATCTGGGTTTCGGCCAACGTCAGACCGATGTCGCTGCGCTGTTGGCTGCTCTGCCAGGCGTCTTTCAGCAGCGGCAGCGCTTCGGCGGCGTTGCCGGCGGCCAGCAGTTCCTGCGCCTGCGCCAGTTTCAGATCTTCTTCCTTCGGCAGGAAACGCTGCAGCAAGTCGCGGATCGCTTCTTCCGGCTGCGGGCCCTGGAAGCCGTCGACCGGCTGGCCGTCTTTGAACAGGTAGACCGTCGGAATCGAACGCAGCCCGAATTGGGAGGCGATCATCTGTTCGGCGTCGCAGTCCACCTTGGCCAGAATGAACTGACCGGCGTATTCCGCCGCCAGCTTGTCCAGCACCGGCGTGAGCTGCAGGCAGTGTTGGCTGCGCTCGGACCAGAAGTAGAACAGCACCGGAATGGACATCGATTGTTCCAGCGTCTGGTGCAGGTTAGTTTCGTTAATATCAACAACAGCTTGAGCTAGCATCTTTTTTCTCTCTGATCGTGCGGAGCCATGGGGTGTAGATGGGGGCGCGCCGCCATTCTTCAACCCCGGCGGGCGAATTAAGCGTTGCCGCGCAGCAGCCAATCCAGACAGCGGCCCGGCAAAATGCGGCGCAGCACGCTCATGGCGTGCGCCAGCAGGGTCACCGGATAGCGCAATTTGGCGCGCGGGCTTTCCAGCGCGTGGCGCAATTTGGGCAGAATGGCCTCCGGCGGCAGCGTCAGGCGCTTGGCGATGCCGGGATTGTGCACCGGCTTGTCGCTTTGCGCCTGGTTGACGTTCTGGCTAAAGTGAGTGGAAATCGGCCCCGGTTCGATCAGGCTGACCTGAATGCCGCTGCCGTGCAGTTCCATGCGCAGCGCGTCCGACCAGGCCTCCAGCGCGAACTTGCTGGCTGCGTAGGCGCCGCGCCCGGCGCTGGAGACCAGGCCCATCACCGAGCTGGTCTGAATAATGCGCCCTTCGCCGTGCGGCAACATCGCGGGCAACAACAGTTGGGTCAGTTGGTGGGTGCCGAACAGGTTGGTGGCGAACTGCCGCTCCAGCTGGCTGCGCGAAATGCGGCTGAGCGGGCCGTAAACGCCGAAACCGCCGTTGTTGAACAGGCCGTACAGGCGGCCGTCGGTCAGCGCGATCACCTCGGCGGCGGCGCGCTCGACGCTGGCGCTGTCGTCCAGATCCAGCTCGATGCCTTCCAGCCCGAGCTGGCGCATGTTTTCCACGTCCTGCGGTTTGCGGCAGGCAGCCAGCACCCGGTAGCCGCGGTTGCGCAGATCCTGCGCCGCAATCAGTCCAATCCCGCTGGAACAGCCGGTTATCAATACCGCTTTTTGCATAACTTTACCTAGTGTACGACCCTAATTTAGTGAGACTCATGTTTTACTAGGGGTTCCAGGCGCTCCGCCATCCAGGTGGCGATAAACGGCTGGGCGTCCCCATTGGGGTGCAATCCGTCATCCTGCATCCATTCCGGCTTCACCACCACCTGTTCCATATAGAACGGCAGCAGCGGAATGTTGAACTGTTTGGCCAGCGCCGGATAGACGGCGCTGAACGCCTCGGTATAGCGGCGGCCGTAGTTCGGCGGGATGCGAATTTGCATCAGCAGCGGCTGTGCGCCGGCCTGCTGCACCTGCGTGATGATCTGGCCGAGATCGCGCTGTACGTCCTGCGCCGGGAAGCCGCGCAGGCCGTCGTTGGCGCCCAGCTCAATCAGCACCCAGCGCGGCTGATGCTGTTTCAGCAGCGCGGGCAGACGCGCCAGCCCCTGCGCGGCGGTGTCGCCGCTGATGCTGGCGTTGACCAGCTGCGGCGCGCCCGGTTTTTTCTGCCACTGTTCGGCCAACAGCGTCGGCCAGGCCCGCTCGATCGGCAGGCGGTAACCGGCGCTTAAACTGTCGCCTAAAATCAACAAGGTATCGGCGGCGGCAGCGCGTAAACTGAATAATCCCAACAGCAAAAGGAAGGGAAGATGCCAGCGGAAAACGTTCTTGAAGTTCATCATCTTAGTAAACACGTTGGTCAGGGTGAGCATCAGCTCACCATCCTTACCGGAGTCGAGCTGCTTGTCAAACCCGCGCAGACGATCGCCCTGATCGGCGAATCCGGATCGGGGAAATCGACCTTGCTGGGCATTTTGGCCGGGCTGGATGACGGCAGCGAAGGCGAGGTGCGCTTGCTCGGCGAGTCGCTGACCGCGCTGGACGAAGAGGGGCGCGCCGCGCTGCGCGCCAGGAATGTCGGCTTCGTGTTTCAGTCGTTCATGCTGGTGCCGACGCTGAACGCGCTGGAGAACGTGCAACTGCCGGCGCTGTTGCGCGGCGAGAGCGACAGACAGAGCCGCGAGCAGGCGGTGCAGCTGCTCGAGCAGTTGGGGCTGGGGAAACGGCTCGATCACCTGCCGGCGCAGCTGTCCGGCGGCGAGCAGCAGCGCGTGGCGCTGGCGCGCGCCTTCAGCGGCCGACCGCGGGTGCTGTTCGCCGATGAACCGACCGGCAACCTCGATCGTCAGACCGGCGATCGCATCGCCGACCTGCTGTTTTCCCTCAACCGCGATTTTGACACCACCCTGATCCTGGTGACCCATGACGAAACCCTGGCGGCGCGCTGCCAGCGGCGGCTGCGGCTGCGCGAAGGCAAGCTGTGGGAGGAAGCATGATCTGGCGCTGGTTCTGGCGCGAATGGCGCTCGCCGTCGCTGCTGATCGTGTGGCTGGCGCTGACGCTCTCCGTCGCCTGCGTGCTGGCGCTGGGCAGCATCAGCGATCGCATGGACAAAGGGCTCAGCCAGCAGAGCCGCGATTTTATCGCCGGCGATCGGGTGCTGCGCAGCGCGCATCCAGTGCCGGAAGGCTGGCTGCTGGACGCGCAGCAACAAGGGCTGAAGGTGAGCCGTCAGCTGTCGTTCACCACCATGACCTATGCCGGCGATCGGCCGCAGCTGGCGGACGTGAAAGCCACCGATTTGGCCTATCCGCTGTACGGCAAGCTGGAAACGCGCCCGGCCAACATCCAGCCCGAACCGGGCAGCGTGCTGGTGGCGCCGCGTTTGCTGGCGCTGCTGAACGTGAAAGTGGGGGATTCGCTGGAGGTGGGCGACACCACGCTGCGCATCGCCGGTGAAATCATTCAGGAGCCGGACGCCGGTTTCAATCCATTCCAGACCGCGCCGCGCATCATGATCAACCTGGCGGACGTCGATAAGACCGGCGCAGTGCAGCCGGGCAGCCGCCTGACCTATCGTTACATGTTCGCCGGCGCCGAGCCGGATATTCAGCGTTACGAAGAACGGCTGACGCCGCAGTTGACGCCGGATCAGCGCTGGTTCGGGCTGCAGGAATCCGGCAGCGCGCTGGGCAAGTCGCTGCAGCGCTCCCAACAGTTCCTGCTGTTGTCGGCCCTGCTGACGCTGCTGTTGTCGATCGCCGCCGTGGCGGTGGCGATGAGCCACTATTGCCGCAGCCGCTACGATCTGATCGCGGTGTTGAAAACCCTTGGCGCCGGGCGCGGCGCGCTGCGCAAATTGATCGTCGGCCAGTGGCTGGCGGTGATGGCGCTGGCGGCGGTGTGCGGCGGGGCGATCGGGCTGGCGTTCGAGGCGCTGTTGATTCGCCTGCTGAAGCCGGTGTTGCCGGCCGCGTTGCCCGCCGCCGGCGTCTGGCCGTGGCTGTGGGCGCTCGGTGCGCTGGTGCTGATTTCGCTGCTGGTCGGGTTGCGGCCGTATCGCCAGTTGCTGGCCACCCAGCCGCTGCGGGTGCTGCGTCGCGATGTGGCGGCCAACGTCTGGCCGCTGCGCTACTTCCTGCCGGTGACGGCCGCGATCGTGGTCGCGTTGTTGGTATTGCTGATGGGAGCCAGCACGTTGCTGTGGGCGATCCTGGCGGGCATGGCGGTGCTGGCGCTGCTGCTGGGCGGTATAGGGTGGGGCAGCCTGCTGCTGTTGCGCCGCATCACGCTCAAGAGTCTGGCGCTGCGGCTGGCGGTCAACCGCCTGCTGCATCAGCCGTGGGTGACCATCAGCCAGTTGGCGGCGTTCTCGCTGTCGTTCATGCTGTTGGCGCTGCTGTTGGTGCTGCGCGGCGATCTGCTCGAACGCTGGCAGCAACAGCTGCCGCCGGACAGCCCGAACTATTTCCTGCTCAACATGACCGAGGCGCAGGTGCCGCAGGTGAAAACCTTCCTGCAGCAGCACCAGATCAAACCGGAAACCTATTACCCGATCGTCCGGGTGCGTCTGACCGAGATAAACCAGCAGGTGGCGACCGAACGGGTGCATGAGGACGATCCGGGCGGCGAGGCGGTGAACCGTGAGCTGAACCTGACCTGGCTGGCCGAGCTGCCGGATCACAATCCGTTGGTGGCGGGCAATTGGCCGCCGAAAAGCGGCGAAGTCTCGATAGATGAAGGCATCGCCGGGCGGCTGAAGATCAAGCTGGGCGACACGCTGACCTTCAGCGGCGATACCCAGGCGTTCAGCGCCAAAGTCACCAGCCTGCGCCAGGTGGATTGGGAAAGCCTGAAGCCGAACTTTTACTTTATCTTCCCGCCGGGCGCGCTGGACGGCCAGCCGCAGACCTGGCTCACCAGCTTCCGCTACGACGGCGATGGCCGGATGTTGACCCAGCTCAACCGCCAGTTCCCAACGCTCAGCCTGCTGGACATCGGCGCGATCCTGAAACAGGTCGGCGGCGTGCTGCAACAGGTCAGCCGCGCGCTGGAGGTGATGGTGGTGCTGGTGGTGCTGTGCGGCGGCCTGCTGCTGCTGGCGCAGGTGCAGGTCGGCATGCGTCAGCGGCGGCAGGAGCTGGTGGTCTATCGCACGCTGGGCGCCGGTAAACGGCTGCTGCGCCGCACGCTGTGGTGCGAGTTTGCCCTGCTGGGGCTGGTGGCGGGCATCGCGGCGGCGGTGGGGGCCGAGGCGGCGCTGTGGCTGCTACAAAGCCGGGTGTTCGACTTCCCGTGGACGCCGACGCCGGTGCTGTGGTGGGCGCTGCCGCTGGCCAGCGCGCTGTTGCTGTCGCTGTGCGGCGGCTGGCTGGGCGTGCGTTTGCTGCGCGGCCGGGCGCTGTTCCGCAGTTATGATGGCTGATCTGGCGATCGCAGGCCCGTTGCCGCCAAGCGTGGCCGGGCCTGCCGATTTTCTTTCGCGCGTCACTGGCGCAATTCCTCTTCATGCCCATTCATTGTGAAATCGATTACATTTATGTCATATCGATACGTTTGCCATTGGTCATCGGTGTAGCGGATAGTTGGCTGACTTCGCCTGTTTTACGCATTGATTTAGAGGGTTACGCATGTATTAAGTGAATTCATCCGCCATAAAAAACGGCCTAAAAAGATTTAATGGAATGTAACCGTTTTCACTAATGTGATCGCACTCACTTATCTCCGACGCATTGCCTCCTATCATGTCGCACACTGATGACCGTTTTCTCCTGGAGGCTGTATGAGCGATACCGTCAAAGTGACACCGGCGGAGAAAAGCCCGACTCATGTCGGCATGACTTTTTTCGTCTGTTTTTTAGCCGCCTTGGCCGGCCTGCTGTTCGGTCTTGATATCGGCGTGATCGCCGGCGCCCTGCCGTTTATTACCGATACTTTTCAGATCACCAGCTCTCAGCAGGAGTGGGTGGTCAGCTCAATGATGTTTGGCGCCGCCGTCGGCGCCATCGGCAGCGGCTGGATGAACTTCCGGCTGGGGCGCAAATACAGTTTGATGATCGGCGCAATCCTCTTCGTGGCGGGATCGCTGTGTTCTGCGTTCGCTCCCAACGTGGAGGTGTTGATCGTTTCACGTATTCTGCTGGGATTGGCGGTGGGGATCGCTTCTTATACCGCGCCGATTTATCTTTCTGAAATCGCGCCGGAGAAAATCCGCGGCAGCATGATCTCGATGTATCAATTGATGATCACCATCGGCATTCTGGCCGCTTACCTGTCTGATACGGCATTCAGCTATACCGGCGCCTGGCGCTGGATGTTGGGCGTCATCACCATCCCGGCCGGGCTGTTGTTGGTCGGCGTGTTCTTTTTGCCTGACAGCCCGCGGTGGTTGGCCTCGCGTAATCGCCATGAGCAAGCGCGTCAGGTGTTGGAGAAGCTGCGCGACAGCAGTGCCCAGGCGCAGTATGAGCTGAATGAAATTCGTGAAAGCCTCAAACTGAAGCAAAGCGGTTGGGCGTTGTTCAAAGGCAATAAAAATTTCCGCCGCGCGGTTTTCCTTGGCATTCTTCTTCAGGTGATGCAGCAGTTTACCGGGATGAACGTCACCATGTATTACGCGCCGAAGATTTTCGGTCTGGCGGGCTTCGCCAGTACGGAACAGCAGATGTGGGGCACGGTGATCGTCGGTCTGGTCAACGTGCTGGCCACCTTTATCGCTATTGGGCTGGTTGACCGCTGGGGCCGCAAGCCCACTTTGATCCTTGGGTTTATCGTGATGGCCGTCGGCATGGGGGCGCTGGGCACCATGATGAACATCGGCATGAACTCGGCGGCGGAGCAATATTTCGCCATCGTCATGCTGCTGATGTTTATCGTCGGCTTTGCCATGAGCGCCGGCCCGCTGATTTGGGTGCTGTGCTCAGAGATCCAGCCATTGAAAGGCCGCGATTTCGGCATCACCTGTTCCACCGCCACTAACTGGATAGCCAATATGATCGTGGGGGCGACGTTCCTGACCATGCTGAATTCGTTGGGCAGCGCTCACACCTTTTGGGTTTACGCGGGGCTTAACGTGCTGTTTGTTTTCATCACGCTGGCGCTGATCCCGGAAACCAAAAATATTTCACTGGAACACATTGAGCGCAATCTGATGGCCGGCAAACCGTTGCGTAATATCGGCTCGCGTTGATCTTTGCGGCAATAAAAAAGGCTCAGCCTGGGCTGAACCTTCTTCTTTTCGGCGGTGTAAACCGTTAAGCCAGCTTCTGCTGTGCCCAGGCCAGCCCGCTTTGGTATTCGCCCGGCAGCAGCGGCGCCAGCGCCTGCAGCGCCTGATGCAGATCGGCGGCGCTCGGGTCGTTCAGATTGAGGTGGCCGACCTTGCGGCCCGGGCGCACCTCTTTCTCATACCAGTGCAGATGCACCAG
Organism: Serratia sp. JKS000199; assembly: GCF_900215455.1. Taxonomy (NCBI): domain Bacteria; kingdom Pseudomonadati; phylum Pseudomonadota; class Gammaproteobacteria; order Enterobacterales; family Yersiniaceae; genus Serratia; species Serratia sp. JKS000199. Next base: position 470,365 of record NZ_LT907843.1, read on the forward strand.
CGGCAGCGACAGCCACTGTTCGTTGACGGCGGTGCCGATCAGGTTGACCATCACCGACGGCGTGCTCACCACTGGCTGCGGCAGCGGCAGGCCGAGGATGGCGCGCAGGTGCAGCTCGAACTGGCTGATGGATGCGCCGTTTTGCGTCCAGTGGCCGCTGTTGTGCACGCGCGGCGCCAGTTCGTTGATCAACAGTCGATCGCCGACGATAAAGCATTCCATCGCCATCACACCGACGTAGTTCAGCTCGTTCAGGATCGCCGCCAGCATCTGCTCGGCCTGTTGCTGCAGCGCCGGATTGGGCTGCGGCAGCGCCACGCTGGCGCGCAGGATGCCGTCTTCATGCAGGTTGTGGGTCAGCGGGTAGAAGACCGAACGGCCGTCGTGGCCGCGCGCGCCCACCAGCGACACTTCGCCGGAGAAATTGATGCCTTGCTCGACGATGCACTCGCCATAGGCATCGGCCGGCAGTTCGGCTTCCTGCCCCGGACGCAGGCGCCACTGGCCGCGGCCGTCATAGCCGCCGACCCGGCGTTTGACGATCGCCAGCTCGCCCAGCGCAGCGAACACCTGCGGCCATTCGGCGGCGCTCGCCAGCAGCTGCCACGGCGCGGTCGCCAGGCCGAGCTGATCGAGCAGCTGCTTTTGCGTCAGGCGATCCGCCAAACGCGGGAAGATGTCGCGGTTGACGAAGGCGCTGTGAGTCGCCAGTTCGCGCGTCAGCGCGGTTTCCGGCCAGCGTTCAATCTCGGCGGTAATGACGCTGTTCTGATACGGCACCGCCTCAGGTTCGGCATCGATGCCGACAGGGTAGACGGCGATGCCCAGCGGTTCGCCGGCCTGGCGCAGCATGCGCCCCAGCTGACCGTTGCCCAATACGCAAACCGGCTTCATGCGTCCTCCCGCGGATCGGGGTGGTTCAAAACGTCTTCAGTCTGCGCCTGACGCCAGTCCGCCAAACGCTGCGCCAGGGCGGCGTCGTGCAGTGCCAGGATCTGCATCGCCAGCAGCCCGGCGTTGGCGGCGCCGGCTTTGCCGATCGCCAGCGTCCCCACCGGAATGCCGCGCGGCATCTGCACGATGGAGTAGAGGCTGTCCACGCCGCTCAGCGCGGCGCTTTGCACCGGAACACCCAGCACCGGCACCAGCGTTTTCGCCGCCAGCATGCCCGGCAGATGCGCGGCACCGCCGGCGCCGGCGATGATCACGTCAAAGCCGTTGGCGGCAGCCTGCTCGGCGAAGCTGAACAGCTTGTCCGGCGTGCGGTGAGCGGAAACGACTTCGACATGGAAGGGGACATCGAGCTGGGTCAGGACTTCGGCGGCGAACTGCATGGTGGCCCAGTCACTTTTCGATCCCATTACAATTGCGATTTTAGCCCCGGCATTGGCGGCTGAAGCGGCGTTGGCTCCCATGGGTGTAAGGCTCCTGTGATTTGTCTGGCGTCGGCTGAGGGCCGAATGAGGGCGTAGAGCATACCATGAGCGCACGGTAAGGAAAACGGTTGCGTCGCCGGTTTTCACCGGCGAAAGCGCGAATTTTCACCCGCGTGCCAGTGCGGAACTCAGAACGGGAATTGGATCAGCTCGACGGCGTCGGCGCTGACTTTGATCATCGATCCTTCGACGTGCCAGGCACCCAGCACCGCGCGATGGGCTTCGCCGTTGCTCAACGCCAGCCGATGCACCGCCGGGCGATGGGTATGGCCGTGGATCATCCAGTGCACATCGTGGCGCAGCATCGTTTGCTCGACCGCCTGCGGGTTGACGTCCATGATGGCGTCCGACTTGTACTGGTTGGATTGCTGGCTGCGGGCGCGCATCTTGGCGGCGATCTTCAGTCGCCAGCGCAGCGGCAGCGCGAGGAACAGTTTTTGAATCAGCGGGTTGTGCACTTTACGGCGGAATTGCTGATAGGCTTGATCGTCGGTGCACAGGGTGTCGCCGTGCAGGATCAGGATCCTGCGGCCGTACAGCTCCAGCACTTTTTCTTCCGGCAGCAGCTGCATGCCGCTGGCGCGGGCGAAGCGCTTGCCGAGCAGAAAATCGCGGTTGCCATGGATGAAATAGCAGGGCACGCCGGCCTGTTGCAGCGCTTTCAGCGCCGCGGCGATCTCCGCGTGCAGCGGCTCGGGATCGTCGTCGCCGATCCAGGCTTCAAACAGGTCGCCGAGGATGTACAGCGCGTCGGCGTGCACCGCTTCACGCCGTAAAAAACGCAGAAAACCGGCAGTGATTGCCGGTTCCTGTGCGCACAAGTGCAGATCTGCGATGAACAGCGTACTCATGCAGCCGCGATTACTCGCTGACGGTCACGCTGTTGATCACCACGTCTTCTACCGGTACGTCCTGGTGCATGCCGCTGCGGCCGGTTTTCACGCCTTTGATCTTGTTGACCACGTCCATGCCTTCAACCACTTCAGCAAACACGCAGTAGCCCCAGCCCTGCACGTTTTCGCCGCGGAAGTTCAGGAAGTCGTTGTCAGCCACGTTGATGAAGAACTGTGCGGTGGCGGAGTGCGGATCGTTGGTGCGCGCCATTGCCAGGGTGCCGATGGTGTTTTTCAAACCGTTGTTGGCTTCGTTCTTGATGGCCGCGTTGGTCGCTTTCTGGTTCATGCCCGGCTCGAAACCGCCGCCCTGGATCATGAAGCCGTTGATCACACGGTGGAAGATGGTGTTGTCGTAGAAACCGGCGCGGCAGTAGTTCAGGAAGTTTTCAACGGTAACCGGCGCTTTGTCAGCAAAGGTCTTGATAACGATATCGCCGTGATTGGTGTGGAAAGTAACCATAGTTTTAATCCTAACAAGGTGAAGTGAGACGTCACGTAAAGCGAGTGAACATTCAGACCGCCCTTATAACATATCCGCCCCAGCGAGTCAGCAGCGGGTCAACCGCGGACTGTCTGTGGTAATTGCATTTATGTTATATTATAACAATTGCGTCGGCCGGCGAATTTTGCGCTTTTTCTTCGCGTGAAGTCAGCAAAGCATGGCCTTAACCTTGCAATAGATCAGGCTTCAGGTTTCAATACGCTACCGGGCGTTAAACCTGAAGCCCGGTTATCTTTTTTGTTATCACGCACACCACGGAATCTCCCGATGCTAAAGATTTTTAATACCCTGAGTCGTCAAAAAGAGGAATTCAAACCCATTCATGCCGGGAAAGTGGGCATGTACGTGTGCGGGGTAACCATCTATGACCTGTGTCACATCGGCCACGGTCGTACCTTTGTCGCTTTCGACGTGGTGGCGCGTTACCTGCGCTATCTCGGCTATTCGCTGAACTACGTGCGCAACGTCACCGACGTGGACGACAAAATCATCCGCCGCGCGGCGGAAAATCATGAGACCTGCGACCAGCTGACCGAACGCATGCTGGCGGAAATGCATGCCGACTTCGACGCGTTGCTGATCGATCGCCCGGACAGCGAACCGCGCGCGACCCAACACATCGCCGAGATCATCGAGATCACCCAGCGCCTGATCGATCGCGATCACGCCTATGTGGCCAGCAACGGCGACGTGATGTTCTCCATCGACAGCGATCCGCAGTACGGGCTGCTGTCGCGCCAGGATCTGGAGCAGCTGCAGGCCGGCGCGCGCGTAGAGATCGACGACGTTAAGCGCAACCCGATGGACTTCGTGCTGTGGAAAATGTCCAAGCCGGGCGAGCCGAGCTGGCAGTCGCCGTGGGGGCCGGGCCGTCCGGGCTGGCACATCGAATGCTCCGCCATGAACTGCAAACAGCTGGGCACCCACTTCGACATCCACGGCGGCGGTTCCGATCTGATGTTCCCGCACCACGAGAACGAGATCGCGCAGTCGAGCTGCGCCCACGACGGCCCGTACGTCAATTACTGGATGCACTCCGGCATGGTGATGATCGACAAAGAGAAGATGTCCAAATCGCTGGATAACTTCTTTACCATTCGCGACGTGCTCGGCCATTACGATGCGGAGACGGTGCGTTACTTCCTGATGTCCGGCCATTATCGCAGCCAGCTTAACTACAGCGAAGAGAACCTCAAGCAGGCGCGCACCGCGCTGGAGCGCCTCTATACCGCGCTGCGCGGCACCGATGCCGACGCTGCACCGGCCGGCGGCGAAGCGTTCGAAGCCCGCTTCCGCGAAGCGATGGACGACGACTTCAACACCCCGGAAGCCTACTCGGCGCTGTTCGATCTGGCGCGCGAGGTTAACCGCCTCAAGGGTGAAGACATGGCGGCGGCCAACGGCATGGCGGCGGAACTGCGCAAGCTGGCGAACGTGCTTGGCCTGCTGCAGCAGGAGCCGGAGCAGTTCCTGCAAGGGGGCGCACAGGTTGACGACGGTGAAGTGGCGGAGATCGAAGCGCTGATCAAACAGCGTAACGAAGCGCGCGCCGCCAAGGACTGGGCGCTGGCGGATGCCGCGCGTGATCGCTTGAACGAGATGAACATCGTGCTGGAAGACGGCCCGCAGGGCACCACCTGGCGCCGTAAGTAATCCGGCAGAAGGAAACAAAAAAGGCGCTGAATTCAGCGCCTTTTTCTATGGCTGCGGGTTAGGGTTTAACCATGACCTTGCCGCCGCCGAACTCCACCACCTGATCGGCGACGATCTTGCAGCGCTTGCGGGTTTCGACCTTACCGTCGACTTTCACCTGCCCTTCGGCGATGACTTCTTTGGCGGCGCCGCCGCTTTCACACCAGCCCTGGAACTTCAGCAGATCGCACAGTTCGACATGGGGATGATTGTCCAGATTGAAAATTTCCATACTGCCTTACTTATTTAGGTTGAACGTCGTGATATTCCTCGCAGGCCTGCAAGGTATTTTGGATCAGTGTAGCCACGGTCATCGGGCCAACGCCACCCGGCACCGGGGTGATGTAAGCGGCGCGCTCGCTGGCGGCGTCGAAATCGACATCGCCCACCACTTTACCGCTTTCCAGGCGGTTGATGCCGACGTCCACTACGATGGCGCCCGGTTTGATCCAGTCGCCCGGAATGAAGCCCGGTTTGCCGACCGCCACCACCAGCAGATCGGCGTTCTCGACGTGATGACGCAGATTCTTGGTGAAGCGGTGGGTGACGGTGGTGGTGCAGCCGGCCAGCAGCAGCTCCATGCTCATCGGGCGGCCGACGATGTTGGACGCGCCGACCACCACGGCGTTCAGGCCGTAGGTATCGATGTTATAACGCTCCAGCAGGGTGACGATGCCGCGCGGCGTGCATGGGCGCAGCTTGGGCGCGCGCTGGCACAGGCGGCCGACGTTGTACGGGTGGAAGCCGTCGACGTCTTTGTCCGGATGGATGCGTTCCAGCACTTTGACGTTATCGATGCCGGCCGGCAACGGCAGCTGCACCAGAATGCCGTCGATTTCCTCATCGGCGTTCAGCTGGTCGATCAACGCCAGCAGCTCGGCTTCACTGGTGGCAGCGGGCAGGTCGTAGGAGCGGGAGAGGAAGCCGACTTCATCGCAGGCGCGGCGCTTGCTGGCGACGTAAATTTGCGAAGCCGGATTCTCGCCGACCAGCACAACCGCCAGCCCTGGCGCGCGCTTACCGGCCGCCAGACGTTGTTTCACTTGCTCAGCCACTTCGTTTCTAACCTGCTGCGCAATCGTTTTACCATCAATAATCTTTGCTGACATCAGTGTGGAAATCCATCAATTAAGAAAAGCGGGGATGCCGCTATTCTGTCAGAAGCTGAGCGCGCTGTCAGGCGCAGAATCACCCTCGCCGCCGTCGGCGAGGCCGATTTACGCTTTTTTTATGCCGGCTTCAGGAACCTCTACGCCATTTTTACCGGCATTTGCATACGCTGGGGCCATACACGGGGCGAAAGAGGGCAGGATCATGAGAGCGATAACCCGGCTTTATCCGTTGCATCATCAGCCTGATCAGCAACCGGCGCAGCCTAAGCACGTTGGTGAGACGGTGTTCGATTCTTCGCTGCATCCGGCGGACAGTGAGCAACTCACCGCGCTGCATCAGCTTTGTCAGCACCAGGCGACGCCGTCGTGGCGGGCGCGCCTGAGCGCCCTGTGGCGGAAGCTGCGCGCATGAACGGCAGCGCATGGGTAGGGTGCGCGCTATTGCTGGCTTGGGCGCCGTGGAGCCAGGCTTCTTTAAACAGCGCACGCCCTGACTCCGCTCCGGGGAAAAGAGGGGAGGCGACCTGCAACATGCAGGTGGTTGAGCATGCCGATTGGGGCGACATTACGGCGGTCGTTCAGTCCGTGCGCCTTTGCCTGCGGCGGGGTGATGGGCGGCAAGGGGCCGAACGCACGCCAGGCGATACCGCTGTCGGCCTGGCGCAACGCAGCATAGCGCGGGCCGCCGCACGGGCGCTGGCGGAAAAAACGCCATAAAGCACCGTCGCCGCCGTAACGTCATGAAAAGGCATTGACTCGCTAACCTCTGACCGTATAATCGCAACCCGCAACCACAGGTTGCCGCATCTCAATGCGCCCTTAGCTCAGTTGGATAGAGCAACGGCCTTCTAAGCCGTAGGTCATAGGTTCGAATCCTATAGGGCGTGCCATTAAGTATCAATGAGTTACGCCTTTCATCCCGTCTTTCCGATTTCATCATGGGACAGATTTGGGACTAAACCTCCGAAAATCGCATCAATTTGCCTCGCATGCTCAGTGAGATGGTTCGGTGTAAGGTGAGCGTATCGCTGTACCATTTCTATGCTCACCCAGCCGGTCTATTCTCCAAAGCTCAGCTTTTCGACGGTCGTGCAATTTCTGCGCTTGGCGAGTGATTAGGTATCCGGCCGCGGCGCCGCTGTTCCACCGGTGAAAACTCCTATTTCTCCCCCCCCCCACGTTTATTCGCTAACGATGGTTCACTTCCCGCACCGGGCTCTCCGGTCGGGGAGTGAGTTCAGCACGCGCCGCACGGTGCAGCAATAAAAGACATTAATAACCTCAATAGGTTAGGAATTTTCTCGGTAACCCTGCAATTTGTAAAGGATTGATCGTTTTCAACGATCGGTAAGATCTTATTGATCTGCACAACCAATTATCTTTGCTGCACGGTCGCCGTTAAGATCGGGCAGGATATTATTCGGCGGTAACTCTTTATTCATCCGGTGAATACCACGTAGCGCTCGACAATTTATCAGGATAAAACCCCCGTACTCAGCCATGACGAGAACGTCTGCTAATTGCCCGCTTTCCCGCGATAACGAGATTGACGGTTCAGGGAGCACGGCAGAGAGAACGGCGTTTTCTCCCTGCAGCCTTCTCGGGTTATCGAACCGTGGCGCAGCGCTATTTTTATCCTCACGGACTCTTTCGGCCCTGCAGCGGCCTTTTGTATTTTTCTGAGGCGACGAACCATGAATGCCCATCGCACCACCGGCAAACGCCCCGTATCCCCGCTGGCCATACTCCCCGATCGCCGGGTGCCCAATGCGCTTTTGCACCGGGATAGCGTGCAACGCATTCTCGTCATCAAGCTGCGCCACTTTGGCGACGTCCTGCTGATGACGCCGGTGCTCAGCACATTGCGCGTCAACTACCCCAATGCGCTGATCGATGTGCTGGTCTATGACGGCACCGAGGCGATGCTGGCCGGCAATCAGGATGTTTATCTGGCCTTTACCGTGGATCGAGAGCTCAAGCGCCAAGGGCTGAAAGCGCAATACCGCGGCGAATATGCGTTATGGAACAGCCTGCGGACCGGCCATTACGATCTGGTGATCAACCTCTCCGATCAGTGGCGGGCAGCGTTGTACTGCCGTTTTCTCAAACCGACCTTCAGTCTGGGGTTTCGCTACCCCAAACGCGACAATCGACTCTGGCGGGCCTGCCATTCGCTACTGGTCGACGTTGCCGGCCCGGCGCAGCACACCGTGCTGAATAATCTCAGCATTCTGGCGCCACTGGCCTTGCCCACGACAATCACGCAGGTGACGCAAGCCTGGCGGCAATCTGATGTGGATGACGTTGACCGGCTCAGTCGACGCCATCACCTGACCGATTTTGTGCTGATACAGCCGACCGCACGCTGGGCTTTCAAGACCTGGACGGTGGACGGATTCAGCGCCGTGATTAACCACCTGACCGCCCAGGGCAGAACGGTGGTGCTCACCGGCGGACGCACGCAAGATGAAGCCGCCATGATAAGCGCCATTATGGCCCGCTGCCTGTTACCGCGGCGGGTGATTAATCTGGCCGGGCGTCTGGAGCTGCCGGAGCTCGCGGTGTTGATTGACCGGGCGCGGCTGTTTATCGGGGTCGATTCGGTGCCGATGCACATGGCCGCCGCGCTGAATACGCCCTCGGTGGTGCTGTTCGGGCCCAGCGACCTCGCGCGATGGTCCCCGTGGCAGGCGCCCCACACGTTGCTGTGGGCCGGAGACTATCGTCCGCTGCCCGCCCCGGACGCCGTTGACACCAATACCCGCGAGCGTTACCTCGCGGCCATCCCGGCCGGCAATGTGATACAGGCGGTTAACAGGCAACTGGCATCCCTCGTCGGGTCTGCGCAGCGTTAACCCTGCGCGGCCTTCCACCGTGTTTTTTCTCTTATCAATGAGTACGCCACGATGCTATTCAACTCAGCAGTTTCCTCGTCGATACAGACGCCCCTTCAGCAACGGTTGTTTGCGTTTACCGCCTTTTTGCTGGGAGCCTCCCTCCCGACCTCCAATCCCCTGATGAATATCTCACTGGGGCTGGTTGTCGTCTGTCTGCTCTGGCTGCGCGATATCCGGCAGTGGGCTGCACTGGCTTGTCATCCCCTGGTCTGGTTGCCAGCGCTGATGTTTGCGCTGCTGGCGTTGTCATTGCTGACGCATGCTCACGCCTACGGCCCCAAAATGGTCGGCAAATACCAAAAATTGCTGTATGTCCTGCCGCTGGCGCTGTTCTTTCTGGCCGACTCGCGGCTGATGACGCAATTTGTCCGCGGCTTTTTGTGGGCCAATGCCGCGATATTGGCCATCAGCTTCATGAGCGGGCTTGGCCATGTCACATTGGGCGGGCTGAACCCCGACAATCCTACGGTGTTTAAGCTGCAAATCACCCAAAACGTGTTTATGGCGCTGGCGGCGCTGGTCTGGTTGTCGCGTGCTTTTGCCTGTAGCGGAAAACGGCGCTGGGGGTATGCGGGACTGGTGTTGTTGGCGACGGTTAATGTTCTGCTGATGGTGCAGGGGCGTACCGGGTATGTGGCATTGGCCGTTGGCATGGGTATCTGGTTATTGCTTACCCTCCGGCGCAAGCAGCAAGTGGCCGTGCTCGCCTGCGGCATACTGGCTGTCGTGATGCTGGTCATGATCCCCAATCGCGCCATGGAGCGCCTGACGCTGGGCGTCCAGCAAATTCAGGGGTGCGTTTTCGCCCCGGCCCAAACGGCTTATGCGGCCTGCGACAACTCCATGGGGCAACGCACCGCCTTCGCCCGCGAAGCCCTGCGACTGATAAAGCAATCCCCGCTGCTGGGCAACGGCGCCGGCAGCTTTTGGTACGGCAATCCATCCACCGGCTATGGCGTGCATAATCCGCACAATGAATACCTGTTGGAAACGGTGCAGAGCGGTTTGCTGGGATTGATGGTATTCCTCACCTGGATGTGGAGTTGCTACCGTGCAGCCTGGCGCTTGCCACCGGCGCGCCGAAATCTGTTCGTTGCGGTGCTCAGCAGCTACATGGCCTGCCATCTGTTCAATTCATTCCTGCTGGACTCGTCCGAAGGGCACCTGTTTGTCATTATCGCCGCCTTGCTGGCCGGGCTTTCCCTCAACACTCCGCCGTCTCTTCATGCAGACTTGCCTCAACCCCAGATGCGATAGGGGGTTGAAGTGCTTCGAAAATACGCGCTTGATCGCGGCGCTCAGCGCTCCTCCGCGCATCGGTGAAAAGCCAGCGGCCGCCTGGTTCGCTCACAACGGCCGCCCCGGCGTTAACGCCGGGGCGGCACGGTTGCGGATGGCTTTTTTCCCTTCCGACGCAGTTTGCTGTGGGCGGAATTACTCTTTTTGCGCCATCACCTTCGCCCGGAACGCCGGACCGGCCACGGCGGCGCGCTCATCGCGGGCCAGCCAGCGGTAGGCGGTCGCGCCGAGGAAGACGCCGATAAACCAGCTGAAGTTGGCCACTTGGTGCAGAGCCGGAATAAAGCTGATGATCAGGCCAATGGCCACCGACGGCAGCAGCGCGGCAATGGCTTTCGGGTTAAAACCGTTGCGGTACCAGTATTTGCCTTTCGGGGTGTCATCAAACAGATCGTCCACGGATACCTGGCCGCGTTTGATCAGATAAAAATCGGCGATCAGGATGCCGAACAACGGGCCAATAAAGGCGCCCAGCACGTCGAGGGTGTAGTGGATAAGCTCCGGCGAATTAAACAAATTCCACGGCGTCAGCAGAATCGACCCAACGGCGGCAATCATCCCGCCGGTGCGGAAGCTGATTTTCTGCGGCGAACAGTTCGAAAAGTCAAAGGCCGGCGAGACGAAGTTGGCCACGATATTGATGCCAATGGTGGCGGTGATCATCGTCAGCAGGCCAATGGCGACCGCCAGATCGTTTCCAATGCGGCTGACGGTTTCAATCGGGTCGGTGATCATGTGGCCAAACAGCGATTGTGTGCCGGAAACAATCACTACGGTGACGATGGAGAACAGCAGGAAGTTGAACGGCAGGCCCCAGCGGTTGCCGCGGCGGATCTCGCCCATGTTTTTGCCGTAGCGGGAGAAATCGCCGAAGTTGAGCAGCGGCCCGGAGAAGTAGGAGACCACCAGCGCGGTGGCGGTGATCATTTGCCAGGTCTGCTCCCCGGCGGTCAGCGATTTGCTGGCCAGGGTAAAGGAAATCCCGTCAAAACCGGTCTTGTATACAATCCAGCCCGCCAGCGCCAGCATCACCACATAGACTGCCGGCCCGGCGATATCGATGAAGCGCTTAATGGCGTTCATGCCGTGCCAAAAGACCATCGCCTGCAGCAGCCACATGGTGGCGAAGCATAGCCAGCCCAGGAGCGACAGGCCGAGGAAGCCGGTTCCGGTGAGCGTGGACAGCGACGGCCAGAACTTGAGCAGCACCAGCATCAGGGCGTTGGCCGCAAGGTAGGTCTGGATCCCATACCAGGCGAAAGCGATAAGCCCGCGGATCACCGCCGGGATATTGGCGCCAAAGACGCCAAACGCCTGGCGGCAGATGACCGCATAGGGCACGCCGGCCATTTGGCTTGGCTTCGCCACCAGGTTGGCGCACAGCTGTACGATGCAAATGCCGATCAGCAGGCAGAGCAGCACCTGCCAACTGGCCAACCCAAGCGTGAAGAAGCTCGCCGCGACCACATAGCCCCCCATGCTGTGCACGTCCGACATCCAGAATGAAAAAATGTTGTACCAGCTCCAGTTTTGGTCGCGCGTCGGCGCGAGATCTTCATTACACAGTCGCGGGCTGTAGCCGGCGGTCGCGTCTTTGGCCGAAACCTGATGCATGTGTGTTGAATGTGGCATGAAACCTGCTCCTCTTGTTATGTGGATTGCTGAGGCTATTGCAGGATCCAGGCCACAATGGCTGATTTTGCATACAGAAACCGAGCGTTATGTATACGATTTTGCTATCGATAGGTGAAACCGGAGTGGGTGAATGAATACTGAACATTGTCTCCAGGCCGCGCCAGCGCTGCAGGACAAAGATGAAACCATTTATCAGGCGTTGATGACGGCGATTGTCGAGCATCAGCTGCCGCCGGGCAGCAAATTGCCGGAGGAGGCGTTGTCCGACGTGTTTGCCGTGAGCCGCACCGGCATCCGTAAGGTGCTGCAACGACTCGCCGCTGTGCAAATGGTTAGCCTGAAGCCCAAACGTGGTGCATATGTCGCCAGCCCGACGGTGGAAGAGGCGCAGGCTATCTTCCGCACGCGCGCGCTGCTGGAGGTCGCCAACCTTCCCGATATTATCGCCCGCTGTCGGGCGCCCCATCTGGCGGCACTGGAGCGCATTATTCAGCTGGAACAGCAGGTGCATGAGGCTTACGACGGCCCGGCGGCGATTCGCTATTCCGCCGATTTTCATATTCAGCTGCAGGCGATCTCGGGCAATTCGGTTATCACCGACATGGTGACGCGTCTTTGCCAGCGATCTTCCCTGGTCATCGCCACCTGGGGCGCGCCGTGGCGGCAGGGGTGCCGTTGCGACGATCATCAGCAGTTGGTCGGTTTGTTGCGGGATAAAGCGCTGCAGCCTCTGAGCGACGCCCTGATGCGCCATTTTGATCATATTGTCGCCAGCCTGCGCTTTGAGCGCGATGGCGTCAGCCCGCCCGATTTTTCCCGGCTGTTCGCCGGTTACAAGGAGCCGTGATGTCTTCTGTTTGCATACAGGTTATCAACCCCAACACCAGTCAGGCGATGACCGACAGCATCGCCGCCGCCGCGCGCACCGCCGCCGCGCCAGGCACCGAGATCCTGGCGGTGTGCCCGCGCGACGGAGTGCCGTCCATTGAAGGGCACTTTGACGAAGCCATCGCGGCGATCGGCGTGCTGGAACAGGTGAGGGCGGGGCGACGGCAGGGCGTTGACGGTCATGTGATCGCCTGTTTCGGCGATCCGGGATTGCTGGCCGCGCGCGAGCTGGCGCAGGGGCCGGTGATCGGCATTGCGGAAGCGGCGATGCATATGGCGTCGATGGTGGCGACCCGTTTTTCGATCGTCACCACGTTACCGCGCACGCTGATTATCGCCCGCCACCTGCTGCATCAGTACGGTTTTCATCAGCATTGCGCGGCGCTGCACGCCATTGACTTGCCGGTGCTGGCGCTGGAGGACGGCAGCGGGCTGGCGCAGGAGAAAGTGCGCGAGCGCTGCATCCGCGCTCTGAAAGAGGATGGCTGCGGGGCAATTGTGCTCGGCTGCGGCGGAATGGCGACGCTGGCGCAGGAACTGACTCGCGAGCTGCGGGCGCCGGTGATTGATGGCGTCAGCGCGGCGGTAAAAATGGTGGAGTCGCTGGTGGCGTTGGGGTTATCGACCAGCAAACAAGGGGACTTAGCCTATCCCGAAACCAAAGCGTTAAGCGGTCAATTTCAGTCGTTAAATCTATTTTAAAGGGATGAAGAATGGTCATTGTCGATGAGAATTACCCCCGTGACCTGCGAGGCTACGCCGGAGATCCGCCGCACGCGCGCTGGCCGGGCAACGCGCGGATTGCCGTGCAGTTTGTGCTCAATTACGAGGAGGGCGCGGAGAATCATGTGCTGCATGGCGATGCGGGATCGGAACAGTTTCTCTCCGATATTATCGGCGCCGCCAGCTATCCGGCGCGTCATATGTCGATGGATTCGCTGTACGAATACGGCAGCCGGGCGGGCTTTTGGCGGATCCACCGCGAGTTCAGCCGGCGTGGCCTGCCGTTGACGGTCTTCGGCGTGGCGATGGCGCTGGCGCGCCAGCCGGAGATTGTCGCGGCGATCAAAGCGGCGAAATACGATGTGGTCAGCCATGGTTGGCGCTGGATCCATTATCAACATATGGATATCGCTGAGGAGCGCGAGCATATGCAAAAAGCGGTGCAAGTGCTGGCTGACCTGTTCGGCAAAGCGCCTACCGGCTGGTATACCGGGCGCGACAGCCCCAATACTCGGCAACTGGTCGTGGAGCAGGGCTGTTTTGATTATGACAGCGATTATTACGGCGATGATTTGCCGTTCTGGAGCGAAGTGGCGTGCGGCGACGGCGGCCGTCGGCCGCACCTGATCGTTCCTTACACGCTGGACGCCAACGACATGCGTTTCGCCACCGCTCAGGGGTTTAATACCGCCGAGCAATTTTACACCTATCTGAAAGACAGCTTCGACGTGCTGTACGCTGAGGGTGAGGAGGCGCCGAAGATGATGTCGGTGGGGATGCACTGTCGTCTGCTGGGCAGGCCGGGGCGTTTTCGCGCGCTGCAGCGTTTTCTCGACTATATCCAGCAACACGAACGGGTGTGGGTCTGTACGCGGCAGCAGATAGCGGACCATTGGCGCGAGACCCATCCGTACCCGGGAACATGACGCATGCCAGGCTGCGCTGTGTCGGTTCCACTGCGCAGCGTGTTTTCATATGGCCAATAACGCTGCCACTCAGCTCGTTCCAGTGCTTTGATGGATCGACAGAGCGGCCGTAGGGCAAACGACCCGCCGCCAATTGAACCTTCGTTTATTTTGCCGCGTTACAATAGGTGAAAATTTCCCCATGGAGCCTATCGTGCGCAAATCCAGATTCTTTCTCGTGACCTTGCTGTGCCTGTGCGGCGCCGCCGTGCTGTACGTCATGGCTTACCGGGCGTTGGGGCATTACCTCAGCGACGGGGAGAAGGCCTACCCGGACATCACCGTTGAAATCCGCTGAGGGCCGTGCGCCGCCGCGGTGATTGCGCCGATTTTTTCGCACTGATTTACCCGCCATTTACCCGCCGTCGGCAATGATGACGCTGCGTCTCCACACTGTGTGGTTCTCTTGGGCGGAATGCGGTTATGTCACTGCAACAGGTATCGAATGTTTCTTTGAGCAATAACGGCTTAAAAGGCATCGGTTACAAACATTACGCGTTGGCGATCGTGGCGTTTTCGGCGATCGTGCGGTGTATTTCCTTAACGGATCGGTATTTTTGGTGCGACGAGGCCTCCAGCGTGCTGACCAGCCGCTATGATGTGGGCGCTTTGCTGTACCATGCTTCCTTCGATGTTCACCCGCCGCTTTATTACCTGCTGCTGCATGGCTGGATGGTGCTGTTTGGCGACGGCATTATGGCGGCCCGCGCGCTGAGCCTGGTGTTCGGCGTGATGACGGTGGCGCTGGCGATGCGTTTTACCCGTTGGTTGGCCAACGAGCGGGCGGCGCTGACCGCGGGATGGCTGATGGCGATCATGCCGATGGCGGTGCGTTACAGCCAGGAGGCGCGCATGTATGCGCTGATGGGGCTGTTGGCGATCGCCGCCGCCATGGCGCTGGCGAAGTGGCTGAAAACGCCGGATAACCGCCGCTATCTGGCGCTGTATGCGCTGTTGATGACGCTGAGCTTTTATACTCACTACTTCACGATTTTCACGCTGATCGCGCACTGGCTGGTGGTGTTGGCACTGTCGTGCCGCCGCGAAGGCGAGTGTTACATCAGGCAGCCGGCGTGGTGGGTGGCCAATGCGGCGATTGGAGTGGCCTATATTCCCTGGCTGCTGGTGCTGCTCAATCTGCTGGCGCATATCGCCGAACTGCGGGTCGGCGGCGACGTCGGTTGGATCCCTCAGGTTGCCTGGGGCGATCTGCCGGCGATGTATTGGCGTTTTCTCACCGGGCATGATGGCAGCAACTATCCCACGATCATTCTCTGGCTGCTGCCGGCGATGTTTGTCGCCTTATGTTCACTGCTGCTGTGGCGGCGCCAGATGCCGAGAAAATATGCTCTGCTGCTGCTCGGCGGCATGCTGATCCCGGTGACGTTGGTATTCGCCATTTCCTGGCGTTCGCCGCTGTTTGTCGATCGCTACCTTTATTCCGCCGCGCTCGGCATTCCACTGGTATTGGGCGTGCTGATCGCCGGTACGAAAAGCCGGGTGCGCGGGATCTCTTTGCTGCTGTTCTTCAGCCTGCTGTTCGGCTGCGGCGTGCGCAACGACTATCCGGTCGAGAAAGATGAATTCAAGGTGATGGTGCACTACATCAACAGTAACTATCAGCCCAACGATGCGGTGGTGGTCAGCAACATGTTCAACTACCTGAGCTATGTGTATTACAACAAGAAGGGCTATCGCGCCTTGCTGTATACCCCCGCCAGGCCCAACGGCATTTCGGGCAAGCCCAATGCCTATGGTTTCGGCACCTTTTTCCACGATCGGGCGGCGCAGACCTACGTCGATAACCTCAGCGCGTTAGCGAAAGGCCATCGCCGGGTCTGGCTGGTCAGCGGCGGGGATTTCAATCAGGACTTCGGCCGTTCGCCGCCGGGGTGGGTCAATACCGGCACCTTCAAAAGCGGCGGTTTCGAGTCGAGGCTGTTCGTGGTGCCTTGAGCGGAATGTCATATTTCCCATTCGGCGTTACATCTGGCCGAGCAAACTTACGCGGGGATGACAGTTCTATACATTGGGATTGGTACTGTAGCTCTACCCGATGATGTTGTGTGTTATCCATTCCCTGTAGTGTATTACCCCATCCCTGTTAAGTTTATCCCGCCTTGTGCGGGATTTTTTTTATCTGCGCATACCCGGCGGCGTGTAGCGCGATTTTTTTGAATGACACCGTCAGTTTTATTCAGTATTCAGCCGTTGCGCACTTGATTAGATTGAACGCGAGATGGGCGTCGTCGGCGCCTCTGTGCAATGAGTGGAGAATTTCTATGGCGAAGACAGTAGTGGTGTTTCATTCCGGCTACGGCCATACCGAGCGTTTGGCGAAAGTGGTGGCGGAAGGCGCAGGGGCCGAACTGATCGCCATCGATCAGGAAGGCGATATCAGCGATGAAGCGTGGCAGAAGCTGGATGAGGCGGACGCCATCATCTTTGGCTCACCGACCTATATGGGCGGCCCGTCCTGGCAGTTCAAGAAATTCGCCGACGCCAGTTCCAAAGCCTGGTTCGGCCGCAAGTGGCAAGACAAAGTGTTCGGCGGCTTTACCAACAGCGCCAGCCTGAACGGCGACAAACAGGTCACGCTGATTGCGCTGCAAACGCTGGCTTCGCAACATGGCGGCCTGTGGGTCAGCCTGGGGCTGCTGCCGGCCAACACCAAATCGGCGCAGCGTACCGATGTCAACAACCTGGGCGGTTCGGTGGGGCTGTTGGTACAGACGCCGTCGGATGCCGGCGTGGACGAGATGCTGTCGGGCGATCTGGCGACCGCCAAGCTCTATGGCCAGCGCGTGGCGGGCTTTGCCGCCAAACTGGCGTAAGGCCTTGCCGCGTGCAGCGTTCATTTTCTCTGCACATTTGGCGTGTAAGCTGCGAAATGTTATTAGCCTGCTTGGGCTAACGCTGCATTTCGTACAAATATTCCCGGTTCCTAGGCCGGGTTTTTTGTTGCTAAGGTCTGCTTAAGCTTTCGCCGCTACACTGCATGGCAGCACAGGCATGCAATGAATGGCTGTGTCGTAACTGTCGATTTGCTGTTGTTCAAGCAAGCCCGCTTTAGGCGGGCTTTTTTTGGGTTGTTATTGCACGGGCGGCCCAGTTGCAGGAAAATAATCGCGTAGTTATTCAAATATCATTCAATGAGCAATAACCACAATCTTATTAATGTAATTAGCGTCGGCGGCGGCCTATTACGCTTTGCGCTATGCTGTCAGCAGAGCTGAGCATTATTTTCCGACGGTATGCGGGGGAGTCCGCCGCCGCCACATTAGGTTAAGAAAATTCTGTTAATTAATTGTTAATGTTTTTTATTATTGATTTGTCTGGCTTTTTTGGTTGAAATCCGGGTTGATTATCCCTCACTGGCCGGGCGAGAGAGTATGCACATTATTATTCTGGTTATTAGCAAAATATGGGCGAGGCGATGAACGCCAGAATAAACGCCAGGCATGGCCTGCCGCTTACGGTTCAGCTTATCAATCTTTTCATGCTGGCCTTTTTACTTTCCCTGGTGGGCATTCTTAGCCGGCCGATTGGCTCGCTTTCTTTATTTTGGCCGGTGAATGCGATTCTGCTCGGCCTGCTGCTGCGCAAACCCGCTTACGCCACGCCGCTCGGCTGGCTCACGACCTACCTGGGCATGGTTGCCGCCGATCTCAGCACCGGCGAGGGCTGGTCTTTGGCGCTGTGGCTGAACGCCTGCAACATGTCGCTGATCGTCGTCGGTTACGGCATCATGCTGATGCTGCCGCAATCTCAACGGCGCATGGGTAAACCCCAGGCGATACTCTATATGTTCAGCGCCAGCCTGGCCGGTGCGGCGGTGGCGTCGACGCTGTCCGTGCTGCGCAACGATAGCCTGTACAACAACACGGTGGTGGTCGCCTGGCTGGCCTGGTTCAGCGAACAGTTTTCGACGACCCTGCTGCTGCTGCCGGTGCTGATGGCGGCGCCGCGGTTGAAACAGCTGTTGCGCATGCAGGTGCGTTGGCGCTTGAAAGGCTGCCTGCCGCTGCTGGCGCTGCTGCTGTCGCTGGCGTTCAGCGTCTATATCGGCGGGCCGGGCGCGATCGCCTTCCCGATCCCGGCGCTGCTGTGGTGCGCGGTGCGCTACCAGCTGTTCCCCGTGACGTTGCTGACGTTGTTGACCGGTATGTCCGAGATCAGCAGCATCTCCGCCAACCTGGTGCTGTATGAAACGCCGAACAACCATAATGCCTTCCTCGACACGCTGATGTCCGCCCGATTGGGTATCGCCATGCTGGTGATGGGGCCGCTGATCCTCGCCAGTTCCATCGCGGCCAACCGTAAGCTTATGCGGCGTCTGGAGCACAGCGCCAACCACGATTTCCTGACCGGCGTGCTGGCGCGCAGCGCGATGACGCGCAAAGCGGGCGAGCTGTTGGAGCACAAGCACCGTTCCAAAGAAGCGGTGTCGTTACTGCTGATCGATATCGATCATTTCAAGCAGATCAACGATACGCACGGCCACAGCGCCGGCGATCAGGTGCTGGCGTCGTTCGCGCACATCGTGCGGCGCGAGCTGCGGCACGATCAGCTATTCGGCCGCTTGGGCGGGGAAGAGTTCGCCATCATGCTGCCGCGCGCGTTGGCGGCGCAGGGCGTGGCGCTGGGGGAGCATCTGCGCCGGCTGGTGGAGCAGACGGAGCTGCAGGCGGAAGGCAAGCAGACGTTGAAAATCACCATCAGCGTCGGCGTCGCCAGTTTGGCGATGAACGAGGTGAAATCGCTGGAGCAGTTGATGAACATGGCGGATATCGCGCTGTATCGCGCCAAATCGCAGGGGCGTAATCGGGTGGAATCGTTCAACGTGGTGAACGGCAACAGCGTCGAGCATATCCTGTTCCGCTAACCGTTTTCAGCCTTGCCTGGGCTCGAAACGGGTTTCGCAATTAGGGCAAATCAATATCACGTCTTGCAGCATTGCCGCGCATTTTTGCCGGGTAACATAGCCGCATTTAGGGCAGACGATTTGGGTGGAGCGGTTGATAAAACCTTTGACGCTGCTGGAATCGGACATATCAATAGCCTGTGTCAGGTGAAAACTCACGCTAACACAGGCGACGACAAATTTCGTTGGTTATTTTCTGTACGCAGAGGCTTACAGGCTTTTCAGCGCCTTGATGGTCTCATCCATGTCGATCTCGTGCTCGGAGAAGGTATGGGTGGTGTTCTGGAAGGTGGTGATGGTCAGCATGCGCAGCGTTTGCATGGCCTGCGCCTGGTCTTCAGACTGCGGGCGAATGCGGTTCATCAGCAGGCCGACCGACAGCACGGTGTTCTCTTTATCCACGTCGGCTTTGACCGGCACTTCCTTGGTGAAGGTATTGAAAGACTTGATGCTGGTGATCTTGATTCTTTCATTGGCGATGATGATGTATTTGCTGGGCGCCAACACTTTGACCGCATAAGCCGACGGGCCTTTGGTGTTGTTGGTCGGTTCGAAGGTCACCGCCGCGTTTTTCTTAATCAGCTCCGGGTTTTGCACTTTAATCACGTGAAAATAACGATTTTCTCCGTTCTCGTCGGTAATAAAGCCGAAGCCTTTGTCTTCAAAAAAAGTCGTTATCTTGCCGTTCATCGCTATTCTCACAAAAAGGTTCAATATAGCGCTTATGATAGCGCGGAATGCCTTGCAGCGACAGATTGCGCGGGCGGCATTTAGTCATGCGATAACGGCATTTAGCGGCTTCCCGGCGACATGCTATGTTCATGCTGACTTTATTCAATGCGCAAAAAGGAATAGCGATGGGCATCAAACGTCTCAATCACGCCGTGCTGTACGTCAGCGACGTGCGGCAGAGCGCCGACTTTTATCATCAGGTATTGGGCTTCAAGCTGAAGCCGTCCGACAGCCCCGATCGGGCGGTATTTACCCAGGCCGCCGACTCGGACAACGATCACGATTTGGCGTTGTTCAGCAAGAACCTGGGCCAGCAGCGCGCCGGGGTGTTTCGCGCCAACGGCGAGCCGCCGGCGGAGCATGAGCCGCCGGCCGGGCTGTACCATCTGGCCTGGGAAGTGGACAGCCTGGAAGAGCTGGAGCGCATTCGCCATCAGCTGGTCGAACGCGGCATTCTCGGGTTGGAAGAGGATCACGGCGTGCACAAAAGCATTTATGGTCACGATCCGGACGGGCTGCTGTTCGAGGTGACCTGGTTTATTCCCCCGGCGTTGCTGACCGAAGAGGACAAAAACCAGCAGGGGATCCGCCCGTTGGATTTCGCCGCCGAGAAGCGGCGTTTCGCCGGCCTCTAACCTGCTCCTGCGCGGGGCGCATCGGCGCCCCGACGCTCACAGTACTTTGTTGAGGAAGTTGACGGTGCGCGGGTGCTGCGGCTGAGCCAGCACCTGTCTGGCATCGCCCTGCTCGACGATCTGCCCGTCGACCATAAACACCACCCGATCCGCCGCTTCGCGCGCAAAGCCGATTTCATGCGTCACCACCACCAGCGTGACGCCCAGATCCGCCAACCCTTTAATCACGTCCAGCACTTCGCCGACCAGCTCGGGATCGAGCGCGGAGGTCGGCTCATCGAACAGGATCACCTTCGGGTTCAGAGCCAGCGCGCGCGCGATGGCGATGCGCTGCTGTTGGCCGCCGGAGAGGTGGCGCGGGTAGGCGTCCGCCTTGTGGCGCAGCCCGACCGTATCCAGCAGCTCATAGGCCACCGCTTTCGCCCGTTCGCGGGAGTGGATCTTGTGCACCACCGGCGCTTCGATGATGTTTTCCAGCACCGTCAGATGCGGGAACAGGTTGAAGTTTTGGAACACGTAGCCGACGTTGATGCGCTGCCGGAGGATGGCCTTTTCCTTCAGCTCGTACAGCCGGTTGCCCTTGCGGCGATAGCCGACGTAGTCGCCGTCAATGCGGATAAAGCCCTCGTCGACGCGCTCCAGATGGTTGATCGCCCGCAGCAGCGTCGATTTTCCGGAGCCGGAAGGCCCGAGGATCACGGTCACGGTGCCCGGCTGCAGCGTCAGGCTGACGTCGTCCAACGCCTTGTGTTTGCCGAAGAATTTGCTGACGTTGCTGATTTCGATCAGGCCGCGCGCCGGCACCGGGGTGAGGTTGCGTGCCGGCTGTTCGGGCAAGGCGTAATAATCAATGGCTTCAGACATGCGGGTCTCCTAACGTTTTAGCCAGCCGGCCAGTTTCTGCCAGGGCGTCGGCGGCAGTTCGCGCACCGCACCCCGGGCGAAATAGCGTTCGATGTAGTATTGGATCACTGACAGGGCGGTGGTGATGAACAGATACCAGACGGTGGCCACCATCAGCAGCGGTATCACCTGCTGGGTGCGGTTATAGATCACCTGGATGGTGTAAAACAGCTCCGGCAGCGCCAGCACATAAACGATTGAGGTGCCTTTCGCCAGACTGATGATCTCGTTGAATCCGGTCGGAATAATGGATCGCAGCGCCTGCGGCAGAATGATGCGGAAGGTGCGGCGATAGCCCGGCAGGCCCAGCGCCGCCGCCGCTTCGTGCTGGCCGTAATCCACGCCCAGGATGCCGCCGCGGATGATCTCGGCGGTATAGGCGGACTGCACCAGCGTCAGACCCAGCACCGCCACGGCGAACTGGCCGAGGATATCGATGGTCGGGTAGCTGGCGAACACCACCGAGGTAAAGGGAATGCCCAGCGAGATGGCATCGTACAGATAGGAAAAGTTATACAGGATGATCAGCACCAGGATCAGCGGCAGCGAGCGAAACAGCCAGATATACCCCCAGGCCAGCGACGCCAGCAGGTAAGAACGCGACAGCCGCGCCAGGGCCAGCAGGGTGCCGAACAGAATGCTGAACAGCGTGCCGAGCAGCGTCAGCAGCAGGGTCTGTCCCAGCCCCGCCAGCACCGCCGGGGCGAAGAACCACTCGGCGAACACGCCCCATTCCCAGCGCGCGTTGCCCGCCACCGATTGCACGATGGCGGCCAGAATAAACAGCGAAAACAGCGCGCCGATCAGCCGCAGCGGATAGCGGGCGGGCACCACTTTCAAGACTTCTTGTTTGGACATGTCATGTCTCCTGATACAGATAAAGGGGCCTTAGGCGATTTTCCTTTCCGACGCGCAACAACAGGCGTCTTCTGCAATCAGGCTTTTGCGGAACGGCAGGCGGCCATCGTAGGGCGGGCGGCTGTAAACCTCGCTGTCGACGGTGGGATCGAACTGCGGCTGATAACCGTTGCTCAGGTACAGGCCCACCGCTTCGGGCTGGCGAAAGCCGGTGGTCAGATAGAGCCGGCGATAACCCTGCGCCAGCGCCAGCGTTTCCAACTGCTGCAACACCCGTTGCGCCAGGCCCTGGCGGCGCAGATCGCCCCGCGTCCAGATACGCTTCAGCTCGGCGGTTTGCCCGTCATAGCGCTTGAAGGCACCCATGGCGATCGGCGCACCGGCGCGCAGCAGCACGATGAAGGCGCCCTGCGGCGGCGCGTACAGGTCCAGCGGTTCCGGTTCCTGGTCACCAAAATAGTCGCCGTAGCGCTGACGATATTCGCCGAACAGCCCCTCGATCACCGGGGCGACCAGCGGATCGGTCGGCAGCGTCTGAATGAAAGTGTCTTGCGTCATCGCGCGCTCCTAATCGCCCAGACCGGGCGGGTTGATTTCCGACTGCGCAAGGCGTTCGACGCTCTCGCCCCAGCGGTTGAGCACCTGATCGTACTGTCCGCCGCGGATCGCGCCGTTCAGCGCTTCATTCACCGCCTGCACCAGCCCGTTGCCTTTACGGGTGGTGACGGCGATGTGCGCCGCCTTGGGCCAACCGCCTTCCACCGTGCCCGCCAGCCGGGTACGGCCATTCAGCGCCGCTTTATAGGCGCCCAGCACGTTGGGCCCGAAATAGGCGTCGGCCCGGCCGGATTGGATCGCCAGCGTGGCGGCCGCATCGTCGGTCACGTAGATCGGCTGGAAGGGTTTGAGCCCCTGCTGCCGATTCTGCTTGTCCCATGCCAGCAAGATGGCTTCCTGGTTGGTGCCAGAGCCGACGATGATCTTTAATCCGGCGATATCGGCAGGCTGTTTGATCGTCGCGATCTTGCCGCCGGTTTTGACATAAAAGCCGAGCGAGTCGATGCGATAGGTGGCGAAGTCGAAGCGGGTTTTGCGCTCTTTGGTGACGGTGACGTTGGTGATGGCCGCGTCATACTTGCCGGAAACCACCCCCAGCGGCCAGTCTTCCCACGAGGTTTGCACCACGTTCAGTTCCAGGCCCAGGCTGTCGGCTACCAACTGCGCGATATCCACTTCGCTGCCGATAAGCCGCCGGTTGTCGGCGGCGAACAGCGCCAGCGGCGGCGTGTTGAGCGCGGCGATCGCGACGGTGAACCGGCCCGGCTTCACGAAGCGGAAATCGGCCGGCAGCTTGGCGATCGCCTGCGGGTTTTTCGGCGCATGGATAGGGGTTTCATTGGCCTGCAAATCGATGCCGGTGCCCGCCTGCGCGGCGCCGGTCAGGCTCAGCAAGGCCGCCACGAGAGCGGCGGTAACGGTTTTCTGCATAGCGGGTATCCCTGAAAACGATCTTATTATTGGGTGAATCTGTTCAACGGACGCTTCAGGCCCAGGTGCTCGCGCAGCGTATCGCCGTGGTACGCCTGGCGGAACAGGCCGCGCCGTTGCAGGACGGGCACCACCCGATCGACGAAGTGCCCGAAGGCGTTGGGCGTACCGCCGCTGATGATGAAGCCGTCGGCGGCTTCGCCGTCGAACCAGCGTTGCAGGCCGTCCGCCACCGCTTCCGGCGTGCCGCTGAACACCGGGCGCGGCGAGGCGGCCTCCAGCGCCACCTGGCGCAGCGTGAGGTTACGCTCGCGGGCGTTGCGCTTGATGGCGTCGGTGGTGCTGCGGAAGCTGTTTTGCCCCAGATCGCCGATGTCCGGGAAGGGCGCGTCCAACGGATGGCGGGAAAAGTCGTAATGTTCGAAGTAGCGGCCAAGGTAGTTGAGAGCGTTCTCGATGCTGACCAGACGGGCCGTCTCTTGGTACTGGCGCTCGACGTCCGCATCGTCGTCGCCGACGATCACGCTGACGCCCTGGAAGATGCGCAGGTCGTCCGGTTCGCGCCCCTGTTCCACCAGCTGCCGCTTCACGTCTTGGTAGAAATCCTGCGCCTGCTCCAGCGTGTCGTGATGGGTGAAGATCGCATCGGCGTGCTTGGCCGCCAGCCGTTTGCCGTCTTCGGAGGCGCCGGCCTGGAACAGGATCGGGCGGCCCTGCGGCGTGCGGCCAATGTTCAACGGCCCCTGCACCGAGAAGAACTCCCCCTGATGATTGAGGGTGTGCAGTTTCCCGGCGCGGAAAAATTCGCCGCTGGCCTTATTGCGCACGAAGGCATCGTCCTCCCAGGAGTCCCATAGTCCTTTGGCGACGTCGAGAAACTCGCCGGCGATGCGGTAACGCAGGCTGTGCTCCGGGTGTTCGGCGCGCGAGAAGTTTTTGGCCGAACCTTCCAGCGGCGACGTCACCACGTTCCAGCCCGCGCGGCCGTTGCTCAGGTGATCGAGGCTGGCGAACTGGCGGGCGACGGTGAACGGATCGCTGTAGGATGTGGAGAGCGTGCCCACCAGGCCAATTTTGTCGGTGGCGGCGGACAGCGCGGCCAATAAGGTCAACGGCTCGAAACGGTTAAGAAAATGCGGAATGGACTTTTCGTTGATATATAAGCCATCGGCGACAAAGACGAAATCGAATTTCCCTTGTTCGGCTTTTTTCGCCGAGGCGATATTAAATTCGAGGTTGATGCTGGCGTCGGCGGTGGCGTCCGGGTGGCGCCAGGCGGACATATTTCCCGAGGCGCCGTGCAGAATGGCGCCCAGCCGTAATTGCCGTTGATTATTCGCGTTGTCGCTCATCGTGATTATCCTGTCATGCGCCGAAAGGCGCGCGGTGTCTGATGCGTCCACTATTGATGAGCGCTGTCGGGATGTAAAACAACAAAACAGCATATTCAAATGTTGAAAACTGCAAATATCACGGCGAGCGAAAATAATAATCCCCGGCGCGGCATCAGCGGCGTCGGGGAAATACTATTTCACGTTATTCAGGCGTTGCTGAGGGCTTTTTTCGCTGCGGGGGTTAATTGCTGCAGCGTGCGCTCCGCCAGCAGCGAAAAATAGTGGGCGGCAGGAAAGAGGGCGCGCTCATCGGGATTGAAACGCGGATGGTGCAGGCCGAATTCGCTGGCGGAGCCGATGCTGACGAACACGCCCGGCACGTGATGCAGATACAGCGCGAAATCCTCGCCGCCCATCTGCAGCTCCGCCTCTTCGACCCGGTAGCCGGCCTCGGCGGCGACGGTTTTGCTGAACGCCGCCCAATGGGCGTCGTTGATCACCGCCGGCGGCCCCGGCTGCCAGTGGAGTTCGGCCTGCGCGCCGAGCGCGGCGGCAACGCCGTCGATCACCTGGCGAATTTTATCCGGCACCTGGCGGCGCACCGCATCGCTGTGGGTGCGCACCGTGCCTTCCAGCTCGACGGTTTGCGGCAGCACGTTCCAGGTATTGCCGCCTTCGATGCGCGTCACGCTCACCACCAGCGACTCCAGCGAGCTGAAGCTGCGGCTGGGCAGCGTTTGCAGCGCGCCGACGATCTGGCTGGCGGTGACGATGGTATCGACACCCTGTTCCGGTTTGGCGGCGTGGGCGCCTTTGCCGGTAATGCGGATCTGGAAGCGATCGACGTTGGCGTAGAACGGCCCGGCGCGGGTGGCGAAGGTGCCGGTGGGCAGCTCCGGCGCATTGTGCAGGCCAAATATCGCCGCGACGTTATCCAGCGCGCCGGCGTCGATCAGGTGTCGGGCGCCGTTGAAGGTCTCTTCCGCCGGCTGGAAGAAGATGCGCACCGTACCCGCCAGTTCGGCTTCACGCGCTTTGAGCAGGTGTGCGGCGCCGAGCATCACCGAGGTGTGAAAGTCGTGCCCGCAGGCGTGCATCACGCCGCTGTTTTGCGAACTGAAGGGCACGTCGGCGATTTCGTCGATCGGCAGGGCGTCGATGTCGCCGCGCAGCGCGATGATCGGCCCCTGGCCGCTGCCGATCTCCGCCACGACGCCGGTTTTCAGCGCCAACGGCAGAAGGCGAATGCCCGCCTCTTGCAGCCAGCGGGTCAGGCGGGCGGTGGTGGCGAATTCATGATTGGAAAGCTCCGGGTTTTGGTGCAGTTCACGCCGATAGGCGATGATCTTGTCTGCCAACTGGCTGGTCATAGGCTTGGCTCACAGTGGGAAATAAACCCTAACCCTAGTGCAGGGGCCGCCGAAGCAAAAAGACCATCTGGTTATATTTCATAGCGATTGTGTTTGCACGGCGCGTCAACGATGGGGGAAAGGGGCAGGTTTAGGCGTTCGCGCGTTGTTCGCCGGCGCAGGGAGAGGATTGACCTGGAACGGTAACTTACTGCAACCGGTGTCATTCATTTACACCGGACAACACGGATTTTTTCACTCTTTATCGGATTTCTGTGATCGCGGTGGTGGACAAAATCCTGCCTGCTTGCTGTACTGTAATCGACACAGGTTTTGTGTCTTTCATTCACGTTAAAGGTAAGTTTGATGTCTAAGATTAAAGGTAGCGTTAAGTGGTTTAATGAATCCAAGGGCTTCGGTTTCATTACTCCGGAAGATGGTAGCAAGGACGTTTTCGTTCACTTCTCTGCCATCGTTAGCAACGGTTTCAAAACGCTTGCTGAAGGCCAGCGTGTAGAATTTGAAATCACGAACGGTGCCAAAGGCCCATCTGCCGCTAACGTTACTGCTATCTAAGCTGCGTAGCTGAATTTCTTAAAACCCGCTCATTGAGCGGGTTTTTTATTGGGCGCGTTATGCGTCGCTGCGGCGGGCCAACAGGCTGAACAGCAGGATGGCGATGGCGTAACAGCCGACGATGGTCAGCGCCATCGACAGGCCCGAGGTGCCGCCCAGCCCGGTGAGCGGCACGGCGCAGGCGCCGAGCGCGAACATGCACACGCCGATCAAGGCCGACGCGCTGCCGGCTTTGTCCCCCTGGCTTTGCATCGCCAGCGACGAGGCGGTCGGGCCGACGATGCCGATCACCGCCACCGAGAAGAACAGCGGCACCAGCAACACGACCAGCGGCGCATGCAGCGCGGCGGCCAACAGCAGCAACAGCGATGCGACGGCCGCCAGCGTTAATCCGCCCCTCAACACCCGGCGTTCCCCCCAACGTGAACTGAGACGGCTGGCCAGCTGCGCCGCAATGATCAGCCCGACGCCGTTAATGGCGAAGCACAGGCTGAACATCTGCGGGCTGAGGCCGTAGATCTGCTGCAAGACGAAAGGCGAAGCGCCGATATAGGCGAACATGCCGGCCATTACGAAGCCCTGCGTCAGGCACAGGCCCATGAAATAGCGCTGGGTCAGCAACCCGCCGAGCGACATCAGCATCGCCAGAATGCCGCCCTGGCTGCGGCGCTCTACCGGCAGGGATTCGCGCAGCTTCAGCGCCGACAGGCTGAACAGCAGCACGGCGATGGCCGCCAGCACGCCGAAGATGCCGCGCCAGTTCATCACCTGCAGCATGACGCCGCCCAGCACCGGCGCGACGATCGGCGCCAGGCCGTTAACCAGCATCAGCAGGGCGAAGAAGCGGGTCAGCTCGTGGCCGGCGTACAGATCGCGAGCAATGGCGCGGGAAATCACCGCCCCGCCGGCGCCGGCGATGCCCTGGAGCAGGCGGGCGATCAGCAGTTGGTCAATGGTGGGCGCCAGCGCGCACCACAGCGAAGCGCCGAGCAGCAGGATCAGCGACAGCAGCAGCGGGCGCATACGGCCCAGTTTGTCGCTGTAAGGGCCAAAAATCAGCTGGCCGACGCCCAGGCCGAGAAGCCCGGCGGTCAGGCTGAGCTGCGCGGCGGCGGTGGAGGTATTCAGCTCGCCCGCCATTTCCGGCAGGGCGGGCAGATAGAGATCGGTGCACAGCGGCCCCAGCGCGGCCAACAGGCCAAGCACGACGGCGTACACCAGACGTTGTCTGGCTAAGTGTTTGGTCATGGGAGATTAAGATTTCCTGAACAGGTGAGAAATGGCCTGCTGATACAGATCGCGCAGCAGGGACGCATCGGCTTTTTGCGTGGTAAGGATACGGTAACCGGTGCCTTCGCTCATGACGGCGATAAACTCCACCCGCGCGGCGATCTCTTCCGCGCTGAAATCGGGATACAGCCGCTGCAGGTTGTGGCACACGTGGCGAAACAGCCGCGCCTCCGCATCGCTGAGCAGTTTGGCCACCACCGGGTTGCGCGTGGCCTCGGCGGTCACTTCCAGCATCAGCATGTGATCGGTTTCGCTCTCGCCCGGTTGCTGAAACAGCGTGCGCGCCGCCAGCGTGCCGGCGATCAGGTTGATGTGATCGCCAAGGTTTTCCAGGCGCTGCATCTTGCTGGTGATGATGCGATTGACGATCTCTTCGATAATCGCGTCTTTATTGGCGAAATAGCGATAGATTTGCCCGACGCTGAGCTGCGAGCCCTGGGCAATCTCCGCCATGCTGGCGGCATGGAAGCCGTGGCGGCGGAAGCTGGTTTTCGCCGCTTCGACGATCTGATCGCGGCGCGCCTGCACTTTGGCCTGTTTACTGTCGTTGGGGGAGAGCATCTGCCCGATCCTTTGCTGCGCGTGAGCCGGGTTCACAATTTTGGGTGTGAACGTTCATTCTCAATTGTAGTGTAACGGATGGGGAGGACGCAAGATGAACGCGCGTTGCGGGGAAAAGGTGTTTAGGCGAACAGGTAGGCGTTGATAAAGGCGGCGACGATCAGCACGCACAGCGCAACGGCGATCGCTTCGGCGGTGGTTTTCGGCAGGCTAAACATAGCGATTTCTCATCCAGTCAGGAGTTCTGGATGAGATTATGCGCATGCAAGATTAAGGAAACATTAAGGGCTTAGCGCCCGTTGACCCACATCACCAGCATGAAGGCCAGCAGCGTCATCGCCAGCGAGCCGGCCAGGTTAAGCAGCATGTTGGCCAATGCCCAGCCGAAGCGGCCGTCCTGCATCAGATACACCACCTCCAGCGAAAAGGTGGAGAAGGTGGTCAGGCCGCCGCAGAAGCCGGTGGTGATCAGCAGTTTCCAGGTGGGATCCAGGTGTGTCATGCGGGTGAAAATCGCCATCGCCAGACCGATGATAAAACCGCCGATCAGATTGACCATCAGCGTCCCGAGCGGAATGTGGGCGTTCAGCGGATTCATTTTCATGCTTACCGCCCAGCGCAAAACGCTGCCGACGCCGCCGCCGATAAAGACGGCCAGTAAAGAACTCAACATGGGGCAACTCCCTTTCAAACAGAGAAATTCACGGGCTCGGAAAGGGACAGGCGTAACGCTACGCGCCTCTCTCCGAGAGGTTACGTAGACATCATCAGCCTGTGAAGGCGGTTAGGGAGGAATGTCATCTCCAGCGTGCCGCACGGCCTTTTTCACCGTACCCGATGGATGTTACACCTAACGCCGTCTATTTTGTAGTATCGACCCCCTGCGAGGTAAAACCGATGGAAATCAGAGCGGCGCGTCTGGGCGACCGGCACGCTATCGCCGAATTGATGACGGTGTTGGGCTATCCCGGCACCGAGGCGTTTCTGACGCAGCGCATGCAGCAACTGTTGGCGCACCCGGACGAGGCGCTGCTGGTGGCGGCGGACGGGGCGCAAGTGCTGGGCGTGTTGTCGCTGCATTTCCTGCCGCAGCTGGCGTTGGCCGGCGACATTGGCCGCATCAGCTATTTTTGCGTCGACGATCGGGCGCGCGGCGCGGGCGTGGGGCGGCGGTTGTTGGCGGAGGGAGAGGCGTTGGCGCACCGTCGCGGCTGCGATCGGTTGGAGGTTCATTGCCACAGTCGCCGCGAGCGGGCCCATGCGTTTTACCTGCGCGAAGGCTTTGTTGAAGCGCCGAAGTATTTTGCCAAGTTATTAAGTCAGTAAGTTACTCCCCTGGCGGCACTGCCGTTTCCAGCCGGTTGCGGCCGTTTTGCTTCGCCCGATAGAGCGCGCTGTCGGCCGCTTTCAGCCAGTCCAGATAGCCGCCCAACGCGGGGTGGTAGTTGGCGATGCCGGCGCTGATCTGCAGCCGCAGTTGCGGCGCCTCCTTGAAGCTGACCGCATCCAGCCGCTGCTGGATGCGTCGCAGGACGATTTCCGCCTGCTCGGCGTTGGTGTTCGGCAGCACCGCGCCAAACTCGTCGCCGCCGTAGCGCCCGACGATATCCACGTTACGCAAGCCGATCAGCAGCTCTTCCGCCAGCGCCGCCAGGGCCTCATCCCCCAAAGCATGGCCGAAGGTGTCGTTGATGGTTTTGAAGCGGTCGATATCCATCAGGATCAGCGTGGCCTTATCCTGGTAGCGACGGCAACTGTCGAACTGACGATGCAGCAGATGCTCCCAGTGGCGACGGTTGTATAAGCCGGTCAGCCCATCGCGGGTGCTGATGCGCTGCAGCTCCTGTTTCTTTTCCGCCAGCCGCTTGGCGGTGCGGTAAGTCACCAGCCCGAGCAGCGTCGGGTAAAGGTAGATCATCGGCAGGCACAGATAGACCTGCAACGGCGTGCTGTACGGGTGAAACGGGAAGCCGAGCAGCGCGGCGGTGAACACCGCCGTGGCCAGTTGCATGGCCAATCCTTTTACAAACAGCGTTTTGCCGGCTGAAGCGATGTTATTCATGCTCATCATCGACAGGATGACGATGGCGGGCAGCGCGTTGAACGCCATCATCGCCGCCCAGAAGCCGCCGAAAGCGGAGTCGATCAACAGGTTGCGAATTTCGGCTTTGAACGGATCTTTGGCGCGGCGGGCCAGGCGGTAGGCGAGATGCGGCCAGAGAAAGCCGTGAAAGGCCAGCAATAGCCAGACCGCCGCGGGCGGAGCCAGGGGGTAGAGCGCGGCGCAGACGCAGATAAAGCCGAGCCCCAGACCGACGGCGCGGGGCAGGTAGGTGCGTTTGGCGAAGCTGAGGCCGGATTTTCGGGCATCGAAAATGGGTGGGGCAATATACATCCGGCATCTCCCTGATGAGTATCATGGCAGCGTATCATGCGGGTGATAAACTAAGAATAGTCTGGGATTCACGTCCAGAGGCCCTGTGGCATTACTGCGACCGATCTCACTCTGTTACATGTTGCGGTTGTGCGAGCCGAAGGAAAGTCGCTAAATATTCGCAGGCAAGGTCAGTTTTTCTCGCTGTTCACGCAGCGCTCTATGATAAGAAGGTGAGTATGGAAGGTATCAGCATTACCAAACTTCTGGTGATTGCGGTGTTGGTGATTTTACTGTTCGGCACCAGCAAACTGCGTACGCTCGGCGCCGATCTTGGCGCGGCGCTGAAAGGCTTTAAAAAAGCCGTGGGCGATGACAGCACGCCGCCGGCCGCCGGCAACAACGCCGCCGAAAGCCAGTCCGCTCAGCAGAGCGTCGAAAAGAAAGACGTTTAACCCCGTCTGACTGCGCGCAATAAAAAACGGATGCCTTGCGGACATCCGTTTTTTGGCGTTTCCGCCGTCTATAGCGTAACAAACTATTACGCGTTATTTCACTTCCATCCCTTTGGCCTGCAGATCGGCGTGGTAAGACGAACGCACGAACGGGCCGCAGGCGGCGTGGGTGAAGCCCATCGCCATCGCTTCTTCTTTCATCTCGTCAAACTCGGCAGGGCTGACGTAGCGCTGCACCGGCAGGTGGTGACGGCTCGGCTGCAGGTACTGACCCAGCGTCAGCATGGTCACGCCGTGGCGACGCAGATCGCGCATCACTTCAATGATTTCCGCGTTGGTTTCGCCCAGGCCGACCATCAGGCCGGATTTGGTCGGGATATCCGGGTGCGCTTCTTTAAAGCGCTCCAGCAGCTTCAGCGACCATTCGTAGTTGGCGCCCGGACGCACCTGGCGGTAGACGCGCGGCACGTTTTCCAGGTTGTGGTTGAATACGTCCGGCGGCGTGGCGGTGAGGATCTCCAGCGCGCGGTCCATACGGCCGCGGAAGTCCGGCACTAGCGTTTCAATTTTGATGTTCGGGCTTTTGGCGCGGATGGCGGAGATGCAGTCGGCAAAGTGCTGAGCGCCGCCGTCGCGCAGATCGTCGCGGTCAACCGAGGTGATCACCACGTAACGCAGCGCCATGTCGGCGATGGTTTGCGCCAGCTTTTCCGGCTCGTTGGCGTCCGGCGCGATCGGGCGGCCGTGGGCCACGTCGCAGAACGGGCAGCGGCGGGTGCAGATGGCGCCGAGGATCATAAAGGTAGCGGTACCGTGGTTGAAACACTCGGACAGGTTAGGGCACGAGGCTTCCTCACAGACGGAGTGCAGGCCGTTCTTGCGCATCGCGGCTTTGATGCCCTGAATGCGCGTTGAGTCGGCAGGCAGTTTGATCTTCATCCACTCGGGTTTACGCAACAGCTCCTGCCGTTCGGTGACCACCGTTTTGACCGGGATCAGCGCCATTTTGTCAGCATCGCGGTATTTGACGCCGCGTTCCATCTGAATTGGTTTACTCATAATCGTGCAGGTTCCAGTTACGAAGCTCGACCGTCTGGTAGCCGAGTAAATGAACAAATTCCTGTACCAGGATTGGGTGTATGTCTTCAATGCCAACGCCGGGCGCCAGCGCGCTGACCTGCGTCATCTGCATACCGGCGTAACCGCAAGGGTTGATGCGTTGGAAGGGGCTGAGATCCATTGCCACATTCAGGGCCAGGCCGTGGAATGAGCTGCCTTTGCGGATCCGCAAACCCAACGAACAGATTTTCTGCTCCCCCACGTACACGCCGGGCGCATCCGGACGGGCGCGCGATGCGAGGCGGAAGTGGGCGAGAGTGTTGATAACCGTATCTTCTATCGCCGTGACCAACTGACGTACGCCGACCTTGTTGCGTTTCAGATCGACCATCACGTACATCACCTGCTGACCCGGCCCGTGGTAGGTCACCTGGCCGCCGCGATCGCTCTGGACAACCGGGATGTCGCCGGGCATCAGCACGTGTTCGGCTTTGCCGGCCTGACCCTGGGTGAACACCGGGTGATGCTGCACCAGCCACAGCTCGTCCGGCGTGGTCTCGGTACGACTGTCGGTGAAGTTATGCATGGCTTGGGATACAGGCGCGTAGGGCTGCAACCCCAGCTGACGCAAAATGATCTTGTCTGGTTGCAAAAGAGTCATCGTCAGGTTACAGAAGTGGTAAAGCCATTATACCGGGCGCTCCGGCCTGCGACCAGCCTTTCGCTGACCAAAAATGCGCAACCCGGGAAGACGCTGCGCCATCCCGGGTTGATAAGCAGGGGTTTATGCTGGAATTACAGCACCATGCGAACAATTTCAATGTTGCCCAACTCTTCGTACAGGGTTTCGACCTGCTCGATGTGAGTGGCGTTGATGGTGATGGATACGGAGTGGTAGTTGCCTTTGCTGCTTGGCTTGACCTGCGGGTTGTAATCGCCCGGCGCATGGCGCTGCACCACTTCAACCACCTGGTCAACCAGCTCAGGCTGCGCCAGGCCCATTACCTTGTAGGTAAACGAGCAAGGGAATTCGAGCAGTTCGTTCAGTTTAGTTTTTTGCATGTGCGTGCGCTCCAGAGTGCTAGCTAATCTATAAAGTATAACTCCCGCCGGGGCGGGAGTTAGTGTTATTCACTATATGGGGACGATTTCGCCCGTTTCAACCGTTAACCGAACCAGTGGTGGAACATCAGTTTGATGTAGTCCACGATGCGGCTGAAGAAGCCGCCTTCTTTCACTTCGTTCATCACCACCAGCGGACGCTGGTCGATGGTTTTGCCGTCCAGCTGGAAGTTGATGCTGCCCACCACCTGGTTTTTCGCCAGCGGCGCGTGAATTTCCGGCGTGTTCAGCACGTAGCTGGCCTTCAGATCTTTCATGCGGCCGCGCGGAATGGTCAGGTAGACGTCTTTGTCCACGCCCAGCTCAACGCGGTCGGCATCGCCGAACCAGACCGGCTCGGAGGCGAACTCTTTACCGACTTTCAGCGGCGCCACGGTTTCGAAGAAGCGGAAGCCCCAGGTCAGCAGTTTCTTGCTTTCGGCTTCGCGGCCTTTGTAGGTGCGGCCGCCCATCACGGCGGAGATCAGGCGCATTTGGCCTTCGGTCGCCGAAGCCACCAGGTTGTAGCCCGCCGCGTCGGTATGGCCGGTTTTGATGCCGTCGACGTTCAGGCTGTTATCCCACAGCAGACCGTTGCGGTTCATCTGGCGGATATTGTTGAAGGTGAACTCTTTTTCTTTGTAGATCGCGTACTCTTCCGGCACGTCGCGGATCAGCGCCTGGCCGATCAGCGCCATGTCGCGCGCCGAGCTGTATTGGCCCTGCGCATCCAGGCCGTGCACCGTCTGGAAGTGGGTATTCTGCAGGCCCAGCTTGCTGACGTAGGTGTTCATCAGGTTGACGAAGGCGTCCTGGCTGCCGGCGACGTAGTCGGCCATCGCCACGCAGGCGTCGTTACCGGACTGCAGGTTGATGCCGCGGGTCAGTTTAGAGACCGGCACGCGATCGCCCGGCTTCAGGAACATCAGCGAGGAGCCTTTGAACACCGGGTTGCCGGTCGCCCAGGCGTCCTGGCCGACGGTCACCAGATCGTCCTGGCCGATTTTGCCCGCTTTCAGCGCCTGGCCGATGACGTAGCTGGTCATCATTTTGGTCAGGCTGGCCGGATCGCGACGCGCATCGGCGTTCATCTCGGCCAGCACCTTGCCGGAGTTGTAATCAATCAGGATGTACGCTTCCGCATCGATCTGCGGGACACCTGGGATCATGGTTTTGATGTTAACGTCATCGGCGTGCGCAACGGAGGCTGCGCTCATTGCGATAACGGTGCCGAGGGCGATGCTTTTGATTAAGCGAAAAGAAGTTACTTGTTTCATGATCGGGACTACAACATCCGTGAAAGTAAAGTTAAAAAACGAGCCACACTATAGCAGATGCGATCCCGGCAGGCATTACCCATTCATCTGACTAATTGCGGTTAGTGCCCTTTTAGCTGCAAGAAAATGTTTCAGCTAAATAACCGCTTATCGGCCGTGAATGCCCGCCGGGCTTAACGCTCAGGGTGCAGCAGTAACGAAAGACTGTTGTTGCGCTTCGCTCGCCAGGCGTTGCTGCAGCTGGGCCGCCTGTTGACGGCTGCTGAACGGGCCAAGCTGGACGCGGTAAACGTTGCCGTTAGCCGCCACTTTGCCCGGGACGCCAAACTGTTGGCTCAGGCTCTGTTGCCAGCTCTGGGCGCGTTCGGCGCTGCTCAGCGCGCCGACCTGCACCACGTAGCCGCCGGAAGAGGCGGCAGCAGCCGTGCCGACAGCCGCCGCGCCGGCCGCGACCGGTGCGGCTACCGCGGCGACTTCAGGTTCGGAACCTTCCAGCACCCCGGCCGGCACCGCGCTCGGCGCGCCGAGGAAACCGCTGCGGCCGTTGGCGGCATTGCCGCCGGCAGTTGGGGAGCTGTTGTCGTCGGTGCGCAGGGTGCTGTTATCGATCGGGCGCACCGCCGCGCCGCTGGCGATCGGCGCCTCCTGTTGAATAGGGGTGCCCATGCCGCTGGAGCCGAGATCCGGGCGCGCCGGCAGGGCGTAGCTCTGTTTCGCCACGATGGTGCCGATGGTGCCGGGGCCGCTCAGCGTGCCGTCCGGCGCCACGTTGATGAAATCTACCTTGACCTTGGTGTTGTTGGACAGGTTGAGGCGGTCGGCGGCGGCTTTCGACAGATCGATGATGCGGCCCTTGGTGTATGGCCCGCGATCGTTGACGCGCACCACCAGCTGACGGCCGTTGGCCAGGTTAGTGACGCGCACATAGCTTGGGATTGGCAGGGTCGGATGCGCCGCCGTCAGGCCGTTGGGGTCAAACTGCTCGCCCAGCGCCGTGGTGTTGCCGTTGGCCTCTTCGCCATACCAGGCCGCCAGGCCGGTCTGCGAGAAGTTCTGCGGATCTTTTACGATGCGGTAAGTATCGCCATTAACCTTATAATCCTGCATGTTATTAGGGTTATAGGGTTCATATTGAGGCTCGACGCCGCCGATTTCCACCACCGGGCCGTTGTACGGCTGCGGAGGGGCTTGCTGTTCCGTGGTCGGGGCGGTACAGGCGGAGAGCAACACCGCCGCGACGCCGATCCAAAGCCATTCCTTACGCATTACTCACCTCTTATAAACTTTTAGACAGCATTTTCCGATGCGTGTGGATCGACATGATGATGCCGAAACCGGCCATCAACACTATCAGCGCCGAACCCCCGTAACTGACCAGAGGCAAAGGTACGCCAACTACCGGCAAAATGCCACTGACCATACCGATGTTAACAAAGACATAAACGAACAAAATCAGCATCAAGCCGCCGACCATGACGCGGCCAAAGGTGGTTTGCGCCTTGGCGGCGATCATCAGCCCGCGGATGATCACCAGCAGGTAAAGCGCCAGCAGCACCAGCACCCCGATCAGCCCCAGCTCTTCGGCCAGGACGGCGAAGATAAAGTCGGTATGGCGCTCCGGCAGAAACTCCAGCTGTGACTGGGTGCCGTGCAGCCAGCCCTTGCCGGACAGGCCGCCGGAGCCGATGGCGATCTTGGATTGAATGATGTGATAACCGGCGCCGAGCGGGTCGCTCTCCGGATCGAGCAGCATCATGACGCGGTCGCGCTGATAGCCGTGCATCAGGAAGAACCACAGCACCGGGATGAAGGCCGCCAGCGCGACGGCGGCGACGGCGATCAGCTTCCAGCTCATGCCGGACAGGAACAGTACGAACAGGCCGGAAGCGGCGATCAGGATAGAGGTGCCCAGATCCGGCTGCGCGGCCACCAGCAGCGTCGGCAGGAAGATCAGCACCAGCGCGATGGCGGTGTTTTTCAGCGAAGGCGGGCAGACGTCGCGGTTCATAAAGCGCGCCACCATCAGCGGCACGGCGATCTTGGCGATTTCCGACGGCTGGAAGCGCACTACGCCGAGATCCAACCAGCGCTGCGCGCCTTTACTGATCTGCCCGAAGGCGTCCACCAGGATCAGCAAAATCACGCAGAAGATATACAGATAGGGCGCCCAGCTTTCGTACACGCGCGGCGGGATCTGCGCCATGACGGCCATCACGATCAGCCCCATGACGATCTGCCCGATCTTGCGCTCCATCATGCCGATGTCCTGGCCGCTGGCGCTCCACATCACGAAGGCGCTGTAGACCAACAGGGCCAGGATCAGCAGCAGGAACGTCGGGTCGATGTGGATTTTGGTCCAGATCGAGCCTTTTTGTTGGCTTTCAGTCATGTTCTACCTTAGTCACCTTCTACGCCAGGCGGCAGCGGGGCCTCGCTTGGCAATTGCGTATTGTTGTCGCCCAGCAGAATGTGGTCGAGGATCTGGCGGGTGATGGTCCCCACCGCCGGACCGGAGCCGCCGTTTTCCAGAATGATGGCGACCGACACCGTCGGGTTGTTGAACGGTGCGAAGGCGGTCATCAGTTTGTGATCGCGCAGGTGCTCCGCCAGTTTGTGGGCGTTGTAGGTTTCATAGCCGAATACCTGTGCGGTACCCGATTTCGCCGCGGCTTTATAAGGTGCGTCCGCAAAGTATTTGCGCGCCGTCCCGTTCGGACGGTTGGCCACACCGTACATGCCGTCTTTGGCAATTTCCCAGAAGCCGGAGTGAATATCGCCGATCTGCGTGTTTTCTTCCTGTTTGAACGGCACCAGCGCGCCGTTGATGCGGGTGCTCTGCAGCAGGTGCGGCGTTTTGACGGTGCCGTCATTGATCAGGGTGTTCAGCGCCTTGGCCATCTGGATCGGCGTCGCGGTCCAGTAACCCTGGCCGATGCCTACCGGAATGGTGTCGCCCTGATACCACGGTTTTTTATAGCGTTTCTGCTTCCATTCGCGCGTCGGCATCAGGCCGGAGCGCTCTTCGGACAGATCGATGCCGGTGTACTGGCCGTAACCGAATTTGGTCAGCCAGGTCGACAGCCGATCGATCCCCATGTCATAAGCGACCTGGTAGAAATAGGTATCTGCGGACTCTTCCAGCGCCTTGGTGACGTTCAGGCGGCCGTGGCCCCATTTCTTCCAGTCGCGAAAGCGTTTTTCCGAGCCGGGCAATTGCCACCAGCCGGGATCGAACACCACGGTGTTTTTGGTGATCACCCCGGCGCTCAGCGCCGACACCGCGATATAAGGCTTCACCGTCGAGGCGGGCGGGTAGACCCCCTGGGTGGCGCGGTTGATCAGCGGGCGATTCGGATCGTTCAGCAACCCCTGATAGTCCTTGCTGGAAATGCCGTCGACGAACAGGTTCGGATCGTAGCTCGGGTTGGAGACCATCGCCAGGATGGCGCCGGTGCGCGGATCGCTCACCACCACCGCGGCGCGGCTGCCGACCAACAGCTGTTCGATATAGCGCTGCAGGTTAAGATCGAGCGTCAGGTAGACGTCCTGACCGGCGGAAGGCGGCTGTTCGTGCAATTGGCGGATCACCCGGCCGCGGTTGTTGACCTCGACCTCTTCATAGCCGGTTTTGCCGTGCAGCGTGTCTTCGTAATAGCGTTCGATGCCCAGCTTGCCGATATCGTGGGTGGCGGCGTAGTTGGCCAGTTTGCCGTCTTTGTCCAGCCGCTCGACGTCGCGATCGTTGATCTTGGACACATAGCCGGTGACGTGGGTGAGGGCGGAGCCGTAGGGATAGTAGCGGCGCTGGTAGCCTTTCACTTCCACGCCCGGGAAGCGGAACTGATTGACCGCAAAACGGGCGACTTGCACCTCGGTCAGCGCGGTTTTCACCGGAATGGAGACGAAACGGCGCGAGCGCTTGCGCTCTTTTTCGAAATTGGTGATGTCGTCATCGGTCAAGTCGACCACCGGGCGCAGCGCCTGCAGCGTGGCTTTGAGATCGTCGACCTTTTCCGGCATCAGTTCCAGCTGATAAATGGTGCGGTTGAGCGCCAGCGGAGTGCCGTTGCGATCGTAGATAATGCCGCGGCTGGGCGCGATGGGCACCAGCTTGATGCGGTTTTCGTTGGAGCGGGTGCGGTAATCCTCGACGCGGACCACTTGCAGATTATACAGGTTGGCGATCAGGATGCCGGACAGCACCAGGATGACCAAGAACGCCACCAGGGCGCGGCGTACAAACAGGGCGGATTCAGCCGTATAGTCGCGAAAAGGGTTACGTTCTATTTTCATCCCGCTGCTTTATTTCACTCTGTCACGGTCACCACCGGCTATTCCCGGTGGTAAGGATGATTTGTAGTAATACTCCAGGCGCGGTAGAGGCTTTCGGCCACCAGGACGCGCACCAAAGGATGCGGCAGTGTCAACGGAGAAAGCGACCAACTCTGCTCGGCAGCGGCTTTGCAGGCGGGCGCCAGCCCTTCCGGGCCGCCGATCAGCAAGCTGACGTTGCGGCCATCCTGCTTCCAGCGCTCAAGCTGCTGCGCCAGCTGCGGCGTTTCCCACGGCGTGCCTGGGATATCCAGCGTAACGATGCGGTTGCCTTTGCCCACCGCCGCCAGCATTTGTTCGCCTTCCTTGTCCAGAATGCGTTTGATGTCGGCGTTTTTGCCGCGTTTGCCGGCCGGGATCTCGGTCAGCTCAAACGGCATATCTTTGGGAAAGCGGTGCAGATAATCCATAAAGCCGGTTTGCACCCAGTCTGGCATTTTGGTGCCGACCGCCACCAATTGCAGTTTCACCGCTTAGCTCCAGA
Organism: Serratia sp. JKS000199; assembly: GCF_900215455.1. Classification (NCBI taxonomy): domain Bacteria; kingdom Pseudomonadati; phylum Pseudomonadota; class Gammaproteobacteria; order Enterobacterales; family Yersiniaceae; genus Serratia; species Serratia sp. JKS000199. The sequence continues at coordinate 510,142 of NZ_LT907843.1, forward strand.
GTTTTTCCAGCTCGTACAGGCGACGGCTTTCTTCCTGCATCACGTGCACGATCACTTCGCCCAGATCGACCACGATCCAGTCGGAGGCTTCCTGGCCTTTCATGCCAAACAGCTCCATGCCCGCGGCGCGGGATTCCTGCACCACGTGGCTGGCGATCGACATCACGTGGCGAGTCGACGTGCCGGTGCAGATGATCATGCAATCGGTGATGCTGGATTTGCCCTGTACGTCCAGAGCGACAATGTCTTGGCCTTTGAGGTCATCGATTTTATCGATGACGAAATCTTGGAGCGCTTTACCTTGCAAAGGTTCCCCCTCGGGTGTGTTCTGTTCAGTCGGCTGCGGCGGGCAAAATGCGCGCGCCGCGGCGTAACCGGATAAAGGTTTCGGCAGGCTGCCGCTGAAAGCCAGCTAACTGGTGACTGCCCGGCCAGCTAAGGTTTCCGGGGTTTTCAGCGGATACCTGAAAAATAGCGGCGCAGTATATCACGCACCTTTCGCTAGCGATATAAACCCTGCAACTCGATATAGCGCTGCACCGGGCGCGGCAGCAGATCGTCGCAGTTGAGGCCCTGATGGCGGCGCTGGCGGATCTCGGTGGCGGAAATTTCCAGCTCCGGCGTATCGGCCAGATAGATATGGCCGTGCGGGCGGCGGCTGAGCAGCGCCGCATCGGCGGTGCGATGACGTTCCAGCCACTGCTGCAGTTCCGGCGTGTCCATGCGATCGTTATAGCCCGGGCGCGCCAACACCAGCAGATGGCAGACGTCCAACAGCGCCTGCCAGCGATGCCATTTATGCAGCGTCAGCAGCGAGTCCTGGCCAATAATAAACGCCAGCGGCTGGGCGGCGCCACGCTCTTTACGAATCGTTTCCAGCGTCTCGATGGTGTAGGAGGGGGTGGTGCGATGCAGTTCGCGATCGTCGACCGCGAACAGCGGATTGCCGGCGATCGCCAGCTCGACCATCTTCAAGCGCTGCTGTGCGTTGGCCTCGGGCTGCGGGCGGTGCGGCGGCACGTGGTTAGGCAGCAGCGTGACGCGATTCAGGCCCACTTCGGCGGCCAGCGCCTCCACCGGCCGCAGATGGCCGTAGTGGATCGGATCAAAGGTGCCGCCAAACAGCGCGTGCAATACGGTGGGGTGTTCCGGATTAGTGGGCATCGGTAAAACTCGTGGCCAGGGGTTTGCCGCACAGCAGCATCGACAGGGTTTCCAGTTCCGGCCAGACCGACTGGCCATAGTCCTGCTTGAGGGTCAGCTCGATTTGCGTCAGCAGCTGTACCGCTTGCTGCAGCTGGGCGCCGGACAGGCGTTGCAGCGCCTGGGTCACCAGCGGGCGGCGGTTCTGCCAGACCTTGTGCTGATCGAACAGCGTGCGCAGTGGCGCGGACGCCATGCGGCGCTGCAGCGTCAGCAACAGCAGCAGTTCGCGCTGCAGGGTGCGCAACAGGATCACCGGCTCGACGTCCTCTTGCTGCAGCTGCTGCAAAATATGCCAGGCGCGCTTGCTCTTGCCGGCCAGCAAGGCGTCCAGCCAGTGGAACGGCGTGAAGTGGGCGGCGTCGTTCACCGCCTGCTCGACGCGCGGCAGGGTGAGCTTGCCGTCCGGGTGCAGCAGCGACAGCCGCTCCAGCGCCTGCGACAGCGCCAGCAGGTTGCCTTCGTAGCAGTAGCACAACAGCTGATTGGCCGCGTCGTCCAACTCCAGCTTCATCGCCTTGGCGCGCGTGGCGACCCAGCGCGGCAGCTGTGCCTGCTCCGGCGTCTGGCAACTGACGAGGGCGCCGTGCGGGCTGAGCGCCTTGAACCAGGCGCTGTTTTCCTGCGCTTTGGTGAGGCGCGGGCCGCGCAGGATCAGCAGAATATCCTCGTGCAGCAGGGTGGCGAGCTTGGTCAGCTGTTCGCCGATCGGCGCCGTTGGGCCGTTTTCCGGGAAAATCAGCAGCAGCGTCTGGCGGCTGGCGAACAGGCTCATCGCCTGGCAGATGCCGAAGATGGCGTCCCAGTCGGTGTGGGCGTCGAGGGAAATGCTGTAGTGCTCGCTGAACTGCTGCTGTTGCGCGGCCTGCCGGAGCAGATCCTGGCTTTCCTGCAGCAGCAGCGGTTCATTGCCGCTCAATAAATAACAAGCGCGCAGCCCCTCTCGGAGCTGCGCGGCAAGTTGTTCCGGATAAATGCGGATCATTGTGCGGTTTGGCTTGCCGCTCGTTCGCCGACGGCAGCGGCTTTCTGCCGGTTTTCTTCTTCCGCCGCGTGCACGGTCAGCAGTTTGCGCACCAGCTGTTGCGCCGCCTGCTCACGCATTTCCTGGCGAATGATCTCCTGCTCGGAGTCTTTGGCCAGCGCGGTCAGCGGGTTGTCGAAGAACGAACGGAACACTTTCACCGACAGCGGATACAGGTCGTGCCCCGGGATCAGCACCTGGGCCTGCACGGTCAGCACCAGCTGATACTCGGCGGTTTTACCGTCCTGGAAGATCGAGGCGGTATCCTGGCTTTCCGTCGCGCCGACGATGCGCAGAGAAGGCACGTCTTTACGCTTCGGATCGCTGACGATGGTCACGGCGTTCAAACGCAGTTGCTCACGCACCGCGCGCGTCAATGGCCCATAAGGATCCGAACTGTCCAGGATCAGCGTTTTCATTTCATTAGGCACCTGCGTGGTGCCACGCAGGTGAAAACCGCAGCCGGCGGTGACCAGCACCGCCAACCCCAGCAACAGCGTCAGAATACGTTGTCGCACAACTCCTCCTTGTGTTAACCCACAACCAGGTTAAGCAGTTTGCCCGGAACGTAGATCACTTTGCGAATCGTGACGCCGTCCAGATATTTAGCCACCAGATGCTCTTCCGCAGCGCGCGCGCGCACTTGCTCTTCGGTCGCATCGGCAGATACGGTGATTTTAGCGCGAACCTTGCCGTTCACCTGCACCACCACCAGCTTGGAGTCTTCGACCATCGCCTGCTCGTCGGCAACCGGCCATGGCGCGGTGTCCACGTCGCCTTCGCCGCCCAGCGCCTGCCACAGGGCGAAGCACACGTGCGGGGTGAACGGATACAGCATGCGAACGACGGCCAGCAGCGCTTCCTGCAGCAGTGCGCGATCCTGCTCGCTCTCCTGCGGCGCGCGGGCCAGTTTGTTCATCAGCTCCATCACGGCGGCGATCGCGGTGTTGAAGGTCTGGCGGCGGCCGATATCGTCGGTCACTTTGGCGATGGTTTTGTGCAGATCGCGGCGCAGCGCTTTCTGCTCTTCGTTCAGCGACGCCACGTCCAGCGGCTGCACCGCGCCTTTTTCCACGTGATCGTAGGCCAGTTTCCATACGCGTTTCAGGAAGCGGTTAGCCCCTTCCACGCCGGATTCCTGCCACTCCAGCGTCATTTCTGCCGGTGAAGCGAACATCATGAACAGACGCACGGTGTCCGCGCCGTATTTTTCCACCATCTCCTGCGGGTCGATGCCGTTGTTCTTCGACTTCGACATTTTGCTCATGCCAGCATAGACCAGTTCACGGCCTTGCGGATCGGTGGCCTTGATGATGCGGCCTTTGTCATCGCGCTCGACGGTGGCGTCAACCGGGGATACCCAGACGCGCTCGCCGCTGTTGCCGGTGTAGTAGAAGGCGTCGGCCAGCACCATGCCCTGACACAGCAGGCGCTTGGCCGGCTCATCGGAATCCACCAGGCCCGCATCGCGCATCAGCTTGTGGAAGAAGCGGAAGTACATCAGGTGCATGATGGCGTGCTCGATGCCGCCGATATATTGATCGACCGGCAGCCAGTAGTTGGCGGCGGCCGGATCCAGCATGCCCTGGTCGTACTGCGGGCAGGTATAGCGCGCGTAGTACCAGGAGGACTCCATAAAGGTGTCGAAGGTGTCGGTTTCGCGCAGCGCCGGCTGGCCGTTGACGGTGGTCTTCGCCCACTCAGGGTCGGCCTTGATCGGGCTGGTGATGCCGTCCATGACCACGTCTTCCGGCAGGATCACCGGCAGTTGGTCTTCCGGCGTCGGCATCACGGTGCCGTCTTCCAGGGTCACCATCGGGATTGGCGCGCCCCAGTAACGCTGACGGGAAACGCCCCAGTCGCGCAGACGGTAGTTGACCTTGCGCTGGCCGACGCCTTTGGCGACCAGTTTGTCGGCGATGGCGTTAAAGCCCGCTTCGTTGTCCAGGCCGTCAAACTCGCCGGAGTTGAACAGCGCGCCTTTGTCGGTCATCGCTTCGGCGCTCACGTCAGGCTGGCTGCCGTCGAGGTTCAGGATCACCGGTTTGATCGGCAAATCATATTTGGTGGCGAATTCCCAGTCGCGCTGGTCGTGCGCTGGTACTGCCATCACGGCGCCGGTGCCGTATTCCATCAGCACGAAGTTGGCGACCCACACCGGCAGCTTCTCGCCGCTCAGCGGATGGACAACGAACAGGCCGGTCGGCATGCCTTTCTTCTCCATCGTCGCCATTTCGGCTTCGGCCACTTTGGTGTTGCGGCATTCGTCGATGAAGTCGGTCAGCGCCGGGTTGTTGCGCGCGCCCTGTTGCGCCAGCGGGTGGCCCGCGGCGACCGCCACGTAGGTGGCGCCCATGAAGGTGTCGGGACGGGTGGTGTAAACCGTCAGCTTCTCTTCGCTGCCAGCCACGTCGAAGGTGATTTCCACGCCTTCGGAACGGCCAATCCAGTTGCGCTGCATGGTTTTCACCTGCTCCGGCCAGCTTTCCAGCGTGTCCAGATCGTTCAGCAGCTGATCGGCGTAGGTGGTGATTTTGATGAACCACTGCGGGATCTCTTTACGCTCGACCTTGGTGTCGCAGCGCCAGCAGCAGCCGTCGATAACCTGTTCGTTGGCCAGCACGGTCAGATCGTGCGGACACCAGTTCACCGCCGAGGTCTTCTTGTAGACCAGGCCTTTTTCATACAGCTTGGTGAAGAACCACTGTTCCCAGCGATAGTATTCCGGCTGGCAGGTGGCGATTTCGCGATCCCAGTCGTAGCCGAAGCCCAGCAGTTTCAGCTGGTTCTTCATGTATTCGATGTTGTCGTAGGTCCACGGGGCCGGTGCGGTGTTGTTTTTCACCGCCGCGCCTTCCGCCGGCAGGCCGAACGCATCCCAGCCGATCGGCTGCAGTACGTTTTTGCCCAGCATGCGCTGATAGCGCGAGATCACGTCGCCGATAGTGTAGTTACGAACGTGGCCCATGTGCAGTCGGCCGGACGGGTAAGGCAGCATGGATAGGCAGTAGTACTTTTCCTTGCTGTCGTCTTCGGTAACTTTGAAAGTCTGCTTCTCTTGCCAGTGAAGCTGTACGTTCGATTCTATGTCTTCTGGACGGTATTGCTCTTGCATGGCGGCCGGTGGTCCTGTAGGTGTAAACCGTTGCCTCGGTCAGAGGCAACGCAATGAACATTTAGTATTCGTAGATCCGCATAGCATAGCTGATAAGACCTCCCGGCAACAACTCCAAGCGCCTGACTCGGCGCATTTAAAAAAAACGCCGCCATGACGCGGCTCACAACCTGCGGATCCCGCGTCTTGCCAAGTGACATCAGTCATTTACGGCTAAAATAAGAACAAGTAGCTTAAGGGTATCCCCATGGCCAAGTCCGGCGCAGCGTTTATCGAGGAGAGTCTATGAACAAGGTTGCTCAGTATTACCGCGAATTGGTGGCATCGCTGACCGAACGTCTGAAAAACGGCGAACGCGATATCGACGAACTGGTGGCCAGCGCGGAGCGGCGGTTGAACGAGGCCGAAGATCTGACGCGCGACGAGGTGCGGCAGGTGACGCAGGCGGTGCGGCGCGATCTGGAAGAGTTCGCCCGCAGCTATCAGGAAAGCCGGGACGAGTTTACCGACAGCGTGTTTATGCGGGTGATTAAGGAGAGCCTGTGGCAGGAACTGGCGGATATCACCGATAAAACCCAGTTGGAGTGGCGCGAGGTGTTCAAGGATGTCAGCCACCACGGCGTGTATCACAGCGGTGAAGTGGTGGGGCTGGGCAATCTGGTCTGCGAACAATGTCACTACCACCTGGCGTTTTACACGCCGGAAGTGCTGCCGCTCTGCCCGAAATGCGGTCACGACCAATTCCAGCGTCGGCCGTTTGAACCCTGATGACGTCCCCCGCCGCGGCGGGGGACGCTGACGTTTACCGTTAACGGAACAGTTTCTTCAGCAGGTTGCTCAGGAAACCGCCGCTGACGGCTTCTTGGGCGACGTTTGCCGGCGCCGGTGCGCTGGCCGGGACGGCGACGCCGGCCGGGATTTTCTGCGCGACCGCGATGCGGCTGTCCTGGGCGGCTTTCTCCGCCGCTTCCGGGCCGTAGGCGAAGCCTTCCGCCAGCACGAATTCAACGTCGGTGATGCCGATAAAGCCCAGGAACAGTTTCACGTACGGGGTGATCAGATCCGTCGGCGTGTCGGCGTGGATGCCGCCGCGGCTGGAGATGACGATCGCTTTCTTGCCCGTCACCAGCCCTTCGGCGCCGGCGGAGGTGTAGCGGAACGTCTGACCGGCGCGGGCGATCAGATCGAAGTAGATCTTCAGCTGCGTCGGGATGTTGAAGTTGTACATCGGGGCGCTGATGATCAGCGTGTCGTGCGACTTCAGCTCGGCAATCAGCTCATCGGACAGCGCCAGGGTGCTTTGCTGATGCGGCGTCAACGGTTTGTCGCCGGCGGTAAAGCCGGCCATCACTTCGCCATCCAGCTCCGGCAGCGTTGGGTTGGCCAAGTCGCGCACGGTGAAAGTGTCTTCCGGATGAGCTTCACGCCATTGTTCAACAAAAAAATCGACTAATTTTCCAGACTGGGAATATTCACCCAGAATACTTGATTTCAGGACCAGTACGCGGCTCATTGGCTTATCTCCAGGCGAAGTGTAATTGGTAACGATGTCAATCGGTGTAAACGCATGGTAGAGGCAAGCCATCAACAGTGATAGCGCAAAAATTCGCTGAGTTAAATCAAAAAAGTTGAATGAGGGCGCGAGCGCGCCCCGAGAGGATTAATAACGCGCGACGCGCTCGGCCAGCAGATCGATAAAGCCTGCGCGATCGATGCCGGTCAGCACTTCCACGTTGGCCGCGTTGCCGGTTTGCTGGAAATAGTCCACCACCGTCATGCCGACGGTGTACTCCCCTTTGGTTTCCACACCGACCCAGCGTTCAACGCCGGTAAACAGCTGCGGCGCCAGCAGCCAGGCGATGGTGCAGGGATCGTGCATCGCCGCGCCAGGCAGGCCGCGCGGGTGGCTGAGATACAGCGGCAGGTAAAAATCGAGCATCTCCGCCACCGCCTGCGCGACCGGATTGGCTATCTGACGAATGCGCTCGATATCCTGCGGCAACACCAGCGCCTGATGGGTGACGTTCAGCCCAGCCATGGTCAGCGGCACGCCGGATTTCAACACCATCTCGGCGGCTTCGGGATCGACGAAGATATTGAATTCCGCCACCGGCGTGGTATTGCCGGCATTCATGCCGCCGCCCATAAACACGATGCGCTCGATACGGCTTTTCAGCTCGGCGTGCTGGGCCAACAGCAGGGCGATGTTGGTCATCGGGCCGGTCACCACCAGGGTGATTGGCTGCGGGCTGGCGCGCAGCAGGTCGGCGATCAGCTCGACGGCGCCGCGGGGATCGGGTTTGAGGGCCGGCGTCGGCAGGTGGGTGTTGCCCATGCCGGTTTTGCCGTGGACATAGTCGGCGATCACCAGCTCGCGCATCAGCGGGCGAGCGGCGCCGGCGGCGACAGGGATGTCCTCGCGCTGCATCAGGGTCAACAGACCCAGCGCGTTATGCAGGGTTTTCTCCGGCGTCTGGTTGCCGGCGGAGGTGGTGATGGCTTTGACGTCCAGCTCCGGCGAGCGCAGCGCCATAGCCAGCGCGATGGCGTCGTCGAGGCCGGGATCGCAATCGATGATAATAGGGCGGGGCATGTTCTTTCTCCTCTGTTTGTTATCCGGCGAGCATCGGATCAAAAACGAGGAGATACAAGCGCTTTTCGTGCCGGGAGAAAAGATGCGCCCCTGGCGGGGCGCATAGTGAGAACTTAGTGCAGGATCTTGGCGAGGAAGTCCTTGGCGCGATCGGACTCGGGGTTGTTGAAGAAATCGTCTTTGTTGCGGTCTTCGACGATTTTGCCTTCGTCCATAAAGATCACGCGGTTCGCCACCTTGCGGGCGAAGCCCATTTCGTGGGTCACCACCATCATGGTCATGCCTTCGTTCGCCAGCTCGACCATCACGTCCAGCACTTCGTTGATCATTTCCGGATCGAGCGCCGAGGTCGGTTCGTCGAACAGCATGGCGATCGGATCCATGCACAGCGCGCGGGCGATGGCGACGCGCTGTTGCTGGCCGCCGGAGAGCTGACCGGGGAACTTGTTGGCATGGGCGGACAGGCCGACGCGTTCCAGCAGCTTCAGGCCCTTCTCGCGTGAGGCGGTCTTGTCGCGCTTGAGCACTTTTACCTGCGCCAGCGTCAGGTTGTCGATGATAGACAGGTGCGGGAACAGCTCGAAGTGTTGGAACACCATGCCGACCTTGGCACGCAGCTGCGCCAGGTTGGTTTTCTTGTCGTTGACCGGCGTGCCGTTCACCAGGATGTCGCCCTGCTGGATCGGCTCGAGGCCGTTGACGGTTTTGATCAGGGTGGACTTGCCGGAACCTGAAGGACCGCAGACGACGACCACTTCGCCTTTTTTCACTTCGGTGGTGCAATCGGTCAACACCTGAAAGTGACCGTACCACTTAGAAACATTTTTCAGGGATATCATCAAACAGTCCTTTTCTTCAAATAGCTTACCAGCGCCGAGGCGGCGAGGCTGATAACAAAATAGACAAAGCCGGCGAACAGGATCATTTCAACCTGGGTGCCGTCGCGTTCGCCGATGGTCGACGCGGTGCGGAAGAAGTCGGCCAGGCTCAGTACGTAAACCAGCGAGGTATCCTGGAACAGTACGATGCCCTGGGTCAGCAGCAGCGGCACCATGGCGCGAAACGCCTGCGGCAGGATCACCAGCCGCATGGATTGCCAATGGGTCATGCCCAGCGCCAACGCGGCGGAGGATTGGCCGCGCGAGATGCTGATGATACCGGCGCGGATGATTTCCGAGTAATAGGCCGCTTCAAACAGGGAAAAGGCTACCATAGCCGAGATCAGGCGAATATCGGTTTTCGGCGACAGGCCTAGAACCTGTTGTAATAAGCTTGGAACCACCAGATAGAACCACAGCAGCACCATCACCAGCGGCACCGAGCGGAACAGGTTAACATACAGGGTGGCGAACCAGCTGATGGGCTTGAACGGCGACAGACGCATCACCGCCAGCACGGTGCCCCACAGAATGCCGACCACGATGGCGGTCACGGTGATCTTCAGCGTGATCGCCATGCCCTGCAGCAGATAAGGGAAGCTTGGGACGATCGACGCCCAGTCAAATTCGTACATTATTTACTCCCCAGGTTGCCAGGCAACTGCACTTTCTTTTCGACCAGACGCATAAACAGCATGATCACGGCGTTGATGCCGATATAAGCCAGCGTAATGGCGGTAAAGGATTCATAGGCGTGTGCGGAGTAATCCAACAGCTTGCCGGCCTGTGCGGCCATGTCCACCAGTCCGATGGTGGAGGCGATGGCGGAGTTTTTGACCAGGTTGAGCATCTCCGAGGTCATCGGCGGCACGATAACCCGGTAGGCGTTCGGCAACAGCACGTAGCGGTAGGTTTGCGGCAGCGTCAGGCCCATCGCCAACCCGGCGGCTTTCTGGCCGCGCGGCAGGGATTGAATGGCGGCGCGCACTTGCTCGCAAACGCGGGCGGCGGTAAACAGCCCCAGACAGAGCATGGAAGAGACGAAGAACTGCACGTTGGGATCCAGCTCGGTCTTGAACCAGGTGCCGATATTGGCCGGCAACAGCTCGGGGATCACCAGATACCAGGTAAAGAATTGCACGATCAGCGGCACGTTGCGGAACAGTTCGACGTAACAGGTGCCGAGAGTGGAAAGAAAGCGGTTGGGCACGGTACGCAAGATACCGAACAGCGAACCGACGAAGAAAGCGATAATCCATGCACAGACGGAGAGGGCCACCGTGACCTGAAAGCCGGACCAGATCCAGCCGAGGTAAGTGGTGTTCCCAAACGGGGCCTGCTGCAGGAAGATACCCCAGTTCCAATCTATTGACATAACAAACTCCGATAAACGGGCGCAGGGCGCCGAAGAGTGATGACTTGATAGGCGCCGATCGCCGTGCGGCCAGTCGGGCTGGCTTGTTGTGTGCGGAGATCGGTGACGCGCCTTGGGGAAAATGAGGGAGGGGAACGGCCCCCCTCATTCCTGTCTGTCCCAGTCATCAACTGGGCCGGTTTGGCTTGGCGGCCGCCCCGGCTTTATTCTATTGAGTTAGTTCAACGCTTTGTCGTTAGGCGCTTTGAACAGCTGCTTCATGTCGTCCGAGAGTTCGAAGTTCATGTTGAGGTTTTTCGGTGGAATAGGCTGCTTGAACCATTTGTCAAACCACTTGGCCGCTTCACCGGAGGTTTGCGCCTGGGCGATGGTGTCATCGACCAGCTTTTTGAACTCAGGATCGTCTTTGCGCAGCATGCAGCCGTAGGCTTCTTTCGACTGCGGCGTGCCGATGATTTCCCACTGATCCGGCTTCTTGGCCTTGGCGCGCTCGCCCGCCAGCAGGGCATCGTCCATCATGAAGGCCACCGCGCGGCCGCTTTCCAGGGTGCGGAAGGAGTCACCGTGGTCTTTGGCGCTGATGATGCGCATGTTCATTTTGTCGCTGTCGTTCAGCTTGTTCAGCAGCACTTCGGAGGTGGTGCCGGAGGTGACCACCACCGGCTTACCGGCCAGGTCTTTAAAGTCTTTGATGTCGGAGCCTTTTTTCACCAGCAGACGGGTGCCGACCACGAAAATGGTGTCGGAGAAGGCGGCCTGCTTTTGGCGCTCTACGTTATTGGTGGTGGAGCCGCACTCGAAGTCATAGGTGCCGTTTTGCAGCAGCGGGATGCGGTTCTGCGAGGTAATCGGCAGCATTTTCACCTGCAGATTCGGTGCATTCAGCTTTTTCTTAACGGCTTCAACGATTTGGTTGGAGTAGTCCTGAGAGTAGCCCACAACTTTTTGTTGGTTGTCGTAGTAGGAAAAGGGCACTGACGATTCGCGGTGGCCGACAACGATAACGCCGTTGTCTTTGATTTTCTTCAGCGTACCGGACAGGTCTTCCGCATGCGCCACGCTACCTGCCATACCGAGCAGCAGTAACGATAACGCCAATTTACGCATTTGCATGGTCCAACTCCTTTGCTGTTGTGGTGGCTCTGACTAAAGAGCGTCAGGTTAAATCGACTATTTATTGCTCAAGTTATAAAGATAGTCTTAGAACGGATAGCCGTTAAAAAATAACCGATTGTGAATATCTTGAAACTAAAATGTTTCATTTTTTGAGACGCCGCGCGCACCAAATCAATGCAACCAAACCCCGACGCACCTGCATGGTGCATTCGGCGCCTCCAAAATGTGCACGGGTGCGACAAAACGTCAGCAAAAGTTAACCGACGTGCGATGTCACCTTAGATAAAGCAAGGAGTGTGCCAGCCGCGTTGATTTAACGACGTTTTCTGACCGAGGTGGGGGAACGTTTACGGAAACGCGGGGCGCGGCGGGCGCGCCCCGGCGAAGAGGACTATTTGCGGCGCAGGCCCAACATCAGCGCCCAGCCGCCCAGCAGCAGGGTTATCACCCACAGCGGCGTGGCGCCGAAACGCGCGTAAGGCGTGACGCCGGTGGTCGGCGTGACCTTCACTTCGAGCACCTGACGGGTAAACTGCGGGATCTCGGCGATCACCTCGCCGTTCGCATCCACCGCGGCGGTAACGCCGTTGTTGGTGCTGCGCAGCAGCGGCCGGCCGAGCTCCAGCGCCCGCATGCGCGCCATCTGGAAGTGCTGCCACGGGCCGATGGAGTGGCCGAACCAGGCATCGTTGGAGATGGTCAGCAGGAAGTTGGTGTCCGGGCGGAAGTTATCGCGCACCTGCTGGCCCAGCACGATTTCGTAGCAGATGGCCGCCGTCAGGTTGTACCCGCGCACGCTGAGCTGCGGCTGCACGTAGTCGCCGCGGCTGAAGGAGGACATCGGCAGATCGAAGAACGGCGCCAGCGGCCGCAGCAGGGTTTCCAGCGGCACGAACTCGCCGAACGGCACCAGGTGGTGCTTGTTGTAGCGATCCTTGGCCGGGTAGCTGTACGGCGTCGGTTCGCCGAGCACGATGGCGCTGTTGTAGATCTGCTGGCCCTGTGGCGTGGCGCGCACGTCGACGATGCCGGTGATCAGGCTGCTGTTTTTCGCCCGCATCAGGTCGTCCATCATAGTCAGGAAGCCGTTCTGGTTGGCTTCATAATCCGGGATGGCGGACTCCGGCCAGATGACGATCGGCGCCTTGCCCACGTACGGACGGGTTTCGTCCAGATAGGTTTGCAGCGTGCTGACCAGCGCTTTCGGATCCCATTTCATCGACTGCGCGATGTTGCCTTGCACCATGGCGACGTTCACCGCTTTCTCCGGCTGCGGAGTAAACCACTGCAGCTGGCGCAGCGGCCACGGCAACAGCAGCAGCGCGGCAGCGATGATCGCAGCCGACAGGCGGCGCTGATTGACGGCGTACACCAGCAGGCCGGCGATGGCCATCAGCACAAAGGTGATGGCGTCGACGCCCAGCAGCGGCGCGATGCCCTTCAGCGGGCCGTTGATCTGGCTATAGCCGAACTGCAGCCACGGGAAGCCGGTCAGCACCCAGCCGCGCAGGAATTCGGTCACCTGCCACAGCGCCGGCGCGGCGATGGCCAGCCGCCACCAGCGGGTGGCCGGCCACAGGCGCGTCAGCAGCCCGGCGAACAGCCCGGTATACAGCGACAGGTAAGCGGCGAGCAGCACCACCAGGAAGACGTTGACGGCGAAAGGCATGCCGCCGAAATCGGCGATGCTGACATACACCCAGTTGATGCCGCTGCCGAACAGCCCGAAGCCCCAGACAAAGCCGAGCAGGGCAGACTGTTTGGTGGTGCGATTGAGGGTAACGGCCAGCAGGCCGAACAGGGAGACGATGGCCGCGGGCCAGAAGTCGTAGGGCGAGAACGCCAGCGTCCCGCCGGCACCTGACAACAGCGCCAGCAGGGCGCGAACCCGCTGGCGTTCAAGTAATGAGGCTTTAGCCATGTTGGATTTAATCTTCCAGTTTCGGTGGTGGAGAATCGTCCGGAATTTTTACATGAACCTGGATAATACGTCGACTGTCGGCCATGGCAACTTTAAATAGGTAACCTTCGATTTCAATGGTTTCCCCGCGCGCCGGCAGGTGGCCGAAGGCCTGCATCACCAGACCGCCGATGGTATCGACCTCGTCGTCGCTGAAATGGGTGCCGAAGGCATCGTTGAAGTCTTCGATCGGGGCCAGCGCGCGCACGGTGTACATGTGGCGGCTGAGCTGGCGGATATCCAGATCGTCTTCGTCGTCGTATTCGTCTTCGATCTCGCCGACGATCAGTTCCAGGATATCTTCGATAGTGACCAGGCCGGACACGCCGCCGAATTCGTCAATGACAATCGCCATGTGATAGCGCTGGGAGCGGAACTCTTTCAGCATCCGGTCGACGCGCTTGCTTTCCGGCACCACCACCGCGGTGCGCAGCACCTTGTCGATGCTGAACGGCTCGGAGTCTGCGCGCATGAACGGCAGCAGATCCTTGGCCATCAGGATGCCTTCGATGTGATCTTTGTCTTCGCTGATCACCGGGAAGCGCGAGTGGGCGGAGTCGATAATCACGTCCAGGCACTCTTCCAGCGTCTGGTTGCGCTTGAGCGTCACCATCTGGGAGCGGGGGATCATGATGTCGCGCACGCGCTGCTCGGCGATATCCATCACGCCTTCCAGCATGTCGCGGGTATCGGGATCGATCAGGTCGTTTTGTTCGGAATCGCGGATCAGCTCGACCAGATCGCCACGGTTTTTGGGCTCGCCGTGGAACAACTGGTTAAGGATAAGAGTAAAGAACCCCTTCTTGGGACTGGGGCTGTCATTGCTTTGTGAATGGTCGTCGCTCATGGCGTTTTCGTTACTGTCACTCATGTCAGAGTTAAGGGGCGTCAGCGACAGCCCCGTTAGGGGCTGTAAGGTAAACGGCTGACGTCAGACGGGGTCTTTTTCCGCCAGGTACGGATCAGGATAGCCCAGTCCGTGCATGATTTCGGTTTCCAAAGACTCCATTTCTTCGGCTTCATCGTCTTCGATGTGGTCATACCCTAGCAGATGAAGGCTGCCGTGGACAACCATATGCGCCCAGTGGGCCTCCAGCGCCTTGCCTTGCTCAATCGCTTCCTGTTCAACCACCTGGCGGCAGATGATCAGATCGCCGAGCAGCGGCAGTTCGATGCCCGGCGGAGCCTCGAACGGGAAAGAGAGCACGTTGGTCGGCTTGTCTTTGCCGCGGTAGGTCAGGTTCAGCTCGTGGCTTTCCGCTTCGTCCACCAGACGCACGGTGACCTCGGCCTCTTCCTGAAATTGCGGCAGCACGCCTTCCAGCCAGCGCTGGAACGTGGCTTCATCCGGCAGGCCGTCGCTGCTTTCACAGGCAATCTGCAGATCCAAAATCACCTGACTCATGGTGTCTCCTGCTCGGAGGCGGCGAGCGCCTCGCGCTTACGTTGTTCGGCAATTGCGTCTTTGCGTTTCTGTTCGGCCGCTTCCCAGGCCTCATAAGCGATGACCACGCGGGCCACCACCGGGTGGCGCACCACGTCTTCGCTGTGGAAGAAGTTGAAGCTCAGTTCTTCCACGTCCGACAGCACTTCCACCGCGTGGCGCAGGCCGGATTTCTGGTTGCGCGGCAGGTCGATCTGGGTGACGTCGCCGGTGATGACCGCCTTAGAGTTGAAGCCGATGCGCGTCAGGAACATCTTCATCTGCTCGATGGTGGTGTTCTGGCTCTCATCCAGAATGATAAAGGCATCGTTCAGCGTACGGCCGCGCATATAGGCCAGCGGCGCGACTTCGATCACGTTGCGCTCAATGAGCTTCTCCACGCGCTCGAAGCCCAGCATTTCGAACAGGGCGTCGTACAGCGGGCGCAGATAAGGATCAACCTTCTGGCTCAGATCGCCCGGCAGGAAGCCCAGCTTTTCGCCGGCTTCGACCGCGGGACGGGTCAGCAGAATGCGGCGAATTTCCTGGCGTTCCAGCGCATCCACCGCGGCGGCGACCGCCAGGTAGGTTTTGCCGGTACCGGCCGGGCCGATGCCGAAGGTGATGTCGTGATCGAGAATGTTGGCGATGTACTGCGTCTGGTTAGGCGTGCGCGGTTTCACCATGCCGCGCTTGGTTTTGATGGTGACCGCCTTGCCGTAATCCGGCACGCTGTCCGCCACCTGTTCCAGCACCCGGCTCTCTTTGATCGCCAGATGGATTTGCTCCGGATCGATATCCGGGATCACGCCGCGAATCGGCGCGGTATCCACGTACAGATGGCGCAGGATATCGGCGGCGGCGACCACGCACAGGTTTTTGCCGACCAGCTTGAAGCGGTTGTCGCGACGATTGATTTCGATGCCCAATCGGCGCTCGAGTTGCTTGATGTTGTCATCAAACGGGCCGCACAGGCTGAGCAAACGCTTGTTGTCTGCGGGCTCCAACATAATTTCTTGTGTTGCGACGTTCAAACTATTCCTCTAGGTCACATCGGGCCTGGTTGATGTCACATAGCGCGTCCGGGACGCGCGCGTTCAGGGCGAGCCTGAATACTCTCTTTCTTGAATTATTCATGGTGCGCCGCAACGGCGCAAGTTTACCGCTGATCTATCTGTGCGCCGTCGGCGGAATTCAAGGGAAGATAAGGAAAAAACGCGGCGGGGCGCAAAGCCCGCCGCGTCATCATAGGACAAGGCCGCCGAGAATCAGTTCTTTTTCACGAACTCGGATTTCAGTTTCATCGGGCCGAAGCCGTCGATTTTGCAGTCGATGTTGTGATCGCCTTCCACCAGACGAATGTTTTTCACCTTGGTGCCGATCTTCAGCATCGAGGAGCTGCCTTTAACCTTCAGGTCCCTGATCACGGTGACCGCGTCGCCGTCCGCCAGCAGGTTGCCGTTGGCGTCTTTGACGATCAGCGCGTCCTGATCTTCCGCCGGGGCGCTGTCGCTCCACTCGTGGGCGCACTCAGGGCAGATGAACAGGGCATTGTCCTGGTAGGTGTATTCGGAGTTGCACTTCGGGCAGTGTGGGAGTTGCATGTTATGTCGCCTCTTCAACAATAAAAAATAAAAAAAGAACATCACCGGGCGCGGACGCCCGGCGGAGAAACGGTAAGGAGTTGCGCGAACGGGCGGCGATAATGCGAGCCGCCGCGGCGTCAGGGCTGGTAAATGCCGACGCCCAGCGCGTTTTCTTTGCGGGTACGGGCGATCACCGACTGCGGGGATTCATGTACGCGCAGATCCATCTGCTGTTCGGTGCGCACCACTGCGCCACGCAGGGTGTTGGTCAGCACCTCGGTAATTTCCACGTCGACAAACTGGCCGATCATGTCGGGCGTGCCTTCGAAGTTTACCACACGGTTGCACTCCGTGCGCCCGGCCAGCTCCATCACGCTTCTGCGCGAGGTGCCTTCCACCAGAATGCGCTGGACGGTGCCGAGCATGCGGCGGCTGAACTGCAGCGCCTGCTGGTTGATGCGATCCTGCAGAATATACAGCCGCTGTTTTTTCTCTTCTTCGCTGACGTCGTCAACCATGTCCGCCGCCGGCGTACCGGGGCGCGACGAATAGATGAAGCTGAAGCTAACGTCGAAGTTGACGTCGGCGATCAGGTTCATGGTCTGTTCGAAGTCGGCCTGGCTCTCGCCCGGGAAACCGACGATGAAGTCGGAGCTGAGCTGGATGTTCGGGCGCGCCTTGCGCAGCTTGCGGATAATCGCCTTATACTCCAGCGCGGTATGGGCGCGTTTCATCATGGTCAGGATGCGATCCGAACCGCTCTGCACCGGCAGGTGCAGGAAGCTGACCAGCTCCGGCGTGTCTTCGTACACCGCGATGATGTCGTCGGTGAACTCGATAGGGTGGCTGGTGGTGAAGCGAATGCGATCGATGCCGTCGATGGCGGCCACCAGGCGCAGCAGTTCGGCGAACGAGCAGATATCGCCGTCATGCGTGGCGCCGCGGTACGCGTTGACGTTTTGGCCGAGCAGGTTGACTTCGCGCACGCCCTGCGCCGCCAGTTGGGCGATTTCGAACAGCACGTCGTCGCTCGGGCGGCTCACTTCCTCGCCGCGGGTGTATGGCACCACGCAGAAAGTGCAGTATTTGTTGCAGCCTTCCATGATCGACACGAACGCGGTCGGGCCTTCGGCGCGCGGCTCCGGCAGGCGGTCGAACTTTTCGATCTCAGGGAAACTGATATCGACCACCGGGCTGCGGGTGCCCTGAACGTGGTTGATCATTTCCGGCAGGCGGTGCAGGGTCTGCGGGCCGAATACCACGTCGACGCAAGGCGCGCGGCTGCGAATCAGTTCGCCTTCTTGCGAGGCCACGCAACCGCCGACGCCGATGATGACAGACGGGTTCTTCTCTTTCAGCAAGCGCCAGCGCCCCAGCATGGCGAAAACTTTTTCCTGCGCTTTTTCACGGATCGAGCAGGTATTCAGCAACAGCACGTCCGCTTCCTCGGCGTTGTCGGTCCACTCGAAGCCGTGCGTGCTGTTCAACAGGTCGGCCATTTTCGATGAATCGTACTCATTCATCTGGCAGCCCCAGGTTTTGATATGTAGTTTTTTCGTCATTGACTTGCCATTACTCAGTGCGGAGCGAAAGTTGCGTTACGCGACATGCAGGGCGCGTATTGTAATCATTTGCCGCCGTTGTGACCAGCGCGGGGGAAAATGGCATGCAACCTGAAGCCGAAGCGAAAATCCGGTACACTGCGCAAAACGCCATGTCGGGTGGGATGGCGAGCATTCACATAGAAAACATAGCCAATATGAAGACATCTCAAAATCGGTACGACGCGGTGGTGGTGGGCGGCGGCATGGTCGGCGCGGCGGCGGCTCTGGGCCTGGCGCAGGCGGGCTGGTCGGTGGCGTTGCTGGAACATCAGGCGCCGCAGGCGTTCGAGGCGCAAAGCCCGCCGGACCTGCGCATTTCCGCTATCGGCTGCACCTCGGTGGGGCTGCTGAAACAGCTCGGCGCCTGGCCCGCCGTGACGGCGATGCGCACGGCGCCATATCGCCGGCTGGAGACCTGGGAATGGGCGTCGTCGCGCGTGGCGTTCGATGCGCTATCTCTGGGGCTGCCGGAGTTGGGCTTTATGGTGGAAAACCGCATTTTGCAGCTGGCGCTGTGGCAGCAGTTCGCACAGTGCGCCAATTTGACGCTGCTGTGCCCCGCCAGGCTGCAATCGCTGCAGCGGGCGGACAAGGCCTGGCAACTGACGCTGGACAGCGGTGAAACGCTGCAGGCGCGGCTGGTTGTCGGCGCCGACGGCGCCAACTCGCAGGTGCGCAAGCTGGCGGCGATCGGCACCAACGGCTGGCAGTATCGTCAGGCGTGCATGTTGATCACCGTCGATACCGGCGCGCCGCAGCAGGATGTGACCTGGCAGCGCTTCTTCCCGTCAGGGCCGCGCGCTTTCCTGCCGCTGTACGACAGCTGGGCGTCGCTGGTGTGGTATGACAGCCCGCAGCGCATTCGCCAACTGCAGGCGATGCCGCCGGCGCAGCTGGAGCGCGAGATCGCCGCCGCTTTTCCGGCGCGACTGGGCCCGGTCAAGGTGCATGCCGCCGGATCGTTCCCGTTGACGCGCCGTCATGCGCAGCGCTACGTGCTGCCGGGCCTGGCGCTGCTGGGCGATGCGGCGCATACCATCAACCCGCTGGCCGGGCAGGGCGTCAATCTGGGGTATCGCGATGTGGATGCCTTGCTGAACGTGCTGAGCGAGGCGCGGGAACAGGGAGAAGACTGGAGCGGCGAGGCGGTGCTGCTGCGCTATCAACGCCGCCGCCGTACCGACAATCTGTTGATGCAGAGCGGCATGGATCTGTTCTATACCGCCTTCAGCAATAACCTGGCGCCGCTGACCGTGGCGCGCAATCTGGCGCTGATGGCCGCGCAGCGGGCGGGCAAGCTGAAAGAGCATGCGTTGAAGTACGCCTTGGGATTGTAACCGACAGGGCTCAGCGGTGGCTGGGCCTATTTAAGGTTGGCTGAACGGCAGACAGCAAAAAGCCCGCCGAAGCGGGCTTTTCTAAATATGGCTGGGGTGCCAGGATTCGAACCTGGGTATGCTGGTATCAGAAACCAGAGCCTTACCGCTTGGCGACACCCCAATTATGGTGGCTACGACGGGATTTGAACCTGTGACCCCATCATTATGAGTGATGTGCTCTAACCAGCTGAGCTACGTAGCCGATGTTACTTTTTACTTCTTTGATTTGCAAGCAGTTTGTTATGGCTGGGGTACCTGGATTCGAACCAGGGAATGCCGGTATCAAAAACCGGTGCCTTACCGCTTGGCGATACCCCACCTGCAAACAAATCTTATGTTGAAACCCCGTTCCCGAAAGAATATGGCTGGGGTACCTGGATTCGAACCAGGGAATGCCGGTATCAAAAACCGGTGCCTTACCGCTTGGCGATACCCCATCAACATACTGCGCCGACGATGAAGAGAAATGGTGCGGGAGGCGAGACTTGAACTCGCACACCTTGCGGCGCCAGAACCTAAATCTGGTGCGTCTACCAATTTCGCCACTCCCGCAAATACAAAAAAGAGATGGTGGCTACGACGGGATTCGAACCTGTGACCCCATCATTATGAGTGATGTGCTCTAACCAGCTGAGCTACGTAGCCCTCTTTTTTTGCTTTGCCTTCATCGGCGTTGCGGGGCGCATTATGCGTATATGACCGATTTGCGTCAACAAGTTTTTTCCCGAAAAAGCGCCCGGAAGCGCCGTTTGTCTGGGTTGTGAACATTATGGCGATAAAATCGGCAATTCAGGCAGTTGGCGGGCGGAAAAGGCAACAAAAAGGCGGGCCAAAAGGCCCGCCCCGGGGAAAATGCCGCGCGATTATTTATAGGCGGCCTGGTGCACGCCGACGGCGCGGCCGGAAGGATCGTCCATCTTCTTGAACGATTCATCCCACTCGATGGCCTTGGCGGACGAGCAGGCGACGGATGGGCCGCCCGGCACGCATTCGGCGGCGCTCGGCAGCGGGAACAGCTCCTCGAAGATTTCGCGGTACAGGTAGCCTTCTTTTGAGGTCGGCGTGTTGTACGGGAAGCGGAAACGCGCGGTTTCGAGCTGTTGATCGCTAATTTGCTGCGCAGCCACTTCTTTTAGCGTGTCGATCCAGCTGTAGCCGACGCCGTCGGAGAACTGCTCTTTCTGGCGCCAGGCCACGCTGGCGGGCAAATAGGACTCGAAACATTCGCGAACGATGTGTTTTTCCATTTTGCCGTTGCCGCACATTTTATCTTTCGGGTTGATGCGCATTGCCACGTCGAGGAATTTCTTGTCCAGGAACGGCACGCGGGCTTCGACGCCCCAGGCGGACATCGCCTTGTTGGCGCGCGCGCAGTCGAACATGTGCAGCGCCAGCAGTTTGCGTACGGTCTCTTCGTGGAATTCGCGGGCGTCCGGCGCCTTATGGAAGTACAGGTAGCCGCCGAACACTTCGTCCGCGCCTTCGCCGGAAAGCACCATCTTGATGCCCATCGCCTTGATTTTGCGCGACATCAGGTACATCGGCGTCGACGCGCGGATGGTGGTGACGTCATAGGTTTCGATGTGGTAAATCACGTCGCGGATGGCGTCCAGCCCTTCCTGCACGGTGAAGTGGATCTCATGGTGCACGGTGCCCAGATGGTTGGCCACCTCCTGCGCGGCGCGCAGATCCGGCGAGCCTTCCAGCCCGACGGCGAAGGAGTGCAGCTGCGGCCACCAGGCTTCGCTGCGTTCCTGATCTTCCACGCGGCGCGCGGCGTACTTCTTGGTGATCGCCGAAATGACTGAAGAATCCAGCCCGCCCGAGAGCAGCACGCCGTAAGGCACGTCGGACATCAGGTGGCTTTTCACCGACTCTTCCAGCGCGGTGCGCAGGGCGGCGGCGTCGGTCACGTTGTCCTTGACGCTGTCGTAATCGAACCAGTCGCGGCGATAGTATTCGCGGATCTGGCCGTCCTGGCTCCACAGGTAGCTGCCGGCCGGGAATTCCTTGATGGTGCGGCACACCGGCACCAGCGCTTTCATTTCCGAGGCAACGTACAGGTTGCCGTGTTCGTCATGGCCCATATACAGCGGGATGATGCCCAGGTGATCGCGGCCGATCAGGTAGGCGTCTTTTTCGGTGTCATACAGGGCAAAGGCGAACATGCCTTGCAGATCGTCGAGGAACTCCGGGCCTTTCTCCTGATACAGCGCCAGGATCACTTCACAGTCGGAGCCGGTCTGGAAGGCATAGCGGTCGCTCAGCTGTTGGCGCAGCGCCTGATGGTTGTAAATTTCGCCGTTGACCGCCAGAACGTGGGTGTGCGCAGCGTTGTACAGCGGTTGAGCGCCGTTGTTGACGTCGACGATCGACAGGCGTTCGTGAGCCAGAATGGCTTTGTCGCTGGCGTAAACGCCGGACCAATCCGGGCCGCGGTGGCGCATCAGACGTGACAGCTCCAGCGCTTTCTTACGCAGTTCAACGGGATCGGACTTCAGATCGAGCACACCGAAAATAGAACACATACAACTCTCCTAACGGGCTTTTATGACTGTGATGTTGTTTTTACTGTTATGGGCAGCATTGCCGATTTATCAGCGATAACGCGGTTTTGCTGCGCTGTGGTTATGAAAATGCGCCAAAAGCTGCAGAGGATGCAAGCGTTTTAGCCATGCGCTGAGAAATAGTTGTTTGCGTGGCTGAGGTTTTTAACGGATTTTCAGTTATCGGCGTAAAAAATTGTCGATTATGCAATTTTTAGCGTGATGGCGGGATTGCCGGCCAGTTTGACCGGCAATCGATTAGCGATTAGGCGATGAGCTGCCAGAGGGTGAACGCGGCATCCGGCGTCCAGCCGGCATTGGAGGTGTGCGCCTGAATACAGGTGTATTTCTTGCCTTTATAACTCACGACGTCGCCGGCTTTGTAGCTGTGGTTGTTCTGCCACTCGGGCGCGCCCGGATCGGGCGGCGTACCGTCATTGGCGGTTTTGACCGCCAGCGCGCTGCTCGGCAGGGAGGTATTGCCCAGGGTGTCGGTCGCGGTAACGAAGTAGCTGTACTGGGTTGCCGGCGTCAGACCGCTGTCGGCCAGCGACAGACCGGCGGTTTGGCCGATCGGGGTGCCGTTGCGGTAGACGGTGTAGCTGGCGATCGGTGAGGCGCCGGTGGCGGCGGCCCAGCTCAGTTTCAGCGAGGTGGCGCCCAGCTCGGCGACCGTCAGCGCCGTCGGCGCATTAGGCTTTCCCGGCGGCGGGGTGACGCCGCCCTGAATCAGCGGCGCATAGCGGGTTTTGAACTCCCAATTGTAGGCGACGCCGGCTTTGCTCTTGCCGTTGTCCCAGTTGATTGACCAGGTCATCAGGCCCTTGATCGACAGGTTTTTGGCGTCGAGACGTGAGAAAGCGTTATACACCGCCTGTTTATCGATCACGTAGCCGGTGGCGGCGGCGTCGTTGTTGCTCGGCAGGCCGATGACGAATTTCGCCGCCGGGATCTTCGCATAGCCGCGGGTGCCGGTAACCAGGCTTTCCGTCAGGTAGTAGAGGAAGTCTTCCTTCTTGGTATCGTCGTTTTGGGTCAGCCAGGTTTTAATTTCTTCAACCCAAAGGCCATCGCCACCCTGGTTATAATATTGCGGCGCGATAAAGTCGTAATAGCCTTCGAGGGCGCTGATATAATCCAGGTAGGTGCCATTTTCACGTAAGTATGGGAATTCCGGCGCCATGCTGATAATAAAGTTTTTCCCCTGGGCGGCGTAATGGTCTTTTACTTTTTTCAGCGCCGCAGGCAAGACGGTTTTATTATTGGCGGCGCCGATCGCCGCCTGTTCCAGATCGATATCCAGTCCGTCGAAGCCATAGACTTCCACCAGGCGAATAATCTCGTCTTTCAGCTTGTCTTCGTCGCCGGTTTTCAGCTCGATATGCGCGTCTGCGCCGCCGAGGGAGATCAGCACCGCGCGGCCCTGGCTGTTCAGCACGCCCACCTGGCGGCGGAACTCGGCGTCGGACAGGTTGTAAGGCTTGAAGGTTGGGATGCCCTGGCCTTTCATAAAGGCGACGGCCACCACGTTGTACTCGGCGGGAATGTCGGTCAGGTTCATATTGGTGAACTGGCCTTGCTGATAGCCGTCACTGGCGCCGGCGGCCCAGTTGTGCCAGAAACCCATCAGGATCTTTTTATTGGCGATAGACGGCATAATGGCCGCGTCATCGGCGGCGACGGCATTAATAGTGTTATTTGTGCTCATGGTAGCCTCATTAATTAGGGGTAAGGGTTTTTCGCTCGCCGGCAATATCAGCTATTGGCGGGGCGTAACGTTATAATGAGGATTTTTAACGCAGGCAGGCTGAAACCTTTTACGGCCATGAACGAATTAAATTCAAACTGACGCTGAGGGAGAAGGAAATAATGGCGGCCGGGCGGCCGCCATGGCCGCATCAGAAGATGGTGATATCGGCGACGGAAGGGTAGACGTAGCTCGGGCGGAACGGCATGGTTTCGATGTCGCTCAGCGTGGAGACGCCGGACAGCACCAGCACGGTTTCCAGGCCGGCCTGGAAGCCCGCCAGAATGTCGGTGCGCAGGTTATCGCCGACGATCACCGTCTCTTCCGAGTGCGCCTGCATTTTGTTCAGTGCGGCGCGAATGATCCACGGGCTGGGCTTGCCGACGTAAAACGGCTTGCGGCCGGTGATCTTCTCAATGGGGGCGCACAGCGCGCCACAGGCCGGCGAGAAGCCGTGGCCGTGACTATCCGGGTTGGTGGCGATAAAGCGCGCGCCGTTGCTCACGAAGTAGGCGGCTTTATGCATCATGTCCCAGTTGTAAGAGCGGGTTTCTCCGACGATCACGAAGTCCGGGTTGATGTCGGTGATGGTGAAACCGGCTTTGTACAGCTCATGGATCAGGGCGCCTTCGCCGACCACATAGGCTTTTTTGCCTTCCTGACGGCGCAGGAAATCGGCGGTGGCCATCGCCGAGGTGTAGAACGCGCTCTCCGGCACTTCCAGCCCGGCGGCGGCGAAGCGGTTCGCCAGATCCTGTGCGGTCTGTGATGGGTAGTTGGTCAGCACCACCAGCGGCATGCCTTGTTCCTGGATGCGCGCCAGGAACAGGTCGGCGCCGGGAACCGGCGTATTGTCATGCAGCAGCACGCCGTCGATATCGCATATAACGTTTTTGATTTTCATTTGTCGCTGTTTCTCATGATTACGGCAGGCGAAGGGTGACGATAACACGCCTGCCAGAAGCGGCGGATCAGCTTTCCAGCAATCGCTGCAAGAGCACGCCGTTGAGCATCGCGCGTTTGGCCAGGGCGAAAGCGCCGATCGCCGAGCGATGATTGAGTTCGGAGGTCACCACCGGCAGATTTTTGCGGAAGTCCTTCAGCACCTGGGTATTGATGCAGCTCTGGATCGCCGGCAGCAGCACCTTGTCCGCTTCGGTGATCTCACCGGCGATCACCACCTTCTGCGGATTGAACAGGTTGATGGCGATGGCCACCGCTTTGCCCAGATAGCGGCCTACGTGTTCGATCACTTCGCTGGCCAGCAGATCGCCGCGGTTGGCGGCCTTGCAGATGGCGTTGATGCCGCAGTCTTCCAGCGTCAGTTTGCTCGGATAGCCCTGGCTCAGCAGCTGGCGCACGCGCTGTTCGATCGCGGCGTTGGCGGCCACGGTTTCCAGGCAGCCGAAGTTGCCGCAGTGGCAGCGTTCCCCCAGCGGATCGATCTGGATATGGCCGATCTCGCCGACGTTGCCGTTGTTGCCGAGAAAAATCTGCCCGTTGACGATGATGCCGGCGCCGGTGCCGCGGTGCAGGCGCACCAGAATCGAGTCTTCGCAGTCGCGGGTGGCGCCGAAGTAGTGCTCCGCCAGCGCCAGGCTGCGGATGTCGTGGCCGACGAAGCTGGTGACGTTAAAGCGCTGCTGCAGGTTGTCCACCAGCGCCCAATTGCTGACGCTGATGTGCGGCATGTAGCGCACCACGCCCAGCGCCGGATCCACCAGGCCGGGCAGGATCACCGCGATGGCGATCAGCTCGCGCAGGCGGCGCTGGTTAGCGTCGATGAATTGGGCGATGGCGGCGAACAGCGCATTCTCCAGCGTTTCTTGAGTGCGTTCCGGCAGCGGATAGTGTTCTTCGCTGAGCGACTTGCCGCTCATGTCATACAGGGTGATGGTGGCGTCGTGGCGGCCGAGACGCACCGCGACGGTATGGAAATGCCGGGTTTCCGACACGATGGAGATCGCGCGGCGACCACCGGTGGAGGCTTGCTGATCGACTTCTTTGATCAGTCCGCGCTCCAGCAGCTGGCGAGTAATTTTGGTGACGCTGGCGGGGGCGAGCTGGCTGAGTTCGGCAATCTGAATGCGCGAGATCGGGCCCTGCTGGTCGATCAGGCGGTAAACTGCCGCGCCGTTAAGTTGTTTGACTAAGTCAACGTTCCCTATTTGTGCTTGTCCGCCAGTGCTCATCAATAATTTTACTCGCTGTTCATTGAATTAAACCTCGTTACCGTTAACGAGCGTTTTGGTGATCTTGAAATCACGGGTGAAGGCGGTCAGGTTAGCCACCTTGCCGGCTTCGAGGGTGCCCAGACGGTGATCGACGCCGATGGCGCGCGCCGGATACAGCGTCGCCATGCGCAGCGCTTCGTCCAGCGCGATGCCGATATGCTCGACGCTGTTTCGCACCGCTTCGATCATGGTCAGCGCGGAACCGCTCAGGGTGCCGTTCTCATCCACGCACAGCCCATCCCGATAGTATATTGTTTTACCGGCGAAAATAAATTGGTCAATATCTGCACCCGCCGGCGCGGTGGCATCGGTGACCAAGACCAATTTATCACCTTTCAGGCGTTTGGCGTTACGGATACTCGCCCAGGCCACGTGATGGCCGTCGGCGATGATGCCGGTATAGACCTCCGGCGTATCGAAGATTGCCCCCATCAGCCCCGGTTCGCGGCCGGTGATATAAGGCATGGCGTTGTACAGGTGGGTGGCGAAGCTGATGCCGGCGGCGAAACCGGTGCGAGCCTGATCGTAGGTGGCGTTCGAGTGGCCGGCGGAGACCACGATGCCGGCCTCGGTCAGCTGCTTGATAAAGTGCGGCTCAACCATTTCCGGCGCCAGCGTCACCTTGGTGATCACGTCGGCGTTGGCGCACAGGTAATCGATCATTTCCTGGGTCGGCTTGCGAATGAACGCCGGATTGTGGGTGCCTTTTTTCACCGGGCTGAGGTATGGCCCTTCCAGGTGCAGGCCCAACGCCTGGTTTTGGTGCTTTTTCAGATAAGCGCGCATCACGTCGACGCTGTGCTTCATGAATTCGTCGCTGCTGGTGATCAGCGTCGGCAGATAGCTGGTGCAGCCGGATTTCTCGTTGGCGCGCTGCATGATCTCCAGCGTTTCTTCCGAGATCGCTTCCAGCGAATCGTTGAACTGTACGCCGCCGCAGCCGTTCAGCTGCACGTCGATAAGCCCGGGGGCCAGGATGGCGCCACCCAGGTCGCGCGTTTCGATGCCGGCGGGCAATTCAGCCGCCGGGCAGACTTTCTCGATCAGCCCATCAGCGATAATGACTGCATGGTCATCAAGTACGTCGTGGCCGGTATAGATTCGGCCGTGGGTTAAAGCGAACATCGTAGCCCCCTGCAAAGATTAAAGACTTTTAACGCTTTCCGCTTCTAACTCGCGGAAATATTTGACGGTTTTGACTTTCAGCTCCATGGTGGCCGGTTCGTCGCACACCACTACCGCTTTGGCGTGCAGCTGCAGACAGCTGATGGTCCACATGTGGTTGATATTGCCTTCCACTGCGGCTTCCAGCGCCTGCGCCTTGGCGTGGCCGGTGACCAGGATCATTACTTCTTCCGCGTCCAGCAGCGTGCCCACGCCGACGGTCAGCGCATATTTCGGCACCAGGCTGACGTCACCGCCGAAGAAGCGCGAGTTGGCGATGCGGGTGTCTTCGGTCAGCGTTTTGATGCGGGTGCGCGAAGCCAGGGACGAAGCCGGCTCGTTGAACGCGATATGGCCGTCGATGCCCACGCCGCCCATGAACAGGTTAATTTTGCCGTAAGACTTGATCTTCTCTTCGTACTGGCGGCACTCGGCGTCGACATCCGCGGCGTTGCCGTTCAGCAGGTTGATATTTTCGCGAGGGATATCAACGTGATCAAAGAAGTTGCGGTACATGAAGGTGTGATAGCTTTCCGGGTGTTCCTGCGGCAGGCCAACGTACTCGTCCATGTTGAAAGTCACAACATGCTTAAAGCTTACTTCACCTGCTTTGTGCATCGCAATCAGATGTTTGTAGGCTTCCAGCGGCGTGCCGCCGGTGGGCAGGCCGAGAACAAACGGGCGCTCTGCGGTTGGCTTGAATGCGTTGATGCGTTGAACGATATGACGCGCGGCCCATTTGCCGACTTGTGCGGTATCTTTCAGTGGGATAAGTCTCATCTAACACCTCTTGGGATAAGTAAACTAAAGCTATACTGTACGGGCCTGCGGGAGTCGTAAGCGTAACCCAGCTTTATGATTCTCGCGTGAATCGTCCGTCCGGTTGATTTTTTGAATGATAAAATAAGTTTTGTGTGATGGCCAGCAATCTGGGAGGTGAAGACTACTTTTTGGTGATATTTATCACAAAAAGGGAGGTTTTAATTTGCGATACAAAATAAATTTTTTACACTCGGCATGAGTGATACGTGCCAAGCGCTGTTTCTAAAAAGGTAGTGAGAGCTTCAAATAAACTACTAATAGGGTCCGTCCGCGGACAACATAGGGGGAAAAGGTGAACATTCTTAGTTATTTGCAAAAGGTGGGACGGGCGCTGATGGTGCCGGTCGCCACGCTGCCCGCCGCCGCCATCTTGATGGGCGTCGGGTACTGGATTGACCCTGTTGGTTGGGGCGGCGACAACGCGCTCGCCGCTTTCTTCATTAAATCCGGCTCCGCTATCATCGACAACATGTCGGTGCTGTTCGCTATCGGCGTGGCCTACGGCATGTCCAAAGACAAGGACGGCGCCGCCGCGTTGACCGGCTTCGTCGGCTTCCTGGTGCTGACCACCCTCTGTTCCCCGGCCGCCGTGTCGATGATTCAGAAGATCCCGCTCGATCAGGTGCCCGCCGCGTTCGGCAAGATCCAGAACCAGTTCGTCGGTATTCTGGTGGGCATCATCTCCGCCGAAGTGTACAACCGCTTCAGCGGCGTCGAGCTGCCCAAGGCGCTGTCGTTCTTCAGCGGCCGCCGTTTGGTGCCGATCCTCATTTCCTTCCTGATGATCCTGGTGGCTTTCATCCTGATGTACATTTGGCCGGTGATCTTCAACGGTCTGGTGAACTTCGGTGAACACATTCAGAAAATGGGCTCGGTCGGCGCGGGCATCTACGCCTTCTTCAACCGCCTGCTGATCCCGGTCGGCCTGCACCACGCGCTGAACTCGGTGTTCTGGTTCGACGTGGCCGGCATCAACGATATTCCGAACTTCCTTGGCGGCCAGCAGTCGATCGAAGCCGGTAAAGCGGTTGTCGGCATCACCGGCCGTTATCAGGCGGGCTTCTTCCCGATCATGATGTTCGGTCTGCCGGGGGCGGCGCTGGCCATTTACCACTGCGCGCGTCCTGAGAACAAAGCCAAAGTGGCGGGCATCATGCTGGCGGCCGCTTTCGCCGCCTTCTTTACCGGTATTACCGAACCGCTGGAATTCTCCTTCATGTTCGTGGCGCCGGTGCTGTACGTGATCCACGCCGTGCTGACCGGTATCTCGGTGTTCATCGCCGCCAGCATGCATTGGATCGCCGGTTTCGGCTTCAGCGCCGGCCTGGTGGATATGGTGCTGTCGTCTCGCAACCCGCTGGCGACCCACTGGTACATGCTGATCCCGCAAGGCCTTGTGTTCTTCGTCATCTACTACGTGGTGTTCCGCTTCACCATCAAAAAATTCAACCTGATGACCCCGGGCCGCGAGCTGGCGGTTGCCGGTGACGAAACCGACGGCTACGACGTCAACGTCGACAGCAACGCCGGTAAAGACGAGAACGAAACCACCACCCTGGCTCGTCGTTACGTCGGCGCGATCGGCGGTTCCGACAACCTGACCGGCATCGACGCCTGCATCACCCGCCTGCGTTTGAATGTGAAAGACTCCGCGCTGGTGAACGACGCATTGGCGAAACGCCTCGGCGCGTCGGGCGTTATCCGCCTGAACAAGCAGAGCGTGCAAGTGATCGTCGGCACCCGTGCCGAACTTATCGCCAGCGCAATGCGCAACGTGATTGCGGCCGGCCCGGTAGCGGCAGCGGCGGCCCCGGCGGCGCCTGCCGCGGAAGCCAAACCGCAGGCGGTGCCGAACGCGCCGAAAGCCGCGTTTGAAACGCTGCTGGCGCCGGTGACCGGCGAAGTGGTGGCGCTCGAACAGGTGCCGGACGAAGCTTTCGCCAGCAAGGCGGTAGGCGACGGCCTGGCGATTCGCCCGACCGACAAGATCGTGGTGGCGCCGGCTGACGGCACCGTGGTGAAAATCTTCAATACCAACCACGCATTCTGCCTGGAAACCGACAAGGGCGCCGAGATCGTGGTGCACATGGGGATCGACACCGTCGCGCTGGAAGGCCAGGGCTTCAAACGCCTGGTGGAAGAGGGCGCGGAAGTGAAAGCCGGTCAACCGATTCTGGAACTGGATCTGGATTACCTGAATGCCAATGCGCGTTCGATGATAAGCCCGGTGGTAGTCAGCAACGCTGACGAGTACGCCGGCCTGGCGGCGCTGGCCAGCGGCTCTGTGGTCGCCGGTCAGACCAAGCTGTATGAGATCCAGAAATAAGGCTGTTTTTACCTGAGTAGTGCCTGGGGCCGAGCACGCATCATGGCGGAGTTTGCCCCGACTTGGCGGGAAGAGAGCGATCTCTTCCCGCTTTTTTTATCCCGTTTCGCCCCACGGCGGTGCGCTGCGCGCCGATGGTGCAACGCGCCGCATTTTTCATGAAACAAACGGTTGTTTCCAGACGTGGCTTGTTGGATCATAGGCGGTTATGTGTAGCGCTTTGCATTGAGGAACAGTGAAATGAGTGAGGCTGAAGCCCGCCCAACCAATTTTATCCGTCAGATCGTCGATGAAGATCTGGCGTCGGGGAAACACACGTCGGTACATACCCGTTTCCCGCCGGAGCCTAACGGCTATCTGCATATCGGCCACGCCAAGTCCATCTGCCTGAACTTCGGCATCGCCAAGGACTATCAGGGCCAGTGCAACCTGCGTTTCGACGACACCAACCCGGTGAAAGAAGACATCGAGTTCGTCGAGTCTATCAAGCACGACGTGGAGTGGCTGGGCTTTGAGTGGAGCGGCAACGTTCGTTACTCCTCAGACTATTTCGATCAGCTGCACCAGTATGCGGTGGAGCTTATCAGCAAAGGGCTGGCCTACGTCGACGAACTGTCGCCGGAGCAGATCCGCGAATACCGCGGCACCCTGACTGCGCCGGGCAAAGACAGCCCGTACCGCGGTCGCAGCGTGGAAGAGAACCTGGCGCTGTTCGAGAAGATGCGCAACGGCGAGTTCGCCGAGGGCGCCGCCTGCCTGCGCGCCAAGATCGATATGGCTTCGCCGTTTATCGTGATGCGCGATCCGGTGCTGTACCGCATCAAGTTCGCCGAACACCACCAGACCGGCAATAAATGGTGCATCTACCCGATGTACGATTTCACCCACTGCATTTCCGATGCGCTGGAAGGGATCACCCATTCGCTGTGCACCCTGGAATTCCAGGATAACCGCCGTCTGTATGATTGGGTGCTGGATAACATCACCATTCCTTGCCACCCGCGCCAGTACGAGTTTTCGCGTCTCAACCTCGAATACGCCATCATGTCGAAGCGCAAGCTGCATCAGCTGGTGGCCGAGAAGATCGTCGAAGGTTGGGATGATCCGCGCATGCCGACCGTCTCCGGTCTGCGCCGCCGCGGTTATACTGCCGCCTCGATCCGCGAGTTCTGCCTGCGCATCGGCGTAACCAAGCAAGACAACAACGTCGAAATGGTGGCGCTGGAATCCTGCATCCGCGACGATCTGAACGAGAACGCGCCGCGCGCCATGGCGGTGCTGGATCCGGTGAAAATCGTCATCGAGAACATGGGCGATGCGGTGGAAATGGTCAGCATGCCTAACCACCCTAACAAGCCGGAAATGGGCCACCGCGATGTGCCGTTCAGCCGTGAGATCTATATCGATCGCGCCGACTTCCGCGAAGAAGCCAACAAGCAGTACAAGCGTCTGGTGTTGGGTAAGGAAGTGCGTCTGCGCAACGCGTACGTGATCAAGGCCGAGCGCGTCGAGAAAGATGAAGCCGGCGAGATCACCACCATCTTCTGCAGCTACGATGCGGAAACGCTGAGCAAAGATCCTGCCGACGGCCGCAAGGTGAAGGGCGTGATCCACTGGGTGTCTGCGGCGCACGCGCTGCCGGCGGAAATTCGCCTGTACGATCGCCTGTTCAGCGTGCCTAACCCGGGCGCGGCGGAGGACTTCCTCTCCACCATTAACCCGGAATCGCTGGTGATCAAGCACGGTTTCGTTGAGCCGAGTCTGGCGGCCGCACAGCCGGAGAAAGCCTATCAGTTCGAGCGTGAAGGCTACTTCTGCGCCGACAGCCATTACTCTTCGGCTGAGCACCTGGTGTTTAACCGCACCGTCGGTCTGCGTGACACCTGGGCGAAAATCGAAGGCTAATCTTAATCGCCTCGAAAATTAATGTATCAGCGCGGCTCAGGCCGCGCTTTTTTATGCCTGCTATTGAGTAAATCATCTATTCCCGCCACGTTTTTCCGGGCTGCGTTTAATTAACTGCGGTGCGTTAATCAATAAGTTTTCTTATATTGGGCTTAGTAGTCTTAATCTTTACTTATATATTCGTGATGCGAATTAATTTCATTTAGAGAGCGCTCTCAAATTTTATCTCCTGACTGACGGATTTAGTCAGGCTGAAACCATTAATCGTCTCTGGTTGACCTGGTATCCGTATTTATTCTGATTTAATTGAATTTTTTATTCGACACCTTCCATGAATGCCAGCGTAACAAATTATCACCGATATGTGCTCCTTGTCATACTTTGACAAATCTTCCGCATTTTTCATTTGATAATTCGCGTCGCGAAAAATAGTCTGTCTGTAGCAATTAGTGCTGTGGGAATAACAT
This sequence comes from Serratia sp. JKS000199, assembly GCF_900215455.1. Lineage (NCBI taxonomy): Bacteria > Pseudomonadati > Pseudomonadota > Gammaproteobacteria > Enterobacterales > Yersiniaceae > Serratia > Serratia sp. JKS000199. The sequence goes on from NZ_LT907843.1 coordinate 542,609, forward strand.
CTCGTCGGCAATATTTTTACCCGTTCGGGTTTTTTATTGGCAGTCGTGCAGGGCAGTGGTGAACACAGGCGGCTGCAACTTTTAAGTTAAGTCAAAGAGGAATTTCAATATGGGTACGCACGGTGCTCAGCGTAAAACGCTGGCGCTCGCAGTCGCGGGCGCGCTGTTGGGAACAGGGTTTGCCATGGCGCCTGAGGCGAAAGCCGCAGGGTTTATCGAGGATTCCACGCTGACCGGCGGCATTTATTACTGGCAACGTGAGCGTGACCGTAAAGATCTCAATCCGGACAGCAAGGATTACAATCAATACACCACCAACCTGTCCCACTCTACCGCCAACCTGAGCCTGGATTTCGCGTCGGGCTACGCCTGGGACATGTTCGGTCTGGATGTCGGCACTTTTACCGCCATCGAACTGGCTGAATCCAGCGCCAGCGGTCACCCGAACGAAATCGCGTTCTCCTCGAAGAACCGTACCTACGACGAAGACTACTCCGGTGATAAAGGGGGTATCAGCCTGTACAAAGCCGCCGCCAAATTCAAATACGGCCCGGTCTGGGCGCGCGCCGGCTATATTCAGCCGAGCGGCCAAACCCTGCTGGCGCCGCACTGGAGCTTTATGCCGGGCACTTATCAGGGGGCTGAAGCCGGCGCCAAGTTCGACTACGGCGATGCCGGCGCGTTGAGCTTCTCCTACATGTGGGCCGACAAATACAAAGCGCCGTGGCATATCGAGATGGACGACTTCCGCCAGAACGATAAGAAAACCCGTGTCTCCTACCTGCACTCGCTGGGCGCCAAGTACGATTTCAAAAACGATCTGGTGCTGGAAGCCGCTTACGGCCAGGCCCAGGGGTACGTGAATCAGTACTTCACCAAGGCGTCTTACAAATTCGATCTGCTGGGCAACCCGCTGACCACCAGTTACCAGTTCTATGGCGCGGAAGACCGCATCAGCAACAAGAACGATCCGAACAGCATTTATGACGGCCTGGCCTGGCTGCAGGCGTTGACCTTCGGTTACACCACCGGCCAGTTCAACTGGCGTCTGGAAGGCACCATGGTCAAGGCGGAAGGCAATCAGGGCTTCTTCCTGCAACGTATGACCCCGACCTACGCCTCGTCAAACGGTCGCCTGGACGTGTGGTGGGATAACCGCTCCGACTTTAACGCCAACGGCGAAAAAGCGGTGTATGCCGGCGTGATGTATGACCTCAGCAACTGGAACCTTCCGGGTATGGCGGTCGGCGGCTCTTACGTTTACGCGTGGGACGCCAAGCCGAGCACCAACCCGATCTACGATCAGAGCCAGCGCCTGAAAGAGAGCGCCTGGAGTCTGGACGCGATGTACACCATCCAGGAAGGGCGAGCCAAGGGCACGCTGCTCAAGCTGCATTACACCCAGTATGACAACCACACCAACATTCCGAGCTGGGGCGGCGGTTACGGCAACATCTTCCAGGACGAGAAAGACGTCAAGTTCATGGTCATCGCGCCATTCACCATCTTCTGATGCGTTCCCCGGCCTTGCCGCCGGGGCAGTTAAGGGAATTCAACGATGAAAAAAATCATGCTGATGTTGGCGGCCGCTGCGGCCCTGAGCGCCTGTGCGCAACCCGCCGCGCCGCCGGAAGACGCCAGGTTGAAACAGGCTTACAGCGCCTGCATCAATACCGCGGAAGGCTCGCCGGAGCGTCTGCAGCCGTGCAAGGCGGTGCTGAACGTGCTGAAACAAGAGAAACAGCACCAGCAGTTCGCCGCGCAGGAAACGGTACGGGTGATGGATTATCAGAACTGCATTATGGCGGTTCACAGCGGCAACGGTCAGGCTTACGACGCCAAGTGCGGCAAGCTGTGGCAAGAAATTCGCGATAACAATAATTAAGAAGGACGAGAAGATGAACGCATTCAAACTGAGCGCACTGGCCGCCTTGACGGCAACGATGGGATTCCTGGGCGGCATGGGGAGCGCCATGGCCGATCAACAGCTGGTGGATCAGCTGAGCCAACTGAAGCTGAACGTGAAAATGCTGGATAACCGCGCCGGGGAAAACGGCGTGGATTGCGCGGCGCTGGGCGCAGACTGGGCCTCATGCAACCGGGTGTTGTTCACCCTGAGCAACGACGGGCAGGCGATCGACGGCAAAGACTGGATCATTTATTTCCACAGCCCGCGCCAGACTCTGCGGGTAGACAACGATCAGTTCAAGATCGCTCACCTCACCGGCGATCTGTACAAGCTGGAGCCGACCGCCAAATTCAGCGGTTTCCCGGCCGGTAAGGCGGTGGAAATCCCGGTGGTCGCCGAATACTGGCAGCTGTTCAGAAACGACTTCCTGCCCCGCTGGTATGCCACTTCCGGCGACGCCAAGCCGAAAATGCTGGCGAATACCGACACCGAAAATCTGGATCAGTTTGTGGCGCCGTTTACCGGCGATCAGTGGAAGCGCACCAAGGACGACAAAAATATTCTGATGACGCCGGCTTCGCGTTTTGTCAGCAACGCCGATCTGCAGACGCTGCCCGCCGGCGCGCTGCGCGGCCAGATCGTGCCGACGCCGATGCAGGTGAAAGTGCACGCGCAGGACGCCGATCTGCGCAAAGGGGTATCGCCGGATCTGAGCACGTTGGTCAAGCCGGCGGCGGATGTCGTCAACCAGCGCTTCGCGCTGCTGGGCGTGCCGGTTCAGGCCAACGGTTACCCGATCAAGACCGACATCCAGCCGGGCAAGTTTAAAGGCGCGATGGCGGTGCCGGGCGCTTATGAGCTGAAGATCGGCAAGAAAGAGGCGCGGGTGATCGGCTTCGATCAGGCCGGGGTGTTCTACGGGTTGCAGTCTATCCTGTCGTTAGTGCCGACCGACGGCAGCGGCAAGATCGCCACGCTCGACGCCAGCGATGCGCCGCGCTTCCAGTATCGCGGTATTTTCCTCGACGTGGCGCGCAACTTCCATAAGAAGGATGCGGTGCTGCGCCTGCTGGATCAGATGGCGGCTTACAAGCTCAACAAATTCCACTTCCACCTGAGCGATGACGAAGGTTGGCGAATCGAAATTCCCGGCTTGCCTGAGTTGACGGAAGTCGGCGGCCAGCGCTGCCACGATCTGAGCGAAACCACCTGCCTGCTGCCGCAGTACGGCCAGGGGCCGGATGTCTACGGCGGTTTCTTCACTCGTCAGGACTACATCGACATCATCAAATACGCTCAGGCGCGCCAGATTGAGGTGATCCCGGAGATCGACATGCCGGCGCACGCCCGCGCGGCGGTGGTCTCGATGGAAGCGCGCTACAAGAAACTGCATGCCGCCGGCAAAGAGCAGGAGGCCAACGAGTTCCGCCTGGTGGATCCGACCGATACCTCCAATACCACCTCGGTGCAGTTCTTTAACCGTCAGAGTTACCTGAACCCGTGCCTGGATTCCTCCCAGCGCTTTGTCGACAAGGTGATTGGCGAGATTGCCCAGATGCATAAAGAAGCCGGCCAGCCGATTAAGACCTGGCACTTTGGCGGCGACGAAGCGAAAAACATCCGCCTGGGCGCCGGCTACACCGACAAGGCGAAACCGGAACCGGGTAAAGGCATCATTGACCAGAGCAATGAAGACAAGCCGTGGGCCAAGTCTCAGGTGTGCCAGGTGATGATCAAAGAGGGCAAAGTGGCCGACATGGAGCACCTGCCGAGCTACTTCGGCCAAGAGGTCAGCAAGCTGGTGAAGGCGCACGGCATCGACAGAATGCAGGCCTGGCAAGACGGCCTGAAAGACGCCGAGAGTTCGAAGGCGTTCGCCACCTCGCGCGTGGGGGTCAACTTCTGGGACACCCTGTACTGGGGCGGTTTCGACAGCGTCAACGACTGGGCCAACAAAGGGTATGAAGTGGTGGTCTCCAACCCGGACTACGTCTATATGGACTTCCCTTACGAGGTGAACCCGGACGAGCGCGGTTACTACTGGGGCACCCGCTTCAGCGACGAGCGCAAGGTGTTCAGCTTCGCGCCGGACAACATGCCGCAGAACGCGGAAACCTCGGTTGACCGAGACGGCAACCACTTCAACGCCAAGAGCGACAAGCCGTGGCCGGGGGCATATGGACTTTCCGCTCAGCTGTGGAGCGAAACCCAGCGCACCGACCCGCAGATGGAATACATGATCTTCCCACGCGCGCTGTCGGTGGCGGAGCGCGCCTGGCATCGCGCCGGTTGGGAGCAGGACTATCGCGCCGGCCGCGAATACAAAGGCGGGGAAACCCACTTTGTCGATACCAAGACGCTGGAGAAAGATTGGCTGCGCTTCGCCAATATTCTGGGCCAGCGTGAACTGGCCAAGCTGGACAAAGGCGGCGTGGCTTATCGTCTGCCGGTGCCGGGCGCTCGCGTGGCGGGCGGCAAGCTGGAGGCGAATATCGCGCTGCCGGGGTTGGGCATCGAGTACTCCACCGACGGCGGTAAGCAGTGGCAGCGCTATGATGCCAAGGCTAAACCTGCGGTTTCCGGCGAAGTACAGGTGCGCTCGGTCAGCCCGGACGGCAAACGCTACAGCCGCGCCGAGAAGGTCTAAGAAGGGCGGTGCGGCCCGCAGTTTTGGCGGCGGGCCGCATCATAACGAAGGGGGAATGCGTTCGCCCGCGCGTGTCGGCGCAGGGCGGACGTTGTAGTGAGAGTAGTACGTGGAGTCGCAGTGCCGCTGCAATTGTGGTATTTCATGACATGATTTTCCCCGGCTGGTCCGGGGATTTTTTTGTCTGCTGCATGGCGGGCATAAAAAAACCGCCTCAAGGTGAGGCGGTTTTTCATAGCCGGTCAGGGCTTATTTCTTGTCGTGCAGCGTTTCGTCTTCGCGACAGTCACCGGTTTCACAGTGGCCGTACAGGTACAGACTGTGGTTGGTGAGCTTGATGCCGTGCTGCTTGGCGATGTCACGCTGGCGCACTTCGATGGATTCGTCGCTGAATTCGATCACTTTGCCGCAATCCAGGCAAATCAGGTGATCGTGGTGATGCTGTTGGGTCAGCTCGAACACGGACTTGCCGCCTTCGAAATTGTGACGTGTCACAATGCCCGCATCGTCAAACTGGTTCAGTACGCGATAAACCGTCGCCAGCCCGATCTCTTCGCCCATATCAATCAGTTTTTTGTACAAATCTTCCGCACTGACGTGATGGCATTCCGGATTTTGCAGTACTTCCAGGATTTTGAGTCGCGGAAGCGTGACTTTTAAGCCGGCCTTCTTCAATGCGATGTTGTTGTCGGTCATGCGAATTCAGTCCTGTTACTATGCTAATCAAGTTGAGGCGTACTCGCCTGTGGCATCGGTCGGCACAAAGAGTTAATGCGTCTCATTATAGAACCGGTTGTACTAAATGGAAACCGCCGGTTGTTAACAAAGATATAATTGCACTATTGCATGTTTTGCATGCAACGCCTTGATGGATGGGATAAACCGATATCTCAGTCTACCGTGACGGGGTGGGAAGTTACAAATCTGTAGCTTCTATCGCAGCAATCCCTGCTGCCGATGACGGCCCTGTGGGCACACTATGCACTTTACAGGGCCTTTGTTCAACCTTTCGCCAGTGCCGGGGCTTAGCCGACGATATCGGCCAGGCTCAGCTCTTCGACGATTTGTTTGACCCAGGCGTCCACGCGCTCGTTGGTCAGCTCAGGCTGACGGTCTTCGTCGATCGCCAGACCGATGAAGTGGTTGTCGTCCGCCAGGCCTTTGGAGGCCTCGAAGTGGTAGCCTTTGGTCGGCCAGTGGCCCACGATGGCCGCGCCACGCGGTTCGATGATGTCGCGGATGGTGCCCATCGCGTCACAGAAGTATTCCGCGTAGTCTTCCTGGTCGCCGCAGCCGAACAGCGCCACCAGTTTGCCGTTGAAGTCGACTTCTTCCAGCGTCGGGAAGAAATCATCCCAGTCACACTGCGCTTCACCGTAGTACCAGGTCGGGATACCCAGCAGCAGGATATCGAACCCTTCCAGGTCTTCTTTGCTGCTTTTAGCGATGTCATGCACTTCAGAGACGTCGTCGCCAAACTGTTTCTGGAGAATTTTCTGGATCATTTTGGCAATGTTTTCGGTATTGCCAGTGTCGCTGCCAAAGAAAATGCCTACAGTAGCCATATCGCGTATAACCTTTAAATTCAAGTAATTGCATTACTCGATGCCAGCACTGCCGCCGCTGACGCCGATTAAAATGATGCCATGACAAGAGCCTTTCGCCACGGGGGCGGGCGCCGACAGGCGCAGTCTCTTGCCGGTAAATGCGTATCATGCCAGAAAGTGGCGCCGGGGTTTTATCGCATTTATGCGATGCCGGAGAATGAAGAAAAGCGTGGTCGATCCGGCGTTGTCCTTAACGCCGCGCCGCGCGTGCGGCCGAAGAGATCAATGTTCCGGCTGTTCTTCCGCCAGTTGCGCCAACAGCATCTGCTCGATGAGTTCGCTGCGGCTGATGTTGCGCTGTTCCGCCAGTTTGTTCAGGGCGTCCACCGCATCCGCGTTGATTTTCAGCTCTACGCGCCGCAATCCACGCACTTTATCGCGCCGTAACTGATTGCGCTTATTGATTCTAAGCTGTTCATCGCGGGAAAGCGGGTTGGTTTTCGGGCGCCCCGGACGGCGTTCATCTGCGAACAGATCCAGCGTCGTGCGATCCGTTTGTTCTTTTGCCATAGGTAGCGGTACTGCAAGGGAGTTTGCATCAAAAAGCGCTCGCACGCTTCCGGAGGCATCGGTTAACACACTTCGGGCCAATAAACCCTAACCCAAATTCACCCCCGTCCCGGCGTTCGCGAACGCGCTGGCGCGGCGGCAAAATTATAGCGCGCCATATTACCCCAGCAGATGGAGCGGCGACAATGCCTAACTGCGGGCTAAACGCGCTAAGCCGTTATCTTTAGCGCGTTTTTTCACCAGGTGAGCGTATTTTTCAGGCTTCGTCGAGGAAACGGTGGATGGCGCGCAGCACCGCCTCCGGTTTTTCGGCGTGCACCCAATGGCCGGTGCCGGCAACGACGTGCGCGCGGGCCCGCGGGAACTGGCGGGCGATGTCCGCACGGTAGCTGTCCTGCACGTACGGCGACAGGCCGCCGCGAATGAACAGGGTCGGGTGCGGCCAGGCCGGCACGTCCTGCCAGCCGGTGATGTCATCATAGCGTTCAATCAGCACCGGCAGGTTGAAGCGCCATTCGCCGTTATGGAAGGACTTCAGCAGGAACTGGATCACGCCTTCTTCCTGCAGGTAATCACGCATCAGCTGGGCGGCGGCCTGGCGCTGGGTGATGCCGGCGGCGCTGACGGCCTTCAGGGCGGCGAAAATCTCGTCGTGACGTCGGGTCTGGTAATTCACCGGCGCGACGTCGATGACGATCAGCTTGGCGACGCGCTCGGGCGCGATGGCGGTCAGCGCCATCGCCGCTTTGCCGCCCATCGAATGGCCGATGACGATCGCTTTCTCAAGCCGCAGTTCGTCGAGCAGCTCCAGCAGATCCTGCGCCATCGCGGGGTAGTTCATCTCGTCGGCGCGCGGGGAGAGGCCGTGGTTGCGCAGATCGACCTTAATTACGCTGTGACGCTGATGCAGATCGCGCGCCAGCACGCCCAGGTTGTCCAGATTGCCGAACAGCCCGTGGATCAGCAGCACCGGCAGCGCGTCTGACTCGGCGGCCAGCAGTTGATAATGTAATTTCATGGCGAAGTTCATACTGAGAGAGATTCAGATTAGGGTATCATGATTGAATCGCACGATGAATCATGCGGAATTTTCGCGGCGCGGGCTTGGCAGTGCCGGCTATAGGTATTAGTCTGCATTTGCCGTCCGGAGGCACATTGTTGTGTTCGCCCCAGCGCTTTTAACCTTATAATCCCATGGCTTGAATGCAGGATCTGGCTTCAGGTTCTAAGTAGAAAAAACAGTATTGGATAAAGATGAAAACTATTGAAGTCGACGAAGAGCTTTACCGTTATATTGCCAGCCACACGCAACACATCGGTGAAAGCGCGTCCGATATTTTACGCCGCATGTTGAAATTCACCGCCGGTCAGCCGGTGCGCGCGTTGCCTGCCGCCAGTGCGTCGCCGTCCGTCGAAGCGGAAAAAGCGGCGCCGGTTCAGCGCCCGCGCGATCGCGTACGCGCCGTGCGTGAACTGCTGCTGTCGGATGAATACGCCGAGCAGAACAAAGCGGTCAACCGTTTCATGCTGGTGCTGTCCACGCTGTACACCCTCGATGCCGCCGGTTTTGCCGCCGCCACCGAGGCGTTGACCGGCCGTACCCGCACCTATTTCGCCGGCGATCAGCAGACCCTGCTGGCCAACGGCACGCATACCAAGCCGAAGCATGTGCCGGGCACCCCTTACTGGGTGATCACCAATACCAATACCGGCCGCAAACGCAGCATGATCGAACACATCATGCAGGCGATGCAGTTCCCGGCGGAACTGATCGAGAAAGTTTGCGGTACCGTCTAATTTAGCGAACAGCCCGTCATGATGGCCGTGCGCGACGTATTTGCCCGGTCACCGACAGGGATGAGGGAGATATGTCGATGGCGAATAATCCACGTGCCGGGCAGCCCGCCCGTCAAAGCGATCTGATCAACGTAGCCCAGCTGACGTCGCAGTACTATGTGCTGCAACCGGAAGCCGGCAATGCCGCACATGCGGTGAAGTTTGGCACCTCCGGCCACCGCGGCAGCGCGCAGCGCCACAGCTTCAACGAAGCGCACATTCTCGCCATCGCTCAGGCGATCGCCGAAGTTCGTCATCAGCAAGGCACTACCGGCCCGTGCTACGTGGGCAAAGACACCCATGCACTGTCCGAGCCGGCCTTCATTTCCGTGCTGGAAGTGCTGACCGCCAACGGCGTCGATGTGATCGTGCAGGAAAACAACGGCTTCACGCCAACGCCGGCGGTATCGCACGCCATTCTGTGCCACAACCGCCGCGGCGGCGCGCAGGCCGACGGCATCGTCATTACGCCGTCCCACAACCCGCCGGAAGACGGCGGCATCAAATACAATCCGCCGAACGGCGGCCCGGCTGACACCAACCTGACGTCGGTGATCGAAAAGCGCGCCAACGAACTGCTGGCGCAGCAGCTGAAAGGCGTGCAGCGTCAGTCGCTGGACAAGGCCTGGAACAGCGGCCACCTGCACGCCAAAGATCTGGTGCAGCCTTACGTCGAAGGGCTGGTGGAGGTGGTCGACATGCCGGCCATCCAACGCGCCGGCCTGAAGCTGGGCGTGGATCCGCTCGGCGGTTCCGGCATCGCCTATTGGCAGCGGGTGGCGGAACACTACAAGCTGGATCTGACGCTGGTGAACGATTCCATCGATCAGACGTTCCGCTTTATGCACCTGGATCACGACGGCATCATCCGCATGGACTGCTCGTCGGAGTCGGCGATGGCCGGCCTGCTGGCGCTGCGCGACAAATTCGATTTGGCGTTCGCCAACGATCCGGATTACGACCGCCACGGCATCGTCACGCCGAAGGGCCTGATGAACCCGAACCACTATCTGGCGGTAGCCATCAACTACCTGTTCCAGCATCGCCCGCAGTGGGGCGCCGATGTTGCGGTAGGTAAAACGCTGGTGTCCAGCGCGATGATCGATCGCGTGGTGGCCGATCTGGGCCGCAAGCTGGTGGAAGTGCCGGTCGGCTTCAAGTGGTTCGTGGACGGTCTGTTCGACGGCAGCCTGGGCTTTGGCGGCGAAGAGAGCGCCGGGGCTTCGTTCCTGCGCTTCAACGGCCAGCCGTGGTCGACCGACAAAGACGGCATCATCATGTGCCTGCTGGCGGCTGAAATCACCGCGGTAACCGGTGAGAACCCGCAGCATCACTATGACGATCTGGCCAAGCGCTTCGGCGCGCCAAGCTACAACCGCATCCAGGCGCCGGCAACCCATGCACAGAAAGCGGCGCTGTCCAAGCTGTCGCCGGAGATGGTCAAGGCCAGTACGCTGGGCGGGGACCCGATCACCGCACGTCTGACCGCAGCGCCGGGCAACGGCGCGTCGATCGGCGGCCTGAAAGTGATGACCGACAACGGTTGGTTCGCGGCTCGTCCTTCCGGCACCGAAGAGGCTTACAAGATCTACTGCGAGAGCTTCCTCGGGGCGGAGCACCGCGAGAAGATTGAGCACGAAGCGGTCGAGATCGTCAGCGAAGTGCTGGCTTCCGCCAAGTAATCACTTTTCTTGATTGATAAAAAGCGCTGTTTTTACAGCGCTTTTTTTATGGGCGCTATTTAGATATATCTTTTTCACGGCACGCGCTTGTGCATTTAGATATATCGATCTAGATTAGCGCTATCGATGCTGTTTAGATATATCTAAACAACCTCGTATTGATGTTCCCTACTAAAGCGAGGTCTCACCTTATGTTTCATCGATTAGGTTTACACCGGCATCATCATCACCATGAATGCGAAGAGGGTCGTCGTCATCGCGGCGGGCGCCATCACTTCGGCGGCGAAGGCGAAGAGCACGGCCGAGGTGGGCGCGGCGGCCGGGGCGGGCGTCATCGTCTGTTCGAACACGGCGATCTGCGCCTGGTGCTGCTGGCGCTGGTGGCGCGCAAGCCCAGCCACGGGTACGAATTGATCAAGGCGATCGAGGAAGCGTCATCCGGCCTGTACGTGCCGAGCCCGGGGGTGATTTACCCCACGCTGACGCTGCTGGAAGAGCAGGATTTCCTCGAACCGCTCACCATCGGCAACGGCCGCAAAAGCTACCGCATCACCGCGGCGGGCGAGGGCGAGCTGCAAAAGCATCAACAGGTGGTTGAGGTCATTCTGGCGCGTCTGGCGGGCGCCGGCCGCGAGCGTCATCGGCACGGCAACCTGGCGGAAGGCATCTACGACGCCATGAACCGTCTGCGCAGCCTGCTGCGCGGCAACGTGATGCGCGCCGATCTTACGCCGCAGCAGGTGGAGCGCATCAACGCCGCGTTGCTGACCGCCGTGGCGGCGATCGAAAGCGAAATGCAGATTCAACCTTCGCAACAGGAGAAGAACTGATGCCCGGCCACCGTTTTAACATTACCGTTGAAGCCCTGAGCGATCGCCAGGGCAATCCCGTCGAGAAAGCGCCGCTGAGTTTTGAGGTGAGCAACCACGACGATATTCTCGAGATCGTCGAGCGCATTCGGGCGCGTGACGATCTGAACTTCGGCCCCGAGCAGAGCGCGGCTTTTGCCGTGGGGTTGAAGCTGTTCTCCGAAGTGATGATCGAAAACCGCAAACACCCGGTGTTCGCTCCGCTGCGCGAGGCGTTTAAGGAGTTTATGGTCGGATTGAAGAAGGGCCCGGCGGCGTAAAGGCGCGGCAAACCGCGCCCTCCGGGGTTAAGGCATGAAGCGATAGCCGACGCCGGTTTCGGTCAGCAGGTGTTTGGGCCGGGCCGGATCGGCTTCGAGCTTCTGCCGCAAATGGCCCATGTAGATGCGCAGATAGTGGCTGTGCTCCACGTAGTTCGGCCCCCAGACGTGGCTCAACAGCTGGCGTTGGGTGATCACCTTGCCGGCGTTGGCCAGCAGCTCCGCCAACAGACGAAACTCGATCGGCGTCAGATGCAGATCTTCGTCGTTGCGCAGCACCCGGCGATTCACCAGATCGACGGTAATCGCCGAAAAGCTCACCAGCGGGCTTTCCTGTTGGCTAGCTGAGTGGCGACGCAGCGCGACCCGCACCCGCGCCAGCAGCTCACCGATGCCGAACGGTTTGCTGAGATAGTCGTCGGCGCCGGCGTCCAGCGCGGCGATCTTGTCCTCTTCGGCGTTGCGCGCCGACAGCACGATCACCGGAATGGCGCTCCACTGCCGCAGATCGCGGATGTAGCTCAGCCCGTCGCCGTCCGGCAAGCCCAAATCCAGGATGATCAGATCCGGTTTGCGCGTGCCGGCTTCAATCAACCCGCGCTGCAGCGTTTCACTTTCAAACACCCGCAGGCCTTCGCTCTCCAGCGCGGTGCGCACGAAGCGGCGGATCTCTTTTTCATCTTCAACAATCAGAATGTTGGTTGGCGTTATGCTCACGTTTCCCCTGCGTTGATTACAGATCGAAGGCGTCGCCGTCGATCTCGGGCGGTTTTTCCAGCGGCAGCACGAAGCGGAAGCTGGCGCCGCCGTTGGCGCCGTTTTCCGCCCAGATGCGGCCGTCATGCACTTCAATAATGGCACGACAAATCGCTAACCCCAAGCCGACGCCAGGGATCGCCGACTCTTTATTGCCGCGTGAAAACTTGTCGAAAATCAGCTGCAGCTGATCGGCGGGGATGCCGGGGCCGTTATCCCAGACCTCGACTTCCAGCCACTCGGGCAGCGTGCGGGCGCGAATGCCGATGGTGGCCTCGGCGCCGGCGTATTTATTGGCGTTTTCCAACAGGTTGGTGAACACCCGTTCCAGCAGGCTGCCGTCGCAGTTGACCAGGATCTGTTCCGGCGGCAGATCGACCTCGATTGGATGCTGGCTGAGCAGCGGCTCCAGCATGTGCAGCGAAGCGCCGACGATCTCTTCCAGCGACTGCCACTCTTTACGCAGGCTGAAACCGCCGGACTGGATGCGCGCCATATCCAGCAGGTTGTTCACCAGCCGGGTGGTGCTCAGCACCTGCTGGCGGATCTGGCTGGCCTGGGTGGCGTGATTGGAACCTTCGGCCGCCAGGTCCAGCGTGAGAATTTCCGCCTGGCCGAACAACACGGTCAGCGGGGTGCGAAGATCGTGCGACAGCGCCGCCAGCAGCGAGTTGCGCAGCTGTTCGCGTTCGGCGTCCAGCTTGGCTTCTTCGGCGCTGCGCGCCAGGTGCAGACGTTCCAGCGCGCTGGCGATCAGCACTGCGAAGGTTTGCAGCAGCCGCTGTTGTTCCGGCACCATCAGCTGGCGCAGGTTGTTGGGTTCGATCGCCAACAGGCCGAAGGTCTGTTTGGGGGTATTGAGCGGCAGCAGTTGGTAAGGCACGCCGGGCAGGGTGTCGGTGCCGGCGCCGGCCGGCAAGCCTTTATCGAAACTCCAGCGCGCGATGGCTTCGTCTACCGACAGCAGCCCGCCTTCCTCGCCGATCATTTGCTGCAGCCGGCCGTCTTCCTGCGGCAGCAGCAGCACGGTTTTCGCCTGGAAGCTGCTGGAGAGGAAATGACGGCTGGTGTTGGCGATGTCGGCCACGGTCAGCGCGCGGCTCAGCCCACGTGACATTTCGTACAGATGGCGCGCCCGCTGCTCGCGATAGCGCGCCACCCGGGCCTGATAACGCACCCCGGCGGTCAGGTTGCCGATGATGATGCCGACGGCGAGCATCACGCCGAAGGTCAGCAGATACTGCATATCGCTGACGGCGAACGACCATTCGGGCTGAACGAAGAACAGATCGAAACTGGCGACGTTGATCACCGCCGCCAGCACCGATGGCCAGCGGCCGAAGAACAGCGCGACGATCGCCACGCCGAGCAGGTAGACCATCACCAGGTTGGCCTGATCGAAGCCCGGCAGCAGCCACTGCGAGAGCAGGGTGATCAGCGCGCACAGCGCCACCGCTACCGCGCAGCCGCGCAGCTGCATGCGCCATTTCTCATTGAAGCTGCGGCCGTCGTGCTCCTTGCCCGGCGGCGGCTGTGCGGCGTCGCTGTCCAGCGCGACGATCACCAGATCGAGATCCGGACCCAGCCGGCCGAGGCGATCGGCGAAACTGCCGCGCAGCTTCCAGCGCTGCTCGCTGCGGCGGCCGATGATGATTTTGCCGAGGTTATGCTCGCGGGCGTAGCGCAGCACTGCGCGCTCTTCGGACGGATCGGCCAGGGTGGCGGTTTCGGCGCCCAGCTCCTGCGCCAGCCGCAGCGCGCGCAGAATGGCGCGGCGCTGGTTTTCCGGCAGCCGGTGCAGCTTGGGGGTTTCCACGTAGACCGCATGCCAGTGGCAGCCGAGCCGCGCCGCCAGCCGGGCGGCGATGCGCACCAGCTTTTCGTTGCCGCTGTTGTGGCCGACGCACAGCAGAATGCTGTCGCGGGTGTGCCACACTTTCTCGCGCCCCTGGGTGTCGCGAAACTCGCGCATCTGGTCATCGACCCGATCGGCGGTGCGGCGCAGCGCCAACTCGCGCAGGGCGATCAGGTTGCCTTTACGGAAAAAATGCTCGATGGCGCGCTCGGCCTGACCGGGAATATACACTTTGCCTTCGTGCAGCCGTCGGCGCAGATCGTCCGGCGGCAGATCGACCAGCACCACTTCGCTGGCCTCGTCAAACACGTGGTCGGGCACCGTTTCGCGCACCCGCACGCCGGTCACGCCGCCCACCACGTCGTTCAGACTTTCCAAATGTTGTACGTTGACGGTAGTCAGCACGTCGATGCCGGCGTCCAGCAGCTCTTCCACATCCTGCCAGCGTTTGGGGTGGCGCGAACCGTGGGCGTTGCTGTGCGCCAGTTCGTCCATCAGGATCAGCGCCGGATGGCGCGCCAACGCGGCGTCGAGGTCGAATTCATGCACCAGTCGCCCGCGATGCTGGATGCGCTTTTGCGGCAACAGCGCCAGGCCGTCGAGCAGGGCGGCGGTCTCGCTGCGGCCGTGGGTTTCCACCACGCCGACCAGCACGTCCAGCCCCTGGGCGCGCAAACGCTGGGCCTCCTGCAGCATGGCGTAGGTTTTGCCTACGCCGGCGCAGGCGCCGAAGAATACCTTCAACCGGCCGCGCGGTTTTTCATTGGCCAGCGCCAGCAGGCTATCGGGATCGGGACGCTGCTGTTCTTCTTCGACCATGACAATTCCTTGTGTTACCAAGCAAAAAGGGGTTCGGCACGCCGAACCCTATCACTATGCTGAATACGGTGCGTTACTTCAACGCATCCAGCGCCAGGTTCAGCTTCAACACGTTGACCACCGATTCGCCCATGAAGTTGGGCGTGGCCCGATCGGTGTTGTCTTCGATCAGTTTGGCGACCTGTTCCGGCGGCAGATGACGTGCCGCCGCGACCCGCGCCAGCTGATACCGCGCCGCAGCGGTCGAGATCTGCGGATCCAGCCCGCTGCCGGAGGCGGTCAGCAGATCCACCGGGATCGGGCCGCTCATGGCCGGATTGGCCTGGCGCAGCTGCGCCGCGCGTTCGGCGATAACCTTATCCAGCGCCGGGTTGGTGGCCGCCAGGTTGCTGCCGGCGGAGGCCTGTGGATTATAGGCTGAATCGCCGGTCGCCGACGGGCGGCCCCAGAAATAGTCGGCGCGCGTGAAGTTCTGGCCAATCAGCGCGGAGCCGACCGCCTTGTCGCCCTGGTACAACAGCGAACCGTTGGCCGCGCCCGAAAACAGCAGCTGCGCCAGCCCGGTGGTCAGCAGCGGATAGGCGATGCCGGTGAGCAGCGTCAGCAGGATCAACATCACCAGCGCAGGTCGTAAATACGTCATGTTCATTTCCCTCAATGGTTAACCGGCGACGTGCAGCGCGACCAGGATCAGGTCGATCAGTTTGATGCCGACGAATGGCACCAGCAGACCGCCGACCCCGTACAGCCACAGGTTGCGGCGCAGCAGAGCCGCGGCGCTCATCGGTTTGTAGCTCACCCCTTTCAGCGCCAGCGGGATCAGAAACACGATCACCAGGGCGTTGAAGATCACCGCCGACATGATGGCGGAGGCGGGGGAGTGCAGGTGCATCACGTTCAGCGCGTTCAGCTGCGGATAGGTGGCCGCGAACGCCGCCGGAATGATGGCGAAGTACTTGGCCACGTCGTTGGCGATGCTGAAGGTGGTCAGCGAACCGCGCGTCATCAGCATCTGTTTGCCGATATGTACCACTTCGATCAGCTTGGTCGGGTTGGAATCCAGATCGACCATGTTGCCCGCCTCTTTGGCGGCCTGGGTGCCGGAGTTCATCGCCACCGCCACATCGGCCTGCGCCAGCGCCGGGGCGTCGTTGGTGCCGTCACCGGTCATCGCCACCAGACGGCCTTCCGCCTGATACTGGCGGATCAGCGCCAGCTTGGCTTCCGGCGTGGCTTCCGACAGGAAGTCGTCCACCCCGGCTTCGGCGGCGATCGCCGCCGCGGTCAGCGGGTTATCGCCGGTGATCATCACCGTTTTGATGCCCATCTTGCGCAGCTCATTGAAGCGTTCTTTGATGCCGCCCTTGACGATATCCTTCAACGCCACCACGCCCAGCACCCGGGCGCCTTCCGCCACCACCAGCGGCGTGCCGCCGGTGCGCGCCACGCTTTCCACCAGATCGTCCACCGCCCGCGGGAAGTGCCCCTGATTGGTTTCGACGTGACGGCGAATGGCGTCCACCGCGCCTTTGCGGATCATGCGCTCCTGCACGTTGACGCCGCTCATGCGAGTCTGGGCGGAGAAGGGCACGAAGGTGGCGTTCAGCGCCTGCAGATCGCGCTCGCGCAGGTTAAAGCGCTGTTTGGCCAGCACCACGATGCTGCGACCTTCCGGCGTTTCGTCCGCCAGCGAAGCCAGCTGCGCGGCGTCCGCCAGCTCTTGTTCCTTCACGCCCGGCGCCGGCAGGAACTCCGAAGCCTGACGGTTGCCCAGCGTGATGGTGCCGGTTTTATCCAGCAGCAGCACGTCCACGTCGCCGGCGGCTTCCACCGCGCGGCCGCTGGTGGCGATCACGTTGGCGCCGAGCATGCGGCTCATCCCGGCCACGCCGATGGCGGACAGCAGACCGCCGATGGTGGTGGGGATCAGGCAAACCAGCAGCGCGACCAGTACGGTGATGGTGACCACGCTGC
This sequence comes from Serratia sp. JKS000199, assembly GCF_900215455.1. NCBI lineage: Bacteria > Pseudomonadati > Pseudomonadota > Gammaproteobacteria > Enterobacterales > Yersiniaceae > Serratia > Serratia sp. JKS000199. The sequence goes on from NZ_LT907843.1 coordinate 559,333, forward strand.
CGCTGCCGGCCGCCTCGACGCTGTATTGCGAGAACGGGAACAGGGTGGCGGTGGCCAACACGAACACGATGGTCAGCGCCACCAGCAGGATGGTCAGCGCGATTTCGTTCGGCGTTTTGCGGCGTTTAGCGCCTTCCACCATGGCGATCATGCGATCGAGGAAGGTTTCCCCCGGGTTGACGCTGCACTGCACCACCAGCCAGTCGGACAGCACGCGGGTGCCGCCGGTGACCGAGGAGAAGTCCCCGCCGGATTCGCGGATCACCGGGGCGGATTCCCCGGTGATGGCGCTTTCATCCACCGAGGCGCCGCCCTCCAGCACTTCGCCGTCGCACGGAATGGTGTCGCCGGCTTCCACCAGCACGATATCGCCTTTGCGCAGACTCTCGGCGGCCACTTTCTCCGTGGCGCCGTCGCGGCGCGGGCCGGCCAGTTTTTTCGCCCAGCTGGTTTTCTTGGTGCCTTTCAGGCTTTCCGCCTGGGCCTTGCTGCGGCCTTCGGCCAGCGCCTCGGCGAAGTTGGCGAACAGCACGGTGAACCACAACCACAGGGAGACGCTGCCGGTAAAGGCGGCGGCACCGTCGGTTTGGCCGGCGAGGATCGCCAGCCAGATGGCGGTGGTCAGCAGGCTGCCGATATACACCACGAACATCACCGGGTTGCGCCATTGAACGCGAGGGTCCAGTTTTTTCACCGCATCGATCAGCGCGGTGCGCACCAGAGCCGGTTCAAACAGCGCGCGTTGTTTGCGAGTCATCTCTTATTCTCTCTCTGTGACGTCTGTTAGTTTGCCAACCAAAGTTGCAAATGCTCGGCCACCGGGCCCAGCGCCAGCGCCGGCACGAAGGTCAGCGCGCCCACCAGCAGCACGGTGCCGATCAGCAGGCCGATAAACAGCGGCCCATAGGTCGGCAGGGTGCCGTTGCCCGCCGGCTGGCGTGGCTTGGCGCTCAGCGAACCGGCGATCGCCAGCACCGGCAGGATCACCCCGAAGCGGCCGACGAACATGGCGAAGGCCAGCAGCAGGTTGTAGAACGGCGTATTGACGCTCAAGCCGGCGAAGGCGCTGCCGTTGTTGTTGGCGGCGGAGGACAGGGCATACAGCACTTCGCTGAAGCCGTGGGCGCCCGGATTGAGGATGCCGGCGCGGCCCGCGTCGGTGCCGATGGCCAGCGCGCTGCCCAGCAACACCAGCGCCGGCGTGACCAGGATCGCCAGCGCGGTCATCTTCATGTCGTAAACGTCGATTTTTTTGCCCAGGTATTCCGGGGTGCGGCCGATCATCAGACCGGCGATAAACACCGTCAGCAGCACGAATAGCAGCATGCCGTACAGGCCGGAGCCGACGCCGCCGAACACCACTTCACCGATCTGCATCAGCCACATCGGCACCATGCCGCCCAGCGCGGTGAAAGAGTCGTGCATGGCGTTAACCGCCCCGCAGGACGCGGCGGTGGTCACCACCGAGAACAGGCTGGTGGCGAGAATGCCGAAGCGCGACTCTTTGCCTTCCATATTGATGTTGCTGTCGGCGCCCAGCGCGCTCAGGTGCGGGTTGCCCGCCAGCTCGGCGTACATCACCACCACCACCGCCACCACGAAGATCAGCGCCATCGCCCAGATCAGCGCGTGGCCCTGACGGTTTTCACCGGCCAGTTGTCCGAAAGAGAAGCACAGCGCGCAAGGGATCAGGAAGATGGCCAGCATCTGCACGAAGTTGGTCAGCACGGTCGGGTTTTCGAACGGGTGCGCCGAGTTGGCGCCGAAGAACCCCCCGCCGTTGGTGCCGAGCATCTTGATCGCTTCCTGCGAGGCGACCGGCCCCATCGGCAGCGTCTGCTGCGCGCCTTCGAGCGTGGTGACGTGCAGGTAAGGCAGGAAGTTTTGCAGCGTGCCCTGGCTGACGAAGAACAGGGCGATCAGCAGCGCGATCGGCAGCAGCACATACAGCGTGATGCGGAACAGATCGGCCCAGGCGTTGCCGACGGTCTTGCCGGCGCGGCGGGTAAAGGCACGGATCAGCGCAAAGGCCACGGCGATGCCGGTGGAGGCGGAAACGAAGTTCTGCACCGCCAGCCCGGCCATCTGGCTGAAATAGCTGAGGGCGCTTTCACCGCTGTAGGCTTGCCAGTTGGTGTTGGTGACGAAGCTGACGGCGGTGTTGAGCGCCAGATCCCAGGAGAGGCCAGGGAAGCCTTGCGGGTTGAGCGGCAGCGAGCCCTGCGCCATCAGCAGGGCGAACAGCAGCGCCAGGCCGAGCAGGTTAAACGCCAGGATCGCCAGCGCGTACTGCCACCAATTCATCTCGGTGGGGCGGATGCCGCAGGCGCGCCAGACGCCGGCTTCCACTGCGCGCAGCGCAGGCAGCGGCTCACCTTCGATCAGGCGCGCCATAAAACCGCCCAGCGGCCGTGCCAGCAGCAGAAGCACCAGCAGGAAACTGGCGATCAGTAAAAAGGCTGAAGCCGCCATCAGAAATCCTCCGCGTTAAACAGGGCGTAGACCAGATAGGCCAACAGCAGCAGAACCAACAGCGCACCACCAATAACGCTGAAACTCACGGGACACCTCCAGAGGTGTTGTTTTTGATAGAGGCAGTGTAGGGAGCGGGGTAGAAAGAAGATGAAAAAATCGCGCGGGCGGGTGTAAAAAAAGTATAAAAATGGCTGAAATTTCAGCAAAAATTGAGCATTTCAACCAGCAGGTTGGCGGCGAGATTGCGCCTGATGAGTGAATAAGCAAGGGCAGCGGCGTGGAAGCAGGAACCGGATAATAACCACAACGTAACCAATGTTAAGTTAAAAATTAACTTGGTTGTAACAAAATTACGAATCGCCGCGGTGATTAGCGATTTTTTGTGCGATTTAGTGGTCGGATGAGTAGTAAACTTTCATCAAGTGCGCTAAAATTTTGTCCAGTTACCAAATTACCGATTGTTCATTTGATACGCCCACGCCGTTTTCCCTGACAAATCAACGGCAGGCGTTTTTAAGGAGGTTCGCATGTCTACGACCTATCACGCTTATTCACTGCATCGGATTCTCCTGCGCCGCAGCGCAGTAGTGATCGCGGGCATTTTGGCCCTGCCGGTGATGCTGTTCCGCAGCGATCGCGGGCGTTTTTACAGCTACCTGCACCGCGTCTGGTCAAAAACCAGCGATAAACCGGTCTGGCTGCAGCAGGCGGAACTGGCGTCCTGCGACTTCTACTGAGTCACTGCCGACTCACGAACAACCCTCGCCCTGCGGCGGGGGTTTTTTTATGCCCCAAGCCCGCTGCCGTCCAGCGCAAGGTCGTATTTGGCAAGCCATTCTTCTACACTTTCCTCATCGACCAACACCACGAGAGAACGGTATGAGTGACAAGATCCCTATCGGCATCAGCGCCTGTTTACTGGGCGACGCGGTGCGTTTCGACGGTGGCCACAAGCGGCTGGCCTTCGCGGTGGAACAGTTGGCGCCCTATGTGCGCTTTGAGCCCGTTTGCCCGGAAATGGCGATCGGCCTGCCCACGCCGCGCCCGGCGCTGCGTCTGGTGAAACAGGCGCAGCCGTGGCCGGCGATGCGCTACAGCAACGACGCCGGCGTGGATCTGACCGAGGAGATGCGCAGTTTCTCCGCGCAGCGCGTGGCCGCGTTGCAGCACTTGTGCGGTTACATCGTCTGCGCCAAGTCGCCGAGCTGCGGCCTGGAGCGGGTGCGGGTCTACAGCGAGAACGGCAAGGACTCGCGTAAAAACGGCGTCGGGCTGTTTACCGCCGAGCTGCTGCGCCAGATGCCGTGGCTTCCGGTGGAAGAGGATGGGCGTTTGCAGGATGCGGCGCTGCGGGAAAACTTTATCGAGCGAGTGTACGCACTGTATGAGTTGAACATGCTATGGCGTCAGGGGCTGACCCGCGGCGGGCTGATCGCGTTTCACAGCCGCTACAAGCTGTCGCTGCTGGCGCATTCGCAGCCGGCGTACCGCGAACTGGGGCGTTTCGTCGCCGACATTCATCGCTGGGACTCGCTGGAAGACTTCGCCGTGGAGTACCGCAGCCGCCTGATGGCGCTGTTGGCGCACAAGGCGACGCGCCGCAACCATACCAACGTGCTGATGCACGTGCAGGGTTACTTCCGCCGCCAGCTCAGCGCGGCGCAGCGCCAGGAGCTGGCGCACCTGATCGACCGCTACCGGCAGGGCATGCAGCCGCTGCTGGCGCCGATCGCCTTGCTTAAGCATTACATGGCGGAATACCCCGACAGTTATTTGGCGGAACAACGCTATTTCGAACCTTATCCGGAGGCGCTGCGTTTGCGTTACGGCCATTGATTGACAAGGGAATTTTATGACCACGCATCTGGTCTGGTTGCGTAACGATCTGCGTATCACCGACAACAAAGCGCTGCACGCTGCCTGCAGCGATCCCAAAGCCCGGGTGCTGGCGGTGTTTATCGCCACCCCGCAGCAGTGGCGGGAACATGAGATGGCGCCGCGGCAGGCGGCGCTGATCCACGCCAGCCTGCGGGCGGTACAGCAGGCGCTGGCGCAAAAGGGCATTGCGCTGCATTGCCATGCCGGCACGGACTTTGCCGCGTCGATCGACTGGCTGGCGGAGTATTGCCGGCGAGAGCAGGTGGACGCGCTATTTTACAACCGCCAGTACGAACTGAATGAACGGCGACGCGATGCGCGGCTGGAGCAGCAGTTGAATGGACGGGTAACGTGCCACGGTTTTGATGACAGTCTGCTGTTGCCGCCGGGCAGCGTGCTCACCGGCGGCGGCGAGATGTACAAGGTTTATACGCCGTTTCGCAACGCCTTCATTCAGCGCCTGACTGAGTCCGACGTGAGCTGCCTGCCGGCGCCGAAGATCCGTGCCGATGGCGCGTTGCCTGCGCCTGAAGCGCCGGCGGCGTTCGATTATCCCGCGGCGGACATCGGGGGTGATTATCCCGCCGGTGAGGAGGCCGCGCTGCAGCGGCTGCGCGTCTTTTGCCGTGAGCAGGTGCAGGATTACCTCCGGCAGCGCGATCTGCCCGCCCTCGCCGGCACCAGCAGCCTGTCGCCCTATCTGGCGATCGGTGCGCTGTCGCCGCGCCAGTGCTTCAACCGCCTGCGCGCCGAATGCCCGCAGCTGCTGGAAGATCGCGAGAGCGGCGCTTTCGCCTGGCTGAACGAGCTGATTTGGCGCGAGTTCTACCGCCATCTGCTGGTGGCCTATCCCGAGCTGTGTCGCCATCGGCCGTTTATCGCCTGGACGGACAAGGTGAGCTGGTGCGATGACGCGGCGAAGCTGCAGGCCTGGCAGCGGGGCGAAACCGGCTATCCGATCGTTGATGCCGCCATGCGCCAACTGAATGCCACCGGCTGGATGCACAACCGGCTGCGCATGATCAGCGCCAGTTTTCTGGTGAAAGATCTGCTGATCGACTGGCGCGCCGGGGAGCGCTATTTCATGTCGCAATTGCTGGACGGGGATCTGGCGGCCAACAACGGCGGCTGGCAGTGGGCGGCCTCCACCGGCACCGACGCCGCGCCGTATTTCCGCATCTTCAACCCGACCACCCAGGGTGAACGTTTTGATCCACAAGGCACTTTTATCCGTAAATGGTTGCCGGAACTGGCGGATGTGCCCGACAATGACATCCATCATCCCCATCGCTGGGCGGAAAAGCAGCGATGCCCGCTGAACTATCCGCTGCCGATCGTCGATCACAAGCAAGCGCGTGTAGAGACGCTGGCGGCGTTCGAGGCGGCAAAACGGGGAGAGTCTTGAGGCAACTGCAAGGAGCGACGTAATGATGAAAAAGGTGCTGGCCCTGTGTCTGAGCGGCTATTCCGCGCTGGCGATCGCCGGCTTTGACGTGGTGGCGCTGGGCGTCGACGGCGGCGTCAGCGACGGCAACCTGACCTCTTATCTGATCCGCAGCGATAATCAGCCGCAGTATGTGGCGCTGGACGCCGGCTCGCTGCTGCCGGGCATCGCCAAAGGGCTGGAGAAGGGCAGTTTCCCGCAGGTGACCCCCGAGCTGGCCGCGCCTTACACGCCGCAGGGCTATGTGTTCCGGCAGTTGATCGGCGGCTATTTCATCAGCCACGGCCATCTGGACCACGTGGCGGGGCTGATCGTCGGCTCGCCCGAGGATAATAAAAAAACCGTTTACGCCCAGGCGGACACCGTGCTGACCCTGCGCAACCATTACTTCAACTGGAAGGCCTGGCCGAACTTTACCGACGCCGGCAACGGTTCGCGGCTGGGCACCTACCGGCTGCAAACGGTGCGGCCGCAGCAGCGCTTTACCCTCGGCCTGACCGGGTTGACCGGCGTGATGTACCCGCTCAGCCACGATCGCTACCCGTCGTCAATGCTGCTGATTTCCAACGGCAACGAGTTCTTCGCCTACTTCGGCGATACCGGGCCGGACAAGGTGGAGCAGTCGCGCGATCTCGATACCGTGTGGCGCGTGCTGGGGCCGCTTGTCGAGCAGAAAAAGCTCAAGGGCATGATTATCGAAACCTCTTACCCTAACGGGGTGGAGGACAAACATCTGTACGGCCATCTGACGCCGGCCTGGCTGCTGAAGGAGCTGAAGAACCTGACGCAGTACAGCGGCGGCGAAGGCTCGCTGAACGGTCTGCCGGTGGTGATCAGCCACATCAAACCGAGCCTGAAGCAGGGCGAAGACGCGCGCGCCGCCATTGCGCAGCAGCTGGCGCAGGGCAACGATCTGGGGGTGAAATTCATCCTGATGGCGCAGGGCGACCGGCAGACATTTTGACTATGAAGAGAGAAGAGAATGCGTAACCTCGATCTGGAACAACTGATCAACACGGAACTGAACGCCGCGGCGTTTCAGGACTATGCCCCCAATGGATTGCAGGTGGAAGGGCGCCCGCACGTGCAGCGCATCGTGACCGGCGTCACCGCCTGTCAGGCGCTGTTGGACGCCGCGGTGGCGCATCAGGCCGACGCGATCATCGTGCACCACGGCTATTTCTGGAAAAACGAGGCGCCGGCGGTGCGCGGCATGAAGCGCAACCGCCTGAAAACGCTGTTGACCCACGACATCAATCTGTACGGCTACCACTTGCCGCTGGACGCGCATCCGGTGCTGGGCAACAACGCGCAGCTGGCGCAGGCGCTGGGCATTCGGGTGATTGGCGACGTCGAGCCGCTGGTGCCGCACGGGGAATTCGAACAGCCGCTGACCGGCGAAGCGCTGCAACAGCGCATCGAAAGCCGACTGGGGCGCGCGGTGCTGCACTGCGGCGATAACGCGCCTGAGCATATTCGCCGAGTGGCCTGGTGCACCGGCGGCGGCCAGGGCTTTATCGACAGCGCGGCGCGCTTCGGCGTCGATGCTTTCATCAGCGGTGAAGTGTCTGAGCAGACCATTCACAGCGCGCGCGAAATGGGCGTGCATTTCTTTGCCGCCGGCCACCACGCGACCGAGCGCGGCGGCGTGAAAGCGCTGGGGGAATGGCTGGCTCAGCACCACGGTTTTGATGTGACCTTTATCGATATCCCGAATCCCGCCTGATTTTTTTCTACGTCGGATCCAGCCCGGCCTGCGCGCCGGCTGAATCCTTTTACCGCGCTATTTCCTTATTTTCCTTATGGTTGCGTTCTATTGACAGCCGGGGCTGCGTCACGCATAACTGGTGTGTTTTTCAGCGCGATAATAATAAGGAGAATAAGGGTGCAACAAGCGCGTTATTACCTTTTAGGTGAAAGAGCGGTAGTGCTTGAACTGTCACCGCCGGTGACGTTGCCGAGCCAGCAGCGCATCTGGGCGCTGGCGGAAAAGCTGAATCATCATCCTGACGTGCGGGAAGTGGTGCCGGGAATGAACAACCTGACGCTGCTGTTGCATACGCCGCAGGCCGACGCCGAAGCGATGCTCGCGTTACTGCAGCAGGGGTGGGAAAGCAAAGAGCGCCTGACGCCGGAGTCGCGTCAGGTGGATATTCCGGTGGTCTACGGCGGGGAGCAAGGCCCCGATCTGGATGACGTGGCGCGCCATACCGGCATGACGCCGCGGCAGGTGGTGGAATGCCACGCGGCGGCGGCTTACGTGGTCTATTTTCTCGGCTTTCAGCCGGGCTTCTCCTATTTGGGCGGCATGCCGGAAAAACTGGCGACGCCGCGCCGCGCCGAACCGCGTCTGGCTGTGGCGGCCGGCTCTGTCGGTATCGGCGGCGGCCAGACCGGCATCTATCCGCTAGCGACGCCCGGCGGCTGGCAACTGATCGGCCGCACGCCGCTGGCGTTGTTCAATCCCCATGAAATGCCGCCGACGCTGCTGCGCCCGGGCGATAGCGTACGCTTTGTGCCGCAGAAGGAGGGCGTATGCTGATTATTCTGCGCGCCGGCATCTATACCACGGTGCAGGATTTGGGCCGTGAAGGATTTCGCCGTCTGGGCATCAGTACCGGCGGCGCGTTGGATCAACCGGCGCTGAAGATCGCCAACCTGCTGGTGGGCAACGCGCCGGAGGCCGCCGGGCTGGAGATCACGCTCGGCCAGTTCAGCGCCGAGTTTACCCGTCCCGGCTGGATCGCCCTGACCGGCGCCGGCTGCGACGCGCAGCTGGACGGTAAGCCGCTGTGGACCGGCTGGCGCTACCCGGTGAAAAAGGGGCAGCGGCTGGTGCTGGGCACGCCGAAGCGCGGCATGCGCAGTTATCTCGCGATCGCCGGCGGTATCGCCGTGCCGGAAATGCTGGGCTCGCGCAGCACCGACATGAAAGCCGCTTTTGGCGGGTGCGAGGGGCGTAATCTGAAGGACGGCGATCGGTTGCCGCTGGGCAAATCCACCGCGCTGCCGCAAACCCGCTGTGGCGTGAAGCAGTTGCTGTTCACCAATCGCATCCGTGCGTTGCCGGGGCCGGAGTACGCCGAATTCAGCGAAGAGGCGCAAGATGCGTTTTGGCGCGCCGCCTGGCAGCTCAGCCCGCAGAGCAACCGCATGGGCTACCGTCTGCACGGCGGCACGCCGCTGGCACGCACCACCGACAGAGAGATGCTGTCGCACGGCCTGATGCCCGGCGTGGTGCAGGTGCCGCACAACGGCCAGCCGATCGTGCTGATGGCCGATGCGCAAACCACCGGCGGTTACCCGCGCATCGCCTGCGTGATCGAAGCCGATCTTTACCATTTGGCGCAGATCCGTCTCGGCGAACCGATCCATTTCGTTCTCTGTTCACTGGCCGAGGCGCAGCGCGCCAAGGCCGAGCAGGATCTTTTCCTTCGACAGATTGCCTGGGGGTTACATGATCGTTGATTTGAACGCCGATCTCGGCGAAGGCTGCGCCAACGACCAGGCGCTGTTGCAATTGGTGAGCTCGGCCAACATCGCCTGCGGCTTCCACGCCGGCGATGCGCAGACCATGCGTCAGTCGGTGCGCTGGGCATTGCAGTACGGCGTGGCGATCGGCGCCCACCCGAGTTTTCCCGACCGGGAGAATTTCGGCCGCACTCGCATGCAGCTGCCGCCGGAAACGGTGTACGCGCAGGTGGTGTATCAGCTCGGGGCGCTGGCGGCCATCGCCCGCGCCGAGGGCGGGGTGATGGTGCACGTTAAGCCGCACGGCATGCTGTACAACCAGGCGGCGGTTGAGCCGGCGCTGGCGGAAGCCATCGCCCGGGCGGTGCAGGCGGTTGATCCGGCGCTGCGGCTGGTGGGGCTGGCCGGCAGCGAGCTGATCCGCGCCGGGCAACGGCTCGGTCTGACCACCCGGCAGGAGGTGTTCGCCGATCGCGGTTATCAGGCCGACGGCACGCTGGTGCCGCGCGGTTTGCCGGGGGCATTGATCGAGGATGACGAACAGGCGCTGGCGCAAACCCTGGAGATGGTGCGCCATCACCGGGTGCGCAGCGTCGATGGCGTTTGGACCGCCGTACAGGCGGAGACCGTCTGCCTGCACGGGGACGGCGAGCATGCGCTGGCGTATGCGCGCAAGCTGCGGGACAGTTTTGTTCAACAGGGCATCCGCGTCAGCGCAGAGCAGTAAAGCAAGACACAACATCACAAACAAAAAATTATTAGAAAATATCGAGGGAAGACTATGGAACAGGCCGTGAATCTCTGGCCACTGATCGGCATCGCCGCGATCGTGGTCGGGTTTGTATTGCGTTTCAATCCGGTGCTGGTGGTGATCGCCGCCGGCATCATCACCGGTCTGGCGGCGCTGATGCCGCTGGACGTCATTCTGGAAAAGCTCGGCGAGGGCTTTCTCAATACCCGAAACCTGCCGCTGATCCTGCTGCTGCCGCTGGCGGTGATCGGCCTGCTGGAACGTCACGGGCTGAAAGAGCGGGCGCAGGCGTGGATCGCCAAGATCAAAAGCGCCACCGCCGGCCGTTTGCTGATCGTGTACCTGTTCGTGCGCGAGATCACCGCGGCGATGGGGCTGACCAGCCTGGGCGGGCATCCGCAGATGGTGCGGCCGCTGCTGGCGCCGATGGCGGAAGGGGCGACGGAAAACCGCTACGGCGAGCTGCCGGAGCGTACCCGCCACCGCCTGCGCGCCATGTCGGCCGCTACCGACAACGTCGGGCTGTTCTTCGGCGAGGATATCTTCGTGGCCTTCGGTGCGATCATCTTCATGCATAACTTTATGCTGGAGTCCGGCGGCATTCAGACCGAGCCGCTGCATATCGCGCTGTGGGGCATTCCGACCGCCATTTTCGCTTTCCTGATCCACGCGTTCCGGCTGTATCGGATGGATAAACAGCTGAGCGCCGAGCTGGCGCAGCTGAATCAGGCGGCGCTGCAGGCGAAGGGGGAAGCGCGATGAACTTCCAGCAACAATACCTTTACTGGCTGGCCGGCGCGGTGCTGCTGATTGTGGCGGTGATGTCCTTGCGCGATCGCGCCAACCCGCGCCGCATCACCACCGGGCTGTTTTGGGGGCTGTACGGCCTGGTATTCCTGGTCGGCGACTGGACTTATCGCCTGCTGGGCGATGTACTGGGCGAGGGCAGTAACGAAAAACGCATGCTGCATATCATCGTTGGCGCGGTGGTGGTGGTGATGGCCCTGATTGCCGGCTTCGGCGGCGTGCGCCTCGGCAGCTATCACCAGCGGACGCCGCAGGAGCGCGAGGCGAGCGCCAAGCGCCTGGGCAACAAGCTGTTCATTCCCGCGCTGGCGATCCCGGTGGTGACGGTGGTCGGCGTGCTGCTGTTCAACAACGTGCCGGCGTTGCAAAACGCGGTATTCGGCAGCGGTAACCACGCGACGCTAATTACCCTGTTCTCGATGACCGTCGGCTGCCTGATCGGGTTGGCGATCGCGGTGACAATGACCCATGAGAAGGCGCTGCAGCCGATACAGGAAGCGCGGCGCCTGCTGGATTCGATCGGCTGGGCGTTCATTCTGCCGCAGATCCTCGCCACGCTGGGGCTGCTGTTTACCGTCGCCGGCGTCGGCACCGCGATCTCGCATTTGACCCAGGAATATCTGGCGGTCGATAACCGTTTTATCGCCGTGGCGGTCTACGCTATCGGTATGGCGGTGCTGACCATGGTGATGGGCAACGCCTTCGCCGCTTTCCCGATCGTTACCGCCGGCATCGGCATTCCGATCCTGGTGTTGCAGCACGGCGGCAACCCGGCGGTGATGGCGGCGATCGGCATGTTCTCCGGCTATTGCGGCACCCTGATGACGCCGATGGCGGCGAACTTCAACATTGTGCCGGCGGCGCTGCTGGAGTTGCCGGACAAGAATGCGGTGATCAAGGCGCAGGTGCCGACCGGCGTGCTGCTGCTGTTGGTTAACGTGTTCCTGCTGTATTTCCTGATGTTCCTGTAGGAGTAAGGATGCAAAAAGTATTGATTACCGGCTTCGAGCCGTTTGGCGGCGAGCGCCTCAATCCCTCCTGGGAAGTGGTGAAGCAGCTCAACGATATGGAACTGGTGGGCACGCGTATCGTGGCGCGCCAGTTGCCGTGCGTGTTCGGCGCCGCGCTGGAGGCGCTCAATGCGGCGATCGACGAGGTGCAGCCGGTGATGGTGCTGGCTATCGGCCAGGCCGGCGGCCGCACCGACATCACGATTGAACGGGTGGCGATCAACGTCGACGACGCGCGTATTCCCGACAATCAGGGGCAGCAGCCGGTGGATGAGCCGATCGTCGCCGGCGGTCCGGCGGCCTATTTCAGCACTTTGCCGATCAAAGCGATGGTGAGTTCGATGCGCGAGGCCGGCATTCCGGCCGCCGTTTCGCAGACTGCCGGCACCTACGTGTGCAACCATGTGATGTATGGGCTGCTGCACCGTTTGAGCGGCCAGCGCGAGGTGAAGGGCGGTTTTATCCATATCCCGTATCTGCCTGAGCAGGCGGCGGCGCACCCCGGCGCGCCGAGCATGGCGGCTTCGACGGTGCTGTTTGCGCTGGAGCTGGCCGTTTCCATCGCTTTGCAGGTGGAACACGATCTGAAAGTGGTGGGCGGCGCGACGCATTAATCAAGAGAATCCCCGGCGCATCGGGCTGCGCCGGGTCTACGCAAGGAGTGGTCTATGCCGGAAGGACCGGAGATCCGCCGGGCGGCGGACAAACTGGCGGCGGCGGTGATCGATCAGCCGCTGACCGCCGTCGATTTCGCTTTTCCCCAGTTGAAGCACTACCGCCAGCATTTGCTCGGCGAGCGCATCGTCGCCATCGAGCCGCGCGGCAAGGCGCTGTTGACCCACTTTTCCAATGGGCTGACGATGTACAGCCATAACCAGCTGTACGGCGTATGGAAAGTGGCGGCGGCAGGAGAGACGCCGGAGACCAAGCGCGATCTGCGGGTGCGGCTGGAAACCGCTCGCAGCGCAATATTGCTCTACAGCGCGTCCGACATCACCGTCGGGCCGCGCGAGGAGATAGAACAGCACCCGTTCCTGCAACGCATCGGCCCCGACGTGCTGGACATGTCGTTGACGGTGGATGAGGTGCAGGAGCGTTTGCTGACGCCGCGTTTTCGCCGCAGGCAGCTGGGCGGCATGCTGCTCGACCAGGCGTTTCTCGCCGGATTGGGCAATTATCTGCGCGCCGAAATTCTGTGGCAGGCCGAACTGGCGCCGCAGCACAAACCGCAGGATCTGGCGCCGGAAGCGCTTTGGCGTCTGGCGGAGGCGCTGCTGGCGGTGCCGCGTCTTTCCTATCAGACGCGCGGGCAGGCGGATGAGAACCGCCATCACGGCGCGCTGTTTCGCTTCAAGGTGTTTCATCGCAGCGGCGAGCCCTGTGAACGCTGCGGCGCGATGATTGTGCGCACCGACCTGTCGTCGCGGCCGTTTTATTGGTGCCCGGGCTGCCAGAAATAAGCAAAAAAAACGCCGCCCGAAGGGGCGGCGCTGTGCGGTTTCAGCCGGGGAAGCGGCTTACTTGGTTTTCAGCTGGGATTTGAAATCACGCTCGGCATAGCCGGTGTACAGCTGACGCGGACGGGCAATTTTGATGCCTTCGTCGTGCATTTCGTTCCAGTGCGCGATCCAGCCGATGGTGCGCGCGATGGCGAAGATCACGGTGAACATGGAAGAAGGAATGCCCATCGCCTTCAGGATGATGCCGGAGTAGAAGTCGACGTTCGGGTACAGTTTCTTCTCGATGAAGTACGGGTCGTTCAGCGCGATGTGCTCCAGCTCCATCGCCACCTGCAGCAGGTTGTCGTCCTTCTTGTTCAGCTCTTTCAGCACTTCGTGACAGGTCTCGCGCATCACGGTGGCGCGCGGATCGTAGTTCTTGTACACGCGGTGGCCGAAGCCCATCAGGCGGAAGGAGTCGTTCTTGTCCTTGGCGCGCTTGATGAATTCCGGAATGTGATCGACGGTCTTGATCTCTTCCAGCATTTTTAGCGCCGCTTCGTTGGCGCCGCCGTGCGCCGGCCCCCACAGGGAGGCGATGCCGGCCGCGATGCAGGCGAACGGGTTGGCGCCGGAAGAGCCGGCGGTGCGCACGGTCGAGGTAGAGGCGTTCTGCTCATGGTCGGCGTGCAGGATCAGGATGCGATCCATGGCGCGTTCCAATACCGGGTTCACCACGTACTCTTCGCACGGGGTGGCGAACATCATGTGCAGGAAGTTGCCGGCATAGGACAGATCGTTGCGCGGATAAACGAACGGCTGGCCCAGGGAGTATTTGTAGCACATCGCGGCCACGGTCGGCATTTTGGACAGCAGACGGAACGCGGTGATTTCACGGTGACGCTCGTTGTTGACGTCCAGCGCATCGTGGTAGAACGCCGCCAGCGCGCCGGTCACGCCGCACAGCACCGCCATCGGGTGCGAGTCGCGACGGAAGCCACGGAACAGATGGGTGATCTGGTCGTGGATCATGGTGTGACGGGTTACGGTCGTTTTGAAGGTCTCGAACTCTTCCGGCGTCGGGGTCTCGCCGTACAGCAGGATGTAGCACACTTCCAGGTAGGAAGATTCTTTCGCCAGCTGTTCGATAGGGAAGCCGCGGTGCAGCAGCACGCCTTTGTCGCCGTCGATGAAGGTAATCTTGGATTCGCAAGAAGCGGTGGAGGTAAAGCCGGGATCAAATGTGAAATAACCTTTGGAACCCAGAGCGCGGACATCGAGGACATCAGGGCCCAGTGTCGGTGTCAATACGCCCAGTTCGATCGGAGCTTCGCTGTCGTTAATGGTTAGCGTCGCTTTCTTATCAGTCATTTACTGTCTCCTTAGCGCCTTATTTTAAAAACCACTAACAACTGAAATACCTTAAATCTCTGCAGGTTGCCCGCAAAAAAATGGTGCGGACGCTAACTCTGTGAGCGACTGCGCAACTGTGCGCGGGTAGGGTACAGAGTGCTGACCAGGCGAACGAGACGGGTGACCAGTTGTTAACGATTCAGAGTAATTCGTTATAGTCTGTTAATCTTACCTATGAGCTGTTCGAAGAGATGTGAACCTATCCCAATAATCTGTTTTTATTTGCTTTATTTGCTTTTTGACGCCGGCAAAATCGAGCGGGAAACAACGGCTATTGGGATAGGTTCGTCAAATACACTGTTGCATAACTCGAACCCGGGGGGAAGTGTATCTGCTGACCCATAGCGCATCATAGGACCGTTTGTGCCCCTATATGTAATGGAAATGTTGATCTCTTGTCAAATCAGATAATTAATTTTGCACTAATTGTGAAATCCGTGATCTGAATCACTGTTCGGGGGAAATGTTATCAAAGCGGTTGTATGAGAATTGTAATCAGAATGTGATCCTCCTATACTGCCGCCAGGTCTCCGGATTACCCTGAAGTAGGAGCACCCAGCGTTATAAATGCGCGCCGTTTGAGCACAGAGGATGTTGATGTTTGAGCGCGTGACGTGTAAGGGTTTTAGGCTCTTAACGCTGTCTGATCCCCGCCCAGGCCCGGAGGAAGGAAAATAATAAGAGCTGTGTGGGCAAATACGTGAAAAAACAACGACCTGTCAACTTGGATCTGCAAACGATCCGGTTCCCCGTAACTGCGATAGCGTCTATCTTACACCGAGTCTCTGGCGTAATTACCTTCGTTGCCGTGGGTATCCTCCTCTGGCTGCTGGGCCTGTCACTCTCTTCCCAAGAGGGGTTCCTGCAGGCGGCCGCCATCATGAATAGCTTCATCGTCAAATTCATATTCTGGGGCATCCTCACGGCGCTGGCCTATCACATTTGCGGTGGCATCCGTCACTTGTTAATGGATTTTGGCTACATCGAAGAGAGTTTGGCCGCCGGTACCCGTTCCGCCCAGGTGGCGATCGGTCTGACCGTCGTGCTGTCAGTTCTGGCTGGAGTCCTCGTATGGTAAACAACGTTTCTGCATTAGGGCGCAACGGCGTGCACGATTGGCTGCTGCTGCGCGCTTCCGCTATCATCATCACCCTGTACGTCCTGTATATCCTGGGCTTCTTCGTCACGGCTCCGGAACTGACTTATGACATCTGGCGCGGTTTCTTCGCCACTTCCATTACGAAAGTGTTCACTCTGCTGACCTTGCTGTCGATTCTGGTGCACGCCTGGATCGGGCTGTGGCAGGTGCTGACGGACTACGTCAAGCCGCTGGCGGTTCGCCTGGTGTTGCAGCTGGCTGTCGTGGTCGCGTTGCTGGTCTATTTACTGTACGGAACAATCGTAGTGTGGGGTGCTTAAATGAAACTGCCAGTCAGAGAGTTTGATGCCGTCGTAATCGGCGCCGGCGGTGCGGGCATGCGTGCCGCGCTGCAAATTTCCCAAGCGGGCTCGACCTGTGCCCTGCTGTCCAAAGTTTTCCCGACCCGTTCCCATACCGTGTCCGCACAGGGCGGCATCACCGTCGCGCTGGGCAACAGCCACGAGGACAACTGGGAATGGCATATGTACGACACGGTGAAAGGTTCCGACTATATCGGTGACCAGGACGCCATCGAATATATGTGTAAAACCGGCCCGGAAGCGATTCTGGAACTGGAACACATGGGCCTGCCGTTCTCTCGTCTGGATGACGGCCGCATCTACCAGCGCCCGTTCGGCGGCCAGTCGCTGAACTTCGGCGGCGAGCAGGCGGCGCGTACCGCAGCCGCAGCCGACCGTACCGGCCACGCGCTGCTGCACACCCTGTACCAACAGAACCTGAAAAACCACACCACCATCTTCTCCGAGTGGTATGCGCTTGATCTGGTGAAAAACCAGGACGGCGCGGTGGTCGGCACCACGGCTATCTGCATCGAAACCGGTGAAGTGGTTTACTTCAAAGCCAAGGCCACCGTGCTGGCGACCGGCGGCGCAGGCCGTATTTATCAGTCCACCACCAACGCCCACATCAACACCGGCGACGGTGTCGGCATGGCGCTGCGCGCCGGCGTGCCGGTGCAGGACATGGAAATGTGGCAGTTCCACCCGACCGGCATCGCCGGCGCGGGCGTGCTGGTGACCGAAGGCTGCCGCGGCGAAGGCGGTTACCTGCTGAACAAGCACGGCGAGCGCTTCATGGAGCGTTATGCGCCGAACGCCAAAGATCTGGCGGGGCGCGACGTGGTTGCCCGTTCGATCATGATCGAAATCCGCGAAGGCCGCGGCTGCGACGGTCCTTGGGGCCCGCACGCCAAGCTGAAGCTGGATCACCTGGGCAAAGAGGTGCTGGAATCCCGTCTGCCGGGCATTCTGGAGCTGTCCCGCACCTTCGCGCACGTCGATCCGGTGAAAGAGCCGATCCCGGTTATCCCAACCTGTCACTATATGATGGGCGGCATTCCGACCAAGGTGACCGGTCAGGCGCTGACCGTGAACGAGAAAGGCGAAGACGTGATGATCCCGGGGCTGTTCGCCGTGGGCGAAATCGCCTGCGTATCGGTGCACGGCGCCAACCGTCTGGGCGGCAACTCGCTGCTGGACCTGGTGGTATTCGGCCGTTCCGCCGGCATGCACCTGCAGGAATCGTTGGAAGAGCAGGGCGTGAGCCGTGACGCCAGCGACTCCGACGTGGAAGCTTCGCTTGATCGTCTGAACCGTTGGAACAATACCCGTTCTGGCGAAGACCCGGTCGAGATTCGCAAAGCGCTGCAGTCTTGCATGCAGCACAACTTCTCGGTATTCCGCGAAGGCGATGCGATGGCCAAGGGCCTGGAAGAACTGAAAGTGATCCGTGAACGTCTGAAGAACGCACGCCTGGACGATACCTCCAGCGAGTTCAACACCCAGCGCATCGAGTGCCTGGAGTTGGATAACCTGATGGAGACCGCGTATTCCACCGCCGTGTCGGCCAACTTCCGTACCGAGAGCCGTGGCGCACACAGCCGCTTCGACTACCCGGAACGCGATGACGCCAACTGGCTGTGCCATTCGCTGTATCTGCCGCAATCGGAAAGCATGACGCGTCGTGAAGTGAACATGCAACCGAAGCTGCGCCCGGCATTCCCGCCGAAAGTGCGTTCTTACTAATTGCGGAGATCGACAGATGAAACTCGAATTTTCCATTTATCGCTACAATCCGGATGTCGACGACGCGCCGCACATGCAGGACTACACCCTGGAAGCGGAAGAAGGCCGTGACATGATGCTGCTGGATGCGTTGATCCAGCTGAAAGAAAAAGATCCGACCCTGTCGTTCCGTCGCTCATGCCGCGAAGGCGTGTGCGGTTCCGACGGCCTGAACATGAACGGTAAAAACGGCCTGGCGTGCATCACCCCGGTTTCGTCGCTGCGCAAAGGCAACGGCAAGATCGTGATCCGTCCGCTGCCGGGGCTGCCGGTGGTGCGCGATCTGGTGGTGGATATGGGGCAGTTCTACACCCAGTATGAAAAGATCAAGCCATACCTGCTGAACGACGGCAAGAATCCGCCGGCGCGTGAGCACCTGCAGTCGCCGGAACAGCGCGCCAAGCTGGACGGTCTGTACGAGTGCATCCTGTGCGCCTGCTGCTCGACTTCTTGCCCATCGTTCTGGTGGAACCCGGACAAGTTCATCGGGCCTGCCGGTCTGTTGGCGGCGTATCGCTTCCTGATCGACAGCCGTGACACGGAAACGCAAGAACGTTTAGATGATCTGGACGATGCTTTTAGTGTTTTCCGCTGCCATAGCATTATGAATTGTGTCAGTGTATGTCCTAAAGGCTTGAACCCGACGCGTGCGATCGGGCATATCAAGTCCATGCTGCTGCAACGCGGCGCATAAACGGAATGAGATGCTGCGCCGGGCTCTTTTCCGGCGCACATCCCATAGGGGAGGGAACCTCTAAAAACTGACCCGCGGCTGCGGCGCTATGCAGCCTGGTTCTTCCGCCGGTTTTTAGAGGTTCCTTGTAAGGGACCGCAAGGTCCATAACAGAACGTATCGGGCCGTCATGGCCGCAAGTACGTCGAGTGAACCGTTTTACGGCAAACCGTATTCATCACGGTAATTATGTTAACCACGGCGAAAACTAAAGCTTCAAAGCTTAAGGGATCATGATGCAGAACGGCGCAATGAAGGCCTGGCTGGATTCCTCCTATCTGGCGGGCGCGAACCAGTCTTACATAGAGCAGCTCTATGAAGATTTCTTAACCGATCCGGGTTCCGTTGAAGATAGCTGGCGTTCCATTTTTCAACAGCTACCAACCGCGGGTGTCAAACCCGATCAGCTCCACTCTCAAACGCGCGACTACTTCCGCCGCTTGGCGAAAGACTCCGCGCGCTACAACACCACCATCACCGATCCGGCAACCGATGCCAAACAGGTCAAGGTACTGCAGCTGATCAACGCCTTCCGCTTCCGCGGACATCAGCATGCCAACCTCGATCCGCTCGGCCTGTGGCAGCGTGAGCAAGTTCCTGACCTTGAGCCCGCTTACCACAACCTGACCGAAGCCGATTTCCAGGAAACCTTCAACGTGGGCTCTTTCGCCATCGGCAAAGAAACCATGAAGCTGGGCGATCTGTACGCCGCGCTGAAGCAGACCTACTGCGGTTCGATCGGCGCTGAATACATGCACATCACCAACACCGAAGAGAAACGCTGGATCCAGCAGCGCATCGAGTCGGTGGTGGGGCGCGCCAGCTTTACCGCCGACGAAAAACGCCGTTTCCTGAACGAGCTGACCGCTGCGGAAGGCCTGGAACGCTACCTGGGCGCCAAATTCCCGGGCGCCAAACGCTTCTCGCTGGAAGGCGGCGACGCGCTGGTGCCGATGCTGAAAGAGATGGTGCGCCACGCCGGCAAGAACGGCACGCGTGAAGTGGTGTTGGGCATGGCCCACCGCGGCCGTCTGAACGTGCTGATCAACGTGCTGGGCAAAAAACCGGCCGACCTGTTCGACGAATTCGCCGGCAAGCATAAAGAACACCTCGGCACCGGTGACGTGAAATATCACCAGGGCTTCTCCTCCGACGTGGAAACCGAAGGCGGCATGGTTCACCTGGCGCTGGCGTTCAACCCGTCGCACCTGGAGATCGTCAGCCCGGTGGTCATGGGGTCGGTTCGCGCCCGTCGCGATCGTCTGGACGAAGCGCGCAGCAACATGGTGCTGCCGATCACTATCCACGGCGACGCCGCCATTACCGGCCAGGGCGTGGTTCAGGAAACCCTGAACATGTCTCAGGCTCGCGGCTACGAAGTGGGCGGCACCGTGCGCATCGTCATCAACAACCAGGTTGGCTTCACCACCTCCAACCCGCTGGATGCGCGCTCTACCGAATATTGCACCGACATCGCCAAAATGGTTCAGGCGCCGATCTTCCACGTTAACGCGGACGATCCGGAAGCCGTGGCCTTCGTCACTCGCCTGGCGTTGGATTTCCGTAACACCTTTAAGCGTGACGTGATGATCGATCTGGTCTGCTACCGTCGCCATGGGCACAACGAGGCCGATGAGCCGAGCGCCACCCAGCCGGTGATGTATCAGAAGATCAAGAAACATCCTACGCCGCGCAAAATCTACGCTGACATTCTGACCGAACAGAAAGTGGCCAGCCTGGAAGATGCCACGGAAATGGTCAACCTGTATCGTGATGCGCTCGACCGCGGCGATTGTGTGGTTGAAGAATGGCGTCCGATGAATCTGCACTCCTTCACCTGGTCGCCGTACCTGAACCACGAGTGGGACGAAGAGTACCCGAGCAAGGTTGAGATGAAGCGTCTGCAGGAACTGGGCCGCCGCATCAGCACCGTGCCGGAAGCGATCGAAATGCAGTCGCGCGTGGCGAAAATCTACGCTGACCGCGCCGAGATGGCGGCGGGCAACAAGCCGTTCGACTGGGGCGCCGCCGAAACGCTGGCCTACGCCACCATGGCGGATGAAGGCATTCCAATCCGCATCTCCGGCGAAGACGCCGGCCGCGGCACCTTCTTCCACCGTCACGCGGTGGTGCACAACCAGAAAAACGGTTCGGTCTATGTTCCGCTGGCGAATATCCACAGCGGCCAGGGCGAATTCAAGGTCTGGGACTCCGTGCTGTCTGAAGAGGCGGTGCTGGCGTTCGAATACGGCTACGCCACGGCGGAACCGCGCACGCTGACCATCTGGGAAGCGCAGTTCGGCGACTTCGCCAACGGCGCGCAGGTTGTTATCGATCAGTTCATCAGCTCCGGCGAGCAAAAATGGGGCCGTATGTGCGGCCTGGTGATGCTGCTGCCGCACGGCTATGAAGGCCAGGGCCCAGAGCACTCCTCCGCGCGTCTGGAACGTTATCTGCAGCTGTGCGCTGAGCAGAACATGCAGGTGTGCGTCCCGTCCACGCCGGCGCAGGTTTACCACATGCTGCGTCGTCAGGCGCTGCGCGGTATGCGTCGTCCGCTGGTGGTGATGTCGCCGAAGTCGCTGCTGCGTCATCCGCTGGCGGTCTCTTCGCTGGACGAGCTGGCCAACGGCACCTTCCTGCCGGCGATCGGCGAGATCGACGATTTGGATCCGAAAGCGGTCAAGCGCGTCGTGTTGTGCTCCGGTAAGGTTTACTACGACCTGCTGGAACAGCGTCGCAAGAACGAGCAGAAAGACGTGGCCATCGTGCGCATCGAGCAGCTGTATCCGTTCCCGCATCAGGCCGTGCAGGCCGTGCTGGAGCAATACTCGCACGTGCATGACTTCGTCTGGTGTCAGGAAGAGCCGCTGAACCAGGGCGCCTGGTACTGCAGCCAACACAACTTCCGTGAAGTGGTGCCGTTCGGGGCTTCTTTACGTTACGCAGGACGTCCGGCCTCCGCCTCTCCGGCGGTGGGTTATATGTCCGTACACCAGAAGCAGCAGCAGGCTCTGGTGAATGATGCGCTGAATATTGACTAATGTTCGCTCGCTTGCCGGCCGAGGGGCCGGCAAGCAGATGATAAAAAACTTAAGGGAAAGCTAAATGAGTAGCGTAGATATTCTGGTTCCTGACCTTCCTGAATCGGTTGCCGATGCGACCGTAGCCACCTGGCACAAGAAACCGGGCGACAGCGTTCAGCGTGACGAAGTCCTGGTTGAAATCGAAACCGACAAAGTGGTGTTGGAAGTGCCGGCCAGTGAAGCGGGTATTCTCGATGCTATCGTGGAAGAAGAGGGCGCGACCGTACTGTCTCGCCAGCTGCTCGGCCGCATCCGTCCGGGCGACAGCTCCGGCAAGCCGACCGCTGAGAAGAGCCAGGAGAAAGAAGCCACGCCTGCACAGCGCGCGACCGCGAGCCTGGAAGAAGAAAGCAATGACGCGCTCAGCCCGGCGATTCGCCGCCTGATTGCTGAACACGATCTCGATGCCGGCGCCATCAAAGGCACCGGCGTGGGTGGCCGCATTACGCGTGAAGACGTGGAAGCGCACCTGGCTAAAGGCGGCGCCGCTGCCAAACCAGCCGCCGCTGAAGCCGCGCCGCAGCCTGCTCTGGCCGGCCGCAGCGAAAAACGCGTGCCGATGACCCGCCTGCGCAAACGCGTCGCCGAGCGTCTGCTGGAAGCGAAAAACAGCACCGCGATGTTGACCACCTTCAACGAAATCAACATGCAGCCGATCATGGATCTGCGCAAGCAGTACGGCGAAGCCTTCGAGAAACGCCACGGCGTGCGTCTGGGCTTCATGTCCTTCTACATCAAGGCGGTGGTTGAAGCGCTGAAGCGTTTCCCGGAAGTGAACGCGTCGATCGACGGTTCCGACGTGGTTTACCACAACTACTTCGACATCAGCATCGCGGTTTCTACTCCGCGCGGCCTGGTGACGCCGGTACTGCGCGATGTGGACGCCATGAGCATGGCTGACATCGAGAAGAAAATCAAAGAGCTGGCCGTTAAGGGCCGCGACGGCAAACTGACCGTGGAAGAGCTGACCGGCGGTAACTTCACCATTACCAACGGCGGCGTATTCGGCTCCCTGATGTCCACCCCGATCATCAACCCGCCGCAGAGCGCCATCCTGGGCATGCACGCCATCAAAGATCGCCCAATGGCGGTCAATGGTCAGGTGGTGATCCAGCCGATGATGTATCTGGCGCTGTCTTATGACCACCGCCTGATCGACGGTAAAGAATCCGTCGGTTATCTGGTGACGGTCAAAGAGATGCTGGAAGATCCGGCTCGTCTGCTGCTGGACGTCTAGTAACCCTTGCCGGGCGCGGCATGCCGCGCCCGCACTCTGTGCTATGTGGCCGGAAAACCATGCGGTTTACCGCGTAATAATGGTCCGGCTAAAAACCTTCAGAACTGAATGGATAGAACATCATGAATTTACACGAATATCAGGCAAAACAGCTGTTTGCTCGGTATGGCATGCCGGCACCAACCGGTTACGCCTGTACCACTCCGCGTGAAGCAGAAGAAGCCGCATCCAAAATCGGCTCCGGCCCGTGGGTGGTGAAATGTCAGGTTCATGCTGGCGGCCGCGGTAAAGCGGGCGGCGTTAAAGTCGTCAACAGCAAAGAAGATATCCGTGCCTTCGCGGAAGCCTGGTTGGGCAAACGTCTGGTGACTTACCAGACTGACGCGCTGGGCCAGCCGGTTAACCAGATCCTGGTAGAAGCGGCGACCGACATCGATAAAGAGCTGTACCTGGGCGCCGTTGTAGACCGCGCGACCCGTCGCATCGTATTCATGGCGTCTACCGAAGGCGGCGTGGAAATCGAGAAAGTGGCGGAAGAAACCCCGGAACTGATCCACAAAATAACCATCGATCCGCTGGCGGGTCCACAGCCTTATCAGGGCCGTGAGCTGGCCTTCAAACTGGGCCTGACCGGCAAGCAAGTCAGCCAGTTCGCCAAGATCTTCATGGGTCTGGCGACGCTGTTCCTGGAGCGCGACCTGGCGATGGTTGAGATCAACCCGCTGGTGATCACCAAGCAGGGCGATCTGGTGTGCCTGGACGGCAAACTGGGCGCCGACGGCAACGCCCTGTTCCGTCAGCCTGAACTGCGTGAAATGCGTGACCCTTCGCAGGAAGACGAGCGTGAATCCCGTGCGGCTCAGTGGGAGCTGAACTACGTTGCCCTCGACGGCAACATCGGCTGCATGGTGAACGGCGCCGGTCTGGCGATGGGCACCATGGACATCGTTAAACTGCACGGCGGCGAACCGGCCAACTTCCTGGACGTTGGCGGCGGCGCGACCAAAGAGCGCGTGACCGAAGCGTTCAAAATCATCCTGTCCGACGACAAGGTGAAAGCGGTTCTGGTTAACATCTTCGGTGGTATCGTACGTTGCGATCTGATCGCCGACGGCATCATCGGCGCAGTGGCTGAAGTGGGCGTTAACGTCCCGGTCGTTGTGCGCCTGGAAGGGAACAATGCCGAACTGGGCGCCAAGAAACTGGCGGACAGCGGCCTGAATATCATTGCTGCGACCAGCCTGACTGATGCGGCTCAGCAAGTTGTTGCAGCAGTGGAGGGTAAATAATGTCCATCTTAATCGATAAAAACACCAAAGTAATTTGCCAGGGCTTCACCGGTAGCCAGGGGACTTTCCACTCCGAACAAGCTATCGCTTACGGCACCAAAATGGTTGGCGGCGTCACCCCGGGCAAAGGCGGCACTCAGCACCTGGGTCTGCCGGTGTTCAACACCGTGCGTGAAGCGGTTGAAGCGACCGGCGCGACGGCCTCTGTCATCTACGTTCCAGCGCCGTTCTGCAAAGACTCCATTCTGGAAGCGATCGATGCCGGCATCAAATTGATCATCACCATCACCGAAGGCATCCCGACTCTGGACATGCTGACCGTGAAAGTGAAACTGGACGAAGCCGGCGTGCGCATGATCGGGCCGAACTGCCCAGGCGTGATCACCCCGGGCGAGTGCAAAATCGGCATCATGCCTGGCCATATCCACCTGCCGGGCAAAGTGGGCATCGTTTCCCGCTCCGGTACCCTGACCTATGAAGCGGTGAAACAAACCACCGATGCCGGTCTGGGCCAGTCCACCTGCGTGGGCATCGGCGGCGACCCGATCCCGGGCTCCAACTTCATCGATATCCTGAAGATGTTCCAGCAGGATCCGCAGACCGAAGCGATCGTGATGATCGGTGAGATCGGCGGCAGCGCTGAAGAAGAAGCGGCAGCTTACATCAAAGAACACGTCACCAAACCGGTCGTGGGTTACATCGCCGGCGTGACCGCGCCGAAAGGCAAGCGTATGGGCCACGCGGGCGCCATCATCGCAGGCGGCAAGGGCACGGCGGACGAGAAGTTTGCTGCGCTGGAAGCGGCGGGCGTGAAAACCGTTCGCAGCCTGGCGGACATCGGCGACGCGGTAAAAGCGGTGCTGAAGCGCTAAGCATTGAGTACGAAATAACACTATCTCGACATGTTTGGCCACCCATTGGGTGGCCTTTTTTATGGGTGAAGATCAGAAGTCGTTGAGCGCCTTGATCAGCGCGATCCGATCCTGCAGGCGGCTCTGCCGCACCGGATCCGCGGCGGTTTGCCGCTGTTGCTCCAGCGAGGTGAGGGCGGTGCGGTAATCGTCGGCATTGTTGAACAGCGCGTCTTTGACGTTGATCGAGGCGACGTTGGTATAGCGCCCGTCGTCGGTGGTCGGCACCTGGATAACGCCTTCATTGAGCAGCCGTTTGACGATCGCCCGCTGCGGTTCGTATCCCGCCATGCCGGCCAGCTTCCAGCGCTGCGGCGGCACGCTCTGATACTGGCCGTGTTTCACTTCCGTCAGGTAGCGCAGAGTCAGGTTGCGAATGGTGCCTTCTTCTTCACCGTATTGCGCTTTGCTGTCGAACAGCACCGGGAAGGATTGCCCCTCCAGCGCGCCGCCCTTCTGCGTCAGATGGCCCATACGGTAACTGTTCATGCCCAGGCGGATCGGCATGTCATCGGTGACCGGCGTGCCGTCTGCCAGGCGCAGACTGACGATGCGTGAACCGGCCGGTTGACGCAGATCGATAGTGTAAGTGACGCCGTCGAAGAAATCGTTGGTGGAATATTTGGACGAGCGCCGCGCCGGGTTAAAGCTGTAGGTGACGTCGCCCGGCTGCAGCTGATTGAAATAATCGGCAGACCACTCCATGTAGCGTTTAAGCGCTTTGCCGTTGAGCTGATAAACGGTGATCTCGCCGCCGGCGTATTGGTAGTTAAAGGCGATATCCTTGGCCTTGATGTCGCCGACATCCAGTTTGGCGCGATCGTTGTCGATCTGCAGGGCGATCACCTGCGCCAGCGGTGCATAGTGACGGGCGGCCTGCTGAAATAACTCACTGATGCCGGTATCCTGAACGTGTACCTGAGGAATGCCGCGGAACTCGTCGGCAGGCACCAGATCGCTGCCGCTCAGCTTCGCCACGACTCGGTTGGCGTTGGCGCGCAAAATGTCATGATACGGCTGGTAGAGAGCCTGCATGGCGCTGTCCGGCGCCAGCCCCTTGATGGAATAGGTGTAGCTGTTTTTGTCGATCAGCGTGAATTTGCCATCGCGGCGTTCAAATTGCAGGTCAATGCGTGACAGCGCGCGACCGTACTTATCCGGCTCCGTGATGATGACGCCGTTCACCACCGCTTTGTCGATTTTCACATGCATGTGGCCGGCGACGATCGCCGCCAGCTCCGGGTTGGCGTTGGCGATGTCCGCCACGCCGGTGCCGGGGCGCTGGTTCTCGTTGTCGATGCCCATATGCGCGACCAGCACGATCGCGTCGACCTGGCCGTCGATCTGCCTGATGACCTGTTTCACCGCCTGTACCGGATCGGTGAAGTTCAGCCCTTTGATGCGATCGGTGCCCTTGGCGAATTCCGCAGTCATCGGCGTGTCCATGCCGATGATGCCGATCTTCACGCCCTGGCGTTCGAGGATGGTATAGGCCGGCAGATAAGGTTTGCCGCTGTCCCAGACGATGTTGCCCGCCAGCGCCGCGCCTTTAAACTGTTTGAGCGGCGTGGCCAGCGCCGGCAGACCGAAGTCGAATTCGTGGTTGCCCATCACCCAAACGTCGTAGTCAAGCGCGTTGAGGCCCAGCATCATCGGGCTGACGGCCTCCTGTTTGAAGGTTTCGACGAAGTTGCCCTGGATGGTGTCGCCGGCGTCCACCAGAATCAGGTTGGGCTGTTCGGCGCGCACCTTTTTGACCTGGGTGGCTATCTGGCTCAGGCTGCCCGCCAGGTTTTCCGTGTCGCTGGCGTAGTCCCAGGGCACGAAAGTGCCGTGCAGATCGGAGGTGCCCAACAGGGTGATATTTACCGTTTCGGCGGCCATGGCGTTTCCCGAGAGTCCCAAGACAGAGGCAAAGATGATTTTTTTCATAAGTTATTGTCACTCAATGCAATTTTAACATAAGTGGTCATTTTGCTACAAAATCGCAACCTTTACGATCCCATTGCGAGAAATAGACTAATATTGGAGAGAGATTTGTTGTTTTGTGACTGCTATCACTGTCACGGCTTATTGGAAATAAAAGGTTAATTATGTCGCATAATAAGTGCGTAATAATACAATGGCGGCTCTTTTGAATTACATTTATTTAACACAAAAATATCATTAAAAAACAATTAAACCATTGCGCAACATGACCCTAAGAAAATTATGCGAAATGTGCTGATGAATATGGAAATAATATGCGGATAGGCTTAAATTGTCTCAGATCAAATTAGGCCGAAGTACCTCTTTCGGCTAAGATTTGACCTGTAACCAAAAGTCCAACCCACGTCACGTAAAAACCTATTTATTGTGTGGGATTGGGCGAGTATCATCCATGTTGTGATTATGGATGGTTGATCTTGTTGCATTTGTTACCCGTTGTCGGTTTTCAGTGGCGTGCTTGTCGACGGCCCGTGTGGGCTATTGGCCGAGTGTGCGGTTGAAAGCGGAGAAGCTGGATCAAATTTGTTGTGTTTAAGGGCATTCACTGCGGGGCGTTACTGGCGGCTTTGAAAGAAGCGTGCCGATAACCGCGTGTCGGAGTCTTCCTGCGAGGAGCAAGGAGTCAAGATGTTTGATATTGTCGAACTGTCGCGCTTACAGTTTGCTTTAACGGCGATGTACCATTTCTTATTTGTCCCATTAACGCTCGGTATGGCGTTCTTGCTGGCAATTATGGAAACGGTATATGTCCTGTCTGGCAAACAAATCTATAAAGACATGACCAAATTCTGGGGAAAGTTATTTGCGATTAACTTTGCTCTGGGTGTGGCCACCGGTTTGACCATGGAGTTCCAGTTCGGGACTAACTGGTCATATTTCTCTCATTACGTCGGCGATATCTTCGGGGCCCCTCTGGCTATCGAAGGTCTGATGGCGTTCTTCCTTGAATCGACGCTGGTCGGCCTGTTCTTCTTCGGCTGGGATCGTCTGAGCAAGGTGCAGCACATGGCGGTAACCTGGTTCGTGGCCCTCGGCTCCAACCTGTCCGCGCTGTGGATCCTGGTCGCCAACGGCTGGATGCAGAACCCGATCGCGTCGGATTTCAACTTCGAAACCATGCGCATGGAGATGGTCAGCTTCTCCGAGTTGGTGCTTAACCCGGTTGCGCAGGTGAAATTCGTTCACACCGTGGCTGCAGGCTACACCACCGGCGCCATGTTCGTGCTGGGCATCAGCGCTTACTACCTGCTGAAGGGCCGCGACATCGCTTTCGCCAAACGCTCCTTCGCCATCGCCGCCAGCTTCGGCATGGCAGCGGTGCTGTCGGTGATCGTGCTGGGTGACGAATCCGGTTACGAAATGGGCGACGTACAGAAAACCAAACTGGCCGCCATCGAAGCGGAGTGGGATACCCAGCCGGCGCCGGCGTCCTTCACCCTGTTCGGCATCCCCGATCAGGACAAGATGGAAAACTCCTTCTCTATTCAGATCCCGTATGCGCTTGGCCTGATCGCCACGCGTTCCACCGACACTCAGGTCACCGGCCTGAAAGATCTGCTGGCGCAACATGAAGTGCGCATCCGCAACGGCATGAAAGCCTACCAGCTGCTGGAAGAGCTGCGCGGCGGCAATACCGATCCTGCGGTGCGTGCGGAATTCAACAAAACCAAGCAAGACCTGGGCTACGGCATGCTGCTGAAGCGTTATACCCCGAACGTCAGCGACGCGACGGAAGCGCAGATCCAGCAGGCGACCAAGGACTCCATTCCACGCGTGGCGCCGCTGTACTTCGCCTTCCGCATCATGGTGGCCTGTGGCGTGCTGATGCTGCTGATTATCGGCCTGTCCTTCCTGAGCGTGGTGCGCGGCCGCATCGGCCAGAAAAAATGGCTGTTGCGTGCGGCGCTGTATGGCTTGCCGCTGCCGTGGATCGCGGTGGAAGCCGGCTGGTTCGTGGCGGAATACGGCCGTCAACCGTGGGCGATTGGTGAGGTGCTGCCGACCGCAGTCGCCAACTCTTCGCTGACCGCGGGCGACATTCTGTTCTCGATGGGGCTGATTTGCGGCTTGTACACCCTGTTCCTGGTGGCTGAAATGTACCTGATGTTCAAGTTTGCGCGTCTGGGGCCAAGCAGCCTGAAAACCGGCCGCTACCACTTTGAACAACCGACTGCCGCCGTGCAGGAAGCGCGCTAAACAGGAGTCCACGTATGTTTGACTATGAAGTACTGCGATTTATCTGGTGGGTGCTGGTTGGCGTACTGCTGATCGGCTTCGCCGTCACCGACGGTTTCGACATGGGCGTCGGCATCCTGGTGCGCATCATCGGTAAAACCGATACCGAGCGCCGGGTGATGATCAACTCCATCGCCCCTCACTGGGACGGTAACCAGGTGTGGCTGATCACCGCCGGCGGCGCGCTGTTCGCCGCCTGGCCGATGGTCTACGCAGCGGCCTTCTCGGGCTTCTACGTCGCCATGATCCTGGTGCTGGCGGCGTTGTTCTTCCGCCCGGTCGGTTTTGACTACCGTTCCAAGCTGGAGAGCAGCCGCTGGCGCAACATGTGGGACTGGGGCATCTTCATCGGTTCCTTCGTGCCTGCGTTGGTGTTCGGCGTGGCGTTCGGCAACCTGCTGCAGGGCGTGCCGTTCCATGTGGACGAGTACCTGCGTCTGTTCTACACCGGCAACTTCTTCCAACTGCTGAATCCGTTCGGTCTGTTGGCAGGCGTGGTCAGTCTGACCATGCTGGTCACTCAGGGCGCGACCTACCTGCAGATGCGCACCACCGGCGAGATCCACCTGCGGTCACGCGCCGCAGCGCAGATCGCGACGCTGATCATGGCGGTATGCTTCCTGCTGGCGGGTGTGTGGCTGGTTAAAGGCATCGACGGCTACGTGATCACTTCGGCGCTGGACACCATGGCGGAATCCAACCCGCTGCGTAAAGAAGTGGCGCATCAGGCCGGCGCATGGCTGATCAACTTCAACAAGTATCCGCTGCTGTGGGCCTTGCCTGCACTGGGCGTAGTGCTGCCGTTGTTCACAATCCTGTTCTCGCGTCTGGAGAAAGGCGCGCTGGCGTTCGTCACCTCGTCGCTGACCATCGCCTGCGTCATCCTCACTGCCGGGGTCACCATGTTCCCGTTCGTGATGCCGTCCAGCACCGTGCCTAACGTCAGCCTGACCATGTGGGACGCGACGTCGAGCCTGTTGACGCTGAAAGTGATGACCGTCGTGGCGGCGATCTTCGTGCCTATCGTTTTGGCGTACACCAGCTGGTCGTACTACAAAATGTTCGGTCGTCTCGACAAGAACTACATCGAAAACAACAAGCATTCGCTGTACTAAGGATAAGGAGCTAAACCATGTGGTATTTTGCCTGGATTCTCGGAACGCTTCTTGCCTGCGCCTTCGGCATCATCACGGCGCTGGCGCTTGAGCAGAGCGAAGCGACCAAAGCTCAGCAAGACGGTAAGTAATGAGCTCGTCCGTGATTGACAAGCTGTACGCTGTCACCGACAAGGGCCCGGTTCGGGCCCTTTCCCTGGTGCTGGCGTTGATTTTGGCGGGGTGCGTGTTCTGGGATCCGACGCGTTTCGCCGCCAAAACCAGCTCGCTGGAGATTTGGGAAGGGCTGTTGCTGATTTGGGCCGTATGCGCCGGAGTGATCCACGGCTTCGGATTCCGCCCGCAGCGCAGCGTCTGGCGCGCTTTTTTCGCGCCGCTTCCTGCAATTGTGATCTTGTGCGCAGGATTACTTTACGTTTCTTTATAATCTCCCCGATGTCCCCACGTTATGGGCCCTCACGGCCCATAATTATTTTCATTCCCATCTTGTAACCCATTCCCAACCCGATCTGTCTTGCGTATAGTAGCAGCGTTAAATTGCATTGCTGGGAAGTAGAGTGAGTAATACGTTGTTTCGATGGCCGGTTCGCGTTTACTACGAGGATACCGATGCCAGTGGTGTGGTCTATCACGCCCGCTACGTCGCCTTTTTTGAAAGAGCGCGCACAGAGATGCTGCGTCAGCACAACTTTCATCAACAGCAGCTGCTCAGTGAACAAGTCGCTTTTGTCGTCCGGCGCATGACGGTGGATTATCTGGCTCCGGCTCGTCTCGACGAGCAACTGGAGGTCCAGAGTGAAATCACCTCTCTGCGCGGGGCTTCTCTCACGTTTGCTCAACGCATTGTCAATTCTGACGGGGCCCTACTGAGCCAGGCAGATGTCCTGATTGCCTGTATTGATCCACACCAAATGAAGCCAAGAGCGCTTCCTAAGTCTATTGTCGCGGAGTTTAAGCAGTGACTGACATGAACATCCTAGATTTATTCTTGAAGGCGAGCCTGCTGGTTAAGCTTATCATGTTGATTTTGATATGCTTCTCGGTAGCCTCTTGGGCGATCATCATTCAGCGCACCCGCATCCTCAATGCGGCGACGCGTGACGCCGAAGCCTTTGAAGACAAATTCTGGTCCGGTATCGAGCTTTCCCGTCTGTACCAGGAAAGTCAGGCGCGTCGCGATAGCCTGACCGGTTCCGAGCAGATCTTCCATTCCGGCTTCAAAGAGTTCGCCCGCCTGCACCGCGCCAACAACCATGCGCCGGAGTCGGTGATCGAAGGAGCGTCGCGCGCGATGCGCATTTCGATGAACCGCGAGCTGGAAACGCTGGAAACCCATATTCCGTTCCTCGGCACCGTCGGTTCGATCAGCCCGTATATCGGCCTGTTCGGCACCGTGTGGGGGATCATGCACGCCTTTATCGCGCTGGGCGCGGTGAAGCAAGCCACGCTGCAGATGGTGGCGCCGGGTATCGCCGAAGCGCTGATCGCCACCGCGATCGGTCTGTTCGCCGCTATCCCGGCGGTAATGGCCTACAACCGTCTCAACCAGCGCGTCAACAAGCTTGAGCAGAATTACGACAACTTTATGGAAGAGTTCACCGCTATTCTGCATCGTCAGGCCTTCTCCAGCGACAGCAAATAAGTAGGAGGTAGCATGGCGAGAGTACGTGGACGTAGTCGGCGCGAGCTGAAGTCCGAAATTAACATCGTTCCGCTGCTCGACGTGTTGCTGGTGCTGCTGCTGATCTTTATGGCAACCGCGCCAATCATCACGCAGAGCGTGGAGGTTGACCTGCCGGACGCCACCGATTCCAAGACGGTGTCCAGCGATGACAATCCGCCGGTGATCCTCGAGGTTTCCGGCGTAGGTCAATACACCCTGGTGGTGGATCACAACCGTATGGAGCTGCTGCCGCCTGAACAAGTCGCGGCCGAAGCCAAGTCGCGTTTGGCGGCTAACCCGAAAACGGTCTTTTTGATCGGCGGTGCGAAGGAAGTCCCTTACGATGAGATTATCAAGGCATTGAATATTCTCCATCAGGCGGGCGTGGCTTCCGTGGGGCTGATGACCCAGCCGATCTGACCGTAAGGCCAACGGCAACCCGGTTCCTGCGCTGCGGCTCAGGAACCCCGTATAAGCAACACCAGTTTTTGGGAATCTATTTTGGTAAAGGCAACTGAGCAAAACGATAAGCTGAACCGCGCCGTTATTGTTTCGGTCGTTCTGCACTTCATATTGATTGCCCTGCTGATTTGGGGATCGCTGCAGGAAAAGGTCGACATGGGCGCCGGCGGTGGCGGTGATGGTACCGTGGTGGGCGCGGTGATGGTCGATCCCGGCGCGGTGGTGGAGCAGTACAACCGCCAGCAGCAGCAGAGCAACGATGCGCAGCGTGCCGAGAAGCAGCGCCAGAAAAAAGCGGAGCAACAGGCCGAAGAGCTTCAGCAGAAGCAGGCGGAGCAACAGCAGCGCCTGAAAGAGCTGGAGAAAGAGCGTTTGGCGGCGCAGGAGAAAGCCGCGCAGAACGCCAAGGCGCAGGCTGAGCAACAGCAGAAGGCGGCGGAGCAGCAGAAACAGGCCGCCGAGCAGCAAAAAGCGGCGGAAGCCGCCGCTGCGAAGGCCCAAGAGCAACAGAAGGTCGCCGAAGCCGCCGCCGCCAAGGCGAAGGCCGAAGCGGACAAGGTCGCCAAGGCGCAGGCGGACGCGCAGAAGAAAGCCGAAGCGGAAGCCAAGAAAGAAGCGGCCGCTGCCGCCGCCGCCAAGAAACAGGCGGAAGAGGCGAAGAAAGCCGCCGCCGCCGCGGCAGAAAAGAAAGCTGCAGAGGCCGCGGAGAAGAAAGCGGCTGCTGAAGCCGAGAAAAAAGCCGCAGCGGAAGCCGAGAAGAAGGCTGCTGCCGAGGCAGAGAAGAAAGCGGCGGCCGAGAAAGCCGCTGCCGCCAAAAAAGCCGCTGCGGACGCCAAGAAGAAGGCCGCCGCCGAGGCTGCGAAACAATCGGAGGAAGTTAGCGATCTGTTTGGCGGCCTGGCGGATGGCAAGAACGCGCCGAAAGGCGGCGGTGCCAAATCGAAGGGCGACGGTAAACCGGCCGGGCAGGGCAATGCCAAGACGGCTGGCGCCAGCGGGGCGGATATCAGCGGTTATATGGGGCAGATTCAAGGGGCGATTCAGAGCAAGTTCTATGACGCCAGTTCGTTCGCCGGCAAAACCTGCGACCTGCGTATCAAGCTGGCGCCGGACGGCCTGCTGATAAGCGTACAAGCAGCGGGGGGCGATCCTGCTCTGTGTCAAGCTGCGGTGTCTGCCGCCAAGTTGGCGCATATACCGAAGCCGCCGAGCGATGCCGTTTATCAGCACTTTAAGAATTCTATACTTGAATTCAAGCCGCAATAACGGTTGATTGAGTGAGTGTTATCACAGGGATGTACTAAGGTAACCAACAGGGATTATGTAGTTTTACGTAAGTTGGTTTGTTAAAATTCTGCTAATTTATCGCAGGCATCCCGCCTGGATAAGGGAGATGAGATGAAGCAGGCATTTCGAGTAGCGCTAGGTTTTTTAATTCTGTGGGCGTCCGTGTTGCACGCGGAAGTTCGCATTGAAATCACCCAAGGGGTCGACTCCGCTCGTCCGATTGGCGTGGTGCCGTTTAAATGGGCGGGCCCAGGCACGCCGCCGGAAGATATCGGCAAGATTGTCGGCGCGGATCTGCGCAACAGCGGCAAATTCAACCCGATCGACGTGGCGCGCATGCCGCAGCAACCTACCTCCGCGTCTGAAGTGACGCCGGCGGCCTGGACTGCATTGGGCATCGACGCCGTAGTGGTCGGTCAGGTTCAACCTGGCGCCGACGGCAGCTACCTGATTTCCTACCAGCTGGTGGACACCTCGGGTTCGCCGGGCACCGTATTGGCGCAGAACCAGTATAAAGTGACCAAACAATGGTTGCGTTATTCTGCCCATACCGCCAGCGACGAAGTGTTCGAGAAGCTGACCGGCATCAAGGGCGCGTTCCGTACCCGTATCGCCTACGTCGTGCAGACCAACGGCGGGAAATTCCCGTATGAGCTGCGCGTAGCGGATTACGACGGTTACAACCAGTTCACGGTGCACCGTTCGCCTGAGCCGCTGATGTCGCCGGCCTGGTCGCCGGACGGCAGCAAATTGGCTTACGTGACCTTCGAGAGCGGCCGTTCCGCGCTGGTGGTACAGACCCTGGCTAACGGCGCAATCCGCCAGATCGCCTCGTTCCCGCGCCACAACGGTGCGCCGGCGTTCTCGCCGGACGGCAGCAAGCTGGCCTTCGCGCTGTCCAAGAGCGGCAGCCTGAACCTGTACGTGATGAACCTCGGCTCCGGCCAGATCACGCAGCTGACCGATGGCCGCAACAACAACACCGAACCGACCTGGTTCCCGGATGGCCAGTCGCTGGCGTTTACCTCCGACCAGGGCGGGCGTCCGCAGATTTATAAAATCAGCGCCAGCGGCGGTGCCGCACAGCGTCTGACGTGGGAAGGATCTCAGAACCAGGATTCTGAAGTCAGCTCCGACGGTAAATTCCTGGTGATGGTGAGCACCAACAGTGGTGCACAACACATCGCCAAACAAGATCTTGGATCGGGCGCCGTTCAGGTTTTGACCGGCACCTTCCTGGATGAAACGCCTAGTATTGCGCCAAACG
Organism: Serratia sp. JKS000199; assembly: GCF_900215455.1. Lineage (NCBI taxonomy): Bacteria > Pseudomonadati > Pseudomonadota > Gammaproteobacteria > Enterobacterales > Yersiniaceae > Serratia > Serratia sp. JKS000199. The sequence goes on from NZ_LT907843.1 coordinate 594,520, forward strand.
GCACCATGGTGATCTATAGCTCCACGCAAGGTATGGGCTCCGTGTTGCAGTTGGTGTCAACTGATGGGCGTTTCAAAGCGCGTCTTCCGGCAACTGATGGACAGGTCAAATTCCCTGCCTGGTCGCCGTATCTGTGATGCATGTGTAAATATGTATGGCAAACTATAAAAGGATCAAAGAAATGCAACTGAACAAAGTGCTGAAAGGGCTTCTGCTGGCACTGCCAGTTCTGGCTGTAGCAGCTTGTAGTTCTAACAAAAGCGCGAACAACGACCAATCTGGTATGGGCGCTGGCGCCGGCACTGGTATGGAAAACGGCAGCAGCAACCTGTCTTCCGAAGAACAAGCTCGTCTGCAGATGCAAGAACTGCAGAAGAACAACATCGTTTACTTCGGCCTGGACAAGTATGACGTAAGCTCCGAATTCGCTCAGATGCTGGACGCGCACGCTGCATTCCTGCGTAACAACCCGTCTTACAAAGTGACCGTTGAAGGCCACGCTGACGAACGCGGCACGCCGGAATACAACATCGCTCTGGGTGAGCGTCGTGCTAACGCCGTTAAAATGTACCTGCAGGGTAAAGGCGTTTCCGCTGACCAGATCTCTATCGTTTCTTACGGTAAAGAAAAACCAGCAGTACTGGGCCACGACGAAGCGGCTTATGCTAAAAACCGTCGTGCCGTTCTGGTTTACTAAGAGAATCGCATGAACAGTAACTTCAGACGTCACCTGTTGAGTCTGTCGTTACTGGTTGGCGTAGCGGCCCCTTGGGCCGCTACTGCCCAAGCGCCAATCAGTAATGTCGGCTCCGGCTCGGTCGAAGACCGCGTCACCTCGCTTGAGCGCATCAGCAATGCTCAAGGCCAGCTTTTAAACCAACTCCAGCAGCAACTCTCTGACAATCAACGCGACATTGATTCTCTCCGTGGACAAATCCAGGAAAGCCAGTATCAGTTGAATCAGGTCGTTGAACGCCAGAAGCAAATCTATCAACAGATGGATAGCCTCAGCCAGGGCGGCGCTCAGAGCGCCTCTGCGGCAGCAGGCGCTGCCGGCGGGGCAGCCGCAGGCGCATCTTCCGATGCGGGCAGCAGCGCGCCTGCAGCCGCTTCTGCAACGCCGAGCGGCGGTGATGAGAACAGCGACTACAACGCCGCTGTTTCTCTGGCGCTGGAAAAAAAACAGTATGACCAGGCGATTTCCGCCTTTCAGTCCTTCGTAAAACAGTACCCGAAGTCTACTTACCAGCCCAACGCCAACTATTGGCTGGGCCAGTTGTTCTACAACAAGGGTAAAAAAGACGATGCGGCCTATTATTTTGCGGTGGTGGTGAAGAATTACGCTAAATCACCGAAGGCGCCGGACGCCATGTACAAGGTGGGTATCATCATGCAGGAAAAAGGGCAGGCCGATAAAGCCAAGGCCGTGTTCCAGCAGGTGATTAAACAATACCCAACCAGTGCGGCGGCCAAGCAGGCGAAAAGTCGCGTAGGCGGTTAACGGTTAGAAAAATGAGCCCAGAAGTTAGTCGATTTGACCGATTTCTGGGCTCATTCGCGTGAAGAACAAGCAGTTGAACGCATCGGTAAAAAATTTAGGTTGCGCTGCCAAGATAAATTAGTAATATATGCCGCCGTTGCCAAGACATCTTGCAAGATGTTAAAGCGGCAGGGAAATTGGGTCGTTAGCTCAGTTGGTAGAGCAGTTGACTTTTAATCAATTGGTCGCAGGTTCGAATCCTGCACGACCCACCAATTTCTGAAGTAGCAGTAACCACAACAGTGGGTGATTAGCTCAGTTGGTAGAGCATCTCCTTTACACGGAGGGGGTCGGCGGTTCGAGCCCGTCATCACCCACCACTGTTATGGGTCGTTAGCTCAGTTGGTAGAGCAGTTGACTTTTAATCAATTGGTCGCAGGTTCGAATCCTGCACGACCCACCATTCTTTAAGAATGGCTGCGATAGAGAATCGTAAAGGATGAGAACCGTAAAGGTTCGAGTCTCGCGAAGCGAGACAACATCACTCCGGTGATGGCCCGCAAGGGCGAGGCCAAAGGCCGAGTTATCCTGCACGACCCACCATTCTTTAAGAATGGCAGCTTCAGAATCGGTTTGATGTGGCAAAGTAAAGGTCCGAGTCGAGTACCCGTCGAGTTGTCCTGAACATCCCCATCCTTGTTTTCCGCGAGTCGGTTCCAATAACCTATTCGCCATCAGCAGTAAACCACATCAGTGGGTCGTTAGCTCAGTTGGTAGAGCAGTTGACTTTTAATCAATTGGTCGCAGGTTCGAATCCTGCACGACCCACCACTCTTTAATAGAGCAAGGTGTTAAATCGTCAGGATGAGAACCGTAAAGGTTCGAGTCTCGCGAAGCGAGACAACATCACTCCGGTGGTGGCCCGAAGGGCGAGTTATCCTACACGACCCACCATTCTTTGAGTGGACAAGATGTGAAAAATAGCAGTACCACAGCAGTGGGTGATTAGCTCAGTTGGTAGAGCATCTCCTTTACACGGAGGGGGTCGGCGGTTCGAGCCCGTCATCACCCACCACACTGCGGGTCGTTAGCTCAGTTGGTAGAGCAGTTGACTTTTAATCAATTGGTCGCAGGTTCGAATCCTGCACGACCCACCAATTCAGAAAAAAGCGCCTTTTGGCGCTTTTTTCGTTTCTGTAACACCCAAACCTGACTTATCCTCTTGCCAACAGAGTTTACCGAGTTGTGCAGGATGAGAACCGTAGAGGTTCGAGCATCGCGCAGCGATACGACAACGCGCAGCGTTGCCCGCAGGGTGAGGCCACAGGCCGAATCAATCCTGCACGACCCACCCATTCAGAAAAAAGCGCCTTTTGGCGCTTTTTTCGCCTCTGCAGCACCCCAACCTGAATCCCTGCTTTCTCGTTTCAACTCTGCGCCAATCGGCATCCGGGTCTTCCCTGGGCGTTATGCGTCTTCGCCAGGCCATTATCCGCTGTGTTCTGCGCGGCTCACTCCAGTGTTTTTAATCTATTAAACACTAAGTGCGCAAATTTGAAAATATCAGCGGACTTTTCGCGCAATTTTAGGTATTTTGTTTAGTATATAAAACGAAGGGCGTTGCGGCAGGCGATATTCAAATGGCAGGCGCCCAGCCTAGCATGAGATTGCAGCGATGAGTGAAATGTTTGATGTCAACGCGGCGGTGTATCCTTTCCCGCCCAAACCGGTACCGCTGGACGTAGCGGAAAAAGCCTTTTATCGCGAAAAGATCAAAACCTTGCTCAAGCAGCGCAATGCGGTGATGGTCGCCCACTACTATACCGATCCGGAAATCCAGGCGCTGGCGGAAGAAACCGGTGGCTGCGTGGCGGATTCGCTGGAAATGGCGCGCTTCGGCAGCGCCCATCCGGCTTCCACGTTGTTGGTGGCCGGCGTGCGCTTCATGGGGGAGACCGCCAAGATCCTCAGCCCGGAAAAACAGGTGCTGATGCCGACGCTGTTTGCCGAATGTTCGCTGGATCTGGGCTGCCCGGAAGAGGAATTTCATGCGTTTTGCGACAGCCATCCCGATCGCACCGTGGTGGTCTATGCGAATACCTCGGCGGCGGTCAAAGCGCGCGCTGACTGGGTGGTGACCTCCAGCATCGCCGTCGAACTGATCGAGCATCTGGATAGCCTGGGCGAGAAAATTATCTGGGCGCCGGATCGTCATCTCGGCAGCTACGTGCAGAAGCAGACCGGCGCTGACGTGTTGTGTTGGCAAGGCGCCTGCATTGTCCATGACGAGTTTAAGACCCAGGCGCTGCGGCGCATGAAGGCGCTCTATCCGCAGGCGGCCATCCTGGTGCATCCCGAATCGCCTCAGGCGGTGGTCGAGTTGGCGGATGCGGTGGGATCGACCAGCCAACTGATTCAGGCGGCGAAAACATTGCCGCATCAACAGCTGATCGTCGCCACCGATCGCGGTATCTTTTACAAGATGCAGCAGGCTTGTCCGGACAAGGAGCTGTTCGAAGCGCCGACCGCCGGGGAAGGCGCGACCTGCCGCAGCTGCGCGCATTGCCCGTGGATGGCGATGAATGGCCTGAAGGCGATTGCCGAAGGGCTGGAGCAGGGGGGCGCGCAGCATGAGATCCACGTGGACGCCGCGCTGCGTGAAAAGGCGCTGGTGCCGCTGAACCGCATGCTGGATTTCGCCGCTCAGCTTAAGATGCAGGTTAAAGGCAACGCTTAACCGTTTAAAAGGATGACCTCATGAGCTTCTTCAGTACCAGCAATATTCTGGTGCATATTCCGCTTGGCGCGGGCGGTTACGATCTGTCGTGGATCGAAGCCATCGGCACACTGTTCGGGTTGCTGTGCATCTGGTACGCCAGCAAGGAAAAAATCATCAACTACCTGTTCGGCCTGATCAACGTCACGCTGTTCGCGGTGATTTTCTTCCAGATCCAGCTGTACGCCAGCCTGCTGCTGCAGCTGTTCTTCTTCGGCGCCAATATTTACGGTTGGTATGCCTGGAGCCGCCAGACCCAGGATAATCAGGCTGAGCTGCAGATCCGCTGGCTGCCGCTGCCGAAAGCGCTGGCTTGGGCGGCGGTGTGCGTCATCGGCATTGGCCTGATGACCTTTAACATCGACCGCGTGTTCGCCTGGCTGACGCAGATTGCGGTGGCGGTGATGCAAGGGCTGGGGCTGAACGTACAGATGCCGACGCTGCAGCCGGACGCCTTCCCGTTCTGGGATTCGGCGATGATGGTGCTGTCCATCGTGGCGATGATCCTGATGACGCGCAAGTACGTGGAAAACTGGCTGCTGTGGGTGGTGATCGATGTCATCAGCGTGGCGATCTTCGCTTACCAGGGCGTTTACGCGATGGCGCTGGAGTACGTCATTCTGACGTTGATCGCGCTGAACGGCTCCTGGCTGTGGATCAAGAGCGCCGGGCGCAACCATTCCAATCCGTTATCTTCCGCTCCGTAACAACGTAGAGGGCGCCGTGATGGCGCCCTCCTGGCTTAGTGGCGATGCCCCAGGTGCGAATGCGCTTCGGCATGTGAGTGTTCACTCGGCTCCGGCGCCCGATTGATACCGCAGTCCGGCGTCTCGCAGTGCCGGTACTCCATCTGAATGGTCACGTGGCCGATCTTGTAGTGTTGCAATAGATAAGCCTGGATGCGTTGCAACAGCCCATCGTGGTCATGTGGCGGGATCACCTGCGCATGCAGCGTCATCAGCTTCTGTTCGCCGATCTGCCAGACGTGTACGTGGTGGATATTGCGCACTTCCGGGATGTTCAGGCACAGGTCTTTTTGCAGCTTGGCGATATCGACCTCCTGCGGCGTGCCTTCCAGCAGCTCGTGGAAGCTCTCCTTCAGCAGCCGCCAGGCGCTGCGCAGCACCAGACAGGAGACCAGTACCGACAGGATCGGGTCAATCGGCGTCCAGCCGGTGGCGAGAATAACGATGGCCGCGACGATAGCGCCCACCGAGCCGAGCAGGTCGCCCAGCACATGCAGCGCGGCGGCGCGCACGTTGATATTTTTCTCTTCGCTGCCGCGATGCAGCAGCCAGAAGGCGAACAGGTTCGCCAGCAGCCCCGCTATGGCGATGATCAGCATCGGGGTACCCATCACCGGCTGCGGTTCGAAGAAACGCCGTATCGCCTCCCACAGGATGAATACCACGATCACCAGCAGCGCCGCGGCGTTGAGGAAGGCCGCCAGCGTGGTCAGGCGCAGGTAGCCGAAGGTGTGGCGCGCGTTGGGTTTGCGCTGGGAGAAGTGCACCGCCATCAGCGCCACCAGCAGCGCGGCGGCGTCGGTCAACATATGGCCGGCGTCGGCCAACAGTGCCAGCGAGCCGGACAACAGGCCGCCGACCACCTCGGCCACCATAAAGACGGCGGTGACTAAAAAAGCGGTCAGTAGGCGTTTACTATTACTGTCTTTCGGCAGGTGTACGTGTGGAGTGTCCGACATTATTCATCCTTATGCATAGCGAAAGAGGGGGCGGCGGCGAGCAGAGCGTCCAGCTCCGGTTCTATCTGCGCCACTAACGCCTTTAATTTAGTATAAGCGGCGGCGGCAAGCTCGCCCCGACGTGCGGTATCCACCAGCTGTTGGCATAGCTGTGCGGCTTCCGGCAACTGCAGCATCAGCAGGCTGCCCTTGATGCGGTGTGCCGCCTGCTCCAGGCGAGGCCAGTCGTTCGCGGCGACGGCGTCCGCGAGCCGCTGCCGGTCTTGCCGCAGCGTATCGCCGAGCGTCTGCGCCAGCCGCTGCAGCATGGCGCGATCGCCGCCCGCCATTTCGGCCAGCGTTTGCCGTAGGTCAGTAAGGACTGACTTTTCTTCCTGAGCCTGCGGTTGCTGAGCCAATACCTGGCCGATCGCCGTCAGCGAAATCGGCTTGGTCAGGAAGTGATCGATCGCCACCAGCCCCGGCGGGATGCGGGTAAACTCCTGCACGTCCGCCGAACAGAGCACGATGCGGCAAGGCGGGCGCTGCAGCCGCTGTTCGTCGCGCCGGATCAGCCTGGCCAGCGTCAGGCCGTCCGGGCGCGGCATGTTATAGTCGATAAACAGCAGGTCAAACGGCTGCCGTCGCTGGGCCTTCAGCAGCGCATAGCCTTGTTCGAAGCGGGCGGGTTGCTGCCCGAAGTGGCGCAGTTGGCGTTCCAGCAGCAACAAATTGGTGGGATGATCGTCGATCAGCGCGGTACGCAAGGCGGAAGACGGCAGAGCGAAGGTGTGCTCCTCCTGGGCGTCAGCCGGCGCGTCGCCGCTCAGCTCGACCGGTATCACTACCTCGACGCGGGTGCCGACGCCCGGCTGCGAGTGCAGCTCTATGCGGCCGCCCATCTGTTCGACGATTTCTTTGCAGATAGACAGGCCCAAACCGGTACCTTGCACCGAGATGCGTTGCGCGCCGCGCGCGCGGTAAAACGGTTGAAACAGCTTGCCCACCTCATCGGCGGCGATGCCGCAGCCGCTGTCGTTCACCGTCAGATGCAATTCCCCCTGCCGCTCATCCTGCGCGCGCCAGCCGACTTCGACCTGAATGGCGCCGCGCGGCGTGAACTTTATCGCGTTGTTTATCAAGTTGTTAGCCACCTGAAGTAAACGCTCACCATCAATGACCACCGCCTCCGGCAGCGCCGGATCTGCCGCCACTTTCAACGTCAACGGCCGTTCGCCGATAAGCGGCCGGTAAAGGGCGTCAATACGCGCGACCCAGGGGCGCAGCGCCACCGGTTTTGGCGCCAACGTCAACGACCCGGTTTCCAGTCGGGCGTGATCCTGCAGGTCGTTGAGCAGGTTGAGCAGCGATGAGGCCGAACTGTAAATCACCGGCAGGCCTTCCGGCGCCGGTTGGCGTTTGAGCTCCAGTTCCAGCAGGCCGAGGATGGCGTGCATCGGCGTGCGCAGTTCATGGCTGACGGTGGCGAGGAATTTGCTCTTCATGCGGTTTTCCGCTTCGGCGCGGCGGCGCGCCTGCTCGAGCTCCTCGCGTTCGCGTTTTTCACGGCGCTGCAGCATGAAACGGCGCAGCGTCAGCGCCAACAGCAACACGGTGGCGGCGGCCAACAGCGCCAGCAGCCAGGTGGTCTGCGGCGGCATGCGGTTGTCGTTCACCGCGTCGATAAGGTTGCTGCGGTCGACGATCCACTCGTCGCGCAGCGATTGCAGGGTATCCGCCGGGATCTGCATCAGGTTCTTATCGAGGATCGCCAGCAGCAGCGGCTGATCGCGGCGTACGCCGAACGCTACCGGATAGGGGATGTTGTTGGCGGCGAAGGCCAGTTTGATGGCGCCGGAATAGCGCGACAGCGCCAAAAAGTTGGCGGAAATGACGTTATCCACCAGCGCATCCAACTGGCCGTTGGCCAGCGCGTCGTACATCGACTTGCTGTCGGCGAAGCTGACGGTCTGTTCCTGTTCCGGCACCAGCCCCTGCGCCAAATCGCCCTGCAGCACGCCGATGCGCTTGCCGGCCAGATCGCTCCAGGTCGAGACGCCGTTGGCATACTGGCCGACGTAAACGCCCCACAGCGAACGGTGGATCGGCATGCTGGCGCCATAGCGCGCCTTGACGCCGCGCGCCAGCGGCAGGGCGGCGCGGAAGCTGGCCTGGCCGGATTGCACCAGCTGATCGGCCTGCTCGGCGTTGCGCGCCCACAGCGGCGCGAAACGCAGCCCGGTGTTTTGCGCGATGATGTTGAGAATATCGATGGCGTAGCCGCGCGGCTGGCCGTCGGAACCGCGGTAGGCGAACGGGAAGTTGTTCTCGATGGCGGCGTAGTAAACCACGCGGTGGCTCGCCACCCAATTCTTCTCCATCGTCGTCAGATCGGCATTGCCGGTATCGAGGTAGCTGGGGATCTTTTTGCTCCAGCGGCTCTGCAGGGCATTCATCAGTTCCATCGGCGCGTCGGCGATGGCGGTGTCCAGTGTGTCTATCAGGCGCGGATCGGCGGCGGCGAACACGAAGGACAGGTTGCCCAGGTTCTCGTTGCTTTCAATTTGATAGAGCTGGCCGAGCTGCAGCTGGTCGATGATAAAGCTGGCGCTGGCCTCGTCGGCGATAAAGTAGTCGCTGCTGCCGTTGAGCAGCGAATAGACCGCCTGCAGGTTGTTGTCGTAGCGCTGGATCTGCGACGCCACCGCCTGCAGGGCGCCGCCGGACTGCATGTCGGTCAGCGCGCCGATCGCGACGCGGGCGTTGGCGGAATTGAGCATCACCGGCCTATCGTTGCTGCGATCGCGCAATACGCGCAGGTTGCTGATGTAGTAAGGCTGGGAGATCTCCAGCCCGTGCAGCGCTTCGCTCTGCGGGATGCCGTACAGCAGGTCGACCTTGCCGTCGTGCAGCGCCTGTTCCAGCTGGGTCAGATCGGCGAAGCCGTAAATGGCGAAGCGGATGCCGGTCACCTGCTGGATATAGCCGAGGTAGTCGGCGTTCAGCCCATACAGATCGTCGTCCACGATGATGTTGTACGGGCTGGTGTTCTCACTGATGATACCGACGCGCAGCGTGCGATCGCGCCAGGGATTTTTCTCGCCGACGATCAGCATATTCTCGGGGGTATTCAGGTTGCTGACCAGCTGATAGCGCACCGGCTCCGCCGCCTGCGCCAGGCCGCACCACAGGATCAGCAGCAGCAGGGCGCGGCGCATCATGGCGCCAGCTCTTTAAACACCGCCACCAGTTCCAGCAGGTTGCCGGCGCCGGTTTTGCGCTGGATGTTTTTTTTGTGCGTGCTGACAGTCTTGTTGCTGATGTGCAGCCGGTCGGCGATCTGCAGGTTGGACAGCCCCTGGCTCAGCAAGCCCAGCACCTCGAGCTCCTTAGGGGTGAGCAGCCCGCCGTCCGCCGTCGGCGCCTCTTCGGCCAGCGCGGCGGCGGGGAAGCTGATTTCACCGTCCAGCACCTGTTCGATCGCCTGCACCAACTCCGCCAGCGAGCTGCCTTTATTGACGAAACCGTCGGCGCCGGCGGCATGCGCCATGCGCGCATAGACATCGGCTTCCTGCGCGGTATAGATCAGGATCTTTTGTTGCGGATAGCGGCGGCGGATTTTTTTCAACAGCTGCAGCCCGTCGACCTGCGGCAGGCCGATATCCAGGATCACCAGGCCGAAAGCGGCCTCGGCCAGCAGGGCCAGCGCCTGTACGTCATCCTGCGCCGCCTGCAGGCGGTAGGGGCGGGATGATTTCATTAGCGCCGCTTCCAGTGCGACATGAACCACCGGGTGGTCATCAACTAATAGCAGAGAGGGCATGTTCAACTCGGGTCACTTTATATTCTGATCGCTAGCATAGCGAAAAAGGAGGCTCTGCGCTCGCCAGATGAAACAGCACAATCTGCTGTTAATTTGGCGGTTCCAGCGGCGGGGGGCAAAGGTGATTTACAGCGCCATTCTCACAGGCTAGATTGTTGGGATCTACACCGTTACGCACTGCGAAATACCCCACGATACCGAATGGAAAAGCTATGAATTACCAAAACGACGATTTACGCATTAATGATATTAAGGAACTCCTGCCGCCGGTGGCTTTGCTGGAGAAATTCCCGGCCACTGAACGCGCGGCAAAGACGGTGTCCCAGGCCCGCAGCGCAATTCACAATATCCTCCGCGGCAGCGACGATCGCCTGCTGGTGGTGATTGGCCCTTGCTCCATCCATGATACCCAAGCCGCCAAAGAGTACGCGGGGCGCCTGCTGGCGCTGCGTGAAGAACTGAGCGGCGAGCTGGAAGTGGTGATGCGCGTGTACTTCGAAAAACCGCGCACCACCGTGGGCTGGAAAGGCCTGATCAACGATCCGCAAATGGACAACAGCTTCAACATCAACGACGGCCTGCGCCTGGCGCGCAAGCTGCTGGTGGAGATCAACGACAGCGGGTTGCCGGCCGCCGGCGAATTCCTCGACATGATCACGCCGCAGTACCTGGCGGATTTGATGAGCTGGGGCGCCATCGGCGCGCGCACCACGGAATCGCAGGTGCACCGTGAACTGGCCTCTGGTCTCTCGTGCCCGGTCGGCTTCAAGAACGGCACCGACGGCACCATCAAGGTGGCGATCGACGCCATCAACGCCGCCGGCGCGCCGCACTGCTTCCTGTCGGTGACCAAATGGGGCCACTCGGCGATCGTTAACACCAGCGGCAACGGTGACTGCCACATTATCCTGCGCGGCGGCAAAGAGCCAAACTACAGCGCGGCGCATGTGAAGGACGTCAAAGCTGGTCTGAGCAAAGCGGGGCTGCCGGCGCAGGTGATGATCGACTTCAGCCATGCCAACAGCAGCAAACAGTTCAAAAAACAGATGGACGTGAGCGCCGATGTTTGCGGGCAAATTGGCGGCGGTGAAAAAGCGATTATCGGTGTAATGATCGAAAGCCACCTGGTGGAAGGCAACCAGAGCCTCGAAAGCGGCGAGCCGCTGGTTTACGGCAAGAGCGTCACCGACGGCTGCATCGGCTGGCAGGATACCGAAACCGTGCTGCGCGATCTGGCGGCGGCGGTGAAAGCGCGCCGCGGTTAATCGCGTAAAGAGGGGCTCGCCAGCGGGCCCTTTTTCTATTTACCTTAAAATTTTATATCTCCTGTCAATTTAAGGCCTACAGTCAATAGGCTTATTAAATCTTTAAGCGGCCGTATTCGCATTATTCCTATTTAATAAAAGAATAATTGTCACCGCTCTCGGCATTGTGCTTATATAAGACGCTTTTTTATTCCATAAACCCCGCAGGCCTAATAAGTGGGGAGTGGTATGACCTTATTCCTTTCAGGATGAAAGAATTATGACAAACAATACCTCGCAGCCGCTGGGGCTGCACCGGATTAAATTCCATGGGAAAGGTGGTGAGTACTTCGCTATTTGGTTAGTCAACGCGTTATTGACCGCTCTGACCCTGGGCATCTATTCCGCCTGGGCGACGGTGCGTCGTCGTCGCTATTTTTACGGCAACACGGAATTGGACGGCGATCGTTTCGATTATCATGCGCAGCCGCTGCAAATTCTGAAAGGACGGCTGTTGGTGATCGGCGGCATCATCGTATTTTATTTCCTGCTGGCGGTGACGCCATTGCTGGGGCTGTTGGCGCTGCTGGTATTGCTTGCCCTGTTGCCGTGGATCGTTATCCGCAGCTGGCGCTACAATGCGATTATGTCGAGCTATCGCGGCGTGCGCTTTAATTATGTCTGCCGCACCGGGCGCGCCTATTGGGCTTTGCTATTCTGCCCGTTATTGCTGATTATCGGACTGTATGTCGGTCTGATCGTCTTGCTCGGCATTGGCAGCGGTCTTGGCAGCATCAACGCCATCGCATTTATGCTGGTGCTGACGCTGATTTTGGCCGTGCCGGCATTTGCGGCGGTAAACGGCATTATTAGCGCACTGCAGCATGATTTGTACGTTAATAACCTGTTTTTCGGGAACACGCCGTTTATTGCCGAACTGAAGAAATCGGCCTTTATCAAATTTGCCTTGATCGGCCTGCTCATATTCCTGCCGTTCATGTTGGTCGCGCTGGTGTGCATCGGTTCGTTCTTCTTTACCCTCTATCAGATGGTATTGATGGGCATGTTGACCAACGAAGCCATCGATGTGCTGGTGCTGGACAATATCAGCAGCCTTCTGCTGATGATGGTGGTGCTGCTGATCGGCGCCCTGGTGGCCAGCAGCTACCAGGTTGTCGCCCAACGCAACTACCTGTTTAACCAGGCAAGGCTGAACGGCGACATCAAGCTGCATTCCTCAATGAAAACGCTGCCGTACATGGGATTGTTGATCACCAATACCCTGATTACCCTGTTCTCGCTCGGTTTGGCGGCGCCGGTGGCGGAAGTGCGTCATGCCCGTTATCTGGCGGCGTGCACTGCGGTTGAAGGCGATCTGGCGCTGCTGGACATTACGGCGCATCAGGAAACCGCCAACAGCGCGGTGGCCGAAGAAGCGGTGCAGGCGCTGGATCTGGGCGGCAGCTTCTGAGGCGCCGATGATCCTTGAAGGCGCTTATCAGTTGCCGGGGCGGGCCGCACGTGAGGCGGCTCGTCTGCTGGTGAACGAAAGCGGCGAAGGCGTGACGTTGCAGCGGCAGGATGAACAGCGTTACATCCCGCTGACGGACATCACCGTTTCTGCCGCGCTGGGCAATATTCCGCTGACGCTTACCTTCAAGGGCGGCGGGCGTTTTGTGCCCGATGACGACGCGGCCTTTCGCCGCTGGTTCTATCAGCGCCGTTCGCCGGGTTGGGTGCATCGCCTGGAACGCCATAAACGCGGCGTCGCCCTGGCGCTGCTGATGACGCTGCTGGCGGTAGTGACTTACGTTTACGTGGTGCTGCCGTGGGCGAGCAGCGAGATCGCCATGCGCATCCCCACCTCGGTGGAACAGAAGCTGGGCGAACATACGCAGACGTTCTTGGAGCAGAGTGGCTTCGCGCCCTCGGCACTGCCGGCCGAACGGCAACGGGCGCTGCAGCAGCTGTTCCGGCAGGTGATGCCGGCCGACATGCGCCAAGAGCGCACGCCGCTCTCGCTGAAGTTGATGGCGGCGCCCGGCGCGCCGAACGCCTTTATGTTGCCGGACGGCACGCTGGTGCTCAGCGATAGCCTGGTCACCTTGTCGAAAAACGACGATGGCTTGGCGGCGGTGATGCTGCACGAAATGGGGCATCACGCTTATCGCCATCCGATGAGCATGTTGGTGCGCTCGTCACTGGTGGCATTGACGCTGATGTGGATGACGGGTGACGTCAGCGGCATCGGCGACACGTTGCTGCAGTCCGCATCCTTCGTAAATGAGATGCAGTTTTCTCGCGGGATGGAGCGTGAGGCGGATGCGTTTGCGATAGCGGAAATGCAGCGCCAGGGGCGTTCGCTGGCGGAAATGGCGGCGATCTACCGCGCGTTGGCGCAGGCGCCTGAACGAGAAAAGACCGATGACTGGGCGCTGCCTGCCTGGCTCAGCACTCATCCGGCGATGCAGGAACGGCTGGATGCGGTAAATGAGGCGATGGCGCAGCAGAAATAAAAAAGCCCCCGGTGAAAACCGGGGGCTTTTTCGTGAACCGGCGAAATTACTTCGCTTTACCCTGGTTCGCCACGGCCGCCGCTTTTGCAGCGATCTCATCGGCGTTACCCAGGTAGTAACGTTTGGTTGGCTTGAAGTTCTCGTCGAACTCATACACCAACGGCACGCCGGTTGGGATGTTCAGCTCGAGGATTTCGTCTTCGCTCAGGTTATCCAGGTATTTCACCAGCGCGCGCAGCGAGTTGCCGTGCGCCGCAACGATCACGCGTTCGCCGCTCTTGATGCGTGGCAGGATCTCTTCGTCCCAGTAAGGGATAACGCGATCGATGGTCAGCGCCAGGCTTTCGGTCAGCGGCAGCTCTTGCTCGCTCAGCGAGGCGTAGCGCGGATCGTGGCCAGGGTAACGTTCGTCTTCTTTGGTCAGCTCCGGCGGGGTCACCGCGAAGCCGCGACGCCATTGTTTCACTTGCTCGTCGCCGTATTTTTCAGCGGTTTCGGCTTTGTTCAGACCCTGCAGCGCGCCGTAGTGACGTTCGTTCAGCTTCCAGGATTTTTCGGTTGGCAACCAGGCCTGATCCAGCTCGTCGAGGATGTTCCACAGGGTGTGGATCGCGCGCTTCAGTACGGAGGTGTAAGCGAAGTCGAAAGTGAAACCTTCTTCTTTCAACAGCTTGCCTGCTGCTTTCGCTTCGGTGCGGCCCTTGTCGGACAGATCAACATCATACCAACCGGTGAAGCGGTTTTCTTGGTTCCACTGGCTTTCGCCGTGACGCACCAGAACCAGCTTAGTTACAGCCATAGCTTAACTCCTTAATAATCTGACATTTCAATGATAACGAAAATCATTATATTGCCGCGGGCCGGGGCTCGGCAATCGATAGTGTCTAACCATAGCCAATTTCTTGCCGCAAAGTAAGGGCTGGAGAAAGGAAAAAGCTGAATCGTTCAGGCTGGGGCGGAAGGGGGAGAAACGGCGCGTCGGAATCGCTTCGGACGCGCCGTGGCAGAGGGAAAATCAGGCCGATTTTTTCAGGCAGTTGCTCATGAAGGTTTTACGCGCGTCGCCCTTCAGATCCTTGGTTTTGGCGTCGGCGTTGCAGCTTTTCATCTTCTGCTGCTGCGGCGTCAGGGTTTTGCCCGTTGCAGCGGCGCCTTCGGATTTCAGACAGGTGCTCATAAAGGTGGAGCGGTCCGCGCCTTTCAGCGACTTGGTGGATGCCTGCTGGTTGCAATCGGTCATGCGTTTCTGTTGGGCCGCCTGCGCCGGCGAAGGCGTTTTCGTCGCCGTCGTCGCGTCGGCCGCCATCAGATTGGTGCTCAGCATTAAGCCCGCCAGCAATGGAAGTGCAGTAATCAGACGCATAGGTGTTCCTTCAGCTATTGATTGGCCGCCATCGGCCGAAAATGGTGACGTTGCACAAGGCGTTGTGCTTATCACGGTAGCCTGAGTGTAGTGCGCGTTTTGGAATAAGGGAAGGTGGGCGCCGGCGGGGGGATAGGGCTAAAAGGTAAGCATTTATAACAAATCGCCCCCGGCCTTACGGCGAGGGGCATGGCGGGTTAGATAGGATAAAACTGATAATGCGTGGCGCTGCGGTAGCGGCTCCCCGGCTGCAGCCAGCAATCCGGCTGCGGCCACTCGGGATGGTGCGGGCTGTCCGGCAAAAACTCGCTTTCCAGCGCCACGCCGGCATGGTTGGCATAGCTGCCGCCGTCGCGCGCCGGCGTGCCGGCCAGAAAATTGCCGCTGTAGAGTTGCAGCGCAGGTGCGTCGGTGAACACGCTCATTTGCACCTGCCCGTCGGCGGACCATAAATGGGCCGCCGGGCTTTCCAGCGCGCCGCAGATGCGGTGCAACAGAAAGGCGTGATCGTAGCCGTTGACCCGCTGTTGGTCGCGATCGCGCAGGAAATCCTGCAGCAGCGTTTTCGGTTGACGAAAATCCATACCGCTGCCGTCCACCGGCGTCAGCTCGGCGCAGGGAATGCCCTCGGCGTCGACGGGCAGATAGCGATCGGCGAACAGCTGCAGCCGTTGGGCGCGGGCGTCGGTGCCGGGGCCGTCCAGATTGAAATAGGCGTGGTTGGTCAGGTTGACCGGGCAGGGGCGATCGACCTGCGCCAGATAGCTGATTTCCAGACGATTATCGAGGGTCAGGCGGTAGCAAACCTGCACGTCGAGATTGCCGGGGAAGCCCTGATCGCCATCCGCTGAATGCAGCGCATAGCAGACCTGGTGCGCATCCTGCTGTACCCGGCGCCAGCGGCGGGCATGAAAACCGTCGGGGCCGCCGTGCAACTGGTGCGCGCCCTGATTGGCGAGCAGCGCATGGGATTTACCGTCGATAGGCAGGCTGGCATTGGCGATGCGGTTGGCGTAACGGCCAACGGTGGCGCCCAGATAGGCGCCCTGACGTTGATAGTCCGCCGGGCTGCGGCAGCCGAGCAGCAGCTCGCGTTTTTCGCCGGATGTGAGCGGCAATACCGCGGACAACCAGGTGGCGCCCCAGTCCATCAGGGTGACGGTCATGCCGCCGGCGTTTTGCAGCCGCGTCAGCTGGTAAGGCTGCCCATCGGGCGCCGCTTCCGTGCTCACCGTCAGCATGTGCCGGCCCCCTGCGAAGCCTGGCAGACGTAAAACGTTTCCCGCAATCCGCCGGTTTGCAGCGGATACTCGTGCGCCACGGCGGCGCGCACCGTTTCCACGAGGTCCTGCGGCATCAGCGCGACGATGCAGCCGCCAAAGCCGCCTCCGGTCATGCGCACGCCGCCGCGCGGGCCGAGGGTCGCTTTGACAATCTCGACCAACCGATCGATTGGCGGTACGGTGATTTCAAAGTCGTCACGCATCGAGGCGTGAGACTCCGCCATCAGCCGGCCCATGCGTTGCAGATTGCCGGCCGCCAGCGCATCGGCCGCCGCCAGCGTGCGGGCATTCTCGCTGATGACATGGCGCGCGCGTTTGGCCACCAACGGATCCAACTCATGTTGACGCGCTGCAAACTGTTCGGGGCTGACGTCGCGCAGCGCCTTGACGCCGAAGAAACGCGCCGCTTCTTCGCACTGTTTGCGGCGGGTGTTGTATTCGCTGTCCACCAGCCCGCGTTGCACATTGGAGTTGATGATCACCACCGCCACGTTGTCCGGCATCGGCACCGCGCGGGTCTCCAGCGAGCGGCAGTCGATCAGCAGAGCGCTGTCGCGCCGGCCGAGCGCGGAGATCAGCTGGTCCATGATGCCGCAGTTGCAACCGACGAATTGGTTCTCCGCCTCCTGGCCGTTCAGCGCCAGCGCCACGCCGTCCAGCGGCAGCTGATAGAGCGCCTGCAGCGCCTGGCCCACCGCCACTTCCAGCGCGGCGGAGGAGCTGAGCCCCGCGCCCTGCGGCACATTGCCGGCGATCACCAGATCCGCGCCGCCGAAATCGGCGTTACGGCGCTGAAGGTGCTTCACCACGCCGCGGACATAGTCGGACCAGCGCTGGTCGGGATGGCTGACGATCGGATCGTCGAGCGAGAATTGATCCTGCTGATTCTGATAATCGGCGGCCAGCACGCGGATCTGACGGTCGTCGCGCTTGGCGCAGGCGATAACGGTTTGGTAATCAATGGCGCAGGGCAGCACGAAGCCGTCATTGTAATCGGTATGCTCGCCGATCAGGTTCACCCGCCCCGGCGCCTGGATGGTCAACGCCGGCGCATAGCCGAAGTGTTCGGTAAACAGGGAATGGGTAAGCGGTTTCAGGCTCATGCTTGGGCTCCGGCTTCACGGTAATGAATATCGCTGACGGCGCGCAGACGCTCTGCGGCCTGTTCGGCGGTCAGGTCACGCTGGGTTTCCGCCAGCATCTCGTAACCGACCATAAATTTGCGCACGCTGGCTGAACGCAGCAGCGGCGGATAGAAATGGGCGTGCAGCTGCCAGTGCCGGTTGTCGGCGCCATTGAACGGCGCGCCGTGCCATCCCATCGAATAGGGGAACGAGCACTGGAACAGGTTGTCGTAGCGGCTGGTCAGCTTCTTCAGCGCCAGCGCCAGATCGCGGCTTTGCGCCGCGCTGAGATCGGTGATGCGCTGCACCGCCGTTTTCGGCAGCAGCAGCGTTTCAAACGGCCAGGCGGCCCAGTAGGGCACCACCGCCAGCCAGTGTTCGGTGTTCACCACGATGCGTTCGCCTGCGGCCAGCTCGCGCTGCGCATAGTCCAGCAGCAGCGGGGAGGCATGTTCCCGGAAATAGTCGTGTTGCAGGCGATCTTCGCGTTCGGCCTCGTTCGGCAGAAAACTGTTGGCCCAGACCTGCCCGTGCGGGTGCGGGTTGGAGCAGCCCATCGCCGCGCCTTTGTTTTCGAACAGTTGCACCCAGGGGTAGTGCTTGCCCAGCTCCTCGGTTTGCGCCTGCCAGGCGGTGACCACCTGCTCCAGCGCCGGCAGCGTCAGTTCGGGCAGGGTCTTGCTGTGATCGGGAGAGAAACAGATAACCCGGCTGACGCCGCGCGCGCTCTGGCTGCGCATCAGCGGATCGTGGCTGTCGGGCGCCGGCGGCGTATCGCTCATCAGCGCGGCGAAATCGTTGGTAAAGACATAGGTGCCGCGATATTCCGGATTGCGATCGCCGGTGACGCGCGCATTGCCCGGGCACAGGAAACAGTCGGGATCGTGCGCCGGCAGCGTTTCCGTGGGGACGGCCTCTTGTTGGCCCTGCCAGGGGCGCTTGGCGCGGTGCGGTGAGACCAGCACCCATTGGCCGCTCAGCGGGTTATAGCGGCGGTGTGGATGATCGATAGGGTTAAATGCCGTCATACGGTTCCTTTCTTGGCGTCGACGAGGTGTAATCGCTTTCAGCCGCCGTCTTGATACGCCCGTTGCTGAAAAGGGAGAGTACATTGCGCAAAAAGATAGCATGCCCGCGGCGATAAAAAGGTGATCTAACGCGAAAAATGGAATCGTTTACACTTGATTGAAAAGCGCCGGATGGGCGGAGATGAGCCGGTGGCTACGTGATTGAGGGGATTGCGGTGAGCTGCCGGTGATAGCGTTTTCACCTGGTCAACCGGCAGAGAGAGGCTCTCTGCCGGCGTCAGCCGTCAGGGGTGCTGATACAGCGGGTAGGTGAAGAACAGCAGATGGGTCAGATTAAGCCCGAAATGGAACAGAATCGGCACCCACAGACGGCCGCTCCACATCCACGCCAGGCCGTAGATCACCCCGGCGAGGGTCGCGAAGATCACCATCAGCGTACCGCCCGCCAGATGCGCGGCGCCGAACACCAGGGAGGCGACGATCAGCGCCGGCCAGGCCCCCAGCCACTGGCTGAGGCGCTGCTGCAGGTAGCCGCGAAACAGCGCTTCTTCGGCCATGCAGACGAAGAACAGGTTCGCCATAACGAAGGGCAGGATCCAGGCGGGCGCATGCAGCTCGATTTTTAAGCCGCCCAGCGACACCGCCAGCAGCAACAGCGCCGGCACGGCCAGCAGCAGCGCAATCCAGCCCGCCTTGCCGCCGTTGCCGCCGCGTTCGGCGGAAAACAATGTGGGCAAGCAGGCGAACAGCAGGAACGGCACCATCGACTTGTCGAAGTTGTAATACATGGTGAACGGCGCGCTGAGCGGGCCGGCCTTTTCGCCGTCGATCATCAGCTGGTTGTGGATGCCAGGCACCAGATGCAAGAACAGCGCCACGCAGCCGGCGATCACCAACCCTTCGAGCGCGATCGCCAGATTACGCTGCGCGCGAAAATAATGACGTAGACCCGCCAGCGCCACGATGGCCAACAGGCAACCCAGGCTGAGTGGCGTCAGCACCCCATGATAAAGCCCCATGCCCGCCGAGGCGGCCAGGATCACCCAGGCTATCAGCCGGTTAAACGGCAAGAAAAATAACGAAGCAGCCAGTACGCCCCACATAATATGTCCCTTTAAAATATGTACACGGCGCTCAGCGCCTTTGCGGCGTGCGATGATGGCGAAATTGAGCGCTAAAGCGGATAGTAGCACACCAGAATGACGCTAAAGGTCGGGGCAGTGATGCATTCGTGCATTATGCCGGCCGACACAACCGGCGGCGATGCAGGTTAACCTCTCATCCAGGCCTGCGAACGGGTGATTTCGGCCAGATTTTGCAGGGTATCCAGACTCTGCTGGTGGATCTCCTGCGTAGGGGCTGCGCACAGATCGTGCAATACGGTCACCTGAAAGCCGGCGTCGTGCGCCTGACGCGCGGTGCTTTCGATGGCGAGCGGCGTGCTGATGCCCGCCAGCAGCAAATGGTGGCACCGATGTTGCCGCAGCCAGGCTAACAAATTGTTACCGGAGAAGGCGCTAACCGCCGTTTTTTCAAACTGCAGATCGGTCTCTTCCCGGTGCAGTTCGGGCACCCAGCGGCATCCCGGGCCATTTAGCCGCAGCGCGCCGATCTGCTTGAGATGGTTGAACAGCGGCGAGTGAGGCGGGATGTCATGATAATCGTCGGCGAATCCCACCCGCACCCAAATTACCGGGATTTTTCGCACCCGCGCATAGGCCGCGGCGGCATTGACGTTGGCGAGCAGGTGGGTCGCCGCCACCTGTTCACGGCAGTGGTTGGCGCGGCCTTTGGGCCCGATAAGATCCTCGATCAGGTCGATGATAATCAACGCAGCGGACATGGCGTCTCCAGAAAATGGCTTTCTTTCTATGATAAAAGGCCAAATGTGATGTGCTGCGGTGAAGTGTTGCCGGATATGTTTACGCCGCGTTTCAGACGGAGGCCGCCTCCAGCCGCTGGTGTTGATAGCCGTAGCCGCCCTCGCCGTCGGGCACGAAGCTGAGGCGGTGGGTGATGCACTGCGGCGCATCTTCGGCATGGTGCGAAACGAACAGCAACTGCGTGGCGCCCTGGCCGATCAGCACGTCGATGAAGCGGCGCACCAACTGGCGATTGAGCGGATCCAACCCTTGCAGCGGCTCGTCGAGGATCAGCAGCGCCGGGTGCTTCACCAGCGCGCGGGCGATCAGCGCCAGCCGCTGTTGGCCCCAGGAAAGGCTGTGGAACGGGGCGTCACCGCGCGCGCCGTCGAGCCCGAGCAGCGCCAGCCATTGCTCGGTCAGCTGCCGCTGGCGATCCGAGACCGCCTGATAAATGCCGATCGAATCGAAGAACCCCGACAGCACCACGTTGCGCACGCTGGTGTTGACGCGATAATCCAGATGCAGGCTGCTGCTGACGTAGCCGATATGGCGTTTGATTTCCCAGATGGTTTCCCCGCTGCCGCGGCGGCGGCCGAACAGCGTCAGATCGTTGCTGTAGCCCTGCGGGTGATCGCCGGTGATTAAACTGAGCAGGGTGGATTTGCCGGCGCCGTTCGGACCGACGATCTGCCAGTGTTCACCGGGGTTAACCTGCCAGTCGAGATGATTGAGGATCGGCCGATCGTTATAACTGACCACGCCGTCACGCAGGACGATCAGCGGACGATCCGCCGGCAGGGCCTCTTTTTGCGTCGGATCCTCCGTTTCCGGCAGCGCCAGCCCGCTGAGATTTTCGCTGTGCGCCAGCTGCGCCACCAGCGCGTCCGCCATCACCTGGCTGCGCGGCCCGCGGTTGGTCAGGGTGCAGTCCGCCAGCACGCCCACCTGCCGGACAAAATCCGGTATTTCGTCGAAACGGTTGAGCACCAGCACCACGGTCTGCCCCTGGGCGGAAAGCTCGCTCAGCAGCGCGGCGAGCTGCGCGCGCGAGTGCACGTCCAGCCCGTCGAAAGGTTCATCGAGGATCAGCAGGTCGGGCTGCGGCATCAGCGCGCGGCACAGCAGGGTTTTGCGCGTTTCGCCGGTGGAGAGGTATTTGAAGCGGCGCGTCAGCAGGGCGGTAATGCCGAACTGCGCGGCCAGTCGCTCACAGCGCGCGGCGTCTTTCACCTCTTCCTGAATGATCTCCGCCGCGGTACGGCCGGTGTCGTCTTCGTCCGCGCTGAGCAGATCGGTATTGTTGCGTTGCCACTCGTCGCTGACCATCTTTTGCAACTGTTCGAAGGAGATGCGCACCGCATGCTGAAAGTCGCTGCGGCGTTCGCCGCGCAGCAGAACCAGTTCGTCGGCCAGCGCGCGCGCCAGGGCGGATTTGCCGCTGCCGTTGGCGCCGACGAAGGCCCAGCTTTCACCGGCCTGGATCGCCAGCGCTTCCAGCGTCAGGGTGCGGGTATCGCTCAAGCGGAATGAACCTTGCGAAATGTGCAACGACGACATCACCTGTTCCTTTTTTTGCAATTATTTTCCTTAGAAATAGGCGCATTGCAGGGTGATGTCAATCAACAAAAACGCAACATCACGTTGCGCTTAACACAACGTGGCGACAATCACCCGATCGGCGTTGAACAGGGCGTGTACGGCGGCGCCGACGCTCAGCTGCAGGCGCTGCAGCTCCGCCGTCGTCAGGGTGGCGCACAGGGTTTCGCCGCCCGCCAGCGTCACCAGCACCTCGCTGTGTTCGGCGCCCGGCTGAATGCCGGCCACCACGCCCGCCAGCGCATTCTCCGCGTCGGCGTTATCGGCCGCATCGACGCTCAGACGCACCCAGGGCGCCTTGATCAGCGCCAGCACCTCTTTGCCGGGCGTCAGCTGCAGCCGATCGGCGCTTTGCTGGGTAATGGCCGCCGTCAGGCGAGTGCTGCCGTCGTTCAGCAGGATCGCCAGATGCTGCTGTACCTGCTGGTGGTCGCGTTCGATCACGGTGCCGAAAAACTGATTGCGCGCGCTGGTTTGCAGCGAGAAGCGCGAGATGGCCGCCAGCAGGCTGTCGAGCGGCAGATCGTCCTGCTGCAGCACGTCGAAGGCTTTTTGCTGCACCTGGCCCAGCAGATCGTACAGCTGGATCAGCCGTTGGCCGTAGTGCGTCAAATGCGCGCCCCCGCCGCCTTTGCCGCCGGTGGCGCGTTCCACCACCGTTTGTTCCGCCAGTTGGTTCATCTCATTGATGGCGTCCCAGGCGCTTTTGTAGCTGATGCCCGCCAGTTTGGCGCCCTGGCTGATGGAGCCGGTGTGCTGCACCTGTTTCAGCAGCGCGATGCGGCGCGGATCGGCGAACAGCTTTTGCTGGAGTTTGAGAGTCAGAAGAATTTCGGCCTGCATAGCGCATCCTGTCGGCGGCAAAAATCGTATTGTCGCCGATTTGGCGGCAAAGCGCCAAACGCCGCGCGTGGGAGAGTGGGGCAATAAAGACTGGCATTGCAATATTGTAATAATATAACATAACAAAAACGATAAAGCTTTATTCCGGCTGCGGCCGATTTTTATTTCACCACAGGGATGCTCCACATGAGTACGACACGCCGGCGTCTTGTCACGCCCAGAAAATCTTTATGCCTTGCCGCTTGGGTCGGCGGCGCACTGACGGCGCCGCTGGCTTTCGCTGCCGACTGCGATAAAGCCCGCAATGCCACGGGGTGCGAAGAACAGCTCACCGTGGAGGCGGCGGCCCCCGCCGGGCGCTACGATGCGTTGAGCGCCGTGAGCCGCAGCGCTTCGCAGCTCGGGCTGACCGCTCGGGA
Source organism: Serratia sp. JKS000199 (assembly GCF_900215455.1). Lineage (NCBI taxonomy): Bacteria > Pseudomonadati > Pseudomonadota > Gammaproteobacteria > Enterobacterales > Yersiniaceae > Serratia > Serratia sp. JKS000199. Next base: position 617,564 of record NZ_LT907843.1, read on the forward strand.
AACGCCGCGCAGCGTCGATATCATCAGCGCAAGAGCGATCCAACAGCGGGGCGACCGCTCGCTGGCCGCCGCCGTCGAGCATGCCACCGGTCTGTCCGGCGTCGCTTCGCCAACGTTGTCCAATAACTTTTCCGCGCGCGGTTTCCGGCCTATCGCCTGGTTGTATAACGGCGTGGAGATGCCCGGCAGCACGCTGCAGCTGGGCGATCCGGCGCATTACGACAGCATCGAGGTACTGCGCGGGCCGGGATCGGCCTTGAACGGCCTGAGCGCCGCGGGCGGCAGCGTCAACCTGATCTCGCGGCGGCCGACCTTCAGCCGCCAGCCGCTCGAGCTCGATTATGGCTTCGGCAGCTACCGCAGCCAGCGTCTGCATCTGGGGGCCGGCGGCGCGCTGGTGGACGATGCGGTGGCGTACCGGTTGGACGTCAGCGGCAACGACAGCGGCAGCAACGTGCAGTATGAACGCGATCGGCAGAAGCGGGTTTCCGGCTCGCTGCTGTTTAAGCTGACGGACGATGCGCTGTTGACGCTTAGCCTGGACCGCATGCTCAACCGCACCAACAACCCTTACTACGGCACGCCGCTGCTGGACGGGCGCATTGCCGGCGAGCTGCGCGACATCAATTACAACAACCTGACCGACAGCCGCATCCAGAGCAACGCCACCGCATTTCAGGCCAGCCTGGACTGGTTTATGACGCCCGAAGTGGAATGGCATAACCAATTCTATTACTACAGCGGCTTTCGCGAATGGCGCAACGTCGAGCGCTTCCGCGTCGCGGCGGCGGCCCGGCCCGGCGACGTCAACCGCGACTCCTTCGGCGCCCTGGCGCACGACGACGATCTGATCGGCAACCGCAGTTCGCTGGTATTCGACCGCGCCATCGCCGGTTTTGATAACCGGTTGCTGGTCGGCCTCGATCTGAGCAAGCGGCATTTTCAGTATTATTCCAACGGTTTCCCCGGCTCGGAAGACGTACCGCTTGTCGCGCCGCCCAGAGAGCCGTTCGCCCAGGGTACCGACCGCCAACGCGCGCCGGTGCGCCACGTTACCCAGAACCAGTACGCCGCCTTTCTCGAGGATCGCTTCAGCCTGACCGAGCGTTTAGCGTTGCTGGGCCAGCTGCGCTACAACCATATGAACATGGACTGGCGCTTCCAGGGGCCGCAGGAAGAGAGCCGCGCGCACACCTACGTTTTCAGCACCTGGAGCCTGGGCCCCAGCTATGCATTGACCGACAACCTCACGCTCTACGCCAACTACACCACCGGCCAGGAGCCGGGCAACGATCTGTTCTTCCTCAGCCCAACGCAGACCGATCTGCCGCTGACGCGAGCGCGCCAGTGGGAGGCCGGCGCCAAAGGGCAGTTCTGGGGGAACAAGGGCGAGGCGACGCTGGCGCTGTACGAACTGCGCAAGGACAACCTGTTTGTGCCCGACGCGCAGCGGCCGGATGCGTTGAACGCGGTAGGCAGGCAGACGTCGCGCGGCATTGAGCTTGGCGTGGTGCTGCGTCCCGACGAACGCTGGGAGCTGGCCGGCAACGCCGCTTACACGCATGCCCGCTACGACGACTATCGCGGCGGTAGCCCGCTGCGCAGCTACAACGGCAATCGCCCGGCCTATATCCCGGACTGGACCGCCAACCTCAGCGTGCATTATCAGGCGACGGAGCGCCTGGGGCTGGCTTCTTCGCTGCGCTACGTCGGCAGCAGCTACAACGACGACGCCAACCGGCGCAAGATGCGCGCGTACACCACGCTCGATCTGGCGGCAGACTATCAGCTGACGCCGATCGTCGATGTTGGTTTTCGCATTCGCAACGCCACCAACCAGCTGTACGCCTATCAGCGTACTTACCCGGACCAGGCGCTGATCGCGCTGCCGCGCAGCTATGAAACCTTCGTGTCGGTCAGGTTCTGACGGCGTGAAAGGCTGGCTTGCCCTGCTGTTGTGCGCCCTGGAATTGGGCGGCAGCGCGCCGCTGCGTGCCGATGCCGTCAGCCTGCAAAATTGCGGGGTAACGCGCGATTACCCGCAGCCGCCGCAGCGGGTGCTGGTTTACGCCAACCCGGCGCTGGAAAACCTGATGGCGCTGGGGCTGGCTGGCCGCGCGATCGGCGTGGTCGGGTATGACCGCACGCGCGATCCCGTGCCAACGGCGTCGGCCGAGACATTGCAGGCGCCCACCAGCCCGGCGCCGCCCACGGCGGAAGCGTTGCTGCTGATGCGGCCGGATTTTGTCTATTCGGCTAGCTATTACTGGCTGCACAGCCCGGAAACGCCCGATCGGGCGCGGCTGGCAGAATGGGGCATCGGCACTTATCTCTCTCCCGGCGCCTGCAGCGGCCAGCAAAGCGCGATCGCCGCCGCGCTGACGTTCGAAGACATTTTCACCGAGCTGCGGGAGCTGGCGCGCATTTTCAACGTCAGCAGCGCCGGTGAAGCGCTGGTCGCGCGGCTGCGCGGGCAGCTGAGGGCGTTTGAGGCGCAGCGCGCGCCGCTGCCGCATTTACGTCTGCTGTGGTGGTATGCCGGCGCGCAAACGCCCTACGTGGCGGGCTGCTGCGGCGCGCCAGGTTTGCTGAGCCGCAGCGTCGGTAGCGAGAACCTGTTCGGCGATCGGCCCGAGCTGTGGCCGACGGTGTCTTGGGAGGTTATCGCCGCCCGCGATCCGGATGCGATCGTGCTTGGCGATCTGCCGCGCGGCGGCCTCGGCGACAGCGCGGCCGACAAAATCGCCTTTCTGGAACATCACCCGCTGACCGCGACGCTGTGCGCCGTGCGTCAGCGGCGCTACGTGATCCTCCCCGGTTACGACATGGACCCTTCCGCCCGCACCGTGGCGGCGCTGGGCCGTTTGATTCGGGGCCTGGCGGCCTTGCCGCCGCAGGCGCCGACTTTTTCCAACAAGGAACCTTGATATGACTGCCGTTTCATTCTCTTCGCTGCTGGACTCCTGGGATCGCCAGCAGGCGGCCTACATCGCCGAACGGGAAGCGCGTTTTAACGCCCAGCTGGAGGTGCTGGCGCTGGCCGCCGGCCAGGATTTTCACGTGGTGGATCTGGCCTGCGGCCCGGGATCGCTGAGCCTGCGCATTTTGCAGCGCTTTCCGCAGGCCAGGGTGACCGCCATCGATCTCGATCCGCTGTTGCTGGCGGTGGCGCGCGGTGCGCTGGCGGAGTACGGCGATCGGATCCGCATTCTGCAGGCCGATCTGGCGGATCCGGCCTGTTTTGCCGCGCTGTCCGGCCCCGCGCCGCAGGCGGCGGTGTCCAGCACGGCGCTGCACTGGCTGATGCCCGAGCAGCAGCTGGCGCTGTACCGCAACGTTGCCGGGCTGCTGGCCGACGGCGGCGTGTTCCTGAACGCCGATCATCAGCGCTATGACCAGCGTCAGCCGCGGCTGAAAGCGTTGGCGGAGCGGCACGACGAGCAGACCCAACAGCGCGCCTGGGACAACGGCGTCGAGGATTGGGATCGCTGGTTTGCGGGCGCGCTGCAATCGCCGGCGCTGGCCGCTTATCAGGCCGAGCGTGAAGCGCTGTTCGCCGGCCGCCCGGTGCCGCCGCCGACGCCGGTGGATTTCCAGCTCGCGGCGCTTAGACAAGCCGGTTTCAGCGAGGCGGGGACGGTGTGGCAGCTGTTGGACGACTATGTGATCGCAGGCTGGAAATAGCATGATCCGGGGGTTACTGCCCGGCCGTAAGGCCGGTTGGCTGCTGTTGCTGGCGGCGGCGCTGCCGCTGGCCCTGCTGGGCGCCACCCTGTCGGGGCCTGCGCCGATCGCGTGGCACGACGCCTGGCGCATCGTGTTCGGCGTCAGCGGCAGTGCGGCGACCGACGCCGAGGTGTATCAGCGCATCATCTGGTCGCTGCGGATGCCGCGCGCGCTGTTGGCGGCGCTGGCCGGCGCCGGGCTGGCGTTGGCGGGCACCGTGCTGCAGTCGCTGACCCGCAACCCGCTGGCCGATCCCTGGGTGCTGGGCATCTCCTCCGGCGCCGGCGTGGGGGCGGTAACGGTATTGGTATTGGGGCTGGGGGGCGGCCTGCTGTCGGTGTCCGGCGGCGCGTTTATCGGCGCGCTGGGAGCATTTGCGTTGGTGATGCTGCTGGCCGGGCGTTCGCTGCAGGGGGAGTCCACGCTGTTTATTCTGGCCGGGGTGGCGGTGACGCAGCTGCTTTCTGCGTTGACTTCGCTGATCACCCTCTGGCAGGCGGACGCCAACGTCACGCGCGGCGTGATGTTCTGGCTGCTGGGATCGTTCAGCGACGCGCGCTGGCCGCAGGTCGGGCTGTGCGGGCTGGCGCTGGCGGCGGCGCTGCTGCTTTGTTGGCTGCGGGCGGGTGAGCTGGACGCGCTGGCGTTCGGCGGCGTGACCGCCGCTTCGTTGGGGGTGGCGGTGGCTCCGCTGAAGCTGCTGCTGTATGTGGTGACTACCGCGCTGACGGCGGCGATCGTCGCGTTCAGCGGCGCGGTGGGATTTATCGGGCTGACGGTGCCGCATGTCGCCCGGCGGCTGGTCGGCTCGCGGCATCGGCTGCTGTTGCCGGCCAGCGCGCTGTGCGGCGCGCTGTTCGCCGTGGCGGCGGACACGCTGGCCAGAACGCTGTTTGCCCCGCGCGAGCTGCCGGTCGGCGTGCTGACGGCGCTGTTGGGGGTGCCGGTATTCCTGCTGTTGCTGTATCGGAAGGTCAATGCATGACGATTGAAAAAGCGCGATCCGGCCTGCGCGCCGAAGCGGTGAGCTGGCGAGCGGGCGAACGCACGGTGCTGGAAAATCTGGATTTCTGCGCCTTGCCCGGTGAGGTCACCGGCGTGCTCGGCGTCAACGGCAGCGGTAAATCCACGTTGCTCAAGCTGCTGGCCGGGTTGCAGCCTGCCGCCGGGGGCCACGTTTGGCTGGAAGGGCGCGAAATTACTGCGTTTTCCGGGCGGGAGCGCGCCAGGCGCATCGCCTTTCTCGAGCAATCCGCCCCCGGCGCCTTCGCGCTGCCGGTGAAGGAGGCGGTGCTGCTGGGGCGCCTGGCCCATATCGGCCGCTGGCGCGGTTTCGGCCCCGAAGATCGCCGCCTCGCCGGGCAGGCGATGGAGCAAGTGGGCATCAGCCACCTGGCCGATCGCGATTGGCAGCGGCTGTCCGGCGGCGAACGGCAGCGGGTGCACCTGGCGCGCGCGTTGGCGCAGCAAACGCCGTGGCTGCTGCTGGATGAGCCCGCCAACCATCTGGATATCGCCCATCAGCAGCAGTTTATGGCCTTGCTGCGGCGGCTGAAGCTCAGCGTGGTGGTAACGCTGCACGATCTGAATCTGGCCGCCTGCTATTGCGATCGGGTGGCGCTGCTGCAGCGGGGCAGGGTCTGTGCGGCAGGTGCGCCGCGGCAGGCGCTGACGCCGGAGAACATTCGCGCGGTGTACGGGGTGGAGGCCCGGCTGGCGGCGCCCGCCGGCTATGCGCCGCCGCTGATCTATTACCCCGCACCGGCATGAGCCCGGTGGAAAGGGCACGTTTGGCCGATCACAATTTCGCCTCGCTGGCTAAAATAACTCCGGTTTTAGCGATTTTTTGGGTTAGAATAACCCGATATGCGGTGAAAGGCATTTGCCGCTCAATGGGCAGTTAAGCGAGGCTATCATGTTGGAATTATTGAAAAGTCTGTTATTCGCCGTGGTGATGGTGCCGGTGGTCATGGCGCTGATCCTCGGCTTGATCTACGGTTTTGGCGAAGTGTTCAACGTCTTCTCCAAAGTGGGCCGTTCGAAAGAAAACCGTACCCAGCACTGACCGTTCCCCATCCCGATACCCGTCGGCATCGCCCGGCGGGCATTCCTCAAGTTATCTCACGCTTTGCCGATAAACCGCATGACAAGCTTTCGCGCAACGTTATATTATTTTTTATATAACGAAGAGTGATAATGCACGTTAACTTGCGGAGAAAAACAATGAAACAGCAATGGACCAAATGGGTTGGCGGGATCGTGTTGGCATCGGGTCTGGTGGCCCAGGCCTCGGCGGCGGAAAAGATCACCGTGTTTGCCGCCGCGTCGCTGACCAACGCGCTGCAGGACATCGCCACCCAGTATCAAAAAGGCAAGGACGTGCAGGTGGTTTCCTCCTTCGCGTCGTCTTCTACGCTGGCGCGCCAAATTGAGCAGGGCGCCCCCGCCGATCTGTTTATCTCCGCCGATCAGCAGTGGATGGATTACGCCATCGATAAGCAGCAGATGGTGAAAGACACCCGTTACACGCTGCTGGGCAACGAACTGGTGCTGATCGCCGCCAAGAACGATAAACAAGACAAGATCGCCATCGACAAGCAGACCGATTGGGCCAAACTGCTGAACGGCGGCCGCCTGGCGGTGGGCGATCCGGATCACGTGCCGGCCGGCATCTACGCCAAAGAGGCGCTGGAGCATCTGGGCGCCTGGCGCGCGCTGGAGCCTAAACTGGCGCGCGCCAACAATGTACGCAGCGCGATGGCGTTGGTGGAGCGCGGTGAAGCGCCGCTCGGCATCGTCTACGGTTCCGACGCGGTCGCCAGCGACAAGGTGAAAGTGGTGGGCGTGTTCCCGGAAGACAGCCACAAACCGGTTGAATATCCGATGGCGATGGTGAAAGATCGTCAAACTCCGGCGGTCAGCGCTTTCTATACCTATCTGAAGAGCCCGGAAGCCGCCGCTATTTTCGAACATTATGGATTCACCCCGCGTAAATGATTCTGAGCGAGTACGAGTGGCAGGCGGTTGAGCTGAGCCTGAAAGTCTCCGGCTTGGCGGTGGTCTGCAGCCTGCCGTTCGGCATTTTGATGGCCTGGGTGCTGGTGCGTTGCCGTTTTCCCGGCAAGGCGCTGCTGGATGGCGTCATTCACCTGCCGCTGGTGCTGCCGCCGGTGGTGGTGGGTTATTTGCTGCTGATCGCCATGGGGCGGCGCGGCGTCATCGGCGAGTGGCTGTACGACTGGTTCGGCTTCAGCTTCAGCTTTAGCTGGCGCGGCGCCGCGCTGGCGTCGGCGGTGGTGGCGTTTCCGCTGATGGTTCGCGCCATTCGGCTGGCGCTGGAGGCGGTGGATACCCGGCTGGAACAGGCGGCGCGCACGCTGGGCGCCAATCCGTGGCGGGTATTTTTCACCATCACGCTGCCGCTGTCGCTGCCCGGCGTCATTGTCGGCGTGGTGCTGGCCTTCGCCCGTTCGCTGGGGGAGTTTGGCGCCACCATCACCTTCGTCTCCAACATTCCCGGTGAAACCCGCACCATTCCGCTGGCGATGTATACGCTGATTGAAACACCGGGGGCGGAGGCCGCCGCCGCGCGTCTGTGCGTGATCGCCATCGTGCTGTCGCTGGCTTCGCTGATGGTGTCCGAATGGCTGGCCCGCTGGGGCCGAAAACGGATGGGGGTGTAAATGCTGGAGCTGGACTTCTCGCAGCAGCTGGGCGATCTCAATCTCAACGTCCGCGCCGATTTGCCGGCGCAGGGCATCACCGCGATTTTTGGCCTGTCCGGCGCGGGCAAAACCTCCCTGATCAACGCCATCGGCGGCCTGACCCGTTTGCAGCAGGGGCGCATCGCGCTCAATGGCCGCACGCTGGTGGATACCGCCGCGGGCCTTTGCCTGCCGCCGGAAAAGCGCCGTATCGGCTACGTGTTTCAGGATGCGCGCCTGTTCCCGCATTATCGGGTGCGCGGCAACCTGCAGTACGGCATGGCGGCCGGCATGCGCGCGCAGTTCAACACCATCGTTGAGCTGCTGGGCATCGGGCCGCTGCTTAATCGGCTGCCGCTGACGCTGTCGGGCGGTGAAAAACAGCGGGTGGCGATCGGCCGCGCGCTGCTGACCGCGCCGGAGCTGCTGCTGATGGACGAACCGCTGGCCTCGCTCGATCTGCCGCGCAAACGCGAGCTGCTGCCGTATCTGGAGCGGTTGGCGCAGGACGTCAACATCCCTATCCTCTACGTCAGCCATAGCCTGGACGAGATCCTGCGCCTGGCCGAGCAGGTGATGGTGCTGGATCGCGGCGAGGTGCGCGCGTTCGGCGGGCTGGAAGCCGTCTGGGCCAGCAGCGCGCTGCGGCCGTGGCTGCAGCGTGAAGATCAGAGCAGCGTGCTGCGCGTCAGCGTGATTGAGCATCATCAACGCTATGCCATGACCGCGCTGGCGCTCGGCGATCAAAGGCTGTGGGTCAGCGGTATCGACGCCGAACTGGGCACCCAGCTGCGCATTCGCATCAACGCCGCCGACGTCTCGCTGGTGCTGCAACCGCCGGTCAACAGCAGCATTCGCAACGTGTTGCCGGCCAAGGTGAGCGAATGTCTGGACGTGGACGGGCAGGTGGAAGTGAAGCTTGCGGTCGGGGAACACGTGCTGTGGGCGCGGATCACGCCGTGGGCGCGAGACGAACTGGCGATCCGCCCTGGGCAGTGGCTGTACGCGCAGGTGAAGAGCGTGTCGATCAGCCGCGAGAGCCGCTAAGACAGGCCCTCCCGGCGGGAGGGCGAAAAGATTACAGCACGCGGGTGCGGATCACCTCGGCGATGCCCGGCTGCAGATTATCGGCGATCACCAGATCGGCGCGTTCCTTGATCGCGTCATCGGCGTTGCCCATCGCCACGCCCAAACCGACCGCTTCCAGCATGCTGATGTCGTTGTAGTTGTCGCCGAACGCCACCACCTGATCCATGCTCAGCCCCTGCGACTCCACCCACTGGCGCAGGCGTTTGCCTTTGCTGTTGCCGCCTTTGGCGATATCCACCTGATCGTGCCAGGACCATTCGCACGCCAACCCCAGCTCTTTTTCCACCGTGTCGGCAAACTCGCGCAGCGCCGGAATATCGGCGTGCGAGGTGGCGAATTTCCAGATCGCCTGCGCGTCGTCGGCCGCCTGCGCCAGGCTGCCGACCTGCAGCAGCGTCGGGCGCTGCGCCGCAGGCAAAGTTTCGGCCCAGGCCAGCGAGCGAGTCACGTGGCCGCTCGGTTCCTGATACAACATGGCGTCGTCAACGTACATCAGCCCGTGAATGTCGGTCTGTTTGAGCATCTGCAGCACCTGTTTGGCCTGCTCCTTCGCCAAGGGATCGGCGGCCAGCACCTTTTTCTGCTGAAAATCATACAGGTAAGTGCCGTTGCAACAGATGGCCGGCGTGTCAATCTGCAGCGCCTGGTAGAATGGATGGATGGCGACGTGATGGCGGCCGGTGACCACCACCACCTGGACGCCGGCGGCGCGCGCCTGCGCCAGCGCTTCCAGCGACTGCGGTAAGATGCGTTTTTGATTGTCCAGCAGGGTGCCGTCAAGATCGAGGGCGATGACGCGGTAGCTCATAGGGTTCTCGTTATCGTTAGCCATAAAATTAATTCGATGGTACACCGGATAGCCAATGGAGAAAACCGCGTGAGCTTCCGGTGCTAAGCAGGGTTGCCATGCGGCGGATGTGCGGTAAGCTAGGGACAATCGAACGGCCTGAAACCGGTTCCTCTTTTACCCTTTGCAAGGAGAACACATGAAGCAAATCGTTTATGTCGCCAGCCCGGAGAGCCAGCAGATCCACGTCTGGCAGTTGGACGACGCTGGCGCGCTGACGCTGCTGCAAACCGTTGACGTGCCGGGCCAGGTGCAGCCGATGACCCTTCATCCGGACAAGACTCACCTGTACGTCGGCGTGCGTCCGGCGTTCGGCATCGTCAGTTACCGCATCGAGGCGGACGGCACGCTGCAGCAGGCCGGCATGGCGCCGCTGCCGGGCAGCCCGACCCATATCTCCACCGATTTGCAGGGGCGTTACCTGTTCTCCGCTTCCTACAGCGGCAACTGCGCCAGCATCAGCCCGATCGGCCACGACGGCGTGGTCACGGCGCCGATCCAACAGATCGACGGCCTGAGCGCGCCGCACTCCGCCAACATCGATCCGACCAACCAGCTGGTGCTGGTGCCGTGTCTGAAAGAAGACCGCATCCGTCTGTTCAACCTGAGCCTGGCGGGCCAGCTGACGCCGTACGCGCAGGACGCGGTGGATATCGCCGCCGGCGCCGGTCCGCGCCATATGGCGTTCCACCACAACGACAAGTTCGCTTATTGCGTCAATGAGCTGAACGGCACGGTGGACGTGCTGGCCATTTCGGAAAACGGCGGCAAATACACCGTGACGCAAACGCTGGATATCATGCCGGACGATTTCGACGGCACCCGCTGGGCGGCGGACATTCATATCACGCCGAACGGCCGCTTCCTGTACACCAGCGATCGCACCGCCAGCATTCTGACCCTCTTCAGCGTCTCCGAAGACGGCGGCACGTTGAGCGTGGTCGGCTATTATCCGACCGAAGCGCAACCGCGCGGTTTCAATATCGATCACAGCGGCCGCTTCGTGATTTCGTCCGGCCAGAAGTCCGATCACATCGCGGTGCATGAAATTGATCAGGCCAGCGGCCAGCTGACTATGTTGGCGCGTTATCCGGTGGGCAAAGGCCCGATGTGGGTAAGCGTGCTGGCGAAGTAATTCGGCGGGCAGAGCAGAAAAGCGCGGTTCGGTTGAGCCGCGCTTTTTTATGGGCGGAGATCAATCAGTTGAACATCACCGTCAGCGTGGCGCTGCCGAGGCTGTGGAAATGCACGTTAAAGCCCACCAACGCGCCGCTGGAACCTTCATCCACCTCAATGCTTTCCACGTCCAGCGCATGCACGGTGAACTGATAGCGGTGGCGTTCGCCATTCGGCGGCGCGGCGCCGCCGTAACCGGCCGAGCCGAAGTCGGTACGGGTTTGCAGCGCGGCGCTCGGCAGCGGCGCTTTGCCGGAGCCTGCGCCCTGCGGCAGCTCGCGCACGTCGGCCGGAATATTGGCCACCACCCAGTGCCACCAGCCGGAGCCGGTCGGGGCATCGGGATCGTACAGGGTGACGACGAAGCTTTTGGTGCCGGCGGGCACGCCGTCCCAGGCCAGGTGCGGCGACAGGTTATCGCCGCGGTAGCCCATGCCGTTGAAGACCTGCGTCTGCGGCATTGTGCCGCCGTCCTGCAGATCGTTGCTGTACAAACGAAAAGCCATAATGACTCCCAGTTGTCGATAAACGCGGACCCTTAAGCTAGATCTTTTCGGTGGAACAATACAACCCCTTGCGCCAGCGGCGGACGGTTGATCTCGACGGTGACATGCACCAGTTCGGGATGCGCGGCCAACAGTTGGCGCACCCGATCGGCGGTGAGGGTGCGATCGGCGCTGCTCAGGGCGAGGACGCAATGATATTTTCCTTTGCCGATGCGGCCTACATGCAAATCGGTCAGCGTGAGCGCGTGGCCGGAAGCGGCCAGGGCCTGGCGGATGTCTTGCGCCACCGGGGCGTCCATTTCGGCATCCAGCAAAATCTTTCCGCTATCGCGCATCAGGCTATAGGCCCAGGCGGCCACCATCGCCGCGCCGACGATGCCCATCAGCGGATCGAGCCAGGCAGCGCCCCAAAGCTTGCCGCCGAACAGCGCGACGAGCGCCAGCACCGAGGTGGCGGCGTCGGCGAGCACGTGAACATAGGCAGAACGCAGGTTGAGGTCATGATGAGTGTCGTCGTGGTCATCCCCGTGATGATGATGGTGGCCGCCACCGCGCAACAGCCAGGCGCAGAGCAGGTTGACGGCCAGCCCGATCGCGCCGATGGCGATGGCTTCGTTGTAATGAATCGGGCTGGGATTCAGCAGCCGCTGCCCAGACTGAAACAGCATCAGCGCCGCCACCAGCACCAACAACACCGCGCTGGTGTAACCGGCCAGCACCTCGATCTTCCAGGTGCCGAGGCTAAAGCGGCGATCCTTGGCCAGCCGGCGTGCGGCGCCGTAAGCCAGCACCGACAGGCCCAGGGCCAGCGCGTGCGAACTCATGTGCCAGCCGTCGGCCAGCAGCGCCATCGAGTTAAACAGCCAGCCGCCGGCGATCTCGATAGCCATCATACTGGCGGTGAGTATCACCGCCCATCTGGTGTTTCTTTCGGCCAATGGGTTACCATCGTCAAAAACGTGGCTGTGCTCGCGGTGCAAAACGGGCGCGTGAGACGTCATGGTGAAGTTCCTCAGCAAAAGATAGTGTGCTGAAATATACTATACCCCAGTATAGTAAATAACAATCAGGCGGAAATGATGAGCCATACCCACAGAGATCAAAAGAAGCTGTTGGCGCGGGTGCGCCGCATTAAAGGGCAGGCCGAAGCGCTGGAGCGCGCGCTGGAGAGCGGCGGCGAATGTTCGGCTGTTCTGCAGCAGATCGCGGCGGTGCGCGGCGCGGTCAACGGCCTGATGGCGCAGGTGCTGGAAGGGCATGTGCGCGAACATCTGGCTGCCGCGGACGCTACGCCGCAGCAGCGCGAGCAGGACATCGAGCAATTGATGACCGTTTTACGTTCTTATATGAAGTAATCATGATTTCACTGAAAAAACGCACGCCGTGGTTCGGCTGGCTGCGCCGTTGGGCCAAAGGCATCAAGCGCGATATCTACGCGCTGTGGCTGGCCGCCCGTGATAAGCGCACCCCGTGGTACGCCAAGCTGATCGCGCTGCTGGTCGCCGGCTATGCGATCTCACCGATCGATCTGATCCCGGATTTTATTCCGGTGCTGGGCTATCTGGACGATGTGATCATCGTGCCGTTGGGCATCATGTTGGCGGTGCGGCTGATCCCCAAACCGCTGATGGCCGAGCTGCGCGAGAAGGCGCAAAAGCGCGTCGATAATCCCACCGGCCGCATGGCGGCGGCGATGATCATTGTACTGTGGCTGCTGTGTTTGGGATTGCTGGCCCGCTATCTGGACCAGCATTGGTAAGGCATTAACGCGCGGCGGCGGCGACGGCGGCGGTCAGGCGGCTGAGCTGGTCCGCTTCGATGATGTAAGGCGGCATCAGGTAAATCAGCTTGCCGAACGGCCGGATCCATACCCCGCGCTCGACGAACCCGCGCTGCAGCTCGGCGACATCCACCGGTTCGCGCATCTCAAGCACCCCAATCGCGCCCAGCACCCGCACGTCGGCCACCTTCGGCAGCGCCGCCAACGGCAACAGTTCCCGCTTTAACTGGGTTTCGATGGCGCTCACCTGCGCCTGCCAGCGATTTTCCGCCAGCAGCGCCAGACTGGCGTCCGCCACGGCGCAGGCCAGCGGATTGCCCATAAAGGTTGGCCCGTGCATAAAGCAGCCGGCCGCGCCGTTGCTGATGGTCTCCGCCACATGGCGGGTAGTCAAGGTGGCGGAAAGGGTCATATAGCCGCCGGTCAGCGCCTTGCCCAGACAGAGAATGTCCGGCACCACCTGCGCGTGCTCGCAGGCGAACAGCTTGCCGGTGCGGCCGAAACCGGTGGCGATCTCGTCGGCGATCAGCAGCACCTGATGGCGATCGCACAGCTCGCGCACCCGCTTGAGATAGGTCGGATGGTAGATGCGCATGCCGCCGGCGCCTTGCACCACCGGTTCCAGAATCACCGCCGCCACTTCACCGGCGTGCTGCTCCAGCAGCGCGGCGAACGGCGCGATATCCTCTTCACGCCATTCCTCGTCGAAGCGGCACTGCGGCGCGGTGGCGAACAGGTGCGGCGCCAGATACCCCTGATAGAGGCTGTGCATCGAGTTGTCCGGATCGCAGACCGACATCGCGCCGAAGGTATCGCCGTGATAGCCGTGGCGCAGCGTCAGGATGCGCTGCCGGCGCTCGCCGCGCGCCTGCCAGTACTGCAGCGCCATTTTCAGCGACACTTCTACCGCCACCGAACCAGAGTCCGCCAGGAACACGCACTGCAGTGCTTCCGGCGTCATTTCCACCAGCCGACGGCACAACGAGATGGCGGCCGGATGGGTAATGCCGCCGAACATCACGTGCGACATCTTCTCCAACTGCTGGCTGGCGGCCTGATTCAGGCGCGGATGGTTGTAACCGTGGATCGCCGCCCACCAGGAGGACATGCCGTCCACCAGACTCCGGCCGTCCGCCAGCTGCAGTTCGACGCCGCTGGCCGATTCGATCGGGTAACAGGGTAACGGGCGGCTCATGGAGGTGTAGGGGTGCCAGATATGGCGTTGGTCAAACGCCAGGTCGGAAGCGGTGACAGACATTGTTGTAAACCAAATTGGATTAAGATTGGTTGACAGTATATCCACAATATTTAAACTGGCGACACTTTTTCGTTTTGGAGACGCCATGATGGCCGACCGCATTCACTGGACAGTAGGGCAAGCCCAGGCCCTGTTTGATAAACCGCTGCTGGAACTGCTGTTCGAAGCGCAAACCGTACACCGCCAGCACTTCGACCCGCGTCAGGTGCAGGTCAGCACGCTGCTGTCGATCAAGACCGGCGCTTGCCCGGAAGACTGCAAATACTGCCCGCAGAGCTCACGCTACAAGACCGGCCTGGAGTCGGAGCGGCTGATGCAGGTCGAGCAGGTGCTGGAATCGGCGCGCAAGGCCAAGGCGAACGGTTCGACCCGTTTTTGCATGGGCGCGGCGTGGAAGAACCCGCACGAGCGCGATATGCCTTATCTGCAGCAAATGGTGCAGGGCGTGAAAGCGATGGGCATGGAAACCTGCATGACGCTGGGCACATTGGATGGCACCCAGGCCGAGCGGCTGGCGGAGGCCGGGCTGGATTACTACAACCATAACCTCGACACCTCGCCGGAGTTCTACGGCAGCATCATCACCACCCGCAGCTACCAGGAGCGCCTGGATACGCTCGACAAGGTGCGCGACGCCGGCATCAAAGTGTGCTCCGGCGGCATCGTCGGGCTGGGTGAAACGGTGCGCGATCGCGCCGGGTTGCTGGTGCAGCTGGCCAACCTGCCAAAACCACCGGAGAGCGTGCCGATCAACATGTTGGTGAAGGTGAAAGGCACGCCGCTGGCGGATAACGATGACGTCGATCCGTTTGATTTCATCCGCACCATCGCGGTGGCGCGCATCATGATGCCATCTTCTTATGTCCGTCTCTCCGCAGGCCGCGAACAGATGAACGAACAGACGCAGGCGATGTGCTTCATGGCCGGCGCCAACTCGATCTTCTACGGTTGCAAGCTGCTGACCACGCCGAATCCGGAAGAAGACAAAGACCTGCAGCTGTTCCGCAAGCTGGGGCTCAACCCGCAGCAGACCGCAACCGAACACGGCGACAACCAGCAACAGCAGGTGCTGGCCAAGCAACTGCTGAACGCCGATACCGCCGAGTTTTACAACGCGGCGCCGTGATGAGCTGGCAGCAACGCATCGAGCAGGCGCTGGCTGAGCGGCGCCTGAACGCCGCCTACCGCCGGCGACAGACCACCGAGGGCGGCAACGGCCGCCAGATCCGGCTCGGCGATCGTCTCTATCTGAACTTCTCGGGCAACGACTACCTGGGCTTGAGCCAGGATGCGCGGGTGATCGCCGCCTGGCAGCAGGGCGCGCAGCGTTACGGCGTCGGCAGCGGCGGTTCGGGCCACGTGACCGGTTTTAGCGCAGCGCATCAGGTGCTGGAAGAGCAACTGGCGGCGTGGCTCGGCTATCCGCGCGCGCTGCTGTTCATCTCCGGCTACGCCGCCAACCAGGCGGTGCTGGCGGCGTTGATGCAAAAGGGCGATCGCATTTTGGCCGATCGTCTCAGCCATGCCTCGCTGCTGGAGGCGGCGGCGCAGTCGCCGGCCGAGCTGCGCCGGTTCCAGCACAATCAACCGCAGGCCTTGGCGGATCTGCTGGCCAAACCCTGCGACGGGCAGCGGCTGGCGGTCACCGAAGGGGTGTTCAGCATGGATGGCGACGGCGCGCCGTTGGCGGAGCTGCATCGCTTAACCCGTGCGGCGGGCGCCTGGCTGATGGTGGATGACGCCCACGGCATCGGCGTGCGCGGTGAGCAAGGCCGCGGCAGTTGCTGGCAGCAGGGTGTGCGCCCTGAACTGCTGGTGGCGACCTTCGGCAAGGCGTTCGGCATCAGCGGCGCGGCGGTGCTGTGCGATGAGGCGACCGCCGAGTATCTGCTGCAGTTCGCCCGCCATCTGATCTACAGCACCGCGATGCCGCCGGCGCAGGCCTGCGCGCTGCAGGCGGCGCTGGTCTGCATTCGAGAGGGCGATGACCTGCGCGCCCGGCTGCAGGACAACATTCGGCGTTTCCGCCAGGGCGCGGCGCCGCTGGCGCTGACCCTGACGGATTCCGACACCGCCATCCAGCCGCTGCTGGTGGGGGATAATCAGCGCGCGCTCGATCTGGCGACCCGCCTGCGCGAGTGCGGCCTGTGGGTGAGCGCCATCCGTCCGCCGACGGTGCCCCCGGGCGGCGCACGGCTGCGCATTACCCTGACGGCGGCGCATCAGCCGCAGGACATCGATCGCCTGCTGGAGGTGCTGAATGACGTCAGCCAATGACACAGTGAACAAACAGGCGGTCGCCTCGGCCTTCAGCCGCGCGGCCGGCAGCTACGACGCCGCCGCCGAGCTGCAGCGTGACGTTGGCGAGCGCTTACTGGGGATGGGGAGTTCCCACCCGGGCGAACAGCTGCTGGACGCCGGCTGCGGCACCGGCTATTTCAGCCGTATGTGGCGTGAGCGCGGCAAACGGGTGACCGCGCTCGATTTGGCGCCGGGCATGCTGGACGTCGCCCGCCAACGGCAGGCGGCGCATCATTATCTGCTGGGCGATATCGAACAGGTGCCGCTGCCCGATGCGGCGATGGACATCTGTTTCAGCAGCCTGGTGGTGCAGTGGTGCAGCGATCTACCTGCCGCGCTGGCGGAGCTGTATCGCGTGACCCGTCCCGGCGGCGTGATCCTGTTTTCCACGCTGGCGGCGGGCTCGCTGCAGGAATTGGGGGACGCCTGGCAACAGGTGGACGGCGAACGTCACGTGAACGCCTTTTTGCCGTTGACGCAGATCCGCACCGCCTGCGCCGCCTATCGACACGAGCTGGTGACGGAGTTGCGCACCCTGAACTACCCGGACGTGATGACGCTGATGCGTTCGCTCAAGGGCATCGGGGCGACGCATTTGCATCAGGGGCGTGAGGGCGGCCTGATGTCGCGTGGCCGCCTCGCCGCGCTGCAGGCGGCTTACCCGTGCCGGCAGGGGCAGTTCCCGCTCAGCTATCATCTGGCTTATGGAGTGATTTATCGTGAGTAAACGTTGGTTCGTGACCGGCACCGACACCGAAGTGGGGAAAACCGTCGCCAGCAGCGCCTTGCTGCAGGCCGCCAACCGGGCGGGCTACCGCAGCGCCGGCTATAAGCCGGTGGCCTCCGGCAGCGAGATGACCGCCGAGGGGCTGCGCAACGGCGACGCGCTGGCGCTGCAGGCCAACAGCGGTGTGGCGCTGGATTACGACGAAGTGAACCCTTACGTATTTGCCGAACCGACCTCGCCGCATATCGTCAGCGCCGATGAAGGCCGGCCGATCGACGCGGCGCGGCTGTCCGACGGCCTGCGCCGGCTGGAGCAGCGCGCCGACTGGGTGCTGGTCGAGGGGGCCGGCGGGTGGTTTACCCCGTTGTCGGCGGAGTACACCTTCGCCGACTGGGTGCGGCAAGAGCAACTGCCGGTGATCCTGGTGGTGGGCATCAAGCTGGGCTGCATCAACCACGCGGTGCTGACGGCCCAGGCGGTGCAACAGGCCGGGCTGACGCTGGCCGGTTGGATCGCCAACGACGTGGCGCCGCCGGGGCGGCGGCATCAGGAATACCTGGCTACGCTGCGCCGTATGCTGCCCGCGCCGCTGCTGGGCGAAATCCCGCACCTGCCGCAGGCCGAACGGGCGCCGCTGGGGCAGTATCTGGATATCAGCTTGCTGGCGCAGTGAGAGGTTCTGGCTGATGAATCACAACGCCGGGTCTTATGACCCGGCGTTGGCTTTTACATAGCGGTAATACAGGCGTTATCGAGATAAAGCACGCCATTTTTCGCCAGGGCAAACAGGTTGAACGTCAGGATGACATGGGTCGCCCAGACCGGGACTTTTCGTCGATTGGCGTTGAAACGATATTCGGTGTACTCGGCGTAAGCATCGGCTTTCAAGGCGGCGTCCCAGGCTGCCGGCGCGGCTTTGGCGACGAGCGAGACGCCGTTGTCCGCATGGTCCTGGATACAGGCATATTGCAGCGTCGCGAACAGATTGCCGGTACCGCCGTTGACCGTTTTCAGGGTAAAACAGGCGCCCAGCTGCTCATATTGCGCGGCGGGCACGATCACTCTCACTCCGGCGTTGGTATTGGCGTTGCCCAACTTGGTCACTTTCAGGGCATTGCTGCCGTTGACGCCCGCGCCGGCTTCGATACTGATAGTCACTGCGTCTGAGGTAAAGGGCTCGCTGATCGTGCCGCCTGTCACTTCCCAGCCAAACGGCTTAGCGGAAAAGGCGAACTCACCGTCTTTTAACTTGTTATTCACGGCGCCGACCAGCGTCTGGATCCCGGCGCCACCCCCACCGCCATCCAGTCGGCTATTGACGATGACAAAGTCGCCGGTACCGCTGAAATAGCGGCCGCTGGCGGTTCGTACGCCATAGAACTTCACGCTGTCGACGATAATCCCGCTACTGCCGGCCTCGGCGTAAAACAGCGACGCTTGCGCCAGTCGGCCGCCGGCGACGATGATTTCGCCGCCGTGAATCAACAGCGATGCATTTTGATTGGCGCTGCAACGGAAGGGAATTTCCGTGAGCGGACTATTACCGTTGTTGAATTCCATATGGCAGCCATGCAATTCAATGCTACCGGCCTCAACGTCGGCAATCGAGCCGGCATAGTCGATCGAAGTGCCGAACAGGCGGAAGGCGCCGTTGGGGTTAGCGTTGCGAACGGCCAGCCCCTGGGAATTGCCGAGGGTGCCACCGAAGAAGTTGATGCCTTCGCCGAAGTTTTGGGCGCCGCTGTTCGTTGAAGGCATATGCAGGCACTCAAAACAGCGAATGACTTCACAGGCGTAGTGGTGGGCGATATAGGCATTGGTACCGTAGTACAGGCCGTAGTAGAAGCCGGAAATATAGACGTTATTGACGGAAAAGTTGCCCTGCGGGCCTTCAGGCGAATCGAAACGGACGCCGTCGATATAGGTGTATTCGATCGTCGTTTCATCTTTGCTGTTGTTAATCCTGGCGCCGATGCCCTTTACGGTGAAATCTTTCATGATAGGCGCCGGGCGAATAGGAACGTTGTTATCCAGCGCGCCGTTGCTGGTATAGCAGCGCAGGAAATAGTTATGGTCGCTTTCCGTGCCGTTGGGGATCTCGGTAGTGACGTTGACGCCGTTGCCGTCGATATAGACGAATCCGACATTGATATCGGTTTTAGGCGCCGTCCAAAGGGCAAAAGGCGCGGCGAATCTGACAATCGCAGGGCGTTTTAACGTTTTGATGATAAAGTCTTGTGCGCCGACCAGTTCGTCGCGCGAACTGACGTAAATGCCTTCAATATTAAGACGTTCCTGCAGGCTCCAGTTTTTGTTGTGCAAATCCGCGTATTGAATAAATGCCGCGTTGTTGTCTGTCATGCTTACATCCCTCGATATTATGGTGTCGGTGTGACCCCTATCGAGTATGAAAAGATGGCCGGCCCATGCCTATTGGGCGCAGACCGGCCGTGACTGATACAACAGCAACCTAATCGCTAACCCGAGCACTCACTCCGCCAGCCCGGCGCCGATCAGCGCCTCATCCAGCTGCGCCAGCGCGCCGTGCGCCACGGTGCGCCCGCTATCGAGCAGACAAAAACGATCCGCCACCCGGCGCACGAACGGCAGCTGATGCTCTACCAGCAAAATGGTCATGCCCAACTCATAGTTGAGCCTGCGGATCACGTTGCCGATGTCGGCGGCGATCGAGGGCGGTACGCCCGTTGTCGGTTCGTCGAGGATCAGCAGCGCCGGCTCCTGCGCCAGCGCACGACCAATCGCCAACTGGCGCTGAGCGCCTTCGCACAGATCGCCGGCGCGGCGGGCGCGCATCTGGCGCAAATTGGGAAACAGGCTGTAGATCAGCGGCGGAATGCGGTAAGGGGCGCCGCGCACGGCCATCTGCGCCACTTGCAGATTCTCTTCCACGCTCAGCTGCGAGAAGAGTTGCCGCCCTTGCGGGACGTGGCTGATGCCGAGTGCGGCGCGGCGCTCCATCGGTTGCAGCAGCAGGTTTTGCGGCGGCTGATCCGCCGGCTGCCAGGTCATGCTGCCGCTCACCACCGGCAAATGCCCCATGATGCAGTTGACCAGCGTGGTCTTGCCCACGCCGTTGCGCCCGAGCAGCACGGTGCACTGGCCGCGCGGCAGCTCCAGGTTGATGTCCCACAGGGTATGATTTTGCCCGTAAAATTGATTGACCGATCTCAGACTCAGCATGTGGCATTCTCCTCATAGACATAGGCGCCCGTTCCACTCGTTGGTGGGGTGCTGCAAAGGCCGCATTGGCGGTTGATTTCCCGAGTGTGGCAATGTCCGGAACAAAATGCCGTCCCTCCGATTCACCTGAGCAATGTCTGCGGTGGACGGAAAGACAGTCAATATGTCGTGAAAAACGACGTTTATGACGACTTGGTGTCGTTCTCGCGCTTTTACGAGGCATAGCCAGGCGGCGGTTGCACGCCGCATTCGGCAGCGCATTATGCTGTCGCGCCTCGTTCGCACGCGGGAAGATAAAGCAACTCCCAGGCCAGTTTTGCCACTGGCCGAAAAGGGGGAGTGTTATCGCTTTGTTAACCGCCTGTCAGGCCCGACGCGCTCTGCCGCGGCGGCCTGAAAATACGCCGGGAAGTTAACCCGGACGTTTTTTGCACTCTTGTGGTGCTCTCCGGCGTGGGCGTGGTGCAAGGCGTTGCGCCGCCGTCAAGCGCGATCGGCGTGAAAGGGGGCAATGCGATTTTGGCAATGGGGATTTTTAGTATTAATCGGCATAAACAAAGCGATATTTTTATGAAAAAATAACTAAAAAAGCCATTTTGGCGAGTGTAAAGGGCGAAAAGCTTTCTTTCTGTAACTCCCGCCACGGGCGGGGCGGTGAGAGTTATCCACTATTCCTGTGGATAACCTTGTGCATTAGATTTAGAAAAACGCTGTAAAGCGAGAGCCGACGCGGGTTCTGTTCGCTTTGTCCGCAATCTCGTCTTTTTATTAAAACTATTAATTATCAATAAATTAACTAAAATCAAGACGCCAGGGCATTGATCGGGTTTCTATGTGTGATTTTTCGCCGCGGTGCTATCAATAAGTTAATTTTCGGCAAGTTCTGGGGATAAATCTGTTATTGACAATAAAAATGTCACCCCGCTGTAACCTCACGGTGCAACGGCGTTGCCGCGCTGCCGGGCGCAGCGACGAATCCGCTTGAAGCTGGTTTTATATCCAGTATCATGGGCACTGGCGCAAATCGCCGACACTTTCCATAATTAGGGGCCACGTCCGGCGTAGAGCCGGCTGGCCGCCTGAGCGCGCGCATCTCCACAGGGTAGCCGAGCAATGAGTAAACTTTTCAAACTGCATTCTGATTTCAAACCGGCCGGCGATCAGCCGGAAGCCATCCGCAAACTGGAAGAGGGGTTGGAAGACGGCCTGGCGCACCAGACGCTGCTGGGGGTAACCGGCTCGGGCAAAACGTTCACCATCGCCAACGTGATAGCCGATCTGAATCGGCCGACCATGGTGCTGGCGCCGAACAAGACGTTGGCGGCGCAGCTGTACGGCGAGATGAAAGAGTTTTTCCCGGAGAATGCGGTGGAGTACTTCGTCTCTTACTACGACTACTACCAGCCGGAAGCCTACGTGCCCAGCTCCGACACCTTCATTGAAAAAGACGCTTCGGTGAATGAGCACATCGAGCAGATGCGCCTTTCCGCCACCAAGGCGCTGCTGGAGCGGCGCGACGTGGTGGTGGTGGCGTCGGTGTCGGCGATCTACGGCCTGGGCGATCCGGATCTTTACCTGAAGATGATGCTGCATCTGACCAAGGGCATGATCATCGATCAGCGCTCCATTTTGCGCCGGCTGGCGGAGCTGCAGTATTCCCGCAACGATCAGGCTTTCCAGCGCGCCACCTTCCGCGTGCGCGGTGAGGTGATCGACATCTTCCCGGCGGAATCGGACGAGCTGGCGCTGCGCGTCGAGCTGTTCGACGACGAAGTGGAGCGGCTGTCGCTGTTCGATCCGCTGACCGGGCAGATTGAGCAGGTGGTGCCGCGTTTTACCATCTACCCGAAGTCGCACTACGTGACGCCGCGCGAGCGGATCATTCAGGCGATGGAAGAGATCAAGGTCGATCTGGCGGACCGCCGCAAGGTGCTGTTGGCCAACAACAAGCTGCTGGAAGAGCAGCGCCTGACGCAGCGCACCCAGTTCGATCTGGAGATGATGAACGAGCTGGGTTACTGCTCGGGCATCGAAAACTACTCGCGCTACCTTTCCGGGCGCGCCGAGGGCGAGCCGCCGCCGACGCTGTTCGATTACCTGCCGGCGGACGGCCTGCTGGTGGTCGACGAATCCCACGTCACCATTCCGCAAATCGGCGCGATGTTCAAGGGCGACCGCGCGCGCAAGGAAACGCTGGTGGAGTACGGTTTCCGCCTGCCGTCGGCGCTGGACAACCGCCCGCTGCGCTTCGAGGAGTTCGAGGCGCTGGCGCCGCAGACCATCTATGTCTCCGCCACGCCGGGCAAATATGAGCTGGAGAAATCCGGCGGCGATCTGATCGACCAGGTGGTGCGCCCGACCGGGCTGCTGGATCCGATCGTGGAAGTGCGGCCGGTCGCCACTCAGGTGGACGATCTGCTCTCCGAGATCCGCAAGCGTGCGGCGATCAACGAGCGCGTGCTGGTGACCACCCTGACCAAACGCATGGCGGAAGACTTGACCGAATACCTGGAAGAGCATGGTGAGCGCGTGCGCTACCTGCACTCGGATATCGACACCGTGGAACGCGTCGAAATCATTCGTGACCTGCGTCTGGGCGAGTTTGACGTGCTGGTGGGCATCAACCTGCTGCGTGAGGGGCTCGACATGCCTGAGGTGTCGCTGGTGGCGATTCTGGACGCCGACAAGGAAGGCTTCCTGCGTTCCGAACGTTCGCTGATCCAGACCATCGGCCGCGCGGCGCGTAATCTGAACGGCAAGGCGATCCTGTATGGCGATCGCATCACCGATTCGATGGCCAAAGCGATCGGTGAAACCGAGCGGCGGCGCGCCAAGCAGCAGGCTTACAACGAAGCCAACGGCATCGTGCCGCAGGGGCTGAACAAGAAGATCGGCGACATTCTGCAGATTGGCCAGCCGGTCAACCGCGCCAAGGGTAAAGGCAGGGGCAAGGCGGCGGACAGCGGCGCTCAGCTGCAGAACCTCACGCCGAAAGCGCTGGATCAGAAAATCCGCGATCTGGAAGCGCAGATGTATACCCATGCGCAAAATCTGGAGTTCGAGCAGGCGGCTGCGTTGCGCGACGAGATCCACCAGCTGCGCGAGCAGTTCATCGCGATTTCCTGACCGTTGGACGGCGCCCGCGCTGTGGGCGTCAAAATTCCTTGTCGGCCGCGTCAAAGCTGTTATGGTGTGCGGCCCGATTTGACCACGAAGAGTACCGAACATGAGCCAACACCAGTCTAAAGACCCGCTGCACGGCGTGACGCTGGAGCAACTGCTGAATAAACTGGTGGATCACTACGGTTGGTCCGAGCTGGGCGCGCGCATTCGCATCAACTGCTTCCGCAGCGATCCGAGCATCAAGTCCAGTCTGAAATTTTTGCGTCGCACGCCCTGGGCGCGTAAAGAGGTGGAAGATCTGTATATCGATATGGTCAGCCATCCCGCCCCAGCCAGCGATAATCCCTGGCTGCGCGGGCGAGACGGTTAAATTCGGTTAGCGGCGGTCGGCCAGCTCTACCAGCGCTTGATCCAGCGCCTGGCGCAGCAGCTGGCGATCGTGGCGATAAGGGATGTCGCTCGCTTCCAGCGGTTGCTGAATCACCACCCGATCCTGCACTTCACTGGCGTCCACCGCCGGGCCGACGATCAGCGCATCGATCATTCTGCGGCCGATCTTCTCTTCCATCAGCGTCAGCTTATCCTTTAACGACAGCGCCGCGGCGGCCACGCTCAGCTCGCGGCCGAGGTTGCCGATATAGATCATGCTGGCGCTGCTGCGGCGCAGCGCCTGGGTGAGATCGTCGAGCAGCAGCAGCGGCATCAGGCTGGTGAGAAAACTGCCCGGCCCAATCAGGATCACGTCGGCCTGCGCGATGGCGTCCAGCGCTTCGCGCGTGGCGTTGACCGGGGGAGACAGCATCAGCTCCTGCGGCATATGAGTCAGTTGGTCAACATTCACTTCACCGTAAACATGGTTGCCTTCGTGATCGTGCGCCATCAAATCCACCGGCTGTTCCGACATCGGGATCAACGCCGCGTCCACCTTCAACAGGCTGCGCACCAGGTTGATCGCTTCCAGCGGGCGCACGCTCAGGTGATCCAGCGCTTTCAACATCAGGTTGCCGAGGTTATGGCCGGCCAGTTCGCCGTTGCCGCTGAAGCGGTATTCGAACATCGCCGAGGCGACGCTCGGCTCGGTGATCAGCTGGTTGAGACAGTTGCGGGTATCGCCCCAGGCAATGCCGCCTTCCGAACGGCGGATGCGGCCGGTGGAACCGCCGTTGTCGGTGGTGGTAACGATGCCGGTCAGGCGGGAGCCTAAGGACGACAGGGCCGACATCACACGGCCCAGGCCGTGTCCGCCGCCCAACGCCACCACGCGGTCGAGATCGGCCAGGGTACGATTACGCATAAATTTCCTTACAAAGGGGCTGAACTGCCCGCATAAGGTAGCGGATCCGGCGTAAAAACGCGATATACCCGTTATCCTTGACGTTGCCTCTGGGGGGAGCGGGCTTGCCGTCGGGAGGCGACGCCCATTATTTAGGGGATAAAGAGTGCCATTTGCGTGATTCTGGTCAATTCGCCCGCGTAAGCGATGTTTATCATGGTTTACCCGATTACGCGGCGTCTAAAAACGCTGTATAGACAGTTATATAGCGAATTAACGCGTTGGCTATCGTTGCCGATTAGCGCTAGAATTCTGCTGAAAACCACGGTTTCATTCCGGCTACTCAAGGTAGCGGGAAGAGAAATCAAACTCCTAGCCCCTGCGCCTACGTTGTTCATCCGGAACGATATGGCGCCTGGGCCGTGGCGAAGTCAGCCACCAGGGTGCAGAGGGGAAACGCTCGCATCTCCCGACTTTGGAAAGGTGTTATGGTACCGCAACTCATTGATGCTTATGAGCGCAAGTTCTATTACCTGCGCTTGTCGATCACCGACGTGTGCAACTTTCGTTGCACCTACTGTCTGCCCGACGGCTACAAGCCGAGCGGCAGCCCGAAAAGCTTCCTGTCGCTGGATGAAATCCGCCGCGTCAGCCGCGCGTTCGCCGAACTGGGCACCGAAAAGGTGCGTCTGACCGGCGGCGAGCCTTCGCTGCGCCGCGACTTTACCGAGATCATCGCCGCCGTGCGGGAAAATCCGGCCATTCGCACGCTGGCGGTCACCACCAACGGCTACCGTCTGGCGCGCGACGTCGCCGCCTGGCGTGACGCCGGTCTGACGGCGATCAACGTCAGCATCGACAGTCTGGATCCCCGCCAGTTTCACGCCATTACCGGTCAGGACAAGTTCCGCCAGGTGATGGACGGCATCGACGCCGCCTTCAGCGCCGGTTTCAGCAAGGTCAAGGTCAACGCCGTGCTGATGCGCGACGTCAATCACCAGCAACTCGGCGCGTTTCTCGCCTGGATCAAGGATCGGCCGATCCAGTTGCGCTTTATCGAACTGATGGAAACCGGCGAGGGGGGCGAACTGTTTCGCAAACACCACGTTTCCGGCGAAGTGATTCGCCGGCAGTTGGAGCAGCAGGGTTGGCAGCGCCAGGCGCGTGGCCGCAGCGACGGCCCGGCGCAGGTGTTCAGCCACCCGGACTACCAGGGTGAGGTGGGTCTTATCATGCCGTATGAAAAAGACTTCTGCGCCAGCTGCAACCGGCTGCGCGTTTCTTCCATCGGCAATCTGCATCTGTGCCTGTTCGGCGAGCAGGGGGTGCCCCTGCGCGATCTGCTGGCGGACGACGGCCAGCTCGACGCGCTGAAGGCGCGCATTCAGAGCGGGCTGCTGAGCAAGAAGCAGACCCATTTCCTGCATCAGGGCAACAGCGGGATCACCCAGAACCTGTCGTTTATCGGCGGCTGACAGCCAATAGGAGCTTATTGAACCATGAGCCATGCGAGCAGCGAGTTTATTCCGGCGCATATCGCCATCCTGACCGTGTCCGACAGCCGCGGCGCGGCGGAAGACACCTCCGGCCAATATCTGCAGGAAGCGGCGCAGGAAGCCGGCCATCAGGTGGTGGATCGCGCCATCGTCAAAGATGACATTTACCAGATCCGCGCACGGGTTTCCGCGTGGATCGCCGATGACAACGTGCA
Organism: Serratia sp. JKS000199; assembly: GCF_900215455.1. Classification (NCBI taxonomy): domain Bacteria; kingdom Pseudomonadati; phylum Pseudomonadota; class Gammaproteobacteria; order Enterobacterales; family Yersiniaceae; genus Serratia; species Serratia sp. JKS000199. The sequence goes on from NZ_LT907843.1 coordinate 643,986, forward strand.
GGCGGTGCTGATCACCGGCGGCACCGGTTTTACCGCGCGCGACAACACGCCGGAAGCGCTGTTGCCGCTGTTCGACAGAGAGGTGGAAGGGTTCGGCGAACTGTTCCGCATGGTGTCGTACGAAGAGATCGGCACCGCGACGATCCAGTCGCGCGCGCTGGCCGGCCTGGCCAACCGCACGGTGATTTTCGCCATGCCGGGCTCCACCCGCGCCTGCCGCACCGCCTGGGAGCGGATTATCGAAGAGCAGTTGGACGCGCGCCATCGCCCGTGCAACTTCCAGCCCCATTTGAAGAAGCCCTGAGTCATGACACAGCTAACCCACATTAACGCCGCCGGCGAAGCCCATATGGTCGACGTTTCCGCCAAGGCCGAAACGGTGCGTGAGGCGCGCGCCGAAGCCTTCGTCGACATGCTGCCCGCCACGCTGGCGATGATCGTCGACGGCAGCCATCACAAGGGCGACGTGTTCGCCACGGCGCGCATCGCCGGCATTCAGGCGGCCAAACGCACCTGGGAACTGATCCCGCTGTGCCACCCGCTGATGTTGAGCAAGGTCGAAGTGCAGCTGGAGGCGCAAACGGAGCACAGCCGGGTGCGCATTGAAACCTGCTGCCGGCTGACCGGCAAAACCGGCGTCGAGATGGAAGCGCTGACCGCCGCCTCGGTGGCGGCATTGACCATCTATGACATGTGCAAAGCGGTACAGAAAGACATGGTGATCGGCCCGGTGCGCCTGCTGGCGAAAAGCGGCGGCAAATCCGGCGATTTTAAGGTGAACGCATGATCGATATTCTTTTCTTCGCGCAGGTGCGCGAACTGGTGGGCACTGGCGCGCTGTCGATGCCGGCGGATTACCCGACCGTCGAGGCGCTGCGCCAGGCGCTGTGCGCGCGCGGCGATCGCTGGGCGCTGGCGCTGGAGTCCGGCAAACTGCTGGCGGCGGTCAATCAGTCGCTGGTGGCGGCGGATCACCCGCTGCGCGCCGGCGATGAAGTGGCCTTCTTCCCGCCGGTTACCGGGGGGTAAGCATGGAAAACACCCGCATTCGCGTGGGCGAAGCGCCGTTCAACGTCGGCGACGAGTATCAGTGGCTGGCGCAGTGCGACGCCGACGGCGCGGTGGTGACCTTCACCGGCAAGGTGCGCAACCATAACCTCGGGGACGACGTCAGCGCGCTGACGCTGGAACACTACCCCGGCATGACCGAGAAGGCGCTGGCGGAGATCGTGGCCGAGGCGCGCAGCCGTTGGCCGCTGCAGCGCGTGACGGTGATCCACCGCGTCGGCGCGCTGTATCCCGGCGACGAGATCGTGTTCGTCGGCGTGACCGGCGCGCACCGCGGCATGGCGTTCGCCGCCAGCGAGTTCATCATGGACTACCTGAAGACCCGCGCACCGTTCTGGAAGCGCGAAGCGACCGGCCAGGGCGATCGTTGGGTGGACGCTCGCGATAGCGATCGTCAGGCCGCGCAGCGCTGGCACGACGCGGCTAAATAACGCCTCAACAGCGGAAACAAATCAAGACCTTTGCCGCTTTCGCGCGGCCTATTCTGTGGTACGCTTATAGCAGGCGAAGCCCCGTTCGAGGGGCTTCGGAATCTTGTTTACTACGCAAAAGGTAACCGTCATGGACCGATATCCACGCTCTAATGGTTCAATCGTCGAACGTGCCAACAGCGGCATTCAGGCCTACATGGCGCAGGTTTACGGCTGGATGACCTGCGGTCTGCTGCTGACGGCGTTCGTTTCCTGGTATGCGGCCAATACGCCCGCGATCCTCAACTTCATCTTCTCCAGTCAGATCACCTTCTTCGGTCTGATCATCGCCCAGTTGGCGCTGGTGTTCGTGATTTCCGGCATGGTCAACCGCCTGAGCGGCGCGGTGGCCACCTCGCTGTTCATGCTGTACTCGGCGCTGACCGGGCTGACGCTGTCGAGCATCTTCATCGCGTACACCTACAGCTCGATCGCCAGCACTTTCGTCGTCACCGCCGGCATGTTCGGCGCGATGAGCCTGTACGGCTACACCACCAAGCGCGATCTGAGCGGCTTCGGCAGCATGTTGTTCATGGCGCTGATCGGCATCGTGCTGGCTTCGCTGGTGAACATCTGGCTGAAAAGCACCGCGCTGATGTGGGCGATTACCTACATCGGAGTGGTGGTGTTCGTCGGCCTGACCGCGTACGACACGCAGAAACTCAAGGCGATGGGCGAGCAGCTGAACGCCGATGATAAAGACGGCTTCCGCAAGTACGCCATCGTCGGCGCGCTGACGCTGTATCTCGACTTCATCAACCTGTTCCTGATGTTGCTGCGCATTTTCGGCAACCGCCGCTAAATCCGTCGTCTCTCATGCCTTAGGGTATCTGCGATCAAAAAGCTCTGCATGTGACATGCAGAGCTTTTTTTATGCGATTTTGCGGCGGAACAGCGCATAGGCGGCGCTGCCGGTGGTGGCGGTGATCACCAGCAGCGGCCACAGGCTGTGCCAGATGATGCTGAAACTGGCGTCCTTCAGGTAGATCTGCTTGGTGATGTCGGTGAAGTGGCGTATCGGGTTCACCCAGGTCAGATCCTGCAGCCACACCGGCATATTCTCCACCGGCGAGACGTAACCCGAGAGCAGGATCGCCGGCATCATGAACACGAACACGCCGATGAACGCCTGCTGCTGAGTGGCGCACAGCGACGAGATCAGCAGGCCGAAACCGACCAGCGACAGCCCGTAGATCAGCATGGTGGCGTAGAACAGCAGCAGCGATCCGGCGAACGGGATCTGGTACAGGAAGATGCCGATCAACAGCACGATGCTGGCCTGGAAGCTGGCGACGATCAGCGCCGGCACCGCCTTGCCGATAAAGATTTGCCAGGTGGTGAGCGGCGAGACCAGCAGCTGTTCCAGCGTGCCCTGTTCGCGCTCGCGCGCCACCGACAGCGAGGTGACGATCAGCACGCCGATGGTGGTGATCATGGCGATCAGCGACGGCACCACGAACCATTTGTAGTCCAGATTCGGGTTATACCAGTTGCGTACCACCAGTTCGCTGTTGTTGGGTTTCGCGCGGTTGCCGAGCAGCTCGTTCTGATATTCCTGCACGATCTGCTGCACGTAGTTGGCGGCGATCTGCGCGCTGTTGGAGTTGCGCCCGTCGAGCAGCAGCTGCAGCGGCGCGGTATTGCCGGTGGCGATATCGCGCGAGAACTGCGCCGGGAAGCGGATCAGCAGCAGCGCCCGCTGGTTGTCGATGGTGGTCTTTATCTCCTGCGGATTGCGCAGCAGCAGGACATGGGAGAAGGCTTTGGCCTTGGCGAAGCGTTGGGTCAGCTCTACCGAGGCCTGGCCGCTGTCCTCGCTGTAGACCGCGATGGTGGCGTTGGTGACTTCCAGCGTCGCGGCGAACGGGAACAGCAGCACCTGCAGGATCACTGGCATGATTAAAATGGCGCGGGTTTGCGGATCGCGCAGCAGCGCCTGCATTTCCTTGATGATGAGCGTCAACAGACGATGAAACATCGCTCTTTCTCCTCAATCCAGCCGGCGCTGGGTTTTCCAGGCCGTCAGGCCGATGAACACCACGGCGGAAGCGATCAGGAACAACAGATTGATCGCCAGCACGGTGCCGACGTTGCCCGCCAGGAACAGCGTTTGCAGCGTGCTGACGAAGTAGCGCGCCGGAATGATGTAGGTCACCGCGCGTACGATGGCCGGCATGCTGTCGATCTGGAAGATGAAGCCGGACAGCATGATCGACGGCAGGAAGGCGGCGTTCAGCGCCACCATCGCCGCGTTGAACTGGTTGCGGGTGAGGGTGGAGATCAGCAGGCCCATGCCGAGGGTGCTGGCGAGGAACAGGCTGCTGATCAGCAGCAGGATCGGCAGCGAACCGCGATAGGGCACGCCGAGCACCCAGACCGCCACCGCCATGCACAGCGCCATGGCGATCATGCCGAGGAAGTAATACGGGATCAGCTTGGAGAGCAGCAGCTCGCTGCGCGTCACCTGGGTGGAGAGCAGGGCTTCCATGGTGCCGCGCTCCCATTCGCGGGCGATCACCAGCGAGGTGAGAATGGCGCCGATCACCGTCATGATGATGGTGATGGCGCCGGGAATGATGTAGTGCCGGCTGATGGCCGCCGGGTTGAACCAGTAGCGCATCTGCACGTCAATCAGCGGCTTGTCGTTGCTCCCCCGATCGGCGGCGCGCTGCTGCTGCCAAACTTGCCATACGCCCTGGGCATAGCCCTGCACGAAGTTGGCGGTATTCGGCTCGCTGCCGTCGGTGATCACCTGGATGGGGGCGCTGTCGTGCGGGCGCGCCATGCGCTGGTCGAAATCCACCGGGATCACCACCAGGCCGCGGATCGTGCCGGCCTGCATCTGCTGGATCAACTGCTGGCGGTTGTCGCTGATGGTCGGTTCGATATAGGGCGAACCGGCGAACGCCTGGGCCAGATCGCGCGCGTCTTCGCTCTGTTGCTCCATCAGAATGCCCAGATGCAGCTTGCTGGAGTCCAGGTTGATGCCGTAGCCGAAGATAAACAGCAGCATCAGCGGGATAACGAAGGCGATCAGGCCGCTGCTGGGATCGCGCAGTATTTGCCGCGTCTCCTTCAGGCACAGCGCGCGCAGTCGGCGCCAGGAGAAGCCGCCGTCGTCGATTGGGGCTCGGTTGTCGCTCACCGCGGTTCCTCCTCGTCGTAGCCCTGCACCAGTTCGATAAACGCCTGTTCCATCGAGGGGTTGGGGTTGTCGTCGCGCGCTACCTGTTGTTTGAGATCGTCCGGCGTGCCGGCGGCGATGATCTTGCCGCGATACACCAGGCCGATGCGGTCGCAGTATTCCGCCTCGTCCATAAAGTGGGTGGTCACCATCACCGTGACGCCCTTGTCGACCATGCCGTTGATGTGCAGCCAGAACTCGCGCCGCGTCAGCGGATCGACACCGGAGGTCGGTTCGTCGAGGAACAGAATATCCGGTTCGTGCATCAGCGCGCAGGCCAGCGCCAGGCGTTGCTTGAAGCCGAGCGGCAGGGCATCCGGCGTCTGATCGAGGATCGGCGCGAAGTTGAAGGCGCGGGACATCTCGTCGATTTTGTCGCGCTGCGCCTTGCCGCTCAGGCCGTAGACGCCGGAGAAGAACTTCAGATTCTGCGCCACCGTCAGGTTGCCGTACAGCGAGAATTTTTGCGCCATGTAGCCGAGGCGTTGGCGCGCCTTGCCGGAACTGGTCTTCAGATCCATCCCCAGCACCAGCGCCTTGCCGCCGGACGGCACCAGCAGGCCGCACATCATTTTGAAGGTGGTGGACTTGCCGGCACCGTTCGGGCCGAGCAGGCCGAAGATTTCGCCGCGCCGCACCTGAAAATCGACGTGATCGGTGGCGGCGAAATCGCCGAATTTCTTGGTCAGCTGCACCGCTTCGATCACCGTTTCACCGCTTTCTCCGTCAACGGTCGGCATGATCTCCGCCAGCGCCGAGCGATGGTTGGGGCCGCCGCCGAGCAGATCGATAAACGCATCCTCGAAGCGCGGATCCGCTTCGTCCAGTTCGGCGTCCGGCAGATCCAGCGTCTGCAGCAGCTGCCGATGATCTTCGCCTTCTTTCAGGATCAGGCGCAGGTACTTGCCCTGGATCACGCCGTCGGTGACCGCCGGCAGGCAGATCGCCCGCTGCAGCAACGATCGATGGCTGCCGGGCGGCGCGGCGATCAATACCGTGCGTCCGGCCATGCGCTGGGTCAGATCCTGCGGCGCGCCGCTGAACAGCAGCTCGCCCTCGTTGAGCAGCAGCACTTCGCGACACTGCTCGGCCTCGTCGAGATAAGAGGTGCTCCACAGGATCAACATGCCGTCATTGGCCAGCTCGTGCACCATGCGCCACAGCTCGCGGCGCGAGATCGGATCGACGCCGACGCCCGGTTCGTCCAGCAGCAGCACCTGGGGTTCGCCCACCAGCGTGCAGGCCAGTCCCAGTTTTTGCTTCATGCCGCCGGACAGCTTGCCCGCCAGACGCCCGGTGAAGCGGGTCAGATCGGTGAATTTCAGCAGCCGTTCGAAGGTCTGGCGGCGAAGATCGCCGGTGACGCCGCGCAGATCGGCGTACAGCGTCAGGTTCTCTATCACCGTCAGATCCTCATACAGCCCGAATTTCTGCGGCATGTAGCCGAGGATCGCATGCAGTTGGCGATCCTGGCCGATCGGATCCAGCCCGGCGACCCGCAGTTTGCCGCTGCTTGGCTTCAGCAGCCCGGCCAGCATGCGCAGCAGGGTGGTTTTGCCGGCGCCGTCCGGGCCGACCAGCCCGATGACCGCGCCGCTGCGCAGGGTGGTGGTCAGGCTGGCGACCGCCGGTTTCTCAAGCGACGGGAAGCGCTTTTCCAGCCCTTCCAACTCGATGGTGTGCGCCTGTTCCATAGCCGGCCTCAGGGTTTGGCGAAGCGCAGGGTGACCGGCATGCCCTGACGCAGCGCATCGTCGGCGTCGGTGACGATCACCCGCAGGCGGTACACCAGATCGGTGCGCAGATCCGGCGTTTCAACGCTTTTCGGCGTGAATTCCGCGGTCGGCGAGACGAAACCGATCTTGCCGTGGTAGGGCTTGCCGGGGCGGCCGTCGGTGTAGATCTCCAGCTCGGTGCCGGGCACCGCCTGGTTCAGGCTGGTTTCGTTGACGTAGGCGCGCACCCACACCGGCCGGGTCAACGACAGGGTGAACACCGTGCCGCCGGCGCCGAGCATGGTGCCCGGCTCTACCGCACGGGTCAGCACCGTGCCGGCGGAAGGGGAGAGCAGCGTGGCGTCTTGCAGGTTCAATTGCGCCTGCGCCAACGCCGCTTCGCTTTGCGCCACCTCGGCCTTGGCCTGTTCAATCTCTTGCGGGCGGTTGCCGCTGCGGTATTGCGACAGTTTGTCTTTCGCCGCTTGCAGATTGGCCTGCGCCTGATTGCGGGCGGTGCGCGCATCCTCCAGCGCGTCGGCGGAGGTGGCGTTTTTCGCCCACAGCCCTTGCTGGCGCTTCAGGAAACTGTCGGCGTAGGCGAAAGCGGACTGGCGCTGCGCCATTTCTGACTGCACCTGGGCTATCTCTTCGCTGCGATAGCCGGCCTGCAGCAGCGACAGTTTGGCGCGCGCGCTGCCGACGTTGGCTTCGGCCTGTTGCAGCGCGTTGCGGTAGGGAGCATCGTCCAGCTTGCCGAGCAGCTGGCCCGGCTGAACGGTATCGCCTTCATCCACCGTCAGCGACGCCAGGCGGCCGTCGACGCGAAAGCCGAGGTTGACCGTGCGGATATCGACGTTTCCGTACAGCGTCAGCGGCCGCTCTTGCTGCTGTTGGTAATGCCATACCCCGTAAGCGACGGCCGCGATCAGCAGAATCAACAACACGATCAAGGCACTGCGTTTTTTGTTCATAACACTCCCTGCCTGAATTTACGCGCCGTGACGTTGGCGCAGCCCAATAACTAAAATCTCGATATGCTCGCTCAGCACCGCCGCGATTTGCGCCGCTTCGCCCTCACCAATCTCTTGCCAGCCGGCCTGACGGCGGATGGTCTCCCGCGCTACGCGGAACGACAACACCTCGCCAATCAGCGCATGGGTATGCAACACGAGGCGGGCGGCGCGTTCGTCGATGCCGGTGGCGGCCGACAGCAGGCGGCACAGCCGTTCGTGCATCGGCGCGATCACTTGGCGGTGGATCAGCGGATAGGCGTCGGTTGGGGCGAGCTGTTCGCGCGACATGATTTTGCTCAGATTCAGCGTGTGCGGCTGGGTCATCAGCTCGCTGAAGGCCAGTAGGCCACGCTGCAGCAAACGCAGCGCCGCGTCGGGCGATCGCTGTGCGGCAGGCTGCTGCCCAAAGCGATCGACCTCTTCGGCCAGCGGGGCGAATGCCTGCTGGATGAAATCGGCGAGCGACTGCGCCACGGCCAGATACAGCCCCTCTTTGGAGCTGAAGTAGTAGGTGATGGCGGCGATATTCTGGCCGGCGCGCTGGGCGATATCGCGGGTGGTGGCGCCCTGCAGGCCATATTCACCGAACAGGTCGGTCGCCGCGGCGAGCAGTTGCCGGCGCGTTTGCTCGCCGCGCGCCCGGCCGGCGGCCTGATGAGGGACGGAAGCTGGCATAGGTCACGCTCAAAGTTAATCAATCATATGATTAACTTTATGCCAGATTGTTTAAAACGCAACCGCTAACCACAATGAGTTATGTGACCGACTTCAGATAATGCTGAATTTACGGCAGATTGTGCTCTCTGCACGTAAAAGTGCTTTTTATTGCGCGACTTCTGTTACAATCGCCGCCTGGTGCACTGCAGTTTGTGCCAATCCCTCGTGGTCATGCTTAATGCCCCGTCTGATCATCCTCCCAGGAAACTGCACCGAACACTGTTAGGTTAGGGGGGATCTGGAGTTTTTCTCTTTATGTCATTTGAAACCCTCGGCTTAAGTGCTGAAATTGTGCGCGCTGTTGAAGAACAGGGCTATCGCGAACCGACGCCAATTCAGCGTCAGGCTATCCCTGTCGTGCTGGAAGGTCGTGACCTGATGGCCAGCGCCCAGACCGGCACCGGTAAAACCGCCGGTTTTACCCTGCCGCTGTTGCAGCTGCTGAGCAAGCATGACCATCCGGTCAAAGGCCGTCGCCCGGTGCGCGCGCTGATCCTGACGCCAACCCGTGAGCTGGCGGCGCAGATCGGCGAAAACGTCGATGCCTACAGCAAACACCTGCGCCTGCGTTCGCTGGTGGTGTTTGGCGGCGTGAGCATCAACCCGCAGATGATGAAGCTGCGCGGCGGCGTCGATATCCTGGTGGCGACGCCGGGGCGTCTGCTGGATCTGGAACATCAGAACGCGGTTGACCTGTCCAAAATCGAGATTCTGGTGCTGGACGAAGCGGACCGCATGTTGGACATGGGCTTTATCCATGACATCCGTCGCGTGCTGGCCAAGCTGCCGGCCAAGCGCCAGAACCTGCTGTTCTCCGCCACCTTCTCCGACGACATCAAGGCGCTGGCCAACAAACTGCTGCATAACCCGGCCTCGGTGGAAGTGGCTCGCCGCAATACCGCGTCCGAGCAGATCGAGCAGAGCGTGCACTTCGTCGACAAGAAGCGTAAGCGGGAACTGCTGTCGCAGATGATCGGCGAAGGCGACTGGAAACAGGTGCTGGTCTTTACCCGCACCAAGCACGGTGCCAACCACCTGGCGGAACAGCTGAACAAAGACGGCATCACCGCCGCGGCGATCCACGGCAACAAGAGCCAGGGCGCCCGTACCCGTGCGCTGGCCGATTTTAAAGACGGCCGCATCCGCGTGCTGGTGGCGACCGACATTGCGGCGCGCGGTCTGGATATCGACCAGTTGCCGCACGTGGTGAACTACGAGCTGCCTAACGTGCCGGAAGACTACGTGCACCGCATCGGCCGCACCGGCCGCGCGGAGCGTACCGGCGAAGCCATCTCGCTGGTGTGCGTGGATGAACACAAGCTGCTGCGCGACATCGAGCGTCTGCTGAAGCGTGAAATTCCGCGCATTGCGCTGCCGGGCTACGAGCCGGATCCGACCATCAAGGCCGAGCCGATCATCAACGGCCGCCAGGGTGGTGGACGCGGCGCGCCGCGCGGCAACGGCGGTGGCCAGCGTTCCGGTAACGGCGGCGGTCAGCGCAGCGGTAACGCCAACGGCGGCCAGCGTGAAAACCGTGGCAACGGTAACGGCAACGCTCGCCCGCAGGGTGACGGCCAGCGCCGTTCCGGCGCGCCGGCCTCGCGTCGCCCGCGCAACCGCAAACCGGCCGAATAAGCCCGATTGCGCAAAAGCAAGCCGCCTGTATGGGCGGCTTTTTTTTTGCCTGGCGGAACGGCATTTTCGTACTAGGCTGGACGGTGGCTATCCCTACATTCCAGGAGACGGAGATGAAATTGAAGTGCGCAATTCTTGATGATTACCAGCAGGTGGCGCTCAACATGGCGGATTGGTCAGCGCTGGCCGATCGGGTGGAGGTGTCCGCCATCAGCGCGCACTTTGCCGATGAGGCGGAGCTGGCGGTGCATCTGCAGGAATGCGACATTCTGGTCATCATGCGCGAGCGCACGCCGATAACCGCCTCGCTGCTGGCGAGGCTGCCGCAGCTGAAGCTGCTGATCACCTCCGGCATGCGCAATGCCGCTATCGATTTGGCCGCCGCCGCTGAGCGCGGCGTAGTGGTGTGCGGCACCCGCAGCGGGTCGGCGGCGCCGATGGAGTTGACCTGGGCGCTGCTGCTCGGGCTGGCCAAGCATATCGTGCCGGAAAGCGCCGGGCTGCGGAACAACGGCCCGTGGCAGCTGGGCTTGGGCGTCACGCTGCAGGGGAAGACGCTGGGGCTGCTGGGGCTGGGCAAGATCGGCGGCCAAATGGCCAAGGTGGCACAGGCGTTCGGCATGCGGGTGCTGGCCTGGAGCCAGAACCTGACGGCGGAACGGGCAGCGCAGGAGGGCGCCCTGCTGGCACCGTCCAAACGGGCGCTGTTCGAGCAGAGCGATTTTGTCTCCATTCACCTGGTGCTGAGCGATCGCAGCCGCGGGCTGGTAGGGCGGGACGAATTGACGGCGATGAAACCCACCGCTTACCTGATCAACACCTCGCGCGCGGGGATCGTCGATCGGGCGGCGCTGGTGGACGTGCTGCAACAGCGGAAGATTGCCGGCGCCGGGCTGGACGTGTTCGAGACGGAGCCGCTGCCGGCCGACGATGTGTTTCGTCAACTGCCCAACGTGCTGGCGACGCCGCATGTGGGTTACGTGGCGGACGATAACTACCGCGCCTACTTCACCGAGGCGGTCGAGGACATTGCGGCGTTTCTCGCCGGTCAACCGATCCGTCGGCTGGGCTGATGGCGTTTTTAATGCCCGCAGAGGCTTGTCTGGCGCGGGCATTCACCCGTATTATTGCGGGTCTTTTTTTAGCTGGGATTGGTCATGCGCGTATTATTGGCTCCGATGGAGGGCGTTCTCGACTCTTTGGTGCGTGAGTTACTCACCGAAGTGAACGACTACGATCTGTGCATCACCGAATTTTTGCGCGTGGTCGATCAGCTGCTGCCGGCCAAGTCGTTCTATCGGCTGTGCCCGGAGCTGCGTCACGCCAGCCGCACGCCGTCGGGCACGCTGGTGCGGGTACAGCTGCTGGGGCAGTACCCGCAGTGGCTGGCGGAGAACGCCGCGCGCGCGGTGGAATTGGGCTCTTACGGCGTCGATCTCAACTGCGGCTGCCCGTCCAAGCTGGTTAACGGCAGCGGCGGCGGGGCGACGCTGCTCAAAGATCCGGAATTGATCTACCAGGGCGCCAAAGCGATGCGCGCGGCGGTGCCGGCCCATCTGCCGGTCACGGTGAAGGTGCGCTTGGGCTGGGACTCTTCCAATCGCAGCTTTGAAATCGCCGATGCGGTGCAGCAGGCGGGCGCCAGCGAACTGACGGTGCACGGCCGCACCAAAGAGGACGGCTACAAGGCGGATCGCATCAACTGGGCGGCGATCGGCGAGATCCGTCAGCGGCTGAGCATCCCGGTTGTCGCCAACGGCGAGATCTGGGATTACCAGAGCGCGCAGGATTGCCTGCAGACGACCGGCTGCGACGCCATCATGCTGGGGCGCGGCGCGCTCAACGTGCCGAACCTGAGCCGGGTGGTGAAATATAACGAACCGCGCATGCCCTGGCCGCAGGTGGTTGAGCTGCTGCAAAAATACGTCCATCTGGAAAAGCAGGGCGACACCGGCCTGTATCACGTGGCGCGCATTAAACAGTGGCTGGGTTATTTGCGTAAAGAATATGATGAAGCAACTGAACTGTTCAGCGAAATACGCGCGCTGACGACGTCCGGGGATATTGCGCGCGTCATCTGCCGCAGCTGAAAATAAACCCGCGCGTGGCGGGTTTATTTAAATCGGCATTATCAGGCGGCTTTATCAAGACGGTTTAATTCTATCTCGATATCCTGAATGGTTTTTTCCAGTCCTTCCAGACAGGCGCCCTGTTTATTCAATAGGTCGTTAATGGCTTCGGCGAATGCCTTATTTTTGCATTCCCCCTGATCGAAGGCCAGCCAGTGTGCGGAGAGCGTCTCGATATTCGACTGCGCGTAGTGGCGCATTTCCTTCAGCTGGGAAGCGACATTGCGTAAATTATCCAGCTGCGCCTGTGCATTTGCATTGTTGCTCATGAATTTCTCCTTGAGTTGGCCGTTAAATAATTTCGACTGCGGGATCAAGCTTACCCTATTTAAATAAAAATATCACCCTGAGTGGTCTGGGTGGTTATTTTTGAGTGGGTGTGGCTATATTTATTTTTCGGCTGAACAAGGACTTGGGTGGAATTGTAAAAATAGATAAATACGGTGTTTTTGGCGATTATTTTCGGCCATCCCGTATGGGATGGCCGTTATTCTACCCCTTAAGCGTGAGGCCGACTATGCCGCGTCCGCCAGCATAAACATGCCGTAGGGGTGAATTTCCAGATAATACTGCTCGCCGACGTTCGGTTGCAGGCGGGTGGCGTTAACCTGCAGCAAAATCTGTTGCCCGTGCCACGCCACCGTCACCTCATACTGCGGCCCCATGTAGGCGACATGCTGGATCTCGCAGCGCTGGCTTTCATCGCCATGCTCGCTCAGCGTGATCGCTTCCGGCCGCACGCCCACCGTGCCGGCGCCCTGGGCGGCAAAATGCGCCGGGCGCGGCAGGCGATAGCCGCTGATATCGACATGATCGGCGCTGAAGCTGGCCGGGAACAGGTTGGCGTCCCCCATAAAGCTCGCCATAAAGCGCGAGGCGGGCTGCCGATAGAGATCCTGCGGCGAGCCCATCTGCATGATATGCCCCTTGTTCATCACCAGTACGGTGTCGGAGACTGCAAAAGCCTCGCTCTGATCGTGGGTGACGTACAGCGACGTGATATCAAACTGCTTTTGCAGCTCGCGGATCTTTTCGCGCATGCTGCGGCGCAGGTTGGCGTCGAGGTTGCTCAACGGCTCGTCGAACAGCAGCACTTTCGGCTTGAGGATCAGCGCGCGCGCCAGCGCCACGCGCTGCTGTTGGCCGCCGGAGATCTGATCGACATAGCGATCGTCGAACCCCGCCAAGTCCACCATCGCCAGCGCTTCCTGCACGCGCGCTTTCACTTCGGCGCGCGGAATGCCGAGCATCTTCAGGCCATAGCCGACGTTCTCCCCCAGCGACATGTGCGGGAACAGGGCATAAGACTGGAATACCATGCAGATGTCACGCTGCTGGATGGAACGATGGGTGACGTCTTCACCATCAATGAATATCTGCCCGTCGCTCGGTTTTTCCAGCCCGGCGACCAGGCGCAAAATGGTGGTCTTGCCGCAGCCGGAAGGGCCGAGCAGCGTCACCATTTGCCCCCGTGGGATGGTGAGCGTGATGTTATCGATTACCGTGTTGCTGCCGAACCGTTTGGAGACGTTACGCAGTTCAACGAAATTTTTCTGGCTCATCATGGGCTCCATTACGCCTGGTTTTTGGCTTTTGAACGGGAGATGCGTGCCTCGCCGATCAGCCAGTCAAAGAGGAAAATAATCGCCAGCATCACCACGATCAGAATTGAACCGTAGGCGATCGCCACGCCGTATTCGCCGTCTTCCACGCGGTTGAGGATGTAGGCGGTGGCCACGCGGGTATCGGGGGTGACCAGGAAGACGATGGCGCTGACGGTGGTGATGGCGCGCACGAAGCTGTAGATCAGCGCCGACAGGATCGCCGGGCGCAGCAGCGGCAGCAGGATGTGCGTGATGGTGCGCAGCGAGCCGGCGCGCAGGCTGAGCGAGGCTTCGTCCAGCGATTTGTCTATCTGGCCCAGCCCGGCGATCCCGGCGCGAATGCCCACCGGCACGTTGCGCATCACCATCGAAATAATCACGATGGCGGCCGTCCCGGTGAGGTACACCGGCGCGCCGTTAAAGGCGAGAATGTAAGAGACGCCGGCCACGGTACCCGGCACCGCAAAGCACAGCATGGTGGTGAACTCGATGGTCTTTTTGCCCTTGAACTGTTGGCGCACCACGATCCAGGCGATCAGCAGGCCGAACGCGGCGGTGATCGGCGCGGCGATCCCGGCGTACAGCAGCGTGTCGAGCAGCGAAGGCCACGCGCCGTCGCTCATGCCCTGGCCGAACAGTTTGATGAAGTTATCCAGCGTCAGCGTGTAATCCACTCCCCAGTTGACGGTGAAGCTGCCGTAGAAAATGCTGCCGTAAAGCAGGGCGTTAAAGGCTACCCACACCGCCAGCAGCGCGATCACGCCCCACACCAGCGTGACCGGCAGCGGCTGCACGTCGCCGCGATACGATTTGCCGGACACGGTGACGTAGGAACGTTTGCCGATCCACATATACTGGATGCAGAACACCAGCAGTGAGAACAGCAGCAGGAAGGCGCCGAGGGTGCTGGCGGCCTGATAATCGAGCTGCGAACCGGTGATGTAAAAATAGATTTGCGTCGCCAGCACGTCGAAGTTGCCGCCGAGCACCAGCGGGTTGCTGAAATCAGCCAGCGATTGCACCACCACGATCAAAAACGCGTTGGCCAGCGCCGGTTTCAGCAGCGGCACGAACACGCCGTTAAAGGTTTGCCAGCGGCTGGCGCGCAGGGTGTAGGAGGCCTCTTCCAGCGAAGGATGAATGGTCTTGATCGCGCCGTCGAGGATCATGAACGCCATCGGGGTGAACGCCAGCACCTGCGCCAGCCAGATGCCGGTAAAGCCGTACAGCCAGTTGGTGTTGGTCAAACCGAACCAGGCCACCATCCACTCGGTGACATAGCCGGAGCGCCCCATCATCAGCGTGACCCCCAGGCCGACGACGAACGGCGGCGTGACGATGGGCAAGATGGAGAAGATGCGGCCGATAATGGCGCTGCGCTTGGCGATGCGGGTAGTGTAAATTGCCAGCACCAGGCCGAAAAAGGTGCAGCCGGCGCCCACCGCGATCGACAGGGCGATGGAGTTGAGGATCACCTGAATGATATGCGCCTGCGACAGCACGTTCATAAAGGCCAGCGGCGCGAAAGCGCCCGTCTGGTCGGTGAACATCGGAATGAAAATCGCGATGCTCGGCCAGACGATGAAGACGCCGATCAGCGCCACGATGGTGACCAGCGCGCCGATAACGAAACGGTCGCCGCCCAGCCAGTCGAGGCGGGTCAGCGCCAGCGTCATGATGGCGCCCAGCGCGGTCAACTGCACCAGGGTGGCGTAGCCTAAACCGCGTCCCGCCACCGTGGCGCTGACAACGATAAAGGCCATGCACAGCAGCGCCCAGCCGGCATCGAACGCGTGGCGGCGCCGCTGCTCACGGCCTGCCGCAGCGTAAGGGCGCAACAGCAGCAGGCTTGGCAGCAGGCACCAAAGCCAGCTGATATTGCGGTGTGACCAGCCGTAGGCCGCGAGGATCTCTTCGCCGGTGGACTCCAGCAGGCCGTAATCCAGGCTCCAGCTCGGCAGCAGGGCGAACGCCAGCCAGCCAAGCAAAACCCAAAGGGATATCGCATCTCGTTTTTTCACGAGATGGAGTGCATGTGTATGTGACATAAGTTTCCCGGATGTTCAGGCCGGGCAAGCCGTGAGGCTTACCCGGCAACAGGCGCAGAATGTGGGCTTATTTACCCATCTTGACTTCGCTGACCCATTTATTGATCAGCGCCTTGCGGACGTCGGTCGAACCGTACTTGTCCATGTCGTAGTTGATCAGCTTCAGGTCGTCGAGCTTCAGCGAGTTCGGCGAGGTATCGGCGGTGGTGTTGGTCAGGATCTGATAGGACTTGCCTTGCTTCCACGCCAGCTCCTGCGCCTCTTTCGACAACACCCAATCCACGAACAGCTTGGCGTTGTCGAGGTTGCGCGCGCCTTTGAGGATGCTGACGCCGCCGATTTCGTAGCCGGTGCCTTCACACGGCGAGATAAGCTCAAGCGGCGCGCCCTGTTCCTTTTCGAGCGAGTAATCATGCAGGAAACCGATGCCGATCGCCGTTTCGCCGCGGGCGGCGTTGCGCGCCGGGGCAATGCCGGACTTGGTGTACTGCGAGACGTTGGCGTTCAGCTGTTTGAGGTAAGCGAACGCCTGATCGTCTCCCCACAGCTGGGCAAAGGTCGCCAGCGCGGTGTAGGCGGTGCCGGAGCTTTGCGGATCGGCGATTTGAATCTCGCCTTTGTATTCCGGCTTGGTCAGGTCTTTCCAGCACTTGGGCACCGGCAGATTTTTCTCTTTCAGGCGCTGGGTATTGACGCCAAAGCCGAGAATGCCGACGTAGACCGCCGAGGAGTAGTTGCCTTTCAGCTTGGCCGGATCGCGGAATTGCGTCATCACCTGGTCGAGATTCGGCGATTTGTACGGCTGCAGCAGCCCCATTTCACCGGCCTGGGATTGCGGATCGAGCGTACCGCCGTACCAGACGTCCGCCTGCGGGTTCTTCTTCTCGGCGTCCACTTTTGCCAGCGTGCTGCCGGATCCGTTGCGGATGAACGCGGTTTTCACGTCATATTTCTCGCCGAAAGCTTTGGTTTCCGCTTCGCACATTTCATTGGTGGCGCTGCAGTAGACCACCAGGCGGCCCTTGGCGTACGCGGCGCCGCTCAGGGTCGCCAGCGCGATGCCGGACGCTATCAGGGTAGTGACCCACGTTTTTTTCATTGTTTTATCCTTTTCTCGGTATAGGTGGTAACGCTCGCCATCAGCAGCGGCATCAGCAATAAACCCATAAGAACGGCGGCGATCGACAGCAAACTGAACATGCCTGACCAGCCGTAGCCTTCGATGACCCGCGACAGCGGCCAGCCCGCCAGCGCCGCCCCCAGATAGGCGAACAGGCCGAGAAAGCCGGTGATGGAGCCCGCGGCGCCTTTGTGCCCGCATTCCACGGCGGCGAGGCCAATCAGCATCTGTGGGCCGAAGACAAAAAAGCCCACCGCAAAGAAACAGCCCGCCAGCAGCGCGTAGTGGTGCACCGGCGCCAGCCACAGCGCGGCGACGGAAACCATCAGTCCGAGCGTGAACAGCAAAATCATCGGCGCGCGCTGCCCGCCGAACAGCACATCCGAGCCCCAGCCGGCAAACAGCGCGCCGAGCAGGCTGCCTATCTCGAACAGCATCACCGTCGCATTGGCGCTGAGCAGGTTGACGCCGTGGCTTTCCGTCAGCCACAGGTTGCCCCAGTCGTTCAACGCAATGCGGATCAGGTAGACCAGCACGTAAGAGACGCCGAGCAACCAGATCATCGGGTTCTTCAGCATCGTGGTGCGCAGCATCCGCCACAGCCCCATCGGCGGGCTTTGCTGTTCCTGGCGCAGCTCCAGCGGATCGTGGCGCCACTGGCCGACCGACGGCAGGCCTTCTTCCTGCGGCGTGCCTGTCAGCTGCCGCGTGAGCCAGATGCCCAGCACCATGCTGACGGCACCCGGGATCAACATCGCCGCCTGCCAGCCCCAGCGCTGGGCGGCGAAGGCGCTGATCAGCGGCACAATTGCGCCACCGAGGTTGATCGACATATTCCAGCAGCCCCACCAGAAGCCGCGCTCGTTGCGCGAATACCAGTGGGTCAGCAGCCGCGCGCAGGGCGGCCAGCCCCAGCCCTGAAAGAAGCCGTTCAGCGCCCAGACCGCCAGCAGCAGCGTCAGCGATTCACCGAAGGCGAACGCCACGTTCAGCAAACCGGTGGCGAACAGGCCGATCCCCATAAACCCGCGCTGCCCATGGCCGTCGTGCCACAACCCGGCGACGAATTTCGACAGGCCGTAGCTCAGATAAAACAGCGAGCCGAGCAGGCCGATGTCTCCTTTATCCAGCCCCAAATCCGTTTGCAGCGCCGGCAGCACGTAATTCACGCTTTTGCGCGTCAGGTAGAAGGCGGCGTACCCGATGACCATGTACAGCAGCAGCCGCGGGCGCAGCGCGCGGTAACGATGATCGATTTCAGATGCTGAGCGTGCTTGCATAGCCGCCTCCCTGGTGCTGACTATAAGAAGGTGAAAAGGAAAGGGGATGAGATAAAGTCCGGAGTGGCTAAGACTTTTTCCTAGTTAGTCGGCGGTTTGTTGCAAATTTGTGGGCAGGTTAACAATTACCCGGGTGCCGCGCTGCGTTTCCAGCGTCAGTTCGCCGCCGAGCGCGCTGACCCGTTCGCGCATTCCCTGAATGCCGAAGCCCGGCGCGTTGCCCGCATGGATGCCGACGCCGTTGTCCCGTACCTCGAGGTGCAACATGGCGCCTTGCTGATACAAAACGATGGCGACTTCGCTGGCCTCGGCGTGTTTGCACACGTTGTTGAGCAGCTCTTGCAGCAGCCGGTAGAGGGTGAAGCGCACCGTCTCGCCGGCGGGCGTGTCGGTCAGGCGGTAGTCGAAACGGCAACGGATGCCCCGCTCGCTAAAGGCGAATTCGCTCAGCAGGTGGTGAAGCGCGTCTTTGAACGCCAGCTCGTCCAGCGCGGGCGGGCGAAGTTGGCGCAGTAGCTGGCGCGTGGAGTGATGAATGCGCCGGGCGAGATCGCCTATCTGGTTCGCGGCGGCCTGGGTTTGCGCCGGATCGCGCGCCCGCTTGACCAGCTGCGACTGAATTTGAATGGCGGTGATGTTCTGGCCGATTTCATCGTGCAGCTCGCGCGCCAGGTTCTTTCGCGTGTCTTCTTCGGTGTGGATCAGTTTTTCGGTCAACGCCCGCCGCGCCGCCAACTCTTCTTCCAGGCGTCGGCGATAGTGGTGCAGGTTTTGCGCCAGGTGCTGCTGACGGCTGATGGCGATGCCCAGACCGATGCCGAGCAGCGCCTGGGTCGCCAGAAAGATTTCCAGCTCGACCAGATTGCCGAACCCCACGCCGACCTGCCGCGCGAGGGTGATCATCATGCTGCCGAGCAGGCCGGACAGCACGCCGCCCTGCCAACCGAACTTCCACGCCATCACCACGTTCGGCAAAAACACCACGATCAGCAGCAGGCGCTCGATTTCCGGCGACAGCACCATCTGCGTACCGATGCCGATAACGAAAAACAGGCTGCACCAGATGATTAAGGACGCGCGCAGCGGCGGGTTGGCGGTGTCCAGCCCCAGCAGATGGTAGCGGTGCTGCTGGCGCAGAAATTCAAAGATCAGGTAGACGAACGGGGTCAACAAAACACCGCCGGTAAACGACGCCAGGCCGAGCAGCATCGCCGGGCTCTGCGCGAAAGGCGACAGCAGGGCGGTATTGAGCAGCGAGGCGGCGGTCACTGCGGCCAGCAGCAGCGTCAGCCGTTGCCAGTAGAGCGGAAAACGGCGCCAGAATCGCTGCGCGAGCGCGGCCGGGAGCAGGGTGATGAACGGCGCGGCCAGCAGGCCATAGCCGCTCAGCAGGCGTTCGCCGTGCAGCCAGAACAGCAGCAGCACCGGCGGTATTATCAGGGCGAGCCAATAGCGGCGCGCCAGCAAGATCAGCAGCGCGAGATAGACACCGTGGGGCAGAAACAGCGCCGCCTGATTGCCGTTGTGGGTCAGATAGAAGCCGAGCGTCCACAGCATCAGCCAGCCGCTGCCCCAGGCCAACAGGATAAACAGCGAGATAACCCAGCGCCGTGAGCGGAGTGACATCAATGCCCCGCCAGCAGTTGATGATCGAGGGCGAAATGCACCAGCTCAATGGTGCTGTTGCACTGCAGCTTGCCCAGGACGTTGGCGCGATGTACGTGTACCGTTTTATGGCTGAGATCGAGCTTGAAAGCGATCTCCTTTACGCTGTCGCCTTTGACCAGCAGCTCGAAGATTTCACGCTCGCGCGGGGTCAGCACTTCCAGCGCCGTGGCCGGCTGCTCGCCGCCGCGCAGCGCCCGCAGCGCGTCGGCGCACAGGTAATGGCCGCCCATATCGACGGAGCGCACCGCCTGCACCAGCTCTTCCGGCCCGCAGCGTTTAGTCAGATAACCGCTGGCGCCGGCATCCAGCGCGCTCTGCACGAAGGTGGGGGAGTCATAAATGCTGAGTATGATCGCGCGAAACTGCGGCTTCTGCGCCCGCAGGCGTTTCAACAGGCTCAGGCCGTTTTCATCCGGCATGGCGATGTCCATCACCGCGACGCTGACGTCGTCGCGCAGCAGCGCCGGCCAGGCCGCCGCCGCGCTGCTGTATTGCCCCGCCACGTCGATGTCTGCTTCGAGGCTGAGCAATTGCGCAAAGCCGGAGCGCACCACCACATGGTCATCGACCAGTATCACACGGATCATTTTTCGCACTCTGTTGCCGAATCATGATCCTATGATGCCTGCCGCCGCGATGCTGGCAATCAGCCAAGCGCGGTTATGCAATCGATGTAACAGAATCGTAATAAAAGGGCGTCGCCCGCGCCGTCAACGATCCACATCGATGGCGAAATGCTGCCACAGCGCGGCGCGGCGTTCCTCTTCCGAATGCAGCGTCGTTTCGTGGCGCTGGTGATCTTCAGTCACGATCAGCTTCATGTCGCTGAGGGTCACCCGGCCGTGTTCCGTCGGCCGTGAGCACACCAGGCGTTGGGTGAAATGCGACTGCGGCGAAGTGCTGTGGAAGTGGCACATCTCGTCGAACTCATGCAATTCGCGCGGCTGAACGGTAAAGCGATACAGGGTTTTGGCATGCGAGCGTTGGTCGCCGTTGCGGCGCTCCAGCAGGTAATACTCGCCTTCCTGCTCCAGGTGGAAGGTGCCGCTGGCCTGCGGTTGCGGCTCGGCAACGACGATTTTGAGCGGCGTCAGGAAGGAATCGCCGAAACCGACGTCTACCAGCCATGCTTGATCTTCCAGATCCACCCGCAGCGCCAGGTGGTCGTAGGGCGGGCCGAAATGGCCGTCGCGCGCGCGGATCTCGCCGGAGATGAAGCTCACCTTGAAGCCGAGCTCTCGCAGCAGCAGGGCGAACAGCGTGTTCAGCTCATAACAGAAACCGCCGCTGTTACGCTCGACCACCTTGCTGAACAGCGCCTCCGGCGCCAGTTGAATGCCCTGATGATAAATAATGCTCAGGTTCTCGAACGGGACGCTCAGCATGTGGCGATGGTGCAGCTGTTGCAACGTGGGGAGGTCTGGGCGGGCGGCACCGGTAAAGCCGATATGCTGCAGGTAGCGTTGGGTATCCACAGGGAGTCTCGCATGAGAAAAAGTAGGCATAAAATAGCGGGCTTTGCGGCGTTTGTGAGCGCATTACGTGCTGCGCCACGGCAGCCGGATTACTTTCCCGACGGGCGTCTTAGGTAAAGCGCCGGGTTCAGTGAGCGCAGATGCATTTTCAGTACGGCACCCCGCTGAAAGAGATAGTTGAGTACGGTCAATGACAGCAGTTCGGTCAGCAAGGTGCTGTAAGCGGCGCCCATCATGCCGTATTGCCGAATCAGGCCGTATGACAGAGGAATGTTAATGATAAACACCAACAACATTTTGCGGGAAAGGAAGCCATAACCGGAAAACAGCACGATGTATTTATAGGCCACGGTCCCCAGGGCGGAGAGCAGGGTGGCGACGGCCAACACCCCCATGGCGGCATAGGCCGCCAGGTATTGCTCGCCGTACAACAGTGCGATGACCGGTTTGCCCAGCCAAACGATCCCGGCGACGATGGCTAAGGCGATGGCCAGCACCAACCCATTCAGTTTGGCCGCGGCGCGCATCGCGTCTTCGCGCCGATAGGCGAATATTTTCGCGAAGAACGAGGTGATGACGGCATCGGTAACGAACATCCAGGCGGTCGCCAGGGTAATGGCGACCGAGTAAATGCCCAGCACCGCGGCGGAAACGAACCACATCAAAAACAGCTGCGCCAGCCGGGTATAGATGGCGATGGAAACATTGGATACCGCCAACGGCAGGCCGCTGGCGAGTAGATAGCGCACATATTTGCGCCGAATACGGCCGGGGGCCGAAAAGCCCGGATGGCGGCGATGATAAAGGTGATGACGGATCAGATAGGGGATGAGGTACACCATCACGATAGGGATGGCCAGAAAGTACAGGTGCAGATCAAAAAACACGATCAGCCAGCGAGCCAACAAAGCGCTGGCTAAGCCGGCCACGTTGGCCAGGGTATTGAAACGCGATTCCAGCCGGGCGTCATGGTAAATGGCGAAGACGTCTTTGAGTGAAAAAAACGAGGCCAGGAATGTGGCGGCGCAAAAGTAAAAGGTCGTGAAGTCTTCCCGCAGCCCGGTATAAAGCAAGATGATCGCAGAAAAGGCCAGGAAACAGGCTTGCCTCAGCTGGTTGGTGGAGAACATCAGCGCTGCGCCGGAGCGCGGATTACGGCTAATGCGTTTGAAGAGGATGGTGTCCGACCCCAGCAGCGCCAACGTTTGGGTAATGGCGAAAATCGCCGTGGCAAAGGTAATCTTTCCGAAGCTTTCCGGCCCAATATATTTGGCCATGTAGGCGGTGATGAATATAACGCCGAGGATTGATACCGTCTTTTCCGCTATCATCCAGGAAGCGTTTCTTATTATGCTGAAGTCTATGATCTTTAGTTTCACTGACGCTTCCCTGAATACCTTATGATATAGGATTATTCCGTTTTTTATCCTTTAATAATCACCAAGGCTTTTTTATATTTTACAATTGAAGTCAATTGCATTTAAACTTTAGCTGGGTCTTTTGTTATGTTGGATTAATGGATGAATCAACGGAATGAGAAAATTCGTAAAATACCTCTATAAGGTTTCGCCTGACTTTATTTATTATCAGCTGTCGCATTATTTTGCTCACGGAAGCTTCGTCAACTTTTTGAATCCTAAAAGTTTTTCTGAAAGGATTTACCACAGAATGCGCTACCCGCGCGAAGAGTTCAGCCTGTTGGCGGACAAGGTGGCGGTGAGGGATTATATATCCAGTCGCGTTTCGGAAAAATACCTAACGCCGGTCATCATGATAACGGAGAACTTCACTGAGCAAGACTATTTGTCGTTGCCTCAATCTTTTGTTATCAAAACAAATAATGCCTCGCAGCAAGTTAAGATTGTCAGAGATAAAGCGCGAGTGAGTTATGATGAGATTGCAAGCACTCTCAAGAAATGGTCAAAAATAACGTATTGGAAGCGCTTTCGTGAGAAGCACTATGCGAAGATCCCACTGCAAATTGTGGTTGAAAACCTGTTGGACATCGAACGCGACGGTGAATTGATCGACTATAAAGTGCATGTTTTTAACGGCAGCCAGCCTTATCTGTTCGTGGAGTTGCTGCGGGGCGGCCCGGAGCCGACGTCGCTGGAGTTTTTGGACCGCCATGCGCATCACTGCTTTTTTACCCAGAAAGATATTCCCCAGATCAACACGTTGCACGCGAAGCCTGACTTTTGGGATGAGATGATTGAGGTCGCCCAAGCCGTTGCCGCCGATCTGGACTACTGCCGGGTCGATTTCTACCTGACGCAAGACAGGCTCTATATCGGCGAGCTGACGCTCACCCCCGGTGCAGGCAATGAAGTGTACCAACCGCGCGCCACGAACCTGCTGCTGGGCGAGCTGATGGCCAAAACCTGAACGCTATGCCGAGCGTTGAGCCAGTTCCCGCAGCCAGCCCAAAAACGCCGCGGCGTTCCTCTTCGAATGCAGTGTCGTTTCGTGGCGCAGGCGATCTTCAGTCATGAAGCGCATCCCAAGTTGGATGCGTTGAAAACAGGACAGGAAAGAAATAGCGGGAAAGCCACCGGCGCCTTCTACTGCATCGACGGCGGTTATTCCGCGCATTAACAAAAACAGGCCCCTGATGGGGCCTGTGCAGTTACCAGGATTTATGCGGGTTGCGGGAGACGATGTCGATCTTTTGACACAGCAGTTTGGTAATGTCCACCGAGGTTGGCTGAGCGGCGCTGCCGACAAAGTTTTTCAGCACGATGGCGATGCGGGCGTAATTAACGTAGCCCTCAGGCAGCGGCAAATACTCGGCAACGTCGAGCGCGGTAATGCGATCCGAGGTCATCGTTGCTGAAGTGGTCGGGGTGACTGTGCCGGTGCGGCCCCACTGACAGACTTTTTCCAGCAAGGTGGTGACGCCGGCATCGCCGTTCAGCACATACTTTCCTTGGTAGGTGCCGATTGTGACATCAAGGCTGTTCTGGCCTTTTAGGTTTGCCAACGTGGCGCGCCACAGCACCAGATCATTTTTCGCGATCGGGAAGTAGATCTCGATGCGCTTGTCGGCCGTTGTCGCCGTTTTGGTGGTGGCGGTGAGCACGCCGTTTTGCAGCGTTACTGCCAAATCGGCGGTTTCCGTTTGCGAAACGCGTGCGCCGCCGAAGGCGTAGACATTATTCAGCGCCAGCGCACTGCTCTCTTTCCAGGTGGGCTCCGGCAGATGGTTGACACCATCGCCCAGATAGAGCAGACGCCACATGTTGACATAGCCAGGCGCGACGATCTTTTTCATTTCGATGTGGTTGTTGGACCAGCCTTTTTTAATGTCGGCGTTCACCAGATCGAACCCATCGATATAACATTTTCCGCTCAGATCGCTGGATTTATCGAAGTAGAAATATTCAACGTATTGATAAGGCACCTTGCTGCCGGTATCGGTGTTGTTAGTCATCACGCTGTGCCATTGGCTGTCTTTGATTTTTACCGTGCCGCCGTTGTCGCTGGTAAATACCGGTCGATAGTTGCGGCAGTTGGCGTTGCCCCATTCGAAGTGGCAGTTTTTAAAGTCAAGCGTGCCGCCTTTGAGATCAAACAAGCCGTAATCGGTATTGGCCAACTGTTCGGTTTCATTGTTAAAGCCGCTGTAATCGAAAGAGCAATCTCGGAAGGCCAAAGTATGCACGCCCTGATAGTAGTTTCGGCTGTCGCCGAACAGGCATTTGTAGAAGACGATTTTTTCGCCGGCGTTGGCGGTGGTTTCCGACCAAATTGGCCACACACAACCGCGCACCATGATGCTGTGCCAGCTCTGAATATAGGCGTTGTTGCCGAAGACGATGCCCTTGTGCAGGTTAGTCAGCCAGACGTTTTGCACCAGCAGTTGGCAGGCCGGCAGGCCGTGCATGTTCGAGGCATCGCTGTAGACGCACAGGCCGCGCAGATTGGCCGCCGCGCCGGGCGCTCCGACGATGCGCAGGTTGTAAATCGCCGGCGCACCCAAAGAGTATTGCACGCGTACGCACTCGATATTGGCCGCGCTGCTGAAATCAAGAATGGTGCCCTTAAAATCGACGGCGTTTTTCCATAGCTTCAGGTTGGCGGTGGTTTTACAAGGGCGTACGCCGCCGGGGCCGACCAGAGTAATCCCCGCAGGGGTCGTCGGGATCGGCAGTTGCCACCACTCTTCGCCTTTGACCTGCAAGAAGTTGCAAGCGCGGGTGATGGTCAGAGAGTAATCCAGCTCATCGCCCGGCAGGTGCCACCAATCGATGCTGTAATCGCCGTCATTGATGATGCGCTTCCAGCGGCGGTTTTGCGCGTCGACGAGCAGGGTAACACCGTTATCCTGACTGGTGGAATCCGCGTCGTCTCGGGTAAATACGCCATGGTGGTAGCGGTTTTCGAGCATCACTGCGGTTTCGCTGCCGGCATAGTTGCGCAGATTGGCATAATCATTTAATGAAATCATGGAATAACCCTCATTTGGTACGATAAGAGGCCGATGCAATATGTGGCAGTTGCAGAGGCGGAGGCTTAAGTAAGTGGCATTGTGACCGAAGAGGGAGCCCGTTCATGATCCCGGTCGGCAGGAATAAATTAACAGGCTAAGGCGAGGGCATTAAGCGTCCAGGGTTGTGTCTGACGCCAGCAAACATCACGTTGCGGATTTTAGGTGCTGGCGGCGAGGGCGAGTGCTTGCAGCCAGCCCAAAAACGCTGCGGCGCCGGGTTTTTCCAGCGTGCGCGGCGGGTAAACTACGTAGTAGGGCTTGCTGAGCGGCAGCGCCGGTTCGGCCAGGGTGACCAGCTGGCCTTCCGCCAGTTCACGGGCGATCAGCCGCCGCTGGCCGAGCAGCACCCCGCGCCCTTGCACGGCGGCGTCGATAGCCAGCGAAGTCAGGTTATAGGTCAGCCCGCGCCGCGCCGGCGGCATTCGATCGGCGGCGGTGAACCACTCGTGCCAGCCCGGCAGAAACTGGCTCTCCTTGCCCCAGTCGACGTGGATCAGCGGTAGCTGCGTCCAGTCGCCGCGATCGCGCAGCGCCGGGCTGCACACCGGCTGCACCCGATCCTGAAACAGCCGCACCTTTTCCAGCAGCGGATAGTCCTGATCGCCGAAGCACAGCGCGAAGTCCGCCGCCGAATGGGCGAAATCGACCGCCGCATGGGTCGCGTGCAGCCGCAGATCGCCGTCGGGGCACTGCGCCAGCCAGTCGCCCAGCGCCGGGTTCAGCCACTTGGAGGCCAACGCCGGCAGGGCGAATACCGTCAGCGCCTGTTTGCCGCGCTGGCGCTCGACGTGCTGCTGCGCCACGCGCAGCGTTTCGAACGCCTCCTGCACGTAGGCCAGGTAGTCCGCGCCCTGTTCGGTCAGCGTGACGCCGCTTTTGGCGCGGATGAACAGCGTGATCCCCAGATGTTGCTCCAGCTGGCGGATCTGCTGGCTGACGGCGGCGGCGGTCAGCGCCAGCGTATCCGCCGCGCGGGCCAGGCTGCCGGTGCGGGCGGCGGTTTCGAACGCCAGAATGGCGCTCAGTTTGGGCAAGCGCGCACGGGACGGTGAGTGCATGAGCAGGGCTTATCGCTAAGAATTCGTTAGCTTATCCATAACGTATTTTTGTTATGGCGGCAATGCGGCATTCGCTACAGTGGGAGGCATCCGGCTTTCGCACACGAGGGGAACGTCATGCCGCAACTTGCCGATATTATCGATCTGTCCGCCCACCCCATCGACGACGCCGCGTTCCGCGTCCGCTGCCGGCAAACGCTGGCGCGCGCCGGCGCGCTGGTGCTGCCGGGATTTCTGCGCGAAGCCGCGCTGGCGACGGTGCGGCTGGAAGGCGCCGAACAGCACCATGCGGCGTTTTACGCCACCAGCAAACACAACGTGTATCTACGGCCACAGGACGACGCGCTGCCGGCCGACCATGCGCGCAACCGGCTGGTGGTGTCGTCCAAGGGCTGTATTACCGACGAGGATATTCCGCCGCAGTCGCCGCTGCGCGCGTTGTACGACGCTCCGGCGTTTCGCGCGTTCCTGTGCGCGGTGCTTGACGAGGCGCAGCTGTATCCCTACGCCGATCGGCTGTCGTCGATCAACCTGCATTACGCCCACACTGGCCAGGAGCTGGGCTGGCATTTTGACAACTCCTCGTTCGCCATCACGCTCCTGATCCAGAAACCGCAGGCGGGTGGGCGCTTCGAATACGTGGAGAACCTGCGCGACGCCGATCGCGGCGAGATGAACTATGCCGGGGTCACGCAGGTGCTGGACGGCGAGCGGGCGGTCAAACAGCTGGCGATGGAGGAGGGGGATTTGGTGCTGTTTCGCGGGCGCAACGCCATGCACCGGGTGACGCCGACCGAAGGCGACACCACGCGCATGCTGGTGGTGCTGGCCTACAATGCGCAGCCGGACGTGATGCTGTCGGAAAGCGCCAGAATGACGTTCTACGGGCGGTTATAGCGGATAAAAAAAACCGCCCCGGAGGGCGGTTTGTCGATTCAGTGCGGGTTCTGCTCTTCGTGAGCCTGCTGTTCCAGCTTCACTTCCTGCGCGCGTTTGCGCAGGCCGAACCAGCCCAGCGTCAGCAGCACCGCCAACACAGGAATGGTGGCGATGGTCCAGGTGCCGTTCGGGTAGTCGAAGGCCATCATCACCACCACGATCAGCAGGAACGCCAGCGTCAGCCACGAAGTGAACGGCGCGCCCGGCATTCTGAACGACACCGGCTGAGCGCGGCCTTCGCGCACGGCTTTGCGCAGGCGCATCTGGCAAACGATGATAAACGCCCAGGAGGCGATGATGCCCAGCGAGGCGATGTTCAGCACGATCTCGAACACCTGCGACGGCACCAGATAGTTGAGCACCACGCCGATTACGTAGATGCCGCAGGTGACCAGGATGCCGGCGTAAGGTACCTGCTGGCTGCTCATTTTGGCCATCAGCTTCGGCGCGGAGCCGCCCATCGCCAGCGAACGCAGGATGCGGCCGGTGGAGTAGAGGCCGGAGTTGAGGCTGGACAGCGCAGCGGTCAACACCACGATGTTCATGATGGTGCCGATGTAAGGCACGCCCAGCTTGCTGAAGAAGGTGACAAACGGGCTTTGGCCGGCCTGATAGGCGTTCCACGGCAGCAGCAGCACCAGCAGCACCACGGAGCCGACGTAGAACAGACCGATACGCCAGATCACGCTATTGATCGCTTTAGGCATCATTTTGGCCGGATCTTTACACTCGCCGGCGGCGGTGCCGATAAGCTCGATGCCGGCGAAGGCGAAGATCACCCCTTGCACCAACACCAGCGCAGGCAGCAGGCCGTGCGGGAACATGCCGCCGTTTTCGGTGATCAGGTGCATGCCGGTGGTGTGGCCGGCCACCGGCGTGCCGGTACCGAGGAAGACGACGCCGACAATCAGGAACAGCGCGATGGCGGCGACCTTGATCAGCGCGAACCAGAACTCCATCTCGGCGAACCACTTCACGCCGATCATGTTCATGGTGGCGACGATGCCGAGCGCGCCGAGGGCGAACAGCCACTGCGGCACGTCGGCGAAGGTGCCCCAATAGTGCATGTACAGCGCCACGGCGGTGATGTCGACGATGCCGGTCATCGCCCAGTTGAGGAAATACATCCAACCGGCGACGTAAGAGGCTTTTTCACCGAGGAACTCGCGAGCGTAAGAAACGAAGCTGCCGCTGGAAGGGCGATGCAGCACCAGTTCGCCCAGCGCGCGCAGGATGAAGAAAGAGAAGATCCCGCACACCAGATAGACCAGCGCCAGCGCCGGCCCGGCCAGTTCGAGACGGCCGCCGGTACCGAGGAACAAGCCGGTGCCGATGGAGCCGCCGATGGCGATCATTTGGATTTGCCGGTTGCCCATGCTTTTGTGATAACCGGATTCATGAGAGTCTAGCCAGCGTCTTCTGGCGGCGTGTTTTTCATCCGCAGACTGTTTTTGTGAGTGCATTATCCGTCCTGTTTACCTGTCTATGTTAACCCTGCTCTTACCGAGAGCAAACGATTGCTATGACCAATCGTCATGAGAATGAGGTCGTGGCATCATTCCGCTGTTTATTGTGTATACAGCCATCATTAAAATAACGGCGAAGCATGCTACCTTTTCTCCGTAATGGTGGCAAAAAATACTGTGCATAAAACGTGAACAAGTGTGTTTATTTTTTAATCCAAATATAAAAGGATATATTATTCAAAAAGATGTGATGTTTTATCAAGACGGAAATATCGAGGAATAAAAAGTGATTAAAATCACAAAATAATAATTACCGTGCAAATTACAGGGTGTTGTTCTTATATTTCGCGGTGAGAAATAAGGGGAAAGGAAATGGCGACCCGCGCAGAAAATGGCATCAGCAGCGGGTCGGTGGGCGCGTAACGAGTCTTAGGCCGATTCGCTGGCCGGCAGAGCCGATGCGGGCAGGCCGAACAGCTTGTCGAATGCCCAATTGAACACGAAGGTATAACAGGGAATGATGACGATCAACGCCATATCCAGCAGCAGCGCCTGCCACAGCGTGATGCCCATCCACCAGGCGATCAGCGGGATCAGATACACTACCAGCGTCAACTGAAAGCCGACGGCGTGCAAAATGCGGCGTTTGAGCGTGCGGGCGCGCGACACCTGGCGGCTTTCCCACCACTCGAATACATAGTTGTAAATAAAGTTCCAGCTTACCGCGATGGTGGTGATCACCACTGCCAGCGGCCCGGTGCTGCTTGGCGCATGGCCCGACAGCAGCGCCAGCCCCAGCGCCGAGATCGCCATGCCGATGATTTCATAAGCGGTGACATACACCAGTTTGCGTTTGACGCCTTGCATCGTTTTCTCCCGATCTGTTTTTAGTTGCCTCTGTGGCGACGGCGGCTAAGATAACGTCAATCACATTGATAGAAAAAGTCAGGAGTTGTCAGTTAATCTGACAGGTTGAACAATGAATTTTTCCAGCGACAACATCGAACTGTTTTTGGCGGTGCTCGATCGCGGCTCGTTTTCCGCCGCCGCCCGCGCGCTGCGGCGCGTGCCCTCCGCCGTCAGCATGGCCATCGCCAACATGGAGGCGGAACTCGGTTTCGTCTTGTTCGACCGTTCTCACCGTGAACCGACGCCGACCGCGCTGGCGTTGGCCCTGGCGCCGCACGCCCGCCTGATCGCCGGGCAGCTCAAGCAGCTGCAGGTGCATGCCATCGAACTGTCCCAGGGGCTGGAGAGCCGGCTTTCGATCGGCGTGGCGTCGGATATCAACGGCGCCGGCCTGCTGGCGGCGGTGAAAACGCTGTCGCAGCGTTATCCGCTGCTGAACATCGAAGTGCTCAGCGCGCCGCAGGACGACGTGTTGCACATGCTGCACGAGGGGCGCATCGGCGTTTGTCTGGCGTTCGGCGGGCTGAACGTCAACAGCGCGGAACAGTTCCACTTCGTGGGCGCGGAATCGCTGGTGGCGATGCTGTCGCCGCAGCACCCGGCGCTGGACGGCGCGGCGGGCGAGCTGTTTCTCGAGGATCTGGTCAACGTGCGGCAGATCATGGTGGCCAGCCGCGATCTGCCGATCGGCGATCTGCGTCCCCAGGTGGCGGAGGCTTACTGGCGCACCGACAGCCTGCCGATGGCGCTGAACATGGTGGAAGCGGGTCTGGGGTGGGGCAATTTTCCGCTGTCGTTGGCCGAGCCGCTGCTGGCGCAGGGGCGGTTGGTGCGGCTGAAGTTCAAAAACACCAAGAACGAGCTGCGCTTGCCGATGCATTTGATCTGGCTTAAGAATCGCCCGTTGGACAAAGCGGCGCGCGAACTGGTCGCGCTGATGCGCGAGGCGCCGCAGGAAAGCTGACGCCCGCTGCGTTTGCTTACTCCGGGTGGCGTTTACGCCACCAGAAACGCACCAGCAGGATGGCGGCGATCGCCAGCGCGACAAACAGCAGGCTGGAGAGCTTTTTGTCGAAGCCGGTAACGAAGCGTTCGATCGCCTGGCCGCCAAAATAACCGAGCATGACGAAGATCGTCGCCCATAAAATGGCGCCGAGGATGTTCAGCGGCACGAAGCGCGACGGCGGCAGGCGGCTGGCGCCGATCAACACCGGGCCGATGATGCGGAAACCGTACATGAAACGCACCCCGATAACGAACAGCATCGGGTGGCGGGCGATCAGCCTTCTGGCGCGCGCGATGCGCTTTTCCTGTCCCTTGAGCCGCGAGATGACGCGGCCTTCAAACCGGCGGCCGGCGAAGTACAGCAGCTGGTCTCCCATCATGCCGCCCAGCGCCACCACTGCGATCACCCACGGCCAGTGCAACAGCCCTTCATGAGCGGCGATGCCGCCCAGCAGCGTGATGGTTTCCCCTTCCGCCAGGCAGCCGATAAACAACGCCCAGTAACCGTAGTCCGTAATATAGTGGGCTAAATCGGTCATTCCTTACTCCTTATGTGGCTGACGCATAAGGGCAAGTATACGCCCGATTGCTAACCTTGGGCGATCTGGGCCACCAACGCTCTGCGCCGCTGCAGGCTCTCCGCCATCTGCGCCTGTACCCTGGCGTAAATGTGCGGCGGGGCCAATTCCGGCGTGCCGCCCTCGAACGGCGGCGCCGGGGCGTATTCCAGATAGAGCTGGATCATTTGGGCGGTCTCTTCGCCGTGCAGTTCGGCGATCAGCGCCAGCGCGAAATCGATGCCGGCGGTGACGCCGCCGCCGCTGATCACATTGCCGTCGCGCTCCACGCGCGCTGAGCTCGGCACGGCGCCGAACAGCTTCAGGCTGTCGCGCATCGACCAGTGGCAGGCGGCGCGTTTGCCTTGCAGCAGACCGGCGGCGGCCAGGATCAGCGAACCGGTGCACACCGAGGTCAGGTAGCGGGCATCGGCGCCCAGCCGACGGATCTGCTGCATGAAGGCCTCATCTTGCAGCGCCTGGGTGCAGCCGCTGCCGCCCGGCACGCACAGCACGTCGCAGCGCGCGATCTCCGGCAGCGGGCGCAGCTGGGTGAAGTGCAAGCCTTCCGACTCGACATCCGCGCCGTCTACCGAGGCGACGACGATTTCCGCGCCCGGCATGCGGCGCAGGAACTGCAAGGGGCCCGTGAAGTCGAGCTGGGTGACGCCTTGATAGATGGGAAATACAATCACGAGTGATTCAGACATGATATTCGCCTCATTTTTATCGTTGGACCTGGGTCATAATAGCCGCCCTGTTTTTGGCTGATATGACAGATAACCCTCAAAAAGCGCCATCATGAAAACGATCGGTTTTGTGGTTTTTCCCGGTTTTAACCTGCTGGACTTTGCCGGGCCGCTGGCGGCGTTCGATAACGTCAGCCAGTTCACCGACCCGCCGGCCTACCGCTGTGTGGCGATCTCGCCGCAGGGCGGCATGGTCGCCAGCTCGGCCGGGGTGGAAATCGCCACGCAGCCGTGCGGCGACGAGCGTTTCGATACGTTGGTGGTGGCCGGCGGCAGCGGCAACGTGATGGCGGCGCAATCACCGGCGCTGGCGGCGTTCCTGGCCAACCAAAGCCGACGAGCGCGGCGCATCGCCAGCGTATGTACCGGCGCGTTTATTCTGGCGGCCTGCGGGCTGCTGGACGGCAAGCGCGCCACCACTCACTGGTATCACGCGGCGCGGCTGCAGCAGAACTACCCGCGCATTCGCGTCGACAGCAACCGCATCTTCATTCGCGACGGGGATATCTGGACCTCGGCCGGCATCAGCGCCGGCATCGATCTGGCGTTGGCGCTGATCGAAGACGATCTGGGCGCCACCCTGGCGGCGGCCGTGGCGCGGCAGCTGGTGGTCTATCACCGCCGCCCCGGCGGGCAGTCGCAGTACTCGCTGCTGCTGGCGCTGAATCCGTCGTCGGATCGCATGCGCACCGCGCTGTCGTACGCGCGCGAGCATTTGCATCTGCCGCTGTCGGTGGCGGATCTGGCCGACGCCGCCTGCCTGAGCGAGCGGCAATTCGGCCGGCTGTTCCGCGCCGAAACCGGGCAGACGCCGGCCAAGGTGATCGAGCAGCTGCGGGTAGAGGCGGCCAGAGGGCGTATTGAAGAGAGCGCCGAACCGCTGGAGGCGATCGCCCGCTCGGTGGGGTTCAGCGATCCGGAGCGTATGAGGCGGGCGTTTATCCGCGTATTTGGCCTGTCTCCGCAGGCGATCCGCCGGCTTGGCCGCGCGGGATAACTTTTTTGCCACGCCTGGCGGCGGGGCGCATCAGAGGAGCAACGGATGTATCAGGATTTTGAGAGCGAATTGAGCTGGGCGATGCGTCATATGCCGCGCACCCGGGCGGCGGTGGCGGCGTTGCCGGACCTGCACGGGGTGCGGTTGGCGTGCAATATGCACCTGGATCTGAAAATGGCGCCGCTGGTGGCCGGCCTGCTGGACAAGGGCGCGGCGATCTTTCTGACCACCTGCAATCCCACCACGGTACAGAACGACGTGGTGGCCTGGCTGGAACGGCGGGGCGCGCAGGCTTACGCCTGGCGCGATATGAGCGCCGGCGAATGGTCGGAATCTTTCGATCGCGCGCTGGCCTGGCGGCCGACTCACCTGTGCGAAATGGGAGCGGATCTGACCACCCGTCTGCACCAATCGCCGAACGGCCCGCAGATCGTCGCCGGGCTGGAGGCCACCGGATCAGGCATCAGCCGGTTGAACGGCGTGGCGCCGCGCTACCCGATCTTCAACTGGGACGATCTGCCGGTGAAAGAAGGGCTGCATAACCGGCACATGGTTGGGCTGACCGCCTGGCATACCTTCTTCCAGACCACCCATTTGACGCTGCACGAGAAGCGCGTGCTGGTGATCGGTTACGGCCTGGTCGGGCAGGGCACGGCGGCCGCGGCCAGAGCCTACGGCGGCCAGGTGATGGTGGCGGAAATCGATCCGGCGCGGGCGCTGCAGGCGCGTTATGACGGCTGGCAGGTGGTGGATCTGGCGAGCGCGGTCGCGCAGGCGGACGTTATCGCCACCGCGACCGGCGCGAAAAACGTGCTCTCGGCGCAGCATCTGCAACAGGCGCAGGACGGCGTATTTATCCTCAACGTCGGCCACGTGGCCGAAGAGATCGATGTCGGCTTCCTCAAGAGCCTGCCGCACCACGAGCCGATGCCTTATGTGAATGCTTACCAACTGAATGAAAAGACGGTCTATTTGCTGGCCAAT
Organism: Serratia sp. JKS000199; assembly: GCF_900215455.1. Classification (NCBI taxonomy): domain Bacteria; kingdom Pseudomonadati; phylum Pseudomonadota; class Gammaproteobacteria; order Enterobacterales; family Yersiniaceae; genus Serratia; species Serratia sp. JKS000199. Next base: position 678,268 of record NZ_LT907843.1, read on the forward strand.
GGCTCGATGTTCAACCTGACCGCCGGCTATGGCGACAGCCTTAACGCTTTCGACGTCACGCTGGCGGTGATGGCGGCCGGCATCGGCCATATCGTCGGCGCGGGAGCGCGGCAAACGCCGGGGCTGTACCTGTTGCCGCAGTCGGCGTGGCAGCCGGCACTGTAACTTTTTCCCCGCGGGCGTTCATCCCAGAGCGCCCGCGGGCTGTACCGATTTTCGGCCGACAGAATTTGTCACAAATCCGCCATACAATCCCAGTGCCAAGCGCTGAACCCTCACATATAATTCGCTGAGTTCAAGCCCCCATTTCAGAGTAATGCCTGTGAAAATACGTGTTTTGGTTCTGACTCTGCTCGCTTTACAGACGGGCGCGGGCTTTGCGCCGCGCGCGCTGGCCAGCGATAACGCCGCCGCCCTGCACGCCGCCCAGCCGGAGCTGGCTTCCGGCAGCGCGATGGTCGTCGATATGCAAACCCATAAGGTGATGTACGCGCGCAACCCGGATGAGGTGGTGCCGATCGCCTCGATCACCAAGCTGATGACCGCTATGGTCACGCTGGACGCGCACCTGCCGCTCGACGAGATGCTGTCGGTGGACATCCACCAGACGCCGGAGATGAAAGGGGTGTATTCGCGGGTGCGGCTGAACAGCGAAATCAGCCGCAAGGATATGCTGCTGCTGGCGCTGATGTCGTCGGAAAACCGCGCGGCCGCCAGCCTGGCGCACCACTATCCGGGCGGCTACAGCGCCTTCATCAAAGCGATGAACGCCAAGGCCAGGGCGCTCGGCATGACCAATACCCATTATGTGGAACCGACCGGGCTCTCTATTCATAACGTGTCGACGGCGCGCGATCTGACCAAACTGCTGATCGCCACCAAGCAATATCCGTTGATCGGCCAGCTCAGTACCACCACCGAACGCATGGCCAGCTTCAAGGATCCCAACTACACGCTGCCGTTCCGCAACACCAACCACCTGGTGTACAACCCGAAATGGAACATTCAGCTGACCAAGACCGGCTTCACCAACCAGGCGGGGCACTGCCTGGCGATGCGTACCGTGATCGGCAACCGCTCGGTGTCGCTGGTGGTGCTGGACGCCTTCGGCAAATACACCCACTTCGCCGACGCCAACCGGCTGCGCAGCTGGATTGAAACCGGCAAGGTGACGCCGATCCCGGCTGCCGCCCGTGACTATCGCCGCCAAAAAGACGCCCGTCTGGCGAAGAACGACAGCGAATAACCCGCCTGGCGGTCCGCCCGTTTGCGGCGGGCCGCTATCGGCCCTCGGGCCGTCTGATGACAAATCCCCGCTCGCGATCGCCGTCGAAGCCCGCTTTCAGGTAGAGCTGGTGCGCGCCGGTGCGTTGCTGCCCCGACAACAGCATCACCTTGTAACAGCCTTTTCGCCAGGCCAGCTGCAGCGCGTATTCAATCATGGCGAGCGCCACGCCGTGGCCGCGGTAGGGCTCCGCCGTCACCACGTGTTCGATGACGCCGAACGGCTGCGCCTGATGCGCCAGCCCCGGGATCAGCGCCAGCATGCAGGTGGCGATCGGGTGATCTTCTTTCGCCGCCACCACCAGACGGATCGCCGGATCGTCCAACAGGCGTTGCAGGGTACGGCGCGCATCGTCGGCGCGCAGCGGCGCGTCCTGCGGGCGCAGCTCGCGATATAAGGCTAACAGGCCGTTGAGATCGTCCGGCTGCGCCAGGCGATGAATGATGCTCATGGTTGCTCCTTTCCGCCGCTTCAACGGTAATCCGCTATCCTCCATTAATACCACAACGTTTGCCGGAGGGGATGTTATGAGTCAGGTTTCGACCTTTGTCATGTTCCAGGGAGAGGCGCAGCGGGCGATCGATCTCTACAGCCAGGTGTTCGAGCGTTTTCGGCTCATGCAGGTGCAGCATTACGATCCGACGCCGGACGGCCGGCGGTTGATCAAGCATGCGTCCATCGATTTTGATCGGCAGAACCTGGTGTTTACCGATAGCCCGATCAGCCATGACTTCAGCTTTACCCCGGCGGTGTCGCTGTTCATCAACCTGCCTAACGAAGAAGCGTTGGAGCGGGCGTTCCACCGGCTGGCGGAGGGCGGCAAGGTGCTGATGCCGCTCGATGACTACGGCTTCAGCGCCCGTTTCGGCTGGCTCAACGATCGTTTCGGCCTTTCCTGGCAGCTCAATGTGCCGGCGGGCGATCTGCCCTGAGCTCAGCGCGCGGCGTGCAAAAGGGATGGTAGCGCCTACTGTTGTTTCATATGCTTATCGCCATGGCGGCAGGGCTCTCTGCCGTGGGCAATACCGACAACATCATGGAAAGGTGCGCTTTGATTGATTTTGACCGCTATGTTGAGCAAGCGAAGTCTTACGGCGAGTGGCCGGGCGGGCATGTGGACATGTCGTCCGGTTGCGTCGAGGGGTTGAGCTATCGTCTGTATCGGCACGCAGCCGAGAGTGAAGACGCGATCGTGGTTTATCACGGCGGCGGGGTTAACAGCGCCGCCGGGTATGACATTCTTGCGCGCCAGCTGGCCGCCGAGCCAACGCTCGCGGTGTGTCTGGTGGATATCCGTGGACATGGCGATTCCACGGGAGAGCGGGGGACGGTTGAGCGGCCTGAGCGTATTTGGCGCGATGTCGATGTCATCCTGGTGGAAATGCGCCGCCGGTTTCCGTTGGCGCGCAGGCACCTGCTGGGCCATTCGAGCGGCGCCGGCATGTTGCTCAACTACCTGACCCGTTACCCTGGCGAACAGCAGGCGGACAGCCTGATCATGCTGGCGCCCGAGCTGGGGCCATTTTCCGGGATGGCCCGCGATCTGGCGGCGACGGCCCGTTTTGCGCAGGTGCGACAATGGCCGTTTGTCGCCAATGCGCTCAGCGGCGGGCGCTGGTTTGGGCACGTTCGGGCGGTCAGCCTGAATTTTCCCCCGGCTGTGCTGGCCGCCGCCCCCGATTTTGTCTGCCAATACAGCGTCAATATGGCTAACGCGTTGACGCCTCGCGCCCCGGCCAGGCAACTGGCGGCGCTGCGATTACCGACCTTGCTGCTGGCGGCAGCGCAGGATGAGTTGTTCAATGCGCAAGCGATGCAGCGCTTCGTCAAACAGCATGGCAACGCCCAAACCGCCTTTGGTTTGCTTGAAGGCAGCACGCATTTATCGTGCGTATTTGATGCCCATCCCCTTGTCCTTCAACATATCTCGCGTGCGGCCGCTACCGGATCCGATGAGGGGCCGGCGGGCGAGGGGGTTTAACGTCGGCGCGGGGCGGCCATTGCTGGCCTGGCGTTTTCCTCTCTCATCCTATATCCCTGCATGGCGCTTAACCGCTATGCTAAACAAATAATAAATGTGAATGTAAAAGGATGAATCATTTTGGCAGGAAGTAGCTTACTCACTCTCATCGACGACATCGCCTCATTGCTGGACGATGTCTCTTTAATGAGCAAGATGGCGGCGAAAAAAACCGCCGGGGTGCTGGGGGACGATCTGGCGCTCAACGCGCAGCAGGTCACCGGCGTTAAAGCCGACCGCGAGCTGCCGGTGGTGTGGAGCGTCGCCAAAGGCTCGCTGATCAACAAGGCGATCCTGGTGCCGTTGGCGCTGCTGATCAGCGCCTTCGCGCCCTGGGCGATTACGCCGCTGCTGATGGTGGGCGGTGCCTACCTGTGTTACGAAGGGTTCGAAAAGGTGTTCCACAGCCTGAGCCCCGGCAAGGCGGCGCAGGAGGAGACAGCGGACGGGCCCGGCGCCAATGAGGACGCCACGGCCTATGAAAAGCGCAAGGTGAAGGGGGCGATACGCACCGATTTTGTGCTGTCCGCCGAGATTATCGCCATCACCTTGGGCACGGTCGCCGGCGCCACCTTTAGCCAGCAGGTGATCGTCTTGTGCGGCATCGCCGTCGTGATGACGCTCGGTGTGTACGGCATTGTCGCCGGCATCGTCCGCCTGGACGATCTGGGGCTGTATCTGAGCCGCAAACGCAGCGCGGTGGCGCGCTCCCTCGGCGGCGGCATCGTGCGCGCCGCGCCTTATTTGATGAAAACGCTGTCGATCGTCGGCACTGTCGCCATGTTTATGGTCGGTGGCGGTATTCTGACCCACGGTTTGCCGCCGGTGCATCATCTGTTCGAAGACTGGGCCTCGTACACCACTGTGGTGCCGACGTTTGGCCATCTTTTGCAGGGGGTGATCCCGGCGCTGTTGAACGTGGCGTTCGGGCTGGTGGCCGGCGGTGTCGTGCTGGCGGTGGTGTCGGCGCTGGGCGCCGTGCGCGCGCGTTTCAAGGCTTGATGAAAAGTCTCGCCCCGGGAGGGGCGGGACGTATCAGACGAATTAAAAGATCAGTTTGAGAACGCCGGTAATCGTCAACAAACCCACGATGAAGATGATGGCGACAATCCACAGAATAATTTTCATTGGCTTCTTCCTTACCGGTTAAAGGTGGGGCGCGATTGGCGCTAACTTAATGAAATCATTCTTCACTATAGACGCTATCTCTCTATCGTGCGTCGTCATGCCTTCACGGGCGCCGCTTGTCGCCCGCGCCCAGCGCGCGCTGCATAATCTGCGTGTCGCGCCATTCCCCCAGCTTGAACCCCACCGCTTTTAACGTTCCTGCACTGGTGAAGCCGAGTGACTGATGCAAGGCCAATGAGCCGCGGTTGGCGGCGGAATCGCCGACGATCGCCAGCATCTGGCGCCAGGGGCCTTGTTCGCAGCGGGCGATCAAGGCGCTCAGAAGCGCTCTGCCGATGCCTTTACCCTGTTGCCCTTCGGCGATGTACACCGAGTCTTCCACGGTAAAGCGGTAAGCCGGCCGGGGGCGATAAGGCGTGGCATAACAGTAACCCACAATGACGCCTGCGCTTTTCGCCACCAGCCAGGGCAGGCCGGCCTCCCGCACCTTGCTCAGGCGCAGCTGCATTTCCGCCAGCGTCGGCGGCTGCTCTTCAAATGAGGCCGCGCCGTACAGCACGTGCTGGGTGTAAATACGCAGCACGGCTGCCATATCGTCCGGTGTGGCGTCAAGAAGGCTGAGTACGGGGGCGGAGAGCGTTGTCACGTGTCTGTTTACCTTGAAAATCAGCGGATAAACGCCATTATGCGCGCTGCTCGCCGCCGGGATAAATCGGGTTTTCTTATGGTGAGATAAGAAAAGGCGATGATGAGCGGGAAGGGGCTCTTTGGGGAGAGCCCCTGAGGCGGTTTGCCTGGCATTACCAGCCTTTCACCGCGCCGCCGTTGAAGATTTTTTCGGCGGCTTTGGCCACGTCATCCGATTCATAGGCCTTGATGAAGTTCTGCACGTTCGGCGCGTCCTTGTTGTCTTCGCGAGTGACGATGATGTTGGTGTACGGCGAGTCTTTATCTTCGATGAAGATGCCGTCTTTGGTCGGCGACAGGCCGGTTTGGTTGATGTAGGTGGTGCTGATGACGGCGACGGTGACCTTCGGATCGTCCAGCACATGCGGCAACTGCGCGCCTTCCAGCTCCATGATCTGGTAATGATGCGGGTTGGCGCTGATGTCCAGCGCGGTAGGCAGCAACCCTTTGCCAGGCTTCAGGCTAATCAGCCCGGTTTTTTCCAGCAGCAGCAGGGCGCGTCCCAGGTTGGTCGGATCGAGCGGAATGGCGATCACCGCCCCGTCCGGCAACTCTTTCAGCGATTTTATCTTTTTGGAGTAGCCGGCCATCGGGAAGACGAAGGTATTGCCGACCGCCACCAGTTTATAGCCGTGATCTTTGTTTTGCTGTTCGAGGAACGGGCGGTGCTGGAACACATTGGCGTCCAGTTCGCCTTTGTCGGTGGCGTCGTTCGGCAGCAGCGAGCCGCTGAAACCGACCAGTTCGACGTCCAGCCCGTATTTCTCTTTCGCCACCTGCCTGGCGACTTCTGCCACGTCTTGTTCCGCGCCGTTGATGACGCCGACTTTGATATGGTTTTGGTCGGTTTTTTGATCGCAGCCCTGAAGCGCCAAGACGGCGGCGAAGGCCGCCGCCAGAGGGGTGATACGCCAGCGTAAGGTCATCGAACTCTCCCTGAAAAGAACAATAAAATCAGTTGGTTTTTGTTCTTACAGCTAAGCCTGAACCGCCGATGAAGTCAAACGCTCGTTCAGCATAAACGGCTATAGCTTATAGCCGTTATGCGATGGGGGATTATCGGCTGAGCGAACGCAGCACCACGATGCCCGGCGTGGCCATCACGTAATCCATAAAGGGTGAATCGACGACCTGCATGTTGGCCTTGCGCGATGAGGCGTTGCGCAGCACCGGGCCGTTGTCGGTCATGACGAAGATGCCGGTATGGGTCACGTCCAGCCCGGCGAGGTTGGTGTAAATGCCGATGTAGTCGCCGGTGCGCAGCTGGGCCAGCACCTTGTCGTCGACGCGGTCGCTGGGAATGTAGGTCACGCTGCGCTGCACGACGGGCAAGCCGGGCAGGTAGCTGCCGCCGTCGGCTTTCTGATTGAGGTTTTTCACGAGGCTGACGGCGTGCGGGCTGAGCTGGGCGGTGATGTCTTCGGCCACTTTTTTCGGCCGCTGCGCCCAGTCGGTGAAGAAGTGTTTGCGCTGCGGGAAGGCGATTTTGCCGTCGACATAGCGGATGTCCACCAGGCGCTGAACGAACTCGGCTTCGCTGTGGGCGGTGCTGAGCGCTTCGACATAATCGATGTAGGTGAAGCAATCCAGCCCGCGGAAGTCGATCACCAACTGCTCGGGCGTGCTCTGCGAACCGATCAGGCGGTTGGCGAGATAGGGCGTGCCGAGGAATTCACGCGAAATCAAATCGACGGTGCGGCCATGCGGCTGCGCGGCGGGCCAACCGGCGCGCAGTGCGAGGATCTCACGCAGCTTGCTGCGGGTGCTGTCATCCATCTGCGGTTGCAGGTTCGGCGGCGAAACGGCGGCGTCGGTCGGCGGCGTTGCGGGGGTGACGGCGGTGGGGCGATCGGCGCATCCGCTCATGGCGATAGCTAACATCAGTAAAACAGCCTTGTTCTTGTTCATACGGCCCTCCATGGGTGTCGCTGGTTTATCAGAGTAAGTGATAACAGTTCTCATCCGATGGTAGGGGTTAAAAAGTAAACATAACCTCAATGGCAATCGATAAATCAGTAACCGATTTCGCTATTGAACGGCAAATACCAGAACAGCGCGATTTCGTGATCGGCGATCTCCGGTTCGGCGCGGTACAGCAAGCGATCGATGCCGCCGAGGATAAACCCATAGTGCTGGTAGCAGCGGCAGGCCGCCAGGTTGTTGTTCTGCGTTTCGAGCATCATACCTGAGGTTTCCTGCTGCCGCGCCCACTGTTTGGCGCAGTCCAGCAGCGCCCCGGCGATGCCTTGGCGGCGCGCGTCAGCGCTGACGGCGATCTCGTCGATCAGGGTGTAGCCGTTCCAGTTTTTGCTCAGCGTGATGTGGCCAACGGCGTCGTTCTGGCGATAAGCCAGGAAGGTCACGCTGTCTTCGTTGGCGAACGGCGCCAGGGGATAGCGTTTGCGAAACGGCGCCACCGGGCGGGTTGGCCAGCTGTCCACCGGGCTGTCGAACTGCGGCAGGGCGTAACAGGCGATGGTGAAGCTGAAATCGCCGCGGGCCAGATAATCGTCGGGCAACGTCTCAATGGCCGCGATGCGGATGGCCGGGTTCATTACGGCAGCTCCCGCAGCAGACGCGCCGGGTTGCCGGCGTAGATCCCCTTGCGGGTGATGTCGCGGGTCACGACCGCCCCGGCGCCGATCACCGCGTCGCTACAGATCGTCACCGCCAGGATCGTGGCGCCGGAACCGATGGACACCCGATCGCCGATGCAGGTGCGCCCCCAGCTGGCCGGATCGGCGTTGGGCGCGCCGTCTTTGAACAGATCGTTGGCGAAGGTGACGCCGTGGCCGACAAAGCACGCTTCGCCGAGGGTAACGTATTCGCAGATAAAGCTGTGCGACTGAATTTTACTGCGCGCGCCGATGCTGACGTGGCGCTGGATCTCGACGAACGGGCCGACGAAGACATCGTCGCCGAGCCGGCAGCCGTAAAGATTGCAGGGTTCTACCACGGTGACGTTGCGCCCGGCGTCGACGTCGACGATCCCCGCCTGGCGGGTGATGATAGCGGATGACATAACCTTCCTCACAGCCTGGGTTTAATGGGGGGAGTATAAGACAAAGCGCCGCGCCTTTCGCTTTCCGCACGTTTTTTCGCCAAAAGACTATAATTAGTACAGGGGAGAGAGCCCCGTGGCCGCAATCCTCGCACGGATAGCTGTCCGTCAGAGGTGTGAAATTCGTTCGCCGATCGCGGCCTACGGCGAGATAGGAGGTGTCTCATGGTCAGTCATGTTTGGGGACTTCTGGCGCATCCCAGCGCCGAGTTCGAACAGATCAAAAGCGAGAATGAAAGCGTCTCGCACCTATACACCCATCACGTGTTGCTCTTGGCAGCAATCCCGGTGGTCTGCGCCTTTATCGGCACCACCCAGTTGGGCTGGCTCTCCGGCGAGGGACATGCCATCAGGCTCGACATGTTTACCGCGTTTTATACCGCCGTGGCGTTCTACCTGCTGATGCTGGCAGGCGTAGCGGCCATGGGGAAAGTCATTCACTGGATGGCGCGGCGTTATGAATCGCGCCCAAGCCTGCACCGCTGCATGGTGTTCGCCGGCTACGTGGCGACCCCGATGTTCCTCAGCGGGGTAGTGGCGCTTTATCCGGTCGTCTGGCTGTGTCTGTTTGTCGGCATTATCGGCCTGTGCTATTCGGGCTATCTGCTGAATCTGGGGATCCCGCACTTCCTGAATATCGACAGTAAGGAAGGGTTCATCTTCTCCAGCTCGACCTTCGCCATCGGCATTCTGTTGCTCGAGCTGCTGCTTGGGGTGACGGTGCTGCTGTGGGGGTACGGTTCCTGGTTGTTCTGAGTTAACGGTTGTTGTTATCGCCCCCGCGCCGGTGGAACGGCGCGGGGGCTTTTGTTTTTAGGCTATGCGCGGCGGAAAACCAGCATCACGCCGAGCACGATGCCCGCCATGCCCAGCAGGCTCAGCGCGGCCAGCGCGTGGCCGAGCAGCAGATAATCCAGCAGAGCGGTGACCGCCGGGATCAGGTAGAACAGGCTGGTCACCTGCACCAGGTTGCCGCGCTGGATCAGCCGATACAGCAAGAACGTCGCCAGCACCGAGATCACCACCGCCATCCACAGCAGCGGCAGCACGAACTCAGGCCGCCATTCGACCCGCAGCGGCTCAAACGGCAGCGCCAACGCACACATCAACAGCCCGACGGCATACTGCAGCGGCAACACCGCCAGCGGCGGCTGCGTCATGCCCTTTTGCAGCAGGGTGCCGGCGGTCATGCAGCCCAAGGCGATAAAGGCGAACAGCATGCCGCTCAGCGAGAAATGGGCCACCATCAGGCTTTGGTACACCACCAGCGTCAGCCCCGCCAACGCCAGCGCCAACCCGAGCGCGCGCAGCCCGGCGCAGCGCCGTTCGGTAATGAACTGGGTCAGGATCGGCTGTACGCCAAGCAGCGTGGCCAGCACGCCGGGGGTAATGCCCCGTTCGAGGGCCAGCAGATAGCAGATCTGATAGCTGCCGATCATCAGCACGCCGATCAACGCGACGCGCCGACGGGTGCCGGCGGCGGGCAGGCACTGGCGCTGCCACAGGCCGATGGCCAACAGCACCGCCAGCGCGATGGCGCAGCGGAAGAACAGAAAAGCGAAGGCGGAGGCGTGCTCCAACCCCCAACGGGAGAAGATCGCGCCGCTGCTCCAAAGCAGGACGAACAGCGTAGCCAGGCCGGCATTGGCCCAGAGAGAAGGTAATCGCATATCAATTTCACCTGTCGTGAAAATTACAGGCTCCGGCGCGCGCGGCGGTCTACGCCTGAACGCAATAAATCAACATAAGCCGGAGGTAAAAGTCGGTGTGGCTTAGCGCACGACCACAAGGCGTGGCGGGTAAGCGGCAACCGCGGAAACGACAGAGAAAACGGCGGGTGGAGCGGAGGAAGCACACAGCAAAACGACGGCCGGAACGGTCGCGTTTGTCGGATCTGTGCTGTGCGCCAGGTAGGTCATGTGAGTTCCTGAAAACCGTGAATGAAACCAATCGCTTCAAACATAGCCAAGTTCAGCGGGGCGCGCAACCGAAAATCACAGAGGCTTAAACGATAATGAAAATCATTATCATTAAATTGAAGGTGTGCTATGTTGCTGCAAAAACGCAGTTTTAACGCCAGCGCGAGGCGCAAGGGGGTAGGCTCCCCGCCGCCGTTTCCCGTCATGCGTGCGGCGAGAGACTTTACGATTCGTTTTTGCAGAGGGCGCGCATTCGTGATAAAAATATTGATATGTTATAATATAACAATTAACGCATGATGAATTCAGCTCACGACATCCTCCATGTTGATGGGGTTAGCCTGACCGGCCACGGCGGGGCCTCGATACTCTACAACATCCATTTCACGCTGCGCGCCGGAGAGAAGCTGGCGGTGATCGGCCCTAACGGCAGCGGCAAATCCAGCCTGTTGCGCACGCTGATCGGCGAAACGCGGCCGGACAGCGGCGAGATTTACTGGCGAGGGCGCGCTTTGTCCGGCTTGTCGGCGGCGGAACGCGCCAGAAGCATCGCCTTTCTGGCGCAAAACGATCTGCCGGATTTGCGGCTGTCGCTGGAGGACTATGTGGCGTTAGGGCGTTTGCCGCATGGCGAACGGCCCGCGGCGGGAAAACGCATCGTTGACGAGATCATCGGGGAAACCGGCCTGGCGCCGCTCAGGCACCATCCGTTGGGGCGGCTCTCGGGCGGCCAGCGTCAGCGCGCTGCGTTGGCCCGGGCGTTGGCGCAGACTCCCGACCTGTTGTTGTTGGATGAGCCGACCAATCACCTCGATCCTCCCGGGCGTTCGGCGCTGCTGTCGTTAGTAAAACATAAAGCCATCGCCGTGATTGCGGTGCTGCATGACCTGCCCGTGGCGGAGGCGTTCGCCGATCGGATCCTGGTGCTCAACGAAAGCCGCCAGGTGGCCTGCGGCTCGCCCGCGGCGGTGTTGCAAACCCCGGTAATTCTGCCGGTGTTCGGCATGCACAGTTTCAGCGTGGCGCATCCCGTCAGCGGGAAAACGCTGCGTATTTTTGAAGTTCCCCATTGCGCTTGATAAACCAGAGAGAAACATGAACATACGCGTATTCCCCTTGCTCCTGCTGTTGGCCGGCGGAGCGGCAGCGGCTGAAAAATTTCCCGTCACCGTAGAAAGCTGCGGGAAGCCGATCACCTTCAATCAGGCGCCGCAGCGCGCCGTCATCAACGACATCAATATGGCCGAGATGGCCTTTGCGCTTCATCTGCAGGATCGGATCGTCGGGCTGACCGGCATCACCGGCTGGTACAAATTGACGCCTGATTTCAAGGCGGCGATGGGCGCCATTCCCGAACTGGCGCCGAAGTATCCCGCTCTGGAAACGTTGCTGGCGGCGCAGCCGGACTTTTTCTTCGCCGGTTGGAATTACGGCATGAAGATCGGCGGCGACGTCACGCCGGAGACGCTCGCGCCGTTCGGCATCAAAACGCTGGTGCTGAGCGAGAGCTGCGTACAGGCCGGCGGCCGGCCGCAGAAGGCCGATATGAACCTGCTGTATGACGATGAGCTGAAGCTCGGCAAGATTTTCGGCAAGCAGCGAGAGGCCGCCGCGCTGGTTGAGGGCTGGCGCCGCCGGTTAGCCGCGCTGCCCGCCAGACCGGCGGGGCAGGCGCCGCTCAAGGTGTTCGTGTATGACTCGGGAGAAGAGAAGCCTTTTACCAGCGGTAAATACGCCATGCCGACGGCGATCGTCGAAGCGGCGGGCGGCCGCAACGTGATGGACGGTTTGGCGGCGAGCTGGACGACGGCATCCTGGGAGGCGGTGGCGGCGGCGGAACCCGACTTCATCATTCTGCTGGATTACCAGACCGGGTCAGGCGCCGAGACGCTGCGGCGTTTCCTCGAGTCTCATCCGTTGATGAAGTTGACACCTGCGGTACGGCACCATCGTTATCTGAAACTGCAGTATGCGGAGCTGACGCCGGGGCCGGCCAACATCGGCGCGGTGGAAAAGTTGGCGCGGGCGCTGTACGCGCCGGAGGCTGAATGAACTCGCCGACACGGCGGTTTATGGTGCTCGCGCCGCTGGCGCTGTTGACGTTGTGCGGATTAATGGTCTGGAGCCTGCAATTGGGCAGCGTCGCGCTGTCATGGCGGCAGGCGTTGGCGGCGTTAGGGATAGGTTCGGCGCCGCTTTCCGGCATGCTGGACACTATCGTCGTGCAACTGCGCGTGCCTCGGGCCTTGTTGGCGGCGTTGACCGGCGCCGGGCTGGCGATGACCGGCGCGCTGCTGCAGACCACCACCCGCAATGAGCTGGCCGATCCTTTTTTGTTTGGGCTCTCCTCCGGCGCCGCCGCCGGCGCGGTGCTGGTCATCACGCGCTTCGGCGATGCGCTGGGCGCGCTGACGTTGCCGCTGTCCGCTTTCGTCGGCGGCATTCTGTCCGCGTTGGCGGTGATGATCCTGTTTCGCGTCAGCCGGGTCAGGCGCGCCGAGCAGCTTATCGTCTGCGGCCTGGCGGTCTCATTTTTGTTCAGCGCGCTCACCAGCTATCTGGTTTTTTCCGGCGATCAGCGGGCGGCCGGTTCAGTGTTGTTCTGGTCGCTGGGCGGCTTGGGGTTGGCGCGTTGGGATAATTTGTTCATTCCGCTGGTGAGTTTCGCGCTGCTGGCCGGGTTTACGGCGCTGCGTTGGCGGGCGCTGGACGCGCTGCTGGCGGGTGAGCAAACCGCCCATTCGATGGGAGTCAACGTGGCGCGCCTGCGCACCGAGACCTTTTTGTGCTGCGCATTGTCTACAGCGTTTCTCGTTTCGCTGACGGGCGTGATCGGTTTTGTCGGGCTGATGGTGCCTTATCTGGCCCGGCGCCTGGTAGGTGTGCGCCACCGCTTGTCCGTGCCGATGTGCGGCCTGCTGGGGGCGATGCTGCTGACCGGCGGCGACATGCTCAGCCGCAGCCTGATCCCCAATCAGGAGCTGCCCATCGGCATCATTACGGCGGGGCTGGGGGGCGCGTTCATCGTCTCCTTGCTGCTGCGCGCGGAGCGGTGAACGCCGCCCTGTCTCAATAGAGCTCCAGGTGCAGCCGCTGCTGCTCAATCAGCGTCTGCCACAGGTTTTCCGCCCCGCAGGCTTGCTCCAGCGCCGTCGCCACGGCATGTTCCAGATACTGGCGATTGCCGCACAGGTAGACATGCGCGCCCCGTTGCAGCAGGCCGCTGACGGCATCGGCGTGATCGTCGATGGCGTGTTGCACGTAATACTTGTCGGCGGCGTCGCGCGAGAATGCCGTGATGAGCCGTGTGAGTACGCCCGTCGCGTTCAGCGTGACCAACTCCTCGCCATACAGGAAGTCTTCATCGCGCCTTTTCTCACCGAAGATCAGGACGGTTTCACGCCGTTCGCCCTGGGCGGCCATTTCGCGCAGTAAGCCAATCAACGGTGCGATGCCGGTACCGGTACCGATAAGCAGCACCGGCAAGGCGGTGTCGCGCGGCAGGTAAAAGCCGGGGTTGGCGCGGCAGAAGAGGCGGAAAGGGCCGGGGTGTTTGAGCAGCCAGCCGGTCGCCGTGCCGCGCCGCGTGCGGCCGCCGCGTTCATAACGCACGTCGCGCACGCACAGATCGAGGCTCTCTTCCCGCGTTGCCGAAGCGATGGAGTAGGCGCGCGGCAGGCAAATGGGCAGCAGCGCCAACAGGTTCTCCAGCGTGATCGCGTGCGGCGGGCAAAAATCGTGCAGCACGTCCAGCAGATCGGCGCCGTATAGATAACTCTCCAGGGATTTGCGCTGGCGGATCTTCAGCAAGCCTTTGAGATCTTCGCTGTCGGCCAACTGCGCCAGTTCGCGCAGCGTCGTTTTGCTGAGCTGGCGCAGCTCCCGGCGGCGCAGCGCGTCGGCGGCCTCCGGCCTGCCGAACCAGTCTGCCAGCCGGGTCAATAATCCTTCGTCGTTTTCCGGCAACAGATAGACGGTATCTCCCGCCCGGTAAACGATGCCGCTGCCGGCGATACTCAGCCGCAGGTGCCAGGCCTGCGGCGTGCGAGCGCTGAGCGGACGTCGTTCGAGGAGGGCGGCGCTGAACGCATGGTCTTCACCGTAGGCGGTCACGCGCAGATGCAAGTCGCGACCCGCCTGGGCATCGCCGGCCAGCACCTTATCCAGCGTCGTCAGCCAGGTCGCAAAGAACGGTTCGACGTTAACGTCGGCGTCGACGCGATTGACGATGGCGCGGGCGCCGTATTGCGTCAGGCGCGTATCCAGCGCCTGCGTGAACCCGCAGAAATGCGGATACGCGGTGTCGCCGATACCGAAGATGGCGTAGCGCAACCGGGAGGGATCCGGCCATTGCGCCAGCGCGTCGGAGAAACGCTCGGCGTTGGCGGGCGGTTCGCCGTCGCCAAATGAGCTTGAGACGATCAGCAGGGCATCACGCTCGCCCACATCGGCGGGCTGGATGGCGTTGAGTTCTTTCACGACGGGGCGGTAGGGTTGCAGGCTGCTTTGCTCGCCCAGGCGCATCGCCAGCGCCCGGGCGTTGCCCGACTCCGAACCGTAACCAATCAGGATGCGTTCGATGAGGTCGGCCATGGCGGTTACTTGTCGTAGTGGTTGTCGAACTGTTCTTTGGCGAATTCCACCGATTCGAAGTCGGTCATCAGATCGTTGATCACGCGGCGGATGCTGATATAGGCCTCGATATTGCCCTGGGCGTCATACAGCGGTTGCACCGTGGTGTCGACCACGTACAGCACGCCGCCCTTGCCGACGTTCGGGATGATGCCGGTCCAGATGCCGCCCGCCTTGATGGTGTCCCACATCGCTTTGTAAACGGCTTTCGGCACGGAAGGGTGACGCACGATGCTGTGGGGTTGGCCCACCAGCTCTTCCCGGGAAAAACCGGTCAGCTGGCAGAACAGGTCGTTGACGTAGGTGATGGTGCCCTGCAGATCGGTGGTGGAGATCACCATCACTTTATCGAGCGCGGCCAACAGCCGGGCGGAATCGAGGGTCTGACTCATGGTAGGTTCCTTCTCATTAACTTCGCGGTGAATGCCACGGCGGACGTCATGTATCCGTCATGACAGTTTTGTAATTGATTCTCATTTGCGATGAATGGTAATCGGGAATTTTATAAGTTGCAATAAAAATGCATCTTTAAGGACGCAGAAAGATCGCGATGAGGCAGGCTGGGGGGAGGAAGCCCGCGCCGAGTGCGGCGGCGGGCCTATCGGGCGGTCTTAGCGGGGGTCTTCGGCCCAGCCTTTGCGTTTGCTGGTTTTGCCGATGCCGGGGTTGAAGCTGTTGGTCGGATCGGCGGTGCGGTAGAACGCCTGCAGATCCGCCTTGGCGTGGTACAGGTGGCCGACGTTATGCTCCGCCGGGTACTCGGCGCCGCGCCGGTTGAGGATCTCGAGCATCTTTTCTTTCAGTGCATGGCTGTCCACGCCTTTTTTCACCACGTAGTCCTGGTGGAAGACGTGGCACATAAAGTGGCCGTAATACAGCTTATGCACCAACTGACTGTCGATTTCCGGCGGCAGCGTTTCGAACCAGTCGGTGTCGTTGCGGCGCAGGGCGATGTCCAGCGCCAGAATATCCTCCACCTTGTCGGCGTGCACCGCGTGGTAGCGCACGGCGGCGCCGGCGGCGGCGAAGCGGTGCAGGAAAGCCTTTTTGCCCTCGTCAGGCGTGCAGGCGAAGAAGGCACCTTCGGCCTGGGCGAAATAGTCGGTCAGGTAGCGCTGGGCCTCTTCCACGCCGGGGCCGGCCATCTTCAGCAGCAGATGGTGTTCGAAACGTTCGCGGTATTCCTTCATGCGTTTCGGCAGGTGGCTCGGCGCCAGATGGCTCAGGCCCTGCATCAGCCGATCGGTCAGGTTGTGCGGCAGCAGCGGCAGCTTGTTGAGGCTGGCGTCCATTCGGCCCTTCAGGGTGAAGAAGCGCGGCATCTGATCGGTGCCGAGCTTGTCGATCATCATGAAGGTGTCTTTGCCGTACACCTCGGCGATGTCGAAGATATCGCGGTGCATGTATTCACCGGCCACCGGCAGGTTTTCGAATTTGCTCAGCATGTGGCGGCGCAGTTCGGTCAGCACCGCGGTGTCGTTGGTGCCGATATAGAACACCTGCTCTTTGCCCTCTTTCTCGAAGGTGTCGAGCCGCACCGCGAACACCGCCAGTTTGCCGGCGCAGCCGGAGGCTTCGTACAGGCGGCGTTTGTCGGCGTTGAAGCGGGAAGGGGTGTTGGCGTCGACGTCGCGCACCCGGCTGGCGTACTCGTTATCCGAGGCGCGCAGCTCGCCGTATTCGACGTCGCTCGGGCGATAGTCGCCTTTTTCCAGCCGGGTGAGGATCTCTTCCGGCGTGTCGCCAAGCCGGATGCCCAGATGGTTGACCAGGCGCAGCTGGCCGTCTTCCCCTAACTGGGCGTACAGCGCCATTTCGGTATAGGCCGGGCCGCGTTTCACCAGCGAGCCGCCGGAGTTGTTGCACACGCCGCCGATAACCGAGGCGCCGATGCAGGAAGAGCCGATCACCGAATGCGGTTCACGGCCGTAGGGCTTGAGCAATTTCTCGAGGTGGTGCAGGGTGCTGCCGGGGAAGCCGACCACCTGCTTGCCGTTGTCCAGCACCTGAATATGGTCGAGGCGCAGGGTGCTGACGATGACGATATCGCGATCATAGTCGTTGCCGCTGGGGGTTGAGCCCTCGGTCAGGCCGGTGTTGGCGGCCTGCATGATGACGATTTTATCGGCGGCCACGCAGGCCTGCAGAATGCGCCACAGCTGCAGCAGGCTAGTGGGAAACACCACCGCCAGCGCCTGGCCTTCGCCGGAGCGGAACCCTTTGCGATACCGTTCGGTGTTGCGATCGCCGGTCAACAACTGCGGGCCGCCGACGATGTCCTTAAGCTGGTTGAGAAACGCCTGATTGCCTGACTGCATGCTGCCTGTCTCCCTGTCATCCCCGTCGCTTTAACCGCGGCGCCGGAGTGCCGCGCAGTCAGCTAAGAGGCTATCAATTAAATAACTTATCAAGCAATTAGCTTATTAAGCTAATGGCTTGCGGATTTAGTAGCGTTCGGCGTAACCGGCCCGACGCTCTTCGTCGCGCAGCGTCAGGATTTCCACGCCGTCGGCGGTGACCGCTACGGTGTGTTCCCACTGCGCCGACAGTTTTCTGTCGCGCGTCACCACCGTCCAGCCGTCTTTCTTCTGCTTGATGCGGCGGTCACCCTGATTGATCATCGGCTCGATGGTGAACACCATGCCTTCCTGCAGCGCCATGCCGCTGCCGGGTTGGCCGTAGTGCAGCACCGCCGGCTCTTCGTGCATGTCGCGGCCGATGCCGTGGCCGCAATACTCCCGCACGATGCTGTAGCCGGCCTGCTCGGCGTGGCGCTGGATGGCGTGGCCGATATCCCCCAGGGTCGCGCCCGGTTTCACCGCGCGAATGCCCTGCCACATCGATTCATAGACGTTGTTCACCAGCCGTTTAGCCAGCGGCGTCACCTGGCCGATGCAGTACATCTTGCTGGAGTCGGCGATGTAGCCGCCGTTTTCCAGCGTGATGTCCACGTTGACAATCATGCCGGAACGCAGGATTTTGCTGGCCGACGGCACCCCGTGGCACACCACGTCGTCTACGGAGGTGTTGAGCACATAGGGGAAATCATACTGCCCCTTGCTGGCCGGGCGCGACTTCAGTTCTTCGACGATAAACGCCTCGGCGCGGTCGTTAATCTCCATGGTGGAGATACCTTCGACGATGACCTCATCGAGCATAGCAAACACTTTAGCCAGCAGAGCGCCGGAATGGCGCATTTTGGCAATCTCTTCCGGCGTTTTAATCACAATCTGTTTCACCCGACAATCTCCTTCAGCGTCAGCGCATTATCTTTCATCATTTTTTTTACCAGTTGCGGGTAGGTCAGTTCCGGATGGAACTCCGCCAGCATGCCGATCTTGATCCAGTACTCGGCCTGCGCGTTGATCGAACGCGTCATGGTCAGGCTGGCGAGGCGCAGATCGTCATGCAGCGCGTCCGAAATTTTTACGATGCCCATCGGCGTCTCCATAAATGAACGATATACGAAGTGTATACGCTTTGGATGGTCGCGATGTGGCATTCTGTGGCGTAAGAAGATTCTGGCAACAACGATTGCCGCCGCCAGGCAATGCGTTTATTGTGATGAACGACTTTTTTGCCATGATTTTTCAGAAGGATTTAAGGCGTGACTAAACTACGTGTTGGGGTGATTTTTGGCGGTAAATCGGCGGAGCATGAGGTGTCGCTGCAGTCGGCCAAAAACATTGTGGATGCAATCGACAAAGAGAAGTTTGACGTCACGCTGCTGGGGATCGACAAACAGGGGCAGTGGCACATCAACGACGCCTCCAACTACCTGCTCAACGCCGAGAACCCGGCGCTGATCGCGCTGAACCGCTCGAACAAGAACGTGGCGCTGATCCCGGGCCAGGAAAAACAGCAGCTGATCGAAGCGGGCAGCGCCGGCGCGCTGGGCCAGCTCGACGTCATCTTCCCGATCGTGCACGGCACGTTGGGGGAGGACGGCTCGCTGCAGGGGCTGCTGCGCATGGCCAATATGCCGTTCGTCGGCGCCGGCGTGCTCGGTTCGGCGGTCAGCATGGACAAAGACGTGACCAAGCGCCTGCTGCGCGACGCCGGGCTGGCGGTGGCGCCGTTCGTCACCCTGACGCGCGCCAACCGCGCCGGATTCACGTTTGAGCAACTGAGCGAGCGCCTCGGCCTGCCGCTGTTCGTCAAGCCGGCCAACCAGGGCTCCTCGGTCGGGGTCAGCAAGGTGGAAAACCGCGCCGAGTTCGACGCGGCGGTGGCACTGGCCTTCAGTTTCGATCACAAAGTACTGGTGGAGTCGGCGATCGTCGGCCGCGAGATCGAGTGCGCGGTGCTGGGGAACGACGATCCGCAGGCCAGCATGTGCGGCGAGATCGTGCTGAGCGACGCTTTCTACTCCTACGACACCAAATACATCAATGAGCAGGGCGCTCAGGTGGTGGTACCGGCGGCGATCGCGCCGGAAGTGAGTGACCACATCCGTGAGGTGGCGCTGAAGGCGTTCCGCACGCTGGAGTGCTTCGGACTGGCGCGGGTGGATGTGTTCCTGACGCCGGACAACCAGGTGGTAATCAACGAAATCAACACGCTGCCGGGCTTCACCAACATCAGCATGTATCCCAAGCTGTGGGCCGCCAGCGGCGTCAGCTATCAGGCGCTGATCACGCGCCTGATCGAATTGGCGCTGGAGCGCCACCAGCAGGATCGCGCGCTGAACAGTTCGGTGTTCGATCGCTAAACGCGGGAGGGGGCGGCGGTGCCGCCCCCGTCTATCACTTCACCGTCACGTCGATGTCGCCGAAATACTTCTTAGACAGCGCCGCCACCGTGCCTTGCTGTTTCACTTTGGCGATGGCGGCATCCAGTTTTTTCTTCAGCGCCTCATCCCCTTTACGCAGGCCGAAGGCGATGCCTTCACCGAGGATTTTGTCGTCGCGCACCGCCTCGCCGACGAAGGCGAAGCCTTTGCCGTCCGGCTGCGACAGGAAGCCGCTTTGCCCCGACGGCGCCATCACCAGCGTGGCGTCGAGCCGACCGGCCGCCAGATCGAGATACACCTGATTCTGATCCTGGTAAGACACCACATCCACGCCCGCCGGCGCCCAATGGTTTTTGGCGTAAATCTCCTGAATCGAGCCTTGCAGCACGCCCACGTGTTTGCCCGCCAGCGCTTTGGCGTCCGGCAGCAGGCCGCTGTCGGCCTTGGCGATCAGGCGGTTCGGCACCTGATAGATGGCGTCGGTAAAGGCGATGGCCTGGCGCCGCTGTTCGGTCACGTTCATCGCCGAGTTGATGGCGTCGAACTTGCGCGCCTGCAGCGCCGGGATCAGGCTGTCGAACGAGGTTTCCACCCAGCTGCATTTCAACTGCGCGGCGGCGCATACCGCGTCGCCCAGTTCGATGTCGAACCCTTCCAGTTTGCCGTTGGCGGATTTGGATTCGAACGGCGGATACAGCGCTTCCAGGCCGAAGCGCAGGCTGTTTTCCGCCGCCAGCGAAGTGCCGGCGGCCAGCAGGCATCCGGCGGCGAACAGCGTTTTCAGTGCTTTCATAGGCAGTGCCCCTTTCCCATGGTCGGACAAAAAATTACGCCTGGCTCAGGCGGCGCGCGCCTTCCAGCAGGGTCTCGTTATCTTTGGAAAAACTCAGCCGAATAAGGCCGGTATCGGTGCCGTCGCTGTAGAACGCCGACAGCGGGATCGTCGCCACCTTCGCTTCGCGGATCAAGCGCACGGCGAAATCATTGTCGCTTTCGTGACTGAAGCCGCTAAAGCGGGCCAGCATGAAGAAGCTGCCGCGGCTGGGCAGCAGCTCAAAGCGCGAATCCTGCAGGGCGCTGGCCAGCAGATCGCGCTTTTGTTGGTAAAACGCCGCCAGCCCCAGGTAGCTCTGCGGGTTGGCGAGCGCGGCGGCGAAGGCGTGCTGCATTGGCGTATCGGCGGAGAACACCATGAACTGGTGCACCTTGCGGATCTCGTCCATCAACGCCGCCGGCGCCAGGCAATAGCCGACGCGCCAGCCGGTGACGTGGTAGGTTTTACCGAACGACGACACGATCACGCTGCGTTCCGCCAACTGCGGGTAGCGCGCCATGCTGTGGTGAATATCGCCGTCGAACACCACATGCTCGTAGACCTCGTCGGACAGGATCACGATGTCGGTGTCGCGGGTCAGGGCGGTCAGGCGGTCGATATCCTGCGCGTCGAACACTGCGCCGGTCGGGTTGTGCGGCGTGTTGACGATGATCATGCGCGTTTTGCCGTTGATGGCGGCGGCCACTTCGTCCCAGTCGACGCGAAAGTCCTGCAGCGACAGTTTGATCGCCACCGGCGTGGCGCCCTGCAGGCGCACGATCGGCGCATAGCTGTCGAACGCCGGTTCGAAATAGATCACCTCGTCGCCGGGATGCACCAGCGCGCTGATCGCCGAGTACAGCCCTTCGCTGGCGCTGGCGATCACCGTGATTTCTTCGTCGGCGTCATAGCGCGCGCCATACAATCGTTCAGCTTTTTCCGCCAGAGCAGCACGTAACGCCGCCACGCCGCTCATCGGCGCGTATTGGTTATGACCTGCGCGCATGGCTTGTGCCGTTGCCTCGATCAGCTGCGGGTCACCGGCGAAGTTGGGCGCGCCCTGCGACAGGTTGAGGGCCTGATGTTCGGCGCTGAGTTGGCCAATGACGGTGAAGATGGTGGTGCCGACGTCCGGCAGCTTCGAGCGGGATGAGCAGGCGCTCTGCATGATGGGCTCCAGGCAAACAGGGAAGTGTTGAGCGATTAAGCATCAGGCGGCGTAGGCGGACAAGGGAAAGTTTGTCATACTTGCCATGCACTACGATCATACCTAATCGAGGCACGCTATGCCGATATCCCTGCCGTCGCTCGACGTATTGAAAACCTTTGTGGTGGTGGCGCAACGCCTCAACTTTACCCATGCCGCCCGGCAGCTGCACCTGACGCAGGGGGCGGTCAGCCGGCAAATTCTCGGGCTGGAACAGCGTCTGGGCTATCCGCTGTTCAGCCGTCAGGCGCGCGGTTTGGCGCTGACGCCGCAGGGCGCGCAGCTGCTGGCGCCGGTACAGCAGGCGCTGGGGCAGTTGGATGAAGCCCTGATGCGGGCCGCCGCTCCGCCGGGGGCGCTGCGCATCAAATGCCCGACCTGCGCCATGCGCTGGGTGCTGCCGCGCATCATTCGCCTGCAAAATGAACGGCCGGACATGCATATCGAGCTGACCGCTTCGGTGTCGCACGGCCTGGATTTCAGCACCGAGCAGTTTGACGCCGCGGTGGTATTCGGTCGGCCGCCGGGTAAAAAGCTGACCGCGCACCTGCTGTTCGAAGAAATCCTCACGCCGGTCTGCACGCCGACGTTTCTGCCGCCGACGCCTCGGCTGGCGGATTTGACGGACAAAACCCTGCTGCACCCGACGCGCGATCGGCGCGACTGGCTGTGCTGGCTGAAGGCGGCGGGCGCCGATGCATTGCCGTCCGGCAAGGCCCAGCATTTCGATACCCTCGATCTGGCGATGAGCGCCGCGCTGCAGGGATTCGGCATCGCCATCGGCGATCTGTGCCTGCTGGAGGAGGATATTCAGGCGCAGCGCATCGTAACGCCGTTCCCGCTCTGCGTCAGCAGCGGCGCGGCCTATTATTTGGTCTATCCTGAACGCACGGTAGCGCCGCCGACGTTAACCGCGCTGGTCGATTTTCTGGCGGCGGAGGCTGCCGACAGCCGCACCCGGCTGCAGAATTACCTGCCGATAACCTGTAATGCTTTGTAAACATTAGCGATGCGAATTCCCTTGGCGATGAAACAGAGTGTGGCAAACTGTTTCTTCACTCCGATTAAACTCCGCGGCGTTGGCGGCGGAAACACGCCTGAGATAAAACAAGATGAAATGGCTTTGTGTGGTGAGTATGTTGTCCGGTCTGGCCCTCAGCCCGGTTTTTGCGCAGGAAACGCCGATAACGCAGGGCATTCACGCCCAGCAGCGCGACGCCTTCGTGTCCAATTTGATGAAGCAGATGACGCTGGAAGAGAAGATTGGCCAGCTGCGGCTGATCAGCGTCGGGCCGGATAACCCGAAAGAAGCGATCCGCGAGGGGATCCGCAAAGGGCAGATCGGCGCCATCTTCAATACCGTCACCCGGCCGGATATCCGGGTGATGCAGGATCAGGCGATGCAGCTCAGCCGCCTGAAAATCCCGTTGTTCTTCGCCTATGACGTGGTGCACGGCCAGCGCACCGTGTTTCCGATCAGCCTGGGGCTGGCGGCCAGCTTCGATCTGGAAGCCATCGCGCTCAGCGCCCGGGTCGCGGCGCAAGAGGCCAGCGACGACGGCCTGAACATGACCTTCGCGCCGATGGTCGATATCACCCGCGATCCGCGCTGGGGCCGGGTCTCCGAAGGCTTCGGCGAAGACACTTGGCTGGTCTCGAAAATCGCCAAGGTGATGGTCGACGGTTTCCAGAACGGCGATCCGGCCAAACCCGGTTCGGTGATGGCCAGCGTCAAGCACTTTGCATTGTACGGCGCCGTCGAAGGCGGCCGCGATTATAACACCGTCGACATGAGCCCGCTGCGCATGCATCAGGACTATCTGCCGCCTTACAAAGCGGCGGTGGACGCCGGCAGCGGCGGAGTGATGGTGTCG
This sequence comes from Serratia sp. JKS000199, assembly GCF_900215455.1. Taxonomy (NCBI): domain Bacteria; kingdom Pseudomonadati; phylum Pseudomonadota; class Gammaproteobacteria; order Enterobacterales; family Yersiniaceae; genus Serratia; species Serratia sp. JKS000199. The sequence continues at coordinate 701,627 of NZ_LT907843.1, forward strand.
CTCAACTCGGTGAACGGCGTGCCGGCCACCGCCAACCCGTGGCTGCTGAAAGATCTGCTGCGCGAGCAGTGGGGCTTTAAAGGCATCACCATCAGCGACCACGGCGCGATTAAGGAACTGATTAAGCACGGCGTGGCCGCCGACGCGCGCGACGCGGTGCGCCTGGCGATCACCTCCGGCGTCGACATGAGCATGAGCGACGAGTTCTACGACAAATACCTGCCGGGTCTGGTGAAGGACGGACTGGTGTCTGAAAGCGATATCGACCGCGCCTGCCGCGACGTGCTGAACACCAAATACGACATGGGGCTGTTCACCAATCCTTACGTGCATCTGGGCCCGGCGGGTTCCGATCCGCAGGACACCAACGCCGAAAGCCGTCTGCACCGCGCCGAAGCGCGGGTGGTGGCGCGCAAGACGATGGTGCTGCTGAAGAACGATAAGCAGACGCTGCCGCTGAGCAAGCAGGCGACCATCGCGCTGATCGGGCCGATGGCCGACAGCCAGCGCGACGTGATGGGCAGTTGGTCGGCCGCCGGGGTGGTCAAGCAGTCGGTCACCCTGCGCGAGGGGCTGGAGCGGGCGGTGGGCGACAAGGCGCGCATTCTGTACGCCAAGGGCGCCAACGTCACGCAGGATAAAGGCATCATCGATTATCTGAACGAGTATGAGCCGGCGGTGGCGTTCGATACCCGTTCGCCGCAGCAGATGATCGACGAAGCGGTGCAGGCGGCGAACAAGGCCGACGTGGTGGTGGCGGTGGTGGGGGAATCTCAGGGCATGGCGCACGAGGCCTCCAGCCGCGCCGACATCACGATCCCGCAGAGCCAACGCGATCTGATCGCCGCGCTGAAAGCCACCGGCAAGCCGCTGGTGCTGGTGCTGATGAACGGCCGCCCGCTGGCATTGAGCTGGGAGAGCGAGCAGGCGGACGCGATGCTGGAAACCTGGTACAGCGGCACCGAGGGCGGCAACGCGGTGGCGGACGTGCTGTTCGGCGATTACAACCCGTCGGGCAAGCTGCCGATGACCTTCCCGCGCTCGGTCGGCCAGATCCCGATGTACTACAACCACCTGAACACCGGCCGGCCGTTCGGCAAGGAGAACCCGGGCAAGTACACCTCGCGCTACTTCGATTCGCCGAACGGCCCGCTGTATCCGTTTGGTTACGGCCTGAGCTACACCACCTTCAGCCTGTCGGATCTGAAGTTATCCAGCCCGACGATGGCGCGCAACGGCAAGTTAACCGCCAGCGTCACGCTGAAGAATACCGGCAAGTACGACGGCGCCACGGTGGTGCAGCTGTATCTGCAGGACGTCACCGCGTCGGTCAGCCGCCCGGTGAAAGAGCTGCGCAACTTCAAGAAAGTGACGCTGAAGGCCGGCCAGTCGCAGCAGGTTGAGCTGCCGATTAGCGAAGACGATCTGAAGTTCTACAACGCCAGCCTGAAGTGGGGGGCGGAGCCGGGCAAATTCAACGTGTTCGTCGGCCTGGATTCCGACAACGTGCAGGCGCAAAGTTTTACGCTGAAGTAACCCTGTCCCCCTCGTTCGCCGCGCTGAGCGAGGGGGCATCCATTCCCGCTAACGTCATCGGAGCTTGCCTCATGAAACGCTATCTGGACTGCAGCGCCAGCGATCTGGCCGATATCGGCAAAGCCGATCTGCTCTACGCCATCCGCGCCAGCGAAGGGCGCATCTTGGTCAGCGAAACCATCGCGGTCACTCAGCCGCTGCTCAATAACGTCACCAACGCCGAACTGGCGGCCAGCCAGGGCGCCGACCTGCTGCTGTTGAACCTGTTCGACGTCGATCGTCCACATATCGCGGGCCTGCCCGCCGACGTGCCGCCGCAGGAGGCGCTGCGCACGCTGCAGCGACTGACCGGGCGGGTGATCGGGGTGAACCTGGAGGCCGTCGATCCGGCTTTCGCCAGCGAACATAACGACTTTTGGCAGATGACGGCGGGCCGCGCCGCCACCGCCGAGAATGCGCGTAAGCTGTATCAGCTCGGCGCGCGCATGCTGGTGTTGACCGGCAACCCGAACAACGGCGTCAGCAATCAGGCGATCGCCGCCGCGCTGAAAGCGATACGCGATGAAGTGGGCGACGAGATGGTGCTGGTGACCGGCAAAATGCACGGCGCCGGCATTGTGCGCGAAAGCGGCAGCCAACTGATCGGCGAGCAGGACATCGCGCTGTTCGTGGAGAACGGTGCGGACATCGTGCTGCTGCCTGCTCCGGGCACCATTCCCGGTATGTCGCAGGAGAAAGTGGCGGCGCTGATCGCCTTTGCCCAGCGGCAGGGGGCGCTGGCGATGACAGCGATCGGCACCTCGCAAGAGGGGGCCGACGTGCAGACCGTGCGGCAGATTGCGCTGATGAGCAAAATGGCCGGCGCGGATCTGCACCATATCGGCGATACCGGCTATTTGGGGCTGGCGCTGCCGGAAAACATCTTCGCCTACAGCGTGGCGATTCGCGGCGTGCGCCACACCTACAGCCGCATGGCGCGTTCAATTAACCGCTGAAATGGCTGCCGCTTGCGGGCTTTTCTTCCGATAGGCGACACTCGCAACGCATAGCCTAATAACGCCGGCAGACAAAGGTCGGGCTTTGAAGCGTACTGACCACATACAGGTTGCCGAGTACGTGTTCGATGGCGACATGGTAGGAGATTCGGGGATCTTCCGACTGCAAAAAGGTTGCCCAAAGGGGGGCGGGAACCGTATCTCCGGCATGTTTACGGTCGGCGGCGAATCGCAGCGTGTACCCATCGCCGCTGCCATCCTCTTCAGCCGCCTCGTCGCCGGGGGTGTCATACACATAGTGAAGTTCGCGGTTCAGCACATAGGTCTTTTCTTGCCGCTCGATAAAACCATTGAGCCTGATAAAGCCAGTGCCGTTGTGGTAGAGAAAAAAATACATCTTTGCTTTTAAAACCGCGGCGGGCTCCATGGCTGGGCCATAGCGGTTGCGCGCGGTGATCTCCGCTTCGCAACGCAGTAAGGTTTTAGGATGGTGCGACAGCTGGGCGACCTGGCTTGCCAGGGGTGCCATCAGCAATAACAAGCCGACGATAAAGCGTGTTTTTTTGTTCATGGCGTCATACCGTCGGTGTTTTTGATCGTGCGGCACCGGCCATATTGACCGGGTTGCGCCAGATTGCAGATGGCGACGAAGGTGACCTGAAAAGGAAGATTGGGGTTGGCGATTTTGGTGTAGAACAGATCGGCGGGCGCTGTGCCGCAGTCGGTCGCTTCAGCTTTCAATGCAGCGGCAATTTGCGCTTGCGTTTCACGCCGGTCGTTCAGCGCGGCGGTTTCCAACGTAAAAACGTTGCACTGCTCATGGTGATAAAAAAAATCGACCTTGGCGTTTTTGAACGCGTGAACCGGCCGGTTGAACCACAATAAAGCGCAGACGAGGCTAAAGCACGCAATCATCATCAATGCTGCGGCAAGGGGCGCTTTATTTGCCTGGCAGATATTCCCACGCCGTTTTAACAGTGCGCCGGCCCGGGTCAACAGGGTGGGAATAACCGCTTTTTGGTTTTCCGGTGAGCGCATGTTTTCGCATGAGGTAATTTCCGCTTCAAGAATGAACCCCAGTTTGGGGATGGTAATAATGATTTGCGGATCCAGCGCCAGCGATTCAAACGCTTTTCTTATCTCACTGATGCAACCATTCAGATTATTGTTTGAACCCACAAAACCATTATCTTCCCAGACCCGCTGCATCAAATGCCTGCGGGTGAGCATCTCTTTATGATGGGTAACCAACTCTAACAACAAGCGGGTGGCAGGGTTAGATAACGGCATAAAAGATTCCCGTTCATTGATGATGAACAATGCGCGTTCGGCAGGTGAGAAAATAATCATCTGATTAATGACGTATTCCATAATGTGCTGCTTGCCCTTATAGCGACGGCGAAATTTAGCGAGGACAGAGTTATCTATTATTTTTCACCCGTCAAGATGATGGCGATTTTTTCATGTTGTGAAATTTTTGGCGAAAGTTCAAACGTACGGGTGTCGCCAGTTTTATAATATTAGGTTTTCTTTGTTTTGGTTTTTAATTCCTTATTTTTATTATCTTTAGGAATTAAAAACTGTTTTTATGGTTAAATTTAATACATATATCTTGATTTTGGCTGCGGCGATACTATGGAACTCGCTGGGAAATGCGACAGGATTTTGCCGGTAATCCACGTTTAAATTGCGGGCTTTCTTTGCTTGAAGCCTGAATGGCCAAGAGGAAAAGGTATGTTTAAAAGAAACTGGACGCTTTTACGCTACAGGCGAAAGCTTTTTGAAGCTATTCAATCTGTCGGGATTGTGATGGCGATAATTACCGGGCTGGTGTTGCTGACAGGCATTTCTTTTATTGCAATTGAAAAATGGCTTAGCCTTTTCTGATGATTTTTCAGATAGATATTTTGGGATGAAATTATTATGTCTATTCCATGTTTAAAGTTCATGGTGATGGTCTATGTCAGCGTATTGCTTTTGTTGGGTGGCTATATTTATCACTATGATATGAACTATTTCTCGCTGACGTTTCCATATTCTCTTGTGATTGGGATTGTGCTGTTTGCTTTATTGGGCGTCGGCGGCGCGCTCCTTTTTTTGCGAAAAGCGTGGGGGATGACCCCCGCGTGTTTTTTCTTTGCGCTGGGCGCGGTGATATTGCTGCTGCCCCTTTTTTATTCTCGTGCCGAGTGGGGCGTGCTTACCGTCGGGCGAATGGCCTGCCTGTTTGGCAGTTGGATTATTTACTTTATCCTATTGCAATATCGGGTCATGCAGCACGTGCGTATTGCGTTTATCTATACGCTGGTATTAGCCGCAGCCGTGGGAGGCATTTGGCTTTTTTCCTTCCCGGCCGAGGCGGCGGCAGGCTATGCCGGCAGCGGGGGGCGTTGGCCGGATGCCGCGAGCAGTTTATTGGCGAGCGGATTATTGGCGGGATGGGGGCTGACGGTGTTGCCTCGGTTCCGCATGTTGCGCCGAGATAGCGAGCGATGGCGTATTTTACTCTTGCTGCCGCTCTTGATCGGTTTATCCGCCGCGCTGGGCTGGGGGGCATCGCAGACCGTTTGTCTCAGCGTGGTATTGGGTGCCGCGCTGTTGACCCTGATGTTTGTGCGCAGATACCCGCTGCATTGCGTGCTCGCGCTGCTGATGACGGCATTGGGATTCTGCCTGGCGATATTGGCGGATGAATTGAACGCCGGCGTTCGTTTGTCGAACGCCGCGCCGTGCTGCGATACGCTGCTTGATTCGCTGGCGCTGGTGGTAGAGCGGCCCTGGTTAGGATGGGGCTATGGCCGATTCGAGCATGGCTTTGAGCATTTACAGGCCCATGCGCTGCCCGCGGTGGCGCGGGCAGGCGCAGCGCGGCAACCCTATAATGAGCTCCTGCTGTGGTGGATAGAAGGCGGCGTCGTTGCGTTGGCGGGCATGCTGTGCCTGCTGGCGGGCGTGGCGGCGCTGGTGCACCAAACATGGCGACGGGAGCGCATCGCCGCCCGCTTGCACAGCCCGGCCGCCGGGGAAGAGGCCGCGTTGGCGACGAGCGGCATTCCCTTGCTGCTGTGCGCGCAGTTTTCCTACCCGTTCGGGCTGTCGCTCATCCAATGGGCGGTTTTGACGCTGCTGCTCGTTACGTTGGATGGGCGCAGCAGGCTCAATGCCGGCCGGTTTTGCCGGTTTGTTTTCGCGCGGAGGGAAACGGCGTGAACACGGTCATCAATATCGCCTTCCTGGATATCGACTGCTTTTTTGTCGCCGGGGCGTATCGGGCGTTGAGCGACTATTTTAGTGAACGTGGCATCGAGGCGCGCTGCAGCGAGCCGATGAATGCCGACCTTGTGTTCCAGGCGATCGCCAAAGGCGACATGGCGCGTTTTTGCCATCCTCCCCATGCTCCTCACGCCCTTTATCTCGCCGTTTACGATCTCAGAGAAGCCCGCATTCGCGCCATTTCGGGGTGCCTGAGGGAAGCGGGGAGGGTGTACCGCAATGAAGGCGTCGCAAAGCTGTTGCACACGGTAGCGCGGGTGATAAAAGGCCGAACCGGCGGCGCCTGCGGTTTTTCTTGTTGCGCCTGGTGCCAGCCGTTGCCATTGACGCCGCAGGAAAAACAAGTGATGCGTTACCTGAGTTGGGAAATGACGCCGACCGCCATTGCCCGTCGGCTTCGGGTCAGCATCAAGACGGTGAGCACGCATAAACGGGCGGTGATGAGAAAGATGCATTTTCAGCGCGATGCGGAGCTTTACCGCTGGTTGCGTCTGGGGGAGTTCGGTCAGGGAAATGGCGATAGCCACGTCGTCTGAGCGATGGTATAGCAGGTCCGGGCCTGGCGGCCCGGAGCGACTTACCAAAACAGCGGCGTGGTGCTTTCGGCCAGAAACGCCAGCAGCGTTTCATTGACCGCCGCCGGATTTTCCTTGTTGCTGATATGCCCGGCGTTGGGGATCAGCACATGTCGGCAGCCGAGAAGATCCGCCATGCGCTGGCCTTCCGCCGGCGGGCGCGGCTTATCCTGCGCGCCGGTGATGACGATGCTGGCGGCGGTGATGTGTTCCAGCAGCGCCAGCTTGTCGGGGCGGCCGAAGATCATCCGGCCCAGCGGCACGATGCTTTCGCGCAGGCGCTCGGCGGGCAGGCTTTGCAGATGGGCCAGCAACGGCTGCGACAGCGCAGCGGGCACTTCGTCGGAATAGAACTGCGCGGCGATATATTCCAGCAGCGGCGGCGTGATGGCGCCGGCCTGTTCCACGGCGGCCAGCATGCCCATATAGCGCTGCCGCGCCTCTGGAGTTTCGTCGCCCAGGTAGCTGTCCAGCAGCGCCAGCACTTTCACCCGCTCCGGCGCCAGCGCCGCCAGTTCGGCGCCCCACATGCCGCCGACGGACAGGCCGACGATGCCGAACTCTTCAATATCCAAATGATCCATCAGCGCCAAATGATCGGCGGCGATATCCGACAGGCTGTTTCGCCCGGGTGGCAGCGCCGGTGAATCGCCGTGGCCCCAGAGATCCGGTACGATCAGGCGGTAGCGTTTAGCCAGCGCTTCGAACTGCGGCGCCCACATATTCAGATCGAACAGATAGCTGTGGCCCAGCAGCAATGGAAAGCCTGAACCTACGTCGAGATAATGCAGGGATTTGCCCATCGTTGGCATCTTATCGGTTCCTTATATAAAAAGAGTCCCGGCTGCTTATATCACACTCATATTCAACCCACGGTATTAATTTACCTTAAATTACTCAGGTGGAGGCTTATTTTTAATTATCCATTGCTAACAAGACGTCAATAAAAGGTGACATTAAGGATAATATTCTGGTCGATGCCGGAGCCTTGGTTTATGCTGGCGCTCCTTTCGGTATGGAATAGATAAACAGGGAGTCGCGATGAAAAGACTTTTCAGACTATTAATTATTTTGCTTGTCATTTTGCTGCTGGCGGCGGTGCTATGGTGGTTCTTCGGGCGCGGCAATCCGAATGCGCTGTGGCAGATAGTCAGCCAACAGTGCGTGCCCAATCAGCAGCAGAACCACGATCCTGCGCCCTGCTTAAAGGTGGATTTAACCGAAGGATATGTGCTGTTTAAGGACAGCAAGGGCCCTTACCACGATCTGGTGATGCCGACCGAAAAGGTCAGCGGCATCGAGAGCCCGATATTGCAAGCGGATCGAACGCCGCCTTATTTCGCCCAGGCCTGGAATAACCGCGAACATATATCCAGCGAGCTGGGTAAACCGTTAAAAGACGCATGGGTTTCTCTGGCGGTCAATTCGAAATATGGCCGCTCTCAAAATCAGTTGCATATTCACGTTGCCTGCTTGCGCCAGGATGTCTATAACGCGCTGGAGGAACAGGCTGAGCAATTAGATCAACAGTGGCGGCCGCTGGCGGTGAAATTGGTCGGCCATCAATATCTGGCCAGAAAATTGGCGGGCACCGATTTAACCCAGGAAGATCCTTTCCGCTTGTTGCAAAACTACGTGGTCGAGCAGGGCGACAGCATCGGCAATTACGGCCTGGCGCTGGCGGTCAGCCCGCAGGGCGAGATGCTGCTGTTGGCAAACCGTTTGAAGTTGACCGATCTCAACCTGGGGTCGGCCGGTGAAATTCAGGACTACCGGTGCGAGGTCGCGGGGAACTGAGTTTTTCTTATCGCTCCCCGTCGTTGGGGAGCGTACGCCGTGCGATACAAACTAACCAAATGTATTAAATCGCTTTTATTTTATTCTCCCTCATCTGCTTGATCCTGTTCTCATGTTCGATCTACTATTTGTTTGCACAAGCAAATAAATACTCGAGAGTAACCCGACATGTCACAACCACGTAAACTTCCTGCTGCACTGGGCATCCATCTGGATGTGACCAATCGCCTGTGGCGCACGGCGATGGACCAGTCGGTGAAAATGACCAATCTGACGCGCCCGCATTGGCTGGCGCTGAGTGCGATTGCCGATCTGGGGGATGGCTGCACGTTGAAAGACGTTTCGCAGCATTTGAATGCCGAAGTCTCGACGATGTCGCGCGCGCTGCTGTTTCTGGAAAAAAATCGGCTTATCGCTCGCGATGCTCTGTCCGAAGATAAGCGCGCCAAAGGGGTGAGAATGACCGAGGCCGGGCAGGAGATGCTGGCGCAGTTGGATCATTCCAGCCAGCAAGCGCGGGAAAAACTGCTCAACGGCATTTCGGCCAACGATCTGGAGGCTTTTTACCGCGTATTGTTTGGCATCAAGCATAACGCGATAGCGATGCTCGAACAGGAAAATCTGTTGCCGGACGAGTTTGCTCTTCTGGCGGAGGAGCGAGCGGGTGCGATGAAGCCGGAAGGTGAAACGTGAACGGCCGCTGGCGGAGAGCACAACAGCTGTGCGTTATCGCGTTGGGGATCTTCTCCTGCTCGGTCTTCGCCAGCCAGAATGACCAACAGGTCATCGCACGGGGAAAATATCTGGCTACCGCCGCAGATTGCGCGGCTTGTCACCGCGGCAGCAGTCAACAGGATGCTCCCTATGTCGGCGGTTATGCCATCGCGTCGCCGATGGGCGACATCATCGCCAGCAATATCACGCCCGCCAAAGGAACCGGCATTGGCGACTACAGTGAACAAGAGTTTCGCCGCGCGTTAACGCAGGGCATTCGGCGGGACGGCCAACCCTTGTATCCCGCCATGCCTTATACCGCTTATCGGGGGCTGAGTGATGACGATCTGCACGCGCTGTATCGCTATTTTATGGCCGGTGTCGTACCGGTCGATCGTGCGGTGCCTGAGACCCAACTGACGTTCCCTTTTTCCTGGCGTTATGCGATCCACGGCTGGAACTGGCTGTTTCTGAAAAAGACGCCCGTCGATGCAGACGAGAGGAAGGCGCGTGGCCGCTATCTGGTGGATGTGTTGGGGCATTGCTCGGCGTGTCACAGCCCACGTAACGGGATGATGGCGGAACGCGGCGATCGCTATCTGGCAGGAGGAGAAGCCGGCGGTTGGATCGCGCCGAATATCACCTCGGATCCCGTGAGCGGCATCGGCGGCTGGAGCCAGAAAGAATTGGTGCAGTATCTGCGTACCGGCCGCAATGACAAAGCTCAGGCTGCCGGCGGCATGGCGGAGGCGGTGGAGCATAGCCTGCGTTTCCTGAGTGACGACGACCTCGGCGCCATCGCCGATTGGCTTAAACAAACGCCGCCGATCGTCACCGTACAAGGAACGAAAGCGGCCTATCAATATCAGGGGGGCGGTAAAGGCCGTGCCGCCGGACAGGCGCTGTATGCCGTTTCCTGCGCCAGCTGCCATCGTCTGGGCGGCGAGGGGGCTTATGACGGCCATTTCCCTTCTTTGACGCACAACACCACCGTAGGCAGCGAACGGGCCAATAACCTGATCATGGTGATGCTGTATGGCGTGCAGCGTCAGGGGGAGACGCTGCAGACCTGGATGCCGGGGTTCGCCGATAGTCTGGATGACCGGCAACTGGCTGAATTGGGCAATTACGTATTGCAGCAATTCGGCAATCCGGCGGTCAGGATAACGCCGGAGCAAGTGGCTCTGCAGCGGGCGGGCGGTGAAAAACCGCTGTTGATTACGTCATTGCATTATGTGTTCTGGGGCGGCGTATTGCTGGTATTGATCGTCATTGGGGCGTGGGTGAAACGTCGGGTGAAGCACTGATCCAAGAGAGGATGGCATGAAGTTCAATCTGAACGGCCAGGCGGTCGAATTTAACGGCGAGCCGGATACGCCGCTGCTGTGGGTGATCCGAGAACATTTTAAATTAACCGGCACCAAGTTCGGCTGCGGTATCGGCGCCTGTGGCGCTTGTACGGTACATGTCGACGGTAAGGCTGTGCGTTCATGCTGTTATCCGCTGCAATTGGTGCGCGATCGGCAGGTGACCACCATCGAAGGGCTGTCCATCGATCGCCGTCATCCGGTGCAGCAGGCCTGGATTGCGGAGGACGTGCCGCAGTGCGGCTACTGCCAATCAGGCATGATCATGGCGGTCAGCGCGCTGCTGGCGGAACACCCGAGGCCGGACGATCGGCAGATAGATACGGGCCTGACCAATCTGTGCCGCTGCGCCACTTACCACCGTATCCGTGCGGCGGTGCACCGCGCCGCCGACAAGGGAGAACCCTGAGTATGGCGATCACCCGCAGAACCTTGATAAAAGGCAGCGCGTTGGCAGTGGCCGCCATGTTGCTGCCGATATCGACGCGCAGCCTGGCGGCCGTGGTTTCACAAGACGTGGCGCCACCGGACAGTCAGCATGAATTGAACGATTGGATCTGGATCGACCGCGATGGGCGCATCGTCATCGGCGTGTCGCAATGTGAGGTTGGGCAGGGGATTTACACCGGCCTGGCCGAAGTGGTGGCGGCGGAGATGGATGCCGATTGGGCGCAGGTGACGGTGAAATTCGTCACCGGCCGTGACGCTTACCGTCAGGTTGCCGGGGGCGAGGCTTTCGCGCAGTTTGTCGCCGCCTCAACCTCCATGACCAAATTTTATCAGCGTGCCCGGCTGGCCGGCGCACAGGCGAGAGATTTCTTTCTGCGGGCCGGCGCAAAACATTTCGCGCTTTCACCATCGCAGTGCCGCACGGAGAAAGGCTGGGTGCTTGAGAAAGGCGGGAAGCGCAAGGTCGCCTATGGCGATTTGGTGCGCTATGCCGCCGAACTGCCGTTGGATCCGCAGCCTGCTTTAAAGAGTGAGGCGCAAGAGCGAGAGAGTGTCATTGGCAAGCCGCTGTTGCGGGTCGATACGCCGGAGAAAGTAGATGGCAGTGCGATTTACGGTATTGATATCGACTTGCCGGAGATGCTGATCGGCGTCCCCTGGATGGTGCCCGACCTTAGCGGAAAGCTGGTCGCCGTGCGTAATGAACGACAGATTCGGGCCATGCCGGGCGTGGTGGATCTGGTGCTGACCCGGCAGTGGTCGATGAACAACATGGTCGGATTGGATCATGATATGTCGCTCAATACGGTGATCGTGGTGGCGGCGAGTTACTGGCAGGCCAAAAAGGCGGCTGATTTGCTGGAGGTCGACTGGCTGCCGGGCGCAGGAAAAGCGCTGACCGATAGCGCGATTGCGGCAGAGAATCTGGCGATGCTGGATGGCGATACGCTGGTGCCGGCGGTCGATCGCGGCGAGGCGTCGGCGTTGATTCGTGGAGTTGAACAAGGTTCGCGCTTGCATGAGGCGCGTTACAGCGCACCTTATGTGGCGCACGCCACCCTGGAGCCTTGCAATGCCACCAGCCATTACGGCGAGGGCCGTATCGAAACCTGGGGCCCCTTCCAGGGGCAGGACATGGTGCGCAACGTTCTGGCGAAAATGTTCGGGCTGAAGCCGACGGATGTGGTGGTGAATACGACCTATCTGGGGGGCAGCTTTGGGCGCAAATATCTGCCGGATGCCGTGATGCATGCTACCGCCGCCTCCCGGGCGGTGGGGAAACCGGTCAAAGTGGTCTATCCGCGCGAGATCGACATGCGGCATGAATACTATCGTCCGGCCTGCATCAGCCATTATCGGGCGCTGTTGGATGAAAACGGCTACCCGCAGGCGCTGTGGGCGCGCTATGCCGGGCAGTCGCTCTTCTGGCAAATGCGGCGCGAAACGGTCAACGAGGCCGGGGGATGGGATGAAAGTATGGTGGAGTGCGTTTACAGCACGCCGTATCGCATCCCTCATCTGAAGGTGGAGGCCGGCATCGTCGAACAGCCGATCTCCCTGAGCTATCTTCGCGGTGTCGGCAGCGTCGCCAGTCTGTTCTTTTTGGAAAGCTTTATCAGCGAACTCAGCCATAAGTCCAACCGGGACGAGTATTCGTATCGGCGGCATCTGTTGCAGGACAGCCCGGAAGCGTTGCGCGTCCTGGACGCCACCGCCACGGCGGCCGGTTGGCAGCATGAACCGCCGTCGGGCGTTTCTCGCGGTATGGCGTGCAATATTTGGGTCGGCCGCAATAATGCTTTCACCACCTACGTCGGTTTGGTGGTTGAGATCGCCATTCAGGAGGGGCGACTGCGGGTGCTGCGCGCGGTATGTGCGATTGACTGTGGCAAGGTGATAAACCCGAACCTGGTGCGTGCCAACGTAGAGGGCGGCATCGGCTTTGCGCTGACCACCTGTCTGCACAGCGAGCTGCATTTTGAACGGGGCGGCGTGGTGGAAGGGAATTTCGATCGCTATCCGCTGCTCGCGATCGCCGAAATGCCCAAGGTGGAGGTCGTGATACTCGACAGCGCGCGAGCGCCGCAGGGATGCGGGGAAGTGTCGACTGCGGTGGTCGCCCCGGCGATGGCCAGCGCGCTGCATAAGGCCACCGGCAAAACCTATCGTACTATGCCGTTCCCACGCGAGTTCTCGTCGGTGTAACGGCCCGCCGGCTCGATCAGCCGGCGGCTGCCGTGCGGTCAGAGCTTTTTCAGCAGCGCTAGCAGTTGCGCTTCGCTTTTCTCCGCCAATCCGTCGATCGCCAGTTTGATGATGTCGGAGCGGGTGATACGCACGATGCCGTTGCGCGCCGCCTGCACGATCACTTCATCGATAGCCTCAATGTGGTTGTCCGTCAGGCTGACGGAAATCGCCTTATAAGTACGCTTGCGGCCGGCCGGCTTGGCTTCCGGCGCGGGAGCCGCAACCGGCAACGTATGCGAGGTGGCGCTGTTGATGAATTCGTCTTCCGACATGCGGTGGGTGGGGGTGCGTTTCTTCACAGGATCACCTCTTTCACCAGGCATTCAATTTCGGTCTGCGCCTTTTCATTGTTCGCTTCGTGCACGGTGATGGCTTCACCCCAGGCGTCGCGGTAAATCTTGCGGTCGCACAGGCGATTGCTCACCAGGGTGAACTCCGGGTATTCACTCAGCACCTGCGCCGCTTCGTTGGCTTCATTAATGAAGATATTGGTCGGGCACATGTTCAATACGATGTAGCCTTTGACCTTCTCGTTGTATTCCTGCGCGGTGGAGAACATCTCCGACAGATAGCCGATGGTGTCGAGATCCATCTGCGAAGGGCGCAGCGGCGAGAGGAACAGATCGGCGGCCAGCAGGCCGGAGCGCAGTTCGGCGCTGTCGCGGCCGGCGGTATCGACGATCACGTAGTCGTAATGGCGATCGAGCTCCAGCAGCGTTTCCTTGATTTTACCCGACGCGGCCACCACCGGAATGTGCGGCAGCCCCTCGACGTTCTGACGGTCGTTGTACCAGGTCATGATCGATTTCTGGTCGTCGGCATCGACGATGATCGCCGACTTGCCTTGCTTAAGAATCAGATACCCGGCGATATTCACTGCTTTCGTCGATTTGCCGACGCCGCCTTTTTGCGAGCCAATCAGAACAATCATGCTGCCATCTCTCAAGTTATTAAGCAGGTAACTTATTAAGTTAATGTGCTTATTAGGTTGATAATCAAACAGGTTAACAAGAACAACTCGCGAACAATATGCACCAACTGCGGCGGCTTGCCAAGCCAGTATGTTGTTAACTGCGCAGCTTATTTTGCGGTGAATGGACCGGATGGGTAAGTAGGAATTCTCTGGGAAGTGGCGGAACGGAAGAGTCTTTTGTTAATTTAACAGCTTAATAAGTTAGTGGCTCATTAAGCTGTCGATGGCGTTACTTCTTCATCATCGCCTTCAGGTTGGCGAACGGGTTGTGGGTGGCGACGCCGATATCTTTTTGCGCATCTTCACCGGCCACCACCGTCGAACCGTATTGATCGGCCTCGGTGTATTTCGAGTGTTCGTGGTCGTGGCAATACAGACACAACATTTCCCAGTTGCTGCCGTCTTCCGGGTTGTTGCTGTGATCGTGATCGATGTGGTGCACCGTCAGCTCGCGCAGGTTGGAATAAACGAATTCGCGCGAGCAGCGCCCGCATACCCAGGGGAACAGTTTCAGCGCTTTTTCGCGGTAGCCGGTTTCCAGCTTCGCATAGTTTTTGGGGATATAGGCCATGGTGGTCGTCCGTCGGAAATCAATATGCGGCCAATAATACCACAGTGCGTGCGGCTACAACGTGCGGCTCATCACCGTGACGGTTTCACCGGCGACCTGGCGTTGCTCCAGAGGGCGCCAGCCGAGTTTCTGATACAGCGTCTGCTGGTCGGGCGTATACAGATACAGTTCGCTGATGCCCTGGATTCGGCCGTGCTCGATGCAGCGCGCGATCAGGTTGCGGGCAATGCCTTGGCCGCGGTGCTGCGGGTGGGTAAAGACTTCGCTCAGCCAGTATTGGCGCTCCGGTTTATCTGTCAATTCATATAGCGTCAAACTGGCGGTGCCGACGATCTGTTGCTGTGGCGACAGCGCCAGCAACACGACGCCTTGGCTCTCGGGTGCGCAGCGTTCAGCCAGCCGCCGGCTGATGGTATCGCGGCTGCTCCACTGCGCAAAGGCGCCCCATTCCTGGTGCAGCAACGCGGCCAGTTCCTCAATGCGCCGGCGATGGGCGAGCAGCGGTTCGATATGCATGATGTGCCTATTTTTTTTAAAGTCGGGAAAAAAGCCGCTCCTGCCTAAGCGGCCGGTTAATGAAACGTCTCCACCGCCCAGTCGATGAACGCCCGCAGCTTGCCGCTGAGGTGGCGATTGGACGGGTAGACCACGTACATCTGCTCCGGCGGCGGCTGCCAGTCGTGCAGCAGGCTGACCAGTTCGCCGCGCTCGAGGTGCGGCTGCGCCATAAACCGATAGATCTGGATGATGCCCAAGCCGGCCAGGCTCGCCGCCAGCAGCGCGTTGCCTTCATTGATGCTGACCGGGTAGCGCTGTTGGATGGCGATCTCTTTGCCGCGCTCGACATAGCGTTGCGGATGGATGCGGTCGTTGACTGGATGGCGGTAGTGCACCATCGGAAAACCCTGTTCCAGATCGCACGGATGGCGCGGGGTGCCGTGGCGCGCCAGATAGGCCGGGGTGGCGCAGCTGACCCAGTCCAGATCGAACAGACGCCGGGCGATCAGGCTGGAATCGGCCAACGGACCGCTGCGGATCACGCAGTCGGCGCTGTCGCTGATCAAATCGATAACGCGATCGCCGATGCTGAGATCGATCTGGATTTGCGGGTAGCGTTCCAAAAAGCCGGGCAGCGCCGGCAACAGCAGTTGGCGGGCGGTGCCGCTGCCGGTATCGATGCGCAGCACGCCCTGCGGAGAATTCTGCGACTCGGTCAGACAGCCCTCCATCTGCTCCAAATCCGCCAGCCATTTCACCGTATTCTGGTAATAGCATTCGCCCTCGCGGGTGACCGACACGCTGCGGGTGGTGCGCTGGAACAGTTTGGTCTGCAGGTGATCCTCCAGATTTTGGATCAGCTTGGTGACCGTCGCTTTCGGCATGCCCAGCGAATCGGCGGCGCGGGTAAAGCCGCCGGTTTCCACGACGCGGTTAAATACCCGGATAGCGAGCAAATGATGGTCCATAGGTTCTCAACGCCATGCCCCGGCGGTGGCCGGGGCATGTTTCTGCAGATAGATAATGATTAACACTGTTTAGCGCCAATCGTGCCGGAGCGCAAGCTGAGGCCGAATACCAACGTGGCGGAGAGGATCAGCGCGCCGCCGAACAGCATGGCGCTGCTGACGCCCTGCCAGTCCACCACCTCGCCGCCCAGCAGTGCGCCGGAGGCCAGCGCGATCTGGATAACGCACACCAACAGCGCCTGACCGGCCTCCGGCGCCTGCGGCACGGCGGCGAACATCCAGTTGGTGGCGCAGACCGGCACGGCGCCAAAGGCCAGCCCCCATACCAGCACCATCAGCGTGGCGCCGGCGAGGCCGCTGAGCAGCGGCGAAACGATCAAAATGCCCGCCAGCATGGCGGCGATCAGTATGAAGGTGGCGCGCAGGCTGTGTTCCGCCAGACGCTCGCCGAGAAAGGTGCCCAGCAGACCGATGGCGCCATAGGCCAACAGCTGCAGCGAGATCGCCGATGGGCTGAGCACGAACACCTGCTGCAGCAGGGGCCGCAGATAGGTATAGGCGGCGAAGTGGCCGATGAACAACAGCACGATGGCGATCAGGCCGATGCGCGCCATCGGCAGGCGCAGCGGCAGCACCAGATCGCGCGGCGTGACCGGTCGGGAAGGCGGTACCGACGTGAGCAAACGCAGCTGCGCCAACAGTACGCCGACTGCCAGCGCCGCACCGCCGAAGAAGGCGGCGCGCCAGCCGAACAGATCGCCGATCAGCGCCCCGGCCGGCACGCCGCATACCGCGCCGACCGAGATGCCGCTGAGGATCAGCGCAGTGGCGCGGCCCTGGCTGGCTTCCGGCACCAGATGGCGGCCGTAGTTGGCGGCGAACGACCAGAAGCCGCCGACGCAGATGCCCAGCAGCACGCGGCCCAGCAGCATCATCGGGAAGTTGATGGCCAGCGCCGCCACCAGGTTGGACACCATCAGCAGCAACGACAGCCCCAGCATCAGCAGGCGTCTGTCCAGCCGGCCGGAAGCCAGACTCAATACCGGCGCGGCCACCGCCGCCACGATGCCGGGCATGGTCACCATCAGCCCGGCGGTGCCGGTGCTGACGCCGAGCGAAGGGGCGATGTTGGTCAGCAGGCCGATCGGCAAAAACTCGGTGGTGACCATGACAAAACAGGCGACCGTCAGCGAGAAGATCGCCGGCCACGGGGATGATGCAGGGTTATCTTTATTATTCAGCATAATGCCGCTCTTCTCAGGTGAATGCGCAGGCCGCGCTCGGGGCGCGGCGTGATCAAAGTCACAATCTACGGCAGGCTGAAGGCGCAGATAAATCCATCTGCGGTGGTTACACTGTTTCTGAGGGGGAACAATGACGGCAGCGAGTTAAAACGCGGCTTGCGCCGCGCCGAGGGGAAAGGAATAAAACGGTATAAGGTTATGACCGGGCCGCGCGCGGCGCTAGAGCCCAGGCGCTTTCCACAATGAGGTGGTCAGGCCGCTATCCACCAGCGTCAGCTGATCGGCGTAAATCCGCCGCCAGTTTTCTTTCTGTTCCTGATACCGCGCATGGTTGGTGAGATCCGGCTGATGCTCGCGCTCCCAGCGCACCAGCTGCTCGCCGGTTTCGGCCAGCGACGCGTAAAGCCCGGCGCCGACCCCGGCGGCGATCGCGCAGCCCAGCGCGGTGGCTTCTTTCACCACCGGCACCCGCACCGTCAGGCCGGTGACGTCGCTGAGGATCTGGCTCCACAGTTTGCCCTTCGCACCGCCGCCGGCGAACACCAGCGAGCGGGCCTGCACGCCGGAGAAGGCGGCGATCTGCTCCAGATTACAGGCTGAGACGATGGCGGCATTCTCCTCCAGCGCGCGGAACAACGTCTGTTTGTTGCAGCGTTCAGGATCGATAGACATGTTGATGAATGACGGCGCCGCGTGATACCAGGTTTTGAAATGCATGGCGTCGGAAAAGATCGGCATCACGCCGTAGGCGCCCGGCGGCACCCTGGCCGCCATCTCTTCCAGCAGGCTGTAAGCGTCGATCCCCAGTCGCTCCGCCAGCAGTTTCTCTTCGGCGCAGAAAGCGTCGCGGAACCAGCGCATGGTCAGGCCGGTAAAGAAGCTGATGGATTCCGCCTGCGCCATGCCGGGAATGACATGAGGGTTAATGCGGATGTTCATTTCCGGATCGATGGCCGGTTCCGGCAGGTTGACGATTTGCTGCCAGAAGGTGCCGCCGAGCACCGCCGTCTGCCCGGCGCGCACGATGCCGAGCCCCAGGCTGCCGAGCTGCACGTCGCCGCCGCCCATCACCACCGGGGTGCCGCGCAGCAGCCCGCTCTCCTGCGCCGCCTGTTCGGTGACGCGCCCCAGCACGACGCCGGTCTCTTTCACCGGCGACAGAATATCGGCGCGCAGCCCGGCCATATCGAGCAGCGCCGGCCGCCAGTCGCGGCTGGTCAGATCCAGCATGCCGGTAGTGCCGGCGTTGGAAGGATCGACCGCCAGCTCGCCGCTCAGCATGTAGGCCAGCCAGTCGCTGATCATGGTCAGCGTCGCCGCCTGGCGATAGATGTCCGGCCGGTGGTGCGCCAGCCACAGCAGGCGCGGCATGGCGCTCAGCGCCAGCGTCTGGCCGGAGTACTGGTAGACCTCACGTTCGAAGCCGTGGTTGTGCAACTCTTTCAGTTCGCTGACTTCATGGCTGGCGCGCGCATCGACATTGGCGCAGGCCCAGATCGGCACGCCGTTGCGATCGTACAGAACGATGCCTTCACGCATCGAGCAGCAGGCTACCGCACGGATCGCCTGCGCGCTCAGCCCCGCGCGCTGCAACGCCTGGCGGATGCACTGGCAGGCCAACTGCCAGTTGCGGTTGAGATCGAATTCCATCGAGCCGGGTACGCCCGGCACCGCGAGGTGTTGCCACTCGGCCTGGCCGTGCGCGATCTGATTGCCCGCCAGATCGAAGATCACCGCGCGAATGCTGCCTGTTCCTGCGTCCAGCGCCATCAAGTAGTTATCCATAGCCTATGCTCTCAGGGGGAGGAATAGTAACTATAGATGCCGCCGTCTTCCCTCGCCGGGGGCGGGGTGGGCATCGCCGGTGCGATTTGTGAGCCAGGCGGCAAAATTGCCGTTGCGGCAGGGCAATCGACGGGAATAAACCTATGGTTGGAAAGCGCCATGCTGCGGCGCGCCGTTTAAACAAGGAGCTGTCATGCACGTCACATTGGTAGAGATCAACGTTAAACAGGACAAGATCGACGAATTTATCGACGTTTTCCGCGCCAATCATCTGGGGGCGATCGAAGAGCCGGGCAACCTGCGTTTCGACGTGCTGCAGGATGAGCATATTCCGACGCGGTTTTACATCTACGAAGCCTATCGCGACGAGCAGGCGGTGGCGGCGCACAAGCAGACCCCACACTATCTGCAGTGCGTGGAGAAGCTGGAAGCGCTGATGACCGGCCCGCGCAAGAAAACCACCTTCATCGGCCTGATGCCGGAATAAACGCCGGCGTTTGCCGGTGTCCATGCGCCCGGTTTGGTTGTAACCTGCAAGGCAAAGCGAATTTTCAATGGGATAAGCGGGGCGAGGATGACATTGCGCGATCGGCTGTTGGCGCTGTTGGTGGTGGTGATCTGGGGCGTGAATTTCGTGGTAATCAAGTTCGGCCTGCAGGGGATGCCGCCGTTCCTGTTGGCCGGGATGCGTTTTTTACTGGTGGCGTTGCCGGCGATCTTCTTTATCCCGCGCCCGACCATCCCGTGGAAATGGCTGTTGCTCTACGGCATGACCATGAGCTTCGCGCAGTTTGCCTTTCTGTTTGTCGCCATCAAGGTGGGCATGCCGGCGGGGTTGGCCTCGCTGGTGTTGCAGGCGCAGGTGTTCTTCACCCTGCTGTTAGGCGTCGTGCTGATGGGCGAAAAGCTGCGCGTGAATCATTTCGTCGGCATCGCCATCGCCAGCGGCGGCATGCTGGCGCTGGCGCAGGCCAGCCTGCATAAGCCGGGCAGCGGCGCGGTCCCCCTGGCGGGCCTGCTGCTGACCCTGGCGGCGGCGTTCTCCTGGGCGCTGGGCAACCTGACCAACAAGAAGATCCTGGCCGGTTTCCCGCAGCGCAACATTTTGTCGCTGGTGGTGTGGAGCGCGCCGATCCCGGTACTGCCGTTCCTGATTTGCAGCTGGCTGTTCGACGGCCCGCAGGCGGTGCTGGCCAGCCTGAGCCATGTGCAGGTCGGCA
This sequence comes from Serratia sp. JKS000199, assembly GCF_900215455.1. Taxonomy (NCBI): domain Bacteria; kingdom Pseudomonadati; phylum Pseudomonadota; class Gammaproteobacteria; order Enterobacterales; family Yersiniaceae; genus Serratia; species Serratia sp. JKS000199. The sequence goes on from NZ_LT907843.1 coordinate 721,840, forward strand.
CCTGGCTGGCGGTTGCCTATCTGGCGTTCGCCGCCACGCTGTTCGGTTATTCGGTGTGGGGCAGCCTGCTGGGGCGCTACGAAACCTGGCGCGTCGCGCCGCTGACGCTGCTGGTGCCGCTGGTCGGGCTGTTCGCCGCCTGGCTGCTGCTGGACGAAGCGCTGTCGCCGGCGCAGTTCGGCGGCGCGTTGCTGGTGCTGGCCGGCATGGCGGTCAATACCTTCGGGTTGCCGCGCCGACGGGCCGTCGCGGTGCGCTAAACCTAACAGGGCAATTCTGTTCAATACGTTGTCGGCGCGGCCCGGCATTCTGGCGCCTGTGAATTTTTCCTCAGGTGCCCTCATGAATAATATCTACCTTTCCATGGCCGCATTTGCGCTGGCGGCCTCCATCACGCCCGGCCCGGTCAACATCGTCGCATTGAGCGCCGGGGCGCAGTTCGGCTTTGGCGCGACCCAGCGTCACGTGTTCGGCGCCACGCTGGGGTTTACCCTGTTGCTGGTGCTGCTGGGTTTGGGCATGCACCAACTGCTGATCCTGTGGCCGGCGTTGACCCGCTTGATCCAATGGGCCGGCGTGGCCTTCCTGCTGTTTATGGCCTACCGGCTGGCGTTTGACGACGGCAGGCTGGGCAACGGCGAGGCGCAGGCGCCTTCCTGTTGGTACGGCGCGCTGATGCAATGGCTGAACCCCAAGGCATGGCTGGCGTCGGTGGCCAGCCTCGGGGCGTTTGTCGGCGACGGCGACATCCGGCTGCTGTGGCAGTTCGCCGGGCTCTACTTCGTGATTTGCTATGCTTCGGTGGCTTGCTGGGCTTACGTTGGCGCGATGTTGCGCGGCCTGCTCAGGCAGGCGCGCAACGTACAACGCTTCAATCGCGTGATGGCGGCGTTGCTGGCGGCCAGCGCCTGCTATCTGTTGGCGGAGGGTTTTTGATACTGACCGGGCGTGGCGGCCAGCAGCTGTTTGAAGGTGCGCTGGAAGTGCGCCTGATCGGCAAAGCCGCTTTCGCTGGCGGCCGCGGCGATCGGCAGGCCGCTTTTCAATAGCCGATGGCCGTGCTGCACGCGGCGATTGACCAGATAGGCGTGCGGCGTCATGCCGTAGCGCTGGCGGAAGGCGCGGATCAGGTAGGAGGGCGAGAGCGCGGCGGCGTGGCAAATGTCTTCCAGCGTCAGCGACTGAGTGCAGTGCGCGTCGATAAACGCCGCCGCCGCTTCCAGTCGGGGGTGCGGAGGCGTCTCCGGCTGGCGGCCGCTGCCCAGCGCGAGCTGCAGGGCGCTGAAATACTCCACCAGGGCGATCTGTTTTTCCAGCGCGCCGCACTGCGCGTTCGTCAGCAGCGCGTACAGTTGGTTCAGCCCGTTGAACAGCGCCGGATCGCGGCTGAGCGGCCGGCTGAAGGGGACAAAGCGGTCGCCGTCGCCGCCCATCATTTCCTGCTGCAGCGCGCCGAGCCAGGCGAGATCGAGATAGAACATGATGTATGACCAACGGCGGTCGGCGATCGGGTTGCAGGCATGCGCCTGCTGCGGATTGATGATCACCACATCGCCGGCGCCGACCTGCATGCGCCGCTCGCCGTTGACATAGGTGCTGACGCCGCCGGTGATGGCGCCGATGGAAAAGAATTCGTGGCTGTGCAGGCTGTAGCACACTTTGCGGCCATCATTGATGGCGCGCGCTTCGACAAAAGGCAACTGCGGGTCGCGCCAGAACTGGGGCGTTTTTTCACTCATGCGCTTTCCTTTTCACTGCGGCGGCATCACAGTGTTATAGCCTGAAAGCGACGAAAAGGGGAATGGCGGATGATGATTTTTAACGTGTTCGGCCGCCTGGTAGGCGTGAAGCGTATCGGGGACGAATGGCGGCTGTTCCGCGTGACGCTGCCGGAGCGCAAATATGCCCCCAGCTACGATATCGTGTTGCCGGCGGATCTGCGCGAAGAGGAGATCGCCGGCTATCTGGGGGATATCTATCACGAAGCCGCGACCCCGCAGCGGCCGGACGTGTTTCGCGTCGAGTAGCGCGGGCGTTACTCTTCCGCGTTGCGCGCCATGAGGCGGCGCTGATGTTCCTCGCTGGCGGCCTGGATCTCTTCCAGCACCGAGCCGACGTCGGCGCGCTTCTGGATTTCGCTGAATCGGCCGCTGAGGATGCTGTCCGGCGTCAGCGTGCCTTCCTGATACAGCGCCCAGATCTCTTTGGCATATTGGCTGTCGCGCAGCTCCGGCGCAAATTGGCCGTAATATTCCGCCAGATTGTCGATATCGCGCTCGAACATGCTTTTGGCGTGGTTGTTGGCGGCGGCGTCCACCACCTGCGGCAGATCGATGATCACCGGCCCGTCTTTATCCATCAGCACGTTGAATTCCGACAGATCGCCGTGCACCAAGCCGGCGCACAGCATGCGCACCGCGTAGTTCATCATCAGAGCATGATCGGCGCGCGCCTGTTCCGGCGTCAGGATGACATCGCTCAGACGCGGCGCCACCAGGCCTTCCTCGTCGGTGATCAGCTCCATCAGCAGCACGCCGTCCAGGCAGATGTCCGGCTGCGGCACCCGCACCCCGGCCCTGGCCAGCAGATACAGCGCGTCCACTTCGGTGTTCTGCCAGGCTTCTTCCTGTTGCTGACGGCCGAATTTGGAGCCTTTGCTCATGGCGCGCGCGTCGCGGCTGTTGCGCACCTTGCGCCCTTCCTGGTAGTGCACGGCCTGCTTGAAGTTGCGCTTCTCGGCTTCTTTGTACACTTTGGCGCAGCGGATCTCATCGCCGCAGCGCACGATAAACACGTCGGCTTCTTTGCCGCTTTTCAAACGGCGGATGACTTCGTCGATTAATCCGTCATCCACCAGCGGCTGGAGTCGTTTTGGAATTTTCATGCAGCCTTGTACCCTATTTAGGCTCCGGTGTGAATGGCTTGCGCAGTTGATAGCGTAAGTTAGACCCGAAAGGCAAACATTAGTTTTGCCGCCGCGGCATCATTGCGCGGCGGCGGGCGTTCACAGGCTGCCTGTCGGCACCCAGACGCTGACGCTGCCGGCGTTGACCGGGAAATGGGCGCTGCCCTGGTCGTCGGTGGTGATTTCCTCCTGGCGGTTACCGAGGAAATCGCGCCAGGCGGTGCGCGCCAGATCGGCGCCGAGCGCGACCGTCTTGCCGCTTTCGCCGCCGTTGGTCAACACCACCACGCAGCCGGGGGCGTCGGCGGTGCCGGCGCGGCTGAAGGCCACGCAGTGGCTGTCGTCGAAGTAGTCGGTTTGCGGGCCGTTGGCGAAGCGCTGGCGGGCGGCAATCAGCTTCTCCAGCTCTGGGATCGCCGGCATGTCAATCTGGTACTCGCCGCCGTCACGCCCTTTATCGCGGTAACTGGCGCCATAAAGGTCGGGGTAAAACACGCAGGGCACGCCCTGTTCGCGCAGCAGGATCAGCGCGTAGGCCAGCGGTTTGAACCAGGGTTCCACCGGCGCCTCCAGCGATTGCAGCGGCTGGGTATCGTGGTTGGCGACCAGCGTCACCGCGTGGGCCGGATCGGCGGCGGTCAGGGTATCGGTGAAGATCTGCGCCATGTCGAAGCCGTCGCCCTGTTTTGACGCCTGATGAAACTTCAGGTGCAGCGCCACGTCGAACAGCATTACTTTGCCGTCCACCAACTCGATGTATTGTTGCAGCGCGCTGAGATCGTGCGACCAGTATTCGGCGACGATAAACAGATCGCGCTGCGCGCTGTCGCGCACGTGATCCGCCCACTCTTTGAAGAACCAGGCGGGAATGTGTTTGGCGGCGTCGAGGCGGAAGCCGTCGCACGGCAGCGTGTCCAGCAGCCAGCGCGCCCAGTATTTGAGCTCCTCCGTCACGGCGGTATTGCGGAACTCCACGTCGGCGCCCATCAGGTAGTCGTAGTTGCCTTTCTCGTCGTCGACCTGATCGTTCCAGCCGTCGTCGCCGTAGTCGTTGGCGATTTTAAACACCCCTTTATCGTCCGGCTGCTCAACGTAATCGACGCCGCTGAAGCATTTGTAATCCCAGATAAACTCGGAATGCGCGCCCTGGCGGCCGGGGAAGGTAAAGCGGGTATAGGCCAGCGCGTCGAAGCCCTGGTCGTCAATGTCGTTGCGGTTGTTGGCGTCCACCTTGAACACGTGCACCCGTTCTTTCTCGTCCGCGCCGAGCTTGTGGTTGAACACCACGTCGTAGAGCACCCCCACGCCGTGTTCGCGCAGCGCAGTGGCGGCGTGTTCGAGCGCCGCCTTGTCGCCGTATTTGGTGGCCACGCTGCCTTTCTGGTCAAACTCGCCCAGATCGAACAGATCGTAGGTGTCGTAACCGACGGAGTAACCGCCGGAAGCACCTTTGTAGGCGGGCGGCAGCCACAGATCGGTAATGCCCAGTTCGGCGAGGTGCGGGGCGCGTTCGGCGGCCTCCTGCCACAGTTTGCCGCCGTCGGGGTAGTACCAGTGGAAGAATTGCAGCAGGGTGGTTTTTTTCGTCATGAGCCAGCGTCCCGGTTAGCCAGAAGGAAAGGAGCAGTTAAAGCATGGGCTACTTTTGGCAAAAGGGACAAGTTTGGCATAGGCGGCCCGAGAAGGCCGCCCGAGAGACTGCTTAACGCTGGCTGGCGTAATGAGGTGAGCGCGGGCCATAAAGAATGGCGCCGTTCTGACCTGTTGCCGACAGGAGGCGAGTGTTGGCGATGGCGCCAATGTCGAACCCTTTGTCGCTGATGGTATCCGCGATTTGTGAAATCGCGGCGCTGATCACCATGCCCAGCAGGCCACCTGAATTGTTGTTGCCTTCGTTGCTGGATGCGGTGGCGGTGCCGGCCCACAGCTGTTTGCCGTTGCGCAGGTCAACCAGGCGAGCGGCTACGGTAACGCGAGTTTCGCTGCTGATTACCATGTAGCTGGTCCCGTATTGCGTGACATCCAGGTACAGCACGGTGTCGGCGCCGAAAATCTGGTGCAGTTTTTTCGGACTGACGGCGCGGATGTCGTTGGCGTTGGTTAGACCGTTTTGCAGGAAGGTTTCCTCCACTACAGCGACCGGCAGCACATAGTAACCGGCCTCGGCCAGCGGTAAGGTTGCACTGGCGAGCACGCTGTGGCTGGCTTTGACATCCGGCGACTGATTAACCGGCGGCAAGACCAGGATCGACTTCGGCTTGCTCTCATGGAATGCCGCATAGTCATAAGGCGTTTGCTTGGCACAGCCGCTCAGCAACAGGATGGCGGTAACGCTGAGGAAAGTGAGTACACGCTTCATTTAAAGCTCCCCTTATCCTTGGCCATCAGGAAATTCATAAACGGTGCCGATTCCGGGAACAGCGCTTTTTCCGTGTTGAATTCACTCATGGCTTGTCCGTCGTTGCCGGTTTTGCTGTACAGCAGCCCCAGTTGCGCATGCAGCCCCGGCGGTACGGCTTTATCCTTGGCGCGGGATTTCTCGACGATCTCTTTCAGCGTAGCGATCTGCTGCTCAGGGCTTTGCCCATCCTGCTGGTAGTATTGATAAAGAGAAGTTTGGTAGCCATCCCAATTGTAAAGCGTTTTCGGCGCGGCGCAGCCGGCCAACAGGGTCGCTGCAAACAGCGCCCCGCCCATTTTTTTAGTTATCATCTTTCTGCTTCTAGTCCGTTAGTTAGCAGGGCGCCATGCGCCGTTTTCGAGACCGGTAACCAGGTTATTGACGGCTTCACGCACGGCCAGATCCAGCACCTTGCCGTTAAGGGTGGAGTCGTAGCTGGCGGTGCCCCCGAAACCGATGATTTCGCGATTGGACAGTTCGTATTCACCAGCGCCCTGAGAGGAATAGACGACTTCTGAGGTCTGTACGTTCACGACGTTCAGATTAACTTTGGCGTAAGCGACCTGTGATTTACCACGGCCCAAAATGCCCCACAGCTGATGATCGCCGACTTCTTTGCGGCCGAATTCAGTGACATCGCCGGTAATCACATAGTTGGCGCCTTTCAGCGTTTGTGCTTTCCCTTTAATGCCGGCTTCAGTTTTCAACTCTTCCATGTTGGCGCGATCCAGCACGTTGAAACGGCCAGTCTGCTGCAAATGCGTGATCAGGATAGTCTTGGACTGATTGCCCAGCCGATCGACGCCATCGGAGAAGATGCCATTCATGTAGCTGGAGCGGTTGTCGAATTTACCGACGGCGATAGGGCTGCGTGGGCCCTGATAAGTGGTGTTGTAGGAAGCCACTTTCGGCACTTCCAAAGAGCGGGAGGATTCGGTCGCGCAGCCCGCTAGCAAAGTGACGGAAAGGGCGACGGAACAGACGGCGAGTGATTTTTTCATTGGCATGCGATCTCTCCATGAGCATAAAACGGCGCGGGAGCAACCCGCGCCCGATGTTTCCATAACGAGCGTTGTCGCTGTTATGGAAGCGCCGCGATCCTGCCATGAATATGTAACAAATTACAACAAAATATCGGCATTAATGCCGCTATTAACATTGTTGTAACCTATTGTAATGCAATGGATTGATATCGATTTTTTCTCTTATCCGCAGATTTTTTCACGATTGTATGTTTTTTAACTGGTTTATTGTTTTATCAACATTAAATTAATGAATTTTTATTCTGATTTTTTTGAATTAATCAGTTTACTGTATTGGGTAATGTAACGTTTTGCATCAGCTCCTCTGTTATACCGGGGTTCATGGCGGTTTGATGATCCGTTAAGGTAGTGAGAATTAGGTAACACTATCAACTAAATCTCATTTTTTATCGGTAGCTAATTGGGGATATCAATTGTGAACATCAGGGATTTCAGAGCATTGGCGCGCAATTTGGTCAGAGAATTCGGCATGTTGAACAAGCAGAGCAACGGCTCGCGCTTTTCGCCGCTGCAGATCCATCTGATGATCGAAGTCAGCGAGCAGCCGCTGGGCGTCACCGAGCTGGCGGCCCGGCTGTGCATCGACAAGGCCAGCGCCAGCCGGGCGCTGCGCAGCCTGGTGGCCGCCGGCGTGATAGAAACGGTGGATCATCCGGATGACAGGCGGCACAACCTGCATCGGCTGAGTAAACAGGGCGGCAAGGCGCTGGCCGGCATCGAGAGCGACGCCGACGGTTTTATGCAGGCGGCGCTGGCGCAGTTGGATGACGATGAGCTGGCGAGCACCACTGCGGCGATGAAAAAGATGACCGCGGCGCTGCGGAGCGCACGCAAACAGCGCGACGCCAATCTGCGGGTGCGGCCGATCGCCGAGCGCGACGATGCGGCGATGGCGGCGATCATTCGCGAGGTGTTTCGCGAGTACGGCATGGACAAGATGGAAGGCGTCAGCCTGCACGATCCCGATCTCGATCGGCTGACCGGCCTGTATCGCGACAACGGCGGCCGCTACTGGGTGCTGGAGCGGGACGGGCAGGTGGTGGGGGGCGTCGGCATGGCGCCGCTGGCCGGCGAAGAGCCCGGCTATTGCGAGCTGCAGAAACTGTTCTTCAAACCCGGCGCGCGCGGGTTGGGCATGGCGCGCTATATGGTGGTGCAGGCGCTGAAGGCGGCCCGGGCGGCAGGGTATCGCTATTGCTATCTGGAAACCACCGAACAATTGAAAGAGGCGATCGGGTTGTATTACGCGCTGGGTTTCACGCTGCTGACGGAACGGCGCGGCAATACCGGCCACCACGGCTGCAATGTGTGCATGCTGAAAAATCTGCAGAACGACGATATGTGAGCGGTTTCAAGGTTAACGCCCGCGCCTTGTGTCACCCTGTTAACCGTTTGATAACAATCACAACGTTTTATCAGGGAGGAGAATTATGTTGGGGGATCCCATGGCGCTGTCTGCGCTGGTCACGCTGGTGGTCATCGCGCTATGGGCCAGCGCCCGTTTGCCGGAGTATTTGGTCGCGTTGCTGTTCTTTGCGGCGGTGATGGTATTGCAGCTGGCACCCGCCGCGGTGACCTTTTCCGGTTTCGCGTCTTCCGCATTCTGGCTGGTGCTCAGCGGTTTCGTGTTGGGCACCGCCATCCGCAGCACCGGCTTGGCGGATCGCCTGGCCAACCGACTCTTGCCGCATCTGGCCGGTTCCTGGCCGCGCCTGGTGGGCGGCGTGGTGGCGATAAGCTACGCGTTGGCGTTTGTCATGCCCTCCAACATGGGGCGGATTACGCTGCTGATGCCGATCGTCATGGCGTTGGCCGAGCGCGCCGGTCTGACTGAAGGTTCGCGCGGCCGCATCGGTTTGGCGCTGGCGGTGGGGTTCGGCACCTTCCAGCTTTCCGCCAGCATCCTGCCGGCCAACGTGCCTAACCTGGTGATGAGCGGCGCGGCAGAAAGCGCCTACGGCAGCCACTTCGCCTATCTCTCTTATCTGCTGTTGCATGCCCCGGTGCTCGGGGTGGCCAAAGGCGCATTGTTGACGTTGTGCATCTGCGGCCTGTTCCGTGCGCGGCCGCAGCCGGTGGCGACCGAGGCGGGGCAAACGCCGCTCAGTGCCGCCGAGTGGCGGCTGATCGCGCTGTTGGGCATTACGGTACTGTTGTGGATGACCGACAGCTGGCACGGCATCGCCCCCGCCTGGATAGGGTTGGCGGCGGCCTGCTTCTGCCTGTTGCCGCGCATCGGTTTTCTCAACGGCGAGCAGTTCGCCGCCGGGGTCAACGTGCGCACCTGTATTTACGTGGCGGGGATCCTGGGGCTGACTGCATTGGTCAGCCACTCGGGGCTCGGCGATCGGTTGGGCGGCGCGCTGCTGGCGATGATGCCGGATCTGCACGGCAAACCGTTTGCCGCATTCGGTTCGCTGGTGGGGATCACCGCGCTGTTGAATTTCGTGGTGACCGCCAACGGCGTGCCGGCGCTGTTTACCCCGCTGGCGCAGGCGTTGTCCGCAGGCAGCGGCTTGCCGCTGCTGACGGTGCTGATGACCCAGGTGATCGGTTACGCCACGCCGCTGTTGCCGTATCAGGCCTCGCCGATCGTGGTGGCGATGGGGATGGGCAAAGTGCCGGCGCGCGAAGGGCTAAAGCTGTGCCTGCTGTTGGCCGCGCTCAGCTTCGCACTGCTGGTGCCGTTGGACTATCTGTGGTTCAGGCTGCTGGGGTGGATCCCGTAAACAGCCCCGCGCCGCCGGCAAAGCAGTCTTCGTCCAGCGTCAGGGTGGCGATTTTATGCACCGGTCCGCGCATGCTGACCTGAAAATCGCCGCTGAAGGCGATCTGCAGTTCGCCGCCCGGCATCCGCACACTAACCCGCTCGCCGACTCGTCCCAACTTGCGCATCACGCTGGCGGCGGCGCAGCTGCTGCTGCCGGAGGCGAGGGTAAAGCCGGCGCCGCGCTCCCAGATGCCGATGCGCAGCGTCTGGCGATCGACCACTTCCACCAGTTGTACATTGGTGCGTTTCGGGAACAGCGGATGGAGCTCAATCTGCGGTCCGAGCCGATGCACCTGCGCCAGATCCAGTTTTTCCACCGGCACCACGCAGTGCGGGTTGCCCATCGACACCAGCGAAACGCTTAACGTCTCCTCCTTCAGGGGCAGCGGATAGTTCAGCGCCTCCGGCAGATCGATCAAGGCCGGCAGCGCCGCCGGGCTGAAATTGGCGCGCCCCATCTCCACGGTTATCTGATGCGCGTCTTCCGCCACCTGGCAACGCACGTCGCCGCCGGCGGTGTGCACCAGAAACGGCTGATGCGCCACGCGCTTGCTGTCGAACAGATACCGCGCGTAGATACGCAAGCCGTTGCCGCTTTTCTCCGCTTCGGAGCCGTCCGGGTTGATGATGCGCAGGGTGGGATTGACGGCGTCGCCGCTGTCGATCAGCAGGCCGTCGGAACCGATGCCGTAATGCGGGTGGCACAGCAGGCGGATTTGTTCCTGGCTCAGGCGATCGGCGACCGAACGGTGGCATACCAGGTAGTCGTTGCCCAGACCGTGATATTTGTGAAACAGCAGGGGAGTCATGGCGTTGCTCGGCTCAGCGGGAAGAGGTCGCTACAGCTTACAACAGAACGTTGGCGTTAAAGCAAACAAAAGGCGGCCTGAGCCGCCCTTTTGCACGATTGCCGATCCGGCCATTAATTGTAGATGATCGCGGTGCCGTGCAGTTTGTTGTCACCGGTAGTGGCGATGATCTGGAAGGATTTGGCACCCGCCGCGTCGGCTTTGGCCGCCAGTTTGTTTTCCAGGCTGCTCAGGTCGGACGCGCCGCTGACGGTAACGACGCCGGCTTTTTGCAGGTCGGCGGGTTGCGTGTTAACCAGTTCGGCGGCGAAGCTGCCGAAGGAGGCGGAAGCCAGTGCGATGGCTGCGATGGTCATTTTCAGGTTTTTCATGGTCTTATTTCCTATCAGTGTTCTTTACGATGTTTGTTTTGTAAGGTCGTTAAATTAATTAACGATCGATAATTTAATGTTAGATGCCGGTTTGACGGATTGCAAGTATTTTTTTAATGCTCGTTAATTAATTTTTTTTACGCCCTGGCGTTGTGAGCAATAAGGATATGCAGTCCACAGGCTTAATGCTTTGTTATTGATAGATTTCTGCAGTGCCATGCAGCTGGTTGTTGCCGCCGGCGCTGGTGATGCGGAAGGATTTGGCGCCGGCCTGATCGGCTTTGGCGGCCAGGCTGTTTTCCAGCGAGGTCAAATCGGATGCGCCGCTGACGGTGATGACGCCCACTTTTTGCTGGTCGGCCGGTTGGCTAGTGACCAAATCGGCGGCGAAGCTGCCGAAGGAAACGCTGGCCAGAGTGAGGGCGGCTAAGGTTAGTTTTAAGCTTTTCATGATGTTAATTCCTTTTCGATAACGGTCAATAGAGGGTTTTAATCCGCTTCGCTAATTTTTATTAACGATCGATAACTAAATGCTAATCGGTTCTCGACGAGGGCGCAATATTTTTTTATAATGATCGTTAAGTTATTTGTGCTAAGCCTGCTGTGGAGCGGGATAGGAGAGGAACGATGAGCATCAATGAAGCGGTCTGCGGCAAGAAAAGCCGTGGCAGACCCAAACAATTTGATCGCGACCGGGCGTTGGAAAGCGCACTCGATCTGTTCTGGCGGCACGGGTATGAAGCCACCTCGCTGGCCGATCTGGTGGAAGTGACCGGCGCCAAGGCGCCGACGCTATATGCCGAGTTCGGCAACAAAGAAGGGATGTTCCGCGCGGCGGTGGAGCGCTATCTGCAAAAATACACCACCTGCACCAACCAGCTGTTGGAACAGGATGTGCCGGTGGCCGAGATCGTCGAGGCTTACGTGCGTTCTTCGGTTCAGGTCTTCACCGATCCCGATACCCCCTCCGGCTGCTTTATGGTGTGCGCCTCCGCTGCGCTGTCGTCCGCTTCCGACGACGTCGCCCAGATGCTGCGCAAAAAGCATCATGCGCAGGAAGCGGCGCTGAAGGCCTGCTTCGATCGCAAGGTGCAACAGGGCGAGCTGCTGGCGAAAACCGATACCGCGCTGCTGGCGAAATACGTGATTTGCACCATTGAAGGCATGTCGGTGCAGGCGCGAGAAGGGGCAAGCCGGGACGATCTGTTGCGGTTGCTGGAGGCGCTGATGCTGGTGTGGCCGCGGCTCAGCCAGATTGGCAATAAGGTGTAGAAACAGGCCCGGTTTTTACCGCAATGCTGATCAGTTAATCCTGAGTGGCATTTTTTTATCCAGCTTCTGGGCGTTCTGTGCAGGGGAATTGCCGTAAATGTCCTGCATTTCTCTATGGCCAACATGAACGGCAATTGGAGGGGCCGATGGCGCGGCCCCTCCACTCGCGCCTTTGCTTAACACCGTCTGTCCGCTATGCGGATACCCTCGCCGCGCCTGCATTGTCTGGCGGGTCGGCTGCGACAAACGTCCCTGTTAGTCTCGCCTCAACCGGCCTTCCCTGGCCGGTTGCCCCTGACAACGCCGTCTTGCTCGGCAGCCGGTGATGCGCGCCCAAGGTCAACACCTGAGCTGGCAGCTACCGGGAAATCTGTCGCTTATGAGGTTGTGGTAGAGAAGTTGGAGATGAGCACGGTGTTGGGCGCCCTTGAAGACGCCGAACGCAGACGTAGCGCATTAGGCGAAACCGCCATGGACGGCGGTTTCAGGTGAGACAGGCAGGGACGCCTGTCGCAACCGGCCTCAATGCGCTATGGCGGAGGGAGGGGAGTTGGCAAAGCCAACCGTCTGACAGGGCAAAGGCGCGGGTTGCCAGGGGCCGCGCCTTCGGCCCCTGGCTCGGTCGAGGTGTGGGAGCCACATGGGGCATCTCACTTTTATCGACCGAAAATTTCACGAACGCCTGCATAAAAACGCTAACTGACCAGCATTACGGTTTTTACCGGGCCGTATACAGCGTCACTGGTTGACCGGGATCACCGCGCCCTGGTACTTCTCGCGGATAAAGTCTTGAATCGGCTTGGAGTGCAGCACTTTCACCAGCGCCACGATCTCCGGTTTGTTCACGTCGGCCTTGTGCACGGTGATGATGTTGGCGTACGGGTTGTTTTCGCCGCTTTCGACCGCGATCGGATCTTTGGTCGGATTCAGCCCGGCGTCGATGGCGTAGTTGGCGTTGATCACCACGGCGTCACCTTCGTTGTTGTTGTACATTTGCGGCAGCAGCGCGCCCTCAACGTTGGCCTGGAACTTCAGGTGTTTCGGGTTTTCCACCACGTCGCTGATGCGCGCGTCCACCTTGCTCACCCCCGGCTTCAGCTTGATCACGCCTTCCCGTTCAAAGATTGACAGGATGCGGCCTTCTTCCGCCACCGCGTCGCGCATGATGATTTTGCCGTTTTCCGGCAGATCTTTCAGGCTCTTGTACTTCTTCGAGTAGATGCCGATAGGCTCAATATGGATCGCGCCGGCGCTGACGAAGTCGTAGCTCTTGTCGTCGGCGTGGTCTTTCAGCACCGAGTTCAGGTAAGGCACGTGCTGGAAGTAGTTGGCGTCGATGTCGTGGCTGGCCAGCGCGGTGTTCGGCAGGATGTAGTCCTGGAAGCGCTTGATCTGCAGATCGATGCCTTCCTTCGCCAGTATCGGTTTGGCCTGTTCGAGGATCTCGGCGTGCGGCACGTTGGAGGCGCCGACCACCAGCTTGGTCGCTGCCGTGGCGCCAAAAGAGGCGAGGGTGGCGACGGAGGCGAAAGCCAACATCAGTAGGTGCTTTTTCATCATCGTTTTCCTTGGTTAATTAACGTTTATCGAGCGTTCTTGTCAGGGTGTCGCCGATGAACTGAATGACGAAAACGATCAGCAGAATCGTCAGCGTCGCCACCAGCGTCACGTCACTGTGGTTGCGTTGGAACCCTTCCAGATAGGCCAGGTTGCCCAGGCCACCGGCGCCGATCACCCCGGCCATCGCGGTGTAGCTCACCAGCGCGATCAGGGTGACGGTGATGCCGGAAACCAGCGCCGGCGAGCTCTCCGGCAGCAATACGCGGAAAATCAGGGTGCGGTTTTTGGCGCCCATCGAGCGCGCCGCCTCGATCACCCCTTTGTCGACCTCGCGTAGCGCGATCTCCACCAGCCGGGCGTAGAACGGCGCCGCGCCGACGATCAGCGCCGGCAGGGCCGCGTCCGCGCCGAGAATGGTGCCGATCAGCGATTTGGTGAACGGGATCAGCAGCACGATCAGAATGATGAACGGAATGGAGCGGAAGACGTTGACCAACACGGAGATCAGCGAGTAGACCGCCCGGTTCTGCCACAGCTGGCCCTTCGAAGTTAAAAACAGCAGCACGCCGAGCACGATGCCCAGCACCAACGTGGCCAAACCGGCGATGCCGGTCATGTACAGCGTTTCCCAGGTGGCGTCCCACAGTTGATCCAGACGCAGGTGGGGGAACAGGGATTCAATCATGTTGGATAACCTCGACGGCGATGTCTCTTTCGTGCAGCAGGCTGAGCATGTCGGCGACTTGTTGTTCGTTGCCTTCGGCGTGGATGTACAGTTCGCCGAACGAACCGTTGAGGGTGTGGCTGATCTTGCCGTGCAGAATGTTGATGGTCAGGGCGTAGCGCCGGATCACTTCGGCGATCACCGCCTGATGGGTTTGCACGCCCACGAAGGTCAGCTTGAAAATCGCCCCCGGCAGATGGGCGGTGAGCAGCGGGTTGAAGCTCTCTTCGGTATCCGCATACTGCGACACCTGTTTGACGAACTGCCGGGTGATCGGCTGCTGTGGTCGAGTGAACACGTCGAGCACCGGGCCTTCTTCGACGATGCGGCCGTTTTCCATCACCGCCACGCGGTGGCAGATTTTGCGCACCACGTGCATCTCGTGGGTGATCAGCACGATGGTCAATTTCAGCTGGCGGTTGATGTCCAGCAGCAGGTCGAGAATGGCGTCGGTGGTTTGCGGATCGAGCGCCGAGGTGGCCTCGTCGCACAGCAGCACGCTCGGGTTATTGGCCAGCGCGCGGGCGATGCCGACGCGCTGTTTCTGGCCGCCGCTGAGTTGCGACGGATAGGCGTTTTCGCGCCCCTGCAGGCCGACCAGCGCGATCAGTTCCGCCACGCGCGGCGCAATCTGTGCCTTGGGCACGCCGGCAATCTGCATGGAAAAAGCGATGTTTTGGCTGACGGTGCGCGACCACAGCAGGTTGAAGTGCTGAAACACCATGCTGATTTTCAGGCGCGCCTGGCGCAGATGGCTGCCTTTGGCGCGGGCGATATCGAAGCCGCCTACGTCAATGCGGCCGCTGGTGGGCGTTTCCAGGCCGTTAAGCAGGCGGATGAGCGTGCTTTTGCCGGCGCCGCTGTAGCCGATGATGCCGTAAATTTGCCCGGCTTCTATCGCCAGGCTGACGTCGTCAACCGCCACGACGCGGCCCTGTGCGCTGTCAAAAGTTTTGCAAACGTTCGAAAGAACGATCATAGCGAAGCGGATCCTTATTGATACATCACAGCATTCCGTCCGGGGCGCGTCGCGCCGGACAAGGATCGTTCGGCTTTTCGGCGGGGCACAACCCGGCGGGAAGTGACGGACGGAACCTCTGTTGCGGGTGAATACCGGGCAATCCTACCGAGGGTTGATAGTGACAGGAAGAATGTAAAATCTATTACTTATTCTGATTTGATATATTAGGCGGCGGGCGAGAGAAGGGGGAGAAAACCGGCCGCAGGGCGGCCGGCGGGGGCGGACTAGCGTTTTTCCAGCTTCATGTGCAGCAGCGGGAACGGGTTGCCCTGGCCGTCGAGCGGTGAGCGGCCGGTGATGACAAAACCGTAGTGGCGGTAGAAGCCGCTGGCCTGCGGATTTTGCTCGTTCACGTCCAGCTGCAGCTCATCGTGCAGCGTTTCCGCGTGGGTCAGCAGCGCTTTGCCCACGCCTTTGCCGCGCTGATCGGCATCGATAAACAGCATCTCCACCTTGTTGCCGTTCAGACCGATAAAGCCGCAGGGATGCCCCGGCTGCTCTTCGGCCACCCAAACGTTGACCGCCGGCAGGTAGTCGTTCAGCACCAGCGGGAACAGTTGTGCGATGTTGTCTTCGGTTAAAAAGTGGTGAGTGGCGCGCACCGAACGCAGCCAGATATCTGCCAATTGCGCGTTGTCTTCCGCCGCGCGTGCTCTGATGGTAATCATCGAACTCTCTGCTATCTAAGTTGAAGGAAAAGAAACTAGATAGAGGTTTTGTGGGGTTAGTGCCGAATTAACGTGGGTTAACGCCCTGCAAAGCGCCTCTGCAGTGGATCGAATAGGCCCGCCTGGTTGCAAGCGGTATAACAACTGTAATTCAGTAAGTTAAAGCTTTCAACCGCCGCAGGGCGCAATGAGGCGCTCGCCGCGTGATACACTGGCCGCTGAATGAGCAAGAGGGCGGCAGGATGGAAGCGGTACGCGCAGCGATAGAAAAACAGGTGCTCAGCCTGACCGGGTTGGCGCTCGGCGGCGTCGATTTTGAGAATCCGCCCGGCGATCCGGGGCTGTTCGGCCCGCAGTCTGTCATCTGGCAGGTACACCGCGATTTCACCCCGATGCTGTGCGGCGGCGTCAGCGCCTTGCTGTTGCAAATGCTGCACCCGTTGGCGCTGGCCGGCGTATGGGAGCACTCCAACTTCCGCGACGATATGATTGGCCGCCTGCGCCGCACCAGCCAGTTCGTGTCGGTCACCACCTTCGGCCCGACCGCCGAGGCGGAGCGGCTGATCGCCAAAGTCAAAGCCATCCACCTGCGGGTGACCGGCGTCGGCAGCGACGGCACGCCCTATGCCGCCAGCGATCCGGCGCTGCTGACCTGGGTGCACGTGGCGGAGAGCAGCCGTTTTCTGGCCAGCCACCTGCGCTACCGCAACCCGCATCTTTCCCGCGATTTGCAGGATCAATACTATCGCGAAGCGGCGCGCGTGGCCGCCGCGCTGGGGGCGACCGCTATCCCTCAGTCCTGCGCGGAAGTAGACGACTATCTGCAGGCGATGCGGCCGCAGCTGGTCTGTGACGAACGCACCCAAGAGGTGGCGCGCATTCTGCTGAAGGCGCCGGCGCCGAGCGCGTTGGCGCGCCCGCTCGGCGGGGTGGTGATGCAGGCGGGCATCGATCTGTTGCCCGATTGGGCGCAGCGGCAGTTCGGCTTTCATCCGGGCGCGTTGCGGCGGCGGCTGGTGCGAACGGGGGCTGCAGGCCTCGGCAAAGTGCTGGGCGCGTCGATGCGCAACGGTTCCTATCAGCGCGCGGTGCGGCGCATCACTCAGGCGTCATGAGCCGCAGCCGCTATAATTAACCTTTGTTTATCTTCGTTTACGGCCGTTTTTGAGACTTTTACGGGTGATCCGGCCAGTAATGCGTTTTACACTTGAGGGCAAAGCCACATTCCATTTTTTGCGCGCAGCCGATTCTGCCGCGCCCTGACCCTATTGAGGTGATATGAACGAGTCATACGTACTTGCTGAAGTCAGCAATGAGAACCAGACGCTGGTCGCGGTGGTTCAGCAAGATCACCGGGCAGCCTATTTTTACATCTATCCCGCCGAAGCCTACAGCGATCGCTATCAGGTGCGCGCCTGCTGGCTGCGCAATCTGGCCGCCGCGCCGTTGCAGGAAGATCGCGCCGCGCTGGAGCAGGGGCAACCGCCGATGCTGGCGGCGGAATTTTGCCGCAACCTGGAAGGGGAAGCGCCGCTGAACCCGGAAGGGCTGATGGTGGTGTGGAGCGAAAGCGACGACGGCGCGGCCCTGTGGTATTACGGCCAACTGCTGGCGGTGATCCCCGGCTGGAGCCTGTATATCGACCATTCGGTGTGCTATTCGGCCAGCTGCATCAAGGAGAGCCCGTTGGCCTATCCGCTCGGTTCGGCCTCGACCAACACGCAATATGCGCAGGCGGAAAGCACCCGCCAGTTTTGGCGCAGCTGGCAGCGTGAAGAGGGCAATCCGTGGCCGAAGATGCAGCGCGATTTTCAGGCGCGCTATGAGCAGCATTTCGGCCCTTCGGTAAAATACTACGCCATCGATCAGGGCAAGTGGCCGCCGATGGCCATCACTCAGCACGAGCGCGACGGCATCTATTACTTCCTCACCATGGGCGTCAGCATTCGGCCGATGCCGTGGGTGGAGATCCTGTTCAACGATGAGGCTTCGCGCTATCGCCGCATGGAGATGGCGATCGCCATCGACAGCCAATACATGACCGAAGACAACGCGGTGCAGATGGCCAGCGCGCTGGCCGGTTTCGCTCACGCCCCTTGGGCGCGGCTGACCTGGATCGGCGAAGGGCATACGCTGGAGTCCGACGTGGCGCCGTTGGGCTATGAAGGCTATATTTTATCGTTGTCCTTCTACCCGCATCACGCGCACCTGACGTTGCCTCAGCAGTATGGCGACCCGGTGAACCTGTTCTGGGCCAGCCCGGTGTTTACCGCCGAGCGCCAGCTGGCGCACGCCACGCCGAACGGCGGGCACGATCTGGTGCACAGGCTGCGCGAGCAGGGCGTCGACCATATTTTCCGCCCGCGCCAGCCGGTGTGCTGACGCGACTTGTCTTGTCTTCTCTTCGGGAGCCGCCATGACCAGCGCGCTGTTGATTATCGATGTGCAGGAAGGGTTGTTTACGCCGCCGCCGGCGGATGCCGCGGGCACCGTTGCGCGCATCAACCAACTGAGCGAGCGCGCCCGCCAGGCGGGTGTGCCGGTGATCGTGATTCAGCACCATACGCCGGACGACGAACTGCCGCACGGCAGCGCCGCCTGGCAAGTGCTCGCGGCGCTGAAGGTGGCGCCGGGCGACCATCGGGTGGATAAAACCACGCCGGACTCGTTCCTGCGCACTTCGCTCGGCGCGTTACTGATCGCCAACGGCGTATCGCAGTTGGTGGTTTGCGGCTACTCCACGCCGTTTTGCATCGATACCACGGTGCGCAGCGCGGCGGCGCACGGTTATCCGGTGACGTTGGCGGCGGATGCGCATACCTGCCACGACAAATCCTATGCCGATGGTTTGCTGATCCGTACCCACCATAACGAGACGTTGTCGAATATCGACAGCTTCGGCGTGCCGATCCGCGCCGTGCCCGCGGCGGACATCGTGTTCTGAGTACGGAAAACGGGGGCCAACGCCCCCGTTCGTTATTTCAGGCCCGCTCGTCGCGCCGCTACCTTGGCCAGCGCCGCCCAGTCCAGATCCGCATCCCCCTGCGCCATCGCGTCGAGGAAATTGTCTTTCAGCACCCCGGCGAACGGCATCGGCGTATGGCTGTCGGCGCCGGCGGCCAGCGCCAGCCCGACGTCCTTCAGCCCCAGCGCCAAGCGGAATCCGGCGGGTGAATACTTCTCGGCGGCGATCAGCGCGCCATAGCCCTGATAGGCCGGGGCGGCGAAGACGGTACCGCTCAGCATCTGCAGGTAGTCGGCGCCGGAAACGCCGTAGTTGCGCACCAGCGCGCTGCCTTCCGCCATCGCTTCAATGGCGCTGCCTTCCGCCATCGCTTCAATGGCGCTGGCCAGGGTAAAGTTGGTGGCGATTTTGACCACGTTGGCCTGCGCCGGATCGGCGCCGAAGTGCCAGGTTTTCTGGCCGAGGGCATCGAACAGCGGCTGCGCTTGCTTCAGTAGCTCGCTATCGCCGGCCGCCAGAATATTCAGCTTGCCGGCGGCGGCCACGTCGACCCGTCCCAGCACCGGCGCGGCGAGATAGCCGATGCCGTGTTCCGCATGCAGTGCCGTCAAACGCTGGGCGAGTTCGACCGAGATGGTTGCCATGTTGATATGCAACGCGCCCGGTTTCATCCGTTGCAGCAACCCGCTGTCAACCACCACCTGTTGCGTGGCGGCATCGTCGGCCAGCATGGTGATCAGCACGTCGGCATCGGCCAGCTGCTCCGGCCGTTCGGCCTGCTGCGCGCCGGCACTCACCAGCGGCTGCGCCGCCTGCGGCGAACGGTTCCATACCGTCAACGCAAATCCCGCCTTCACCAGGTTAGCCGCCATGGCGCTGCCCATCCCACCCAGTCCGGCAAATCCGATCTTCATCATGCGCTCCTTTTTCAGGTTGAAGGTTTTACCCTAGCGCGCCAGGCCAGGAACGCAAATGCCGGAGTGTAACGCCGTCTTACGCGCCGGCGGCGGGCTATTGACGCGCTGCCGCTGCGGGTATACCTTGATGGCATGAATATATCGATGCACTCCACCCACAATCAGTCATGGTGGCGCCTCTTCTGAGGCGGCACGAGTATTCACATCTCTTTTTAATGCCGCCGGTTTGGCGGCATTATTTTTTGTGGCGTTGATCCGGCGGTCTACAGACCTTCAGGAGCACTGTCATGAGCTACACCATTCTTACCGGCGATCGCGCCACCGGCCCACTGCATTTAGGCCACTTCGTCGGCTCGCTGCGCCAGCGCGTCGAACTGCAGCACCAGCATAACCAAACGGTGATGGTGGCGGATCTGCAGGGCCTGACCGACAACGGCAACAACCCGCAAAAAATCAGCGCCAACGTGCTCAACGTCGTGGCCGACTATCTGGCGGTGGGCATCGATCCGCATAAGACCACGATCTGCCTGCAGTCGGCGCTGCCGGCGTTGGCCGAGCTGACGATGTACTACCTCAACCTGGTCAGCGTGGCGCGGCTGGAGCGCAACCCGACGGTGAAAAACGAAATCGCCGAGAAGGATTTCGCCCGCAGCCTGCCGGCCGGTTTTTTGATTTATCCGGTCAGCCAGGCGGCGGACATCACCGCCTTTGGCGCCACCCACGTGCCGGTCGGCGAGGATCAGCTGCCGATGCTGGAGCAAACCAATGAGATCGTGCGGCGTTTCAACCACATCGTCGGCCAACCGATATTAACGGAGTGCCAGCCGCTGTTGAGCAACGTCGGGCGTCTGCCGGGGCTGGACGGGCAGGGCAAGATGTCGAAATCGCGCGGCAACGCCATCCAGCTTGGCGCCGGCGCCGACGAGGTGCATAAGGCGGTGATGAGTATGTTCACCGACCCCGGCCATCTCAACGTCAGCGATCCCGGCCGGGTGGAGGGCAACATGGTGTTCACCTACCTGGACGCCTTCTGCGAAGACGCCGCGCTGGTGGCGGATCTGAAGGCGCACTATCGGCGCGGCGGGTTGGGGGACGTGAAAATCAAACGGCTGCTGGAGGATTGCCTGCAGAGCCTGCTTGAGCCGATCCGCACCCGCCGCGCCGAGTTCATCGCCGATAAAGGCGAGCTGACGCGCATCCTGCAGCACGGCACCCGCCGCGCGCATCAGGTCAGCCAGCAGACGCTGCAGCAGGTCAAGGCGGCGCTGGGGCTGGACTTCTTTAGCCTGGAATGATGCGTACGCCGGGGCGGCACGCGTCACGCCCCGGCCATAAAACCATCATCCCACTGTCATAAACTTATCCGTTAATAGGTGCCCATAATGATTAGCCACTGAAACCAGAGAAATCATATGGCTCAGGCACTGTTAAAATTGGCGCAGCACGACTTTCCAGGGCAGCACGCCGCCGCATCCCGCAAAGTGTTATCGGTCAAGGGGCTCGGCAAAGCTTACAAAGCGCAGCAGCGCGTGCTGGATGACATCAATTTCGATCTGCACGCCGGTGAATTCGTGGCGGTGATCGGCCGCTCCGGCGCAGGCAAGTCCACGCTGCTGCATACCCTCAACGGCACCATTCCTTCCAGCTGCGGCGAGATGCTGCACTTCGAAGACGATGGCGTGGCGCAGGATATCGCCCAGCTTGCCGGCCGCCAGATGCGCCAATGGCGCGCGCGCTGCGGCATGATCTTCCAGGACTTCTGCCTGGTGCCGCGGCTGGACGTGATGACCAACGTACTGCTGGGGCGCCTGAGCCACACCTCCACCCTGAAATCCTTCTTCAAACTGTTCGATGACGCCGACCGCGCTCGCGCCATCGAGCTGTTGCAGTGGCTCAACATGCTGCCGCACGCGCTGCAGCGCGCCGAGCACCTCTCCGGCGGCCAGATGCAGCGCGTCGCCATCTGCCGCGCGCTGATGCAAAACCCGCAAATCCTGCTGGCTGATGAGCCGGTGGCGTCGCTCGATCCGAAAAACACCCGCCGCATCATGGACGCGCTGCAGAAAATCAGCGAAGACGGCATCGCGGTGATGGTGAACCTGCACTCGGTCGAACTGGTGAAAGAGTATTGCTCGCGGGTGATCGGCATCGCCCACGGGAAGATCGTGTTTGACGGGCATCCTTCGCAACTGAACGAACGGATCCTGCACCAGCTGTATGGCGAGGAAGCCAATCAGATCCATTGAAGCACTTTTGACCTTTACCCTTTACACACAAGGCACACCTAATGAAAAAAGTATTGAGTCTGACCACCCTGATGGCCGGCGCGATGATGGTATTTAATGCTGCCGCAGCGGATGCGCCGAAAGAGCTGAACCTGGGCATTCTCGGCGGCCAGAACGCCACCCAGCAGATCGGCGATAACCAGTGCGTGAAGCAGTTCCTGGATAAAGAGTTGAACGTCGATACCAAGCTGCGCAACTCGTCCGACTATTCCGGCGTGATCCAGGGCCTGCTGGGCGGCAAGATTGACCTGGTGCTCAGCATGTCGCCGTCGTCGTTCGCTTCGGTTTACATCAAGGATCCGAAAGCGGTGGACATCGTCGGCATCGCGGTTGACGACGTCGACCAGTCGCGCGGCTACCACTCGGTGGTGGTGGTGAAGGCCGGCAGCCCGTACCAGAAACTGGAAGACCTGAAGGGCAAGGCCATCGGCTTCGCCGATCCGGATTCCACCTCCGGCTTCCTGATCCCGAACCAGGCGTTTAAAAAGCTGTTCGGCGGCACGGTCGACAACAAATACAACAACACCTTCTCCAGCGTCACCTTCTCCGGCGGCCACGAGCAGGACATCCTCGGCGTGCTGAACGGCCAGTTCGAAGGCGCGGTGACCTGGGCGTCGATGATCGGCGACTACAACACCGGCTACACCAGCGGCGCGTTCACCCGCATGATCCGCATGGATCATCCGGACCTGATGAAACAGATCCGCATCATCTGGCAGTCGCCGCTGATCCCGAACGGCCCGATCCTGGTGAGCAACTCGCTGCCGGCCGACTTCAAGGCCAAAGTGGTCACCGCCATCAAGAAGCTGGATAAAGACGATCACGCGTGCTTTATCAAAGCGATGGGCGGCAAACAGCACATCGGCGACACCACCCTGGCGGAATACCAGACCATCATCGATATGAAGCGCGAGCTGACCAAAGGCGACCGTTGATTCCCGGCTGCCTCGGCCGCCCGAATGAAGGGGTTCAGCATGCTGAACCCCTTGTTCCATAACGATGGAAGACCTGTTTTGAATACCGATTTCGCACACTATTACCAACGGATCCGCAGCAAGCAAAAGCGCGAAGCGCTGCTGTGGTCGCTCGGGCTGGTGGTGCTGTACCTGGGCGCCGGCAACCTCGCCGAGTTCAACCTGCACACCGTCTGGGTGTCTATTCCGCACTTCTTCGACTACCTGGCCGAAACCGTGCCGACGCTGCACTGGCACCTGCTGTTCGCCGATGGGCGTACCGAAGGCTCGCTGGCCTACTGGGGCTATCGCCTGAACATTCAGCTGCCGCTGATCTGGGAGACCCTGCAGCTGGCGCTGGCGGCGACCATTTTCTCGGTGCTGGTGGCGACCGTGCTGGCGTTTCTGGCGGCCAGCAACACCTATACCCCGGTCTCGGTGCGGCTGGCGATCCGCACGCTGGTGGCGTTTTTGCGCACCATGCCGGAGCTGGCGTGGGCGGTGATGTTCGTGATGGCGTTCGGCATCGGCGCCATTCCCGGCTTCCTGGCGCTGGCGCTGCACACCATCGGCAGCCTGACCAAGCTGTTCTACGAATCGATCGAAACCGCCTCCAACAAACCGGTGCGCGGGCTGGCGGCCTGCGGCGCCACGCCGCTGCAGCGCATGCGCTTCGGCCTGTGGCCGCAGGTGAAGCCGGTGTTTCTCTCCTACAGCTTCATGCGGCTGGAGATCAACTTCCGTCAGTCGACCATTTTGGGGCTGGTGGGGGCGGGCGGCATCGGCCAGGAGCTGATGACCAACATTAAACTCGACCGTTACGATCAGGTCAGCATGACGCTGCTGCTGATCATCGTGGTGGTTTCCGTGCTCGACTACGTGTCGGGCGAGCTGCGCAAGCGCGTGGTGGAGGGGGCAAAATGACAGCGGGCACTCCGGCATCGGCGGAAACGCTGCGCCAGTTGAAACAGCAGCATCCGGCGATCTTCGCGCAGCAGGGGCGCTACCTGCGCACCGTCGGCCTGATCGCCTTGGCGATCGTGCTGTACTACGTGTTCTTCTTCCTGGTCTTCGGCATTAGCTGGCCGCAGTTTATCAACGGCTGCCAGCAGCTGGGGCGCTATTTCCTGCGCATGTTCGTCTGGCATGACTTCGCCAACTGGCCGTTCATGTACTACTTCCAGCAGATCGGCATCACCATCGCCATCGTGTTCGCCGGCACCATCACCGCGTCGCTGATCGCGCTGCCGCTGTCGTTCTTCGCCGCGCGCAACGTGATGTCGACGCCGCTGCTGCGGCCAATTTCGGTGCTGGTGCGCCGCTTACTGGACGTGCTGCGCGGCATCGACATGGCGATCTGGGGGCTGATCTTCGTGCGCGCCGTCGGCATGGGGCCGCTCGCCGGGGTGTTGGCTATCGTGATGCAGGACGTCGGGCTGCTGGGTAAACTGTACGCCGAAGGCCATGAGGCGGTGGACAAGTCCCCCAGCCGCGGCCTGACGGCGGTGGGCGCCAACGGGTTGCAGAAGCACCGTTACGGCATTTTCACCCAGTCGTTCCCCACCTTCCTGGCGCTCAGCCTGTACCAGATCGAGTCCAACACCCGCTCAGCGGCGGTGCTGGGCTTCGTCGGCGCCGGCGGCATCGGCCTGGTGTATGCGGAGAATATGCGGCTGTGGAACTGGGACGTAGTGATGTTCATCACCCTGATCCTGGTGGTGGTGGTGATGATCATGGACAAGGTCTCGTCGATGCTGCGCAACAAGTACATCATCGGCGAAGATATCCCGCTGTATCAGCAAAAAAGCCAAATCGATTGAGAAACCCCTTGCCGATCCCTATACTGCCGCACATTCAAGGTGTGCGGCCATACCCGTCATACTTGGAGCTGCCTCTTTGTTGGCTGCATTTGCGCGCCCCGGTCACATAGTTAACTATGCTCCGGGGGCTTACAAATTTGCCGCCGCGATGCAACTCCAACTATTTTGGGTATGGGGCATTTTTTTACAATGCGCACGTCCCCGTTAGACAAGTAAAGGCAATGCAATCCCATGATGAACAACGACGTGCTGCGCAGCGTGCGCTATATGCTGAGCATTAACAACGCCAAAATGGTCGAGATTATCAAACTGGACGATTTCGAGATGGCGGTGTCGGCGATGGACGCTTACGTGATCAAAGAAGGCGAGCCGGGCTACGAGAAGTGCCCGGACGAAGTGATGGCGCACTTCCTCAACGGCCTGGTGTTCTTCAAGCGCGGCAAGGACGACAAGTTCCCGGCGCCGGCGGTTGAGCTGCCGATCACCAATAACCTGGTGCTGAAAAAGCTGCGCGTGGCGTTCGAGCTGAAAGACACCGACATGCACCAGATTTTCACCGCGGTGGACTTCCGCATCTCCAAGCCGGAGCTGAGCGCGCTGTTCCGCAAAGAGGGCACCAAGAACTACCGCCCGTGCGGCGATCAGATGCTGCGCTACTTCCTCAAAGGGTTGGCGCAGCGCGTTCGCGGCGAGTAACGCGCAGCGTTCACCGAACATCAGGCGCAATCGCAAGGTTGCGCCTTTTTTATTGTCTCCTCCCTCCTACCTTTGTTGTACTGGCCCTCAGCCACCCGCCATCGATGGAGGGCGTGCCGCCCATCCGGTTACTTTTTTAGGGGTCGTTCAATTCAATGTCGATTGAAACGTAAAATCCAGAGGAGTAATTCAATGGCTCAAATGTCAAAAGAAGATCCGCAGTTCAACGCAAAAAATGTCGCTGCTCAGGTCAATGACGGCGGCGAATTCGCTGAATATACCCCTGAGCAGTTCGGCGCCGTAGGCGATGGCCTGGCTGACGATCGAGATGCCGTTAGCGCCATGTTCGCTAAAGTGGCGATTGACGCCGCTAACTCGATGAAAAAACGCCAGGTCAGAATGGCGAATGTCTATCGGTTGACGTTGGGTTCGGCTTGGCAGTCTCTACAGATACCCAGCAACTGCCATATTTATGGCGGTGGTGAAATTCACCTGGATGACGATACGCCTCAAATCAACATTTTTAATACCGTGGAACAGTCGAATTTCATCGTGGAAGATCTGAGGATCACGAGAAAGGTGACTCAGAAAGATGCAGATCCTATTTGGTGGTATGCCACTCGCGCGTGTACCGGCATGGCTTTCACCCGTTGTGAAAACTTCACCGTGAGAAATTGCGTCATCAGCATGCATACCGATGCTTTGGGCCTTTCTGACTGTACGTCAGTTACCCTTGAGAACAATTTACTTAAAGATCTGGGTGAAGAACCTATCGCCGTTCGTGGCGGACGCCATATTACAATCCAGAATAACGAACTGACGAATCACCAAGGTGACGGGATCTTGCTGAAAACGGGCGTGAACCGAAATGCTTATGACATCTTGATTGTGAACAATCATATTCATGATGGACATAAACCCGCTAAACCTGCTGGGGCCGGGCATACGCAAAGAGGGGGCGGGGTGACATTGAATAATGAAGTGACCGGTACGCCTCATTCATTCACTAACCTGACCGTTGCCAATAACCATATTGTTAATACCAGCTATGGCATCTCGCTGGGTGGAATCAGTGACATTAATATCTCTAATAACTACATCAAAACGATCGAAAGGTTCGGCATTCAGATCGACTATTCCTTAGTGAATAACCCCACCAAAATCCCTACGAATAGTTCACGAATTATCGGGAATCACGTTGAAGATACCGTTGAGAATGGCATCGACTATCACGGCAATAACGATATTTCTGTCGCTGAGTCCGTTATCGCAGATAATTTTTTAAATTTCTGCGGCACCTCCAATTCCTCGGCCTTCAATGGCATTGCCGCAACGGAGGCGACCCTCTCAGGCAATATTATCAATAATTGCAAGGTTGCCCTGTTCACCAATAGCTGCGTGATGACCGGCAACAAGATAACCAACTCCGGATGGACCAGCAGCCAGGTATGGATCAAGCTGTACGGCGACCGTACGGTGTTTTCCGGCAATCGGGTCACGGACTCTGGGTTTGGTTATATCCGTTTCTTGAATGGGAAAAACGCCATTATTGAAGGGAATGTGATTAAACTTGCTTCTCCCGCTCGGGCGCTGGAGTTAGGCGGGGCATTTGACGAAACGACTCTCATTGGCAAGAACGTCTGGGATTGCGCTTTTAAACCGATTCTCTCTACGCTTGCAGGGGTAACGGGCAATCAACTCATTCAGTATTCCTTCCCGAATGAAGGCGTGCCCCACATTACCCCTCAGATGTTCGGCGCGAAGGGCGATTGGAATGATACAGCTGGCGTTGGTACGGATGATACGCAGGCGTTTAAACAGGCTATCGCTTATGCGATTAGCCAAGGCTGCAAGAAGCTCTATGTTCCTGCCGGCAACTATTACATTACAGATACCTTAAATTTAGGGGGAGAAAACTACACCGGAGATAAAGGCATTGCGATAGAGGGTGAAAATTGGATTAGTACGAAATTCTTCTTTAAGCCGACGTCTAATGATCATGCGTGTTTTGAGTCGAAAGGCGGTTCCGGGATCCATACCAACAGATATATCAGCGATGTGACGATTACGCCGGCCAAGGGCGCGTTATATACGGGCACCGGCTATCGGATCAATGGTTCCTGTTTCATGCGGCATGAAAGATTGCTGATTATGAAGTTTTTTGTGAACTTACATCTGTTGAACGGCTATGCCGGTGCGTTTACCGAGTTCGTCAGTTTTCACTCTTGCCGGTTCCACCGTGGCTTGTCGAACATCTTGATGGAAAGCAATGGCGGGGATAGCTCCTTCCACGGCGTGGGGTTCCATGAAATTCAATGTCAGATCAAGGTCTCCGGCAATCCGGGCGATGGTGGCACAAATACGGATGCCGGCGTGGGGCTGGAGTTGAGAGGAAACGCCAACAGCGTAACGTGGTACAACGGTTTCTGCTATATCCACCTGTTCGGCGGCGTCGGCGCTACGGCGATCAAACTCACCCGAACCAACACCGATAACATCCTGGGGCAGTTTACTTGCGAAGGTGAAACTATTCTTCAGAGTGATGGAAGCACCTTTGAATGTCGGGGCGGTTTCTATAACGTGGGTAATACCACTTACAATGTGGCTGCAGAACCGGTAAACGGCATCGCGGCGGCATTTGTGTTTGATAACATGCTGAGCAATACGACAAGATTCGCCAACGCGGCAATCGCCGATATGGCTCCTAGGCAACTTCCGTGGTCCTTGGCGGACAGGGCCAGCCATGGCGCTTATCCGGCCATTTTCCATGGTATCAAGGACGGCTCCGATAACCTGTTCTATGCCGCCAAAGGAGGGAGTACCAGCTACCATTACTTTGGCGGCATTTCTCCAGGCAATAACCTTCAGGGGTTTGAACCGGGCGTCAGGTTGGCTCAGGACGGGGCTTCTTTAATTAGTTTTTCACCTAAGTTTACGCTTGGCGCTAATAACAATACGACCAGCAGCGGCGTATCCATCTCCCCGGCGGATTTTTCGCCGCAGAAGGATATCGCGACCGCCTTAGGACAACCCTCATTTAAATGGAGCGGGTTGTACACCAAGCAGTTAACGGTTGCGGATAATGGCATCTATCCGGCCGGTAACGGCGCTTATCCTATTGGTGGGCCGAATAACCAATTCTCCTCCGGCCACATAAAAGTGTTGAATATTTATGATTCAGCGAACGTGAACGGAGATCCTGTAGGTGTCAGAGTTGCTGTCCCCGCTTCGGCCGTTGCGCCCGGTAAAATAGGCCAATGGTCGGCAGACTCCACGTTCTTTTATGTTTGCACGGCGGCCAATACCTGGAGAAGGGTAGCGCTCACCACATGGTAGGTACTGAGCTTGCGGCTGACGGCTGACCTATCCCCATCGGCCTGCGGGGCGGCGAGTGTCGTCGCCCCGGTTTTTCCTCTGCGTCATCCCGCCATTGCACTCTTTTTGTTCTCCCGCTGCGCGCCGCTGGTGCAGCCTGTTTGCCGCTGCTGTCATAAGTTTTAATTATAATTTATTGAAATCATGAGATTAAAAATTGGCACGCCGGTTGCTCTGTTGAATCCCATCTTGTGTACCAGATGGAATTCAGTCGATGAGCGAACCTGTTGTAGCGTGCGGTTTTACCCTCAGTGAATGGCAACACCATTACCAAACCCGCCCGGCGGGCGAACGCCTTGCCTGCGTCAGTGCGACGATCGAAACGCTGGTCGCCGGGCTGAACCCAGACGATAACGCCTGGCTGTATCTCGCCACGCCGGCGCAGCGCGAGCAGCAGTACCGGCAGCTGGCACAGAGGCTCGAGGCGGTCGCCGGCGATCTCAGCCGCCTGCCGCTGTTCGGCGTGCCCTTCGCCATCAAAGACAATATCGACGTTGGCGGCTGGCCGACCAGCGCCGCCTGCCCGGCGTTCACCTATCAGGCCGCGGCGGACGCCACCGTGGTCGCCCACCTGCGCGCCGCCGGGGCGATTGCCCTTGGTAAAACCAACCTCGACCAGTTCGCTACCGGGTTGGTAGGCACTCGCTCACCGTATGGCGCAGTGGTCAACAGCTTCGACAGCCGCTACGTCAGCGGCGGTTCCAGCTCCGGCTCCGCCTCGGTGGTGGCGCGCGGCCTAGTGCCGTTCGCGCTCGGCACCGACACCGCCGGTTCGGGGCGCGTGCCCGCCGGGTTCAACAACATCGTCGGGCTGAAGCCGACCAAGGGGCGGTTGTCCAACCGCGGCGTGGTGCCGGCCTGCCGGTTGAACGATACGGTGTCGGTCTTCGCGCTGACGGTGGCCGATGCCGCGCTGGTGGCGGAACTGGCGAGCGGCTTTGACGCGGCAGACCCGTATTCCCGCCCCGATCCGCATACCGCGCCGGCGGATATCCCCGCCGCGCCGCGTTTCGCCGTTCCCGCCCAGCTGGAGTTTTTCGGCGATGTTCAGGCCGAGCGGGCGTTTCACCGAGCGCTGGCGCAGCTGCAGGCGGGCGGCGCCACGCTGGAACCCCTCGATTTCGCGCCGTTTCGCACTCTGGCGGAACAGCTGTATTACGGCCCCTGGGTGGCGGAGCGCACGGTGGCCATTGAGCAGGTGCTGGAAGCGAGCCCGCAGGCCATCGATCCGGTGGTGCGCGGCATCGTCGGCAACGGCCTCGGCTACAGCGCCTGCGACGCCTACAAGGCGGAATACCTGCGCGCCGAGCTGGCGCGGCAAATCGCCCAGCGGCTGGCGCCGTTCGACGCGCTGGTGGTGCCGACCGCGCCCACTATCCGCACCCTGGCGGAGATGGCGCAGGAGCCGGTGCTGTTCAATTCGCAATTCGGCACTTACACCAATTTCACCAACCTGGCCGATCTGAGCGCGCTGGCGCTGCCGGGGCCGCTGCGCGAAGACGGTCTGCCGGCGGGCATCACCCTGATTGCGCCCGCCTGGCATGACCGGGCGCTGGCGGCGTTTGGCGTGCGCTGGCAACGGCAAAGCGCCTTGCCGCTCGGCGCTATCGGTCGGGCATTGCCGCCGCAGCCCACGCCGGCCCCGTCTTTGGGACACGTGCGTCTGGCGGTAGTGGGCGCTCACCTCAGTGGCATGCCGCTCAACGTCCAGCTGACGCAGCGCGACGCGGTGCAGGTGGAGCAAACCGCTACCGCCCCCTGCTATCGCCTGTATGCGCTGGCCGATACCGAGCCGCCGAAGCCGGGGCTGGCGCGCGCGGCGCAGGGGGCGGCGATCCGCGTTGAGCTGTGGGACATTCCGCTGGCCCGTTTCGGCGAGTTTGTGGCGGAAATCCCGGCGCCATTGGGCATCGGCACGCTGCTGCTGGCGGACGGCCGGCGGGTGAAGGGGTTTATCTGCGAAGCCTGGGCGCTGGAAGACGCGACGGATATCACTGAGTTTGGCGGCTGGCGCGACTATCTCGCCAGCGTTAAGGGGGCATGAACATGTTTACTACCGTACTGATCGCTAACCGCGGCGAAATCGCCTGCCGCGCCATTCGCACCCTGAAACGCCTGGGCGTAACCAGCGTGGCGGTCTATTCCGACGCCGACCGCAATGCGCCGCACGTCGCCGAGGCCGACAGGGCGGTGGCGCTCGGCGGCGACAAGGCCGCCGACAGCTACCTGCGCATCGACAAGATCCTCGCGGCGGCAGCGGCCACCGGCGCGCAGGCGATCTACCCCGGCTACGGCTTTTTGTCCGAGAGCGCCGAGTTTGCCGACGCCTGCGAAGCGGCGGGCATCGCCTTTATCGGCCCGACGGCGGCGCAGATGCGCGAGTTCGGCCTCAAGCACCGGGCGCGCGAGCTGGCGGCGTTGGCCGGGGTGCCGATGACGCCGGGCACCGGCTTGCTGGAGAGCGTTGAGCAGGCGGTCGCCGCCGCCGCGCGCATCGGCTACCCGGTGATGCTGAAAAGCACCGCCGGCGGCGGCGGCATCGGCCTGACGCGCTGTGACGACGAGGCGGCGCTGCGCGACGCGTACGACAGCGTCAAACGGCTGGGAGAGCAGTTCTTCCGCGACGCCGGCGCCTTTATCGAACGCTTCGTCGATCGGGCGCGCCACGTCGAGGTGCAGATTTTCGGCGACGGCCAGGGGCGGGTGGCGGCGCTCGGCGAACGCGACTGCTCGCTGCAGCGGCGCAACCAAAAGGTGGTGGAGGAAACCCCGGCGCCGCACCTGCCGGCGGCGACCCGCCAGGCGCTGCATCGGGCGGCGGTGGCGCTGGGCGAGTCGGTGAATTACCGCAGCGCCGGCACCGTGGAATTCATTTATGACGCCGCGCGCGACGAGTTTTACTTCCTGGAAGTGAACACCCGCTTACAGGTCGAGCACCCGATCACCGAGATGGTCACCGGCCTGGATCTGATCGCATGCATGCTGCAGGTGGCGGCGGGCGACGCGCTGGATTGGGCGGCGTTGCAGCGCGCGCCGCAGGGCGCGGCGATCGAAGTGCGCCTCTACGCCGAAGATCCGCTGAAAAACTTCCAGCCCAGCCCCGGCGTGCTGACCGAGGTGCATTTCCCTGACGACGTGCGGCTCGACGGGTGGGTGGCGACCGGCAGCGAAGTCTCGGCGTTTTACGACCCGATGATCGCCAAGCTGATCGTGCACGGCGCGGATCGGGCGCAGGCGCTGGAAAAATTGCGCGTGGCGCTGGCGGCGACCCGCTTGCACGGCATCGCCACCAACCTCGATTATCTGCGGCAGGTGATCGCCACGCCGCAATTTCAGCGCGGCGACGTTTGGACGCGTCTGCTGGACGATGTGCGTTTCCAGCCGCACTGCCTCGAAGTGCTGCAACCCGGTACCTACAGCAGCGTGCAGGATTATCCCGGCCGCCTCGGCTATTGGGACATCGGCGTGCCGCCGTCCGGCCCGATGGACGACTTCGCGTTCCGGCTGGCCAACCGCATCGTCGGCAACCACCCGGCGGCCGCCGGGCTCGAGTTTACCCTGCAGGGGCCGACGTTGCGCTTTCACTGCGACGCCACCATCGCGCTGACGGGTGCCAGCTGCCCGGCCGATTTGGACGGCGAAGCGGTCGCTTACTGGCGGCCGATCGCGGTGCGGGCCGGGCAGGTGCTGACGCTGGGGCGCGCCACGCACGGCTGCCGCACCTATCTGGCGGTACGCAACGGCTTTGACGTGCCGGTGTATCTCGGCAGCCGTTCCACCTTTGCGCTGGGCCAGTTCGGCGGGCATGCCGGGCGCACCCTGCGCGTGGCGGACATGCTGGCGATCGCTCAACCGGCGCTGACTGCTTGCACCACGCTGGCGCCGATCGCCGCGCCGCAGGCGATGGACGACAGCCTGATCCCGTACTACGGCGACCAGTGGCACATCGGCGTGCTGTACGGTCCGCACGGCGCGCCGGACTTTTTCACTGCCGAATCAATAGAGGCCTTCTTCGCCACCGACTGGCAGGTGCATTACAACTCCAACCGCCTCGGCGTGCGCCTGGCGGGGCCGAAGCCCGAATGGGCGCGGGAGGACGGCGGCGAAGCCGGTTTGCATCCTTCCAACGTGCACGACTGCGAGTACGCCGTCGGCGCCATCAACTTCACCGGCGACTTCCCGGTGATCCTGACCCGCGACGGGCCCAGCCTCGGCGGCTTCGTCTGCCCGGTGACCATCGCCAAGGCCGAACTGTGGAAAGTGGGGCAGGTGAAGCCGGGCGACCGCATCCGTTTCCATCCGATCGGCTTCCGGCAGGCGCAGTCGCTGGAGCAGGCGCAGCTCGGCAGCATCGAAGCGCTGGCGGCGGTGAAGGCCATCACCCTGCCGCCGCCGGATCTGGCCCCGGCGGAGACCGTTTCCGCCGCGGTGCTGGCGGCGCTGCCGGCGGCGGAAGGGCGCCCGGCGGTGGCGTATCGCCAGGCGGGGGACGGCTACATCCTGATGGAGTACGGCGACAATGTGCTCGATCTGGCGCTGCGGCTGCGCATTCATCTGCTGATGCAGTCGCTGCGTGAGGGGGCGATACCGGGCGTGGCGGAGCTGGCGCCGGGCGTGCGTTCGCTGCAGATCCGCTACGACAGCCGGCAGATTAGCCAGGCCGACCTGCTGCAGCGCCTGCTGGCGCGCGAACGGGCGCTGGGGGACGTCAGCCACCTGAAGGTGCCGACGCGCACCGTGTGGCTGCCGATGGCGTTTGAGGATTCGGCCACGCTGGGGGCGGTGGATCGCTATCAACAGACGGTGCGCGCCTCGGCGCCCTGGCTGCCGAACAACGTCGATTTCATTCAGCGCATCAATGGCCTGAGCCGACGCGAGCAGGTGCGCGACATTCTGTTCGACGCCAGCTACCTGATCCTCGGGCTGGGCGACGTCTACCTCGGCGCGCCCTGCGCGGTGCCGCTCGATCCGCGCCATCGCCTGCTGAGCTCCAAATACAACCCGGCGCGCACCCACACCGCCGAAGGGACGGTCGGCATCGGCGGCATGTACATGTGCATCTACGGCATGGACTCGCCGGGCGGTTACCAGCTGGTGGGGCGCACGCTGCCGATCTGGAACAAGTTTCTCAAAAACCCGCAGTTCACCGCCGGTGAGCCCTGGCTGCTGCGCTTCTTCGATCAGGTGCGCTTCTACCCGGTCAGCGAGCGAGAGCTGGACGAGCAGCGCGAAGCGTTCCGTGAAGGGCGCATGCAGGTGCGCATCGAAGAGAGCGAGTTCGACTTCGCCGCCTACACCCGTTTCCTGGCCGACAACGCCGAGGCGATCGCCGACTTCCAGCATCGCCAGCAGCAGGCGTTCAGCGCCGAAGTGGCGCGCTGGCGCAGCGATGACGACGAGGCCGAGGCGCAGCTGTTGCCGCCGGAGGAAGAAGACGCCATCGACGGCGATCTGGTCAGCGCCGATCTGAACGGCAGCGTGTGGAAGATCCTGGTGGAACCGGGGCAGGTGGTGGCGGCCGGGCAGCCGCTGATCGTGGTCGAGGCGATGAAAATGGAGCTGGCGGTCACCGCGCCGCGCGCCGGGATCGTTAAACGCATCAGCTGCCGGCAGGGGCGGCCGGTCGGGCCGGGCGACGCCCTGCTGTGGCTGGAAAAGGCGGTCTGAACGGAGGAGCGATGATGCAAATCACCAACGGAGAGCACAAGGCGCGCCCGGAAGGGTTGGCGGAGCGCATTTATCTGCAGCTCAAGGCCGACATCTTCGAGTTTCGCCTGCTGCCGGGCGATCGCTTCAGCGAAAGCGACGTGGCGCAGCGCATGGCGGCCAGCCGCACGCCGGTGCGTCAGGCGCTGTTTCGGCTGGAGCGCGAAGGCTATGTCGAGGTGTTGTTTCGCAGCGGTTGGCAGGTGCGGCCGTTCGACTTCGCCTACTTCGAAGAGCTGTACGACCTGCGCATCGTGCTGGAGCAAGAGGCGGTGAAACGGCTGTGCGAACGCCCGGCCGGGGAAACGCCGGACGCGCTGGCGGCGCTGAGCCGTTTTTGGACCGAAGCGCCGCGCCTGGCGGACGGCAAGGCGGTGTCGCAGCACGATGAGCAGTTTCATCAGGCGTTGGTGGCCGCGGCGGGCAACGGCGAAATGGCGCGCATTCACCGCGAACTGACCGAAAAGATCCGCATCATTCGCCGGCTGGATTTCACCCAGCAGGCGCGGGTGGACGCCACCTACCGCGAGCACGCCGCCATTTTGCAGGCGATCCTGCAGCGGCAAAGCGGGGCGGCGCAAACGCTGCTCGGCGAGCACATCGCCGTCAGCAAGGCAGAAGTGCGAAAAATAACGCTGCACATGTTGCACCAGGCGCGGGCTCAGCAGCCTGCGCGCTCGGCGTAACGATTTTGATTTCATACACATCAGGAGTTTGAACTATGCAACGTCGTCGTTTTATCAAAGCTTTTGCGCTGTCCGCCGCCGCTGTCGGCCTGGGCCTGGCCTGGAGCGCGCAGGCCGCCGACACCATCAAGGTCGGCATTCTGAGTTCGCTCTCCGGCACCATGGCGATTTCCGAGACGCCGCTGAAGGATGTGGCGCTGATGACCATCGACGAGATCAACGCCAAAGGTGGGGTGCTCGGCAAAAAGCTGGAGCCGGTGGTGGTGGATCCGGCCTCCAACTGGCCGCTGTTCGCCGAAAAGGCGCGCCAGCTGCTGAGCCAGGACAAGGTGGCGGCGGTGTTTGGCTGCTGGACTTCGGTGTCGCGCAAGTCGGTGCTGCCGGTGTTTGAGGAGCTGAACGGCCTGCTGTTCTATCCGGTGCAATACGAAGGCGAAGAGATGTCGCCGAACGTGTTCTACACCGGCGCGGCGCCGAACCAGCAGGCGATCCCGGCGGTGGAATACCTGCTGAGCGAGGACGGCGGCGGCGCCAAGCGCTTCTTCCTGTTGGGCACCGATTACGTCTATCCGCGCACCACCAACAAGATCCTGCGCGCCTTCCTGCACAGCAAAGGCGTGCAGGACAAGGATATCGAAGAGGTCTATACGCCGTTCGGCTACAGCGATTACCAGACCATCGTCGCCAACATCAAGAAGTTCGCCGCCGGCGGCAACACCGCGGTGATCTCCACCATCAACGGCGATTCCAACGTGCCGTTCTACAAAGAACTCGCCAACCAGGGCGTCAAGGCCACCGACGTGCCGGTGATCGCCTTCTCGGTCGGCGAGGAAGAGCTGCGCGGCATCGACACCAAGCCGCTGGTGGGCAACCTGGCGGCCTGGAACTACTTCGAATCGCTGGATAACCCGACCAACAAACAGTTTGTCAGCCAGTGGAAAGCCTACGCCAAGGCGCACAATCTGCCGAATTACGCCACTGCGGTCACCAACGATCCGATGGAGGCCACCTACGTCGGCCTCCACATGTGGGCGCAGGCAGTGGAAAAGGCCGGCACCACCGACGTCGATAAGGTGCGCGCGGCGATGGCCGGGCAAACCTTCGCCGTGCCGTCGGGCTTCACGCTGACTATGGACAAGACCAATCACCACCTGCACAAGCCGGTGATGATCGGCGAGATCGAGGGCAACGGCCAGTTCAACGTGGTGTGGCAGACCGAAGCGCCGGTGCGCGCGCAGCCGTGGAGTCCCTATATCGCCGGCAACGACAAAAAACCGGATTACCCGGTGAAAGGCGGCAAGTAACGTCACTCAGCGCCGGCGCGGCTCGACGCGCGCCGGCCCAACAGAAGAGGCAGCTGATGCAATCTCCGTTTTTATCCTCTCTGCGCGCCGGGCTGTGGCTGTTGTGCGCCTGGCCCCTGCTGGCGCAGGCCGGGCCGGCCGATGAGTTCGCGGCGGCCACTCGCGCGCAGCAGGCTAAACTGCTGCAGGCGTGGGCGGCCGAGCCGGACGCCGCGCGCCTGCCGTTGCTGCAGGGGCTGCAGCAGGAAACCGTGGTGATCGACGGGGCGAAACGCGCCTTTATCCGCCAGGGCGACCGCTATCTGCCGCTTGAAGGTGAGGCGGCCCCGGTTGGCGAGCCGAAGAAAGTGTGGCTGAACAACCGGCTGCGCATTCTGATCGCCAACGCGTTGTCGACGCAGCGGTTGGTCAGCGCGGACGCGGCGGTGCGGCTGCAGGCGGCGACCGCGCTGCAGCGCGAGGCGCAGGGCGAGCAGTTGCCGCTGTTGACCCGGCGGCTGGCGCAGGAGAAAGACCCGCAGGTACGCGACGCGCTGAGCATTGCGCTGGCGAACCTGCAATTGGCCGACGCCAGCCCGCAGGTGCGCTTCAATGCGGTGCGGCTGCTGGGGGAATCGGGCGAGCCGGAAACCCGCGCGCGGCTGCAAGCCTTGACCGATGCGGCCAATGAGCCGGACGCCGCGGTGCGCGCCGAGGCGCAGCGCAGCCTGCAGCGCGTGCAGCACCGCCTGATGATCGGCGATCTGCTCGGCCAGGCGTTCAGCGGCCTGTCGCTCGGTTCGATCCTGCTGCTGGCGGCGCTCGGCCTGGCGATCACCTACGGCCTGCTCGGCGTCATCAATATGGCGCACGGCGAAATGCTGATGCTCGGCGCCTATTCCGCCTATCTGGTGCAGGGGCTGTTTCAGCAGTTGGCGCCGCAGTGGCTGGCGCTCTACCCGCTGGCGGCGCTGCCGGTGGCGTTCGCCATCACCGCCGGGATCGGTATGCTGCTGGAGCGCACGGTGATCCGCCACCTGTACGGCCGGCCGCTGGAAACCCTGCTGGCCACCTGGGGCATCAGCCTGGTGCTGATCCAACTGGTGCGGGTGCTGTTCGGCGCGCAGAACGTCGAGGTCGCCAACCCGGCGTGGCTGTCGGGCGGCGTGCAGCTGTTGCCGAACCTGGTGTTGCCGTGGAACCGCATCGCGGTGATCGCGTTCGTGCTGCTGGTGCTGGCGTTGACCTGGCTGCTGCTGAACAAAACCCGGCTCGGCATGAACGTGCGCGCGGTGACGCAAAACCGCGCGATGGCGGCCTGCTGCGGCGTGCCCACCGGGCGGGTGGACATGCTGGCCTTCGGGTTGGGATCCGGCATCGCCGGGCTCGGCGGGGTGGCGCTGTCGCAGTTGGGCAACGTCGGGCCGGAGCTGGGGCAAGGTTACATCATCGATTCGTTCCTGGTGGTGGTGCTCGGCGGCGTCGGCCAACTGGCGGGGACGGTGGCGGCGGCCTTCGGCCTCGGCATCGTCAACAAGATCCTCGAGCCGCAGATCGGCGCCGTGTTGGGCAAGATCCTGATCCTGGTGCTGATCGTTCTGTTTATTCAAAAGCGTCCGCAGGGGCTGTTCGCCCTTAAGGGCAGGGTGATTGACTGATGAGCCAACCATTGACCGTAACCGGCGTGCAGAAAGCGCCCCGGCTGGCGTTGAGCATCGGCGGGCTGGCGTTGCTGGCGCTGCTGGTCATGCCGTTCATGACGTTGTTGCCGGCGGGTCATCCGCTGGCGGTGTCCACCTATACCCTGACGCTGGCGGGCAAGATCCTGTGCTACGCGGTGGTGGCGGTGGCGCTCGATCTGGTGTGGGGCTATGCCGGGCTGCTGTCGCTCGGCCACGGGCTGTTCTTCGCGCTCGGCGGCTACGCCATGGGCATGTACCTGATGCGGCAGGCGGCGGGCGACGGGCTGCCGGCGTTTATGGCGTTCCTCTCCTGGAACGAGCTGCCGTGGTTCTGGAGCGGCACCCAGCATTTCGCCTGGGCGCTGTGCCTGATCGTGCTGGTGCCGGGCCTGTTGGCTTTCCTGTTCGGCTACTTCGCCTTTCGCTCGAAAATCAAAGGGGTGTACTTCTCGATCATGACCCAGGCGCTGACCTATGCCGGCATGCTGCTGTTCTTTCGCAACGAGACCGGTTTCGGCGGCAATAACGGCTTTACCGGTTTCACCACGCTGCTCGGCTTTCCCATCACCGCCGCCGGCACGCGGGTGGCGCTGTTCCTGGCGACGGTGCTGCTGCTGGCCGCCAGCCTGGCCATCGGCTTTGCGCTGGCGCGCAGCAAGTTCGGCCGGGTACTGACCGCGGTGCGCGATGCGGAAAACCGCCTGACCTTCTGCGGCTACGATCCGAAGGGCTTCAAGCTGTTCGTCTGGACGCTGTCGGCGGTGCTGTGCGGGCTGGCCGGCGCGCTCTATGTGCCGCAGGTCGGCATCATCAACCCCGGCGAAATGTCGCCGACCAACTCGATCGAGGCCGCCATTTGGGTCGCCCTCGGCGGGCGCGGCACCCTGGTGGGGCCGCTGCTCGGCGCCGGCATCGTCAACGGCGCCAAGAGCTGGTTCACCATGGCCATTCCCGAATACTGGCAGTTTTTCCTCGGCCTGATGTTTATCGTCGTCACGTTGTTTCTGCCCAAAGGGGTGATTGGCCTGCTGCGTCGGAGGAAATCCTCATGAAGGCGATGCAAGTGACCGACGAACTGTTTACCCATCCGCTGCCGGCGGACAAATACCGGCAGCAAACCGATCCGGTGCTGCAGCTCGATAACGTCAACGTCAGCTTCGACGGTTTTCGCGCGCTGACCGATCTGTCGCTGCGCATTGGCGTCGGCGAACTGCGCTGCGTGATCGGCCCCAACGGCGCCGGCAAGACCACGCTGATGGATGTGATCACCGGCAAAACCCGGCCGGACAGCGGCAGGGTGTTTTACGACCAGACCGTCGATCTGACCCGGCTGGCGCCGATGCAGATCGCCCATGCCGGCATCGGCCGCAAGTTTCAAAAACCGACGGTGTTCGAGGCGCTGACGGTGTTCGAAAATCTGGAGATCGCCCAGAAAACCCGCAAGTCGGTATGGGCCTGCCTGCGCGCCCGTTTAAGCAGCGAACAGCGAGACCGCATCGACGAGATGCTGAAGACCCTGCGGCTGGGGCACGAGCGCCACCGGCCCGCCGGGCTGCTGTCCCACGGGCAGAAACAGTTTCTCGAGATCGGCATGCTGCTGGTGCAGGAACCGCACCTGCTGTTGCTCGACGAGCCGGCGGCCGGCATGACCGACGCTGAAACCGACTACACCGCCGAACTGTTCCGCGAGCTGGCGGGCAAGCATTCGCTGATGGTGGTGGAGCACGACATGGGGTTTGTGGAAACCATTGCCGATCGCGTGACGGTGCTGCATCAGGGACAGGTGCTGGCGGAAGGATCGCTGGCGCAGGTGCAGGCCGATGAACGGGTGATTGAGGTATATCTGGGGCGCTGAGGAGGCGTAATCATGCTGCAGGTAGAGGAATTGAATCAGTATTACGGCGGCAGCCACATTCTGCGCGGCCTGTCGTTCGAGGCGCGCATCGGCGAGGTGACCTGCCTGCTGGGGCGCAATGGCGTGGGCAAGACCACGCTGCTGAAATGCCTGATGGGGCTGATCCCGGCGCGCAGCGGCAGCGTCCGTTGGCGGGGCGAAACCATCACCGGTAAAAAGCCGCATCAGCGGGTGCAGGCGGGCATCGCCTATGTGCCGCAGGGGCGGGAGATTTTTCCGCGCCTGACGGTGGAGGAAAATCTGCTGATGGGGCTGGCGCGTTTTTCCGGCGCCGACGCGCGCGCGGTGCCGGATCCGATCTATGAACTGTTTCCGGTGCTGCGGCAAATGAAGGATCGGCGCGGCGGCGATCTTTCCGGCGGGCAGCAACAGCAGCTGGCGATCGGCCGGGCGCTGGCCTGCCGGCCGCAGCTGTTGATCCTCGACGAACCGACGGAAGGGATCCAACCTTCGGTGATCAAGGAGATCGGCGCGGTGATCAAACAGCTGGCGGCGCGGGGCGATATGGCGATCCTGCTGGTGGAGCAGTTCTATGACTTCGCCGCCGACCTGGCGGACAGCTATCTGGTGATGTCGCGCGGCAGCATCGTGCAGCGCGGCGCCGGCAGCGCTATGGAACAGGACGGCGTACGCGGGCTGGTGGCGATTTAACGTTGGGTCAGCTGAAAAAGGATTGGCTGAGCGGATCGCGGGAATGATGCAGCACTCTGATGATATTCACCTCCCGCCTGTGCTGTCGAGAATAAATCAGGTGGTTGGCGACGGGCAATACCCATAGGCCGGGGCCGATTGCATCGATGTTTTTGCCGAGTTGGTGGTGGCTAAGGTTATCGAAAGCCTGATGCAGGCGGCGCAGATAATCTTCGGCCACCTGCAAGCCAAAGTGCGCCAACCCGTAAAAATAGATCTCTTCCATATCGTCCAACGCTTTTGGACGAACGGTTACTCTCCTGCGCATCCTTTTGCTTTGCTCCGTATTCTTTCCATGAACACATCACGATCCCATTCGACGGCTTCGCCGCTGTTCTCTCCTTCGGCGATCAAGCGCCTAAGCTCTTCCAGTTTTGAGGCGGCGGTACGTTCGCGCAAAGTGCGCACGGATTCGCGGATGACTTCGCTGGGCGTTCGGTAATCGCCGCTGGCCACCAGGTCTTCGACGAAGCTACGCAGTTCGTCACCCAGATCTACCGTTAGTGTTCTGCCCATTGTTCCTCCTCACTTTCGGCTATGCTGCGTCATTGTAAGATTAGTTCTTACATTGTGCACGTCAAACTATCAGGATCTCAATAGCGGTCCCGTCATGAGGACGGGAGCCACCCGTTTATTCATTAAGGATAACCATGAACGAAATCACTGTGTCACGCCTCGGTTGCATCGTCCTGTCCCTGTTTCCGGCCCTGTGGGGGCTGTTCAGTCTGTTGAACAATACGGCGGATTTCGCCGGCACCGCGCGCAATGCGGTGGGGCCACTGCTCGCCATGCAGGATACTTATCAAACGCCGGGGCTGATGTGGCGCGCGATCAGCGCCGACTGGGCCTGCATGTTGGGGTTGGCGGTCATCACCGCGCTGGAAACGCTGGCCGGCCTATTCGCGGCGGCGGGCGTGGCGCTGATGATCGGGCGATTGAAAGGCCCTTACGCCGCCTTCGCCAAGGGCAAAGCCTGGGCGATGCTGGGGGCGCTTTGCGCGATAACGGTGTGGGGCGTCGGCTTTATGGTGGTCGCCGGCGACTGGTTTATGGCCTGGCAGGCCAAGAAGGATCCGCTGGCGGTGCAGCTGGGGGCGCTGATCTACCTGGCGCCCAATGCGTTTGCCTTGCTGTTCCTGATGCTGCAGCGGGAGCCGCGCTAAACGACGGCGGAGCGGGGCGCGGTTACAGCGCCTTGCTCATATACCAAATGCCTATCGAGCCCTGGGCGCTGGTGTAGCAGGTCTCGCCACAAATGCTCAATCCTTGACGCTGATAAAAACGTTGGGCGCGGGTGTTGCGTTGCAGCACTTCCAGCCACAGCGTTTTTTGCCGACGGTCGATAGCCCGCTGCTGCACCTGTTCGTACAGGCGCTGGCCATAGCCGTTGCCGGCATGGCCCGGCAGAAAATAGATTTTCTGCAGCTCTGCGCCGATGTGCTCGGTTGGTGCCAGCAGGCTGTCGAAGTTCACCCGCGCATAGCCGACGAGGGCGTCATCCTCATGGGCCAACAGCCAGCACACGTCGGGATCGCGCAGCGTCCGTTCCAGCGCGGAGACGGAAAAATCCTCCGCCAGAAAGGCCTCCAGCTCGTGCGGGTAGCGCCACAGCTCACCGAAGTGGGCGCGGTAGGTGCGGATGCCGATATCGCGCACTTGCGTTAAATCTTCCAGCAATGCCTGACGAACGGTGAACATCAGTGCCCCTTTGAGTAAGAAAAATTACAGCCGTTGTTCCAGATGGCGGTGAGGCACCATCGCCTGATGCAGAATGGCGAGAACGGTGATGCCGGCAGGGCGGTTGCGGTAGTAGATCCTATGGCTGGCGTAAGGAAAACTGCGTATCTCTTCGCCCAGATCGTGGAAGTGAGCTTTACCCGCTTCCGGCATATCTGCCAAATGATGCATGACCTCTCTCAACTGCTCAAGATAGCGGCGAGATTGCGCTTGGCCCCAGTGCTCGATGGTGAAATGACGAATAGCCAGCAGATCTTGTTGGGCCTGCGGGGTGAGGCGAAACGCGGGTATCTCAGTCTGTTTCATCGGTGAGCAGACGGTTGAAGAAGGCATCGCCGTCTACCGCCTTACCGGCGTCTTCCTCGGCGGTAGCCTGCGCGATTTTTTGCTGCAGTGCGCTTAATTTGAGATCTTCCAGCGCCTGGTAATCTTCTACAGACATGACGACGGCGACCGGTTTGCCGTTGCGATTGATTTGCACCGGTTCACGCTGCGCCTTGAGCAGCAAATCGCCGAATTGGGTTTTGGCCTCGTTCGCGGTGAGTGCGTACATTTAATCGCTCCAGTTAATTAAATCGTTCGATTTAACCATTATACGGCGCGATGAAAAAATCACCAATGCTATTCCGGCGGGCAGGTTTCGTTGGACAGATGCCGCGGTGTTTCACGGCGAAAACCCAGGCCGATGATGCGGCCGAACAGGCGCGGCAGCCAGCGGCTGTTGCCGACGCGGGCGATCAGGCGCGAGCCGCCCGCCGCGCGGCGTTCGCCCGGCTTGCGCTGGCTCATTTTGATCTGCAAAAACTGGATGGCGCGAGTGGGGAATTCGCGCCGGCGCTGCACGCTCAGCAGATGCTTCAGCTGCAGCCGATGCTGGCGCAGCGGCGGGATCAGGGCGTTGGCGGCGGCCACCGCGTCCTGAATCGCCAGGTTGACGCCCACGCCGCCGATCGGCGACATGGCGTGCGCGGCGTCGCCGATGCACAGCACTCCCGGTTTGGCCCAGCGATCCAGACGATCGATGCGAATGCTCAGCAGCTTCACCTGATCCCACTCGACGATCTCCTGCAGACGATCGTCCTGGAATGGCGCCACCTCGGCGAGGTGCAGCAAAAATTTCTCCAGGCCGCTACCGCGGATCGCGTCGAAGCTGCCTTTATCGATCGAGTAGCCGCACTGCCAGTAGTCGCCGCGATCGATCATGATGAAGTTCTGCTTCGGCCCGGTGTGGCCCATCGACCAGGCCGGATCGCCCGGCTGCTTGCTGAGCTTCATCCACACAACGTCGCGCGGCGCGCCGAAGGAACGGCTGCTGAGCGCCGCCTGCTCGCGCACCACCGAGTTGCGGCCGTCGGTGCCGATCACCAGCTGGCTGCGCACGCGGATCGGGCCTTCCGGCGTGTCGGCCAGCACGC
This sequence comes from Serratia sp. JKS000199, assembly GCF_900215455.1. NCBI lineage: Bacteria > Pseudomonadati > Pseudomonadota > Gammaproteobacteria > Enterobacterales > Yersiniaceae > Serratia > Serratia sp. JKS000199. Next base: position 765,509 of record NZ_LT907843.1, read on the forward strand.
CGCATACCTGGCCGCGGTCGTACAGCAGCTCATGAACCTGCGCCGAGGTCAGCAGCCTGAAGTTGGGGAAGGCGGCGGCCTGCTGGGCCAAAAAGTTGAGGAACTCCCACTGCGGCATAAAGGCGATAAATTTGCAGCGCGTCGGCAGGCGGGTGAAATCCGCCAGCTTGATGTCGCGCCCGGCGACTTCGGCGTGCAGGGACTCCGCACGCTGGTGCGGCAACGTCAGCAGTTCGTCGAGCAGGCCCAGTTGGTGCATGACTTCCAGCGTCGACGGGTGAATGGTGTCACCGCGAAAATCGCGCAGGAAGTCGGCGTGCTTCTCCAGCACCGTCACGTCGATCCCCGCCCGCGCCAGCAGATAGCCGAGCATCAGCCCGGCGGGGCCGCCCCCCACGATGCAGCAGGTGGTGGCGTAAGGTGTGATCGGTGATGACGGCATGGCGGTTGACCCCGGAGAGCGGCCGCATCCCGCGAGCCGCAAGTGAATGTTCAATATTGATAATGATTATCAATATCAAGTTTGGCTGTCAACCCGCAGCGCAGTGTGGTCAAAGGGGCGGACAGAGGATCGAAACCGACGGGCAGGGTGAAACGGTATTGCATCGCGAGCATAAGGATTCTCCGTAAAGACATTGACCCGGAGAGCGTGACACGCCATCTTTATCAGTAAAATCGGTATTATTTTGATTGATGGTTCAGAAAATCAGGATGGTCAGCATGGGACGAATAACGTTCGATCTCGAAGATTTGCGCAGCTTTGTCACCGGCGTCGAACTGGGCAGTTTCGCCAAGGCGGCTGAACGGCTGGGGCGTTCGACGTCGGCGGTCAGCGCCCACCTGAAAAAGCTGGAACAGCAGGTCGGCGCGCCGATCCTGCGCAAGGCCGGGCGCGGCATGGTGATGACCGAGGCGGGGGAAACCCTGCTTGGCTACGCGCGCCGTCTGCTGGAGCTCAATGATGAAGCCGCCGCCGCGGTGCGCGGGTTGGATCTGCAGGGCACGGTGCGGCTGGGGTTGCAGGAGGATTTTGGCGAGACGTTTCTGCCGCAGGTATTGGGCAGCTTCGCGCGCGCCAATCCGAAGGTGCGCATCGAGGCGCGCATCGCCCGCAATGCCGAGCTGATCGACTGGGTGCTGAAAGGCCAGCTGGATCTGTCGCTGGCGTGGGATGGCGGTCTGAGCACGCCGTTTCATCAGGCGCTGGGGCAGCGGCAGCTGCACTGGATAGCCTCGCCCGGCTTCGCGTTGGCGCCGTGGCGAGAAGGGGACGAGCCGTTGCCGTTGGTGATGTTCGACGCGCCCTGTCTGATGCGCAGCGCGGCGACGCAGGCGCTGGATCGCGCCGGCATTCCCTGGCGCATCGCCTTTACCAGCCGCAGCCTGAATGGCGTGTGGGCGGCGGTGAGCGCCGGGTTGGGCGTCACGGTGCGCACGGCGGCGGGGTTGCCGCCCGGCCTGTCACCGCTGGCCCCCGATCTGCTGCCCGCTCTCGGCCAACTCGGCGTAGTGCTGCACCGCGCCGAGGATCAGCCCTCGGCGGCCGTGCAGCGGCTGGCGCAGATTGTGGTCGAGCGGATCGAAACTTAATCTTGGGCGATCGGCTGCTTGCCGCTCAGCTGGCCCCATTCGCTCCAGGCGCCGTCATACAGTTTGACCTGCGGTGCGCCGAGCGACAGCAGGCCAAACGCCAGCACCGCCGCCGTCACGCCGGAGCCACAGCTGGTGATGATCGGGCCGTTAATGTCCACGCCCTTGTCGCTGAAGGTTTGGCGCAGCGCGTCCAGCGATTTGAAGCGGCCGTTTTCCAGCAGCTCGCCGTACGGAATGTTGATGCTGCCGGGAATATGACCGCGGTGCAGGCCGGGGCGCGGCTCCGGTGCTTCGGCATAAAAGCGCGGTGCGGCGCGCGCGTCGAGAATTTGCACCGGCGTGCCTAATGCTTGCTCCACTTGCCGCATATCCACCACCGCGTCGGCGTTGAACCGGGCGTTGAACGTCTGCGGTTCAGGCTGCGCCGGGCCGGTTGCCAGCGCTTGCCCCAGCGCGGTCCAGCCGTTCAGCCCTTCGTCCAGCACGTAAACGCGCTCGGCGCCGAAATTGCGGAAGGTCCACCAGCCGCGCGGTGCGGAGAACTGGTTGCCCTCATCGTAAATCACCAGGGTATCGCGCTCGCTGATGCCCAGCTTGCCCACCGCCGCGCCAAACTCCGCCGCCGTCGGCAGCATGTGCGGCAGCGCGGTGTTTTTGTCCGCCACCTCGTCGATATCGAAATAGACCGCGCCGGGGATATGGCCGCGTTCGAACTCGGCAAGCATGTCCTTTTTCGGCGTCAGCCCCACCGGCGACATCCGAACGTCGATCACCACCAGATTTTCATCGTTGATATGTTGCGCAAGCCATTGAGGGGTCACCAGAAACGGAGAGTTCATCGTTATTGTTCGCCTGTTGTGAAAACGGATTTTCACTATACACCAGGCCGCGCGGGGATGAAGTATGATGTTCAGTCAAAGGGGATGGGCGGGGAGCGGAGAAAACATGACGGACCAGGCGTTTGGCGGAGCCAAGATAGCGTTGCTGTGCGACGATCGCTTACTGGTTTACCTACGGGACGACAAACCGGGCATTCCGTGGCCCGGCCTGTGGGATCTGCCCGGCGGCGGGCGGGAAAACGGCGAAACGCCGCTGCAGTGCGTGCAGCGGGAAACGCAGGAAGAGTTTGGCGTGACGATCGCCGCACGTCAGGTTGTCTGGCGGCGGCGCTACGACGGCGTTCTGCCCGGCTCCCCGCCGACCTGGTTTATGGCCGGCGAGATAACGCCGGCGCAGATCGCCGCCATCCGCTTTGGCAATGAGGGCCAGCGTTGGCTGATGATGCCGGTAGCGCAGTTCATTGATCATCCGCAGGGCATCGAACATCTGCGCCGCCGGGTGGCGGAGTATTGGCGGCGGCGCGGTTGATGACGGTATTTCAGCGCGTCGCCAGTTGATTGATCTGCGGCGGCTCCAGGATGCGCAAGGCCGTTTCCCGGCGCGCCACCGCCAGCATCGCCAGCCCGATTCGTTCGGTGCTGCTCACCTGCGCGGGAAACAGTCGCAATGCGCCGAGCCACAGCGGCTTGAACAGCCGATAAATCAGATCGTATGTGCGGACTTTGGAGCGAATGCCGTGCAGCGGCACAATGGCGCCGGGGCGGAACATCACCGCGTGGAACGGCAGCGCCAGCAGCGCGTTTTCGGTGGCGCCCTTGACCCTGGCCCACATGCTGCGGCCGCGTTCGCTGCTGTCGGTGCCGACGCCGGAAACGTAGAGGAAGACCATCGTCGGATTCAGCCTCGCCAGCGGGCGGGCGGCGGCCAGCGTCAGATCGTAAGTCACCGCGCGATATTCGGCTTCGCTCAGGCCGGCGGACGAAATCCCCAGGCAGAAGAAACAGGCGTCATAGCCGGCGAGCTGCGGCTCCAGCGCCGACAGATCACGCAGATCGGGCAGGGAGAGCTGGCGCAGCTTGGCGTGGCTCTGCGCCACCGGACGACGGCCGATGCTGAGCACCTCGCTGACGCGCGGATCGCGCAGGCATTCCCGCAACGCGCCCTGGCCCACCATGCCGCTGGCGCCGAAGATAATCACTTTCATGCTCTGTTCTCCCACTGGCCGGCGGTGCGCTGCATGCGCCAGCGGCTGGGCGTCAGCGCTTCCCACTGAATAAAGGCGCGGCTGAACGAATTCAGCTCTTCGAATCCCAGCACAAAGGCGATTTCCCCTGGCTCAAGATCGGTCTCCGCCAACAAGCGGCAGGCGGTGCGGTGGCGGGTTTTGTCCAACAACTGCTGGTAGCTGTAGCCGTGCCGTTGCAGACGGCGCTGCAGCGTGCGTGGGCTGAGATAGAGCTCCGCGGCCACGCTGTTGACGCTGGGGCGCTGGCCGCGCATGCTGCGGCCGAGGATCGTCATCACCTGTGTGGGCAAGTCTTGCTCGGCGCGCGCTTCGGCCAACTCGGCCTCCAGCTCCGGCAGCAGCAGCGCCAGCATGTCCTGGTCGTGGGTGATAAGCGGCTGCTGCATCAGCGCACGGTCAAATACCAGCACGTCCAGCGGCGCGTCGAATCGCACCGGGCAGCCGAAGTGGCGCAGCAGCGGTGAGTGGGGATCGCGACGGCGGGTCACCTCAAGCGCCTTGGGCTGCAGCGGTAAACCGGTGCCACGGCGGCACAGGGTGGTGATAGAGGCGAACATGGTGTCTATCAGCAATTCCGGCGTATGGTCCTCGATCATCGTCCAACGCGTATGCAGCCGAACGCTGTCGCCATCTTCCTCCAGCATCAGTTCTTCCGGGCACACCAACCGTTTGTAGCGCGCGACTTTACGCAGGGCCTCGCCCATCGTGGCGGAGTGCAGTGCGGCGACCGACGCGATATCGTAATGCTCCGGCGCGACGTCGCCGCCCAGCCGCAGACCAAAGGCGGGATCGTCGCTCAGTTGGGCGAGGGCGCGCCAGACGGCGAAGAACTGGTGGGTGGTCAACCGCACTTTTACGCGCCGCTCGCTGAGCAGCCCGGCGGGCAAGCCGGCTAACTGACCGACCCGTTCGAGATCGACGCCTTGCGCCGCGAGGCGCACCGCCAACGCGTTGGAAACCGGAATTTGATCGCTGCTCATGGTTGTTGCCTGCCAGTGGTAAGAGAAGGCATTACTCTAAAACAGCCTGTCCGTGCGCCGATAATCCGATCGCGTCAAGATTTAATCCGATTGCGCCAAACTGTCGGTCGGCATCAGCGCCTGGATGGTGGCGCCGACCCGTTGTACCGCCTGTTCGATCTCCGTCGTCAGCGTCGGCGCATAGTTGATGCGCAGACAGTTGCGATACTTGCCGGCGGCGGAAAAAATGCTGCCGACGGCGATTTGCACGCCTTGCTGTTCAAGATGGCGGTTCAGCCGCAGGGTGTCGAACGCCTCGTCCAGTTCGATCCACAGCATAAAACCGCCGCGCGGCCGGCTGACGCGGGTGCCGGCCGGGAAGTATTTCAGGATCAGATCGGTCATGCGGTCGCGGTTTTGCTGGTAGCGGGCGCGCATGCGCCGCAGGTGCTTCAGATAGTGCCCGCCGCGGATGAAGTCGGCGATCGCCAGCTGCGGCTGCGTGGCGGTGGCGCCGGAGCCGATGAACTTCATGTGCAGCACCCGCTCCAGATAACGGCCGGGCGCGATCCAGCCCACGCGCAGCCCCGGCGCCAACGTTTTGGAAAACGAGCTGCACAGCAGCACGCGGCCATCTTCGTCGAACGATTTGATGGTGCGCGGCCGCGGGTAGTGATAGGCGATGTCGCCGTAAACGTCATCCTCGATGATCGCCGCGTCGTGGCGCTGCGCCAGCGTCAGCAGCCGCTGTTTATGGGCGTCGGGCATGATGTAGCCCAGTGGGTTGTTGCAGTTGGGCGTCAGCAGGACGGCCTTGACCGGCCACTGTTCCAGCGCCATCTCCAGTGCCGCCAGGCTCACGCCGGTCAGCGGATCGGTGGGGATTTCCAGCGCTTTGATGCCCAATCCCTTCAGCGTTTGCATGGTGCCGTGGAAACAGGGGGAATCGACCGCCACGATGTCGCCGGGTTGGCAAACGGCGCGCAGCCCGGCGGAGATCGCTTCCTGACAGCCGGTGGTGATCAGCAACTGATCGGCGCCGATTTGGCAGCCGGAATCCAGCAGCAGGCGAGCGACCTGTTCGCGCAGCGCGGTCACGCCCTGGATGCTGTCGTAATACAGGCTGCGCAAGTCGCCGTGACGGGCGGCGTTGCGCAGGGCGACGATCAGCGGTTTCATCGTCGGCTCGGCGATGTCCGGCATGCCGCGCCCCAGTTGGATCAGGCCCTCGCGCGGCCGGGTGCGCACCAGTTCCAGCACCTGTTCCCATTGCGAAATGTCCACCGGCCGCTGCGTCGGCGCCGTCATGGCGGGCAGCTCGGCCTGCGTGCGCTGCGCATGCACGAAGTAGCCCGATTTCGGTCGCGCTTCCACCAGGCGCCGTTCTTCCAGCAGGCGGTAGGCTTGTTGCACCGTGCTGATGCTGACGCCGTGTTCCAGGCTCAGCGCGCGCACCGAAGGCAAGCGGTGGCCGACCGGATACAGCCCTTGCTGAATGCGTTGGCTGAGAATGGCGGCCAGCGTGGCGTAGCGTGTCATACAGATATCCCTCATCAGGAAAAGCAACCGAAAAACCGGTACAGATGCCTCAAAAGTAAACCATTCAGCGCATTTTGGTATGCAGCTGTATGAAAAAAATAACGCTAACGTGCATCTGTATTGTTTTTTGCCCGGCGCGCATCATCACAACAAGGCGAAAACATCAGGGGGAATAATAAGATGGCTCTGTTTGATGGCATGACGACGTGGCGACGGGGAGGCTGGTCACGCTGGCGTTGGTATTTGTTGCGTCGCAGAACGCGCAGAGAGTTACTGCTGCTGAACGACAGGCAACTGGCGGATATCGGCCTGACGCGGGCGGATGCCTGGCGGGAAGGGTATAAACCGTTCTGGAGAGAATAAGGAAAGCGGATGCTGAAATTATTGGGCAAAGCCTCATCGATCAACGTGCGCAAGGTGCTGTGGACCAGCCATGAGCTGGGGCTGACGTTGGAACGGGAAGACTGGGGCAGCGGCTTTCGCTCCACGCAGGAACCCGAGTTTTTGGCGCTCAATCCCAACGGCCTGGTGCCGGTGCTGATCGACGGCGCACGGGTGCTGTGGGAATCGAACACCATTTGCCGCTATCTGGCGGGGCGGGAAGGGCGCCGCGATCTGCTGCCGCAGGAACCCGGCGCGCGCGCGGCGGTGGAGATGTGGATGGACTGGCAGGCCACCGATCTGAACGGCGCCTGGCGCTATGTGTTCATGTCGCGCGTGCGCGGGCATGCGGATTACCAGGATGCCGCCAGCCTGGCCGCCGCCGAGCGCGAGTGGAATCGGCTGATGGGCTTGCTGGATGCGCATTTGGCGCAGCACGGCCCTTACGCCGCCGGCGCTGCCTTCACGCTGGCGGACGTAGTGCTGGGGCTGTCGCTCAACCGCTGGCTGATGACGCCGTTCGAGCGGCCGGAGTATGCGGGGCTGGCGGCCTATCAGCAGCGCCTGCTGCAACGCCCTGGCTACGTTCAGCACGGTGCCAACGGTTTACCGTAATATGAAATAAATGGTTCATTTTACCTTATCCGGATACGGCAACGCCGCGTTCGGATTTTCCTTTTTGCATCATCCTATCAACGTTTCATGAACGACATCACGAATCCGAACTTTCTTTTTCCGTGCGCTTGTTATTGAAATTTATATTCCATATAAAACCGTTATCAGCTGGCGCGTTTCACTCAGGGCGCCGGGTTTCAGGCAAGATTTCGGTCACGGGAGAGGATGATGAAACAGGTACGCGTTGGATTAATCGGCACCGGCTATATCGGGCGTTGTCACGCTATCGCTTATGCGCAGGCCCCCACGGTCTTTCCCCTTAAAGGGGATCTGGTGCTGGAGATGTTGGCGGAGGTGACGCCCGAGCTGGCGGCGCAACGCGCGGCCGAGTTCGGCTTTGCGCGTTCGACCGGCGACTGGCGGCAGCTGGTGGCCGATCCGGCGATCGACGTGGTGGACATCTGCGCCCCCAACTTCTTGCACAAAGAGATGGCGCTGGCGGCGATCCGCCACGGCAAGCACGTGTATTCGGAAAAACCGCTGGCGCTGGATGCCGCCGACGCGGCGGAGATGGTGCAGGCCGCCCGCGCCAAGGGGGTGAAAACGCTGGTCGGTTTCAACTACATGAAAAACCCCACCAGCCAGCTGGCGCGCGAGATCATCGCCAACGGCGAAATCGGCGAGGTGGTGCATTTTTACGGCACCCACAATGAGGATTACCTGGCCGACCCGCGCACGCCGATCGACTGGCACTGCCGCCGCGCCAGCGCCGGGCTGGGCGCGTTGGGGGATCTGGCGGCGCACATCGTCAATATGGCGCACTACCTGGTGGGCGATATCGTGGCGGTCTCTGGCGATATGCAGACCGTGATCAAACAGCGGCCGGATCCGCAAGACCCGTCGCGTATGCATCCGGTGGAAAACGAAGATCAGGCCGGCGCGCTGCTGCGTTTCGCCGGCGGGGCGATGGGCACTATCGAAACGTCGCGCATCGCCTGCGGGCGCAAGATGGGGCTGACCTATGTGGTTACCGGCACCAAAGGCACGCTGAGTTATACCCAGGAACGGATGGCCGAACTGAAGCTGTATCGACACGATGAACCGGCGGAGCGGCAGGGGTTCAAGACGTTGCTGGTGGGGCCGAAGCACCCGGACTATGCGGCGTTTTGCATCAGCGCCGGGCACGGCATTGGTTTTAACGATCAGAAGACGGTAGAGATCCGCGATCTGGTCAACGGCATCGCCGCGGGCGATCGCATGTGGCCGGACTTTGAAGAGGGCTGGAAGGTGTCGTGCGTGCTGGACGCGATAGCCGCCTCCGCCGAGCAGCGGCGCTGGCTGGAGATCAACCGCGATTGAAAAGGAAATGGCGCTCTCCGCGGACAGCGCCATTAATTTATTATTTTGCCAGCTTAATAGCTTATTAAATTAATTTTATAATAAGTTATTGGCTTGATAACTTAGAACGAGAAACACGAACAGCCGAACGCGCCCCAGAAGGCATTCTCGTCCGACACCGGGATGCTGGAGCGGCGCGCGATGTCATGCTGGTGCGCGTGCACGCCGCACGGGCCGCAGCATTGGTGCGCCTGGCTCACTACCCCGACGCGGGCCGCCGCCGACGGCGGCGCGGAGCGGTAATGGCCCGGCACCTGGGTGACCGGCGACCACTCCGGCAGCACCGGCAGCGGCGGCGGCGCCAGCGGCGAGAAGCTGCCGGCGGCGTAGACCACCTTGCCGTCCACCACCGTCATTACCGACTCGATGCCTTTGATCTGCTCTTCCGGCACGCTGAAGTAGTCCTGCGACAGCACCGCCAAATCCGCCAGTTGGCCGACCTTGATCTGGCCTTTCTTGCCCTGTTCGGTGGAGAACCAGGCGCTGCCCTGGGTCCACAGCATCAGCGCCGTTTCGCGATCCAGCCGGGCGCTGTCGTCGTACATCGCCATGCCGCCGACGGTGCGGCCGGAGACCAGCCAGTACAGCGCCGTCCACGGGTTGTAGCTGGCGACGCGGGTGGCGTCGGTGCCCAGCCCGACCGGCAGCTCGGCCGCCAACATTTTCGCTACCGGCGGCGTATGTTTGGTGGCTTCGATGCCGTAGCGGTCGGCGAAATATTCCCCCTGGAACGCCATGCGGTGCTGGACCGCAATGCCGCCGCCCAGCGCCTTGACGCGCTCGATATTGCGTTCGGTAATGGTTTCGGCGTGGTCGAACAGCCAGTGCAGGCCGTTGAACGGAATATCGCGGTTCACCTTCTCGAACACGTCCAGCATGCGGCTGATGGATTCGTCATAGGTGGCGTGCAGGCGGAACGGCCAGCGGTGCTCGACCAGATGGCGCACCACCCGCTCCAGCTCGTCTTCGGTGCCCGGCGGCAGATCCGGGCGCGGCTGCAGGAAGTCTTCGAAGTCGGCGGCGGAAAACACCAGCATCTCGCCGGCGCCGTTGTGGCGATAGAAGTCGGTGCCCTGGCCCGGTTTGAGCATGTCGGTCCACAGCTCGAAGTCTTCCAGTTCCTGCTTCGGCCGCTGGGTGAACAGGTTATAGGCGATGCGGATGGTCAGCTGCTTTTTCTCGTGCAGCTCGGCGATCACCTGATAATCCTCCGGGTAGTTCTGGAAACCGCCGCCGGCGTCGATGGCGCTGGTGAGGCCGAGGCGGTTCAGCTCACGCATAAACTGGCGGGTGGAGTTGACCTGCTGTTCCAGCGGCAGCTTCGGCCCTTTCGCCAGCGTGGCGTACAGGATCATGGCGTTGGGTTTGGCGATCAGCATGCCGGTCGGGTTGCCGTTGGCGTCGCGCTGGATCTCGCCGCCCGGCGGGTTCGGCGTGTCTTTGGTGTAGCCGACTACCTTCAGCGCCGCGCGGTTGAGCAGCGCGCGATCGTATAAATGCAGAATAAATACCGGCGTGTCCGGCGCCGCCTGGTTGATTTCGTCCAGCGTCGGCATGCGGCGTTCGGCAAACTGGAACTCGGTCCAGCCGCCGACCACCCGCACCCATTGCGGGCTCGGCGTGCGCAGCGCCTGCTCTTTCAACATGCGCAGCGCGTCGGCCAGCGAAGGCACGCCTTCCCAGCGCAGCTCCAGGTTGTAGTTCAGGCCGCCGCGGATCAGGTGCAGGTGCGAGTCGTTCAGGCCCGGAATGGCGGTGTGGCCGTGCAGATCGATCACCTGGGTTTCCGGCCCGGCGTGTTGCATGACTTCGGCTTCGCTGCCGACCGCCAGAAACTTGCCGTCGCGAATGGCGACCGCCTGCGCAGTGAGGTTTTGGCGGTCAACGGTGTGAAATTTGCCGTTGGTGAGGATCAATGAAGCGTGGTGGTTCATAACATTCTCCCGGCGAACCGCCTAGCGGCGGATCAGCCATTGATGAAAAACGCGAGTCACGATGGGCATCCACAGGTACACCACCAGGGCGACCACGGTGGCGTCATTGAGAAAATGGCCGAGCAGCGTGCCGTTCAACTGCGGCAGCGCCAGCCCCCAAAACCAGGGCACCAGATTGGTGGAAGGGAAGATCACCAGCAGGGTGATGATGAACTGCTTCCACTGGGGCGGTTGGCGCACGCCGGGGTTGGGCGGGGTAAACCAGAACTCCGCGCCGGGGCGGATCTCGATATGGTCATTCTCCAGCAACAGCGGAGTGACTTCTTCGATGTATTGCTTGCGCAGCGGCGAGTTGAGCCAGCGGTAGAGATTATCGACATTGTCGAAGCGGACCAGCACCGTATAGGCCTGTTCGCTGTCGGATGGGCGGATGACGTTGACGCCCAGATGGCCGGTGAAGCCCGCGGCGTCCGGCATGATGCGGTTCAGCCAGGCCTCATAGGCCTGCTCGTTCCCCGGCGCCAAACGGTGGGTGATCACCAGCGTGACATGCTGCGGATGGGCCATAAAACCGACTCCTGAAAATACCCCGGCGCGGGGCCGGGGCAGGGGGAATTATTTCACCGTGCGGGCCGGTGCGTGGTGCACCATGGTGTAAGCGTAGTCGACGCCCATGCCGTACGCGCCGCTGTGTTCGCGCACCAGCGCCATCACCGCGTCGTAGGTGTCTTTGCGCGCCCAGTCGCGTTGGTACTCCAGCAGCACCTGCTGCCAGGTCACCGGTACGGCGCCGGCCTGCACCATGCGTTCGATCGAGCGCTCGTGCGCATCGACGGAGGTACCGCCGGAGGTGTCGGTCACCACATACACTTCATAGCCGGCCTCCAGCGCCATCAGCGCCGGGAAGGTCAGGCACACTTCGGTCCACAGCGCGGAGATCACCAGCTTTTTGCGGCCGGTGGCTTCCACGGCTTTGACGAAGGCCGCGTCTTCCCAGGAGTTCATCGAGGTGCGTTCAATCGGGGTGATTTCAGGGTGTACCGCCAGCAGTTCCGGCCAGATATAGCCGCTGAAGCTTTCGGTTTCGACCGAGGTGAAAAGGGTAGGGACGTTGAAAATCTTGCCTGCCTTCGCCAAACCAACAACGTTGTTTTTCAGTTGCTGACGATCAATATTAGCCACGCCGAAGGCCATTTGTGGTTGATGATCGATAAAAATCAGTGCGGAGTTGTCTTTATCAAGTAGTTGAAACTTGGACATAATTTACCTTCCCAGTGATATTTCGGTTGAACATCTGATGAGTGTAACGCCGATAAAACCCATGGTAGGCAGAGGGCGATTTCAAAGATACCGCAGAATTTTTGCCGACTTGTTGAGTTTTTTTATACACGGGAGAAAACATGAGATTAAACCTGGAAGCGCTGCTGATTTTGGATGCGCTGGACCGGCACGGATCTTTCGCCGCCGCGGCCGCCGCACTGTTTAAAACCCCTTCGGCACTGAGCTATATGGTGCAAAAGCTCGAGAACGATCTCGACATCACCCTGCTCGATCGCTCCGGCCATCGGGCGAAGTTCACCGATACCGGCAAGCTGATGCTGGAAAAAGGGCGGGTGCTGCTGCGCGCGGCGCAGGATCTGGAACAGCAGGCGCGCTATGTCGAAAACGGCTGGGAAAGCGAGATCACGCTCGGGATCGACGCTTCCTTCCCGTTTGCCCGTTTGTTGCCGCTGATAGAAGAGTTCTACCGGCAGCATCACCATACCCGGCTGCGCTTCAGTCACGAGGTGCTGGCCGGCTCCTGGGAGTCGCTGGTTTACGGCTGCGCCGACATTATCATCGGCGCCATCTGCGAGCCGCCGTCGCGGGTGGGCTATGCGTTCAGCCGCCTGGGGCAGCTGGATTACGTGTTCGCCGTCGCGCCGCAGCATCCGCTGGCCGCGCTGCCGGAACCGTTGCCGAAGGATGAGATCCGTCAGCACCGGGCGGTGGTGGTGCGCGATACCTCGCGCGTCAACGCGCCGCAGAGCCTGAACCTGCTGGAAGAGCAAGACACGCTGACGGTCTTCGGCTTCGACGCCAAGCTGCAGGCGCAGTTGGCCGGGCTGGGCTGCGGCTATCTGCCGCGCGCCTTGGCGGAACCTTACCTGAACAGCGGCGAACTGGTGGCGAAACGCGTCGAATCGGAACGTTGCAACGACATCGCCTACTTCGGCTGGCGGGAAAGCGCCAGCGGCCTGGCGGCCAAGTGGTGGCGCGAGCGGCTGCAGCGTTACGCGGATGACGGTGAGGCTTACCCAGCGGCGCAGTGAGGGCCGCGCGATAAGGATAAATCCCCCCAATAAGGACATCGGGAATGAAAAAGACATTAGGCCTGTTGGCGCTGTTGTTGTTGAGCGGCTGCGGCGCAGGGGCCGGTCATCAGACTGGCACCCCGTTGCCGGGGCCGCAGGCCGAGACGCAGACGGCGACGCCGCTCAGTTATCCGGCGCGGGTGCATAACGCGGTGAGCCGCGAGCTGCGTTTGCCGGAACGCGCGCGCGGCCAACGTTGCACCATCAGCATCCGTTTGCGGCCGAACGGCAAGCTGGCGAGCAGCAAGATCGTAAGAGGCGACGCGCCGCTGTGCGCAGCGGCGAACGCGGCGGTGCAGCGCACGCAGTTTCCGCCGATGGCCAACGCCACCGAGTACGCGCTGTTCAACGCCGTGGTGCTCGATTTCGTTCCCTGAAGGGAGGTGACCGACGGGCCGCCTGCGCGGCTAATGCTTGTCAGTTAGCGTTTTTTGAAGTACTTGTGACGTTTTCGGTCGATAAATGAGAGGTGCATCATGAGGCTCCTGCGCCTCGACCGAGCCAGGGGCCGAAGGCGCGGCCCCTGGCAACCCGCGCCTTTGCCCTGTCAGACGGTTGGCTTTGCCAACGTTACTCAGCCCATCCCTGGGCCTCGCCCCTTCGGGGCCGCTGCAAGCAGCGTTCAAATCTGCTCCAGGCAGATTTGTCCTCTCTCCGCCATAGCGCATTGAGGCCGGTTGCGACAGGCGTCCCTGCCTGTCTCACCTGGAACCGCCGTCCATGGCGGTTTCTCCTAATGCGCTATGCCTGCGTTCGGCGTCTTCAAGGGCGTCCAATACCGTGCTCATCTCCGATTTCTCTTCTCTGTCATAACCTCATAAGGGACAGGTTGCCCGGTAGCTGCCAGCTCGGGTGTTGACCTTAGGCGCGCATCACCGGCTGCCGAGCAAGACGGCATAGTCAGGGGCAACCGGCCAGGGAAGGCCGGTTGAGGCGAGACTAACAGGGACGTTTGTCGCAGCCGACCCGCCCGACAATGCAGACGCGGCGAGGGCATCCGCACAGCGGACAGACGGTGTTAAGCAAGGGCGCGGGTGGAGGGGCCGCGCCTTCGGCCCCTCCAATTGCCGTTCATATTGGCCACAAATAAATGCGGAACATTGACGGCAATTCAGGCTACACAAAACACACAAAGATGGGATAAAAAATGCCAGTCAGGTTTAACTGACTGATATCACCGCCTGCGCGGCCCGTTTTTTCGCTTTGACGCGTACGCAACCCGCTGAATTTTCACTTAGCTTTGCCATTTTCGTTATTTTGAACGTCACTGCGGCTCACGGATACTGGGGGAAAATCCCCAACCGCGAGCCGCAGCATGTCCCACGCCCACTATTTGCACCCCGAACAGCGCGAACGAATCAGGCAGCTTTATCGGCGCCGGCACTGGCGGCTGGAGCTGCCCACCTGGGGGATCATGGTGGCGGTGTACGGCGGCTGGTTCGGCGTGGCGCTGGGATGGCAAACGCTGGGCCCGTGGCTTGGCGCGCCGCTGTTGATCCTCCTGACCACCTGGTACCTGTCGTTGCAACACGAGCTGATCCACGGCCATCCGACGCGCTGGCCGCGCGTCAATCAGCTGTTCGGCCTGTTGCCGCTGGCGGTGTGGTATCCCTACGGGCTGTATCGCGATTCGCATCTGCGCCACCATCGCAATGAACACCTGACCGATCCGCACGAAGATCCCGAAAGCTACTACTTCAGCGCCGCGCAGTGGCGGCGTTATCCCCGCCTGTTGCCGCTGCTGGCCGCCGTGCGCAATACGCTGATCGGCCGGGTGCTCCTCGGCCCGGCGCTGGATATCGCCGCGACCCTGGCCGGGGCGATGAAAGCGCTCGCCGGAGGGGAGTGGCGCGCCTGGGCGAGGTGGTTGGTGCACCTGTCGCTGTTGGCGGTGCTGCTGCACTGGCTGCAGATGCAGGGTATCGGTACGGCGTTTTATCTGTTGGCCATCAGCTACCCGGCGCTGGCGCTGACCAAGGTAAGATCGTTTTTTGAGCATCGCGCCGTGGACGCACCGCAGGCACGTTCTATTATTAATGAGGCGGGCTGGCCGTGGCGGCTGTTGTTTCTCAATCTGAACTACCATTTAGTGCATCACGATCTGCCCGGCCTGCCCTGGTATGGTTTGCGCGAAGTCTATCTGGCGGAACGCGAAGCGTATCAGCGCCGCAGCCAGGGATTTGTCGCGCAAGGCTACGGCGAGTGGCTGCGCGATTACGCGCTGACGCCGATCGACGTCTGCGTGCATCCGCTGAGCGCCGGCGAACGGCGGGAGGAACGCGGTGCCCGGCCGAAGAAAAACTTTATTGCGCGCTGGAAGCGCGTTTCTCAGGATTTTCCAACCGAACTGGCCCATGAGCCGGAAAACATATAACCAGAGGAAAAGTATGGCAATCACCTTATCACGCGGACGTTCCTTTGCCATCGCGCTGGCTCTGCTGGCCACCGGCGGCCTGGCGCAGGCGGCCGACTCGGTACGCGTCGGCTCCAAGATCGATACCGAAGGTTCGCTGCTCGGCAACCTCATCGTGCAGGTGCTGGAAGCCAACGGCATCAAAACCACCAACAAACTGCAGCTCGGCACTACCAAGGTACTGCGCGGCGCCATTACCTCCGGTGAGATCGACATTTACCCGGAGTACACCGGCAACGGCGCGTTTTTCTTCTCCGATGAGAAAGATCCGGCATGGAAGAACGCCCAGGCTGGCTTCGAGAAGGTGAAGCAGCTCGACTACGACAAAAACAAAATCGTCTGGTTGGACGCGGCGCCAGCCAACAATACCTGGACTATCGCCATTCGGCAGGACGTGGCGGACGCCAACCATCTCAAAACGCTGGCGGATCTCGGCAAGTGGATCAACGGCGGGGGCAAGTTCAAGCTGGCGGCCTCGGCGGAGTTTATCGAGCGGCCGGATGCGCTGCCGGCGTTCCAGAACGCCTACGGTTTCAAGCTGAATCAGGATCAGCTGCTGTCATTGGCCGGCGGCGACACGGCGGTGACCATCAAGGCGGCGGCGGAGCAGACCTCCGGCGTCAACGCGGCGATGGCCTACGGCACCGATGGCCCGGTGGCGGCGCTGGGGTTGCAAACGCTGGCGGACCCGAAAGGCGTACAACCCATCTACGCGCCGGCGCCGATCGTGCGCGAAGCGGCGCTGAAAGCGCACGCCAATCTGCCTGAACTGCTGAAACCGGTGTTCGCCTCGCTGGACGGGCCGACGCTGCAAAAGCTCAACGCGCAGATCGCAGTGGAAGGCCAGGACGCCAAACAGGTGGCGGCCGCTTACCTGAAAGAGAAAGGATTTGTTAAGGGATAACGCCGAGGTGCCCCCTCTTGCTACGGGAGAGGGGGAAAACCGATGGCGCCGGAGAGTTTCTTTGACTATTGCCGTAAAACATCGCGTGTTGTTAACGCTGTTCGTGCTGTTGCTGCTGGCCGCCTTCGGCCTGCCGTTCCTCAGTTATGCCCCCAATCGTCTGCTGTCGGGTAAAAGCCTGTCCTTATTCTCCCTGCTGCACGGCCCGGCGCTGTGGCTATTGTTGCCGCTGGCGGCATTGGCGATCCTCAGCCTGTTGCCGCCGACGCGGGGGCGGGCGCTGCTGGCGGCGCTGGCCGCCTGCGGGGTGCTGACGCTGGCCTTCTGGATCAGCGGGCAGGCCGCCGGGCGCCTGGCGCAGGAGGGATCGCGCCTGGCGCGCACCTCCTGGGGCAGCGGATGTTGGCTGACGATGGCGCTGAGCCTGCTGATCGCGGCCGACGCCATGGCGCGCATCACCGCGTCGCACCTGTGGCGCATGCTGGGCAACGCGCTGGTGCTGGTGCCGCCGGCGCTGCTGCTGTTCGGGCATCAGCTCGATCAGCTGTCTCTGCTGAAGGAGTACCACAATCGCCAGGAGGTGTTTGACGCCGCACTGCTGCAGCACCTGACCATTCTGCTGGCGACGATGGCGCCGGCGCTGGCGATCGGCGTGCCGCTCGGGGTGCTGTGTTTTCGCTCCGAGCGCTGGCAGCGGCCGATCTTCTCCGCGCTGAACATTATCCAGACCGTGCCTTCCATCGCGCTGTTCGGCCTGCTGATCGCGCCGCTGGCGGGGCTGGCGGCGGCGGTGCCCTGGCTGGCGGAACACGGCGTCAGCGGCATCGGCATGGCGCCGGCGATCGTGGCGCTGGTGCTGTACGCGCTGTTGCCGCTGGTGCGCAGCGTGGTGGCGGGGCTGCAGAGCGTGCCGGCCGGGGTGATTGAATCCGCAACTGGCATGGGGCTGACGCGCGGGCAGATCTTCCTGCGCGTGCAACTGCCGTTGGCGTTGCCGCTGTTCCTGACCGGCGTGCGCATCCTGGCGGTGCAAACCGTCGGCATGGCGGTGGTGGCGGCGCTGATCGGCGCCGGCGGCTTTGGCGCCATCGTGTTTCAGGGGCTGCTCAGCAGCGCGCTGGATCTGGTTCTGCTGGGGGTGATCCCGGTGGTCATGATGGCGGTCATCGTCGATTCGCTGTTTAAATTTTGGGTTTCAATCCTGGACGTATCGCGCCGATGATTCACTTTGAGCAAGTCAGCAAAATTTTTCAGGGCAAGCCGGCGGTGGACGATCTCACGCTGCACATCGCCGAGGGCGAATTCACCGTGTTGATCGGCACCTCGGGTTCCGGCAAGTCCACGACGTTAAAAATGATCAACCGCCTGATCGAACACGATCGGGGCAAGATTCTCTTTGCCGGCGAAGAGATCCAGTCGTTTAAACCGCAGGATCTGCGGCGGCGCATGGGTTATGCGATCCAATCGATCGGCCTGTTTCCACATTGGACGGTGGAGGAGAACATCGCCACCGTGCCGCAGCTGCTGAAATGGCCGCGCGCGCGCATTCGCGATCGGGTTACCGAGTTGCTGGAGCTGCTGCACCTGGAACCGGAGCTGTTTCGTCGCCGCTACCCGCACCAGCTTTCCGGCGGGCAGCAGCAGCGGGTCGGAGTGGCGCGCGCGCTCGCCGCCGATCCCGAGGTGTTGTTGATGGACGAACCGTTCGGCGCGTTGGATCCGGTCACCCGCGCGGCGCTGCAGGCGGAGATCGCCCGCATTCATCAGATCTCGGGCCGCACCATTGTGCTGGTGACGCACGACATCGACGAGGCGTTGAGCCTGGCGGATCGCCTGGTGCTGCTCGATCAGGGGCGGGTGGTACAACAGGGCACCCCGCTGACGCTGTTGACCGCCCCGGCCAACGACTTCGTACGTGACTTCTTCGGGCGCAGCGATCGCGGCATCAAGCTGCTGTCGCTGGGGACGGTGGCGGAGCGGGTGCGGCCCGGTGTCGCCGGGGGCGAACCGATCGCCGCCGCCATGAGCCTGCGCGAGGCGCTGTCGGTGTTTGTGGCGCGCGGCAGCGACTGCCTGCCGGTGGTGGATGAACGGGGCGAAGCGTTGGGGGTTCTGCACTTCCACGATCTGATCACCGGGCAGGCGCTGTCATGAGCGGGCGTCTCTGGCGCCTGCTGCGCGATCCGCTGCCCTGGACGCTGGCGCTGCTGTTGGCGCTGGTGTTTGGCATGGATCATCTGCGCGGTCTGTTTGCCGCCTGGTTCCCCGATCTGGACCGGCCCATTTATCAGCAGGACAGCTTTATCGCGCTGGTGGGGGCGCACCTGTCGCTGGTGGCGATCTCCAGCCTGATTGCGGTGGCTCTCGGCGTGGCGGCGGGCGTCGCCGTGACCCGACGCGGCGGCCGGGAGTTTCGTTCGCTGCTGGAAACGGTGGTGGCGGTGGGGCAGACCTTCCCGCCGGTGGCGGTGTTGGCGGTGGCGGTGCCGGTGATGGGCTTCAGCGAGCAGCCGGCGATCATCGCGCTGGTGCTGTACGGCTTGCTACCGATCCTGCAGGGCACGCTGGCGGGCATCGAATCGGTGCCGCCCGCCACGCGCGAGATCGCCCGCGGCGTGGGGATGAGCGCCTGGCAAATACTGTGGCGGGTTGAACTGCCGCTGGCGGCGCCGGTGATTGTCGCCGGGATCCGCACGTCGGTGATCATCAACATCGGCACGGCGGCCATCGCTTCCACCGTCGGTACCAAAACGCTCGGTTCGCCGATCATCATCGGCCTAACCGGGTTTAACACCGCCTATGTGATCCAGGGCGCGGCGGTTGTGGCGTTGTTGGCTATTATCACCGATATGCTGTTCGAACGTTGGGTGCGTTATCTCACCGCCTGGCGTCAGCAGACGCTGGCGGCCACTCCGGCGGGGTAAGGGGGAAATGATGCAGGTGTCTCTACCGATGTACGGCGTTGGCCGGGAGCAGGCCGACGCTTTCTGGCAGGTCTTGCGCGGCAAGCTGCTGCGGCTGGGGCTGCCGGCGGCGCCGGAACGGCTCAGTTGGCCGGACGATTTGGCGCAGCATTGGCGGCGCGAGGATCTCTTGCTCAGCCAAACCTGTGGTTATCCGTTGGTCAGCAGCCTGCCGCAGGTGCAGCTGATCGGAACCTATCATTATCGGGTGGAAGGGTGCGACGGGCCTAATTACCGCAGCTGGCTGGTGGTGCGCGCGGGCGACTCCGGCGAACGGCTGGCGGATTTTCGCGGCCGGACGGTGGCGTATAACAGCACCGATTCCCAGTCCGGCTACAACGGCTTGCGCGCGCTAATCGCGCCGCTGGCGCAGGACGGGAAATTCTTCGGTGCGGCTATCGCCTCCGGGGCGCATTATCAGTCGCTGAAACTGATCCGCAGCGGGCAGGCGGATATCGCCGCCATCGATTCCATCAGCATGGAACTGCTGCGCCGCGCGCAGCCGCAGGCGCTGGAGGGGCTGAAAATCATTGGCCGCACGGCGGCGGTGCCGGGTTTGCCGCTGATCACCGCAGCCGGCACGCCGCCGGAACAGGTGGACATCCTGCGCGCCGGCGCCCGAGCGATGCTGGATGAGGCGGTCAGCGACCGCCTGCTGATCGGCGATTTCAGCCTGGTGCCGCGCTCGGCTTACCAGATTATCACCGTGCTGGAGCAGCAGGCAGCCGCACAGGGCGTAACGGCGCTCTAGCCGTCGTTACAGCAGGCCGCCGCCGTCGATATCGATCACGCTGCCGGTGACGAAACCGTTCTCCATCGCCAGCAGGTAACCCGCCGCGACGTCGGCCGCCTGGCCGATCCGGCCGACAGGCAGACTGACGCTCACGCGCTCGAACAGCGCCTGACGCTGCGCGGCGCCCATGCCGCCGTAGGCTTCGGTGGCGGTGATGCCGGGGCTGACCACGTTCACCCGCCGCGGCGCCAGTTCCTTCGCCAGCTGTTTACCGACCGCTTCCAGCGCGGCGTTGATGCCGGTTTTGATCAACTGACCGCCGAGGTATTTGCGCGACAGCTGGCCGGAGGTCAGGGTGATGGAGCCCTGCGGCGCCAGCGTCGGTAGCGCGGCCTGCACCGCGCGCAAGCTGCCCCAGAATTTGACGTTGAAGTCGGCCTGCGCCTGCTCAAAAGCAGTCTCCGCCAGCGGTTTCGCCTGCACCAGCGGCCCGGCGGTGATCACCAGATGGTCGAAAGCGCCGACGGCGGCAAACAGCGCATGCAGCGACGCTTCATCGGTCAGATCGGCCTGCATCAGATGCAGCGCGTCGTTTTTCTCCCCGGCGTGGGGAAGGCGGCGCGAAGCCAGCACCACTTCAGCGCCGCGCGCCGCCGCCGCGTAGGCCACCGCGGCGCCAATGCCGCTGGTGCCGCCCAGGATCACCAGTTTTTGTCGTTTCAGGGGGGAGTCAGGAATCGTCATGTTAAGGCCTCTTTTTAGGTAAGTTTCAACGGGATCTATCTTTCCTGATTGAAAATCACCTAACAATCGGCCTTGCTGACAAACTCTTATTAATATTTTTTAAAGATCATGCGGCGCTAAAGCGGGCGTTTAGCTTCTGATCCACGATGATTTCGAAATCGGTAAACAGCGCTCGGGGTTTCACTGAACGCCCCTGTTTTTCCAGTGCCACCAGGCCGTGCCCGCTCAGCGTTTTCAGCGTGGTGGACAGATTGCTGACCTGGCGTCCCGACAGTTCGGCCAACTGGCTGATGGTCTCGGGGCGGGCAGTGTCGATCAGACGCAGCAGGGCAATATTCTCGTTGCTGAGCACCTGGGCCAGCGCAATCATTGACGTAAACCACACTTTGGGCTCACGTTCCTGTGGCTGATATTCCCCTTTTGCGATCGCCAGTGTGCGCTTGCGAATCAGTTCTTCAGGCATCACGCCAATCAGTGCTTTCATCATCAACCTCGGTTTTCTCTCTTGCGTATGACTTCGTCTATCCGGGTAAAAAATCTTCCACCAACTGATAGGCGGAATGAAACTCGTAGGGTGAGCCTTTGTCCGTCGGGGAGTCATGTTGGTGATCGTAAACGACGCGGCCCGAAAATTTACCTTTGCGGGGTGTTTTAATGGTATGCGCGTTGTCTATGCCAAAAACCCGGGTATTGTGGTTATCATGCAAGGTCAAATTGTAACGGATGCCGTGAGGGATAAAGGCCGTTTGGGTCACCGTCCAAGCCTCGATTTTCCACCAATAGCCATCCTCACGATTGACCCGCGTGCCATGCAGGCTAAGGATGTAGTCCAGTCCGTTGTGTTCATCCATTGATCAAAGCTCCATTTATTATGATCTAATCATAACAATTGGGCGTTTTATCGTCAATCCGATACGCCGTGAATCCGGCTCTCTAAGAAGGGAAATACATGACCTCATTTGTCGATCTCGAGGTGTTTGTCCGCACGGTGGACGGCGGTAGTTTTTCCGCCGCGGCGCGCGCGCTGGATATGACGCCGGCGGCGGCCAGCATTGCGGTGAAAAGGCTGGAGCAGCAGTTGGGCGCGCGGCTGCTGGTGCGCTCCACCCGCAGCCTGAGGTTAACGGAGGAGGGGGCTCGCTATCTCGACAGCGCGCGCCTGGCGCTGGGCGCGTTAGCCGAAGGAGAGCAGGCGATCCGCGAGAAGCATCAGGGGCTGTCCGGGGTGCTGCAGATTTCCGCGCCGTCGGATTTTGGCCGCAATTTGCTGCTCGGCTGGCTGGATGAGTTCCGCCTGCAGCATCCGCATATCCAGCTGCAGCTTCTGATCAACGATCGGCAGGCCGACCTGTTCCGCGAACCGGTGGACGTGGCATTGCGCTTCGGGCCGCTGGCCGACTCTTCGCTGGTGGCGCTGCCGATCTTGCCGCAGCATCGGCGGTTGATCTGCGCCAGCCCGGATTACCTGCGGCGTCACGGCGCGCCGCAAACGCCGGCCGATCTGGTTCGGCACAGCATTCTGGTGTATCAGCCCAGCGGCAAACGGCAGGTGGAATGGCGGCTGTGGCGCGGTGAGGAGGGGGTCGAAGTGCCGCTGAACGGCAGCTATTTTACCGATGACGGCGAGGTGGCGCGGCGCTGGGCGCTGGCGGGGCACGGCGTGGTGCGCAAGTCGGCGATCGACGTGGCGGCCGACATTCACGCCGGGCGGCTGGTGCAACTGTTGCCGGAATGGCGCAGCGACGCGGTGCCGATCAATCTGGTCTGCCCGCATCGTTCGCAGGTGTCGGAACGCGTCAGGCAGCTGCAGCGCTTTTTACAGCAGCGCTGCCAGCGTTGGATGGACGATCACTTGGCCTGAAGGGTTTCGGTTTGCGCCGGCGTGGCGGCGGTATCCCCGGAAGGCGCGCTTTCTTCGTGCGGGGTGGTGGAACGGGTGTAGATGTTCAGCCCGGCGAGGAATACGCCGCCCAGAGAACCGAAGGCGCACAGGGCGATGACGATGACGAACGCTTTTTTCAGCATAGGAATAATTTCGCAGGTTGCTTGGAACAGCGGGAATTATAGCCCCTTCGCCGGGTGAAACAAGAATCGTTTTTAACGGCGGCCCGCAGACCGCCCTTTGTGATCACCGCCGTTCGCAGTCGATGGCCTGTACGTTGGCCGGGCGGGCGAACAGGTATTTTCCCAGCGTCACCAGCACCACCGCCGCCACGATGATCACCAGCGCCAGCCACTCGCGCGGCGCCAGCGATTCGCCGGCAAAACCGATGCCGAGCAGCACCGCCACCACCGGGTTGACGTAGGCGTAGCTGGTGGCGACCGCCGGGCGCACGTTCTTCAACAAGAACATATAGGCGCTGATCGCCAGCATCGAACCAAAGACGATCAGATAGCCCAGCGTCAGAAAGCCGCCGGTGCTCGGCATCTGAACGAGGCGCTCGCCGCTCAGCTGGCTGGCTGCCAATAACACCACGCCGGCGACCAGCATCTCCGCCGCGCCGGCCATCGGCCCGGCCGGCAGCGAGATGCGCGATCCCAACACCGATCCGAAGGCCCAGCTGGCCGACGCCAGCAAAATCAGCAGCGCGCCGGTCGGATTGCCCACCAGGTTGTTGCCGGTATTAAGCAGCACGATGCCCACCAACCCGAGCGCGATGCCGGCCCATTCCAGCTTGGTGTTGCGCATGCCCCACAGCAGGCTGAAGCAGAGGGTGAACAGCGGCACCGTCGCTACCATCACCGCCGCGATGCCGGACGGCACGTGTTGGTGTTCCGCCACCGTCACCAGGCCGTTGCCCACCGCCAGCAGCAGAATGCCGATGGCGCCGGCGGCCAGCCATTGCTTCGGCGTCGGCAGCGCGTGGCCGCGCCAGGCCAGGAAACTGAACAGTACGATGCCGGCTATCAGAAAGCGAATCCCGGCCATCATCAGCGGCGGCCACTGTTCGACGCCCAGACGAATGACGAAATAGGTGGAACCCCAAACGATATATAACGTGAACAACGCCCCGATCAACGGCAGGACGCTACGGCTTTGTTGGCTAAGCATAGGATTGTATTTTGCGGGAATGATTATTATTAGAACGCTCAGTAAACCCGATCGGGCAACCGATAAGCAATGGCCTGCGGCATTATTTTTCCGGCGGCCGAAAGCCGTTCAATGGCCTTGCTGTTTCCACTGCCGCCAACTGACGGCCGGCAGATAAATCGACCAGCCGATGGCCAGCAGCAGCAGCATGAACTCCGGCGGCACGCCGGGCAGCAGGGCGTCCAGTTTCCAGGACACGGCGTAGGCGAAGGGGCCGAGGGCGGCGCCCAATACCGCCAGCGGCCAGGGCGCCGCTCTGACCACGTCCAACAGCCAATACCACCAGCAGCCGAAGCCGATCCATAGCGCGATGGTCCAGAGCGGCAGGCCGTGTTGCCCGCTGTAATGCAGCACGCCGCTGTAGCTCCACAGACCATCCATGCCGATGCCGCCCAAGGCGGCCAGGGCGGCGCCCTTGCGGCGGGCGGCGGGGGTAAAGATCAGCGCCAGCGCCGCACCGGCCAGCAGTATGCCGTTGAGCCGATCGCGAGTCAGCAGCGCCAGCAGCCAGCAGACGCCCAGCCCCAGCGTCGCCAGCCAGAATCCGGCATGCGGCTTCTTCATCGTTCAACTCCCGTGGGGTTACTCTGCCGCCGTGCGCAGCGCGCCGACGGAGGTGTCAGAACGGGCGCGGGGCCCGTTGTTTGCCTGAATATTCGATAATTCAACCTTAGAAGGGAAGGTGCGGGGTGCACAAGCAGAATAATCTGTACCGGTTGAAAACGCGGGCAAAAACCGGTGTTACAAGAGAGAAATCCGGTAGGCGCAGCGGCGAGAGCCGGCCAGAATGTGTTCGGCGCGCTCCACCTGCGCCTGCAGCACTTCGGTGAAGATGCTCAGCTCAGCGCGGCAGAAGCCCTGGCAGACGGTGGCGGCGGCGCAGATCGGGCAGTGGTTTTCCACCAGCAGATAGGCGCCGTCTTCCTCCTGACGCCATTCGGCCATATACCCTTCGCGGCAGCGGATCTCGGTGAGACGCGCCACGCGTTCGCGCAGATCGGTGGCGCCGATCATCGCCTGCTTGTAGTTGATGCGGTTTTCCTGCTCACGGGTCTCGATCAGCAGGTCGATCGCCTGTTCACCCAGCTTGTCACGCACGGTGCGCAGCAGCTGCACCGTCAGATCCGCATGGGTGTCCGGAAAGCGTGCGTTACCGGCGGCAGTCAAATGCCACAGCTGCACCGGGCGGCCCACGCCGCGCGTTTCCGCGATCGCTTCGACCAGCCCCTCTTTCGCCAGCTTGACGAACTGCTGGCGGGCCGCTTCACCGGTGGTGCCGAGCACTTTTCCTGCGTCTGAGGCTTGCTGCGGGCCGCGGGTCTTCAATAGCGTCAGCAAACGGTCACTGACCGATTGTGCGGTGCTGCCGCCATTTTCCAAGTTTATTCTTGACATATTTCTCCGCCTCGCCCTAACTTATTCCAAGATAACTCTTGTTAAATTTAACGCAATCTCATGACCAACTCAATGCCATTCCTCTGAAAACAGGACAACAACCGTGATAACCCATGACGATAGCCGCTGGAGCGACCTTTTCTCCGGCAAAAATGCGGCCAGTGCGATCGCGCTCTCGCTTGGCGTGGCGCTGCATGCCATCAATATTCTGGTCGCCACCACCATTCTGCCCTCGGTGGTGCAGGATATCGGCGGTCTGGATCTCTATGCCTGGAACACCACGCTGTTCGTGGTGGCGTCGATCCTCGGCTCCGCGCTGTCGGCCCGCTTGCTCAGCGGCTACGGCGCGCGCAACGCCTATCTGGTCGCTTCGCTGTTTTTCATCGCCGGAGCGGGGCTGTGCGCGCTGGCGCCGAGCATGCCGGTGATGCTGATCGGCCGCACGGTGCAGGGATTCGGCGGCGGGCTGATCTTTGCGCTCTCCTACGCGATGATCAATCTGGTGTTCGAGCAGCGATTGTGGCCGCGCGCCATGGCGCTTATCTCGGCGATGTGGGGCATCGCCACGCTGGTCGGCCCGGCGGTAGGCGGCATTTTCGCCGAGTTGCACGCCTGGCGTTGGGCCTTCGGCATTCTGCTGCCGATCATGGCGCTGTACGCCGCGTTTACCTTCCTGATCCTGCCCAAGGGCCAGGCGCAGCAGGCGGCCGCGCCGCTGCCGACCGCGCAGCTGCTGTTGCTGACCGTGGCGGTGCTGGTGGTGTCCGCCGGCAGCCTGGCGCACAGCGTCTGGATCAACCTGGCGGGCATCGCGCTTTCGCTGGCGCTGATGGCCTGGCTGATGAAGCGCGAGGCGCGCTCGCGCGCGCGCCTGTTGCCGCACGGTGCGCTGCGGCGCGGCTCATCGTTGGCGGCGCTCTATATTACGGTGTCGTTGCTGGTGATCGGCATGACCAGCGAAATCTTCGTGCCCTATTTCCTGCAGTTGCTGCACGGCCAGTCGCCGCTGATCTCCGGCTATATCGCCGCGACCATGGCCGCCGGCTGGACGTTGTCCGAAATCCTCAGCTCCGGCTGGCGCGGGGCGGGCATTCGCCGGGCGATCGTCAGCGGGCCGCTGTTCGTGCTGGTGGGCCTGCTGGCGCTGGCGATCCTGATGCCGACGCCCTCCGACGGTCACTGGCAGGCGCTGACCCCGATCGTCATCGCGTTGTCGCTGGTGGGATTCGGCATCGGCTTCGGCTGGCCGCATCTGCTGACGCGCATTTTGCAGGTGGCGCCTGAAGCGGACAAAGACATCGCCGGCGCCTCGATCACCACGGTGCAGCTGTTCGCCACCGCATTCGGCGCGGCGCTGGCGGGGATGATCGCCAACCTGGCGGGGCTGAACGATCCGGGCGGCGCGGCGGGCGCGGCATCGGCGGCGCGTTGGCTGTTCCTGGCGTTCGCGCTGGCGCCGCTGCTGGCGGTATTCAGCGCCTGGCGCTGCGCCGCGATCGCGCCGCCGGCCGCCGAGACGGGCAATTTTGTACCCAACCCGTCCTCGCGCGAGTGCTAGAACGCTTCTCCTCATTCGGCGATGTTTGCGGTGATCCTGGCGTTATTCCTGCGCGACATTGTTAAAATTCGCTTGCTATATCTCTAATTTGAGATTATTTCTCTTATATGGGATTTTCAAACGGAGTGTGAACGATGGATAACGGTCTGGACAATGCCGACCTGAGGTTGGCGCAGCGGCTTGCGGATTTGCGCCAGCAACGGGCGTGGTCGCTGGAGGAGCTGGCGCAGCGCACTGGCCTTAGCCGGGCGACGCTCTCGCGGGTGGAGCGCGCCGAGACCAGCCCGACGGCGTCGTTGCTGAACCGGCTGTGCGCCGCCTATGGGTTGACCATGTCGCGCCTGCTGAGCGAGATCGAAGACGAGCCGCCGGAGCTGTTGCGGCCGCAGCAGCAACCGGTGTGGGTCGATCGCGCCAGCGGTTTTCACCGTCGCTCCGTTTCTCCCCCCGCTGCGTTGTATAAGGCTGAATTTATCGAAGCCCGGCTTGATGCCGGCGCGCAGATCGATTACGACCTGCCGTCGATTCCGGCGCTGGAGCACCATCTCTGGCTGCTGTCCGGGCAGCTGGAGTTGACGCTGGAAGGGCGCGTTTTCCGGTTATCATCCGGCGACTGCCTGCGCTACCGCCTGTTCGGCGCCTCCCGTTTCCATGTCCCCGGCGATGAGCCGGCCCATTACACCCTCTTTATTTGCAGGCCATAGCCATGATTGAATTGCAACAGTGGGACGCCGGCGCGGCGCAAAGCGCCATTGCCGAATTGGCCGAAATGCTGCACGCCAGCGTGGCGCACGGCGCCAGCATCGGTTTTGTCATGCCCTTTACGCTGACGCAGGCGCAGGCGTTTTGGCAGGGGTTGCTGCCGGCCATCGCGCGGGGAGAGCGTGCGATGCTGGTGGCGCTCGCGAACGGCCGGCCGGTCGGCACCGTGCAGCTGCTGTTGGCGATGCCGGACAACGGCCGCCACCGGGCGGAAGTGGTCAAGCTGATGGTGCACCCGCAGGCGCGGCGGCAGGGCGTCGCCCGGCTGTTGATGCAGGAAGTGCAGGCGCTGGCGGCGCGTCATCGCCGCAGCCTGTTGGTGCTGGATACCCTGAGCGGCAGCGCGGCGCAGGGGCTGTACCGTCAATTGGGGTTCGAGGCGGCGGGCGACATCCCGCAATACGCCCGCGCCAGCGACGGCGGGGCGTTGGAGGCCACCTGCTATATGTACAAACTGCTGTGAGGGTTAGCGCCCGCGCCAGGCTTTGATCGCCTGCTGGCGCACCTGCAGCTTCTGTTGCGGCGTCAGCTTGTTGTAGTCGCGAGCCAGGCCGCTTTCCCAGTCGCCGTACAGCGGGTTGGGCAGCACGATGAATTCGGTGCCGAACTTGCCCTGATTCTCGCTGACGAACGCCCGGCGCTGCGCATTGTCCTGGTGGTAAGTCGCGGCGCCGAAGTCGTTCAGGTTGTCGCCTGCGTACACCACGATGTCATAGCCGGCTTGTTTGATGGCGTCGAAGCGCGCCTGCTTATTGGAGGTATCGGTGCTGAGCAGCACGGTTTTTTCCGACATGCCGGTGAAACCGAGCTTCTGCATGTTGGCCACCGTGGCGGCGTAGTCGCTCTGTTTACGGTTCGACACGTAGAACATGGTCCCCTGATGGGCGTTAACATAGCGGGCGAACGCCACTGCGCCCGGCACCGCGGCGGCCTGTTCGGCCTGCGTCCATTTGGCCCAGGTGGCGCCGTCGTACGGTCGGCCCTGCTGCGCCTGCCAGCCGGAGTAGGCGCTGTTATCCAGCATGGTTTCATCCAGATCGACCACCACCGCCTTTTTACGGCCTGGCGCGGCCCTGGCCTGATCGAAGGCGCGTTGCGCGCTGTTGAACGCCTGATGTGCCAGCGCCTGGTATTCGCCGGACTGTTGGAACCAGTTGACCGCCAGCACCGATTGATCCGCCAACCGCTGCTGGGCCTGCGCGTCGGCGTGCGGCGGCTGCGCGCAACCGGTCAAGGCCAGCAGCGCGACGCCCATCGCCGCGCCGAGGGTGAGTGTGCGTACCTGTTTTCCTGCCATTGTTATCTCTCTTTTTTATTGTGGACTGTCCAGCAGCATATCCATCTCGAACTGACGCAGGGGATCCTGCCGCCAGCCAAGATGCGTAAAGAAGGGGGCGGCCACCTCGGGCACAAAAACGTTGGCGGTCAGCGGCAAAGGGGCGAACTGCGCTTGCAGAGCGGCCAGCAAGGCGCGGGCATGCCCCTGGCCGCGATGCTGCGGCGGCACGTAGATCAGGCGCAGCCAGCAGTGCTCGGTACCGGGCATCACCACGGCGTAGGCCTGACGATTGAGCGTATAGGCTCGCGGTGTGCCCGGCAGTTTGAACAACGACTCGGGGGCGATCAGCCAGGGCAGGTCGGTGGCGCCTTCCGCCGTCAGGCGATGGCTGACGGTCAGCGGATCGACCGCCTGCAGCACCGCCTTGCCTGGCGGCACGGCCGCCGGCGCCTGATGGCCGGTCAGGGTGCGCACGATGCGCAGCCCGGCGCGGTGGTACAGCGCCAGCGCGGCGTCGTTGCCTTCGATCACTTCCAGCGACAGCCGATGATCGCCGCGCTGACGGGCATCCGCTACTACCCGCTGCATCAGCGCCTTACCCAGCCCCTGGCCGCGCATCTCGGGGCGTACGGAAAAGGCCGCGATCCGGCTGTGCCGGCCGCGGCGGGCGATCAGCGCCACCGCCACCGGTTCATTGCGATGGGTGACGATCAGGCTGTCGTTCAGGCTGAGATCTTCGGCGCCGAAGCGGGCGGCGAAGGTCGGCCCGTCGAGGACGAAACGCACGATGTAGTTTTCAAAACAGTGGTTGAGGATGTTCGCCAGTTCGTCGCTGCTGTAGCGCACGGCGTTGTGATAGTTAAACCGACCGTCGTTATGCATGGCTGATTCCGCTCGGGGGAAAGCTATACATGTAGACCCGTTTGTTTGGCAAGGCAAGCGGGGGCATTCGCCGGCGGGGAAAATAAAAACAAAAAAGCCGGACGCAGCCGCCCGGCGAAATAAAACTCTGGGTATCAAGTGACGCTAAAGTTTGCAGTGGTGGTTATTCATTCATCACATCAGAACTGGTAGGTCAGGGCGACGGCAATCACGTTGTCGTCTTTCAGACCCAGCTTATTATTGCTGTCTAGCTGGTTGATTTTATAATCCACATAGGTCGACATGTTCTTGTTGAAATAGTAATACGCGCCGACGTCGATATATTTCACCAGGTCGGCATCGCCGATGCCTTCAATATCTTTGCCCTTCTGCTGAACGTAGCCCAGCGATGGACGCAGACCGAAGTCGAACTGATATTGCGCAACCAGTTCCAGGCCTTCGGCTTTATTGGCGAAGCCGCTGACGGAAGTGGAGCGGTTATTGATGGTGGCGGTGCCGGAAATTGGCGCGATGTTGCGGCTTTCCGAGTAGGTCGCGGCCAGGTAGACATCGTTGTTGTCATACTTCAGACCGGCGGCCCAGATATCGGCCTTGTCGCCTTTACCGAAGGTGCCCGCTTTCTGACTGGCGGTGCGGTTGGAAGAGGCATAGGCGGCGCCCACGCTCAGGCCATCGATGATTTCATAGCTGGAGGAAAGACCCCAGCCGTCGCCGTTAGCCTTGCTGGCGGAGCGGCCGTCGTTTTCGTTCTTGCCCTGATACTGGACGGCGAATTTCAGGCCGTCGACCAGACCGAAGAAGTTGTTATTGCGGTAGGTGGCGACGCCGTTGGTGCGGCCGTTCATGAAGTTGTCGGTTTTGACGTACGCGTCGTCGCCGAATTCAGGCAGCATATCCGTCCAGGCGCCGACGTCGTAAATAATGCCGTAGTTGCGACCGTAGTCGAAAGAACCAAGGTCTTTATATTTCAGACCGGCGAAGCCCAGACGCGTTTTAGTGTCTTTGGTGCCGTCGGATTCAGAATGGTTAGCGGCGATCTGATATTCCCACTGGCCGTAACCGGTCAGCATGTCATTAATCTGGGTGGCGCCTTTAAAGCCGATACGGACGTAGGTTTTATCGCCATCGTTGCCGGCATCATCGGAGAAATAATGCAGGGCTTTCACACGACCGTAAAAATCGAGTTTGTTGCCGTCTTTATTGTAGATTTCTGCTGCCTGTGCCGCTTGCGCAAGTAAAAGTGCCGGAATAATAACGGCCAGAAGATTACGTTTCATGGGTTACCCTGCTTTATTCGATTAAAAGACGCTATCATCAGTTGCATTGCTGCTTTACTGTGCCGTCCGGTTGTTGGCGGCGGAGAATTTTTACCGTAGTAATGTGATCTATTTATGACAAAAAATTCATTTTCATGTCGAACGATTAAAAAAGTCGCGCAAAGGGTGAATTTTTTCTGCAACCGACGGTCGGCGGCTGGTCTACAGTTACCGATAGCCTGATCGGTTTCCGGAGGAATCATGCACGATACTTATACATTGTTCGGTACGCAGGGGTGTGGCTCGACCATCGTGGCCGCCGCGTTGGTGCTGACCGCGTTCCCCTGGGGCTACGAGGAAGTGGATTACACCCAGGAGGGCCCGGAGCGGGATCGCCTGTTGGCGTTGAACCCGCTCGGTCAGGTCCCCACTCTGGTGCTGCCTGATGACGAAGTGATGACGGAGAGCGCGGCGATTATCCTGCTGCTGCACGATCGCGCACCGCATGCCGAATTGGCGCCGCCCGGCGGCTCGCCGCTGTTGCCGCGCTTTTTGCGCTGGCTGTTGTTCATCAACGCGGAGATTTATCCCACTTTCACCTATGCCGATCATCCGCAGCGCTGGCAGCCGAAAACGGAAGGGGCGGAACAGCTGAAAAACGCAGTGATGAGCTATCGCGAGCGTTTATTGCGGCAGTTGAACGCCGCCGCCGGCGCCGCCGGACCGTGGTTTCTCGGCAAGAGCTTCAGCGCGCTGGATCTGTACGTGGCGGTGATGTGCAACTGGCGGCCGGGGCGCGCGTGGTTCCGGCAACACTGCCCGCGGCTTTACGCCATCGCCGAACGGGTGGAGCAGCGGCCGGAGCTGAATGCGCTGCTGAGCGCCCATTTCGACGGCGTTGCGCCGCTGGAATCGTAATATCTCCCCGCCGTCGGCGGGGAACCCTCCCGTTTTTCTGAACCGAGACTGCCGAAAATCCCGATTTTCACTCGCCTCGCTGGCGGGTAGCGTAAGGCTATCCGCAACTGACAGGAGAGTGTGATGCAATCAGAATCCCGGGCCGGACAACAGGCGTTCGGCGATATCGCCCCCAAGCTGGCGCAGCTCAGCGACAGCGTCTTGTTTGACGATGTCTGGCAGCGGCCAGAGCTGAGCCCGCGCGAGCGCAGCTTGATCACCGTCGCCGCGCTGGTGGCGCTCAACCGCCTGGAGCAACTGCCGTTTCATCTGCAGCTGGCGCAGCGCAACGGCGTCGATCGCCCGCAATTGGCGGAGCTCATCACCCACCTGGCGTTTTACGCCGGCTGGCCCGCGGCGGCGTCGGCCGTGGCGCGCTTGCGCGAGCTGGAACCGGAGGCGCCCCATGCCGTTTAGCCGCATCGCCCTGCACCAGGGCAAATCCGCCGACTACCTGCAAACCTTGTCCGACAGCCTGCATCAGGCGCTGGTGGAGGCCTTCGAGGTGCCGCCGACGGACAGGTTTCAGGCGATCGATCAATACCGCCCCGGCGAGCTTATCTACGATCGCGACTATCTCGGCGGGCCGCGCAGCGCGGATTTCGTGCTGTTTTACATCACCGCCGGGCGGCCGCGCGACAGCGACACCAAGCGGCGTTTCTACCGACGGCTGGCGGCGCTGCTGGCGGAAAAGCTGCGGCTGAACCCCGAGGATGTGATGGTGGTGATCGCCACCACCCAGTTGGACGAGTGGTCGTTCGGCGGCGGGCGCGCCTCAATGATCGATCCGCAGGCGTAACTCGGGCTGACGTCGCCGGCGGTCTGTGGGACAATAGCGCCATCATTTCGTTTAGATAAGAGTTGAATGGCGCTCTCCTCCGCAGTTAAAGATCAGATTGGCCAGTGGTACAAAGCCCTGCAGCAGCAAATACCGGATTTTATTTCCCGCGCGCCCCAGCGCCAGATGATCGCCGAAGTGGCGAAGACGCTGGCCGGCGACTACCCGCGCCATCTGGCGATCGAGGCGCCGACCGGCGTCGGCAAAACGCTGTCTTACCTGATCCCGGGCATCGCCGTCGGGCGGGCGGAGAGCAAGCCGCTGGTGGTGAGCACCGCCAACGTGGCGCTGCAGGACCAGATCTACAGCAAAGATTTGCCGCTGCTGAAGAAGATTATCCCCGATCTGAAATTTACCGGCGCCTTTGGCCGCGGGCGTTACGTCTGCCCGCGCAATCTGGCGGCGATGAGCACCGACGTTAGCCAACAGGGCGATCTGACGCTGTTTCTCGACGACGAGCTGGCGCCGTCCAGCGGTGAAGAGCAGGCGCTGTGTCAGAAGCTGACCAAGGCGCTGGCCCGCTTTGAGTGGGACGGGCTGCGCGATCACTATCAGCAGAGCATCGACGATCCGCTGTGGGCCAAGCTGAGCACCGACAAGGCCAACTGCCTGGGGCGCAACTGTCACTACATTCGCGAATGCCCGTTCTATATCGCCCGCAAAGAGATCGAGAGCGCCGACGTGGTGGTGGCCAACCACGCGCTGGTGATGGCGGCGCTGGAGACGGAATCGGTGCTGCCGAACCCGAAAGAGCTGCTGCTGGTGCTGGACGAAGGCCACCATTTGCCGGAGGTGGCGCGCGACGCGCTGGAGATCGACGGGGAAATCACCGCGCTGTCGACCAACCTGCAGTTGGACATGATCGTGCGCCAGGTCGAACAGTGCATGACGCAGTACCGGCCGAAGAATCCGCCGGGGCTGGCCAACAGCGAACGGCTGAAAAACCATTGCGAGGAGCTGCGCGAGCTGGTGCAGATCTTCGAGCATCAGGTCAGCGCCTATCTGCCCGGCGACAGCGTGGCGGCCGAGCACCGTTTTGAAATGGGCGAGCTGCCCGCGGAGATGGTGGAGAGCTGCGCGCGGCTGTTCAAACTGACCGATGCGCTGCGCGGGCTGGCGGAGTTCGTGCTTAACGATCTTACCGAACAGACCGGCAAGCACGACATCATGCGTCTGCACCGCTCGATCATTCAGATGAGCCGCACGCTGGGCTATCTGGAGGCGATGAGCAAGCTGTGGCGGCTGGCGGCGCTCGACAAGTCGTCCAACGCGCCGATCTCCAAATGGGTCACGCGCGAACTGCGCGATAACGTCACCCATCTGTATTTGCACTGCGTCGGCATTCGCGTCAGCGATCAGCTGGAAAAGCTGCTGTGGCGCAAGGTGCCGCACGTGGTGGTCACCTCGGCCACGCTGCGTTCACTGAACAGCTTCGCGCGTTTGCAAGAGATGAGCGGGTTGAGCGAGAAGGCCGGCGATCGCTTCGAAACGCTCTCATCGCCGTTCAATCATGTCGAA
The DNA here is from genome assembly GCF_900215455.1 of Serratia sp. JKS000199. Classification (NCBI taxonomy): domain Bacteria; kingdom Pseudomonadati; phylum Pseudomonadota; class Gammaproteobacteria; order Enterobacterales; family Yersiniaceae; genus Serratia; species Serratia sp. JKS000199. The sequence goes on from NZ_LT907843.1 coordinate 799,661, forward strand.
CAGGGCAAGATTGTCATTCCGCAGATGCGCTACGAACCGGCGCTCGCCAATGAGGCGGAGCACCTTGAGGAAATGGCGCGGTTTTTCCGCGCCGAGCAGGCGAGCGGCAAGCACAAAGGCATGCTGATCCTGTTCAGCAGCCACCGGGCGATGCAGACTTTCCTCAGCTACGTGACCGATCTGCGGCTGATGCTGCTGGTGCAGGGCGACCAGCCGCGCTACCGGCTGGTGGAAGAGCACCGCAAGCGGGTGGAGAAGGGCGTCGCCAGCGTGCTGGTGGGGCTGCAATCGTTCGCCGAAGGGCTGGATCTGAAAGGCGAACTGCTGACCCAGGTGCATATTCACAAAATCGCGTTCCCGCCGATCGACAGCCCGGTGATCATCACCGAAGGCGAGTGGCTGAAATCGCTGAAGCGTTATCCGTTCGAAGTGCAGAGCCTGCCGAGCGCCTCGTTCAACCTGATCCAGCAGGTCGGCCGCCTGATCCGCAGCAACCAATGTTACGGCGAGATCGTGATCTACGATCGCCGGTTGCTGACCAAAAATTACGGTTCGCGGCTGTTGGCGTCGTTGCCGGTGTTCCCGATTGAGCAGCGCGCGGTGCCGGAGGCCGACAAGGCGCATCTGGCGGCGCTGAAATCCGCCGCCGACGCGGCTAAAAAAGAGAAGAAGCGCGGCAACCCGTTCGCCCGCAAACGGCGGCGTTGATCAGAGCAGCGGCGGCAGGCGGCGCTTGACCGGCGTGGTTTTCACGATCGAGGTGTTGCTCTGCGCATGCTCGGCCAGCCGATCGAGGGTGTGGTCGAGCTGTTCCATCGAGTGCGCCACCAGCCGCACGATAAAGCAGTCTTCGCCGGTCACCTTATCGCATTCGACCACTTCCGGGATCGCCTGAATCAGCTGTTCGACCTTCTTCAGCATGCCCGGCAGCGGCTTGATGCGCACCAGCGACTGAAAGGCGTAACCCACCGCCTGCAGATTGACGTTCAGGGTATAGCCCTGGATCACGCCGCTTTCCTCCAGCCGCCGCAATCTTTCCGACGTGCTCGGCGACGACAGGCCCACCTGCGCGCTCAGCGTCTTCAACGATGCGCGCGCATCTTCCGCCAGAATGGTCAGGATTTGGCGATCGATATCATCCATAACGCCTCCGTTAGGTGTTTCCTTGATTGTAGCTGCGAGAAAAAGGCAGTTAAGCACATCTGCCTTTTTTATGCTATGGAAAGCCGCCCTGCGAAGCCGCAAGCTATGTCTCTGGGCAAGCTTTGAGGAACGCAGAATGAATGCAGAGATAAAACGCGGCTCGCTGGAGATGGCGGCGGCGATGCTGATTTCCGGCTCCATCGGCTGGTTTGTGCTGATGTCCGGCCAGCCGGTTATCAACGTGGTGTTTTGGCGCTGCGCGGTGGGGGCGCTGGTGCTGCTGGCAGTGTGCGGCGCGCTGGGCCAGCTGCGCCGCGATGCGCTGACGCGCGCCACGCTGCTGCTGGCGATCGCCGGCGGCGTCGCGCTGGTGATCAACTGGCTGCTGCTGTTCGCCGCCTATTCCTATGCCTCTATCTCCATCGCCACCGCGGTGTACAACACCCAGCCGTTTATGCTGGTGGGGCTGGGGGCGCTGTTTCTGGGGGAACGGCTGACCGCCCGCAAGTTGCTGTGGTTGGGGCTGGCGTTCGGCGGCATGATGCTGGTGGTGCTGGCTCAGCCGCGGCAGGCGGGGGAGCAGAGCCATTATCTGGCGGGCATCGCGCTGGCGCTCGGCGCGGCGTTTTTCTACGCCCTGATGGCGCTGGCGGCCAAGCGGCTGAAGGGCACGCCGCCCCATCTTATTGCGCTGATCCAGGTAACGGTGGGGGCGGTGATGCTGCTGCCGCTGGTGGATTTTCATGCGTCGGCCAGCGTTGGCCAGTGGGGGATGCTGGCGACGCTCGGCGTGTTGCATACCGGCCTGATGTACGTGCTGATGTACGGCGCGTTGCAGAAGCTGCCGACCCACCTGATCGGCTCGCTGTCGTTCATCTACCCGATCGCCGCCATGCTGGTGGATCGCCTGGCGTTTGGCCACCGGCTGTCGGCATGGCAACTGCTGGGGACGGCGATCATCCTGCTGGCGGCGGCGGGCATGAACCTGTTGGGCGAGCGGCGAGCGCGACTGCTGCCGGCCTCGGACGGCCGGCGCGCCGGCTGATGCTCAGTTCGGTTTTTTCAGCCGACGCCATAAAGTGGTGCGGCTGATCCCGAGCAACCGGGCGGCGGCGGCGTGGTCGCCTCCACACCGCGCCAGGGCTTCGCGGGCGGAGACGGGCGCCGCCTGCGTCTCGGGCGGCGAGACCGCCGCCAGCTCCGGCAGCAGCCACTGCAGGGTCTCGCCGCTCGGTGCGACGCCGGTGCTCAGCATCAGCGCCACCCGCTCCATCATGTTGCGCAGCTCGCGCAGGTTGCCGGGCCAGGCGTAATGACCCAGCGCGGCGTAACACCCGGCCAGGGTGGCGCGCAGCGGCTCCGTCAGCGGCACGTCGAGCGCCGCCAGCGACTGTTTCAGAAAGTGTTCCGCCAGCATTGCGATATCGTCGCCGCGCGCCCGCAGTGGCGGCAGTTGCAGCCGCAGGGCGCTCAGGCGGTAAAACAGATCGGCGCGAAAATCGCCCTGTTGAATCGCCTGCTCCAGGCGGGTGTGGGTGGCGCTGATGACGCGAAAGTCGACCTTTACCGGCTGTTGCCCACCGACCCGGGTGATGGTTTTTTCTTCCAGCGCCCGCAGCAGCCGGGTTTGCAGGTGCAGCGGCATTTCGCCGATCTCATCCAGAAACAGGGTGCCGCCGTTGGCGGTTTCCAGCAGCCCGCGTCGGCCGCCGCGCCGTGAACCGGTGAAGGCGCCTTCTTCATAGCCGAACAGCTCCGCCTCCAGCAGCGATTCGGCGATGGCGCCGCAGTTGATGGCGACGAACGGCGGTGTCGCGCCCCTGGACGGCGCGCCGCGCCGGGAAAAGTATTCGCGGTGGATCGCCTGCGCCGCCAGCTCTTTGCCGGTGCCGGTTTCGCCTTCGATCAACACCGCCGCCGGCGAGCGGGCGTACAGCATGATGGTGCGCCGGGTCTGTTCCATCTGCGGGGAATTGCCCTGCAAATCGCCCAGCCCATAGCGCGGCTGCAGGGTATCGCGCGCGGCGTAGTCGCCGCCGCGTTTGGCGCCGCCCAGCATCAGGCGCGTCACGTCCAGCGCATCGCTGAAGGCGGCGCGCAGGGTGGCGGCGGAATAGAGAAAAATGGCGGTGAGCCCGGCTTCTTCCGCCAGATCGCTGATGAGGCCGGCGCCGACCACGGCCTGAATACCGGCGGCTTTCAGCTCGGCGATCTGGCCGCGCGCGTCCTCTTCGGTGACGTAACTGCGCTGCTCCAGCGGCAGATCGAAGGTTTGCTGGAACTCCATCAGCGCGGGCAGGGGCGTTTTATAGGTGATGACACCGATCCGATCGGCGGTTCTGCGCGCCTTGCTCAGCGCCTGCAGCAGGTCGAAGCCGCCAGGCTTGACCAAAATGACCGGCACCGACAGGCGGCTTTTCAGGTAGGCGCCGTTGGAGCCGGCGGCGATGATGGCGTCGCAAGGCTCGCTAGCCAGGCGAGAGCGGATATGCTGCACCGCCTCCTCGAAGCCGAGACGGATCGGGGTGATGGTCGCCAGGTGGTCGAACTCGAGGCTGATATCCCGGAACAGATCGAACAGGCGGGTGATGGAGACGGTCCAGATCACCGGTTTGTCCGGCGTGCGGGGCGGCGTGATGTGATCGCTCATGGTGGGTTACCGAATGAAAGTGGCTGCATTAGGTGTAGCCTTGTTTCAGTCATGTTTCAAATATGCCGACTGAAACCGAGATTGAAACGTTAACTGAAACGTTTTTTATCGCTTGGTCTGCCCAATGGCGATGCGAATTTTATAACTCACTTATTTTTATCGCTTTTAATTTTTTCCTCGCCAAAGTGCAACCTGGCCCGCCTCTTGCTCTGTCTGTTCCATCTAGCTAATCGGAGAGAACGTCATGACGCTGCGCTCACCCGGGCTCGCCTTTCGTCAGGCCCTGAGTAAAGAAAAACCCCTGCAAATCGCCGGCGCGATCAACGCCAACCATGCCCTGCTGGCCCAGCGGGCGGGGTTCCAGGCCATCTATCTTTCCGGCGGCGGCGTGGCGGCCGGTTCGCTGGGGCTGCCGGACCTGGGTATTTCGACGCTGGACGATGTGTTGACCGATATTCGCCGCATCACCGATGTCTGCCCGCTGCCGCTGCTGGTGGATGTCGACAGCGGTTTCGGCGCATCGGCGTTCAACGTCGCCCGCACGGTGCGCTCGGTGAGCAAGGCCGGGGCGGCGGCGCTGCATATCGAAGATCAAGTCGGCGCCAAGCGCTGCGGCCATCGGCCCAATAAGGCCATCGTCTCCACCGAAGAGATGGTGGATCGCATCAAGGCGGCGGTAGATGCGCGCAGCGATCCGGACTTCGTGATCATGGCGCGCACCGATGCGCTGGCGGTGGAGGGGCTGGAGGCGGCCATCGAGCGCGCTCAGGCTTACGTGGCGGCCGGGGCCGACATGCTGTTCCCGGAAGCGATCACCGAGCTGGGCATGTACCGCCGCTTCGCCGAAGCGACGCAGGTGCCGATCCTCGCCAACATCACCGAATTCGGCGCGACGCCGCTGTTCACTACCGAGGAGCTGCGCAGCGCCCGGGTGGATATGGCGCTGTATCCGCTGTCGGCCTTCCGGGCGATGAATCGGGCGGCGGAGCGGGTGTACCGCGCCCTGCGCGAAGAGGGCACGCAGAAAAACGTCATCGACACCATGCAGACCCGCAACGAGCTGTATGAAAGCATCAACTACTATTTGTTCGAAGAGAAACTCGACGCTCTGTTCGCTCGCCAACGCGACGAATAAGCGCCATTCACGCAGAAGCCAAATGAGGACAGTATGAGCCAAGCGATCCCCCCGCAAAGCCCGACTGGCGTTAAGCCGAAAAAATCCGTGGCGTTATCCGGCGTGCCCGCCGGGAATACCGCGCTGTGTTCCGTAGGGCGCAGCGGCAACGATCTGCACTACCGCGGTTACGACATTCTCGACCTCGCGCGCCACTGCGAGTTTGAAGAAGTCGCCCATCTGCTGATCCACGGCAAGTTGCCCAACCGCGACGAACTACATGCCTACAAGCAGCGGCTCAAGGCGCTGCGCGGCCTGCCCGCCAGCGTGCGCACGGTGCTGGAGGCGCTGCCGGCGGCATCTCACCCGATGGACGTGATGCGCACCGGCGTTTCGGCCCTCGGCTGCACGCTGCCGGAAAAAGAGCAGCACGGCGCGGCCGGCGCGCGCGACATCGCCGACCGCCTGCTGGCGTCGTTGGGATCGATGCTGCTCTACTGGTATCACTACAGCCACAACGGCGAGCGCATTCAGCCGGAGACCGACGACGATTCCATCGGCGGCCACTTTCTGCACCTGCTGCACGGCGAGGCGCCTTCCGCCAGCTGGGAGCAGGCGATGCACGCGTCATTGATCCTGTACGCCGAGCATGAGTTCAACGCCTCGACCTTCGCCGGCCGGGTGATCGCCGGCACCGGATCCGATGTCTATTCGGCGATCGTCGGCGCCATTGGCGCGCTGCGCGGGCCGAAGCACGGCGGCGCCAACGAGGTATCGCTGGAGATCCAGCAACGCTATGAAACGCCGGACGAAGCGGAAGCCGACATTCGCCGCCGCATCGATAACAAAGAGGTGGTGATCGGCTTCGGGCACCCGGTGTACACCGTCTCCGATCCGCGCCATCAGGTGATCAAAGAGATCGCGCTACGCCTGTCGCAGGACGCGGGCGCGATGAAGCTGTATGACATCGCCGACCGGTTGGAAAGCGTGATGCGCGACACCAAAAACATGTTCCCCAACCTCGACTGGTTCTCGGCGGTGTCTTACCACCAGCTGGGGGTGCCCACCGAAATGTTCACGCCGCTGTTCGTCATGGCGCGCGTCAGCGGCTGGTCGGCGCACATCATCGAGCAACGGCAGGACAACAAAATCATTCGCCCGTCCGCCAACTATACCGGGCCGGAAGCGCGGGCGTTCGTGCCGCTGGATCAGCGCTGAGCGCCGATCGTTATCGTGTCGTTTTCACTCTGGAGCCTTTGGGAATCATGATGCTTGAGTCTGCCAACACCGGCCGTCCGCCGTTCGATCGCGAAATGGTCGATATCGTCGATTATGTAATGAAAGAGGCCGTCGATACCCCGGCGGCGTACCGCACCGCCCATTATTGCCTGCTCGATACCCTCGGCTGCGGGCTGGAGGCGCTGAGCTACCCCGCCTGCAAGAAACTGATGGGCCCGGTGGTGCCGGGTGCCGAGGTGCTGAACGGCAGCCGGGTGCCCGGCACCCGTTTCCAGCTGGATCCGGTGCAGGCGGCGTTCAATATCGGCGCCATGATCCGCTGGCTCGACTTCAACGACACCTGGCTGGCGGCGGAGTGGGGCCACCCGTCGGACAACCTGGGCGGGATCCTGGCGGTGGCCGACTGGCTCTCGCGCCAGGCGGTGGCGGCGGGCAAAGCGCCACTGACCATGCGGCAGGTGCTGATCGCCATGATCAAGGCGCATGAGATCCAAGGCTGCCTGGCGCTGGAAAACGCCTTTAACCGGGTAGGGTTGGATCACGTGCTGCTGGTGAAGGTGGCGTCCACCGCGGTGGTGGCGCAGCTGCTCGGCCTGAGCCGCGAGGCGATCCTGAACGCGGTGTCGCTGGCGTGGGTGGACGGGCAGTCGCTGCGCACCTACCGCCACGCGCCGAACGCCGGCACCCGCAAATCCTGGGCGGCGGGGGATGCGACCGCCCGCGCGGTGCGGCTGGCGCTGATGGCCGCCACCGGTGAGATGGGCTATCCCTCGGCGCTCACGGCGCCGACCTGGGGATTCTACGACGTCTCGTTCAACGGCAAACCTTTCCGCTTCCAGCGGCCGTACGGCGCGTATGTGATGGAGAACGTGCTGTTTAAAATTTCGTTCCCGGCGGAGTTCCATGCCCAGACCGCCGTGGAGGCGGCCATGACGCTGCACCGCCAGATGCAGGCCGCCGGCAAAACCGCCGCCGACATCGCCGCAGTGAGCATCCGCACCCACGAGGCCTGCCTGCGCATTATCGACAAGCAGGGGCCGCTGGATAATCCGGCGGATCGCGATCACTGCATTCAGTATATGGTGGCGATCCCGCTGCTGTTCGGCCGGCTGACGGCGGCGGATTACGAAGACCGGGTGGCCGAAGATCCGCGCATCGACGCATTGCGTAGCAAGATACATTGCCATGAAGATCCCGCCTTCACGCGCGATTATCACGATCCGGAAAAACGCTCGATAGCCAATGCGCTGACGGTGGAGTTCGCCGACGGCAGCCGTCTGGATGAGGTGGCCGTGGAGTACCCCATCGGCCATGCGCGGCGGCGCGAAGAGGGCATCCCGCTGCTGATCGAGAAGTTCAAAACCAACCTGGCGCGCCAGTTCCCGGCCCTGCAGCAGCAGCGCATTCTTGAGGTGTCGCTGGACCGGCAGCGGCTGGCGCAGATGCCGGTCAACGAGTATCTCGATTTGTGGGTGATCTGATGTGAGCGGCGCTGACAAGCCACGTCGGCGTCGCTATGATGGATGCTCCATCCCCGTCCGTCTTCTTATCAGGTGATTCATGATTGATGCTGCAACGCTGTTGTTGTTTTCCGGTGCCTGCGTGGCGCTGGCGCTGACCCCCGGCCCGGATATGCTGCTGATCGCTTCGCGCAGCGTCAGCCAGGGGCGGCGGGCCGGTTTCGCTTCGCTGGCGGGCATTCAACTCGGCACTTACTGCCACGCGCTGGCGGCGGCGCTGGGGTTGTCGCAACTGTTCGTCGCGGTGCCGCTGGCTTACGACGCGGTGAGAATGTTGGGCGCGGCTTATCTGCTTTATCTGGCCTGGAAAACGCTGCGATCCGGCAGCAGTCTGCAGGCTTCCGCCGGGTTGCAGGCGGTGCCGACGGCGCGCATTTTCCGACAGGGGCTGCTGACCAACATCCTCAACCCGAAGATGGCGCTGTTCGTGTTGGCGCTGTTCCCGCAGTTTATCGATCCGCGCGCCGGCTCGGTGGTGGTGCAGATGCTGGCGCTGGCGACGGTGCTGAATCTGGTCGGCTTGCTGATTAACGGCGGGGTGATCCTGGCGGTCAGCGGCATGAAAAGCCGTTTCGCCAGTCGCCGCTTCAGCGCCCGCTGGCCGAACTACCTGCTGAGCGGCGTGTTCGCCGGGCTGGCCTGCAAACTCATTTTCGACAGCCGTCGTTAATCCTCGCGCAGCAGCGCTTCAAACGCCGCGCTGGCCGGTTCGTCCGGCAGCGCGCTGTACATCACCAGCCGCAGATGGTTCTCTTCGTCGACGATGAAAGAGGCATGGTCAAAGGTGACCGGGCCGATCTCCGGGACGACGAAGCTGCGCCGCCCCTGACAGCGTCCGTGAATGTCATGCTGCCGCCAGAGCCGGCGGAACGGCGGCGACACCCGCTCCAGCGCCTGCACCCGTTGGCGCATTACCTCATCCTCCGGCGCGCGGGCGTAGTCGCGGCGGAAGCTGGCCAGGATTTGCGGCGCCTGCGCCTGCCACTCCAGCAGGCGCTCATTGAGCTGCGGATCGGCAAACAGCATCCACAACATGTTGCGCTCTTGCGCCGGGCGATCGCCGATGGCGAACAGCCGCTGTGCCGCCGGATTCCAGGCGATGATGTCCCAACTCAGGTTCATGACGTAGGCCGGCCGCAGCGCCAAATCGTCCAGCAGACGCCGCACCAACGGCGAAACCTGGCACCACTGATGCCCAACCGGCACCGGCGGGCGCTGATGCGCCAATAAGAACAGGTGGTAGCGGCCGGCGGCGTCGAGCTGCAGCACCCGCGCCAGATTTTCCAAAAACGTCACCGACGCATTGATTTCCCTGCCTTGCTCCAGCCAGGTGTACCAGGTGAGGCCGACGCCGGCCAGCGCCGCCACCTCCTCGCGCCGCAATCCCGGCGTGCGGCGGCGGCTGCCGCTCGGCAAGCCGACCGCCTCTGGCGACAGCTGTTCTCGCTTTTGCCGCAGAAAATCCCCCAGTTCGTGGCGGGTGCGTTCGAGGGTGCGTGGGGGCATGTCGGCCGTCCTGTTGCTGTTAGTAATAGTATAAATGGCTATATAGTAACAGTTTAAACCCTGTTCCATACTGCGGCCATCATAATCTCTGGAGGTGGTATGGAACATTCATTATCTGGTGAGCGGCGAGGGCTGCCCGGCCTGCCGGTGCTGCTGTTGGGCGGTTTCGTCACGGTGTTCGATCTGTTCGTGGTCAACGTGGCGGCGCCGGTGATCCAGCGGCAGTTCGCCGCCGATTTCGCCGGGGTCGGTTTGATCGTCGCCGGTTACGAGCTGGCGTTTGGGGTGCTGTTGATCGCCGGTGGGCGTCTGGGCGATCGCTTCGGGCGTCGGCGCTTGTTCAGCCTCGGCATGCTGGGATTCACGCTGAGTTCTCTGCTGTGCGGGTTGGCGGGATCGCTCAGCCTGTTGATCGCCGCGCGTATTCTGCAGGGGGCGACGGCGGCGCTGTTGTTCCCGCAAATTTACGCCTTGATGCGGGTGCTGTACGCGCCGCAACAGCGGCGGCGCGCTTTCGCCTGGCTGGGCATGACGCTGGGATTGGCGGCGATCTTCGGCCAGATCCTCGGCGGATTTATCATCGAGGCCAACCTGTTCGGCAGCGGCTGGCGCATGATCTTTTTGATCAATTTGCCGATCGGCGCACTGGCGCTGTGGGCGGTGCGGTGCATTCCCGAATCGCGGGTGGCGCAGGCGCAGCGGCTGGACGGCGTTGGCCTGTGGCTGGCGGCGACCGGCCTGTCGCTGTTGCTACTGCCGCTGCTGGAGGGACCGGCGCGCGGCTGGCCGTGGTGGATAGCGCCGATGTTGGCGTTGGCGATGCTGACGCTGTGGGGCTTCCTGCGTTGGGAGCGGCGTCTGGCGCAGCGCGGTGACGATGCGGTGCTCGATCCGGCGCTGTTCCGCCAGGCGGGTTTCGCGCCGGGTATGGCGGTGGTGCTGGCGATTTATGCCACCGCTTCCTCGTTTTTCTTGTGTTTCGCGCTGCTGCTGCAGGCGGGGGCGGGGCTGACGCCTTTTCAGGCGGGCAGCCTGTTCGCCCCGGCCAGCGCGGCCTTTATGTTGGCGTCGATGCTGGCGCCCCGGCTGGCGCAGCGGTGGGGCAACGGCGTGCTGAGCGTGGGCGTGGCGATTTACGCCGCCGGGTTGGCGCTATTGATGGCGCAGGCGCTGTGGGGTGAGGCGCTGGCGCATCCGCTGCGGTTGCTGCCGGGGTTGGTGGTGCTGGGGTTCGGTCAGGCGCTGAGCATGACGCCGCTGCTGAATCTGGTGCTGGGTTTGGCGCAGGAGCGGCAGGCGGGGATGGCGGCGGGTCTGGTCGCCACCGTGCAGCAGGTGGGAGGCGCGTTGGGCATCGTGGTCAGCGGCGTCGGTTTTGTGCCTCTGTTGGCGAGCGGCGGCGCGGCGGAGCGCTATGCCCAAGCCTTTGCCGGCGCCATGGTATTTAATCTGTTGGCGATGGGCGTGGCCCTGCTGTTGTTAAAGCGGATCACTCGAAATAGCCAGAAAGCGAATCTTAAGTAGGCCGCCGGCGGGTGCTTTACTGTTGTCATCATGAGAGAGCGATAAGGAGCCGCACTGATGTTTCAACCCGCCGCATTTCGCGAAGACGATCTGGATGCCCAACTGGCGTTGATCCGCGCCCACCCGCTGGGGCTGTTGGTCAGCCACGGCGAGCACGGATTGACGGCCGACCCGCTGCCGTTTGTGGCTGATGTCGAGCAGGGGCAGCTGCGGCTGCGGGCGCACCTGTCGCGCGCCAACGCGCACTGGCGGCGGTTGCGGCACGCGGCGGAATGCCTGGTAATTTTTCAGGGCGTGGAAGGTTATGTGTCGCCCGGCTGGTACCCGAGCAAGCGCCAGACCGGCAAGGTGGTGCCGACCTGGAATTACAGCATGGTGCAGCTGTATGGCGTACCGACGGTGATGGACGATCCGGCCTGGCTGCGCCGCCAACTGATCGATCTGACCGCGCAGCAGGAAGGGCGCCGCCCGGCGCCCTGGCGGCTCGATGATGCGCCGGCCAACTACATCGCCGCGCAGCTTAAAGGCATCGTCGGTATCGAGATCGCCGTCACCCGGCGCGAAGGCAAATGGAAGATGAGCCAAAACCGCAGCGCCGACGATGCCGGCGGGGTGATCGCCGGGCTGCGCGAGGGCGATGACGCGCAGCGGCGGCTGGCTGAGGAGGTTGAGCGGCGGCGCGGATAGGGTATGCTAACCGAAGAGTGAGCTGAGGGAACCTTCGGATGGATTACACCAAAATTATCAAAGAAATAGGCCGCGGCAAAAATCATGCGCGCGATCTGGATCGGCAGACCGCCTTTGAGCTGTATCAGGCGATGCTGGCTGGAGAGGTCCCCGAGCTGGAGCTGGGCGGCATTCTGATCGCGCTGCGCATCAAGGGCGAAGCCGAAGAGGAGATGCTGGGGTTCTACCAGGCGATGCAGCAGCAGGTATTGTCGCTGCAGGCGCCGCAAGGGCGCCCTCTGCCGGTAGTGCTGCCGAGCTACAACGGCGCGCGCAAGCAGGCCAACCTGACGCCGCTGCTGGCGCTGCTGCTGGCGAAAGTGGGCCTGCCGGTGGTGGTGCACGGCGTCCTGGACGACAGCACCCGCGTGACCAGCGCCGAGATTTTCCGCGCTCTGGGGCTGCCGTGGTCGGAACAGGCCGCTCACGCCCAGCGGCGTCTCGATAACGGCGAGGCGGTATTCATGCCGGTTTCCACGCTGTCGGCGCCGTTGGCGCGGCAGCTCGGATTGCGTTGGCGCATGGGGGTGCGCAACAGCGCCCATACGCTGGCCAAGCTGGCGACGCCGTTTGGCGAACAGGATGCGTTGCGCCTCGCCAGCGTCTCACATCCGGAGTATGTTGGCCGGGTGGCGTCGTTTTTCCGCCAGATCGGCGCCCGCGGGTTGCTGATGCACGGCACGGAAGGCGAGGCCTACGCCAACCCGCTGCGCTGCCCGCAAATTCACCACATCGTCGGCGGCGAACAGCAGGTGCTGCTGGAGCGCACCTTGCCGGATGAAACACCGGCATTGCCGGCGGCGAAAGACGCTGAAACCACCGCGCGCTGGACTGAACGCTGTCTGGCGGGCGAGGTGGCGATCCCGCAGGCCATCCAGCGGCAGGTCGCCTGTTGCCTGGTGGCCGCCGGCGAGAGCGAGACGCTGGAGCAGGGGCTGCAGCGTCTGCGTCAGGCCTAAGCGCGGCTATACTGGGATATTTCCTCATCGGCTGAGAAGGACGGTTATGCAACAGGCTCTCGATTACTTCAATCAATTGAACCAGGATTACCTCGACGTTCACCGCGCCAAAGAAGAGCTGTTCTGGCAAAACTACATGGGCACCGGCGATGAAGACGTCTCGGCGCGCTTTTCCGCCGCGGAAAGCGCCTATAAGCGCTTCGTCGCCGAACCGCGCCGGCTGGCCGAGATCCGCAGCCTGCTGGCCGGATTGGAAGCGCTGCCGCAGGAGGCGCAGCGCGATGCGCTGATCCACGGCCTGCAAGGTTGGCTGCGTTTCTTCGACTGCAACGCCATCGAAGATCCGCAGGCGCAGGCGCTGTTGGATCAGATCATTCACGCCGAGTCCGATCTTTACTCGCGCCGCAAGGGCTATCAGGTCACGCACCTGAACGCCGACGGGCGGCGGGTGGCGGCCTCGCTCGGCGAGCTGTTGACCAACCAGGCGACCAACCCGAACGAAGACTACCGCCGCAGCTCGCAGCAGGCGCTGCGCGATCTGGAGCAATGGCTGCTGCATAACGGCCTGCCGGAGCTGATTGGCCTGCGCAACCGCTTTGCGCGCCAGATGGGTTATCGCAACTATTTCGACTACAAGGTGAACAAAACCGAGCGCATGACGCCGGAGCAGCTGTTCGCCATTCTGGATCGCTTCGAGCGGGAAACCCGCGCGGCCAACGCGCGCAGCCTGCGGCAGCTGGCGGCCGACAAGGGCGACCAGGCGCTGGAGCCGTGGAACGTACGCTTCGCCAGCGCCGGCGACGTCACCCGTCAACTGGATCCTTACTTCCCGTTTTCTCGTTCGCTGGAACGCTGGGTCGACAGCTTCAAACGTCTGCACATCGGTTTTGGCGGCGCCGAGATGAATCTCGATCTGCTGGTGCGCAAAGGCAAGTATGAGAACGGCTTTATGCACGGCCCGGTGCCGCCGTTTGTACGTCAGGGGGAATGGGTGCCGGCGCGCATCAACTTCACCAGCCTGGCGCAGCCGGGGCAGGTGGGCAGCGGGGCTTATGGGCTCAACACGCTGTTCCACGAGGGCGGCCATGCGGCGCACTTCGCCAACATTCGCCAGAATGCGCCGTGCTTCTCGCAGGAGTTCCCGCCGACCTCGATGGCCTATGCCGAAACCCAGTCGATGTTCTGCGACAGCCTGCTGGACGACGCCGACTGGCTGAAACGCTATGCGAAAAACGCCGCCGGCGAAGCGGTGCCCGATGCGCTGATCGAAGCCGGCATCGCGGCGCGCCAGCCGATGCGCGCGTTCAACGAGCGCCACATCCTGCTGGTGCCGTACTTCGAGTGGGCGCTGTACCAGTGGGATGACGAGCAACGCACGCCGGAAGCCATCACCGCACTGGCGCGCGAGGTCGAGCAAAAGATCCTCGGCATCAGCGGCAGCCCGCGCCCGACGCTGGCGATCCCGCACCTGCTGTCGCTGGAGTCCGCCTGTTCCTATCAGGGTTATCTGCTGGCGATGATGGCGGTGGAGCAAACCCGTCACTTCTTCCTGCAGCGCGACGGTTACCTGACGGACAACCCGGCCATCGGCCCGGATCTGGCGCAACACTACTGGTTGCCGGGCAACAGCGTCAGCCATGACGACACGCTGCGCAGCCTGACCGGCGAAGGGTTTAATCCGGACTATCTGGCGCAGGCCTGCAACCAGACGGTGGCGCAGGCGTGGCACGAGGCGCAGCAGACGATGGCCGCCGCGGCCAAGCGCCCGCAGCCGCCGGCAGATTTCGATTTGCAGGCGCACATCCGGGTGGTGGATGGCGAGACGGTATTGGCGGACAACGCTGAGGGTGACGACCGGATGTGCCGCGACTTCGCTGCGGCGATAGAGGCGCGCTTGGCTTAAGGCGGATAATAAAATCCACGCCGCGGCGTGGATTTTATTTAATGGCTAAACCGGACGCTATTTTATTCGAAATAGACGTCGGGATTATCGGCCAAAGACACGAAGCTCTTGGTGTTTCTATCCAGCGTGCGAATTTCACCGCTTTCGATGTCGTACACCCAGCCGTGCAGGCGCAGCCCGCTGTTGCGCAGACCCACCGCCACAGAAGGGTGGGTTTTGATATTATTTAGCTGAGCAATAACGTTCTCTTCGACCATAGCGTTAACTTTGTCTGTTTCGCTATTCCACGTTTTCTTCTCGACCACCGCTTTGGCCGCATCCGCGTAGTGCAGCCAGTGAGCTACCGCAGGCATGGGGTCGAGGCACTGGCAGGACGCGATAGCCTTCATGGCGCCACAGTTCGAGTGGCCACAAATCACGATATCGGTAACCCCCAACGCCACCACTGCATACTCGATGGTGGCAGAGACGCCGCCCGGCTCCGGGCCGAAGGAAGGGACGATGTTGCCGGCGTTACGGATAACGAAAAGCTGCCCAGGTTCTTGCTGTGTGACCAGCTCGGGCACTAAACGGCTGTCAGAGCATGAGATAAACAGCGCTTTGGGATTTTGGCTGGAGGCAAGGCTGCGGAACAGTTCCTTGCGCTGCGGGAAAATCTCTTTCTGGAAACTGAGGAAACCTTCAATGATATGTTGCATACAACGCTCTCTGCATCTGTAGTCTGCGTAACATGATAATCATCCTCTCCCGTTAGTCCAGCTATGGGCAGGTAAAAAAATGTGTGTGCAAACCCCATTGAATACAGGGTTTCTGCCTGTTGGCGACAGAATTTTCCGGCTCGTTTACGCGTGGGGTGCTGACAAAGCGGACGGCAAAAAACTCACTGTCTTACCCATTCAGCGCTAATGCACTTGAACATAAAAAAAGCCCGCCGGGGTGATAGCCGGCGGGCTTTTTGACGTCTGGGGCGGCGATTATTTGTAGATAACCGCGGTGGCGTGCATCAGGTTATTGCCGCTGGTGGAGGTGATGGTAAAAGCCTTGGCGCCCGCCGCATCGGCTTTGGCGGCCAACTGGGATTTCAGGCTGCTCAAGTCGGTCGCGCCGCTGGCGACGATCACGCCGGCTTTTTCGAATTGGGCGGCATCCTGCGCGCTGACGTGTTCAGCGGCGAAAGTGGTGAAAGAAACGGTAGCCAGGGCGATAGCGGCAGCAAAAGTTTTGATGGTTTTCATGTTCGTCATTCCTGTCAAAGTCAATTAGGGAGAAAGGGGTTTGCCTTTCGATGGGAGGATTATTGCGCAGTGACAGGCGGGATGAAATCGGAGAGTGTTGATGGTTTTATTCAATTTTTTTGATTATTAATTCCCCCGTTTATCTTCTGCCTAAACGGGGGAAACGATCAGCGTGTCGGGCGCGTCAGATCGAAACGGTGCTGTTCGGAAATGCCGTAGTAGGCGGTCGGGCCGCCGGCGCGCAGGATCGGTTCGGCGGCGGCGGTCTGGTAGACGCCGTGTTCATCCAGCAGCGCCGGATCGAGATGCACCGCCACCACCTCGCCCAAGACCAGCCAGGTCTCCACCTGTTCCCCGGCGGCGGTTTGCAGTTGGATGCATTGGGTCAACCGGCATTCGAAGTTCACCGGGCTTTCGGCCACGCGCTCGGCTTTGACCCGGCGCCCGGGCAGCGGCGTAACGCCGGCGAAGGCGAATTCGTCCTCACCGCGCGGCAGGGTGATGGAACTGTTGTTCATCGCTTCCGCCAGCGGGCGCGTCGCCAGGTTCCAAACGAACTCACCGGTTTCCACGATATTCGCCACGCTGTCTTTCCAGCCGGTGCTGGCGAAACCGATGATCGGCGGGCGATAGTTGAAGCAGTTGAAAAAGCTGTAGGGGGCGAGATTACGCAAGCCGGCGGCGCTGCGGGAAGAGATCCAGCCGATGGGGCGCGGGCCGACGATGGCGTTCAGCGGATCGTGCGGCAGGCCGTGGCCGGCGGCGGGTTCATAATAATAGCGAGATTCACGGCTCATGGGGGCCCCTGTGGCAATCGATGAAGCTTTCATTGTGCCGGGTTTCCCGCCGCTGCGCCATTCCGGGCCGGATGTGTTATCTTACGCGCCGGAAATACCTTCAAGAGAGCCCGTCACGGTGGAAAAAAAGAAAACCTTCCCGCAGCAGAAAAGCGGCCTGCATCCGCGCAACCGTCATCGTTCGCGCTACGACTTCCCGGCGCTGATCGCCAGCTGCCCGGCGCTGGCACCGTTCGTAAAACCGAACGCCTGGGGCGATGTTTCGGTGGACTTCGCCGATCCGGCGGCGGTGAAAATGCTCAACCGTGCGTTGCTGCAACACTTTTACGGCATCGAACACTGGGATATTCCGGCTGATTACCTGTGCCCGCCGATCCCCGGCCGCGCCGACTATCTGCACCACCTGGCGGATCTGCTGGCGACCAGCAACGGCGGCGAGATCCCGCGCGGCAAGGGCGTGGCGATCCTCGACGTCGGCGTCGGCGCCAACTGCATTTACCCGATCGTCGGCCTGCGCGAATACGGCTGGCGTTTCACCGGCTCCGAAATCGATCCGGTGTCGCTGAACGCCGCCAAAATGATCGTCGAGATGAACCCGACGCTGCGCAACAGCGTGCGTCTGCGGTTGCAAAAACAGCCTGAGCTGATTTTTAGCGGCATCATCGGCGCGGCCGAGAAATTCGACGCCACCCTGTGCAACCCGCCGTTCCACGCGTCCGAGCAGGAAGCGCGTGCCAGCACCCGCCGCAAGCTGCATAAATTGGGCAAAGGGGAAGTGGCCGACAAGCCGGTGCAAAACTTCGGCGGCAAGAACAACGAGCTGTGGTGCGAAGGCGGCGAAGAAGCCTTTGTGCGCAAGATGGTGGAAGAGAGCGTCAGCAAGGCCAATAACTGCCTGTGGTTCACCTCGCTTATCTCGAAAAACACCACGTTGCCGGCCATCTACCATGCGCTGAAAGTGGCGGGGGCGGCCGAGGTGCGCACCATCGAGATGGCGCAAGGGCAGAAGATCAGCCGCTTCGTCGCCTGGACCTTCCATGACGCCGAGCAACAGGCCGCCTGGGCAGCCGAACGCTGGCGTTAATCTTCCCGGCGCCGGTTATCCTGCCGGCGCCGACAAAAATCCGCATTTTACCTTTCAATTTTCATCACTTACGTTATTCTCAATACAGTTATTCATAATAAAAATCTTAGGTTGTTGGTTTATTTAAATTCGAATAATTACTTTACTGAATAAATAAATTTAATCCGGTTAAGAGCAATAACCAGAAGGATCGGCGCTGCCCGCTCCTTCCGCGATGGCACGTCTGCGTGTGGGCGCGGCATGTGGCCAGACAAAATAAGAAAAGCGCGATCATCTGCCACAAGGACTACACCCTATGCTGTTACGATTCAGTCAGTTAACTACCCACAAAGGCGCCGAGCTGAGCGCGATAGAACACGCCGTTCCCATGATTGTATTCTCGCCCGACGGTACGGTATTGCGCGCCAACGATCTCTTTCTCAGCACGCTCGGATTTCAACGCGATGATGTGATAGGCCGGCATCATCGTATTTTCTGCGATCCGAACTATGTCGCCAGCCCGTTATATCGCGAACATTGGGAGACGCTGAATAAAGGGCAACCCATCACGGACACGATAAAGCGCATCGCGAAAAACGGCGAGGCGGTGTGGCTGCAGGGCACCTATGCGCCGGTGCTGAATAAACAGGGTAAGGTGGTGGAAATCGTCAAGATCGCCAGCGAAGTGACCGAGCGAGTGACCCAGGCGCAGGAACACCGCAGCCTGCTGGCGGCGCTGAATCGCTCGATGGCGATGATTTCTTTCACGCCGCAGGGCGACATTGTCAGCGCCAACGACAATATGCTGGCGCTGATGGGCTATCGGCTGGAAGAAGCGTGCGGGCAGTCGCATGCGGTGCTGTGCCCACCGGCGTTCGCCGCTTCCGACGACTATCGGCGGCATTGGCAGCGCCTGGCGCGCGGCGAGTTCATCACCGGGCGTTTTGAGCGCGTCAACCGGCGCGGCGAACGGGTCTGGCTGGAGGCCAGCTATAACCCGATCCTCGACAACGACGGCCAGGTGGTGAAAGTGGTGAAGATCGCCCAGGACATCACCCGGCTGATGCAACAGCAGCAGCATGAAGAAGAGATGGTGCGCAACGCGCATCATCTGTCGCTCGATACCGACCGGCAGGCGGCGCAGGGCGCGGTCATCGTGCAGCAGGCGGTGAAGGGCATGCAGCAGGTCGAAGCGGCGGCGCGCGAAACGTCGGACGTGGTCACCGAGCTTGGCAAGTGCTCTCAGCAGATCGGCACCATCGTCGAAGCCATTCGTAAAATTGCCTCGCAAACCAATCTGCTGGCGATTAACGCCTCCATCGAAGCCGCCCACGCCGGTGAGCACGGGCGCGGTTTTGCGGTGGTGGCCAACGAGGTGCGCACGCTGGCGGAACAGTCGCGCAAGGCGGCGACCGAGATCGAACGCATGACCAAGTCTATCCAGCAAGGCGTGGCGGCGGCGATCGCCGGCATGGCGACCTGCGTGGAACAGGCCGGCGGCGGTGTGGCATTGACCCATGACGCCGGAGAAGTGATCAATCAGGTCAACATCGGCATGCATGACGTCGTGAAACTGATGCAGGCGTTTACGTCGGTGAAGCAGGGCGACGCGCTGCACTGAGTTTGCCGGGCGCCGCCCCTGAAAGCGGGGCGGCGTTTGTCTCTTCCCACCGATCTCTGCGCCGTTGAGCCGCGGTTCAATTTTACCGGCCTATGCTATCCTTAAATGTGAACGAACGTTCGTTCATTTATTTGTGTCAATTTACGGCGCCCAGCGCCCCTTCACCGTTTCGGGAGCTGCCGATGGGAAACCGAGAAAAGATTGTCGACGCTGCGCTGCACAGCTTTACCCATAAGGGATTTCACCAGACCAGCATGCGGGATATCGCCCAGGCGGCGGGCGTCAGCGTGGGCAACCTCTATAACCATTTTTCCGGCAAGGAGGCGCTGATCGGCGAGATCGCGCTGCTGGAAAACGGCGTATTCGCCGAGTTCGCCGCCGCATTGCGGGCCGAGAAAAAGCGGCCGAAACAGGCGCTGTCGGCCTTTTTCACCGCCTATCACGCTTTTGTCGCCGAACCGGACAATGTGCAACTGTCGGCGGAGATTGTGGCTGAAGTGGCGCGTAACCCGGCATTGGCCGAGCCGTTCAGCGCCAACCAGCGGCAGTTGATTGAGGCGCTGGCGACGACGATCGCCGAGGCTCAGCAAATCGGCGAGATCGCGCCGGCGATAGCGCCCTTGCCGCTCGCGCAGCTGGTGCTGGACGTGATCGAAAGCCAGGCCTGGCGGCAGGCGATCTTCGCGTCGCCTTCGCCGGAGGCGATCACGCCGGTGCGGCTGTTGGAACAGCTGCTCTACCGCCAACCCTAGTCGAGGTTGATATGTTGCACATTGAGCCTTATCGCAACGCTGACCGCCTGCAAACGGCGGCGTTGATCTACGCCGCGTTCTGCGACAAATTCCAGCGCGCGCGCCGTCTGAGCGCCCGCCTTCAGTGGCGTCTGTTCTATCGGCTGTGGCGTTGGCGGCAAAGCGGCAGCCGGGAGCGCAGCTTCGTGGTGAAACAGGATGAACAGGTGGTGGCGGTCTTTGCCCTGAATGCCATCGATGGCGAGAACCGCGCTGGGCCACGTCCGCGCGCCTTGCCGATTTGGCGGCTGTGTCGCCGCTATGGCTGGCTGAACGTTTGGCGTATGTATCTGCAAATTGCGGTGTTGCAGCACACCCCGGCGGCCGATGAGCTGTATCTTTCCTACCTGGCGGTGGCCGAGAGTCAGCGCGGCAAAGGGGTGGGCAGGCGACTGCTGCAGTGGATGAACGACTACGCCGCCGAACAAGGCGCAGGCCGGCGCCTGAGCCTGCACGTCAGCCGGCGCAACGTCGATGCGCAGCGTCTGTATCAGCGCTGCGGTTTTCAGGTGCGGCGCGAAGAACATTACGCCTCGCTGGGCTTGCTGTTCGGCCAGGCCGATTGGGTGTTGATGGAGAAACGCAGCGGGGAGGCGACGTGCGCAGAATAGGGCTGTGTCTCGTGGCGCTGCTCTTGCCGGTGCTCGGCTGGGTGATTTACGTCAACGACTTTCGCTTTGTCACCGAACCGGTCGTGGTGACCGCCGGTGGCAATCGGCTGACCGGCACGCTGGTGCTGCCGGAGCATGCGCCGGTGAAGCCCGGCGTCGTGGTGTTCGTGCACGGCGATGGACCGGCCAACGCCAGCCGCGACGAAGGCTATTACGGCATTTGGGAGACGATGGCGCAGCAGGGCTATGCGGTTTTATCCTTCGATAAGCCGGGCGTGGGCGGCTCCGGCGGCAACTGGCTGCATCAGACCATGGCGGATCGCGCGCGGGAAACCGCCGATATCATCGACTGGGCCCGGCGGGACGGGCGCTTCGATGCGCGCTGCGTGGGGCTGTGGGGCACCAGCCAGGCGGGGTGGGTGATGCCGGAGGTGGCGCGTTTGCGCCCCGACATCGCGTTTACGCTGGCGGTGGCGCCGGCGATCAACTGGCTGCGGCAGGGGCGCTACAACACCCGGGCGGCGATGGCGGCGGCAGGGGACGATGAAGCGTCGATCGCCGCGCGCGAGGCGCACTGGCGCCACATCCAAACATTGCTCGAACAGCCGGACGGTTACGAACAGTACCGCCGTGAGTCTGGCGCCGCCGCTGCATTGAGCGCCGACCGCTGGCGCTTTATTCGCGCCAACATGGCCAGCGACGCGACGGCGGGATTGCGGCATTTCGCCACGCCGGTGCACCTGATCCTGGGCGGGCGCGACGTCAACGTGGACGCGGACGAAACCGAGCGCGTGTATCGGCAAACGATCCCGGCCTCGCTGCTGACGGTGAGGCGCATCGACGAGGCCGATCATGTGATGGTCAAGCCGCTGTTCGCGCGCCATCCGTGGCTGATCAACGTGGTGGGCCTGTTTGCCCCGCGCTCGGTGCAATACGACGCCTACCGGCAGGACGTGGCGGCCTTCTTGGCCGCTCAGCCCTGCGGGCGCGGGCGCTAACCTCAGATCGCCGCGGGCGGCGCCTGCTCGTCATGCGGCTGCGGCGCGCGGGAAATCTGCATCGCCTGCTGCGGCATGCCGATGCCGGCCCGATCGAAATGGATTTTCACCAGCCGGTCGAGGGCGTATTGCACCACCCACTGTTTCAGCGCCTGCGTGCGCACCGTCACGCGGGTGGTGAACGAGCGATCGCCCAGCGCCACCACGCCGTTGAAGACCGGCTCGCCAATCAGGAAATGCTTCACCTGTTCATCCTGCTTCAGCGCCTCGATGGCCTGATGCAGCACCTCATTGACCCGATCGATGTCCTCGTCGCGGCTGACGGTGTAATTGGCGCGGTATACCCCGAACTCACGCGCATAGTTGGCCAACGTGGTGATCGAAGAGTACGGCACGATGTGATAGACGCCGTAGTCGTCGCGCAGGCCGATCGAGCGGATGGTCATGCGCTCCACGGTGCCGGTGATGCCGCTGACAGTGACGTATTCGCCGGTGTTCATGCCGTTTTCAAACTGGATGAACACGCCGGTGATCACGTCTTTCACCAGCGTCTGGGCGCCGAAGCTGATGGCCAGCCCCAGCGCGCCGGCGCCCGCCAGCAGCGGCGCGATGTTCAGTCCGACCTGCGACAGCACGATCATCACGGTGATGGTGCTGATAACGATAGCCAACACGTTGCGAAACAGCGTCAGCAGCGTGCGTTCGCGCGCGCTCGGCCGCACGCCGTTGCTCAGCTCCAGCGCCAGGCGGTGCTCGATGATGCTGGCCATCAGCGTCCAGCTAAACACGGCGATCAACAGGATCAGCAGAATATGCACCAGCCCGCCGAGCGTCCGCTGGCCATTTTCGCTGCCCGCCCATTGATACAGGTTGATCAGATGCCACGCATCAAGCAGAAACAGCGTCACTGCCAGCACCACCATCACCCGCAGTATCTTCAACCCGTTGGGGATGTAAGAGTTGATGCGCCGCTCGAGCATCGGATAGCGTAAATTGACGTCGCTCGGCAGCGAAATGCGGCGGAAAATCCAGCGGGTCAGCATGCCGGACAGCAGGGCGCCGACGCCGACCACCAGCAGGCTTTTTACCGTGGCGCTCATCATAAAGCGCAGGCTGTTGCCGATGTCGAACTGGGACAGCACGAACAGCACCAGAAAATAGGCGATCGCCAGCAGGTGCCAGACATGCCCCAGCCCGCGCAGGATCACGCTGAAAAACGCCATCGACCGTTCGGCCAGCAGGTTGATCTGTTGCTGTATCGGTTTGCGGTTGTGCAGGATCAGCCAAATGGCGTATAGCGTCAGCGCCAGCATCACCACCAGATTGACGGCGGCGGCGGCCGAATAGCTGATCTGCACCGCCACCACCGGCACCACCACCATCAGGCCATAGCCGATCAGGCCGCTGAGCCAGGCGAGGCGGGTGTTCCAATAGCGCGCGCTCCGATCGCTGAAGGGGAACGGGCGCAGATAGTCGAAGCTGGGGGCGAAAATCAGCCGCAGCACCGCTTTGAAGAATTCAATTACCGCGAAGGCGCTGAGAAACAGGGTCTGCAGCCGCAGGATGGTGGCGCTGTCGGCGTGGACGTGGCGGGCAAACAGGTTGCCTGCCGCCAGCGCCAGCAGCAGCACCAGCAGATCGATGGCGAAAGCGCCGAGAATGGCGGCGGGGCGCTTATACCACGGGCCGCGCTGCAGCCTGGCGTTGTGCCCCCAACTGCCCATGCGCTTGTACAGCGGCGCGATCAGCCGGCGGATCAGGTGGAACAGCGCAAAGGTGACCGCCACCGTCAGCAGAAAGTAGCCCAGCGCGCGGAAAAAGCCGGCGGGATTGAAAACGCGCTTCGGGCCGGAATCGATCAGCTTTTGCAGCGCGCCGAGCTTCTGGTTAAAGGTGCCGATGCCTTCCTGCGCCAGCGAGTTCAGGCTGTCGCTCAGCGTAACGGGCGTCGATTCCTCCGGCGTTGTCGGCGCGGCGGCCGCAGCGTCGCCGGCGGTCTGTTTCAGGTGGTCGATGAGTTCCGCGCGCGCTTGGTCGTCTTGCAGCAGATCGGCCAGCGCGGCGTAGGCGGCTTTCTGCTGCTCGCTCTTGTCGGCGGGCGCAGGCGGCGCATTTTGCGCCAGCGCCGGTGGTGCGAAGACGCTCAGGGTCAACAGCAGCAGCAGGAAAAGCAGGTGTTCTCGCAGATGAGAACCTCGTCGGGAGTCTGCGTTTGGCGGCATGGTTCCTCTCTTTGGCGTTCTGTGATCGGCGGATGTCAGAGCAATACGATGAAAAACAATCAATATAGTAGGAAAGGAAACGCGATGGGGCGTGGGAGAGCGTGCGGAATGAAAGCGGCGGGCGCGTGGCGCGCCCGCCGTTAAACCGCCAGGATCAGGAAACGTGCTGCAGGAATTCCTGCAGACGCGGGCTCGGCGGATGGTTGATCAGATCGTGCGGGTTGCCGTCTTCGGCAATCCGGCCCTTGTCGATAAAGATCAGGCGCGACGCCACTTTTTCGGCAAAGCCGACTTCGTGGGTGACGATAACCATCGTCATGCCTTCCTCGGCCAGGTCTTGCATCACCTTAAGCACTTCGTGGCGCAGCTCCGGATCGAGCGCGGAGGTCGGCTCGTCGAACAGCATCATTTTCGGCTTCACCGCCAGCGCGCGCGCGATCGCCACGCGCTGCTGCTGGCCGCCCGACAGTTCGGACGGGTAGTGGTGGGCGCGCTCCGCCAGACCGACCTTGGCCAGCAGCTCGCGCGCCAGCTTTTCCGCATCGGACTTCTTCGCGCCGCGCACGCGGATCGGGCCGAAGGCGACGTTTTCCAGCGCCGTCAGGTGCGGGAACAGGTAGAACTGCTGGAATACCATGCCGGCTTCCTGGCGGATCAACCGATCGTCTACTTTCGGATCGTTGGCTTTCAGGCCATCGACGATCAGATCGCCGCTGGTCACCTCTTCCAGCTTGTTGATGCAGCGCAGCAGGGTGGATTTGCCGGAGCCGGACGGCCCGATGATCACCACCACTTCGCCTTTGTCGATCTTCAAATCGATGTTGTGCAGCACCTGGGTTTGGCCAAAATGCTTGGAGACGTTTTTAAATTCAATCACAGGATTTTCATCCTTCTTTCCAGACGACGCAGCACGAAGCTCAGCACCAGAGTAATAATCAGGTAGATAACCGCCACGGCGCTCCAGATTTCCAGCGCGCGGAAGTTACCGGCAATAATTTCCTGACCCTGACGGGTCAGCTCCGCCACTCCGATCACGATGAACAGCGAGGTATCTTTGATGCTGATGATCCACTGGTTGCCCAGCGGCGGCAGCATGCGGCGCAGCGCCAGCGGCATAATGACGTAGCGGATGGTTTCGCGGCGCGACAGGCCGAGCGCCAGCCCAGCTTCGCGGAAACCGTTATGGATAGACAGCACCGCGCCGCGGGTGATTTCCGCGATGTAGGCGCCGGAGTTGATCATGATGGTCACCACCGCCGCGGTGAACGGATCGATGCGCAAATCGGTGAACGCCATCGGCAGGGCGAAGTAGATGAACATCACCTGCACCACGATCGGCGTGCCGCGGATCACTTCGATAAACACCAACGCGATGTGGTTGGCGATCCATCCGCCGTAGGTGCGGGCAAAGCCGGCGACGAGGCCGATGATCAGGCCGCCAATCAGACCGAGGACCGAAATCCACAGGGTCATTTTGGCGCCCTCTAACAAGATAGGAATGGCGGGCCAGATGGCGCTCCAGTCGAACTGCATGATATTTCTCCCGGTGATCCCAAACGTGGGTATCAGATACAACGAAGCGCAGGGGGTTAAGCGACCCCCTGTGCTTAAGTTAATAGCGTGCCAAGTTCACCGCTTACTTAGGTTCGGTACCGAACCACTTCTTGTAGATTTCGTTATAGGTGCCGTTCTCGCGCAGGGTTTTCAGCGCGCCGTTCACCTTCTCGCGCAGCGCATCGCTGCCTTTAGGGAAGGCGATGCCATACTGCTGCGCTTCCAGCGAATCGCCGACGGTTTTGAACTTGCCGGCGCCGGCCGTCTTGATGAAGTATAAGATGTTTGGCGTGTCGTGCAGCACCGCATCGGCGCGCTTGGTGCCCAGTTCCATATAGGCGTTGTCAATGTTCGGGAACTGACGCAGATCCTTGGTTTTGATGTGCTGCTTGGCGTAATCCACCGAGCCGGTGCCGCTCTTCACCGCCACCACTTTACCGTTCAGATCGTCGATGCCTTTCACGCTGTTGTTGTCGGCATTGACCATGACCAGCAGGCCGCTTTTGTAGTAACCGTCTGAGAAGTCGATGGCTTTCTTGCGCTCATCGGTGATGGTGATGCCGGCCAGCGCCAGATCGACGTTTTTGGTCTGCAGCGCCGGAATGATGCCGCCGAAGTCCATCGGTTTCAGGGTGTAGTCCAGCTTCAGCTCTTTGGCGACGGCGGCCCACAGGTCGATGTCGAAGCCGACGTATTTGTCGCCTTGCTTGAACTCAAAAGGAACGAAAGCGGTGTCGGTGGCGACCACCAGTTTGTCTGCTGCGTGGGAACTTACGGCAAAGGCCAGGGAGAGTGCGGCCAGGGAGACTTTAAAAATCGACTTCATGAGAGGAATTCCTGTACAGGTTGCGGATTACCCATTTTTTATATTGCAGTTGGTGCCATGAAAAAATCGTGCCATGTTTTCAACTAATATAAAAACAAAGAGTTACTGCGTGATGTTGTGCCGTGACGGCGAATAGTTATGGTTATGCACCACAATGAGGCACCGAAATGGTGCGTAAGAATTATCTTGGTGCACGGGGCTATCATTAACCAAATTTTGGCTGTGAAACAACCGTTCTTTAACGTTTTTGCTTCAATATTGATAACTAACTCTAACTTTCATGATCCATTGACGGTGCAAGCGTGACTGCGAGAGGGGGAAAAAGGGGAGCAGATAATGCTAGCGCAACTGGCTGTCTTTGCTGCCGCGCCGGTTGTACAGGCTGCTGGCCGCGTGTTTTTTGTCTTGTTCGGCCTGGCAGGCGACACAAAAACGCACCCCCTTCAGCGCCTTGCGGCGCGCCTCGGGGATCGGTTCTCCGCATTCCTGGCAATAGCGTTCGCTCTCGCCATGCCCGAGTGCATCACGCGCGCGCTGCACCGCATCGTCGACGGTAGAATCAATTTGATCTTGTACGGCGCCGTCCGCCGCCCAGCCGCTGGCCATCATGACCTCCTGACAAGGGAAACCTACCGTTTAATATGGGCCGTTTTTTGCACAATTCAACGGCCGCGCAAAAGAAAACAGGCCGGGCGAAGCCCAGCCTGTTCTGCCCGGCACGACGGGCGGTCTGCAACGCGCTGCGGCGTTATTCGATGTTGGATTCGATGAACCACAGGAACTTGTCCAGATCGCGCGAGGCGGCGGTGAACATGTCGGCGGTGTCTTCGTCTTCCACTTCGGTAATGGCCTTACGGATGTCATTCGCCACCGCGCCGTAGCGATCGGCCAGCGCTTTCAGGTGTTCTTGCACGCTGTGGATATTGGTCGGATAGCTTTTCAGCGGCGTGCGATCGTTCACCACCTGTACGGTGCCCAGCGCCACGCCGCCCAGCTGCACCACGCGCTCGGCGAAGGTGTCCTGGTGCTCGATGATGGCGGTGCGGAAGCCGTCCAGCATTTCATGAACCGCGATAAAGTTCGCGCCACGCATGTTCCAGTGCGCCTGTTTGGTGATCAACGAAAGATCGATGAATTGCACGACCTGATGGTTCAGCGCCTTGATGGCGGCCAGTTTGATTTTTTCGTCCAGATCGTTACGGGTATACAGCAGATCAGAAGATTTCGTTTTCACCAGTTTAGCGGTACTCATATCAGATATCCTCTTGATTAGTCGTTGTCCTATTTCGTTACGGGATTAATTATAGCAGGGCTGTTTATTTTTGCCGGACGAAAATGGCTATTGCACAAATAGGGTTAGCCTACGAATAATGGGTCTTGTTGAATTTTTACTTAATACAACACCATGAAAAATATAATTATTTATCATTCTCTGATTTATTGTTTATGGCTGTGAAAATTTACCCTGGTTATTTTATTTTTTCGCCTGCGGGCTTCGGCTAAATATCCGCTTTGTTATCGTGGTGTTAATTTCTCATCCATTCATATTGATAGCGGTAATTGGTGCCGCTACAGTAGGGCAATTATCCTCTCTCTTTATAGGCGAATAATGAAAATTAACGTCGTCGGCACCAGCGGCAGCGGTAAAAGCACCCTGGCGCGTCAACTGGCGGAACGGCTTGGCGTGCCCTATATCGAGATGGACAGGCTGTATTGGCGGCCCGAATGGCAGGGAACGCCCGATGACGCGTTCCTGGCGCGGCTTGAACAGATGCTGGCCGAAGCGGGGGATGGCTGGGTGCTGGACGGCAATTACAGCCGCACGCAGCCGATCAAGTGGCGCGAGGTCGATTATATTCTGTGGCTGGACTACGGTTTCGGCCGCACGCTGTGGCAGGCCGTGCGCCGCGCGTGCCGACGCGCGGCCGGCAAAAGCGAGCTGTGGCCGGGCACCGGCAATCGGGAAAGCTTCCGCCGTTCTTTCTTCAGCCGCGAGTCGATCGTGCTCTGGACGATCCGCACTTACTCGAAGAACCGGCGAAAATACCTGGCGGAGATGGCTCGTCCCGACGCCGGACGCCGTTTCGTGCGCCTGCGTTCTCCCCGCCAGGCCGCCGATTTTCTACGGGCGCTGCCGCAGGTTCACAGCAGCAGACGGTGATGGATCCTCACCACCGCTTTCTTGATTTGCTGTGGCCGCTGCCACACGCAGCCGGTCTTGTGCGGCTCCATCTGGAAAAAGAGGGCGAACATGCCGTGCGTCATGTGCAGTGTTTGCGGGTGGCGTTTGATGTCCAGCAGCAGCAGATCGCTATTTTCCGCGTGGGGTTGTTCGCGATGTCCGTTGCCCGCCAGACCGTATTCGATGCGCTCTTCACCGCTGATCAGCAGATGCAGCGCAATGTATTCCTGATGCATTTCGGCGCGCTTTTCCGCCGCCGGCGCGGTGGTCAGCGTCATCACGTCCATAAAGATGTTGTCGCCGTCGATCGGGTGATGCCCCAGCGCCAGTTCTGGCAGGTCGCATCGGCGCAATTCGGTCAGGGTTGAAACCAGCGCCGGCGCGAGTCCGCGGCCGAAGCGTGGGTTGAACAGGCTGTTGTGAATCACTGTTATTCTCCATGTGAGCGAAAGTCCAAAGAGCCTGCGATACAGGCTAAGGGGAAGTATGCCGACTTGTCACGAGGAAAACAGTTAACCCGCCTGCATTCCGACGTTGCGGTCTGCAGGCGAGTCGGGTCATCAGGAAAGGCTTTCGAGGCGAGGTTTGGGGCGAATGGTGAGGGCGGAGCCCATGGAGGCGGCGATGATCGCCGCCAGCGCCAGCCATTGCACGCCGCTCAGGTGTTCGCCGAGGAACAGCATGCCGGATAACGCCGCCATCGCCGGTTCCAGGCTCATCAAGGTGCCGAAGGTGCGCGCCGGAATTTTGGGCAGCGCGATGATCTCCAGCGAATAAGGCAGCGCGGTGGAGAGGATCGCCACCGCCAGCGCTATCGGCAGAATCTCAACGTTGAACAGCACGCTGCCGGTTTGCCAGGCGCCGATCGGGCAGAACACCAACGCGGCGATCAGCGAGCCGAGCGCCACCGTGCCGGGGCCGTGATCGCCGCCGGCCTTCTGGCCGAAGATGATATAGACCGCCCAGCAGGCGCCGGCGCCGAGCGCGCAGGCGGCACCGAACGGGTCGATTCCGCCTACGCCGTGGCCAAGTGGCAGCAGGAACCACAGCCCGGCGATCGCCAACGCCACCCAAAGGAAGTCAATCGGCCGCCGCGACGAGAACATGGCCACCGCCAACGGGCCGGTAAACTCCAGCGCCACGGCGATGCCGAGCGGCACGGTGCGCAACGACAGGTAGAACAGGTAGTTCATCGCGCCGAGCGACAGGCCGTAAATCAACAGCGGCAAGCGGCTGCCGGCGGCGATGCGCATGCGCCACGGGCGGAAGATGATGAACAGAATCAGGGTGCCAATGAAAAGACGCAGCGTCGTGATGCCTTCCGCACCCACGATCGGGAACAGGCTTTTGGCCAACGAAGCGCCGCTCTGGATCGACACCATGGCGATGATTAACAGACAAATGGGCAGCAGCGCGGAGGGCGCTCTGCCGGCAGTAGATAACGACATCCTTAACGGGCCTTTTATGCGCCGTTCCTCAGCCTTGAGAAAACGGTCGAAACGGGGATGCGAGCAGTGTAAATGAAATGGCGAAAATCTGTCTGAGAAAAGCGCGCATCGCGGTGAAATCCGCCGATCCTCGGATGAGATGTGGCGGATTTGGTCAAAAAGTGCGCTTTTTCTTAAGAATTATCTGGATATTAAATAGGTGATTTTTGTCACAGAAAGTCGTAGAATACGGCCGAAAATAGAGCGAAAAGAAGAAGATACACTGTTCTTGAAATCTTCTGTTACACGATATAAAGCATTAGACACTCATTTCAAGGCAGAGTTTCACGCTAATTTTTGTTATATTTTCAAAGCATGAACAAATGGATGTACTTAATAATAAAACGCGTTTGAGGTGGTTATGAAAAAAATTGCATGTCTTTCCGCAGTAGCAGCTTGCGTATTAGCAGTTAGCGCAGGTACCGCATTCGCTGGTCAGAGCACCGTATCCGCTGGCTATGCGCAGGGTGATTTCCAAGGCGTTGCTAACAAAGCCGACGGTTTCAACCTGAAATACCGTTACGAGTTCGACAACAACCCACTGGGCGTAATCGGTTCCTTTACCCACCTGGAAAAGGACGGTTCTCAGGACGGTTTCTATAACAAAGCTCAGTACAACTCTATCTCTGCCGGTCCAGCATACCGCATCAATGACTGGGCGAGCATCTACGGTCTGGTTGGCCTGGGTTACGGTAAATTCACTACCAACGCTCAGAACGGCACTTCTCGTCACGACACCGCTGACTACGGTTTCACCTACGGCGCCGGTCTGCAGTTCAACCCAATCGAGAACGTTGCCCTGGATGTCGGTTACGAGCAGAACCGCATTCGCAGCGTTGACGTTGGCACCTGGAACGTTGGCGTAGGCTACCGCTTCTAAGTGTGTTCGTGCCTGCGGGCATGAACCTGCGGCCTTGTTTGCCGCACCCATAAAAAATCCGCCTCCGGGCGGATTTTTTTTATCTGTCATTCACCGCCGCGCCCCGTCGGCTGCGTCGAAAAGCGCGCGCTGCGGGCATCGCGCTCGTAGCCTTGCGGCTCGGTCAACAACCCGTACAGCTCGGGGCGCCGCCCGTAGATCCAGCGGCGACCGGTGCTGAGCGGGATTAGCGTCAGATCGAGCTCGGCGCTGACCATCCGGTCTTCCGCCGCCCAGGTCTCCGCCACGATCCGGCCGTAAGGATCGAGGATCATCGCGTTGCCGGTGCGTATTTCATCGTCATCTCGGCCCACGCCGTTGCTGAACAGCAAGAACAGCCCGTTGTCGTGAGCGCGCGACGGCAGCCAGCGCATCAGCCAGCCGCGGCCGTGTTCGCCGCGAAAGGCGGCTTCTATCGCCTGCGGATCTTCCACGCGCCGCTGCCACAGCGCCTGCGGGATCGGCTTCATGCCGTGCGGGCTGCGCGAATGGGTGCCGCCGGTCTGGTGCGGGGCGATCAGCACCTCCGCGCCCAGCAGCGCCGTTGCGCGCACATTCTCCACCAGATTATTGTCCCAGCAGATCAATACGCCCACGCGTACGCCCCAGGGGGTATCGAACACCGTATAGCGGTCGCCGCTGGCGATAGCCGGGTGCTCGAAGGCGTGCAGTTTGCGGTGCACATGCAGTTCGCCGTCCGGCAGACAAACGGCATAGGCGTTGTAACACCGGCCGTCATCGCCCAGCTCGATCAGCCCGACGCCAATCGCCATGTTGTAACGCTCAGCCAGCGGGCGAATGCGCGCCAGCGAAGGGCTGCTCACGATCGGCTCCGCCAGCGCCCGCACTTCGGCGTCGGACAGATGGCGCACGTGCCAATAGCCGGTGACGCACATTTCCGGGAATGCCAGCAGTTGTATCTGTTGTTCGGCCGCTTCCGCGATAAAGCGTTCCATGGTCGACAGGTTGTAATTCTTGTCATTGGCATGATGCTGGAATTGCACCGTGGCGGCGCGTAATGAGGTGGTCATGGGATCTCTCCGGTTGGGGTCTGCATTGATTACAGCAGGCGAATTGATTACTGTATAATCAATTAAATTCCTTATTTGATAACCTAATGGAATGGATATAAAACAACTGCGCGCCCTGGTGGCGCTGGCGGAGCAGGGCAACTATCGGCAGGCGGCGAGCCTGCTGTGCATCAGCCAACCGGCGCTGAGCAAGCAAATTCAGGCGCTGGAAGCCCAGCTTGACGTTCGGCTGTTCGAGCGCGGCCGACAAGGGGCGGTGCTCACTGCCGGCGGGCGGCGGCTTTACCCGGAGGCGCAGGCGCTAGTGGAGCAGTATCAGCAGTTTCAGCGGCGCGCGCGGCGGGTGGCGCTCGGGGAAGCGGGGCGGCTGGCGCTGGGGTTTGGCCTGTCCAGTTTTCATCTGGCGCCGCAGCTGGTGGCCGCCTTTCGCCAACGGTTTCCCGAGGTGGCGATTGGCCTCGAAGATCTGCCGTCGGAGCGGCAGTATCAGCTGTTGCTGCAGGGAGAGTTGCAGGCGGGGTTCGTGCGCTTGCCGGTCAATACGCCGCTGTGCGGCGTCGCGTTGTTGAGTGATCGGTTGGTGCTGGCCGCGCCGGGCGCGCTGGCGCTGCGCGCCGACGAGCTGATGACGCGTTTCAATCAGCTGCCGCTGTTGCAATTGACCCCTAAACGCGGGCGCGGGCTGAGCGATCAGTCGCTGCGGTTTATCGCCGCTCACCGCCTGACGCCGAACGTGGTGCAGCAGGCCGGCGACATCCAGACGCTGTTGGCGTTGGTCGCCGCCGGCGTCGGCGTCGCGCTGCTGCCGCACAGCATCACACATATCGCGCCGGCCGGCATCGACATTTTACCGCTGAGCGGCGAGGAGACGGAGTGGCAGGTCGGTATCGCCTGGGATCCGCAGCGCACCGACGCGCTGCGGGACAACTTCATTCAGACGGCGTTGGCGGTGCAACGCGCTTAGGCATTCAAAGCAGGCAGTGCATCACCACGATCGGGTTTTGATGGTACTCGCTGCGGTGGCTTTCGCTGAAGCCGACCTTTTTCGCCAACGCCAGCGAAGCCTGGTTTTCAGGCGAGATGATGCAGACGGTTTTTTCCCCCGGCAGGTGCGTTTTCCCCCAGGCCAGCGCCGCCCGCAGCGCCTCGGTGGCATAGCCTTTGCCGTGCGCTGAACTCACCAGCGTCCAGCCCATCTCCGGCGCATCGAGCGCCGGGGTGATGTCGCGCAGGAAGTTAGAGAAGCCGATGCTGCCGAGGTACTCGCCGCTCTGCTTGTCACGCACCGCCCAATACCCGTATCCCAACAGCGCCCAGTGGCCAACGTAGCGCATCAGGCGCCCCCAGGAGTCTTCCCGGTCGCGTGGGGTGCCGCCGATATAGCGCACCACCAGCGGGTCGGCCCACAGCGCGGCCAGCGAGTCGAAGTCGTCCAGCGTGTGCGCGTCCAGCCGCAGGCGTTCGGTGATAAGCGTGGGCGCGGTGTTGATTACGGTCATGTTGCTGCTCCTGCACAGGATGAAAGGCGATGAAAAACAACGGCGTTCAGTATGCCAGAGAAATCACGCCGCCAGCCACAACAGCCAGGTGAACAGGAAGCCGCTCAGGCCGAGCAGGGTGGTCAACACCGTCCAGGTCTTCAGGCCATCGGCCACCGACAGCCCCAGATAGCGCGTGACGATCCAAAAACCGGAGTCGTTGACGTGCGAAAGCCCGAGCCCGCCGAAACAGGTCGCCAGGGTTACCAGCACCAGCTGCAGCTGATTCAAGCCGCTGACCGCTTCCGACAACAGGCCGCCGGTGGTCAGGATCGCCACGGTGGCGGAACCCTGCGAGGCGCGCAGCGCCAGCGAAATGATAAACGCGGCGGGCACCAGCGGCAGGCCGATGGCCGTCAGCACTTCCGCCAGCGCCTTGCCGACGCCGGACTCCACCAGCACCTTGCCGAACACGCCGCCCGCGCCGGTTACCAGGATCACCACCGCGGCGGTCGGCAGCGCGGCCCCCATCACGTCGCCGGCGTGTTGCAGGCTCCAGCCGCGGCGCAGCGCCAGGAAATAGAAGGCCAACAGCAGGGCGATCATCAGCGCCACCGCCGGCGAGCCCAGCAGCGACAGCGCGTCGCGCAGCGCCGAGCCGGCCGGCAGCAGGGTGGCGGAGACGGTGCCGAGCATGATGATGGCGATCGGGATGACGATCAGCGCCGCCACCAGGCCGGCGCCGGGCGGGTTGATGCGATCGCTGAGCGGCGCGTGATCTTCCGGACGCGGCTCCGGCGCCGCCAGCTGCAGCTGTTCCAGCACCTCTATCGATAACGGATAGGTTTTGCGGTTGAGGTAGTTGGCGGCGAAATAGCCGATAACGCCGACCGGAATACAGATCGCGAGGCCGATAATGGTTAGCCAGCC
Organism: Serratia sp. JKS000199; assembly: GCF_900215455.1. Taxonomy (NCBI): domain Bacteria; kingdom Pseudomonadati; phylum Pseudomonadota; class Gammaproteobacteria; order Enterobacterales; family Yersiniaceae; genus Serratia; species Serratia sp. JKS000199. Next base: position 833,690 of record NZ_LT907843.1, read on the forward strand.
GATGTCGGCGTTGAGCAAGCCGGCGGCGGCGACCGGGCCGGGGTGCGGCGGCAGCGCGACGTGTACCGTCAACATCACGCCGGCCATCGGCAGGCCGAACTTGAGCGGCGACACTTTGGCGACCTTGGCGAAGCCATAGATAATCGGCGCCAGAATGATAAAGCCGACGTCGAAGAACACCGGAATGCCGAGAATAAACGCGGCGAGGGTCAGCGCCGCGACGGTATGTTTCGGCCCCAGACCCTGGCTGAAACGCTGCGCCAGCGACTCGGCGCCGCCCGATTGTTCGATCATGCGGCCGAGCATCGCCCCCAGACCAATGATGATGGTCACCGAGCCGAGCACGCCGCCCATTCCGGCGGTCATCACTTTCATCACTTCGCCGGTCGGAATGCCGCTGGCCAGCGCCACCAGCAAACTGACCACCAACAGCGCGACAAAGGGTTGCACCTTCGCCTTAATCACCATCAATAACAGCAGCACCACGCCGAGTACGGCAATCAGCAACAGCAGAGAGGTAGACATGAAAAAAGCCTTTCGTTGGGTAAGCGTTGGGCACCGCGATCGCCGCGTGGCGATACGGGTGCGTTTCATTGTTATAAAATCGATTTCCTGGTGTCGGCGTGCGGCTTTAGCGGTAAGGCTTCAGCCAGCCGAGCCCGGCGGCGGTGTCGCCGCGCGGGCGGTATTCGCAACCGATCCAGCCCTGATAGCCGAGCGCATCCAGCTTGTCGAACAGCCACGGGTAATTCAGTTCGCCCTCGTCCGGCTCATGGCGATCCGGCACCGAGGCTATCTGGATATGCGCGTAGCGCCCGGCCAGCGTCTCCAGCAGCCCGCTGATATTGCCGTCCACCAACTGCGCGTGGAAAAAATCGAACTGGATGAACACGTTCGGTCTTTCGATCGCCGCCACCGCTTCCGCCGCCTGATGCTGACTGGCGAACAGGTAGTCGGGCTTGACCGGCGGGCTGAGCGCCTCGATCAGCACCTTGACGCCGTGCGGCGCAAAAGCGTCGGCGGCATAGCGCGCATTAGCGATAAAGGTGTCGAGATAACGCCGCCGATCCGCGCTCGCGGGCACCACGCCGGCCATCAGGTGCACGCAGGGGCAGGAAAGGGCGATGGCGTAGGCCAGCGCGCGATCGATATCGGCGCGCGCATCCCGTTCGCGGCCCGGCAGCGCCGCCAGCCCCCATTCGCCGGCGGCGGCATCGCCGGGCGCGGTGTTGAACAGCACCTGTTGCAGGCCGTGTTCGCGCAGTTTCTCTGCCAACAGATCGGCGGGATGCTCGTAAGGGAACAGGAATTCCACCGCGCTGAAGCCCTGTGCGGCAGCGGCGGCAAAGCGATCGAGGAACGGCACCTCGGTAAACATCATCGACAAATTGGCGGCAAATTTAGGCATGGTTCAGCTCCGTAATTCGGCAATTTCATCAGCGGTCAAATAGCGGATCGGACGATCGCCGAGGGTGAAGATCAGCCGCGCCGCATCTTCCATCTCTTCGGTATTGTCCGCCGCCGCTCGCAGGTCTTTACCCGTCACCACCGGCCCGTGGTTGGCCAGCAAAAAGGCGCGGTGGGTCGGCGCCAGGCGGGCCAGATCCTGCGCCAGCCTTTCGTCGCCGGGCCGGTAGTAAGGCACCACCGGCACCTTGCCGACGCGCATCACCACATAGGGGGTGAACGGTTTGATGGCGTTGTCGGCGTCCAGCCCCTGCAGGCAAGAGAGCGCCGTGAGGTAGGTGCAATGCAAGTGCACGACCGCTTTGCATTCCGGGTTGTTCAGATAGAGCGCCCGATGAAAGCTGATCTCTTTCGACGGTTTGTCGCCGGAGAGCCAGTCGCCGTTCAGGCTCACTTTAGACAGGCGATCGGCCTGCAACTCACCGAGACAGGAGCCGGTCGGCGTCGCCAGCAGCGCGCCGTCCGGCAGCAACAGCGAGAGGTTGCCGGCGGAGCCGGTGGCGTAGCCGCGTTGGAAAAACGAGGCACCCAGGCGCACCATCTCTTCACGCGCCTGCTGTTCAATCGTCATGCTCATACCGGGAACTCCGTTTGCGCGCGCGCGAAGAAGGCTTCATCGCCAAAATTACCCGATTTCAGCGCCAGGGAAATGGCCCGATCGCTGGCGCGCACCCAGGGAACGCCGGGGGAAATGCTGGGGCCGATATGGAAGCCGCGAATGCCCAGCGCCTGCGTCACCACGCCGGAGGTTTCGCCGCCGGCGACGATAAAGCGGCTGAATCCCAACTGGCGCAGTTGCACCACCAGCTCGGCGAACAAGGCCTCCACCGCCTCGCTGGCGGCGGCGCCATGCCGTTGTTGCGTTTGCTGCAGCGACTCCGGCGATGCAGTGGCGTAGATCAGCGGGGCAAGCGTTTCTCCGGCATGGCGCTGCGCCCAGTGCGCCAACTCGACGGCGTAGGCGGCGCGCGTCTGGGGATCGAAGCAACGGTCGATATCGATGGCCTGCGCCGCCGCGCGTTCGCGATAGTGCGCCACCTGCCGGTTAGTCATGACGGAGCAGGAGCCAGACAGCACCGCCGCCTTTTCCCCCTGCGGCGCGCCGGCCGCCTCTGCCGAACGTTCGCCGTTCTGCGCCCATTGCCGCGCCAAACCGATCGCCAGGCCCGAACCGCCGGTCACCAGCTTCATCGTTTTCAACGCTTCGCCCTGGGTAAGCAGATGCCGTTCGTTGAGCGTGTCCAGCACCGCGTAGCGCACGCCTTCCTGCGCCAATTGCTGCAGCTTCTCGCTGACTGCCTCGGTGCCGCGATCCATTTCCGCCGCCATCACCAGCCCACAGCGTCCGGCGGCCTGGGATTCCATCAGGCGAAGCAGGTTGCTGTCGGTCATCGGCGTGACTGGGTGATGACGCATGCCGGACTCAGACAGCAGCTGTTCCCCGACGAACAGGTAGCCCTGATAGACCGTGCGGCCGTTTACCGGCAGCGCCGGGGAAACAACCGTGAAATTTTCCCCCAGCGCGGCGAGCAGGGCGTCGGTCACCGGGCCGATATTGCCCTGTGCGGTGCTGTCGAAGGTGGAGCAGTATTTGAAGTAGAACTGGCGGCAGCCCTGTTTTTGCAGCCAGGCCAGCGCTTGCAATGCCTGTTCGATCGCCTGCTCTGCCGGGCAGGAGCGCGATTTCAGGCTGATGACGACCGCCTGAGCGTCGACCGGCGTTTCGTCCTGCGGCACGCCGTTCAACTGCACCGTCGGCAGGCCGTTTTGCACCAGAAAGCTGGCGATGTCGGTCGCGCCGGTAAAATCATCCGCGATTACGCCGAGCTGCATCAGAGCGTCTCCTTTTTCTGCGGCAGATCGATGCCGGCAAAGATTTTGATTACCGCGCTGTCATCTTCTTTACCGTAGCCGGCGTTGCTGGCGGCGGTAAACATGGTGAAGGCGGTGGAGGCCAGCGGCAGCGGGAAATGCAGCGCCTTGGCGGTATCCGCCACCAGCCCCAGATCCTTGACGAAGATATCCACCGCCGATTTGGGCGTATAGTCGCCGTCGACCACGTGGCGCATGCGATTTTCGAACATCCAGGAGTTGCCGGCGGCGTGGGTGACGACGTCATACATGACGTCCAGCGGGATGTTGGCGCGAGCGGCCAGCGCCATGGCTTCCGCCCCGGCGGCGATGTGCACCCCGGCCAACAGCTGGTGGATGATTTTTACCGTCGCGCCCAGGCCGATGGTTTCGCCGATGCGGTAAACCTTGCCGGCGATGGCGTCCAGCACGGGTTGCAGGCGCGCGAAGGTGGCGTCGGCGCCAGCGGCCATCACCGTCATTTGGCCTTCTTCCGCCTTGGCCGCCCCGCCGGAAACCGGCGCGTCCAGCATCGCCAGGCCGTAGTCCAGCAGCCGTTGCTCGATCTGTTTGGCGTCATCGGCGGAAATGGTCGAAGACACCATCACCGCCGTGCCCGGCTTGAGCTGCGGCGCCAGGCCTTGCTCGCCGAACAGGATTTGCTTCACCTGCGCGGCGTTTACCACCAGCAGCAACACGGCGTCCAGCTCGGCGGCGAAGTCGCGCGCGCTGGGGGCCGTTTGTTTCGCGCCGGCCTGTTGCAGCGCCGCCAGCGCCTGCGGATTGAGATCGGCGCCGTAGGTGGTCAATCCGGCGCGGAGGCATGAACGCGCGGCGCCCATGCCCATCGCCCCCAGCCCGATGACGCAAACGGCATAATTCCCTGGGTGTGTCATACTGCACTCCTGTTAATTTTAGTGATAATTTGTTTTGTTGTGTTAAATGTAAGCGCTTGTCGGTCGATTATCCGCGATCGTTATCACAATAATTAACAATGCGTGAAACGGATTTTTCGTGCGATTTCTGGCCTAAATCAACATTACTATTATGTTTTTAAATAAGTTTATGTTTGGCTGGCCTAACTGCGCTGGCCGTCACGCTGCGAGAAATAAGGGCTATCGGCGAACGAAAATTGACGTAAAATCACAATTATTATCACCGCAGCAACGAGAGGGAACCGTGATACCTGTAGAACGCCATCAACAAATTCTTGCGCTGGTATCCGAACGCGGCGTCGTCAGTATCGCCGAGCTGACCGAACGGCTGGGGGTGTCGCATATGACGATCCGCCGTGACGTGCAAAAGCTGGAAGAGCAGGGGGCGGTGCAGTCGGTCTCGGGCGGTGTGCAGGCGCCGGAACGGGTGGCGAGCGAACCTTCTCACCAGGCCAAAGAGGGGATGTTCGGCCGGCAGAAAATCGCCATCGGTCGGCTGGCGGCGCGGCAAATTCCCGCCAATAGCTGTATCTATCTGGATGCTGGCACCACCACGCTGGCGCTGGCGAAACAGATCGGAGAACGTGATGATTTGACGGTGGTGACCAACGACTTTGTCATCGCCGGGTTTCTGATAGAGCATAGCCAGTGCCGAATCATCCACACCGGCGGCACCGTGTGCCGGGAAAACCGCTCCTGCGTCGGCGAGGCGGCGGCGCAGGCGCTGCGCGGTCTGTTTATCGATCTGGCGTTCATCTCCGCCTCTTCGTGGAGCATGCGCGGCCTGTCGACGCCGAACGAAGATAAGGTGATGGTGAAGAAGGCCATCGTCGAGGCCAGCCGCCGCCGCATTCTGCTCAGCGATACGTCCAAATACGGCAAAGTCGCCACCTATCTGGCGCTGCCGATCGCCGCCTTTGACGCCATCATTACCGATGAGGGGTTGCCCGCCGCCGCGCGGGAGGCCATTGAGCAAGCGGGGATTGCATTGCTGACGGCGGAAAAAGAAGAAGAAGAATAAGAACGAACCGGAATCAGGATGAAAGTTCGGTATCGATGCTACGTGCGGGCGGTTCACTGGCTTCAACGCCGCCGCGTTCACGCCATTCGCGGCGCCTTTGTTCAGCCCATTCTTCGTGGAAGGCTTGCATCTCTTTTTGGTGACGTTCCTTCATGCTCATAGGGATTGGGTGGGATTCTGCCGTTAACAGGCGGGATTTCGATGACATATAATCCGTCCTCAATAAGCGCTTGGTTGTACAAATAATGTACGCGATGCGCATGTTTTTTCAAGAGCGAGTCATAAATTCTGGCTAATGCCGGCCTGAGCGGTACGCTGAAAACCAATAATCGCGACGGAGAAGATCCTCCAGCAGTCGATGAGGCTTATGCGCAGCGCCGCGCAAAACTAAATGCCGCTGAACCAGTTGTAGCCCTGATCCTCCCAATAGCCGCCCGGATTGACGTCGCTGACGAAGATCGCGGCGATATGTTTGGCGTTTTTGAACCCCAGCTTGGTCGGCACGCGCAGCCGCAGCGGGTAGCCATAGTCCGCCGGCAGCGCCTTGCCGCCGAAATCCAACGCCAGGATGGTCTGCGGGTGCAGCGCGGTGGCCATGTCGAGGCTGGCGTAGTAGCGATCGGCGCATTTGAAGCCGACGTAACCGGCATTCAGATCCGCGCCGACGTGCTGCAGAAAGGTGCGCAGCGGCACGCCGCCCCATTGACCAATGGCGCTCCAGCCCTCAATGCAGATCAGACGCGTGATCTGACTTTGCTGCGGCAGCCGCTGCAGCTGTTCCAGCGTCCAGGGCGCTTTTTTCTCCACTTTCCCCGCGACCTCAAGCCGGTAGCCGGCGAGATCGATCTCGGGGACGTTGTATTCCGGGTAAAATGCGTTAAAGGGGAAAGGGTGAGTGATCTGGTCCGGCCGGTAAGTTTGCGCCAACCGCTGGCCGCTGAACAGCCAGGCCTGCACCCGGTCGTTCCAGCGCGACATAGCCCACAGCACCTTATCCACCCGATCGCCGTCTTGCAGATTACACCCGGTGAGCATGGCGATGCCGCCCAGCGTCAGCCCGGAGCGCAACATCAGCCGGCGTTGCAGATTGACCAGCTGCTTTTTTTGGTCCGGTTCCAGCGTCGGCGCGGTTGCCCGCTGTTTTTTCTCATTCATGTTTGCCACCCGTTATCATCGCCCACAGGGTTTTGGGCACGACAACCACCATAAAGACGTGGATCACCACAAACAGGCCGATGCCGGCCATGGCGAAGAAATGCACGTAGCGCGCGAAGTCGAAGCCGCCAAACAGCGCGACCAATCCCTGCAGCTGAACCGGTTTCCAAATCGCCAGGCCAGACAGCACCAGTAATAGGCCGAGCGCCAGTACGCCGAGGTACATCAGTTTCTGAATGGCGTTGTAGCGGCCATGCCGGTGGCGCAGGCGCAGCGTCATCGCCAGCCAGATATCCTGCCGCAGCGCGTCGGCGCGAAGCGGCAACAGATCGTGGCGAAAATGGCCGCTGAACAGGCTCCACAGCAGATAGCAGACGGCGTTGAGCGCCAATAGCCACATCACCGCCAAATGCCAACCAATCGCGCCGCCCAGCCAACCGCCGAGCGTCATCTGCGGCGGAAAGCGGAAATCGAACAGCGGCGAGGCGTTGTAGATTTCCCAACCGCTCATGAACATGCACACCATGGCGAACAGGTTGATCCAATGAGTGATTCGAACCGGCCAGCGATGCACCGGCGGCGACGCGTTGGTCTTCATGGCATTCCTCCGGTTACATCGGCGGCACGGTGCCGTCTTTGCCGGCGGAAATGCGGGTGGCGATGCGTTCGCCCTTATCGTTGACGGCGGAGAACAGCACAATGTGCACGCCCGGTTTCAGCAGGCTCAGATCGCCCGGATCCAGCGTCACGATCGGCACGTCTTCCGGCACGACGACGGTTTTCTGCTGGTTACCGTAAGTGACGGTCAGGGTGCGGCCGTTGGATTTCACCAGTTTACCGACGGTGCCGTTAGTCATGGTATCCACTTTGCCGTCGGCGGATTCCCAGGCCGAATGCCCTTCGCCGGTGCCGCGCAGGCTGGCGGCGAACACGTGCACTTCCAGTGCCTTGAGCGTGCCGTCCGGCTGCGGCACGGCGGCGGTGCCGATAAAGCTGTCCGGTTTGATATCGTCCAGCGTGGCTTTGGAAACGCTGAGCACTTTAGTTTGATCGTTCAGCTTGACGCTGAGTGTCTCGCCCTTGCGGTCGGTCAGCTGCAGATTGCCGTCGGCAACTTGCGTGATGGTGCCGCGCAGCGGCGCAATCACCTTGCCCGGCGTTTGGGCGGCGGCGGCCAATCCGCTGGAAAGCAGTAACGTGGACAACAGTAAACCGGCTATACGATGACGGGTAATCATAACGTTCTCCTGAAATGAGTTTGCCGGTTAAGCATGGTTGACCTACTGGGTCAGCGCCATGGCCGTTTGATGACATTAATGTCATCAAGTTTGTCCGCCGAAGCTGCTAGTATTTTTGCAGACGTAACGAGGTGGCGAGCATGCGAATACTGGTAGTTGAAGACGATATCGGCACAGGGGATTACCTGAAGAAAGGGCTGGGGGAAGCGGGCTACAGCGTCGATTTGGCGCGCAACGGCACCGACGGGCTGTTTCGCGCGTTGGAGCAGGACTACGATGCGATCGTGCTCGATGTCATGCTGCCGGGGCTGGATGGCTGGCAGATCATCGAGGTATTGCGCAAGAAAAGCGACGTGCCGATCCTGTTTCTCACCGCCCGCGATGGCGTGCAGGATCGCATCCACGGTCTGGAGCTGGGCGCGGACGACTATCTTATCAAACCGTTTTCCTTTACCGAGCTGGTGCTGCGTTTGCGCACCTTGCTGCGCCGCGGGCCGGCGCGCGAAGCTGATCATTACGCCATCGCCGATCTGCAGTTGGACGTATTGCGCCGCCGGGCGGTGCGCCAGGATCAGGTGATCCCGTTGACCAATAAAGAATTCATGCTGCTGCATCTGCTGGTGCGGCGCGAAGGCGAAGTGCTGTCGCGCACGCAGATCGCCTCTCAGGTGTGGGACATGAATTTCGACAGCGACACCAATGTGGTTGACGTGGCCATCAAACGCCTGCGCGCCAAAATCGACCGGCCGTTCGACGTCAAGCTGATCCACAGCGTGCGCGGCATCGGCTATGTTTGCGAGCCGCGCTCGTGAACGCCCGCGCTTCACGTCGGCCGGTGTCGCTGACGCTGCGTACCGCCATGCTGTTCGCGCTGGTGGCCGCCTGCGTGGTGAGCGGGGCGGGCTGGTATCTGTTCGGCGCCATGCGTCAGGAAATGACGCTCCGCAGCGATCTGCAGGTGACCGGGCGCATCGAGTATTTCCGCCATTTACTGGGGCAGCGCTTTCCTTTGGCACGCCTGACCGCCAATAACGGCCTGTTCGAAAATATGCTGGGCAATGAACAGGACGTGCTGATTTTCCAAATCCCGGGGCAAAAACCACTCATCAATGTGAATCCGGCCAGGGTGGCCCTGCCGCCGATGGCGCCGACACCGCCCGAACAGGCGCAGACGCTGGCCGCCGTGCGCGGCGGGGAAACGGCCCAGGGGGTGCCGCTGCGCGCGGCATCGGCGATGGTGCGTCTGGAAGACGGCAGTTTGCTGCAGATCTCCGCCGCGCACGTGATGGTCAACGAGCAGAAGATGCTGGCGCGTTACCTGTGGCGCATTGTCGCGGCGGTCATTGTGGCTTTCCTGCTGATTGCGCTGCTGGGCTATGGGGTCATGCGCCGGGGATTGAAGCCGCTATGGCGCATGGCGGCGCAGGCGTCGCAGATCGCGCCCAATACATTGTCCACTCGCCTCAGCGAACAGGGGGCGCCGAAGGAGTTGCAGCAGCTGACCCGGTCGTTCAATGCGATGCTCGATCGGTTGAATGAAGGTTATCAGCGGCTGACGCAGTTTTCCGCCGATCTGGCCCATGAGATCCGCACGCCGGTGGGCGCGTTGATGGGCCAGTGTCAGGTGGCGCTGTATCAACCCCGCAGCGTGGAGGAGTACGAAACCCTATTGTCGAACAATATGGATGAGCTGGAGCGTATTTCGCGCATGGTGGAAAACATCCTGTTTCTGGCGCGCGCCGGTGAGGCGCAGTCCGCGCTGAACTACAGTCGTCTGGAGGTGGCGACCGAGCTGCGGCGGGTGGCGGATTACTTCGAAGGGCTGGCGGAAGAACGCGGCATCGTGCTGAGCTGTGAAGGGGAAGGAGAGCTGAAGGCGGACGCGATGTTGTTCCAGCGGGCGCTGAGCAACCTGGTGGCCAACGCGGTGCGCTATGCCGATGAAAACAGCCTGATCGTGTTGCGGGCTGAACGGCGTGCCGATGCCTGGTGGGTGCAGGTCATCAATCAGGGGCCGCCGATCGCGCCGGCGCATCTGGAAAAGCTGTTCGATCGTTTCTACCGCGCCGATCCCGCGCGCAGCGCCGGCAGCCACGCCAGCGGCCTCGGGCTGTCCATCGTGCGCGCCATCATGACGCTGCACGGCGGTGAGGTGCGCGCCGAATGTATCGAGCGCGCGCCTGTCGCCAGCCTCATTTTCAGCCTGCGGTTCCCGTTAGCGCAATAACCGATATGCCGGATTAACGCGGCGGAATGGCAAAGCGGAAGCAGGCGCCGCTTTGTGGTTGTTCTATCAGCTGAATGTCGCTGTCGTGCAGTTGCAGAATGCGCCGCACGATCATTAACCCCAGCCCGCCGGCGGGGCGTCGGGCGCCGCTCAGGACAGACGGCCGCACGAACAGATCGGCGCGCAGCGTCTGCGGAATGCCGGGGCCGCTGTCGCTGACCTGCACCATCACCTGGTCTTCCTGCCGCCACAGCCGCACGCCGATGTCGCCGCCGGGCGGCGTATGGCGAATGGCGTTGTCCAACAGGTTGGTCAGCACCCGCTCAATCATGCTGAGATCGGCGAACACCGGCGGCACGCCGGGGGCGATGTCGGCGTGCAGCCGCTGGTTGCGCGCCTCCGCCGCCAGCTCGAACTTCTGGAACACGTCCTGCAACAGCTCGCTGAGGGAGAAGGGCTCTTTCTGCGGCTTCACCACGCCATACTCTAATCGAGCCAGCTCGAACAGCTCCTGCGCCAGCTTGCCCACCTTGCGGCTTTGCGCCAGCGCGATCTCCAGATAGCGCCGCCGATCGGCGTCGCTCAGGGTGGCGGCCTTGACCGACAGCGTTTCCAGATAACCGTGCAGCGAGGTGAGCGGGGTGCGCAGATCGTGCGAGACGTTGGCGATGAATTCGCGCCGCAGCCGATCCTGCTGCGCCAGCGTTTGCCACTGTTCGGCGAGGCGCTGCGCCATGCGGTGGAAGGCCTGTTGCAGCTGGCTGACCTCGTCGCGCCCGGCCGGCACCGCCGGTAGCGCCGCGTAGGCCTGCACGGCCTCAATGCCGCCGCTGTCCAGCGCATTGACCTGACGGGTCAGGCGCCGGATGGGGCGAGTGACCCAGTAGAACGCGAAACCGCCGGCCAGCAGGCTGAACAGCACCATCACCCCGGAGGTCCACAGCGCCATCCTGGCCGCCGAGTTGAACTGGGCGTTGCTGGCCAGCGCCGTGTACTCTTCACCGAGCAAGACCACATACAGATAGCCCTCGACCCTGCCGTCGACCTTCAGCGGCGCAACGCTGAACACCTTGCGCCCGTCCGCGCTGCGCGGATCGTCGCCGTACACCGGCATCTGCGCGCCATCGAGCAGCGCCTGCAGCGGCGCCAGCGCGACCCGCTGCCGCTTCAGATGCCCGGCCGGCGCGGCGTTGCCGATGATTGCGCCCTGTTTGTCGAGCAGATAAACCTCAACGCTGGGGTTCACTGCCATCAGCTGATCGAACAGGGTATGCACCGCCTGTGGATCCGGCCCGTTCACCCCCAGCAGCGGATTGCTGTCGGCGATATGCTGCGCCAGGTTGCCGGACAGGCGCTGGATCACCGCCTGGCTGTACTGGGTATTGCTGCGCACCTGCATCCAGCCGGAAAAGGCGCAGCCGATGACGATCAGCAGCGCGAAGATAATCGTGAGGCGTTGCGCTAACGTAAGGTTTTTCATGGCTCACTCTTGCGGCGCGGCCGCGAATTTATAGCCCATGCCCCACACCGTGAGGATGCGCTCGGGTTCTGCCGGGTTGCGCTCGATCTTGATGCGCAGCCGGTTGATATGGGTGTTGACGGTGTGCTCATACCCCTCGTGCTGATAGCCCCAGACCTGATTCAACAGGCTGAGGCGCGAGAACACCTGGCCCGGGTGGCGGGCGAAAAAATACAGCAGGTCGAATTCGCGCGGCGTCAGCTCGATCGGCTGTTGGTGCAGGCGCACTTCGCGGGCGATGGGATCGATGGTCAGATCGTTGAAGCTGAGCGCGCCGGCGTCCATGCGCAGGTTGCGGCTCATCGCTTCCTGGCGGCGAAACAGCGCCTTGACCCGCGCCACCAGCTCCAGCATGGAAAAGGGTTTGGCCAGATAGTCGTCGGCGCCCAGCTCCAGCCCCAGCACGCGGTGCACCTCGCTGGAGCGCGCGCTGGTGATGATGATCGGCGTGTAGCGCGTCATGGTGCGCGCCCGGCGGCAAATCTCCAATCCGTCTACGCCCGGCAGCATCAGATCGAGGATCAAGGCGTCCCAGCCGCCCTGTTCCAGCATCGCCATGCCCTGATTGCCGTCGGCGGCGTGGCTGATGGCGTAACCCTCGTCACGCAGATGCAGCTGCAGCAGCTCGGCGATGTCGCCGTCGTCCTCGACGATCAAAATTCGTTTTGGCTTGTCCATTCTCATTACCGCTGATTAGCCCGATTCTCTCTGAAGTCTACACAACCGCCACCGGCGGAGTTATCACATTTTATTTAACTTTGCGTGAGGTCTTGGGGAACAAATCCGGGGAATACTCGGTGCATCGCATCGTTAGCTGGCAGGAATCGTTATGAGCCTCACTCTCACCCCGGAACAACGACAGACCGTACATCCGCTGTGGCTGCGGTTAACGCATTGGCTGAATGCGCTGGCGATGCTGATCATGGTGACCAGCGGTTGGCGCATCTACAACGCTTCGCCGCTGTTCAACTTCAGCTTTTTCAACGAGCTGACGCTCGGCGGCTGGCTGGGCGGCGCGCTGCAGTGGCACTTCGCCGGCATGTGGCTGTTTGGCGTCAACGGGCTGTGTTACCTGCTGCTGAACCTCGCCAGCGGGCGCTTCAAACGCAAATATTGGCCGCTCAGCCCGAAGCAGTTTCTCGCCGATGTCGGCGCGGCGCTGCGCGGCAGGCTGCAGCACGCCGACCTGCGCCACTACAACATGGTGCAGCGCGTGGCCTATCTGTCGGTGATGCTCCTCGGCGTGCTGAGCGCGCTGTCCGGGCTAGTGCTGTGGAAATCGGTGCAGTTTCCGCTGCTGCGCACGCTGCTCGGCGGCTATGAGGCGGCGCGCTATATCCACTTTTTCGCCATGTCGGCGCTGGTGGCCTTCGTCGCGATCCATTTGGTGATGGTGGCGCTGGTGCCCCGCACGCTGCTGGCCATGCTGCGCGGACGTTAAGGAGTTCACGATGAAAAAGGATAAACAGATCATGACGATCGTTGAAGGGCAGGCGATCGTCAAAGAAGCGCAGCGCTTGTTGACCGCGTCGTCCCGCCGCCGCTTTCTGCGCAACGGCCTGACGCTGGGCGGTATCGCTATGCTTACCGGCTGCGATCTCAGCGGCAACGCCAACGTCGAGCAGGCGCTGAGCCGTATTTCGCGCCTCAACGATCGGGTGCAGGGCTGGCTGTTCAACGGCGATCGCCTGGCGCCGGTCTACCCGGAGTCGATGATCACCCGGCCATTCCCGTTCAACGCCTTTTACGCCGAGGAGGACGCGCCCGACATCAACGGCGACGACTATCGGCTGGAAGTGGCGGGGTTGGTGCAGGACAAGCGCGCCTGGAGCCTGCCGCAGCTGCATCGGATGGCGCAGGTTAGCCAGGTGACGCGTCATATTTGCGTCGAGGGTTGGAGCGCCATCGGCAAGTGGGGCGGCGTGCCGTTCGCCAACTTTCTTAAGGTAATCGGCGCGGATCTGAGCGCCCGCTACGTCAGCTTTAAATGCGCCGACGACTATTACACCAGTATCGACATGGCCACCGCGCTGCATCCGCAGACGATTATCGCGCTGACCTACGATGGCCAGACCTTGCCGCGCAAGTACGGCTATCCGATGAAGCTGCGCATGCCGACCAAGCTGGGCTACAAGAATCCGAAGCACATTCAGGTGATCGAGGTCACCAACCGCTTCCCGGGCGGTTACTGGGAAGACCAGGGTTACAACTGGTTTGGCGGCAGCTGAGGCGGCCGCCGGCCATTCTCCGGCACTCCGGTGCCTTTGACATGACGGAAGGAAATACCATGAAAAAGTTATTCGCAATGATGATGTGCAGCGCGCTGATGCTGGGCGTGGCCGGCGCCAACGCCGCGGACGGCATGAGTAAAGACGCGATGAAAAAGGACGGCATGAGCCAGATGTCGCACGACGGCATGGCGAAAGATGGGATGAAGAAAGAGTGCATGGGCAAGGACTGCATGAAGAAAGACAAAATGGGCAAAGACGCCATGAAAAAGGATGGCATGGCGAAAGACAGTATGGCCAAAGACGGCATGAAGAAAGACGAGATGAAAAAGGATGCGATGGGGCACTAAGCCGCCTCACCCCGCGGCCGCAAGCGGCAAACCGTGGCGGCTGCGGGCAACATAAGGAGAGAGGATGATGTTGGCGACATGGCTGCGGCGCTTTCGGCGCTCGAACGGGGACGTTATCTTTATGCGCGCGGCGCTGGTGGTGATCTTCGCCGCCTTCGGCTACGCCAAATGGTTTGATTATGAGGCGCAGGGGCTGGTGCCGCTGATCGGCAACAGCCCGCTGCTGAGCTGGATGCATCAGGCGTTCGGCATTCGCGGCGCCAGTTATGCATTGGGCGTCGCCGAATGGAGCTTCGGTTTACTGCTGCTGGCGGGATTCTGGTCGCGGCGTCTGGGTTTGCTGGGGGCGATCGGATCGACGGTGACCTACCTGACCACGCTGACGCTGATCTTTTCCACGCCGGGCGCCTGGGAGCCCTCCGCCGGCGGTTTTCCCGCCATGGCCGGGGCCACCAGCTTTTTAATCAAGGATCTGGTGTTGCTGGCCGGCTCCCTGGTGCTGCTGAAGGCCGATTTGCCGGCCGAGCAGGCATAAAAAAGGGCGTAGCCTGGCTACGCCCTCTGGATATTTCTCGGCCGTCACATATCCGGGAAGGTCAGGGTGCCCCCCGGCGCTTCGCGATGAATGTGCAGGAAGTTCAGGTGCTTCTCGTACTGGTCGAGAATATCGCCAATCACCTGTTCCTTGCTGTAGTCCATCAGGTCGTTGCCCTGGGTGCCTTCCATCAGGAAGGTTTCCAGCCGGTAGTAGTGCGACTTGCCGGAGCGGGCACGGTAGGTGAAGCCCGGCACCGAGTAGCGCATCGGCCAGATCTGATAGATAAAGTTCTGTTCCTCGCCCAGGTGCACCAGCAGCTCCAGGTGGTTCAGGCGTTCGTCTTCGGTCGGCGGCACTTCGCTGAACTCCACTTTCGCGCCGCGCAACTCCAGCTCGCGCGCCACGTCCTGCATCGCCGGACGGCAAACCTTATCCAACATTTTCTGCGTGTACTGCGTGCCCGGGTAGTTCATCACCCGCGACAGACGCTGTTTCCAGTTGAGCACGTCGTGGCTGGAGACCGGCACCGGCGCCAGGGTGCTGAGCGCGCTGGCCTTGCGGTAGTCCTCCACCCGCAGCGATTTGTACAGCCCGGCCATCACGAAGAAGATCACGAAGCTGAACGGCAGGCCCATGATCACCGTGGTTTTCTGCAGCGCCGGCACGCCGTCGGTCATCAGCATGCCGATGGTCAGCAGGCCGATGGCCACCGACCAGAAAATCCGTAGCCAGTTCGGCGCATCATTATTGATGTCGGCCAGGCGCGAGGTGAAGTTACCCAGCACCAGCGAGCCGGAGTCCGCCGAGGTGACGTAGAACAACAAGCCGGTGATGGTGGCCACCGAGGCGCTGAAGGTGAAGCCGGGGTATTGCGCCAGTAGGCTGTAGAAGCCGCGCTCCGGGAACTGCATCACTTCCTGAGCAAACTCGGCGTTGCCGTGGATGATCTGGTACAGCGCGCTGTTGCCGAAGATAGACAGCCACAGCAGGGTAAACACGAACGGTATGATCAGCGTGCCGACCACGAACTGGCGAATGGTGCGCCCGCGCGAGATGCGCGCCAGGAACAGGCCGACGAACGGCGACCACGCCACCCACCAGGCCCAGAAGAACAGCGTCCAGTTGTTCATCCACTCCACCGGCCGATCGAAGGCGAAGCTGTTGAGCGTCATGCCCATAAAGCGGTTGACGTAATCGCCGACGTTAAGCACCAGCGCGTTGAGCAGGAACTCGGTGTCGCCGAAGAACAGCACGAACAGGATCAGGCCCAGTGCCAGCAGCACGTTCAGCTCGGACAGGATGCGGATGCCCTTGTTGACGCCGGAAGTCACCGAGATGGTGGCCATGATCACCGACAGCAGGATCAGCGAGCCCTGCACCGTCAGGTTTTCCGGGATCTCGAACAGCACCTTGAGGCCGTAGTTGAGCTGCACCACGCCAATGCCCAGCGTGGTGGCGATGCCGAAGATGGTGCCGAGCACCGCGGCGATGTCCACGCTGTGGCCGATCGGGCCGTTGATGCGTTTACCGAAGATCGGGTACAGCGCCGAGCGGATGGTCAGCGGCAGATTGTAGCGATAGCTGAAGTAGCCGAGGGCGATGCCCATCAGCGCATACATCGACCAGCCGGTCAGGCCGTAGTGGAACAGCGTCCAGACCATCGCCTGGCGGGCGGCCTCCAGCGTTTGCGCGTCGCCTTCCGGCGGCATCATGTACTGGGTCACCGGCTCGGCGACCGAGAAGAACATCAAATCGATGCCGATGCCGGCGGCGAACAGCATCGCCGCCCAACTCATCAGGCTGAACTCCGGTTTGGACTGTTCCGGCCCGAGCTTGATGGAACCGAAGCGCGAGGCGGCGATAAACACCACGAACACGATGTACAGCGTCGCCGCCAGCAGGTAGTACCAACCGAAGGTGGTCGACACCCAATTCAGCGTGCGGGTGATCCACTGCCCGGAGAAGTCGGTGAAAAAGATGGTCATCAGCGAGAAGGCCAGGATCAGCCCCGCCGAGGTGAAGAAAACCACAGGGTTGAGGCGGTCCTGCTGCGGTTTGGAGGAGGTTTCGCGTGTTGTCATCGTCATCCTCTGAACTGAGTAAAATCGTGCCGCTCCGCATTCTGGGGCGCGTTGGCGCATCCGGAAAGCGGGCGAATGAAGGCGGCGGCCATCCCCATGGGAATGGCCTGAACGATGCCGCTTTCGCCTGCTTATGAAGCACCGGAGCGCTTCGCGGCGGGAACCGCTTACAGCCACTGATTTTGGTCAGATTCGTTAATTACCTCACAAAAATCAGCCAGTTCCACAACCAGAAAATACATTTTTTTAACCAGGCGGCAATAAAATATATGCAATTTTTATTGAACGTTCAATCAAAAAAAAGTTTAATAGTCCTCATGATGACCTGAATCACGGGCGAAACGGCAGTGAAATTTGCCCGCTGAGATAAGGCCGAAGTCGGTTTTGTGAGAGTCGAAATATGCCAAAGGTAGGAATGCAGCCAATCAGAAGGCAGCAGTTGATTGATGCCACGCTCGCCGCGGTAAACGAAGTGGGAATGCATGACGCCACCATCGCGCAGATCGCGCGGCGGGCCGGCGTTTCCAACGGCATCATCAGCCATTATTTCAAGGACAAGAACGGCCTGCTGGAAGCCACGATGCGCTATCTGATCAGCCATCTGGGCGAGGCGGTGAAGTTGCGCTTGCAGGCGCTCACCGATAACAGCCCGGCGGCGCGGCTGCAGGCGATCGTCGCCGGCAACTTCGACGACAGCCAGATCAACAGCGCGGCGATGAAGACCTGGCTGGCCTTTTGGGCCAGCAGCCTGCACCAGCCGCAGCTCAACCGGCTGCAACAGGTGAACGGCCGCCGGCTTTATTCCAACCTGTGCGCCGAGTTTCGCCGCGTCATGCCGCAGCCGCAGGCGCGGTTGGCGGCCAAGGGGCTGGCGGCGCTGATCGATGGGCTGTGGCTGCGCAGCGCGCTGCGCGGTTCGGCGTTCAATCAGGCGCAGGCGCTGGCGCTCACGACCGAATACATCACGTTCCAACTCCGGGGGCAAACGCCGCCCGGAGGCTAACTCAAGGAGATCCTATGTCCCGTTTTGGCTTGCAGAAGCTCTATATTCATGGCGCCTATGTAGACAGCACCGCTGGAAAAACCTTCAACGCCATTAACCCGGCGAACGGCGAAGTGCTGGCTGAAGTCCAGTCCGCCGGCGCTGAAGACGTCGATCGTGCGGTGGCCAGCGCGGCCAGCGGGCAGAAGGTGTGGGCGGCGATGACGGCGATGGCGCGTTCGCGCATCCTGCGTCGCGCGGTGGATATTCTGCGCGAGCGCAACGATGAGCTGGCGGCGCTGGAAACGCTGGATACCGGTAAAGCGATGTCGGAAACCACCGCGGTGGACATCGTCACCGGCGCCGACGTGCTGGAGTACTACGCCGGCCTGATCCCGGCCATTGAAGGCGAGCAGATCCCGCTGCGCGATACCTCGTTCGTCTACACCCGCCGCGAGCCGCTGGGCGTGGTGGCCGGCATCGGCGCCTGGAACTACCCGATTCAAATCGCGCTGTGGAAGTCCGCGCCGGCGCTGGCGGCGGGCAACGCGATGATCTTCAAGCCGAGTGAAGTCACGTCATTGACGGCGTTGAAGCTGGCGGAAATCTACACCGAAGCCGGCCTGCCGGACGGCGTGTTCAACGTGGTGACCGGCAGCGGGGCGGAAGTGGGGCAGTATCTGACCGACCATCCGGGCATCGCCAAAGTCTCTTTCACCGGCGGGGTGAAAACCGGCAAGAAGGTGATGGCCAACGCATCGGGATCGACGCTGAAAGAAGTCACCATGGAACTGGGCGGCAAATCGCCGCTGATTATCTTCGACGACGCCGATCTGGATCGCGCCGCCGATATCGCCATGATGGCCAACTTCTACAGCTCCGGCCAGGTGTGCACCAACGGCACCCGCGTCTTCGTGCCGGCGGCGCTGCAGGCGCAGTTTGAGGCGAAGATCCTCGAACGCGTGAAGCGCATTCGCCTCGGCGATCCGACCGATCCGCAGACCAACTTCGGGCCGCTGGTCAGCTTCGCGCACATGGAGTCGGTGCTGCGCTTTATCGAGAGCGGCAAGAACAGCGGCGCGCGTCTGCTGTGCGGCGGCGAACGCGTCACCCACGGCGAATTCGGCAAGGGCGCTTATGTGGCGCCGACGGTGTTCAGCGACTGCCGCGACGATATGGAAATCGTGCGCGAGGAGATCTTCGGGCCGGTGATGAGCATCCTCAGCTACCAGAGCGAAGAGGAAGTGGTGCGCCGCGCCAACGACACCACCTTCGGCCTGGCCGCGGGTGTGGTGACCCACGATCTGGCCCGCGCGCACCGCGTGATCCACCAGTTGGAAGCCGGCATTTGCTGGATCAACACCTGGGGCGAGTCGGCGGCGGAAATGCCGGTCGGCGGCTACAAGCAGTCCGGCGTCGGCCGTGAAAACGGCCTGACCACGCTGGAGCACTACACCCAGATCAAATCGGTGCAGGTCGAGCTGGGCGAATACGCCTCGGTATTCTGATCTTCCTCGTCGTCTTTCGAGCCGCAGCCGCGTTGGCTGCGGCCGACAATCTCTAGAGCGCCCAAATACACAGCCTGTTGCCGAGCCGCGCTTCGCGTCTTTGCCTGACCAGGCCTCTATAAAGTAAGGAGATAATGAATGGAATTTGACTACATCATTATCGGTGCCGGTTCAGCCGGCAACGTGTTAGCCACCCGATTGACCGAGGACGCCGACGTCAGCGTCCTGCTGCTGGAAGCCGGCGGCCCGGATTACCGGATGGATTTCCGTACCCAGATGCCGGCCGCGCTGGCGTTTCCGCTGCAGGGCCGCCGCTATAACTGGGCGTATGAAACCGATCCTGAGCCGCACATGAACAACCGCCGGATGGAATGCGGCCGCGGCAAAGGGCTGGGCGGTTCATCCCTGATCAACGGCATGTGTTACATTCGCGGCAACGCGATGGACTTCGACAACTGGGCCAAGGCGCCGGGTCTGGAAGACTGGACCTATCTGGACTGCCTGCCGTATTTCCGCAAGGCGGAAACGCGCGATATCGGCCCGAACGATTACCACGGCGGCGATGGCCCGGTGAGCGTCACCACGCCGAAGGCCGGTAACAACGAACTGTTCCACGCCATGGTGGAAGCCGGCGTGCAGGCGGGCTATCCGCGCACCGACGATCTGAACGGCTATCAGCAGGAAGGGTTCGGCCCGATGGACCGCACCGTGACGCCGAAAGGGCGCCGCGCCAGCACCGCCCGCGGTTATCTGGATCAGGCCCGTTCACGGCCGAACCTGAAGATCGTCACCCATGCGCTGACCGACCACATCGTGTTCGATGGCAAGCGCGCAGTGGGCGTTAACTATCTGCAGGGCGACAGCAATCAGCTGACCCATGCCAAAGCGCGCCGCGAAGTGCTGCTGTGCGCCGGCGCCATCGCCTCGCCGCAAATTCTGCAGCGTTCGGGCGTCGGCCCGGCGGCGCTGCTGAAAAGTCTGGACATCAACGTGGTGCACGATCTGCCGGGCGTCGGAGAGAACCTGCAGGACCACCTGGAGATGTATCTGCAGTACGCCTGTAAGAAACCGGTGTCGCTGTACCCGGCGTTGCAATGGTTCAATCAGCCGAAAATCGGCGCGGAATGGCTGTTCAACGGCACCGGCGTCGGCGCCAGCAACCAGTTCGAGGCCGGCGGTTTCATCCGCAGCCGTGCAGAGTTTGCCTGGCCGAACATTCAGTATCACTTCCTGCCGGTGGCGATTAACTATAACGGCAGCAACGCGGTGAAAGAGCATGGCTTCCAGGCCCACGTCGGTTCGATGCGTTCGCCGAGCCGCGGCCGGGTGCAGGTGAAGTCGAAGGATCCGCGCCAGCACCCGAGCATTCTGTTCAACTACATGTCGACCGAACAGGATTGGCAGGAGTTCCGCGATGCTATCCGCATCACGCGCGAAATCATGGCGCAGCCTGCCCTGGACGAATACCGTGGCCGCGAGATCAGCCCAGGGCCGGAGGTGCAGACCGACGAGCAGCTGGACGCCTTCGTGCGCGAGCACGCCGAAACCGCCTTCCACCCGTCCTGCTCGTGCAAGATGGGCGAAGACGAGATGGCGGTGGTCGACGGCCAGGGCCGGGTGCACGGCATGGAAGGATTGCGGGTGGTGGATGCGTCGATTATGCCGCTGATCATTACCGGCAACCTGAACGCCACCACCATCATGATCGCCGAAAAGATCGCCGACCGCATTCGCCAGCGCACGCCGTTGCCGCGCAGCACCGCCGACTACTACGTCGCCGGCGATGCGCCGGTGCGCAAGCAGTAACCGACACGCCCTCTCGCCGTTGAGGGGGAGGGCCGCCGTAGCAAGCAACCCCTCTCCATATGCTCTTCCCCAAGGCGAGGGGGCAACTCTCTTTTTATTCCTTATCCCATCATGCCGCCGGCAGCGAGATTGCCTGATCGAAACTGTTGGGCGTCGCCATGCGCCACATGCGGGCGTAGAACTCGCTTTTGATCTCCGGCTGCAGCAGCGCGCCCGGCTCCAGGTAGTAATAGATATCGGCGTACACCTTGATCTCGGTCGGCGTGATGCGGCGCAGCATATGGTGTGAGGTCAGCTGCTCCGGGCGGCTGACGCCGGCCGCCGCCAGCATGTCCGCCAGCGCTTTCACCGTATTTTGATGGAAGTGATAGACGCGCTCCGCCTTGTTCGGCACCACCAACGCCTTCTGACGCAGCGGATCTTGCGTCGCGACGCCGGTCGGGCAGTGGTTGGTGTGGCAGCTTTGCGACTGGATGCAGCCGACGGCGAACATAAAGCCGCGCGCCGAATTCACCCAGTCGGCGCCGAGCACCAGCACGCTGGCGATGTCAAAGGCGCTGATGATCTTGCCGCTGGCGCCAATCTTGATTTGGTCGCGCAGGCCGCAGCCCACCAGCGTGTTATGCACGAACAGCAGCCCTTCGCGCAGCGGCATGCCCATATAGTTGGAGAGTTCGAGCGGGGCGGCGCCGGTGCCGCCTTCCTTGCCGTCCACCACGATGAAGTCCGGCAGAATGCGGGTGTGCAGCATCGCCTTGACGATGGCGACGAACTCCCACGGGTGGCCGATGCACAGCTTGAAACCGACCGGTTTGCCGCCTGACAGCTCGCGCAGCTGCTGGATGAACTGCATCATTTCCAGTGGGGTGGTGAAGGCGCTGTGCGAGGCCGGCGAGATGCAATCGACGCCTTCCGGCACGCCGCGGGTGGCGGCGATTTCCGCATCCACTTTTTTCGCCGGCAGAATGCCGCCGTGGCCCGGTTTGGCGCCCTGGCTGAGCTTGATTTCAATCATTTTCACCTGCGGGCTTTGCGCCTGTTCGGCAAAGCGGCGCGGATCGAAATGGCCGTCGGCGGTGCGGCAGCCGAAATAGCCGCTGCCCAGCTCCCACACCAGATCGCCGTTGTTTTCGCGGTGATAGCGGCTGATGCTGCCCTCACCGGTGTCGTGGTAGAAATTGCCTTTGGCTGCGCCGAGGTTGAGTGCGCGAATGGCGTTGGCGGAGAGCGCGCCGAAGCTCATCGCTGAAATGTTGAAGATTGACGCGGAGTAGGGCTGGCGGCAGTCGGCGCCGCCGATGGTGATGCGAAAACTGGTGGGATCGGCGGCTTCCACCGGCCGCATGGAGTGGCCGATGCATTCATAACCGGTTTGGTACACGTCCAGCAGGGTGCCGAACGGCTTGTCGCCCATCTCGTTTTTCGCCCGGCGATACACCAGCGTGCGCTGGGTGCGGGAGAACGGGATCTCTTCATTATCCTGCTCGAGGAAATACTGGCGCAGTTCCGGGCGGATGAACTCGAAGAAGAAGCGCAGGCGGCCGATGATCGGGTAGTTGCGGCAAATGGCGTGGCGCTGCTGCGTGAGATCGTAGATACCCAGCACCATCAGGCAACCGCAGGCCAGGGCCGGCAGCCAGAACCACGGATGGTTGTGCATCATGATCAAGAAAACCAGGGTGAGCAAGATGCTCAGCACAAAGCAGGTATAGCGGCTGAATAAGGACGACTTCATAACATCTCCTGATGTTTATTTTTAATCCACACGACATGACTCACGGATAATCCGTGTGCAAATCGTAGCCAACAGGAGAGGATGTTGTGTGTCTGTTGCTGCTTTGTCGCCGGTTGTTACATTAATTTGACTCGGCGAGGGGGCGGGTTGCCGCGCGGCGTACCGCGCAACAAACCAGGGCGTGTTATTTGCCGGCGACGAAGATGGTGCTCATGCTGCGCAGCCGCAGCTTTTTCATCGCGCTGTATTTCTGCGAGAAGATAGTTTTCGGGTGCGTGCCGCGTTTTTCCGCGATATGCAGCAGGCTGTCGCCGCGCAGCAGATTGAAGATCACGTCGCTTTCCGCAGGGCTGAGCTCGCGGGTTTTCTGCACCCGGATACCGCCCGGCTCTTTGCTTTCCAGCAGCCGCTGGATTTTTTCCTGCAGCGAATAAAGCGGAATGCGGGTGGAGACCAACTCGACGGAAATCCCCAGGATCGACAGCAGTTTCACTACGCGCTCGTCGTCATAGAACACCAACAGGCGCGTTTTGCTGTTGTACTGCTGGTGCAGGGACACCAGGCTTTCGATCACGTTGACGCTCTGCTCCAGGTTTTGCGAGGTGAAAATCAGTGCGATATCGTGCTTGGTGATCTTTTCCGCTTTGGCGCCGCCGTGCATGAAATCGGAAAACAGGCGGATATCGTACGCGCCGTAGTGTTTCTTCAACAGCACCGACAGGCCAACATAGCTGTACTTACACTCACTAATCACAAGAACGTTGTTTTTAGACATAGGGCAAACACCAATACCGAGTTAAAAGTATTCAGCTGTAAGAAGCGAGTTCAAATCCTTGATGCTGGATTCCTTCCACAGCTTTCCCTGCAGTGCGTAATATGGCATTTCATCCAGCCATTTCTTGTGTTCGGGAGTTTCAACTCCTTCGATAATTACCTTGTAATGATTAAGGTAAAAGAAGCGCAGTAACGCGCGCATCAAGCCCTCGCCGCCGGACTTTTTCATAAAGTCCCAAAGCAGAAAACGATCGAGCTTAACGAAGCGGAACTGGCTGTTGTACAACGCGGAAAAACCCGCATAGCCAGAACCAAAATCATCGAGCCAAAATGAATAACTATTCAATGACGGATCGCCGTGCACGCGATCTTTCACCAGCCGGGTTGAATTCTCGCTGATCTCAAAATGAATACAGCGCAGGGCATTAATTCTTTCGGCAAAGTGAGTATTCGCCAGCGATTGCAGGGAATAATCGTCAACATTCAAAGTGGCTATCACTTGGTTTTCATGAAACCAGTGTTTGTATTTATCGATCAGATTTATCTGATCCATCAAAATCTCAATCCGGGTAGCGCTGTCGGCATGGCGAAAGAACTGTTCAGGAGAAAAATGGGCATATTCGCTATTAAACGTAAAGCGAGACAGGCATTCAACGGCCAGCAATTGTCCCGATTTCGCGAACATTGGCTGGAAAACATAATTAATGCCGTTATTTTTCTCTCTGAAAGAACCGCTCATTTCCCAATCCTTGGATTGATATTTAACTTGTTGATTTTAAATGATTAAAAAGAAAGTTACTCCGTATTTTTTGGTAAATTTCTTATTTAAAGCGTCAGGATGGCCGAAACGTGTCGACAGACCATTTAACGCGGAATTCGTGCCAAAGTCCAAACGTCGCAATCTGTTACTAAATGTAAATATTCGGGATAATATTCTGATTTTCAGGCCTTAACGCAAAATGTTGAACTCTGCAGCTTTCCCAAACACAGATTATTCCTATTCATATGAATCGTCAACATCGATCGATAGGTATCCGCCGATAGTTTATTCCTATCAAGAGGGGGCTTATGAATGTTTTAAACGATTTAACATTAAGAATATGCTTAGTCTATATTTCGTCCGGCAATGAGTTCATCGAGGCAACGCTCCTTTTCAGCAAGGGAGTGCTATCGCTGAGTGTATGCTCAGTGGCGGCAATATATATATAAGCCCGCCACTGAATCGATTATTTTATTGTTCTATGGAGCTGGAAATGAAAAAAGTATTATTGCCTTTGGCTGCCCTGGTATTGTCTGCAACTGCTTCCAACGCAATGGCAGCAAACGGCAACGTTAAATTCACCGGTGAAATTGTACAGTCCACCTGTAAAGTTGTTGATAAAGACCAGAATAAAGAAGTTTACCTGGGTAAATATCCTACCACCGCTTTCCCAACTGCCGGTTCTACCAGCGGTGCTAAAGCTTTCGATATTAGCCTGGAGAAATGTGAAGCGGGTAACTACACCCTGCGTTTCGACGGTAACACTCCAGCTGGCCACCCAGAGCTGTTGGCTGTAACTGGCGGCGCAACTGGCGTTGGCGTTGAAATTCTGGATAACAACGGTTCTACTCTGCCAATCTCTCAGGAAGTGGCTACCCCAGCTACCGTAACTGTTGCTGCTGATGGCGATAACCCAGGCGCTGCGACTTTCAACCTGCGCGCTCGTTACAAATCCTTCCAGGATCTGGTAACTGCCGGTCAGGCAAACTCTAACGCTACCTTCACCATCGAATACAAATAATTCGCTGGCAGGATAGATAGAGTTATTGGCCAAGGATGGCTAAATTTTGAGAGTTGAGACATTCCGATGAAAAAAATTCTGACTGGTATTTTATTCGCATTCTCTGTTAATGCCTTTGCCGGCATTCAGGTTGATGCGACGCGTGTCATCTATAACAGTGCAAGTAAATCCGCATCGCTCTCAATCAGCAATGACAGCGACGATACCTACATGGTGCAAACCTGGCTGGATACTGGCGACGCAAGCCAGATGCCTAAGAATTTGCCGATCGTGGTGACACCACCCATTTTGAAGCTGGCTGCCAAGAAAGACGCCATTTTGCGTTTTATTTATTCCGGCAGCGGTTTGCCGCAGGACAGAGAATCTCTGCTCTGGGTTAACGTACAGGAAATTCCGCCAACGCCTAAGCAAGATAACGTGCTGCAGGTGGCGATCCGTACCCGTATCAAGCTGTTCTACCGCCCGGATTCGTTGAAAACCAACCTGCAGCAGCAGGCAGAAGCGCTGAAATGGACGCGCCAGGGCGGCAACTTGGTCGTGACCAACGATGGCCCGCTGTTCGTCACGCTGGGCGTATTGAACCTCAAGAGCGGCGGTAAAAGCTGGAAAGTGAACGCCGACATGGTCAAGCCACACGACAGTCTGCGTATTTCCCTGCCTCAGGGGGCGCAATCAGCCAGCAATATGTCGTTTACCTATATCAACGACTATGGCGGTCACACCGAGATTAAAAACGTCGCACTGAATTGATTTGAAGCACTTCAAGGAATGAAAGAAATGGCA
The DNA here is from genome assembly GCF_900215455.1 of Serratia sp. JKS000199. NCBI lineage: Bacteria > Pseudomonadati > Pseudomonadota > Gammaproteobacteria > Enterobacterales > Yersiniaceae > Serratia > Serratia sp. JKS000199. The sequence goes on from NZ_LT907843.1 coordinate 859,669, forward strand.
CACAAAAGAATAACAACCCTCGCGCCAAAACGTTTGGTGAAGCTGATTAATGGTGTAATTTATTTTTCTGCTGTGCCTTTTTCATTCTCACATATGGCCATGGCGGAGGAGCAGTTCAACACTTCCTTCATCCATGGCGATGACAATATCGCCCAGGTGGCGTCGTTGGCCAGCGGGGATGATATTCTGCCGGGTAAATATCCGTTTGATATCTATCTCAACGGGCAGCGTATCGATCACCGTGAAATCGAGTTCAAGAAAGAATCCAAGGACTCTCCTGTCGCCCCGTGCCTGACGGCGGCGGACTATCAGGATTACGGCGTAAAGCTGCCTGGCGATCTGACCACCGCAGGTGCCGAGCAATGCTACGCATTGCCGCAGCAGATCTCCGGCGCCAAGCTGAACTATGACGCCGCCGTACAGCGTATGGATCTGGAAGTGCCGCAGGTGTTTCTGATCCCGCGTCCGCAAGGCGCCATTTCACCGAAAGTTTACGATCGTGGCATCAATGCCGGCTTTGTAAACTATAACTTTAGCGGTACCCATAACCGCTACGGTAATAATCAGAACGACAAGACTTCCGACTATTACTTTTTGAGTCTCAACAACGGCCTCAATATCGGCGATTGGCGCCTGCGCAACAACTCGACGTTGAACCAACAGTCGGGCGCCGGTACGCATTGGAAGAACATTTCCAGCTGGGCGGAAACGGACATCGTTTCTCTGCGCAGCCGTCTGGTGATCGGCCAGACCAACACCAATAACAATGTTTTCGACAGCATTCAGTTCCGCGGTGTGCAGATGTCCAGCGCCGACGACATGCTGCCGGAAAGCCAGCGCGGCTATGCGCCGGTGGTGCGCGGTGTGGCGACGACCAACGCGCGCGTTGAAGTGCGTCAGAACGGCTATACCATTTACAGTACCAACGTGCCGCCAGGGCCGTTTGCGCTGACGGACATTTTCCCAAGCACCTTGAGCGGTAACCTGGATGTGACGGTCATCGAAGCCAACGGTTCGAGAACCTCATTCGTCGTGCCATTCTCCTCGGTGCCGAACATGCTGCGCGAAGGGATTTGGAACTATCAGCTGACCGCCGGTAAATACCACGACGGCACCAGCCGCTATCAGCCCAAGTTTGTACAAGGTACCTTGTCGCACGGCATGTCGTATGACATCACGCCTTACGGCGGCGTGCTGGTGGCGGAAAACTACCGTTCAGCGGTTGTGGGCCTGGGTAAAAACCTGGGGAACTGGGGGGCCGTTTCCTTTGATATGTCCTATTCCGACACCAACCTGGTGAACGGCGATGACAAGCAAGGGGAAAGTTTCCGTTTCCTGTATTCCAAGTCGCTCAACGATTGGGGGACGGAATTCCGCATTGCCGGTTACCGTTACTCGACCTCCGGCTATTATGATTTCTCCGATGCGGTTGCCGAGCGCGAACGCTATGAGAACGGCTATTACCGTAACGATTACTACGATCAAAACGATCGCAACCTGGGCGTGCCGGACTGGGCGGAATCTCGCCGTCGCAGCTATTATACCAGCCGGTTCAACAACAAACGCCAGCGCGTTGAGCTGTCTGTCAACCAGCGCATCGCCGGTAATTCGACGCTGTACGCCAACCTCAGCAACCAGTCTTACTGGGGCGGATCCGGCGAAGACCGCACCGTTCAGACCGGTTTCAACAGCAGCTATAAAAATATCAGCTATGGCGTCTTCTATCAGGACAGCCGCAGCAACTACGGCTATAAAGATCGCAGCGTCAACCTGACCGTATCGATTCCGTTCAGCTTCTTCAGCAAGGATTCGTCGGATATGACCGCCAGCTTCAACGCCGGCCACAGCAAGCAGAGCGGCAATACCTACAGCGCCGGCCTGAGCGGTACCGCGCTGGATGACAACCGCTTGAACTATGCGGTGCAAAGCGGCCATGATCGTTATTCGGGCCAAACCAGCTCGGCCAACGTCGGTTACCAGGGCAGCATGGGGAACATCAATGCCGGTTACAGCTACAGCAAAGATTATCAACAATCTTCGTTGGGCGTGGCGGGCGGTATCGTCGCACACTCCGGCGGCGTGACGCTGACCCAGCCGCTGCAGAATACGTTTGTGCTGGTGGAAGCGAAAGACGCCAAGGGCGTTCGTATCGAAAACCAACCGGGTGTGGCCATTGATCGCTTCGGTTACGCGGTGATGACCTCGGCGTCGCCATACCGCCATAACCGCGTGGCGCTGCGCACCGAAGATATCGGCAACGGCCTGGATATCCCGATGGCGGCGAGAGACGTGGTGCCGACTTACGGCGCAATCACCCGCGTGAAGTTTGAAACGCACACGGGCCAAAGCCTGTTGGTGCACAGCAAGATGGCCGACGGCAGCGTACCGCCGATTGGCGCCAACGTCTTCAGTGCGGACGGCAAGAACAACGGTACTGTCGGTACCAACGGCGATATTTATATTTCAGGGGCTTCCGCAGGGGATCGCCTGCTGGTGAAATGGGGCAACGACGCGGGCGAAAGCTGCTCACTGGTGGTGCCGGAATTGAAAGCGGCGACCGAACAGCTGATGGGTTATCAGGAACTTTCGCTGACCTGCGGAAAACCGTAAAAGGAAAGGATATGTCTTCTTTGTTAAAGCACAAGAATCTCGGGTTGGCGGCTGGGCTGCTGGTCACGCTGGGCGCGTTTTCTCAGAGCAGCTATGCGCTGTCTTGTAAGCAGAACGGCAGCATTCGCCAGGATATCGTGCTGGATAAAGCCATCAAGGTGTCGACCGCCAACACCGCGCCGGGCGCGTTGCTGTGGCGTTCGCAGACTTTTACTTCGACCTTCCAATGTACGGATGACTGGAACAACCCGAAAGGGGAGAACGCCTACCTGTACTGGGATCCGCAGTCCCGGATGAGTCAGATCCATAATTCGATCGAAGTGGGTGTCACTTATCAGGGGATTGATGTCAAACCGACTAAAGGCGCACGTCAGGACGTCGGTCCCGGCACGGAATGTCGCCGTTCGGGCAGCCGTTGTTTGTCTCCGGCCAGATCGCTGACGGTAACCGTGTCTTACGCCATCTACATTAAAGCAACCGGCAAGGCGCCGCCGGCCGGCGGCAAGATCAACGACAACAACTCGTACTCGGTATTTCAGGTTGATGGCGTCGGCGGCTTGAACGGCACGCCGAACAGTAACTTTAACGCCTACATTTCCGGGCTGGGCAACATTCAGTTTATTTCCTGCAACCCAAAAATTACTGTGGTGGCCAACAACGGTTCGACGGTGAATTTCGGTACTATCCCGCGTCAGAATGCGGTGGTGGGTAAAATCGAGAAACAGGTACCGTTCTCGGTGGCCGCCAATATGTCCGATCCGACGACCGGACAGGACTGCCAGGGGGAGACGCTGCAGGCCAGCTTCAGCACCACCTATCCACTGCAGGATAACAGCGTGATCCTGCCGACCAGCGACAGCGGTTTCGGGATTTTGATCTCGCAGGCGGCGACGCCGAATACGCCGATCATGATGAACAGTCCGGTCGATCTGGGCCTGGTCAACGGCACCATCGTTGAAAAGAACTTTATGGCCAGCCTGAAATGGTTGAGCACCAACCCGAAAGTGGGGCCGTTCAGCGCATCGGCGAATATTGACGTCACCTTCAAATAATTCGGTGTCTCGTCAATAAAGAAAGGGTTCAGTTCTCGCGAACTGAACCCTTTTTTGTGCCTTTACCATGAGGATTAACGCAGCCCCATCCAGCTGGTGCATACGCCTTCCGGCAGTTTGCCAGCAAACCAGTGCGGTAAGGCGGGGGCGTCGCGGTGTTGCTCAGTCTGCGTCTGCGCCGGCTGCGCCGGCCACTCCGCGACGTCCCAGCGGGTGGTGCGGCGATACACCGCCGGGGTCTTGCCGAACTGTTTCTTGAAGGCGCGCGAGAACGACGGCTGAGAATCGAAGTGGTATTGCAGGGCGATATCCAGGATCGGTCGTGGGGTGGAGCGCAGTGCCTGCGCCGCCTGCGACAGGCGCCGCTCGCGGATATAGCTGCCGAGCGCGTGGCCGGTGGTGCTGCGGAACATGCGCTGCAGGTGCCATTTGGAGTAGCCTGACTTGGCGGCGACGTTATCCAGCAGCAGCGGTTGGTCCAGATGAGTTTCAATCCAGTCTAGTAAATCGTGAATGATATTGACGCGATCCATGGTTTTAGTTCTCCCGCAAAAACGACATTCAGGTCACAGTGACTTAGCTTAATTATCCAAGAATATACTTTGATAATAGGCGTGACTACGCCGTTACGCAAGGGTAAACCGGGGGTAAATAGGTGGCCAAAAATGCTCTTTGAGCGGCAGGGGTATAGAAAAAAGGCCGCATAAAGCGGCCTTGTCAGCAGGAAACCACGGGGAATCAGTTAGTTTCCGGTTTCACTTCAATGTAGTTCAGACCCAGCACGCTGCTGGTGTAACCGCGGATCTTGTTGGTCATCTCGATATCGCCGTTCAGCTTGTGGCCGTAAGACGGGATGATCTCTTTCAGCTTGCTCTGCCATTCCGGCGTCGCCACTTTGTCTTTGAACACGGTTTCCATCAGATGCAGCATGATCGGCGCAGCGGTAGAAGCGCCCGGCGAAGCACCCAGCAGAGCGGCGATGCTGCCGTCTTCAGAACTGACGACTTCGGTGCCGAACTGCAGCACGCCGCCTTTATCCGCATCTTTCTTGATGATCTGTACGCGTTGGCCCGCGGTCCACAGCTTCCAGTCTTCCTGCTTGGCGTCCGGGAAGTACTCTTTCAGCGCGGCGAAGCGGTCGTCGTCGTTCATCATCAGCTGGCCGACCAGGTATTTCACCAGATCGAAGTTATCCAGACCGACGTGGGTCATCGGCATCAGGTTCGAGGTGCTCAGCGAGTGCATCAGATCGAACAGCGAACCGTTCTTCAGGAACTTGCTGGAGAAGGTGGCGAACGGCCCGAACAACAGCACGCGCTTGCCGTCCAGCATGCGGGTATCCAGGTGAGGCACGGACATCGGCGGTGAACCTACGCTGGCCAGGCCATACACTTTGGCCAGGTGCTGGTTGGCGATCGCCGGGTTGGTGGTGACCAGGAACTGGCCGCCGACCGGGAAGCCGCCGTAGCCGTCGGCTTCTGGGATGCCGGACTTCTGCAGCAGGGTCAGGGACGCGCCGCCTGCGCCGATGAACACGAACTTGGCGTTAACGGTGGTTTCTTTGCCGTCGCGGTTCAGATCGGCAACGGTCACGCTCCAGGTCTGGTCGGCGTTGCGCTTGATGTCGCGCACTTCGTGGCTCAGGTTCAGCTTGAACTTGTCGCTGGCGCTCAGCGCGTCAACCAGCTGGTGGGTGATCACGCCGAAGTTGACGTCGGTACCCAGCGGCATGCGGGTCGCGGCGATTTTCTGCGCCGGATCGCGGCCGTTCATCACCAGTGGCGCCCACTGCTTGATCTGCGCAGGATCTTCGGAGTATTCCATGCCGCGGAACAGGGTGCTGTGCTGCAGCGCCGCATAGCGTTTACGCAGGAAGTTGACGTTGTCGTCGCCCCACACGAAGCTCATGTGCGGCACGCTGTTAATGAAAGATTTCGGATCTTTCAGGACATTGTTTTTCACCTGATAAGACCAGAACTGGCGAGAGATTTCGAAAGACTCGTTGACCTTCACCGCCTTGCTGATGTCGATGGTGCCATCGGCTTTTTCCGGCGTGTAGTTCATTTCGCTGAAGGCGGAGTGCCCGGTACCGGCGTTGTTCCAGCCGTTGGAACTCTCTTCCGCTACGCCGTTCATGCGCTCGTACATGTCGATGGTCCAGGTCGGCTCCAGCTCATGCAGATAGGTACCCAAGGTGGCGCTCATGATGCCGCCGCCGATCAGAACCACGTCGACGGTTTTATTCTTCTCTTCAGCCGCCGCCTGTTGCGTAACGCCAAACAGGCTGAGACTGAAAATCAGGACGAGTAATTTTCTCATTGAATTAAATCTCTTGTGTGTAAATTCTACTCATTGCAGGTGAAAGAATTTAGCGGGAGTTACCCTGGAAATAATGAAGCCGACCGCCCGGCGAAAGCCGATAGGCAGCAATAATGCCTTTTTGTTAATAGGGTATTTAACGAAAAGTGAACTATTGCAGGCCGTCCGGATGCAAATTGATCGGTTCACGTTACTGGCGGGGTATTATTGTTTGCGAGAATGTTAAAAACTACTTTTGTAACTAAAAAAAATGAATATAAGCAAAAAACGGCCGGTTGCTGTCGCAGGAATAAACAGAGAGGGAAGAAAGGCCGTATAACCGCGTTATTTTCATGGGTTAATTGCCGCGTAATTAGACGTTATTTCGTTATCACACAATAATTGCGGTTAAATTGCAAATACCTAGCGGTAACCAATAATAAATGGCCGCCGTGGCGGGCGGCCATCGTTCAGGGGGCGGTTACTTGATACCCATCGCATCGCGCATGGTGAAGAACAGATCGGTCTGATCGGTCAGGCCCACTACGTTGGCGGCGTGCGGGCCGTAGGCCGCGACGCGCAGCTGGGTGCCGGTGTGTCCCTGAGATTCCTCTTCAGAGTTGCCGTAGCTGAGGGTCATCGGCGCGCCGTCCTTGGTGGTCAGCTTTTGGGTCAGGCCCGGCGCTTTGGCGTCGGCGGAGACGATCTGGCTGGCGTGCGCGTGGTCGGCGGTGACGATCACCAGCGTGTTGCCGTCGGCGCGGGCGAAGGCCAGCGCTTTTTGTACCGCTTCGTCCAGATCGACGGTTTCGCCAATCTGCCCGCACGGGTTGGCGGCGTGATCCTGTTTATCGATCGACGCGCCCTCTACCTGCAGGAAGAAGCCGTTCGGGTTGTCTTTCAACAGCGCGATCGCTTTTTCGGTCATCGCCGCCAGCGTTGGCGTGGCGGCGGTGCGCGCCGGGTTGTTTTCGCAGGTCACTGCCGGTTTGTCGAGGTTGCCATGGTAGCTGGCTTTCGGCCCCAGCCAACGCACCGGCATATTGCCGTCGGCGAACAGCCCCAGCAGCGGTTTTTGCTGGTTGGCGAGGGTAACGGCCTGCAGTTCGTCGGCGTTGCTTACCCACTGATAACCCTGCGCCGCCGCCTGGTCCTTCAGCGATTTTCCTTGCCATTCGCCGCTTTTTGCCAGCTGGTTGAACGATTTCGCGCCGCCGCCCAGCGTGACGTCGGCGCGGGTTTTCAGCAGTTGTTCGGTGATGGAGCCACGGCCGCCATTTTCCAGCGCGTTAGCGGCGCATTTCTCGCTGGTTTCCTCCGGCCCATAGCACTTGCGTGAGATGACGTGCGAGACCAGCGCCGCCGGCGTGGCGTCTTGCAACTCGGCGGTGGAGACGTTGCCGGTGGCCTTGCCGGCCGCCTTGGCGATCTCCAGCAGCGTCGGTTGATCCTTGCCGTTCACGTCCACGCCGAGCGCGCCGTTATAGGTTTTCACCCCGGTGGCCCAGGCGGTGGCGGAGGCGGCGGAGTCGGTCACGTAGTCCGGCTTGTGGGTTTTCCTGTCCAGCGAGTAATGGGTGTATTGTCCGGTCAGCGGCAGGGCGTCGATGCCCTTGAAGTAACCGCCTGCGCCTTCGGCGTAGTTGCGCGCGGCGGTGATCTCGGAATCCCCCATGCCGTCGCCGATCAGCAGGATCACGTTTTTCGCCGTTTTGTCCGACAGCGATGCCTTCAGCGCGGTGGTCTGATCGCCGGCCAGACGGCGGGCGCCGCCCGGTTCGACGAGGTTGCCGCGCGCGGCGCGATCGGTCAGGCCATCGGCATTGGCCGAGGTTTCCGCCGCGATGGCGGAGGAACAGAGCAGGGCGGACAGTACGGCGCCGGCGATCAGGGATACAGCAGGTTGCATGGGGTAAGCTCCTTGTCGTAATACAACAATGTAAATAACATCAAATTGTTACGAAAGGAGAGTAGAGCAGAGGGATGACAATTTTATGACAGCGGAAGGCGGGACGGCCCGGCGGCCATCCCGTTTGACGATCAGGCCGCGCGCGCCGGGATAGCGAGCCCACGCTGCACCGCCGGGCGCGCCAGACCGCGCTCCAGCCACTGCGCGACGCGAGGGAAACTGTCGAACTCCACCAGTTCGCGCGCCTCATAGAAGCCGATCAGGTTGCGCACCCAACCCAGCAGCGAGATATCGGCGATGGTGTACTCCGCGCCCATGATCCAGTCGCGGCCTTCAAGTCGCGTTTCCAGCACGCCGAGCAGGCGTTTCGATTCGTTTTTGTAGCGCTCCAGCGGCCGCTTGTCTTCATATTCGCGCCCGGCGAATTTATGGAAGAAACCGAGCTGGCCGAACATCGGGCCGACGGCGGCCATCTGGAAGAACACCCATTGAATGGTTTCGTAACGCTGCGCCGGGTCCTGCGGCAGGAAACGGCCGCTCTTTTCCGCCAGGTAGAGCAGAATGGCGCCGGATTCGAACAGCGGCAGCGGCCGGCCGCCGGGGCCATCGGGATCGATGATCGCCGGGATCTTGCCGTTCGGGTTCAGCGCCAGGAATTCCGGCGTCCAGGTTTCGTTGTTGCCGATGTCGATCAGGTGCGCTTCATAAGGCAGGCCGATCTCCTCCAGCATGATGGAGACTTTGACGCCGTTCGGCGTCGGCAGAGAGTAGAGCTGCAGCCGTTCTGGATGCTGAGCCGGCCAGCGTTTGACGATCGGGAATTGGGTGGAATCGAGCATGGAAACTCCTCGGGTTGGCGGGGTCGCTTAAGCGTACCCCTAGAGTATTGCAGTAAAACTACCCTGTCGCCGGGTTACACCGTGAGGTCAAAATGTGCGGCCAGCGCTTTTTTACCGGCGGGGGTCAGCTGCAGCTCGCGGCTGTCGAGCCGGCGAAGGATCCAGCCGCGTTGGATAAAGGCGGCTAACAGCGCGGCGCCCAGCGCGCCGCCGAGGTGAGATCGGCGTTCGCTCCAATCCAGGCAGCCGCAGGCGAAGCGGCGGCGGGTGGGCGCGGGGGAGCAATCGACGCCCAGCCGCGCCAGCGCGGCCTGACCGATGTAGCTTAACCGGTAGTCTGCCTCGCCGGTCAGCCAGTTCAGCGCATGCAGCCGATCGTGCAGCTTCACCGCCACCTCGCCCGCCATATGGTCGTAGCAGGTGCGAGCATATTGCAGCGAGGTGGGCGTGCGGCTTTTCACCGACGGGCGCGGCACGCCCGCCAGCGCCATCAGGCCTTCCAGCGCTGCGGCCACCGGTTGCCCGGCCAGTCGGAAATAGCGATAGCGCCCCTGTTTGACACAGGCAATCAACTGCTGCTCCAGCAGCTTCGCCAGATGTGCGCTGGCGGTAGACGGAGCGACCTCGACCGCCGCGCTGAGCTCGGTGGCGGTGTAGGCGCGCCCGTCCATCAACAGGCACAGCATGCGCGCCCGGGTGCGGTCGGCGATGGCGGCGCTCAGCGCCGCTAAACGATCTTCTATCTCGATGTTATACATACTTCGAGGTTAGACGAAGTATGGCTGTGCGTCCATTGCTAGCCTGTGGTCATCGCACTTTGGTGCTGTGCGGCCGTATTCGCTGGATATTGATGAGCGGGCGTTGAAACCGGTGCAGTGGCGCCATTCTTACCCTGCGCGCGTACCGTAATTTTACCGTTGAGAGGAGAAGATAATGATCGCCGTGATTTTTGAACTGCAGGCCGCCGATGGGCAGCGCGATACCTACCTGGAGTTGGCGGCGGCGCTGAAGCCGCTGCTGGCGCAGATCGACGGATTCATTTCCATCGAGCGCTTTCAAAGCCTGGCCGATCCTGCGCGCCTGCTGTCGCTCTCCTTCTGGCGCGACGAAGCGGCGGTGCAGCAGTGGCGCAATCTCGAACAGCACCGGGCGGCGCAGGCGCGCGGCCGTGGCGAGGTGTTGGCGCAGTATCGGCTGCGGGTGGCGGAAGTGGTGCGGGACTACGGGCTGGAGAGCCGCGACCAGGCGCCACAGGATAGCCGTTGTTATCACCGTACCTGAGAAAAAGCCTGCCGCCGGCGGGCTTTCACCCGCTTATTTCGCCTCGCTGCCCACCTTCATCGCCCCGGCGTAACGGGCGCCCATCCCCCAGGCGGCGCCGTGGTCGCGGGCGATCTGCAATACGCCTCCCGCCGTGGCTTTGCGGCTCCAGTCCTGCTGCCATTCCAGCATCAACGCCACCCAGTTGATGGGCGTGGCGCCCGCCTGTATCAGGCGCTGCATGGCGTTGTTTTGGCTGTCTGGCGTAATGTCGCCGGTGACGTCCGACAGGATATAAACCTCATACCCCTCGCCCAGAGCGGACAGTGCCGGCAGCATCACGCAGCTGGCGGTCCACAATCCGCCGATGATGATTTTCTTGCGGCCGGATTGTTTAATCAGATCCACTACGCGCCGATCCTGCCAGACGTTGATGGCGGTGCGATCGTACACCTGCAGATCCGGACGTGCCTGCGTCACCTGCTGGAATACCGGCCCGGCGAAGCTTTTGGCGTTGGCCGAGGCCAGAATGGTCGGCACGTTGAACACCTTGGCGGCCTTGGCGATGCCGGCGGCGTTATTCACCAGGTTGGTTTGGTCGATAGAGGAAATGGTCATGCCGAACATGTCCTGTAGATCGACCAGCAGCAGCAGACTGTTCTCGGCCGTCAGCGGCTGCACATAACCCGCCTGGCGGCTGTCGGCGGCGGGGGATTGCGCCAACGCGGCGACGGGGGCGGCGGCGGCGCTCAGGCCGAGCATCAGGGCGAACAGGGTCTTTTTCATTATTAACTCCATGATTATCAGTAGATTAAATTCACTTCCCACTCAGGGAAGCGGTTGAATAAAGTCTACTGAGGTTGTTGAGGTTAATAATCTATGTTTTATTGAATTTATAATTAACCAATAGGACATAATGTGGACGTGCTACTGACGATGCGCGCCTTTCGCCGCGTGGTTGAGCGCAACAGTTTCTATAAGGCGGCGGAGGATCTGGCGATCACGCCGGCGGCGTTGAGCAAGCAGATTAAGCAGTTGGAGAACCGGTTGGGGACATTGTTGCTGGTGCGCACCACCCGCAGCATGAGCCTGACCGAAGCCGGGCAGCTCTATTACCAGGAAGCCTGTCGGTTGCTTGGCGAGTTTGACGCGCTGGAGCAGACGGTTGCAGCCAGTGCGCAGCAGGTCTCCGGCACGCTGCGGGTCAATGCGCCGCTCTCGTTCGGCCTGACGGTGCTGTCGCCGCTGCTGCCGCCGTTTATGCAACGCTACCCGCAGCTGCAGGTGGAACTGACGCTGGACGACAGGGTATTGGATGTGGTGGCGGCCGGGTTCGATATTTCCTTGCGCATTCGCCGCCGACTGCCGGATTCTTCCCTCAGCGCCCGAGCGTTAGGTGACGTGCACCAGCGAATTTGCGCCGCGCCCGGCTATTTGGCGCAGCACGGCGTGCCGCAAACGCCCAAGGAATTGCAGCGACACAGCTGTCTGGCCTATTCCCTGGCGGAAAAACCGGGGCAGTGGCAGTTCACCGCCGGCGAGGAGAGCCTGAGAGTGACGTTCACTCCCCGGCTGATCGCCAACAACAGCCTGATGCTGCGGGATATGCTGGTGGCGGGACTGGGCATCGGTTCGCTGCCGTCGTTTGTGGCGGATCCCGAGATCGCTGCCGGCAGACTGGTGCGGCTGTTCCCTGAACAGATTGCCGACGTGCATCAGGTCTTCGCGGTTTACCCGACGCGCCGGCATGTGCAGCAGAAAGTGAGTTTATTCACCGAGTTTGTGCGAGAACAGGGATTGATGACGGCGAATTGACAACGCTGCACGGGTTGTCATATTCATTAGCTATGAAAAAATCCTACCGCCCATTCGCGAAAATTATTATCACCCTTCTCCAGAGGGTGGGATAGCGCGTGTGTCGCCAATAAAAACCCGCCGGCAGGCGGGTTTTTTTATCCCCTTCCGGCAACGACCGGAGAACGTCATGAAAACCTACCCTGCAGTTTTACACCTGATGTGCGGCAAGGCCGGCGCAGGCAAATCGACGTTGGCGCAGCGTTTGGCCCAGCAGCCGCAAACGCTGTTGCTGAGTGAAGATGCGTGGCTGGCGACGCTGTATGAACAGGAGATGGCCAGCCTGCAAGACTACGCGCGCTGTTCCGATCGGTTGCGGCGGGCGCTGGGCGGGCACCTCGTTCAGCTGCTGCGCGGCGGTTGGTCCGTGGCGCTCGATTTCCCGATGAATACGCCGGACAGGCGGCGCTGGGCCAAAGCCTTGGCGGAGGAGGCCGGCGTCGTGCACTGCCTGCACTTTCTCGACGTCAGCCATGCGCAGTGCCTGAACCGGATAACGCTGAGAAATGCGCGCGGCGAGCACCCGTTTACACTGAGTGAGGCGGAGTTTGAGCATCTGGCGCAGTATTTTGTTCCCCCGGCGGAAGAGGAAGGGATGACCGTCTTGCGTTATGGCGAACGGGACTGAAAACCGGCGCCATGACGGCGCCGGCAACAGGGTTAGGCTTCGGCGTTAAACGCGTTGTGGAAGGTGACCTCCGCGCACGGCAGCGCGCCCTGGAAGGCGACGGCGCGGAAGTAGTCTTGCGGCACGCCCGGCAGGGTCAGCGCGCACTGCGCCTGGAAGCCGAAGCGGCCGTAATAGTTCGGATCGCCCAGCACCACGCAGCCTGCGGCGCCGCGTTCCTGCAGCTCGGCCAGCAACTGGCGGATCAGCCGGCTGCCGATCCCCAGGTTCTGACAGGCCGGCAGCACCGACACCGGCGCCAGCCCGTACCACCCGGCGGCGCCGTTGCTGAGTGCGATCGGCGAGACGGACGCGTGCCCGATCGGTGTGCCATTTTGCTCGGCGACCAGCGACAGGGTGAGAGCGCCTGCCGCACGCAGCGCATTGACGATAAACTGCTCGGTGTGGCTGCTGTGCTCGGCATGCAAGAATGCGGCGGCGGTGAGGGTGGCGATGGCGCCGACGTCGGCCGGCGTTTCGTGGCGTAACGTGATGTTCATGGTTGTATCCTGATTAAATAAGGCTGTGCCGACCGGGCTGCCTGCCCGGCCGGTATCGATGATTAACGGTTATCCAGCTGCGCCCGCACGGCCTTGAGCCCGGCGAAGGTGACGCGATAAGGGCGCCCCTGGCGAGAGAGGATCAGGCGTTTGGTTTTGAGCTTGGTGAAAACGGCCAGCGAGCAGTCGGCCAGGCCGAGCCCTTCGCGGGTATAGCATTCAACGTGGGTGACGCGACCGGCGTCGTTGCGGGTGAAGGCGATATAGCCGCCTTTGGCCAACACGTGCAGCACGCGTTGTTCCGCTTTGGAAATGTTCATGTTGGGAGATCCTGTAATAACCCCAGATACGCGCATCCCCGCGCAAACGCGCGTCGGATACGTCAGAGTCCCTCGCCATGCGGCAAGGAAGCGACTATCGGGTGGTTACAATCTCCAACATACAGGCCTCGGGCAGTGAAAAACGCCAGGGCGGCGTTTCAGCGCAGTTAATGTAGCCAATGGCCGGTTGGCTGTCAATTTGCCGGCGACGCGGGCCGCCGGCGCAAGGCCAATCAGAAAGGCTTGGTCGGCAGGTATTTGCCGTCCAGGGTGATCACCGCGCGTTCGCCGCCCTCCGGATCGGGCACCTTCTTGATATCCAGCTTGAAGTTGATGGCGCTGATAATGCCGTCGCCAAACTGCTCGTGCACCAGCGCTTTCAGCGTGGAGCCGTAGACCTGCAGCATTTCATAGAAACGATAAATGGTCGGGTCGGTCGGCACGCCGCCGGGAATGCTGCCGCGCAGCGGGATGGTTTGCAGCAGCTGCACCGCTTCTTCATCCAGCCCCAGCTTGGCCGCCACCGTGCGCGCCGCCGGTTCCGGCAGCGCATGCTGCCCCAGCAGGGCGGCGGTGACGAACGCCAGACTGAGACCGGTGCCCTCGGCCAGCGCTTCGAACGTCAGGTTATGGCGGATCTTGGCGGCCATGATGGTGTCGGTGAGCGCTTCGCGCGGGGCGGCGTTGTGCAGAGAGTGTGTCATGTTGGCTCCTTTTGTGGGCTTAAAAACGGGCGATCGCCGGCGTGGCGGTCACCTCGGGATGGGTGGCGAGCGGCACGAAGCGGCGGGTTTCACCGTCCAGCGCCTCGATAGCGCCGCTGGCGATGTCATAGACCCAGCCGTGCAACGCCAGGCGGCCCTGATCCAGCGCCAGCGCGACGGAAGGATGCGTTTTGATGTTGTTGAGCTGGGCGATGACGTTCTCGCGCACCATCGACGCGACCCGCGCTTCGTCGCAGGCGTGCGGATAAGCCTGATTGACCGCCTTGGCGGAATCGGCGTAACGCAGCCAGCCGGCGACCGTCGGCAGGTGATCCAGACACTGGCAGGTGGCGATGGCGGTCATTGCGCCGCAGTCGGAATGGCCGCAGATCACGATATCTTCCACGCCCAGCGCGGCGACGGCGTACTCGACCGAGGCGGTCACCCCACCGGGTTCGGGGCCGAAAGACGGCACGATGTTACCGGCGTTGCGGATAACGAACAGATCGCCCGGCTCGCGCTGGGTGACCAGCTCCGGCACCAGGCGGCTGTCGGAACACGAGATAAACAGCGTGCGCGGGTTTTGGCGGGTCGCCAGCCGCTGAAACAGCGCCGTGCGTTCAACAAAGGCTTCGCGCTGAAACTTCAGGAAGCCTTCAATCACCTCTTTCATTGTCTTTCTCCCTGGGGGGTAAGCGATGACGGCATGATGAACGCTTCTGGCTATAGGGTCTAAGACCCATTTATAATGCCAGCTATAGGTTTTACTAATAGCTGGGGCGCTATGCTGCTGCGACATATCCGATATTTTCTGGCCGTTGCCGAACAGGGCAATTTCACCCGCGCCGCCGAAGCGCTGCACGTCTCGCAACCGACGCTCTCCCAACAGATCAAACAGTTGGAGGATGCGCTGGGAGCGCCGCTGTTCGATCGCAGCGGCAGAAGGGTGCAGCTGACCGACGCCGGTGAGGCCTGGATGCGCTATGCGCGCCTGGCGCTGCAGGATCTGGACGCCGGCGCGCGGGCGATCCATGACGTGGCGACGCTGGCGCGCGGCCATTTGCGGCTGGCGATGACCCCGACGTTCACTGCCTATCTGGTGGGGCCGACGATCGATGCGTTCTATCGCCGCTACCCGGGGATTACGCTGAGCATTGAGGAGATGGCGCAAGAGCGGATCGAGGCGCTGCTGGCGCAGGATCGGCTGGATCTGGGGATTGCCTTTGAGATGGCGCAGTCGGCTGACGTGGAAGCGATGCCGTTGTTCAGCGAGACGCTGGAGCTGATGGTCGGCGCCGATCATCCCCTGGCGGCGCGGCGTCGGCCGCTGACGCTGGCGGAGTGGCGACATCTGCCGCTGGCCTTGCTGAGCGGCGACTTCGCCACGCGTCAGTTTATCGATCGCTACTGCACGCAGTTGGGGTTTCGGCCGCAGGTGGCGGTAGAGGCCAATGCGCTGGGCGCCATCGTCGAGATCGTGCGGCGCGGGCAGCTCGCCACGCTGTTGCCGGCCGCGATTGCGCGCGAGAACCGGCAGTTGAAAAAGGTGGCGCTGGCCAACGCCATGCCGGCCCGTCAGGCGGTATTGCTGCAGCGCCAAGGCGCTTACCGCAGCGCCGCCGCGCAGGCGTTTATCGCCGTCTTGCAGCAACAGGGCGTTACGCCAACGCACTCCAGCGCTGCGTCATCCCCAGCAGATGCACCAGCCCGAAGCCGAGGCAAATCAGCGAGCTGACGACGATGAAGCGTTGGCTGCGTCCGGTATCGCGCAGGGCGAAAGGGCCGGCGACACCGCGCAGCAGGTAGATAAAGGTGATGATAAACAGCGCGGGCCGCAGCAGCGGCAGCGGCGCGATCAGGCCCGCGCCGGACAGCGCATACAGCGCCCAAATAAACAGCACCAGCGCGATACCAGCGGTGACGACGGCCGGGAACTTTTTACCCGCTTCCGCCGCCTTAATGAAGCGATCGCCAGCGCCGCACAGTCGATAGCCGCGCGGCCCGGCGGCGATCACCCAAATATGCAGCAGGGCGGCGATGGCGCTCAGCGCGGCGCCGATCAGCAGCGCGGTGTTATAGAGGTGTGGCATGGTTCAGCATCCTTGTCCTAAATCAGTCTGGTATCAAGCGTAGACCAGAATGGGTAAGTCAGGCCGGGGGGAGCTCAACGGCCGACATTTGCAGCGCGTCTTCAGGCACTACGTGCGCCTGCGCATCGATAAATGCCAGCTGCACCGGCAGCCCGCTGCGTTTATCCACCAGTTGAACGTGGGGGCTGTCATGCAGAATATGCCGGTGGCCCCACGCCATCAGCGCAACCAGGATGGGCCCCAGGCTGCGCCCCTTGTCCGTCAAGACATATTCATGTCGTTCACGCTCGCCCGGCTCCCGGTAAGCGCGTTTGGCCAACAGTTCTTGTTCTACCATGGCATTCAGACGGTTGCTCAACGCCTGGCGTGAAGCGCCGATATTCTCGCGCAGCTCTTCAAAACGGCGGACGCCGTAGAATGACTCGCGCAGGATCAGTAACGTCCAGCGATCGCCAAGCAGATCCGCGGCCTGCGCCAGCCCGCACAGGGCAAGAGAAACGGTAGGGAGATCGGGAGATTTTGACATGGGCATTTTCCTTCGCTAATCTAAGTCTTGTTTTTAGACTTATCTATATTCAAGGAGAGTATAATGCCATTTGTTAATGTGCAAACGGTGAAAGGCATGCTGGATGAACGGCAAAAAAGCGAATTGCTGTCCCGCATTACCGAACTGTTGGTGGAGATAGAAGGGCGAGGCGATCCGGCGTTCAGGCAGTCGGTTTGGGTCCGAATCGATGAACATGCGCCCGAACAATGGAGCCTGGGCGGCGTGCAGCCGACGGCGGCGATGATTGCCGCGAAGTTCCCGCCGCGTTAATTCAGCTATGCCGCCTGCGAAAAGGATCGGATGCCGCAGGCGCTCAAAATGTCACCGAAACTTCCCGCGATCTCTGCACCCCGTTGTGGCATAATGCGCGCCAAATCACATTCCCTATGTATAAAGAGCGAGCGCTGTGTTAAGCACTAACAACATCACCATGCAGTTCGGCAGTAAGCCGTTGTTTGAAAACATCTCTGTCAAATTCGGCGGCGGCAACCGTTACGGCCTGATCGGCGCCAACGGCTGCGGCAAGTCCACCTTTATGAAAATCCTCGGCGGCGATCTGGCGCCGAGCGGCGGCAACGTGTTCCTCGATCCGAACGAGCGCCTGGGTAAACTGCGTCAGGATCAGTTCGCCTTTGAGCAGTACAGCGTGCTGGATACCGTGATCATGGGCCACACCGAACTGTGGGCGGTGAAGGAAGAGCGCGACCGCATCTACGCATTGGCGGAGATGAGCGAAGAAGACGGCTATAAAGTGGCCGATCTGGAAGTGGCCTACGGCGAAATGGACGGCTACAGCGCCGAAGCGCGCGCCGGCGAACTGCTGCTTGGCGTGGGTATTCCGGTTGAGCAGCACTATGGCCCGATGAGCGAAATCGCGCCGGGCTGGAAGCTGCGCGTGTTGCTGGCGCAGGCGCTGTTCTCCGATCCGGAAATCCTGCTGCTCGACGAACCGACCAACAACCTGGACATCGACACCATTCGCTGGCTGGAAAACGTGCTCAACGAGCGCAACAGCACCATGATCATCATCTCGCACGACCGTCACTTCCTGAACATGGTCTGCACCCACATGGCGGATCTGGACTACGGCGAACTGCGCGTTTACCCGGGCAACTACGACGAATACATGACCGCCGCCACCCAGGCGCGCGAGCGTCTGCTGGCGGACAACGCCAAGAAGAAGGCGCAGATCAATGAGCTGCAATCGTTCGTCAGCCGCTTCAGCGCCAACGCCTCCAAATCCAAGCAGGCCACCTCGCGCGCTCGCCAGATCGACAAGATCCAGCTGGAAGAGGTGAAAGCCTCCAGCCGCCAGAACCCGTTCATCCGCTTCGAGCAGGACAAGAAGCTGTTCCGTAATGCGCTGGAAGTGGAAGCGCTCACCAAGGGCTTCGATGAAGGCCCGTTGTTCAGCAAGCTGAACCTGATGGTGGAAGTGGGCGAGAAGGTCGCGGTGCTGGGCGCCAACGGCATCGGTAAAACCACCCTGCTGAAAACGCTGGTGGGCGACGCACAGCCGGACAGCGGCACCGTGAAATGGTCGGAAAACGCCCGTATCGGTTACTACGCGCAGGATCACGAATACGAGTTCGACGACACCCTGACCGTGTTCGACTGGATGAGCCAGTGGAAGCAGGAAAAAGACGACGAGCAGGCGGTGCGCAGTGTGCTGGGCCGTCTGCTGTTCAGCCAGGACGACATCAAGAAGAAAGTGAAGGTGCTGTCCGGTGGTGAGAAGGGTCGCATGCTGTTCGGCAAGCTGATGATGCAGCGCCCAAATATTCTGGTGATGGACGAACCGACCAACCACCTGGATATGGAATCCATCGAATCGCTGAACATGGCGCTGGAGATGTACGAAGGCACGCTGATCTTCGTCTCCCACGACCGTGAATTCGTCAGTTCGCTGGCGACCCGGATTCTGGAAATCACCCCGAACAAGGTGATCGACTTTACCGGCAACTACGAAGACTATCTGCGCAGCCAGGGCATCGTATAACCCTCGCGGCAACGCATCAGGGCGGGAATTACCCCGCCCTTTTTTTATCCGTCATTCCCCGCCGCACACCTCGCAGTGCGGATCCTTCGGCAGTTTCATCTCGCGGAACTGCATGCTCATCGCATCGAACATCAACAGCTTGCCGCGCAGCGGTTGACCGTACTCGGCCAGCAGCTTAATGGCTTCCATCGCCTGCAGGGTGCCGATAGTGCCGACCAGCGGCGCCATCACGCCCGCTTCGACGCAGGTGAGGGCGCTGTCGCCGAACAGCCGGCTCAGGCAGCGGTAGCAGGGCTCGCCCGGCTGATAGGTGAACACGCTGAGCTGGCCTTCCATGCGGATCGCCGCGCCGGAAACCAGCGGCCTCTGCTGCGCGTGGCACAGGCGGTTCAGCGCGTCGCGTGCCGCCACGTTATCGGTGCAGTCCAGCACCAGATCGCAGGCGGCGATCTCTGCCGCAACCGCATCGTCTTCCAGACGACCGTCGATGGCGTCGATGCGGATATGCGGATTGATGGCGCTCAGTTCCTGCCTGGCGGAGGCGACTTTGCTCTGGCCGATGCGATCGTCGCGGTGCAGGATCTGGCGCTGCAGATTGGAGAGCGAGACGGTGTCGAAATCCACCAGCACCAGATGGCCGACCCCGGCTGCCGCCAGATAAGGCGCGGCGGCGCAGCCCAGCCCGCCCAGCCCGGCGATCAGCACGCGGGCGGCCTTCAGCTTCTCCTGGCCGTCGAAGTCAAAGCCGCGCAGCACGATCTGGCGGTTGTAGCGCAGCGCTTCGGCGTCGGTCAATTCCGGCAACATGTTCAGCTCCTCAGCAGGGCGTTGAAAGGCTCAATCTCCACCGTTTCACCCGCCGCCACCGAACCGCGTTCGCGCTCCAGCACGATGAAACAGTTACCCTGGCTGTAGGAGCTGAAGACGTGCGAGCCCTGGTGGCCGGTGGTGCTCACCTCCAGTTCGCCCGCGGCGTTGCTGCTGAACACGCCGCGCTGAAAATCGAGGCGGCCCGGCGATTTCTTCAGCGGCGTCAGCGCCCGCGCGCGCAGGCGCGGCGGCAGGCGCCAGTCGCTGTGGCCGGCCAGCTTCGCCAGCAGCGGTTGCACTAGTTGGTAGAAGGTCAGGGCGGCGGAAACCGGGTTGCCCGGCAGGCCGCAGAACCAGGCGTGGCCCAGTTTGCCGAAGGCGAACGGTTTGCCGGGTTTGATCGCCAGCTTCCAGAAGCTGACCTGGCCCAGCTCGTCGAGCATCTGTTTGGTGTAGTCGGCTTCGCCGACCGAGACGCCGCCGCTGCTGATCACTACGTCGGCCTGGCTGTCCGCTTGTTCGAAGGCGGCGCGCAGCGCATCGCGATCGTCGCGGATAATGCCGAGATCGAGCACGTCGCAGCCCAGCTGCTCCAGCATCAGGCGCACCGCGAAGCGGTTGGTGTCATAGATCTGGCCCGCCTGCAGCGGCTGGCCGACCGGCTGCAGTTCGTCGCCGGTGGAGAACACCGCCACCTTCAGCTTACGCATCACCTGCACTTCGGCGACCCCGAGCGAGGCCAGCAGCGGCAGCTGCGCGGCGCCCAGCTTCACGCCGGCCGGCAACACGCTGGCGCCTTGGCGAATGTCTTCACCCGCCAAACGGATATTCTGGCCGGCTTCTACCGGGGCGGTAAAACGCACGCCCTGGTCGCTCACTTCGGCCTGCTCTTGCATGATCACCGCGTCCGCCCTGGCCGGGATCGGCGCGCCGGTCATGATGCGCACGCAGCTGTTGGCCGGCCATTCACCGTCGAACGGCGCGCCGGCGAAGGCTTTCCCGGCGACCGGCAGCGGCGCATTGGCCGCCAGATCGGCGAGGCGCACCGCATAGCCGTCCATCGCCGAGTTGGCGAACGGCGGCACGTCGAGGGGCGAGACCACCGGCGCGGCGGTGATGCGGCCGGCGGCGGCGGTCAGCGCGACGGATTCGGTCTGTTGCAGCGGGGCGATCTGCCCGAGCATTTTTTCCAGCGCTTGCTCCAGGGAGATGAGATCGGAAGTATGGCAATGATCCATAAGGGGAACTCCGTAATCAGGGTGCGCATTGATAGCGACAAGGTGCGGGTATTATGGCAGAGAACGCCGGGGGGGAGAACGGGTTATGCCCGCCATCTTTCGCACTGCGGCGCTGGGGCGATCGGGTATAAACTGCGTAAAACAGAGGAGAATCATGATGCATAAACAGGTTATCGAGTTCTGGTTCGACGAGATCGAACCGGTGATGTGGTTCAAAAAGGACGATGATTTCGATCGTCTGCTGCACAGCCGCTTCGGCGAAATCTGGCGGGCGGCGGCGGCGGGAGAGCTGGCTCACTGGCGCGACACCATCGAAGGGCGGCTGGCGGAGGTGATCGTGCTCGATCAGTTCAGCCGCAACCTGTTCCGCGGCACGCCGCAGTCGTTCGCCTGCGACGGCATGGCGTTGATTCTGGCGCAGGAGGCGATCCGCAGCGGCGAGTGCGAACGGCTGAGCCGCGAGCAGCGCGGCTTCCTTTATCTGCCGTTCATGCATTCGGAATCGCCGCTGATTCACCAACAGGCGCTGGTGTTGTATACCGAGCTCAATAACGGCGATCAGCTGGAATTCGAACTGCGTCATAAGGCGATCATCGATCGTTTCGGCCGTTACCCGCATCGCAATGCGATATTGGGGCGCATCAGCACGCCGGAAGAAGAGGCCTTTTTACAGCAACCCGGTTCCGGTTTTTAATCGCGGAGTATCTTCGCCCGGCCGGGAAAAAAACGGCAGGCCGGGCGTCGAAATAATGATTATTCAGCGTGAACGTTTATTTCATGACCCCATGCCGCTATTTCCTCTCGCGAAATTACCAATAATCCCAGCCGCACTCTCAGCGGTTTGCTGCTTTTTATAACCTGCTGTTTTTATTCCAATAAGCTATTTCAAGGTGCGAAACGGTCTAAGCGGACTACGCTAAAAGTGGGGCGTGGACGTTATGCTGTACTTCCACAGTCGGGCTAAATAGCATCGAAAAAAGACTGAATAATAATGATACCGCGCTCAGCTTATTCGCTGTGCTACGGCGGGATTAACACAGGGTGTCAGGCAAATGAGCAAACCAGTGATTGCCATTCATGGCGGCGCGGGCGCAATTACCCGGGCGGCGCTGAGTGCGGAAAAGGAACGGCAGTACATTCAGGCGCTGTCCGAGATCGTGGCCGCCGGTCAGGCGATATTGGCACAGGGTGGCAGCGCGCTGGACGCGGTGACCGAAGCGGTGCGGCTGCTCGAAGAGTGCCCGCTGTTCAACGCCGGCAAAGGCTCGGTGTTTACCCATCAGGGCACCCACGAACTGGACGCCTGTGTGATGGACGGCCGCACCTGTGATGCCGGCGCCGTCGCCGG
Organism: Serratia sp. JKS000199; assembly: GCF_900215455.1. NCBI lineage: Bacteria > Pseudomonadati > Pseudomonadota > Gammaproteobacteria > Enterobacterales > Yersiniaceae > Serratia > Serratia sp. JKS000199. Next base: position 881,714 of record NZ_LT907843.1, read on the forward strand.
CGTCAGCCGTGTCCGCAACCCGGTGCTGGCGGCGCGCGCGGTGCTGGAAAACAGCGAACACGTGCTGTTTGCCGCCGAAGGCGCCGAGAAGTTTGCCGCCGCCCACGGCCTGGAAATGGTCGCCCCCGACTTCTTCTTTACTCAGGAACGTTTTGATCAGCTGCACCGCGCCCAGGCGGAGCAGGGGCGGGTATTGCTCGATCACGACGGCGCGGTGCAGGCCGGCGAGCCGCTCGATCCCGATCGCAAATTCGGCACCGTCGGCGCGGTGGCGCTGGATGCGCTGGGCAACCTCGCCGCCGCCACTTCCACCGGCGGCATGACCAACAAGCAGGCCGGGCGGGTGGGCGACACGCCGATCATCGGCGCCGGTTGCTATGCCAACAACGCCACCGTGGCGGTCTCCAGCACCGGCACCGGCGAAATCTTCATGCGCGGCGTGGCGGCCTATGACGTCTCCGCCTTGATCGAATACGGCGGGCTCAGCCTGCAAGAGGCCAGCGATCGGGTGGTGATGGAGAAGCTGCCGGCGCTGGGCGGCAGCGGCGGCATGATCGCCGTCGATCGCCACGGCAATATCGCGCTGCCGTTCAACAGCGAGGGTATGTACCGCGGTTTTGGCTATGTCGGCGATGCGCCGTCCGTCGGGATTTATCGCTAAGCGTTCACCGGGAGGGTGTATGACCGACGTTTCATTCCGGCCCGCCGGCGACGGGCTGTCATTGCCGCCGCAGCGGGTGCTGACGGTGCGCGATCTGAGCATCAGCTTTCCTCAAGCGGACGGCGCCGTAGACGCGGTGCGCAACCTGTCGTTCGATCTCGATCGCGGCGAGACGCTGGCGATCGTCGGCGAGTCCGGCTCCGGCAAATCGGTCACTTCGCTGGGGCTGATGCGGCTGGTGGAGCAGGGCGGCGGGCGTATCGTCAGCGGCGCTATGACGCTGCGCCGGCGCGACGGCGCGCTGCTCGATTTGGCGCGCGCCTCGCAGCACACGCTGCGCACGGTTCGCGGCGCCGACATGGCGATGATCTTCCAGGAGCCGATGACCTCGCTCAATCCGGTATTTCCGGTCGGCGAGCAGATCGCCGAATCGCTGCGTTTGCATCAGGACATGGACCACCGCAGCGCGCGCCAGGAGGCGCTGCGCATGCTCGATCTGGTGCGTATTCCGGAGGCTAAAGAGGTATTGGGGCGCTACCCGCATCAGCTTTCCGGCGGTATGCGCCAGCGGGTGATGATCGCCATGGCGCTCTCCTGCAAGCCGGCGCTGTTGATTGCCGATGAGCCCACCACCGCCCTCGACGTCACCATTCAGGCGCAGATCCTGCAGCTGATCCGCGTGCTGCAACAGGAGATGCAGATGGGGGTGATCTTCATCACTCACGACATGGGCGTGGTGGCGGAGATCGCCGATCGGGTGTTGGTGATGCGCCGCGGTGAGCAGGTGGAACAAAATCGGGTGCGCGAGCTGTTTGCCGCGCCGCAACATGCCTATACCCGGGCGCTGCTGGCGGCAGTGCCGAAGCTGGGGGCGATGGCCGATCGGCCGCTGCCGGCGAAGTTTCCGCTGCCGGATGGCGAGGGCGATGAAGCGCCGCAGGATACTGTGCCGCCAGACGCTGCGCCGATCCTGCGGGTAGAGCATCTGGTCACGCGTTTTGATCTGCGCGGCGGGTTGTTCAATCGGGTCACTCGCCGGGTGCACGCGGTAGAAAACGTCAGTTTCGATCTTTACCCCGGCGAGACGCTGGGGCTGGTGGGCGAGTCCGGCTGCGGCAAGTCCACCACCGGGCGCTCTTTGCTGAAGCTGGTGGACAGCCAGAGCGGCACCATCACCTTCGCCGGGCGGCGAATCGATCGGTTGAAGGGGCCGGCGCTGCAGCACCTGCGGCGCGATATTCAGTTCATCTTTCAAGATCCTTACGCCTCGCTCGATCCGCGCCTGACGGTCGGTTTCTCCATCATGGAGCCGCTGTTGGTGCACAACGTGATGCGCGGCCGTGAGGCGGAAAGGCGGGTGGCCTGGCTACTGGAACGCGTCGGTCTGCAGCCGGAGCATGCGCGCCGCTATCCGCACGAATTTTCCGGCGGCCAACGCCAGCGCATCTGCATCGCGCGCGCGCTGGCGCTGAACCCGAAAGTGGTGATCGCCGACGAGGCGGTCTCGGCGCTGGACGTATCGATTCAGGCGCAGATCGTCAATCTGCTGCTCGATCTGCAGCGCGAGTTCGGCATCGCTTTTCTGTTTATTTCACACGACATGGCGGTGGTGGAGCGCATCAGCCACCGGGTAGCGGTGATGTACCTCGGGCAAATTGTCGAGATCGGCCCGCGGCAGGCGGTGTTCGACAACCCGCAGCACCCCTATACCCGCAAGCTGATGGCGGCGGTGCCGGTGGCCGATCCCGCTCACGCCCACAAACGGCAGCCGCTGCCGGCTGATGAGATCCCCAGCCCAGTGCGCGCGCTGGGCGATGAACCCGTTACCGCACCGCTGGTGCAGGTTGGCGCCGGGCACTTTGTCGCCCGCCACCCGATCGCCGGTGCTTTTTAAAGACCTCAGGAGAGACAAGCGACATGAAGCACACATTCAAACGCAATGCGCTGTTGGCCGCCGTACTGCTGGCGGCGGGAACTAGCCCTGTCTGGGCAGCGAAGGACGCGGTGATCGCCGTGGCTTCCAACTTCACCACCCTCGATCCTTACGACGCCAACGACACGCTGTCGCAGGCGGTGGCCAAGTCTTTCTATCAGGGGCTGTTCGGCTTCGACAAGGACATGAAGCTGGTGAACGTGCTGGCGGAAAGCTATGAGGTCAGCAAAGACGGCCTGACCTATACCGTCAAACTGCGCCAGGGCATTAAATTCCACGACGGCACCGCGTTCAACGCCGAAGCGGTGAAGGCCAACCTCGATCGCGCCAGCAACCCGGACAGCCACCTCAAGCGCTACAACCTGTTCAAGATGATCGACAAAACCGAAGCGGTGGACGCCAATACGGTGAAGATCGTGCTGAAGGCGCCGTTCTCGGCGTTCGTCAACAATCTGGCGCACCCGGCGGCGGCGATCATCTCGCCGGCGGCGCTGAAGCAATACGGCAAAGAGATCGGTTTCCACCCGGTGGGCACCGGGCCGTATCAGTTCGTGACCTGGAACCAGACCGACTTCGTCAAGGTGAAGAAGTTCGACGGCTACTGGCAGCCGGGGCTGCCGAAGCTCGACAGCATCACCTGGCGCCCGGTGGTGGATAACAACACCCGCGCGGCGATGCTGCAGACTGGCGAGGCGACCTTCGCCTTCCCGATCCCTTACGAGCAGGCCAAGGTGCTGGAAGGCAACGCCAAGCTGGACGTGGTGGCCGCGCCGTCCATTCTGCAGCGTTACATCAGCATGAACGTCACCCAAAAGCCGTTCGACAACCCGAAGGTGCGCCAGGCGCTGAACTACGCCATCAATAAGGACGCGCTGATCAAGGTGGCGTTCGCCGGTTACGCGGTGCCGGCGGAAGGCCCGGTGCCGCCGGCCATCGACTTCGCCGCCCGCTATAAACCGTGGCCGTACGATCCGGCCAAGGCGCGCGAGCTGCTGAAAGAGGCCGGCTACCCGAACGGCTTCACCACCACGCTGTGGTCGTCCCACAACCACAGCACCGCGCAGAAAGTGCTGCAGTTCACCCAACAGCAACTGGCGCAGGTGGGGGTGAAAGTGACGGTGACGGCGATGGATGCCGGGCAGCGCGCGGCGCAGGTGGAGAGCGTCGGGGTGAAAGACACCGGCGTGCGGATGTTCTACACCGGCTGGTCGGCCTCGACCGGGGAAGCGGACTGGGCGCTGTCGCCGCTGTTCTCTACCCAGGCGGCGCCGCCGAAGCAGTTCAACACTGCGTTCTACAGCAACCCGCAGGTGGACAAGGATCTGACCGACGCGCTGGCGACCACCGATCGCGCCGAGAAGCAGAAATTGTATCAGGACGCGCAGGATCGCATCTGGGCCGACGCGCCCTGGATCTTCCTGGCGACCGAACGTCTGTTGTCGGCCAACAGCAAACAGCTGAGCGGCTTCTACGTGATGCCGGATACCTCGTTCAACTTTGATAACGCCGATCTGAAATAAGGCGCCCATCCCCGCCTGCGGCCAGACGGCGGCGGGCGGGGGAAGGAATGAGATGCTCAATTATTTTCTGAAACGACTGCTGGGCCTGATCCCGACGCTGTTGATTGTGGCGGTGCTGGTGTTCCTGTTCGTCCACCTGCTGCCGGGCGATCCGGCGCGGCTGGCGGCGGGGCCGGAGGCCGACGAGGCGGTGGTGCAGCTGGTGCGCAAGGATCTGGGGCTGGATAAGCCGCTGCCGCAGCAGTTTGCGCACTTCTTCGTCAACGCGCTGCGGGGCGACTTCGGCATCTCTATGGTGTCCAAACGCCCGGTGAGCGAAGAGATCGCCTCGCGTTTTATGCCGACCTTCTGGCTGACCGTCGCCAGCATGCTGTGGGCGGTGGCGTTCGGTTTGGCGATCGGGGTAGTGTCGGCGGTGTGGCGTAACCGTTGGCCGGATCGTCTCGGCATGACCCTGGCGGTGTCGGGGATCTCGTTCCCGGCCTTTGCGCTCGGCATGCTGTTGATGCAGGTGTTCTCGGTCGAGCTGGGGTGGCTGCCGACGGTGGGCGCCGACAGCTGGCGGCACTACATTCTGCCTTCGGTAACCCTGGGGGCGGCGGTGGCGGCGGTGATGGCGCGCTTCACCCGCGCTTCGTTCGTCGAGGTGTTGCAGGAGGACTACATGCGCACCGCGCGCGCCAAGGGCGTGCGGGAAAGCGTGGTGGTGATGAAGCACGGCCTGCGCAACGCGATGATCCCGGTGGTGACCATGATGGGGCTGCAGTTCGGTTTCCTGCTCGGCGGTTCGATCGTGGTGGAGAAGGTGTTCAACTGGCCGGGGCTGGGGCGCTTGCTAGTGGACTCGGTGGAGATGCGCGATTACCCGGTGATCCAGGCCGAGGTGCTGTTGTTCTCGCTGGAGTTCATCCTGATCAACCTGCTGGTGGATATGCTGTACGCGGCGATCAACCCGGCGATTCGTTACCAATGAGGACGCGGCATGATTAAGCATTGGCGGCGCAGCGCCGCATTGAAGGCGATGCCGCTTATCGACCCTAACGCGGTACGCACGCCGTGGGGCGAATTTTGGCGGCGTTTTCGCCGCCAGCGGGCGGCGCTGGTCGCCGGCCTGTTGGTGCTGCTGCTGATTGCGGCGGCGCTGCTGGCGCCTTATCTGGCGCCGTTCGATGCGGAAAATTACTTCGATTACGACCGGCTGAATGAGGGGCCTTCGCTGATGCATTGGCTGGGCGTAGATTCCCTCGGGCGCGATATCTTCAGCCGCATCCTGATGGGCACGCGTATTTCGCTGGCGGCCGGGGTGTTCTCGGTGCTGGCGGGCGGGGCGATCGGCACCCTGCTGGGGCTGCTGGCCGGTTACTATGAGGGCTGGTGGGATCGCCTCACCATGCGCGTCTGCGACGTGCTGTTCGCGTTTCCCGGCATTCTGCTGGCGATCGGCGTGGTGGCGATCATGGGCAGCGGCATGGCCAACGTGATCGTCGCGGTGGCGATCTTCAGCATTCCGGCCTTCGCCCGCCTGGTGCGCGGCAATACGCTGGTGCTGAAGCACCTGACCTATATCGAATCGGCGCGCAGCATCGGCGCCTCGGACTGGACCATCATCCTGCGGCACATTCTGCCGGGCACCCTGTCTTCGATCGTGGTCTATTTCACCCTGCGCATCGGCACCTCGATCATCACCGCCGCCAGCCTGTCGTTTCTGGGCCTGGGCGCCCAGCCGCCGACGCCGGAGTGGGGGGCGATGCTCAACGAGGCGCGCGCCGATATGGTGATCGCGCCGCACGTGGCGATCTTCCCCAGCCTGGCGATATTCATCACCGTGCTGGCCTTCAACCTGTTGGGCGACGGATTGCGCGACGCATTGGATCCGAAATTGAAGGAGTGATGGTTTAACGTATGGCGCATATTTGAACGGGCTCAAATGACGTCTCAGTGCCATTATCCGTTCAATAAGCTGTATTGTTAGCACGAAGATGATTGCTGGTTTTTGAAGAAATACGGGCGGTTAAACCGCCCGGATTTTTTTATCAGCGGAACAGGTGCTCGGCGTGGAAACGCAGGTGATCTTCCACGAAGGTGGCGATGGTGAAGTAGCTGTGATCGTACCCCGGCTGAATGCGCAGCGTCAGCGGCCAGTCGCGCTGGCGCGCCAGTTCGGCCAGCCGCGCCGGCTGCAGCTGATCGGCCAGGAACTGGTCGTCATCGCCCTGATCGATAAGGACCGGCATTTTTTCCGCGCCGCTGGCCAGCAGATGGCAGCTGTCGTACTGCAGCCACTGGCTCTCGTCGCTGCCCAGATAGGCGGTGAACGCCTTGCGGCCCCACGGCACCTGGCACGGGTTGACGATCGGCGCGAAGGCTGATACCGAGCGGAAGCGCTGCGGATTGCGAAACGCCATCATCAGCGCGCCGTGGCCGCCCATCGAGTGGCCGAAGATCGACTGACGATCGCTGACGCTGAAGTGCTGTTCGATCAGCGCCGGCAGTTCGGCGCTGATGTAGTCGTACATGCGGAAGTGACGATCCCACGGCGCCTGGGTGGCGTTCAGGTAGAACCCGGCACCCTGGCCCAGATCGTAGCCTTCGTCGTTCGGCACCTCGTCGCCGCGCGGGCTGGTATCCGGCATCACCAGCACCAGGCCCAGCTCGGCGGCGATGCGCTGCGCGCCGGCTTTCAACGTGAAGTTCTCGTCGTTGCAGGTCAGCCCCGACAGCCAGTACAACACCGGCGGCGGGTTGTCATCGCGCGGCGGCGGCAGGTAGATGCTGAATGTCATGTTGCAATTCAGGCTCTGCGCCGCGTGGCGGTAACGCTGTTGCCAGCCGCCGAACATGCGGTGCTCTTCGAGAAGTTCCAATGACAACGTCATCTCTGCCTCCTGGCTTATTTGTCGAAGTGGATGACGGAACGGATCGATTTGCCTTCGTGCATCAAATCGAACGCTTCGTTGATCTGCTCCAGCCCCATGGTGTGGGTGATAAAGTCGTTCAGCGCGAATTCGCCGTCCAGATAGCGCTCGACGATGCCCGGCAGCTGCGAACGGCCCTTGACGCCGCCGAATGCCGAACCGCGCCAGACGCGGCCGGTGACCAGCTGGAACGGCCGGGTCGAGATCTCTTCGCCGGCGCCCGCGACGCCGATGATCACCGATTCCCCCCAGCCCTTGTGGCAGCACTCCAGCGCGGAACGCATCACGTTGACGTTGCCGATGCACTCGAAGGAAAAGTCGACGCCGCCGTCGGTCAGCTCGACGATCACCTCCTGAATCGGTTTGTCATAGTCTTTCGGGTTGATCAGATCGGTAGCGCCCAGCTTGCGCGCCAGATCGAACTTGCTGGTGTTGATGTCGATGCCGATGATGCGGCCCGCGCCGGCCATCTGCGCGCCGATGATCGCCGACAGGCCGATGCCGCCCAGGCCGAAGATCGCCACGGTGTCGCCCGGTTGCACTTTGGCGGTGTTCATCACCGCGCCCATGCCGGTAGTGACGCCGCAGCCCAGCAGGCACACTTCCTCCAGCGGCGCTTCCTTGTTGATTTTCGCCAGTGAAATTTCCGGCACCACGGTGTATTCGGAGAAGGTGGAGGTGCCCATGTAGTGGAAGATCGGCTTGCCGTCCTTGAAAAAGCGGGTGGTGCCGTCCGGCATCAGGCCTTTGCCCTGAGTGGAGCGGATCGCCTGGCACAGGTTGGTCTTGCCGGATTTACAGAATTTGCACTCGCCGCACTCCGGGGTGTAGAGCGGGATCACGTGATCGCCGACCGCCACGCTGGTGACGCCTTCACCGACCGCTTCCACCACGCCGCCGCCCTCGTGGCCGAGGATCGCCGGGAACACGCCTTCCGGATCTTTGCCGGACAGGGTGTAGGCGTCGGTGTGACAAACGCCGGTGGCGACGATCCGCACCAGCACTTCGCCTTTTTGCGGTGGCATCAGCTCGACTTCTTCGATCTTCAGCGGCTGGTTCGGGCCCCAGGCAACGGCGGCGCGGGTTTTGATCATCTCCATCATAGTCTCCTCAGTGGTTTTCTTTTTAAATCAGGCGATATCGACAACGTCTGATAAATCGTTGGGGGTGCTTTCATCAACAGCGGCGGTTTCCGTCTGTTCAATAATCAATTCTTTCAGCGCGCGCACGTTCGGCCCGAACGCGTCGCGGCGCCACAGCAGCCAGGTGGCGGTGTCGGCCACGTCCGGCGGCAGGGGGTGAACCCGAACCCGCTCATGGCCCGGCAGCAGGCTGAGCACCGAATGCGGGATCATCGCCAGCCCGGCGCCGCTGGCGACGCAGGCCAGCATGGCGTGATAGGACTGGATCTCCATGATCTGCCCCGGCCGCGCGCCTTCGCGCTTGAACCAGGCCTCCAGCCGCAGGCGGTAGGAACAGCTGGCGCGAAAGGCGAACAGCGTTTCGCCGTTGGCGTCTTTGGCGCTGTGGATCGGCGCGTGATCGAGACAGGAGATCACCACCATATGTTCAGGATAGGCGATGCAGCCGTTTAGCTCGTCATAGGGCACCGGGCCGTCGACCAGCGCTGCCGCCAGCGTGCCGGCGCGCACCCGATCGGCGATTTCGCCGGAGGTGCCGGTAGTCAGCGACAGAGACACCTGCGAGAAACGCTGGTGGTAAGCTGCCAGCAGCGAGGGCAGGCGGGTGGCGGCGGTGCTCTCCATCGAGCCGAGAGCAAAGTTGCCCGCCGGTTCGCCGGCATGGGTGATGCTCATCGCCTCGTCGCTCAGCGCCAGGATGCGATTGGCGTAGCACAGAAAGTTATGGCCCATCGGCGACAGGCGCAGGCGCTGTTTTTCGCGGATAAACAGATCGGCGCCCAGCTCCTGCTCGAGCTGGCGCAGCCGGGTGGTCAGATTCGACGGCACGCGGTGCAGCTGCTCGGCGGCGCGGGCGACCGAGCCGGTTTCCGCTACGCAGCAGAACATGCGAAGCTGAGTCAGATCCATAATATTCTCGTTTCGTGATGAACTTGATAACTATTATTCAGTTTTTGTGAGTTTAATACTGCGGCATGATACTGGCAACTTTCTTTTAACCTTTTGGATACCGGTATGGCTTTACGTATTGCCTTGAGCGGGTTTGCCGCGCTGATCGTGGCGATGGGCATTGGCCGCTTCGCTTTCACCCCTCAGGTGCCACTGATGATCGCTGACCACCAGTTCAGCCTGACCGGCGCTGGGCTGGTGGCGGCGATCAACTATTTGGGATACCTGTGCGGCGCCTACGACGCGATGCGCGCCACGCGCCACGTCGAGCGGCGCCTGTGGCTGGGCGTATGGGGTGCGATGGCGCTGACGCTGCTGTCGGCGTTGGCGCAGGATGAATGGACCCACGGCGCGCTGCGCTTCGTCATCGGCTGGGCCAGCGGCTGGGCGATGGTGCTGGTGGCGGCCTGGACCAACGAGCGGTTGGCGCACTACGGCCGGCCGGCGCTGAGCGCGGCGGTGTTCGCCGGGCCGGGCGCCGGCATCTTCCTCAGCGGCATGCTGGCGGTGGGCATCAACGCGCTGGGGCTGACGGCGGCGCAGGCCTGGCTGGTGTATGGCGGGCTGGCGCTGGTGCTGGTCGGGGGGATTAGCGCCTTTCTGCCGCGCAGCGGCGAGCTGCATCGCCCGGACGTGGCCCCGGAGCCGCTGCTGCTGACGCCGGCGCTCAAGCGTCTGGTGTGGAGCTACAGCCTGGCCGGCTTCGGCTATATCCTGCCGGCGACCTTCTTGTCGCAGATGGCGGCGGCGCGTTTTCCCGACAGCCTGTTCGCACAGTTCGTCTGGCCGGTGTTCGGCGGCGCGGCGGTGCTGGGGATCGTTATCGGCATTGTGACCCGCCATCGGCTGACTACCCAAACCCGGTTGGCGATCACGCTGTGGGTACAGGCGCTCGGCGTACTGAGCGCCGAAGTGGTGCCGGGCGTGGCCGGCCTGGCGCTCGGGGCGTTGCTGACCGGCGGCGGTTTCCTCTGCGTGGTGCAGCTTGCCCTGCAGCACGGCCGTGAACTGGCGCCGCGCCATGCGCGCTACATGGCCGGATTGCTGACCACCGGTTATGCGATCGGCCAGCTGGTTGGACCGATGCTGTCGGCGCTGTCGACCGCCTTGACCCATCGGTTGGAACCGGCGCTGTATGTGGCGGTGATAGCGCTGTTGGTGGCCGGAGGGCTGGCGGTGAATACCCCGGCGCGGCGGTTGGCGCAAAAAACGGCGACTCGGTGATTAAAATCCATACAAAAAGCGTGGAGACCCGCAGCCGGCCTGATTGTGCTAAATGCGAAGATTTCACCTCTGGATGAAGCACTATCACTGGATAATCGCCGCGCTCTCATCTACAGTGGGGGCAAAATCTTGACCGGGTTCACGTTATCCACCACGAAAACTCTGCCGTCACGAGAGCAAGCAATTCGCCGGCCGCACGCCCTATCAGGCCGCCGGCGGGTTCCGTCCGCAGGAGAACAAATACATGACATCATTAAGTAAAGAAGCCGCGCTGGTGCATGCGGCACTGGAAGAGCGTGGTCTGGAGACACCGCTGCGCGGGGAAGTGCTGGATCGCGAAACGCGCAAGCGTCGCATCAAAGAGCACATGACCGAAATCATGCAGCTGCTGAATCTCGATCTGTCTGACGACAGCCTGGCGGAAACGCCGCATCGCATCGCCAAAATGTATGTCGACGAGATCTTCTCCGGTCTGGACTACGCCAACTTCCCGAAAATCACCGTCATCGAGAACAAAATGAAGGTGGATGAGATGGTGACGGTGCGCGATATCACGCTGACCAGCACCTGTGAACACCACTTCGTCACCATCGACGGCAAGGCCACCGTGGCCTATATCCCGAAAGACTCGGTGATCGGTCTGTCGAAGATCAACCGCATTGTGCAGTTCTTCTCCCAGCGTCCGCAGGTGCAAGAGCGCCTGACCCAGCAGATCCTGGTTGCGCTGCAGACCCTGCTCGGCACCAATAACGTGGCGGTATCGATCGATGCAGTCCATTATTGTGTCAAAGCGCGCGGCATTCGCGACGCGACCAGCGCCACCACCACCACCTCGTTGGGGGGGCTGTTCAAGTCCAGCCAAAATACCCGCCAGGAGTTCCTGCGCGCGGTGCGCCATCACCAGGGGTGATGGCGTTGCGGGGCGACTCGCAAAACGACAACAGGCGCCTGCGGGCGCCTTTTTCATGAGCGGAAGACAGCGATAAAAAATGAACAGTCATCCTCTGCCGCGTATCGCTACGCTGGACTGCGTGCGCGGCATCGCCATCCTCGGCATCTTATTGCTGAACATCAGCGCCTTCGGCTTGCCGAAGGCCGCCTACCTCAATCCGGCCTATCTGGGGATGCCGTCATCGCGCGACGCCTGGACCTGGGCGCTGCTGGATCTTTTCGCCCAGGCCAAGTTCCTGGCGATGTTCGCGCTGCTGTTCGGCGCCGGGCTGCAAATGCTGCTGCGGCGCGGCAAAAGCTGGATCCGCGCGCGGCTGTCATGGCTGGTGCTGTTCGGCCTCGCGCACGCCATCTTCCTGTGGGACGGCGACATTCTGCTGGCTTACGGGCTAATCGGCTTAGTGTGCTGGCGCATGATCCGCGAAGCCAAAGACACATTCCAGCTGCTGAAAACCGGCGTGGTGCTCTACCTGATCGGCGTGGCGGTGCTGCTGCTGCTCGGTTTTGTCTCGCACGGTGAACCGGGCAGCTTCTGGCAGCCGGGCGTGGCGGAATTGCAGTACGAGAAGTTCTGGAAGCTGCAGGGCGGTTTCGAAGCCTGGCGCAGCCGCGCCGATCTGCTCTCGTCCAGCCTGCTGGCCATCGGCGCGCAGTATGGCTGGGAGCTGGCGGGGCTGATGCTGTTCGGCGCCGGGCTAATGCGCAGCGGCTGGCTGCGCGGCAGCTATTCCTCCGGCTATTACCTGCGGCAGGCGGCGTGGCTGTTGCCGCTGTCCGTGCTGATCCAACTGCTGGCGGTGGCGCTGCAATGGCAGGTGCATTGGGAGTATCGCTGGAGCGGTTTCCTGCTGCAGGTGCCGCGCGAGCTGGGCGCGCCGCTGCAGGCGCTGGGTTACCTGGCGCTGTGTTACGGTTTCTGGCCCGCGCTGTCGCGTCTGCGCATCGCCCACTGGCTGAGCCAGGTGGGGCGCATGGCGCTGAGCAACTACCTGTTGCAAACGCTGATCTGCACTACGCTGTTTTATCGCTTTGGCCTCTATGAGCAGTTCGACCGGCTGCAGCTGTTGGCGTTTGTGCCGCTGGTCTGGTGGGTCAACCTGGTCTTTTCCGCACTGTGGCTGCGTTACTTCGAACAGGGGCCGATGGAATGGCTGTGGCGCAAATTGACGCAGATGGCCGCCGGTGAAACGGAATCCAAAGCGCTGAAGTGAGCGCCCATCGGCAGGTTAAAAAAATGTATGTAAACGTTTTCTTTCCTGTGACGTAATTCACGCAGCGCTGCGGGTCAATCGGGGTAGGATAGCGCCACCGGCCACTACCCCGATTTCAGGATCCCGCATGCCTCCAGTTCATCCGATCACTATTCGCGACGTGGCGAAACGCGCCGGCGTCTCCGTGGCGACCGTGTCTCGCGTGCTCAATCACAGCGCGCTGACCAGCAAAGAGACGCGCGAACAGGTGCTGCAGGCGGTGGCGGAACTGGGCTACCGCCCCAACGCCAATGCACAGGCGCTGGCGACCCAAAGCAGCGATACGCTGGGCGTGGTGGTGATGGACGTGTCCGATCCGTTCTTCGGCGCGCTGGTGAAAGCGGTAGACACGGTGGCGCAGAAACACCACAAGTATCTGCTGATCGGCAACAGTTATCATCAGGCGGACAAAGAGCGCCATGCGATCGAAGTGCTGATCCGTCAGCGCTGTAACGCCCTGATTGTTCACGCCAAAGCCTTGAGCGACGCCGAACTGATCGGCTTTCTGGAGCAGGTGCCGGGCATGGTGCTGATCAATCGGATTATCCCCGGCTATGAGCCGCGCTGCGTTGGGCTGGACAATGTCTGCGGCGCTGACATGGCGATGCGTCTTCTGCTCTCGCAGGGCCATCGGCGCATCGGTTATCTGGGCTCCAATCACCCGATCGAAGACGGGCCGCTGCGTCAGCAAGGCTATGCGCAGGCGATGGCCGCCGCCGGGCTGGCGAAGCCCGACAGCTGGCGCGCGTACGGTTCGCCGGATCTGCAGGGCGGCGAGGCGGCGATGGTCGAGCTGCTGGGGCGCAACTTACAGCTGAGCGCGGTGTTTGCCTACAACGACGCCATGGCCGCCGGCGCCATGGCGGTGCTGAAAGAAAACGGTATCACGGTGCCGCAGCATTTTTCGCTGATCGGCTTCGACGACATTCCCATCGCGCGCTACACCAGCCCCAAACTCACCACGGTGCGTTACCCGATCGTTTCGATGGCCACGTTGGCGACCGAGCTGGCATTACAGGGCGCAGCAGGCCTGGCGGAGCCGCAGGCGAGCCATCTGTTCATGCCGACGCTGGTGCGGCGCCATTCTGTCGCCCCCTGGCAAAGTGAGGCGACGGTCACTCTCTGACGATTTAATCTTGTGTAACCGTTTTCAATCTGTGAGAAAATTCACAGAATATTAACATCACGCCGTCTATGCTCTAGGCGTTTTCAGGCGCAAAGGCCCTTGCCGCTGTAACCGTTTATCTCGCGCTGACACAGCATTTCTCGGAAATAACAAGATCCACGGACGACAGGTGTTGAGTGGAAATCGCCTGGCCTGGGGTGCGCGCACTGCCGGTGACCATTGGCTCAAAGACGAGTAATACCCTACACAGAACCGGAGATTGACAATGAATAAGAAGGTTTTCACCCTGGCCGCCATGGCCGCTGCCATGATGTTTGGCGCCGCAGCCCATGCTGATACCCGTATTGGCGTCACGATTTACAAATACGACGACAACTTCATGTCGGTGGTGCGCAAAGCGATCGAGAAAGACGCCAAGGCTTCACCGGACGTTACCCTGTTGATGAATGACTCGCAGAACGATCAGTCCAAACAGAACGATCAGATCGACGTGCTGCTGGCCAAGGGCGTGAAAGCGCTGGCGATCAACCTGGTCGACCCGGCCGCGGCGCCGGTGGTTATCGATAAGGCGCGCGCAAACGATATCCCGGTGGTGTTCTACAACAAAGAACCTTCCCGCAAAGCGCTGGACAGCTATGACAAGGCGTATTACGTCGGCACCGATTCCAAAGAGTCCGGCGTGATCCAGGGCGAACTGATCGCCAAACACTGGAAAGCCAATCCGGCCTGGGATCTGAACAAAGACGGCCAGATCCAATTCGTGCTGCTGAAGGGCGAGCCGGGCCACCCGGATGCCGAAGCGCGCACCACCTACGTGGTGAAAACGCTGAACGAGAAAGGCATCAAGACCCAACAGCTGCAGTTGGATACCGCGATGTGGGATACCGCGCAGGCGAAAGACAAGATGGACGCCTGGCTCTCCGGCCCGAACGCCAACAAGATCGAAGTGGTGATCGCCAACAACGACGCCATGGCGATGGGCGCGGTGGAAGCGCTGAAAGCGCACAACAAGACCAGTATTCCGGTGTTCGGCGTGGATGCGCTGCCTGAAGCGCTGGCGCTGGTGAAATCCGGTGCGATGGCGGGCACGGTGCTGAATGACGCCGACAATCAGGCGAAGGCCACCTTCGAGCTGGCGAAAAACCTGGCGGCGGGCAAACCGGCCACCGAAGGCACCCAATATAAAATCGAAAATAAAGTCGTGCGTATCCCTTACGTCGGCGTAGATAAAGACAACCTGTCTCAGTTCATTAAATAAGAATTGAGATCCCGCTAAGACCCCGCCTGCGGCGCCAACACCAGGGATACCGCCGGCGGGGATGTTTACGACTGCAAGATCGTTAAGCCAGGTGTATTTATGGCCGATAGCTCACGCGAATTTTTGCTGGAAATGACGGATATTTGTAAGTCATTTCCCGGCGTCAAAGCCTTGGACAATGTCAATTTACGCGTCCGTCCGCACTCCATTCACGCCCTGATGGGAGAGAACGGCGCGGGGAAATCGACGTTGTTGAAATGCCTGTTCGGCATTTACAAAAAAGACAGCGGCAGCATTGTATTTCAGGGCCGGGAAATCGACTTCAAGAGCTCGAAGGAAGCGCTGGAGCACGGCGTTTCCATGGTGCATCAGGAGCTGAACCTGGTGCTGCAGCGCACCGTGATGGACAACATGTGGCTGGGACGCTACCCGACCAAAGGCCTGTTCGTCGATCAGGACAAGATGTTCAAAGACACTCAGGCGATCTTCGACGAGCTGGATATCGACATCAACCCGCGCGAAAAGGTGGGCAACCTGTCGGTGTCGCAGATGCAGATGATCGAGATCGCCAAAGCGTTTTCCTATGACGCCAAGATCGTCATCATGGACGAACCGACCTCTTCGTTGACGGAGAAAGAGGTCAATCACCTGTTCACCATCATCCGCAAGCTGAAAGAGCGCGGCTGCGGCATCGTCTATATCTCGCACAAGATGGAAGAGATCTTCCAGCTGTGTGACGAGATAACGGTGCTGCGCGACGGCCAGTGGATCGCCACCCAGCCGCTGGAAGGGCTGGATATGGACAAGATCATCGCCATGATGGTCGGCCGCTCGCTGAGCCAGCGTTTCCCCGACAGGCAGAACACGCCGGGTGAGGTGATCCTCGAGGTGAAGAACCTGACGTCGCTGCGGCAGCCTTCGATCCGCGATGTGTCCTTCGATCTGCACCAGGGCGAGATCCTCGGCATCGCCGGGCTGGTGGGCGCCAAACGCACCGACATCGTCGAGACGCTGTTCGGCATTCGCGAAAAGGTGGCGGGCACCATCAAGCTGCACGGCAAGGCGATCGACAACCACAGCGCCAACGAAGCGATCAACCACGGTTTTGCGCTGGTGACCGAAGAACGCCGTTCCACCGGGATTTACGCCTACCTCGACGTGGGTTTCAACTCGCTGATCTCCAACATCCGCAATTATAAAAACAAGCTCGGTCTGCTGGACAACGCGCGGATGAAGAGCGACACCCAGTGGGTGATCGACGCCATGCGGGTGAAAACGCCGGGGCATCACACCCATATCGGCTCGCTGTCCGGCGGCAATCAGCAAAAGGTGATCATCGGCCGCTGGCTGCTGACGCAGCCGGAGATCCTGATGCTGGATGAACCGACGCGCGGCATCGACGTGGGCGCCAAGTTCGAGATCTATCAGCTGATGACCGAGCTGGCGAAGAAGGGCAAGGGGATCATTATCGTCTCGTCCGAAATGCCGGAGCTTTTGGGGATCACCGACCGCATTTTGGTGATGAGCAACGGCCAGGTTGCGGGCATCGTTAATACCAAGCAGACCTCGCAGAATGAAATCTTACGTCTCGCCTCCCTGCACCTTTAAGGATTCGAATTATGAACGCGCTAAATAAAAAAACCTTATTTACCTATTTCAAGGAAGGCGGCATTTACGTGGTGTTGCTGGTGCTGTTGGCCATCATCATCATTCAGGACCCCACCTTCCTCAGCCTGATGAACCTGAGCAATATCCTGACGCAGTCTTCGGTGCGCATCATCATCGCGCTGGGCGTGGCGGGGCTGATCGTTACCCAGGGCACCGACCTGTCCGCCGGGCGGCAGGTGGGGCTGGCGGCGGTGGTGGCGGCCACGCTGCTGCAGTCGATGGATAACGTCAACAAAGTGTTCCCGCACATGGAAACCTGGTCGATTCCCGTGGTCATCCTGCTGGTGTGTGCGGTCGGCGCGGTGATCGGCCTGGTTAACGGCCTGATTATCGCCTACCTCAACGTGACGCCGTTCATCACCACGTTGGGCACCATGATCATCGTCTACGGCATCAACTCGCTGTATTACGATTCGGTCGGTGCGTCGCCGGTCGCCGGCTTCGATCCGAAGTTCTCCACCTTTGCCCAAGGCTTCTTGCGCTTCGGCGACTTCAAGCTGTCGTACATCACCTTCTATGCGCTGATTGCCATCATATTTGTCTGGATCCTGTGGACCAAGACCCGCTTCGGCAAGAACATCTTCGCCATCGGCGGCAACCCGGAAGCGGCCAAAGTGTCCGGCGTCAACGTGCCGCTGAACCTGATCATGATCTATGCGCTGTCCGGCGTGTTCTATGCCTTCGGCGGCTTGCTGGAAGCGGGGCGCATCGGCAGCGCCACCAACAACCTCGGTTTTATGTATGAGCTGGACGCCATCGCCGCCTGCGTGGTGGGGGGCGTCTCGTTTGCCGGCGGGGTGGGGACGGTGTGGGGCGTGGTGACCGGGGTGATCATCTTTACCGTCATCAACTACGGCCTGACCTATATCGGCATCAACCCGTACTGGCAGTACATCATCAAGGGCAGCATCATCATCTTCGCTGTGGCGCTGGACTCGTTGAAATACGCCAAGAAGAAGTAGATTTACCGCAGCACAGACGACAAGGCCGGCCTATTGCCTAATGCTGGTCAGTTAGCGTTTTTTTGAAGTACTCGAGTCGTTTTCGGTCGATAAATGAGAGGTGCATCATGAGGCTCCAGCACCTCGACCGAGCCAGGGGCCGAAGGCGCGGCCCCTGGCAACCCGCGCCTTTGCCCTATCAGACGGTTGGCTTTGCCAACGTTACTCAGCCCATCCCTGGGCCTCGCCCCTTCGGGGCCGCTGCAAGCAGCGTTCAAATCTGCTCCAGGCAGATTTGTCCTCTCTCCGCCATACCGCATTGAGGCCGGTTGCGACAGGCGTCCCTGCCTGTCTCACCTGAAACCGCCGTCCATGGCGGTTTCTCCTAATGCGCTATGCCTGCGTTCGGCGTCTTCAAGGGCGTCCAATACCGTGCTCATCTCCGATTTCGCTTCTCTGTCATAACCTCATAAGGGACAGGTTGCCCGGTAGCTGCCAGCTCGGGTGTTGACCTTAGGCGCGCATCACCGGCTGCCGAGCAAGACAGCGTTGTCAGGGGCAACCGGCCAGGGAAGGCCGGTTGAGGCGAGACTAACAGGGACGTTTGTCGCAGCCGACCCGCCCGACAATGCAGACGCGGCGAGGACAAATCTGCCGGGAGCAGATTTGAACGCTGCTTGCAGCGGCCCCGAAGGGGCGAGGCCCAGGGTGGGCCGAGTAATTTCCGCACAGCGGACAGACGGTGTTAAGCAAGGGCGCGGGTGGAGGGGCCGCGCCTTCGGCCCCTCCAATTGCCGTTCATTGTAGTAACAGAGAAATTCGGGGGATTTACGGCAATTCATCCTGCACGTCACGTAAAGAGACTGGATAAAAAATACCAGTCAGGCTTAAGTGACCGGCATTAGGCCTATTTTTCCGGCTTTTTTGGGCGTTTGCCGCGTCAAGGCTGTTTGGCTTTCTGCTTCTCTTCTTTCAGCTTGTGCTCCAGCTCCACCAACTGTTCCGGCGAGACGGCGGGATAACCCTGGGCGTCTTCCGGCACGGTGTGCATGGCGGAGATCGGGATCAGCGGGCCGAGGAAGCGCGGCTCGCGCTTGAGGATGTACAGATCGGTCAGCGCGCCCAGACGGGCGAAGATCTCGCGGGCGCGCACCGTCATCATGTCCTTTGGCGACGGCACCGCGTAACACTGCGCCTGAATGCCCATGTGCAGGGCGATAAACAGCGCGCGCTCGCAGTGGAAGCGCTGGGTGATGATGATGAAATCGTTGGTGTCGAACACCTTGCGGGTGCGCACGATGGAATCCAGGGTGCGGAAGCCGGCGTAATCCAGCACGATATCGCTCGGCGCCACGCCGGCGGCGATCAGATCGCGGCGCATGGTCATCGGTTCGTTATAGCTTTGCTGGGCATTGTCGCCGCTCAGCAGCAGGTATTTTACCTTGCCGCTGTTATAGGCGTTGATCGCTCCCTGAATGCGGTAACGGTAATACTGGTTGATCACGCCGGTGCGATAATACTTGGCGGTGCCGAGCACTACGCCGACCTGGCGATGCGGCAATTCCTGCAGTTCGTCGTAGACGTAAGGCGCGGTTTTCCAGCTGATCCAGCGATCGAGCGCAATAGCCGAGCCCATCAACACCGCAATGATGATGAACAGGCTGATTATCAGGCGTTTCCACATGTTGTTGCCTTACGCGCGCCGGGCTGAAAAAGATGGATCAAGGCTACTTTACCTGACCGACCGACGCAAGACGCGAACCGCCTGAAGCACGCGCGTCGCCGCATTTTTCGGCGGTTTTGCCGCACAAAAAAGCCCGGCGGAGCCGGGCTGGGTCATTTCAGCGCGTCAATCAGAACGAGGTGCGCTTATAGCTGCGGTACTGCGGCCGCCAGAAGTTGTGCTCGATGGCTTTCGACAGTGCGTCTTCGGAGGTGACGATCGCCACACCCTGCAGCTGCGCCGCTTTGCCCACTTCCATGGCGATGCACTTGGATACGCCCTGAATATCGTCGATATTCGGCAGCAGCGCGCCGTGGCCGTCGGTCGCCAGCGGCGAACAATCCGCCAGCGCGCGGCTGGCGGCCATCAGCATGGCGTCGGTGACGCGGGTGGCGCCGGAGGCCAGCACGCCCAAACCGATGCCCGGGAAGATGTAGGAGTTGTTGCACTGGGCGATCGGGTACAGCTGCTCTTTGTAGCTTACCGGCGCAAACGGGCTGCCGGTCGCGACCAGGGCGGCGCCGTCGGTCCAGTTGATGATGTCTTCCGGACGGGCTTCCACGCGCGAGGTTGGGTTGGACAGCGGCATCACGATAGGGCGTTCGCAGTGCTTGTGCATCTCGCGGATCAGCTCTTCGGTAAACAGCCCCGGCTGGCCGGAAACGCCGATCAGAATGGTCGGCTTGGCGTTGCGCACCACGTCCAGCAGCGAGATGGCGTCGCTGGCGGTTTCCCAACCGGCCAGGTTGTCGCTCTTCTGCACCAGCTTGCTCTGGAAGTCGAGCAGGTTCGGCAGTTTGTCGGTCAGCAGGCCGAAACGGTCAACCATGAATACGCGGGCGCGCGCTTCGTCTTCGCTCAACCCCTCGGACTTCATCTGCGCGATGATCTGCTCGGCGATGCCACAGCCGGCGGAACCGGCGCCGAGGAAGGTGACGGTCTGATCGCGCAGCTGGCTGCCGGCGGCGCGGCTGGCGGCGATCAGGCTGCCGAGGGTGACCGCGGCGGTGCCCTGGATGTCGTCGTTAAAGCAGCAGATCTCGTCGCGGTAGCGGTTCAGCAGCGGGGTGGCGTTGTTCTGCGCGAAGTCTTCGAACTGCAGCAGCACGTTCGGCCAGCGGCGTTTGACCGCCTGAATAAACTCTTCGACGAAGGCGTGGTATTCCTCGCCGGAGATGCGCGGATGGCGCCAGCCCATGTACAGCGGATCGTTGAGGCGCTGCGGGTTGTTGGTGCCGACGTCCAACACTACCGGCAGGGTATAGGCCGGGCTGATGCCGCCGCAGGCGGTATACAGCGACAGCTTGCCGATGGGAATGCCCATGCCGCCGATGCCCTGGTCGCCCAGGCCGAGAATGCGTTCGCCGTCGGTCACCACGATCACCTTGACGTTCTGCTTGGTGGCGTTTTGCAGCATGTCATCGATGCGATCGCGGTTCGGGTAGGAGATGAACAGCCCGCGCGCGCGGCGGTAGATATCGGAGAAGTGCTCACAGGCCTCGCCGACGGTCGGGGTGTAGATGATTGGCATCATCTCGCTCAGGTGCGAGTCCAGCAGGCGATAGAACAGGGTTTCGTTGGTGTCCTGGATGTTGCGCAGGTAGATGTGCTTATCGTTATCGTTCTTGAAATCCTGATACTGACGGTAGGCGCGTTCCACCTGTTCTTCGATGGTCTCCACCGCTTCCGGCAGCAGGCCGTGCAGGTTGAAGTGGCTACGTTCTTCCTCGGTGAAAGCGCTGCCTTTGTTCAGCAGCGGAAATTCCAGCAGAATCGGGCCGGCGTAAGGGATGTAGAGCGGGCGTTTGCTTTCGTATTCTAGTTCCATCAGTTTTACTCTTCACGTATCAGATAACTGTATTGCCGACGATCCTAAAAGATAAAGAGAAGATGTACAGCATTTGTTGCCCGATGATGAACCAGGTTGGCGTAATTATCGACAATCAAATGATTTTTTAACTAAAGAAAGTGTCTCTGGCGGCGTCGGGGCATTGTATTTGGCGGGCGGTGCTGTTAACGGCGGAACCGGATGGCCCCGCCGTCGTGCGCTTAGAAGGCGGCGCGGCTGACGTTTTGGCAACCCAGCGCCGCCAGGGTGACGCGGGTGGCGTCCCATTGGCTGATGCTCGCGTCCTGCGGCTCGGCCAGGACGGCGCGACGGATAGCTCGGCAGTCGCCGCCGGAGAGGTTCAGCAGGATCAGCGCGGCCTGCAGCGGCGGCAGGCTCGGGTTAAAAGCGGCGTTTTCCGCATAGCGGCCGGCGTAGATATTGCCGTCTGCCGTTTCCAGCGCCACGCCGCTGTGGGCGTTGCTGTACGGCGCGTGGCTCCGGTTGGCCGCCGCCAGCGCCGCTTGCGTCAGCGCATCGTTCAGCGGCAGTTGATGCCCGTGATTGACCTCGTCCATCAGCAGTGAAGCGACATCCAGATCTTTCGGGCCGAAGGCGTCCGGCAGATAGTCCGCCAGCGTGGCCGGCGCGCGGCCAGGTAAACGGATTTGCAGCGCGCCGCCGCTGTTCAGCTCATTCATAAACTGGCGGCAGTGGCCGCACGGCGTATAGTTGACGGTGATCGAGGCCAGCGCTTTTTCGCCGCGCAGCCAGGCGTGAGTCACTGCGCTTTGTTCCGCATGTACGGATTGCTGCAGCGGCGCGCCGCTGAATTCCATATTGGCGCCGAAATAGAGATTGCCGCTTTGCCCGCGCGCGATGGCGCCGACGTGGAAATGCGATATCGGGGTTAACGAGCAGGCCGCCGCCAGCGGCAGCAGCGCGAATGCCAGCGCGTCATCGTCCAACCCGCAACCTGAGCGGATCGCCGCCGCTTGCTCGGCCGTGAACATCGCCGGAAAGTCGGACGCGTCCAGATAGGGCTGCAGGGCGGATTGCAGTGTCGCGGGCAGTGCGCTGAAAGCGGTGTGAAAACGCGGATGCATGGAAGGTCTCTCTACAGGTTAACGGGATCACATTCTAGGCAGGCCAGAGACATTAAAGTGTGATCAATATCTCTTAAATGATGAAATCAATGTAATAAAAGGCGTAAATGCGAGATGTATCGCAAGTTTCATCCTGATCAACCGAACAGATGCAACAGCACCGGAAACACAAACGGCGCCAGCAGCGAGGTGATGATGCCGCAGATCACCAGCGCCAGCGAGCCGAAGGCGCCCTCCTGATAGTCCATCTCCGCGCAGCGCGCGGTGCCCAGCGCGTGGGAAGCCGTGCCCATCGCCAGGCCACGCGCCGAGGGGGTCGTGATTTTCAACAGGTTGAACAGCGTGTGGCCGAACACGGCGCCGAGGATGCCGACGAAAATAACGCAAACCGCGCTGATCGCCGGAATGCCGCCGAGCGAGTCCGCGACGGCCATCGCGATCGGTGTAGTGACCGATTTCGGCAAGATAGAGGCGGCGATTTCCGGCGTGGCGCCCAACCACAGGGCGATGGCGCCGCCGCTGATCATGGCGGTCAGGCTGCCGATGAAGCACACCGTGATAATTGACTTCCAGCGTGCGCGGATTTGGTGCAACTGCTCATACAGCGGGAAGGCCAGCGCGACGACCGCCGGCTGCAGCAGATCGTTGAGGATCCTGCTGCCCTGGAAGTAGCGCTCATAGGAAATGCCGCTGAGCAGCAGCAGCGGGATGATCACCGCCATGGACACTAGCAGCGGATTGAGCAGCGGCATGTTCAACTTGCGCGCCAGCCAGCGCGCGGCGAAATAGACCGCCAGCGTCAGCGGCAGCGACCACCAGATTTCGTGGATCATGAGTTGCCCTCCGTGTCGTCGGGCTTGCCGGCAATGCGGCGCTCGCGGTGAAAATAGTGTGAGGTATAGCCGACCACCACCAGCACCATCAGCGTGCTGATCAGGCAAGAAATGACCAGCGGGCCCAGATGCGCGACGATCTGGTCGTAATATTTCATCACGCCGACGCCGATCGGCACGAACAGCAGCACCATGTAGCGGATCAGCAAATGACAGCCGGGTTTAACCCATTTGGCCGGCAGGATCTGGGTGGAGAGCAGCGCGAACAGCAAGAGCATGCCGATGATGCTGCCGGGAATGGCGAACGGCAGCAGCGCCGCCACTGCGTTGCCGACGAACAGACACAGGTAGATGAGGAGCAGGGCCCTGAGGTATTTCCAGCACAGTGTGAGCACGTTGGCCATTGTCTTTTCCCGTTTAACTGACGCATTCATCATACAATTAAACTGTGAGCCACGCCACAGATCGCACTATGAATTCTCGCTATGCCTGCCATGCGCGATCGGCGGGTTGACATCCTGCTTTGAGAGTTGCAGGCAGGGTCAGCGCGCGTCTTCGGCCGTTGCCGCAGAACGTTCAGCCAAACGATGGCCGAGGAAGAAAAACAGCAGGCTGAGCAGCGCGGCGACGATCAGCATCACGAACATCAGCGGCGGCGCGGCGTAGCTGAGCATGACCCCGCACAGCACCGGGTTGATGGCGCCGCCCAATGCGCTGAGGTTCTGTACGCCATAGTAGCTGCCTTTCAGGTGCGGCGGCGCGATAAAGTCGATGAACATGTATTCCACCGGGATAACGATGATCTCGCCTAAGGTAAACACCGCCATCGCCGCCAGCCATAGCCAGACCGCCTGGCCGGCCACCATAAAACCGAGCAGCCCGACGATGAAAAACAGCGTGCCCAGCGCCAACCAGCGCAGCATATTCTCCTGGCGCATGCCGCGGCTGAGCAGGTATTGCAGGGCGATGACGATACCGGCGTTGACGATCATCACCAACCCGATGATTTTGTAGGCGAACTCGGCGCTGGAGACGGTGATCAGGTACTGCGACAGATAGCCCGTGAACTGACCGAACACCACCGCGCCCAGCGTGCTGCCGAGGGTGAAGTAGATCAGCCGTCGATCGCTTCGCAAGATGGCCAGCGTTTGACGGAAGTTGGCCAGCGCGGCCGGTGCGGCGGCGCTGGGTGCCGGGCGCTGTTCACCACCGCGCAAGCGCAGGCTCAGCGCCGTCACCGTCGCCAGCGCCAGGCCGCCTGACAGGTAGAACGGCAGCAGCGAACTCAGCCCGGCCACCAGAACGCCGAGCGCAGAGCCGATCGCCCAGCCGACGTTGACCAGCGTGTAGTTGATTGAGAAAGCCTTGATGCGCTGCTCGACCGGCAGCCAATCGGCGAAACAGGCCTTAATGGTGATGCTCAGCACCGAATAACAGGTATGCAGGATCGCCAGCACCACGATCACGCCGCCGGGACGCGGGATCCAGGGAATGGCGAAGAAACTCAGCGCGAACAATAAAATCGACAGCAGGATCAGGCGGTTTTTGCTGAATTTGTCCACCAGATAGCCGCCGTACAGGCTGGCGATGATGCCGAGGGTGAGGCTGACGCCCAGGATCACGCCCACGCTTTTCGGCAACAGCTGGAAGTGCTCGGTGAGGTAGATGGTGATGAACGGCAGCGTGACGCCGCGGCCGATGGTCAACACCAGCGAACTGGCCAGCAGTACGTTGATCAGCGAGGGGAATCCCTTCATTTGAAACCTGTTTATGCATACAGTTATTGGGCGATGCAGATAACATAGCGCATTTTGGCGGGGACGGAAGGGGGCTGCCGATATTTATCTGAAAAACAGAGGCTGCGTCGGCAGCCTCGTGAAAAACAGCATTATTTACCGTGTTCGGCCTGCAGCGTGGCGAACCACGGCTGAACGAAATCGCTGCTGCTGCCCCAGCCGGGGATGATCTTCGCCAGGCCGGCGACGTTGACCGGCCCCGGCTGCGCCAGCAGCAGCGCCTGCGGAATGACCACCGCTTTGAACTGATAGTTGTCCGGCGTGCTTTCCCCGGCGATCTTGTTGGCCACCAGGCGCAGGTTGACCGCGCCGATCAGCTTCGGATCCACCGCCACGCTGACCTGCCACGGGCTGCCGGCCTCGCGCATCAGCTGTAAATCCTGATTGGAGATATCGATGCTGTACAGCTTGATTTCGGTGCGGCCGTTCTCTTTCAACGCCTTGTAAGCCCCTTGGGTAAAGGCGTCCCAGGTGCCCCAGATGGCGTCGATCTTGCCTTTCGGGTATTTCGCCAGCACCGCGCCCACCTTGTTGGCGGTATCGCCCTGCACGTCGGATGAGACCGCGCCGATCGATTCCAGCTCATGAATGCCCGGATGCTGTTTCAGCAACTGCTGATAAGCGGCCTGACGGCGCTCCATCGGCGGGAAGCCGGCCACCCACAGCTTGACAATATTGGCCTGGCCGTTGAAATCCTTCACCAGTTGGCCGAAGGAGGCATTGGCCAGTGAAGCGTCGTCCTGCTGCGAGACGGTGACGCCGGGAACGCTGCCGCTGACGTCGGTATCGAAAGCCGCGACGGCGATGCCGGCCGCCGCGATGCGCTTGACCAGGTCGGTGGAATAGGGGGCTCGCCCCTGCGAGAGAATGATGCCGTCATATTTCTGGCTGATAGCCTGATTGACGAAGTCCTGGAAGCGCGCGTCGTCGCCATTGCTGAGGAAGGTATCCACCTTAAAGCCCAGCTTGCGCCCTTCCTGAATGGCGCCCGCCAAAAATTGCGTGGTGTTGTCGTCGGATCCGAGGTTGCGGATCACCGCGATGCGCACCGGCCCCTGATGCTGAGCGATGGCGGCGGGTACGGTGGCGTTTTCCGCCGCCTGCAGCGGCAGGGCGGACAACAGACTGAGGGCGAGCAGCGAAGTCTTGAGGTTTTTCATTATTATAGGCTCCAAAAAAGCAGGGAAACGATCCCGGTGAAGGTCTGTTATAGCAGTCTTTCTGTCTGGACGTCTATTTTGGGTTTCGGAGCATCATAGCCGGATGCGGCGGGCAGGGGAATCAGGGCGGTTATGACTTTTTCTTCATGCTTATAACGTGGGGGTTGGGGCAATAAAAAAGGGCCGAGCAAGCTCGACCCTCCCTACGCCGCGCATCTGTGCGATTACTTGACCTGCATGCCAGGCTGCGCGCCGCTGTCCGGGCTCAGCAGGAAGATCTCTTTCCCGCCAGGGCCTGCCGCCATCACCATGCCTTCTGACACGCCGAAGCGCATTTTACGCGGCGCCAGGTTGGCGACCATGATGGTCAGACGGCCTTCCAGCGCTTTCGGGTCCGGGTAAGCGGAGCGAATGCCGGAGAAGATTTGGCGCGATTCGCCGCCCAGATCCAGCTGCAGCTTCAGCAGCTTGTCGGAGCCCTCGACAAAGTCGGCGCTCTTGATCAGGGCGATACGCATGTCGACCTTGGCGAAGTCGTCGAAGGTGATGGTTTCCTGGATCGGATCGTCAGCCAGCGGGCCGGTCACCGGCTTGGCGGCGGCCATGTCTTCTTTCGAGGCGCTGACCATCTCGTTGACCTTGTCCAGATCGATGCGGTTGAACAGCGCTTTGAACGCGTTCACCTGATGGCCCAGCAGCGGCTGCGGGATCGCGTCCCAGCTCAGCTCGGCGTTGAGGAACGCTTCGGCGCGTTCGGTCAGCGAAGGCAGCACCGGCTTAAGGTAAGTCATCAGCACGCGGAACAGGTTGATGCCCATCGAGCAGATGGCCTGCAGATCGGCGTCGCGGCCTTCTTCCTTCGCCACCACCCACGGCGCCTGCTCATCCACATAGCGGTTGGCCAGATCGGCCAGCGCCATGATTTCGCGGATGGCGCGGCTGAACTCGCGGGCGGCGTAGGCTTCGGCGATGCTCTGGGCCGCGTCGACGAAGGTCTGGTACAGCGCCGGATCGGCCAGGGTGTCGGCCAGCTTGCCGCCGAAGCGCTTGTTGATAAAGCCGGCGTTGCGCGAAGCCAGGTTCACCACCTTGTTGACGATGTCGGCGTTGACGCGCTGCACGAAGTCTTCCAGATTGAGATCGATGTCGTCAATGCGGGAAGAGAGCTTGGCGGCGTAGTAATAGCGCAGGCAATCGGCGTCCAGGTGCTGCAGGTAGGTGCCGGCCTTGATGAAGGTGCCGCGCGACTTGGACATCTTGGCGCCGTTCACCGTCACGTAACCGTGCACGAACAGGTTGGTCGGTTTGCGGAAGTTGCTGCCTTCCAGCATCGCCGGCCAGAACAGGCTGTGGAAGTAGACGATGTCCTTGCCGATAAAGTGGTACAGCTCGGTGGTGGAGTCTTTGCGCCAGAACTCGTCGAAGTCCAGATCGCCGCGCTTGTCGCACAGGTTCTTGAAGGAGCCCATGTAGCCGATCGGCGCGTCCAGCCAGACGTAGAAGTATTTGCCCGGCGCATCCGGGATTTCGAAGCCGAAGTAAGGCGCATCGCGGGAGATGTCCCACTGCTGCAGGCCGGATTCGAACCACTCCTGCATCTTGTTCGCCACCTGCTCCTGCAGCGCGCCGGAGCGCGTCCACGCCTGCAGCATTTCGCTGAAGGCCGGCAGGTCGAAGAAGAAGTGCTCGGAGTCGCGCATCACCGGCGTCGCGCCGGAAACCACGGACTTCGGATCGATCAGTTCCGTCGGGCTGTAGGTGGCGCCACACACTTCGCAGTTGTCGCCGTACTGGTCTGGCGATTTGCATTTCGGGCAGGTGCCTTTCACGAAACGGTCCGGCAGGAACATGCCTTTCTCCGGATCGTACAGCTGAGAAATGGTGCGGTTCTTGATAAACCCGTTTTCTTTCAAGCGGCTGTAAATCAGGGTGGACAGCTCACGGTTTTCATCGCTATGGGTCGAATGATAGTTGTCATAGCTGATGCCAAAGCCGGCGAAATCCTGTTGGTGCTCCTGGCTCATCTCCGCGATCATTTCTTCCGGTTTAACGCCCAGTTGCTGCGCTTTCAGCATGATCGGCGTGCCGTGCGCGTCGTCCGCGCAGATGAAATGCACTTCGTGGCCGCGCATTCGTTGGTAACGCACCCAGATATCCGCCTGGATGTGCTCGAGCATGTGGCCGAGATGGATGGAACCATTTGCGTACGGTAGCGCGCACGTCACCAATAATTTTTTCGCGACTTGAGCCATAGTGAGAACTTGCTTTCTGTAATGAATAAAAGGGCCTTCGATGTTAACCGATCGCGCCCTTCGCTGCTAGGGCGGTTTCTTACAGGTTATACGCGCCAGCCGCCGCGCAGTTCTGGTATGCTTAGCCGGAAGCTACCCATTCAAAATCAAGGAGCCGGGATGAACGCAAAATCCCCTGAGCAGACCAACCCCGAAGTTCTGCGCGCCCTGGTGACCGGTGTACTGGCCGCCTTTGAACACCCGACGTTGAAAAACAACCTGACCGCATTGAAGGCTATCCATCACTGCGCGTTGCTGGACGATGTACTGCATATCGAACTGACGATGCCCTTTGCCTGGCAGAGCGGCTTTGAAGCGCTGCAGGCGAGCGTCGGCCCTGAACTGCTGCGCGTGACCGGCGCCGGCGCCATCGATTGGAAGCTGAAACACGATATCACGACGCTGAAGCGCGCCAACGCGCAGGCCGGGATCAAAGGCGTGCGCAACATCATCGCCGTCAGCTCCGGCAAAGGCGGAGTGGGGAAATCCAGCACCGCCGTCAACCTGGCGCTGGCGCTGGCCGCCGAAGGGGCCAAGGTCGGCATTCTGGACGCCGACATTTACGGCCCGTCGATCCCCAACATGCTGGGCACCGAACACGAGCGGCCGACCTCGCCGGACGGTCAGCATATGGCGCCGATCATGGCGCACGGGCTGGCGACCAACTCCATCGGTTATCTGGTGACCGACGACAACGCCATGGTGTGGCGCGGCCCCATGGCCAGCAAGGCGCTGATGCAGTTGCTGCAGGATACGCTGTGGCCGGATCTGGATTACCTGGTGCTGGACATGCCGCCGGGCACCGGTGACATCCAACTGACGCTGTCGCAGAACATTCCGGTGACCGGCGCGCTGGTGGTCACCACGCCGCAGGATATCGCCTTGCTGGATGCCGCCAAAGGCATCGTAATGTTCGAGAAAGTGCATGTGCCGGTATTGGGCATTGTCGAGAACATGAGCGTGCATATCTGCAGCAACTGCGGCCACCATGAGCCGATCTTCGGTACCGGCGGCGCCGAGAAGCTGGTGCAGAAATATAACAGCCGTCTGCTGGGGCAGATGCCGCTGCATATCTCGCTGCGTGAAGATCTGGATCGCGGTACGCCGACGGTGATCAGCCGCCCGGAGAGCGAATTCGCCGAGAGGTATCGCCAGCTCGCCGGCCGCGTGGCCGCGCAGATGTATTGGCAGGGTGAAGCGATCCCGACGGAGATTGCGTTCCGCGCGCTGTAATCTGTTTGCGGCAGTGAAAGAACCCGGCTTAACGCCGGGTTTTTTTATGGGGTACGGGTAGGCTTGTGCAGGTCGGCACGGATATAAGGGCGTTCGATCTGCGCCAGCGTTTTGGCGATATGTTCCAGCAATCCCTGGGTGGGGGCCGGCTGCCGCTGCCCCATCAGCGCCAACGGCAAGGCCAGCGCAATGGCCAAATGCGACCAGGCAAGCTGTGGTCGCGCTTTCCCTCGCTGCAGCCATAAAAACAGCGCACTGGCCAGGTAGCCTAAAATCAGCCCGCTGATGACCTCGGATACCGAATGCACGCGGATTTCCAGGCGCGACACGCCGATGGTGAAAGGCAATATCCACCCGGTCAACAACGCGATGCTGCGCACCGGATGGGAAAATCGACCGGTTAAAGCCCAAAGCAGCGGCGGCCAGATGCTCGCGGCGAGGGCCGAATGGCCGCTGAATCCAGTGAAGTCATAACTTGCGCTACCAATGCCCCAGCCCATAAAGGCCAACTTGGACAGGCAGACCAGCCCGCCGGTGAAACCGAAGATCAGCGCCCATTGCCAGCCTGCCGCGCGAGTGGCGGGAAACACGATCAGCAACAAAAACAGAATCAGCGCGCAGGGCAGCAGCAGCATACTGTCGCCGAAAAAAGTCAAAAAATACCAATCCAGCACATCACTCTCCGATGAAAGACTACGGGGTCCCTAAGTCAGCGCAGGAGTGTAACCTGTTGCGGGGCATTGCCCTAGCCGTGAGATTCTTAAAATGTCATATCGCCGGTACGGCGCGATAGCCTGAATTCGCCCGCCGTCGCGCAATATACAGTGGCGCAAACCCCGACGACTCCCTATAATTGTCGCGTTTTAGTTCCCTCCCTTCACATTACGAAATCAGGTCTTTAATTTTATGACTGACAATCCGCATCAGTGCGTCATTATTGGTATAGCTGGCGCATCTGCCTCCGGAAAAAGCCTTATTGCCAGCACGTTGTACCGCGAACTCCGCGAGCAGGTCGGCGATGAGCACATCGGCGTTATTCCAGAAGACAGTTACTATAAAGACCAGAGTCACCTGACCATGGAAGAACGGGTCAAAACCAACTATGACCACCCGAGCGCCATGGATCACAACCTGCTGTTCCAGCATTTGCAGATGCTGAAGGCCGGCAAAGCGATCGAACTGCCGCTGTACAGCTACACCGAGCACACGCGCAAGAAAGAAACCGTCCACCTGAAACCTAAAAAAGTCATTATTCTGGAAGGGATCTTGCTGCTGACGGATATCCGCTTGCGCCAGGAGATGAATTTCTCGATCTTCGTCGACACGCCGCTGGATATCTGCCTGATGCGCCGCATGAAGCGCGATGTCAACGAGCGCGGCCGCTCGATGGATTCGGTGATGGCGCAATACCAGAAGACCGTGCGCCCGATGTTCCTGCAGTTTATCGAACCTTCCAAACAATACGCCGATATCATCGTCCCGCGCGGCGGCAAAAACCGCATCGCGATCGATATTCTGAAAGCCAAAATCAGCCAATTCTTTGAATAATGCCGTTTAATGGCCGGGAATGTGTATTTCCGGCCGGTGGCCAACTATTTGCACCCCGGCGTAGACCTTTCGCCCGTTGTGTGGCAATTTTTGTTTAGTTACGCGTTTTGATGGAGAAGAGAGACATGAGACTGTGCGACCGCGATATAGAAGCCTGGCTGGATAGCGAGAAACTGGTGATTTCCCCGCGTCCGCCGCTCGAACGCATCAACGGGGCCACAGTAGATGTCCGTTTGGGCAACCAGTTCCGCGTGTTCAGCGGCCATACCGCGCCTTTTATCGATCTGAGCGGGCCGAAAGACGAAGTCAGCGCTGCGTTGGATCGCGTGATGAGCGACGAGATTGTCCTGCCGGAAGGCGAGGCGTTTTTCCTTCATCCCGGCGAGCTGGCCCTGGCGGTGACGTTCGAATCCGTGACGCTGCCGGACGATCTGGTGGGTTGGCTCGATGGCCGTTCTTCTCTGGCGCGCCTCGGGTTGATGGTGCACGTCACTGCGCACCGTATCGATCCGGGCTGGCACGGACGCATCGTGCTGGAATTTTACAACTCCGGCAAGCTGCCGCTGGCGCTGCGGCCGGGCATGCTGATCGGGGCCTTGAGCTTTGAACCGTTGTCCGGCCCGGCGGCCCGGCCATACAACAGCCGGCAGGACGCAAAATATCGCGATCAGCAGGGCGCAGTAGCCAGTCGAATCGACAAGGACTAACGGCGCGGGATGCACCGTCGGTGTGGCGCTGACAAGAGGGTGGCATGAGAAGATTACTGACGACATTGGCGATTTTACTGGTGGTTGTGGTGGCGGGGATGTCCGCGCTGGTACTGCTGGTCAATCCGAATGATTTTCGCGGTTACATGGTCAAAAAGGTCGAGCAGAAGAGCGGCTATCAGCTGACGCTCGAAGGCGACCTGCGCTGGCATATCTGGCCGCAGCTCAGCATTTTGGCCGGGCGCATGACGCTGACCGCGCCGGGCGCGAAAGCGCCGGTAGTGAGCGCGGAAAATATGCGCCTCGATGTCAAACTGTTGCCTCTGCTGTCGCATCAGCTGTTTGTGAAACAGGTGATGCTGAAAAACGCCGTCATTCTCCTCACGCCCGATAGCGAAGAGCATTCGCAGATGGATGCCCCGATCGCGCCGGCCGGCACTGGCACAGACGCGGCAGATGCGGCCTGGAAGTTCGATATCGATAATCTGCGGGTCGTGGACAGTCTGCTGATTTGGCAGCGCGCCGACAATGAGCAAATTAATGTCCGGGATATCAATCTCACCCTGCAACAAACGCAGACGCGACAGGCGCAGCTGGAACTTTCCAGCCGGGTCAATCGCGATCAGCGCGACCTGACCTTCAGCATGGCGGCCGATGTCGACTTGCAGCAGTTCCCTCGCCAGATTGGCGCCAAAGTCACCCAGTTCAATTATCAACTGGCGGGTGCGGATATTCCGAACGGCGGTATTCAGGGAGAGGGCAATGCGCAGGTGGTCTATCAGCAGACGCCGGCGCAGATTGCCGTCAGCCAGCTGAGCGTCAGTGCCAATAACAGCCAATTGACCGGCGATATCAGCGCCACGCTGGGGGCGGTGCCCGGCTATGTGGTGAACCTCAATTCGGCTAACCTCGATCTCGATGCGCTCTCCGGCTGGCAATCCAGCACCAATACCGCCGAACAACCCGCTGTGACTTCCGCGCCGGTGATCGCCAGCCAGGTTGACGATCGGCAGCAGAATTTAGAGGCGCTGCGCGATTTCAATGCGCAGTTGAATCTGCAGGCCGCGCAGTTGACCTATCGCGGTATGAACGTCACTCAGTTGGCCGTCGTGGCGGACAACCAACGCGGACTGCTGACGCTGCATAAACTCGCCGGACAATTGGCCGGCGGTGATTTCTCCTTGCCGGGCTCGCTGGACGCGCGCGGCAATAAACCGGTGATCAGCGTGCAGCCGGCGCTGAACCAGGTTGAACTGGGCACGGTGCTCAAAGCCTTCGACATGCCGCAGATGTTGACCGGCAAATTCAGCATGAAAGGGGATTTGACCGGCGATCGCCTCTCTTCAC
Organism: Serratia sp. JKS000199; assembly: GCF_900215455.1. NCBI lineage: Bacteria > Pseudomonadati > Pseudomonadota > Gammaproteobacteria > Enterobacterales > Yersiniaceae > Serratia > Serratia sp. JKS000199. The sequence continues at coordinate 914,823 of NZ_LT907843.1, forward strand.
AGTCATTTGAGCGCCGCTGGCGCGGTACGGCGCAGCTGGCGATGCAGGATGCGCAACTGCATGGCCTGAACATTCAGCAGCTGATCCAGCAGGCTGTGGCGCGCAACGATAACAGCGTGCGCGGGCAAGACAGCTATCAGCGTTATACCGAGGTCAAAAACGTCTCGGCGCAGGCCAGTCTGAATCAGGGCACGATCAAGCTCAGCGGTCTGACGGCGGATTCTCCTTTGCTGGCGCTGACCGGCGCCGGCAGCATCGATATGCCGGGCAAACAGTGCGATATGGCGCTTAACGTGCGCGTCACCGGCGGATGGCAAGGGCGCGGCGAGCTGATCGAGCAACTGCAAAAAACGCCGATCCCGCTGCGGGTCTATGGGCCGTGGCAACAGCTCAACTATCAACTGCAGGTCGATCAGGTGTTGCGTAAAACGCTGCAGGATCGGGCTAAAGATGCGCTGAACAAATGGGCTGAAAAGAACAAGGATTCGCGCGAAGGTCAGGATCTGAAAAAGCTGCTCGACAAGCTTTGAATAACATCAAGGGGGCTTTGCCCCCTTGATCTAACATGAGTGGAATTAATCGGCGATTTTTCCGTAACCTTTCCATACACCTGGAGAGCCTGATTCTACGCATCTCCAACCATCCCAGCTACCAGCTATGGGGAGATTATTTATGACTCTATCTCCTTGATTGTAACTACCAGATGTAGGCACCGCATTACTGTAAATTGTTCGCACATTGCTTGGGATTGAAATTTTCTGTTCTGCTCCTATTGACTCTTTCCCTACAACATTGTTTGCGTAATATACGCCATTAATGCAGTTAAAAATCACACTTCCTAGTACAGTACTATTTATAAATGAATGAGATAAATTTCTGTTATTGAGTTTATCATTGAAATAAACGTCTTTAGATGCGATAACACCATCAAAATGAACCCCAAGAGATGGATTGACCGAGCCATTTACTGACAATTGACCTATCGCGCCACCAAACCATCTTATAGAGCCCGCAGTTTTATTTAATATGACATCAGCTGCGTAGACGTTTGAAAACTGGTGATTTCCACCGTAGGCTGAAATTAATATATTTCCTGTGCGGCAATTGGATAAAGAAATAGCACCTCTTTTCCCCTCCGCTATGGTCTTAATATCACCACCTAATGCACGCCCTCCGCTTATCGTGGTTGCGCCATATCCTTTAATTAATACTGCATTTCTGAAACGAGAACCTGCGTGCTCGATTATTTGTACATCAGCACTATCAACCTCTAAAAAGTCTCTTTTCCCCCATTGATTTGGGTTTCTAACCTCAGCATGTGTTTGGGTGAACATGAGGCCAATTCCACTTTTAATGCGAACATAAGGACTACACTTATTATTTTCTATTTGACAATTATTAAATCTTATCATGTTGCATGCATCATTTTTTATTGTGCTCGTTAATAATAATGCAGGATGTGTTGTTTGCGAATTATCGCTAGCATCACCGTTAGAATAACCTCCATCTTGAATATTAGTTGCTTCAAAAACAGAGTCTTGTACTTTATCCAACCAAAGATTGCAACCATGAAAAGAGTAGATCTGTAGATTATTGGTATAAATATATCCGACATTATTAATACGTAGGGCGCTCAACGTATAGTTATTACCATCGAACGAAATATTTTCTATTCTTAATCCCCAGCTGAATATTTTTTCATGATTATATTCTAAAAGTATCGTGTCCGGATTTTTAGGGTCTTCGCTTGGCGATATTATACAGTTTCTTGTATTGCTCCCTCTCAGAACTCCTGCCCAATTACCAGGTATCCGCAATATTCCTGGCTTGAGGTAAGTGACGCCGCTCGGAAAAACTAATTCAACTCGGTAGTTATTTACCATTGACTCTTGGAGAATATTTGAGTTGTCCTCGCCGTACTGAGCTGAACCGACCCTGACACCTAGCCATTCAATTGGCCAAATATTTGTCGATACGGAGTCAACTCGTATCCAACACCAGCTTTCATCAACCCTAACAACAATGCCATTTTTTTCTTTTAGGTCTTTTGATCGAGCAGAATAAAACTCCCCCCCTCCTGTCGATTTAATGTCATTAGTTGAGTAAAAGCTAACCACATCAATTTTTTGCCCAGGAAATTGAGGGGTTATTTTTCTTAATGTATCAATGTCGGGGCAGCGGCCTATATACTTGGCACCATCGTAGCCGGATAGTTTTGATGAGAGGACAGATAAACTGTTACTTGAAGATAGATCTTGTTCTGTGCTGCTGGATATAATACTTCTGACATTATCTTCAGCATAAGATTTTCCTACTAAAATACCTGAAGTGCTTGCTATAATAGTTTTTACCAAATCTCTTCTGTTCATATGTCCACCCATAAAAAACACTGTCAGATGACGGTCATCTGCGATAGTAGCATCTGATAAAAGCTTGTAAATCACAAGTTGTTAAATGTTTTTTCAAGGTGTTACTGAATTGTTTTTATAAAAAGAGATGGCGTTATTATTAGATTATTCTTGTTGTTCAAGGTGTAATCAATTAATTGAGAGATTTCCTATTTTGTTTGATTTGTATCACGATTAAGGCGTTCAGTTTCCATAGTCTATATTGGTCTATTCTCTCCGGGGTTACTTATGATTGAGCTCGCTATTGGGATTACCGTTGCTGCCTGTGTGGGCCGTTACATTATCAAGGGATATTCCGCTACCGGCGTCTTGTTGGTGGGAGGGCTGCTGCTGCTCGGCATCAGCGCCCTGATGGGGAAAACGCTGTTGCCGTCCGGCGCCGCCTCAACCGGCTGGCGCGCGACCGACATGATCGAATACGTCAAGATTTTGCTGATGAGCCGCGGCGGCGATCTCGGCATGATGATCATGATGCTGTGCGGCTTTGCCGCCTACATGACGCATATCGGCGCCAACGACGTGGTCGTCAAGCTGGCTTCGCGTCCGCTGCAGATGATCAATTCGCCTTATCTGCTGATGGTGGCGGCGTATTTTGTCGCTTGCCTGATGTCGCTGGCGGTCTCTTCCGCCACTGGCCTCGGCGTGCTGCTGATGGCGACGCTGTTCCCGTTGATGGTGAACGTGGGCATCAGCCGCGGCGCGGCGGCTGCCATTTGCGCTTCGCCGGCGGCGATTATTCTGGCACCGACCTCCGGCGACGTGGTGCTGGCGGCCAAAGCGGCGGAGATGCCGCTGGTGGACTTCGCGTTCAAAACCACGCTGCCTATCTCGATTGCCGCCATTGTCTGCATGGCTGTGGCGCATTTTTTCTGGCAGCGTTATCTCGACAGAAAGAGCAATGAACAGCATCACATCATGGACGTCAGCGAAATCAAAACCCATGCGCCGGGATTTTACGCGATATTGCCGTTTACACCGATCCTCGGCGTGCTGATTTTCGACGGCAAATGGGGACCGGAGCTGCACATCATTACCGTGTTGGTGGGTTGCATACTGTTGGCGGCATTGATTGAGTTCGTGCGCAGTTTCAGCGCGAAACAGGTATTCAGCGGCCTGGAAGTGGCTTATCGCGGCATGGCGGACGCATTCTCCAGCGTGGTCATGCTGTTGGTGGCCGCCGGGGTCTTCGCGCAAGGGTTGAGCACCGTCGGCTTTATCAGCGGGTTGATCGGGCTGGCGCAGTCGTTCGGCACCGGCGGTTTGATCATGATGTTGGTGCTGGTGGTGATCACCATGCTGGCGGCCATGACCACCGGCTCCGGCAATGCGCCGTTCTATGCGTTTGTCGAACTGATCCCGAAACTGGCGGCGCAAATGGGCGTTAACCCGGCTTATCTGGTGATCCCGATGCTGCAGGCGTCTAACCTCGGCCGCACGCTGTCGCCGGTCTCCGGCGTGGTGGTGGCGGTCTCCGGCATGGCGAAAATCTCACCGTTCGACGTGGTGAAGCGCACTTCGGTGCCGGTGATTGTCGGGCTGGTGGTGGTGATCGTGGCGACGGAGTTGCTGGTTCCCCAGTAAAACCAAGGCCGGGCAATACCCGGCCTCAATGTTAAACCTCGTAGTCCTCCGGTGGGGGAGGCGGGGTGATTTTCACTTTCAGGATACGGTGGCTGTTGACCTCCAACGGCTCGAACAGGTAGTCACCGATCGTGATTTGTTCGCCTTCTTGCGGCACGCGCTGGCTGTGTTCCATCAGCAGCCCCGCCAGCGTGTGGTATTCGCGCTTTTCTTCCAGCGGCATCGGCAGGTACAACACCAGATCTTCCAGCGGCATATAGCCGTTGGCGATCCAGCTGCCGTCCTCGTTTTGCTGAATGTCGTGGCGTGCATCCACCTCTTCGCCGGCCTCCGGCAAGTTGCCGGCGATGGTTTCCATCACGTCCGTCAGGGTGACGATGCCTTCGACGGAACCGAACTCATCGACCACAAAGGCAAAGTGCGTCTGTGCCTGGCGGAATTGCTCAAGGGCGCTCAACAGCGTGAGCTGTTCCGGGAAGATCAACGGTTGGCGTATCAGCGCGCGCAGATCCAGCGGCGCCTGCGCCAGCTGCTGTTTGAGGACGTCGATAGTGTGAATAACGCCCAACGGCTCATCGCTGGCGCTGCTTTCTACCACCACGATGCGCGTGTGTTGATTGCGCTCCAGCAATTGCGTCAGCTTCTCCTGCGGATCGTTCAGCTCAAGGTATTCGACGTCGTGACGCGAGGTCATGATGCTGCTGACCGTGCGCTGCGCCATACCCAGCACGCGTTCGATCATGCGCCGCTCTTGCTGATTGAAGATCTCGCCGTTTTCGCTGTCGCTGTCGGCCAGCAGATTGGCGGAATGACTGTCGACCTCGGCTTCTTCATGTTTGCCGCTCAGCATGCGTAGCACCGCCTCGGCGGTACGCTCGCGCAGCGGCCGCACCTTCGACAGGAAACGACGGCGGTTGAATTGCGCCAGTTGGTTCAATGCTTCGATCATCACCGAGAAGCCGATCGCCGCGTAGAGATAGCCTTTCGGAATGTGGTAGCCGAAGCCCTCCGCCACCAGGCTGAAACCGATCATCAGCAGGAAGCTCAGGCACAGAATGACGATAGTCGGGTGAGCGTTGACGAAGCGCGTCAGCGGTTTGCTGGCTAGCAGCATCAGGCCGATGGCGATACAGACCGCGATCATCATCACCGCCAGGTGGTCGACCATGCCGACCGCGGTGATCACCGAGTCGAGCGAGAAGACGGCATCCAGCACCACGATCTGCGCCACCACCGGCCAGAAGCGCGCGCCTTTGCGTGTGCCATGCTGTTCTTCATCCTTGCCCTCCAGCCGCTCGTTCAGCTCCATGGTGGCTTTGAACAGCAGGAATATCCCGCCGACCAGCATGATCAGATCGCGGCCGCTGAAGGGGTGTTCTGCGACGATGAACATCGGTTTGGTCAGCGTCGCCAGCCACGAGATGGAGGCGAGCAACGCCAGACGCATCACCAGCGCCAGCAACAGACCGACGACACGAGCCTTATCTCTTTGTTGTTTTGGTAGTTTATCCGCCAGAATGGCGATGAAGACAAGGTTGTCTATACCCAGAACGATTTCCAGCACGACCAATGTGGCCAGGCCGGCCCAAATTGTTGGATCAGCGATCCATTCCATACGCCCAATTTCACCTGTAAGTTCTACGGCTTATGCCGCACGGGAATGATGGGCGCTGAGGCGGTAAAATTCAACTCTAATCCGGGGAGATGGATGAAAACAGGTTATTTCGGTAGAAAAAAACCAATAATTCAAAGCTCATTCAGGTGTACTTGGCATCATGGAGAAACGCTGTATGAGAATGCTAACTAAGCTGTTCATAAAAGACACACGCTTTAAATATCAATGATATCAACGTATTGAAATAGGATTCTTATGCTATTATTTGCACGGCTCCAGCGAGTTAGTAGTCTTATTCTGAAAACACCTAGCCACGGGTATCTAAGGCTTGTATCAGCAAGTCAATAGTATAAGAATCTTAGCCATATAAGCGAAGATAACTCGCGTTTTTTGGTTATAAGGGCATAGATTCTCGTTGTTCTTCAAGCTGCGAAATACCAACGTGTGATGCGCGCTCTTTGTCATGTACAGAAGTGTGCTTAGCGTTCATTGGATTGTGTACAGGAATTTTCATAACAGCGTTTTGGCAGCTATAAGCCAAGGGCGGTAGCGTGTCTGATCGAATTGTTTGCGCTGCCATATTTTGCCTAAAATTCGTTGTTTATACTATATAAATCAGTTAATTGCTTGTGGAAGTGGAAATGCAGAAAAGACTGAAAGCTGTGATCCCAGTGGCGGGTTTAGGAACTCGGATGTTGCCGGCCACCAAGGCGATCCCTAAAGAAATGTTGCCGGTGGTCGATAAGCCACTTATCCAATACATTGTCAGCGAGTGTGTTGCCGCTGGTATCAAAGACATCGTATTGGTCACTCATTCGTCCAAGAATGCGATTGAAAACCATTTTGACACTTCTTTCGAATTGGAAGCCGTGCTGGAAGCGCGTGTAAAACGCCAGCTACTGGACGAAGTGCAAAACATTTGTCCGCCGGATGTGACTGTGATGCAGGTGCGCCAGGGGCAAGCGAAAGGGCTCGGGCATGCGGTATTGTGCGCGAAACCCATGGTAGGGGATTCCCCTTTTGTCGTCTTGTTGCCGGATGTGTTGCTGGATGACGCCACCGCGGATCTGCGTAAAGAAAACCTGGCTAAAATGATCCAGCGTTTTGAGGCGACAGGGTGCAGCCAAATCATGGTTGAACCGGTGCCAGAGCAGGATGTGTCAAAATATGGCGTAGTGGATTGTGCGGGAGTAGCACTGGCTGCAGGCGAAAGTGCGCCGATGTCGGCAGTGGTTGAAAAACCCTCGCGTGAGGAAGCGCCTTCTAACTTGGCGGTTGTGGGGCGCTACGTGCTTTCCGCCGCTATTTGGCCGCTGCTCGAGAAGACGCCGCCTGGCGCCGGCGATGAGATCCAATTGACCGATGCTATCGCCATGCTGATGGATGAGCAAATAGTGGAAGCCTTCCATATGAGCGGTAAATCACACGACTGCGGCGATAAACTCGGTTATATGAAGGCCTTTGTGCAATACGGTCTGCGCCATGCCACAGAAGGTGAAGATTTCTCGCGATGGTTGAAGCAGGCCTTGAATAACAACTAACATTGTGGCTGAGTACGTTCACAAGATTGAAGAGGACGAGCATGACGAAGTTGAAAGCTGTCATTCCTGTCGCTGGCCTTGGCATGCATATGCTACCGGCGACCAAAGCGATTCCTAAAGAGATGTTGCCGATCGTCGATAAGCCTTTGATTCAATATATTGTTAATGAGTGCGTAGCGGCAGGCATCAAAGAGATCATTCTGGTTACGCATTCATCTAAAAATGCAATAGAAAACCATTTCGATACGTCCTTTGAATTGGAAGCGATGCTCGAGGCACGCGTTAAGCGCCAGTTGTTGGATGAAGTCCAATCGATAACGCCGAAAGGCGTAACGTTGATGCATATTCGGCAAGGGCAACCTAAAGGGCTGGGTCATGCAGTGCTTTGTGCTAAACCACTGATCGGAGACTCTCCTTTCGTGGTGCTGTTGCCAGATGTGTTGCTTGACGATGCTAAAGCTGATCTTAGAAAAGATAACCTGCCGCACCTCATTTCTCGTTTCGAAGAGACGGGATTGAGCCAGGTGCTGATACAGCCTGTGGATGAGCGCATTTTGCGCAATTACTCCGTTGTGGAGTGCCAGAACAATGCGTTGCGGCAAGGTGAGTCTTCACCCATTACCGCGATTATCGAAAAACCGGACAGCGGTGTTCAACTAAAATCCAACTATTCAGCTGTTGGGCGCTATGTACTGTCAGACGCTATCTGGCCCATTCTGGAAAAAACCGAGCCGGGCGCCTGGGGGCGTATTCAGCTGACGGACGCTATAGCCGAATTACTGAAGTATCAGACGGTCGAGGCCACTGGATTGGTTGGCGAGTCGTTTAACTGCGGTGAGAAGCTTGGTTATCTACAGGCATTCGTGACTTATGGGATACGCCATCCAATACAGGGTGGCGCATTTCGAGAATGGCTTAAACAATTTGATTTTGGATCGCTGCCAGCTAAGTAACTACAGCCGTATAGAAATTATTTAAAAAAGTCGAGCAATCGGGAGTTTGCTCGTCTTTCTTTTTGCTACGTAAAAGTCCTTGATGTTAACAAGAGAAAATTAGTTTATTGTTTATGATAATCTAATTCGGTTAAACGAAGCCTCAATGTAATGTATCTAGAACCGCAATTCATTATGCTCTTTACATCATAAGGATAGGGGGCTGAAAGGGGAGGTGAGTTATGGGCGCTCGACGTCAGTTTTATTTTACTGAGAAGAGAACTCTAAGTGGTCAATAAAAAATTAATGGCGAAAAATACTTTCATGCTGTATGGTCGCATGTTGTTAATCATGTTTGCGACGCTATATACATCACGAATGGTTCTGGAAGCCTTGGGTGTTTATGATTTCGGTTTGTATAGTTTGGTCGGTAGTATAATCATACTGTTCTCGTTCATTCAGAATGTTTCGGCGTTGGCTACACAGCGTTTTCTATCTGTTGGCTTGGGAAAGATGGATTTTTCCTGGACGAGTAAAGTATTTAACGTCAGTATAATTGTTCATTTGATTATATGTGCCCTGATAATTATCATTGCAGAGACAGTCGGACTTTGGTTTTTGCTGCATAAGTTAAAAGTGCCAGAGGCAAGGCTCGATGATATATTTTGGGTCTATCAAATATCAATTCTTTCTTTGCTCTTCCAAATAATGCAAACGCCATTTATAGCATCAATGATTGCATGTGAAAAAATGGATTTATTCGCCAAGATCGGTATATTTGATGCCTTCCAGCGATGGTTTATGGTGTTTATTTTCTCGGTCTCGGTGACTGAAAATAAAATTATCTGGTATGCGATATTCTTGCTAATAGGCTATTTTCTTGTCTTTTCAGTTTATCTTAAGTTTTGTACTTCTCGGTTAAGTATTTGTAAAATAAATCTTCGCCAGAAGGATAGCGCGGGTTTGCTGAAGGAAATTTTCTTCTTCTCAAGCTGGTCGATGCTGGGATCACTAAGCGTGGTTGGGTTGTCTCAGGGGATAGCGTTGCTAACCTATTATTTTGTAGGCGTCGTAGCGAACGGTGCTGTCTGGTTAGCAGAACAAGTATTAATTGCCTTTAATAGAATTATCGGTACCTTGCAGACAGCATTTAACCCTCAAATAATAAAGCAGTATACGATTGGTAACCATCGTGAAGTAGAGTCTCTATTATCGCTATCTTGCAAACTAACTGCGTTTGTTGTCATGGTTTCTGCAATACCGGTTTTTATTGATGCGAAAATTATTGCCGGAATTTGGCTAAATACGCCTCCCGAGTATTTGGTCGGTCTTATAAAGATAGTAGCTATATATGTCCTGATAGATTCGATGTCGGGTCCTTATGTGACTGCAATCTATGCAGTGGGAAAGCTAAGGAACTATCAAATTATAGTTTCTTCAATCATGCTACTTTCTTTAGTACTGACACTAATTCTTTACTCTGCCGGCTACTCTATTTATATCGCAGTATCAGCACGAATATTTTGCACTTTAGGTTTATTGATTTTCAGAGTCATTTATGTAAGCAAGGTCATAGGGGTGAGCGTCAATCGTTTCTTATTATATGACTTCCCTCGATTGGTATTTGTAGCTCTGGTTTGTATCTTTTTTAGTCATTATTGTAGTTATTATATAGTAGGTGGTTTCTTCGGTGTCGTAAGTCTGGTGTTAATTAACCTCTTTGCCGTCTTGTTCATGTTCTCTATAATTATTGTGAGCAAAAAAGAGAGGGTAAATATTATCATGATGATTAAAAATCGGTTTAAACGGGTTTAATATATTAAGGTTGAATAATGAATAATGAATATGGCGTATTAACTTACGAAAGTGAAGTATATGTTAAGCGTAATTGGATTAACCTTGGGGACTATGTCCAAAGTACAGCTGCTAAACAATTCTTCCCGCATGTGGATAATTTCATCCCTCGTGACCATATGAATTCATATGCAGGCAATAAAACAAAAATGATTATGAATGCCTGGTATATGGATTTACCTGAAAATTTCCCACCATCAGATGATGTCAGTCCGTTATATGTATCGATACATATTAACTCGACTGTCGCAGAAAAAATGTTGACTCCGGCAGCGATCGAGCATTTTAAAAAGTACTCTCCCATCGGTTGTCGCGATTTTTATACACGTGACTTGTTACAAAAAAAAGGGGTTGATGCGTATTACTCGGGGTGTATGACATTAACCCTGGGAGAGACTTACAAGCGAAATAATGTTACTGATGATATCTACTTCATCGACGTAATGTATGACTCAAAGACGCTGCCTGAACTAATCCGTCAGCCTCTCCGCTTTGGTAAACGAATTCTAAATGGGCGTGCTTTTGAATTCACTCACCGTAAAAAAATACTAAATCAGTATTTCGATGCAGAATTATTAGAGCAAGCCAAGTTTGAAACACAAATTATACCGTATATTGATGCGAAGGAAGGGTTCAAGTTAGCCGATGATTTCCTACAACGCTTGGCTAATGCAAGACTGGTAGTGACGTCGAGAATTCACACAGCATTACCGTGCTTAGCTATGGGAACTCCGGTTATCTTCGTTAATGGCGGCTTCAAGAATAAGGTCGACAATTGTCGATTTGATGGTCTGTTTGACTTCTTCAATAGAATTGATGTTGATGATAAAGCTGAGTCGACTACAAACTTTGAGTATTCTGGTGAAAAAATAGGGCTTAGAACTGTTATCAAAAACAAAGACATTCACCTTCAATATGCAAATGAATTGATAGCAAAATGCAAAGATTTTGCACGGAGCTAATTTTTTGATGCTACACCGTAGCATGCTATTTAGCTTAATGCCTCGAAAATAAATCCTCGTCATTATATGGATATTGTCATAGCAAATTTTGTTTTATTTATAAAGCTTCAGCGCAAGTGTTCACCATATTCTAGTTGGATGATTTTTTCTTGGCCGCTATAGACATAGACATTTTTTAATATACTAATAAGGACTGCTTTGACTTTTAGCTATTAAAACAAAGTAGTCATTATTTTTATGAATACTGCCTATAAATAAAAACCAAATTGTAGTATAGGTACGGGTAGCCCTGCGTATGAATGATATGATAGAAAGTGATATTAAACTCTTTTCCTCAGCGCTTGAAGATTGTCCAGTATGTTTCATTTTTCCCTCCAAAATAGTGGGTGGACATGAGATTATGGCGATAGAACTTATCAAGTTACTGAGACAGCAAAAAGAATTTAAAGAAAGAAGTTTTCTGGCGTATGTTCCTAGCGATAATATAAAAATAAAAAAAACACTGTTAGAAAATGAAATTGCGTACGAATCATTTAAAGCTAATTTATTCAAACCCGAGTTTCTCCATGCTCTTTTTAATCCGGTATACGTACTGCGCTGCATAAGGTTGCTGCGTTCAACCCCAAAGGGAAGTAAAATCATTGTTGTTCAAGGTGATATTCTCCAGGGGGTGGGCTACTTTGTTGCGGGGAAATTGCTTAATAAAACTGTCAGTAGTTATATACCTTACGCTCATTCTTTCAAGAGAATGGCGGCAAAAGCTGCATGGTTAAAAGACAGTTTTTCAACCATAGCTTATAGGCTATGCAATAATTATATAACGATATCGAAGGTTTTTGAAAAAGAAATAATAAATAGAAATAGAAAAGCAAAAGTCCTTATTGTTCATAATTTCGTTGAAAAAACCTCAGCATCTTTCACAGTGCGGGAATTTTGTGTCACTGATGTCGTTAATATTTTCATCATTGGCCGTGTGCAATTTCATCAAAAAGGACATAATGTATTAGTAGAGGCCCTTTCAGGGATTGGCGAATATCAAATTGCATTGCATGTAGTGGGTGATGGTCCTGATCTAAACAATTTAAAAAACATGCAGGGAAAATTACCAGATAATATATCGATGGTGTTTCATGGCTGGGCAACCAACTCTTGGGATGTCGCAGAAAAGAACAAGATTGATTTTCTAGTAATACCATCGCTGTTCGAAGGCGTGCCGCTTGTTATGCTGGAAGCTTTGGAAAGAAATGTGCCAATCATTGCTGCTGCTAGGGATGGTATGTTAGATTACTTACCTACGGACAGCCTATATGATGTCAGTGGTGATTCTGTGATGTCTCTTCGGAGTAAAATAATCGCTCACATTCGCCAGCGAACGCCAAAAATTTAACTTAAATATTCAGATGGTAGTGATCAATAATGATAAATCCAAAAGTTAAAGCTTTAGCAATCATTGTATATGGAGCTATGCTAACGGGATGTGCAATTGCTCCCGGTCAGCACCTAACAACTGATAGCAAAAATGTTGTAAAACAAGAAGATAGCGACTTTCAGATTGATGAGCTAGTCAACATTTACCCTTTGACCCCCTCACTTATCGCCAAACTTAGACCGGTAAAAGTTGTTGCTCAGCCTAACGTGCTATTAGAGCAAGCAACGAAGAATTATGAGTACAGAATTGGTGTTGGTGATGTTTTAAACATCACAGTGTGGGATCATCCAGAACTAACTACGCCTGCAGGTCAGTATCGCAGTGCGAGTGATACCGGTAACTGGGTACAATCCGATGGGACTATTTTCTACCCTTACATTGGAAAGGTAAAAGTTTCAGGGAAAACAGCCAGCCAGGTAAGAAGTGAAATCTCTAGTCGTCTGACTCAATATATTGAAAGTCCTCAAGTAGATGTGAATATAGCTGCCTTTAGATCTCAGAAAGCTTACATTACTGGTGAGGTTGAGAAGTCAGGTCAACAGCCAATTACCAATATTCCATTGACAGTATTAGATGCCATTAATGCTGCAGGCGGACTCAGTGCTAATGCCGATTGGCGAAATGTAGTTTTGACGCACAATGGTAAAGAGCAAATAATATCGCTTCAAAAGTTGATGCAGAATGGTGATTTAACTCAAAATCAGTTGCTCTATCCTGGTGACATTATTTATGTACCACGTAACGATGATTTAAAAGTTTTTGTTATGGGTGAAGTTAAATCCCCGGCGACATTAAAAATGGATCGCAGTGGTATGACCTTAACAGAAGCATTAGGTAACTCTGCCGGCTTGGATCAAAACACTGCTGATGCAACAGGTGTGTTTGTTATTCGACCATTGCGTGGAACGCAAGGCAAAAAGATTGCGGATATATATCAACTTAATATGGCTGATGCTACTGCTATGGTTATGGGTACTGAATTCCATTTGCAGCCTTATGATGTTGTTTATGTTACAGCTGCACCTGTCGTTCGTTGGAACCGCGTAATAGTACAGCTTGCGCCTACAATCTCTAGCTTCAATAATCTAACCGAAGCTAGCTTACGTATCCGAAACTGGCCGTAGGAATTGAGACATGTTTGATTCAATTTTAATTGTTTGTGTCGGAAACATATGTCGTTCGCCTATCGGTGAGCGTTTATTAAAGGAGTTGCTTCCTCATAAAGAAATTAGCTCAGCAGGCATTTCTGCTTTGGTGGGCAATTCTGCTGATGCCAAAGCCATCAACGTTGCTAATGAGCATGGGTTAAGTCTGGATGGGCATATTGCACGCCAATTAACCGCCGAAATGTGCAGGAAGAGCTCCCTTATTCTTGTTATGGAACGTAAGCATATTGATGCGGTGTGTCAATTCGCACCTGAGGCACGTGGCAAAACGATGCTTTATGGCCATTGGAACGATAGAAAAGAAGTAGTCGACCCTTATCGTAAGAGCGACGAAGTCTTTGAGTTTGTCTATAAGCTGTTAGCTGAGTCAGCTCAGAAATGGGTTAAAGCACTAAATTGATGAATAGAGATGATAATGACTGAAAATAAAAGAGCTGGCACTACTGGCAATGGTCAGGATGACATCGATCTCGGCAGGTTATTTGGAATACTGATTGATCATCGTTGGTTGATTATTGGTATAACCCTTTTATTCTCTGTTGTGAGCATGGTATATGTCATATTCGCAACTCCCGTCTATCAATCAGATGCTTTAATTCAGGTTGAAAACAAGGCAGGGAATGCAATACTTAGCGATCTTTCACAAATGATCTCTAACAATGACTCCAGTACATCATCGACCGAAATAGAATTGATCCAGTCCAGGATGGTAGTAGGGAAAACTGTCGATGATCTTGGTCTCGATACTATAGTTTCCGTCAAAAGATTCCCTATTCTTGGTCGTGTCTGGGAGCAGCTAATCTCAGAGAAAGAGCCAAAAATTGCACTCTCGCGCCTTAATGTACGTGAAGATCTGATTGGTTCCCAGATGGAACTTAAGGTTGTCGATAAAAATAATTATATTCTGTTAGCTGATGATAAGGAAATTCTTAAAGGGCAAGTTGGTACACTATCAACATCGGATTTTGCAAGTTTACTTGTAACAGATATTGATGCGGATCCGGAAACGAGCTTTTTTGTTGAAAAAGTGCACAAAATTAATGCGATAAATACAGTTTTAAAAGCTTTGACTGTTGTGGATAAAGGAAAGGATACCGGTGTTCTTAATCTCAGTTATTTGAGTACTGATCCTGTTCAAGGCAAAAAAGTGTTGCAAAGCATTAGTAATAATTATTTATTGCAAAATGTTGAAAGAAAGTCGGAAGAGGCCGCAAAAAGTCTGGCATTCTTAAAAGAGCAATTACCGATCGTACGAGAGTCACTAGATACGGCTGAAAATAAGCTGAATCTTTTCAGACAACAAAACTCTTCTGTCGACCTCTCTCTTGAAGCGAAATCCATGCTGGATACTATTGTATCCACAGAGTCACAACTCAATGAGTTAACGTTCAAAGAGGCCGAGATATCCAAGCTTTACACTAAAGAACACCCTGCCTATCGGGCATTGTTAGAAAAGCGTAAAACATTGGAGACAGAGCGAGGTAACTTAAATAAGAAAATTAATGGCATGCCGAAGACTCAACAAGAGATTATTCGGTTAACACGTGATGTTGATGCAGGTAAAGAAATTTACATGCAGTTATTAAATAAACAGCAAGAGTTAAGCATTACCAAAGCGAGCACAGTTGGTAATGTCCGTGTGGTTGATCCGGCCATCACTCAGATCAAACCTGTACAACCACGCACGTTGTTAATTATTATCATTGCAACAATTTTAGGCCTGCTGATATCCGTAAGTATTGTTTTGCTAAAAACAATGTTGCATAAGGGCATTGAAAGCCCAGAGCAGCTTGAACAGGAAGGAATAAACGTATATGCGAGCATTCCATTTTCTGAGTGGCAACAAAAGAAAGATAGAGAGACGTTTGTTCACTATAAAAAACGTTATCAACCAGGCAAAGGTAATCTTCTTTCTACAGAAAACCCTGCAGACCTAGCTATTGAAGCTATTCGAAGTCTTCGTACTAGTTTGCATTTCGCAATGCTTGAGGCAAAAAACAATGTTTTAATGATATCTGGTGCTAGTCCTAATATTGGTAAAACTTTTGTTAGCATTAACTTAGCTGCTGTTATTGCTCAAACCGGGCAAAGGGTTCTTATTATAGATGCCGATATGCGAAAAGGTTATTCGCATAGTTTGCTGGGTTTTGAAGGAACAAATGGCTTATCAGATATTTTAGCTGGAAAAATAGCAATAGAGAACTCGATAAAGAAAACTGATATAGAAGGTATGGACTTCATTTCTCGTGGTCAGGTTCCACCTAACCCTGCTGAATTACTGATGACCTCACGTTTTGGAGACCTTGTTGATTGGGCTACTAAAAATTACGATCTCGTGCTTATTGATACGCCACCGATTTTAGCTGTTACTGATGCAGCTATCATAGGTCACCATGTTGGAACATCTTTAATGGTTGCTAGGTTTGCGATGAATACAGTGAAAGAGATCGAAGTAAGTATGAGGCGTTTTGAGCAAAATGGCATCGAAGTTAAAGGTATTATCTTGAATGCTGTTGAGCGGCGGGCTACTAACTATTATGATTATTATCAATATGAGTATAAAAGCTAGGATTTAGTTTTTAACACTAGGGTAAGACTTCTCTCTTACCCTAGTTTTTTAGCGTGCTTAGTTTAAAAGTTAATAGTCAAAAATAAGGTATTTACCTGGTTATGATATATGTCAACGCGAGATTTTTAACCCAAAATCTGACTGGAGTACAGCGATTTGCAGAGCAAATTAGTCTTGAGTTTAAAAAAATAAGAAGCGATGTTGTATTCCTGGCACCTCCGGATATTTTGAGAGACGAGATAGCATCTAAGCTTGATGTAATTAAAATCGGAGAAAGGGGAGGTCACTTTTGGGAACAAATAACCCTTCCTAATTACCTTAAGAAGAATGGAGGAGGACTCCTGATTAATCTTGGCAATACTGGCCCAGTTTTTTATAGAAATCAGGTCGTAACGCACCATGATGTTACATATAAAAAATTCCCTCAAAGCTATTCATGGAAGTTTCGCTCAATTTATAACACTTTTATTCCTTTGATGCTGAAGAATAGCCGTGCATTAATAACGGTTAGTGAGTTTTCTAAGGATGAAATTGATAGTGTTTACCATTATGGCAAAGATAGAATAAATGTCATCTATAATGCATCAAGTGATGTTTTCAAAAAAAAAGCAATAACCTCTAACTCTCAGGAGGCAAATAAATATTTTTTGGCTGTTTCTTCTCCTAGTTTCCATAAGAATTTTCATGGTTTAATAAAAGCTTTTTCAAAAGCAGAAAAATTTGATGGCTACTCTTTAAAAATAATCGGTGAGAAGAGTCAGAATCTTGGCGGCATAGATTTGGATGAGTTGATCAAAAATTGCAAAAATAAAATTGAATTTCTCGGTCGAGTTTCAGATGATGAACTCGTTGAACTTTATTCAAACGCATACTCATTCATATTTCCATCCCTATATGAGGGATTCGGTATTCCTCCTTTGGAGGCGCAAGCATGTGATTGCCCTGTTCTGTCATCTAACGCAGCTTCAATGCCAGAAGTCTTGTCGGATAGTGCAATCTTCTTCAATCCAGAAGATGAATCTGAAATTGTCAATGCAATGTATATGATAAGAGATAACCCAACGCTTCGTGTTCAGTTAATCGAAAAAGGTCGCGAAAATGTTAAAAGATTTTCTTGGGTGAACTCAGCACAACAATTGAATACTCTTGTTGATTGCTTAAATTAGAAACTGATCCGCTTAATATCACATCAGTTCATCTGAGAATAAATGTTATGGCTCAAGGAATTTCTATGTTTCAAGAGAAAATCAACGTCGGAATTATTGCTGATTGGCTAGTCACGTATGCCGGTGCAGAGAAGGTTATTAAAGAGTTTTTTGAAATTTATCCAGAAGCTGACTTATATTCTGTTGTTGATTTCTTATCGGATGAGTCACGTATTAATTTCAAAGGAAAGAAAGCTAAAACTACTTTTATACAAACCTTGCCAAAGGCGAAGAGAGCATACCAAAAATATCTTCCATTAATGCCTTTTGCCATAGAGCAACTAGATGTTTCTAGTCACAATGTTATTCTTTCTAGTTCACATGCTGTGTCAAAAGGAGTTCTCACCGGACCTGACCAATTGCATATTAGTTATGTTCATTCACCAATTCGCTATGCGTGGGATTTACAGCACCAGTATTTGAAAGAGTCTGGTTTAGATCGCGGATTGAAAGGAATGCTTGCGAAATGGTTGCTACATAAAATTAGGATTTGGGACTGTCGAACTACTAATGGCGTTGACCATTTTGTGGCAAACTCTC
Source organism: Serratia sp. JKS000199 (assembly GCF_900215455.1). Lineage (NCBI taxonomy): Bacteria > Pseudomonadati > Pseudomonadota > Gammaproteobacteria > Enterobacterales > Yersiniaceae > Serratia > Serratia sp. JKS000199. The sequence continues at coordinate 932,625 of NZ_LT907843.1, forward strand.
AATTTATTGCTCGTAGAATAAAAAAAGTTTATGGACGCGATGCTGATGTTATTTATCCGCCTGTGGATGTCGAGAGTTTCAACTTCTGCTCGGAAAAAGAAGATTATTATGTCACCGCATCACGCCTTGTACCTTATAAAAGAGTCGATCTTATTGTTGATGCATTCAGTGCCATGCCAGATAAAAAATTGGTTGTGATTGGTGATGGCAGTGAGATGAAAAAGATAAAGTCGAAAGCAGCCGGGAATGTTGAAATTTTAGGTTATCAACCCAATGATGTAATGCAAAAATACATGGAAAAAGCTCGTGCATTTATTTTTGCAGCGGAAGAAGATTTCGGTATTACTCCAGTGGAAGCCCAGGCTTGTGGAACTCCTGTAATCGCTTACGGAAAAGGGGGATCTCTCGAAACGGTAAGGCCGTTTGGAGTTACACAACCAACGGGTATTCTGTTTGATCAGCAAACGCCTCAGTCTGTGATAGCTGCTGTTCAGCATTTTGAAAAAATAAAAGATGACTTTGTCGCTGAAGATTGTCGAAATCATGCGATGAAATTTTCATGTGAACGTTTCAAGAAAGAAATGGGTGAATATATCACATCCAAGTGGGAACAATTTGAAGAGAGTAAGAAAATAGCATACTAAGTTATTATCGTAGGTTCTCGAATAGAATGCTTCAGCTGAGATAAGTGTAGCATTTTATTTTATTCGGGTTTTTATAAAACGATTAAGGCTATTCAGAAATGGGTAAAACTGATGAAAAGAAATAATATGTTTTGGGGGGGGGCTATCCCAAAAATATTTCTTGCTGCGGCTGATTTATTATTTTTCAATTTAGCAATTGTTTTTGCTTATTGTATTGTATATTCTGTTTTTGATAACGTGTCTGCTTTTATTCCCGCAAACGAAATTAATATGAGGTTTTTATCTCATTTTTTCCTGTCTGTCATTTGCATTGGATGGTTTTGGACCCGACTTAGACACTATTCTTACCGGAAGCCTTTTTGGTTTGAATTGAAAGAAATTATTAGAACATTAATTATTTTCGCGGTTCTAGATCTGGCATTAGTTGCATTCTCAAAATGGAACTTTTCTCGGTTATTATGGTTGGTTACCTGGGCGGTGATCCTTGTCGCTGTTCCGTTAGGTCGTAGCTTAGCCAAACACATTCTTAATAAACTCAATTTGTGGAAAAAGAATACGATTATCATCGGATCTGGCCGCAACGCATTTGAGGCATATGCTGCTCTACAAAGTGAAGAAGTCTTAGGATTCAACGTTTCCGCGTTTGTGTGCACAGATTCACCATGTGAAAGAGAATACAATGGTATTTCTGTAATTAATAGTGAAAAGGAATTATGGGAAATTGCAGACATAGAAAATACTCAATTCATTGTGGCTCTTGAATTTGAGCAACATAGCTTGCGTGATTGGTGGCTAAAAAATTTAGCAAAGCATAATTGTCGTTCAGTATCTGTCATTCCTACTCTGCGAGGAGTACCTCTTTACGGTACGGATATGTCATTTATTTTCAGTCATGAGGTAATGATTCTGAGGGTCAGCAATAATTTAGCAAAACGCTCATCGCGTTTTCTTAAACGTATCTTTGACATTTTCGGTTCATTTGCAATAATGCTCGTTTTGTCACCAGTGTTGCTTTTCTTAGCTTATACGGTATCACGTGATGGTGGAAAGCCAATCTATGGGCATGAAAGAATCGGCCGTGACGGAAGAAAATTCAAGTGTTTAAAATTCCGTTCAATGGTTGTAAATTCGCAAGAAGTTTTGGCTGAATTACTTGCTAATGATCCTGTAGCGCGTGAAGAATGGGATAAAGATTTCAAATTAAAAAATGATCCGCGTATTACTAAGATAGGTTCTTTCATACGGAAAACTAGTCTTGATGAACTTCCACAACTTTGGAATGTTTTTATTGGCGAAATGAGTTTGGTTGGACCGCGGCCTATAGTTGAGGCTGAGCTTGAGCGTTATGCAGGTGATGTTGACTACTATTTGATGGCAAAACCTGGCATGACGGGACTATGGCAAGTTAGTGGTCGTAATGATATTGATTATGATACCCGAGTCTATTTTGATGCATGGTACGTTAAGAATTGGGCGCTATGGAACGACATCGCCATACTTTTTAAAACTATTAATGTCGTGCTTAAAAAAGATGGCGCTTATTAAGTGATTTAAGTTTATATGCACTTGCGTCCATCCGTTAAGTGCATATTTTTATAATGATTTTAGCCTGTCATAAGTTTCTAAGAAAGGAAATATGATGACAATAGTGTCAGAGAATATGCTTCTTGAGAACAGTAAGTGTAGTGAGTCTTTTTATCTAAAAGCCTTAAGGTGGTTAATAGCACTGTTTATAATTGCAAGTCCTTTAAGTCCTTTCGTTGCCAATACGACGATTTACTTGTGGATTCCGCTAGTGTTTTTTGATTATCAATATATTAGGTCTTTTAGGGCGGTTTCTAAGGCCGTTTTGCTTTGTATCTTTATTTGGTTAAGTATGTGTTTTTTATTCTTTAGATATGATTTAGCACTTAAGTCTTTTGTGCTTATCTTAGGGGTATCCTATCTCGTCAAAGTGGGAACACCTATTACCAATAAAGTCTATTGTTGCATGCTCGTATCGATTGTATGGTGTATAATACAATTCATTGCGTATCAGATTAATCCCTCTTATTCTGCGGCGATTGGTCCAGGCTCCATATCGAAGTTTTTCTGGGGCGAGTTCGCAACGATGACTTTTACGAATCAATATACACTCTTCCTCTTTCCCCGCATGTCAGGTTTATCGCGAGAGGCCGGTTTTTTTGCTTCTCTGCTAATTATTTCTTTCATGATACGCTCAAGAGATCATAAGCTTAATTTCATCGAGAAATCACTTTTTCTTCTTGGTTATCTTTTCAGTCTCTCGAAATCATCGATTACGCTCGTTCTTTTCTTTATTCTTCACCCTATGAGAAAATTGTTGAGAAAGGTTCCGGTTATTGTAACCTTTATCGGGTTCATTGTTATTTTTGTATCATTGGCACAATTTTTAAATATTGGGGCTCCGAGCTACTTTACCATTAATGACTCCATTGCTCACCGTTTGTCGGCATCATATCTTATGCTCCATATGAATATTGGTAATCTTCTCTATGGATGCAACACTGAGTACAACTGTATCGTAGATTATCAACCCTTGATTGGTTATCTCACTGAACAAGGCCTAATTCCTGCTGTAGGGCTATCCGGATTAATTATGGATATGGGACTGTTAGGATTTGTTGGAGTGATATTTGCGTTTTTGATACTTAAACTGGATAGTTATGATGTTGCTATCGTGGCTATATTCACAGCAACGGTTTCTTTCTTTACTGTCGATAGTTTTATAATACTGACTTATTTCTATATTATTACCAATCACAAAACAAAAAAAATTGCGGGATGATGCGGAAGTGCTGATTTTTATTTATTGAACGATTTCTTATTCACGATACAATATTTTTACACCCTCCTAAAAATCTGGAGGAGGGGCTCTCATTTTAATAGTAATATTCTTCTTAATTCAATCCTGCCTTATCAATCTTCATGAAGTAGTTAACTTCAATGATGATTTTCACACAGGAGGACTCATTCTAAGATGAGTCCTCTCTTGATCTAACAATAATCCTCATGATTATTGCACCTTCTATATTATCTTTTTAATTTATTGCTCATAAACAGAACTTCTTCGATATTATTATTGCTTTTTTAAAATACAGAAAGTATTTAGTTGAAGCGCTACCTTTTATATCTGACTAGCTACGCTGCGTTAATATCCTCGTTTTCATGTTATACTCAGTGTAAAGAGTCAATGGATATTAAGGGCTTTGCTTCATCTGCTATTGTTAAATTCTTCTATAAGTAGGTTCTTGTGTTTCACTCTCCCTTCGTAGTCTGCGTAGTCTTCGTAGTCTTCGTAGTCTTCGTAGTCTTCGTAGTCTTCGTAGTCTTCGTAGTCTTCGTAGTCTTCGTAGTCTTCGTAGTCTTCGTAGTCTTCGTAGTCTTCGTAGTCTTCATTAGGCCAATTTTTTATCCTAGGTTCCATTTCGCTAAATTATTCTTGAAGTTGCATGTAAATCTAGCTGTTGGCAAGTTTGAGAGCTTGCATTATACTTGCCTCATTTTATCTTGGTGTCTTAACTGTATGGATCGCTAGGCATTCACAATTATAATTCCGTGTTAAATCAATGGCTGTGACGCCGTAAAGAAAATTACCTGACACAAAGCCCATATCCTGCATTGATTAATATGACTCTTTGCCGATCTTTGTAAACATTGAGTTGCCATAACGTAGGGCGGTGGGCTTGTATCTTAGATGTAATCCGTATAGGCAATAAATATTTGGTTAATCAATTAATTTTTACAATGTAGCTAACTGTTTGAACAGCCGTATTAAAAACGGACTTCTATAAATTCTCGTATGTGCCACAAGTACTCTTTGGTATTGCTCTGATTCTGCTTTTTATAAAAAACCAGTATGTGCATACTGAGCTAGCTCGAGTCCCAGTAAAGCTGATCTTCTGGCATTTCTGAGCCGTTACTATATATGCTTATCCTGAGTTGAATATGGTGCCAGTTTGGCTGTTGCTGGCTTTCATTATTTAGTTTTGAATAATGTTGTAGTTATGCCATCCCAAAACCTCTCCAATTCTTATTCGTGATCTCAATTCACTCATCTTTCAGCAGATTTCCCCAACGATAGCCTGTTTCACCTATACCAAAGTAAAATCAGCCATTCCTACTGAATGGGTGGGTCTTTATGGTCTGTAAGCCTATTTGGATGTAGAAAAATAAAGTATTCTTTCTTTTAACCGGCGAGATATAGTGGGTGTGGATAATGTTGTCAACTATATTTCAGTGCTTTTCTATCGATGAATTAAATTATTATTAATAGGATTATTTAGAATGTGGATTTAATTTTACACTTTAATGATTATTTCAGACAAGAGCGCGCTGATAGTTGGACTCTTCTAAACAACTATGTGACTTTAAGTTTTTTTATCTGTTTTGATATCTTCTTTATCGTATGTGACTGTCTTTTAATTAGTGGGCTAGTAGTTTGGCTTATTTTTTTGTTTTGTAGGAAAATTATTATTTTCTATTCTTGACAGTAAAAAAAAGCTGTACTTAACTTAAATTGCTAGTCGTGGTTATCTTTTGCTTTTTTATCGTCCATCATATTGAATGATTGGGGGTTTTATGGCTTCTTTAGCAGTTCAAACGAACGTTGTCGCGATGTACTACGCTATACTGGGTCAAAAGGCTAACCAGGTTTTTTTTGACCTCCAGGCTCAAAATATCCAGTATGGCCTGCAAACAACGAGTGATTTTGTTAACACTGTACTGACATCAACCGATGGACAAGCGCTCTATGCTGGAAAATCGGACTCCGATATTTTAACTACCATATATACTAAGGTTTATGGTGTTGCACCTTCTAGCACCGTGCTCTCGGGGTATTTAACTAACGGCAACACTTTGGCACAAAACATTGCATCACTTACTATTAACCTGGTTACTTATAACGGTTTTGACAGTACTTTATTATCTCAGCAGCAAAGTTTTCAACAAATTTTGAATACGGCCCTCTATGCGGGGGACGGTGCTGCGACAGGATTGGGAGGGACTACAGTTAAGGGAATTGCTTATATTATGGGCACTTACCCAACTGATGCTATCTTGCAATCCATTGGTACCGGCATTAATGGTGGTACTGCTACAGAAATAGATGCAGCAACTGCTTTACTACAACTTCGTCCAGGATTGGTCACTGCAACCGCGACTAACTTTGTCAAAAGTATTTTTAAAGCTGGTTACTTGCGGGATCCGACGACCACTGAGCTCAATGGATATCTTAATGAGCTGTCATCTGGAGCCAGTCGAGCTCAAGTGATCGTCCATGTATATGATACATTGAAAACTATCACATCAGGCTCCGATTTAGCAGCTAAACAAAAACTAGTGCTTAGTTCTCCAAGTTATAATGATGGTTACTTGCCTTCAAACATGGTTAATAAAGAGCAACTTGCATCTCTTTACTTATCTGTTTTTGACCGTCAAATTGATGCTTTAGGGTTGAGTAGCTATACGCGACAACTCGAGCGTGGCGCAAAAAATTATGACGGGATCATTAAAGAGTTTCTAGTTTCTCGCGAGTTTGGTATTCATTTCCCGAAAGGCATTACTTTAAGCGATTTTATTCAGCTTGTTTATACTGATGTTCATGGTGTTGCTGGCACCGCTGCCCAGCTCGCGCCGTATATTGCGTTGGGTACGGATAAAACCGCTATCACATTAGCCATCATCAATGATCTGCGGAGTTCAACGGCAACTGATGCGACAGTCGTGACTCAGCAGCACGCATTTGAGTTTGATATCGGTACCAGTCTGCTGTACAAAACGGCAGCTTCGCTGACCGCAACGGCTGCGGGCGGTAACGCTACGGGAACAGTAAATACCGGGGCTTCACACCAAATTAGCAACGCCGAAACAGCTGTACTGACGAATGTCCAATTGAACGCCAATGCCGCCAGCCTGGTCAACCTGAAGTTCGCCGATCACTTGGCCAACCTGACCATCAACGGCACCAGCGCGGCAACGGTTAACCTGTCTGACAACGGTGTCAACCCAGGGGTTGCTGTCACCGTCAACAACGGCAACGTGATCCTGAATGCCAGCTCCGGCGCAGACAACGTGGTCGTTACTTCGACGGCAAACATCGCGACCGGCACGGCGAAGTTTAACCTCGGCGCCGGTAACGACAGCCTGCACTGGGCGGGCAACGGTGTTTCCGGTGGGGCGAACACTGTCGCGAACACGGTTAAGGCTGATGGCGGCGCAGGTACCGACTCCATCTCCGCCAACTTCATCACCAAAACCGTAGTGACTAACCAGAACGCCCTGGGCGTTCGCACCAGCACAGTGAGCAGCAACGCCAACAACTTCTCGAACTTTGAGCAGATTGATCTGACCGGCTATATCGGTAAGTCTGTCGGTACGCTGATTACGACACCGCTGATTGGTTCACCGACCACCACCAGCGTCACTACGCCAACCAACACCTTCGACTTTGGCCTGACCAACGGCACGTCTACGGTAGAAGGCACTACGGGCGGCACAGTCACCCAGAACGCAGCGGCGACCAACCTGGGGACGCAAGGCTTCGTGATCTCCGGCCTGGCTAACGTCAACGTCATCAACGCTGCCGGCGGTAACGCCGCACAGCTGGAAGTGAAAGGTGACGCGACCTCCGCCAGTACGCTGAACTTTACCTTCGTCCAAAACGCCACCGACCACTTCAACATCAACTTTGATGCGGTGAGTTCTGCCAACGTGAATGCCGGCGCCATCAGCCTGAACAGCAGCAGCAGCCTGATTGGTGGTACTGCATTGAGTACGGTGAACGTGGCTTCGGGCGGGACCGGTAGTTTTGACAATATCTTGTCGTTGGCCGGCACCAATGCGCAGGTTCAGACCATCAACGTGACCGGTGATCACGCGCTGGATCTGACGCTGGGCAGCGGTTTTAGCAACGTGCGTGATATCAATGCATCCACTAACACCGCTGGTCTGAATCTCGACTCCAGCCATGGCGGCACCGGTGACGGCATTATCATTCAACTGCTGAACATTCTGCCGCTGAGCGTCGTCACTACCAACCTGCTTGCGCCTGTGCTGACGGCGTTGGGTCTGAACGGTTATCAACTGACCGTAGAAGGCTCAAGCGCTGCCGACACTTTGGGCGTGATTGGCAACACCACGCTGACCGGCGGTGCGGGTGCGAACATCTACGACATCAAAGCGAGTAATACGCAGGCCGGTGTGACCATCAAAGACTTTAGCAGCCTCAAAGACAAGATTGTCGATGTTAACCATGGCGGCCTGACTATCTCCAATGACGCCAGCGGCACGGCGGTCGCGGACTACGGCACGCGCTCAGCAGATACGCTGGATGCGCTGTTGGGGACCCTGGTGGGCGGTTTGACCAATGGCGTTATCGGCCTTCTGGGCGGTATTCTCGGTCTGGATGGCAACAACTCGCTGACGTCGAAAGTGGGTGTGGCATCCGTTGTATTCAGCGGTGGCGGCAATACCGCCAGCTCCTATGTGATTATCGACAACAATGATAACCACGCGCTGGATCTTAACGATACCGTCGTATACCTGACTGGCCAGAACCACCAGCAATTGGTGGATACTCTGCACTACGCCTAAGGGTAAAGCTGCAAGAACAAATAATTCCACATGGAACTATTTGGGGTTAAATAATGCGGGGGCGTAATCCCCCGCATGTTTAATTTTGTGAGCGGCGTCATTCTCTCTAAGTTATTCCATTTCGTTATCTTCCCTTCTTGCTTTTATTTTCTCATATCGCATTGTTTTATTTGGCTTTTGTCAGGCGCGTTGATCGGCTTTTTTTTTATGGCCCACCTTGCCGGTTTTCACTTTCTCTACCTATAGTTAACGAAAGTATCTGCAGTCTCGGGCATTTCTTTGAGGTGAGCCTTCTCGGGATAATTCTTTTTTTAGGAATTTCTTTAGGGAGGGGGTCAATGCGGATTGGACTGACAGTGCACATGATGTAAGGGCAGAACGTGAATCAATTTATCCCGCGCAACGAAATTGCGGATGTTATACGTACACGCAGCAAAGTCTTCTGGACCGTTGGTATATTTACTGCGTTTATTAACCTGTTAATGCTGGTTCCTTCCATTTATATGCTCCAGGTTTACGACCGGGTGCTGCCTTCGCGCAATGAAATCACGCTGTTAATGCTGACGCTGATCATGCTGGGCATGTTCGGCATGATGTCGCTGTTGGAATACGTGCGCAGCATGGTGGTGATCCGCATCGGCAGCCAGCTGGATATGCGTCTCAACACGCGAGTCTATACCGCGGCCTACGAAGCGAATCTGAAAAACGGTTCGTCTGACGCCGGTCAGATGCTGAGCGATTTGACCAATCTGCGCCAATTCCTCACCGGTAGCGCGCTGTTCGCCTTCTTTGATGCGCCGTGGTTTCCGATCTATCTGTTGGTGATATTCCTCTTTAACCCTTGGTTGGGCCTTTTCGCCCTGGTCGGTGCGCTGTTGCTGATCGCATTGGCGGTAATCAATGAAGTGGTTTCGAAAAAGCCGCTGGGAGAAGCCAGCAAGCTGTCGATCATGTCAGGTAATTTGGCCAGCACCAATCTGCGAAATGCCGAAGTGATCGAGGCTTTGGGGATGTTGCCTAACCTGAAACGCCGGTGGTTCGGTCTGCACCAGCGGTTCTTGAACAGCCAACGCATCGCCAGCGAACGCGCATCGCGGGTCACGTCAATCACCAAGTTCGTGCGTATGTCGCTGCAGTCCTTAGTGTTGGGCCTGGGGGGATGGTTGGCGATTGATGGGCACATCACGCCCGGCATGATGATCGCCGGTTCTATATTGATGGGGCGAACGTTGGCGCCGATCGAGCAGGTCATTAACGTTTGGAAAAGCTATAGCGCGGCCAAACTTTCTTATGGCCGCTTGGTCAAGCTGCTGGAAACGCATCCGCAGCGTGGTACCGGCATGTCGCTGCCGCGTCCGGAAGGTGTGCTCTCCGTAGAAGGCGTGACCGCCACGCCTCCGGGATCGAAAGGGGATGCGGTGCTGCATAACGTAAGTTTTGCCATTCAACCCGGCGATGTGCTGGGGATTATCGGTCCGAGTGCGTCGGGCAAATCAACATTGGCGCGCTTACTGGTCGGTATTTGGCCTGTGAGCGAAGGGATAGTGCGGTTGGATAATGCCGACATCTACCAGTGGAACAAAGACGAACTGGGGCCCTATATCGGCTATCTGCCGCAGGACATCGAGTTGTTCGCCGGCACTATCGCCGAGAACATCGCTCGCTTTAACGACATCGATTCAGAGAAAGTGATTGAGGCTGCCAAGCTGGCTGGTGTGCATGAACTGATCCTGCGTTTCCCTAACGGTTACGATTCGGTGATCGGCAACGGTGGTGCAGGGTTGTCCGGCGGGCAGAAGCAACGTATCGGCCTGGCGCGGGCATTGTATGGCGATCCCGCGTTGGTGGTGTTGGATGAGCCTAACTCCAACCTGGATGATGCCGGCGAGAAAGCGTTGAACCAGGCCATCATGTTCCTTAAACAGCGTAATAAGACGGTGGTCCTGATCACTCACCGCACCAATCTGCTGTCGATGACCAGCAAGCTGTTGCTGTTGGTTAACGGGAACGTCAATGCATTCGGCCCAACGCAGCAGGTGCTGCAGGCGTTGGCGAATGCGCAAAAAGCGCAGGTGCCTCCGCAGGCGGTGCGTGCGGTGAACTCCGAGCCGGATGAAGGCGAAATCCCTAAAACTCAAATTAATTAAGCCGTGAACTTGCCCGGCGGCGCTTTTGCGTCGCCGACAGTCAAAGGAGTTGGTATGTCTACGCATATTGGCGAGCCGCAAGACTCGTATACTGAAGAGATCCCACAAGATGAACGGCGGTTTACCCGTATGGGGTGGCTGGTGGTCGGGATCGGTCTGTTCGGGTTTTTAGCCTGGGCGGCCTTTGCGCCGTTGGATAAAGGGGTGGCGTCGCCGGGATCGGTAACCGTTTCCGGCAACCGCAAAACGGTGCAGGCCCCGGCCAGCGGCATCATTAAGAATATTGCGGTCAGAGATGGCGACAAAGTGAAAGCCGGTGAGGTGCTGGTGCAGCTCAGCCAGGTGCAGGCTCAAGCTCAGGTTGATTCGCTGCGGGATCAGTACTACACCACGCTGGCGACAGAAGGGCGCTTGCTGGCAGAACGCGATGGGTTGAGCATAGTGACTTTCTCACCCATTTTGGACGCGGTGAAAGATAAACCTCGCGTGGCAGAAATCATTGCATTGCAAACGCAGCTGTTCGCCTCCCGCCGCCAAGCGCTGCAAAGTGAAATCGACGGCTATAAGCAGTCAATGGACGGAATCCGTTTCCAATTAAAAGGACTGCAGGATTCGCGCGGTAACAAACAGATCCAGCTTTCCAGCCTGCGTGAGCAGATGAACAGCATGAAGCAGTTGGCGGCGGACGGTTACCTACCGCGTAACCGTTACCTGGAAGTGCAGCGCCAGTTTGCCGAGGTAAATAGCAGCATTGATGAAACGGTGGGGCGGATTGGCCAATTGCAAAAGCAGTTGCTGGAATCACAGCAACGCATCGATCAGCGTTTCGCCGACTACCAGCGCGAAGTCAGAACGCAGCTGGCGCAAACTCAAATGGACGCCAGCGAATTCCGCAACAAGCTGCAAATGGCCGATTTCGATCTGGGCAACACCGCCATCACCTCACCGGTGGACGGCACCGTGGTTGGATTGAATATCTTCACTCAGGGGGGCGTCGTGGGAGCGGGTGACCACCTGATGGACGTTGTGCCCAGCCAGGCGACTTTGGTGGTGGATTCTCGCCTCAAAGTCGACCTGATCGATAAGGTGTACAACGGGTTGCCGGTGGATCTGATGTTTACCGCCTTCAACCAAAACAAAACCCCGAAAATTCCGGGAACCGTCACCTTGGTTTCCGCCGACCGCCTGGTCGACAAAGCCAATGGCGAACCTTACTACCAGATGCAGGTCACGGTCTCGCCGGAGGGCATGAAAATGCTCAGTGGCGAGGACATCAAGCCGGGGATGCCGGTGGAGGTGTTCGTGAAAACGGGGTCGCGCTCGCTGTTGAGCTATCTGTTTAAACCTATTTTGGATCGCGCTCATACTTCATTAACCGAGGAATAATTTTGATTCATTCAAAACGACAGGCTGCCGGTCTGGTTATCGGCACCCTTTTGTTTGCGATGTCTGCGCCGGTTTATTCGATAGGGATTTTAGACGCATATTCGCTGGCATTAGAAAAGGACCCGACCTTTCGGGCGGCTATAAAAGAGAAAGAAGCGGGAGATGAAAACGAAAATATCGGCAGGGCAGGGCTGCTGCCGAAGGTATCGCTGAACTACCAGAATTCGCCGCGCAACTGGCAAACTCAGAAGTACCCGCAAAGCGACTTTTTCGGCAATGTTTCGGAGGTTACCCGGCGGCAGCAATATCGCAGCTATTCCAGTTCGATCACGCTGACGCAGCCGCTGTTCGATTATGAAGCTTACGCCAGGTACAAAGCCGGCGTGGCGCAGACCATGATGTCGGACGAGCGCTATCGCGGTAAGTTGCTGGATTTGGCGGTGAGGGTGATTAACGCCTATGTCGAAGTGGCTTATTCCAAGGATCAAATCGCGTTGGCCGAAGCGCAAAAGGCGGCTTACAAGGAACAGCTGACTTTGAACGATCGCCTGATGAGCGCCGGTGAAGGTACCATTACCGACGTATCCGAAACTCAGGCGCGCTATAGCCTGGCTGAAGCACAGGTGATAGAAGCGCGCGATGCACTGGATGCCGCACAGCGTGAATTGGAAGTAATTATCGGCATGCCGCTGAACCAACTGGATGAATTGCAGGTCTTGCGGCCGGGTAAATTCAAAGTGGCGCCGTTAATCCCGTCCAAGTTCGAAGAGTGGCAAAAGATCGCGTTGGAGAACAACCCTGTATTGGCCGCCTCGCGTCATGGCGTGGATGCTGCTAAGTATGATGTCGAAAGGAACCGGGCTGGCTTTATGCCACAGGTTCAGCTGTATGCTTCGCATTCGGAAAACGACTCCAGCAGCGACAACACGGTTAACCAGAAATACCGTACTGACAGCATTGGCGTGCAGGTCAGCATGCCTATTTATTCCGGTGGCGGTGTTTCGGCATCGACCCGCCAGGCAGCGGCGCGTTACGGGCAAGCGATGTATGAAATGGATGCGCAAACGGGCACCACGCTCAACGATCTGCGCAAACAGTACAATTTGTGTATTAGCAGCAGCGCTAAAGTGGCGGCCTATGAACTGGCGGTTCAATCGGCGACGACCCAGGTGACGGCGACCCGGCAAAGCGTGCTGGCTGGGCAACGTGTCAACGTCGATGTGCTCAATGCCGAACAGCAGCTCTATAGCGCACAGCGCGATTTGGCCTCTGCTAAATACACTTATATCAAATCCTGGATCACCCTATTGAGTGACTCCGGCACGTTAGACGAGAAAGATGTACTGCGCGTGGCGCAGTATTTTACCCGCAGTCGATAACAACATATTCACTATGAGCATTAATCTGAAAGAGCAGCACTATGCTGCTCTTTTTTGCGTTAATACGTTATGTTATCGGCTGGTGGTTCCTTCGATATTTATGCTTGCCTGACTAATTTCTATACATAACTTTCTGTTAAGGAACGGTAGGTTAGAGGGATACATGCTTTTCGCAAAGTGTAACAATTGGTTAATAATTGTACGGTATTTAGTATGATGCTGCTGATACGTGGCGTCGTCCTTATAAGAATGATGACTGAGTAAAGGGTAGATAATGTCCAAACTAATTCCTGTGGTTATGGCCGGCGGTACTGGGAGTCGCCTGTGGCCGATGTCGCGAGAATCGTTTCCTAAACAGTTCTTATCTATTGATGACAGCGGCGTGAGCTTGCTGCAACAGACGTTACAGCGCTTGTCGGGTCTGACCGGTATCGAAGTTGCCGCTCCTTTGGTCATCTGTAACGAGGAACATCGCTTTTTGGTTGCAGAGCAATTACGAGGGATTGGGCAATTAGCGACCAATATTATTTTGGAGCCCGTAGGGCGCAATACAGCACCCGCCGTGGCGCTGGCTGCTCATCTTGCTGCTGAAAAAGACGAGGGCAGCATGCTTTTGGTGCTGGCTGCAGACCATCTGATCACGAAAGTAGAGAATTTCCATGCGGCGATCCAGACGGCAATGTCTTTTGCCGACAACAATCAACTGGTCACGTTTGGCATCATTCCAGAGCATCCGGAAACCGGATACGGTTACATAAAACGCGGCAGTCACCTATCCAATGATTGCTTTAAGGTTGATTCATTCGTGGAAAAACCACGTTTAGAGAAAGCGATCGAATACCTTGCCAGTGGTGATTACAGCTGGAACAGCGGTATGTTCATGTTTAAGACGGCCAAGTTCTTGCAGGAATTGCAGCAGTTCAGTCCCGACATCTTCAGCACAACCCAGCAGTCTGTATCTAAAAGTCAACGCGACATGAATTTTATCCGGGTTGAACAAGATATCTTCAAACATTGCCCAAGTGATTCCATCGATTATGCGGTGATGGAAAAGACACATGATGCTGTTGTGATCCCTATTGATGCGGGATGGAGCGACGTCGGCTCTTGGTCCTCATTGTGGGAAGTGTCAGAAAAAGACCCGTTGGGCAATGTCAACGTGGGTGAGGTTATCTCGATCGACTCCAGTGACAACTACATTTCGTCTGAATCTGCGTTGGTCGCGACCATTGGATTGGAAAACCTTATCGTGGTTAATACCAATGATGCGCTGCTGATTGCTCACAAAGACAAAGTGCAGGATGTTAAGAAAGTGGTCGATGAGCTTAAAAAGCGCAATCTCCATCATTTTCGCCAGCACTCCACCGCCTACCGTCCTTGGGGCAAGATTTGTGACATTGACAGCGGTACGCACTTCCAGGTGAAGAAAATCATTGTACGGCCGGGGGAAGGACTTTCCGTGCAGAGACATCTCCATCGTGCTGAACATTGGGTAGTTGTGAGTGGGACAGCGAAAGTTAGCGTTGATGATAAAACGTTCTTCTTGTCGGAAAACCAGTCCACCTTTATCCCCGCGGGTAGTGTTCATACGTTGGAGAATCCGGGAAAAATCGATTTGGAAATGATCGAAGTCAGGTCGGGACACTATCTGGAAGAAGATGATATTGAACGTTTGCAAGATCGCTATGGCAGAGTTTAAGAAAGGGTTTGGCAATGCAAAAGTTAACGTGTTTTAAAGCTTATGACATTCGGGGAAAACTGGGTGAGGAGCTGAATGAGGACATCGCGTATCGTATTGGACGCGCCTACGGCGAGTTTTTGAAGCCCAGAAATATCGTGTTGGGAAGCGATGTGCGGTTAACCAGTGAAAGCCTGAAGCTGGCGTTGGCGAAAGGCTTGCAGGATGCGGGTACCGATGTTATCGACATCGGCTTAACCGGCACCGAAGAAATCTATTTTGCCACGACTTATTTGAAAACGGATGGTGGCGTGGAAGTGACCGCCAGCCATAACCCTATTGATTACAACGGCATGAAGTTGGTGCGTGAAGGATCCCGCCCAATTAGCGGCGATACCGGATTACGAGCGATCCAAGAACTGGCGGAGAAAAATCAGTTTCAGGCGCCGGCTGCAACGCGCGGTAGCTATGTTCGCCAGGACGTATTAGGGGCTTATGTAGAGCACATTCTGTCCTACGTCGACGTGAACAACTTCAAGCCATTGAAGCTAGTGATCAACTCGGGCAACGGTGCGGCAGGGCATGTGATCGATGCTATTGAGGCGCAATTGAAGGCGCGGGGTGTGCCGCTGGAGTTTATCAAGGTGCATCACCAGCCGGACGGCTCTTTCCCTAACGGTATTCCCAACCCATTGCTGCCTGAGTGTCGTGCGGATACCGCCGATGCGGTGCGTGAGCATGGCGCTGATATGGGCATTGCGTTCGACGGCGATTTCGATCGCTGCTTCCTGTTCGATGAAAAAGGCGATTTCATTGAGGGCTATTATATCGTCGGCTTGCTGGCGGAGGCCTTCTTGCAGAAACAGCCGGGCGCGAAGATCATCCACGATCCACGCCTGAGTTGGAACACCGTCGATGTGGTCACCGATGCCGGGGGCGTACCTGTGATGTCGAAAACCGGCCATGCTTTCATTAAAGAACGCATGCGTGCGGAAGACGCCATTTATGGTGGAGAGATGAGCGCTCACCACTATTTCCGTGATTTTGCTTATTGTGACAGTGGCATGATCCCATGGCTGCTGGTCGCTGAGCTGGTCAGTGTGAAGGGACAAACGCTGGGACAACTGGTACAGGATCGCATTGCCGCCTACCCGTCTTCCGGTGAGATCAATATCAAGCTGGCTCAGCCTGCCATGTCCATTGAAAGCGTTAAACAACACTATTTACCGCATGCCGATGAGGTGGACTACACCGATGGCATCAGCATGGCGTTCGCAGGCTGGCGTTTCAATCTGCGTTCTTCTAATACGGAACCGGTGGTGCGTCTTAATGTCGAATCGCGTGCCGATGTTGCGCTGATGCAAGAGAAAACTGACGAAATTTTGGCGCTGCTGGCCGCAGGAGCGTAATGTTTGTTTTGAAGGGTTGTGATAAGTCAGTGACGAGAGCGGTTTTACCGCTCTCGCTTCATGCCGTATTCAGAGAGCGGTATGATGTCTTTAGGGGAGGCGATGCAAGCCTGTTTAGGCGGCTTGGTAAGAGGCTTTCTTACAGAACGAAGAGATATTTTTCGGTACATCCGGAGTATAAGGGGTTGGAATGACAATTTTAGTCACCGGCGGCACGGGTTACATTGGTTCTCACACCGTTTTATCTCTGTTGGAACGAGGCGAAGATGTGGTGGTGTTGGACAATCTGTCGAACTCGTCTGCGGAATCGTTGCACCGTGTGGAAAAGCTGACGGGGAAAGCGGCGGTGTTCTATCAAGGCGATGTCCAGGATGAGGAATGCCTGCATCGGATCTTTGAAGCGCACCCGATTACGGCCGTCATTCACTTCGCTGGTCTTAAGGCGGTAGGGGAATCTACGCGTAAGCCGCTGGAATACTACCAGAATAACGTCACCGGAACACTGGTGTTGCTGGACGCTATGCGCCGTGCCCGCGTTCATGCGTTTATCTTCAGTTCGTCCGCCACCGTTTATGGTGCCAACTCGCCGGTGCCCTACGTCGAGACTACGCCAATCGGTGGCACGACCAGCCCTTATGGCACGTCTAAGCTGATGGTGGAGCAGATTCTGCAGGATTTTGCTAAGGCTGAGCCGCAATTTTCGATTATTGCTTTACGCTACTTTAACCCGGTTGGAGCCCATGAATCGGGCTTGATCGGCGAAGATCCGAACGGTATTCCCAATAACCTGCTGCCTTACATCTCGCAGGTAGCGATCGGTAAGTTAGATAAACTGGGGATTTTCGGTGGGGATTATCCGACGAAAGACGGTACGGGTGAGCGTGACTACATTCATGTCATGGATCTGGCCGAAGGCCATCTGAAAGCGATGGATCATCTGCCGAAGATCAATGGGTTTAAGGCCTACAACCTGGGGGCTGGCGTGGGGCATTCTGTACTGGCGATGGTTCAGGCGTTTGAGAAAGCGTCAGGCGTAACGATCCCCTATCAAATTTTGCCACGTCGCGAAGGCGATCTACCCGCGTTTTGGGCGAATGCCGATCTGGCTTACCAAGAGTTGGGGTGGAAAGTTAACCGGGGTCTCGATGACATGATGCGTGACACCTGGAATTGGCAGAAGAAAAACCCGCAGGGCTACCGTTAAGCATATCTGTTACCGGCGCTCAGAGAGGTGTTAGGCCAGCTGCAAGACAATCGAAAGCCAAGAGTGTGAGACTACCTATCGACGAGGGCTGATCACCCTCGTTTTTATGGGCTTTATCTGATAATAATCAGTACTTCCTTATGAAAAATCCGCGCTATCAGATTATACTGGTGCCATTGAAGATACTTTGTTGGGACGATATGTCGTTATGGCATAAAACCGCAGGGTATTGATGGTCACGGTATCTGGTGTGTGAATATGAGATGTTCCCTCCTGGAAATGCCTTGTTGAAGATCTGTTGAGAGAGACAAGAGCAGCGAGTATGTTAGCCTATCAGGCTTGTGAAGCGATAAACTCCACCATTTCTCTTACTTTGCATCAGTAAGGTACACTGAAGTTTTGCGCTAATGGTAGTGAGTATCAAGCCGTTGAGAGGAAGACGCTGTGGTTGGTCACGGATTTTATCAATCGTTTACCTCAAAATGATGCTTCCTGGCTCCCTTGTTTGCCTCTGTTCTCATGTTGTTAACAGGTGGCGATAAGGAGGATTAGGCTTTGTTTACGTTTTTCGCCATCGCGCCAATAAAGCTAAGATGTTGTAAGTGACTGTATTTTGCGAGAATTTTTGAGCACAAATTCTCGCGTCTTATGAGGTACGCAGAATGCAGGTTATCGATACTAAAATCGATGGAGTCAAAGTCATTCAACCAACGGTATTTAGTGATACTCGCGGTTTTTTTATGGAAACGTTCGAGAAGCGTCGCTTTCAAGACATGCTGGATATTGATTTGGACTTCGTCCAAGACAATTATTCACGCTCTTCTCGGGGGGTTTTGCGCGGACTGCACTATCAAGATATCAAGCCGCAAGGCAAGTTGGTTCGTGTGGTGCGAGGCGAAGTTTATGATGTTGCTGTAGATATTCGCCCAGACTCACCCACATTTGGCAAGTGGGAAGGCATTGTGCTATCGGAAGAGAACAAAACTCAGCTTTGGATCCCGCCAGGTTTGGCCCACGGTTTTGTCGTGCTCTCTGAGATCGCGGATTTTGAATATAAGTGCACGGATTACTATTCGCCAGAACATGAAAGGTGCCTGATGTGGAATGATCCCGATGTCGGCGTGGCCTGGCCTGTTCGGCACCCTGTTTTGTCGGAAAAGGACAAGAACGGCAAATTTCTCAGAGAACTGATTTAATGAGAGTTCTTTTAACCGGGGCTAAAGGGCAGGTCGGGCGCTGTTTTATCGATCGGGTACCCGCCGATTGGGTTATTTTAGCGGCCGACCGCAATACGATGGACATTTCCAAATTGGAGCAGGTTAAGGCCGTCGTCCAGGAGTTTAAACCGACGGCGATCATAAATGCTGCAGCCTATACTGCCGTTGATAAAGCGGAACAAGATTGCGAGGCTGCGTTGTTAGCCAACGTTGTGGGCCCAGCCAATTTGGCCTTGGTTGCAAAGGCAATGGATTGCCGACTGCTTCATATTTCTACAGATTATGTTTTTGATGGCCTGGGCAAGCTTCCCTACAATGAGTTGGCTGGTACCCGCCCACTGTGCATTTACGGGAAAACCAAGCGTGATGGCGAATTGGCCATCGTATCAGAAATGCAAGATGCGATAATTCTTCGCACTTCTTGGGTTTTCAGTGAATATGGCGAAAATTTCGTTAAAACCATGCTGAGGCTTGCTCGGCAACGTGAATCTCTTGATATCGTAGCCGATCAACGCGGTTGCCCGACATATGCGGGGGACATCGCAGACGCGATGATAAAAATGTTGCTTTGTGAGGTTCAGGGAGGGATTTATCACTTCTGCGGGGATGAAGAGGTCTGCTGGAGTGAGTTTGCGGAGCACATATTTAAAGTTGCTGCGGAGATGGGGGCGATTTCTCGCATGCCAAAGGTCAGTAAAATAACATCAGAACAATATGTGACTTTGGCTAAACGTCCTAAATATTCAACCTTGAGTTGCAATAAAATCAATGAGATAGGTATTCCTGCTTCCAATTGGCAGTCAGCCCTGGAATACGTGATTTCTCGATTGAGAAAAATGGGTTACTTACAAGAGTAATGTCGGCACCGTGTGGGTGAGCATGATGTATTTTGTTATTTTCATGCTCACCCGACAGTAATTGGCGCATAGCTTATTCGCTATGGAGTTACCAAATTTTCCAGCCGTGAATATTAAAGAAAGTAATCATTGAGCGTGAAAATAGCTTAATATGCGCCCAGCCTTTTCGCGCCGCATGGCCACCGTAATGCACGACTTTGACATCAGGGACATAGGCTATTCTGGTAATTTTTGCCGTACGGATGCTGAGATCGAAATCTTCGAAATAAAGAAAGAATTTAGGATTGAATCCGGATAATTCTTTCAGTACGCTGTAGCGGAAAAACATAAAGCAGCCACTCACGATAGGCGGATCGAAATAAACATCGTGAGGCGTTAGCGTATCAGCCATTTCATAGCGTCGAAGATAACTTTTGAAAAAACGCTTTCCTTTAACCGAGGCAAAGAAACGCAATAAATATACAAATACAGAAGGGTATCGCTTACACAAATATTGTGTTTCCCCGCTCCCCCAGGTTGCATACGGCGTAATTAAGCCACATTCAGGGTGAGCATCCATGAAGGAGAATGCATTCTCTAATGCATTTTTATCCATCTCTAAATCGGGGTTTAAAATAAGGGTGTATTTTGACTTAATAGCTAAGCTTAAATTATGTGACACTCCAAAGCCAGGATTGTCTGGTCGTGATATGTAATTTCCGGGAATAACGTCAAGGAACTCTTTAATTAGCGAAGTGACTGCAGGATCAGTAGTTGGCGAGTTATCAACAACCAATAAATAACAGTCGCGTGCTTTAAAAACGTTTGTCTCAACAAGTGCGGCAAGGGTTTTTCTTAAATCTACAAGATTCGGTTTGAAAATTACTAATGAGATTGTAAGAAATTTTTCATCTTCAATAGCCGGTAAAGACATGAGAGAATCGTCCACTCCATCTTGGGATGTCGTTTGGTTTTTTAGGTGAAGGAAAAACTAGCGTGTTGTCAGGTATAGTAATGCCTAGCGTTGTGTCAGAATTGTAGGCTTCTTCTTTGTGATGCCATAGCATCTCGCCAAATGGAGTCGATAGGATGGCTTTTCCTGCCAACCTGTATTCGTAGAACTTAACAGGATCGACATATTTAGTAATGTCGTTCTGCAAAAATGGAATAATCACATAATCAAATGTGGATATCTTTTTCATTACCTGGGGGTGTGGGATAGGGGGTTCCAGGATGATATTTTGAGGTAAGCTTTCCGGAATTCCGGTTTTTCTTGGCCCTACGAGGTTTATGATTGCTTCCGGATTTTTAGTGGCCAACTCGAACACCCACTTCCAGTCAAACCAGCTTGCGATTGTGCCGATATAGCCAAATGTGATTTTTTCATGCGATGTTTTCGGGATATGAATTTTCTGCATGTCATCTGAACACGCATTCAACACCAACTCAGTTTTGCTGGGGGCGATAGACGAAAATTTCTCAATTAAGGCATGACTTGAACAGAATATGCGGTCAACTTGTTGGGCGATTTCTTTTTCAAGATTAGCCGTGTTTTTCTTTGATAGGCCAGAATAAAACGAAGGGAAATCATCCATGGCGTCATACCACACTTGCCGCCATTTAAATTGCTTGATAAGCATGTTGGCCAGCAGACAGGGTTTGCCGATAACCAGAATGGTATCTTCAGATATAAAATTCTTTATATCGTCAATGATTTTCTTTATTTTCCCTTGGTTGAGCAGCTTAAACAACGCAGGTATCGGCTCCACGGGGGCTACAAAACCCAACCGAGCCAGTAGCAGACCCTCTATCAAATCCAATCCTGCAGGTTCAGGGGCATGGCGGCCGGGGGTCAGATCGGCGAGGGTGGGAAAACGACTAGGATAAGGCTCAATCCACAAAAGTTCCTGGGTGGCATGGGTCAGCGCATATTTGGCGAAAAAATGAGGGCGCTGACTTATGCTCAACCAGGGAACAGCTGAAAGATAGACGATTTTCATTGGCATTGTTCAGTAAAGAAATTGCGGACGATACGGACGATACGCTGGCTGGACTCACCATCACCGTAAGGAGAGCTTCCTTTTGCCATTTTTTGATAGGCCTGAGGGCTATCAAGCAGCAAAGACGCTTCTCTTACGATGTCCGCTTGTTCCGTTCCGATTAATTTCACCACGCCTTCCGAGACGGCTTCTGGGCGCTCGGTATCGCGACGTAAGACCAAGACGGGTTTGCCCAAGGCCGGAGCTTCTTCTTGCACGCCGCCAGAGTCGGAAAGAATCAGGTAGGCATTCTTCATGGCGGCAACGAAAGGACCATAGTCAAATGGGCTGACCAGCTTAATTCTTTCGTGTTCTTTTAACAGACGATCCGTGACTTCGCGCACGTTTGGGTTGGGATGAACGGGGAAAAGAATATAGATATCACTATACTTTTCGATAAGTTCAAGAGCTGCGTTGCAGATATTGACAATAGGTTGGCCGAAGTTCTCTCTGCGATGAGAAGTGATAAGAAGCATCCGGGCGTCTTGGGGAATATCGACGCCGATATCAAACGTCTTTTGTGCGGTCGTCAGCAAGGCATCAATCACGGTGTTTCCCGTAACGTGAATATGCTCTGCAGGAATGCCTTCGCGCAAGAGGTTGCTTTTAGATACTTCAGTCGGAGCAAAATGCAAGCGTGCTAAATGTCCGGCAAGAATACGGTTTGCTTCTTCAGGAAAAGGTGAATAGAGGTCGTGTGTACGCAGCCCCGCCTCGAGATGAGCGAAAGGCACTTTCTTGTAGAAACAGGCCAGTGACGTCACGAAGACGGTCGTCGTATCGCCTTGTGCGATAACCAAATCCGGTGCTGCCTCTTCGAGAGTTCGGTCGATGCTGGTCATCAGGCGCGCGGTCAACTCTGGCAATGTTTGCCCAGGTGTCATGACATTAAGATCATAATCGGCTTCAATTTCGAAAAGTTGGAAAGCCTGATCCAACAGGTCTCGGTGTTGGGCCGTCGCCAATACGCAAACGTCGAATTCACCGGAGGCATGAAGTGCCTTGATCACCGGCGCCATTTTTATCGCTTCCGGACGAGTACCCACAACGCACATAATTTTCTTTAACATGGTTGTCTCAATAATTAATATCCCCATACTGACGATAAAAATCGGTATGGGGAGGTGGTAATCGAATAGCTATTCGGTTCTGCGTAGCAATTCGTCCCAATCGTTCATAAAGGCATGGGCGGAAAATTTTTCTTTCAGAGCGGCAAGTGATGCTTTAGATTGCGCATAATTGTCAGATATAGAGGCTATTTTTTCTGACAATTGGCGAGCATCATGCAACGAGTAAGTAAACTCATTTTCACGCGTGGCAACTAAATAGTTATGTGCTTCGATATTGGACAAAACAACGGGGACGTCTGCACAAATCGCTTCTGAAGCCGATAAGCCAAATGATTCTCCGGTTGATGGCGACACAAAAATCCCGTTGGCTTGAGAGATCGCCAACAGCAGCTTGTCCACATTCAAGAATGGCACTGGCGGCAAGCATACGGTGTCGCCCACTAGATTTCTGCTCTCCAGCTCGGCGTTGGTGTTGATTTCAGAAGACTGCGGGCCGCACAGAACTAGCATGTATTTTTCCGCGTGTCGTTCTTTTAAAATAACGAATGCGTCCAGTAATTCAGTCAGGTTCTTTAGCTTGTCCATCCGTCCCAGGAAGAGAATAGGTCTTCTCGACCATGTTGGCAGAGAGGGAATCGCATGCGGTTCTTGAGAGACATGATCCCAAGGAACGAAATTACGCAGCAATAACAATGGACAGGCACTTTTGTGCAATTCAGGCTCTAGCTGCTTCATAAAGAACGCGGATGGGCACAATATTGCCGAACAACTGTCCGGAATTTTATTCAAGTAAGCTCTGTTTTCTTTATAGGCTGTATGGCATTCCGCAAAGTATTTCAATTTGTGCGTATGGCAAAATGTCAGAGCCGCAGGGAAATCAATGCAAAAAATGAGGCTGTAATTTTGTGTTAATAAATAATCGAAGTTGATGATTTTGACATCGACATTTTTACAGTCCGAGAGTGCGGCGGTGATCGCCTTCGCCGCACCGGAATCATGAGTAAAAAGAAGGTCAATCTGATAGGTGCCTATATCGTTTAATAAACGGGCACGGGTGAGCATGACTTTCTCAACACCGCCATGCGTCGCCCAAGGATAGATAAATGCTATTTTACGAAGCATATAACTCCCTAATTCCTTTTCTTTTCAGGGTGTTCAACTCCATTTCTTCGAATCGGGCTGCCCAAGTGGTTTCTTGCAAGAAGGTTTCCAACTCGTCAGAGTGGCGCTCGCTATTGATTGTTTTCTCAAACAGATCGACAACGTCGCTGCCGTCAGAGAAATAGGTCATCGGATAGCGTTTAATATGCTCAATGCCGGTCACTAGAGTTGGTAAGCCAAAATAGAGGTACTCATAAATTTTGATCGGATCTACCGCTTGAGCCAGCTCGCCACTTTTGAATGGAATGAGGCCGATCGACCATTCTTTGACATATTGATGAAGGTCTTTTGGCATTACTTTGCCCACCAGTGTGATGTTAGCAATATTTTTCGCTTTATTGACCACCCACTCAGGCTCACCGTAACCAATGATCTCGAAGTGATATTGTGGGAATTTTTCAGCTAATTTAAATACGATATCCCAGTCGAACCACGAGTCCGTTAGATGGCCGAAATAGCCCACTTTGTTGCCGTTGTCTTTCGCTATATTACGTGTATCGCCCAAGACCTTCTCGGAATAGCCATTACCGACTACTTCAATATCACTGCGAAGATAAGCAAATTTGTCACGCAGTGATGGAGCAACGCCACAGACGTAATCGCTTTGTAGAATGAGGGTTTCTTCAATCTCTTTCTGGTACCAAGGAGCTTGTCCGACCTTATGGAAGCATTCCCATTCATCCATAATGTCATAGATGATGTTGCAGCCTTGCGCTCTAAACTCATAGAGCGGAGTGAGGAAGACTTTCGCCGGCATCGTGATGACAAAGAACGCGGTTTTGTCATGCAGATGACACTGACGGGTGTATTTCACAAAATCATACAGCGGAACCTGATAGACATTGTTCCAGACTTGCGAACAACCTTTCGACAACGTTTCCTGTGGCGTCCATTGCCAGGCGATAAAGATAACCTGATAGCCTTTTTCCGAGAAATATTTTGCCGCGTTGATTGGCCGTTGGTTCACCAGCTCATCGAATTCGAAGCTGCATGGAATGAAGACGACTTTCTCTGATTGGTTTACCGCTGCGACCCAGTCTGGAATGTCTTCAGGTGTAGAGGTATCCGTCATCGCGCTATTGCAAGCGTGCTCGAAGTGTTTTTGAACGTAACGGTGCCGCTGGGTCTGTAGTTTTAGCCTGACAGACTCGGGCAGTCTCCAATAAAGAGTTTTGGCCAGTTCATAGCGTTTGTCCGCTCTGGTCAGTGATTGAACGGCAACCTGAACCAAATATCGAAGTTTTTGCCCTGCACTCGGTGCAACCGCGTGAGGCAAAGTTCTGAAATAGTCTTCTTGTTTTGCCGCTACCGATGTCAGGAGTTGTACTAACGATTTAACGTCATTCTGCAAAGAGAGATTCTGTTCTTCCAACGCAGCTAACTTGGCGATGACATCATTCCCTGAACTTGCTGCATTAGCATTAACAGGGGTGTCCAGGGGAGCCTGGCTCGCTTTATCTTCCATTTTGACGGTCTCTTTCACGCTATCATCATGAGCGTTGATCTTGATACTGTTGGCGATCAGTTGGTTTGCTAGCGTTTTAAATATAGCGACAGTAAAGGCATTCGCGATCAAAAAACTTTCGTTTTCCTGTGATGATGGTGCCTTACACAGCTGCTGGTAGAGTTGCAGCGAATCACCGTTGTCGTATCGCTCTTTGTCCGGGAGAACCATATTCTCGAGGATTTGGCTCCAACGGCCATCGCTCTGGTATTCAATAAGCAAGTCTGGGGGCAGGGGACGAGCGGCGGCAAATTGCTCTTGAAGCACATCTTCTTCGGCATTGGCCAGATTTCTGCCTGAGAAATTACAGTAAGCGGCATGTTTAAAGGTTTCATCGTCCAGAATGCCTTTAATGCCGTCGTAGCCAACCAGACACACCGGAAGCTGGCTAATGCCGGCTTCCAGTACTCCGCGGCCCATGCCGGCAAACCCCGCGTATTGCGGCATGACGGAAGGGATGTCACTGACAACGCCTTTGAAACCAACCCATTCGTTGAAGTTATTATCGCTAACGTAGGTTTTTATAGTGTCTTCATCACTACCGGTACCGTAAATATCAATACCATGAATCATTTGGCAGCGGCTGGCGAAGTCAATGAACTTCATAATCCCTGCGGATTTATCCTCATCCAGCCTGCTGGCGATAAGCCATCTTTTCTCAACAGTCTCATCCGTGATAGCGGGATGCGTTTGGGCGGTGTCTATCAGGTTAGGAACGATCATCACCGAGGGGTGGTCTATGATCTCCGCCAATTGATCCGCCGTTTCCTGCGAAACGCAAAATATGGTATGTAGCGTTTTGAGAAAATAAATGGCCAACGTCTGATTATAAATATTCCGAGTAAAATGCTGCAGCGACAGAGGGCCGTGCAATGTTAATAGCGACGGTATTTTTTCGCAGTCTGCGGCGATAACGGCAGGGAAAATGCAGTCAAAAGGATGCACATGAATGACATCGATGCCTTTTTCTTTGATAACCTGTCGTATCAGGTCTACGCCTTGAACGAGTTGTTCGATAGAGCCGTTGCTTAAATGAATATTTTCATGGCACGAGCTCAGCCCGTCAGGGAGTAATGACGGGTCTGCGACAACGGCGTACATAAGATGAACCTGGTAACCGTGGGCGACCAGATCCTTTACCTGAGTGTTGATATAGGTTTCCAACCCACCGATTGAGTAATACTGAGTTATGATAAGTATTGATTTATTCATGCTCTCCTGACCACTTTTCGAGTGATAAAGAAACAGGCAATGCGGCAATACCTGACATTGTCGTGCGAGGCTCTATAACCTTAAGGACGATCACGTCGGTTTTCTTATCAAGATAGGACATATCGGCGTGGCTGATGGCGTTGGCGATAGCGAGTGAAATAAAATAGCTGCCTTCGCACAGTGCCAGGTCAAGTTCAAACGTTGCCCTAAGAACATCTCCGCCTTTGGCGTTATGCATATTCTTCTTATGGTATAAGGTGCTGGTGCCAAATACCGTAATACCTTCAACGGTCTTAATGACCAAGCCGGCTTGCAGCTCTTCTATCGGCCCAAATACGCTGATATCGAAGCTGATGATGGCTTTTTCACCTACGCGGAATAGATCGCAAGGCTGATCGTGGGCATCTTTGATGATCCAACTTTCAATGAGGGCACCGCTGGTCAGTTCGCTTTCAGCTTGTATCTCGGCTTGTTCCGCGATGGAGGCCTCATGGGCGGCGACGCCGTCCTGGCTTTCTTTCTGGGGCGCGTTGATGGACTGATTGGTGTTTTTAGCAATGTTGTTCAGATAGCGCAGGTAAGTTTTTTCATCTGAGTACAGCAGGGCATGGTATTGGTCGATGATTTCTTTGGCACTGCCAATGGCTTCTACCCGGCCTTTTCGCAACAAAATGGCTCGCTGGCAAAACTTCTCCACGGTCGACGTGGAATGCGTCACCAGGATGATTGAACACCCTTGCGCGCGCAGCGATTCGATATAATCGAAGCATTTGCGTTGGAATTTCTCATCACCGACCGACAGCGCTTCGTCTACGATGAGCACTTCGGGCTTAATGCAAGCCTGAACGGCGAAGGCCAAACGCACATACATCCCGCTGGAGTAGGTTTTGACCGGCTGATCGATATGTTCGCCTATGTCGGCAAAGGCTTCGATCTCAGGGAATTTCTGTTCCATTTCACTGTGCGTCATACCAAGAATGATGCCGCTCAGATAAACGTTTTCACGGCCGGTAAACTCAGGATTGAAGCCAGCGCCGAGTTCCAGCAGCGCAGCCAGTTTGCCATTGACCTCAACGCTGCCCGAGGTGGCTGTCAAGGTGCCGGCAATAATTTGCAGCAGGGTACTTTTGCCTTCGCCATTACGGCCCAAAATGCCAAGCGTTTCACCGCGCTTAACGTCAAAAGAAACGCCGTTTAGCGCCCAGAACTCTTTGAAGAATGTACGGCGGCCTAAAGAAAGCATTTGGTACAAACGATGCTTAGGATTTGCATACATTTCAAAGCGTTTCGAAATATTTTTGACTGAAATTGCGAATTCAGATGACATCAGCAAACCCTTTACGCGTGAACATAAACCAACCATAACCTAACAGCATGATGACGAAAGAGATGAGGGTGTAAATGCCCCAGCTCCCCCAGGCGATATTTTTGCCCAGCATCATGCAATCCCTCGCTTGCTCAATGACATAAGTCAATGGACTGAGTTGCATGAAGATGTGATATGCGTCAGGCAACATGGAGATCGGATAGAAGATCGGCGAAAGATACATCAGAATCATGGTAAGCACGCCAATAACCTGAGCGATATCTTTCAAGTAAACGCCAAGCGAAGAAAGGAACCAGGATACGCCCAGAACCATCATAAGGAACGGTGCGATGATGACGGGTAGCCATAGAATGTGCCACGTAGGGATCCCTACGATAGCGACATAGAACAGCAACCAAACGACGAAGTTAATCACCATTTGGAATAAAGCTGTGCAGAGTGAAACAATGGGGAGTGTTTCAACCGGGAAGACAACCTTTTTAACGTAGTTGACGTTACTGACGATCAAATAGGGAGCGCGGTTAATGCATTCAGAAAAAAGCCCGAAGAAAATCAAACCGATGAATAATGCTAACGCAAATTCTCCTTTGGAATCGACTCCAGCACTCCAGCGAATTTTGAATACAACGCTGAAAACGAAGGTATAAATCACCATCATCAATACTGGGTTAATAAACGACCAAAGAAGCCCGATAAATGACCCTTTGTATTTACTGCCGATTTCCCGTTTAGAAAGTGAAATAACAAGATTCTTATTGGTGGCAAGTGTATGAAGACACCGATAAAAAGTCTTAACAAGAATAGAGAAAATATTCATTTAACACCTAGGCTATTGATTAACTTTTTTGACGTCATGGTTTAACTTTCTTCGCAATATAATCATGTAGAACGGATGCGTTATTGATATGACGGAGGGTGTGAAAATAGCTATAGGGCTAAACACACGTTTCCGTAAGCACTCCATGGAAAATACGCCAACATTTTCTCTCGGAGATTTTCACATCGTAAACAGAATCTGTTTCATTCCCGCGCAACCTGCATGGTATTACCGCGGGCTATTGTCCAGCGTGTTTCTATCTTACTGTAATGCCGGGGAACACATTAGTGATATATAAGGTTTTCTTCTGTTTTTCGATGCGTTCACTTCGGCAAAAAAACACCGCATTTCTCGATGAAACAGAAGTGAACACTGAATTCCCTGCATACAGATTGCCTGATTTTTAGGCTGGACATTGCTCTGCATAAGCGTTTTCAGCCTAAAAAAGCACGCTACCGCCCTTGGTAAGCGAGAACCAATAGAGGGTGGGGTTGTCAGTTTTCATTTATATGCTGAAACTATTTTCAGCAAAAATAGGCTAGAAAACCTTTATTATCCTACCACCAAATCACTTGTAATGCCTCTGGATTTTCAGGGTTTCAGTCTGTTCCTAGTAACCAGTGGTGACATATTCAAATGAGATATGTGCAATTGCTAGGAATTGTAGGATTACAGGCCAAAATGCAAGCGTGGCGCGTCATTGGATGGTTTCTTTCGAGGGTGTGGAGCAGGTTCGGCGATGCGGTATCCTCATCTTGGTCCACATATTCTGGTTGATTTTTAACCGTTGACATGATGCGGCAGACCGCACATCCGAACCTTTTCTTTTCTGCAATGTTACCGGTAATGTAGCAATGAGCTCAGGGCGTATACAGAACTGCCAACTGTGCGTGATTTTGTAAAGATTGTTATGGCTGCGATAGGTACATGCTTAGGAATAATCATGTACAATAAAGCAATGCATCCCTACTATGTTGTATAACTATATGATTACAATGTAGTAATTATCTCAGACAGGAGTTCCTAAATGTCCAAGCAACAAATCGGCGTTGTCGGCATGGCGGTAATGGGCCGCAACCTCGCGCTGAACATCGAGAGCCGTGGTTACACCGTTTCCATTTTCAACCGTTCTGGCGACAAGACTGACGAAGTGATCGCTGAGAACCCGGGCAAAAACCTGGCGCCGTATTACACCGTTGAAGAGTTTGTCGAATCGCTGGAAAAACCGCGCCGCATCCTGCTGATGGTGAAAGCGGGCGAAGCGACGGATAAAACCATTGCCTCGCTGACTCCGCACCTGGACAAGGGCGATATCCTGATCGATGGCGGCAACACCTACTATCAGGACACCATCCGTCGTAACCGCGAACTGTCCGACCAGGGCTTCAATTTCATCGGCACCGGCGTTTCCGGCGGTGAAGAGGGCGCGCTGAAAGGGCCTTCCATCATGCCTGGCGGCCAGAAAGAAGCTTACGAGCTGGTGGCGCCGATCCTGGAGAAAATCGCTGCGGTTGCGGAAGGCGAGCCTTGCGTGACTTATATCGGCGCTGACGGTGCCGGCCACTATGTGAAGATGGTGCACAACGGCATCGAATACGGCGACATGCAGCTGATTGCCGAAGCCTATTCTCTGCTGAAGCAGGCGCTGAACCTGAGCAACGAGCAGCTGGCCGAAACCTTCGCCGAGTGGAACAAGGGTGAGCTGAACAGCTACCTGATCGACATCACCAAAGACATCTTCACCAAGAAAGACGAAGAGGGTAAATACCTGGTCGATGTGATCCTGGACGAAGCCGCCAACAAAGGCACCGGCAAGTGGACCAGCCAGAGCTCGCTGGATCTGGGCGAACCGCTGTCGCTGATCACCGAATCGGTGTTCGCACGCTACCTGTCCTCGCTGAAAGATCAGCGCGTTGCCGCGTCTAAAGTGCTGACCGGGCCGAAAGTGGCACCGTTCACCGGCGACAAAGCCGAGTTCATCGAGAAAGTGCGTCGCGCGCTGTATTTGGGCAAGATCGTATCCTACGCGCAGGGCTTCTCTCAGCTGAAAGCCGCGTCCAAAGAAAACAACTGGGATCTGCACTACGGCGAAATCGCCAAGATCTTCCGCGCCGGCTGTATCATCCGTGCCCAGTTCCTGCAGAAGATCACCGACGCTTACGCAGCGGATGCCGATATCGCCAACCTGCTGCTGGCGCCATACTTCAAGCAAATCGCCGACGAGTACCAGCAGGCGCTGCGCGACGTGGTGGCCTATGCCGTGCAGAACGGTATCCCTACGCCAACCTTCTCCGCCGCGATCGCTTACTATGACAGCTACCGTTCAGCGGTGCTGCCGGCTAACCTGATCCAGGCGCAGCGCGACTATTTCGGTGCGCACACCTACAAACGCATCGACAAGGAAGGCGTGTTCCATACCGAATGGATGGAATAAGCCCACTCGTTGAGCGATAAAAAAAGCCGCCGAGGTTAACGCCCGGCGGCTTTTTTATTGCGCGTGATTTAATGTCACGCTTTTTTCTGATGCCGCTCGCGCAGCCGGCCGATCACCGCGCTCAGATCCAAATCCTGGTCCTGCAGCAGCACCAGCAAGTGATAGATCAGATCCGAGGCCTCGTTGGTCAGCTCTTCGCGATCGTTGACCGTGGCGGCCAGCGCGGTTTCCACGCCTTCTTCCCCGACCTTCTGCGCGATGCGTTTGGTGCCGCTGGCGTACAGGCTGGCGGTGTATGAGCTGTCCGGGCTGGCATGCTTGCGCTCCGCCAACAGCTGTTCCAGCTGATAGAGGAACGTCCAGTCGCTGGCGGCCGGATGGAAGCAGCTGCTGTTGCCCAGGTGGCAGGTCGGGCCGATCGGGTTGGCCAATACCAGCAGCGTGTCGTTATCGCAGTCCGGCGTGATGCTGACCACCTTGAGGAAGTGGCCGGAACTTTCGCCTTTGGTCCACAGGCGCTGCTTGGTGCGCGAAAAGAAGGTGACATTGCCGCTCTGCTCGGTGGTCGCCAGCGCTTCCGGCGTCATGTAACCCAGCATCAGCACTTCGCCGGAAACGGCGTGTTGCACGATGGCCGGCATCAGGCCGTCGGTTTTCTCCCAGTCCAGCTGGTTTCTCTGTTGTTCTGTCAGCACACGCGAATCTCCACGCCTTGTTCGACCAGGAACCTTTTCAGTTCGCCGATATTGATGATTTGTTTGTGGAACACCGATGCCGCCAGCGCGCCGTCGACGTCCGCATCGCGGAACGCTTCCAGGAAGTGCTCCATCGTGCCCGCGCCGCCGGAGGCGATCAGCGGCACTTTGCAGACCTCGCGCACCCGACGCAGCTGCTGCAGATCGTAACCGTTGCGCACGCCGTCCTGGTTCATCATGTTCAGCACGATCTCACCGGCGCCGCGGCGCTGCACTTCCTGCACCCAGTCGAGGGTTTCCCACTGGGTGACGCGGGTGCGGCTCTCGTCGCCGGTATATTGATTGACGTGATACTTGCCGGTTTCACTGTCGAACCAGGTATCGATGCCCACCACGATGCACTGCACGCCAAAGCGATCCGCCAGGCGGCTAATCAGATCGGGATCGGCCAGCGCCGGTGAGTTGATGGAGATTTTGTCGGCGCCGAAAGACAGGATCTGGCTGGCGTCCTCGGCGCTTTTAATGCCGCCGGCGACGCAGAACGGAATATCAATCACCTCCGCCACGCGCGACACCCAGCTTTTGTCCACCACCCGGCCGTCGCTCGATGCGGTGATATCGTAAAACACCAGCTCGTCCGCGCCTTCTTGCGCATAGCGCTGCGCCAGCGGCACGATGTCGCCGATGATTTCGTGGTTGCGGAACTGCACGCCTTTCACCACTTGCCCGTCTTTAACATCCAGACACGGGATTATCCGTTTTGCCAGCATGCAATCGCCTCCTCAACGCTAAATTTACCTTCCAGCAGGGCGCGCCCGACGATCACGCCGGCAACGCCGCTGCCGCGCAACTGGGCGATGTCGTCCATATTGCCGATGCCGCCTGAGGCCTGGAAGGCCACTTGCGGATAGCGGCGGCTGATCGCCTGATACAGTGCCACGTTGGAACCGGCCAGCGTGCCGTCGCGCGAAATGTCGGTGCACAGCACGTGTTTCAGCCCGTAGGGCAGGAACTGCTCTACCACCTGTTCAAGCGTGGCGTCGGAATCCTCCTGCCAGCCGCTGATGGCCACTCGCTTCACGCCCTGCGCGTCGATGCGCACATCCAACGCCAGTACCAGCGCGTCGGCGCCATAGCGTTCGAACCAGCTTTGCACCAGCTGCGGCTGTTTCACCGCGGTGGAGCCGATCACCACGCGCGTGGCGCCGGCCTCCAGCAGGGCGCTGACGTCTTGCTCGTTGCGGATGCCGCCGCCGACCTGCACCGGCACGTTAACCCCCGCCAGCAGCTTGCGCAGCAGCGGGATCTGGCGCGCGGCCGGATCTTTGGCGCCGGTCAGATCGACCAGGTGCAGCACCTGGGCGCCCTGTTGTTGATAGTCCTGCAGGCGCAGCAGCGGATCGTTGCCGTAGTCGCGCTGTTGGCCGTAATCGCCCTGATGCAAACGCACCACGTTGCCGTCGATCAAATCCAAAGCCGGAATAATCATGCTGCCTACATCTCCAGAAAGTTTTTCAACAGTTGCGCGCCGGCCGCTCCAGATCGTTCTGGATGAAACTGTACGCCGAAGAAGTTGTCTTTTTGCACGGCGGCGGTGAAGGGCTCGCCGTAGTTCGCCTGAGCGATGGTGCTGGGGCATATCGGCATCGCATAGCTGTGAACGAAATAGAAGTAGGCGCCGTCATCGATGCCGCGGAACAGATGGTGGCCCGCCTGCGCGGATACCTGGTTCCAACCCATATGCGGCAGCGGCAGGCCGAAGTCGGTCATCTGCTTTACCGGCGTATCGATGAGGCCGAGCGTCGTTATGCCGCCGTTCTCTTCGCTGCTGGCCGCCAGCAGCTGCATGCCGAGGCAGATGCCCAGCACCGGCTGAGTGCAGGCCCTGATCAGTTCGATCAGATCGCGTTCGCGCAGCTGATCCATCGCCGCCTGCGCGGTGCCGACGCCCGGCAGGAACAGCTTGTCGGCGCGCAGCACGATCTCCGGATCGCGGCTCACTTCCGGCTGATAGCCCAGGCGCCGCACCGCATAGGTGACGGAGGCCAGGTTGGCGCAGCCGGTATCCAAAATCACCACGTTCATCACAGCACTCCTTTCGAGCTCGGCAGGGTATTGCCCTCGACGCGGATCGCCTGGCGCAGCGTGCGGCCAAACACTTTGAACAGGCTTTCGACCCGGTGGTGGTCGTTTTTGCCTTTGGTCTTCAGGTGCAGCGTGCAACCCATGGTGTAGGAGAGCGAGCGGAAGAAGTGCTCGACCATTTCGGTGCTGAGATCGCCGACGCGCTGATAGTTGAACTCGGCCTTGTACTCCAGGTGCGGGCGGCCGGAGATATCCAGCGCGCAGCGCGCCAGACACTCGTCCATCGGCAGCACGAAGCCGAAGCGGGCAATGCCGCGCTTGTCGCCCAGCGCCTTGTTCAACGCTTCGCCCAGCGCCAGGCCGGTGTCCTCTACGGTGTGGTGATCGTCGATATACAGGTCGCCTTTGACGTCGATCTCCATGCGGAAGCCGCCGTGGGTGGCGATCTGATCCAGCATGTGGTCGAAGAAGCCGACGCCGGTTTTGATTTTGCTGCCGCCTTCGCGATCCAGCCAGACGTTGACATCGATCTGCGTCTCTTTGGTCACGCGGTTAACCCGCGCATGGCGGTCGCGCAGGGTCAGCTGGTGCACGATCTCTTTCCAGCCCAGCACGCCGCGCTGGTAGCGCAGCCCCTGAATGCCCATGTTTTCTGCCAGCTGCACGTCGGTCGGCCGATCGCCGATCACGTAGCTGTGGGCGGTATCGAGCACGCCGGGTTCGAGATAACCCTTCACCAGCGCGGTCTTCGGCTTGCGGCAGTCGCAGTTGTCCGCCGGCAGGTGCGGGCAGATCAACACGTCGGCGAACTGAATGCCCTGCGAGCTGAGGATCTGCATCATCAGGTTGTGCGGCGGATCGAAGGTTTCCTGCGGGAAACTGGCGGTGCCGAGCCCATCCTGATTGGTGATCATCACCAGCTGATACCCCGCCTGTTGCAGCGCCAGCAGGGAAGGGATCACGTCTGGCTCGAGCGCCAGCTTGTCCAGGCGGTCAACCTGGAAATCTTCCGGTGGCTCGGCGATCAGCGTGCCGTCACGATCGATAAAGAGGATTTTTTGGCTCACATTGGCTCCTGGCGAGTCTGGTTGGCACCGGGTAGGGTGGACAAGGCGTCCACCACGCGTTGACATTCGTCGCGGGTGCCTATGGTGATGCGCAGGCAGCCGGACAACCCGGGCTGTTTGTTTTGGTCTCGTAAGATAATGCCCTGATCCCACAAGCTTTTAAACACATTACTTGAGGCGGTGAAGCGGGCCAGCAGGTAATTGCTGTCGCTGGCGAAAACCTGCTCGACGCAGGCGCATTTCTCCAGCTGTTGCTGCAGCCAGCTGCGGGTAGCGGCGATGTCGGTGACGCGCTGGCGCATGGTGCGGATACCTTCTTCGCTCAGCGCCTGCGCGGCGATATCCGCCACCGGTGTCGAGAGCGGGTAAGGCGCGATCACCTTCAGCAGCAGGGCGATCAGATCTTCGTTGGCGAGCGTAAAGCCGCAGCGCAGGCCGGCCAGCGCAAAGGCCTTCGACAGCGTGCGCAGAATAGCCAGGTGTGGATAGTCGCTCAGCCACCCGGCCACCGAGGCCTGCGGGCAAAACTCGATATAGGCTTCGTCCACCGCGACGATCGCTCTGCCTTTGGCCATCTCCAGCAGGCTGCGCAGAGAGTCCGGGTCAATCAGGTTACCGGTCGGGTTGTTCGGGCTGCAGACGTAGATCAGTTTCACGTTGTCCAGGCTGTCCGCGATGGCTGGCAGATCCAACTGCCAGTCCTCTTTGGCGGCCACGGTGCGGCGCTCCACGCCAAAGGTTTCGGCGCTGACGGCGTACATGCCGTAGGTCGGCGGGCAGAACAGAATGGCGTCTTTGCCCGGCTCGCAGAAGGCGCGGATCAGCAGCTCGATGCCTTCATCGGCGCCGCGGCTGACCAGCACCTGCTCTTTCTTGACCCCGGCATAGGCGGCGTAGCGTTCGATCACCTGCGCCGGCTGGCACTCCGGATAGCGGTTGAAGGTTTGCGCGGTCAGCTGGAATTCCGGGGCGATCGGGTATTCGTTGGCGTTCAGCCATACGTCGCCCTTGCCGCCGAGGCGGCGCGCCGATTGATAAGGGGTCAGCTCGCGAACGTTGGCGCGCGCCAGTTTTTCGATGCTCATGCTTGCTCCTTCAGGGCGGCGACGCGCAGGGTCACGGCGTTCTTGTGGGCGATCAGCTGCTCGGCGGCAGCCAGCGTCTCGATGGTGGCGGCCAGGTTGCTGAAGCCCTGCGGCGTCAGCTCCTGCACCGTCATGCGTTTTTGGAAATCGGCCAGCCCGAGGCTTGAGCAGGTGGCGGTGTAGCCGTAGGTCGGCAGCACGTGGTTGGTGCCGGAGGCGTAATCGCCGGCGGACTCCGGCGACCAGTCGCCGAGGAACACCGAACCGGCGCTGGTGATGCCGTCCACCAGATCGCGCGCATTGCGGGTCTGAATGATCAGGTGCTCCGGGCCGTAACGGTTGCTGATGGCCACGCACTCCGGCAGATCGCGCGCCACGATCAGGCGGCTGCTCGCCAGCGCCTGGCGGGCGGTGTCGGCGCGCGGCAGCTCGGCCAGCTGGCTTTCCACCGCGTCGGCCACCGCCTGCGCCATCGCCGCGTCCGGCGTCAGCAGGATCACCTGCGAATCCGGGCCGTGCTCGGCCTGCGACAGCAGATCGGAAGCGACAAACGCCGGGGTGGCGCCGGCGTCGGCGATCACCAGCACTTCTGAAGGACCGGCCGGCATGTCGATGGCCGCGCCGTCGAGGCGCTGGCTGACCTGCCGCTTGGCTTCGGTCACGAAGGCGTTGCCCGGCCCGAAGATCTTCGCCACGCGCGGCACGCTTTCGGTGCCGAACGCCAGGGCGGCGATCGCCTGCGCGCCCCCGACCTGAAACACTTCCTGCACGCCGCACAGCTGCGCCGCATACAGGATCTCATCGGCGATCGGCGGCGGCGAGCACAGCACTACCCGGCGGCAGCCGGCGATGCGCGCCGGCGTCGCCAGCATCAGCACGGTGGAGAACAGCGGCGCCGATCCGCCGGGAATATACAGGCCCACCGAGTCGATTGGGCGGGTCACCTGCTGGCAGCGCACGCCCGGTTGCGTTTCGACGTCCACCGGCGGCAGTCGCTGCGCGTTGTGGAAGGTTTCCACGTTGGCGACGGCCACCGCCATCGCCTGTTTGATGTCGTCGCCCAACCGCGCGGCGGCGGCGGCGATCTGCTCGGCGCTGACGCGCAGCGCCGAGACTTCCGCTTTGTCGAAACGGGCGCTGTAGTCGCGCAACGCCCGATCGCCGTTGGCCTTCACGTTGTCGAGGATCTCGTTCACCGTGCGGGTGATGCTGTCGGAAGCGGCGATCGCCGGACGCATCAGCAGCTCGGCCTGGCGTTCGGCGCTGCACGTCGCCCAATCGATCGGCGTGTTGAAGGTCGACATGGCGTTACTCCATCATCTTTTCAATCGGCAGCACCAGAATCGAGCTGGCGCCGAGCGCTTTCAGTTTTTCCATGGTTTCCCAGAACAGGGTTTCGCTGCTGACCATGTGCATCGCCACGCGGTTCTGCGCGCCGGCCAGCGGCAGAATGGTCGGGCGTTCGGCGCCCGGCAGCAGCGCGACGATCTCGTCCAGCTTCTCGCTCGGCGCGTGCAGCATGATGTATTTGGATTCGCGCGCCTGGATCACGCCCTGAATGCGGGTCATCAGGCGGTCAATCAGCTGCTGTTTGGCTTCAGGCATTTCGCCGTCGCGCTGGATCAGGCAAGCTTTGGAGCGGTAGATCACCTCCACTTCGCGCAGGCCGTTGGCCTCCAGCGTGGCGCCGGTAGAGACCAGATCGCAGATGGCGTCGGCCAGGCCGGCGCGCGGCGCCACTTCCACCGAGCCGTTCAGCAGGCAAGATTT
Source organism: Serratia sp. JKS000199 (assembly GCF_900215455.1). NCBI lineage: Bacteria > Pseudomonadati > Pseudomonadota > Gammaproteobacteria > Enterobacterales > Yersiniaceae > Serratia > Serratia sp. JKS000199. The sequence goes on from NZ_LT907843.1 coordinate 970,405, forward strand.
GAAGCGCACGCCCTGTTTGTCGAGGTATTGCTTCAGCAGGTGCGGGTAAGAGGTGGCGATGCGGGCGTCCTGCAGGCTTTGCGGGCCGGCGTATTCGGCGTCGAGCGGGGTGGCCAGCGACAGGCGGCAGCCGCCGAAATCGAGGCGGCGCAGGGTGAAGTAGCGCGGGTCTTCACCCTGTGCGCGGCGGCTGAGCAGCTCTTCTTCGAGCACGTTCTCGCCGATGATGCCGAGATCGACCACGCCGTCCATCACCAGACCCGGAATGTCGTCGTCGCGCACGCGCAGGATATCGATCGGCATGTTTTCGGCGAAGGCGATCAGACGCTGCTGCTGCAGGTTAATCTTGATGCCGCAGCGCGCCAGCAGTTCCTGGGATTCATCGCTCAGGCGGCCCGACTTCTGCATTGCGATCCGTAAACGTGTCTTGTCCAGCATGGTAACCTCTGTTTAATCTGTAATTTTATGAATTTATTGTAAAAACTATTCTTTTCTGTCTGTCCGGAGCCAAAAAAAAAACCCTCGGAAGAAATCTTCCGAGGGCTCTCTCTTGCGTTCTGCGCGCCACTGGAAGATTAACAAACCGTCTTCCAGCACACATCGCCTGAAAGACTAGTCAGGGTGATGGTGATGATGGTGGTTGAACTGAACGCGTGTCATGGTGTTTTCTCTCAGCAAAAGTCGGTAAAAAACCGTATGGCAATTAAGCTAAACTATCCGCTGTCCGCCGTGCAACTCTTTTTTATCGTCATAAATTTAATTTATTGAAACAGGTTGAGTTATTAGCCAAACACGGCTTTACCTAACCTTAAGCCGGTCAGATTGTATCGCCGCGCGCAGTGGCGTAGCCTTAAGGGCAGGGCGCTGCGATCTTCAGGAGAGGAAGAGGATGAAAAAGGTAGCCATTATTGGTCTGGGTTGGTTGGGCATGCCGCTGGCGTTGTCGCTGATGGGCCGCGGGTACGACGTGGTCGGCAGCAAAACCACGCCGGACGGCGTCGAGGCCGCGCGGATGAGCGGCATCGAATGTTATCAGTTGGAGCTGACGCCGGAATTGATCTGCGATCCGGACGATCTGGCGTCGTTGCTGCGCGTGGATGCGCTGGTGGTCACGCTGCCCGCGCGCCGCACCGTCGAAGGCAGCGAGAATTATTTCAATGCGGTGCGCATGCTGGTGGACAGCGCAATGGCTTTCGGCGTGCCGCGGGTGATCTTCACCAGTTCCACCTCGGTGTATGGCGAAACCGCCGGCACGCTGCGCGAAGAGTCGCCGCTGCGGCCGGTCTCGCCGTCCGGCCGGGTATTGGCCGAGCTGGAGCGCTGGCTGCACGAGCTGCCGAATACCTCGGTGGACATTCTGCGCCTGGCGGGGCTGGTGGGCGCCGATCGTCACCCCGGCCGCTTCCTGGCGGGAAAGCTCGATGTGAAGGGCGGGTCGCAGGGGGTGAATCTGGTGCACCAGGACGACGTCATCGCCGCCATCCAACTGCTGCTCAAGCTGCCGAAGGGCGGCCACGTGTACAACCTGTGCGCGCCGCGTCATCCGGCCAAGCGCGATTTTTATCCGGCCCTGGCCGAGCAGTTGCACCTGGAGCCGCCGCAGTTTGCCGACGAAGCGGAACAGGATGAGCGGCTGGTGGACGGCAACCGCATCTGCAACGAGCTGGGTTTTGAATACCAGTATCCCGATCCGGCGCGCATGCCGGTCAGTTAACGTCCGTCAGGCCCCGCACATGCGGGGCTTTTTTTCGCCGGCGCGCGCCAAATCCTCCAACAGCGCGTTCAACGCCTCGTCGGGTTGGACGGGGCGGCTGACCAGGCTGAGCGTGGCGCGGTAAGAGAGCGCTGCGCCGCCCAACTGCCGCAGCAGCCCTTGCTCCACCCAGCGCGCCGCATAGTGGGTGGGCAGATAACCGAGACAGGTGCCGCTCAGCACCAGATGGGCGACGCTCTCCATGTGGTGGGCCACCGCGGCCAGATGCGGCGGGGCGATCGGGCACAGCTGCTGCGCCAGCAGGTAGCCGCGCTTGACCCAGCGCGCGTTTTCAATCTGCTCGCGCTCGGGTTCTTCCACCGCGAACAGCGGGTGATCCTCACTGCAATAGATCGCCTGCGTCTCCTCCAGCCACGGTTGATAACGCAACGCCTCCAACTGCTGGCCAAAGTAGCCGATGCCCAGATCGAGCTGCCGGTGCAGCAGCCCTTGTTCAATCTCGTTCGGTGAACAGATGCGGCACTGCAATTGCACGTCCTGGTGGCGCCGCTGAAAGTGCTTGATGGCCTGACTGAACGGGTTGCCCGGCAGTGAAACCAGGTTATCCACCAAACCAATTTGCAGATCGCCGGTCAGCAGGCCGTTCAGCGACTGGCTGACCCGGGTGAAGTCGCGGGCGGCGTTGAACAAGGAGCGGCAGGCGATCAGCATGCGTTCCCCTTTTGGCGTCAGCCGGAAGCCGGAGCGCCCGCGCTGGCACAGGCGAAAACCCAGTCGCGTTTCCAGCGAGGCCAGATGGGTGCTGATGGTGGATTGGTTCATCAGCAGCGTTTCCTGTGCGGCGCTGACGCCCTGGGCTTCCGCCACCGCGACGAACACCCGCAACAGCTTCAGATCGATATCGCTTAGGTTAGTGAGCATCGCCCCCTCCGCAGAACGTCGGCCGCTTAACCCATTTTTAACATCGAAGAAATAGGCGCGGCGCTGAAGATATGGCCTTTCTTATGGCATGAGATTGAAATAAAAATCAACACTTCAATGGGTTAGTTACATCGTGTTTTTCGATGTTTACATGCAAAAGCGGGAATGGTAGCCGGTGCGGTCAACGGGGTAGTCTGCGAATGTTGCTTAAATGTTTCAATTTATCGCAAGCCCAAGACAAGGAAACGCCATGCTGAACCAACCCCAAAGCGGCAACGACATGCCGCGCTTTGCCGGTCTCCCCACCATGATGCGCCTGCCCGCCGCCGATCAGGCGCGTGGTCTGGACGCCGCCTTTGTCGGCATTCCTCTGGATATCGGCACCTCCAATCGCAGCGGCACCCGCTATGGCCCGCGCCAGATCCGCCAGGAGTCGGTGATGATCCGCCCCTACAACATGGGCACCGGCTCCGCCCCATTCGAACGGCTGCAGGTGGCCGATCTGGGGGACGTCGCCATTAACCCCTACAGCCTGGCGGACAGCGTACGGCGCATCGAGGCGGCTTACCGCGAGATCCTGGCGCACGGCTGCACGCCGTTGACGCTTGGTGGCGACCACACCCTGACGCTGCCGGTGCTGCGCGCCATCGCCCATCGACATGGCCCGGTCGGGCTGATCCACGTCGATGCGCATTCCGACACCAACGAGGAGATGTTTGGCGAACAGCTGGCGCACGGCACCACCTTCCGCCGCGCGTTTGAGGAGGGGCTGCTGGCACCGGAAAAAGTGGTGCAGATTGGTCTGCGCGGCAGCGGCTATGCGGCGGATGACTTCGATTGGTCACGGCGCCAGGGCTTTCGCGTGGTGCCGGCCGAAGCCTGCTGGCATCGGTCGCTGACGCCGCTGATGGCGGAGATCCGCGAGCAGATGGGCGATGCGCCGGTTTATCTCAGTTTCGATATCGACGGGCTGGATCCGGCCTTCGCGCCGGGCACCGGCACGCCGGAGGTCGGCGGACTGTCGGTTTGGCAAGGGCTGGAGATCGTGCGCGGCTGCCGTGGGCTGAACCTGATTGGCGGCGACGTGGTGGAGGTGTCGCCGCCTTACGATCGTTCCGGCAATACGGCGCTGCTGGCGGCCAATCTGCTGTTTGAAATGCTGTGCGTGCTGCCGGCCCGCTGAGGCCGTCGTACTGACCCTGCCGGCGGAGCGGTTGCGTCGGGCCCCCTGATAACAATAACAACGGAGTGGAGGTACCCATGAATCTCGATCTGCTGGTTGTGGTGATTTACTTTCTGGTGATAGGCGCGGTGGGGTGGATGGGCATTCGCCGCGCCAACTCCAAAGAGGCGTATCTGGTGGCCGGGCGCAACCTGGGGCCGGGGCTGTATCTGGGCACGCTGTCGGCGGTGGTGCTCGGCGGTGCGTCGACCATCGGCAGCGTCAAGCTCGGCTACACCTACGGCATCTCCGGCGTCTGGCTGTGCGGCGCGCTCGGGCTGGGCATTGTGGTGCTGAGTCTGGTGCTGGCCAAACCGCTGCTCAAACTGAAGCTGTATACCGTCAGCCAGGTGCTGTCGCGGCGGTATCACCCGGCGGCGCGGGTCACCAGCGGCGCGATCATGCTGGCGTATGACCTGATGGTGGCGGTGACCTCGATCATCGCCATCGGCAGCGTGATGCAGGTGATGTTTGGCCTGTCGTTCAGCGCGTCTATCCTGCTCGGCGGCGGGCTGGTGGTACTGTATTCGACGCTGGGGGGCATGTGGTCGCTGACGCTGACCGACATCATTCAGTTCATCATCATGACCGTCGGCATGATGCTGGTGCTGGTGCCGATGAGCATCGTCAAGGCCGGCGGCTGGGAGGCGTTCACCAGCCTGCTGCCCGCCGGTTACTACCAGCTGTCGTCGATCGGGCTGGATACTATTCTGGTATTTTTCCTGATCTACTTCTTCGGCATTTTGATCGGTCAGGACATCTGGCAGCGGGTGTTCACCGCCCGTAGCGCCAATGTGGCGCGCTTCGCCGGGCTGGGGGCGGGCGTCTATTGCGTGCTGTATGGCGTGACCGGCGCGCTGATCGGCATGGCCGGCAAGATCGTGCTGCCGTCGCTCAGTAATACCGACGGCGCCTTCGCCGCCATCGCGCAGGCGGTGTTGCCGGTCGGCGTCAGCGGGCTGGTGGCCGCGGCGGCCCTGGCGGCGCTGATGTCCACCGCCAGCGCCTGCCTGCTGGCCTCTTCGACCATCGCACTGGAGGACGTGTTGCCGGCCATCCGGCGCAAACCTTCTGGCGGGCTGGCCGCCGGGCGCTTCACCACGCTTTTCATGGGCGCGGTCATGCTGGGGCTGGCGTTTGTGGTGCGCGACGTGCTGGCGGCGCTAACGCTGGCTTACAACCTGTTGGTGGGCGGCATGCTGATCCCGTTGGTGGGGGCTATCTTCTGGCCGCGCGCCACCAGCGCCGGCGCTATCGCCAGCATGCTGACCGGCAGCCTGTGCGTGGTGGGGCTGATGATCTGGCACGGCATCGACGCCAACAGCCCGATCTACGGCGGTCTGGTGGGCGGCGGCGTCGCCTTCGTGCTGGGCAGCCTGCTGAGCCGCCCGGCGCCGCAGCTGCAGACCCAAACCGAGCGTTGAAACGACGAGGTGGGACATGAACAATCGCAATGTGGCGCCACGCCCAAAAATTGAAGTGCGCTCGATAGACTATGTGCCCCGTCACGAGCGGCATGGCAAGGTTTGGCATCAGGCGCCGTTTTGGTTCACCGGTAATTTCGTTTTGACGACGATGGTGGTCGGTTTCACCGGCCCGGCGTTGGGGTTGGGCGCGCTTTATTCGATGCTGGCCATTGTCGTCGGCGTGGGGTTCGGCACGTTCTTCATGGCGTGTCATGCCAATCAGGGGCCGCGCATGGGGCTGCCACAGATGATCCAGTCGCGGGCCCAATTCGGCCTGCGTGGCGCCATCGTTCCCTTTGCCGCCGTGGTGTTTGTTTACATCGGTTTCAACGTGTTCAACGTTATTCTCGCGACCGATGCGATCAACACGGTATTGCCGGGTCACCGTCTGCCCTGGTATGCGTTGCTGATCGCGGTGGCCGTGCTGTTGGCGATCGTCGGCCACGATATGCTGCATGCGGTGCAGCGCTGGCTGACCTATGTGATGATGGCGGTGTTCGGCGTGCTGACGGTCGGTGCCGTGCTGTCGCTGCGGATGGACGCCGTCGTCGGCGCCGGGCATTTTTCGTGGGCGGCTTTTTTGATTCAGCTGTCGGCGGCCGCCGGTTATCAAATCAGCTACGCGGTGTACGTCTCCGACTACTCACGCTATTTGCCGCATGAAACGCCGTCTGCCAACGTGATCTTTTGGACTTATCTGGGGGCGGCCGGATCGGCGCTTTGGCTGATGTCGCTGGGCGCGTTTCTGGCCTCAGCCTTACCGGCTCCCGATGCGATCGGCAGCGTACAGACGGTGGGGAATGGCATCTATCCGGGGTTCGGCACGCTGGCTGTGCTTTTCGCCGTGCCTTCGCTGGTCGGTATCATGGCGGTCAACTGTTATGGCGCAATGCTGACCAGCCTCAGCGCGATTGACGCGTTCCGTAAAGTGACGCCAACGTTGAAATTACGCATGGCCGGCATCGGCGTCGTCGCTCTGACGGTGTTCGCGGTGGCGTTGGCTATCCCGGCGAGCTATCTCGCCAGCTTCAATACCTTCGTGCTGCTGATGCTGTATTTCCTGGTGCCCTGGACGGCGGTGAATCTGATGGACTTTTACGTGGTGCGCAGCGGACATTACGCGATAGGTGAAATCTTCAACCCGGCGGGGATCTACGGCCGTTGGGGCGGCTCCGGTCTGACGGCCTACGCGATCGGCCTGCTGGCGATGGTGCCGTTCATGACGTTGGGCTTTTACACCGGCCCCTTTGCTGTTTTACTGGGCGGCGCGGATATCGCTTTTCTGATCGGCTTGCTGGTGGCCGGGAGCGTTTATGTCGTCATGTGCCGAAAGCTCGATCTCGAAGCCGAACGGCGGGTGGCGTTGCGTTGCGAGGGATTATTGGAAGGAGAACGGGAGTGAAGGAAAAAATCAGCGTCGCATGCTGCCAGTTGACGCTGCGGGTAGGGGAAGCGGAACATAATCGGGCGCTGTCCGCCCAGGCGATCCGCCGGGCGGCGCAGCGCGGCGCCAACGTCATCGTGTTGCCGGAGTTGGTGAACAGCGGCTACGTGCTGCGCGACAAGGCGGAGGCGCGGGCGTTGGCCGAGGCCGAAGATGGGCCCAGCCTTAGCCTGTGGTGTGCCCTGGCGAGTGAGCTGGATGTGGCGATCGTCGCCGGTTTTTGCGAGCGTCTGCCTGATGGCGAGGTGGCCAACAGCGCGGCGTTGATCGATGCGCAGGGGGTGAGGGCGATTTATCGCAAAGTGCACCTGTGGCATGAAGAGAGTTTGATCTTTACCGCCGGCGATCGGCCGCCGCCGGTCGTCGAGACGCGTTTTGGCCGGTTGGCGGTGATGATCTGTTACGACCTCGAGTTTCCGGAGTGGGTGCGCTTGCCTGCGTTGGCCGGTGCTCAGCTGCTGTGCGCGCCGGTCAACTGGCCGCTGGCGCCGCGCCCGCAGGGCGAACGGCCGGCGGAGATGGTGAAGGCGCAGGCCAACGCCGCCGTCAATCGGCTGTTCATCGCGGTGTGCGATCGTTGCGAAACGGAGCGCGGCGTTGCGTGGATCGGCGGTTCGGTGATCGTCGACGCCGACGGCTATCCGTTGACGCAGAGCCTGACAGGCGAAGGCATGGTGCTGGCATCGATGGATATCGGCGCGGCTGATGACAAGCACATCGGCCGCCACAATCACGTGCATCGTGATCGGCGTCCGATGCTGTATTGAAGCAACGGGGGCGGCTGGTGATCCCAGCCGCCCCGCGATCGTTTTCGTCGGCGGGAAAAGCGCCGTTCTGGCGCTTACAGCCAGCCCGATTTCTTCAGTTTCTGATACAGGAAAATGCAGCCGACGGCGGTCACTCCCAGCGTGGCGTGATAGGCCCACGGGAACTTCAGTTCCGGCATGTCGGCGAAGTTCATCCCGTACAGGCTGAAGACCACCGTCGGGATGGCCAAGATTGCCCCCCAACCCGCCAGCCGTTTCACCACTTCGTTTTGTTTGACCGTCACCAGCGCCAGGTTGACGTGCATGGCGTTGGTCAGCATTTCGCGCATGTCGTCGATATTGCTGACCACCTGATGGGCGTGATCTTGCACGTCGCGCACGTAGGCGCGCAGCTCTTTCGGGATCACCTCTTCGTGCAGGCGGATCAGCTGGTTGCAAATTTCATCCATCGGCAGCGCGGCGTTGCGCAGCGCCAGCAGATGGCGGCGCAGGGTATAGACGTTCTCGATCGCCGCCTGATCGAACTCTGACTGAAACATGTTGGCTTCAATGTTCTCGATGGTGCTCTCGAAGCGCGCCACCACGCTGCGGTAGTTATCCACCACGAAGTCCAACACCGAATAGAGGGCGAAGCCCGGCCCGCGGCACATCTGCTTGTGGTTCTCTTCCGCCTTGGCGCGGATCGGCGCGTAACTGGGCGAAGCGCCGTGGCGCACCGTCACCAGAAAGTTTTTGCCGACGAAGAAGTGGGTTTCGCCGTATTCGATTTCGTCGTGCTCGCCCCACTGCGCGGTTTTCACCACGATGAACAGCGAGTCGCCGTAGGTCTCCAGCTTCGGCCGCTGGTGCGCGCACAGCGCGTCTTCGATCGCCAAATCGTGCAGCCCGAACTCCGCCTGCACCTTGCGCATAAACGCCGGCTCCGGCTGCCTTAATCCCAGCCAGATGAAGGTGTCGGGCTGTTTGACCACCTCACTGATATCGTCGATGGTCACTTCGCCCAGCCGTTGGCCGGCTTTGTACGCTACACAGTTCACCACCATGCTTTTGCTGTCCATCCGTCCATCCATTAATCAGTCAGCGTTTTGGTAAGTAAATAACACTCATGTTCTACCGGATACTCTTTCAGCGTCATTTGCAGCTGATAGCCGAGCTTTTCGTAGAACGGCCGCGCCTGAAAGCTGAAGGTGTCGAGGCGGGCGTAGCGGCAGCCGCGCGCCTGCGCCTCGTGCTCGGCGGCGCGCATCAGCCGACCGCCGAGGCCGCTGCCGCGCTGGGTATCCGCCACCCATAGCCACTCGACGCTCAGCCAGTTGCCCCAGGTTTCGGCGGTCAGGCCGCCGATCACCGCGCCGGCTTCGTCGCGCGCATAGACGCTGAGCGGCTTGCGGTGGCTGGCGTCGATATGCGGCAGGTTGTAAGCGCGCAGGCCTTGCCTGATCGCATCGAGGGTTTGTTCGTCGATCGCGTCGGTAACGGTAATGTCCATTTTTCCTCCTGGGTAATGGATTAACTTAAGCACATGGCGGCTAAAAGGCAACCCGTTGAAATGTAATGCAAACGACCGCGGCCGCTGAGTGGGCTACACTAAACGGGTCATTTTATCTTCAGGAGGACGCCATGTCCCGATTGACTCTGCTGGCCGGTTTGCTGCTGTGCAGCGGCCTGGCGCACGCCGCGCCGACGGTCAGCCAATTGCAGGACGGCCTGGAACACCCTTGGTCGCTGGCCTTCTTGCCGGCGGAACAAGGCCTGCTTATCACCGAACGGCCCGGCCGGCTGCGGCTGTGGCAGCAGGATAAAGGACTGTCGCCGCCGATCGCCGGTGTGCCGCAGGTCTACGCCGAAGGGCAGGGCGGCCTGCTGGAGGTGCTGCCGGCGCCCGATTTCGCCGCCAGCCGCCGGGTGTATCTCAGCTTCGCCGAACCGGGCGAGGGCGGCAAAGCCGGCACGGCGGTCGGCTATGGCCGCCTGAGCGACGATGGCGCGCGGCTGGAAAACTTTAAGGTGATCTTCCGTCAGCAGCCCAAGCTGTCGGTCGGCAATCACTTCGGCGGCAAATTGGCGTTTGATCGGCAAGGCTACCTGTTTATCACGCTGGGCGAAAACAATCAGCGGCCGACGGCGCAAGAGACCGACAAACTGCAGGGCAAACTGGTGCGGCTGACCGCCGAGGGCGCCGTGCCGCCGGACAACCCCTGGGTCGGCCAGGCAGGTAAACGCCCGGAGGTTTGGTCTTACGGCCATCGCAATCCGCAAGGGCTGGCGTTGAACCCGTGGAGTGGCGCAATCTGGGAGCATGAGCACGGCCCGCGCGGCGGCGATGAGCTCAACATCCCGCTGCCGGGTAAAAACTACGGCTGGCCGCTGGCCACCTACGGCATCAACTATTCCGGCCAGCCGATCCCCGAGGCGAAAGGGGAGCGGGTGCCCGGCACCGAACAACCGCTCCACTATTGGCGGGTTTCGCCCGGCCTCAGCGGCATGGCGTTCTATGATGGGCAGCGCTTCCCCGCCTGGCGGCACTCGCTGTTCATCGGCGCACTGGCGCAAAAGGCACTGATTCGCCTGACGCTGAAGGGGGACAAGGTGGTGGCGGAAGAGCGGCTGCTGGGCGATCGCGGCGAACGCATCCGCGAGGTGCGCAGCGGGCCGGATGGTTACCTGTATCTGCTGACGGACGAACGGGACGGCAAGCTGCTGAAGGTCGGGGCGTCGTAACGCCCCGCACGCGTCAGGTGAGTGCGCTCATCACGCCGCGCTGGTAGGCCGGGCGTGCGCGCAGTTGCTGATACCAGCGCTCCATGTTCGGCCGCGGGCGGCGGGCGATCGGCATTTCGAACCAGGCGTAGGCGAAGCTGCCGAGCGGGATATCGCCGAAACCGAACGCGCCGCCGGAGAGGTAAGGCTGGTGCGCCAGCGTCTGTTCGATGACGTCGAAGTGTTTTTCCAGCGTGGCGATCGCCGTTTCGATTTTCGCCATGTCGCGCAGCTCCGGCGCGGTGCGTATCAGGCCCCAAAAGACGATGGTGAAGGCCGGGACAATCGTCGAGGTGGTCCAGTCCATCCATTTCTCGGCGGCGGCGCGCGCCTGCAGATCTTGCGGATAGAACGTCGCGTCGCCGAATTTCGCCGCCAGGTAGCGCACGATGGTGTTGGACTCCCACAGCACGAAGTCATCGTCCTGCAGCAGCGGCACCAGGCCGTTCGGGTTCAACGCGCGGTAACTCTCTTCGTTGACTTTGCCGAACGCCCCGCCGGCGTTGATGTGGGTGTAGTTGAGCCCCAATTCGGCGGCGCACCACAGCACCTTCCTGACGTTGTTCGAATTCTCACGACCCCAAATGGTCAGCATGGGATAACTCCGTTAGCGGATAATAAGGACCCTCTATACCTACGCCACAACGCGCTTTTTGTCACACCGCAGGGCACTTTTTGTCTGCCGCTCAGCGTTCCCAGCGGCACACTTCCCAGCCGCGCTCCGCCGCCAGCGCGCTCAGTTCGCTGTCGGGGTTGATCACCGTGGCGCTGTCGACGAATTGCAGCATCGCCTTGTCATTGAGAGAGTCGCTGTAGCCGTGGCTGTGCTCGAACTTCAGGTGCGGGTGCTGCGCCAGCCAGTGCTGCAGGCGGATCACCTTGCCCTGTTGATAGGTCATGGTGCCGTAGGTGTTGCCGGTGAAGCGGCCATCGCTGATTTCCACGCCGATCGCCAGCGCATCGTCGGCGCCGAGCTGTTCGGCGATCGGCGCCACCAGATGCTCGCCGGTGGCGGAGATCACCAGGATGCAGTCGCCGCGTTCGCGGTGCCACTGCAGGCGTTCACGGGCGGCGGGATAGACGCGCGGCAGGATGTCGCGGCGGATGTAACGCTGCACCCAGCCGGCCACGGTTTGCACGCTCAGGCCGGCCAACGGCGCCAGCGTGGCCTGCATGTAGTCCTCCATCGACAGCTTGCCCTGATAGTAGAGCTGCATCAGCTGCTGCTCCTGCAGTTCCAGCTCCGCCGGCGCGAACCCCTGGCCGACCAGCCAGCGGATCCACAGGCTGGCACTGTCATCGTCAATCAGGGTTTCATCCAGGTCGAATAAGGCTAAATCCATCAGTATTTCTCCGGCAGGCAGGGTATGAGGTCGTTTACAGGATAGCGGATAGCGCACATCGCCAGCCAGCGGCGTCGGCGAAATTGCGCAGAGCATAAGAAACATTGATGACGGTTTTGCGACAGTTTGTTGAACGTTTGCATAACTTAGAACGCAACAATATTGGCCGCTCCGGCGAGCGCGGTGATAACTATGAAGCAAATGCAGCTACCCGCTGGGGAGTGACAATGTTGATTATTCGCCTGTATGGCAGCCCGATCGTGATCGGGGAAGAAGAGGAACCGCATGATGACGCATCTGACGACGCAGAAGACGCTGCCGCTGCTGGATCTTTCGCAGCTTGACGGTGATGCGCGCCAACGGCGCGCCTTTCTCGACGATCTGCGCGCGGCGGCCCGCGACGTCGGTTTTTTCTATCTGCGCGGCCACGGCGTGGACGGCGCGCTGAATGCGCGGCTGCAGCACGCCGCGCGGCAATTCTTCGCCCTGCCGGAAGCCGACAAGCTGGCGGTGCAGATGGTGCATTCGCCGCACTTTCGCGGTTACAACCGGGCGGCGGCGGAACTCACGCGCGGGCAGCCTGACTGGCGCGAGCAGTTCGATATCGGCGCCGAACGCCCGGCGCTGACGCTGTCTGATGACACGCCGCGCTGGGCACGCCTGCAGGGGCCAAACCAGTGGCCGGCGGCGCTGCCGACGCTGAAACCGCTGCTGCTGCAGTGGCAACAGGCCATGACCGCCATGTCGCTGCGGCTGCTGCGCGCTTTCGCTTTGGCGCTGTCGCTGCCGGAGCAGGCGTTCGATCGTTTGTACGGCGAGAAGCCCAACGAGCACATCAAACTGATCCGCTACCCGGGGCGGGACGCCACCGGCAGCGCACAGGGCGTCGGCGCGCACAAGGACTCCGGGTTTCTCAGCTTTTTGCTGCAGGACGCGCAAAAAGGGCTGCAGGTAGAGGTGAGCGAAGGGCAATGGATAGACGCGCAGCCGCGTGAAGACACCTTCGTGGTGAACATCGGCGAGCTGCTGGAGCTGGCGACCAACGGCTACCTGCGCGCCACGGTGCACCGGGTGGAAACGCCGCCGGCGGGGCGCGACAGGTTGTCGATCGCTTTCTTCCTCGGCGCGCGGCTGGACGCGGTGGTGCCGCTGTATCAACTGCCGCCGCAGCTGGCGGCGCAGGCGCGCGGCCCGGCCAGCGATCCGCTCAACCCGCTGTTTCGCGACGTGGGCGACAATTACCTGAAAGGGCGCATCCGCTCTCACCCCGATGTGGCGCACCGTTTTTATCAGGACGTCATCGGCGTCTGAACGCCGGGCGTAAAAAAGCCCGGCGCGTCGGCCGGGCTGATGGTGCGCTGATGCGGTGATTATTCCGCCAGCGCCTGCTGCAGATCGGCGATCAGATCTTCCACATCCTCGATCCCTACCGACAGGCGCACCAGCTGCGGCGTGATGCCGGTTTCCAGGCGCTGTTCCAGCGGAATGGAGGCGTGCGTCATGCTGAATGGCTGGCTGATCAGGCTTTCCACGCCGCCCAGGCTTTCCGCCAGGGTGAACAGGCGCGAACGCTGGATGACCCGGCGCGCATAGGCGTCGTCGCCTTTCAGCCGTACCGAGATCATGCCGCCGAAGCGCGTCATCTGGCGCGCCGCCAGCTCATGCTGCGGATGGCTCGGCAGGCCGGGGTAATAGACGTTTTCCACCTGCGGCTGGCTCTCCAGCCACTGGGCGATGCGCAGCGCGCTGTCGCTGTGGCGCTGCATGCGCAGTGCCAGAGTGCGAATGCCGCGCAGCGTCAGGAAGCTGCTGAACGGATCGAGAATGCCGCCGACCGCGTTTTGCAGGAAACCGAGCTGTTCCGCCAGCGCCGGGTTATTCCCCACCGCCGCGACGCCCGCCACCACATCGGAGTGGCCGTTAAGGTATTTGGTGGCGGAGTGCACCACCACGTCAAAGCCCAGATCCAGCGGACGTTGCAGATACGGCGAGGCGAAGGTGTTGTCCGCCACGCTGATGAGCTGATGCTTTTTGGCGATCGCGGCGATGGCGCTCAGATCCGCCAGCTTGAGCAGCGGGTTGGTCGGCGTTTCGACCCAGATCATTTTGGTATCCGGCTCGATCGCCTGTTCCAGCCCGGCGAGATCCGCCGGCGACACGTAAGTCACGCGCAGGCCGGCGGTGCGGCTGCGCACTTTTTCCAGCAGGCGATAGGTGCCGCCGTACAGGTCGTCTACCGCGATCAGGTGGCTGTCTTTATCGAGCAGCTCCAGCACCGTGGAGCAGGCCGCCAGACCGGAGGCGAAGGCGTAGCCGCGGCTGCCGCCTTCCAGTTCGGCGATGGCGCTTTCCAGCGCGGTGCGCGTCGGGTTGGCGCTGCGGGAGTATTCGTAGCCGGTATGTTCGCCCGGTGCCGGTTGGGCGTAGGTGGAGGTGGCGTAAATCGCCGGCATCACTGCGCCGGTCGCGTCCGGGGTGTAACCGGCGTGAACGGTCAACGTATCAAACTTGGCCATAATGGGTCCTTATTAACGTAATTTTTGGCGCCAGGCGTTAAGCACGTCTGTGCGGGTAATCAGGCCGAGGAAGCGCTCGCCGTCGAGCACCACCGCGACGTGGCCATGGTTGAAGGTGGCCTGTAATTCCTCGTAGCCGGCTTCCTTTTGCAGCGTCTGGACCTGCTTGGTCATCGCGCTGCCGGCCGGCAGGCTGAAGTGGGCGGCGTCGGCCTGGACGGCGTTCAGCAGATCCCACTCATCGATCAATCCGACCACCCGATCGCCTTCCAGCACCGGTAGCTGCGAGATGTCGTACAGCCGCATGCGGGCGTGCACGATCGCCAGCGTGTCGTCCGGCGCGGCGGAAACGGCGGCGCCTTCGTCGTGGCGATAAGCGATCAGATCGCGGAGATCGCCGTGCTGCGGTTTGCTCAGCAGGCCCTGCTCCAGCATCCAGTGGTCGTTATACATTTTAGACAGGTATTTGTTGCCGCTGTCGCAAACGAAGGTCACGACCCGCTTGGGTTCGGTTTGCGCGCGGCAGTAACGCAGAGCGGCGGCCAGCAGGGTGCCGGTGGAGGAGCCCGCCAGCACGCCTTCCTTGCGCAGCAGATCGCGCGCGGTGGTGAAGGCTTCTTCATCGCCGATGCGGTAAGCGTGGCGCACCTGGTCAAAGTCGCTGAGCGGCGGGACGAAGTCTTCGCCGATGCCTTCCACCAGCCAACTGCCCGCTTCGCCGATTTGGCCGTGGTCGAGATAGTCCGCCAGGATAGAGCCGGCAGGGTCGGCCAGCACGAATTCCGTCTGCGGCGAAACCTCGGAGAAATAGCGGCTCAACCCGCCCAGCGTGCCGCCGGAACCGACGCCGACCACGATGGCGTCCACGTCATGATCCATCTGCCGCCACAGTTCGGGCGCGGTGGTGGTGGTATGGGCCGCCGGGTTGGCCGGGTTGTTGAACTGATCGATATAAAAGGCGCCGGGGATCTCCCCGGCCAGGCGTTTAGCGTAATCCTGATAATAAGCCGGGTGCCCCTTGCCGACGTCCGAACGGGTCAGCAACACCTCTACCCCCAGCGCGCGCAGGTGGAAGATCTTTTCGCGGCTCATCTTGTCCGGCACCACCAGCAGCAGCTTATAGCCTTTCAGCGCCGCCACCAGCGCCAACCCCAGGCCGGTATTGCCGGCGGTGGCTTCGATGATGGTGCCGCCCGGCTGCAGTTTGCCGTCGCGCTCGGCCTGCTCGATCATCGACAGCGCCACGCGGTCTTTGATCGAACCGCCGGGGTTTTGGTTCTCCAGCTTGACGAACAGCCGGCACGGGCCGGTATCAAACTGGGTCAGTTCCAACATCGGGGTATTGCCAATCATCTCGATGACGGAATGGGGGATCGCCATGACTCATCTCCAGGATTATTCGGTATAAAAGTCGTTGTGCGGATGATAGCGCTGAGGATAAGCGCTTTAAAAAGAACAAATAACGGTTCTATATGCCATTATGGAATATATTAATCTTTTTTAGACGTATGGAAGCGCAGATGTTTAGCGGTGCAGATGCTTGGCCGTTTAGCCGTGGATGGGGGCGAAAGTGCGCGTCTCGATGCTTTTTTGAACGATAAATGCGTGCCTGCGTACAGTTATGTAAAAATGCTGAAAATTCACGCTAAACCCTGCAAAAATAAGATAAATCACATAAACTCACAGCAAGGGCATTTTCGGTGTGTTGTGTTACCCGCTACGGGCGCCGCAGGGGGTTGCGGCCGGCACGCGCGCACCGGGCCACTCTCGCTGGTTGGCTTAAAACGTGAACATGTTTGAAAGTTAACGCTATTTCAATGGTTTTGAATGGACACTCTGGCGACGTCATGATGAAAAAAAACTTATCCACTTCCCTGAAAAAACTGACCTTCAGCGTAGGCATCCTGTTGCTGGCCACCCCGGCCGTACACGCGGCCGAGCCGCCGGCGCCGCCGCAGGTAGACGCCAAGGCCTTCATTCTGATGGATTACAACAGCGGCAAAGTGCTGACCGAAGGCAATGCCGATACGCGTCTCGATCCCGCCAGCCTGACCAAGATCATGTCCAGCTACGTGATCGGCCAGGCGATCAAGGCCGGCAAGATCAAGCCGGAAGACATGGTCACCGTCGGCAAAGACGCCTGGGCGCCCGGTAACCCGGCGCTGCGCGGCTCTTCGCTGATGTTCATCAAGCCGGGCGATCAGGTGCCGGTGCTGGAACTGAATAAGGGCATCGTGATCCAGTCCGGCAACGACGCCAGCATCGCGCTGGCGGACTACGTGGCGGGCAGCCAGGATTCGTTCGTCGGCCTGATGAACAACTACGCCAAATCCCTGGGCCTGCAGAATACCCACTTCCTGACGGTGCACGGCCTGGATGCGGAAGGGCAGTACAGCACCGCGCGCGACATGGCGCTGTTGAGTCAGGCGCTGATCCGCGACGTGCCGGACGAATACGCGCTGCATAAAGAGAAAGAGTTCACCTTCAACAAGATCCGCCAGATTAACCGCAACCGTCTGCTGTGGAGCAGCAACCTGAACGTCGACGGTATCAAGACCGGTTACACCAGCGGCGCCGGCCACAACCTGGTGGCGTCCGCTACCGACGGACCGATGCGTCTGATCTCGGTGGTTTTAGGCGCGCCGAGCGATCGCGTGCGCTTTAGCGAAAGCGAAAAGCTGCTGACCTGGGGCTTCCGCTTCTATGAAACCGCGACGCCGATCAAGGCCGATAAACCGTTCGTCACCCAGAAAGTGTGGTTCGGCGACGTCAGCGAAGTGCCGCTTGGCGTGGCGAAAGACGCCTCGGTCACCATTCCGAAAGGGCAGATGAAAAACCTGAAGGCCAGCTACAAGCTGACCCAACCGACGCTGGAAGCGCCGCTGGCGAAAAACCAGGTGGTCGGCACCATCGATTTCCAGCTGGACGGCAAAACCATCGAACAGCACCCGCTGGTGGTGATGCAAGAGGTGAAAGAGGGCAACTTCTTCAGCCGCATCTGGGATATGGTGATGATGAAGCTGAGCCAGTGGTTCGGCGGGATCTTCGGCTGAATAGCCTGATGTAAGGAGCGCCCCGGGCGCACCATCCTCGACCAAGCCGCAACGGAGACGTTGCGGCTTTTTTTCGCGAGTTTCTGCGGCGCGGTGATTAAAAGTAGTCCACCAGCATGGTGGCGCCGCTGGTGAAATCGCCTTCCGCCAGGGTGACGGCGCTGTTTTTTACCGGCACCGCATCAAGCGTCGGCGGATTGGCGTAGTCGATGTCCAGCGGCGTATTGATGGCGAAGGCCTTACCGTTGGCCAACAGCTTGATGCCCAATCCAGTGACGCTGCTGGTTAACACGCTGCCGTCGAAGGCCGCCGCGCCGCCCATGATCTTCATTTTCAGCTGGCGGCTGTTATCCAGAAACTCGCATTTGATGCTGTAATCGATGCGTTGCATATAGCGGCTGCCGTCGATGCGTTTGATGCCGACCTTGCCGAAGTCGATATCGATGGTGCGCCCGTCGTTGATCACGCAAGGCGGAGGCGCCACCACGGTGGCGGTGATGTTGACTTTGGTGCCCTGATCGGCGGCCTGAGCGGCCGAGCTAATCAACTCCAGCGCCAACAGCAGGGCGCAGCCCGTTTTTATCGTCATGTTCATTCTGGCTCCCGTCTCAAGGTGCGCTGAAGATCAGCGTGGCCGAGCCCGACAGCGGACCGGTGGCGATGCTGGTGTAAGGGACATTGTTCTTCACCGGCACAAAGGTGACGGTGTCGTTGCCCAGACCGTTGACGATGCGCGTTCTGAAGGCATTGTTGGGCTTTACCACCGCGCCGTTGTGCACCATGGCCACGCCGACGTTAGGGTTGGTGGTCTTGATAAAATCGCTGGAGAAGCCGCTGGCGTCGCTGACCATCCGGATCAGAATATCCTGCGTCGCACTCTGATCGTCGCACTGGTAGCTGAGCGCTTTGTCCTGTTTGATCTGGGCGTCGTTGGCGCTCTGGGTCAGGAAGTCCTGGCGGATCTGACCAAAATCGACATTAATTTGCTGGCCGTTGTTGATGGTGCAACTGGTGGTGACGAAATAGGCGTCGTTGTCTGCGATCAGGCGCCAGCGATAAACGCCGCACTGTGGGCAGCCCGGTTGATCGTTGGTCTGAATAAAGTTGATTTGGCCGATGACATCACCCTTATTCACCTTGATGTCCGGCGTTGGGAAACGGTTCAACACGATATAGACCCGGATGGCGACAGACTGGGTCTGCAAGCCGGTGAGGCTGAGTACGCTGATGCCGGCAGGCACCGGGGAGTTATAGTCGCTGCCGTTGATGGTCGTGCCGCTGCCGATCGAGCCAAAAATCGCGCCGTTCATCGACAGCGCCGGGCTATCGGTTTTGAGATAGTCGTACCAGCTCGCGACGTCGTTTTTACAGGTGACCTGGCTGACGTTGACGATTTCGTTTTTGCCATAAGAAAGCTGCGGTCCGATGCGAACCCGGACGTCAACCGGCGTGGCCGATCCCCCTGGGGGAATAAGTCCGCCATCGGACGTGCGGCAAGTAAATGCGTTGGCGTTGCCAAACAGCAGGAAGAAAGAGAGTGCCAGGCAGCAACGTAAAAATAGCAGGGCTGTTTTTCTCACGATAATATCCCGATATATATAAATGGTGTGCGGCGTTACTCCGCAATGAAATATTGCCAATCAGGCCGGCTGGCCATATTTATTCCGTTAAAGGAGAGTGAGATGCATCTTTGTTGGGTATGCCGTTGTTATCGCCACCGCCTAACAACGCGGTGGGATACCACCTCAACGAGTTGTTGATGGAGCCGTCCGTCACAATCACTTCTTGTCGGGCGACAAGATCCAATAACAGCCGTCGAGCCCGGTAAACACCGACGTTGACGGCATTGGCCAGTTGCCGTGTCGAGAGCCACTGCTGCTGTGGCGGCGGCCCGGCGACGGGACATTGACGGGGCGATTGCGCGAATAATGTTTGCAGCAGATCGTGCTGCAATTGCCGTATTTCCTTTTGTTTCGGAGATAACGCTTCCATAGCACTTCCTCTGTATTCCGATTGCCGTATTCCTAAGAAAAAACAAACATTCGCCGTCTACCAACAACGAGGTAAAACGCGAACAAAGAAAATTCCTATCTATTTATCAGGATTGAAAAAAAAGGCGTTGCCCGCCCCGTTTTCACCTATGTTCAGGCAGGGGGGCGTCACGCAGAAACCTAAAATTTTGGTTTATTATATTCACAAAGTGCCACTTTGCGATCTGATTACTTGTGAATCTCTCAAAAACAGGATATTGCTCTATAAAAGTATTTTTTACGATCTATGAGCCTAAAAATAACAGTAAATTAACTTTAATTAGGAAATAAATTGCGAATGTTCGCCTTGATCAAAAAAAGCCTTTTTTTGCTGAGAGGCATTTGCCAGAATATTCATCGCCGGACAAGAAGGGCGGATTAGAAAGTATTGGCCCCTGCTCGTTGTGATTTCGTTTATTTTTATAGGACGAATTCATTAATGGGTGGGCCGCTGCAGACTTACCGTTATCGACTTTTTATTGTCGGTGCCTTTGGGTTTTGGCAGTTAACCAACTAGCAAGATGCTAAAGAATCAGGGCTGCGCACATATAAGCGCGAGCAGGTTTCCTGTTGCTCTTTTTCTTGATTGGAATATGCATTTTTTCTTATAAGGAATATAGGTTCTATGAAACTTAACAAAATCATGATGGCTGCAGTGATTGCATTTGGCGCAAGTTCTTTTGCACAGGCAGCCGATCAGGGACACGGTAAGGTCACCTTCACGGGCTCTATTATTGATGCGCCATGCTCTATTGCGCCTGAGTCGATCGATCAGACCGTTGATCTGGGCCAGGTGTCCAACGTGGCGTTGAAAAACGGCGGCAAATCCAACCCGCGTCCGTTTGAAATCAAGCTGGAGCAGTGCGACATCACCACCCTGAAAACCGTTAAAACAACCTTCAGCGGCGTAGCATCGTCTACCGATAAGGATCTGCTGGGCATCGCGGGCACCGCCAGCGGCGCCGGCGTAGCCATCTCTTACAATGGTCAGCCGATCAAACTGGGTGAAGCGACTACCGCGCAGACTCTGAACACCGGCAACAACACCCTGCATTTCGCCGCCTACCTGCAGGGCGAAGGCGCTTCCGCCGCCATCGTTCCGGGCGACTTCACCGCCGTAGCCGATTTCACCCTGGCTTATCAGTAAGTGAGTCCGAAGGCTTAATCAACCAGGCATGGGGTTCGCCGCATGCCTGGTGAATCTCCCTGTCAAAGGAATGTCGCGATGTTTTTACCAAGGAATCGAGCGGGTGCCGTTCTTTTGGCGTCGTTGGCGTTTGCGCCCGGCTATGCAACTTCCGCCGCGCAGGGGTGGGGCAAGGTCAGTATGCACGGCGCCATTATCGACACCGCCTGCGCCATTGCCGCCGGCAGCCGCGATCAGACGATCGATATGGACACTCTTCCTCTCGGGCAGATCATTCGTGACGGCCAGGGGATGACCAAACCTTTCAGTATTGAATTGGTCAACTGCATTTTGGAACGGCCGGAAAACAAACCTGATTGGAAATTCTTTCAGGTCACGTTTGATGGTTATGCGGAAGGCGCTCTGTTTGGCGTACAGGGCGAGGCGCGCGGCGTCGCATTGAAGATAAAAGACAGCAACGGCACGCCGGTTATTCCAGGGAAACCCTTACCGATGGAAGGAATAATACCGGGAAATAGAGTGCTGAATTATTCCATGACGTTGATGCCGAATCATCAGCCGTTGAAGGCGGGAGCGTATTTTTCCACAGTGCGTTTTAAGCTGGATTATTTTTGATTTTTTCTCGTACTGACGGTTAATTCGTTATTGAAAGGACTTTTATTATGCTTTCACCGGCAGGGAAGTTATTTCGTCTTCAAGCTTTGGGGCTCTGTGTTGCCCTTTCTCTGGGAAATCCGATCGCGTTGGTCTATGCCGCCGACGTTATTCAATTCAATACTGACGTATTAGACATCAACGATCGTAAAAATATCGATCTGAGCCAATTTACGCGCAGCGGCTACATCATGCCGGGCGTTTATACCATGGTGGTGCACGTCAATAAGAACGACCTGCCGGAACAGCCGGTGACGTTTTTGGCGCCTGAGAACGAGCCTAAAGGCAGTGAAGCCTGTCTTTCACCGGCATTGGTCAACCAACTGGGGCTGAAAGAAAAGCTGTTAAGCACGCTGAACTGGACACACGGCGGCCGCTGCCTTGACGCCTCCAGTCTGGCGGGGATGGAAGCGCGCGGCGATCTCGCCAGTTCCGCGCTGTATCTCAACATCCCACAGGCCTATCTGGAGTACAGCTCGGAAAACTGGGATCCGCCTTCGCGCTGGGATGACGGTATTCCCGGGCTGCTGTTTGACTATAACGTCAACGCCCAAACGCAAAAGCACCAGAAAGGCGGCAGCAGCTACAGCCTGAGCGGCAACGGCACCGGCGGCGCCAACCTGGGCGCCTGGCGCCTGCGCGCCGACTGGCAGGCCAACCTCAACCACCAGACCGGATCTTCTCAGCCGACTGACAAACAGTTCGACTGGAGCCGCTATTACGCCTATCGGGCGATCCCGGCGCTGCGTTCGCGGCTGACGATCGGGGAGGATTACCTGAACTCCGACATTTTCGACAGCCTGCGCTTTACCGGCGTCAGTCTGCGATCCGACGACAGCATGTTGCCGCCCAACCTGCGCGGCTATGCGCCGGAAGTGACCGGCGTGGCGAAAACCAACGCCAAGGTGGTGGTCAGCCAGCAAGGGCGCGTGCTGTATGAAACGCAAGTGGCGGCGGGGCCGTTCCGCATTCAGGACATCAACGACGCCGTTTCCGGCGAGCTGGACGTGCGCGTCGAAGAGCAGGACGGCAGTGTGCAGGAGTTCAAGATGAACACCGCCAACATTCCTTACCTGACGCGCCCGGGCACGGTGCGTTACAAGCTGGCGACGGGCAAACCGTCGGAGTGGGGGCATCACCTGCGCGGGCCGATGTTCGGCACCGGCGAGTTCTCCTGGGGCATCAGCAACGGCTGGTCGCTGTACGGCGGTGGCATCGCCGGCGGCGATTACAACGCGCTGTCGCTGGGGATCGGGCGCGATCTGATGGCGCTGGGGGCGCTGTCGTTCGACGCCACGCAGTCGCGCGCGCGTTTGCCGCAGGAGGGCACGCTTACCGGCGGTTCGTATCGGTTGAGCTATTCGAAGAACTTCGATGAATACGACAGCCAGGTCACCTTCGCCGGTTACCGCTTCTCCCAGGAGGACTTCATGAGCATGGGGGACTACCTCGATGCGCGTTACGAAGGGGGACGCAGCGGCAAGAGCAAGGAGATGTACACCATCACCTTCAACAAACAGTTCCGCGATCTGGGGCTCAGCACCTATCTCAACTACAGCCACCAAACCTATTGGGATCGGGCGCCGAACGATCGTTACAACCTGATGGTATCGCGCTACTTCGATATCGGCGATTTCAAGAACGTCAGCGTATCGCTGTCGGCCTATCGCAACCGTTACAACGAGCGCAACGACGACGGGATGTACCTGTCGCTGTCGCTGCCCTGGGGCAGCGCCGGGACGCTCAGTTACAACATGACGCTCGATCGTGAAGAGAACGCTCATCGGGTCGGTTACTACAACCGGGTCGATGAACACAACAACTATCAGATCAGCGCGGGCGCCGCGCGCAGTGGGGCGACCGCCAGCGGGTATTACAGCCATCAGGGCGATATGGCGCAGATCAACGCCAACGCCAGCTACCAGGCCGGTCGCTACAGCGCCGTCGGCATCGGCGCGCAGGGCGGCCTGACGATGGCGGCGGAAGGGGCGGTGCTGCATCGGGTCAATACGCCGGGCGGCACGCGCTTGCTGCTCGATACCGAAGGCGTCGCCGGCGTGCCGGTGCGTGGCTACGGCAGTACGGTGCTGACCAACCGTTATGGCAAGGCGGTGGTGGCGGATGTGAACAGCTACTACCGCAACAAGGCCAGCATCGATCTCAACAGCCTGGGCGACAACGTCGAGGCGACGCGTTCCGTGGTGCAGGCCACGTTGACCGAGGGCGCCATCGGCTACCGCAAGTTCGAGGTGATTGCCGGCGAGAAGGCGATGGCGATCGTCAAGCTGGCGGACGGCAGTGAGCCGCCGTTTGGCGCCACGGTGCTGAATGCCCGCAAACAGGAGACCGGCATCATCAATGACGGCGGCAGCGTTTACCTGTCCGGCCTCAACCCCGGCGAGCGCATGAGCGTGCACTGGAACGGCGCGGCGCAGTGTGAAATCCAGCTGCCGGCGCCGTTGCCGGCCGAAATGCTGATGAACACGTTGCTGCTGCCTTGCCGTCCTCTCACCGGTAACAAGCCGGCGGAGAACGCCAACTGATACCCCCGGCGGAGCGTGCTTCGCCGCTAAACCGCCGGGGCGGAATCGCCCGCCTTCGGCTGACTGGAACCGTGAAGACATGATGAATCTGACTATGACCAGAAAGACCGTTTCCCTTTTGAGCTCGCTCGCCGCCGCGTTGACGATCGGCGCGATCGGCCTGCCCGCCCATGCGGCTATCGCGCTGGATCGCACGCGCGTGATTTTCGACGGCGACCAGAAAACGGTCAGCCTCAACATCAGCAATCAGAATAAGCAATTGCCCTATCTGGCCCAGGGGTGGATTGAAGACGATCGCGGCAACAAGATCCAAAGCCCTTTCACCGTGCTGCCGCCGGTGCAGCGGGTGGAGCCGGGCAAACCGAGCCAGGTGAAGATCCAGTCGCTGCTGGCGGCGCGTCAGCTGCCGCAGGACAGGGAGACGCTGTATTACTTCAACCTGCGCGAGATCCCGCCGCGCAGCAATAAGCCGAACACGCTGCAGATAGCGTTGCAGACGCGCATCAAAATGTTTTATCGCCCGGCGGCGCTCGCCCCGAAAAAGAACGCCGCACCGTGGCAGGAGCAGCTGACGCTGACCCGGCAGGGTGACAAGTACGTGGTGAACAATCCGACCCCGTATTACGTGACGATCGTTGAGGCGAGCGCCGGCAAGGGCGGGAAAGGGGCCGCCGGCTTTGAACCGTTGATGGTGGCGCCGAAGGCCAGCGCCCCGCTGAACGTCTCAGCCGCGAGCCTCGGCAGCGGCCCGTCGCTGGCGTACATCAACGATTACGGTGGTCGGCCGCAGTTGAACTTCCGCTGCGCCGGCAATGCCTGCCAGGTCGTGCCGGTCGCCAAATGACGAGCCGCGCGCAAGCAGGTAAGACCAAGTCATGAACACAGCGGAGTGAACGAATCATGCAACGAAAGAACCCCATGCTGTTGGGAAAGGCCTATGAACGTCATCAGCGACGCACTATTGGCCTGACGGTGTTGGCCGCGCTGATGGTGCCGCTGACGGCGGGCACGATGTTGATGCTGATGCCGCCGGCCCGCGCGGTGGATAACTGGGACGTTGAGGGGGCGAACGGCACGCTCCACGTCTACGGCGCGTTAACGGAAAGCGCCTGCAGCCTGGAAATGACCACCGCCCGCCAGGAGGTATGGCTGGGCGAGACGGGAACGGCGCACTTCCAGCGCCCGGGCGATCGCGGCACGCCGGTCGCCTTCGAGCTGACGCTGAAAGACTGCCTGCGGGCGCCGGCGAGCAACCGCGACGCCTGGACCGGGGTTCTGGCCTGGAGCGGTAGCCAGCCTGCGGTGTCCGTCGCGTTTTCCGCGCCGACGGATGACGACGCGCCGGGTCTGGTCAGGGTCGCCGGCGTCACCGGTTTGGGGTTGCAGTTGGCGGATGCCCGCGGTCTGCCGGTCCGCCTCGGCGCGCGCAACAAACCGGTATTGCTGACGCCGGGACAAAACACCCTGACGTATACGGTGACGCCGGTGCGCACTCCGGCGACGCTGAGCGCCGGCGCTTACCGCGCGGCGATCGATTTCCGTCTTTATTACGACTAATACGCCGCTTGCGCCTGGCAGGCGCAAGCATAACCAAAGGGAGTGGCGTCATGCGCGCGACAGAGACGAACCGGCGCCGAAGCGCGCTGCTGGGAGCCGGCATGGTGATGCTGGCCGGCATGATGGCGCAGCCGGCGGCTGCGGCGGAAAACATGCGCTTTCACGGTACGCTGGTGGCCGAGCCGTGTGTCATACAACCGGGGGATGAGGACATCCAACTGGATTTCGGCACCATCGTCGACAAATACCTGTACCTGAACACCCGCACCCACAGCCAAACCTTCGCGTTGCACCTGACCGAGTGCGATCTCAGCCTGGGCAATACGGTGGCCATTACGTTTACCGGTACTGAGAACGCCAAACTGCCCGGCCTGTTGGCGTTGGATGGCGGCAGCCTGGCGTCGGGGATCGGCATCGGGCTGGAGGACAGCAGCGGCAAGGCGCTGCCGCTCAATCGCGCCAGCGATAAATTCCGTCTGAACGCCGGCAACACCACACTCACGCTGCAAGCCTATGTGCAGGGAGAGCCGGAAGCCATCCAGACGAAGTCCATCGGCCGCGGCACCTTCAGCGCGGTGGCCACCTTCACGTTGGAATACGAATAAGCGCCTACAAGGACAAGAAACGCAATGATGAGAAAGCACGTCAATCACGCCCTGCGCATGGGGATGCTGTGCCTGTTGGCGTTGAGCGCCGCCGCTTGCCAAAGCCAAAAGCCGGGCAAGCCTGCCGTGAACACCCAAAATCAGGCTGCGCAACCTCCGTCAGAAGAGGTGTTGCGCAAGCAACGTGAGGCCGAGCAACTGCGGCAGTGTCAGGAGCAACTGGGCGCGTTGCGCACGATCAACGAGAAACAGTATCAGCGCTACAAACAGGCGTTCGACAGCCTGATGAGCGGCGCTTCCCAGTACGCCAACCTGCGCGCCCGGGTAAACGGTGACACGCAGGAGACGGTGGATGCGCTGTATCGCTACAAGGTCAACTATCTGTGTGCCGGGGTGAATCAGGCGGTGTTGACCGGGCTGGCGGATCGCGGGGAGCAGGTTAAATGAGGCTGCGTCTGCTGGGCTGTGTCGCTTTGCTGTTCGCCGGCGTCGCGCAAGCGGACGACGGCGTGCCGGCGCTGCTGCAGTTTGCCGAGCAGTATCAACGGCAGAATATCGGTCCGGCGACCGAAAAAACGGCGCCGGACGACCGTGAGTCAGGGAAAAAAAAGCGTGAGCCGGCGAAGCGCCTGTCGGACAACAGCCAATCCACCTCACCGGCCAAAACGTTTACGCTGAGCCAGGAGTTATTGGCGCGCGATCAACAGCTGGCGCGCCAGCGAATGGCGCTGACGGCGCTGCGCCAGGAGCTCGCCGCGCTGCGGGCGGAGAAAGCGGCGCCACCCGTCGCGGCGTTGCCGGACTCGTCAACGCTTCAACAGTGGATCGCCGGGCTGGGCGCCGCCTGGCGCGGTTCGCCCGACGTGCAGCGCGCCGAGGCGCTGTTGCGTCAGGCGACGCAGGAAACCGCCAAAAGCAGAGCGACGGCGGCGCAGGCCGAACGGCGCGTCACCGAACTTGAGTCTGCCGCGCAGGCATCGGCACAAACGCTTGCACAACGCCAACGCGAGCACCAGGAGGCGTTGCGCGCTCTGCGCGCCGCGTTGGAAGAAAGCGAGCAGAAGCGGGCCGGTGAGCAGAAGGCGACTCAGCAGGCGCGCGAAGACCTGCTGGCGTTGCGTAAGCGGCTGCAATGGGAGATGACGCCGGAGCAGTTGAAGGATGAACGCAAGCGTTTGTCCTATGCGGCGGGCAGTGCGCTGGGGCGGGATATTCAGGGGTTGATGACGGAGCGTCAAAGCTGGGGCGTGCCGGTGGATCGCGACAGCCTGTTGGCGGGCGTTATCGACAGCGTGTCGGGACGTTTGCAGCTGTCGCCGCAGGAACTGAATACGTTGACGGCGCAGGCGGATGCCGCCGCCGTGGCCGCGCGTGAGAAACGCGTTAACCAGCAGCGGCGGCGCGATGACGATTACCTGACGCAGTTCAGTCAACAAAAGGGCGTAAAGCAGTCGGCGATGGGCTTCTGGTATCGGGTGGATTATGCCGGGGAGGGGGCGCTGGCGCCAACGGCGGTGGTCGATGTTGTGGTGAAAGAGAAGCTGACCGACGGCACGGTGATCCAGGATATGGATCTGAGCGGCAAGGTGCTGTCGCAACCGCTGTCCGAATACCCGCCGCTGTTCCGGGAGGCGATAAGTCATCTGCACAACCACGGCTCGTTGACGATGGTCGTGCCGCCGGCGCTGGCCTACGGTGAAACCGGCTACCCGCCGAAGGTGCCGCCCAACGCCACCATGGTTTATGAATTGCGCATCGACAACAGCCAGGCGCCGGCAAAGGGCGTCCAGGCGGTTAAACGGGAAGCCGACACGGCGGGAGGGCAGGGATGAACACGATGATAAAAATCGCGTTATTTGATGAGAATCGATACTTCAGCGCCGGTTGGCAAGAGGCTCTGGCGCTGCACTTCAGCACTTACGGCAAGCGCACGCTGTTAGTGGATGCGCGGCAGGCTCATGAAGCCGATCTGGTGTTCTGCTATTTTCCTCCCGGCGTGCAAAGCTGTTTTTGTCACCTCTCTGAGGCGCAGCCCGTGGGGCGTAAAACGCTGTATTTCTCGTTGCGAACGCCGGAGGGACGGCATAAACGCACCGTCGGTAACCGCTGCTCGCTGGAGGCCGGCGTCATCTACCACGATATGCCGTTGGTTTCGGCGCTGTATCAGGTGAGCGCCGAGCTGGAGCGGCGCAGCAAATGGCCGGGCAGACTGAACTGTGGCAGGAACTGCGCATGCCAACACCGGGGCTTGACGTTGCGCGAACAAGAGATCATGCGCTGCATGACGCGGGAGATGGGAGTCACGCAAATCGCTCGGATGCTGGATATTAGCGTGAAGACGGTCAGCAATCACAAGATGAGCGTCATGCGCAAAATGGGATTCCGGCGTAATGCCGAACTTTACGGCTGGCTGCGGCACAGCGCTCGTCCCGGGGCTGTGGGGCTTCGCGCGGGCATTCAGCCCGGCGTTGCGGCAGGAAAGGATCGCTATTGAAACGACGCCGGCCAAGTCACACCGGCCGGCGCCTTAAGTGCCTCGCCGTGGCGATCAGTTGCAGGCCACGACCTTGATCGCCAGCCCGCCCTGTGAGGTTTCGCGGTATTTGGCGTTCATGTCTTTGCCGGTCTCGTACATGGTTTCGATCACCTTATCCAGACAAACCCGCGGTTCGCTGGTCCGGCGCATCGCCATGCGTGCGGCGTTGACCGCCTTAACGGCGGAAATGGCGTTGCGTTCGATGCACGGCACCTGAACCTGGCCGGCGAGCGGATCGCAGGTCAGCCCCAAATGGTGCTCCATGGCGATCTCCGCCGCGATGCACACCTGCGCCGGGCTGCCGCCGAGCAGCTCGGTCAACCCGGCCGCCGCCATTGAACAGGCCACGCCCACTTCCCCCTGACAACCGACTTCGGCGCCGGAGATCGAGGCGTTCATCTTGTACAGCGCGCCAATCACGCCGGACGCCAGGAAATAGCGGGTGTAGGAGTTGGCGTTCACCGGGCGGATGAACTTGTCGTAGTAGGCCAGCACCGCAGGGATGATGCCACACGCGCCGTTGGTCGGCGCGGTGACCACGCGGCCGCCGGCCGCGTTCTCTTCGTTGACCGCCAACGCGAACATGTTGATCCAATCGACCACGTTCATCGGATCGATATTGTTCTTGTCTCCGGTCACCAGAATGCGGCGCAGCGCGGCGGCGCGGCGCGGCACTTTCATCGGGCCGGGCAGCAGCCCTTCGGTGTTGATGCCGCGCTCGATACCGGCGCTCATCACCTGCCAGACATCGGCGAAATGCGCGTCGATATCCGCCTTGCTGCGCAGCGCCAGCTCGTTTTGCATCACCAGGCCGGACAAGGACAGCCCGGTCTCCTTGCAATGCTGCTGCAGATCGTGCGCTGATTTGAACGGATAGGGCACCGGCGTAGCGCCCTCGGCGGACTGGCCGAAGTGCTCTTCGTCGACGATAAAACCGCCGCCGATCGAGTAATAGGTTTTGCTGTGCAGCAGGCGTTCACCGGCGAAGGCGCGGATGCGCATGCCGTTTTCATGCAGCGGCAGGTTGTCGCTGTGGAAGTTCATGCCGCCGTGCAGCGGGAAATCCACCTCGTGGTGGCCGTTGGCCAGCGGCAGGCGGCCGCGTTGCTCAACGTCGCGAATAAAGCCCGGAATGCTGTCGATGTCTACATCGTGCGGCAGGTTGCCGGCCAGGCCCATGATGATGGCGATGTCGGTGTGGTGACCTTTACCGGTCAATGACAGCGAACCGTAGACGTCGACCACCACGCGGGTGGTGTCCTGCAACTGCTGGTGCGCGATCAGCTCGTCGACGAACTGTTTGCCGGCCTTCATCGGGCCAACGGTGTGGGAGCTGGATGGGCCGATACCGATTTTGAAAATATCGAAAACGCTGACCATGGTCTCGCCTCCTTCTTCAGGTTTCAGGCGGTGAATACGGGAAATGGGGGAGTGCGGGAGGGCCGGCGCGCAAGCGGCGCCGGCCGGGCGTGATTAGCCGAGCAGGCTGAACACGATGGCAGAGATGGCGATCAGACCCATCACAACCACGAACACGTTGCTGATGTGGCCGCTGTACTTGCGCATGGCAGGCACTTTACGGATGGCGTACATCGGCATCAGGAACAGCAGCATGGCGATGATTGGGCCACCCAGGGTTTCGATCATGCCCAGGATGCTTGGGTTCAGGGTGGCGACGATCCAGGTGGTCACCAGCATGAAGATAGCGGTCATGCGGTTCAACTTGGCGGTGCTGACGGTTTTGCCGCGGCTCTTCATCGACTTGGCGACCAGGCCGTTGAAGCCTTCACGGGCGCCCAGGTAGTGGCCCAGGAACGATTTGGTGATGGCGACGAAGGCGATAACCGGCGCGATGTACTCGATCATCGGGTTGTTAAAGTGGTTGGCCAGGTAAGACAGAATCGAGATGTTCTGCGCCTTGGCTTCCGCCAGGTTTTCCGGCGTCAGGCTCAGCACGCAGCTGAACACGAAGAACATCACGGTCAGCACCATCATGATGTGTGCATAAGCCAGAATGCGGGAGCATTTCTTCTCGGCGTCTGCGCCGTACTCTTCGCGTTTGGCGACGGCGAAGGCGGAGATGATCGGCGAGTGGTTGAAGGAGAACACCATCACCGGGATTGCCAGCCACAGGGTCATGATCAGGCCGTGACCCATGCCGGTACCGCTGCCGGACAGCGACACGTTTTCGAAGATGGCGCCGGTCCAGTTAGGGATCAGGTATACCGCCAGCAGCATCAGCACCGCCACGAACGGGAAGACCAGGATGCTCATGGTTTTCACGATGGCCTGCTCACCGAAGCGCACGATGGTCATCAGGCCGACGATCAGGATCAGCGACAGGATGGCGCGCGGCGGCGACGTCATGCCCAACTGGTGGGTAATGAAGCTGTCGACGGTGTTGGTGATCGCCACGCTGTAAACCAACAGAATCGGGTAGATGGCGAAGAAGTACAGCAGAGTAATCAGTTTACCGGCGGTGATGCCGAAGTGCTCTTCTACCACGGCGGTGATGTCTTCACCGGGATTTTTACCGGACAGAACGAAACGGCACAGGCCGCGGTGGGCAAAGAAGGTCATCGGGAAAGCGATGATGGCCATGATGATCAAAGGAATCAAACCGCCGATGCCGGCGTTGATTGGCAAGAACAGGACGCCTGCGCCGATGGCGGTGCCGTACAGGCCCAACATCCACATGGTATCCGTTTTACGCCAGGTAGTGCTGGAACCCGAAGCCGCAGAGGCAATTGTGCCGGTCTGTGTAGTGTCCATAAATATCTCCGAAGTGAACACGAATTTAAAATTAAAAGGCAAAACTTAAGGTTAAACCGTCAAACGTCCTATTCAGGCAACGCTTGCGGTAAGAATCAGGTGTTGCTTGCGGGGATGTTTTGGCGTCCCCCTGGTTGTTTATTGTGTTCATTACCACAGGCACAGCGCCGGGTAATTCACCAAAGACTTTTCACCGCCACGGGGTGATAAAAGTCGTTACCGCTGCCGACAGGTCTTTGCCTGTCGATTTTTGTTGGCGGCAAGATAACGATTTACAGTAGAAACAACCGTGATCCTGCTCTCAAATGCGTAATGTGTGCAGTTATCTGCTTTTTCATCGATTTTTCGCGCATTTGTTGCACATTTGTGTAAGATTTTGTGCTGAGAACGCTCTCATAAAAATTTCTGCGATTATGCGGCTTGTACAATAATCAGCCGGATAAAGCGCTGTGCTCAGCAGCAAGCCGAGCAATATATTTTATGCGTGGTTTTGGATCTAGCTAAAAACCCGGATTAAGCAGTTTTAGTGACGTAGATCACATTGTATTTTTAAGTCAAATGAGTTGTATTTATTTGTTTTTAAAGGAGTTTCATTGAAAATCGCCGCTAGTAACGAAGGGAAATTACTTACGTGGTTAGCGGATAAAAATGCGTAACCATTCATCATATAAATAACAGATAGCTAACAGGTATTGGCGAGATTTGCTGCAATAGCCTAACCGGCCGTTTATTTAAACATCTCGGTCTTTGGCGCGATTTATCATATAAAAGCCATAAATAGTCGTTAATTCATCCAGCCGAAAGCGGGTTTGACCAGAGAGAAAATAATCACTCGGGTGACCTGTTGCATTTTATTAACCTGATGTTGCGTGAGGATAAGCGAAAAATGCGTATCGATTGCGCATTATTTGTTCATCGCGGGCTGTGGGAAAAGAGAGATTTCAGCGGCGCGCCGTCGCTTCCGACGGCGCTGAAGGGGGATCAATAGCGGGTAGCGATGGCGTTATCGTTGAAGAACGCCATGAAGTCGGCGTCCGGCTGGCGATCGGTGATCACCCGATCGAACTGCGTCAGCGGGCCGATACAGGCCGGCTTGATTTTGCCGAACTTGCTGTGATCCGCCACCAGGATCTTTTGCTGCGCCATCGCCATTGCGCGATGCTTCATCTCCAGCTCGTCGAAGTTGAAGCAGGTGGCGCCGTGCCGCAGGCTGAGACCGGCGGCGGAGATAAAGGCGATGTTCGGGCAGATGTGATCGAGCTCATTGCGGCCGCCGACGCTGGAAAAGATGTAGTTGTTCGGTTTGAACTCGCCGCCGCACAGGATCACCTTGCAATTCGGTTTGTCTTGCAGCGCCAGGAAGGTGTTCAGCGAATGGCACACGGCGGTGAAGGTCAGTTCGTCGGCAATGGCGTCGATGATCGTCGGGGTAGTGGTCCCGCAGTCGAAAAACACCGTGTCGTTTTCATTAATCAACGGCGCCGCCAGCAGGCCGATGCGCCGTTTCTCCGTGACCTGTTTGGCTTTTTGATCGGAAACGAAGTAGTTGGTTACGCCGTTGCTGCGCGGATCGGTCACCACATAGCCGCCGAGCAGCACCACCGCCGCCGGCTCGGCGCTCAGATCGCGGCGAATGGTCATCTCCGAGACCCCCAGCAGCGCGGCGGCTTCTTTCAGGTGGATCTTGTCAGCGCGTTTTAACGCCTGAACTAACCGGTTGATACGTTCTTCGCGCCGCGTTTCCATAGATCCGTCTTCCCACAGGTAGTAGAGGTAAAAAAGCGTGCCGCCGTTTCCGGCGCTAAACACAACGATGCGGGGCAATATCGGGCCGCATCGGCCGCCCGTATTGTCCCGCATCGTTGTGTATTGGCTGCGCCCGTCAAGGCGCGCCGACGATCAGTAGCTGCCAGCCGCCGCCTGCGCGCCGGATACGATGGCAACGCCGGAGCTGGTGCCGATACGCGTGGCGCCGGCTTTGATCATCTTCTCGGCGGTGGCGCGATCGCGCACGGCGCCGGAAGCTTTCACGCCCATTTCGCTGCCCACCGTCTCGCGCATCAGTTTGACGTGCTCTTCCCGAGCGCCGCCGGTGCTGAAGCCGGTGGAGGTTTTAACGAAGGCGACATCGAGTTCGCGACACATTTCACAAACCTGGACGATCTGCGCATCGCTGAGCAGGCAGGTTTCCAATATTACCTTCAACGGGATCGCCGCGCAAACCTCGCGCACGGCGGCGATGTCGGCTTTCACTTCGTCCAGCAGGCCGCTTTTCAGCCAGCCGACGTTGATCACCATATCGATCTCTTGCGCGCCGGCGGCGATCGCCGCTTTGGCTTCAAAGGCTTTGGCGACGGTCAGGCCGGCGCCCAGCGGGAAACCGATCACCGAGCAGACTTTCACGGTGCTTTCCTGCAGCAGCTGGGCTGCCAACGGCACGTAGCCGGAGTTGACGCACACCGCATAGAAGTTGTGCTGCTGGGCTTCTTCGCACAGTTTGGCGATCTGCATTTCGGTGGCGTCCATGGCCAGCAGGGTGTGGTCGACATAGCGGGCGTAATCGATGTTTTCGGAGGTCATCGCGGTTCCTTAATGAAGTTGAGAAAAGAGCGTTGATAGAGAATGTGAAAATAATAACATTACAATGCGGGTAAACCTAGCGGGATTTGAAAAATGTCGACGAGATCATAGTTATCTCACTGTTATATGTATAACTTAGGGGAGGCGTATTTGTTATTTAAATAACATTTTCAGCGGCCGCTCGCGGCCTGCGCGGGCGAAATGTCGAGGGAAAACGATGAAAATCAACATTGATCTGGTTCCTGCCGCGTTCGGGGCGCATCGGCAGGCGCTGTTCCGCAATGCGGATTTCGCGGTGAGCGCCCATCGCTGCGCAGAGCGCGGGCCAATGCTGACGCTGGCGAATCGGCGCGGGGCACTGACGGTCTTGCCGTATCAGGGCCTGGCGATTTGGGATGCTGAATTTGACGGTTACTCATTGAAATCGGGCCGCCGCAGCGGGCGGGGCGCTGGAAGAAAGCGCGATGATGTCGCCGCGTTCTGCCCCGCCTGGCCGAGTCACGACGGCGCATTGCTCCAGATGCAACGCGTGTGGCTGCAGCTGGCGGGCGATGAGCTGACGTTGCAGGGCGAAGGCGAGCGGTTGGGCGAGGGATGGCGCATCGGCCCGGCGCTGCGTTTGGCGGCGCAGAGCGCGCAGTTCGCCATTGAGATGAAAGTCACCAATCTGGCCGATCGGCCGCAGCCGCTGCGCTATGTGTGCCGCCTCAACTACGATTGCATTCCCGACGCGGTATTCCGCCAAAACTTGCCGACGCCGGCGTTGTTGGGGGAGGCGCTCGGGCAGGAACTGCTGTGTTCCGAGGATCTGTCTCGCTACGTGGACCGAGCCGAATTCTTTATGCTTGCGCCGCAAGGCCGGCGCTATGTAACGCGTTTCGCCACCGGGCAATTCAACTATGGTCTCCGGCGCATCGCCGTTCAGGGCAACCGGCAGTTGCTTTCCTTTATCCAGCCGGCAAACTGCCGCCCGAATGCGCCAGAGGGTGAGGGAGTGATGCTGGGAGCGGGAAAAACGCGGGCGTTCTGCGTGACCACCGGCGTGGTGTGAAATAAGCAGGGGCGGTAACGCCCCTGTCATGTTGTGCAGTTACTCTTTCACCCAACCGCGGCGAATGGCGAAGGCGAACAGGAAACGATACAGGCGCGACAGCCTGTCGGCGATGACATCGCCGAACAGATTCCACACCAGTTGGGCGAACAGGCAGCCCACCAGACCGAGCAGGAAACCGCCGACCATATCCAGCGGCCAGTGCACGCCGAGGTAAACGCGTGACCAGGCGATGCCGACGGCGACGATCATCAGCAGCACGCCGGACCAAACGCGGTGCCAGAACAGGAACGCCAGCGCGAAGGTAAAGATGGCGGTGCCGTGATCGCTCGGGAACGAGCTGTCCGGCGCGTGTGGCAGGAAGGTATAACCGACGCCGGCGACGAACGGGCGCTCATGCGGCAGCAGCGCGCCAATAGCGGAAGCGGCAAGCATGGCGAACAGCAGCGCGATAGTGGTTTTCGCTACCACCTGGCGTTGCGAAACCAGCTGGCTTTGCGGCCCCCACAGCCAAAGACCGACGATCAGCAACGGCACGATGATGATCAGATCGCGCGCCAAAAAGGTGGCGAAATCGATCATCCATTCAGGAGACGCCGGAGTCGCATTGATCCAGGCGAAAAGAAAATGGTTCAACTGTTCCATAACCGTTACCTCGTCTTGCGGCGCCAATAGCCGCTAACCGTCCAATAAATAGCCAACTGGCTTAACCAAACCCACCAACCCGCCCACAGGTTATGGGTAAGAAAATGTGCGCCGCGCATGATCTGACCAAAGCCCATCACCATGCCAAGCGCGATGCCGCCGCACCAACACCACCAGGCGAGGCGCGGACGCTGCGGATAAAACAGGAAAAACAACGCCATCACCGCGAAACCGCTCGAGGCGTGCCCGCCGGGGAAACAGCGGCCGGGGCCCGGCAGCGCCGGTACCGCGCCGAATAGCGGGAAAGACATCGCTTTGCCGCCGTACTCAATCAGATCCCACGGGCAGGAGTGCGCGCTGGTGGCTTTGAGAATGCCCACCACCAGCGGGCCGATGCCAATCAGCAGCATGGTCACGATCAGGCGCGCGCTGCGGCGATAGATGCCCCAAAACAGCGTCAGCACCGCCCCTACGATCACTATCTGCTTCAACAGGCGGTGATTGATCAGATCCAGCCAATAATTGTTTTGCCACGGGAAATGCCCGCTGGCGGCATCGTACCAATAGTTGCTGATCGCCCAATCCAGCTGTTCGTTGCGGGAGAGCCACAGAAACGCCAGACCGCTGATCAGCAGGCCAAAAACCTGCCAACGGTAAAAGGATGTCGACAGGGAGTAAAGGGCGGTTGTCTTAATTTGCGGTGTCGTTGAGGATTGATTTAATGACGATTCTGGATTCACGCGCAGGCTCGGTGACAGGATTGAATGACGTCACTGTAATAATTCTGTCTTAAGAAAACCTTAGTCCGCCGGCAAGAAAACCCTATCTGATACACCCGCTTGTGCGAAGGTAATCGCTTGTTTTTCTCGTCTTAACCCGAGGGTGTGCTGGCTAATTACTCCGCTTAACGGTTTATATCAGGCGATTGTCACTATTGATTGCCTATTGTAAAGAAGATTAAACCTGTGGCGGGCTTGGCGGTAGTGTATTAGTTTATAGTCGGATTATTTGACAAAGTGTAGGGATAAAACATGAACAAGGCATCCGTTGTATTTTCCGGCCTGCTGATGGCCGTTTCCGCTGGCGCTATGGCGGCGACCTCTGGCGATGACGCAGACATGAGCAAACAGCCGCTGGAAAAAGTCGCGCCTTACCCGAAAGCCGAGAAGGGCATGAATCGCCAGGTGATCTACCTGCCGAAGCAAGAGCACGAAGAGAACTACAAGGTAGAACTGCTGATCGGCAAGACGTTGGAAGTGGACTGCAACCGCCATATGATTGGCGGCACGCTGGAGACCAAAACCCTGTCCGGCTGGGGTTACGACTACCTGGTGCTGGAGAAGCTGTCTGAACCGGCCTCGACCATGATGGCCTGCCCGGACAATACCAAGACCAAGAAATTCATCGCCGCCAACCTGGGCGACGCCGCGATGCAGCGCTACAACAGCCGCCTGCCGATCGTGGTGTATGCGCCGAAAGACGCGGAAGTGAAATACCGCATCTGGAAAGCCGAAGACACCGTAAGCCAGGCTGAGCAGAAATAACCGCCGCCTGACGCCGCTCCGCTGGCCATTCCCGGTTGGCGGAGCCTTTCTCCTTCCTGTCTCCTTATCATTCCCGCATCTTTGACACTCGACTGATTGCTTTCGGACGTGGCTTTTAGGCGCGACATGGCAACGAAATACGCAAGTCAATACCTCTTCACAAGTGCACAGGAAGCACGCAGCTGCATGGATGGAAGAGGATGCGTGCGTATAGAAATAGAGCAAAGAAATCTTTACTGAAGTGTGATAATTTTGCGCATGCCCTATTAATGGAATGACACAGAAGATAAGGATATCCAATGCGTTATCGTTCGCTAACGCTCGACGAGCCCCGTAACAGCCGCACACCTGGCGAGTTGCTTGATGATGGTGCGCCTGTGCCGACCACGGAACCCTGCGAGTGGGCAGGCACCGTATGAAACTGATTCATTTCTCCTCTGAACACACGGCGCCGGAAAGCTTTTCCAGGATACTTAACCCGACAGCAGCGCGGCATGAGCTGGAACGGCATTATTTGTTCGGCGGCGCGGCCGGCATATCGATAAGCAGCCGGTATCCGATCACCCGCAATACTCAATCCGGGATTGGCGTCACCGGTTATCGTGAGGACGTGGCTATGAAGCGCAGCGTACTCGATGAGATCAACCGGGGCGGCTTGCTGGCGATTGATCAGGGAATGGGCACCTGGACGCCGACGAAATATGCCTTTTACGTCGACGCGGAAGGCCGATTACAGCGCTACCCAGGCAGCTCTCTTCCCGCCTTTTATCCTACCGGGCGCGTGATCGCCCGCTATGAAGAAATGGTCAGCCGCTATGGCCACCGGGCAAAACCGACGGTGCTGCCGGCGAGGCAGAATACGACCCGGAATCCCCCTCTGCAACAAGCCATCGCGACCGCAGTGGCAACCGTTGCCGCCACGGTGCAGGCCATCCGCCCAATGACCAAGGCAGAACGCTGGCAAGAACGCCAGTACCTGATAGGGCGAGGCAACCGCAGCATTTACCCGGATGCGCGCATGGCGGCACAGCGCCTGGCGGAGAACAACGTCGCGGTCGAAAAGGCGAAGTTGGCTCAGAATGTCTATAAGACCACTAACCCGCTCAAGGACACGATAGACATCCCTGAAGGCTGGAAGGATATCAGTAACAATGATGGGGCGCTGGGTAAACTCGGTTTAAGCAAAGATATGCTCTATGACGATGAGGATACGCCGGGCTTTCTGGCTCGGGTTTATCAGCCTGATGAGAAGGTCTTTGGCAAAGCGATGAACCCGACGGTGGTGTTCCGCGGATCGCGTGCGCCCGAGTTCCCGGAGGGAATAAGCAAGGCTGCCCAGAAAGCGTTATTGAACGGCGATTTGTCAGGGATTAAAAACCTGAGTGACTGGTCAAATAACGGCGCTCAGGGGTTGGGGTTTAATTCTGAATACTATAAACAAGCCGTTATAATTGGCGATAAAATTTCGAAAGTATCAAATATTGACGTTGCGGGTCATTCATTAGGAGGCGGTATGGCCTCTGCGACCTCCATAGCCAGCGGCAAACCGGCTTGGACGTTTAATGCAGCAGGTCTGAATGCGGGAACCGTCGAAAAATACGGTGGCTCTATAATAGGCAGCGCCGATAATATTCAGGCGTATCGCGTAAAAGGGGAGCTGTTGACCAAGCTGCAGGAGGTTGATTTGTGGGAAGATGCCAAAGACCTTAAATTTTATCCCCCGGCGGTGATGGCGAAAGAGCGGTTGTCCATGTTGGCGCCTGACGCCGTGGGAGTAAAGCACACGCTTCCCGGTGGAACAGGTTCACTGCTGGATAAGCACGGTATAGACCAGGCGATACAATGCATTGAAAATGAGAAAGACGATGACATTGCCACAATCAAGGGACGAATATGAAAAAAATCATACTCATTATCACGATGCTAGTGTCTATGCTCATCATTCAGGGGTGCAAACAAGGTATGGATTTACAACCGCAGGATTATTTTGAAGGGACGCAGCTGGACATCGCCAACATCATCTACGAGGGTGACAGGCAAAAGCTGGATAAGGTTTTACCGACGGTAAGCAAAGAAACGTTAAATCGACCGGGCAAGGCGGAGATGACGTTGCTATTCTGGGCGATAAATAACGCTATCTTTGACAAGAACACGCCAGAGCGGCTTAAGATAATTACAGATCTGGTTAAGGCAGGAGCAGACCCACTGCAGCCAAGGCCGGAAGGGAGAAGTAGTCCCGCTGAATTTGTTATGAAAGCAGATAAGGGAATCTGGATAAAATCCATGTTAGATGGGGGGCTATCTCCTAATGCAAAAGATAAAGTCAACAATAAGCCAATTATATTTAAAAGTATTCTTGCGAAGAACACAGAGACATTAGAGGTCATGTTGGATTATGGCGCTGATATAAATATAAGAAATTCACTGGGTGATACGCTGCTCATCGATGCTTTAGATTATCACTCCTATGACCACGTCATTCTTCTATTAGAAAAAGGCGCCGATAGCGATATAAGGGGCAACTCGGGTTGGACGATGGGCAATCAACTGCAACGGCTGATTAATAGAAGTCCGGACGGCAGTGAGGCGAAAGCGTCTCTTGAGCGCATCAAAGACGAGCTAATTAAGCGTGGTGGGAAATGGCCACCTCTCCCTGTCAGTCAATAAGCCGTTCTCAGTATCCAAGGGCATAGAGGGATGCTGATACGGTGAAAAAGCAAAGTTGAACCGTGGTTACGCTTAAAATGGAGATGGCATGAGGCACAGCGCTCTTATCATTATCATGTTGCTGTCGATGCTCATGATGCAGGGATGCGAACAAGGTAGGGATCTACAGCCACAAGATTATTTTGAAGGGACGCAGCTGGACATCGCCAATATCATCTACGAGGGTGACAGACAAAAGCTGGATAAGGTTTTATCGACGGTGAGCAAAGAAACGTTAAATCGACCGGCCAAGGCGGAGATGACGTTGTTATTCTGGGCGATAAATAACGCTATCTTTGACAAGAACACGCCAGAGCGGCTCAAGATCATTACGGATTTGGTCAAGGTGGGGGCAGATCCACTGCAGCCAAGAACTGAGGGGGGGAGTAGCCCAGCTGAATTTGTTATGAAGGCGAATAAAGGCGTATGGATACAAGCTATGTTAGAGGGCGGGCTCTCTCCAAATGCTAAGGATAAGGTTCATAATCAACCCATTATATTCAATAGCATCTTTGCAAAAAATACAGAGACATTAGAGGTCATGTTGGAGCATGGCGCTGATATAAATATAAGAAATTCATTGGGTGATACGCTGCTCATCGATGCTTTAGATTATCACTCCTATGACCACGTCATTCTTCTATTAGAAAAAGGCGCCGATAGTGATATAAGAGGCAACTCGGGTTGGACGATGGGCAATCAACTGCAACGGCTGATTAATAGAAGCCCGGACGGTAGTGAGGCGAAAGCGTCTCTTGAGCGTATCAAAGACGAGCTAATTAAGCGTGGTGGGAAATGGCCACCTCTCCCTGTCAGTCAATAAGCCGTTCTCAGTATTCAAGGGCATAGAGGGATGCTGATACGGTGAAAAAGCAAAGTTGAACCGTGGTTACGCTTAAAATGGAGATGGCATGAGGCACAGGGCTCTTATCATTATCATGTTGCTGTCGATGCTCATGATGCAGGGATGCGAACAAGGTAGGGATCTACAGCCACAAGATTATTTTGAAGGGACGCAGCTGGACATCGCCAATATCATCTACGAGGGTGACAGAAAAAAGCTGGATAAGGTTTTATCGACGGTGAGCAAAGAAACGTTAAATCGACCGGCCAAGGCGGAGATGACGTTGTTATTCTGGGCGATAAATAACGCTATCTTTGACAAGAACACGCCAGAGCGGCTCAATATCATTACGGATTTGGTCAAGGTGGGGGCAGATCCACTGCAGCCAAGAACTGAGGGGGGGAGTAGCCCAGCTGAATTTGTTATGAAGGCGAATAACGGCGTATGGATACAAGCTATGTTAGAGGGCGGGCTCTCTCCAAATGCCAGAGATAAGGTTCATAATCAACCCATTATATTTGAAAGTTTTGATGCGGCGAACACAGAAACATTAAAGATGTTAATTGCATACCAAGTTGATGTTAATATCAAAGGGGCTATGAACAAAACGCCATTAATTAATGCGCTGTATAACAGTTGCCCAGAACACATTGAGGTTCTGTTGGCTCATGGAGCTAATCCATTAGCCAAAGATGATTTTAATGATAGCTTCCTCTCGCTGATTTCTGCGGAAATAGCTAAAGGGGATAAGAGCAATGCGTATATAAAGAAACTAATTAAAATTAAAGAAAAAATAAAACAGGTGAATTAGATAGTCTCGACTATCATGGGGGACAATGCTGGTCTTCTTCCAGTGCAGTAACATGACGTTATGATATACAGGAAGATGATGGAATGAGCCACCAAAGAGCACCCAGCCGACGGCGACGAGAGTGCTGTTGTTAAGTCCCGTTTGTGACGCCATCTCTTTGAACAGTGGCGAACCCACAAGCAGCGTTTCTATGTTGAAACCTGCACATTGATAGGGAGGCTGGCGTAAGCGACGCTCAGAGATAGGATGCTTTATGCCTGACGACGAGGCCGCGACAGCAGGTGTTGCGGGCTGCTTCAGGCAACAAAAAACCCGATAATCTTGAACCTAAAAGGCGGGATTATCGGGCTCCACAAAATGGGGACATCAAAGAAAAGCAGTGGCACTAATTCAGACTGCGGCCCCCAACGAAAGTTCTGGCCGGCGACAAAAAAATCAAAATATTTTTATCGCCGATCCATCTCTCCCGCTAATCGATCAGCCGAGTATGCCCGGCCATAGCACCACGATGAGTGAACCCGCCAGCGTTAACAGCACGTTAGCGATGGCGTAGGTGCCGGCGTAACCCAGCGCCGGGATGTTGCTGCGCGCGGTATCGCTGATGATCTCCATCGCCGGTGCGCAGGTGCGGGCGCCCATAATCGCGCCGAACAGCAGGGCGCGGTTCATGCGCAGCACGTAGGCACCGAACAGGAAGCAGATAATCACCGGCACCAAGCTGACGATCAGCCCGGCGATCAGCATCTGGCCGCCGACCGCGCCCAGGCTGTGGCCGATGCCGGCGCCGGCGCTCAGGCCTACGCCCGCCATAAACACCATCAGGCCGAACTCTTTCACCATGTTCAGCGCCCCCTGCGGAATGTAGCCGAAGGTCGGGTGGTTGGCGCGCAGGAAGCCGAGCATAATGCCGGACATCAGCAGGCCGGCGGCGTTGCCGATGCCGAACGAGAAGTTGCTGAACTGTATGGTGATCTGGCCGATCAAAAGGCCGATGATGAAGAAGGCGCAGAACGCCAGCAGATCGGTCACCTGGCTGTGAATCGAGATAAAGCCAATTTTCTCCGCCACGCTCTTCACCCGGCGCGCGTCGCCGCTCACCTGCAGCACGTCGCCTTTGTTGAGCACGATGCTGTCGTCGATCGGCATTTCGATCTGGCTGCGGATCACGCGGTTGAGGAAGCAGCCGTGGTCGGTCAGCTTCAGCTGGCTCAGGCGTTTGTTCACTGCGTTGCTGTTCTTCACCACGATCTCTTCGGTCACGATGCGCATGTCGAGCAGATCGCGATCGAACACTTCCTTACCGTTGCGGAAGCTCGGATCCAGCCGCGCGTGGGCGTCCGGGTAGCCGACCAGCGAGATCTCATCGCCCACCTGCAGCACCGCGTCACCGTCCGGGTTGGCCAGAATGCCGTTGCGGCGGATGCGTTCGATGTAGCAGCCGGTCTGGCGGTAGATGCCCAGCTCGCGCAGGTTCTTGCCGTCGGCCCAGGCCACCAGCTCGGGGCCGACGCGATAGGCGCGGATCACCGGCAGGTAGACCTTGCGCTGGCTGTCGGTGTCCAGGCCGCGTTCACGAGCGATTTGCTGGGCGGAGGTGGACAGATCCTGGTGCTGCAGCTTCGGCAGGTAGCGCGCGCCAAAAATCAGGCTGACCAGACCGATCAGGTAGGTGAGGGCATAGCCGAGGCTCAGATGATCCTGCGCCGCCAGCAGCGCCGGGCCGTTGACGATGGTGTTGCGCAGCGTATCGCCGGCCCCCACCAGCACCGGCGTGGAGGTCATCGAGCCGGCCAGCATGCCTGCGGTCAGGCCGATGTCCCAGTGGAACAGCTTGCCGAGACCGATGGCGATCACCATCGCCGAACCGACCATCACCAGCGCCAGCATCAGGTAATTTTTGCCGTCGCGGAAGAAAATCGAGAAAAAGTTAGGCCCGGCTTCCACCCCGACGCAGAAAATAAACAGCATGAAGCCGAGATTCAGCGCCTCGGTGTTAATGGCGAAGTGTTGCTGGCCGAGCAACAGGGAAACCACCAAAACGCCAATGGAATTACCGAGTTGGACGGAGCCCAGACGGAGTTTACCGAGGCACAGCCCCAGCGCGAGTACCACGAACAGTAACAGAATGTAGTTACCGTTTAACAAACTAGCGACGTTTATGTTCACGGAGGATAACTTATTGTTTACCAGTAAGTGCTTGATATAGATAACTATAAGAGATAAATTCAGCCTTAAAACGACGTCATAAATCACCACCAGCAGAAAGCGAAGCGAACCATCGTTCGGCGGCGTTCATTCTAGACGCTATGACCGATGACAGCCAGCACAGAAAGCTGATTTCCTGCGCCGCCGTGCGCATTTAACTCTCTTTTGACCAAGGAAAAAATTCGGTTCAGCGTCACCTCACGGGTGGCCGGGCTGATTTCTATTGATGCGGTAATTGGGCGGGGGAGAATTCGCATGACGAGTTATCGATATTGGCTGGGCATTCTCAGCTGTTTTCTGTTGTTCAACCTGGTGTTTCTCGGCCAGCAAACCGGCCTGTTCGGCAGCACGGATCATGAGCACCACGGGGAAACCGGCCTG
Organism: Serratia sp. JKS000199; assembly: GCF_900215455.1. Taxonomy (NCBI): domain Bacteria; kingdom Pseudomonadati; phylum Pseudomonadota; class Gammaproteobacteria; order Enterobacterales; family Yersiniaceae; genus Serratia; species Serratia sp. JKS000199. The sequence goes on from NZ_LT907843.1 coordinate 1,014,222, forward strand.
CTGCTGTTTGTGATCCCCGGCGCGATCGCCAGCTATCTGTCGAGCCGCAAGCGGCTGCTGTGTCCGCTGCTGGGGGCGCTTTATGCCTTGCCGCTCTGCCTGCTGATCCGTCACTTCTGGCTGACGCCGTCCTATTCGTTCTGGCAGGAGCTGGCTTATGCCACCAGTGCGGTGTTCTGGTGCGTGTTCGGCGCGATGCTGATGCTGTTCGCCCTCGGTCTGTTGCACACGCTCCAGCAGCTGCATCGGCGGCAGCGGCAATAAAAAAAGGCGCGTTAAGCGCCTTTTTTTGTCGTTCAAAAACTTACTGGAACAGGTTCAGGTGTTCTTTAGCGTAAGCTTCGAAATCGGTGCAACCGCCGATGTGCTTCTCGTCCAGGAAGATCTGCGGCACGGTTTCAACCGGTTTACCGACGGTTTTTTCCAGATCGGCCTTGGTGATGCCTTCCGCGTGGATGTCAACGTAACGGAAGTTGAAATCGTCGCGTTCTTCAGTCAGTTTTTCCGCCAGTTCTTTAGCGCGGACACAATAAGGACAGCCAGGACGCCCGAAGATTACTGCAAACATGCAACGCTCCTTAATTGGATTTTCAAAAAATTGTTCGCTACCGCAACGACATCCCGTCACCGAAAAAGTCATTACCTGCGTCAGATGGCGCCTACTATGCCCGTTGAGGCGGTGAAAAAAAAGCAGGAATTACCTGTTAATCTGATTCATGCAACCAATTAGTCTGCCGGGGCTGTCGTCGTCGACGGGAATTCACTACACTGGGGGCAGACCTTCTGGAGAAGAAAAATATGCGTTCATTCGGTGACTTACCGCGCCCAGTGCTGGTGTTGGAAGGGCTGGGCATCGTGATGCTGGTATTGGCCTACCTCAGCATTCACGGGCACCTGCAGCTGCCGGGCTGGCTGGCGTCGCAGCAGGCGGCGGTCGGCATGATTTTCCTCGGCGTGGCGCTGATGGTGCCGGCGGCGGCGTTTCTGGTATGGCGCGTGGTGCAGGGGTTCGGGCCGCTGATGCGCGGCGGCCTGCCGCCGGAAAACGATCGCCGCAAGCCGCAAGATACGGACGTATCGAAAAATCATCAGGACAGCGATCCGCGCGCCTGAGCGCCGCGGCCGCTAACCCGCCTGCGGGGCAGGCGTTGGCCTTTTTGGGGTGACGAGTGAAAATTGCCATTCTTTCTCGCGACGGATCGCTCTATTCGTGCAAGCGGCTGCGTGAAGCGGCGGAAGATCGCGGGCACAGCATCGATATCATCGATCCGCTTTCCTGTTATATGAACATCAACCCGGCGGCGCCGACCATTCACTATCGCGGCCGTCAGTTGGAGCGTTATGACGCGGTGATCCCGCGCATCGGTTCCGCCATCACCTTTTACGGCACCGCGGTGCTGCGCCAATTCGAGCTGCTTGGCAGCTACCCGCTCAACGAATCCGTGGCCATTACCCGCGCCCGCGACAAGCTGCGTTCGCTGCAACTGTTGGCCCGGCAGGGTATCGATCTGCCGATCACCGGTTTCGCCCATTCACCGGACGATACCGGCGATCTGATCGAACTGGTCGGCGGCGCGCCGCTGGTGGTCAAGCTGGTGGAAGGCACGCAGGGCATCGGGGTGGTGCTGGCGGAAACTCGCCAGGCGGCGGAAAGCGTGATCGACGCCTTTCGCGGCCTGAACGCCCATATTCTGGTGCAGGAGTACGTGCGCGAAGCGCAGGGCCGTGACGTGCGCTGCCTGGTGGTGGGCGGCCGGGTGGTGGCCGCCATCGAGCGGCAGGCGAAGCCCGGCGAGTTTCGTTCCAACCTGCACCGTGGCGGCAGCGCCCGCAAAGTGACCATCACCGCCAGGGAGCGGGCGATTGCGGTCAAAGCGGCGAACACGCTGGGGCTGGACGTCGCCGGGGTGGATATCCTGCGCGCCGAGCGCGGCCCGCTGGTGATGGAGGTCAACGCCTCACCGGGGCTGGAAGGGGTGGAAACCACTACCGGGCTGGACATTGCCGGCATGATGATCGAATACATCGAGCAGCGCGGCCGGCCGGGGTTCCGCCTGAAATCGGGCGGCTGACGGTACGCGCGTTGCGCTTTTCCCGCCGAGCAATATCTTAATTAGTGAATTAAGCCGCATTGATCGTGGCGTATCGGGTGAATATTCCGTAAGCTATGCGCCTTTTCGCGTTTTGAATATTGTGAGGCTGGTTATTATGGATTCACTCATTGTCCCCGATTTGGCGCTGTTGCGGCGCTGGCTGGATCAGTCGGGCATTTCTTTCTTTGAGTGCGATTCCTGCCAGGCGCTGCACCTGCCGCACATGCAGAACTTCGACGGCGTGTTCGACGCCAAGATAGATCTGGTGGACAACGTCATTCTGTTCTCCGCGCTGGCCGAGGTGAAGCCGACCGCGCTGATCCCGCTGGTGGCGGATCTGAGCCAGATCAACGCCAGCTCGCTGACCATCAAGGCCTTTGTCGACATTCAGGACGACAACCTGCCGAAGCTGATCGTCTGCCAGTCGCTGAGCGTGGCGGTCGGCATCACCTACGAGCAGTTCACCCACTTCATGCAGCAGGGCGAAGAGCAGGTCTCGATGGTGATCCTCGAGGCGCGGGCGAACGATCTGCTGTTTATGGGGGACGAAGAAGAGATCCCCGCTGGCGCCGTGCGTCAGCCGATGCTGCACTGATCCTCGCTGTACCTTAAGCATGCCGTCGCTCCGGCGGCATGCTGCCGTGATTCCCCTCCGCAATTAAATATTCTGCACTTTGGCCTCTGTCGCCCGATCTTTCTCGGCTTTTAAGCCGTTAATGCCGTATCACATAGAGAAAAATTGCATAAAAAATCGATAAATGGCGTTTTTTACCCTGGGGGCTGGCGGGTTGCGATGGCAGCGGCTATGCTGCTGATTCTGCAAAGGGCTTGCGATTTCCCTTGTAACCACGCGAGCAGGGCAGTGCAAAAAGGCGCATGCAATCATATGCATAGCCATTCATTTCGCGGTTGCAACGATTGCGCTCAATCAGGAAAGGTTTTGTATCGCTGCAGATACAAGTTCAATTCTATGATTTACCCTGTTTTGGAGGAAGTTACGGATGGTCACCCAACGTAAAAAGTGGTTATCGGGTGTGGTTGCCGGTCTGTTGATGGCCGCGTCCGTCACGGCGTCAGCCGAAGAGAAAACGCTGCACGTGTATAACTGGTCCGACTATATCGCGCCGGATACCCTGGCCAAATTCCAGAAAGAAACCGGTATCAAAGTGGTGTACGACGTCTTTGACTCCAACGAAGTGTTGGAAGGCAAACTGATGGCGGGCAGCACCGGTTACGATTTGGTGGTCCCTTCATCCAACTTCCTCGAGCGTCAGTCGCAGGCCGGCATTTTCGAGCCGCTCGACAAGAGCAAGATCCCCAACTACAAAAATCTCGATCCCGAGATGCTGAAGCTGGTGGCGCATAACGACAAAGACAACAAATACGGCATCCCTTACATGATGGTGACCACCGGCATCGGCTATAACGTCGACAAGGTGAAGGCGGCGTTGGGCAAAGACGCGCCGGTCAACAGCTGGGATCTGATCTTCAAGCCGGAAAACCTGGAGAAGCTCAAGAGCTGCGGCGTCTCCTTCCTCGATGCGCCGAGCGAAGTCTACGCTACCGTGCTGCATTATCTGGGCAAAGATCCCAACAGCACCAACGCGGCGGACTACACCGGCGCGGCCAACGATCTGCTGCTGAAGCTGCGGCCGAACATCCGCTATTTCCACTCTTCTCAGTACATCAACGATCTGGCGAACGGTGACATCTGCGTGGCGATCGGCTGGTCCGGCGACGTGATGCAGGCGGCCAACCGCGCCAAAGAGGCGAAGAACGGCGTGAATGTGGCCTATGCGATCCCGAAAGAGGGGGCGCTGACCTACTTTGACATGTTCGCTATGCCGGCGGACGCCAAAAGCAAGGACGCCGCCTACCAGTTCCTGAACTTCCTGCTGAAGCCGGACGTGATGGCGGACATCAGTAATCACATTTACTACGCCAATGCGGTGAAAGATTCCACGCCGCTGGTGAACGCCGAAGTGCGCGATAACCCGAACGTCTATCCGCCGGCCGATTTGCGCGCCAAGCTGTTCACGCTCAACGTGCAGTCGCCGAAGCTGGACCGTGTCATTACCCGCGCATGGACTAAAGTTAAAAGCGGGAAGTGATGATGGGGGAGCCCCCCATCGTCGGTAAACCGGCAGGCGGGTGTTCCCCGCCTGCATTGCCGTTTTGGGCCACGGCGCTCGCCGTGGTTTTGTGCCGCTTTACGCCGGAGAGCACCCCGATTGAACGACGCTATTCCTCGTCCTCAAGCCAAGTCGCAGAAGGTTTTCACCCCTCTGCTGGAAATCCGTAACCTCACCAAAACCTTCGACGGGCAGAATGCGGTCGAAGACGTCAGCCTCACCATCTATAAGGGTGAGATCTTTGCGCTGCTTGGCCCGTCCGGCTGCGGCAAGTCCACCTTGCTGCGCATGCTGGCCGGTTTCGAACCGCCGACGGAAGGGCAGATCGTGCTCGACGGGCAGGATATGTCGCATGTGCCGCCGTACCAGCGGCCGATCAATATGATGTTTCAGTCGTACGCGCTGTTCCCGCACATGACCGTGGAGCAGAATATCGCGTTTGGCCTTAAGCAGGACAAAATGCCGCGGGCGGAGATCGCCGAACGGGTGGCGGAAATGTTGGCGTTGGTGCACATGCAGGAGTACGCCAAGCGCAAACCGCACCAGCTTTCCGGCGGCCAACGGCAGCGGGTGGCGCTGGCGCGCAGCCTGGCCAAGCGGCCGAAGCTGCTGCTGCTGGATGAGCCCATGGGCGCGCTGGACAAGAAGTTGCGCGACCGCATGCAGCTGGAAGTGACCGACATTCTCGAGCGCGTCGGCGTGACCTGCGTGATGGTGACGCACGATCAGGAAGAAGCGATGACCATGGCGGGGCGCATCGCCATCATGAACCGCGGCAAGTTCGTGCAGATCGGCGAGCCGGAAGAGATCTACGAGCATCCGAACAGCCGCTTCAGCGCCGAATTTATCGGTTCGGTCAACATTTTCGACTGCGTGCTGCAAGAGCGCCACGACGATGCGCTGATCCTGCAAAGCCCGGGGTTGCGCCATGCGATCAAAGTGGATCCGGACGCCTCGGTGGTGGACGGCGTGCCGATCCAGGTCGCGCTGCGGCCGGAAAAGATCCTGCTGTGCGAACAAGTGCCGGAAGACGGCTGCAACTTCGCGGTGGGGGAAGTGGCGCACATTTCCTATCTGGGCGATCTGTCCATCTACCACGTGAAACTGCACAGCGGGCAGATCATCAGCGCCCAGCTGCAAAACGGCCACCGCTTCCGCAAGGGGATGCCCACCTGGGGCGATGAAGTGCGTCTATGTTGGGAAACCGACAGCTGCGTCGTGTTGACGGTGTAGTGGATCCGGTGAGGAGTAACCCGTATGACCCTGCTTTCTGAACGCGCGCCGGAACCGCCGGCCAAAGCGCCCGGCGCCCTCAGGGCGCTGTTACATCGCCTGCTGATGGCCCATGGCCGCAAGCTGGTGATCGCGCTGCCGTATTTATGGCTGACGCTGCTGTTTATGCTGCCTTTCCTGATCGTGTTCAAGATCAGCCTGGCGGAGTTGGCGATGGCGGTGCCGCCCTACACCGAGCTGATGAGCTGGGTGGACGGCAAACTGAACATCGCGCTCAACTTCGCCAACTACCTGCAGCTGACCGACGATCCGCTGTATATCGACGCCTATCTGCAGTCGCTGCGCGTGGCGGCGATTTCGACGCTGTGTTGCCTGATCATCGGCTATCCGCTGGCCTGGGCGGTGGCCCACAGCAAGGCGTCGACCCGCAACATTCTGCTGTTGCTGGTGATCCTGCCTTCCTGGACCTCGTTCCTGATCCGCGTCTATGCCTGGATGGGCATTCTGAAAAACAACGGCACGCTGAACAACTTTCTGATGTGGTTAGGGGTGATCGACCAGCCGCTGGTGATCCTGCACACCAACCTGGCGGTATATATCGGCATCGTCTATTCCTACCTGCCGTTTATGGTGTTGCCGATCTACACGGCGCTGATCCGGCTGGATTACTCGCTGGTGGAGGCGTCGCTGGATCTGGGCGCCCGGCCGCTGAAAACCTTTTTCAGCGTGATCGTGCCGCTGACGCGCGGCGGCATCATCGCCGGCTCGATGCTGGTGTTCATTCCGGCGGTGGGGGAGTTCGTGATCCCGGAGCTGCTCGGCGGGCCGGACAGCATCATGATCGGCCGCGTGCTGTGGCAGGAGTTCTTCAATAACCGCGACTGGCCGGTGGCCTCGGCGGTCGCCACCATCATGCTGCTGTTGCTGATCGTGCCAATATTGTGGTTCCACAAGCACCAGAACAAGGAAATGGGAGGCCAGGCATGAACAACTTGCCGGTAGTGCGTTCACCGTGGCGCATCGCCATCCTGACTGTCGGCTTTACCTTCCTGTATGCGCCGATGCTGATGCTGGTGATTTACTCCTTCAACAGCTCCAAGTTGGTGACGGTGTGGGCCGGCTGGTCCACGCGCTGGTATAGCGAACTGTTCCACGATTCGGCGATGATTAGCGCGGTGGGGCTCAGCCTGACCATCGCCGCCGCCGCCGCCACTGCCGCGGTGGTGCTGGGCGCCATCGCTGCGGTGGTGATGGTGCGTTTCGGCCGTTTTCGCGGTTCGACCGGTTTCGCGTTTATGCTGACCGCGCCGCTGGTGATGCCGGACGTGATCACCGGCCTGTCGTTGCTGCTGCTGTTCGTGGCGATGGGGCACGCCTTCGGTTGGCCGTCGGAACGCGGCATGTTCACCATTTGGCTGGCGCATGTCACCTTCTGTACCGCTTATGTGGCGGTGGTGATCAGTTCGCGCTTGCGCGAGGTGGATCGCTCAATTGAAGAGGCGGCGATGGACCTGGGGGCGCCGCCGCTGAAGGTGTTTTTCGTCATCACCTTGCCGATGATTGCGCCGGCGCTGATCTCCGGCTGGATGCTGGCGTTTACCCTGTCGCTGGACGATCTGGTGATCGCCAGTTTCGTCTCCGGCCCGGGCGCCACCACGTTGCCGATGCTGGTGTTCTCCAGCGTGCGCATGGGGGTGAATCCGGAAATTAACGCGCTGGCCAGCCTGATCCTGCTGGTGGTGGGCATTCTCGGCCTGATCGCCTGGTGGTTTATGGCGCGCTCGGAAAAACAACGATCGCGTGAATTGCAGCGGGCGGCCCGTAGCTGAATCGTAACAAACCTGCTATTTTTGCAATCAATAAGTATTGCAACTAACTACCTGACTTTACATGCGCCATTTGAATGGCTCCAATGAATTTCACACTGCCGCCAACAACGCGGCAATGCGAAAGGCGTAGGGGCAGTGGCGCGTCGTAGCGGAACACGGATATGTCAGACATGCTGAAAAGCGGGCAGGGAATAAGATCGACTTCAGATGCGCCGGTGCCGGTGATGGTGGCGGGCACCGCCATGGTGGCGATCAAGTGTATCAGCGTGGTGCTGCTGCTGGGCGAGCTGGGCGTCGACGGCGCGAAGGAGTTTGTCAGCACCAGCGCGCAGGCGTGGGATTCCACCTTTATCTTTCTGGCCGGGCTGATGCTGCTGTGCCTGCAAATCAGCTGCGGTTTTGCGGTGATGCGCGGCCGCAACTGGGGGCGCTGGGGCTACGTGGCCTGTCAGTGCATCGTGGTGCTTTACCTGCTGCTGGCCACCATCGGCAGCGTCTTCCCCGAGGTATTCACCGTGGAAGGGGAAACCAGCGGCCAAATCCTGCACGTTCTGATCCTGCAAAAGGTCCCCGACGCGGTGATCCTGGCGCTGCTGTTCGTCCCCACCGCCAGCCGCCGCTTCTTCACCGCGCGCAAGTGAGATTTTAGGTGCGCGGAGTGGTAAACTCTGCGCCCTTAATTCGTCATCCTGGACTTCACGGTATCTTCATGCATTGCGCTTTGTATACGGCGGGCACCTGCCGTTCCTGTCAGTGGCTGGAAAAGCCCTATTCGCAGCAGCTGGCCGACAAACAGCATCACCTGCAATCGCTGCTGGCCGGGCGCGATGTCGCGCAGTGGCTGCAGCCGGCGGCGGGGGAACTGAGCGCATTTCGCAATAAAGCCAAGATGGTGGTCAGCGGCAGCGTGGAGCGCCCGCTGCTCGGCATGCTGCACCGCGACGGCACGCCGGTCGATCTGAGCGACTGCCCGCTGTATCCCGCCGGCTTTGCGCCGATGTTTGCGGTGCTGAAAAGCTTCATCGCCCGCGCCGGCCTGACGCCGTATAACGTGGCGCGCAAACGCGGCGAGCTGAAATACCTGCTGCTGACCGAAAGCACGCTCGACGGCGGCGTGATGCTGCGCTTCGTGCTGCGCTCGGAAACCAAGCTGGCGCAGCTGCGCGCCGCGCTGCCGTGGCTGCAGCAGCAGCTGCCGCAGCTCAAGGTGATCTCCGCCAATATTCAGCCGGTGCATATGGCGATCATGGAAGGGGAGCGCGAGATCGCGCTGACCGAACAGCAGGCGCTGGAGGAACAGTTCAATCAGGTGCCGCTGTTCATCCGCCCGCAAAGCTTCTTCCAAACCAACCCGCAGGTGGCCGCCGATCTGTATGCCACCGCCCGCGACTGGGTGCGCGCGCTGGGTATCGACAGCATGTGGGATCTGTTTTGCGGCGTCGGCGGTTTCGGTCTGCACTGCGCGCAGCCGCAAACTCGCCTGACCGGCATCGAAATCAGCGCGGAAGCGATCGCCTGCGCGCGCCAGTCGGCGCAGCGATTGGGGATGCTGCAGGTCGATTTTCAGGCGCTCGATTCCACCCGCTTCGCCACCGCCGAAGGGCAGGTGCCGCAGTTGGTGTTGGTCAACCCGCCGCGCCGCGGCATCGGCCAGGCGCTGTGCGATTATTTGAGCCGGATGGCGCCGGATTACATTCTGTATTCCAGCTGCAACGCCGAGAGCATGGCGAAAGATATCGAGATGTTGCCGGGATACCGCATCGAACGGGTGCAGCTGTTCGACATGTTCCCGCATACCGCGCACTACGAAGTGTTGACGCTGTTGGTGCGGCGTTAAAGGCGCTTTTTGGCAGCCGTGTAAGCCGCTGAACGTTCGCGTTTGCCCACAGACAGGACCAGAACCACGATCTCCGTTTCCATGACGCGATATACCAAACGAAAGCCTGAGGCTCTGAGTTTGATTTTGTAGCAATCGGGCAAACCGGCGAGTTTGTTGGCGGGGACGTGGGGATTAACCAGCACCGATGCCAGCTTTTTTTTGAACTGTTCCCGGATCACCGGGGACAGTTTTTTAAATTCCTTCAGCGCATGTTCTTCGAATTCAAGCTTATAAGTCATCCAAATTGACCTTAATGCGTTTGCCGTTCATCCGTGAACGAACGATTTCAGCGAGTTCGATATCTTCCAGGTATTCCGCGATCGCCTCCCAGGTTTCCGGAGAGACGTAATATCCCGAAATCTTACCGTTGGTCAGGACGGCGACCGGTTGCCCTTGTGCCTCTTTAAGGGCGGCGTTGGGCGATTTTTTAAAATCGCTGATGCTGACTGCGGAGTCGGCGAGAATGGGTTGAACCGTCATGATGTTATCCTTGATGCTAAATTCAGTATCAAATTTAGCACTAACCGAATGGGGTGGCAATCGGATGGAGCCGCCGAAGGATGGCGACTCCACATGCGGACTTACTGCGGGAACCATTTGTCGTTGATGGCCTTGTAGGTGCCGTCGGCCTTGATGGCGTCCAGCGCGGCGTTCAGCTTGGCCAGTAGCGCCTGGTTGTCCGGACGCACCGCGATGCCAAGGCCGGTGCCGAAGTATTGCGCATCGGTGATATGTTCGCCGACCGGCGCCAGCTGCGGGTTGGTTTTCAGCCACTCGTTCACTACGGCGGTATCGCCGAAGACGCCGTCGATACGGCCGTTTTTCAGCTCCAGAATAGCGTTCTGGTAGCTGTCGTAAGAGACGGTGTTAATCTCCGGGTGCTTGTCCTGCATGTATTTCTGGTGGGTGGTGCCGTTTTCCATGCCGAGCTTTTTGCCTTTCAGATCAGCCAGCGAGCTGAACTTGCCTTTTTGCGCGATCACAATCGCCGAGTTGGCATAGTAAGGTTGGGTGAAGGCGACCTGTTTGCTGCGCTCCGGCGTGATATCCATACCGGAAATCACCGCATCGTATTTTTTGAATTTCAGCGCGGCGATCAGGCTGTCGAACGCCTGGTTGGTGAAAGTGCACTGCGCCTGCATCTGTTTGCACAACGCGTTGGCCAAGTCGATATCGAAGCCGACGATCTGGTTGTTGGCGTCCAGCGATTCGAACGGCGGATAGGTGGCGGAGGCGGCGAAGCGGATAGTCTCGGCTGCGGTGGCGTTAAAGGTCATTCCGGCCAACATCGTCGCGGCAAGCAGCAGTTTTTTCATGCGTAGAGCTCCTGTCTGGATCCTGAAAGTGATTATTTCGCTATCGTTTGTTTTTACTGGTAATCGCCAGAGGTTTTTGCGAGGACACCTGCTGACAACCCTGCCACTGAGTGAATTAAAATGCAATATAAATGATTAAATATTGCAATGGGGATAAAAAAAGCCCCGCGCAATGGCGGGGCTGGAAAGGGGGATGGCTTCAGTTGCGGCGCTCAAACGCCAACGCGCGGCGCTCCACCAGCCGCATCAGCAGCGTCAGCAGGCCGTTGACGCACAGATACACCAGACCTGCGGCGCCGAACACCATCACGTCGTAGGTACGGCCGTACATCAGCTGGCTATAGCCCATCACTTCCATCAGCGTGATGGTGTAGGCCAGCGACGTGCTTTTGAACACCAGCACCACTTCGTTGGAGTAAGACGACAGCGCGCGCTTGAAGGCGAACGGCAGCAGAATGCGCAGCGTCTGCCGGCGCGACATGCCCAGCGCTTCGCACGACTGCCATTGTCCGGCGGGGATGGCGCGCACCGCGCCGTAGAACAGTTGCGTGGTATAGGCCGCGCTGTTCAGCGCCAGCGCAATCATCGCGCACAGCCAGGGCTGCGACAGCAGGTTCCACAGCCAAGGGTAGTCGCGAATCGCCGGAAACTGACCGGGGCCGTAGTAGATCAGGAAGATCTGCACCAGCAGCGGCGTGCCGGTGAACAGCGTCACGTAGGCCTTGACCAGCGGCGTCAGAACCGGCGTTTTCAGCGTCAGGATCACCGTCAGCAGCAGCGACAGCAGCAGCGCGACCAGCAGCGCGGCGACGGTCAGGGTCAGGCTGGTATGCAGCCCTTTGAGGATTTCCGGTAAATATTCAATCATCAGACCGGCCCCCGTTCAAACCGCGTGGCGCGCAGCTCAATGCGCTTGATGACGTATTGGCTGAACAGCGTCACCAGCAGATAGATGGCCGCCGCGATCACGTACCAGGTAAAGGGTTCCTGGGTGCGGGTGGCGATGCTTTTGGTTTGCAACATCAGATCGTTCACGCTGATCAGCGACACCAGCGCGGTGTCTTTCAGCAGCACCAGCCACTGATTGCCGAGGCCGGGCAGGGCATGGCGCCACATCTGCGGCATGATCAGGCGAAAGAAGATCGCCGCTTTGCCGAGACCCAGCGCCTGGCCGGATTCCCACTGCCCCTGCGGCACCGCTTTGAGCGCGCCGCGCAGCGTCTGCGAGGCGTAGGCGGAATAGAGCAAGGCCAGGGCGATCACCCCGCACAGGAACGGGCTGACTTCGAAATTGTCGATCGCCAGCTGAATCGGCAACTGAAACAGACCGAGGTTAAGGGTAAAGCCGTCGGAGAGCATCAGCAGCAGCTGCGACGAGCCGAAATAGATAAACAGCACCACCAGGATTTCCGGCAGGCCGCGCAGCACGGTCACCCAGGCGGTGCCGAGCCAGCTGACGGCTTTCCAGCGGGACGATTCCCATACGGCGAACAGCATCGCCAGAATCAGCCCGAGGATCAGGGCGCAAACGGCAAGGCCGACGGTCATGCCGGCGGCGCTTGCTAAAGGTTGTAATTCATTCATCGGGGCGTATTACTGCTGGAACCATTTTTTGTAGATGGTTTCATAGGTCCCATCCTGCTTGATCTTGTCCAGGGCGGCGTTGAACTTGCCCTGCAGATCGGTATTTTTCTGGCGTACCGCGATGCCGAGGCCGGTGCCGAAGTAGTCTTTATCCGTTACTTTGGCGCCCACTGTCGCCAGCGCGTCATTCTGCTTCAGCCACTCGTTGACCACCGCAGTATCGCCGAACACCGCATCAACGCGGCCGTTCTTCAGATCCAAAATGGCGTTTTGGTAGCTGTCGTAAGGCACGGTGGTGATTTCCGGGTGCTTGTCGGTCAGGTATTTTTGGTGAGTGGTGCCGTTTTGCACGCCGACTTTCTTGCCTTTCAGCGCCGCCACGTCGGCGATTTTGCCTTTCTGCGCGATGAACAGCGCCGAGTTATCGTAGTACGGCTTGGTGAACAGCACCTGCTTTTCACGCTCCGGTGTAATGTCCATACCGGCCATGACCGCATCGAAACGCTTGAACTTCAGGCTTGGGATCAGGCTGTCGAACGCCTGATTGGTGAAGGTGCACTCGGCCTGCATCTCTTTGCACAGCGCGTTGGCCAGATCGACATCAAAACCCTGAATTTTGTTGCCGGCGTCAATAAATTCAAATGGAGGATAGGAGGCTTCGGTAGCGAAACGGATGGTTTCGGCTGCGGAGGCGGAAACGCTGATGCCGGCCAGAACGGCGGCGATTATTAGTTTTTTCATCGCAAACTCCCCAAATTACAGCAAGTTAATTGTTAGTGTGATAAGTAGTTGGCAAACTCGGTGGTCCGCGGCTGCGTGAAGTGGCTGCTGTCGCCTTGCTCCACCACATGGCCGTTTTCCATGTACACCACGCGGCTGGCGGTCTTGCGCGCCACTTCCACTTCGTGGGTGACGATCACCTGAGTGATGCCGGTGCCGGCCAGTTCGCGAATGATGCTGACGATCTGAGCGGTGATTTCCGGATCCAGCGCTGCGGTCGGTTCATCGAACAGCAGCACCTGCGGCTCCATCATCAGGGCGCGAGCGATCGCTACGCGCTGCTGCTGGCCGCCGGAAAGGTGCAGCGGAAAGCGATCGGCGAAGTCGGTCAGGCGCAGACGCTTGAGCAGCTTGTCGGCGCGCTCCATCGCCTGAGCCTTGGTCAGACCCAGCACGCGGCAAGGCGCTTCGATCAGGTTCTGGACCACGGTGAGGTGAGGCCACAGGTTGTATTGCTGGAAGACCATGCCGACATTTTGCCGCAGTTCGCGAATGGCTTTTTCGCCCGGCGCCTGCTTGAAATCGAATTGGTTGCCGGCGATCTTTAGCTGACCCGAACGCGGCATTTCCAGCAGGTTCAGCACCCGCAGCAATGAACTTTTCCCGGCGCCGCTTGGGCCAAGCAGCACCAGGGTTTCCCCGGCTGGACATTCCAGCGTGATGTCAAACAGCGCCTGGTGAGCGCCGTAATAGCAATTGATACCGTTAAGTTGAATACTCATGCGCCAGAATTGAATAGACATTGATGCCGCAAATGTTAACTTCCACAGAATACTTATGCAATCTTTGTGCGTTAAAATTTATGAGTGTGCGGCGGGACAGTAAAAGATTAGCACAAGATACCGCGACTCAGGCCGAGGGAGGGGATTTGTGGCGCAGGCTGTGAGATCGGTAGCGAAATTTTTTCTATCGGACGAAATCTGAGCGGCGCAAGGGGAGACGGGAACGACCGACGCGGCGGGTCCGCGTCGGCCGGGGAGTGCGGGTTATCGGTTTTCCAGCACCTGACGCACGCTGCCGTTGGTGGCGTGAGCTGGAACATTCAGGTAGCGAATATCATCAACCACCCAGCAGGTGCCTTCGCGCACCATCAGCACTTCGTCTTGCCAGTTCACGGTACTGTTGGCGTCTTTCTGGTAGCTCAAGTCAACGCGCAGCGGGATGTTCTTCGCATCGGTGTTGGGAATGGTCGAGGCGCTGGCGACGGACGCGCTGCTTGGCCCTTGCGCGTTGCCGGAGAACAGATCGCCGGTTATCTGATGCTTGCCCGGATTTTGAGCGGCGCTGACCAGATCCTGATACAGCACTTTGCTCAGATAAGGCTGCAGCTGCGCCAGGCGGTTGCTGTCCGGCAGGCTGGAACCTTGCTGGATGCGCAGGTCATAGAACTTTTGCGCGACCGTATCCGGGCCGCCTTCCACACAGCTGCCGCTGCGGGTGCCGATATCCTTGTATGCCGGTTCCACCGTGGTACAGGCACTCAGCAACAGCGCTAAGGGTAAAACAGCCGCAATCGTTTTTGTTTTCATCTTATTACCTTATGTGAAAGTCTCTACCATGAAGACCGATAGCTTACAGTATAAATGCGTTTTTTGGCCTTGCATTCGTACTGCGTGCCATTGATTAAGCGAACATAATGCCAATCTTCTGGTCATAGATACGTTGAATTAATCAAACAAGGAGTTCTGATGCAGCTTTCAACTACCCCGACCCTGGAAGGGTTTACCATCACCGAATACTGCGGCGTCGTCACCGGCGAAGCGATCCTCGGCGCCAACATTTTTCGTGATTTCTTCGCCGGCGTGCGCGATATCGTCGGCGGCCGCTCGGGCGCTTATGAGAAAGAGCTGCGCAAGGCGCGCCTGATCGCATTCGAAGAGCTGGAAGACCAGGCGAAAGAGCTGGGCGCCAACGCGGTGGTCGGCATTGATATCGATTATGAAACCGTTGGTAAAGACGGCAGCATGCTGATGGTGACCGTCAGCGGCACCGCGGTGAAAGTGAGCCGCTAACGCCATGCTTTCTTTTCGCCCCGGCCATTCCGCCGGGGCGACATCCTCTTGATTTATCCCACCTTGTGCTGCTCGACGATTGGGCGGTGTTCCTGCGGCTTCGTGGGCACCGGCTCCTGGCGATGCGGCATCGGCTGAACGGACGTCTGATGGCGCTGCGGCGCCGGGGCCGCATGCGGCATGATGCGCTGTTGCGGCGCCGGCATCGGGCTTATCGCCGCCGGATGCTGCGGCGCTGCCGGTTCGCGGATCACCGGCTGAGCGACGTGTGGGGCCTGCAGAACCTGCGGGCGCGCGACGGCTGGATGCACCGGCGCAGCGGCCGGCATTGGATGCGTCTGCAGCGGCGCTGAATGTACGGCTGTCGGCTGCTGCGGGTGAGGCGCCGTCGGAACGGCATGCGTGAACGTCGGCGTGCTCATCGGCTGCTGTGCATGAGGCGCGATGACCGGCTGTCGCACGTGCGGGACGGCCGCTACCGGCTGGTGTATGGCTACCGGCTGCTGTACGTGAGGCGCCACCGGCTGGGTATGCGCAAAGTTCGGCAACGTCATCGGCGCGTGGGCCGCAGGCGCGACGTGCGGCTGTTGCGGCGCGCCGATGGGCGTCGGTTGAGTGACGCGGGGCGCCGGCGCGGCGGCGGTATTGTAGTTGTTCACCGTGCTGGTGCTGCTGCGATTCACAGTGTTCACGTTGTTATATTGGTTGATGTTGGTGACGCGATTCACCACGGTGGTGGAATGCGATACGTAGGGCGCATCGCGGTAGACCACCGGTTGGCGTCGATCGTCCCAGCGCATATCCCAGTTGTGCCAGCCGCTGTTGTGCTGATTGAACAATGAGGCGACCGCAATGCCGACACCGAAGCTGATCACGCCGGCCGCCAACATGTCGCCGCCGCTGTAGCCCGAAGGTTGATACCGATAGCTCGGATAGGCTGGGATCGGCGTGCCGTAGGCCACCCAGGGATCATAATACGGGACGTAAACCGTATCCGGCTGGCTGGGTTCGATGACGATGGTTTCGCCCGGCGCCGCTACCACGCGCTGGCGATAGGGCTGCTGTTCGACATAATGCGTCGTCGGCGCCACGACGATGCGCTGCTGCGGGGTGTTTTTCAGCGTGCCTTGGCTGGCCGCCCGTTGACGCATCACCTGAATGGCGTTCATCACGTCGGTGGGATCGTTTAGGTAGGCGCTGCCCAGGGCGGTGGTCCAGGGGATGTTTTTCGCCATTTGATCGAGCACGTCGGGGAATTGCACCAGGCCGCGCACGCTGGGATCCCAGGGCTGAGCGTCGGCCGCTGAGCTGAGCGCCGCCGGTTGCAAGCCGCGGTTTTGCGCCAGCCAGGCATCCGCGGCGCTGATTTGGTCAGGATAGCCCGCGCCGGCCAACACCTGCGCCAGCAGCTTGTCGGGGAACAGCGCCACCGGGCTGACCAACTGGTACAGTTGATCGGCGCTCAGCGGCGTATAGGCCGGCGCGCTGGCACTCGTGACGGGCGCGGCCGAGGGCGGGGCGCTCCCGCCCATCGCATCGGCGACTTTTTGCCGATCGCAGCCGCTGAGCGGCAGCATGGCGGCACAGAGCAACCAGGACAGATAGCGTGGCGTGAACATGTTCGACTCCGCTCTTTCAGCGCAGATGATACTTTGAGACTATCATGGGCGGGAAAGGCCGCCAGCCGGGAGCAACACTCGCTTGCACATCGGCGCTATCTGTCATTATTTCTCGATGAGCGTGATGATTGGATACAGATCAATCGCGTCGCGTTACATCTTTCACGGACGTCAATCAGGAGGATAAGTGAAAATTTGGCCAGGGATCATCGCCGCCGTGCTGTTGGCGGGATGCCAAAATCCGCAGCAGGACACGCTCGTCGATCGTGGCGCTTACCAGCTCGAAACCTTGCATCAGGCGCAGGGCGCCGATCAGCGCATTCGGTTTCTGGTGATGCACTATACGGCGGAAGACTTTCATTCATCACTGAAAACGCTGACCGATGAACACGTCAGCGCACACTACCTGTTGCCGGCGCACCCGCAGCGCGAACACGGCAAACCGACGGTGTACCGGTTGGTGCCGGAGGCGATGCGCGCCTGGCATGCCGGCACCAGCGGCTGGCGCGGGCGCAGCAATCTCAACGACACCTCGATCGGCATTGAAATCGTCAACAAGGGTTTCACCCGCAGCATGCTGTTCACCCACTGGCAGCCCTACACGGCGGAACAGATCGCCGTGTTGATTCCGCTGAGCCGCGACATTATCCAACGCTATGGCATTCAGCCGCAGGACGTGGTGGGGCACAGCGACATCGCGCCGCAGCGCAAACAGGATCCCGGCCCGCTGTTCCCCTGGCGGCAACTGGCGCAGGCCGGCATCGGCGCATGGCCGGACGAGGCAGACGTGCAGCGGCTGCTGGCGGGGCGAGACAGACAGGCGCCGGTGCCGCTGGCACCGCTGCTCGAAAAGCTGGCGCGTTACGGCTACGCGATCGACCCGTCGTGGGATGCGCGGCAGCAGCGCAATGTGCTGGCGGCGTTTCAGATGCATTTCCGGCCCGACGATGTTCGCGGCGAGCCGGATGCAGAGAGTGAGGCGATTATCGATGCGCTGCTGTTGAAGTACGGCGCGTGGCGTTGATTACAGGCCGTGCAGTTTGCCGTGATCTTTCAGCCAGCGGGCGGTGCGCGCGATGCCTTCTTCCAGCGAGACGATCGGCTGATAGCCCAGCTCTTGCTGCGCGCGGGTGGTATCGAGCGTGAGATCGAAGTTGAGTTTGGCGACGCCGTAATGGGTCAGCACCGGCTCCTTTTCGCTTTTGCTGCCCAGGCGCTCCATGCCGCGCGCCATCATGTCGAGCATCGGATAGGGGACGGAGCGGATGCGGCACTTCATGCCCAAATCGTCGATCAGCTGCTGCACCACGGTGCGAAGCGGACGCGGCTGCTGGTTGGTGATGTTGTAGGCGCGGCCGGACGGCGTGTCTTCTTTTAGCGTCGCCAGCCACATGGCGTGCACCGCATTCTCCAGATAGGTCATGTCCACCATCGCCGCGCCGCCGCGCGGCAGCAGCAGGTTGCCGTAGCGTTTGATCATCTGCAGCAACCGCGGCAGCATCACCTTGTCGTGCGGCCCGAACAGGCCCTGCGGGCGCAAAATGGTGAAATGGGTCTGCGGATTGGACAGCGCCAATTGCTGGATCACCTGCTCGCCGGCGGCCTTGCTGCGCGCGAACTCGTTGGCGTAACGCTGCGGGCGAAAGTCTTCGGTTACGTTGCGGTGATGGTGGTAGTCGAAATAGATCGCCGGGGAAGAGATGTGAATGAACTGCGCCACGCCATAGGCCGCCGCCCATTCGCCGAGGCGGCGGGTGGCGCGGACGTTGGCCAGTTCGAAGGCTTCTTCGGTGCCCCAGGGTGAGGTAAAGCTGGAGCAGTGCCACAGCACATCGACGTCCGCCAGCATCGCTTTGGCCTGCGAAGAGATCAGGTTGGTGAGATCGGCATGAATGAACTCCGCGCCCATTTTTTCCAGCAGGCCACCCATCGCCTGGTTACGACCGGTGGCGCGCACTTTGATGCCCTGGCGGCGCAGATATTCAACGGCGTTACGGCCTAACCCACTGGTTGCACCGGTGACCAATACCTTCATAACGGACTCTATTCTCACCCAAAATCGGAATACCGGCGGGCGCTTGCGGCGCTCCCAGCAAATAAGATGCCATTCTTCCGTGATTTCGTGCGCTATGCAATCGGAAAGCCCCGAAGCACAGCGGCAAACTGTGCGGTTGATCGACAAATGAACGGCATTCAGCGCTGTTGGCGGTCCAGGTTCTCGGCCAGCGTCGCGATGCGCTTCGCCATGCCGCGAAAAATGAACAGGTGCGCGGGCATCATGGCGAACCAATACAGCAGCCCGCTGAAGCCGGCCGGATGCCACCAGGCGCGCACGTCCAGCGTGCGGCGATCGCCGCGATCGGTAATGGTGAAGCTCAGCCGCCCCAGCCCCGGCGCCTTCATGCCGAACAGCAACGCCAGCTGCCGCAGCGGCTTCAGCGTGATGACTTTCCACCCGTCGATCTCGTCGCCCAGCGCCAGGGACGCGCGCGCCGGGCGGCCATAGACCACGCCGTTGCCGATCATGTCGTCCATGCGGGCGCGGATCCGCCACAGGATATTGGCGTAGAAATAGCCTTCCTCGCCCCCCAACTGCTGCACCGTTTGCCACAGCGCCTGGCTGGAAGCGGCGGTGTCGAGCGAACATCCCGCCTGTTTCGGGTAATAGCCGTAGCCGGGGCGCCAGCGGGCCCGCGCCGCCGGATCGTAGCCCCAGTCGGCGGAATCGACCACCTCCAGTTCGCGCTGCAGCGTGGCGGTGACCGCCTGATCGAAGGTGTGCAGACGTTGCGGGATCAGGGCCTGCAACGGTTTGCCGTCGGCGGGCAGATCGTGCTTCAGGCCCTGGATCAGCGCGCGCGCGATCGGCGTCGGCACCGAGGTGATCAGGCTGATGAACCACACTGAAATCAGTCGCGTCGGCAAGGGGATCGGGATCAGCCAGCGCCGCTTGCCGCTGATGGCGATAAAGCGTTTGAACATATCCTGATAGCTGAGGTATTCAGGCCCGGCGACGTCGAAGATGCGGTGTTCCTCCGCCGGGTGCGCCAGCAGATCGGCAAGGTAAACCAGCAGGTTCTCCAGCGCCACCGGCGAGGACTTCGAGCGCACCCAGCGCGGCGGCGTCAGCACCGGCAGGTTATAGACCATGTCGCGCATCACTTCGAACGCCGCCGAACCGGGGCCGACGATGATGCCGGCGCGCAGCTCGGTCACCGGCACACCGCTCTGGCGCAGGATCTCGCCGGTCAGGCGGCGGGCCGCCAGGTGCGGCGAACTGTCGTCGTTCGGCTGCAGCGCGCCGAGAAAGATCACCTGCTTGACGCAGGCATTGCGTAGCGCGTCGCGCAGGTTTTCCGCCGCCTGGCGTTCCTTCTCGATAAAGTCGTCGCCGTCGCCCATCGCGTGCACCAGATAGTAAAGCGTATCGATTTCCCACAGCGCCGCGCTCAGGGTTTCCGGGCGGTACAGATCGACATACAGGCAGTTGACCTGCGGCCAGTTCTGCTCCTGCAGCCACTCGATGCGCCGCGCGGCGGCGGTAATCTGGTGCCCCTGTTCGATCAGGTGCGGGATCAGGTTCTGGCCTATATAGCCGCTGGCTCCAAGAACCAGTACGCGTTGGGGTGTCATCGGGTCGCCTTGTGCGGTAGAGGATTGGCAGAACGACAGGATGCCAAATTCAGGGTTTAAATGCACTTTTTGTATGGGTATAAGCCGGTTGCATCCGCCGCGGCGCGAGTTCACACTACGCGCCCCTTATCGCACGAAAAACCGAATGCCATGAAACTCAATGTGATTTGTTACGCCCTGCTGGGCCTGGCGCTGATCGCCAGCCTGTTCTCGCCGCATCCGGTGTGGATGTGGCTGCTGTCGGCCAACCTGCTGACGTTTCTGATCTACGGCGGCGATAAGCTGGCGGCGCGCAAGGGATGGCGACGGGTGCCGGAGACGACGCTGTTGCTGTTCGGCGCGTTGGGCGGCTGGTTGGGCGCGCTGCTGGCGCAGCAGCTGTTTCGCCACAAGACCCAGAAGCAGCCGTTTAAAACCTGGTTCATACTCAGCGTGGCGCTCAATCTGGCGGCGGTGCTGGGGCTGTGGTACTGGGTTTACGGCCGCTGGATCTTCTGAGTGCGGGGCGCGGTCTGCGCCCCGAGCGATCAGGCGTGCTGCTGAAGAAACTCCCGCCACAGTTCGACCACCCGCTGCAGATCCTGACGGCTGACGTCGAGGTGGGTCAGAATGCGCGTCAGCGGGCCGCTGCTGATCAGCACGCCGCGTTCGCGCATCCACGGACCGAGTTTGGCCGCCAGCGCCGGCGTTTGGCGCAGGTACAGCACGTTGGTCTGCGCGCCGGGTTCGGCAATCTCTACGCCGATCTGCCGCAGCTGTTGCTCCAGCCAGACCGCGTTGTCATGGTCTTCGCGCAGCCGCGCGACGTTATGCTCCAGCGCGTAGAGGCCGGCCGCCGCCAAAATGCCGGCCTGGCGCAGCCCGCCGCCGGTCATCTTGCGCCAGCGCAGCGCGCGTTGGATGAAAGCCTCGCTGCCGCACAGCAGCGAGCCGACCGGCGCGCCTAACCCTTTCGACAGGCAAATGGTGAAGGTGTCGCAATACTGCACGATCTCTTTTAGCGCCAGGTTCAGCGCCACTGCGGCGTTGAAGATGCGCGCGCCGTCGATATGCAGCGCCAACTGCCGCTCGCGGGTAAACTGCCACGCCTGCTGCAGGTAGGCCTGCGGCAAGACTCTGCCGCTGATGGTGTTTTCCAGGCTCAACAGCCGGGTGCGGGCGAAGTGGATATCGTCGGGTTTGATGGCGGCGGCGAGCTTGTCCAGCGGCAGCGTGCCGTCGGTGTCGGCCTCGATCGGCTGCGGCTGGATGCTGCCCAGCACCGCTGCGCCGCCGGCTTCGTATTTGTAGTTGTGCGCCTGCTGGCCGACCAGATATTCATCGCCGCGCTGGCAGTGGCTCAGCAGCGCCACCAGGTTGGCCTGGGTGCCGCTGGGCAGAAACAGCGCCGCTTCTTTGCCCGACAGACGCACCGCTTCCGCCTCCAGCGCGTTGACCGTCGGATCATCGCCGTAGACGTCGTCGCCGACTTCTGCCTGAGCCATCGCCTGGCGCATGGCGGCGCTGGGGCGGGTGACGGTGTCGCTGCGTAGATCGATAAGCATAGGGTTCCTGGAATATAAGGGAGAGGAAAAGGGTACATGGCATCATATACCCTTTATTTCACCGGGGCAGCTTGCTTAGCGCAGCCAGTTGGTCTTCGCCAGCTCGACCACTTCGTCGCCGCGGCCGTTGATGATGGCGCGCAGCATGTACAGGCTGAAGCCTTTCGCCTGTTCGAACTTGATTTGCGGCGGCATCGCCAGCTCTTGCTTGGCGGTGACCACGTCCAGCAGCGCCGGGCCGGGGTGCGCCAACATCTCCTGCAGCGCGCCGTCCAGCTCCGAGGCTTTTTCCACGCGGATGCCCTTGATGCCGGCGGCATTGGCGATCGCCGCGAAGTCCGGATTATGCAGATCGGTGCCGTCGGTCAGGTAGCCGCCGGCCTTCATCTCCATCGCCACGAATCCCAGCACGCTATTGTTGAACACCACGATCTTCACCGGCAGCTTGAGCTGCGCCAGCGACAGGAAATCCCCCATCAGCATGGTGAAGCCGCCGTCGCCGCACATGGCGATCACCTGTTTCTCCGGCGCGGTGGCCTGAGCGCCGATCGCCTGCGGCATGGCGTTGGCCATCGAACCGTGGTTGAACGAACCGAGCAGGCGACGCTTGCCGTTCATTTTCACGTAGCGGGCGGCCCACACCGTCGGCGTGCCGACGTCGCAGGTGAAGATGGCCTCGTCGCTGGCATAGTGGCTGAGCTGCTGCGCCAGATACTGCGGGTGGATCGGTTGGTCGTCGCCGGCGGTCGCCAGCCCGTCGAGATCCTTGCGCGCGTTGCGGTAATGCTCCAGCGCCTTGTCGAGGAACGCCCGATCGCGCTTCGGCTCCAGCTGCGGCAGCAGGGCGGTGAGGGTGGTGTGGATGTCGCCCACCAGCGCCATATTGACCGGGCAGTGCGCGCCGATGCTGCCGGGGTTGATGTCGATCTGAATGATGTTGGCGTTGGTGGGGTAGAACGCCCGATAGGGGAACTGGGTGCCGAGCAGCACCAGCGTGTCGGCGTTCATCATCGCGTGATAACCAGAGGAGAAACCGATCAGTCCAGTCATGCCGACGCTGTACGGGTTGTCCCATTCGATATGTTCTTTACCGCGCAGCGCGTGGACCACCGGCGCCTGCAGCAGTTCGGCCAGCTTGACCACTTCATCGTGCGCGCCGGCGCAGCCGCTGCCGCACATCAGGGTGATGTTCTTCGCCTTGTTCAGCGTTTCCGCCAGCTTGTTCAGCTCGCTCATCGGCGGCTGCACCAGCGGCAGCGCCGGGGTATGCCAGGTCACGGCCGCGTCTTCCGGCGCCATGCGCAGCGCCACGTCGCCCGGCAAGACGACCACCGACACGCCGCGATTGAGGATCGCCTTGCGCATGGCGATCTCCAGCACGCGCGGCAGCTGTTCCGGGTTGGAAACCAGCTCGCAATAGTGGCTGCATTCGCGGAACAGCTCCTGCGGATGGGTTTCCTGGAAGTAGCCGCTGCCGATTTCGCTGGAAGGGATGTGTGCGGCGATCGCCAGCACTGGCACATGGTTGCGGTGGCAGTCGAACAGGCCGTTGATCAGATGCAGGTTGCCGGGGCCGCAGGAACCGGCGCACACCGCCAACTGGCCGGTAAGCTGGGCTTCGGCGCCGGCGGCGAAGGCGGCCACCTCTTCATGGCGGGTGCCCAGCCATTCGATGGTGCCCATGCGGTGCAGGCTGTCGCTAAGGCCGTTGAGCGAATCGCCGGTCACGCCCCAAATGCGTTTTACGCCGGCTTGATCCAGCGTTTTGGCGATCAGTGTGGCTACGGTTTGCTTCATGGTTCCCCCAAACATGGTTTGAAAAACGATGTGGACTCGATCCGGTGAGTGGCAGCAGAACAACTGCAAGCATAGCTTACCGGCTGTGGACGAGATGCGGTCAGGAAGGGTAAAGAGCGTAGAACGGGGAAAAGTGTAACCGGGCTGGGCGCGGGGAACTTGCCGATAAATGCCCCATCGCGGTGATGGGGCCAGGGGATCACGCCAGCGTGACGTCACCCTGCAGTTGGCAACTGCAGGCCAGCACGTAGCCTTGCGCTATTTCTTCCGCGCTCAGCGTCATGGTGCTGGTGGTGGTGTAGTCGCCCTCGAGGATGCGGGTTTTGCATGAGCCGCACACCCCGGCGCGACAGGCGGCGTTGACCGGCAGGGCATGGGCCTCCATCGCCGCCAGCAGCGTGCTGCCGACCGGCACGCGGAATTCGCGCAGCGGGCGGGCGGCGCGCAGCGTCAGCCCTTCGGTGGCATCGGCCTGCGCCGTCGGCGTGTGGAACTGCTCTTTATGGAAACGCTCGGCCGGCACGCCGAGCCGGCGACAAAGCTGCTCCACCTGATCCATGTAGGGCGCAGGACCGCAGGTCATCACCGTGCGTTCGGCGATATCCGGCGCCGCCTGCCGCAGCGTCTGTTCATCGATACGGCCGCTGAGGTAGCCGGGTTGCAGATCCTGCTCGGCCATCAGCGTCAGGCGCAGCTGCGGATGGGCGGCGCACAGCGCGCGCCACTGATCGGCGAAAATCGTGTCGGCGGGGGTGCGCACGTTAACGATCGCGGCGATATCGCAGGTTGGACGGTTGGCGGTCAGCCAGCGGCACATCGAGACGATCGGCGTCACGCCGCAGCCGGCGGCCAGCATCAGATAACGATCGGCCGGGTGACGCTCGCAGCTGAACTCGCCCTGTGCGTCGGACAGCCACAGCGTGTTGCCGGGCTTGACCTCTTGCGTCAGCCAGCGCGATCCGGCGCCGTCCGGCAGGCAGCGCACGCTGATGCTGAGAAAGCGGCTCTGGCCAGGCGAGGAGGAGAGCGTATAGGCGCGCAGCGTCTCCTCGCTGTTGCGGATGCTGACCAGCGCAAACTGGCCCGCCTGATAGGGATAGAAAACGTCGCAGATCAGGTTCAGCGTCCAGACGTCGGCGGTTTCACGCCGGATGGAATGCACCTGCATGCGGTTCGGGCAAAGCGGAGTGGGTTGAGTCATCGGGGCACCTCAAAAAGCAAAGGGGCCGGCGCAGGCGGCCCCATAACGTAACGGCATCAGGCGAGCAGCGCGGCGATATCCTGCTCGACGGTGGTGATCGGACGCAGGCCGAATTTCTCGTTGAGGATCGCCATCAGGTTGTCGGTCAGGAAGCCCGGCGCGGTCGGGCCGGTGACGATGTTTTTCACCCCCAGCGACAGCAGCGTCAGCAGAATGACGATCGCCTTCTGTTCAAACCACGACAGCACCAGGCTGAGCGGCAGCTCGTTGACGCTGCAGCCGAGCGTATCCGCCAGCTTGACCGCCAGCATGATGGCGGAGTAAGCGTCGTTGCACTGGCCGACGTCCAGCAGGCGCGGCAGCCCTTCCAGCGTGCCGAAATCCAGTTTGTTGAAACGGTATTTGCCGCAGGCCAGCGTCATGATCAGGCAGTCTTGCGGCACGCTGCGGGCGAAGTCGGTGAAATAGCTGCGTTCGTCACGGCTGCCGTCGCAGCCGCCGACCAGGAAGACGTGGCGCAGTTTTTTCTGCGACACCAGGTCGATGACCGTGTCGGCGGCGTTCAGCAGCGTCTGGCGGCCGAAGCCGACGGTGATCAGGTGCTCAATCTCGGTGTAAGGGAAGCCGTTCATGCCCTGCGCCTGGCGGATCACGGCGCCGAAGTCGTCGCCTTCCAGATGGTTGACGCCCGGCCAGCCGACGATGCTGCGGGTCCAGATGCGATCGCCGTAGTTGCCGACGTTAGGATCGATGATGCAGTTGGAGGTCATCACGATCGGGCCGGGGAATTTGGCGAATTCCGTCTGCTGGTTCTGCCAGCCGCTGCCGTAGTTGCCCACCAGATGCTTGAATTTTTTCAGTTCCGGATAGCCGTGCGCCGGCAGCATTTCGCCGTGGGTGTAGACGTTGACGTTTTGCCCTTCGGTTTGTTCGAGCAGCATGCGCAGATCTTTCAGATCGTGGCCGGAGATCAGAATGGCTTTCCCGGCCACCGGGCGCACGTTGACCGCGCTGGGCTGCGGATCGCCGTAGGCCTGGGTTTCGCCGCGATCGAGGATCGCCATCACGTTGAAGTTCATCTTGCCGATGCCCATGGCGTTGTTCAGCAGGGTATCGACGTCGCGCGGCCGGGTGCCGAGCCAGGCCATAAAGGCGTGGTAGTCGGCATAGAGCTGCTCGTCGAACTGGCCGAGCACGTGCGCGTGTTCCATATAGGCCGCCGCGCCTTTCAGGCCGTACAGGCACAGCATGCGCAACCCGTGGACGTCGTCGCCGACCTCGGCCTTGTCGCTGTTGAGAGCAAACTGCGCCGCCTGTTGCAGCAGCGCAGGCATATCGTCACCGGCCAGCTGCAGCGCCGCCATCGGGTGATCGACGCGTACGCCGGCGTCCAGCAGCCGGCAACGGGCGGCCAGCGAATCGCGCAGCAGCAGGGTTTCGCGCGCGTAGCCGATGATGCGCTGAGAGTCGAAGTTAACGTTGGTCAGGGTGGAGAAGAAGGCGCGCGGGGCGAAGCTGTCGATCTCGTGGTCGACGATGCCCAGCGAACGCGCCTGCAGCGCCCAGGCGGAGAGCCCCTGCAGCGCCGCCACCAGCAGATCCTGCAGATCGGAGGTTTCCGCCGTCTTGCCGCACATGCCCTGAGCATACGCGCAGCCGTTGCCTGCCGGGGTACGGATGGTTTGTTCACATTGCACACAGAACATAGTCGCTTCCTTTTATTTTTAAAGTTGCATTTGTAATGCTTGTTTAAAAGCATAGATCGGCGATCGGGGTTGCAAAAGGCTTTTGTGCGACTACTGTGGGCAAGTTTGATTTAGCGCAATTTTGCCGTGCGGATGGGAATTATTACCCTTTGGGGGCCGGGCGGCCCCCAGGGGAAAGGATCAGGAGAACAGGGCGATCAGCACCGGCGCCAGCAGGCTGAGCAGGAAGCCGTGCACGATGGCGGGGGGCACCATGTCTAGCCCGCCGCTGCGCTGCAGCACCGGCAGGGTGAAGTCCATCGAGGTGGCGCCGCACAGGCCGAGGGCGGTGGAGCGGCTGCGGCGCACCAGCGTCGGGATCAGCATGATCGCCACCAGCTCGCGCGCCAGATCGTTGAAGAACGCGGCGCTGCCCATCACCGGGCCGTAGGCGTCGGTGATCAGAATGCCCGACAGCGAATACCAGCCGAAGCCGGAGGCCATCGCCAGCCCGGCCTTGACCGGCAGCCCCAGCAGCTGCGCCGCCAGCGCGCCGCCGGCCAGCGACGCGACGGTCACCACCAACGCCACCAGCGTGCCACGGCGGTTGAGCACGATCTGGCGCAGCGTCATGCCGCTGTTGCGCAACTGAATGCCGACCAGCAACAGCAGGAAGATCAGCGCATATTCGCTGCCTTTATGGGCGAACTGCAACCATTGCCACTGCGTCAGGCCGAGCAGGAAGCCGCCGAGCACCACGCCGCACAGCTTGAGCGACTCCAGCGCCATGTGCACGCGCGAAGGCAGCTTTTCCTGTTTATGGCTGCTGCGCCACGGCATGCGCCGCTCCAGCAGCGCCAGCAACAGCAGATTGGCGCAGAGAATGCAGAAGAAGAACACCGCGCTGTACTGGAAGATCAGCACCAGGTTACTGCTGAGATCTTCCATGAACGCCAGGCTGATACCCATGAAAAACAGGATCACGTACACCATCCAGCTCAGCAGCCGGTTGATCAGCACCAGCAGCGGGCGATGGCGTAAGGGAATGAGGTAACCGACAATCAGCGGTAACAGAATAATCAACAGTCCTGAGTACATGGTGCAGCTTGTGTCCTTGAGTTTTGAAGCGCGCCGAACGGCGGCGAGGAGCACACGCTAACCAAAAGCCCGGCCGGAGTAAAGCGGCAGATTTGACGCTGGCCGCTTGACCTGCAAGGGGTTTTTTGACCATGCTCTGTGAAAGTCGCCTCATTGAAGAGGCGACGGCGCGCACGGGAGGCGGCGGATGTTCTTGGAGCGTATCGAAATTGTAGGTTTTCGCGGTATTAATCGGCTGTCCCTGATGCTGGACGATAACACGTTGTTGCTCGGCGAAAACGCCTGGGGTAAATCCAGCCTGCTGGATGCGCTGACGCTGCTGCTGGCGCCGGAGCAGAAACTGTATCGATTTGAAGCGCACGACTTCCATTTTCCCCCCGGTGAGGAGGCGGCCAAAGAGCGCCACCTGCAGGTGGTATTCACCTTCTGCGAGAAAGACATCGGCCACGCGCACCTGCCGCGCTACCGCCATCTGACGCCGTTGTGGGTCAAGGGGGAAGACGGCCTGAGCCGCATTCACTACCGCTGCGAGGGCGAGCTGGCCGATGACGGTACGGTGTGTACCTGGCGCGGTTTTCTCGACGCCGACGGCAACGCCTTTCAACTGCACCATATCGAACAGCTGGCCCACGCGATCATCCGCATCCACCCGGTTTTGCGCCTGCGCGACGCGCGCTTTATTCGCCGCCTGCGCCCCAGCAGCCTCGGCGATGAACGCAAACCCGATACCCAGGCGTTGGCGCAGCAGCTGGATCAGCTGACGCGCGAGCTGGTGCGCAATCCGCAGAAGCTGACCAACGGCGAGCTGCGTCAGGGGCTGGCGGCGATGCAGCAGTTGCTCGAGCACTACTTTGCCGAGCAGAGCTCGCAGGTGGCGCGGCCGCGCCGCCGCGGCGGTGAACCGGAGCAGGACGCCTGGCGCGCGCTGGACGGCATCAACCGCATGGTCGCCGAGCCGAACAGCCGCAGCATGCGTCTGATCCTGCTGGGCATGTTTTCCACCCTGCTGCAGGCCAAGGGCGACGTCAAGCTGGATCCGCACGCCCGGCCGCTGCTGCTGGTGGAAGACCCGGAAACTCGCCTGCATCCGATCATGCTCTCGGTGGCCTGGGGGCTGCTCAATCAGCTGCCGCTGCAGCGCATCACCACCACCAACTCCAGCGAACTGGTGTCGCTGGTGCCGGTGGAGCACGTGTGCCGGCTGGTGCGCGAGTCGGGCCGCGTCGCGACCTATCGTCTCGGGCCGCGCGGGCTGAGCGCCGAAGACGGGCGGCGCATCGCGTTTCACATCCGTTTCAACCGGCCGTCGTCGCTGTTCGCTCGCTGCTGGCTGCTGGTGGAAGGCGAGACCGAAGTGTGGCTGCTGAACGAGCTGGCGCGCCAGTGCGGCTACCATTTCGAGGCGGAAGGGGTGAGGGTCATCGAATTCGCCCAGTGCGGCCTGAAGCCGCTGCTGCGCTTTGCCCGCCGCATGGGCATCGAGTGGCATGCGCTGGTGGACGGCGACGAGGCGGGCAAAAAGTACGCCAATACCGTGCGCAGCCTGCTGGACAATCATGAAGACAACGAGCGCGATCGGCTGACCGCGCTGCCGGCGCCGGACATGGAGCACTTCATGTTCCGCGAAGGGTTCGGCCCGGTTTATCACCGGATGGCGTCGGTGCCGCTCAACGCGCAGATGCCGGTGCGCAAGGTGATCCTGAAAGCGGTCCACCACTCTTCGAAGCCGGATCTGGCGATCGAGGTCGCGATGCAGGCCGGCGAATGGGGCACGGACTCGGTGCCGCCGCTGCTGAAGAAAATGTTCTCTCGGGTGATCTGGCTGGCGCGCGGCCGGGCGGACTGACGGCCCGCCGGGTGTTATCGGGCGCAGAAGTGCGCCGCCAATCCCTGTTCCAGCTCGTCCAGCAGCTGATAGCGGCGGCGATACTCGGCGCGCTTCTTGCTGGCGATCTCTTCGATCGGCTTGCGGGCGATGCGTTCGGGCAGCAGGAAATAGCCGCTGTCGAGCGGTTTGGCGCCCATCGACAGCCAGAACTGATCGTAATCGGCGTGCAGTTGGTCCTTCTTCTTACTCTGGTAGCGCCAGTTTTGATAGATATGGGTGGCGTTGCCGACCGCCACAATCTGGCGGATGCCGAGGTGCCGCGCCAGCGTGCAGATGCCTTCCAGCACCAGCCGTTTAGGGAACAGGCCGTGACACTCTTTGGTGGTGTGCTGGATCTCGGCGTGCGGCACGTCATGGTTCGCGCCCTGCAGGCCGCCGATGAACAACGTCGGCTGCTGCTGATAATGCATCAGCGCAAAGGTGATCTCCGCCAGCATCACGCCGTTGGCGTTGCGCAGCAGCAGCGTGGCTTCCCCTTCCTTATTCAGTTTGTCGATCGCCGCCAGCTCCAGCGTGATCGGCGCTTCGTTCTTGCCCATCGCGCTGGCCAGCACGAAGGCGTGCGGGCCGAGGTGGCCGAGGCGCATCTTCAGCGGCATGCGCTGTACGATGAGATCGTAATGATCGCGCAGGGCGAACAGGCATTCGATCTTGCTCATGTTGGCCGCCAGGTAGGGACGATGCAGTTTGCACGGCAGGTTCGGCTGCGCGCTCAGGATCTCCTCCAGCAGCGGATTGCTGGCCAGGGTGCTGAGCAGGCCGCTGGTGGTGCGCCAGTTGAGCAGCGAACGGCCGAGAAACTTCAGGCGAAACGAGGTTTTTTTCCAGGCGTTGCTCGGTGCCTTTTCGCCATTGATCAGCGCCGTCATCAGTTGCCAGCCGTTAAGCGGCCGGGCGGAGGCGAGTGGGTAGCTGAGCTGTGACATGATGAAATCCTTGGCTGTGTTGAATGGCGCTATTTCATCAAGGCTTCACTAAACGGGAGTTCAATGCCGAACTGTAACCAAGCGTGTCTCCACATTGTGTTGAGCTAAGGTTTAGTTATTCCCTACGGTGCGTGCTAATTTAGCTCCGCCGCCGCAATGGGCGGTCGATATTCACAAGCACAGGCAGGTCAATTTTGACAGGGTTTAAAGGACATAAACGCCGCTGGATACTCGCACTGGCGGTGATTGCGGCGATTGCCGCGGCGGCCGTTTGGCACTTCCGCCATCCGGCGCCGACCGATTTCAAAACGGTAAAGGTCACCAAGCGCGATCTGCAGCAGAACGTGTTGGCGACCGGCCAGCTGGACGCAGTGCGCAAGGTTGACGTCGGCGCGCAGGTCAGCGGGCAGTTGGAAAAGCTGTATGTCGAGATCGGCGACAAGGTGAAAAAAGGTCAGTTGCTGGGGGTTATCGATCCGCAACAGGCGCAGAACAGCATCCGTGAAGGCGAGGCGACGCTGCGCGAGCTGCATGCGCAGCTGCTGCAGGCGCAGGCGGAACAGCAGCTGGCGGCGGTTACGCTGCAGCGCAACCAGGCGCTGGCCAAACTGCAGGCGGTATCGCGTCAGGATCTGGATCAGGCGGCGACGCAGCTGGCGGTGAAGAAGGCGCAGGTAGGCACCATCAATGCGCAGATCGCCCGCAACCAGGCCAGCCTGGATACCGCCAAGATCAATTTGGCCTATACCCGCATCGAAGCGCCGATGGATGGCGACGTGGTGCAGATCACCACTCTGCAGGGCCAGACGGTGATCGCGGCGCAACAGGCGCCGAACATTCTGACGCTGGCGGATCTCGGCACCATGCTGGTGAAGGCGCAGGTCTCGGAGGCCGACGTCATTAACCTCAAGCCGGGTCAGAAGGCCTGGTTCACGGTGCTGGGCGATCCGACCCGGCGCTTCGACGGCGTGCTGAAAGACATTCAGCCGACGCCGGAAAAGGTCAACAACGCCATCTTCTATTACGCGCGTTTCGAAGTGCCCAACCCGGAAAGGCTGCTGCGCTTGCAAATGACGGCGCAGGTGCACATTCAACTGGCCGGCGTCCAGCAGGCGCTGGTGATCCCGCTGGCGGCGCTGGGCGATCAGATCGCCGACAATCGCTACCACGTTTCGGTGCTGAAACAGGGCAAGGAAGAGAAGCGTGAGGTGGCCATCGGCCTGCGCAACAATATCGATGTGCAGATCCTCAGCGGGCTCGAGGCGGGCGATGAGGTGATCGTCAGCCGCGGCGGCGTGGAGGCCGGCTGATGGCGGCGCTGTTGCAGCTGAACGGCATTCGCCGCAGCTACCGTTCCGGCGAGCAGACGGTGGAGGTGCTGAAGGGGATCAGTCTGAGCATCGACGCCGGTGAAATGGTGGCGATCATGGGGGCTTCCGGCTCCGGCAAATCGACGCTGATGAACATTCTCGGCTGCCTGGACAAGCCGAGCGCCGGCGTCTATCGGGTGGCCGGCCAGGACGTGGCGACGCTGAGCGACGATGCGCTGGCGCAGCTGCGGCGCGAGCATTTCGGCTTTATCTTTCAGCGTTATCATCTGCTGCCTCACCTGAGCGCGGCGCATAACGTCGAGGTGCCGGCGGTGTACGCCGGGCTGGGCAAAGCGGCGCGGCGCGAACGGGCGGAGGCGCTGTTGCGCCGTCTGGGGCTGGGGGAGCGCGTCAACTATCGGCCGAGCCAGCTTTCCGGCGGCCAGCAGCAGCGCGTCAGTATCGCCCGCGCGCTGATGAACGGCGGGCAGGTGATCCTGGCGGATGAGCCGACCGGCGCGCTCGACAGCCATTCCGGTGAAGAGGTGATGGCGATCCTCAAACAGTTGTGCGCCCAGGGCCACACGGTGATCCTGGTGACTCACGATCCGGCGGTGGCGCGTCAGGCTGAACGGATCATCGAGATCCGCGACGGCGAAATCATCGCCGATTCCCGTCCGGCGCCGTCGGAGGATGCCCAGGCCAAGCCGCTGACGCTGGCCGCCGCCGCGCCTTCCTGGCGGCAGATGGGCGGCCGCTTTCGCGAAGCGCTGGTCATGGCCTGGCGCGCGATGGCGGCCAACAAGATGCGCACCGCGCTGACCATGCTCGGCATCATTATCGGCATCGCCTCGGTGGTATCGATCCTGGTGATCGGCGACGCCGCCAAGCAGATGGTGCTGGCGGATATTAAATCGATCGGCACCAACACCGTCGATATCTACCCCGGCAAGGACTTCGGCGACGACGATCCGACCTACCGGCAATCGTTGAAATACGGCGATCTCGACGCGCTGCGCGAACAGCCGTATATCAGCGCGCTATCGCCGAGCATCAGCAGCAGCATGCGGCTGCGCTTGGGCAACGTCGATGCGGCGGCCAATGTCAACGGCGTCAGCGAGCAGTTCTTCCGCGTGTACGGCATGAGCTTTACCCAGGGCGTCGGCATCGATCCGATGCAGGTGCAGTCGCAGGCGCAGACGGTGGTGATCGACGCCAATACCCAACGGCGGCTGTTCCCGCACCAGAAAAACGTGGTGGGCGAGGTGATCCTGGTGGGCAACATGCCGGCGACGGTGGTTGGCGTGGCCAAGGAGAAGCAGTCGATGTTCGGCAGCAGCAAGACGCTGAACGTGTGGGTGCCTTACAGCACCATGGCCAACCGGCTGATGGGCAACAATTATTTCGACTCGATCACCGTGCGCATCCGCGACGGCTACGACAGCAAGGAAGCGGAACAGCAGCTGTCGCGCCTGTTGACGCTGCGCCACGGCAAAAAGGACTTCTTCACCTATAACATGGACAGCCTGGTGCAAACCGCCGAGAAAACCACCCGCACGCTGCAGCTGTTCCTGACGCTGGTGGCGGTGATTTCGCTGGTGGTGGGTGGCATCGGCGTGATGAACATCATGCTGGTGTCGGTGACCGAGCGCACGCGCGAGATCGGCATCCGCATGGCGGTGGGCGCGCGTTCCGGCGATGTGTTGCAGCAGTTTCTGATCGAGGCGGTATTGGTTTGTCTGGTGGGGGGGGCGCTGGGGATTACGTTGTCGTTCGCTATCGGTTTGGCGGTGCAGCTGGTGTTGCCGGGTTGGCAGATCAGTTTCCCGCCGGCGGCGTTGCTGAGTGCGTTCCTCTGTTCCACCGGCATCGGCGTGGTGTTCGGCTATCTGCCGGCGCGCAATGCCGCGCGGCTGAATCCGATCGATGCGCTGGCGCGCGAGTAAGTCACAGGCATAAAAAATGCCAGTCACACGGCGGCTGGCATTTTTATCGCAGTCAGAGTCAGTGCAGCGCGACGCTGCCGGAAGCGTTTAGGACAGCGCCTCGCTTTCCACTGGCACAATAAGACTGGCATGGTTGCCTTTGGGCCCTTGATGCACGTCAAAGCTGACCTGCTGGCCCGCCTTCAACGTTCTGTAACCATCCATCTTGATTGTGGAATAATGCGCGAAAATATCTTCGCCGCCGCCGGCTGGGCAGATGAAGCCAAAACCTTTGGCGTTGTTAAACCATTTAACAGTACCCGTCTCCATGCTTTTACATCCCTCGCAACGCTATTTTAAGTGAGATGAATAACTGATTTCGCACTCGCCGTGGGCGAGTAGCAGGGTGGACAAGGGGTGGTTAAAAGACCACCAGCCACGAATTTACACTCTAGAGCAAATGATCGGGGCGTCAAGGGATCGGCTTTTGTCGGCGGGGAGCAGTTCACCAAAGTTTGAAGCAGGTAACGCTATTGCCACGATTCAGTCACAATTGGCCCGTTTTTTTGCGCACGTTACAGTGCGGCGGGACGATGCCGAAGATGATAAAATAGTAACTATCCCCACTTTGAATAACCGAAACCTGTCCCCATATCAGAGGGCAGAGCAGAGAAGATGAGCAGCGATGGGCAATAACAACGATTGGCTAAACTTTGAACACTTGGCCGAAGAAAAACAAATCGATGCGGTAAAACCGCCGTCTATGTATAAAGTTATACTTAACAACGACGATTACACACCGATGGAATTTGTGATTGACGTTCTGCAAAAGTTCTTTTCTTATGATATTGAACGCGCAACGCAACTGATGCTCACGGTCCACTATCAAGGCAAGGCGATCTGTGGTGTTTTTACCGCCGAGGTGGCGGAAACCAAAGTCGTCCATGTGAACCGGTACGCAAGGGAGAACGAGCATCCGTTGCTTTGTACGCTGGAAAAAGCCTGAATAAGGCAATCTATTGGGGAGGTGCTTATGCTCAATCAAGAACTGGAACTCAGTCTCAACATGGCTTTCGCCAGGGCGCGTGAGCACAGACACGAGTTTATGACCGTGGAGCACCTGTTGCTGGCGTTGCTGAGCAACCCTGCCGCGCGAGAAGCGCTCGAGGCATGTACGGTGGATCTGGCCGCGTTGCGCCAGGAGCTGGAAGCCTTCATCGAACAAACCACACCGACGCTGCCCGCTGGCGAAGAAGAGCGCGACACTCAGCCGACGCTCAGCTTCCAGCGCGTGCTGCAGCGCGCGGTCTTCCATGTGCAATCCTCCGGCCGCAGCGAAGTGTCCGGCGCCAACGTGTTGGT
Organism: Serratia sp. JKS000199; assembly: GCF_900215455.1. Lineage (NCBI taxonomy): Bacteria > Pseudomonadati > Pseudomonadota > Gammaproteobacteria > Enterobacterales > Yersiniaceae > Serratia > Serratia sp. JKS000199. The sequence continues at coordinate 1,049,068 of NZ_LT907843.1, forward strand.
GGCTATTTTCAGCGAGCAGGAATCGCAGGCGGCCTATCTGCTGCGCAAGCACGACGTCAGCCGTCTCGACGTGGTGAACTTCATTTCACATGGCACGCGTAAAGACGAGCCGGGCCAAGCGCCGAATGCGGAAAACCCGGTGAACGAAGAGCAGTCCGGAGGGGAAGACCGTATGGAAAACTTCACCACCAACCTCAATCAGTTGGCCCGTGTGGGCGGCATCGATCCGCTGATCGGCCGCGATCGTGAGCTGGAGCGCGCGATTCAGGTGCTGTGCCGTCGTCGTAAAAACAACCCGCTGCTGGTCGGCGAATCCGGCGTGGGCAAGACTGCCATTGCCGAAGGCCTGGCCTGGCGTATCGTGCAGGGCGACGTGCCGGAAGTGATGGCGGACTGCACGCTGTATTCGCTGGATATCGGTTCGCTGCTGGCCGGCACCAAATACCGCGGCGACTTCGAGAAACGCTTCAAGGCGCTGCTCAAGCAGCTGGAACAGGATCAGAACAGCATCCTGTTCATCGATGAAATTCACACCATCATCGGCGCCGGTGCGGCTTCCGGCGGGCAAGTGGATGCCGCCAACCTGATCAAACCGCTGCTGTCGAGCGGCAAGATCCGGGTGATCGGCTCGACCACCTACCAGGAGTTCAGCAACATCTTCGAAAAGGATCGCGCTCTGGCGCGCCGTTTCCAGAAGATCGATATCACCGAACCGACGGCGGAAGAGACCGTTCAGATCATCAACGGCCTGAAGACCAAGTATGAAGCGCACCACGACGTGCGTTATACCGCCAAGGCGATCCGCGCCGCGGTGGAGCTGTCGGTGAAATACATCAACGATCGCCATCTGCCGGACAAGGCGATTGACGTGATCGACGAGGCGGGCGCCCGCAGCCGGTTGATGCCGGCCAGCAAGCGCAAGAAAACCGTCAACGTGGCCGATATCGAATCCGTGGTGGCGCGTATCGCTCGCATCCCGGAGAAAACGGTGTCGGCCAGCGATCGCGACGTGCTGAGAAACCTGGGCGATCGCTTGAAGATGCTGGTATTCGGCCAGGATCAGGCGATCGAAGCGTTGACGGAAGCGATCAAGATGAGCCGCGCCGGTCTGGGCCACGAGCGCAAGCCGGTCGGCTCCTTCCTGTTCGCCGGGCCGACCGGGGTCGGGAAAACCGAGGTCACCGTACAGCTGGCCAAGGCGATGGATATCGAGCTGCTGCGTTTCGACATGTCCGAGTACATGGAGCGGCATACCGTCAGCCGTCTGATCGGCGCGCCTCCGGGCTACGTCGGTTACGATCAGGGCGGGCTGCTGACCGATGCGGTGATCAAGCATCCGCATGCGGTGGTGCTGCTCGATGAGATCGAGAAGGCGCACCCGGACGTGTTCAACCTGCTGCTGCAGGTGATGGACAACGGTACGCTGACCGACAACAACGGCCGCAAGGCGGACTTCCGCAATGTGATCCTGGTGATGACCACCAACGCCGGTGTGCGGGAAACCGAACGCAAGTCGATCGGCCTGGTGCAGCAGGACAACAGCACCGACGCGATGGAAGAGATCAAGAAGGTGTTTACGCCGGAATTCCGCAACCGTCTGGACAACATCATCTGGTTCAACCATCTGTCTACCGAGGTGATCCAGCAGGTGGTCGACAAGTTTATCGTCGAACTGCAGGCGCAGCTGGATGCGAAGGGCGTCTCGCTGGAAGTGAGCGACGAAGCGCGCGACTGGCTGTCGGTGAAGGGCTACGACCGTGCGATGGGCGCTCGTCCGATGGCGCGCGTCATGCAGGAAAACCTGAAGAAACCGTTGGCCAACGAATTGCTGTTCGGTTCGCTGGTGGACGGCGGTTCCGTGAAGGTCGAGCTGGACAAGGACAAGAAACAGCTGACTTACCACTTCCTCAGCGCCGCCAAGCGCAAGGCGGACGAGGGCGCGGTGCACTAAGGCTGCCTGCAGGCAAAGAAAAAGCGATGCTTCGGCATCGCTTTTTTTATGGGTGAGATTCACCGTACAACAGAAACGAGTGAGCCCTCTCAGTTTACCTGCGCACCTGCAACCCGTTGTTTAACGTCGCTGCGGGGGTAAACGGAAAGGGCTCCCGAGGGATTACATCCTCGATGCCGCCAGCGTGTGGCGCGCGGTGAGCCGATTAACGGCTACGGAAGACAATGCGGCCTTTGCTCAGGTCGTACGGGGTCAGCTCTACAGTGACTTTGTCGCCCGTCAGGATGCGGATATAGTTTTTACGCATTTTACCGGAGATGTGTGCGGTTACCACGTGCCCGTTTTCCAATTCAACGCGGAACATGGTGTTGGGCAGCGTATCAAGAACGGTGCCCTGCATTTCAATATTGTCTTCTTTGGCCATCGAATCCTCTAGGTCTAACTACCTTAGTTTTTAACCGGCAAGATAATGCCGAAAAACCCCCATTATGTAAAGATGTGTCGGTGAACATTGCACCGTTTCCATCAATTAGTTTACTGGATAGGGCGGTTCAACCGGCTGTGGGGATATGACTTGCGGCTCCCAGCACGCCGGTGCCAAAGGCCGCCGTTGAAGGGTGCTGAGCTGCTGCAAGAATTGACGGCGCGGAATTTCACGCGCGCCAAGGCGGGCAGTGTGAGCGTTCAGCACCTGGCAGTCAATCAATTCCCCGCCATAAGCGGCAAAATGGCGGCAAAAGGCCATCAATGCGCATTTTGAGGCGTTGGTGACGCGGCTGAACATCGATTCGCCGCAGAACAACGCGCCCTGCGCCACGCCGTACATGCCGCCAACCAGTTGATCATCCTGCCAGACCTCCACCGAGTGCGCGTAGCCGAGGCGATGCAGATGCTGATAGGCGCGCTGCACCTCCGGGCCGATCCAGGTGCCTTCATCCGGCCGGTGGGCGCAGGCGGCGATCACCGCGGCGAAGTCGTGATTGAGCGTGATGCGAAACGGATCGTGGCGCAGCAAGCGTTTCAGGCTGCGGTTAAGATGAAACTCGGCCGGGAACAGCACCGCACGCGGGTCGGGCGACCACCACAGGATGGCCTCTCCCGGCGAATACCAGGGGAAGATGCCGCGCTCATAGGCCGCCAGCAGCCGCGGCGCCGTGAGATCGCCGCCGATCGCCAGCAGGCCATTGGGATCGCGCAGGGCGCCCTCAGGCGAGGGAAACGCCAGCGACTGGGGGGAAAGCTTAACGATGCGCATACAGGGTCTCTGCGTCCTCTACGGGCCGATTAAGGCGCCAGGTTGCTGATACGGTTGCGAAAGCGGGCATAGCGGCCCTGCTGGCGCATCAGGTCCGCGTGATTGCCCTGTTCGACAATCCGGCCGTCGTCCATCACGCAAATGCGGTCGAGATGTTCCAGGCCGTACAGGCGGTGCGTCACCAGGATCAGCGTCTTGCCCTGACAATGCCGGCGCAGCAGCGCCAGGATCTGCTGCTCGGTTTCGGCGTCCAGCCCTTCGGTCGGTTCGTCAAGCAGCAGCAGCGGGGCCGGATGCAGCAGCGCGCGGGCGATGCCCAGCCGACGCTGTTCGCCGCCGGACAGCTGCCGGCCGCCTTCGCCGAGCCAGGCGTTCAGCCCGCCGTCGCCAGCCAGCAATTTGCCCAGCCCCACCTGCTGCAGTACGTCACTCAGGCGAGCGTCGTCGGCATCCGGTGCGGCCAGCCGCAGGTTTTCCCGCAGCGTATCGCTGAAGATATGCACTCGCTGGCTGACGACCGTGGTCATTCGGCGCAGCGTGGTTTCATCATAATCCTCCAGCGGTTCGCCGTTGAGCAGAATTTTGCCGCCGTCGGTGCGCCAGGCGCGGGTCAGCAGCTGCAGCAGGGTGGACTTGCCGCAGCCGGTGCGGCCGAGCAAGGCGATGTGTTCGCCGGCCGCCACCTCAAGCGTGACGTCGCGCAGCACCGGCTGCGGCTGATCGGGGTAGGTGAAACTCAACTGCTGCAGGCTGAGCTGCGCCCGGTCGGCAGCGGCCGGGCCGGCGGCAGGGAAGGTGACTTCCGGTTGGCGATCGATGATCTGTTTGACCCGCGTGGCGGAGGCGATCACCTGACCGAGATGCTGGAAGGCGCCGGCCACCGGCATCAGCGCTTCGAACGACGCCAGCGCGGCGAAGACAAACAGCGCGATCAACGCGCCGGGTTGGGTATCGCCGCCGATGCCCGCAGCGGTCAGCCACAGCAGCAGCGTCACCGTCAGCCCGCTGGCGAGGATCATCAGCGCCTGCGCCTTGCCGCTCAGCGAGGCCTGCTGCCACTGGCGGCGTTGCCACCGCTGTTCGGTGGCGTTCAGCGTCTTGCGGAAGTCGTTGACGGCGCCGAACACCACCAGTTCCGCCTGCCCCTGCAGCCAGGCGGTCAGGTCGGTGCGGTATTGACCGCGCAGCGCGGTGAGTTGGCCACCGATCGGTTTGCCGGCGCGATAGAACACCGGCGGCACCAGCAGCAGCAGCAGCAGCAGAATGCCACCCAGCGTCAGGGCGAGTGCAGGATCCAGCCAGCTCAGGCCGTAAGTGACGACCAGGATCACCACCGCCGCGCTGATCAGCGGCGAGATCACCCGCAGATAAAGGTGATCCAGCGTGTCCACGTCCGCTACCAGGCGGTTGAGCAGGTCGGCCTGGCGGAAACGGGCGATGCCGCCCGGCGTCAGCGGCAGGATCTTGCTGAAGGTGAACACCCGCAGGTGCGACAGCACGCGGAAGGTGGCGTCGTGGCTGACCACACGCTCGGCGTAGCGCCCGGCGGTGCGGAAGATCGCCGCGCCGCGCACGCCGGCGGCGGGCAGCATGTAGTTGAAGGTCAGCAGACCCGCCAATCCGGCCAGCGAAGAGGCGGCCAGGAACCAGCCGGAGAGCGCCAGCAGGCCGATGCTGGCCAGCAGGGTGACGATCGCCAAAATGATGCCCAGGCTAATCAGCAGGCTATGGCGGCGATACAACGCCAAAAACGGCAGCAACACGCGCATGATTAAAGCTCCCCGCGGCGGTGGGCGATCAGAGTGGCGAACAGGCCCGGTTGGGCGCTGAGGGTGGCGTAATCGCCCTGTTGCACGATACGCCCGTTATCCATCACCCAAATCTGATCGTAGTCTTCGGTATCTTCCAGCTGATGCGTCACCAGCAGGGTGGTTTGTTGATGCGAAGCGGCATTCAACGCCTGCATCACCCGTTGTTCGCTATGGGCATCGAGGCTGGCGGCCGGTTCATCGAGCAGCAGCAAGCGGCGCGGGCCGATCAGCGCCCGGGCGACCGCCACGCGCTGCGCCTGGCCGACCGACAGGCGGGCGGCGTTATCGCCCACTTCGGTGTCGAGCCCCTGCGGCAGATACGGCAACAGCTCGCTGACGTAGGCGTGTTCCACCGCCTGCTGCAGCTGCGTTTCGTCGGCCTGCGGGCAGCCCAGCAGGATATTGGCGCGCAAGGTTTGCGCCGGCAGGTGCGGGTTTTGCCCGACCCAGCTCAGCTGCTGCCTCCAGTTCTCTGCGGACAGGTCACGCAGTTCGATGCCGTTGACGGTCAACGATCCACGGTAGGGCAGGAAGCCGAGCAGCAGATTGAGCAGCGAACTTTTGCCGGCGCCGCTCAGCCCGACTAGCGCCACGCGCTGCTGCGGTTGCAGGGTGAAACTCAGCGGCCCGGCCAGCAACACGCCGTTCGGCGACAGAATTTCCAATTCGTTCGCCTGTAGCGTCAGCGGTTGATCGGCGGGCAACTTCCGCGTGCCGTTGCCCATCTGCTCGCCTTCGGCGCTGAGGAAGGTTTCCAGCGCTTCCGCCGCGCCGACCGCCTGCGCCTTGGCATGATAGAAGGTGCCGAGATCGCGCAGCGGTTGGAAGAACTCCGGCGCCAGTATCAGCACCAGAAAACCGGAAAACAGCGTTACGCCGAGGCCATAGCTGCCGAAGTTGAGTTCGCCGAGGTAAGAAAAGCCAAAATACACCGCCACTACGGCGATGGAGATCGACGCGAAGAACTCCAGCACGCCGGAGGAGAGGAAGGCCATGCGCAGCACTTCCATGGTGCGGCTGCGGAAGTCTTCGGAGGATTTGGCGATCTGCGCGGTTTCGGCCTGCGCGCGGTCGAACAGCCGCAGGGTGTCCAGGCCGCGCAGGCGGTCGAGAAAGTTACCGCTCAATCGCGCCAGCGCCACAAAGTTGCGGCGGTTGGCGTCGGCGGCCCCCATACCTACCAGCGCCATAAACAGCGGGATGAGCGGCGCGGTCGCCAACAGAATCAAACCGGCGGCCCAGTTGATCGGGAAGACGGCGATCAGGATCAGCAGCGGGATAAACACCGCCAGATACATCTGCGGCAGATAGCGCGAGTAATAGTCCTGCATATCCTCGATCTGCTCGACGATGATGCTGGCCCAGCTGCCCGCCGGTTTGCCCTGGATCCAGGCGGGGCCGAGTTGCTGCAGCTTATCCAGCACCTGCCGGCGCATACGCTGGCGGATCACCTGCCCACACAGAAAACCGACCCGTTCCCGCAGCCAGCTCAGCAGCGCCCGCAGCGCGAACGCGACGGCCAGCCAGATAAACGAAGGGATCAGTTGCTCACGCGGGATGTGTTCGATGATCAGGGCGTGCAGCAGGCTGGCCAGCAGCCACGCCTGCGCCACGATCAGCAGGCCGCTGAACAACCCCAACAGCATGGAAAGGCGCAGCCAACGCTGCGCTAACGAACTCTGGGTTTTAAGCCAACGGGTTAACTGTTGCTGTCTGGTTTTTTTCATCAGATATGCGTCTGCGTCGCCGGCGCCCGTTTGTTACGGGCTGGGTTAACGTACTGTTAAATAATAGTGTTTGGCGCAATCGGCGACAAACAAGCGAGGCCTCATGTTACCTCGTGACCCGGCAGACTGAAAAGAATAAAGCGGGCAAATATGGCTATAACAGATGGGAGAGAGAGATTGCTGAGCCCAGAAACAAAAAAAGCGGCTCGAGAGCCGCTTTTTGCCGATGATGAAAACGTCTTAGCAGACTTCTGCGCCGGCGATGCCGTCCAGATAACGCTCTGCGTCCAGCGCCGCCATGCAGCCGGTGCCGGCGGAGGTGATCGCCTGACGGTAGATGTGATCCATCACGTCGCCCGCGGCGAAGACGCCGGGGATAGTGGTTTGGGTCGCATTGCCGTGAATGCCGGACTGCACCTTGATGTAGCCGTTTTCCAGCTCCAGCTGACCGCCGAAGATGCCGGTGTTCGGGCTGTGGCCGATGGCGATGAACACGCCGGCCAGTTCCAGCTCACGGGTTTCGTTTTCCGCTTTGGTGCTGCGGATACGCACGCCGGTCACGCCCATTTCATCGCCCAGCACTTCGTCCAGCGTATGGTCGGTGTGCAGCACGATGTTGCCGCTCTTCACTTTTTCCATCAGCCGGTCGATCAGGATTTTCTCCGAACGGAAGCTGTCGCGACGGTGGATCAGGTGAACCTCGGCGGCGATGTTTGACAGGTACAGCGCTTCTTCAACGGCGGTATTGCCGCCGCCGACCACCGCGACTTTCTGGTTGCGGTAGAAGAAACCGTCGCAGGTTGCGCAGGCGGAAACGCCTTTGCCCTTGAACGCGTCTTCGGAAGGCAGGCCAAGATAGCGGGCGGAGGCGCCGGTCGCGATGATCAGCGCGTCGCAGCTGTATTCACCGCTGTCGCCGAACAGGCGGAACGGACGCTGCTGTAGATCGACGCTGTTGATGTGGTCGAAGACGATTTCAGTCTGGAACTTCTCCGCGTGCTCGCGCATGCGCTCCATCAACGCCGGGCCGGTCAGGCCTTCGGCGTCGCCGGGCCAGTTTTCCACTTCGGTGGTGGTGGTCAGCTGGCCGCCTTGTTCCAGACCGGTGATCAGCACCGGGTTCAGGTTGGCGCGCGCCGCGTAGACGGCGGCGGTGTAACCGGCCGGGCCGGAACCCAGAATCAGTAATTTGCTATGTTTAGCCGTGCCCATGAATAACCTCTTTATTCCACAATGGCGGACAATGAAGCCGATTGTAGGGAAAATGGGGCAGTAAAAAAAGCGTCGGGCGACGTTGTTAACGATTTGTATGATAGTTGTCGCCTATTAATGCATCCGTTGTCGGTAAATTGGTCGTCGAACGCAGAAATTTAACTTATCAAAGCCGCATTCGGCCAGCGAATCGCCAACCGTGCAAAAACGGCGCACTCTGCGGCTTCCGCCGCTCCCGACCGGGGTTTATCAGCCAGCGATTCATAATCAAAAATGGGATGCAGACTTTTCATGACGGTACGTTGTTCTGATTTTGCTTCTTTTACTTTGACAATCCGCTGCGCATTTGCGAAAACATCATAGGAAGAAGAAATTATCCCCGTAACACCAGCAAATCGTACGTATTTGCGCCGCAAGGCGACGATACGCAGCGGGAGTGCGGAGCAGGGCGCGCAAGCGTTTGCTGATTTTTTCTCGACCGAAACATCGTTGCCGGCGCTGCGCGGAGTTGGACAGACAGGCTGCGCGGCGTGGAATGATGGTAGTGAAGAAGCACATGACAGGCATCGGGTCTTCGCTTGGAACGAACCCTTACACATTGACGTTGGCTAGGGTGTGGCAAGTGCACGGAAGAAAATAAGAGAGACAATAATAATGGCAGACAACAAGAAACGCCCGGGTAAAGATCTTGACCGTATCGACCGCAACATCCTGAATGAGCTGCAGAAGGATGGGCGTATTTCGAACGTCGAGCTTTCGAAGCGCGTGGGGTTATCCCCTACACCATGTTTGGAACGCGTGCGCCGTCTCGAGCGCCAGGGTTTCATTCATGGCTATACCGCATTGCTGAACCCGCATTATCTGGATGCGTCCCTGCTGGTTTTCGTGGAGATCACGTTGAACCGCGGCGCGCCGGATGTGTTTGAGCAATTCAACTCGGCAGTGCAGAAGCTTGAAGAGATTCAGGAGTGTCATCTGGTTTCCGGCGATTTCGACTACCTGTTGAAAACCCGCGTACCGGACATGTCGGCTTACCGCAAATTGCTGGGCGAAACCTTGCTGCGTTTGCCGGGGGTTAACGACACCCGTACCTACGTAGTGATGGAAGAAGTGAAACAGAGTAACCGTCTGGTTATCAAAACACGGTAAGGTGCAGGTGCAAAACCTGATTAAATTGGTTACACTCCTGTTTATTCATACAGTTTCGGCGCCGGGGCAGTTTCTCGGCGCTGTTGCTATGTCAGCTAACAGGAACCTGGAGAGCCTTTCTTGAGCCAGGAATATACAGAAGATAAAGAAGTTACCCTGAAAAGACTCAGCAGTGGCCGGCGTTTGCTGGAAGCTGTGCTTATCGTGGTAGCGATTTTTGCCGTTTACCTCATGGCTGCGCTGGTCAGTTTCAACCCGTCTGACCCAAGCTGGTCGCAGACCGCGTGGCATGAGCCGATTCACAATCTGGGCGGCGGTGTCGGGGCCTGGTTGGCCGATACGCTGTTCTTCACCTTCGGGGTGCTCGCCTACGCGATACCGCCGATCATGCTGGTCCTGTGCTGGGCGGCTTATCGCCAACGCAGCAACAGAGACTACATCGACTATTTCGCGCTTTCCCTGCGCCTGATCGGCACCCTGGCGTTAGTGCTCACCTCCTGTGGGTTGGCGGCGCTGAACGTTGACGATCTCTATTACTTCGCCTCCGGCGGCGTGATCGGCAGCCTGCTGAGCAACGCCATGTTGCCGTGGTTCAACGGCATCGGCGCTACGCTGGCGCTGCTGTGCGTATGGGCGGCGGGGTTGACGCTGTTTACCGGCTGGTCCTGGCTGGTGATCGCCGAGAAGATCGGCGGGGCGGTGTTGGGCGTTGCGACGGTGATGACCAATCGCTCACGTCGCGAAGAGCGCTATTTCGAAGATGACGAGCGTTACGTTGACGACGAGCCTGAGCAGGCAGGGAAGGGTGCCGCCGCAGCGGTTGCCGCGACCGCCGTCGGAGCCGCGGCCGCCGATGACGACGTGCTGTTCTCCGCGCCTTCGGTTACCGAAAGCGCCAAAGCGGCGGCGGAAGACGCCGCCGATCCGTTGCTCAGCGGCCTGAGAGCCGACGATGACGAGCTTGAAGCAGAAGCCGCACCCAGCGCGCCGGTGGCTTCGCCTGCACCGACGGTGAAGGCAGAGATCCACGAGCCCGTCGCTGCACCGATCGCCGCTCAGGCGCCGTCGGTAACGGTGGCGCCGGCCGCGCCGGCCTCGGTCAATCAGCACCCGGTAAGTGCGCCGGCGCAAGACGCTACGCCGCCGCTGTATTCCTTCGAGATCCCGGAAGAAACGCCTGCGCCTAAGGCGACGCGTCCTGTCGATCCTTATCAGGATGACGATGAGCCGCGCCTTGGCAACTGGCAAGAGCCGGCCGCGCCGCAGCCGCCGGCGCGTTCTCCCTTTGATTTTACCGCCGCACAGCGTGACAGCGTTGACATCGGCAGTTCGAGCGGTTTCAGCGCCACCGGCGCCAAACCGCAGCCGGATACGGCGGCAGCCGCTGCTGCGGGCGTTGCGGCGGCGACCTTTATGCCGGCCTTCACGGCGACCAGCGACGGCAATCCGCAGGTTAAGCAGGGCATCGGCCCTGAGCTGCCGCGGCCGAACCCGGTGCGCATCCCGACCCGTCGTGAGCTGGCTTCCTACGGCATCAAGCTGCCTTCGCAGCGTGCGGCCGAACAGGAACAGCGCCAGACAGAGGCGGAGCCTCAACAGCTGACGGCGGCGAACCCGCAGGAAGAAGAGGCGCTGCAAGAAGCCGCGCTGCGCCAGGCGTTCGCCGAGCAGCAAAGCCAGCGCTACGGCGAAAGCTACGCGTCGGAGCAGGATGATGAACAGGCTCAGCAGGAGGCTGAGCTGAGCAAAGCGTTCGCCGAGCAACAGAGCCAGCGTTACGGCGAAGACCAGCAGGACGACGAAGCGGCGCGGCAAGAGGCCGCGCTGCGTCAGGCATTCGCCGAGCAGCAGCAGGCGCGTTATGGCCAGCAAGAGCCTGCTCCGCAGGCGCCGGCCGCCAGTCCGGTCGATACCCGCAATGCTTTCAGCTTCTCGCCGATGGCGGATCTGGTGGACGATGGTCCGAGCGAGCCGATGTTCACGCTGTCGCCGCAGCTTGAAGAGCGCATTGAACTGGAAAGCGAACAAGAGGACGACGTGCCGTTCGGCCAGTTTGAGCCTGCGGCGCCGGCTGCTCAACCTCAGCAATCGCACCCTCAGCCTCAACAATACCAGCAGCCGCAGCAACAACCGTATCAGCAGCCGTCGCAGCAGCAATATCAGCATCAGCAGCCGCAGCAACAGCCGCAGGTGCAGCAGCCTCAGCAACCTCAGGCCGAGCAGCATCCGGCGATGGACAGCTTGATTCACCCGTTCCTGATGCGCAACGATCAGCCGCTGCAGAAACCGACCACGCCTCTGCCGACGCTGGATCTGCTGACCGAAGCGCCGAAAGAAGTGGAGCCGGTCGATTCCTTCGCGCTGGAACAGAAAGCGCGCCTGGTGGAGGCCAGCCTGGCCGATTATCGCGTGAAAGCCGACGTGGTGGACATCCTGCCGGGGCCGGTCATCACCCGCTTCGAGCTGGATCTGGCGCCGGGCGTTAAAGCGGCGCGCATTTCCAACCTGTCGCGCGATCTGGCGCGCTCGCTGTCGACTTCGGCGGTGCGCGTGGTGGAAGTGATCCCCGGTAAGCCTTATGTCGGTCTGGAGCTGCCGAACGCCAAGCGGCAAACGGTATACCTGCGCGAGGTGCTGGATTGCCCGGCCTTCCGCGACAACCCGTCGCCGCTGTCCATCGTATTGGGTAAAGACATCTCCGGCGAGCCGGTGGTGGCCGATCTGGGCAAAATGCCGCACTTGCTGGTCGCCGGTACCACCGGCTCCGGTAAATCGGTCGGGGTCAACGCCATGATCCTGAGCATCCTGTATAAGGCCACGCCGAAAGAAGTGCGCTTTATCATGATTGACCCGAAAATGCTGGAACTGTCGGTTTACGAAGGCATTCCGCACCTGTTGACCGACGTGGTCACCGACATGAAAGACGCCGCCAATGCGCTGCGCTGGTGCGTGGGCGAAATGGAACGCCGCTATAAGCTGATGTCAGCTCTGGGCGTGCGTAACCTGGCCGGCTACAACGAACGCGTCGATCAGGCCGAAGCGATGGGGCGTCCGATCCCGGATCCGTTCTGGAAACCGACCGACAGCATGGACATCACGCCGCCGGTGTTGGAGAAAGAGCCGTACATCGTGGTGATGGTCGACGAATTCGCCGATCTGATCATGACGGTCGGCAAGAAGGTCGAAGAGCTGATCGCCCGTCTGGCGCAAAAAGCGCGTGCGGCGGGCATCCACCTGGTGCTGGCGACCCAGCGTCCGTCGGTGGATGTGATCACCGGCCTGATCAAGGCCAACATCCCGACGCGTATCGCCTTTACCGTGTCGAGCAAGATAGACTCCCGCACCATCCTCGATCAGGGGGGCGCCGAGTCCTTGCTGGGCATGGGCGATATGCTTTATCTGGCGCCGAACTCCTCGATCCCGGTGCGCGTACATGGCGCATTCGTGCGCGATCAGGAAGTGCACGCGGTGGTCAAGGATTGGAAAGCGCGCGAGCGGCCCCAATATAAAGAGGGCATTCTCAGCGGCGGTGAAGACGGCGAGGGCGGTGCCGGCGGCGGTATGGACGGTGACGAAGAGCTGGATCCGCTGTTTGATCAGGCGGTGGATTTCGTGGTGGATAAACGCCGCGCCTCCATCTCCGGCGTACAGCGCCAGTTCCGCATCGGCTATAACCGCGCCGCGCGCATCATTGAACAGATGGAAGCGCAGGGCATTGTCAGCGAGCAGGGGCACAACGGCAACCGCGAGGTGCTGGCGCCGCCGCGGCACGATTGATGGTCGTTTAGCCATTGCAACTCAATAAGAAAGGGCCGCTTAAGCGGCCCTTGTGCAAAGAAGCGTAAACCCGTTTCTTCTCGGAACATTGGCCTACCTGCCGTTCGCCGGCTTCGGGTAAAGTAACGGGGTAAAGGGTTGATTTGACCCGCACGGCGCCGCCTTGCGGTTAACGCATTTCATAAGGTATCTGGAATAATGAAAAAACTGTTAGTTGCCTGCTGTCTGCTTTCGGGATTCGCTTCTACCTCCGTGCTGGCCGACGCTGCACAGGATCTGCAAAGTCGCCTGTCGAAGGTGAACAGTTTCCACGCCAGTTTCTCGCAAACCGTGACCAGCGCCGACGGGGCCGCGGTGCAACAGGGTGAAGGCGAGCTGTGGGTGAAGCGGCCGAACCTGTTCAACTGGCACATGACGTCACCCGATGAGAGCGTGCTGGTCTCCGATGGCCAAACCCTGTGGTTCTATAACCCGTTCGTTGAGCAGGTGACGGCGACCTGGCTGAAGAACGCCACCGGCAATACGCCGTTTATGCTGATCACCCGCAACAATGCCAGCGACTGGAAGCAGTACAACGTGAAGCAAAAGGGCGATGATTTCGAGCTGACGCCGAAATCCGCCAGCGGCAACCTGAAGCAGTTCGCCATCAGCGTGACCAACAGCGGCACCATCCGCAGCTTCGCCGCGGTGGAGCAGGACGGCCAGCGCAGCGCTTATACGCTGAAAAGCCAGCAGAACGTCACCGCCGATCCGGCCAAATTCAAATTTACCCCGCCGAAGGGGGTGACGCTGGACGACCAGCGCCAGTGAGGTGCAAGTGAGTAATAATCTGTCGCTCGATTTTTCCCAGAACGAGTTCCAGCCGTTGGCCGCGCGTATGCGGCCGACCACGCTGGCGCAGTATATCGGCCAGCAGCACCTGCTGGCCGCCGGCAAGCCGCTGCCGCGCGCTATCGAGGCCGGGCAGCTGCACTCGATGATTCTATGGGGGCCGCCGGGCACAGGGAAGACGACGTTGGCAGAGCTGATCGGCCGTTATGGTCAGGCGGACGTCGAGCGGATCTCCGCCGTGACCTCCGGGATCAAGGAGATCCGCGAGGCGATCGAGCGGGCGCGGCAAAACCGCGACGCCGGCCGTCGCACTATTCTGTTCGTCGATGAAGTGCACCGCTTCAACAAAAGTCAGCAGGACGCCTTCCTGCCGCACATTGAAGATGGCACCATCACCTTTATCGGCGCCACTACCGAAAACCCGTCGTTCGAACTGAACTCGGCGCTGCTGTCGCGCGCCCGCGTCTATTTGTTGAAGGCGCTGACTGCCGAAGATATCGGCCAGGTGCTGGATCAGGCGATGAACGACAAGGCGCGCGGTTTTGGCGGCCAGAACGTCGAGCTGCCGGCGGAAACGCGCCGCCTGCTGTCGGAGCTGGTGGGGGGCGATGCGCGCCGGGCGCTGAACAGCCTGGAAATGATGGCGGACATGGCGGAGCTCGACGCCAAAGGCGTACGGGTGCTGACGCCGGAGCTGCTGAAGGAGGTGTCGGGCGAGCGCAGCGCGCGCTTCGACAACAAGGGCGACCGTTATTACGACCTGATTTCCGCGCTGCATAAATCGGTGCGTGGTTCGGCGCCGGACGCCGCGCTGTACTGGTATGCGCGCATCATTACCGCCGGCGGCGATCCGCTCTATGTGGCGCGCCGTCTGTTGGCGATTGCCTCTGAAGACGTGGGCAACGCCGATCCGCGCGGCATGCAGGTGGCGATCGCCGCCTGGGATTGTTTTACCCGCGTGGGGCCGGCGGAGGGCGAGCGCGCCATTGCGCAGGCGATTGTTTACCTGGCCTGCGCGCCGAAAAGCAACGCGGTTTACACCGCGTTCAAGGCCGCCATGCGCGACGCCAAAGAGCAGGCCGATTATGACGTGCCGGAGCATTTGCGCAACGCGCCGACCAAGCTGATGAAGGAAATGGGGCTGGGGGCGGAATACCGTTACGCTCACGACGAACCCAACGCCTACGCCGCCGGCGAGAACTACTTCCCGCCCGAAATGGCCAACACGCGCTACTACCAACCGACCTCGCGCGGGCTGGAAGGGAAAATCGGCGAAAAGTTGGCATGGCTGGCTGAGCAGGATCAAAATAGCCCGACAAAACGCTACCGCTAGCGTGGCCGTTGCGGTAAGGTTAGCGGGTATCACTCTTCTTTTATGCGGCTATAAATCAGCCGCATAGAACAACAACACTTCTTTCAATAACAACAAGCACAGGATTAGCATGCTCGATCCCAATCTGCTGCGTAATGAGCTAGACGCAGTCGCCGTCAAACTGGCTCGCCGAGGCTTTAAACTCGATCTGGATCTGCTGCGTTCGCAGGAAGAACGCCGCAAAGTTCTGCAGGTAGAAACTGAAACGCTGCAAGCGGAACGCAACTCCCGATCGAAATCCATCGGCGCGGCCAAAGCGCGTGGGGAAGACATCGAGCCGCTGCGTCGCGAAGTGAACGAGCTGGGTGACAAGCTGGATGCCGCCAAGGCGGAACTGGATGCGCTGCAGAGCGAGATCCGCGATTATGCCCTGACGCTGCCTAACCTGCCGGACGACGCCGTGCCGGACGGTAAAGACGACAGCGAAAACCTGGAAGTCACCCGCTGGGGTGAACCGCGCCAATACGACTTCGCGGTGCGCGATCATGTCGATCTGGGCGAAATGGCCGGCGGGCTGGATTTTGCCGCCGCGGTTAAGCTGACCGGTTCGCGCTTCGTGGTGATGAAAGGGCAAATCGCCCGCATGCACCGCGCGCTGTCCCAGTTCATGCTGGATCTGCACACCGAACAGCACGGCTACCTGGAGGCCTACGTGCCTTACCTGGTCAACCACGCCACGCTGTACGGCACCGGCCAACTGCCGAAGTTCGGCGAAGACCTGTTCCATACCCGCCCGCTGGAAGAAGAAGCCGACAGCAGCAACTACGCGCTGATCCCAACGGCGGAAGTGCCGCTGACCAACCTGGTGCGCGACGAGATCGTGGAAGAGGAAACTCTGCCGCTGAAGATGACCGCGCACACGCCATGCTTCCGTGCGGAAGCCGGTTCTTACGGCCGTGACACCCGCGGTTTGATCCGCATGCACCAGTTCGACAAGGTTGAAATGGTGCAGATCGTTCGTCCGGAAGATTCGATGGATGCCCTGGAAGAGCTGACCGGCCACGCGGAAAAAGTGCTGCAGCTGCTGAACCTGCCTTACCGCAAGGTGCTGCTGTGCACCGGCGACATGGGCTTCGGCGCATGCAAAACCTACGATCTGGAAGTGTGGCTGCCGGCGCAGAACACCTACCGCGAGATCTCGTCCTGCTCCAACATGTGGGACTTCCAGGCACGCCGCATGCAGGCGCGCTGCCGTAGCAAGGCCGACAAGAAGCCGCGTCTGGTCCACACGCTGAACGGCTCCGGCCTGGCGGTTGGCCGTACGCTGGTGGCGGTGCTGGAAAACTACCAGCAGGCCGACGGCCGCATTCAGGTACCTGAAGTGCTGCGTCCATATATGGGCGGCCTGGAATACATCGGCTAAACGACAAACCACGAAAAAAGCGCCTGCGGGCGCTTTTTTTATGCCGAGAGTTCAGCCCGTCGCCAGCGTATAAGCCTGTTGAATGTAGTCCGCCAGATGCTTGCTTTTCACCTCGTCGGGCGAGTGGAGCTTGATGTGCCGCCGATACTGGCCGTTGCCTTCGAGCTGGAGATAACGATCTTCCAATCGGTAGCCGTGGCCGAACTCCACCGTGACGTGGTGGCGATAGGCGAAAACGCCGCAGAAAAATTGGCTATGCGAGAACATGATGCCGCCGTATTTGACCGATTCGGTGACGCCGTTGCCGCTCGCCGCAGCGATCCGCCGCACCTGCTGCACAATGGCCAGCAGGTCACCTTGCGTACTGCCGATGTCCGCCAGCAGGGCCTCTACCGCCGCATCATTTGCCTGACTCATCTCGCTTCTCCGTCGTTAAATCCGCTCTGCGCTGAGCATAGCGCTTTTTCAGCCGCTTAGCCGGAAACAAATCGTGCGCTGGAATGATAAGAGGCGATTGACTTTTTTATCGCCAGTGGCATGATGCGCGCACTCTCATTGCGCGTTCGGTCACAATTTCACTATGTCCGCTTACTCCCGCCCGGTGCTCTTATTGCTCTGCGGCCTCTTGCTGCTCACGGTATCCATTGCCGTTTTGAATACGTTAGTGCCGCTTTGGTTAACCCATGCTCAGCTGTCGACCTGGCAAGTGGGTATGGTCAGCTCCTCTTATTTCAGCGGCAACCTGTTGGGCACGTTGGTAGCGGGCAAACTGATCCAGCGCGTTGGCTTCACCCGCAGCTATCATCTCTCTTGTTTGCTGTTCGCCGCCGCGACCGCCGGCATGGTGCTGTCGATCGATTTCTGGAGCTGGCTGGGCTGGCGCTTCTTCGCCGGCGTCGGGTGTGCCTGGATCTGGGTGATCGTGGAGAGCGCGCTTTTGCGCAGCGGCAATTTGAGCAACCGTGGCCAGCTGCTGGCGGCCTATATGATTGTCTATTACCTCGGTACGGTGACCGGCCAGTTACTGTTGAGCATGACCTCGACCGAATTGCTGCACGTGGTGCCGTGGGTGACCGCGATCGTGATCAGCGCCATGCTGCCGATGCTGTTTGCGCGGGTCAACCGCCATGAAGACGAGCCGCAGCAGGCGGCGGTATGGACAATGTTGAGACGCCGCAGCGCGCGCCTGGGCATCAACGGCTGCATCATCTCCGGCATCGTGCTCGGCTCGCTGTATGGCCTGATGCCGCTGTATCTCTCTCATCAGGGCATGAGCGACGCTAACGTCGGCTACTGGATGGCGCTGTTGGTCAGCTCCGGCATCGTCGGCCAATGGCCTGTCGGGCGCCTGGCCGATCGTTACGGGCGCCTGCTGGTGCTGCGCATTCAGGTGTTTGTGGTGATCCTCGCCAGCGTGGCGATGCTCGGCAACTACGCCATGGCGCCTTCACTGTTCATCCTCGGCTGCGCCGGCTTTACCCTGTATCCGGTGGCGATGTCCTGGGCCTGCGAGAAGGCAATGCCGCACGAACTGGTGGCGATGAACCAGGCGCTGCTGATGAGTTATACCATCGGCAGCTTGCTGGGCCCATCGATGACGGCGCTGCTGATGCAGAACTATTCCGACCGCGTGCTGTTCGTGATGATAGCCGCCGTGGCGTTGGTTTACCTGCTGATGCTGCTGAAAAAGCAGAAGCCGGATCGCCATCACACGCCGTTCGCCGCCGCCTGAGCATAAAAAAAAACCGGCCATGAGCCGGTTTTTTCTTTGGCGCTGCGTCAGTCAGTAAATCACTTTGTGGCCGTAGCTTTCCAGGATGCCTTTGACGCGATCCATGGTCTCGGCCTTCGGCGGATGTACGCCGTCCAGTTTGTACTCTTCCCCCATCGCTATCCATTTGTGCTTGCCCAGCTCGTGGTAAGGCAGCAGCTCGATTTTCTCGATGTTGGTCATGTCTTTGGTGAACTCGCCCAGCAGGTGCGCCGATTTATCGTCGTCTGACCAGCCCGGCACCACCACGTAACGGATCCAGGTGCGCTGGTTGCGTTTCGCCAGATAGCGGGCGAATTCCAGCGTGCGGTGGTTGGAGACGCCGACCAGGTTCTGGTGGATCTCGTCGTTCATCTGTTTCAGATCCAGCATCACCAGATCGGTGGTGTCCAGCAATTCGTCGATCACCGGATCGTAGCGGCGCACGAAGCCATTGGTGTCCAGGCAGGTGTTGATGCCTTCGGCATGACAGGCGCGGAACCAGTCGCGCACGAATTCAGCCTGCAGGATCGCCTCGCCGCCGGACGCGGTCACGCCACCGCCGGAAGCGTTCATGAAGTGGCGGTAGGCCACCGCGTCTTTCATCAGCTCTTCGACGGTCACTTCTTTGCCGCCGTGGGTGTCCCAGGTGTCACGGTTATGGCAATAGAGGCAGCGCATCAGGCAGCCCTGGAAGAAGACGATAAAGCGGATCCCGGGCCCATCGACGGTGCCGCAGGATTCGAAGGAGTGGATGCGACCAGTTACTGACATTGCGGGGTTTTCTCCAATATGGACTGTCAAACGCAGTCTAAAAATAGGCGCGTGGCCGCCGGCCAGGTATCTGCGATGCAGCGGCGGGGGATCCGCCACCGGGGGTAATGATGCCTGTCGGCCGGTCAGTTGCCGGATAACTGTTTTGCCGGCTATCCATTCAGTATAGATGTCCGGCAAAACAGACTCGCACAGAGTCAGGGGAGAGCGGTGGGAGAAAAGGGCCGGCAGAACCGGCCCCGACGTTGGCACCGGGCGGTTTCCCGCCCGGTCGGCGTTATTACATCGTTTGAGTGAAGGTACGAGTAATGACGTCCTGCTGTTGCTCTTTGGTCAGCGAGTTGAAGCGCACGGCGTAACCGGAAACGCGGATGGTCAGCTGAGGGTATTTCTCAGGATTTTCCATCGCATCCAGCAGCATTTCGCGGTTCATTACGTTGACGTTCAGATGCTGACCGCCTTCGATGGAGGCTTCATGGTGGAAGTAACCATCCATCAGGCCCGCCAGGTTGGCTTTACGCACGTCGTCGTCTTTACCCAGCGCGTTAGGCACGATGGAGAAGGTGTAGGAGATCCCGTCTTTCGCGTAGGCAAACGGCAGTTTGGCTACCGAGGTCAGGGAGGCGACTGCACCTTTCTGATCGCGACCGTGCATCGGGTTGGCACCTGGACCGAACGGTGCGCCTGCGCGGCGGCCATCCGGGGTGTTACCGGTTTTCTTGCCGTACACCACGTTGGAGGTGATGGTCAGTACGGACTGGGTCGGTACCGCGTTGCGGTAGGTGCGCAGTTTCTGAATTTTCTTCATGAAACGTTCCACCAGGTCACAGGCGATGTCATCGACGCGGGCGTCGTTGTTACCGAACTGCGGGTACTCGCCTTCCACTTTGAAGTCGATAGCCAGGCCGTCTTCGTCGCGAATGGTGGTGACTTTCGCGTACTTGATGGCGGACAGGGAGTCGGCCGCAACGGACAGACCGGCGATGCCGCAAGCCATGGTGCGATAAACGTCACGGTCATGCAGCGCCATCAGCGCAGCTTCGTAGCTGTACTTGTCGTGCATGTAGTGAATGATGTTCAGCGCGGTCACGTACTGCTTGGCCAGCCAATCCATAAAGTGGTCCATGCGGGCCATGACTTTGTCATAGTCCAGCACTTCGTCCATCATCGGCGCTTCTTTCGGGCCGACCTGCATTTTCAGTTTCTCGTCAACGCCGCCGTTGATGGCGTAAAGCATGGTTTTCGCCAGGTTGGCGCGGGCGCCGAAGAACTGCATTTGCTTACCGACGATCATCGGGCTGACGCAACAGGCGATGGCGTAGTCATCGTTGTTGAAGTCAGGACGCATCAGGTCGTCGTTTTCGTACTGTACGGAAGAGGTGTCGATGGACACTTTCGCCGCGAATTTCTTGAAGTTCAGCGGCAGCTTCTCAGACCACAGGATGGTCATGTTCGGCTCCGGCGACGGCCCCATGGTGTACAGGGTGTTCAGGAAGCGGAAGCTGTTTTTGGTGACCAGGGTACGGCCGTCGACGCCCATACCGGCCAGGGATTCAGTCGCCCAGATTGGGTCGCCGGAGAACAGTTCATCGTACTCAGGGGTACGCAGGAAGCGCACCATACGCAGTTTCATCACCAGGTGGTCGATCAGTTCCTGCGCTTGCTCTTCGGTCAGTTTGCCCGCCTTGATGTCGCGTTCGATGAACACGTCGAGGAAGGTGGACACGCGGCCGAAGGACATGGCGGCGCCGTTCTGGGATTTCACCGCGGCCAGGTAGCCGAAGTAGGTCCACTGCACCGCTTCTTGGGCGCTGGTGGCCGGGCCGGAGATGTCGTAACCGTATTTGGCGGCCATCTCTTTGATCTGAGCCAGAGCGCGATGCTGTTCAGCGATCTCTTCGCGCAGCTGGATGGTCATTTCCAGGTCTTCGCCGTTTTCCAGTTTTTCCTGCAGCGATTTGAACTGGTTCAGCTTGTCGGCCATCAGGAAGTCGATGCCGTACAGCGCCACGCGGCGGTAGTCGCCGATGATGCGGCCACGGCCGTAAGCGTCTGGCAGACCGGTCAGCACGCCGGATTTACGGCAGTTCAGGATGTCTTTGGTGTAAACGTCGAATACGCCCTGGTTGTGGGTTTTACGGTATTCGGTGAACACTTTTTTCAGCTGCGGATCCAGTTCGCGGCCGTACACTTTGCACGAACCTTCGACCATTTTGATGCCGCCGAACGGGATCAGCGCGCGTTTCAGAGGGGCGTCGGTCTGCAGACCCACGATGGTTTCCAGCTCTTTGGCGATGTAACCCGCGTCGTGAGAAACGATGGTTGAAGCAACGTTGGTGTCGAAATCAACCGGCGCATGAGTGCGGTTTTCCAGTTTGATCCCTTCCATAACCTTGTCCCACAAGGTGGTGGTGGCTTGAGTTGCGCCAGCCAGGAAGGATTCGTCACCTTCATAAGGCGTGTAGTTTTTCTGGATGAAGTCACGAACGTTGACTTCATTCTGCCAGTCACCCTTGCTGAAACCTTCCCAAGCGTTGGCTAATTTCTCGTTAAGTTCGGTCATTGTACACCTACCTTTGATTGTGGATTTCTAACTCTGCGCGCGGTAACTCACAGCTTAGTGCTGTTCGCGGCCCCCACGCAGATAAATTACCCAGTAAGTCAACCCAACCAGCAGACCGCCGCCGATGATGTTACCAATGGTGACCGGAATCAGGTTGTCGATGATGAAGTTGCTTACTGTCAGATGAGCGAATTGCTCAGGTACCGCCCCTACGGCTTGCCAGAACTCCGGCGTGGCGAAGTGTTTGACCACGATGCCCATAGGGATCATAAACATGTTGGCGATGCTGTGTTCGAAGCCGCTGGCGACAAACATACCGACCGGCAGCACCATGGCGAGCATCTTGTCGGTCAGGGTACGGCCGGAGTAGCTCATCCAGACCGCCAGGCAGACCATCAGGTTAGCCAGAATGCCGAGGCAGACGGCTTCGATAAAGGTGTGATGCAGCTTGTGGTCCGCGGTTTGCAGAACATTCAGGCCCCACTGGCCGTTGGCGACCATATACTCGCCGGAGAACCAGATCAGCGCCACGAAGAACAGCGCGCCGACCAGGTTGCCGAGATAAACGTTCAGCCAGTTGGCGCCCAGTTGGCCCCAGCTGATGCGGCCGCTGGCCTTGGCGATGACGATAAGCACGGTAGAGGTGAACAGGTCGGCGCCCGACACCACCACCAGCATTAACCCGAGAGAGAAACAGATGCCGCCGACCAGTTTCGCCAGCCCGAAAGGCACGCCGGCGGTGCCGGTGGTCGCCGTAATGTAGAAAACGAAGGCGATGGAAATGAAGACACCGGCGGTGATCGCCAAATAAAACGTTTTCAGCGGATGTTTGGTGGCTTTATACACGCCGGCATCTTCAGCGATTTTCGCCGTTGCCGCAGGTAAAATCAGATCGAATGGGCTGTCAGTTTTCAAACTAACTCTCGCTCTTAAGGGTTAAAACAACGCAATGAGATACTAGCAAAGCAGTATAGGGGAAAATTTGATTTGGATCATAAGGCGGGGAAGTAGAGCGCCAAAATGGCATGTTTTTAGTGTGGTTTTTATGTTTAATTAATTGAATTTAAACAAAAAACAATTTTTTAATGTTTGCAATT
Organism: Serratia sp. JKS000199; assembly: GCF_900215455.1. NCBI lineage: Bacteria > Pseudomonadati > Pseudomonadota > Gammaproteobacteria > Enterobacterales > Yersiniaceae > Serratia > Serratia sp. JKS000199. The sequence continues at coordinate 1,071,700 of NZ_LT907843.1, forward strand.
TTTTTTGAATTCACCCGGTGTGCCGAGGGTGTCAAAGTTAAATTTTTAGGCGTTTTGTCGCCGTTCGTCGCTGAAAGTTTAATTATCGGTTAATTATTATTTCACCGTCCGGCAACAATCGCCGGTTTATTTATTCTTATGCTCGTTTAACCGCCTATTTTCCTGCGGGAAAATAAAACAGAATGCGTTGAAATAAACCGCAAAATGAAAACGCTGCAGCGGAGTGCGGCGTTTGACCGGGAGGGTACCCCAAAAGTGGCGGTACCCCCAATGGCGATTAGGCCTTGGCCCAGTGACGGCGCTTGGCCGCCTGCAGCTTCTCGTAGGCCGCCAGCAGCGCCTGATGGGCCGGCAACGCCTTCAGATCGGCATCGACGGCGAACAGCCCGTTGAAGCGCTCTTCACCGCTGATGGCGGCCGAGGCCGCGTCCACCGCTTCCTGGCCGTACATTTTCACGAACGCGGTATAGTATTGCGCCGCTTCGCGCTCAGGCTCCTGCGCCAGCAGCAACAGCGTTTGCAGGCAACGGTAGTAGTTGCTGCGCGCCGGGCTCAGCACCGAGGCGTTGAAGTCCTGCGTCCATTCGGTCCAAATCAGCGCCTGATCCAGATCGCCGCCCGCCAGCGCCAGCATCGACTTCAGCTCGCCCACGCGCAGGGTATACCAGGCGTTGTCTTTGCCGCTGGCAATGCCCAGCAGTTCGCGTACGCGGGTGAAATCGTCCAGCCCTTCGTCGTCCAACTGCTCGATCAGCGCCAGGTATTCTTCCGGCTCCCACTCGCTGCCCGGCAACGCCAGCAGCGTATCGCGCAGGTGCGCGCCCATGCTGTTGTTGGCCAGCAGCAGGTCTTCCGCCGGGTAGATATCGGACATGCCCGGCACGATGATGCGGCAAGCGTAGACGCCCAGGTGTTCGTAGTCGGCGATGTACACTTCCGCGTCTTCTTTGTCGAAGATGCTCATCAGGGTGGCGAACTCTTCCTGCGTGCTGCCGCTGAAGTTCCAGTCAACGAACGGATAGTCCGCGTCCTGCTTGAACAGATCCCAGGAGATCAGGCCGCTGGAGTCGATGAAGTGCGTTTCCAGGTTGGTGTGTTCCGCCACTTCTTCGTCATCGAAGGTCGGCGCGGTGAACACGTCGAGATCTTTCAGGCTGCGGCCCTGAAGCAGTTCGGTCACCGTGCGCTCCAGCGCCACGCCGAAGTCCGGGTGCGCGCCGAACGAGGCGAAGCAGGTGCCGTTGGTCGGGTTGAACAGCACCACGCAGATCACCGGGTAGTTGCCGCCCAGCGAGGCGTCGTAGGAGAGGATTGGGAAACCTTCCTCTTCCAGCTTGGCGATGGCTTCCACCACGCCCGGGTAGCGGTTCAGCACCTCGTCCGGGATCGCCGGCAGGCTGATGGATTCGGCGATAATGCGGTTTTTCACATAGCGCTCGAACACTTCCGACAGGCCCTGCACGCGCGCTTCGTTGGCGGTGTTGCCGGCGGACATGCCGTTGGAAACATACAGGTTGCCGATGATGTTCATCGGAATGTATACCGTTTGCTGATCGGACTGACGGGTGAACGGCAGCGCGCAGATGCCGCGATCGGCATTGCCGGACTGCAGATCGACAAGATCGCTGGCGCTCAGCTCTTGTTGCGGATCGTAGAAGGCGTGCAGACGCTCGTCGAGGATGCCGGCCGGCAGCGCATCGTCCGCTGGGATCGGGAACCATTTCTCATTCGGGTAGTGCACGAAGTCGCCTTCGGCGATCTGCTTGCCCAGATAGAAATCGGCGAAGAAGTAGTTGGTGGACAGGCGCTCGAAATATTCACCCAGCGCAGAGGCCAACGCGGCTTTTTTGCTGGCGCCTTTGCCGTTGGTGAAGCACAGCGGGCAATCGCGATCGCGAATGTGCACCGACCATACGTGCGGCACCGGGTTCAGCCAGGAGGCTTCTTCGATGTTGAAACCGAGATCGCTCAGTTTCTGCTGGAAACGGGCGATGGAATCTTCCAGGGCGGCGTCTTTACCGGGGATAAAAGTTTGCGTCATTGTCTTCACTTTTTGCGCGTACTAAAAACGCGCAATGATACGGGGTTTTACGCTGGAGCTCCACGTATTCCTAAAGCGGCGGCAAAGTCACAGTTTTTTTAAGGATAAAGGCCATAATTCAGCGAGTTATCTGTCACGGAGAAATCTAATGAAATCAGTGAAACTCAGCGTGTTAACCCTTTTGTTGACCGGCGTCAGCGCCTCGGCGCTGGCGCTGCCCAACATCACCCTGCTGGCGACCGGCGGCACCATCGCCGGCGGCGGCGATTCGGCGACGAAATCCAACTATACCGCGGGCAAACTGGGCGTCGAGGCGCTGGTCGATGCGGTGCCGGCGCTGAAGAACATCGCCAACGTGCAGGGGGAGCAGGTGGTTAACATCGGCTCGCAGGACATGAACGATCAGGTCTGGCTGACGTTGGCGAAGAAAATTGACGCCGACTGCGGCAAAACCGACGGCTTCGTCATCACCCACGGCACCGATACGCTGGAAGAGACGGCCTATTTCCTCGATCTGACGGTGAAGTGCGACAAGCCGGTAGTGCTGGTCGGGGCGATGCGGCCGGCGACGGCGATGAGCGCCGACGGCCCGTTCAATCTGTATAACGCGGTGGTGACGGCGGCGGATCCGCAATCGGCCAACCGCGGGGTGCTGGTGGCGATGAACGACCGCGTGCTGGACGCACGAGATGTCACCAAAACCAGCACCACCGCCGTGCAAACCTTCCAGTCGCCGAACTTCGGCCCGCTCGGGTATATCCACAACGGCAAGATCGATTATCAGCGTTCGCCGCAGCGCAAGCACACCCGGGAGACGCCGTTCGACGTCAGCAAGCTGAACGAACTGCCGAAGGTCGGCATCATTTACAACTACGCCAACGCCTCTGATGCGCCGGTCAAGGCGTTGATCGCCGAAGGGTACCAGGGCATCGTCAGCGCCGGGGTCGGCAACGGCAACCTGTATAAAACCGTGTTCGACACCCTGGCGACGGCGGCGCACAGCGGCGTGGCGGTAGTGCGTTCTTCGCGCGTGCCGACCGGCGCCACCACGGAGGATGCGGAAGTGGACGACGCCAAGTACGGCTTCGTGGCCGCCGGCACGCTGAATCCGCAAAAGGCCCGCATTCTGCTGCAGCTGGCGTTGACGCAAACCAAAGATGCGAAGCAGATCCAGCAAATGTTCAATCAGTACTGATCGTTTTCTCTCCTGCGGGGGCCGTCCGGGCTCCCGCAGCCATCTCGGCTGAATACAGCATAAAACACCGCGTTAACCCGCTGAATTTCCCCATGTCGCAGGGTTTTATCGTCCAAAAAAACGCGCCGACCGCAGAGCCTGTCATCACCCGGTGCGCCTGTTTGCCGCCGGCGGGCGAATAAGCGTTGCAGCCATGGGGCGTGAGTGATAAAACCGAAGGGTTGGTTAACGCGAGCGTTAACTTCGGGCGTCTTTTCGACAGGTCGCTTTTCTGCGGCGAACAGTGAATGTGGTGAGGGGAAATGACTCAGGTTTATAATTTTAGCTCTGGCCCGGCGATGCTGCCGGTGGAAGTGTTGCGTCGTGCGGAACAGGAACTGTGCAACTGGCACGGCCTGGGAACGTCAGTGATGGAGATCAGTCACCGCAGCAAAGAATTCATCGCCGTAGCCGAGCAGGCGGAACAGGATCTGCGCGATCTGCTGAAAGTCCCCTCCAACTATAAAGTGCTGTTTTGCCACGGCGGCGCCCGCGCGCAATTCGCCGCGCTGCCGCTGAACCTGCTGGGCGACAAGGCCACCGCCGACTACATCGACGGCGGCTATTGGGCGCATAGCGCCATCAAGGAAGCGGAAAAGTATTGCACCCCGAACGTCATCGACGTGAAAACCCGCATCGACGGCCTGAGCGGCATCAAGCCGATGAAAGAGTGGCAGCTGAGCGACGACGCGGCTTACGTGCATTATTGCCCAAATGAAACCATCGACGGCGTAGCCATCGATGAAACGCCGGACTTCGGCGACAAAGTGGTGATCGGCGATTACTCCTCGACCATCCTGTCCCGCCCGCTCGACGTCAGCCGCTTCGGCGTGATTTACGCCGGGGCACAGAAAAATATCGGCCCGGCCGGCCTGACGCTGGTGATTGTGCGTGACGATCTGTTGGGCAAGGCGCGTAAAGAAGTGCCGTCTATCCTCGATTACACTGTGCTGGCCGAGAACGATTCGATGTTCAACACCCCGCCGACCTTCGCCTGGTACCTGTCCGGGCTGGTATTCAAATGGTTGAAAGAGCAGGGCGGCCTGGTGGAGATGCAAAAACGCAATCAGGCCAAGGCCGAGCTGCTGTACGCGACCATCGATAAATCCGACTTCTACCGCAGCCAGGTGGCGATCGCCAACCGCTCGTGGATGAACGTGCCGTTCCAGCTGGCCGATGCGGCGCTGGATAAGGTGTTCCTCAGCGAAGCCGAGGCCATCGGCCTGCAGGCGCTGAAAGGCCACCGGGTAGTTGGCGGCATGCGCGCTTCTATTTACAATGCCATGCCGCTGGCCGGCGTACAGGCGCTGACCGACTTTATGACCGATTTCGAACGTCGTCACGGTTGATCCCGTCAGCTCGCCGGGCGCGGGCTGACCAGGCTGTTGTCCTTTTGCATTAAAGCGGCTCCGGCATTATTCCGGAGCCGTTTCGTTTATCAGAATTGGAGAGTTTTGTTCACATGGTGGATTCCCTGACGTTACAACCGGTCGCCCTGGTCAATGGCACCGTCAACTTACCCGGCTCCAAGAGCGTTTCTAACCGCGCTCTGCTGCTGGCGGCGCTGGCGGAGGGAACGACCCGGCTGACCAACTTGCTGGACAGCGACGATGTGCGTCATATGCTGAATGCGCTGCAGGCGTTGGGCGTGAACTACCGGCTTTCCGCCGACCGCACCGTGTGTGAAGTCACCGGCGTGGCTGGGCCGCTGGTGGCCGACCAGCCGCTGGAACTGTTCCTCGGCAACGCCGGCACCGCGATGCGCCCACTGGCGGCGGCGCTGTGCCTCGGCGAAGGCGACGTGGTGCTGACCGGCGAACCGCGTATGAAAGAACGTCCGATCGGCCATTTGGTGGACGCGTTGCGCCAGGGCGGGGCGCAGATTGATTACCTCGAACAGACCGATTATCCGCCGATTCGCCTGCGTGGCGGCTTCCAGGGCGGCGACGTCACCGTTGACGGCAGCGTCTCCAGCCAGTTCCTGACCGCGTTGCTGATGACCGCGCCGCTGGCGCCGCAGGATACGCAAATCCACATCAAAGGCGAGCTGGTTTCCAAGCCGTACATCGACATCACGTTGCACCTGATGCGCACCTTCGGCGTATCGGTGAGCCACGACAATTACCGGGTGTTCCATATTCAGGGGCGCCAGACGTATATCGCGCCGGGCGACTATCTGGTTGAAGGCGACGCTTCTTCCGCGTCCTACTTCCTGGCGGCGGCGGCGATCAAAGGCGGCACCGTGCGCGTGACCGGCATCGGCCGCAAAAGCGTGCAGGGTGACACCAAATTCGCCGATGTGCTGGAGAAGATGGGGGCGCGCATCACCTGGGGCGACGATTTTATCGAGTGCAGCCGCGGTGAACTGCGCGGCATAGATATGGACATGAACCACATTCCGGATGCGGCGATGACCATCGCCACCGCGGCGCTGTTCGCCGAGGGGCCGACCACCATCCGCAATATCTACAACTGGCGGGTAAAGGAAACTGACCGTCTGGCGGCGATGGCCACCGAGCTGCGTAAAGTGGGGGCGGAAGTGGACGAGGGCGAAGACTACATTCACGTCGTGCCGCCGGCCAAGCTGCAGTTCGCCGAGATCGGCACCTACAACGATCACCGCATGGCGATGTGCTTCTCGCTGGTGGCGCTGTCGGATACCCCGGTCACGATCCTCGATCCGAAGTGCACCGTGAAAACCTTCCCGGACTATTTCGAACAGCTGGCTCGCATCAGCCAGCCGGCGTAACCGTCAGATCATTTCTTTTAAGGCCCCTTTGCGGGCCTTTATCGTTTTTAACCCCCGGCGACCGGCGTTTCTTCTATACTTTTTCGCGGTTGTGCGCTTATTTTCAACAACCGGACAGTTCCAGGGTAACAGATCGCCGTAGGGCAGCGTATAATACGCCACCGTATTTGCCCCTGATTGGGCAGGTGACAGAGCGCCCGGGCTTCGAGTCGAAGCGCGCCGTGTCTCTGTGAGGTTTTCTACCTGAAGGAGAGAGAAATGACGGCTACAGCCCCGGTGATAACCGTTGATGGACCAAGTGGCGCAGGCAAAGGCACGCTGTGTAAAGCGTTGGCCGAGTCCCTTGGTTGGCGTTTGCTGGATTCCGGCGCGATCTATCGCGTGCTGGCGCTGGCGGCGTTGCATCATCAGGTGGATATCACTTCTGAGGAAGCGCTGGTTCCGCTGGCCGCACATCTCGATGTTCGCTTCGTTGCCCAGGACGGCAAGCTGCAAGTGATTTTGGAAGGTGAGGACGTCAGCAATGAGATCCGCACCGAAACCGTCGGCAACACCGCGTCGCAAGCGGCGGCGTTTCCGCGCGTGCGCGAGGCGCTGCTGCGCCGCCAGCGCGCGTTTCGCGAGGCCCCCGGCCTGATTGCCGATGGCCGCGACATGGGCACGGTGGTGTTCCCGGACGCGCCGGTCAAGATTTTCCTCGACGCCAGCTCGGAGGAGCGCGCGCACCGCCGCATGCTGCAGTTGCAGGAAAAGGGCTTTAATGTTAACTTTGAACGTCTTTTAGCCGAGATAAAGGAACGGGACGACCGTGACCGTAATCGGCCTATCGCGCCTCTGGTGCCCGCTTCTGACGCCCTCGTGCTGGATTCTACCAGCATGTCGATTGAAGAAGTGATCCGGCAGGCGTTGACGTATGCACAGAAAGTGTTGGCGTTGCCGCAGCAATAAGCGCGGCGGCGCTATTGGCTTTTTGTCATATTTGTCATAGCGGTATCGCAATATATCGGGTAAAATTTTACCCCTGTAACCTTAAACCCTGTCGGCATGGAGCCAATGGCGGGGTATGTGAAACAACCCCATTCGGCGGGACGCTAAATGGACGTTAAACTAAAGAACCCTGAAGATTAACAACATGACTGAATCTTTCGCTCAACTCTTTGAAGAATCCTTAAAAGAAATCGAAACCCGCCCGGGTTCCATCGTTCGTGGCGTCGTTGTTGCTATCGACAAAGATATCGTACTGGTTGACGCCGGTCTGAAATCTGAGTCTGCCATCCCGGCTGAGCAATTCAAAAACGCCCAGGGCGAGCTGGAAATCCAGGTTGGTGACGAAGTTGACGTTGCTCTGGATGCTGTTGAAGACGGCTTCGGTGAAACCCTGCTGTCCCGTGAGAAAGCTAAGCGTCACGAAGCTTGGATCACGCTGGAAAAAGCCTACGAAGAAGCTGAGACTGTAACCGGTGTTATCAACGGCAAAGTGAAGGGTGGCTTCACCGTCGAGCTGAACGGCATCCGCGCGTTCCTGCCAGGTTCCCTGGTTGACGTGCGTCCGGTACGTGACACTCTGCACCTGGAAGGCAAAGAGCTTGAGTTCAAAGTCATCAAGCTGGATCAGAAGCGCAACAACGTTGTCGTTTCTCGCCGTGCGGTTATCGAATCCGAGAACAGCGCTGAGCGCGATCAACTGCTGGAAAACCTGCAGGAAGGCATGGAAGTTAAAGGTATCGTTAAGAACCTCACTGACTACGGTGCATTCGTTGATCTGGGCGGCGTAGACGGCCTGCTGCACATCACTGACATGGCTTGGAAACGCGTTAAGCATCCAAGCGAAATCGTCAACGTTGGCGATGAAATCACTGTTAAAGTGCTGAAGTTCGACCGCGAGCGTACTCGTGTATCCCTGGGCCTGAAACAGCTGGGCGAAGATCCATGGGTTGCTATCGCGAAACGTTACCCAGAAGGCACCAAGCTGACTGGCCGTGTAACCAACCTGACTGATTACGGCTGCTTCGTAGAAATCGAAGAAGGCGTTGAAGGTCTGGTACACGTTTCTGAAATGGATTGGACCAACAAAAACATCCATCCGTCCAAAGTTGTTAACGTGGGCGACGTAGTGGAAGTGATGGTTCTGGACATCGATGAAGAACGTCGTCGTATCTCCCTGGGCCTGAAGCAGTGCAAATCCAACCCATGGCAGCAGTTCGCAGAGACCCACAACAAGGGCGACCGCGTTGAAGGTAAAATCAAGTCTATCACTGACTTCGGTATCTTCATCGGCCTGGACGGCGGCATCGACGGCCTGGTTCACCTGTCTGACATCTCCTGGAACGTTGCAGGCGAAGAAGCAGTACGTGAATACAAGAAAGGCGACGAAATCGCTGCGGTTGTTCTGCAAGTTGACGCAGAGCGCGAGCGTATCTCCCTGGGCGTGAAGCAACTGGCTGAAGACCCGTTCAATAACTACCTGTCTATGAACAAGAAAGGTGCTATTGTTACTGGTAAAGTCACTGCAGTTGACGCCAAAGGTGCTACAGTTGAATTGGCAGGCGGCGTAGAAGGTTACCTGCGTGCATCTGAAGCCTCTCGCGACCGCATTGAAGATGCAACTCTGGTTCTGAACGTAGGTGACGAAGTTGAAGCTAAATTCACCGGCGTTGACCGTAAGAACCGCGTTGTAAGCCTGTCCGTACGTGCTAAGGACGAAGCTGACGAGAAAGACGCCATCGCAACTGTTAACAACAAACAGGAAGAAGGCAACTTCTCTAACGCAATGGCTGAAGCTTTCAAAGCGGCTAAAGGCGAGTAATGACGGGGGGCGGTCTCTGACCGCCCCGATACGGTAGTTTAGCTGCAAAGCTTGGAGGTACTATGACCAAGTCTGAACTTATTGAAAGACTTGCTGGCCAGCAATCTCATATTCCGGCGAAGGCCGTTGAGGATGCAGTGAAAGAGATGCTTGAGCACATGGCCGCTACGCTGGCTGAGGGCGAACGCATTGAGATCCGCGGATTCGGCAGTTTTTCTCTTCACTACCGTGCCCCGCGTGTAGGTCGCAACCCGAAAACCGGTGACAAAGTTGAGCTGGACGGCAAGTACGTTCCTCACTTCAAACCAGGCAAAGAGTTGCGTGACCGCGCCAATATCTATGGCTAGTCGCTGACTGCTCATAGCGTTGTTGCTTGAAAAGAATATAAAACGGTGCCTGTAAGGCGCCGTTTTTTTTGCCTGCAATTCTCCGCGATACGCTCGCGAGTTGCGTATTGCGCCGCATTGACGATGTGGCTCCTGCATAGATCTCTCTTATCCTGCCATGTTCAGCGCATCTTCGTTAAAGCCCGCTGGCGGCGACGTGTCGCCTGAATGATCCTGCTTGCTTGCCGTGACGCGTCTTTGCTCATGGCTGAGCCGATGGGAGAAAAGCGATCAAAATTTCGCTGGATCTGGCGATATTCGCCGTTATCTGCGGCATCCTGCCGCTGTTGGTTTTACCGCAGTTGCCTGAGCAATGGCTGCTGTGGCCGCTTTTGCTTGTTGTCTGTTTACTGCTGCGCACGCGCAGGCCATTCTGCCGTTATTTGGCCTGCCTGGGGTTGGGGTTCGCCTGGGCGGTTTTCAATGCCGGAAGCCTGATCGGGCAAATGGAGCGTTTGAGCCGCGGGCCGGAAGTGACGGCGGTGGTGCAGGTAAGCAGCATCGCGTTGAATCCGGCCGCCAGCAAGCAGACGCTAATGCGTATCGAGCGGATCGATGGCCATTGGCTGGCGCCTGCATTGATGTTTACCACGCTATGGGCCCCGGAACAGCAGCGGCTGTGCGCCGGGCAGCGTTGGCAATTGAAACTGCGCTTGCGGCCGGTGCACGGCAAGCTCAATGAAGGGGGCTTCGACAGCCAACGCTGGGCGATCGCACAGCGCCAGCCGTTGACGGGCCTGGTCAGGCAGGCCCGTTTGCTGGATGGCGGTTGTAGCCTGCGTCAGCGCATAATCAGCCATGCGGAAACCAACATCGGTGAGCTGCGTTACAAGGCGGTATTGTTGGCGCTGGCGTTTGGGGAGCGAACCGCGCTGGAACAGCCTTTACGCACGCTGATGCTGAAAACCGGCATTGCGCATTTAATGGCCATTTCAGGGCTTCATGTGGCGATGGTCGCCATTTTGTTCTGGGCTGCGCTGCGGGCGCTGCAGTTTTTTCTGCCCTCCCATCTGATTGGCTATCGTTTTCCTCTGGTCGCGGGCTGGGTGGCGACGCTGATCTATGTCTGGTTGGTGGGCGCCCAGCCGCCGGCGGTGCGTACCGTGTTGGCCATGACATTGTGGATGTTGCTGCGCCTGCGCGGCGTTCATTGTTCTTCCTGGCAGGTGTGGCTATGGTGTATCGGGCTGATTTTGCTGTGCGATCCGCTGGCGGTATTGTCAGACAGTTTCTGGCTATCGGTGCTGGCGGTAGGTTGCCTGATTTTTTGGTTTGAATGGGCGCCGCTCGGTGAGCGATTCCGGTCGGCCTGGTATTTGGCGCCGGTGCGCTGGCTGCATATTCAGCTCGGCATGACGCTGCTGCTGGTGCCGATGCAGGCCGCGCTGTTTCTGGGCCTGACGCTCACCTCGCTGCCGGCCAATCTCTGGGCGGTACCTATTGTCTCATTGGTGACGGTGCCGCTGATTTTGCTGGCGGTGATATTTGGCTTCTTTCCCTCGTTAAGCTACGGGCTATGGTGGCTGGCGGACTTCACGCTGCACTGGGTGTTTGTGCCGCTGCATTACCTGCAACGCGGTTGGGTGGATCTGGGGGCTGCCTCGCTGTTGGCCAGCGTGGCGGGGTGGCTCATCGTCTTCTGTTGGCGTTTTCATTGGTGGTGGCGTTATGCGTCGGGGCTGGCGACGATAGCGATATGCTGCGTGCTGTGGCGGGAAAAAGAACCGGCTTACCGCTGGCGAGTCGATATGCTTGATGTCGGGCACGGTTTGGCGGTGGTCATTGAGCAAAACGGCAAGGGAGTACTGTATGATACCGGCGATCGTTGGCCGGGTGGCAGCGCCGCCGAGCGCCATATTTTGCCGATGCTAAACTGGCGGGGTATTGAACTGGAACAGATCATTATCAGCCATGACCATCTCGATCATACCGGTGGGCTGCCTGCAGTGCGGCGGGTGTTTCCACAGGCTACGGTGCGCAGCCCGATGCGCGGGGAGGGGCACTTGCCCTGCGTCGCCGGTGCGCGCTGGCGCTGGCAGGGGTTGCAATTCGAGGTGCTGTGGCCGCCGAAAACGCGTAAAAAGCCGGGCAATGACGACTCTTGCGTGATCCGTATCGACGACGGGAAACACAGCCTGCTGCTGACCGGCGACGCGGAAAAAAAGGCGGAGGCGCAGCTGCTCCGATTGCGGCGCGATCGCTTGGCGGCGACGGTGTTGCAGGTGGGGCATCATGGCAGCAAAACCTCTTCCACGCCGCCGTTTCTGCGCGCGGTCAATCCTCAGGCGGCATTGGCGTCAGCATCTCGTTACAACAAATGGCGTTTGCCGGCGCGTAAAGTGGTCGCCAGATACCGGGCAAATGGCATTATATGGCGCGATACGACGCGCTCCGGCCAGTTATCGGTACTTTTTTTCGACAACGATTGGCAAATTAAGGGCTTTCGCGAACAATTAATGCCCCGTTGGTACCATCAGCGGTTTGGCGTAGAGGGTGATAATGAGTAAAATAGGCCGCTATTTCTTCCGATGCTGGTATTTGCATGATGAATGATAAAGATCTCTCGACCTGGCAGACATTCCGTCGACTCTGGCCGATGATCACTCCTTTTAAGACCGGGCTGATTGTAGCCGCCATTGCGTTGATTATGAACGCAGCGGGGGACACGCTGATGCTGTCTCTGCTTAAACCGCTATTGGACGATGGGTTTGGAAAAACCGACAGCAGCGTGCTGGTGTGGATGCCGTTGGCCGTCATCGCGCTGATGTTGATGCGCGGCGTAACCAGCTTTGTTTCAAGCTACTGCATTTCCTGGGTTTCCGGCATGGTGGTGATGCAGATGCGCCGCCGCCTGTTTGGCCACATGATGAGAATGCCGGTGGCCTTCTTCGATCAACAGTCCACCGGGACCCTGTTGTCGCGCATTACCTATGATTCCGAACAGGTGGCTTCCTCCTCTTCCAGCGCGCTGGTGACCGTGGTGCGCGAAGGGGCTTCGATCATTGGCCTGTTCATCATGATGTTCTATTACAGCTGGCAGTTGTCGGTGATCCTGATCGTGCTGGCGCCGATCGTCTCCATTGCCATTCGCCTGGTGTCCAAGCGTTTCCGCAACATCAGCAAGAACATGCAGAACACGATGGGGCAGGTGACCACCAGCGCCGAACAGATGCTGAAAGGCCATAAAGAAGTGCTGATCTTCGGCGGCCAGCAGGTGGAAACCGAGCGCTTTAATTCGGTCAGCAACCGCATGCGTCAGCAAGGCATGAAGCTGGTTTCCGCGTCTTCGATTTCCGATCCGATCATTCAGCTGATCGCTTCGCTGGCGCTGGCGTTCGTGCTGTTTGCCGCCAGCTTCCCAAGCGTGATGGAAACCCTGACCGCCGGTACCATTACCGTGGTGTTCTCGTCGATGATTGCGCTGATGCGTCCGCTGAAGTCGCTGACCAACGTCAATGCCCAGTTCCAACGCGGGATGGCGGCGTGCCAGACGCTGTTCTCCATTTTGGATATGGAACAGGAAAAAGATACCGGCACCCGCGAAGTGAAGCGCGCGAAAGGCGATATCGAATTCCGCAATGTCACCTTCTACTACCCGTCCAAGGAAACGCCGGCGCTGCGTGATATCAACCTGAACATCGCCGAAGGCAAGACCGTAGCGCTGGTGGGCCGTTCCGGTTCGGGGAAATCGACCATCGCCAACCTGTTGACGCGTTTCTATGATATCCAGGAAGGCGAAATTCTGATGGATGGCCACGATCTGCGCGAATACACCCTGGCCTCACTGCGTAATCAGGTGGCCCTGGTTTCGCAAAACGTGCACCTGTTCAACGACACCATCGCCAACAATATCGCCTATGCGCGTGAGAGCGAATACAGCCGCGAGCAGATCGAGAAAGCGGCCGAAATGGCGTACGCGATGGACTTCATCAACAAGATGGAAAACGGCCTGGATACGGTGATCGGTGAAAACGGTGTCATGCTGTCCGGCGGCCAACGCCAGCGCATCGCCATCGCGCGCGCGCTGCTGCGTGACTGCCCGATCCTGATCCTGGATGAGGCGACCTCTGCGCTGGATACCGAGTCCGAGCGGGCCATTCAGGCCGCGCTGGACGAACTGCAGAAAGACCGAACTTCACTGGTGATCGCGCACCGTCTGTCGACCATTGAAAAGGCGGACGAGATCCTGGTAGTGGAAGACGGCCGCATCGTCGAACGCGGTGAGCACGCCGAGTTGCTTGAGCGGCAGGGCGCCTATGCGCAGCTGCACCGTATGCAGTTTGGTCAATAATGATTGAGCGCATCTGGTCCGGCGGTTCGCTGCTTTATCTGGCGCTATTGCCGCTCTCGTGGCTGTATGGCCTGTTCAGTTGGCTGATCCGCCTTAGTTACCGCTGCGGCCTGCGTAAAAGTTGGCGTTCGCCGGTGCCGGTCGTGGTGGTGGGTAATCTCACCGCCGGCGGCAACGGCAAAACGCCGATGGTGATCTGGCTGGTGGAGCACCTGCAGCAACGGGGCTACCGAGTTGGGGTGGTGTCGCGCGGCTACGGCGGCAAGTCAGCGGTCTATCCTCTGGTGCTGGGTCAGAATACGTCGACCCGCGAGGCGGGCGATGAGCCGGTGCTGATTTATCAGCGTACCGGGGCGCCCGTGGCGATCGCGCCCAAGCGCGCCGAGGCGGTGCAGGCTCTGCTGCAACAACAGCCGCTGGATGTGATCATCACCGACGACGGCTTGCAGCACTACGCTTTACAGCGTGACTTCGAGCTGGTGGTCATCGACGGTGTGCGTCGGTTCGGTAACGGCTGGTGGTTGCCGGCCGGGCCGATGCGCGAGCGCGCTGCGCGGCTTGGCAGCGTCGATGCGCGCGTCGCCAATGGCGGCGTGGCGCAGGCCGGGGAAATTGCCATGCGTCTGCAGGCGCGTGATGCGGTGAACCTGCTGAGCGGTGAACGTCGCCCGGCGGCCGAGCTGCCGCGCGTGGTGGCGATGGCGGGTATCGGCCATCCGCCGCGTTTCTTCGCGACGTTGGAAAAGTTGAACGTCGAAGTCGTGCAGGAAGTGGCGTTTGCCGATCATCAGGAATATCAGCAGGCGCAGCTGGCGGCGTTGGTTAATGCAGATCAAACGCTGTTGATGACGGAGAAGGACGCGGTGAAGTGTCGCGCCTTTGCCCAGCCCAATTGGTGGTATCTACCGGTTGATGCGGTGCTACCGTCCGCTCAGGCTGAGCAACTGCTGCAGGATATCGAGTCCCTGCTGTCCAAGTAATCTCAGGATGCCAGCGTGACAAGCCCCAAGGCTTGCGCGCAGGCTTCCAGCGAGCGCTGCTGGGTTTGCTGATACAGCGCCAGCTCGTCGATCACCTCACTGCCCAACGCTTGTTCAAACGCTGCCCGGCTTGACGCCGCATTGTACTGTGTATGGCGGCTGTCCCCCAGATTCGATTGGAAAATCCCCGCCGCGCTGACCGGCAGAAAATCTTCATATACCAGTGGCTGGAAGCGAACGTGTTCTTTCTCGATCAGTTGCTCCAGGGTGCTGTGCTTATCCAGTGATTCTTTGGCCGCCAGGCCGCATTCGGTCGGGAAATAGCGGAACCAGGCCAGCTGTTGCTCGCGCAGCGTGGCGTAATCATCCGGAAACGCCCGGAAGTTTTCTTCCAGCAGCTGATAATAGCGTTCGGCATTTTTCTCGCTCGGCGGCGCCTGCAGCGCATCGTTGGTGGCCTTCAGCAGGCGGTCGTAGAGTTCTCTTCCTTTAGTCGTCAGCGCCACACCGCGCTGTTCAATCTCGCCGAAGCGCGCGGTATGATGACCGGCGACGACGCGGCCGTCATGCTCGACGAAATCGACGCGTTCTTCCAACGCCTTGAAGCTGGTCTGGCGCAGCAGGATCGCGCGACGGCGACGCGGCGGGCCCTCGATGACCGCCTTGGGCGTAATGCCGCGGGCGGGCATCGCCTGCTGAACGCGATCGATATCCAGCGTGCGCGGTGTCAGATGATTGATATGCGGCCCTTTAAACGCCACCACGTCGGCGATCAGGCGATGCTGATCGTGCAACTGCCGGTATTCTTCGGCGCTGACCGTCGCCTGGTTGTGCCAGCGGAAGGTTTCCAGCGCTTGTTCGACAAATTCTTGCGCCTGCACCTCATTCAGCCCGCCTTGCGCTTCCTGCAGCGCGATCAGTTCCAACGCGCGATCGGTAAAGATGCGGCGGCGCGCCAGCAAGCGCTCAGCCAGCTCACGCAGCGCGGGATCTTCTATCAGCTCCAGGCGCAGCAGGGAGGTAAACACGCGGAACGGACTGATTTGCAGGGCGTCTTCGTGTACGGCGCGAAAGGCGGTCGAGTGCACGGGAACGCCCGCCACCGACAGATCATAGTAACCGACCGGCGCCATGCCCATCACCCGGAACAGACGGCGCAGGGTGGCCAGTTCGTCCGCCGTGCCGACCCGGATCGCGCCGTGGCGCTCCATCGCAAGGCGTTCGATCTCGCCGGTGATTTGCAGTTGATGAGCCAGTGCGGCATCTTCGCGCAGAACCTGTCGGTTGGTTTCCGCCACCAGTTCCAGCAGATCGCCGTACAGCGGTACCTCCTTTTGGTACATGTCCGACATCGCGTGAGAGAATCTGGCGCGGATTTCATTAGGTGAAACGAACTGCTGGGCGGTCATGCGCATAGCTCCTTGATTCAGCATAATCTGAAAAATAGTGTTTTTAGCGGCAAAAGTGCTGGCGAAAAAGCCGTCTGCCTTGTTTTCCCCTCAAGTTTAGCCATCTGATTTGGGATTTGTTATAGACGTGGCAAGCATATTAGAGTTTTATGCGTTAGCTCTCATTTGCAGCGCACGGACGGACAAATGATGCCCCGGTGAGGAGGGGAATGCGATGGTTCGGCCGCGGCGAGCGTTAAATTAAGTCATGCATATTCAGAGGGATAAAAATAAATTCGGCGTATTTATGAATTTAATGCAATAAACCCCTTGTGCATTCACCATTTTTATGAGTAAATGCAAGTCGGCCTGTAATCCAGACCTATTTATGTTCGAGTTTAGAGTTAAGCAGTTCCTCCAAAAACGTTATCATCCGATTCCGCTTCAAAGACGAACCTTCTAAGTACCTCCCATAAGTAATGTTTCTGAAATGGCCGCAATTGCCTCTTATGGCAGATTTTGTAAATATATTTAAAGGTAAAAGTAATGTCTAAGAAGACGGGTCAAGTTAAGTGGTTCAACGAAAGCAAAGGTTTTGGTTTCATTGAGCAGCACGATGGCGGCAAAGATGTATTCGTACACTTCTCCGCAATCATGACCGACGGTTTCAAGACCCTGGCTGAAGGCCAGCGCGTCGAGTACACCATCCAGGACAGCCCGCGCGGGCCGGCTGCCGCCAACGTAGTTGCTCTGTAAGAAGACAGGGAACGCGTATAAAGAGATCTTAATACAACCATGGTGACGCTCAGCGCTGAGTCATGCGGAAGATATTAAGTTCAACAAGCCCGCCTTAGTGCGGGTTTTTTAATTTTTTGCTCACGAGAGGTTTGTTACGAAAAACTTTAGGATGGGCTGGTAGCGTCCAGACAATATAAAAAATGACGTTGTCAAGGATGCTCAAGTAAAAGGATATAAGTTATGTTTAAAAATACTGTGTTAAAAATGGGCCGTGTGAAATGGTTTAATCAGGCCGAAGGCTATGGTTTTATTTCACCGGTAGATGGCAGCGACGAAATCTATGTCAATCGTAACGCTATCGCCAACACCAAAAATAAGTCGTTGAACGAAGGTCAGAACGTTGAGTTCTCGATCTATCGCAGCTCGCATGGGCTGTCCGCGGCAGACGTTATCGCGTTCTGATCGCATCCTCCTTCCTCGCCAGTGCCGGTGTCGCCACCCGCAAGCACTGGCGAAGATAAATCCCGCGATATCCACTATTATCAGGCCATTGCCTACTCGCCACGGATATCAGGATGACCACCCCGACCATTTCCCTTACCGCCGCTCGCGCGCTGCACCTTGCCGCCCAGGGGCTGCTTTCTCCGCTTAAACGCCAGGCTCGGCCCGATGATGTCGTGAGTGCGATCCAGCGCATGGGGCTGTTACAAATCGATACCATTAGCGTCGTTGCTCGCAGCCCGTATCTGGTGCTGTTCAGCCGTTTGGGAGCCTATCAGCCGGAGTGGCTTGAACAGGCGCTCGCCGGCCGCAAGCTGTTCGAGTATTGGGCGCACGAGGCCTGTTTCCTGCCGATCGAAGATTTTGGTCTGCTGCGCCACCGCATGCTGGCGCCGCATGATATGGGCTGGAAATACTCCGCCGACTGGGTGCAGCAGCACCAGGCCGCGATGGACAGCTTGCTGCGGCACATCGAACAACAGGGGCCGGTGCGCTCCGCGGATTTCAGCGCCGAGAAGAAGGGCAACAGCGGGTGGTGGGACTGGAAACCAGAGAAACGGCATCTGGAGATCCTGTTTACCGCCGGCAAGCTGATGGTGGCCGAACGTCGCAATTTCCACCGGGTTTACGATCTGACCGAAAGGCTGCTGCCGGCCTGGGACGATGCGCGGCATGCGCTGCCCGTGGAACAGGCGCGCCGGCAGATGCTGTGCCGCACCTGCCGCTATCTGGGCATTTTCCGCGCCGAGTGGTTGGCGGACTACTATCGGCTGAAGCGCGTGGCGCCAAAAGACTTGCTGGCAGCGCTGCAGGAACAGGGCGAGATTACGCCGGTGCGGGTCGAGGGGCTGGAAGGACCGTTTTATGTGCATGAATCACTGGCGGAACTGCTGCCGCTGGCGGAGCAGGGCAAACTCAAATCGACGGTCACCAGCCTGTTGTCGCCTTTTGATCCGGTGGTGTGGGATCGTCGTCGGGCGCTGGAGCTGTTCAACTTTGACTATCGGCTGGAGTGTTACACGCCGAAAGAAAAACGCCGCTACGGTTACTTCACGTTGCCAGTGCTGCATCGAGGCGACCTGGTGGGGCGGATTGATGCCAAGGCGCACCGACGCCAGGGCATCTTCGAGATCATCAGTTTCCATGCGGAGCCGCAGGTGCGCTTCGGCAAACAGCGAACGCAGGATATCCGGCAAGCCATCGCGCGCACGGCTCATTGGCACGGCGCGCAACGCGTTGCGCTGGGCGACATTCCGGCGGCGTTGGCCGCTGAATGGGGAGCCGGCTGGGAAGTGGGATAACGAGCGACGCCGTCGGTGGGGTAAAACGAAGTTAAGCGCCGCTCGTTACAAAGGGGGCTCAGTGGCTGAAGTTAGCGAACAGAGCGATGATTTTATGCAGACGTTTGATCACGTATTACGGTCTTTTTTGTGATTTTAATCACAAAATTCTACGCCGTGTGGCGCCGCAGTTCAAGCCATTGCGCGGGCGCCATGAGGAAATATCGGCGGCTTGGCGCCGCCGATGATTAACCTGAGGCCGGGCGTTATGCTATCCTCACAGCCTTCCCAGATGACCTATCCCCTTGCGGAGGATGCATGGACCACCGTTTACTCGAAATCGTTGCCTGCCCGGTATGCAACGGCAAACTCTATTTCAATAAAGAAAACCAGGAGCTGGTGTGCAAAGCGGACGGGTTGGCTTACCCGCTGCGCGACGGCATTCCGGTGCTGTTGGAAAATGAAGCGCGTGCGCTGTCGCTGGACGAGAAGCACGCATGAGTTTTATCGCTATTATTCCCGCCCGCTACGCCTCAACCCGTTTGCCGGGCAAACCGCTGGCCGATATTCACGGCAAGCCGATGGTGGTGCACGTGATGGAACGCGCCCGTGAGTCCGGCGCCAGCCGGGTCATCGTGGCGACCGATCACCCTGAAGTCGCCAAAGCGGTAGAAGCCGCCGGCGGCGAAGTGTGCATGACCAGCCCGGATCACCATTCCGGCACCGAGCGTTTGGCGGAAGTGATCGCGCACTACGGCTTTGCCGACGACCAGATCATCGTTAACGTGCAGGGCGATGAGCCGCTGATCCCACCCGTTATCGTGCGGCAGGTGGCGGAAAACCTGGCGGGCAGCCAGGCCGGCATGGCGACGTTGGCGGTGCCGATCGACAGCGCCGAAGAGGCATTCAACCCCAATGCGGTGAAGGTCGTGATGGACGCGCAGGGCTACGCGCTCTACTTCTCGCGCGCCACCATTCCCTGGGATCGCGAGCGTTTCGCCGCATCGAAGGAGAGCATCGGCGACAGCCTGCTGCGCCACATCGGCATCTATGCGTACCGCGCCGGTTTCGTGCGCCGCTACGTCAGCTGGGCGCCGAGCCAGCTGGAGCAGATCGAGCTGTTGGAACAGCTGCGCGTGCTGTGGTACGGTGAAAAAATCCACGTGGCGGTCGCGAAAGCGGTCCCGAGCGTGGGGGTCGATACGCCGGAAGATCTCCAGCGCGTGCGCGACAGCATTCAACCCTGAGCCTGATTTCGTCGGCGCGGCGCGCAACGCGCCGACGATGCAATACCTCCCATTATTGATCCCCGTTTTGTTGATCTGCGTTGAAGAATTTTTCCGCTCACCGTTCGATGATGTTACGCATACCCCCTTATTAGCCTGAGGTGAATGCCTTATGGAGCAGTTACGCGCCGAACTGAGCATCGTGCTGGGTGAGTCCGTCAGCCGGCTGGAGCGGGTGAGCGAGCAGCCTTATGCGCACATGTATTCACTGTACGATCGCCAGGGCAACGCTATCCCGCTGATGGCGAAAAGTTTTATCTGCCAGGGCATCGCCCAGCAGGAGGCGTACAAGCTGTCGATGCTGGCGCGCGACGGGGATATCCGCCTGCCCACGGTGTACGGCGTGGTATGCACCCACCAGGCGCCGTATACGGAAATCCTGCTGATCGAGCGTCTGCGCGGCGTGTCGGCCGAAGCGCCAACGCGTTCGCCGGATCGCTGGAACATGTTAATGGAGCAGATCGTTGACGGGATGTTGGCCTGGCACCGCATCGACAGCCATGGCAGCGTCGGCACCGTTGACAGTACGCAGGAGAATGACTGGTTTTGCTGGTATCAACAGCGGGTCGAAGTGCTGTGGGCGACGGTGGTCAATCTCACTACCCCGCAGCTGACCATGGCAGATCGGCGTTTGCTGTATCGCACGCGCGAAGCGCTGACCCATTTCTTCGTCGGTTTCGACGATCCCTGCGTCCTGGTGCACGGTAACCTGTCGCTGCGCAGCATGTTGAAAGATCCCAAAAGCGATCAGCTGTTGGCGATGCTTAATCCCGGTGTGGTGCTGTGGGCGCCGCGCGAATACGATCTTTTCCGCCTCTGTGAAGCGGGCATGCCCAGCCAACTGTTGTTCAGCTATCTGCAGCGGGCGCCGGTCGCCGACGCTTTCCTGGCGCGGCGCTGGCTGTACGTGGTGTGGGAAGCGGTAGGGCGTTTGATCCATACCGGCAAGCTGGAGCGGCAGCCGTTCGACTATGCGTCGCAACAGCTGCTGCCCTGGCTGGCCGGTTGAACGGGGCCTTACTCGGCGCCGGCGCTATCCGCGCCTTTCAGCCGCTGCCACAGACTGCCCAGCGTTTCATACCAGGCGCGCTCGGTATGGCCGAGGAACATGGACGACGGCGTGGCGCGATCCCAGATATTCAGCGGCGAGTCGATCGCCAATTGGTTGGCCGGGGCCGGGATCGGGTGCAGGCCCTTAGCCTCGAAGAAACGCATGGCGCGCGGCAGATGGTTGGCGGAAGTCACCAGAAGGAAGGGGTGTTCGCCGACCAACTTGGCTACCTGAGCGGCTTCTTCCTCGGTATCGCGCGGTTCCCCCAGGATCACCATGTCGCTGCGCGGCACGCCCAGGCTTTCCGCTACCAGCGCTGCCGTGGCGGCGTTGCTCTGCATGCGTCCGCCGGGCGCGCCGGTAAACACCATCCTGGCGCCAGGGTGCGCCAGATAGAGCCGCACGCCCTCCGTCACGCGCGGCAGACTGTTGCCGAGCAGGTTCGAGCTGGGTGCCCAGTCGGGATTGTAGGTATAGCCTCCGCCCAACACCACGATGTAGCTGACCGCATCGTTGCCGCGATATGTCTGGTATTCGGCTTCGATCGGCCGCAGCAGGCGGTCGGCCACCGGTTGCAGGCTGAAAAGCAGTAAAAACAGCCAGCTCAGCGTGAAAATCGTCTTACCGCTTTTTTGCCAGCGGGTGAACCACAGCAGCAGCAGCGCCAGCCCCATCAGCAGCATCAACAGCGGCAGCGGCATCAGCAGAGCGCCAAAGAACTTTTTCAGGTTGAACAGCATCGAAAATCAGATCCTTTTGAGTGAAAAAACGGCATCCAGGCATAAACAGGCCGCAAGAAGATACATTCTAAGCCAGTCTGTGCCAAAATAGCAGGTTTGAATGGGCGTGCGCTTTGCCGCCGACAAGACTGAGATCAGCGGAGCCGTTGTCCATGCAGGATCGTAATTTTGACGATATTGCTGAAAAATTTGCGCGTAATATTTACGGCACCACGAAAGGAAAAATCCGCCAGGCGGTGGTTTGGCAGGATCTGACCGGGCTGCTGGCCCAGTTGCCGCAGCGGCCGCTGCGCATCCTTGATGCCGGGGGCGGTGAAGGCCATATGGCTTGCCAACTGGCAGAATTAGGACATCAGGTGTTGTTGTGCGATCTTTCTGGTGAGATGATCCAGCGCGCCGCGCAGCTGGCGGAGCAGAAAGGTGTGAGCCAGAACATGCAATTCGTACAAAGTTCTGCGCAGGATATCGCTCAACATTTGGAACAGCCGGTTGATCTGATATTGTTTCATGCAGTGCTTGAATGGATCGCTGAACCCGTGGCGGCGCTGCAGGCGTTGTGCGATTGTCTGACGCCGGGCGGCGCGCTGTCGCTGATGTTCTTCAACGCCAACGGTCTCTTGATGCGTAACGTGGTGTTGGGTAACTTCCAATTGGTGGATCCCGAGGTCAGACGGCGCCGCAAGCGTTCGCTGTCGCCGCAATATCCGCACGATCCGCTATTGGTCTACGGCTGGCTGGAACAGCTGGGCATGCGCATCAGCGGCAAAACCGGCGTGCGGGTGTTCCACGACTATCTGCAGAGCAGACAGCTGCAAACCCAAAAATTTGAAGAGTTACTGGCGCTTGAACAGCACTATTGCCGGCAGGAGCCGTACGTGAGTTTGGGGCGCTATATTCACGTCATGGCGCATAAACCAAACCTGAAGGACGAACTATGAGTGAATTTTCCCAGACAGTACCCGAACTGGTCGCCTGGGCACGGAAAAATGATTTCTCTATTTCGCTCCCTACGGAGCGTCTCGCATTTCTGCTCGCTATCGCCACCCTGAATGGCGAACGGCTGGACGGCGAGATGAGCGAAGGTGAGCTGGTTGATGCATTTCGCCATGTCAGCAAGGGTTTTGAACAGACGCATGAAACGGTGGCGATGCGCGCCAACAATGCGATCAACGACATGGTGCGCCAGCGCCTGTTGAACCGCTTTACCAGCGAACTGGCGGACGGTAACGCGATTTACCGCCTGACGCCGCTGGGTATCGGCATTACCGATTACTATATTCGCCAACGCGAATTCTCCACGCTGCGTCTGTCGATGCAGCTGTCGATCGTGGCGCAGGAACTGAAGCGCGCCGCCGATGCCGCCGACGAGGGCGGCGACGATTTCCATTGGCACCGCAACGTGTTCGCGCCGTTGAAATATTCGGTGGCGGAAATCTTCGACAGCATCGACATGACGCAACGCGTGATGGACGAGCAGCAGCAGAGCGTGAAAAATGACATCGCGGCGCTGCTGAGCAAAGACTGGCGGGCGGCGATCTCCAGCTGCGAAATGCTGCTGTCGGAAACCTCAGGCACCCTGCGCGAACTGCAGGATACGCTGGATGCGGCGGGCGATAAGCTGCAGGCCAACCTGCTGCGCATCCAGGACGCGACCCTCGGCAACGTGGAGCTGGGCTTCGTCGACAAGCTGGTGTTCGATCTGCAGAGCAAGCTGGATCGCATCATCAGCTGGGGTCAACAGGCGATCGACCTGTGGATCGGCTACGATCGCCACGTACACAAATTTATCCGTACCGCTATCGATATGGATAAAAACCGCGTGTTCGCCCAACGCTTGCGCCAGTCGGTGCAAACCTATTTCGACCACCCGTGGGCGCTGACCCATGCCAATGCCGATCGTTTGCTGGACATGCGCGACGAAGAACTGGCGTTGCGCAGCGAGGAAGTGACCGGGGAACTGCCGCCGGATCTGGAGTTCGAAGAGTTCAGCGAGATTCGCGAACAGCTGGCGGCGATGATCGAAGAGGCGTTGAAGGTGTACCAGGAACAGCAGATGCCGCTCAACCTTGCAGCGGTGATGCGCGATTACCTGGCGCAATATCCGCGTGCGCGTCATTTCGACGTGGCACGTTTAGTGGTCGACCAGGCAGTGCGCCTCGGTGTGGCTGAAGCAGATTTCTCAGGGTTGCCGGCGGAATGGCAGGCAATCAATGATTACGGAGCCAAGGTCCAGGCCCATGTCATCGACAAATATTGAACAAGTAATGCCAGTCAAGCTGGCCAAAGCGTTGTCCAACTCGCTGTTCCCGGCGCTGGACAGCCAACTGCGCGCGGGTCGTCACATCGGTATCGATGAGCTGGACAACCACGCCTTTTTAATGGATTTCCAGGATGAGCTGGAAGAGTTTTACAACCGTTACAGCGTCGAGCTGATTCGGGCGCCGGAAGGTTTCTTCTATTTGCGCCCGCGCTCCACCACGCTGATCCCGCGTTCGGTGCTGTCCGAGCTGGATATGATGGTCGGCAAGATCTTGTGTTACCTGTATCTCAGCCCCGAGCGCCTGGCGCACGAAGGCATTTTCAGCCATCAGGAGCTGTACGATGAACTGCTGAGCCTGGCGGATGAGAACAAGCTGCTCAAGTTCGTCAACCAGCGCTCTACCGGTTCGGATCTCGATCGGCAGAAGCTGCACGAGAAGGTGCGCACCTCGCTGAACCGCCTGCGCCGCCTCGGCATGGTCTATTTCATGGGCAATGACAGCAGCAAGTTCCGCATTACCGAGGCGGTGTTCCGCTTCGGCGCCGACGTGCGCAGCGGCGACGATCCGCGTGAAGCGCAGCTGCGCATGATTCGCGACGGCGAGGCGATGCCGGTTGAAACCAGCCTGTCGCTTAACGATGAGAATGACGCTGAGGATCAGCAGGTTGATAACGCTCCTGACGGTGCAGAGGATGAACAGGAATGATTGAACGCGGTAAATTTCGCTCGCTGACGCTGGTTAACTGGAACGGCTTCTTTGCCCGCACCTTTGATCTCGATGAGCTGGTGACCACGCTGTCCGGCGGGAACGGGGCGGGGAAATCCACCACCATGGCGGCCTTCGTCACCGCACTGATCCCCGATCTGACGCTGCTGCACTTCCGTAACACCACCGAAGCGGGCGCCACCAGCGGTTCGCGCGACAAGGGCCTGCACGGCAAGCTGCGCGCCGGCGTATGTTACTCCACCCTCGACATCGTCAACTCGCGCCACCAGCGCGTGGTGGTTGGCGTGCGTCTGCAGCAGGTGGCGGGACGCGATCGCAAGGTCGATATCAAACCTTTCACCATCCAGGGCCTGCCGACCGCGGTACAGCCGACTGAATTGCTGACCCAGACCGTGGGTGAGCGCCAGGCGCGCGTGCTGTCGCTGCAAGAGTTGAAAGAGCGCGTGGAAGAGATGGAAGGCGTGCAGTTCAAGCAGTTCAACTCGATCACCGATTACCACTCGCTGATGTTCGATCTGGGCGTGATCCCAAAACGCCTGCGTTCGTCCGCCGATCGCAGCAAATTCTATCGTCTGATTGAAGCGTCGCTGTACGGCGGCATCTCCAGCGCCATCACCCGCTCGCTGCGCGACTACCTGTTGCCGGAAAACAGCGGCGTGCGCAAGGCGTTCCAGGACATGGAAGCGGCGCTGCGCGAAAACCGCATGACGCTGGAAGCGATCCGCGTTACCCAGTCGGATCGCGACCTGTTCAAGCATTTGATCTCCGAGGCCACCTCCTATGTGGCGGCGGACTATATGCGCCACGCCAACGAACGCCGCATCCACCTGGACGGGGCGCTGGCGCTGCGCAGCGATCTGTTGGGCAGCCGCAAGCAGCTGGCCGCCGAACAGTATCGCCATGTGGAAATGGCGCGTGAGCTGAGCGAGCAGAGCGGCGCCGAATCCGATCTGGAAACCGATTACCAGGCCGCCAGCGACCACCTGAACCTGGTGCAGACGGCGATGCGTCAGCAGGAGAAGATCGAACGCTATGAAGCCGATCTGGAAGAGCTGACCTACCGCCTGGAAGAGCAGAACGAAGTGGTGGCCGAGGCGAGCGAGCAGCAGGCCGAGAACGAAGCGCGCGCCGAAGCGGCCGAGCTGGAAGTGGACGAGCTGAAGAGCCAGCTGGCCGACTACCAGCAGGCGCTTGACGTGCAGCAGACCCGCGCCATTCAGTACCAACAGGCGCTGCAGGCGTTGGAGCGCGCGCGCGCGCTGTGCCAACTGCCGGACCTGACCGCCGACAACGCTGAACAGTGGCTGGACACCTTCCAGGCTCGCGAGCAGGAGGCGACCGAAGCGCTGCTGATGCTGGAGCAGAAGCTGAGCGTGGCCGACGCCGCGCACGGCCAGTTCGAGCAGGCCTATCAGCTGGTGGGTAAAATCGCCGGCCAGGTCAGCCGCAGCGAAGCCTGGCAGTGTGCGCGCGAATTGCTGCGCGACTGGCCTTCGCAGCAACACCTCGCCGAGCGCGTTCAGCCGCTGCGACTGCGCCTGAGCGAACTGGAACAGCGCCTGCGCTCGCAGCAGGACGCCGAGCGCCTGCTGCAAGAATTTTGCAAACGCCATGGTCAGGAGTACCAGCCGGACGATCTCGACATGCTGCAGCAGGAGCTGGAAGAGCGCCTGGAAGCGCTGTCGCAGAACGTCAGCGAAGCCGGCGAACGCCGCATGGAGATGCGCCAGGAGCTGGAGCAGATCCAGCAGCGCATCCGTGAACTGACGGCGCGCGCGCCGGTGTGGCTGGCGGCGCAGGACGCCCTGAGCCAGCTCAGCGATCAGAGCGGAGAGCCGCTGGAAAACAGCCAGCAGGTGACCGAATACATGCAGCAGCTGCTGGAGCGCGAGCGTGAAACCACCGTCGAGCGCGACGAAGTGGCGGCCCGCAAGCGCGAAGTGGAAGCGCAGATCGAACGTCTCAGCCAGCCGGGCGGCGCGGAAGATCAACGCCTGGTCACCTTGGCCGAACGTTTCGGCGGCGTGTTGCTGTCGGAAATTTACGATGACGTCACCATCGACGACGCGCCTTACTTCTCGGCGCTGTACGGCCCTTCGCGCCACGCCATCGTGGTGCCGGATCTGTCGCTGGTGCGCGAGATGCTGGAAGGGCTGGAAGATTGCCCGGAAGATCTTTACCTGATCGAAGGGGATCCGCAGTCGTTCGATGACAGCGTATTCGCCGTCGAAGAGCAGGACAAAGCGGTGGTGGTGAAGATCGCCGATCGCCAGTGGCGTTATTCCCGCTACCCGGAAGTGCCGTTGTTCGGCCGCGCGGCGCGCGAAAACCGTCTGGAAGTGCTGCATGCCGAGCGTGAAACGCTGGCGGAGCGCTATGCCACGCTGTCGTTCGACGTGCAGAAAACCCAGCGTTCGCATCAGGCCTTCAGCCGCTTTATCGGCACCCATCTGGCGGTGGCGTTCGACGCTGACCCGGAAGCGGAGATCCGCAATCTGAACGCCCGTCGCGGCGAGATCGAGCGTGCGCTGAACAATCACGAAGCGCAGAATCAGCAGCAGCGCCAGCAGTACGATCAGGCCAAAGAGGGCATTTCCGCGCTCAACCGCCTGATGCCGCTGGTGTCGTTGCTGAACGATGAAACGCTGCAGGATCGCGTCGACGAGATCCGTGAAGAGCTGGAAGAAGCGCAGGACGCCGCGCGCCACATTCAACAGCACGGGGTGTCGCTGACCAAACTGGAGCCGCTGCTGTCGGTGCTGCAGAGCGATCCGCAGCAGCATGAACAGCTGCAGCAGGACTACGCGCAGGCGCAAAGCGTGCAGCGTCAGGCCAAACAGCAGGCGTTCGCGTTGACAGAGGTGGTGCAGCGTCGCGCGCACTTCAGCTATACCGACTCCGCCGGCATGCAGAATGCCAACAACGATCTCAACGACAAGCTGCGCCAGCGTCTGGAACAGGCGGAAGCCGAACGCGCCCGCGCCCGTGAGCAACTGCGTCAATATCAAACCCAGTTCACCCAATACAGCCAGGTGCTGGCCTCGCTGAAAAGCTCGTATGACGCCAAGCGCGACATGCTGAAAGAGCTGAGCCAGGAGCTGGTGGATATCGGCGTGCAGGCCGACGCCAACGCGGAAGCGCGCGCGCGTCAGCGCCGCGACGAGCTGCATGCGGCGCTGAGCAACAACCGCGCTCGCCGCAATCAGTTGGAGAAACAGCTGACCTTCTGCGAAGCCGAAATGGATGGCCTGCAGAAGAAACTGCGCAAGCTGGAACGCGACTACCATCAGCTGCGCGAGCAGGTGGTGACCGCCAAGGCGGGCTGGTGCGCGGTGATGCGTCTGGTGAAAGACAACGGCGTGGAACGCCGCCTGCATCGCCGCGAGCTGGCGTATATGGATGGCGACGAGCTGCGCTCGATGTCGGATAAGGCGCTCGGCGCGCTGCGTCTGGCGGTGGCGGACAACGAACACCTGCGCGACGTGCTGCGTCTGTCGGAAGATCCGAAGCGGCCGGAGCGTAAGATTCAGTTCTATATTGCGGTGTACCAACACCTGCGCGAACGTATCCGCCAGGACATCATCCGTACCGATGATCCGGTCGAGGCCATCGAGCAGATGGAGATTGAGCTGGGCCGTCTGACCGAAGAACTGACCGCGCGCGAGCAGAAGCTGGCGATCAGTTCGAAAAGCGTGGCCAACATCATTCGCAAAACCATTCAGCGCGAGCAGAACCGCATTCGCATGCTGAACCAGGGGTTGCAGGCCGTTGCTTTCGGCCAGGTGAAGAGCGTCCGTCTGAACGTCAACGTGCGCGAAGCGCACGCCACCCTGCTGGACGTGCTCTCCGAGCAACAGGAACAGCATCAGGATCTGTTCAACAGCAACCGCCTGACCTTCTCCGAAGCGTTGGCCAAGCTGTATCAGCGTCTGAATCCGCAGATCGATATGGGGCAGCGCACGCCGCAGACCATCGGTGAGGAGTTGCTGGACTACCGCAACTACCTGGAGATGGAAGTGGAAGTGTACCGTGGCTCCGACGGCTGGCTGCGTGCGGAAAGCGGCGCCTTGTCTACCGGTGAAGCCATCGGTACCGGGATGTCAATTCTGGTGATGGTGGTGCAGAGCTGGGAAGAAGAATCCCGCCGCCTGCGCGGTAAAGACATCTCGCCATGTCGCTTGCTGTTCCTCGATGAAGCGGCGCGTCTGGATGCCAAATCGATCGCCACGCTGTTCGAGTTGTGTGACCGTCTGGAGATGCAGCTGATTATCGCGGCGCCGGAAAACATCAGTCCTGAGAAGGGCACCACCTATAAACTGGTGCGTAAGGTGTTCCAGAACCACGAGCATGTGCACGTGGTGGGGCTGCGCGGTTTCGCCAGCGAGCCGCCGGCGCTGGGCACTGCGCCGGTCGAAACGCCGTAACGCAGAAAAACGCCCTAAAAATCTGAAAATAGCCGCCGCAGGGTGGCTATTTTTTTGTGCGCGTGGATGATAGTCCTGCTTTTTTATCCGTTGAAAAGCGGTTAGTTTAATCAGATAAACAGTAATTCGACGTCCGCAGGGCGAAACGGCCTTTCTGTTTGTATACTGAAGCTATATGCAGTTTTTTGACGTTTTTTTTGTGAGCATACAGGGGGCAAGGGATGTTGCTTAAAAAGGGAAACTCTCTACGACGTTTGGCGCTGAGTGGCGCTATCGCCTGTAGTCTTGTGTCGTCGTTTTCCGCATTGGCCACCGTAACGGCGTTACCGGTGGCATCAGCAGGCATGTCCGTTGCGCAGAGCCGTTCTGAACTGCTGGCCGCGTTGCCGCGCGGCATGGATCTGCACTACCTTTCCACGCTGGCGCCGCTGTATGCGGCGAATCATATGCAGCCGATGTGGCAGGATCGCGAGGCCGTTCAGCAGTTTCAACAGCAGCTGGCCGAGCTGGCGATGTCCGGCGTGCAGCCGCAGTTCACCCAATGGGTGAAGATGTTGACCAATCCGGCGCTCAATGACGTAGGCCGCGATGTGGTGCTGTCCGATGCGATGTTGGGCTATTTGCAGTTCGTGTCCGCTATCGGCGCCAACGGCACCAGTTGGCTGTACAGCAATATTCCCTACAAGCTTGGCTTGCCGCCCACTGCGGTGATCAACCAATGGCAGCTGGCGGTGCGTCAGGCGCGCACGCTGAGCTACGTGAATTCGCTCGCGCCGCAGCACCCGCAATACGCCAAGATGCATCAGGCGCTGCGCGATATGCTGGCGGATAACCGCCCCTGGCCACAGGTGGGCAGCGGCCCGAGCCTGCGCCCAGGACAAATGAGCAACGATATTCCTGCGCTGCGTGAGATCCTGACGCGCACTGGCATGCTGGCCGCTTCGGCGCCGGAGGCCGAGCCGGAGCCGGCGGTCGTCTCGGCGAAGAGCAATGAGCCTGATGACGGCGGGCTGACGGTAGACGAAGAGAAGGGGCGTGTGACGGTCAGTCCGTCGGCGGCGCCAGTGACGGAGTTGACCGCTGAACAGACGCCGCCGCAGGTCGGCAGCGTGGTGAGCGACAACCTCTACACCAACGAGCTGGTGGAGGGCGTCAAACGTTTCCAGAAATGGCAGGGGCTGACGGCGGACGGCGTGATCGGCGTGCGCACTCGCGAGTGGCTCAACGTGTCACCGAAAACCCGCGCCGCGCTGCTGGCGCTGAATATCCAACGTCTGCGAATTTTACCGGGGCATGTCGGCACCGGCATTATGGTGAATATTCCCAACTACTCGCTGACCTACTACCAGAACGGCAACGAAGTGCTGTCCTCCCGCGTTATCGTCGGGCGGCCGAGCCGCAAGACACCGCTGATGAGCAGCGCGTTGAACAACGTGGTGGTCAACCCGCCTTGGAACGTACCGACTACGCTGGTGCGTGAGGATATCGTGCCGAAGGCGATGCGCGACGGTAACTATTTCCAGAAACACGGCTATACCGTGCTGTCGGGTTGGAGCAACGATGCGGAGGTGATCAACCCGGCGATGATCGACTGGAGCATGGTCTCTGCGCGCAACTTCCCGTATCGTGTGCGCCAGGCGCCGGGCGCCACCAACTCGCTGGGGCGTTTCAAGTTCAATATGCCGAGTTCGGACGCGATCTACCTGCACGATACCCCGAACCACAGCCTGTTCCAGAAAGACATTCGCGCGCTCAGCTCCGGCTGCGTGCGGGTGAACAAGGCTTCCGATTTGGCAAATATGCTGCTGCAGGATGCCGGCTGGAACAATAGCCGCGTTTCCTCCACGCTGAAAGAAGGGAATACTACTTATGTGAATATTCGCCAGCGTATTCCCGTAAAACTGTATTATCTGACCGCCTGGGTTTCGGATGACGGCCAACCGCAATTCCGTACAGATATTTACAATTATGATAATACGGTGAGATCGGGCGCACAAATTTTGGCTCAGGCCAAAAAATTAATGCAGTAAATGCAGTAATTATAAATAAATAACGGTCAGAATGTTTGGCTATACCGCAGGCCCTCTTACCTGGGGGCCTGTAAACCTAGGCGTATCGCGGGTTGACTCAGCATACGCAGGCGGTTATGGTTCGGACAGTGCGCTGCTTTGTGCATTTATTTTGACATTCTTGCCGGGTTTAACAGAGTCATGGACAAAATTGATCATCATCGCCGTAAATGGCTGGCGCTAGGCGGCGCAGCTATGGGCATAGCGCTGCTCCCTGGGCAGGCGTTTGCCAGTCTTTCCACCGCTCGACCGCGTATTTTAGTGTTGAATAACCTGAATACCGGTGAATCTATTAAAGCCGAGTTCTTTGACGGCAAAGGCTACAATAAAGAAGAGTTGGTTCGGCTAAATCATCTGTTCCGCGATTATCGCGCCAACAAGGTTAAATCGATCGATCCCAGTTTGTTTGATCACCTCTATCGCCTGCAGGGGCTGCTGGGTACCAGCAAGCCGGTGCAGCTGATCTCCGGTTACCGTTCCGTAGATACCAACAACGAATTGCGCGCGCACAGCCGTGGTGTGGCCAAGCACAGCTACCATACCAAGGGCCAGGCGATGGATTTCCATATTGAAGGTATCCAATTGAGTAATATCCGTAAAGCGGCGTTAAAAATGCGCGCTGGTGGTGTAGGATATTACCCACGTAGCAACTTCGTGCACATCGATACCGGCCCGGTTCGGAGCTGGTAATCGCGGTGCCCTCAGTGAATAACGCCGCTCCTTGCGGAGGCGGCGTTATTGTCGTTGGAGCCTTATGAAATACCATCTTATTCCCGTTACCGCTTTTAGCCAGAATTGCAGCCTGATCTGGTGTGAAAACACGCAGCAGGCGGCGTTGGTCGATCCCGGCGGCGAAGCGGAAAAAATCAAAGCGGAAGTGGCGAAGCAGGGTGTGACAATCACGCAGATTTTGCTGACGCACGGCCATTTGGATCACGTCGGCGCGGCGGCGGAGCTGGCGGAACATTATCAGGTGCCGATTTACGGCCCGGATAAAGAGGACGCTTTTTGGCTGGATGGTTTGCCGGCGCAGAGCCGGATGTTCGGGCTGGAAGAGTGTGCGCCGCTGACCCCGACCCGTTGGTTGTCGGAAGGCGATGAGATGCAGGTGGGCGAGATGAAGCTCAAGGTGTTGCATTGTCCTGGGCACACACCGGGCCACATCGTCTTTATCAATGAGCAGGCGCGTTTGGCGCTGGTGGGTGATGTGCTGTTTAACGGCGGCGTGGGGCGCAGCGACTTCCCGCGCGGTGACCATCAGGCGCTGATCGCCTCTATTCGCACCAAGCTGTTGCCGTTAGGCGACGACATGCGCTTTATTCCCGGCCACGGTCCAATGTCGACCTTCGGTCACGAGCGCCAGACCAACCCGTTCCTGCGCGAAGAGCCGGCGGTGTGGTAACGATCATTTCCCGGCAGAAATAATCAAGGGGCGCATAGCGCGCCCCTTCAAACTGGTGGCTTTCGCCGACGCGCTTAGAGCACGGCGACGATGGCTTCACACAGCGGCGCCATATTGTCCGGCGTCATGCCCGCCACGTTCACCCGGCCCGAGTTCACAGCGTAAACGCCAAACTCTTCACGCAGACGCAGCACCTGCTCTTTGGTCAGGCCGCTGAACGAAAACATGCCGTTCTGCTGGATGATGAAGCTGAAGTCCTGCTGCGCGCCTTTCTCCTGCAGGGTGTTCACAAATAGCTGACGCATGCGGTGAATGCGTTGGCGCATATCGGTCAGCTCTTGTTCCCACATCGCGCGCAGCGCATCGTTGCCCAGAATGGTGGCGACAACGGCGGCGCCGTGTGACGGCGGGTTGGAGTAGTTGGCGCGAATGGCCGCTTTCACCTGGCTGAAGGCGCGATCGGCGGTTTCGGCATCGGCGGCTACAATAGTGCAAGCGCCGACGCGCTCATTGTACAGACCGAAGTTTTTCGAATAGGAACTGGCGACGATCAGTTCTTTATGTTTGGCGGCGAAAATACGCAGGCCCTGCGCATCTTCTTCCAGGCCGTTGGCGAAGCCCTGATAAGCGAAGTCGAACAGCGGCAACCACCCGTTGGCGACGGAAAGTTCAGCCAGCTGCGCCCACTGTTCCGGCGTTGGATCGATACCGGTCGGGTTATGGCAGCAGCCGTGGAACAGCACGACATCGCCGGCCTGCGCCTGTTTCAGGCTGTTCAGCAGGCCGTCAAAATCCAACGCGTGGTTGGCGGCGTCATAGTAGGCGTATTCCAGCACTTCCAGGCCCACGGCGCTAAAGACGTTCTTGTGGTTCGGCCAGCTTGGGTTGCTGATCCAGATGCGTTTGGCGCTGGTCTGGTTGGCGATAAAGTCTGCCGCCACGCGCAGGCCGCCGGTGCCGCCAGGCGTCTGTGCGGTGCGCGCGCGGCGATCGGCGACGATCGGGCTCTCTTTACCGAACAGCAGCTCTTGCGTGCAGCTGGCGAACGCCGGGATGCCCTCAATGCCGAGATAGTTTTTGGTGGTCTCATTTTCCAACAGATACTGTTCAGCTTTCTTTACGCTGGTCAGCACCGGGGTTTTACCGGTTTCGTCTTTATAAACGCCAATGCCTAAATTGATTTTATTCGGGCGGGCGTCGGCGCGGAAAATGTCGGTCAGGCCCAGGATCGGGTCGGCGGGTGCGGCGGTGATTTTTTCAAACATGTCAGGTGCTTCCAAATCTCGGAGTTAAGCAGACAGAAGCATCAGGGTAGCGCCAGTTATCGGCTTTGCCAACCGTTTGCGATAAAAACACCGCGATCTTATGAACGTGAAGGATTCGACAGAAAAAATGATGGGGAAGGGGGAATCGGCAGGATAAAAAGTTACCGGCTGATACAAACAAAAACAGGGCCGAAGCCCTGTTTTTTTAACTTAGTCGACGGTGAACCGCCGATAAGCGAGACAACTTAGAACTGGTATACCAGACCAACGCCTACGATATCGTCAGTTGCGATGCCGGTTGCTTTGGTGAAGTCGTTGTCATCCAGCAGGTTGATTTTGTAATCAACATAGGTGGACATGTTTTTGTTGAAGTAGTAAGTGGTACCAACAGAAACATATTTAACCAGATCTTGGTCAGAACCCACGCCTGGGACGTTCAGGTTTTTACCCTTAGACTGCAGGTAAGACACTTCTGGGCGCAGACCGAAGTCGAACTGATACTGAGCAGTCACTTCGAAGTTCTGAGTTTTGCTAGCGAAGCCGCCGCAGTTTTCAGTCGCTGCGCAAGTGTTGGTGAAGTTACCGCCACCGAACGGAGTCATGTTACGGGTTTCTGCATACATTGCCGCCAGGTAGACGTTGTTGGCGTCATATTTCGCGCCCACGGTCCATGCGTCAGCCTTGTCGCCACGCTCGTTTGAACGCAGTTTCTGGTCGTCGGTACGGTTGGAAGAAGCGTATGCAGCGCCGAAGCTTACGCCTTCGCCGATGTCATAAGTAGAGGAAATGCCCCAGCCGTCGCCGTTTTGTTTTTTGACGTCACGGCCGTCGTTCTGGTTTTTGCCCTGGTATTGCAGAGCGAAGTTCAGACCGTCAACCAGACCGAAGAAGTTGTTGTTACGATAGGTCGCAACGCCGTTGGTACGGCCGGTCATGAAGTTGTCGGAGTAGGTGTAAGTATCGCCACCGAACTCTGGCAGCATATCGGTCCAGCCTTCCACGTCGTACAGTACGCCGTAGTTACGGCCGTAGTCGAAGGAGCCGTAGTCAGCGAATTTCAGACCGGCGAAGCCCAGACGGGTTTTGGTGCCTTCGGTGCCCTGAGATTCGGCGTGGTTGGACTGAACGTTGTATTCCCACTGGCCGTAACCGGTCAGTTGGTCAGTAATCTGGGTTTCACCTTTGAAGCCGAAACGAACATAGGTCTGATCGCCGTCATTACCTTTGTCTTTGGAGAAGTAGTGCAGACCGTCAACTTTGCCGTACAGATCCAGCTTGTTGCCGTCTTTGTTGTAGATTTCAGCTGCGTTTGCTGCACCAGCAGCCAACAGAGCCGGGATTACCACTGCAAGAATGTTGCGCTTCATCATTATTACCCTCATTGGTGTTATTCGGACACCTTTGCCACTGCCGCCAATAATTCTTTGGGAACTATTGTTGATAGATTGGTGTCGTCCTGTGTCTGAACGCAGTGTTCCATTCACAGGCGGGTTAATCTAGGACGAAAATGATACCAATGTCCCAATCAGGTTGCAAAAGGAAAGTATGTGTAACCAAATGTAATTTTTCGGGAACTTTGTGACGTGCGTCAATATTAAAAAATGCGAAAGGCCAGCGATGCTGGCCTTTGTTTTGTAACGAAATCGTTTAAAAAACGTGTGATCGTATAAATTAGAAGCTTGCGTTACGCGGCGTGCGCGGGAATGGAATCACATCGCGCACGTTTTGCACGCCGGTGACATAGGCGATTAAACGTTCAAAGCCCAGGCCGAAACCGGAATGCGGCACGGTGCCGTAGCGGCGCAGATCGCGATACCACCAGTAGTCTTCTTTATTCAGCCCCATCTCTTCCAGACGCTGATCGAGCACGTCGAGGCGTTCTTCACGCTGCGAGCCACCGATGATTTCGCCGATGCCCGGCGCCAGCACGTCCATGGCCGCGACGGTCTTGCCGTCTTCGTTCATGCGCATGTAGAACGCTTTGATGTCTTTCGGGTAGTTTTTCACCACCACCGGCGCCTGGAAGTGTTTCTCCGCCAGGTAACGTTCATGCTCGGAAGAGAGATCGATGCCCCAGGAAACCGGGTTTTCGAAGGTTTGGCCCGAGGCCAGCAGGATCTCAATGGCGTCGGTGTAGTCCACCTGGGCGAAATCGGAAGACACGAAGCGCTCCAGACGAGCGATAGCGTCTTTATCCACGCGCTCGGCGAAGAATTTCAGATCGTCGGCACGTTCATCCAGCACCGCCTGGAACACATACTTCAGCATGCTTTCGGCGAGGCCGGCGACGTCGTCCAGCGTAGCGAAGGCCACTTCCGGTTCGATCATCCAGAACTCCGCCAGGTGGCGGCTGGTGTTGGAGTTTTCGGCGCGGAAGGTTGGGCCGAAGGTGTAAACCTTCGACAGCGCGCAAGCGTAGGTTTCGCCGTTCAGCTGGCCGGAAACGGTGAGGAAGGCTTCCTTACCGAAGAAGTCTTCGCTGAAATCGACGGTGCCTTTGTCGGTGCGCGGCAGGTTTTCCAGATCCAGCGTGGACACGCGGAACATCTCGCCGGCGCCTTCGGTATCGGAGGCGGTGATCAGCGGAGTAGAGACCCAGAAATACCCATTTTCATGGAAGAAGCGGTGGATCGCCTGCGCCAGAGTATGACGTACGCGCGCCACGGCGCCGATCAGGTTGGTGCGCGGGCGCAGGTGAGCCACTTCGCGCAGGTATTCGATGCTGTGGCGCTTGGCCGCCATCGGGTAAGTGTCCGGATCGTCGACCCAGCCGACCACTTTGATTGCGGTAGCCTGCAGTTCGAAGCTCTGGCCTTCGCCCGGTGAAGCGACGACTTTGCCGGTGACTTCAACCGAACAACCGGTGGTCAGATGTAGCACTTCATCCTGATAATTCGGCAGAGAATTATTAACGACGGCCTGTAACGGATCAAAGCAGGAACCGTCATAGACGGCCAGGAAGGAGATACCAGCTTTTGAATCTCTCCGGGTACGTACCCAGCCGCGTACGGTGACTTCACTGTCAACCGCAGCACGACCTTGCAGTACGTCGACTACAGGCACTACGCTCATAGATTTCTCTCTTTAATAATTTGGTTTAGAAATAGCTTACAACCCAAGAATATGGGGGTAATGGCTATGTTACTTGCCGCGGTGCAGAGCACAAGCAGAAATCATCGGATTGGCGCAACATTTATCGCGGCTGACTGAAAAGAGGGCGTTCGGGATAAAAACAAAAAAGCCGGCGCGTAAACCGGGCCGGCTTTCTTTCTCTCTATATAGAGAAGGTTCAGCTGGCTTTCTTCACCAGCGGCAGATCGAAGGCCTTGCGCAAGGCCCGCACGAATGCCTGGTCCTGGCAGATGGTCTTGCCGGGGCTGTCGGAGAGCTTAGCCACCGGTTTGCCTTTGCATTCGACCAGCTTGATCACGATATTCAACGGCTTAACGCCGGGAATATCACAGGTCAGGCGCGTGCCGATACCGAAGCTGAGATTGATGCGCTGATAGAAGTGGCGATAGAGCGCCAGCGCTTTTTCCAGATCCAGGTTGTCCGAGAACACCAGCGTTTTGCTCATGGGGTCGATGCCCAGTTTCTGATAGTGGGCAATGGCTTTCTCGCCCCACTCGACGGGATCGCCCGAATCGTGGCGCAGCCCCTGATAACGCTCGGCGAACTGCGGGCCGAAGTCGCGCAGGAAAGCATCCATGGTAATGCAGTCGGTGAGCGCGATGCCAAGCTGATCGGGGTATTCATCCAGCCAGGCCTGCAATGCGGCGCGCTGGCTGTTGGCCAGCACCGGGCTTATCTGCTGATGCGCCTGGAACCATTCATGCGCCTGCGTGCCGACCGGCGCCAGGCCGAGCTGATGCGCCAGATCGTAATTGCTGGTGCCCGACAGGTACGGGAATTCGGCCTGCAAGGTGCTGACGATGGCCTGTTGTACGCCCTGGGAGAAACGGCGACGGGTGCCGAAGTCCATCAGCTTGAAGCGTGAAAGATCCAAATCGCCCGCCAGCGTCTTGAACTGCGCCAACTTGGTTTGCAGGTGGACTACCGCCTGTTCCGGCGTCGCCAGCGGAGAACGCCGGCGGTGCACCACTTCGCTGATCACCGCCAGCAGCGGCACTTCCCACATGATCACTTCACGCCACGGCCCGGCGATGCGGATTTGCAGCTTGCCGTCGCGGTTGTCGATGGTCACCTGCTGCGGATCGTATCGGAACGTGCGCAGCCAGCTCAGGTAATCTTGACGGAAGAAGGGCAGACCCGAAAGGTAAGCGAATTCGGCGTCGGTCAGCGCCAGCTGGCTCATCAGGGCGACCTGCGCGCGGATCTCGTCGGCATATTCGCCCAGCAGTTCGTCGCCGCGGCAGCGGAATTCCGCCGCCACGCTGATCGCGGGATAGCGATGGAACACTGCTTGCTGCATATGAAGCTTGTAAGCATCGGTATCAAGCAGTGATGTCAAAATCGGGGAAGCGTATTGAGTCATAGCGCGTTACAGCATCCTCGTCAGGCGCGTGTCCAAATCCGGATAATCATAAAAGTGGGGGTGGAGTATACCCGGATTATCCTGTTATTGAAGCTGCATCACACCATAAATCACCGAAGCGGGTCGAGGATTAAACGTGCCTTTATGGCGGGCTGGCGACGGCGGCGGGGGAAAAAAGCCAGATATGCCTGTAAGGTGAATGACTTAGCCTAATTAGTCATAAAAATTATAATGTTAATTATTTTAAACAACAAATCAGATAAACCCGGCCTGGGTGTGCACGCTGACCCGATCCTTGCCGTTCTTTTTGCAAAAATAGAGCGCTTCGTCCGCCTGTTTTATCGCCGCCTGCAGCGCAGTGAACGCGTTGACCGGCGCAATGCCGCAGCTGGTGGTGAAACGCACTTGCCGCCCGTCGGCCAAATTTAGCGTCAGGCGATGGGTGCGGGCGCGCAATTGCTCCATGATGTCCCGCGCGTTGTCCAACGAACAGTTGCCCAGCAGCACCGCGAACTCTTCGCCACCGTAGCGGCAGAAGATGTCGCTGGCGCGAAACGCGCGTTGCAACAGATGGCCGAATTCCACCAGCGCCCGGTCACCGACATCGTGGCCGTAGCTGTCGTTGAGCTGTTTGAAGTTGTCGATATCGATCAGGCAAAAGGCCTGCGGGTAGCTACCGTCGCCCAATAGCTGGCATTCGAGGAAGAATTTACGGCGGTTATAAATGTTGGTGAGCGGATCGAGGAAGGAAGAGGCCTCAAGCTCTTTAATCAGCAGCTGTTTCTCGCTTTCCAGCGAGACCTTGTCCAACTGATATTGTCTGAGCTGTTGAATGGCGTCGCTGATGGCGATCAGTTCCCGGCTGTAGAAGGCGTCGTTGCGATCGATATTCATCTCGCCGCGCGACAGCCGCACGATATTGTTGTGGGTTTTGGTCAACCAGCGGTTGATGTTGGTGCAGAACACCAGCGCCGGCAAAATGAACAGCAGCACCCCCAGACCGGCGAGCGCGATCATGCCGTAAATGGTGGTCTGGCTGTCATAAATCTTGTGACGCGAAGCGACGGTTTCCAGCTCGAAGCTGCGTTGATACAGCGTCTGCGAAAGCCCGCTCAACTCGTCGACATAGCGCGAGATCAGCGCGGCGGGATAGGGCTTTTGGGTATTGATGGCGGTGTATAGCCCATCGGTAATCTGCTTGAGGCGTTCGGTAGACACCTGGGTGAGCAACTGATTGACGATGCTGGTGGTTTGCACGTCGTCGTAGTTGAGCTTCATGAAGATCAACCGGGTGCTCAGCGCGTTCAGGACGCCGGTCAACTGAATGGACTTCAGATAGGCGTCTTTGCGATCGAGCGGGCTGACGTTGACGTCGATAATCTGATCGCTTAACTCCGTCAGCGACATATTCAGCCGGTTGTTGAGGCGAATGGCCTCGAGAAACATAAAGGAGTCGGTATCCACCATTCGGGTATCGTAGGTGTAGCGGTAATAGCTCTTGCTGGTTTGCGAGATGTAATAGGCGCTGTTGATGTTGAACAGGTTGGCGTTGGCGTTGTTGACCTGCGAAAGCTGCAGGTTGTCGTTATCCAGCAACTGTTCCATCAGGCCGATCATCGACAGCGCGGCGATTTTTTGCCGCACACCCAGCTCCCTGGCGACCGTGTCGTTCAGATGCTCGCGGATCCGGGCGATTTTCTCGCGCGCCACCCGATCGGCGGCCAGACACTGCGCGCGAGTGATTTGCGGATCGATCAGGCTCAAGCGTTTGAGACGGTGAGCCTGCAGCGAAGCCTGAAAGGCCTCGGAGATTTCTTTGGCGCGATCGATCTTATACAGGTTGAGCTGGTTATCGCGGTACTCGGTATGGGCTTCGAGCAGTTCCTCGACGATGAACAGCGAGAAGGAAGTCATCAGGCACAGGGTGAAAAAATAGATAGCGTATTTGATTTTCATAGTGCGAGTCATCCCTGAGCCTGATTCGGCAATTATACCATCATGCCGCCTGTGCCGCCTCAACAATGCCGGAGCGCCGCGAAGGCGGTTTTTTAGCATTAAATGCTGATTTTTATTTAGCCATTGGTCACCCGCGCTGCCATCTGGTGGGTGAACTATGATTTGCCTCTGATTTCTTTATCGCGCTTGCCCGGCGGATCTGGGCTTTTCAGCCAGCTGTGATACAGTTTATTCACAATCAGGTTCGCCGAGCGCCGCAGGGGAAATCTCCAGCGACGGCGCGGAGGAGAAGAGCGGCCTGGCACCTATAACTCACTGAGACGTTTAAGGGTTTTTATGACACAACAGCCACAGGCAAAATATCGCCACGATTATCGCGCGCCCGATTACACCACGACCGACATCGATTTGGACTTCAGTCTGGACGCGGAAACCACGCGCGTGACCGCCGTCAGTAAAATCAAACGTCAGGGCGCGGCCGGCGCACCGCTGGTGCTGGATGGCGAGGATCTGACGCTGGTGAGCATTCAGGTCGACGGTCAACCGTGGAGCGCCTATCGTCAGCAGGATAACCAGCTGATCGTCGAAGCGTTGCCGGCACAATTCACTCTGACCATCGTCAACGATATTCACCCGGCGAAAAACACCGCGCTGGAAGGGCTGTATCTGTCCGGCGATGCGCTGTGCACGCAATGCGAAGCCGAAGGCTTCCATCATATTACCTATTACCAGGATCGCCCGGACGTGCTGGCGCGCTTTACCACCCGCATCGTGGCCGACAAGGCGCGCTATCCGTTCCTGCTGTCGAACGGCAACCGTATTGGCCAGGGTGAATTGGCCGATGGTCGCCACTGGGTGCAATGGCAGGATCCGTTCCCGAAACCTTGCTACCTGTTCGCGTTGGTGGCGGGGGACTTCGACGTGCTGCGCGACAGCTTCACCACCCGTTCCGGCCGTAAGGTCGCGCTGGAGCTGTTTGTCGATCGCGGCAACCTGGATCGCGCCGACTGGGCGATGACCTCGTTGAAAAACTCGATGAAGTGGGACGAGACCCGCTTCGGTCTGGAATACGATCTCGACATTTATATGATCGTGGCGGTCGATTTCTTCAATATGGGCGCGATGGAGAACAAAGGGTTAAATATCTTTAACTCCAAATACGTGTTGGCGAAGGCGGAAACCGCCACCGACAAAGATTACCTGAACATCGAAGCAGTGATTGGCCACGAATACTTCCACAACTGGACCGG
This sequence comes from Serratia sp. JKS000199, assembly GCF_900215455.1. Classification (NCBI taxonomy): domain Bacteria; kingdom Pseudomonadati; phylum Pseudomonadota; class Gammaproteobacteria; order Enterobacterales; family Yersiniaceae; genus Serratia; species Serratia sp. JKS000199. The sequence goes on from NZ_LT907843.1 coordinate 1,113,019, forward strand.
CAACCGCGTCACCTGCCGCGACTGGTTCCAGCTCAGCCTGAAAGAGGGGCTGACGGTGTTCCGCGATCAAGAGTTCAGTTCCGATCTGGGCTCGCGTTCGGTCAACCGTATCGATAACGTGCGCGTGATGCGCGGCGCGCAGTTCGCCGAAGACGCCAGCCCGATGGCGCATGCCATTCGTCCGGATAAAGTCATCGAGATGAACAACTTTTACACCCTGACGGTGTATGAGAAAGGTTCTGAAGTGATCCGCATGATGCACACCCTGCTGGGGGAAGAGAACTTCCAGAAAGGGATGCAGCTCTATTTCGAACGCCACGACGGCAGCGCCGCCACCTGCGATGACTTCGTGCAGGCGATGGAGGACGCGTCCAACGTGGATCTGTCGCGCTTCCGCCGTTGGTATAACCAGTCCGGCACGCCGCTGTTGACGGTGCGCGACGAGTACGATGCGGAAACTCAGCAATATCGCCTGCATGTCAGCCAGAAAACCCCGCCGACCGCCGATCAGCCTGAGAAGTTGCCGCTGCATATTCCGCTGGATATCGAGCTGTACGACAGCGAAGGTAACGTCATCGCGCTGCAGAAGGGCGGCCTGCCGGTCAACAACGTGCTGAACGTCACCGAAGCGGAGCAGACCTTCGTGTTCGACGGCGTGGCGCACAAGCCGGTGCCGTCGCTGCTGCGTGAATTCTCTGCGCCGGTGAAACTGGATTATCCGTACAGCGATCAGCAACTGACCTTCCTGATGCAGCACGCGCGCAATGAGTTTGCGCGTTGGGATGCGGCGCAGAGCCTGCTTGCGACCTACATCAAACTGAACGTGGCGCGGCACCAGCAGAAGCAGCCGTTGTCGCTGCCGCTGCACGTGGCCGACGCGTTCCGTGCGGTGTTGCTGAACGAGACGCTGGATCCGGCGCTGGCGGCGCAGATCCTGACGCTGCCGTCGGAGAACGAAATCGCTGAACTGTTCGCCACCATCGATCCGGAAGCGATCGCCGCGGTGCACGAAGCGATCGTTCGCTGCCTGGCGCGGGAGTTGGCCGATGAGTGGCTGGCGGTGTATCACGCCAACAAGACCGACGGCTACCGCGTGGAGCACGCCGACATCGCCAAGCGCGCCTTGCGCAATGTGTGCCTGGGTTATCTGGCGTTCGGCGAAGATGCGGCGCTGGCGGACCAACTGGTGAGCGAACAGTATCGCCAGGCGGATAACATGACCGACTCGCTGGCGGCGCTGTCCGCTGCGGTTGCGGCCCAGTTGCCGTGTCGCGATGCGCTGTTGGCGGCGTTCGACGAGCGCTGGCATCAGGATGGCCTGGTGATGGACAAATGGTTCGTGCTGCAGGGGAGCAGCCCGTCGGCGGATGTGTTGAGCAAGGTGCGTGCGCTGCTGCAACACCGCTCGTTCAGCCTGAGCAACCCGAACCGCACCCGCTCGCTGATCGGCGGCTTCGCTTCCGGCAACCCGGCGGCGTTCCATGCGGCGGATGGCAGCGGTTATCAATTCCTGGTGGAGATCCTCAGCGATCTCAACCAGCGCAACCCGCAGATCGCCGCGCGCCTGATCGAACCGCTGATTCGCCTGAAGCGTTACGACGCCGGTCGCCAGGCGCTGATGCGCAAAGCGTTGGAACAGCTGAAAGGGTTGGAAAACCTGTCCGGCGATCTGTACGAGAAGATCAGCAAGGCGCTCGACGCCTAATCTTCTCACCGTGAATACCCAAAGGGACGGCCTGCGCCGTCCCTTTTTTCGTTCAATTCGCCGCCTGGCGTGGGCTGGCCGCGGTGACCGGCGGCGATAACACCCGCTCCAGCACTTCAGCTTCCAGTTCCGCCAGCCTGGCTGAACCCTTACGGCGTGGCCGCGGCAGATCGATGCTCAGATCCAGTCCGATGTGGCCCTCTTCAATCAGGATCACCCGATCCGCCAGCGCGATGGCTTCGCTGACGTCGTGCGTCACCAGCAGTACGGTAAAACCGTGCTGTTGCCACAGCGATTCTATCAGCCCTTGCATCTCGATGCGCGTCAGGGCATCCAGCGCCCCGAGCGGTTCGTCCAGCAGCAGCAGGCGGGGGCGGTGGATCAACGCGCGCGCCAGGGCGACCCGCTGCTTTTGTCCGCCGGACAGCGCCGCCGGCCAGTCGCGGGCGCGATCCGCCAAACCGACCGCGGCCAGCGCCTGCAGCGCCGCGTCGCGCCAGTGGCCGCGCAGCCCCAGACCCACGTTGTCGATCACCGTTTTCCACGGCAACAGGCGCGCATCCTGAAACATCAGCCGGGTATCCTCTTTGGCGGCGGCAAGCGGCGCATTGCCGCTGAGCAGCGCGCCGCTGCTGGCCTGTTCCAGGCCGGCCAACAGACGCAGCAGGGTGCTCTTGCCGCAGCCGCTGCGGCCGACCACCGCCACGAACTGCCCGGCGGAGATGCGTAGCTGAATGTTATCCAGCACGGTGCGGTTGCCGTAACGTTTGCCGATGGACTCCAGCGTCACCGGCGTGCCTTGCGCAAGGCGAGCGGGAAGGGTCATAGCGCTTCTCCCTGTTTCAGTTGATAGGCCGGATGCCAGCGCAGCCAGACGCGTTCCAGCAGTTGCGCGCCCACGTCTGCCAGCTTGCCGAGCAGGGCGTACAGCACGATCGCCACCACCACCACGTCGGTTTGCAGAAATTCACGCGCGTTCATCGCCAGATAACCGATGCCGGAGTTGGCCGAGATGGTTTCGGCGACGATCAGCGTCAACCACATGAACCCGAGGGCGAAACGCACGCCGACCATAATCGACGGCAACGCGCCCGGCAGCACTACCTGCGTGAACAGGCGAAAACCGCTCAGACCGTAGCTGCGCGCCATCTCCAGCAGGCCGCGATCGATGTTTTTGATGCCGTGATAGGTATTGAGATAAATCGGGAACAACGTGCCGAGCGCCACCAGAAAGATCTTGGCGGATTCATCGATGCCGAACCACAGGATCACCAGTGGGATTAGCGCCAGGTGCGGCACGTTGCGGATCATTTGCACCGAACTGTCCAACAGGCGTTCACCCCAGCGCGACAGCCCGGTAATAAAGCCGAGAATCAGTCCGATGCTGCCGCCGATGCCAAAGCCGATCAACGCGCGCTGGCTGCTGATGCTCAGGTGCTGCCACAGTTCGCCGCTTTGGCTCAGGCGCCAGAAGGCGGCCAGCACCGCACTCGGCGCCGGCAAAATGCGGTTGGACAGCCAGCCGGTTTCGACGGCGACTTGCCAGATGATCACCAGCGCCAGCGGCAGCGCCCAAGGGGCCAGCCGGTACAGGATGCGTTGCGCGTTCTTTGCCATCGGGGCGCTCCTCAGCTCTGCGACACTTTTTGCGGAACATAGATGTTGGCCACCACTTCGCCCTGCGGGCGCACCGGTTGAAGGCGCGCGGGCGTTTCCTCCTGCGCCAGATCGAGGTGCGGAAACAGCAGTTCGCCGACGCGGTAGGCCTCTTCCAGATGCGGATAGCCGGAGAGAATAAAGGTGTCGATGCCCAGATCGGCGTATTCCTGCATGCGCGCCGCGACCGTCGGGCCATCGCCCACCAGCGCGGTGCCGGCGCCGCCGCGCACCAGGCCGATGCCGGCCCACAGGTTCGGGCTGATCTCCAGATTATCCTTCTTGCCGCCGTGCAGCGCCGCCATGCGCCGTTGGCCGACGGAGTCGAAGCGGGCAAAGGCCTGCTGCGCGTTGGCGATGGTTTCCTCATCGAGGTGGGCGATCAGCCGATCGGCGGCGCGCCAGGCCTCTTCGGTAGTTTCCCGCACGATGACGTGCAGACGGATGCCGAAGCGTACTTGCCGGCCCTTCGCCGCCGCTTTGGCGCGCACCTCTTCGATCTTCTCTTTGACCTGCGCCGGCGGCTCTCCCCAGGTGAGGTACATTTCTACCTGCTCGGCGGCCAGATCCTGCGCGGCGGCGGAGGATCCGCCGAAATAGAGCGGCGGGCGCGGTTGCTGCACCGGCGGGAACAGCAGTTTGGCGCCTTTCACCTGAATATGCTTGCCGTGGAAATCGACGGTTTCACCTTCCAGCACCCGGCGCCAGATATGAGTGAACTCGGTCGAGGCTTCGTAACGCTCTTCATGACTGAGATGCAACCCCTCCGCCGCCAGCTCTTCCGGATCGCCGCCGGTGACCAGATTGAACAGGGCGCGCCCGTTGGACAGGCGATCCAGCGTCGCCGCCTGACGCGCCGCCAGCGTAGGGGAGATGATACCCGGCCGCAGCGCGACCAAAAATTTCAGCCGCTGGGTGACCGGGATCAGCGAGGCGGCCACCAGCCAGGAGTCTTCGCAAGAGCGACCGGTGGGGATCAGCACGCCGCCGAATCCCAGCCGGTCCGCCGCTTGGGCGATTTGTTGCAAGTAACCGTGATCGACGCTGCGAGCGCCCTGTGCGCTGCCAAGATAGTGGCCGTCGCCGTGGGTGGGTAAAAACCAGAAAACGTTCAGGCTCATCGTCAATGCTCTCCCGTATTTATTGCGCGCTTGGGCGCCAGATGCGTTGCGAGATGTCGACCTTCACCGGCACCAGCCGGTTGGCGTAAAACAGGTCGGCGGTTTGCTGCTGCGCGGCGATCGTATGCGCATCGAGCGGTGTGATGGCGGTCGGGGGACGGTGATCCAGATAGCTGGCGATCACCGGTTCCGGCAGCCCCATGGCGTTGGCCAGCAAGGTCACGCTTTGCGCCCGGTCGCTGCGGGTGAGCGCATCGGCCTGGGTCAGCACCGTCAGGACCTGGCTGATAAAGGCGCCATTGGCTTCGACATAAGGGCGCGCCGCCAGATAGAAGGAACCGGTCTGGTTCAGATCGGTGCCGTCGCCGAGCACCCGCACGCCGCCCTGCAGCAGCGCGGCGGAATAATAAGGATCCCAGATAGCCCAGGCATCGACGTTGCCTTGCTGGAATGCGGCGCGCGCATCGGCGGGGGTCAGGTAGGCGGGTTGGATATCCGTAAATTTCAGGCCGGCCTTTTGCAGCGATCGCAGCAGCAGGTTGTGTGAGCTGGATCCTTTCTGAAATGCGACCTTATGGCCTTTCAGATCGGCGACGGTTTTGATCGGGCTGTTTTCCGGCACCAGGATCACTTCCGCCTTCGGTTTGGGAGGCTCAACGCCGACATACAGCAGGTCCGCCCCGGCGGCCTGCGCGAAGATCGGCGGAATATCACCGGTGCTGCCCAGATCGATGCTGCCGACGTTCAAGGCTTCCAGCATCTGCGGGCCGGCGGGAAATTCAATCCAGCTGATGCGGGTGGCGAGGAAGCGCTCCTCCAGCATCCGGTGGCTTTTCGCCAGCACCAGACTCACCGATCCTTTCTGGTAACCGATGCGAAATTGCGCCGGATCCTGCGCGACGGCGGCGTTGGCCCAGACCAGCGACAGCAGGCCGGTGAAGGCCGCTGCGCTCAGCCAACGTCGCAAAGCGTTGCGTTGTTTCATTCAGGCTCTCCTTTTCCAGGCATTTCAGGCGGTTTGACGCGCCGTCAGCGGCGAGGCGACGCGCAGCGCGGGCGGTTTGCGGCGCCCAAGCGCCAGATAGAAACTGGCGAGCGCTTCTTCCAACCGGGCGGCCACGGCGTCGGTGAGCGTGGCGCTTTCGCCGGTCAGCTGGATCTGACTGTCGTCGGCGAACACGCCGTGCAGCACCTCTTGCGCTTTGAGCGCCGCCAGCACCGGTTTCAGCGCATAGTCCACCGCCAGCATGTGACCGACAGAACCGCCGGTCGCCAGCGGCAGCACCACTTTATGGTCCAGCGCGCGTTCCGGCAGCAGGTCCAGCAGGGTTTTCAGCGCGCCGGAGAACGACGCTTTATAAACCGGTGTGGAAATCAGCAGGCCGTCGGCCTGCGCCAGCTGGTCGGCAAACGCCTTGATCGCCGGACTGTTGAAGTTGGCGTACAGCAGATCTTCGGCATCGAAGTCGTGCAGGGTATAGGCCGTCACCTCCACCCCTTGTTGCCGCAGCCAGTTCTGACTCAGCGAGAGCAGCGCGGCGGAACGTGATGGGATGCGTGGGCTACCGGCCAGTGATATAACGCGCATTGCCACTCCTTATAACTAAAAGTTAGGTTTAATTAGAAAATTAATGGGAAGTGTTTTAAACCTACCAGCAACCGGGCGCGTTTTTTAAATCTCATTTTTTGATTTGGATATGCGTAAAAGCGGATTGGCGCCGATTTGGCGATGAAGAGGGAAAACGATTGCGTAAAAACGGCTTTTTTTGCCTTTAATCAATTCCAATTAGGCGGGGGATACCGGATAATACGCCCCCGGTTTGCAACCGGGAAATCAGGAGAGTCCATGTACTACCCCCTCATCAGGAAAGCGTTGTTCCAGCTCGATCCGGAGCGCGCGCACGAAGTGACCTTTCGTCAGCTCAGCCGTATTACCGGCACCCCATTAGCGTTTCTTGTCCGTCAGTCCGTGCCGACCAAACCGGTCAGCTGCATGGGGCTGTCGTTTAAAAACCCGCTGGGATTGGCCGCCGGTCTGGATAAAAACGGCGAATGCATCGATGCGTTCGGCGCGATGGGCTTCGGCCATGTGGAAGTCGGCACCGTGACGCCGCGTCCGCAATCGGGCAACGACAAGCCGCGCTTGTTCCGCGTGGTTGAGGCGGAAGGCCTGATTAACCGCATGGGGTTCAATAACCATGGCGTGGACAATCTGGTTGAAAACGTTAAGAAATCCCATTTCGGCGGCATTCTTGGGATCAATATCGGCAAGAATAAAGACACGCCGGTCGAACAGGGTAAAGACGATTATTTGATCTGCATGGATAAAGTTTATCCGTATGCCGGTTATATCGCGATTAACATCTCTTCACCGAATACGCCGGGGTTACGATCCTTACAGTATGGTGAAGCGCTGGATGATCTTTTGGCTGCGATTAAAAATAAGCAGCAGGAATTACATGCGCGTCATCACAAATATGTGCCGGTAGCGGTAAAGATCGCGCCGGATCTTTCTGAAGAAGAATTGATCCAAATTGCCGATAGCCTGGTGCGGCATAATATCGATGGCGTGATCGCCACCAATACCACGTTGGATCGAAAATTGATCCAAGGGCTGAATTACTGCGAACAAGCGGGCGGGTTAAGTGGGCGTCCGTTGCAATCACGCAGCACCGAAGTGATCCGTCGCCTCTCCACCGAACTGCAAGGACGTCTGCCGATTATCGGCGTAGGCGGCATCGATTCGCTGACGGCGGCGCGCGAAAAAATGGAGGCCGGCGCGAGCCTGCTGCAAATTTATTCCGGATTTATCTATCACGGCCCGCGTTTGATTAAAGATATCGTTACCCATATCTAATATTTTTCCTCTCATTTTATTCCGGGGGTTTATTTCTGCCCCCGGCTCGTCTATATTTTGTTCGTTAGCTTAAATATCGTTCGCGGAATTATCCGATGTTTAAGCTATTTCATCGGTGATAAAATCGCCTTTTAGGGTGAGTGCGGCGTTGGCATGGGCAGCGAGAAGGATACGAAATGAAGATAAAACCTGACGATAATTGGCGTTGGTATTTTGATGCCGAACACGATCGGCTAATGCTGGATTTAGCTAATGGTATGATCTTTCGTTCACGTTTCCCGGCCAAAATGTTAACGCCGGACGCCTTCGATGAATGCGCTTTTTGCGTGGATGACGCCGCCCTTTATTTCACCTATGAAGAACAGTGCAAGCAGGTCAAGCTGAGCCATGAACAGCGCGCCGAGCTGGTGTTGAATGCGCTGGTCGCCTACCGCTTCCTGAAACCGCTGATGCCGAAGAGCTGGCATTTCTCGCAGCAGCACTACCCGTTGCAGCCGAAAAACGGCGAGCTGGCGGCGGTGAAAGTGATGGAAAGCGGCGCGGAAGCGCGCCTGCTGGTGGTCGAGGCCGGGGATAACGCCAGCCTGTGCCTGCTGGCGCAAAATCAGCTGACGGTCGCCGGCCGCACCATGGTCTTGGGCGACGCCATCAAGGTGATGCACGATCGGCTGAAACCTTGCGCGCAGGATGAAAGCGCCGCCCCGGCTTACGACAGGGCGGTATAAGGCGGATTACACCAACGTCAAATCAGTTTTCGGGATGCAGCTGCAGCACAGGATGGTGCCGTTGTCGCCCAGCGCGCTTTTCTTCAGGGGCGCGACTTCACCGCTCAGCAATGTAATGCGGCAGCTGCCGCAAATCCCGGCGCGGCACGAGTAAGGCACGCGAATGCCTTGCTGTTCCAGTTGTTCGAGCAGGATCTGCTGGTTATTGCCGGTAAATACCTTTCCTTCATATTCGATCGTGACGCTGTGAGCGCTGTCCTGCGGCGCCTGCACGCTCTCCACCACTTTACCTGCGCCATAAGGGCGCGGCGGCTTGGTTGACAAGACTTCCACCGTATCGCCCACGCGAATGATGCCGCTGTTGCGCGCGGTCATATTCTGGCCGAAATCGATGTCGCCGTTGTCGGCGGAGCGGAATTTTTGCAGCGTGCTGAGCGGTTCGCCGCTCGGGTGCTTGCGGCCACGCTCGGTGCTGACGGTGGTGAGCACGCAGCGGCTGCAGGGTTTCACCAGATCGAACATCACATTGCCGACGCGGATCACCTGCCAGCCGTCTTCAGCCCAGGCGGTAGCGCCGCTCACCACCAGATTGGGGCGGAACTGTTCCAGCTTGATGCTGCCGGGGCAACGCTGCTGCAGGTCGTTGAATGAAGCTTGGTTAATCAGCAGATAAGGGTAGCCGTCGGCAAACGTCAGCGGGATTTCAGGGTGTTTCTTGACCCGGCGGGTCAGCTCCGGCCCCAGCCAGCGCAGCTGCACGTCGCGCTGGAAATAGCCGCTCAGCCAGCGGTTGATCTCATCCGGCGCGATCAGCGCGGTGAAATGGTTGCCCCACACCTCGGTCGGCTGCGGCGCGGCCGCGAAGTCGCTGAAGCGAATGGCGGCGCTTTCACCGTCCGGCGCGGTCAGAAACAGCCCGTCCGGCAACAGCGCCGGCGTGAACAACACCATCTGCGGATATTGGCGCGCGGTAATAAAGGTGCCGTCCGGTTCGGTGATCATAAAGTTGCGGTCAAAGGCCAGACCGCTGCTGCCGACCTGGGCGTAGGAAAGCTGCAAGCCGCGCAGTGATTTAACCGGATGGACGTAGAGTCTGGAAAGCGTGATCACCCTTATCTCCGTACGATGATTAAATAGAAGGGAGCAACTTTATGACAAGCGGTGCGGATTAGCTATAATGCGCAACAATTTTCTTTTTGGTGATAAGTACGATATGAACTCTCTGTTTGCCAGCACGGCGCGTGGATTGGAAGAACTGTTAAAAAGCGAGCTGGAAACGCTTGGCGCTCACGACTGCAAAGTGGTGCAGGGCGGGGTACATTTTCAGGGTGACGATCGTCTTCTGTACCAAAGCCTGCTGTGGAGCCGCCTGGCTTCGCGCATTTTGTTGCCGCTGAACGAATTCCGCGTGCACAGCGACCTGGATCTGTACCTCGGCGTGCAGGCGATTGACTGGCCGAGCATTTTTGGCGTGGATAAAACCTTCGCCGTGCATTTCAGCGGCGTGAACGAAGAGATCCGCAACAGCCAGTATGGCGCGCTGAAGGTGAAAGACGCCATCGTTGACAGCTTCACCCGTAAGCTCGACCAACGCCCGACGGTTGCCAAACAGCAGCCGGACATTCGCGTTAACGTCTTTCTGCAACGCGATATGGCCAGCGTGGCGCTCGATCTGAGCGGCGAAGGCCTGCACCAGCGCGGCTACCGCGATCTCACCGGCCAGGCGCCGTTGAAGGAAAACCTGGCGGCCGCCATCGTGTTGCGTTCCGGCTGGCAGCCGGGCACGCCGATGCTCGATCCGATGTGCGGCTCCGGCACGCTGTTGATCGAAGCGGCGATGATCGCTGCCGATCGCGCGCCGGGCCTGCACCGTCAACACTGGGGCTTCAGCGCCTGGAATGGTCACAACGCCGAACTGTGGCGTGAAGTCACCACCGAAGCGCAGGTGCGCGCGCGTCGCGGCCTGCAGGAAACTACCTCTCGCTTCTTCGGTTCCGATATCGATCGTCGGGTGATTGAGATGGCGCGCGGCAACGCCCGCCGCGCCGGCGTCGCCGAGCTGATCACCTTCAACGTCGGCGACGTCGCGCGCTTGACCAACCCGCTGCCGGAAGGCCCGCACGGCACGGTGATCAGCAACCCGCCGTACGGCGAGCGTCTGGAAAGCGAACCGGCGCTGATCGCGCTGCACAACATGCTGGGCCGCGTGATGAAAAGCGCCTTTGGCGGTTGGCAGCTGTCGCTGTTCAGCGCCTCGCCGGAGCTGTTGAGCTGCCTGCAGCTGCGCGCCGAGCGCCAGTTCAAGGCGAAGAACGGCCCGCTGGAGTGCGTGCAGAAAAACTATCAGCTGGCGGCAAGCCCGGCCGGCAACGCTACCGGCGGCGTGCAGGTGGCGGAAGATTTCGCCAACCGTCTGCGCAAGAATTTGAAGAAGCTCGACAAGTGGGCGAAGCAACAAGGCATCGAATGCTACCGCCTGTACGATGCCGATCTGCCAGAATACAACGTCGCGGTGGACCGTTACGGCAGCAAGGTGGTGGTGCAGGAGTATGCGCCGCCGAAAACCGTCGATGCGCAGAAAGCGCGTCAGCGCCTGTTCGATGTGATCAACGCGACGCTGGCGGTGCTGGAATTGCCGTCGAATCAGCTGATCCTGAAAACCCGCGAGCGGCAGAAGGGCAAAAACCAGTACGAGAAACTGGCGCAGAAGGGCGAGTTCTTGCTGGTGGAAGAGTATAACGCCAAGCTGTGGGTCAACCTGACCGACTATCTCGATACCGGCCTGTTCCTCGATCACCGCATTGCGCGCCGTATGCTGGGCGAGATGAGCGGCGGCAAGGACTTCCTCAACCTGTTCGCCTATACCGGCACCGCCAGCGTGCATGCCGGGCTGGGCGGCGCGCGCAGCACCACCACGGTGGACATGTCGCGCACCTACCTGGAATGGGCGGAGAAGAACCTGCGCGCCAACGGCCTGACCGGCCGCCAGCATCGGCTGATCCAGGCCGACTGCCTGTCGTGGCTGAGCAATGCCAATGAACAGTTCGACGTGATCTTCATCGATCCGCCGACGTTCTCCAACTCCAAGCGGATGGAGAACACCTTTGACGTGCAGCGCGATCACCTGGCGCTGATGAAAGATTTGAAACGGTTGCTGCGCCGCAACGGGATCATTATGTTCTCGAACAACAAGCGCGGTTTCCAAATGGATATGGCAGGGCTGAGTGCGCTGGGCCTGGAGGCGAAAGAGATCACCGCCAAGACGTTGTCGCAGGATTTTGCCCGTAACCGTCAGATCCACAACTGCTGGCTGGTGACTCACGCCGGCGAAGGAAAATAATTACTATGTCGTTAATCAGCATGTCCGGCGCCTGGCTCTCTTTCAGCGATGCGCCATTGTTAGACAACACCGAAATTCATATCGAAGACAACGAGCGCGTGTGTCTGGTCGGGCGCAACGGCGCCGGCAAATCCACGCTGCTGAAGATCCTAGGCAAAGAGATCCCGCTGGATGACGGCCGGGTGATCTACGAACAGGATCTGATCGTGGCGCGTCTGCAACAGGATCCGCCGCGCAATATCGGCGGCAGCGTATTCGACTTTGTGGCGGAAGGTGTCGCGGAGCAGGCGGAACACCTGAAGGCCTATCACGCGATCTCCCACCTGGTGGAAAGCGATCCGAGCGAGAAAAACCTGGCGCGCATGGCGCAAATCATGGAGATCCTCGATCACCAGGGGCTGTGGCAGCTCGACAGCCGCATTAGCGAAGTGCTGCTGCAGCTGGGGCTGAACGGCGACGCCGAGCTTTCCTCGCTGTCCGGCGGCTGGCTGCGCAAAGCGGCGCTGGGCCGCGCGCTGGTGAGCTCGCCGCGCGTGTTGTTGCTCGACGAACCGACCAACCACCTGGATATCGAAACCATCGACTGGCTGGAAGGTTTCCTGAAAGAGTTCGACGGCAGCATCGTCTTCATCTCGCACGACCGTTCGTTTATCCGCAACATGGCGACGCGCATCGTCGATCTGGATCGCGGCAAGCTGGTTTCCTGGCCGGGCAACTACGATCTGTACCTGCAGAGCAAAGAAGAAGCGCTGCGGGTGGAAGAGCTGCAAAACGCCGAGTTCGACCGCAAGCTGGCGCAGGAAGAGGTCTGGATCCGTCAGGGCATCAAGGCGCGCCGCACCCGCAACGAGGGCCGCGTGCGCGCGCTGAAGGCGCTGCGCGTCGAGCGTTCAGAGCGCCGTGAAGTGATGGGCACCGCCAAGATGCAGGTGGAAGAGGCGACCCGCTCCGGCAAAATCGTATTCGAGCTGGAAGACGTCAATTATCAGGTTGGCGAAAAGGTGCTGGTACGCGGTTTCTCCGCCCAGGTGCAGCGCGGCGACAAGATTGCGCTGGTGGGGCCGAACGGCTGCGGCAAAACCACGCTGCTGAAACTGATGCTCGGTCAGCTGAAAGCCGACAGCGGTCGCGTGCACTGCGGCACCAAGCTGGAAGTGGCCTATTTCGACCAGCACCGCGCCGATCTCGATCCGGAGCGCACGGTGATGGACAACCTGGCGGAAGGCAAGCAGGAAGTGATGGTCAACGGCCGTCCTCGCCACGTGCTGGGCTACCTGCAGGACTTCCTGTTCCACCCGAAACGCGCGATGACGCCGGTGAAGGCGCTGTCGGGCGGTGAGCGTAACCGCTTGCTGTTGGCTAAGCTGTTTCTGAAACCGAGCAATCTGCTGATCCTCGATGAACCAACCAACGATCTCGACGTCGAAACGCTGGAGCTGCTGGAAGAGCTGATCGACGGCTATCAGGGCACTGTGTTGCTGGTCAGTCACGATCGTCAGTTCGTTGACAACTCGGTGACCGAGTGCTGGATCTTCGAAGGCAATGGCGTGATCAACGCCTTCGTCGGCGGTTACTACGATGCGCATCACCAGCGCGCGACAGCGAAACCGATTCGTCAGGCGGCGCCGAGCGCGAGCAAACCGGCGGCGGAGAAAAAGGCCGAACAGCCGAAGAAAGCGACGGCCAAGCTGAGTTACAACCTGCTGCGCGAACTGGAACAGCTGCCGCAGCGGCTCGAACAGCTGGAAGCGGAAATCGAAGCGCTGCAGGCGCAGATGAGCGATGCCGACTTCTTCACGCGGCCGCACAGCGAAACGCAAGAAGTGCTGACGGCGTTGGCTAACGCCGAGCAGGCGCTCGAGCAGGCCTTCGCCCGCTGGGAAGAGCTGGAAGCGATGAAAAACGGCTGACCGTTGCGATACCGCCCGCGCGCTGCTGCGGGCGGTATCGACGTGCCGGTGAGCAACGTTATTTAGGAGGAATATGGTGTGTTCCCACAACAATCATCAGCAGCATAGTCATTCCGCACCCTCGGCGGCGCAGCAGGATAACCTGATGCTGTGCCCGCAGTGCGACATGCTGGTGGCGCTGCCGCCGCTGGCCTATGGCAGCAAAGCGGTATGCCCGCGCTGCAAAACCACGCTCAGCGCCCGCTGGGACGAGCCGCGCAAGCGGCCGATCGGTTACGCGCTCAGCGCCTTGTTCATGCTGGTGCTGGCCAACATTTTCCCGTTTATCAACATGCGCGTCGCCGGCCTCGGCAACGAAATCCGGCTGATCCAAATCCCGGAAGTCATGGTGGCGGAAGACTACGCCAGCATGGCCACCTTGTTTATGGTGTTCGTGCAGCTGATCCCGGCGTTTTGCATGGTGGCGATCATCCTGCTGTGCGCCAGGGTGCGCTTGCCGCTGGGTCTCAAAGAGTGGATGGCCCGGGTGCTGTTCCAGTTCAAGACCTGGTGCATGGTGGAAATTTTCCTCGCCGGGGTGCTGGTCAGCTTCGTCAAGCTGATGGCCTACGGCGACATCGGCATCGGCAGCAGCTTCGTGCCTTACTGCCTGTTCTGTCTGCTGCAGGTGCGCGCTTTCCAGTGCGTGGATCGGCGCTGGCTGTGGCAGGATATCGAACCGGCGCCGCGGCTTAATCGCCCGCTGACGGTGGGGCGCACCGGCATGCGCCAGGGCGTGCGCTCCTGCGCGTGCTGCACGGCGATCCTGCCGGCCGATCAGGTGCGCTGCCCGCGCTGCCACACCAAGGGCTACGTGCGTCGCCGCCACAGCCTGCAGTGGACGCTGGCGCTGCTGGTGACCTCTGTCATGCTGTATATTCCGGCCAACCTGATGCCCATAATGGTGACCGAGGCGCTGGGTAACAAGATGAATTCCACCATCATGGCGGGGGTGATCCTGCTGTGGGGGGACGGCTCTTATCCGGTAGCGATGGTGATTTTCATCGCCAGTATCATGGTGCCGTCGCTGAAAATGTTGGCGATCGGTTGGCTGTGCTGGGATGCGAACGGCAGGAAGAAACCGCGCGCCGACAGCGAGCGTATGCATCTGATTTATGAAGTGGTCGAATTCGTTGGTCGTTGGTCAATGATCGACGTGTTTGTGATCGCCGTGTTGTCGGCGTTGGTGCGAATGGGGCAGTTGATGAGCATTTATCCCGCGACGGGCGCCGTGCTGTTCGCGCTGGTGGTGATCCTCACCATGTTCGCCGCCATGACATTTGATCCCCGGCTGACCTGGGATCGCGCAAGTGAAACAATAAACAAGGAGCCGCAAGGTGACGGAAAATAATCATAGCGTCGCGGACGTCGAGAAGATCAAACGCTGGTCGCCGGTGTGGATCATTCCCATCGTGACCGCGCTGATCGGCGCCTGGATCCTGTTTTACCACTTCAGCCATCAGGGGCCGGTGGTGACGCTGGTGACCACGACGGCGGAAGGGCTGGAAGCGGGTAAAACCAAAATCAAAAGCCGCAGCGTTGACGTCGGCGTGGTGGAAACCGTCACGTTGAGCGATGACCTGAGCAAGGTGATGGTGCAGGCGCGTCTCAATTCCGGCATGGAGAAATTGCTGCGCCAGGATTCCGCCTTCTGGGTGGTGAAGCCGCAGATCGGCCGTGAAGGCGTCTCCGGGCTGGGCACGCTGCTCTCCGGCGCCTATATCGAACTGCAGCCGGGCAACAAAGGCAAAGACGGCAAAGACAACTATCAGCTTCTCGATGCGCCGCCGCTGGCTTCCCCGGACGCCAAAGGGTTGCGCATCGTGCTGGACAGCGAGAAGTCAGGCCAGCTCAACGCCGGCGATCCGGTGCTGTTCCGCGGCTATCGCGTCGGGTCGGTGGAAACCAGCTACTTCGATCCTAAAGAGCGCGCCATGCGCTATCAGCTGTTCATCACTGCGCCTTACGATCAGTTGGTCACCACCAACGTGCGCTTCTGGAAAGACAGCGGCGTGGCGTTTGACATGTCGGCACAGGGCATGCGGGTGGAGATGGGCTCGTTGACCACGCTGTTCAGCGGCGGCGTCAGCTTCGATGTGCCGGACGGCTGGGATCGCGGCGAACAGGCGAAAGAAAAGGCGGAGTACCGGCTGTTCGACAACCAGCGCAGCACGCAGGATTCGCTGTATACCGTGCATAAAGACTACCTGCTGTTCTTCTCCGATTCGGTACGCGGCCTGCAGCCGGGCGCGCCGGTCGAGTTCCGCGGCATCCGTCTGGGGACGGTGGCGCAGGTGCCGTTCTATAAAGACGGCATGGCGCAGCGTCTGGATAACGACTACCGCATTCCGGTGCTGATCCGCATCGAGCCGGATCGCTTCCAGAAACAGCTGGGCGGCAACTTCGATATTGAAGGGCACTTGAAAGATGCGGAATCCCGCGGCATGCGCGCCTCGATGAAGTCCGCCAACCTGCTGACCGGTTCGCTGTACATCGATCTCGACTTCTATCCGCAGGAGAAACCGTGGAAAGGGCCGCGCGAGCTGTTCGGTTATCCGCTGATGCCGACCACCAGCGGCGGTCTGGCGCAGATCCAGCAGAAGCTGATGCAGACGTTGGATAAGATTAATTCGATGCCGATCAATCCGATGATCAGCGAAGCGACCAAGACGCTGGCGGAAAGCCAGAAAACCATGAAGTCGACGCAGCAGACCATGAAGTCGTTGAACGACATCATCGCCAGCAAAGAGATGCAGGCGCTGCCGCAGGACATGCAGAAAACGCTGCTGGAGCTGAACCGCAGCATGAAAGGGTTCCAGCCTGGTTCACCGGCTTACAACAAGATGGTGGGCGACATGCAGCGCCTCGATCAGGTCTTGCGTGAGCTGCAACCGGTGTTGCGCACCCTGAATGAGAAGAGCAACGCGCTGGTGTTTGAAGCCGCCGGCAGCAATGACCCTCAGCCGAAGAAGGCCACGAAATGATGAAATGGATCCCGGTAGCCCTGGCGCTGTTGCTCAGCGCCTGCAGCAGTTCGCCACAGAAGACTTACTATCAGTTGCCGGCGCTGGGCGCGCCGGCCGTGGCCGGCAGCAGCGCCGCCTCCACGCGCCAGCTGTGGTTGGAGCACGTGAGCGTGGCGGATTATCTGGCGCAGAGCGGCGTGGTGTATCAGACCAACGACGTGCAGTATGTGATAGCCCAGAACAACCTGTGGGCCAGCCCGCTCGATCAGCAGCTGCAGCAAACGCTGGTCACCAACCTCAGCAGCGCGCTGCCGGGGTGGGTGGTCTCTTCGCAGCCGATGAGCAGCGATCAGGATGTGCTGAACGTGACCATCAGCGGCTTCCACGGCCGCTTTGACGGGAAAGCGATCATTCGCGGCGAGTGGGTGCTGAACCGCCAGGGGCGTTTGATCAAAAGGCCTTTCAGCCTGGAGCTGAAACAGGGTGAAGACGGCTATGATGCCCTGGTGCGCACGCTGGCGCAGGGGTGGCAGCAGGAAGCCCAGGCTATCGCAGCACAGATGGGCGGCATTTAGTCATAATTTGGTCTAAAATCGTCTAATCCCTGTCGGCGTGAAAAGTCGTTTTTTCTCGCTGGCAGGGATTTCTATTTTATTTCAATTGGTTAACTCCTTCCTCTGCAGATCAGCCACTTAGCATTTTCCTCGGGCGTAGCTCACAAATATGACATTGGCGTGAATTTTGCGCATTGATCTTCTCTTCTTTTAGCGCTATTGATTACTCGTGGCTGCGCAAAAAGCAGCCATTGTTTTCTTTCCACCAGACCAAAATGAGGGAAACGAGGCATGAAGAGACAGAAACGCGATCGTCTGGAAAGGGCGCATTCGAGAGGGTATCAGGCAGGTATTTTAGGGCGTTCCAGGGAACATTGTCCCTACCAATCATCAGTGGACGCCCGGTCTCAATGGCTGGGAGGTTGGCGAGAAGCCATGGAAGACAGGGCTGTGACCGCTTAAGCGGCTCCCTGTCAAATAAAAGGAATAACCTCCGCCCCCTGGCGGAGGTTTTTGTTTCAGGCGCTTATTCATCCCGCCAGCGTTTCAACAAAATACTCGCATTCACGCCGCCAAAGCCGAAGCCGTTTGATAAGGCGTAGGTCATGTTCATCGATTCCGCCTGTTTCGCGACCAGATGCAAACCTGCCGCCGCCGGGTCGGGGTTATCCAGATTTAGCGTGGCAGGGGCTATCTGATCGCGCAGAGCCAAGGCGGTAAAGATGGTTTCCAGCCCCCCGGCGGCGCCCAGCAGGTGCCCGGTCGCTGATTTTGTTGAGGTCACGGCGACAGTCCCGGCCGTGCCAAACAGGTGTTTGATGGCGTTGATTTCGCCCAAATCCCCTACGGGTGTCGACGTCGCGTGAGCATTTAAATGCTGTACCTCCTCGGGAACGACGTTCGCCTGCTTCAACGCGATTTTCATCGCCCGATAGGCGCCGTTACCGTCTTCAGCGCCGGATGTCATATGGTAGGCGTCGGCGCTGGTGCCATAGCCGACGATTTCCGCGAGCGGGGTGGCGCCGCGCGCCAGCGCGTGTTCCAGCGTTTCAATGACCAGCATGCCGGCGCCTTCCCCCATGACAAATCCGTCCCGGGCGCTGTCGAAGGGCCGAGAGGCCTGTTGCGCCAATTCGGCCGGAGCGGTGGACATGGCGCGCGCGGCGGCGAACCCGCCCAGGCTGACGGTATCTATAGCGGCTTCGGTACCGCCGCACACGGCGATATCGGCTTCATCATTGCGGATCATACGCACTGCGTCGCCAATGGCTTGCACGCCGGCGGCACAGGCGGTGACCGGCGCGCCAATCGGCCCCTTGAAGTGGTGTTTGATTGAAACGTGGCCGGCCGCCAGATTGACCAGGAATGAGGGGATGGTGAACGGCGACAGCCGCTTGGCGCCGCGGCTGTCGGTTGTGCGCACCGCCTGGGCAATCGCCGGGAAACCGCCAATACCCGAGGCAATGACGGTGGCTGTGCGCTCTTGTTTTTCGTCCGTATCGGCTATCCAGCCGGCCTGACGAATGGCTTCGTCCGCCGCCGCCATAGCAAACAGGATAAAGCGGTCCATTTTCTTTTGGTCCTTGGGGGCGACGGAGGCGTCGGGGTTGAAGCCCGCTTCAGCATCTTGCGCCAACGCCGGGACCTGTCCTCCGACCTTGACCGGTAAATCTGCAACGATCTCGTCAGGCAACGCTCGAATGCCGGATTCTCCTTTTAACAAACGTTGCCAGATGGCTTCAACACCGCACCCTAGCGGTGAAACGGCGCCCATACCGGTAATGACGATACGACGATTGCTCATGATGGCTCCTTGGTAAATTCGGGTAAGTCGGCGAGGCGCCGCTGCCGCATCAGTTCGGCGCGTTGATGTATGCCGTCGCTTGCCGCCGGCCCTGGCGCCAGCGTAATGAACTGCGGCGGCACCGGCTGTTGGGTATCACGATTGACCAACTGGACTTGGATCGGCCGATCGTTGCGTCCGTCGACCAACAGGGCGCTGACGTCCCCGTCGGTCAGATGATTGTTGCCCCATTGTGAGAGCGCCGCCAACACCGGGAGAAAATCGTTGCCGCGCTCAGTAAGCAGGTAGTGATAGCGCGCCGGCCGCGTTTGATAACGTTCTTTATACAGAATGCCGTGGGCCACCAAATCCTTCAGGCGACGCGCCAGTAGCGTGGGTGACATCCCCAGACTTTGTTGGAATTCGTCGAACCGGGACAGCCCCTGAAAAGCATCGCGAAGGATCAGGATGCTCCACCATTCCCCCACGCGATCCAATGCACGCGCTACGGGGCAAGGCGCGTCGCTAAAGCGGGTTTTTTGCATACCTTCCTCACTAAGTACAATAATTGTAGTTACTATGCTAGTCATGTTAGAGGATCTTGAGGGGCAAGAGAATAACCGGACGCAAAAAAACCGCTATCGCACTGATGCGGGTATTTAGGGAGGCCGCCTTTCAGGCTGCCTGTTGCTTTGGCCGCTTCGGGTAAGCATAGGGCAGAGAGCTGTGGCGGAAGACATTTCGGTGTCGGGCGATGAAATAAGGAGCACCCAACGTTTTCATATCGCCCGATAGCGCATCTTCGCTATCGGCCCTAATCCTCTTTGATGAGAACTGAATAATAAGATGATGCTAACGGCGGTTAAAAAGAGGGGCGGGAGTCTTTGAAAGGCCGGGAAAGGATAAGAGAAAGAAATGCCATCACGTCGAACATGACGGCATGCGAAGAACGTTAGAGAGAAGGCAGTGGCCGCCTTCTCGTCAGCGTGATTAGAACGCGGTGGTATCTTTGAACAGGCCCACTTTCAGATCGGTGGCGGTATAGATCACTTCACCGTCAACCAGCACTTCGCCATCGGCGACGCCCATGATCAGCTTGCGGGTGATGACGCGTTTGAAGTTAATACGATAGGTTACCTTTTTCGCGGTCGGCAGCACCTGGCCGGTGAACTTGACTTCACCGACGCCCAGCGCGCGGCCTTTGCCTTCGCCACCGAGCCAACCGAGGTAGAAACCGACCAGCTGCCACATCGCATCCAGGCCCAGGCAGCCCGGCATGACCGGATCGCCGATAAAGTGGCAACCGAAGAACCATAGGTCCGGATTAATATCCAGCTCCGCTTCCACATAACCTTTGTTGTGAGTCCCGCCGTCTTCGGTCATTTTGACCACGCGGTCCATCATCAACATGTTACCCGCCGGCAACGGTGGGCCACCGGCGCCGAACAGCTCGCCGCGGCCGGATGCTTCGAGGTCTTCTTTCGTATAGGAATCGCGTTTATCTACCATGTTCTCAGTAAGCCTTATTTTAATGAAGGACGCAGGTTAGCTAACACGTGTACGCTGAACAAGTCCGATCAGCCGTGGTTGAACCAGTTGAGCCAGCGTAGCGGCCATGGACGGCGGCGTTCCTGCAGGCTCACCTGCGCAATCCGTTCCTGAATGGCCGCCAACAAATTCGGCTGTTGTTCGTCAGAGTAGAGGCAACCGGTGAGCAAAGGCAAGGCTTCCGCCGCGCTCTCTACCGCCCACAGGTGGAATTGTCCCTCGCGCACTGCGTCAACGACATCCTGACGCAGGCACAGGTGGCGCACGTTGGTCACGGGCAGTATGACGCCCTGTTTGCCCGTCAGGCCGCGGCGTAAACAAACCTCGAAGAAACCTTCGACCTTTTCGTTAACGCCCCCTATCGGCTGTACGTTGCCGAATTGGTCAACGGAGCCGGTGACGGCGATCTGTTGTGTGATCGGCTGCTGTGACAGGGCGCTGATCAGGGCGCACAGTTCAGCCAGCGAGGCGCTGTCGCCGTCCACTTCACCGTAAGATTGTTCAAAAACGATCGAGGCGGAGAAGGGCAGCTGCTGATCCAGGTCCAGTTCGGCGATCACGAACGCTTGCATGATCATCATACCTTTAGCGTGCAGGTTGCCGCCCAGCTCGGCCTTGCGTTCGACGTCGGTAAATTCGCCGTCGCCGAGATGCACAACGCAACTGATGCGCGACGGTTCGCCGAAGCTGCGTGGGTGGCCGGGATAATCCAGGACTGACAGGCCGTTGATTTGCCCAACCACTTCACCCTCGGTCTCGATCAGGATCTGACCCAGTTCGATCTCATCCTGCATACGCTCGGCGAGATAGCTTTCACGCCATTCGCGGGCATTCAATGCCGCTTCAAACGCTTTGGCCGTAATGCGGTCTTCTTCGGCGTACAGTGCAGCTTCGGACAACTGCTGCCCAAGCCAAACCGGCGAGAGTGGCAGGATGCCCTGATCGCCACTATAACGCACCGCCTGAACGATCAGCGGCAGCCAGGCATCGGCCGCCAACATCGGTAACTGCCGCTCGGCGATCACACCGTTGACGTAGCCGCACCACTGCGCCATATCATCAACTTCAGTCAGTTGCAGATCGTCTTCATATTCGCCATAGACCGCTTGTTCACTCAGTTCTGGCTCGATATCGTGGAAATCGGCCAGGCCGTGGCGGTCGCCGACTACAATCAGCCGCAGGTCCAGCGGCATCGACGGAATGGCGACCGGCAGCGGGCGGGTTTCGTCAGGCGAAACCCAATGGAACTGACGCTGGCCGATCATTTGCTTCAACCGCAGCCATAGCAACGGCTGGGCCAGCAGCGCCCGGGCTGACAGGATCAGAATACCGCCGTTGGCCTGGTGCACCAGGCCGGGCTGCAGAGTGATGTCGCCATTGTGGATCCGCACGCAACCAAACAGCTGCTCCGGTTCAATCCACTCTTGGAACACGCAAGCACCGCCGGCAGCGAAAGGTTCATCGCCATGGCTGGCAGGCTCTACGCTGACCTTGCCATCCTGAATGACATAGTGGCTGCCGAGGCATGCCGTGTTTTGCGGCAGCAGCGGTTTGACGGCGTTAGCGATCAGTTCCAGGTATTCTCGCGTTTCTTGCGCTTTCAACAGCATGAATCGCGGTGGCGATTGGGGGTGACAAAATAGCGTCAGGGCATTTTCCAGCCGAGGCTGAATGGCGGAAAAGGGCACGGGTGCCAACTGAGCGGCGGTATCAAATATCGCCTGATAAGGCGTTACGTCCGGCAATAAAGATTGCCATTCAAGTCGGTTATTGGTCAAAGTGTTAGATGCAATCGTTAAAAAGGGAAAGGGCGATTATACAAGAATAACGGCAGCTTGATACATGTGGAGTGCCAGTTGGCATCAGGGAGTTTGACATCGCGCGATGACTGTGCAAAAAACAGTCTAAAAGACGACTTAATTGCCGGGGAAATTCGGCGTAAAGCTGTTATGCTTATTTGAAGTTACGCGGTCACTGAAGAGCTCAAGATGAAATATCAGCAACTGGAAAATCTGGAGAGCGGTTGGAAATGGAAGTACCTGGTGAAGAAGCACCGGGAAGGGGAACTCATTACCCGCTACATTGAAAACAGCGCTGCTCAGGAAGCGGTTAACGAGCTGCTGAAGCTGGAAAATGAGCCGGTAAAGGTACTTGCATGGATTGCCGCTCATATGAATCCGGATCTGGATAACCGGATGAAACAAACGATCCGCGCCCGCCGCAAACGTCATTTTAACGCAGAACACCAGCATACGCGTAAAAAATCTATCGATCTGGAGTTTTTGGTTTGGCAACGTTTGGCTGCCCTGGCGCGTCGTCGCGGCGTGACGCTGTCGGAAACCGTCGTGCAGCTTATCGAAGATGCTGAGCGCAAAGAGAAGTATGCGAATCAGATGTCGTCGTTGAAAGAAGACCTGAAGGCGATTCTCGGCAAAGAACCTAAATAAACGGGGCAGAGCGCCTTCGTTGCACCAGGCCTTGAATGCTCTGACAAAAACAGGACGAAAAAAAACCCCGCATTGCGGGGTTTTTTATTAGGCGAGTAAACTTAGCCCTGAGGCTGAGTTACAACGTCTTTGATACCTTTAACTTCGATCTCTACGCGACGATCTGGTGCCAGGCAAGCGATCTGAGCTTTGGTAGCGCGGCCAGATTTGTAGCCACAGGTGTTGCCAGTAACTGGCTCTGCTTCACCCATACCACGTGCAGAGATTTTGTCTGACGGGATGCCTTTGGAGACCAGGTAGTCAACAACGCTCTGTGCGCGTTTTTCAGACAGTTTCTGGTTGTACTGGTCAGAACCAACGGCGTCGGTGTAACCCAGAACCACTACGGAACCGTCTTTAGGATCCATGGAGCTCAGTTGGGTGTACAGCTGATCCAGAGCCTGCTGGCCTTCTGCTTTCAGAGTAGACTTGTTGAAGTTGAACAGCACGTCAGACTTCAGAGTGAAACGCTTGGTTTCAACAACTGGAGCCGGAGCTGGAGCTGGAGCAACTGGAGCAACTACGTCATCCTGACCGAAGCGGTAAGAAACGCCCAGGCTCAGCATGGTGTTGTCTGGACGCGCGCCAACGGTACCTGCGTCACCGATGTTGCTTACGAACTGGTAGTCCAGGCGAGTAGCCCAGTTTTTGGTCAGTGCGTATTCAACACCAACAGCAGCCAGCGGAGAAACGCCGGTGTCGTGGTCGCTCAGACGCTGACCAGTACGGCCGTAGTTCGCTTTGGAGTCTGCGCGCCATACCATACCACCCAGACGAGTGTAGATGTCCAGATCGTCAGCAATTGGGTAGCTCAGTTTAGCGGCCAGTTGAACGCCCTGCGCTTTGAAAGCACCGTTGTTCACGCTGCCTTTGTAAGGCATGCGGCCCAGCCAGTCATAGCCCAGTTCGAAGCCCAGGTATTGGTTTGCCTGGTAGCCCAGGAACGCGCCTGCACCCAGTTGATCTTTATGGGTTGGGCCATTGCCGATACCGTTCTGGTAACCGTTACCGTAGAAACCAGTGTCGTGGTACTGGGACCAGCCCAGTTTAGCACCGGTGTACCAGGTGTTATCTTTTGGAGCGGCTTGCGCTACGGTAGCGAAACCTGCCAGTGCCACTGCTAATGCGATAGCTGTCTTTTTCATTTTGCGCCTCGTTATCATCCAAATAGGCAATGAGCTTTAAAGCTGTTTAAGCCCTTGGTTAAATTCCTTCGCCAAGGTTTAAGCCCTCGTTTGTTACTCGCCAGTTTTTCTGACGTTATAGAGCAACCTTGGCGATGTAAAGTCTACAACGTGGCGCGAAAGTTACAAGTGTGATGTGATAAGGCTCTAAAAAAAAACGCAGAATCGTACATATTTGCTAACATTCTCCGCTCAAAAAAGCGGCGATCAACAGGGCGTTTTTCCTTGCCGAACCGCGGCCGGACTAGCTTTTTGCCTTATCCCGCAAAGGTTCCCTTTACGGGGTGCGAAAATGATGGGAAAAATCCTAAATTTACTTAATGATACAAAGAAGAGTGAATTTTTAGGGTAGAACACTGTCCGTGAGTCGGGCTAATGTCACGTTGTGGACGCATGATAAACCCGTATGCGTTACCCAATTCTGCCGCTCGTCTTAATTTTAGACGATCCTCCTCTGTTAGCTCGGGCAACCAGCCGAGAACCACGCTGTAATTCCCCGTTTGCAGCGCTTTTTCCATTGCCTCAACCGTATTCACCGGGCTGATCTGGCTCAATTGCACCACTTTATCCACCGGCAGGCCGGATTGCTGCAGCCACTGTTTGCTTAATTTTTGCTGCGGCGTGAGCCACAGAAGCCAGCGAGACTGCTTGCCCAGTTGCTGCAGCAGGGGCAACAGCAATTGAGCCACTGCGGGCTGGCGCTCGTTGTAAACAAGTTCACTGATCAAGCCATTCTCTTTGCCGACATCCGTGTTCTTCGCAACATTGCGCGTTGTATAAGAGCCATGGCCGAAATGAGGTTGGTAGAGTGATTGAGTACGCATAAAGTTCCCGCCCGTCGTGTTACTGTATGTTTATACAGTATCCCTGATTTAGGATAAGATCAACCCAAATTTTCGTAGCGGCTCGCATAATTGCGATCATTTTTTGTACCGATGGTTTTTGTGATTGGCAGGCGGGCGGATAGTGCGTATTTTTCTAATTAGTTGTTCACGTTACTTTTTTCATTGATGAGAGAAATAATACGGCCAGAACCTAAAGGCCAGAACCTAAAGGCCAGAACCTAAAAAGGAGGAACGCTATGAAAAGGATGTCGACGAGAAGAATCGCGCAGGCTAAAAATTGCTTTGCGGCATTGGGGGCCATCACGACTCGGTCGCAGTTCGGCGGTTACGGTCTGCTGGCTGAGGGCGTCATGTTTGCGGTGATAGCGGAGGGGGAGCTGTATTTGCGGGCTACGGCAAGCATGGAACCCGCCTTTCGCGCCCGCGGAATGGTCAATATGGTCTATTCCAAACGCGGTGTGCCCATTACCTTGCGCTATTACTGGGTTGACGAGTCGCTGTGGCGGGAACGCAACGAGCTGGTGGGGCTGGCCTGGCAGGCTGTCAGGGAGGCGCGCCGGGAGCAGCGGCTTAAGGCTGGCGATCACGGCCGACTGAAGGCATTGCCGAATATTGACGTCAATATGGAACGTCTGCTGTGGCGAGCGGGCATTCGCAACGCTTATGACCTACGGCTGCATGGCGCCAAACGCAGCTATCTCCGTTTATTGAAACAGCAGACTAATTTGGGGCTACGAGTGCTGCTGTCGCTGGGCGGGGCGATAGCCGGTTATCATCAGGCGGCGTTGCCGGCCGAATTACGCAGCGAGCTAGTGCGTTGGTTCGATCATACGATGGCGATGCGCCGCCATGGGCATGAGCCAGTTATTCAGGGCCCATCGATCGGGCCCTGAATAGTTAGGCTGCCTTATTGATTTGGGCATGCAGCGCGGTGAGCTCCGGCAGCAGCTCGAGCACCAATCCCACCTGCTGCAAGACCAATTGTTCTTTGCTTTCAGGTTCCGGAACGGCTTTGCTGATGCGCTCCGCCAGCTGTTCCAACGCCTGCGCAATGCGCTGGCTGTTCCGTTCTTCCTGATGCAGGGCGCCGTCCACGTAACACACGGCGTCATTGAGCAGATCGAGCGTGGCCGGGGTGTTCAGCCGCTCGCGGTGCGCCCCCAATGCGGAGATATAGCTCAGGAGCGTGTGGTTCAGACAGAGCAAGCGGAAGGCGGCTTCCTGCAGCGCTTTGTCGGCCTTGGGATCGGCTGACATGTTGGAGATGACCGAAGCCAGTTCCGCATCGCTGTTATGGGCATCTCGTCGTGCGATGCGGTAAGCGAGGCCGTTATCCTTACCTTGATGATATTGCACCAAAATGGCGTCCAGATAGCGGCAGTTGGCATTCAGCGTTTTATCCACCACCGCCGGCAGTTGGCGGAACTTCCAGTCTGGCCAGATGAAGCTGACGGCCGCCCAGGCGATGGCGCAGCCCAGCAAGGTATCGTAAACGCGCGGGGCGGCCACTTCGAATCCTTCACCCAACAGGTTGAAGCACAGCAACACCAGCAGCGTGATGAACATCGTCGCGTGGGCATATTGCACGGTGCGGAAAGCGAAGAACAGGACGCCGGTGATGACGATCAACACCAGTTGTCCTTCTACGGAAGGCACGAAATAGAGGATTGGCAGGCCGATCAGGATACCTGCCAGAGTGCCGATGATGCGCAGTGCCAGGCGCCGGCGGGTAGCGTTGTAGTTCGGTTGGCAGACGAACAGGCTGGTCAGCAGGATCCAGTAACCGTGCTGCATACCGGTGAACTGGATAAAGGCGTAACCGACGCACAGCACCGCCGACATGCGGATCGCATGGCGGAACAGGGCCGACTGCGGCGTTAAATGGCGGCTGATGCGCAGCCGGATGTCGCTCCAACCGGTCAAGCGATCGTCGGCCAGGCTGTTCTCTTCCGCTTGTCCGCTCGCCAGCGTTTGCTCGGACTCGATATTGGCCAACTGCGCATCTATCGCATGCAGGTTTTTCAGCAGATGCGCCAGCGCCTTGGTCTGTTCGCTATTGCCCTGGGTTTCGGCGATGCGTGCCAAGGCCTCCTGAATGCGGCTGAAAGCCGGCTCAAAACGCGGGTTGTGCTGGTATTTTTGCCGCAGCAGGATCGATTGTGCCAGCTGGCGGCAGGCGCGCGCCTGCATGCTCAGCAAACGCTGGAAGCGGAATAAAATATCGCTGTGACGGAATTGCCGGCTGAGCGCGTGGTACTGAACGTGGGAAGAGCTGGCGCGTTCGTGGATATCCTGCGCGACAAAATAGTAGTGCAAGGTGCGGCGGGTGCCGCGCTGGCCGCGATCGCCTTTCAGGCGCGTCAGCAGCGAGGCTTTGGTCTGGTTGAGTAACGCGACCAACGCGCTGTTGGCCATCGCGACATCCATCCATGGCAGGTCGGCGGCGCGTTCGGCGTCGGGATCGAACAGATTGGCCTTGGCATCCAGATAGTTGGCCAGTTGATCGTAACAGCGCGCCAGGTTCTCTTGCAGCGGCCGGATCGGGAACAGCAGGTGGCCCGCCAGCGTCAGCAAGTTGTACCACAATGCACCGATCACCAGCAGCAGCGGTTGCTGATACCAGGCATCGTACATGGAAGTGCCGAGCATGGTGTAAACCGCGATCAGCAGCGCACCGAAGGCGATGGTGGCGTAACGTTGCCCCAAGGCGCCCAGCAGGATAAAACCGCAGGTCGAGGTGGTTAAGCCAAGCGCGAACAACCAAGGGTAGGGAAACAGCAGCTCAATCGAGGCGGAAGCAATAAAGAAGCATACCAACGTGATCAGCAGATTGCGTAATCTGCCGGCCAGGCGGTCGTCCAAATCAGTCAGGGCGGCTGCCACCACGCCCAGCGTTAACGGGATAGTCAGCTTGGGAATGCCGAGCCACCAGGGAACGGCGGTGGTGCCGATCAGCGCAATGAGGATGCGCAAGTGATACAGCAGATTGCTGTTGTAAGTATAACGACGAACTGCGGGTGCAAAAGAGAGCACGAAAAACTCCTCAAACGGAGAAAAAATTAACGCTGTTGATAGTGGCGGCGAGCATTCTCAATACGGGCTTGCTGAGCCATTTCTACCGAGACGACGCGGCGTCCCACCGGCCACAGCGCGATGGCGGCTATTTTGAAATTGGCGATGCCGACCGGAATGCCGATGATTGAAACGCATTGCACGATACCGGCGGCAATGTGTGACAGACACAGCCACCAGCCGAACAGCACCAGCCAGATAATGTTGAGCAGCGAGCCGCCGGCGGAGAGCAGCGCATTGCTTTTTTCCGGATACAGTTCATCGACGTGTATCGCTTCGTTGCCGAACGGCACCAGCGACAGCTTGGTGATTTCCCAACAGGAGCGGGTAAGCGGCAGTGTGATGACAAGCAGCACGCTGAACACCGTAGCAATAAGCCAGCCTAGCGTGGTGAAGAAACCGCCCAACACAAAATTAAGAATATTCAGTACAGTACGCATAGACGTCATTCTGCTCTAATGATAGCCAAACCGCGATGCGGGCGTATTCACGATAAAAACGCAAAATCTATTCTACCCTTTTTTTAGCGCTAGAGTGCCACTGCTTATCGCAGGTAAACTGGCAGATATCCGTTATTTAATCTCAACATAGTCATGGCGCGACGATATGGAACTTAAAGCGACATCGCTGGGGAAACACCTGGCTCAGCACCCTTATAACCGCGTGCGGTTGCTGCACGCCGGCGTTGAGGTGAGCGGGGAAAAACATGAATACCTGATCCCCTTCAATCAACTGATTCAGGTCAGGTGCAAGCGTGGCATCGTCTGGGGCGAGCTGGAATTTGAATTACCGGACGAAAAAGTAGTGCGGTTGCACGGCACCGAATGGCAGGAAACGCAGCGTTTTTATCACTTTCTGCAGCAGGCGTGGCAGCAGTGGAGCGCCGAGATGAGCGACGTCAGCGCCGGCGTGTTGCAACAGCAGGTGGCGCAGATTAAGCGCATTGAACAACAAGATAAATGGTTCAAAAAGTCTGAGCTGGGCAAGTTGCAGCAGCAAATTCGCGAGGCTTTCTCCGCGCTGCCGATGCCGGTGGCGCGCCTGGAGGAATTCGATAACTGCCGGGCTGATTACCATCTGTGTTTGCAATGGTTGCAGCAGGGGGAGCGCAGTATCGAGCAACGCAACCGGCAGTGGACCGAGCGCATGCTGGATCAACACCATGATTTCTTCCAGACCGTCGAGAGTTCGCCGCTCAACGACGCCCAGAGCCGGGCGGTGGTCAATGGCGAGGATTCCGTGCTGGTGTTGGCCGGCGCCGGCAGCGGCAAAACGTCGGTGCTGGTGGCGCGCGCCGGCTGGCTGCTGCGTCGTCAGGAGGCTGAGCCGGGTCAAATCTTGCTGTTGGCGTTCGGCCGTCAGGCCGCCGGCGAGATGAACGACCGCATCAAAGAACGTTTGGGTGATGTCGGTGTTCAGGCCAAGACCTTCCATGCCTTGGCGCTGCAAATCATTCAACAAGGCAGCCGCAAAGCGCCGGCCATCAGCCGGTTGGAAACCGATGCCAAAGCGCGCAAAGAGCTGCTGATCACCCATTGGCGCCAACAGTGCGCGGAGAAGAAAGCGCAGGCCAAGGGGTGGCGTCAATGGTTGACCGAAGAGCTGGAATGGGAAGTGCCGGAAGGCGACTTCTGGCAGGATAAGCGCCTGGCGGATCGCCTGGCAAGCCGGTTGGAACGCTGGTTGGGGCTGATGCGCATGCATGGCGGCAGCCAGGCGGAAATGATCGAGCAGGCGGATGAAGAAATCCGCGATCTGTTTTCAAAACGCATCAGGCTGATGGCGCCGCTGCTGAAAGCCTGGAAAAGCGCCTTGAAAGAGGAAGGGGCGGTGGACTTCTCCGGCCTTATCCATCAGGCGGTCAACATTCTCGACAAGGGGCGCTTCGTCAGCCCGTGGAAACATATTCTGGTCGACGAGTTTCAGGATATCTCACCGCAGCGTGCGCTCTTGCTGGCGGCATTGCGCCGACAGAACAAGCAGACCTGCCTGTTTGCTGTAGGGGATGACTGGCAGGCGATTTATCGCTTCAGCGGCGCAGAACTGACGTTAACCACGGCCTTCGCCACGAACTTCGGCGAAGGCGCGCAGTGCGCGCTGGATACCACCTATCGTTTCAATGAACGCATCGGCGAGGTGGCCAACCGGTTCGTGCAGCAGAACCCGCACCAGCTGAAAAAACCGCTCAATAGTCTGAGCAAGGGCAATAAAAAGTCGGTGACGATCCTGCCGCACGAGCAGTTGGAGCCGCTACTGGACAAGCTGAGCGGCTACGCCAAGCCGGATGAGCGCATCCTGGTGCTGGCGCGTTACCACCATCTGAAACCGGAAGCGCTGGCGAAAGCGGCCACCCGCTGGCCAAAGCTGGATCTGGAGTTTATGACCATCCACGCCAGCAAGGGGCAGCAGGCGGAATACGTCATCATCGCCGGTTTGCATGAGGGGCGTGACGGCTTCCCCGCCGTGGCGCGCGAGTCGGTGTTGGAAGAGGTGTTACTGCCGCAGCCGGAGGACTTTCCGGATGCTGAAGAGCGCCGTCTGCTGTATGTCGCGTTGACTCGCGCCAAACATCAGGTATGGCTGTTGCAGGATCGTGAACGTCCTTCGGTGTTCGTCGACCACCTGCGTGAGCTTGGCGTTCCGGTGCAGAAAAAACCGTAAGCAGCTGGCCTGGCGGTAGCCAGGCCGAAAGGACTATTTCAGGCGGTCTTGCAGGTAACGCTGATAGTCGGGGATGGCGATCGCCACCTCGCTTTTGAACAGCGGAGAGTCAATCAAAAAATCAGCGGTCGAACGGTTGGTCGCTACCGGAATATTCCAGACGGTCGCCAGCCGCAGCAGCGCCTTCACGTCCGGATCGTGAGGAACCGCGTTCAGCGGATCCCAGAAGAAGATCAGCATGTCTATCTTGCCTTCCGCAATCAGTGCGCCGACTTGCTGATCGCCACCCATTGGGCCGCTCAGCATGCTGGTGACGGGAATGCCGCTGGCACGCTGGATCAGGTTGCCGGTGGTGCCGGTGGCGTACAACTGGTGCTGCGCCAGAATGGTCTTGTGGCTTTCAACCCATTCCAGCAGGGCCTGTTTGCGGTGATCGTGCGCCACCAGCGCAATGTGTTTGCGCTCGGCGATAGTGCGGGTGGTCAATTCCATCTCAGTGTCCTTCGCTAATCGGTGATGTGCGACAGATTACTGAAACTGTTTTTCACTGCCTAGCGTTTGCAGTTGAAAATGCGAAGAAAAGGCGCCTTCGCGGCTAAGGCGCCGGGAGGGATCAGCGAACCGGTTGTTTGTTGGCCCAGTGCAGGAAGCGCTTCTGGGTTTCCTTGTCCGCCTGTTGGAACCAGTATTGCAGCATCTGTTCCGACACGTTTTCACCTTTCAGCGTCACCGTCGGGGCATTCACCGGTGCGCCGGCCGGCAGGGAGGCTGTTGTGTTGCCTGCGTTCGGCTGGACGAAAAGCGGGACGGAAGCCGGGCGGTTTTGGCGATTGTAATCCGTCATCACCTTTTCCAAATCGGCATTGAAGGTGACACTGTCGGGATGCAGCACATCATGCTGGAACGGCAGGGCATTACCCTCTTTATCCACCACCCGATAGTTCAGCGTTTTATCAAAGCGTTGCGTGTCACGATCGTTCTCGATGCGCGGCAGTTCGATCGCCACCTGACTGATCTTTTGCGTATTGAAGGTGGCAACCAGCGGCAGGGACGCATAGGCCTGCGTATGCTGGCCGGAACGTACGGTTTTGGTCACTTTAAACAGCAGCTGGTGCTGTCCGCCATCCAGTTCAAGGCTGTCGGCGCCTTTTAACAACGAACCTGTCATTTTCTTGCCGTCGACCACTAGCAGATCGATGTCCGGGGAGAGTTTCAGGGTCGTAGCCGCGGCAGGCATGCTGATGCTGAGCAACGCCGCAACCACCAGACCAAATTTCATCATTATCTCCTTATAAAGTGACGTAGCTCTAAGTGTTGAACATGGCATAGGTTGTGTCAAAATTTTTCAATCTGGTATTTTATTTACATTTTTACATATTTATTTGTAATTAGACACGTCTGTGCGTGGCTGAACCGCGACAGCCTCAGACCATAAGATTACGCTGAAGTTTCCTGCGCGTAGCGTTTAGCTGCGCGAATGCCGATCGGTTACACTCGAAACGGAAGAGTGACGCAGTGATAAACGGGAGTTGAAGATGCAAGATCAAGAGATTGTTGAGTTATTGCAGCAGGTGAAAACCATCGCGCTGGTGGGCGCCAGCGATAACCCGTCGCGGCCCAGCTATGGGGTGATGGCTTATCTGTTGTCGCAGGGATATCAGGTGATCCCGGTGAGCCCAAAACTGGCGGGGCAGACGCTGTTGGGGCAGCCGGTTTATGCCACGCTGGCCGCCATCCCGCAGCCGGTCGATATGGTCGACGTTTTTCGCAATTCGGAGGCAGCCTACGGCGTGGCGCAAGAGGCGATAGCGATCGGTGCCAAGGCGCTGTGGTTGCAGATCGGCGTGATTAATGACCAGGCGGCAGTGCTGGCACAACAGGCCGGGCTGCAGGTGGTGATGGATCGCTGCCCGAAAATCGAAATCCCGCGTTTGGGGCTGGAGCGCTAAATAAAAAGAGCCCGGCGCGATGCCGGGCTCTTTCAGGGTTTCTCAGGTCTTGGCGCGGTCAATTGCGCAAGCGTGGCGCCTGTAACTGGTGACGGATGGATTCCGCCAGTTCATCCAGCGATGGTTGCTCGGGATGCGCTTCCTGGGGCTCGCCATCCAGCTGCGCTTCCGCCAGATAGGTATGCACCGGTTGGCCTTCCTCGTCTTCCATCACCACGTGGTACCAAGGAGCGGAACGCAGTTCATCGTTCGCCGCTATCTCGTCAGCTTTGGGTTGTTCCAAAGAGTATTCAGGGTCGATATCGATAACGACGCCCAAATACCCCAGCAGTTTATGCCTAACCTGTTGTCCGATACCGAATTTGCTGGCAATCATGATGACCTCCTGAGAAACAATGCCTTGCTCATATATGGGGGCAAGGCAGCGCATTTCAAGTTACATCACCCGACAAGCGAAGCCTTTCAGATACAGCCCCTCAGGGTACGTGGCGATCACCGGGTGATCGGCAGCCTGGCGGAACTGTTCTATAAATTGTACATCACGTCCGGCATCTACAGCGGCGTCGGCCAAAATTTTCTGGAACAGATCGGTCGGCATCAGCCCGGAGCAAGAGAAGCTGAGCAGAATGCCGCCCGGGTTCAGCAGCTGCAGCGCCAGCATATTAATGTCTTTGTAGCCACGGCAGGCGCTGGCCAGCTGGTTTTTGTTCTCGACGAACTTCGGCGGATCCATGATGATCAGATCGAATTTCTCGCCCTGGGCGCGGTAGTTGCGCAGCAGTTGGAACACGTCATCGCGAACGAACTCTGCCTTGTTCAGATCCAACTTGTTGAGCTCGACGTTCTGTCTGGCGATATCCAGCGCCGCCTGCGAGGTATCTACACTGATCACCTGCGCGCAGCCGCCCATCAGAGCGGAAACGGCGAAGGCGCCGGTGTAGGAGAAGCAGTTCAGCACCCGGCGGCCGGCGGAGTAGTTACGCGCCGCCAGGCGGCTGTCGCGCTGATCGAGATAGAAACCGGTCTTGTGCCCTTGCTGAATGTCCACCAGCAGTTTCATGCCGTGTTCTGTGATCGGCAGCAGCTCCGGCGGCAGATCGCCCAGCACCGGGCCCTGCGCCAGCGGCAGGCCTTCTTTTTTACGCACCGCCACGTCGGAACGGTCGTAAATCGAACATTCCGGGTAACAATGCTGCAGAGCGGAAAGCAGCGCCGGGCGCTGATATTCGGCGCCGGCGGACAGCAGCTGCAGCACCAGGAAATTCTGGAAGCGATCGATAGTGATGCCCGGCAGGCCGTCGGATTCGCCGGCGATCAGGCGGTATCCGTCCAGGCCGTCGCGCTGCGCGACCCAATCACGCCAGCTTTGCGCTTGCTGCAGGCGGCGAATGAAGAAATCGATGTTAATCTCTTCATCCTGCTGGAAAGTCCAGACGCGTGCGCGGATCTGCGACTCGGGCGAATAGGCGCCGCGAGCCAGCCATTTGCCCTGGCTGTCGAGAATATCGATGGTTTCACCGGAGAGCGCTTTGCCCTCGACGCGTTGAACGGCGCCGGAGAACACCCAAGGGTGGCGACGGAGTAAGGACTTTTCACGTCCTTTGGCGAGAAACAGGCGTACGGTCATAATTAATAATGCTGCCAGCTAGGATAGAAAGAGTGACACGGCGGTGCAAAGGCACGGCAATGCCATAACGAAAACTGAATTAAGGGGGCGATTATGACACAAGTTTGCATTGCTGCGTATGTGTATGGCGTGGTGCAGGGGGTAGGGTTTCGCTATTCCACTCAGCGGCAGGCTGAGGCGCTGGGGGTGACGGGCTATGCGCGCAACCTTGATGACGGCAGCGTTCAGGTGGTGGCCTGCGGCACACAGGAGCAGGTGGACTCGCTGGTCGCATGGCTGAAGCAGGGCGGCCCGCGCAGCGCGCGCGTCGAACGCGTGCTGGTGGAGCCGCAGGGCGTGACCGACTACGACGGGTTCGGCATTCGCTATTAAGTGCTCGCCTGCAGCGGCGCTGCGGGCGGAGCGGTCAGATGCATTTTACCGGTTTGGGCAATCCGGCGATCTTGGTGGCCTGTTTGGCCGGCCCTTTCGGGAACAGGCGGTACAGATAGCGGCTGTTGCCTTTTTCTTCACCGTATTTCTGCGCCATGGCTTTGACCAGCATGCGAATAGCCGGTGAGGTATTGAATTCCTGATAGAAGTCGCGCACAAAGCGCACCACTTCCCAGTGTGCTTCGGTGAGCACGATCTCTTCCTGCGCGGCCAGCAGCGGCGCCAGGCCTTCATGCCAGTCGGCGCTGTTTTTCAGATAGCCCTGCGCGTCAGTGTCGATAACCCGACCTTCAAACTCCAACATACTGCCTCGATAACGGATAATTCGGAACGGCCGCCAGTTTAGCAAATTTTTTCAGCCGCAAAAAATAAAGCCCCGCCGGAGCGGGGCCTGGAAGGCGGGGTAACACGCGATCAGTTGCTGCGGGCGAAGCCCAGAATGCTCAACAGGCTGATGAACATGTTGTACAGCGATACGTACAGGCTGACGGTGGCGCGAATGTAGTTGGTCTCGCCGCCGTGAATGATGTTGCTGGTTTCCCACAGGATCGCGCCGGCGGAGAACAGAATGAACAGCGCGCTGATCGCCAGGTGTAGAGCAGGGATCTGCAGGAACAGGTTGGCGATCACCGCCACCAGCAGCACCACAAAACCGGCCATCATCATGCCGGACAGGAACGACATGTCTTTACGGGTGGTCAGCACGTAGGCCGAGCAGCAGAAGAACACCGCGGCGGTGCCGCCCAGCGCCAGCATGATCAGATCGCCCGCGCCGGCGTTCAGGAACGAGCTGAGGATCGGGCCGAGGGCATACCCCATGAAACCGGTCAACGCGAACGCCGCCAGAATGCCTGCCGGGCTGTTGGCCAGTTTATGCGTCAGGAACATCAGGCCGTAGAAGCCAACCAGCATCAGCAGCAAGCCCGGCGCAGGCAGGCCCAGCAGGGTACTGGCGGTTGCGGTCAGCGCCGAGAAAGCCAGCGTCAGGGATAACAGGAAATAGGTGTTGCGCAGGACTTTATGCGTGCTGAGCAGGGAGTCGCGCGAGGAAGACGAGACGACAATGCGGTCCATAATGATCTCTCTTATCAGGCCATCACAAAATAATCCCGATGATAGGCAGCGCAAGCGCTTGATTAAAGTTTGTTTACCAATCTTTACCCTTAGTTATCATTGTTGCAACAGCGGGGGGAGCGGCCGCGCGTTTGTTCGCCGGCTTGCATCATTCCGTCGATTTTTCGCGCGGTTGAACGCGCCTGGGCTTTACAAGCGAATAAGCTCTGTTTATAGTGCGCGTCGTTGCGGAGGGGTGGCCGAGTGGCTGAAGGCAACGGTCTTGAAAACCGTCGACGGGAAACCGTTCCAGAGTTCGAATCTCTGCTCCTCCGCCATACATTCTGACCCCGCGCTCTTAGAGCGCGGGGTTTTTTGCTTTTGCGTGCTGAGAACTTGACGGTCGCCCGCAGGAAACGCGAACGGCTATTGATAAGGGCTACGCATCGGTGAGATTATGCGGTCATCAAGGCAGGCTGCTCGGATGCCTGCTGCTGTCAGGCGTGACCGGCACGATAATTAACGCCGCCTTATCGATTTTGCTTAATACTCTTAGGAGACAGAGATGAACTGGTATCAAGTCGCCCTATGGACCATGATTTTTCTCAAGTCCGGCGCTTTCCTGGTGTTCGTATGGTGGTGGATGTTCAAACGTGCGACCAAACCCTATGAGCGTCCGAAAGACGTCGTGGTCGACGAGACGCCGTATGACGATAGCCTTACGATGGAAGAGGTGATGAAGAATCACGGCATCGTACGGACTGAAAAGCCGCTCTGATCGTCGAATGTCTGTGTTGCTATCAACCCGAGCCTGTGGCGCTCGGGTTTTTTATTCCCGCCGTTACTCGCGATGCATCCCTTTTCCCCTATCTTGTTTGACCCCTGTAGCGATTTATTTAAATGAATTATCTTTCAGTATATTTTTTAATATACTTTAAAGGTGGGTTTTATATTGATAGGGAAAGATATATTTTTCTCTGAAAAATTCATCCTTATCGACTGAGCAAAGAAAAATTCGCACGCTGTTTCTTGTGTGTCTGAATATTCATGTGCAGAGAGTATCGCATTTCCGGGCTACTCCTATAGCGGTAGGTCGGATAATTTTTAAGGTAGGGGAAAAGTAAACCTTACGTGGAGGGATGAGGAGGTTTAAGGAATCTAAGATTTTTCTTTGTGTGTTTTTTCTTTTTATATCAATGGCTTTTTGTTTTTTATGCCACAAGCGCTTTTATGAGGAAATGGCGGCCATCATTTAACCCGCGCAGTAAGCAGCCTGCCGTACTCACTCTTTTAAGGCACACATCCTTCCGGTCATTGCTCGATTCATTTTTTTTATTGTTATGAAAATTATTTGATTCGATGTTGCAATTTTTTTGTCTTTGGAATTAATATGTCCTGCATCTGGCGGTGAATGAGATTTTTCCCATTGCCGGATACCTTTTAGAATACACTTGGATATATATAAATATATACCGTCGCATATAAACTTTTAGATGGCAGGATGCTGTCAATACTCTGCTATTGCCTAAGCTTCGTTAGCCTCTAAACGGTTTAATGGTGTAGGTCATTTTATATATGCTCTCTCAGCGAAGAAAGTAATGGGGTTTATTATGATTAAGCAAGGCATCTCTTTGGCGGTATTGGCTGCCGCGTTAACATCTGTGGGCGCAACGGCGGCAGATAATTCCGCCGGTGGCGTTATTTCGTTTAGCGGTGCCGTTACGGATACCACTTGTACCATCAATGGCGGGAAAAGCGCCGATTTTACCGTTGCGCTCAGCCCGATTTCCGTGACTGATGCGGGCACCGTGGTCGGCCCCATCACCAAAAACAAGAAATCTTTCTCGCTGACGTTCTCCGGCTGCACGCCGGCGGCGGGAACGGCCGGTACGCCGCTGAAGATCTACTTCTCTTCGGCGAATAATATCTCTACCGACGGGAAATATCTGCTGAACAGCTCCGTGAATGAAAGCGACGCCGCCGTAGCGAAAAACGTCGGTTTTTCTCTGGCTGAGCCGGGTTCATCCACGCCGATTCCGTTGAACGTGCCTTATGTCACCAAGATCAAAGGCGATAAAACGGCGCCGGATGCCGAAACGCTGACGCTGGACGCCTATTACTACAAGACCAATGCGTTGGAAGCAAAAGTGGGGGAATTGAGTTCCAACGTGACTTACACCATTTCTTACCTGTAATTGCAATTAAGCCAGGCCTGCGCCCAAGGCAAAGGCCTGGCTTCTGGGGTGACTATGAAACAGTGCTTAATCTTTGCTGGATTGTTTCTCAGCAGCTTTTGCGCCGATGCCAATATTGTAATTAATGGAACGCGCGTTATTTATCCGGAAAAAAACAAGGATGTTATCGTTCAGTTAGTCAACAATGGTGACGATCCGGCACTGGTGCAGGCATGGATTGATGACGGTGATATAAACTCGACGCCTGAAACGGCAAACGTGCCGTTCTTGTTATCCCCGCCGGTTGTGAAAGTTGCCGGAAATAATGGCCAGCAATTACGCATACAAAAAATGAACGCGGCGCTTCCCGGCGATCGTGAGTCGGTATTTTATTTGAATGTGCTGGATATCCCGCCTACGCCGGAGAATTTGCAGGGCGTCAATACGCTGCAATTAGCCATCAAATCACGCATCAAGCTATTTTATCGCCCGGCAGGGTTAACCGGCAGTGTCAATAACATCACCGACTTCATTGAACTCCAGGCGGCGGGGAAGGGATTTAAGGTTATCAACAAAGGCCCTTACTATTTTACGTTGGCCAATGTTGATCAGAAAGGCAAAAAGAATCTGTTGGTCGATTCAGTGATGGTCGGGCCATATTCCAGCCTCTTTGCCCCGACCAAAGTTGGCGTGAGCCGGAATATTCCCTACACCCTGCTCTATATCGACGACCTGGGGGCTTATAAATCTAAAGCCATTACAGCCCGCTAACGTGAAGAACGGCCATGAAGCTTAAACTAAAATTGCTTTCGATACTGACCGCATCTGTATTCATACCGTTAAATAAAGCATCGGCGATGAAATTCGACACTTCTCTATTGGCCGGCGCGTCCAGCGAATCCGATCTGTCGCGTTTTTACCTCAATAATGACATGCCGGCAGGCACGCAAACGGTCGACGTGTATGTCAACCAGAGTTGGAAAGGGCGGTTCTCGTTGCAGTTCGGCGAACATAAAGGCGATATTCGCATCGCCCATCGTGACGCCGCCCTGTTGGGCATCGATATGAGTCGTTTGTCCATCGGGGTGGATAAGGGGCCGATCCCTGTCCAAACGTTGGTGCAAGGAGGAAGGGCGGACTTCGATGTGGGGACGTTGAGCCTTAAGCTGACGGTGCCCCAGTCGCGAGTGATTCGCGCAGAGGCCGGCTATGTTGACGCCAAATTTTGGGATCGCGGCGTGCCTGCGTTGCTGCTGGCCTATAACGCCACCTATTACCACGTGCAGTCGTTGCAGGGCGACAAGGCGTCAAACGACGATTTCTATACCGGTTTGGAATCGGGGGTCAATCTGGCGGGTTGGCAATTCAGAGACAGCAGCAATTTCCGCAGCAGTTCGCGGCAAGGCAGCGATTGGCAAAATAATACTCGCTATGTGCAGCGTGGCTTCGCCGCCATCAAATCGAACCTGACGATGGGCGATTTCTATTCGCCGGGTGATTTGTTCGACTCGATTCGGGTGCGGGGCGGCGCTTTAGCCTCGGATATCAACATGCGGCCCAATTCGCAGCAGGGCTTTTCGCCGATAGTACGGGGCGTGGCACAGAGCAATGCCCTGGTGAAAGTATTGCAAAACGGCAATCTCATCTATCAGGAGAACGTGCCGCCGGGCGCCTTTACGCTGGACAATATATTGCCGACCGGTTCTGCGGGGGATCTGTTGGTCGTGGTCAGGGAAGCCGACGGGCGGGAACAATCCTTTACCGTGCCGTTTTCCGCCGTTCCCAACATGTTGAAGCAGGGCGTCAGCAAATATGGCCTGGTGGCCGGTAAGGTCAATCAGGCGGATACCGACTATGCGCCCGCTTTCGTGCAGGGCACGCTGCAGTACGGCTTCAATAATCTGGTCACCGGTTATGCCGGTACGATCCTCAGCGAGGACTATCGCGCCTGGCTGCTGGGCAGTGGCTGGAATCTGCCGTTCGGCGCGGTATCCGTCGATGTGACTCAGGCCTCGACGCATTTGCAGGATCGCAACGAGAATGGGCAAAGTTTTCGGATCGCCTACAGCAAGTTTTTGGACGCTACCGCAACCAACTTCACGCTGGCGGCTTACCGTTATTCGACCAAAGGTTATTACAGTTTCAACGATGCCATCTACACCCATCAAGGCTACCGCGAGCGTGACAAGCGCTTTCACGATTATTGGAACGATCGGGATGACGATGAGCTTGCCCCGCTGGATTTGAATACCTGGGACGCCGTTCGCGCCGCTCGTCCGCGCAATACCTTCAATTTGAACCTAAATCAGAGGCTCGCAGACGGGTGGGGCACGCTCTATTTCTCCGGCACCCAGCGCGACTATTGGTCGGATACGAATAAAAGCCGGGAATACCAGCTCGGGTATTCAAATGCCTTCGCGCGGGTCAGTTACAACATTTCCGCGAGTCGCGTGAGAAATTCCGATCGCAAAGAAGAGACGCGGTTTTATCTCTCTCTGAGCGTGCCGTTGTCGATGTTCGACAACAATGCCTATCTCAGCACCAGCTTATCCGCCACCGATTCGCACTATCAGCAAAGCTCGCTGAGCCTGAGCGGCAATGCGCTGGAGTCAAACCGTCTGAGTTATGCGCTTGCCGGCAGC
This sequence comes from Serratia sp. JKS000199, assembly GCF_900215455.1. NCBI lineage: Bacteria > Pseudomonadati > Pseudomonadota > Gammaproteobacteria > Enterobacterales > Yersiniaceae > Serratia > Serratia sp. JKS000199. Next base: position 1,153,348 of record NZ_LT907843.1, read on the forward strand.
AATCAAAGCGGCGGCAACAGCATGGCGAGCGTGAATGCCGCCTATCGCGCCAACGCGACGACCGTCGGCGGCTCCTACAGTGAATCATCAGACTATCGACAGTTGGGCATGAGCGCCCGCGGCAGCCTGGTGGCGATCCCTTGGCATTTGCTGGCGTCCAACGAAATGGGCAACACCATGATGGTGGTGGACGCGCCCAAGGCCAAAGGGCTGATGGTGAACGGCGACGAGAGCATCGTCACTAACGACGAAGGGCTGGCTTTGGTGCCTTACGCCACGCCTTACCGGCAAAACTCCGTGACATTGTCGGATACCGGCAACAGTTCCGGCGCCGAGATCGTCGGCAATATCGCCAACAGCGTGCCCTATGCCGGCGCCGTCAACTATTTGAGATTCGAAACCGATCGGCGTCGGCCTTATACGCTGCGCGCCTTTAAGCGCGGCAATAAGCCCCTGCCATTTGGTGCGGAGGTGGCGGATCAAAGCGGGCATGCCATTGGCTTCGTCGGGCAGGCCAGCGTCCTGTATCTGCGGGTGGAGCAGCAGCCAACGTCGCTGGAGGTCAGGCTGAATGACGGTGTCTGCAAGATTGAACGCCCGAAAATCTCGATGGACAGCGCAGCCAACACATGTCGATAAAAGGATAATTACACCATGCTCAGGATACTCGCACTGACCCTGTCCTTGTTGTTCAGCGGTTACAGTTACGCTTCATGCTACGGCAACGGCATCCAATATGCGCCGCCTATCTACGTCGATTTGTCGGATAAGCTCAGCGATAAAACACCGGTCTGGGAAGGCAGTTTTTATACGCAATACAGCGGTTCATTCAGTTGTTCAACCTCGAGCAGCGAATTCGGCTATACGCGCATCCTGTCAACCGACAGCACAAAGGCGACCATTCTGGGATTCAACAACGGTAAATATTGGATACGCGCGGAAATAACCAACGACATCGCCAACAAAAAACTTAGCGGTTGGGGATCGCACTCCGCTTCGGAATTGAATCAGCCGATGAATATTCGTTTCAGTCTGGTCAGCAAGACGGGCACATCGATACCCGGCGACACGGTTAGCCTTAAGGACGTGATGTTCGTGACCGATCTGAGCGGGATGTCCTTGCTGGAGATCATTTTGTGGCCCGCCAAGCAGTTGGTGAAGATCTTGACCTGGCTGCTCAACGGTTTCAATTGGCCTTACGATCAGCGCGATATGTACGGACAGCCGATGACCATCAAGTATGCGCCCAAGATGACGACCTGCACTTTCGACAATGCCGGCCTGGCGGTGAAGTTGCCGACGCTGGGGATATCGCAGATTACTCAGGGGGCGCAAAATGGCCTGACGCCCTTTACGCTGAATTTCAGCTGCCAGAATCGGCAAAGTGGCGGCACGGCCGATCGGGATATCAATATGTTTTTATCCAGCAATAATCTGTTGTCTTCGGATAATACGGTTTTGATTGATAAAAGCGCTGAGGCGGCAAAAGGCATTGGCATCCGGCTGGTCAAGACGGCTTCGCCGAATAATCCCGTCACGCTGTCGCTTTCCAGCGTGACGCCAGGCGCGGCGACTTCATTATTTCATGTGGGAACCGGCAATGCCTTGGATGCGCAATTTTCCATCGGCATGGCGGCCTATTATTATCCTTACAGCCCCACCGCAATGAGCAGCGGGGGAATTAACACATCGGCTACGCTTAACATTATATATAAATAATTCTTTTGTTATTTTTAATAATAAAAAACAGGTTGCCACATATAAGAAAAATCTTAACATGGTAATTGGTGGCGAATATTATTTGCTTGAATAATATTGGTGTTTAATCCGGATCTCTATGTTGAGGATGAATTGTATGACGGAACAAATCCAGATCGGTGTCAAAGTGGAAAAATCGCTAAAAGATGAGGTTGACGTCATTCTTCGCGGTTTGGATATTAAGCCGACGACGGCGATAAATGGGCTTTATCAATATATCTCGCAGCATGGAGAGCTCCCTTTTGTCATATCAACCAGCGTGAAAACACCGAAGGATATCGCCGGCGGGTTGTTCAAGAACCTGTTTTCCTTACAAAGCACGCTCAGCGTTTTCCTGGATAAAGTGCAAATGAAGCGGTGTGTCAGCAGGGAGGAAGTATTGATTGTGCTCGATATATTGCGCGACTTTATCGTTGGTTTTCGCCAAAGCGCGCAATATCTCGGCGCTTCGCCTTTCGGTCGGCGCGTAGTTTGGAAGGATGCCGTATGCGCCGTCGAGAGTATTCATGAAATTCTAGATAATAACGTGAAATACAGTGAAGATGGTATTATGAATTTGGATGAAAAATATCTCTCATCGCTGTCCGCATTGCTGATCTCATTATGTTCTTCACTTAAGTAAGTCGGACCAATAAAGTTAATTGACATGACTGCCATGGGGGCGTTGTTAAAAACGCGCCCATGACAAATAGCAATGGGGTGATCCTGTGCGAGTGGCTATATTTTCTGATGATTACTATTTATTCTATGGCATATCGCAGATCTTAATGTCGTTGGAGGGCGTTGAAGTTATGGGTCTGCATTCATCTGCACGCCGTGGATTACATGCCATGTATTGTCATGCAGAAGTGGTCATCGTCTCTTTCTCGTCTATCTGTCGGGTTATGAATTTCTTATCGCATATTGTCGACAGGCCTGACAATACGATCGTCTTAACCGGCGTGGAAACGCCGCGACTGGCGAATTTTAACTGTCTGAAAAAAAACATCGGTCTTACGACGTTCGTTGAGGCAATAAAAATGTTCACCGCGAGCTGCAAAGGGCAGAGCCTGTCGCCGCGCGAGCTTTCGGTGTTGGCCATGCTGCTGGCGGGAAAACCGAATACCGGCGTCGCTAAGGCGTTGGGCATTTCCGAGAAAACCGTCAGCCAGCATAAAATGAACGCCATGCGTAAATTGGAAATCGAACGTTTTCACCAATTTATTGTTGCGGCAGATGAGCGAGTGTAAGCGTGATGCCGTTGGCAGAGTGAGCGCCGTCTGATGCCAGAGTAAAATAAACCCGCCGAAGCGGGTTTTTCCGTCAGTTTTTGCAGCCCATCAACTCCGGCAGAACGCCGGGCTTGTTCTTCAGCGAAGCCTGTACGTCGTCCGGCAGACCAGCCCAGATGATCAGGCCGGTGCGTTTCTCGATCTCGTCCACCGTCACGCGGAATTGGCAAAAATCGGCGCCCTTCGGCGTGTTTTGATCGAATAGGAAAGCGGCATAGTGGTTCACCGCCGGGCTGTTGTTGATGAAAATCACCTTCCAGTAGGCGCTGGGGATAGTGTGTGCTTTCTGGGTGCCCGGCAGTTTGCCCATATCGCGTTCATACAGCGGCCCGGTCACGGTATAGACCGAAGAGATGTCTGCGCGATCGATCAGCTTGCGCTCCTGATCTTCCAGCCGCGCCCAGGCGCCCTGGTTCAGGTCGGACTTTTGCGGCGTGATGTTGGACAGGTAGTTCAGCGATTCCCAGTCGGAAACGCCGGCCAACGAGGCCAGCGGCGCCTGATGGCCGCGATCGACCTTCAGCGCCGCGTTGGCGCCGGTGTAATCGGCAGGGGCCAGGGTATCTGCCGGATTGAGAGCCGGGTCGGTTTTCCAGTTGCGCGTCTTGCCGCTGGCCGGCGTGTCTTTGGTGATGTGATAGGCCACCCAGTTGGCGAATTTGGTGGTGCTGTTATTGTTCAACGTATAAGCATGACGCACGATCGACACATTGCTGCTGCCGCCGGTCGGGCAGCCAACCGCGCAGTTGTCGATAGATTCGAGCGTCTCGGCCGACGCCTGTGCGGCGAACAGCAGGGCGGCCAGGGCCAACATCTTGTTGTTAAAGCGCATATTCATATCCTCAATAAGTTAAAAAAATACTGTATATATTTACAGTAAATTAAACTTATCGCAGTGAAACGAATACAACAATGCAACACATTCATGTTGTGAATGTGTCAGTCATGGTACAGCGATACCGCACGTTAAAGTCGGCAGAAATAAAAACGGCGTCCAACAGACGCCGTTTCAAAAGGGGGTTATTCCAGCAGGTCGTTGACCGTGCGGCGAACGTAGTGCGTCATCTGCGCCAGATCGTCCGGTGATACCGGCCCGCCGCCGGCGCGCACCACCTGCTGTTCAATCTGGGCGATCTCTTGCTCGACTTTGTTGGCGATTTGCACTTTGACTATCTTGTCCACCGAAGACAGCAGCACCTTCAAGACCACTTTCAGCGCGATGTTCTCGCAGAACGAGTCGTAGTGATGAACCGGCGGCGGCGGGGCCGGAGCCGGCTCGGGCGCGCGCGGAGCCAGAGCCTTGAAGCTGTCTACATTTTCAATAATAAGATCCATGTCTCTTATTAGTTCATCAAAATCTTTAGACACTGACTTATTCCCTTCGCTGTGCGCAAAAAACAGAGCGCCCGTCCTCGCGCCTAAGGCTGACAAGCGACGGGCAGAACGAATTCGGGCCTGGCCTTCAGACGCTGAATGGCCGGGGGAGGGGCATTCTAACCTTGCGGCGGGTCGGCAACAAGATGGGGCCGTGCGAATGCGCGGCCCTTTGAATCACGGGTGCAGGGGGGCGATTAACTTTTCAGCTTGGCGGTGATTTTCGCCACGTGCTCGCCCTGATAGCGGGCAATGGTCAGCTCTTCGTTGCTCGGCTGTCGCGAACCGTCGGCGCCGGCGATAGTGGTCGCACCATAGGGGGTGCCCCCGCGCACCTGCGAAACGTCAAACAGCTCCGGCGTCGCATAGCCGATCGGCACGATGATGAAGCCGTGGTGCGCCAGCGTGGTCCAGGTCGAACTGATGGTTTGCTCCTGGCCGCCGCCGGTGCCGGTGGAGGAAAATACGCTGCCCACCTTGCCGTACAGCGCGCCGGAAGCCCACAGGCCGCCGGTCTGATCGAGGAAGGTGCGCATCTGTCCGGCCATGTTGCCGAAGCGGGTCGGCGTACCGAAGATAATGCCATCATAGTCCGCCAGCTCTTGCGGGGTGGCGACCGGCGCCTGCTGGTGTTGTTTGCCCCCGGCCTTGGCGAAGGCTTCCGGCGTCATGGTTTCCGGCACGCGTTTGACCGTTACGTCCACGTTATCGACCCGATTCGCCCCTTCGGCCACCGCCTGCGCCAGGCGTTCGATGTGGCCGTACATTGAGTAATAAAGCACCAACAGTTTCGTCATGTTTCGTACTCCCGCTCAGATGATTAACAAAAACCCCTGATAAGCATAGAAGCGAATGACGAACTTGGCGTCGTGGCGTTACCTGATGCCGGCGATCGCCAACAGGGCGCCAAAGACAATCAGCAGCCCGCCAAAGGTGCGATCGATGCCGCGGCGCAAACGCAAAAAGCGCGCATTGACGCCCGGCGCGGAAAACAGCAGCGCGACGGCGGCGAACCAGAATACATGGACGGCGGCGATAAAGAGGCCATAGCCGATCTGTACGCCGAGCGCGGTGTGGGGAGAGACCACCTGCATGAACAGACTGACGATGAAGATGGTGGTTTTCGGGTTTAACGCGTTGGTGAGAAAGCCGGTTTTCAGGGCGGCGAGATCGCTGATGGCGGCCGGCGTCGTGGTGGGCGCGGCGTCGTGATGGGTTGCGTTGCGCAGCAGCGTAAAGCCGAGGTAGATCAGGTAGGCGGCGCCGATGCCTTTGAGCAGGTTAAACAACCAGGGCGACTGTTGGATCAACACGCCGACGCCAATCAGCGTATAGCTGACATGGACCAGTACGCCGGCGCCAATGCCGCAGGCGGTGAAGATGCCGGCGCGGCGGGAGAGCAGCAGGCTGTTGCGCGATACCATGGCGAAATCCGGTCCGGGGCTGATTACAGCGAGTAAAGTAATGGTGACGACAGCGATGAGTTCAGTCATAGTTATCCTTGCGATTTTTATCAATAGAGTGACTGATTTATAAGAGTAATTTTTCTCGGTGACAAACGATGAATAGTGACGATATCGGTGAGAAAAACTCACGCAATAGAGCCAGGCCATTGCCGCTGGGCGGGCTGCGCTGCTTCGAGGCCGCCGCGCGGCTGGAAAGTTTCACCCAGGCGGCGCAGGGGCTGAATTTGACACATGGCGCCATCAGCCGGGCGGTGCGGGCGCTGGAAGAGGAATTGGGCGTGGCGTTGTTTGAGCGCCGCCATAGGCGAGTACTGCTCACGGCGGCGGGCCGCAAGCTGTTTCAGGCGACACAGCAGGCCTTCGGCATTCAGGACCATACCGCGCTGGAGCTGCGCCAGCAGGCGCTCAATGCGCCGCTGATCTTGTCCTGTGAACCGACCTTATTGATGCGTTGGCTGATCCCGCGTTTGCCGGCTTTTCAGCGGGCGCACCCGGACATCAACTTACAGCTGGTGGCGGGCGGCGGGCCGTTTTCGTTCCATGACGGCATCACGGCGGCGATCCGGCGCAATGACTTCGATTGGGGAAAGCAGGCGCATAGCCTGGCGCTGTTCAATGAAAAGGTCGGGCCGGTGTGCCAACCCGAGGCGCTGACGAGGCTGACGGCCTCTGTGGACGGACGGCGGCTTTTGCGGCCAGGCGCCAAACTGCTGCATGCCGCGACCCGGCCGGATGCCTGGCGGCACTGGGCGCATCAGCAGGGGGTGACATTGGCGGGGCATCCGGAACAGCGCTTTGACCATTTCTATTTCAGTCTGCAGGCCGCGGTAGCCGGCCTTGGTATCGCAATCGGCCCATGGCTGCAGGTGCGAGACGATCTGGCCGCCGGCTTGTTGAGCGCGCCGTTCGGTTTTACGCCCGACGGCAGCGGCTATTACCTGCTGTCGCCGCAGCCTATCGTGCCGGGCAGCGCGTTGGCCCGGCTGGCCGAGTGGCTAACGCTCACGGCAGGCGTCTGAGTTTTTGCGCCAGCCGCTGTTCTTGCCAGCGGCTGAAGACGTTGCGCAGCAGCAGGGTGCGCACCGCCCGCATGATCAGCGCGAGGCTCATGCCGCCGATCGCCCATAGCGCCCAGAGATAGTGCGGGTGGGTAAAGACGTTGACAGCGAGCAATATCGCGCCGATGACGGCGAAACGCACCGCCATGCTCAGCAGCTTGCCCTCTGCCGCAACCTGGCGACGAAGGCGCTGCGCCTCAGGCGTCTCCTCCTGCGGTGTCTGCGGCGGCGCGTTGAGATCGCTGACCTGCACGCCCAGTGCGGCGGCGATCGCGGTCAAGGTTTCCAGGCTGGCCTGTTCGCCGTTTTCAATCCGCTGTACGGTGCGGGTGCTGAGGCTGGCGATGGCCGCCAACTGCTCCTGCGACCAGCCTTTTTCCAAGCGTAATGGTCTGATGCGGTACTTTTGCATGGTGCACTCCCGAGTTCGCTGTCACTGTCATCCAGTGTAGGAGGCGCGGGGTAGCGGCGCCACGACAGCGGCACGACAGCGACACGACATCCGCCGCCGGCGCGGGCCGGCGGGCAGTCAGAAGGCGACGTTGCGGATAAAGCGCAGCGGGAGATCGCCGTGGTTGGCGTAAGCGTAGCGCTGATCGCTGTTGAAGGTTTGCGTGGCGCCGGCGCTGAGCGTCAGCGTGCCTTGTTCCAGTTCCAGCGTCAGGGTGCCGGCAATCACGTAGATCATCTCGCTCCAGCCTTCGGCGTCCGGCGCCGAGTCGTAGCGCTCGCCCGGCATCAGCGTCCATTCCCACAGCTCGGCCCGTTGGCGCGCCGGTACGCTGGCGGCAAACAGCGCCTGGCTGCCCGGCTGTGCGCCTTGCCAGGCCAACTCGCCTACCAGATGGCTGCCGCGAGCCTCTGGCGCCTGAATCAGATCGGTGAACGAAATCGCCAGGGCGGCGGCGATCTTGTCGAGCACCGCCAGACTGACGTTGCGATCGCCGGCCTCGATGCCCGCCAGCATGCGGCGGCTGACGCCGGAAAGTTCGGCCAGCGCCATCTGGCTCAGGCCCGCCTGTTGGCGGTAGCCGCGCAGATTGCTGCTCAGGTACTGCAGCACTTTGGGGGGATCGGTTTTCGCGTTATGCGCCGTATTGCTCATCGCCGGACTTTATCTCATACTGGCAGGAACTGTGCATTATATTGCACTCAGCAGGAAGGGCAAGCCGGTGTCAGCAGCAAAAAAATCCTTTATTTCCGCCGTGGTTCCGCAAATCAGGTTGCCGGAAGCGGTGTTGATTTTCATCACCATGATCTGGGGCGGCACCTTTTTGGCCGTGCATCACGCGATGCAAGTCAGCGGGCCGTTCTTTTTCGTCGGTCTGCGTTTCGCCACCGCCACGCTGGCGTTGACGCTGTTTTCGCTGCGCGTGCTGCGCGGCCTGACCCTGTATGAACTGAAGGCAGGCATACTGATCGGGCTGGCGATCATGTTCGGCTACAGCATGCAAACCGTCGGTCTGCAGACGATTACCAGCAGCCAATCGGCGTTCATCACCGCCATGTACGTGCCGATCGTGCCGCTGTTGCAATGGCTGGTGCTGGGGCGGTTCCCCGGCATCATGTCGTGGATCGGTATTCTGCTGGCCTTTACCGGCCTGATGCTGCTGGCGGCGCCGAGCAGCACGGACATGTCGCTGAGCCTCGGCGAAATTCTGACGCTGGCCGGCACGCTGGGCATGGCGGCAGAGATCATTCTAATCGGCGCCTTTGCCGGCAAGGTGAATATCCGCCGGGTGACCATTGTGCAGCTGGCGACCGCCTCGCTGGCCTCATTTTTGATGATGGCGCCGACCGGCGAATCGCCGCCGCCGTATTCGGATTACCTGCTGTACAGCGCCATTGGGCTGGGGCTGGCCAGCGCGTTGATCCAGCTGACCATGAACTGGGCGCAGCGCAGCGTTTCACCCACGCGCGCTACGGTGATCTACGCCGGCGAACCGGTCTGGGCGGGCATCGTCGGGCGGCTCGCCGGTGAGCGTTTGCCGGGCGTGGCGTTGTTGGGGGGCGCGTTGATTGTGATCGGGGTGGTGGTCAGCGAGCTGCGCGTACGGCGCAAGGGGAAAGCGGCGGTGGCGACGGAAGCGGATTAGCGCAGAGGCAAAAAAGAGCAAAGGGGCGGAGATATCCGCCCCTTTTTGCATCACGCGGTTTTCTTCTTGCGCAGGAACACGTAAGACAGGCCGAGCAGGATGAACCACAGCGGGGTGACGATCAGCGCCTGGCGGGTGTCTTCGCGCAGCGACAACAGCACCAACACGAACACGAAGAACGCCATGCACACCCAGCACATCAGTTTGCCGGCCGGCATTTTGTAGATCGATTTCTGGTGCAGCGCCGGGCGCCGTTTGCGGTAGACCAGATACGAACACAGGATGATGGTCCAGACGAACATGAACAGAATCGCCGACACGGTGGTCACCAGGGTGAAGACCGTCATCACGTTCGGGATCAGGTAAATCAGCACCACGCCGCCCAGCAGGCAGATGCAGGAGAAGGTGAGGCCGTTGGCCGGCACCGCGCGCTTGGACAGGTTGGCGAACGATTTCGGCGCGTCGCCTTCCTGCGCCAGCCCGAACAGCATGCGGCTGGTGGAGAACACCCCACTGTTGGCGGAGGAGGCGGCGGAGGTCAGCACCACGAAGTTGATCACGCTGGCCGCGGCCGGCAGGCCAATCAGCACGAACAATTCAACGAACGGGCTCTTGTCCGGCACTACGGAGCTCCACGGCGTCACCGACATGATGACGATCAGGGCGAACACGTAGAACATGATGATGCGGATCGGAATCGAGTTGATGGCGCGTGGCAGTGACTTCTCCGGATCCTTGGTTTCCGCCGCGGTGGTGCCCACCAGTTCAATGCCGACGAAGGCGAATACCGCGATCTGGAAGCCGGCGAAGAAACCGCTGATGCCTTTCGGGAACATGCCGCCGTCATTCCACAGATGGGTGAACGAGGCTACGGTACCGGTTGGCGACTGGAACTGCATGGCGATCATCACCAACCCGGCGACGATCAGCCCGACGATGGCGACGATTTTGATCATCGCAAACCAAAACTCCATTTCGCCGAACATCTTCACCGTCGCCAGATTAAGGCCGAGCAGCAACAGCACGCACAGCAGCGAAGCGATCCACTGCGACAGTTCAGGGAACCAGAACTGGGCGTAGGCGGTGATCGCCACGACGTCGGCGATGCCGGTGACCACCCAGCAGAACCAGTAGGTCCAGCCGGTGAAGAAGCCGGCCCACGGGCCGAGCAGATCCGCGGCGAAATCGCTGAACGATTTGTATTCCAGGTTGGACAGCAGCAGCTCGCCCATGGCGCGCATCACGAAGAACAGCATAAAGCCGATGATCATGTACACGAAGATGATCGAAGGGCCTGCCAGGCTGATGGTTTTACCGGAACCCATAAACAGACCGGTGCCGATGGCGCCGCCGATGGCGATCAGTTGAATATGTCGGTTAGTGAGGTTTCGCCGTAGATGATCTTCTGAAGCGGGCGTCGCGTCAGTCGCTATTTTAGAGTGATCTACCATCTGATGATGTCCTGTTTTACCTGTCATTAGTGAAGTCGTGAGCTCTGAAGTGGCTCTTTTTTATACATTTATCCGGTTGGTCCGGCTTTAGTAAGGTAGTGCAATAACGCCACCTTTGTGCAACATGTTTACAACATTTATACGCGGGATAAAAGTCGATCAATCTTTACACGAGAGGAGGCAAATCGGACGTTCAGGGAGCGGAAGATTACTCTTCAAACGGTGGGATTAACAGACCTTATGCGGCTTATCTCGTTGATTAAACAAAGGGTTGTAAAATTCGCATGAGAAAAAGTAATGGGTGTAAGCGTTTGACAGCGAGGCTGACAAGAAGGGCGATTTATCTCGTTGGGCCGTTAGCTCAGGCGGATGAGCCGTTGACGCCTAATCAACGAGACAGAGGTTCGCCCCCTGTACGGCCCGCCAACCAAATCAGCGTGTTACGCTCAGACATTTCTTTGATTGTGCCCTCATGGCGCCGTTTTAAGCGCGTATTCTGCAAAAAAATTCGCATTTTTCGACTGATGTTCAGAAAGGTGATCTGGCGCAAACTGCGATGTTGCACCGTACTTTATACGGCAAGGGAGGCTGTGCGCTGGCGCAACGTCGGCGCAGGGATGGGGCATTTGCCCAAGAATCTTTCAGGTCAAGAAACGGGGAACACATGCGCGGCCGACATCAAGAGCAGTGCCCAAACGGCGGCTGAGAGTGCGGCGGTGGCATAGACGTGCCTCGCCGGCAGTTGCAGCATGCCGGCCATCAGCGGCACGGTGTAACGCATCACCGCCAGAAAACGCGAGGCGAACAGCAGCGGCAGCCCGCGCTTTTGCAAGGAACGTTGCGCTTTGCGCAGTGGGGCGTGAAAGCGTGCCGGCAGCCGGCGGCCAAGATCGCGACGGCAGAGCAGTGCGCCGCAGTGGAAAGACAGGATTGAGCCCAACGCCGCGCCAAGGGCGATGGCCGCCCAAACCGCGCCGATCGGCAGCGCATGTTTGCCCGCAAGGATGCCCATCAGCAGCGTCACCGAGGCAGGCGGCAGGACGGAGGACACCACGATCACGGATTTTCCCAGCGCGAACAGGAAAATCAGCAGCAGCAACATCTCCGGTTCCGGGCTGTATTTGGCGATAATGTGCGTCAATTCATCCATTTAACACCTGTGGGCGAGAGGGCTGACTGTCAGTGTCCCATCCGCAGGTTCAATAATGGCTAAATAACGCGTCGCTATCCGGTTATCTCTGCGTCTTGCTTACGTGCCTCAGCATGCCGATGTCTGAGCGCCCCTAACAGCACGGCGCACAGCAGCGAAAAGGCGGCCAGCACCAGCGGCCCGGCATGCGGGCTGTGAAAACGCTGTTCCGCCTCAGTGCGGATCAGCGGGGCTAAAAAGCTGAATGCGGCGCCGAGCGTGGTGCAAAAACCGATGCCGGCCGCCAGCGCCGGACCGGTGAGCAGCTGAGCGGGAAACGTCCAGAAAATGGGTTGTACCGCCAGAAAACTGACTGCGCAACAGCTCAGGGCGACGATAGCGAGCAACGGGCCGGCATAGGAAGAGACGACCAACCCCAGCGCTGCCGCGACCATGCAGCCAACGGCGATCGGCAATCTTCTGGCGGTTTTTCTGTCGGCATAGCGCGGCAGGAAATAGACGCCAAGCGCGGAGCATGCCCAGGGAATGGCGGCCACCAACGAGGCCTTGAAGCCGAGATGGGTGCCCATCAGCGAGGCGATCTGCGACGGCAGAAAAAACATCAGGCCGTATACGCCGATTTGCAGGGTGCCGTAGATCAACGCCAGATGCCAAACTTTGCCGCTTCTCATCGCCGCTTTAACGCTGTTGGTTTCGGTACGCTGCTGTTCAGCGGCCAGCTGTGTGACCAGCGCATTACGTTCTTCCTCGGTCAGAAAGCGGGCCTGCCCTGGGCTATCGTCGAGATAGAAAAAGGCGAAGACGCCGAGGACGACGGCCGGCAACCCTTCCAGCACGAACATCCAGAACCAGCCTGGCTTACCCAGCACGCCGTGCATCTCCAGCAAGGCCCCCGACAGCGGTGAGCCGAGCGTCAGGGCCGCCGGTACGCCAAGCACGAAAATGCCAATGACCGAGGCGCGTACCTTATTGGGAAAATAGATCGACGCCAGCAGCAGGATGCCGGGGTAAAAGCCGGCTTCGGCGATCCCCAGCAGAAAGCGCAGGACAATAAATTGCTGCTCGTTGGCCACCAGCCCGGTACAGGCCGACAATGCCCCCCACAGCGCGGTGGTGGCGCTGAGCCAGCGTTTGGCGCCCCAGCGATTCATCAACAGGTTGGCCGGAATGCCGAACAGCGCATAGGCGGCAAAGAATATCCCCGCGCCCAGCGCAAAGGCGGATTGCGACAGCGCGATATCGATGGCCATCGCGTCTTTGGCAAAGCCGACGTTGACCCTGTCGATAAACGCAATGAAGTACATGGCGAACATCAATGGCACCAGTCTGCGCCAGGTTTTGCGGATGGCGGCGTTGAGCGCTGGAGCGGCATAGGTGGCGTGATTCACTGGCGGTAACCTCTCTTCTGAGAATGATAAACGTCGGTCATAAGGATCGTCCTGGCGCCGTGGCCCATCATGCGGCGATGACATGGCTTTTCTGCGTGAGCCTTAAAGGTCTAAAGGACTAATGGTCAGGCCTTTAGGGGCGGAAAAAACGCCGCGTATTGCGTCGGCATATCGGTACAGATATCACCATGGTGAATGGTGTGTTGCCTTTTTGTTAATTGAAAGTTCACACAGGGCCAGGAGGCGTTCAAGCGCTTTGATCGAGATCTGTGTGCGCTATCACCGAATTGGGAACCCGATGACAGACACTGGAGAGTGGCGCTTTCATCTCGCGAGGGAGGGCGATAAGGTGAAGCACGGCACAACAGAACGCAGGAGCGCAACATGCTGAAGGTCATTGCTGAAGATTTCATTCACCCGGAACACATTGACACCGTTATGCCGTGGTATCGCGAGCTGGTGGAGAAAACCCGGCAGGAGCCGCTGTGCATCAGTTATGAACTGTGCATCGACCAGCAGGATCCCGGGCACTTTATTTTTATCGAAAGCTGGCCGGATCGCGCGGCGCTCGAAGTGCATTGCCAGACCGAGCATTTCACCCGGCTGGTGCCGCAGATCAATCAGTATCAGCGCAAGCCTTGCACCTTCCTGTTTATGCAGGCGTTCCCTGAAACAGGCGATAAATAGGCGAAAAAATCCCCGCAGGGGGCGGGGTCAATGGCTTCTCAACACTATCTTGTTGTGATTAAAAAATAGGCTGATAATGATTTTTATTCTCTAAGAATGCTCTTAAATTAATCAATCTGGTGAATGATTCGCCGTCTGCTTTTCGCTGGCGGTTTTAATGGCGCGCAGCATGCGGCGTCTTATCAACCCACTCACCAGGCGAATCGCATACCAGTAGGGGGTAAACCGCCGCCGGCTGGCGCTGTCAGGGCAGAAGATGCGCGTTTCCGTTACCAGGCGGCAGCGCCCACCCTCCAGCGGGCTCGCGGCATACCCCAGCGCCAGTTTGGCGACGCCGGGCTGAGCGAAGGCCTGAAAGTCCGCCCCGTCAGCGACCTTCACCAAACCGTATTCGGCCTGCCAAAACCGGCCGATCAGGCCATAGACCAACGCGGTTTCATCCTGCTCAAGCAGGCAAAAGTTATGCAGGCCAAACGGCGGAGGACGGGGCTTATCGCGTGGCATCAGCCGCGCGGGCAATTCGCGCAGCGCTATCATGCTGCGGAAAAAACGATCGCGCTTGGGATCGTAAGCGGCCACGGCGTCCAACACCCGCGATTGCGGCGCGGTGATGACGATCGTATGCCGCTCAGAGAACTGGTATTGCCCAAGGTATTTATTCAACAGCGTCATGTCGTTCATGCTCCCGCCATTCGCTATGCAGCAGGGCGAAACCGAATTCATCACCCCATGCGCCTTTGAAAAACACGTTTTGCCGCCAACAGGCCTCACGGCGAAAGCCCAGCTTACTGAACAACGCGGCGGCGCGAAGATTACGCGCGTCCACCACGGCGGTAATGCGGTGTTTCGCCAGCGGCCCGAACAGCAGGGCGATGACGGCGCTTAGCGCCTCGCGCGCCTGTCCTTGCCGCTGATGAACCGGATCGAAGGTCACGCCCAGTTCAGCCTGACGCCCTTCATCGAAAAAATGCACCGCGACATCGCCCAGCAACGCGCCGTCCTCGCGGCGCTCGACCGCCAGTTGAAACCAGCTGTCATCACGGTTGAACGCGAGCCGCTGTTGCTGTGCGAAAAAGGCCTGCGCCTGCGCGGCGCTGTAGTCGCTCCAGCTCTGGTAGCGCGCCACGTCAGGATGGTTGCGGTAGGCGGTAAAGTGGGGCAGATCGTCGGCGGTGAACGGACGCAAGATCAGTCTGGGGGTCAGCAGAGGCAAGTGGCGCATTATTTTTCCTTATCAGCGCATGAGGGCTACCGGCAGTGTAGCCCAGCGCCGAGAGGCGGGCTGCGTAAAATGAGCTGTGGTGGGGAGACGTAGCGGGAAATGCCGGCTCAGGCAAGCCGGCAAGCAATAAGGGGGTTAACGACGAGCGGCCGCCTGACGCAGGCGTTCGACCGGCGCCTGCTGAAAATCGAACGATGGCGCCTCGCGCTGCGTCAGCCCCTGGCGCACGATGGCCTTCACGGCCAGGCTGGCGGCGAGATCCTTCCCGGCGATCTGCTCGGCGATGCGCAGCGCTTCTTCCCGAGCCGAGCCCTCGCTGATGCGGGAAATGGCGCCGTGTGACAGGGCCTCCCGCGCACCGACGGTTCTGCCGGTCAGCAGCCAGTCGAGGGCGACATAGGGAGAAACTCGCGCCGGCAAGCGCGCGCATCCGCCTTGCGCGGCGACCAAGCCGAGCCCGGTTTCGGGGAAGCTGAAGCGCGCGTTCTGGCCGGCGACGATCAGATCACAAGCCAGGGCGAGCTCAAAGCCGCCCCCGTAAGCGATGCCGTCAACGGCGGCGATGATCACCTTGGCGATCTGCGCATGGATCAGTCCCCCGAATCCCTCCGGCGTGACGATGGGCAGTTCGCCCTGTCGGAACGCGGTGACATCCATGCCGGCGGAAAATACCGCCGGCTGACCGGTCAGGACGATCGCGCGTATCGTATCGTCATTATCCGCCTGCCGCAGGTAACTGCGGATCAACTTGGCCATCTGCAGGTTGATGGCGTTCTTTTTCTCCGGCCGATTGAGGGTGATGACCGCAACCTGCGCGCCGTGGCGCTCATAAAGCACCGGGAGGGCTTCACTCATTGTTGGTCTCTCCCCGGAAAAACAGCAGCGTCAGTAGCAGGGCGATGGCGCCGAGCGGCAGCGAAAACAGTGGCAAATAGTGGGCCGGCAACGCATAGAGCGACAGGCCGCCCAGCATGCCGCCGGCCGCGATGCCGGCGTACAGCACCGAGCTGTTGAGCGACACGGTCAGCGCGCCAAAGCGTTTCGACAGCGACAACAGGTGATGCTGGATCGGCACCAGATACATCCAGCCGGTGATGCCCCAGACCAGAAAGATGGCCAGCACCCACCAGGGCGAGGTGACGTAAAAGGCCAGCAGGAACAGGGACAACGTCTGGATCGCCACGGAAAACAGCAGCACGAACTTGCTGCCTAGGGCGTCGGTCAGCGCGCCGGAGGCAAAATTGCCGATCACCGCGCCAATGCCGAACACCAGCAGCGCCAAAGGCAGAATGGCTTCCGGGCCGAACTGGGTGTCTTTCAACAGCACGCTGACGTAGCTGTAAACAATGTGCTCCGAGCACACGGCGAAAAAGGTGATCAGCAGCGTGGTCAGCACCGCCTTTTGCCGCAGCGGGGCGAGCCGTTCTTTCAACGAATGTTTGCCTGGCGCCGCAATAGCGCGCAGCGCCAGCGACAGGCCGAGCAGCGCCACCGCCCCCAGCAGGGCGATGAACAGAAAGATGTCGCGCCAGCCGATCAGTTTGGCCAGAAAGGTGCCGAACGGAATGCCGAGCGCGATGGCCAGCGTCATGCCGCCATAGACGATGGAAATAGCCAGGCCGCGGCGTTTTTCCGCCACCAGCCCCACCGCGGCGGCGGCGGCCTGCGGGGTGTAACAGGCCGCGCCCAATGCCGCCAGCACTCGGCCGAACGATATCTGCAGATAGCTGGTGGCCCAGGCGCAGGCCAGGTTGCCGGCGATGAACAGCACCAGCGCCAACTGCAGGATGTGCTTGCGGTTGACGTTGCCCAGCAGCCAGGCGGTCAGAGGCGCAAACAGCATGTAGGCCAGCGCGAATACCGATATCAACTGCCCCGCTTGCGCGGGGCTGACGGCAAATGTCGCGGAAATGTCGCTGAGCACGCCGGCGACGATAAAGGCGTCGGTGCCGATGGCGAAGGTGCCGGTCGCCATCAGACACAGCGTGACCAGATGGCCGTTATAATCCGCTAACTTCATCCCGCCCTCCGCAGATCGTTTACCGCCCAGACCCGGCTCAACGCCGCCAGGAAGGTCTCCACGTCGGCATGGGAATGCGCCGAGGTCGGCGTCACCCGCAGCCGCTCGCTGCCCGCAGGCACCGTCGGGGCATTGACCGGTTGCACGTAAATATCGTGCTCATCGAGCAGCACTTTACTGATGTGTTTGTTGCGATGGGGATCGCCGACCCGCAGCGGCAGGATATGGCTGTCTGCCGACACCAGCGGGATGCCGGCGGCGCGCAGACCGGTCTTCAGGTGCTCGACGATCGCCAGCAGGTGCTTGCGTTGGGTGTCGTGCTCGAGGTTGTATTTAAAGCTGGCCAACGCGGCGGCCACCACCGGCGCCGGCGACGAGGTGCTGAAGACGAATGCCGGCGCCCAGCTGCGCACGGCTTCCACCACCGAACGGGGCGCGGCGATATAGCCGCCCGCCGCACCGTAAGACTTGCCGAACCCGCCCTGGATAATGGTGATTTTATCCAACAGGCCCAGCTGTTCGGCATAGCCCAGCCCCCGTTCGCCATACACGCCGGCCGAATGAATTTCGTCGAGATAGGTCAGCGCCTGATACTGTTCCGCCAGCGCCACAATCTGCGCCAGAGGAGCAAAGTCACCGTCCATGGAATACAGCGACTCAAAGGCGATCAGCTTTGGCCGCGCCGGATCGGCGGCCTGCAGCAGCTCGGCGAGGTGCGCCACGTCGTTATGGCGGAAGATTTTTTTCTCCGCCTTGCTGTAGCGAATCCCGTAAATCATCGAGGCGTGATTCAGTTCGTCAGAGAACACGATCAGATCGGGAATGGCGTCGCACAGGGTGGACAAGGTGGCGTCGTTGGCGCCGAAGCCGGTGGTGAACAGCAGCGCCGACTCTTTGCCGTAGGCGCTGGCCAGCAGCGTTTCCAGTTCAGTGTGATAGACCGAGGTGCCGGAAATGCTGCGGGCGCCGCAGGTGCCTAACCCGACTCGGTTAACCGCGTCGGTGGTGGCCAGCAGCACTTTGGGGTGGTGGCTCATGGCCAGATAGTCGTTTGAGCACCAGACGTTGAGACGGCGCTCGCCTTGCTGCCCGTGGCTGGTGGCCCAGGGTTTGTCCTGCACGCCGCGTTCAAGGTTGAGGAACTCGCGAAAACGCCCCTGCTTTTTGGTTTCCGCCAACTTTTCTTCAAGAATGTTCAGTACGCTCATAGCATGTTCCTTGTGTTAAACGGCTTTAAGGTTTAATGACAGGCCCTGACCGACGCCGACGCACATTGTGACCAATGCGTTGCCGGCCTGCCGATCGCGTAATTCCAGCGCCGCCGACAGCACCAGGCGCGTACCGGACATTCCCAGCGGATGGCCGAGCGCGATGGCGCCGCCGTTTGGGTTGACGCGCGCGTCGCCGGCGTCGATGCGCCAGTGTTTCAGCGCCGCCAGAACCTGCGCGGCGAAGGCTTCGTTAATCTCGATGATGTCAAAATCATTCAGCGTGAAACCGCCGCGCTGCAGTAAGCGCTCGGTGGAAGCGATCGGCCCCAGCCCCATCAGCGCCGGCGCGACGCCGGCGGCCGCGCTGTCGCCGATCTCCGCCAGCGGTTGCCAGCCCTGGCGTTTCACGTAGCGTCCGGAGGCCAGCAGCAGCGCGGCGGCGCCGTCATTGATGCCGGAAGCGTTGCCGGCGGTGACCGAACCACCGGCGGCGAAGGCCGGTTTCAGCGCCTGCAACTGCTGCAGCGTGCTGAGCCGGGGGAATTCGTCCTGTGCGAATATGCGGGTGGTTTTACGATCCGCCGGCACATCCACGGGCGTGATTTCCCGCGCCAATCGACCACTGTCGATCGCCCGGCGGGCTTTTTGCTGCGAGCCCAACGCGAACAGATCCTGTTCCTCTCGCGAGATACTCTGCTGTTGGGCCACGTTTTCCGCCGTGATGCCCAGCGGATCGCTGCCGTAGCGTTCCGCCAGGCGCGGGTTGACAAAGCGCCATCCCAGCGTGGTGTCGTACAGTTTTACTCCCTTGTCGAACGGCGTTTCGCCCTTGCTCAGCACATAGGGCGCGCGGCTCATGCTTTCCACGCCGCCGGCCAGAATCAGTTCGCTGAGGCCGCTGCGGATTTTCGCCGCGGCGTAGATCACCGCATCCAACCCGGAGGCGCAAAGGCGGTTGAGGGTGATGGCCGGCACCGACTGATCCAACCCGGAAAGCAGCGTCGCCATGCGGGCGACGTTGCGGTTGTCTTCGCCGGACTGGTTGGCGCAGCCCAGCACCACTTCATCCAGATCCTGCTGCGCCGCCGGATGGCGTTGAAACAGGCTGCGAATAATCGTCGCCGCCATATCATCGGGGCGGGTATGCGCCAGGCTGCCGCCATAGGCGCCGATCGCCGTGCGCGTGCCGTCGATCAGATAAACACCGTCATCTTTAATGCTCATCATGGATCCTTAAGGCGTGGTGGTCAGCGCCGGTTGGGCGGCGTGCAGAAGGGTGTAATGCGGCGCATAGCGCGCCGCGTGCAGCAATTGCGCCAGGTTGCTCAGCGTCGTCCTGACATTTTCCTCCCCGAGGCGAGTGAGCCAGCCGAAAATACCGTCGGCGTAGTTCACGCCGGCGACGGCGGCGACATCAATGTCTTCCCGGCTGCAGACGCCGCTTTCCACCATGATCACCGACTCGTTGATCAGGCTGCTGAGCACGCGGGCGACGATCAAGGCCGGGGAATCCTTGATAAATTCCACCAGCGGGATCGCGGTGTGCAGCAGGCGCAAAAACAGCGCCTTATTGGCCGCAGAGGCGTGGCGGCTATGCGCCGCCACCAGGTACGCCGTATCGCCGTAGTTCAGGGCGACATCGACGACAAAGGCGTCCGCCGCGGTCTGTTCGGCAAGCTGGTTTGCCGTGCGGCCATCGGTAACGCTGACGGTGAAAGCGTCATTGACCTGAATGGCGGCGCCCAGGCCCGGTAATGTCGGCCGTTGTTCCACGCGCAGCCGCGGCCATTGCAGGGCGGCCCGCTGCTGTAGCAGGGTAAAGAGAGGATGTTCACCGTAAATGCGTAGCGTCTCGACTTCCGCATCGACGGCGGCCGCAAGCGGCGGGGGAGATTCTTCGGCGGAAAAATAGGAGCGGCCGTTCTTTTTGCCCAACAGACCGGCATCGACCAGCGAGCGCTGCAGATGGCCCGGGGTATAGCGCGGATCGTACTGCATGTCCTGCCAAATTTGCCGGCTGACCTGATAGTTGATGTCCTGACCGATAAAATCGGTCAGCTCGAGCGGCCCCATGCGAAAGTGTCCGCCGGCTTTGAGGGCGCGGTCGATCTGCGGCGCACGCGCCACGTGTTCTTCCAACAGGCGGAACCCTTCCAGATAGTAGGGGCGGGCCATACGGTTGACGATAAATCCCGGCGTGGCCTGACAGACGACATCGCGTTTCCCTAACGCCGCCACCAGTTGACGGCAACGTTCGGTGGTGACCTGTGCGGTAAAATAGGCCGGAATGATTTCAATCAGCTTCATCAGCGGCGCGGGGTTGAAAAAGTGCAAACCGATAAAGCGTTCGCTGTGCGTCACCGCCGTCGCCAGCTTATTAAGCGACAGTGAGGAGGTATTGGTGGCGATCAGCGTGTCGGGCTTGACCGTCGCGGCGATGGCCGCCAGCACTTCGAGTTTGGCTTGCTCATGCTCTGCGATGGTTTCGATCACCAGATCGCTGTCGGCGATGGCCCCAAATTCCGTGGAGAACGTCAGATTAGCCAGCACCGCGTCTTTGTCCTGCAGCGCGAGCTTGCCCTGTTCCACCTTTTTGTTCAGGTCTTGCACGATAGCGTCGCGAGCTTGATTGAGGGTATTGCCGTTGCGATTATAAAGCACCGTACGAATGCTTTTTTGCGCCAAAAGATAAGCGATGCCTCTGCCCATCGTTCCCGCGCCGATAATCGCAGCCGATTGAATTGCCGCATTACTTTCTGCCATAGAAAATCCCCGTCACTGTATGCCATGCGAAATTCGCAAATGCTTATTATCTCTTTGGATTTACGGCGGCACCGGGTGCCTGTGAGGAAAGTAATTGGCGGTGTCTTGACTGTCTAACGGTAGAAATGACAGGTTTACCTGCAGCCGGGGTTATGCTATTCGCGTAGTTTTTAGGCTCAGCCCAATAAAAAGGCTTATTCTGAGGGAAATAAACCGGGGAATAGCTTTTTTCGTTATAGCGTTCGTATTTTTTATTATATGAAACGGCTATTGGCGCCGGGCGGCGATATCCTATAGTGAGTCTGACCTATCAATAAATCGACATCGCTATTTGGAGAACCTGCGTTATGGATACCCGCACTCAACGGCTCATGGCGGAGGTGATTGGCAGTTTGACCGATCGCGAACGTTTTCTGACCCAACTGGGGCGCTGCGTCGAGGCGCTGGGTTTTGATTATTTCTCCTACATCGTTTTTTCCTGTTATCCGGCGAGCCGGCCAAAAATGCGGGTTGAAGGAACGTTTCCGGCGCGCTATCTCGAGGATTATCGGCGGCAGCGGGCGTATTTGCAGGATCCTGTCATCGAGCGAGCCCACCATTCCACGCTGCAATTCCAGTGGGACGAAAGTTTTTATCACGAGCGGCCGGCGCTTTGGCAGCGCATGTCGCAGTTTGGTCTGCACACCGGGTGGTCGCAATCGGTCAAGGATTGCTATGGCCGCCTGGGGATCCTGACTTTTGCCGGCAAGACGCTGCCGCAGCAAACGCCGCAGGCCGGCGCGGTGAATGAACTCTTTTTCCTTTGGCTGGCGCAAACCGCCCACAAAACGCTGCGTGAAGCGTTGATATCGGTGAACGACGAAGCGATAAAAGATGTGCTGACGCTGCGCGAGAAAGATATCTTGCGCTGGTGCAGCGAAGGCAAAACGGCGGAAGAGATCGCGCTGCTGATGGGGGTGAGTGAACGTACGATCAATTTCCATATCGGTAACTCGATTAAAAAACTTTCGGTCGCCAATAAGACCGCAGCCACCGCCAAAGCCGTTTATTTACAGCTGATTTAATTGCGAGAAATAAATAATTAATCGCCTATCAGTTAGCGGCGCGATGTTTATATTTTGTTAAATTAAGCATTGTCCTTATCAGTATTTACCTCCGATCACAAAAGCGTGATAAAGCGGTTCACCGCGCCCGTGCGCGGCAGTACTCTGTAGGCACCCGGTTTACATAGAAAGGATGTGATATGTACAAGACTATTTTAGTGCCGATAGATATTGAAGAGGATCTGTTGACCGAGCATGCGCTGAAGCATGTGGAATATTTGGCGAAGATGTCCGGCGCTAAAGTGCATTTTTTCCATGCGCTGCCGGATGCCTCGGCTTTTGTTACTGCCTATTCGTTCGGTCTCAAGGAGTTTGAGAATCAGGCGGAAGTGAAGGCGGTGGAGAAGCTGAAGAAAATCATGTCGGAAATCGATCTGCCGTTAGATCGCCTCAATTACACCGTCAGCTTTGGCTCTGCGCGCGATCAGGCGCTGGAACTGGCGGAAGAGATCGACGCCGATCTGATCATCATCGGTTCGCGTCGTCCGAGCGTGAAAACTTATCTGTTGGGCTCCAACGCCGCCGCCATCGTTCGCCATGCCAATATATCGGTGATGGTGGTTCGATAATCCTCCTTTAAGCCCGCCGTTTTCATGCGCGTTCTGCGGTCGCCGGTCGGCCGCAGAACGCAGGCTGCTTTATTGCCATCTCAGCCTGAGCTGCTACGATTTTAGCTGACGTTTTTTATGCCGACCGGGCCAGCGGCCTTGCGCATATTCTTTATTTCAGCCAAAAGAGGGGCAGCCATGCCATTAGAAGTCGATGGGATCATCAGAGGCGATCGAGGCAGTGAACCGAGCCATTGGCAACATACGCCAACCAAACCGCTTATCACGATGACCTGGCATCACACCATCCCCTGGAACTGTTTACGCAATGTCTGGAATGGTCTGGTGGCTGGCGAGCACTGGAACGCGCTCGACGAGTTTATGAATCTGATCGGTGTGCCTAACCGCGCCGAGGTGCTCAAACAGATCAAGAATGAAAATCTGCAGGATCGCGATGGGTTACATACCCTGGTGACCTGGCAAGGCTGGAATATCGTCGAGGGTCCGGGTAACGAATATCGCGCGCAGGGTGACGATCCCGGTGAAAATTTCGACGACTGGTCCGGCAAAGGCATGAGCACGAATCAGCAAGCGACGCTGCAGCAGGTCAAAGTGTTGTATCAGGTGATGGCACCGCTGGGAAGCCGCGCGCTGGACGCCGCCAGACAGGCGCCGAACATTACTGCGGAAGAAGCGAGCGTCTTGCAACGAACGATTAAACAGACCCGCCCAACGTTGCGCGGAAAGGAACCGATCCGGTGGCAAGAGGGCATGTGGCACAAAGTGCAACCTGGTAAAGAGGCGAAACATTTCGCCCAATGGGACAGCAAACCCGTGTGGCGCAAGCGCCTGCACAGCGACTTGGCTCAGGCAGGCTAAACTTCGCCCCGCGCCGGATTGGCGGCGCGGGGGCATCAATTCGGCGCTAATCACACAGCGCCGCTATCTCGTTATACAGCGTCCTGGGGATTTCCACGCCGTATTGTTCGCTGTGGCGTCGTTGCCGATAGCGCCGCTCGCCGGGAATGCGTGCGCCTTGCGCTTGCATGTCGGCAAACATCGCCTCCGCGCTGGCGAAATACCGCTCCTTATCCGCGCCGAGAAAACGCTCGGGATCCAACGCGATGATCAGTTCACCGCCGTAGGGCGATGAACCCGCGCCGTCGTCATAGGCCAGCGATTCTTTGCTGGTCATGTCGCCGATCAGCGGCCCAGCCAACAATTCAACCATGGCCGCCAGCGCCGAGCCTTTATGGCCGCCGAAAGTCAGCATCGCGCCCTCCAACACGCTGGCGGCGTCGGTGGAGGGGTTGCCTGCCTTATCAATGCCCCAGCCTTCCGGCAGCGGGGTGCCGGCGCGGCGATGCAATTCGATTTCGCCGCGCGCCGCCGCGCTGGTGGCCATGTCGAACAAAAACGGCGGCCGAGCCGGGCGCGGCCAGCCGAAGGCGATGGGGTTGGTGCCGAATAGCGGGCGTGAGCCGCCGGCCGGCGTCACCCAGGCGTGGCTGGGCGTGCAGGCTAAGGCCACTAAACCCTGTTCGGTCAGCGGTTCGATGTCGGCCCACAGCGCGGAGAAATGCACGCAGCGGTTGATCGCCAGGGCGGCGATGCCGTTGGCGCGCACCTTATCGATAAAGGCCGGCAGAGCGGTGCGGTAGGCGAGCAGGGAAAAGGCGCCGCCGGCATCGGCGCGCAAGATGGCCGGCGCCTGGTCGAAGAGCCTGGGTTTCGCATCGGCAGAGACTTTGCCCGCCCGTAATGAGCGGACGCAGCCCAACAGCCGGTACAACCCGTGCGAAGCACAGCCGTCGCGCTCGCCCTGAATGACATTTTGCGCCACTGTCTCAGCATGCGCCTGATTGAAGCCGTTGCAGCGCAGTGCGCGTAGCGCCAGTTGATAAGCGTGTTCCAGCGACAAAACGTGCATGGTTGTCATTTCGATGTCCTCCCTGGGTCATTCTTCTTCATCGCCGATAAAATTGGCCTGGGGTAAACAGGTATAGGCGCCCCAGTAGTAAATCGCCAGCGCAATCACCGCCATGGTGAGGGTGTCCCACGGATGAGCAATAGCGCCGATGCCGCCGAAACTGCTGAGGTAGGAAAGCGCGATCGTCAGCGCATAGAAGACGATTAGCCACAGCGAGGACCAAATTTGCTGCCTGAGGCTAACGGCGTGGGTCGGCACCTGATTCTTGAACAGGATGTAGATGAAGAACATCAGTATCTGCAAGCCGAGCAGCCAGGAGACGGTGTCCCAGCCGGACCAGAAGACGATCAGCGCCGAAATGATAAATGACAGCGGGCCGAGCACGCAGAAACCGCGCACCCGGAACGGACGCGGCATATCGGGCGCATTGCGCCGCAGCCCGGCGGCGGTGACCGGGGCGATGGCGTAACTCAGCACCAGCGCGGCGGACACCACGCCGATCAGCTTTTCCCACGATGGGAACGGCAGCGTCCAGAAGACCGAGAGGGCGAAGGTCAGCCACAACGCCGGGCGCGGGATACCGGATTCACCATCCACCCGGGTGAACAGTTTGAAGAAGGTGCCGGCGCGCGCCCACCCGTAGATCACGCGAGGCGTGGCGTTCATGTAGATGTTGCCGGTGCCGCTGGGCGAAACGATCGCGTCGCTGACCACCAGAAACGCCAGCCATCCCATGCCGAGCGTGATGGCGATATCGCGGAAAGGCAGGGAAAACTGTTGGCTGATGCCGGCCCAGCCGCCGCTCAGCATCTCGCTGGGGATACTGCCGAGAAACGCTATCTGCAGCAGCACATAGATGATGGTGGACAGCACTACCGACAGGATCAGCGCGATGGGAATGGTGCGCTGCGGTTTTTGCACCTCGCTGGCGACCGAAATGATCGGCGTCAGGCCGAGGTAGGCGAAGATGATGCCGCCGGCGGAAATGGCGGCTTCAACCCCGGCGGAGCCGAAGGGGGCAAAGCCCTGGCTGTGCAGGTTTTCCGGTTTGAAAAAGCTGAACAGCACCACGATCACCAACAGCGGCACCAGAAACTTCAGCACGCTGATGAGATTATTGGATTTGGCGAAGGTTTTGACGCTGTAGTAGTTGAGCGCGAAGAAAAAGCACAGCAGCGCCAACTGCACCAGCCAGCCGAGCGCTGTCGGATCGCCGGAACCCGGCTGGCTGAGGAGCGGGAACCAGGCGGCGGCGTACTGACGGGCGGCGACGACCTCGATAGCGATCAGACTGGAGAAGGCGATCAGCGTGATAAACCCCAGCAGATAGCCCATCAATTCGCCGTGCGAGAACACCGGATAGCGAATGATGCCGCCGGCGCGCGGCAGGGCGGCGCCCAGCTCGCAGTAGACGATGCCCAGCAGCAGCACCGCCAGGCCGCCGATCAGCCAGGAATAGATGCCGGCGGGGCCGGCGATGGAGGAGACATGGCTGGCGGCGAACAGCCAGCCTGAGCCGAATATGGCGCCCAGACCGATGAACGTCAGATCGGTGAGCGTAAGCTGCTTCTTGAATTTGCCTTGGGTTGTCATGGTATTACCCTTTTGTTATTGAGTGGCAGGCAGATGCGGCCGGGCTAATGTTGGGCAGGTGAAACTATGGGATCTCGGGTGTAAACGCCGTTCACCAGCCGCAGCAGGTTGAGCGGGTTGGCGTCCTGCAGCGGCGGCGGCAGCAGCGCCGCTGGGGTGTTTTGCAGGCAGACCGGCCGCAGGAAACGCTCGATGGCCAGCGTGCCTACCGAGGTGCCGCGTGCGTCGCTGGTCGCCGGATAAGGGCCCCCGTGCACCATGGCGTCGCACACCTCTACCCCGGTTGGATACCCGTTGAACAGCACCCGGCCGGCTTTGCGCGTCAGCAATGCCGTCAGCCCGGCGGCCATATCGAGATCGCCGTCTTCCGCCAGCAGCGTGACGGTCAGCTGGCCTTGCAACGCCGCCAGCGCCGCATGCAGCTGCGCTTCGTTATCTACCGCCACCAGCACGCTGGCCGGGCCGAAGACCTCTGTTTGCAGCAGCGGATCGGCCTGCAGCAGCAATGTTTCCTCCGCCTGATAAAGCTGCGCCGCTGCCCGGTGGGGCAGAATCTCGCGCCCCCCCGCCAGATGCCGTATGTGCGGATGGGCATCGAGCGCGGCCAGCCCGCGCCGGTAGTGCTCCAGCGTGCCGGCATTCAGCATCGGCTGTGGGGGGGCGGCGTCGACCAATGCGCTCATCGTCGCGGCCAACCGTTCGAAGGCGACGCCGCGCAGCGCGACGATCACGCCGGGCTTGGTGCAAAACTGGCCACAGCCGAGCGTGAAGGAGGAGACCAGTTCCTGCGCGATGTGCTGCCCGCGCCGAGCCAACGCCTGTGGCAGGATCACGACCGGGTTAATGCTCGACATCTCGGCGAAGACCGGGATCGGCTGGGGACGCTGCGCGGCCAGATCGAACAGCGCCCGGCCGCCTTGCAGTGAGCCGGTAAACCCCACGGCCTGAATCGCCGGATGCTGCACCAGCTCGGCTCCCACACGGTTGCCGAAGATCATGTTGAAGACGCCGGCGGGCATGCCCATACGTTCCCTTGCGCGCTCGATCGCCTGAGCGGTCAGCTCGGCGGTGATCATATGGCCGCTGTGTGCCTTGAACACGACCGGGCAGCCGGCGGCGAGCGCGGCGGCGGTATCACCGCCCGCGGTGGAAAACGCCAGCGGAAAGTTGCTGGCGCCGAACACCGCTACCGGACCGAGCGCCGTGCGATATTGACGCAGATCGGGACGCGGCAGAGGAGAACGCTGCGGCAACGCGCAGTCGATGCGCACGCCCTCGACGTCGCCGCGTCGCAGCAGCGTGGCGAACAGCCGCATCTGGCCGCTGGTTCTGGCGCGTTCGCCGCTTAACCGCGCCGGCGGCAGGGCGGTTTCCTGCATGGCGAAGGCGAAGAAGGTCTCATCCAACGCGTCCAGCTCCTCGGCGATGGCGTCGAGAAAACTCGCGCGTTGTTCGGCGCTGCATTGCGAATAGGGATCAAAGGCCGCCGCGGCGGCTTCGGCGGCGGCGGCGGTTTCTGCCGCCGTAGCCTGGTGGAAGCGGTAGCCGGTCGGCTGACCGTCGTCGGCGCGCAGGCTGAGCAGCGCCGCTTCTCCCGTAGCACGGCGCTGGCCGCCGATAAATTGTTGGCCGCTGATGGCGGTATCGCGAGCGTTGGGCATGGGTCCCCCTGGTAGAGAAAGTGCGCCGCCCGGCGTGGCCGGGCGGCGAAGGCGTTATAGGCCGACGTCCGGCAGCGCGGGACGAGTGGCCAGCGCTTTATCGATCACGGCGTTGATTTCGGAGAGCGTTTCCCCCTGCAGCGCCAGACGCGGCGGGCGAGTGACGGCGCTGCCACGGCCGACCCGCTGTTCGCACAGCTTGATGCATTGCACCAGATCGGGGCGGGCATCGAGATGCAGCAGCGGCATGAACCAGCTGTACAGCGCCAGCGCTTCCTCATAGCGTTTTTCCTTCGCCAGACGGAACAGGGTTTCCCCTTCGCGCGGGAAAGCGTTGGACATGCCAGAGATCCAGCCTTGCGCGCCGACGGCGATGCTCTCCAGCACCACATCATCCAACCCGGCGAACAGTACGAAGCGATCGCCGACTTCGTTGCGCAGATCGATAAAGCGGCGGGTGTCGCCCGACGAGTCTTTGAAACACACGATGTTCTCGCAGTCGACCAGTGAGGTCAGGATGTCGGGCGTGACGTCATTTTTGTAAATGGGAGGGTTGTTGTAGACCATGATCGGCAGATCGGTAGCGCCGGCGACGCTGCGAAAGTGCGCGGCGGTTTCGTGCGGTTTGGCAGAGTAGACCAGCGCCGGCATCACCATAATGCCGTCGACGCCGGCCTTTTGCGCTTCACGCGCCATGTTTTGCGCGAAGGCGGTGGTGAATTCGGCGATGCCGGCGATCACCGGCACTTGGCCGTCGGCGGCGTCCCTCGCCACTTCGATCACCGCCAGCTTTTCCTGTACCGTCATCGAGGTGTTTTCACCGACGGTGCCGCAGACGACCAGGCCGGAGACGCCGTCGCGCACCAGGTTTTTGATCACCGTATGCGTGGCGTCGAGGTCCAGAGAAAAATCGTTGCGGAACTGGGTCGTCACCGCCGGGAATACGCCGCTCCAGCTTAGGGTTTTATGGCTCATCGTGTTTGTCCTGTCGTCCGAAAGTGTTAATAAAAAGTGAATCTTTGGTGAGGCTCACCGACAGATTGACCGGTATTGCACAGGGAGGCTTGACGCTTTTCGCCGATTGCTGCGACGAAATTGGCACAATGGCGCCGGAAAGCGGGCATGCAGAAATCGGGCGCCGGTGCGCCATAAAGAATGATTTTTATGCGGTAAATCAGCGAATTAAGCGGAAAGCGTCAGGCGGAAATCGCGCGGCGTGGAACCGGTCATCGCTTTGAACTGACGGCTGAAGGCGCTGTGATCGGTATAGCCGCACTGCAGCGCGATGTCGGTGATCGGCAGCTCGCCCGCCAGCAGTTCCGTGGCCTTTTCCAGCCGCACTTTGTGGATCATCTGGCGCGGAGTGAGGTGGAAGATACGTTTGCAGTAGCGTTCTATCTGCGCCACCGATAACCCGGTCAACGCCGTCAGCTCCTCGAGCGCGATCGGCCGGGCGTAGTGGCGGCGGATGTATACGTCGATCGCGGCCAGCCGTTGGTAAGCCGGATGATTGGCTTTGGCCTCTTGCAGATCGTGTGAAATGCCCGCCATTCCGATGATTTTTCCCTGCGCGTCGTACAGCGCCAGCTTTTGCGTCAGGCACCAGCCGGTTTCACGGCCGTTGTACAGGTGCATTTCCAGCTGATCCTGGATCAGCACGCCGTGGCGCAATACCCGCAGATCTTGCTCGGTGTAGCCGGATCCGAGCTGCGCGGGGAAAACGTCGGCGGAGGTCTTGCCCAGCAGCGGCGCGACGGTCTTGAAGCCGCAGCGCCTGGCCAGCGTCAGGTTGGCCAACAGGTAGCGCGCCTGGGCGTCTTTGATAAAGAACACCACATTGGGAATCGCGTTCAGCAACGGCGCGATCAGCGCCAGCGTATTGAGCAGATCGCGCAGGTTGTTCGGACGCTGCTGCGCCAGCCCGTCGCACAGGCGCGACAAATGTTCGACGGCGAAAACGTCCTCCTGATCCGGCAGCTCCACCAGGGCAGGCGGTGAGGGAGAAATCTGATGTTGATGGTCTGAAATGGATCGCATAGCAGTCCCTTTTCGGTCGTTAGCCGGAAAAACAGGCGGCCAGGTTGGCGCTTTCGCATCAATATTAACTTTTTTGTAACGAATCAAGCGCTATTTCCGGCTGGCTACCAAATATGCGGATCGCCGCATACTTTTGCCGGACGGCGCGCGCCGGTTGCTTGAAAACTGCGGTATTTCTCGCTACGCGGTGGTCTAGCATGAAAGTAACGTAATGATAAATAAGTTATTGTTATGTTTGCGTTAAACGTATGCCCGTGATGGGCCAGGCTAGCCTGTCCTCATTGTGCTGATTTCTTCATTCGCCACGCCGAAACGCATCAAGCCGTCATGCGCGCATTCGTTCAGGCTAACGCTATTGGTAACATCTCATTAACCCTGGAGACGCCGATGGCACTTTCTGCGCATATCACCGCTTTGCGGGCGATCGATTCTCATACCGGCGGGGAGCCGACCCGGCTGATCGTCGAAGGCTTCCCCGACCTTGGCGAAGGCAGCATGGCGGAACGGCGGGCGCATTTCGCGCAACATTATGACGATTGGCGCTGCGCGGTGATGCTCGAACCCCGCGGCAATGACGTGTTGGTGGGGGCGTTGCTGTGTCGGCCTTGTTCGCCGCAGGCTACCGCCGGGGTGATCTTTTTCAACAACACCGGCTATCTGGGCATGTGCGGCCACGGCACTATCGGGCTGATTGCTTCGTTGGCGCATCTCGGGCGCATCCGCGCCGGGCGTCATCTGATCGAGACCCCGGTCGGCCCGGTGAACGCCACGCTGCATGATGACGGCAGCGTTACCGTAGAGAACGTGGCGGCTTATCGTTATCGCCACCAGGTGCGAGTTGAGGTGGCCGGTTACGGCCCGGTGACGGGGGACATTGCCTGGGGGGGAAACTGGTTTTTTCTCATCGGCGAGTCGCCGTTGACCATCGATAAACATAATCTGGAGGCGCTGACCGCGTTCACCTGGGCGGTCCGGCAGGCGCTTGAACAGGCGGGCATTCGTGGCGAAGACGGCGGGGCGATCGACCATATCGAGCTGTTCGGTGACGATCCGCAGGCCGACAGCCGCAGCTTCGTGCTGTGCCCCGGCAAAGCCTACGATCGATCGCCGTGCGGCACCGGCACCAGCGCCAAGCTGGCGTGTCTGGCGGCGGACGGCAAACTGGCGCCCGATATGCACTGGCGCCAGGCCAGCGTTATCGGCAGCGAATTCCAGGCTTATTACCGCTGGAACGGCGAGCGCATCACCCCCTTTATTCGTGGGCAGGCTTATGTATGCGCCGATAGCCAACTGTTGCTCGACGAACGCGATCCTTTTGTCTGGGGCATACGCTGATGGGCGGCGGACGGGGAGTTGATGCCATCGTGGTGGGTGCCGGCATCATCGGCGCCGCCTGCGCCTGGCGGTTGGCGAGGGAGGGGTACCGCGTCTCGGTGGTGGACGACTGTCGCGCCGGCGCCACCGCCGCTGGCATGGGGCACCTGGTATGCATGGACGACAACCCGGCCGAGCTGGCGTTGAGCGCTTATTCGCTGCGGTTATGGCGTGAAGTGACGGGCCGGATGCCGCAAGCCTGCGCCTGGCGCGGCTGCGGAACGCTGTGGTTGGCGGAGCAAGCGAATGAAATGGCCATCGCCGAACAAAAGCGGGCGCGGCTGGCGGAGCAGGGCGTGGCGGCGGAACTGCTGACGGCGGAGCAGGTTGCCGCCATGGAGCCGATGCTGCGGCAGGGGCTCGCCGGTGGGCTGCGGGTGCCGGGCGACGGCATTTTGTATGCGCCGCAGGCGGCGCGTTGGCTGTTGGCCGACGCTGGCGTGGCGATCGATGTGGTGCAGGGTGAAGCGATCGCGCTGGACGAGGCGGCTGTGCGGTTGGCGGACGGCAGAGAGCTGGCGGCGCCGGTGGTCGTCTTGGCCTGCGGCCTGCGGGCCAATGATTTGTTATCGCAGCCGTTGCTGCGTGCCAAGAAGGGCCACCTGGCGATCACCGATCGTTATCCGCCGCGGGTGCGGCATCAGTTGGTGGAGCTGGGGTATGGCGCCAGCGCGCATGCCAGCGACGGCGCTTCCGTGGCGTTCAATGTGCAGGCGCGGCCCACCGGGCAATGGCTGATCGGTTCTTCCCGCCAGTTCGATTCCGTCGATTCGTCATTGGATATGCCGCTGTTGGCGGCGATGCTCATGCGCGCGCAGCATTTCTTGCCCACACTGGCGCAGCTGAACATCATTCGCTGTTGGACCGGGCTGCGCGCCGCCTCTGCCGATGGATTGCCGCTGTTGGGCGCACATCCGCGGCATACCTGGTTGTGGTTGGCGTTGGGGCACGAGGGGCTGGGCGTCACGACCGCCCTCGGCAGCGCCGCGCTGCTTGCTGCGCAGATCGGCCGGCAGGCGCCGGAGATTGATGATTCCCCGTATTTGGCGGCGCGGGCGTTTGCCGCCGAGGAGCTGCCCGTATGAAAGAGAGGCAAAACACGCTCGCGTTGAGCATCGACGGCAAACCCTACCGGGTGCCGGTTGGCATCAGCGTTGCCGCGGCGCTCAGTTTGTGCGGCGGGGATCATTGCCGGTTGTCGATTTCACGCCAGCCGCGCGCACCATTTTGCGGCATGGGCGTTTGTCAGGAATGCCGGGTAACCATTAACGGTCTGCGCCGCCTGGCGTGCCAGACGTTGTGCCAATCCGGCATGCGGATTGAGAGGAGCGATGATGAGTGACTTCGATTGCGAGGTGCTGATCGTCGGCGCCGGGCCGGCCGGCATGGCGGCAGCGCTGGCGGCGGCGGAAAACGAGGGGCAGATACGGGTGATCGATGATAATCCGCACCCCGGTGGGCAAATCTGGCGTGATGGGCCGCAGGTGGCTTTGCCTGAAGCGGCGAGACGATATCGGCAGGCGATGGCGGCGCGGGAAAATATTGTGCTGCACTCCGGCTGCAAGCTGGTGGCGCAGTGTGGCGCTAACCGATTGGCGTATGAAGACGCCGAAGGCTGCGGCGTGATTCGCTATCAAAAGCTGATTCTATGCAATGGCGCCCGTGAGCTGCTGCTGCCGTTTCCTGGCTGGACGTTGCCGGGAGTGAGCGGCGCCGGTGGTCTACAGGCGCAAATCAAGCAGGGGCTGGCGATCCGCGGTGAGCGGGTGGTGATAGCCGGCAGCGGTCCGTTGCTGTTGGCGGTGGCGAAAAGTGTGAAACAGGCCGGTGGCGAGGTCGTGCTGGTCGCGGAACAGGCGGCGCTGCGGCGATTGGCGGCATTCGCCGGCGGCCTGTGGCGTTGGCCGCCCAAGCTGCGTCAGTCGTTTTCTCTGATTCAGCCTCATTACCGTGCCGATAGCCGAGTATTGGCGGCATTGGGGCAAGAGCGCTTGACGTCAGTGCGCGTCGGCAACGGCGGGCGGGAAAGTACGGTGGCCTGCGACAGGCTGGCCTGCGGCTTCGGTTTGGTGGCGAATATTGAACTGGCGATGCTGCTGGGATGCCGGATCGCACACGACGCCGTCGCGGTGGATTATTGGCAGCAAACCAGCCAGGCGCAAATTTATGCCGCCGGGGAGTGTACCGGTATCGGCGGCAGTGAACTGGCGCTCACCACCGGCGCCATCGCCGGTTATGCCGCCACCGGGCAAAAGGCAAAAGCCGAATCCCTGACGGCGCAGCGGCGGCGATGGCGGCGTTTCGCCACGTCGACAGCGGCCGCTTTTGCGCTTGATGAACGCATGAGTTATCTGGCCAAACCGCAGACGCTGCTGTGCCGCTGCGAAGACGTCACGCTGGAACAGGTATGCCATCAACCTGACTGGAACACGGCCAAGCTGAGCAGCCGCTGTGGTATGGGAGCCTGTCAGGGCAAGGTTTGCGCGACGGCGGCGCGGCACCTGTTGGGGTGGCCTTTGCCGCCGCCACGCGTCCCTTTAACGCCGGTGCGGACGGAAACGCTGGTTGCTCTGGGAAGGCATTGCAGCGACGACGATAATTGATGGGGCATCGCGGCAGTGGCGTTTCAGTCCAAATCGATTTCGCTGCATCACCACTGCGGCCAATAGTAGGTTTTCTCTCGCCAGCCCTTGCCGTACATACAAGCCTCGATGGTGGCGTTTCGGGCTGACTGATTGCGATCGGTCTGTACCGTTTTGATCGACGGCTCTTTGTCATAGCGATATCCCGATGGACAATCTTTCTTATTCTTCTCGCAAGGGATGTATTTGTTTTCGTAGCTGAACTCTACGTCCCGCACGACGTCTGGCGGGAAGCGATCGTAGCCCCGACTGCGGCATTCGGCATATTCGGCATTTCGGGTGCTCTCAACTGCGCCGGGTCTTTCCCATTGGGTACAGGCAGTCATCATCAATAACGGCAAAACAATCAAACAACGGTAATTCTTCATGGTGTCCCTAACTCTTCCTCTATCCAGGTGATCACTGACTAGGAATCTTCCCAACCAGCGATGCGAAAAAGTGTAATCAACTGACGACACAATTGGAAATGATAATGGTTATTGTTTAGGTGTGATTGAGGCAACGGCACCCTGAAATGCGCCGTCGGCGATAGGGGAGAGGCTTACAAGGGGCAGATCTGACGATGAGAGTGTGTGGGCAGAGCGATTTTATATCTTTTCTCTTTTTGCTGCATGGCCTGGTCATTATCTCAGCGTTATGAGAGGGAAGAACAGTATGCAAGCTAAGTATTTTCTTATCCTGTTTAAATGGAATTTTGAATTAAGATATTTACCCATGGCCAAGTTTTAATGTACGGTATTAATGCTCTATTTTTTTATTTCTGTTTTTTTATTGTGCCTTTATTTTCGGAATTCTTCCATTAAATACTTTTTAGTTACAGGGAATTCATTTGCATTTTAAATTTGGATTTTTTAAATTCAGCTCAGATGAGGGATAACCGTTAGCGACAGGTTCAAAAAAGGAGTTTATTTTGTCTGGGATAAAGAAAACGCCTGAAAGCCATGGCGGTTTGCCTTCACCATCAGGGGATTATGATAATTTTAAGCACCTTTCCGATGTTGGCACCGTGTTGGGATATGGGCGAACTCGCTTTTATCAGTGGTGCCGCGGACGCGGATTTCTAACGCCGATGAATGTTCCTTCGCATGAAATGCTCAGTCTGGGATATATGGTGGCAGTGCTGTCAGAGACCGGTCATACCCGGGTTTACGTCACGCCGGATGGCTTCAGCTACGTCAGTGACGCGTTTGCGGCAGATATCCAACGCGGCATGGTAAAGTTTTAAATTTGTAAAAATCGCCTTTATTTCAAGGTCTTTAATACAGAATCTTCTTATCCGGAAAGACGCGCTGGGCGATGAGTGGGAAGTTATCCGATTTTTTCGTCTTTGCGACATGAAGGCTACTGACAGCAGCTATTCTCTTGTTACGATAAGCATTATTTTTTTCAGGAGCCAAGGATGAAGCATTACGCCGCGTTGTTGTTCGCCTCTGCACTGTTGACGGGATGTGCGACCCAAGCCGTACCACCGCAACAGGCTGAATTACCGCCCCCAAGCCGTCTGATGCTTTATCAGAATATCCCGGATACGCCATACGCCACGGTGGTGGTGGTGCGCGACAGTGGAATGCTGGCGGGTAGCTGCCGCACCGGCGTTTATGTGAATGGGGAGTTCGCCGCTTCGCTGGGCGCGAAAGAAAAAGCGGAGTTTCGCGTGCCGCCGGGCAATACTTCGGTGAGCATCGGGCAAGATATGATAGAGAACTCTCTGTGTATTTGGCGAGATACCAGCGGCAGCGTGCCGATGACGCTGCGCGCCGGTGAAAGCCGCTATCTGCGGATCGCCGGCGATCGGCAGAGAGGCTTCGTTTTGCAGGCAGGGCGGCCGTAACCGCCCTGGCAAGGGCGTTAACGTCCTTGCCACCATCCCCACAGCGTAATTAATAGCCACGCCGCCGCAATCCAGCACAGTACCGCCGCACCCAGCGCTAACGACAGCCGCAGACTGTTAATCAGGAAATACAGCGAAATCAAATACACCAGATAGGGCAACACCGCCCACATGCCGAAAATCAGCGTCGTTTTCAGCGCCGCTATTGAACGTTCGCTGCCGACAACATAATGCGCAATCAAAGCGAAAGTGGGGAAGAGCGGGACTAAACCGGCGATATAATAGTTGCGCGTTTTGGCCAGCAGGCCGATCAGAACCACGACCAGCGCGCCTATCAGCGCTTTGACAAGGATGCCCATAACGGTCTCGGGTGTCGGGGGAAAGCCAACACACTGCCCGAAAGCCTGAGCAGAATCAATGGCGTATTGCGTATTGCGTAGTGCGGGGAAAAACAGACCCGCATGAATCGCGGGTCTGAGCGGCAACGTTTACTGGCGGTAAGCGTGCTTGATTTGCTGAATGCTGTTCTTGAAGATTTCCGCCTGAGTCGGATCTTCAATCTGGGCGATGAAACGTTCCATGTTGATGATGACTTTCCCGGCATCGGCCTGGCCGATCGACTTCAGGATCAGCGTCAGCGTGGCTTTGAGGCAGGCAACCTCGGTCGCCAAGATCTCCGGGTTTGCAGACGTAGTGAAATCAACGTTGCTCATTTTCTCTCCTGATTTTTGAGGCCGTAGCCTGATACAAGCTGCTTTAGCGCACCGCGCGCGGACTATAGGCAAGTTGCCCACGCACGGCGGCGAATTTAACTGGGCGCGGAGTATAGCATAGCATGCGTCAGCCATCTGCACCGGGCTTGCTCTGGCGGCGCTGGTGGGTGAAGTTTGCTCATTGCACGTCCGGGTCATCCATTGTCGGCCAGTTATTTCGAGGCGGTTAACAAGTATTTGCCCGGCTCGTTATTGTTGAACAATCGGGGTTATTATAATTATTAGGGGCGGGTGGCACTGATTTTGCCGGCGTTGGTCGGTAATAATAGTTTTGTACGCCGGCTGTCAGGCTCGCGTTGGCCGCGGCTTTAAATATCAAATGATTACAAACAGCCAACAGCCGTGTTAATATTATTCATGTCGTGATTGCTTACACAGATTTCTCCCTCGCGGCATGATTGTCGCGCTATCCTGTGTCTGACGCAGCGCGACGAAATTATTTTCGTCGCTCGATCTTTTCCGACGTGACGATTTATCGGCGGCATAGACGGCTAAAATTGAAAAATCAGCTATGCTCCGCAAAGTTATTCGGAAGTATGTATTAATCTGTGTTCATTCTTGTCTGAAAAACAAGTAATATCTCTGGCGAAAACAGAGGCTGATTGCGTTACTCCCTTTTTTTGGAGAATTTTCCTTGATTAGCGTTCTTCTTGTTGATGACCACGAACTGGTGCGCGCAGGGATACGACGCATTCTTGAAGATATCAAAGGTATAAAAGTTGTCGGTGAGGCCCAGTGCGGTGAAGACGCCGTAAAATGGTGCCGTGGCAACGCTGTCGATATCGTGCTGATGGACATGAATATGCCGGGCATTGGCGGGCTGGAAGCCACGCGCAAGATTGTGCGTTATGCACCCGACGTCAAAGTCATCATGCTGACTATCCATACCGAAAATCCCTTGCCCGCGAAGGTGATGCAGGCGGGTGCCGCCGGCTACCTGAGCAAGGGCGCCGCGCCGCAGGAAGTGATTAACGCCTTGCGTTCCGTGCATGCGGGGCAGCGCTACATCGCGTCTGACATCGCCCAGCAAATGGCTCTGAGCCAGCTGGAGCCGCAGGCCGAAACGCCGTTCAGCTGCCTGTCTGAGCGCGAGCTGCAGATCATGTTGATGATCACCAAAGGCAAAAAAGTGAATGAGATCTCGGAGCAACTGAGTCTCAGCCCGAAAACGGTGAACAGTTACCGTTACCGTATGTTCAGCAAATTGAATATCAGCGGCGACGTCGAACTGACCCACCTGGCCATCCGACATGGATTGTTCAATGCGGAGACGTTGTTAAGCAGTGAATGACCGTTTTGATGCCAAAGCTTTCCTGAGTACCGTCACCAGCCAACCTGGCGTCTATCGTATGTATGACGCCACTGGCACGGTGATCTACGTCGGTAAAGCCAAAGACCTGAAAAAACGTCTCGCCAGCTATTTTCGGCAGCAGGTCAGCAGCCGTAAAACCGAAACGCTGGTTAAAAATATCGCGCAAATAGACGTAACGGTTACCCATACCGAAACAGAAGCGCTGTTGTTGGAACATAACTACATTAAATTGTACCAACCGCGATATAATGTTCTTTTGCGAGACGATAAATCTTATCCGCTGATTTTTCTCAGCGCCGATACTCATCCCCGTTTAGCGGTGCATCGCGGCGCCAAACACGCCAAGGGCGAATATTTCGGTCCTTTTCCCAATTCTTACGCCGTGCGCGAAACGCTGGCGCTGCTGCAGAAGCTGTTCCCGATCCGCCAGTGCGAAAACAGCGTGTATCGCAACCGTTCGCGCCCGTGTCTGCAGTATCAGATCGGCCGCTGCCTGGGCCCTTGCGTCGCCGGCCTGGTGAGTGAAGAAGAGTACCGGCAACAGGTGGACTACGTGCGGCTGTTTCTTTCGGGCAAAGATCAACAGGTGTTGCACCAGCTGATTGCCCGCATGGAAGAAGCCAGCAAGCTGCTCAATTTCGAAGAGGCGGCGCGCATACGCGATCAAATTCAGGCCGTGCGCCGCGTTACCGAGCGGCAGTTCGTCTCGGGCGACAGTGACGATCTGGATGTCATCGGCGTGGCGTTCGACGCCGGTATGGCATGCCTGCACGTGCTGTTCATCCGTCAGGGCAAGGTGTTGGGCAGCCGCAGCTATTTCCCTAAGGTGCCGGGCGGTACGGATATGAGCGAAGTGGTGCAGACTTTCGTCGGCCAGTTTTACCTGCAGGGCAGCCAGGCGCGCACGCTGCCCGGCGAGATCCTGTTGGATTTCAGCTTGCCGGAAAAGGACCTGCTCGCAGAATCGCTCTCCGAGTTGGCGGGGCGCAAGATCCAAATTCAAAGCAAGCCGCGCGGCGACCGCGCCCGTTATCTGAAGCTGGCCCGCACCAACGCGGCAACGGCGTTGACCACCAAGCTTTCGCAACAGTCGACGATCCATCAGCGGCTGGCGGAATTGGCCAAGGTGCTGAATCTGGCGGAAATCAATCGTATGGAGTGCTTCGATATCAGCCATACCATGGGCGAACAGACCGTGGCTTCGTGCGTGGTGTTCGACGGAAACGGCCCGGTGCGTTCGGAGTATCGGCGCTACAATATTAGCGGCATCACCCCCGGCGATGACTACGCGGCGATGACGCAGGTGCTGAAACGCCGTTACGGCAAAGCGCTGGAAGAGAAAAAAATCCCGGATGTCATTTTCATCGACGGCGGCAAAGGGCAGCTCGGCATGGCGATCGACGTGTTCAACTCGCTGAACGTCACCTGGGACAAGAATAAACCGTTGCTGATCGGCATCGCCAAAGGCGCCGATCGCAAGGCCGGGTTAGAAACGTTGTTCTTCGTGCCGGAAGGCGAAGGGATTTCGTTGCCACCGGATTCGCCGGCGCTGCATGTGATCCAACACATCCGCGATGATTCACATAATCATGCGATTACCGGTCACCGGCAGAGAAGGGCGAAAGTCAGAAATACCAGCGCACTGGAACTGATTGAGGGCGTAGGGCCGAAACGGCGCCAGGTGCTGTTGAAGTATATGGGCGGACTGCAACCTTTGTTGAACGCCAGCGTGGAGGAAATTGCAAAAGTGCCGGGTATTTCACAAGCATTGGCAGAAAAGATCTACAATGCATTGAAACACTGAGGGCAATGTAGCAACATACTCTTAATTTCCACTTTAGCCAGATAGTTACCGTAGCATTATGCAATTGAATATACCGACTTGGCTTACCCTGTTTCGCGTAGTTCTGATCCCATTCTTTGTGCTGGCGTTTTACCTGCCGTTCAGCTGGGCTCCGATGGTTTGCGCCGTTATCTTTGTGTTTGCCGCTGTCACCGACTGGTTTGACGGTTTCCTGGCGCGCCGCTGGAAACAAACGACGCGCTTCGGGGCGTTTTTGGATCCGGTCGCGGACAAAGTGATGGTGGCGGTAGCGCTGGTGCTGGTGGCGGAGCACTACCACAGCTGGTGGATCACGCTGCCGGCGGCCACCATGATCGCCCGCGAAATCATCATTTCGTCGCTGCGCGAGTGGATGGCGGAAATTGGCAAACGCAGCAGCGTGGCGGTGTCCTGGATCGGCAAAGTGAAGACCATGGCGCAGATGATGTCGCTGGTGGGCTTGCTGTGGCGCCCGGATCGCTCTGTGGAATATGTGGCGATCGGCTTGCTGTATATTGCGGCGGTGCTGACTTTCTGGTCGATGTTCCAATATTTGAACGCGGCGCGTAACGATTTGCTGGAACCGTGATCGATACGCTGCAAAAAGCGGCAAACGATCGTGGTGGGCCAACAATTTTATTGACTCATCACGTCAGGTAAGTAGAATGCATCGCATCAGACGACAACGATGAATTGCAAAAGATAGCAAAGAAATCAGTCAGTTCTGGTAATGCGGGAATAGCTCAGTTGGTAGAGCGCAACCTTGCCAAGGTTGAGGTCGCGAGTTCGAGCCTCGTTTCCCGCTCCAAATATTAGCCTGTTGAATCCCCCGTGATTCGGCAGGTAAGGAAAAGGGGCTTCGGCCCCTTTTTCGTTTTCTGCTTCTGCGCCATTCGGCGACACCTTTCTTCATCTTCCCATATCGATTATTGACTCTTCTCACGTATCTTTCCTGTCGTTGTCATACTGTTGGATGCAGCCGTTAAACGGTGCAACAATAATTTGATACGTCCGGCGGTTCGCCATGCAAGAAGAAAATAATGCGGCGTATGACGCCATCTGAGCACTCAGGCACAGCCATGCATCGCTGTCGCCTCGTCAAATCGCTGGGTTATCGGCAAAGTGAAGCGGTAGGTCGGTCTTTTGAAACCGGGCATAGGAGGATGTATGGAATCTGGTGCTTTAAAGCATCTGATAAGAACGGCGGCGGGATGTGCGCTGTTCTTCGGCCTGGTCGCCCCGCCGTTGGGGGGCGTGCTCATGTTTCTGCTGATGGCGTTCGGCAGCGGTGAGTGGGTGGGAATAAGTCTTCTCGATGCCGGCGACTTGCTGGGCATGGCGGGGTTTATCGGCATTTTTTCTTATGCGCTCGGTTTTTTGCCGGCATGTTTGGCGGGGGCTATTGCCGGTATCGCCCATTTAGGCATTCGCCAATTGCGGTGGTTTCTGCTGTTGTGTGCGGTGGTTTCCGCCATTGCTCCCGGTTTGCTGAATGCCGATCAGCGTATTTTTGGCGCGATCGCGGTCTTACCGGGAATGTTCGCCGGGTTTTTATGGTGGCGTCGAAGATTGCGTGATGCCCCGACCGATGAGGTTTTGCACGATAGCCCTTCGCCATAAGCAAGCGAAAAGCCGGGGAGAGCTATTCCTGTCGAGAAAAAGAACCGTTTTGCCCGTGAATTCCTGAGCCGATGCATATAATATCAACATTCCGCTTGCCTTTTCGTTGGCATTGTGAACAGTGCGCCCACAAAATAAGCAGTTGAAAGCGTTAGAGAACTTTTTGCTATTTCGGGGGGTTGCCAAGGTGGGGGGTTTAGTCCATAATGCAGTCCATCGATTCGGCAGTAACGAAATAAATTACTTAAGAATCAGATGATTAGGATAAGCGATTTTATCATCGCAATCCCGAAGAACAAAACGAAGTGGGTGATTCACCGGCTTTGGCCTGAAAAGGCAAAACAGAATAAAGGCGCGTTAACAAAGCGGTTATGTAGCGGATTGCAAATCCGTCCAGTCCGGTTCGACTCCGGAACGCGCCTCCAACTTTCCCGAGCCCGGGTGGTGAAATCGGTAGACACAAGGGATTTAAAATCCCTCGGCTTATGGCTGTGCGGGTTCAAGTCCCGCCCCGGGTACCAGGGAACGAAAATACCGAATAATCAAAGCAATAAGTAGTAATGTCGTAGACCGCCGAGAGGCGGTTTTTTTGTGTCTGAAATTCGCATTACGCCTGCATTTTTTTCCTTTCTTGTCATGCCGCCACCCTGCCTGCAGGGAGCCCCGCAGGGCTCCACACTACAGATCATAAGAAACCGAACGCCGCGGCGAGGATCCAGCCGAAGACGCAGGAGACGCTGACGCCGATCAGGCCGGGCAGAATAAAGCTGTGGTTGATCACGAAGCGGCCGATGCGGGTGGTGCCGGAGCGGTCGAACTGGATTGCCGCCAGATCGCTGGGGTAGGTTGGCAAAATATAGTAGCCATAGCAGGCCGGTGCCGAAGCGACGATATAGGCCGGGTTGACGCCGATTGCCAACGCCACCGGCACCAGTGCCGCCAGCGCGGCGGCCTGCGAGTTGACGAATTTCGACACCAGCAGCAGGATCAGCGCATAGGCCCAGGGATACTCTTTCACCAGCACACCCAGTGTGGCTTCGATCTGCGTCAGGTGCGCGCCGAACATGGTTTCCGCCATCCAGGCGACGCCATACACCGCCACGATGGCGATCATGCCGGAACGAAACACCTCGTTTTTAGAGATAGACGCCGGATTGGTGCGGGTAATGATGACAATCAACGCCCCAGCCATCAGCATACACATCTGGATCACCAGGACCATAGAGAGCGGCTTGCCGCCGAAGCTGGGCCGTAGATCGGAAAACGCCCCCAGCAACGCCACCAGGGCGATGGTGGCGAGGAAAATCCACATGGCGATCCAGTTGCTGCGCGGCAGTACCCGGTCCAGCAGGGTAGCGGCGTCGCCGTAGACGTAGCGATGGTTCTCCGGTACCGAGATGAACTTCTGGAACTCCGGGTCTTTGTCCAGGTCTTTGCCACGGAACCAGCTGAAGATACCGATCGCCAGAATGCCGCACAGAGTCGAAGGGATGGTGATAGACAGCAGATCGAGGAATTCCAGATGGCGGCCATTGAAGGTGTAGCTGCTGAGCATCGCCACCAGTGAAACCACCGCCACCGAAACCGGGCTGGCGATAATGCCCATCTGCGCGCCGATCGAGCTGGCCGCCATCGGCCGTTCCGGGCGGATGTTATTTTTGATCGCCACGTCATAGATGATCGGCAAAATGGTATACACCACGTGCCCGGTACCGCAAAGGATAGTGAGAATGCAGGTGACGAAGGGGGCGATGATCGAGACATAACGCGGGTTTCGCCGTAGCATCCGCTCGGCGATCTGGAGCATGACGTCCAACCCGCCTGAGGCCTGCAGGGTGGCGGAGGCTGCCACCACCGCGATGATCACCAGCATCACGTCTACCGGCGGTTTGCCGGGCTGCAGGTGAAAACCGAACACCAGAATCATCAAACCGATACCGCCCAGCAACCCCAGCGCAATGCCGCCTTTACGCGCCCCATACAGCAGGCATGCCAATATAACCGCTAATTGCAGAAAGAAATCCATGATAGATACGCCTTAATAATGTTGAACTTAACTACGTTCAGTTTCCGGCGGCGTTTACAGCAGAAAGTTGTTTTAAATCTAAAGGCATTAATAAATTGTGGTTATTAACCTTAAAGAGTGATGTCGGTCACATTCAAAGAACATAGAGAGCGGGCGGAAAGCGGTATCAGCACGAAAAAGCAAGCCAAGAGGTCAGACCTCTCCTATATGACGGATTTACCACCAGAGGAGAGAGTTATGGATCCGACAAAAATGACGGGGCTGGCGTTATTACAGGCAGCGATGGCCGGCAAAATTCCACCGGCTTCGATCGCTGAAACGGTGCCCATGAAACCGGCCGCGGTTGAAGAGGGATATATCCGCATCGTGGCGCGGGCCGACGAACGCCATCTTAACCCGCTGGGCGGCGTTCATGGCGGCTTCGCCGCCACGGTTTTGGACTCGGTGACCGGTTGCGCGGTGCACAGTACGCTGGGCGCAGGGACGGGTTATGGCACCGTCGATCTGCAGGTGAAAATGTTGCGCCCGGTGCCGAAG
Source organism: Serratia sp. JKS000199 (assembly GCF_900215455.1). NCBI lineage: Bacteria > Pseudomonadati > Pseudomonadota > Gammaproteobacteria > Enterobacterales > Yersiniaceae > Serratia > Serratia sp. JKS000199. The sequence continues at coordinate 1,197,072 of NZ_LT907843.1, forward strand.
GAGATTGATCTGATCGCCGAGGGGCGTCTGGTCTATGCGTCGAAAAACGTCGCTTTCGCGGAAGGCACGCTCAAAACGGCGGAAGGAAAATTGCTGGCTTCGGCAACCGCCACTTGCTTTATCATTCGCTCTACCGAACAGCCGCCACAATAACCTGCCATTTATCAGGCCCCGGTTCTTCCATCCGGGGCCTGATGCATTTCTCTGTCGGCTGCACCGATCGCCGCGATACGGCCGCAGGCGCGATGCGTCATTGTGGTCTAGTATTCTTGGGTAAAAATTTATCGGGGTGAGTATGCAGCCGTATAAAGAGGTTGAGTTTGATCATGAGCTTTGTCTGGCGATCGGCAGAGCCGTATTGGACGTGGTAGCGCAAGGGGAAGAAACCAGCGCGACGTCGGTGATGAGCGCCATTGAGCGGGCGGTGGAACAGGGGCTGAACGACGACGACACCGCCGTTGCCGACGACGCGCTGGATTTGATGGCTCGTCTTATTCACGGCTGCGGATTTATTAATCTATCGGGTGAAGAGGAGACTTCCCATGCATTGGTTGAATTTCAAGCGCTACAAGAGTGACGTCGCCAAACAGGCCGTGCCGCCGCATCTGAATGCCGCTGAATTTGCGCGGCATTATGCCGATAAGCCGCAGGAGAATACGGAAGAGTATCTTTCGCTCAGCGGGGAGATGTGTTGGGATGCGGTGGTGCTGTGCGCCCACCGTTCCGGCGCGCTCAGTAAGGCGAAATACAAGCAACTGTGGCTGACGGTGTTCGATAAGCAGTACAGACATTTTGTCAGCCCTGACGATACCGAGATCCGCACCATGGCGGATATGCTGCGCGCCCCGCAGGGATGTTTTATCGGGATATTCTCCATGCGCGACGCGGCCTCGCCCCGATTGCTGCATGCCATGATCGGCACCGGCGCGGGATTTGCCGCAGGCAATAAAAATCTTTGCATCGGCGTGGGAGGCGCGGTCGGCTGGGAGAATCTCAATCTGGCGCGCGATCTGCGCTGGCAGCCGGAAGGCGGTTTTCTACGCCAGGGCGACAGTGAAGTGCTGCGTATTTTTTATCGGCCTTTCCCCGCCTGAAACGGTCCGGACGCTTTTTAGGGTAAAAAAACCGCCGTTGGGCGGTTTTTTGCGTCTTATTTGAACCCGCCGCTGCGGATGAAGTCGAGACCGGCGGCGGTGATCCGCGTTTGGTGCGGATCGATATCATAGTTGTTCTCGTCGATGTCGCTCATCACGTAGGCCTGTATCAGCCCCTTGGTTTTGAGATAGGCGAAGGGATCCGCGAAGGCGTGCGGGCTGGTGGCGTCCTGCTTCCACAATTCGTAAGTTTTCTCATCCAGCGTGCCGGGATGATTGGCGGCCAGTCGGGTCAGGATCTGATTGTAGAACACATAGTCGGTCATGATGCGGTCCTCTTTATCGCGAGCGACAGTCTCGGAAAATGACGTAACGTCTATCAATCATAGCCGATGTTTGCTCGCCGCCTGCGTTATCGCGAATCCAGGTTATCCACGCTGGCTTTCGAACCAGTGAAACAGACGCGAAATGGTGAGGCTGAGATCGCCGATGTTGAAGAGCGCGCCGCTGCGGAATGGCGAAGGCCGGCCATCAGGATGACCGGCCGGGTTTCAACAGCCTATCTTGCCGCCAAACGGTCAGGCATAGTGGCGGGCGATATGCTCGGCGGTGGCGATCGTCGTCACATTAGTGGCGACGGAGGGCACGTCGGGGAAAATGGATGCGTCGACAACCCGAAGCCCGTGCACGCCGTGCACGCGGCCCTGAAGATCAACGACCGCCTTCGGGTCGCCGGCATTCCCCATCGGCGCGGAGGAGGTCGGGTGATGATAGGTATCCAACGTCGCCGCCATCGAGGCCAGAATGGCCTCGTCGCTGTCTGCGGCGGGCGCAAGCTCGCTGTGGATAAGCGTAGACAGCGGAGCGGTTTGCCCTATTTTTCGCGCCAGTTTAACCCCCTCCAGCAAGCGAACACGGTCACTCTCTTGCGCCAGGAAGTTAAGGTCAATGTGAGGGGCTGCCATCGGATCGCGGCTTTCCAGCCAGATGCGTCCGGTGGATTGCGGCCGAGTCAGCGCCACCGCCAGGACAAAACCGACGCCGGTGGGGCTTTGGTCATGTGGGAACAGATGCGTCGCGGTAATGTGCAGATCGAGCTCCTCCGGTTCCGCTCGGCTGCTGCGGGTCCACAGCTTGGCGCCGATAACCGGCGATTGGCTGCCGATGACGTCGGGGCGGGCTGCGTAGGCATTGTAATAAAAGGGGTGATCGACCAGGTTTTCACCGACGGGCAAATCGGCGACGACGGGGATCCCCAGACGCTTCGACTGTTGCGCAGGCGCAATGCCGGATCGCATCAAAACGGCGGCGCTGCCGTAGGTTCCGGCGCTCAGGATCACTTCAGCGGCATGGATTTCTTCGCCACTGGCCAGGCGAACGCCGATCGCGCGCTGCCCGTCAAATATCACGCGGTCGACCAGCGTATCGGCACGCAGGATGAGATTGTCTCTGGCGCGCGTTTTCTCATCCAGATAGGCCATGCCGGTGTTAACGCGCACACCGTTGACGATATTCATCGGGTAGGGGCCGACGCCATTCGCTGAAGGGCCGTCAAAATCGTCGATGGCGTCATAGCCGTTGGCGCGCGTGGCGGCGACGAAAGCGCGTTGCATTGGCGTGATGTCATCCAATGTGAGTTGCACGACGGGGAAAGGACCGCTATCGCCATGGATTGCGCGGTCGTGCAGGCCATGACGAGTCTCCAGTTTTTTGAAGGAGGGCAGCAGATCCTGATAGCGCCATCCCGGCAGATCCCAGCGTTTGAAATCTTCCGGGCGGGCGCGGATCGCCACGGCGCCGTTGACGCCTGAACTGCCGCCCAGGACTTTACCGCGGATGGCGCCGATCGCGTGGCTGACATAGCCGGGTTCTGTCCGGTATCCCCATTCGAATTCCGGGTCGCCATTGGCGCCGAGCACGTCGCTGTTCGCGATGAGGCGCGGATAATCGTAGGGCGCGTAACTGTGTCCGGCCTCTATCAGCAGGATCCGGCGCGTTGGGTTTTCGCTGAGGCGAGCCGCCATCACCGCGCCGGCGGAACCGCCGCCGACGATGATCACGTCGAAGGTGGATGGCTCGCTGGCGCGTTGGGCCGGTTGTGTTTGCGCCGCCGACGCGGAACTCGATGCGCAAGCGCTGAGCGTGGCGGCGGCTGAAACGGCCAGCGTTTGGGATATCAGCTGACGGCGTGACAGGTCTTTCATGGCGTAGTCTCCAGAGCGGGCGGAAGGTGTGTTCTGCAGACTAAAACCCGGAGATAAAAGCGACAAGCGGGCGAAATTCGAACCTGCCGTTCGCGTTCTGCGAACCTTTCAGGTTGACGTCAGGAAAGGGGACAGCGCGGTTTCCCAGCTGGGCGTAGGGCCAATGTGCTCGCTCAGAAAGTCCACCAGCGCCTTGATCTTGGGGGATGCCCGTTTTGAACGGCGATAGACGGCGGAAATGTCGCCGCCGTCGGGTGAATAGGCGGCCAGCACAATGCGCAGTTCCCCTGCGCGTATCGCGTCGGCGGCGATAAATGCGGGCAGGATGGCGAGGCCCAAACCAGCTTTCGCCGCCGCCAGCAGGTGAAAAGCATTATCGGTGCGCAGGCGTTTGCCGATACGAAACGATCGGATCTCGCCTTCGATGGGGAGTTGCAGCATGCCGGTCGGCTCGCGGTGAATATACAGCAACCCCTGATGCTGTTGCAGGTGTTGCGGGTGCGTCGGCGTGCCTTGACGCGCAAGATAGGTTGGGCTGGCGCAAATCAAGTGACGGTTGGCGCAGATGCGCTGCGCGATCAGGTCGGAATCCGCCAAGGCGCCGATACGGATGGCGACGTCGAAATTTTCCTGATTCAGATTGGCCAGGCGATCGCTGTACTCCACGTCCAGATTGAGGTTCGGGTATTGTTCCATAAAGGCGGATAACAGCGGCGCCAGATAGCGGATGCTGAACGCCATCGGCGCGGTTAACCGCAATGGGCCCTGCAGTTGGCCGTGCAGTGTTCGCACCGACTCTTCGGCATCGCTCACTTCGCTTAATATGAGAACGGCGCGCTGATAGAACAGATGGCCGGCGTCGGTCAGCCCAAGCGTTTTCCCGCGTTCGAACAGCACAGTCCCAAGGCGCGTCTCCAACTGCTGGATGCGTCTGCTGACCACCGACTTGGTGGTGCCCAAGCGGCGGGCGGCGGCGCTGATGTTGGCGGCCTCGACCACGGCGATATAGGTCGCCATCTCCTGAAACTGATTCATTCATCTCTCCTTCGGCATCCGCCGGGTCAAGTTACCACTCTGTGCACGCCAGGCAAAAAAAACCACCCGGGCGGGTGGTTTTTGCTTGTCAGTGCGAATCAGTCCAGTTTGGGGTGCTGGTCGATCAGGATCTGTTTTTTCTTTTCCAGTTCGGCGATCTGCGCGTTGATGTCCTCGACTTTCTGTTCGATGTTGTCGTAGGTTTCCTGCAGTAGCTCTTTTGCCTCGGAGCGGTCAGAGGCGGCCGGCGTCGCGCCACGTAGCGGCTTGTTGGCGGTTTCTTTCATGTACAGACCGGTGATAAGACCGATCACCGCAACAACCATCAGGTAGTAGGCCGGCATGTACAGGTTGCCGGTCGCTTCCACCAGCCAGGCGGCAACGGTCGGCGTCGCACCGGCGATCAGTACCGAAATGTTGAACGAAATCGCCAGCGCGCTGTAGCGGATGTGCGTCGGGAACATCGCCGGCAGGATGGAGGCCATCACCCCGGTGAAGGAGTTGAGCAGCACCGCCAGCACCAGCAGGCCGACGAAAATCAGGCCGATGACGTTGCTGTTGATCAGAATGAAGCACGGGATCGCCAACGCCAACAGGCCGATGCTGCCGCCGATGATAAACGGCTTACGGCCGATGCGGTCACTGGTCAGGCCGATCACCGGCTGCACGAACAGCATGCCGATCATGATGGCGATGATGATCAGAACGCCGTGATCTTCCGAGTAGTGCAGGTTATGCGACAGGTAGCTCGGCATGTAAGTCAGCAGCATGTAATAGGTCACGTTGGTGGAAATCACGATACCCACGCACACCAGCAAACTTTTCCAGTGTTTGGCCGCGATCTCTTTGAACGAGGTCTTTGGCGGATTCTCGATGGCGTTGCGATCCTCTTTCTCCATCTTGTCCACGTGCTGCTGGAACGCCGGGGTTTCTTCCAGCGCATGGCGCAGGTAGAGACCGATCAGGCCCAGCGGCGCGGCGATGAAGAACGGGATACGCCAGCCCCAGTCGAGGAAGTTGGCTTCGCCGACGATACTGGAGATCAGCACCACTACGCCTGCGCCCATCACAAAGCCGGCGATGGAGCCGAAGTCCAGCCAGCTGCCCATAAAGCCGCGTTTGCGGTCCGGTGAGTATTCGGCGACGAAGATCGCCGCACCGGAATATTCACCGCCGACGGAGAAGCCTTGCGCCAGTTTGGCCAGCAGCAGCAAGATCGGCGCCCAGATGCCGATCGACGCATAGGACGGGATCAGGCCGATACAGAAGGTGCTGACCGCCATGATGATAATGGTGACCGAGAGCACTTTTTGACGGCCGAACTTGTCGCCCATGGCGCCGAAGAACAGACCGCCGAGCGGACGCACCAGGAAGGGGACGGAGAAGGTCGCCAGTGCGGCGATCATTTGCACGCCGGGAGAGGCGCCGGGGAAGAAGACCTGGCCAAGCGCATAGGCGACAAAGCCGTATACGCCGAAGTCGAACCACTCCATTGCGTTGCCGAGGGCCGCGGCGGTAATGGCCTTCTTGAGTTTGCTGTCATCGATGATGGTGATGTCGTTAATGTGCATCGGTTTATGTCGTTTTTTTCTTAACTTCATATAATCATCCCTTAATGAATTATTCGTTGTTCGTGAAAGCGTAATCTCCGTTCACTGTTGTTTTCGAGTTATCAAATCGGCTAATCGAATCGCGGTTCAAGACGATTCATTATCCACATTTAAGTTGGGATGTGGATCACAAAATAGCGTCTCTCATGCCGATGTTATGTCATTTAGGTGACTAATTATTTTGCATCTATAGCTTAACGTTATATCTTGCGGCGATCAAATCCAGCAGTTTAACTTAAGTGTTTGCACCGATTTGGTGCGAGAATGGTCTGATAATTGTGCGATCTGGCGATTTTTCGGCTGATTGATGGTGTTTCCAGTATAGAGAATACGGGAGATAAAACAGGAAAAATTGATGTGTTCGCCGCTAAAAAAACGCCTGGCCAGGTGGCCAGGTCGCTGAGATTACGGCGCCGATGATCCGCCGAATTCGAGATAGATTTTCGCCAGATTCTGGTACTGCGCGAAGCGGTTCTCATCCACCGCCAGTTCCGCCTGACGGCGTTGATCCTGAGCGTTCAGCCAGTCGGTAATGGTGACGGCGCCCTGTCGGTAACGCACCTCGTTCAACCGCTCCGATTTACGCGCCAACGCCAATGAGGCGCGCAACTGCGTCTCCTGCGCCAGCAGCTGCGTGCGCAGTGACAGCGCGTTGTTCACATCGCCCATCGCTTTGTACAGCGCCTGCTTGAAGGCCAGAACTTGCTGTTCATAGTCGTTGCGGGCGATCTTGATCTCCACGCCCATTTGCCGCCACTGCAGGAACGGCAGCGTCAGGCCGGCGCTGAGGCTGCCCGTCGGGTTGCGCAGGAATTCCAGCAGCGCGCTGCTGCTGGCGCCCAGTGAACCGGTCAGGCTGAACGCGGGATAGTATTGCAGACGTTTTTCATCGACGTTGGCCAGGGCGGCGCGCAACCGCAGCTCTTGAGCGCTGAGATCCGGGCGACGGCTCAGGACGCTGGCGGGAATGCCGGTGTTGATCTGCGGCATCGCCGTCGTCGGCAGGCGCGCGGGCGCGATGGTGGCCTGGCCTGATGGCGCGCCCAGCAGCACCGCCTGTTCGTTCAGCGCCTGTTGACGATCGTGTTGTAACGCCACCAGGCTGCGTTCCTGCGTCAGCAAGTTTTGTTCCGCATTCACTACGTCCAGCGCCGAGATGCTGCCGGCCTGATAACGGGCGTTGGCCAGCCGCAGCGTCGTTTTGGCATAGGCGATGCTCGCCTGGCTGACGCTGATTTGTTGATTGAGAAAACCGATGCGCCAGTAGTTGGTGGCGGCGTCGGCCAACAGCTTCAGGCGCGCCGCCTGCAGATCCTGCACGGAAGCCTGGCTGCTCCACTCGGCCGCGTCGCGCTGGCGCGCCAGCTTGCCCCACAGATCGACCTCATAGCTGGTGGTGAGCGACGCGTTGCTGGTTTTATTCCACGCGGAGGACTCGGACAGCGGGCGATTAATGCCGCTGCCTAATGAGGCGCTGACGCCGGGCGCGGTGCTGATGCCGACGCGTTCCGCCTCGAGCCGCGCGCGGTAAACGCGCAGCACGGCGGCGGCCAGATCGTTATTGCTCGCCATCACCTGTTGCAGCCAACGATCGAGCTCGGGATCGTGGAAATCGCGCCAGTCGAACGGCGTCGGCGCGGCGTTGTCGGCAGCGTATTGCCACCCCGCAGGATAGTTGACCTGCGGCGCCCGGTAGTCGCTTTTCAGGGCATTGCCGCAGCCGGCGGTGAGCAGGGCGGCGAGGCTTAACGCCAGGGGAGATAAAATTTTCATGGGTTACTCGCTGGCCAATGAAACGACCGGATCCATCCTTGCCGCTTTGCGGGCGGGGAGATAACCGAAGATCATGCCGATTAAGGTTGAACAGAAAAATGCCGTGGCGGCGGCTTGCCAGGAATAGATGGCGGTGAACATGCCGCCCGCCAGCGAGGTGAACAGCGACCCGGCGGCGAACGACAGCGCGATGCCCAAAGCGCCGCCGATCAGACAGACCAGCACCGCCTCTATCATGAACTGTTGCATGATGTCGCTGCGCCGCGCGCCGACCGCCATGCGCACGCCGATTTCGTGGGTGCGTTCGGTCACCGAGACCAGCATGATGTTCATCACGCCCAGGCTGCCGATCACCAGCGCGATGGACGCCACCATCAGGATCAGCAGGCTGAAAGTCATTGACGTGCGTTCGATGGACTTTCGGATTTTATCGAAGTTGTACAAACGGAAATCTTTTACGCCATGGCGTTGGGTCAACAGCTGTGTGATAGCGGTGACGGCCGATTCGCTGGCGACATTGTCCTTTAGACGAACGGTGATGCCGCTGAGCGTCGGTTTGCCTACCATGCGATACATCACCGTGCTGTAGGGCATCCAAACAGTGATGCGATTGGGCGCGTAGTTGCGATTGCTTTTCGCCACACCGATCACCCGGGCCGGCACCGAGCCGAGAAACACGATTTGGCCGAGCGGCTCGACGCCGAAATCGCCGAACAGCGCCTGGCGCGCATTGTCGTCGATGATCACTTCCTGCAGCGCATTACGATCGTCGCGGAAAGTCACGCCTTGTAACAGCTCGACGCCGTTAACGCGGAAATAGTCGCGCCCGACGCCGGTGATCGAGGCGGTGGCGGATTTGCTGCGAAAACGGATGCTGTCGGAAGCGTCTACTTCCGGGCTGACGCTGTCGACGAAGCTTTGCTGCGCCAGCGCGTCGGCATCGGCCGGCACCAGGGTGCGGATGCTGTCGATGGCGTCGTCGAAGAAATCGCGGCCCGGATAGATGCTTACCACGTTAGTGCCGAGATCTTTGAGGTTTTCCAGCGTGCGCTGTTTGGCGCCTTCGCCCAGCGCCACTACCGTGACCACGGCGGCGATGCCGAAGATGATGCCGGTCATGGTCAGCGCGGTGCGCAGACGATGAGCGTTCATCGCTTTCAGCGCCATGTGCAGCGATTCGCGGGTACGGTCGATCAGGCGTTGCCAGCCGCTTTGCCGGCTGCGGTTCGGCGGCGGCAACGATGGGCCGGACGCCGACTTGCGGCCGCTGTCAGCGATGATCTTGCCGTCTTGCAGTTCGATGACGCGCTGCGCATGTTGCGCCACTTTCATATCGTGGGTGACGATCACCACGGTATGGCCGCGCTGATTCAGTTCGCTCAGGATCGCCAGCACTTCCTGGCCGGATTGGGTGTCCAGCGCGCCGGTCGGTTCGTCCGCCAGGATGATCTCACCGCCGTTGATCAGGGAGCGGGCGATGCTGACGCGCTGCTGTTGGCCGCCGGAAAGCTGGCCGGGTTTGTGGTCTTCGCGTCCCTCAAGCCCCAACCGCGCCAGCAATTGCGCCGCCCGCTGCCGACGCTGATCGCGCCGGGCATTGGCGTAGATGGCCGGGATTTCGACGTTGCCCAGCGCGCTGAGATCGGGCATCAGGTGATAGCGCTGGAAGATAAAACCGATATGTTCGCGGCGCAGGCGGGCCAATTCGTCCGGCGACAGGTGGGCGGCGTTCTGGCCGCTGATGTAGTAATCGCCGCGATCCGGCACGTCGAGGCAGCCCATGATGTTCATCAGCGTCGATTTGCCGGAGCCGGAGGCGCCGATGATCGCCACCAGCTCGCCGGCGGCGATGGTCAGATCGATGTCTTTCAACACCGTTAACGCTTGACCGCCGTTGGTGTACGTTCGGCTGATGCCTTTTAGTTCGATGATCGCGTTCACAGGAAGATGCCATCCTCAGCCGATTTGGCGGCGGGCTGCGACAGCACCACGGTTTCACCGGCTTTCAGGCCGCTGAGGATCTGAATGTCGACATTGTTGGTGATGCCGGTGGTCACTTTGCGCGTTTCCAACCGCTGGTCCTGGGTCAGCACCTGCACCTGCGGCTCTTTGCCATCGATTTTATGCACCGCCTGGATCGGCACCAGCAGGGTGTTCTTCGCGTCGCCGAGCAGCAAGGACACCTGCGCGGTCATGGCGATGCGCAGGCGGTTTTCCGGGTTTGGCACGTCCAGCAGCGCGTTGTAATAGACCGAGGCGTTCGAGGTGCCGGAGCCGGAAGCGGAGCTGGTGCCGGCGAGCGAGTCGTCTTTCATCACCGATTCCGGTGCCAGCTCGATGGTGCGCAGCGTGGCGTCGTAGCGCTTATCCGGATCGGAGAAAATAGTGAAGTAAGCCTTTTGTCCCGGCGAAATGCGGGTGATGTCGGCTTCGGAGATCTGCGCCTTGATAGTCATCATATCCAGCCGCGCCAGCTTGACGATGGTCGGCGCACTTTGGCTGGAGTTGACCGTTTGTCCCTGCTGCGTGACCACGGCGATAACAATGCCGTCCATCGGCGCAACCACGCGGGTATAGCCCAGATCGATTTTTTTCTTCTCGACTTCGATCTGCGATTGCACCAACTGCGCATTGAGCGCCTGCAGATCGGCGCGAGTGGTGGCGAGCGAGGCTTCGGCGGTCTCGAAGTCTTCCCGCGAACTGGCTTCGTCGTTCAGCATGCGACGCTGGCGTTTAAAACGCGACTCCGCCTGTTTCAGCAAGGCCTGTTTGGCTAACATATTGGCTTTGACTACGTTCAGCGCCGCCTCGGCGTTGCGCAGATCGTTGCGCTGTTGCAGATCGTCGATGTCGGCGATCGGTTGCCCTTTGGTGACGCGATCGCCCAGCTTGACCTTCAGCGATTTGACTTCGCCGGAGACGCGGGCGCCGACGTTGACGCGTTCGATGGCATCCAGCCGCCCGGTGGCCAGCACGGCGTTTTCGATATCGCCCAGGCGGGCCGGCGCGGTAACGTAATCCTGCTGCGGCGGGCGTTGCCAAAAGATGGCCAGCGCGACGGCGACGGCGATGAAAACGATGGCGGCGATCAACGCCAGACGGCGGGAGGGGAGTTTCAGTGATGACATACCCAGGTTTTCCATAACGATAAAAGCGGCGGTTCCAGTCTGCCATCATGGCAGCGCCAGCTTGAACTGGCGCTAAACGTGAGGCACTTTCCCGCTGGAAAGGGGATAGTAAAGGCTTTCCCGTTAAAGATCACGGTGAGTTATTATCCGCCGGGTGTGCAACCGGCTGCGTTGGGCGTTATACTGGGTAAAAAACCAGTATTCATTCATCAGTAGGATAATGCCACCGCCATGATGCCAAACCGCCTCGAGCCAGAACTCGACATTTATCAATACCCGGAGCACCTGCGCGCCTGCCTGGCGCCGTTGCCTAAAGGGCCGGGCGTGTATGTGTTTCACGGTCAAAGCGAGAGCCTGCCGCTTTACATCGGTAAAAGCGTCAATATACGCAGTCGGGTGATGGCGCACTTCCGCGCGCAGGACGAGGCTAAAATGCTGCGCCAAACCCGACGCATCAGCTTTATCGAGACCGCCGGTGAGTTGGGCGCATTGCTGCTGGAGGCGCAGTTGATCAAACAACAACAGCCGCTGTTCAACAAACGTCTGCGGCGCTCGAAACAGCTGTGCGCGCTGCGCTTGCAGGCTGATGCGGTGACGATTGCTCACGCCAAAGAGATCGACTTCGCCGTCACGCCCCATCTCTACGGGCTGTTTGCCAATCGCCACGCCGCGCTGGAAAAGCTGCGCGCCATCGCCGACGAGCATCGTTTATGTTACGGCAAGCTGGGGATCGACAAGCTGCCGGCGGGGCGAGCCTGTTTCCGCTACAGCCTGCGCAAGTGCGCGGGCGTCTGCTGTGGCGTGGAGTCGGCGCAGGAGCATGCGCTGCGGCTCAGCGCGGCGCTTGAGCAGCTGCGTATCACCTGTTGGCCGTTCGCCGGGCGCGTGGCGCTGGAGGAGCAGGGCGAGACGCTGCGTCAGTACCATGTGATCCACAATTGGTTTTATCTGGGCTCGGTCGGCAATCTGGCGCAGGCGGAGCGGCTACAGAGCGCGGCCAGCCATTTCGACAGCGATGGCTACAAGATTTTGTGCAAGCCGCTTATCGCCGGCGATTACCCGATTATTGAGCTGCTATAAGGCCATAACGCTGGCGATAACCTAAGACTTATCCGTAAAATCAGGGCATTATGCTAAAAAAGCTTGAGTCCATAATGTTGTTATGGATAATAACGCCCCGAAGCGAAGGAACGCGCTATTAACTCAGTTGGCAGAGTGATTGGTTTTATAATGGCTTGTTTTGGCTTGAAAATTGATAGACGCGGGTTCGAGTCCTGCATAGCGCGCCAGCTTTCTTTCACTTCATCTCATCGCGCTTACCGTAAAGCGCACCCGGGTTGATTGCACTATCGGCTCCTCGTTGGGATTTTCGGGTGTGCTTTACCGTAACCGCTGGCTTTCCTTCCTCTTTCTCTCTCGATCCTTTGCTAAACTGTAATCAGGCAGGCTTGCTGCCCGGCAACAGGAGGTCGATATGTCCCACTCCGAGCAACTGCAGGAACTCGTGCAACGCGTCGCCGCCCTCGAGGCGAGAGAGAAGGCGCTGACCGCCGCGTCCAACGCTTACCAGGCGATTATCACCACCATGTTGGGCAATATGGAGAAGACTGAACGTGATCGCATCATCGCGATGATCGATCAGGCCCATGAAATCGCCTACGCCCGCGCCATTCAACGCAGCAACGAACCGCAAAAGCAGAAAATCAAACAGGCCGACGACGTAGCCCAGCGCATGTTCATGTTTGCGCAAGGCAAAGCCGCTCAACCGCGCTGAAGCCGAACTATAACAGTTGCCGCCATTAAGTTGGTTAACTGATCTACCCTGCAAAACTGTACTTGTGTTACTTTTAGCGGTGAGATTTGATGGCAATGCTGTTTCCAGCATAAGGTTGTAACGATGGACGCGATTAAAAGCATCTTGGTTAAAGAGATTGAACAGATCAATCGGCGCGAAGGGCGCGACGGCAAGCCGCGCTTCAACAGCGAATTCGCCCGCACTCACCGCTATTTGTGCCTTGCCATGTTCGCCGGTTACTTCGCGGTGATCGCCGTGATGTATCAGGTGCCGTACATGGGGATGTATGCCTTCCTCGGCTTCACCGCCTTTGTGCTGTTCATGTTCGCCATGCTGCTGATAGAGATCCGGCCGGTCTACCGCTTTGAAGACATCGGGGTGCTGGATCTGCGAGTGTGCTATAACGGCGAGTGGTACTTCACCCGCGCGCTGTCGCCTTATGCGGTGCAGCAACTGCTGGATGAGCCGTCCATCGGTGCCGCGTTGAAACAGAAGATGCGGGTGATCATCGGCAACAAGGGCGAAATCGACTTCTACGACGTGTACGACATGGCCTACGGAAAAAAGCCGCAGGATGAGCCATCGCAGCTGGCGGCGGCAAACTGAAAGGTTTCCGGCCGGCGGCTTGTCGATTATACTCAGCGTTTGAACGCGAAGCAGAATGAGGACCAAGCGATGAGTGATGATATTTTCGATTTTGATATCGATGCCGAACTGGCGAAAGCCGAAGAAAAAGCGGCGCAGAAGGTAAAAGAGGTCCCTGAATTCCTCGAAGACGAAGCGGACTGCGAAGGTTGCAAGATCTGATCGCCTGACCCATAAAAAAACCGCCGCGGCGGTTTTTTTTATCTCTGAGCGTCCTCGGTATCAGTCCAGCATGAATCCCCAGATGAGGAACGCCGCCACCAGAATCAGGCAAAGCGCGGACACCGTCACCAGTATTTTCCCCAGAATGTCTTTTTCTTGTTCCCGCTGCGTCACGTTGAAATTATCCAATTAAAAGTCTATGGACCAAACCGGCGATGCTGAGATCGAGCGCCGCTACGCCCAGCGCCATGACCATCATCACCGAAAGAAATCGAGTCTTGCCGTTCACATCCCTAATCCCCGTTGGCGCCGCTGTTAAATTGTTTTTATATCAAACGGATATAATTCAGCGACGCCGTACTTCATGCATCATGATAGTGATTAAGAACGTTCTTAAGGCCAGAAGTTCCCTCATCTGATATCGCGGCCGCGTTAGTCGGTCACGATCCTGACGCCTATCTTGCTGACCTGATTGCCCTCCATTTCGGCAATGGTCCAGGTCAGGCCGTCCCACTCCACCTGGTCGCCGATCACCGGTTCACCGCCGATCAGCTGAATGACGAACTGCCCCAGCGTCTGTTGCTCGTCGACATCGTCTTGCAGATTGAGGCCATAAACCTGCGAGATGTCGCTTAAACGGGCGTCGGATTGCAGGATAAAGTCGCCGAAGAAGCGTTCGTCGAGCGTCACGGCCGGCGCTTGGCTAAACAGTTTGCCGAGGATCGGCAGATCGTGCTCATGGCCGATAACGCACAGGATATCGTTCTCGCGCAGCCGGGTACTGCCGCTAGGGTGCAGCAGCTCTTTGCCGCGGAACAGGGCGGCGATGCGGGTATTGGGCGGCATTTTCAGCTCGCGCAGCGCGGCACCGACGCACCAGTTTTCCGCCGAAAGCTGATACACAAACTGTTCCCACTGGTTTTCCGGGTGCACGTCCAGCCCAACGCGGGAGATCGGCGTCAGCGCCGGCGGCACGATCACCTTGGCCTTTTTGGCGGCGAACGACAGCGTGGTGCCTTGCAGCAGCAGGGAGACCAGCACCACGAAGAACGCCACGTTAAAGAACAGCTGGGCGTTGGGCAGCCCGGCCATCATCGGGAACACCGCCAGGATCACCGGTACCGCGCCGCGCAGGCCAACCCAGGAAATAAAGCCGCGTTCGCGCAGGGTAAAGCTGCGGAACGGCAGCAGGCCGATAAACACCGACAGCGGGCGTGCGAACAGGATCATCCACAGCGACAGCAGTAGGGCAGGGATGGCGATCGGCAACAGCTCATGCGGATTGAGCAGCAGGCCGAGCACCAGGAACATGCCGATCTGGCTGAGCCATGCCAGGCCATCGAAGGTTTGCACGATGCCGTGACGGTTGCGAATTGGACGGTTGCCCAGCAGCAGGCCGCACAGGTACACCGCCAGAATGCCGCTGCCGTCCAGCGCGGTGGTCAGCGCGAAAATAAGAATGCCGCCGCTCACCGCCAGCAGCGGGTAGAGGCCGTCCGCCAGCTTGATGTGGTTAATCAGCGTCAGCAGCAGCCAGCCGCCGCCGAGACCGAAGACGATGCCCATGCCGAACTGCTGCATCAGATGCAGCGGGAAGGTCCAGCTCAGCGCGGTTTCACCGGCGGCGATCATCGCAATCAGCGTGATGGTGAGAAATACCGCCATAGGATCGTTGCTGCCGGACTCGATCTCCAGCGTGGCGCTGACGCGTTCGTTCAGGCCTTTGCCGCCCAGCAGCGAAAATACCGCGGCGGCGTCGGTAGAACCGATGATGGCGCCGATCAGCAACCCCTGCAACAGATCGAGATTGAACAGCCAGGCGGCGGCCATGCCGGTCAGCCCGGCGGTGATCACCACGCCGACGGTGGCGAGAGACAGTGCCGGCCACAGGGCCACGCGGAACGAGCTGACCCGGGTGCGCATGCCGCCGTCGAGCAGGATCACCGCCAACGCGAGGTTGCTGACCAGATAAGCGACCGGGTAATTGCTGAAGACGATGCCGCCGGGGCCGTCAACGCCGGCCAGCATGCCGATCGCCAGGAAGATCACCAGGATCGGAATGCCGAGCCGGGAAGAAAATGAGCTGAGCAGAATGCTTGCCCCCACCAGCACGGCACCGATGACGAACAAGCTGTTAATGGTGCTGGCATCCAAAATATCGTTCTCCTGAGGCTGGGGGATAGGGGGCACTGCGCGTGTTTCGATGATAACGTGTTTAGTGGGTAAAACGCCAAGGCTGATTGCGAAAACAATCGATCAATTATTACCCTTTGGTGCGATTAAACTAAGAAAGTGAGGGGAAGGGGTGAAGTTCTGCCTTTTATCCAACATTATCAGGCTGCTGTATTTTGGTTTTGGCAACAATGCCGGGTTTGCACGGCGGGAAAAACCATTAAGCCCGCGCAGGCAGGCTTAATGGTTTGCAGGCGCGGTAGGGTTAATGGTCGAGCGATTCCAGCGACCGTTTGATCAGCTCGGTGGCCAGTTTGCGTTCCGCTTCGGAAATGCCGTCGAGATTGAAGTTGGAGAGCTCAGCGACCAAAACGCTGCGTTCTTTACCGCTGATCGAAGCATCCAGCGCGGACAGCAACCTGCTGAGGATCTTCAGCAGGGTGGCGTTTTCCGCTACGGCTTCCTGAGCCTGGGTGTTTTTATTGGTCATTCAAAATCCTCTCTGTCGTGACGGAAGGGAGAGACAGGTAACGCCATCGAATCAATCAAGCGATCGCGCAGCCCTTCGGGGGTTGAGCCCAATCACTACCGTAAGGCAGGGATCCGGATTTCTACTTATGCATTGCAGTTATAACGGCCAGGTTATCTATGCCGCCGTATCACTTTGCCTTAACGGACGACGTCAAGCTGAACAATGTGTGCTCTGTGTGCAAACGACCAGTATAGGCTTTTTGCGCGGCGGTAATATGACAGAAAGCCCCTGCAAACATTCGGGTTTACAGGGGCCAGGTTTATTGCGGCTTGCCGGAGAACAGGAAGCGCAGCACCGGGATGCGTTTGTGCAGCTCATATAAAGCGAAGGCCAGCGAGAACACAAACAGCAGGCCCAGCAAGAACCCCAACAGGTTGTTGCCGATATAAGGCGTCACGAAAGCGCCATATATCAGGGTCAACGGATGGTGCACCAGATATATAAACAGCGAGGCGTTGACCAGATAGGTGATGCGCGGCGAGTGATAATTCAGCAGGTTATGCCCGAAAGAGAACACCACATTGGTCATCAGGATCCCCATTAGGGTTTTGATCACCACTTCCAGCTCGAACATATAGCTGCTGTGCGCCAACAGTTTCTGGTTCAGCATATATGCGATAAACAGCAGCAGCGAGCCGAGCAGCGCCAGCGGCGAACGGCGCAGAAAAATCTCTTTAAGCCACACATACTTAAACGCATAGGCGCCGAGGATGAAGAACGGCAGGTAGAACATCGTCTCCATCACCACGAAATTGAACAGGCCATTGGATAATAGCTGTGGCGCGAAAATTAAAATAATACGGTGCGCGGCCGAATAGCATACCGCATAAATAAAGAAACACAGTGAGATGTTTCCTAATCCACGCATTCTGTTGATTAACGCTGGAATAGGCTCGCGTGTTTGACGCTTGATTTTGCGGAACAGATAAAAGCAGGCGAAGGTTAACAATGACAGGGTCAATAAGAACCACAGATGAGACACCAATTCCCAAACTGTTACATTTATTTTCTGATAGAGAGAAAACTCGTCCCAGCCGTTTAATTTATCGGTGAAATATTTCAGCATGAAAAATTGCGGCACCGTAATTAGCGGGATGGAGCTCAACAGCGGGATCGCCACCCGCTCCAGCCTGACCTTCAGCCACTGATGGCGCTCGTAACGCTCGTAGAGCATGTAGGAGAAGTAGCCGGAAATCACGAAGAACACCTGCATGCGGAAGGCGTGGATGAAGTCGTTCAGCACCGTGAGTGAGAAGGAGGGCGACGCGCTGTTCACCGCCCAGGCGTGGCTGGAATAAATCAGGGAAAGGTGAAACGGAATGCCGAGCAGCATCAAATAGGCTCGGATCGAATCGAGGAAAAACTCGCGCTGTTTGCTGCCTTTAGTCATAGATTACCGCTGGTGATTTAATCGGGTGCTCATTAACACGCTTAATAAGTCGTCAAACGTTAAATTGTTATCCGGAACCCTACTATAGCCCCTCGCATTTTTCCATAGCGTCTTGTTGCGCGGCTTGCTACGCTGGTGCTCCATCAGCTGCTTAAACAATGAGCCGTAAACATGAACCATCCATTTATCATGTTGTCGGAAAGCTGAGTAATCCATTAATATGGATTTAAATGATTTGAGCACACGAATAGGGGGGGATGTGCTAGTTAATATATTATCCGGACAACCACGCGCCGCGAGCGTTCGTTGGTTAGGTGCTACCGTATTGTTCACGCTGTTCAGTTCGCCGGCATGGGCCTTTTCTATTGATGATGTGGCCAAGCAGGCGCAGGATCTGGCTGCGAAAGGTTTCGAAGCCCCGAAGAGCAACCTTCCTTCTCAGTTCCGCGAGATGAAGTTCGCAGACTATCAGCAGATTCAGTTCAATCACGATAAAGCCTATTGGAGCAAGCTGAAAACCCCTTTCAAGCTTGAGTTTTATCATCAGGGGATGTATTTCGATACGCCGGTGAAAATCAACGAAGTCACCTCTACCAGCGTAAAACAGATCAAGTACAGCCCGGATTACTTCAACTTCGGCTCGGTCAAACACGATCCTGAATCAGTGAAGAACCTCGGCTTTGCCGGCTTCAAGGTGCTCTACCCGATCAACAGCGCCGACAAAAACGATGAGATTATGAGCCTGCTGGGCGCGAGCTATTTCCGCGTGGTGGGTAAAGGGCAGGTTTACGGGCTTTCCGCTCGTGGCCTGGCTATCGATACCGCTTTGCCTTCCGGCGAAGAGTTCCCGCGTTTCCGCGAATTCTGGGTTGAGCGTCCGAAGCAGGGCGACAAACACCTGGTGATCTACGCGCTGCTGGATTCCCCGCGCGCCACCGGCGCTTACCGTTTCACGGTGATCCCGGGCCGTGACACCACCGTGGACGTCGAGTCCAAAGTGTTCCTGCGCGATAAGGTGGGCAAATTGGGCCTGGCGCCGCTGACCAGCATGTTCCTGTTCGGGCCGAACCAGCCGTCGCCGACGCTGAACTACCGCCCGGCGCTGCACGATTCCAACGGTCTGTCTATCCATGCCGGCAACGGCGAGTGGATCTGGCGTCCGCTGAACAATCCTAAACACCTGTCCGTCAGCACCTATACCGTTGAGAATCCGAAAGGCTTCGGTCTGCTGCAGCGCGGTCGCAACTTCAAAGAGTACGAAGATCTGGACGATCGTTACGATCTGCGCCCGAGCGCCTGGATCGAACCGAAAGGCGACTGGGGCAAAGGCAAGGTCGAGCTGGTGGAGATCCCAACGGCGGATGAAACCAACGACAACATCGTCGCGTTCTGGACGCCGGATACCTTGCCGGAAGCCAAAAAACCGCTGACGCTGAGCTACCGTCTGAACTTCACCCGCGATGAAGACAAACTGCATTCGCAAGACATCGCCTATGTGGCACGGACCATGCGTTCGACCGGTGACGTGAAGCAGTCCAACCTGATCCGCGAGCCTGACGGCAGCGTCGCCTTCCTGGTCGATTTCGTCGGCCCGGTGCTGAAAGCGCTGGACGCCAATACGCCGGTCGCTTCTCAGATCAGCATCGGCGACAACGGTGAAATGGTAGAAAACAACGTCCGCTATAACCCAGTGACCAAAGGCTGGCGCCTGACGGTGCGTCTGAAAGTGAAAGACGACAAGAAGCCGGTAGAAATGCGCGCGGCGCTGGTGAATGGCGATAAGACACTGTCGGAAACCTGGAGCTATCAGCTACCTGCCAATGAATAAGCCTACTCAACCCGCCCAGGATTATCTTGCGGCGCTGCCTCTGACCGCCGAGCGGTCGGAGGCGCTTACCCCTAAAACGGCGGATGACGCTCAGGCTCTGGAGGCGCTCCATCGGCAGATGGGCGCCGCCGACGCCAACGTCAATAGCCTGTCGGCGGATGACGTGGCGCTGGCCTCGGTCAAACCGCGCATCGAAAGCGCCTGGCCGGATGCGGTCAGCGATGACGACTTCGATACCGACGCCGAAGGGCGCGCCATTCTGAAGGCGACGCCGCCGATCAAACGCACCACCATGTTCCCGGAAGCCTGGCGCACCAACCCGGTGGCGCGCTTCTGGGATTCTCTGCTGGGGCGGTCGCCGCACAATCGGCACGCCACCAAAGAGGAGGCCGAGGCCGAGAACCGCTGGCGTACCGTTGGCTCCATGCGCCGCTATGTGCTGCTGGTGCTGATGCTGGTGCAAACCGGCATCGCCACCTGGTATATGAAAACCATCTTGCCTTACCAGGGCTGGGCGCTGATCGATCCTATCGCCATGCTGGATCAGGATCTGATGCAGTCGGTGCTGCAGCTGCTGCCGTATGTGCTGCAAACCGGCATTCTGATCCTGTTCGCCGTGCTGTTCTGCTGGGTCTCGGCCGGTTTCTGGACCGCGCTGATGGGCTTCCTGCAGCTGCTGATCGGCAAGGACAAATACAGCATTTCCTCCACCATCAAGGGCGATGAGCCGATCAACCCGGCGCACCGCACCGCGCTGATCATGCCGATCTGCAACGAAGACGTCGAACGCGTGTTCGCCGGCCTGCGCGCGACCTATGAGTCCGTCGCCGCGACCGGTCAGCTGGAACACTTCGATATCTACGTGCTGAGCGACAGCTACGATCCGGACATCTGCGTGGCCGAGCAAAAGGCGTGGATGGAGCTGTGCCGCGATGTCGACGGCCACGGCCGCATCTTCTATCGCCGCCGTCGCCGCCGCGTCAAACGCAAGAGCGGCAACATCGACGACTTCTGCCGTCGCTGGGGCGGTGAGTACAGCTACATGGTGATCCTGGATGCTGACAGCGTGATGAGCGGCGAATGCCTCACCGGGCTGGTTCGCCTGATGGAAGCCAACCCGAACGCCGGCATCATCCAGTCCGCGCCGAAGGCGTCCGGCATGGATACCCTGTACGCGCGCGTGCAGCAGTTCGCTACTCGCGTTTACGGGCCACTGTTTACCGCCGGTCTGCATTTCTGGCAGCTGGGCGAGTCGCACTACTGGGGCCATAACGCCATCATCCGCGTGAAGCCGTTTATCGAGCACTGTGCGCTGGCGCCGCTGCCGGGCGAGGGCTCCTTCGCCGGTTCTATCTTGTCGCACGACTTCGTTGAAGCGGCGCTGATGCGCCGCGCCGGCTGGGGCGTGTGGATCGCTTACGATCTGCCGGGCAGTTACGAAGAGCTGCCGCCGAACCTGCTGGATGAGCTGAAACGCGACCGTCGCTGGTGCCACGGCAACCTGATGAACTTCCGCCTGTTCCTGGTGAAGGGCATGCACCCGGTGCACCGTGCGGTGTTCCTCACCGGCGTGATGTCCTACCTGTCGGCGCCGCTGTGGTTCATGTTCCTGGCGCTCTCCACCGCATTGCAGGTGGTGCATACCCTGATGGAGCCGCAATACTTCCTGCAGCCGCGGCAGCTGTTCCCGGTCTGGCCGCAGTGGCGGCCGGAGCTGGCGATAGCGCTGTTCTCCACCACGCTGGTGCTGCTGTTCCTGCCGAAGCTGCTCAGCATCGTGCTGATCTGGGCCAAGGGCGCGAAAGAGTACGGCGGCGCGTTCCGTTTGTTCATTTCGATGCTGATGGAAATGCTGTTCTCGGTGCTGTTGGCGCCGGTGCGCATGTTGTTCCATACCGTGTTCGTGGTGAGCGCCTTCCTCGGTTGGGAAGTGGTGTGGAATTCGCCACAGCGTGACGACGACGACACGCCGTGGGGCGAAGCGTTCCGCCGCCATGGCTCGCAGATGTTGCTGGGCCTGGTGTGGGCCGGCGGCATGGCGTGGTTGGATCTGCGTTTCCTGTGGTGGCTGTCGCCAATCGTGTTCTCGCTGATCCTGTCGCCGTTCGTGTCGGTGCTGTCGAGCCGCGCGACGCTGGGCATGAAAAGCAAACGCGCCAAGCTGTTCCTGATCCCGGAAGAGTACAATCCGCCGCGTGAGCTGCTGGCGACGGAAGAGTACCTTCATCTCAACCGCAACCGGGCGTTGACCAACGGCTTTATGCACGCGGTGGTCAACCCGTCCTTCAACGCGTTGGCGACGGCGCTGGCGACGGCGCGTCACCACCTGCGCGCGACGCTCGATCGCAATCGCGAGGAGCGGGTAAACGAAGCGCTGCAGCTGGGGCCGGAGAAGCTGGTGAAGGGCAAGCGCCTGGAACTGCTGAGCGATCCGGTCACGCTGGCTCGTCTGCACCAGCGCGTCTGGCTGCTGCCGGAAGGCGCCGCCTGGCGTGAACACTACCAGCAGTTGCCGCACAACCCGCTGGCGCACCCAACGGGCCGGCGTTAATCGCTTAGCGGCAACGCTTAGACGGGGAATGCGCACGGCGCGTTCCCCGTTTTTTTTTACCTTTTGCCTGAGCGCGCCGGTGCCGGTGAAAAAAGGGAACTGTGATAGACTGCGGCCGATGCGTTGTTCACTCGCGAAACAACCCCTTTCTCAGAGTCAATGTCGTGAAGCTCTCTTCCTACTTTCGCCTGGCCTGCGTGACGGCCGGCGTGATGGCCCTAACCGGCTGCGGCAGCATCATCAGCCGCACCGTGCCCGGTGCGGGGCATGGCCACCAGTACTATCCCGGCGTGCAGTGGGATTTGCGCGATACGCCCTGGCGTTACGTCACGGTGATAGATGTGCCGCTGTCGATGGTGGTGGACACCTTTATGCTGCCGTTCGATGCGCAGCATGGCCCCTATGAATAAACCTGCTCAGCGGGTGGCGAACACCACCAGCTGGTAGCCTTTCTGCCCGCAATGGAAAGGCGCCAGCGCCGTCATCCCCAGCCCTTGCACGTGAGCGGCCAACGAATGCGGATTGTCGTCGTCGATAAACAGTGCGCCCACGTCGTAATCATGGCGGGTGTGCGCTTTGACTGCGGCGTAGAGGCGCTTTAATACGCCTTTGCCGCGCCAGGCCATGCCGAGGCAGACCGGGCCGTAGAGAAATACCCGCTGCTCACTCAGCGGCCGTCCGGCGAATGAGTGCGTGGCGAGCGTCGCCAGCATCGCATCCACCACCGGCGGCCGCGGCTGCGCGTCGGCGGGCATCAGGCAAACGAACCCCGCCAGTTGGCCCTCCTGTTCCGCCACCCATATGCCGATGCCGCGGTTGATCGCCGTCAGCTGCGCTTCATTCATGCGCGATACGATAAATCCCTGCCGTTTTTGGCGCTCATCGAGCGCTTCCGGCACGTTTTCCGCCTGCAGCTGCAAAATGGCGGGGTAGTCGGTGGGGCGGGCCTGGCGAATGTTCATGCTGCCTCCTTGGCGTTCAAAGCGTCGTGCGGGTTAACGTTCATCCCACTCATCGGCGGCGGCCTGGCCTTCTTCGGTATCCAACGGCGGCTCGAGCTGGAAGTCGCCTTCCTCCCATTCGTACAGGGTGTTTTCGTCTATCCACTCGGCGGTGATTTCCACCTCGTCGTAGTCACCGTCGAAGATCGCCTGCGCCGCCGCACCGCTGCGCAGCGTCAGGCATTCCACCGCCTCGCCTTCTTCTTCGAAGAACTCCGCCTGCCACATCGTGTCGCCATCCTGCATCACGTACTTTTGCAGATTGAACTGCTGCGGCACCGGCGGTTCGTCACCGCCGCCGCCTTCGGCGGTGTCGAGAAACTCTTCGCGTGCGGCCTCGATGGCTTCTTCCAGGGTTGCATACAGGCTCATGTTCGCCTCCGTTGACAATGAGAGTAAAGCGTCCGGCGTGCTGCCGGCGCGGTGGGGGAAACGTCAAAACTAATTGTTGTCTCACTGGCGCAGGATGCAAATTTTTTTGTTGTCCGCTCTGCGACGACGGTTGTCCGCAAAGCGGGAGAAGCAGGCGCGGAGGCGGGAAATAATGACGGTATCGTTCACTCAGGCATCAGGAGAAGCCCATGTTAATCGACCCTTCAAGCAAATACCGACCGTTCCCGCCGGTGACGTTACCGGATCGCCAGTGGCCTTCGCGTACCCTGCGACAGGCGCCGCGCTGGTGCTCCAGCGATCTGCGCGACGGCAACCAGGCGCTGGCGGAGCCTATGGATAACGCGCGCAAGCGCGAGTTCTATCAGCTGCTGTTGCAGTGCGGTTTCAAAGAGATTGAGGTGGCTTTCCCTTCGGCGTCGCAAACGGACTTCGACTTTGTGCGCGCCCTGATCGACGAGCGGCTGATCCCGGACGATGTCACCATTCAGGTGCTGACGCAGTCGCGCGACGATCTGATCGACCGCACCTTCGAGGCGCTGCAGGGAGCGCCGCGGGCTATCGTGCATCTGTATAACGCCACGGCGCCGATGTTTCGCGACATCGTGTTCCGCCAGGATAAGGCGGCTACCGTGGCGCTGGCGGTGAACGGCGCGCGGCGCATTCGCCGGCATTGCGAGGCGCAGCCCGATACCGTCTGGTGCTTCGAGTATTCGCCGGAAACCTTCTGCTTTACCGAATTGGCGTTCGCGCTGGAGATCTGCGAAGCGGTAGCGGATGTTTGGCAACCGGGGGCACAGCGGCCGATGATCATCAACCTGCCGGCGACGGTGGAAGTGAGTACGCCCAACGTGTATGCCGATCAGATCGAATGGTTCTGTCGCCACTTCAGCCGTCGCGCTGATGTGACGATCGGCGTGCACCCGCATAACGATCGCGGCACCGGCGTCGCCTGCGCCGAGCTGGCGCTGCTGGCCGGCGCCGATCGGGTCGAAGGCTGCCTGTTCGGCAACGGCGAGCGTACCGGCAACGTTGATCTGGTCACGCTGGCGTTGAATCTCTATACCCAGGGCGTGGCGCCGGGCCTGGACTTCAGCCGCTTGAAGCAGGTGGTGGAGGTGGTGGAGCAGTGCAATCAGCTGCCGGTACATCCTCGCCATCCTTATGCCGGTGAGTTGGTGTTTACCGCCTTCTCCGGATCGCATCAGGATGCGATCAAGAAAGGCTTCGCCGCGCAACGGCAGCGGCAAGATGGCTGGTGGCAGGTGCCTTACCTGCCGCTCGATCCCGCCGATGTCGGCTGCAGCTATGAGGCAGTGATCCGGGTTAACAGCCAGTCCGGCAAAAGCGGCACCGCCTGGCTGTTGGAGCAGAACCATGGGCTGGCGTTGCCGCGCGGTTTGCAGATTGATTTCAGCCAGGTGGTCCAGCGGGCGACCGACGGCAGCGGTAAGGAAATGAGCGTCGCGCAGCTGTGGCGCTTATTCCGCGACACTTACGGGCTGGTGGAACAGCCGCGCTTGCAGCTGTTGAGCTATCAAACGGAAAGTCACGGCGTGGAAGCGTACAGTTTCAACGCGCGAGTCGCCTGGCAGGGGGAGCCTCTGCAGCTGCAGGGGGCCGGCAACGGCCTGCTTTCCAGCGCGGTGGATGCGCTGCGCCAACGCTTCGGTTTGCCGTTGGCTATCGAAGATTACCACGAGCATACGCTGGGGCATCAGAGCGACAGCCGCGCGGTGGCTTACATTCGCTGCGTTTTGCCGCACGGCGAGGCGAGCTACGGCGTTGGCATCGACGTCGACTCCGCCAGCGCTTCGCTGCAGGCGTTGTTCAACGTCGCCGGGCGCTATCTGGCGTCAACGTCGGCGCGGCCCGGCTGAAATAGTCGCTGGGCGCTACCCCCAGCACCCGGCGAAACATGGCGCTGAACGCGCTGGGGCTGTCATAGCCGAGATCCAGCGCCACTTCCAACACCGAACGTCCGATCGCCAGCGCGTTCAGCGCCGCCAGTAAACGGGCGCGTCGCACCCAATCGCCAAAACGCAGCCCGGTTTCTCGCTGGAAGCGCCGCGACAGGGTGCGTCCGCTGACATTGAGGCGTTCGGCCGCCTGTTCCAGCGTCCAGGGCTGCGCCAGCGTGGCCTGAATATGGCGGCACAGGGCGAGCAGCGAGGCCTCGCGCGGTTCGGGCAGGTGCAGCGGCAGGCTCGGCAGCACCCGTAATTCATCCAGAATCAATTCCATGATGCGTTCGTCGCGCCCGCCGCTGGGGTAGCCGGGCGCAATCTCCATCGCGCTGATAATCAGCTCGCGCAGCAGCGGCGACACCTGCACCACCTGGCACTGAGCCGGCAGATCGGCGCGCGCCAGCGGATCGATGAACAACGTCCTGGCCGCTACCTGGCCGGTGATGCGTAGACTGTGCACCACTTTCGCCGGTACCCAGACGCCGCGGCCGGGCGGCACCACCCAACTGCCGAGCCGGGTAGTGACCTGCACCACGCCGCTCAGGCTGTGGATCAGCTGCGCGCAGTTATGGTAGTGCTCCGGCTCGCTGTCGCCATGATGATAATCCCTGGCTAACGGCCGGACAGGCTGATCGGGCGGCAGAACGTCGTGAAAAAACAGCATCGCTGGCGCCCTCCGCGCGGCAAAAGGATAAGACCAAACAGCATGCCATGCGGCGTTATTTCACGCCAGTCGGTGGCTTTGTGTGTGAATACTTTATAAAATAATATTATATAATTTCATATATTGATGGAGGGGCAATGGATATTGACGCGATGCGTAAGGCGGCGGCGCAGGCCGGCGCGATGCTGCGCACCCTGGGCAACGAAGATCGGCTGCTGCTGCTGTGCCGGCTCAGTCAGGGCGAGATGGCGGTGAGCGAGCTGGCGCAGGCGCTGGATATCCGCCAGCCGACGCTGTCCCAGCAGCTTGGCGTGCTGCGGGAGGAAGGGTTGGTGTCCACCCGGCGCGCCGGCAAGCAGATTTACTATGCGGTGGCCGATGCCAAAGCGCTGGCGCTGCTCCATACCCTGTATCAGCTCTATTGCCCACAACCGGAGAACCGCGATGACCATTGACTGGCAACACTTCACGCCTTATTCCGCGCTGGCGGGCGGGGCCATTATCGGCGGCGCGGTGGCGCTGCTGCTGCTGTTCAACGGCCGGATCGCCGGCATCAGCGGCATTACCGGCGGTGTATTGAGTGCCGCTGGCCAGGAGCGGGGCTGGCGCGCCGCATTTATTGGCGGGTTGCTGCTCTCTCCCTGGCTGTATGCTGCCGCTGCGGCTTTGCCGTCCGGTGAGATCGCGGTCGGCAACGGCGGGCTGGCGGCCGCAGGGCTGTTGGTGGGATTGGGCACTCGATTGGGCAGCGGTTGCACCAGCGGGCACGGCGTGTGCGGCGTCGCACGGTTGGCGCCGCGTTCGCTGGCCGCCACGGCGGTGTTTATGCTGCTGGGCTTTACGACCGTGTGGCTGATGCGCCATCTGCTGGGAGGCTGAAGATGCTTAAGTCTCTGTTGGCGCTGCTGAGCGGCGTGATTTTCGGTCTGGGGTTAATTATCGCCGGCATGGCCAATCCGGCCAAAGTACTGGCGTTTCTCGATGTTACCGGCGCGTGGGATCCCTCGCTGGCGTTGGTGATGGCTGGTGCGATCGCGGTGGCGGCGCCGGCCTTCCTGTGGGCGAGGCGACGAGAGCGTAGCCTGTTGGGGGAAACGCTGCAGATCCCGGCCGCCGGGCGTCTGGATCGTCGTTTGCTGGCGGGCAGCGTGCTGTTCGGCATCGGCTGGGGCATCGCGGGTATTTGCCCCGGTCCAGCCTGGGTGTTGGCCGGGGCGGAGATAAGCCGGGTATGGCCGTTCCTGCTGGCGATGCTGGCGGGCATGGCGCTGTATGACGTTATCATGAGGAGGAGGAGGACATGTCGATAGCCAAAGCGGTGTTGCGCATCGCGCGCCCGACCGATCGGTTGCAAGAGATTGCTACGCTGTATTGCCGCGGGCTGGGGTTCGAAAAGCTGGGCGAGTTTGTCGATCATCAGGGGTTCGACGGCATGATGATCGGGCATCCGCAGCATGCCTACCATCTGGAGTTCACGCAGCATCGCGGGGTGCGGGTCGGGCAGGCGCCGACGCAGGATCATCTGCTGGTGTTTTACCTGCCGGATGAGAACGAATGGCGAGCCGGGTGTGAGCGGATGCGGGCGGCGGGATTCTTATCGGTCGCCGCCTATAATCCCTATTGGGATCGGGCGGGGCAAACCTTTGAAGATCCTGATGGCTACCGAGTGGTATTGCAACATCAGGCCTGGCAAGCATAAAAAAACCGGCGCATCGAGCGCCGGTTTGCGAGATAAAACGGGCTATCCGTCAGGCGTTGGTCGCCGGTTTTTGCGCGCTCTTGGACTGGGTATTTTCCAGCATGCGGCGAATCGGCACGATCAGCACGATCAGCACGGCGGCGCAGATCAGCAGCGCGACGGAGCAGCGAGCGAACAGATCCGGCAGCATATCCAGCTGGTCGGCCTTGACGTGGCCGCCGATCAGGCCGGCGGCTAGGTTGCCCAGCGCGCTGGCGCAGAACCACAGCCCCATCATTTGCCCGCGCATTCTCTCCGGCGCCAGCAGCGTCATGGTGGCCAGCCCGATCGGGCTCAGGCACAGCTCACCCAGCGTCAGCATCAGGATACTGCCCACCAGCCACATCGGCGATACGCCGGCGCCGCCGTTGCTCAGCACATTCTGCGCGGCCAGCATCATCAGGCCAAAACCGCCGGCGGCGCACAGGATGCCGATCACGAACTTGGTGATGCTGCTCGGACGCACGTTATTGCGTGCCAGCGCAGGCCAGGCCCAGCTGAAGACCGGCGCCAGCAGGATGATGAACAGGGCGTTGATCGACTGGAACCATACCGCCGGGATTTCGAAGTCGCCGATCATGCGATTGGTGTAATCGTTGGCGAACAGGTTAAACGAGGTCGGTTTCTGTTCAAACGCTGACCAGAAGAACGCGGCGGAGATCAGCAGGATGAAGCACACCAGCAGGCGTGCGCGCTCTTTGCGGCTCAGGCCGGCAAAGGCGAACAGATAGATGAAGTACAACGTGACCGACGCGGCGATCACGTACACCAGCACGCTGGCTACCTCAACCGGGTTGATGACGATGGTGCCCTGAGCGATCAGCACGATGACCGCAGCCAGGACTACCGCCAATGCCAGCAGCCAGGCGCCGACGCCTTTTTTCTTCGCGACCGGGCTGTTCCAGGTGGAGTCCAGGCCCACTTCGCGGTCATAGCGTTTCATCGCCGGGACGGCGAACACCCGGAAGATCACCAACGCCACCAGCATCCCGATGCCGCCGATGCCGAAGCCCCAGTGCCAGCCGTGTGACTTGATCAGCCAGCCGGAGATCAGCGGGGCGATGAACGAACCGATGTTGATGCCCATGTAGAACAGCGAGAAACCGCCGTCGCGACGCGCATCGCCTTTCTTG
This sequence comes from Serratia sp. JKS000199, assembly GCF_900215455.1. Taxonomy (NCBI): domain Bacteria; kingdom Pseudomonadati; phylum Pseudomonadota; class Gammaproteobacteria; order Enterobacterales; family Yersiniaceae; genus Serratia; species Serratia sp. JKS000199. The sequence continues at coordinate 1,225,884 of NZ_LT907843.1, forward strand.
TACAGCGTACCGACCATCACCGAGATACAGGTCTTGAACAGGCCGGAACCGAGCACGATGAACATCAGACCGATGAAGAACAGGTTGGTGCCCATCACTGCGGACAGCGCGATCGACAGGTGGCCGAGCGCGATCAGGATCGAACCGTACCAGACGGCCTTGCGTTGGCCGAGCCAATTGTCCGCCAGCCAGCCGCCCGGCAGTGCCGCCAGGTACATGCTGCCGGCGAAAATGCCGACGATCGCCGACGCGTTCTCACGCGCCAGACCCAGGCCGCCGTCGTACACGGTGGCGGCCATAAACAGGATCAGCAGCGGACGGATGCCGTAGAACGAAAAGCGTTCCCACATTTCGGTGAAGAACAGAGAACCCAGCGGATAGGGATGGCCGAAGAAGGTCCGGCTTTCTGACTTATTGACAGAGGATTGCATAACGATTTCCCAATAAAAAGGCGCTGCATGGCTGCAGCCCGTACTGTGGTTGTATGTGTATTTAATGAAGGCGATCCGCCCAATGCGGATTACCCGACAAAACCGTGGCTGCAACGCTGATAAACCGTGGAAAGCGTGCTGACCTTTTTTCACTTGGCCGATGGTTCACATCTGGCGTGATATTATTTAACCATTTGATAACTGGTCGTTGGTTTTGTCTAGTACCTGTATCCCATTTTTTAGACGAAAAGTCGACAAGCATCTCCTTTTCTGGTTTTTCTGTTGGTTGTGGCGGGAATATGATTGACAGCGGGTTTTATGCGCTGAAAGTTAATTAATTGTTGATAAACAAGATGTTGAGGTAAGAATGTTCCGAGTGGGCCGAAAATTCGCAGGCCCGAAGGAAGCATTATTAAAAGTAGGGGAAACGCGGCGTTGATCCGGCCAATGGCGGAAATTGGCGATAAATGCAGCTATTGTTCTTCCTGCAGCGTGTCTTCCCGCATGTAGCCCGGCCGCCGCCGCAGACACCACCAGGAATAACCGGCGTTGAACAGCACCACCAGCGCGGTGACGCCGAAGACCGCGCGAAAACCGTAACCGGCGGAGACTGCGGCGCCGAGCAGCGGGCCGCTGACGTTGCCGACGTCGCGGAACGACTGGTTATAGCTGAAAATACGGCCGGCCACCTGATTGGTGCAGTTATAAATCAACAGCGTCTGTACCGCCGGCAGCAACGCGCCGTCGGCCGCCCCCAGCAGAAAACGCAGCACCCCGAGTTGCCACGGCGTTTGCACGAACGCCATCGGGATCAGCAGCAGCACCGAAACGATCAGCATGAACACCAGTATGCGTTCCGGGCCGATGCGATCGCCCAGCTTGCCCAGCCGCGGGGCGCTCATCAATGCCGCGACACCGGGCACCGAGGCGATCAGCCCGCTGATAAACGCCAGATTGTGGGTGGCGCCGGCCAAATCGCGCACATACAGCGTCAGGATCGGCGCGATCGAGCCGGTGGCGATCTGGATGATCATGGTGGTGACGAACAGGCTGAGCACCAGCTTCGGGTTTTTCAGCGAAGCGAACACCTGTTTTGCGTGCAGCATGTCGCGCTTTTGCACCGGGGTGAATTGTTCTTTGACATACAGCAGCGTCAGCACGAAGCAGACGAACAGCACCGCGGCAGTGATATAAAACACCGGGCGCAGACCGTATAAATCGGCCAGCAGCCCCCCGATCAGCGGGCCGATCAGCGCACCGCCGACGCCGCCGGTGGACAGGGTGCCGAGCGCCCAGCCGCTGCGGTTGCGCGGCACCTGGGTGGCGATCAGCGCGTTGGCGTTGGGAATGAACCCGCCGAGCAGCCCCAGCACCGCACGCAGCGCGAGAAACTGCCAGACCGTTTGCGCCATGCCCATCAGCGCCATGACGATCGCCATACCGAGCGCCGAACGCAGCAGCATCAGTTTGCGGCCGCGTCGATCGGCCAGGGCGCCCCAGAACGGCGTGGCGATAGCGGAAAACAGGAAGGTGATGCTGAACAGCAGACCGGACCACATGTTGAGCGCCTGATGGTCGGTAACGCCCAGCGTCTCTACGTACAGCGGCAGAAACGGCATCACCAGGCTGAAGGCGGCGCCGGTGAGAAAACATCCCAGCCAGGCGACGAAAAGATTGCGTTTCCAGTTAACGGGTTCTGCTGCCGAAGCCATAAATGTCCACTGCCGAAAGGTGACGCGTTTTGCCGGTGGCGAGATGATGGGGCAAAACGTGAAAGTTAGCGTGGTAAGTATGCGCCGCAGGCGCGGCGACGGCAAACGAGGGGACGCAGATAGGGCAAAAAATGAAATAAAGTTTTAAAAATGGCGTTTAAACCTTATTCCGCGCTTGGCGCGCGGAATTTACAGCGTTTTATAGTCCGGCCAGCGCCTCGAAACCGGCGGCGGTGGTGGTGGCGCTAAAGTCGGTGACCTCGTAGTGGGCCACGGCGTTGAACGGATCTTCGGCCAGGATGGCGTCCAGCCGAGCACGCTCAATGCCTTTGGCCAGGATCACGCCGCCGGTGCGGGGATTCTTGCGGCCGGAGGCGACGAAGGTGCCGTCCTGAAAATATTTCTTAAGCCAGGCGATGTGCCCGTCAAGGTGGCTGTCGACGTCGGCGATCGGGCGATGGTAGGTCAGGCTGACAATATACATGGCGGCTCCAAGGGTGGCGGCAAAAGCATTACCATCCCACCCTCGCCGGCGATTCTCAAGGGGCGTGCAATAAAAAACCCGCCGGCGGCGGGTTTGCGTGATCAGTACAGCGAAGGCTCGCCTTCCGGGCGGGTCTTGAAGCGGCGGTGCAGCCACATGTATTGGTCCGGCGCCATCAGGATCTCTTTTTCCACCACTTTATTCATAAAGGCGGCGGCGTCGAGTTCGTTGTCCAGCGGGAAGTTTTCCACCGCCGGTTGCATGATCAGCTCATAGCCTTTGCCGTCCGGCAGGCGACGCGGGGTGAACGGAATGATCGCCGGTTTGCCCATCCGCACCAGCACGTAGCTGCCGGTGGTGGTGGCGGCTTTATCCACCGCGAACAGCGGCACGAAAACGCTGCTGCGCGGGCCGTAGTCGTGATCCGGCGCATACCAGATGATATCGCCCTGTTTCAGGGCGCGGATCATGCCTTTGACGTCTTTACGATCCAGCATCGATTTGTTGGAACGCATCCGGCCCCAGGTTTGCAGCCAGTCCATCAGCTTGTTGTCGTGCGGGCGGTAAACGCCGATGCCCGGGTTGTGAATGCCGAAGATGCGCGCGCCCAGCTCCAGCGTCAAAAAGTGCAGGCCAATCAGCAACACGCCCTGATGGTTGTCGCGCGCTTTTTGAATGTGCTCCAGGCCGCTGACCTTGAACCAGCGCTCGATGCGCCAGTTCGGCCAGAACCACGCCATGCCGGTTTCAAACAACCCCATGCCGACCGATTCGAAATTCTTTACCACCAGCGCATCGCGTTCAGCCTGCGGCATGTCGGGAAAACAGAGTTCGAGGTTACGTTGGGCGATAACGACGCGTCGCTTGAGAAAGCGCATGGAAAATCGCCCGATCGAGGTGCCGAGCCAGTAGATGACGGGATAAGGCAGCAACACCAGCAGATACAGCAAGCCGATGCCTACCCAGGTCAGCCAGTAGCGCGGGTGCAGTAAGGAGCGATTGAAAGTAGGAACTTGAGTCATGGGTTCTCTGTTTTAATACGGTTGTTTAAGTGTAATGACAGAGTCATAGCATGGTCTGACGGCCGGGTGGGCTCGGTCGCTAGGTTCGTTTCTGCCGATTGTTTGCGACTATTGTGGCATTTTTCTGACGATCCGGGAAAACACAACGCATTAAAATCCCCTTTTGGGCGTTAAATATGCATCGAGTGCCGAATTTTTCCACAATATTTCCTGCCAAAAGCCCATGGCGATATCCTTATCAGGAAGGTCAATACGGTGGCATCCGGGATGAGTGCGCGATGCAGGTATGCGCACGCGAGCGCCAGGGCTGCGCGGCGGCGGTTTTTCGGGTATGATGTGCGCCGCGCGCGGGCCGGCTGGCTGCGCGCGGTAATCAGTCACCTCCCGAAAGACAGGAAAGTACACCATGCCAGTGTTACATAACCGAATTTCTAATGAGGAACTGAAGGCGCGCATGCTGGCGGAAACCGAGCCGCGCACCACAGTTTCTTTTTACAAATACTTCTCCATCGACGATCCCAAGGCGTTTCGCGACAGCCTGTACGTTCAGTTCGAAAAACTGAAGGTGTTCGGCCGCATCTACGTGGCGAAAGAGGGCATCAACGCGCAGATCAGCGTGCCGCAGCATAACTTCGACGCGTTCAAAGCCGCGCTGTTCGCCTCGCACCCGGCGTTGGATCAGGTCCGCCTGAATATCGCGCTGGAAGACGACGGCAAATCCTTCTGGGTGCTGCGCCTCAAGGTGCGCGAGCGCATCGTGGCTGACGGCATCGATGACGAGAGCTTCGATCCGAGCAACGTCGGTGAGTATCTGCAGGCCGATCGCGTCAATCAGATGATCGACGATCCGAATACGGTATTCGTCGATATGCGCAACCACTATGAGTACGAAGTCGGCCATTTCGAAAACGCCATCGAGGTGCCGTCGGATACCTTCCGCGATCAGCTGCCGATGGCGGTGGAGATGCTGCAGGACAGCAAAGACAAGAATATCGTCATGTACTGCACCGGCGGCATTCGCTGTGAAAAAGCCAGCGCCTATATGCTGCACAACGGCTTTAAAAACATCTACCACGTGGAAGGCGGGATTATCGAGTACACCCGCAAAGCGAAAGAACAGGGGTTGCCGCTGAAGTTTATCGGCAAAAACTTCGTGTTCGATGAGCGTATGGGGGAGCGCATCTCCGACGATGTGATCGCCAACTGCCACCAGTGCGGCGCACCGTGCGACACCCATACCAACTGCAAGAACGACGGCTGCCATCTGCTGTTCATTCAGTGCCCGAGCTGCGCCGCCAAGTTTGAAGGATGCTGCAGCGAGATTTGCCGCGAAGAGCTGAAGCTGCCGCGCGAAGAGCAGCGCGCGCGCCGTGCCGGCCGCGAAAACGGCGTCAAGATTTTCAATAAATCGAAAGGATTGTTGCAGACCACGATGCACATTCCGGCACCGGAAGAAGAAGGCCCAGCCCGCTGAGCCTGAGGAACCGACAAGCCCGGCCGCCAAGCCGGGCTTTTTTTTTATTTCTCGCGCACGCCTTCTACGGAGATGATCAGCTCAACGTCTTGCGACGCCGGGCCAAGATCGGTGGTGATGCCGAAATCTTTCAGCTTGATCTTGCCGTTGGCTTCAAAGCCGGCGCGGTAGCCGCCCCACGGATCGTTGCCCTGGCCAATCAGTTTGGCATCGAGCGTAACCGGTTTGGTGACGCCGTTCAGCGTCAGGTTGCCGACCACCGCGTAACCGTCGCCGCTTTTCTTCACTTCGGTGGATTCAAACTTGGCTTGCTTGTTCTTCTCCACGTTGAGGAACTCGGCGCTGCGCAGGTGCTTGTCGCGCTCGGCGTGGTTGGTGTCGACGCTGGCGGTATTGATGGTCACGTTGACCTTGTCCTTGGACGGATCTTTCTCGTCGAAGGTGAAGCCGCCGTCGAAGTCTTTAAAGCTGCCGTACAGCCAGCTGTAGCCCAGATGCTGGATGCGGAATTCGATAAAGGCGTGTTGGCCTTGTTTATCGATCTTGTAGTCTGCCGCCAGTGCGGAACCGGCGCTCAGCAGCAGGGCGCCTGCGGTCAGGCCCAATACGGTCTTTTTCAACATAGCAATCTCCATAAATCCAAAGGTTAATCGGCGCTGCTACCCAGCATCCGTTTCAAAGTGACATCACGATCGATAAAGTGATGTTTAAGCGCGGCCAGCCCGTGCAGTATCGAGAGCACTACCACGGCCCAGGCCAGGTAAAGGTGTATGGCGCCGGCGGTGTCGGCCTGTTCCGCCATGCCGGTCACGGTGGCGGGCACGTTGAACCAGCCGAACACGCTGATCGGTTGGCCGTCTGCGGTGGAGATCAGATAGCCGCTGATCAGAATGCCGAACAACACGGCGTACAGCGCCAGATGCGCGAGGATGGCGCTGACGCGAGTGAGGCGGCCATAGCTGGCCAGCGGTTTAGGCGGCGGTGAGACAAAGCGCCAGACCACGCGGATCACCATCACAATGAACAGCAGCGTGCCGATGCTTTTGTGGATCTCCGGCGCCTGATGGTACCAGACGTCGTAATAGCCCAGCGTGACCATCCACAGGCCGAGTGCGAACATGCCGTACACCGTCAGCGCCACCAGCCAGTGGATCAACACTGACACATGGCCGAAACGATCGGCGGTATTTTTCCAGAGCATCCTGTTTCCTTCGATTACCGATTGGCTGGCTGCAATAATTAAACTTTAGGAAACATAAAATCAATAATAAATTTAACTATGTTACTACTTTGAAATATTAGTCAGTGAATTTGTTCGAGATGTTCGGAGTTAATCAGATAAATCGTTGGAGATAATATTATTTCGCTCACGAGAGGTTCACGCTAGTCATTGAAAAGTGGTGCTATTATCTATTAATGTCAGCTTTTGTCATTTTACGTAAACCCCTCGTGAGTTGCCCGGCGAGATTATTTGTTGGCAAAGGTTATGCCTATTTATTGCGGCGCAGGGCAGGGCGGAAAGATTAACTTTGTCGAACGGTTGCGCTAAATCCCCTGCGGTGCAGCGGCGGATTTTGCTACCATTAGCGCCAAGAGCCGGCGCCCTGGCGCCGGTTAACCCAGTGAAATAACAAGGAAACGTCATGGGCCGAACCCGTGTGACCGACAGCAGCCTGCGTCTGGCCGTCCTGCTGGCGATGTTGGTGATCATTTTGGCCGGGGTGAAAGCCGCCGCCGACATTGTGGTGCCGTTTTTGCTGGCGGTATTTCTCGCTATGGTGCTGAATCCGCTGGTGGCGATGCTGGAGCGTAAACGGGTGCCGCGTATCGTCGGGGTGACGCTGCTGGTGACGGCGGTGATCGTGGTCGTGATGCTGTTTATCGGCATGCTGGGGGCTTCGCTGAACGAGTTCGCCCGTTCGCTGCCGCAGTACCGCGGCATGATGATCGAGAAGCTGCGCGAGCTGCAGCATTACGCCGACCGTTTCAATATCAGCCTTTCCAGCGAAGCGATGCTGCAGTATGTCGATCCCAGCGCGACGATGAATCTGGTCACCCGCATGCTGGGGCACCTGTCTGGCGCGATGACCAACGTCTTCCTGCTCCTGATGACCGTGGTGTTTATGCTGTTCGAAGTGCAGTTGCTGCCTTACAAGCTGCAGCAGGCGCTGGATAAGCCGAACGAGGGGCTCGCCGCGATGCGGCGGGCGCTGGATGGCGTGACGCGCTATCTGGTGATTAAAACCATCATCAGCCTGGCCACCGGGGTAATCGTCTGGATCTTCCTGGCGGCGGTCGGCGTGCGTTTTGCCTTTATCTGGGGGCTGCTGGCATTTCTGCTTAACTACATTCCCAACATTGGCTCGGTATTGGCCGCCATTCCGCCGCTGATTCAGGCGCTGTTGTTCAACGGATTAGGAGATGCGCTGGTGGTGGCGGGCGGCTTTATCGCTGTCAACATGGTGATCGGCAATATCCTCGAGCCGCGCGTGATGGGGCGCGGGCTGGGGCTGTCGACGCTGGTGGTGTTCCTGTCGCTGATCTTTTGGGGCTGGCTGCTTGGCCCGGTGGGCATGTTGCTGTCGGTGCCGCTGACGATCGTGGCGCGCATCGCGCTGGAGACTACCGAGGGCGGCTATCGGCTGGCGGTTATCCTGGGGGACGGCCGCCCGCCGCGCCAGCCTCCGGAGTGAGGAAGATTTTGCCATTCACGCCGGGCTGGGCGGCGTGGTGCAGCGCCGCTGCGTACTGACGCAAAGGATAAATCGCGGCGGGTGGGCGCAGCGCCAGCTGGCCGCGTCGCAGCAGCAGGAATAACTGATAAAACGCCGTCTGCCATTGCGCCGGCGCTGCCTGTGCGTTCCATTTGCGCAAGTGGAACAGCGAAGCGCGCAGCTTTAACTCGTCCACCACGCGCCGCCAGTCTACCTGGCGGCCGCTAAGCAGGCCCAGCGCCACAAAATCGCCGCCGGTGCGGACCGCCTGCGCCAACTGCAATCCGTCTTCTCCGCCAATGCAGTCGATGGCCGCTCGGGCGCCAAAATTCGTCATTTCCGCCAGCTGCGGCGCTTCGATAACGCGCCAGGCGCCGGCGGCCAGCAACGCCTGGCGATAAGCGGCATTGCGCACCACGACCGCCAGACGAATGCCGCGCAGCGCCGTCAGCTGCGCCAGCAGCAGGCTGACAGCGGAGCCGCCGCCGTTGAGCAGCAGTACGTCGCCGGCGCTGAGCGGCAGCCATTGGGTCAACAGCACCCAGCAGGTGAGCGGGTTGATATAGATTTGTGCTGCGCAGGCGTCGTCGATGTCGTCCGGCACCCAGACCACCCGATCTTCAGGCAGCGTGACGAACGTTTGCCAACTGCCGTTACCTGCTACCGCCAGCGCGCGTCGGCCCGTTGAATACCCATTCTGCGGATTGACGACGACGCCCACGCCTTCATATCCCGGCACCTGAGGAAGGGCGATGCGGTGCGCGTATTGGCCGTGGATCGGGATCAGATCGGAAGGGTTGATCGGGGCATAGCGCATCTGCAATAACCGCTGTCCGGGGCGCAGCATCGGTCTGCTCATCTGCTGCAATTCCAGCACCTGGGCGGGATCGCCGAAGCGGCTGAAGCTCAATCGGGGAAATAACGGCGGCATGGCTTACATGACGAAGAAGAAATAGACATCCAACGCCAGCAGCACCAGCCACAGACAAAGGTACAGCACCAGGTGCTCACGCACATTGTTGACGATAGCCGCCAGTATTCGGTTTAACATTTCAGCCGCCTGAAGAGAAGGACCCTTGATTATAGTCCTTTTCTCGGCGTCATTTATAGCGCGCCGCGCGTGAGGGGCGGGAAAGTGACGATAAAAAAGCCTGCGTTATCGCAGGCTTGAGGTTACACGGCCAACAGCGCCAGCGGCGTTGAATTCGCCGGCGTGCTCGGCGGGTAGAAATAGCGCAGCACGTTATACAGCGAGTAAAACTCCAGCCGGTTGCGCGCGTTGATCTTTTCCGTGATGTGACGCTTGTGCACATAGACCGTATGGGAGCTGATCTGCAGTTTTTTCGCAATGCGGTAGTTAGGCATCTCTGCCATCCAATACTTCATTACCGTCAGCTCCTGCGGGCTGAACAGGGAACGCTCTTCGCCGTCATCGGCCAGCGCCAGCGGATTCTCGCGCAGCGTGCGTAAGGTGAGCGGCAGAATGCTTTTATTGAACAGAAAAGCGTTATCGGCGATGCGCATTGGCGCTTCGCTGTAAGGGTAAGGTGTGTCGAGATAGATAAATAGCAAGGCGGACTGGCTGGCTTCCATAAAGGCCTGCAGTTGCGCGTCCGCTTCGTTATAGCGGCATTGGTTGCTGAGGTTCACCAGAATGTGGCTCGGCTGAAAGCTGGCCAACAGCGATGTAGCGTATTCAATGCTGTGGCAGCACTTGATCGTCGTGATCCCACTATCAGCAAAGTAGCTGGCTATACCGACCCGGGTGAAGCAGCATTCGTCCACGACAAGTAGTTTCATGGTGACGTCCTTGTTGAAAGCCGATGGAGCATATCTTCTGTAAAATAGGACTTACACTGCAAGTGTTCAATTCGGAAATTCAACTGCTGAATATAAGAAATTTCCGTTATCAGGATTTTTACTTGGTATTTAAAAGAGTTAGCAGGTTAACAAATTGTAACCGCCAAATTTCGCTGTCCAGTGCCTGAGGGGGACTTGGACAGCGAAATCCTTTGCTCAGCTAAATCGTTTCAGACCAAAGCTTGAGACGTCAACCGGCGGCGCTTTGTCCTGCGCGAACAGCGCGGCGATCTCGCCCAGAGCGCTGGCGAACTTGAAGCCGTGGCCGCTCAATCCGCTGATGACCATCAGGCGATCGCAATCCGGCAGGGTATCGATAATAAAGTCTTCGTCGGGGCTCATATCATAGCTGCAGGCTTCACCGTGTAAACATACGCCTACACCCGGCAAAAATTGCCGCAGGAAGGAGAAAACTTCCGTGCCGTCGCTGGCGTAGCTGCCGAAGGGTTTGCGCTGCTCGGGGGCATCCATCGGCTGGCCGCCGTCATGTTTGCCCACTTTCAGGCCGTCGTTATCCGCCGGAAAACCGTAATAGTGCGTGCCGTCTTGCGCTTCGACGGTAAAGGCCGGGAAACGATTGTTCACGCTGTAGCGGCCATCTGCCTGATGCCAGGAGAAGACTTTGCGCAGTGGCGCGATCGGCAGTTGCGGCAACAGCGCTTTGACCCAGGTGCCGGCGGTGATCACCGCCTTTCGCGCCGTGAAACGCCCTTCGCCGGTGATGACCTCAACGCCGCCATCGATGGGTTCTACCGCGTTGACCGGGCAGTTGAACAGCTGGCTGCAGCCGGCTTCTTTCGCCAGCTTGATCAGGCTGGTTATCGCCAGCTCGGCACGCAGGAACCCCGCGTCTGGCTCGAATACGCCGACATAGCCTTCCGGTGCTCGGAATTCTGGCCAGCGCTGATTGATCTGTTCGGCGCTGAGGGTTTGCGCGTTCAGGCGGAATTTTTGCGCGCTGAGCTGCGCATTGCGAATGAATTCGGAGTGCTGTGGCCCCAGGTTGAGCACGCCGCACGACTGGAACAGTTCCTCGCCGGATTGTTGAATCAGCGCATTCCACAGCGCCTGTGCGCGCAGCACCAGCGGCACGTACTTTTCGCCTTCGCCGTAAGCGTGACGGATAATGCGGGTATCGCCGTGATGGCTGCCGTTTCGGTGCGGAGGGATAGCGCTGTCGATCATCAGCACTTTCAAGCCGGCTCGCGTGGCATAATAGCCTGCCGCCGCGCCGACGGAACCGCTGCCCACCACAATCAAATCATATTCCACGTGCCAACCCTCTCTGATAGCGATTTCTTATGCCCCCATGATAAAAGGTTGGCGGACGCAATGCACTGATTGAACGGCGAAAGGCGAAGAAAAGGCGCCGGGAAAGGTCGCGGCGCCTTAGGGGGTAGGAGACGATGAATCAATGTTTTCTGCGATCAAGATCCTGGTAATCCGTAGCTTCAATCTTGGCGATGCCGGCCTCTAAAATATTGATTAATTGACGGGCGACATCTGTGGTCAGCCAAAGCGTTCGGTCTACTTGGGCTTCTTCGGGCGTTTGGTCTAGTGAAGACAGGTAATGAAGGCGTATCATCATGGCGTCGTAAACGTCGACAGTACTGATATCCCAACCGACAAGCGGGTGCGTCTGAATTACTTCATCATTTCTGTCCATAAAGACCCCTTATTGAGTAGTAACTACCGTGAGTGACTAACGAGGATCAATGCGGCTCATCATCATGAGAGCAATTACAGTATACGCATCCGCTTTCATCGGTGGAGGGGTTGTCACCTAAAATTGCAAAATAAATATTTATTTGAACAATTATTCTACAAATTCGGGTGCGAACGCGCGATGAGTAAAGCCTGTGGCGTTATTCCGCGCCGCCGGTGGGTGGGGCGGAGCCGTGCAGACATTTTTCCAGTTCTTCTGCCAAGTGCGCGAAATGTTTCTGCGTTTCGGCGTCGCGATTCTGGCTTTGCGATTCCAGCCTCAGGCTGTGGATCAGCCGTTGGTTGGCTTTGTCATCCAGGCTGAAGGCCAGGTAAGAGAAGGCCACTTCCAGTACGTTCAAGCGTCTTTTCTGATCGGCAATCAGCGCCAGCAATTCGCCAAACGTCATTGCGTCTTCGGATTTCACCTTGTCCGGGGCCATGCTTACTCCTTTGCGTTAAATACAGCGCTGAGGCGGATTTGGTTCCAGAGTAAGGGTAAGCGATGAATGGGCAGGGCGCCAGAAACAAAAAAGCCGGAGAGCGACCCCCGGCAAAAACAGCATTGCAGTGTTATTCTGCGCTGAACCATTCGTCCGCGCTTTCCCAGGTTTCCTGAAGGATTTCCTCAATCAGATCCCGGTCGGTTTTGGCGCCCCCCAGCACAGAGAGCCCGTTGGCGCCGGCATAACGGACGTGCACGACGGCGCCTGGAAACTGGCGATTGACCCGTTTGCCCAGCTCGCCGGTCAGCGCCTCAATGGCGCCCGACGGCAGCGGCCGGGTTTTATCTATAGTGACTTCAACACGCATAATTGCCCCCGAAGCGATTTACTGTTTATTTATACAGTTAACCGTAAGCGAGGGCAAGAGGGCGAAGCAAAAATATCAGCCTTTCAGCGACCAGTTCAGGGTTTCGCCGGCCAGGAATGGGATCACGGATTCATTGCCCAGGGCGATCTCTTCCGGCTGGGTGGTCGGCACGCGCTGCAGTTCGATGAAATCTTCGTTGATCGGCAGGCCATAGAAGCGTGGGCCGTTGAGCGAGCAGAAGGCCTCGAAGTGCTCCAGCGCGCCGAGCTGTTCGAAGACGGCAGCGTAAGCCGGGATCGCATTCGGCGCATTGAAGCAGCCGGCGCAGCCGCAGCTGGACTCTTTGCGATGCTTGAGGTGCGGCGCCGAGTCGGTGCCGAGGAAGAAACGGTCCGAGCCGCTGGCCACCGCCTGACGCAGCGCTTCCTGATGGACGTTGCGCTTGAGGATCGGCAGGCAGAACAGGTGTGGGCGAATGCCGCCGACCAGCATGTGGTTGCGGTTGAACATCAGGTGCTGCGGGGTGATGGTGGCGCCGAGGAAACGGTTGCCTGCCTGCACGTACTGCGCCGCTTCTTTGGTGGTGATGTGTTCGAAGACGATTTTCAGTTCCGGGAAGTGACGGCGGATAGGCTCCATCACCTGTTCGATAAAGCGCGCCTCGCGGTCGAAAATATCGACGGCAGGATCGGTCACTTCACCGTGGATCAGCAGCGGCATGCCGATTTTTTGCATTTGCTCGAACAGCGGGTAAATGCCGGTCACGTCGCTGACGCCGTGGCTGGAGTTGGTGGTGGCGTTGGCCGGATACAGCTTGGCGGCGGTAAACACCCCTTGCTCGAAACCGCTGACCAGTTCACTGGCCGCCAGAGAGTTGGTCAGGTAACAGGTCATCAGCGGAGTGAAGTTGTGACCCTGCGGCACCGCCGCCAGAATCCGATCGCGGTAGGCGCGCGCGGCGGCCACGGTCGTCACGGGCGGAACCAGGTTCGGCATCACGATCGCCCGGCCAAATACCTGGCTGGTATAGGGCACCACCGTTTTCAGCATCTCATCGTCACGCAGGTGGATATGCCAGTCGTCTGGGCGGCGGATTTTCAGAACTTGAGGTTGTGCGGTCATCTAGCTAGGCTCCGGCGGTCAAATACGTCTAATGAAAAGCGAATAATGGGTTTATTCACGCCGGGGTGTAAGGATAAGCGGAAAGTGCCGCAGATGCATCTGTTTGTTGGCGACAAGTTGAAATCAACGGCGCAGCAGGCGCATAGTGACAATGATTTCAACGATGCCGACGCCAATACCGTCGACTTTCATCAAGTGGAAAGGGAGAAAACAATGGAAGTACGCGTTATCGCCACCCTGCAAGCGAAAGCGGGATTTGAGGCCGCAGTCAGTGAAGCGGTGCACGACATTCTCGAGCCGAGCCGCCAGGAGCTGGGCAACCTGCAATATGATTTGCATCGCGATCTGGAAAAACCGGGCACCTTCGTGTTCTTTGAGCGTTGGGCCAGCAGCGAAGCGCTGAATAAGCATAATGAGACGGCGCATTTTCAGCAGTTCGTCAGTCGACTTGACGGCAAGTTAGATGTTCTGGACATCAAAAAACTGAAAAAGATCGCCTGAGCTTTTTGCAGGCAAGAAAAAACCCGCCGTCGGCGGGTTTTTTTAGGTGTGCAGATTAACTTATTCGTTAACCGGCTGCGGCTTGGTGGCCGGCGCGGTGGCCTGGCTCACTGCCGAGTGACCACCGGCTGAACCTTTGCCTTCAAAGTTGAAGGAAGGGCGCTGCCAGTCGCTGTGCTTGCGTTCTTCCGGCACATAGGCCGGCGCAGGCGCTTTGGTCATCGGTGCAGTGGCGATGTGTTTGTACAGCGCGTCCTGCACGGCTTTCACCGGTGCCGGCTGCTGAGCAACCGCAGGCGCAGGTTCGGCGGCCGTTGGTTCCGGCGCTTTTTCTACCGGAGCGGCTGCCGCTGCAGGTGCGGCTTCTACCACTGGCGCTTCTTCCGTAGGTGCGGCTTCTACCGGTGCAGTTTCGACCACAGGCTCGTCTTCCGCTGGCTTAGCTTCAACCACTGGCTCTGCCGCTACGGTTTCAGCTACCGGCTGAGCTTCCACTGCAGGGGCAGTCTCTTCCGCTTTCGGTTCTTCAACCGCAACCGTTGCCGGGGCGGTTTCCACCGGCGCCGGAGTTTCCTCGGCCGGGGTGGCAACAACCGGCGCTACGACTGCCGCTTCTTCCGTTACGGTGACGGCGGCAGTTTCAACGGCGGCTTCTGGTGCCGGTTCGTTGACGCTGGCCGCGGCCTGAGTTTCTTCCACGGCAACGCTGTGCTGTTCAACCGCTGCGGCGACAACCGGCGCCTGCTCTACGGCTTCGGTTTGCACTTCGGCTTCTTCAACCTGAGCGACCGGGTAGCTTACCCAGACTTTGCCTGATGCCATTTCCGGAGAAGCGAACGCGCCCACCAACGGCATTGGGGATTGCAGTGGGTAACGCTCGTCGCGGTAACGACGGCGACGCTGGCCGCTGACGCGCAGGTGACGCGGTGAACGACGGGAACGACGCGGCATGCCTTCGCCGTTGCCGCGGTTTTCGCCCTGGGCATCGTCTTCCGCCTGAGCGGCAACGGTTTCCGGCAGCAGCTTCACGCTGTCGTCGGCGGTTGGCTGCGCATCTTCGGCTTTCGCTACCGGCGCTTTCGGCGCCAACAGCTCTTCCGCTGCGCGCTGCAGCTCTTCTTCCGCGGACAGGATGCGCACTTTCTGCGTCAGAGGGCGGCGCTGACGGCGCTGCATGTTCTGCTGCTGGCGTTCTTCCTGCTCTTCGTCGGTGCTCTCGACCGCGTCAACGCTTTCCAGCGCTTTCACTTCCTGCTGAGCCTGACGTTTCTCTTCCTGACGACGACGCTGGCGTTCAGCACGCTGTTCACGGCGCTGCTGCTGATCTTCGCGCGGCGCTTTAGCGCTTTCTTCCGAGGCAGTTTCCTCCGCTACCGGCGCGTTCTGCTGCTGGTTGCGGCGGTTACGGCGCTGCTCATCGCGGGATTCACGCGATTCACGGCCTTCACGGTTCTCACGCGGTTCACGGTTGTCGCGTTCGCGATTGTCACGGCCTTCACCGCGCTCTTTACGTTCGCCGCGTTCCGGACGATCGCCACGGTCGCTACGCTCACCGCGCTCTTTACGGCCGGTGCCTTGACGGCGCTGACCGCGACGATCCTGACGACGGTTTTCACCGTTGCCTTCCGCCTTCGGCGTTTCGGCCGGTTTGGCTTCTTCGACGGCAGGTTGTTCTTCACCGGCGAACAGGCTCTTCAAACCACCGAACAGGCGGCCCAGGAAGCCCGGCTTGGCGGCGGCCGGCGCTGCGGCTTTAGCCTTGGCGGCTGCAGCGACAGGTTTGGCAACGGCGACGGGTTCTTCAGCCGGCGGCGGCACATCGGCGGACAGGGAGAAGGAAGCCAGGGCCGGTTGCTCCGGACGCTTGCGTTCCATCGGCGCATCTTCAAGCGGACGCTCCATGTCTTCTTCGTGCAGTTTCGGCAGCAGGTAGCTGAGGGTAGAGGTTTCCTCGCCCTTGCGTACGCGCAGCACTGAGTAGTGCGGGGTTTGCATTTCATCGTTCGGCACGATGACGGCTTTCACGCCACCCTGACGTTTTTCGATCGCGCTGACGGATTCACGCTTTTCGTTCAGCAGGTACGAAGCGACCTGAACCGGTACGATAGCGTGAACTTCTTTGGTGTTTTCCTTCAGCGCTTCTTCTTCGATCAGGCGCAGGATGGACAGCGCCAGCGATTCGTTGTCGCGGATGGTGCCGGTGCCGTTACAGCGTGGGCACACGTGGTGGCTGGATTCACCCAGCGACGGGCTGAGGCGCTGACGCGACATTTCCAGCAGGCCGAAGCGGGAGATGCGGCCGATTTGGATGCGCGCGCGGTCTTGACGCACGGCGTCGCGCAAGCGGTTTTCCACTTCGCGCTGGTGGCGTACCGGCGTCATGTCGATGAAGTCGATGACGATCAGGCCGCCGAGATCGCGCAGGCGAAGCTGGCGAGCGATTTCGTCCGCCGCTTCCAGGTTGGTGTTGAACGCCGTCTCTTCGATGTCGCCGCCGCGGGTTGCGCGTGCGGAGTTGATGTCGATGGCGGTCAGCGCTTCGGTGCTGTCGATGACGATCGAGCCGCCGGACGGCAGGCGCACTTCGCGCTGGAAGGCGGATTCGATCTGCGATTCGATCTGATAGTGGCTGAACAGAGGAATTTCACCGCTGTACAGTTTGATTTTGCTGCTGAAATCCGGGCGGCCCAGCGCGGCGATGTGCTCTTTGGCCAGATCGAGAATTTTCGGGTTGTCGATCAGGATTTCGCCGATGTCCGGGCGCAGGTAATCGCGGAAGGCGCGCACGATAACGTTGCTTTCCTGGTGGATCAGGAACGGCGCAGGGCGGCCTTCGGCGGCTTTTTTGATCGCTTCCCAGTGCTTCAGGCGGAAGGAGAGATCCCACTGCAGCGCATCGGCGGATTTGCCTACGCCCGCGGTGCGAACGATCAGGCCCATGCCGTCCGGCAGTTGCAGCGAAGAGAGCGCTTCTTTCAGCTCGGTGCGATCGTCACCCTCGATGCGGCGAGAAATACCGCCGGCGCGCGGGTTATTCGGCATCAGCACCAGATAGCTGCCCGCCAGGCTGATGAAGGTGGTCAAGGCGGCGCCTTTGTTGCCACGTTCTTCTTTGTCTACCTGAACGATGACTTCCTGGCCTTCGCGCAGGACATCTTTGATGTTCGGGCGGCCATGGGAAGAGTAATTGCTAGGAAAGTATTCGCGGGCGATTTCTTTAAGAGGGAGGAAACCATGTCGTTCTGCGCCGTAGTCCACGAACGCTGCTTCAAGACTTGGTTCAATGCGGGTGATTTTGCCTTTGTAAATATTCGCTTTTTTCTGCTCATGACCCGGACTTTCGATATCCAAATCATACAGCCGCTGTCCATCTACGAGGGCAACACGCAACTCTTCCTGCTGAGTTGCGTTAATCAACATTCTTTTCATCTTAACTTACTCGTTATTTTTACATTATCGACAAAGCTGCGGGCAAAATAACCTCATGGCCGGAGTTAAACCGAAAGCCCCGTGTCTTCTCGCAAAGCCGTCAACCTCACGGTTGTCGCCTGCATAGGGGCGCATTATCTCGGTAAGCCTGCTTTTCTTTGTGAAAGACAGCACTTTTACTAGGGGAATAGCCTCTGATTTACGTCGACAGATCTGATTCCATTTGCCGGCCAAGCTGCAACCCGCAGCCCGCTAATTGTTTGATTTCGCATTACGTCTTACGCCATTGCTGCGTTTTTGCGCGATCAGACAAATTTTATAATTCCACCGTTTTCCCTGTTTAACGAGAATCAACGCGGAAAGTGACTGCATTATTCCACTGCTGATGCCGTTATAGCAAGGTGACTTTTCCTTAACTGCGGAAGAAATCGCAAACGTTCAAATCGGCTTGCTGCCTTATTGTCCGCTGGGGTTTCGCCCGCCGTCAGAGAGACAGTTAAGCACAGAAAAAGATGTGGCGCTATTCACGCGCTCTATTTAGAATCCCGCACCATGAAAACGAACAATCCAGCAGTACAATTCATCACGATTTCCGACGACGAAGCCGGTCAGAGAATCGACAACTTTCTGCTCGCTCGCCTGAAAGGCGTGCCGAAGAGCATGATTTATCGCATTGTGCGCAAAGGCGAGGTGCGGGTTAATAAAGGGCGCATCAAGGTCGAATACAAATTGGCGGCCGGCGACGTGGTGCGCGTGCCGCCGGTGCGCGTGGCCGAGCGCGAAGAGGCGCCGGTGTCGGCGAAGCTGGATAAGGTGGCGGCGCTGGCCGACTGCATTCTGTATGAAGATGACCACCTGCTGATCCTCAACAAGCCTTCCGGCACCGCGGTGCACGGCGGCAGCGGCCTGAGCTTCGGCGTGATTGAAGGGCTGCGGGCGCTGCGCCCTGAGGCCCGTTTCCTGGAGCTGGTGCATCGGCTCGATCGCGATACCTCCGGCGTGCTGTTGGTTGCCAAGAAGCGTTCCGCGCTGCGTTCGCTGCATGAGCAACTACGGCTGAAGGGCATGCAGAAGGATTATCTGGCGCTGGTGCGCGGCCAGTGGCAGTCCCACTGCAAGGCCGTACAGGCGCCGCTGCTGAAAAACATTCTGCAAAGCGGTGAACGTATCGTGCGCGTCAACAGCGAAGGCAAGCCTTCGGAAACCCGCTTCAAGGTGGAGGAGCGTTACGAATTCGCCACCCTGGTGAAGGCCAGCCCAATCACCGGGCGTACCCACCAGATCCGCGTGCACACCCTGCATGCTGGACATCCGATCGCCTTTGACGATCGCTACGGCGACCGCGAGTTCGATCGTCAACTGGCGGGTACCGGCCTGAAGCGTCTGTTCCTGCACGCCGCGGCGCTGCGCTTCGAGCATCCGGCCACCGGCGAAACGATGCGTATCGAAGCGCCGATGGACGAAGAACTGCGTCATTGCCTGCAAGTGCTGCGCCGGCAGGCCGCCAAATAATCCGCGTCACACCAGCGGGTTGATGCCTTCAGCCCGCAACATCTCCAACAGCGCAATCAACGGCAGGCCGATCAGGGCGTTCGGATCCCGGCCTTCCAGCCTGTCGAACAACGCGATCCCCAACCCCTCGCTCTTGAAACTGCCCGCGCAGTTCAGCGGTTGCTCCAGACGCACATAGGCGGCGATCTCCGCTTCGCTCAGCGCGCGAAAATGCACGTGGAAAGGCTCGCACAGGGCCTGCAGCTGCTTGCTGCGGCCGTTGTACAGCGCCAGGCCGGTGTAGAAGGTCACGGCCTGGCCGCTTACCTGGCGCAGCTGCGCGCGGGCGTTTTCCTCGGTATGGGGCTTGCCGGTGATGCTGCCATCGATCACGCAGACCTGATCGGAACCGATGATCAGATGCTCGGGGTAGGCGAGGGCCAGCGCCTGGGCCTTCGCTGCCGCCAGGCGCAGCACCAGCGCTTCCGCGCCTTCGCCCGGCAGCGGGGTTTCATCCACCTCCGGCGCGGCGCAGTCGAACGGCAGCTGCAGTTTCTCCAGCAGCATTTTTCGATAGGGGGAGGTGGAGGCTAAAAGCAATCTCTGCATAATTTTTTTCGCAAACCGTAGCGTAAATGGGTACGGCATTTTAAACTGTCGGCCGCTGTGGAAGCGAATATTGGTGAAAGGAGCCGTTTTACGGCCTTTTTCTTTGACTCTATGTCGTTACAAAGTTAATATGCGCGCCCTATGCAAAAGGTAAAATTACCCTTGACCATTGATGCGGTACGTACCGCTCAGAAACGCCTGGACTATGCTGGTGTCTATGCGCCTGAGCAGGTTACTCGTGTTGCCGACTCCGTGGTCAGTGTGGATAGTGATGTTGAGGTGTCGTTGTCGTTTAATATCGACAATCAACGCCTCGCGGTGATAACAGGGCATGCGGACGTCACGGTAACGTTGATGTGCCAACGCTGTGGAGTCCCGTTCGAACATCAGGTTCACACAACATATTGTTTTAGCCCGGTCGTCAATGATGAGCAGGCTGAGGCATTACCGGAAGCGTACGAACCGATCGAAGTTGACGAGTTTGGCGAAGTCGATCTGTTGGCAATGATTGAAGACGAAATTATTCTTTCACTGCCTGTCGTTCCGGTACATGAATCTGAACACTGTGAAGTGTCCGAAGCGGACATGGTATTTGGCCAACTGCCTCCCGAGGCGGAGAAACCGAATCCGTTTGCCGTATTAGCCAGTTTAAAGCGTAAGTAATTGAGGAGTAAGGTCCATGGCCGTACAACAGAATAAACCAACCCGTTCCAAGCGTGGCATGCGTCGTTCTCACGATGCTCTGACCACGACTACTCTGTCTGTAGACAAAGTATCCGGTGAAACTCACCGTCGTCACCACATCACTGCCGACGGTTTCTACCGCGGTCGCAAG
The DNA here is from genome assembly GCF_900215455.1 of Serratia sp. JKS000199. Classification (NCBI taxonomy): domain Bacteria; kingdom Pseudomonadati; phylum Pseudomonadota; class Gammaproteobacteria; order Enterobacterales; family Yersiniaceae; genus Serratia; species Serratia sp. JKS000199. The sequence goes on from NZ_LT907843.1 coordinate 1,246,085, forward strand.
GTTATCGGCTAAGTAGCGATACCTTGACTCGTCTAACCCTGGCGTTAGATGCAATGGGCGGGGACTTCGGTCCCTGCGTCACAGTGCCTGCTTCGTTGCAGGCACTGGCCTCTAATTTACAGCTTCATCTCTTGCTGGTCGGTAATCCCGACGCCATCTCCCCTTTGCTTGCCCACGCCGATCCGGTTCTTCTGGAGCGTCTGCAAGTCGTGCCCGCCGAGTCTGTGATCGCCGGCGACGCCAAACCTTCACAAGCGATACGCGCCAGCCGCGGCACGTCGATGCGCATTGCGCTCGAACAGCTCAGCAGCGGCAACGCGCAGGGCTGCGTCAGCGCCGGCAATACCGGCGCGCTGATGGGATTGGCGAAGCTGTTGGTCAAGCCGTTGGAGGGCATTGAGCGCCCGGCGCTGATGACGGTGATCCCGAACCAGCAGCGCAGCAAAACCGTGGTGCTGGATCTGGGTGCTAACGTCGAGTGCGACAGCACCATGCTGGTGCAGTTTGCCGTGATGGGCGCGGTGATGGCGGAAGAGGTGATCGGCATTGCGCAACCGCGGGTGGCGCTGCTGAATATCGGCGAAGAAGAGACCAAAGGCCTGGATAATATCCGCGAAGCGGCCGCTGTGCTAAAAAATACTCCGGCAATCAACTATATTGGTTACCTGGAAGGAAACGAACTGCTCACCGGCAAGACCGATGTGTTGGTCTGCGACGGCTTCGTGGGCAACGTCACGCTGAAAACCATGGAAGGGGTGGTCAGGGTGTTCTTATCGCTGCTGAAATCGTCCGGCGATGGAAACAAGCGAGCCTGGTGGCTGAAATTGTTGGGCCGTTGGTTGCAAAAACGGGTGGTCAAGCGGTTCGGCCACCTGAACCCCGACCAGTATAATGGCGCATGTCTGTTAGGATTGCGCAGCACCGTAGTCAAGAGCCACGGCGCTGCGAACCCTCACGCGTTTGCAGTCGCAATCGAACAGGCTGTGCAGGCGGTGCAGCGGCAAGTCCCGGAAAGGATTGCTGCGCGCCTTGAGGCTGTATTACCTAAGAGTGACTGATCGTACATGTATACAAAGATTCTCGGTACGGGGAGTTATTTGCCCGTACAAGTGCGCACCAATGCTGATTTGGAAAAAATGGTGGATACCTCTGACGAGTGGATCGTCACGCGTACCGGTATTCGCGAACGTCGCATCGCCGCTGCGGATGAAACCGTCGCGACGATGAGCTTCCAGGCCGCTGAGAAAGCGCTGGAAATGGCAGGTGTGGCTAAAGAAGACATTGGGCTTATCGTCGTGGCGACCACCACGACGACTCACGCGTTCCCGAGTGCGGCGTGCCTGGTGCAGCAAATGTTGGGCATCAAAGACTGCGCGGCGTTCGATCTGGCTGCGGCCTGCGCCGGCTTTACTTATGCGCTCAGCGTGGCCGATCAGTACGTGAAAAACGGCGCGGTCAAACATGCGCTGGTTATCGGCGCGGACGTCTTGTCGCGCACGCTGGATCCTGAAGATCGCGGCACCATCATTCTGTTTGGTGATGGCGCAGGGGCGGTGGTGCTGGGGGCTTCTGAAGAGCAGGGCATTCTGTCTACCCACCTGCATGCCGACGGCAGCTACGGCAGCCTGCTGACGCTGCCTTACAAGGATCGTCAGAATCAAGACAAGCCGGCCTATGTCACCATGGCGGGCAATGAAGTCTTCAAGGTTGCGGTCACCGAACTGGCGCGCATCGTCGATGAGACGTTGCAGGCCAACAACATGGACCGCAGCGAGCTGGATTGGCTGGTGCCGCACCAGGCCAACCTGCGCATCATCAGCGCAACGGCGAAAAAACTGGGCATGGGGATGGACAAAGTGGTGGTGACGCTCGATCGTCACGGCAACACCTCTGCCGCCTCGGTGCCTTCCGCACTGGACGAAGCCGTGCGAGACGGGCGAATTCAGCGTGGCCAGCTGGTGCTGCTGGAAGCCTTCGGCGGCGGCTTTACCTGGGGCTCGGCGCTGGTTCGTTTCTGATTTGAACAGGAATAAAAAATGACGCAATTTGCTTTTGTTTTCCCGGGCCAGGGGTCACAGGCCGTTGGCATGCTGGCCGAATTGGCCGCACAGTTCCCGATCGTCGAAGAGACTTTCGGCGAGGCCTCTTCCGCGCTGGGTTACGATCTGTGGCAGCTGGTGCAGCAAGGCCCGGCGGAAGAGCTGAACAAGACCTGGCAGACCCAACCGGCTCTGCTGGCGGCTTCCGTGGCGATTTTCCGCGTGTGGCAGCAGCAGGGCGGTAAAGCGCCCGCATTGATGGCTGGCCACAGCCTGGGCGAATACTCGGCGCTGGTCTGCGCCGGCGTGCTGGACTTCAAGGCGGCGATCCGCCTGGTCGAGCTGCGCGGCAAGCTGATGCAGGAAGCGGTGCCGGAAGGCACCGGCGCTATGTACGCCATCATCGGCCTGGACAACGACGCGATCGCCAAGGCGTGCGAAGAGTCCGCGCAGGGACAGGTGGTTTCTCCGGTCAACTTCAACTCGCCGGGCCAGGTGGTTATCGCCGGCAATAAAGAAGCGGTTGAACGTGCAGGCGCCGCCTGTAAAGCGGCGGGCGCCAAACGTGCACTGCCGCTGCCGGTGAGCGTGCCTTCGCACTGCGCGCTGATGAAACCGGCCGCCGACAAGTTGGCCGTGGCGCTGAAGGACATCACCTTTAACGCGCCGCAGGTGCCGGTGGTGAACAACGTCGACGTACGCACCGAAAACGATCCTGAAGCGATCCGCAGTGCGCTGGTGCGTCAGCTGTACAGCCCGGTGCGTTGGACCGAGAGCGTAGAATTTATCGCAGCACAGGGAGTGACGTCGCTGCTGGAAGTGGGGCCGGGCAAAGTGCTGACCGGTCTCACTAAACGTATTGTTGACACCCTGACGGCTGCGGCGGTGAACGACACCGCCAGCCTGTCGGCGGCGCTTGAACAATAAAGAGGAAAATGATGAGCTTCGAAGGTAAAATCGTTCTGGTCACCGGCGCGAGCCGCGGTATTGGCCGAGCTATTGCAGAAACGTTTGTGGCCCGCGGCGCCAAAGTGATCGGCACCGCGACCAGCGAGAGCGGCGCTGAAGCGATCAGCGGCTACCTGGGCGCAAACGGCAAAGGGTTTATGTTGAACGTTGTTGATGCGCAATCTATCGACAGCGTGCTGGCATCGATTCGCGCCGAATTTGGCGAAATCGACATTTTAGTGAATAATGCCGGCATTACGCGTGATAACCTGCTGATGCGTATGAAGGATGATGAGTGGGAGGATATCCTCGACACTAACCTGACTTCCGTATTCCGCCTGTCAAAAGCGGTAATGCGCGCTATGATGAAAAAGCGGTTTGGCCGTATCATCACCATCGGTTCCGTTGTCGGCACCATGGGGAACGCAGGGCAGGCGAACTACGCGGCGGCTAAAGCCGGTCTGATTGGTTTTAGCAAATCTTTGGCACGTGAAGTTGCTTCTCGTGGCATTACGGTCAACGTCGTGGCACCTGGCTTTATTGAGACGGACATGACACGGGCGTTGACAGATGATCAACGCGCAGGCATTTTGTCATCAGTTCCAGCCAACCGGCTGGGCGATGCTAAAGAAATCGCCAGCGCTGTTGCATTTTTGGCCTCTGATGAGGCCGGCTATATCACCGGTGAAACGTTACATGTCAATGGCGGCATGTACATGATTTAAAAAATGTGAAAACCATTTGCGTTATTTGAGGCAAAAACCGCAAAATAGCGTAAAATCGTGGTTTGACCAGCCGGGATTTAGTTGCATCTTTTTCAGCATTTTATACACTACGAAAACCATCGCGAAAGCGAGTTTTGATAGGAAATTTAAGAGTATGAGCACTATCGAAGAACGCGTTAAGAAAATCATTGTTGAGCAACTGGGTGTTAAACAGGAAGAAGTTTTGAACAACGCTTCTTTCGTTGAAGATCTGGGCGCTGATTCTCTTGACACCGTTGAGCTGGTAATGGCACTGGAAGAAGAATTCGACACCGAGATTCCAGACGAAGAAGCTGAGAAGATCACTACTGTTCAGGCAGCTATTGATTTCATCAACGCTAGCCAGCAGTAAGAGAACATATCTAGGCGGTCGTTCGACCGCCTAAGTTTTTTCTATCCCTAGTGTCATATTTTTCCCTCCCTGGAGGACAAACGTGTCTAAGCGTCGAGTAGTTGTGACCGGACTGGGCATGTTGTCTCCTGTCGGCAATACGGTAGAGTCCACGTGGAACGCTCTTCTTGCCGGTCAGAGTGGCATCAGCCTGATCGACCATTTCGATACCACTGCCTATGCGACCAAGTTTGCTGGCCTGGTAAAGAATTTTAATTCTGAGGATTTCATCTCTCGCAAAGATGCGCGCAAGATGGACGCCTTTATCCAGTACGGTATCGCTGCCGGCATGCAAGCCATGCAGGATGCAGGTCTGGACATCACCGAGGCTAACGCCAGCCGCATTGGAGCCGCGATCGGTTCCGGCATCGGCGGCCTGGGTTTGATTGAAGAAAACCACAGTTCACTGGTTAACGGTGGCCCACGGAAAATCAGTCCGTTCTTCGTGCCTTCCACCATTGTGAATATGATTGCAGGTCACCTGACAATCATGTACGGCATGCGTGGCCCAAGCATTTCCATCGCCACCGCCTGTACTTCAGGTGTACACAACATCGGCCATGCCGCGCGTATCATTGCTTACAATGATGCGGATGTGATGCTAGCCGGTGGGGCAGAGAAAGCCAGCACCCCATTGGGCGTCGGCGGCTTTGGCGCAGCGCGCGCCCTGTCCACCCGTAATGACAACCCGCAGGCGGCGAGCCGTCCGTGGGATAAAGACCGCGACGGCTTCGTGCTGGGCGACGGCGCCGGCATGATGGTGCTGGAAGAGTACGAACACGCGAAAAAACGCGGCGCGAAAATCTACGCCGAAGTGGTTGGCTTTGGGATGAGCAGCGATGCTTATCACATGACGTCACCACCGGAAAACGGCGCTGGCGCTGCGTTGGCGATGGAAAATGCCCTGCTTGACGCCGGTGTGACCCCGTCACAAATCGGTTACATCAACGCACACGGCACCTCTACGCCGGCGGGCGACCAGGCGGAAGCGCAGGCGGTGAAATCCGTGTTCGGCGCTGATGCCCAGCGCGTGCTGGTGAGCTCGACCAAATCGATGACCGGCCACCTGTTGGGTGCGGCGGGCGCGATCGAGTCCATCTTTACCGTGCTGGCGCTGCGCGATCAGGCGGTACCGCCGACCATCAACCTGGATAACCCGGATGAAGGTTGCGATCTGGACTTCGTGCCTCACGAAGCGCGCCAGGTCAGCGATATGGAGTACACCCTGTGTAACTCCTTCGGCTTCGGCGGCACCAACGGCTCGCTGATCTTCCGCCGAGTGTAACTCGCGAGGTTGTTCGCTGATGAAAAGCCCGGTTTTTAACCGGGCTTTTTTACGCCTGGCGTCCGGCCGTCAGCAGGGCTGCGTATTGCCTCGCCGCCTGCTATTCTGCGAGCCTAATGAAATCACCCGGCAACAGGAGAAAGCATGTACTGGATTAACGGACAACGCCACGATGCGCTGGCGCCGAGCGATCGTGGCCTGCAGTTCGGCGACGGCTGCTTTACTACCGCCCGGGTTATCGACGGTAAAATCGAGCTGCTGCCCTGGCATCTGGAGCGGCTGCAGCAGGCGGCCCAACGGCTGATGCTGCCCGCCACCGATTGGCCGGCTTTCGAGCGCGAGATGGCGCAGGCGGCAGAATCAATTTCGCTCGGCGTGGTCAAAGCGATACTGACGCGCGGCAGCGGTGGACGAGGCTATAGCCCGACGGGGTGCGAAAACCCGACGCGCATCGTCGCCCGCAGCAGCTACCCTGCGCACTATTTGCAGTGGCGCGAGCAGGGTATCACGCTTGCGCTCAGCCCGGTGGCGCTGGCGCGCAATCCGCTGCTGGCGGGGTTGAAGCATTTGAACCGCCTGGAGCAGGTGCTGATCCGCGCGCATCTTGACCAGACGGCCGCCGACGAGGCGCTGGTGCTTGACACTGCCGGTATGCTGGTGGAATGCTGTGCGGCTAATTTGTTCTGGCGTAAGGGAAAAGCGGTGTTTACTCCTGACCTGAGCCAGGCGGGCGTCGCGGGCTTGATGCGGCGACGGGTGATCGCGCTGCTGGCGGGATCGGAATACCGTCTGCACTGCGTCAGCGAGCCGCTGGAGACGCTGGCCGATGCCGACGAAGTCCTGGTGAGCAACGCGCTGATGCCGCTGCTGCCGGTAAACGTTGCTCAATCATGGCGTTATCATTCGCGCCAGCTGTATGATTTTTTGCGTCCACACTGTTAACCATGGCTGATTGATGAAGAAAAGAAAGCTGAAGGTCCTGTCTGTTATTGTTGTTCTGGCATTGGCGCTGCTGTTTTGGGGCTACCAGAAGATCGAACGCTTTGCCGATACGCCGCTGGCTATCCAGCAAGAGACTATCTTCAAACTGCCTGCCGGCACTGGCCGGGTGGCGCTGGAAGGGTTACTGGTGCGCGATAAACTGGTGCGCAGCGGCCACTGGTTCCAGTGGCTGCTGAAACTGGAACCGGAGCTGGCGGAGTTCAAGGCCGGAACCTACCGGTTCACGCCGGGCATGACGGTGCGCCAGATGCTGAAACTGTTGGCCAGCGGCAAAGAGGCGCAGTTCACCGCGCGCTTTATCGAAGGCTCACGCCTGCGTGACTGGCAGCAGGTGCTCCAGCAGTCCAAATACCTGAAACACACCCTGGCGGGCAAAAGTGACGCGGAGATCGCCACCGCGCTCGGCATTGCTGCAGGAGAAACTCCGGAAGGGCGGCTGTATCCGGATACCTACCAGTATACCGCCGGCATGAGCGACATCGCGCTGCTCAAACGCGCCCACGTCCGCATGAACAAAGCGCTGCAGGCCGCCTGGGACGGCCGCGACACCAGTCTGCCGTACAAAACGCCGGAAGAGCTGCTGACCATGGCATCGATCGTCGAGAAAGAGACCGCCGTGCCGGAAGAGCGCAGCAAGGTGGCGTCGGTGTTCGTCAACCGTTTGCGTCTCGGCATGCGTCTGCAGACCGATCCGACGGTGATCTACGGCATGGGCGAGAGCTATAATGGCAACATCACGCGCAAGGATCTGGAGACGCCGACGCCTTACAACACCTATGTGATCGCCGGCCTGCCGCCAACGCCGATCGCCATGCCGGGTGAGGCCTCGCTGCAAGCGGCTGCCAATCCGGCCAAAACGCCTTATCTCTATTTTGTCGCCGACGGCAAGGGTGGGCATACCTTCACCACCAATCTGGCGAGCCATAACCAGGCGGTGCGCGTGTACCGTCAGGCGTTAAAGGAAAAGAATGAAAAGTAAATTCGTTGTAATCGAAGGGCTGGAAGGCGCGGGCAAAACCACCGCGCGCGACACGGTAGTCAATGTGCTGCGTGAACATGGCATCAACGACATCGTCTTCACCCGTGAACCCGGCGGCACGCCGTTGGCGGAGAAGCTGCGCGACCTGTTCAAGCGCGGCATAGACGGCGAATTGCCGACCATCAAGGCCGAAGTCTTGATGCTGTACGCTGCGCGCGTGCAGTTGGTGGAAACCGTGATCAAACCCGCCCTGGCGCGTGGCGCCTGGGTGGTGGGCGATCGCCACGATCTCTCTTCACAAGCCTATCAGGGCGGCGGCCGTGGCGTGGATCCGCAGCTGATGACCTCGCTGCGCGACACCGTGCTGGGGGATTTTCACCCGGATCTGACGGTCTATCTCGATCTGCCTCCGCTGGTCGGCCTGCAACGCGCGCAGGCGCGCGGTCAGCTGGATCGCATCGAGCAGGAGGCGCTGCCGTTCTTCGAACGCACCCGCGCTCGCTATCTCGAACTGGCGGCGCAGGACGAAACGATCGTCACCGTCGACGCCGCCCAGCCGCTGGAGCAGGTGACTGCGGCGATCCGCGGCTGCGTCAGCCACTGGCTGCGGCAGCAGGAAGGCGCATAATGAACTGGTACCCGTGGCTGAATGGCCCTTATCGCCAGCTGATTGGGCAGTACGCCGACGGCCGTGGCCATCATGCGCTGCTGCTGCATGCGGCGGCAGGCAATGGTGACGATGCGTTGGCCTACGGCCTGAGCCGTTGGTTGATCTGCCAACAGCGCAACGGCGAAAAAAGCTGCGGCGAGTGCCACAGCTGCCGGTTGATGCTGGCGGGCAATCACCCGGATTATCACGTGTTGGCGCCGGAAAAGGGCAAGAGCAGCCTGGGCATCGAACCGATCCGCCAGGTGATTGAAACGCTGTACGCCCACGCGCAACAGGGCGGCGCCAAGGTGATTTGGCTGCCGCAGGCCGAACAGCTGACCGAGGCGGCGGCCAACGCGCTGTTGAAAACGCTGGAGGAGCCGCCGGAGAAAACCTATTTTCTGTTGGGTTGCCGTGAGCCGTCGCGGCTGATGGCGACGCTGCGCAGCCGCTGCCTGTACTGGCATTTGGCCAGCCCGGATGAGCAGCTCAGCCTGCAGTGGTTGGGCCGGCAGGCGGCGGGCTCTCAGACAGACCGAGTCACGGCGCTGCGCCTGCACGACGGCGCGCCCCTGGCCGCCGAGCAGTTGTTGCAACCGCAGCAGTGGCAACAGCGCGGCGCCCTGTGCGCCGCATTGAGCGCCGCGCTGCCGCAACGCGATATGCTGTCGCTGTTGCCGGTGCTAAACCATGAAGACGTCGCCGAACGCCTGCATTGGCTGTGCGCGTTATTGGTGGACGCAATGAAGTGGCAACAGGGCGCGCATCACTATGTATTGAATCAGGATCAGCAGCCGCTGGTGCATCAGCTGGCCAGCCTGCTGAGCAGCTCCTCGCTGCAACAGATTGTGCAGCAGTGGCTGAACTGCCGTCATCAGCTGCTCAGCGTAGTGGGCGTCAACCGCGAGCTGCTGCTGACCGAACAGTTACTTCGCTGGGAACAGATGCTTGGCGCCGCCGGCTATTCCCAACCTCATTCGCTGTAAAGTAAAAGAGTTAAAAATTATGTTGTTAGTCGATTCTCATTGCCACCTTGACGGCCTGGATTACCAAACGCTGCACCAGAATGTGGACGACGCGCTGGCCAAGGCCAAGGCGCGCGACGTCGGCTATGTGCTGGCGGTCGCCACCACGTTGCCGGGTTACCGTTCCATGACCGAACTGATCGGCGAGCGCAACGATGTGGCTTTCTCCTGCGGGGTGCATCCGCTTAATCTGGAAGAGGGCTATGATTACGCCGAGCTGCGTCGCCTGGCGGCGGCGGAGCGGGTAGTGGCGCTGGGAGAGACCGGGCTCGATTACTTCTACCAGAAAGACAACCTTGAGCTGCAGCAGGACTCTTTCCGCGAACATATCCGCATTGGCCGTGATCTGAACAAGCCGGTGATCGTCCACACCCGCGAGGCGCGCGCGGACACGCTGGCGATCTTGCGTGAAGAGAACGCGCAAGACTGCGGCGGCGTGCTGCACTGCTTCACCGAAGATCTGGCCACGGCCGAAGCCTTGCTGGATCTGGGCTTCTACATCTCCTTCTCCGGCATCGTCACCTTCCGCAATGCCGAACAGCTGCGCGAAGTGGCACGCTACGTGCCGCTGGATCGCATGCTGGTGGAAACCGACTCGCCTTATCTGGCGCCGGTGCCGCATCGCGGCAAAGAAAACCAACCCGCCTATGTGCGTGATGTGGCTGAATACATGGCGGTATTGAAGGGCGTCAGCCTGGAACAACTGGCCGAAGCGACCACCGCCAACTTTTCACGCTTATTTCACCTCGAACTGTGATCTTTGACCTAGGCTATAGCGGTAGGTCATTGTCTGCGTAATTTTTTTTAAGCTCGTAATTAATCACTGAAACGGGTAAGGTTCGCTCCCGTTTCAGGGTGATTGGTGCGCGTTTTTTGCTCTGTTTTGCCAAAAAAACGCCGGTTTATGCAAAGTTGCCGCGGCTCGATCATCGAAACGTGATTGTCATCAAACATTGCGCAGACTATTTATTTTACTCTGCGTAATAAATTCAAGGGGTGCTCAGACACCCTGAATTGCAGGGGTTTTTCTCCCCCCCTTGCAGCGCGACCAATCGCGACAAGAAGTAGCAAAGCATTATTACTCAGGAGCACACTCAACTATGTTCAAGAACGCATTTGCAAACCTGCAAAAAGTAGGTAAATCGCTAATGCTGCCGGTGTCCGTGTTGCCTATCGCAGGTATCCTGCTGGGCGTCGGTTCCGCCAACTTTAGCTGGCTACCTGCGGTAGTCTCCCACGTGATGGCGGAAGCGGGCGGTTCGGTCTTCGCCAACATGCCGCTGATTTTCGCCATCGGCGTCGCCTTGGGCTTTACCAACAACGACGGCGTTTCCGCGCTGGCGGCGGTGGTGGCTTACGGCATCATGGTGAAAACCATGGCGGTGGTTGCGCCGCTGGTGCTGCACTTGCCGGCTGAAGAAATTGCGGCCAAACACCTGGCGGATACCGGTGTGCTCGGGGGGATTATCTCCGGCGCCATCGCGGCCTATATGTTTAACCGCTTCTTCCGCATTCAACTGCCGGAATACCTGGGCTTCTTTGCCGGTAAGCGTTTCGTGCCGATCATTTCCGGTCTGGCGGCGATCGTTCTGGGCGTAGTGCTGTCCTTCATCTGGCCGCCGATCGGTACGGCTATCCAGACCTTCTCGCAGTGGGCGGCTTATCAGAACCCGGTCGTGGCCTTCGGCATCTACGGCGTGGTTGAGCGTGCACTGGTGCCGTTCGGTCTGCACCACATCTGGAACGTCCCGTTCCAAATGCAAATTGGCGAGTTCACCAACGCGGCGGGCCAGGTATTCCACGGTGATATCCCTCGCTATATGGCGGGCGACCCGACCGCGGGCAAACTGTCCGGCGGCTTCCTGTTCAAAATGTACGGTCTGCCTGCTGCGGCCATCGCCATCTGGCACTCGGCCAAGCCGGAAAACCGCGCGAAAGTCGGCGGCATCATGATCTCCGCCGCGCTGACCTCGTTCCTGACCGGTATCACCGAGCCGATCGAGTTCTCCTTCATGTTCGTCGCGCCGATTCTGTACGTGATCCACGCTATCCTGGCCGGCCTGGCGTTCCCAATCTGCATCCTGTTGGGCATGCGTGACGGCACCAGCTTCTCGCACGGCCTGATCGACTTTATCGTACTGAGCGGCAACAGCAGCAAAATCTGGCTGTTCCCAATCGTCGGCATCATCTACGGTCTGGTGTACTACACCATCTTCCGCGTGCTGATCGCCAAGCTGGATCTGAAAACGCCGGGCCGTGAAGACACCGCTGCCGAGCAGACTGCGCAGGGCGGTTCCGAAATGTCCGCCGCGCTGGTTCAGGCCTTCGGCGGTAAAGAAAACATCACTAACCTGGATGCTTGCATCACCCGTCTGCGCGTCAGCGTGGCCGACGTGTCCAAAGTCGACCAGGCGGGCCTGAAGAAACTGGGCGCAGCCGGCGTAGTCGTCGCTGGCTCCGGTGTGCAGGCCATCTTCGGCACCAAGTCCGACAACCTGAAAACCGATATGGACGAATACATCCGTAATCACTGATTCAGGCAGGGGAGTTATCAAGGGAGGCGAAAGCCTCCCTTTTTTGTTGCCTGTCGTCAGGCGCTAAGGCGCTGTTCGAGTTCGGCGAGAGAAGGAAGGAACCAGACCTGTTCGCCGCGGTTGGCTTCGCGCACGAAATCTTGCAGCGCGTTGCTTTTCGCCAGCCAGGGGGTGATATCGCCTAGCAGCGCCACGCGCAGGCGGTAGTTGATGAATTTCTGCAATACGGCGCCGGCAATGCCGCTTCTGAGCTGGAAAAAGGTGGCGTCCAGGCGGTTGACGGGGAGGGCAATCATCCCTGCCTCATGTTCAAAGGCGGGCGCGATAAACAGGCTGACGTCGTTTTCGTCTTTCAACATCGGCCCGGCTTCGGCGAAAACCACCAGGCACAGATCATGGATTTGCTGCACGGCGTAGCTCATCGGTGCTCCGGGATTCAGGGGTTGGCATGTTTTTGCAGGTAATGCTCGAACACCGCCAGCGTTTCGTCCGAGATATGGTGTTCAATCCCTTCGCTGTCCAGCTCGGCGGTTTCGCTCGGCACCCCGAGGCACATCAGCAGATCGACCACGATGCGGTGACGGCGGCGCACCTTCTGCGCCAGCTGTTCGCCTTCCTCGGTTAAAAACACCCCGCGATAAGGGCGCGACTCCACCAGCCCGGCGCTTTTGAGCCGTGCGATATTTTTGATCGCCGTCGGGTGAGAGACGCCGAAGCGGCGCGCGATATCGGTGGTTCTGGCTTCGCGGGTGCTTTGCAGCAAATCGGCGATCAGCTCAACGTAATCTTCGATCAGCGCATTGGACTGCGCTTCGCGGGCGCGGCTAAAACGCATGGCGTGCTCGGCCTCGTCCGGCATGTCGGTCTGGGCGTGGCGGTCGGCGTTATCTGGCGCGCGGGTAACCATAGCGTAGGGCGTCCTGTAAGAATAAAAAAGGCGTCTCCCGGCAATAGCGGGAGGGTTGCCCTAAGTTAGTCCAAATAGCACACATTATCAATTCGATGCCATGCATTGTGGTAGTTAGAAATATCTCTACACAAAGCCCATTAATTTCGCCTGTTGCATAAAGTGTAGCCGATGCTACATTGTCAGCATGATCGGTGGAAAAATAACCAGTAAAAGATTAAGGGTACTTCATGCGAGACGCGGCAACCCCCTCATCGTTAACCGAACGGACCAACATCGCGATTGGCGCCGCCCTTGCCGGGCGCAAGCGCGGCGCCTTTACGCCGCTGCTGTTCGCCGGCCCGGCGGTGATTGCCTCGATCGCCTATATGGACCCCGGTAACTTCGCCACCAACATCCAGGCCGGGGCGAAATACGGCTATAGCCTGCTGTGGGTGGTGGTGATGGCCAACCTGATCGCCATGCTGTTCCAGGCGCTGTCGGCCAAGCTGGGTATCGTCACCAACCGCAATCTGGCGGAGATGTGCCGCGATCAGTTTTCACGGCCGGTAGTGATCGGCATGTGGCTACTCAGCGAAGTGGCGGCGATGGCCACCGATCTGGCGGAGTTTCTCGGCGGGGCGATCGCGCTGGCGCTGCTGTTCCACATGCCGCTGCTGGCGGGCATGGGGGTGACGGCGGTGATCACCTATGCGCTGCTGATGGTGGAGAAAAAAGGTTTTCGTCCGGTTGAGCTGATGATCGGCGGCCTGGTGGGCATCATCGCGCTGTGCTACCTGGTGGAAATGTTCATCGTGCCGGTGGATTGGCAGGCGGCCGGCATCGGTATGGTGACGCCGCAGTTGCCGGATGCGCAGGCGCTGACCATCGCCGTCGGCATTATCGGCGCCACCGTAATGCCGCACGCCATTTTCCTGCACTCGGGGCTGACCCAGCACCGCAGCCCGGCCAGCGACAACGGCGAGCGGCGCAAGCTGCTGCGTTTTTCCAATATTGAAGTGGTGATCGCGCTGGCGCTGGCCGGGCTGGTGAATATTGCGATGGTGATCATGGCCTCGAGCGCCTTCCACGCCGGTAACAGCGACGTGGCCGAAATTGGCACCGCCTACCATACGCTGACGCCGCTGTTCGGCGCGGCGGCGGCCGGCATCTTCCTGGCTTCGCTGATCGCCTCCGGCATTTCCAGCTCGGTGGTGGGCACCATGGCCGGGCAAATGATCATGCAGGGCTTCGTCGGTTTCCGTATCCCGGTGTGGGTGCGCCGTCTGGTCACCATGGTGCCGGCGTTCATCGTGGTGGCGATGGGCGTCAACGCCACCGACGCGCTGGTCTACAGCCAGGTGGTGCTGAGCCTGGCGCTGCCGGCGCCGATGATTGCGCTGGTAATGTTCACTCGCCGCCGTGACATCATGGGCGAGTTCGCCAACGGCCGCTGGACCAGCCTGGCGGCGGTGGTCGGCACGGTGGTGATTGTGCTGCTCAACGTGGTGTTGCTGCTGCAGACTTTCGGTGTCGATATCCCCGGGTTGGGATGAGCTGCGCGGTCAGTGCCCGGCGGATTTACCGGCGAACAGTTCGCTGATGAAGTCGACGAAAACCCGAATTTTATGGCTGCGATCCCGCAGGCGCGGATAGAGAATATTGATCGGCGCCCCAGGGGGCGCCCACTCCTGCAGTATCGGTTCCAGTTCGCCCGCCTTCAGATAGTTTTCCAGCGTGCAGTCCAGCAAGTAAACCAGGCCGAGATGGTTCCTGGCCACCTCACACAGCGATTGTGAATGGTTGAAGCTCAACAGCGGGCTGGGCGCCAGACGGTAGCGCTCGTCATCACGAATGAACTGCCAGTCGTCCGCCGCCGCCGCGCCTGAACGGATAAATCCCAGCCGCTGATGGCGTTGCAACTGCTCCGGGTGTTCCGGCCGGCCGTGGCGCGCAAAATAATCGGGAGACGCACAGCACAGATAACGGGGTTGCAGCAATGGGCGGCTGACCATCTCGGGGATGTTGCCGGCGCCGATGCGAATAAACACGTCGGCGCGATCTTCCGCCGGATTGACCAAGCGATCGCTGACCGACACGCTGAGCTGCAACTCTGGGTATTGCGCCAAAAAAGCCGGGAGCGCCGGGGCGATATGCATGCTGCTGAGCATCGAGGCTATCTCGACCCGCAGCGGTCCTCGTGGTTGTTCAAAATCGCACGACATGTCGTTTTTCAGCCGGTCAAACTGCTGCAAAATTTCTTGCGCGGTGCGATAGCAACGCTCCCCGGCGCTGGTCAGCGAGAAGCGCCGGGTTGAACGCTTGAACAGGCGTTGCCCGAACTGTTTTTCAAGCTGATTGATGCTGTATGTGACGCTGGCCGGAGAGAGCCCCATTTTGGTTGCCGCTTGGCTGAACCCCTCCATTTCCACCACCTGGCAGAATACGCGCAGCGCGTGCAGTTCATTCATGTTAACGGCTTCCATTATTTAAATTATTAAAAGAGTATTTTTAAATATGTCGGCTGTCAATTTAACGCGGTATTGGATAATTTATTTCCAGCGTTTTTATTTATCTGAAATCGCATCCTGTATTGCCATTATGAAATAACGCCTGAGAGGATATTTATATGAAAAAATTAACTGCCGTATTGTTATTGGCGGGCGTGGGCTTGTGCGGCCAAAGTTATGCCGCAAGCAGCGAGGCCGCATCGCAAAGTTACAGGGTTTCCGCTGAGGCGGGCGTCGCGGCCGAGCAGAAGGCGGTGTATAACCTGATAAGCCGCTACCAGGCAGCGCTTAACGCCGGCGATACGCAAACAATTTTGTCACTTTTTGCCCCGGAAAGTTACTCGCAATGGAACGAAAAACCGACGGCGGACAGCAATGAAAAACGCCGACAACAGTATGACAATTTATTTAAAAACGAGAAATTTGAAACCGAGTTTGCTTATGACAGCATCAGTGTGAACGGGAATATGGCCTATGTGCGCACGCACCATCATCGCGGCGCGACGGTAACCCGAATAAGCGACGGAGCCACCTTGATCGATTTAAACCGTGAAGTATTTGTATTGGAGAAACAGCAGGGCCAGTGGAAGATCGTGGTCTACACCTTTAATACCAACCCGATTCAAGGGGTGAGTTGAGTGACACTGACAAAGGCCGCGCAAGCGGCCTTATTGTGTCGCGCGACGGCTAAAGATTCCCCACGCCGCCGTCCATCTGCAGCTCCGCGCCGACCATAAAGGCCGACTCATCCGCCGCCAGAAACACCGCCGCTTTGGCCAGCTCCAACGCGCAGCCCATGCGGCCGATCGGCACCAGCGCGCGGATATCGTCGCGCAAGGCCCGCTCATCCGCTTCCGCCAGCCCCAGCTTACCCAGCGCCGGGGTTTCGGTCGGGCCGGGGCTGAGGCCGTTGACGCGAATGCCGCGCGCGTGCAGCTCGCCGGAGAGCGTTCTGGCCAAAGACAACAAACCGGCTTTGCTGGCGGCGTAGGCGCTGCTCTGCGGCAGGCCGATATGGGCGCTGACCGAACCGCACAGGATCACTGAAGAAGGGTTGGCCAGCAGCGGCAGCAGCGCCTGGATCAGAAAGAACGGCCCCTTCAGGTTGATGTCCATCAGCCGCTGGTAGCTCTGCTCATCCCACTCCTGCAGCGGGCGATGCGTGACGTCGCCGGCGTTAACGTACAGCACGTCCAGCCGCGGCCACCGTTGCTCCAACTGCTGCGCCAGCGCGCGCTGCTGTGGGATGTCGCCGGCGTCGCTCAGCAGCAGCAGCGCGTTGCCTGCCAATGCCTGGCCCGCCGCGTCCAAGGCGCGTTGGCTGCGGCCGGTGATCGCCACCGTTGCGCCCTCGGCGATGAATTGGCGGGCGGTTTCCAGCCCGATGCCGCTGGTGCCGCCGGTAATCAATGCGTATTTGCCTTGCAGTCGTGACATAACCGATTCCTCTTTAGCGTCTGTTGCGGCATTATTTGCGCTATAGTTCCTTTTGCATAGTAGGCACCTTTTGGATACTAAAGGACGAGGTGGGATGAAATGACGACGCAAGCGCCCTTAACGGCGGAAAATAATTTGTCGGCGCTGCCGACGGCGGGCGAACCCTGCCCGATGGTGGACTTCGTCAATCTGGTGTCGGGCAAATGGGCGATACCCATCCTGTACCGGCTGATCATAATCGATGGCCCGGTGCGATTCAGCGAGCTGCAGCGGGCGGTGGCGCCCATCGCGCAAAAAGAGCTGACGCGCCAGCTGCGGCTGTTCGAACAACGCGGTCTGGTGACGCGGCAGGTGTATCCCGAAGTGCCGCCGCGGGTGGAGTATCAGGTCACCGCGCTGGGCAAATCGCTGCGGCCGACGCTGGACTCGCTGGCCGAGTGGATGCGTCGGCATGCCCCGCAGCTGATCGGCGGTTAGTCGCCGATGCCCGGCGGGTTGATGGTTGAACGCTCGACCTTTTCGTCGCCTTCGCCCCAGCGTTCCAGCACCTGCGCGTATTCGCCGCTGACGATCGCGCCATTGATCGCGGCGTTGACGGCGTTCACCAATCCGTTGCCTTTTTTGGTGGTGACCGCGACGTAGGCCACGTTGGGGCCGATGCCGACCATTTTGGTTTTGCCGGTCAGCGCCGCCTTGTAGGCGCCGGTGGAGTGGGGGCCGAAGAACGCATCGGCGCGCCCGGACTGAATGCTGAGGTTGGTGGCGGCGTCGTCGGTCACGTAGATCGGCTGTACCGGCGGCAGCCCGGCGGCGCGATTCTGCTTATCCCATCCCAGCAGAATGTTTTCCTGATTGGTGCCGGATCCGACGATGATCCGCAGCCCGGCCACGTCCTGCGGGCGGTTGATCGAGGTGATGTGGCTGGTGGATTTGACGTAAAAGCCCAGCGTGTCCACCCGGTAGGTGGCGAAATCGAATTTGGTTTTACGCTGTTTGGTGACGGCGATGTTGAAGATCGCCGCATCGTATTTGCCCGCGCTGATGCCCAGCGGCCAATCTTCCCAGGAGGTGGGCACCAGATTCAGCTCCAGCCCGAGGCTGTCGGCCACCAGGCGGGCGATGTCCGGATCGCTGCCGATCAGCGTTTTATTGTCTTCGGCGAACAGCGCCAGCGGCGGAGAGTTCTCGAATGCTACCGCCACCGTCAGCTTGCCGGGCACCGCGAAGTGAAAGTTCGCCGGGATCAGCGCGATAGCCGCCGGGTTTTTCTCCGCGCGTATCGGCTCTCGGTTAGCCTGCAGGTCGATACCGCCCGTCGTGGCCGCCTGCACGGCGGCGCTCAGCAACAGCGCGCACAGCGCCGCAATCTTCAGTGGCATAGTGCCCTCTATCCTTTGTTAATCATGGGGTTACTATTGGCGGCGGCGCGGGGCAAGTAAAGCAACAATAGTGAATAACCAAAGTGAAAAGATGCACAAGCGGGGCGACGGCCTGCGCGAATCTGCAGCACTCGACGTGGAAAGTGCGCAATCAGGTTGAAAGCAGTAGAATTTGTCACTCATACTGCGTACAGCTAATTGTGTAAAACAAGGAACGCCAGATGGCCGAAGAAACGATTTTCAGTAAAATTATCCGCCGCGAAATCCCTGCTGATGTGGTTTACCAGGATGAACTGGTCACCGCTTTCCGTGACATCTCCCCCCAGGCGCCCACCCATGTGCTGATCGTTCCCAACGTGCTGATCCCAACCGTCAACGACGTGACCGTGGAGCATGAGGCCGCATTGGGCCGGATGATCACCGCCGCGGCAAAAATCGCCGAACAGGAAGGCATCGCCGAAGACGGCTACCGCCTGATCGTCAACTGCAACCGCCACGCCGGTCAGGAGGTCTATCATATTCATATGCACCTGGTCGGTGGCCGCTCGCTGGGGCCGCTGCTGTCACGTTAAGCGAGGAAATCATGCGCGGTAAAAAAACTCTGCGTTGTCTGATGGCGTTGGCGCTGCCCGCCGCGTTGCTGATGGGGTGCAGTTCGCCATCCGGCATTGCGGTTAACCGGGGGCAAACGGTGGTGATGGATCCTTCGGTGCTGACCGCCGGCATTTTTGCCGATACGCCCTCTGTCTCGAACGCTTCCGGGCGGGTGATGGCGACTTCGGTGCTCAATAACAGCCAACCGACGCCGGTCACCGTGCATTATCGTTTCTATTGGTACGACGCGCAGGGGCTGGATATTCGCCCCTTCGAGAAACCGCGTGAGATCGTCGTGGCGCCTAACTCGGACGCCAAAATCTACTCGATTAACGGTAATCTGGAAGCTAAAAGCGCGCGTCTGTATCTGTACCTGTAAGCGCTTGCCAGGTTTGGAGAAAAAGCATGAAAAAGTACGTCTTAGTGGCGCTGGCCGCATTCACCCTGAGCGGCTGTCTGTCGCGCCCGCCTGAGCCGGATCAGCCGTTGCCGCCGGTCACCGTCGAACCGGAACAGCCGACGCCGCCGGTCGAGCAGCCGCAGCCGCCAACCACCGAGCCGGTGCCGCAGCCGCCGAAAATCCAGCAGCTCGACTGGCTGGGCAGCGTTCAGCCGCTGGTGAATCAGATGCTGAAGGCCGATGGCGTTACGGCCGGCAGCGTGCTGCTGCTGGACAGCGTCAAGAACAACACCAACGGCTCGCTGCAGATGGGCAAAGCCACCGCGGCGCTGTATAAGGCGCTGGCGTCGAACTCCACCTTCAGCGTGGTGCCGGAAGCGAAGCTGACGAGCGCCAGACAAACGCTGGGCCTGTCGGCGGATGACAGCTTCGGCTCGCGCAGCAAGGCGATTGGCCTGGCGCGCATCGTCGGCGCGCAGTACGTGTTGTACAGCGACGTCAGCGGCGACGTGAAGTCGCCGGCGTTGGATATGCAGCTGATGCTGGTGCAAACCGGCGAGATCGTCTGGTCGGGCAATGGCGCCGTTAAACGCTGAGGCCGCGCTGCGACAATTGATGGAAACCAGACTGCCGGCGGTGAATACCGCCGGTTGTCATTTCAGCCCGGTGCAGGGGCTGACCGGCGAGAGCTGGCGCATCGACGGATCGGGCATTACGCTGCTGGCGCGGCAAAACAGCGCGGAGAAACGCGCGCTGGGCGTGAGCAGACGGCGGGAAACGCAGGTCTTGCGTCGCTGCGCGTCGGGGCTGGGGCCACGGGTTTTCGCGCAGAATAATCAGTGGCTTGTCCTCGAATGGCTCGAAGGTGACATCGTCACAGAAGCTGAGTTTGACATGCTGAATCAACGCGGCGAGCTGGCGGCGATGGCGACGACGCTGCATCGGCGGCCGCTCAGCGGTTACCGGCTGGATCTGCGGCGGCAGTTCCTCCGCTACTGGCAGCAGCTGGATACGCGGCGTTTAACCCCCGCCTGGCTGCGTTGGCAGCGTCATTTCTTACGCTGCGCGCCGCCGCGGCCATTACGCCTGGCGCCGCTGCACATGGACATCCACCCGGGCAATTTGCTCGCGACCGGCGAGGGGCTGCGGCTTATCGACTGGGAGTATGCCGCCGACGGCGATGTGGCGTTGGATATCGCCGCGCTGTTTCGCGGCAACGGCTGGGCGGCTGAGCCGCAGCAGCGCTTTTTGCAGCACTATGCGCGTCAGGGCTATCACGATGTCGCCCGGCTGCAGGCGCAGGTGCAGCGCTGGCTGCCGTGGGTGGATTATCTGATGCTGCTGTGGTTTGAAGTGCGCTGGCAGCAGAGCGGCGACGTTGAATTTTTGCGCTGGGGCGCGGCGCTGCGCCGGCAATTCTGTTTATCATCATCCGAATTCTGAACGAACAATATGAAGTGAGGTGCCCGTGGGCCCAGTAATGCTAGATGTCGCCGGCTACGAGCTGGATGCAGAAGAACGCGAGATTCTGAAACACCCGCTGGTTGGCGGATTGATCCTGTTTACCCGCAATTTCCACGATGCGGAGCAGCTGCGTGAGCTGGTGCGCCAGATCCGCGCCGCTTCGCACGATCGGCTGGTGGTGGCCGTGGATCAGGAGGGCGGGCGCGTGCAGCGCTTCCGCGAGGGCTTCACCCGCTTGCCGGCGGCGCAATCGTTCGCCGCCTTGAACGATGCGCAAGAAGGTGGCCGCCTGGCGCAGGAGGCCGGCTGGCTGATGGCGGCGGAGATGATCGCGCAGGATATCGACATCAGCTTTGCGCCGGTGCTGGACATCGGCCATGCCAGCGCGGCGATCGGCGAGCGTTCGTTCCACAGCGATCCGCAGCAGGCGTTGGCGATGGCGGAGCGCTTTATCCTCGGCATGCACAGCGCCGGCATGAAAACCACCGGTAAGCACTTCCCGGGGCACGGCGCCGTCAGCGCCGATTCGCACAAGGAAACCCCGCGCGATCCGCGGCCGCTGGCGCAGATCCGCGAGCATGACATGGCGATCTTCCGCGAGCTGATCAATCGTCAATTGCTGGACGCCGTCATGCCGGCTCACGTCATCTATACTGAAGCGGACCCGCGTCCGGCCAGCGGCTCGCCGTACTGGCTGCAGCAGATCCTGCGTCAGGAACTGGGCTTCGACGGCGTGATTTTCTCCGACGATCTGTCGATGGAAGGCGCCGCCATCATGGGCAGCTATGCCGAACGCGGCCAGGCGGCGCTGGATGCCGGTTGCGATATGATCCTGGTGTGCAACCACCGCGCAGGCGCGGTCAGCGTGTTGGATAACCTGTCCCCGGTCAAAGCAGAGAAGGTGAAGCGGTTATATCATCGCGGTCAGTTCACCCGTCAGGAACTGCGCGACTCCGAGCGCTGGCAGCAGGCGCACAAGGCGCTCAGCGCGCTGAGCGAACGCTGGGAGGAGCACAAGCAGCGTTCGCAAGGGTGAATCCAGGCGCCGCATCGCGGCGCAGAGCGGAAATGATGAGGGCCGCGCCCGCGGCCCTTGGCTTGTTGCGAGGATCCACATGATTATCTATTTGCACGGCTTCGATTCCACCAGCCCCGGCAATCATGAAAAGGTGTTACAGCTGCAGTTTATCGATCCGGATGTGCGCTTTATCAGCTACAGCACGCTGCACCCGCGTCACGACATGCAGCATCTGTTGAAAGAGGTGGACAAGGCGGTGCAGCAGGGCGGCGATGCGCACCCGTTGATCTGCGGGGTCGGCCTCGGCGGCTTCTGGGCGGAGCGCATCGGCTTCCTGTGCGGCATTCGCCAGGCGATGTTCAATCCCAACCTGTACCCGGAAGAGCACATGCACGGCAAGATAGACCGGCCGGAAGAGTATCGCGATATCGCCACCAAGTGCGTGGAGGAT
This sequence comes from Serratia sp. JKS000199, assembly GCF_900215455.1. Lineage (NCBI taxonomy): Bacteria > Pseudomonadati > Pseudomonadota > Gammaproteobacteria > Enterobacterales > Yersiniaceae > Serratia > Serratia sp. JKS000199. The sequence continues at coordinate 1,267,840 of NZ_LT907843.1, forward strand.
TTCCGCGAGAAAAACCGCGATCGCTGTCTGGTGGTGCTGTCGCGCCACGACGAGGTGCTGGATAACCGGCGCAGCGCCGAATTGCTGCATCACTACTACGAGATCGTGTGGGATGAACAGCAGACGCACAAGTTCAAAAACATCTCGCCGCATCTGCAGCGGCTCAAGGCGTTCAAGGCGCTGGGTTAACAGTTTCATAACGCTGCCGCGAGCCGCGCTCCCCGTTTTTCACCGACGGAAAGTGCGGCTTTTTTGTGCGCCAAAGCCAGATTTTGCGTGGCAATCGGCAAAATTTAAAACTGTGACTCAGCGCTAACTATTTGAATCGCAATCCCCAAAAAATGCCCTCGTCCAGCCTTTAACCAAAAAAAATTGATGTACGTCAATTTTGGTATGACCAAATAACCTCACATGCTATTCTGGCTGCAGAGAGCCGATTTATTTTACGCGAACCCTATGTATTCTAAGGATATTATTTATTTACCCTGGGATAACAAATGGTTCACATTTAGGGGGTTATTTTGACAACGCCAAAGAAGAAAATCGTTATTGTCGGCGGCGGCGCCGGTGGTCTGGAGCTGGCGACCAGCCTGGGCCATAAACTTGGCCGTAAGAACAAAGCCGAGATCACGCTGGTGGATCGCAACCACAGCCATTTGTGGAAACCGCTGTTGCACGAAGTGGCGACCGGCTCCCTCGATGACGGCGTGGATGCGCTCAGCTACCTGGCGCACGCGCGCAATCACCATTTCAGTTTCCAGCTGGGGTCGTTGACCAACATCAACCGCGAGACGCAAACGCTGCAGCTGGCGCAGATCTGCGACGAGCAGGGCGGCGAGCTGGTGCCGGCGCGTGAACTGCCGTACGACATCCTGGTGATGGCGCTGGGCAGCACCTCAAACGATTTCGGTACGCCGGGCGTGAAAGAGCACTGCATCTTCCTGGATAACCCGCATCAGGCACGTCGTTTCCACAACGAAATGCTTAACCTGTTCCTGAAGTTCTCGGCGCAGCCGGGGCAAAAAGAGCGGGTCAACATCGCCATCGTCGGCGGCGGCGCCACCGGCGTTGAACTGTCCGCCGAACTGCACAACGCGGTGAAACAGCTGCACAGCTACGGTTTTGAAGGCCTGGACAACAGCGCGCTCAACGTGACGCTGGTCGAAGCCGGCGAGCGCATTCTGCCGGCGCTGCCGCCGCGCATTTCCGCTGCGGCGCACCAGGAGCTGATCAAGCTGGGCGTGCGCGTGCTGACCAACACCATGGTGACCAGCGCGGACGCCAAAGGCCTGAATACCAAGGGCGGCGAGTTCATCGACGCCGATCTGATGGTGTGGGCGGCGGGCATCAAAGCGCCGGACTTTATGAAGGACATCGGCGGCCTGGAAACCAACCGCATCAACCAGTTGGTGGTGGAGCCGACGCTGCAGACCACGCGCGATCCGAACATCTTCGCCATCGGCGACTGCGCCTCTTGCCCGAAAGAGGGCGGCGGTTTCGTGCCGCCACGCGCCCAGTCGGCGCACCAGATGGCCTCACGCTGCGCCACCAATATCCTGGCGCTGATGAACGGTCAGACGCTGAAGCCTTACGTGTACAAAGACCACGGTTCGCTGGTGTCGTTGTCGCGCTTCAGCACCGTCGGCAGCCTGATGGGCAACCTGATGCGCGGCTCGATGATGGTGGAAGGGCGCATTGCGCGTTTCGTCTATATCTCGCTGTACCGCATGCACCAGGTGGCGCTGCACGGCTACATCAAAACCGGCCTGATGATGCTGGTGGGCGGCATTAACCGGGTGATCCGCCCGCGCCTGAAGATGCACTGATCCCGCCGTTGTCGATCAACCCGCGCCGGTTCGCCCGCGCGGGTTTTTTTATGGCGGCGCGAGGCTAACGGCGGCGGTTGCTTGATTCTTCAGCATAAGCTGTCGCCGACATGGGTAAAATTCTTAAGATTCCTCCTAAACAACGGCAAAACGGCCGTTTTCCCGCATTTTTGGTCCCCTTGTCTTATTGCGAGCCCTCAAATCATTGTGCAGACTTTACCTCGTTTACAGACGGCGCGTCGCGCACGCCGTAAACCGGGATACCGCAAGCCGCCCATGCGCAAAATAATAAGCGCGGTGCCATGCCGGTAACAGACCCGGAAAAAATGCGTGGTAACACTTTCAGGAGGTTTCCTGTGAACAAGTCAATGTTAGCCGGTGTTGGGATTGGCATCGCTGCCGCTCTGGGGATTGCCGCGGTAGCCAGCCTGGACGTCTTTTCTGCCGGTCCGCAATATGCGCAGGTGCTCGCCGCAACGCCGATTAAAGAAACCATCAAAACGCCGCGTCAGGAATGCCGCAACGTCACCGTCACGCACCGTGCACCGGTGCAGGATGAAAACCGCATCGCCGGTTCTGTGCTGGGCGCAGTGGCGGGCGGCGTGATCGGCCACCAGTTCGGCGGCGGTCGCGGACGCGACGTGGCGACCGTGGTGGGCGCTCTGGGCGGCGGCTACGCCGGTAACCAGGTGCAAGGGGCGATGCAGAATAACGACGTCACCACCAGCGTTCAGCAGCGTTGCAAAACGGTCTACGACAAGTCTCAGAAAATGCTGGGCTATGACGTGACCTACAAGATCGGGAATCAGCAGGGCAAGATCCGCATGGATCACGATCCGGGCACCCAAATCCCGTTGGACAAAAACGGCCAGCTGGTGCTGAACAGAGCCTGATCGACGCATTCTAATTAAACCCGCGGGCAGTGTTAGTTCTGATCGTTTAACTCGGTTAAGCGAGCGGCGTTAACATTGACGCGGGTTTCTGCTTTTTGTCTGCCCGCGAATTCGACGATCGTTCTAATGTCTGCGTGCGATATCACTGGGCAAAACTTCAAAAAAGCCCCCGCGTTTGTTATATTATTGTGCGATTAAGCGGTGTGTTCGGCGCTAATCGCCGCACCGGCCAAACCCGAGTATTTCGTCTCGCAGAGATAACGACATGTTAGATTTTCGCTTTCCGACAGCGTTGCAAATGGTCCTTAGCGTCGCCGTAGCTGAGAAGCAGGGCATGCGTTCGACGAGCGCCACGCTCGCCGCCACTCTGGAAGCTAACCCGAGCTTTATCCGCAAACTGATGGTGCCGCTGACCAAAGACGGCATCATCGTTTCCACCCTGGGCCGAAACGGCTCTATCCACCTTGGCCGCCCGGCGGAAGAGATTACCCTGCGGGATATCTACCTGGCGGTGATCGACGACAAGCGCATCTGGGCCTCACGCCCTGAAGTGCCGGCCCGTTGCCTGGTGAGCGCCAACGCCTGTTGGTATTTCAAATCGGTGGTGAACGAGGCCGAGCAGGCTTCGCTCGCGGTGCTGGCGCGCCACACCGTGGCTGACTCGCTGGCCGAACTGGAGCGGGGTGACAAGCGCGCCTGTGCGGAATATGCCGCTGCGCAAGAGGCTGAAACCGCCGATAAATAATCGCGGTTCGCATGCATAAAAAAAGGTCGGGCAATGCCCGACCTTTTTGCATGTTAAGACGAGGATTACGCCGTCTGCGTCTGCGTTTTGCGTGCCACCAGGCGACGCAGGGTGACGTAGAACACCGGCGTCAGGAACAGCCCGAACAGCGTGACCCCCAGCATGCCGGAGAACACCGTGATGCCGGTGACGCCGCGCACTTCGGCGCCGGCGCCGTGGCCGAGGATCAGCGGGATGGTGCCGGCGATGAAGGCGATGGAGGTCATCACGATCGGTCGCAACCGCAGGCGACAGGCTTCCAGTGCCGCCTCGACGATGCCTTTGCCCTGCATTTCCAGCTCGCGGGCGAACTCGACGATCAGAATAGCGTTCTTGCAGGCCAGCCCCATCAGAACGACCAACCCGACCTGCACGAACACGTTGTTGTCGCCGCCGGTCAACCACACGCCGAACAGCGCCGATAGCATGGTCATCGGCACGATCAGGATCACCGCCAGCGGCAGCGTCCAGCTTTCATACAGCGCCGCCAGCGCGAGGAACGCCAGCAGCACCGCGACCGGGAACACCACCAGCGCGGCGTTGCCCTGGGTCGATTGCTGGTAGCTCAGATCGGTCCACTGGATGTTCATGCCGTTCGGCAACAGCTTGTCGGCCATTTGCGTCAGTGCGCTCATCGCCTGGGTAGAGGAGAGGACGCGCGGATCGGCGTCGCCGATCAGGTCCGCCGCCGGGAAACCGTTGTAGCGGATCACCGGATCCGGGCCGTAGGTCGTGCCGATGCTGACCATACTGCCGATCGGCACCATTTCGCCTTTGTCGTTGCGGGTACGCAGGTTGGCGATGTCTTCCACGCTGTCGCGGAACTGGCCGTCGGCCTGCGCCATCACCTTCCAGGTGCGGCCGTAACGGTTAAAGTCGTTGATGTAAGACGAACCGAGGTAGGTCTGCAGCGTGCTGAACAGCGCATTGAGCGGCACCCCCTGAGCCTTGGCCTTGTCGCGATCGATTTTGGCGTCCAGCTGCGGCACATTGGCCTGATAAGAGGAGATCGGGAACCCCATGCCTGGCGTTTGCATAATGGCGCCGGACATCGTGTTGATCGCGGTCTGCAGTGCGCCGTAACCCAGCCCGCCGCGATCCTGCACGTACAGCGAATAGCCGGAACCCTGGCCGATGCCGAGGATCGGCGGCGGCATGATCGAGAAGGCGAAACCTTCCTGGATCTGCGAAATGCGCGCGTTGATCTCGGCGTTGATCTGCGCTGCGGTGCGGGTACGGGTGCTCAATGACTCCAGCGCGAAGAATACCGTGCCGGTATTCGGCGTATTGGTGAACTGCAGCGCGTTCAGGCCGGGGAAGGCCACCGCATCGGTGACGCCGTCCACGCTCAGGCCGATGGCGCTCATCTTGCGGATCACCGCATCGGTGCGCTCCAGCGAGGCGCCTTCCGGCATCTTAACGCCGCCAATCAGATACAGCTTGTCCTGCGTCGGGATAAAGCCGCCGGGCACGGTCTTGAACATCACCCCGGCGGCGACCAGCAGCAGCAGGTAGACGACGAACACTGCGCCGCGTCGGCCCAGCACGCGGGATACCCCGTGCTGATAACGCTGCGAGCCGCTGGCGAAGAAGCGGTTGAACGGCCGGAACAACCAGCCGAACAGCCGGTCGATCAGGCGCGACGGCAGATCTTTCGGCGCGCCGTGCGGCTTCAGCAAGCGCGCCGCCAACGCCGGCGACAGGGTCAGCGAGTTGATGGCGGAGATCACCGTCGAGATGGCGATGGTGACGGCGAACTGTTTGTAGAACTGGCCGGTGACGCCCGAAAGGAAAGCCATCGGTACGAACACCGCGCACAGCACCACGGCGATGGCGATGATCGGGCCGGAGACCTCGCGCATCGCCTGGTGCGCCGCCGCCAGCGGCGACAACCCCTCTTCGATATTGCGCTCGACGTTCTCCACCACCACGATGGCGTCATCCACCACGATGCCGATCGCCAGCACCAGCCCGAACAGGCTGAGGGTGTTGAGCGAGAAGCCGAGCAGATACAGTGCGGCGAAGGTACCGACCACGGAGATCGGGACCGCCAACAGCGGAATGATCGAAGCGCGCCAGGTCTGCAGGAACAGAATGACCACCAGCACCACCAGGATCACCGCTTCCAGCAGGGTATCCACCACCGCGCGGATCGAATCGCGCACGAACACCGTCGGATCGTACGGCGATTTCCAGCTCATGCCGTCCGGGAAGCGGGTCGCCAGCTCGGCCATCTTGCCGCGCACCGCATCCGACAACTCGATGGCGTTGGCGCCCGGCGACTGGAAGATGCCGATGCCGACCGCATCCTTGTTATTGAGCTGGGCGCGCAGCGCGTAGCTGCCGGAACCCATTTCGATGCGCGCCACGTCGCGCAGCCGCACGATCTCGCCGTTATCGCCGCTCTTGAGAATGATGTTGCCGAACTCTTCTTCGGTTTGCAGGCGGCCCTGGGCGTTGATCGACAGCAGATAGTCGCTGCGCGTCGGCATCGGCTCCGCGCCGAGCTGGCCGGCGGAGACCTGCACGTTCTGCTCCTGCATGGCGCTCACCACGTCGGAGGCGGTCAGCCCGCGCGCGGCGACCTTGTTCGGATCGAGCCAGATGCGCATTGCGTATTCGCCGGCGCCGAAGATCTGCACCTGGCCGACGCCCGGCAGGCGAGCCAGTTCATCCTTGACCTTCAGGGTGGCGTAGTTGCGCAGGTACAGCGAGTCGTACTTGCCGGAAGGCGATACCAGATGCACCACCAGCGTCAGCGCCGGAGACTGTTTCTGGGTAGTGATGCCCTGGCGGCGCACATCTTCCGGCAGGCGCGCTTCGGCCTGCGCCACGCGGTTTTGCACCTGTACCTGCGCCTGATCGGGATCGGTGCCCGGGCGGAAGGTGACGGTGGTCACCAGCACGCCGTCGGAGCCGGCGACCGATTTCATGTACATCATGTTTTCGACGCCGTTGATCGCTTCTTCCAGCGGCGTCGCCACCGTTTCAGCAATCTCTTTCGGGTTGGCGCCCGGGTATTCGGCGCGCACCTGTACGCTGGGCGGCACCACGTCCGGGTACTCGCTGATCGGCAGCAGCGGAATGGCGATCACCCCGGCGACAAAAATCAGTATCGACAGCACCGCGGCGAAGATCGGCCGGTCGATGAAAAAACGGGAAAAGTCCATGGGTCAGAATTCTCTGCTGGGAGCTTAGTTAAGGGCGGAGGCGGTGGTGGTCATGGCGACGCTTTTCGCGTCGACCGGCATGCCCGGCATAAACACTTTCTGCATGCCGTCGACGATCACCCGATCGCCGTTCACCAGGCCTTTTTGCACAATGCGCAATCCTTCGGCCATCCGGCCCACGTCGATGTCGCGGCGCTGCGCCTTACCGTCTTTATCGACGATGTAAACGAACTTGCGGTTTTGGTCGGTCATGACCGCTTTATCGTCGATCAGCATGGCGTTGAACTCGGCGCTGCCGGGCATCTGCACGCGTGCGAACAGCCCCGGCGTGAAGCGGCGATCGCGGTTGTCGAGCAGGGCGCGCATGCGGATGGTGCCGGTACCGGCGTTCAGTTGGTTATCGGTGAAATCCACCAGCCCTTGGTGCGGGGTGCCGTCTTCGCCCACCAGGCCCACCTTCACCGGCAAGCGGGCGTCATGCCGACCCTGCTGCTGATAGCGCAGGAAGGTCGCCTCATCCACGTCGAAATAGACGTAAACCTTATCGAGCGATACCAGCGTCGTCAGCACGCTGGCGCTGTCGCCGGCGGTGACCAGGTTGCCGGCGGTGATCATCGCGCGGCTGGCGCGCCCGTCGATCGGGGCGGTGACGCGGGTAAAGTCGAGATTAAGCTGCGCCATATCGAGCTGGGCCTGCGCCGCCAGCACGTTGCTTTGCGCCTGCGCGGCGGACGAACTGCGCTGTTCCCACACCTCTTGCGAGATGGCCTGAGTGCCGATCAGTTTCTCGGTTCGCGAAGATTCGCTGCGCGCGAGGGCTGCCTGATTGCGCGCCCGCACCAGCTCCGCCTGCGCCTGTTCGCGCGCGGCGCGGTAGGTGCGATCGTCAATGGTGAACAGCACCTGGCCTTTCTTCACCTCGTCGCCTTCGGTGTAGTTGACCCGCTCGATGTAGCCGGAAACCCGCGGGCGCAGCTGTACGCTTTGCACTGCTTCGACCCGGCCATTGAACGCATCCCACTGGCTGATCGGTTTGACCACCACGCTGGCGGCGCTGACCACCGGCGGCGGTGGCGGGGCGTTGTGCGCGACGCTGTTGTCACACCCGGCGAGCAGGGCGGCCAGCAGCGCCACCCCGGAGAGCCGCTGGCCCAGAGCGAAGGCGCGCGTGCGGCTGCCGGCGTTGAACGATGAGTTTGGTTGATTTGGCATTATTTTTATTCCGATAAGTAAGCGCTGTCTGGCCCCATACCCAGCCCTGTTTTCCGGGCTTTTCCCTTCATGCCGGCGTTCGGCGGAAGGGGCGCCGCGCCTTGTCATGGCGCAACGTTAGGTTTTGAAACATATTGGTGTCACATTAATGTATCAATATCGGTTACATTAATTGGGTGGAGTATAGAGGCGGCTTTCTGGTAAATGCAATAATAAAAATTGCATTTAAAGCGAAACTGTTGCAACGTATGCGCACTGGGCAGAGGGGGACCCTGCCGACATGATGGGAGCATCAGCATGAACACGACGGGTTTCATTACCGATTTGAAGACGTGGATCGACAACAATCTGGAAGAAAAACTGGATATCAACACCGTAGCGGACCGCGCGGGCTACTCCAAATGGCATCTGCAGCGCATGTTCAAGCGTCAGACCGGCTATGCGTTGGGGGAGTATATCCGCATGCAAAAACTGAAGGTGTCGGCGGAGCGCCTGGCCAACAGCGGCGAACCGATCGTCAGCGTGGCGATCTCGCTCGGCTTCGACTCACAGCAGTCATTCAACCGCAGCTTCAAACGCCAGTTCGGCCAAACTCCGGGGGACTGGCGCCGCGCACTGGCGCAGCCGACGGCGGTGAGATGCACGCACCACTGAGCGGTTTGGCAGTGGGAATAAAAAAGCCTGAATTTGCGTTCGGGCTTTTTTGTATGGCGGTAAGGGAGGGATTGATTCGCTGCGCTCACCCTACGGGCCGCCGTTGGCGGTCCAAAACGCAGGCGTTTTGTCGAACCCTGTCGAGGATTCTCACCCTCCCGCTCGGTGCACTATGCATACAAAAAAGCCTGAACGCGAGTTCAGGCTTCTTCGTAGAATATGGCGGTGAGGGAGGGATAGATTCGCTGCGCTCACCCTGCGGGCCGCCGTTGGCGGTCCAAAACGCAGGCGTTTTGTCGAACCCTGTCGAGGGTTCTCACCCTCCCTGTCAGTGCGCTATGCATACAAAAAAGCCTGAACTTTCGCTCAGGCTTTCTCGTTAGAATATGGCGGTGAGGGAGGGATTCGAACCCTCGATACACTTTCGCGTATACACACTTTCCAGGCGTGCTCCTTCAGCCACTCGGACACCTCACCATATTTTTTTGTTGCGAAATCATCGCTGCAACGGGGCGCTACTATAGGGAGTGGGGCCGATCCGGTCAAGAATAATTTCTGTGTTTTTGTTCGTCCGCTCAAGCCGTGCGCACTTTGCTGAAAACTGCGGCGAACGGCAAGGCAGATGTCATGAATGGGCGAGAAAATCAGCGGTAAGTTTCGTGGATAACCGGCGGAAATGAGAATCGCGGTCGCAGAGGGGGGAGATGCGCAGTGCACCATGCAAAAAAAAGCCTGGACGCGAATCCAGGCTTTCTTTTTAAATTTGGCGGTGAGAGAGGGCTTGATTCGCTGCGCTCACCCTACGGGCCGCCGTTGGCGGTCCAAAACGCAGGCGTTTTGTCGAACCCTGTCGAGGCTTCTCACCCCTCTCGGCGGTGCACCATGCAAAAAAAAAGCCTGGACGCGAATCCAGGCTTTCTCTTTGAATTTGGCGGTGAGAGAGGGGTTCGAACCCTCGATACACTTTCGCGTATACACACTTTCCAGGCGTGCTCCTTCAGCCACTCAGACACCTCACCGTTTTGTTGCCGATAACGCCTTGCGCTGTCGACGGGCGCTAATGTAGGAGAATCTGATCTCAGCGTCAACCCTCTTATTTCATTCTCATGACTGTTTAGCCAAACTTGCAGCAATTTGCTGATTTACCGAACGATATCCTGACTCTCGGCCGCCGGCAGACAGGGCGACAGCGAGCAAAATACGTGAAAGCCGATTGTTTGACTTTTTTCTGTACAGATAGCTCAATATCTCGCCATTGAGGTTGGGTTGTTTGCTGTTATATGCATTAATACTGGATTATTAGTCAGATGTGTCGCTAAATGGAATCATGTCGGCGCGGCGTTTTTGGCAAGGAACATCACGTCGCCGCGCAGATTGCCGGTTGACAGGCCGGCGATACCGCAGACAGGGACAGACTCATTACATAATAATGCAGTAGAGGTTCGTTTTGACTCCTTCAGATGCCATGCCGGCGCCGCAAGCGCGCCATGCCATTCCCCCCGGCGCGGGGGCGCTGTTCTTGATCCAGATCTTCGCCACGCTGGGTTTCGCCGTGCTCTATTCCACGCTGGTGCTGTACGCCACCAAGCGATTGGGTTTCAACGAAAGCAGCGCCAATGCCATGATGGGCGTGTTCGGCGCCTTCAACTATGGCCTGCACATGTTCGGCGGCTATCTCGGCGGCCGTTTCCTCAGCAACCGCAACCTGTTCGTGCTCGGTATGGTGCTGCAGGTGTTCGGCTGCGCGCTGATTGCCGTCGCGGGCGTGTGGGGGTTGTACTGGGGGCTGGCGATGTTCCTGACCGGCAGCGGTCTCAACGTGACCTGCATCAATATGATGCTCACCCAGCGTTTCAAACCGGACGATGATCGGCGCGAATCGGCGTTCCTGTGGAATTACGCCGGCATGAACCTCGGGTTCTTCGTTGGCTTTACCGTGGCCGGGTATTTCCAACTGACGGAAAATTATCGCGCGCTGTTCCTGTTCGCCACGCTGGGCAACGCGGCGGCGATCATCGTCGCCGTCTGTCGCTGGCGCATTCTGGCCGATCTCAATACGCCGCTCCACGACGCCAGCCGCAGCCAATACCGCTGGCGCATGCTGGTCGGGTTGGCGGTGCTGGTGGCGCTGGTGCCGATTATCCGCGTGATGCTGACCCATGCCGAGTTCAGCGGCCATTTCGTGATCGTGCTCGGCGCGCTGATCTTCCTGATGCTGTGCGTCGTGACACTGCGCCACCATCCGCGCGATGAGCGCCGCAGAATGGCGGCCTATCTGATCCTGGCGCTGGGGTCGCTGGTGTTCTGGGCGCTGTATCAGCTGGCGCCGATGGGGCTGATGCTGTTCTCCGAGCACAACATCAATCTGAACGTTTACGGCATTCAGGTGGCGCCGCAGTGGATCCAGAACATCAACACGCTGGTGATCGTGGTGGGCGGCCCGCTGCTGGCCTGGTGGTTCAACCGCCTGCGCGCTCGCGGCTGCAACATCGACATTCCGCTGCAGTTCTCCGGATCGCTGTTTTGCATCGGGCTCGGCATGCTGGTATTGCCGCTGGGCATCAGCATGGCGGGCGGCGACGGGCTGGTGGCGTTTAAATGGATCGTCATCAGCTATGTGCTGCAAAGCGTCGGTGAATTGATGATCTCGCCGATCGGTTACGCGATGATCGGCAAGCTGGCGCCGCCGCGCTATCAGGGCGTGATGATGGGCTGCTGGATGATGGTGACCGGCGTCGCTTCGGTGTTGGCGGGCTACGTATCCGGCCTGATGCCGGAAAACAGCGGCAGCACGCCGCTGCAAACCAATCCCGGCTACAGCGAAATCTTCAGCGCGCTGGGTTGGGGGGCGACGGGCGTCGGCGTGGCGATGCTGATTTTAATTCCGCTGTTGCGGCGTCTTATCCGGCGCGACGGCGCGTCTGCCGCCTGATTTTGCGCACATGCACAACAGCCCCACTGGTCGGGGCTGTTTTTATTTTGGGCTTTAACGCTTGCATCCGGCGATGAATCGCGGAAGGCTGAAGGAAAACCAATAAAAACAAACGGGAGCCCGCAGTATGAACATCATCTATTACCATCCCTTATTTAACGCCCAGGAATGGCTGACCGGCATCAAGCAACGCCTGCCGCAGGCCGAGATCCGCGAATGGCAGCGCGGCGACGAGCGGCCGGCGGATTACGCGCTAGTATGGCGCCCGCCGCACGAGATGTTAGCCAACCGCCGCGATCTGAAAGCGGTGTTCGCCCTCGGCGCCGGCGTCGACGCCATTCTCGATCAGGAGCGCAAACACCCCGGCACGCTGCCCGCCGGCGTGCCGCTGCTGCGGCTGGAGGATACCGGCATGGCGCAGCAGATGCAGGAATATGCGTTGAGCTATGTGCTGCGCTATTTCCGCCGTTTCGACGAGTATCAGGCGTTGCAGCAGCGGCAGGAATGGCAGCCGCTCGATCCGCACTCGCTGGATGATTTCACCATCGGCATCCTCGGCGCCGGCGTGCTGGGGCAGAGCGTGGCGCGCAAGCTGACCGAGTTTGGCTTTAGCGTGCGCTGCTGGAGCCGCAGCGCCAAACAGATTGACGGCGTGCAAAGCTTCGCCGGGGAGGCTCAGCGCGCGGCCTTCCTCGACGGCGTCAAACTGCTGATCAACCTGCTGCCCAATACGCCGGAGACCGTTGGCATCCTCAACCGCGAGCTGTTCGCACAGTTGAGCGCGGGCGCCTACCTCATCAACATCGCGCGCGGCGCGCACCTGGTGGAAGCCGATCTGCTGGCGGCGTTGGAACAGGGGCAACTGGCCGCCGCCACGCTGGACGTGTTCGCCCGCGAGCCGCTGCCGCAGGATCACCCGTTCTGGCGTCATCCGCGTGTCACCATTACCCCGCATATTGCTGCCATCACGTTGCCGCAGCAGGCGATGGATCAGATCGCCGCCAACATTCGCGCGCTGGAGGCGGGGCATACCCCTGCCGGCGTGGTCGACAGGCAACGGGGGTACTGATCCTTCAGCCGCCGTTCGGTAACTGATAAGCTGACACCGTCATCGCGCCCGCCCGCACCGCTGCGGGCTGGCCCTCTGGAAGGAGAAACAATGTATCCCGTTGATTTGCATATGCACACCGTCGCCAGCACGCACGCTTACAGCACGCTGCACGATTACATCGCCGAAGCCCGGCAGAAGGGCATCCAGCTGTTCGCCATCACCGATCACGGCCCGGACATGGCCGATGCGCCGCACTACTGGCACTTTATGAACATGCACGTTTGGCCGCGCCGGGTGAACGGCGTGGGCATTTTGCGCGGTATCGAAGCCAACATCAAAAACCTGCAGGGCGATATCGACTGCACCGGCCCGATGCTGACGGCCACCGACGTGATCATCGCCGGTTTCCATGAGCCGGTGTTTGCGCCGCAGGATAAAGCGTCCAATACTGAAGCGATGATCGCCGCGATGGCGCAGGGGGACGTGCATATCATCAGCCACCCCGGCAACCCGCGTTATCCGATCGACATTCCCGCCGTCGCGGCGGCGGCGGCCAAATACGAGGTGGCGCTGGAGCTGAATAACTCGTCGTTCACCCACTCCCGCAAGGGCAGCGAGGCCAACTGTCGGGCGATCGCCGCCGCGGTGCGCGACGCCGGCGGCTGGCTGGCGCTGGGCTCGGATTCGCACGTCGCCTTTTCGCTGGGTAACTTTGAGCACTGCGAGCGCATTATCGAAGAGGTGGGCTTCCCGCAGGAGCGCATTCTCAACGTCAGCCCGCGCCGGCTGCTGGATTTTCTCGAGCGGCGCGGCAAGCCGGCGATTGCGGAATTGGCCGATTTGTGACATCGTCCCGGCAAAATTTTCCGTATTGAATAAGGCTTTATCATGAATGAGTTTTCGATTGTCTGCCGCGTGCTGGGTACGCTGTTTTACCGCCAGCCGCAGGATCCGCTGTTGGTGCCGCTGTTCGCGCTGATTAAAGAGGGCAAGCTGCAGCAGCACTGGCCGCTGGAGCAGGATGACCTGCTGAAGCGCCTGCAGCAGGGCGGCGACGTCAACCAACTGGCGACCGACTTCAATGCGATGTTCGTCGGCAGCGAATGCAGCGTGCCGCCGTTCCGCTCCGACTATGTCGAAGGCGCAAGCGAGGCTGAAGTGCGCGCCTTCCTGCAGCAGCGCGGCATGCCGCTGGCTGAGGCGCCGGCCGACCATTTCGGCCAGCTGCTGCTGGCGGCGTCCTGGCTGGAAGATCAGTCGCAGGAAGATGAAGCGCAGGCGCAGATCGCGCTGTTCGACGAGTTCCTGCTGCCGTGGTGCGGCCGCTTCCTCGGCAAAGTGGAAGCGCACGCCACCACCGGTTTCTACCGCACGCTGGCGCTGATGACCCGCGATGCCCTCCAGGCGATGCGCGACGAGCTGGCCGAGTACGAGCAGGACGACGAAGCGGGCGACGAAGACGCGTAACGCCGCAGCCATCCAGGCGGGCCGCCCGGCCCGCTAAACACAGGTTTGCATCCCCCAGACGTAAATTGACAAAAGATCCCCTAATCTGGCGGTTTACCGTCGGTTCGGCCGCGCCTGCGCGCCGCGTTTTCTCACGCAAGGGGTAGATGATGAAAAGTAACTGGATGCAGCAGATTCAAACGTTGATCGGGCAGAAGGCTGGCGCGATGGGCGGGGCAGAAGGCATCGGCAAGCTGCTGGCGCCCACCGCGCTGGGCGGCCTGGTCGGCGTGCTGTTGGCCAACAAATCTTCGCGCAAGCTGGTGGGTAAGTTCGGCAAGAATGCGCTGATTATCGGCGGCAGCGCGGCGGTGGGCGCGGTGCTATGGAACAAGTACAAGCAGCGGGTGAAAGAGACCCATCAGGACGAACCGCAGTTCGGTTTGCAAACCACGCCGGTGGATCTGCGCGCCAAGCGTTTAGTGCAGGCGCTGGTGTTCGCCGCCAAAAGCGACGGCCATATCGATGCCGACGAGCAGCGCGCCATCGATCACAGCCTGGCGCAGCTGCAGGTGGGGGAAGAGGCGCAGGGCTGGGTGCAGGAAGCGCTCGACCAGCCGCTCAACCCGGCGTTAATCGCCCGCAGCGTGCAAAACGAAGACGAGGCGCTGGAGGTTTATTACCTGAGTTGCCTGGTAATCGACGTCGATCACTTTATGGAGCGCGGCTATCTTGATGCGCTGGCGCAGGCGCTGAAGATCCCGGCGGACGTCAAACAGGGCATCGAGAGCGACGTCAACGAGAAAAAGCGCGAGCTGGCATAGCGCCGCTTGGCAAGCCGGGGGGAATCGTGTCACTCTTGCCGCAATCTATGTAAGCGGATGATTTAGCAATGATGACCCCACCGAAAGCGGAAAAACGGCCTTATCCCATCACTATCCACGGCGATACGCGCGTGGATGACTACTACTGGCTGCGCGACGATGAGCGCGCAGATCGTCAGGTGCTGGACTACCTGCAGGCGGAGAATGCCTACACCGATGCGATGTTGAAGCCGCAGCAGGCGCTGCGCGAAGCCCTGTACGAAGAGATGGTGGCGCGCATCCCGCAGCAGGAACATTCGGTGCCTTACGTGCGCCACGGCTATCGCTATCAGACGCGCTACGAGCCGGGCAACGAATACGCGATTTATGTGCGCCAGCCGCAGGCCGAGAGCGAGCAGTGGGATGTGCTTATCGACGGCAACCAACGCGCCGAGAACCACGAGTTTTACACCCTGGGCGGGCTGGACGTCAGCCCCGACAACCAGCGTCTGGGGGTGGCGGAGGATTTCCTGTCGCGCCGCCAGTATGACATTCGTTTCAAGAACCTGGCCGACGGCAGCTGGGCCGACGAAGTGCTGGAAAACACCTCCGGCAGCTTCGAGTGGGCCAACGATTCCTCGACGGTGTACTACGTGCGCAAGCACGCCAAGACGCTGTTGCCGTATCAGGTTTATCGCCACGTGGTGGGCAGCGATCCGCAGCAGGACGAGCTGATTTACGAAGAGCAGGACGATACCTTCTACGTCGGGCTGGAGAAGACCACCTCCGAGCGCTTTATTCTGATCCACCTGAGCAGCACCACCACCTCGGAGATCCTGTTGCTGGATGCCGATCGGGCGGACGCCAAACCGCAGCTGTTCGTGCCGCGCCGCAAGGATCACGAGTACGCCATCGATCACTATCACCAGCATTTCTATATCCGCTCCAATAAGGACGGCAAGAACTTCGGCCTGTACCAAAGCGAGCAGGCGGACGAAGCGCAGTGGCAGACGCTGATCGCCCCGCGCGCCGACGTGATGCTGGAGGGCTTCAGCCTGTTCCGCGATTGGCTGGTGGTGGAAGAGCGCAATGCCGGCCTGACGCTGCTGCGCCAAATCCACTGGCAAAGCGGCGAAGAGAAGCGCATCGCCTTCGACGATCCGACTTACACCACCTGGCTGGCGTATAACCCGGATCCGGAAACCGCGCTGCTGCGCTACGGCTATTCGTCGATGACCACCCCGACCACGCTGTACGAGCTGAACATGGACAGCGGCGAGCGGACGATGCTCAAACAGCAGGAAGTGAAGAATTTCACGCCGGAAAACTACCGCAGCGAGCGGGTGTGGGTGAAGGCGCGCGACGGCGTCGAGGTGCCGGTTTCGCTGGTGTATCGCCAGGACAGCTTCCAGCGCGGCGCCAACCCGCTGATGGTGTATGGCTACGGCTCTTACGGCAGCAGCATGGATCCAGCGTTCAGCGCCAGCCGCCTGAGCCTGCTGGATCGCGGTGTCGTGTTCGCGCTGGCGCACATTCGCGGCGGCGGCGAGCTGGGGCAACTGTGGTATGAAGACGGCAAGTTGTTCAACAAGCAGAACACCTTCAACGACTTTATCGACGTGACCGAAACGCTGGTCGCCCAAGGGTACGGCGACGGCAAGCGAGTGTTCGCGATGGGCGGCAGCGCGGGCGGCCTGCTGATGGGCGCGGTGATCAACCAGGCGCCGCAGCTGTTCCACGGCGTGGTGGCGCAGGTGCCGTTCGTCGACGTGGTGACCACCATGCTGGATGAGTCCATTCCGCTGACCACCGGCGAATACGACGAGTGGGGCAACCCGAACGAGCAGGCCTATTACGACTACATCAAGCAGTACAGCCCGTACGATCAGGTGAAAGCGCAGGAGTACCCGCATCTGCTGGTGACCACAGGCCTGCACGATTCGCAGGTGCAGTATTGGGAGCCGGCCAAGTGGGTGGCCAAGCTGCGCGAGCTGAAAACCGACGATCGGCAGCTGCTGCTGTATACCGACATGGATGCCGGGCACGGCGGCAAGTCCGGCCGCTTCAAGGCCTATGAGGATATTGCGTTGGAGTACGCCTTCATTCTGGCGCTGGCGGAATAACGGCGTGCGGCGGGCGGCCTGCGCCGCCCGCTGTGTTAGCCAATCAGATAGTATTTCAGCGTGTGCTTCATGTCCGGGCTCAGATCGTCGATGGATTTCAGCATCCAGCGCAGATAGCCGGGGTCTTCCTGGGCGATGCGGTCGATCTCCTGCCCGCGATACTTGCCGAACTTGAACTTCTTCAGCAGCACCGGCTGTTCGGTGATCTGCACCATTTGCTCCGGCGTCCAGCCCGAATCCTTGATGATGCGTTGCAGCAGCGCGGCGGTGACGTAGCAGTCATACAGCGCGCGGTGCGGGTACAGCGTGGCGTCTGCCGGCAGCTGCACGTCCAGATTCAGCGCGTAGCGCAGATACTGGTTGCCGTACTTGATGTCCGGATACAGCGTGCGCGCCAGCTTGAGGGTGCAGATCCAGGCGCCGTTCATCTCCGGCAACACCCCGCGATCAAAGGCGGCGTTGTGCGCCACATAGTAGGGGCTGCCCTGATAGCGGCCGATCGCCACCGCAATGCGCGGTTTGCCTTCCACCATCTGTTCGGTGATGTGATGAATCGCCATCGCGTCGAGGCTGATGGGGCGGTCCGGGCTGACCAGATCGCTCATCGGGTTGGTCAATTGGCCGTCGAGCAGATCGAGGGAGGCCACTTCCACCACGCCGCCGTCCAGCCCGCAGGTCTCGGTATCTATTACGCGTAACGTCATGCTTTCCTCCGCGTTGCCGTCAGGCTTCAGCTTAACCGGCACAGGCGGCCGTGCCAACCGTCGCGGGTCCTGTCGGCGATGACAAGGCCAGGGGCGTCATCCGGCGCGGCAACCAAAAGCGCTCCCGTTTCATCCCAGATGGCGCTGCGGCCTGCCGGGATCCAGCCTCCGGTCGGCGCCGCATGGTTGGCCATCAGCGTGACCATGCCATAACGACGGGCATAGCCTGCCAGCGCAGCGCTGTCTTTCGCGTAACCGGCTTCAGATACCAGCACGCCGGCGGCATAAATCTGCGCACCCGCCAGCGCGGCGGCGCTTGCGTGGCCGGGTTGCGAGGTGTCGGCGCAGATAGCCAGCGCGATGCGTTGCCGATGTATTTCCAGCAGCGTGCCGCCATTACCGGGCAAGAACCGTTGTTGTTCCGCGCCGTGCAGATGTTGCTTGGTATAGGCGGCCACCGCGCCGTTGGGGTGAAAGATCAAGGCGGCGATATGCAGCGCCTGGCCGCTGCGCAAGGGCGCGCCGACGATGATCGTCATCTGATGCGATTGCGCCGCCGCAGCGAGCGGTTGCAGACGCGGATCGCCCAGCGTCAGCGCCAGTTCGGTAGCATCGGCCAGCTCATAGCCGCTTAGCGACAGTTCGGGAAAAACCAGCAGTTGCACCTGCTGTTCGGCTGCCTGCGCGACAAATTCAAGGTGACGTTCAAGGTTGCAGGCGATATTGGCCGCAGCGGCGGGGTATTGGGCTGCGGCGAGGGTAAAGCACGGCATTGGCCATCTCTCCAGTGAGGCAATAAAAAACCCGCCTTGGCGGGTTTAATGACGGATGGAAGGACGCTTACTCACCAGACGGATGCGCTTTTTTGGCGCGTTTCTCCGCACGTTTCTCGGCTGGGGTTTTCAACGGCTTCTTCTTCGCATTTTTTTTGCTATCCATTCCCTTACTCATGATGGCCTCTCGTTACCTATGATTGGGTGGCTTGCTCAGCCATTAACCGCCTAAAGCCGACAGGATGCAAGCGACAAAGTGCAAGTAGCATGTAACTGGCTGTTTGCACGTGAAATTTTGTTTTTGGATGACCGGGTGCTTAAAATATTTATTATGTTATAATATTACACCTTTAGGGTTCGGAGAACGCAATGACAGTGATGACATTACCGGATGCGCAGCAACTGCTGGCCATGCCGGATTCTGATTACATGAACTCGGTTCAACGGGCTTTTTTCCGCCAGCTGCTGCAGGATGAGCGGCAAAAACTGCTGCTGCACATCGATGAGCTGAAGAAGGCGATCGACAGCGGCGAAGCGACGGGCGATGAAGCTGACAAGGCGGCGCGCGAAGAAGAGCTGCGCCTGTTGTTCCGCCAGTTGGATCGCGAAAGCCGCCTGCTGCCGAAAATCGATGCGGCGCTGGCGCGGTTGCAGAACGGCGAATACGGCTACTGCCGGGAAACCGGCGAACCCATCGGCTTGGCACGCCTGCTGCTGCGCCCGACGGCGGAACTGAGCATCGAGGCGAAAACCGCACAGGAGATGCGCGAGCCGCATATGCGTAAAGGCGTGTAGGCGTAACAAGGCGTGAACTGATCGGGCCTGTGGGTGTTTTGCAGGCGGGTCGTTGCGATTTTGAGCAAACGCGCGCCGAGTTCCCGGCGCGCGTTCGAGTTTTCAGGTTTTACCGTTGACCTGCCGGGCGGCTTCCGCTTTGATGAAAGCATGACTCACAGAGAGACGGAAAGCGCCATGGAACAATTACGAGGTTTGTACCCGCCGTTAGCGGCATACGACAGCGGTTGGCTGGACACTGGGGATGGCCACCGGATCTACTGGGAGCTGAGCGGCAACCCGAACGGTAAACCGGCGGTCTTCATTCATGGCGGGCCGGGCGGCGGCATCTCTGCGCATCATCGCCAGCTGTTCGATCCCGAGCGCTACAAGGTATTGCTGTTCGATCAGCGCGGCTGTGGCCGCTCCCGTCCGCACGCCAGCCTGGACAACAACACCACCTGGCATTTGGTGGCCGATATCGAGCGGCTGCGCGAAATGGCCGGCGTCGAGCAGTGGCTGGTGTTCGGCGGCTCCTGGGGATCTACGCTGGCGCTCGCCTATGCGCAGACCCACCCGGAGCGCGTCAGTGAAATGGTGCTGCGCGGCATCTTTACCCTGCGCAAGCAGGAGCTGCATTGGTATTACCAGGACGGCGCTTCGCGCTTCTTCCCGGACAAGTGGGAGCGCGTGCTGTCCATTCTGTCGGATGACGAGCGCAAAGACGTGATTGCTGCCTATCGGCAGCGGCTGACTTCAGCCGATCCGCAGGTGCAGCTCGAAGCGGCCAAACTGTGGAGCGTGTGGGAAGGGGAAACGGTGACGCTGTTGCCAAGCCGTGAATCCGCTTCGTTCGGCGAGGATGATTTCGCGCTGGCGTTCGCCCGCATTGAAAACCACTACTTTACGCATTTGGGGTTCCTGGAGAGCGATGACCAACTGCTGCGCAACGTGCCGCTGATCCGCCATATCCCGGCGGTGATCGTCCACGGCCGCTATGACATGGCCTGCCAGGTGCAGAACGCCTGGGATCTGGCCAAGGCCTGGCCGGAGGCGGAGCTGCATATCGTGGAAGGGGCGGGGCATTCGTTTGATGAACCGGGCATTTTGCACCAGCTGATGATCGCCACCGACCGGTTCGCCGGCAAGTGACACGAAAAACCCGCCGTAACGGCGGGTTTTGTTATTTGGCCTTCGGTTCGTAAGGCAGACGCGAAAACTTGTGGGATTCCGCGCGGTAGTGCGCCACGCGCTCGCGAAAATAGTCGCGTAGCGGCTCCGGCTGCTCGCGCTCCACCACTTCCGGGATCACCGGCATGTTGTAACGCTCTTTGTACGCCACGCCTGAGGCGGCGAGATCCACATTCACCCTGTCCATTTCTTCTTTGGACAACTCGGCCAGATTGTAACCCACCTTATGCTCCTTACTTTGCCGCATTGAATCTGCGCAGAAGGTAATCCACCCGGCGGCGCTTGGCAAGCCCGTTGCGCCGCGGCGGTGGGCGATATTTATCCAAGAGTAATGCAATCTATTTATTCTTTTAAATAAGAATGATTCGCTTTATGATTAAAATAAAAGATCTAAATAATTCTCATGTTAATTCTCAATGTATTGGTGGTATTTTAATTTATTGATATTTATGATTTTTGTAATTAATATGATTTGAGTGTAAATAAGGTGTTTTTATTTTTACGGCGACAGGGCATAATGCGCGGAAATTAAATTCATGACCTGCAAAATAAAAGGAATCATTATGCTGACGCAAGAAATGACTCAAAAGCTGAATGAGCAACTGAATCTGGAGTTCTACTCCGCCAACCTGTATCTGCAGATGAGCGCATGGTGCAGCGACAAAGGCTTTGAAGGCGCCGCCGCATTTCTTAAAGAGCACTCTCAGGAAGAGATGCAGCATATGCAACGTCTGTTCGACTACCTGAGCGACACCGGCTCTCTGCCGCTGCTGGGCACCATCGCGGCCCCGCCGGTGGCGTTTGAGTCGCTGGCGGACGTGTTCGAACAGACCTACGAACACGAGAAGCTGATCACCCGTCAGATCAACGAGCTGGCGCACGCGGCAATGTCCTCTCACGATTACTCCACCTTCAACTTCCTGCAATGGTACGTGGCGGAGCAGCACGAAGAAGAGAAACTGTTCAAATCCGTGCTGGATAAGCTGGCGCTGGTGGGCACCAGCGGCAAAGGCCTGTTCTTCATCGACAAAGACCTGAAGAAAATGGGCGCGATGGGCCAGGGCGGCAACGGCCAGGCCTGATCCCTGACTGAACATTGAAAAACCGCGCGCGGGCGAGCCTGACGCGTGGTTTTTTTTACCCTGCGTTTATCGCGGTTATGCGGCGATACGTGCTGCCGGATCGCAAAATGCCAGTGATGCGCTCGACTTGCTGAGGCGTGCTCGTTATGATTTACCGCGATACGCTACAGGGATGGTAGAGTCAAAACAGCGGGTTAGCCGATACAACCCGTTTTTCTGTTTACCCGTGGCGCAATCATTTGCGGTGGGTTGGGGCCGCTGATACATCGCCTTGGCTGTGGCCTTAACCCTTATGACCCTCTTTATATTGTTAAGGGATACCACTGTGATCGGTAAAATTCGTTCCTCCTGTCGCCTGCTTTCCACCGTTTTCGTCCTGTTCGTTGGCTTGTCTTCACAGCAAGCGTTGGCGCACGCTCACCTGAAAGTGGAAACGCCGAAGGCCGACGCCAGCGTCAGCCCGGCGCCGAAGGCGCTGACTCTCAGCTTCTCCGAAGGCATCGAGCCGAACTTCAGCGGCGTGAAAATCACCGGCCCGGATAACGCCGTGGTGAAAACCGGCAAGCTGCAGCTCGATCCGAACAACAACACCCAGGTCAACGTGCCGATCGAAGGCGAGCTGAGCGCGGGCAAATACAACGTCAGCTGGCATGTGGTGTCGGTCGACGGGCATAAAACCAAAGGCCAGTACAGCTTCACCGTAAACTGATCGTGAGTTTGGCGACCCTGTTCGTTCTGTGTCGCTTGGTGCACTTTGCGGCGGTGATGCTGATGTTTGGCATCAGTCTGTTCACCGCCTTATTGGCACCGCAGCGCCTTTCCCCGATCCTCTCCCGCGATGTGCGTCCGCTGCTGCTTGCCGGCACCTGGATTGCCGGGCTTTCCGCCGTGGCGCTGCTGGCCATTCAGGCCGGGCAGATGGGCGACGGTTGGCAAGACGCCTGGCGGCTGGAGGTTTGGTGGGCGGTGCTCGGCACCACCTTCGGCGAAGTGTGGCGCTGGCATCTGGGCCTGTCGCTGCTGGCGATCCTGAGCCTGCTGCTGCCAAAACGGCCGCGCGCGCAGGCGTTGGCGCTGTGCTCAGCGCTGCTGCTGGTGAGCCTGGCGTTCATCGGCCACGCGGCGATGCACGAAGGCGCGCTGGGCGCGCTGCACCGCGCCAACCATGCGGCGCACCTGCTGGCCGCCGGTTACTGGTTCGGCAGTCTGGCGCCGCTGCTGGTTTGCCTGCGCTACCTGCAGCCGCCGCAGTGGCGCAGCGACGCCATCACCACGCTGATCCGTTTCTCGCGCTGGGGGCACCTGGCGGTGGCGGCGGTGATTGTTACCGGCATCGTCAACAGCCTGATCATACTCGGCGGTTGGCCGCTTAATCTCAGCTCGCCTTATCAGCGCCTACTGCTGATCAAAACCGCGCTGGTGGCGCTGATGGTGATGGTGGCGCTGGCCAATCGCTACGCCATCGTGCCGGCGATGAGCCGCGTACCGGCGCTGGCGCAGCGCGGGGTGGTGCTGGCCTGCTGGCTCGAAGTCGGGCTGGGGATGGCGGTGCTGCTGCTGGTCAGTTTATTTGCAACCTATGCGCCGGTTTGACATTTCAGCTTGCCGCAGGCCGGCAAGCTGCGGGAAAATCGACGCGAATAGCAACCTTAAGGCCATCACATGAAATCGGTATTACTCAGCATTACGCTGCTGGCAACCGCGACCGGCGCGCTGGCGGCAGACAAACTGGTTAACATCACCAAACTGGAGTACGGCAAACAGTGGGCGTTCACCAAGGAAGAGGTGACGCTGCAGTGCCGCAGCGGCGGCGCGCTGTTCGTGCTGAATAACAGCACCCTGATGCAATACCCGCTCAACGACGCGGCGGAGCAGCAGGTGAAGAAGGGCCATCAGCGCGCGCAACCGCTGGACGTGATCCTGCTGGACGATCCCGCTGAACCGGGGAAAAAAATGAGCATGGCGCCGTTTATCGAACGCGCCGAGAAGCTGTGCGCTGACTAACCGCTTGTTTGCCAACGCCTTGCCCAGCGCGCGCAGATTGATGCGCATTTGCCGCATAGTTATTTCGTCACGAAACTATCACGCGGCCGCCGGGCGGCTGGCAAAACTGGCGCGGTAGGCTACTCTTAAAGTGCACGGCTGAACAAGCCCTGCATTAAATGCCAACTTTTAGCGCACGGCTCTCTCCCAAGAGCCATTTCCCTAGACCGAATATAGGAATCGTATTCGGTCTTTTTTTGTGTGATTGATTTATAAGTAAATTTCACCTAAGACGCCAGCAACAATCCCCGTTTCTCTTTTCGCGTCACAGCCATCAGCCCGAGCTCCCGTCTCACTCCCCAACCGCACACATCGCTAATTTGGCCGCACCAAAAGTCATTACGTCATCTATGGCGCTGATAAGCTTCGGCCATTGCTCCCATCAACGGTTTAACGAGAGTGTCATTATGGGAAATATCCCGGCATCAGGCGCTATAAAGGTAACCCGCAGTGAACGAGCAACTGAGTCAATTAAAGATGATGTTGCCCGGCTATCTCGAGGCGTGGCGTGAGGGGGTCTTACCCTCTGACTGGGAGCAGGTGGCTAATCCTGAAGTGATCGCCGCCCTGTTGGCGGAGTGGGAGGCGCTCAGCGAGTTGGCCTCTCGGTTCGACACCGCCACTGAAACACGCGCCGATGCCACCGCGTTTTGGCATGCGCGCGCCGAGCTGATGGCGCAGCGCAATCGTGAGCTGATGGCCCAACTGGCGACGCCAATCCGTTTGCCCAGCGCACGGGTGGCCTTTTTTGGCTATGTGAAAACGGCCGTGATGGACGCCAGGCAGGTTAAGGCGGCGATTCGCGATGCCGGTTTTATCGTTGCGGGCGGCGCTCCCAATAAGAACACGGCTTAACGCGGTTTCTTCTCAAATTTCTCGGCAAAAAAGAACCGCAGCAATTTATGGGTCCACAACAGGATGGCGCCGACCACCACCAGGGAGACGACGAAATGCGACAGATTTTTAGGCGCGGCGTAGCCGTGGGTAAAGGAGACCCCCGCGCCGCTGAGCAGCAGGGTGGCGATCCAGAAGCCGAGCAGCAGGCATAAGGTACGAAACAGTTTAAACATGGTTATCACCAAAAATACGGAAAGCACCGACCGAACGGAGAGGCTCAGCCGGGGCTTTGATTAATTAAAACCGCTTAGCGCGAACAGGTATTACCGCCTTTATTGCTATTGCAGTTGCTGCCGCTGTTTTTGTTGCCGCCTTTCCCCATGCCGACGTTGCCGCCGCCTTTGCTGCCTTCCTTGAAGCAGCCGCCGTTGAGCGCGCCCACCGCCAGGCCGCCAAGGCCGCCCAGAGAACCGGTGATCACGCCGTTAACGCAATCCGGCGAGGTGTGCTTGCCGTAGAATCCCTGATTGGATGACCCGCCCCCGTTCTTGTTGCCGCCGTTGTTGTTGACGCGGCCATTGCTGCCGCGGTTGTCGGCAAAGTTACCGGCGCCGGCGATCAGGTGAAAGTGTTTAGCATCGATCTCTTGCATAAAATTCCCTCTTTATCGATTCAGTTAAATTCAGTAAAGCTTGCGCAAGCCAGCTGTTTTTAACAGAAAAAATAGCGGGGGTAATTACCGGTTCGGATAAGAACAGGGGGTTTATTTTGCGATATTTTCCAGACTGATAGAGCACCGAGGAATGATATTTTGGGCGTGTGGATCCGTATCGCTATCCGTTCTCTTGAGCCGGTTAATTTGTTAGCATGGCGCCCCTGGATGACTATTGGTGCAGTACATTGAAAATTAAAGCGTTGTTATTTGTTGCGTTGGCCGCGCTGGCCGGCTGCAGCCAGGAGGGAACCTCGATGAATCAGCCCGCAAACGAGAAAGGCGGCCAAACGGAAGTGTTGTTGGTCAACAGCGCGCTGGTGGACTGCGTGGGCGTCGGCCCGATGAAGTGCATGCAGGTGCGCCGCTCCGCGCAGCAGCCGTGGGAGTTGTTCTATACCGGCATCGAGGGTTTCACCTTCGAACCGGGCTATCAGTATCGGCTGAAAGTGCGCGTCACCCCGGTGGAGAACGTACCGGCCGACGCCTCATCGCTGCGTTACACGCTGATCGAGCAGTTGGAAAAGAACAAGGCGTAATGGATCTACCTTGTCACCACCAAATGGCGTTTCATTTGGTGGTGACGACTTCAGGAAAGTTTGTCTTTTTTCTTTCTTCTGGAGGATTCGAAAGTGGCGAAGGCATGTGCAAGAGCAAACCCCAACGCACAGTAGCGTAGAGGCCAATTTTCTTTGGTCCATGTTTCAGAGTCAGCAATAAACATCGCGTTGCCGTTGGCAAAAAGGGTAAATTGCCAGCAAAGGATTAAAAAACATATCGTAACCAGAACGACATAACCCTTGGAACCCAGAGGCGGTCTGAAGCCGTATTTCACGGCCAGACAGGCCGCGGCAGCGAGAGTAGAAAGAATATAATATAAAGTTGGTTCCATCACTGTTCCTGGCTGCCTTTATAAATGGAATTAAGGGTTGAGACATCTGCGCCACCTTCAAGCATCAAGCTGGTTCTTCCCATGTTTCTCCAACCGCGAATATAGTCTGTATTGATGTAGCGAAATAATCGCCAGGCTTCTGGTTTCAGCGACAGTTTTAGTAAACCATAGCCTGATAACAGTAAGTCTACGCCACCTAACGCCATGTCTGCTGCTGAATGGGAATAGCCTAGCGTTGAAGCCGCAGAACGGTACATCATTCGGCCTGGACCAATAGTATTCTTGCCAAATAACAGCGTATAACCGTTTTCGTAGACATTATTGATGCCATTGATTAAAAGTAACGTTCCTGGAATGGCTCCGACGCCAGTCCAATCCAAGCCCACGCCGAGTAAAATTTGTGCTATTCCCGAGAGGAAGCCAACGCCGGCTAACACGTAGGTCACTACGGCGTCATGACTGACTTTCTTTCTCATTACGGCATAAGGTGTCACGGCGTCAGTTCGCAATAAGCGCTCTTGCTCAGAAAGCGATTGATATTCTTGCTTCATTTCTCTCATTGCAACATTCGCCGCTTCACCTACTTGTTGGCATTTTTGCAATTTATCATTCACAAAGCAGTGCATCTCATGTCTGAAGGCATTACCGACTGTCCGATCTTTTAAAAAGTCCCTATTAACGCGCTCTGAGAGTTCTAAAAGCATACGTCCTTGTTGACGAGCCATCGTTTGCGAGTAGGTATTTAAACGTTCCTTTAGTAACAGTGGATTATCCATTTTTCTTTGTTCCTCCCTGGATTTCGACCGAAAAACAGCCACACCATAACGCAACGCCAGAAGCATGATCAACTTTTGCTGATTTTAAGAGGGAAGGCTTGAACGCGCTGAGGGTGCGAAGCGTGGCGCGTGGAGGCATCACGATGCGGAGTTGGGCAACCCTGATCCCTCGACTAAACTGGTCTGTTCACTGCGCTTGTTTTCGCACTTTCTTAAGTATATCGAGAAAATCAGGTATATTGTCCTTCGGTTTTTAGCTACCAAGAAAAAATTACTATGATTATCAAACCTAAAATTCGTGGTTTTATCTGCACCACCGCTCACCCGGCAGGCTGTGAAGCCAACGTCCGTGAGCAAATCGCCTACGTTAAGTCGCGCGGCGAACTGAAAAACGGGCCTAAAAAGGTGCTGGTCATTGGTGCATCCACCGGTTACGGTCTGGCCTCGCGCATCAATGCCGCTTTCGGCAGCGGTGCGGCCACCATCGGCGTATTTTTCGAGAAGCCTGGCAGCGAAGGCAAAACCGGTTCCGCCGGTTGGTACAACTCCGCCGGTTTCGACAAGGCAGCTAAAGAAGAAGGCCTGTACGCGAAAAGCATCAACGGTGACGCATTTTCCAACGAGTGCCGTCAGACCGTTATCGATCTGATCAAGAAAGACCTGGGTCAGGTTGACCTGGTGGTTTACTCGCTGGCTTCGCCGGTGCGTAAGATGCCGGAAACCGGCGAAGTGGTGCGTTCCGCACTGAAGCCGATCGGCGAGCCGTACAAATCCGTCGCGCTGGACACCAACAAAGACGTGCTGGTTGAGGCCGTGGTCGAGCCGGCCAACGAGCAAGAAATCGCCGACACCGTGAAGGTGATGGGCGGCCAGGACTGGCAGCTGTGGATGGACGCGCTGGACGAAGCGGGCGTGCTGGCGGATAACGCGCAGTCTGTCGCTTACTCCTACATTGGTACCGATCTGACCTGGCCAATCTATTGGCACGGTACGCTGGGCAAGGCGAAAGAAGATCTGGATCGCGCGGCGCACGCCATCAACCAGAAGCTGCAGGCCAAAGGCGGCGCGGCTTACGTTGCGGTGCTCAAGTCGGTGGTGACGCAGGCTTCTTCCGCCATTCCGGTGATGCCGCTGTATATCTCCATCGTGTTCAAGATCATGAAGGAGCAGGGCATTCACGAAGGCTGCATCGAGCAGATCCAGCGTCTGTTCGCTACCAAGCTGTACAGCGGTGCGGCGCCGGATACCGACGAGAAACACCGTCTGCGCCTGGATGACTGGGAACTGCGTGACGAAGTGCAGGAAACCTGCCGTGAAATCTGGAAGCAGCTGAACGACAGCAACATCAACGAACTGACGGATTACCAGGGCTACAAGGCGGAATTCCTGCGCCTGTTCGGCTTCGGTCTGCAGGGCGTTGATTACGATGCCGATCTGAGCGGCGAAGCCAACTTCGATGTGATCGAACTGGTCTAAGCGCGTCGAGCGGTCAAACAAGGTCGGGTTAGCCCGGCCTTTTTTATTGTCCGCGCGTTGGCGACCACCGCCTGACTCATCAGTCCACTTGATCATTGACAGCAATAAATTATCGTTTTACGATAATTTATTGCTGTTGATTAAGGGATAGAAAATTATGGGCGCTGCGCCAAGGATCCATCTGCCGCTGTATGTGCGTTGTCTGTGTTTGCTCATTATGGCGATGCTGATCGTCAGCACCGGCGTTGAGATGTTCATCATCGTGCGGGACTGGCTGCAGGGCGTAGCCTATCGCGATATCGTCGCCTCTTACCGGGAATATTACCCGGAGCTGCTCGCCTACGCGATCCCGCAGCAACGCTGGGCGCTGTTCGCCACGCTGGTTATCGACATGCTCGGTTATTTGCCCTATTACAGCGCGCTGCTGTGCGGCGCCGGGCTGTTTTATCAATTCTTCCGCGGCAACGTATGGCATCGCAACAATATGGTGCTGTTGCAGATCATTGGCATCTTGCTGATCGTCGATGTGTTGTTCCCGTCGTTAGCCGGTCTGCTGCAGGTGATGGTATTGACCGCCGATGAAAAAATGCTGTTTATCCTTTATTATGGCGTCAATAGCGAGTCGGTGCGCTCGCTGATCGTAGGCTGCGCAATCCTGGTATTTAGCCGGGTATTTCTGGAAGCGTTGCGGCTGAATGAAGAACAGCTTTCTTTCGTGTGAGAATAGAGTGGCAATAATCGTAAGTCTTGATGTCATGTTGGCCAAAAGGAAGATGCGTTCAAAGGAGCTGGCGGAGCAGGTGGGGATCACCGAGCAAAACCTGTCTCTGTTGAAAAACGGCAAGGTCAAGGGAGTCAGGCTGGAAACGCTGGACAAGATCTGCCGCATTCTCGACTGCCAGCCTGGCGATCTGCTGGCCTGGCAGCCGGACGGCGAAGAGTAAGATCCCAGCGCACTCGGAAGTGCGCTGAGCCTGCTGGCCCATTTCTGCGATTAGCGTTGTCTTATTGAACGATATTTGTTTGATTCAGGTTAATTAAAATAACGGGTGATTAACACTTGCTTATTCTTTTTGTCGCAGGCGATTGCATGCGGCGAAAGTTATTAAACTAAATAAACTCGTTTTTCATTTACCGTCACTACCAATAGCGTTATTTTAAGGGAAATAGTATGACATGGCGTAATTCTCTTCTGGCATTGTGTCTTGTATTAAACGGATGCAGTGCCATTCACCCCACTGTTTCATCCTCATCCTCCTCCACTCACTGGGGGAATTGGGGGACACCGCAGCCCGCAACGCGAGAACAGAAACAGCGCATTATCGCCGGCGAATCCGCCGCTGCCGTACTGAATGAAGGCCGGGTCGGTATCGGCGGTACGCTGGACTGGTCGAAAATAGGGGGGCGCTAACCGCCGCTCTTTATTCGGCGGGGCGGCAGACGTTATCTCAAAGATATTGTGGAACGGTTTATTATTAATTCGTTACTCTGTTTTTCCGATGCGTTATTTATCTTTAAACGATGAATCTCTGCTTGTTGAATATATATCAACATACCCAGACATCCTTACAGGAGTTTTCAATGGCAAAGCGTATTGTCGCCATGTTGATAATGTCGTTGTTGAGTCTGCAAGCAAATGCGGCCCGTTACGATCGGCAATGCGAGGGAATTTCTCCCGTGCTGTTTCAGAAGAAATTGAAAGAGCTGGCGCATGGCCTGCGACAAGAGATGGCTGAGCCGACCCCGCCCACGGAGAATGAGGCCGAAACCCTGGCGCGTCTGGCGGAATGCGATGCCGAAAACGCGAAAGCGCCGGCGACGGGAGGGCAACATGCGCCCGATCCCGCGGAGCCTCAGGTGTCTTCACTCAACGGCTGTTGAACGGTTCTCTGCGTCGTTTTTCGCGGCGCGCCCCAGTCGGCTTATTCATGGAGCTTGTGTATTGAAACTACCTTCGTTAATCGCTGCGGCGCTGGCGCTGCTGGCCTCATTTTGCAGTCAGGCGTTCATCGATCGCCATTCCTCGCCCGGCGCCTCGACGGAAAGTCCCTCTGCGGCGGGGTGTCCGGCGCGGCTGGATGGCTTGTTGCAGCATATTTGGTTGGCTGAACAGATTCAGGCGGAGCGCATGCAGCTGGCGCTGCTGCGTGCGGAGCGGGAAGCGTTGGAAATCCGGTTGCAAACGCAGGAAGCGGCGAGACCTTCCGCACAGGGGCATCAGAGCGCCCGATCGGCCTGTGAACAGGGTGCCGATATCGTCCGTTGCCTGTCGCTGCGTCTGCGGCGGACGTCTCTGACGGGGCCGCATCGGCCGTTTGTCGGCGTTTATTGCCGCGCCTGGCTGAATGGCCGGCCGCTGAATTGCTAAAGATGAGAACAGGGATTTGTCAGGAGTTTATCGATGAAAAGGCTAGTGTTGGTCGGCGTGGCCCTGTGTTGCGCCTGCTTTGCGCAGGCGCGGGTGGATTTGGAATACCACGCGGCGCCGCCGAAGGACAATAAAGTCCCCGAGGAGTACCAGAAAAAACGCAGCGCGCTGCGCCACAAGGTGTGGAATGTCGACAGCCTGACGCAGGCCAATGAGCAGGCGATTGCACGCGAACAGCAGCGCGAGGCCGCAGAAGCCGCCAAGCGGCAGCAGCGACACCTGGAGCAACAGCAGAAAAAGCAGCGCTGCCTGCGGATACACTCGAAAGATCCTCACCGCGAGGCGAGGTGTTACATGTACAACTTCTAGCTTTCAACGTCCGGGCGCTTGCAGCGCCCGGCGTCGTTTATGCCGGGCGGCAATGCTCTTTCAGCATGGCGATCGCGTCCGGCTTCAGCTGATATAGATAAACCGGGCGGCCCGTCGCGCCGTACAGAATGCGGGTGCCGAGAATGCCGCTTTCCGCCAGATAGATGAGGTACTTGCGGCAGGACACCCGCGAAATGCCGATGGCGTTGGCCAGGTTGTCGGTGGAGAATTCGCTGTCGTGCTGCTGTTCTATCCACTCGCAGACCGTGCTCAGGGTGATGCTGGTCAGGCCCTTCGGCAGCTTTTTGCTCTCCTGGCCGCCGGGCTGGCGGCGCAGCAGACTGTCGACGTCAGCCTGCGAAAACTCGCGCTGCGCCAGCAGCTGCGACTGTTGTCGATAGTGGCTGAGCGCCTCTTTGAAGCGGCTGAACTGGAACGGCTTGATCAGGTAATCCACCACGCCGTAGTGCAGCGCCTTTTGCACTGTGTTTACATCGCTGGCGGAAGAGATGATGATCACATCGGTCTTCTCGCCGAGCTCGCGCAGGCCGGGCAGCAGATCCAGCCCGTTCTCCTGCTGCATGTAGATATCCAGCAGCACCAGATCGATGCTGACGCTGGCGTCGGCCAGCAGGGCGCGCGCCTGGCCCAGGGTGGCGACCGTCGCCTGGCAGTGAAAACCGCCGATCTGGCTCAGGTAATATTTGTTCAGCTCCGCCACCATCGGGTCGTCGTCGACAATCAGTACGTTAATCATGGGTTTCGCTCTTGGCCTGATAGGGAAGGTGCACGAAAAATTGGGTCAGCTCGCCCGGTTCGGACTCGACATCGATGCCGCCGCCCAGTTTCTCCAGATGGCTGCGGATCAGCGCCAGGCCGATGCCGCGTCCCGTTCCCTTGGTGGAAAATCCGTGTTCAAAGATGTGCGCGGCGATCGCCGGATCGATGCCGGGGCCGTCGTCGCTGACGATACAGTGTAATTGATCGTCGTGGTGATGGAAGCTCAGGCCGATCTCGTGGCCTTCAACGCCGTCGATGGCGTCGATGGCGTTTTCGATCAGGTTACCGAGCACGCTGATCAGCACGTGCGTGGTTTCCGCGTCGTCGGTTTCCGGCAGCAGGCTGGTTTCCTCGATGGTCAGTTCGATGCCGGCTTCGTGAGCGCGGCTGATCTTGCCGATGAAGAAGCCCGCCACTTCCGGCGAGTGGATCTTGCGCAGCAGCGCGCCGATCTCTTCCTGGTAGTTGCTGGCGGTATTGATGATGTAGTTTTCCAACTGCTGATAAGCCTTCATGTGCAGCATGCCGAGTATCACGTGCAGCTTGTTCATAAATTCGTGCGACTGCACCCGCAGGGCATCGGCGTAGTGCGCCATGCCGCTCAGGCGCTGCAGCAGCCGGCTGACCTCGGTCTTGTCGCGGAAGGTGGCGATGGCGCCGGTCACCTGGCCGTTGACGATCACCGGCACGGTATTGGTCAGCAGTTCGCTGCCGTTGAAGCTGATCTGTCGATCGCGCAGCGGCTTGCCGCTGGCCAGCACTTCCGCCAGATGCAGCTGCGCCGGCCAATGCTTGCTGGCGGCGTCCAGCAGCAGGTTTTCCACCGGGCCGCTCTGGCGCAGCAGGCGCTTGGCCTCGTCGTTGACGATGGTGATGCGGGAATCATTATCGACCGCGATCACGCCTTCTTTAATCGACTGCAGCATGGCGTTGCGCTGCTCGAACAGGTTGGATATTTCGTAAGGCTCGAAACCCAGCATGATGCGTTTGAGCGCGGAGACCAGGAAAAAAGTGCCCAGGCTGCCGACCAGCGCGGCGAAGGCGATGGTCCAATAGATGATCCAGCGGCTTTCCGCCACCACCCGCTGCACGGTGTCCAGCGCGATGCCGAGCGCCACCACGCCGATTTGCCGCCGCTGCTCGTCATACACCGGCACGAACACCCGCAGCGCCGGGGCCAGCGTGCCGCGGTTGATGGCGCTGTTGACGTTGCCCTGCAGCGCCGGCGCCAGATCTTCGCCGATGAAATGTTTGCCGATCAGCCAGGGTTTGGGATGCGAATAGCGGATGCCCTGCATATCCACCACCACCACGAACAGCAGCTCGTTTTGATGGCGCACCTGCTCGGCGAAGCGCTGCACGGCGCCGCTTTGATCGCGTCGCTGCAGGCCGTCTATCACGGTGCTCGAGAGCGCCAGCGTGTTGGCGATAGCGATGGCTTTTTGCTGCAGCTGATCTTGCCCTTCGCGGCTCATCTGCACGAAAAACAGCGCGAACACCACCAGCAGCACCGAAGCGATGATGGCGGACACCATCAGCGTGATGGAGGTGCTCAGCTTGAGCGGCACCCGTTGTTTTGGCATGGCGGTTCTCCGAATGGCGATATCACGGCGTATTCTAGCGAGGAATGAGGCAAGCTGCAGTTACCGGCAGCAGGTTATAGCATGCTGCCGGGTCGCGAAGGGGTTATTTTAGTTACAAAAGCGGGTCACTGCTGGTGGTAGATCTCCAGCGCCTGTTGGCCGCTGGCGCCTTGATGGATGATCGCCATCAGGGCGCGCACCACCTGCGACGGATTGCTGTGTTGATACACGTTGCGGCCATAGACCATGCCGGACGCGCCCTGGGCCATCAGCGCCGCGGATTTCTCCAGCACCGGGCCCAGCTCCCCCTTGCCGCCGCCGCGCACCAGCGTCGGGCAGCGCGCCGCTTCCACCACGCGGTGGAAATCTTCCACCCGTTCGGTCGGGTCGGCCTTGATGATGTCGGCACCCAGTTCGCGCGCCAGCCGCACCAGCGGCACGATCTTTTCCACGTCGCCGAGCGACCCGTAGGCGGCGCCCTGGCCGGCCGGGGCCATCACCAGCGGTTCGATCATCAGCGGCATGGCGTAGCGATCGCAGGCGTGGCGCAGGCGGCCGATGTTCTCTACGCACTGGCGGAAAATGCCGGGTTCATCCGGGATCATATACAGGTTGACCACCACCGCGGCGGCGTCCATTTGCAGCGCGGCGAGGATCGGCGCTTCCGGGTTGTGCAACACCGCCCACATCTCACGGTGGCGCGCGGCGTTATAGGCGTTGCCGACGTCGGTGCGCATCACCAGCGCCGGCTTTTCGCGCTGCGGCGCGCGCTGCAGCAGCTCCGCCTGGCCGTAGTTGACCTGAATGGCGTCGGGGCGCGCGGCGATCAGGTTGCCCATCACCCGTTCGATATCTTCCAGACCGATTAAGAAATCCGGTTCGTTGGCGATGCCGTGATCGATCGCCACATCCAGGCACTTGCCGTTATTGAACAGGCGGTTCATCCGCACCTTACTGCTGAGCTGCATGTCAGGTCCTCCTGAGATAGGGATATGTCCATTATTGCCGAGTAAGGATGGTCGGGAAACGCGGAAACCGCAAACTGCGCGCCCGCTCGCAGTTTTTGCCGACGCCCGGCGTGGCGCACGCGCGGGGCGCGTTACCCGATGGCTTTCACTGCATTTGTTAGATCCGTGTCATGTTTTTGTTAATAAGCCATTCCAAAACGCATGTTTCGCTTGTTTGGGTTAAAAAGTTTCAATAATCTCAATTATGAAATAAATATTTAAAAAAGCGGCGAAGACGCGGCTTGCTCTACCAGGGGTTTATTTCAATTGATTGTTTTTAATCTGTTTTGAGATATCGATCACCATTTTGTTCACGGCCTTAATACGGTGATAACGCGGTAATTTCGCCGTATCAAAGGGATAACACCGACCGTAATGTTGTTTGAATGTAAAAAATATCTTTCATTAGCTGTCAATCAACAGACCACTTCATTCTAACGATTAAAGGGTAACGAACATGAAGCTGAAGAAACTGATCGCCGCCTCCGTACTGATGTGCATGCTGCCGGCCAGCGTGTTGGCGAAAGACATCAAGATCGGCGTTTCCATGGCTTACTTCGATGACAACTTCCTCACCATTCTGCGCCAGTCGATGCAAAACAAAATGAAAGCCGACGGCAACGTCAGCGGCCAGTTCGAAGACGCCAAGGGCGACATCGCGCAGCAAATTCAACAAATCGAAAACTTCGTCAGCCAGGGCGTCGACGCCATCATCCTCAACCCGGTGGATACCCAGGGCGTCAAGCCGATGATCAAATTGGCCGAGAACGCCAAGATCCCGCTGGTGTTCGTCAACCGCAAGCCGGAAGTGACGCTCCCGGCCGGCATGGCCTACGTCGGCTCCGATTCCAAGCTGGCCGGCAAACTGCAGATGGAAGCGTTGGCCAAGCTGATGAACGGCAAGGGCAACGTGATGATCCTGATGGGGGAATTGTCGAATGAATCGACCCGCGACCGCACCCGCGGCGTGGAAGAGGTGGCGGCCAACTATCCCGGCATCAAGATTGTCGATAAGCAAACCGCCAAGTGGACGCGTAAAGATGCGGTGGATATCACCACTGACTGGGTGCTGACCGGCCAGCAGATCGACGCCATCGCCTCCAACAACGATGAAATGGCCATCGGCGCCATCCTGGCGCTCAAGCAGGCTAAAAAGTCCGGCGTGCGGGTGGCCGGCGTGGATGGCACGCCCGATGCGCTGGAATTCATCAGAAAAGGCGATCTGGCGCTGAGCGTGTTCCAGGACGCCAAAGGCCAGGGCGAAGGCGCGGTGCAAACCGCCGTTCAGTTGGTGAAAGGCGAGAAGGTGGAGAGCAACGTGCTGATCCCTTATCAGTTGATCACCCAGGCCAATTACCAGCAATTCGCCGATAAAAACAAAAAATAAGCCTTGAAGCCTGCCGCAGGCGCTCCACCTGAGCGCCCGCCGCAGAAAACGTGGGTCAGTGCGGAGGTAAGCGGTATGTACCCTTATGTTCTTGAGGCCGAAGGCATCAGCAAGCAGTTCCCCGGCGTCAAAGCGCTGGATAAGGTCTCGATTAAAATCAAACCCGGCAGCGTGCACGCGCTGATGGGGGAAAACGGCGCGGGCAAGTCGACGCTGATGAAATGCCTGATCGGCATCTATCACCCGGATGAGGGCTCGATCAAAATCAAAGGCCGGCCGGTGACCTTCAGCGACACGCTGCAGGCGCTGCATTCGGGCATTTCCATGATTCACCAGGAGCTGAACCTGGTGCCCTACATGACGGTGGCGGAAAACATCTGGCTGGGGCGTGAGCCGGCGCGGCTGGGGTTCGTCAACCACGAACAGCTGAATGAACAAACCCGCGAGCTGCTGGCGCGGCTGAACATCAAACTGCGGCCGGAAACGCTGGTGGGCGAACTGAGCATCGCCAGCCAGCAGATGGTGGAGATCGCCAAGGCCGTATCCTACAACGCCGACGTGCTGATCATGGATGAGCCGACCTCGGCGCTGACCGAAGGTGAAGTGGTGCACCTGTTCGCCATCATTCGCGAGCTGCGCGAGCAGGGCAAGGGCATCATTTACATCAGCCACAAGATGGACGAAATCTTCGCCATCACCGACGAAGTGAGCATTTTCCGCGACGGCACCTTCATCGCCTGCGACAAAACCGAAAATCTGACCAAACAGTCGCTGATCACCATGATGGTGGGGCGTGAGCTGACGCAGATGTTCCCCAAATTCAACAACAACATCGGCGAGGAAGTGCTGCGGGTGGCCGGGTTGCGCCGCAGCGGCTGGTTCCACGAGGTCTCGTTCAGCGTCAAACGCGGCGAGATCCTCGGCGTCGCCGGGCTGGTGGGCGCCGGACGCAGCGAAGTGATGGAAAGCCTGTTCGGCATGCACCCGGCGGACGGCGGCGAGATCTTTATCGAAGGCCAGGCGGTGAAGGTGGATTCCCCGGCGAAGGCGATCGAGAGCGGGCTGGCGTTTCTCACCGAAGATCGCAAGAAGTCCGGCCTGTTTCTGGTGCTGTCGGTGGTCGAAAACATGAGCATCGTCAACCTGTCGGAATACATCGGCAAGAACGGCTTCGTCAGCCATGTGCAGATGGCCAAAGACTGCATGGCGCAGATCAAGAAGCTCAACATCAAAACGCCGACCATGGATCAGATCATCAATAACCTCAGCGGCGGCAACCAGCAGAAGGTGCTGATCGCGCGCTGGCTGCTGGCGCAGCCGAAAATCCTGATACTCGACGAACCGACGCGCGGCATCGATGTGGGAGCCAAAGCGGAAATCTACCGCCTGATCAGCGAGCTGGCCAACCGCGGCGTCGCCATCATTCTGGTGTCTTCCGAGCTGCCGGAGATCCTCGGCATGAGCGATCGGGTGATGGTGATGCACGGCGGCCGCATCACCGGCATTTTGGACAAAGACGACGCGGACCAGGAAAAGATCCTGGCGCTGGCCTCAGAATAACGAAGGGTGAACATCATGAGTAACGTAAAGATTGAGAAGCCGCTCTCCGCCGATTCAACGGGCAAGGGATCGCTGTTCTCCGGGCTGAGCGGCAAAATGCCGAAAGACACCGGTATTTTCATCGTGATGCTCGGCATTGCGCTGATCTTCGAAATCCTCGGCTGGTACATGCGCGATCAGTCGTTCCTGCTTAACCCGAATCGCCTGCTGCTGATCGTGCTGCAGGTGGCGATCATCGGCATCATCGCGGTGGGCGTCACCCAGGTCATCATCACCACCGGCATCGATCTCTCATCCGGTTCGCTGATTGCGTTGACCGCGGTGGTGGCGGCCAGCCTGGCGCAGACCTCGGACAGCATTTCGCCGATGTATCCGGGGCTGCTCGATCTGCCGGCGGCGATCCCGATCGGTGCGGGGATCGGGGTGGGCATCGTCTGCGGCTTTATCAACGGCTTCCTGATCACCCGCACCGGCATTCCGCCGTTCATCGCCACGCTGGGGATGATGGTATCGGCGCGCGGTCTGGCGCAGTACTACACCAAGGGCAACCCGGTCAGCTTCCTGTCGGATGGCTTCACGGCGATCGGCCAGGGCGCAATGCCGGTGATCATCTTCCTGGTGATCGCGGTGATCTTCCACATCGCGCTGAAGCACACCCGTTATGGCAAATACATCTACGCCATCGGCGGCAACATGACCTCGGCGCGGGTTTCCGGCATCAACGTCAATAAGTACCTGGTGACGGTTTACACCATCGCCGGCGGGTTGGCGGGGCTGGCGGGCGTGGTGCTGGCGGCGCGCGTCAGCAGCGGCCAGTCGAGCATGGGCATGTCCTATGAGCTGGACGCCATCGCCGCGGCGGTGATCGGCGGCAGCAGCCTGATGGGCGGCGTCGGGCGCATTACCGGCACGCTGATCGGCGCGGTGATCCTCGGCCTTATCAAAAGCGGCTTCACCTTTATCGGCGTCGATTCTTACATTCAGGACATCATCAAAGGCGTGATTATCGTCGCCGCCGTGTCGATCGACATGCGTCGCAACCGCAAAAAACACTGATTGCCGTGAATTGCCGCCGGCGCCAAGGTTGGCCGGCGGCGTTTTTTTACCCGGGGGGACACATCATGAACTTTCTGAAAGGGCTGTGGCTGGCGGCGGCGCTGTGCGCTTCCGCGCCGGCATGGGCGCAAACCATCGGCGTATCGATGGCCTATTTCGACCAGAACTTCCTCACCATTATCCGCCAGGCGATCGACAAGGAGGCCAAAGCGCGCGGCATTACCGTGCAGTTTGAGGACGCGCGCGGCGACGTCGGCCGCCAGACCGATCAGGTGCAGAGCTTTATCAGCGCCGGGGTGGACGCGATTATCGTCGATCCGGTCAACTCGGCCAGCACGCCGGTGATGACCAAAATGGTGCAGGCCGCCGGCGTGCCGCTGGTATACGTGAACCGCACGCCGGGCGACGCCAGGCTGCCGCAGGGGGTGGTGTTCGTCGGCTCCGACGAGCGGGAGTCCGGCACGTTGCAGATGGAAGAACTGGCGCGGCTGGCCAACTATCAGGGCAATGTGGCGGTGATGATCGGCAACCTGACCGACGCCGGCGCGCTGCAGCGCACCAAAGACGTGGAGCAGGTGGTGGCCAAATACCCGAAGATGAAGGTGGTGCAGAAACAGAGCGCCAACTATTCACGCAGTGAAGGTATGGACCTGATGATGAACTGGCTGACCAACGGCGAAACGATCGACATCGTCGCCGCCAACAATGACGAGATGGCGATCGGCGCGATCATGGCGCTGCAGCAGGCCGGCAAAGCGGACAAGAACGTGCTGATCGGCGGCATCGACGCCACGCCCGACGGCCTCAAGGCGCTGGCCTCCGGCAAGATGCAGGTCACGGTGTTCCAGGATGCGGTCGGCCAGGGCAAGGCGTCGGTCGATGTGGCGCAGCGCATGATCAACGGCGAAAAGCTTGAGCCGTATTACTGGATCCCGTTCGAGTTGGTGACGCCGGCCAATCAGGAGAAATACGCGGCCAAACCGTGAGTTCGCCGTCGGATCCGCGTTGCCGGGGCGCTGCTTGCAGCGCCTTTTTCATGGCGCCAATTGCATGTCCGCTTGCGGCCAGCGCGGCGCGGGATCTTGCCTCACACTGAGGCTCTTTTACGGTGTGAGGATAAGAGATGAACGCATTGAACGGTAAGGTGGCGGTGATTGGCGGCGCCAGTTCGGGGATCGGGCGGGCGGCGGCGCTGTTGTTCGCCCGGCAGGGGGCGACGCTGGTGCTGGGCGCCCGGCGCGAGCGGCTACTGGCTGAACTGGTGGGGGACATTCGGCGCGAGGGCGGCCGGGCGTTGGCGGTAGCCGGTGACGTGCGCGACGAAGCCTTCGCCGAACGGTTGACGGCGACGGCCGTCGATGAATTCGGCGGGCTGGATATCGCCTTCAACAACGCCGGCACGTTGGGGCCGCTGGGGCCGTCGCTGGCGCTCAGCGCGTCAGAATGGCGCGACGTGCTGGAAACCAACCTGTCCAGCGCTTACTACAGCGCCAAATATCAAATCCCCGCCATGCAGGCGCGCGGTGCGGGCTCGGTGATCTTCACCTCCACGTTCGTCGGCCACACCGCGGCGTTTCCCGGTACGGCGGCCTATGCGGCCAGCAAATCGGGGCTGATCGGCCTGACGCAGGCGCTGGCGGTGGAATTTGGCGGACACGGCATTCGGGTGAACGCGCTGCTGCCGGGGGGCACCGACACGGCGATGGGGCGGCAGATGAGCAATACCCCGGAAGCATTGGCGCAGGTGGCCCAGCTGCACGCGCTGAAGCGGTTGGCGATGCCGGAGGAGATCGCGCAGGCGGCGCTGTATTTGGCGTCTGACGCTTCCTCGTTCGTCACCGGCACCGCAATGCTGGTGGACGGCGGCGTTTCCATCCAGCGCGGCTGAGGCTGTCATCGCCCGTGGCCAGGCGCCACGGGCCCTACGCGCGGCGTTACCAGCCTTTGACGGCGTCGCCCTTGTAGATTTCGGCGGCGCTGGCCGCCACTTCATCGGTCTGATAGGCCTTGACCAGATCCTTCACTTTCTCGCTGTCTTTGTTGTCGATGCGGCTGGCGAAGATGTTGACGTAAGGCGAGTTTTTGTCCTCGACAAACAGCCCGTCCTTCGCCGGCGACAGACCGATCTGGCTGGAATAGTTGGTGTTGATGATCGCCAGCGTCACCTGCTGGTCGTCCAGCGCGCGCGGCAGCTGCGGCGCTTCAATCTCGACGATTTTCAGCTTTTTCGGGTTGCTGACGATGTCCAACGCGGTCGGCAGCAGGCCGACGCCGTCTTTCAGCGTAATCAGCCCCTGTTTTTGCAACAGCAGCAGCGAGCGGCCCAGGTTGGTCGGATCGTTCGGCA
This sequence comes from Serratia sp. JKS000199, assembly GCF_900215455.1. Taxonomy (NCBI): domain Bacteria; kingdom Pseudomonadati; phylum Pseudomonadota; class Gammaproteobacteria; order Enterobacterales; family Yersiniaceae; genus Serratia; species Serratia sp. JKS000199. The sequence goes on from NZ_LT907843.1 coordinate 1,308,451, forward strand.
CTGCCACCTGCGCGCCGTCCGGCAGTTGGCTGAGCGCGGTGATTTTCTTCGAATAGCCGGCGATCGGGTAGACGAAGGTGTTGCCTACTGCCGCCAGCTTGTAGCCGCGCTCCTGCATCTGTTTGTCCAGATACGGCTTGTGTTGGAAGGCGTTGACGTCCAGATCGCCGTTGTTCAGCGCTTCGTTCGGCAGCACGTAATCGTTGAAGGTCACCACCTCCACGTCCAGATCGTATTTCTGTTTGGCCACTTTCTGCACCACCGCCCACAGCGACTGATCGATGCCGGCGCTGATGCCGACCTTGATGTGGTGATCGTCCTGTGCGGTCGGGCCGCAGGCGGTCAGCAACAGCGTGCCGGCGGCGGCCAGCGCCAGCGTGAGGTTTTTCAGCGTAAATGTCATTTCCCCAGGGTCCTTGTCAACATTGCCTGCTAATTTAGGCGGGCAGAATAGTGGCAGTGACTGTAGGTAATCGCTGAGCTAAAACAAAATACTGATTCACTATGACTAATAGCGATTGGCTATGAGTAGCCGCCGCCCGGCGCGATGCGGATTGCTTTGACGGCGAATCGGCGGGCTTATTATGATAGCCGCTGGCCCGCGAGGGCAGACTGGGTACTGAAACGAAGGAAAAGACAATGCGATTGAACACTTGGAGCAAGGCGCTGCTGCCGCTGGTGGTGTTGGCCTGCGTCTCGGCGACTCAGGTTCGGGCGGCGGAGAGCGATACCGGGCCGATCCCTAAACAGCTGCTGGGCAACTGGCGCGTCAGCAAAATCGTGCCGACCCAAACCACCGGCTGCTGGGATCAGCAGCAGGCGCAGAGCCTGATCGGCGGCAAGATCAGCTATAAAGCGGATGCGTTCAGCTGGAACGGCACGGCGCTGAAAAGCGAGGGGGCTACCGTCAGCACCGTAGAGGCGCAGGAGTTTGTCGAGGACAACGCCGGCAGCAGTTCCTACATCGATTTCCCGATGCTGGGCATCAGCACGCCGTCGGTCGAGCGCGTGGCCATTCAGCATGCCGATATCGCTATCAAAGGCATCACCGATCAAGGCACCGAAGGGGTGCCCGGCGACAACGTGCTGGTGAAAGACGCCAACACGCTGATCCTGTCGTTGTGCAACGTCTGGTTTGAGGCGCAGCGCGAGAAGTAATTTCTGCCTTCAGCCCCGGCAACGGGGCTTTCCCACCGCATCACCTCCCGCCACGAGTGCCATTTCTGAACTAAAATTAACCATAACGATATGACCCCGGCGTGATATCGGAGCCTCGGCTCTACCGAGTCCATGACAGGAGGCGCTATGTGTTACCACCATATTGTCATCGCCACCGATCTGAGCGATGACGGCAAACGGCTGGTCGAAAAGGGGGCGCTGCTGGCGGAAGCGCTGAAGGCCAAACTCTCGCTGATCTATGTGGACGTTCATTACGACACCTACCACGCGGCGATCGGCTTTTCTGAGCGCAGCGACGACGGCGTGCCGTTCGAAGAGAAGATCCGCAAAGAGCTGGAACCCACCACGCAAAACGTCAATTACCCGATCGCGGAAGTGATTATCGGGCGCGGCGGCTTCGTTGACGAACTGCGCACGGCGATCGTGGATAAAGACATCGATCTGCTGGTGTTCGGCCATCACCACGATCTGTGGAGCAATCTGTTTTCTTCCACCCGCAACGCCATCAACCAGTTGAATATCGACGTGCTGGTGATCCCGATCCGTTCATAAGCGCGATCATGCCTCGTCCATTCACTCCGCGCTGCGGCGCGGAGTTTCTTTTGCAGCAAAAAATGCCTTGCTCGGTTGCATAATACATAAGTGAATACTAATGTGTTTGTATGAACGAAAATGACATCTTCAAGGCGTTGGCCGATCCGACCCGCCGCTGCATCTTCGACAAACTCGCCGCCGGCAGCATGAACGCCAGCGCGCTGCGCGAAGGGCTGACCATCAGCCAGTCGGCGATGTCGCAACACCTGGCGGTGCTGCGCAATGCCGGACTGGTGCGCGAGGCGAAACAGGGGCGCTTCGTCAATTACCAGGTCGACCCGGAGGGGCTGGCGCAGATCGCGCAGTGGCTGGCGAAGTACCGTGCTTACTGGCCGGCGCGCATCGACGCGCTGCAAACCTTGCTGAAGGACATGGATCAATGAACAAACAGGCCGAGTCGCCGCCGCAGGAACGGCTGGTGTTGGAATATTCGCTTGATGCGCCGCCGGAAAAAGTGTGGCGAGCGCTCAGCGTGCCCGAATTGCGCGAGCAGTGGCTGCCGACGGGAGATCTGGCGCAGGCAGAACCGTTGGCCGCCACGCCGGGCGAAGCGGTGAGCTATCGCCTGCGCGACGACCAACCGCCGTTTCTCGAAAGCGTCGTCACCCTGCAGATCGTGCCGGACGCCGGCGGCGGCAGCCTGCTGCGGGTGATCCATCAGCTCGACGCCGCCAACGATGGCCCGACGAAGGTGATGCGCGCCGCCTGACGCGTTAAACACCTTTCTCTTTGTTGCCAACCCAGGAGTTCACCGATGCGTGAGAAGATGATGCTCGTCCCGATGGTGGTGGAGCAGACCAGCCGGGGAGAACGTTCCTTTGACATTTACTCGCGCCTGCTGCGCGATCGGATCGTGTTCCTCAACGGCGAAGTCAACGACGACGTGGCCGAAATTCTGTGCGCCCAGCTGCTGTTTCTGGAAGCGGAAAACCCGGAAAAACCGATTCACCTGTACATCAACTCGCCGGGCGGGGCGATCACCAGCGGGCTGGCGATTTACGACACCATGCAGTATATCCGCGCCCCGGTGCATACGCTGTGCATGGGCACCGCGCGCTCGATGGGGTCGTTCCTGCTGATGGCCGGTGAGCCGGGGCACCGCATGGCGCTGCCCAACGCCAGCCTGCATGTGCACCAACCGCTGGGCGGCTTTCAGGGGCAGGCGTCCGACATTCTGATCCAGGCAGAGGAAATGAAACGCACCAAAGACCGGGTGATCCGGCTGTATGCCCAACATTGCGGCCTGAACGAAGAGGAAGTGGAGCGGGTGTTGGATCGCGATCGCTTTATGACCGCCGACGAAGCGGCGGCCTGGGGATTGATCGATCGGGTATTGCGGGCGCGGTGAGTGTCGGCTCCGATAGCGGAATGAAGGGGGCAATATCACTCGATTATTGGTAGGTGAGCGCCGTTGAGGTGATCCAGCCACGCTGACCGGCACATTCGCCGGTAATGATGGAGATTTCTTTCCATTCCGCATTGCCGATGTCCATTGCAGCGCTTTTACCTGTCAATGCGACCTGTGTGCCGGCGATGAGCTGGCAAATATGTTTGGTGGGTTCCAACAAGTTACCCATATTGGGTTGAGCAATTAAAGGCATCGGCCGCTTCAGCACTAGCTGAGGCGCTTTTTCACCCGGTGTGTTAGTGATGGTGATATTTCCGCTATTACTACCAATCGTCGTATTCGCGCTGCCATTAACGAACTGACTGCGTGTTTCCGTTGAAGATGAAAAGGCAGAATAACCAGCGAAGAGGGTGCCGATAATGGTGGCTATGCCCGCGAGGATGGTGAGTTTATTTTGCAAGATATTTCTCCAGAGATATTTATTATATTGATGTTTGGTAAATATACCTTTCTCAATAAAATGGGTAAAGCGTAAATGAAAATATAATCCATCATATTTAAAAATGCATTTATGTTTAATTATTCACTTGGAATATAACTACAAATGCGTGTCATTCTCATTATTGCATTTGGTTGTTTCCTTATGTTAATAAACCAAGTTGGGAGAAATGTTTCATCTTTCTCACAATCATTCACGCGGGGATGTTTATTTTTTCTTTATTTAACAGTAAGGTTAGCCATTTTTTGTCTCGCTTTTGCACACTTCACGTTGCCTCTTTTTTTGAACCAGTAATGTCTTTTTTTCTTCATGGCTAATTGTTATGAATTTGTTATTGATCACAAATTAAGCAATTTCGTGTTGCCATTGCCTTGTCTATACAACTATATACTTAAGGGGAAAGTAATGTTCAATAATCATCTTAACTTTTCGTGGTTAACTTTTTCAGGTGTTTAATTTTACGACTTAATAATGTCTAAGCATTAATTCATTTTTAATTTGAATGAAATTGATGGGTTGAATGTCAATTTGCCGTATATCACGTGCCAATCGGGATTTTACGCTTCAAGGAGATAATCGAACATGAAACTTGGCGCATTTTTAATGCCGGCACATCCGCGTTATCGCTCGTTGCACGATGGGCATTACCACGATCTTGATACCTTGAGGTTTTTGGACAAAATCGGTTTTGATGAGGCTTGGATTGGCGAGCATTATACGATGCCGGCTGAACCGTGCCCTTCTCCAGATTTGCTCATCGCTCAAGCCATTTTGCAGACTGAGCGCATAAAATTGGCGCCGGGCGCCTTTATGCTGCCGTTTCATCATCCAGCCGAGTTGGCTCATCGCATTTGTTGGCTGGATCATATATCGAAGGGGCGATTAATGGTGGGAATTGGCGCCAGCGGTACCACGTTGGATCTCGACATGTTCGACATAGATCATAAGTCGGGTGTGCATCGGGAGATGACGGCAGAATCGATAGCGATCATGATGCGATTTTGGAATAGCGATGGGCCATTCGAATTTAAAGGTAAGTATTGGACAGCGCGTCGGCCGGCGGATCAGTGGGATAAAACCTCCGGTTATCACCTCAAGCCCTATCAATCACCCCATCCGCCAGTAGGCGTGACCGGCCTTTCACCTTCATCCTCGACGTTAAAGATTGCCGGTCGTAATGGCTGGATCCCTATCAGCTTTTGTTTTACGCCGCAGTATCTCCATACCCATTGGCAAGTTGTTGAAGAGGGCGCCGCATTGAATGGAAGGGTTCCTCCGGCCAGGGATACATGGCGTGTCAGTCGTCCTATTCTGATCGCCGACACAGATGCGCAAGCATGGCGGCTTGCTGTCGAAGGCGAAATGGGACGTTACTTTCGTGAGGATTACTTGCCGATGATCGCCGGCAACAAGGCGCTTGGTTTGTTCAAACATCACCCGGATGTACCCGACAGTGAAGTCACCGTCGAGTATTGCGCCAAGCATTGCTGGCTCCTTGGATCGCCGGAGACGGTACGTGAACGCATAGAAGAAATGCAATCGCTGTCTGGCGGATTCGGTGTGTTGCATGTCATGGGGTTCGATCATTTGGATGAATTGAAACCCGTACGTGAAAGCCATCGCGCATTGCAAGAGCTCGTCACGACGTATTTCGCCTGACCCAGACCGAATATCGGCACCGTGCGGTCATTCATGGAGAGAAAGATGCAACGTCAAAAAGCAACTCAGCCCCCCAATCGGACACGTCGATTTGCCGTTTTGGTGATCGACATGCAATACGACTTTCTGGATGAAGATGGTCCTGTTCCTTGCGAAGGAGGGCGGGAGATTATCGCGTCGCTTCAAGTTTTGTTGAGCTTTGCGCGCGGTGCGGGCATCCCGGTGATCTATACCCAGGAAAGTCACCGCGTCAACCGTGTGGACTTCGGCCGGGAGCTTGACTACGGCGAGACACTTCATTGCCTCGAAGGGAGTCGTGGCGTTGAGATCATCGCAGATTTATCTCCACAGGTTGGCGATCAGGTATTAATCAAACGCCGTTACAGTGCGTTCTTCGCCACCGACCTGGATCTTCTGCTGCGTGGGATGGGAGTAGATACCGTCGTTCTGACCGGTGTTGCCACGGATGTTTGTGTTCGTGCGACTGCTCAGGACGCCATGCAATTAGATTATCGCGTCATAGTGCCGCGCGAGTGCGTCGCGGGGACGCGTCAAGTGCGACATGAGGCGGCGCTTGAGAACATCGGTTATGTATTTGGCAGTATTCAGAGTTTGACTGAGGTTATGAATCTCTTGCGGGTGGGATTGGAGGAAACATGAACGCAACGCTGTCGATAAAACCGCTGGAAGAGCGATTCAGAAACGTCTTGCAAATCTTGGTTGAAAAACGGCTTAGCTTGAGCCGGGAACAGACCCGAGATCTGGTCCAGGCCATGCTGGGACAGCAATTGGATGATATGCAGATCGGCGCGTTGCTCGTCGCTATGGCACAAAAGGGCGAGTCCGCTGATGAGATCGCCGGTGCGGTTGACGCAATAGCGGCACGTTGCCGGCCATTGGTAAGCGGTTTGCCGCTTACGTTGAATATCGGTGGTACTGGAGGAGACCGGAGCGGGACCTTCAATATTTCCACCACGGCAGCCTTGGTTGTGGCCGCAACTGGCGTGCCAGTGATCAAGCATGGCAATAGTCGCGTAACCAGCGTCAGCGGCAGCAGCGACATGATGTCGGCGTTGGGCATTGATGTTTCGCGCAAGGGTGATGAAGCATGGCTGCGGCGGTCGTTGGCAACGAGCAACTTCGCGTTTCTCTCTACTTCGTCTTGGTATGCGTTTCCTGAACGGCTGACTGCTGTACGGCGCGCTTTGGGTGTTCGTAGCCTGTTTAATCTGAGTGGGTCGTTGGTTCATCCTGCTAACGTGACGCACCAACTGATAGGCGTTGCGCATGCTTCGCTTTTGTATCCCATGGCTGAGGCGCTGGTGAGGTTGGGCAAGGTGACGGCTTTTATCGTACATGGTGCCGGAGATTTGGATGAAGTCAGTTGCCTGGGAGAAACCCAGGTCCTGTGTGTAAGTGATGGCTGTATAGGTCGGTTTTCCGTGCAGCCGGATGATTTTGAGGTCCCTGCCTGTGAATTACGGGCGCTGCGAGGGGGGTCTGCGGAGCGTAACGCGAAAATCTGCCTGGCAGTGCTTAACGGCGAGCGGGGGACCTATCGCAACGCGACTATAGTGAGCGCCGCGACGGCGCTGGTGTTGGCCGGCAAGACGCGCTCCTTTGGCGAGGCGGCGAAACTCGTGCGGCAAGTATTGGATAACGGGCGGGCGTATCAGGTTCTTAAACGATTCAAGGAGACGATGAATGAGAACGAGAGTGAAAGTCTGCGGCATCACGCACCTTGAGGATGCTCTGGCGGCATTAAACGCGGGGGCCAATGCATTGGGGTTCATTTTTTCACAAAGTCCACGTCAGGTTTCGCCCGACGAAGCCCGTTCGATCATTGAACGATTGCCGCCTTTTACTCAGGTGGTCGGCGTGTTTGTCAATGAACCCAGGGAATGGGTGCAAAACATTATATGTTATTGCGGCCTGACAGCGATTCAGCTTCAGGGTGACGAAACGAATGAGTATTGCCAGGCATTTGATGTCCCGGTCATTAAAAGTTTCCATCTCGAAAGCACTTTGGCTCTGGACAGGATAAACGACTATCAGGTTAGTGCATACCTATTGGACACACAGGTCGAGGGGCTGAGCGGCGGTTCTGGAAAGCCATTCGATTGGAGTTTGTTGAAAAACAAAACATTTGCGCGGCCGGTAATTGTTGCGGGTGGACTGCATGCCGGCAATGTCAGCCATCTGATTCAGCATTGTTTCCCCACGGCCATTGATGTCTGTTCTGGCGTCTCTCGGTCCGCGCGCCGTAAGGACCCTGTGCGACTCCAAACCTTTTTTGACGCTGTCGCCTATGCCGATCGCCTTCGCGTGCAGGCGCCGGCTGAGAGTGGGCAAGAGGACATCCTCAAGGCGTCTTTTGATCGGCAGCCTTTGGTGGAGATTCAGGGGCGGCGGTTTTTGTTGAATGCTCTGACGGAACAGATCCCGGCAACCCCGGCTGAACTCTTGCGTGAAGCAGCCAGGCGAGTCTGCGATGCGGCGCAATTTCCGCCGGGAACCAAGCTGGTGGGGGAGGAAGACAAAGGAGGCGGTTTATTGGCTGCCGTTTCGCTGCTTTCAGGCCTGTCATACGGCATTGCCCGCTGGTACCCATCCGGTCTTGAAGGACAGGTTAAGGTTGATTTCGATTGCGAATATACCGGCGGCAGCCTCTTTTTGAACGGCGTGGAGCCCGGCGATAACGTTTATATCGTGGACGATCTCATCAGCACTGGCGGAACATTGGTGGGGTTGGTTTGTGCAGTGCGGAAAGCAGGGGCTGATGTATCAGGCATCTTATGTATGGTGGAAAAACGCAATTATGGTGGAGCCAGGCGCGTGTTCGAGGCGACGGGGATCTCGGTGCAATCGCTTATTGAAGTGGATGTGAGCGGCGAGCATTCGGTCGTTGTCGGCGTTAATTATTAAATAAAAAGGAGGCTGTGATGGTCAAGGAAAGAAAATTCCGCGGTTGGTACATGGTCGGTGCCGTTCATCTTTTACTGGCGGTTATTTTTGGCGCTGCTTATTCATTCGGGGCATTTTTTACTGCATTACAGACGAACTTTGACGCAGGGCGTTTTTCTACCGCCTCAATCTTCTCGCTGACGGCGTTAATTTACTATGCCGTTGGGGTATTTTCCGGTGCCTGGAGCGATCGTACTTCGGTAAGGACGGTAACCGGCATTGGTATTTTACTGCTTTCGCTGGGATTCTTCGGCAGTAGCCTGCTGGCGTCGTCACTGACGGCGTTTTTGCTCACGTTTTGCCTGTTGGTAGGGGTTGGCGTCGGATTGGTTTACGTGCCGGCTGTTTCAACCATCCAACGTTGGTTCGTCGTTCATCGCAGCTCGGCTTCCGGCCTGGCGCTGGCTGGCACCGGCTTGGGAACGCTGGTGGGGCCGATGGTGGCCGGTGGGCTGATGCGACATTTGTCCTGGCAAAGCACTCTGCAAGTGTATGCCGTCGCTATCGCCGTGTTGGGGTTGGCTGCCGCCTTCATTTTACGAGGCCGGCCAGAGGACGTGGGCGAATATCCCGATGGGCTTCGTCCCGTTGAGGTGACCTCAATGCAGCGTCCAGGCTTCAGCGGTAGCGTCACGCTGCGAGAGGCCGCTGGCCGAGCTCAATTTTGGTGGTTTTTTATCGCGATATTTTTCGGCTCTATCGGACTGTTCCTGGCGTTGGTTCATATCAATCCTTATGCGCAGCAACAGGGGCTGCATGTAACACAAGCCAATCTGCTCATCGGTTTGATCGGCGTGGGCAATATCGGCGGCCGTCTGGTTTTGGGACGAATAGGCGACCGTCTGGGCGCGCGGCGTTTTTTGGTTATCGTCACGTTGAGTTTGGCCCTGTTATGCGGTTTTTGGAGTGTGGCGCACAGCTTTACCGCGCTGGCGATTTTCGCGCTGTTGTTCGGCGCGGCCAACGGCGGCTGTATTGCGCTGTACCCGGCAGTGGCCAGTACATGGTTCGGCACCGCCAATCTGGGCGCCATTCTGGGGGCATTGTATATCGCCGTGGGGATCGCCGCCGTTGGCGGGGGCAGCGCCGCCGGTTGGCTGTATGACCTGTATCAGAGTTACACGTTGTCTATTGCGTTGGCCGGCATGGCGGCGCTGCTGTCTGCGTTGGGGATCGTCTTGGCTTCTCGCTGTACTTCCCGGATGGGATGAGGGAGGAGTCAAATGCTATTGCCTAATGACTTGCGCTCTGCCTTGGCGTTGTTGCGGCAAGCAGGGGATGAGATTACCCCGGTGGAGAGATCGATTTCTCCCGAGGTGGAGATGATTGAAGATTTTCTCGATGCCTATCGCCAGCCTGGCGGTTCCTGGTTTGCCGATGAGCAACCGTTACGGCTTTATCGACGACCAACGCGGGGCGAGTTTCCCGTTTTGATGGGGATGTTTGGTAATCGCCGTCGTTGCAGGCTGTTTTTGGATCCCTTCGGACGTTACTCCGCAGACATATCAAATGCTCAGTTGTTGTTGCAGGCGGCGAATAGGCCGATAGCGCCCAGATTACTGGGCGGGGAGGAACGCAACTTTCACAACGTGCGTAAGCCTGCTGAAATCCTGGCTTTGCTGCCGATCCTACGTTATCTGCAAGATGATCCTGGGCCGACGGTGACGTTGGGGTTGATCTATGCGCACGATAATCGAACCGGAGCCGCGAATTGTTCTTACCACCGAATTACCTTCAAAGAGGATTCGGCGGTGGTGGCGATTGACTCTCGTGGTCACTTGCAACACATGCTTTCGACACATCTGGCGCGCGGAGAGCTACTGCCGATTTCCGTCAATATCGGGCTTGATCCGGCCATTTATCTGGCTTCGACATTGACTCGGCCTTGTCTTTCTTACGGTAGCGACGAGTTAGGCGTTGCGGGGGCCCTGCGCGGCAATGCGATGGAGATTGCGCCATGTCACGCCAATACGGGGCGATATATCGCCCATGCCGAGATCGTTATAGAAGGGATGTTGGGGGCGGAAAAAGAACCGGAGACAGCGGAGGTGGCCGGTTTTTCCTTACCTGAGTATCTCGGTTATCGCTCGCCATGTGGTATGGCCACAACACTGCAGGTTCAGGCGGTAAGCCACCGCGCCGGGGCGATATATCAGACGCTGTCGGGTCCTGGTGTGGAGCAATCCATTCTGCTTGGTTTAGGCCAAGAGTGTTCGCTGCTCGCCCGACTAAAAACAGAGGGGCTTGAGAGGCTGTTTTGTCGCGTCGCGGCTCTGCCTTCCGGCGGCGGTCACTTGCTTACCGTATTGCAAGTCGTTAAACGCGCTTGCAGTGATGACCTGCGCGTTATCGACGCAGCCAAGAGATTGCTCGGTGAGGTGCCGTCACTCAAAAATGTGTTACTGGTGGATGAGGATGTTGACCCTTATTCGGAGCGTGATGTCCTCTGGGCTATGAGTACGCGCGCCCGACTTGAACGCGATATTCATGTCAGCGCTTTGCTGCCCGGCACTTCCCTTGACCCCTCGCAATTGCCGCTTTATGGCGGGAGTGATGCGAATGGGCTCGTCAATAAATGCGTCGTTGATTGTACGGTTCCTTTTAGCTCTCGGCGGCGTTTTCAACGGGCGTTTTAATGTGAGCGGTACGCCTTTCTGTAGCCTGCCTGACCAGGCTGGCGAACCATGATGTCTGTCATGTTGAAGGAGACAAACCATGACGAATACTCTCGATCCTCGTTTCGATTCCACCCGGACTATTTGTGCCCCCAGGGGCAACGAATTGACCTGCAAAAATTGGCTGACCGAGGCGGCCTATCGCATGATTCAAAATAATCTGGATCCCGACGTCGCCGAAAACCCGCAAGGGCTGGTTGTGTATGGCGGTATCGGTCGCGCTGCTCGCAATTGGCAATGTTACGATCAGATTTTGGCCTCACTTAAAGAGCTGAATGAAGACGAAACTCTGTTGGTTCAATCCGGAAAACCGGTTGGAGTATTCCGCACCCATACTGATGCTCCCCGAGTGTTAATCGCCAATTCTAATTTGGTTCCACAGTGGGCCAATTGGGAACACTTCAGCGAGCTTGATCGCAAGGGATTGTTCATGTACGGGCAAATGACTGCCGGTAGTTGGATCTACATCGGCAGTCAGGGCATTGTGCAGGGCACGTTTGAAACGTTTGCCGAAGCGGGCCGCCAGCACTATGGCGGGGATCTGACCGGACGCTGGATCCTCACCGCCGGGCTGGGGGGGATGGGCGGGGCGCAGCCGTTAGCGGCGACATTGGCCGGCGCGGTTTCGTTGAATATAGAGTGTCAGCAGAGTAGCCTGGATTTTCGTTTGCGTACGCGCTATCTCGATAAACAGGCAAAAGATCTGGATGAAGCTATCGCCTTGATCAAGGAGCACACGGCGGCCGGACAGGCGGTTTCTATAGGCCTGCTGGGCAATGCCGCAGAGGTGTTGCCTGAACTGGTTAAACGCGCGCATGCAGGCGGTATCCGACCCGATCTGGTTACCGATCAGACGTCTGCGCACGACCTGATCCACGGTTATTTGCCGGTGGGATGGAGCGTGGCGCAGTGGAAAGCAGCGCAACGCGATCCGGGGCAGCATGCCAGGTTGGCTGACGCCGCAGCTGCTAGCTGCGCCATTCATGTGCAGGCAATGCTTGATTTCGTTGACATGGGTGTGCCGGCTGTTGATTACGGTAACAATATTCGCCAGGTCGCACGCGATATGGGCGTGGAAAATGCTTTCGACTTTCCTGGCTTCGTACCGGCTTATATTCGCCCCCTGTTTTGCGAGGGCAAAGGGCCGTTTCGCTGGGTGGCGTTATCTGGCGATCCGGAAGATATCTACAAAACGGACGCCAAGGTTAAAGCGCTGTTTCCTGAAAACCAACATATCCATCGTTGGCTGGATATGGCGCGTGAGCGCATTGCTTTCCAGGGATTGCCAGCGCGTATCTGTTGGTTGGGGTTGGGCGAGCGTCATCTGGCAGGCCTGGCTTTCAACGAGATGGTGCGTAGAGGGGAGCTTAGCGCGCCGGTTGTTATCGGCCGAGATCATCTGGATACTGGCTCCGTCGCCAGCCCCAATCGTGAAACCGAAAGCATGAAGGATGGAACCGATGCCGTTTCCGATTGGCCGTTGCTGAATGCATTGCTCAATACTGCGGGCGGCGCTACCTGGGTGAGTTTGCATCATGGTGGCGGTGTGGGGATGGGATATTCGCAGCATTCGGGAATGGTGATCGTGTGCGATGGCAGTGATGAGGCTGACCGGCGGCTTGCTCGGGTGTTGGTCAACGACTGCGGTTCCGGCGTGATGCGCCATGCCGATGCTGGCTATGAGCAAGCCGTTGCTGCCGCGAAAAGGTTTGGATTGAAACTGCCGATGCTTTGAGAATAAGAGCATATTGAGGCTTTATAGCGGTTCTTATCGGGTAGAACCGCTATTTCTCTATAGGATGATTTTTACACCGTATTGCCTGTCTTGTGAGTATTTCACCTCTGGGCATGTGACGATTTAGTCTTGGCGTCAACTTACGGTTTTGCTGTCTGGCCTTCTTGCCAGTTTTGCCAAACGTGTTCAAGCCCGAATTCGACCATCGCGAAATAGAGACTGAAATAACGCTCCGCCATGATGAAAAACGAACTGTTGAGTTCGATCACCACATTATTGGTGGTGGTCAGCAGGCCGGATTTTTCCGCCGCCTGCAGAATGCGGTTCACGTGAGCGCGAGAGACGGAACACGACTTGGCGATTTTCGCCGAGGAGAGCAGCAGAAAGGGGGAGTCCTGTCGGATGCTTTCGATAAACAGCATCAACAACACCATGTGGCCGGCGTCTTTGCTGATAAACAGCCCGGACTGTTGCACCAGATCGATCAGGTAGATCTCCTTGAGCATCAGTTGCCCGTAGGCGGCGAAAAAGGTGGGCAGAAAGTCGGGCGCCGCCAGCAGCGCCGCGATGGGCATCTGTGGCGCCAGCGCCTGATAAGGCCGCGCCATTGAGGCGATCAGCGCCTGGGTTTCCGCCAGCGCGTGCGGCGTAGGCTTATAGCGCAACTGGCGTTTGTCATGCTCGCAGGGTTTGACCTCCAGCCGGCGCCCGACCCGTAAAAAGAACAGAAAGGAATCCAGGGAGTTCTCGCTGATCATATTCTTCCCTTTGAAAAAGGCTTTGATGTCTTTCAGCGCGGCGGCGGGCTGGTGGTAATAAATGGACAGGATGGTGGAGCAGATGATGAACCGGCTGTTCCTGAAAATGATTTTGTAAAACAGCGGATGCTTCTTGTAGGTCTCTCTCAATAATTCCCCGTGTTTGACGATAGCGGTGTGAAACGCCGCTGACTGCCTGATGTTGTTGGCCTGTTTCTCCAGATGAAACTGTAGCTGGAATCTGCTTAGACTCATTTTCCCTATTTCCTGTACTTAAAAAAATGCGCTGCTTTTTATCGTTATGGGTTTGCTGTGTATGGCTTGACGATCTGCTGGCCCTGGTCGTTGATGAGGGTGGCCTGAACGGTGGCCCGAGAGGGGAGCGCGGATGCCGAAACGCCGTCGAGGTGATAATCCCGCGAGCTGAATGGCGCGGTCATCATGTCGCTTTCTTGCCGCACCGGGTAATCGCGCCTGTCGGCGTGCACGGCGATGCGCGCGAACGAGAGATAAAACGCCGATCGGTTTTGACAGCGCAGCAGATAACCGTCCGGCGATTTTTGCAGCGTGAATGAGACGGCCTCGGCCGCGTTTTCGGCTTTTCCCTTCAGCGCCCTGGGCCGGTAGAAGATTTTCATCTGGGTGTTCATCGCCAGCGTCACGCGCGACGCCAGCGGCGGCGTGGTCGGCCGGGTGGGCGGGATCTCATACAGGTTAAGCCAGAACACCGACTCTCTGTCGGCGGGCAGGTTCGCGCCGGCAAACAGGATCCGCAGCCCTTTCAGCGCCGAAGGCTGCAGCGCGAATACGCTGGGCAGGGCGACAAACGGCGCGCGAGACAGTTCGGGGGCGGCGTTGACGTCACCGTTATCGACCCAGGTTTGCGCCACGATCGGGTAGCCGTTGGTGTTGAGCAGCATCAGGGTTTTTTCCGTCTCGCCCTCGTGAAAGATCACCCGGGTGGCGGAGGCGATGATGCCCGCCTGCGCGCCGATGGAGGCCAGCGCCAGCAGCAGGGCGCATCCCATAATCAGGTATTTCTTTCTCATCATTGCACCTTAACCCAGACGTAGGCCCTGGCATCCACCTTGCCGGCGGTGACGGTCTGGCCAGGCAGCCGGGCGAGCGTGGCGGTGAGCTGGGTGGTGTAGTGGGTAAACCCCGCTGCGGTGCTGCCGCCGCCGCTGGCGCCGTTGAGCACCGGATACCAGCCTGCGTCGCTGCCCTGCGGGCATTGCCCGGCGCTGCAGCGCGCCCAGCCGACAAAGTTCATCGGCGCGCCGTTGCCGGCGTTGGCGAGCGCGATGCCCACGCCGGTGGCGACGCTGCTGTCGGTGCCGTAGCCGCTGGAGAGCAGGTAACTTACGCCGCCGTTGGCGCTGACCAACCCGAGCCGCTGCGCCGCGACATAGCTTTCATACGGCACCTGCAGGCCGAGGGCGGTATTGTTGCTGCTGACGCCGGACACGGCGGCGTTGTCGCATTCGATATTGAGGGTGAACTGCGCCTGCGAGGTTTGCCCGGCGGTCAGTTGGCTGACGGAGAGGGTCGGCAGGATCACCAGCGGCGTGACGTTGCGCGCCACGCAGGTGGCGGTATAGGTCAGCGAAGAGATCGGTGCGGTGCCCATGCCCATCGCGTTCCAGCGCCCGGTGCCCCAGGTGGCGTAGTTGGTGGCGGAGTCGCTGCCGATAGGATCCGAGGCGATGCCGGGCCCCTGAAAGGTGACATAGCCGTTCGGCTGCGTGCAGGTATAGTTCGAATTGCCGGTGGTCGACGCCATGCCCACCAGCGGGTTGCCGGCGCTGTAGCCGCAGTAGTTGCTGGCGCCCGCGCCCGGCAGCGAGCTGATGCGGATCAGATCGGCGCGGATGGCGCTGAAGTCTTTCACCCGGATCTGGATTTTGTTGCCGACGGTGGCGTAGCGGGTAATCGGCGCCGACTGCCAGTAACGGGTAAAAACCTTGCCGGAATCCAGATGGGTCAAACGAATGCCGACGTAAGGGAAGTAGGTGGCGTAATAGTTGGGATTGCCGTCCCTGGCGCCCAGATCGTAATAGCCGCCGACGCGATCGTCGCCGTTGGTGGCGAAGACTTCATAAATTTGCCCGACATCGCTGGCATCGCATTCATATAGCACCTTGTTTGGGTCGGGATAGCGGGTGCCAGAGGTCAGATCGAACACGCTGGTGCCCAGCGGCGTGCCGACGGGCTGCAGATAGGTGCTGGTCAGGTTGACCCGACCCAGCGCCGTGCCCACCCCGCAAGGATCGCAGCCGGAGTCGATCCAGGGGGCGACGCGCGTGCATTGCGCCAGCGCCGCGGGCGCGCCGAACAGCGACAGGGCGAACAGCGCCGGGGCGGCGACCAGATAAGAAATGCGTTTCATCGTCTCTCCTGAGATAAGTTAAACGGGTTAGCGGCACGGAGCGCTGAGCCGCTGAATCGGGCTGTCTTCCGCGGCGGGCAGGCGATAGTGCAGCGTGCACTGCTGGCCGGGTGCGTCGCCCCAGTTCAGCGTCAGCGTGCCGGTATTCCGGTCGCTGCGCAGATACACCTGATTGGCCTGGCCAACCATGCCCACGCTGTTGCCCGCGTTGTCCAACACGTTGGCGCCCATCGGGATCGGCGCGTTGTCGGGACGCTGTGCGGTAATCAGCAGCGCCTGGCCGCGCACGGTGTTGAAGCGCAGGCGCACCGTGGCGCCGGCGTACGGGGCGACGCGTTGCTGGCCGTCCTCCAGTTCCGCTTTATCATTCATGCCCTCGGGGTTCAGCGCGACGGTGTTGTAGTGATAGGGCACCAGCGCCGGCGCCAGCGCATAGCCGAAGCGATCGATGCGCGCGCCTTGGCCGCCCATCACCTGCGCGCCGTTGGCGCCGGGCGCCTCTATCAGGGCGAAGGTATCACCGACATACGGCCCTAATGTCACGCCGCCGCGGTGCGCCACCACCGCGCCCTGCAGCGACAGTGAGCCTTGTCGATACTGGCGCGCGGTGGAGAACGAGCCGGTGACGTTGGCGTAAGGCAGGCGGGTTTGCAGGTTGCCGCCCCAGATGCTTTGTTGGCGATCGTCGTCGGTGGTGAAGTTCAGACCGTAGCTGACCGGCTGTTCGTCGCCGACGCTGCCCGACAGCGCAGCCTGATAGTTGCCGCCCTGACCCTGGCTGTGGTTGGCCAGCAGCGAGACGCTGGGGGCGGATGACGAACGCCCGAGCGGGAAGCTGAGCGACAGGGCAGTGACGGTTTGCGTGTTCTGCGCCAGCGGCGCGCTGTAGACGTTATCCAACGGCCCGTAGCCGCGATAGTCGCCGTTGCTGTAGCCCAGACTGCGGGTGCGGGTGACGGAGAGGTTAAGCGCCACGCCGTTGCCGAAGGTTTTCCCCCAGCCTAGCTGGAGCTGATTGTCGCGGCCGCGCTGATCGCGGTAGTCCTGGGTCGAGCCGGACATCGTCAAGCTGCCGAACGCGCCCATGCCCTGATTGACGGCCACCTCGAAACGCGAACGCTGGCGGTAGGAATCGGACTGCCAGCGTTGGCCGGTGACGGCGGCGCGCCGCACGCCGAGCACGTCGCTGAGATCGCGGAAGCCTTCGGTGGAGTAACGGTAGCCGGCGATGGATAAGGTGGTGTCCGTCGGGCTGAAGGTTCGGCTGTAAGAGAGATGCAGCATCCAGCCTGAGGCGCCGCCGTCCGGCAGGCTGGCGTGGGAATAGGTGGTGTCCATGCCGAAGGCGCCCAGTTCGCTGCTGTACACGCCGCCCAGCATCATCGCCTGATAGCCGTCCGCCAGCTGGTTGCCGACGTTGAAGGTCAGGGCGTTGGTCAGGCCGTGTTGCCAGGTCAGTTCGCTGAACAGGTCGTTATCGCCGACGTAGCGGGAACGGCCGACGATGGCGGAGTAGCGCGACTGGCCGGGGCGGATGGATTCCGGCACCGCGGCGAACGGCACGGTGAAGGTGCTGACGCTGCCGTCGGCCTCGGTCACCACTACGGTCAGATCGCCGGCGTAGTTGGTGGCGTACAGATCGTTGATGGCGAACGGCCCCGGCGCTACGGTGGTTTCGTACAGCGTGCTTTTGCCCTGCAGCACCGTCACGCGCGCGTTGCTTTTCGCCACGCCGCGCACCACCGGCGCATAGCCGCGCTGTGAATCCGGCAGCATGCGATCGTCCGAGCTGAGCTGAATGCCGCGAAAGCCCAGGCCGGAAAAGAAGTGCCCGTCGGTAAAGCCTTCGCCCAGCAGCATTTCGCTGCGCCAGGGCAAGATCGCGCGCTGCACGTAGCGGCGGCTGGTGTCCAGGTGGCCGCCGAACTCCCGATCGTAGCGGTAGCTGGATTGCTGGCGGTAGCGCCAGAGCCCGAGGTTGAACCCGCCGTTCAGGTTGGCGTAGGTCGAGTCGAGGTCGCGGGTTTGCCCCTGTCGGTAGCTGACGTGGTACTGGTTGAGGTTGTAATTGACGAAGACCATCGATTCGCCGCCGTCCAGGCTGGCGGGATTGACGCTGCCGCGCGGCTGGCCGTTCAACAGCGCCTGCGGAATGCTCAGATCCAGGCGCAGCCGCGAGATATCGGCGTTCACCGTGATGTCCTTCAGATCCCGGCCGGGCAGCAGGCATGCCGTTTCGGCCGCCGGCGGATTTTTCAGCCCGAAGCGCGTCAGCTGCGCGCGATCGAAACAGGGCAGTACCTGCTTGCCATCGCGCACGAAACGAATTTGATCGCGCTCGAGAAACTGGCCGTTGAGGTACAGATCGATCTGATAGCTGCCGGGGGCGACGGCGTCCTGTTGGTTGAATTGACTCAGGGCGCTGTTGCTCAGCACGCTGCCGCGCAGCAGCGCGGGATCGAAGGTGTAGCCATCGGCGGCGGCGCAGCCCAGCGGCAGCGCCAGCAGCGCGCAACACCAGCGTGCGGGAAGCGGCGTCGCCTTGCGAGCATCGAACATGAAAACCTCCCTGTCTGGTTTCAGCGCGCGACGTTCAGGGTGCGTGTGATTTCCACCCCATAGTCATTGATGACGCGCAGCGCGATCTGCCGCACCTCACCGTTCACCGGCCAGCTGGCCTGCGAAAACGGCGGGATCAGGTCCGCCTGCGGGATCGCGGTGCGTTTCGCGCCGCTGAGGATCGCGGCCTGGCTGACGTTGGCGTAGTAGCCGGTCGGGTTGTCGACGCGCAGCGCGTTGCCGACCTGGCGCAGGCTGAGCTTATCGATGACGTGGTTGGCGTCGCCGGCCAGCCCGGCCGGGCGATAGAACACTTTCAGGCGATTGGTGACCACCAGCAGCAGTTTGTTCTTGTCGCTGTCCGTCTGACGCACGGCGGGCACCTGCAGGAAGTTGAGGTAGAACAGCGATTCGCGATCGCGCGGCAGCGGCTGGCCGACGAACGACAGCCGCACCATCTGCCCGCTGTGCGGATTCATGCGGAAGATTTGCGGCGAGGCGACAAAAGGCGCGTCGGCGTTTTCCGGCGTGGACTTGGGGTTATTGATATCGAGCCAGATCTGCATCAGCGCCGGGGCGCCGTCGTCATTGGTGAATTGCAGCGTTTTTTCCCGCGCCTCGGCGGGGTAGATCACGCGATTGCCGAGCAGCGTGACGCTGGCCGACGCGTAGCTGGCGGCAAAACTCATCAGGCAAAACGATAGGGCGGCCCAACGGCGGGCGTAACGGGTTATCTGCTGCATAAACGTGAACCGATAAAGGGAGCGAGTCATTCAGCGCCGTCCGCTAAGGAACGGCGCTGTCATCAACAGGTATGGCGCCTGACGCCGGCTTATCTGTAGGTAATGGCGAACTGTGCGGTGGCGATCACCGAACCGGCCGCTACGCCGGTATCTTCCGCGTAGTAGCGAGCCACCAGGTTCTGCGAGGTGGACGTGGCGTCTTTCGCCAGCGTCATCGCCGACGTGGTGACGGTAGAGCCGCTGGCGAATGACAACGGTGTAGTGGCGTCGCTGTCCAGCAGTTGAATGGAAACCTTGGCCGCATCGCCCGCGTTGCCCAGGTTGCCGTTGGTGGTTGGGTTGTTGCCCGCCAGCACGGTTTTGATCGCCGTATCGCTGGTTGCCGCCGCACAGCCCGTGACGTTAACGGTAAAGGTGGTGTCGCCGGCGGTGGCGCCTTTGGTGGCGAGCTGGCTGGCGGCGACGGTCGGCAGCAGAACAACCGGGTTGGATTGGTTGCCGTTAATATTCACCGAACAGGTTTGCGTGCTGACTTCGCCTTTAAATTGCACCGTATTGGACGAGGCGGCCGCACAGGCGCCGGAGAGAGCCAGCATGGATAATGCGACTAATTTAACATTCATGTGAAATGCCCTTTAATTTACTTTAGAGAAAAGCTTTCCTGACAGTAATAATTTACTGACGTGCGGTTGTTGATTAATCATGTTGCGCAATTGTTTTTTAAACGCGTCGGCAAACATGGATTTTCATCCTAACAAACTAAGAATTTTCCCTATAGATATTTTGAATAAGGCAATAAGGTGATGGCTCCTGTTGTTACATTTGCTTTCATTTTCGCTTATATCATACAAAATAGAAAATAGATCTATATCATTGCGTTGCATTTTTATTGAATTGTCAGTTTTTGCGAATGAAATAATTTGAAACATTCATGCCTTTTTTGCGTATTAATCAAAGCGCTGGCTGTTGCGTGATTATTTGAAAAACATGTTATCAAGATGTTTTATATCGGTGTGCTTTGCAGGCGAATTACCCCAAAAAAGAGCAGCGACAAGCCGCCTGAGGTGTGGAAGCATACTTTTACGCTGATAAGGAGAATTAAAGTGAGAGTGATTTATATCGACGGTTCGCCGCTGTGCCGTTTGGGGATGAAAACATTATTGGGAGAAGGAGTGATAACCTTATCCTCGCCCAATATTAATATTATTAAAAATATAAGCCCTGCGCCTGATTTAATTATCATGGATTTTCCCCATGAAATTTATCGGTTCGAAGCGTATTTGCGATTTATTCACGCCTCACGTGCTGAATATGAAGGCGTCCGGATACTGTTCTTCGTCGATAAGACTTCGCCGCTGATCCTGGCGTTTATCGCGGCGGCGCAGCCGGATGCGATTTTGCACAAACGGGAAGCGCTACAGGTGGTGCGGGAGACCTGCGCGGCGCTGAGCCGCCGGGAAAAGGCGAGCGAACGGCGCGCGCTGAACAGGCATCGGGCGGCGGCGATCACGCCCGGTGAGGCGGCGGTGCTGTGTGAAACGGCCCGTACGGAAGATATCCGCCTGACCGCGCGGCGGCTGAATTTGCACCCGAAAACCGTTTATTCGCACCTCAACAATGCCGGCAAGAAGTTCGGCATCCGCAATCGGGTGGAATTGCTGAAGATGATTGCGCTGCTGTAGATCACAACGAACGGGCTTGGCCGACGGCCAGCCGCCATTGCGTCATTTCGTCGGCGCCCGGCCCGGCCGCCAGCGCCAGGTTTTGCGCCGGCAGCGATTCGCTGGTCACGGCATCCACCGCGCGCAGGGTGGCAGGGTGGCCGGTTACGCGGTCAACCACGCGCAGCGGCGGCCCGGCCAGCTCGGACAGATTCCATTTGTCGCCAATCTGAATCATCGCCATCACCAGCAGCCCGAGATCTTTTCCTTTCTCCGTCGGCAGATACTCATAACGAGCGGGGCGCGTTTGGTATTGCCGCTTTTCGATAAGGCCGTGGCTTTCCAGGGCCTTGAGCCGGTCGGCCAGCGTATTGTTGGTGATGCCGGTCGAGTGGCGCAGATCGTCATAGCGCGAGAGCCCCAGCAGCAGATCGCGCATGAGAATAGCGCCCCAGCGATCGCCCAATGCCGACAGCACGTGCGCCACCGAGCACGTCATGCCTTCAAACCCTTTTGCTTTCACGTTGCTTTACCTCCGCTTGCCGCCTGATTGCCGAGAATGTTATCGCCTCGGCTTGATAACTTCAATAATTGGAGTTATTACTCTTATTATTGGAGTTTGTATTTAACAGCGGATGATGGCCTGAACGCTGGCCAGAAACCCGCGCCTTCACCGAGGAGAAAACGTTATGCCACTGTGGCAGATTTACCACCCTGAGCCGGCCTTCAGCACCGCCGATAAACGCGCGATTGCGCAGAAGGTCACTGCCCTGTATCAGGACTTTTTGCCGCGCTTTTACGTCAACGTGTTCTTCCACGCGCTGCCGCCAGGTTCGGCCTATCTCGGCGGCGAACCGGCCGATGATTTCGTGCGGGTGACCATCGACCATATCGCGCGCGCCATGGACAACGACGCAGAGCAGCAGCAATTCCTGGCGGCCTGCACCCGCATCCTGCACCCCTACATCGCCGCCCGCGGGCTGCGCTGGGAATTGCACGTCGACGAAACGCCGTTCTCGCTGTGGACGATAGACGGATTGAAACCGCCGGCGCCGGGGACGGCGGCGGGGGAGAGGTGGCGCAAGGAGAACCGGCCTTCGGCGTGGGAGGGGGAAATAGGGTGAGACTGGGGATACTCAGGACAAAAAAATCCACGCCGAAGCGTGGATTTTTCCGTTTCCGGCAGCGGAGAAAAGCGCTGCGGAGAGAGGCTTAGACGTTGAACAAGAAGTTCATTACGTCGCCGTCTTTGACGATGTAGTCTTTACCTTCGGAGCGCATTTTGCCGGCTTCTTTGGCGCCTTGCTCACCTTTGTAGGTGATGAAGTCGTCATAGGAGATGGTTTGGGCGCGGATAAAGCCTTTCTCGAAGTCGGTGTGGATCTTGCCGGCCGCCTGCGGGGCGGTGGCGCCCACCGGGATGGTCCAGGCGCGCACTTCTTTCACGCCGGCGGTGAAGTAGGTTTGCAGGTTCAGCAGTTCATAACCGGCGCGGATCACGCGGTTCAGGCCCGGCTCTTCCAGGCCCAGTTCGGCCATGAACTCGTCGCGCTCTTCGTCTTCCAGCTCGGCGATGTCGGATTCCACGGCGGCGCACACGGCAACCACCACGGAGCCTTCGGCGTCGGCGATTTTACGCACGGTGTCCAGGTACGGGTTGTTCTCGAAGCCGTCTTCGTTGACGTTGGCGATGTACATGGTCGGCTTCAGCGTCAGGAAGCTCAGGTATTTGATCGCCGCCTTGTCTTCATCGGTCAGATCCAGTGCGCGCAGCATGCCGGCGTTTTCCAGGTGCGGCAGGCATTTCTCCAGCGCCGCCAGCTCGGCCTTGGCGTCTTTGTCGCCGCCTTTGGCTTTCTTTTGCACGCGGTGGATAGCGCGCTCGCAGGTGTCCAGGTCGGACAGCGCCAGCTCGGTGTTGATCACGTCGATGTCTTCGGCCGGATCGACCTTGTTGTTGACGTGGATGATGTTGTCGTTTTCAAAGCAGCGCACTACGTGGCCGATGGCTTCGGTTTCACGGATGTTGGTCAGGAACTGGTTGCCCAGGCCTTCACCCTTGGACGCGCCTTTCACCAGGCCGGCGATGTCGACGAATTCCATGGTGGTCGGCAGAATGCGTTGCGGCTTGACGATCTCGGCCAGCTTATCCAGACGCGGATCGGGCATCGGCACCACACCGGTGTTCGGTTCAATGGTGCAGAACGGGAAGTTGGCTGCTTCAATGCCCGCTTTGGTCAACGCGTTGAACAGGGTGGATTTGCCTACGTTAGGCAGGCCGACGATACCGCATTTGAATCCCATGTTGTAATCACCTTAAATATCTTAACTATCAGCTGGTTAGGTTTAACCGACTGCATAAATGGCAAAATAATGCCGCCATTATACACGTAATGGGCGTTTATCTCGATCAGACTTGCTTGGCGGGGGCGAGTGCCGTACGGGCGACCGGTTTTTGATTGAGATTTGGATCACATTTACCCATACTGGCCGTTCCGATTAACCGACAGGAAACGCGCCGGATGTATTTCTTGCCTACGCCACCCTGAGCTATGCCCGCCTGCAGTCTGCCGCGCCTTGCGGTACCCCATACCCGCTACGCGGGGAGATGATGTCATCTGTCATAAGTGAATAATGCATGTTTAACCTGAGTAACGTCAGGATCGCGGACGTTAAAAATGAAGTCCTGGCGGGCTTTGTGGTGGCGGTTTCGATGATCCCCGAGGCGGTCGGCTTTTCGCTGGTCGCCGGTCTTTCGCCGATCGTCGGTTTGCATACCGCGTTTATTATCGGCCTGGTCACGGCGCTGTTCGGCGGCAAGCCGGGCATGGTTTCCGGCGCCGCCGGCTCCATTGTGGTGGTGCTGATGAGCCTGGCGGCGCAGTACGGTATGGGTTACGTGCTGTGGGCCACGCTGTTTGCCGGGGGGATCCAAATCCTGATCGGCGCCTTCCGGCTGGGCAAGTTCATTCGTCTGGTGCCGCTGCCGGCGATCCACGGCTTCGTCAACGGCCTGGCGATCGTCATCATGCTGGCGCAGCTGAAGATGATCGCCGGGCAGGGGCCGCTGATGTACGGCCTGGTAGCGCTGGCGATTGCGGTGGTGGTGCTGTTCCCGCGCCTGACCAAAGCCATTCCGTCTTCGCTGGCGGCGCTGCTGGTGGTCTCGGCATTGGCGATCGGCCTCAACCTGCACACGCTGCGGGTGGGCGATCTGGCGGACATTTCCGGCGCGCTGCCGCACTTCAGTTTGCCGACGGCGCCGTTTACCCTGGAGATGGTGCGGGTGGTGTTGCCCTATGCGGTGGTGATTGCCTTGGTCGGTTTGATCGAATCGCTGTTGACCATGACGGTGCTGGATGAAATGGGCGGCAAGAAGGGGAACGGTAACCGCGAAAGCATCGCGCAGGGCGCCGGTAACGCGGTGTGCGGCCTGTTCGGCTGTTTCGCCGGCTGCGCGATGATCGGCCAGTCGATCATCAACTTTACCTCGGGTGGGCGCGGGCGCCTCTCCGGCACGGTGGGCGCCATCCTGCTGATTTTGTTCGTGGTCAGCCTGTCGCGCTATATCGGCCTGCTGCCGGTGGCGGCGCTGGCCGGGGTCATGCTGGTGGTGTGTTACAACACCTTCGAATGGAGTTCGCTGCGCCGTTTGCGCCGTATGCCGAAGGCAGACGCGCTGGTGATGGTCGCCGTCACGTTGATCACCATCTTTACCGATCTGGCGGTGGCGGTGATCAGCGGGGTGATTATCTCGGCGCTGGTGTTCGCCTGGCAGCAGGCGCGCATCCGCGTGCGCCAGCGGCAGGTGACGGGCGACGTGGCGGTGTATCAACTGGATGGCCCGCTGTTCTTCGGCTCTGCCGCGGCTTTCGCCGAGCTGTTCGAGCCGCAAAGCGATCCGCAGAACGTGGTGCTGGATTTTGCCGGCACCCGGGTGATGGATTCCAGCGGCGTAGAGGCGATAGATAAGCTGACGGCGCGTTATCTGGCGGCCGGGAAAAGCATTCGGCTGCGCCACCTGAGCGGTGACTGCGTGCGCCTGCTCAAGCGCGCCGGGCCGTTTTGCAGCCATGAGCTGGACGATCCGCAGTATTACGTGGCGGAAGAGGGGTTCGCCGCCGATGACCGCCGCGTGAGCGAGGAGACCTTCAACCCACGCGGCTAGACGCCAGCAGCGGGCAGGGCGCCCGCTGCGGCAAGGTTCAGGCCTGCGCCTTGAAACTGTGCAGGCGCTGAACGGTTTTTTCCAGCCCGTCCTTCATCAGCATCTCGGTGCAGCGCAGCGACTCGTCGATCGCCTCGTCAATCATCTTCTGCTCGCTGGCAGGCGGCTTGCCGAGCACGAAGCCCACCACCTTGTTCTTGTCGCCCGGATGGCCGATGCCGATGCGCAGGCGGTAGAAGTTCGGGTTGTTGCCGAACTTGTTCTGGATGTCTTTCAGGCCGTTGTGGCCGCCGTTGCCGCCGCCGAGCTTGATTTTGGCCACGCCGGGCGGCAGATCCAGCTCGTCGTGCGCCACCAGGATCTCGTTGGGTTCGATGCGGTAGAAATTGGCCATCGCCAGCACCGCTTTGCCGCTCAGGTTCATGAAGGTGGTCGGCACCAGCAGGCGCACGTCGTTGCCCGCCAGGTTCAAACGGGCGGTGTAGCCAAAGAACTTGCTCTCTTCTTTCAACTGCTGATTGTGGCGCTGGGCCAGCAGATCGACGTACCAGGCGCCGGCGTTGTGGCGCGTCTGGGCGTATTCCGCGCCCGGGTTAGCCAGGCCGACTATCAATTTAATACTGCTCACTGAGTGATTCGCTATGATCAGGGTAATGGAAAGGGAGTTAGTCTACCTGTCGGGGCGGCGAATGACAAAATCCGATCTCCGCCGTCGTCGCAGGTAACAAAGACGAATGATTCATTAGCTGAATAATTCAATTTGTCCGCTAATTTTCAGCCGTGTGTTAAGAAGTGTCAATAATTCTTTACCATTTGTGATCGCCTCCGCAATCCCCTTGCCGCAGCAAGGGCTATACTTAACTTATCAAAGTGGGTTAACAAGTTGCAGCGTTATCCCGGTTGGCACATGGCAATCATGGAGGTGGCATATGAAACGTAGAAACGCGGACAGAATGGGCAACTTTTTTATGGGGCTGGGCCTGGTCGTGATGATCGGCGGCGTCGGATACTCCATTCTTGCTGAAGTATCGCAGTTCAATTTACCGCAATTTTTCGCCCACGGCGCCATCATGAGCATCTTCGTCGGCGCGCTGTTGTGGCTGGTGGGCGCGCGTATCGGCGGCCGCGAGCAGGTGGCGGATCGCTACTGGTGGGTAAAACACTTTGATAAACGGTGCCGCAACGATCAACATCGTTCGTCGCATTGATTAAAAAAGCAGAAGGGAAGCAAGAGCAGGGCAAGGGAACATCTGCCGTGCATTAAGGTTTGAGGTCATGTCGGACTACAAGTAGAAAACCCGTTGTTGCTCGCGCACCAACGGGTTTTTCTTTTTCTGCTGTCGGGCTCGCTATCTTTCCGGCGCAGTGGGCGCCGCACCGGAAAGACGACGAATCAATGCTCGAACATCGCAGAGATCGACTCTTCGTTGCTGATGCGGCGGATGGCTTCAGCCAGCATGCCGGACAGGGTCAGAGTGCGAACGTTTTTCAGTGCCTTGATTTCCGGCGACAGCGGAATGGTGTCGCAGACGATCACTTCATCAATCACCGAGTTCTTGATGTTGTCCACGGCGTTGCCGGAGAAGATCGGGTGCGTCGCGTAGGCGAATACGCGCTTGGCACCGCGTTCTTTCAACGCTTCAGCCGCTTTACACAAGGTGCCGCCGGTGTCGATCATGTCGTCGACCAGCACGCAATCGCGGCCTGCCACGTCACCGATGATGTGCATCACCTGAGAAACGTTCGCGCGCGGGCGACGTTTGTCGATGATGGCCATATCGGTGTCGTTCAGCAGTTTGGCGATAGCGCGGGCACGCACCACGCCGCCGATATCCGGAGAAACCACGATCGGGTTTTCCAGATTTTGCTGCAGCATGTCTTCCAGCAGGATCGGGCTGCCGAACACGTTGTCTACCGGTACGTCGAAGAAGCCTTGAATCTGCTCAGCATGCAGATCCACCGTCAGAACGCGGTCAACCCCTACGCTGGAGAGGAAATCGGCGACAACCTTGGCGGTGATTGGCACACGCGCGGAACGCACGCGGCGATCCTGGCGGGCATAGCCGAAGTAAGGGATAACGGCGGTAATACGACCTGCGGAGGCGCGACGCAGGGCGTCGACCATCACAACCAGTTCCATCAGGTTGTCGTTGGTCGGGGCACAGGTGGACTGGATGATGAAAATATCACCGCCGCGTACATTTTCGTTGATTTGCACGCTCACTTCGCCGTCGCTAAAACGACCTACAGCGGCGTCACCAAGGCTGGTGTACAAACGGTTGGCAATACGTTGTGCTAGTTCCGGGGTGGCGTTACCAGCAAAAAGCTTCATATCAGGCACGAGAAGAACCTCAGGCTTGCGTCCAGAGAAGATATTGTCATGCGACATCGCCAAGGGGCAGTCGGCGACGCCGGCGCAATATACATACGGGTATGTAAAACTAAAATTGAGACCGCAGGCAGCGCAGGGATAACAGGGCCAGGTGTGCATGACCCTGCGCAGCGAAACGTTGAGCTACGACTCAAACCGCCCGGAACGGATGCGATGTAGTGGGGAGACGTTAACGCCGCGCGCTACAAAACCACACAACCACTCCGGGGCTTGATTTAACACCTGACGGGCGGCGATTTCTGTGTCGAATTCAGCAAACACACAAGCACCTGTGCCAGTCAGGCGTGACGGGGCGTATTCTAACAGCCATGAAAGAAGCTGTTCAACCTCGCGAAAACGTTTTCTTGCGATCGGTTCGCAATCATTTGCGTACGGCGCCTGCAACAGCTCACTTAAGGAGCGAACCGGGGTGTTTCTTTTCAATTCGGCGTCGCCGAAGATAACCGGCGTCGGGATGCCGACGCCGGGATGCGCCACCAGATACCATTTTTCCTGCGGCTCGGCCGGCTGCAGGCGCTCGCCGATGCCTTCGGCGAAGGCGGCGTGGCCGCGCACGAACACCGGCACGTCGGCGCCGAGGCTGAGCCCCAGCTCTGCCAGTTGGTCGTCGCCAAGACCGCAGCGCCACAATTCGTTCAGCGCCACCAGCACGGTGGCGGCGTTGGAGGAACCGCCGCCCAAACCGCCGCCCATCGGCAGGCGTTTGTCGATGCTGATGTCGGCGCCACGCGGCGCGGTCTGCAGGCCGCGTTCATTGCAATAGCGTTGCAGCATGCGGGCGGCGCGCACGATCAGGTTCTGCTCGTCCGGCACGCCCTCGACCGGCGTCAGCAGGTGAATGCGGTCGTCCGGGCGCGGGTCAATGGTCAGGGTGTCGCCGTAGTCCAAAAACTGGAACAGCGTCTGCAGCAGGTGATAGCCGTCTTCACGACGGCCGGTGATGTACAAAAACAGGTTAAGTTTCGCGGGGGAGGGCCACTGACGGATCATTTGAGCGTCCAGTTATCCATCTTCAGCTTGATGCGCTGGTCGCCCTGCTGTAGCTCCAGACGGTTCGGCAGCGTCGGCTGCACGTCGTTGCTGTAGCCCTGGTAATCCACCTTCCAGGTCTGGCCGCCTTGCTGATAGGTCAGCTTGTTCAGGCGATATTGATCGTCCAGCGCAAAATCGCTGGCTTCGCCCGGCAGGCCGAGCATCCACTGGCGCAGGTTGTTCAGCGGGATCGCCATGCCGGTCAGCTTGCGGATCATCTCTTCCGGGTTGTCGCTGACGTAGCGTTTGCCCTGGTTGTCGGTCAGCTGCACCACGTTTTTCTGCACGTTGAGATCCATTTCCGTGCTGCCCAGTGGGTTGGTCAACAGCAGGCGGTAGCGTTCCGGCGAGAACTGCTGCCAGAAGAAGCGGGCGTAGACTTTTTTCTGATCAGACAAGTAGGCGAAGGAGCCGCGGGTCTGATAGGTGCTGAGCTGTTGCACCGCCTGCTCATGGGCGCGCCACTGCGGTGAGGTTGGGCTGGTGGCCGGGCCGGTCGGCTTGGTGGTGGTACAGGCGGCCAGCACCAGGCTGGCCAGCGGGATCAGACGGAGCAAACTAACTTTGCGTATTGGCATAACTTTCTCTTGTCCTTTTGTCCTTGCGGGCATGCGCGACGAAACCCGGATTCAGCGCTCACGCTAACGGGGCGGCGGCGACGCGTCAATTTTTTGCTGCATCGCGTTGAATCTTGCCGCTTTTGCCGGCGCAATGCCAACCCGGCGCGCGCGTCGGGGTCGCCATTAAGATTAACACAATCGGCCGAAGGCGGGGGAGGCGCGCCCGATAAGCGGTGCCGGAGTTGCGCAAACGCCGCCGCTGCGTACGCCGAATAGCGTGCGCGTTATCGCAAACTGCGCTAAAATTTAAGCAATTAACCTGCCCTATGACTATTTATCCTGCTGTATTTATTGCTTATTCATTAATTGATGTCATCTATGACAGCGATTGAACGGAAGATGCGGTTGTTACTTTTATTGATCCCGCGCATCAAGTAGAATGCCGTTCAACGAGAACCCGTACCAAGATAAGTATTACTCGAAGCAATGACCCTGCTGGCGTTAGGTATAAATCACAAAACCGCTCCGGTTTCTCTGCGTGAAAGGGTGACCTTCTCGCCAGAGTCCATCGATGAGGCGCTAACCAGCTTGCTCCAACAACCGTTGGTGCAGGGCGGCGTCGTGTTGTCCACCTGCAACCGCACCGAGCTGTACCTCAGCGTAGAGCAACAAGAACACATGCACGAGCAGCTGGTCGCCTGGCTGTGCGCGTATCACAACCTGCGCCCGGAAGAGGTGAAGAAAAGCCTGTACTGGCATCAGGGCAACGACGCGGTCAGCCATCTGATGCGGGTGGCCAGCGGGTTGGACTCTCTGGTGCTGGGCGAACCGCAGATCCTCGGCCAGGTGAAAAAGGCCTTCGCCGAGTCGCAACGCGGCCAGTCGCTGTCCGGCGAGCTGGAGCGGCTGTTCCAGAAATCCTTCTCCGTCGCCAAGCGCGTGCGCACCGAAACCGAAATCGGCGCCAGCGCGGTCTCCGTGGCTTTCGCCGCCTGTACGCTGGCGCGGCAGATCTTCGAATCGCTGGCCGATCTCAACGTATTGCTGGTGGGCGCCGGTGAAACCATCGAGCTGGTGGCGCGCCACCTGCGCGAACACAAAGTGCGGCACATGATCATCGCCAACCGCACCCGCGAGCGCGCGCAGCTGCTGGCGGACGAGGTCGGCGCTGAGGTGATCACCCTGCCGGAGATCGACGAACGCCTGGCGGACGCCGACATCATCATCAGTTCCACCGCCAGCCCGCTGCCGATCATCGGCAAGGGGATGGTGGAGCGCGCGCTGAAGGCGCGCCGCAACCAGCCGATGCTGCTGGTGGATATCGCCGTACCGCGCGATATCGAGCCGGAGGTCGGCAAACTGGCCAACGCCTATCTGTACAGCGTGGACGATCTGCACGCCATCATTCAAAGCAACCTGGCGCAGCGCAAAGCGGCGGCGGTGCAGGCGGAGTCGATCGTGCAGCAGGAAAGCACCAACTTCATGGCCTGGCTGCGTTCGCAGGGCGCGGTGGAAACCATCCGCGACTACCGTTCGCAGGCCGACCAGATCCGCGCAGAAATGGAGGCCAAAGCGCTGGCCGCCATCGCGCAGGGCGCCAACGTGGAGCAGGTTATTCACGAGCTGGCCCATAAACTGACCAACCGTCTTATTCATGCCCCCACCAAATCCCTCCAGCAGGCCGCCGGCGACGGCGACGTGGAGCGGTTGCAGTTATTACGCGACAGCCTCGGGCTGGATCAGCATTAGTTTTCTCTATTAACAGGGTTTATTACCACGCATGAAGCCTTCTATTGTTGCCAAACTGGAAGCGTTACAAGAGCGCCATGAAGAAGTGCAGGCGCTGCTCGGCGATGCCGGCGTCATCGCCGACCAAGACCGGTTCCGCGCGCTGTCGCGAGAATACGCGCAGCTGACCGATGTCAGCCGCTGCTTCCTGGAATGGCGTCAGGTGCAGGAGGATCTGGAGACGGCGGAAATGATGCTGGACGATCCGGAGATGCGCGAGATGGCGCAGGAAGAGCTGAAACAGGCGCGGGCGAGCAGCGAAGAGCTGGAACAGCAGCTGCAGGTGTTGTTGCTGCCGAAAGATCCGGACGATGAGCGCAGCTGCTTCCTCGAAGTGCGCGCCGGCACCGGCGGCGATGAGGCGGCGATCTTCGCCGGCGATCTGTTCCGCATGTACAGCCGCTATGCGGAAAGCCGCCGCTGGCGCGTCGAGGTAATGAGCGCCAACGAAGGCGAACACGGCGGCTTCAAAGAAGTCATTGCCAAAGTTTCCGGCGACGGCGTGTACGGTCAGCTGAAGTTTGAATCCGGTGGCCACCGCGTGCAGCGCGTGCCGGAAACCGAATCTCAGGGGCGCATCCACACCTCCGCCTGTACCGTGGCGGTGATGCCGGAAGTGCCGGAAGCTGAGCTGCCGGACATCAACCCGGGCGATCTGAAAATCGACACCTTCCGCTCCTCTGGCGCCGGCGGCCAGCACGTTAACACCACCGACTCGGCGATCCGCATCACCCACCTGCCGACCGGCATCGTAGTGGAATGTCAGGACGAACGTTCACAGCACAAAAACAAAGCCAAGGCGATGTCGGTGCTGGGCGCGCGCATTCGCGCCGCCGAGATGGCCAAGCGCCAGCAGGCCGAGGCGTCCACTCGCCGCAACCTGCTGGGTAGCGGCGATCGTTCCGACCGCAACCGCACCTACAACTTCCCGCAGGGGCGGGTGACTGACCACCGCATCAACCTGACGCTCTACCGTCTGGACGAAGTGATGGAAGGCAAACTGGACATGCTGATCCAGCCGATCGTGCAGGAGTATCAGGCCGATCAGCTGGCTGCGCTGTCCGCCGAGCAAGAGTGATGGACTATCAACACTGGCTGAAAACCGCCGCCGCGCGTTTGACCCACAGCGACAGCGCCCGGCGTGACGCGGAAATTCTGTTGGGTTTCGTGACCGGCAAGGCCAGAACCTTCCTGATGGCGTTCGGCGAAACCACGCTGACGCCGCCGCAGCAACAGCAGCTGGAGACGCTGCTGGCGCGCCGCGAACGCGGTGAGCCGGTGGCCTATCTGGTGGGCGAGCGCGAGTTTTGGTCGCTGCCGCTGTCGGTCTCGCCCGCGACGCTGATCCCGCGCCCGGATACCGAATGCCTGGTGGAACTGGCGCTGACGCGCCTGCCGCCGCAACCCTGCCACCTCCTCGATCTCGGCACCGGCACCGGCGCCATCGCGCTGGCGCTGGCCAGCGAGCGCCCGGATTGTTCGGCAATCGGCGTCGATGTGCAGCCGGACGCGGTCGCGCTGGCGCAGCACAATGCGCGCAAGCTGAAGATCGACAACGTTCGATTTTTACAGGGCAGCTGGTTTGCGCCCGTGGCCGGGCAACGCTTCGCGCTGATTGCCAGCAATCCGCCCTATATCGACGCCGCCGATCCGCATTTGTCGCAGGGCGACGTGCGCTTCGAGCCGGGCAGCGCGCTTGTGGCCGCCGAGCACGGGTTGGCCGATCTGGCCGCCATCGTGCGCCAGGCGCCGCACTATCTGCAGCCACAGGGCTGGCTGCTGTTGGAACATGGCTGGCAGCAGGGTGAGAGCGTGCGCGCGCTGCTGCAGGCCGCCGGATTTTCCGCTGTCGCCACCCACCGTGATTACGGCGACAACGATCGTGTGACGCTCGGCCAATGGCCGGGATAAGCGCCCCTCATAATAACGATGTCCGGGCCATCTAAGGGAGCATCATGACTGCATACACCGCGTTGAAACATTTCCATTTGCTGACGGTCGCCATCAGTATTACCTTGTTTGTGCTGCGTTTTTACTGGCAGTGGCGCCGCTCGCCGATCGTGGGGCGCCGCTGGGTCAAGATAGCGCCGCACCTGAACGACACGCTGCTGTTCGTCAGCGGCATCGCGCTGGTGGTGACGTTCGGGTTTTATCCGCTGCTGGGTATGGACTCATGGCTGACCGAGAAGCTGTTTGGCGTTATTATCTATATCCTGCTTGGC
This sequence comes from Serratia sp. JKS000199, assembly GCF_900215455.1. Lineage (NCBI taxonomy): Bacteria > Pseudomonadati > Pseudomonadota > Gammaproteobacteria > Enterobacterales > Yersiniaceae > Serratia > Serratia sp. JKS000199. Next base: position 1,341,376 of record NZ_LT907843.1, read on the forward strand.
TACGTCGCATTGGGCAAGAAGACCAAAAGTCAGCGGCTGCGAACCGTGGCGTTCGTGCTGGCGTTGGGCTGTCTGTATCTGATAATTAAACTTGCCACGACGAAAATACCGTTTCTGATGGGATACCTATGAGTAGCATTGCTGATTTTGAATTTAACGCCTCGCCGCTGAGCGAAGGGGTGATCCTGGTGTCGCAGTCGGTGCGGCGCGATTTTCCCGCTGCCGACGTGGAGCGCAAGCTGCAACAGCTGGTGGATGAAGCGCGCGCGGCGGTGCCGGCCGACATCACACAGGAGCAGCAACTGGATGCGCTCATCGAACTGTTCTACAAAACCTGGGGATTCGGCGGCGCCAGCGGCGTCTATCGCCTGTCGGACGCCATCTGGCTGGATAAGGTGCTGGAGGGGCGGCAGGGCACGCCGGTTTCGCTCGGCACCATCTTCCTGCATATCGCCAACGCGCTGGATTTGCCGCTGCTGCCGGTGATTTTCCCCACTCAGCTGATCCTGCGCGCCGATTGGCTGGATGAAGAGCTGTGGCTGATCAACCCGCTGAACGGCGAAACCCTGAGCGAACACCAGCTGGAAGTGTGGATCAAGGGCAACCTGGGGCTGGGCGCCGAGCTGGAAGACGACGATCTCGACGAATCCGAGAACATCATGGTGGTGCGCAAGATGCTGGATACGCTGAAGGCCGCCCTGATGGAAGAAAAGCAGTTGGAAATGGCGCTGCGCACCAGCGAAACGGTGCTGTGCTTCGATCCGGAAGATCCGTACGAGATCCGCGATCGTGGGCTGATTTACGCCCAGCTGGAGTGCAACCATATCGCGATTTCCGATCTCAACTATTTTGTCGAGCAGTGTCCTGAAGACCCGGTCAGCGAAGTGATCAAAGTGCAGATCCATTCGATTGAGCCGAAACAGGTGACGCTGCATTAATTCAATGACTCCGTGCAGTTTGCAAGGCGACGGTTACAACCTTAACAAAGGCGAAAGCATGAAACAGAAAGTGGTTAGCATTGGCGACATCGACGTAGCAAACGACCTGCCGTTTGTGCTGTTTGGCGGTATGAACGTGCTGGAATCGCGCGATCTGGCGATGAGCATCTGCGAGCACTACGTCACCGTGACGCAAAAACTGGGCATTCCTTACGTTTTCAAAGCCTCTTTCGACAAAGCCAACCGTTCTTCCATCCACTCGTACCGCGGTCCGGGCCTGGAAGAAGGGATGAAGATCTTCGAAGAGCTGAAGAAAACCTTCGGCGTGAAAATCATCACCGACGTTCACGAAGCGGCGCAGGCGCAGCCGGTTTCCGAAGTGGTTGACGTGATCCAACTGCCGGCCTTCCTGGCGCGTCAGACCGATCTGGTGGAAGCGATGGCGAAAACCGGCGCGGTAATCAACGTCAAGAAGCCGCAGTTCGTCAGCCCGGGGCAGATGGGCAACATCGTCGACAAATTCAAAGAAGGCGGCAACGACCAGGTGATCCTGTGCGATCGCGGCAGCAACTTTGGTTATGACAACCTGGTGGTCGACATGCTGGGCATCAACGTGATGAAGAACGTGACCGGCGGCCATCCGGTAATCTTCGACGTGACCCACGCGCTGCAGACCCGCGATCCGTTCGGCGCCGCGTCCGGCGGCCGTCGCGCTCAGGTGGCCGAGCTGGCGCGCGCCGGCATGGCGGTTGGCCTGGCAGGGCTGTTCCTCGAAGCGCACCCGGATCCGAACAACGCCAAGTGCGACGGCCCGTCCGCGCTGCCGCTGGACAAGCTGGAGCCGTTCCTGGCGCAGATGAAAGCCATCGACGACCTGGTGAAGAGCTTCCCGGAGCTGGATACCAGCAACTAAGCGCTCATCGCCAAAAAAAAGCCCGACTCGTCGGGCTTTTTTACGTTTAGGCGCCGGTAGCCGCCAGCGCTTCCGGCAGCGTCGGGTAGAACTGCAAGCGGCCCTCGATCGGCTGCACCCGCGCACGCGCCAGGGTTTTCAGCGGCTGGAACGGCACGTCGGTGATCACCAGTTTCTTGTCCGCCGGCAACACGTCGATAAAGCGTCGCAGGGCGCTCAGACCGCCGGCGTCGAGCACCGGCACCGCATCCCATTGCAGCACGATCGTGCGATAACTTTCGCTGCGCGTCAGCAGTTCGGTAAAGATGCGCTCGGCGGCGGCGAAGAACAGCGGGCCATTCACTCGCAGCACCAGGCGGCCGTCATCGGCGCTCAGTTCGCTTAGCCGCGTCATGCGGGCGATGCGGCGCATAAACAGCAGCGACGCCAACACGATGCCCACGGTAATGGCGATCACCATGTCGAACAGCACCGTCAGCGACATGCACAGCAGCAGTACCAGAATGTCGTCCTTCGGCGCCCGGCGCAGCAGGTAAACCACCTTGTGGGCCTCGCTCATGTTCCAGGCGACCATCAACAGCAGCGCCGCCATCGCCGCCAGCGGCAGATAAGAGAGCCATGGCGCCAGAACCAGCAGCGCCAACAGCACCAGCAGCGCGTGGATGATGGCGGATACCGGTGAGGTGGCACCGGCGCGCACGTTGGCCGCTGAACGGGCAATTGCGGCGGTCGCGGTGATGCCGCCGAAGAACGGCGCGATGATGTTGCCCGCGCCCTGGCCGATCAATTCGCTGTTCGAGTTATGCTTCTTACCGGTCATGCCGTCGAGCACCACTGCGCACAGCAGCGACTCGATCGCGCCGAGCATTGCCATCGAAAATGCCGCCGGCAACAGGGCGGAAACGGTTTGCCAGCTCAGGGTGAACGGCTGCCCGCCGCCGCCCGGCAGATCCCAGGGCAGCAGCAGCTGCGGCAGGATCGGCGGGATGCCCTGGCCGCTGCTGCCATCGGCCAGCAGGTAGCTGAAGCGGGAACCGATGGTCGCCACCGGGTGGTCAAACAGCGTCAGCAGCCCCATCAGCGCGGTGCCCGCCAGCAGCGCCGGCAGGTGGCCGGGCACCCGCAGGCCGAGCTTGGGCCAGAAGATCAGGATCAAGAGCGTCACGGCGCCGATCAGGGTATCGCCGAGATCCAGCGTTGGCAGCGCCTGCAGCAGGGCGTACAGCTTGCCAACGTAATTTTCCGGCGTGTGCGCCAGCTGCAGGCCGAAAAAGTCCTTGATCTGCATGGTGGCGATGGTGATGGCGATGCCGGAGGTAAAGCCCAGCGTCACCGGCAGCGGAATGTATTCGATCAGCCGGCCAAAGCGCGCCAGCCCCATCAGCAGCAAAAATACCCCGGAGATCAGCGTGGCGACCAGCAAGCCGGCCAGGCCAAACTGCTGCGAGACCGGATAGAGGATCACCACGAAGGCGGCGGTGGGGCCGGAGACGCTGTAGCGCGAACCGCCGCTGACGGCGATGACGATGCCGGCGATGGCGGCGGTATACAGGCCGTACTGCGGCGGCACGCCGCTGGCGATCGCCAGCGCCATCGCCAGCGGAATGGCGATAATGCCGACCGTCACCCCGGCGATGGCGTCTTTCAGCAACCGCGCCAGGCTATAAGGTTCCCGCCAGCAGGCGTCTATCAGCGCGCTGAAGGGGCGAATTTTGTTTATTTCATGCGTTTTCATCTACGGTGCGTACCAAATCTTCAAAAGTGAAAGGAATGGCGGGCCCGATGAGGTCCGTCTTGTCACGTGACAGATACCATACGCCTTTTGTTCAGCGGATTACCAGACCTGCGTCAATTTGGCACAGGAAATCAGAGTGTCGTCGTTTTATCCGGCGCTAAATGCCGTTAACAGGTAAGTAAGCCGCAGATTCTGCGGCTGAAAAAGAAAGGAATAATCAAGGTTTTGGCGGTTAGTGCAGGGCGGGTAGGGATAAGCCGAGAAAGTGGGCTAAAGTGCTTACCAACAGCTGGTGATCTTCCTTCTGCGGCGCGCCGGAAATGCTGATGCTGCCGACGCAGCCGAGGCCGGTCAGGGTGAGCGGGAAGGCGCCGCCGTGCACCGAATAGTCGCGTACGCTCAGCCCGTAACGTTCCTCCAGCGACGTTTGCCGCTGCTGCAGACGCAGGCCGATGGCGTAAGAACTTTTGTGAAAATGGTTTACCAGATTGCGCTTGCGCCGCACCCAGTCGGCGATGTCCGGCGTGGCGCCCGGCATGGCGTAATAAAACAGCGTCTGCCCGGCCAGTTGGATTTCGATGGCGATGCTCAGGCCGCGTCGCTCGGCGGCGGTTTTCAGCGCCGCGCCCAGCTCCCAGGCGGTGGTGGCGTCAAAATGGGTAAAGGCCAGCGTCGCTTCCTGTTCGCTGAGCGCCTGCAGTTCATCGTCGATATTCATGCGTTTCTCCCCCGATATACAAAGGACAGAGTAGCCTGAAGCGAGCATCGTGAGATAGACGGCTTGGCGATAAGATAGAACTGCTACTCTATTAATAGACTGTGTAAAATGGCCGCCGCCAAAGCGGAGACGACAGGGATGCGTTATTCAACGTCTTTACATTACCCCTGGCGATCCCGAGGAGCGCGCTGACTATTTATGACTTACATTGCGTCCATTTCCACCCTTTACAGCGACGCTTGCATCACCTATGCCACGCTGTCGGTAAGCTATTTCGTTCTCAGCAAGAATGCCCCGTTTTCCTACCGTTCCGCACTGTGGAAGCGCGTCGTGTTCGGCCTGCTGGCCGGGGTGGCGGTGCTGTATTTGAGTCAGGATCGGCTGGTGTTGACCGATAAGGTACATTACAGCTTTGCGATGATCCCGATGATACTGGTGACGTTCTTCGGCGGCGGCGTCAGTGGGCTGGTGAGCTTTCTGTTCGCTATGGCACTGACCGGCGGCTTCACCGTCGATAACCTGTTCATCGCCTCGATTGTCGCGCCGCTGCTGCTGTCGCGGGTGTGGCTGAAGAAATCCCATCGGGTGTTTTACCTGACGATCGGCGTCATCGCGCTGTATCGCATCGTTGTGGTGTGGCTGTTGGTGGACCTAAGGGGGCTGTGGCCGGATGTGTTGCTGTACCAGGCGGCTTCGGCGCTCTGTCTGGCGATTTGCTATCATGCGCTGAATTTCAAAGAGCGACATATCTACGCCTATTTCGCGATGCGCGCGCGCGCCACGACCGATAGCCTGACCCACATCAACAACCGCGCCAGCGTCGATTATCAGCTGATGCTGCAGCGCGCCGAGCGCCGCCCGTGCGGGTTGATGATCCTCGATTTGGATAATTTCAAAAGCATCAATGATACCTACGGTCATCCGGCCGGCGACGTGCTGCTGGCCAGCGTCGGTCGGCTGCTGCAAAACAGCGTGCGTAACGAGGACTTCGTCGGGCGCTACGGTGGCGAGGAGTTTATGGTGATCACCGCCAGCTACGATCCGCAGATCATCGGCGGAGTGGCGGAGCGCATTCGCAGCGCGGTGGAAAGCTCGACGTTTTTGCTGAATGCGCACGACGAAGCGCACATCACGCTGTCGATCGGCGTGTCGCTGTATCTGCCCGGCATGACGCTGGACAAGGCGATCGCCATGACCGACGAGGCCTTGTATGAGGCGAAGCGCAGCGGCAAAAACCGGGTGGTGACCAGCCGCGTGATGCAGCTGGCGCCGCTGGGGGCCGGTTTTCCGCGCGAATAAGCCGCCTCCCGCCGTGCAGGCGGGAAGCGTTGGTTCAGGCCGCCAGCGTGTGTTCGCGGAACGCGTTCAGCAGCTCTTCGGTGAACGTCAGGCGTTTCTGGCGATCGGCCAGATCGAGCGTGAACTTCAGCTTGCTCGGGCCATCCAGGCGGTAAACCTGCGGATTGCCCTGCAACAGGCCGATCAGATAACCCGGGTCGACGCGGTTATTGTCGCCGAACTCGATAAAGCCGCCGCGCTCGTTGCTCTCGATGCGTTTGATCCCCAGCTTCTGCGCATGAAGCCGCAGCGCTGCGCACTGCAACAGGTTACGCGCCGCATCCGGCAGCTGGCCGAAGCGGTCGATCAGTTCGACCTTCAGCTCATCCAACTCACCGTCGTTCTTCGCGCTGGCGATGCGCTTATACAGCGACAGGCGGGTATTGACGTCGGGAATGAAATCTTCCGGCAGCAGCGCCGGCATGCGCAGCTCCACCTCGGTCTGGCTGTTGGTGAGATCTTCCAGCGACGGTTCGCGGCCGTTTTTCAACGCGTCGACGGCGCTTTCCAGCAGCTCCATGTAGAGCGAGAAGCCGACGGTGGTCATCTGGCCGCTCTGGTCTTCGCCCAGCAGCTCACCGGCGCCGCGGATCTCCAGATCGTGGGTCGCCAGCGCAAAACCGGCGCCGAGGTCTTCCAGCGAGGCGATGGCCTCGAGCCGTTTATGGGCGTCGGTGCCCATGGCTTTCGGGTTTGGCGTCAGCAGATAGGCGTAAGCCTGGTGGTGCGAACGCCCGACGCGGCCGCGCAATTGATGCAGCTGCGCCAGGCCGAAGCGATCGGCCCGCTCGATGATAATGGTGTTGGCGCTGGGGATATCGATGCCGGTTTCGATGATGGTGGTGCACACCAGCACGTTGAAGCGCTGGTGGTGGAAATCGTTCATCACCCGTTCCAGATCGCGTTCGCGCATCTGGCCGTGGCCGATGGCGATGCGCGCTTCCGGCACCAGCTCAGCCAGACGCTGCGCCGCTTTCTCGATGTTTTCCACGTCGTTGTAAAGGTAGTAAACCTGGCCGCCACGCAGCACTTCGCGCAGGATCGCCTCGCGCACCACCAGGCTGTCGTATTCGCGCACGAAGGTCTTCACCGCCAGCCGGCGCGCCGGTGGGGTGGCGATGATCGACAGATCGCGCATGCCGCTCATCGCCATATTCAGCGTACGCGGGATTGGCGTGGCGGTCAGCGTCAGGATATCGACATCGGCGCGCATCGCCTTGATGCGCTCCTTGTGGCGTACGCCAAAGCGGTGCTCTTCATCGACGATCAGCAGCCCCAAATCCTTCCAGCGCAGATCGCTCTGCAGCAGTTTGTGGGTGCCGATGATGATGTCCACTTTGCCTTCGGCCGCGTCGTCCAGCACCTGTTGCTGCTCTTTGGCGCTGCGGAAGCGCGACATCATCTCGATGCGGATCGGCCAGGTGGCGAAGCGATCGCGGAAGTTGTCGAAGTGCTGCTGCGCCAGCAGCGTCGTTGGCACCAGCACCGCCACCTGCTTGCCGTTTTCCACCGCCAGGAAGGCGGCGCGCATCGCCACTTCGGTTTTGCCGAAGCCGACGTCGCCGCACACCAGGCGATCCATCGCCAGCGGCTGGCACATGTCGCTCAGCACCGCGTTGATCGCCTGTTCCTGATCCGGCGTGGTTTCGAACGGGAAGCTCTGGCAGAACAGCTGGTACTGCTCGCGGTTGTGTTTGAAGGCGAAACCGGCCTTGGCGGCGCGCTGGGCGTAAATATCCAGCAGCTCGGCCGCCACGTCGCGCACCCGCTCGGCGGCTTTCTGCCGCGCGCGCGTCCAGGCGTCGCCGCCCAGTTTGTGCAGCGGGGCGTTTTCGTCCGCGCCGCCGGCGTAGCGGCTGATCAGATGCAGCGATGACACCGGCACGTACAGTTTGTCCTCACCGGCGTAGGAGAGGATCAGGTATTCGGCCTTGATGCCGCCGGCTTCCAGCGTGGTCAGGCCGACATAGCGGCCCACGCCGTGCTCCAGGTGCACCACCGGCTGGCCGGGATGCAGTTCCGCCAGGTTGCGGATCAAGGTATCGGTGTTGATGGTGCGCCGGTTGTCCTGTCGGCGGCGGCTGACGCGCTCGCCGAGCAGATCGCTTTCGCAGATCAGCGCCCGCTGGCGCAGGCCGTCGAGGAAGCCGTGTTCGGCGGCGCCGACCATCATGTAACGGCCCGCCGTTTCCGCCTGATCGAGACGCTGAATCAGCGCCGGCGCCAGCTTGATGCGGCCGAGCAGATCCTGCAGCGTTTCACGCCGCCCCTCGCTCTCGACGGAGAAGATCACGCTGCCGTCAAAACTTTCAATAAAGCGGCGCAGATTATCCAGCGGGGATTTATGCTGCGCCTGCACCGCCAGATCGGGCAGGGCATGGTAATCCAGATTGGTATTGCCCGCTTTGGCCGGCAGCTCATCGGTTTTCAGCGCGATGCGCGGCCAGGCTTTCAGCTCGCCGAATAGTGCGTCAACGCGCAGCCACAGCGTATCCGGCGCCAGCAGCGGGCGCATCGGATCGACGCGGCGGCTTTCGAAACGCTGGTTGACGTCCTGCCAGAAGCGCTCGGCGGCGCCCTCCAGATCGCCGGTGTTGACGATCAGCGTATTGGCTGGCAGGTAGCTGAACAGCGACGGCAGCGGCTGGCTGAAGAACAGCGGCTGCCAGTATTCGATGCCGGCGGGCCAGGCGCTTTTGCTGACCTGCTGATAGATGTGCTCGGCGTCGCGACGCACCTCAAACTGCTCGCGCCACTGGCTGCGGAACAGCTCGATGGCGTTTTTGTCGGTAGGGAACTCGTGGGCCGGCAACAGATTGATGGCCTCGACTTCGCTCAGCGTGCGCTGGGTGTCGACGTCGAAGATGCGCAGGCTGTCTATCTCGTCATCGAAGAAGTCGATGCGGTAAGGCTCATCGCTGCCCATTGGATACAGGTCGAGCAGCGCGCCGCGGGTGGCGAATTCGCCGTGCTCCATCACCTGATCGACGCTGCGGTAGCCGGCCTGTTCCAGCTGCGCGCGCAGTTTGTCGCGCGACAGGCGCTGGCCTTTTTTCATCACCAGCGCATGGCCGTGCAGGAATTCGTGCGGGCAGACGCGTTGCATCAGGGTATTGACCGGCAGAATGATCACGCCGCGCGCCATGGTCGGCAGGTGATACAGGCTCGACAAACGGTCGGAGATGATTTCCTGGTGCGGCGAGAAGCTGTCGTACGGCAGGGTTTCCCAGTCGGACAGGGTGGTCACCATCTGATCGGTGAACTGCTGGATCTCGTCGCGCAGCCGCAGGGCGTTTTGCATGTCCGGCGCGATCAGCATCACTGGGCCAGGGTGACGCTCGACGATCTCGGCGCACTCCACGGCGCAGGCCGCGCCGGTCAGTTGCCCCAGCTGGCGGAGATCGCCCGCGCGATCGGGCAGAGAATAACGGGGGGATGAGGAACGGTTACGGCTATCGGAAGTGCTCATTCAGGTATCTTTAATCAATGTGTTGGATGGCGTCCCGGCACGGATAACCCAGCGCCTTTATGCTGTTTATAGTAGCCCAGCGGCCGGCAAACTGACACAGCAAAAAGCGCTGCCCATCAATTTTCTGCCGGTTATTTAACCGGTTAATGTCGTCTGTTTTTTGCGGCTGAGGATAAATAACGCGCGAAGCTGCCGCCATCTCCCTCTTCGCCGCCACGCAATAAAAGGCCCTCGGGTGTTCCCTAAACGAGGGAGAGCCTTTATTATCCATGATCACTTTGCTTAAGCCACGGCTATCAAACGGATTTCATGTATCAACCTGTCGCGTTATTCATTGGCCTGCGCTACATGCGCGGGCGAGCCTCAGACCGCTTCGGGCGGTTTGTTTCCTGGCTTTCCACCATCGGCATTACGCTGGGGGTGATGGCGTTGGTCACCGTGCTGTCGGTGATGAACGGTTTCGAAAAGGATCTGGAGAACAACATTCTCGGCCTGATGCCGCAGGCGTTGGTTACCAGTCCGCAAGGATCGGTCAACCCGCAGCAGCTGCCGGCCTCCGAGGTGGAGAAGCTGCAGGGCGTCACGCGCGTTGCGCCGCTGACCACCGGTGACGTGGTGCTGCAAAGCGCTCGCAGCGTGGCGGTCGGGGTGATGCTCGGCGTGAATCCCGACGAGGCCGATCCGCTGACCCCGTATCTGGTCAACGTCAAGCAGCAACAGCTGCAGCCGGGCCAATACAACATCATCATCGGCGAACAGCTGGCGGGGCAACTCGGCGTCAAGCGCGGCGATTCGCTGCGCGTGATGGTGCCGAGCGCCAGCCAGTTCACGCCGATGGGCCGCATTCCCAGCCAGCGTTTGTTCACCCTCATCGGCACCTTCCACGCCAACAGCGAGGTGGACGGCTATCAGCTGTTGGTCAACCAACAGGATGCTTCGCGCCTGATGCGCTACCCGGCCGGTAACATCACCGGCTGGCGTCTGTTCCTGCAACAGCCGCTGGCGGTCGATACCCTCAGCCAGCAGGCGCTGCCGGCGGGCACCGTCTGGAAAGACTGGCGCGATCGCAAGGGCGAGCTGTTCCAGGCGGTGCGCATGGAGAAGAACATGATGGGGCTGCTGCTCAGCCTGATCGTGGCGGTGGCGGCGTTTAACATCATTACCTCGCTCGGCCTGCTGGTGATGGAGAAGCAGGGCGAGGTCGCCATTCTGCAGACTCAAGGGCTGACCCGCCGCCAGATCATGTCGGTATTTATGGTGCAAGGCGCCAGCGCCGGCATCATCGGTTCGCTGCTCGGCACGCTGCTCGGCGTGCTGCTGGCCACCAACCTGAACAACCTGATGCCGATCCTCGGCGCATTGATCGACGGCGCTTCGCTGCCGGTGGCGGTCGATCCGCTGCAGGTGACGATCATCGCCGTGGTGGCGATGGCGGTTTCCCTGTTGTCCACGCTCTATCCTTCATGGCGCGCTGCCGCCGTACAACCCGCTGAGGCTTTACGTTATGAGTAACCATCTTTTGCTGCAGTGTGACAACCTGTGCAAGACCTATCAGGAAGGCAACCTGCACACCGACGTGCTGCGCAACGTCAGCTTTGCCATGCAGCAGGGCGAGATGATGGCGATCGTCGGCAGCTCGGGTTCCGGCAAGAGCACCCTGTTGCACCTGCTGGGCGGGCTGGACTCGCCGACCTCCGGCGAAGTGATCTTCAAGGGCGAATCGCTCAACGCCATGTCTTCGGCGGCCAAGGCCGAGCTGCGCAACCGCCAGCTGGGCTTCATCTATCAGTTCCACCATCTGTTGCCGGACTTCACCGCGCTGGAAAACGCCGCCATGCCGCTCTTGATCGGCGGCGCCAAACCGGCGCAGGCGCAGGAGAAAGCGCGGGAGATGCTGGCGGCGGTCGGGCTGGAAAAGCGCAGCAAACACCGTCCGTCCGAGCTTTCCGGCGGCGAGCGTCAGCGCGTGGCGATCGCGCGCGCGCTGGTCAATAACCCGGCGCTGGTGCTGGCGGACGAACCGACCGGCAACCTCGACAAGCGCACCGCGGACAGCATCTTCGATCTGCTCGGTGAGCTGAACGTGCGTCAGGGCACCGCTTTCCTGGTGGTAACGCACGATCTGCAGCTGGCCAAGCGCTTGAGCCGCCAGTTGGAAATGGCCGACGGTCACCTGCAGGCGCAGCTGACCCTGATGGGGGCCGAGTAATGGCGGGAGCCTCACTGTCCTTCCTGACGGCCCTGCGTTTCAGCCGCGGCCGTAAACGCGGCGGCATGGTGTCGCTGATCTCGGTCATCTCCACCATTGGCATCGCGCTGGGGGTGGCGGTGCTGATCGTCGGTCTGAGCGCGATGAACGGCTTTGAGCGCGAGCTGAAGAACCGCATTCTGGCGGTAGTGCCGCACGGCGAGCTCGAGCCGGTCAATCAGCCGTTCAGCGGCTGGCTGTCGATTCTGCAGCGGGTGGAAAAGGTGCCGGGCATCTTGGCCGCCGCGCCGTACATCAACTTTACCGGCCTGATGGAAAACGGCGCGCAGCTGCGCGCGGTGGAAGTCAAAGGTGTGGATCCGCAGCAGGAGAGCCGACTGAGCGCGTTGCCGCAGTATGTGCAGGGCGACGCCTGGGCCAACTTCAAGCCCGGCGAGCAGCAGGTGATCCTCGGCAAGGGCGTGGCCGACGCGCTGGGCGTCAAGCAGGGCGCCTATGTCACGGTGATGATCCCCAACAGCGACCCTGAGATGAAGCTGCTGCAGCCGAAGCGTATTCGCCTGCACGTGACCGGCATTTTGCAGCTCAGCGGCCAGCTCGATCACAGCCTGGCGCTGGTGCCGCTGGCCGATGCGCAGCAGTATCTCGACATGGGTGACAGCGTCACGGGCATCGCTCTCAAGATGAACGACGTGTTCGCCGCCAACAAGCTGGTGCGCGACGCCGGCGAAGTGACCAACGCTTACATCTACATCAAGAGCTGGATCGGCAAGTACGGCTATATGTACCGTGACATCCAGATGATCCGCGCCATCATGTACCTGGCGATGGTGCTGGTGATCGGCGTGGCCTGCTTCAACATCGTCTCCACGCTGGTGATGGCGGTGAAAGACAAAAGCGCCGACATCGCGGTGCTGCGCACCCTGGGCGCCAAAGACGGCTTTATCCGCGCCATTTTCATCTGGTATGGGCTGCTGGCCGGGTTGCTGGGCAGCCTGAGCGGCGTGGTGATCGGGGTGATCGCCTCGCTGCAGCTGACCAACATCATCCGGGGCATCGAGAAACTGGTCGGCCACTCCTTCCTGTCGGGCGATATTTACTTCATCGACTTCCTGCCTTCCGAGCTGCACTGGCTGGATGTGCTGATCGTGCTGGCGACCGCCATCGTGCTGAGCCTGTTGGCCAGTTGGTATCCGGCGAGGCGCGCCAGCCGCATCGATCCGGCGCGGGTGCTGAGCGGACAATAAAACCCACGGGGAGGCAGCGATGCCGCCCCGTTTTTTTAGCCTGGGGATGGGTTATGTACTACGGTTTCGATATGGGCGGCACCAAGATTGAGCTGGGGGTGTTCGACGACAGCCTGCAGCGCATTTGGCAAAAGCGGGTGCCGACGCCGCGCGACGATTATCGGCAACTGCTGGCTACGCTGTGCGAGCTGACCCTTGAGGCGGATGCGTTTTGCGGCCGGCGCGGCAGCGTCGGCATCGGCATTCCGGGCCTGCCCAACGACGATGACGGCACGCTGTTTACCGCCAATGTGCCTGCGGCGATGGGGCGGCCGCTGCCGCGCGATCTGGCGGCGCTGATCGGGCGCGAGGTGCGGGTCGATAACGACGCCAACTGCTTTGCGCTGTCGGAGGCCTGGGACGACGAGTTCCGCCGCTACCCGACGGTGCTGGGCATCATCCTCGGCACCGGCGTAGGCGGCGGCCTGATCGTCGAGGGCAAGACGGTGCCCGGGCGCAACTATATCGCCGGCGAGTTCGGCCATTTGCGCCTGCCGGTGGACGCGCTCGAGGTGCTGGGGCGTGATGTGCCTCGCGTCGCCTGCGGGTGCGGCCATCAGGGTTGCATTGAAAATTACATATCGGGCCGCGGTTTCGAATGGATGTACGCCCATTTTTATGGCCGGCGCTTGCCCGCCACCGAGATCATTGCGCATTATCAGGCGGGTGAGCCGCAGGCCGTGGCGCATGTCGATCGCTTTATGGACGTGCTGGCGATCTGCCTGGGTAACCTGCTGACGGTGCTGGATCCGCACCTGGTGGTGATCGGCGGCGGGCTGTCGAACTTCGACGCCATTTACCAGGCGTTGCCGCAGCGGCTGCCGGCGCACCTGCTGCGGGTGGCTCGGCTGCCGCGCATCGAGAAGGCGCGCTATGGCGACGCCGGCGGCGTGCGCGGCGCAGCGTTCCTCAATTTGGCTCGCCCAACGTAATGGGCGTTGCGGCCAGGCGTGAATGTATACAGCCAACAACGCCGCAACGTCCAGTAAGAAGGGTAAACAGGGAAAAGTAAGGAGAGAGTTAATGCACACTCGCCATCGGCTGTGTCAGTTTCGCAAGAGTAAGCATGTGCTGCATCAGCGCTTTCGTTCACGCATTTTTCACCGTGACACCATGGCGGCGGCCGAGCTGAAAAAGCCGTTTGTGGTGGTGTTGACCGGGGCCGGCATTTCGGCCGAGTCGGGCATTCGCACCTTCCGCGCCGCGGATGGGCTGTGGGAAGAGCACCGGGTGGAGGACGTCGCCACGCCGGAAGGTTTTCAGCGCGATCCGGCGCTGGTGCAGGCGTTTTACAATGAACGTCGCCGCCAGCTGCAGACCGAGGACATCGCCCCGAACGCCGCGCACCGCGCGCTGGCGGATCTGGAAGAGTGGCTGGGGGACAACTTCCTGCTGGTCACGCAAAACATCGATAACCTGCATGAGCGCGCCGGCAGCAAGCGGGTGCTGCACATGCACGGCGAATTGCTGAAGGTGCGCTGCACCCAGTCGGGCCAGGTGTTCGAGTGGCCCGGCGATCTCAGCGTTGACGAGCGCTGCCACTGCTGCCAGTTCCCGGCGCCGCTGCGGCCGCACGTGGTGTGGTTCGGCGAGATGCCGCTGGGCATGGACGACATCTACCAGGCGCTGAGCAAGGCCGATTTCTTCGTCGCCATCGGCACCTCCGGCCATGTCTATCCGGCGGCCGGGTTCGTGCATGAGGCGCGGCTGGGCGGCGCCTACGCGATGGAGCTGAACCTGGAGCCGAGTCAGGTGGAAAGCCAGTTCGACGAGAAACACTACGGCCTGGCCAGCGAAGTGGTGCCGCGTTTTGTGCACAAATTCCTGGTGGGCAAGGTGGCGCGGGCAGATAAGCCCTAAAGACATCAGGGCGCACTGCGCGCCCTGATGGGATGGCGGGCGTGTTAGCGCCCGGCTTTCAGCTTTTGGAAGTAGCTTTCGTACAGCGTGCTGGCGTCGCCGACGTCGTTTTGCCACTCGCCGTGCTCAATCACCGTTTTATCCGGGTAGAGAGACGGATCGTTGGCGATCTCCGGCGACAGCAGCTTCTTCGCCGCCAGGTTCGGCGTCGGGTAACCGATGGTTTCCGCCACCTGCACCGCGATTTCCGGCCGCAGCAGGAAGTCGATCAGCTTCAGCGCCCCCTCGACGTTGCGCGCGTTGGCCGGAATGGCCAGGCTGTCCATCCAGAAGATCCCACCTTCCTTAGGCCAGACGATTTCCAGCGGCGTGCCGGCCTGGCGCGCCACGAAGGCCGAACCGTTCCACACCATGCCGACGTTGATTTCCCCTTCCATAAACGGGTTGCCCGGGTTGTCGGAGTTGAAGGCCAGCACGTTCGGCATCAATTTCTGCAGTTCGCGGTAGGCGGCTTCGATCTCTTTCGGATCGGTGGTGTTGCCCGAATAGCCCAGCTTGAGCAGCGCCATCTGGAACACTTCGCGCGCATCGTCGGTCAGCAGCAGACGGCCTTTGTACTGCGGCTGCCACAGATCGGCCCAGGAGGTGACGGTGGACGGATCCTGCGCGTCGCTGTTAACGCCGATGGCGGTGGCGCCCCAGATGTAAGGGATGGAGTAGTCGTTGTTGGGATCGAACGGCTTGTTCAGCAGGGTAGGATCGAGATCCTTGAAGTGGCTGAGCTTGCTCTTGTCGATTTTTTGCAGCATGCCTTCCTTGCTCATCTTGGCGATGAAGTAAGTGGAAGGCACCACCAGATCGTACGCGCCGTCCTTGTAGGTCTTCAGCTTGGCGTACATGCTTTCGTTGGATTCATAGGTGGAATAAATCACCTTGATGCCGGTTTCTTTGGTGAACTGCTCCAGCAGCCCCGGCGGGACGTATTCAGTCCAGTTATAGAAATACAGCGTTTTGCCGTCAGAGGCGTTTGCAGAGCAGAAACTCAGCGCCATCATCCCGGCTGCGAGCAGATGTGACCACTTTTTCATGCAGCGTATCCTTCAGCAGTAGTGAGCCGAACCCGTATGAGCCGCCGTTTTCGGCCGCGCCATACCCCAGAAAGGGGCCATTATAGGGGCGGGGGCGGGGTGGGTAAAGGCGGTTATCCCAGCGGCAAATCAGCGGGTTAACCGAGTCAGGGCCATCACCAAAGGCCGCTTTCATATCATTGTGGTCAATGAAAGAGACGGGCGCCGCAGCGCCCGGCGGGAAGGATTACTCGGCCTTGGGCGAGCGATCGCGCATCACCCACTGGCTGGCGATCACCAGCGTCAGCGACAGCAGCAGCAAAATGGTGGCCAGCGCGTTAACCTCCGGCGAGACGCCGACTTTCACCATCGAATAGATCTTCAGCGGCAAAATCTCGTAGCTCGGCCCGGTGACGAAGGAGGAGACGACCACGTCGTCCATCGACAGGGTGAAGCTCAGCAGCCAACCGGCCGCCACCGCCGGCATCGCCAGCGGCAGGATGATTTTGCGCAGGATGGTGAACTCGCTTGCGCCGAGATCGCGCGCGGCTTCCAGCATCTTCACGTCGAAGCCTTTCAGGCGCGCGTAGACGGTCACGACCACGAACGGCAGGCAGAAGGTGATGTGCGAGAACAGCAGCGACCAGAAGCCGAGCGAAATGCCCAGCAACATGAACAGCACCAGCAGCGAGATGGCCATCACGATGTCCGGCGACATCATCACCACAAACAGCATGCCGCCGACGAACGGTTTGCCGCGGAAGCGGTAGCGGTACAGCGCCACTGCGGTCAGCGAGCCGATCAGCGTGGCGAAGGTGGCGGAGAGCACCGCCATGGTCAGCGAGTGGCCCGCCGCCTGCAACAGGCTGTCGTTGTTGAGCAGCGTGCTGTACCACTTGGTGGTGAACCCTTGCCAGTTGATGCCGAAGCGCGAGGCGTTGAAGGAGTTGACGATCAGGATGACGATCGGGATATACAGATAGGCGTATACCAGCGTCATAAAGCCGCCGCGCAGCAGACGTCCGATCATGCCAGATCCTCCTTCTTGTTCAGCAGGCGGGCGGCCCGATAATAGACCAGCAGCAACAGCCCCATCACCAGCGTCAGGCAGATGCTGGTGGCCGCGCCGAACGGCCAGTCGCGGATATTGAGGAACTGGCTTTTAATCACGTTGCCGATCAGCAGGTTTTTGGCGCCGCCCATCAGATCGGCGACGAAGAACAGCCCCATCGCCGGCAGCATCACCAGCAGGCAGCCGGCGATAATGCCCGGCATGGTCAGCGGCACAATGATGCGGATAAAGGTTTGGAGCTTGCTGGCGCCGAGATCGCGCGCCGCCTCCAGGCAGGATTTATCGAGCTTTTCGATGCTGGAGTAGAGCGGCATCACCATAAACGGCAGCAGGATATACACCAGGCCGAGGATCACCGCTTCCGAGGTGTACATGATGCGCAGCGGCTTGTCGATGACGCCGATCCACAGCAGCGCGTCGTTGAGATAGCCGCGGGTGCTGAGAAACAGCTTCAGGCCGTAGATGCGGATCAGCGAGTTGGTCCAGAAGGGCACGATCAGCAGAAACAGCAGCAGCGGCCGCACCTTCTGCGGCAAGCGCGCCAGAATAAAGGCGAACGGATAGCCGATCACCAGGCAGCACAGGGTGGCGATCAGCGCCATGTTCAGCGAGTGCAGCAGCACCTGGGCATACAGCGGATCGAACAAACGCCGGTAGTTATCCAGCGTGAACACCATCTGCACCAGGTTGGCGTCATCACGGGTCAGGAAGCTGGCGCCGATGATCATCAGGTTCGGCATGAACACGAACAGCAACAGCCAGGCGACGACGCCGACGATCACCACATTCTGGAAGACTTTACGCGATTTCTTCATCGGCCAGCACCACCTCCCAGCTTTCGACCCAGGTCACCGCCATCTTCTGATTGAGCGAGTGATCGACGTCCGGATCGTCTTCGTTGAAGAACTCGCTGACCATCACCGTTTTGCCGTTCTCCAGCTCGACCACCGATTCCAGCGTCATGCCTTTGTAGTTGCGCTCACGCACGTAACCGATCAGCCCGTCGTGCTGCGCGCTGTCGTTCACTTCTTCCACCCGCAGATCTTCCGGGCGCAGCAGCACCTTCAGCTTTTGGCCCGGTTCTACCGGCAGATCGGCATAGATGTCGCACTCGCGGCCTTCCACGTTGGCGCGCACCCGCTGCGGATCGAGGCGTTGCAGGACCACCGCGTCGAAGATGTTGATCTCGCCGATGAAGCTGGCGACGAACAGGTTTTTCGGCTCTTCATAGATCTCACGCGGCGTGCCGTCTTGCTCGATGCGGCCTTCGCGCATCACCACGATGCGATCCGACATGGTCAACGCTTCTTCCTGATCGTGGGTGACGAACACGAAGGTGATGCCCAGCTTGCGCTGCAGCGCTTTCAGTTCGTTCTGCATCTGCTTGCGCAACTTGTAGTCCAGCGCCGACAGCGATTCGTCCAGCAGCAGCACTTTCGGCTTGTTGACCACCGCGCGGGCGATGGCCACACGCTGCTGTTGGCCACCGGAGAGCTGGCCCGGCCGCCGCTTGGCGAAGGCATCCAGCTGCACCATGCGCAGCGCCTCTTCGACGCGCGGCGTCAGTTCGGCCGCCGGCACCTTTTGCATACGCAGGCCGAAGGCGACGTTGTCGAACACCGACATGTGCGGAAACAGGGCATAGCTCTGAAACACGGTGTTGACGTGGCGATGCTCGGCCGCAATGGCGGTGATGTCCTGGCCGTCGAGCGCGATGCGGCCCCGATCGGCGTCTTCCAGACCGGCAATCAGGCGCAGCACCGTGGTTTTGCCACAGCCGGAGGGGCCAAGAATGGTGAGGAATTCGCCGTGATTAATCGTCAGATCCAGATCGGCAATGATGGTTTTGCCATCGAACGCTTTGCTCAGGGCATGCAGTTCAACAAGGGGGGCTCGAGAGGATGTCTCAGTCATTTATCGTCTTACTCTATCCCGTGGGCTAATGCAGATAGAACCGCAACTGGAAAAGACTGCCGGAGCTTGCGGGCATGCCCGCGATTCAAAAGAAGCTCAAACCAGTTGCGCCAATGGAAATTTTTCGAGCGCGCATGATAGACGCTGAATGCCGGAATTGAAAGCCGATCCGGCCCAGA
Organism: Serratia sp. JKS000199; assembly: GCF_900215455.1. Lineage (NCBI taxonomy): Bacteria > Pseudomonadati > Pseudomonadota > Gammaproteobacteria > Enterobacterales > Yersiniaceae > Serratia > Serratia sp. JKS000199. The sequence goes on from NZ_LT907843.1 coordinate 1,360,074, forward strand.
TGCCGCGTTTTTCATCATGATAGCGACAAATGACCCTGTGATGACAGCGTTATTTCCCTCTGAAATCATCACAAAGATTAATGATATTGGCGAATTCTGGTTAAAAATGACCTGACGCAATATTTGATCCTGATCGGTTCAGCATAATGAAACGCGATATTCTGAGGGGCCGCTACCATGGATAAATTACTTGACCGCTTTTTCAACTACGTCTCTTTCGACACCCAGTCCAAAGCGAACGTAAAGCATGTGCCGAGCACCGACGGGCAGTTGAAGCTGGCGCGTGCGTTGCAGCAGGAAATGATCGCGCTCGGCTTCGAGCGGGTGTCGCTCAGTGAGCACGGCTGCGTGATGGGCACCTGGCCGGGTAACGTCGCCTGGCCGGTGCCGGCGGTCGGTTTTATCGCCCATCTGGATACTTCGCCGGATTTCAGCGGCAAACACGTCAATCCGCAGATCGTCGAGAACTATCGCGGCGGCGATATTGCGCTCGGCATTGGCGATGAAGTGCTGTCGCCGGTGATGTTCCCGATCCTGCACCAGATGTTGGGGCAGACCCTGATCACCACCGACGGCAAAACGCTGCTGGGCGCCGACGACAAGGCCGGCATCGCCGAGATCCTCACCGCCATGGCGCGCCTGCGCGCGCGCAAAATCCCGCACGGCGACATCCGCGTGGCCTTCACCCCGGATGAAGAGGTGGGCAAGGGGGCACAGCTGTTCGACGTGGCGGCCTTCAATGCCGAATGGGCTTACACGGTGGACGGCGGCGGCGTCGGTGAGCTGGAGTGCGAAAACTTCAATGCCGCCTCGGTGACGATCAAAATCCTCGGCAACAGCGTGCACCCCGGCAGCGCCAAGGGCGTGATGGTCAACGCGCTGTCGCTGGCTACCCGCATTCATCAGGCGCTGCCGGCGGACGAAACGCCGGAGACCACCGAGGGTTACCAGGGCTTTTACCACCTCAGCAGCATCAAGGGCAGCGTGGAACGCGCCGAAATGCACTACATCCTGCGCGACTTCGAGCGCGAGGGATTCGAGGCGCGCAAACGCAAGATGGTGGAGATCGCCCGCGAGGTCGGCAAAGGCCTGCCGCGCGATTGTTATATTGAAGTCAGCATCGAAGACAGTTATTACAACATGCGCGAACAGGTGGCGGAGCATCCGCACGCGATCGCGCTGGCGCAGCAGGCAATGCGCGACTGCGACATTGAACCGGTGATGAAACCGATCCGCGGCGGCACCGACGGCGCGCAGCTGTCGTTCCGCGGCCTGCCGTGCCCGAACCTGTTCACCGGCGGCTACAACTACCACGGCAAGCACGAATTCGTGACGCTGGAAGGCATGGAGCAAGCGGTGGCGGTAATTATGCGCATCGCGGCGCTGGCCGCCGAGCGGGCGCGGTAAAACGGGACGCTTGCGATTATCATAATCGCTTGCCGCAACAAGGCGTTGCTCATAGTGTGGAAGTCCATTCCCCACGCATAAGGACCGCATGATGAGCACCGAATTCCGCATCGCCGGCTCGCATTTGACGCAGTTCGTTCAGGCGATTTGGCGCCAGGCCGGCAGCACGGCGCGCGAAGCCGAGCTGGTGGCCGATCACCTGGTGCAGGCTAATCTGGCCGGGCACGATTCGCACGGCGTCGGCATGATCCCCAGTTACATGGCATCGTTGGCGCAAGGGCAATTGCAGCTTAATCAACATGCCGAGGTGGTGCGCGACGCCGGCGCGGTGCTGACGCTCGACGGTGCGCGCGGCTTCGGCCAGGTGGTGGCCAGCGAAGCGATGGCGCTGGGCATTGAGCGCGCCGGCAAACTGGGCCTGGCGGCGGTGGCGCTGCACAACGCGCACCATATCGGCCGCATCGGCCATTGGGCGGAACAGTGCGCCCGCGCCGGTTTTATCTCGATTCACTTCGTCAACGTGGTAGGTGATCCGATGGTGGCGCCGTTCGGCGGCAGCGATCGCCGCTTCGGCACCAACCCGTTCTGCGCCATTTTCCCGCGGCCGGGCCGCACGCCGCTGCTGTTGGATTTCGCCACCAGCGGCATCGCCTTCGGCAAGACTCGGGTGGCCTATAACAAAGGCTTGTCGGTGGCGCCGGGCTATCTGATCGACGAACACGGGCAACCCACCACCGAACCGAAGGTGATGCACGAAGCGCCGTTCGGGTCACTGTTGCCGTTCGGCTTGCACAAAGGCTATGCGCTGGCGGCGATGTGTGAGATCCTCGGCGGCGCGCTCTCCGGCGGCCGCACCACCCACGACGCCACGCTGAAAGCCGACAGCGACGCCATCTTCAACTGCATGACGACCCTGATCCTCGATCCTCAGGCCTTCGACGCCCCGCAAATGCAGGCCGAGGCCGAAGCGTTTATCGGCTGGGTGAAGGCATCGCCGCCGAGCGGCGAACAGCCGATCGCGGTGCCGGGAGAATGGGAAGAGGTCAACCGCGCGGCGCGGCTGGAGCAGGGCATACCGATAGACGCCAATACCTGGCGGCAAATTTGCACGGCGGCGGAGCAGGCGGGCATGGCGAATGAAGCGCTGGCCGGTTTTCGCGCGCAGGCGCGGCAGGCATAAAAAAAGCCACCCGATAGGGTGGCTTGTTCGCGTACTCGCAATCAGTCGTTAAAGTACCAATAGCCGCTGTTGACCAGCGCGGTCAGCAGCGCCAGGAATGACGGATCGTCTACCGCGTCGCCGAGCAGGGCGGCGTCGACGCTGAAGTGCTGGCACAGGGCGTCTGCGGCCTGCAGCTGGTCGGTGTCGATCAGTTCGCCGTTGACGAAGCAGCGATCGCCGACGCGCAGCACGCGCAACCCGCCCAGGCGCTGCAGCGCTTCACCCTGTTGCAGCAGTTCGTAGATTTCCCCGGCCTGATACGGCGGCTCCGGCGGCGCCAGATCCAGCTCGTGGCGCGATTGGGAGATAAACTCGCCGAACCAGTGCTGGAAGTGTTCCGGCTGTTGCACCAGATCCAGCATCATCTGCCGTAAGGCGTCCACTTCCTGCGGCAGGATCTCCGCCGGGTGTTCGCGCAGTTTAACGTCCGGATCGCCGTAGCGTTTGCTGCCCAGCTCGCGCGCCAGCACGTAATCGGCGAAGCCGCTCACCAGCTCGCGGCCGTTCGGCGCGCGGAAGCCCACCGAATAATTGAGCGCGTTTTCCAGCGCGTAGCCTTCATGCGGGAAGCCCGGCGGAATGTAGAGAATGTCGCCCGGCTCCATCTCTTCGTCGATGATGGCGTCGAACGGCTCTACCTGCAGCAGATCCGGATGCGGGCAGTGCTGTTTCAGCGGCGTTTTTTCCCCGACTCGCCAGCGGCGGCGGCCAGTGCCCTGAATGATGAACACGTCGTACTGATCGAGGTGCGGGCCGACGCCGCCGCCCGGCACCGAGAAGGAGATCATCAGGTCATCCATCCGCCAGTCCGGCAGTTGGCGGAACGGGCGCATCAGCGCTGCGGAAGGCTCATGCCAGTGGTCCACCGCCTGCACCAGCAGCGACCAGTTGTTTTCGCTCAGGTGATCGAAGCTCTCGAAGGGGCCGTGCGCGACCTGCCAACGGCCGTCCTGGTGGCTGACCAGGCGGCTGTCCACTTCGTTTTCCATCGCCAGCCCGGCCAGCTCATCCGGGGAGATCGGATCGATAAAGTTTTTGAAGCCGCGCTTCAGAATCACCGGACGTTTTTGCCAATAACGTTGCAAAAAATCGTTCCAGTCCAGGTCTAATTGATAATCCATGTTCTATTCCAGGAGAGAGGAGTGAGCCTGAGTGCGATTATAACGGAAGTTTGGCCCCGTGGATCGGGGCCGCAGAGGCATAATTTACTCGTTGTGGTGGGTATCGTGCTGGCGGGCGAAGGTGACCTGCATGCGCGCGCCGCCGAGCGGGCTGTCGCTGATGACGATTTCGCCGTCGTATTGCTCGATGATCTCCGCCGCCACCGACAGGCCAAGGCCCTGACCGGGACGCAGGGTATCCACCCGCTGGCCGCGCTGGAAGATCAGCTGGCGCTTGCTTTCCGGGATGCCCGGGCCGTCGTCGTCGATAACGAGGATGAGGTTTTTATCGGAGTGCAGCGAGGTGATTTCCACGAACTCGAGGCAGTATTTGCAGGCGTTTTCCAACACGTTGCCCATCACTTCCATAAAGTCGTTCTTCTCGCCCATAAAGGTCACTTCCGGCGAGATGTCCAGCGTGATCACCACCCCTTTGCGCTGATAAACCTTGTTCAGCGCCACCACCAGGCTGTCGAGCAGCGCCGGCACCGAGTGGATCTCGCGCGTCAGCACCGTCTGGCCGGAGTTGATGCTGGCCCGATGCAGGTAGTAACCGATCTGCTGAGAGATGCGCCCGATCTGATCCAGCATGATCGGCTCGGCTTCTTCGATGGTGGTCTGCTTGCCGCTGCGCAGCGAGCGCAGGGTGCTTTGCAGCACCGCCAGCGGCGTTTTCAGGCTGTGGGTCAGATCCGACAGGGTGGTGCGGTATTTGGTGTAGCGCTGGCGTTCGTTGCGCACCAGAATGTTCAAATTGCGCACCAGGCCGCGCAGTTCGCTGGGCGGGTTCTCATCCAACTGATCGCGTTCGCCGTTCTCCAGCTCGCCCACCTGATTGACCAGCGCCTTGATCGGCCGCAGGCTCCAGTAGGCCGCCAGCCACAGCAGCGGCACCACCAGCAGCAGGTTGGCCAGCAGCACGTAGCTGAACCACTCCCACACTACGTCTGAGCGCTGCAGCTCCTGCGGAATGCTGTCGACCACCACGATGGTCAACGCCGGCAGCCGCGCCGTGGCGGCATAGGTATTGACCGCCACCGAGTGCGTCAGCGCGTTCTGATCGGTATCGTCATAATTCTTCAGCTGATCCTGCGCTTTGGGGTTGTCCCCCAGCACTTCGCTACTGATGCGGGTATCGGTGTCAATTTCGTAGAAGCCGGACTCCTCCAGCCATTCCTTGTTGATCAGCTTCTCCAGCTCCGGCACCTTGCGCTGGCTCCACAGCAGGTTGCCTTTATCGTCGTAGATAAACACCAGCGTGGGAAAATTGAGATCGATATCGGGAGGAATGGCGATGGTGAGCTTGTTGTCTTTCCACTGCGCCAGGCTGAAGAACAGGTTGCTTTCGCCGCGCAGCAGGCGGAAGGCGGTCTTGTCGAAGCTGACGATGTAGCCGACGACCGCCACCAAACCGTAAGAGAGCGACAGCGCCAGGATCACCCCGGCGGTCGCCATCAGGAAGCGGGCGCGCAGCGAAAACGGTTTTTTATTCTTGTTGAACATCATGTTCACTTCGCGTCAAAACGATAGCCCTGGCCACGTACCGTGGTGATCACTTCATGCGGGTATTCCGCCTGCACCTTCTTGCGCAAGCGGCCCATCAGCACGTCGATGGTGTGGCTTTCGCGCAGTTCGGCGTCCGGGTAAAGCTGCAGCATCAACGAATCCTTGCTCACCACCTTGCCGGCGTTGCGGATCAGGGTCTCGATGATGGTGTATTCAAAGGCGGTCAACTTGATCTGTTGATCGTTGACGCTCAGTTCGCGGCGCGACAGATCGATCTGGAACGGCGGCAGCACGATCACCTGCGATGCCAGGCCGCTGTTGCGGCGCATCAGCGCCTGCATGCGGGCGATCACTTCTTCCAGGTGGAACGGCTTGGTGACATAGTCGTCGGCGCCTGCTTCCAGCACCGCCACTTTGTCCTGCCAGCTTTCGCGGGCGGTCAGCACCAGGATCGGCAGCTTGGTCTGGTGCGCGCGCCAACGGCGGATCAGGCTCAGGCCGTCTTCGCCCGGCAGGCCGAGATCGACGATGGCGATATCCGGCGCATGCTCCTGCAGGAAATAATCGGCTTCCTTGGCGTCTTCAGCCGCATCGACCTGATGGCCCATCTCGCGCATCTGAACGGAAAGGTGGTGGCGCAGCAAACCATTATCTTCAACAACCAGTACTCGCATGGCGAACTCCTGTGACTGTGCGGGTGAATGTCCTGTCACCCACGCGATAAAAGGGAACACGCTCTGCGGCGTGTCAGGGGATAACGCGGCCACCTGAACCATTTTGGCAAAAAATGCTGAGGTTATGGTAGGTATAACCCGCCCGGCCCGCAAGAGAGCCGAAGCAATGTATTAAAATAAGCGTTATCAATTTGTTCGCCGACATTATCGACAAGCTCTGATAAACGTCGGATAAACAGCGGCGGGGCAACGTTAAACGCAACTTAAACGCGTCGGGCATTGCCGCGAAAGGAAAGTGTGAACCGGAGCGCTTGATAAGCTTTAAAGGTACTAATAAGGTATTATTGAGGTATCGGCATATTTTCTCAGGAGCGATGGATGAAGCAATTAACCCAGGCAGAACGCATAGCGGGCGTATTTTACGGACAGATGCTGGGCGACGCGCTCGGCATGCCTTCCGAGCTGTGGCCGCGCGAGCGGGTTAAGCGCCACTTCGGCTGGATAGACGGCTTCCTCGATGGGCCGGCGGAGAACTCAGCCGCCTGTTACTTCAAGGCCGGGCAATATACCGACGATACCTCGATGGCGTTGGCGCTGGCCGATGCGCTGCTGGAAGCGGAAGGCGAGGTGGTGCCAGAACTGATCGCCCGCAACGTGATCCGCTGGGTGGACAGTTTTGACGCCTTCAACAAGAACATTCTCGGCCCCAGTTCCAAACTGGCGTTGAGCGAGCAGAAAGCGGGCACGCCGATCGCCGCGTTGGAAAACAACGGCATCACCAACGGCGCGGCGATGCGCATTTCGCCTTTGGGTTGCGTGCTGCCGTCTGCGCCGCTGGAGGGGTTCTGTCAGCAGGTGTGGCTGGCCTCCAGCCCGACGCACAAATCCGACATCGCCGTCGCCGGTGCCGTGGCGATCGCCTGGGCGGTTTCGCGTGCGGTGGAGGGGGCGGACTGGGCCTCGATTCGTCTGGCGTTGCCGGGCGTGGCGGAGTATGCCCAGCGCCGTCAGGTGACGACGTTCAGCCCTTCGCTGGCGGCGCGCATCGAGTTGGCGTTTCAGGTGGTGGATGAGGCGGCCGATCCCGAACAGGCATCCGAGCGGATATATCAACTGATTGGCGCCGGGGTGAGCACCATCGAGTCGGTGCCGGCGGCGCTGGCGATGGTGCAGCTGGCGCAAACCGATCCTACCCGTTGCGCCGTGCTGTGCGCCAACCTGGGGGGCGATACCGACACCATCGGCGCGATGGCCACCGCTGTCTGCGGCGCGCTGCACGGCGCCGAAGCGATGGATCCTGCGCTGCTGGCGCAGTTGCAGCGGGTGAATCCACTGGACGTCGAGGCGTATGCCCAGGCGTTCGTGCGTTTTCGCCGCCGTCGGCAGGGCGAGGCGTAACGGATCAGCTTTCGCTGGTAAATTCGTACATGTCGCTGCGGCAGAAGCTTTCGCTGTATTCGATAGGCTTCTTGCGGTGGTCGAACAGCGTCTGGCGCACGATCAGCAGCGGCATCGGTTCTGATAATTGCAGCGCCCGGCGGATGTCGTCATCGGCCATGGCCGCGCTGACCTGGCTGCGCAGCGATCCCATCTCCACGTTATTTCGGCGGAAGTAGTCATAGAGCGAGATGCCAATCTCGTCGACGTTGGCAATCGCCGCCGCCACCACGTAGGACACCGCCACCGACATCGGCTGCCGATCGAGAAAGTGGATACGTTTGAGTTGATAGATCGGCGTTCCGGTCGCCAGCTGGAGCTTTTCCGCCAGTTCGGCGCTGGCCGGCACCCGTTCGCGGCTGAGCCATTGCGTGTCCGGCCGGCGCCCTTGTTGCATCACTTCGCGCGAGAACCCTTTGACGTCCGCTAATGAATAGCGCAGCTTCGGCGCGGCCCGTTGCGCCTGGATGAAAGTGCCGTAACCGCGTGAACGGCCGATGATGCCGTCTTGCTCGAGACAGGCCAGCGCTTTGCGCACCGTGATGCGCGAGATGCCGAGCCGTTCGGTAAACAGACGCTCGCTGGGCAGGAAATCCCCCGCGTTCAGCAATCCTTGCTCGATGGCCTGGCGCACCGAGGCGTTAAAGCGCAGATACAGCGGCATCGCGCCCGCGCTGGCCAGATCCTGCAGCAGTTTTTCCAGCAGACGCTGGTTGGTCTCCTTGCTCATAGCCGACGGAAATCCTGTAGCCTCAATGCAATGGCTTATTTAAGGGGATTTCGCCGGGCAGCGCAACTGCCGCCGCCGAGGGGATGAAATAAGGTAGAGTAGTGTGCAATCGCCCCGAGTTTGGAGAAACAGACAGCCCATGAGTGACCACCCATCCTGCGCGGACGACGCGGCAATCCTGGCGGCCTTCACCCAGCAGCGTCAGCAGGGGCTGACCCGACGTTCGGCGCTGCATCAGGCCCTGTTGCGGCTCATCACCGCCGGGGAACTGCCGTGGCGGGCGAAGCTGCCGCCAAGCCGCGCATTGGCGCCCCGGCTGGGGGTGGCGCGCGATACGGTGGAGCAGACCTACGCGCGGCTGGAGGCGGAGGGATACATCAGCCGGGCGGTGGGGCGCGGCAGCTATGTTCGCTATCGCTGCGATACGTTGCTCGGCCGTGAACTGCTGGCGACGCAGGCGGGCCAGGAGGCGCGGCTGGCGGAACGCGAGCTAAGCGATCGCGGCCGGGCGTTGCTGGCGGTCAGCCATACGCCGCACACCAGCCGTCAGGCGTCGCTGACGCCCTCGCTGGCGGATCTGCGGGCGTTTCCCATCGATTCGTGGCTGCAGTGGGAAAAGCAGGCGCTGCGGCGGCACGGCGAGCGGCTGTTGGGGTATGCCGATCCGCAGGGCTTGCCGGAGCTGCGTGCGGAGATCGCGCACTATTTGCAGCGGGAGCGGGGCGTCAAGGCGACGGCGGAGCAGGTGATCGTGGTCACCAGCTCTCAGCAGGCGCTGGCGCTGTGCACGCAGGTGCTGTTCGATCCCGGCGATGCGGTATTCGTCGAAGAGCCGGGTTACCAGGGGGCGAAAAAACTGGTGCAGTCGGCGGGGCTGCAGGCGCGGCCGATCGGCATCGATGAGCAAGGGCTGGACGTCGGGCAACTGATGCAGGCTTCGGGCGGCGGGCGGGGCGTTTACATCACGCCTTCCCATCATTACCCGCTGGGATACTCTCTGAGCCTCGAGCGGCGCCTGGCGCTGTTGCAGTGGGCCCAGCGCCGGCGGGCCTGGATCATCGAAGACGATTACGACGCCGAGTTCAACTACGATCGACAAACCAAGGCGGCGCTGCAGGGGCTGGACAGCGGCGGGCGCACGCTGTACATCGGCACCTTCAGCAAGACGCTGTTTCCGGGGCTGCGCATCGGTTTCATGATCGCGCCGCCGCAGCTGGTGCGGCCATTGGTCGCCGCCAGGCAGTTTCAGGACGGCTACACGTCGGCACTGGCGCAGATGACGCTGTTCCACTGCCTGCACGAGGGCGGCTACGCCGAGCATCTGCGCAATATGCGCACGCTGTACAAGGCGAGGCTGGACGTCCTGTACGACGCGGTACATCGCCATCTCGCGCCCTGGACGCGCCCGGCCTTGCCGCAGGGTGGCCTGCAGCTGGTTTGCCCGCTGGCGGATGCGGCGACGGAGCGGCGGCTGGTGACGGCGGCGGCCGAGCGGGGAATACGATTGTACGGCCTGGCGGATTTCTACACCGGCGCGCCGCAGCGCGGGGCGCTGGTGCTCGGTTTCTCGGCCTATGCGCCGGACGAGATCGTGCGCTTTATCGCCACGCTGGCGCAGGTGTTCAACGCGCTGCCGCGGGAAAACGGCGGTTAAAATTGGTCTGCTCGGCGTTTTGAATTGGTCCGTATTACACCGTCGCTGCGCGGTGTATCCTGCCGCTATTCGGTTATTTCCCTAATGGAAATAATATCTTAACCCCGTGAGGCGCTATGAACCCATCAAATCGTGAAGTGACTATCCGCAGAATCAATGGCGACGACAGAGCGCAATGGCTGGCGTTGTGGCAGGGCTATCTCGACTTCTACCGCGCCGACGTGGCGCCGCAGGTGACCGATCGCACCTTCGAACGGTTGGGGCAGGATGAACAGGTGTACGGGCTGGTGGCGGAGGATGCCGACGGCCGGCTGCTGGGGCTGATGAACCTGGTATTCCATCCGTCCACCTGGAGCGCGGTGGGCTATTGTTATATCGAAGATCTCTTTGTGTCGCCGCAGGCGCGCGGCCATAAAGTGTCGGAAAAACTGTTCGAACAGGCGTATCGGCTGGCGGAGGCGCGCGGCAGCGATCGGGTCTATTGGATGACTCAGGAGTACAACGCGCCGGCGCGTTCGCTGTACGACAAAATCGGCAGAAGAAGTTCGTTTATCGTTTATACCCGTTAACCGCAGGAGGCGCGTATGGCAATGAATCGTTATGGTCAGCCGATTGGCGAACCGATGCCGGATTGGCAGCCGGCTCGCCGCCCGGGCGGCGCAACGCTCGGCGGGCGTTTCTGTTCACTGGCGCCGCTCGAGCCGCAGCGGGATTACGCCGCGCTGTACGATGCTTTCCAGCTGGCGCCGGACGGCCGCGACTGGACCTATCTGTCTATCGAACGGCCCGATACGCCGGCGGCGATGCTGCAGCATCTGGAGACGCTGCAGGCCAACCCGACGCTGGTCAACCTGACGGTGTTCGACGCCGCCAGCGACGCGCCGGTGGGGACGGTGGCGCTGATGCGCATCGACGAGGCCAACGGCGTGCTGGAGATCGGCCACGTCAGCTGGTCGCCGTTGATGAAACAGCGCTCCAGCGCCACCGAAGCCATCGCGCTGCTGCTGCGCTACGCCTTTGATACGCTGGGCTACCGCCGCTGCGAATGGAAGTGCGACAGCCACAACGCGCCGTCGCGCCAGGCCGCGCTACGCTTTGGTTTCCGTTACGAGGGCAACTTCCGCTTTGCGGTGATCGTCAAGGGGCGCAGCCGGGATACCGACTGGTTCGCCATCACCGCTGACCGTTGGCCGACGGTGCGGCAGGCGCTGGCGCGTTGGCTGAGTGCCGAGAACTTCGATGCGCAGGGGCGGCAGATAGCCCGGCTGCAGGTGTTGCGCGGCGAATAATAAGCAACAAGGCGGCCCGCGGGCCGCCTTGTCGTTGTGGGTCTAACGCGCTTACTTCAGCTCGTCGACCAGGGTGGTGGCGCGGCCGATGTAGTTGGCCGGGGTCATCGCCTTCAGACGGGTTTTCTCTTCTTCCGGCAGCGCCAGACCGTCGATGAACGCCTGCATGCCGGCGGCGTCCACGCGCTTGCCGCGGGTCAGCTCTTTCAGCTTCTCGTAAGGCTTCTCGATGCCGTAACGGCGCATCACGGTCTGGATCGGTTCGGCCAGCACTTCCCAGTTGTGATCCAGTTCGTCCAGCAGGTGCGCCTGGTTCACTTCCAGCTTGCTGATGCCCTTCAGGGTGGCCTGATAGGCGATCAGCGCATAGCCCAGGCCCACGCCCAGGTTACGCAGCACGGTGGAGTCGGTCAGGTCGCGCTGCCAGCGGGACACCGGCAGTTTGCCCGCCAGGTGGCCCAGCACGGCGTTGGCCAGGCCCAGGTTGCCTTCGGAGTTTTCGAAGTCGATCGGGTTGACCTTGTGCGGCATGGTGGAGGAGCCGATTTCCCCGGCGATGGTCTTCTGCTTGAAGTGGTTCAGGGCGATGTAGCCCCAGATGTCGCGGTCGAAGTCGATCAGAATGGTGTTGAAACGCGCTACGCAGTCGAACAGCTCGGCGATGTAGTCGTGTGGTTCGATCTGGGTGGTGTACGGGTTCCAGGTGATGCCGAGCGAGGTCACGAACGCTTCGCTGAACTGATGCCAGTCCACTTCCGGGTAGGCGACGATGTGGGCGTTGTAGTTGCCGACCGCGCCGTTGATTTTACCCATGATCTCCACACGCTCCAGCTGGCGGTACTGGCGCTCCATGCGGTAAGCCACGTTGGCGAACTCTTTGCCGACGGTCGACGGCGTAGCCGGCTGGCCGTGGGTGCGCGACAGCAGCGGGATATCGCGGTATTCCAGCGCCAGCCCTTTCAGCGCATCGATGATTTTACGCCAGTAAGGCAGCACCACGTCCTGACGAGCGCTTTGCAGCATCAGCGCGTGCGACAGGTTGTTAATGTCTTCGGAGGTGCAGGCGAAGTGGATGAACTCGGACACCGCGTGCAGCGCAGGCACCGCCGCCACTTTTTCCTTCAGGAAATACTCGACCGCTTTCACGTCGTGGTTGGTGGTGCGCTCGATGGTTTTGATGCGCTGAGCGTCTTCTTCGTTGAATTCAGCGACGATTTTGTCGAGGAAAGCGTTTGCGTCGGCGTCAAAAGCGGGAACTTCCTTGATTTCTGCGCAGGCGGCCAGTTTTTGCAGCCAACGTACTTCAACCTGTACGCGGAATTTCAGCAGACCGTATTCGCTGAAAATGGGGCGCAGTGCGCTGACTTTATCACCGTAGCGTCCATCAACGGGGGAAACGGCGGTCAGTGAGGATAATTCCATCGGTAGCAACTCCTGGGATCGATTAACAATGAGCAACGATATTTTGCGCCTGCTTGAACAGACGATTACGGGAAAACATTAACTGCAGGCGGCTGCCGCCGACCTGTTGCCACAGCACGGCGGCGCGAATGCCGGCCAGCAGCGTGGCGCGAACTTTGGCCTGCACCTGCGGGTTCTGCAAGATCGCCGGTGAGCCGGTCACCTGGATGCGCGGCCCGAGCGGGCTGACCACGTCGACATAAATGCCGGCCAGCGCGCTGATGATGGTGTCCGACTCAAGATCGAAGTGCGCCAGCTGGCGCTCGAGTTGGCCGAGGCGTTCGCCGAGCGTGTTCATCGCCTGTTTGTTGGCGTTGAGCTTGCGCTCCAGCACCATCAGGCTGATGGTGTAGCGGGTCAGTTCCGCGCCCGGCCCTTTGTTGTTGGCGTTAAGCACGCCCATCAGGGTTTCGAGGCCGACCATCAAATTGCGCTCCTCGCCGCCGAACACCGCCAGCGTAGAGGGTGGGTCCATCTGCAGCAGGCTTTTCAGCGAGGTGTGAAACGCTTCGCGGTCGCATTGCCCTTCATGGGCCAATTGCTGAACCAAACGCGCCGACTGGCTGATACCCGCCATGGCCAGCGTGATGTCATAATAATTCTTCGCCACGATGACTCCTGTAAACGCGGTGAACGGTACATGGCTTACTGTATAAGGTTGTGCGTATCGCCAGGGTAACGGCGGCGGCCGCGAACGGTAACGATCGGGCGTGGCTGTAACAACGATGACAACGAATGCCGCGGATCATGCCATAAAATTGAGGGTAAACCCAGCGTCTAATACGCCTGTGGCGAGGCGGATGCGCCGTGCGGCGCAGAACTGCGCAAATAGACGGCGAAAATCGCCGGTGGCGCGGCACGAACTTATTGTTGCGGCGGCAAATAAAGTGCGGCGGCTGCATCTATACTGCCAACGTGACCCCTCAAATAAAGACCTTTATATGCACGTAAAAAACAAGCAGCCGCTGCCGGCGGTGACGCTGGCGGCCATCGGCGTGGTGTACGGCGATATCGGCACCAGCCCGCTGTATACCTTGCGCGAATGCCTGACGGCGGAAGAAGGGATCACCCTGACGCCGACGTCGATCTACGGCTTTCTGTCATTGATTTTCTGGCTGTTGACGCTGGTGGTGTCGATCAAATACGTCTGCTTCGTGATGCGTGCCGACAACGACGGTGAAGGGGGAATTCTGACGCTGATGTCGCTGGCGATCCGCAAGCTGGATGCGCGCTGGGTGCCGGCGGCGGTGCTGGTCGGGCTGGTGGGCGGCAGCTTCTTTTATGGCGATGGGGTGATTACCCCGGCCATTTCGGTGCTCTCGGCTATCGAAGGCCTGCAGATTATTGCCCCCGAGCTGGACAGCTTTATCGTGCCGCTGTCGCTGCTGGTGTTGACCGCGCTGTTCGCGATCCAGAAACACGGCACCGGCAGCGTCGGCAAACTGTTCGCCCCGGCGATGGTCATCTGGTTCCTGACGCTGGCGCTGCTCGGCATCGGCGGCATTTTGCATCACCCCGGCGTGCTGCGGGCGCTGAACCCTTACTGGGCGGTGAATTTCTTCCTCGAGTACAAGGCAGTGTCGTTCTTCGCGCTGGGCATGGTGGTGCTGTCGGTCACCGGCGCCGAAGCGCTGTACGCCGACATGGGCCACTTCGGCAAAAAACCGATCCGCCTGGCGTGGTTTACGCTGGTGGCGCCGGCGCTGGTGCTGAACTACTTCGGCCAGGGGGCGCTGCTGTTGGCCAACCCGGCGGCGATCAATAACCCGTTCTTCCTGCTGGCGCCCACCTGGGCGCTGATCCCGCTGCTGGTGATCGCCACGTTGGCGACGGTGATCGCCTCGCAGGCGGTGATCTCCGGCGTCTTCTCCCTGACGCGCCAGGCGGTGCGGCTGGGCTACCTGCCGCCGATGCGCATCATCTATACCTCCGATCAGGAGTCCGGGCAGATCTACATTCCGGTGGTGAACTGGCTGTTGTTCGCGGCGGTGTTGATCGTGATTATCAGTTTTAAACACTCCAGCAACCTGGCCTCGGCTTACGGCATCGTGGTGACCGGCACCATGCTGCTGTCGTCGATTTTGCTGAGCATCGTGGCGGTGAAAAACTGGGGCTGGCCGCGCTATCTGGGTGGGCTGATGCTGCTTGCCATGCTGTGTATCGACGTGCCGCTGTTCGGCGCCAACCTGATCAAACTGGCGACCGGCGGCTGGCTGCCGGTGGCGCTGGGGTTGATCATTCTGCTGATCATGCTGACCTGGAAGACCGAGCGCTCGCGCCTGATCCGCCGGCTGCGCGACAACCAGGAAGGGCTGACCGCGCTGATCGAGTCGCTGGAGAAGGCGCCGCCGAAGCGGGTGCCGGGCACCGCGGTGTTTATGGAGCGCACGCCGCATGCGGTGCCGCTGGTGCTGCTGCATAACCTGAAGCACAACAAGGTGTTGCATGAGCGCGTGGTGCTGCTGACTATCGTGACTACCGACATGCCGTATGTGCACAACGTGCAGCGGGTGGCGATCGAACAGCTGTCGACGAGCTTTTGGCGGGTGGTGGCGAGCTACGGCTGGCGCGAAACGCCCAACGTGACGGATATCCTTTATCGCTGCGGCCTGGAGGGGATGAGTTTCACCATGAACGAGACCTCGTTCTTCATGTCGCGCGATACGCTGGTATTGGGCAAGCGCCCCTGGTATCTGCGCGTGCGCGGCAAGGTGTTCCAGCTGTTGCAGCGCAACGCGCTGCGGGCGCCGGATCTGTTCGAAATCCCGCCAAACCGGGTGATCGAACTGGGGGCGCAGGTGGAATTCTGAATAAAAAAAACGCTGCGGTAAACGCAGCGTTTTTCTTGGGCGGCAGGCGAACTACGCCAGGCGCTGTTCGATGATGCCGCCGCCGAGGCAGATTTCGCCCTGGTAGAACACCGCCGACTGGCCGGGGGTGACGGCGGAGACCGGCTCGTCGAAACGCACTTCGATGCGTTCGTCGTCGAGCGGGGTCACGGTGCAAGGGATGTCCTGCTGGCGATAGCGGGTCTTCATCGTACAGCGGAACGGGCCGGTCAGCGGCAGGCGATCCACCCAGTGCAGCTGCTGCGCGATAAGGCCGACTGACATCAGGCGCGGGTGATCGTGCCCTTGCGCGACCACCAGCACGTTATTGGCCACGTCTTTATCCACCACGTACCACGGATCTTCGCTGCTGTCTTTCAGGCCGCCGATGCCTAACCCTTTGCGCTGGCCCAGGGTGTGATACATCAGGCCCTGGTGTTCACCGACGGTCTGGCCGTCGACGCTGACGATCGGGCCCGGCTGCGCCGGCAGGTAGCGGCCGAGGAAATCGCGGAATTTGCGCTCGCCGATAAAGCAGATGCCGGTGGAGTCTTTCTTCTTGGCGGTGACCAGCTCCAGTTGCTCGGCGATGCGGCGCACCTCCGGCTTCTCCAGTTCCCCAACCGGGAACAGGCTTTGCGCCACCTGCTCGTGGCTCAGGGTATAGAGGAAGTAGCTCTGATCTTTGTTGCCGTCGACGCCGCGCAGCAGGCGGCTTTTGCCGTCCACGTCCTGGCGGCGCACGTAATGGCCGGTGGCGATGAAATCGGCCCCCAGGTCTTCGGCGGCGAACTCCAGGAAGGCTTTGAATTTGATTTCTTTATTGCACAGGATGTCCGGGTTCGGCGTGCGGCCGGCCTTGTATTCTTCCAGGAACAGCTCAAACACGTTGTCCCAGTATTCCGCCGCAAAGTTCACCGTGTGCAGTTCGATGCCCAGCTTGTCGCAGACCGCTTGCGCGTCGGCCAGATCGGTCGCGGCGGAGCAGTACTCTTCGTCGTCGTCTTCTTCCCAGTTTTTCATGAACAGCCCAGCGACCTGATAGCCCTGTTGCTGTAACAGATAGGCGGTAACGGAAGAGTCGACGCCGCCGGACATACCGACGATTACTTTTTTCTGGCTGTTGTCTGACATGGGGATCTCACGAACTTGAACACGAACCGTGCTGATAAAAACAAGCGCAGGATTTTACCACGTTGCCCGCGCCGGCGCACTGTTCATCTTGTGCTGCCCGGCGCCCTCAATGCGGCCAGGCGAAGCTGCCGACCAGCGACAGCGGGTAGCGCTCCGGCTGCTGGTAGCTGCGAATGCTCTCGGCCACCAGCGCGGAACGCAGGTTGGGCGCCTGCAAAATCTCGTCGGCGCTCAACCACAGGCAGCGATCGATATCGCTGTCGTGCGGCTCGGTCGGCAGCGGCTGTTCCAGCTCGATGACGAAGCAAAAACGCAGGAACGGCGTGCGATCCGGCGCAATCCATTGGTGCAGACGTAAAAACGCCTGTGGCGTGGCGCGGATGCCGGTCTCTTCCCACAGCTCGCGCTCGGCGGCCTGCACCAGCGTCTCGTCGGCCTCCAGATGGCCGGCCGGCTGGTTCCACAGCGCTTTGCCGTTGATGGTCTCTTCGACCACTAAAAATTTGCCGGCGGCGTGTACCACGCAGGCCACGGTGACGTGCGGTTTGAACATGCGGTCTCCTTACAGCGGTTTGTCGATGCGCCGATAGATATCGTCCAGCTCGGCGATGCGGGTGCGGTAGCTTTTGAGCAAACAGGCGGTGTCGCCGCCGCACCGCTGGCGTTTTGCCAGCCAGGCCTGCTGGCTGTCCTGCATCGCGCCGCGCGCGCCCATGGCGAACAGGCCGCGCAGGAATTGGTATTGGGTGGCCATTTGCACATCCAAATCGTTCAGCGTGCGGTTGGCGCAGATGGCTTGCTCATCGCGGTTTGCCGCCTTGGCGCAGTCGAAGCTGGCGGCCTGGGCGGCGAACGGGGCCGCCAGAGCGGCGAGCAGAAGCGCGATCGGCGTGGATTTCATGGCGCCTCCATCAGTTATCGGTCTACAGGGAATCGATGCTTTTCCATTCACCAGGCTGCAGTGAGCCCAGCGAAAGATTACCCATACTGTAGCGAATCAGGCGCAGGGTAGGGAACCCGATATGCGCCGTCATGCGACGCACCTGGCGGTTTCGCCCTTCGAACAGGGTGATTTTCAGCCAACTGGTGGGGATGGATTTACGTTCGCGGATCGGCGGGTTGCGCGGCCATAGCCACTGAGGCTCGGCCACCAACTCAACACCGGCGGGTAGCGTCGGGCCGTCTTTCAGCGTAACGCCGCAGCGCAATGGCGCCAAATCGCTCTCCTGCGGCGCGCCCTCGACCTGCACATAGTAGATTTTGCCGGTGCGCTTGCCCGGCTGTGTGAGCTGTGCCTGCAGCTGGCCGTCGTTGGTCAGCACCAGCAGCCCTTCGCTGTCGCGATCCAGGCGCCCGGCGGCGTAAACGTCGGGGAAGGGGATGTACTCTTTCAGCGTGGCGCGGCCGGCTTCATCGGTGAACTGCGGCAGCACGTCGAAGGGCTTGTTGAATAACACAATTCGACGCGGCCCCTTCGGCGCGGCGGGTTTGGCGGTATTCGGCTTGCTGAATCGTTTAACGTTGTGATTTCTAACAGAGAATTTTTTCATAACAGTTGAGATTACGGATGATAAGCGCATTATAACCGAATCCGTTTCGGATTGGCGCGGACCGAATATTCAAGTAGTATCTACACGCATCTTACAAAGCATTAACAAAATTGCGCTTGAAGGAGAGGTTGATGGAAAGCAAAGTAGTTGTTCCGGCAGAAGGTAAAAAAATCACGGTTGACGCCCAGGGTAAACTGGTTGTTCCTCATAACCCGATCATCCCGTTCATCGAAGGCGACGGCATCGGCGTTGACGTGACTCCTGCCATGATCCACGTGGTTGATGCGGCCGTTAAAAAGGCTTACCACGGCGAACGTAAAATCTCCTGGATGGAAATCTACACCGGCGAAAAATCTACCCACGTTTACGGTAAAGACGTGTGGCTGCCGGACGAAACTCTGGACCTGATCCGCGACTACCGCGTCGCCATCAAAGGCCCCCTGACCACCCCGGTCGGCGGTGGCATCCGTTCTCTGAACGTGGCCCTGCGCCAGCAGCTGGACCTGTACGTGTGCCTGCGCCCGGTGCGTTACTACCAGGGCACCCCAAGCCCGGTGAAACAGCCTGAGCTGACCGACATGGTGATCTTCCGCGAAAACGCCGAAGACATCTACGCCGGCATCGAGTGGAAAGCCGGCTCCGCCGAAGCGGACAAAGTGATCAAATTCCTGCGCGACGAAATGGGCGTGAAGAAAATCCGCTTCCCGGAGCAGTGCGGTATCGGCGTGAAGCCATGCTCTGAAGAAGGGACCAAGCGTCTGGTGCGCGCGGCGATCGAATACGCCATCACCAACGACCGTGACTCCGTGACCCTGGTTCACAAAGGCAACATCATGAAGTTCACCGAAGGTGCCTTCAAGGATTGGGGCTATGAGCTGGCGCGCGAAGAGTTCGGCGGCGAGCTGATCGACGGCGGCCCATGGCTGAAGATCAAGAACCCGAACACCGGCAAAGAGATCGTGGTTAAAGACGTGATCGCCGACGCCTTCCTGCAGCAAATCCTGCTGCGCCCGGCGGAATACGACGTGATCGCCTGTATGAACCTGAACGGCGACTACATCTCCGACGCCCTGGCGGCCCAGGTAGGCGGTATCGGCATCGCGCCGGGCGCCAACATCGGCTCTGACTGCGCGCTGTTCGAAGCGACTCACGGCACCGCGCCGAAGTACGCCGGCCAGGACAAAGTGAACCCAGGCTCCATCATCCTGTCCGCAGAGATGATGCTGCGCCACATGGGATGGTTCGAAGCGGCTGACCTGATCGTTAAAGGCATGGAAGGCGCCATCGCCGCCAAGACCGTGACCTATGACTTCGAACGCCTGATGGAAGGCGCTAAACTGCTGAAATGTTCAGAGTTTGGCGACGCTATCGTTAAACACATGTAAGTGTGTTTGCGTTTGAATGAGAGCGGGAGCCTAAGGGCTCCCGTTTTTTTATTCCTAGCTTAAAACCACGTCCACAGGACGTGGTTTTAAGCTAGGAATAATAGTTATGGCCGCGCTTGCGGCCATAACTTATGCCTTGCGTTTCGAATTAGAACGAAATCTTTGTTTTGTGATTTCTGAATTGAAGTAGTCTTCATCTAAAAAATTCAAAAGCTCCTTTATTTCTTTCTTTGTTGATGGCATCTCGATTTTTTCATTGACGCCACTTCCTGTGGTTTTAATAGGGAATTTCAAGGTTGAAGCCGCTGTTTTTATATCTAAAATAGTATGATTTACCAATATTTTTGAGTTGTTTATAAGAGTGACTTTATTCCTGATGACATTATCAGCAAGTGCGACTAGATCGAACCCAGAAGGGATATCGAAAATAGGTTGATTTACAAAATCACTTAGATCTTGTTTAGTCGCCTCAGCAAAATAGTCGTTCATGTCAAAAATACTTCTGAGGTTATTGAAGTTTCTAAACTTTATCTTATCACTTTCAATAATAGCAACTAATTTATCATCAAGATTAAATCCCAAAAGATCTGACATGGTAAATGCATTCTTGCTAAGCCACAAGTATTTTGATTCATTAAGTATTTGCTTTTTAGAGAAGGTTTGAATTGCAATTTTATCTTTGATTTTAGGGTAATCAGGAGCCATAAAAAGAGCTGTTATACCATCAAGCCCAATGTTTTTTGTCCACAGAGGCATTGCAGTGCTACGATTAACTGCATCTAGTAATATGCTACTGTCTATAAATTTTTTGATGTAGCTGCATTCATTATAACTAGGAGTATATCCTGCCTCAAATGGTAGTTCTGTAGCATGATGAGATTCAAAATGTGCCATCTGATCAGAAAATAATTTATTTATTTTTATATCTGTCTTGTTATCAGTGTCAATCCTGTACACTTTAACAGCAGAGTTTTTGTTCATCATTGCAAAAAGAGCCATATCATTTCCTTATTACATGCATAAATGTGTAGTCGGTAAGTTGAATAACTTCAAAATCTCTATCTTTTAAATTTGTAATAACTTCCCTCGATATTAATACGAATCCAACACCTGTGTTATCTTCAGCCTCATAAAATTTATAACCTAAGGCCGATATTAAAGGGTTGAAATTGTAGTTTTCAGAAAAACATATATAAAAGACAAGAGAGAAGTAAAAAAATGCTGCATATTGCCATTTGTCAGCAATGGCATCTGTTCCCAATAATGGGAATAAATAACTTAAGAAATAGTTAGTTACCTCTTTATTTGCTGGGGAAATAGTATCAACCTTTTTATATAGCGACGTTGAGTGTTTTTTTGCATAGTCAAGAAAATATATCACAGATAGCAAACTAAAACAGCATATCGCTAATGAGCACCAGACTAGCCACCATTTTTCTTTTATTATTCCTATAAATATCAGAGTGATGCCCACGGGGGCGATTGAGCTGACAGTTAGAAGAAATCTTGCAATTCGGTTCATATTATACGCTCGCTATACTGTTGTTTTATACAGTATAAGGCATGTGGTTTTATAGTGCATCATCCATGTCATAATATACCAATATACAGAAATAAAATTAATGCGTACGGATAGAAGGTTGTATTGTGATAAGAGTGATAACAATGTCACAAAGCTTATCAAAAATGGTGATAAAACGCCCAAGTACTTCACGGTCTTGCTCAGTTACAAGTCAAGCTACCCATGGGAAGCCTTATTGCCAGTAACGTCCTATGCTTTACTCGCTGACACATGTCGCTAACATTTTCTTTGCTAATCAATCCCCTTTGCCCCGTATTGGGACGGAACCTTGGAAGGGGACGACATATGCCTTCCTGAGTTTGTTGTCAAATCTCTATTCGAACAATGTGCACTGGATTAACGACATTGTGATCACATCGGTCTTAGCATTTGGTCGCGGCCTTTTCTACGTTGGAAAGATTTTCGAATGGTAGTGACCTCACTTAGCACCGCTACATCAAGTTAATGTTCACCTCTTGTTTAACGCGTGATACCCGCTCCTGATGAGCGGGTATCATTAGCCAATTAACGCACGACCAGCACCGGGCAATTGGCGTGGCGCACCACCGCGGTGGCATTCGAGCCGAGGAGGTAAGTCATTGCAGAAGGGCGGTTGGAACCCATCACAATAATCTCCGCGTTAAGCGCATCGGCGAGTTCCAGGATCTGATCTTTGGGATCGCCGACGGCGACATGCGTGGTCACTCGATCCTCGGGAACGCTGAATTGTTTTGCCGCTGTCGCCAGCCCCTCGGTCGCTATCGCAATGGTTTCATCTTTGGTTTCCACCGCCGCCGTGGCGGCAAAGCCGAAGGCCGCGTAGGTGGCGCGCGACGGGATCACCGCGAGGAAATGAACGTGGGAGTCTTCGAGCCTGGCGAGCGCGTTGACATGCGGGATGACCTGCTGTGTTAATTCCGGCTCGGTAATATCCACGGGAACCAAAATAGTTTTGTACATACTCCCTCCTTATCGTTTTAAAAAACTCCACTTATCGGATTATAGCCGTTCGACGCCGGGAAAGGGGAGATCCGTATGGCAAACCTGGCAACGTTGTCTGCTGAAATGTCAGGCGTTTATCGACGTTATCGTTAAACGCCAATGGGCGCGCTTAGTCTTTGAATAGAAAGGGAGCCATCGGCTCCCTTTGTTTTTGCAGGCTCAGATTATCGGAACCTTAATGAGGGATTTCCGACACCTCTTTGACTTCCGTCTTGTTGATTTGCTGTTTGACGCCATTGGCGTCGGTATACCCGATCAACCCGGCAGAAGTCTCTTTCGGTTTGCCGTCACTGATGATCGTTCGGCCATCGTGGGTATGAATAGCGTAGCTGGTGCGTGTGCAGCCTGACAGTGCGGCGATGGCAACCAGGGCGATCGCGGGAAGAACAAGCGCTTTTTTCATTTGTAGCTCCTTTTAGTTATCCAACTCACTCATGTTTGCAATCTGGTCTCGATTGATCTGTTCCGTTTTGCCCGTTTCAGCATTTCGATAGGAGACCAATCCGGTATCTTTATCGATCTGGGGCTTGCCGTCGGTAACAATGGTTTTGCCGTCCGTCGTTTTGATCGCCTGATTGGAAGCGCAGCCCACCAGGGACATCAATGCTGTTGCCGCCAGCAGCGCGGCAAAGGGGCGTTTGCTTTTCATACCTACCATCCTGGTTACTTAAACAAATTTAATATCAGGAAAGTAAGTATAGGCAGATTTTCCAGATTGCCAGGGTTGAAAGCGCTTCTAATGGGATAAAAAATTAAGAATAACTTAATTTATTGATGGAGTGATTGCTCGTTCGGATAACAAGGTTATCGATAGGTCAGGGTGTTCAGGTGTACGCCCCGCCTGAGGCGCTATGGCTTCATGTCATCATCGGCCCACGATTCTCCGCATGCCGATGCTTGATACTCGCAATGTCTCTGGCAGTTTGCGTGAATTCTGTATAAGTATTCGCCGGGGATCTTGTCGAATACCACGTTGATTTCGGCTGATAATCATCCATAAGGATAGGGATATGAAAATCACGCATTCAGGCTATAAAACCGGCGTCGCCACGTTATTGGCGGGAATGTTCGCACTGGCGTTAACCGGGTGTGCCAAGAACACCGCCCCCAGCCAAACCGATCCGGCAAATAAAGAGGTTGGCGATATTTTCGCCAATCTTGGCAACCCAAAGGCGCCGGGAAAAGAGGAATTACATTACCTGTCTCAGGTGCAAGCGGAGATCCAACGCCATTTTAAAGACGCCGAAGCCTACTCAGGCAGAAGTTGTACATTAACCATCAAGCTGGCGCCGGATGGCCTGCTGATCAGCATTCGGGCTGATCAAGGGGATCCGGAACTTTGCCAGGCCGCGATAAAGGCAATCGTCAATGCACGTTTGCCTAAACCGCCAACGGCCGCGGTTTACGAAGCGGTCAAAAGCAGCGTATTGGAATTTCGTCCACAGTGAAAATAAACGGCACTGCGATGCCAGACAATTAAACCAAAGTCACAGGCCGTATTTTCATGCGGCCTGTGAGTATTGGGTTGTGCAATATTTCGTATAGCGCTTCCTCATGCTAAAGCCCGTTTTTTCGGCATTATTTCACGGCATGTGGCGCCACTCTCTACCGATACATCATCGCGCTTACGCGCTCGCTTCGGTCTTTAAAACCGTTGCTGCGCATCGTTACCACATAGTAGCGATAGTGGTGTTTCTGTGCGTATTCGCGCACCAGATCTTCGGCGAACAGGCCGCTGAAGGTGACGGTGGTGACGAACGTCAGCCCTTTCACTTCGTAGGTGCCGATCTCTTGCGGGGTGCCGATATACGGCGGCGGGAACACGGTTTTGTGGAACTGGCAGCCGGCCAGCAGCAGGGTAAACAGCAGGGTGGCGGAGATTTGCGGTATTCTCATCGGGAAATGCTTTCCTTCCTTGGCGTGTGTTTTGGTAACTCTATAATAGGATTACAAAATTCGACCGGGATGTAAAAACTATCCCGCCGCGGTTGCCGTTTCGTTGATGCGGTATCGCCGTTATCCATCAGCATGAGGATTAAAACATGTTTGTTCGCCAGGCCACCGACAGCGATGCCGCAGCCCTGATCGCCCTCGACAGCGTCGCCGAATACGAGCCGCAGCGCGCGGCGCAGATCCGCGCCTGGTGCGGGCAGGACGTCTGTTATCTTGCCGAGGAGCAGGGCATGGCGATGGGATACGGTGTGCTGCACTATCACTTCTTCGGCTGCGGCTTTGTGGAGATGCTGATGGTCGGCGAGCGCTATCGCCGCCGGGGCGTCGGGCAGGCGCTGATTGCGGCGCTTAAGTTGCACTGCCGGCACCCGAAGCTGTTCACCTCCACCAATCATTCCAACCTGCCGATGCAGCGGCTGCTGTTGAACGCCGGGTTTGTCGCCAGCGGCCAAATTGACAATCTCGATGACGGCGATCCGGAGCAGGTCTTTTTCATCCCGCTGCGCTAATACAGCCGGACATCCACCGCCTGTTGTTGCAGCCAGGTGCTGACGTAGCCATAAGCGGCATAGAAGGCCAGCAGCGCGAAGATCAGCACGGAAAGCGAGGCCAAAAATTTGACGTCGCCCTGCTTCGAAAGCTGGTAAGCGCAAGAGATGAAGGCCAGCAGGCACAGCAGGGTGAAGGCGATGGCCAGCGTGGCGTAGAGAATAAGCATAACGAAACCCGTTCTTCCTTGTGAGCGCGGCAAGGATACCACAGACAAAAAAGGGGCCCAAACGGGCCCCGGTGCGATACGGCGCGAGAGGTTTACTCCCCCGCGTCGGGATGATTCTTGCCTTCTTCGATGAATTCTTCGTCGATCTCTTCGATGTTTTCCTTGCTGTCGCGGCCGGACAGGATGTTCCAGCAGGCGATGAACAGCGCGGCGATCAATGGCCCGATGACGAAGCCGTTAATGCCGTAAATCTCCATGCCACCCAGGGTGGAGATCAGGATCAGGTAGTCCGGCATTTTGGTGTCTTTGCCTACCAGCAGCGGGCGCAGAATGTTGTCCACCAGGCCGATTACGACCACGAAGAACACCACCAGGAAGATGCCTTTCCACAGCATGCCGGTGGCGAAGAAGTAGATCACCGCCGGCACCCAGATGATGGCGGAGCCCACGGCGGGGATGATCGACAAGAACGCCATCAGCGCGCCCCACAGCAAGCTGCCGTCGATGCCGGTAAAGTAAAACGCCAGACCGCCGAGCGCGCCTTGCACCACGGCGACCACCACCGTGCCCTTGACGGTGGCGCGGGAGACGGCGGCGAACTTGACGAACAGGTGGTGCTTCACGTGCTGTGAGAGCGGTAGCGCTTCGAGCGCCAGGTTCACCAGGTACGGGCCGTCTTTCAGCAGGAAGAACAGCAGGTAGAGCATCACGCCGAAGCCGACGACGAAATTGAAGGTGCCTTTGCCGATCAGGAACACGCTGCCCGCCAGGTATTGCCCGCCCTTGAGCGCCACCTCGGAAAGTTGTTTTTGGATCTCGGCGGCGCTGTTGAGGTTATGTTCCGCCAGGAAGCGCTGCGCCCAGCCGGGCAGATGACGCATGAAGTCCGCCAGCATGGTCGGCAATTGGCTGTTGTTGGTTTGCAGCTTGGTGTAGATCACGTTGAATTCCATCGCCAGCGACGAGGCGATGATCGCCAACGGCGTGAACACGATCAGGCAGATCAGCGCCACCGTCAGCAGCGACACCACGCCGTTGCGTTCGCCGACGTACTGTTTCAACTTCTTTTTCACCGGATGGAAAATCACCGCCAGAATAACCGCCCACAGCACCGAGGAGTAATAAGGCCCCAGCACGTCGAGAAAGGCGGCGGTAACGATGAACAGGATCAGAATAAAGAATCCCTTGGAAATGCCTTTAGACATCATAGTCGTCCCTCAAAAGATGAATTTTCAGCATAGATGAACTGAATGAAAACAACACTATCATTACCTTTGCTTATCCGGTAGGGGATTTTTAACGGCGTATTCCATAGGGTTATTAAGGGCAAGGCGGGCGCCGCAGGGTGAGCAGGCGGCGGTGCGAGAAAAGAAAGAGGGCTAAATAATTAACAAGATTTATATATTGTGTTTCATTTTGTGAGCCACGCTTGCCCCCTGCGCCAGGCTTTCCTAGGGTTGATGAGGGCGGCCGTTCGCCCGATATCACGAAGGAGTATGCAAATGACTGAACACAAACGACTCGGCGTCATCGAGAAAACGCTACTGATCGCCTTTGCCGGCCTGCTGGTGTATTTCGTGGCCACCGGTGCCTTGTCATTGTCGGGCCTTGATCATCACTGGCCATATCCTTCGCGATAGGCAGTCACCTGCACCAGGGAAAATTCAGCACCGCTTATAACAATCAGAACGACCTTTCTGCTTATGACCCCGCATTATGCCGCCGGCTGAGAAAAGCCAGCGCCAACAGCGCCCCCAACAGGGCCGCCGCCAGCACCAGCCACGCCGGCGCCGCCCAACCAGCCGCAGCCACGATGGCGCTCAGCGCGACCGGGCCGATCACCTGGCCGAGGTAGTTCCCCTGCATCACCAACCCCAGACTCAGCGGCAGCAGCGTGGGCTCCGGCGTCGCCGCCGGCGTGGCGGCCAGAATGGTGGCGGGCAGCATGCCGGCGATGGCGCAGAACAGGAAGCACAGCGGGATCAGCAGGCCATTGGGCGTCATCGGCAGGAAAATGCCGATGCCGAAGATGCCGATGACCAGGCTGGTGGCCGCGAGCAGGCTACCGGCCCGCAGACCGCGCGACAGCAAGAACCCGGCGGCGAGGTTGCCGATGATGTTCGCCGCCACCGCCGCTGCGCTGATGCCGCCGGCGACCGCCAGCGTCAGACCGATGCGCTGCATCAGAAAGATCGGTAAAAAGGTCATCACCGAGAAAAACTGCAGGTTGTAAGCGGTGAACATCAGCGCCAGCAACAGCGGCTGGCGCGCCCGCAGCATCGCGCCCAGCGCTTGCCGCAGCGGCAACGGCGGAGCGTGCGCGTCGGCGGCGCGGCGCGGCGTGGTCAGCGGCAGCAGCAGCGCGGCCAGCAGCGTCAGCGCCGCACCGGCCTGCCAGTTCTGTTGCCAGCCCGCCAGGTGAGGACCGAAAAACAGCGAAATGGCGATGCCCGCCGGCATGAAGGTGCTCCAGATGCCGAACACCAGGCTGCGCTGCGCCGGGGCGACGATGCGGTTTAGCACCGCTGGCGAGGCGACCACCACGATGACGAAGCCGAGGCCTTCGACAAAGCGGCTGACGATCAAGCCGCTGAAGTCGTGGAGCGTGGCGCCGGTAAAGCTGGCGGCGCTGATGATCAGCAATCCGAGCGCCAGCAGGCGCCGGTCGCCCCAGCGGCGCACCAGCAGCCCGGCGGCGATGCCGCCGAACACTCCGACGAAGGGAAAGGCCGAAATAACCCAGCTTAGCGCCTCGAGCGAACGGCCGAACTCGGTCTGTAGCGCCGGCAGCGCGATGGTGGCCTTGCCCACGTGCAGCGCCGCGGCGATGCCGGCGAACAGCACGTTGATGACGGCTAGCCAGGGCGTGGCGGCAGGGGAAACGCGGTCGATGGCGTCCGGTTTAATGGCGGTCATAACACTCTCCAGTGGCGGTAACGCCATCACTATGTGCTCTTGCAACGGCTGAGGTCGTTCAAATGCTGCGCTATCACGCGGGGAAATTATTCATTTCGAGCTTTATTGATTGCGCGCCTTCGTTGTTTGGTTTGCCAGCGTGCCGCCCGGCGTGGACGCTCGCCTCCCTTCAGCGGTTTACTGTTCCGACACGCAGCAGGCGTGTTGTATTCATTTTATAAGGAGCAGTGTATGTCAGAGATGATGAACGAGAGTGGGGCGCCGGCCATTGAATGGAGCTATGGCGGCCGGGGTGATGATATCAGCAGCAGTCTGAGCCTCGACACGGTCGAGGAGCAGCCGCAGGGTTTCTTGATGACGGTCGATCGGCCGGTGCAGATCTTTAAAGACGCGCTGTCGCCGATGATGGCCTTTGTCACGCTGCTGCGCCCGCTGTACGCCAAGACGGGCGAGGGCTTCCAGTACGTGCCGGTTTCCAATCCCTGGACCGACGTGCAGCGCCTGCCGGCCAGCGCAGGTTATCTGGGCGTGCAGGTCAACGCCGGGCTGTTCTTCCACGGCGCCAAGCCGACGCACTATAAAGATCGCGACGGCCAGATGAAGCCGATCGACGGCGGTACCCTTTTGCAGAACATCACCGTGCTGCATCAGGTGGCGCAGCCGCTCGGCCCGGGTGAAGGCGCCGTCTGAGTCGGCTGCGTTATCACGGGGGCCGGACGCGGCCCCTTATCGCGCCTTGAAACCGCGTGCAGGTTGGGTAAAACTGGCTGCCTATTCAAGGAGAAGAGCATGTACAGCGACAACGAGAAAAAGTTTTATATCATCCTCAACCGCAATCACGAACCGGCCACGCTGTTTAACGCCTCCTGCCATCTGACGGCAGGCATCACCGATCTTATCGAGCAGCGCGAGTTTCACCATTATCCGAGTAGCCTCGACGGCGTCAGCGCCAATATGAGCCACTACCCGATCGTGATCCTGCAGGCCAAGAACAGCAGCCAGCTCAGCAACCTGATTCTGAAGTGCAAGGAAGAGGGCGTGTTGGCCAACTTCTTCACCACCACTATGCTGTCGCACTCCGCCGAACAGCAGATCGCCGACACCGCCAACACCCCTTACGAGCAGCTGGATTTCGTGGCGGTGGCGCTCTACGGCGACACCGAACAGCTTAAGCCGCTCACCAAAAAGTTCTCCGTTTACCGCTGAAATCGCGGGATCTCAGACGCTGGCGCCGTCGTAGGTGTGGATCTGCAACGCATCCAGCGCGACGTCAGGCACGCAGCGCAGGTTAACGGCGCACATCGCGGCGCCGTCCGGCGCGGTGCCGTAGGCGAAGGGCTGGGCGCCGCAGACACGGCAGAACTGATGGCGGATCTTGTGGTGATTGAAAGTGTAAGTGCTGAGCTGGTCCTGGCCGCTGTTGAGCGTGAAAGCGCTGATGGGGAAGAACGACAGCAGCAGCCCTTTGCGGCGGCAAATGGAACAGTTGCAGCTGAGGGCTTCGGTGGGCAGTTCGGCGTCTACGGAAAAGGTGACGGCGCCGCAGTGGCAGCTTCCCTGGAATGACATAGCGATGATCCTGTAACAGGGGAGAGTGTTTGCCCAGTATAGTGCAATTTATCGTCACTTGGCCGCGCAGGGCCTGGTTTCCTTAGTAAATGCGCGGTTTTCTGGTAGGTTAGAGGTTAACGTCATCAAAAGGAGAGCGCGATGTTAGAACATTATTATCCGGCCAATATGGGCGCCGAACCGGTCACGGACGAACAGCACAAACGGCTGGTGGCGGTGCAGGCGGCGCTGGAACTGATCAAGGCCACGCTGTCGGATACCAACGACGGCAACGGCGTGGACTTCCAGCTGAAGGCGGCGGAGAAGCACATCGGCCCGATGGCCGACGCCATTCAGGAAGCCCTGAAGTAACGGTTCGCCGTCACCTCAACCGCCCGCACCGGGCGGTTTTTTTTTGCGCTGATTACTGCGATTTTTTTAGTGGCGCATTGCCTTTTTCCCGGCTGGTGCCGTGAACGGCGCGATCCTACTCTAGCGATCCGAGTCCTCATCAGGGTCATGCTCATGTTCCGCTTTAACCTCTTTTCTTTCTTATTTCAGCGCCGCCGGCGCGTCACCCTGTTAGCCGGCGTCGCGCTGTTTCTCAGCGGCGTGATGCAGGCGCAGGCCGTGCAGCGCATCGAATTCTCGCCGGATGCCGCCGGCGCTTACCCTGAGGGCATTGCCTGGAACCCGCACGCCGGTGCGTTCCTGGTCTCCTCCCTGCGCGGTGGGCAACTGGGCCTGGTCTACCCGGATGGCCGCTATCGGCGGTTTTCCACCGGTAAGGGGCTCATCACCACCTCCGGCATGCTGGTGGACACCGAGCGCAACCGGGTGCTGGTGTGCAATGAAGACGTAGGGGTGTCCCTCCACTCTTCGCCCGGCACGCGCAATCGCGTGGCGCAGGTGTTGGAATTTCGTCTCGATACCGGTGCGCTGCAGCAGGTGTACGATCTGTCTTCGTTAAGCCGTGGGCCGACGCTCGCCAACGATCTGGCGCTCGATGCGCAGGGCAATATCTACGTCACCGACAGCTTCCAGCCGCAGATTTACAAGATCGACCGGGCAACGCGCCAGGTGTCGATCCTGGTGCGCTCATCGCTTCTGCTGCCCGCCGACGCGCCTGCGGCTGCGCAGGGCACGCAACCTTATCTCAACGGCATCGTGTATCACCCGGATGGCTACCTGATTGCGTCGGACTACACCCGCGGGCTGCTGTGGAAGGTGACGCTGGATAACACGCCTGCGATAAGTGAAATCAGGCTGCCGCATCGGCTGAAAGGGCCGGACGGGCTGCGGCTCAAAAACGCCAACGAATTGGTGATCGTACAGTCTTATCCGGGGAGAACAGGGGGCATGTCCGGTGACGTGTCGCTGCTCTCCTCGACGGACGGCTGGGCCAGCGCGCATATCGTCGCCGTCGCCGCGCCGCCGGGGCTGGATGGGCCGACCGGCGCCGCGCTGCGCGATGGCGAGGTGTGGGTGGTCAACTCGCGTTACCCCAAACTTTTTGCCGACGTCGCTCAGGCGGAAAGCGTCAAGCGCTTCAGCATCGTCAAGGTGGCGTTCGCACCGCCCGCAGCGGATGGCCGCTGAGCGACGGCGGTTGCCAACCGCGCCGGAATAGGATTAAATGCTGCACTGACTGTATAAATAAACAGGGGTGTTGCAATGAGCCTGGCGCTGAAGGGTGAGAAGATCGCGCGTAACCGCTTTACCGGCGAAAAAATTGAAAACGGCAGCTTTATGCTGTGTGATTTTTCGGGCGCCGATCTGACCGGCACCGAATTTATCGGCTGTCAATTTTACGATCGCGAGAGCCGACAGGGCGGTAACTTCAGCCGCGCGATCCTGAAAGACGCGAGTTTTAGAAGCTGCGATTTATCGATGGCCGATTTCCGCCACGTTGACGCATTGAGGTTGGAGATCCGCGAATGTCGCGCGCAGGGAGCAGATTTTCGCGGCGCCAGCTTTATGAATATGATCACCAGCCGCACCTGGTTTTGCAGCGCCTATATCACCAAGAGCAACCTGAGCTACGCCAATTTTGCCAAAGTGGTGTTGGAGAAATGCGAGCTGTGGGAAAACCGTTGGCACGGCGCGCAGGTGCTCGGCGCCAGCTTCAGCGGCTCCGATCTGTCCGGCGGCGAATTCTCCGGTTTTGACTGGCGCGCCGCCGATGTCACCCAGTGCGATCTGAGCAACGCGGAACTGGGCGAGTTGGATTTGCGCACCACCGATCTGCAGGGCGTTAAAATGGACAGTCACCAGGCCGCTCAACTGCTGGAGCGGCTGGGGATCGCAATCATCGGCTGAAGAGCTGCCTGATGCCCAGGCTGATGATCAGCACGCCGCAGGCGCGATCGATCCAGGCTTTACTGCGTCGGTAGGCGCTGGCGATCGGCGCGTGCGACAGCACCAGCGCCACCAGGCCATACCACAGGCTAGCGACTACCGCGACCTCCAGCAGCATGGCGGCGAAGGTGGGCATGGAGACATGGGCAGGTGCCGCCGACGAAAACACCGCGGCGTAAAAGGCGACGGATTTGGGGTTGGCGATGTTGGTGGCGACCCCTTGCAAGAATGCCGATCTGAAGCCGGAGTTCACCCCACCCGCCGCGCCGACAACCCCTGAGCCGGGAGCTGCATGGGCGATCAGCCGATAACCGAACCAAATCAAATAACCTGCGCCGGCCACTTTTACCGCCAGCGCCAGCCAAGGGAACAGGGTGAAAATCATGCCGACGCCGAGCAGGGCGCTGCTCGCCCAGAACAGGTTGACCAAGACAATACCTGCCACCAGAGCGAAAGCCTCGCTGCGGCGCGCGGAAACGGCTTTGTGTGCAACGGCGACAAAGTTGGGGCCGGGGATCACCACGCCGACAATATACACGGTGAAGACGGCGAGCACGGCTGGCATATCAATCATCGGTTAACGGCCTGTAAGAAGGGGGAACCTAGTTCTATAATGAATCGCCGGTATGATCCAGCAGTGCGAAAAAATTTTTTCATAGGCCGTTAGCGGCAGATGCAGGCGGTGCTTTGCGGTAATAAATTTATGAGGCAGATGAATATAATTTAAAATATATCTTGCTTAAATAATTTAGCTGTGTGTAAATAGCGTCATCGGTTTGTAGTACAGACCTTATGAAAGCAGTTTTAGTAAAGCAGTTCTCAGTATTAGCGATATCCCTCAGATACCTCTTCTTCCGCGAATTCTCTTCTCTAGTGCCCCATAAGTTTCCAATAAAAACAGACCTCTATCGCCCTATGGCGTCGCAAAAATATAAAGGAAATATCTCTATGTCCAATAAAATGACGGGTTTGGTAAAATGGTTTGATGCAGGTAAAGGCTTTGGCTTTATCACCCCGGCAGACGGCGGCAAAGACGTGTTCGTACACTTCTCCGCTATCCAGAGCAACGATTTCAAAACGCTGGACGAAGGCCAACAGGTTGAGTTCACTATCGAAAATGGCATGAAGGGGCCTTCTGCCGGCAACGTGGTCGCGTTATAATTTTTGGCCGAGGTGCAATTTCTTACGACAGCGATGATGGTTTAAGCCGGAGCAGTTAAGCAATGAAATCCTCAGCCTGAATAAACTCCGGGTTCGCCCGGAGTCTTTCTCGATACGTCATTAGCTCAGCAGGAAGAGCGGCAGCGAAATTATTCGTTGGCGGACTGGGGTTCGATTCCTCGATGACGTTCCAATAATTAATGATTATTGGCAACAGAAAAACAGATTGCCGCAGAATTAATAACGCCGCGTTTCAGTCTATTTTTCTGTTGTGAAAAAGTCGCGCTTAGGCTGCGTAATGTTGGAGTGTGGGATGGACGCTTACGCCATAACATGACAGCCGGGAAAGTCACCGGCACACGATTAATAGCCCCGGCCTTGGCCGGGGTTTTTTATACCCGCGATCTTAACGCTGCGAGTCCAGCAGTTCGTTATTTTTCACCACGTCCTGCGCCTTGAGGTAGCTCTCGATCAGCAGCTGATAGGCCGGGAAGATTTTGGTGTAGACCTCGGCCCACTGCTGAGCGTCGGCGCGATTCCAGCTGCCCTGCAGCTCGGAGGCGACGCCGGCGGTGTCGATCGGCACCACGCCCGCCTGTACCACGCGCGCCAGGGTAATTTCCTGCGCCATTTTCGAGTAGGTGCCGGAGGCGTCGATCACCGCGAAGACCTTATAGCCTTCGGCCACCGCGCTGATGGACGGAAAGGCCATGCAGACGCTGGTGATGGTGCCGGCGATGATCAGGGTTTTGCGGCCGGTGGCTTTGACCGCCGCCACGAAGTCCGGGTTGTCCCAAGCGTTGATTTCCCCTTTACGGGCGACGTATTGCGCGTGCGGTGCATTCTGGTGAATTTCCGGGATCAGCGGGCCGTTGGGGCCCTGCGGCACCGAGGCGGTGGTGATCACCGGCAGTTTGCTGAGGGTGGCGATGCTGGCGAGGGCGGCGGCGCGAGCGCGCAGTTCGGTCATCGGCATATCGGCGACGGTCTGAAACAGACCGCTTTGGTGGTCAATCAGGAGCATGACCGCGTCATTAGCATCAATAACAGGACGCTGGCCGTTGAAGTTGGCTGGAGTGCTCATGGTGTCTTCCTTTTTTCGTCGTGAGGTCAGTGGGTATCTTCTTTGATTGATAAGGCTGAAACTCAGCACTTGCCTACAGTGTAGAGAGAGGAGATAAATCCGGTAGAGCCTAAAGCCGGGATGCATCGTTCCATTAATAGAACGACACTGCAGCAGGCGAGGGGGCCGGCGCTGGGCTAAACTTAAGGTGCATGAGAAACATGCGGCAAGGAACGCCATCCTGTTCATGGGTTTGACGCGGAGGGCCGCCGTCATGGCTTATCAGCATATCGTTGTCGCCACGGATCTCAGCGAAGACGCCGAGTTCCTGTTGGGCAAGGGCGCCAGGTTGGCCGCCGCGCTCCAGGCCAAACTTTCACTGATTTATATCGATATTCACCGCGCCGGTTATTATGTCGATCTGGGCGTGGGAGATTACAACTACACCGATCGCACGTTTTCGGAGCGGGTGAAGAATATGCTCAATGCGATCAAAGGGCAGTCTTCCTATCCGGTGGAAGAGGTGATCGTCAGCCGTGGCGCGTTGACGGAGGAGCTGAATCGGGTGGCGAAGGAAAAAGGGTTCGATCTGGTGATCTTCGGCCATCACCACGATGTCTGGAGCCGGCTGGTTTCTTCGGCGCGTCAGGCGATCAATGAGTTGAACGTCGATCTGCTGGTGATCCCCATCGAGAAAAAATAGTCGCGGCCGCCGGCGGGCGGCTGCTTTTTTCATTCGCATCGCTTATCTCTGAGCGGCCATAACCGTCTATCCGCAATAATCCCGCTTGCTGACAATCCGCCAGGAAAATAGTGAATGACCGCAATTTTATTATCTCCATCAATATGTTGGCCAAAATCCGATAAAGATTAACCCAGCGCATTGAAATGACTCGCATACCTCCTTTTAGTTAATAAACCGCACGTTTTGACTGGCTCTCAGGGAGCCTGCGTCTTATCCTCGGGGCAATGAGATTTGTATGACTTATATAAATGCGTTTACATGGAGGAGGTCTCATGCGTTTTGACAATAAAGTCGTGGTTATCACCGGTGCGGGCAATGGCATGGGGGAAGCGGCGGCGCGGCGTTTCTCCGCCGAGGGCGCCATTGTGGTGCTGGCCGACTGGGCCAAGGAAGCGGTAGACAAGGTCGCCGCTTCGCTGCCGAAGGGCCGCGCGATGGCGGTGCATATCGACGTTTCCGATCACGTGGCGGTTGAAAAAATGATGAACGAGGTGGCGGAAAAACTGGGCCGCATCGACGTCCTGCTGAACAACGCCGGCGTACACGTGGCGGGCAGCGTGCTGGAAACCAGCATCGACGACTGGCGTCGCATCGCCGGGGTCGATATCGACGGCGTGGTGTTCTGTTCCAAATTCGCCTTGCCGCACTTGCTGAAAACCAAAGGCTGCATCGTCAATACCGCATCGGTGTCCGGCCTGGGCGGTGACTGGGGCGCGGCCTATTACTGCGCGGCGAAAGGCGCGGTGGTTAACCTGACGCGCGCCATGGCGCTGGATCACGGCGGTGACGGCGTGCGCATCAACTCGGTCTGCCCGAGCCTGGTCAAAACCAACATGACCAACGGCTGGCCGCAGGAGATCCGCGACAAGTTCAATGAGCGCATCGCGCTGGGGCGTGCGGCGGAGCCGGAAGAAGTGGCGGCGGTGATGGCGTTTCTGGCCAGCGACGACGCCAGCTTTATCAATGGCGCCAACATTCCGGTCGATGGCGGGGCGACCGCCTCGGACGGCCAACCGAAGATCGTCTAAGCGTTAATGCGCAGGCCCGGCCATCATGACTGGGCCTGTTGTTTTAGACGCCGATGCGATCGCGCAGCGTGTAGTAGGCCGCGCCGATGGCGGTGAACGGGATCTGCAGATTGCGTCCGCCGAAGAACGGCAGGTGCGGCAGCTTGGCGAAGGCGTCGAAGCGTTCGGCGTCGCCGCGCATCAGCTCGGCGATCAGCTTGCCCGCCAGATGGGTACAGGTCACGCCGTGGCCGCTGTATCCCTGCATGTAGTACACGTTATTCTCCAGCCGGCCGAACTGCGGCATGCGCGACAGCGTCAGCAGGAAGTTGCCGGTCCAGCGATAGTCGATACGCACCCCTTTCAACTGCGGGAAGGTCTTCAGCAGCTTCGGCCGGATCAGGTTATCGATGTCGTCCGGATCGCGCGCGCCGTACACCACGCCGCCGCCGTACAGCAGACGATGATCGGCGGTGATGCGGTAGTAATCCAGCAGGTAGTTGCAGTCCTCCACGCAGTAATTCTGCGGGATCAGCGCCTGCGCTATCTCCGGCGCCAGCGGTTCGGTGGTCACCACCTGGGTACCGCACGGCATGCTGCGCTTGGCCAGCCGCGGCTCCAGCTTATCGCCCAGATAGGCGTTGCCGGCGACGATGACGAAGCGCGCCTTCACCTGGCCATTGGCGGTGCTGATGAGCGCCGGTTCGCCGTGGCGAATGTTCGTCACCGCCGATTGCTCGAAGATGCGCCCGCCCTGCAGGCGAATCGCCTCGGCCTCGCCCAGCGCCAGATTGAGCGGATGGATGTGGCCGCCGCTGTGATCGAGCAGTGCGCCGACGTAACGATCGCTGGCGATCTCCTGGCGCACCCGGTCCGCGTCGAGCAGCTCAAGCTGGGTATTGCCGTAGCGCTCCCAGTTGCGTTTTTGCTCGATCAGTGCATGGAACTGCTTGTTGTTCAGGGCGGCGAAGATGCCGCCGGGGCGGTAGTCGCAGTCGATGGCGTAGCGGTTGATGCGGCTGCGAATGATCTCCGCGCCTTCGAACATCATGCTGCCGAGCAGGCGGGCGCTTTCCGCGCCGTAACGCTCTTCAATCACATCGATGTCGCGGCTGTAAGAGTTGACCAACTGGCCGCCGTTGCGGCCGCTGGCGCCGAAACCGATGCGCGCCGCTTCCAACACCACCACGTTGTAACCGGCTTCCACCAGGAACAGCGCGGAGGAGAGGCCGGTATAGCCGCCGCCGATCACGCAGACGTCGCATTCGATCGATTCATTCAGTTGCGGATAGGGCTGATGTGCGTTGGCCGTGGCCGCATAGTAGCTTTTTACGTGTTCAGTCATGATATAAGCCCTTATTCCAGCGAGATCCAGGTGGTTTTCAATTCGGTGAATTTGTCCAGCGCATGCAGCGATTTGTCGCGGCCGTTGCCGCTCTGCTTGTAACCGCCGAACGGCACGGTCATGTCGCCGTCGTTGTAGTTGTTGACGAACACCGTGCCGGCTTTCAGCTGGCGCGCCATGCGGTGCGCACGCGCCAGATCGCGGGTCCAGACCGCGGCGCCGAGGCCGTAGTCGCTGTCGTTGGCCAGCTGCAGCGCCTGTTGCTCGTCGTCGAACGCCGTCACCGCCAGCACCGGGCCGAAGATTTCATCGCGCGCCACGCTCATGGCGTTGTTCACCTGGGTGAGGATGGTCGGCCCCAGGTAGCCTGCGTGGTCGCCCTGCGGATGGTCGCGCCCGTCGAGGAACAGCGCGGCGCCCTGGCTCAGCCCCCGATCGATATAGCCGGCCACTTTTTCGCAGTGGCCGCTGTCGATCAGCGTGCCCATCACCGTGTCGGGATCGAGCGGATCGCCGGGCACGAAAGCCGCCGCGTGTTTGCGCAGCGCCTGCAGGAATGCTTGCTCAATGCTCGCTTCGACCAGCAGGCGAGTGCCGGCGATGCACACCTGCCCCTGATTGTAGAAGATGCCGGCGGCGGCGCTGCGGGCGGCCTGATCCAGATCCGGGCAGTCGGCGAAGACGATGTTGGCGCTTTTGCCGCCGGCCTCCAGCCAGACGCGCTTCATGTTCGATTCGCCGGCGTAAATCATCAGCTGTTTCGCCACCAGCGTAGAGCCGGTAAAGGTGAGGGCGTCGACGTCGCGGTGCAGCGCCAGCGCCTTGCCGGCGTCGTGGCCGTAGCCGGGCACCACGTTCAGCACGCCGTCCGGCAGCCCGGCCTGTTGCGCCAGTTTGCCGAGCAGGATGGCGCTCAGCGGCGACTTTTCGGAGGGTTTGAGCACCACGCTGTTGCCGGCGGCCAGCGCCGGGCCGAGCTTCCAGCAGGCCAGCAGCAACGGAAAGTTCCAGGGCACGATGGCGCCGACCACGCCGATCGGCTCGCGTTCGATCAGCGCCAGCGCCTCGCGACCGGTGGGGGCGATTTCGCCGTACACCTTATCGATCGCTTCGGCGTACCAGCGGATGCAGCGGATAGCGCCCGGCACGTCGTCGCGCAGGCTGTGACGAATCGGTTTGCCGGTGTCCAGCGTTTCCAGCAGCGCCAGCTCTTCGTGATGCTGTTCCATCAGCTCGGCGAAGCGCAGCAGCGTGGCTTTGCGCTGCGCCGGCGCGGCCTGGGCCCAGTCGCCGCGTTCAAAGGCGGCGCGCGCCGCGCTGACCGCCCGATCGATGTCGGCGGCTTCGCCGCGCGCGACCTGCGCCAGCTCACGGCGACCGGCGGGATCTTCGACGGCGAAACGTTTCCCCGTGGCGGCCGGCTGGTAGCGGCCGTCGATAAACAGCTGGTGCTCAATCTTCAGGGCCTGCGCCCGTTGTTGCCAATACTGCAAATGGTGAAAGTTCATGCCTGGCTCCGTTGATCAGAATGTCGTCGGCGTATGGGCGCTGATAATCCGGCAAATGCGCGCCGACGTGTTGCTGAAACTGTGGGGAATGCCGGTATTGATGGCGTAGCTCTGCCCGGCCTGCAGGTGATAGCTCTGGCCGTTGACCTGCAGCACCACTTCGCCTTCCAGCAGCGTGCCGATCTCTTCCCCTTGGTGTTTGATGCGCTCGCCGGTGGTGGTGCCCGGTTCGTAGGTCTCGATCATCATTGCCAGCGTGCGATTCGGATCGCCGTTATGGATCAGCTTCATCGATACGCCCTGGCTGCCGATCTCGATCAGGTCGTCGCTGTCTATCACGATCTGCGGCTCAGCCGGTTTTTCCGGTTCGGCGAAAAACGCCGACAGCGACAGACCGTATACCGTCAGCAGCTTTTGCAGCGTGCTGATGGCCGGGCTGACCTTGTCTTGCTCGATAGTACTGATGGCGCTGTGGGTTAACCCAGACAGTTCGGCGACCCGGCGCTGCGACAACCCTAATTGTTGACGGATCTGCGACAGACGTTTTCCCGGTGCCAAGCTGACGTCGCTCATGGGCGTTTTTCCTTTTGATAGTTCCGACAGGCGGTAATGAAACCATCAAACAACAGGCGCGACAGGGCATACTCGTCGCTGTTCCACTCCGGGTGCCACTGCACGCCGAGCGCGAAGGGCTGATCGCGCACGCTGATCGCCTCCACCAGCCCGTCGGCGGCGTGCGCCTCGATGCGAACGCTCGCGCCCAGGGTTTTGGCGCCCTGGCCGTGCAGCGAGTTCACCCAGAATCTGTTGCAATCCGGTATCAGTTGCGAAAGCAGCCCCCCTTCCTGAACGATGACTTCGTGGGCGGGGGCGTATTGTTGTTCCAGCGGCAGGTCGTGATCTTCACGATGCTCCAGCAGCTCGGGCAGTTCGTACAGGCGGCGATGCAGGGTGCCTTGGGTGGCGACCACCATCTCCTGCATGCCGCGGCAAATGGCGAAAAGGGGAATGCGCCTGTCGAATGCCTGGCGGATCAGCGCCAGGCTCAACGCGTCTCGGCCAGGATCGGCGTCAGGCTCATCGCCGTTTTCACCATAAAGGTGCGGCTGCACATTACTGGGGCTGCCCGGCAGCAAAATGCCGTCGAGGCGCGGCAGCAGTTCTGCCAGCATTTCCGGCTCCGCCAGCGCGTGCGGCAGGGCGATCGGCAAGCCGCCGGCGGTGATAACGGCATTCAGGTACTTTTCTTGCAAGGTCTGTGTGAGGTGCCCGTTTAACCTATACCTGCACATGACGACGCCAATGACTGGTCTGTTAAATATATTGTCCATGCTATCCCCTTGGTACGTTCGAAATTATGAACGATAAGCTTCTCCACCGCCGATTTCGTTCAATATTCTATAAATCTAGCAGTCGATTGGCCAATATTCAAACCAAAAGTAACACTTGCAAAACAAATTTGTTTCATCTACGTTTCATTTGTGGGCATTATATTGAACAAGACGGTCAATAAACATCGACGACAGCAAAACACAAACGGCGGGTGAACCATGCAGACCAACATCGTAGAAGTGGAAAACTTTGTTCAGCACAGTGAAGAGAGACGAAGTAGCGCGTTCCAGCGCGAAGTGAAGAAGTATCTGGAACGTTATCCGTTAACCCAACATGTCGACGTCCTGTTGACCGATCTGAACGGCAGCTTCCGCGGCAAACGCATCCCGGTCGGCGGCCTGAACAAACTGGAGAAGGGCTGTTACTTCCCAGCGTCGGTATTTGCGATGGATATTCTCGGCAACGTGGTGGAAGAGGCCGGGCTGGGGCAGGAGTTGGGCGAGCCGGATCACGTGTGCGTGCCGGTGCCGGGCACGCTGACGCCGTCGGCGGCGGACCCGCAATATATCGCACAGGTGCTGCTCACCATGTTGGATGAAGATGGCACTCCCTTTGACGTTGAACCGCGCAATGTGCTGAACCGAGTGTGGCAGCGTTTGCGTCAGCGCGGGCTTTCCCCCGTGGTAGCGGTAGAGTTGGAGTTCTATCTCATCGATCGTCAACGCGATGCGGAGGGGTATCTGCAGCCGCCGTGCGCGCCGGGCACGCAAGAACGCAACACCCAAAGCCAGGTGTACTCCGTCGATAACCTGAACCATTTCGCCGACGTGCTGAGCGAGATCGACGAACTGGCGCGTTTGCAGGGCATTCCGGCGGACGGCGCGGTGGCGGAGGCGTCGCCGGGGCAGTTCGAGGTCAACCTGCACCATACCGATGATGTGCTGCAGGCCTGCGACCATGCGCTGGCGCTGAAGCGCTTGGTGCGCATGGTGGCCGAGAACCACAATATGCAGGCGACCTTTATGGCCAAGCCGTATGAAGAGCACGCCGGCAGCGGCATGCACGTGCACATCAGCATGCTGAATGCGCAAGGCGACAACGTGTTCGCCGATGACGACGGCGAAGATTCGGCGCTGCTGAAACAGGCGCTGGCGGGCATGATCGCCCTGATGCCGTCCTCGATGGCGCTGCTGGCGCCGAACGTCAACGCCTACCGCCGCTTCCAGCCCGGCATGTATGTGCCGACCCAGGCCTCCTGGGGGCATAACAACCGCACCGTGGCGCTGCGCATTCCCTGCGGCGATCGCGATAACCACCGGGTGGAGTATCGCGTGGCGGGCGCCGACGCCAACCCGTATCTGGTGATGGCGACCATTCTGGCCGGCATCGTCTACGGCCTGGAAACCGCATTGCCGCTGCCTGAGCCGGTGACCGGCAACGGGCTGGAGCAGGACGGGCTGCCGTTCCCGATCCGCCAGAGCGACGCCCTGTACGAGTTCGAACATCAGCCGGTGCTCAATGCATTGTTGGGCGAACGCTTCAGCCATGTCTACCTGGCCTGCAAAACCGATGAGCTGGTGCAGTTTGAGCGCCTGATCACCGAAACCGAGATCGAGTGGATGCTGAAAAACGCCTGATCCCGCTCACCCTGTGACTACCGCGCGCGTCCGGCGCATTTCATCGGCTCTCCTGTGGCCGGCGAGGCTGCGCGCTGCGGTACAGAATTTCTTCTATCACGGCGTACAGGACGCCGACGAGGAAATAACCATGACTCAGTCATCCCCCTGCGCAGACGTTTGCCTGTGCCGCAGTGCCGACGGGCCGGTCGCCGGCCGCCCGACAGCGATC
This sequence comes from Serratia sp. JKS000199, assembly GCF_900215455.1. NCBI lineage: Bacteria > Pseudomonadati > Pseudomonadota > Gammaproteobacteria > Enterobacterales > Yersiniaceae > Serratia > Serratia sp. JKS000199. The sequence goes on from NZ_LT907843.1 coordinate 1,401,576, forward strand.
CCAACCCGTTTTTCCCGCCGCCTGAGCAGCAGTTTCCCTGCGGCCTCTCTGAATGACGTTGCACGGTTGACAGCAGAGGACCAAAAGGGGAAATGCCATGACGACTAAAGCCATCGACGGCGGCCAGGCGGGCAAACCGCAGCTGCGCAAATCCCTCAAGCTGTGGCAGGTGGTGATGATGGGCCTGGCCTATCTGACGCCGATGACGGTGTTTGACACCTTCGGCATCGTCTCCGGCCTCACAGACGGCCATGTGCCGACCTCCTACCTGCTGGCGCTGGCCGGCGTGCTGTTCACCGCCATCAGCTACGGCAAACTGGTGCGCCAGTTTCCCACCGCCGGATCCGCCTACACCTATGCGCAGAAGGCGATCAACCCGCACGTCGGTTTCCTGGTGGGATGGTCGTCGCTGCTGGACTATCTGTTCTTGCCGATGATCAACACGCTGCTGGCCAAGATCTACCTGACCGCGCTGTTCCCGGAGGTGCCGCCCTGGGTGTGGGTGGTGGGCTTCGTGATTCTGATCACCGCCATCAACCTGAAAAGCGTCAATCTGGTGGCCAACTTCAATACCCTGTTCGTACTGGCGCAGGTGGCGATCATTCTGGTATTTATCTACCTGGTGGTACGCGGCCTGCACAACGGCGAGGGGATGGGTACGGTGTGGAGCCTGCGGCCGTTCCTCAGCGAGAATGCGCACCTGCTGCCGATCATTACCGGCGCGACTATCCTGTGCTTCTCGTTCCTCGGCTTTGACGCAGTCACCACGCTGTGTGAAGAGACGCCCGACGCCGCCAAGGTGATCCCGCGCGCCATCTTCCTGACCGCGCTGTACGGCGGGGTGATCTTTATCAGCGTGTCGTTCTTCATTCAGCTGTTTTTCCCGTCCATTCAACGCTTTCATCAGCCCGACGCCGCACTGCCGGAGATTGCGCTGTACGTCGGCGGCAAGCTGTTCCAATCGATCTTCCTGTGCGTGACCTTTATCAACACGCTGGCCTCCGGCCTGGCGTCGCACGCCAGCGTGTCGCGCCTGCTGTACGTGATGGGGCGTGACAACGTGTTCCCGGAGAAATTCTTCGGCTATATCCACCCCAAATGGCGTACGCCGGCGCTGAACGTACTGATGGTCGGGTTGGTGGCGTTGTCGGCGCTGTCATTCGATCTGGTGACCGCCACGGCGCTGATCAACTTCGGCGCGCTGGTGGCCTTTACCTTCGTTAACCTGTCGGTGATCAGCCACTTCTTTATTCGCGAAGGGCGCAACAAAAGCTGGAAGGATCGCTTCAACTTCCTGTTCCTGCCGTTGGTGGGGGCGCTGACGGTGGGGGTGCTGTGGCTGAACCTGGAGAAAAGCTCGCTGACCATGGGGCTTATCTGGGCGACGCTGGGCTTCGGCTATTTGGCCTGGCTGACCCGACGCTTTCGCCAGCCGCCGCCGCAGTTGGAGCGGCAACCGCAGCAATAAATTCACAGGCGGGAGTTTCCCGCCTTTCTTTTTGGCACGTGCGGCAGTAGAGTGAAAAACCTGATAAAAAATAACCTATTGGACCTGCCTTATGCCCGCTTTGCCCTCGCGTACCCGTGCCACGCTGTTCGGTTTGTTGGCCATCGTGCTGTGGAGCAGCGTCGTTGGCCTGATCAGAAGCGTCAGCGAAGGGCTGGGGCCTGTCGGCGGCGCGGCGATGATCTACAGCGTCAGCGCGGTGTTTTTGCTGGTGGCGCTTGGCGTGCCGAAATGGCGCAGCTTTCCGCGGCCTTACCTGATCGTCGGCAGCCTGCTGTTCGTCAGCTACGAGATCTGCCTGTCGCTGTCGCTCGGCTACGCCAATACCCGCCTGCAGGCGATAGAAGTGGGCATGATCAACTACCTGTGGCCCTGTTTCACCGTGCTGATGGCGCTGGCGCTCAACGGCCAAAAGGCGAAATGGTGGCTGCTGCCGGGGCTGTTGCTGTCGCTGTTCGGCATCGGCTGGATCATGAGCGGCGAGGGCGGCTGGTCACCGGCGCAGATGCTGGCCAACGTGCGCAGCAATCCGCTCAGCTATACGCTGGCGTTCAGCGGCGCGGTGATCTGGGCGCTGTATTGCAACCTGACCAAGAAGATCGCCCAGGGCAGCAACGGTGTGGTGCTGTTTATCGTGCTGACCGCGCTGGCGCTGTGGCTGAAGTACGCCTTCAGCGCGGAAAGCGGCATGCAGTTCAGCGTCGGCGTGACCGTGACGCTGCTGTGCGCCGGGGTGGCGATGGGGGCGGGGTATGCCGCCTGGAACGTCGGCATTCTGCACGGCAACATGACGCTGCTGGCGACCGTCTCCTATTTTACCCCGGTGCTGTCGGCGGTGTTCGCCGCGCTGGTGCTGCACACCTCGCTGACCGTCAATTTCTGGCAGGGCGTGGCGATGGTTACCCTGGGTTCGCTGATCTGTTGGCGGGCAACTCGCGGAAATTAACGGAAATTATCCGCCATCGCCGCAATGTTGAACTAGAATTTAACTAGCCATGTTGCCTGAAGGAACGACGACAATGAGAAGTGACATTCAATTTATTCAGCAGCCTGAAATCGACGTGCATCATTATGAGCGCGGCGATACCGTGCGCCTGACCACGGCGAATTTGCGGCATGAATATCAGCTCGATGTTTATATTTTGCGCCGCGATGACAAGCTGATTTACGGTTCGGTCGTCGCGGCGGCGCCCAAAACCGATATTCCGGTCGCCAGCTGGGAGGTCAAAAACGGTGAAGAGGTGGCGTTCCGCCAGGAAAACATCGCCAAAGCGGTGCCGGCGGTAAGCTGATTTCACGTTCCGCACTTTCTCCTGATGCTGATGAAGGCCGACGCTTGCGCGTCGGCTTTTTCTTTTCCACCTCGTGATGACGCCCTGATGTCATTTGGCTTAAAAACTGCGCTAAAAAACGCGACACATGACAAAAATCACAGCGAATGTGAATTTGCATGAAACATAATTTGACAAATGTGAACGCAATCGATTACCTATTCGCGAAATGCGTAACTGGATCACAGATTCTTACAGTCAGTGGTTTCTATAATGCGCGCGTCATCCGAGTTTCTGTGTGAAGACAACGCCAGGTGTCGGCAGACTCATTGTCATCTTTTCTAAACGGGCAGGAAATGGCCCTTTAAGCATGTGGTAATAAAATGAAAAAAATAGCTCTCGCAGCAGGTGTACTGCTCGCAGCGTCTTACAGTGCATCATCAATGGCTGATAGCAAAGACAGTCAATATGTCTCCGACTGGTGGCACCAGAGCGTTAACGTGGTGGGCAGCTACCACACCCGTTTCGGGCCGCAACTGAATAACGACGTGTATCTCGAATACGAAGCCTTCGCCAAGAAAGACTGGTTCGATTTCTACGGCTACGTTGACGTGCCAAAGTTCTTCGGCGTGGGCAATACCCCAGACCGCGGCATCTGGGACAAAGGCTCCCCGCTGTTTATGGAGATTGAACCGCGCTTCTCCATCGACAAGCTGACCGGCACCGATCTGAGCTTCGGTCCGTTCAAAGAGTGGTACTTCGCCAACAACTACATCTATGACCTGGGCCACAACGCCGACGGTCGTCAAAACACCTGGTACATGGGTCTGGGCACCGATATCGACACCGGCCTGCCGATGAGCCTGTCGATGAACATCTATGCCAAATACCAGTGGGAAAACTACCAGGCTGCCAACGAGAACAGCTGGGACGGTTACCGCTTCAAGGTGAAATACTTTGTGCCGCTGACCCAGGTGTGGGGCGGCAATCTGAGCTACATCGGCTTTACCAACTTCGATTTCGGTTCCGATCTGGGCAAGGACAGCCATTGGGTTGACGGCACCGGCAAACAGGTGCGCACCAGCAACTCTATCGCCTCCAGCCATATTTTGGCGCTGAACTACGATCACTGGCACTATTCTTTCGTGGCGCGTTATTTCCATAACGGCGGTCAGTGGCAGGATGGCGCGGAGATCGGCACGCCGCAGGGCCCGATCAAGTCTACCGGTTGGGGTTACTACCTGGTGGTCGGCTATAACTTCTGATTTTCCGTGTTATCAGAAACAGAAAACCCCGCCAGGCGGGGTTTTTTTTCGTCATCACTGGGCTTGTTCTACCGGGAGATGCCTCACCGGCATAAACAGCCTGCCTTTGATCACGTGACATTCATTATTTATCCAACTAATGATTTGTTCACGGCTGACGCCTTCCGACTGCGCGTAACGATGAAGATCGCCGTTAAAGTGCCGAGTGATGTATTCCATGAGGGTCATTTGCACGTCTTTTGCTCCTGAACGCCCACCCGTTGCCAGCCTGGCCACCGCGGGAGGTTAAGGTTTCTCAGACAGCGAATGTAAATTATCGGCAACGAAATCTCAACATAAAGCACCAGATTGGGGCGATGCCGGTGGGAAAAAGAATCCCGCACGGAAAGGCGGGAAGTGTTCGATATTATCATTCTGGATGATAAGAATAAGATTTGAGGTGCGACGAAAAAGAGCACGCTAACTCTTTTTTGTTACCGTCCCACGCTAGCGGAAGGCTTATTTTTCTTCAAGAAAAATCGGGGGTAGATTTCGGAATTCTCGAGGCGTTTTGCGTTAAAACAAGAGAGTGGCGCGAATGCCGTAAAACCGCACTGTCATCTCGGAGTTTTCCTTATACTTTGCCCGGAAAAGGCCAACTATAGTAAACAGAGTCCCCCACGCAGGAATACACAACATGAACAAACGTCGTACGACTCTCACGGTGTTGGCACTGATTGCATCGCTGGGGTTGTCATCCGCCCCGGCCATGGCCGACAAAGGCGGCAATGGTAACGGCAACGGCAACGGGCATGGCAACAGCGGCAATCACGGCAATAACGGTAACCACGGCAACAACGGCAATCACGGCAACAAAGATAAAGGCGACTATAGAGACTATAGAAACGACGACAATCTGGTTTCCGTCAGCCTCTCGCGCGACCGCGCCCGTTCGCTGGCGCACACCTACGGGCTGACCGGCTACCGCTCGTTGCCGCCGGGCATCGCCAAGAATCTGGCGCGCGGCAAACCGCTGCCGCCGGGCATCGCCAAAAAAATGGTGCCGTCTTCGATGCTGCGTGAACTGCCGCAGTATCCGGGTTATGAATGGCGCATCGCCGGCGACGATCTGGTGCTGGTCGCGCTCAGCACCGCGATTGTGGCTTCCGTCATCAACGGCGTGTTCGATTAACGCCGGTTGGGTCTCATCGGGCCTCGCTGCGGCGGGGCCTTTTTTATTTGCCGGCGCGGGGCTGACGTGGTGAACTTGGCGCCTGACCTTTTCACTGCATCATAAGGGAGGCGCCATGTTCAGGGCGTTATTGATAGCGTGTTGCCTGACCAGTTTTCCGGCGTTGGCGGACGGTGGCGCCGCTATCGGCGAGCTGGTGAACCAACGGCTGTCGTTGATGAAAGACGTGGCCGGTTACAAGGCGCAGCAGCATTTGCCGATCGAAGATCTGGCGCAGGAGGCGAAGGTGTTGGCCAACGCGCAGGCGGAAGCGGGGCGTTTGGGGCTGGAGCCGGCGTCGGTACGGCCTTTTATCACCGCGCAGATGGACGCCGCCAAGGCGATTCAGTACCGCTATCGCGCCGACTGGTTGGCGAGCCCGGAAAGCGATTGGCAGCCGCGCCCGCTGGCGCAGGTGCGGGTGCAGATCGGGCAATTAAGCAGCCGGATACTGCAGCGTTTGGCGGCGCGGCTGCGCGCCGGCCCGCTCGACGCGGCGGATCGGGCGGCGTTTATGGCGTCCGTGGAACAGGTGAATCTCAGCGCCGCCGACAAGCGGCGGCTGGCGGATGCGCTGCTGGCGGTCAAAGCCGACAGCGCGCGCTGATCGTCAGTCGCGGCCGACGGTGCTGCGGCGGAAGGTCAGCATCCGGCTGCGGTTGGCGATGAGATCCACGTTGTAACCGCGGAAATAGAGGCAAAAGCGTTTCAACCATGGGCCGTCCTGGCACTCCACCAGCATGCGGCCCTGGCCGAGCGGGCTGAGCGTGCCGGTCTGCGCCGCTGGGCCGACGCCAATATGCACCCGATTGCCGCGAATTTCAAAGGCGGTGCGATAGTGCGGGTGATACCACAACCCCTGCACATGCTTCAGGCAGTCACCGTTGGCCGTGACCGGCAGGAAACGGCGCGCCACATGCCCGACCTCGCCCTCGACCGCTTCGCCGGTCCACTTCAATTTGATTGGCATATGGGCGGACAGCGACACCGCGTACCCGTCCTCCCCTTGATACAGCGGTTCATCGCTGCCCAGATAGGCCAGGTTGCCGTCTTTGACCTCCAGCCAGTGCGGCTCCGCCAGCGTGGCGTAGAGACCGTCGGGGATCGCCGTGCTGCGCTGCGGCAAAGGTTCGCCCAGCAGCGCTGCCATCACCTGCAAAGCCATGCCGAAACTGTCGCAATCTTCGCGGTTGGCCACCAGCGCGACGCCGGCCTGACGGTCGGGCGCCAGCAGGAAATAGGTTTTGTAACCGGCGTGGGAGCCGCCGTGGCCCAGCAGGCTGCGGCGGCCCAGCGGCGTGCGCGCCAGCCCCAGGCCATAGGCGCTGAGTTGGCCCTGATTGAGGCGGCGCGGCGCGCTGAGTTGCGCCAGCACGCCCTGACCGGGGCCTTGGTCCGCCAACAGCGTTTGCAGCCAGCGGGTGAGGGCGTTGACGCTGCCGGTCAGGCAGCCGGAGGCGGAAAGGTGCAGGCCGGCGCTGGCGTGTTGCCAGCCCTGCGGCGCCCGCCAGTAACCCGGCACCAACCCCGGCACCACGTCGAACCAGCTTTCCGGCGCCCGCATCTGCACCTGCAGCGGCTGGGCGATATGCCGTTGCACCAACTGGTCGAAATCATACCCTTTGCTGCGCAGCGCGGCCTCCAGCAGCCGATAGCCGGTATTGCTGTAGGCGATCTCGCTGCCGGCCTCATAGTTCAACCTTTCCAGCCCCTCGACAAACTGCATCACCGGCTGCGCCTCGCTGACGGCATGCAGCGAGATGCCGAGTAGGCCGAGCGTCTCGCGCACGTCAGGCAGGCCGCCGGTCATGTCCAGCGCCTGGCCGACGGTGACGTCCGCCAGCGCAGGCTGCAGGGCGGGGAGCAGTTCACCCAGGCGTTGTTCCAGCCGAACGGCGCGATCGGTGGCGTTCAGCGCCAGCGCGGCGAAGATATGCTTGGTCACTGAGGCGTAGCGCACCACGCTGTCGGCGGTGAAGGGGGTGTTCTGCGCCAGATCGGCCAGGCCGGCGCAGGCGGTGGCGCGGAGTTGTTCGGCGTCAAACAGGGTGATGGCGCCGCCGGGTTCGCCACGCCGTTGCCAGCCGGCCAGCAGTTGTTCGGCGACGGCGCCGGCAGCGCGCCAGTTTAACGGTGTTACAGACATAGGGCCTCCAGAGAGATATTCGAAACGGGCCAGTTGGCCACAGGCCGCCCGGTGCTGACGATGAACACGGGCTTTTGGGCTGATTGTGGCGCAGTGCGTTTTTCGTCGGCCGCTGTTTTGTGCGCTGTTTGGACCAGTTAGCGGGGAATCACGCGAAACTTTGATATAGCGCGCAGATTGCCGCTGGCGTTGCGGTTAAAGGCAGGAGAAAAACAGGCGCCCGGCGGCGCCTGTAAAGGGGGGATCAGTTCAGCCTGGCGGCGCCGTCCAACAGGCTTTCAACCATCTGCTTGAGCAGGCGCTGCAGCGAGGCGGCGCGCTGCGGTTCGAACGCGAAAGGATACTGTTCGGACATGTAGTTGACCTGCGCCAGCTCGAGCTGGATCGCATGCTGTTGCTGCTGCGGTTGACCGTAGGCACGGGTGATGTAACCGCCCTTGAAGCGGCCGTTCAGCACGTGGGTGTACTGCTGTTGCTGCTTGCAGCAGGCGACCAGCCGATCGCTCAGCGCCTGGGCGCAGCTTTCGCCGCCGTTGGTGCCGAGGTTGAGATCCGGCAGTTTGCCGTCGAACAGCCGCGGGATCACCGAGGCGATGGAGTGCGCGTCGAACAGCAACGCATAGCCGTGCCGCGCTTTGAGGCGCGCCAGCTCGTTCTGCAGCTGCTGATGATAAGGTTGCCAAATTTGCTGCAAATAGCCGGCGCGTTCTGTGTCCGTCGGCGTTTTGCCCGGCAGGAAGCTTGGGCGGCCGTCGAACAGTACGTCGGGATACAGACCGGTGGTGGCGGTGGTATACAGCGGCTTGTCGTCCGCCGGGCGATTCAGATCGATGACGAAGCGCGAATAGTTGCCGACCAGTACGCTGGCGCCCATCGCCCGGGCGAAGTCGTACAGCTGCGGAATGTGCCAGTCGGTATCGGGCAGCGGGCGGGCATCGTCGGTCAGCCCGGCCTCGACCGCCGGCGTCAGCTGTGTGCCGGCGTGTGGGATGCTGATCAGCAGCGGCAGGCTGCCGCCTTGGAAGCTAAAAGGATCGCGAATGGTCATTGACGTACTTCTCCTCGGAAAATCACCGTACAGGGCAGCTGGCCGCCCAACCAATAAGCCAGTTCCGCCGGCCGCGACAGCGGCCAGTGAACGAAGTCCGCCACCTTGCCGGTTTCCAGCGTGCCGTGGCTGTGTTGCAGTCCCAGCGCTTTGGCGGCGTGGGTGGTGACGCCCGCCAGCGCTTCTTCCGGCGTCAGGCGGAACAGCGTGCAGGCCATGTTGATCATCAGACGCAGCGACAGCGCCGGCGAGGTGCCGGGGTTGGCGTCGCTGGCGATCGCCATCGCCACGTGGTGCTTGCGGAACAGCTCTACCGGCGGACATTGGGTTTCACGCAGCAGGTAATAGGCGCCCGGCAGCAGCACCGCCACGGTGCCGGCGTCGCCCATGGCGCGGGCGTCTTGCTCGGTGGCGTATTCGAGATGGTCGGCGGAGAGCGCGTGATGGCGCGCCGCCAGCGTGCTACCGCCGAGGGCGGAGAGCTGCTCGGCGTGCAGCTTGACCGGTAAACCGGCCGCTTCGGCGGCGGCGAAGACTCGCTCCACCTGCGCCGGTGAGAACGCCAGATGTTCGCAGAAGGCGTCAACCGCATCCGCCAGGCCGGCGGCGGCGGCCTGCGGGATAATGGTATCGCAGACCAGATTGATGTAGTCGTCGGCGCGGTTGGCGTATTCCGGCGGCAGCGCATGGGCTGCCAGACAGGTGGTTTTCACCTCGACCGGCAGCAGTTCGCCCAACTTGCGCGCCACCCGCAGCATCTTCAGTTCGCTTTCCAGGCTGAGGCCGTAACCGGATTTGATCTCCACGCAGGTGACGCCTTCCGCCAGCAGCGGCCGCAGACGGAACAGCGCCTGTTCCAGCAGCAGCGCTTCGTCGGCCTCGCGGGTGGCTTTCACGGTGGAAATGATACCGCCGCCCTGTGCGGCGATGTCGGCGTAGCTTACGCCGTTCAGTCGCTGTTCGAACTCGCCGCTGCGGTTGCCGCCGAACACCAGGTGCGTGTGGCAATCAACAAAGCCGGGGGTGATGATGCCGCCGTCGAATTTCACCGTTTCGTCCGCCATCAGGCCGGGCGGCAGCGCCGCATGTTCGCCAATCCAGACAATCTTGCCGTCGCGTACGGCGATCGCGCCGTCGGTCAGGGTGTGATATTTGCCGTCGCGCATGGTGACGATATCGGCGCCGCGCCACAGGCTGTCACAGTGAATCTCAGACGTCATTGCTTTCCTCCGCCGGAGCCGCAGCTCCCACATGGTTGTATATACAATTAAAAACAACCTAACGCATTCACCGGGATGTCACAAGAGGCGGGAGAGATTTTGTTATCAGGATGTGATCGACAGCGGAGATGCGGGCGCAGGGCGCGCCCGACGGGGATCAGACTTCGCTGGTGAAGCGTCCGAACAGTTGATAGCGGCTGCCGGGGTACAGCAGCCGGGCCGAGGTCACCACGGTTTTGCCGGACCAGGTGCGACGGTGGATCAGCAGGCCGGGTTCGTGGTCCTCCAGCTGCAGCAGCTCGCGTTCGCGCCGGGTCGGGATCACCGCTTCGACGATGTGTTCGCCGGCGGTCAGCGGCGCGGCCTGCGTCAGATAGGTGTAGGGCGTGACGCGGTCGAAATCCTGCTTCAGGTAATCCGGCGCCACCAGCGGATTGACGCAGCGGTCTTCCACCTGCACCGGCACGTCGTTTTCGTAATGCACGATCTGCGAATAGAACAGCCGTTGGCCGGGCTGAATGCCGAGCGCCGCCGCCTCTTCCTCGCTGGCCGGGCGGGCCTTCAGCTCGAGGATTTTGCTGCTGTGGCGATGACCGCGCGCGGCGATCTCATCGGCGATGTTGTGCACTTCCAGCAGCGCGGTGTGCGCCTTGGCTTCGGCGACGAAGGTGCCGACGCCTTGCATGCGGATCAGAAAACCTTCGCTGGTCAGCTCGCGCAGCGCGCGGTTGATGGTCATGCGGCTGACGCCCAGTTCCGCCACCAGTTCACTTTCGGAGGGCACGCGCTGGTGCGGTTGCCAGTGCCCCGCACGGATTTGATTCACGATCGCCTGTTTGACCCGTTGGTAGATCGGGGCGGGGGCATCGCTCATTGCAGCCGCCAGTTGTAACACGGTCTGTTGTTCAGCCACGACGTTAACCTCGTCAAATAAAAAAATAATAACACCAGTTTACTGTTGATGTCGGCGTATGTATATGTATATACAACTAGTGGCCGTCGCGCCAGAAACTTGCCGGCGACCGCCAAAAATTCCTGAATGCGCGCCATCGCCGCGCCTCATTCGCCGTTACATCAACCGTGGAATACTGCCATGCCTGCTTATTTTGCCCCACGCGCTTTGCTCCCTGAGGGCTGGGCGCATAACGTCCGGCTGGACGTCGATGCGCAAGGTTATCTGACTCAAGTTACCGCCAACGCTGAACCGCAAGGCTGCACCCGGCTGCACGGCGATGCGGTGCCGGGCATGCCGAACCTGCACTCCCACGCCTTTCAGCGCGCGATGGCCGGGTTGGCGGAAGTGGCGGGCAACCCGCAGGACAGCTTCTGGACCTGGCGCGATCTGATGTATCGGCTGGTGCAGCGCCTGACGCCGGAGCAGGTGGAGGTGGTCGCCCGTCAACTGTATATCGAAATGCTCAAGGGCGGATATACCCAGGTGGCCGAATTCCACTACCTGCATCACGACGCCGACGGCAAGCCTTACGCCGATCGCGGTGAAATGACCGGCCGCCTCAGCGCGGCCGCGCATCAGGCCGGCATCGGCATGACGATGCTGCCGGTACTGTACAGCTACGCCGGTTTCGGCGCCCAGCCGGCCCAGCCGGGGCAGAAACGGTTTATCCAGGACACCGAAAGCTATCTGCAACAGCAGCAGGTGATTGCCCGTCAGCTGGCGGATCGCCCGTTGCAGAATCAGGGGCTGTGCTTCCATTCGCTGCGTGCGGTGGAGCTGGGCCAGATGCAGCAGATTTTGGCCGCGTCGGATCGCACTTTGCCGGTGCATATTCATATCGCCGAGCAGCAAAAAGAGGTGAACGACTGCCTGGCGTGGAGCGGGCAGCGCCCGGTGGCCTGGCTGTATGACCATCTGCCGGTCGATCAGCGCTGGTGTCTGGTGCATGCCACCCATCTGGATCGCGATGAGCTGGAAGCGCTGGCGCGCAGCCGCGCGGTGGCCGGCCTGTGCCTGACCACCGAAGCCAACCTCGGCGACGGCATTTTCCCCGGCGACGCTTACCTGCAGCAGCAGGGGCGCTGGGGCATCGGTTCCGACAGCCACGTTTCGCTCAACGTGGTGGAAGAGCTGCGCTGGTTCGAATACGGCCAGCGGCTGCGCGATCAGCGCCGCAACCGTCTGACGACGCCGGAACAGTCGGCGGTGGGCGATGTGCTGTACCTGCAGGCGCTTCAGGGCGGCGCGCAGGCGTGCGGCGCGCCGATCGGCCGCTTGCAGAGCGGCTATCGCGCCGACTGGCTGGTGCTGGACGGCGACGACCCGTATCTGGCGGCGGCGCCGGACGCCTCGATCCTCAACCGCTGGCTGTTCGCCGGCGGCAAAGAGCAAATTCGCGACGTGTTCGTCGGCGGCCGGCAGGTGATCGAGCAGGGGCGGCACGCGCTGCAGCAGCAGAGCAGCGCCGAGTTCCTGCAGGTGTTGAAAACCTTTCAGCAGGAGGCGTAATGAGCCTGACCCGTTTTAATTTCGCTGGGCTGCCGGTCAGCCCGTGGCGCAACGGCGGCGGGGAAACCCGTGAAATCGTCAGTTGGCCGCCGGGCGAGCCGGATTTCGACTGGCGCGCCAGCATCGCCACCATCGCGCAGGACGGGCCGTTTTCCGCCTTTGCGGGCATTGACCGTTCGATCACGCTGCTGGAAGGCGACGGCGTGCGGCTGTTCAGCGCCGGGCATATCGACCATCAGTTGGCGCGTATCGGGGAGCCGTTCGCCTTTTCCGGCGACGTGGCGCTGGAAGCGACGCTGCTGGGCGGCGCCAGTCAGGATTTCAACATCATGACGCGCCGCGGCCGGCTAGCGGCGCAGGTGCAACGCAGCGCCGAGCCGCTAACCTTGCCGCCGGGGCGGGCGGGGGTGCTGTATGTGCTGAGCGGGCTCTGGTCGCTGCCGGGGGGCGGCGAACTGAGCGCGCGCGAGGGCGTCTGGTGGACGGCATCGGCGGCGGGGGGCGACGTGGCGCCGTTAAGGGCCGGCAGCGCTATCCTGTGGGCGGACATCACACCCCGTTAACGCAGAGTAGAGTCCTGCGCTCGGTTATGGGATTATTCACTTTTTCCCATTAATCATAAAGAAGGGCGCATGGCTTCGCTGAAAGACGTCGCAAAACTTGCCGGAGTCTCGTTGATGACGGTGTCCCGCGCCATCAATGATCCCGGCAAGCTGCGGCCGGAAACCTACCGCCGCGTCAAACAAGCTATCGATCGGTTGGACTATGTGCCGGATCTGTCGGCGCGGCGTATTCGCGGTGACGGAAATCGCGTGCAGACGCTCGGCGTGCTGGCGCTGGACACCGCCACGACGCCGTTCTCGGTGGAAATGATCCTGTCGATTGAGAAAACCGCGCGCGAGCGCGGCTGGAACAGCTTCGTCGTCAACCTGTTCGCCGACGACAACGCCGAACAGACCGTCGATCTGCTGCTGGCGCATCGGCCGGATGGGGTGATCTTCACCACGATGGGACTGCGTGAGGTGACGCTGCCGGCCAAACTGCTGGACAAAAAGCTGGTGTTGGCCAACTGCGTCAGCCCGGCGCATTCGATCGCCAGCTACATTCCTGATGATGAGCAAGGGCAGTATGACGCGACGCGCACGCTGATCGCCAAAGGCTATCGCGCGCCTTTGTGCATTCATTTACCGGCGGATACGCTGGCGGCGGGGCTGCGCCGCCGCGGTCTGGAACGCGCCTGGCGCGAAGCGGGGCGCGATGTTGAACAGCTGCGGCAGTATCATCTCGATCTGAGCGCCGGCGATCAAAGCTATCGCGACTGCGTAGCGTTGCTGGAGCGGCATTTTTCCGCCGGCCGGCGCGATTGCGATGTCGTGGTGTGTGGGAACGATCGGATAGCGTTTCTGGCGTATCAGGTATTGCTGGCGCAAGGATGGCAGATACCGCAGCAGGTGGCGGTGCTGGGCTACGACAATATGGTCGGCACCGGCGAGCTGTTCCTGCCGGCATTGACGACGGTGCAGCTGCCGCATTATGAACTGGGTCGTCTTGCGGCGCTGCATGTGATTGAGCGGCGGGAACAGCGTGATACGGTGAAAGTGCCTTGCCCGCTGCTGGAACGTGGTTCGCTGTAAACGCACCGGGGGCGTCGCTGCGCGCCCGGTGCTCATTCCCATTACCCCCAGATGCTTGCCAACTGCCATCCCGTGATGGGCTCGAACAGCGCCTGGCCGCCTTCGGCGAACAGGCTGAGGCGGCGATCGCCCGCCGTCGGATAGATGCGGCTGGTCAGGCAGGCCTGCCCCTGATTAACGAAGATCTCCAGTGAGGAGCGATCGATAAAGATCCGCAGCGACAGAATGTCACCCTCCGGCAGCGGCACACTGCGGCAGGTGCACAGCGCCGGGTGTTCATTAAAACGCTCCAGCACCAATCGGTGTGACTGATTGTCGACGAACAGCCGCGCCGCACTCCCAATGGCCAGACCGTACCGCTCGGCGTCGCTGGCGGCCGGTCTCAACGTCAGGATGAGCTCCTGCATATCGTTCGTCAGCGGCAGATGCTGATTGGTCAGCGTCTGCGCCGACAACGTCTGCGATCCTCGGCGCAACGCCGCCAGTTCACGCGCCGGATTCATGCGGACGCTGCCGTCGGCGGCCAGCGTCAGCTCGCGTGGCAGGGTGAGGGCGCCGGCCCAGCGGTGCGCTTTGCTGGGCATCGGTGATTCCCACATATCCATCCAGGCAAACAGCAGCCGACGGCCGTCGGCGGCGGTGAAGGTCTGCGGCGCATAGAAATCGTGGCCGGCATCCAGCTCGCAGAAGGGCTGCGTTACCGTAAAGTCGCCGTCCGGCCGCCAATGGCCGAGCAGATAGCCGCTCTGGAAGCGATTGCGGTAGCGGTAGCCCTGCGCCGCCAGCCCCTGCGGCGAAAACAGCAGCAGGTGTTGCTCCCCCAGCTGAAAGAAATCCGGGCATTCCCACATATAGCCCTGATGCGCCGTTTGCGCGCCGGCCAGCACCCGATCGAAGCGCCAGGCGCGCAGGTCGGCAGAGCGGTACAGGCGCACCTGGCCCAGGCCGTTTTCTTTGGCGCCGACCACCAGCCACCATTCGCCGTTTTCGCGCCAGACTTTCGGATCGCGAAAATGCTGAATGCCGTCCGGCGGGGCCAGTACCGGCCCGTGCTTGACGAAGCGTATGCCGTCTTCGCTGGTGGCCAGACATTGCACTTCCCGCACCTGGCTGTCGTCACCGGGTTCGCCCAACCACACGTGGCCGGTGTAAAGCAGCGTCAGCACGCTGTTGTCATCCACGGCGCAGCCGGAAAAACAACCGTCTTTGTCATAGGGCGCATCGGGCGCCAGGGCGATGGGTTGGTGCTGCCAGCGTATCAGATCGCGGCTGGTCGCATGCCCCCAGTGCATGGGCCCCCAGTGCTCGCTATGGGGATGATGTTGGAAGAACGCATGATAGACGCCGTCAATACAGATCAGGCCGTTGGGATCGTTGATCCAGCCGGCGGCCGGTGCGAGATGGAACTGCGGATAATAATCGTCTCGGCGCTCTGCGCGCAGGGCTTCGACCGCATGGTCGGCTTGAGCTAAAGCAGTGTTCATTGGACAGACTCACTTGATTTAATGGCGGATGGAAAGGGCGTTGCCGTGGCGGAGCGTTCGCCGCGCAGCAAGAAACAGGAGACAAGCGTGGTGGCGGCGACCGCGCAGCCCATCAGCAGATAGGTGTCGGCAAAGCCGATGCGGTCATAACCGTAGCCCGCCAGCGGCGACAGGAAGCTGGCCATCACCTGGGTGATGAACTGGAAGCCTACCAGGTACAGCGTGGAGGAGAGTCGGCTGTCGAAGCGGCTGGCGATGTATTTGAAGATAGCGATCAGCAGGATTGGCAACTCTACGGCGTGCAGCAGTTTCATGGCGGAGATCATCAGGGCGCCGGTGACCAACCCGGAACCGAACATACGCAGCGCCATCACGCTGCCCGCCAGCAACAGCCCCTGCTTGGCGCCGATACGGTTCACCAGCAGCGGGGCCAGGAACATGCCGCCGGCTTCGAGGAAGACCTGCAGCGAGTTGAGAAAACCGTACATCTCGTTGCCCTGTGCGCGAGAAGCGAACTGTGAAGCGAAGTAGACAGAAAATTGCTGATCGAAAACGTTGTATACGCTGATCCCCAGCACAAACACCACCAGCGCCCAGAAGCCCGGCATGCGCAGCAGCGCCAGCGCGTCCTGCAGCCGCAGGTTCTCCGGTTTGCCGAACGCCAGGCCGGCCATGGCGTTCGGCTTCAGCTCGCGCACCTGGCTGAGCAGCAACAGGAACACCACGGCGGCGGCGGAGGCCAGCCAGAAATTGATGTTCGGATTGATATTGAAGATAAAACCGGCCACAAAGGTGGCGCTGGCCCAGCCGAGCGAGCCCCACATGCGGGCGCGGCCGAACTCAAAACCGCTGATGCGGCTGACGCGCTCGGTATAAGACTCCAGCGCGCCGATGCCGGCGAAGAAGGTCGCGCCGATGAACACCCCGCCGACCAAAGCGCCGAGTGGCAGGCTGCTCGCCAGCAGCGGGGCATAAACGTAGATAAAGAACGGGCCGGTCAGCAGCAGCATCACGCCGAGAAACTGCAGCAGGTGTTTGCGCAGCCCAAGTTTGTCCTGAATAAAGCCGTACAACGGCTGTGCGCACAGCGCCACCAGCGAGATGGCGGAGAAGATCAGGCCGGTCTCGGCGCCTTTCAGCCCGATCTTTTGATTCAGCCACAGCGAGATCAGCGAAAAGCTGGAAGACCAGGTGAAGAAGAAGAAGAACAGCAGGCCGCTGAGCAGCACGTAATATTTTTTAGTTTCGCGGTTCATGGGTAGGGCCCCGGTGAGTGAAGTTAGCTCTATTGTTAACGTTAACTCTCGGATGGATGAAGCTGTCAGTTATCACTCATGCGATGTTAATCACAAAAGTTAACGTTAACATTTTTGCGTTGTGATCATTATCACGAGTTGGAATGGGGGCGATGCGCCCCCGGAGGATTAACGTTCGTTCAGCGAGCGCAGATGATCGTCGCGGCGCAGCGTCATCAGCGCAAACAGGCTGACCACCGACGTGGCGACCACATAGTAGGCGGGAATGTCGATATTGCCGGTCTGTTTGATGAGGCCGGTGATAATCAGCCCGGCCGAGCCGGAAAACACCGCATTGGACAGCGAGTAAGCCAGCCCCAGGCCGGTATAGCGCACCCGGGTCGGGAACATCTCCGCCAGCATCGCCGGGCCGGGACCGGCCAGCAGGCCGACCACGGCGCCGGCGATCATGACTGCCAGCCCTTTGATCCACAGTGAGCTCTGCGCATCCTGCAACAGGTGCAGCAGCGGGAAGGTGAACAGGATCACCGCCGCCACCGCCGTCAGCATCACCGTTTTTCGTCCCAGCCTGTCGCTGATGATGCCCGCCGGCAGGATGGTCAGGGCGAAACCGACGTTGGCCAGCACCGTCGCCACTAGCGCTTGCTGGAAGGTAGCGTGCAGCGAGGTTTGCAAATAGGAAGGCATCACCACCAGGAAGGTATAGCCGGCGGCCGACCAGCCCATCATGCGGCCGATGCCGACCAGAATGGTTTTCACCACGCCGCCCAGCTTCGCTTCCGGCGGCGCGGCGGTGTGCTCCGCGGCGTGCTGCGCCTGGGTAAACGTCGGCGTTTCCTCAAGCTTGAGCCGCAGCCACAGCGCCACGGCGCCCATCGGCAGCGCCAGCAGGAAGGGAATGCGCCAGCCCCAGTCATGCAACTGCTGCACGCTCAGCAGCGCAGCCAGCAGCGCCACCAGCCCGGCGCCGGCCAACAGGCCGAGCGCGACGGTCAGCGATTGCCATGCGCCGAACAGCCCGCGCTTGCCCTTTGGGGCGAACTCGGTCATCAGCGACACGGCGCCGCCGAATTCGCCGCCGGCGAACAGCCCCTGGAACATACGCAGCAGCGTCAGCAGCAGCGGGGCGGCGACGCCGATCGAGGCATAGGTCGGCATGACGCCGATCAACGCCGTCGCCAGCGTCATCAGCAGCAGGACCGCAATCAGCGTCGGACGACGGCCGATGCGATCGCCGATGCGGCCGAAGATCACCGCGCCGATCGGCCGGCAGAAAAACGCCAGCGCGAAGGCGGCGTAGGTGAGGATCAGGCTGGTGATTTCATTTTCACCCTGCAGCGTGAAAAAATTGGCGGCGATAACGGTGGCCAGGAACCCGTACACCCCGAACTCGTACCATTCGATAAAGTTGCCGACCGAGCCGGCCAGCAACGCCTGACGCGAGCGGCGCGCGTCGAGAGTCTGTTGATTCATCCCCGTTCCCATACATTTGAATTATTGTTCGTCAGTTCTAAATTTATACGACAAAACAATCAATTGATTTCAGCGGGAACTGTGAGGCGCTCAGCGCATGCCGTCGATACGCCACCATTCGGGGCAAACATCGGTGAACGCATGTGAGGTCGGGCGCAGCTCCGGCAGATTGGCCCGATCGAAGCTGCCGGTGGCCAGCGCCACCGTCGGCTCGTCGTCGATCGCCCCCAGCGTGCTGCCGCAGCGCGGGCAAAAGGCGCGGCTGGAATAGGGTGAAGAACGGTAGAGTGTGGGCATGCCGCCCGGGCCGTTCCACTCGATGGCCTGACGCGGAAATTCGACCCAGCAGAGCGTCGGCGCGCCGGAGTGGCGGCGGCAAAAATCGCAGGAACAGCTGTGCGGATTGCCAGGCAGGCCGCGTGCCTGAAAGCGAATATATCCGCACAGGCAGCCGCCGCTATAGCAGGGATTTTCCATGATGTCTCCGTCATGAGCGCAGGGGAAAACGATGAAAATCACTATAGCGATATCGCGAAAAATTAACAGGTCCCCGCTGATGCATTACCAGAGCAACGGCGCCGGCTCGCGGCCGTTTTCGGCGTAGTACAGCGACGGCAGGAACTGCGCCAGATAGCTGAACTCGTTGTAGCAGTGGCGCATCAGGTTAAACCCGATGTCGTCCGA
The DNA here is from genome assembly GCF_900215455.1 of Serratia sp. JKS000199. Classification (NCBI taxonomy): domain Bacteria; kingdom Pseudomonadati; phylum Pseudomonadota; class Gammaproteobacteria; order Enterobacterales; family Yersiniaceae; genus Serratia; species Serratia sp. JKS000199. Next base: position 1,420,238 of record NZ_LT907843.1, read on the forward strand.
GAGTTCGTCGTGGGCGTTGGCGCAGGCTTTACCCAGCAGGAAACGGCTGCGCAGCACGCACCCGTAGGGCGTATCGCGCGCCAGATGCAGCATCTCGCCGTCGCAGGGATCGCCGTTGTCATCCAACGCCACCTGGTCGCCGAAGCCGATGCGCGCGCACACGGCGGCGGAGAGCGCCTGCGCGTCACGCGCCTGGCGCAGCGGTTGCGGCGCGAAGAAGTCCTCGGCGGCGTGGAATTTGAGGCGCGCCGCGACCGGTGGCAGCTCCGCCAGCCATTCGACCGCTTCGATGCTGGCGCCGACGTAGCTTTCCCCTTTTTTCCAATGGCGGTCCCAGCCGCGATGTTCAACGTGATCGTGCGGGTGCCACCAGTTGATGTGCTGCGTGTTCTCAAAGAAGGTGAACCACCAGTCCAGCATGCGCCCCTTGCAGCCGTGCAGATCGGTACGGACCGCGACGGTCAGCAAACCGTCGGCGCTGCGACTCAGCCCCATCTCCAGCCGCAGCGGTTCAGGTTTGAGCAACTCGTTGATATCGTTAACGCCCCACGGCGCCAGCAGGGAAGGATGTGTCATAATGGGTTCCTGTTTTATTTTGGAAACGAATAGTGTTTCCAAAATAAAGTTATGCCGCTATGCTGAGTCTGTCAATGCTTGTGAGGAATAAATATGGCGAACCCGAATGAAGAACCGCTGCGTGCTCGCGGCCGGCCGGCCACGCCGGAAACGGCGCTGCGCGCCGCGCTGGCGCAGGCGACGCTGGCGCTGTTGCTCGACGGCGGCTATGCCGCGGCAACGGTGGATGCGGTGGCGAAACGCGCCGGGGTGGCTAAAAAAACCCTGTATCGCTTTGCGGCCAATCGCGACGAACTGGTGGCGCAGGCGGTGAGCGGCTGGACCGATGCGTTTCAGCCGGCCTTCGCCCAGGATGCCGGGCGGTGGGAGGCGGTGGCGCCGCTGTTGGAAAAAGGGCTGAAGGCGGTGGCGCAGCAGGTATTGAGCGCCGAAGCGGTGGGGATGTTTCGGCTGCTGCAAAGCGAGTTTCCGGGGCGCGAGGCGCTGCTGGACAGCTATCAGCGCAACGGCATTCAGCGCGGACGGGCGACGGTGGCGGACTGGCTGCGGCGCCAGCAGCAGTGCGGGTGGCTGCGTGAGCGCGACTGGGCGCAAACCAGCGATCTGCTGTTGGCGATGACCATCGCCGAACCGCTGCGGCAGATGACGCTGGGGCTGTTGCCGCCCGGCAGCGCGATCGACGAGCGCATCGCGGCGGCGGTGGCGCTGGTGATGCCGGGTTTGCTGGCGGAAGGATGAAAACAAGAAAGGGCCGAAAGTTCGGCCCTTAAACAGCAGGATGCTAAACGTCTGCGTTACAGCTTCGGCCCGGCGTTCACCAGCTTTTCGCCCGCCTGGGTGACGGTATATTTGGCGAAGTTATCGATAAAGCGCTGCGCCAGATCCTGCGCTTTCTCCTGCCACAGCGATTCGTCGGCGTAGGTTTTGCGCGGATCGAGGATCGACGGATCGACACCCGGCAGCGCGGTCGGCACTGCCAGCCCGAAGATCGGCAGCGTGAAGGTGTCGGCCTGCTCAATGTCGCCATTCAAGATGGCGTCGATGATGCCGCGCGTATCTTTGATCGAGATACGCTTGCCGCTGCCGTTCCAGCCGGTGTTGACCAGGTAAGCCTGGGCGCCGGCGGCCTCCATGCGTTTCACCAGCACTTCAGCGTATTGCGTCGGGTGCAGCGTCAGGAACGCGGCACCGAAGCAGGCGGAGAAGGTCGGCGTCGGGGCGGTGATGCCGCGCTCGGTGCCGGCCAGCTTGGCGGTGAAGCCGGACAGGAAGTGGTATTGGGTCTGCTCCGGCGTCAGGCGCGACACCGGCGGCAGCACGCCGAAGGCGTCGGCGGTCAGGAAGATGATCTTGCGCGCGTGGCCGGCTTTGGACACCGGTTTGACGATGTTCTCGATGTGATAAATCGGGTAAGAGACGCGGGTGTTCTCGGTTTTGCTGGCGTCGTCGAAGTCGATGCTGCCGTCGGCCCGCACGGTGACGTTTTCGAGCAGCGCATCGCGGCGGATCGCCTGATAGATTTCCGGCTCCGCCTGCGGCGACAGCTTGATGGTTTTGGCGTAGCAGCCGCCTTCGAAGTTGAACACGCCGTCGTCGTCCCAGCCGTGCTCGTCATCGCCGATCAGCTGGCGTTTCGGATCGGTGGAGAGGGTAGTTTTGCCGGTGCCGGACAGGCCAAAGAACACCGCGACGTCGCCTTGCTCGCCGACGTTGGCCGAGCAGTGCATCGAGGCGATGCCCTTCAGCGGCAGCAGATAGTTCATGATCGAGAACAGGCCTTTCTTCATCTCGCCGCCGTACCAGGTGCCGCCGATCAGCTGCATGCGCTCGGTCAGGTTGAAAGCGACGAAGTTTTCCGAGTGCAGCCCTTGCTGTTGCCAGTCCGGGTTGGTGCATTTGGCGCCGTTCAACACCACGAAGTCCGGCTCAAAGTCCGCCAGCTCGGCGTCGCTTGGGCGGATAAACATGTTTTTCACGAAGTGCGCCTGCCAGGCCACCTCGGTGATGAAGCGCACCTTCAGGCGCGTATCGGCGTTGGCGCCGCAGAAGGCATCCACCACGAACAGACGCTTGCCGGAGAGCTGGTTGCCCACCAGCGTCTTCAGATGCTGCCAGACTTCCGGCGACAGCGGCTGGTTGTCGTTCTTGCCGGTACCGTTGTCGGACCACCAGACGGTGTCGCGCGTGGTGTCGTCGCGCACGATGTATTTGTCTTTCGGCGAACGGCCGGTAAATTCGCCGGTCGCGACGTTGACCGCCCCCAGTTGGGTGAGGGTGCCGCGTTCCAGCGGCGGCAGGTCGGCGCGGGTCTCTTCGGCGAACAGCAATTCATAGCTGGGGTTATAGACGATGTCGGCGGCCTGATGGATGCCGTAGCGAGCGAGGGTTTGTGGGGTAACAGCGCGTGAAGACATATTCTACTTCCTTATGAGTCATATTATGCCTTTTTCCCGTGCGGTGCCGCGCGCAGGATTAAGGTTCGGATCAAGCTGACCGGATTCAGCTAATTGCGTTTCCGGTTCTTTATTAATAAAGCAGGGGGCTTTTTCGCCCTCCTATAGCATAGCAGCGAATTTAAGCCTGATTACTTTAATTACAAAATGCTGACGATAATTAATTAAAACCAACCTTGGCGGAGGGTCACAATATTGAATTCCCTCAGCGTAATTTAGTTTTGCATTTTTATTTTTTATCATATTGTCAGTGCTGTCTACTGTTTTATTTCTTATTAGAAAAAGCGAAATCCGCAATAGGATTTTTGTAATTAGTTGTTTTCACTTGGCTATGGCGGGATTATTGCGCCAGGTGAATCTAACCGTACTGTACGCTTGTCAGCAGGGTGAATAATGAAACAGATAAATGCAGAAATAGCCTGTGATAAAAATACGGCATCGTCCGAATCATCAGGATTAATTAATCAACTTCGTCAAATAGATATCGGTGCGGTGCCGATCGCGTTGTTTATCACGATTTGCGCCATCGTGGCGATTTCCGCCTACGCCAACTTCCTGCCGAAGAATATGATCGGCGGCCTGGCGGTGATAATGACGCTGGGCTTTGCGTTGGCGCAGTTGGGTAAAAGCATTCCCGTGCTGCGCGATATCGGCGGGCCGGCCATTCTGTGTTTGATGGTGCCGTCGGTGCTGGTCTACTTCAACGTGTTCCAGCCCAACGTCATGGGCACCGTCCATCTGCTGATGAAAGACGCCAACCTGCTTTATTTCGTCATCGCCAGTCTGGTGGTCGGCAGCATTCTCGGCATGAACCGGGTGATCCTGATCCAGGGGATGATTCGCATGTTCGTGCCGCTGGTGGTGGGCACGGTCACGGCGGTGATCACCGGGCTGCTGGTGGGGAAACTGTTCGGCTTCACCTTCTATCACACCTTCTTCTTTATCATCGTGCCGATCATCGGCGGCGGCATCGGCGAGGGCATTTTACCGCTGTCGCTGGCCTATTCGGCGATCCTGGGATCGACGCCGGACGTCTACGTCGCGCAGCTGGCGCCGGCGGCGGTGCTGGGTAATATCTTCGCCATCGTGACCGCCGGGGTGCTGGCGCGCATCGGCATGCAGCGCAAGGCGCTGAGCGGCGACGGCATGCTGATCCGTTCGGCGCAGGAGAACGCGATGTTCGCCATCAAGGAACAAAGCGGCAACGTCGATTTCCAACTGATGGGCGGTGGGCTGCTGGTGATCTGCGCCTTCTTTATCGTCGGCGGCCTGTTCGAGCATATCGTGCATATCCCTGGCCCGGTGCTGATGATCCTGTTCGCGGTGCTGTGCAAATACTGCCGGGTGATCCCGGCCTCGATGGAGACCGGCGCGCACAGTTTCTATAAGTTCGTCTCCACCGCGTTGGTGTGGCCGCTGATGATCGGTCTGGGCATGCTGTACGTGCCGCTGGAAAGCGTGGTTGCGGTGTTCTCGGTCGGCTATGTGGTGGTCTGCGGCTCGGTGGTGCTGTCGATGGGGTTGGTCAGTTTCCTGATTGCGCCTTACCTGAAGATGTTCCCGGTGGAAGCGGCGATCGTCACCTGCTGTCACAGCGGCCTGGGCGGCACCGGCGACGTGGCGATCCTGTCGGCGTCCAACCGCATGGGGCTGATGCCGTTCGCCCAAATCGCTACGCGCATCGGCGGCGCTTCCACGGTCATTGGCGCGACGCTGTTGCTCGGTTGGTTAGTCTGAGTCCAGAGTGTGTTATGGATAGCCGGGGTTGGATTGCCCCGGTTTTTTTATACTTTTTTCGACATCGTGATAATGCTGATTATTACCTTGAAAATCATTCGCATGGCGGAAAATCCCTGTCACACTTTTGATAAGAAAAATCTGTTCTCGGTAAAATGTGTCTATTCTCTTCTCTTAAGGGATTATCGTTCTCATTCAGAGTGCCGATGGAAGGCGCCAGCGCATTACCGATATCCCCGTATTGATTCAACACCGGGCCGCTGCCGTTCAGGCAATCCGCCAGTTGGGGCATCACCCCGATTGAATTGACGAATATGGAGATAAGGTTATGTCATCAAGCAATGCTTCCGTTAAGGCCGAAGGCGTATTAGCCCTGCTGGGCGCTTATAAACCCGATGAAGACGACACCATTACCGTGCTTCATCCGTCGAAAACGTTCGAGAATGCCGGCCTGGAACTGGTGCGCGGCGATCGCAGTTGGCACGACAAGGGCGTGACCGAAAAGCCGGTCTCCCTGACCTACAGCTTCTGGGAAAAGGCGCCGGGCAATATGTCGAGCATGAGCATCAGCGGCTTCAGCAGCTTTAACGCGGAACAGCGCGAGCAGGCCAAACTGGCGCTGCAGTCATGGTCCGACGTGGCCAACATCACCTTCACCGAGACCAGCAACACCGCCGCCGCCAACATCAAATTCGGTCTGTTCGATTACAGCTCGCGCGGCTCCTATGCCTTTGCGTATAACCCGGATTCATCGCCTTCGGTCGCCGGTCAAACCTGGTATAACGCCAAGAACCACACCTTCGTCAACAACCAGATCCATGAAAACGAGTACGGCCGCCAGACCTTCACCCATGAGATCGGTCATGCGCTGGGGTTGCAGCACCCGGGCGACTATAACGCCGCGCCGGGCGTCAGCATCACCTACGCTAAAGACGCGACCTACTTCGAAGACAGCCGCGCCCACAGCCTGATGAGCTATTTCAGCGAAAGCAACACCGGGCAGGACTTTAAAGGCGCGTACTCTTCCGGGCCGTTGCTCAATGACATCACGGCGATCCAGCATTTCTACGGCGCCAACATGAACACCCGCACCGGCGACACGGTTTACGGTTTCAATTCCAACACCGATCGCGACTTCCTCAGCGCCACCGGTGCGCAGGACAAGATAATCTTCACCGCCTGGGATGCCGGCGGCAACGACACCTTCGACTTCTCCGGCTTCGGCCAAAATCAGCGCATCAACCTGAATGAAAAGGCGTTCTCGGACGTCGGCGGCCTGAAAGGCAACGTGTCGATCGCGGCGGGCGTAACGATTGAAAACGCCATCGGCGGGTCGGGTAACGATGTGCTGGTCGGGAACGCCGCCGATAACGTGCTCAAGGGCGGCGCGGGCGATGATGTGTTGTACGGCGGCAAAGGGGCGGATCAGCTGTGGGGCGGCGCCGGCAAGGACACCTTCGTCTACTTCGCGGCGGATGAGTCGACGGCGGCGGCGCCGGATTGGATCCGCGACTTCGTGCGCGGCGAGGACAAGATCGATCTGACGCTGTTCAACACAGGCAGCGCCGACGGCATCCGCTTCGTCGATCAGTTCAGCGGCAAGGCGGGCGAGGCGAAGCTGAGCTACGATGCGCAAAATCACGTCAGCGATGTGGCGATCAACCTGGGCGGCGCCTTTGACGGCAACGATTTCCTGGTGAAAGTGGTGGGGCAGCCGCTGGATGCCGGCGATTTCGTGTTGGCGTAATGCAGGCAACAAAAATAGGGCGTTTTGGGCAAAAACCCGACAATTCCTATTAATTACGTCATATTAGCGTGACATAGTAGCGCGCAGAAGGCCGGGCTTGCATACCTCGGGCTTCTGTCGGATCGCCAACCTTTTCGGTTGGCGATTCATTTTCCGCCTTTCAGCATGTTGATGGCGGCGCCGAGCAGGATACGCCGTTCGATGTCGTTGCTCTCGGCCAGCTGCCGCGCCAGATGTTTCTCCAGCGTTTCTACCGACAGCGCCTCGCCGCGATGGCGCAGTTGCATCACGCTGTCGCCGATCAGGCGCGCGACTTCATCCCATACGGGTTTAATCTCCTGTTCCGAGAACGTCATGGCCTACACCTCGGTGGGTTGATTTTCGCCCAATGTAGCAGTTGAACTGCGGCTTCGCTACCGACGGCCAAAAACAGGAAGCATAAAAAACAAGCCATCAGTATTTCTTCTGGTTTTTGCGCTCAATACTTGCGGTGTCGAAAAGCAGGAGATCACAACATGAACTGGGTCGAAACCTTGGCGGAGTACTACCGCCTCAGCCGCACGGGTGAAACGCAACATTGGCTGTGCCGTCGCTGGTTGCCACAGGGGGAAGCGCGTCTTGCCTATTTGCGCGAGTTACTGGAACCGGCCGCGGCGCCGCGGCGGTGAGCAGGGCGCCGGCGGTTGGCCGGCGTCGTTTTATGGGATTAACCGAACGCTATCGCTGCCCAACGCAACAGCAGCAACGCCAGGCAGATCAGCAGCAGCACCACCACCATTTTACTGAGCTTGTTGCCCATGCGTTTTGTCGCCACGTGGCCCTCTCTTAACTGAAATACCATCCGCCGGCGATGGCGATGAGCAACAGCGTCGCCAACGCGACGCTGTTGAGTAAATCGCTGAAGGTATCGTCAGCATCGAAATCGTCTTGCCGCATGTTGCCGCCTGGCGTTGCCATTGAGTGAATACTGTTCACAGTATGCGCCCCGTAGCGCTGAAGGCACAGCGAAGAACGGTAAAAACTCGTAAAGACGGCGCTGGCGTAACGCGCAGTCGTGCTTGTGACGGATGCAGACGGCCGCCAATACGTTGTACTATCCTGTCTGCATTGAGGCATTTTTCCAAAAGGTATAATCATGGCGACGGCAATTCCACAGAAATACGAGCACCTTGAGCGCTGGGCGTTCGGCGATACCGAACAGCAGGCCGATGAAGTGGTGCAATTGATTTTGAACGGCACCAAAACGGCGACCTGCTCCAACCTGGACGGCGAGGGCATCCCACAGGCCGGCGATCGGTTCCTGGTGGTGGACGGCAAGGGAGAGCCGGTCTGCGCGGTTGAGCTGACCGCGGTGGAAATGAAAACGTACGATCAGGTCGATGAAGCGCACGCCTTTGCCGAAGGCGAGGGCGATCGTTCGCTGGCGCATTGGCGCAAAGAGCTACAACGCTTCTTCGAAGAGTACGATCTGTTCTCGCCGGACATGACGCTGGTGCTGATGAATTTCAAAGTCGTCGACAAGTTCTAAACTGATGCGCGCCGTTCCCTACGAGTGCCAGTGGGCGAGCCCGGAGATGGCCGCCGATCTGATCGCCGGCCGCGCGACGCTGGCGCAAGACGAGAATTGGGCGCGCAGCGGCGCCCGCGATCGGGCGGAGTACGTCGAGTGGGCCAACCACGTGTGCGGCATGGCCTGCCTGAAAATGGTGCTGGGCCACCGCGATGGCGAAGCGCCGCCGCTGTTGGAACTGGCGCGCCGCAGCCTGCCTTATGGCGCCTATGTGCGTGAGAACGAGCGGATAAAAGGGCTGATTTACGCGCCGTTCGTCGAGTACGTGCGCGAGCAGTTCGCGCTGCAGGCGGAGGTGAAGGTGGGGCTGGCGGCCGCCGATGTGCCGGCGCTGCTTCATGAATGCCGCTACTTTATCGCCTCGGTGCATCCCGCCATTCGCCGGCCCGAGAGCATACCGCCGCAGCGGGGCGGGCATCTGGTGTTGATCACCGCCGCCGATCCGCAAAGCGTGACCTTCCATAATCCTTCGGGCGACAGCCCGGCGACGCGCGAGCGAGTACAGCTGTCACTCAACCGCTTCGCCCACTTCTTTGCCGGCCGCGGCATCGCCATCGCATAAAAAAACGCGCTGTTTCTGATGAAAGCAGCGCGTCGTCAGCCGACTGGATGCATTTTCATGCCACCCGCATCACCCAGGCGTCCGTGTGTCGATCGTAGTGTTGCTTGTACAGCAGCGACTGCTTGCCGTTGAGGATGGCCGGAATGCTGGTGTGTTCATCCCAGCCGTCGAGCTGCATGCACAGATCCGGATCGGACTTGCAGGGGATGCTCAGGGTGCCTGCACGGTCGGCGGTGGCGTGAAGATGCGCGTCATCGACCTCGAAGCTGCCAATTTTTACGACGGTTTTGCTCATGGGAACTCCTTGCTCAATGATGTGGTAGGAGGTTAGACCAGTCAGGTCATCGGTATGAGCATAGCCAAATGAGCAAAAAATGCCACATAAAAAATACATTCTGGCAACATTCGTGCCGGGCGGCTAGCGGCTGCGCTAGTAAGTCACGACATAGCTGACGTTATCCTGATAGGTGCCGACCGGCACTTCGGTCTGCGCCGGATTGACGGCGGCGGTAAAGGGGATGCTTTGCGCCAGGCCAGTGCCGGTGCCGCTTTGCGCGTTGGTGCTGCTCCACACGGTGCTGGTATTGGGCAAATAGATCTGATACTGCAGGAAGTTGCTGGTGCCGCTGATCATTCGCCGCCAGCCGGTGATCGGATTGTTGCCGTTGGTGAAATAGGAGCTGTAAGACTGGGATTTGGTGCAGGTCAGCGTGATGCTTTGGTTGATCGGATTGAATTGCCCCACTAAGGCCATGCTGCCGAAGTTGACGTTGTTGGCGGTGTTGATCAGGCAACTCTTGGTGATGACCGCGGTGACGGTCACGGTGCTGGGTTGATTGGTGCCGTCCCACCAGATGCAAAGCCCTATCAGGCCCAGGCCGCAGATATGGTAGTTCCAAACCAGGTTGATGGTATCGGTATAGGTGCCGGCGCTGACGTTCGCGCCGACGACGGTTTTGATATACACCGGAAAGTTGACGTTGGAAGAGATCAGGATCAGCGACAGCAGATTCAGCGAGCTGTAATCGATGGTCTGGCCGACGCTATACGGGTACTGGTAGTTCGAATCCGGGTAGATCAAATAAGAAATTTTATCGCCTGAGCCGTTGCCGTTCAGCAGGGCCATGTTGTTGGTGGTGGAAGCGATCTTGACCGTGACGGTGTTTTGCGTCAGCAAATTGAGCCCGAGCCCGGTGCAGTTCAGCCCCGCGGTGCCTTGGGCGCTTATCTGGCCGTTGTAGACGGCGAAGGAGTTGCTGCTGGGCAGGGTAACCGTGCCGTTGGTGGTGGCGCAGTCCGCCAGCGCGCGTTGTCCACACATCAACAGCAGCGCCGCCAAAAAGATTTTCACTTGCCGAGACATCATTCTTCTTCTCCGTGTGTTACTGGCAGACGAGAGGGCCGACGCGTTGCAACCCCTGCGGGTTGGCCAGGCTGAAACTGACCTGGCACGGCGGGCCGCCGTCGGCCGGGATTACGCTTAACCGGTTGTGTTGCTGCACCGGATCGATATAGGTCATGCCATCCCACCCGACGTAGCTTTGTTGATTGCCGCCGAGCACCGCCACCTGGCTGCCGTTGGCCAGCGGTTTGCCTTGCGCATCGACCAGCTCCACGTCGGCGGCGGACATGCGCTGGACGGGGAATTCGACCAGGTAGCCGCTGTGATCGCGGATGGCGACGGTTTTTTCGACCGCCGGCAGGTTAACGTCCGCCGGTAAATTGAGCGGGTCGATTTGGAACTTGGCGTGGTAATACGAGGTGACGGTGGGCACCAGCAGATAACCTTTGTCGTTGGTGACGCCGATGCGCTGGTTCTCGTAGCTGACCGGAATGCCGGCGTAGCCGTCGGTCGATACCAGCGCGAAGGCATCGTTGATGGTGTTGGTGGCATAAACGCCGCCGTTCATCGCCACCAGAGAACCGCTGACTTCGCCCCAGCGGGTGTAGTCGTTACGGTTGCCATACAGCCCGGCGCGGGTTTCCAACAGCGAGGTGCGCCAGGTCACATCCGCCTGACGATAATCGCTGTTGCTGCCCTGGCCGCCGGCATAGGCCAGATTCCAACCGAAACCGCCGTCGGTCGGCGCGGCGCGGCTGTAAGCCACGCGTTCGCTCCAGCGGTTGCCGGCGTCACGGGCGGTGCTGACGTTGGCGGTGCCCCAGGTATCGAACGGAATGCTGATCTGCAGCTGAGAGCTGTAACCGTCACCGCCAATCTCGCGGTTCGCTGAGGCGTACAGGCTGATGTTGCGCCACAGCGTCAGGCTGTACGACAGGTTGACCAGGCGAGTGCGCTGGCCGATGGCGTCGCGCACGTCGAAATAACCGGCGCCCAGGCTGCCGAAGCGGCTCAGGCCGATGCTGCCGGTCAGCTGATCGGTGCGGCGGCTCAGCCGATAGCTGCTCTTGTAGGTGGATAGATCGCCAAAGTCCGCGCTGCGCAGCAGCCGTTGAGCGTTGAGGCTGAAATACTGATTGCTGTAGGTGTAGCTCAGGCTGGTTTGATCGCCGTGTCGGCCGGCGTACTGATAGACCGGCCCGGCATCCGGTTGCTGCACCGGTTGGCCGGTGACCGGATCGTAATACCGCGGCGTGACCGGAGGGGCGTTGAAAGCGTCGCGGCCCGCCTGGCTGTAACTGTAGGAGGCGTTGAGCACCCCTAGCTGCCCGATGCGCACGCCGGCGCCGGCGCCGGTGACCGCCAACTCCGCCGCACCTTCCGCCCGCCCTTCGAGCGTGAGCCAGTCGGTGACGCCGTAACGTCCGCTGCCGCTGGCCACCCACTGGCCGTAGTCCGCGGATCGGTAACCGTAGTTTTGGCGCAGCGCGCCTGCCGACAGGCTGAAATCGCTCAACCCGGCCTGCAGCAGCGAACTGGCGACATAGAACGGCACCGTCGTGCTGATCTGGCGGCCGAGCGCATCGGTCGTCACCACCGTCGCCTGACCGGCGCCGTTGATGTAGGGCACGGTATTCAGGGTGAACGGGCCGGGATTCACGTTGGCGGAGGTGTTTTTATAGCTGTTGATGTACAGATCGACGCTGCTCGGCACGGCGGCCTGGCCGGAGAACTGCGGCAGTGGGTAGGTAATGAGATCCGGCCGCGTGGCGAAATTACGCGCTACCTGCAGACCGCCGACGCGTACCGAACTGGTCCAGGGCAGCGAGCCGGTCGTGAGATCGCCGGCGGTATAGCTGAGCATGGTGTCGTCGTCGCTGTAGCGCCAGCTGCTGTCGTAGCGGATATAGCGATTGTTCTGCTGCGCGGCGGTCTCGCCGTTGAAGCTGCTGCGGAAAATGCCGGTGTTGGCGATAACGCCGAAGCCGTCGAACAGGCGCTGTTCGCTCCAGGCGGAAAAATAGCCCGGATTGCCGCGCCCGCCGCTTTGGCTGACGTAGGCGTCGTAATTCAGCAAGAAGCCCAGGCTGCTTTGCGCCGGCAGCCGCTGCTCCGGGTTGGCGTCGCCGAGGGTTTGCCTGGGGAGCCAATCGTTGGGCACCGAGATCAGCAACTGCTGCGTTTCGCCGCTGTAGGTGACGTCGACCTTATCCAGTTGATCGACGGCGATCTCTTTCACCTGTTTGTCCGTCACCGGCAGGCCGGCATCGATCAGCTGCTGAGGCGTTAAATAGTAATGGCCGCCGCGGTAGGCGACCGGCACGACTTTGCCGGTCGGGCGGCCGTTCACCACCGGCTCCAGATACAGCGTGGTATCCGGCATGCTGACGGCGCGGGGCGGCGGTGGCAAATCGTCGGCGGCGGCAGGCGGCGGGCACAGTTCTACCGCCATACAGAGTACGGCCAGGGCCAGCGGCTTGAGCTGCATGCCGCGTGAGGGCGATGGCGACATCCGCATCACCTGCGCCTCGGGCTCAGTAAGACGGGAGGGTTACGGGCTGTTTATTGTCGTTGACCATCGCCTGCAGCTTGCCGGCGGCAAAACTGCCCGACGGCGGCAGGGCGAAACGCATTTGCGAACCCGGCAGCACATAGCCCAGCAGCCCGTTGTTGAGCGGCTTGCCCTGAATGCTGACCTGCGACAGGCGAGCATGCACGATGCCGTCATTGCGCACGTCGAGCCAGCGCTGGCTGTTTTGTTGCAGCAGCCGGTAGCTGAGCTTCGGCTGGTTGGCGGTGGCGTAGTCGCGCGGGTGTTCGAAGTCTTGCTTGGTCCAGACGCCTTTGCCGCTGACGAACAGCGGCACCGAATAACGCATCTGGAATTTCAGCCCCATCTGCGCGCCTTTGTCGGGCGCTGCGCCATCTTTATCTTTGATCGGCACTTCATCGACCAGGATGCGGTAAGCCCGCTCTTGTCCGGCGGCGGCCGGCGTCTGCTTGATCAGGCGAATCAGTTGGCGTTTGCCGGGGAGAATGGTGGCGACCGGCGGGCTGGCGAGCACCTCGCTCTGGTTGCGGTAATCGTCCTTACCGCCGGTTTGTTGCCAGCCCAGCACGCGAATTTGCATGTAAACCGGCTTGCTGTCGCGGTTTTCCAGCCACAGGGCCGTCGCCTGCTGGTTGTCTTCAATAACCGGATCGATGGGCCAAATCAGAATGGAGGCGGCGGCGAAGGCCTGCGGCTGGCCGGCTAACAACAATCCTGCCAGCAGAGGCAGGCGAAGCAGAGTAGTACGCATAATGTGATCCTTTTAAAAGCTCAATAACTCACCGTCACTAAGACCGTATCGTTGTAGGTGCCGCTGGTGGGCAAGGTGCTGCTCGCCATTAAACTGGCGTAGATTTTTATTTCCTGCGTACTGCCGGTGGAGGAGACGGTTTGGGCGGCGCCGCCGTTGCCGCCGTCTCCCCACAAAACGGCGTAGTTGGCATCCTGGTAGAGCTGGTAAATCAGCGTTTCCGAGGTGACCGAGTTCAACAGCTTGCGTCCGCCGGCGATGGAGCCGGTCACGTTATTGCCGACGTTCAATCCCAGGGTGACGCTGAGCCCGGGGTTGCAGCGGATAAGGATTGAGCCGGCGCCGGCGCTTGAGACAATTTTTATCGGGCTGCTTAAAGACGCCACCTGGCCGAAGCTCATGCTGCCGAACGAGGTAACGTTGGTGACGCCGCTGCCGAGCACGCAGCCTTTGATGATCGAAGCATTGACCGTGAAGCCCTGGCTGACGGTATCGGCATGTGCCGCCGGAGCGCCAAGCAGCGCCGTCAGCAGCAGGGTGCGCAGCGTTCCGTTAATCACCAATTTATCGTCACCTGTACCGTGTCCGTATAAGTGCCTGTTGCCGGCGTCGCCTGCACCGGGATCATGCCGTACACCGGCAGCCAGACGCTTTGACCGGTGGCGGTCTGCGTCACGCCGGTGACGTTATCCCAGACGGTGGCGTAGCTGGCGCTGGTATACAGGTTGTAGTTCACGCGGGCGCCCGCCGCGCTTTGCAGATAGCGCGAAGCGGTATTGCCGCTCTGTCCGCCGCTGAGTAGCACCGTGTAACTGGTGCCGTTGTTGCAGTTGATCTGCAGTGCACCGGCGTTCGCCTGGCCGGTCACTTTTATCGCCGTATTGAGGAAGTAAACCGTGCCGAAGTTAAAGGTGCCGAACGTGGTGTTGCCGCCGCTGGTGGTGCCTGCGACACAGGATTTGACCAAGGTGGCGCTGACGCCGACCGTCGCAGTGCTGACGTCGGCGCGGCAAGCGCCTGCCAACGACAGCAGCATGCAGGTGACGGCCAGGCGCGTCATGCTTACCAGGTGACGGTCATGGTGACGGTATCGCTGTACGCGCCTGCCGCCGGGGTGGTGCCCGCGGCGGGCACCAGACCATAGACGATCAACGGGACCGCCGAGCCGGTGCCGGTGCCGGTCAGCACGCCGGTGGTGCTGTTCCACGGCACGGCGTGGGCGCTGTCCTGATAGAGGTTATAGCTGATGTAAGCGGGCACGCTGCTGGCCATGCGTCGCTGGCTGCCGGAGGCGTTGAGGCCGTTGTCCAGCGCCACGGTGTAGTTGGTGCCGGTGGTGCAGTTCAGCCCCAAGGTGCCGGTGCCGCCGCTGCCGGTGGCGCTGGCGGTGATGACGTTAGCCAGCGACGAGTAGGTGCCGAAGCTGATGGAGCCGAAGTTGTTGGTGGTGCCGGAGCTGTTGCCGCCGGTAACGACGCAGCCGGCGCCGATGGTTAAAGTGACGCCCAGCGTGCCCTGAATGGTGCCCGCCGCAAAGGCGGCGCCAGAGGTGCACAGCAGAACCGCTGCCGAGGTTAATGCCGCCAGAGTCTTTTTCATCATGGTTCCTTGCCGTAGTAGAGAAGCCTGCCAAAAAGCCCGAAAAATGAGTCAAATGCATTAATCTATTTACAGATTAATTAATAGAATAAGAACGGGGGAATGTCTTGCCGAAAGATTAAAAACTTTATTTATTTTTAAGCGAGATCGCAGGTTGAGTGCAGCGTAAACACATCAGGGGGAATCGTGTTTGAGATAATGAGATGGCGGATGGGAATATTATTATATTAATGAATGACGGAGCGCCGTGGTGGCGCCCCGTGTCGGCAGGCATCACCAGGTCACGGTCATGGTGACGGTATCGTTGTACACGCCGGCGGCCGGGGTGGTGCCCGCGGCGGGCACCAGACCGTAGACGATCAGCGGGACCGCCGAGCCGGTGCCGGTGCCGGTCAGCACGCCGGTGGTGCTGTTCCACGGCACGGCGTGGGCGCTGTCCTGGTAGAGGTTATAGCTGATGTAGGCGGGCACGCCGCTGGCCATGCGCCGCTGGCTGCCGGAGGCGTTGAGGCCGTTGTCCAGCGCCACGGTGTAGTTGGTGCCGGTGGTGCAGTTCAGCCCCAAGGTGCCGGTGCCGCCGCTGCCGGTGGCGCTGGCGGTGATGACGTTAGCCAGCGACGAGTAGGTGCCGAAACTGATGGAACCAAAGTCGTTGGTGGTGCCGGAACTGTTGCCGCCGGTGACCACGCACCCGGCGCCGATGGTCATTGTCACGCCCAGCGTGCCCTGAATGGTGCCCGCTGCGTTGGCTGCGCCACTGATGCACAGCAGAGGTGTTAACGAGAGCAAAACCAGCAGAGTTTTTTTCATCATGATTCCTTGCCATGTCAGAGAAAGTCCGCAAAAACGCCACCCAGAGCTGAGTTGCACGCATTTATTTACTTACATTTAAATTAATAGGATAAGAACGTGAAATTGTCTTTATCAAAGGTCAAAACTTTTTAATTGGCACAGGGCAAGCGTGCGCGGGTGAAATAACGTGATGGTGAAATGATTAGAATAATAACGAATGGCGATGGGAATATTGTTATCTTTATTTATCGCCGGGGAAAGCGGCTCCCCGGCGCCAGGGCGATTACAGGTGAAAATCCAGCGCGCCGTCGCGCACCAGCTCGCGCGGCAGGTTGTTCTTGATGCGGCTGCCGATGCGTTTGGCGATGCCCAGCGGTTGCCCCTGATAGGTGACGATGCACTCGTCGCCCGCCGGCGGCTGCTCAGGGTAGAGATCGCGGCCGTGATACCACTCTTGGGCCAGCGTGGCGTCCAGCTCGAAATGCTGTTTGCCGTCGGCGCACGCGAGGGCGATCGCCGCTTCGTGCTGCCAACGGAAACCTTTCGGGAAGCGCTCCGCCAGCTTGAGGCCGATACGCGAGAAGCGCACTTTGCCGAACAGCGGCTCCAGCTCGGCCGGGAAGAGCCAGATTTCCTTGTCGCGCTCCCACAGCCGGCTGTCATCGCCCCAGGTTAAGCCGGATGCCGCGGCGGCTTGGGCGACCAGCGCCGCCTCTTTGCCGGACAGCGGGCTGAATGGGAATTTACCGACTTTATAGGTCGGCTTTGCTAACGGCGCCACGGCGTGTTTTTTACGCAGGCGGGCGACGAAAAACCCTTCGCTGTCGTAAATCTGCGGGAAGACGTGCAGGAAGCCCTCGGCGGTCAACGCCTTGTCGGCGCCGGGGAACAGCTCACCCAGCGGCTCGACGCTGACCGCGTCGCCATAGGTGTCCAGCAGCCAGCGCACCACCTGCTGATTTTCCTGCGCATTGAGGGTGCAGGTGGAATAAACCATCACGCCGCCCGGCGCCAGCGCATGAAACGCGCTGTCGATCAGCTCGCGCTGGGTGGCGGCGATCTCGGCGACGCTTTCCGGCGACCAGTTGCTCATGGCGTCCGGATCTTTGCGCACCACGCCTTCGCCGGAGCAGGGGGCGTCGAGCAGAATGGCGTCAAAACTCTCCGGCAGCGCGGCGCCGAACACCCGGCCATCGAAGTGGGTCAGCGCCGTATTCTTCACGCCGCAGCGGCTGATATTGGCGTGCAGCACTTTCACCCGGCTGGCGGAGTATTCGTTGGCGACGATGCCGCCCTGATTATCCATCAACGCGGCTATCTGGGTGGTTTTGGAGCCCGGCGCGGCCGCCACGTCCAGCACCCGATGGGGCGCTGCACCGCCGGCGAACAGCGCGCTGACCGGCAGCATCGAGCTGGCCTCCTGAATGTAGAACAGGCCGCTCAAATGTTCGGCGGCGCTGCCCAATCGCAGCTCTTCATCGTCGCGCTCGATCCAGAAACCTTCCGCGCACCAGGGAATGGGTTCCAATCGCCAGTCGTAGTCCCGCACCAGCGCCAGGAAGTCGGCGACGCCGATCTTCAGCGTGTTGACGCGCAGGCTACGGCGCAGCGGGCGCTGGCAGGCGGCGATAAAATCGTCCATCGCCAGTTCGGCGGGCATGATGGCGCGGGTGGCGTCAAGGAAAGCGGGGGGCAGAAAAACGGCGGTGGATTTGGCCACGGGGCGAACTCTCAGGGTGCAATAAAGACAAGGGCGAGAGTTTATCACAAAGCGGAAAAAAACAGGGCCCGGCATTGCCGGGCCCTGAGGAAAACGCGAAAGTTAATCGCGAGGAATGGCGGTGCCCCAGGTTTTCCAGTCCTTCGGCTCTTCCGGATTCAGCAGGAAGTGCTTGTTCGGCGTCGCTTTCGGCGCCAGCGGAATGGTTGGCGGCGTGGCGAAGGCGATGCCGCCGCGGATGAACTGCTGGAAGGTGCCACTCTTGATCACGCCGCCGGTCAGGCCGAACTGCAGGTTGTAACCCGACGCCAGCCAGAACACGCTGTTGTTGCGCACCAGATGCTGGTACTTCTTGCTGATGCGCAGCGCGACGTGCACCCGATCGGACATGGCGCCGAGGTAGAAACCGGTGATAGTGCCGACCTCTACGCCGCGGAACAGCACCGGCGTGCCGATCTGCAGCGAGCCGGTTTCGGCCGCGTCGAGCACGACGCTCAGGCCGTCCAGATAGCGCGAGTCGGTGATGCTGGCCTGCTGCAGTTCGAAGGTGCGCAGCTCGCGCCCGCGGCCCGGCTCCACGTTGATATAAGGCTGGAGCAGGGTATCGAGGTTGCTGACGCCGGCGGCGGAGATCTCCGGCGACACGATCGAGAAGCGGCTGCCGAGGCGCGCGAAGGTCTGCACGTATTCCGGATACAGCACCGCTTTGGCCAACACTTCGTTGCGCTCCGGCGCCAGCTGCAGCGACTCCACCTGGCCGACGTCGATGCCGAGGTAACGCAGCGGCATGCCCGCCGACAGCTTGCTGGCGTCATAGGTTTTCAGCGTGATTTGGCTGCCCACCGCGCGGGCGGCGGTTTCGCTGGCGTACAGTACGCGGTTGGCGCCTTTGTTCAGCGTCACGCCCTGCAGGTTGTCGAAGCTGATGGCGCCTTTCAGCGCGCGGTTGAGCGGCGAAGCCTGCACCGTCAGGCCGCTGCCGTTGAGCTGCACCTTGGCGCCGCCTTCGGCCCAGAAGATGCTTTCACGGGTCAGCAACTTACGGTATTCCGGGCTGATGTAGACATCCACCTCAAACTCGTTGGCCTTCGGCCGAACGTTAACGATCTCGCCCACCTGGAATTTACGATACAGCACCACTGAGCCGGCCTGCACGTCCGGCAGGCTGGTGGCGCTGAGGGTCAGGGTGGTGGAAGGGGCGTTGCCGACGATGCCTTCCTCGGCTTTTTCGCTGTTGGCGTACAGCGGATACTGGCCGCCAGGCTCCCCTTTGCTGCCGGGGATAATGCGCACGCCGCCGTCTACCCACTCCTGCGCGCTGGCGCCGAGCACTTCCATGCCGTCTATTCCCAGCTTGACGTCGAGGCGGCTGTTGACCACGAATTTGCTGTCTTTGTGCAGCAGGCCGCGATATTGCGCATCAACGGCGGCGGTGAACACCACGCCGCCGGCGGTCAAGGTGCGGCTCAGGATTTGGCCGACTTTCACGCCGTGCACCACCAGCGGTTGCCCGACGTCGATGCCGTAGCTTTGCGGCGCCGTCAGCGTGACGGTCAACACGCCCGGCTGTTGCAACAGCGTTTCGCTGCTGTCCAGCACGTTGAAACGCTGCTGCGGTTCGCCTTCACCCGGCACCAGTTCCAGCGTGGTGCCGGTCAGCAGTTGGCTGAGCTTGGCGTCGTTGAGGCTGATGCGCGGGCTGCGCATCACGATGCGGGTGCCGCTGCGCATCAGATCGACCACCGAAGGATCGATGGTCAGTTCACCGATGACTTTGCTGTCCTGTTGCAACGTCAGCTTGGTCAGGGTGCCGACCTGCAGCCCCTGGTACATCAGCGGCGTGCGGTTTTCACTCAAATTGTTGCCGCTCGGCAGATCCAGCAGAATATTGACGCCGCGCTGGCTGTGGGCCAGGTCCGGGTAAAGGGTATAGTTCTGATCGCCCTTGGCCTGCTGGCCATCGGCCGGCGAATCGAAGGCGATGGCGCCGTTGACCAGCGCCGCCAGGCTCTCCATCTGCACCGTGGCGCCGGACAGGCTGAAATCGCCCTTGAAGCCGGAGACATTCCAGAAGCGGCTGTTGCTCTTCACCAGGTTGGCGAAGCGGCGGTCGATCAGCACGTCGATGGTTACGCCCTTGTTGCCTTCGCTGATGGTGTAGTCATACACCTTGCCGACCGGGATTTTACGGTAATAGACCAGCGAGCCGCTGTTGAGCGAACCCAGATCGTCGGCATGCAGGTGAATCATCAGCTCGCCGGTGTTCAGGCGGTACTTCGGCTGGGTATCGAGCGCGGTGAAGTGGGTTTGCTCCTTGCCGCTGCCGGGCATCATGCCGATATAGTTGCCGCCGACCAGCGCATCGAGCCCGGAAACCCCGGCCAGCGAGGCCTTGGGCGTCACCAGCCAGAACTGGGTGCCTTCGCGCAGCGAGTCTTCCAGATCGCTTTTGATGCTGGCTTCCACCACGATGCTGCGCAGATCTTTGCTCAGGCTGATTTTTTGCACCGTGCCGACCTCAACGCCCTGGTAGCGCACCGGCGTGCGGCCGGCGACGATGCCCGCCGCCGATTGGAAATCGATGGTGACGGTGGTGCCGCGCTCCTGGAAATTGTTATAGACCAGCCACCCGGCGATCAGCAGGGCGATGAACGGCAGTAACCAGAACGGTGAAATGCGGCGTTTGTTCTTGACCCGCGCTTCAGTCGGTGTAGTCGGCGTTTCCTGTTGCATGTGCATCCCAAATCAATCGGCTATCCAGCCACTCAACGGCAAGAATAGTCAAAATGACCGCCGAGCCAAAGTAAAACGCGGCCGGTCCCATAGTAAAAGATAACAGTTGATCGCGATTTACCAGCGACATCATCAAGGCGATAACGAACAGATCGAGCATCGACCAACGGCCGATCCAGGTGACCAGGCGCAGCAGACGAATGCGCGTCTTCAGGCTGTGCGAGGTTTTGAAGTGGATGCTCAGTAACAGCACGATCAGCACGATCACCTTGGTGAAGGGCACCAGCACGCTGGCGATGAACACGATGGCGGCGATCGGCACGTTGCCGGAGGTGGCCAATGAGACCACGCCGGAGAAAATGGTGTCTTCCAGCCGCGTGCCGTTGGCGTAAATGATGGAAATCGGCAGCAGGTTGGCCGGTATCAGCAGGATCATCGCCGCGATCAGCGCCGCCCAGGTTTTCTGCAGGCTGTAGGGCTGGCGATGGCACATCGGCACATGGCAACGCGGGCAGCGGCCGCGCGCGTCGGGATAGCCGGTATAGTGGCAGGACAGACAAATGTGCAGCGCCGTCGGCGGGCCTTCCGGCTGTTCCTGCGGATAGTAGCGCTCCCACAGCTGCTCCAGATTGACGTGTATCAGCGTCAGGATGCTTAGCACCGTGAGCGAAAGGTAAGCGATCAGCGCGCTGCCGGGCTGGATGTCGGCGTAATCCTGCACTTTGATCGCCGCCACCGCCATGCCGATCAGATAAATGTCCAGCATCACCCACTCTTTGAGCCGCTCCAGCATCAGCAGCACCGGGCGCAGGTTCATGCCGAGCGCATGGCCGAAACGCAGGTACAGCAGCGACAGCACCAGCGTCAGTGGGGCGCCGATGGTGCAAAACGCCACCATGCTGGCGGTGAGCGGATCGCCCTGGCGGCTCATCTGCCAGATGCCCTCCAGCAAACTGGCGTCGATGCGCGTGCCGAGCAGACGAATGCTGATCAGCGGTTCGGTGAAGGCGAACGGCATCAGCAGCAGCATGGCGATCGCCATGGCGGTCAGGCGCGTCATCGACCAGTCGCGGCCGCTCACCACCTTGGCGTTACAGCGCGGACAATAAGCGGCCTGATTGCCGCTGAGCGGCGGCAGCACGAACAGCAGGTCGCACTCGCAACAGCGTTGGTGGCGCGCTTTGGAAAGGGGGGCGGTGATCGCGTGTATTTTCATTTTTGACAAGTAGCTGCCCTTGAGCCCGCCGGAACTGTCAGCGTAGCTGAAAAATAAACCGGCCGCGTCACCGGCGATCGGGCGCCGGACGGTAAAACGAGGTAAACCGGGATTCTGAGCGGCAAACATACCCCGAGCGACGGGGTTTTGTGAAGCAACAGATGATTAACCTTGTGGCTATACGCATTTAATGCTTATTTTATAGGGCCTAAGCTTTGGGCTTCTGGCCATCTTCACTGTTTCAATGGTTAACACATGACAAAAGAACAATTCTACGCGGAATTAAAACGTGACCTGAGCGCGTTGCTCGGCGGGGAAACCAACTTTATCGCGGCGCTGTCCAACGCCAGCGCGTTGCTCAACGAGCGTCTGGATGACGTGAACTGGGTCGGTTTCTATCTGATGGATGGCGACCAACTGGTGCTGGGGCCGTTCCAGGGCAAGATCGCCTGCGTGCGCATTCCGGTGGGCAAGGGCGTGTGCGGCACGGCGGTGGCGGAAAATCGCGTGCAGCGCGTCGGCGACGTGCATGCGTTTCCGGGCCATATCGCCTGCGATGCGGCCAGCAACGCGGAAATCGTGCTGCCGCTGGCGGTTGGCGGCCGAGCGATCGGCGTTTTGGATATCGATAGCACGGTTTATCAACGCTTCGACGAACAGGACGAAGTGGGCCTGAAAGCAGTGGTGGCGGGGCTTTGTGAGCAACTGGAACAGTGTGACAGTGCGAAATATGTGACTGTGGCGGCAAGTTGATCGACGGTTAACGTGGCAATTACCGATGGCGTCATTATAATGACGCCTGTTCATGCCTGTGGCTTGTTGGCAATACCGTTGTAATCAGGAAATTTCATGGAAAATCAACCTAAGTTGAACTCTAGTAAAGAAGTCATTGCTTTTCTTGCCGAGCGTTTTCCGCTCTGCTTTAGCGCCGAAGGCGAAGCTCGTCCGCTGAAAATCGGTATTTTTCAGGATTTGGTAGAGCGCGTGCAGGGGGAAGAGAATCTCAGCAAAACGCAATTGCGTTCTGCCCTGCGCCTATACACCTCAAGCTGGCGTTACCTGTACGGCGTCAAGGTTGGCGCGCAGCGCGTCGATCTGGACGGCAATCCGTGCGGTGAACTGGAGCAGCAGCATGTCGATCATGCTCGCCAGCAGCTTGAAGAAGCCAAAGCGCGCGTTCAGGCACAGCGTGCCGAACAAAACGCCAAAAAACGTGAAGCCGCCGGCGAATCCGCCGATGCCGCTCCGCGCCGTCCGCGTCCAGCCGGTAAAAAGCCCGCTGCGCGTCGCGAAGGCGGAGCCGCGCCGGAAAACCGCAAGCCGCGCCCACAAACTCGCCCACAGCCCGCTCGCCAACCTCGTGCAGCCAAAGAGGAAAGCCAGCCGCGTTATGCGCCAGTCACGGATATCTCTAAACTGCAAATTGGCCAGGAAATCAAAGTCAGAGCAGGCAAGAGCGCGATGGATGCTACCGTACTCGAAATCGCTAAAGATGGCGTACGTGTGCAGCTCTCTTCCGGTCTGGCGATGATTGTGCGCGCAGAACACTTGCAGTTCTGATACGGAGGCCAACCCAGGCATGAACAAATTCGTCAGATTAACAGCGATTGCAGGGCTGCTGTGGGCGGGTGTCAGTTACGGCGCGGAAACAGCCAACATCCGCATCGGCCAACTGCCCCAACTGCAACAGGAACCCCAGCACGCTACGGTGAGTGAGCGCGTCACCTCGCGCTTCACTCGCTCTCATTACCGCCAGTTCGCCCTCGATGCGGAATTTTCAGGCAAGATCTTCGATCGCTACCTGAACATGCTGGACTACAATCATAACGTGTTGCTGGCCTCCGACGTGGCGCAGTTCGCCGGCAAACGCAATCAGGTTGGCGAAGAGCTGAAAACCGGCAAGCTGGACACCTTCTACGCGCTGTTCAATCTGGCGCAGAAACGCCGCTTTGAGCGTTACACCTATGCGTTGTCGTTGCTGGACAAGCCGATGAACTTCACCGGCAACGGCACTATCGATCTCGACCGCAGCAAAGCGCCGTGGCCGAAAGACAAGGCCGAGCTGGATAGCCTGTGGGATGCGAAAGTCACGTATGACGAGCTGAACCTCAAGCTGACCGGCAAGACCGACAAAGAAATCCGCGACACGCTGACCAAGCGCTATCAGTTCGCCATCAAGCGCCTGACGCAAAGCAACAGCGAAGACGTCTTCCAGCTGGCGATGAATGCCTTTGCGCATGAAATCGACCCGCACACCAACTATCTGTCTCCGCGCAACACCGAGCAGTTCAACACCGAGATGAGCCTGTCGCTGGAAGGCATCGGCGCGGTGCTGCAGATGGATGACGACTACACCCTGATCAACTCGATGGTGCCGGGCGGTCCGGCGGCGAAGAGCAAAGCGATCACCGTGGGCGATCGCATCGTCGGCGTCGGCCAGGCCGGCAAACCGATGGTGGACGTGATCGGCTGGCGCCTGGACGACGTGGTGTCGTTGATCAAAGGGCCGAAGGGCAGCAAGGTGCGCCTTGAGATCCTGCCGGCCGGCAAGGGCACCAAAACCCGCGTGGTCACCTTGACCCGCGAGCGCATCCGTCTGGAAGACCGCGCGGTGAAAATGACCATCAAGACCGTCGGCAAAGAGAAGGTGGCGGTGTTCGACATCCCCGGCTTCTATGTCGGTCTGACCGATGACGTGAAAGTGCAGCTGCAGAAGATGGCCAAGCAGAACGTCAAGAGCGTGATCATCGATCTGCGCACCAACGGCGGCGGCGCGCTGACCGAAGCGGTGTCGCTGTCCGGCCTGTTCATTCCTAGCGGCCCGGTGGTGCAGGTGCGCGACAACAACGGTAAAGTGCGCGAAGACGCCGACACCGACGGCGTGACTTACTATAAAGGCCCGCTGGTGGTGCTGGTCGATCGCTTCAGCGCCTCCGCCTCCGAAATTTTCGCGGCGGCGATGCAGGATTACGGCCGCGCGCTGATTGTCGGCGAGCCGACCTTCGGTAAAGGTACCGTGCAGCAGTACCGTTCGCTGAACCGTATCTACGATCAGATGCTGCGCCCTGAGTGGCCGGCGCTCGGTTCCGTGCAGTACACCATACAGAAGTTCTACCGCGTCAATGGCGGCAGCACCCAGCGCAAGGGCGTGACGCCGGACATTCTGATGCCGACCGGCGTCGATCCGGCGGAAACCGGCGAAGCGTTTGAAGACAACGCCATGCCGTGGGACAGCATCAATGCGGCGACCTACAGCAAGACCGGCGATATGGCGCCGTTCGAGCCGGAGCTGCTGAAAGATCACCAGCAGCGCATCGCGCAAAATCCGGAGTTCCAGTACATCGCGCAGGATATCGCGCATTACAAGGCGCTGAAGGATAAACGCAACATCGTGTCCCTCAATCTGGCGGTGCGCGAGAAAGAGAATCACGATGACGACGCGACCCGTCTGAAACGCATCAACGAGCGTCTGGAACGTGCGGGCAAGAAGCCGCTGAAATCGCTCGACGATCTGCCGAAGGATTACCAGGAGCCGGATCCGTACCTGGATGAAACCGTGCATATCGCGCTGGACCTGGCTCATCTGGAAAAGGATCAGCCCGCTCAGCAGCCGACGCCGGCCAAATAAGGCCACGGCTTTGCCTGTGAAAAACGCACCCTTGGGTGCGTTTTTTTTTGGTTGCGGCAAGCCCGGCTTAAGCCGGTTTCTTACGGTGACGCAGCCCGAGCTGAATGCAGGAAACCACCACCAGCAGACAGCCTAACAGCGACAGCAGCAGCGGGATCTCATGCCAGAACAGCCAACCCCAGGCGATGTTGAACACGATGCCGATATAGCGCACCACCGAGACCACGATCAGGTTATCGGAAGAGAAGGCCTGGGTTAAAACGACCTGCCCCAACAGCGACACCAGGGCGATGGCGAGCAGAATGGCGAACTGATAGGCGTTGGGCCAAACGAACGCGTTCCACATCAGCGGCAGCGAGATCAGCGTTGCGATGAACAGGAAGTAGAACACGATCTCGTAGTTGTGGTGGCGCTTGCTGAGTTTGTTGACCGACAGATAGGCGATCGAGGCGAACACCGCGCTCATCACGCCGACCAGCGACGCCAGGGTATAGGCCGAGAAGTGCCACGGCCGCACCAGCAGCACGGCGCCGATGATGACCATCGCCAGCCAAAACGCGGTGCAGGCGCTGACCCGTTCACGCAGCACCAGCAAGGAGAGCAAAATGGAGAAAAACGGCGACAGATAGGCCAGCATGCTGGCGTCGGCCAGCGTCAGATGGGCGATGCTGTAAAAATAACAAATGAGATACAGCCCGCCCATGGTGCCGCGCAACACCAGCAGCGGCCGGTCTACGCGGCTGAAGGCGATGCGGTGGCGGTACATCAGCAGCAGAACCAGCACACAGCCGATGCTGCTGCGAAAGAACACGATTTCACCGGTGGGAATAGCATCGGAGATGGTTTTAACCAGCGCGTTCATGACGCTGAAAATCAATGAGGCAAAAATGGCCAGTAGCGCACCCTGATTCATGCTTGCCTCCGCCATTGTCGGTAAATGATGTCCGCCTGCTCGTCGCAGGTATCGTCCAGCAACGAATGATGGCAATGCTCGGCGCCGATCCGGGTGACGAAGTGCTGCAGCGCCTGCTGAAAGCGGGCCAACAGACGCTGGGCGGCGGGCATCTCGACGTCAAGCCGCTGCGCCAGCAAGACCAGGACGCGCAGTTTGCGCACGTCCTCTTGCGGCACGCGCGGCAGGCGCCAGCGCCCCTGGGCATCCTGGAAGATGCGGGCGACCCTGACGGCGGAAAAATCATAGTAGCGGCCCTGCGCGTCCGGCTCGGAATAGGGGTCGACCAGCAGCGCGGTATAACGCGTAAACAGCGCATAGCATTGCTCCGTCGGCGCGAGCTGCGGGAATTGGTCAATCCAGCGGCGGCTCACCATACGGGGCGGAACCGGGTAGTTGTCGTCATTCAAAAAGCGCAGCAGGTTAATGGCCTCGATGCCGAGCCGGTTGAGCAACTGCTGGTAATCCTGCGAGAGCGCCAGCATGTCGGCGATCGCCTCGGGGCAGATGGGGCCCTCGGGGTGGGTTTTATACAGGTACTGGATCGGCGCCAGCGGCTCGAATATCGCCTGCAGCGTGGTTTCGGCCAGCGCCAGCGGAGGATGAACATAATTGGTGATGCTGAAGCGCTCGGCGGCGAGCAGGCTGTTGCAGCGTTGGGCGTCAATGCCGTGACGCGCCAGCAGCGAGCAAAGCCAGTCGAGTTCGGCGCAGTCTGACCTTGCGCCTGCGCCGGCCAGATAAATCCGCTGCTTGAACGCCTTGGTGTAGGCGCGGTAAGGCTGTTCGGCGTTCTGGTATTTGGTGTCGGCGTAGTAGCTCGACAGGCTGATGACCTCGACGTGGGATTGCCCGGCCTCCTGCAGCAGGCTTTGCGCCATCAAGCCGGAGCCGATGGAGGGAGAGAGCAGGATCAGTGAGCGCAGTTGGGGCAACGCCGCCCATGGCACCTGTCGCAGCACGTCATGGTATTGATCGGCGGGGACGGCAAGGATCAGTCTGCGCCAGTCGCCGCCGACGAGCGCCAGATCATCGCAATAGCGGTCAATCGTCACCTGCGCATCGTCTTGGGTGCGCTGCGCCTTACCGGCGCCCGTCAGCCACAGGCTGGGCGTGTGCGCCAGATGTTGCTTCAGGCGGCGCCCTTTTTCGCTGGGGCGGTTGTACAGGCCGATGCGCGCATTGCCCGCGGCCTTGATGTCCTCCGCCAGTTGGATCGCCGCCGGGCCGGCGCCGAGGATCAGGGTGGGAAAGGCATTATTCATGGCGGTGAGGCTCCAAAATCAAGAGATCGTACAGCGGGGTGGTGAGCGGTTTACCGCTGACGCGCCAGGGCGAGCCGGCGGCCTGGTGGTGGTAAGGGCAGTTGAAGATCGACTTGAGGCCATTGCCATAGCGCACCAGCAATTTGCCGCACTGGGGCAGCAAAGGCCGCAGCGCCTTCAGCAAACCCTGCTTGTCCGCCACCAGGGAGGCGATGATGATGTGATCGATATCGTTGCGCGTCAGGCCGTTCAGCTTGTCGATGCAGGGCATCTGCTGCACCAGCCCCAGGTGGCGAGTGAGCCGGCGGGCAAAACGCTGGGCCGCCGGGTCGCAATCGTAGCAAATGACGGTGGCGGAGAGCCTGGCGACCAGCGCCAGCGCCGTGGTGGGCAATGCGCCGCTGCCCACCAGCAGCACCCGTTCGCCGGGTTTAATGTCGGCGGCCGCGATCTCCAGCTGCAGCGCGCGGTCGAAACTGTTCAGGTAGGCATTGGTTTGCGCCGGTTCCCGGCACAGCGCCGAGACGCGATGCTTCTCGTAGTCGCACAACGCGGCGTTGGCCGTCGCCCGCAGTTGGGTGATCTGCGCCGTTATCAAACGGTCGTTTTCCAGCTTTTGACGATAGGCCTGCAGCTGCGGTTCGTCGTTAAAGGCCTGCAGGCGGCTGAAACGACGTTCCAGCAGGGAAAAATGGCGCCGATCTTGCCGGGCGGAACGGTGAAGCTGGTGAATTTCCTGTTGCAAGCCGGCGAGTTGCGCCAGCATGTCCGCCTTGGTCAGAGTGTACATGGGGATTCTCCGTGTGCGTGTAACAGCTGTGTCGGCAGCAGATAGGGGTAGCCCTGCGGGCTGACGCCGTTTTCGATGCCGACGCCAAATACGCGAGACACCATCGGATGTCCCATCATCTGATGGGTATCGCCGTGGCAAACGACGCGTCCGTGCGCGAGCAGCGTGAGTGAGTGGCAATAGCGCAGCGCCAATCCCAGATCGTGGATCACCAGCAGCGTGATGCAGCGGTGGCGCCGGCCGTAGTCGGCGATCTGATTGAGCACGCGCAGCTGGTGGTGGATATCCAGCGCGCTGGTGGGTTCGTCGAGCAAAATGATCTGCGGCTGAGAGACGAAGGCCTGAGCCAGCATCACCAACTGCCGCTGGCCGCCGCTGAGACGGTTGAAGGGGCGATCGGCGAGCGCGGAAATGCCGCATTCCGTAAGCGCCTGCTCGACCGCATCGGCCTGGGCGGCGCTGATGCGCCAGCTCAACTGGCGTACCTTGCCCAGCAGCACCATGTCAAAAGCGGTCAATGCCGAATCGCAGCGATTAAGCTGCGGCACATAGGCGATACGGCTGGTTTTCGGATCGAGAAGGCGCTCGCGGTAAGCGATCTCGCCGCTGCACGGCACCATGCGGTTAATCGCTTTGAGCAGCGTCGATTTGCCTGCGCCGTTGGGGCCGATGATGCCGCCGAGCTGCGCCTCCGGCCAGCTCAATGAAACGTCTGCCAATAGCGAGCGGCGATGCAGCGAGACGCCGACGCGGGTGAGGGTCAGTTGAGTCATGGGCGTTTAACCTGTCGAGTGACGAAGTAAAACAGCACCGGCACGCCGATCAGGGCGATAACGATGCCGATGGGCACCACGCCGTTCGGCATCACCAGCTTGGCGACGATCGAGGCGCACAGCAGCAGCAGGCTGCCGCAGAGGGCGGAAATGCAGATCAGGTAGCGCTGATCCTCACCCACCAGAAAGCGGGCGAAATGCGGGGCGATCAGCCCGACGAACCCGATGGTGCCGACAAACGAGACCGAGGCGGCCGTCAGCAAAGTCGCCAGGAGAAAGGCCAGCTTGCGCAAGGCGCTGACATTGATGCCCAGCCCCTGGGCCTGCTCTTCGCCGGCGGACAGCGCCGTCAGCCGCCAGGCGAGCCGCAGACTGACGAATAGCGCGCACAGCAACACGACGCCGGTGATCGCCACGCCGTGCATATTGGCTTTGAGCAGGCTGCCGAACAGCCAAAAGACAATTTGCTGCATGGCTTCCGGTGAGGCCAGAAACAGCAGCAGCGATTGCAGCGACTGAAAGAAAAACAGCACCACGATGCCGCTCAACACTAATATTTGCGGCGTCATGCCGCGGCGTTGTCCCAGCAGATAGACAGGCACGCAAGCCAACAGCGCCATCAGCGAAGCCAGCAACGGCGTGCCCAGCGCCAACGCGCCGCCCAGGCTGAAGCCGGTGAGGATCGCCAGCGCCGCGCCGAACCCCGCCGCGGCAGAGATCCCCAGCGTATAGGGGCTGGCGAGGGGATTGGCCAGCACGGTCTGCATCAGCAGGCCCGCCAGCGCCAGGCTGGCGCCGACCACCAAGGCGGTGAGCGTCATCGGCAAGCGAATCGACCAAAAAACCGCCTGATGCAGTGCGTTGCCGGGGGCAGAGCCGGGCCAAAGCATCCGCACGATATCCGTGAGGCCAAGTTGCGCGGCGCCGACGGTGAGATCGATGGCGGTCGCCGCCAGCAGCGCGCCGAGCAGCGCCAGCGTCAATAGCCCGCGGCGCAGCCTGCGCCGTCGCAAAAACGCACGTCCTGTGTGGGCCACGGTTATTCTCCTTGCCAGCGTTGCAAGAAGACGCCGTCCGCCTCTATCGGCAAATATTGATGGTAGAACTGCGCCAGATTGCGCGCGGGATCAACATCGGCAAACGCGGCGGGATAGAGCGCTTTTGCCAGATACTGGACAAAGATAAAATCGTAAATCGTGCGCGCGCCGCCATGGTAAAGCGCATAAAGACGCTGATTTTTTACCGCCGGCAGTTGCGGCCATCCCGCCCGCCGGGCGTATTGCGTCAGGCGCGTCTGTAGGGGGGCTGCCTGCGTGCCGTAGCCCATCGGCACGGCGTTCGGCATGTTTTCCCAGTCGCCACCGGCGAGAAAAATCACCTCGGGCCGTCGGGTCAGGACATAGTCGGCGCGCAAGGGGGAAGGGCTGCCGACGACGCCGGCGGCGATATTGTCGGCGGCGGCCAGCTGCAGCAGCGGCCCCCAGATCGATGCGCCATAGCTGCTGCCGTACTCGCTGGGGCCCTTGTCCCCCAGCTCAATGTAGGTGACCGGCGGCGGCAGCTGCGCCTGGCGGATGCGCCGCCGGGTATCCTCGAGACTTTGGCGATATTCGTCGGCCAGCCGTTCCGCTCGCTCGGCGTGGCCCATCGCCTGGCCCATTAACCGGATGCTGGCGAGCTTGACTTCAACGCCCTGATTGAAGTCGACGACGATGTAAGGAATGTTGAGCTGTTGCAGCACCGGCAGGTAGTTGGCGAAGCCGTCGAGCTGCCACTTCGCCAGGATCAGCAGGTCTGGTCGCGTGGTCAGCAGGCGTTCAAAATCGAAGCTCTGGTTATAGAGCGAACCGACATCGACCAGTTGAGCGAGCCGTGGCAGCGCCGCCTGATAGCGCGTCCATTGGCTGGCGCGCAACGCCCAGTCGCTTTTGGAGAAGGCGACGACCTGTTGATAACTCTCCGGGCCGTTCACCGCCAGAAAATCTTCGTAGTAAAAGCCGATATAGGCGCGCTGTGCGGGGGCGGCCAGGGTAACCTGGCGTCCTTCAACGTCGGTGAGGTGAATTTCAGCGTGCGCGACCTGGCAGAAAAGCAGCCACGTCGCCAGCATCCAGACGATACGCGATAACATGATTGACATCCCTTTACGATTAATTGTGATGTTATAATGTAACAATTAATCGCGAGATTCAAACTTTCATCGCCGCTGAATCAGGCGGGGTATGATGAAACGCGCTGAGCGGATATTGGCCTATAAAGCGTGAGGATAACGGTTCTCGTTGTCATGGCGTGCGGGCAAAGAAATTTTTCTGCAAAATCCCTCCGCCTTGCGCAACAATCGTTTACAATTTGCCAAATCCCGGTCGCGCGTCGTTTTTGTAAAGTTTCGTATTTTTAGTAGGTTAATGGCGCGCAACTCTTGAAACTGTGACGAATGCCCATACGATCCAGGGTATCTGGACAGTGTTTTGTTAACATTTATGAGGAAGTAAACATTTTATGATGCGTATAGCTCTGTTCCTGCTCACCAACCTGGCGGTGATGTTGGTTTTCGGGCTGGTGCTCAGCCTGACAGGAATCCAATCCAGTAGCGTTCAGGGCCTGATGATCATGGCCGGTCTGTTCGGCTTCGGCGGCGCTTTCGTGTCGTTGCTGATGTCCAAATGGATGGCGCTGCGCTCCGTGGGCGGGGAAGTGATTGAACAGCCGCGTAACGAAACCGAAAACTGGCTGCTGGAAACGGTGCGCCGTCAATCGCAGCAGGCGGGCATCGCCATGCCGCAGGTCGCTATCTACCACGCGCCGGACATCAACGCCTTCGCCACCGGCGCACGGCGCGACGCTTCGCTGGTCGCCGTCAGCACCGGCCTGCTGCAGAGCATGAGCCGCGACGAAGCGGAAGCGGTTATCGCGCACGAAATCAGCCACGTCGCCAACGGCGATATGGTGACCATGACCCTGATCCAGGGGATCGTGAACACCTTCGTCATCTTCATTTCGCGCCTGATCGCACAGGTTGCCGCCGGCTTCCTGGGCAACCGCGACGGTGAAGGGGAAGGCAACGGCAACCCGATGATTTACTTCGCCGTGTCGATGGTGCTGGAACTGGTGTTCGGCATCCTGGCGAGCATCATCACCATGTGGTTCTCGCGTCACCGCGAATTCTATGCCGACGCCGGTTCCGCCAAACTGGTGGGCCGCGAGAAGATGATCGCCGCCTTGCAGCGTCTGAAAACCAGCTATGAACCGCAGGAAGCGGGCAGCATGATGGCGTTCTGCATCAACGGCAAATCCAAGTCGTTCAGCGAGCTGTTCATGTCGCACCCGCCGCTCGACAAGCGCATCGAAGCGCTGCGCACCGGTCAGTACCTGAAGTAATCGGCTGAATGAAATGAAAAACCCCGGCTTGCCGGGGTTTTTTTATGGCATGACTGAACCGCTATTTCAGTGGCGGCGACGGATTCAGCAATGAAATTCGGCAATGAATGGGATGAGCGCTTCAGCGAAGTTTGCGGGCGTTAATGCCGTGCAGCAGCGCCCGAAGTCGCTGAAGCCCACCTGCAAACCGCGTCTTTCGGCCTCTCAGCCTGGGCTGGCGCGGTGCCAGATCACCCGGTGAGAGGGCAAGCCGCATCGGGCCCGGTCACGACCGCCTGTTTGGCTTTGGAAGCGCATGTTATATGCTTTGGCACAATGACATTTGTCCCTGAGGCCCTATGAAAATCAACCACCTTCCCTTACTCAACGGTGATGAGGTGTCGGCGCGCCTGGCCGCATTGGCTGGCGGTGTCGCCGATGCGGTTGCGGAATTGTTGAACCGGCATGATGACGATGATGAGCCACCGGTTATTCGCTGGCATTCAGGCGATCTGCGCCAGCCGGCGTTTTTCCCCGACGAGCACGACGGCCACGATTACGATTACCTGATCGTGGACGGCGATGTGATCGTGGAGAGATGCCTGGCGGTGTCACCGCAGCGAGAGGACGGCGGCATTGTCGTGCTGGGGCGGCTGCAGGCGGATACGCTGATTTGCTGGGGCGGGCTGGTCGTGCGTGACGATGTCCGCATACGCCATGCCTATTGCAGCTCAGGAAACGACGGCGCGTTCGTGGTGGGGGGAGACCTGACCGCGCTCACCCTGGTAGAAACGGGGGAGTTTATCCATGTTCATGGCGATCTCGACGCGCGATGTCTCGCTTCGTTGCAGAACTTCGTTCAGGTTGACGGAGAAACGCGCTGCGACTGCCGCATCGACAGCGCGCAGTCCGAAGATCTGATAAAGCGCATGTTCGCCCCCGGCCTGCTCAAGGCCTTCGAGGGGATGGATAACGACGGCCAACGCCTTGTTGGCTGGTATCCGGATGACGACGCCTATTTAGCCTGTTTACGACAAGGCCGCAGCCCGTTGAGGTGCGGCGACTGACGCCTGGCCTGCCATGCTCCCGGCACCGCACCCGACGCGGCCCGGCCGCCAGTGCTGGCCCCGTCGGTTTTACAATCGATGAGGGCTCGGCTCTTTTATGTGCGCTATTTCACCTCGCGGCTGGGCTGCGCCGTTTGCGTCGTCGGTTGAGTGATGCGCAGGCTGCTGACGGCCGCCGCCAGGGTGGCGAACACCCCAGCCAGGATCAGTGAAGCGTGGGTGCCGGAGGCCGGGAACAGGTTGAACATCAGCGCCACCAGGGCGGCTCCCGAGGTTTGTCCCAGCAGACGGGCAGTGCCCAGCATGCCGCTGGCGCCGCCGCTGCGGTTGCGCGGTGCGGCGGAGATGATGGTGTGGTTGTTGGGCGACTGGAACAGGCCGAAACCGGCGCCGCACAGCACCATGCGCCAGATGATGTCCATATTCGACGGCGCCGCGGGCAGCAGCGCCAGCGAGAACAGCCCGAGCGCGAACACCGCCAGCCCGATGCAGCCCAGCAGGCCGGCATGCACGCGTTCCACCAACCGGCCGGCGATCGGGGCCATCACCACGATCGCCAGCGGCCACGGCGTCAGCAGCAGCCCGGTCGCCACCTCGTCGCGGCCCAATGCGCTTTGCAAGAAGAACGGCAGCGACACCATCGCCAGCATTTGCGCGGCAAACGAGCAGATTGAGGTGCCCATCGACAGGGCGAAGATCGGAATGCGCAGCAGATCGACCGGCAGCAACGGAAATTCCTGGCGCAGCTGGCGGCGCACGAACAGCGCGCCAATCGCCAGCAGCGCGGCGATCTCGCTGAAGATCAGCGTCAGGCTCTGGCCCTGGGCGAAGCCGCTGATGGCGGTGATCAGCAGGCCGAAGGTCAGCGCATTCAGCACGGCGCTGGTGGGATCGAAACGGCGGTTATCGCTTTTTTGGCCGTTGGCCGGCAGGAATTTCATCCCCAGCAGCAGCGCGACGATGCCGATCGGCAGGTTGATGGCGAACAGCCATTGCCAGGACGCGACCGACAGGATAGCGGCCGCCACCGTCGGCCCGGCCGCCGAGGAGCAGGCGACGATCAGCGAGTTGATGCCCATGCCGCGGCCGAGAAAACGCTGCGGGTAGATGATGCGGATCAGCGCGGTGTTGACGCTCATGATGGCGGCGGCGCCAAAGCCCTGCAGCACGCGGGCGATGGTCAGGGTGAGCAGCGAGTCGGACAGGGCGCAGAACAGTGAGGTGATGCTGAACACCAGCAATCCAGCCTGATAGATGCGGCGATAGCCGACCAGATCGCCGAGCGACGCCAGCGACAGCAAAGAGACGGTGATCGCCAGTTGATAGGCGTTAACCACCCAGATGGAACTGGCCGGACTGGCGTTGAGATCGCGCGCGATGGTGGGCAGCGCCACGTTGGCTATCGCGCCGTCGAGCACGGATACGGTAATGCCGAGGGCGATGGCGAGGATCGCCCCATAGCGTTGCGGGACGGGGAGGCCGTCGGAACAAGGACGCATGCAGGTCTCAGCGGTATTTATTCAGGAGAGTATTATCATGCTAATCATATTCGCCTGCGATTGCATGCCCCTTGTCCGCTTAATTGTAAACGGCGGTGAGCGGCAGGCGGTTATTCATTTGGCTTCAATCGCTTAGCCTTCAGCTGCGTTGCGCGTCGCGATCTGTTCCGATTATACTGAAACCCTTGTTTAAATTTCCTGAAACAAAACCGTTAAGTAGGGTATTCGCCATGGCTAACGCAGATTCAGACAAGCAACCGGATGCCGTCTCATCCGTGATGAAAGTGTTCGGCATTTTGCAGGCGCTCGGCGATGAGCGCGAGATAGGCATTACCGAACTGTCCCAGCGGGTGATGATGTCTAAAAGCACCGTCTACCGGTTTCTGCAGACCATGAAAGCGCTGGGTTACGTTTCACAGGAGGGCGAGACGGAAAAGTATGCGCTGACGCTCAAGCTGTTCGAACTGGGCGCCAAATCGTTGCAGAACGTCGATCTGATCCGTAGCGCCGACGTGCAGATGCGCGAGCTGTCGAATCATACCCGTGAAACCATCCACCTCGGCGCCCTGGACGAGGATGGCATCGTCTACATCCATAAGATCGACGCGATGTACAACCTGCGCATGTATTCGCGCATCGGCCGCCGCAACCCGCTGCACAGCACCGCCATCGGCAAGGTGCTGCTGGCCTGGCGCGAGCGGGATGAGGTGGCGCAGATCCTGTCGCAGATTGAATTTACCCGCAGCACCGAGCATACCCTGACCAGCGCCGCCGAACTGTTGCCGGTGCTGGATCGGGTGCGTGCGCAGGGATACGGCGAAGATGCCGAAGAGCAAGAAGCGGGGATCCGCTGCATCGCGGTACCGGTTTTTGACAGGTTCGGGGTGGCGATCGCCGGGCTGAGCATCTCTTTCCCGACGCTGCGCTTTTCCGAAGCGGCGCGGGAGGAGTATGTGGCGTTGCTGCACGTCGCCGCCCGACGCATTTCCGAACAGCAGGGCTATCACGACTACCCGTTCTGACCTGCGTTTCGATGAGCAAGGCGCCGCCATGACGGCGCCTTGCTGTTATTTTGCGCCGGGCGTCAGCCGCTGAGAAATCCGCTCCAGCACCAACATCAGCAACAGCGTGGCCGCCACCAGGATCATGGTCAGCGTTGCGCCATTGGCGATGCTGCCGCGATCGGTCAGGCTGAAGATCGTGACTGGCAGCGTCGCCCAGCTCGGCGGGTAGATCATCATGGTCGCGCCCAGCTCCCCCATCGACAGCGACAGGCTGAGCGCGAAGGCGGAGATCATGTAGGGGGCGATCATCGGCAGGGTGACGTGGCGCAGGCGAAACAGCGGCGAAGCGCCCAGGCTGGCGGCGACGTTCTCGTAGTCGTCAGGCAGCCGGGTCAGCCCGGCCATGACGTTGCCGAAGGTAAAGGCGGAAATCAGCACGAAGTGGGCGGCGGGCACGATCAGGAAGGTGCCGTTCATCTGCAGCGGCCCCTGGCTGAACGCCACCAGCATCCCCAAACCGATAGAGACCGAAGGCACCGCGCTGGGAATGAAAAACAGCGTGCCCAGCAGCCGTCGGCCGCGTTCAGGCACGTGGCGCAGCGCCAACGCCGCCCAGGTGCCGCACAACAACGCGAACAGGCTGGCGCTGAAACCGATAGCCAGACTGGCGATCAGTGCGTCCCAGGAGGCGCCGCTGAACGCCTGGCGGAAGTGGTTGAGGGTGAAACCGCTCGGCAGCACGCCGTTCCACTGCTCACTGAGGCTGGACATCAGGATCACCGCCAGCGGCAGGCAGAAGAACAGGGCGAACAGCGTGATCGTCAACGTGCAGGTCAGGGTGCGTCCGGTGCGGGACCAAATCAACATTGTCAGTTCCTCAGCCCGGCGCGCGCCGCGGCGTAGCGGTAAAGGGAGAACAGCCCGAGCGATAGCGCGATATTCACGACGGCGATCGTGCAGGCGACGGCGTAATCCGACTCCAGAATCGCTTTGGAGTAGACCATCATCGGCAGCGTGGTGACGCCCTTGGCGCCGATAAACAGCACGATGCCGAACTCATTGGTGGTCAACAGCAAACACAGGCTGCCGCCGGCCAGCAAGGCCGGCAGCGCGGCGGGCAAAATCACCTGGCGCACCACGCGCCCCGGCCGGGCGCCGAGGATGCTGGCGGCCTCGAGCTGGCTGCGGTCGATCTGCGACAGCGCCGCCATCAGCGGGCGCATCACCAGCGGGGTAAACACGGTGATTTCCGCCAGGATCACCCCCCAAATGGAGTAAAGAAAATCCACCGGCGGCAGGGTAAAGCCGAAGGCCGCCATCAGCGTGCCGTTCAGCAGGCCAGCGGATCCATAGATAAAGGTGAAGGCCAGCGTGATCAGGAAGGTTGGCAAGGCGATAAAGGTATCGATCACCCGGGCGATCGGTCGGCTGCCGGGGAAAGGCGTGAACACCAGCAGCAGCGACAGCAGGGTGCCGAGCACCAGGCAACCCAGCGTCGCCAGCAGCGCAATCTGCAGCGTGGTGAGCAGGGCGCCGACAAAGCGTCGGGATTCGAACACCTGTTGCAGCGCGGCGACGCTGAACAGCCCTTGCTCGTCGGTGAACGCCTGTTTGACGATCAGCGCCAGCGGGTAGAAAAACAGCGTCGCCAGCACCAGCAGCGGCAACAGGATCCACAGACGGCGCGGCAAGCGCAGCCGCTGGGCCGGGCGAGTAAGCGTAGAGTCGGTCATGTCAGTCCTCGATCAGTACCGCATCGTCGGGGGCGAAATAGAGCGGCACCCGTTCGCCGATCTGCGGCATCCGGCTGCGATGGGTGGTGACCACGCGCAGCGGGTGGCCTTGCGCGTCGAACTGCAGGTGCGTCAGTTCACCCTGCCAATGAATATCGCGCAGCGTGCCGATAAGGCAGTTGCTGCGCTGAGCGTCGGCATCGAGCGCAATATGCTGCGGCCGGATGCACAGCAGCTTGTCGAAGCCGCGTTGTGCGCCGTAGGTGAAACAGCCGATCACTTTGCCGGCGCAGCTGACGGTGGTCATGCCTTGCCCGGTGGTGGTCTCCAGCGCGGTGGCCGGCAGCAGGTTGGCGCGGCCGAGAAACTCGGCGGCGAAGCGGTTCGTCGGATGGTGGTACAACGCGCGGGTCTCGCCGTGGGCGATCAGGTGGCCGTCGCGCATGATGCCGATCTTGTCCGCCAGCGTCAGCGCTTCCCCCTGATCGTGGGTGACGTACAGGATGGTCAGATCCGGCAGCTCGCGGTGCAGGCGGGCGATCTCTTCCACCATGCTGTGGCGGATTTGCGCGTCCAGCGCCGACAGCGGTTCATCCAGCAACAGCACTTTGGGGCGCACCGCAATGGCGCGGGCGATCGCCACCCGCTGTTGCTGGCCGCCGGAAAGCTGGCTGGGATAGCGCTTGGCGTAGGCGGACATGCCGACGATGGCCAGCGCTTCTTCGACGCGCTCGGCGGTGAGGCCGCGTGGCTTGCCTTGCGCGCGCAGGCCGAACGCCACATTGTCTTCGACACGCATATGCGGAAACAGCGCGTAGTTCTGTACCACCATGCCCAGGCCGCGCTCATAAGGCGGCACGTCGGTGACATCGATGTCACCGATGGCGATGCGTCCGGCGGAGGGCTGCACGAATCCGGCGATCGCCCGCAGCACGGTGGTTTTGCCCGAGCCGGAGGGGCCGATCAGCGCCAGCACTTCGCCGGGGGCGATGGTGAGCGTGAGGGGTTTCAGCACCTCGGTGCCGCGATACGACACGCTGACGCGGTTGAGCTGAATGCCCGACGGCCCGGCGATGTCGAGGCTGCTATCCCGCGCCTCGGCGCGGGAAGAGAGGGTAGAAGGCATCGTCAGCGTCATTCGGTCACCTGGCGCCAGCGGGAGATATCGGCGGACAGGCTGCTCACCACCTGGTCCCAGTCCGGCGCCCAGATGTCCACGCCTTTCAGCGCCGCCTGCGACTGCCTGAAGTTATCGTCGGTCGGGGTGACGTCCTTGCGCACCGGCATACCGTAGGAAATGGCGCTGACGCTGCTCTGCGCTTCTTTGCTCAGCAGGAAGTCGATCAGTTTTTTGCCGTTGGCGCTTTGCGGCGCGCCTTGCACCAGGCCGATGTAGTAAGGCAGCACCAGCGTGCTGCGTTTGCCGTCCGGCCCGGCTGGCCAGAACACCTTCACGTTCGGGTTGCTGCGCATCTGCGCCAGATTCATCTGCAGATCGCCGTTGGCCACCAGCAACTCGCCTTTATTGACCAGCGCGGTCAGCTTGCCGGTGGAGGCCGAAGGGCCGACGTTGTTGTTTTGCAGCTTGCCGAGGTAGTCGAAACCGGCATCTTTGCTGCCGAAGCTGTGAAACGCCTGCAGCATCACCGCGGTGCCGTCACCCGCCTGACCCGGCGTGGAGTACTGCAGCTTATTGCGGAATTGCGCGTCCAGCAGTTGTTGATAGCTGGCGGGCGCCTGCGGCAGCAGTTTGGCGTTATAGATGAAGCTCAGGTAGTTATTCACCAGCGGCACGAACTGCGGCTGGGCGTCGGCGATCTGCGCCGCATCCTGCGGGGTGAAATCCTGCAGCAGTTTTTCCGCGGCGGCGCGCTGGATGAACGGCGGCAGCGTCACCAGCACGTCGGCCTGCGGGTTGCTGCGCTCCTTCGACAGGCGTTCCACGATGGCGCCGGAGCCGCCTTCGACGTACTGCACCTTGACGCCGGTCGCCTTGGTGAAGGCGTCGAACTGGGTTTGATACCAGCTGTGATCGCCGTCGTGCAGACCATCGGCGGAGTAGACGGTCACCACCGCGTCGGCGGCCCAGGCCGGCGCGGCGCCGAGTGCGATGGCGGTCATCACGACCAGACGAGAGAATTTCATAGCTTCAGCCTCACTGTGCGGGTTTATGCGAAACTGGTATACACCAGATATGCGGCCAAGCTAATCGGCAAATATGACAAACAAATGAAAGCGGCAAAATATAGTTGCCGGAGACGGGGATTAGGCGTGGGAGAGAAAGGCGGAGCGGCAGGCGCAGCCCCGGCATGCAGGGGGTTAAAGCGTATCGACTTCGATGCGCAGGCTGTCGTGGCGCCAGTATTCGATATCGAAATCGAGAATGCGGCCGTGCTGATCGTAATTCAACCGGCGCAGCAGCAACGCGGGCAGGCCGACCATGGCGCCGAGCGCGTTGGCGGCGCGATAAGGCAGGGCGGTCGGGTAGAACGACAGGTGCATGTTGCTGTAAATCAAATCGTAATGCTGTTGATAAACCTCGGTCAGGCTGCCGTTGAGATCGTGACTGAGCAGTGCCGGCACCCGCTGCGGCAGGCAGTGGTTCTCGCAATAGCAGATGGCGCGGCCGTCGGCATACCGCACGCGGCGCAGCAGATACACCTGATCGAACGGTTCGAGCGCCAGCGGCTGCATCACGTCGAGCGGCACCGTGGTTTTTTCGCCGGACAGCAGTGCGGTGCGCGGCGTGCGCCCTTGCTCCTGACAGAGACGGTGGAAGTTGGTGTTCTGCGTCGGATCCAGCCACAGCCGTTCCGGCGTGACGAACCAGCCGCGGCGATCGGCGCGGTAGATGGCGCCGGTGGCTTCCAATTGCGCCAGGCTTTCGCGAATGGTGACGCGGGTGGTGGAGAAGATGGCGCACAGCTCGCGCTCCGAAGGCAGCTTATCGCCGGCCTGTAGCGCGCCGCGGGTGATGCGCGCCTGAAGCTGATCCTTGATCTGCAGGTAGTGAGGCATATCGCCCTGATGTTCTTTCATTTCGTCTCGCTATGGCATCGGCCCGACATTCCGGCACGCGCTTATTATACATAGCCAGATGAATTTTTTGTTTCACCGCGCTTTGTCGTTTGACCGAGGCAGGAATTTGCCGCCACAATGCGCACAATCTGGTATAGACCAATAGGTGAATAACATGTCCGATCGTAACTACCTGCTGTTGACCCCCGGCCCGTTGACCACGTCGAAAACGGTGAAAGAGGCGATGCTGTATGACAGCTGCACCTGGGATGAAGATTACAACCTCGGCGTGGTGCAGCGCATTCGCCAACGGTTGGTGGCGCTGGCGACGCCGTCCGCCGGTTATACCTCGGTGCTGCTGCAAGGCAGCGGCAGCTTCGCGGTAGAGGGCGTGCTGGGCACGGTCATCGGCCCGCAGGACAAGCTGCTGATCGTCAATAACGGCGCCTACGGGGCGCGGATGATCGAAATGGCGCGGCTGATGGATATCGACCACCACGCTTTCGACTGCGGTGAGGTGAATGAACCGGATGTGACGGCGATGGAGGCGGTGCTGAAAAGCGATGCGCGCATCAGCCATATCGCCATGGTGCACTGTGAAACCACCACCGGCATGCTCAACCCGCTGCAGAAGGTTGCCGGTCTGGCGGCGCGCAACGGCAAGACCTTTATCGTCGACGCCATGAGCAGCTTCGGCGGCATTCCGTTGGATGTGGACGCGCTGGGCATCGATTTTCTGATCAGCTCCGCCAACAAATGCATTCAAGGCGTGCCGGGCTTCGCTTTTGTCATCGCCCGCCGCAGCGAGCTGGAGAAATGCGCCGGCCGCTCACGCTCGCTGTCGCTGGATCTGTATGCCCAGTGGCGTTGTATGGAGGATCAGGCCGGCAAATGGCGCTTTACGTCGCCGACCCACACCGTGCTGGCCTTCGCGCAGGCGCTGAAAGAGCTGGAACAAGAGGGCGGCATTGCCGCGCGCCACCACCGCTATCAGACTAATCAGCGTCGGCTGGTGGCGGGCATGCGCGAGCTGGGCTTTGAAACCCTGCTGGACGATGCGTTGCATTCGCCGATCATCACCGCGTTCTATTCGCCGAAGGCCGACACTTACCGCTTCGCCGAGTTTTATCAGCGCCTGAAGCAGCAAGGTTTCGTGATTTATCCCGGCAAAGTGTCGCAGAGCGACTGCTTCCGCATCGGCAACATCGGGGAAATTTATCCGCAGGATATCGAACGTTTGCTGGCGGCCGTCGGGCAGGCGATGTACTGGAATCAATAAGGATTGACCATGAAACAGATCAACGCAGTGATCCTCGACTGGGCCGGCACCACGGTGGACTTTGGCTCCTTTGCGCCGACGCAGATTTTCGTCGAGGCGTTCA
Source organism: Serratia sp. JKS000199 (assembly GCF_900215455.1). Taxonomy (NCBI): domain Bacteria; kingdom Pseudomonadati; phylum Pseudomonadota; class Gammaproteobacteria; order Enterobacterales; family Yersiniaceae; genus Serratia; species Serratia sp. JKS000199. The sequence goes on from NZ_LT907843.1 coordinate 1,462,055, forward strand.
AACACACCTTCGATATCGATATTAGCCTGGCGGAAGCGCGCATTCCGATGGGCCTCGGCAAATGGCAGCACATCGAGGCGCTGGGCAAGTTGCCGGCGGTTGACGCGCGTTGGCGACAGAAGCTGGGCCGCTCGATGAGCCATCAAGACATCGACGCGCTGTATCAGGCGTTTATGCCGCTGCAAATCGCCAAAGTGATCGACTTCGCCGATCCCATTGAGGGCGTGCCGCAGGTGATTGCCGGGCTGCGCGAACAGGGCATTAAAATCGGCTCCTGCTCCGGTTATCCGCGCGCGGTGATGGAGGTGCTGGCGCCGGCCGCCGCGCAGCGCGGTTACGCGCCGGATTACTGGGTCGCCACTGACGATCTCGCGGCCGGCGGGCGGCCGGGGCCGTGGATGGCGTTGCAGAACGTCATCGTGCTGGGCATCGATGCGGTGGCGCACTGCGTGAAGGTGGATGACGCGGTGCCGGGCATTGCCGAAGGGCTGAACGCCGGGATGTGGAGCGTCGGGCTGGCGCTGTCCGGCAACGAGTTCGGCGCTACCTGGTCGGAGTATCGCCAAATGCCGCAAGGGGAGATCGAGCGCCGCCGCACGGCCGCCGCCGATAAGCTGTACGCGGCGGGCGCGCACTATGTGATAGACACGCTGGCGCAATTGCCGGGTGTGATCGCCGATATCAACCGGCGGCTGGCGAACGGCGAGCGGCCGTAACGACCGAAAGCGGGGCATAAAAAAACCGGGGATAATCCCCGGTTTTTTTGTTCTGAGACGGCGTTAGCGGTGAGCCAGTTCGACTTCGTCTTCGCTGTCCATCACGGCTTTGTCGGTTTGCTTCATCAGCTGGCTGGTGATGGTGCCTGCCGCCATCGAGCCGTTGACATTCAGCGCGGTGCGGCCCATGTCGATCAACGGTTCGACCGAGATCAGCAGCGCGACCAGCGTCACCGGCAGGCCCATCGCCGGCAGCACGATCAGCGCGGCGAAGGTGGCGCCGCCGCCCACGCCCGCCACACCGGCGGAGCTGATGGTGACGATGCCGACCAGGGTGGCGATCCACACCGGATCCAGCGGGTTGATGCCGACGGTCGGCGCAACCATCACCGCCAGCATCGCCGGGTAGAGGCCCGCACAGCCGTTCTGGCCGATGGTGGCACCGAACGACGCCGAGAAGCTGGCGATGGATTCCGGCACGCCCAGGCGGCGAGTCTGCGCTTCCACGTTCAATGGAATGCTGGCGGCGCTGGAGCGGCTGGTGAAGGCGAAGGTGATTACCGGCCACACCTTGCGGAAGAACTTCATCGGGTTCACGCCGGTGAAGGCCAGCAGGATGGCGTGTACCACGAACATGATGGCGAGACCGATATAGGAGGCCACCACGAAGCTGCCGAGCTTGACGATGTCATGAATGTTGGAGCCGGCGACCACTTTGGTCATCAGCGCCAGCACGCCGTACGGCGTCAGCTTCATGACCAGACGCACCAGCTTCATCACCCAGGCCTGCAGGGTATCGATAGCCACCAGCACGCGCTCGCCTTTCGGCTTGTCGTCTTTCAGCAGCTGCAGCGCCGCCACGCCGAGGAAGGTGGCGAAAATCACCACGCTGATGATTGAGGTCGGGCTGGCGCCGGTCAGATCGGCGAACGGGTTTTTCGGGATGAACGACAGCACCATCTGCGGCACGGTCAGATCGGCCAGTTTGCCTACGTAGTTGGTCTGGATCGCCGTCAGGCGCGCGCTTTCCTGCGCCCCCTGCACCAGGCCTTCGGCGGTCAGGCCGAACAGGTTGGTGACCAGCACGCCCACCAGCGCCGAGATCAGCGTGGTGAACAGCAATGTGCCGATAGTCAGTACGCTGATTTTGCCCAGAGAAGAGGCGTTATGCAGCTTGGCCACCGCGCTCAGGATCGAGGCGAACACCAGCGGCATGACGATCATTTGCAGCAGTTGCACATAGCCGTTGCCGACGATGTTGAACCAGCTGATGGATTCTTTCAGTACCGGGTTGTCGGAGCCGTACACCAGCTGCAGGCCCAGACCGAACACCACGCCGACCACCAGGCCGACCAGCACTTTTTTCGCCAGGCTCCATTGCTTGTGGCGGGTTTGCGCCAGCAGCAAAAGGAGCGCGACAAACACCAGCACGTTAATCACGAGCGGAAGATTCATCCCCAATGTCTCCAATAATCTTTCTTATAAAAACGACAACGCATCACGTATGTCGCGATGTAAATATCGTAACAGTTTGCCGAGGGGCCTACTTATATCCAAATGGAATTTAATATAGCTTTTTGTGTGATTTTGTTCGTTTTATATACACATGGGTGATGGGTTAAGCGTTTTTTTGTGATCAGAGTCTGATATTTCTGATTTGCTCGACATAGGATTGCACCGGCAGGGTGAAATCACCTTGCCAGCAGATGGCAAACGCCACCAGGCACAGACACAGCACCCGCTCCAGCTGGTTGCCTTTTTGCGAGTTGAGCAGCGGCAGGCGAAAACGCCAGCGGCATGGCCACAGCAGCGGTACGCCGGCGGGCGTGAGCATGTCGGCCAGCAGATGGCTGAAGTAACCGATGATCATGGCGTGCAGCGCGTCGGCCGGGATCGGCCAACTGCGCGGCACATCAAGCTGAAACAGCGCCATGCCGCCGGCGATCGCCAGCAGGCTGTGGGTGAAACCGCGGTGGCCGAAGGCGCGGGCGATGGGAATGGCGATCCAGCGCAGACGCTGGCCCAGCACCGACTTGGGGTGATCGATGTCCGGCAGCAGTGAGGTCAGCAGCGCGGCGGGTATGATGTGCCACCAGTCGCCGGTAGCCAGCTCTGGCGTCACTTCCGCCTTCTTGGCGAAGATCGCGCAAGCGACAGAGAATATAAGGTGTCCTTCCGCAGTCATGCTGTTGCGATTCCGACTGGTAAACTGTTAATTTATCCAGTATATGGGAAAATTCCCAGTAGTGGAAGCAGTTACCCTGTAACCAATTGTTTATTTTCCCCTGTTTTACAACGGCTTGTTACGGCAATGGGTAACAAAGCATCGATTTTGACGCGCGAGAACAAAAAGCGGGCGATGGGGGGCGTATGGCGGTGAGAAAAAAGACGGTTGCTCGGCGTGTGGCGGGAGGAAGCGGCGGCCTTGAACCGCGCTGCGTGGCAGTGACAACGCGCCGCGGGCCGTCGCTTTCCCTGCCATGCAGCATAATGAGAACGTCATGCCAATTCAATAAAATGAAACGGTGTTTCGTTTATTTTGCGGTGCGGATCCCTTTTATGACGCAGAGCGGCAAACCCAGGGCGCCGATGGCCGGCGCCGCAGGTCAGGCAAAGTGGGCGGGGGTGAGCTGTTCCAGGGTGTCCAGCTTGTGGTCCGCCAGCGTCCAGCGCGGATCGTGACGGTATTCGGCTGCCGGGATCACGATGGAACGCATGCGTGCGGCCTTGGTGGCGATCATGCCGTTAAACGAGTCTTCCAGCGTGATGCAGCGCAGCGGATCGCTGCCCAGGCGTTCGGCGGCGATCAGGTAGACCTCCGGGTGCGGCTTGCTGTACGGCAGGTATTCGGCGGAAACCAGCTGATCGAAGTAATCCTCAAGCTCGAACATCTTCAGCACCTGCCGTTGCATGTGCAGCGGCGAGGCGGAGGCGAGACCGATGTTCAGCCCCTGGCTGCGACACAGCTCCAGCGCCTGCTGAACGCCCGGCAGCAGCGGACGCGTCTCGTGCACCAGCTCGATGGCGCGCTCGATAATCCGCGCCGACACCTCATCAAGCGAAACCCCTTGCCACGGCATCGCCTGATACCACATTTTCACCACCAGATCGATGCGCAGCCCCAGCGTGTCCGGCAGCTTGTGACGGTCGGACAGATCCAAACCCAGCGCGCCGAAGATATCCAACTCAGCCTGCAGCCACAGCGGTTCCGAGTCGATCAACAAGCCGTCCATATCAAAAATTGCGGTTTCAATGCGTTGCGAATAAGCCATTAACGGTTAACTCCTGCCGGCGCGGGTGAATGTGCCCGACACTTTATCATCGCCGGTGACGAGACTAAAACCTTTGCCTGCGCGTTTGGCTTTTGCCAAAACGCAGGATATTCCACACCTCGCGCAATTTCAGCCACCAGCGCTGGTGTTGACGCTCGGTGACCTGTTGCAACATGCGTGCGTAGTCCAGCACCAAACCCGGCGTCCAGGTCATGCTTTCGCCGCGGCTGCGCAGTACCGCCAGCATCCACAGGTTGGGATCGAGCACCAGCAACAGAAAGCGGCGCCACAGATGTTTATCGCCCAGCACGCCTTCCAACGCGCTGTCGAGCGCGCCGATGACCGTGGTGGAGCAGTTGCGCCGGGTCAGATTGTAGGTGGCGTCCTGCCGATAACGCAGCCAGAATGCGCGCAGCGCCGCCGGGTTATAGCGGTAGAATTGAATTTTCTTGTCCGGGGGGCACCAGGCGGCGATCTCGCCCGCCAGGTCGGGCAGGAAACGCCCGTCGACGTTGTTCTGTTCGCCGGCATGCAACAACTGGCGGAAATCCTGAACGGAATGGCTGATGTCGTTGAGCGGGTAGTGACTGATATACACATCCGGCGCGAGCGCCAGGGCGGCGTGACCGGTGGAGATATTGCCGCCGCCGTCGACCGCCGCGATGTATCGGTCGACGATGTAACGCCGGCGCGGATCTTTAGCCGCACCAATCGGTGTCCAGACATACACCGTGAGCGGCGCAGTCTCATCCTCCGGGTGCGGTGGCTGCCGCGCGGGGTGCTGATTCAGAGAGAAGCTTGTCAGTCTCCGGGCGATACGCAATAAGGCCCAACCGGAAAGCACCATCATCACGCCGAGGCAAAAGGGCACCGTCATCCGATGCGGCGCCGGCCAGCCGACAAAAATCATCAACGAAAGCAGGATCTCGCCGCTGCCCGCCAGCGCCACGCCTTTCCATCGACTGTGTTGAATCACCGTGGAGGAGGCGATGCGCACGGCGCCGTCAAGCAGCAGCGCGCTGCCAAACACCACGGTGGCGACGATGTTATCGTCTGCGGGCACGTCCAGCATTAAAAAGGCCATAAAGACAAAACCCAATCCTTTCAGCAGCACCGGCCTGCTGGCCGAAGAGCCGATCACCAGCGCGGCGGATACCGCCACCAACCCCTCCAGCGCCAGGATGACCGCCAGGGCATCCAGCGCCAGCACCGACCGGCCATCCTGCAGGATGTCGAACAGCATCAGCGCCCCTGCGGCTATCCACAGCCAACCGAACAGCACCAGCAGACGGCGCTGACCGTGCAGCGCCTGCGCGCCCAGCAATAAGATAATCAGTCGAATCATGGCGGCCTCTGCCCGAATGGATAACGTTATCTCTTCAATGATAGTGTGCCGGCGCGGTTAAGTTTTTGATTTCGACTAATTCGGCTAAGCTTGTAGCACAGCGGGAGTGAAGAAAACGGTGGGCGAGTTTCGCCAACAGCAGGTAGACTTAGCCGATTCGGTTACGTCGCTAACAAGGGGAACACATGACGTATCAACAGGCCGGGCGTCTCGCCATTTTGAAACGCATTCTCGGATGGGTGGTTTTTATCCCGGCGTTGCTGTCGACGCTGATTTCCGTGCTGGGTTTTATCTATCAGCACAGTGAAAAAACCAAGGGCATCAACGCGGTGATGCTGGATTTCGTCCACGTGATGGTGGACATGGTGCGTTTCAACACGCCGTTCCTGAACCTTTTCTGGTACAACTCACCGGTGCCCGACGTGGATAAAAGCCTGTTCAGCGGCGCCAATCTGATGTTCATCATCATCTATATTCTGATCTTCGTCGGGCTGGCGCTGCAGGCTTCCGGCGCGCGCATGTCGCGTCAGGTCAAGTTCATCCGCGAAGGGTTGGAAGACCAGATGATCCTGGAGCAGGCCAAGGGCAGCGAAGGGCACACGCGCCAACAGCTTGAGGAGCGCATTACGCTGCCGCACCACACCATCTTCCTGCAGTACTTCCCGCTGTACATCCTGCCGATCGTGATTGCGGTGATCGCCTGGTTCGTGATCCGCCTGTTGGGGCAGTTGGCCGGCGCGGCCTGAACCATGAACGGGGCGCCGCTCGGCGCCCCGGAACGTTATGACGCTTCGGGCTGCAACAGCGCCTCCACCGCGCGTTGGGCAGCCACCAAATGCTGGCCGCCGAACAGATTGCTGCGGTTGAGCAGGTAGTACAGCTGATACAGCGGCTGGCGTTCGATAAATCCGGCCCCCAGCGGCCACACGCTCTGATAGCCGTCGTAGATCTGCGGCGGCAGCTCCGGATACAGCGGCAGCATCGCCAAATCGCACTCTCTGTCGCCCCAGTAGCTGGCCGGATCGAACAGTATCGGCCCGTTGGCGGTCATCGCGCAGTTGCCCGGCCACAGGTTGCCGTGCAGCAGGGAAGGCTGCGGCTGGTGGTGCTGCAAGCGCAGATACACCCGATCGACGATGTCGTCGATGTCGCCGAAGGTCATGCCTTTTTCCGCCGCCAGCTGCAGCTGCCAGCCGATGCGCTGCTCGGCGAAGAATTCCGACCAGCGGCGTTGCCAGGCGTTGGGTTGCGGGGTGGTGGTCAGATCGCTGTCGAAGTCGAGACCGAACTGCGGTTGCTCGCTCCACTGGTGCAGATGCGCCAGTTGTTGCCCCAGGCAGTAGGCGCCATGGGCGTCGAGGGGTTTCAACTGCTGATACTCCAGCAGCAGGAAGCTGTAGTCGCGATCGCTGCCGACGCCGTACACTTCCGGCACCCGCACGCTTTTGCTGCGCGCCAGCAGCGCCAGCTGATCGGCCTCGGCGGTGAATATCGGCAGTTGTTCACGGGCGTCGCATTTCACGAACACCTCGTTGTCACCGTAACTCACGCGCCACGCCGGGTGAATGTCGCCCCCGGGCAGTTCAATCCTTTCGCGTATCTCTGCGCTGCCAAGATGTTCACTTAACAGACGGCTAACGGCTTGCCACATGGTATTTCCCCCTCTGTGCTGCCTGATAATTCATTAGGTTAGCGTCTTTCCCGTGGTGAAAACACGACGCGGCGCACAGCCGGCGTCAAAGGCGGCGATTTTTTCAGCATCCCGCCAGCTCACAGTATATACCCTATTGATTAATTTAAGCGCAATACCGGTTGCAACTTGATGACAACGGATAAGGGGGCAGAGGAAACAGGATGCGGCGGAGAGCGCCGCCGCATCAGAGGAGGGCGTTTAACTGTCGCCCAGGGCGGTTTGGTTACGCTGTAACGGACGCAGTTTACCGTACAGTAAGGCGATAACGAACAGCACGGCCTGTACAATGACGATGCAGGGCCCGGTTGCGCCGTCGATGTGGAAACTGATCAGCGTGCCGAGCACGCAAGAGAACACCGACACCACCGTCGCCACCATCAGCATGCGATCGAAGCGGCGGCACAGCATAAAGGCGATGATGCCGGGGGCGATCAGCATGGCGATCACCAGGATCACCCCCACAGCCTGCAGCGAGGCGACGATGGTCATCGCCAGCAGACACAGCAGCCCGTAGTGCAGCAGCTTGACCGGCAGGCCAATCACCCGCGCATGGTGCGGATCGAAACAGTAGAGCATGAAGTCTTTGCGTTTAAGCAACACCACCGCCAGGGTGAAGCCGGCGATCAGCAGGGTTTGCTTCAGCTCGCCGTCGGTGATGCCCAGCATGTTGCCGAACAGAATGTGGCTCAGGTGCTGGTCGGTGTCGATGCGCGAGAACAGCACCAGGCCGAAGGCGAACATGCCGGAGAAAACGATGCCCATCACCGTGTCTTCTTTCACCCGGCTGTTCTCTTTCAGGTAGCCGGTGGCCACCGCGCAGAAGATGCCGGAGAGGAAGGCGCCGATCGCCAGCGGAATGCCGATGACGAACGCCACTACGATGCCGGGCAAGACGGCGTGCGAGATGGCGTCGCCCATCAGCGACCAGCCCTTGAGCACCAGATAGCAGGAGAGCACGGCGCATACCACGCCGGTGACGATGGCGGCGACGATCGCCCGCTGCATGAACGGGTAGGCGAAGGGTTCGCTGAGCAGTTGGTAGAGCGTGTCCATCAGCGGCCTCCGGTTGGTGACTGTGCTACGCGACGTTTTGCCGCCAGCAGGCCGTGTTTCGGCGCGAAGCAGAACGCCGCCAGGAACACCAGCGTTTGCAGGGTGACGATCACCCCGCCGGTGGCGCCGTCGAGGAAGAAACTCAGGTAGGCGCCGATGCCGCTGGTCAATGCGCCGATGATGATGGCGATGATCACCAGCCGGCTGAAGCGGTCGGTCAGCAGATAGGCGGTGGCGCCCGGCGTGATCACCATGGCGATCACCAAAATGGCGCCGACGGTTTGCAGTGCGGCGACGGTGCAGGCGCTGAGCAGGGTGAAGAACAGGATCTTCAGCTTCAGCGGCGACAGGCCGATCGACACCGCGTGGCTTTCGTCAAAGAACACCGCCAGCAGATCTTTCCACACCAGGCACAGGATCAGCAGCGAAACGCCGATGATGATTTCCACCTGCAGCACGTCTTCGTCGGCGATGCCGAGGATATTGCCGAAGATGATCGACTGTACGTTGACCGAGGTGGGGTTGAGCGACACGATCAGCAGGCCGACGGCAAAGAAGGTGGAGAAGATAAAGCCGATGATGGCGTCTTCGCGCAGCCGGGTGATGTGGCGCACCAGCGTCATCGCCAGCGCCGCCAGCATGCCGGTGAAGAAGGCGCCGGCGGCGTAGGGCAGGCCGAGGGCATAGGCGCCGGCCACGCCGGGCACCACCGAGTGCGACAGCGCATCGCCCATCAGCGACCACCCTTTCAGCATCAGGTAGGCGGACAGAAACGCGCAGGCGGCGCCGACGATGGCGCTGACCCAGATGGCCTTCACCATGTAGTTATAACTGAAAGGTTGCAGCAGAAGGTCCAGCATCAGGATTGTTTCTCCCTGGCCTGACTGTTGGCAGGCGGATCGCTCTTGGTGTGGCCATAGAACACCGCCGGGCGTTCATCGTCGGTCAACACCGTGACGGTGCGCGGATCGTTGTCGTCGTGCAGATCCGGGCCGGAGAGGTTGATATGGCGCAGCACGCCGCCGAACGCCAGCTCCAGATTGCTCTGGGTGAAGGTGGTTTCGGTCGGGCCGGCGGCCAACACCGTGCGGTTGATGAGGATCACCCGATCGCAGAACTCCGGCACGCTGCCGAGGTTATGGGTGGAAACCAGGATCAGATGCCCCTCGTCGCGCAGCGAGCGCAGTAGATCGATAATGGCATTCTCGGTTTTCACATCCACGCCGGTGAAAGGCTCATCCAGCAGCAGCACCGTGCCCTGCTGCGCCAGGGCGCGCGCCAGAAACACGCGCTTTTTCTGACCGCCGGAGAGTTCGCCGATCTGCCGGCCGCGCAGCTCGCTGAGGCCGACGCGCTCCAGCGCCTTGTCGACCCGCAAGCGATCCTCGCGCGACGGAATGCGCAGGAAATTCATCTTGCCGTAGCGGCCCATCATCACCACGTCTTCCACCAGCACCGGGAAGTTCCAGTCGACGTCTTCGGTTTGCGGCACGTAGGCGATCAGGTTCTTTTTCAGCGCGTCCGCTACCGGTTTGTCGCTCAGCGACACCCGGCCGCTGGTGGGCTTGACCAGCCCCATGATGCTTTTGAACAGCGTCGATTTACCGCTGCCGTTAACGCCCACCAGCGCGCAGATAGAACCGCCGCTCAGGGTAAAACTGGCGTTATGAATGGCGGTGTGCCCGTTGTTGTAGGTCACGGTGACGTCGTCCACGCTCAATTCAGGGCGGACAAACAGCTCATGGGTCATTGATCGAATCCTTTGGCGATGGTTTGCACGGTGGTGTTAAGCAGATCGATATAGGTCGGCACCGGGCCATCGCGGGTGGACAGCGAGTCCACGTACAACACGCCGCCGTATTTGGCGCCGGTCTCTTTCGCCACCTGTCTGGCCGGCTTGTCGGAAATGGTGCTCTCGCTGAACACCACCGGAATATGATGGGCGCGCACCGCGTCGATCACCCGGCGGACCTGTTGCGGCGAGCCTTGCTCATCGGCGTTGATCGGCCACAGATAGACTTCTTTCAGCTGATAGTCCTGCGCCAGGTAGCTGAAGGCGCCTTCACTGGTCACCAGCCAACGCTGCGCGGCCGGAATGCGCGCCAGGCGTTCGCGCAGCGGGGCGTCCAGCGCGCCGATTTTCTCTGCGTAGGCCTTGGCGTTGCGGTTGTAGGTTTCCGCATTGGCCGGATCGTGCGCCACCAGCGCTTTGCGGATGTTTTCGATATATACCAGCGCGTTGCTCGGTGACATCCAGGCATGCGGGTTCGGGTTGCCGTTATAGGGCCCTTCACGGATCGGCAGCGGGGTGATGCCTTCGGTCACGACCGCCGCCGGCACCTGCTTGATGTTCTCGAAGAAGCGCTGGAACCAGCGTTCCAGGTTCATGCCGTTCCACAGGATCAGGTCGGCGTGCTGCGCTTTGACGATATCGCGCGGGGTGGGTTGGTAATCGTGGATCTCGGCGCCCGGTTTGGTGATGGATTCCACGACGGCGGCGTCACCCGCCACGTTCTGGGCGATATCCTGAATGATGGTGAAAGTGGTCACCACGCGCAGCTTTTTTTCTGCCAGCGCGGGTTGGCTGACCAGAGCGGCGCCGAGCAGCAAACAGGCGAGCGTGAAGGGGCGTAACAGTGCGGCAGCGCGGGGAGGGCGACTGCGACGAAAAGCGCAAGTTATCAATGGCATGATGACGTCTCCTGGTTCAAATGAAAATGATTATCAATATCAATTGAAGCGAAGTCAAGCGTCACTTGCCCACCGCCGGCGGGGCTATTTCTCCAACTGAAAAATAATACCGTCCGGGGAGTTATAGCATTTTATGTATCAGTATGTAACCGCTGAAGGTAGTCCTTACAGGTGCAGATCGCCACCTCCGGCTGTTTTCCCAATGCCAACTGCCCGAACCCTTGCGCCAGACGCTGCACATCCTCTTGATCCAGAACGGTTATGAACGCAAAACTGTTGCTGCCGAGCTCATGATGAACGCCATTTTCATCTGTCACCGACGTGACAAAACCTTCACGGGTCAATTGCCCGGTCAGCTTGGCCAGGTCGGTCAGTCCCGCTTCCTGATAGCGAAAAGTCACCACAAAGCAGCTTGTTGCAGATTGACTCATAAATCACCTCTTGGTATATGGATAGCTTGAGATTAGTCCAAAAAATTACTGCAGGTGTCCTTACAAGTTGTATATGCTACGCAACTCATTGAAAGGAGTGAGGGATTCTGTGAAAACAAAAATAGGTTGCCTTACGGCAATTTTGCTTTTGTCGGGGTGCGCCAAAGACCCGCAAACGGCGAGCAATATTTCAGGCAGTGGCACAACGCGCGGCGGTTGGTTAAAACCCCCTCCGCAGGCACCGGTAAACCGCACAGGCACCCCGGTTGCTTATAACGATTACATTCGTCAGGCCGCCAGCAACTACGGCGTCGACGAAACGCTGATTAAAGCGATTATTCAGGTGGAGTCCGGGTTTAACCCGAACGTGGTCAGCACCTCGAACGCAGTGGGATTGATGCAGCTGAAGGCTTCTACCGCCGGCCGCGACGCCTATCGCATGAAAGGACGAAGCGGGCAACCCAGCTCGCGTGAGCTGAAGGATCCGGCGGTCAATATTGATCTGGGAACGGCCTATATCAATATTCTTCAAAGCCAGCAGCTAGCCGGGATCAACAACCCACAGACTTTGCGTTACGCCACCATCGTTTCGTATGTGAACGGGGCGGGCGCCATGTTGCGCACTTTCTCCTCGGACAAGCGCGTGGCGGTTAATCGCATCAATCAGATGAGTCCGGATGAGTTTTATCAGCACATCCAGAAAAAGCACCCGGCACCGCAGGCGCCGCGCTATTTATGGAAAGTGACCACCGCTTATCAGGCGATGTCGCAGTAATCCCATCCTTTGAATCGGCCGCCGAACGCGGCCGATTTTGTTTTCGGCGTCAGTTTTTAGCGCGACCCGCCTCTCATTTTTCGTTATTTCCTCATCGCTTATCAGAAAAACCGCACAAAAAGTTAAATTTACGTTAGCAGATAAATCTTTACGTTCATTCAATAAGTTACCGGTAACATTTTTGCTTTTGCTCGCATTCTGACCTTCAATAAATAGACAAATAAGTAACAAATTATTTTAAAAACCCGTATCGATCGCAAGGTTGCGGTTAAATAGTTGTGACTATCTTTGGATGGAATGTGACATGTCGAATCATAAAACCAACAATTCGCGGCGCGATTTCTTGTTGAAATCGATGACCTTAATTCCTGCGGCGGTAATTGGTGGCAGCGGCGTTGGCGCGCTGACGGCCCCGGCACCAGCGGTCGCTGCCTCGAACACTTCAACGCAGAACGATTACCAACCGACCTTTTTCACCCCGGAAGAGTGGGCCTTCATCAAGGCCGCCGTCGCGCGCCTGATCCCGGCCGACGAGCGCGGCCCTGGCGCGCTGGAAGCCGGCGTGCCGGAGTTTATCGATCGCCAGATGAACACGCCGTACGCCACCGGTTCCATCTGGTACATGCAGGGGCCGTTCAACCCCGATGTGCCGAAGGAAATGGGCTACCAGCTGCCGCTGGTGCCCAAGCAAATCTACAACCTCGGCATCGCAGACGCCGACGCCTACAGCAAGAAAACCGCCGGCAAGCCTTTCGCCGAACTGGATGGCGCGCAGCAAGACGCCCTGCTGCAAAAGTTTGAGTCCGGCGAGGCGGAGTTCCAGCAACTGCCGTCGAAACTGTTCTTCTCCTATCTGCTGCAAAACACCCGTGAAGGTTTCTTCAGCGATCCGATCCATGGCGGCAACAAAGACATGGTTGGCTGGAAGCTGATTAATTTTCCGGGCGCGCGCGCCGATTTTATGGACTGGGTTGAGCGAGGGGAGCGTTATCCCTTCCCGCCGGTCTCGATTCGTGGGGAGAGGGGCTAACCATGGCAACGGTAATGAAAAAAGTAGACGCGGTGATCGTCGGCTTCGGCTGGGTGGGCGCAATCATGGCCAAAGAGCTGACCGAGGCCGGCCTCAACGTGGTGGCGCTGGAGCGCGGCCCGATGCGCGACACCTACCCGGACGGGTCTTATCCGCAGGTGATCGACGAGCTGACCTATAACATTCGACGCAAGCTGTTCCAGGATCTGTCGAAAAGCACCGTCACCATTCGCCACAACAGCAGCCAGACCGCGGTGCCTTACCGCCAGCTGGCGGCGTTCCTGCCGGGCACCGGCGTCGGCGGCGCCGGTCTGCACTGGTCGGGCGTACATTTCCGCGTCGATCCGATCGAACTGCGCATGCGCAGCCATTATGAAGAGCGCTACGGCAAAAACTTCATTCCGAAGGACATGACCATCCAGGACTTCGGCGTGACCTACGACGAGCTGGAACCGTTCTTCGACAAAGCGGAGAAAGTGTTCGGCACTTCCGGCACCGCCTGGACCATCAAAGGGCAGAAAGTGGCGCAGAAGGGCGGTAACCGCTTTGCGCCGGATCGCTCCGACGACTTCCCGCTGCCGGCGCAGAAAAACACCTACTCCGCCCAGCTGTTCGAGAAAGCGGCGCTGGAGGTGGGTTACCACCCTTACAACCTGCCGTCCGCCAACACCTCGGACTCTTACACCAACCCGTACGGCGCGCAGATGGGCCCATGCAACTTCTGCGGTTTCTGCAGCGGCTACGCCTGCTACATGTATTCCAAAGCCTCGCCGAACGTCAACATCTTGCCGGCGCTGCGCATGGAGAAACGCTTCGAGCTGCGCACCAACGCCAACGTGCTGAAGGTCAACCTGACCGATGATAAGTCCCGCGCCACCGGCGTGAACTACGTCGATGCGCAGGGCCGTGAGATTGAACAGCCGGCCGACCTGGTGATCCTGGGCGCGTTCCAGTTCCACAATGTGCACCTGATGCTGCTGTCCGGCATCGGCAAGCCTTACGATCCGGTGACCGGCGAAGGCGTGGTCGGGCGCAACTTCGCCTACCAGAACATGACCACCATCAAGGCGTTCTTTGATAAAGACGTCTTCACCAACCCGTTCATCGGCGCCGGCGGCAACGGCGTGGGCGTGGATGACTTCAACGCCGACAACTTCGATCACGCCAAAGAAGGCTTCGTCGGCGGTTCGCCGTTCTGGGTCAACCAGGCGGGCACCAAGCCGATCTCCGGCCTGCCGACCCCGCCGGGTACCCCGGCCTGGGGCAGCAAGTGGAAAGCGGCGGTGGCGGATGCCTACACCCACCACGTCTCGATGGATGCCCACGGCGCGCACCAGTCGTACCGCAACAACTATCTGGATCTCGATCCCAACTACAAGAACGTGTTCGGCCAGCCGCTGCTGCGCATGACGTTCGACTGGCAGGAAAACGACATCAAGATGGCGCAGTTCATGTACGACAAGATGGCGCCGATCGCCAAGGCGATGAACCCGAAACTGATCGCCGGCAGCCCGAAAAACGCCAACAGCCACTTCGATACCACCAGCTACCAGACCACCCACATGAACGGCGGTGCGGTGATGGGGGAAGATCCGAAGACCAGCGCGGTCAACCGCTATCTGCAGAGCTGGGATGTGCACAACGTGTTCTCGATCGGCGCATCGGCCTTCCCGCAAGGGCTGGGCTACAACCCGACCGGCACCGTGGCGGCGCTGGCTTACTGGTCTGCCCGCGCCATTCGCGAGCAGTATCTGAAAAACCCAGGCCCATTGGTGCAGGCATAAGGACGGCGAACGATGAAAGCATTTGTACCGGCACTGGTTCTCAGTGCAGTGAGTTTCTCCGTTTGGGCGCAGGACGCCACCGTCAGCAGCGAGCTGATCAAGCGCGGCGAGTACCTGGCGCGCGCCGGTGACTGCGTGGCCTGCCATACCGATGGCAAGAACGGCAAGACCTTCGCCGGCGGCCTGGCGATGGAGACGCCAATCGGCACCATCTACTCGACCAACATTACGCCGGACAAGAAAACCGGCATCGGCGATTACAGCTTCGAGGATTTCGACAACGCGGTGCGTAAGGGCGTAGCCAAAAACGGCAGCACCCTGTACCCGGCGATGCCGTACCCGTCGTTCGCGCTGGTGAAAGAGGACGACATGCGCGCCATGTATGCCTATTTCATGCACGGCGTGCAGCCGGTGGAGCAGGCCAACAAGGACTCCGACATCCCGTGGCCGCTGTCGATGCGCTGGCCGCTGAGCATCTGGCGCGGCATGTTTGCGCCGTCGCCGGCGGATTTTGTCGCCGACGCCAAGGCCGATCCGGTGATTGAGCGCGGCCGCTACCTGGTGGAAGGCCTGGGCCACTGCGGCGCCTGCCATACCCCGCGCAGCATCACCATGCAGGAGAAAGCGTTGAGCAACAGCGAAAGCGACGACTACCTGTCCGGGAGCAACGCACCGATCGACGGGTGGGTGGCTTCCAGCCTGCGCGGTGACCGCAAGGACGGCCTGGGCAGCTGGAGCGAAGCCGAGCTGACCGAGTTCCTGAAAACCGGCCGTAACGACAAAGCCATCGTGTTCGGCGGCATGAGCGACGTCGTGGAGCACAGCCTGCAATACCTGAGCGACGACGATCTGACCGCCATCGCGCGCTACCTGAAATCGCTGCCGCCGAAAGACGGCAAGCAGCAGGCGGCGCCGGTCGAAGACAGCGTGGCCAAGGATCTGTGGCGCGGGAATGACAGCAAGCCCGGCGCGGCCCTGTATGTCGATAACTGCGCGGCCTGCCACCGCACCGACGGCGTGGGCTACAAGCGCGCCTTCCCGTCGCTGAAGGGCAATCCGGTAGTGCAGACCGAGGACGCGACCTCGCTGATCCACATCGTGCTGACCGGCAACACCACGCCGGCGGTGCAGGGCGCGGTGTCCAACATCACCATGCCGCCGTTTGGCTGGCGTTTGAACGATCAGCAGGTGGCGGACGTGGTGAACTTCATCCGCACTAGTTGGGGCAACAGCGCCAAACCGGTGAGTGCCTCCGACGTGGCCGACGTGCGTAAAGACCGCTCGATGATCCGCGACGAGAAGGAGATGGGCAGCGCCGAGGTGCCGGACCATCCGGACGCGAAGAAGTAAACCGCTTAAGGGCTCCGCAAGGGGCCCTTAGTTTTTCCTGCCTGCGCCGTTTTTTTCAGCATTTCCTGTTCGCAAATCGTTCGTTCGGCCGATAAAACATAGACCCGCAGCGGATTTTTCATTATCCTTTGCCGTCCTTTCATCAGGCGTAAGTATGAAATATCGCTTTAATTCACTGATTACTATTAAAAAATTCGCGGAGAAGGATATCCCGTTAGGCGCAATCGTTGGCGCCGCAGATTAAGGTAGACTGTCTCATGAGTACGATTTCTCCCGATTCAGGCACGCTGACGGCCGCTCAGCCTGCCAAATGGAACAAAACCGACACCGTCTGGATGTTCGGTCTTTATGCCACCGCGGTGGGCGCCGGCACGTTGTTCTTGCCGATCAACGCCGGCCTGAACGGCCCGTTGGTGTTGCTGCTGATGGCGCTGTTCGCTTTCCCGCTGACCTATTTGCCGCACCGCGCGCTCAGCCGCTTCGTGCTTTCCGGCTCCAGCCGCGACGGCAATATTCACGATGTGGTGGTGGAACATTTCGGCGTATTGGCCGGAAAAATCATCATGGTGCTGTATCTGATGGCGTTCTTCCCGATCGTGCTGGTGTACAGCATTTCGATCACTAACGCGCTGGACAGCTTCCTGATCCATCAGTTCCACGTGGCGCCGCTGCCGCGCATCTGGCTGAGCCTGGCGGTGGTGGTGGTGCTCAATCTGGTGCTGCTGCGCGGCAAAGACAGCATCGTGGCGGCAATGGGCATGCTGGTGTTCCCGCTGCTGGTGTTCCTGATGGGCATTTCGCTGTACCTGATGCCGAGCTGGAATACCGCCAACTTCGTTAATGGCCTGGCCGCCACCCGCTTCGACACGCCGGGGCTGTGGCATTCGCTGTGGCTGGCGGTGCCGGTGATGGTGTTCTCCTTCAGCCATGCGCCAATCATCTCCTCCTTCGCCTCGACGCAGAAGAGCCTGTATGGCGACAAGGCGGAACGCCGCTGCGCGCGCATCATGCGCTACAGCTATGTGCTGATCTGCGTTACCGTGCTGTTCTTCGTGTTCAGCTGCGTGCTGAGCCTGTCCCATGAAGACATGCAGCAGGCCAAAGATCAGAACATCACGGTGCTGACCACCCTGGCCAACAAGTTTTCCAACCCGCTGATCGCCTATCTCGGCCCGGTGATGGCGATGCTGGCAATGGCCAAATCCTATCTCGGCACCTCGCTGGGGGTGACGGAAGGGGCGACCAGCCTGATCGACGGCGTCACGCGCGCGGTCGGCAAGCCGCTCAGCTCGCGCATGACGCACCGCATTTCGGCGGTGTCGCTGTTCCTGCTCACCTGGGCGGCGACGGTGTGGAACCCCAGCGCGCTGCATATCATCGAAACCATCAGCGGCCCGCTGATTGCGGCGATCCTGTTCATCCTGCCGATGTACGCCGTGCGTGCGGTGCCGGCCATGCGCCAATATCGCGCGGCGAGCAACGTCTTCGTGCTGGTGATGGGCCTGATCGCGCTCTCGGCGCTGATCTACGGCCTGATGTGATCCCCTGGGCGCGCCGGCTCCGGCGCGCCTCTTATCCTTCCTTTACACATCCCTTTGCAATTAATCGCCGGCATGCCGGGCGTTATCTTTGATAATGCAAGCCATTCTCATTAGTATTTCCTGAATGTATTCATGACTAAGGAGTCTTTCGTGCACCGTCGAATCACTTTGCCGGCGCTGGTTTGCGCCGCCTTACTCGCCTCTCCGGCGATGGCCACTACCTATCCGTTGACCCTGACCGACACCTCCGGCCAGACGGTCACCCTCCAGCAGGAGCCGAAACGCATCGTGGTGCAGGACGGGCGCGACATTCTCACGCTGGCGCTGCTCGATCGCGCCAACCCGTTCGGCCGGCTGGTGGCCTGGAATAACCTGCTGAAGAAAAGCGACGCGGCGACCTGGGAAATCTTGCAGAGCAAATGGCCGGCGGCGAAAAACATCATCGACATGGGATTCAGCGATAAAGGCGAAGTGAATCTGGAGAGCGTGATCGCCAAGCGGCCCGATCTGATGATCGCCCAGCTGCGCTCCAAACCTTCCCTGAGCCAAACCGGCGTGCTGGATAAGCTGAAGGCGCTGAACGTGCCGGTGTTGTTTATCGATACCATGCTCAAGCCGGTGGAAAACACGCCGAAAAGCGTGACGCTGCTGGGGGAAACCCTCAACCGCGAAAGCGAAGCCAAGCAATATACCGATTATTATCAGCAGCATTATCAGGCCATTCTGGCCAAAACGCAGGCGGTGGCACCCAAACCGTTGGTGTTCTTCGAAGCCAAGGCCGGCCTGAACGGACTGGAATCCTGCTGCTTCACCCATGCGCACGTCGGCTGGGGCGCGTTGGTCGAAGCGGTCGGCGCGCGCAACATCGGTTCTGCGCTGCTGCCGGGTGCGACCGGCGACGTGGCGCTGGAAAAAGTGATCAGCATGAAACCGGATGCGTATATCGTTTCCGGCTCGCAGTGGGCCAGCAAGACCAATGCCGCGGTGCCGTTCGGCTATGGCGTGACGCAGCAGCAGGTGGATGAGGCCTTCAACCGCATGAAGCAGCGCCCAGGGTTCTCGCAGGTGTCGGCGGTGAAGGAAGGGCGGTTCTACGGCATCTACCATAACTTCTACAACCACCCGTACAACATCGTCGGGCTGGAGTATCTGGCGAAGTTTATCTATCCGGCGCAGTTCCCGGATTTGGATCCGGCCAAGACCTACAGCGAGATCCTCAGTCGCTTTACCGAAGTGCCGGAAGGCAAGGGCATTTTGGGCGCGCAGGCGCCGGCGGGGAAATAACGGCAACGGGCGCGGTGTCGCGCCCGTTTTTTATCGTCAGGCGGCCGGTGTATAGGTGGAGATGATCTCCAGCACGCCGTTGATGATGAACTGCACGCCCATGCACACCAGCAGGAAGCCCATCAGGCGCGAGATCGCCTCGATGCCGCTTTTTCCCACCAACCGCATGATGGCGCCGGAACTGAGCAGGCAGGCCCACAGGATCACCGCGACCGTCAGGAAGATGGCGACCGGCGCCACGGCCAACACCCAGGGTTCAAAACCCAGCGAGTTCGCTTTGACGCTCGATGCCGAGCTGATGATCATCGCGATGGTGCCCGGCCCGGCGGTGCTCGGCATGGCCAGCGGCACGAAGGCGATGTTGGCCGACGTCTTGTGGCGCAGCTCGTGCGACTTGCTCTCCACCTCCGGCGCGTCTTCGGGGCTCTGCTGCGGGAACAGCATGCGAAAACCGATGAAGGCGACGATCAGGCCGCCGGCGATGCGCAGGCCGGGGATCGAAATGCCGAAGGTGTTCATCACCACCTGCCCGGCGTAAAACGCCACCGTCATGATGCAGAACACATAAACCGAGGCCATCAGCGACTGCTGATTACGCTCTTCGCGCGTCATATTGCCGGACAACCCGAGCAGCAACGCCACCGTGGTCAGCGGGTTGGCCAGCGGCAACAGCAGCACCAAACCCAGTCCGATGGCCTGGAATAACTGCAAAATACCCGTCATAAAATAGACTCCCTGTGCAACGTTCAAGCCGCCAAACGGCGGCCCATGAGCTGAACAGCCTAGCCTGCCGTACGCCTGGCGGCAATGGGGATAGCTCGTAACGTTAATTAACCGTCGGCCCGGGCGTTCAGCGTCGCCGGCCGGCGAAATTCGTCGGCGGGAGACTCATCGTCATCGCTGCACTCGCCGGCGAGCTCAGGTTCATCCTCACACCCCAGCGGCGCCTCGTTGACCGCAATCGCGCGCGGCACCGAACGTGCGCCAAAATGCACCAGCCCATATAACGTCGCCAATGCTGCGCACGCCACGATGAGGGCTGCGAGTAACCGGTTCATGTTGTGCGCTAAGACCTTGTTCATTGGTGGATAGCGTAAGAATAGTGACGCTAAGGCGGCCTGTCAGCGTAGCTCCGCTGAAAGTAAACGCACGTCTGAAGTCATTATCATTAATTATTTTTAACTGTTTTCACCCTTTAACCGCCTGATCGATGAAGCGAGTCTATAATGGTAAGGCTTTCTGGCATTTCTTTATAATCGAAAACTTAAAAGGAGTTTTACTATGGAAGTGGCAAAAGAATGGGTAGCGGCGAAAAAAATCTCCTGGGGCAGCGTCATCGGCGGCGTGATCACCGTATTGGCTGTTTCACTGTTGCTGTCGACGTTAGGCACCAGTCTTGGATTCTCCATCGTGGATCCGACATCAGACGATCCGATAAACGGCGCCGGTACCACTGTAGTGATTTGGTCCGCTGTTTCAATCATTATTAGTTTGGCCGCCGGCGCTTTTATTGCCGGGCGTTTGGCTGCTAATGACGGACTTATTCATGGCTTCCTGGTATGGGCGACCTCACTGATTGTGGCGGCGGTGCTGGGTGGGATGCTGGTCGGGTCTGCCGTGAAGGCGACCGGCAATGCGCTGGGCGCTATCGCTTCGACCTCCGGCAGCTTGCTCTCCGGCGCCGGTTCAGCGATTGGCAAAGGGGCATCCGGATTGGCGGACGCCGGCGGTAAAGTGTTTGACAAGTTGGGCATTGACACAACCTTGGAACCTGAACAGCTGCAAGGCGATGTGGTTACGGCGCTTAAAAAAAGCGGTATCCCGTCATTGCAGCCTGAATTCATGCAACAGCAGTTGAATGCGGCCAAAACTGATTTGGCGGACGCAGTAAAAGCTCTGGCACTTCAGCCTGACAATAGCGACGACATTATTAATCAACTGCTCGCCAAGCTTAAAAAACAGGGTGAGGCCATCTCGCAAGATGTGGATCAAGACGCCCTGAAAAAGGCCTTGGCGGAAAATACCGATATGACGCCGCAGGAAGTGGACCAGACGGTGACGAATTTGGTCGAAGCCAAAAATAAAACTGCGCAGCTGGTTAATCAGCGTTTGGATGACGCCGAAGCAAAAATCAATCAGGCAAAACAGGAGTATGTGGAGCTGAAACAGAAGGCGCGCGAACAGGCTGCCGCTGCTGCGGACGAATTGTCGCGGGCCGCATTGTGGTCGTTCTTTGCGCTGTTGATTGGCGCAGTGGTCAGTGCGTTGGCCGGCTTGTGGGGCGTTAACACCAATGTCCGCCGTATCGCGGTATCACCTGCGCAGGCGTAATCTTCAGGCTCCTTTGCGCGTCTCGATGATATAGGGATGAGAGCCTGGAATACTGACGACGATGAAGTGACTGCCAGGAAAGACTGGCCTCACCCCGGCCCAGGTGCCGGGGTTTTTTATTGTTTCGGCGTAATTAACGACCACCTTTCGCGCGGCGCAGGGCATTAGGCATCAATTGCCACGATCCCTGAGAACAGGTGGATACCATAGATGCGCTGTAAATAATAATGAGTGTGATTATGAAACAAGAACTGCATATTTTACTGGGGAAAATCGGCGCATTCGCGCTTTCCGCCGCCTTCATGGCGGCATTGGTCGGCCTGGTGTTTATCGATGTGCACTGGCTGCATAACTTCGTGCATGAAACTTCGTTGACCGAAGCGGCGCAGGAGCTGTTGCTGCTCGCCATCTCCGGCGGTTTCTTTGCCGCGGCTCGGCGACAGGCCGAGCGTCGTTCCGCCTGGCTGCTGGTTGGCGGCTTCTTTCTCTGCATGCTGATCCGCGAGATGGACTTCGCTTTCGATGCGTTGTGGCACGGCGCCTGGGTGTGGTTCGCGCTGGCGGTCGCCTTGGCCTGTCTGTGGCATGCCGCAAGGCATATTGCGGCTACGGCGCGCGGCCTGGTCTATGTCGTGTCGCACCCCGGCTACGGCATGATGTGCGCCGGCCTGCTGTGCATCCTGGTGTTTTCACGCCTGTTCGGCATGAGCGCGCTGTGGCAAACGCTGATGCTGGACGGTTACAACCGGGTGGTGAAAAACATGGTGGAAGAGGGATGCGAACTGCTGGGCTACGGCCTGTGCCTGCTGGCCACCCTTAGCTATCTGAAAGGCGTGTTTGCGCCGGATAGAGCGAAAGTGTGAGGGCGGCGGCGCTTTATTTATCCGGAACAATTTTAGTGATACTATTCGCTTAGCCGAATGCGGCTGAGAAGGTATGCGTTCCATTCTGTATACCCAGTGAGGTTTCAATCTGGCAATTGTGGGCGAGATCTGAAACCTGGCTGACCAAACCCAAAATCCAATTTTCGTACTGCATGTGATCTGTCGTGTGGGTCACCACTGTAGATAAGGAATTATTAATGCCTGTTATTACCCTTCCTGACGGAAGTCAGCGTCATTTCGACCACCCCGTTTCCCCGATGGATGTCGCGCGCGATATTGGCCCTGGCCTGGCGAAAGCCTGTATCGCCGGCCGTGTCAACGGCGAGCTGGTCGACGCCGGCGATCTGATCGAATCAGATGCGCAGCTGGCCATCATCACCATCAAAGACGAAGACGGTCTGGAAATCATGCGCCACTCCTGCGCGCACCTGCTGGGTCATGCGATCAAGCAGCTGTGGCCGGATACCAAAATGGCGATCGGTCCGGTGATCGACAACGGTTTCTATTATGACGTGGACATCGATCGCACCCTGACGCAGGAAGACCTGGATCTGCTGGAAAAGCGGATGCACGAGTTGGCCGATAAGGATTACGACGTCATCAAGAAGAAGGTCAGCTGGCAAGAAGCCCGCGACACCTTCGCTGAGCGCGGCGAAATCTATAAAGTGGCGATCCTGGATGAGAACATCAGCCATGACGATCGTCCGGGCCTGTATCACCACGAAGAATACGTCGACATGTGCCGCGGTCCGCACGTGCCGAACATGCGTTTCTGCCACCATTTCAAACTGCAGAAAACCTCCGGCGCTTACTGGCGCGGCGACAGCAAAAACAAAATGCTGCAGCGTATCTACGGTACCGCCTGGGCAGACAAGAAGCAGCTGAACGCCTACCTGCAACGCCTGGAAGAAGCGGCCAAGCGCGATCACCGCAAGATCGGCAAACAGCTCGACCTGTATCATATGCAGGAAGAAGCGCCGGGCATGGTGTTCTGGCACAACGACGGTTGGACTATCTTCCGCGAGCTGGAAGCCTTCGTGCGCATGAAGCTCAAAGAGTACCAGTACCAGGAAGTGAAAGGTCCGTTCATGATGGACCGCGTGCTGTGGGAAAAAACCGGCCACTGGGAAAACTACAAAGACGCCATGTTCACCACCGCGTCGGAAAACCGCGAATACTGCATCAAGCCGATGAACTGCCCGGGTCACGTGCAGATCTTCAACCAGGGCCTGAAGTCGTACCGCGATTTGCCGCTGCGCATGGGCGAATTCGGCAGCTGCCACCGCAACGAGCCTTCGGGTTCCCTGCACGGCCTGATGCGCGTGCGTGGCTTCACGCAGGATGACGCCCACATCTTCTGTACCGAAGAGCAGGTGCGCGCCGAAGTGAACGAATGCATTCGCATGGTCTATGACGTGTACGGCACTTTCGGCTTCGACAAGATCGCCGTCAAGCTGTCCACGCGCCCGGAAAAACGCATCGGCACCGACGACATGTGGACCCGTGCGGAAGAAGACCTGGCCGCCGCGCTGACCGAGAACGGCATTCCGTTTGAATATCAGCCGGGTGAGGGCGCCTTCTACGGACCGAAAATTGAATTTACCCTGCATGATTGTTTGGATCGCGCATGGCAATGTGGTACCGTGCAGCTCGATTTCTTCTTGCCGGGCCGTTTGGGCGCATCGTACGTTGGCGAAAACAACGATCGCGTCGTGCCGGTAATGATTCACCGCGCCATTTTGGGCTCCATGGAACGCTTCATCGGTATCCTTACCGAAGAATATGCCGGGTTCTACCCGACCTGGATCGCTCCGGTGCAGGTGGTGGTGATGAATATCACCGACAGCCAGTCTGATTACGTCCAGCAATTGACCAAAAAACTGCAGGATGCAGGTATTCGCGTGAAAGCGGACTTGAGAAATGAGAAGATTGGCTTTAAAATTCGCGAACATACTTTACGTCGAGTCCCTTACATGTTGGTGTGCGGTGACAAAGAGGTCGAAGCAGGCAAAGTTGCCGTTCGTACCCGCCGTGGCAAAGACTTGGGAAGCCTGGACGTAAACGAAGTCGTAGACAAGCTGCTGAAAGAGATTCGCAGCCGTAGTCTTCATCAACTGGAGGAATAAAGTATTAAAGGCGGAAAACGAGTTCAACCGGCGCGTCCTAATCGCATTAACAGAGAAATTCGCGCGCAAGAAGTTCGCCTAACCGGCGTCGATGGCGAGCAGATTGGTATTGTCAGTCTGAATGAAGCTCTTGAAAAAGCTGAGGAAGCGGGCGTTGATTTAGTAGAAATCAGCCCAAATGCCGAACCGCCAGTTTGCCGAATCATGGATTACGGCAAATTCCTCTACGAGAAGAGCAAGTCGACGAAAGAACAGAAGAAGAAGCAAAAAGTTATCCAGGTTAAGGAAATCAAATTCCGTCCTGGCACCGATGATGGCGACTATCAGGTCAAACTACGCAACCTGATTCGCTTTCTGGAAGATGGCGATAAAGCCAAAATCACCCTGCGTTTCCGCGGGCGTGAGATGGCGCACCAGCAGATCGGCATGGAAGTGCTTAACCGCGTCCGTAAAGACCTGTGTGAAGATATGGATCTGGCAGTGGTCGAGTCCTTCCCTACGAAGATCGAAGGCCGCCAGATGATTATGGTGCTCGCTCCTAAGAAGAAACAGTAAGGCTTACAAGTAATGGAACCCGCGCGGCGCTTGCGCTGTGTGGGTTTTATTCGCCCAACTGATTCGTTGTTTAACAATGCGAAGTGGATTTAATTAAAATGCCAAAGATTAAAACTGTACGTGGTGCAGCCAAGCGCTTCAAAAAAACCGGCAGCGGTGGTTTTAAGCGTAAACATGCCAACCTGCGTCATATTCTGACCAAAAAAGCAACCAAGCGTAAACGTCACCTGCGTCCGAAAGGCATGGTGTCTAAAAACGATCTGGTCCTGGTTACCGCGTGCCTGCCGTACGCATAAGCCATTTTTTTTTGAATTTAGAATAAGACTTTAGGAGAGAGCATATGGCTCGCGTAAAACGTGGTGTAATTGCACGCGCACGTCACAAGAAAATCATGAAGCAGGCGAAAGGTTACTACGGTGCCCGTTCGCGCGTATATCGTGTTGCCTTCCAGGCAGTAATCAAAGCAGGTCAGTATGCTTACCGTGACCGTCGTCAACGTAAGCGTCAGTTCCGTCAGCTGTGGATTGCACGTATCAACGCAGCTGCTCGTCAGAACGGTCTGTCTTACAGCAAGTTCATCAACGGCCTGAAAAAAGCCTCGATCGAAATTGACCGTAAGATCCTGGCTGACATCGCAGTCTTCGACAAAGTGGCCTTCGGCGCACTGGTTGAGAAAGCGAAAGCAGCTCTGGCGTAAGTCAGTAGAAGAGGGAGCTTGCTCCCTCTTTTAATCTTTGTTTTCAGCGACAAATATTGACTTTCATTGCCCGCCGCTATATCACTGGTGGACAATCATCGACAAGGTACCGCAATCATGCACGCAGCTATTTTTCGTTTCTTTTTTTACTTTAGCGCCTGACTTCAGGAGGCTTTGCGCGTAAGAAAAGAAACGAAAAGTAGCGCCTAAGCCTCCCTCGTGGAGGCTTTTTTGTTTTTGGCCATCGTCCCGCCTTGCAAAGCGTTGCGGTGAGAACGGCGGGTACTCAGCCGGCCCTGCGCCGCGCAGGCGAGCCGCCTGGCCAGCAACGCATTGAAAAGTCTTTGAAGATTGCTCAAAGGCGTGTTCGAATAATAGATAACAATTACTTAGGGCCATCCCGGCCAGAGGAAGAGGAAAGCAATGCCACATCTCGCAGAGCTGGTTGCCAATGCCAAGGCAGCCGTAGAAGATGCCCAGGATGTTGCCGCGTTAGATTTGGTGCGCGTCGAATATTTTGGCAAGAAAGGTCATTTCACCTTGCAGATGCAGTCTCTGCGCGACGTACCGGCGGAAGACCGTCCGGCGGCCGGCGCGGTGATCAACCAGGCCAAGCAAGAGGTGCAAGACGCCCTGAACGCGCGCAAGAACGCGCTGGAAAGCGCCGCGCTGAACGCGCGCCTGGCGGCTGAAACCATCGACGTCTCCCTGCCGGGCCGTCGCATGGAAAACGGCGGCCTGCACCCGGTGACCCGCACCATCGACCGCATCGAAACCTTCTTCGGCGAGCTGGGCTTCTCCGTCGCTACCGGCCCGGAGATTGAAGACGATTACCATAACTTCGACGCGCTGAACATTCCAGGGCATCACCCGGCGCGCGCCGACCACGATACTTTCTGGTTCGACGCTACGCGCCTGCTGCGCACTCAGACCTCCGGCGTGCAGATCCGCACCATGAAGAACCAGCAACCGCCGATCCGCATCATTGCGCCGGGCCGCGTTTATCGTAACGACTACGATCAGACTCACACCCCGATGTTCCACCAGATGGAAGGGCTGATCGTCGATAAAGACATCAGTTTCACCAACCTGAAGGGCACGCTGCACGATTTCCTGAATAACTTCTTTGAAGAAGACCTGCAGGTTCGTTTCCGTCCGTCCTACTTCCCGTTCACCGAGCCGTCCGCCGAAGTGGACGTGATGGGTAAAAACGGTAAATGGCTGGAAGTGCTGGGCTGCGGCATGGTGCATCCGAACGTGCTGCGCAACGTGGGCATCGATCCGGAAGTTTACTCCGGCTTCGCCTTCGGTATGGGCATGGAGCGCCTGACGATGCTGCGTTACGGCGTCACCGACCTGCGCGCATTCTTCGAAAACGATCTGCGTTTCCTCAAACAGTTTAAGTAAGGCGGGAATATCACATGAAATTCAGTGAACTCTGGTTGCGCGAGTGGGTAAACCCGGCCATCAGCAGCGAAGCATTATCCGATCAAATCACCATGGCCGGTTTGGAAGTGGACGGCGTGGATCCGGTTGCCGGCGCGTTTAATGGCGTCGTGGTGGGTGAGGTTGTCGAGTGCGGTCAGCACCCGAACGCCGATAAACTGCGCGTCACTAAAGTTAACGTGGGCGGCGATCGCTTGCTCGACATCGTCTGCGGCGCGCCGAACTGCCGCACCGGCCTGAAAGTGGCGGTTGCCACCGTGGGCGCGGTGCTGCCGGGCGATTTCAAAATCAAGGCCGCCAAACTGCGCGGCGAACCTTCGGAAGGCATGCTGTGTTCGTTCTCCGAGCTGGGCATTTCTGACGATCATGACGGCATTATCGAACTGCCGCTGGATGCGCCGATCGGCACCGACATCCGTGACTATCTGAAACTGAACGACAACACCATCGAGATCAGCGTCACCCCGAACCGCGCCGACTGCCTGGGCATCATCGGCGTCGCGCGTGACGTGGGCGTACTGAACCAGGTTGCGCTGACCGAGCCGGACATGAGCCCGGTGCCCGCGACGATTGACGCCACGCTGCCGATCCGCGTTGACGCGCCGCAGGCGTGCCCGCGTTATCTGGGCCGCGTGGTGAAAGGCATCGACGTCAAGGCGCCAAGCCCGCTGTGGATGCGTGAAAAACTGCGTCGTTGCGGTATCCGTTCTATCGATGCCGTCGTCGACGTCACCAACTATGTGCTGTTGGAACTTGGCCAGCCGATGCACGCTTTCGATCTGAGCCGCATCGACGGCGGCATCGTGGTACGCATGGCGGAAGAAGGGGAAACCTTGACGCTGCTGGACGGCAACGAAGCCAAACTGAACGCCGACACCTTAGTGATCGCCGATCACCAAAAAGCATTGGCGATGGGCGGCATCTTCGGCGGCGAGCATTCCGGCGTCAACGGCGAAACCCAGGACGTGCTGCTGGAGTGCGCTTTCTTCAGCCCGCTGTCGATCACCGGCCGCGCGCGCCGTCACGGCCTGCACACCGATGCTTCTCACCGCTATGAGCGCGGCGTCGATCCGGCGCTGCAGTACAAAGCCATGGAGCGCGCCACGCGCCTGCTGCTCGACATCTGCGGCGGCCAGGCCGGCCCGATTATCGACGTGACTCACGAGAATGAACTGCCGAAACGCGCCACCATCACGCTGCGCCGCGAGAAGCTGGATCGCCTGATCGGCCACGTGGTGCCGAGCGAGCAGGTCAGCGACATTCTGCGCCGCCTGGGTTGCCAGGTGACCGAACAGGGCGACAGCTGGCAAGCGGTCGCGCCGAGCTGGCGTTTCGATATGGAGATCGAAGAGGATCTGGTGGAAGAAGTGGCGCGCGTTTACGGCTACGACAACATTCCGGATGTGCCGGTGCGCGCCGATTTGGTGATGACCCAGCATCGCGAAGCCGATCTGACGCTCAAGCGCGTGAAGACCATGCTGGTCGATCACGGTTATCAGGAAGCGATCACCTACAGCTTCGTCGATCCGAAAGTGCAGGCGCTGCTGCACCCGAATGAAGAAGCGCTGATCCTGCCGAGCCCGATTTCGGTCGAAATGTCGGCGATGCGTCTGTCGCTGTGGACCGGTTTGCTGTCCGCGGTGGTGTACAACCAGAACCGCCAGCAGACGCGCCTGCGCCTGTTCGAAAGCGGCCTGCGCTTTGTGCCTGATAGTGCGGCAGATCTGGGTATCCGTCAGGACGTCATGCTGGCGGGCGTGATCGCCGGCCATACGCACGATGAACACTGGGATCTGGCGCGCAAGCCCGTCGACTTCTATGATTTAAAAGGGGATCTGGAGTCTGTCCTCGAGCTGACCGGTAAATTATCCGAAATTCAGTTCCGGGCGGAAGCCAATCCGGCCCTGCATCCAGGGCAAAGTGCGGCGATTTATTTGCACGGCGAACGCGTTGGTTTCATCGGTGTGGTTCACCCGGAACTTGAACGTAAACTGGATCTTAACGGCCGCACCGTGGTGTTTGAACTGGAGTGGAACAAGCTTGCGAGCCGCGCCGTGCCTCAGGCGCGGGAGATTTCGCGCTTCCCGGCAAACCGCCGTGATATCGCCATTGTGGTGGCTGAAAACGTCCCCGCAGAAGATATTTTGGCCGAGTGTAAGAAAGTTGGCGCAAATCAGGTAGTTGGCGTAAACTTGTTTGACGTGTACCGTGGCAAGGGCGTGGCAGAAGGTGACAAGAGCCTGGCTATCAGTCTGGTATTGCAGGATACCGCTCGTACACTGGAAGAAGAGGAGATAGCCGCTACCGTTGCAAAATGCGTAGAGGCTCTAAAACAGCGATTCCAAGCATCCTTGAGGGATTGAACCTATGGCGCTTACTAAAGCTGAAATGTCAGAACACCTGTTTGAGAAGCTTGGGCTTAGCAAACGGGACGCCAAAGACCTGGTGGAACTGTTCTTTGAAGAGGTCCGTCGGGCCCTTGAGAATGGCGAACAGGTAAAACTGTCGGGTTTTGGCAACTTTGATCTGCGTGACAAGAACCAACGTCCGGGGCGTAACCCGAAGACCGGCGAAGACATTCCGATTACGGCGCGCCGCGTGGTGACCTTCCGTCCGGGGCAGAAGCTGAAAAGCCGGGTAGAAAACGCCAGCCCGAAAGGGTGAGTGACGTGACATCAAAAAAGGCCGCTTGCGCGGCCTTTTTCTTTTCTGGGACAAAATTCAGTTTATTCCTAATCGATAAGACATGACTCCATTGAGCCGTTAAGTCGGCACGGCGAAAATTATTGCCCTTAATTACGGAATATTCTTATATATTATTTCATGTAATGCGTGGCTTTTATTTCTCACTTCAATAACGGCCGTAATAATGGCCAGGGCCATCGCCACGGTGGCCGCCGCCTCCGTGAGGGCCCCAGCAACAGGCGCTAAGGGTTGAGGCCAGGGCGACCACGGCCAGCAGCATACCGAGTCGTTTAATCATCTTATTATCCTCCGGTGGGGATCCGTTTAATTATCATTGTCGCGCCGCTTAAGCGATGTCAGTTATTCGTTAAGCCTTGGCAGAGGCAATAATAATTAAAGACGTCGGCAAACAGTGTCGGGATTGTGTAAGGCCGTCGAAAACGATCTGAAAATAGGCATCGGTGAGATAGTCGCTAAATAAGCGCACTGATATAACCACTGCAGCAAGAAAAATAGAGTGAGAAGGCAAAATGAAAAAGATCCTGTTGCTGGTGTGTTTTCCGCTGTTGCTGCCGCTGGCGGCACAGGCCGATGTCTCTGTCGATATCAACGTGCCGGGCGTTTCCCTGCATTTGGGGGATCAGGACCGCCGTGGTTACTACTGGGATGGCTACGACTGGCGTCCCCCGCAATGGTGGCATGCACACCAGGGCCGCGGTTTGGGGGAGCGCAATGCGCGCGGCCTGTACTGGGACGGCGGGCGCTGGCAGCCTTCGCCGCCGCGCGGCTATGAGCATCGCGAGCCGGCGCGCAGCGGCAATCCTTTCCACGGCGATCGCGATAATCGTGATCATGATGGCCGCCATGACGATCGCGGCGACCATGACCGGCGCGATGACGGCCGCGGCCGGCCTTATCCGCAGGGCAACCCCGGTCAGCATCGTTAATCCCTGAGTTTATCGGCGGCTGGTTTTGCCATCATCCTGGCGATGACGGGCAGGGCCAGCCGCTGCTTTCCTGCGCCATCGTTTACGCAAGGCTTCCCCTTGCGGCGTTAACCCCCTAATATTTGACTCAGACGTCAATTATCCGGCCACGACAGCGGCCGGCAGGGAATCGCCGCGCCATGCCAACCAGCCGTACCTTCACCTTACTGTTGCAACATCAACGTTACCGCGATAAACGCCAGGTCATTCTGTTGGCGCTGGGTGTGGTGCTGGCATTGCTGTTTAGCCTTTGCGCCGGCGATCGATGGATATGGCCGTCAGAATGGTTCAGCGATCGGGCGCAGCTGTTCGTCTGGCAACTGCGATTGCCGCGTGCGCTGGCGGTGATGTTGGTCGGCGCAGCCCTGGCGGTAGCCGGGGCGGTGATGCAGGCGCTGTTTGAAAACCCGTTGGCGGAACCTGGCCTGCTGGGGGTGGCGAACGGCGCCGGCGTTGCGCTGGTGCTGACGGTGCTGCTGGGTCACGGTCTGCTGCCGGTAGCGCTGATGAGCGCCGCCGCGATAGCAGGCGCGCTGGCGATGACGTTCTTGCTGCTGGGCTTCGCTCGCCGGCGCCGCCTGACCAATGCGCGGCTGTTGCTGGTGGGAGTGGCGCTGGGCATCGTGTGCAGCGCGCTGATGACCTGGGCGGTCTATTTCAGCACCAGTCTCGATCTGCGGCAGTTGATGTACTGGATGATGGGGGGCTTCGGCGGCGTCGACTGGCGCCAAAAGTGGCTGGTGTTGGCGCTGCTGCCGGTGCTGCTGTGGCTGTGCGGCCAAGGGCGAGCGCTTAACCTGATGGCGCTGGGCGAGGTGCAGGCGCGGCAGCTCGGGCTGTCGCTGCATCTGTGGCGCAACCTGCTGGTGCTGGCGATCGGCTGGCTGGTGGGCGTCAGCGTGGCGCTCGCCGGGGTGATCGGCTTCGTCGGGCTGGTGATCCCGCATATTTTGCGGCTCACCGGCCTGACCGACCAACGCTATCTGTTGCCTGCCTGCGCTCTGGCGGGGGCCGGCGTGTTGCTGGTGGCCGATGTGATTGCCCGCGTTGCGCTGCTGGCGGCCGAACTGCCGATCGGCGTGGTGACCGCTACGCTGGGAGCGCCGCTATTTATCTGGTTACTGACCCGGGCAAAAGGCGTAAGGTAGTTTTCTTCATTCACCTGCCATTAAAAAACTACAGGATGACAACCGATGAGCAATCCAATTTATAACCTGCCGTTACAGACCATCGAAAATCAGGCTACCACGCTGGGAGCCTATCAGGGCAAGGTGCTGCTGGTGGTCAACGTGGCCTCGGAGTGCGGCCTGACAAAGCAATATGAAGGGCTGGAAGCGCTGTACGAAACCTATCGCGATCGGGGGCTGGAAGTGCTGGGGTTCCCGTCCAATGAATTCCTGGGGCAGGAGCCGGGCAGCAACGAAGAGATCCTGGCGTTTTGCCGCGGCACTTTCGGCGTGCAATTCCCGATGTTCGCCAAGATTGAGGTGAACGGCGAACACCGTCATCCGCTGTATCAGGCGCTGATTGCCGCGCAGCCGGCTGCTGTCGCGCCGCAGGGCAGCGAATTCCTGGCGCGGATGACCAGCAAAGGGCGTGCGCCGAAGCACGCCGGCGATATTTTGTGGAACTTCGAGAAATTCCTCATCGCGCGCGACGGCACGGTGATCCAGCGCTTCTCGCCTGACACCACGCCGGAAGATCCGGCGCTGGTGGCGGCGGTGAAACAAGCGCTGGCAGGGTAAGACGGATGCTGCAACTCGTTGAGGTTGGGGTGGCGGGGCGCCTGGCGCCTTTTTCGGCACAGATTGACGGCGGGTTGCAGGTTCACCTGATCGGCCCAAACGGCGCCGGGAAGAGCACTCTGCTGGCGCGGGTGGCGGGCATGCTGCCGGGGCTGGGCGAGGTTCGTCTGGACGGACGCGCGCTCTCCGATTATCCGGGGAGCGAACTGGCATCCCGGCGCGGTTACCTCAGCCAGCAACAGCCGCCGGTGTCGCTGATGCCGGTGTTTCAGTATTTGGCGCTGCACCGGCCTGCGGCGGCAACGCAAACCGATGTGGAGCACGCCATCCTCTATCTGTGCCGGCGGTTGAAGCTGGTGGATAAGCTGTCACGCATGCTGACGCAGCTTTCTGGAGGCGAATGGCAACGGGTGCGGCTGGCGGCGGTCTTGCTGCAGGTGTGGCCCAGCGTCAATCCGCACAGCCGCCTGTTGTTGCTGGATGAGCCGACCAACAGCCTGGATGTGGCGCAGAAAGTCGCGCTGGATCGCCTGCTGCGCGAATTCTGCCAGAGCGGGCGCAGCGCGCTGGTATGCGCGCACGATCTGAATCACACCCTACAGCAGGCCGATCGGGTTTGGTTGCTGCATGCCGGCCGGCTTGTGGCGCAGGGCGTCACGCGTGATGTGATGGCGCCCGCACTGCTGTCGCAGATTTATGAAGTGGATTTCCAGCTGCAATGGGTAGGGGACCAGCGTTGGATCATGACCCGCACGGCTTAATTAACCCAGTGGGCGGGGCGCAACGTAAACGGAAACTAAACACAGTGAATATAAATAGTCAGATAAGCATCAGCGAATATTGTGCGGTCTCTCATTTTTATACCGATTTTCTTGAAAAACGTCGATGACGTGCTACGCTTGATTCGGCAAAAATAAAATACGTAAGTAATTATTAAAAAATATAAGAAATTGATTTACATAATAAAATTATATTAATGATGACGGCACCTTCCTATCAGTTCTCCCACTGATGACAAGTCTCGTCTTAAGGTTTAGTTAAGCTTGCGGCCTTACATTGGCAGTTAATCCACGGAAACGATTCTTCTCTGGCGTTTAATATTCGTTAAACGAAAGGGATTTACAGTGTCATCAAAAGCAGTCCGATACGTTTGGGGTTAACTATGGATCAATTTTTACCTTTCTCTCGTCCAGCCATCGGCGACGAAGAAATCGCCGCGGTAGAGAAAGTGTTGCGTTCCGGTTGGATCACCACCGGCCCGCAAAATCAGCAACTGGAAAGCGACTTCTGTTCCACCTTCGGCTGTAAGCACGCCATCGCCGTCAGTTCCGCCACAGCAGGCATGCACATCACTTTGATGGCGCTGGGCGTGGGGCCCGGCGATGAAGTCATCACCCCTTCCCAAACCTGGGTTTCCACCCTCAACATGATCGAACTGCTGGGCGCTACGCCGGTGATGATCGACGTTGACCGTGAGACCTTGATGGTCAGTGCCGCCGACGTCGAGGCTGCCATCACCCCGAAAACCAAAGCGATTGTTCCGGTGCATTATGCCGGCGCCCCCCTGCAGATGGACGCTTTGCGCGCCGTGGCCGAACGCCATGGTCTGCCGTTAATCGAAGACGCCGCCCATGCGGTCGGCACGCGTTACAACGGCGAATGGGTCGGCGCGCGCGGCACGGCGATTTTCTCGTTCCACGCGATTAAGAACGTGACCTGCGCCGAAGGCGGCCTGATCGCCACCGACGACAATGCGCTGGCGGATCGCCTGCGTTGCCTGAAGTTCCACGGCCTGGCCGTCGATGCCTTCGATCGCCAGCAGCTTGGCCGCAAACCGCAGGCCGAAGTGGTGGAGCCGGGGTACAAATACAACTTGTCCGACATTCACGCGGCGATCGCCGTGGTGCAACTGTCGCGCTTCGCCGAGCTGAACGCGCGCCGTAAGGCGCTGGCGCAGCGCTACCTGAGCGCGCTGGAAGGCTCGCCGTTCCAGCCGTTGGGCGTGCCGGATTATCCGCATGACCACGCCTGGCACCTGTTTATGGTGCGCGTCGATGCCGAGCGCTGCGGCCTCGATCGCGACCAGCTGATGGAGCGCCTGAAAGAGGTTGGCATCGGCACCGGGCTGCATTTCCGTGCGGCGCACACCCAGAAATTCTACCGTGAGCGCTATCCGCAGCTGTCGTTGCCGAATACCGAATGGAACTCGGCGCGGCTGTGCACCTTACCGCTATTCCCTGATATGACCGACGCCGATGTGGATCGCGTGGTCAATGCCTTGTCTTCTGTTGTGGAGTCTTTACGTGTCTCGCGTTGAACCGATCAAAAAAGTGTCGATAGTCATCCCGGTATACAACGAGCAGGAAAGCCTGCCTGCGTTGCTGGAGCGCACTACCGCCGCCTGTAAGCAGTTATCCCAACCTTATGAAATCATTCTCGTCGACGATGGCAGCAGCGACAACTCCGCTGACATGCTGACCGCGGCGGCCGAAAAGCCGGACAGTCACGTGATTGCCGTCCTGCTTAACCGCAACTATGGCCAACATTCGGCGATCATGGCCGGTTTCAATCAGGTGACCGGCGATCTGGTGATTACCCTTGACGCCGATCTGCAGAACCCGCCGGAGGAAATCCCTCGGCTGGTCAGCGTGGCGGAAGAGGGCTATGACGTGGTGGGCACCGTGCGCGCCAACCGTCAGGACTCCTGGTTCCGCAAAAGCGCTTCGCGCGTAATCAACATGATGATTCAACGCGCCACCGGTAAATCGATGGGGGACTACGGCTGCATGCTGCGCGCCTACCGTCGTCATATCGTTGAGGCGATGCTGCACTGTCATGAGCGCAGCACCTTCATCCCGATCCTGGCGAATACCTTCGCCCGTCGCACGACCGAGATCGACGTGCGTCACGCCGAGCGCGAGTTCGGCGACTCCAAATACAGCCTGATGAAGCTGATCAACCTGATGTATGACCTGATCACCTGTCTGACCACTACGCCGCTGCGTTTGCTCAGCGTGGTCGGCAGCATCGTGGCGCTGTCCGGGTTCGTGTTGGCGCTGGTGCTGATCGCGCTGCGTCTGCTGCTCGGTCCTGAATGGGCCGCCGGCGGCGTGTTCACGCTTTTCGCCGTCCTGTTCACCTTTATCGGCGCCCAGTTTGTCGGCATGGGGCTGCTGGGTGAATACATCGGCCGCATCTATACCGACGTGCGCGCACGTCCTCGCTATTTTGTTCAGAAAGTGGTCGGCGTACAGCAAGACCACAATACTCAGGAAGAAGAATGATGAAAGCTATTGTATTTGCTTACCATGATATTGGCTGCGCAGGTCTGAAAGCGCTGACTGAGGCGGGTTATGACGTGCAGGCTGTGTTCACGCACACCGACGACCCAGGTGAGAACAACTTCTTCTCCTCCGTGGCCCGTTTGGGCGCCGAATTGGATCTGCCGGTCTATGCGCCGGAAGACGTGAACCACCCGCTGTGGGTTGATCGCATTCGCGAACTGCAGCCGGACGTGATCTTCTCGTTCTACTACCGTCACATGCTGAGCGACGAGATCTTGTCGCTGGCCCCGTTGGGCGGTTTCAACCTGCATGGTTCGCTGCTGCCGCGCTACCGTGGCCGCGCGCCGGTGAACTGGGCGTTGGTGAATGGCGAAACCGAAACCGGCGCCACCCTGCACAAAATGGTGAAACGCCCTGACGCCGGCGACATTGTGGGCCAGCAGAAAGTGGCTATCGCCGACAACGACACCGCGCTGACGCTGCACAAAAAAGTGCTGGAAGCCGCGCAGGCCGTGTTGAAAGAGCAGTTGCCGAAGCTGAAGAACGGCACCGCCACCTTCACCAAGCAGGATGAGTCTCAGGCCAGCTACTTCGGGCGCCGCACCGCGGCGGACGGCGAGATCTTGTGGCACAAATCCGCCAAAGAGATTAACAACCTGGTGCGCGCCGTCACTGAACCGTACCCGGGGGCATTCAGCTACCTCGGCCAGCGCAAGCTGATCGTCTGGCGTTCCCGCGTGCTGGATACCCAACACGATAAACAACCGGGCACCGTGCTGAGCACCGCCCCGCTGGTCATCGCCTGTGGCGAAGGCGCGCTGGAAATCGTCGCCGGGCAGAACGAAAGTGGCCTGTACGTGCAGGGCAGCCGCCTGGCGCAGGAAATGGGCATCGTCACCGACGTGCGTCTGGCCGCCAAGCCCAACGCCGTGATGAAACGCCGCACCCGCGTGCTGATCCTCGGGGTCAACGGTTTCATCGGCAACCACCTGACCGAGCGTCTGCTGCGCGACGATCGTTACGACATCTACGGTCTGGATATCGGCTCTGACGCCATCAGCCGCTTCCTCGACAACCCGCGCTTCCACTTCGTGGAAGGCGACATCAGCATCCACTCCGAGTGGATCGAGTATCACATCAAGAAATGCGACGTGGTGCTGCCGCTGGTGGCGATCGCGACGCCGATCGAATACACCCGTAACCCGCTGCGTGTGTTCGAGCTGGACTTCGAAGAGAACCTGAAGATCGTTCGCGACTGCGTGAAATACAACAAGCGCATCATCTTCCCGTCCACCTCAGAAGTGTACGGCATGTGCGACGACAAAGAGTTCGATGAAGACCATTCGCGTCTGATCGTCGGGCCAATCAACAAACAACGCTGGATCTACTCGGTCTCCAAACAGCTGCTGGATCGGGTGATCTGGGCTTACGGCGCCAAAGAAGGCCTGAAGTTCACGCTGTTCCGTCCGTTCAACTGGATGGGGCCGCGTCTGGATAACCTGGACGCCGCGCGCATCGGTTCTTCCCGCGCCATCACCCAGCTGATCCTCAACCTGGTAGAAGGTTCGCCGATCAAACTGATGGACGGCGGCGCACAGAAGCGTTGCTTCACCGACATCAACGACGGCATCGAAGCGCTGTTCCGCATCATTGAGAACCGCGACGGCCTGTGCGACGGTCAGATCGTCAACATCGGCAACCCGACCAACGAAGCGAGCATTCGCGAGCTGGCGGAAATGCTGCTGGAAAGCTTCAACAACCACCCGCTGCGCGACCGCTTCCCGCCGTTTGCCGGCTTCAAGGACGTGGAGAGCAGCAGCTACTACGGTAAAGGTTACCAGGACGTCGAGCACCGCACGCCGAGCATCAAGAACGCGCGCCGCCTGCTGGGCTGGCAGCCGACCATCGAGATGAAGCAAACCGTCGCCGATACGCTGGACTACTTCCTGCGCACTACCGTTCAGGAAGGGAACGATGCATGAAGAAAGTCGGTCTGCGGGTTGATGTAGATACCTTCAGCGGCACCCGTGAAGGGGTGCCGCAGTTGCTGGACCTGTTCGAAAAGTACGACATTCAGGCCAGCTTCTTCTTCAGCGTGGGACCGGACAACATGGGGCGCCATCTTTGGCGCCTTTTGCGTCCGAAATTTCTGTGGAAAATGCTGCGCTCGAACGCCGCTTCGCTGTACGGCCTGGATATTCTGCTGGCCGGCACCGCGTGGCCGGGGCGCAACATTTCACGCGCGCTGGGGCCGCTGATGAAGCGCACCGCCGAAGCCGGCCATGAAGTCGGGCTGCACGCCTGGGATCACCAGGGATGGCAGGCCAACGTCGGCAAATGGAGCGAGGCGCAGCTGACCGAACAGGTGCAGCGGGGCGTCGATGCCCTGAGCGCCAGCACCGGCCAGCCGGTGAAATGCTCCGCCGTAGCAGGGTGGCGTGCCGACACGCGCGTGCTGGAGGTCAAGCAGCGCTTCGGCTTCCATTACAACAGCGATTGCCGCGGCACCCATCCGTTCCGTCCGGTGCTGAGCGACGGGCGTCACGGTACGGTGCAGATCCCGGTGACGTTGCCGACCTTCGACGAAGTGATCGGCAGCGAAGTCAGCATGGCCGACTTTAACGACTACATTCTGCGCGCCATCGAGAACGATCGCGGCGTACCGGTGTACACCATTCACACCGAAGTGGAAGGCATGTCGCAAGCGGCGATGTTCGAACAGTTATTGCAACGCGCACGGCAGCAGGGCATCGAATTCTGCCCGCTGAGCGCGCTGTTACCGCAAGATTTGGCGTCACTGCCGTTGGGCCGCATCAAGCGCGCTCCTTTCCCCGGCCGCGAAGGTTGGCTGGGCTGTCAAACCGATGTGAAGGACGTTACATGAAGGCGCTAAAAGGATCCTGGGCCATTCTGCTGGCCGTTTTTTTTGCTCTGGTCTATCTGATCCCGCTTAACGGTCGCCTGTTGTGGCAGCCGGATGAAACGCGTTATGCCGAGATCAGCCGTGAAATGCTGCAACGCGGCGATTGGGTGGTGCCGCACCTGCTGGGGCTGCGCTATTTCGAGAAGCCGGTAGCGGGATACTGGTTCAATAACATCAGCCAGTGGCTGTTCGGAGAAAACAACTTTGCGGTGCGGTTCGGCTCGGTGTTCAGCACCGGCATGACCGCGCTGCTGGTGTTCGCGCTGGCGATGCTGATGTGGCGCAATGCGCGCCGCGCCAGCCTGGCGATGCTGATGTTCCTGTCGATGGTGCTGGTTTTCAGCATCGGCACCTACAGCGTGCTGGATCCGATGATTTCGCTGTGGCTGGCGGCGGCGATGGTCAGCTATTACCTGACGCTGAAAGCCACCTCGGTCAAAGGCAAGCTGGGCGCCTACGCCTTGCTGGGCTTGGCCTGCGGCATGGGCTTTATGACCAAGGGCTTCCTGGCGCTGGCGGTGCCGGTGATCGCGGTGATCCCGATTGTCATTCAGCAACGTCGCATCAAGGATCTGCTGTGCTACGGCCCGGTGGCGATCGTGACCGCCACATTGCTCAGCCTGCCGTGGGCGCTGGCGATCGCGCAACGTGAGCCCGATTTCTGGAATTACTTCTTCTGGGTCGAACACATTCAGCGCTTCGCCGAAGATAACGCCCAGCACAAGGCGCCATTCTGGTATTACCTGCCGATCCTGCTGGCGGCGGTGTTGCCGTGGCTGGCGCTGCTGCCCGGCGCGCTGCTCAAAGGTTGGCGCGAACGCGTGCAGCGCCCGGAGCTGTTCTTCCTGCTGAGCTGGGCGATGATGCCGCTGATCTTCTTCAGCATCGCCAAAGGCAAGCTGCCGACCTATATTCTGCCGTGCATGGCGCCGCTGGCGCTGCTGATGACCGCCTATGCGGAAGACTATGCCGCCACGCTGCGCGCCAGGCTGTTTAAGGCCAACGCCTGGCTGAACGGCCTGTTCGGGCTGATTGGCATCGTGGCGCTGGTGGTGTTGAGCTCCGGTTTGCTGCCGAAAGCGCATCTGTTTACTCCGCAGGAGTGGCCGAAAGTGGTACTCGGCCTGATCGCGTTCGGCGGTTGGCTGCTGTTCGCGCTGGTCTCCGCGCGCGATAACGGCCGCCAATGGCGTTGGGCGGCCGCTTGCCCGGTGCTGCTGTGCCTGGTGATCGGTTACGCGATTCCGCAGCAGGTGACCGATTCCAAACTGCCGCAGAACTTCGCCCGCGCCACGATGGCCGAACTGGGCGACAGCCGTTACGTGCTGACCGACAGCGTCGGGGTGGCGGCCGGCCTGGCCTGGGAACTCAAGCGCAGCGACGTGCTGATGTACAGCCAGAAAGGCGAGGTGGCCTATGGTCTGGAGTATCCGGACGCCAAAGGGCACCTGATCAGCGACGCCGACTTCCCGCAGTGGCTGGCGCAGGCGCGCAAGCAGGGGAATGTGTCGCTGGTGTTGCAGCTCTCCCGCGGCGAAGCGCTGCCGCAGGAACTGCCTGCCGCAGATAAGGTGGATCGCATGAACCGTCTGGTGCTGATGTGGTATAAACAGCAACCATGATCGGTTTTCTGTTGGTGATAGTGGTCAGTCTGCTCACCTGTGGTGGGCAGCTGTGCCAGAAGCAGGCGGCGCACTGCTGGGAACGGGCGGACGAGGCGCGGCTCAAGCAGACGCTGCGTTGGCTGGCGCTGGCGGTGCTGTTGCTGGGGCTGGGCATGGCGGTGTGGCTCAATGTGCTGCAACGCCTGCCGCTCAGCCTGGCTTACCCGATGCTCAGCCTTAACTTCGTGATGGTGACGCTGGCCGCGCGCTGGCTGTTTCACGAGCCGACGACCGCGCGCCATTGGTGTGGCGTGGCGTCGATTATGCTGGGGATCCTGCTGATGAGCGTGCATTCATGAAGGGCTATGCCTGGGGCGCCGCCAGCGTACTGCTGGTGACGCTGGCGCAGTTGCTGATGAAGTGGGGCATGGTTCAGATCCCGCTGATGTCGTTCGCCGACGTCTCGCTGACGCTGATCGGCGACTACTGGCTGCCGCTGCTGGCGGTGGGCGGCGGCATCTTTGGCTATGCGCTGTCGATGCTGTGTTGGTTCTTTGCGCTGCGCCATCTGCCGTTAAACCGCGCTTATCCTCTGCTGAGCGTCAGCTATGCGCTGGTTTACCTGGCGGCGGTGATCCTGCCGTGGTTTAACGAATCCGCTACGCTGCTGAAAACGTTGGGCACGCTGTTTATTCTGTTCGGCGTCTGGCTGATTAACAGCAAATCCGAGACCAAATCGCCGCAATAGGGCCAAAACCGGCGATCCTGCTATTATCTCCCTCATGGCGCTTGCCTTTTTCCCCGTGCGGGAGATAAATTAACGCGAAATAGCGCTTTCCTTACGTGGTGCCGGCTTTGCCTCGCAGGCAGTGTAGTGGTGTACCGAATGGCATAATGCGGCAACGTGTTCAATGAAGGGATATTATGCGGATGCGTGTGTGGTTTTTATTAGCCAGTTTAATCCTCGCCGGTTGCAGCAGCCATGCGCCGCCACCCAGCGGCCGCCTGGCGGATTCTATCGTGGTGGTGGCTCAGCTCAATGAACAACTGCGCCAGTGGTACGGCACGCCATACCGTTACGGTGGCCTGGATCGCGGCGGCGTGGATTGCTCCGGCTTTGTTTACCGCACGTTCCGCGATCGCTTCGATATGCAGCTGCCCCGTTCGACCGAAGAGCAAACCTCGCTGGGCACCAAGGTCTCGCGCGACGAACTGATGCCGGGCGATCTGGTGTTTTTCAAAACCGGCGGCGGTGAGAACGGTCTGCACGTCGGCATTTACGATACCAACGACCAATTTATCCACGCTTCGACCAGCCGCGGGGTGATCCGCTCCTCGCTCGATAACGTTTACTGGAAACGGGTGTACTGGCAGGCGCGGCGCATTTAGCCTTAACCCGTTGATTTGGTGTATCATGGCGGCATCACGTGTTTTGAACGGTGCCTGCCATGAACAGTTTGCGTTTACTGATCTCCGACTCCTACGATCCCTGGTTCAACCTGGCGGTGGAAGAGTGCATCTTCCGCGAAATGACCACGCAAAAAATCCTCTTCCTGTGGCGCAATGCCGAAACGGTGGTGATCGGCCAGTCGCAGAACCCCTGGAAAGAGTGCAACACCCGGCGTATGGAACAGGATGGCATTCGGCTGGCGCGGCGCAGCAGCGGCGGCGGGGCGGTATTCCACGATTTGGGCAACACCTGTTTCACCTTTATGGCCGGCAAGCCGGGGTACGATAAAAGCGTCTCCACGAACATCATTCTGCAAGCGCTGCGGCAGTTGGGCGTAACGGCCGGCGCATCGGGTCGCAATGACCTGGTGATGGAAACTGCCGATGGGCCGCGCAAAATATCCGGCTCCGCCTATCGCGAAACGCAGGATCGCGGTTTCCACCACGGCACGCTGTTGCTGAATGCCGATCTGGAGCGGCTGGCGGACTACCTCAATCCGGATCCCAAAAAACTGCAGGCCAAGGGCATCACCTCGGTGCGTTCACGCGTCGCCAACCTGGCGGAGTTTTTGCCGGGCATCAGCCATGAGCAGGTGTGTGAGGCGATCGTGCAGGCCTTCTTCGCCCACTATGGCGAGACGGCCGAGCCGGAGATCATTTCGCCGGATGTATTCCCCGATCTGCCCGATTTTGCCGCGCAGTTCGCCAAACAGAGCAGTTGGGAATGGAATTTCGGCAAGGCGCCGGCGTTCAGCCATCTGCTAAATGAACGCTTCGTCTGGGGCGGCGTGGACCTGTTCTTCGATGTGGAGAAGGGGACAATTGTTCGTGCGCAGGTATTCACCGACAGCCTGAATCCGGCTCCGCTACAGCGGTTGGCGGACATGCTGGTGGGCTGCGCGTACCGCAGTGAGCCCGTCGCCGCCTGCTGCGACCGCCTGGTGGCGGCCTATCCGCAACAGGCGGCTGAATTGACCGAGCTGCGGCAATGGCTGAGCGATACCATCCGCTAGCCGGGCGGTCTGGCTGCGAGGGGATGAGCGTGCTCATCCCTTTTTTTATCGCTGAAAGCGACGTTTCGCTGGGCGTAGCGCAGATTTTCTGAAAATCAAGGTGGGCATTTTTTCAGGTTTTCAATGCTGCGAATAACGGGCGGAATTGATGCGTTATTAAATTTAATCAGTCATCGTTAACGGCCGGAAAAATTGGCGTTAAGTCAGAAAGATTATTTTACTTTATTTAGGATTTTTCTTAATTAAAACAAAGGAGATAAGTCAAATTTGACCTCAAATCCATTCCACTTAAGCCAAATATCTTTTCGCATCACGCGCCGAACGAGAAAACTGGCATAAGTGCGGCTGCTTTTCTTTGCGCCGTTCGCGATTGTCGTATAGCTTTAATCTATCAATTAAATGATATTTTACGAGCATTTGCATTGATATTTCCGATTAATCCCAGAAGGATTGATCGATAAAATATATTGATATACGATGATACGCTAGCCATTCATCCTGTGGCATTAAAATGAACATCCAACTCGAAGCTGACTTTATTAGTAGCTATGTTTTTCAACCTGTTTACTCAATGGAGGGCGGGCTGTTGGCGGTGGAAATGTTGAGCCGTTTCAACAGTCTCGACGGTGATTTAGCCATGCCGGCCGAAATTGGGATTAATTTATTGGCGCCTGAACAAAGGATTGAGTTATTTAATGAGCAATTGAGACTGGCGGAGCAGCATGCTGCCTGGTTTACCGGTAACAGCGTGCAGTTGACCATCAATATCGA
This sequence comes from Serratia sp. JKS000199, assembly GCF_900215455.1. NCBI lineage: Bacteria > Pseudomonadati > Pseudomonadota > Gammaproteobacteria > Enterobacterales > Yersiniaceae > Serratia > Serratia sp. JKS000199. Next base: position 1,505,519 of record NZ_LT907843.1, read on the forward strand.
AGAAACCATCGTCGAGCTTATTCTTTCCGATCCGGCCTTGTGCCAGAGGATCCGGCAATATCCTTTTATTGCATTTGAAATGAGTGAGAGTTTTCCGAATCTTTCTGCCGGAAAGAACAATACGAGCGTGCGGCGATTAAGCGAATTGTTTACGCTGTGGCTCGATGATTTCGGTTCCGGTAAAGCCACGCTGACCGCGTTGTACGATGGTTTGTTTGACTACGTAAAGATAGACAAGCGTTTTTACTGGCAGCTGTTTACCCATCAGGGGTATGACGTGGTCATCGACTCGTTGTTAAAGAATATCAACCTGTTGTGTAAAGGCGTGATCGTCGGAGGAATAGAGAAAAAAGAGTACTTTAATAAACTCAGATACGCCGGTGTTTTAGGCCTGCAAGGTTTTTTATGGCCCAGCGTTGGTGTGGATAATCTGCAAGCTTTGCTGGCGATGCCCAGCGAGTTCAATAATTAAGAAGTGATACAAAAAAACTACACACAATGAGGTAAATAAGCGACGGGGTGATGTTTAGCGTGATTCAGTCGCCGTTATTCCCCCACGTTTTGCTGATAACCGCGTTTGTCAGCCGACGTTCAGCGCGTTTCCTCACGCGAAACCTCCCGCATCCGTTCTGGCGACAGGCGGATGCGTTCTCCCTGCATTCCTTCGGTGTTAATCCTCCCGTTCAGGCTCTACACTACGCTGAAACGGAGGGCCTATGCCGCAATTCGATAACGCTTACTACCAACAATTACCCGGTTTCTACACCGCCCTGAACCCGACGCCGCTCAAGGATGCGCGCCTGCTGTACCACAGTGAGCCGCTGGCGCGCGAGCTGGGGCTGGATGAAAGTTGGTTTACTCAGGATAAAACCCCGATTTGGGCGGGGGAAACGCTGCTGCCGGGCATGCAGCCGTTGGCGCAGGTGTACAGTGGCCACCAGTTCGGCGTCTGGGCCGGGCAACTGGGCGATGGGCGCGGCATTTTGCTGGGCGAACAAGTCCTGGCGGACGGCAGTCACCGCGACTGGCACCTGAAGGGCGCCGGGCTGACGCCGTATTCACGCATGGGGGATGGCCGCGCGGTGCTGCGTTCGGTTGTCCGCGAGTTTCTGGCCTCTGAGGCGTTGCACCATCTGGGGATCCCCACCACGCGTGCGTTAACTATTGTCACCAGTCAACAACCGGTATACCGCGAGCAGCCGGAACGCGGCGCGATGCTGCTGCGGGTGGCGGAAAGCCATGTGCGCTTCGGTCACTTCGAACACTTTTATTACCGCAAACAGCCGGAGCAGGTGCGGCAGCTGGCGGATTTCGTCATCGCCCGTCACTGGCCGCAGTGGCAGGATCAGGCCGATCGTTACCTGTTGTGGTTTACCGACGTGGTCGAACGCACGGCGCGCCTGATCGCCCATTGGCAAACCGTCGGATTCGCCCACGGCGTGATGAACACCGACAACATGTCGATTCTCGGCATCACCATCGATTACGGCCCTTACGGCTTCCTCGATGACTATCAGCCCGGCTATATCTGTAACCATTCCGACCATCAAGGGCGTTACGCCTTTGATAATCAGCCGGCGGTGGCGCTATGGAACCTGCATCGCCTGGCGCAAACCTTGTCGGGGCTGATGACTGCCGAACAGTTGCAGCAGGCGTTGGCGGCGTATGAACCGGCGTTGATGCGCGCCTATGGCGAACAGATGCGCGCCAAACTGGGCTTCTTCACGCCGACGGCGCAGGATAACGACGTGCTGACCGGCCTGTTGAGCCTGATGGCCCAGGAAGGGCGGGACTATACCCGCACGTTCCGCCTGTTGAGCGAAACCGAACAGCAACAGGCGCAGTCGCCGCTGCGCGATGAGTTTATTGACCGCGCGGCCTTCGACGCCTGGTATCAGCAATATCGTCAGCGTTTGCAGCAGGAGCAGGTCAGCGACGCGGAGCGGCAACGGGCGATGAAGGCGGTGAACCCGCGGCTGATCCTGCGCAACTACCTGGCCCAGCAAGCGATTGAGGATGCGGAGAAAGACGACGTCGGCCGTTTGCAGCGGTTGCATCAGGCCTTGCTGCGGCCGTTCGACGATGCGCCGGAGTATGACGATCTCGCCGCGCTGCCGCCGGACTGGGGCAAACATCTGGAGATTTCCTGCTCCAGCTGAGATGAAAAAAGGGCGCCTCATGGCGTAATGCTGGTCAGTTAGCGTTTTTATGCAGGCGTTCGTGAAATTTTCGGTCGATAAAAGTGAGATGCCTCATGTGGCTCACGCACCTCGACCGAGCCAGGGGCCGAAGGCGCGGCCCCTGGCAACCCGCGCCTTTGCCCTGTCAGACGGTTGGCTTTGCCAACTGCCCTCTCTCCGCCATAGCGCATTGAGGCCGGTTGCGACAGGCGTCCCTGCCTGTCTCACCTGAAACCGCCGTCCATGGCGGTTTCTCCTAATGCGCTATGCCTGCGTTCGGCGTCTTCAAGGGCGCCCAACACCGCGCTCATCTCCAACTTCTCTACCACAACCTCATAAGCGACAGATTTCCCGATAGCAGCCAGCTCAGGTGTTGACCTTGGGCGCGCATCACCGGCTGCCGAGCAAGACGGCGTTGTCAGGGGCAACCGGCCAGGGAAGGCCGGTTGAGGCGAGACTAACAGGGACGTTTGTCGCAGCCGACCCGCCCGACAACGCAGACGCGGCGAGGGTATCCGCATAGCGGACAGACGGTGTTAAGCAAAGGCGCGGGTGGAGGGGCCGCGCCATCGGCCCCTCCAATTGCCGTTCATGTTGGCCACAGAGAAATGCGGGACATTTACGGCAATTCCCCTGCACAGAACGCCCAGAGGCTGGATAAAAAAATGCCACTCAGGATTAACTGAGCGGCAGTACGCCTCATGGCGCCCTTGAACGTTTCATTGGCGCAGATAGACCTGCGGCAACGACACTTCGGGATGATGAATCACGCCGAGATCGGCCTGGTACCAGCGGGTGAGGATTTCCGTCTGCAACACTTCCTGCGGTGTGCCGCTCGCCACCAGGCGCCCCTGATGCAGCAGCAGGATGCGGTCGGCGTACAGCGCCGCCAGATTGAGATCGTGCAGCACACAGCAGACGCCCAGCGGCTGTTGGCGCGTCAACGAGCGCAGCAGGCGCAGGGTATGCTGCTGGTGGTAAAGATCCAACGCCGAAGTCGGCTCGTCGAGGAACAGCCAGGCGGGGGACGGCTGCGGCTGCCACAGCTGTGCCAATACCCGCGCCAGTTGCACCCGCTGCTGTTCGCCGCCGGACAGCTGACGATAGTCGCGCTGCGCCAGCGCCAGGCAATCGGTCTGCGCCATAACCTGTTGGATCGCCTGGTGCTCGTCGCGTTTGCCGTGCGGCGCGCGTCCCATGCTGACCACTTCTTCCACGCTGAAGGGGAACGCCAGATCGCTGTATTGACGCATCACGGCTCGGACTTTGGCCAACTGCTGCGGCGCCCAGTGTTCCAGCGGGCGGCCAAGCAGCCGGCATTCGCCACAGTCCGGCGTCAAATAGCCGGTCAGCAAACGCAGCAGCGTCGATTTGCCGGCGCCGTTAGGGCCGATAATCGCCACCATTTCACCGCCGGCGAGGCTGAGCGAAACATCGTTGATCAAGCGGCGCGTACCGAGGCTGTAGCGCAACTCCCGGGCCGTGAGGTTGGCGGCGTTATCCACTGGTTCGCTCCCGCTGGCGCATCACCAGCCACAAGAAGTAAGGGCCGCCGATCAGGCTGGTCATCAATCCCACCGGCATTTCGGCCGGCGCCACCAGCGTGCGCGCCAGCGTGTCGCTGACCAGTAGCAGGCAGGCGCCGCCCAGAGCAGAGCAGGGCAGCAGCCAGCGGTGATCCCCGCCGAGGCGCATACGCACCAGATGCGGCACCACCAGACCGACGAAGCCGATCACGCCGCTCATCGCCACCGCCGCGCCGATCAACAGGGCGCTCAACAGCAGCAGCTGCAGCTTGGCGCGCTGAACGTTCACCCCGAGGTAGTGTGCCTCTTCGTCCCCCAGCTGTAACAGGTTCAGACGACGCGCCTGCAGCAGCGTCAGCAGTGCCGTGGGCAGGATCAGCGAGGCGGAAACGGCCAGCGTCGGCCATTGCGACTGGCTGAGGCTGCCCATCATCCACAGCGAGAATTGGCGCAGCTGTTGATCGCTGCTGATGTAGGAGAGCACGCCGATGGCAGCCATACACAGGGCGTTGATCGCGATGCCCGCCAGCAGCAGCCGCGACAGATTGCCGTGCCCGCTGCGGCTGATGCCGTAGATCAACAGCGATACCAGCAGGCTGCCGAGGAACGCCGCCAGCATGTGGCCATACAACGCGATCGTCACCGGCAACGCCAGCGGCATCACGATGAACAGCGCGACAAACAGCGCGCCGCCGCTGCTGATGCCCAGCAGGCTCGGATCCGCCAGCGGATTGCGGAACAGCCCCTGCATGACCGCGCCGGATACCGCCAGCGCACAGCCGATCACCACCGCCAACAGCACGCGCGGCAGGCGGATGTTCAGCCAGATGTGCCAGGCGGCGTCGCTGAAGGGTTCGCGCCACAGGGTGCCAAACGACAGCGTCAGCGCGCCCAGGTTAGCGGCGACCAGCGCCAGCAGCGTCAGCAGCACCAGCAGGCCGATGATGGCTAACTGAGGCGAGGTGCGGCAGCGCATTACTTTTGCTCCGCCGCGTGGCGCAGTTTGGCCAGCGCCGCCGGCGTTTCCAGACCGAAGCCCAGCAGCGCCATGTCATCGACGATCAGCACGCGACGCTGCTTACCTGCCGGCGTCAACGCCAGACCCGGCAACGTCCACAGTTGCTGTTCGCCGCCGAGAGTGCGCACGCCGTCGGTGGTGACCAGCAACAGGTCCGGCGCGCTGGCGATGACGCCTTCCTGCGACAGCGGACGGTAGCGGTCAAAACCCTGCATGGCGTTTTTCAGTCCGGCGGCGGCGATCACCGCGTCGGCGGCGGTGTGTTGCCCGGCCGCCATCGGTGTAATGCCGCCGTGGCTCATCACAAACAGCACCTTGACCGGCAGCGGAGTGGTATCGACCGCCGCCAGCTGCTGTTGATAGCGCTCGCTCAACTGCTTGCCTTGCTCATCACGCTGCAGCGCGGCGGCGATCGCGGCGATTTTTTGCGGCACCGCCTGCAGGGTGGTGTCACCCGGCACGCTGACGACCTTGACGCCGCTGTCCGCCAGTTGTTTGAGCACCAGCGCCGGCTGCGCCAGCTCGGTCGTCAGCACCAGCGTCGGTTTCAGCGCCAGAATGCCTTCGGCGTTCAGCTGGCGCATGTAGCCGACGTCCGGCAGCTTTTTCACCGCTTCCGGATGCAGGCTGGTGCTGTCGCGGGCGATCACGTCGTCGCCAGCGCCGAGCGCAAAGGCGATTTCCGTCACGTCGCCGCCGATCGAGACGATGCGCTGCGCGGCGGCGGCGGTGAGCGGCAGCGTCAGCGTCACCATCAACGCCAGGCGGCGGATCAAGGAGGATTTCATGCGGCGATGTCCTTGGCGGCGAGCGCGGCGACCTGCTCGCGCCACTGGGTTTGTTCCGGTTGGCCTTCGGTGCGCTGGCCATACAGCTGCGCGATCTGCGTGCCATCTGCGGCGAACAGCTCCAGGCTGGTGACGATGCCGTCTTTGGTCGGTTTGCGGGTGATCCAGCTTTCGGCGATGGCGTTTTCAATCAGGTGCAGCGTGAAGCGGCGGTTGAACACGTTGATCCAGCCTTCCTGCGGCATCAACCGTTCGATCTGGCCGGTGAAAATCTGCACGCAGCCACGGTTGCCGACGAAGATCATGATCTCATTTTGCTGTTGCTGCGCCGCCTCCAGCAGTTGCGACAGCGCGCTGTTGTCCACCTGATAGGCCAGATCGTCGCCGACGGCGCGGAAGGCCTGCTGGCGCGTCAGCTTATTGCGGCTCAGCAGCTGGAAGAACTGGTGCACGTCGGTCATCGCGCGCCATTCAGCGTCGATTTTGGCCTGATCCTGCGTGGCTTCATCGGAGGTGGCCGCCTCGGCGGGCTGCAGCGCCAGCGCCGGGTTTTCTTCGCTCAGGTGGCGTTCCACCAGCGCCATCCAGGCCGGCAGATCGGTTTCCTCGGTGGTGTAGACCTTGTGCAGCGCATCGCCCTGCGGGTCAAAGAACTGAATGCTGTGGCGCACGCCGCGCTTGTTGGTTTCGCTCATGGCGAAGACGCTGGTCCAGTGGTTGAGGAACAGGCGCAGATCCAGCTCGCGCGGGTTGAGGATCAGCCCGGCGTGGCCGTTGAGGTGCTGGTTGCGGTAGCGGCCCATCTGCTCATGCACCGCATAGCTGTTGCGGGTGATGGACTTGGTGACGCCCACTTGCTCGAGTTCGGTCAGCAATGTGCGGGCGTCGGCCTGCAGGCGGCGTGCGTCGTGGCCAACGCGGGCGTGCGTCAGCTCCGCTTCGCTGACGCCAAGGATCGCCGCCAGATCGCGGGCGTATTTGCCGGGATGGTCGATTTTAGCCTGTTGGTAACGTTCGTACAGGGTGTTGCTCATGCGGGATTCTCCTGCGCTGTGATGCGAATGGCGGACACACCGGATGTCCGCCAGATAGTCAAATGATCACCACTGGTAGCTGACCAGCAGTTTGGCGTTGCGGCCATCCTGCGGGACGCCCTGCGGCGAGTAATATTCTTTGTCGAAGGCGTTGCCCAGCACCACGGTGGTGGTGACGCCCTGCAGACGGTCGCGGCCTTTGTAGCTCAGATAGAAGTCGTTAACCCCGTAGCCGCCTTGCTCCGGCGTCCCCGTCTGTACGCGGGTGGCGCGTTCGGCGAAGGTGGCGACCCAACCGGCGGACAGACCGGTTTCGCCCAGCGGCACATCCAGCGAGCTGGTGACGGTGTCCGGATTGATGCTGCTCAACCAGTCACCGGTCGCTTCATTTTTGCCGCGGGTGCGGTTATAAGCCAAATCCCAGCCGAACCAAGAGGTTTTATAGCTGAGCGTAGCGTCCCATCCCCAGATTTTTGCGCGATCGATATTGGTCGAAAAGGTGGTGCAACTGATGCAGTAAGGGCCGCGCGGGCCGCGTCCCAGCTCCATGGTGACGTCGGTTGTGATGTAATCCTTGGCTTTGGTATCGAAATAGCTCGCTTTGAACTGCAAGCTATCATCGGCGAGCAGCAGATCGTCGAAACGCAGGCCAAATCCGTACTCTTGAGTTTCATTGGTTTCCGGTTTCAAATTAGGGTTCGGCACCCAATAGTTGGTGATGGTGGTAGGCCCCATTGGGATGGAGAAGTGTTTGGAGTCGTTGTACATCTCACCCATCGTCGGTGCGCGGAACGCCTGAGAATAGGAGCCGAACAGCATCAGCCAGTCGGTGGGGGTAATGCTGACTGCGCCGCGTGAGGACCATTTGTTCGCATCCACATCGGCATAGCCGTCACTTGAGCCCTTGTAATTGTCATAGCGGGTGCCGGCGAGCAGGGTGACGGGCAGATCGCGCAGCGTGATTTCGTCCTGCAGCCAGCCTGAAGCGAAGTTGATTTTTGCGTGCGGGAAACTTTCGGTCGCTCCGCCCGGCGTTTGCTCCTGTTTGTAAGCCTCGGTGCCGTAGGTCAACAGGTGCGAAGCGAAAGTATCTGCAAACAGGCGTGTGCGGTTTTCGAGTTTGGCGCCTTTAGTGGTTTGTTTGCGCGCTTCATCTTCGCTGCCGCTGGCGTGCGCGTTAATTTTCACGTCCGAGTAATACACTTTCGCTTCAGCATCCAGCCAATCCTGGCCGACCGGCTTCAGTTTGTAACTCAGAGCCGCGTCGCGTTGGATCGTCGAACGATCGGTCATTAAGTTTCCAGCGGAGCTGGCTGGCGTTTGTGGGTTTTTCGGCTCTTGGGCGCTGTTGTTGTAGTAACGAAGGTTGCCGCCCAGCGACTGGTTGTCGTCGATCTTCCAGGTGCCTTTGGCCAGCACGTTGTTGATGGTTTCGTCGTTGGGGGCATCGAAGCCATTGCCCTGGCGCAGATTGCCGACGTCGCGGGTGCCGAACGACAGCAGGCCGTCGAGGTTATCGGTCTTGCCGTAGGCGCTGGCGCCCATGCCCAAGCTGTGATCGCCGCTGCCGGCGGTGCCGTAGACGCGGAACCCGCTGTCGTGGCCTGGCAACAGCAGGTCGGCGGCGTCGACAGTTTCATAAGACACTACGCCACCCAACGCGCCGCTGCCGTACAGCAGGGCAGAAGGGCCGCGCACGATTTCGATGCGCTTCACCAACGCAGGATCTAAAAATGTGCCGTTAATATGGCCGGTATCGGTGCCCTGGCGGATGCCGTCGACCAGCGTCAGCACGCCGCGTCGGTCGTAACCGCGCATCATGAGATCCTGCCCATTGCTGCGGCCGGAGCCCGTGACGGTAATACCCGGCACGCGGCGCAGCATATCGGCAGCGGTCCCCGCAGTTTGGCTTTCCGGCGAACTGCCTTCGATGACCGTCACCATCATCGGCGCTTCAAAGCTGCTGCGCTGATTGCCGGTGGCGACCACGGTCATGGTTTCGTCAGCGGCTTTGGCTTTTTTGGCCGGCGTCGCGGGGGAAGAAGAGGGTGTCGTGCTGGTGTTTTGTGCCAAGGCCACCGTAGGCAGAGCGCAGGCAATCGCCAGACTCAACGCGGAAAAACGCAGCCGGGTGGAAAATGTCAGAGGCATGGTGCAACTCTCCGTATGTAATGAAACATATCAATAGATTTGCTGGCTGCCTGGATCACAAGATCGGGGTGGCTGGCGTTTGAGGATTCTGTGGTTATTTGGTCAGGATCAATTTCCCTGCCTTGGTCTGCCGCAGTTGATAGCGCTGGCCCTGATGGGTAATGAACGCGATGCCGTCGGCGCCGAGCAGCTGTGCGCTGTCGTAGCTGGGCGGCGCGTTTGCGCTGTGCTCGGTCGGGGCCGCGGCGGCGGGAGTTGGCGTGTTGGCAGTATCCATCATCTTTGTGCTTATAAAACAGACCATTAAATGGTAATTAATATCAAATTGAGAATCATTATCATGTGATGGAAAGGTTACATCAAGGAAAATTTTCTTACCGATGGAACCTTTTTGCCGAACGGACATCCGGCGACGGGCCGAACGCGCTCGGCCCGTAAAAAAGAGGGGATTATTTCAGCAGGGTTTCGATGCGGTCGAACAGACGCTCAGGTTTGGTGATCGGCGCAAAGCGTGTGACACGTTGGCCATCGGCGGTGAGCAGGAATTTGGTGAAATTCCATTTGATGCGGCGGCTGCCCAGAATGCCGGGCGCCAGGCGTTTCAGTTCGTTGAACAGCGGATGGGCGCCGGGGCCGTTGACCTCTATTTTGTTGAACAGCGGGAAACTGACGCCGTAGTTGAGGCTGCAAAAATTGGCGATCTCAAGCGGACTGCCCGGCTCCTGAGAACCAAACTGGTTGCAAGGGAAGCCGAGCACCATCAACCCGCGTTCGCGATAGTATTGCCACAAATTTTCCAGCCCGCGGTATTGCGGGGTGAAGCCGCACTTGCTGGCGGTGTTGACCACCAGGTAAGCGCGCGCCGGGAAATCGCCCAGCGTTTTTTGCTCGCCCTGCAGCGTGACGCAGGGGATGGATAACAGAGAGTGAATCATGCCGGGGCTCCCAGTGCGTTGCGGCGGGTGTTAAAGGATTGCGATCAGTATAGATGAGCGAAACAGGGGAGATAAAGCCGGGGCGTGGCCCCGGCCTGCGATAGGCTAGAAGCGGCTATCGATGGCATCCGCCAGCATCGCCAGCAGCTGTTCGCTGTCGGACCAGCTCAGGCAAGGATCGGTGATCGACTGGCCATAGGTCAGCGGCTGGCCGGCGACGATTTTCTGCGTGCCTTCCACCAGGAAGCTTTCCGCCATCACGCCGGTGATGGCGGCAGAGCCGGCGCGGATCTGCTGGCAGACATTGTCGGCCACTTCCAACTGACGGCGATGCATCTTCTGGCAGTTGCCGTGGCTGAAGTCGATCACCAGGTGCTCCGGCAGATCGAATTCACGCAGGCTGTCACAGGCGGCGGCGATATCGCTGGCGTGGTAGTTCGGCGTTTTGCCGCCGCGCATGATGATGTGGCCGTACGGGTTGCCGCTGGTCTGGTAGATGGTCATCTGACCATGTTTGTCCGGCGACAGGAACATGTGCCCGGCGCGCGCCGCGCGAATGGCGTCGATGGCGATGCGGGTGTTGCCGTCGGTGCCGTTTTTGAAGCCGACCGGGCAGGAGAGCGCCGAGGCCATTTCACGGTGGATCTGGCTTTCGGTGGTGCGCGCACCGATGGCGCCCCAGCTGATCAGATCGGCGATGTATTGGCCGACGACCATGTCCAGAAATTCGGTGGCGGTCGGCAGGCCGAGCTGGTTCACCTCCAGCAGCAGGCGGCGCGCCATTTCGATGCCGCGGTTGACCTGGAAGGTGCCGTCCAGTGCCGGATCGGAGATCAGGCCTTTCCAGCCGACAACGGTGCGCGGTTTTTCGAAGTAGGTGCGCATCACGATCTCCAGGCGATCCTGGTAGCGTTCGCGCAGGGTGTTCAGCCGGCCGGCGTAATCGACGGCGGCGTCGAGATCGTGGATGGAGCAGGGGCCGATCACCACCAGCAGGCGGCGGTCTTCGCCGGTAAGGATTTTTTCAATGCGTTTACGTGACGCTGTCACGTTATCGGCGACGGCCGCCGAGATCGGCAGCTTATCCGCCAACGCTTGCGGCGTGACGAGGCTGTCGATGCGCGCGGTCCGCAGTTCATCTGTTTTGTGCATGTTGTTCCCTGGAAACTGTTCTTCTCTGCGGCAGGAGCGCCGGGAAGTGATGGCGATCACAATAACGCAAAAAGCGCTGAATTCAACCGTAGAGATTGCGTTCTGTTGATCAAAGCCGCGAAAAAAAGCACAAAAAAATCAGCTGCTGCTGAAATAAACGGCAGGCGGCGGGGCGCGATGGCCCCGCGGGGAAAGATCAGAACATGCGGCGGCTCATGCCGAGGATATCGAGGATTTTGGTGGAGATCTCTTCGACCGAATAGTTGGTGGTGTTGAGGTAGCGGATCTGGTTTTTGCGGAACAGCGCCTCGACCTCGGCGATTTCCATGCGGCACTGGCGCAAGGAGGCGTAACGGCTGTTTTCGCGCCGCTCTTCACGGATCGCCGCCAGGCGCTCCGGATCGATGGTCAGGCCGAATAATTTATGCTGAAACGGTTTCAGCGAGGCCGGCAGATGCAAATTGTCCATATCGTCGGCGATAAACGGGTAGTTGGCGGCGCGGATGCCGAACTGCATCGCCAGATAGAGGCTGGTGGGGGTTTTGCCGCAGCGCGAGACGCCGAGCAGGATCACCTGCGCCTGATCGAGGTTGCGCAGCGAAATGCCATCATCGTGCGCCAGGGTATAGTCGATGGCGGCGATGCGGGCGTCGTACTTGCCGAGATTGCTGGCGGTCAGGCCGTGGGTGCGGTTCGGCACCGGCGTCGGTTCCACATCCAGCTCGCCCTGCAGCGGGCCGACCAGCGCCTGCACGATATCCTGGCAGAAGCCCTGGCTCTGGACGATCACATCGCGCACTTCCGGCGAGATGATGGAGTAAAACACCAACGGGCGCACGCCGGTTTCATGGTAAATATCATCGATTTGCTGGCGAACTGCGCGTGCGCGGGCCTCGGTTTCGACAAACGGCAGGGTATAGGTGGTCGCCGTGACCGGGAACTGCGACAGCACCGCGTGTCCCAGCACTTCGGCGGTGATCGCCGTACCATCCGAAATATAAAAAACGCTTCTTTCCACCCGAGGCTCCTTACCTGAAAACGGTGTTCCTGCTGTCATCACTGTCAATATCATGGGCCGCAGACGATCCGTCGGTAAAGGGGCGAGAGAAAAAATTGTGACGGCGGGGCGATAAACCGCCATGCGGCGGCGCTGGCGGAAAGCGCGATTAGCGGCCATAAAAAGTGCGGCCCAGCGGCGCTTTTCCACCTGAAGCGCGAGTTTGCCGTTATTTTCACCAAAAACGGTAGCGTTTGCGCGGTCATTAAAACAGAAGTTTAAAAAGAACGTAATTTGTTGAGAACTAAGCTTTTCGTGCGTTTGGGAACGGTTCCCAGGCAAATCAGCCGGTTAGGACATTCTCTTAAAAACCACTTTCTTCAGTGGGTTGATCGATTCACCTTTCCATTTTCCCCGGATCAGTGTGCTAGTCTGATTCGGCTCCGCGTTTAGCGGCGCCGTAAAGCAAGCGAATTAAATCCGTCTTTACCCTACTGATAGCAATAAGGATTGTCTCGATGTCCAACAATGGCCCAGACTTGCGTAATGTGCTTTGGTACAACCAGCTTGGCATGCACGACGTTGACCGTGTCGGCGGCAAAAACGCTTCCCTCGGTGAAATGATCACCAATCTTTCCGATTTGGGCGTGGCCGTGCCGAACGGTTTTGCCACCACCGCGCAGGCGTTTAACGATTTCCTCGAACAAAGCGGTGTTAACCAGCGCATCTATCAGTTACTGGATCAGACTGACGTTGACGACGTTGCACAACTGGCCAAGGCCGGTGCCCAGATCCGCCAATGGGTGATCGACACGCCGTTCCACGCCGAGTTCGAGCGTGAAATTCATCAGGCTTACCAACAGCTCGCCGACGGCGAACCGGAAGCCTCCTTTGCGGTGCGCTCCTCCGCCACGGCGGAAGACATGCCGGACGCTTCCTTCGCCGGCCAGCAGGAAACCTTCCTCAACGTGCAGGGCATCGACGCCGTGATGGTGGCGATCAAGCACGTGTTCGCGTCGCTGTTCAATGACCGCGCCATCTCTTATCGCGTGCACCAGGGTTACGACCACCGCGGCGTCGCGCTGTCGGCGGGCGTACAGCGCATGGTGCGCTCCGATCTGGCCTCCTCGGGCGTGATGTTCACCATCGACACCGAGTCCGGCTTTGATCAGGTGGTGTTCATCACCTCCGCCTTCGGTCTGGGTGAGATGGTGGTGCAGGGCGCGGTGAACCCGGATGAGTTCTATGTGCACAAGCCGACGTTGCAAAAAGGCAAGCCGGCGATCGTGCGCCGCAACCTGGGCTCGAAAAAAATCCGCATGGTGTACGCGCCGTCGCAGGATCACGGCAAGCAGGTGCGCATCGAAGACGTGCCGGAAGCGCAGCGCAGCCGGTTCTCGCTGACCGATGACGAAGTGCAGGCGCTGGCGCATCAAGCGATCCTGATCGAAAAACATTACGGCCGCCCGATGGATATCGAGTGGGCGAAAGACGGCCACACCGGCAAACTGCTGATCGTGCAGGCGCGCCCGGAGACCGTTCGCTCCAACGAACAGACCATGGAACGCTATCAGCTGAACGGCTCCAGCCCGGTGCTGGTGGAAGGCCGCGCCATCGGTCATCGCATCGGCGCCGGTCCGGTGAAGGTGATTCACGATATCAGCGAAATGGATCGCATCCAGCCGGGCGACGTGCTGGTGACCGACATGACCGATCCGGACTGGGAGCCGATCATGAAGAAGGCCGCTGCGATCGTCACCAACCGCGGCGGGCGCACCTGCCACGCGGCGATCATCGCCCGTGAGCTGGGCATTCCGGCGGTAGTGGGCTGTGGCCACGCCACCGACGTGCTGAAAGACGGCCAGAAAGTCACCGTATCCTGTGCGGAAGGCGACACCGGCTTCGTTTACAGCGACATGCTGGACTTCAGCGTGCAGAGCTCCGAAGTGACCGAACTGCCGGATCTGCCGCTGAAGATCATGATGAACGTCGGCAACCCGGATCGCGCTTTCGACTTCGCGCGTTTGCCGAACGAAGGCGTGGGCCTGGCGCGGCTGGAATTCATCATCAACCGCATGATTGGCGTGCACCCGCGCGCGCTGCTGGAGTTCGATCAGCAAACGCCGGCGTTGCAAAACGAAATTCGCGCGTTGATGCAGGGCTATGACCACCCGGTCGAGTTCTACGTCGGTCGTTTGACCGAAGGGATCGCGACGCTGGGCGCCGCCTTCTGGCCGAAGCGCGTGATCGTGCGTCTGTCCGACTTCAAATCCAACGAGTACGCCAACCTGGTGGGCGGCGACAAGTATGAACCGCACGAAGAGAACCCGATGCTGGGCTTCCGCGGGGCCGGCCGCTACGTGGCCGACAGCTTCCGCGATTGCTTCGCGCTGGAGTGCGAAGCGGTGAAACGCGTGCGTAACGAAATGGGGCTGACCAACGTCGAAATCATGGTGCCGTTCGTGCGCACCGTGGCGCAGGCGGAAGCGGTGGTGGCCGAGCTGGCGCGTCAGGGGCTGAAGCGCGGCGAAAACGGGCTGAAAGTGATCATGATGTGCGAGATCCCGTCCAATGCGCTGCTCGCGGATCAGTTCCTTGAGCACTTCGACGGCTTCTCCATCGGCTCCAACGACATGACCCAGCTGGCGCTGGGGCTGGATCGCGACTCCGGCGTGGTGTCGGAACTGTTCGACGAACGCAACGACGCGGTGAAAGCGCTGCTGTCGATGGCGATCCATGCGGCCAAACGCCACGGCAAATACGTCGGTATCTGCGGCCAGGGGCCGTCCGACCATGAAGACTTCGCCGAGTGGTTGATGGAGCAGGGCATCGATAGCCTGTCGCTCAATCCGGATACCGTAGTGCAGACCTGGATCAACTTGTCGAAAAAGAAATAAGGCTTCGGCGTTGCTAAGGCATTAATACCCGGCCGCAGTTTACGCTGCGGCCTTTTTATTTCTGAATGTAAATAACGGCGCGTTAAATAATCAATTTGGCGAAAAAAGAATAAAAAAAAGCCCATCGTAGGAGATGGGCAAAGACTACACACAGCAATTCACATGTATGGCATTACATTGTTCAGAAAGGTTGCTTTAAAATCAGTGATTTGAAGCAATAGATGGCCATAATACTAGATATTTGAACGCGACTAGTCATTAAGAATCATCCTAATCGATAGCGGTATCACCATTTATTTGCGGGCGTTATCTCTTTTTGCATTTTGCAGCAAACACGGATTTACATTGCACCTTTCCATTTGCCGCGCCTTAATCAATAAACAACGGCATTATATTTGGCGAAGATATTACCCGAATGAGGTAGGCGTAGTGAGAGGGGAAACTCTTCCGCCCGGCGATGCGGGCGGAAGGGAGGGCGATTAACGTTTTTCCAGTTCTTCGATCACATGCTCCGGCGCGGTGGTCGGCTCCGGCGCTTCATCCATCCAGGCGGTCAGCAGGCGATAAGACACCGCCAACACCACCGGGCCGATGAACAGGCCGATCATGCCGAAGGCCAGCAAACCGCCGATAACGCCGGACAGGATCAGCAGCAGCGGCAGATCGGCGCCCATGCGGATCAGCACCGGGCGCAGCACGTTATCCAGCGTGGCCACCACGCAGCTCCAGACCAGCAGCACGGTGCCCCAGGTGGTGTCGCCGTGCCAGTACAGCCAAATGATGGCCGGCACCAGCACCAACAGCGGCCCCAATTGCGCCACACAGCAGATGAAGATCAGCATCGTCAACAGGGTGGCGGCCGGAATGCCGCTTACCGCCAGACCGATGCCGCCCAGCACCGACTGCACCAGCGCCGTCACTACCACGCCCAGCGCGACCGCGCGGATCGCCTGGCCGCCCAGCAGCACCGCCGCATCGCCGCGCGCGGAACCGAGGCGTACCGCAAAGTGGCGGATACCCAGCGCGACCTGTTCGCCGCGCGCGTACAACAAGGCGCTGAACAGCAGCATCAGCGCGCAGTGCAGCAGCAGGCGGCCGATATGCGCCGCCTGCGCCACGAACCAGGTGGCGGTCTGGCCGAAGTATGGCTGTACCTTCGCCAGCAGCGCGGCGCCGCCGGCGTTAACCAGCGTATGGTAGCTGGTATAGAGCTTGTCGCCGATCATCGGGACGGATTGCAGCCAAGCGAGGTCGGGAATATGCAGCTTGCCTGGCGAGCTGGCCCAGGCGATCAACGGCGCGCTGTTATCCACCACGCTGCTGATCAGCAGGGAGATGGGCAGAATGAACAGCAGGATCAACAGCAGGGTCATGACCAGCACCGCCAGCGAGCGGCGGCCCCACAGCAGCTTTTGCAGTTTGAGCAGCAGCGGCCAGGTGGCGATGACCACCATGCCCGCCCAGGCGAAGCCGAGAATAAACGGTTGGATCACCCAGAAACAGGCGACGATCATGATGGCGATAAACAGCACGCCGAAAATAATTCGCGGTAAGTCGTAACGCGATTGCGGGAGTGGCATCAGTGGCTTCTCATCCTGGTCAATTAAATCCCTGGCACCGGCGAATCGGGGTGCCTGTCGGTCGGTTTATCACCGCCGGGCGGCCGCCTGTGGCGGCGCTCGCAGGGCGGTAATAATGTGAATGCCTTCACTAAACGAGTATGTTAGTTTTTAGTGTCACTAAAAAATAGGGTGGGTCTGAATTAAAGGCCCGATTCAGCGTACATCAGCGCATAAAAAATAGACGGACAGGGTCAAAAAAGCGAATGATCCCACAGATTTCTCAGGCGCCCGGCCTCGTTCAACGGGTGCTCGACTTTTTGGAAGCACTGAAGCAAAACGGATTCAACGGCGATACCGCCACCAGCTACGCCGACCGGCTGACGATGGCCACCGACAACAGCATTTACCAGCTGTTGCCCGATGCGGTGGTGTTTCCCCGTTCCACCGCCGACGTGGCGCTGATCGCCCGCCTGGCGGGGGAAGAGCGTTTCAATACGCTGACCTTCAGCCCGCGCGGCGGCGGCACCGGCACCAACGGTCAGTCGCTAAATACCGGCATCGTGGTCGATATGTCGCGTCATATGAACCGCATTCTGGAGATCAACGTCGAACAGGGCTGGGTGAAAGTCGAAGCCGGGGTCATCAAGGATCAGCTGAATCAATATTTGCGGCCGTTCGGCTACTTCTTCTCGCCGGAACTGTCCACCAGCAACCGCGCCACCTTGGGCGGCATGATCAACACCGACGCCTCCGGCCAGGGCTCGCTGGTATACGGCAAAACCTCCGATCACGTGTTGGGCCTGCGGGCGGTGCTGCTGGGCGGCGAGATGATCGACACCCGCGCCATGCCGACGGCGCTGGCGGAAACGATTGCCCTGGAAGAGACCGCCGAAGGGCGCATTTACCGCACGGTGCTGAATCGCTGCCGCGAGCAGCGCGCGCTGATCCTGGAAAAATTCCCCAAACTCAACCGCTTCCTCACCGGCTACGACCTGCGCCACGTGCTGAGCGACGATCTGCAAACCTTCGATCTGACGCGCATCCTCACCGGTGCGGAAGGCACGCTGGCCTTTATCACCGAAGCGCGGCTGGACATTACGCCGCTGCCGAAGGTGCGTCGTCTGGTTAACGTGAAATACGACTCCTTCGACTCGGCGCTGCGCAATGCGCCCTTTATGGTCGAGGCCAAGGCGCTGTCGGTGGAAACCATCGACTCCAAGGTGCTGAATCTGGCGCGTGAAGATATCGTTTGGCATTCGGTAAGCGAACTGATCGCCGACGTGCCGGATAAAGAGATGCTTGGGCTGAACATCGTCGAATTCGCCGGCGACGACCGCGCGCTGATCGACGGCCAGATGGAGACCCTGTGCCAACGGCTGGATGAACTGATCGCCCAGCGGCAGGCCGGCGTGATCGGGTACCAGATCTGCGGCGACCTGGCGGGCATCGAGCGCATTTACAACATGCGCAAGAAGGCGGTCGGGCTGCTGGGCAACGCCAAAGGGCGCGCCAAGCCGATCCCGTTCGCCGAGGATACTTGCGTGCCGCCGCAGCACCTGGCGGACTATATCGTCGAGTTCCGCCAGCTGCTCGACGACCACAAGCTGAGCTATGGCATGTTCGGCCACGTCGATGCCGGGGTGCTGCACGTGCGTCCGGCGCTCGACATGTGCGACCCGCAGCAGGAGGTGCTGATGAAGCAAATCTCCGATCGGGTGGTGGCGCTGACCGCCAAATACGGCGGCCTGCTGTGGGGCGAGCATGGCAAGGGGTTCCGCGCGGAATACAGCCCTGAGTTCTTCGGCGAAACGTTGTATGAAGAGCTGCGCCGCATCAAGGCGGCATTCGACCCGGATAACCGCCTGAACCCGGGCAAGATCTGTTCGCCGCTGGCGGTGGATGCGCCGATGATGCAGGTGGATGCGGTCAAACGCGGCACCTTCGATCGCCAGATACCGGTCGAGGTGCGCACCTCGTTCCGCGGCGCGCTGGAGTGTAACGGCAACGGTCTGTGCTTCAACTTCGACGTGCGCAGCCCGATGTGCCCGTCGATGAAGATCAGCGGCAACCGCATTCATTCGCCGAAAGGGCGGGCGACGCTGGTGCGCGAGTGGCTGCGTCTGTTGGCCGAGCAGGGCGTCGATCCGTTGGCGCTGGAGAAACAGCTGCCGCAGCAGCGCCTCAGCTTGCGCGGTCTAATCGAGAAAACCCGCAACAGCTGGCATGCCGGCAAGGGCGAGTACGACTTTTCGCACGAAGTGAAAGAGGCGATGTCCGGCTGTCTGGCCTGCAAGGCCTGTTCCACCCAGTGCCCGATCAAAATTGACGTGCCGGGGTTCCGTTCGCGCTTCCTGCAGCTTTACCATACCCGCTACCTGCGCCCGGTGAGCGACTACATGGTCGCCGGCGTAGAGAGCTATACCCCGTTGATGGCCCGCGCGCCGAAGGTGTTCAACTTCTTCTTCCGCCAGCCGTGGCTGCGGGAGATGAGCCGCAACGCCGTCGGCATGGTCGATCTGCCGCTGTTGTCCAGCCCGACGCTGCGTCAGCAGCTGTCAGGCCACCGGGCGACCACGCTGACGCTGGAACAGTTGGAAGGGTTGAACGCCGAGCAACGCGAAGAACACGTGCTGATTGTTCAGGATCCGTTCACCAGCTATTACGACGCCAAAGTGGTGGCGGATTTCGTCCGGCTGGTGGAAAAGCTTGGTTATAAACCGGTGCTGCTGCCGTTCTCGCCGAACGGCAAGGCGCAGCATGTGAAGGGCTTCCTGACGCGGTTCGCCCGCACCGCGCGCAAAACCGCCGATTTCCTCAACCGCGTGGCGCAGCTCGGCATGCCGCTGGTGGGCGTCGATCCGGCGCTGGTGCTGTGCTATCGCGACGAATACCGCGAGATCCTCGGCGCCGAGCGCGGCGATTTTCAGGTGCAGCTGGTGCATGAATGGTTGCAACAGCGGATCGCGGATCGCGCCGAACAGCCGGCGACCGGCGAACCCTGGTATCTGTTCGGTCACTGCACTGAAACCACCGCGCTGCCGGCCAGCGGCCAACAGTGGGCGGCGATCTTCGCCCGCTTCGGCGCCAAACTGGAGAACGTCAGCGTCGGCTGCTGCGGCATGGCCGGCACTTACGGCCATGAAGCCAAGAACCTGCAAAACTCGCTCGGCATTTATGAGCTATCATGGCATCCGACGCTGCAGCGTTTGCCGCGTCAGCGCTGCCTGGCGACCGGCTATTCCTGCCGCAGCCAGGTGAAACGCATTGAGGGCAATGGCGTGCGCCACCCATTACAGGCACTTCTGGAGATGATTGAGTGAAATTGTGGAAACGTGAAACATCGCTGGAGCAGCTGAACCGCGCCGGCGACGGCTGCATGGTCAGCCATGTGGGCATCGAGTTTACTCAGCTGGGCGAGGATTTCCTGGAGGCCACCATGCCGGTGGACGGCCGCACCCGGCAGCCGTTCGGGCTGTTGCACGGCGGGGCGTCGGTGGTGCTGGCGGAATCGATGGGATCGATGGCCGGCTACCTGTGCAGCGAAGGCGAACAGAAGGTGGTGGGGCTGGAGATCAACGCCAACCACCTGCGGGCGGTGTTCGATGGCCAGGTGCGCGGGGTGTGCCGCGCGCTGCACGTTGGCCGCCGTCATCAGGTGTGGCAGATAGAGATCTTCGACGCGCGCGATCGGCTGTGCTGCACCTCGCGTCTGACCACGGCGGTCATCGACTGATCCCCGCCGGTTTCCGCAGGCGATCGGCCTGCGGAGCGCTTCGTTTTACAGCTGAAACGGCACGCGTTTGACGAAGTCCTTCTGAAACGCGTTCGCCTTCTCCCAGGTGCCTTCCATCGCATATTTTTGGCAGATCAGCGTCAGCGTGTGGCGGGCGAAGTGGTAGCTTTGCACCCGAAACAGCTGGCAGCGCTGCGGATTGTTGATCTCGACGATCAGCCGGTTGTGCAGCTTGCTGAGCGCGTGCAGATAGCTGTCATCATCGCCGTTCTCCAGGCACAGATTGGCCATGGTGAGGCTGACGCTGTTGTACCGCTTCAGATGATCAATATTGCATTCCGGGCGGCGCAGCGCCGCTTCGGCCATATAAAAGTCCACCGTGGCGTCGCGCACGCTGAATTTGTAGTCATCAATCTTGCCCAGCAACCATGCGTTGATCGAAAGAGTCATTGGCTTCGCGCTCAAATTCAAATTGAATGATAATCATTATCATATAAACTGCCGCGTTGCCGATCAATCCCCGTGGCGGCGTTTTTTCATTCCATGGGGGTAAAAGGCCATCGACGGCCCAACTTAACCCAGAGCGACTAAACTTTAACTTAAAGGCCGCGCCTTGCGCCGCGGCGCAAAATGCCGATAAACGCACATTTACGACAGACAGAATGCAGAAATAGGTATTTTCTATGAATGTTTAGATCGGCAACGCACCGCGGCGCTGTAACGCTGACGGGCCACCGGGGAGTGCGGTACGGTGATGCAGGATAAAGAACAAATTCATAGGGATAGCATGCACGCCTTGCCGCCACACGCCGCAAGCCGCCACGGATGTCCCGCTGGCTTGCCGCACGCCGCAGCGAAAAACCGCGCTCGCGGCGGATACCCCCGCAAAACAAACGGTTGAAGTGATAATCGTTATCACTAACATATAAGTAACCCAGATTGGCTGTGGCCAAACACGAGTGTGAGGTAGACCCTATGCAAACGGAAAATGTCGGCACTTTTTCTTTGGACGAGAATGTCTGGCAAGGCATTTCGCTCAGCGACAGCGCCGTACGACAAATAACGAAACTGATGCAGCAGGATCCGCAGGTGAAAGGGCTGCAGCTAGGGGTAAAACAATCCGGCTGCGCCGGCTTTGCCTATGTGCTGGATCTGACCCGCGAACCCGCCGATGACGATCTGCTGTTTGAGCGCGACGGCGCCAAACTCTATGTGCCGCTGAAGGCGATGCCGTTTATTGACGGCACCACGGTAGATTATGTCCGCGAAGGACTGAATCAGATATTCAAATTCAATAACCCTAAAGCTCAGCATGCCTGCGGGTGCGGCGAGAGTTTTGGCGTTTGAGCGATGCAATCAACATGACACGAAGCAATGTAGAAATGCCTAATGAAGTGCAGGCTTGGGTCAGCGAAGGTCGCTACAAAGAAGGTTTCTTCACCCAGCTGGCAACCGATGAGTTGGCCAAGGGCATCAACGAAGAGGTGGTGCGCGCTATCTCGGCCAAGCGCAACGAACCCGAGTGGATGCTGGAATTCCGCCTCGAGGCCTACCGCGCCTGGCTGCAGATGGAAGAGCCCCACTGGCTGAAGGCCAATTACGAACGCCTTAACTACCAGGACTACAGTTACTATTCGGCGCCGTCCTGCGGCAGCTGCGACGACGCCTGCGGTTCGCAGCCCGGCGCCGAGCAGCAACCGGGCGCGGCGACGGAAAAAGATTACCTGACCAGCGAAGTGGAGCTGGCGTTTAACCAGCTCGGCGTGCCGGTGCGCGAGGGCAGCGAGGTGGCGGTGGACGCTATCTTCGACTCGGTCTCGGTCGCCACCACTTACCGTGAAAAACTGGCGGAGAGCGGGGTGATCTTCTGCTCGTTCGGCGAAGCGATCCAGGAATACCCGGATCTGGTGCGCCAGTATCTGGGGCGCGTGGTGCCGTCCAACGATAACTTCTTCGCCGCGCTGAACGCCGCGGTGGCCTCCGACGGCACCTTCGTCTACGTGCCGAAGGGCGTGCGCTGTCCGATGGAGCTGTCGACCTATTTCCGTATCAACGCCGCCAAAACCGGCCAGTTCGAGCGCACCATTCTGATCGCCGACGAAGGCAGCTACGTCAGCTACATCGAAGGCTGTTCCGCCCCGGTGCGCGACAGCTATCAGCTGCATGCGGCGGTGGTGGAAGTGATCCTGCATAAAGACGCCGAAGTGAAATACTCGACGGTGCAGAACTGGTTCTCCGGCGGTGAGAGCAAGGGCGGCATCCTCAACTTCGTCACCAAGCGCGCGCTGTGCGAAGGCGCCGGCTCGAAAATGTCCTGGACCCAGTCGGAAACCGGCTCGGCCATCACCTGGAAATACCCGAGCGTGATCCTTCAGGGCGACAATTCGATCGGCGAATTCTTCTCGGTGGCGCTGACCAGCGGCCATCAGCAGGCGGACACCGGCACCAAGATGATCCACATCGGCAAAAACACCAGGTCGACCATCATCGCCAAAGGCATTTCCGCCGGCCACAGCGAGAACACCTATCGCGGCCTGGTGAAAATCCTGCCGGGGGCGGAAAACGCCCGTAACTTTACCCAGTGCGACTCGATGCTGATCGGGCCGGACAGCGGCGCCCATACGTTCCCTTACGTTGAAGCGCGCAACAACAGCGCGCAGCTGGAGCACGAAGCCACCACCTCGAAGATTGGCGACGACCAGCTGTTCTACTGCCTGCAGCGGGGCATCAGCGAGGATGACGCCATTTCGATGATCGTCAACGGTTTCTGCAAGGACGTTTTCTCCGAGCTGCCGCT
Organism: Serratia sp. JKS000199; assembly: GCF_900215455.1. Taxonomy (NCBI): domain Bacteria; kingdom Pseudomonadati; phylum Pseudomonadota; class Gammaproteobacteria; order Enterobacterales; family Yersiniaceae; genus Serratia; species Serratia sp. JKS000199. The sequence goes on from NZ_LT907843.1 coordinate 1,528,289, forward strand.
GGAGTTCGCCGTCGAGGCGCAGAAACTTTTGGCCATCAGCCTGGAACACAGCGTGGGCTAATCGCCGCATTTTTAGCGCCGTCGGCGCTATCTGAGGACACAGCATGTTAAGCATCAAGAATTTGAAAGTCAGCGTGGAAGGCAACGAGATCCTCAAGGGATTGGATCTGGAGATCAAACCGGGCGAAGTGCACGCCATCATGGGGCCGAACGGCTCGGGCAAGAGCACGCTGTCCGCCACGCTGGCCGGGCGTGAAGAGTACGAAGTGACCGAAGGGGAAGTCACCTTCAAGGGCAAGGACCTGCTGGAGTTGGATCCGGAAGATCGCGCGGGCGAAGGCGTGTTCCTGGCGTTCCAGTACCCGGTCGAGATCCCCGGCGTCAGCAACCACTTCTTCCTGCAGACGTCGGTCAACGCGGTGCGCAAATACCGCGAACAGGAGCCGCTGGATCGCTTTGACTTCGCCGATTTCATCGAAGAGAAGATCGCGCTGCTGGATATGCCGGCCGATCTGCTGACGCGTTCGGTCAACGTCGGCTTTTCCGGCGGCGAGAAAAAGCGCAACGACATTCTGCAGATGGCGGCGCTGGAGCCGGATCTGTGCATTCTCGATGAAACCGACTCCGGTCTGGACATCGATGCGCTCAAAATCGTCGCCAACGGCGTCAACTCGCTGCGGGACGGCAAGCGCGCCTTTATCATCGTCACGCACTACCAGCGCATTTTGGACTACATCCAGCCGGATTACGTACACGTGCTGTCCCAGGGGCGCATCGTCAAATCCGGCGATTTCTCGCTGGTGAAACAGTTGGAGGAGCAAGGCTATGGCTGGCTTACCGACCAACAGTAACGCCAACGCGTTGCAGCAGCTGTATCGTCTGTTCGAAGGCCGCGGCGGCGAGCGTTCGCCCCATGCGCTGGCGCATTGGCAGCAGGCGCTGCGCCTCGGCTGGCCGACGCGCAAACATGAGAACTGGAAATACACGCCGCTCGAGGGGCTGCTGGAGCAGCACTTCCTTGAGCCGCAGCCCGCGCCGGTGAGCGCAGAGCAGCTTGAGGCGCTGGCGCTCGGCATCGATGCCTGTCGGCTGGTGTTTATCGACGGTCGCTACAGTGCCGCGCTCAGCGATGGCGATCTGGGCGACTACCAGTTCGAGCTGACCGCCTACGGCACGCCGCAGGCGCTGCCGGAGCCCATTCAGCCCGAAGTCTTCCTGCATCTGACCGAAAGCCTGGCGCAGGAAACCAGCCTGATTCGCTTGCCGGCCGGCAAGGCCCCGGCTCGTCCGTTGTACCTGCTGCATATCAGCAGCGGCCGCGGCGTGACGGGGGAAGTGAATACCGTGCATCATCGTCATCATCTGGAGATTGGGCGCGGGGCCGAGGCGGAAGTGATCGAACACTATGTCAGCCTGAGCGAGGCCGCGCACTTTACCGGCGCGCGCCTGACCGCCAACGTGGCGGACAACGCCGGGCTGTTGCACTGCAAGCTGGCGTTTGAAAGCCGGCCGAGCTACCACTTTGCCCATAACGATCTGGTCATCGGCCGCGACGCGCGGGTGAAAAGCGACAGCTTCCTGTTGGGCGCCGGCCTGACGCGCCACAACACCAGCGCGCAGCTGAACGGCGAAGGCGCCAATCTGGTGATCAACAGCCTGGTGCTGCCGGTGGGCAAGGAGATCTGCGATACCCGCACCTATCTGGAACACAACAAGGGCTACTGCGAAAGCCGCCAGCTGCATAAAACCGTGGTCAGCGATCGCGGCAAAGCGGTGTTCAACGGCATGATCAAAGTGGCCAAACACGCCATCAAAACCGACGGGCAGATGACCAACCACAATCTGTTGTTGGGGAAAGTGGCGGAAGTGGATACCAAGCCGCAGCTGGAGATCTACGCTGACGACGTTAAGTGCAGCCACGGTGCCACCGTGGGGCGTATCGATGAAGAACAGCTGTTTTATCTGCAGTCGCGCGGCATCGACAAACGCGCGGCGCAGCAGATGATTATCTTCGCCTTCGCCGCCGAGCTGACCGAAGGCATCGCCAACGACACCATCCGGGAACGGGTGCTGGCGCGCATCGCCCAGCGCCTGCCGGGGGAGGCTGCATGAGTTATCCGATTGAACGCGTGCGCGGCGACTTCCCGCTGCTGGCGCGCGAGGTGAACGGCCAACCGCTGGCCTACCTCGACAGCGCCGCCAGCGCGCAGAAACCGCAGGCGGTGATCGACCGCGAACTGGATTTCTATCGCCACGGCTATGCCGCAGTGCATCGCGGCATCCACACCCTGAGCGCCGAGGCGACTCAGCAGATGGAAGCGGTGCGGGAACAGGCGGCGCGCTTTATCAACGCCGCCTCGGCGGAAGAGATGGTGTTCGTCAAGGGCACCACCGAAGGCATCAACCTGGTGGCCAACAGTTTTGGCCGCCACCGGCTGCAGCCGGGCGACGCGATTCTCATCACCGAGATGGAGCACCACGCCAACATCGTGCCCTGGCAGATGCTGGCGCAGGAGCGCGGTCTGCAGCTGCGGGTTTGGCCGCTGCAGCCCGACGGCACGCTGGATCTGGCACGGTTGCCGGAACTGATCGACGCGTCCTGTAAACTGCTGGCGCTGACCGAGGTCTCCAACGTGCTGGGCACCGTCAACCCGGTGCGCGACATCATCGCCCGCGCCAGAGCCCTGGCGCCGGATCTGACCGTGCTGGTGGACGGCGCGCAGGCGGTGATGCACCAACGCGTCGATGTTCAGGCGCTGGACTGCGATTTCTACGTATTTTCCGGGCATAAGCTGTATGGCCCTTCCGGCATCGGCATGCTGTATGGGCGCCAGGCGCTCCTGCAGCAGATGCCGCCGTGGGAAGGGGGCGGTTCGATGATCCGTCAGGTCAGCCTGACGGCGGGCACCACCTTCGCCGATCCACCCTGGCGCTTCGAGGCCGGTTCGCCGAACACCGCCGGCATCATGGGGCTGGGCGCGGCGTTCGATTACGTCGAAGCCCTGGGGCTGAATGCGATCCGCGATTATGAACAGTCGCTGATGCATTACGCGCTTGAGGCGCTCAAGCAGGTGCCGACGCTGAAAATCTATGGTCCGGCGCATCGGGCCGGGGTGATCGCCTTCAATTTGGGGGAACACCATGCCTATGACGTCGGCAGCTTCCTCGATCAGTACGGCATCGCCATTCGCACCGGCCACCATTGCGCCATGCCGCTGATGGCGTTTTATCAGGTGCCGAGCATGTGCCGCGCGTCGCTGGCGTTATATAATACCCGCGAAGAGGTGGACCGGCTGGTGGCCGGGCTGCAACGCATTCATCAGCTGTTAGGCTAGCCGGGGCGCGTCCTCGGCGGTACAAAAGGATCCCCATGGCGAATTTGCCGGACAAAGACAAATTGGTGCGTAATTTCTCCCGCTGTTTGAACTGGGAGGAGAAATACCTGTACGTGATTGAACTCGGCGCCAAATTGCCGCCGCTGGACGAGGCCGAGCGGCAGGCCGAGAACCTGATTTCCGGCTGCCAGAGCCAGGTGTGGATCGTGATGCGCTGCGATGAGCAAGGGCAGGTCGAATTCCATGGCGATAGCGACGCGGCGATCGTCAAAGGGCTGCTGGCGGTGGTGTTTATTCTTTATCGTCAATTGACGCCACAGCAAATCGTCGAGCTCGACGTGCGGCCGTTTTTCACCGAGCTGGCGCTCAGCCAACATCTGACGCCTTCGCGCTCACAGGGGCTGGAGGCGATGATCCGCGCCATTCGCAGTAAAGCCGCTCAGCTGGCCTGATCCTTAACGCCACTGCTCTTTAAAGGCTCATTGATATATTCGCTTTGTCAATGAGTCTTTACAATACACCGTTTCCCCTAGGGATTATCCCCCAATTCAGTGATATTTCAGCAGCTTACCCATTGACGTTTCGTTGACAATCAGCGACGACGATTACGTTATAACGTGTTGATTTTTAGAGAACTTATTGCCTTTGATGCCAGCGTTGCTAGTATTAATCAGGTATTGTCTGATTTACCCACCGCCAGGCGCTCGTTAGCCTTGGGGGCGAACCGTCATAAAAAATATAGGGATGATAATGAAACGTGCGTTGAGTTTAATGGGCATGGTCTTCGCCACCGTACTGGCCGGCACGCAGGCCGCCAGTGCGACCGAATACCCGCTGCCGCCGCCGGACAGCCGTCTGATCGGCGAAAACACCACTTATACCGTGCCAAACGACGGCCGTCCGCTGGAGGCGATCGCCGCCGACTACAAGATTGGCCTGCTGGGCATGCTGGAAGCCAACCCCGGCACCGATCCGTTCCTGCCTAAGCCGGGTACGGTGCTGACCATTCCGACCCAAATGCTGTTGCCTGACACCAAGCGTGAAGGGATCATCGTCAACCTGGCCGAGCTGCGCCTTTACTACTATCCGAAAGGCGAGAATAAAGTGATCGTCTATCCGATCGGTATCGGCCAGACCGGGATGCACACGCCGCTGGAGGTGACTTCCATCAGCCAAAAGATCCCTAACCCGACCTGGACGCCCACCGCCAACATCCGCAAGCGCTATCAATCCCAGGGCGTGACGCTGCCTGCGGTGGTGCCGGCCGGCCCTGAGAACCCGATGGGGCTGTTCGCCCTGCGTCTGTCGATGGGGCGCGGTGAATACCTGATCCACGGCACCAACGCCAACTTCGGTATCGGCATGCGCGTCAGCTCCGGCTGTATTCGCCTGCGTCCGACGGATATCGAGGCGCTGTTCAACATGGTGCCGCGCGGTACGCGGGTGCAAGTGATCAACGATCCGGTGAAGATTTCGGTCGAGCCGGACGGCAAACGCTATGTGGAAGTGCACCAGCCGCTGTCGCGGGTGGAAAGCGACGATCCGCAGACCATGCCGATCGCGTTGTCTAAAGCGGAGAAAGCCTTTGCTGCCGATGGGCAAACCGATCGCGCCGTGTTCGATAGCGCGGTTGTACGCCGCTCTGGCATGCCGGTGCTGGTCAACGTAGGGGAGAGCCCGTCTGAGGTGAGTTTAACGCCTGCAGCGGCTCCTGCGGCGAATAAGAGCCCATTCAAGGCAGCGCCAATCAGCTCGGTGAACTAAGGTTGCCGGATTGAGCGGTCGAAGAGGGGTTCAGCGTGCTGAACCTCTTTTTTTGCCTGCAGAGCTGGAAAGCCCAGGCGACAAACAGGCAAAAAAAACGGCGCACAATGTGCGCCGTTTTCAATAACCAAAGCTATCTTACTTTTTGTAAGCGTGAGCTTGGTTGTCCAGACGCTGGTTAGCGCGTGCTGCGTCGTCTTTAGCCGCTTGAACGTCAGAACGCATTGCGTTCACGTCGTTGCTCAGCTGATCAACTTTAGCGTTCAGAGTCTGAACGTCAGAAGACAGTTGATCGATTTTAGCGTTGCTAGAGCAGCCAGCCAGCAGAGTGGAACCCAGGATTACCGCGCCCAGTACCAGTTTAGTACGATTCATTATAACACCCTCTAGATTGAGTTAATCTCCATGTAGCGTTACAAGTATTACACAAACTTTTTTCGAAAGAGAATAATTTTTTAGTGTTGAGGTGCTTTATTTTGATCGTTCGCTCAAACTTGCATCTGGTTTTACAAATTAGTTAAAAAAACGAGGGAAAACAGCCGGCTTCCATGGGACTACTCCGATTTGTTATTAGCTAAATAATGAGCAGATCGCGGTTGCGTTTTGAGAAAAATAGTTTACTGCCGATAAAAAAAACGCCGCAAAGCGGCGTTTTGATCAAGATAATTATGTCACGTTTTATATTACAGCACGTGTACCGAGGCGGTGTTGGTGGTGCCGCTCGGCACCAGCGCGCCGGAAACCATCACCACGACGTCGCCTTTTTGCGCCAGGCCGCTGGCCAGCGCGGCTTCTTTACCAATGCGGTAGAAGTCATCGGTGGAGGCGATTTCTTTGACCATCTGCGGGATAACGCCCTTGCTCAGCACCAGCTGATGCGCGGTGGTCTGGTTGGTGGTCAGCGCCAGGATCACGGCGTTCGGGAAGTATTTACGCACGGATTTCGCTGACTTGCCGCCGCTGGTGGCGACGACGATCAGCGGCGCGTCCAGTTTTTCGGCGGTTTCAACCGCGCCGCGGCATACCGCTTCGGTGATGCGCAGCTTGCGGCGATCGTTCAGGGTATCGATGCGGCTTGGCATCACGCGATCGGTGCGTTCGCAGATGGTCGCCATGATGTTGACCGCTTCCAGCGGGTATTTGCCCTTGGCGCTTTCGCCGGACAGCATGACGGCGTCGGTGCCGTCCAGAATGGCGTTGGCGACGTCACCGGCTTCCGCACGGGTAGGGCGCGGGTTCTTGATCATGGAATCGAGCATCTGGGTGGCGGTGATCACCACTTTACGCGCACGGTTGCATTTTTCGATCATCATCTTCTGGGCGAAGATCACTTCTTCTACCGGGATTTCAACGCCCAGATCGCCGCGGGCAACCATGATGCCGTCGGACGCTTCGAGAATTTCGTCGAAGTTGTTCAGGCCTTCCTGGTTCTCGATCTTGGAGATGATCTGGATCTGCTCGCCGCCGTGCGCTTTCAGGTGCTCGCGGATCTCCAGCACGTCGGAGCGTTTACGGATGAAGGACGCCGCCACGAAGTCGACGCCTTGCTCGCAGCCGAAGATCAGGTCGCGTTTGTCTTTCTCGGCCAGCGCAGGCAGCTGGATGGACACGCCCGGCAGGTTGACGCCTTTGTTCTCGCCCAGGTCGCCGTTGTTCAGCACCTTGCAAACGACTTCGTTCTCGGTCACGTTGGTGACTTCCATGCCGATCAGGCCGTCGTCAACCAGCACGGTGTTGCCGATCTTCAGGTCGGCGGCGAAGCCGGCGTAGGTCACCGCCACGCGTTCGCTGTTGCCGATCACGCTCTGGTCGGTGGTGAAGGTGAAGGTTTGGCCGGCGACCAGAGAGGCGTCTTTGCCGCCTTCCAGTTTCATGGTGCGAATTTCCGGGCCTTTGGTATCCAGCAGGATGCCGGCGTTGATACCGGTTTTCGCCATCACGGCGCGCATGTTCTTGATGCGGTTGCCGTGCTCTTCATAGTCGCCGTGAGAGAAGTTGAGACGCATCACGTTCATGCCCGCATTGAGCAGGTTGGTCAGCATTTCTTCCGATTCGGTTTTTGGACCGATGGTACAAACAATTTTGGTCTTTTTCATGGCGGAGTTTTCTACAAGTTGTGATGGATAAAAAAATGAATTTGACCGGCGTTGTTTACGCCGATAGGGAATTTGAGCCGTGCCTGGTGGTGAAAAACATAGTTAAGGATAGGTGACGACAGTTGATGTGGGGCGGAAAAATTCAGCCCGCGCGGGGGCGCGGGGATGCTGCGCAACGGGGGGAGATTAAATCGTGTTGTTATTGCGTTTTCGCAGATCAAGGGCTGAAACCATTCAACTGATAGACGTTGCGCATTATAAAGGCTAAGCGGCGGGAAACAAAATAAAAAACCGCGGCGGTGCGGCGGATATGTCAAAACGAGGGCAAATGTGGCGCAAATGCAACGCGTTGCGTACGGCTTGTTGCGCAAATAACCTTGCTGTAAATGCGGCTTAGCGCGTTTGCGGGATTTCCAGCAGCACACCGGCGCTCAGGCAGAAGCAGCCGCTGGCGACGTTGGCCGGCAGGGTCAGGCTCTCGCCGGTCCGCACTATCCGCGTGTCGCCGCCGAGGGTGAACTCGAATTCACCCGATATCACCCGGGTTTGCAGCGCGTGCGCGGGCTTTTGCAGCTGGCCGAAGGCCCCGGTCTCGAAACGCACTTCCGCTGCCGGCGAACCGTCGCTCATCACGCCTTCACGACGGGCAAGGCCATTGTCGAGCGGTAAAAAGGGGGTGTTGGCGGTGAAGGTGGTCATGTGGCGTTCCTGATGGCTGATGGCGGTAGTTCGGCGCAATCGACATGAAAAATCGAGCGGTCGGGCAGAGACGAAACAGCGAGAATTATAACGCGATAGGGGGAGAGGTGAATCAGCAATATGGTGCGTCCGAGTGGACTCGAACCACCGACCCCCACCATGTCAAGGTGGTGCTCTAACCAACTGAGCTACGGACGCACTGCACTGCTTCTGAAATTTGGTGCGTCCGAGTGGACTCGAACCACCGACCCCCACCATGTCAAGGTGGTGCTCTAACCAACTGAGCTACGGACGCACTGTACTGCTTCTGGAATTTGGTGCGTCCGAGTGGACTCGAACCACCGACCCCCACCATGTCAAGGTGGTGCTCTAACCAACTGAGCTACGGACGCATCTTTTCCTGTCTGTCATGGCTGACAGCGGGGACGAATATTAACGAGCTACCCGCGTGCTGGCAAGGGGAAAAACGCAATTTTATTCGGTATTTCACGCGATTGCTGAGGTTGTGCGCAGACAGGCGTTTTTTTCCGCAACCCGCTGCCCGGCCGGGGAGAAAACCGGCCGGGAACGGACTCAGCGGGTAGAACGCTGCAGGATGACGGTGGTCGGCTGTTTCTGCAGCCAGCGCATGCGCAGCGCCATCATGATGGCGGCGAAGGTCAGGCCGATGATAAAGCCGATCCAGAAACCGCTCGGCCCCATCGCCGGCACCACCGCATCGGTCAGCGCCAGCAGATAGCCGCTCGGCAGGCCCAACACCCAGTAAGCGATGAAGGTGATGAAGAAGATCGCGCGAGTATCTTTATAACCGCGCAGCACGCCGCTGCCGATCACCTGGATTGAATCCGAGATTTGATACAGCGCCGCCAGCAGCATCAGCTGCGAGGCCATCGCCACCACCGCCGGGCTGTCGTTGTACAGCAGGGCGATCGGTTCGCGGAAGGTGGCGGTAAACAGCGCAGTGCAGACGGCCATGGTGATGCCGACGCCGATGGCGGAGTATGCGGCGACGCGCGCGCCTTCTACCGACCCTTCTCCCAGACGATAACCGACGCGAATGGTGGCGCCGACGCCCAGCGACAGCGGCAACACGAACATCAGCGCGCTGAAGTTAAGTGCGATCTGGTGGCCGGCGACCGCGACGATCCCGAGCGGCGACACCAGCAACGCCACCACGGCGAACAGGGTGACTTCGAAGAACAGCGCCAGCGCCACCGGCATACCGATGCCGATCAGGCGCTTCAGCGCCGCCCAGTCCGGGCCGCCGAGATCGCCTGTCTGGCGCTTGATGTCGCGCTGCGACGGCGCGCGCTTCACGTACCAGCGCATCATCAGGAACATGATCCAGTAGACGCTGCCGGTGGCGACGCCGCAGCCCACGCCGCCCAGTTCCGGCATGCCGAACTTGCCGTAGATAAAGATGTAGTTGATCGGGATATTCACCAGCAGGCCGAGGAAGCCGATCACCATGCCGGGCTTGGTTTTGGACAGCCCTTCGCACTGGTTGCGCATCACCTGGAAGAACAGATAGCCCGGCGCGCCCCACATGATGGCGTGCAGATAACCGACGGCTTTATCCGCCAGCTGCGGATCGATGTTGTGCATCATGTCGATGACGAATTTGCAGTTATACAGCACGACGATCAACAGTACGGAAACGCCGGAGGCCAGCCAGAAGCCCTGACGCACCTGATGGGCGATGCGATCGCGACGGCCGGCGCCGTTTAACTGGGCGATCACTGGGGTCAGCGCCAGCAGCAGGCCGTGACCGAACAGGATGGCCGGCAGCCAGATAGAGGTGCCGACCGCCACCGCCGCCATATCGGTGGCGCTGTAAGCGCCGGCCATGATGGTATCCACCACGCCCATGGCGGTTTGCGAGATTTGCGCGATGATCACCGGGATAGCGAGAGCCAATAAACTACGCGCTTCAATTAAGTACTTCTGCACGCATACACCTTTCTATTTTATATATGTGGGAGGGAGGGCTGCCGCGAGAGGACAACAATTAAAATAGCGGAATTTTGTCAAAAATATTGTACCTGCTCGGCGTCGTTAAGCAAACGCCGCAGATAAATAGTTATTAAATGCGCAGGGACGCGTTTTTTGCCGTCGCGGATTTGGTTTTCAGCGCCAACTGGGGCAAACTGCCGGAAGCGTTTTAATCTATTGAGTAAGAAGAGGCACATATGTTCACCGGTATCGTACAAGGCACCGCGCCGCTGGTCGCCATTGATGAGAAACCCAATTTCCGCACCCATGTGATCGAGATGCCTGCAGAACTGCTGCCGGGGCTGGAGCTGGGCGCGTCGGTGGCCCATAACGGCTGCTGCCTGACCGTCACCGCGGTGGAAGGCAACCGCGTCAGCTTCGATTTGATCAAGGAAACGTTGCGCCTGACCAACCTCGGTGATCTGGCGTTGGGCGACATCGTCAATATCGAGCGCGCGGCGAAATTCAATGATGAAATTGGCGGTCATTTGATGTCCGGCCATATTATCTGCACGGCGGAAGTGGCCAAAATTTATACCTCGGAAAATAACCGTCAGGTATGGCTGCGCATGCCGAATGCGGAATTGATGAAATATGTGCTGCACAAAGGTTTCATCGGCATCGACGGCATTAGCCTGACCATCGGCGAAGTGGTGAATAACCGTTTCTGCGTGCATCTGATCCCGGAAACCCTGGAGCGCACTACGCTGGGTAAAAAACGCCTGGGCGATAAGGTGAACATCGAGATCGATCCGCAGACGCAGGCGGTAGTGGACACCGTCGAACGCGTGCTGGCCAATCGGGAAGCGACGCTGGCGGCGGCGGTGGCGCCGGCGCACAAAGACTGACAGCGATTCGGGCGTTGCCGCCGGAGTCGAATCATAAGCAGAGAGGAGAAACGCGTGAAGTTTTATGGGAAAACGTTGTTGTTAACCGCGTTGCTGGCGCTGAGCGCCTGCAGCAGTTCACCTGAGCAGGGCGGCGGCGCGCAAGTGGCCGATGCGGACGATACCTGCGGCGCTTCGCAGTATCAAAACTACGTCGGCAAGCCGATGACGTCGCTGGAAGGCGTGCGGATCGAATCCAAGGTGCGCGCCATTCCGTACAACTCTGCCGTCACCATGGATTTCAACCTGCGCCGTCTGAACTTCCTCGGCGATAGCAACGATAAAATCATCCGCGTTTACTGCGGCTAAGCCGCCTGGTTCGAAAGAGCAAAAAAAGCCCCGGCGATGAGGTTGCCGGGGCTTTTTTTATTAGGGGAGCGTTCAGCGTGCGACGCGGATGCCGCCTTCAACGCCTTTCGGGCTGAACACCACCTGCCACAGCTGCAGATCGCGCGCCCGAAACGCGCCGGCGCAGGCGTTCAGGTAATAGCTGAACATCCGCTCGAAGCGCTCGGAATAACGTGGAGCAAGCTTCGGCCACGCCTGCTTGAAGCGCTCGAACCAGGCCATCAGCGTGCGATCGTAGTCGGCGCCGATGTTGTGCCAGTCTTCCATCACGAAATGGCCTTCGCTGGCCTCGGCGATATGCCTCACCGAGGGCAGGCAGCCGTTCGGGAAGATATATTTGTTGATCCACGGATCGACGTTCATGTCGGTCTTGTTGGAACCGATGGTGTGCAGCAGGAACAGGCCGTGCGGCGCCAGATTGCGCTCTACCACGTTGAAATAGGTGCGATAGTTTTTCGGCCCGACGTGCTCGAACATGCCGACCGAGACGATGCGATCGAACTGCTGATGCAGATCACGATAGTCCTGCAGCAGGATCTGCACATCCAGCCCGGCGCAGCGCGCCTGAGCCAGTTTCTGCTGCTCGGCGGAAATGGTCACGCCGACCACCGACACGCCGTAATTTTTCGCCGCATAGGCGGAGAGGCCGCCCCAGCCGCAGCCGATGTCCAGCAAGCGCATGCCCGGCTGCAGCTGCAGTTTTTCGCAGATCATCCGCAGTTTCGCTTCTTGCGCTTCCTCCAGCGTGGCGGCGTCTTTCCAGTAGCCGCAGGAGTACTGCATGTAAGGATCGAGCATCAGCGTAAACAGATCGTTGCCAAGATCGTAATGCTCTTTGCCGACGATCCAGGCGCGCTTTTTCGATTGCAGATTGGTCAGGCGCGCCGCGGCGATACGCAGGGTATCTTTCAGGTGGTGGGGGAGCTTCTTCTCCAGCCCGGCGCTGACCACGCGCTGGAAGAATATATCCAGCCGCTCGCATTCCCACCAACCATCCATATAGCTCTCGCCTAGACCCAGGGAGCCTTGCTGCAAAACGCGTTTAAAGAATTCGGGGTTTTTAACCTGAATATCGAAAGGGCGCGATCCGTTAATTTCGATACCGGCCAGACCGAGCATTTCGTGCGCGATACGGTACCACTGGTTATCCTGGATGCTCAGATCTTCTATACACGATGAACTCATAGCTTCTCCATCACCTTCTTCTGACTGATGACCCGTTAGGAAACAGCTTAGACAATTTCTGCGGGTGCATACGTATACCGACGGGAAATAAGCCCGCGGCGTCTGATATCCGACTATGAACAGAGGAAATTTAAAGAAGCGACCCGACGCAAACGGCGCAGGATAAACGCCTCTTCAAAAAAAGAGTGTGACGCAAGACGCGTACACAACAGCTAATTGAGATATAGAGATTATAAGGTGTTACTTTACAAGGTTGTTTTTGAGTATAGGCGCGCCGAGGCATTGACTCAACTGTAAATCGCACTCGGCACGCATATTCTTTAAGTGATTATTTAGCTTGGCAATTATGACGCTGAGTTAGCATGTTCGCGCGGCGTTTCTTGCGGCGCCTTGGCCGCTTTTCCCCGCTGCAGGAAATACCCCAGCGCGGCCAGTATCACCGTGGACACCATCACCGTCACCGTCGCCAACAGCGGCTGCGCAATAAACGTCGATACCAGCATGCTCGCCACGAAACACAGCCCCAGCTGCAGCGTATTTTGCAGCGCGGCGGCTTTGCCGCTGCTGTCCGGGAACGGCATCAGCGCGTTGGCCACCATGATCGGATAGCCGGCGCCGTTGACCAGCGCCATCACGCAGAACGGGATCAGGAGCGTGGTGAGCGTCGGATTGGTCAGGGTTGCCACCAGATACAGGGCCACCATGCTGACAGCATAAGCTACCAGCAGCCACGGCAGCAGGGTTTTGCCATTGATGCGCTTGAGCGCGGCGCGGCACCCGTAACCGCCCAGCAGGAAGGCCAGCGTCTGCGGCACATAGCTCAGGCCGATGTCGCTCGGGCCGTAGCCCATATCACCGAGGATAAACGGCGAGCCGGTCAGCCAGGCGAAGAAACCGGCCGAACAGGCGGCGTACATGGCGACATTGCCGCTGAATACCGGGGATTTCAATAATTGCCAAAAACTGACGCTGCTTTTTGGCGCGTCGACGGCGGGTTTTGGCCTGGCGTTCTCTTTGAGCAGCAGCGTCGGCAACAGCAACAAGGCGGTGATGGCCAGCAGCACGGCGAAGATCGCGCGCCAGCTGGCGTGGTTCAGCAGCCAGGCGCCCAACAGCGGCGCCAGCGCCGGCGATAGCGCCACCAGCGGCATGATGGTGGCGAATACGCGGTTGGCCTGGCCTTCACGATAGCGGTCGACCACCAGCGCTTGCCAGATGGCGGCGGCGGAACAGACACCTACGGCCTGAATAAAGCGCAGTATCCAGAGCTGCGCGGCATTTTCCACCCACAGCATGCCCAGGCAGCCGAGCGCGAACAGCGTCAGGCCAATCAACAATACCGGTTTGCGTCCCAGACGGTCGGAGAGCGGCCCCCACAGCAGCTGCGCGAAGGCGAAGCCGGCCAAAAAGATGCTCAGGCTGGCGCTGACCGCGCCGGCGGAAATTTGCAGTTCCTCCCGCATGGCGCCGAAGGCGGGCAGGTACATATCGGTCGCCAGATAACCCAGCATGCTCAGGCCGGCGAGGTAGAACATAAAACCAAAGGAATTTCGCATGGTATTTCTCGTTAATATTTTAGTGTCGCAGGTTTTTAGCGCCGGCCAGTGTATCCGGCTGGATCTCTGCTTGTGAAACGGTAATATTTGCAAAGTGCTGTTAAAAAAATTGAAGGCAAAGCGATGTGGTCTGAATATTCTCTCGAGGTCGTTGATGCGGTGGCGCGCACCGGCAGTTTCAGCGCGGCGGCGCAGGAGCTGCACCGGGTGCCGTCGGCGGTAAGTTATACCGTGCGGCAGCTGGAGCAATGGCTGGCGGTGCCGCTGTTTGAGCGGCGTCACCGAGATGTGGAACTGACGCCGGCCGGCGCGCTGTTTATCAAGGATGCGCGAGCTGTTATCAAAAAAATGCTCGACACCCGCCGCCACTGTCAACAGGTGGCCAACGGCTGGCGCGGTCAGCTGAATATCGCGGTAGACATCATCGTCAAACCGCAGCGCAGTCGCCAGCTGGTGCTGGATTTCTACCGCCATTTCCCCGACGTCGAGTTGATGCTGCAACCCGAGGTGTTTAACGGCGTGTGGGATGCGTTGGTGGACGGCAGGGCGGACATGGCGATTGGCGCCACCCGCGCGGTGCCGGTCGGCGGCGGCTTCGCTTTCCGCGACATGGGGGATATGAACTGGCTGTGCGTAGTCAGCCCACAGCACCCGTTGGCGCAGCTGGCAGGGCCGTTGAATGACGATCGGTTGAGGCCGTACCCTGCGCTTTGTCTGGAAGACACCTCGCGCAATCTGCCCAAGCGCGTCACCTGGACGCTGGATAACCAGCGGCGGCTGGTGGTGCCGGACTGGACCTCGGCGCTCGACTGTTTGTGCGCCGGATTGTGCGTCGGCATGATGCCGGCGCATCTGGCGCTGCCGCGGGTGCAGCGCGGTGAGCTGAAGGCGTTGCAGTTGCAGCAGCCGTTTCCCGCCAGCCCCTGCTGCCTGACCTGGCAACAGGATAAACCGTCACCGGCGATGAGCTGGCTGCTGGCGTATTTGGGCGATGGCGAGACGCTGAATCAGGAGTGGCTGAGTGAGGCGGCACCGGAAGCCGCGCCGGCTTCCGGTAGGGAGGACGATCAGCGGCGGTAGTCGATGAACGGACCGTCGGCGACCGAACGGCGTTCGACCAGCTTCGGATGCACTTCGATCACCTGCGATTCTTCGCGCTTGCTGATGATGCGATCCAGCAGCATGGTGAAGGCCATTTCGCCCAGACGCTCTTTCGGCTGATGAATGGTGGTCAGCGCCGGGGTGAAGTAGCGGGCGTTGCGCACGTTGTCGTAGCCGATCACGGAAATATCCTGCGGCACCCGCAGCCCCAGTTCGTCGGCGGCGCAGATGGCGCCCATCGCCATGATGTCGCCGCCGCAGAATACTGCGGTCGGTCGCTGTTTTTGCGACAGAATTTGATGCATCGCCTTGTAACCGGACTCCGGCTCGAAGTCACCCTGGACTATCCACTCTTCGCGAATATCGATATGCGCTTCCTGCAGCGCCTTCATGAAGCCCTGATGCCGACCGCCGCCGGTGTTGCGCGACAGTTGGCCCGGGATAGCGCCGATATCGCGGTGGCCGCGTTCGATCAGATAACGCCCGGCCAGATAGCCGCCCTCGAACGCGTTATCGATGATGGTGTCGGTGAAGTCGCCGCGCGCGGCGCCCCAGTCCATTACCACCATCGGGATGTTGCGGTAGTCTTCCAGCATGCCCAGCAGCTGATCCGGGTATTCGGAACACATGACCAGCAGGCCGTCGACGCGCTTTTGCGCCAGCATCGCCAGGTAGGCGCGCTGTTTGTCCAGATTGTTGTGCGAGTTGCACAGGATCAGGGTATAGCCTTTGCTGTAGCAGCTGTTTTCCACCGCCTCGATCACTTCGGCAAAGTAGGGCGCTTCGCTCGAGGTGGCTAGCAGACCGATAGACTTGGTGTGATTGACTTTCAGGCTGCGCGCCACGGCGCTCGGCGAGTAGTGCAGCTCTTTGATGGCGGCCCACACGGCCGCTTTGGTCTCTTCGGCGACGAAACGAGTCTTATTGATGACGTGCGAAACGGTGGTGGTGGAAACGCCCGCGCGTTTGGCCACATCTTTAATCGTTGCCATGTAAGGAATGACTCCTGAACTCACATGTTTACAGCATGTAAGTGTGATGTTAATCGTTTGCCTACGTAGATCCTTCTCCAGAGAAGCGAAAACTGAGTTTTTAGTGTTGAAGTCGTCAGCGCTTAATCAGGAGGGGCATGAATGCCGGTACGCAGTTGTGAACTGCGAATTTTGTCGCATATTGAACAAAAGTGGAAGAGGTAATCGAGATTATAAACCGGGAAATGATAACAAGATTTTATCGGCGAACTGTGGGAAAATGATTTGACGTACTAATTGTGCGCCTTTTATCCTTAGGAAAGCCCATTTTAAAGGAGTTGTCATGGATACCGATCTGAAGATGTCGCTGTTCACCACCGTTTGCGCATTGGCGATGATCATCGCTTTCAGCTTTGTCGCCGCGTTGAACTGATTTCCCGCCAGTTTTAAAAAAGGCGCAGCCAAGCTGCGCCTCATCACTTAGGCAAGGCCTGCGCTTACGCCAGGTTTTCCGCCGCGAAGGTCCAGTTGACCAACGCCCAGAAGTTTTCCAGGTATTTTGGACGCGCATTGCGGTAATCGATGTAATACGCGTGTTCCCACACGTCAACGGTCAGCAGCGGTTTGTCTTCGCCGGTCAGCGGGGTTGCCGCGTTGGAAGTGTTGACGATCGCCAGCGCGCCGTCCGGTTTTTTCACCAGCCAGGTCCAGCCGGCACCGAAGTTTTTCACGGCGGCATCGGTGAACTGCTCTTTGAACGCAGCGAAAGAGCCGAAGGATTTGACGATCGCCGCCGCCAGTTCGCCCTGCGGTTCACCGCCGCCCTGTGGCGACAGGCAGTGCCAGTAGAAGGTGTGGTTCCACACCTGCGCGGCGTTGTTGAACACGCCGCCGTTAGAGGTCTTGATGATCTCTTCGAGCGATTTGCCTTCGAACTCGCTGCCTTTCACCAGGTTGTTCAGGTTAACCACGTAGGTGTTGTGGTGTTTGCCGTAGTGGTATTCCAGGGTCTCGGCGGAGATGTGCGGCTCGAGCGCGTTTTTCTCATACGGTAATGCAGGTAATTCAAACGACATTGCTTCCTCCTTTACAGCGCCATTCAGCTTCTCGCCGGGGCGAACGCCGGATGGGCCATTTTTTATTGTGGTCATTCAATCTTAACAATTTTCATCATAAAAAACAGGAGGAAAAGCGAGAAATGCGCGTGGGGGAGTGCGATGGGCGATAGCTTGAGCAGGCGGTTGCGGCCGAGGCCGCAACCGCGCAGAGCAGGGAATTAACGGATGGTTTTCGGCGTCACTACGCGGCGAGCGCCGATGTAGTGGTTCTGCCAATAGTCGTTGTCGAGCTGGCTGATGCGGATCTCTTCGCCAGTGCGCGGCGACTGGATGAATTTGCCGTTGCCGAGGTAGACGCCGACATGATCCGCCACGCCGCGGTTGTTAATGCGGAAGAACACCAGATCGCCGCTTTCCAGTTCGCTTTTCTTGATCGGCGCCGCGTCGCGCAGGTGATACATTTCGTTGGCGGTGCGCGGCATCTTGATTTTCACCACGTCTTTATAGGCGTAATAGATGAGGCCGCTGCAGTCGAAGCCGGTGCGCGGCGAGCTGCCGCCCCAGCGGTAAGGCTTGCCCATCTGATCCATCAGCTTGGCCATCGCGGTCTGCTTGGCGTGCTGGTAACGCTTTTTGTGCGCCGGGCTGAGTTTCAACGGTTTTTCATCACGCGCCAGCTTGGCGGTGGCCATACCGGCTTCGCGGTGGCGGCCATAGCCTTTTTTGTAGCCCTTTTTCGGCGGGGTGACTTTAATTTTGGCGGTTTTCTGCGCTTTGGCCTTGGGTTTGGCGCTGACGATCTTTTTCGCGCTTTTCTCGCTTTTGACCTTGGCGGTCTTGGTTTTTTTCTCGGGGGCCGTCACTTTGGCTTTTTTGGCGGCTTTATCCGCTTTCTTTTTTCTGCGGTCATCGGGCCGCGCTTCATTGGCATGGCTTTTACGCTGCTCGGCGGCAACACGCGCCTGTGGCGCAGCGTGCGCCAAATTGAAGAAGAGCTGCGTAAACAGCAGCGCAAAGAGCGTAAGAATTAAACGCATGTCGACGTCACCAACCTTGGCCCCGAAACGGATATCGAAAGAGTTACAGTATTCCCGAATTTCGCCATATAAAACAGCGAAGAACTCATAAATAATAATCCATATTGTGAGAAAACGTTAATGACATTTTTTTTGGTTTAAAATCAGCCTGTTGATGTATAAAAAAGCGCCAGGCGGCGGTGGATATAATTAAGCCGCGCCGTCATCGCGGCGCAATATATTAGTGAAATGGTCGGATTAAAAATGTTATTCTCAACGTATGTTTTGACCGGAATGACGTGGCCGGTGAAACGCGATCGGCGGCGGGCGAATATCCTTGCAAAAGATGGCGTTTTCTTGCGACTGTTCCAGCCGCTACAATAGCCCGCGTGATGCATGTTGTAGCCATGAAATGTGGCTTGAGGAAGCAATAAATGACGACGACACTTGAAAAAATTCAGCACCAGATCGCTGAAAACCCGATTCTGCTGTACATGAAGGGTTCGCCAAAGCTGCCGAGCTGCGGCTTCTCCGCGCAGGCTGTGCAAGCGCTGTCCGCCTGCGGTGAGCGTTTCGCCTATGTGGATATTCTGCAAAACCCGGACATCCGCGCCGAGTTGCCAAAATACGCCAACTGGCCGACTTTCCCGCAGCTGTGGGTAGACGGTGAGCTGGTCGGCGGTTGCGATATCATCATCGAAATGTATCAGCGCGGCGAATTGCAGCAGCTGATCAAAGAAACGGCAGAAAAGTATAAAGCGCAGGAAGACCAGCAGTCTTAATCGACAGACTTGCGGTTATCGCGTAACGGGCGGCGCCAGTGCAAACTGGGCCGCCTTTTTTATTGGGCCTATTCGGCGAGATCGCCGGCGGGCAGCGGCCAGCCGCCGAGACGCTTCCAGCGGTTAACCAGCTCACAAAACAGCAGGGCGGTTTGTTCGGTGTCGTACAGCGCGGAGTGCGCCTGGCTGCTGTCGAACGGCATGCCGGCGGCGATGCAGGCTTTGGCCAGCACCGTTTGCCCCAGCACCAGGCCGCTCAGCGCAGCGGTGTCGAAGGTGGCGAACGGATGGAACGGATTACGCTTCAAACCGGCGCGTTCGGCCGCGGCCATCAGGAAGCTGTGATCGAAGTTGGCGTTGTGCGCGACGATAATGGCCCGGTTGCAACCGCGATCCTTGAGCCCTTTGCGCACCGCTTTGAAAATGGCGTGCAGCGCGTCGTATTCGCTGACCGCACCGCGCAGCGGGTTGTGCGGATCGATGCCGTTAAACGCCAGCGCTTCCGGTTGCAGGTTGGCGCCCTCGAAAGGCTCCACGTGGAAGTGCAGGGTTTCGTCGCGCTGCAGCCAGCCGTCTTCATCCATTTTCAGCGTCACGGCGGCGATTTCCAGCAGCGCATCGGTATTGGCGTTGAAGCCGGCGGTTTCAACATCTATTACTACGGGATAAAACCCACGAAAACGACCACTCAGGGCGTTAAGATCACTTTTTTCGGCCATCAGTTTCTTATCTTCATCGAATGCAGCGCGCATTATGGCAAATTTTGCGCCCGGTTGCAGGCGCTATCGCGCGGAGAATCAGCGGGGCGCAGGCGCGCCCCGAGAGAGGCTTAGTGGCCGAGGCCTTGGCCGGCGTGTTTGTTTTCGATCAGCTCGATTTTATAACCGTCCGGATCTTCGACGAACGCGATCACCGTGGTGCCGCCTTTCACTGGGCCGGCCTCACGGGTGACGTTGCCGCCGGCGCGGCGGATGTTGTCGCAGGTGGCGGCGACGTCGTCCACGCCCAGCGCCAGGTGGCCGAAGGCGGTGCCCATGTCGTAGCTGTCGGTGCCCCAGTTATAGGTCAGTTCGATAACCGCGCCTTCGCTCTCTTCCGTATAGCCGACAAAAGCCAGCGAGTATTTGTACTCCGGGTTTTCGCTGGTGCGCAGCAGGCGCATGCCTAATACCTTGGTGTAGAAGTCGATGGAGCGTTGCAGATCACCGACGCGGATCATGGTATGGAGTAAGCGCATAATTCCTCTGAATTGACTGTGCCGTGGCAGACGGCGGGTGGATTGAAGCACAAGCGAGTATAGCCTTGTCCCGCAAGGGAATTCAACGTGACGAGTTGGTGACGATGTCACTTTTTGCCCCCTCGCCATGGGTGTTTAAATATTGATCGAGTGTACCGATCGATACGAAGTAATTGATCTGCACAATCAATTATCAATTCCGCGCGTAACCGTGTAGAAATTGACCTGTAGCAGATAACAACACCAGGGAACGTCGGCCCGCCTTGTGCGGGCCTTTTTGCGTGCATAAAAAAACGGCCAGGCGGTTGCGTGGCCGTTTAGGGTCAGGACGGGTTACTTCGTCAGAAACGGATAGTCGGTATAACCTTCGGCGCCACCGCCGTAGAAGGTTTCCGGCTTAGGTTCGTTGAGCGGGGCGTGTTGACGGAAACGCTCGACCAAATCCGGATTGGCGATGTAGCTACGGCCAAAGGCCACCGCGTCGATGAAGCCTTTTTCGATCAACGCTTCGGCTTTTTCAGCGGTGTAGGCGCCGGCGCCGACGATCACCCCTTTAAAGTGGGCGCGCACCGAGTCACGGAAGGCGTCGGAATACGGTTTGCCGCCGGCCCAGTCCGGTTCGGAGATGTGCAGATAGGCGATGTTGCGTTTGTTCAGCTCTTCCACCAGGTACAGCGCCGCTTCTTCCTGATCTTCACCGTTGTCCAGGCCGTTGAACGGCCCCAGCGGCGAGATGCGGATGCCGATGTGCTCGGAGCCCCATTCTGCGATGGCGGCGTCGACCACTTCCAGCGTCAGGCGGGTGCGATTCTCGATGCTGCCGCCGTATTGATCGGTACGCTGGTTAGACGCCGGAGACATGAACTGGTGCAGCAGATAGCCGTGAGCCGCATGCAGCTCGATAAAGTCGAAGCCGGCTTCACGCGCGTTGGCGGTCGCCTGGCGGAAATCGTTGACGATGCCCGGGATCTCGCTGGTTTCCAGCGCGCGCGGCGTAGAGGTCGGTACGCGCACCCAGGCGCCGGTTTCGTCACGCACGGTGGTGCGGGTGTCTGCGTTGATCGCCGAAGGGGCGACCGGCGCTTGTCCGCCCGGCTGGAGGCTGGTGTGGGAGATGCGGCCTACGTGCCACAGCTGCACGGCGATGTGGCCGTTTTTGTCGTGTACCGCCTGCGTGATGTGTTTCCAAGCGGCGATCTGCTCCGGGGTATGCAGGCCCGGCGCACCGGCGTAGCCTTTCGCCTGGAAGGAAATCTGCGTCGCTTCGGTCACGATCAGACCGGCGCCGGCGCGCTGCGCATAATACTCCGCCATCAGCGGCGTGGGAATGTCGCCCGGTTCGATGCTGCGCAGACGCGTCAGCGGAGCCATAAACACGCGGTTGGGCAGGGTGACTGCGCCAACTTTCAGCGGAGAGAGCAATTTTTCAGTCTTCATAGTGCATCCTGTATTTAATAGACCGGTCGTCTAGTTATGGGCGATAAAAAAACACGAACTGCATTTTCACGAAAAAAGATGGTGGTGTTACGGCTGCGGCGGGCGCAGCAGCAACTCGATGCTTTCCAGCGCGCTGGTCAACGGGGCCAACGATCGCCGGATCTTGGCGCGCAGCGAGGCGCCGAGCCACAGGGCATACAGCGTCTCTGCGGTTGCCGCCGGGCTCATGGCTACCGACAGCGATCCCTCGGCGATGCCGCGCTCAATGGCCGCCTGCAGGTGGCCGATCACCCGGGCGGTCCCGGTTTCCAGCGCATGGCGCATCGGCTCCGACAGGTCGCTCACCTCGGCGGAGAGTTTCACCGCCAGACAGGCGTTATGACATTCGCTGCGGCAGTGGTAACTGATGGCCTGGGCGTAATACCCCAAGAGCTGGTGGCGGGCATCGGTGTGCTCGTCGGCAAACAGCTTTTGCATTTGCGCATCATAGTGCGCGAAATAGCGTTGCAGCATCGCTTCGCCGAAGGCTTCCTTCGAGCGGAAATAGTGGTAGAACGATCCTTTCGGCACGCCCGCCGTGGCCAGCAGTTCGCTCAGCCCCATGCCGGTAAAGCCCAGGCGCAGGCTGAGGGTTTCGCCGGTGGCGAGCAGATGTTCACGTGTATCCACGTTGCAATGCGTTGATTTGGTCATCATGGCGCCGAGCATAATAGACCGATTGGTCTAGGTCAATGGGAATAAAAAAACCGGCGCACAAAACGCCGGTTGGTCTCAGGCATTGTGCCTCAGCGGCACGCGTAAGTTAAGCGCTTACGCCGCGTTGCGGCAGCGTTGCAGAATATCCAACTGGGATTGATATTCACGCGTCTGCACATTCAGCATGCCCAGCAGGGTGTGGAACAGATTGTCCTGCGACACGTCGTCCTTTTCCGCCAGCGCGCTCAGGCACTGGCGATCGATGCCGAAATTGCGCTGATAGTCGGCCGACATCCACATCAGGAATGGCACGTGAGTTTGCTGGCTCGGCGCGAAGACATAAGGCGTGCCGTGCAGATACATGCCGTTTTCTCCCAGCGATTCGCCGTGATCGGACAGGTAGACCAGCGCGGTATTGAACCGGTCGTCATACTGCTGCAGCAGCTTGATGGTGGCATCGAGCATCGCGTCGGTATACAGGATCGAGTTGTCGTAGGTGTTCACCAGCTGTTCATGGCTGCAATCCTGGATCTGATTGCTGTTGCAGGTCGGCGAAAACGTCTGGAACTGCGGCGTGCTGCGGCGGTAATAAGCCGGGCCGTGGCTGCCCATCTGGTGCAACACGATCACGCCGTCGTCTTTCAGGCTATTGATGTAGTCGTTCAGTTCGTACAACAGCACATTGTCCATGCAAACTTCGCCGTCACAGTCCTGCGGCAGTTTCAGTTTGGTCATGTCGATGTGCGGCACCCGATCGCAGGCGCCTTTGCAGCCGCCGTCGTTATCGCGCCACAGCACGTTGACGCCGGCATGCGCCAGCACGTCGAGCATGCCTTCCTGGTGCGTCGCCTGAGTTGCGTCGTACGCTTTGCGCGGCATGTTGGAGAACATGCAGGGGACGGAGATCGCCGTTTCGGTGCCGCAAGAGCTGGCGTTCTTGAAATAGACCACGTTGTCCTGCTTGAGGCGCGGGTTGGTCTCGCGATCATAGCCCCCGAGAGAGAAGTTTTCGGCGCGGGCGGTTTCGCCCACCACCAGGATCACCAGCGTTTTCTTGGCCTGTCCGGCGATCAGCGGCCCTTTGCGCGCGTCTTCACCGATCTTCACCAGCGGCAGATTGCGCGTGAAGTAGCGCTGCTCGGTAAACTTGATGGTGCCGGCGACGAAGTTGGAAGGCGTCAACATCTTCACCACGCTTTTATTGTTGCGGATCAGCGAAGCGTAGTCTTTGTAGAACAGCGCGGCGATGATCAGGATCACCACCAATGACAGCATGACGTTGGCGGCGCGCAGCCCAACCATGTACCACCAGGGGCGGGTCTGGCGAATATGGGTGAAGCAAACCGCCGCCGCCGGCAGGACGCCGAGCAGCGCCAGCCACAGCCCCATGCGCGGCGTCAGCAACGCCGTCGCTTCGTGGGTGTTGGTTTCAAAGGCGTTTTGCATCATGTTGCCGTCGATCACCACGCCATAGCTGTACATGAAATAGTTGGCTGCGGCGCTGCCGAGCAAGAAAAAGACGATCAGTGGTTTGCGCAGGTAGGGCACGGTCAACACGCTGAAGATAATATTCAGCGCACAGAAGATCACCACCGGCATGCTGGCGGCGAATATCACGCTGTGGACGCTATCGAAGGTGATATACGACCAGGCGCGATGCAGGAATAACGCGTTTTGGAACAGAGTGAAGAACAGGGCGGTGGCGAGGATAAAACCGAGGCTGTTGCACTGTAAGCGTTGACGTAACCACATTGCCAAATCTGGATCCTGAGAGTAGATAATGCCTTGAAATCTACCGGATGAAACTTAAGAAAACCTTAGAAATTCAGAATACTGGCGGCGGCGAACGCGGGAAAACGCCAGGCCGGTGGCCTGGCGGTGAGGGGAATTAGTAGGCGGCGGTGAATTGGGCGCGAATAAACTGAGGTTTTTCAATCTCATCGACGATAGCCACCGCCAGATCTTCCACCGAAATGCTGGCCGGCGCGTCGCCGTTCATCAGCAGCTGCGTGGTGCCGAGGCGGAACTGGCCGGTGCGTTTGCCCGGTTCCAGCAGGGCGGCCGGAGAGAGATAGGTCCAGTCGAGCGCTGATTCGTTGCGCAGTTTATTGCGCAGATCGCGCACCGCCTGCGCGCCGGGGCGGATATTTTCCGGGAATTGCGGCGTATCCACCAGTTCAACGCCCGGCGCCACTTCCAGGCTGCCTGCGCCGCCCACCACCAACAGGCGCTTGACGCCTGACTGCTCGACCGCGGTAAGGATCTGCTGGGCGCCGCGCGTAGTCTTCTCATACAGGTTGTCTTCGCCCCAGCCGGGATTGTAGGCGCTGATCACCGCATCCTGACCGTGCAATTGCCCCGCCAGCCAGGCGGTATCGGCGACGTCGCCCAGCGCGACGGTCAGATTGGCGTGGTCCGGCAAATCTTTTTTCTGACGGGCGATCGCCGTTACCTGAATGCCGCGAGCCAGCGCTTCATCCACCACACGGCGGCCAACAAAACCGGTTGCTCCAATAATGGCTACTTTCATCTGTATGCTCCTTCAGGGATGGGTCAGTATCGTAAGGCAGGCCGATGTGCCTGCTGCGTGGGATCTACTCTAGTCCTTAACAATAGCCGTGATTAGTGCCATATTCATGCTTTCTTGATTAAGTAAAACTTCATAATCGTGGATAAACTCAATCGAATGGCGGTGTTCGCCACCGTAGTGGCGGAGGGATCGTTGGCCGGTGCGGCGCGGCGGCTGGGCATGACGCCGTCGGCGGTCAGTCAGCATATGCGCTCGCTGGAGAAGGCGCTCGGGGTGCCGCTGTTGCACCGCTCCACCCGCCGTCTGGCGTTGACCGAGGCGGGGGCGGCGTTTTATCCCGGCTGCGAGGCGATGTTGCAACAGGCGCAGCAGGCGGAGCAGCGGCTGGCGGAACTGCGGGACACGCTGGTGGGCGAGCTGCGCATCGCCACTCCGGTTGGCATCGGCGGCCGCTCGTTGGCGGAGGCGCTGGCGCCGCTGTTGCAGGCGCATCCCAAGCTGACGCTGCGGGTGCTGGCAGACGATCGCATCGTCGACATGATAGAACAGCGGGTCGACATTGCGCTGCGCGCCAATCGTCAACTGGCGGACGCCAATATGATCGCTCACCCGCTGACGGCGTGGCCGATGGTGCTGTGCGCGGCGCCGCGTTACCTCAGCCAGCATGGGGTGCCGGAAAAGCCGCAGGATTTGGTGCAGCACCGCTGGATCTCCAGCGGCTACAGCGGGGCCCATCTGGATTTGCTGCATCAATCCGGCCAGCAGGTCAAGCTGCGGCTGGCGGAGGGGCAGATCGTCAGCGAGAGCATGAACGTGATGCGCGCCTTTACCCGCGCCGGTCTGGGCATTTCCGTTCAGCCGCTGTATGAAATTGGCGACGAGCTGCAGCGCGGCGAGCTGTTGCTGCTGTTGCCGGAGTGGCGGCCGGCGCCGCTGCGGCTGCACGCGCTGACGCTGGAACGCACTATGCCGGAGAAAAGCCGCCAGGCGCTGCGCTATTTGCGCGACTATTTTCGCCGCAATGGCGAAAAGGGACTTGCCAGCGGCGGCGATGACGTCTTCAATTAGCAGGAGAATGCAGGAGGGTCCGTGGCACAGCAGCTTGAATTTTTCGACATCCCCAGCCCGTGTCGCGGCATTTGCCAGGCCGACGATCGCGGTTTCTGCCGTGGCTGCCTGCGCAGCCGCGAGGAGCGGTTCGGCTGGATGAGCATGAGCGACGCGCAAAAGCGCGAAGTGCTGCGTCTGTGTCGCCAACGTTTCCTGCGCCTGCAGCGCGCCAACAAAGCCCCCGACGAGCCGCTGCCGGAACAGCCTTCGCTGTTTTGACCCTTTCCTGATCTGCCGCACGTTCATGCGCCTTTGCGCTTCCCTGCGCCTCACCGGCTTGTGTATGCTGGCTGACAACTAATGTCATGAGGTTTTCGCAATGGTAGAACGCATTCGTCTCGCGCCGCAGGGGCCTGAATTTTCCCGCATGATTTGCGGTTACTGGCGGTTGATGGAGTGGGGCATGTCGCCGCAGCAGCTGCTGACGTTTATCGAACAGCACGTCGAACTGGGCGTCACCACCGTCGATCACGCAGATATCTATGGTGGTTATGCCTGCGAGCAGGCATTCGGCGACGCGCTGCGCCTGAAGCCCGCGTTGCGGCAGTCGCTGGAGCTGGTGAGCAAGTGCGGCATCGCCACCACCGCCAAGCCCGGCAACCCGATCGGCCACTACATCACCGATCGCGATCATATCGTACAGAGCGCGGAACACTCGCTGCGCTATCTGCATACCGACTACCTCGACCTGTTGCTGATCCACCGCCCGGATCCGTTGATGGACGCTGACGACGTGGCCGAAGCCTTTGTCGCGCTGCACAAAAGCGGCAAGGTGCGCCATTTCGGCGTCTCTAACTTTACGCCCGCGCAGTTCCAACTGCTGCAGTCGCGTCTGCCGTTCTCTCTGGTCACCAATCAGGTGGAAATTTCGCCGATTCACCAACCGGCGATCCTGGACGGCACGCTCGACCAGTGCCAGCAGCTGCGCATCAAACCGATGGCCTGGTCCTGCCTGGGTGGCGGCCGCTTGTTCAACGACGCCGAGTTCCAGCCGCTGCGCGACGAGCTGCAGCGGGTGGCGCAAGAGATCGGCGCCGAGACCATTGAACAGGTGGTTTACGCCTGGGTGATGCGCCTGCCGTCTTCGCCGCTGCCGATTATCGGCTCCGGCAAGATCGAGCGGGTGCGTTCGGCGTTGAAGGCGCAGAAACTGGCGCTGAACCGCCAGCAGTGGTTCCGCATTCGCAAGGCGGCGTTGGGGTATGACGTGCCCTGAGACGGGGTAGAAAGAGGAAAGCCGGGCGGCGAAAGCGCCCGGCTTTTTTTACGTCGGTCTTTAGGCCAACACCACCTGATCGGGGTTGAAATGATCGAGCGAGACGCCGATCAGCGTGACCTGGCTGTGGCCGAAGGCCAGCACCAGATCGTCGTTTTGCTGCGTGGCATAGTCGCGGATATTCCCGCTGGCGCCCTCGGTGCCGATAAATACCAGTTTGTCGGTGGCGTTGAAGCCATACAGCTGGTCGCGGCCGAAATCGCCGCTGAACAGGAAGGTATTGCCGTTGCCGACCCCCTTCAGGATGTCATCGCCGCTGCCGCCGACGAAGGTCAGGTTGCCGCCGGCATGGCCGATAAGCGTGTCGTTGCCGGCATTGCCGAACAGCCAGGCGTCGTGGCTGCGAGCCTGCAGGACGTCATCGCCGTCGCCGCCGGTGGTGGCGGCTGCATAGGCTTTGAGGCCCGAATCCGATTTCAATCCGGCGGCGGTCACCTGATGATCCACCTCTTTGCTGAAAATCAGCCAGGAGGTTTCTTTGCTGCGCAGGGTGCTGATGTCGTCCGCCAGCGTAATGCCGCCTTTGGCGTCGCGCAGGTAAAGCGTATTGCCGTCGTAGGCGACCTCGGTGTTTTTCAACGCCTGCTGGGTATCGAAGATATTGTGGCCTTTGCCGCCGGCGATCAGGTTATAGCCGCCGGCGTCGCGGAAGATATCGTCACCGTCGCGGCCCTCGAGATAGTCGTTGCCTTTGCCGCCCTTGATCAAATCATTGCCGTCGCTGCCGATGATAAACGTCGGCCCGCTGTGCGTTTCCGCGTTGCGGTTCAGATCTTCCACCCAGGTACTGCCGCGCGTGACGTTCGACAGGTTGGAGACGATGATGGTCGAGTCTTTGTCGGTCAGCGAATAAAACTCGGAGTTCAGCACCCGCATCAGACCATCCTGATAGAAGAACGGCAGGTGGGATAGCCAGGTCGGAATGTTGAGAATGGAGAACGGCAACAGATTCCAGGCGTCCGACGCGTAGTGGTCGTTGAAGTTGACGATATTGTTGGTGGCGGAGGTATGCGGCGCATCGTGAACGCCCAATGACGGCAGGGTCAGCGAGGTGCCGTCGAGCGCGCGAAACACCGGATCGTTCTCATAGCCGATGTTGATCACCTTGCCGCCGGCTTCGTACTGGGTCGGCGAGGCGAAGGCGACATAGTTGGACTGCGCGTAGAAGCCGCCCCAGTTGGCGTCGCTCTGCGCCGCCATGCTGTTGACCGCCAGCCCGCCGAGGCTGTGGCCGCTGATCACCACGTCTTCGCCGCTCAGCCCGTGGGCCTGCGCGAATTTCGCCACGTCCCCCAGCAAATTGCCGAAGGCCTTCAGCGTATAGCCGTCGGCATAGCCTTTCGGCCCGAACCCGGCCAACAGATCGTTAATCACATCGCCGATGGTATCGCCGATCAGCGACTCGCGCGGGCCGCTGGTACCGCGAAATGAGATGCCAATGGCGGTGAGATTGCCTTCGCTGTCATATTTGCCCAGCACCTCGGCCTGAGCGGTGGTGTAACCGGCGGTTTCGCCGTAGTAGGTGCCGCGCGCATCGGTTTTGCCGGCGTATCCCAACTGTGCGGCGTCGATCACTGACCAGCCGGCATTGTTCACCGCGTCCTGCGCGGCCTGTTCGGAGTCGGGGTTCCAGGGAAGACCGGGCAGGCCGCCCTGCGACTGGGTGCTGCCGATGAGCGCCGTGATCAGCGTCAGCGGCAGACCGAGGCCGAAACCGGTCTGGTGATAGCCTTCATCGAAGCCGTTATCGATATTGTGGTAAGCGTAGGTAGAGATGGCCAAGGCGTCGGAAAACAGCGCCTTTGACGCGTTTTCGTCCAGATCCTTATAGCTAAAGATGCCCATATCAGTTCCTTATGAAGTATGCCGCCTGGCCGGGAAGTGAACTCTCGCGCGTCGGCGGTGGAAACAGGGAAACAACGTTAGCCGAACGACAGCTGGTCAGAGGACCAACATCGGTAGAATTATTATTGGTGCTAAATATTAGGCCCGCGAATCAAATTGGCGAGATTGTGCGTTGGTTAACAGTGCTGGCGCTGGCTCTCCTATACTGATAACTCGATATAGTCATTAAGGAGACTGATTGATGAAACGTTATTGGTATGCGGCGCTTGGCCTGATGGCCTGCGGGGCCGCTCAGGCGGCGACGGTCGACGTTGAGATGAACTTGGTGACCGGGCAGGGCATCGGTCAGGATATCGGCAAAGTGGCCATCAGCGAAACGCCTTACGGCTTACTGTTCACGCCGAGCCTGAAAGCCTTGCCGGCCGGGGTGCACGGTTTCCATGTGCATGAGAAAGGCAGCTGCGAGCCGGGCATGAAGGACGGTAAGGCGGTGGCGGCGCTGGCGGCCGGCGGGCATTTTGATCCGCAAAAAACCGGGAAACACCTCGGGCCGTATGCCGACGGGCATCTGGGCGATTTGCCGGCCATCTATGTGACCGCCGACGGCATGGCGAACGACCCGGTGTTGGCGCCGCGGCTGAAAAAAATCAGTGAAATTGAGGGCAAGGCGCTGATGGTGCACGCCGGCGGCGATAATCACTCGGATCATCCGCTGCCGCTCGGCGGCGGCGGTGAGCGCTTCGCCTGCGGCGTGATCAAGTGATCATCCGCCGCTGACGGCCGCAGTGGCGGCGGGCTGGCCAATGGCCTGTTGCAATTGTTGCAGCGAGCAGTAGAGCCGCCAAATAAGGCCGGCCAGATCGCGCGCCGCCTGTTCCGGGTGGTGCGCCAGGGCGTTGCTCATGCGCAGCAGTTCTTGCAGCGTGGCGTCCAGCGAACTGTGCTGCACGCCTTTCTCCGTCATGATGCCGCGCAGGCAGTGGATACAGACGTTGCGCACCGCCGACAGCGGATCTGAGCGGGTTTGCCAGTCGCGCAGCTGCCAGACGATATGGCTGCAGTTGAGCAGCACCACGCCCCAGCGCAGCAACCAGGTGCGCGCCTCCTGATCCTGACTTTGATTGAGCTGGCTGATGCGATGGTAGATCAGCGATTCAAACTGGCTTTCGCTCTGCTGCGGCTTTTTGCTCAACTGATCGATAAAGTCGCGGCGCAGCGCGCGGATAATACGGCGGCTCTTTCGCTTGTCCGAGCTGGGGCGCAGGATCTGAAACGCCAGCCCGGCCAGCAGCACACCGACAATTTTACCGATGTTGTCATTGATAAAGGACTGGTAGTCATAGCTCGGCGGATTGCTGACGGTCAGAAATGAGCCCATAAAGACGATCAGCTGCCCCCAAAGCGCGGCATAAGGCGGATTCTGCAGTTTGAGCATCTGCATGGTCACCAGGATCGGGAACAGGAAGGCGCAGAACACCCAGAAATCGTCAATCTGGATCATCAAACCGAATTTCACCACGAAGCAGGCGACCGAGAGCAGCAGCACCGCCTTGAGCAAGGTGCTGACGCTGTTGATCGGCGAAGGCGTGGAGGAGTAGAGCACGCAGCTGATGGCGGTGAGCGTCAGCGCCGCGCTGCCGGCGTCCCACTGCGTGTTGATCCAGTAGGCGCAGCCGATCACGATGCATAAAAAGGTGCGCAGGCCGTTATAGGCGGCTTCGTAGCTGTCGGTATGGCGCGCCAGCGAGGTGACGCGCGGCGGCTGGAGATCGCTGACCGCCGTGGCGCTTTCCAATCGCTGCAGCCAGCGGTTGCAGCGCAGATAAAGCCAGCAGAAATCACGCAAACGCAGCCAGAAGGCGCGATGGCGGTAGTCCGCTGCATCTTGCGGGGCGATCTGCTGGAGCAGGCGCGCCAAGCGATATTTATCGGTGGCGGGATCGCGCAATTCATCCAGCAGTTGCGTCAGCACCGGCATCAGATTGGCGGGACGATCCGGCCAGTTCAGCAGCATGCGGCGCAGGCTGGAAATGACGCTGGTAATGCGCAGCTGCTGGTGCAGCAGATAGTTGAGCAGGTTATTTTGCCGCCGCAGGCGGTAGTGGCTCCAAAACGCCTGAATGCGCAGCAGGTTCATGGTCAGGATCTGGCCGATAACCCCTTCGTGCGAGGTGCGCATCTGTGCGGTGACCTCCGGCTGCCACAGCATGGCGGCGTGCTCCAGCAGCCGCTGCTGCATGCGCCGCAGCGAAGTCAGCAAGGCTTCGCCGTCGGAGGTGCTGGGCAGGATCATCATCATCAGCCCGCCGCACAGAATGCCGGTGATCACTTCGCAAACCCGCGCCTGGGCGATATCGAAGATCTGCTGGGTATCGGTGACGTTGACCGTACCGAAGGCGATGATGGCGGCGGTATAGCCCGCCAGCGCGAACGCGTAGGAAACGTTGTTTTGATAATGGTTGGAGATATAGGTGCATAGCCCGATCCAGGCGGCGATGAACAGCGTGAACAGCCAGGGATCGTTCAGGCAGTGGCCGGCGATCGCCACCGAGGCGGCGGCGCCCACCAGGCTGCCGAAGATGCGGCCGATGCTTTTGCTGATCACGCCGCCGATGGTGGGGAAGCTGACCACCGCGGCGGAGGTGAGCGCCCAATAAGGTTCGTCGAGCTCGAGCACGAACGCCACCCACAGCGCCAGACACATCGCCAGCGAGTTGCGCAGCGCATAGCGCCATTGGCCGCCGGTCGCCTTACCCCAGGGGGTACGGCTCCACTCCAGAAAGGGCAGGTTCACACTTTAGTTCCGCTGATGAATCGAAATGGTGCAGGTGGTGCCGGCAACCAGCGTCAAATCGGCGGGCACGTTGAGCAATTTTATCCGCACCGGCACGCGCTGAGCCAAACGCACCCAGGGAACATTGGGCTTAACATCCATTAATAGATCGTTGTTGCTGTCAACGCTCTGATCGTAAATGGCGCGGCCGATACTCTCTACTTCCCCCTGCAGCGGGGTGTTGCCGTTATATAAGACAATATCGGCTTTATTGCCTTCTTTTATATGTTTCAGCTTGGTTTCTTCGAAATAACCGAGTACATAAAACGAATGGACATCCACCAGTGCGACCAAAGGCGTGCCGGCGTTGGCGTAGTTCCCGACCCGCGCCTGCAGATTGGTGATATAACCGTCGGTCGGCGCGTAAATTTTAGTTTTGCTCAAATTCCATTTGGCCTGTTCCAGGTTGGCCAGGGCGGCTTTATAGGCGGCCTTCATTGCCTGAGCGGCTAAATTGGACTCATCCAAATCTTCAGCGGAAATAACGTTGCGCGGCAACCCGCGGCGTCGGGCGGCTTCATGGTCCGCCTTGGCCAGATCCGATTGCGCTTTTGCCACCGCGGCCTCGGCATTGTCCAGCGCGATCTGATAAGGCACCGGGTCGAGGGTAAAAATCAGACTTCCCGCAGGTACGAATTGATTGTCATTCGCACTTATTTTCTCTAATCTTCCAGAAACCTCAGGGGTGATATTGACGAGTTCTGCGCGCACTTTTCCGTCACGGGTCCATGGGGATTGCATATAATAATTCCAGAGCCACCAACCGGCGCAGACGGCAATGGCGCAGACGATCACCGTAGAAAAGTATTTTAATGTTTTATGCTGCATGGGTTACCAACTCGCTAAAATCCATAAGGAACCGCTGACGGTCAGGACGAAAATGGACAGGTCCATCAACATGGGGTGCCAGATTTCACCGGAATACATCCAGTCCCTGAGCAGCTGATGAATCAGCAACCATAAGACCAGTCCTAGCAAAAAAGCTTTAAATATGGGTGGAAAATAAAGCGATGCCCCCAGGACCAAATCGGGTAAGGGCGATGAGGCGTGTAACCATGATGTATTCACATTAACAATCCCTACGGGTGAATATGTTGAATATTTGCATAACGATTAAACAATAGCGGCTAAAAATAGTGGTTATTTCCACAATATACATTATATACATTTGTGTTTTTAATGTGAGTTACCCAAAATAGTCTAAGCTCTGGGAGGTAATGTTAGCATGCTAATTATAAGGAGGGGTAAGTGGAGTCAACATTAGGTTCAGATTTAGCACGATTGGTTCGTGTTTGGCGAGCGCTCATCGATCATCGGCTCAAGCCGTTGGAGCTGACCCAAACGCATTGGGTTACGTTGCACAATATCAATCGCTTGCCGCCGGAGCAGTCGCAAATCCAGCTGGCCAAGGCGATCGGTATCGAGCAACCGTCACTGGTTCGCACGCTGGACCAACTGGAGGAGAAGGGGCTTATCACGCGTCACACCTGTGCCAACGATCGCCGCGCGAAGCGCATCAAGCTGACCGAAGCGGCCGATCCGATCATCAGGGAAGTCGACAGTGTGATCACGTCTACGCGCAGTGAGATTTTAAGCGGCATTACCGCCGACGAAGTGCATCTGTTGGTAGGGCTGATTGGCAAGTTAGAACAAAATATCACCGAACTGCAGAACAAATAATAATATTCTTATTTTCTACGATTACAGTTTCACAGCATCAGAAATAAAACCGGAGGCGATTGCCTCCGGTTTGCCGTGTGCCGCCTGCTGACTTACAGCGGAGAGACGGTGATGGTGTCGCCCATGCGGGCCATGCGCACGCGCTGACCCGGGCTGAACTTGGTGTCGCCTGCTTTCTGCACCACGACGATGTTCTCTTTCTGGTCGGTTTTGATTTCCAGTTCGTAGCCTGAGGTACGACCGGCCACTTCACCGATGCTGTTGCCCGCCGCGCCGCCGGCGATAGCGCCCGCCGCGGTAGCCAGCGTACGGCCGGTGCCGCCGCCAACGGTGTTGCCCAACAGCCCACCAATTACCGCGCCGCCGATCATCCCCAAGGCGTTGGAGCCTTCGCCGCCCTGAATTTTAACCGGACGCACGGAAACCAGCGTCCCGTAAGTGACGTTCTGCACCTGCTTGGCCTGCGAGGACGAGTAGACATCGCCGGACATGGATTCATTGGCACACCCAGCCAACGTAACGGCGGCGACGGCAACGACGAGAAGACGCTTGATCATATAAAACTCCTGATGGTAGTAGTCCATAACCTGGTAATGCTCACCAGGCAAGATTCAGTGAAAATGATAGACAAAGTATGGCTGAAAGTTGATACAGCGCCATGCCTCATCGCTGCACGCAGCTTAACTTTTCTCTGTTCAACCAATAATAAACCGCGGTTTACCTTTATGACAGCCTCACCTTCATTCCGTTGCCGGTTAACGCACGGTTTAACACATAAAATGTGCCACAGCGACGCACCTGGCTCACGGCGCGTAAAAAAAGCATCATAATTCATGGCGTTAATTCGTCAATTCTGGTTTATTTGTCAGGATAAAATTTGCTTACCGTGCGGGTTAGAGGATGTTGCTATGAAGTCAGGCCGCTATATAGGCGTCATGTCCGGCACTAGTCTGGACGGAATCGATGTGGTATTGGCCGCGATTGACGATCGCATGGTGGCGCAGCAGGCCAGCTATAGCCATCCGATGCCGATCGCGCTGAAAAAAGAGATCCTGGGGATGTGCCAGGGGCAGCAAACCACGCTGGCCGCGGTCGGCCGGTTGGACGCACAGCTGGGCACGCTGTTTGGCGAGGCGGTGCTCGGCCTGCTGAAGCAAACCGGTATCGACGCGGATCATATCACCGCCATCGGCTGCCACGGCCAGACGGTATGGCACGAACCGGAAGGCGACGCGCGTTTCTCCATGCAGCTCGGCGACAACAACCGCATCGCCGCACTGACCAATATCACCACCGTCGGCGATTTCCGCCGGCGCGACATGGCTTACGGCGGGCAGGGCGCGCCGCTGGTGCCGGCGTTTCATCAGGCGCTGCTGGGGCATCCCGTCGAGCGGCGTATGGTGCTGAACATCGGCGGCATCGCCAACCTCTCTCTGCTGTTGCCCGGTGCGCCGGTGCGCGGTTTTGACACCGGGCCAGGCAACATGCTGATGGACGCCTGGATCTGGCGCCACCGCGCGCAACCTTACGATCAGGACGGCGGCTGGGCTATGCAGGGGCGCGTCTGTTTGCCGCTGTTGCAGCAGATGCTGGCGGACCCTTACTTCGCGCTGCCTGCGCCGAAAAGCACCGGCCGCGAGTATTTCAACATCGCCTGGCTGGAGCGTCAGCTGGCCGGATTACCGGCGATTGCGCCGTTCGACGTGCAGGCCACGCTGACGGAGCTGACCGCCGTCAGCATCAGCGAACAGGTGTTGCTGGCCGGCGGGTGCGAGCGTTTGCTGGTGTGCGGCGGCGGGGCGCGCAACACGCTGCTGATGGCGCGTCTGTCTGCGCTGCTGCCGGGGACGGAAGTTGGGCTGACCGACGATTTCGGCGTCAGCGGCGACGATATGGAGGCCTTGGCCTTTGCCTGGCTGGCGTTTCGCACGCTGTCCGGCCAGGCCGGCAACCTGCCTTCGGTGACCGGCGCCAGCCGTGAAACGGTGCTGGGTGGGATTTATCCGGTTTTGCCATTCGGGGGGCGCTAGCTCTGTTAGGATAGCCTGTGAAGGATTTTTCTAAGGAGCAACAGCATGAAAAAAGTCATTTTCGTCGCCGGCGCGCTGGCGCTGTCCGGCTGCAGCTACATCCTGCCGCAGAGCAGCCAGACGATGCACTACCAGTGCGGCACCACGCCGTTGACGGTGGCGCTCGACGGCAAGGCGAGCGAAGTCAGCCTGCTGATGGATGGCGAACAGCTGCATCTCAAGCAGGTGCTGGCGTTGACCGGCGCTAAATACAGCGACGGCAAATACACTTTTTGGTCGAAAGACCGCAATGCCTATCTTGAGCGCAACGGCAAGGTAGTCATGAGCGACTGCGTGTTGACGGAGTGACGGTCAGCGGTGGCGTCGGAGCGATTGAGTTCCTGGCGCCGCAGGCGCAGAATGTAACGACGGATTTTTCAGTTGGTCGATAACCCAGATGATTGAAAAGAATGAGTTTGATGTTGCGGACCTGCGCCGTGAATATACCCGAGGCGGCCTGCGCCGCAACGATCTGACCGCCAATCCGCTCGAGCTGTTCGAGCGTTGGCTGAAACAGGCCTGCGACGCGCGCCTGGCCGATCCGACCGCCATGTGCGTCGCTACCGTCGACGAACGCGGCCAGCCGTATCAGCGCATCGTGCTGCTCAAGCATTTCGATGAGCAGGGGTTGGTGTTCTACACCAACCTCGGCAGCCGCAAGGCGCAGCAGCTGGCGCAAAACCCGCATATCAGCCTGCTGTTCCCCTGGCACATGCTCGATCGTCAGGTGATTTTCCTCGGTCAGGCGGAGCGCCTGTCGACCCTCGAAGTGCTGAAGTATTTCCATAGCCGGCCGAAGGACAGCCAAATCGGCGCCTGGGTGTCGCAGCAGTCGTCACGCATTTCCGCGCGCGGCGTGCTGGAAAGCAAATTCCTCGAGCTGAAGCAGAAGTTCCAGCAGGGCGAGGTGCCGTTGCCGAGTTTCTGGGGCGGATTCCGCGTGAAATTTGACTCCGTCGAGTTCTGGCAGGGCGGCGCCCACCGCCTGCATGACCGTTTCCTGTATCAGCGGGACGGGAATGACTGGAAAATTGACCGACTGGCACCTTGAAGACGTAAAATCCCCCTCTAAGCGCTGGTGCTGACGCCGCCGGCGCTTTATTCTATGCGCTACCCTGAATTTTTATTTCGCCACTGGGCGAAAGGCCGTGTACCGGCAAAGGTGCATTCGTTTATACATGGAGTCATTGATGGCAAGCAGCAACTTGATTAAACAACTGCAAGAGCGGGGCCTCGTTGCCCAGGTTACGGATGAGGAAGCGTTAGCGGAGCGACTGGCGCAAGGGCCAATTGCACTGTATTGCGGTTTCGATCCGACCGCTGACAGCTTGCATTTGGGCCATCTGGTTCCTCTGTTGTGCCTGAAGCGCTTCCAGCTGGCCGGCCACAAACCGGTAGCGCTGGTGGGCGGCGCCACTGGCCTCATCGGCGATCCGAGCTTCAAAGCGGCGGAGCGCAAGCTGAACACCACCGATACGGTGAACGAGTGGGTTGAGAAGATCCGCAAACAGGTTTCCCCGTTCCTCGATTTCGACTGCGGCAGCAACAGCGCTATCGCGGCCAACAACTACGATTGGTTCGGCGGCATGAACGTGCTGACCTTCCTGCGTGATATCGGCAAGCACTTCTCCGTCAACCAGATGATCAACAAGGAAGCGGTCAAGCAGCGCCTGAATCGCGACGACTCCGGCATCTCCTTCACCGAGTTCTCCTACAACCTGCTGCAGGGCTTCGATTTCTCCGAGCTGTACAACCGCCACCAGGTGGAGCTGCAGATCGGCGGTTCCGATCAGTGGGGCAACATCACCTCGGGCATCGATCTGACGCGTCGTCAGCATCAGAAGCAGGTGTTCGGCCTGACCGTGCCATTGATCACCAAGGCAGACGGCACCAAGTTCGGTAAAACCGAAGGCGGCGCGGTCTGGCTGGCGCCGGAAAAAACCAGCCCGTACAAGTTCTACCAGTTCTGGATCAACACCGCCGATGCCGACGTTTACCGCTTCCTGAAGTTCTTCACCTTCATGAGCCTGGAAGAGATCAACGCGCTGGAAGAAGAAGACAAGAACAGCGGCAAGGCGCCGCGCGCCCAGTACGTGCTGGCGGAAGAAGTGACCGGCATGGTGCACGGTGCGGAAGGCCTGGCGGCTGCCAAGCGCATCACCCAGAGCCTGTTCTCCGGCGCGCTGCATGACATGACCGAAGCGGACTTCGCCCAGCTGGCGCAGGACGGCATGCCGACCATCAAACTTGAGCGCGACGCCGATCTGCAGCAGGCGCTGGTGAATGCTGAACTGGTGCCGTCACGTGGCCAGGCGCGCACCATGATCGGTTCCAACGCGGTGACCATCAACGGCGAGAAACAGTCGGATGCCGAATACCGCTTCAGCGATGCGGACCGTCTGTTTGGCCGTTACACGCTGCTGCGCCGCGGCAAGAAACACTACTGCCTGGTGGACTGGCAGTAAGCGTATAATGATGGTAAGGGGCCCAGGCGGCCCCTTTCTTTTTGGGCAGCCGCCAGGCTGGCTGCCGCATTCCCAACGAGTTCTGTCGATGAAAAACATTCTTTCTATCCAGTCGCACGTGGTGTTTGGTCACGCCGGCAACAGTGCGGCGGAGTTTCCGATGCGCCGCATGGGCGTCAACGTCTGGCCGCTGAACACGGTGCAGTTCTCCAACCATACGCAATACGGTCAGTGGACCGGCTGCGTCATGCCGGCCAGCCACCTGAGCGAGATCGCGCAGGGCATCGCCAATATCGATCAGCTGAAACGCTGTGATGCGGTGCTGAGCGGTTATATCGGTTCGCCGGAGCAGGGTGACCATATTCTGGCGATCGTGCGTCAGGTTAAGCAGGCGAATCCGAACGCCTGGTATTTCTGCGATCCGGTGATGGGACATCCTGAAAAGGGCTGCATCGTGGCGCCGGGGGTGGCCGAGTTTCACTGCCGTCAGGCGTTGCCGTGCAGCGACATGGTGGCGCCGAACCTGCTGGAGCTGGAAATGCTGAGCCAGATGGCCGTCGCCAACGTGGACGACGCGGTGCAGGCCGCTCGATCGCTGATCGCCAAGGGGCCGCGATTGGTGCTGGTCAAGCACCTGGCCCGTGCCGGCTATCACACCGACTGTTTCGAAATGCTGCTGGTGACGGCGGACGAAGCCTGGCACATTAGCCGGCCGCTGGTGGACTTCGGGGCGCGTCAGCCGGTTGGCGTCGGCGATTTGACCAGTGGTCTGCTGCTGGTGGATCTGCTGAAGGGCGAGGCGCTGGATAAAGCGCTGGAGCACGTGACCGCCGCCGTGTATGAGGTGATGCTGACCACGCAGGCGATGGGCGAGTATGAATTGCAGGTGGTGGCGGCGCAGGATCGGATCGCGCAGCCGCGCAGCGAGTTCAGAGCGGTAAAACTGTAAGCGGCATCGGGCCCCGGCGAGAGCCGCCGGGGCTGAACCTTACTTCAATCCTTCGGCGTTCAGCGCCGCGTCTACCGCCGGGCGCGCCGCAACGCGATCGAACCAGGCCGCCAGATGGGCGTGCTTGCGCACATCGAACTGCAGGGCGAATGCCCAGCGCAGCACGGTGAACAGGTAGGCGTCGGCCACGCTGAAACGGCTTCCCAACAGGAAGTGCTGCTTCGCCAGCACCGAATCCAGATAGCTGAACTGCTGCTCCAGCCTGGCGCGCGCGATGGTTTTATATTCCTCGGGCGTCTTCGGGTTGAACAGCGGGCTGAACCCTTTGTGCAGCTCGGTGGCGATGTAGTTCAGCCATTCGATCGCGTGGTAGCGCGACAGGGTGCCCGCCGCCGGGATCAGGTTGCGGTCCGGCACTCGGTCCGCCAGGTATTGCACGATCGCCACGCCTTCAGTCAGCAGGCTGCCGTCATCCAGCAGCAGCGCCGGTACCTGTCCCTTGGGGTTGATGGCGAGGTAATCGGCGCCGCTCTCGGTTTTCTTCTGCGCCAGATCGACCTTCTCCGCCGTAAAATCCAGCCCTGCCTCACGCAACACGATATGCGGGGACAGCGAACAGGCGCCGGCTTTATAGAACAGTTTCATCGGAAGCTCCTTGTTGATGACGAATGACGGGCATGCTTAACCTCTCATCGTAGTCCCATAGCGCCAAAATTACAGCGGCTTAGCTAACAAATTTAACCGACTATCGCCTCGGCGGGCTGCAGCTGCGCCAGCGTCGCGGCGATCTGCTGCTGCAGCGCCTGCGGCGCCACCTGCATCGGCGAGCGCAGTTCGTTGGCGATCAGCCCCTGTTGGGCCAGCACGGTCTTGACCGGCGCCGGATTCGGGAAGCTGAACATCTGGTGGATCATCGGCAACAGCTCATAGAAGTTGCTGCGCGCCGCGGCCAGATCGCCGGCGGCGACTTGCTGCACCAGCTGGACGAAACGTTCCGGGTGAACATGCGCGGCGGCGGAGATGGCGCCGGTACCGCCGAGGCACAGCGTGGTGAGGATCAGATTGTCTTCCCCGGTCATCACATCGATTTCGCCGTCGGCGATCAGCGCCATGGTGGCGTCAGGGTTGCCGCCGCAATCCTTGATGGCGGTGATGCGCGGGTGACGTGCGAGCCGGCGCAGCGTGGCCAGCTCCATGGCGATGCCGGTGCGCTGCGGAATGTTGTACAGGATCACCGGCACGGTGGAGGCGTCGGCCAACTGGGTGAAATAGTCTATCAGGCCGCATTGCGAAGGGCGGATGTAGTAAGGCGCCGGGATAAGCACGCCGGCGATGTCGCGCAGTTGAATGGCTTGCTGCATCTGCAGCGTGGCGGCCATGTTATTGCCGGAAAGGCCCATCACCACCTGATGGGCGGGCGCCACCTCCAGAACGGCGTCGAGCACCGCCAGCTGTTCTTCCTTGCTCAGCGCGGCGGCTTCACCGGTAGAGCCGCAGACCACCAGGCCGTCGATGCCGGCGTCGAGCAGGTGCCGCGCCAGGCGTTTAACCGCCGGCAGATCGACGGCATCTTGATTGAAAGGGGTAACCATCGCCACCCAAATACCCGAAAATGAGGCCATAAAATATTCCTTCTGTGTGACCGACAGAGAAGCCAGATGAGAAAATTGAAGGCGGGGCGTTGCAGGCCATCCAGTCAGCTCATCTGACGGGACAGCTCGCCCCGGTCAAATGAGCGTCTGTTTCTTCGATGTAACCGCCGCCAAACCGCCAACGGGCAACGCCGGGAGAATCGGTGTATTAACGTTGCGCGGATAGGCCATGGCAGTCTCGTGAAAAGAGGATGTGGAGGTGATAATGAATATTCTTCATCAGGCTGTCAATTTACAACAGATTGATAACATTGTTATTCATGATGGGTGAGGGCAGATGAGTTTGGCTAATAAACGACAATCCCCGCGGCGGCGGGGATTGTTTGGCTGATTCAGCGCGGCGGGCGGGTACCGATGGTGGCGGACCAACTGAAGGTGTCGCCGCTTGGCCGGTAGCGGTTGGCTTTGCGTTCCGCGCGCTCTGCCTTGGCGAGCTTCGCTCTGGCGGCCATGATGCGCGCCACCACTTCATCTTTGACCTTGTGCTGTTCGGCGTTGGTCAGCGGCCGGCCGTGGCTTTTACGCGCTTTGTCCAGCTCGGTTTTGACTTCTCGTTGCTCGCTTTCCGTCATCTCTTTCAACGTCAACTTTTTCATCTTTGCCGCCCGTTCGGTGAAGTTGGCTTTCAGTTTAACGGCGTTATGTGACCGAAAATGTTATGGGCATAACGAAAATGCCCCGTAAGCCCAGGTTACACCTCTTCCAGCAGATCGTCGACAAAGCGCCGCATCCGTTCGGTGCGCTGCTCGGCCATCTGTCGCCCGGCGGCGGTCTGGAAGCCGTCTTGCAGCTTGAAGAGCTTGGTTTCGAAGTGATCCAGGCTGAAACGCTTGTCATCGTATTGACGATGTTCGGCCCGCGGATCCGCAGCGTCATACAGCGCGCTGCGCATGCGGCCGCCGATATAGAAGCAGCGGGCTACGCCAATCAGGCCAATGGCGTCGAGACGATCGGCGTCCTGCAGGATCTTCGCTTCCAGCGTTTGCGGGGGGATGCCGGCGGAAAAACTGTGTGCTTCGATAGCGTGGGCCACCGCCGCGATGTCCGCCGGCGACCATTCGAGCCGGGTCAGCGTCAGCGTGGCTTGCTGCGCCGCCATGCGCGAAGCCAGGTGACGCTGCGGCGAATTCTTTTCCACCGCCACGGCGTCATGCAGCAGCACCGCCGCGCAGAGAATGCGCCGGTCGCCGCCTTCCAGCTTGCTGATGCGGCGGCAGTTCTTCCAGACTCGGTGCAGGTGCGCCACATCGTGCGAGCCATCGTCCGATTCGAGGGTGAGCGGCAGCAGCGTTTGCGCCAGCGTCTGGTAGGGGGAAAACGGTTGTAACAGCTCTTGCGTCAGCGAGGGTAAAGACACGTTCAGCTCCTGTTGGGGGAAATCGGGCAATCAGCATAGTCGCGTCGGAGGTCGAGGGAATGACAGAAGACGACTATTGTTTACTAAAGTGCAAC
This sequence comes from Serratia sp. JKS000199, assembly GCF_900215455.1. Classification (NCBI taxonomy): domain Bacteria; kingdom Pseudomonadati; phylum Pseudomonadota; class Gammaproteobacteria; order Enterobacterales; family Yersiniaceae; genus Serratia; species Serratia sp. JKS000199. Next base: position 1,570,310 of record NZ_LT907843.1, read on the forward strand.
CTACTATTGTCACAACTGCGGTTTTTGCAGCGAAACAAGCAACCTAGAATAGCCGCATTCCGCCGTCTCCGCCTGGTGAGAGCCTGTGTCCGCGGAGATGGTCGGAATATCCTTATCAGCCATGGGAGAAGAGACATGCCAACCCCTCTTGAGATAGTGCGCGCGACTTACGAAGGCAGTTCCGAAGAAAACGGCCGTAATCTGCTGGCGGCGCTGGCCCCCGATGCCGAGTGGACCGAAGCCGCCGGTTTCCCTTACGCCGGTACCTATATCGGCCCGGAGAATATCATCAAGAACGTGCATCAGCGTTTGGGCAGCGAATGGCAAGGTTACCGCGCCGATGTCGATCACTTTTACGACGCCGGCGACAACGTGATTGCTCAGGGTTTTTATCACGGCACTTACCGGGCCACCGGCAAAGCATTCAGCGCCTCCTTTGCGCATATTTATACGGTGCGCGCCGGCAAGATCGTGAAGTTCGTGCAGATTGTCGACAGCGCTAAAGTGCTGGAAGCGATGCAGCCTTAATCGCCGCTGTGCTTGCCGAATTTGCGGTCAAACTCGCGCCGGTAACCCCGAGCCTTGTTGCGATCGCGGATCCACAAATAGCCGCACACCAGCGCAACCGCTCCCGAGAAGGTGACGTTGCGCATATCCCGGTCATACCAAAACACCAACAGCGCATCCAGCGCAGCAATCAGCGCGATCCATTTGTACATATGGGATTGGCGCCGCGTGGCGGCGTTGAGTCGTTTTAACTGTCTGGCTTCGTCCAACACCGGTTTTTGCTGCATAGCGTTTCGTTATCATCAGGCTGTTCACGCTAAATTAGCAGAATCCTGCCAACTGCCGCAAAGATTAACGCACGCCGTCAGGCGGTTTTCAGCGTTCCCCGGGGCACGCTGAAAATTTATGCGCAGACGCTGGTATTGTTTATCGGGTGTGATAGATTATTTATTCGCTATTTATGGGTTTTTATTCAATCAGCGCTGTGTCATCAAGCCGTAGTACTGGGCGGTTAACGTGATGGGTTCGACGCATGCGGCGGTTAACTTCGGCAGGAGAATATGATGAACGATAAGACGGCACGCCCGCAGGATGTGGTTCAACAACAGCTTGACGCCTATAACGCCCGCGATATCGAGGCCTTTATGGCCTGCTGGGCGGATGACGCGCAGTATTACGAACACCCCGACACGCTGCTGGCCAGCGGCAAGGCGGCGATCCGCGAACGGCATCTGGCGCGCTTTCGCGAGCCGAGCCTGTACGGCGAACGGATAAAACGCATGGCGGTGGGGAATATGGTGGTCGATCAGGAGGTGGTGACGCGCAACTTCCCGCAGGGGCGCGGCAAAATGGATGTCATCGCCATTTACGAAGTGGAACAGGGGCGGATCGCCAAAGCCTGGTTCAAGATTGGCCCCTGCGTGCCGGACGAAGGCGCGCTCTAGCCGCGCCTTATTGCAACGCCATCACCGCCTCTATCTCTACGCACACTGCGGGTGAGAACAACGCGCTGACCGCCATCAAAGAACAGGCCGGCAGCGCGCCGTCGAAATAGTCAAACAGCACCGGGCGCACGCTCGCCAGATCGGCGATGTCGGTCAGGAACACGCTGATTTTAATCAATGCCTTGAGATTGACGCCTTCGCTGGCGGCGATGGTCGCCAATTGCTCAAGGATCTCCTGCGTTTGCTGCGGCGCGCTCAAGCCCTGCGCGTCGGTGGCGAAGGCCGTCAAGCCAGATACGTACAGGCGATCGCCGTGGCGCACGGCGTGCACATAAGGGCCACCCGGCGTAGGCAATTGCGGATAATTAATGCGTTTTAATGATGTCATGGTCAAACCCCGCGCAAGACCGGTTAATAAAATCGACAAACTTGGTTAGGATACTGGAGAAAACGCGGCAAAGCGCCGCACGCCGATGATATCTGAGAGAATCATCCCCCTTTATGTTATACGCCGTCTCTCACGCGAATGTGACAGTGCGGCGCAGATCGGCAACAAGGACGCAGAGACGATGAACCCGCTTTTTACGCCTTACCTGCAGCGCTGGCGGCTGGAGCAGGACGGCAAAGCCTTCGAAACCCACAGCAGTCTATTGATGCCGGTGCGTTACCGGGGCGCGGCGGCCATGCTGAAGATCGCCCGCGAGCAGGAGGAGCGCTTCGGTGGTCAGCTGATGTGCTGGTGGCGTGGAGAAGGTGCCGCGCAGGTGCTGGCGTGGCACGACGACGGCATTTTGCTGGAGCGCGCGCAGGGCGAAGGGTCGTTGGCGCAGCTGGTGCGTGACGGCGACGATGAACAAGCCACGCAGATCCTGTGCCGGGCGATCGCCGCCTTGCATGCGCCGCGGGCGGCGCCGTTGCCTGAGCTTATCCCGTTGCAGGAGTGGTTCAGCTCGCTGTGGCCGGCGGCCCAGGCGCACGGCGGCATGCTGCGTCTCAGCGCCACGGCGGCGGCGGAGCTGTTGAGCAGCCCGCGAGAAGAAAGCGTGTTGCACGGGGATATCCACCATGACAATGTGCTGGACTTTGGTGCACGCGGTTGGCTGGCGATCGATCCCAAGCGTTTGTACGGTGAACGGGGCTTCGATTACGCCAACATCTTCTGCAATCCTAACTACGGCGTCGCCACCGATCCGGCCATTTTCCATCGCCGCGTGGAACAGGTGTGCCGGTTGGCCGGGCTGGATCGCCGGCGTCTGCTGCAATGGATCCTGGCCTGGTCGGGGCTTTCCGCCGCCTGGTTTATGGAAGACGGGCAGGCGGCGGACATTGATTTTCGCGTCGCTGAACTGGCGGCGCGCGCGCTGGATCTCACGTTGCCGGACGGCGATTCAGGGTTCATCCTGCCAGTAATCGAGCGAGGCTGAAGGGCGCTGCAGATAACGCACCTGCTCGCCATCATTGCCGCGCGCCATCGCCTGGTATTTACCTGAGTCCGGATACATCACCACTTCCGGCTGTTCGCGCGTGCTGACGGACAGATACTTCAGCGGCGCATCGGAGGTGTTGATGATCTGGTGCGGGTATTCCGGGCCAGGCGGAATGAAAATGACATCTCCGCTGACGATCGGCAGCATTTCTCCGGCTACCCGCAGCGTTCCGCTGCCTTCCAGAATGATGAACATTTCCTCCTGAGCGTAGTGAAAATGATAGGGGCAGGAACGCATGCCCGGCGCCACACAATCGAAGGAGGCGCCCAGCTTGTCGGCGGCGGTGCCGGTGCCGAGACGAGCGCCGACGCTGTCATACAGCGGCGGCCGCCGGTCATGCTTCATCTCTACCTGTTCGACATTGCGTATCAAGCGCTGGGCTAACAGCGCGGCTTTCTCGGTCATAAGCTTCCTTGGTGACGGCGTCACTTATTATGTGAATTGACATTCAGACGACAGAGAAAGTGAAGGCGCCACGGCGCCGCTTGTCAATGTAGACCGCCCGTTACGTCACGGTGTTTCGCCGCGGCAGCGACAGCAGCAGATGCGCGATGGCGCCGCCGACAATGCCCCAGAATGCCGAACCGATGCCGAGCAACGTGACGCCGGAGGCGGTGATGAGGAAGGCGATCAGCGCCGCGTCGCGCTGTTTTTCATCATGCAGCGCGCGTTGCAGGCTGCCGCCGATGGTGCCGAGCAGCGCCAGCCCGGCGATGGTGTGGATCAAGGCGACCGGCAACGCGCTGAACAGCAGGCCGATGGCGCCGCCGAACAACCCGGCCAACAAATAGAAGCCGCCGGCGGCCACCGCGCCCATATAGCGCCGCTGTGGATCGGGATGCACGTCCGGCCCCATGCAAATGGCGGCGGTAATGGCGGCGATGCACACCGAGAAACCGCCGAATGGCGCCAGCAGCAGCGCGGTCAGCGCCGTCCAGGCGATCAGCGGTGAGGTGGGGACACGGTAGCCCGCCGCCTGCAGCGTAGCGATCCCGGGGGCGTTCTGTGAAGCCATGGTGACCACGAAGAAGGGCACGCCGATGCCGAGCAGCGTCGGCCAGCTGAAATGCGGCGCGATAAATTCCGGCACGGCGACCGCCGGCGCCTGTTGCGCCAGATGGATATCGCCCTGTAGCGCGGCGATCGCCAGCCCAATCGCCAGCGTCAGTACGATGGCATAACGCGGCAGGTAACGGCGGCTGAGCAGATAGGCCAGCCCCATACCGGCGCTGAGGAGGAAATTGAGCTGCAGTGAAGCGAAGGCGTCCAGCCCGAAACGCAGCAGGATCCCCGCCAACATCGCGGCAGAAATCGCCTGCGGAATATAATCCATCAGGCGGGCGAACAGCCCGGTGACGCCGCAGAGCAGGATCAGGCCCGACGCGAAGATGAACACTCCGATCGCCTCATTGATCGGCGTGCCGGGCAGGCTGGTGACCAGCAGCGCCGCTCCTGGCGTCGACCACGCGGTGAGGATCGGGGTGCGATAGTACAGCGAAAGCCCCAGCGAGGTGACGCCCATCGCGATCCCAAGCGTGCTCAGCCAGCCGCCGATCTGCGCCGGCGTGGCGCCAGCAGCGGCGGCGGCCTGGAAAATGATGGCGGCAGAGCTAGTGTAGCCGACCAGAACGGCGACAAAGCCGGCCATGACGGCGGGCAGGGTCAGATGGCGCAAGGAGAGGGCTGGGCGCATGAGGAGCTCCAATCGGTGAGTGTGCGTTATAACGCACGGTAAGAAATCAGCATAGCACCGTGCGCTATAGCGCACAAGCGGGTATAATCGAGCGCGATACGCAGAGGAGAACAGGATGCAGGAACTTGCCGGCCATTTGGCGCACACCCTTCGCACGTTGCGCGCGCAGCGCGGCTGGAGCCTGACGCAGGCGGCGGAATACACCGGCGTCAGCAAAGCGATGCTTGGGCAGATTGAGCGCGGCGAATCCAGCCCGACGGTGGCGACGCTGTGGAAGATCGCCACCGGTTTCAACGTGGCGTTCTCCGCCTTTCTTGAGGCGTCGCCCGCGCAGCAGCAGGCGACGCTGCACCGCTACGGCGAACTGCCGGTGTACGATCAGAACAACGCCGATATGCGCGTGGTGCCGCTGTTTCCCTACGATCGCCAGCTGGGTTTCGACATGTTCGTCATCGATCTCGCGCCGGGCGCGCTCAGCGAATCGTCGCCGCATGAGCCGGGCGTGATTGAGCATGTGATCGTGATCAGCGGCCGGTTGGAATTGGCGATAGACGGCGAGTGGCACAGCCTGGCAGCCGGCGAGGCGATGCGCTTTCAGGCCGATCGGCCGCATGCCTACCGCAACGCCGGTTCACACACGGTGCGCATTCACGATCTGATCCACTATCCTCAATCCTGACTCAACGCGGCGGCCGCGGGCTTTGACTCCGCGCCGCCAAACGCCTACCTTGTTGAAAATGACTCTTATTTCACAGGCTGTCGCCCATGACGGGGCGGCGTTGCAGCCGACTCAAAAGGAGCTTGATTTTGCCGGTCACCAATCGACGTCAGTTTATTAAACTCAGTGCGCAAACCGTAGGAGCCGTATTCGCGATGACTTCATTACCCAACAGTATCCGCCTGGCGATGGCGGCGGAGGGCGGCGCGGCCGCCGGCGATGAATTCCTGTGGCTGGAAGAGCTGCAGGGTAAAAAAGCGCTGCAATGGGTGCAGCAGGAAAATCAGCGCACCGTGGCACGTTTCGGCCAGGGCGAAGACTTTCAGCGCATTGAGCGCGAAGTCCTGGATATCCTCAATAAAGACACCCAGATCCCGTGGGTGAGCAAACGCGGCGAGTACTATTACAACTTCTGGCAGGATCAGGCCAACCCGCGTGGCCTGCTGCGACGCGCCACGCTGGACGAGTACCGCAAGGCCAAACCGGCCTGGGAGACGGTGCTGGATATCGATGCGCTGGGCAAGGCGGAGGGCAAGGATTGGGTTTATCAGGGCTCGCAGCCGCTGGCGCCGGAATACCGTTATTGCCTGATGCAGCTGTCGCCGGACGGCGGTGACGCCACCGAAATCCGCGAATTCGATTTGGTTGCCAAACGCTTCGTCAAAGAGGGTTTCAACGTGCCGGTGGCGAAAAGCCGGGTTTCCTGGGTCGATCGGGACACGCTGTTCATCGCCACCGATTTCGGCCCCGGCTCGATGACCCAGTCCGGCTACGCGCGCATCGCCAAACGCTGGCGGCGCGGCACGCCGTTGAGCGCCGCCGAAACGCTGTACGAAGCGCAGCCCGAGGACATGGCGGTCTTCGCCTATCACGACCGCACGCCGGGCTTTGAGCGCGATTTCGTCGGCCGCAGCCTGGACTTCTACCGCCGCGACTATTTCTTGCTGACTCAGGACGGCCGGCAGAAAAAAATCGACATCCCCGCCGACGCCGAGCTGGATACGCATCGGGAATGGCTGCTGATCAAGCCGAGCAGCGATTGGGACGTGGGCGGCAAGCGCTATCCGTCCGGCTCGCTGTTGGCGGCCAATTTCGACGACTATCTGGCGGGCAAGCGCGAGCTGCAGCCGCTGTTTACCCCGACGGCGGAGCAGGCGCTGAGCGGCTACAGCGGCACTCGCGATCACCTGATCCTCAGCATCATGGATAACGTGGTCAACCGACTGGAAGTGCTGACGCCGCAGGGCGGCAGCTGGCAACGTCGCCCGCTGGGCAACCCCGGCGCCATCAGCACCCTTTCCGCCGGCGGCATCGACGACGAGAGCAACGCCTATTTCCTGACGGTCAGCGGGTTCCTGCAGCCGACCTCGCTGTATATGGGCAACCTCGACGGCGGGGAAGCGACGCTGCTGAAACAGGCGCCGCAGGACTTTGACGCCGCCGGCTATCAGGTCAGCCAGCATTACGCGCGCTCCAAGGACGGCACCCGCGTGCCGTATTTCCAGATCGCCGCCAAAGATCTCAAGCTGGACGGCAGCACGCCGACGCTGCTGTACGGCTACGGCGGGTTTGAAGTGCCGCTGCTGCCGGGCTATCTGGGCGGCAAGGCGCCGGCCTGGCTGGAGCGCGGCGGGGTATACGTGGTGGCCAACATTCGGGGCGGCGGTGAATATGGTCCGGCCTGGCATCAGGCGGCGCTCAAGCAGAATCGTCATCGCGCCTATGAGGATTTCGCCGCCGTGGCCGAAGACCTGTTCGCTCGCAAGGTGACTTCCGCGCCGCATCTCGGCGCGCGCGGCGGCAGCAACGGCGGTCTGCTGGTAGGCAATATGCTGACGCTGTATCCGCAGCTGTTCGGCTGCATCGTCTGCGAAGTGCCGCTGTTGGACATGCAGCGCTATACCCAACTCTCCGCCGGCGCGTCGTGGATCGCGGAATACGGCGATCCGAGCAAGCCGGAGCAGTGGGCCTATATCAAAACCTTCTCGCCGTACCACAATATTCAGGCGAAAACGGCCTATCCGCCGGTGCTGTTCTATACCGCCACCAGCGACGATCGGGTCAACCCGGCCCACGCGCGCAAAATGGCGGCGCGCATGCAGGCGATGGGGTATCAGCAGGCTTACTTCTACGAAAATACCGAGGGTGGGCACAGCGCCGCCGCCGACAAGCAACAGGCGGCGTTCCACAGCGCGCTGGTGAGCGAATTCATGTGGGCCAACCTGAGCGGCAAGCGCAAGCCAGCGTAAACACGTTTCTTGCGGGCATAAAAAAACGCCGGGGGTTAACCCCGGCGTTTCTATTTACGCTCAATCCGCCGGCGATCAGTGAGCCGCCGTGGCTTCCTGCGCTTTCTGATTCAGGTCTTCGCTGGTGTCCAGCGTCATGCGGTACAGTTTCGGCGCGGTCAGCATCATCAGGATGGCGATGACGGCGGTGGCGATGCCGATTTGCATAAACACATGGCTGTAGATGGCCAGTGAAGCGTGCGCGTCGTTGATGTCGCTGGGGACGGCGGTCAGACCGGCGACTTTACCGGCGATCAGCGCCGCGGCGGCGGTGGTCAGGAACCAGGAACCCATGATGAAGCCCATCAGACGCTGCGGCACCAGCTGCGCCACCATCGCCAGACCCAGACCGGAAATCATCAGCTCGCCGATGCTCTGCAGCGCGTAGCTCAGGATCAGCCAGTTGACCGACACGATGCCCTGTTCGTTGGCGAAGCTGGCGCCCCATGGCAGCACCAGGAAGGCGCAGGAACACAGGATCATGCCGAAAGCGAACTTGTGCGGCATCGGCAGGCGATCGCCCATCTTGTTATACAACGCGGCCAGAATCGGGCTGGCGAGCATGATCCAGAACGGGTTCAGCGCCTGGTACTGCTCCGGCTCGAAGGCGACGCCGAAGATGCTGTGCTCCACGTTGTGGATGGCGAAGAAGTTCAGCGAGGTCGGCATCTGGCTGTACAGCACGAAGAATACCACCGCTTCCAGCATCAGCAGGAAGGCGACGATCATTTTGCGGCGTGCGGCGCCATGCAGGGCGAAGGCTTCCTTGGCGAACACGATCACGATCCCGGCAGAGATGAAGGCCAGCGCCCAGCGCGCGATCACCTGGTTGTGCAGCAGCCAGCTGGACACGGCGACCAGCGCCACGATGCCGACCAGCACCATCAGCAGTTTCGGCAGATGCAGCGGCTTGAAGTCAGGCCTGGAGCCGTTTTTCTTCACCCACTTGTGGCACATCATAAAGTTGACCAGGGTGATCAGCATGCCGACCACGCTCAGGGAGAACGCCACGCTCCAGCCGTACTTCGCCGCCAGCCACGGGGTAGCCAGCATGGAGAAGAAGGAACCGATGTTCACCGACATGTAGTACATGGTGAAGGCGCCGTCGATACGCGGGTCGTCTTTCTCATAGCAGGTGGAGAGCAGGGAGGACGGGTTGGCCTTGAACAGGCCGCTGCCCACGGCGATGGTCGCCATGCCCAGATAGACCCAGAAGATGTCGTGGCCGGAGTAGGCCACCATGGCGTAACCGGCGGCCAGCACCAGCGCGCCGAGCACGATCACGCGTTTGGCGCCCAGCACCTTGTCGCCCAGCCAGCCGCCAATGGCGACGAAGCCGTATACCAGGGCGCTGAAAGAAGAGAACAGGGTGATGGAGTCGGCTTCGCTCAGACCGAGCATCTTGACCAGATAAACCGCCATGATGCCTTGCAGGCCGTAATAGCCGAAGCGCTCCCACAGTTCGATCGAGAAGATCAGATAGAATGCTTTCGGTTGTTTGAACGCGTTAAGGCTCACGCTCTCCTGGTGTTGGTTGTTTGCTGTTGACACGGGTACCTCTGTTTTTTCGCAGCCCGTCTTTAGGGGACGGGAAAGTACAAAAGTTGATGCGGAACGGCATCCTTTTGCGTTGTTATAGGATGGGGACGGCGGTTAATGTTCACTATCTTTGTCAACGTGGCAAGCAGTTTGTCATATTCTGTTACATTTAACGCCAGCAGGATTATGCCGCGATGTTGCAAATGTTATGCAGTATTAACTTTCGGCTTTTAGTGGTTTATCGATTTTTTGTTTTGATTAAAAGCTATACGAATTTTAAACAGGGATATATTCTGCTGAATTGCTATTTTTTAGCGCATCAGTGTACGTGAGGTTATTAATCCGTTGGAATGTTGTGTATATGGCGCGATTTGTAAAATTATAGAAATTTAGGAAAACGGGGCTGGCATTTGTGAACGCCTTGTGATCCTGAAAGCGTGACGTTCACCGCAATTTTCGACTAATTTTTTGCTTGAAAATAACGCAGCGATGGGTTTCTTACTGAAAACCGTGATAACGCCGGGGTTACTGCTGCGCGATATCACATTTTTGATAAAAAAGCGGCGTTGGCGAGGGAAGAGGACGCGGCGGGTGCGGTTTGCCGCACCCAACTGACTCAGGATTCCGGATAAACCTTTTCTTTATATTCGCACAGGTCTTCGATGATGCAGGAGCCGCAGCGCGGTTTGCGCGCGATGCAGGTGTAGCGTCCGTGCAGGATCAACCAGTGATGGCAATCGACCTTGAATTCGGCGGGCACCACCTTCAACAGTTTCTCCTCCACCTGATCGACGTTCTTGCCCGGCGCAAAGTGGGTGCGGTTGCACACCCGGAAGATATGGGTGTCCACGGCGATGGTCGCCCAGCCGAAGGCGGTGTTGAGCACCACGTTGGCGGTTTTGCGGCCAACGCCCGGCAGCGCCTCCAGCGCGGCGCGATCTTCCGGCACTTCGCCGCCGTGCAGCTCCAGCAGCATGCGGCAGGTCTTGATCACGTTTTCGGCCTTGCTGTTGAACAGACCGATGGTCTTGATGTACTCCTTGACGCCATCAACCCCCAGCGCCAGCATGGCGGCGGGGGTGTTGGCGACCGGATAGAGTTTGGCGGTCGCCTTGTTAACGCTCACGTCGGTGGCCTGCGCAGACAGCAATACCGCGATCAGCAGCTCAAACGGCGTGGTGTACACCAGCTCGGTGGTCGGATGCGGATTGTTGTCGCGCAGCCGGGTCAGAATTTCCAGTCGCTTCTGCTTGTTCATCAGGCCTTCTCAGCACGTCCTTGTTCCAGCAGCGGTTCCGCCGCCACGGCGCGGGCTTTGCGCGCCTTCATTCTTTCGTCGATCAGATACTTGACCGCCAACAGCAGGCCCAGGCCGATAAAGGCGCCTGGCGGCAGCATGGCCAGCAGGAACGGGCTGTCGAAGTGCACCACTTCGATGCGCAGCGATTTGGCCCAGCCGCCCAGCAGTTGATCGGCGCCGTCGAACAGCGTGCCGTTGCCCAGCAGCTCGCGCATTGAACCCAGCGTCACCATGACGCCGGTGGCGCCGAGGCCGATGGCCATGCCGTCCAGCGCCGAGAGGCCGACCGGTTTCTTGGCGGCCACCGCTTCGGCGCGGCCCACGACGATGCAGTTGGTCACGATCAACGGAATAAAAATGCCGAGCGACTGATACAGACCGAAGGCATAGGCGTTGATCAGCATCTGCACGATGCTCACCACCGCGGCGATGATCATGACGTAGATCGGAATACGCACTTCGCTTGGCACCCAGCGGCGCACCGCGGAGATGGAGGCGTTGGTGAGCGTCAGCACCAGCGTGGTGGCCAGCCCCAGCCCCAGCGCGTTGGTGACGGTGGAGGTCACCGCCAGCAGCGGGCACATGCCCAGCAGCTGCACCAGGGCGGAGTTGTTCTTCCACAACCCCTGGACGATCAATTCTTTGGCTTCACTCATTCGCTGGCTCCACACGCAGGTAAGCTTTCAAGTTTAGGCGGCAGCGTTTCCATATACAACGCCGTGCGGCGCACCGCATTGACCACCGCACGCGGGGTGATGGTGGCGCCGGTGAATTGGTCGAACATGCCGCCGTCTTTCTTCACCGCCCAGCGTTTGTCGTCCGGGTCTTCGATTTTCTTGCCGCTGAAGAAGGAAATCCAGTCGGAAATGCGCAGTTCGATCTTGTCGCCCAGCCCCGGGGTTTCATGGTGTTCAATCACCCGGGTGCCGAGTACCGTGCCGTTGAAATCGGCGCCGACCAGCAGCTTGATGGCGCCGGAGTAGCCGTCAGGCGCGGTGGTTTCCAGCGCGGCGGCGGTCGGTTGCCCGTTTTTGCGCGCCAGATATAAACGGTGTGGCGCGCCGTCGCCCAGCGCCGGATCGCTGATCAGGAAGCATTCGTTCTGCATGACGTTGTCGTAATTTTCCGGCGGCACCACCTGATCGAGCAGGGCTTTTTGCTGCAGCGCCGCCTGATGCGCGATGGTGGTTTTCGTCAGGGCGTAGACCACGGCGGTGAGGCCGGTGGTGACCGCCGCAAACACCGCCAGCGTGGTGCCGTGCTTTCTCATGGAATTCAGCATGGCGGCTCCTTAGCGATGGCCGTACACGCGCGGCTGCGTGTAGTGGTCGATTAACGGGACGGTGATGTTGGCGAGCAGCACGGCAAAGGCCACGCCGTCAGGGTAGCCGCCATAAACGCGGATCAGCCAGACCAGCACGCCGATCAGCGCGCCGTAGATTAAACGGCCCTTCGGCGTGGTGGAGGCGCTGACCGGGTCGGTGGCGATAAAGAACGCGCCCAGCATGCTGGCGCCGGAGAACAGGTGGATCAGCGGCGAAGCCTGATGCGCCGGATCGAGCCACCAGGCCAGACCGGAGCAGAAGGCGATGGCGGCCAACATGCTGAAGGGGATCTGCCAGTGGATCAGGCGGCGCGCCAGCATAAACAGGCCGCCGGCCAGAAAGCCGAGGTTGACCCACTGCCAGCCGATGCCCGCCAGCGCGCCGCCGAACAGCGGCTGCTGCAACACCTGTTCAACGCTGTGGCCGCTGCGCAAACCGGTTTTGAAGCCGTCGAGCGGTGTAGCCTGGCTGATGCCGTCAACGCCCATCTGCAATTCGTGCAGCGTCGCGCCCTGAGCGGTATGGCCGCTGAAAATCGCCAGCAGCGTGTCGTGGAACGACAGTGCGGTGGCGCGTAGCTCATCCGGCGGCAACCAGCTGGTCATCTGCACCGGGAAGGAGATCAGCAGCACCACGTAACCGACCATCGCCGGATTGAACGGGTTCTGCCCAAGGCCGCCGTACAGCTGTTTGGCGATGACGATGGCGAAGAAGGTGCCGATGACGATCATCCACCACGGGGCCAGCGGCGGCAGGCTGATGCCGAGCAGCAGCGCGGTCAGCAGGGCGGAGTTGTCCGCCAGCCGGCTGCGCACCGGCAGCTTGCGCAGCCTGAGGATCGCGCCTTCTGCGGCCAGCGCGACGATCGCCGCCAGCGCCACCTGAATCAGCACGCCATAACCGAAGAACCAAATCTGTGCTGCGATGCCGGGAATGCAGGCCAACATCACCCACAGCATAATGCGGCTGGTGCTTTGCTGGTTGTGGGTGAACGGCGAGCTGGCGATGTGTAAGCCTTTGGCGGCTGTGGGTGATACCGGCCTGAACTTCATAGAGTAACGATACCTTCTGCGCCGCGCCTGCGGCAGTTTCGATGCGCCGAATTGCGGGCGCGGCAAAAATAATAGCCGAGCATTCTACCTGATTCGATGCGAGGGTAATACGCCTTAATGATAGGGGTATTCGGCTTTTCGCACCCGTTGAGATCGGCGTGGCGCGATTTGATTTTTTTTTGGCCGGAAAATGGGCTAACGTGAGGAATTGTCTGTGGAACTTGTGCCGCCATTGCCCCTGAGAAATGGGGTAACCGTATGAATGAAATATCATTTTTGTCCAGATTTCCGCACAAAATAACAACTTTCACATAATACGTGTAGGTTACTATCGCGAACATTATTGAGTCAGTGAATCCATAATAATGACAAATGAAGACATTTTTTTTATTGAAGAGCTAATTGAGTGGGTGGAGATACATCTGGAGAAACGGCCAAACCTGGATGAAGTTGCGCGTATTTCGGGCTATTCCAAGTGGCATCTGCAGCGTAAATTCAAGCGTATTACCGGCATTCAACTCGCCACCTATATCCGTTCGCGCATCCTGACGCGCGCCGCGGTGGCGCTGCGCATCACCCGTCGCTCCATCATCGACATCTCCGATGAGCTGGGCTTCGACTCGCAGCAGACCTTTACTCGCATGTTCAAGCAGCGCTTCGGCACCACGCCCAATCGCTACCGCTCGATGGAGCACTGGGACGTGAAAAACCTGATGCCGCGCTTTAACTTCGAAGCCAGCTACGGCGCGGGATATTATCCGGAAGTGAAGCGGCTGACGCTGCCCGAGATGCAGCTGGTCGGCTTCTCGCGCCGGCTGGATTTCGCCTCCGAACAAGAGCTGGAGTACGCGTCCTGCATGGCGATGAAGGACGAGATTTTCAATGACTTCTTCAAGGGGTTGCACGTCGACTGCCGGCGAATTTACAGCATTTATTGCCCGCAGGCCGGGGAAGGCGACGAGCTGTCGTCCACGCTGGTGATGGCGGTCGATCCTGAACATAAAAAGGACATTCTTTCCAATCATCAGATAGACACCATCCATCTGCCGAGCCGCGAGTTTATCTCCATCAACCATAAGGGCACGGCGAAGGAGTGTCTGCAGTTTTTCGGTTATCTGGTGTCGCATGTGATGCCGGGGCTGAAGGATAAGGTGCGCGGCAGTATGGAAATGGAGATCATTCAAACCAAAGAGTGGAACCCGGAGTCCAAACTGCGTCAGATTGAAGTGGACTACACCTATCTGATCTCTATCGATTAAACGGCGCCCGGCGTAGGCCAGGCGCCGCCGTCATCATTTGTCTTCCGTTTCCGCCGCCAGCGATTCTCTGGCGGCTTTTTTGGCTTTGGCGCGGGCGATAGCCGCCGCAACCGCCGCCTTGCGCGGATCTTCTTCGGCGGCAGCTGGAGCCGGTTCTGTCTCGGCAGGAACGTCCGCCTGCTGCGCCGCTTTTTTGGCTTTGGCGCGGGCGATAGCCGCCGCGACCGCCGCCTTGCGCGGATCTTCTTCGGCGGCAGCCGGAGCCGGTTCTGTCTCGGCAGGAGCGTCCGCCTGCTGCGCCGCTTTTTTGGCTTTGGCGCGGGCGATAGCCGCCGCGACCGCCGCCTTGCGCGGATCTTCTTCGGCGGCAGCCGGAGCCGGTTCTGTCTCGGCCGGAGCGTCCGCCTGCTGCGCCGCTTTCTTGGCTTTGGCGCGGGCGATAGCCGCCGCGACCGCCGCTTTGCGCGGATCTTCTTCGGCGGTAGCCGGAGCCGGTTCTGTCTCGGCCGGAGCGTCCGCCTGCTGCGCCGCTTTCTTGGCCTTCACGCGAGCCAGGGCGGCGGCGACTGCCGCTTTACGCGGATCTTCTTCGGCGGCAGCCGGAGCCGGTTCTGTCTCGGCAGGAGCGTCCGCCTGCTGCGCCGTTTTCTTGGCCTTCACGCGCGCCAGGGCGGCGGCGACTGCCGCTTTACGCGGATCGTCCTCTGTCGCGGCATGGGCGGTGATGTCTGCGGCCGGTGCCTCTTTGCGCGCCTTCACGCGGGCCAGCGCCGCGGCCACGGCGGCCTTACGCGCGTCGTCGCCTGAGGTTGCCGGCGAGGCTTGTTCCGCTTCGGCCGCCAACTGGGCGCGCCGTTCACGCGCCTGCGCTTTACGCGCTTCGCGGGCGGCGATCATCTCGCTGTTGTCCGGCTGCTGGCCGTCGACCGGCGTAACCGCCGCTTCGGCATTCTTGCTGCGTACGCGCGCCAGTGCGGCCTGTACCGCCCCCTGATCGTCGTCGGTCAGTTTGACGGCGGCCTTTTTGTGCCGCTCTTCGCGCGCCAGTTTTTCGCGCTCCAGACGCGCCAGCTTGGCCTCGTAACGCGCCTTGGCCTCGGCGGTGCGCGCCGCTTCCAAATCGATAGCCTTGATTTCGGCCTTTTCCTGCCGGTAGTACTGCACCAGCGGAATGTTGCTGGGGCAGACGAACGCGCAGGCGCCGCATTCGATGCAATCGAACAGGTTGTGGTTGCGCGCCTTGTCGTGCTCCTGCCCGCGGCTGAACCAGTACAGCTGTTGCGGCAACAGCCCGGCAGGGCAAGCGTCCACGCACAGGCCGCAGCGGATGCAGGATTGCTCGGGTTCCTGCGGCGTCATTTCATCCACCGTCGGCGCCAGAATGCAGTTGCTGATCTTGACGATCGGCACGTTCAGCGCGGGCAGGGTAAAGCCCATCAGCGGGCCGCCCATCACCACCATCTGCTGCGCCTGCGGACGGAAACCGACGAAGTCAAGCAGGTGCTGCACCGGCGTGCCGATGCGTGCCCACAGGTTGCCAGGGCGCTCGACCGCCTCGCCGGTCAGGGTCACCACGCGCTCAATCAACGGTTCGCCGTCGACGATCGCCCGCTTGATGGCGAAGGCGGTGCCGACGTTTTGCATCAGCACGCCGATAGCGGAGGAGTGCTTGCCGTGCGGCACTTCCTTGCCGGTCAAAATCTTGGTCAGTTGCTTGGCGCCGCCGGACGGGTATTTGGTGGGGATGACGCGCAGGGCAATGCCGGTCTGGCCGCGCAACGCCTGTTTCAGCGCCGCGATCGCCTCTGGCTTGTTGTCTTCAATGCCGATCAGCGTGACCTTGGGCTGCAGAATGTGTTGCAGGATCTGCGTGCCTTCAACGATCTGATCGGCATGTTCCTGCATCAGGCGATCGTCGGCGGTGATGTAAGGCTCGCACTCGGCGGCGTTGAGGATCAGCGTTTCCACGCCGCTCATGCCGCCTTGCAGTTTACTGGCGGTCGGGAAACCGGCGCCGCCCAGACCGGCGATGCCGGCCTGATGAATACGTTGAATCAGCTCCGCGGCGGGCGATTGGCGGTAATCCGCCACCGGCTCGCGCTCGCACCAGCGGTCTTCGCCGTCTGCCTCGATAATCACGCACAGCTCCGACAGCCCGGAAGGGTGAGCGGTGATGTGCGGCGTGATGGCGCTAACGGTGCCCGAGGTCGGGGCGTGCACCGGCACGGTGCGCCCGCGGCCGACGGTCAGCGGCTGGCCTTTCAACACCCGATCGCCGGCGTTGACGCACAGTTCGCCTTCCGGTCCCAGATGCTGCTGCAGCGGAATGATAAAGGTCTTGGGCAGAGGGGCGACACGCAGCGGCGCGCCGCTCGACTGAGTCTTCATTTCCGGTGGATGGATCCCGCCGTCGAAATCCCAGATCCGGTCTTTTTTAAAGGCGGCGAACAGATTAAGCATGTTGCTCCACGTGGATCACTTGCACCGGGATCGTCTTCATGTCCCACTTCCAGTTGGCGGTGGTGGTGGCGACCGGTCTCATTTCAATACAGTCGGTAGGGCAAGGGGCGACGCACAGATCGCAGCCGGTACAGAGGTCGGTAATGACGGTATGCATGGCGCGGGTGGCGCCGACGATGGCGTCAACCGGGCAAGCCTGAATGCACTTGGTGCAGCCGATGCAGTTGGCCTCGTCGATATAGGCCACTTTACGCTCCGGCTCGGCGGCGGCTTCGCTGCCCAGCGGCTGCGGCTCCACGTTGAGCAGCTCCGCCAGTTTCAGCATCACCTGTTCGCCGCCCGGCGCGCATTTGTTGATCATCTCGCCGTTGGCCACCGCCTCGGCATAGGGGCGACAGCCGGGGTAGCCGCACTGGCCGCACTGGCTCTGCGGCAGGATCGCGTCGACCTGCTCGGCGACCGGATCCTCTTCCACCTCAAAACGGCGCGCGGCGTAGCCCAGCACCAGTCCGAACAGCAGCCCGAGCGCGCTCAAAGCCGCGATAGCTATCCACAACGCAGTCATTAGAATTTCACCAGCCCGGTAAAGCCCATAAAGGCCAGCGACATCAGCCCGGCGGTGATCAGTGCGATCGAGGAGCCGCGGAACGGCGCCGGCACGTCGGCCACCGCCAGACGTTCGCGAATGGCGGCGAACAGCACCATCACCAGCGAGAAACCGGCGGCGGCGCTGAAACCGTAAACGGCGGACTGCAGGAAGTTATAACCGAGGTTGACGTTAAGCAACGCCACGCCCAGCACCGCGCAGTTGGTGGTGATCAGCGGCAGGAAGATGCCCAGCAGGCGATAGAGCGCCGGGCTGGTCTTGCGCACCACCATCTCGGTGAACTGCACCACCACGGCGATCACCAGAATGAAGGAGAGCGTGCGCAGATACACCAGATCCAGCGGAACCAGAATAAAGGTGTTGATCACCCAGGCGCTGACGGAGGCCAGCGTCATGACGAAGGTGGTGGCCATTCCCATGCCGATGGCGCTTTCCAGCTTCTTGGAAACGCCGAGGAACGGGCACAGGCCAAGAAACTTCACCAGAACGAAGTTGTTCACCAGTACGGTGCCGACAAACAGGAGCAGGTATTCGGTCATTGCGATGCCTAAAAAAATAAAAGCCGCCTATTATCGGGAATCGGCGGCCGGACGACAACATATGAATCGCAGGGGTATTGCCTTTTTTGGTGAAAATTTACACAAATAACCCAATAAAACGTGCTGCAATCGCCTTTAACATTCGGTAAAGGTCCCTTTGACCCGCTGCGAACGCTTGATGTAAGGCACCAGCAGCGCCGCCATCAGCAGCGGCCAGCCGAGGCTGCGCACCGCCACTTCATCCGGCACCGGCGCGAAGGCGAAGGCTTTCACCGCCAGGATCACCGTGATCAGCAGCCATAACAAGAACAGCTTGGGGAAGCGCTGCGACCGCTGGCAAAACAGAAATACCAGCCACAGGGTGAAGCCCCACATCAAGAGCGTGGTCAGCACCGAAAAGTACCATTGCAGGGTAAACGCCTGGGCGTTGGTCAACAGATAGTCGCGCGACTCGGGCATGAAGATCGCCATGGCGTACAGGAGCAGCATCAGGCTGGCGCTGAGCAGGGTGACGATCAGATAGGCCAGCGGGGCCAGCAACCAACCGCCGATACGAGAGTATTCAGCTTGAGACATAAAACGGCTTCCTGATTGAATCGGGGATCACAGGCGGCATAGCTTAGCGGGTAATATAGGCTTCGTCATCCCTATCAACCGGATAGCTCGGCGTCGCGGGCTCGGGCCGCACGTTTGGCTACTCCGGCGCCGTGCCGACCCCGCTTCGAATTAACATCTCATTTACTTCTTGTTCCAGCCGTCCGCATGGTGTCAAATCGAAAGGGTCTGTCGTGAGCCTGCAAGAGGAAATCCCATGGCTGAGAAAATTCGTGTCGGGCTGGTCGGTTACGGCTACGCCGGCAAAACCTTTCATGCGCCGCTGATCGCCGGTACGCCCGGGCTGGAGCTGGCCGCCGTTTCCAGCAGCGATGCCGGCAAAGTGCGCGCGGACTGGCCGTCGATGACGGTGGTGGGCGATGCGCAGGCGCTGTTCGCCGATCCGGCCCTCGATCTGATCGTGATTCCTACCCCCAACGATACCCATTTCCCGCTGGCGCAACAGGCGCTGGCCGCCGGCAAGCACGTGGTCGTGGACAAACCGTTTACCGTGACATTGTCACAAGCTCAGGCGCTGCAGCAACAGGCGCAGCAGAGCGGTTTGCTGTTGTCGGTGTTCCACAACCGTCGCTGGGACAGCGATTTCCTGACCCTCAAAGCGCTGCTGAACGACGGTTCGCTGGGCGAGGTGGTGTACTTCGAGTCGCACTTCGATCGTTACCGGCCACAGGTGCGTCAGCGCTGGCGCGAACAGGGCGGCGTCGGCAGCGGCATCTGGTTCGATTTGGGGCCGCATCTGCTCGATCAGGCGCTGCAACTCTTCGGCAAACCCGAGCGGCTGTTTGTCGATCTGGGTGAGCTGCGGCCGGGGGCGCAGGCGGTGGACTATTTCCACGCGCTGCTGAGCTATGGCGATCGCCGTGTGGTGCTGCACGCCAGCATGCTGGCGGCGGCGGAGAGCCCGCGCTATGTGGTGCACGGCACCCGCGGCAGCTATGTCAAATACGGCCTGGATCCGCAGGAAGACCGGCTGAAGGCCGGCGAACGCTTGCCGCAGGCCGACTGGGGCTATGACATGCGCGAGGGTGTGGTGACGCTGTCACGCGGCGACCTGCTGGCGGAACAGCCGCTGCTCAATATTCCCGGCAACTACCCGGCTTATTACGCGGCGGTGCGCGACGCGATTGCCGGCATAGGCGAAAATCCGGTGCCGGCCGCCGACGCCATCGCGGTGATGGCATTGATCGAACTGGGGCTGGAATCGGCCCGGCTGCAGCAGGCGCTGCCGGTGGTCTGATCCCGCCCACTTTTCTGTGGCCCGGCGCAACGTCGGGCCTTTTTACGACTCTACATGCAAGGAAATCCGTTTCATGTCCTGGTTGCAGCGTTTGCGCATTGATAAATTTTTGCTGGTTCTGATTTTGGTGGTGATCGTCGCCTCGCTGTTCCCCTGCGAAGGCATCTGGAAAACCTTCTTTGAACACCTGACCACCGCCGCCATCGCGCTGCTGTTCTTTATGCACGGCGCCAAGCTGTCGCGCGAGGCGATCATCGCCGGCATGAGTCACTGGAAGCTGCATCTGCTGGTGTTCCTCAGCACCTTTGCGCTGTTCCCGCTGCTCGGCCTGGCGATGAATCTGTTGGTGCCGGGCATCATGACGCCGACGGTCTATCTCGGCTTCCTCTATCTGTGCGCGCTACCGGCCACGGTGCAGTCGGCCATCGCCTTTACGTCGGCGGCGGGCGGTAACGTGGCGGCGGCGATCTGCAGCGCCTCGGCGTCGAGCATTCTCGGCGTGTTCCTGTCGCCGCTGCTGGTGGGGGCGTTGATGCATACTCAGGGCGGTAATACCGACGTGCTGCACGCCATCGGTTCAATCATTTTGCAATTGATGGTGCCGTTCGTGATCGGCCACCTGGCGCGGCCATTGATCGGCAAGTGGATCGATCGCCATCGCAAATTGATCAACCTGACCGACCGTTCGTCGATCCTGCTGGTGGTGTATACCGCGTTCAGCGCGGCGGTGGTGGAAGGGATTTGGCATCGCATCGACGGCTGGTCGCTGCTGACCATCCTGGTGATGTCGCTGGTGCTGCTGACGGTGGTGCTGGTGATCAACACCTACGCGGCGCGCTGGCTGGGCTTTAACACCGCCGATGAAATCACCATCGTCTTCTGCGGTTCGAAAAAGAGCCTGGCGAACGGCATCCCGATGGCCAACGTGCTGTTCCCGGCCGCGGCGGTGGGCGCCATGGTGCTGCCGCTGATGATTTTCCACCAGGTTCAGCTGATGGTGTGCGCGGTGCTGGCGCAGCGCTATGCGCGTAAAACCGCTAAACAGCGGGCCGAGGCGGAGGCGCTGGCGGCCAAATAGGCCGCAGGCCGCTAACGGCGGCCCAGCGCGTCGAGCAGAAAGTCGGCGCGCTCGTCCGGTGAGGCGCGCGGCAGTTCTTGCAGCCGATAGCCATAGCGGCGATAGACGGCCACCATCGCCCGGTAGGTCAGCTCGGCTTCGGCGAAAGATTGCTTTCTTTCGCTGTCCTGCGCGTAGATCGCTTGCCACGGCGGGGCGATGAACACCCTTTCGGCATAGCGGAAGGTGCCGATCGCCGCTGTCAAATGCGCGGGGATCGGCAGCCCGCACAGCGTGAGATACCCGGCGATATCCGGCAGCCCGCGATCGAAGAACCAGCATGTTTCCCCCGTTGCTTCGCGCCATGAGCGCAGTTCCCAATCGAGCATCCGCTCGGCGAAGGCCTGGCGATCGCCCCACGGCAGCGCATGGCCGCCGATACTCACCTGATCCTGAATAATCGCCCGGCCGGCCTCCTGCGAGTGCGGAAAGCCGCGGCGATGAAGAACGTCGATGAGCGTGCTTTTGCCCGAGCCGGGGCCGCCGGTCAGCACGATGCGGCGTGTTTTGTCAGACATGCGAAATTCCTCTTTTGCGGCAGAGTCATGGGGTAACACAGCGATAAAGACGAGCAGTCGGAAGAAGACGGCGGGGAGAGGGATGAGAAGAAGGCGCCGTTTGGCGCCTGGGGGGATTTAGCCCTGAACTTTGGCGCGCAGCGCCTGTTTTTCCTGCTCGCTGAGGAAGGCCAGCTTCAGGCCGTTTTCCTGCGCGGTGCGGATTTCTTCCGGCGTCAGCCCGGCCTGCGGCGCGGCGACGCGGTATTCATGCTCGATCTCGATGCCCTGAACCGCCGGATCGTCGGTGTTGATCGACGCCAGCACGCCGTGGCGCAGGAAGGTGGCCAGCGGATGCTGCGCCAGCGACGGCACGGTGCTGGTTTGTATGTTGGAGGTCAGGCAGGATTCGATACCGATGCCGTGTTCCGCCAGGAAGTCCATCAGCGCCGGATCTTCGACCGCTTTCACCCCGTGGCCGATACGTTCGGCGCCCAGCTCGCGGATCGCCTGCCAGATGCTTTCCGGGCCGGCGGCTTCGCCTGCGTGCACGGTGATGCGCAGGCCGGCGTCGCGGGCGCGGTTGAAGTGGTTGAGGAACAGGCTGCCGGGGAAGCCCAGCTCATCGCCCGCCAAATCCAGCGCGGTAATGCCGTCGCGGTGCGCCAGCAATCCTTCCAGTTCCTGCAGACAGGCGGCCTCGCCGAAGGTGCGGCTCATGATGCCGATCAGGCGAATGTCGATATCACGATCGCGGCAGCCCGAACGGATCCCGTCGATCACCGCTTCCACCACGCCGGCGACCGGCAGTTGATGCTTCATCGCCATGTAGTAAGGGGAGAAACGCAGCTCGGCATAGTGCAGGCCGGCGTTGGCGGCGTCCTCGACGTTTTCGTATGCCACCCGGCGGCAGGCGTCCAGATCGCCCAGCACCGCCACGCCCCAGTCCAGTTTCTGCAGGAAGCTGACCAGATCCGGTTCGGCATGGGTGATCTGCACGTGCGGGCGCAGGCTCTCCAAATCGTTGGCCGGCAGGGCGAGATTGAACTGGCGGCCGAGGTCGAGAATGGTCTGCGCGCGGATGTTGCCGTCGAGATGGCGGTGAATATCGGTAAGCGGTAGGCGGGGATCGATCATGCTGGGCACTCGCTAATTATCGTAGGTAAAGTGCAGAACAGTATAAAAACAAATGGATGAAACTTGCCATCGCGTTGCATAAAAAAGTGACTTACATCACAAATAATGCGAGGTGTATCGCATTTTCGTCGTGAATCAGGCTTTCAACACGCTGACGCCCGCCTGCTGCAACGGCGCGATCAGCGCGTCATCGGTAGCCCGCTCAACGATGATGGTGTGCGCCAGCGTAATATCGCCGATCGCATACTGCGAGGCGGCATTAAGCTTGGCGGCGGAAGCCAGCACCACGGTTTCCGCCGCACGGGCCGCCAGCGCGCGCTTGATGTAGGCTTCTTCCAGATCGCCGGTGCTCAGCCCTGCGGTGGGGTGCACGCCGGTCACGCCCATGAAATAAATATCGGCGCGGATATGCGACATCGCTTCTACGGCGGCGGCGCCGACGCTGACGATCGAATGCTTATACAGTCGGCCGCCGATCAGGATCACCTCGACGGTGGGGTGATCGACCAGGCCCACGGCGACGCTGGGGCTGTGGGTGACGATGGCGGCGTTGAGGTTGGCCGGCAGTTGCCTGACCAGCTCTGCGGAGGTGGTGCCGCCGTCGATGATCACCACCTGGCCGGGGGCGATCAGCGCCGCCGCCGCTTTGGCGATCGCGCGTTTGGCGCCGGATTCCAATTGATTGCGTTCGGCGAAGCTGGCGATGGCGGAAGAAACCGGCAGGGCGCCGCCATGCACCCGTTGCAG
The DNA here is from genome assembly GCF_900215455.1 of Serratia sp. JKS000199. Classification (NCBI taxonomy): domain Bacteria; kingdom Pseudomonadati; phylum Pseudomonadota; class Gammaproteobacteria; order Enterobacterales; family Yersiniaceae; genus Serratia; species Serratia sp. JKS000199. The sequence continues at coordinate 1,593,378 of NZ_LT907843.1, forward strand.
CAACCCCTCGGCGTCCAGTTCGCGCAGATCGCGCCGGACCGTATCTTCCGACAGCCCGAACATCTCGCTGAGCTGTTTGGCCAAGACCTGACCCTCCTGGGCCAGTTTTTCCAAAATGATCTTCTTGCGCTGGCTGGTCAACATGGCCATTTCCTCTCAAATTTGCTATGCACGAAATATCTTGATCATACACGAAACTGCACGATAGTATCAATTTCCTTCCTCTGGCGGAGTAAACCGATGATAGCCACCAAAGACAGGGTTCGTATTGTCGAAACCCGGGTGTTGTCCGATGACTGGTACCTGCTGAAAAAAACCACCTTTGATTTTCTGCGGCGCGACGGCGTCTGGCAAAGGCAGAGCCGTGAGACTTACGATCGCGGCGACGGCGCCACCATTTTACTGTTCAACCGGCAGGCGCAAACGGTGATCCTGACGCGCCAGTTCCGCTTTCCGGTGTTCGTCAACGGTCATGACGGCATGCTGATTGAGGCCGCCGCCGGGCTGTTGGACGACGCGTCGCCGGAGGCGCGCATCCGCGCCGAAGTTGAAGAGGAAACCGGCTATTTCGTGCAGAACGTGGAGAAAGTGTTTGAGGCGTACATGAGCCCTGGCTCGGTCACCGAAAAGCTGCACTTTTTCGTCGGCGAATATCAGGCGGGCGACCGCCTCAACGAGGGCGGCGGGCTGGCGGCGGAGGGGGAAGATTTGGAGGTGATCGAGCTGCCGCTGGCGCAGGCCCTGCAGGCGGTTCGTCAGGGTACGATCGTTGACGCCAAAACTATCATGCTGCTGCAGTTTGTCGCCTTGAATCGGACGTTGGAGGAACAACGATGAAAGCCCAACAAATCTTGATCGCCGGCCCTTATCGCAGCGGCACCGATGGCGATCCGCAGCGTATCGCCGCCAATCTGGCGCGCCTCGAACAGGCGGCGCTGGCGGTCTACCAACGGGGGCACGTGCCGGTGATCGGCGAATGGCTGGCGCTGCCTTTGGCGGCCGCGGCCGGTTCCACTCAGGTTGGCGATGCGGTCAGCGAGGCGTTTCTTTACCCGGTGGCTCACCGACTGATTGCGCAGTGTCAGGCGGTGTATCGCATCGAAGGGGCGTCTGCGGGGGCCGATAACGACGTGCGGTTGGCTAACGAATGGGGATTGACGGTCTATCGTCATCTGGAGGAAATTCCGTCTGTTCAGGCGTAACCGAGGGGCGGGCAGAGGCTCGCCCCCTCGCGTTATTTCTCGTCCAGCACAAACTTCAACCCGGCGATCAGCTTGTCCATGCCGGCTTCCAGCTTGCTGCGCGGGCAGCCGACGTTGAGGCGCAGGAACCCGCGGCCTTCTTCGCCGTAGGTAAAGCCCGGCATGATCGCCACCTTTTCACGCTCGATAAGCACCTGCTGCAGCGCCCGATCGTCCACGGCCAGCGGCCGCAGATCGATCCAGGCCAGATAGGTGGCCTGCGGCGGGCGCCAGCCCAGCGCGGGAAACGCCTCTGCCAGCCGTTCGGCGACGTAGGTCAGGTTATCCTGCAGATAGTCGCGCAGGGCGTCCAGCCAGGGTTCACCGCGCCGATAGGCGGCTACGTGCGCCGCCACCGCCAGCACTGCCGGCGAGGAGAGGCCGTCACGGGATTTGAGCTGCTGGAAATAGGCTTCGCGGCTGGCGTCGTCGCTGATAAAGCCGTAGGCGCCGGTTAACGCCGGAATGTTAAAACTCTTGGAGCCGGAGGTCAGTAAGGCCCAGGGGCCGGTCGCCACCTGGCTCCAGGGCGTATGGCGGTGTTCGCCCCAGACCATGTCCATGTGGATTTCATCGCTGATCACGCGCACGTCGTGGCGTTCGCACAGTTCGGCCATCTGCTGCAGCTCTTCGCGGCGCCACACTTTGCCAGTGGGATTATGCGGGCTGCACAGTAGCAGGATCTTGGTCTGCGGCCGCGCCAGCAGCGCTTCGAGGTGCGCCATGTCGCAGCGCCAGTCATCTGCGGCCTTGTGCAGCGGGCAGGCCAGCAGCTGGCGCTGGTTGGCGAGGATCACCTTATAGAAGGCGTCGTAGGCCGGGGTATGGGTCACCACGTAGTCGCCCGGCACGGACCATTGGCGGATCAGCTGCGCCGCCATGTAGATAACGGAAGGGCCGTACACCGCCGTTGTGGTGTCGATAGCGGTGTTGAAACGTTGTTGATACCAGTGGCGCAGCGCGCCGAGAAAATCTTCATGCTGCCAACGGCTGTAGCCCAGCACGCCGTGCTGCAGGCGCTGTTGCAGCGCCTCGAGAATGCACGGTGCGGTGGCGAAATCCATATCGGAGATGGTGAACGGCAGCAGGTCGGCGCTGCCGAAGCGATCGGCGATGTAATCCCACTGGGTGCACCAGGTGCCGTGGCGGTCGATCGGGGTAGAGAAATCAAACATGGGTGGCTCCCTGCAGCGCCGCGGCAGGGCGCGCCGTGGCTATCAGTGAGTCTAATTTATCCTTCACCGATTGCACCTGCGGGCCGATCACTACCTGCAGATTATGATCGTTGAGATGCACTACGCCGATGGCGCGGTTGGCCTTCAGCGCCGCGTCGTCCACCTGGCTCATGTCGTTGACTGAAAGGCGCAGGCGGGTGATGCAGTTGTCCAGCGTAATGATGTTGTCCGGGCCGCCGAGCGCCGCCAAAATCGCCGGCACATTGTAGCCGGATTTGCCCGCCGCGCCGCTCGGCGCGTTTGGGGTGACGGCGCCGTCGCTCTCACGGCCCGGCGTTTTGATGTTAAAGCGCCGGATGGCGAAGCGGAAAATGGCGTAATAGCCGACGAACCAGATGGCGGCCACCACCGGCACCAGATACCACTTGGTGGCGGTGCCGTGCAGAATGCCGAACACCACGAAGTCGATAATGTTGCCGTCGGTGTTGCCGATGGTCACGCCCAGCAGCGCCATCACGGTAAAGCCCAACCCGGTGAGCAGCGCATGGATCAGGTAGAGGAACGGCGCGACGAACAGGAACAGGAACTCGATCGGCTCGGTGGTGCCGCCGACGACGCAGGCCACCACGCCGGAAATCAACAGCCCCTTGATTTTATGGCGGTTCTCCGGTTTGGCGCAGTGGTACATCGCCAGCGCCGCGCCCGGCAGGCCGCCGAGGAACGCCGGCATTTTACCCTGCGACAGGAAGCGGGTGGCGCTTTCGGCGAAACCGGTGGTGGTCGGGCAGGAGAGCTGCGCCTGGAAGATGGTCAGGGCGCCGCTGACGCTGTGGCCGCACACCTCCATTGTGCCGCCCGCCTCGGTAAAGCGGATCAGCGCCACCAGTATGTGATGCAGACCGAACGGCAACAGCAGGCGTTCGCCGGTGCCGAAGATCATCGGCCCGAAAATGCCGGCGCCATTGATCATGCGCCCCAGGCCGTTGATGCCGGCGGCGAACCATGGCCAGATCAGGGGGATGAGCAGGCCGCACAGGCCCAGCGTCACGGTGGTGACTATCGGCACGAAACGGGTGCCGCCGAAGAAGGCCAGCGCATCCGGCAGCCGGATGGTGTGGAAACGTTCATGCAGCAGATACACGATGATGCCGACGATCACTGCGCCGAGGATGCCGGTGTCGATCGACTGAATGCCGAGAATGTTTTGGATGTTGTTGGCCTTCAGCACCAGCGGATCGCTGGTGGGCAGCACGCCGGCAGCGGTCAGGTAGAAGTTGGTGGCCAGATTCAGCACGGCGAAGCCGACGAAGCCGGAGAAGGCGGCGACGCCCTTGTTGTCGCGCGCCATGCCCAGCGGAATGGCGATGGCGAACATCACCGGCAGGAAGCTGAAGGCGAAGGAGCCTATCTTGCTCATCCAGGTGAAGATCAGCTGGAAGATCGGATGGCCGATAAACGGCATCAGGGTGATCACGTCGCGGCTGCTCAGCGAGCTGCCGATCCCCAGCATGATGCCGCAGAAAGAGAGTAAGGCGACGGGCAACATGAATGTTTTGCCCAGGCTCTGGAAGAACTCCCAGAGGGTGATTTTGGGTTTATTGGCTGCTGACATAACCGACTTCTCCTGGCGAAAAGACGAGCAAAAAGAGGACTTCTGATTAGGTAAAAAGAAGATAAAACGTTTTACCTAGCAAAAATGCGCCGCCAATCACAAATCTGTCGCCCGGTTTTTGGCGACAATGCGGCGGGCAGTAAAACGTTTTACTGCATTGACGGATTCGGTATACCCTTGATCACTACGGCGCGGGTTGCCCAGGAACGGGTTCGCAGAGACTATGAGCATCAAAAAGATCACCATTACCGATGTGGCGCAACAGGCGGGCGTTTCGGTCACCACGGTTTCTCTGGTATTGAGCGGCAAGGGGCGGATTTCGCCGACCACCGTCGAGAAGGTCAATCAGGCGATAGAGCAGTTGGGCTACGTGCGCAATCGCCAGGCGGCGACGCTGCGCGGCGGCGAATCCGGGGTAATCGGCCTGATCCTGCGCGACATTTGCGAACCTTTCTATGCCGAAATGACCGCCGGGCTGAGCGAAGCGCTGGAGGCGCACGACAAACTGCTGTTTTTAACCCAGAGCGGGCGCGATGGTCAGGGGCTGCAGCGGGCGTTTGACGCGCTGCTGGCGCAGGGCGTCGACGGCATTGTGCTGGCGGGCGGCATCCGCGCGGCGGCCGGGCTGAAGGAAAAGGCGGCCGAGCAGGGCGTGCCGCTGGTGTGCGTGGCGCGCTCCAGCGGTCTCGAGGGCGTGGACGTGGTGCGGCCGGACAATATGCAGGCCGCCAAGCTGGCCACCGAATTTTTGATCAAACGCGGCCACAGCCAGATTGCTTATCTCGGCGGCCAGAGCGACTCGTTGACGCGCGCCGAAAGGTTGGGCGGATTTTGCGCCACGCTGTTGCAGTACGGCCTGCCGTTTCGCAGCGAATGGATCGTCGAGTGCGATTGCCAGCAGCGTGAGGCGGCGGAAGCGGCGGAACAGCTGCTGCGCCACTACCCGAATATCACCGCTGTCGTTTGCCACAAGGCGTCGGTGGCGCTTGGCGCCTATTTTGGCCTGACGCGCAGCGGCCGCAGCATCGGTTCGGACGGGGTCGACGCCTACTACGGCCGGCAGGTGGCGCTGATCGGTTTCGGCGACGTGCCGGAGGCCGAGCTGACCGAACCGCCGCTGACCTTTGTCTCCAGCTCGGCGCGGGAAGTGGGGCGCAGCGCCGCCGCGCGCCTGCTGCAGCGCATCAATGACGCCGATCTGCCGGCGCAGAACGTCATTTTGCCGCCGACGCTGATCCGGCGCGGCTCCGCTTAGTCCCGCCGCTGTTCCTCTTCCGCTTCGCGGCAAATCCAGCCGATAAAAGCCTTCATCGCCGGCGTCAGATCCCGCGATTTCAAATGGGTCAGCCAGTAGGCGCCGAGCGCGGCCTCGGCGGCGAACGGCCGCTGCAGCGCGCCGGCGGCCAGTTCGCGGCGGAACATGCTGACCGGCGCCAGCGCCACGCCGTCGCACTGGAGCGCGCCTTCCACCATCAGCCTCGATGAGTCGAACACCGGGCCGTTGATTCGCCACGGCGTCACCTGCGCAGCCGTGAACCAGCGTTCCCATTCATCCTGGCGGTAAGTGCGCATCAGCAGTTCGTGCTGCAGATCCTGCGGCGTATGCAGCCGCGCGGCGACCGCCGGCGAGCAGAGCACCGTCAGCGGCGCGTCGAACAGCTTAATATTGCGGGTGGCGGGCCATAAACCTTCGCCGAAACGGATGGCGAAATCCATGCCGTCGGCCGACAGATTGACCAGGTTGTTGTGGGTCAGCACCCGCAGATCGATGAACGGATGCGCCGCGCGGAACGCCGCCAGCCGCGGCATCAGCCAGCCGACCGCGAAGGTGCCGACCACCGCCACCGTCAGCACTTCGTGGAAATGCCCGCCTTCGAACTGCTGTAACACCGCCTCGATGCGATCGAAAGCGTCGCTCAACACCGGCAGCAGCGCCTGGCCCTCTTCGGTCAGATCCAACCCGCGCGGCAGGCGGCGGAACAGCTGAATGCCCAGTTGTTCTTCCAGCATGCGCACCTGCTGGCTGACGGCGGCCTGAGTGACTCGCAGCTCCAGACCGGCGCGGGTGAAGTTCAGGTGGCGGGCGGAGGATTCGAACGCCCGCAGGGCGTTGAGGGGAAGTCGGTTGCGCATTGTTGATAGCCATAAGTTTTTCTTTATGCTGGCTGAAATTATTATCGCTTGTCAACCCGGCGGCAAAAACCGATATTTGGCGCGGCTGCCGCAAAATTGGCGGAGCCCGTAAAGGAATGACATCATCCATCAGGGAGTGCGCCGTGCGCAACGCCAATAAAAACTTTTGGCCGCGGCCGATGCCCTGCAACCGAAGAGCCTCTATCATGACGAAAATGAACCGCCTGGCGGCCGCGCTGATCGCCGCACTGATCTTGCCGACCGCGCACGCCGCGCAGCAGCAGGATATCGACGCCGTTATTCAGCCGCTGATGAAAAAATACGGCGTGCCGGGCATGGCGATCGCCGTATCGGTCGATGGCAAACAGCAGATTTACCCGTATGGCGTCGCCTCGAAACAGACCGGCAAACCGATCACCGAGCAGACGCTGTTCGAAGTGGGATCGCTGAGCAAAACCTTCACCGCGACGCTGGCGGTCTATGCGCAGCAGCAGGGCAAGCTGTCGTTCAGCGATCCGGCCAGCCATTATCTGCCTGAGCTGCGCGGCAGCGCCTTCGACGGCGTCAGCCTGCTGAATCTGGCGACCCACACATCCGGCCTGCCGCTGTTCGTGCCGGACGACGTGACCGACAACGCCCAACTGATGGCTTACTACCGGGCCTGGCAGCCGAAGCACCCGGCGGGCAGCTACCGCGTCTATTCCAACCTCGGTATCGGCATGCTGGGCATGATCGCCGCCAAGAGCCTCGATCGGCCGTTTATCCAGGCCATGGAGCAGGGCATGCTGCCGGCGCTGGGCATGAGCCACACCTACATTCAGGTGCCGGCGGCGCAGATGGCCAACTATGCCCAGGGTTACAACAAGGACGATAAGCCGGTGCGCGTCAATCCCGGCCCGCTGGACGCCGAATCTTACGGCATCAAATCCAACGCCCGCGATCTGATTCGTTACCTGGACGCCAACCTGCAGCAGGCGAAGGTCGCGCAGCCGTGGCGCGAGGCGCTGGCCGCCACGCACGTCGGCTATTACAAAGCGGGCGTGTTCACGCAGGATCTGATGTGGGAGAACTACCCGTACCCGGTGAAACTGTCGCGGCTGATCGAGGGCAACAACGCCGGGATGATCATGAACGGCACGCCGGCCACCGCCATCACGCCGCCGCAGCCGGAGTTGCGCGCCGGTTGGTATAACAAAACCGGTTCGACCGGCGGTTTCTCCACCTACGCGGTGTTTATCCCGGCGAAAAATATCGCCGTGGTGATGCTGGCCAACAAATGGTTCCCGAACGACGATCGGGTCGAGGCGGCTTACCGCATCGTGCAAGCGCTGGATAAGCGCTGATCGTGGGGGGCGCCGTCGGGGCGCCCCTGTTACCGGTGCTGTCGCTCTCGCCGCTCGCGCATGAAATCGATAAAGGCGCGCAGCTTGAGCGGCAGATGCCTGCCGGCGGGAAAGTAGATGAAAAATCCCGATGCCTCGCTGGCATACTCCGGCAGCACTTCCACCAGATCGCCCTGCGCCAGTTCCTGCACCACCGTGCCCTGAAAACGTTGCGCGATCCCCAGGCCCGCCAACGCCGCATCCTTGATCAGCCGATCTTCGTTAAAGATCAAACTGCCGCTGACGTCCAGCGCCCGCTCATCGCCGTGCCGACTGAAATACCAGGGCTCCAATTTGCCGCTGCCGGGAAAACGGTAGCGCAGGCAATGCTGCGCGAGCAGATCGTCCGGCGTGGCCGGCGCGCCGCAACGCGTCAGATAATCGGGTGAGGCAACCAGCACCCGGCGCTGGCCGTTGTCGATCGGCACGGCGATCATGTCCTTTTGCAGCATGGCGTGCATGCGAATGCCGGCATCGAAACTGCCCAGCACCAGATCGGAAAAGCGGTCTTCGGTAAACAGCTCCAGCTGCACTTCGGGATAGCGCCGCTGAAACTCCGCCAGGTGCGGCATCACCAGCAGCGAAGCGGCCAACTGCGGCAACGTGATGCGCAGCAGGCCCGCCGGCTGCGCGCCCAGGGCGCGCACGTCGTCCGCCGCCACGTCTATCTGGTTCATCGCCGGCGAGACCTTCTGGTAAAACAGTCGGCCCTCGTCGCTGAGGCGCACCGAGCGGCTGGTGCGGTGGAATAAGCGCACCCCCAGCTGATTCTCCAGCGCCTGAATGTTTTGCGACACCGCCGGCGGCGTGACGCCCAGTTGGTTGGCCGCGCGGGTGAAGTTGCCCAGCCGCGCGACGGCTTCGAAATAGGGCAGCAGCTGCAGGAGTGAACTCATCTATCAATAACCTGTGCTTAATGATTCATTAAATTATGCCTTATTTTAATTTATGACGAACGTTTTAGACTGATTTTTACTTTCCCTCAGCGAGATAAAAATCATGTCGGCAGAACAACGGGCGTTAACAGAACGGATCGCGGCGATCGATCAACAGGCGATGGCCGAAGGGCGCATCGTGGGCAGCGTGGTGCTGGTGGCGCGGCGGGGTGAAATTTGCTACGCCGGTGCGGCCGGTTATGCCGATCGCGAAGCGCGGCAACCGATGCGGCGAGAAACGCAGTTTCGGCTGTCGTCGGTTTCCAAACCCTATACCACGCTGGCGGCGCTGCGTTTGATTGAACGAGGCAAGCTGAGCCTCGACGATGCGGTCAGCGATTGGCTGCCGTGGTTTACCCCGGCGCTGGCCGACGGCCGGCGCCCGACGATCAAGATTCGTCATTTGCTGAGTCATACCGCCGGGCTCGACTATCGGCTGAACCAACCGCCAGCAGGCGTTTACCATCAGTTGGGGATCCAGGACGGCGTGGAGCTGTCGACGCTGACGCTGGAGCAAAACCTGCGGCTGTTGGCGCAGGCGCCGTTGCTGTCGGAACCGGGCGCGCGCTTCAACTATTCGCTGGCGATCGACGTGCTCGGCGCGGTGCTGGAGCGAGTGACGGGCATGCCGCTGCCGCAACTGTTTGTCGAATGGGTGGCGCGGCCGCTGGGGCTCGGCAATACCGCGTTCCATGCGACCCATGCCGCTAACCTGGCGACGCCTTATTACAATACGCCGCAGGGGCCGCGGCGCATGCCGGAAGGCGTGCGGATCGCCTTGCCGGAAGGCATGGCGGGGGGAGAAGTGACGTTCTCGCCGGCGCGCGCGCTTAACGTCGGAGCCTATCCCTCCGGCGGCGCGGGCATGGTCGGTGATGCCGACGACGTGCTGCGGCTGGTGGAGGCGCTGCGCAGCGGCGGGCAGGGCATTTTGCAACCGGATACGGTGGCGTTGCTGCGTCACCCGCACGTCGGCGCCGAGGCGCAAACGCAAGGGCCGGGCTGGGGCTTCGGCTTTGGCGGCGCGCTGCTGGTGGATCCCGACGCTGCGCAGACGCCGCAGCATGCCGGTACCCTGACCTGGGGCGGCGTTTACGGCCACAGCTGGTTCTTTGATCCAGAGGCGCAGCTGAGCGTAGTCGTCTTAACCAATACCGCATTTGAGGGCATGTGCGGCCGCTACCCGCAGCAGATCCGCGATGCGGTTTATGCGGCGTAAATAAAAAGGGCCCCGCAGGGGGCCCTTGTTCAGGCTTTCAGGCGATTACTGTGCCGGTGCCGGAGCGGGTTCCGCTTCCTGAGCCGGTTCAGCGTCTTCCGCCGGGGCGCCCAGCATGGCGAACTGGCCGATGAACTCCTGCAGCGACATTTTGTTGCCGTTCAGGTCAACCTGATTGTCAGCGTAGTGGAACTTGCTCGCGATCACGCCGTCTTTCTGGGTGGTCAGCTTGAACATCTGACCCATGGCCGCCAGGCCCTGCACTTGCTGCTGCGCCAGTTTCTGCGCGTCTTCCTCATTGTAACCCTGCAACAAGGCGGTCTTCGCGGTCACTTCGGTGGCCATCGCTTCCGGAATGGTCAGGCTGAGATCCAGCTTTTTAACCGCCTGAGCGATCACTTGATCCGGCGACTGTGCCGGGGAGGCGGCCTTGCTCGGATCGGTCATCGCCAGATCCAGCGTGAAGATGCTCTCACCCTTGCTGTTTTTCCAGCTCAGCGGGGCGATGCTGAGGCTTGGGTTGCCTTTCAGCAGCATCGGCAGGTTCTTTTGCAGCATCTCGGAGGTCTGCTGTTCGTAGACGTCCGGATCCAGGTTCTCGCCCTGCTGCAGCAGCGCCATGGTTTGGCGGTTGTAGCTGTCGGAGAAGTCTTTCAGCGCCTTGCCGTCGACGTTGTCGATTTTCAGCGTCAGTTTACCGGCGCCGAAGTCGTTGCCCTGCACCTTGAGCGCGTCCATGGTGTAATCGATCTGGCCGCCGATATTGCTGCTGCCTTGCTCGCCGAACTTGCTCACCAGATTGAAACCGTCCAACGCCACGGTGTCTTTACCGTCGATCGTCAGTTTGAACTGCTTCAGGGTCATCGTCTGATCGCCGAGCTTCACGCCGAACTTGCTTTCGTTGCTGTTGCCTTTCAGGTTGAAGCCCTGGAAGGTAATCTGCTCGTTTTGGCCGAATTCGTTCGGGCTGGCGAACACGATGTTGTCGCTGTTGGCGTCCAGCGCGATTTTTTTCAGATCGCGGGACACGTCGGCGTCAATGGTGGCGCCGCTGAATTTCAGCGAAGATTTATCCTTCTGGTAGTCCAGTGGGATAAAGTCGATGGTGGACGCAGTATCGCCGCTGTACGAGATGCGCGAATCGGCGGTAAACAGCGATTTGCCTTTGGTGGTTTCAAACAGGCCTTTCACCGCCGGGGTGTTTTCCAGCTCGGTATGCACCGACGCCATGCTCGGCAGCAGGTTGAATTTTTTCAGCTGCGCGAACGGGAACGGACCGTGATCGATGGTTTCCAGGAACGCCACTTCTTCACCGGCTTTCAGCGCCGCGTTTTCGCTGGTATCCGTGCCGTCGGAGCGCAGCACATAACGCACTTTGCTGCTGAACAGGCCGCGCTGGTAATTTTCATAGCTCAGCTTGACGCCGGCTTTCGGCAGATAGGCTTTCAGTTGGCCGTTGGCGTTGTCGACGACTTCGCCCATGTGCTGCTCGATCTGTTTCCCGGTGTACCAGGATGCCCCGGTCCATGCTGCGCCAAGAACGACAATGACGCTGACAGCGACTAACGATTTTTTCATAGCTCTGTTTCATCCTTTTTTCTTATAACCCTCCGTTGCGAGGGAGGGGGCAAATGTGGGCCGACAAAAAACGCCCGCAGGCGTTTAATTGTGGGGGCAGCTCTCGCTTTCAGCAAGCAATTTGCTGAAATTTATCAACGGTTAGGCCAGTTGGTTATAAACCCTGGCGATACGGCCGCTGCCGCTGACGTTGACCGGCGATTCGAAGGCGCCGATAAAGCAGGATTCACCCGGTTTGAGCGTCAGGCGCTGCCCGGATTTTTCCAGCGTCGCTTCGCCGCTGACGCAGAACACGATAGCCGCGCTCCGTTGCGCGAGCGCCTGCGGCGCGGCGGTCAAATCGTGCAGCGAGAAGGCGAAATCTTCCACCGGGATCGGGAAGAACAGTTCGTTGCCGCGCCGCTCCGGTTGGGTCAGCAGGCCGGACGCCGGCTGCGGGCGGAACTGCAGGTTGGCCAGCAGCTCGGGCACGTCGATAAATTTCGGCGTCAGGCCGGCGCGCAGCACGTTGTCCGAGTTGGCCATCACCTCCAGCGCCACGCCTTTCAGATAGGCGTGCGGCGTTTCGGCATACAGGAACATCGCCTCGCCCGGCGCGAGCTGCACCACGTTCAGCAGCAGCGGTGAGAACAGACCGCTGTCGTCCGGATAGAAACCGGCGATGAAGCGCACGGTATCCCAGGGTTCACCCTGCTGGTTGTTGAGCGCGGCTTTCAGCACGCCGAGCGCCAGCGACTTTTGCTCGCCGCTCATCGTCAACAGGCTGGCGAACAGGGTAGACAGATGGGCGGTGTCCGGCTGCTGCAGGAAGGTGGCGATATCGTGGTGCGCGCCGGCGATCGGTTGCAGCAGGGAAACGATATCGGCCAGTTCGCGAAAGCCGTTCATCGCCAGGAACGGCGTCAGGGCGAAGACCAGCTCGGGCTTGTGATTGGGATCTTTATAGTTGCGTTCGGCGGCGCTCAGCGGGATGCCGGCGGCGTTCTCTTTCGCGAAGCCGATCTCGGCCGCCGCTTTGCTCGGGTGGACCTGGATCGACAGCGGTTGATCGGCGCAGAGCACTTTAAACAGAAACGGCAACTCGCCAAAGCGGCTGGCGACGTCAGCGCCCAGCTGCTTTGGCTGGTCTTCATCGATAAGACAGCGCAGCGAACGCAGTGCGCCATCGGCGCCGGGCACGCGGGAAGGGCTCTTGGGATGCGCGCCCATCCACAGTTCGGCCATCGGCTGATTATCCGGGTTGGCGATGCCGTAAAGACGGGTCAGCGCATCGTGGCTGCCCCAGGCGTAATTCTGTACCGCGTTGGTCATTTTTTGCATGTCGATAAACGTCCTTTGCGTCATTGCCGCACTAATGGCAATAACTTACTGATTTTATACGATTCGCTTCATCTGTGCCGACAACCATCATACGCCCGCGTCGGCAGGAACCCTCATGGGCGCGATCAAAACAACGCCGGATAAGGTTGCGTCCGGCCACGCGGCCAGAGTATAGCGTGATAACGATCGGCGTCTCAAATGGCTCACCGGCCTCAAGAGGGCCCGATAAATCCGCCAATCGATCGTTGATTGTAGGGAAAGAAATTATTGCCGACAGCGCAGGCTTTCTACGTCATTATTTATTTATCGGCATGTCAAAGTATGTCGGCGGAATTTATTTTTTACCTTCTGAGCCATTCCCTTATTATTATTTTTGCGCCAAGTCGGGCGATCACACGCCGAGCTTAAACCTGAACGACAGACCGCTTTACCGTAGCCGTTAACGAGTCGATTTAACGAAATGAGAGGTCTGTTGCATGAAAAAATGGTTGCTGTTGTTGGGGCTTTGCACCGGGGCGGCCCAGGGGGCGGTGATCGTCACCTATCCCTACGCGGCCCCGCGCGCCGTGGTGGTAACGCCGGCGCCGATCGTCGTTGCGCCCGCACCGGTCGCGCTTCCCGCCGTGACTGCACCCGTGGCACATCCGCTGGCGCTCACCGCCGGCGCGGTGGCGACCGGGGCGTATCGCCATAATGAACGGCAGGATGCCTACGATGAGATCAATCATTTGCAACAGCAGCGGATCGATGAACTCAATCACTTACAGGCGCAGCGCATCAATAATTTTAATTCGCGTCACGCGCGTTAATTTCATCTCCGCGTTTATTATCCCGGTTCTTTCTTCGCCTTTATTTCGGCGCGGGTTAACCGACGGCAAATAACCGCGTCATGAATGGGTAAAAGAGATGAATCGTGCTGTGAGATAACTCTCTTAATGCGAATAGTTATTATGTCACTATACTGGGAATGCGTGCCGACGGGGGGTAGCGCGTCGGCCTAACCCTACAATTTTAGGAATTATGCTAAGGAGACAATGATGGCAGGCGTTCGTATCGAAAAAGACTCCATGGGCCCCATCGAAGTACCGGCCGACAAGCTGTGGGGCGCACAGACCCAGCGCTCATTGGCGCATTTCCGCATTTCCTCCGAAAAGATGCCGACCGCGCTGATCCATGCGCTGGCGTTGACCAAGCGCGCCGCCGCGCAGGTGAACGTGGACCTGGGGCTGCTGCCGGCCGAGCGGGGCGCCGCCATCATCAACGCTGCCGACGAAGTGCTGGCGGGCAGCCATGCCGACCAGTTCCCGCTGTCCATCTGGCAAACCGGCTCCGGCACTCAGACCAACATGAACATGAACGAAGTGTTGGCCAACCGCGCCAGCGAGCTGCTGGGCGGCGTGCGCGGTGAAGAGCGCAAGGTGCATCCGAACGACGACGTCAATAAAAGTCAGAGCTCCAACGACGTGTTTCCCACCGCGATGCACGTGGCGGCGGTGATTGCGCTGCGCGAGCACCTGATCCCCGAGCTGAAAGTGCTGCACAAGACGCTGAGCGACAAGGCCGAAGCCTACCGCGACATCGTCAAAATCGGCCGCACCCACCTGCAGGACGCCACGCCGCTGACCCTGGGCCAGGAAATCTCCGGCTGGGCGGCGATGCTGGCGCACAATCTGAAACACATCGAAGACAGCATCCCGCACATCGCCGAGCTGGCGCTGGGCGGCACGGCGGTCGGCACCGGCCTGAACACCCATCCGGAGTACGCCGTACGCGTCGCTAAAGCGCTGGCGGAGTTGACCCATCAGCCGTTCGTCACCGCGCCGAACAAGTTCGAAGCGTTGGCGACCTGCGATGCGTTGGTGCAGGGGCACGGCGCGCTGAAAGGGCTGGCGGCTTCGCTGATGAAGATCGCCAACGACGTGCGCTGGCTGGCGTCCGGCCCGCGCTGCGGCATCGGCGAGATTTCTATCCCGGAGAACGAGCCGGGCAGCTCCATCATGCCGGGCAAGGTCAACCCGACCCAGTGCGAAGCGATGACCATGCTGTGCGCGCAGGTGCTGGGCAACGACGTGGCGGTGAATATCGGCGGCGCTTCCGGCAACTTCGAGCTGAACGTGTTCCGCCCGATGGTGATCCACAACTACCTGCAGTCGATCCGCCTGCTGGCCGACGGTATGCAGGGCTTCAACGAGCACTGCGCGGTGGGCATCGAACCGAACCGCGATCGCATTACCCAGTTGCTGAATGAATCGCTGATGCTGGTGACGGCGCTCAACACCCATATCGGTTATGACAAAGCGGCGCAAATCGCCAAGAAAGCGCACAAGGAAGGGCTGACGTTGAAAGCCGCGGCGCTGAAGCTCGGCTATCTGACCGAAGCGCAGTTCGATGAATGGGTGCGCCCGGAGGCGATGGTCGGCAGCATGCAGAAGTAATTGATCTGTGAGGCAACCGGGGGCTTACTGAGGTAAGCCCCTTTTTTATGGAGAAATTAAGATGTCGCGCGCACAACGTTTACTCGATCTGATGCAGCTGCTGCGCAGCCACCGCTATCCGGTGGCGGGCCATGCGTTGGCGCAGACGCTGGGCATCAGCATGCGCACGCTTTACCGCGATATCGCCACGCTGCAGCAGCAGGGAGCGGAGATCGTCGGCGAAGCGGGGCTCGGCTATGTGCTGCGCCCCGGTTTTATGCTGCCGCCGCTGATGTTCTCGCAAGCGGAAATAGAAGCGCTGGTGCTGGGCATGCGCTGGGTCAGCCGCCGCGGCGACAGCCAGTTGGCGAGCGCCGCGGGCCAGGCGCTCGCCAAGATCGCCGACGTGCTGCCGACGGCGCTGCGGGAGGAGCTGGAGGCCAACACGCTGCTTATCGCACCGGCTCAGTCGCCGCCGGTGGCGGATGAGATGCGGGTGTTAATCCGTGACAGCATCCGCCGCGAGCGCAAGCTGCATATCGACTATCTCGACCTGGCGGGGCAGCGCAGCGAACGCCTGCTGTGGCCCTTTGCGCTGGGCTTTTTCGACCAGTTCCAGATGCTGGTTGCCTGGTGTGAGTTGCGTCAGGCCTTTCGTCATTTTCGCCTCGATCGCATTCAGGCCGCCACGCCGCTTGAACAGCGTTATCCGCATGGCCGGCGGCGACTGTTGAAAGAGTGGCGGTTGAGCGAAGGCATTGCGGAACAATAACGACACGCTGCTGCCATAAACTGTCAGTCGCCTCCTTTAGTCTGTGCCTATCGGGAACCAACCGGTTCCCATCACCCAGAGGACAGACCGATGACCCTTCCCAGCATGACCCTGCTTTACGTCGATAACCCGCTCAACAGCGCCGCCTTTTATCAACGCCTGCTGGGGCAGGCGCCGGTAGAGCTTTCTCCCGGCTTTGCCCTGTTCGTGCTCAACAACGGCTTCAAGCTCGGGATGTGGGCCAAACAGGGGGTAAAACCCGCCGCCACGCTGACCGGCGGCGGCGGTGAACTGGGCTTTTTATGCCAGGATCCGCAAGAGGTGGAGGGGCGCTATAACCAGTGGCGCGAGCTCGGGCTGCCTATCGAGCAAACGCCAACCGAAATGGAATTCGGCTACACCTTTGTGGCGCGGGATCCGGACGGTCATCGCTTGCGGGTATATGCCCTCAGCGAGTAGTGCCGTCGGTATACAGGTGCAGGCGCGGCACCAGCAGCCGCAGCGGCCTGGCGTCGGGTTTGTAGCGATGCTTTACTGCGTCGGCGTCGTAGTTGAGCAGTTCGCCGATCTTCGGCACCGCAGCGCCGCTTTCAACCTGACACAGGGCGATCAGCGGCAGCGGGCAGGGGTGTTGCACCTGCTTTTGCTGCTGCTGATACCACACGCGGGCGATCGGCTGCACTTTGACCGGCCGCTTGATTTTCAACGTCGCATGCTGCGGCAGACGGCTGACATCGTCTATTTCGCGGCTGACCAGGGCGGCCCACTGTTCACGGCTGTGCGGCGGCACCGCGCGGCCGGCTTTCAGACTTTTCTCCAGCTGCGCCAGGATGTCGTCCCGTTTGACGTTTTTGATGATGTGCTTGTTGGCCCAGCCGAAGCGCACCGAGTCGGGATTGGTCAGGGCGGTGAGGGTGCGGTAGGCGCTGAGGGTAATCAGCCCGTGCAAATGGGTGTGCACGAATTCGAAACGCTGCTCCGGCGCCAGGCCGGAATCGACGGTGATAATCTGCTCCAGTTCGCCTTTCAGGCGGTTGATCAGCGCCAGCTGCGCCTGCAGCGCCTGATACTCCGGTTGCTCCACCGCCAGACAGATGACGCCGGGCAGGCGCACGGCGGCCTTGCTGCTGACATTCTCACGGTTATGGTGGATGAAGAGCCGCTGATAGTGCTCCAGCGCCAGATCGCGCGCCGCTTGCCCCACATGCTGCTCGACCGCGATATGCGAAATGGCCTGATGTTCCTGGCCTTTTTCTACCTCCGGCAGGCTGAACACCCGCGCCGCCAGCAGCCGCAGCGGGGTTATCTGCTGCTGCAATGCGCCGAGGGCTTGCTCCAGTTCGGCAAAGCAGGCGTTCATCCGGCCAATCACATCGTATTTGCTCATCATATGCCCCTATTTTAGTTACAACATACTATAGGAGAGTAGCGGACTGGGGGCAACATCGGCAATGGGACAATACTCGGCTTAACTGCCCGCCCGGCTTACCAGGGGGAAATAGGGCGGGCAGCAGGGGGAATTCTCTCGCTCGTCTGCTACGCATGCAGGCAAGTGTGATTGTCGAAAATAAACCTGCTCTTCTTATGGTTTTGATTCATTGATGGATTTTTTCCTGTTCGTTTGTCTTCTGTTTAATCCATTTCCCGTTTGCCGTTGTCCAAACGCTGGAACAAACAGAATGGCAGGACGCTATGAGCCCTTGGGGTTATCTTTTCTTCTGTCATTAACGGGTGCTTTAACAGGAGGTTTACTGTGGATATTAAACAGAAAGTCAAAAACATGACGCTGGAAGAGAAGATCGGGCAAAAAATCATGCTGGATTTTCGCTACTGGGATCGGAACGGTAGCAGCAATCAGGATATGACCGTTCCCGATGAAGCCATTGGCAAGCTGATCACCGATAACCATGTGGGCGGGGTGATCCTGTTTGCCAATAATCTGAAAGATAAGCAGCAGATCAATACGTTAACGGCCTGGTATGCCGCGATGAAAACCCACGCCGGCATCCGCCTGTTCATTGGCACGGATAACGAGGGCGGTAACGTTTTCCGGCTGCCGCGCGGCGACTATGCCTCATTCCCCGGCAATATGGCGCTCGCCGCGGCGATTGAGGGCGGCGCGGATAAACAGCTCGCCGTTGAACAGGGCGAACTGATGGCCCAGGATATGCGCGCGTTGCATATCAATACCAACTTTGCACCGGTTGTGGACGTCAACACCAACCCGTTCAACCCGGTGATTAACGTTCGCGCCTTCAGCGATGATAAGAACGCCGTTTCCCACCTGGCCGAGAAAATGGTGGCGGGGATGAAGCAGCAAGGGCTTATCACCGCTTACAAACACTTCCCTGGCCATGGCAGCACCTCCACCGACTCGCATACCGGTTTGCCGCGCGTCGACCGTACGCGGGAAGAGGCGTTTGCCATCGATATCGCGCCTTACAAACAGGCCATTGACCGCTGTGCGGCGCCGGACATGGTCATGACCGCGCATATTCAGTACCCCGCGCTGGATAACCGCCAGATCGACACCCGCAGCGGCGAAAAAATCACGGTGCCGGCCACCATGTCGCATGAAATTCAGACCCGCATCCTGCGCGATGAGCTGGGTTATGCCGGCGTAACGATTTCAGATGCGCTGGATATGGGTGCGATTGCCGAGCATTTCAGCCAGCAAGGGGCGGCTGAAAACGTCTTTGCCGCCGGGGTGGATATCGCCCTGATGCCTGTCAGCATCGCTTCGCCGGCCCAGGCTAACCTGCTGCCGGACCTGATTCGTTACCTCGCGGACCGGGTGAAAACAGGGCATCTCAACGAGGCCGATATCGATGCTTCGGTCGAGCGCATTTTGCGCCTCAAATTACGCCATCACCTGATGGGGCATCGCGAGGCCCCTTGTTCCAGCAGCGTTTCGTCCTCAGCGCATAAGCTGGAAAAACGCATCGCCGATCGCTCCATTACCGTGGTCATTAACCGCCACAGCCTGCTGCCGTTGAAAGACAAGGCGCTGCGCTATTTTATCCTGACCCCGTGGGGTGAG
This sequence comes from Serratia sp. JKS000199, assembly GCF_900215455.1. Taxonomy (NCBI): domain Bacteria; kingdom Pseudomonadati; phylum Pseudomonadota; class Gammaproteobacteria; order Enterobacterales; family Yersiniaceae; genus Serratia; species Serratia sp. JKS000199. Next base: position 1,612,199 of record NZ_LT907843.1, read on the forward strand.
CAGGCCAAAGGCATCGCTAACGTGATGGCGCAGGAGGGCTACCAGAACGTCGTTGCCGCGAAGGAAACGGAACTGAGCGATGCCCAAATCAGGGCGCATATTGCCGATTGCGACGTGTTCCTGCTCGGCACGCTTTCGACTCGCTTTACGCCTGCCGAGCAGGATGGGGTCGTGACCTCCGCAACCGGGGCGGCTAATGATACCAGTCCTTATCCGGGCTGGTTGAAATACGCCGCCGAGCAGGGGAAAAAACGCGTTCACCTCTCATTGCGCGCGCCTTACGATATCGTGAACTATGCCGCAGACGTGGATGCTGCCGTCGCCACCTATTCTTACTACGGGTATGACAGCGGCGTATGGCGCGGTCCCTCGATGATATCTCTGGCACAGGTGCTGACGGGGAAAATCAAACCGCAGGGCAAACTGCCGGTCAACACCTGGCATGACTACGATGAGGAAACCAATACGGGCAAGGTGGCGTTCCCTCGCGGGACGGGGCTGAGCTGGTAATGGGACAAGTACCGGCGTCGTCAGAAAGGGCGACGCCGGTCGCGGGATAGCGTTGATAAAGCGGGCGGTTTCTTGCTCTGCACGATACGACATGGGATAACCGTCACTCACGGAAGGAGAACATTTATGCCGACAGGCGCAACAAAACTAGGCGGATGGCTGTTGATGGCCGCCATGCTGGGCGTGAGCGGATGCGCCAAACCCCCTGAGCCGGAAAAGCCTCCGCAGCCTGCACCGCCGGTCACACCGATGCGGGGCATCTGGCTGGCCACCGTCATGGGGCTGGACTGGCCGCCGGCGGCCTCCCTGAAAGCGGAAACCGCGCCAGAGCGAATTCGCCTGCAGCAGCAGGCGCTGACGGACGCACTGGACGACATGGTGAAAACCGGGATTAACACGGTGTATTTTCAGGTTAAACCGGACGGAACGGCCCTGTGGCGTTCTGACATCTTGCCCTGGTCGGAGGTCTTGACCGGCACCGTGGGCCAGGATCCGGGTTACGATCCGCTGGCCTTTATGCTGAAAGAAGCGCACCGGCGCGGCATCAAAGTGCACGCCTGGCTGAATCCTTATCGGGTTTCCATGAATACCCGGCAGCAAACGATTGATGCCCTTAATCAAACGCTGCAGTCTCCGCCGGCCAGCGTCTATGCGCTGCATCCCGACTGGATACGTACGGCCAACGACCGCTTTGCGCTCGATCCTGGCTTACCCGACGTGCGCAACTGGATCACCGGCGTGGTGGCTGAAGTCGTCAAAAACTATGACGTCGACGGCATTCAATTTGACGATTATTTCTATTATGAGACGCCGCAATCGCCGCTGGATGATGAAAAGACGTATCGCGAATACGGCAAAGGGTTTGCAGACAAGGCCAGTTGGCGAAGAGACAATACGCTGCAATTGATAAAACAGGTTTCAGCCACCGTCAGGGCGCTAAAGCCCGCTGTCGCGTTTGGCATCAGCCCGGCGGGCGTCTGGCGAAACAAAGCGGACGATCCCGCCGGCTCGGCGACTCAGGCCGGCGCGCCATCGTACGATGCGGCCTATGCCGATACGCGCCAGTGGGTCAAACTGGGGCTGCTCGACTACATCGCACCGCAGCTGTACTGGCCTTTCGATCGTGAAATAGTTCGCTACGACGTGCTGGCCAACTGGTGGGCCGAGGTGGTGAAAGACACGCCGGTTCGGCTTTATGCCGGGGTGGCGCTGTATAAAGTGGGCACGCCATCGGCGAGCGAACCGGCATGGACCGTCGACGGCGGCGTTCCTGAGCTGAAAAGGCAGTTGGATCTCAACGAGAGCTTGCCGGGGATGGGGGGAACCATCCTGTTCCGGCAACGTTATCTGACCGAGCCGCAAACGGATAAGGCCGTGGAGTACCTGCGCACCCGCTGGAAAACCGGTCAATAATCACCGGCATTGGCATAGCGAGCCGCGGTAATCCACCGCGGCTTTTTTATTCACAGGCGCGCCGCTTCCGGCAGGCGCTTCAGGTAATGCACCACCAGCAGCGCCAGCAACAGCATCAGGCTGATGAACGCCGCCACGCCATTCCAGCCGAAACTGTGCCAGAACACGCCGCCGAGGGTCCCGGCCACGCTCGAGCCGACGTAATAACAGAACAGATACAGTGACGACGCCTGGCCTTTGGCGCGGCGCGCACGGCGGCCGATCCAGCTGCTGGCCACCGAGTGGGCGGCGAAGAAACCGGCGGTGAACAGCATCATGCCGATAAAGATCGCCGGCACCTGCGGCAACGCGGTAATCAGAATCCCGATCAGCATAATCACGATCGACGCCAGCAGCACCGGGCCGCGCCCGAAGCGCGAGGTGAGCGCCCCGGCCTTGGGCGAGCTGTAGGAACCGGTGAGGTAGACCACCGACAGCAGGCCGACGATCGCCTGGCTCAGATGATAAGGATCCGCCAGCAGGCGATAACCGATGTAGTTGAACAGGGTGACGAAGCTGCCCATCAGCAGAAAGCCTTCCGCGAACAGCAGCGGCAGCCCCTTATCGTGCCAATGCAGTTTGAAGTTGATCAGCAGCGTGCGGGGGCGCAGCGAGCTGGCGCGAAAATGCCGCGAAGCGGGCAGAATGCGCCAGAACATGAAGGCGGCGGCGAGGGCGAACAAACCGATGACCCCGAGCGAGACGCGCCAGGAGAAAAAGTCGGTCAATACCCCGGTCACCAGGCGGCCGCTCATGCCGCCGATCGAATTGCCGCTGATGTACAACCCCATCGAGAAGGCGACGAAGCTGGGATGGATCTCTTCGCTGAGATAGGTCATGCCGACCGCCGCCACGCCGCTCAGCGACAGGCCGATCAGCGCGCGCATCAGCAAAATGCCGTGCCAGCTGGTCATAAAGGCGCAAATCAGCGTGCAGACTGCCGCCAGCAACAGCGCCACCACCATCACCGACTTGCGGCCGATGGCGTCGGACAGCGGCCCGGTGAACATCAGGCCGATCGCCAGCAGGCCGGTAGAGACCGAGAGCGACAGGCTGCTTTCGGCCGGCGAGACGCCGAAATCTTGCGACAGCACCGGCAGGATCGGCTGCACGCAGTAAAGCAACGCGAAGGTCGCCAGCCCGGCGGAAAACAGCGCCAGCGTTACGCGCATAAACTGCGGCGTGCCGCGTTCGATATAGGGGAGTTTGTTGTTGAGGGTGGAGCGTTTTACTTTTGGCGCAGCGGCCGCGTCATCGTTGGCGGCCAGCGTCGACGGCATCACGGCCGCAGAACGCACAGGGGTTGTCACAGCGTTTCCTTACCGAACTTCGGGGAGATAAACAGACACTTTGCAGATAACAAAATGATAGGGAGCGGCGATTTTTTTGTCTAATATATTAATAATTACAATTAAGACTTTTTAAATATGAATATCGAGTTGAGACACCTGCGTTACTTTATCGCCGTGGCGGAAGAGCTGCATTTTGGCCGCGCCGCGGAGCGGCTGCGTATCTCCCAGCCGCCGCTCAGCCAGCAAATCCAGGCGCTGGAGGACATGGTCGGCGCGCGGCTGCTGGCGCGCAACAACCGCAACGTCAGCTTGACGCAGGCCGGGGAGATGTTCCTCAAAGAAGCCTATCAGGTGCTCGATCAGGTCGGCCGCGCGGCGGAAAAGGCGGCGCGCCTGGATCGCGGCGAACTGGGGGAAATGACCATCGGCTTTACCTCTTCCGCGCCCTTTATCGGCGTGGTGGCGCGCAGCCTGCGCGCTTTCCGTCAGCATTCTCCGCAGGTGCACATCAAGATGCGCGAAATCAACACCAAACAGCAGATCGAACCGCTGCTGAACGGTGAGCTGGATCTGGGGGTGATGCGCAACACGCGGCTGCCGGAAGCGCTGCACTATCAGCTGCTGCTGCGCGAACCGCTGGTGGCGGTGGTGCCGGAGGGGCATCCGCTGGCGGAAACGCCCGGCGGCGCGCTGCGTTTTCAACACCTGGCGCAGGAGCCGTTCGTGTTCTTCTCGCGCGAAGTGGGCACGGCGCTGTATGACGAAATTCTGCTGCTGCTCGGCAAGGCCGGCATTACCCCGTATATCACTCAGGAAGTGGGGGAGGCGATGACCATCATCGGTTTGGTCTCCGCCGGATTGGGGGTCTCGATTCTGCCGGCGTCTTTCGCCCGGGTGCGGGTGGACGGCGTGCGTTATTTGCCGCTGGCGGAGCCGGACGCCACGACCGAAGTGTGGCTGGTGCATCACCGCCGACGGCCGCTGACCGCTGCGGCGCAGGCGCTGATGGCGTTGATGCTGAAATGACGTTGAGATTGGGCAAATAAAAATCAATTCGCGCTGAAATTGCGAGGAATTTGTGCAGCAAATCACATAACGAATCAAATAGTTGACGCTGTATGACAAAAGCCCCACCATAACCCCTAGTCTTTATTTAGAAGCGCGAAAAATAGTAGGAGCCGGTTTGTGATTGCGGTTGGGCAGCCTGGGCATATTGATCAAATCAAACAGACCAATGCGGGGGCGGTTTATCGGCTAATCGATCAACTGGGCCCGATTTCGCGCATCGAACTGTCAAAACGCGCACAGCTGGCGCCCGCCAGCATCACCAAGATCGTGCGCGAACTGCTGGAAGCCCATCTGGTCAAGGAAACCGAGTACCAGGAAATCGGCAGCCGGGGCCGCCCGGCGGTGGGGCTGGTGCTGGACACCGAGGCCTGGCACTACCTGTCCGCCCGCATCAGCCGCGGCAGCATCACGCTGGCGCTGCGCGATCTGAGCAGCAAACTGGTGGTTGAGGAGCAGCTGCCGCTGGCGGCCGAACACCCTGAACCGCTGCTGAAACGCATCCTGACCGAAGTCGATCAATTCTTTATTCGCCACCAAAGCAAGCTGGAACGGTTGACGGCGATCGCCATTACGCTGCCGGGTATTATCGACGTGCAGTCCGGCGTGGTGCACCGCATGCCGTTTTACGACGTGCTGGAGATGCCGCTCGGCCCGGCGCTGGAAACCCGGACCGGTCTGCCCGTCTATTTGCAACACGACATCAGCGCCTGGACCATGGCCGAGGCGTTGTACGGCGCCTCGCGCGGCAGCCAGAACGTGATTCAGGTGGTGATCGACCACAACGTCGGCGCCGGCGTGATCACCGGCGGCCACGTGCTGCATGCCGGCAGCCACAGCGTGGTGGAGATCGGCCACACCCAGGTCGATCCTTACGGCAAACGCTGTTACTGCGGCAACCACGGCTGCCTCGAGACCGTGGCCAGCATCGAGAACATGCTGGAGATCGCCCAGCAGCGGCTGAGCGGCTCGATGAGCTCCAGCCTGCACGGCGCGCCGCTGACCGTTGAATCGCTGTGCGACGCCGCGCTGGCGGGCGATCAACTGGCGCGGGACATCATCCTCGGCGTCGGCCACAGCGTGGGGCGCATTCTGGCTATCATGGTCAACCTGTTCAATCCGGAGAAGATCCTGGTGGGTTCGCCGCTCAACCGCGCGGCGGAGATCCTGCACCCGGCCATCGCCTCCTGCATTCGCCAGCAGGCGCTGCCGGCCTACAGCGAGCAGGTCAAGGTTGAATCCACGCAGTTCTTCAATCAGGGCACCATGCCCGGCGCGGCGCTGGTGAAAGAGGCGCTGTATAACGGTTCATTGCTGGTGCAGCTGCTGCAAGGCTAACATCAGAACTTCTTATTAATCCTGCAAAAGATTGAGCTACCTCAAGCCCCTACGTGGCGGCATCCCCTAGAATTTTTCCGCAAGACTTCTTCGCCGCCGGTGCGGCGATACATTGTTAACGGGGCATTCTGGGGCATTTTATTCATGTTGAAGCGTTTATTTGTGACAGGCACGGATACTGACGTCGGTAAAACCGTGGTTTCCCGCGGGTTGATGCAGGCGCTGGCCGCCGATGGCCGCTCGGTCGCGGGCTACAAGCCGATCGCCGCGCGCTGCCAGGAAACCAGCGAGGGCATCCGCAATAAAGACGCTTTGGTGTTGCAGGCATCTTCCACCTTGCCGCTGTGCTATGAGGAGATCAATCCCATCACCTGTCTGGATGAGGTGTTTCATGCGCATGCCACCGAGGACATCAACTACGGCCTGATGAGCAGCGGCCTGCGCGATCTGTCCACCAAAGCCGATACGGTGGTGGTGGAGGGCAGCGGCGGCTGGCGCGTGCTGATGAACGATCTGCGGCCGTACGCCGAATGGGTGGTGCAGGAGCAACTGCCAGTGGTGTTGGTGGTGGGTATCAAGCTGGGCTGCGTCAGCCACGCGCTGCTGACCGCGCAGTCGATCATCAACGACGGCCTGCCGCTGCTGGGCTGGGTGGCCAACCGCATCAATCCGGGGTTGGCGCACTATGCCGAAACCATCACGGCGCTGCAGCAGCGCATTTCCGCGCCGCTGCTGGGTGAAATTCCGTATCTGCCGCGCGCGGAGCAGCGCGAACTGGCGCACTACCTCGATATTTCCACGTTGCTGTAGCCCATTCAGGCGCAGAACGTCGCCAACAACCGGGCGGCGATCAGCAGGCCCAGCCCATACACCGTGTGGGTGAGCAGGCTGAGGAGCCGCGCTCTGCGCGGATTGGCGGTTTTCGCCGCCGCCACGCCAAAGCCCAGCGCGGGCTGCATCACCAGAAACGGCGCCGCCAGGCTCAGCCAGCCGCTCAACAGCGCGATGCGCGGTTCCGGCGCCGCATACCACTCGATGCCCGCCAAACCGAGCGGGATAAAGGCGAACGCCAAGCCGATGGCGTAGTGCAGTATCCAGCCGATTTTTCTCTCACCCTGGCGCGGCGGCGCCGTGACGATGGTGGCGTGAAACCAGCGGCCGTCGAACATGCCGAGAAACCAGCGGCCCACCAGCGCGTAATCGAGGGAAGGGATGCCGAAGCGCCGCTTCAGCAGCAACGCCCACAAATCCATGCAGAGGGTGGCGCCGGCGCCGGTTAACAGAATGCGCAATAACAAATCGGGAGTCATAGGGGTGTCCTTGGCTCAGTGACGTGATAAGGTGCGCACAGTGTGCAACTTAAAGCCGGCTTCAAGTCAATGGCAAAAGAACTGGATATCGGCGCGGTGGCGCGCCTGAGCGGAGTCGCGCCTTCTGCGCTGCGGCATTACGAGAAAAAGGGGCTGATCGCGTCGATAGGCCGCCACGGTTTGCGCCGTCAATACGCCGCCGGGGTGCTCGATCAACTGCGGTTGATCGCCCTCGCGCGCCTGGCCGGTTTTACGTTGGATGAGATGAGCGCCTTGTTTGACGAACGGGGCAAAATCGCGCTCGATCGCGTGTTGCTGGCGGCGCGGGCGGATGAGTTGGATCGCCATATCCAGCGCCTGATACAGGTGCGCGACGGGCTGCGGCACATGGTTGATTGCCCTGAACCCGAGCACCTGCAGTGCCCGCAGTTCAGGAAAATATTGCAGCAGGGTGAGTTCTAAACCTCGCGCTTGGGCAGCGGCGCCGTGTGGTACACCGAGATCGGCCGCAGGCCGCGCGACACGGTGGTGGCGATCACGCAGGCGAGCAGAATGCCGGGCAGCAGCGCGTATTCACCGGTCATTTCAAACACCATCAGCGCCGCCATGATCGGCGCATGGGTGGTGGCGGCCAGCAGGGTGGCCATGCCGGTCAGCGCCAGCAGCAGCGGCACCGCCGCATCCATGCCCGGCCACAGGCCGAACAGCTGACCGATTATCGATCCGAGCGCGGCGCCGACGAACAGCGTCGGGGTGAAGACCCCGCCGGGCGCGCCCGAGCCGCTGCTGGCGAGGATTGCCAACAGTTTACACACCAGGATCGCGCCCAGCAGCAACACCCCCGGCGGCGCGATCAGCAGCGCCTGCACCACGCTGTAGCCATTGCCCCACACTTGCGGAAACAGCAGCGAAAGCAGCCCGACGATCAGGCCGCCCAACGCCAGCTGCAATGGCGGCTTCAGGCGCAGCGATCGGAAGGCGCGGCCGGTGGCGGTCATCAACCACAAAAACAGCGGCCCGCCGGCGCCGGCCACCACGCCGACCAGCGCCATCAGCAGGTATTGCGTCGGCAAGGGAGCGGAGAGCGGCGTCACCAGGTAGAGCGGCGCCTGGCCGCCGTTGAGCAGGTTGGTCATCAGCAGAGCGCTCACTGCGGCGATCACCACCGGGCCGAGTGAGGCCAGCATCAGGGTGCCGAACAGGATCTCGGCGATAAACAGGCTGCCCGCCAACGGCGCATGGTAGGCGCTGGCCATCCCGGCGGCGGCGGCGCAGGCCACCCACAGTTTCCATTCTTTCTCGTGCGTAAAGCGTTGGGCGAAGAGCGATCCCACCAGCGCCGCCAGCAGGATCATCGCGCCTTCGCGGCCGATGGCGCTGCCGCTCGACACCACCAGCAGCGACGCCAGACACTTCACCAGGCTGGCGCCGGTATCCAGCTTGCCGTTGCCGGTCTCAATCGCTTCCATATAGTCGGTGGGCGCCGCCGGGCGCTGGTGGCGGTAGCGCTGGTGAATGTACAGCAGCAGGCCCGCCGCCAGACCGCCCAGCGCGGGCGTCAGCGCGCGTCGCCAGCCGGGCAGCGCGGCGGCGGCGGCCACCAGGCTGCCGTCGGCATTGCCGAGCAGCAGCCACTCGAGGCCAATCATCGAACGGTGGAACAGCCACACCGCCAGGGCGGCGGCGACGCCGATAAACACGGCGATAAACAGGCTGCGCAGCAGGGCGCGATAGTGGTGCAGATGGACCAATCTTTTCATGCGTGGGCGGCGTCGTGAGAAAAATCAAAGGGTCATCAGCGCATTGTGCTTGGCGCTCCGGCCGATGACCAGTGAATCTTTAGCAAACTGCGGCATGGGCGGGGCGGCGAGCGCCCCGGCGTGGGTTATTGCGGCGTCAACACCCGGCGTGTGCGGCCGGAACTGAGGTAGTCGGCGATATAATCCTGCGAGATTTCGCCGCTGTAGCGGCCGTCTTCATCGACGATCGGCATCCAGGAAGTGTTGTGTTCGTACAGCTTCGACAGCACCACGCGCAGGTTCTCTTCCGCGCGGGCGGTGACGCGGAAACGGTGCAGGCTGTCGGCGCACACCCCCGGCGCGCCGCGCGCCTCACGGCGTTTGACGTAGCCCAGCGGCTTGCCGTCGGCGTCCACTACCGTCACTGAACGGGCGTCGATATCGTCCATCAGCCCGAACGCCTCCACCAGCGGCGTTTCCCGGCGCACCGTCACCGTCTCTTGTTGGCCTGCCACGTCGCCGGCCTGCACCAGCAGCAGGCGCTTCAGCGTGCGATCCTGGCCGACAAAGGAGGCGACGAACTCGTTCGCCGGCCGCGCCAGCAGCTCATCGGCGCTGGCGTTCTGCACGATTTTGCCCTGGCGGAACACCGCAATGCGATCGCCGAGCTTCAGCGCTTCGTCGATGTCGTGGCTGACCAGCATCACGGTCTTTTTCAGCTGGCGCTGCATGTCGAGAAACTCGTTCTGGATGGTTTCGCGGTTGATCGGATCCACCGCGCCGAAGGGTTCATCCATCAGCAGCACCGGCGGATCGGCCGCCAGCGCGCGGATCACGCCGATGCGCTGTTGCTGCCCGCCGGACATCTCTTTCGGGTAGCGGTGCAAAAAGCGCTTGGGATCCAGCGCCACCATGCTCATCAGCTCCTCGGCGCGGGCGTGGCAGCGTTTTTTGTCCCAGCCCAGCATGCGCGGCACCACGGTGATGTTCTCCTCGATGGTCATGTTGGGGAACAGACCGATCTGTTGGATGACGTAGCCGATTTTACGGCGCAGGCTGACGGTATCCAGCGCGCTGGTGTCTTCGCCGTTGATCAGAATGGTGCCGCCGGTGGGTTCGATCAGGCGGTTGATCATCTTCAGCGTGGTGGTTTTGCCGCAGCCGGAAGGGCCGAGCAGCACGCAGATTTCGCCTTCCGGCACGTCCAGATTGATGTTGTCGACGGCGTTGAACGGCGTGCCGTTCTTTTGCATGAACTGTTTGGTCAGATTTTCCAATTTAATCATGAGCGGATCCCCTTGGGCGTTAGCGCAATTTGCAAGCGGTGCAATAACCAATCGAGGACGATCGCCAGCAGGCTGATCATCACGGCGCCGGTAATCAACTGGCGAATGTCGCTGCTGCTGATGCCGTTGAGCAGCAGCAGGCCGAGGCCGCCGGCGCCGATCACCGCGGCGATCGCCATTACGCCGATATTCATCACCACGGCGGTGCGGATGCCGCCGAAAATCACCGGCAGCGCCACCGGGATCTCCACCCAGCGCAGCCGTTGCCAGAAGGTCATGCCGATGCCGCGGCCGGCTTCGCGCAGCCCGCCGGGCAGATTGTCGAGCGCGGTGTGGGTATTGCGCACGATCGGCAGCAGCGAGTAGAGGAACACCGCGGTGATCGCCGGCACGTAGCCGATGCCGTGGCCAATCAATGAAAACAGCGGGATCATCAGCCCGAACAGGGCGATGGAGGGCACGGTCAGCACCAGCGTGGCCAGGCTCAGCACCGGCGTCGCCAGCCATTTGTGGCGGACGATCAGCACGCCAAGCGGCACGCCGATCAGGATCGCCAGGCCGACGGCGATGCCGACCAGCAGCAGGTGTTCCAGCGTCAATCCGGCGATATAGGCCCAGTTTTGCCAGGCGTAAAGTAAGGTATTCATCATGCCTCCTAAATCAGGCCGCGCTGCTTGAGGAACGCGTCGGCGACCTGTTGCGGCGTCTGGTAGTCGATATCCACCTTAGCGTTCAGCTCGGTGATCACCTGATTGTTGAACTGTTTCGACAGCGTGTTCAGCGCCGCTTCCAGCCCCGGCGTGTTTTGCAATACGTCGGCGCGCACTACCGGCGTGACCGCGTAGCTCGGGAAATAGCCTTTGTCGTCTTCCAGCACCTGCAGATCGAACCCTTTCACCCGGCCATCGGTGGTGTACACCAGCCCGGCGTCGACGAAGCCGTCGCGGATGGCGTTGTAGACCAGGCCGGGATCCATCTGGCGGATTTGCGGGCGATCGAGCGGCATGTCGTACAGCGCCTGCATCGGTTTCAGGCCGTCCGAGCGGCCGGCAAACTCCAGATCCAACCCCAGCAGCCAGTTGTGTTTCGGGTCGGTTTTACGCACCTGTTCCACTTTGGCCACCAGCTGCGACATCGTGCGAATCTGCTCTTTTTCCGCGCGCCGGCGCTGCATGGCGAAGGCGTAGGTGTTGTTCATGTCCGCCGGCTGCAGCCACACCAGGCCGAGTTTGGCGTCGAGCTTTTTCACCGTGTCGTAGGTTTCCTGCGGCGTCATGCGCTTATTGATGTGGTTAAAGATGATCAGCGAGGTGCCGGTGTATTCCCAGGTCATGTCGATCTGCTTGTTGATCATGGCGTTGCGGGTGATCACCGTGGCCAGGTTGGTCTTGGGTTCGACCTGAAAACCTTTGGCCCGCAGGTATTGCACGGTGATCGCCGACAGAATGCGCTGTTCGGTAAAGTTCTTGCTCGCCAGCGTCAGTGGGGCGGCCCAGGCGGCCGCGCCGGTCATCAGCAAGGAGAACAGCAGCGCGTGGCGGAGGCGTTGTAACCATCGAGTCATCGCGTTTCTCCCATCAGGATGCGGTGTGCGGGCTGAGCCGGCGGCCGAGACCGGCCAGCGCCAGATCGAGCAGCAGGGCGATCAGCGCGGTGGCGGCGGCGCCGAGGATCAGCGTCGGGAAGTCGTTCAGGTAGATGCCGGGGAAGATCAGCTCGCCGTAGCTGCTGGCGCCAATCAAAAACGCCAGCGGCGCGGTGCCGACGTTAATCGCCATCGCGATGCGTATCCCGGCGAAAATCACCGGCAGCGCGTTGGGGAGTTCGACCTGGCGCAGCCGCTGCCCGGTGGTCATGCCAATACCGTTGGCGGCCTCGACCAGCGCCGGCGGCACCGAACGCAGGCCGGCATAGGTATTGCGCACGATGGGCAGCAGCGAGGCGAGGAACAGCGCCACCACCGCCGGCCGATCGCCGATGCCGATGATCACCATCGCCAGCGCCAGCACCGCCAGCGGCGGCAGGGTGTTGCCGACGTTGAAGATTTGCATCACGTGTTCCGCCCAGCGGCGGGCGAAAGGGCGGCTCAGCAAGATACCGCTGGGAATACCGACCAGCAGCGACAGCAGCATGGAGCAGGCCACCAGGAACATGTGTTGTTGGCCGAGGTAGATCAAATCTTCCCGGCGCGACTTGAGGGTGTCCCAACCGATGCCGTAAACCAGCAGTGCGATGACGGCGATAAACAACAGGCTCCCGAGGAGCAGGCGCCGGTATGGCGCTGACTTGTGCATGATGTTGCGTCCTCCGTTGCGCGGAGCGGCCGACGAGACGGCGCATTCCGCTCTGATTGTTACCCACGGCCCGGCGGGCGTGGCGGTACAAAACGGGCGTTTCGCATGAGGTTAGCGACATTGAGCGAAGGGTGCGTTCGGCACAGCGTGCTGAACGTAGGCTCAATACGTGAGTTAATCAGCATAAGATACTGATATTTAAACCCGAGAAAGCACGAAGCCCAACGACTCCGGCTAGGGAAGGTATAGCACCCTGTCGTTGACCGTGCCAAGTTTTATGAACAAAATCAGGTGATTGAGTTTGCGCCGATCGGCGTCTCAGCCCGCGTCAGCGCTGGGATGGGGGGAAAGTGAAAAAAATCCGCCGCATAACGTTACGCCGTAACAACAAGTCCAAATGGTGCGATCCGCCGTCGGCGAAGACGGGATGTGAGGGCGGATAGACTCGGTGCAGGCGCTTGCTGATATACTCAGGGAAAACAAAAACGCCAGGAAAACTGCATAACGCCATGACAAATAACGTTTCACCCGCACCCATCGCTCACCGCCCGCTGATTCTGATCGCCTGCATGCTGGCGATGTTCATGTCGGCGATCGAAGCCACCATCGTCGCCACCGCCATGCCGACCATCATCGGCGATCTCGGCGGTTTCTCGCTGCTGGGCTGGGTGTTCGCGGTCTATTTGCTGTCGCAGGCGATCACCATTCCCATCTACGGGCGGCTGGCGGATCTCTACGGCCGCAAGCGGGTGTTCTTCTTCGGCGCCACGCTGTTCCTGTTGGGATCGGTACTGTGCGGTTTCGCCCCCGACATGTATTGGCTGATCGGCTTTCGTCTGCTGCAGGGGCTGGGCGCCGGCGCCATCATGCCGATCGCCTCTACCATCATCGGCGATATCTACAGCGCCACCGAACGGCCGAAGGTGATGGGATACCTGTCGAGCGTGTGGGGCGTGTCGGCGATCATCGGCCCGCTGTTGGGGGCGTTTATCGTGCAACATTTGCCGTGGGCGTTGGTGTTCTGGGTCAACCTGCCGATCGGCCTGTTGGCGATGTTCTTCCTCTGGCGCTATCTGCCGGCGCATCAGCCATTGCGCCAGCACGCGCTGGATCTGGCCGGTACCGCCTGGCTGACGCTGTTCGTTTCGGCGCTGCTGCTGGCGCTGTTGCAGATGGAAAGCCTGGGTTGGTGGGTGGTGCCGCTGTTTGCGCTGGCGGCAGCGGCGCTGGCGCTGCTTGTCCGCCAGGAGCGGCGCGCGGTCGAACCGCTGTTCCCGTTGGCGCTGTGGCAAAGCCGGGTGATCGTCGCCGGCAACATCGGCGGGCTGGTGATCGGCGCGGCGATGATGGGCATCAGCGCCTTTCTGCCGACCTTCATTCAGGGCGTGATGGGGGGCTCGCCGCTGGAGGCGGGCACCACGCTGGCGCTGATGTCGATCGGGTGGCCGCTGGCCAGCACGCTGAGCGGCCGCTTGATGCTGATGACCTCGTACCGCGCCACGGCGCTGCTGGGCGCGCTGTTGTTGGTGGCGGGCGGCCTGATCTTGCTGCTGCTGCAGCCGGAGGGCGGCTTGCTGTGGGGCCGGGTGGCGGCGTTTATGGTCGGCGCCGGCATGGGGCTGTGCAATACCACGTTTCTGGTTTCGGTGCAGAACGCGGCACATTACAGCATTCGCGGCATCGCCACCGCCTGTACGGTGTTTACCCGCATGGTGGGCTCGGCCATCGGCACCGCGATTTTGGGCGCGACGCTGAATCTCAACCTGCAGTGGCGTTTGCCGGAGATTGACGATCCGGTGCAGCGGCTGATGGAACCGGCGGTGCGCCAGAGCATGGGGAGCGAGGCGTTGGCGCAGCTGACCCAGCAAGTGGCGGCTTCGCTGCATTGGGTGTTTCTGGTTTCGGCGCTGGTGTCGTTGCTGGCGCTGGCGGCGGCGATGCTGATCCCGGCGCGTTGTCGGCCGCAGGGCGAAGAGGAAGAGGCGGAACAGGCGTAAGGAAGAGAAGGAGCGGGCGCTGCTGCAGAGCGCCCTGGGTAGCCGGTGCGGCTTACTGCGTGTTGGAGGTATCCTGGCTGGTGCCGGTCTGCGCCGCATCACCGCGATCATCGCCGTTGTTCAGGCGGGTGTAGACGATCTTCTGGGTGTCGTTTTCGCAGTGGCCGACCACCTGGCCGCCCGCTTGATCGGCCTGATCGTTTGGCACGATCTCCAGTTTGAAGCCGGACTCCGGTACGCCGTTATTGACGATTTTTTGCGAAATGTCCGCTTTCACGCTTTCGCAGGAGGCCAGGGCCGCTATCGGCGCGCCGGCCAGCAACACAGCGGTTAATATCAGCGTTTTTTTCATCACGTCATCCTTTTAGACAATGGACTTCCTGTAACAGGATAGCAGCAACGGCGGCCGGGTTTCACGCTTGCCCGCCCGCCGCAGGCGGATTAAGGATTAATCCGACGCCCGGTCTGGCGATCCAGACATTTACGGGTGTCCGGCTCCCAGTAGGCGTTGACGTTGTTGCTGTCGTTGCAGCGATCTTCGTCATCCGCCGCGCGATCGATCTTGTCGAATTCTTTCTCGACGCGGGTGTTAACCTTGTGGCGCAGGGATTTGGTATCATTCCACTGCTCTTTGCTCTGGCGCGCTTCTTCGGTGCTCATCGCGCCGCTGCCTTTGCCATCGACGGTGACGCAGGTACTGCCCTGAGTGCAGGTGGCGGCCAGCGCCGGCGCCTGCCAGGCGCCCATTACGGCCAGCATGGCGACCGGCAGCATCCCGCGCAGCAGTCGTTGGGTCGAAAATGTTTTCATCGTTTCATCCTTATGAGTGAGTGCGCCTGATGAAGGCGGCACTGGCGTTACCTCGCCCGCAGGCGTGGTGACAAATATACCACCGCGCTCCTGGAATTCACCAGCCAAGCGCCGATTCGTTTACTTTATCGAGAGAAAACTGCGACCGATGTTAAAAACTACGCTGTTGTTTTTCGCCACCGCCCTCGCTGAAATTATCGGCTGTTTCCTGCCTTACCTGTGGCTCAAGAAGCAGGGCAGCGCCTGGCTGCTGTTGCCGGCGGCCTTGAGCCTGATGCTGTTCGTCTGGCTGTTGACGCTGCATCCTGCGGCCAGCGGGCGGGTCTACGCGGCCTATGGCGGCGTGTATGTGGCGACGGCGCTGCTGTGGCTGCGAGTGGTGGACGGCGTGAAGCTGTCTGCGCTGGATTGGGTCGGCGCCGGGGTGGCGCTGGCGGGCATGCTGATTATCGTTTCCGGCTGGCGCGCGGCCTGAGGAAACACGGCGGGAGTTGCCTCCCGCCGACAGGGCTCAGGCGCCGCGGTGGATGTTCAGCCCGGCGAAGGACTGGCTGACCGGCATCATTTCCAGCGTGTTGATGTTGACGCGCGCCGGCAACGTGGCGACCCAGAATACCGACTCGGCGATGTCTTCCGGCGTCAGCGCATCGGCGCCTTCGTAGGTTTTATTGACCTTGCCGTCATCGCCCTTGAAGCGCACGTTGGAGAACTCGGTGCCGCCCACCAGGCCCGGCTCGATATCGGTCACGCGGATGCGCGTGCCGTGCAGATCGGCGCGCAGGCCCAGGCTGAACTGCTTGACGAACGCCTTGGTGGCGCCGTACACGTTGCCGCCGGCATAGGGCCAGTTGGCGGCGGTGGAACCGATGTTGATCACGTGGCCGACGTTGCGCTCGACCATGGCGGGCAGCAGCGCGCGGGTCATGTTCACCAGCCCTTTGGCGTTAGTGTCGATCATGGTTTCCCAGTCATCGGCGTTGG
Organism: Serratia sp. JKS000199; assembly: GCF_900215455.1. Taxonomy (NCBI): domain Bacteria; kingdom Pseudomonadati; phylum Pseudomonadota; class Gammaproteobacteria; order Enterobacterales; family Yersiniaceae; genus Serratia; species Serratia sp. JKS000199. The sequence goes on from NZ_LT907843.1 coordinate 1,628,273, forward strand.
CCTTGTGCGCCGGCTCCAGCCCCAGCGCCAGCCCGGCGTTGTTCACCAGCACGTCGATCTGGCGCAGCTCGGCCGGCAGCGCTTCTATCACCTGCTGAATGGCGGCGCGGTTGCGCACGTCGAGCCGCACGATGTGCAACGCTTCCCCCAATTCTTCCTGCAGCGCTTCGAGACGCTCAAGGCGGCGCCCGGCGGCGATCACCTGGTGGCCTTCACGGATAAAACGGCGCGCAATGGCCTCGCCGAAACCGGAGGTGGCGCCGGTAACAAAAATAATCATGTTGCTGTTCCTCAACTGTTTTTACCCTACATGCCTCTATCATTAGCACAAACCCGCAGGCAGTGGCAGCGGTTATCACGGCGGAAAGGAAAAAAGGTCACACCGGGCCAGCGGCCCGATGCTGATTAGCGCTGAGGCGGCAGGTGGTAGACCACGGCGTCATACTTGATGCGTTCGCAACGGCCTGCCAGCACGCCGCCCAGCGACTCGACGAGGCGGCGGCTGGCGGTATTCTGCTCGGCCACCGGGTAGAGAAAGTGCGGCGGCTGAAAGCGCTCGCTGGCCCAGCGCGCGATGCCCTGCACGATTTCGCGGCCGTAGCCCTGGCCATGCAGGCTCTCTTTCACCCAGATGCCCAGCTCCGGGGTGGGGCTGCGCAGGTTGTGCGCGCCGCCGACGCCGACAAACTGCCGGTCTTCGCGCCGGCGGGCGACGAAGATCACTTCTTCGCCTTCGCGCATCAGCGGCAGCCAGCTTTGCCAAACGTTGGCGAAATCTTCCGGCGACGCCTCCGGCTCAAAGGTCATAAAGCGCGTCAGCGTGGGGGTGATCGCCTGGTAAACATCGTCGGCGTCTGCTGCGGTAAAGGGGGCAATCAACAAACGGTCGGTGTCAACGCGGCACTGAGAAAGGTCATTGTGATTCATTTTATTTCCTCGCTTTTCAGGCCATAACGGCAAAAAATCCGCGCACATAAATCGGGGCGGATCGTCGATATTACGCGTATTGGCGTCAGAAGCGACTTATTTTTCGCCGCTGCGGCGACGCGGAGGAACGGTTTTATGTGACGTCGTCACGTCGACGGGAAAGGCGGCGGGCACGGTTAACCGCGCCCGCCGTTGAGGATCAGAACTTCACCGAACCTTGCAGATAGATCGTGCGCGGCTGGCCGATGTACAGACCTTTGTTGTTGTCGTCATAGGCGCGGGTGAAATACTCGTGGTTGAACAGGTTTTTCACGCCGACGCCCAGATTCAGGCCGGCCATTTCCGGGCCGAAATCATAGGCGGCGCGCACGCCCCACAGCATATAGCCGGGAATGCGGCCGGTGCTGCCGTCGGCGCTTTCCGCCACGGTGTTGGCGTTGTCGGCGAACTGGTTGGATTGGAACTCGCCGTTAAGGTTAAACGCCCAGTTGCCCGGCGTGTAGTCCAGCCCCAGGGTGCCTTTATGCTTCGGCGAGAACGGCACCTGGTTGCCCTTGTAGCCGCCGTCTTCGCGGATGGTGGCGTTGACGTAGGCGTAGCTGGCGTAGGCGGTCAGGTCGTCCAGTTTCGGCGTCAGCTGCGACAGATCGTAACGCAGGCTGCCTTCCAGCCCGGCGTGGCGGGTTTTGCCGCGCGCGGTCACGCTGTCGGTCACCTGGTTGGAATCGTACTGGTTGTTGAAGTTGATCAGGAACAGCCCGATCTCGCCGGTCAGCGCATCGCCGGCGTAGCGGGTGCCCAGTTCCCAGGTGCGCGCCTTCTCCGGTTCAATCTTGCCGCTGTCGACCGCTTTGCCCATCTGGCTGTATTGTACGGTGCCGAAGGAGCCTTCGGTGTTGGCGTACAGGTTCCAGTATTCGTTCAGGTGATACATCACGTTCAACGCCGGCAGCGGCGCGTTATAGCTGACGTCGAGGCGGTTATTCTTGATGTAGTTGTTCTGATACGACTTGATGTACTCGTAGCGCATGCCCGGCGTGATGGTCCAGTCGCCGATGTCGATGCGATCGTCGAGATAGAAGGCGTGCGCCTCGGTGCCGGACTGGGTGTCGCGATCGTACGGGCTGGCGGTGGACGGCAGCCTGCCGGTGCTGGCCTTGCTGGTGTAGCGCAGCTCATGGGTGGACTCACTGACGTAACGGTAGCCGACGCCGACCTCATGGGCGGAATCTCCCCAGCGGAAACTCTGGCTGTAGCGCGGTTCTACGCCGCGCACCCAGTATTCGCGCGGCGACAGCGTCAGGTTCTTGCCCTGATCCAGATAGCCGCTGCGCAGGGTGTAGGTGTAGAAGCTCTGCACGTCGAACTTATGCTGCTGATCAGGCTGATATTGGTAACCGAAGTTCGCCAACTGGCGGCGGCCCCAGAACTTGTCGTACGGGCGCGTAGACTGGAACGGGTTGGCGTTGTAGTCCGCCCGGCTCAGGCCGCCCGGCATGTTCGCTTCGCCTTCGTAGTATTGCAGCAGGCTGTTGAAGGTGTGCACCTCGTTCGGGGCGTAGCGGCTTTTCAGCATCACGTCGTCTATCTTGGTCGCGCTGTGCTCGCGCCAGTCGCTGCCGCGGGTGCCGGAGTAAAGCAGCGCCGCGCCGAAGCCGTTGTCGGCGGTGCCGCCGATCATCAGGTTGCCGGTGCCTTTCGGGTGATCCTGGCGCGAGGTCGGGCTGAGCTGCCCCTGCATGCCGGCCTCCAGGCCGAAGGTTTTCGGGATGGCGCGGGTAACGAAGTTGACGACGCCGCCGACGCTCTGCGGCCCATAGCGCACCGCGCCGCCGCCGCGCACCACGTCAATCGCATCCATATTGCCGAGCGAGACCGGTGCCAGCGACAGCTGCGGCTGGCCGTAAGGGGCGAAGGGCACCGGGATGCCGTCCATCAGCACGGTGGAGCGGCTGGCGAGGCGCGGGTTGAGGCCGCGTATGCCGAAGTTCAGCGCCATATCGTGGCTGCCGGTGCCGTTGTTTTCCGGGGCCACCACGCCCGGCACGCGGTTCAACGCTTCACGCACGGTGGTGGTGCCGGTTTTGACGAAGTCTTCGCGGCGCACTACGTCGCGCGCGCCGGGGTGTTCGAACACGTCTGCCTGACGGCCTTCCGCCAGCCAGTCGCCGACCACGGTGATGTCTTCTTCTTTCTGCGGCTGCGGCAGTTTGGCCAGCGTGTAGCCGTTGTTGCCGAGCGCTTTAGCCTGCAGGCCGCTGCCCGCCAGCAGGGCGTTCAGGCCGTCATCGACGCCGTAGCTGCCGCTCAGGCCCGGCGAACGTTTACCGGCGGTTAGTGCGCCGTCCACCGAGAGCGCGATGCCGGCGCGCGCGGCGAAAGCGTTCAGCGCGCCGTCCAGCTCACCGGCCGGAATGTGATAGGCGGCAGCGGCGCTGGCGGCGCTCGCCATCTGCGGTGCAGCGAAGACCAGGCCAATGGCCACGGCCAGCGGCGTGGCCCGTTTTCCCCAAAGCGAAGCCGGAGCGACCTTTCCCCAAGCGTTGTTCATACCTTCTCCTGAATCATTTTTTATTTATTGCTGCAGTGTTTTCCTGGGAGTCGGATGAGCAAAGCAAAAGGGACAATCAAGAATGCGATTTTTTATCATTTTCATTTAAAAAATTCAGGCGGGGACGATTTGCAACCAATAGCGGGTAAAGCTTTGCAGGCGTACCGGCAGCGTCTGGCTGAGCAGGGCGAGGGCGCGATCGGTATCGTTGAGCGGGAAACTGCCGCTGACGCGCAGGCCGGCAACGGCCGGATCGCAGCTCAGGTGGCCGCGCCGATAGCGCGCCAGTTCGGCGATCACCCGGTCCAGCCGCCACTGGCTGACGCTCAGCACCCCGTGTAGCCAGCCCTCTTCCGCCGTAGCCGGTTGCTTATCGCTGAAGGCCGCCGCGCTGAAGCTTATCTGTTCGCCGGCGTTCACCCGGCGCTTTTGTTGCGCGTCTTGCGCCAGCTGCGCTTCGACTGCATGCTCCAGCACCGTCAGGCGCGTTTCGCCGCCGCTCTCGCGCACCAAAAAACGGGTGCCGAGCGCGCGCATCGCCCCTTGCGGGCTCTGCACCCACAGCGGCCGGGCATCGCGTCCGGTAACCAGGCTGATTTCCCCGGCGTGCAAGCGGATCAGTCGTTGGCGATCGTCGTAATGCACGTCCACCGCGCTGGCGGTGTTCAGCACCAGTTGGGTGCCGTCGCTTAACACAATGGGTTTGATTTCGCCGGTGGCGGTGCGGTAGTCGGCGCGCAGCTCCTGGCCGAGCGGCGACCGGTAGAAGAAGCCGCCGCCGCCCACGCCGAGCAACAGCAGCAGGCTTTTCAGCAGGGTGCGGCGATCGATCGCCGATTGACGGCCGGCGCGATCGAGCGTGCGATAGCTGAATTTGCCCGGCACGCCCTGCAGCTGGCTCTGCAATGCTTCGACGCGCTGCCAGGCCCAGCGGTGATCGTCATGCTGCTGGTGCCAGGCTTGCCACTGTTGGCGCTGGCGTTCGGTGACGTGCTCGTCGCACAGCAGGGCATACCAGTGTGCGGCCATTTTCAGCGCCTGGCGCTGCTCGGGGGTGATGGCGTTGCTCATGAATAAACGTCGTTTTCGAGGCTGAACAGCAGGCAATGCTCGGTGGCTTTGGCCATGTATTTTTTAACCGAACTGACCGACACGCCGAGGCGCGCGGCGATGTCCGCATAGCCCAGGCCTTCGAGCTGCGACAACAGAAAGGCCTGTTTTACCTTCGGCCCCAGGCCGTCGAGCATGGCGTCGATCTGCTGCAGGCTTTCCAGCAGGCTCTGGCGCTGCTCCGGCGACGGGGCGTAGCCTTCCGGGATCAGCGCCAGCATCTCAAGATAGGCGCGCTCCAGCGTTCTGCGGCGGAACAGATCGACCATCACCCGCTTGGCGACGGTGACCAGAAAATCTTTCGGCTCGCGCAGGGTCGCCGCGGCGTCGCTTTTCAGCAGGCGCATAAAGGTGTCCTGCGCCACATCGTCCGCGTCGAAAGCGCAGCCCAGCCGCCGACGCAACCATCCCTGCAACCAGGCGTGGTGGGTGGCGTAAAGGCGCGACAGCGCGGCGTGCGGGGCAGAGGCGGTGGCGGACATGGTTTTCGCATTGCTGGTCAAAAAGATGCGCGGATGATAATTGAGAATAGTTATCGTTTCAAGTTTGGCCGTTGCCTCCAGGCTGGGGTTCCGCCCCCGGAAGCGGTGTTGAAATAAAGCGGACGGTCGTAAAGAGCGTCGTTTGCCCATTAAAGGTGCAGCGGCGCGGTGTTATTTCGGCAAGCAAACGGTTGCTATTTATCCGCCGTCGAAGACTGAGCGTGGGTCTTATTCTCTTTCGCCGGTCTATGCTTTTAGGTTAATTACTAATTAATTGTTTTTATTTAAAAATGTATTTTATCGCCGCCTATTGGCATACGGCTTGCTATGCTTAAGCCGGTCTTTGCGTTTGGGCAAAAAAGCCTTGTTTCATCGGCGCAGGTTATTTCGCGGGTGAGCTTGGTCGGTCGTCACAAGGAAGAAAATAATGGCACTGCAATTCACCACGGCTATTCGTGGCAATTTTTTTGATATCGCAGCCTGTGTGGAGGCGCCGCAACAGCTCGAAGAACGCCTGCGGCATGTTCCCGACGGTTTGCTGCTGCTGAACGACGGCGTCATCGTCTGGTTCGGCAGCTGGCGGCAGGGCGAGGCGCTGCTGCCGCCGGGCTTCGCGGTCACGGAGTATCGCGACAAGCTTATCGTGCCGGGTTTTATCGATACCCATATCCACTATCCGCAAACCGAAATGATTGGCGCCTATGGCGATCAACTGCTGGACTGGTTAAACAATTACACCTTCCCGACCGAAAGCCGTTACGACTGTGAGCAGCACACCGACGCGATGTCGGCTTTCTTTCTGCAGCAGTTGCTGAGTAACGGCACCACCACCGCGCTGGTGTTCGGCACCGTGCATCCACAGTCGGTCGATGCGCTGTTCAGCCAGGCGGCAGCGCTGAACATGCGCCTGATCGCCGGCAAGGTCATGATGGATCGCCATGCGCCGGAGGCGCTGCTGGAAACGCCGGAGCAGAGTTATCGCCAGACGCGCGAACTGATCGAACGCTGGCACGGCAAAGGCCGCCTCGGTTACGCCATTACGCCGCGCTTTGCGCCCACCAGTACGCCGGCGCTGCTGGCGCAGGTGCAGCGGCTGCGCGAAGAATATCCCGACGTTTGGCTGCAGACGCACCTGAGCGAGAACCCGCAGGAAGTGGCCTGGGTAAAAGCGCTGTTCCCGCAACACCGCAGCTATCTGGATGTTTACCACCGCTACGGCATGACCGGCGATAAAAGCGTATTCGCCCATTGCCTGCATCTGGAGGAGCAGGAGTGGGACTGCTTGTGCGATACCCGCTCGGCGATCGCCTTTTGTCCCACCTCCAACCTGTTTCTCGGCAGCGGGCTGTTTGACCTGCAGCAGGCCTGGCGCAAGCAGGTGAAGCTCGGCATCGGCACCGACGTGGGGGCCGGCACCACCTTCAATATGCTGCGCACGTTAGGCGAGGCGTACAAGGTCGGCCAGCTGCAGCATTACCGGCTCTCCGCCGTAGAAGCGTTCTATCATGCCACCCTGGGCGGCGCGCGCGCGCTGGCGCTGGACGACAAAATCGGCAACTTCAACGTCGGCAAAGAGGCGGATTTCGTGGTGCTCGATCCGGCGGTGACGCCGCTGCAGCAGCTGCGTCACGCCAACAGCGCCACGCTGATGGATCAAGGGTTCGTGCTGATGACCCTGGGGGACGATCGCAACATTTATCGCACCTATGTGGACGGTAAGGTGGTTTATGAGGCGCCGCGCTGACGCAGCCGCGCCTGCAGCCAAACGCTGAGCGGCGCGACGGCGACGGCGCTCAGTGCGCACAACCACAGCAGGCGTTGCAAACTGCGCGGGGTGAGGCCGCCGCTCAGCAGCGCGGAAGAGAGCAAGAAGGCCACCGTGGCGCTCAGGTGTATCAGGGCGGTTTGCAGCGTGCCGAAGGCGGCGCGTTGCCGATTGTCCGGCCAGCGCATGCTCAGGGAAGAGATCGCGACCAGCCGCGCGTAGGCCGCCGCGAGAAACGTCACCATAAACAGTTCAGCGCGGTCGCCACCGCGCGCCGCCAGCCACAGGCTGCCCAGCAGCAACAGCGTGGCGCTCACCGTCAGCGTCACGGCGCCAACGCGTTGCAACCAGCGGCCTGCCAGTACGGTCGCCAGATAGCCGGCCACGCCGCCGATGAGAAACAGCCAGGACAAATGCGCGTCTGCCACCTGTAACCGCTGGGTGAGCAGCGGCGCCAGCACCGGGATCAGCAGCATCGGGCTGAACTGCGTCAGACCGGCGGCGGAGGCGAACAGCAACAGCCGGCGATCGAGCGTGACGGGCGCGGCAGCCTGTGGCTGCGGCGCATCCCTGGGAACGAACAGCGCCACCAACACCGCCGCCAGCAGACACAGCCCGCCGATAGTCACCAGCGCGGCGCGCCAGCTTGCCGCCGGCGCCGCTGCAGCTGTATGCCGTTTATCCCGGCCGCCGCTATCTGCCAGCCAAAACGCGCGCGCTGCTGACCTTTCTGATACAGCAGATCGGCGAGGCGGCTCACTTCTAATCACTTGTTTTTGCTCAAACTGCCAACTGCGCCTAAGCTAGGAGGTGACTCAGAGGGAGCCATTCCCCGAGACCTTATTCCGTGAACATGGAGGAGTTTCGATTTGATGCGTTTATCCACATTGGTGCTGGCGATCGGCATGGCGCTGGGCTCGCAGGCACAGGCAGCAGAAACCCAACCTCACGCCGACCATAGCGCGCTGCCCAGCGGCCAGGCGAAGGAGGCTACCGTGACCGGTGAAGCCAATCAGCACGACAAGCAAAAGACCCAAAATCCGTTCTTCTATCAAAGCCGTCTGCCGTTCCAGGCGCCGCCGTTCAACCTGATCAAGGAAAGCGACTACGCGCCGGCGATCGACGCGGGCATCAAGCAAAAGCGGGAAGAGGTGGAGAAGATCGCCAACAACCCGGCCAAGCCTAACTTTAAAAATACCTTCGTGGCGCTGGAGCAGGCCGGTTCGCTGCTGACGCGGGTGATGAACGTGTTCGGCGCCATGACCTCGGCCAATACCAGCGATGCGCTGCAGAAGCTGGATGAAGAAACCTCGCCGAAGCTGGCGGCGCTGAACGACGACATCATGCTCAACGGCAAGCTGTTCGCGCGCATCAAGGCCATCTATCAAGATCGCGATGCGCTAAAGCTGGATCCGGAGTCACGTCGGCTGGTGGAAGTCACCTATAAGAACTTCGAGCTGGCGGGCGCCAACCTGTCGGACGCCGACAAGGCCAAGCTGAAGGCGCTGAACCAGGAAGCGGCGACGCTGAGCACCCAGTTCACCAACAAACTGCTGGCGGCGAGCAAAAACGGCGCGCTGGCGATAACCGACCAGGCGAAGCTGGACGGTCTGTCCGAAGGTGAGCTGGCCGCGGCAGCGCAGGCGGCCGCCGAGCGCAAGCTGGAGAAACAGTGGCTGTTGGTGCTGCAGAACACCACCCAGCAGCCGTTGCTGCAGAGCCTGAAAGATCGCGATACCCGCAAAGCGCTGTTCGACGCCTCCTGGACGCGTGCGGAGAAGGGCGACGGCAACGATACCCGCCAGACCATTTCCCGACTGGCCAAGGTGCGCGCCGAGCAGGCCAGGCTGCTGGGCTACCCGAACTACGCCGCCTGGAAACTGCAAAACCAGATGGCCAAGACACCGGATGCCGCGCTGAGCTTTATGCGCAACATCGTGCCGGCGGCCACCGCGCGCGCCGAACGTGAAGCCAAAGACATTCAGGCGGTGATCGACCAGCAGAAAGGCGATTTCAAGGTGCAGGCCTGGGACTGGCAGTTCTACGCCGAACAGGTGCGCAAGGCCAAGTACGATCTGGACGAGTCGCAGATCAAACCTTACTTCGAGCTGAACAACGTGCTGAACAACGGCGTGTTCTACGCCGCCAACCTGCTGTACGGCATCAGCTTCAAAGAGCGCAAGGACATTCCGGTCTACCAGCCGGACGTCAAGGTGTATGAAGTGTTCGACAAGGACGGCAAATCGCTGGCGCTGTTCTATACCGACTACTTCAAGCGCGACAACAAGGGCGGCGGCGCCTGGATGAGCAACTTCGTCGATCAGTCGAAGCTCAATGGCACCAAGCCGGTGATCTACAACGTCGCCAACTTCACCAAACCGGCGCCGGGGCAGCCGGCGCTGCTGTCGTATGACGACGTGATCACCATGTTCCACGAGTTCGGCCACGCGCTGCACGGCATGTTCGCCGATCAGGAATACCCGAGCCTGTCGGGTACCAACACCGCGCGCGACTTCGTCGAGTTCCCGTCGCAGTTCAACGAGCACTGGGTCAGCGATCCGAAAGTGTTCAGCCACTTCGCCAAGCACTACCAGACCGGCGAGGCGATGCCGCAGGAACTGGTCGACAAGATCAAGAAGGCCGACAAGTTCAACAAGGGCTACAGCATGACCGAGCTGCTGTCCGCCGCGCTGCTGGATATGCACTGGCACATGCTGACCGCCGATCAGCCGCAGCAGGATGTGGACAAGTTCGAGGCCGAATCGCTGCAAAAAGACAAGGTGGATCTCAGCTACGTGCCGCCGCGTTACCGTTCCAGCTACTTCCAGCACATCTGGGGTAACGGCTACGCCGCGGGCTACTATGCCTATCTGTGGACGGAAATGCTGGCGGACGACGCCTTCCAGTGGTTCACCGAACACGGTGGCCTGACCGCCGAAAACGGCCAGCGCTTCCGCGACATGATCCTGTCGCGCGGCAACAGTCAGGATCTGGAGAAGCTGTACATCGACTGGCGCGGCAAAGAGCCGAGCATCGAGCCGATGCTGATCAACCGCGGGCTGAAGGACGAGTAAGTTCGTCCATTCCCGGTAAGCAAAAAGAAGGGCGCATTATGCGCCCTTCGTCTTTTTGGCGTGGCCGACGCTCAGCGGTTCACCACCTTGGCCGGCAGGGCCACCACCAGCAGCGAGCTGAGCAGCAGGCAGCCGGCGAAGGCCCAGAGCGCGCCGCCGCTCTTGCCGGTCAGATCCAGCGCCAACCCCATCAGCGAATTGCTAACCAGCCCGGCGATGTTGGCCAGCGAACAGGCCAGCGCGAAGCCGGTCGCCGCCGCCGTGCCGCGCAGGAAGGTGGCCGGCAGGCTGAAGAACACCGGCACCGCGCCGATGATCGCCGCCTGGGCGATGGAAAACAGCAGCACCGTGGCCAACGCATTGTGGGTGAAGAAGGTGCTGCCGGCCATCGCCAGCGCGCCGATGATAAACGGCACGATGATATGCCAGCGCCGTTCGCGCAGCCGGTCCGAACTGCTGCCGATCAGCAGCATGCCGAGCAGGGCGGCGACGCTGGGGATCGCCGTCAGGTAGCCGATGGTGGTGATGTCGGTGACGCCGGCGGTTTTGATGAAGGTCGGCATCCAAAAGCCCATGGCGTAGGCGCTGAGCAGAATAGCGAAGTCGATGCCGCCGAGCATCCACACTTTCAGGTTGAAGAAGCCGTCGCGGAAGCTGTGCTTGCCGTGATCGGCCTCGGCGTCGTCACGCGCCAAATCGTCGGCGATGCGCTGTTTTTCCTCGGGCGTCAGCCACTTGGCCTGCTGATAAGTGTTAGGCAACAGCCAGAAGGTCAGCACGCCCAACAGCACGCTGGGAATGCCCTCCAGCAAAAACAACCACTGCCAGCCGTGCAGCCCGTGGCGCATGTCGAAATGGCCCATGATCCAGCCGGAGAGCGGCCCGCCGATCACGCTGGAGAGCGGCAGGCCGATCATGAACAGCGCGATGATGCGGCCGCGGCGATAGGTCGGGAACCACAGCGTCAGGTAAAAGAGCACGCCGGGCAGGAAACCGGCCTCCGCCACGCCGAGCAAAAAGCGAATGACGTAGAACTGGGTCGGCGTGGTGACGAACATGGTGGCGGTGGACAGCAGCCCCCAGGTGATCATGATGCGGGCGATCCACATCTTGGCGCCGACGCGCTGCAGGATCAGGTTGCTCGGCACCTCGAACAGAATATAGCCGACGAAGAACAGCCCGGCGCCCAGACCAAAGGCCGCTTCGCTCAGCTGCAGCGCGTCGGCCATCTGCAGCTTGGCCAGCCCGACGTTGATGCGATCGAGGTAGGCCGCCAGGTAGCACAGGCAAAGAAACGGGATCAGTTTCCAGGTGATTTTGCGGTACAGCAGCAGCGATTCTGCGTCCGCTTTCCCCGCCAGCGGGGTGTCGACAATGGCCATGATGTTGTCTCCAGGTGGTGCGTGTTGGCCTCCGCAGGAGGCGCCTGTTGTGTTTGCGTTGCATGGGCGCCGCCCTGTTTCGGGCGGTCGCGTGAGGCGCTGTTTGCGCCTTCGTTATTGTCGTTGCAGGTGAATCGTTGACTCATAACCGGTTCAGGTAGTCGAGCGCCTCCCGTTTGTGCACCACATCGCCGTATTTGCTGTCGATGTCGAACAGGTTGGCTTCGTGCGGGCCGGGGTGACGATCGCCGACGCACTCGCGCACCACCATGGCGCGAAAGCCGTGCTGCACCGCATCCACCGCGCTGGCGCGGATGCAGCCGCTGGTGGAGCAGCCGATCATCAGCAGCGTGTCGATCCCTTGCGCCACCAGCAGCGGCGCCAGCGCGGTGCCGAAGAAGGCGCTGGCGTATTGCTTGCTCAGCACCACCTCATCGGCCAGCGGCGCCACCGGCGGGCAGAACGCCGCCAGCGGGTTGCCCGCCACCATGTCTTTCATCACCGGCGCTTTCTTCACCCACAAGCCGCCATCGGCAAAATGGCCTGCATGATAGCGGATATGGGTGTGGATCACCGGAATTCCCGTTCGGCGCGCGCAGGCCAGCAGCTCGCGGCTTTCCTCGACCGCGCTCACCACGCCCGGCGCGAACAGCGGCGCGCCTTCGGTGGTGTAGGCCTGCATAAAGTCGATCGCCAGCAGCGCCGGGCGCCGGCCGAAGCCGATGCGCTGGCCCCAGACGCCGCGATAGTTGTCGCTGAGGGTGTCGTTCATTCTGCCTCCTCAATAAGCGCCGGACAGCAGGGCGCCGGCGCCGGGAACGATCGGTTCCAGCTCCAGCGCGGTCAGCATCGCGTAAGTGGTGGCGATGGCGGCGGTGATCACCGGTTTGCCGGTTTGGGCCTCCACCGTCGGGACGGCCGGCAGCGAAGGCATCTGCACGCAGGCGGACAGCACGATAGCATCGACCTCGCGTAAGTCCATCTCGGCGACGATCCCCGGCAGCCTGGCCGGATCGTGCCGGCCGACGTCGAGGTTGTCCGGGATCTCCAGCGCGCGCCATACTTTGACCTCGATGCCTTCGTGCTGGATGTAGTCCACCACCAGCTGGGTCAGCGGTTTCATGTAGGGCGCCACCAGCGCGATGCGTTTGGCGCCGATCACCTTCAGGCCGTTGACCAGCGCGCCGGCGCTGCTGATGACCGGCGCGGCGGCCTGATTGTCTTTCGTCACCTGCGCCAGCCGGGCCTGCGATTCGCGGTGGTAACCCAGCCCCATCGCCATGATGGCCACCAGGCAGGCGTAGCCGAGCACGTCGACCCGCGCGTCGGACAGCTCCAGCGCGCAGCGATCGGACTCGGCGTCCATCGCCGCCAATTCTTCTTTATTGACGTGTTTCATGCGCATGCGGCTGGAGTGAAAGGTGAAACGCTCCGGGCGTATCAGTTGGCGCGCGCCCAGCATTGCCGGGATCTCGGTTTCCATCGTGGTGTTGGAGCTGGGCACGATCTGGCCGATGCGGTAGTGGTTGCTCATGTCGGTGTTCCTCAGTTAATCCAGAAAATCGCCCAGGGCGCGGAAGAAGCCGTCGAAATCGTCCCACGGGATCATGTGTCCGGCGTTCTCGACCTCGACGATGGCGATCTCCGGCTGCAGCGCGCGGATCTCCGCCCGGTCTTCGGGCTGAATGACGCCGCCTTTGCCCGCGGCCATCAGCAGCGTCGGCATGGTCAGCTGCGGGTAGTCGCGGTGGCTGTCCACCTGATGAAAATCGTCGTAGGCGCGTTGGATCGCCGGCTCGTAGCAGGTGTGCAGCCACTCGGCGCGCAGCTGACGCTGTTCTTCGCTCCAGGTTGGGCAAAAGGCGCGCATCTGCTCGGCGCTCATGCCCGGCAGCGACTGCCGGATGGAGTCGGCGTACCACGGCCATTGGCCGGGATAGGCGCGGCGGCCGGGGCCGGAAACCGGCGGATCGACCAGCACCAGCCGTCGCACGCCGTCGGGCTGCAAAGCGGCGGCGCGCAGGGCGAAGCGGGCGCCCATCGAATGGCCGAGCAGGGCGTAACTGCCCAGGTTCAGCGCGGCGGCGAAGGCGTTGACGTCCTGTGCGCAGGTCTCTGCGTCATAAGCCAACTCCGGGCCGCTGGACGACAAACCGCGGCCGCGCACGTCGAGCACGTAGACGTCGTATTTTTCCCCCAGTCGCTCGGCGACGAAGCCCCAGGTGATCGCCGGGCTGGTGATGCCGGGGACCAGGATCAGCGCCGGGCCGTGGCCGCCGTAGCGCAGGTAATGTTGGCGAATGTCGTTGGCGTGAACGTGGGCGCCGTAGAGGAAGGTGCTCATGCGGCGTTCTCCGATTTCAGCGCTTGCGCGTACAGGTCATAGCCGTAGACCCAGGCCGGATCTTCCTGGGTGCGCAGGAAGGTGTTGGCGTTGGACACCGCCTGCACCCTTGATGCGCGCTCCTTGCGGTTGGCTTCATACAGCTGGAAGGCGGTGCGGTAGTCGCCGAGGCCGGTTTCCTGCAGACAGCGGGTCAGCATGGCGGCGTCTTCGATCGCCATCGCCGCGCCCTGCGCCATGTGCGGTTTCATCGGATGGCAGGCATCGCCGAGCAGCACCAGGCGGCCTTCGCTCCACAGCGGCAGCGGTTTGCGATTCAGCAATGGCCATTTGGTGACCTGCTCGCTGGATTCGATCAGCGCCTGCACGATCGGGTGGTAGCCGGCGAAGGTCTCGAACATCTCTTCGCGGCTGCTGTCGATGAAGCTGCCCTGGAAATCCCAGGCCGGGTGCGGGACGCCGCTGACGTAGTAATACTCGTCGCGCCGTTGGGTGGTGTAGTAGACCATCAGATGGCGATCCGCCGACCACCACTTTACGCAGTCTTCGAACGTCAGATTGTATTTCGCCAGCTTCTCGCCGCGGATCAGCGCGCGGTGGGCCACCCAGCCGCTGTAGGTCGGCGCTTCAGCGCCCAGCAGGTGCTCACGAATGCGCGAATTGATGCCGTCGGCGCCGATCACGATGTCGGCGTGGGCCGAGGTGCCGTCGACGAAGTTCAGCACCACCTCGTCACCGCGATCTTCAATTTTGCTCAGGCATTTGCCGAAGTGCAGGGTGCCGGGCTGCAGCGCGGAGAGCTGCAACGCCTGCAAATCGCCGCGGTGTACCGTCACATAGGCGGCGCCGTACTCCCGGCGGGCGAAGGCGCCCAGTTCGATGCGCGACAGGTAGTCGCCGCTTTCGGCGTCGCGGCTGAACCAGAAATCGGGATGAGACGCCATCTGCTCCAACCGCTGCTCAATACCGAGGCGGCGGAAAATCTTCAGTACGTTCGGCCCCATGTGAATGCCCGCGCCGAGGCGTGAGAACGCCGGGCTCTGTTCATACAGATCGACGGTAAAGCCGGCTTTTTGCAGCAGCCCGGCGGCAGCGGCGCCCCCCAGCCCGGCGCCGACGACGGCGATGCGTGGTTGTTTGCTCATCATGTTTCCCCTGTCTGTTGGCTTTTTTCAGCGTAGGTCCAACGCATGGCTGGACGATCGATTTATAGTGCACACGCTAGATAACGCAAAGTTGCAAAAGTGTTAAATCAGATCTTGCTCACGCTAATTGACGGCGTATTACTGTTAAACTCATGTTAATCACAGGATTGACGCGGGATGAAATAGGACTTTCTTATGGTGGATATTCGCAGCTTGCTTTCCTTTGCTTTTTTAACTTAGATAAAACGAGTGTGTTCACTTTAAATTGTTTGAAAAATAACCGCCGCCTTGCGGGCGTCGGTCACCCTTGACGAGACAGGAGACAGGCCATGGCGGTCAATGAAACCCAGTTGGTACAGCTGTTCGAGCAGGTGCTTACGCTGTCGAAGGTCGATGCTTCGCAGAGCGTGGCGATTTTGAAAAGCCATTATTCCGATGCGCGCACGGTGCGCGCCGCGACCGACGCGGCGCTGCGGCTGGGCGCCAGGGTGTATGCCGTCGAACTGCCGGCGTTCAACCATCCGCGAGCGATGGGCAACGACATGACCGCCTATTGCGGCGATACCGCGCTGACCGGCAATCTGGCGGCGCAGCGTGCGCTGGAGGCCGCCGACCTGATCGTCGATACCATGATGCTGCTGCATTCGCCGGAGCAGGAACAGATCCTGAAAACCGGCACCCGCATCCTGCTGGCGGTGGAGCCGCCGGAGGTGCTGGCGCGCATGTTGCCCAACGCGGAGGACAAGGCGCGGGTGCTGGCCGCCGCCGCCGTGCTGGAGCAGGCGAAGCTGATGCAGGTAACCTCCGCCGCCGGCAGCGATTTCCGCGCGCCGCTGGGGCAATACCCGACGGTGACCGAGTACGGCTATGCCGATGAACCGGGGCGCTGGGATCACTGGCCGAGCGGTTTCCTGTTCACCTGGCCAAATGAGGAGCAGGCGGAAGGGGTGCTGGTGCTGGAGGTCGGCGATATTTTGCTGCCGTTCAAAAGCTATGCGCGCGAACGCATCACGCTGGAGATCGAAAAAGGGTTCGTCACCCGCATTCACGGCGGCTTCGAGGCGGAATACCTGCGCGAATATATGAAATACTTCGACGATCCGGAGGTGTACGGCATCTCGCACATCGGCTGGGGCCTGCAGCCGCGCGCCCAGTGGACGGCGATGGGCCTGCACGACAAGAACGACGGTATGTGCATGGACGCGCGCGCGTTCTACGGCAACTTCCTGTTCTCCACCGGGCCGAACACCGAAGTGGGCGGCACGCGCAAAACGCCTTGCCATATGGATATCGCGCTGCGCCGCTGCGACATTCGCCTCGACGGGCAAACGGTGGTGGCGGACGGTGAAGTGGTGGCGCCGGAGGCGTCGCGCGTGCGCCGGGCGTAATCGTTGCTGCCAACGGCGGGGGTTTGTACTATTCTCGTGGATTCCATAGATGGTGAGAGTAACGCAATGACGCCCCCCGAATACCCGTCAGCCGTGAGCGGCCAACCCGAAAATTATCATTTTACCGAGCAAGTCGGGCACCTGCTGCGCAAGGTTTATCAGCGCCACGTGGCGATTTTCCAGCAAAACGTCGGCGATTCGCAGCTGACGGCGGTGCAGTTCATCACCCTTTGCGCGGTGCGCGATATGGGGCCGAGCTCGCTGACCGAGCTGGTGCAGGTGACGGCGGTGGATCAGGCCACCATCCGCGGCATCGTCGAACGGCTGAAGGCGCGCGATCTGATCACGGTAACGCCGGATCCGATCGATCGGCGCAAGGTGGTGGTCGGCCTCACCGACGCCGGCGGCGCGCTGCTGGCGGAAACGGTGCCGCAGGCGGCGAAAATCACAGAACTGACGTTCGGTACGCTGAACCCGGCCGAACGGATAGCGCTGATATTCCTGCTGAATAAAATGCTGGAAGAACCTGCCACCGGCTGATTCGCCCGCGCAACGTCGGTTGCCTGGTGGTCGGCGGCGAGAGGCCAGCCCATAAGATCATCACGTGCAGGCGGAGACGCGAACAATGGCGATATCTGAAGTGCAATCGCCCAGGGACGGCGCGAAAACCACGCTGACGGAGCATCCGCTGATGCTGTCGGTGAACGGCGAACAGCTTCATGCGCAGGTGATGGCGGATACGCCGCTCTTGCTGGTACTGCGCAACGATCTGGCGCTCAACGGCCCGAAATACGGCTGCGGCCTGGGCGAATGCGGCGCGTGTACCGTGTTGATCGACGGCGTGGCGGCGCGCTCCTGCGTGATCCCGGCGCTCGGCGTGTCCGGACGGGCGATTGTGACCCTGGAAGGCCTTGGCGATCGCCAGCGCCTGCACCCAGTGCAGCGTGCCTTTATCGAAGAGCAGGCGGCGCAATGCGGCTACTGCCTCAATGGCATGATCATGACCACCAAAGCCCTGTTGGATCGCAATCCCGCCCCGAGCGAGGCGGAGATCCGTCAGGCGCTGTCCGGCAACCTGTGCCGCTGCGGCACCCATCTCGAAATCCTGCGTGCGGTTCAGCGCGCCATCATTCTCTGCCGCGATGAGGACGCCCACGCCCATGACTGATTCCCGTGTCCCATCGCCGAGCCAGGCCGACTTGCTGCAGCGCGACGGCGTGCTGCTGATCGTCGACAGCGTGCAACCGCCTTCGGGGCCGGTGCCCAAAGGGCAAACGCCGGTACTGAAGCCCAAAGAGCAGGGGCTGTTTATCGCCCTGTGCGGTAGCGGCGAAATCTATGCCTTTAACGGCCATGTCGATCTTGGCACCGGCGTGCGCACCGCGCTCGGGCAGATCGTCGCCGAAGAGCTGTACCTGCGCATGGATCAGGTGCAAATGGTGTTGGGCGATACCGAACGCGCGCCGAATCAGGGCGCCACCATCGCCAGCGCCACGCTGCAGATCGCCGCCGTGCCGCTGCGCAACGCCGCCGCCGAAGCGCGCCGTTGGCTGTTGCGCCAGGCGGCGCAGCGCTTCGATGCGCCGGTGGAACAGCTGACGCTGGAGGAGGGCGTGATCCGCAGCCCGCAGGGGCAGGCGCTCAGCTACGCCGAGCTGGTGGCCGGCGGTCATGTCGAGCTGTCGATTTCCGGCGACGCGCCGCTGAAACCGCAGGCGGAATATCGCCTGGTGGGCACCAGCGCCGCGCGCGTCGATATTCCGGCCAAGGCGACCGGCGAAACCACCTACGTACACGATATGCGCCTGCCGAACATGCTGCATGGCCGGGTGGTGCGGCCGCCCTATGCCGGGTACGACAGCGGCGAATTTGTCGGCACCAGCCTGCTGGCGGTGGACGAAACCTCGATCGCGCATATTCCCGGCATCGTCAAACTGGTGGTGATCGGCGATTTCATCGGCATTGTCGCCGAGCGCGAAGAGCAGGCGATCAAGGCGGCGCAGGCGCTGCAGGTCAGTTGGAAAGACTGGCGCCGCAATTTGCCGCAGATGACCGACGTGGCGCAGGCGCTGCGCGACAATCCGCACTCGACCCGGGTGGTGCACGATACCGGCGATGTGGACGCGGCGCTGGCGGCGGCCGACAGGCGTTTCACCCGCAGCTACCTGTGGCCGTATCAGCTGCATGCCTCGATCGGCCCTTCCTGCGCGCTGGCGGACTACCGGCCGGAGCGCCTGCAGGTCTGGTCAGGCAGCCAGAACCCGCACCTGCTGCGCGCCGATCTGGCCTGGCTGCTGGAGTACCCGGAAGCGCAGATCGAGATCGTTCGCATGGAGGCGGCCGGTTGCTATGGCCGCAATTGCGCCGATGACGTCTGCGCCGACGCGGCGTTGCTGTCGCGCGCGGTGGGCAGGCCGGTGCGGGTGCAGCTGACCCGCGAACAAGAACATGTGTGGGAACCGAAGGGCACGGCGCAGCTGATGGAGGTGGACGGCGGGCTGGACGCCGCCGGGCACCCGGTCGCCTACGATTTTCGCACCTATTATCCTTCCAACGGCGCGCCGACGCTGGCGCTGCTGCTGACCGGCCGGGTCGAACCGCTGCCGGTGGCCTATGAAATGGGCGACCGCACCTCGGTGCCGCCTTATGAGTATCCGGCGCTGCGCGTCAGCATCGAGGACATGGCGCCGATCGTGCGCGCCTCCTGGATGCGCGGCGTTTCCGCCTTGCCGAACACCTTCGCCCACGAATCTTATATCGATGAGCTGGCCCACGCCGCCGGCGTCGATCCGCTGGAATATCGGCTGCGCTATATCCATGACGAACGCGCCAGTGAACTGATGCGCAGCACCGCAGAACGCGCCGGCTGGACGCCGCACACCGAACCGATGCAGACCCCGGCGGAAGACGGCGTGCTGCGCGGGCGCGGCTTTGCTTATGCCCGTTACATCCACAGCAAGTTTCCCGGCTTTGGCGCGGCCTGGGCCGCCTGGGTGGCCGACGTGGCGATCGACAAAGCCAGCGGCGAAGTGGCGGTGACGCGCATCGTGGTCGGCCACGACGCGGGCATGATGGTTAACCCGGACGGCGTGCGCCACCAAATTCACGGCAACGTATTGCAATCGACCAGTCGGGTGTTGAAAGAGCGCGTGACCTTTGAGGAATCGACGGTCTCCGCCAAAGAGTGGGGGGCTTACCCGATCTTGACCTTCCCGGAGGTGCCGGAGGTGGACGTGGTGATGATGCCTCGCCCTTACGATCCGCCGCTGGGCGCTGGGGAGTCGGCGTCGGTGCCCAGCGCGGCGGCCATCGCCAACGCGGTGTTCGACGCCACCGGCATTCGTTTTCGCGAGCTGCCGATCACCTCGGACAAGCTGCGTGAGGCGCTGAACGGGCCGGACGCCGAGCGGCAGGCCGCGCCGCCCAAGAAAAAGAAGCGCGGCAAATGGTGGTTCGGCGGCGCGGCGGGGCTGTTCGGTGCGGTGCTGGGCATCGCCGGCAGCGCCTTGCCGTGGCGGGCGGAGATCGCGCCGGTGGCGACGCCCGGCGCCGGCACCTGGTCGGCCGCCACGCTGGAGCGCGGCCGTCAATTGGCCGCCGCCGGAGACTGCGCGGTTTGCCATACCGCGTCGGAAGGGGCGACCAACGCCGGCGGGTTGGCGATGGCGACGCCGTTCGGCACGCTCTACAGCACCAACATTACCCCGGACGTGGCAACCGGCATCGGCAACTGGTCATTTACCGCATTCGATCGGGCGATGCGCCAAGGCATCGCCCGCGACGGTCGCCACCTCTATCCGGCATTTCCTTACACCGCCTTCAGCAAAATGACCGACGGCGACATGCAGGCGCTGTACGCTTATCTGATGTCGCAACCGGCGGTGCGCCAGAGCAACCCGGCCAATCAGATGCGCTTCCCGTTTAACCTGCGGCCGCTGATGGCGGGCTGGAACGCGCTGTTCCTGCGCCAGGGGGAATTTCAACCCGATCCGCAACAAAGCGCGCAGTGGAATCGCGGCGCCTATCTGGTCAACGGGCTCGGCCACTGCGCCGCCTGCCATTCGCCGCGCAATCTGCTGGGGGCGGAAAAGGGCGGCGCGGCTTTCCTGGCGGGGGGGATGGTGGACGGGTGGGAAGCGCCGGCGCTGAATCAATTGGCCAACGCGGACAAACCCTGGACCGAGGAACAGCTGTTTCAGTACTTCCGCAGCGGGCATTCCGCCGAGCACGGCGTGGCGGCCGGGCCGATGGGGCCGGTGGTCAGCGAACTGGCGACGTTGCCGCAGAGCGATCTGCGGGCGATGGCCAACTATGTGATGTCGCTGAGCGCCAAGGCGACGCTGAATGTGGAACCGCAGGCGCAGTTGGCGGCCCGCGCGTTGCCTGCGGGTCAACTGGCGGGCGAGCGGTTGTTTCAGGGCGCTTGCCAGGCCTGTCACAGCGCCGCCGCCGGCGGGCCGCAGCTGTTCGGCGTCAGCCCGGATCTGGCCAATAACACCAATATCTTCAGCGATCGTCCCGATAACCTGATCAAGGTGATCCTGCAAGGGATCCCCAAACCGGCCACCGCCGAATTGGGCTTTATGCCGGGCTTTAAGGACAGCTTTTCCGATCGGCAGGTGACGGCGCTGGTGAATTATCTGCGCCATCGCTATGCCGGCGACAAACCGGCCTGGCGCGACGTGGAGGCTCAGGTGGCGCGGCTGCGCGCAGAGCCGGGCACGCACTGAGCCGCCTCAGGCTTGGCGCAGGAATGCCACCAGCCGCTGCGCCGGCAGCGGCAGCTGCGCCAGGTCACGCACCGCGATCGACAGGCGCCGGGTCGCCCACTCGTCTGTCAACGTCAGTGCGCTGTGCCGAATTTGCGGATGGCGTTGGGCGCTCTCTTCCGGCACCACCGCCAGCCCGGCACCGCGCAGCACCATGCGGCAGATGGCGTCGAAATGAGCCGCGCGCGCCCGCAGCCGCATCGGGCCGCCGCTGCGTATCGCCAGCTGTTCCAGATGCTGTTGCAGCGCACTCTCTTCCGGCAGGCCGATGAAATCAAAAGGCAGGGCGTCCGCAAAGCTGAGCGTGCGGCGGCCGCTGAGCGCATGCCCCGGCGGCAACGCCAGCACCAGACGATCCTGGCGAAAAGGGTAGCTTGCCAGCCCACGCAGATCGGCGTGATCCGCCGCGATGCCGATATCCGCTGCCTGTTCAGCGATCGCCTGCGCGATGGCCGGGCTGGGCAGCTCCTCCAGTACAATATCGGTATGCGGGTGCAGCACCAGAAAATCCGCCAACAGCTCCGGCAGAAAAGCGTCGGCGGCGACGGTATTGGCGACGATGCGCAGTCGGCTGCGCTGGCCCGGCGCGAACTCGGCCAGGTCGCCGCGCAACCGCTCACGCTGCTGTAAGAGCACTCGCGCGTGATGCAACAGGCGCTCACCGGCGGGCGTCGCCTGGACGCCGCGCGGATTGCGCGTCAGCAGCGCTACGCCGGCCTGTTGCTCTAGCCCACGCATGCGGGCGCTGGCGGCGGCCAGCGACAGCCCAACGCGCTCGGCGCCGGCGGTGATGCTGCCGGTCTCGAGCACCGCCGCCAACAGCCGCAGATCGATAAAGTCAAAATGCATGCGTTTTCCCTCTGTCTTTGCCGCAGGCAGGCTCTGCCATTGCCGCATTGTGCCGCGCCATACCGCCGGCCACAATCGAGCCGTTGATTCGCCATAAGGATAGACGCATGTCGCTGACGCTACTCGAGATTATCGCCCTGACGGGCATTTTTACACTGGCCGGCACGGTCAAAGGAGCGATCGGTCTGGGGCTGCCGACCGTGTCGATGGGGCTGCTCAGCCTGATGATGCCGCCGGGTCAGGCCGCCGCGTTGCTGTTGCTGCCTTCGCTGATCACCAACCTGTGGCAGTTGCTGCGCGGGGCGCGGCTGGGGGCGCTGTGCCGCCGGCTCTGGCCGATGATGCTGTGCGTCACGCTTGGCACGGTGTTGAGCGCGGGGGCGCTCACTGCCGGCGACGGCCGCCTGGCGCTGCTGGCGCTGGGCGTGTGTCTGATCGGTTATGCGCTGCTGGGTTTTACCCGTTTCGACTGGCGCGTTTCCGCTGCGGCGGAACCCTGGTTGGGGCCGCTGTGCGGCCTGGTGACCGGTGCGCTGACCGGCGCCACCGGAGTGTTCGTCATTCCGGCGGTGCCTTACCTGAATGCGTTGGGCCTGGCGCGCGACGATCTGGTGCAGGCGCTGGGGCTGTCGTTCACCGTCTCGACGCTGGCGCTGGCCGCCGGTTTAGCTTGGCATCAGGCGCTGCCCGCCACGCTGCTCGGCGGTTCGCTGTTGGCTCTGTTGCCGGCGTTGGGCGGCATGTGGCTGGGGGAGAGGGTGCGTCGTCATTGTCGCCCGCAGCTGTTCCGCCGCCTCTTCTTTATTGGGTTATTAATCTTGGGCGTTGAGATTATTTGGCGATTCAATTAATTGAATCGATAGCATGCGCGTGTAATTAGGTTCGATATATTATTCTGGGGTTTATTTTAATATGATGAGTTGCAATGTTTAGAACACACTTTTCTTATTGGTTTTTTTCATGGAATACAGGGTGGTTATGGATTGTTATTAGTGTGTTTTACATTTGCCACTGCAGCTGTTTTTAATGACTGTAAAACCAGTAAACCCATAGGAGAGTATTTATGAAGGAAATTTTAAGTAGCCAATTCGATGCGGTGTCAGGTGGATGGTAGGATCGAGATAGGAGTGGAAAAAGAGCGTCTGATAACGGAGATGGGGTATATGATGAATAGATATGTTGTTTTTATAAAGAGTGATGAATCAAAAGTGCTAAAAAAGGAAGTGGTTACGCGATAAATAATTAACGTCATGAAGCAGAAGGGGTTCAGAAAGCATCATATCGAAGTAGAGGCTGAGAACGAAAGCGATGCCATTAAAAAATTAAATAAGAACAGCAATGATTATTTGGATTCATTGAGGGATTTTTCAGGTGATTTATTGTTCTGTTCTATTTTTGTTATTGTTATGACGATCGTCTATTTTGCTACGATGAAAATGAGTTAGAAGTAGATGCTGTAGGATTTAAAAAATAAAAAGGCTTGTCGAACTGGATCTCTCGGATTTTCTCTGGATATGATACTGCTATTGGGTGAAGCATACGTTCATAAAAATTTATTGGCGCCAGGATCACTCAGAAGATTTAAAGGTGTTTATTTTAATGGTTTCATGTCCTCTCACCAAAATTAACTGACCTTCTGCTTATTTTATTGTCAATACAGTAGCCTGTGAATTTGAATGTTAGCTATCACTAAGGGACGCTGCTCATGTTTCGCCAGGAAGCGATCGAGAATCAGAAAATGAAATGGCGTGGCAGGGCGCTCCTGCTACCCGGTATTCCCGTTTGGGGCACGACAGGGCTCTGCCTGTTTTTCTTCATCGCCTTTCTCACCTTCGCGATCGCCGGTACCTATACCCGGCGGGTCAACGTGACCGGTGAGATCAGCACTTATCCGCGCGCCGCCAACGTTTATTCCGCCGTCCAGGGGATAGTGGTCAAGCAATTCGTCACCGAAGGGCAGGTGATTGCCGCTGGTGCCCCCATTTACCAGATCGACGTCAGCAAGAGTACCCGTAGCGGTGTGATCAGCGACAATCAGCGCCGGGATATCGATGGCCAGCTGGCACGCATTGCGCAAATCATCAACCGACTGGAAAGCAGCAAGCAGGCCACGCTTATCATGCTGGAACAACAGAAGGCGCAATACACCGCCGCATTCACCCGTTCCACCGATATCCTCAAACGCGCCCAGGAAGGGATTCGCATCATGAAGGAAAACATGGAGAACTACCGGCACTATCAGACCAAGGGGCTGATCAATAAGGATCAGCTCACCAACCAGGTGGCGCTGTATTACCAGCAGCAGAACAACCTGCTGGGCCTGTCCGGCCAGAACGAACAGAATGCGCTGCAGATCACCGCGCTGGAAAGCCAGATCCATATCCAGGCTGCCGAATTCGACAACCAGATTTACCAGATGGAGCTGCAGCGCTACGAGCTGCAAAAGGAGCGGCAAAACATAGATGCCACTGGCGATATTATCGTTCGCGCGCTGGCCGGCGGCCGTATCGATTCGCTGAGCGTCACGGTTGGCCAAATGGTCAACGTCGGCGACAGTCTGCTGCAGATTATCCCGCAAAACATCGATCGCTATGCCCTGGTACTGTGGGTGCCCAACGACGCTATCCCCTACATCGTCGCCGGCGATAAGGTCAATGTGCGCTATGACGCTTTTCCGGCGGAGAAATTTGGCCAGTTTGCCGGTACGGTGGCCGTCATCTCCAAAGCCCCGGCCTCGCCGCAGGAAATGCTGACCTATCAGGGAGCGCCCAAAGCGGCGCTGACCGCCGCCGTGCCGTACTACAAGGTGATCGTCATGCCGGAGAAACAGGCCATTGCCTATGACGGTAAACGTCTGAGCCTGGAAAACGGCATGAAAGCGCAAAGCACCCTGTTTCTGGAAAAAAGGAAGATTTATCAATGGATGCTGTCGCCGTTCTACGACATGAAACACAGCGCGACGGGGCCAGTCAATGAGTAGGACCTCATTCAAACAACGGGTCAGCCAACTGGATCTGCGGTTGCGCCACCGGGTTTCGATGGTGCACCAGACCGAGTCGTCGGAATGCGGGCTGGCCTGTCTGGCGATGATCTGCGGTTATTACGGCAAAAATATCGACATGATCGCGCTGCGCCGGCAGTTCAACCTGTCAACCCGCGGTGCAACGCTGGTTGGACTGACCGGTATCGCCGAGCAATTGGGGTTGAGTACCCGTCCCCTGTCTCTGGATCTGGACGAACTCGGCGCGCTAAAACTGCCCTGCATTTTGCACTGGGAATTCAACCATTTTGTGGTGCTGGTCAGCGTCAAAGGCCACCGCGCAGTGCTGCATGATCCGGCGCGCGGGCGCCGGGCCGTCAGCCTGACGGAACTGTCGCACAGTTTCACCGGCGTAGCGCTTGAGGCCTGGCCCGGCAGCGAATTCACCGCCGACAGCGTCCGCCATCGCATTCATCTTCGCACGCTGATCGGCAGCGTGCATGGCCTCAAGGGGGCGCTCGGCAAAATTTTTTGCCTGTCTCTGGTATTCGAAACCATCAACCTGGTGATGCCCATCGGCACGCAGCTGGTGATGGATCACGCTATTCCTGCCGGAGATCGTGGGTTACTGTCGCTCATCTGCGCCGGATTGATGCTGTTTATCTTGTTGCGGGCTGCCATCGGCATGGTGCGGGCATGGTCAGGATTGGTCATGGCGACGCTTATCAACGTTCAGTGGCAGTCCGGGTTGTTCACCCATCTGCTGCGCCTGCCGCTCGGTTACTTTGAACGTCGTAAGCTGGGGGACATTCAGTCACGCTTCGGTTCACTGGATACGCTGCGCAGCACTTTCACCACCAGCATCGTCGGCGCCATCATGGACGGCATCATGGTGATCGGTGTGCTGGTGATGATGGCGCTGTATGGCGGCTGGCTCACCTGGGTAGTGCTCACTTTCACCGCGCTTTATGTGTTGATGCGACTGCTGACCTACGGCTATTACCGTCAGCTGTCCGAGGAGGCGCTGGTGAGAGAGGCTCGGGCCGGCTCGTATTTTATGGAAACGCTGTACGGTATCGCTACCGTCAAGATGCAGGGCATGGCAGAACGCCGCATCGCTCACTGGCTAAACCTTGAAATCGACACCATCAACACGGGGATCCGAGTCACCCGAATGGACATGCTGTTTGGCGGGATCAACACCTTTATAGCGGCGTGTGACCAGATCGTCATTCTGTGGTTGGGAACTAGCCTGGTGATCGATAACCAGATGACCCTCGGTATGTTCGTGGCGTTCGGCGCCTTTCGGGGGCAGTTCTCCGACCGCATCGGGTCGCTGACGGAATTTTTGCTGCAGCTGCGCATGATGAGCCTGCATAACGAGCGCATTGCCGATATCGCCCTGCATCCGCGGGAGGAGCGTAAACCCGATCACCCTTACACGGCGGGTCTGCAACCTTTGGGATTGACGACCCATGCCCTGAGCTATCGTTACGACAGCCAGTCACCGGCTATCTTTGATGGCCTGGACATCAGTATTGCGCCGGGCGAAAGCGTGGCTATCGTGGGCTCGTCCGGTGCCGGCAAGACCACGCTGATGAAGGTGTTGTGCGGACTGTTTACCCCGGCTGCAGGGCGGGTTGAGGTGAACGGCGTCGATATCCGGCAGCTCGGCATCAACAACTACCACAAAATGATTGCCTGCGTGATGCAGGACGACAAACTGTTCTCCGGCTCAATCCGCGAAAATATTTGCGGGTTCGCGGACAAGATGGATGATGCCTGGATGGAAGCCTGTGCCCGTGCCAGCTATCTGCATGAGGTGATCATGCGCATGCCGATGAGGTATGAAACCCCGATCGGCGAGTTGGGGGAAGGGTTGTCCGGCGGGCAAAAACAGCGGCTATTCATAGCCCGGGCAATCTACAAGAAACCGGCTATTTTGTTCCTGGATGAGGCCACCAGTGCGCTGGATAAGGAGAGCGAAGCTGCCGTGAATCAGGCAATTAAGAGACTCAATATCACTAAGCTGATCATTGCCCACCGTGAAACGACCATTGCGTCGGCAGATCGGGTTATCCATATTGGATAAGGGGGGATATCACCTGCGCCACAAGCCATTTACATTGCTTTTCTCCCTAAAAACCCAATAAGTGGCGATGGGGCAAGGCTATTTTTACTGCTCGCTTCCGCTTTCAATTTACGGCGCGGCGCATTGCGCGATATTCTGGTTTTCTGATGGGCTAACGGCGGATGAGGGAACCATGACAGACAGCCAGGCATTTGAACAACAAAGCCTCGATAATCTGCTGAGCTATTGGCGGCGCCACCGCCGCCTGCCGGGCGCGCGTTATCCGGCCGGCCCGACCGACACCCTGTGCGACGTGCCGGGCGTCAGCGTCGGGCATCACACGCTGGCCGACGGCGAATGTCAGACCGGCGTCACTGCCATCGTGCCGCCGGGCGATCTGTTCAACCAGCCGCTGCCGTGCGGCAGCGCGGTGCTCAACGGCTTCGCCAAGCCGCTTGGGCTGGTGCAGCTGAACGAACTGGGGGTGCTGCAAACGCCGATCCTGCTGAGCAACACCTTCGCGGTCGGCACGCTGTTCAACGCCATGGTGCGGCGCAGCTGCCGGCGCTACCCGCAGATCGGCCGCGGCAGCGCCACCATCAACCCGCTGGTGCTGGAGTGCAACGACGGCTACCTCAACGATATTCAGGCGATGGCGGTGCGTGAGGAACACGTCTTCAGCGCGCTGGAAAACCATTCCACCCGCTTTGCGCGCGGTAGCGTCGGCGCCGGGCGCGGCATGAGCAGTTTCGGCTTGAAAGGGGGCATCGGCACCGCCTCGCGCTATTGCCCGGGGCTCGGCACCACGCTCGGCGTGCTGGTGTTGGCCAACTTCGGCACTCTCGACTCGCTGACGCTGAGCGGCGTGCGCGTCGGCCAGGCGCTGGGCAAGCTGTTGGCGGATCCGCCGCCGCAGGTGGACGCCGGTTCGGTCATCATCATCATCGCCTGCGATCGGGCGCTGGACAGCCGCCAGCTGAACCGCATCGCCCGCCGCGCGGGCGCGGGCCTGGGGCGGGTGGGCAGCCATTGGGGGCACGGCTCCGGCGACATCGCGCTGGCGTTCTCCACTCGGTTACTGGGGGCGACGCTGCCGGACGAACGGCTGGAGCCGCTGTTCGCGGCGGCGGCGGACGCCACCGAATACGCGGTGCTGGATGCGTTGCTCAGCGCCGAAGGCGTCAGCGGCTTCGAGCAGCATGCGCGCGTGGCGCTGGGCCCGCTGCTCGATCGGCTGGCGGCAAATTAAATACAGGAGCCTGATGTGAAAGTCTTTATCTCTGCGGATATCGAGGGGATCGCCGGCGTGATGCGGCCGGAGCAGTGCAACCCGGCCCACGCCGACTATGCGGCGGCGCGCGAGCTGATGGAGCAGGAGGTCAACGCCGCCATCGACGGCGCTTTTGCCGGCGGCGCCACCGAGGTGACGGTGGCCGACAGCCACGCGATGATGCAGAACCTGCGCGCCGAACGCATCGATGCGCGGGCGCGCCTGGTGCAGGGCAAACCGCGCGGGCTGTCGATGGTGGAAGGGCTGCAGCATCAACGTTACGACGGCCTGATGTTTATCGGTTATCACAGCGCCGCCGGCGAGCGCGGCGTGCTGGCGCATACCATCAACGGCCGGGCCTTTTACCGTGTCAGCCTGAACGGCGAGGCGGTAGGCGAAAGCGATCTGTATGCGGCGGCGGCGGCCGAGTTGAACGTGCCGCTGTGGCTGGTGAGCGGTGACGACGAGCTGCAACGCTGGATCGCTGAACGTTATCCGCAATCCGGCTATGTTTGCGTGAAGCGCGCCCTCTCGCAAACCGCCGCCGAATCACTCAGCCCACAGCGGGCGCGCGCCGAGATCCGCGAGCGCGCGATGCAACAGGTGCGCCAGGGCGCCAGACTGCCGGTGGAGCGCCGTTTTATGCCGCCTTACCGGCTGACGCTGATGGCGGCCAAACCGGTGCTGGCGGATCTGTTCAGCCTGGTGCCCGGCGTGGAGCGCCAGGATGCGCTCACCGTGGCCTTCGACAGCGACAACATGGCGGCGCAAATCCGCCTGCTCAGCGTCTTCTCCTATCTGGCGACGACGCAGAGCTGACCCCCGGTGCGGGTTTCCGCCCGCACCGCACGATTCTCCAATAGAAAATCCCTCTTCAACATTAAGCCTACTGGATAATAGGCTACGCTAATTATTGCTCTGTTGTGCTATGTCACCTGACCGGCGCGGCAAGCCATTCCCATAATTAGCGCTGTTTCGCCGTAGGCAGTGACGCCTTCGGTTTTTTTGGAGTCATGAGCAATGAGCATATCCCAAGTTCCGCTTTCGCGGCGGCGGTTTATCGTCGGCGCCGGGGCGTTGGTGATCGGCGCCTATCTGCCGTCCACCGGCGCGCTGGCGCGCTCGAACGCCCCGGCCGCCGCCGGCGCGACGGCGTTTGACGCCAACGCCTTCGTCCAGATCGGCGCCGACGGCATCGTCACCGTCATCAGTAAACACACCGAAGTGGGCCAGGGGGTCTATACCGGCATGGCGACGCTGGTCGCCGAAGAGCTCGACGCCGACTGGGCTCAGGTGCGGGTCGTGGCCGCGCCGGTGGATACCAATATCTACAAAAACCTGGCCTTCGGCTTCCAGGGCACCGGCGGTTCCAGCTCGGTCGCCAATGCCTATGAACAGATGCGGCGCATGGGCGCCATGGCGCGCGCGCTGCTGGTGCAGGCCGCCGCGCAGAGTTGGAAAACCTCCGCGCAGGAAATCACCGTGCAGGCGGGTAAGATCCGCCATGCCGCCAGCGGGCGCGAAGCGGGTTTCGGCGAGTTCGCCGAGTTGGCCGCCACGCTGCCGCCGCCCGATCCCGCCAGCCTGGCGCTGAAGGATCCGGCCAATTTCACCCTGATCGGCAAAACGCGCGGTCTGCACCGCGTCGATTCACTGGCGAAAACCAACGGCAGCGCGCAGTTCTCGCAGGATATCCACGAGCCGGGCATGTTGACCGTCACCATCAAGAAACCGCCGCGTTTCGGCGGCAAGGTGGCGACGTTCGACGCCGAACGTGCGTTGGCGGTGCCGGGCGTGGTGGCGGTGAAACAGGTTGCCACCGGCGTGGCGGTTTACGCCAAAAATACCTGGGCGGCGATCCAGGGGCGGGATCGGCTTAGGGTCACCTGGGACGATGCGCAGGCAGAGCGACGCAACACCGAGGAAATCTACGCCGAGTTCCGCCAGGTGGCGCAGAAAACCGGCGTGGTGGCGAAGAGTCTCGGCAAGCCGGACGAGGTGTTCGACAAGGCCGACAAGGTGATCGAGGCCGAATACACCTTCCCCTACGTCGCTCACGCGCCGATGGAGCCGCTGGACGGCTATCTGTTCTGGGACGGCGAAAGCGTCAAGGCGCGCTACGGCTGCCAAATCCAGACGCTCGACCACAAGCAGCTGTGCGATCTGTTCGAGCTGCCGCCGGAGAAGGTGCAGATTGAAACCATTCTGGCGGGCGGCAGCTTCGGCCGGCGTATCGATCTGGGCAACCCGACGCTGGGGCCGGATCTGGCGGCCGACATGGCGGCGGCCGCCAAGGGCATCGGCCCCGGCCACGGCGTGAAGGTGGTATGGACGCGCGAGGACGACATCCGCAACGGCTGGTATCGCCCGATGATCCTGCACCGCCTGCGCGGCGCCATTCGCGGCGGCAAGGTGGTGGGCTGGACCGATACCGTGGTCGGCCACTCCTGGACGCGCCACAGCGCGATGGATGCGTTGGTGGTCAACGGCCTCGATCAGATGATGGTCGAGGGCGCCAGCGAGGTGCCTTATACCTTCGAAGCCTTCCGCTGCGATGCACATATCGTGCCCGGCAAGGTGCCGACCACCTCGCTGCGGTCGGTCGCCAGCACCCACACCGGCCACGCGGTGGAGAGCTTTATCGATCAACTGCTGCAGGAAACCGGGCAGGATCCGGTCGAAGGGCGGCTGGCGCTGATGGGCGACGCGCCGCGCGCGGCGGGCGTGTTGCGGGCGGTGGCCAAAGCCGCTGATTGGCAGGGCGCCAAGGTGGTGGACGGACGCGCGCGCGGCGTGGGCGTCGCCAAGGCGTTCGATACCTATGTGGCGCAGGTGGCCGAGGTATCGATCGGCGAAGGCGGCATCCCGAAAGTGCATAAAGTGTGGTGCGCGGTGGACTGCGGCGTGGCGGTGAATCCCGATGTGATCCGCGCGCAGATCGAAGGCGGCATCGGCTACGGCCTGAACCTGGCGCTGTACGGCAATATCACGCTGAAAGACGGCGTGGTCGAACAGTCCAACTTCAATAATTTCCGCCCGCTGCGCATCAATGAGATGCCGGAGGTTGAGGTGATCATCGTGCCCTCGACCGAGAAACCGACCGGCGTGGGCGAACTGGGGGTGCCGACCATCGCTCCGGCGGTCGGCAACGCGCTGGCGCTGCTCGGGCGGCCGCGCGCCTCGCTGAGCCTGCCGCTGCATAATCCCACTGCGAATCCGGCGTCTGACAAGGAGAGAACCTGATGATTCATTTAACCGTAAACGAGCAGCCGCTGACCTTCGAGGGCGATCCGCACATGCCGCTGCTGTGGTTTTTGCGTGACGAAGCCGGCCTGACCGGCACCAAGTTCGGCTGCGGCATCGCCATGTGCGGCGCCTGTACCGTGCATCTGGACGGCGTGCCGGTGCGTTCGTGCATGACGCCGGTCTCCGCCGCCGCCGGCAAGAAAATCACCACCATCGAAGCCGTCGGCGCCACGCCGGAAGGCAAGGCGGTGCAGGAAGCCTGGCTCAACCTGGACGTGGTGCAGTGCGGTTACTGCCAGTCCGGCCAGATCATGAGCGCCAGCGCGCTGCTGGCCCAGAGCAAAAACCCGAGCGATGCGGACATTGACGCGGCGATGGGCGGCAACGTCTGCCGCTGCGCCACCTATGTGCGCATTCGCGCCGCCATCCACCAGGCCGCCAAGGCGTTGGGTTAGGGAGAGATGCGATGAGCAACGCCTTGAAAGGGCTGTTATGGCTGATTATCGCCGTGGTGGTGTTGGCGGGAGGATACGCGCTGTACACGCTGCTGCGGCCTGCCGGCGCGGAGCCTGCGGCGCCGATCGCCGGGGCGCCGGCCGGCATGACCGATAAACTGGCGCGCGGCGAATACCTGGCGCGCGCCGCCGACTGTGTGGCGTGCCATACCGCGCCGGGCGGCGCGCCTTATGCGGGCGGCTTCGCCTTTAAACTGCCGTTCGGCACCATTTACGGCACCAACATCACCGCCGACAAGGAGACCGGCATCGGCAACTGGAGCGACGATCAGTTCGTGCGCGCGGTGCGTGAGGGCATCGGCCCGCAGGGTAACCTGTATCCGGCGATGCCGTACACCTCGTACTCCGGGCTGAGCCGCGACGACGTGCTGGCGATCAAGGATTATCTGTTCAGCCTGCCGCCGGTGAAACAGGCCAACCCGCAAAACGATCTGTCGTTCCCGTTCAATCAGCGTTGGGGCATGAAATTCTGGAACCTGGCGTTCTTCCAGGAGCAGCGCTTCGCGCCGGATCTCAACAAGGATGAACAGTGGAATCGCGGCGCCTATCTGGCGACGGCGCTCGGCCACTGCGGCGAGTGCCATACGCCGCGCAATCTGGGGTTCGGCCTTAACCAGAGCAAGCACCTGAGCGGTGAAGTGGTGCAGGGCTGGTTCGCCGCCAACATCACGCCGGACAAACAGACCGGCATCGGCGGCTGGAGCGACCAGCAGCTGTCGCAATATCTGGCCACCGGTCATGCGCCGGGGCGCAGCAGCGCCGCCGGCCCAATGGCGGAAGCGGTGGAAAACAGCCTGCAGTTCCTGACGCCGGAAGATAATCTGGCGCTGGTGAAATACCTGCGCGATATCGAACCGATCGCCGGCGACGGCGCCGCAACGGTGAACTTGCAGCCGAAGGGCGCGGGGGCTTCCACACCGATCCTGCCGGGCGGGCAAAACAGCTCGCTCGGGCGCCGGGTGTTCGCCAACGACTGCAGCGGCTGCCACCAGTGGAACGGGCCGGGCCGCCAGAGTGAGTATGCGTCGCTGGTCGGCAGCACGGCGGTGAACGATCCGCAGGGGCGCAGCGTGGTGCAGGCCATCCTGAAGGGGACAAGCATCAGCGTCGGCGAGCGGCATGAGATGATGCCGGCGTTCGGCAGCGCGTATTCCGACGAGGAAGTGGCGGCGGTCGCCAACTTTGTGGTCGGCCATTTCGGCGACAAGCAGGGCAAGGTCACCGCCAAACAGGTGGCGGAGCAGCGCAAGCAGTAAAGAAAGCGGCGAGGGAGATTCTCCCTCGCCGCGGCGTCAGCGGCTGCGCCGCGACATCACCCGTTTGTCTTTCGGTCTATCCTGCCAGTCCTCAACCTGATTATTGAAGTTGTCCGCCAGCAGGTAGGCCGGGGTTTTCGCCAGCCAGTCGGACAACGAAATATCCTGATAAATGCCGTTGTCCATCACGATCAGTACCTTCAAATCCTCATCGCCGATGTTCTCGATGTAATGGCCGAAGCCCTGCGGCACGTAACCGACGTCCGAAGGGGCGTACTCTTCCGTCTGCGCGTGGCCGTGCGAACTGAACACCGTCATGCGGCCTTTGCCGGCAATATAGTATTGCCATTCGTTGGCATTGGGGTGCCAGTGCAATTCCCGGATTGCGCCGGGTTTCACGATCTCGATGATGCCGGTCATGGTGGTGGAAATGGGAAATTCTTTCGACGACACCAAATGAACGCTGCCGGCGTCATTTTCAAAGAACGGCTTTTGCTTCATTAATTCATAGCGATGGGTCAGCGGGGCGTTATTTAATCCGCCGTCGCTTTTCGGCAATGGCAATGTGGGCGGAACGGCGCCGCCGACAATATAAGCCTCGCCCTGTTTGGCCTTGGAAAATACCGCCGCCGGCATGTCGACGCTTTTTTCCAATACTTCTTTCGGCATATGCGCCACCCAATCGGTAATGCTGAAGGTGCCGAATTCGGAGAAGTGGCCGTTATCAAACGCCAGAATAAAATGCGCGCCGTCCGCCAGCGCCTGAATGGAATGGCCATAGCCTTTCGGGAAATACCAGACGTCGCCGGGGCCGAAGTCCGCCACCTCACATTTGCCTTCGGGATCGAGGATGGTGATGCGCGCATGGCCTTCCAGCATAAACGCCCATTCGGCGGCGATGGCGTGCCAGTGCAGTTCGCGCACGCCGCCCGGCTCCAGCGTCATGTCGACGCCCGCCACGCCTTCGGAGATCGGGAATTGCTCGACGGTGGCTTCGCGCGCCCAACCGTTGGGCAGGCTGCGCTTTTTGCTGTCGGTGAATTTGTATTTATAGAGATGCTGCGCATCGGCAGGCGGCTGATAGCTGCTGGGGGGCACGATATTGCGATGGTCGTCGGCAGCGGCATTTTTGGCGATGCCGCCGATCATGCCGGCGGCGGCCGCGCTGACGGCGGAGACTTTCAATATATCACGACGTGATAGCATAGCGTTTTCTCCAATATAAAACCGTGCGCCTGCAGCAGCAGGCGACAGGGAAGGCGCGATCGCCATTGAAATGATTTTTTGTCATCGGCGGGAATAGGCTGTGACCCTTAAATCCTAGCGGCTGGAATGTATTGCGTAGGCGCTTATTTGTTTGCGTTTGTTACTAAGTGAGAGCGGGTTTAATTAATTAACCGGAAGTTGAATAGTCATGGATTGGAATTAATTTTCACCGCTCACAGGCTTAAATAAATAATAAACGAACGTCATTTTTTATTGGCCGTTCGGGCTTTTTATGACTGCCCCACGGTCTCCAGCACCAACTGACGAAAGCGCTCGACGATCGGCGAAGCCGGGCTGCGGCGCAGCGCCAGGTAAAGCGGGGCGCTGAGCTGCGCTTCTGCGGCGAGAGTGCGGTAGACGATGCCGTCGCCGCCCAGCCGCCGCATGGAACCGGGCACGATTGACACCCCTAATCCGGCGCCCACCAGGCTGAGGGTGGCCGGCAGGCGCGGCGCTTCCTGCACGATGCGCGGGCTGAAACCGGCGCGGTGGCAGGCGGCCAGGATGGCGTCGTACAGCCCCTGGCCGGCCGGGCGGCGATAGAGAATAAACGCCTCGTGGGCCAGTTCGGCCAACGGCAGCGGTTGCTGCGTTTCTTGCGCCAGCCGATGGCCCAGCGGCAGGGCGACGATCATCGGCTCGCTGAGCACCGGCTCGACGCTCAGGCCGGGAATGCCGTTGGCCGGCGAGCGCACGAAGGCCGCGTCGAGGCGCTGTTCCAGCAACGCCTCCATCAGTTCGCCGCTGCCGGCTTCTTCCAGTTGAGTGGTGATGCCCGGCAGGATGTCGCGGTAGCGGCGCAGCAGGTTGGGCACGAACGGGTGCAGCGCGGCGGAACTGGTGAAACCGATGGCGATGTGGCCCTGCTCGCCGCGGGCGGCGCGCTGCACCGCTTCGCGCAGGCGTTCGGCGCGCGCCAGCAGGGCGCGGGCTTCTTCGAACAGCACGCCGCCCGC
Organism: Serratia sp. JKS000199; assembly: GCF_900215455.1. NCBI lineage: Bacteria > Pseudomonadati > Pseudomonadota > Gammaproteobacteria > Enterobacterales > Yersiniaceae > Serratia > Serratia sp. JKS000199. The sequence continues at coordinate 1,663,619 of NZ_LT907843.1, forward strand.
TTCGGTGACGCGCACGCCGCGCGGCAATCGCTGTAACAACTTCACGCCCAATTCGTCTTCCAACCCCTGCAACAGGCGGGTCAGCGGCGGCTGCTGGATAAACAGCCGCTCGGCGGCGCGGGTGATGTTGCCTTCTTCCACCACGGTGACGAACGCCCGCAGGCGACGCAGTTCAATCATTGCCATACCTCAAAGGTATCTTTCTTTGTTCCGGAATGCATTAGACATCATGGCACGGCGGCGCGCATGATACCAGACATCAAAACAAGCGATGTGGAACGGCAATGTCATGTCAGATATCAATACGTTAAAACCGCACCCGGCGGCAGCGCCGGGCAACGCGGCGCTGTTTTTGGGCTTTCTGTGGCTGGGGCTGATCGGCTTCGGCGGCGTACTGCCGATGGCGCGCAGCATGTTGGTGGAACGCCGGCGCTGGCTGAACGCGGAACAGTTCACCGAGCTGCTCGGCCTGTGCCAGTTTTTGCCCGGCGGCAATGTGATCAACCTGTCGGTGGCGGTGGGGATGGAATTTCGCGGGCTGCGCGGCGCGCTGTGCGCCTTGCTGGGCCTCATCAGCGCGCCGACGGCGATCGTGGTGGGGCTGGGCGTGGTGTACGCCCGCTTCCAAAACGATCCCCATGTGCAGCATGTGTTCGCCGGGCTGGCCGCCGCGGCCGCCGGGCTGCTGCTCTCGACCGGGATCAAGATGCTGCTGCCGCTGCGCGGCAAATGGCCGGCGCTGGCGATCGTCGCGCTGGCGCTGATCGCCATTGCCTGGCTGCGCCTGCCGCTGTTGCCGACCATGCTGGTGCTGGCGCCGCTGAGCATTCTGCTGATGTGGCGGTGGCCGTCATGAGCGGGGTGTTGATGGCGTTGGCGCTGATCTTCACCGAGCTCTCTTTATTGGCGTTCGGCGGTGGCATGACCATTCTGCCGGAGATGCAGCGGCAGGTGGTAGAGGTGCATCAGTGGATGAGCGCCCAGGAGTTCAGCGCGCTGTTCGCCATGGCGCAGGCCGCGCCGGGGCCGAACATGATGATCGTGCCGCTGGTCGGTTGGCACGTGGCCGGCTGGGCGGGGCTGCTGGTTTCTTCGATCGCCAAGTTCGGGCCGTCTTCCATCGTTACGCTATTGGTGATGGGCGCCTGGCGGCGCTTTAAGGATCGTCCGTGGCGCCGCATCGTGCAGGCCGGGCTGGTGCCGCTGACCGTGGGGCTGGTGGTGGCCAGCGGCCTTTTGATCGCCGAGGCTTCCGCGCCCCATTGGCGGCTGGCGGCGATCGTGGCGCTGGCGACGGGATTGAGCATGAGCAAGCGCCTCCATCCGCTGTGGGTGCTGGCGGGCGGCGCGCTGCTCGGCCTGCTGTTTGCCTGAAGGATTAGCGCGGGATCAGCACAAAGCGTGAAGGGCCGTTGCGGTCGATCAGCTCATAGCGCTTCGGCGCGGTCAGGGCCAGAAACGCCACCATGCTCCCTTCAGCGTCGGTCAGCGTCATGCCGTCCGGCGTCGGCCGCCAGGCGACTGGCAGCGCGTGCAGCGCCAGCGGCTGCAGGCACTCGGCGGAGGCGCTGAAGCGGAAAGCGTTGGTGTTGGCTACCGTTTCGTCGCTCAGCTGCACCTCGCAGACGGCTTTACCGTCGCCGATGGCGGCGAGCTGCCAGTCGCCCTTCAGCGCGGCGGGTTCCAGCAACGGCAGTGAACTGCCCAGGGCACTGCTGCACAATACGCTCATAACGACTCCTGTCAGGCTGGCGCGACGCAAGGCGCGCATAAGGAAATGGGTTGGCATCGGGTCACTCCTTTCGGCTGTCCGTTCACACCTTAGCACGTTCCCGGCGGGATGATGAGGCAAGGATTAGGTTTTTTAATCCTCGATTATTCTGATCTAACCGTCGCTAAAAGGCGCGAAAAGACGAGTGATTAACCTGTTATTGCGCTTATTTTTCTCATTAATATAGTGAGAATACAAATTGTTATGGTTATCTCCTTCTTAACGCCCGGCACGGTGAAGCCAGGCTGGGCGGGCTCGCGTCGCCGGAGTGAGTCACTATACTGGTCAATCCTAAGCCTCGGCTTAGATAAGAACGACTGATGAATAGTCTTACAAATCGAGTGGATTCCTAGTGTGTAAAAGGAGAATGCAATGAGCAGTCGCCACAACGACATTTTGCAAGATGATGATGAGTTCACCAGCCTGGCCGCCACATCCCCCAACGATCATAACTATCAGTTTTACTATCACCAGCCCGGCAGCCCCTATGACGGATTGGGCTACGGCGCGCTGTTCACGCTGGACAACGCTAACCTGTACAGCAACCAGCGCGGCGGGGCGGCGATTAATAATTTGGGTAAAATCCGTGATAACTTCAGCTTCGATCGCGCCGCCGATCAGTTGACGCGGCCGGGCCTGACGCACAACGGCGACCAGGTGTATCACCAGCCGGTCGCGCTGACCTATTCCTTCCTGACGCAAAGCGCGCTGAACCGCATCGGCCAGACCGGTGACGGCGACAAGGGGCTGCAGCCGTTGACCCAGGCGGCGCAGGCTCAGGCGCTGAAATCGATGCAGGCGTGGGCCGACGTGGCGAACGTAACCTTCACCGAGGCGGCGTCCACCGATATCAACCACCGCGCGGATATCACCTTCGCTTACTTCACCCAGCGCGCCGACGGCAGCACCGCAGCCGGCAGCGGCCCGAATGCCATCAACGCTTACGCCTATTACCCGCCGAGTTCCAAATCGGGCAGCGATAACGCCTTTGCGGGCACGGTGTGGTTCAACAAAAATTTCGCCACCCATAAGGCGCCGGTTAGCGGCGACTTCAGCAGCCAGACCTTCACCCACGAACTGGGGCATGCCCTGGGGCTGGCGCATCCGGGATCTTATGACGCATCGTTAGGCAACCCGAGTTACCAGAACGACGCGGCTTATTATCAGGATTCGCTGCAATACTCGATCATGAGCTATTTCAACGCCGGTTACACCGGCGCCGACACCAAAGGGGTGTATGGCTATGGGCCGATGGTGGATGACATCGCCGCGATCCAGAAGCTGTACGGCGCCAACATGAACACCCGCACCGGCGACACGGTGTACGGCTTCAACTCCAACACCGGCCGTGATTTCCTGACCGCCACGGCGGACAACGGCAAACCGGTCAACTTCGCGGTGTGGGACGCCGGCGGCAACGACACGCTGGACTTCTCCGGCTACAGCCAGCAGCAGATGATCAACCTGAACGACGGCGCGTTCTCCAGCGTCGGCGGCGGCACGCAGAACGTCGCCATCGCGCGCGGGGCGATCATCGAGAATGCCATCGGCGGCAGCGGGCGCGATCTGATCATCGGCAACGATCAGGACAACCTGCTGGCGGGCAACGCCGGTTCAGACATTCTGTACGGCGGGCGGGGGGCGGACCATCTGTGGGGCGGCAAAGACGCCAACAACTTCACCGACTATTTCGTCTATCTCAACGCCAAAGAGTCGACGGTGGCGGCGTTCGACGTGATTGAAGACTTTGAGCACGGCATCGACAAGATCGATCTCTCCGGCCTGCGCTTCAACAATAGCCTGAGCGAGCTGCGCTTTATCGACAGCGGCAGCGCCTTCAGCGGCCAGAAAGGCGAGATCCAGCTCAACTTCGACGCCTTCAACGGCACCACCGATCTGTTGATGAACACCCAGAGCAACAGCTATGCCGCCGACTTCAAGATCCACGTGGTCGGGCAGGTGGAGCAGAGCGATATTTTGTTTGCCTGAGGTGAGGAAGGGGAAGAGAAAAGGGCCGACCGGCCCTTTTTTTACGACTGGGCCGCCGCGGCGCTTTCCGCCACGAAAGAGCCGGTTTTCACCGCGCCAGCGCGGCGGTAGTGAGCCACAATGACGCCGCCGGGCGAGACCACCGAGTGGGTCAGCGTGAAGGCCGCCGGCGCCGCGTTGTCATCGAACAGCCGCTTGCCGCCGCCGAGCAGCACCGGGTAGGTGAGCAAGCGCAGTTCATCCACCAGATCGTTGGCCAGCAGCTGTTGCATCAGCGTGCTGCTGCCCTGCACCAGCAGCACCGGCCCCTGGGTGCGCTTCAGCTCACGCAGCCGGGCGAGGATGTCTTGCCCCAGCCACTGGCTGTTCTCCCACGTCAGCGTCTCGCCGTGGTGGGTGGCGACGTACTTGGTCGCCTGATTGAACACGCGGGCGATATCGGCGGAAAACGGGTCGGCCTCGTCGGTGATATGCGGCCAGTAGCCGGCGAAGATATCGTAGGTGCGCCGCCCGAGCAGCAGATCGAAAGGCGCAGAGAAAAGTTCGCCCATCGTTTCCGCGACGGCGTCATCCCAGTAGGGGGCGGTCCAGCCGCCGAAGCGAAAGCCGCCGCTGCGGTCTTCGTCCTGCCCGCCGGGCGCCTGCATCACGCCGTCGAGGCTGACGAACGCGCTGGCAATAATCTGTCGCATGGCTGTCTCCTGCAATTGAGTGCCAGCTGAAAGTTTAGCCGCCGCGCGCCGGCTGCGCCAACCGGCCGCTCAGGGTTGCAGCGCCTTGAGCAACGCCTGATGGAAGCGCGCCGGCTCCTCCATTTGCGGCGCATGGCCCAGCCCGGCGAATTCGATCAGCGTGGCGTGCGGGATCAGTTTCGCCGCCTGCTTGCCCAGCACCGCGTAGTGCCCGATCTTGGCCTTGACCGCCGGCGGGGCGATATCGCTGCCGATGGCGGTGGTGTCGGCGGTGCCGATCATCAGCGTGGTGGGCGTTTGCAGATCCTTGAACTCGTAATACACCGGCTGGGTGAAGATCATGTCGTAGATCAGCGCCGAGTTCCACGCCACCAGGCGGTGGCCCGGCCCGTTGTTCAGCCCGGCCAGCATATCCACCCAGCGATCGTACTCCGGCTTCCAGCGGCCGCCGTAGTAGGTGCGCTGCTCATAGTTGCGGATGCCCTCGGCGGTGGTGTTCAGCTCGCGCTCGAACCACCGATCGACGCTGCGCCACGGTACGCCTTTCGCCTTCCAGTCCTCGAGGCCGATCGGGTTGATCATCACCAGCCGTTCCACCGCTTGCGGATACATCAGGCTGTAGCGCGTGGCCAGCATGCCGCCGGTGGAGTGGCCGATGACGATGGCCTTGCTGATGTTCAGATTCTGCAGCAGGCCGTGGGTATTTTGCGCCAGCTGTTGGAAGCTGTACTGGTAATGCGCCGGCTTGGTGGAGGAGCAAAAACCGATTTGATCGGGCGCGATGACGCGGTAACCGGCCTTGCTCAGCGCCTTGATGGTGTCCTGCCAGGTGGCGGCGCAGAAGTTTTTACCGTGCAGCAGCAGCGCGGTGCGGCCGTTGGCGGCGCCTTCCGGCGGCACGTCCATATAGCCCATTTTTAACGGCTGCCCCTGCGAGGTGAAGCTGAATTGTTGCAACGGGTAGGGGTAGTGAAAGCCCTGCAGCTCCGGGCCGAATTTCGGCGTTTCGGCAGCGCCGGCGGTGAACGCGGCCAACGTGGCGCACAGCAGCGCGCGGCGGGTTAATCTCAGCATCCTGATCTCCTGAAAAGGGCGATAGCCGAGTATAGCCACAATCGGCGCGCTGGCGCGCCAGTGGTTTCAGATAATTCTGTAATATTACGGTTTGATTCCCGGCAAGATTCCGACAACGGTCTTTTTCACAGTGAACGGGGTCACGCCGTGCAACATTCGCAGTATCTGATGGTTTTATTTCAAGGCTAAGTTATGCGATGCTTAAGCATTATTTATGCAAAAGGATCCTCGCATGTCCGCTTTATCCCGCTGCGCTTTCAGCGAAGGCAGCGTCGCTTTGCCGGAAGGCTATGCCGATCGCACCGTCAACGTGCTGTTGGCCGGTGATGATGTTTCCCCCTCAGTCAATATTTCCCGCGATGCGCTGCAGCCGGCGGAGAATCTGGAAGGCTACGTCACCCGCCAGCTCGATGCGCTGGCGCAGGGGCTGAAAGGTTGGGCGTTCAAAAGCCGCGAGCCGGCGACGCTGGGTGACGGGCTGGCCGCCGGTGAATGGGTGCGCGCCAGCTACCTGCGCGACGGCAAACGCATCTGGCAAAACCAGGCGGTGTTCGCGCTGGCGGAAGGCCGGGTGCTGGTGTTCACCCTGGCGATGGCGCGCAAGCTGACGCCGCAAGACGACGCGCTGCTGTTGCAGGTGCTGAGCAGCTACCGGGCGGCCTAACGATGAACTCTTTGCGTAAAAGGAACTTACGATGACCGAAGCGGCTCGCGTCGGCGATATTATCGGGCATTCCCATGCCCTGGCCGGCATGATTGCCGGCACGATTGTCGGCGGCCTGATCGCCGCCGCAGGCGCATTGGCGGCGGGTGCGCTGTTCGTCGCCGGCCTGGCGGCTTCCTGTATCGGCGTCGGCGTGCTGCTCATTGGCGCCAGCCTGGCGGTGGGGTATCTCACCGGGGAGGCGGCCACCGCGGCGCGCGACGGCATTGCCGACGCCGGGGCCGGTAGCCTGACCCCCAAAGGCAATATCGTCACCGGCTCCCCCAACGTCTTCATCAACGGCAAACCCGCCGCGCTCGCCACCAACAGCCAGGTGGCCTGCAGCGACGACGGCCCGAGCATGCAGATGGCGCAGGGCTCCGACAAGGTCAGCATCAACGGCCAGCCCGCCTCGCGCGTGGGGGACAAAACCAACTGCGACGCGCAGGTGATGGAAGGCTCGCCCAACGTGTTTATCGGCGGCGGCACCGTCACCACCTTGCCGATCAGGCCTGAAGTGCCGGATTGGCTGTATAAGGTCTCCGATCTGACGCTGCTGTTCGCCGGCCTGGTGGGCGGCGTGGGCGGCGCCGCCGGCAAGCTGGGGGCGCTCGGCAAACTGCTGGGCAAACTGCCCGGCATCAACAAACTGGCGCGCATCGCCTGCCGCGCTGGCACCCTGATGACCGCGACCGCCGCGGTCGGCATTATCGCCCGGCCGGTGGATATCGTCAGCGGCCAGAAATTCCTCGACGGCGAAGACGATCTCGATTTCGTGCTGCCATCGCGCCTGCCGGTCGCCTGGCAGCGCTATTGGCGCAGCGGCAACCCCGGCGACGGCGTGCTGGGCCGCGGCTGGAACCTGTTCTGGGAGAGCAGCCTGCAGCCGTATCAGGACGGCCTGGTGTGGCGCGCGCCTTCCGGCGACTTCGTCGCTTTCCCCAGGGTGCCGCGCGGCCACAAAACCTATTGCGAAGCCGAAAAATGCTGGCTGATGCACAACGACGACGGCAGCTGGCAGCTGTTTGACGTCGGCGAACAGATTTTCCACTATCCGCCGCTGGCGGGCGATCGGCCGAGCCGGCTCAGCATGATCACCGACGCCATCGGCAACGCCACCTCGCTGTTCTACGACGACGAGGGGCTGCTGAATGAACTGGTGGACAGCGCCGGGCAGCGCCTGATGTGCCGCTATGCGCAGGGCCGCCTGTGCGAAGTGGCGCTGCAAACCGCCGAAGGCGAACGGACGCTGGCGCGCTACGGTTACGATGAGCAGGGCCAACTGACGACGGTGAGCAACCGCGCCGGTGAGGTGACGCGCCGCTTTGGCTGGCGCGACGGCCTGATGATCAGCCACCAGGACGCCGCCGGACTGCTGAACGAATACCAATGGCAAGAGATCGACGGCGTGCCGCGCGTGACGGCCTACCGCAACAGCGCCGGAGAATCCCTTGAGTTCGGCTATGACTTCGCCGGCGGGCGCCGCAGCGCGGTGCGCGGCGACGGCAAACGGGCGGAGTGGCGGCTGGATGACGACGACAACGTGGCGCAGTACACCGATTTCGACCAGCGCCGCTACGGCTTTATCTACCAACGCGGCGAACTGTGCAGCGTGCTGCTGCCCGGCGGCGCGCAGCGCCGGAGCGAATGGGATCCTTACGGCCGCCTGCTGTCGGAGACCGATCCGCTCGGCCGCGTGACGCGCTATCAATATTCGCGCAACAGCGGCCGGCTGTTCGCCGTCGCGTACCCGGACGGCAGCAGCGAAGCGCAGCACTGGGACACGCTGGGGCGCCCGACGCGCTATGTCGATGCGCTGGGCAATGCCACGCTGTACCGCTATCCGGATGACGAAGAGAGCCTGCCGGCCAGCGTGATCGACGCGCTGGGCGGGGAAGTGAAGCTGGAGTGGGACGCCCGCGGCCAGCTGACGCGCTACACCGACTGTTCCGGCAGCGTCACGGCTTATACCTACGATGCGCTGGGGCAACTGACGGCGCAGACCGATGCCGAAGGCCACCAGACGGGCTACCGGTGGGATAACGGCGGCCGCCTGCATACCCTGATCCACCCGGACGGCGGCGAAGAGCGCTTTAACTGGAACGCGCACGGCCAGCTGGCCGAACATCAGGACGCGCTGGGCAGCCAGACCCGCTGGCAGTACAACGCCCTGGGGCTGCCGGTCAGCATCACCGATCGCATCAACCGCACCCGGCGCTATCACTACAGCCCGCAGGGCTGGCTGACGCGGCTGGAGAACGGCAACGGCGGCGAATACCGCTTCAGCTACGATGCGGTGGGCCGCGTGCTGACCGAAGAGCGCCCGGACGACACCCGCCACTATTATCGCTACGGCGCGGCCGGGCTGCTGGAAGAGCACCGTGAGGTCGGCCTGCCGGGCAGCGCGGGCGAGCTGACGCAGCGCGAACAGCGCTTCCGCTTCGACGAGGCCGGGCAACTGGTCTGGCGCGGCAACGCCAGCGCGGAATGGCATTACCGTTTCGACGCCATGGGGCGGCTGCGCGAGCTGAACCGCCTGCCGACGGCGAGCGGCGCGGCGCTTGGCATCGAGCCGGACAGCGTGCAGATGCGCTATGACGCCGCCGGGCGGCTGCTCGGCGAGCAGGGCGTGAATGGCGAACTGCAATACCAATGGGATGCGCTGGCCAACCTGCAGGCGCTGACGCTGCCCCAGGGCGATCGCCTGCAGTGGCTGTATTACGGTTCCGGCCACGCCAGCGCCATCAAATTCAACCAGCAGGTGGTGAGCGAGTTCACCCGCGATCGCCTGCACCGGGAAACCGGCCGCAGCCAGGGCGCGCTGCAGCAGCAGCGGCGTTACGACGCCATGGGCCGCCGCAGCTGGCAGAGCAGCGCCTTCGGCCACGACAAACTGACCCGGCCGGAAGACGGCGTGCTGTGGCGCGCTTATCGCTACACCGGCCGCGGCGAGCTGGCCGGGGTGAGCGACGCGCTGCGCGGCGAAGTGCACTACGGTTACGACGCCGAGGGCCGCCTGCTGCAACACCGCGAACCCAATCAGGGCAAACCGGGCGCGCGGCTGGTGTACGATCTGGCGGATAACCTACTGGGCGAGCGCAGCCCGCAGAACGACATCGACGCGCACCTGCCGCTGGCGCCGATCGCCGACAACCGTCTGACGCACTGGCAAAAACTGTTTTACCGTTATGACGCCTGGGGCAACCTAATCAGCCGGCGCAACGGCCTGTATGAACAGCACTACCGCTACGACGCCGACAACCGGCTGGTGCAGGCGCGCGGCCGCGGCCCGCAGGGCGAGTTCGAGGCGCAGTATCATTACGACGCGCTGGGCCGCCGCAGCCGCAAGGCGGTGCGCTACAAGGGCAAAACCGAACAGACGACCCGTTTCCTGTGGCAGGGCTACCGATTGCTGCAGGAGCAGCGCGACGACGGCAGCCGCCGCAGCTGGAGCTACGATCCGGCCAGCCCGTGGAGCCCGCTGGCGGCGCTGGAGCAGGCGGGCGACAGCCGCTCGGCGGATATTTACTGGTATCACACCGATCTGAACAGCGCGCCGCTGGAAGTGACCGACGCGGCGGGCAACCTGTGCTGGTCCGGGCAATACGACACCTTCGGCAAGCTGCAGGGCCAGACGGTGGCCGGCGCGGCGAAGCGGCAGGGCGCGCAATATCAGCAGCCGCTGCGCTACGCCGGGCAATACCAGGATGACGAAAGCGGCCTGCACTACAACCTGTTCCGCTACTACGAACCCGAGGTGGGGCGTTTCACCACGCAGGATCCGATAGGGTTGGAAGGTGGGCTGAATTTATATGCTTATGGGCCAAATCCTTTAACTTGGATAGATCCATTTGGGCTGAGCTTCCTTGAGATCGTAGGCGATGCTGCTACGACAACCGGGAAAAAGTTCCAAGGTGCTGAGATTTATAAGATAACTAGTAAAGTTAAAGTTGGGGATGTGACCTTTAAAAAAGGTGATTACTTCTATTTGGATAATCTCCATAAAGATCACTATGAAACCTTCTCATCGTTGGATAAATCCAAAGGAGTGTTTAATTTGGATGGTTCTTACAATGAGAAAAAGTCAATTAAAGCTGCAAAAAGAAAAGGTCCGGGGTGTTAAAGTGAATGATAATTTAAAATGTGATATTTTAAAAAACAAAGATGATTTGATTGAAGGTACATTTTGTTACTCTCTATTTGAGGATGCTTTTTTTGATGAGCGACTATTAATTGATTTAATAGAAAAATCAGAGTTGTTTGTTAAGGTAAACAATCGAGATGAGGATGTTTTAAATTTGCTGTCATGGGTTGTTAATGGTGTTGATCAGTGTTTCACATCCCACAATGATAAAGATGACTATTATTCAATTGAAAACTATTCTGTGAATTTGGAGAAAAAATGGGGGGAGGTGTGGCGACCTGAAATTAATAAGATAGTCAATGGTGATAAAGATTGTTAGAGTTTCACAACAAATTTGAGAAACATTGAATATGAGATGTAAGGTAGATGCTTGAAAAGGAGATATTCGGTTCTTTAAAAATAAAAAAGGAAGAGTAAAAGCATTAGATTATTAGTTGCATCAAAGGCCGCCTGCTGCAACACCGCGAACCCAATCAGGGCAAACCGGGCGCGCGGCTGGTGTACGATCTGGCGGATAACCTACTGGGCGAGCGCAGCCCGCAGAACGACATCGACGCGCACCTGCCGCTGGCGCCGATCGCCGACAACCGTCTGACGCACTGGCAAAAACTGTTTTACCGTTATGACGCCTGGGGCAACCTGATCAGCCGGCGCAACGGCCTTTACGAACAGCACTACCGCTACGACGCCGACAACCGGCTGGTGCAGGCGCACGGTCGCGGCCCGCAGGGCGAATTCGAGGCGCAGTACCATTACGACGCGCTGGGTCGCCGCAGTCGCAAAGCGGTGCGCTACAAGGGCAAAACCGAACAGACGACCCGTTTCCTGTGGCAGGGTTACCGGTTGCTGCAGGAGCAGCGCGACGACGGCAGCCGCCGCAGCTGGAGCTACGATCCGGCCAGCCCGTGGAGCCCGCTGGCGGCGCTGGAGCAGGCGGGCGACAGCCGCTCGGCGGATATTTACTGGTATCACACCGATCTGAACAGCGCGCCGCTGGAGGTGACCGACGCGGCGGGCAACCTGTGCTGGTCCGGGCAATACGACACCTTCGGCAAGCTGCAGGGCCAGACGGTGGCCGGCGCGGCGAAGCGGCAGGGCGCGCAATACCAGCAGCCGCTGCGCTATAAGGGCAAAACCGAACAGACGACCCGTTTCCTGTGGCAGGGCTACCGGTTGCTGCAGGGCCAGACGGTGGCCGGCGCGGCGAAGCGGCAGGGTGCGCAATATCAGCAGCCGCTGCGCTACGCCGGGCAATATCAGGACGACGAAAGCGGCCTGCACTATACAACCTGTTCCGCTACTACGAACCCGAGGTGGGGCGTTTCACCACGCAGGATCCGGCAGAATATGAAAAAATGGTTTCCACAGGTAAGGTTGTGCAAAGCACAACGGGAACAACCCATGTAGCATCACCTGCAAATATTGATGCGTTTGGAAAACAAGCTAAACCGGGTACTATGTACGTTGAATTCGAAGTGCCTGTACGATCATTAATCAAGACAAATGAAGGTTGGGCAAAAATAGTTGGTCCTGACTCGTTGGAGGGGCGATTAGCCAAACGTAAGGGGCTACCAGTACCAGAAATGCCGACTGTGAAAAACATTGAGGTTAAGGCTCATAAAACAGAATCAGGAATTTCAACATGCTCAAAAAAATAAGTGATTGGATCTTATCCAATAGCCATTATGAAGTTAAGTACAATGCTAATGATTTTACAGATAGTCTGGTTGTTGATATAGATGACGATACGAAGATTGCGCGTTTTACGGTGTGGGATGATGCATCTTGTATGTTGGAGATCATTGATGTTGAAACCGGGAACTATATAATTAATGAACGAAGAGAATTATCAGACGAGGGAACTGTAATAGAAGCATTTAAAGAGTTTGTATCGTTGCTTAGAAATTAGTTATAAAGAATATTGATCTGATTTTGATTTGCTAATTTTAAATGCTCGGCTTTATGCACTGATGGACTTTTAAATAACGATCCGGCGAGCCCGCTGGCGGCGCTGGAGCAGGCGGGCGACAGCGGCTCGGCGGATTGGTATCAAACCGATCTGAATAGCGCGCCGCTGGAGGTAACCAACGCGGCGAAGCGGCAGGGCGCGCAATACCAGAAGCCGCTGTGCTACGCCGGGCAATATCAGGACGACGAAAGCGGTCTGCACTACAGTTCAGCTACTACGAACCCGCGGATGTGGGTGGATTCGCTGGGATTGAGTAGCAGAAGAGACCAACTCCCAGGGGATAAAATGCTTCTGAAAAGTGCGGTATTGAAATTAACCGATATGACGACTAGCTTGTCTGGAATATACAGCGCAATGTCTTTCTTAGTTATCATTTAAGTAGAGAGTGAGCTAAAGATGAAGGTGCAAGCAATAAAGACTAAGTATGGGATCATTCAAGGGCGAGATGCCTTGATTATCTCTGAACATGAAGTGAGTCTTTCTCCTTTCACATTTAAAATTAAAGCGTTGCTTTCGTCATCAGCATGCGAGTTAGAGGTTTTGAATGAGGCTGATGTGAAAATAGAGTTCTTTTTTAGTGATATAGAAAGGATGTCTATCTATAAAGTCGATGACTATCCTTATGAGAAGTATTCAGAGTCAAGCTTTGACCTGCTGGAGGAATACAGTTCAGGAAAAGCAAGGGTTGCGTTAAGTACCTATGATCATGTTTTCGATGTTACAGGTAGTTTTAAAATATTGTATGAATAATGGCGGCATTTTGTGCCGCAGAAAAAGTTCGAAACGGTAGGAGGCATACTAAATACCCAATGTGCCATCAATCAGGGTGCGGCAGTGCCCGCCGATCCAGGGTTCGCCGTCAATAAAGCGCACGCTCACGCGGCCATCTCGCTTCAGTTGGGTGCCCTGGCGCACCAGATAGCCATGCGCGGTCCAATCGCCGTCGGGGAAGCGGTTGGCCTTCAGTAAGCGCGCCAGGCAGGCGTTGGCGCTGCCCGTTACCGGATCTTCGATCAAGGCGCCGCATTCCACCATAAATGCGCGCATTTCGTAATCTGCCGGTTCGGCCGCAGAACAGGCGCCATAAATCACTACGCCATCCACATCACAGGCGGTTTGCAACTGTTCGATCATAGCCTGATCCGGCATCACCGCCAGGCAAGATTGCGCATCCGGCAGGCGCATCATCAGCCAGCGGATGCCCATGTCGACAATAACCGGCAGGGTATCGGCTTCAATCACCGCCGGCTGTAAAGCGGCCATCAGCCGTTCTGTTTCCTCAACCGCCATCGCGCGAAAACTGACTTCGGGCGCGGCGAACGCCAATGCGCCTTCCGGCAGGATATTGATCGCCACCAGGCCGACGCCGCATTCCTGCATCACCGTTCCGGGGCGTTTAGGCGCCAATCCGGCTTCCAGCAGGGCGTGTGCGGTGCCCAGCGTCGGGTGGCCGGCGAAGGGCAGCTCTTTTTCGGTAGTGAAGATGCGCACCTTATAATCCGCCGCCGGGTGCGTCGGTTTAAGCACAAAGGTGGTTTCCGAAAGGTTGGTCCAACGGGCCAATGCCAGCATCTGCGCGTCGTTCAGCCCTTCGGCTTCCAGCACCACCGCCACAGGATTGCCGAGCAGCGGCGTGGCGGTGAAAACGTCCACCTGTTTGTAGGCGCGGGGTGTCACATCATCGCTTCTGAGCATTGGCCATCATCCGTTATCAACAAAACCTGATGATAACGATATTCGCCAATGGCTTCAAAGGGTTGAATTTTGTTTTGGCATTCCAGCCCGTCGCCACCTCAGCCCCGGCTTGGCGAACATCACCAGGTTGCCCAGCAGAATCAGGCACAGCCCCAGCACGGCGTTGAAGTGCCACTGGTAGCCTTCGTAGATCGTCGAGATGGTCAGCGCCACCAGCGGGAACAGCAGGGTGCTGTAAGCCGCCGCGCCGGCGCCGATGCGGCCGAGCAGGCTGAAGTAGGCGGCGAAGGCGATCACCGATCCGAAGACAGCCAGGTACAGCAGGGAGCCGATATAGCGGCTGCTGAATTCGATCTGGAACGATGCGCCCTGCGCCAGGGCGATCAGCGCCATCAGCATCGCGCCGTAGGTCATGGCGTAGGTGTTGGTGGAAAAGATATCCAGCCCGCGGCGCTGATGACGCGCGCTGATCATATTGCCCAGCGAGAAGCCGTAGGTGCCGAGCGCGCTCAGACCGATGCCTTTGAGCAGCTCCGGCGCCATGCGGGTGGCGGCCAGGTCTTGCCAGAACAGCGCCACGATGCCGGTCAACCCCAGCAGCGCCGCCGGCAGCAGGTTGGGGCTGGGGCGCTGGCGGAAAAACAGCAGGCTGTTGAGGGCATTGAACAGCACCGCCATCGAGAAGATCACCGATTCCAGCCCGCTGCTGATATAAGCCGCCGCGTGGTAAAAGCAGAAGAAGTTGAAACCGAACACGCAGCAGCCCTGCAACACGCAGAACAAATGATCGCGCGGGGCGATGCGGCGCAGACGCCGCAGCAACACCAAGACGACGAACATCACCGCGGCGGAAATGGCGAAGCGGTAAGCGATCGAGACAGGAATGGCCACCGGGCCTTCCTGTTGCAGGGTGATCGCAATCCAGGTGGTGCCCCAAATCAGCACCACGGCGAGGTACAACAGCGCATTCATTCTATTTGTTACTCCGAAAAAACCGATGGCGCAGTATCCGCTTTGGCGCGCGGCGGCGCTTGCAGCGCTTTGCGCTCAGTTGCATATTCTTGCGCTTTTTTTGCCAAAAGCGCGGGGCGGCGGCTGGTATGCGGCGGCGCCACTCTTTACACTGTCGGCATGTCGAACAACGGGGCCGGCGATGTCCAACTATCAGGCGTTTGAAACACTGCGTGAGCACAAGGCGCGGCTGCACGGCAGCGTGCTGCTGGGCACCGGCGTGGAGCTGGCCGCCTGGTCCAACTGCAACGATCGCGTCACGCAGGAAAGCGCCGACCACCATACCCTGAGCCTGTACGTCGCCGACGGCTATGAGTGCTACCAGCAGGTGCCGGGCGGCTGGCGCAACGGCGGCGGGCCGGATCGGTTCTGCATCATGCCGCGCCAATACGCCTCCACCTGGGATGTGCGCAGCGATCTGTCGTTCGTGCACCTGTATTGCACCGATGGGCATCTGCGGCAGCTGGCGGAGCAGACCTGGGATCGCAGCCCGGCGGCGATCAACGTGGAGCAGCGCAGCTTCGGCGAAGATCCGCAGATCACGCTGCTGTACCGCCAGTTTTTGCTCAACTGCGATTGGCAGGACAGCGCCAATCTGCTGGCGCTCAGCAGCGCGTCGAACCTGCTGATGTCACACCTGATCCAGCGTTACAGCCAGCTGCAGTGGAAGCTGCCGCCGGTGCGCGGCGGCCTGGCTCCTGCGGTAGCCCGGCGGGTGCGGGAATATATCGCAAGCCACCTCGATCGGCCTTTGCTGTTGGCGGATCTGGCGGCGCAGGCCGGGTTGAGCGAATACCATTTCGCCCGCATGTTCAAGCACGCCACCGGCCTGGCGCCGCACCAGTTCGTGATGCGCGCCCGGCTGCAGCGGGCGGAACAGCTGTTGCGGCATAGCCAACAGCCGATCACCGAGATCGCGCTGGCGTGCGGCTTCAGTTCCGCCAGCCATTTCAGCAACCGCTTCAAGGCGGCCTATGGATTTGCTCCGCTGCAGGTGCGGCTGGGGCGCTAACCGAAAGGGAGTGCAGCATGGATCAACAGTTTGCCGGGCTGGGCGTGTTGTTCGTCGCCGGATTCGGGCCCATCACGCGTGAGAGCGACGAGAGCAAGGCGTTTTATGTCGAGGCGCTGGGGCTGCCGCTCAAGCCGATGCCGGGCAACGAAACCTATCTGCTGTCGGAGCAAGGCGCGCTGGACGGGGTGAAGCATTTTGCCCTGTGGCCGCTGGCGCAGGCGGCGCAGTCCTGCTTTGGCGACGATCGCTGGCCGGCGGATCTCGCGGTGCCGCAGGCGTGGATCGAGTTTGACGTGGCCGACATGGCGGTAGCCACCCAGGGGCTGGTCGATCGCGGTTATCGGCTGTTGGTCGCCAATCGCGAAGAGCCGTGGGGGCAGAGCGTTACCCGTTTGCTTAGCCCGGAAGGCTTGCTGGTTGGCGTCACCCATACCCCCTGGCTGCGTTAAACGCCGTGCCGTTCGCCGCCGTTTTGCAGCGGCGGGCGGCCTTAAGAACAAATACGCATTAGCTTAAAGCGATCTGCGCTATAGACCTATCGAATCCCCGAGTTGTTTCCTTCCCTGAAAGCAGTAATCCCGTTCATTGCGTAAAAACCAAGGGCCAGAATGCGCTATTGCCATGCCATTTTACCGCGATTTTCCCCCGTCTTTTTTTGCCGCCAGGTGCCTGATGGGAATAGAGATTATTCTTATATTTCCGCCAACCCTTAAGAAATAATAATGATTCTCGTTTTCAACCACGGAAAGGAGAAGGAACGATGAAAACAGTGAAGCGAACGGGCATCGCGTTGGCGATAGCCCTGACTTTCCCCCTGGCATTGCCTGCCGCTACGGCGGCGCAAACCTCCCTGACAAACAGTAAGGCGGCGACGATGACGGAAAAACACGGGCAGTTTATTGCGGTTGGTAAAGTGGTGCAGGTGACCTTTGGCGATTTCGCCTTCAAGCTGGATTTTACCGATGACAAGACCATGACCTTCACCGGCATCGGCGAGGCGTCGCAGGGCATCACCGATACCGTGCAGTACACCGCGGTGGAAATTCGGCCGAAGGTCTACATGGTCTACTGGCATGAGCCACAGTCCGGCGACAACGTGACGCATATCGAGGACTTCGAGCGCGGCGAGGTGTACACCAACATCGCCGCCAAGGACGGCAGCTTCACCCATCTGAAAGGGCAGCTGAAAATTGTAGGTCACTCAGGAAACTAAGGAGCAGTTATGAAAAAGGCATTGATCACCTGTGCGATCGTCGGCGGCCTGCTGGCGAGTTACCCGGCGCTGTCAACGGATCAGGCGGCGTCTTACAAATCGGCCGGCAAGGGCGGTTATCATCATGCTCAGCAAAAGCTGAAGGTGGTGGAAGATCTGTACGCGGGCTTCTTCAACCGCCATGACATCGGCGTGGCGCGGAAGCTGATTGTGGAAAACTACAAGCAGCATAACCCGTTCGTCGGCGACGGCATCAAGCCGTTCCTCGATTTCTTCAGCCAGACCTTCAAAGACAACCCGCAGTACAGCGCTAAAATATACCGCAGCGCGGTCAACGGCGATCTGGTCTACGTTCACGTCAAATATCAAAATAACCCGCAGGATCGCGGCACTGCCAGCGTGGATATTTATCGGGTGAACGATCAGGGGAAAATCACCGAGCATTGGGACGTCAATCAGGATGTGCCGGAAAAATCGGCCAACGACAACACCATGTTCTGATGCAAAAGGGCCGCTGCGGCGGCCCTCTACGCGCCTGCAACACTTTATTTACTTACATAAATACCAAACGTTCATCGCGTCGAGTAGGCTACGGCCGCCTTTGGCAGTGGCGGCACGGTTGATGGGCGTCATTGTCCCGCCACTGCTTGAGGCGCTTCCCTCGCATTCCCCGCTATCCCGCGCGTTTAGGCTGCACTTTTTTGAACTGATGGCGCAGCTGCAGCGCATTGAACAGCACCAATACCGCCGTCACGGCGAACACCCAACGGAACCCCATCATCGCCGAAATGCCCGAACCCAGCAGCGGGCCGACCACGTTGCCCAGATACATAAATGACTGGTTATAGCCGAAGATGCGCCCGGTCACCTGATCGGAGGAATACTTCAGCAGCAGCGCCTGCACCGCCGGCATCAGCGCGCCATCGGCGAAGCCCAGCAGAAAGCGCAGAATGCCCAGCTGCAGCGGCGTATTCACCCAGGCCATCACGGCGAACAGGCCGGTGGTGAACAGCAGCGCGGCGATCAGAATGCGCGCGGTGCCGATGCGATCGCCGAGCCGCCCGAGGCGCGGCGCGGAGATCAGCGCCGCGATGCCGGGCACGGCGGCGATCATGCCGCTGACGAAGGCGATATTGCTGACGTTGCCCGACAGTTCGCGAATGAACAGCGTCAGGATCGGGCTGATGGAGGAGTTGGCCAGCTGGATCATCAGGGTGCAAACGAACAGGGTGACGATCAGCGCCGGATAGGGCAGCGACCGGAATACCGCCTTGCCGCTCAGCTGATCCGCTTTTTTCACCGTGATGCGCCGCTCTTTAATCAGGAACAGCGTCACCAGGAAACTGACGAACATCAGCCCGGAGGTGACGAAAAACACCACCCGCAGCCCCAGATGGTCGGCCATCAGCCCGCCCAGCAGCGGCCCGGCGATCACGCCGGAGATCTGCCCGGTCGAGAGCGTGCCCAGCGCCCAGCCGCTTTTATCGCGCGGCGCCTGCGAGGCGACCAGCGCCATGGCGTTGGGAATATAGCCGGACGTCAGCCCCATCAGGGCGCGCAGCGCGAACAGCTGCCACACGTTAGTGGCCAGCCCCTGCAGCGCGATGACGATCGCCATGCCCAGCGAAGCGCGCAGCAGCATCAGCTTACGGCCTTTACGGTCGGCCAGGCTGCCCCACAGCGGCGACACCACCGCCGAGACCAAAAAGGTGCCGCTGAATACCAGCCCGGACCACAGGCTGAGGGATTGATGATCGCTGACGCCGAGTTGTTCGACGTACAGCGGCAGAAAAGGGAGGATTTGGCTCATCGCCAGCCCGGTGAAGAAACACCCGAGCCAGACCGAGATCAGATTGACTTTCCACGCTTCCATCGGCTTATCGTACCACGTTGAATGAGGAGGGATTTGTTAAGCAAAATAATAATAACACTGCAAATTAGTCGGCGAGGGGGCAAATGCGTGAGCAAACGTAACCCTGCCGGCTGCAGTGTCTTTTTGCTATATATTAATAGCTATATTATCATAGATAAATGGGTTAAGCCAGAAGCGCGCGGTGGCCGAACGGGGCGCCATTGACGGCGCGATCCGGCGATGTGAAAGTAGGGACAAACTGGACGTTATCGACTGATGCCAATGAAAAAAGATCATCCTGAAGACGTGACGCTGCTGCGCACGCAGTTAATGTCGCTGGTGCGCCGCATGCGGCGCGAGTCGCGCAGCGACGAAAAATCCTGGGCCCAGTTGATGCTGTTGGGGGCTATCGATCGCCATGGCGGCGAGGCGACGCCGTCGTTGCTGGCGGAGTCGGAGCGTATGCGCTCCTCAAACCTGGCGGCCGCGTTGCGCGAGCTGGAAGCCGATGGGCTGCTGGTGCGCACGCCGGATGCCGAAGACAAACGCCGGGTGCGGGTGCGGCTGACGTCCGCCGGGCTGGGTTTGCTGCAGCAAAGCCGCGCCCGACGCGAGGCGTGGTTGCTGGCGGCGATGGAAAGCTGTCTGTCCGAGCGGGAGCAGGCGCTGTTGCTCAAAGCGGGGGCGCTGATGGCGCGGCTGGCGGCGGCGCCGTCTGCGGAAGCGGACTGATTGCAGGGGCGGCCTGAGTTGCCCCCCAGCGGCGAGATTACGGCATCGGCCAATCGACCGGCATGGTGCTGACCACGTCCACGTAGCGATCCCAGGCCGATGACCAGAATTGGGCGAAGGCTTCGAGGGTGAAGTGAATGCCCATCAGGCCCATCACGAACCAGCAGGCGGTAAACAGGCCCAGGCTGCTGAACATGAACGCCATGCCATTGCGGCTGGTTTTACGGCAAACGACGTTTAACTGGCTGGCGAAGAACATCATCACGGCGCTCAGCAACTCCCAGCGCATCATGATTAAACCGGTGGCAATGGTACTCATCGAACTCGATCCTATGTAACAAAAAGCCGCATCCGGCAGGGCGCCGACAGGAAAATGCGGAGGAGAATAACGGTAATAGTGTGATATGGATCACATTGTAGCATTGAGAGGAACGGCGGCTCAATGGGGCGCGCGGTGAAAAAAACGCCGCCGGTAACATTCCAATATGCTGAAACAGTTATGCCATTTCATTAGCAACCTTTTCATGGGGCGTCGCGCCCGATAACGCTATGCTTGCCGGCTTTTCAGTTCCCTGATTTTGCGGGGAAATGTGACGCAAAAGGTATCGGCTCCGCATGGCCCTGTTAAAAGAAAAAATTCGCGACCACTCCGCGGAAGAGATGCTGTTTATCCGCCGGGCGGCCGTGGCGCTGGCGCTGGTGGTGGTCTGTTTCGGCGCGCTGGTCGTTAACCTCTACCGGCTGCAAATTCGCCAGCACGGCTTTTACCAGACGCGCTCCAACCAGAATGACATCAAGATGTTGCCGATCGCCCCGAGCCGCGGGCTGATCTTCGATCGCAACGGCATTCCGCTGGTACGAAACGTGACACTGTATCGTATCGAGATCACGCCCAGCAAAATCACCGACATGGCCGCGCTGCTGCAGGCGTTGACGCCGATCGTCGATCTGACGCCGGAAGATATCAGCGCGTTTCGCGACGACATGCACCACAACAGCCGCTACAAGCCGATAACGCTAAAAGCGGGGCTGAACGACACCGAGGTGGCGCGTTTCGCCGTCAATCAATACCGTTTCGACGGGGTGACTATCGATACCTATCAGCAGCGCGAATATCCTTACGGCGCGCAGCTGGCGCACGTGCTGGGCTATGTGTCGAAGATCAACGACAGCGATCTCAAGCGCCTGGACAAGGCCGGGTTGAGCGAGAACTATGCCGCCGATCGCAACATCGGCAAACAGGGCATCGAGGCCTATTACGAGTCCGAGCTGCACGGCACCACCGGCTATCAGGAGGTGGAGGTGGATAACCACGGGCGGGTGATCCGCTTGCTGAAGGAGCAGCCGCCGCAGGCCGGCAAAAACATCTACCTGACGCTGGATCTGCCGCTGCAGCAGTACATCGAATCGGTGCTGAAGGGGCAACGCGCCGCGGTGGTGGTGGAAGATCCGCGCGACGGCGGCATTCTGGCGATGGTCTCCAGCCCCAGTTACGATCCCAATCCCTTCGTCAAAGGCATCGGCTATCAGGCCTATAAGGCGCTGCTCCGCAACCCGGATCTGCCGCTCATCAACCGCGTCACCCAGGGGCTGTACCCGCCGGCGTCGACGGTGAAGCCCTACATGGCGGTTTCGGCGCTGTTTGCCGGGGTGATCACGCCCACCACCACCTTTTTCGGCGCGCCGACCTGGACGCTGCCCGGCACCGAGCGGCGCTATCGCGACTGGCTGAAGACCGGTCACGGCATGCTCAACGTCACCAAAGCGATAGAAGAGTCCGCCGATACCTTCTTTTATCAGGTGGCGTATGAGATGGGCATCGATCGCATTCACCATTGGCTGAGCCAGTTTGGTTACGGCCAGTCGACCGGCATCGATCTGAACGAAGAGTACCGCGGCGTGCTGCCAAGCCGCGACTGGAAGCTGAGGGTGCACAAAAAAGTCTGGTATCAGGGGGATACGGTATCGGTCGGCATCGGCCAGGGATATTGGGTAGCGACGCCTATTCAGATGGTGAAAGCGCTGACTACGCTGATCAACAACGGTAAGGTGAAAACGCCGCACCTGCTGTATTCGCTGCAGCAGGGCAACCGGGTCACGCGTTATCAGCCGCCGACGCAGGCGCTGCAGATTGGCGATCCCCGTTCGCCTTACTGGGGCATTGTGCGCAACGGCATGTATGGCATGGCCAACCTGCCGAATGGCACCGGATACAAGCTGTTCCATACCGCGCCCTACCAGATTGCCGCTAAATCCGGCACCTCGCAGGTATTCAGCCTGAAGCAAAACCAAACTTACAACGCCAAAATGATTCCGGTGCGGCTGCGCGATCACATCTTTTATACGCTGTTCGCCCCCTACAAAAACCCCCGGGTGGCGATGGCGCTGATCCTGGAAAACGGCGGCGGCGACGGCGTGGTGGCGGGGCCGACCGCGCGCGCGATCCTCGACCACATTTTCGATCCGGCCAACGCGCCGCAGCCCGGCGACGCGGCGCAAACTAAACCGCAGTTAAACGACAGTGCGGATGTGCAACGGTGATGCGGTTTGTTTTTACTTTCTTACAAACTGCAATCTCCTGACCATTTCCGGCAAGGTAGACTGAAATAACACGATAAACCGAATAAAAACGCAGGGTTAACACAACAGTGGCGCCATCGACCAAAAAGAGCGGTAAAACCTATTCCACAGTTCGCTTCGGCTGGATTTGCGCCGGCATGCTGGTCTGTTTTTTTCTGTTGGCGTTCAGGGTCGGTTACCTGCAACTGCTGGAACACCAGCAGTTGGCGAACCAGGCAGATCAGCGCTCGATTCGCACCCAGGTAGTGCCGACCAACCGCGCCATGATCACCGATCGCAACAATGAGGCGCTGGCGGTCAGCGTGTCGTCGAAAGACATCGTGCTGGATCCGAAGCATATTCTCGATACCCAGACCGATACCGGCAACGAACGCTGGCAGAGCATGGCCAACGTGCTGAAGATCCCGCTGGCGGACGTGCAGCATCTGATCCAGAGCAACGCGCACAAACGCTTTGTCTACCTGGCGCGCAAGGTGGAGGACGACAACGCCGCTTATATCAGCAAACTGCACCTGACCGGCGTCAGCACCGAGCAGGATTTCAGCCGCTTCTATCCGATGGGCCAGGATGCGGCCGGCCTGATCGGCATCGTCGGCCAGGACAATCAGGGGCTGGAGGGCATCGAGCTGGGCTTCAACCCGTTGCTGCAGGGTAAAAACGGCCTGCGGGTCTACCAGAAGGACGGCAGCGGTGCGGTGATCGGCGTGATTAAAAGCGTGGATCCGGTTCCACCGCCGAATGTGACGCTCAGCATCGACAAATTTATCCAGTACGTGCTCTATGCGCAGATCCGCGACGGCGTGGTGGCTAACCAGGCCGACTCCGGCTGCGCGGTGCTGGTGAAAATCGACACCGGTGAAATCCTCGGCATGGCCAGCTACCCGTCGTTCAACCCGAACAACTATGGCAGCACGCCGGCGAAAGATATCCGCAACGTGTGCAGCAGCGACAGCTTCGAACCGGGTTCGACGGTGAAGCCGGTCGTGGTGATGGTGGGGCTGGAACATAAGCTGATCCGGCCGGATACCGTGTTGGACACCACGCCGTATCGGGTGAACGGTCACCTGATCAAGGACGTCGGCCACTGGTCGAAGCTGACCATCACCGGCGTGCTGCAAAAATCGAGCGACATCGCGGTATCGCACATTGCGCTGGCGCTGCCGGCCACCGTGCTGCCGGCGGTCTACCGCAGCTTTGGCCTGGGGCGGCCGACCGAGCTTGGCATCGGCAATGAGAGCAGCGGCTACCTGCCGCAGCATCGCGAGCGCTGGGCCGATATCGAACGCGCCACGTTCTCCTTCGGCTATGGGCTGCGCGTGACGCCGCTGCAAATGGCGCGCGAGTATGCCGCGATCGGTTCCTTCGGCATTTATCGGCCGCTGTCGATCACTAAGGTGACGCCGCCGGTGATGGGGCAACGCATTTTGCCGGCCGATACGGTCAGGTCCGTGGTGCATATGATGGAAAGCGACGCCTTGCCGGGCGGCAGCGGGGTGAGCGCTGCGGTGCCCGGCTACCGTTTGGCGATCAAAACCGGTACCGCCGAGAAAATGGGCCCCAGCGGCAAATACGACGGCGGCTATATCAACTATACCGCCGGCGTGGCGCCGGCCAGCGATCCGCAGGTAGCGCTGGTGGTGATGGTCAACAACCCGAAAGCCGGCAAGCACTTCGGCGGCTCGGTAGCCGGGCCGGTGTTCGGCAAGATCATGGCCCAGGTGCTGGAGCACATGAATATCCTGCCGGATGCCCAGCCGCTCAATGTGGTGTCGTCGGTTAAAGGGTGAGGATTTAAGCGGGAAGTGAGTGGGTCAGAAAATGTCTGACCCACGCTTCAATACAACGAGTTTAACCTACGGCAGTATTTATTATGGATATGCCTTGAAATATTGATTGATATTCGACTTGAATGAATTTCTCTGTTTCTAAAATAATATTTCTTATTTGGCGATTCGCAGAGAAGCTTATTTTCTCACCAAGACAATTCCCTCTTTCGTTCACGCCTTAACATGATTTCAACGCATTCCGAACCCGGCAACACCCGTCTATGGGGGCTGTAATCGTCGTGTCATCAATGCTCGTTAGACTCGCGGCATCCTGGTATTACCGACTAAAAATCATGAACATAAAACTGACACTTGGCCGCGGGGCAAAACCTGCGCCCGCGCTGCCGCGCGCGTTTGGCTTCGGCAAAAGCATGGGGTTATTAAGCGGCGTAATTTGCGTTATCGCGCTATTTTCTCTGCTGCAATTGTTTTCCACCGTATTTATTTCCAATATTCTGCGCGACGCCAAGATTAACCTGGTGACGGGCGACGCCTTGCATCGCCAGCAGGCGGCGATGGATCGCGCCAGGCTGTCGCTGCTGACGGCCAGCGATACCCTGAACCGTGCGGGCATTTACTATCTGCAGGATAAAGCCACCGGCTCCGACGGCAGCTGGCATAGCCTGCTGGATGAATCGCTGGCGGCGTTGCAGGCTTCAGAGCAGGCCTTCGCCCGGTTTGAGCGCCTGAGCGCGACGGCGCCCGAGGCCGCTGACGCCCTGAAAGGCAGTTATCGCCTGTTCTATGACGGTCTGAAGGAGCAGGCGCAAGGGCTGCAACGCAGCGACAGCATCGATGCGTTTTTCGCCGTGCCGATCCAGGCTTTTCAGGCGGATTTCAACAAGAAGTATCTCGCTTATCAGGCGCTGAACGAACGACGCGGCGATGACGTCAACGTGCGGCAATTGGCGGCGCTGGAGCAGGCCAAAACCTATGCGCTCGGCGCGCTCGCGGCGTTGGCGCTGATCGCCTTGGGCGTGTGGTTCGGCGTTGCTCGTTGGGTGATTGCACCGTTGCAAAGGGCGATCGCCCATCTCAACGTGCTGGCCGCCGGCGACCTTTCGCGGCCGTTGCCGCCTGAACGGGCGGTTAACCGCGAAATGCGTCAGTTGCAAACCAGCATTGGCCACATGCAAAACGGCCTGCAGCGGCTGGTGAGTGAGGTGCGCGATGCGGCGAGCGGGATCCTGAACGGCGTCGGGCGGCTGGCGGACGGCAATCGACAGTTGACGGCGCAGTCGGCGAAGCAGGACGGCGAATTGCAGTTGGCGACCGAGCACGTGCAGCAGTTGGCGGCGCGGGTGGAAGAAAACGGCCAATACGCGCAGCTGGCCAATCAACGCACCGAACAGGCCAGGCAGTGCGCCGGCGCCGGTGAAAAGATGATGCAAACCGTCAACGTCTCGATGCAAGGGATCGTCAACCAATCGGCCGAGATGCGCGGCATTGTGGCGCTGATCGACAGCGTGGCGTTTCAGACCAATATTCTGGCGCTGAATGCGGCGATCGAGGCCGCGCACGCCGGCGTTCACGGCCGCGGTTTCGCCATTGTCGCTAAAGAAGTGGGCCTGCTGGCGCAGAAGAGCAGCCATTCTACGCGCGATATTCAGCAGCTGATCAACCGCTCGTTGCAGCAAATCGATCAGGGTTCGCAAGCGGTGGATCTGCTGGCGGGCAATTTGCGTCAAATTATCGATCTGGTGAACACGTTTAGCGCACTGATGGGGGAGATCTCGCTGGCGTCGCTCAATCAGGAGGAGAGCATTCAGGACGTGACGGCGCGCATCGCCGGGCTGAATCAGGTGGCGCGGCAAACCGGCGCCGTGGTGAACGCGGTGACCGAGGCTTCGCAGTTGCTGCAGGGCGAATCGGAACGATTGGAAAAAGCGATGGCGCGTTTCAGGCTGCCGGCGCAATAAATAACCCTGGCGCAGGTTAATGAATAATAAAGCCGCGCTTAACGTTATTTATTTAGGTTCGCTCCCTGAGGAATTTAAGCGGAGTAAATAAAAGCAGGCCGGCGCGTGTGGATTAAAAAATCGTCGGCCTGCGGAGGTTATTTTTGGCGGGAGAATTAACGGCTGGTCTGGTGGCCGATGATGCCGCCCAGCGCTGCGCCGCCGAGGGTGCCCAGCGTGCTGCCGTCGGTCAATACCGCGCCGCCCACGGCGCCGACGCCCGCACCGATCGCCGTGTTGCGATCGCGATTGGACATATGCCCACATGCGGTAACGGAAAGCGTCGCCATTACCACCACCAACACACCCGCGGCACGTTTAATATTCATAATGAGTTCCTGGTAAATTGGCTAATTAATGGATTAAAAATAATCCGATTAACTCGCCGGTAGAAGTTGGGATGAATGTATTCCTCCGAAAGAAAATCGAACAGGTAAAAATTCTTAATTTTGGCGCGGTGAAAAGCGATCGCTCGCCGAATGTGCGGCCGTCGGCAAAACCGTTCGGCTATACTGGGAAGACGCCTCACGAGGGGCGGGGCGCACACGCTGGAGGCCGCCATGTCCGAGCTCGTTTCCGCATCCGGCAAACCGGTGAAAATTCCCGGCCCGGACCATCCGATTACGCTGACCCGCCATCCGACGCGGGTCGTGGTGCGCGGCGCCGGCCAAATCCTGGCCGACAGCCGTCATGTACTCATCTTGCAGGAAGCCAACTATCCGCCGGTGTTTTACTTTCCGCGTGAGGATGTGAATATGCGGCTGCTGCATAAAAGCACGCATGTGAGCTACTGCCCTTATAAGGGCGACTGCAGTTATTTCTCCCTCACGCTGAACGACCCACAGGGGGACAATGCGGCCTGGAGCTATGAAATGCCTTACAACGCCGTGGTGGCGATCAAGGATCATCTGGCATTTTATCCCGACAAAGTCACGGCGATCCGTACCGAAGCCTGAGCCGCCGCCGCCTTCGGGCGGGGGCAGGTTGACATTCCACTTATCCCTACTCATTATGTGTATTACCGGAAATTGATACGCTTTCCTTATGTTTTAATCCGACATAAGCGAAACTCTGAGCAGGTGCCAAGGTGTCTACCTCTACGCGATTTGCCGTTGCCATCCATATTCTGACCAACATCACGCTGTGTCGCGGCCAGACGGTGCGTTCCGAAGATATCGCCCGCAGCGTCAACACCAATCCGACGGTGGTGCGGCGCATTCTCGGGGCGTTGGCGGAGGCGGGGCTGACCTATTCGCAGATGGGGCAAGGCGGCGGGGCGCTGTTGGCGCGGCCGGCGGAAGCGATTTCTCTGCTGGACGTATATCGCGCGGTGGAGGATCAACCTTATTTTACGCTGCATCGCACCCGGCCTAACGAGGCGTGCTATATCGGCCACGCCATTACCCCGGTGCTGGAGCAAGAGTTTGCGCGCGTCGGTCACGCGCTGGAAGCCAGCCTGGCGCAGACCAGCATCGCCGAAATGGCCGGGCAGGTTGAGCTGCGCGCCGGCTATCCCTTCGTCCCTTGTTCACCGCAATATCAAGCAGATACGCAATAAAAAATCACGCCAAACCCCGTTCCGCGCAGAGCATTTTTTGCATTGCGTTAATGTAATTGTGTAAGTTACATTAGCTCGCATCAAGTGTGATGTAGCTCACGTTTTAGACTGCCTCCCCACGATAATCGACCGTTTGGCCGGAAACCTTTTCTTCCGGCGCAGATTCGCTGTGCTTATAAACCAGGAGAGAACGATGTTAGAAATGATTGAAAGCTTGGCCACCGTGGTGGTCCTGGTGCCGGTAATGGTGGCCGTCTTGCTCGGCGCGATTTACGGCCTGGGTGAAGTGTTCAACGTCTTTTCCGCTATCGGCCGCAAAAACGGCTGAATCTGTATGCTTGGGGGCTATCGGCCCCCGGCTATAACTCCCTTATTTCCCCCTTTCTCTCTATGAACGCGCCGTTGCGTCGATCATCGCCATCACCTGCCGAAACATCGCGCTTTCCGCATCCGCCAGCTCGTTGACCAGCGTAAAGTGATTGCAGTGGCGGTCGGCCAGCAGGTGGACGTCGAGGCCGCGTGCCAGGCAGGCGTCATAATAGGCCTGCGTCTGGTTTTTGAACCCCTGGGTTTCCCGCTGACCGACGTCGAGCAGGATCTGCGGCGCATGCGCTTTCGCCGGCAGCAAAAACAGCGGGCTGAGAGTTTGCGCCTGTTCGGGCGTCAGGTGCAGCCAGTCGTTGATGTAGATATCGCACAGCGGGCGCAGATCGTAGAGGCCGCTCAGCGCCAGCGCGCCTTTGATTGCATCGGGCGGCAGGCGATAGCGTTGCTGCCAGCCGTCGGCGATCAGCATGCCGCACAGGTGGCCGCCGGCCGAACTGCCGCTGACGAAAATGCGCGCCGGATCGATGCCGAACGGTGCCCCGTGATGATAAAGCCAGGCGATGGCGCTGCGCACCTCATGCACGATCTCCGCCAGCGTCGCTTCCGGCGCCAGCGTATATTCCAGCGTGGCGACCGCCACACCGCGGCGGGCGAACGCGGCGGCCATCGAGCAGGCTTCCTCTTTTCGCTGTGAATGCCAGTAGCCGCCATGAATAAAGATCAGCAGCGGGGCGGGCTGTGCGCTGGCCGGGAACAGATCGAGACGCTCGGCGGCGCTCATGCCGTAGCGCAGATCGTAAATGCCCGGCGTCTGCGCTTTGGCGCGCTGCGCCAGCGCGGCATAGTCCGCCATGCAGGCGTCAAAATCCTCCACCGAAGCGCGGGCGTTGTATTGCGCGGCGCGGGCGCTCAGGTCTTCAAACGTCAGATCGATGTTCATGCGTTTCTCCGGATTGTTATGCGTTATGTCTTCATCATCGTCCCGCAGGGGAAAAGATGTTTGATCTCCGGTGCGCACAATTGCGGCTTCTCCAATGCTGTTATCTGCTGTATATTGCCGTTTTATGCTTT
Source organism: Serratia sp. JKS000199 (assembly GCF_900215455.1). NCBI lineage: Bacteria > Pseudomonadati > Pseudomonadota > Gammaproteobacteria > Enterobacterales > Yersiniaceae > Serratia > Serratia sp. JKS000199. Next base: position 1,692,799 of record NZ_LT907843.1, read on the forward strand.
TTTAATGCGGAATAATCCCATGCACAAAGCGGCACGACAGCGCCATTTACTGGATTTGCTCAGCGAACGCGGGCAGGCGGCGGTGGCGGAATTGGCCAGCGCCATCGGTGTTTCGGTCGATACCGTGCGCCGCGACTTGGCCGATCTCGAGCGGCAGGGGTTGGCGCAGAAACATCACGGCGGCGCGATAGCGCTCGAACCGTCCGGCATGCCGCGCCAGGCGCGCGCGGCGCTGTTGCCGCAGGTCAAGCAGCGGCTCGGCCGCGCGGTGGCCGCACAGATCCCGCCCGGCAGCACCCTGATGCTGGATGCGGGCAGTACGCTGTTGGCGGTGGCGCAAGCGTTGCGCGGCCCGGCGACGGTGATCACCGCCTCGCTGGATATCGCGCAGTGCCTGAGCGATAAGCCGGAGATCCAACTGATCCTGCTCGGCGGCCAGTGGGACGCGCGCCAACGGCTGTTCGCCGGCAGCGCGACGCTGGCGTTGCTGGAACGCTACCGCGCGGACATCGCTTTGCTGGGCGCCTGTGCGGTGCATTCTCAGCTGGGGCTGAGCGCCGGCGAAGAGGCCGATGCAGAGGTCAAACGCGCCATGCTGGCCAACAGCGGCGAGCGCTGGCTGGTGGCCGACCATATGAAGCTGGATCGCTGCGAGCCGCATCACGTGGCGGATCTGGCGCAGATCCAACGCCTGTTTACCGATCGCCCGTGGGATAACCTGGACGAGCAATCAATGATTGAACTTTGTGTCGTCGCCGACGACCGCTAGAGGAGAACCCTGATGAACGATAACGCTCAACCGTTGCAGGTGGCGCTGATTGGTTACGGCTTTGTCGGCAAGGCGTTTCATGCGCCGCTGATTAACGCGGTGCCGGGTCTGGCGCTGAGCGTGGTGGCTTCGCGCGATGCCGCCAAAGTCCATGCCGATCTGCCGCACGTGCGCGTGATCGCCGATCCGCTGGAGGCGATCCGCTTGCCGGAAGTGGACCTGGTGGTGATTGCTTCGCCGAACGCCACCCATGCGCCGCTGGCGCTGGCTGCGCTGGAAGCGGGCAAGCACGTGGTGGTGGATAAGCCGTTTACGCTGGATTTGGCGCAGGCGCGCACGCTGATTGCCGCGGCGGAGAAGCACGGCCGTCTGCTGTCGGTATTCCAGAATCGCCGCTGGGACAGCGATTTCCTGGGCGTGAAGCAGGTGATCGAGCAGGGACTGATCGGCAAGGTGACGCACTTTGAGTCGCACATCGATCGTTACCGCCCCGAAGTGCGGGTGCGCTGGCGCGAGCAGAATCTGCCGGGCAGCGGGCTGTGGTTCGATCTGGGGCCGCACATGGTCGATCAGGCGCTGCAGCTGTTCGGTTTGCCGCACAGCGTGCAGGCCAACATCGCCACGCTGCGCGCCAATGCGCAGATCAATGACTGGGCGCATGTGGTGCTGAACTACCCGACGCACCGCGTGATTTTGCATGGCAGCATGCTGGTGGCGGGCGGCGTCGCGCGCTTTACCGTGCACGGCGATAAAGGCAGCGTGGTCAAAGCGCGCGCCGACGGGCAGGAGAGCCAACTGCTGGCCGGCGTAACGCCGGGTTCGGCGGAGTGGGGTAAAGACGACGACGCGATGAGCCTGTTTATCGGCACGGAGCCGGTGCGTACGTTGCCGACGCCGGATGGCGATCAGCGCCAATATTACGTCCAGGTGCGTGACGCGCTGCGCGGCGCCGGCGCCAACCCGGTCACCGCATCGCAGGCGTTGGCGGTGATGGCGGTGCTGGAAGCGGCCACCCTGGCGGCGGAAACCGGCGTAACCCAAACGCTGCCGCTCACCGAGGCGGAGATCGCCGCCTGGTAACGCATCGCGCCAGATAAGGCGTCAGATGCATTGATACAGTGCATCGCATGCGTCTTCCGCCATCCCAGCCCCTGACATAGGCTAAGCCTCAGTCTATGTCAGGAGTGCTTATCATGTTATCCCATCCTTCGCCGCAGGGCGTCCGCGGCATACTGGCCGCACTTTCTCTGTGTATGCTGCTGTCATCGCTCGGCATCAGCATCGCCAACGTCGGGCTGCCGGCGCTCGCCACCGCATTCCATGCGTCGTTCCAAGCAGTGCAGTGGGTGCTGCTCTGTTATTTGTTGGCCGTCACCACCTGCATCATCGGCATCGGCCGCTTGGGCGACAGCCTCAATCGTCGCCGCCTGCTGCTGGCGGGCATCGCGCTGTTTACAGCCGCTTCGCTGGCTTGTGCGTTGGCTCCGCAGCTGTGGCTGCTGCTGGCGGCGCGCCTGGCGCAGGGGCTGGGGGGCGCAGTCATGATGTCAATCACCATGGCGCTGGCGGGCGAGGCGCTGGGCATGGAAAAGATCGGCCGCGCGATGGGGCTGCTCGGCACTATGTCGGCCGTGGGCACCGCGCTGGGGCCGTCGTTGGGCGGCACGCTGATCGCCGGCTTCGGCTGGCGAACGATATTCCTGATCAACCTGCCGCTGGGGCTGCTGGCGCTGTGGCTCGCCTGGCGATACTTGCCGGATGGGGCGTGGGCGGCGACGCGCCCTGAACCGTTCGACCGCGCTGGCACGCTGCTGCTGGGCGGCGCATTGCTTTGCTACTCGCTGGCGATGACTCTGGGACGCGGTGATTTCGGCGCGCTTAACCTGGCGTTGATGTTGGGCGCTCTGTTGGCGGCAGGGGTGTTTATCCGCGTGGAGCGCCGCGCCGTGTCGCCGCTGTTGGCGCCGACGATGTTTCGCCATCCGGCCCTGACGGCGGGGCTGGCGGCCAGCGCGTTGGTCATGACGGTGATGACCGCCACGCTGGTGGTCGGGCCGTTTTATCTGTCGCGCGCGCTGGGGTTAAGCGCCGCGCAGGTGGGGCTGGTGATGTCGGCAGGGCCGGCGGTGGCGATCCTGACCGGTATTCCGGCGGGTTATCTGGTGGATCGCTTTGGATCGCAACGCATCGCCCAGCTTGGGCTGGCGGCAGTGGCCGCCGGGGCGGGATTGCTGTCGCTGCTGGGCCGCTGGGGCGTACTCGGCTATGTCGCGCCGATCGCGCTGTTGACCGCCGGTTATGCGCTGTTTCAGGTGGCCAACAACACGGTGCTGATGAAGGATCTGTTTCCCGAACGACGCGGGTTGATCGCCGGCATGGTCAATCTGGCGCGCAATCTGGGGGCGATCACCGGCGCGTCGGCGATGGGGGCGCTGTTTTATCTGGCCTCGCAGCGGGTGGCGGGCGCCGCGGCGGCCGCGGCTTACGGCATGCGCGTCACCTACGGCGCGGCGGCGTTGCTGGCGTTGGCGGCATTGCTTATCGCCTTCGGCGGCCGCCGACTGGCGCTGCGTTATGACGCGCGCTGAACGGCGTAGCGTTCTTGCACGAAACCGTTGTCCGACTGGGTGACGGCGAGCAGACGCAGGCGCTGCTCAGGGGTATCGGCGCCGAACAAGGGAATGCCGCCGCCCAGCAGCAGCGGCACGCGCGTAATCGTCAATTCGTCGATCAACCCGGCCTGCAGGAAACGCTGCACGGTCTGGCCGCCGTCGATATACAGGTGACGGCAGCCGGCCTCGGCCAACCGCGCCACGACGCTGGCCGGTTCGCCGCTCATCCAGCGGACAGGCTCTGCGCCGTGCGGTGCGGATTGCGTCGACAGTACCACCACCGGCAGTTCTCCATAGGGCCATTCGGGAAAGGCGCGGACTTTTTCATAGGTATGGCGGCCCATCACCAGCGCGTCGATGTCGGCGATAAACGCTTCAAAACTCAGGCCATTGAGCAACGACACCGCGTACTCGGGCCGCAGCAGCCAATCGATGTCGCCGTCGGGGCCGGCAATGAATCCGTCTACGCTGGTGGCGATGTAAACCGAGCATTTCATCAGGCGAGATCTCCGCGGTAAACCACATGGACCTTGTTGCCGTCGGGATCGCGCAGGTAAGCGCCGAAATAGCCTTTGCCGTAGTGCGCGCGCTCGCCGGGTTCGCCTTCACTGCTGCCACCCGCCAGCAGGCCGGCGGCGTAGGCGCGTTTAACCGCCAGCTCGTCGGCGGCGAGAAAGGCCAACATGCTGCCGTTGCCGGCGCTGGCGGGCTGTCTGTCGAAGGGTTGGTAGGCATAAAACCGCGGCAGCGTTTGGCCCGGCATCACCCAGCAGCGGGCGGCGGGGCCGCCGTCCGGCGTCACTTCCCGCCGTTGTAAACCCAATGGCAACAAAATGGCGTCGTAGAACGCGGCGGCGGCGTCCAGATCGCTGACGCCGACGGTAATATGGCTGAACATGGCGCGTTTCCTTTCCCAAGAGAGAATAATGAACGGATAAAACAGTAGCAGCGATAGCGCAGGATGGACAGACCGCGGTGGAGGATTCGGATTAGGGACGCGCGCAGGGGGGCAAAGCGCGCTTCACGGTTTGTGGGGCGGGCCGCCTCAATTGCTCTCGACGCGAGGATTGGCGTGGGTCGGCTGGCTGGGATAATCCACCTGATGCTTGTGCAGATAATCGCGTATCAGCTGGCGCACAACCTGGGAAGGGGTGACGTCCTGCTGCAGGCACAGCTCTTCCAGGGCTTTCTTTTTGTCCGGGTCAATCAGCACCGTTAGCCGCGCCGTTTTCTTTTCCATCAGGATCCTCCAGAGAATGATGACTGAATGATAATACCATGTGAGCGAAGCGGCCAGCCAGACCGCGCCGCCGCTCGTCTTTAGCGGAAATGCAGCCGCTCTATCTTGCGTGACAGGTAGCCGAGTTCGCAGTTGAACAGCTCGCCGCTGCCGGCGGCCAGCGTGCGCAGCGTGCTGAGCGGCAGCGACACCTGGGCCGGCGTAGCATAAATGATCACGTTGCCGCTGGGGGCGATGCAAAACAGCACGGTGGCGAATATCCGGTGCAGGCTGTGGTACAGCAGGCTGTTTTCGTCGGGCAGATCGTGGTAATTCAGCACCAGCCAGCCCCCGTCATTCAGCCGCGCGGCGCAGTTCTCCAGGAATGTCTGGGTGCCTTGCTGCGGATCCATGGCGAACGCCGAATAAAGATCGGAGAAAATCAGATCGTAACGCGTTTCGGCGGGCGGGCGCACGAAGTCCATGGCGTCGGCGGTGCGCAGGCTGATGGTGTCGGTGGCCGGCAGCGTAAAATAGCGGCGCGCGACCGCGATCACCGCGGCGCGCAGCTCAACGACCTCCAGGCGCATAGCCGGATCGAGCGCGTGCAGCGCACGCAGCAGGCTGCCGCCGCCTAACCCCAGGATCAACGCCGACGTCGGCGGCTGCCAGGCCACCGCCATCAGCATCGCTTTGATGTAGTTGTGGATCGGCTGCGCGGGGTTGCTGAGGCTCATCTTGCTTTGCTCGCAGATGCCGTCAAACCGCAGCGTGCGGTAGTCCTTGTGATCGGAAACGATGATTTCGCCCCAGGCGTCGGCTTCGCGAGCGATCACCTGGCCACGCGGGGAGAAATCGAGGGTTCTGAGTAAGCTGTCAACCAGAGACATGGTATTCGCAGGGCTCCTTTGGCAAGCTGCCTGTTTACTTACGGGCGCACATGAAATCGGCGGTGCAAATGCGCCGGCCATCGATGCTGGCACGGCCGGTGAAGCGGGCGATCGCGCCGCGCCGGCGTACAAAGGCGACCTCCATCAACACCTGGTCGCCGGGACGGGCGGCGCGATAAAACCGCGCCCGCTGAATGGAAGCGAAGTAGTAATGTTCCCCTTCGTTCAGCGCCCCGAGATAGTAATGCGCCAGCAGACCGGTGCTTTGCGCCAGCGCTTCCACCAACAGCACGCCAGGAAAACCGGCGAAGCGCGCATGGCCGCTCCAGAACGTCGGCTCATTGGCGGTGATGTTCTTGATGGCGCTCAGCCGCCCTTCGGCGATGCAGGTGCCGGCGGGCAGCACGCGATCGACCAACAGACAGGGATAGCGATGAGGCAGAATCGCCTGAATATCGTGGAATTGCAGGGGGTGACCATGTAATGGCATGGGGGAGCGTGATCCTGTCTGCGGCGAATCCGGCGCGATGGCCGGCGTTCGGTCCATAATGAGTGTAATGACATTATAATAAAATTATCATCAGATGTGCCAGATGAAAGACATGACGGCGACGACGGTTGGGAAACAGCGAAGGAGGGGAAGACACCCGATCCTGACGATCGGGCGTGGCGGCGCGTTTAGTGCTTGGAGCGGGTCACTTTGTCCAAATAACCCATCACGAAGGCGGAGAGCACGAAGGTGAGGTGGATGATCACATACCACATCAGCTTGTTGTCTGGCACGTTCTTGGCGTCCATAAACACCCGCAGCAGATGGATGGACGAGATGGCGACGATAGACGCGGCGACTTTGTTTTTCAGCGAGGTGGCGTCCATTTTGCCCAGCCAGCTCAGCTTTTCTTTTCCTTCGGTGATATCCAACTGCGAGACGAAATTTTCGTACCCGGAGAACATCACCATCACCAGCAGCCCGCCGACCAGCGCCATGTCGACCAACGACAGCAGGGTCAGGATCAGATCGGCTTCAGCGACGGAGAAAATGTTGGGCAGGACGTGCAGGATCTCCTGAAAAAATTTGATAGACAGGGCGACCAGGGCCAGTGAAAGGCCGAAATAAACCGGCGCGAGCAGCCAGCGGGAGGCGTACATCGCGTTTTCTAGCAAGCGTTCCATCATAAAATTGTTTTGAATGCGTAGCAAAAAGGGCGCTCAGTATAGCGCAAGAGGCCTGGGTGAAATCAACCGCTTGCGCCAGTAGAGGGCGATATCAGGCCGCTACGCGTGCCGTTTTGCGCCCGCAGCGGATCCACAGCGCCACGGCCCCCGCCGCGGTTGCCAGCGCCACGACGCCCGGCCAGCCCGCGCTTGCCAGAATGCGGCTGCCGAGGGCGGCGCCGGTCGCCATGCCGATGAATACGCCGGTGAACAAGAGGGCGTTCAAGCGGCTGCGGGCCGCCGGATCAAGACCGTAGACGATGGTCTGGTGTGCGATCAGCGTCGCCTGGATGCCCAGATCAAATCCGACGGTGCTCAGCGCAATGAGCGCCAGCTGCGCCGGGAGCGGCAACAGCGGAAGCAGAAACATCAGGGCGAAGGCGGCCAGGACCAGTGCCGCGCCGATGCGGGTCACGGCGTCAGGGCCGTGCCGATCGGCCAGGCTTCCCGCCAACGGCGCCGCCAGCGCCCCCGCCGCCCCCGCCAGACCAAACGCGCCGGCCGCCGTGCTGCCGATCTGGTAGCGCTCCGCCAGCATCAACGCCAGCGTTGACCAGAAAGCGCTGAAGCCCAATGACAGAAAGCCTTGCGCCAGCGTTGCACGCTGCAGCTCGGGATACGCGGCCCACAGATGCCCCAGCGAGCGCAGCAGCGCGGGGTAACTCAGCGCGTTATGGGGGCGAAGACGCGGCAACATGCGCCAGATAGCCAGCGTGATCGGCAAAACGCCCAGCGCCGCCAGCGCGTAAACGCTGCGCCAGCCGGCGAACTCGGCGAGCGCGCCGCTGAACACGCGCGACAGCAGAATGCCGGCCAATAGCCCGGTCATCACCGTGCCGACGGTTTTGCCGCGGCTGGCCTCCGGCGCCAGCGTGGCGGCGGCGGGGATAATGTCCTGGGCGACGGTGGCGGTCAGGCCTATCGCCAGGCTGCTGAGCAACAACAGCGGGAATGAGGTGGCAAACGCGCAAAGCAGCAGCGTCAGCGTCAGCAGCGCGCCTTTGATCAGAATGATCCGCCGGCGATCGTACCGGTCGCCCAGCGGCGCCAACAGTAAAATGCCCAGCGCATAACCCAACTGGGTCAGCGTCGGCACCATGCCGGCATCGGCGACGCCGGCGTGGAAATCGGCGCCCATCATGCCGAGCATGGGCTGGCTGTAATAGATTGAAGCGACGCTGAGGCCGGCGCCGGCGGCCAGCAGAAACACGACGTTGGCGGACGGGGCGCCGTTGGTGGCGGTGGTGCTCATGGCAAAGATCCCTGCAAAGTGAATGTGCGGCCATTTTTACCGCTTGCTTCATTCCGCTGTAGCCCCCTCGCAGGTAAAACTGTTATACACTTAACGTATGAATAAAATTAATTTACCCAACGGCGACCGCATAACTTTGCTGCATACGCTGGTGCGCATCGTCGAAAGCGGCAGCCTGTCGGCGGCGGCGCAGCAGCTGGGCACCTCACAACCGACGATCAGTCGGCGTCTGCAGGCGTTGGAGCAGCTGCTGGGCGCCAAACTGATCCAGCGGACGACTCACGCCCTCAAACTGACCGACGACGGCGAGCGCTGTTACCGCCAGGCGCGGGGGCTGATCGAGCAATGGCAAAGCCTGGAAGAAGGGCTGGGCGGCGCGCGCGACGAACCGGTCGGGGTGTTGCGCGTGCGGGCGCCGCACGCTTTCGGCCAGGATCAGCTGATCGGTCCGTTGGGCGAGTACCTGCGGCGCTACCCGCAAACTTACGTTGAGTGGACGCTGAACGATCATTCTCCGGACTTTATTCCCGAAGGCGTGGATTGCGCCATTCACGTCGGTGCGGTGACCGATCCGTCGGTCGTGGCGGTGTTGCTGGCGGAGGTGCCGCGCAGCACGGTAGCGTCGCCGGCGCTGCTGACGAGCCGAGAACCGGTTCGCTGTCTTGACGATTTGGCGCGGTTGCCGTGGCTGGCGTTGAACAGTTTTTATCGCAATGAAGTGGTGCTGACCCATGTTGAGCGCGGCGAGCAGGGGCGGTTCGATATCACGCCGAGGTTGAGCACCGACAGCCTGTACGCGGTACGCAAGGCGGCGCTGGAGGGGCTGGGCGTCGCGATTGTCTCCTCCTGGCTGGTGCGGGACGATGTGGCCGACGGGGCGCTGCAAACCGTGTTGCCGGCCTGGCGCGCCGCGCCGCTGCCTATCTACCTGCTGTATCCCTACGCCAGCTATTACCCGGCTCGCCTGCGCAAGTTCATGGAAATGATGAAAGAAGTGATGCCGCGCATTCTCGGCGCGCGGCCGCCGGCGGCGGGCTGACGCCGTTCAGTGCCGGGCTTTTTTGCCGTCGTTGTGGCCGAGGGAACGCTCGGGAAAGCTGTGATCGCGCAGCCGCTGCTTTAACTGCGCCGCATCGGGGAAGCCGCCGTCAATTTTGCGATCCCAAATCATCACGCCATCGACGCTGATTTGATACACCCCGCCGGTGCCCGGCATCAGGGTGACGGAGGCGAGATCGTCGCCGAAGGTATTGAGCAGCTCTTGCGCCATCCAGCCGGCGCGCAGCAACCAATTGCATTGTGAACAGTAGTGAATCGTAACGGCGGGGGCATTTTTCATCGTTGATCGACCGGTTAGTGGTGACGGCTTGCAATCAGCCTGATGGCTCGCAAGCGATGGTGGCTGTGTATCGCCAAATAGTCAAGCGCCTGCGGAAGCCGCGAGGCGCGGATAACGATGACGGTCGCTATGGTTTGCTTTTGGCAAACCATTCGACCCCGCGCAACATGCCCGCCCAGTAAAATTTGGGTAAAAACCAGGCCTTCAGCCACCATGCCATACGGCTGGGATGCGTGCTGTCGAACAGAGGAAAGGTGGGGAGCAATTTACTGTCGTAACCAAACTCCGCCAGAACAACCTTGCCTTTCTCTACCGTCAATGGGCAGGAGCCATAACCATCATACCGTGCCGCATCAGGAGCGCCGTTAAGCTGCGCCGCGATGTTCTCTGCCACCACCACCACCTGTTTGCGAGCCGCAGCCAGGGTTTTGGCATTTGGCGTGGCGCAACAGTCGCCAACCGCAAAAATCGTCTGCCACTGCTTATGCCGTAGGGTGAATTTATCCACGTCGCACCAACCTGACTCGTCAGACAACCCACTTTGCGAAATGAACGCCGGCGCAGATTGCGGCGGCACTACGTGCAGCATATCGAAGGGCAGTGTCACTTCGCGTTTGCCTTCTTCATCACCGTCCAGAGAAAAGGTCGCTTGCCGACGCTGCCCATCAACGCGAACTAAATTATGCCGGAAGTTGACCTGTGCGCGGTATTTTTTCAAGTAATGGGTCAGCGGAGGAACAAATTGCGGCACGCCGAATACCGCCGCGCCCGCCAGGCAAAAATTGACGTTAATATTATTAAGGACACCTTGTCGCCGCCAGTGATCGCATGAAAGGTATAAGGCTTTTTGCGGCGCGCCGGCGCATTTTATCGGAATTGGTGGTTGAGAAAATATCGCCTCGCCGCCTTGCATTTCACGAACCAGTTTCCAGGTGTATTCCGCAAGATCAAAACGATAATTAGAGGTGACGCCATTCATTCCCAACGTTTCTTCAAGACCCTCTATTTTATCCCAACGTAAAACGAGGCCGCAGGCAACAATAAGGAAGTCGTAGTTTATTTTCTGCCCTTGGCGGGTCTCGACATATTTTGGGCCGGGCTCCACTCTGACCACGCTATCCTGAATCCATGCGGTTCCTGGGGGGATGACGGCGCGCATGGAACGCCGCGTTTCATTGATATCAAAAAGCCCGCCGCCCACCAGGGTCCATGCCGGTTGATAATAATGACAGTCGCCAGGTTCAATTACCGTTATATCAATGCCTTTAACTCGCTTCCTTATGCTTGCCACGACGCTTATTCCAGATGAACCACCGCCAATAACAACAACTTTTTTCTGGGTGTTTATTTTTTCCGGTTTCATGCAGGCCTCCTTTCATAAGAAAGTAGGGGGTTAATGCCCAGATTAAAAGGGAATTCATAGAACTTATGGTTATATTGAAAATCACATATTCGATTTAGCTATATGTAATAGCTAAATGTAATAAGTTATTTGACAATCAATGCGAACTGATCGTTAATAAATGCCACAAACACCGTTCAGGAATTAACGCATTGGATTTTTTCCATTTTACTTTTTATACCCTGATGTTATTGGTGATAACCGGAGGAATAGTCGGATTTCTCTTGGCCCTGACAGGCGGAGGCGGCTCCATCGTTTGTGTGCCGCTGCTGCTGTATATGGTGCAAATCCCGGATACGCATTTGGTGATAGGCACCAGCGCCATGTCCGTCGCCGTCAGTGCGCTGCTCAACCTTTTTGCGCACGCCGCCAAAGGAAACGTCCGGTGGCGAACCGGCATTGTCGTGTCGCTGGTCGCGGTGGCAGGAACGCTGGCAGGTTCACAGATGGGAAAAATCACGGACGGGCGCTATCTAACCCTGCCTTTCGCTTTGCTGATGCTGATTGTCGCCGGATTAACGCTGAAAAAAAATCACCGGGCCGGCAACGGGTTGGCTTCCCCGGATGCAACCTTTCATCCCGCCATCGTGTGGCCCAGCGTGTTGGCGCTCGGCGCGGTGGCCGGCTTTCTGGGTATCGGCGGCGGATTTTTAGTGGTGCCGGCGCTGCTCTGGTTTTTCCGCTTTTCGCTGCTTGAAGCGGTGGCCACCTCGCTGGTGGTGGTTTCTGCCATGGGTTTATCGACGAGCGCAAGCTATGCCTTGTCCGGCAAGGTGTCGCTCGTCATCACGTGCTGGCTGATCGTCGGCGGTGTTCTGGGGGGCGTCGTGGGGGTTGCGCTCACCGAACGCCTGAAGAAACGCGAGGACATTATCCGTGTGCTCTACGCCGCCATGCTCTTGGTGCTGGCCCTTTATATGCTTTTTAAAAGCTTATAAGACAGAAGGAAAAAATATGCGCATCCGTACATACCATCATCAGCTCTCCTTTTCGGGGGCGCCCGCAGCGAGTGATTTCGCTACCCTGCATCAACAAGGCTACCGGCTTATCGTCAACAACCGGCCAGATGAAGAACCGGGGGAGCATCTATCCCATCAGCAAGAGAAAACGCTGGCTGAAGGCATGGGCATAGACTACGTCTATCTTCCTTACACGTTCGACACGCTGACCTGGGAGACCGTTTATACCTTCCATTACCTGTTGCGGCGAGGCAAGAAGACCCTGGCGCACTGCCGGAGCGGGGCGCGCTCAGCCTGCCTTGCTCTGCTGCATGCGCTGCGCGAAGGGCGGATCGATGAAGCGCGATTCCGCAGCCAATGCGAAGAATATGGCGCGGATGCCGATAAGGCGCTCAGCTGGTATCGCCGGCATCAGTCCGTTCAGTCTCATGCGCAAGTGCACGCATTTTATGAGCCGGAAAGCGGCAGCCTGCAGTATGTCGTCGCCGATCCCGAGGCGCGTCGCTGCGCCATCATCGACCCGGTACTGGATTTTGACCGCCGATCGGGCACGGTATCGCATCAGCAGGCGCACACCATTTTGAGCTTTATCCGGCAGCAAGGATGGGGCGTGGCTTGGGTGCTGGATACGCACCCGCATGCCGACCATTTTTCTGCCGCAACCTGGCTGGCGCAGAAAACCGGCGCCCTCAGCGGCATAGGCGAAAAAATCACCGCCGTGCAGGGGCTGTGGCAAGACATCTATAATTTGAAGGAACTGCCTCCCGCCGAGACCGTGTGGGATGCGCTGTTTGCGGATGGGGACGTCTTTTTTATCGGCAACCTGCGCGCTGAAGTCTTGCTGTCTCCTGGCCACACCCTGGCTTCCGTCACGTATCACATTGCCGATGCGGCGTTTATTCACGATACGTTTTTCATGCCTGACAGCGGCACCGCAAGGGCCGATTTCCCCGGCGGAAATGCGGAAGCCCTGTGGGATTCGTTGCAGCGGATCTTGAGCCTGCCAGCGGATACCCGCCTGTTTACCGGCCACGATTATCGCCCGGCGGGGCGTGAGGCCCGCTGGGAAAGCACCGTGCGAGAGCAGCGCGAGAACAACCCCTGGGTGGCCAACATGGATAAAGCCCAATTTATCGCGCAAAGAAAGCAGCGAGACGCCACGTTGCCGCATCCGGAATTGATGCTGATGGCGCTGCAGGTCAACATTCGCGGCGGCGTTCTGCCTGATTGCGAAGATGATGGGCGGCACTACCTCAAAATCCCTGTTAATCGCTTCAAGGGGTAAATCAAGCCAGAGAGGCGCGATTGTTCACGGCTGCCAATCTCAAGGCGATCGCGCCGTCTGTTAATGGTTTTTTATGAAATAATCAGACTGATTCATATTTAATTATTTGTTTTTACACAAAACACGCGGCGCTTGCCCTCGCCGAATACAGTCACTACATTAACAACTGTACTTCCCACACTGCTAAGGAAAACACCATGAAAGCTGCCGTAGTGACGAAAAACCATACCGTAGACATTCAGGATAAAGTGCTGCGCCCGCTGAAGCACGGCGAAGCGGCGTTGAAAATGGAGTGTTGCGGGGTGTGCCACACCGATTTGCACGTGAAAAACGGCGATTTCGGCGAGGTGCCGGGCATTACGTTGGGGCATGAGGGCATCGGCGTGGTCTCCGCCGTCGGTGAGGGCGTCACCTCGTTAAAAGTGGGTGACCGCGCCAGCGTCGCCTGGTTTTACCAGGGTTGCGGCCACTGCGAATACTGCGTCAGCGGCAACGAGACCCTGTGCCGCTCGGTGAAAAACGCCGGCTACAGCGTTGACGGCGGCATGGCGGAAGAGTGCATCGTGGTGGCGGACTACGCGGTGAAAGTGCCGGACGGGCTCGATTCTTTCGCCGCCAGCAGCATCACCTGCGCCGGCGTCACCACCTACAAGGCGGTGAAGATTTCCGATATCAAGCCGGGGCAGTGGATCGCCATCTATGGCCTGGGCGGGCTGGGCAACCTGGCGTTGCAGTACGCCAAGAACGTGTTTAACGCCAAAGTGATCGCCATCGACGTCAATGATGGCCAGCTGGAGTTCGCCAAACAGATCGGCGCCGATCTGACTATCAACTCCAAAACGCAAAACGCGGAGGAGATCATTCAGCAGCAAACCGGCGGCGCTCACGCGGCGGTGGTGACGGCGGTGGCGAAAGCCGCCTTCAACTCGGCGGTCAATGCGGTGCGCGCCGGCGGTAAAGTGGTGGCCGTGGGGCTGCCGCCGGAGAGTATGGATCTGAGCATTCCGCGCCTGGTGCTGGACGGCATTCAGGTGGTGGGTTCGCTGGTGGGCACGCGCGAAGATCTGAAAGAGGCGTTCCAGTTCGCCGCCGAAGGCAAAGTGACGCCGAAAGTGACCAAACGGCCATTGGGCGATATCAACGCCATCTTCGAGGAGATGAAGGCGGGCACCATTCGCGGTCGCATGGTGATCGATCTCGGCATGGCGAAGTAGGCCACGCGAAAAAAGAAGGCCACCTGCGGGTGGCCTTCTTGTTATCTCATTACGCCGGCTTCAGAACAGGCCCAGCGGTTTGGCGTCGTAGCTGACCAGCAGGTTTTTCACCTGCTGATAGTGCGACAGCGCCGCCTTGTGGGTCTCGCGCCCGATGCCGGAGTTTTTGTAGCCGCCGAACGCGGCGTGCGCCGGGTACAGGTGGTAGCAGTTGGTCCATACGCGGCCGGCCTTGATCGCACGTCCCATGCGGTAGGCGCGGTTGATGTCGCGGGTCCACAGCCCGGCGCCCAGCCCGAACTCGGTGTCGTTGGCCAGCGCCAGGGCTTCGGCCTCATCCTTGAAGGTGGTGACGCCAATCACCGGCCCGAAGATCTCCTCGCGGAAGAAACGCATGCTGTTGTCGCCGGTGATCAGCGTCGGCTGCAGGTAGAAACCGTTTTGCACTTCGTCGCCGCGCTGAGCGGGCTCGCCGCCCGCAACGATTTTGCCGCCCTCGTTTTTAGCGATGTCGATGTAGGACAGGATCTTGTCGTACTGCTGTTTTGACGCCTGGGCGCCGATCATGGTCTCGGTGTCGAAGGGATCGCCCTGGCGGATGGTGGCGATACGCGCCAGCACTTTCTCCATGAACTGCGGGTAGATGGACTCCTGGATCAGCGCGCGTGAAGGGCAGGTGCAAACCTCTCCCTGGTTGAAAAAGCCCAGCACCAACCCCTCAACCGCCTTGTCGATAAACGCCGGCTCCGCCTGCATGATGTCTTCAAAATAAATGTTCGGCGATTTGCCGCCCAGCTCGACGGTGCTGGGGATGATGTTCTCCGCCGCACAGGCGAGAATGTGGCGGCCGACCGGCGTGGAGCCGGTGAAGGCGATTTTTTCGATGCGTTTGCTGCGCGCCAGCGCTTCGCCGGCCTCGGCGCCGAAACCTTGCACCACGTTGAGCACCCCCGGCGGCAGCAGATCGCCGATCTCTTCCATCAGCACGCTGATGCCGAGCGGCGTCTGTTCCGCCGGTTTCAGCACCACGCAGTTACCGCCCGCCAGCGCCGGCGCCAGTTTCCAGGCGGCCATCAGCAGCGGGAAGTTCCACGGGATAATCTGGCCGACCACGCCCAGCGGTTCATAGATATGGTAGGCCACGGTATTTTGGTCGATCTCCGCCGCGGTGCCTTCCTGCGCGCGCAGGCAGCCGGCGAAGTAGCGGAAATGGTCGACCGCCAGCGGCAGATCGGCATTCAGGGTTTCGCGGATCGGTTTGCCGTTGTCCCAGGTTTCGGTCAGCGCCAGCATCTCCAGCCGCGACTCGATGCGATCGGCGATGGCCAACAGCACATTGGCGCGTTCCTGCACGCTGGTTTTACCCCAGGCGTCCGCCGCCGCATGCGCCGCGTCAAGCGCCAGCTCGATGTCTTTGGCGTCGGAACGCGGGAATTCGGCGATCGGCTGGCCGGTCACCGGCGAGGTGTTGGTGAAGTAGTTGCCGGATACCGGTTCGACAAAGTTGCCGCCAATGTAGTTGCCATAGCGTTGACGGAACGAAACCAGCGAGCCAGGCAAACCGGGGTGAACATATTTCATGTGAAGCACCTCTCTGCAGATGATAACCGGCGCTATTGCGCTGCGCCTGTGAGTGCGGCCTGTCGCCGCAGCACAGAGAAGCACGCCCCGTGCCAGATTAGCGACGGACGTAGCGTTCGTAAAAAAATGGCTATTTATTAAAACGTTAAGCATTGATGAGGGTAGGCCAATCGAGCGGTTCCGCTGCCGCCGATGATTTTTTGTGTTCCGTGTCGCAACGACTGATACACATCCGTGATACATATTTGCAACACTTGCAGCCGGGGGAGAAACGCATGTTGCCTGACGATCGCTTGCTCACTGAGAGCGCCAGTTTGCTGACCCACCCGCTGGCGGAATCCTGGCAGCGCAGCCGCAGTTACGGCCTGACGCGCGCCGATCAACATATCCCGTTTATCAAAGCAGGTCTGCTCGAAGAACTGCGCAGCCGCAACGACTGGGTGCCGCAACGGGTACAGCCGCTGATCGAACAGTTGGGCGCGCAAATTACGCGTCAACCGGCCATCGTGGTGATCGCCGACGCCGACGGGCTGGTGTTGGAAACCCGTGGCAATCACGATTTTCTGCACAAGGCGTCGCGCTTTGCGTTGGCGCCGGGCAACCAGTGGGGAGAAGCGGAGCGGGGCACCAACGCCATCGGCACTGCGCTGGCGCTGGGCGCTTTCTGCGAAGTGCGCGGCGATCAGCATTTTCTCAACCAAAACGCCGGATTGAACTGCACCGCCGCGCCGATCTACCGGCCGGATGGCCATATTGCCGGCATACTGGATCTCTCTGCCCCGGCCCAGCGCCCGTATCCTGATGCGCAGCGTCTGATCATGCAGGCGGTGCGCCATATCGAACACCGCTGGGTCAGAAGCGCGATCGCCGATCGTCACTGGACGCTGCGCCTGCACGCCGACGCTGGCCGCCTGGGCAGCGCGCAGGAACTGCTGCTGGTGTTTCACGACGAAGTGCTGATCGCCGCCAATCGGCTGGCGATGGTCGAGTTCCAACTCTCGCCGGCCGCATTCGGCTCGCTTGAATTCGCTCAGCTGTTCCCCGATCTGTTGCGGCAACCCTCCGGCGCGCCACGCCAGACGCTGGCCGGCAATCAACGGCACTATTATTCGCTGCTCGAGGCGCCCCAGCGTCGTGTTAGCGCTCTGCGTTCGACGCCGCCGGCGGAACGGCACGACGAGCAGTATCAGAAAGCGTTGCGCATTCTCAACGCCGGCCTTTCTCTGTGCGTGACCGGCGAAACCGGCTGCGGCAAGGAGCACTTCAGCCGCCGCCTGTTTCAGGAAAGTCGCTGGCGCAACGGCAACTTCGTGGCGATCAACTGCGCGGCGCTGCCGGAACCGCTGATCGAGTCCGAACTGTTCGGCTATGCGCCGGGGGCGTTTACCGGCGCCAACCCCAAAGGCTATATCGGCAAGATCCGCGAGGCGGACGGCGGCGTGCTGTTCCTCGATGAAATCGGCGACATGCCGGCGGGCCTGCAAACGCGCCTGCTGCGGGTGTTGCAGGAGAAAACGGTCACGCCGCTCGGCAGCCGCAGCGCCTATGCGGTCGATTTCGCGCTGGTTTGCGCGACGCACCACGATCTGCATCGGCAGGTGCTAACGGGGGCGTTTCGCGAAGATTTATTGTATCGCATACAGGAATACAGCCTGCGCATCCCGCCGCTCAGAGAGCGGGCGCAATTGGAGACCTTCATTCTGCAGCTGTGGCGGGAGCTGGGCGGCGAACGGCGCGACATTCGCCTGTTGCCGGAGGCGCTGGCGATGCTGGCGCGCTATCCGTGGCCCGGCAACGTGCGGCAATTGTTAAGTACGCTCAAGGTGCTGCTGGCGCTGGCGGACGATCGCGCGGTGCTCACTCTGGACGATCTGCCGCAGTCGATCGCGGTACTGTCGCCGCGCCAGGCATGCGCCGACGCCGGCGGCGAGGATCTGCAGGCGGCGATCGACAGGGCGGGCGGCAATCTCAGCCGGGCGGCGAAGGCGCTCGGCGTTTCGCGCAGCACGCTGTACCGCAAGCTGGGGAGGCGAAAAGCGGCAGAGGAATGACGCTTATCGATTGACGGGCGATAAGGCCCCGCTGCGCGGGGCCTGTTTGTTGCTCTCTCAATCCCCCAGTCCCGGCGGGTTAATCTCGGAGTGGGCAATCTTCTCGTCGCTCTCCGCCCAGCGATCCAACACCTGCAGATAACTGCCGTTGGCGATGGCGCTGTTGAGCGAAGCCTGCACCGCGTCCACCAGGCCGTTGCCTTTCTTCAGCGTGACGGCGATGTTGGCGGTCTTCGGCCAGCCGCCGGGCACGATGCCCACCAGCCGGGTTTTACCGGTCAGCCGCGCCTGATAAGCGCCGGAGACGTTGGGCCCGAAGGTGGCGTCGGCGCGGCCCGACTGAATGGCCAGCGTGGAGGCGGCCTTATCGGTGACGTACACCGGCTGCAGCGGCGCTAATCCCTTGGCGCGGTTCTCCTTGTCCCAGGCCAGCAGTACCGCTTCCTGATTGGTGCCGGAATCGACGATGATCTTTTTACCGGCGATATCCGGCGCCGTTTTGATCTGGGTGATTTTACTGTCGGACTTGACGTAGAAGCCCAGCGTATCCTGCCGATAGGTGGCGAAATCGAATTTAGTCTTGCGTTCGTTGGTCACGGTGATGTTGTAAACCGCGGCGTCATATTTGCCGGAGGCCACCCCCAGCGGCCAGTCTTCCCACGACGTGGGCACCAGCCTGAGTTTCAGCCCCAAACCGTCGGCCACCAGGCGCGCGATGTCCGCCTCGCTGCCGATCACCGTTTTATTGTCGCGGGCGTACAGGCCGAACGGCGGGCCGCTGCCCAGCAGGGAAATGGCCACCGTCAGCGTGCCGGGTTCCACGAACCGGAAGCCGGCGGGGATTTTGGCCACGGCTTCGGCGCTCTTCACCGTGTGGATCGGCGTTTCGTTGGCGACGAGATCCACGCCCGGTGCGGCGGCGGCGGAAAAACTCAGCAGCGCCGCAATCACTATCATCTTTTTGCTATATATCATTATGTTAATTACCTTCATTATTATGGATGTCACACGGTCGTTGCACTATCTCTAAAGGCTGCAGATCTGTGAACGAACAAAATCAACTAACCAATCTTGGAAAAATCATGAGGCGCCTCTGGCGGCGCTGAACCGATCGAGGATGAACCATGCCGTCGCGTTTCGCTACGTTGGGCCGCATACCGCGCGGCGTGTGGGTATTGGGTGGCGTGAGCCTGCTGATGGACGTTTCCTCGGAAATGATCCATAGCCTGTTGCCGCTGTTTATGGCGACGACGCTCGGCGCCAGCGTGATTGTCATCGGTCTGATCGAAGGGCTGGCGGAGGCGACGGCGTTGATCGTCAAGGTGTTCTCCGGCGTGCTCAGCGATTACCTCGGCAAACGTAAAGGGCTGGCGCTGCTGGGCTACGGGTTGGGCGCCATCAGCAAACCGTTTTTCGCCATCGCGTCGTCGTCCGGCATGGTGATGAGCGCGCGCCTGCTGGATCGCGTGGGCAAAGGCATTCGCGGGGCGCCGCGTGATGCCCTGGTGGCCGACGTGACGCCGCCGGAAATTCGCGGCGCGGCTTTCGGGCTGCGCCAGTCGCTGGATACCGTCGGCGCCTTTTTAGGGCCGCTGCTGGCCGTCGGTCTGATGCTGCTGTGGCACAACGATTTTCGCGCCATCTTCTGGGTGGCGGCGATCCCGGCGGCGCTGGCGATTGCGCTGCTGTTTTTCGGCCTGAAAGAGCCGGCCGCCACGATAACCCACAAGCGCACCAACCCGATCACTCGCGCCAACCTGCGGCTGCTGGGGCGCAGCTATTGGTGGGTGGTGAGCATCGGCGCGATCTTCACGCTGGCGCGCTTCAGTGAAGCGTTCCTGGTGTTGAAGGCGCAGCAGGGCGGCACGCCGCTGGCGCTGATCCCGCTGGTGATGGTCGCCATGAATCTGGTCTACGCCTGCTCGGCCTATCCGTTCGGAAAACTGTCCGACCGCATGAGCCATGAAGGATTGCTGAAAGCCGGGTTGCTGGTACTGATCGCCGCCGACCTGGTATTGGCGCAGAGCGATCATTGGGGCGGGGTGCTTTTTGGCGTCGCGCTGTGGGGCGTGCACATGGGCATGACCCAGGGGTTATTGGCGGCGATGGTGGCGCATATCGCGCCGGCGCACCTGCGCGGCACCGCGTTCGGCATGTTCAATCTGATCAGCGGCGTGGCGCTGCTGCTGGCGAGTCTCGGGGCCGGAACCCTGTGGGAGCTGTTCGGTTCCGCCGCCACCTTCTACGCCGGGGCGCTCATCTGCGTGGTGACGCTTATCGGCATGAAGCTGGCGCCGTTCGGCGAACGGCGGCCGTGAAAGCGGCGGCGCTCAACGCCGCCGCGCGGTTTACGCCGGATGGGCGTCATTCTCGTTGCCGCCAATCGCCAGGTAATCCGTGTAGATTTGTGGCGCGCCGGAGAACGACGCCAGTGTTTTCCACTCGTCGTACATGCGTTCGGTGTCCTGATGCTCGGCCACGAACCTGAGCGCTTGCTCGGTTGAGACATCGAGCTCCGGATGGAACGCGTTGAGCGACGCCAGACTTTCAATGATCAGCATCACCGCGTATTGGTCCAGCCGGTTGCCGCTCTGGCCCTTCAGCAGGTGAAACTTCCAGCCCGGGTAGTCTTCCACGCGGTGGATGTTGTCGGTAATGAACCGTTCAAACCGCTCGGGTGAGACGCCCGCTTTAAGCGCCAGGTTATGAATGCCGATGACACGCTGAATGCTTTCCTTCCCTGGTTCGCTGCGGTAATTGGGGCCGGGCGGCAATGAACTGCGGCTATTCTCGGCCACCAGACGGTAACAGGTGTAAAGGGTCGGCAGTTCGGCGAAGGTCGCGAAGGTTTTCCACTCCTCAATCAGCGCGGCGGCCTCCGGACGCTGCCGCCAAAAGGCGTGCGCCTCGTCGGTCAGCTCGCCGTTGCCGTCGATATAGCGCGCGTAGGTGGCGGCGTCTTTAGCCTGATAAACCATCAGGTACTGATTTTCACGCTCGCCGCGCAGGCCGCGCAGCAGCGTCCATCGCCAGCCGGGATAGGCCGGGATGGCGACGCCTTTATGGCGAACGAACGCTTCGAAACGATCCGAGGCGACGCCCCGTTTCAGGTTGATTCCCACGTAGTGCAGGGAGAAAACCGGCGTGGTTGATGCATGCATTAAACGATCCTCGCAAGTTAAGTTAGTGAGATGTGTTCGTCACGGCTTTGGCGCTGATGCTGACCAGCAACAGGCACAGCAACGTGCAGCCGAAAGCCAGGGCCAGGCTGGTGTAATTGGCGATAAAACCGATCAGCGCCGGGCCGGTTAATAAGCCGAGATAGCCGACCAGCGTCACGGCCGGAAACGCCTGGCCAGGCGGCACCTGTTTTTGATTGCCGACGGCGTTGAACAGAATGGGAACGATGTTGGCGATGCCCAGGCCGGCGAGCATCAACCCGCCAAAGGCGGCCGATGCCAGAGGGACGGTGACGGTCAACAGCACGCCCGCCGCGGCGCACAGGCTGCCGAGCAGCAGAGTGCGAAAGCGCCCGACGGCGCCGATCAGCCTGTCGCCATACAGCCGCCCGCAGGCCACGGCGACGGCGTACAGCGTGAACCCGATCCCCGCCTGCGATTTGGCCACGCCGCGCTCGGCATGCAGGAATAATGCCGACCAGTCGAGCATCGCCCCCTCGGTCAGGAACACGAAGAAACAGAGCAGGGCGATAAACAGGATCTTGCCGTGGGCCAGCGCCCACCGCGCGCCGCCCCGTCGCCGCTCGCCGATGCCGCCGTGCGCCAGTAAATCGCCGGCGACGATCAGCAGTAGGATCGCGATGAGGAGGGCGATCAGGCCGATGGCCTGGACCGGGGCGAGACCCGCCAGCAGCAACAGACTGACGCCGCCGGCGCCGGCAATGCCGCCAAGGCTGTAGAAGCCATGAAAACCGGACATTTTCGCCTGGCCGCTCTCCCGCTCGACGATTATCGCCTGTGAGTTCATCGCCACATCCATGATGCCGTTGACGGCGCCAAATACCCCCAATGCCGCCCCCATCAACAGCGGAGCATCGAGTAACGCCAACAGCGGCAAGTCGATGCACAGCAAGGCGCCAGCGCCCAGCAACACGGCGCGGCACCCCAGTTTGGCGATCAGATACCCGGCGAAGGGCATGATCGCCATGGAGCCGGCGGCAAGGCAAAACAGCAGCAAACCGAGCGCGCCGTCATCGATGCCCAATCGCGCTTTCACGAAAGGGATCAACGGCGCCCAGGCGGCCATGCCCAACCCGGCGAGGAAGAAGATCGCTCGGGTGGCGATTTGCCGGCGATGATTCTCTGCGGCCTCGCCGGTTAGCCAAGGTAGCATCATGACGATCGGCTCTGCGCGACGGACAGATAATCGGTATAAATCTGCGGTGAACCGGAAAATGACGCCAGTTGCTTCCACTCTTCATACATTTGCTTGGTGTCGCGATGCGCTTTGGCGAAGGTTGCCGCTTCGGCGGTGGCGATATCGGGCTCCGGATAGAACACGTCCAGCGCCGCCAGGCTGACGATTTCCATCATCACCGCGTACTGATCGAGCCGATTGCCGCGCTCTCCCTTCAGCAAGTGAAACTTCCAGCCCGGATAATCCTCAATGCGATGGTGATTTTCGGCGATAAAGCGTTCGAATTGCGCCGGGGTCACGCCTTCGCGTAGCGCCAGATTGTGGATGCCGATAATGCGCGCCTCGGGCGGTTCGCCCGGCCGTTCCCGGTAGCGCGGGCCGGGCGGCACGTCGCTTTTTCTGTTCTCAGCCAGCAGGCGATAATCGCTGAACAGCGTCGGCAGCAGGCTGTAGGTGCCCAGTTTTCGCCACTCGGCGAGGATTTCCTGCGCGGCGGCATGCCGCCGCCAGAATTCGTGCGCGTGCGCCGTTCGCTGCCCGGTGGCGGTGACGTAACGATCGCGCTGCTCGGCGCTGTCAATCTCGTACAGCATCAGGTATTGCCCGACGCGTTCGCCGCGCAGGCCGCGCAGCAACGTCCAGCGCCAGCCGGGATAACAGGGGATATGCACGCCTTGTTCGCGCACGAAGGTTTCAAACTGTTGTGGCGTGACGCCGGCTTCGGTATCGATGCCGATGTAATAGAAGCTGAATACCGGTTTGAGATCGGGGACTGTCGTCGTCATCTTTCACTCCTGATTGGCGAATGCGGCGGAAAATTGGGTATTGATAATGGCTTCGACCAGCGTGACGCCGATGGGCGTGAGCGTCACGCACGGACCATCGACGGTGACCAGCGCTTTATCCACCAGGGTTTTCAACGTGCGGCGGATGACCGGGTTAGCAAACAGGCTGTTGCCGTCAAAGCGCCGTTTAAACACCCGATCGTCCACCGGCAGCAAGGTGGAGAGCGCCATTTTGAAGGCGTTCACTTCACGCTGGATCGGGGAGAAACCGCGGCTTTCCTCGATGGGCAGGCGGTCTTGGTTGAGCGCCTCCTTGTACTTCTTGTAACCGGTGATGTTGATGGCTTCGGATCGCGTCGATTTGGAGCTGCCGCCCAAACCGATCGCCACTTCCGGATACTGCTTGTCGAGATCGGTGATGAGCGCTTTCCACTTTTCCGGCTGTTGATCATTGCGGTGAAAGTACATGGTGGGGTGTTCGGTATAGCCGCCATTCAGGTAGTTCTCGACCAGCTCGCGCATTTGGTACTGTTTGCCCAGGCCAGGGAAGCGCAGGTTGTTGATGCTGATCAGCCCCTTTTTCTGCCACAGGCTTTCGCGCTCGCCCGAGACGCCGGTGCGATTTTTAATAAACTCATCCATGTGCAGCTTGGTGCAGACGACGTGCGACAGATTCAGCTCGAGGGTTTTTTCCATGTCGTATTTCACGTCGTCCACGCTTTGGCCCAGCATGCCGTAAATGAGGTCCACGCTGACCCAATCAATGCCGAGCGCGCGCGCATGATGAATGGTCTCCACGCACTCTTCGGCCGAGTGCATGCGCCCGCAGGCGGTGATGATGTCGTCATTGAAGGATTGGGTGCCGAAACTGATTTTGCTGAAGCCGAGCTCTTTCAGCAGTGCCAGATAGGCTTTGTTCAGGGTGCCGGGCTCCCCTTCGAAGCGCAGGGTGGCGTTGGTGAAGTTAAAGTGGCTGAAGTAGAAGGCCATCATGCGGCGCAGTTCCGGCTCCGGCAGCAAGGACGGCGTGCCGCCAAAGACGTTGAATTCGCCGATTTCCACTTCGGCCAGGCTGGGCACGCGCGCCAGCCACATTTGCGCTTCCTTGATGTTGAAATCGACCAAATCGCGGAATACCGCCTGAGAGGCGGGCGCCTTGGGATTGAGGATCACCGTGGGGTACTGACAAAAATGGCAGCGATAGCGGCAGGTCGGGATATAGGCCCAGAGGTGGATTTTGCCCGCCTGGCGAATGTCGGCCTCCATATCGGCAAAAAACGCGGCCAGCGGGTAGTCGACGAGATCGCCGGGGAACACGTGACAGCCGAACGGATCCTTATGGACGTACTCCAGAAAGGCCCGGTTTTCCGGTTGCGCCAGGAACGCGTTCACCCGCGGCGTGGGATAGTTTTCATCGATATCCAGCAATGAGTGCAAGGCTTCGTCGTTCATCAGAATACCCCTCCGTTGCCGAAATAGTTGTGGGCTTCGCCGGACTCGCGGTCTTCACAGAAGTAATAAACAAAGCGGGTGAAATCTTCGTCTTTGACCGTATCGAAGCAGGCCGGCAATGCGGGCGGGAAGCCGATATCGTCACCGACGGCGCGCCGCATGGCGGCAAACAACGCATCGCGAAATTCGAGGTAGAGCCGATAGGCGGGGGTTTTGTAGGCATGGATCGGTTTGAAATCGATGAGGCGCATCTCGTGTTTCAGCTCGTGAATGCGACGGTAGAGGCTGTCGGCCAGCGGGCCGGAGAAGAAATCGCGCACTTCGCTGTTTTCCAACAGCAGATACGGATTGAGCAGCACCGGCAGTAAGATATTTTTTGGCGTGAAGTCCTTGACCGAGTAGTCCCAGGCCAGTTTCGCCTCCGCCGATGTGGCGTCCGCCAGCGCGGTTTTCTGTCGCTCAACGTCCGGCCGAACGTCCTTCATGATAATGATGCCGTCCTTGCCGTAGGCGATGCCGTTGATCACCTCATCGAGAATGGTGTCCACCCGGCGGCTGTTGATCTCAACGTAAGCATGGCGAGCGTAAACCGGCTTGCCGCCGTAGGCGATGACCTTAATGCCGAAGTCCCAGTCGTCGGACAGGTGTTCGACAAAGCGGCCATGGTTGAGCTGGTAGAAGATTTCGATGCCGCCTACCGCGTCATACAGGCTGCGCTCCACCCCGAACCCTTTGCCGTCGGGGAAGCCGCCGAACAGGGAGAACGAAAATTCGCGCAGACGCAGCGTTTTTTGGATCTCGCGGAACAGGTTGGGGCGGTGCTCAAACTCTGCGGGAGGGTAGTAATAGTTGCAGGTGCCCAGGTCGCCTTGTTGCTCGATCATGGTATTCACCAGCTCGTAAAGCCAAAATGCATCCACGGTGCAATCGGCATCGGCGGAAACGATATAGTGCTTGCGTTTATTTCCCAGCCGGCTGTCGCGGGCTTTAGAACGCAGCGACGCATAGTCCATGCCGCGTTTTCTGGCCGAGGAGACACCCTGCACCGTTTCGGCGATAACATGAATGGCCATAGCCGGATGCCTTTCACTAAAC
Source organism: Serratia sp. JKS000199 (assembly GCF_900215455.1). Taxonomy (NCBI): domain Bacteria; kingdom Pseudomonadati; phylum Pseudomonadota; class Gammaproteobacteria; order Enterobacterales; family Yersiniaceae; genus Serratia; species Serratia sp. JKS000199. The sequence continues at coordinate 1,718,296 of NZ_LT907843.1, forward strand.
GCGTTTATTTTAGCGACGGAATCATCGGTGGAGTTGTTATCAACGACAATCAGTTCGTAAGTGTCGTGGGTGATTAATTCATTCTTGGTGTGCTGATTGAACAGCGAAAGTAAAACCGCCTCAATACGGTCGCTTTCATTATAAACGGGCAGTACGACAGACACAAAAACAGTATCACGCATAGATCCTCCAAGGGCTAATGAAAGTCCACAGTTAGAAATGGCTTGTCTGAAAGTTAAATTTCACGTCATTCGATGATTAGCTGATATTTAAGAACTCCATGACGTTGTTGGATAAAATACGCTTGCCCAGCGCGTAATTCTTTTCCGCCACGCGCTTCATCTTCTCCTTGTTATTAATGAACCGGTAGACGTCCTGGATGAATTCGTCGTTCGGCGGCCCATCCTGTAACTCGGAGATCGGCATGACGGGCGCTTCAAACCCATGCCGGCCGTAGACTTCGTGATAATATTCGTAGCGAGTGGTGATATAGCAACGGCGGCAACTGATCGCTTCGCCGATAGGATTGCCATAGCTATCATAATCATACGAGGTGAGAAAAGAGACCAGGTCGCAAGAGTGATAGAGGTCCTCTATGCAAAACGCGTCGTTTTCCGAGCGCATATCGACATGAGGAAGCATGCCGACGAATTTGACATAGGGGAGAACATTCAGTTCCTGCGCCAATTTGGCGAGTTGCAGATAACATGACGGATTTTCATATTCATTGCCGGCGATCGCCAAATAGGCGCGTCGCGTGTTGTGGTCGCGGATAAATAAATCGTTAAGCCGGCTGATCAGTATAATATCGCGATCCAATCTTTTCTGAGGGATGATGCGGGTGGTTCTGGCAATGAGAAGATCATTATCGCGAATATTCATCTGCTTTCTGACATTCGTTCTTTCGTGACTGTCCGAGAAGTCATAGGTATTTTTCTTTACCTCGACATGGACATCATGATTGCACCAGGCCTCCAGCTTTTGCTTCAGATCGTGATTGAGCGTGACATAGGTAATGTATTTTGAAGGGATAGGTTTGATGGCGTGAGAATAAGGCGGCGGGCCGTATTTGAGCACCTTTTTTTCGCTGTTCCACATCAGGTCATGATCGCGCCAGATGACGAAACGCGTCAGTCGATAACGTCGGCCATAATCTTCGATCGCCAGATACAGCGCTTTGGTATAGATGATGTTTTCCGGCAGCGTGCCGTTTTCCACCACCACATGGCTGATTGCGAGCGCTTCCCATTGGGCGATGAGGCGATCCGCCAGCTGCCGCGCCGTCAACGCGATGGTATGCAACAAAGCGGCTTTTTCTTGCTCGTCAATGGGCGTTTTCTGGCCGATCAACGCCGCGTGCGCGTACTCGAGAAAGGCGGGGTGGTAATCTGGAATCGACGTGATGTCGTCCAGGCGGACCAGCGTAAAGACATCGCGGTAGATGTCATGCTCATGCTGATAGGGTTTATTAAAGTTTCCCTTATCAATCTTGATGTCGTATCCCAAATCAAGATAAGAGCGAAATCCACAGGCTTGCAGTCGTTTGGCAATCTTCATTGCTTCCACCGTGATCCCCGAGACCGAGACGGCATCGAACGAAATGAACATTGCATTCTTCTCTTGCCTTTCGTGCATCGCAGTACCTCCTGCTATTATTTGTAGTGCATTGATTTAAATTAACTATTTCTTAACAAGTCTCCGGTAACGTTCCCAATTGAGTGGAAAAAGAATCGTTTTGACGCTCTGGAATACACTCAAATCTGACAGAACGGAAGCTTAACCGTTCAAAAATGTAAAGATACGTTTATGCTTTGTGAGGGCTCTCACAAATATTCCGGTGCGGGAGGCGTGAAACAAGCAGAGGAAAAGAGGGGGGATCAAGCCCCCCGAATGTGGGGCATGCGATGCCGATTTAACGATTCGCCGTGCCGCCTTCGGCAGGCTGAAGTATCGCCTGCAGCAGCGTCGGCACCTGCTGGGATCCCACCGCCGGGCTGAACAAAAACCCCTGGCCGATATGGAAACCGGCTTCGCACAGCGTTTGGCGCTGCTGCTCGGTTTCCACGCCTTCGGCGATGATATCGATCGACAGCTTTTGACCGAGAATGCCGATGCTTTCCACGATCGCCAGGATCGCCGGTTCGGTGTTCATGCGTTGAATGAAGTCGCAGTCCAGCTTAATGCAGTCCAGCGGGTAGTCCATGATATGGCTGAACGAGGAGTGGCCAGTGCCGAAGTCGTCCAGCGCGATACGGATACCCATCTCTTTGAGCATGTGCAGCGCGCGCAGTACGTATTTCGAACCGTGCTTGTTGAACGCGTGTTCGGTCACTTCCAGTTCGATCAGGTGGTGGGGAATGTGGAACTTCAGCAGGCGTTGCAGGAAGGTTTCGGCGTAGTTGTCGCGTAAAAACTCGATCGGCGACACGTTCAGCGAAACGGGCCGCACTGCCACGCCGGCCGCGCGCCAGCGGGCGATATCGGCGAAGACTTTCAGCTGCATGGCTTCGCTGATTTTGGTCGCCAGTTCATAGTCGTTGAAGGCCTCGCTGACCGTCGCCGGCAGCTGTATGCCGTTTTGCGGGCAATGCCAGCGCAGCAGCGCTTCGAAGCCGACGATGCTGCCATCGGCGAGGCTGACCTTCGGCTGGTAGTTGGGACGAATGCAATTATCGCGTACGATCTGGCGCGCGTAGTTGAGCTGACTGGCGCGGGCGCGGGCTTTGTCCATCATCTTGCTGTCGAACATGTAGACGCCGCCGCGGCCGCCTTCTTTCAGTTCATACAGCGCGGTATCGGCGCACTTCATCAGCTCTGACGCATCGCGGGCATCTTTGGGATAGATGGCGCCACCGATGCTCATGCCGCAATGCAACGTCTTGCCGCCGTGGGTGATCGGCGTCTCCAGCTGCAGCAGAAACTTGTTGGCGATGCGGAAAATATCCTGCTCGTTTTCGACGTCGCTGATCACGACGGCGAACTCGTCGCCGCCGAGGCGAGAGACGAACGAATGGGTATTCATGCAGGCGCTGAGCCTTTTGCCCAGCACCCGCAGCAGATGATCGCCCGCCGCGTGGCCCAGCGTATCGTTCACCAGTTTGAAATGGTCAAGATCCAGCAGCATCAGCCCGAGCGACTTGTTGCCGTGCAGGGCGCGCTTCATCTCTTGCTTCAGCTTTTTCTTGAAGAGGCGCCGGTTGGGCAGGCCGGTCAGTTCGTCATACTCGCTGGCAAGCAGCAGGCGTTGCTCCATCACGCGCTGCGACGTCACATCCCGTGAGACGCACAAGATCTCGGCCACGACCCCGTGCTCATCGCTGACGGGAGAGAGGATGTTGTCCCAATGCTGTTTTTTGCCCTGCGGCGTCACGCTCAATCCCGCGAAGCGCGCATTCTTACCGGCTTTGACGCTGCGCAACGCTTTGCTGCCGCGGCGGCGAACTTCGGGCGACAACAGCCCCAGCCAGGGCATGCCAAACTCTTTTTGCGCCGGATCGAGGCCGAGCGCCAGGCTGCCGGAGCGGTTCATGTGGCGCAGCGTGCCGTCGCGATTGATCACTTTGATGCAGTCAACGCTGGCGTCCAGCATGTCTTGCTGGATAGAGAGCGCCTGAACGTTTTGCTGGCGTTGCAGCATTTGCGGATGGATGTCGGTGGCGGTGAGGTACCAGCTGGGCTCCAGCGCCTTGCCGTCCTGGCGGGCGTTAAACGCCAGCATAAACCACCGGTAGGCGCCGCTGCGCTCGCGCAGACGGGCTTCGCCGGCGAACGAGGAGAGGGCAACGATGGCCTGGCGCCATTGCGCGGCCAGGCGTTCGCGATCGTCAGGGTGCAGGGCCTCGAGCCAGTCTGCGGCGCCGTGCTCACCGGCGATTGCGCCGGTATAGTCGCGCCACTGCTTGTTGAAGTAACCGCCAAGGCGGTTGCCGAAGCAGATCAGACCCGGCAAGTCGTCTACGATTTCGCTGTAGAGGTCGATCGGATTTTTGTTATTGGTCTGCTCGGGCAACAGGCTCATGCGGTATTTCCTCGGAAAATTACCCATATTCTTGCTCTATAGCAGAGCCTCTTTCAATATAGTCTTGCCAATGAAAATGGGAATAGCCAGCGGGCGCGGCTAAAAATCGGCCTGGTAGCATGAAATAGATTACGCAAGAACGCATTAGGAATACTCCTGTTATTTATAAGCCCCTCTTATATTGCATCGAAAAATAAGTGCTCCGACCAGGCGGTTTAATAACCGCAAAAAAGTAATCAAACCTGATGTTTCTTTTTGAGGAAATGTTCAGTCTTTCTGCTGCTCTTTCACTCGTCATACCGCCTCTCTTATGCATCATGACTGACAAAATCCGCATGCCGGGCGGTAAAAAGCGCCATGTTATGCCCGGTTCAGCGGTGGCCGACGCACCTGTCGCCGACGTTTGCGGTGAAAGTTATGATGCAAATCAAGAAATGTTTTGTTTCATCTGTTGACACTTTACTTACGTATAAGATAGCCTCGCGAATGAAAATCATTAACAAAACTGGATAATTAAGCGAGATGCACCCACAGCCTGATTCTCGCGCTTCGGCCGGATGGCCGAGCCGTGCCGGTATAACGGCGCCGGGTTTATCGCCGGCAAACGTACATTCGCCACCTGTCTGCACTTCTGCGCCCTAAGCGTATGGCGTGGTGACATCTTCATGTCCGCACGCCCGAATTTTTATCACTCAGCCTGTTTTATGCGGCCCGCGTCGGGCAGGCATGCGTTATCTGTCGTTTCACGATCATAGGAGGTTTCAGCGCAGTTAAAACGTCAGTTTTCTTCTGGGTATAAATAAACATGGAGCGTAAAATGATACTTAATAAAAAATTGAAGTTAGCGTATTGCGTGTTTCTGGGTTGTTATGGCTTATCTCTTCATTCATCTCTTGCCGCTTATCGGGAACCAGGACAATTAGGTTCGCCCGACAGTTGGAAAACCGCAGAATTTAATCGCCAATGGGGGCTTGAGGCTATTTCTGCCGAGTTCGCCTATGCCAGAGGCTATACCGGAAAGGGTGTGACGATTGGCGTTATTGATGATGCCATTCTCTCTCATCCGGAATTCGCCGGTAAACTGACGCGGCTGGATAACGGCAGCTATAATTTCTCGTATGATAAACAAGATAATATGTCATTCGGCACGCATGGCACGCATGTCGCCGGTATTGCAGCCGCCAAAAGAGATGGCTCCGGTATGCATGGCGTCGCCTACGACGCGGACATTATCGGCGCCAAGTTGAACGACTTCGGCAATCGCAACGGCCGCGAAGAACTGATCCAGAGCCCAGCCCGGGTTATCAATAACAGCTGGGGGATCCCACCGGCGGTCAGAAAGGATGCCAATGGCAACACCATTTGGCTGCCGAACGGGCGGCCTGACTATGTGGCGTGGGTGAAAACCGACGTCATCAATGAAGTGATGCGCAATAAGTCCAACCTGGAATGGGGCAGCGAGCAACCCGTGCCCACCGGCGGGCACAGCGCCATGGCGACGCTGCTGCGCGCCGCCAAGCATGGCAAGCTGATCGTTTTCTCGGCAGGCAATTACAATAACTACAATATTCCTGAGGCGCAAAAGTCACTTCCCTATGCTTTCCCTGAGGTATTAAACAATTATCTGATCGTGACCAATCTGAGTAATAACGATAAGTTAAGCGTTTCCTCAACCAGCTGCGGACATACGGCCAGTTTTTGCGTGTCAGCGCCGGGCAGCAGTATTTACAGCAGCGTAGGGGAGCTGGTTTCCAATACCGGCGGGGCGGTGAACCGCGAAGCCTATAATAAGGGCGAGCTGACGGTCAAACCCGATTACGGAAATATGTCGGGCACCTCAATGGCGGCGCCACACGTCACCGGATTTGCCGCCGTATTGATGCAGCGCTTCCCTTATATGAGCGCCGCTCAAATATCCGCGGTCATCAAAACCACCGCCACCGATTTAGGTGAGGCCGGCATTGATCATTTATTCGGCTGGGGCCGCGTCAATTTACGCGATGCGATCAACGGGCCGAAGATGTTTATCACCCAAGAGGATATTCCGCAGGAATTCTATGTGCCGGGTTCCTACAGTGAAAAACAGTTCGTGGTGAATATCCCCGGTCTGGGGAATATCGTCGAAGCCGGAACCCCGGTTGAGCGGCGTTGCACGTCGGGCGAATGCGACTTCGATTCGTGGAGCAATGACATCCGCGGCCACGGCGGGTTGACCAAAACGGGCGCCGGTACGCTGGCGCTGTTGGGCAATAATACTTACAGCGGTGACACCTGGGTGAAACAGGGCGTGCTGGCGATCAACGGTTCGGTGGCGTCCAATGTCTATATCGAAAATAGCGGCACGCTGGCCGGCGACGGCACGGTGGGGGCATTCAGAGCGGTTCGGGGCGGCAGCGTGACGCCGGGAAATGGCATCGGTACGCTGCACGTGTTGCATGACGCCGTGTTTGATCGCGGCTCGCAGTATAACGTGGAGGTCGCAGACAATGGCCGCAGCGATAAAATCGAAGCGCGGCGCGCTTTCCTCTACGGCGGCAGTGTGAACGTCAGCCTGGAGCACAGCAAAAACCTGCTGTCGCAAAATGAGGCGCAAAGCCTGCTGGGCAACAAATACACCATCCTGACGACGACGGATGGCGTGACCGGCCGCTTCGAAAACGCCAATCCTTCGTATCCGTTTGTCAACGTGACGCTGGACTATCAGGGCAATGACGTTGGCCTTGGGATCACGCGCACCGCCGCCCGTTTTGACAGCCTGGCCAGCACCGAAAACGAGAAAGCGGTCGCCCGGGCGGTGGAAACGCTCAACGCCACGGAACCGGTCACGGAAACGGCCAAACGCAGCGTCGCGGCGCCTACCGCTGAAGCGCTAACCGCACTGCAGGGCGTTGAAGGCGAGGCGACAGCCGTTACCGAAGCGACGAGCCCCGTGGCCGGCCATCCGGTTTATGAAAGCTTCCTCGGCTTCACTTCGGCCAGAGAATTGCAGCAGGCGACCCGTCAACTGTCCGGCCAGATCCACGCGGATATGGCTTCCGCCCAGATCAACGAAAGCCGTAATCTGCGCGATACCGCCACCGAGCGCTTGCGCCAGGCTGAAGGCCGCCGCACCGCTTCCGATATCAAAGCGGATGATAATGGCGCCTGGGCGAAATTGCTGGGCAACTGGGGGCATGCTTCCGGCAACAACAACGCCACCGGTTACCAGACATCCACCTATGGCGTGCTGTTGGGTCTGGACAGCGAACTGTTTGACGACGGCCGGCTGGGCGTGATGACCGGGTATACCCGCACGTCGCTGGATGGCGGCTATCAGTCAGATGCTCACAGCGACAACTACCATCTGGGGCTGTACGGCGACAAACGTTTCGGCGCGTTGGCGCTGCGAGCGGGCGGCACCTATACCTGGCATCGCATCGACACGTCGCGCTCGGTAAACTACGGCGCGCAGGCGGATCGCGAAAAGGCCCGCTATAACGCGCGCACCGGTCAGCTGTTTATCGAAAGCGGTTACGATTGGAGCAACGACGTGGTCAATCTTGAGCCGTTCGCCAACCTGGCGTACACCCACTATCGCAACGAGGGGATCAACGAGCAAGGCGGAGCGGCGGCGCTGCGCGGCGATAAGCAAAGTCAGTCCGCCACCGCTTCGACGCTGGGCCTGCGCGCCGATACGCAATGGCAGACCGACAGCGTGGCGATCGCGCTGCGCGGCGAGCTGGGTTGGCAACATCAGTACGGCAAGCTGGAGCGTAAAACACAGCTGATGTTCAAACGCAGCGATGCGGCGTTCGACGTGAACAGCGTCCCCGTTTCCCGCGACGGGGCGGTTCTGAAGGCGGGCGTCGATGTTTGGGTTAACAAAAACGCCGTGTTGTCCCTCGGTTACGGCGGGCAATTGTCGTCCAACCATCAGGACAACAGCGTCAATGCCGGTCTGACCTGGCGCTTCTGATAGCCGTTGATCCGTTTCACGCTACTCAGCCCCCATCGCAACGATGGGGGTTTTTTATTGGGCGCGCGGAAGCGACAGGCCGGGCGGCGGTGTCTTCACAGGATAAAGGCGCGTTAGAACAGGATGTTTCTAATTCTTTTGGTTAGAAAAATTGATGATAATCATCTGAAGTGACTAAAAGGATTTAGGCCGAAACATGGAATTTCTCTTCATTTTATTATTTTTTACCTTATACATATCAATTGCCTGTGAGTATCACCGGCGCCGGTGGCGCGTGCTGTATCGCCGTAAGAGAAATAGAAGAAAAGGCATGAAAATGAAACGGATGGTTAATATTCTGCTGTTCAGGCAATAAACCCAAAAAAAGGAGACGTCATGCAACGTCTCCCTCTAAATGCCCATTGAGCGCGGTGCGCCGCTTTATTTAACCGGCGTTCCGGCGATTATTTATCCAGCGCGTAGGCGATGACGTAATCACCGCGATCCGGCGACTGACGTGCGCCGCCGGCGGAAATGACGACATACTGCTTACCGGTGGTCGGCGAGACGTAACTCATCGGCGTGCCGCCGCTGCCGACCGGCAAGCGCGCTTTCCACAGCTCTTGCCCGGTGGATGAGTCAAAGGCGCGCAGATAATAATCCTGCGTACCGGCGATAAACACCAGGCCGCCTTGAGTCGCCAGCGTGCCGCCCAGCGTCGGCATGCCGACCGGCATCTGCGCGCGCATTTTGATGCCGAACAGCCCGGTATCCTGCACCGTTCCTACCGGAACCTGCCACACCACTTTGCGCGTCTGCAAATCGATGGCGGAGAGGGTGCCGAACGGCGGTTTTTGGCAAGGAATGCCCAGCGGTGACATGAAGCGATTCTTATTGACGGCATACGGCGTGCCTTTGAGCGGGACCGCGCCCATGCCGGTATTCACGGCTTCACCGCCGTTGCCGGCCGGCGCGCCTGCGTCGGCTTTCTGCGGGATCATCTGCACCCACAGGCCCAGACGCATATCGTTGGCGAAAATATAACGGTTGTTCGGGTCGGTAGAGAGACCGCCCCAGTTCATGCCGCCCAGCGAGCCGGGGAAGCTGAGGGAAACGTCGGTGTCCGGCGCGGTGAACAGGCCGTCATAACGCATCGATTTAAAGCTGATGCGGCACATCAATTGATCGAATGGTGTAGCGCCCCACATGTCGGACTCGCTGAGCTTCTGCGCGCCAATCTGCGGCATGCCGACGGAGAACGGCTGCGTGGCGGAATATTGCTCGCCCGGAATGGTGCGGGTCTTCACCGGCAGTTCCTTCACTTCGGTCAGCGGTTTGCCGGTATGGCGATCCAGCACGAAGATCTGCCCGCTTTTGGTGCCGATAACCAGCGCAGGGCGGGTGGTGCCGTCCTGCATCGGGAAGTCGAGCAGGCTGGGCTGCATCGGCAGATCGAAGTCCCACAGATCGTTATGCACGGTCTGATAGACCCATTTCTCTTTGCCGGTGGTCGCGTCGAGCGCCAGCACCGAGGCGCCGTATCGGTGATCCAGCGCGTTGCGGTTGGCGCCCCACAGATCGACGGAGGAGCTGCCCATCGGCAGGAAGACCGTGTTCATCGCCGGATCGTACGACATCGGCGCCCAGGAGTTCGGGGTGCTGCGCACGAAGTGTTGATCCGGTTTCAGGGCAGCGTTCGGCTGCGGATTGCCCGGGTCAAACGCCCAGCGCATTTCGCCGGTGATCACGTTGAAGCCGCGCAGCACGCCGCCGGGCATATCGGTTTGCACGTTATCGGCAACGCGCCCGCCGACCACCACGGTGGTGCCGGCCAGCGTCGGCGCTGACGTCAGTTGATATTTAGGATCGGCGGCGTCGCCCAGACCGGCCTTCAGGTCCACCACGCCCTGGTTGCCGAAGTGTTGGCAGAATTCGCCGTTGTCGGCGTTAATCGCCATCAGGCGCGCGTCGATGGTGTTCATCAATATGCGCCGTTGGCAGCTGTCGCCGGCCGCCAGCGCGACGGGCGCGGCGGGGGTTGAACCCGGCACGCTCGGCGCGGGCAACGGCTTGTTGATATCGAAGTAGGCCAGGCCGCGACAGCGGTTCCATACCTGCGACTTGGCGTTGACTTCTCGCCGCCAAATTTCTTTGCCGCTGTCGGCGTCGACGGCGATCACATTGTTATGCGGCGTGCACAGGAAAATGCGGTTGCCGATTTGCAGCGGCGTTTGCTGATCTTCCGCGCCGTTGCCATCAGGGCTGATAGGGATGTCACCCGTATGGAACGTCCAGGCGACTTTCAGCTCCCGCACGTTATCGCGGGTGATCTGATCCAGCGCGACGAAACGGCTGCCGCCCGGCGTATTGCCGTAGTTATCCCAATCTTTCTGCTGTTGCGCTTTATCAACCGGGATCAGCGGCAGCGGCTGGCCGCTGAAGGCAACGGTGGGATGCGGCTGGAACATTTGGACAAAGGCGCCGACCATGCCGACCGCCAGCAAGGCGGAGAGCAGGTAAGCCGGCTTGGCCAACGGCGCTTTGCCTTCGCGCTTGCGCAGCGCCGGCCAGGTGAGGAAGGCCAGCAGCATCAGGCCGGTCGGCACCATCAGGCGGGAAATCAACGGCCAAAAATCAAAACCGGCGTCCAACGGCGCCCAAATGACGGTGCTGATGAACACCGCCAGGAACAGCCAAACCGCTGAGGACTTGCGGCGGAAAAACTGAATGGCCGACAGCAGGATGACGAGGCCGGCAATCAGGAAGTAGGCGCTGCCGCCCAGCGAGAGCAGTTTGCCGCCGGCGACAGTGAAGAACAGGCCGGTGGCGGCCAGGATGATGCCCAACAGGCAACACCACAGCGTAAGTTTTATGCCCGAACGTGCATTGGCATCTGACATTGAATAATCTCCAATAACATACTGATTCTTAAAGGTGAAAAGGTCGTTATTGGCGACTATTGTAACATTGATGGAGGTGCGCTTGTTAAGGGTATGTAACTGTTTTTATGAGGGAAAAGCCGACGTTATCGGCACAACCTCGGTTTGGCTTAGAGGAATATCCGTTTCTGCCAGTGTACGAGCTGCGCGGCAGGCAGAGAGGCAACCTGCGCCACCCGGTGGCGATTTTCCAGGGCGATTTCCCGGGCGCGTTGCAACGGCTCGGCGCTGAGGCGCTGCACGCTTTGCCGCAGCGCCTGTTGCGCCAGCGCCAGTTCGCCGGCGCCGAGGTGCGCCAGTTCATGGCGCATCTGCAGCAAGAATTCGTCGGTTAACTGCCGCAGCTGCGCAACGGCGAACGTCGGGGATTGCAGTGCAAACAGCAGGCCTTCAGCATCGGCGCTGCGATGAAAGGCGCATTGCACCACGTAACCCACGTTGCGCTCGACGCGCAACTGCTGGAAGTAACGCGGCGCGTAAAGCCGGGCCAGCACGCGCAGCGCCCAACGCCCTTCGGCTTCGTCGTTCGGCAGCGGGTAAAATTGCAGCAAGGCGTGTTCTGCGCCGCTTTCCGTCAGGGTGACGGGGTGGTGATGCAGAGGCGCCGGCCGCTGAGCCTCGTCGGTTATGGGAAAAGGAAAGTCATACAGCAAATGCGACAGCCGCCGTTTTAACTCGCCGTCGCCGCCGACCAGGGTGGCATGCCAGAGTGGGGCCGTTGCCGTTGATACGCTCAACGCCGCCGGCAATTGGGCTAACAGGCGGCGAATGGCGATATCGTTTTGCGCTTTGAGCTGCGCGTGGCGCAGGTTTCTCGCCGCCTCGTTGATGACGGCCGGCGGCAGCGCCGCCAGGGCTCGATTCACGACGTTCAGACCGTGGCAGATCAGCGCTGCGCTGCCCGCCAGCTGTAACAACCACACGCCCTGGTGGCGCTCGAAGCTTAAATGTCCCTCCCGATGGGCTAACTCGGCCGCTCCAGGGCGCAATGCCGCCTGCAAACCACAGGCCTGTTCTTCGCTGAGAGCGCCATGCGGCGATGGGCGCAGCAGCAGCACCGGCTGCGCTTCGTCGGGGTGCAGATGCCGCAGCGGCGCCTGGCCGGCCGGCAGGGGCGGGATCGGCAGCGCCGCCGAGGTGGAGAAAAAGCGGAAAGGATCTATTGTGGGCGTCGGCACGGTGCGGACGAAGGGCGCGAGCGCCAACGGCAGCCCTTGAATTTCACGCGTTTCACCGCCTCCCTCAGGCAGCACGGCCAGACGGCGATGCGGCGCGCTAATCAGCGCCGAAATATGCCGTGGCCAATCGTCGTTCGGCTCCACCGGCGGCAGCCCAAATGCTCTGGCGCGCAACTGATCGAGCGGCGCCAAACGGTGGAAATCGCGGTTTGCCAGTTGCCCGAAATGCGCAAGCTGAGCCGGTGTCAGCGCGATCAGCGCCTGCAACCAGGCCAGCAAGGCGCTTTCGATGTGGGCGGCTTCAGACGCCGAGCCGTGATTGACGGTAAAAATAAAACTCAGCAGTGCGCTGTTTTCAGCGCAGCGGGCGTAATCCAGCCTAACGGCGTCGGCCCACGCGTGAGCGCGCAGCCGTGCCAGCAGCCCGCCAGGGGCTTCGTCCAGCAATAAACGCTCCAGCCGCCGCAGCCAGCCGCGTGAACGGGAGTGCGGCAGGGCAAACACCAACCGCAGCTGCGGCGCGCCGGGGAGAGACAGCGTGTAATCTTGCCCGGCGGCCAGCGGCGGCAATGCCTCGGGCGGCGCGATGCTGCCCGGCGGCAAGGCGCCGCCGTAGCGCTGCGCCAGCGCATGCAACTGCTCGAGCGATTGCGGGCCTTGCAGCCACAGCGTGATGTTCGGCGCGCGGTAATAGTGGTGGTGAAACTGCCGCAGCACCCGCTGCAACGCGGGAATATCGCTGCCGAAAGCGGCGCGGCTGCCGATATGAAAGCGGTGCAACGCGTCAATGCCGCTGAACATCTGCCGCTGCGCCGCTTCGCAGCGGGTTTCAACGTCGGCGCGCAGCAGGCGATATTCGGCGTCGATGACCTCGATCTCCTGGGCGATTGCCTCAGCCGCCAGCTGTGGGACGGCGAGCATATCGATCAGCCTGGCCAACCCCTCCGCCAGCTGTTCGGCGCCCACCTCAAAGAAAAACGCGGTTTGCGTGGCCTGGGTCGTGGCGTTTAACCGGCCGCCGACCGCCGGCGTCCAGCCCATCAGCCCATCCTGCGCGCTAAAGTTCACGCTGCCGCGAAACAGCATATGCTCCAGCAGATGCGCCAGGCCCGGCCAGGCGGCAGGCGCCTGAAAGCTGCCCGCCTCGATGCGCACCAGCGCGGCGGCGGCCTCGGCGTCAGGGGTGCTAATCGCCCTGACGGCCAAACCGTTATCGAGCTGCCACGAGGCGGCGAGTGTCATCGTCAGCCCTTGAAGATCAATCGGGAGTTGGTCTGATTGCGAAAACGCAGCTGATCGATGCCGATCTGCGAGCGATTCGCCGCTTCACGCGCCGCCAGAATGGTGCCATGGTGCGGCGACTTGCCGCACACCGGATCGGCGTTGTCGGCGTCGCCGGTCAGCATGAACGCCTGGCAGCGGCAGCCGCCGTAGTCTTTCTCTTTCTCCGAACAGGAACGGCAGGGCTCAGGCATCCAGTCATAGCCGCGATAGCGGTTAAAGCCGAAGGAGTGATACCAGATATGCTGCAGATCGTGCTCCAGCACCGACGGAAAGGCGATCGGCAACTGGCGGGCGCTGTGACAGGGTAACGCCATGCCTTCCGGCGTCACGCTCATGAAAATAGCCCCCCAACCGCCCATGCAGCCTTTGGGGCGTTCCTCATAGTAATCCGGCGTGACGAACAGCAGGTTGGCCAGCTTGCCGTCGGCAGCCATGCGCTCGCGATAGCGTTTCACCACGGCTTCAGCATCGGCGATCTGTTCGCGGGTCGGCAGCAGGCCTTCACGGTTCAGGTGCGCCCAGCCGTAGAACTGGCAGGTCGCCAGCTCGACGTCGTCGGCATCCAGCTGGATCGCCAGTTCGATGATGCGGTCGATCTGGCCGATATTATGGCGATGCAAGACGAAGTTAAGCACCATCGGATAGCCGAGCGCCTTGACCACCTTGGCCATCGCCAGCTTCTGCTGAAACGCCTTGGCGGAGCCCGCCAGCGCGGCGTTCAGCGTTTCGTCGCTGGCCTGAAAACTGATCTGAATATGATCCAGCCCGGCGTCGGCGAAGGTCTGCAGCTTTTTCTCGGTCAGGCCGATGCCGGAGGTGATCAGGTTGGTGTAAAACCCGAGATCGCGCGCGGCGGCGATCAGCTCGGGCAGGTCTTTACGCACCAACGGCTCGCCGCCGGAGAAACCGAGCTGTACGCTGCCCATCGCCCGCGCCTGGCGAAACACCGCGATCCATTGCTCGGTCGTCAGCTCTTTTTCCTGCGCGGCAAAGTCGAGCGGGTTGGAGCAATAGGGGCACTGCAGCGGGCAGCGATAGGTTAGCTCCGCCAGCAGCCAGAGCGGCGGATTTACCGCCGGCGCGCGTGGCTCAGTCACGGAAGGTCACCCATTTTTGTTCGTAGGCGCGCTGGAAAAACACCAGCACGTCGTCCGCCAGCCCCTCGGCGCCGGGGAAGCGGGCGTTCAGCTGCGCGATGATGCCGTTCAGCGTGGTGTTGCCGTCAACCAGCTGCAGGATGGCGGCGGCGCTGTCGTTCAGTTTGGCCATGCCTTCCGGGTAGAGGATCACGTGGCTGTTTTGCACCTGCTCCCATTGCAGGCGGTAGCCGCGGCGGAAGACGGGGGTGTGTTCAGGATTCAGTGTCATTACACCAGCCTCTGATTGTGCCAGACCCGCGCTGTGGTCACGCTGTGGTAAGGCGGGTGGTTCAGGGTATAGGCCATGCTCATGGCGTCCAGCATGCTCCACAAAATATCCAGCTTGAACTGCAGGATTTCCAGCATGCGCTGCTGTTTTTCAACGGTATCGCAATAGTCCAGCGCCAGCGCCAGCCCGTGCTCCACGTCGCGGTTGGCCTGGCCGAGGCGACTGCGGAAATAGTCGTAGCCGGCGGCGTCAATCCACGGGTAGTGCTGCGGCCAGCTGTCGAGGCGCGACTGGTGGATCTGCGGCGCAAACAATTCGGTCAGCGAGCTGCAGGCCGCTTCCTGCCAACAGGCGCGGCGCGCGAAGTTGACGTAGGCATCCACCGCGAAACGCACGCCGGGCAGCACCAGCTGCTCGGATAGCAGGGCGTCGCGCTGCAGCCCAACCGCCTCGCCGAGGCGCAGCCAGGCCTCGATGCCGCCTTCGCTGCCGCCGTAACCGTCGTGATCCAGAATGCGCTGCACCCATTTGCGACGGGTTTCCGGCTGCGGGCAGTTGGCCATGATCGCCGCATCCTTGATCGGAATGCTGGTCTGATAGTAGAAACGGTTGGCCACCCAGCCCTGGATCTGCTCACGGGTCGCTTCGCCGTTGTGCATCGCGATGTGATACGGGTGGTGGATATGATAATAAGCGCCTTTGGCGCGCAGTGCCGCTTCAAATGCCTGCGGAGTCAGGGGGAGTGGTTGCGTCATGCCGATTCCCTACAGTTCGATATTCATGCCGTCCCAGCTCACTTCGATGCCGGCGGCGCTCAGGCTCTGCCGTTCCGCGGAGTCTTCATTGAGGATCGGGTTGGTATTGTTAATGTGGATCAAGATCTTGCGTTTGGCGGGCAAGGTACTGAGCAGGGCAGCCAGCCCGTGCTCTTCCGCCAGCGCCAGATGCCCCATGTCTTTGCCGGTATTGCGCCCCACGCCGGCGTTGGCCAGCTCGTTGTCGCGCCAGAGCGTGCCGTCGATCAGCAGGCAATCCGCCCGGCGCAGCCAGGGCATCAAAGCCTCGTCCGGCTCACCCAGGCCCGGCGCGTACAGCAGACCGACCCCGCGCGGGGTATCTTCGATAAACAGCGCCACGTTGTGGCCCGGCAGCGGGCGATCGCGGTACGGCGAATAGGGCGGCGCGTTGCTGAGCAGCGGAATGGCGGTGAAGCGCACGTTTGGGCAGACCGCCGTGTGGAACGGTTCGCCGGGCGTCACAGGGTGATGGATTAACCCGCCGTTCCAGTGAGAGAGCATGGGAAACACAGGGAAACCGGTGCTGAGATCGTCGTGCACTTCGGGGGTGCACCAGACCTGATGCGGGCAGCCCTCACGCAAATTGAGCAAGCCCGCGCTGTGATCGATCTGGCTGTCGGTCAGCACGATCGCGCCGATGCCGGTGCCGCGCAGCACGTCGGGATTGTTCAATTCGGGCGAGGCCAGCAGCTGATGGCAAATGTCCGGGGAAACGTTGCACAGCACCCAGTTTTTACCGTCGTCGCTGACGGCGATGGAAGACTGCGTGCGGCGCGTGGCGTTGATGCTGTGGCTGCGAACGCCCCGGCAGTTGTCGCAGTTGCAATTCCACTGGGGAAAGCCGCCGCCCGCTGCCGAGCCGAGAACTTTTATCTGCATGTCTGAACCAGAAAAAGAAGGAAAGAAATGCCCGCGCGAAAGGCGGGCAGACAGGCGATTAACGGTTGGAAATGTACAGCGTCACTTCCAGCCCCAGACGCAGGTCAACAAACTCAGGTTTGGTCCAGGTAGTCATAGCGGTGCTCCTTTGCATGCATCGTGATAGTTCGAAGCCAATGAGAAAAATTCGCATTCGGCTGGCTCAATGTTGACGAAATGTGACGGAGATCGCAACCGTTAAAGCGTAACCGGGTTATTCACCCCAGGTGGCGGAGAGCACGTTCAGCCAGTTGCGCCAGGTCAGCTTCTCCAGCAGCCGGTCGTCAAACCCCGCCTGCTTGAGCGCTTGCGTCAGGCGCGGCAGGCCTGCGGCGTCCTCCAACGGTTGCGGTACGTTAACCCCGTCAAAATCAGAGCCAAATCCCACGCGATCTTCACCAAGTTTAGCGATCAAATACTCAACGTGTTTAACAATTTCTGTTAAGCCGGTCGTTGCACTGTCACGTTTTCCGTCAGCCCGCAGGAAGGCGGTGCCGAAATTGACGCCGACCATACCGTCGCTCTGGGCGATAGCGTCCAGCTGCGCGTCGGTCAGGTTGCGCGGCTGCGGGCAGAGGGCGTGGGCATTGGAATGGGTGGCGACCAGCGGTGCGGTGCTCAACGCGGCGGTTTGCCAGAAGGTTTTCTCGTTCATGTGCGAGACGTCAATCATGATGCGGCGCTGGTTGCAGGCGCGGATCAGCGCTTCACCGGCCGGCGTCAGGCCGGGGCCGGTATCGGGTGATCCGGGGAACGGCCCGCTGACGCCGGTGCCGAAGGCGTTCGGCAGATTCCAGAAGGGCCCGATGCTGCGCACGCCCAGCCGGTAGAAGGCCGCCAGCTGCGTCAGCTCCGCATCGATCATGCCGGCGCCTTCAATATGCAGCACCGCGGCGATTTGTCGGTTGAGACGACACTGTTCTATCTCGGTGGCGGTGCGACAGATGCGCAGTTGCCCCTGAGAAGCCTGCTCCAGCTGCTGCAGGATGGCGATTTGCCGTTCGGCGATCGCCAGCGGATCGAAGGTGGCCTGCGCCTCGTCCTGCGTTTGGTGGCGCATCTGGGCGATATAGCTGACCGGGGGAATAAATACCGCGAACAGCCCGCCGAAAAATCCGCCGCGCCGCATGCGGGCGAAATCGAGGTGGCCCGGCGTGACGCGGGAATAGAAGGCGGTGGCCGGATCGTCGTCATGCTGCAGCCACAGGTTGAGCAGCAGGTCGTTATGGCCGTCGAACACCGGCCAAAGGGGGGGAAGCGTCATGGGCGTTTCACTGTGTCAGGCATCATGCACGTATATTCCCTGATTGGATGATGGTTAACAAGCATTCGCGATTTACTGGATACCAATCAGGCCTAAAATTGACTGGTAAAAACTTTTCTTTAAGTGAGCTCCATGGCAATATTTAAAACGTCGTTGTCAAATTTTTAAACTTTCCCATCGAAGGGATTTAATTTTACTGCTTATAGTTAAAATTGCATATTTCAATTTTTTGACTAGGGAGGGGCTTTGAATAGACTGGAGCTGAACGATTACAAGAATCGTATAGAACTCATGAGTGATTGGCATGAACGTTTATATAATGCGCAACGAGGACATTATGTATGTTCGGAAAAATTGTACAATAAAGCAGATCTAACAGGGTATGCCCTAATCCTGAGTTCCACGATTGTTACTGGATGCCTTTTCTTCGATGCGCAGGGATGGTGGAAATTCATGCTAGTCACTATGAGTATTCTTTCTGCAGCATTGTCCGGACTTGTTTCATTTGGACGCTTTTCAGAAAAAGCTGAATTACATCGTGCGGCGGCAGGAAACTATGGAAAGCTAAGGCGACAATTGGAAAATCTGCACGCAAAAAAAGATAAGCTCGATGATGATGCGCTAGACATAAAGCTTAAAGTTTTGAGAATTGAATGGGAATACATTTCTCAAAACTCTCCCTTAACACCTAAATCTGCATTGAAAAATCGTGGTATCTAAGGATGGAAATGGAAAAGATCAACAAATGGGAAGATATAGAGCAACATTTTTTATCGGGCAGTCTGATTTTAGGTAATGGCGCAAGCATTGCCGTATCAGACTCATTTAATTACGATTCGTTATATCTAGAAGCACAACACCGTGATTATCTCAATGCCTTTTCAGTCAGTGTATTCAAAAGTTTCAAAGCAAATGATTTTGAATTTGTCTTGCGAAACCTATTGCAAGCTAAGCAAGTTAATCAGGTTTTGAATATTGACTGCACATTAATAGATTCAGCATATATAAACATTAGAGATGCATTGATAAGAACACTCCGTGATATTCACATCTCTTACAGCGAGGCGCTTCCGCATCTACCAAGTATTTATAATTTCATGAGGTTATTTAAAACTGTAGCATCACTTAATTATGACCTTATCGTATATTGGGCGGCAATGCTTGGCAATCATGAACTAGGACGATGGTTCAAGGATTGCTTTACTCCTTATTATCTGGATGAGGATTGGGAGAAATACCTCGAGCCAATTGGTGAGGCGTCGGGGGCTACACTGTTTTTTTATCCTCATGGTAATCTAGTCCTTCATAGAGAGGACTTTTTGACCAGAAAAATAATAACCAGGCCTGATCTTTACACCCATGATCTTTTGAACGAAATTTTATCCTGCTGGGAAAAAAATGCCTTTATTCCAGTATTCGTCTGTGAGGGGCGACAAGATGATAAAGTTAGGTCAATATCAAATAGCAGTTATTTAGATAGGGTGTTTTATGAGGTTCTACCCAATCTGGAATCTAAATTGGTTATATATGGTTGGAGTATTGGACAGCAAGATCAGCATATCATTGAGCAAATAAAAAAAGCTGAATTATCTAGGGTGGCGGTTTCTGTTTTTCGCGAAGATAAAGAGTATATGGAAAGAGTTAAAAGAATATTTTCTCGCATTGGTGTTCAAGATGTTATTTTTTTTGATGCCGAAAGCCCTGGAGCCTGGAATAATCCC
Source organism: Serratia sp. JKS000199 (assembly GCF_900215455.1). Lineage (NCBI taxonomy): Bacteria > Pseudomonadati > Pseudomonadota > Gammaproteobacteria > Enterobacterales > Yersiniaceae > Serratia > Serratia sp. JKS000199. The sequence goes on from NZ_LT907843.1 coordinate 1,737,717, forward strand.
TCTAGAAAGTCACCTGATTGTGGTGAATTTGACTTCAAAATCGATCTAAAAGAGGGCGAGAAACTAACCAGCTTAAGAAGGTTTTATGACTAAAATCCATCATTAAATAGAAGCTATCAAGAATAGTTTAAAATAGATTTAATTTATCCGCCAGGAGCTCCTGACGGATAAATTGGGTGTTATAAATCTGATGAATTTTATTTCATAACTTATCAGTTGGAGGAGTCAATACTTCCGTTCTCTAACTTACTGGTAATTCCAAACTGTATTGGAATTTTTTATAAAAGGCGTATCGACAGCTCGACGTCATCCGCGAACGGCGTGGAGAGATAACCCGACGCCGGAGAACGCACGCGCGCCAGATAATCTGGGCTGTCATCGGCGTTATCGGCGACGATCAGCGCGCCGGGGCGCAGACGATTTTCCAGCAGCGCGAGGATATCGGGGTAAAGTCCCTTGGCGCCGTCGAGCAACAGCAGATCGACCGTGGCCGGCAGATCGTCGCGCAGCGTTTCCAGGGCGTCGCCGACGCGGATCTCCACCAGATCGACGACGCCGCCTTCAGTCAGGTTGTTGCGCGCCTGCACCGCTTTGCTCGGTTCAAACTCGCAGGTAATCAATCGGCCGCCGCCATTATCGCGCAGTGCGGCGGCCAGGTGCAGAGTAGAAATGCCGAACGACGTGCCGAATTCGACGATGTTTTGCGCCCGGCAACCGCGCGCCAACATATACAGCAATGCGCCGGTTGCCGGCGACACGGCCAGCGGGAAATCCTTCAGGCGGTGGTAGAGTTCGCGATACTCGGTTTTGCTCTGCATCAGCCGGCTTTGCTCTGCGTCCGGCACGTCGCGGAACAGGGCGGCAAGCGCCGGCGAGCGGCGGGATGCCTGTTGAAACAGGCGGCTTAGCAGCGGCGCTAAGGGGGCAGTGGTCAGGGTACTCATGGCTAATTTCCTGTCGTAAATGGAGCGCGTTAGCGCATGCCGCTATAATATGACGAACTATTCGTATTCCTCTATTCGCATTGGCCGTCCGCTATGACTGAACGCCGCAGTAAGCAAATTTCCTCGAGAAAACAACCACAACAGGCGCGATCTGCCGAACTGGTTTCCGCCATTCTGACCGCTGCTATTCAGGTTTTGGCGCAGGAGGGGGCGGCACGTTTCACTACCGCCAGAGTGGCTGAACGTGCCGGCGTCAGCGTCGGGTCGCTTTATCAGTATTTCCCCAACAAGGCGGCAATCCTGTTTCGTTTGCAGAGCGACGAATGGCGACAGACCACCGATATGCTGAGCCGTATTTTGGCCGACCGCGAGAAAACGCCGTACGAGCGCCTGCGGTTGCTGGCGCAGGCATTTATCCGTTCGGAATGTGAAGAAGCGCAGATGCGCGTAGCGTTGAATGATGCGGCGCCGCTTTACCGAGATGCGCCGGAGGCACAGGCGGTGAAGGCGACCGGCAAGGGTATCGTGCAGGTTTTCATGTGCGAAGCGTTGCCTGATGTGCCGCCGTTCACTCGTCGGTTGGCGGGCGATCTGATCGTCGGCACGTTGGGGGCGGCGGGCAAGCAATTCTCCGAAACGCCGCGCAGCGATGCGGAAATTGTGGCTTATGCCGACGCGATGGCGGACATGTTTTGCGCCTATCTGGCCGATTTAAACGGGCGAGCGGCGCCGTAAGGGAATGTTTGGTGACATTGTCACTTGATGAGCGCAGTGCCTACGCCCGTTGACGGCAGACGGCCAACACCAACTGCCGCAGCCAGCGGTGCTCCGCTTCAGCGTCCAGGCGCGGGTGCCACATTTGCGAGACGGTAATGGGCGGCGTTTTCACCGGCAGCTCGAACATGCGCAGCGGGCCGTCGTCCGGATGAGCATGCAGAAAGGAGGCGGGTAACAGCGCCAGCAGGTCTGAGGCTTGCGCCACCGCCAGCGCGGCCGGAAAGCTCGGCACCACGGCGGCAATCTGGCGCGTCAGCCCCAGCTCCGCCAACGCGGCGTCTACCGGCCCGAGAATGCGCCCGCTGCGCGAGGCCACCACGTGGCCGCAGGCGGCGTACTCGGCGGCGCCTATCTTGGGCCGCTGCGCCAGCGGGTGCGCGCTTCTCATCACGCCGACGAAGCGGTCGCGAAACAGCGCCTGCAGGCGGATTTCCGGCCCCATTTCGCCCAGCACGCCAATCTCCAGATCGACCAGGCCTTCACGCAGGGGGCGGTCGCTTTTCTCCGGCTTGGGCGCAAAGCGCAACCGCGCCCGTGGCGCCTGTTGCGCAGCGGCGGCGATCAGCGCCGGGCCGAAGGCCTCGACGAAGCCGTCGTTGGCGCGCAGCGTAAAGGTCCGGTCGAGCGTGGCGGGATCCAGCGCGTTCGGCGTCGGACGCAGCAGCGCCCGAGCTTCGAATGCCGCGTTTCGCGCCCGTTCGCGCAGCGTTTCGGCATAAGGCGTCAGCACCATATGACGCCCGGCGCGCACCAACAGCGGATCGCCGGTGGCCGTGCGCAGTCGGCTGAGGGTGCGGCTCATCGCCGAGGCGCTTAAACCGAGACGTCGCGCCGCGCCGGCAACGCTGCCCGTCGACAGCAGCGCGTCGAGCGCGGTCAGGAGGTTGAAATCAGGGTCGGTCATGCGTTTATCCTGTGGCGCCGGAAATAAGAGAAGGCGTTTACTGCAGTATATCAGCGTAAGCGCTGTGTCACTTGCTCTCTGATGGGCAATAAAAAAGCCGATAACCTGGGGGTTATCGGCTTTTAATGCGCAGTGGCGGAGGGTTACGCCGGCAGCTGCTGCGCGGTTTTCTCGACCAGCGCCAGCAGCAGCTTGATGTCTTCCAGCGTCACGATCGGGTTCAGCAGCGTCATCTTCAGGCAGGTCACGCCATCGAACTCGGTCACGCCGACGTTGGCGCGGCCCGACTCCAGCAAGGCATCACCGATGCGCTGGTTGAACAGCGCGACGGCCGCGTCGCCTTTCGCCGCCAGCTGCGCCGGACGGTAGCGGAACAGCACGCTTGCCAGCTGCGGCTGCATCACCAGTTCCAGCGATTCCTGGTCGGCGATGTAACGCGCCACCTGTTGCGCCAGCGAGACGCCATGATCGATGATCTCGGCATACTGCTTCTGCCCCAGCGCTTCCAGCCCCATCCACAGCTTCAACGCATCGAAGCGGCGGGTGGTCTGCAGCGATTTGGAGACCAGATTCGGCACGCCTTGCGCTTCGTCGAATTCGGAGTTCAGGTAGGCAGCCTGATAGCGCATCAGCTCGTAGTGGCGCTCGTCTTTCAGCAGGAAGGCGCCGCAGCTGATGGTCTGGAAGAACTGCTTATGGAAGTCCAGAGTGATGGAGTCCACCAGCTCCAGGCCGTCCAGGTAGTCGCGGTACTGCTCGGAGAGCAGCAGCGCGCCGCCCCAGGCCGCATCCACGTGCACCCAAATTTTCTGCTCCGCCGCCAGCCGCGCGATATCGCGCAGCGGGTCGATCGCGCCGGCATCGGTGGTGCCGGCGGTGGCGACGATCGCCATCACCTGCTCGCCGTTAGTCTTGGCCTGCGCCAGTTTTTCCGCCAGATCGTTCACGTCCATGCGGGCGAAGCGATCGGTTTTCACCAGCGTGACGGACTGGTAGCCGAGGCCCATCAGCGCCATGTTCTTCTGCACCGAGAAGTGGGCGTTTTCAGAACAGAACACTTTCAGCTTGCGCAGATCGCCCACCAGACCGTCCTGCTGCACGGAGTGGCCCTGATGCGCGAAGAATGCATCGCGCGCCAGCATCAGCCCCATCAGGTTGCTCTGGGTGCCGCCGCTGGTGAACACCCCGGCGTCGCCGGGCTGGTAACCGACCTGGGCGCGCAGCCACTCGATCAGCTTCATTTCGATCAGCGTGGCCGACGGGCTCTGATCCCAGGAGTCCATGCTCTGGTTGGTGGCGTTGATCAGCACTTCAGCGGCCTGGCTAATCACCAGGCTCGGGCAGTGCAGGTGCGCCACGCACTGCGGGTGGTGCACCGACAGGCTGTCTTTCAAAAAGTACTCGATGGCGCGCTCGATCGCCGCCTGGTTGCCCAGGCCTTGCGGGGTAAAGTCGAGCTGGATGCGCTCGCGCAGTTCGGCAACGCTTTTGCCCTGATACATCTCGGGCTGTTGCAGCCACTGCACGACGGCTTCACTGCTCTGTGCGATCGCCTGGCGGTAAGCCTCGGCGCTGTGCGCCGAGGAAGCCAGAATCGGGTTTAACTTGGACATCGCGGTCATTCGCTCCAATCAGACTGGCTTGACGCCGGCGGCCAACAGCGCCTGCTCAAATTTATCCAGGAAAATACCCAGCTCATCATTGGTGATCAGCAGGGAAGGCAACAGGCGCAGCACACAGCCGTTGCGCCCGCCGCGCTCCAGGATCAAGCCGGATTCGAAGCATTTTTTCTGCAGCAGCGCGGACAGCTCGCCATCGGCCGGGTAGCAGCCCATGTGATCCTGCGCTTCGTTCGGCTTGACGATCTCGATGCCGATCATCAGGCCCAGACCGCGGACGTGACCGATCACCGGATAACGTTTCTGCAGCTCGGCCAGCTTGCCTTTGAGCCATTCGCCTTGAGCGGCCACTTTGTCGGCGACCTTATGCTCCTTCAGGTACTGCAGGGTGGTCAGGCCGGTGGCCATCGCCAGCTGGTTGCCGCGGAAGGTGCCGGTGTGGTGGCCCGGTTCCCAGGCATCGAACTCTTTTTTGATGCCCAGCACCGCGAGCGGCAAGCCGCCGCCGACCGCTTTCGACATCACGATGATGTCCGGCTCGATGCCGGCGTGTTCGAAGGCGAACAGCTTGCCCGTACGGGCGAAACCGGCCTGAACTTCGTCGATGATCAGCAGAATGCCGTGTTCCTGCGTCACTTTGCGAATGCGCTGCAGCCACTCGGCCGGGGCCGGGTTAACCCCGCCTTCGCCCTGAACGGCTTCCAGGATCACCGCCGCCGGTTTACGCACGCCGCTTTCCACGTCGTTAATCAGATTATCGAAGTAGTAGGTCAGCGCCTTGACGCCGGCTTCGCCGCCGATGCCCAGCGGGCAGCGGTATTCATGCGGATAAGGCATGAATTGCACTTCCGGCATCATGCCGTTGATGGCCGCTTTCGGCGACAGGTTGCCGGTGACCGACAGCGCGCCGTGGGTCATGCCGTGGTAGCCGCCGGAGAAGCTGATCACGCCGGAACGGCCGGTGTGTTTTTTCGCCAGCTTCAGCGCGGCTTCCACCGCATCGGCGCCGGACGGGCCGCAGAACTGCAGGCAGTACCTTTTGCCTTCGCCCGGCAACAGAGAGAGCAGGTAGTCGGAGAAACGATCTTTCAACGGGGTCGTGAGATCGAGAGTATGTAACGGCAAGCCGCTGGTAATGACATTTTGGATGCTTTGCAGGACGTCGGGGTGATTATGTCCAAGAGCCAACGTTCCCGCCCCGGCCAGGCAATCAAGATATTGATTATTCTCAACATCAGTGATCCAAACGCCCTGGGCTTTCGCAATTGCCAACGGCAATTTGCGCGGATAACTCCTAACATTCGACTCAAATTCGGCTTGACGCGCCAAATAGGTTTCATTGTTTCCGTTTAATGAGTTTGCAACTAAAGTATCAATACGGACTTTATCCGTCATCATATCTCTCCTACAACCGAAGGTCTCAAGACGCAACGATTGAATTAATGAATTAGAAAAGTAACTGCCTTGTGAAAAGCGCGACCAATATATGGCTTTTTCGCCTGGGACTCAATAGCCGATTTTGTTTTGAATTGTTTAGTTTTTTCTTAGGCTCATCAATATGTTGTTGATTTGTTGACCGTTGGTTTTGCCGGCAAAAAACAACATTTCTTTAACATTGCGTAAAAATCCTTTTCTGCTTTCCTTTGGCTGCTTCTTTAATGCATTTATTATTAAGGTGAATTTCCGATTAATAACATAAATAGAAAATAGCGGCTTATTTTCATCTATTCACCACCTTAAGTCCTATAGCGGTTATATACACAAAATTTGTGATGAATATAAGCAGTCGAGCGTTAAAAGCGCAGTATCCAGAGTGGTGATTTCTTGCAGATTTTACGTAGCGCGATCAAAACAGCGGGATTTTTGTGCGGCGCCGGCGTGTCTGCCGGCGCCGCGGTCATTAACGTTGCCGTAACCAGGCATGATAGCGCCGCAGAGTGCGGCGGGTGCGCCACCGATCGATGAGCAGCGACCACAGCGGGGAGTAGCGCACGTTGCGCGTCCGATCGCGGCTCAGAGCGTGCATGCGGCGCTTGATCAGCGCCATGCGGGCGAGCAGCGTCAGCGTTTTGTCGCGCCATTTTACCGGTTCGGGCAGCGCATGAGGGGCTTCACCGGTTTGCCAGCGGCGCGGCAGATCGGGAATTTCCGCCATGGCGGTGGCGATGCCGACCACCGCGACGCCGCTGTTCAGCACCCGTTGCGCCACCGACGGGCGGGCGATGCCGCCGGTGGTCATCACCGGCATGCGCGCTACTGCGGCGAGATCGCGGGCGAAGGTCAGAAAATAGGCTTCGCGCGCCAGGGTGCTGTCGTCTGCGGCTTCCCCCTGCATCGCCGGGCTTTCATAACTCCCGCCCGACAACTCCACCAGATCGACCGGCAGTTCGTTGAGCATCAACAATACCTGTCGGGCCTCGTCCGGCGAAAAGCCGCCGCGCTGAAAATCGGCTGAATTGAGCTTCACCGCCACGCAAAAGTCTGGCGAGACACGCTGGCGCACCGCGCGCACCACCTCCAGCAGCAGACGGGCGCGATTCGCCAGTTCGCCCCCCCAACGATCGCTGCGCCGGTTGGCCAACGGCGACAAAAACTGGGAGATCAGGTAGCCGTGCGCCGCGTGGATCTGCACGCCGGTAAACCCGGCCTTTTCGGCGGCGTGCGCGCTGGCGGCGAAGCGGGCGATCACCTCGGCAATCTGCGCTTCGCTCATGGCTTCCGGCTGCGCGAACGCCTTGCTGTACTTGCCCATCGCCATCGGAATGGCGGAGGGCGCCCAGGCGTTGCCGCCCATGTTGGCCATCACCTGACGGCCCGGGTGGCTGAGCTGCATCCATACCTGCGCGCCTTCCTGGCGCGAGGCCGCCGCCCAGGTTTTGAACGCCTCGAGCGGCGTATCCTGTTCCAGCACCACGCCGCCGGGGCCGGTCATGGCGCGTCCGTCGATCATCACGTTGCCGGTGATGATGAGGCCGGCGCCGCCGATACCCCAGTGGCGATACAGACGCCATAGCGCGGGGCCGGGCAGTTGGCCTTCATCGGCCAGATTTTCTTCCAACGCGGCTTTGGCCAAACGGTTGGGTAAGCGACTGCCGTTGGGCAGAATCAGCGGGGTAAACATCGGGTACGTTCCTGTCGCAGGGGGAATGGCGCTATACTAGGTTTAAAGTTAACTTTAAGGTCAATAGGGCATGAAAATCGGAGAGTTGGCGGAGCGCGCCGGCATGGCCGCCTCGGCGATACGTTACTACGAACAGCAGGGTCTGCTGCCCAAAGCGGTGCGCGGCGTTAACGGATATCGGGTGTATAGCGAAAGCGCGCTGGAGCGGCTGCATCTGATCCAAATCGGCCAGAATCTGGGGTTCTCGCTGCAGGCGATCCGCGGGGTATTGGCGCTGCAGGGCAGCGCCTATCAGGATGGTTTGATACAAGGCGTCGACAGCCGGCTGGCGGAAATCGAGCGGATGATGGCGACGCTGAACGAGCAGCGTGAGACGTTGATGGCGACGCGGCGCATTCTGTTGGAATCCGGCGTGGCGGGGTTGTGCCGCGCAAAAAATGAAAAACAGGCCGGTGCGTGGCCGGCCTGCAAAGATTAACGGTGTTTAAAGGCGGCGCGCCCGGCATATACCGCCGCGCTGCCCAATTGGTCTTCGATGCGCATCAGCTGATTGTATTTTTCGATCCGCTCGCCGCGGCACGGCGCGCCGGTTTTCACATGGCCAGCTCGCATCGCAACCGTCATATCGGCGATAAAGCTGTCGACGGTTTCGCCGCTGCGGTGTGAGATAAAGGCGCCCCAGCCATTTGCCTGGCAAAGCTGCACGGCGGCGAAAGTTTCGCTCAGCGTGCCAATCTGGTTCAGCTTGATCAGCGCCGCATTGGCCAATCTTTCATCAATCCCGCGCTGGATGTATTTCACGTTGGTGACGAACAGATCGTCACCGACCAGTTCCACCTGATCGCCCAGGGCGTCGCTGAGAATGCGCCAGCCCGCCCAGTCGTCCTCGGCCAAACCGTCTTCAATCAGCACGATGGGAAAATCTTGCACCAGCCGCTGGTAATAGGCCGTCATCTGTTCGGCATCCAGTTCAGCGTTTTCGCTGCGCAGGCGGTATTTGCCGTTGGCATAGAATTCACTCGAGGCCGGGTCCATGCAAATGGCGATATCGTCTCCCGGTTGATAACCGGCTTTCTCTATCGCCTGCACGATCAGCTCCAGCGGTTGCCGGTTCGAGGCAACCGCCGGCGCAAAACCGCCTTCGTCGCCAACGCCGACCGACAGGCCTTTCTCCAACAGAATTTGGCGCAGCGCCTGATAAACTTCACTGCCCCAGCGCACGGCCTCGCGCAGCGACGGCGCGCCCAGCGGCGCTATCATAAATTCCTGAAAGTCCGCACCTTGCCAGCGGGCATGCACGCCGCCGTTGATGATATTCATGCAGGGCACCGGCAGCAGGTTGGCGCCGAGACCGCCCAGATAACGATACAGCGGCAGCTGCGACAATTGCGCCGCGAGGCGGGCGGCGGCCAGAGAAACACCGAGCAGGGCGTTGGCCCCCAATCGGCTCTTGTTCTCGCTGCCGTCCAGTGCGATCAACCGGCGGTCAATCTCCCCTTGTTGGCGTACATCTACCCCGCGCAGCGCTTCATTGATCGCCGTTTTGACGCTTTGCACCGCCTCCAGTACGCCTCTGCCGCCGTAACGGTGCGGATCGCCGTCGCGGTGTTCCACCGCCTCGCGTGAACCGGTGCTGGCGCCGGAGGGAACCGAAGCCCGTGCCACGACGCCCGCCGCAGTCATTTCAACTTCGACGGTGGGGTTGCCGCGCGAATCCAGAATCTCTCTGGCGGTTACGTTTTCAATTTCATAGCTCATGGATGATCACCTCATTCTAGGGAGTGGGCACGTGCTTTATCAGCACGTCGATCGACAAATGGTTAATGAACTCGAAGCCGAAGGAGGCAAAGACGCCGAACGGACGGTTCTGATGGCCGAGCAGCAACAGATCGACGCCTTCACGGGCAATCAGGGCCTCGATGTCTTCGAAGCGGTGAATACTGACAATTGCGCGCACCTCCAGGGGGATTGTGCAGTCTTCCACCAGCCGGCTGAGCATGGCTTTGGCAGCGATCACCTCGCTGGACTGGCGATCTTTGGTTTGTGCATCGCTGAGGTAGTCCAGCTCGGCATAGCCGGCGCTGATGTGCGCCACGGTAATGCGCGTATTCATCTGCTGATTGAGGCGTTCGGCATGGCGTAACAGCAGCCGGCCGTCGCGTTCATCCTGCACCAGCAGTAAAGCATGTTGATAGAGCGACATGACTTATCTCCCTGCGTTAGCAATCTGTAGGGTTAACCACGGTAAAACCTCTTTTTTCCGGCTCGTCATGCCGGGCAGCGACACCTGCCGAATGGCCAGCACCCGGTTCGACGAGAAATACAGGGTAGAGCGGTGGCGGGTGATATCGGTAACCAGCAGCGCGGCCATCTCCAGCCCGGCCTCCTGCTTAGCCTGCTCGAGCGCCTGTTGCAGCGCGGGCAACAGCGGATCGATATCGCTCATAGCCCGCACTTCTATCTGCGACAGCAGCAGCGAGACGCTATGGATGCGGTAATTCTTGGCGTCACGGTGCAGCAACTGCGGGGCGGATTGCCCCGAAAGATCGGTTTTGGCGGCAAGCAATCCGGCGGTGAAGGCGTCATAGTCAACGTGAGAGATTGCGCATAACCGCGCGACCGCCACCCGATCCTGTTCGGTGGTGGTCGGTGCGCTCAGCGCAACGGTATCGCTCAAAATCGCGCCCAGCAGCAGCGTGGCCTGGGCGGAAGAAAGCGGCATCGGCGCATCTGACGTCAGTATGGACAGGATCACGGTGGCGCAACAGCCAACGGCGCGGATCCAGACATCGGGCGGGTTGCGGGTGACTAACGTGCCCAGCCGGTGATGATCGATAACGCCGACCACATCGCTGTCGGGCAATGAGGCCGGCCCTTGTTCGACGTCGGTAAAATCCACCAGCCAGACTTTGCGGTCACGGAGATCGTCTGTCAGCAGCGCAGGCGCTTGTACGCCGGCGGCGGCCAGTATGTAGCGGGTTTCCGGCGTCAATTCGCCAAGGCGGAAAGCGACGGCCGGTTTGCCGAGGTGATTGAGCCAGTCCGCGACCACCAGCGCGCTGCAGATACTGTCGCTGTCGGGATTTTTATGGCCGAAAACGTACAGCGGCATTTCCCGCACGGCGAGATCAGGCTGGGACGGAAAAGGGGTAATACGTGAGATTTCATTCATAGCGACTCCTGACATACCTGCCTAAAAAATAAAGCGAAGTTGTATATCAGGCGTCATCATCCGGTTCGAGCGAACGCGGCGGTTGGGAAAGGTGGAACACCATCACCTTGTGAACGACTGTAGCGCAGCGCGGTGGCAAACGCAACGCCCGGCAAAGCTGGCGAGAATGCATAATCGGATTGATACTGAGTGAGTCTATGATGGACAAGGATATTTGCCGCTAACCGACGGATAGGCTGAACGGAATCACGCCGGCCGGCTGCACCGGATCCGTGGGTGTCACAATGGGAGTCAACATGCTCGAGCCATGCTTCCCCGAAAACGAAGCCGAACGCCTGTCGGTATTGGATTCGCTGAACGTGCTGGATTCGAACTCAGTAGAAAAGCTGGATCGCATCACGCGGCTAGCTGCGAAATATTTCGGCGTCACCATTGCGCTGGTGTCACTGATCGACCGCGATCGTCAATGGTTTTTATCACGCTATGGCCTGGATGTCCGGGAAACGCCGCGCAACATCTCGTTCTGCGGCCATGCCATTCTGCAACGCGAAGCGCTGGTGGTGCCCGATACCGCGCAGGATCCGCGCTTTTTCGATAACCCACTGGTGGTTGGTGGCCCGCGCATCGGCTTCTACGTCGGGCAACAGCTGCTGTCCCTCGACGGGTTGCCGCTCGGCACGCTATGCATTATCGACAGTCACCCGCAGCCGTTTCCTCAAGATAAACTGGCCGACCTGCGTGACTTCGCCGCGGTGGTGGAAGAGTATCTGCAGAGCATCGAACGCAACGTCTATACCGAAAACCTGAAATCCGATCTGCAGCGCACGGAGGCGTTATTCGAACAGACTTTCTCTCAGGCGGCGGTGGGCATGGCACTGGTTTCGCTGCAGGGGTATTGGCTGCGGGTCAATCCGCGCATCTGTGAAATGCTGCAATACTCCGAGCGCGAGCTGATGGATCGCACCTTTCAGGACATTACCTATCCGCTCGATCTCAACACCGATCTGGAAAAACTGCAGCAGTTGCTGAGAAACGAGATCGACACCTACTCGCTGGAGAAACGCTATTTCCGCGCCGATGGCACGATCGTATGGGTGGAACTGACGGTGGCGCTGAATCGGCTGCCGAACGGCAAGCCGGATCATTTCATCTCGGTCATCGTCGATATCAGCGAGCGCAAGGCGGCGGAGGCCGACCTGTATGCCTTGCAGCATGAGCTGGAAGAACGCGTCGAAATTCGTACGCATGAGCTTAACGTGGTGGTCAAACAGCTTAACGAAGAGATAGAAACCCGGGTGCTCGCCGAATCTCAGCTCAGTGCGGAAAAAGAACGCCTGCGCGCCATTACCGACAATATGCCGGCGTTAATCAGCCAAATCGACGCCAATGAACGCTACCTGTTCGCCAATAGCGCCTATAAGACCTGGTTTGGTCTGGAAGAGGCCAGCCTGCAGGGCATGACGGTGCGCGAGTTCATGGGGGAAAGCGTGTATCAGATGGCCCGGCCGATGATCGCGCGGGCTTTGGCGGGCGAAATGGTCAGCTTCGAAAACGAATTGCAGACCCAGCAGGGGCTGCTGATGATCCATACCACGCTGGTGCCGTGCGAGGCTCAGGGCTTTTACATTCTCTCCATGGATATCACCGAGTTGAAGCGACTGCAGCAACGATTGGAATATGACGCCACGCACGACATGCTGACCGGGTTGACCAACCGACGCGCATTTCTGCGCCGGTTGTCGGGCACGTTGCAAGCCTGCTGTCATCAGCGGCAGATGGCCCTGTTGTTCATCGATCTCGATGGTTTTAAGGGCATGAACGACAGTTACGGCCATGACTTCGGCGATCTGATCCTGAAGACGTTCGCCAAATTGCTCAGCGCTTGCGCCGACGAACGGCACAGCGTCTCGCGCCTGGCCGGCGACGAGTTCACGGTGATCCTGTGGCCGCTGACAGCGCCGCGGCCTGAGGTCAGCGCGTTTTGCGAAAAGGTGTTGGCGGAGCTGGCCGGTATTTCGCAGATCGGTCAGCAGAAGGTCTGCCTGTCCGCCAGTATTGGCGCCGCTATCTCTGCGAGTGGGGACGTGACGCCGGAAATGCTGCTGGCCAGCGCCGACGGCGCGATGTATCAGGCGAAATCCGCCGGCAAAGGCACTTACGCCATCTGTGAGCTATGAGCCAATGTTACGACATCTCAGTAAGAACGAAGACGAGCGCCTGGCGGCCATCGATGCGCTGGCGGGGTTGGGCGCCGGCCATGACGACGCGATCCATCAGGTGCTGACGATAACCCGCAAGCTGTTACAGGCCGAGGGCTGCCTCATTTACCTGCACGGAACGCGCAAGATTTGGATCCGCGAGCACATTGACGTCGGGTTCGAGGAGATCGATTTCGTCAGCCCCTTGTTCAATTTCGTTCGTCTGAGCGGCGAGGCGTTGATTTGTCCGGACACCCATGCGGATGAACGCTTTGCCTCGGATCCCATGGTCAACGGCGCCGCGGCGATCCGCCACTGCGCCGCCATCCCGCTGTGCACCCGCGAAGGCTATACGATCGGCGCGTTCTGCCTCGTGGGTTCGCAGCCAAAGCATCTGACTCGCCGTCAGGTCGAACTGCTGCGCAGCATGGCCACCATCGTCGGCGAGCTGATCGAAGCGCAGAGTGAGATCGGCCTGGTCGATGCCATCACTCGCTTGCCCAATCGACAGCGGCTGATGGGGGAACTCGGCAATTTACCGGACACGGGCAAATACGCGTTATTGCTGTTCGATACGATAGATATCCAATACGCCTACGAGATGGCGCGTTCTTTCGGCCTGTCTACGGTAGAGTTACTGCTGGGGGATATCAGCCATTTCCTGAAAGAGACGTTTCTCAGTGAGCGCATGCTGTACAGCATCGCGCCCGGACGTTTCGCCGTCATTATCGAGGCGCAGCACATGCCGCAGGCGAAGCGCGATCTGTTGCGTTGCGCCGACCGTTTGCATCACGAAGTGAGAGGCGCCGTGCCGCTGCGCCTGGAGCTTAATGCCGGTTATGCGTTGTTTTCCGCGCCGCATGCCGATCCTCCCGAGATTTTGCGCCAGGCGACCAGCGCGCTGCATGATTCGATCGACGAGGGGCGAGCCGTCTCCCTCTATAGCGAGCCGAAGGATGCGGCGCGCAAGCATAATTTCAATATTTTTAATGAGTTGGCGCAGAGTCTGAAGGAAAATAATCGCGGGCTATTTTTGGAATACCAACCGCAGATTGATTTGGCGAGCGGCAGGATCGTCGGCGCGGAAGCATTGCTGCGTTGGCTGCATGAACGTTGGGGGGCGATCCCGGCGGGGGAGTTCATTCCGCTGGTGGAAAATACCTCGCTGATCAAACCGTTGACCGAGTTTGTCATCGCGCAGTCGATTGAACAGTTGTTGTTGATGCGTGAAGCGGGGATCGCGTTTCCCATCTCGATCAACGTGACGGCCGGCAATCTGGCCGAGCGGCACTTTGCGGCGCGGTTGAATGAAGCCATCACCCGGCGCGGGCTGCAGGCGGGGGACATTGAGATAGAGTGCCTGGAGTCGCAACGCATTCAGGAAAGCAGCGCGGCGTTGGCCTGTCTGCATGCGCTCAAGGCCAACGGGCATCGCATCGCGCTGGATGATTTCGGCGCCGGCTACAGCAATTTAAACTATCTGCGCCATATCCCCGCCGACGTCGTCAAACTGGACGCCTTCCTGATAAGACTGCTGAAGAGCGATGCGGAAAGCCGCATCATCGTGCAAAGCATCATCGATATGCTGCATAAACTCAACTATGAAGTCTTGGCGGAAGGGGTGGAAGACCTGGAGTCACTCCACTACCTGACCGAGTATCGGTGCGATGTCGTACAGGGCTTCTATTTTTCACCGGCGGTGACGTTGGAAAAGCTGTGCGCGCTCGTCGACATTCACGGGCAGCAGCGGCGAAATGCCTGAGGCAGCGCCGCTCATGGCGCGCCAACCGGAAATCGCCGGCGATTCTCACCCAGGCGCAGGCCATGACTGTCCGTCAATGTCGTCACCCGGTCAGGCCTGGTAAGTGCGCAGCCAGGCGGCGAATGTTCTCACGACGTCATCGTCCCGGTCGCGCAGCAGCAGAGAATAGACGCCGGTTCGGATAGTCAACGCCGGGAAAGGCGACACCAGCCGGCCGGACGACAGGTGTTTGGCGCAGAACAAATAAGGCACAACGGCCAGCCCCAGGCCGTCTTCGGCCGCCTGAATGGCGGCGAAGGTATGATCGAGCGTAAGCGGCGGCGGCGAAGCGTCCAGCGCCGTCGGATAAGCATTCAGCCAGCTGCGCCACAAATCTTCCCGGGCACGGATGCGGATGGCGGTATGCTCGCCAAGCGTGTCCGGCGCAATGACCGGTCTGGCGTGCAGATAGCTCTGGCTGCAGACCAGCAGGCTGTCTTCCTGCAGGAAAGGGATCGCTTTCAGCCCGGAGAAGTGCGCGGGATCGCGCCGGATCGCCACGTCAAACGGCGTATTGCGATCGACGGCGCCGATGCCGGTGGTGATATCAATCGCGACCCCCGGATGACGCTCATTGAATGCCGCCAGCTTCGGCATCAGCCAGTGCATGGTGAACGTCGGCAGGCTGTGCACCACCAGCCGCTGCTGGCCGGCGCTCGCTTTCAGCGCGCTCTCCGCAGCAAACAGTTCGCCGATGACCCGGGACGCGGTGCGGGAAAAGTTCTCACCGGCCTGCGTCAGCCGCACGGATTTGTGTCCGCGATAAAACAGCGTGATCCCCAGCTGTGCTTCGAGACTGCGAATATGGCGGCTGACCGCGCCGGTGGTGAGAAACAGCTCATCCGCAGCGGCGCTGAAGCTGCCGAGACGGGCGGCGGCTTCGAAAGCGGACAGGTGCGGCAGGGAGTGGATTTTTTTCATAGGTTGAGTCTAGCTCAACCAAATGGGGGAAGAAAGATCGTTTGTCAGCCTTTGATTTTGCTCACTATGATGAGGCATCTCCTTCTGATTGCTGAGTTTATGATGCGGATCTTTTGGCTATCGGTCATGCGTGTTAATGGCGTTATTCTCCCCCTGCGGTTGGCAGGGAGGCGGCGCTGAAATGCGGGCTTTTTATCTGCTTTGCTTGAGCAGGGCGGGTCTGTGTCTGGGCACCATGATGTTCGCCGGCGCGCTGCCGACCATCAGGAGTGAGTGGCAGCTCGAGGCCGCTTCCGCCGGCACGGTGCAGACGGTGTTCAGCCTGACCAACGCCCTGGCGTTGCTGGTGGCCTCCTGGTGGTGTGATTCGTTGGGCGCCCGCCGGGTTTATCTGCTGTTCTCCTGGCTGGGCGCCGCTGCGTTGATGCTGTTCGCCGTATTTGCCCATTCTTATCTCAGTGCGTTGGTGTTGATGGCCTTCGTCGGTTTGACGCAGGGCGGGGCTTATACGCCGGCGCTGCTGTTGGCGATGGGGATGAACGGTCCGGCGCGGCGCGGTTATGCCATCGGCATGGTGCTGGCGGCCAGTTCGTTGGGGTATTTTCTGTCGGTTTTCATCGCCGGTTGGAGCGCCATGCGCTGGGGCGCCGGCGTGGCGTTTTCTCTGTGCGCCGCCGGTGCGTTACTGGGAGCGCTGGCGGGATCGTTGGCCCTGGTCGGTTATCGGGAACCGCAGCCGCGCACGCTTGGGAGGAAGACGAAACGTGAGAGCTATGCTATCACCTATGCGACCCTGCTGTTGCTGATCGGGTATATCGCCCACAGCTGGGAACTGCTCGGCAACTGGGCCTGGGCGCCCAGCCTGGTCAGCGAGGCGTTGAGCGGTTTCTCTCTGGATCCGCTCAGCGCCGGATTGATCGTCGCGGCGGTGATCCACCTGGCCGGCATGATCGCCACGCTGATTGTCGGCACCGTTTCCGACTATTTCAATCGCGCGTCGGTGCTGATGTTTATGGGCGCCGCCGGCGCGTTGGGTTCGCTGCTGATGGGAGGGTCGGCGAACTGGGGGCCGGGCTGGACGCTGCTGCTCGTCAGCATCGGCAGTTTCTTTATTCTCGGCGACTCCGGCGTGCTGTCGGCCGCGATGGCGGACAACGTACCGCCGCAACAGCTCGGCAGCGTGATGGGCTGGCGATCGTTGCTGGGGTTCGGCATCGGTTCGTTCGCCCCTTTCTCCTTTGGCGTGGTGATGGATACCACCCACAGTTGGGGCGCGTCTTATGCCGTATTGGCCTGCGGCGGCGGGGTAGCCTGTCTGGCGGCCTGCTTGCTTTGGCGACAACATTTGAAATGAGGTACGGACATCATTAAATGAATGGAACATCATCACGCATTGTTATCGTGGGCGCCGGGATTGTCGGGGCATCGATCGCCTATCATCTCGCGCGTCAGGGGCAGCGCGTTATCGTCGTTGAGCAGGCGCATCCCGCGGCGGGGGCCACAGGCAGCTCGTTCGGCTGGATCAGCGAAGGCGTGCCAGAGGGCGCTCCCGATGCGTTTCTGCGGCGCGAGATCGTGGCTGACTGGGTGCGGCTGACGCAGGAGATCCCGGAATTGTGGGTGAATTGGTCCGGCGCGCTCAGCTATGGTCAGGCGCCGGCGACGCAAAACCCCGACAATCGGCGTCTGTCCTCCGCCGAGGTGATGGCGCTGGAGCCGGCGCTCGGGCTGCCCGATAGCCAGGCCTATTTTGCGGCGCGCGATGGCGCGGTCGATCCGCAAGAAGTGACACAGCGGTTGCTCGAACGGGTAGGCGCGTTGGGCGGCGAGTTGCTTCTGGGACGTGCGGTCAGCGGATTTCTGCGCGAGGCCGGTGGTCAGATAACCGGCATCGTTACCGAGGAGGGCGCGATCGCCGCCGAACGGGTAGTGCTCGCCTGCGGTACGGGGATCTCGGCGCTGCTGGACGGCAGCGAATTCTCGTTGCCGATCGAGGCGTCGCCGGCAATTTTGTTGCGCTATCACGCGGCGGCGCAGGCGGTGAACACGCTGATTGCGGGCGACGACATCGAAGCGCGTCATGCGCAAAATGGCGATCTGCTCGCGGCGGAGGATTATCCTGCGGGCGGCGATGTCAAACGCGTGGAAGAGGACGCGCGATCGGCGATTCAAAACCGCCTGCACGGCTCGGCGCCATTGCAACTGCAGGCGTGTTCGGTGGGGCTGCGCCCCAGGCCGCGCGACGGTTATCCCATCCTCGGGCCGCTGGGCGCCACCTGTCTCTATGTGGCGGTGATGCATCCGGCCGTGATGTGCGCTCCGACGTTGGGTCGGCTGGTCAGCGACGAGCTGTTGCACGGCGTTAATCCCGCCATTCCTCACGGTTACCGCCCGGCGCGATTTATTGATGATGGGGGTGAAGGGGGGGATATCATCGCGATTGCCGGTCGGTTCGCGCTGGATACCGCGCAGCCGCCGCTCAGTCTTTATCCCTATGCGCCGGTTTATAAGATAGGGGAGCACGTCCTGAAGCGCACCCGTCCGACGTCGGGCGAAGCCCAGGCGCTGGCGGCGTATCTCACCGCGTTGCGTCGTCAGGGCGTTGACGTCGTGGCGCCGACGGCCTGTCCGCAAGAGATAGCGGGCAGTATGTGGGTGGTTTATCCCTTTGTGGCGGGAGAAAAATATGCGGGCCGCGATGAGCAGATTATCGCGGCGGGCAGGCTGTTGGGAAGGATCCACGCGTTATCTTCGGCAGACAATAACGCCGGGCTGGCGGTTTATGACGAGTATGCACTGACTGAAGACGATATCTCGGCGGATCTGGACGAGATCGCCAGTCATGCGGCAAGCCAGGGGCTGACGCTCGACATCGAGGCGCTAAAAACGCGTATGCTGCAGATTGCCGGGCGGCAGACGGCGCTTAGCGCACGGGGTCTCCCTTGCGTGGAAACGCCCTATGACTTTAAAGCCGATAATCTGATTTATGTCGCGCAGGATAGGCCAGTGCTGATCGACCCCGACAACGCGCTGTTTTTGCCGCGCGTGTTCGATCTGGCGCTGGTCCTGCTGCTGTTCCACAACGCACTGGACTCGGCACCCGACCGCGTGTTCACCGTACGGGAATGGCGGCTGTTTTTGACGGGGTACGGTGAGTCTGTCGCGTTGACGGCCGGCGAAGTGCAAAGCTGGCATCAGGCGGTAGAGCATCTGTTTCTCGACGAAGTCCTGTGGCTGATGGCGGACTTTGCCGATGGCTGGCGCGATCCTCGGCAAACGGCGCTGTTCTTCTCTCTGATCGGGCTGCTGGATAATCTTTCCGACTACGGATTAACACCGTAATGCGCTCAACGTTGCAGTGGTTTTTTGCGCCGTTGGCGAGGCTCTTATATATTTATTAGCATGCCTGAGGCAGGTTAGGCATGAAGCGGTGGCCGTACAGGCCGCTGCAAGCACGACAGTTAATCCGTTCGCCAAGAGGCTGCGAGACGGTGCTTTCGGTAGGGACAGCCGCCAAACGTTTTTACGGCGACCGAAGGCGGAGCAGCTACTCACAGGTCACGAGGACACTTACCATGCATAAGAGAACACTGGCGTCACTGCATTACGAAAACATGCCTTACGATGGGGTGCGCTTTCATATTTTGAAACGGGAGACGCCGGGCCATACGGCGTTGCTGAAGTTGGATGCGGGCAGCCGACAACCGGCGCGTTTTCATCCGGGATGGGTGAAACTGATGGTGCTGAGCGGTGAACTGAAGGTTGACGATCAGACGCTGCAACCTCATGAGATGTTAATCATTCCTGCCAATACCGCCTATACGGTAGAGGCCATAACGGAAGTGATTTGTCTGGCGATTTCCGAGCTGGACGGCGCCGAACTGGCCCGTTGACGTATTGACAAGAAGGGATAGCGGAGAGCCTAGGCGCTCTCCCTATCCCTTCAGCATTGAGCCGCCCCCCAGGCTAAGCTACCTGCTGACTAGGCATAAACCTCCTGATTCAATCCACCGCGCTTTCCCTTTCCATCACTTTCGGCCTCCGTCGCCCCCGCAACGTTGCCGCCATTGTGCAGCGCATGCACAATGTCATCGCCCCGTTACCACGCAGAACGATGAAATGTGGGTGTCATAGTGAGTTTATTCGCATAAGGCCCCTGGTGTGGCTTGCGAGAACGTCACTATATGGAGGATCATGCGGCCTCTCTATCAAATAAAAGACATTCGCGTTATCAAAAGGGACAAACGACCATGGGATTCGAAGTCGACAACGCCGAAACGAAACGCATCAACCTCAGCAGCCACGAGAATTCCTCGTTCGAGGTGACAGGGCTGGTGAAACACTATCCGGCAGGCTTTGTCGTTCCTTTCCACTCGCATAAACGTTGCCATTTGCTCTATTCGCAACAGGGAGTGATGGCGGTCGAGGCGGGCAGCGGGCGTTGGATCGTGCCGCCAACCACCGCAGTCTGGCTGCGGCCGGGGGTGGAGCATCAACTGGTCATGCAGAGCAATATCTGCGTTTACGGGATTTTTGTCGATGAATTCACCGCCGCGCGGTTGCCGTTGCGCGACGGCGTTTTGCAGGTGTCACCGCTGCTGCGGGAGCTGATCGCCCAACTGGCGACGCTGGCACCCGAGGGCGAGGAAACCAAACGCCACGCGCTGCTCAGAGCGCTGTTCCTCGAGGAACTGAGCCTGCAGCCACAGCTGGCGCTGCATCTCCCTTGGCCGATGGAAGCGAGAATGGCCGCCATTTGCCGGCAGTTGGTCATCACGCCGGCCGACGATCGCGGCATTGAGATCTGGGCGGATTCACTGTCGATCAGCGCGAAAACCTTCCAGCGTCACTTTACTCAACAAACCGGCATCACCTTTGGCCAGTGGAAACAGCGTCTGCGGCTGCTGTCGTCCATTCCGCTGCTGTTGGCCGGCCACTCCATCATACACGCCGCTTTCGAAAGCGGTTATGAGAGCCACAGCGCCTATTCGGTGGCGTTTAAAAAACTGTTTGGCGTTTCGCCTTCGCGCTTTACGCTATAGCCGTATTGCAGAGCGCGCTTCTCCTATAGATTGAAGCAACCTAATGACGTATAAAGCAAAGCAGTCAACCTCCGAGGCCGCTTCCCGTGATAAAAATT
Source organism: Serratia sp. JKS000199 (assembly GCF_900215455.1). NCBI lineage: Bacteria > Pseudomonadati > Pseudomonadota > Gammaproteobacteria > Enterobacterales > Yersiniaceae > Serratia > Serratia sp. JKS000199. Next base: position 1,758,314 of record NZ_LT907843.1, read on the forward strand.
GTCGTGTACCTGATTATCGCCGTGACGATCGCCATTATTGCGGCAAGAGTCATCTTTCGTTTGCCGGATATTTCCCAACGTTCACCGCAGGCGGCATTGCCGGCGGATCCTGCCGCGCTATTGCCGGCGCGGGCCGCCGAACAGATGGCGGCACACCCCGGCCTGAGCGGCGTGGTGCCGCTGGTCAGCGGCCACGATGCGTTCGCCAGCCGCCTGGCGTTGGCGCGGATGGCGGAAAGGTCGATCGATGCCCAGTACTATATCTGGCATAACGACACCTCCGGGCAGATCCTGCTGAAAACCCTGTATGACGCGGCCCAACGCGGCGTGCGTGTGCGGCTGCTGCTGGACGATAACGGCGTCGCCATGGATGAGACGCTGGCGGCGCTGAACGCGCAGAAAAACGTCGAGATCCGTCTGTTCAACCCGTCTACCGTGCGTACGCCGAAGCTGGCCGGTTACGCCTTCGACTTTATGCGCATGAACCGGCGCATGCATAACAAGTCCTACATCGTCGACGGCGCCGTGGCGATCATCGGCGGCCGCAACATTGGCGATGAGTATTTCCAGGTCGGCGACGAGAACTATTTCCTCGATCTCGACGTGTTGAGCGTCGGCAGCGTGGTGGCGGAGACCGCCGATGTCTTCGATCGCTACTGGAACAGCGCCTCGGTATTCGGCGTTGAGCAAATTATCCGGGGCCAGGGCAACCTCTCGGCATTCCTGACGCAGGCCGCCGCAACCGAAACCAGCGAGCGCGCCCGTAAATTGGCGGTGCAGCTGGAAACCAGTGCGGTGCGCTTTCGTGATGGCGCCGTGCAGCCGGAATTCACCCAGGTAGAGCTGGTGGCCGACGATCCGGCGAAGGGATTGGGCAAAGCGTCGCGCGATCGCTTGATGGTGACGCAGCTGGGCAAGATCATCGGCGGCGTCAGCCGGCAATTGGATCTGGTCTCCGCCTATTTCGTGCCGGGGCGGGAAGGGGCAACCTTCTTTGAATCGCTTGCCAAGCAGGGAAAATCCATCCGCGTACTGACCAACGCGATGAACACCACCGACGTGCTGGTGGTCCACGCCGGCTACGCCAAATACCGGCGTGAGCTGCTGCAGGCGGGCGTCGAGCTGTTCGAGCTGAAGCTGCGCGCCGGGCAACCGACGGGGCGCAAGGAACTCAAGCCGCTGGGGCTGTCCGGTGCGGCGCTGCATGCTAAAACCTTCGCCATCGATGACAAACGGGTGTTTATCGGCTCGTTCAATTTCGATCCGCGCTCGGCGCACCTGAACTGCGAAATGGGATTCTTGATCGATAGCCCGTCGCTGGCGGCCGACACCCGCCAACTGTTTGATGGCCCGCTCGAATACGCCGCCTATCGGCCGGTATTGACGCCCGAAGGCAAAATGGTGTGGAAAGAAGCCTTCGAAGACGGCCACACCGAGGTGCACCAGCAAGAACCCGGCGCCGGCTGGGTAAAACGCATCGTTCTTACCGTGGCCGGCTGGCTGCCTATCGAGTGGATGCTGTAACGCCGGCGAAGGCCGTCGCCACCCGGTGTAACAGCCGTTGCAAGGGAACCTCGCCCGCGATGATTGCGATGAGGCGCGCATCCTCAAACAGGGCGAGGGAGGGCGCGGATTTGATGCCGAACGCAGGGGCGACCGTCGGCGCCTGCGCGACGTCAATGCGGCCGAAGGCGATCTCGTTGGCGTGACGGTGCAGCTGTTCAACGATCCCCTGCATATTCTGACAAGGGCGGCACCAGGAGGCGGAAAAGTAGAGGATGGCCCGCTGCCCCTCGGGTTTGTCTGCGTCATAGAGGAAACGGGTCACCTCATGGGGCTCTGCCAGGTTCGTGATCGTCATGGCAGGCTCCTGACGATCTCTATCCCCATCCAAATCATCGTGACGATTTGCGTGAAAAAGAAAGCGAAGCGCCAGGTGGCGACTTTCTCCGTCTGCTCGAAACCGATGTGAACCAGGCTCTGCGCCATGCGCGCGCCGAGCAGGGCCAGAGACAAGACATTCAGCGTCGTGCTTTCCACCTGAAATACGGCTATCGCCACAACGAGGGCGGTATAAACCGGCAAATTTTCAATGCAGTTGCGATGCGCCGCAATGGCGCGCTGGTAGCCATCGCTGCCCTGCGGTTTGTTCGCTTGCCATTCGCTGACCGTGGCGCGGCCGGTTAAAATTCGGGACCAGCGATAAACGCCGACGGTGCCGAATAGAATCAATAATGTCCAGCCGGCAAACGCCAGCAACACCAGGGTTGGCATATTCATAACGCATTCTCACTTGTGTTGGGAAAGAGCCTGCGGCCTCAGGGAGAGCCGCTCGGCTTGAATACAAGGTTATATTAGAATTATATAAATTAGCAATATCTAATTTAATGGATACTAATGTAATGCTGTGCCGGCGCCTGAAAGCCGCTATAATGCGGCTGAATGATGACGGGGCCGTGATTGACCATGAATGCAAAAGCTAAGCAGGATCCCTTTTTGAATGAAGGGGCGATTGAGGCCGCCAGGCTGTTGAAAGCGATAGGCAACGAACACCGTTTGCTGGTGCTTTGCCTGCTATTGAAACACGATGAGATCGCCGTGGGGGAGCTACAACAGTTGGTGCCGCTCAGCCAATCGGCGCTGTCGCAGCACCTGGCGAAAATGCGCAATGAAGGTCTGGTAACGTACCGACGCGAAGCGCAAACCCTGTTTTACCGCATCGATGACCCAAACGTGGCGAAAGTGATCGCCACGCTCAGAGAGATTTACGCGCCGAAGTGAGGGGGCCGGCGATCGCCGCTTTGACGCCGGCGGAGTGCGTCGGGACTAGCGCACTTCTCGCGTTGCGGCCAACAAGGCTTGTAACGAAGGCGCTTCGACCAGATTCTCGATGCAGGCCATCAGTTTTCGCGCATTGAGGCGTAATCCCTCACTGGGTGATTGCGCACAGCAGTGAAGAAATTTCTCACGAATATCCTGCATGTCGGCCGGATTCTCCGGCCAGCCGCGGCCAAACTCGGCCTCGAGCCGCAGCGTATCACCCTGCTCCGGCGTGATGTGTAGTTCGAAGCGGTCAAACCTATCGAAGGCATGTTGTTCATGAACTTCGATACGCTGCGCCAGAGCAACGACCGTAGGTTCTGTCGCTGAAGCCGCGCTGAATTCACGTGCGCTGGCCTGGCCGCGCAGCAGCGCATTGGCGATGATGTAACGCGCGCTGAACTGCGCATCGATTTCGGCCGTTTTCTGCGGCTCGTATGGCGCGCCGCAGACCATGCGCATGGTCGGCGAGGCATGCAGAGTGATCTTCGCCCGTGCGGGATCGGACAACTGCCGATGCGGGCCGTCGTTCAACAGCGCTTCGGTCAGCGCCAGCAGAATGCTGCAGTGCGGGTAGAGTTTGAAACAGGTCGCTTCTTCACCCAGAAAGGCGGTGCCCAAGTGGTGGGTCAGCAATCCCAGGTCGGGTTCGCCCGGGGCATAGAGATTGAAAAATCCGTTCTCGCCGCTCAGGACGCGTTTAGGGCCACTTATTCCAGCCTGCGCCAATAAAACCGCTTCCAGCGCATGGCGAGCCACCAATCCCTGGCTGATACGTACCGCCAGCGTCTTGTCCTGATAGTGTTGGAAGGTGCCGATGCCAAAATCGAAAGCCAGGCCGATAGCGTCGGTAAAGGCGTGCAGGTCCAGGCGCAACAGGCGGGCGGCGATCGCTGCGCCGGAAAACAGGCCGAGGATGTTCGAGTCGAATCCGCGGTAGAAAAAGCCGTTCGCCTGCGCGGCGAGGTTGATGCGTTGAGCGAAGTCTTGCCCAACGGCCAACGCAGCCAAGGTGTCGAGGCCGGAAGCGCCCGACAGTTCCGCAGCAGCCAAGGCCACAGGAATATCCGAGGAGCTGGGGTGCCAGCCAGGAGAAAGCACGTCGCAATAATCGAGCGCGCGAGCGCGTACGGCGTTGACAAACGCCGCCTGAGGCGCGGCGAGCCGTTCTTCGCTGCCGATAATGCTGGCTTCGGCGTTGCCGCTCCAGCGTCTGGCCAGCGACAGCGCCGCGTCAACGCCGCTTTGATCGTAGCCGGCGGCGAGACAGCCAAGATTATCCATGAGCCGTTTACACTGGAATGCCAGGACGGCGGGGGGAATCATGCACGCATCTACCTGCGAAGCGAAAGCGATCAATTCTTCGATCGGGTCGACCGATAATTTTGTCATGTTCATTCCTCGTTCAGTCGTTCAGGTGACTTGTTCAGCACGGCGTTTCCGGCCTGAGGATGCAGACGGAAACGCGGATGTAGCATGATCAGCAGCCACACGGTCATCACGATGCTGAGTAATCCGGCACACAGCATGGCGATCCCGAAACCATCGGCGAAGGCGCTGTGCGTCAGCGCTTGCATGCGGCTCGCGCTCAATGCATCAACGGCCGTTTGCTGTTGTTCGATGACCGCCGTCCGGGCGATTGCGGCGGCCTGTTCCACGCCTTGCGTTTGCAAAGCCGCAGTCAAGGTAGTCACCGCTTTCATGCTCATCAGCGTGCCCAACAAGGCGATACCCAGCGTCATGCCGGTTTGTCGCAGCGCGTTCATCGTTGCCGACGCCATCCCGGAACGTTGCGGCGCAACGGTGCGCATCACCAAGGCGCTTGTCGCCGGCATGGACAGCCCCATGCCGAAACCGAGCAGGGCCAAATAGAGCGCCACCAGAGCGTAAGGCGAATCGGCGTGCAGCTGCGTCAGCAACAACAGGGCAACGCCCATCAGGCCATAACCGACGATCATCAGCGAGTTCACGCTCAGTTTGGCGGACAGGCGGCCAAAACCGGAAGCGGCCAGCGCCATGGCGAGAAATTCCGGCGCCATGCGCCAACCGGTGTCGGCGGGGCTCCAGCCCTGGGCTTGTTGCAGGAATAGCGAGACGAAGAAGACGCTGCTGTAAGCGGAAAAACCGAGTACAAAAGAGGCGAGGTTATAGCCGCTAAAATCGGCGTTGCGAAACAGGCTCAGCTGCAGCAAGGGGCGTTTGACCCGCGTTTCCACCCAGAGAAACAGCGCAAACAGCGCCAGGGCGGCGTACAACGGAAAACGCGATTGCACACTGTGCCAACCGAATTCTCCGGCGGCAATCAGCCCGTAGGTCAGCGCGCCAAGCCACAAGATGCTCAACCCTTGCCCCAGCGGGTCAAGCGCCGCGTGCTCAGGATGCGAGCTTTCTCGCAGCCCCCAACCGCCCAATATCAACGCGACGATCCCAACCGGAATGTTGATCCAGAATATGCCTGGCCAACCGGTGGTATGCACCAGCAAGCCGCCCAAAACCGGGCCAATCACCAGCGAAAGGGCATTGACCGAAGACCAGATCCCGATCGCGCGGGTGCGCAACTGTTCCTCCGGAAAAGCATGAGTCAATAACGACAATGCCCCAGGGATAACGGCTGCGCCGGCGATCCCTTGTATCACCCGGCCCGTCAGCAGCATGCCGAGAGAGGAGGCGAATGCGCAAACGATCGAACCGACGGTAAACAATGCAACGCCGTACAGCCAAATACGCTTGCGGCCAAATCTGTCGCCCAGCGGACCGGAGGAAAGGATTAACGCGGAAAGGCAAAGGGCATAGGCGTCAACGACCCACTGCAGGCCCGACATGTCGGTTTGTAGCGATTCCAGCATCGTGGGCAGCGCCACATTGACAATGCTGATATCAAGCGACGCCATAAATGTACCCAGACAGATGGCGGCAACGAGCGAAATCCTGCGCATACCGGACATAGTGGGGCTCCTTATTGAGATGGGGGTGATAGTGAAAACTATTCTCATCCTATATTATGACTGACCGTCGGTCAATGGAGCGTAAATATTGATTTCACTGAGATAGGCCGGCTGGTCAATGGCAACAACATTGGTTACGATGGCCGCTGGACTCCTAGTGGATGTTGATATGAAGACAAAAGAGAAGATGAAAGAAACACAGCCTCGAACCAAACCGGCGGAAGTGCGCTTGGATGAATTGATGGATGCGGCGCAGAAGCTGTTTATCGAAAAAGGGTTTGAAGCGACCACCATCAGCGATATCGTCCGCGACGCCAACGTCGCCAAAGGGACCTTCTACCACTATTTTCCGTCCAAAAATGAAATGTTGTCCGCTTTACGTATACGTTTCACCAATCACTTTATCGAGAAAATTCAGCTGGCTATCGATGAATGCGCGCCGGATGACTGGTTGGCGCGTCTGAGAGCCTGGTGTGATGCCGGCGTGGCGACCTATTTTGAAGGCATGGAACTGCACGATGCGTTGTATCACGATCATCATTATCATACCCGAGGCAATCAGGATCGTGATGCCGTGCTGGAGCAGATCCTGACGATTTTAAACGATGGCGCAGCGGCGGGCGCCTGGCGTCTGGAGAATCCGCATCTGACCGCCATCTTGATGTATCACGGCATGCATGGTGCCGTGGATGACGTTATGGTCAACCCCGACGCCGACCGCCAAGGGCTGGGGCCCGCGCTGGCGCAGGAATTCATGCGTTTGCTGGGATGTCGCTGATCGTTTACGGCGCCGCCTTGAGCGACACCCAGTAACCGGGCTGATACGGAATGGGAAGAAAGCGGGCGAAGAGTTCAGCAAAAGTCGCTTCGGGATCAACGCCGGCGAACAGCGACGGATGGAACCAAGTGGCCAGACGTTCGATCGCGACGAAATTAAAAGGGTGATCGTAAAACGGGTGCCAGATGGCGTACGCCTGTCCGTTCTTTGCCGCGGCCAGGGTGCGATAAGCCGGGCGTCGCATCAATTTTTCCAGCCGCGTTTTTGCCAGCGTCAAATCTGCGCCTGGCCCAAGGTTGATCCAGTCACCGTGGGGCGAGTAATGACTCCAGTTGCTGCCGGTCACGACGATTTTATCGGGCCGGGAAGCGATCACCGTTTCCTGACTCAATGCGCCGTAAACGCCGTGAATATGCGTCTGAGCCAAATTGAATCCTCCTGCGCTATCCACCATCTCGCCGTAGTTGCCATTGCCCCAAGACAGGCAGCAATCCTCGTATAATCCGGCGGCGCGCTCCATCATTATGCGTGGGCGCGGTGGAGCCCGTTTCATCAGCGTGTCGCGGATCGTATCGAGATGACGCTGGCGGAAGCGAATCAGGCTATGTGCACTTTGCGGATTATCAAACAGCTGCCCCATGATGGCGATGCTTCTGGCGCTGTTGTTCATCAGGCCGATGCTCATATCGACAAACACCACGGGGATGTTCGCCGCCGTAAGCTTAGCCATCAGGCCGCTCGTTTCCAGCACAGAACGCGTATTCGCGTTGAGCAATATGGCTTCGGGCCGCAAAGCGATCAACCTTTCCAGATCGAATTGCATTTGCTGCACGCCGGCGAAGGCCGGCAGCTTGGCCAGTTCGGGAAAATAGCGCAGATACAGCCGGTAGCTGTCCAGGTCGGCGGTGCGGAAATTGTCTCGCCAACCCACCAGTTTTTCCATCGGCGCGCGTGGGTTGAGCGCCGCGACGGTATAAAACAGGTTGCCTTCCGCCAGGAAAATACGCCGCAGAGGATAGCGTAAAGTCACCGTACGCCCGACGATATCGGTCACGATCTGTGTATCAGCCTGGGCGCGCAGAGAGCGTGAAGGCGAAGAAAGTGCCAGCAAAGCGGCCGCCTGAAGAAAACGTCGTCTGTGCATCAGAAATACCAGCTTATCGAACCGATGATGCGGCGTTCGATGCCGATGCTGCAGTAAGGCGCACTGGTGCAACTGGCGATGTAAGATTTGTTGGTCAGGTTGTTGACCGTCAATCCCAGCTCCAGATTATACAGACGAGGATCCCAGGCACCCGGCGTATAGCGAACGGTCATATCGCCGAGCCAAACGGCGGGCACTTTGAAGGTGTTGGCGCCATCTCCCCAACTGGCCCCCAGGTAGCGGGTACCGCCACCGATCAGCAGCCCCTGCAGCGGCCCTTTAGTAAAGCGATAGTCCAGCCACATCGAGCCGGTCTGCGCCGGAACCCCCACCGGATGTTTCCCCTGCGTGCTATCGTTAGCCTCCGTCACGACGTTGTTGACCCAGGCATAGGACAGCATCAGATTAAGGTTATCGGTCACCGCCGCCCGTGATTCCAGCTCCACGCCGCGAGAACGCACTTCACCCGTTTGGGTGTAATAACTGGGATTAAGGGGATCGATGGTGTTCACATCGCGCTGCGTCAGTTGGTAGACCGCCAGGCTGGTCATCGTTGCGCTGCCGGGAGGCTGCAGTTTCATCCCCATCTCATACTGAGTGGAATGGGTTGGCTTGAACGGCGTGCCTTGAGCGTTTGTGCCGGTCAACGGATCGAAGGCGGTAGAGACGCTGGCCCACGGCGCCAGGCCATTGTCGAACGGGTAGCTCAACCCGGCGCGATAGCTCCAGGCTGCGTCATTGGTTTGCGTTTGAGTATGGGCCAGATTGTCACTGGTACGCATGCGTGACCAGTCATGACGGCCGCCCAACAACAAATGCCATCCGCGCCAGCTGGCTTCGTCCTGTCCGTATAAGCCCGTGCGCTGGAAGCGTTGCGTTGTCGACGTGCGTGAAACCGGGATAGGTTCGAATGAAGGGCGGTACTGTTCGGACCAGGGATCAAACGTCACGGTTTGCGATCCCCACCAGTCTTTATCCAATTTACCGGCCTGAAAGTCGATCCCGGCCAACCCCTGATGGACGATGGCGCCGGTAACGAATGACGTCTCGGCCTGATTATCCATCACGATACTGTCCGCCTGACTCGGTGCGTCCTGATAAACCGCCGTCAAAAGTCCCTCGTCCGGCGTGATGTCGCGCGTAAAATCGCGCCGCACCGTCGAGTCTACGTGGGAATAGCGCAGGTTTTGCTTTAGGCGCCAGCGATCGTTCAATTCGAATTCAAGCAGCGAGGTCATATCGTATTGCGTACGGCTCGAGTGCTCGTGCGCGGGATCGCTGTAATTTCTATCGGTATCTATCTTGCCGTGCGGATTGGGCAACAGCCCCAAAACCTGGGCGGGAAGGGTGTTGTAATAGCCTGATTGGGGTTCGCGAAGATAGTGAACCAACACGGTCCAGCGCGTGCGATCATTGGGTTGCCAGGTGATTGCGGGCGCCAGAAAGAGGCGCTTTTGCCTGGTGTCTTCGATCTGCGAACCGCGCGTGGCCGCCAGGCCATCGAAGCGGTACACCCACTGTTCGTCATCGGTCAGCGCGCCGGTGGAATCGAGGCTGAGGGCGTGCGAGCGGTCATTGCCGACATCCCATTTAAGCTGATTCGACTCGGCGGTGGAAGGGCGTCGGGAAATCATATTAATTACGCCGCCGGCGCCCCCCTGGCCGTATAACGAGGATGAAGGGCCATGCAAGACTTCAACGCTTTGCACTCCCCAGGTTTCAATTTGCGGTCCCCAAATGCCGGTATTGCCGATGACGCGCAATCCATCCAGGTAGTAGTCGGCCTCAAAACCGCGCATTTTGGCGAAGTCCACGCCGCTGGAAAAAGCGCCGAAACGTTCCACGGCAACGCCGGCGCTGTAGCGCAACGCCTGGCTAACCGTGTCGGCCGACTGCACGTCCATTTGCTGGCGATTGACCACCGAGACAAATTGCGGCACGTCGACCAACGGTGACCGGGTTTTGGTCGCCACCGTCGCTTGCTGTGCGGCATAACCCTGCGGGGCATTGTCTGAGGAGGAACCCTCTGCGACCACCCAGATCGACTCTTCATCGGCCGCCAGGGTCAGGCAGGGCATCATGCCCAGCAACAACGGGCAAAGATAAGCCTTCCGCAGGCGAAATCCGTTGAATTTATTCAAAAAAAATCCCTCTTTAAGTAAGAGTCTCGCTGCGAGGGCGGGAGTCTGGTCATCTCAGGCAAGCGTTAAAATACTCATTGACCGACTGACGGTCAATATGAATAATTATCAATACCATTTAACGATTGGATAACATTATGAAGACTTTGGATGATTTGTTGGCGCTGTTGGCTGAGGTGGGGGTACCTGAAGATGTGCTGCAAGAGGCGGATGGCAGCTGGCAGTTGCGTCAAGATTTAGCACTCAGTTCGGCGGAAACGGTGGCATTGCAAGCCCTGCTGAAAGCCCGCTGTGTTAACGCGCCATCGCTGTGGGGAGGGCGAGACTATTCATTAGAACAGCTTATTTCTGAAATGTCATAAGCAAGTATAAAAAAAGTATTATTTATAATGTGTTGTTTATAAAGGAGATTAAAACGACATGATAGGGGTGAAACATAAGATCTACAAATAATTAACGCCAAGGTAATTGACTGACGGTCGGTCATGGTGTTTGATGTCGACCAGAAAATGAAGTGTTTTTGAGTCCGTTTTGCTTTTCATTCTGAGCCAATACAGAAGTGATGGCGCCGCCTGACCGAGGTGCCGAAAGCTGTTTGTTTAACGAATTGTGATTGAGAAAGATAACAGTCAAACAGTGAGTTAACTCATTATGGAGTCGCTATGGTTAGTGTTGAGGATTCGATCAACCAACGTTTATTGCTGGCCCTTCAACAACATGGACAGCGCCCGGCGCTTTTTGAACACGGGGAGGTTTACACTTACGACTGGCTGAACGGTGCGGTGGCTTCAGCCGCTTTGAAGCTGTGTCAATTGGGCGTGGTGAAGGGCGATCGGATCGCCTATCAATTGCGCAACACCCGTGAAGCGGTTGTCATCATGCTCTCTTCGTTGATGCTCGGTGCGATCCCGGTGCCGATATTACCCTCTTATCGAGAAAAAGAGCTGAGGCACATTCTGCATCTGACGGCGCCAAAAGTATTTGCCCTGCAGCGAGGTTCCCGTCGCTATAACCCACTTGCCGCTTTGCAGACGCTGTTGGCCGAAGGTCTCAATATCGATGTGATATTGGTCGAAGACTACGATGACGCCGGGCACGACACTCGTTACCTAAACCTGCAACATTTCTGTTCGCGTTTGACGCCCGCGCCGCCACTTCACGCCGCCACCATGACGCCGTCGGATACCGCCGTCATGTTGCTCTCGAGCGGCACCACCGGTTTACCTAAAGCGATTGCCCGTAAAAATGGCGGCTACAGCTATATGATCGAGTGCGGCTGTGACGTGTTTGCTTTAGACAGCCATTCGGTCTATTTCGCCGCGATGCCGGTTTCGCATGGGTTTGTCATCAATTGCCCCGGTATACTCGGTACGCTTTCTCGCGGCGGCGCCGTTGCGCTCGCCGACGCCCCGTCGGCGGAAACGGCGTTGGACGTGATCGAGCAATGCGGCGTGACACACACCACGCTGGTGCCTGCGTTGCTGTCTCAATGGAGCGAACTGCAGCGGCAAACGCCGCGCGACCTGACGTCTTTGTGGCATGTTCAGGTGGGTGGCGCCAGGGTGACGCCTGAGCTAGCGGCCTCCGCCTCCCGCAACCTCGGCATTACCCTGCAGCAGTGCTATGGCATGAGTGAAGGGCTGCTGTGTTTTAACTCGATTGACGATGATGACACTCTGCGATTCAGCTCTCAGGGCCGGCCGTTGAGCCCGCATGATGAAGTGCTGATCGTCGACGAAAACGGCCGTCCTTTGCCCGTGGGCAAATCAGGCGAACTGATCACCCGCGGCCCTTATACGCTCACCGAGTATTACCAAAATCCCCAGGCGAATCGTAGCGCGTTTACGGCGGACGGTTTCTACCGTACCGGCGACCTGGCGCACGTCGATGCCGCGGGCAACATTTTCATCGACGGCCGCGTAAACGACTCGATCAACCGCGGGGGAGAGAAATTCAGTCCCAATGAGATAGAGGAGTTGGCTGAACAGCATCCTGCCGTGGTGCGAGCCGCCTGCGTTGGTATGCCGGACGATCTCTACGGTGAGGTGCCTTGTCTGTTTGTCACCAGCACAGATACCACTCTGACTCTCAGCGCATTGCGCCGCTTCTTTGAGAAAGAAGGGCTGGCGGCGTTCAAGGCGCCGGAGCGGCTGATTGTCATCGATACCATTCCGATGAAAGGGATCGGCAAGATAGATCGCGTGACGTTGCGCGACATGCTGCGCCAGGAACAGACGGTCAAAAATACGGCGGGGTTGAACTCATGACGCCATTGCGCACGTCTCTCGGTTGCGTGGTGAGGCTCAGCCGCCCATGCAGTTCACCGGTCAGCAAACAATTGGTCGTATTTCCACATGCCGGCGGCGGCGTTGCGTTCTACCAGCACTGGCGTGATCTGCTGCCGGACGAGGTGGATCTGTTCATCGTGCAGTACCCCGGCCGAGAAGACGCGCAAGACGCGCCGGCTTGGGAAACGGCGCAGCGAGCCATTACGCGCTGCGTTGATGCGCTGCATTCTTCGCTGGGCATCGCGCCGGTGGTGATTTTCGGTCATAGCATGGGCGCGCTGTTTGCCCTGCAGGTTGCCGCGGCGTTACAAGCGTCGCGTTTTAACATCGACGCCGTGTTGTCGGCCCAGCGCGCCCCCTCTGAACTGAAAATACTTCAACAGGAAAGCCTGCGGCAAGAGGTGTTGGGCGACATCCTGACATTCAGTGAAAGCAGCGGCGCACTGTCGCTGGATGAGATCACTCGCCCGCTTGTCACCCGCTTGATACAGCAAGATCTACAGCTGTTGGGCGCGCTCAGCGCAGAACCTTTGCCCGACATGCAGCCACGCATTTTGGGCGGTGATAACGATCCGTTGGTTAGCCGCGCCGCGCTGTCGCTGTGGGAAAAAGAACTCCCCGGCAGCCGGGTGCAATTCCTCGCGGGCGATCACTTTTATTTCGCGCAGGACACCGCTGCGTTTCTCCGCCAGCTGCTCCGGTAACGCTGGCTTATTTGTCAACGTATGGCTTTAAAGGAACCTCTGATGAATTTTGAGCTGTTTAACCCACAGGATTGCGCACCGGATACGGAGAAAGCCTTCGCTCTGTTCCCCCAGTTGAAAAAATTCTATGCGACGTTAGGCAATACTCCGCTGGTTGAAGTGCCGTCGCCAAAGGGAAAGGCGTCGATTTACGCCAAGTTTGAGTTTGAGAATCCGTTTGGCTCGGTGAAAGACCGCACCGCGTTCGGTCTGTTTTGCGATGCCATCAATCAACACGACTTCGCCGCCGGTGAATTGAAGTTGCTCGATTCCTCGGGGGGCAATATGGCGAAAGCCCTGGCCAAGCTTGGCAATATGTGCGGGATAGCGGTGCAAGTGGTGATCCCGGATTCGTCTCCGCAACCGCTTATCGACACGTTAAAAGCCGATAAAGCCATCGTTACTCTGGTCGATCGCAATCAGTTCCTGCTCGGCGTCATTGCACGCAGCCAGCAGATTGCGCATGAAGATGGCAGTTGGACGCTGCTTTCTCAGCATCTTAACCTGGTCAACACCGCCGTACATCAGCATGCGACGGGCGCAGAGATTCGCCGGCAGCTGGAGGGTGAGCGCATCGACGGTTGGGTATCGGCGGTAGGGACCGGCGGGACCTTGTCGGGGGTGGCCGCCGCGTTGCGTCAGGATAACCCACAGCTGATCGTGTGGGGCAGCACGCCGCGCGAACTGCCTTACGGTACGCTGTCTGCGCCGAACGGTGAACCTAAATTTGCCGGAGCCGGCGGGTTGGGCTTCGGTTTCCGTCAGCCTTTCATCAGTAAGTTGATGCCGCAGGAACCGCCTTTCAATCCGGTTTCCTATCGGGAAGCGCTCAGCGCGATGCACGAGTTCCATCAGTTGACCGGCGTTAAAATCGGCGCATCTTCCGCCGCCAACTGGAAAACGGCCTGTAAGCTGGCAGAAACGCTGAGTGCGGATCAACGGGTTGTCACACTCTTTGCCGACGCCGGTTCCGATATCGATCGAGAAAAAGGGCGCGAGTGGTTCAAACAATCTGAAGCCTTGACCGTTTAACAACGTCTAAAAGGAATATTTCATGGAAATTATACAGGGCAATAATAATGTATTGTCTGAGCTGATCGCGCTTGGCGATTATGTTCGCCAGTTAATAAGTTCAGGTAAAGAGGCCAACGATATTGAGCATATTTTGGCGACGAAAGACGGCTATAACAATGCCACCGTGCTTTCCGTTATCGAAATGGCAAATATTACCTTTAAAGCAAAAGCGGATAATGTCCCTAACGTTGGCGATGCCAATTCACATATCGATCGGTTGGTGGATAAGCAGGGGCATGATATCGGCACGATGAAGGGCCAGGGGTGGAAAATCGCCTCACTGCCGGACGACAGCGTGGTTTCCTGGTACCACGAGACGGCCGAGACGCCGCTGGGGCGAATCGAAACCGCCGGCATTTGGAATTCCAGTGCGATTTGGGCGGGGCAATGGCAATCGTTGTTCGCCGCCGGCGTTAGCGGGGATGTCATGGGGAAGATCGGCGTTCGTCAGCTCTATCAGGATATTCCGCGAGAAAAATATCTGACGCTGATCGTCCTGTTGCCGCTGGATCAGATTAAAAGCTTAATTAAAAAATAATTTTATCAAACACACACAATATCCATTACGAGGGATAGGTATGCACACGTCGGTACACTGGGATGTCATTATTATCGGCGCTGGCCCCATCGGGCTGGCCGCCGCATGGAATTATGCGCGAGAGCATCGCGACCATAAGGTTTTGGTCCTGGAACAACATGCGTTATTTACGCAACTGGCCGGCACCAGCGGGGAGGAGCGCCATTGGCGTTTGCAATATTCGGAGCTGGAAATATTCCGCCTTACCCTGGAGGCCGACAAATTGTGGCGGCAGTTGGAACAACAGGCGGACAGAAAACTGATCCACCGCATTGGCAGCCTATGGTTCGGCGATGCGGATGTCTGGACCAATGAGGGGCAAATCCGCCAAACCATGCTTTCAATGGATGAAATGAGGTTGCCTTATGAACGTCTGACGATGCGTGAAATCGAACGGCGCTATGGTTTCACCGGCTTGGACGGCAACTATGAAGGTTTCTTGCAGCAAGACGGCGGCGTGATCGACGTTAAAGGCACCCTGGCGTCGCTTTACTCGCTGGCCAGCGAAGCCGGCGTGGAGTTCCAGTTCCAGCAATGCGTGAAGGCCGTGGAGCCCGATGCTCGGGGCGCAACGGTGCTGACGACGCAAAACCGTTATCGCGCCCGTAAAGTCCTGGTTGCCAGTGGGCCGGGCAGCAAGAAACTGCTGCGCCAGTTGGATATTGAACTTGCGCTTTCTACCTATGAGATGGCCTGCATCAGCATGCTGCGCAGCCAGCGCCTGGGAGCCAACGATCCCTTCTGGTTTGCTTTCCAACCGCCGGTGGAGAGCGACAGCAACCTGTTTTATGGCTTCCCGCCCAACCCTTGGTCCGTCAATGGGTTTGATCGGCTGGGGACCGATTTCGAAGTGGATCCGATCACCGAAGCCAATGCGCCTGGCTATAGGGCAAACCCGCAGCACGTGGAGCGCGCGTTGGAGTTTGCCCGCCGGCATATGCCGTTCCTCGAACCGGATAAACAGCATTCCGCTGCAAGCTGTCTGGCCGTGTTGCCCACCGATCCGGCGCGCCAATTCTATCTCGACAGCGCCAAGGGCCGCTGCCACGGCGGCGAACATCTGGTGGTCTCGGCAGGAGGATGGGCGTTCAAATTTACGCCTCTGATGGGGCAAATTTGCGCCGATCTGCTGGCGGAACGAGAGCCCCGTTGGGACATCAGCGCATTGCGTTTCTGAGCGGAGAACCTTCATGCAGCAGGTGAACAGCAATGAACGGGATATCGCCCTGGTTGGCATGGCCTGCCGTTTCCCGGGCGCCGAGGACATCGAAAGCTGGTGGCATAATTTGATCAACGGTGTCGAATCCCTGGTTCGCGTCGATAACGATCGGGATGATGCCGTCGACAAGGGATATATTCCCGTCGCCGCGCCTGTGGCCGGCGACATATCTCGCTTTGATGCAGGATTCTTCGGTATTAGCGCGCGCGATGCGCTGCTGATGGATCCCCAGCAGCGGCTCTTTTTGGAATGCGCCTGGCACGCGCTGGAAAGCGCCGGTGTGACACCGGGGGAACTTGAGGATACCGGGCTGTTCGCCGGCTGTAGCAGCTCTGACTATTTACGTCAGGCGCAAGGATCCGAGCTACTCGATAAACTCAATCCTTCGCCGTTCGAGCGGCAAATAATGAGCGATAAAGATTACCTCACCAGCAGGGTGGCCTGGCATCTGGGCATCGGGGGGCCGGTGTGCAACGTGCAAGCCGCCTGCGCCACTTCGCTGGTGGCGGTATACGAAGCGGTCCACGCCTTGCGCAGCGGCCGTTGCAACCTGGCGTTAGCAGGCGCTTGTACCCTAAGGATCCCGCAAAACGACGGCTATTTTGCGCAGCAAGGCATGGTGTTTTCCACCGATGGGCACTGCCGGCCATTTTCCGCAGATGCCAGCGGTACGGTATTCGGCAGCGGCGTCGGTGTGGTGGTGTTGAAGCGCCTGAGTGATGCGCTGGCGGCCGGCGATAACGTCGTCGCGGTGATCAAAGGCGTGGCGATGAATAATGACGGCGCGCGCAAAGTCAGTTTTACCACCACCAGTTTGCATGGCCAGCAACGCCTGCTGCGCCAGGCGATGGACGATGCCCGGTTGACGCCTGAGGATTTTCGCGCCATCGAAGCCCACGGTACGGGCACTCTGGCCGGCGATCCCATCGAATTCGAGGCGCTGAACGGCGTTTTCCGAGAGCATACGACACGACGGGGGTTCTGCGCCATCGGCGCAGTCAAGGCTAACGTCGGGCACCTGGAAACCTGCGCCGGCATGGCGGGATTGATTAAGGCCGCCCTGCAAATTCAGCATGGCTGGCTCACGCCGCAGATCAACGTTGGCTCACCGAATCCGGAAATGGCATTGGCGGAGAGTCCGTTTGAGTTTATCTGTTCCGCTCAACGGTGGGATCGCGAGGATCCGCGCCAGGCCATCGGCGTCAGCGCATTCGGTATTGGCGGTACGAATGCGCATGTCGTACTGGCGAGGCCGCCTGTCATGCCGCCGGCGCGAACAGCGGCCTCATTGTCCTCCACCGTCGTACCGATCAGCGCACAGTCAGAACAGGCCTGGCATCGGCTGGTAAAACGCTATCTGCAGCGACCGCACGGCGAAAACGACGAACGCTTGGCCTGGAGCGCGCAAAGCGGAAGAAAGTCGCTGCGCTATCGCGGCACCTTGCAGATAGACGATCGGGGCGCGTTGAGCGTGAAAGAAAACATGATGGATACGGGGAAAGGGCGCTTGTCGATAGTTTTCCAATTCCCTGGCCAGGGAAGCCAGTTTATCGGTATGGCCAGCGATTTGATGGCGCAGGACGCGACCTTCAGAAAACTGATGAACGACAAACTGCAGATAGTGCAAACGCAAGCCGCACTGGATCTCTCGGCGTTATTTACCGGAGAGGCCGCGCCCGAGTCGATTAACGATACCGCGTTGACGCAGCCCGCGCTGATCGCCGTCGAAATCTCCATGGCCGAACTGCTGATGCATTACGGCGTCGAGCCGGATTGGGTCATTGGGCACAGCCTCGGCGAAATTGCGGCGGCCTGGGCCGCTGGGGTGTTCTCGGTGCAAGAGGCGCTGGTTTTCGCCGCTCATCGTGGGCGTCTGATGGCCGGGTTGCCGTCCGGGATGATGTTGGCGGTAGAGCTGAGCGTTCAACAGGTTCAGCCCTGGTTGAGTCATCAGCTATCGCTGGCGGCAGAAAACAGTGATGACGGCTGCGTGCTGTCCGGCACCGCTGAAGCCATTCGCGCTTGCGAACGCCAGATGCGAGACCGAGGCGTGCGATGCAAAGCCTTGAATGTTTCACATGCGTTTCATTCGACCCTGATGGATCCCATTCTTGACGAGCTGGCCGATATTGCGCCGCCGCCGGGTGAATCGGCGACGGGGGTACGTTACGTCTCCGCCTTGCTGGCGACCGAAGTCGAATGTTCGGCGCTTGACGGCCGCTATTGGGCGCGTCATGCCCGTGAACCGGTCAATTACCACCGCGCCTTGCAGCAGCTACCGCAGCGCGGCAAGACGTTGTTTATCGAAGTTGGGCCGGGTTCGACGCTCACGGCGTTGGTTGCACAGCTGAAATCCGCCGGTTCTGTGACCGCGGTGCGAACCTTGCCGCGTCGCGACGAAGCGCAGAATGAAGGCGCCGTATGGATCCAGGCGCTGCAAAAAATCTGGCGCGCCAGCGTCAACGTTAACTGGCGCCGCCTGTGGCAACTACCGCCTTCGCGCATCGCATTGCCGATGTATCCCTTCGATCCGGCGCACTGGTGGTTGGGCGAACGGGACAGGCAGGGGCCGCAAGCCGAGCGAACGCCGGCGGCAACAAGCCAGTCAGATCCCCAGATGGCGCGTATCTGGCGCGTTTGGGGGGATGTGACCGGCGTGAACCCCGATTCTAACCACTGTGACTTTTTTGACGCCGGCGGGCAGTCGCTGATGGCGCTGCGCCTGCTGGCGATGTTGGAGCAAGAGTTTGGCAAGGCAATAGGGATGGCCGATTTTCTTAAGCGGCCTACGCCGTGGGGCATTAAACAACAGTTGGACCAGGCTGGAGCATTCGAGCAAGATTCTCATTAAAACAGGATGGCAAATTATGTCAGTTAACAATGAATTGCTGAATACACATAACCAATACCAGATAGAAACGGTCGTAATCGATGACGAAACGTCATTCACCCTGGCTTACTCGTCGCAGATCAAGCTGCTACCGGCCAATGGCGGTATCCGTTGGCGAAACTATGCGTCCCGGCAGCAGCAGGAAGAGGAGGCGATCATGCTGGCGCAGCGCATGTCGCTGAAGCACGGGCTGTACAATACCGGCTTCAGCGGCGGCAAAATCGTGGTGAACAGCAAACGTTCTCCCCAAGAGCAACCGGCAGTGCTTGAAGCGATAGGCGCTCTGCTCAATCGCTATGGCGGCACCATGTTTACGGGATGCGATATCAATACCGGCAATCGAGAGATGGACTATCTGCGGCAGTTTACGCCGTGGATCCTGAATGCCATGGACAGCCCACAAGTCGATACATCGGTGGCAACCGGCTACGGCGTCTGGAGTTCGATGAAAAAAGTGTTGACGCTGAGGCTCAATCATTTGCCTCGCGCGCGCATTGCCATTCACGGTATGGGCAAGGTCGGCACTGAAGTGGCGAAACAAAGCCTGCTGTTCGGTTGTGAGGTGACGGCCTATGACATCAACCCCGCAGCGCAATTTCCTGCGGGGGTGCGCCGCGTGAGCGAAGAGGAACTTTGGGCGCAACCCAGCGAGGTGCTGTGCATCGCGTCGATGTCCAACGTATTGAATGCACAGAATATTGAACAGCTGAATACCCGCTGGGTGGTGAGCAGCGCCAACTCACCGTTTAATACGCCACAGGCTGAACAGCGGCTGTTGGCGCGCGGTATTCACTATCTGCCGGACTACGTCAGCAACGCCGGCGCAGTGATCTGCGACAGCATCGAAATGGCGTTTACCGACCGTTATAACCAAATGAACCAGGAGCAGGTCAACGCCTATGTTCACTCCGTGATTGGCGCCAAGACGGAGGAGTTGCTGCAGCGCGCTCAACTGCTCAATTGCGATATTGGACAATTGTTGCAACCGATCAAATCCGCCGCCATGGTGGCGTAAGAAATGGGCCGGGGAGCCTGCGCTTTCCCGGCCTCGGCATTTTTAACGGGCACATAACTCCATGATTATTGTAAAAGACGCTTTGCGTTGCAAAGTAGAGGCCGAATCGCAAGGGCGTCGCACCGTGCTTTACACCGCAAGTGGGCAGCCCAGCTATATGCATGTGATACCTCGTTTTACGCTGCAAGAGGTCACATCAGGGTTAGGTGAGGCGGTTCATCCTGCGTTTATCGTCAACGGTCAGCGAAAAGAGGCTTTCTTCTACGGCTGTTACCCCGGCACGCTGATCCATGGCGAACTGGTCAGTCAACCTGAGACGGCCCCGGCCAGCTGGCATGACCTGGCCGCATTTCGACAGGCGGCGGCTTGCAATGGACGCGGCTGGCACATTGGCACCAACGCCGAATGGGCCGCGTTGATGTTCTGGTGCCGTCATCATGGCTGGCCGGAGTTAGGCAATACCGAGAGTGGGCGATCGCATCGCGATCGACGCCAGTATGGCAAGCGATGTGACGGCGGTGTCGTGGGCGATGAGCAGGGCGATCCGACAACGTTTACCGCATCCGGTCCGGCTGCCTGGTATCATGACGGTACGCCGCACGGTATTGGCGATCTCTGCGGCAACCTTTGGGAATGGCAACACGGGCTGAAATTGGTCGCGGGGGAAATCCTGCTTTTACCGGACAATGACGCCGCGATGCCGATGACCGATAATGAAGACGAACGCTGGCGCGCGGTCGAGCTGGCAACAGGCGAGTGGCTACCTCCCGGCAGCCCGGGAACCGCAAAATTCGATGCTTCATCGCCGAGTCTTACCGGCAATGCCGGCACGCCGCGCATTTCGGACCGTATCCGGCATTTCAACGGCGATCCGCAAGACAATGGATATCCGCCTGGTTTGATGGATGATGAGTTCGGGCGTATTGGTGCGGCAAGTGGAGAGTCGGTGCCGGATATATTGAAAATCCTCGGCGTTGCACCGCATCACCGGTGTGCGGACGGCGATCAGGTTTATCTGCGCAACTACGGCGAACGCATGCTGATGCGAGGCGGCGCCTGGTATTCCGGTGCGGGTGCCGGGCTGAGAACGCTGTGCCTGAGCCATGGCGCTGGGCATGCCAGTGCGACGGTGGGCGCCCGGCCGGTATGGTGTTTGTAAGCGGTTGGCAATTCACTGGGTGGCGCAGCGGCCGTGGCCGCTGCGCAGGATATTTATTGGCTGAGGGTTTGCTGCAGCGCCTGAACGGAAGAGGCGATGCCGGCATCGACCGACATGGTCAAGTCTTCCATTTCCAGTGACACCCAGTCGTTGTAACCCATCATGCGCACCACCGAGAAGAATTCCTTCCACCACTGCAGATCCCGGCCGCAGCCGACGGCGACATAATTCCAGGCCCGGTCAGCTACCTCGTCTATCGGTTTGGTCTCCAGCAGCCCGTTAACCTCGACGACGCCGCGCTCAAGGCGTACGTCTTTGCCGTGCACATGGTGAATGGCGGGGCCAAGGGCGCGGGCCACCGCGATGGGATCTGCGCCCATCCAGATCAAGTGGCTGGGATCGAGGTTCAGACCCACCATCGGGCCAACGGCCTCTCGCAGCCGGAACAGCGTTTCCGGGTTCCACACCAGCATGGCGCTGAAGTTTTCCAGCGCAAAGCGCTCGACGCCGCACGCTTTGGCTCGGGCGACCAGCGCCTGCCAATAGGGGATCGCCACCTCATTCCATTGATAGTCCAGACAGTTTTTCACCGTAGGGGGCCAGCTGACGGTATAGGTGATCCAGTTGGGGATGGTGTCATGCGGGCTGGCCGGGGGCAGGCCGCTCATCATGACGATCTTCTTCACCCCCAGCAGGCCGGCCAGCTCCAGCGTATTGTCGGTTTGGCGCAGATGGCGCTGCCCCAGCTCGCCCGGATCGAGCGGATTGCCGGAGACATTGAGCGCGGCGATCTCCATGCCGCGGCTGGCCAGGGCCTGCTGCAGCTGCCGGCGTTTGGCCGGGTTGGCCAGCAGATCGTCGGTATCCAGATGGGGCGCCGGAGACCAGCCGCCGGTGGTCATTTCCACGCCGCGCACCCCCAGCTCCAGCAACCGATCCAGCATCGGCTCGAAGGGCAAATGGCCCAGGCTGTCGGTACAGAATGAAAGTTTCATGATGCTTTCCTTATCGGTAATTGACCCAGGTGGCGCCGTTGTCGGCGGAACGAACGCAGTTTTCAATCCAGCGCACGCCTTCTAACCCGGCATCGATATCCGGATAGATCAGCGTGGCCAGAGTTTGCCGATCGCCGCGCTGGCTGGCGCTGATGGCGATGGCGAACTTGAGGTAAATATTGGCCCAGGATTCGGCCAGCCCTTCGGTATGCAGCGCGCCGAGCCGTTCTTCGGCCAGCGCGCTGTCGTCCAGATAGGGCATGCCGTGGTGCAGCGTTTGGTTGGGCCGCCCCTGGATCTCATAGCGCAATTCGCCGGGCGTGGAATCGCTCCATTGCAGGCTGGCGCGTGAGCCCACCACGCGAATGCTTTGGCTGTCCATCGCGCCCGCGTTGATGGCGGAGGCCCACATGCGGCCGACGGCGCCGTTTTCGTAGTGGATCAGCACCATGGCATTGTCTTCCAGCGGGGCGCGGGAAGGGATAAAGCTCTGGCGATCGCACAGCAGGGAGGCAATTTTCATGTCGGGCATGACCAGCTGTGAGATGTAGAAGGTGTGGGTAGAAATATCGCCCAGAACAAAGGAGGGGCCGGCGATTTTCGGATCGACGCGCCACTTTTGCGCCTCGAACGTGTCCGCGCTTTCGTTGGCGTTGAAGCCATGGGTGTACTGCAATTCGACCATGCGTATTTCGCCGATGTCGCCGTTCGCGATCATGGCGCGCATCTGCATCAGCAGCGGATGCCCGGAGAAGCCGTAGGTTACGCCGACGATCAGGCCTTTCTCCGCCGCCAGCGCCTTGATTTCTCTCGCCTCCGCCGTAGTGAAGAACAGCGGTTTTTCGCAGATGACATGCAGGCCGGCATTCAGCGCGGCGCGCGTGATTTCATAGTGGGTGCCGTTAGGGGTGGCGATGGTCACCACCTCAACACCATCTTCGCGGTTGGCCTCTTGTTTCAGCAACTGCTGATAGTCGTCATAGCAGCGTTCAGCGGGCACGCCGAGATTGACGCCAAACTCACGCCCGCGCGCCGCGTCGATATCAAAAGCGCCGGCAACCAGCCGATAGGCGGTATTGTCGCGCAGTGCGCCGGAACGGTGCTTGTAGCCCACCTGACTGAGGCGGCCGCCGCCGATCATCGCCCAACGCAGCGGGCGAGGGATGCTTCTTTCACCATTTAACATGCTGACTCCTGATACTGTGGTTTTGCACTCGGGTGCAAAGTGGGTTGAAAAAGAGAGTGGCAACGGTTTATTTCTGGTTCATTTGCGCAAATTGCGGGTAGTTTTCTCGCGTCACGGTGGCATAAGGCACCCAGTTGTAAGACTCGGTTTTGGCGTGATCCAACATCGCTCGGGTCACTTGCACCGCGCCGATCGCCTGGGCTTTGGCATCCTGGAAAATGGTCACCGCCAGGTTGCCGTTTTTGATAAATTGCAGGCCGTCGGGCGTGCCATCGATACCGGCAACCAGTACGCCGTTCTTTTTGGCCTGCTTCAGCGCCATGATCGCGCCGATGGCCATCTCATCGTTGTTGGCGGCGATCGCATCGATCGGTACGCCGTTCAGCAACCAGCCGGAGACCACGTCGACCGCTTCATTGCGTTGCCATTTCGCAGTCTGTTTCTCTACCACTTTCAGCTCTTTGTGTTTGGCGATCACCGCCTCCACCGCGCGGGTGCGCTCGCGGGTTTCTTCGTTGGAGAGGGCGCCCATCAGGATCGCCACGTTGCCGCGGTAATTCATTTTTTTCGCCAGAGCCTCCATCTGCAGGCGACCGCTGAGCGCCGAATCGGAGCCGACGTAGGCCGTCGCGCCGCTCAGCGGCACTTCGGGTTTGCGGTTGACGAAGATAAGGGGGATAGCGGCGCGTTGGGCGGCCGCTATCATCGGCTGAACGCCTTGCGTATCGACCGGGTTGAGGATAATGGCGTCCACGCCCTGATTAATCAGATCGTCTACCTGCTGCACCTGCAGGGCGACATCGCCTTTGGCATCAACGAACTGGCCTTGCAGCTGCTGCGCAACCAGTTCCCGCGCCATTTGGCTGCGCAGGATAGAGACGAAGTTGAGATCGAAGTTGGCCAGCGCCACGCCGACCTGGTAGGTCTTGGCCTGGGCGGTCACGACAAACAGCGAGCAGGCTAACATCAACAACAGTCTGGTTTTTTTCATTACGGTATCCTGTTGAGAAGAGAGGTGTTATGTAAAAACAGTGTTTTGCAACCGGGTGCAAAGCAGGAGACAAAACGGCGATGAGTCTCTGAATGCCACCGTGAATGTCGGCCATGGATAAAATTTGGTCAACAGGGGAAAGGTGAAAACAGCGCGGACGATCACAAACTCTTTATGTTTTGCACCCGGTTGCATAACAAATTGCAATCGGGTGCAAAAACGGGACATAATCGCAGCAGGTATGCCGGCAGGCGCTTAGGGGATCTGAGCGAGCAGGGTATAGTGTGACTTCACCGAAGCAGGGATCGACGCAACCATGACGAAACACCACAAAGCCACCGCCAGCGACGTCGCCGAAAAGGCCGGCGTCTCTAAATGGACGGTATCGCGCGCCTTTACGCCCGGTGCGTCGATCTCAGACAGCGCGCGTGAAAGCGTACTGGCGGCGGCGGCCGAGCTGGGCTATCGACCCAATCTGCTGGCGCGCAGCCTGTCGCAAAAACGCACGCACATCATCGGCGTGGCCATCGACGAGATGAAGAACCCGCATTCGATGATGATGCTCGATATGGTCACCAAACAGCTGCAAACCCGCGGCTATATGGCGCTGCTGCTGAATATCACCGCCGGGGAAAACTACCGGGCGGTAATGGCGATGGCCGATCAGCTGCAGGTCGATGGCATTTTGTTCCTGGCGACGGTGTTAACCCAAGAGTGGGCGGCGATCGCGCAAGATCTGCATCAGATCCCGCTGGTGCAGGTGTGCCGCAATACGGAAAGCGAACACATTGATGTGGTCAATATCGACGGCTACCGCGCCGGCGAAGAGATCGCTGGGTTGCTGATAGAACAAGGGCATCGGCGCTTTGGCTACATGAAGGGGCCAGACACGCAAAGTAGCCATTTGCTGCGCATGGAAGGCTACCGCGATAGGCTGATAACCTCTGGCTTTCAGCTGGATCGGGTGCTCACGGCTGGCCACTACGATCGCCAACGCGGTTTCCAGCTGATGAGCGAATACCTGCAGGCAACGCCGGAAAGCGAGCGGGTTGAGGCGCTGTTCTGCGAGAACGACGTGTTGGCGCTGGGGGCGCTCGAAGCGCTCAGGCAAGTGGCACCGTCGTCTGCAATGGCCGTGGTAGGTTTCGACGATATCGACGAGGCCGGATCAGCCAACTGGGCGCTGACCAGCTACAGCCAACGCATCGACCGGCTGGTCGAAGAAGCCTTGAATCGCCTGCTCGATAATCGCACCACGGCAGACGGCGCCTGGCGGCATGGGGAATTGCGGGTTCGGCGGTCGCACCTGGGAGAGAAACAGGCGTGAGGTTTTTCCTTTTGGTGACGGCGTCACTTTGGAGGTTTAATGAGAACTCGTCGCGATAAAAAAACTCTATAGAAGAGAAAGTGTTACCTTCAGATGCCCCATAGCCAGCGGTGGCGAGTACCGCTGGGGGCGCCATGGCAAAGTCAGGTTTCACGAGTGTCATTCTGTTGTATATTGACTGCCGAAGTTTGCCAGATTTCACGTAGCGCGATCAAAAAGGAGGGCATTTTGACGCATTCTGCAAAGTTGTTTAGCCAAATCCAGACGCTTGAGGTTGAACTGCATCAGCCATCGGTGCGCCGCGATCCGCAGCGCGTCGCGGCATTGCTGCATGAAGACTTTGAAGAGATTGCTCGCTCAGGTCGGCGTTATGACAAACGCCAGACCGTTGCGGCGCTGGAAATGGAAACTGAGCATCCGCAGATTGTTGCCGAAGGTTTTACGCTGGCGAAAATCAGTGAAGGCGCCGTGTTGCTGACGTATAAGAGTTTTCAACGCAACGCGCAGGGCAACGCCATTCGTTGCACAGAACGGTCGTCGATTTGGATGCTGACGGAAAAGGCCGGTTGGCAGATGCGGTTTCATCAGGGCACACCGACCGAGGATTAAACTGAGGTGCTGAAACTGAACGGGCTGATGATGGGCTTAAACATAAAAAAGGTTAGCAGCCTGATAAGGCTTGAAGGTGAGGTGAGAAAGGACGGCCAGGCTAACGGCGGTGCGTATCCAATAATGCAATTTAACATAATATACATTATGCGCATCCATGTGGTTATACGTGGATTCTGGCGTCCTGGCTTGATCATGGGTTTTCTCCTGTGGCCAACCATTTCAACGCCCGTTGCTCATGCCGTTGAACGAATTCGTTTTTCAGCTGGTCTTAAGCCGTCGAGTTTTCGCTGCAGGCTTCATTGCCATTGCCGCTTATTGCTGAGCGACACCATGATGTTTGCGCAAAAATCTCTGAACACCCAATGCCTGTCGCCTGTTCACTTCCCAGTAAATGCATGCATGTGAGGCGTGCGCTTGCCGCTTCCCAGGATTTCGGCACTTGGCGTTCCAACGCCGCTTAACCTCCCAGCAAAATTATCAATCGTTGGTTTGGCCGCCAGCCAACTCTGCCGATGTGATGGACTGCCGTTAACACGCCAGCCAGTATCTCGCGAAGTTTCAGCTTTATCACGTTCCACCCACTGAGGATCATAGATAAATGCGTTCTGCCATTAATGATGACCGGGCATGCTTATAGCGATACATCTCTGGGGATATTGAGGCGAAATCCCCCCGCCTTTTTGATCGCGCTACGTGAAATCTGATAAAACATGGCTACTGCGATACTGCAGATTTCACCAAAACGCGCCATAAAAATGAACAACTTCTGCCTGCCAAATGCGTACTGGCGTTCGTCTTCACCGTTTCCGGTGGCCTTCATGGCGTTGGCTATACTGAATGGGAACATTCTTCCACACTCCAGGACATCCCCATGTTTGACCATGTGAAATTTGGCGTCAGCGACTTTGCTCTGAGCAAAGCGTTTTTCCTTAATGCGCTGGCGCCGCTGGGCGTAAAGATCGTTGCCGAAGGTGAACCCGATTATGGCGTTGAGCTGTGTCCCGATCGGGGTAACGTGTCATTATGCCTGTTTCAGACCGATGAAAAACCGGCGCATCTGCACCTGGCATTTACCGCAAGCAGCCGTGAACAGGTCGATGCGTTCTATCACGCCGCGTTAAGCGCCGGCGGCAAAGACAATGGCGCGCCCGGTTTACGCCCCAATTATCATGCCCACTACTATGCGGCGTTTGTCATTGGTCCGGATGGTCATAATATCGAGGCGGTTTGCCACAATGCGATAGCCTAGTTTTCCATTTAAAAACAAATAATTATACAGAGAAAAGACTCTGTATTTAACATAACGTATTGTGACGGCGTCACTATCAGTTACCCCGTCACGTCAATCCACTCCGCTCCCGTGATGCCGGCCAGCCGCTGTGGCGCAATTCTCACGCCGGAGTTATCGCTGCCGCCTGCCGGAAGCACTTCATCGAAAACGCGCAGGCTATGATCGCAGTAGATCCTCACCGCCTCCGGTGCGGCAAAGGGACAAACGCCGCCGGGCGGATAGCCGGTTAATGCTTCAACCTCTTCCGCCGGCAGCATACGCGCCTTCACGCCGAAGAATTGCTTGTACTTCTTGTTGTCGATTCTGGCAGTTCCCGCCATCACCAGCAGCACCACATCGCCGTTAACGCGAAACGAAAGCGTCTTGGCGATCTGCCCGCTCTCCACGCCAAAGGCTTCTGCCGCCAGCGCCACCGTTGCGGTGTTCTTTGCCAGCACCGTCACCGTCGTCTCCGGTGCGTGCTCGGCCAGAAAACGCTGAACGCGTTCTATGCTCATGCCCTGCCTCCTGATATTGCTAAGCCATTGATAATGCCGAAGTGATGGTTTCGGTTTTAACATCGCATGCTAAAAATGAGAATCAAAATTGTTCAAATCGCTGGATCTGAACAAAGCTTTAAGGGGCCAATGGCCTTTTTACCCATCATTTTTCATGGAGATGCCTGCATGACCACGCAAACGACAGCAAGGCCCTCAGCGGCCGCAGTGGCCGTCTATGAATGGCTCAACCCGATACCTTACGGATTTTTCACCGCGGCGCTGATTTTCGACATCATTTATGCCTGTACCGCTAATATTCAGTGGGTCAATGGCGCAAGTTGGCTAATTGCCATCGGCCTGATTTTTGCCATCATTCCCCGCCTGATTAACCTGGTACAGGTATGGTTCGGCAGCGCTCGGCTGCGGGGAGCGTCGGTCAAACTCCATTTCTGGCTGAATTTGCTGGCCATCGTTCTCGCCATTATCAACGCTTTCGTGCATAGCCGGGATGCGTATGCCGTGGTGCCCCAAGGCCTGGTGCTGTCTGCGATCGTGGTCGCGCTGCTCAGCCTGGCGAATATTCTGCTGGCCCTTGGTGCCCGCGCAAAATAAGGAGGTTTTCATGAAGCTCTCATCTCTGGCGCTCACCCTTTCCGCCGTTTTGGCCTTGGCCGGCTGCGATAACAGCGCCGTCATTTCGCCAGAGCAACAAATGGGCCCGGACCCGACGTTGCCGGCGGCGCAAGACTTTCTGATGCCGCCGATGCAGGTGCCTAAGGGCGTTGGCTGGCAACAAGATCAGACGCCGAAAGTGGCGGAAGGCTTGAAAATCGATAAGGTGGCAGACGATTTGCTTCATCCGCGTCAGTTGCTCACGCTGCCCAATGGCGACGTGTTGGTCGTGGAGGCCAACGGGCCGGGCACGGAAGCGGTGAGCACGCCCAAGCAGCTGATCGCCGGCCTGGTGAAAGGCCAGTCCGGTAAAGGCGGCAAAGGGGGCAATCGCATCACCCTGCTGCGCCCAACCGCCGGCGGCAACTGGGAAAAGCACGTCTTCCTCGAGGGGCTCGATTCCCCGTTCGGCGTCCAGCTGATTGGCAATACGCTGTACGTGGCCAATACCGGCAATATCATGCAGTACGCCTATCAGCCAGGCGAAACGCGCATCAGCGATCCGGGCAAAGAACTGGCCGATCTGCCGGACACCATCAACCATCACTGGACCAAGGCCCTGCTGGCCAGCCCTGACGGGAAAAAGCTGTATGTCGGCGTCGGTTCCAACAGCAACATCACCGAAAACGGTCTGGCCGTAGAGTACCGGCGCGCCGCCGTGCTGGAAGTGGACACCGCCTCCGGCGCCAGCCGCATCTTCGCCAGCGGCCTGCGCAACCCGACCGGGCTGCAGTGGGAGCCGCAAAGCGGCAAGCTGTGGGCGATTGTCAACGAGCGTGACGAAATCGGCGCCGATCTGGTGCCGGATTACCTGACCTCGGTGCAAGACGGCGGTTTCTACGGCTGGCCTTACAGCTATTTCGGCCAGCACGTCGATCGGCGGGTACAGCCGCCGCGGCCGGACCTGGTGGCGAAAGCCATCAAGCCGGATTACGCGCTCAGCTCGCACGTCGCGCCGCTGGGGCTGCTGTTCTACACCGCGAGCGCTCTGCCGGCCGACTATCACGGCGGCGCCTTTATCAGCGAACACGGCAGTTGGGATCGCTCGCCGCTGAACGGCTATCGGGTCAGCTATGTGGCGTTTGAGCAAGGCAAACCGGTCGGCAAGCTCAAGGCCGTGGTGACAGGTTTTGTCTCCGATAATGAGAAGGAACTCTATGGCGCCCCTGTGGGGTTGGCTATCGATAAGACCGGCGCTTTGCTGGTTGCGGATGACGTCGGCAACACTGTCTGGCGCGTCAGCGCGAAGTAAGGTTACGGGCGGGTTCCGGTGAACTCGCCCGTGACATTGTCACTCACTCCTCAGCGCCAGCCAGATCGTCATAAAGCGGAATAATCGTTCTCGCCAGTTTTTTCGTCATTAATATTATCCCCGTCACGTTATTGGCGCAAAAAAATAGCCGTCGGTCAGAATTAAAGCGCTCATTCGATAATATATTCATCAACAGATCGTTGATCAGAAATAAAAGGTTTTAACATTTCGACATAAACCAGTACAATTCCATCCCCTGTGTTAACCCTTTTTTAGGTTGATTGTGTCGTTAATTCAGCCCCCTGCATCACGTAACCGGGCCGCCGCCTGGTTAGGGATGTTCGCCATTCTGATGTTGTTCATTGCGCCGGTGGTCTCGCGATCCCTGGAGCATGCGCGCGCCGGAAGTGCTGAAACGACCGTCATGGCGGACTGCGGCATGGCGATGCCGAAGCCGAAGCCGATGCATCATGATATGCATTCGCCGCCGGCCGCGCCGGAAAAGGCCGCATCGCCGATGATGCAGCACGGCGGCGGCCACCACAACATGGCGATGATGATGGACGACAGCGCCTGCGGCTACTGCGTGCTGTTGCTGCACGCGCCGCTGCTGGACGTGAGCCACGCCCCGCTGTTCTGGTCTCAATCTCTGGCCTCGCGCCCGCCGCCGACTCATTATCTCGTTCCCCTGTTTGCCCACGTCGTTCATACCGAATTACAGCCGCGCGCGCCGCCCGTCTCTTTCCTCTGATTTAACAATACCCCATTGCCGTTTCTGTATTGCCGTTGATCGTTTCAACATGGCGGAATTAATACGCCCAATGGTTATGCATTGAGACGACATTATTAGCCCGGTTATTTCCACGTTGAGGGAATTAACCCCCGTATTTTCCGATGGTGATTTTCGCCAGGCATCCCCACGCCTGAATAAATCGCCGGAGAATAATGGAAAAAAGTTAGCTTAAGGAAAGATGATGTTTAAACCCGCTTATAAAAAGAACGCCGTCACCCGCGCAATCACCACCGCCATGCCGCTGTTCCTGCTGGCCGGCCACGCGGCGCAGGCGCATCAGCACCCTACCGACGCACAGGTTAATGATGGCGACGTGATCACCGTCACCGCACCGCTCTACTCTCCGCTGACCATCGTGACATCACCGAAAACCCCGCGTCAGCCGGTGCCCGCCAGCGACGGTTCGGACTATCTGAAAACCATTCCCGGTTTTTCGCAGATCCGCAACGGCGGCACCAACGGCGATCCGGTATTTCGCGGCATGTTCGGTTCGCGGCTGAAAATTCTCACTGACGGTTCGGAGATGCTCGGCGCCTGCCCATCGAGAATGGATGCGCCCACCTCTTACATCTCGCCGGAAAGCTTCGATCTGCTGACCATCACCAAAGGGCCGCAGACGGTGCTGTGGGGGCCGGGTTCGTCGGCGGGCACGGTGCGTTTCGAACGTGAACGTCCGCGCTTCGACAAACCGGGCATCAAGGGCAACGCCAGCGTGCTGACCGGCTCCAATGGCCGCTGGGACGAGAATATCGACGCCAGCCTCGGCGCCGAACAAGGTTACCTGCGGGTGATGGCCAACAAGTCGCGCGCCAATGATTACCAGGACGGAACGAATACGCGCGTGCCGTCGCGCTGGGACAAATGGAACGGCGATCTGGCGCTCGGCTGGACGCCGGATGCCGACACGCTGCTGGAAGTGACGATGGGGCGCGGCAACGGCGAAGCGCGCTATGCCGGCCGCAGCATGGACGGTTCGCAGTTCAAACGCGAAAGCCTGGGCATGCGGGTGGAGAAATCCAACATCGGCGAGGTGCTGGATAAGTTGGAAGCGCAGGTCTACTACAACTACGCCAACCACGTGATGGACAACGTGACCCTGCGCTCGCCGGGCAGCGGCGGCATGGGCGGCCATGGTGGGCATGGCGGCATGAGCATGGGGGGCCACGGCGGGCACATGATGTCTTCCGGCATGACGATGCAGCTCGATCGCCGCACCGTCGGCGGCCGCGTGATGGGCACCTGGCAGTGGCAGGACGTGAAGCTTGAAAGCGGCCTGGACACGCAGACCAATACCCACCGCAGCATGAGCCGCGGTAGCTGGGAAAAAGACGCCCAGTTCAACAGCTACGGCGCCTTCGGTGAGCTGACGTGGTCCACCAGCGATCAGGATAAGCTGATCGGCGGCGCGCGTCTCGATCGCACCCTGGTGGAGAACTTCCGCAGCGGCCGCGATGTGGAACGTTCAGATACCCTGCCGAGCGGCTTTATGCGCCTGGAGCATACGCTGGCCGAGCTGCCGCTGATGCTGTATGCCGGCGTCGGCTATACCGAGCGCTTCCCGGATTACTGGGAGCTGTTCTCGCCGAAGCTGGGTCCGAACGGCAGCAAGGATCCGTTCTCCAGCGTCAAGAACGAGAAAACCACGCAGCTCGACATCGGCGCGCAGTACAACGGCAAGCGCTTCAACGGTTGGGTCTCCGCTTATGTGGGCCGCGTCGATGATTTCATCCTGTTCAAATACGATCCGCACAATGCGCGTCTCAGCCAGGCCGATAACGTCAACGCCAACATCATGGGCGGCGAAATGGGCATGGGTTATCAACTGAGCGAGCACTGGAAAACCGACGCCAGCCTGGCCTACTCCTGGGGGAAAAACACCAGCGACGGTCGCCCGCTGCCGCAGATCCCGCCGCTGGAAGCACGCTTGGGGCTGACCTATGAGTACGGCGACTGGAGCGGCACCGGCCTGTGGCGTCTGGTCAGCAGCCAGCACCGCGTGGCGATCAACGAAGGCAACGTGGTGGGCAAAGATTTTGCCGAAAGCGCCGGCTTCGGCGTGCTCTCCGCCAACGCCGCCTACAAGGTGAATAAAAACGTCAAGCTGAGCGCCGGTCTGGATAATATCCTGAACAAGACCTACAGCGAGCACCTCAACCTGGCGGGCAACAGCGCCTTCGGCTATTCGGCCAACAGCGCGGTGAATGAACCGGGCCGCACCCTGTGGGCCAAGGTTAACGTCACCTTCTAAGCCATCCATCGGGCGATGGGCAACCGTCGCCCGGTTACGCGATATGCGATCCGGTTCTTAGGATATGAGTTTTAAGTTTTTCCCATTCGGTTTAGCGGCGATTACTATCACTCTCAACGTAATCAACGATCCGGAGGGAATATGCAAAAGCTCACTCGTTTTCTGGCCCTGCTCGGCGAGCTGATGATTGAAAAAGCCGAAGATGTCGCGCCGCAGGCTGCTCAGCCTGACGATCGCGACGACGCGCTGCCACCGCGCCTCGAGCGTGGCGTTGCGCTGGCCGACCGCTTCCTGTTCATGTAATTCCCGCGCAGTTTAACCCACTCACACTGACCGCACGATATGTTCGCGCAGCCACCGGTGCGCGGGATCCCGATGCGATCGTTCGTGCCACAGCATGGTCATTTCAAAACCCGGCACCGCCAGCGGCGGCTCGAGTTGTTGCAATAAAGGCTGGTTGCGCACCAGCCGCTCCGGCAGCATCGCCACCAAATCGGACTGCGTCAGCACCGAGATAACGAAGAGAAAATGCGGCACGGAAAGCACCACGCGCCGCGTCAGTCCCAAGTCCGCCAGCGCCCGATCGGTGATGCCGTAGAACCCGCCGCCGTCCGGTGAGACCATCACCTGCTCCAATTGGCAAAATTGCGCCAGCGTCAGGTTTTCATGCAGCTTGGGATGGCCGACTCTGCCCACCAGCACATAGCGTTCACTGAACAGCGTGCGCTGACGCAGACCGGGCGGCGCCCCTTCGCGGGTGTGAAACGCCAGATCGATCTCCCCCTGTTCCGCCAGTTTGGCGATGCGTGACGGCGCGGTCTCCAGCACCGCCAGCCGGGTGCCGGGCGCCGCCGTACGTAAACCGTTCAGCGCCGGCAGGACGATGGTGGATTCGCCGTAGTCGAAGGCGGCCGCACGCCAGGTATCGGTCGCCACGGCGGGATCGAACGGCGTGGCCGGCGTCACCGCCAACTCAAGCGCCGCCAACGCCTGACGCAGCGGTTCCCGCAGCTGCTCCGCTCTGGCAGTCGGACGCATGCCGCGCGGGCCGGGCAACAGCAGCGGATCGTCAAAGATCGCCCGCAGTTTGGCGAGATGCACGCTGACCGCCGGCTGAGAGAAATTGAGCCGCTGCGCCGCGCGCGTGACGTTGTGCTCCGCCAGCAGCGCGTCGAGCGTCACCAGCAGGTTGAGATCCAGCCGCCTTAAATTATTCATGGTTATACCTGTGATAACGGTAATTCATTTCTAATATACCTTGTGACGCCCTAACCTGCAGCTCTCACCCCAAGGAGCGTTGTTATGAATGTGCTGATTGTTTACGCCCACCCGGAGCCACAGTCGCTGACCGGCTCACTGAAAAACTTCGCCGTTGAGCGTCTGACGCAGGCCGGCCATCAGGTACAGGTGTCCGACCTGTACGCCATGAAGTGGAAAGCGGCGATCGACGCCGACGACAGCCTGGAAGGCGCATCAGGGCCTCGTTTCGTTCCTTCGCTGGATTCCCAGCGCGCGTTCGCCAACGGCGTGCAGAGCGCCGACATCGAACGGGAACAGCAAAAGCTGCGCTGGGCGGACGCGGTGCTGCTGCAGTTTCCACTGTGGTGGTTCTCGATGCCGGCGATTCTGAAAGGCTGGTTCGATCGTGTCTATGCCTATGGTTTTGCCTATGGCGTCGGTGAACATTCCGATACGCATTGGGGCGACCGTTACGGCGAGGGTATGTTGGCGGGCAAACGGGCGATGCTGATCGTCAGCGCCGGCGGGTGGGAATCCCATTACGCCCCGCGCGGTATCAACGGGCCGATCGACGATATTCTGTTTCCTATCCAGCATGGCATGCTGCATTACCCGGGGTTCGAGGTGTTGCCGCCGTTCGTCACCTATCGCGCCGGAAAGACCGACGAGACGCGCTTCGCCACCCTGTGCGAGCAGCTCGGACAGCGGCTCGATAATCTGTGGCACACCGAGCCGATTCCGTTTCGGCGGCAGAACGCCGGTGACTACCTGATCCCGCAGCTGACGCTGAAAGCGCATCTCGCGCCAGGGCAAGACGGTTTTAGCATTCACCTGAAATAGCGCGAGCCGCTCCCCTTATCGCGGCGCTGACGCAGCGCCGCCCCCGAGGAGGAGTTTGGCGCCCAATCCCATCATGACCAAGCCCGTGAATCTCTGCTGCCACACCAACAACCGGGGATTGCGGGCGAGCCATTGTCCCACGGTGCCGGAGGCCATAGCGACAGAACCCAGCGAAAGGATCCCGGCCAGCTTCTGAATGGAACCTAAAACGAGCAATTGCAGCCAAACCGGCCCGGTTTCAGGGTTAACAAACTGCGGGAGGAAAGCAAACATGAACAGCAGCGACTTAGGGTTGGTCAGGCTGTTAATCGCTCCTTCTTTCACCGCCTGCCACTCGGTCATCATCCGGGGTTTTCGCACGGCATCGGAACGCTGCCGGCTTACCTTCAGCATTTTTATCCCCAGCCAGACCAGATAGGCGGCCCCAACCCAACGCAATACGTCCAACGCCAGCGGATAAGCATGCAGCAGCGTGGCGAGGCCGAGCACCAGCATGGAAACCTGCACCATACCGGCGACAAAAACCATGCCGAAAACATTGAGCAGCGCGATACGGCGGCCTTGGCCGATACCCCGGGCCAACGTGAGCATCATGTCCGGTCCAGGAGACAGTTCCAGAAGGGTAAGTGCAACAAGAAAAGCAATAAACGTTTCGGCTGAAGGCATGGGGTTATCACCGGCGAGTCAAAGGATACGGCAATCATATTCCTCCCCGGACATTCGCAACAGCACTATCAGGCGCATCCGGGGAGTCTCGTTAATTCAGGGCGGCGAGAAATGCCCGATAGCCCTGCGCGCTGCTGTCCAACTCGTGTTGCTGAACCTGCTCTGCCGTCCCGTCCGAAGCGGCTTCCTTGCCGTAAAAGGCAAAGAACGAAGCATAGTCGGCCCGCACATAATCGGCGGTCACTTCAAACGGCCGGAAGATCTCCTCCAGCGAGTAGCGATAACGCCCTTCACGCGCGTAATCTTCTGCGCGCACGCCCGCCGTGACCGCCAGCGCCAGTTTCTTGTTCTGCATCTTATAGCCACTGCGAGAACCGTAGGCCCAGCCGTAGGTGAGCACGTCGTCCAGCCATTTTTTCAGCAGCGGCGGGCTGCTGAACCAGTAAATCGGGAACTGCAGCACGATGTTGTCATGCGCTTCAATCAACTGCTGTTCTTTGGCGACGTCGATCTGCCAGTCCGGATAGGCCTGATGCAGTTCGTGCACGGTATACAGCGCCGGATAGCGCCGCAGTTCCTCCAGCCAACGTTTGTTGACCACCGAGTTCGCCATATCGGGATGTGTCACTACCACCAACGTTTTCATACTGATCTCTCCAGTCAGGTGTTTCGACGCATCTTAGGGTATGCTGACAGAATGTAAAATACGCACACTCACGACACATACTTACCCTGGAGAAAGTGTAAATGACCGCCGAATCCCACTGCAGCCCTACGGGCATCAGCCTTGAAGACACCGGTTATGGCTACACCCTGTCGGTGATCAACGGTAAATACAAAATGATTATTCTCTACTGGCTGGCGTTGTATAAGCCGGTATTGCGGTTCAACGAACTGCAGCGCTGCATCGGCACCATTTCGTATAAAACGCTCAGTTCGACGCTGAAAGAGCTGGAAAAAGATCGCCTGGTGGTGAGAAAGGAGTATCCGCAGATCCCGCCCAAGGTGGAGTACAGCCTGTCCGAGCGTGGACGTTCGCTGATCCCGGTGATCGACATGATGTGTAACTGGGGGGAGCAGCACCGGCCGGAACAGCCGGTGCCGTGAGGGGTTAGTTGTCCGCCGCCGCTGAGGTTGCCGGCGCGGGTTCATCGTGCTCAACCAGCGCGTCCGCCGGCCGGCACTGGCGCAGCGTGCGTACGCTGAAAGCCACCAGCACGCCCAACAAGGCGGCGAATGCGCCAAACGACAGCACGCTCATCAACGGGGTAAATACCCGGCCCAGTACGCCGAGCCCCAGCGCGCCGATCGAATCGCCGGTTACGTCCTGCGCGGTGCCGAGGCTGTTCACCCGTCCCAGCAGATGATCCGGCGTGTTGCTCTGGATCAGCATGAACTGCAGAAGTGAGGCGATAGCGTTGGCGTAGCCGTAGCACACCAGCGCCAGCAGCGCCGGCGCCAAGTGGCTGAACAGCCCCAGTGACGCGATGGCGGTAAACGCGACGATGGCGGCGATCAGGATCAGCACGCCAGGGCGAGAGAAACGCCCCACCCAGCCGCTGGTCAGCGCGCCCAGCATCGCGCCAAGCGGCACCGCGGAATACATCAGGCCGATAGAGGACGCCCCGACGTGGTAAGCGTCCTGCGCCAGCGCCGGGAACAGCACCCTGACGGCGCCGACGATGCTCATCAGCATCCCCAGCAGCACCACCGAGCCGACCACTTTATTGCGCCAGACAAACTGGAAGCCGCTGGCGAGCGCGCGCAGCGGATGTTCCGGCTCCTGCTGCTGCGGCAACAGCGTCGGCAAGCGCACCAGCGGCACAAGGGTGCCCAGCGTCCCTGCCGCCGCGACGGCAAACGCCAGCCCCACGCCGCCGAACACGATGATAATCCCGCCCAGCGCCGGCGCCAGGATCGCGCCGATGCGCACCGTCACCATGCTCAAGGCCCCCGCCGCCGCCAGATTTTCGCGCCCGACCAGCAGCGGGATCACCGCCATCAGCGCCGTCATGCCCAGCGCGCCGAAGAAGCCGTCCCAGGCCGCCAACAGGTAGAGCGCCCACAGCGACGGGGCCGGGGCGAAGGCGTTCACACTCAGGGCGACAAAGCCCAGCCCGCAGGTGCCGCGCGCAAACAGGATCAGCTTGCGGCGATCGTAGCGATCGGCGAGTACCCCGCCCAGCATCAGGCCGATAAACATGCCCACGCCGTCCAGCGCCACCGCGACCCCCACCTGCAACGTGGAGCCGG
The DNA here is from genome assembly GCF_900215455.1 of Serratia sp. JKS000199. NCBI lineage: Bacteria > Pseudomonadati > Pseudomonadota > Gammaproteobacteria > Enterobacterales > Yersiniaceae > Serratia > Serratia sp. JKS000199. The sequence continues at coordinate 1,795,951 of NZ_LT907843.1, forward strand.
TCATCGCCTGGATCTGAATCGGCACCCCCACCGCCAGCATGCCGAGGGAAAACACCGACAGCATGCGGGCGCAGAAAATCGCACGAAAATGCGCATTGCTTCTCAGCAAACTGAAATCAAGAAAAAAAGAAGGTTTGGCCATAGTGTCCTGCATATCATGTTTTAGTACGGGCCGTGGCGCACACCCCGGCCCGGTTGCGTTATACCAACCCGTATTGCCGCGTCAGCAGCGAATGCAATAGCGGCCCTAGCGTCTCCAGCGAGGCCGGCGACAGAATGTCCGCGTGCTCGCAGCCTTGGTGATGACAGATCAGCCGATCCAGATACGGCGCCCACACGGCGTTGATGTCCATCAATGGCGGCAGCGTCCGGTCGGCGACAAACAGCGTCGCCGTGCCGTGGAAACGCTGACTGCGCGCCTGAGAAAGAAGGCGCACCGCGTCACGATAGTTGGCGACGATGCTGTCGAACATCGCCGCCTTCTCCGCCATCAGCGCCGGATCGCCATGATCTTCCGCCATAAACTCGGCCTGTTCCTGCGCCACCTCCTTCTGCGCCTCTTCCTCGGTGGGGCCGGTCCAGTCCTGGCCTTCCGGCGGATAGGTATCCAACATGCCGAGGAACGCCACCTCTTCACCCTGCTGCTGCAGACGCGCGGCCATCGAATGCGCCAGCGTGCCGCCGAGCGAATAGCCCAGCAGGTAATAAGGCCCTTGCGGCTGCAGGCGGCGCAGAGTGGCGAGATGACGATCGACCATCTGCTCAATGTCCTCGCAGGTGGCGATGGCGCCATCCGGCCTTGGCGACTGCAGGCCGATGATCGGGTAACTCCCCGGCAGATAACGGCTCAGCCCCGAGTACTGCCAGGCGAAACCGGAAGCCGGGTGCAGACAGAACAGCGCCGGGCCTTGGCCGGCCCGCAACTGCAGGCACTCGCCGACGCCGCGGCTTTCGGCCGAGTTGGCGGCCTGCGCGTCATCGAGCAGGTGCGCCATCTTCTCCAGGCTGCGGGCGAACATGATTTGCCCGACGCTCAACGGCCGCGGGACGCGCCGCCGCAGCTCCGCCGCCAAACGCATCGCCAGCAGCGAGTGGCCGCCCAACGCGAAGAAGTCGTCGTCGGCATACACCGTCTCGCGCCCCAGCAGTTCCCCGAACAGCGCCGCCAGCAGGCGTTCGCTGTCGCTGTGCGGCGCGCGGCCGCTCTGCGGGTTCAACTGCGGCCGCGGCAACGCCTTGCGATCCAGCTTGCCGCTGGCGCTGAGCGGGAAGCTGTCGGTCATGACATAGCTGACCGGCATCATATGCGCCGGCAAACGCGCCTCCAGCGCCTGATGCAGCGCGCCGGTATCCAGCGTCACGCCCGGTTGGGCGATCAGCCAGGCGACCAACTGGCGCATATCGGCGCCGCCCAGCCCCGTCGCGCCCTCGCTTAATTCGATGGCGTGCACCGCCGCTTGCGCTACCCCCGGCTGCGCCAGCAGCGCCTGTTCGATTTCGCCCAGCTCGATGCGCTGGCCGCGGATCTTCAGCTGATCGTCGCTGCGGCCCAAATACTCGACGCTGCCGTCCTCCAGCCAGCGGGCGATATCGCCGGTGCGATACATGCGCGCGCCGTTGCCGGCGGGATCGGCGACAAACCGCTGCGCCGTCAATCCCGGCCGATGCAGATAGCCGTCGGCCAGCTGAATGCCGCGCAGGTAGAGATCGCCGGCGCAGCCGACGGGCACCGGCCGCAGCATGGCGTCGAGAATGCTCAGTTGGGTGTTCCAGACCGGTTTGCCGATCGGCACGCCGGCGCCGCTCACCGCCGCCAATGCCTCGCCGGACGCCGGTTGATAGGTGACATCAACCGCCGCCTCCGTCGGGCCATACAGGTTATGCAGCGGCGCGGCGACCAACGCCTGGTAGCGGGATGCCAGTTCACACGACAACGCCTCACCGCTGCAGAACACGCGTTTCAGGCTGGCGGCGGCGCGCTGCGGCGCACGTTCGTTCAGCGCCTCAACCCAGATAGCCAACATGGACGGAACGAAATGCAGCGTGGTTACGCCATAGTCGTCGATCAACGTCGTCAGCGCCTGCGGATCGCGGTGCGCCTCCGGCGGCGCCATCACCAGGCGCGCGCCGACCATCAGCGGCCAGAAGAACTCCCAGACGGAAACGTCGAAGCTGCACGGCGTTTTCTGCAATACCACGTCCTGCGCATCGAGCGAATACTCATGCTGCATCCAGAACAGACGGTTGACGATCGCCCGGTGGTTCACCACCACCCCTTTCGGCCGCCCGGTAGAGCCCGAGGTATACAGGACGTAGGCGGGATAATCGCCGTTCCCCGCCGGTGCGCGCTGCATCGGTTCGCGCCCGCTGTCGTCCAGCGCATCGAACCGCAACGTCGGCGCCAGCGCGGCAAAACGGGCATCCAAGGCGCTCTCGGTGATAATCAGCCGTGGCTTGGCGTCTGCCACCATGTAGGCCAGACGCTCATCCGGGTAACCGGTATCCAGCGGCAGCCAGGCGGCGCCGGTTTGCACAATCGCCGTCAGCGCCAGGCTGAGGCGCACGGAACGCGGCAACGCCACCGCGACGATATCGCCCGGCTGAATGCCCGCCGCCGTCAGCTGTTCGGCCAACAGCGCGGCCTGGCGCTGCATGTCACGGTAGCTGAGGGTGTGCCCGGCATCCTGCAACGCGATGCGTTCCGGCGTGCGCCGAGCTTGATCGGCGATCGCCTGATGCAAGGTGGTGTCCGCTACCGCCTGTGCGGTGCGGTTGACCGCCGCGATCAACGCCTGTTCCTGCGGGGTTTGCAATTGCCAGCGCGGCAACGGCAGATCCGGTTGCGCAATCCATTGTTGCAGCAGCGCCATCAGCCGCGCGGCGAAGCGTTCAGGCTGCGGCACCGAGTCACGGTACTCCATCAGCAGACGCAGACGCTCGCCGGGCAGCACCAGCAACGTCAGCGGATAGTGGGTATAGCCTTTGTTGCGGATGGCGTCGCAGCGCAGGGAACCTGTGCCGCCGAGCAAGGCATCGTTGTCCGGGTAGTTCTCCACCACCAACAGCGTATCGAACAGCGTGCCCGCGCCGGCCAGGTGCTGGATCTCACCCAATCCCAAATCGTCGTGCTCCAGCAGTTCAATCTGCCGGTGTTGCAGAGCGGTCAGCTGTTCCGTCAACGGCCGGCCGTTTTCCAGCCGTACGCGTACCGGCAGCGTGTTGCTGAACAGGCCAACGTGCTCTTCCACGCCGTCGATCTGGCCAAACCGCCCGGAAACCGGCGAGCCGAACACCACGTCCTGATGGCCGCAACAGCCGGCCAGCTGCAGCGCCCAGATACCCTGCATCACGGTATTGAGCGTCAGCCCGCGTTCGCGGCACAGGGTCAGCAAACGCTGTTCCTCCGCCGGCGGCAGCGTCATTTCCCGCTCAAACACGCGGTCGTCCTGAGCCTCGCCAAACAGCAGCGTTGGCCGCACGTCCTGCAGCGTCTCGCGCCAGATGCGGCGCGAGGCGTCGGCATCCCGCGCGGCCAGGCGGCGCACGATATCGGCATAGTTCGAACGCAGCGGCGGCAACGCCGTTATCCCTTCACGCAATGCGAGCATCAGATCGTTGAGCACCACCGGCGTCGACCAGCCATCGACGATCAGGTGGTGGGCATTGAGGAACAGCGTGCAGCGTTCGCTCTCGCCGTGTTTGACCCACAGCGCATGCAGCATCGCGCCCGGCTGGTTAAACAGATCGCGCTGCAGCTCTTTCTGCTCCAGCTCATTCAGCGCCTGCATTTCTTGTTCGGCGGACAGCGGCGGCAGCCTGAGGCTGTCCAGCGGCCAATGGCTTTCCTGCGGTATCAGCTGCAGCGGTTCGCCCTCGCGGTTGAACCGGGCGGCCAGCTGCGGATGGCGGCGGATCACCGCATCCAGCGCCTGCTGGAGCCGTGGCGCGTCCAGTTCGCCGCAGAGGCTCAGGCGCGTCAGCGAGTTATAACTGCCGCCCTGCTGCGCCGTCTGGGCATGGAACAGCAAGCCGTGCTGCAAGGGCAACAGCGGTAGCGCATCGGCCAACGGCCCATACTCCCGCTCCCAGGCGCGCAGCGTTTCATCGTCGACGTTCGGTTGGGCGATCTCGGCCGCCGTCAACGTTGCCGCTGCGCGTTCGGGATGCCGTTCAGCAAACTCGCACAGCGCACGCACGGCCTGCTCGATGCCCCTATGCAGCGCCTCGATGTCGCTCGCGCTGAAAATCCCCTCCAGCCAGCTCCAGTTGATCGCCAGACACGCGCCGTCGCGCCGCTCTTCGACAAAGATGTTCACTTCCAGCCCGTAACACAGCGCCTGCTGCGTATCCTGCGCCACGGCGAAGGCGTCGCGGAAACGGGTCCGGCTGCGCTGCGGCGTCCAGTGTCCCTCATCCTGGCCGAAGCGCCCGAGGTAGTTGAACAAAATCTCCGGCGCATTGCGCTGCGCCAGCGCGGCCAGTTCGTCACGCTGCGGATGCAAATAGCGCAGTTGACCATAGCCGATGCCGCGATCGGCCACCGCGCGCGTCACCCGTTTCACCGCGCGCACGGCCTCGTGGTGTTCGGCGTCATGCAGTTCGATGCACAGCGGGTACTCCGCCGTCAGCCACCCGACGGTGCGCGCCAGATCGAGGCTATCGTCCAGTTCGGCGCGGCCGTGCGACTCCAGCGAAAAACGCAGCGAAGCGGCCTGGAAATGACGCCGGCAGGCCAGCGCCAGCGCGCACAGCATGATCTCTTCGACCTGAGCGCGGTATCCCTGCGGCAAGGCGCCCAGCAGCGCGGCGGTCAGCCGGCTGTCGAGCAGCGTGCGCCGTTCGCTCACCGAAGCGAGACGATCGGTCTGCGGATCCAGCGCGCGTCGCCCCAAGCGCGGCACGCCGTCCGCCAGCATCTGCCGCCAGAACGGCAGCTCGGTTTCCCGGCGTTCGGCGTCGGCCCGTAAACGCGCGGACCACTCATAGAGCGAGGTTTCCTCCGGCGGCAGCGCGATCGGCTGCCCCTGCATGGCGCTGTCGGCCGCTTGCCGCAGTTCGTCGAGCAGGATGCGCCAGGAAACGCCGTCAACCACCAGGTGGTGGATCGCCAGCACCAGCCCGAGGCTCTGCCCGTCACGCTGTAACAAGATGGCCTGCATCATGCTGCCCTCGGCCGGATTGAGGCGCGCCAGCGCGGCATCAAACGCCTGTTCCGCCGCGGTTTCCAGATCGCCGGATACGGGATGACGCTGCATCAATTCACCGGCGGCGGCGGTTTCAACCACCAACTGGCCGTCGCGGATCCGCGCGCCCAGCGCCGGGTGTGCCGTACGCAGCTGTTCCAACGCATAACGCAGCTGTGCCGGTTGCAATTCGGCAGGCACGCGCAGGAAAACGCCGTGCGCGAAGAGACGATGCATGTCGCCCGTCTCGGCAAACCAGTGCAGGATCGGCAGCCCGTCGATCGGGCCTTGCTGCACGCTGCGCGCGGCCTGAGATCCAACGGCCAGCGGCTGCATCGCCTGCGCCATGCGCGCGGGGGTGTGCAGCGCGAAGATCTCACGCGGCCGCAGCAGATACCCGTTGCGCCGCAGGGCGGTGCCCAGCCCCATCGCCGAGATGCTGTCGCCGCCGAGCGCGAAGAAATCGTCGTCGGCACCGACGCGCTCCATCCCCAACAGCTGCGCCATGGCGCGGCAAATCAGCCTTTCCTGCTCGGTGGCCGGCTCGCGCAGGCTTTGCGCCAGCGTCTCCTGCGGTTTGGGCAGCGCCTGACGGTCAATCTTGCCGTTAACGTTAAGCGGCAGCTCCGGCATCACCACCAGGATCGCCGGCACCATGTAATCCGGCAGACGCTGCGCCAACTGCCCCAGCAGCTCGCTCTGCAGCGCGGGTGAGGCGCGCCGCGCGTCATCCTGCACCGAGCAGTAACCGATCAGGCGATAGGTAGCGCCGATCGGCTCGGCGATCACCACCGCCCGCCCCACGTTCGGCAAGGCAGCCAGCGCGCTCTCCACTTCACCCAGCTCGACGCGGAAGCCGCGCACCTTGATTTGGTGATCGGTACGGCCAATGAACACCAGCTGGCCGTCCGCGCTCCAACGCATCAGATCGCCGCTGCGGTACATCACCTCGCCGTCGGCGAACGGATTGGCGACAAAGCGCGCCGCCGTCAGATCCGGGCGGCGCAGGTAACCGCGCGCGATGCCCTTGCCTGAAATGTACAGTTCCCCCGCCGCGCCGATCGGCACCGGCTGCAGGCGACTGTCGAGCAGCCAGACTTCGGTATTGGCCAGGGGGCGCCCGATCACCGGCTGGTCTGCGGCCGTGACCGGCGCGCCGAGGGTATCGACGGTGTATTCGGACGGGCCGTAATAGTTATGGATCTCGACTTCCGGATGCTGCCGCATCAGGTTCCACAGCGTCGGTGTCGCCGCCTCGCCGCCGATCATCACAAACGCCGGCAGCGGAAACTGTCCCTTCAGCAGGCCGCAATCCACCAACTGCGAGAGGAACGACGGCGTGATGTCCAGCAGATCGATCGGGGTCTGTTGGGTCTGTTCGAGCAACGCCCAGGGGTCGCGGCGCAGCTCTTCATCGAAGATAACCAGTTCGCTGCCCATCATCATGCAGAACAGCGGCTCCCAGGAGGAGTCGAAAGAGAACGAAGCGGTATGCCCGGCGCGCAGACGCCGCCCGCGGCGAGCCTGGAATTTTTCAATCGCCGGGCCGAACAGCGAGGCCTGATGCGACAAGAACAGGTTCAGCAGCCCGCGGTGCGTGGACATCACGCCTTTGGGTTTGCCGGTCGAACCGGAGGTGTAAATCATGTAGGCCAGATGCGCCTCGTTCAGCGGCGCGCGCCGCTCTTCGTCCGATATCGGCGCGGCCTCGGCGGCCGCGCAGCGCGCCCGGCATTGCGCCTCATCGAGGCACATGATCTGCGGCAGATCCGGCATGTTGGCCCGCGTGTCGCTGTGGGTCAGCAGCATCACCGGCCGCGCGTCGTCGCACATCAGCGCCAGACGTTCACGCGGATAATCCAGATCGAGCGGCATATAGGCCGCGCCGCTGGCCAACACGCCAAACAGCGCGACCAGCGTGTCCACCGAGCGCGGAATGCCGATGGCGACCACGTCTTCGGCGCCGATGCCGCTTTCGATCAGCACGCGCCCCAGTTGCATCACCCGTTCACTGAGTTGACGGTAGCTGAGGCGCACATCGCCGCAGGTCACCGCCAACGCCTCGGGCTGTCGCTCAACCTGACGCTGGAAAGCGTCCATGATCGACACCATGCCCGCCGGCGGCGTCAGCTCAGCGCCGCGCCCCCAGGCCGCGAGTTGGCGCAGCTCCCCTTCGCTGACCAGCGCCAGTTGACCGTTCGGCTGATGCGGCCGCCGCGCCAGTTGCTGCAGCCAATGGCCAATGCGCTCCGCATGGCCTTGCAAGGTGCGCGGCGCGTATTTGGCCGGGTTGGCCACCAACGACAGCGTCAGCACGCCGCTTCGAAAACCGATCTCAAACTCGAGGTCGTCGACCGGCCCCATCGCCAGCGTATGGGTAACGGCCGCTTGACCGTCGAAGGACAAGGCGCTGTGGTAAACCTTGACGTTGACCACCGGGCCGTACAGCTCCTGATGGCCGCCGACCAGGCCGAGATCGCGTTTGATCTGCTCCGCCTCATAGCGCTGATGGCGCCGCACCTGTTTGATTTGCGCCGCGGTGGCCTGGCAGACGTCCGCCAGCGACATCTCCGGCGTCACGTTCAGCAGCAGCGGCAGCACGTTAACCACCGGGCCGATCGCCGCCAGCGCCTGCGAGCCCATGCGGCGCATGAAAGGAAAACCGATGGAGAGCCGGGTTTCGCCGCTCATGCGCGCCAGATACATCGCCAGTGCCGCCGTGACGATATCGGCCGGTTGCAACGACTGCAGCGCCGCATCGCGCAGCGCTTCGTCAAACAGCGACTCCGGCAGCACCAGCGCCTGTTTGAGCGGCCGAGCGCCCGGTTCGACCTCGCGGTTTTCCGTCGCCAATGACAGCGGCGACGGCAGATCGCGCAGATGCTGCCGCCAGAATTCGGCCGCCCGCTGGCGTGCGGGCGACGTTTGCCATTGCTGAAACTCTTCCACCACCTTGCCGAACGGGGTAAACGGCGAGGCCGCCGGCGACAGCCCGTGGCGCAGCGCGCGGTAGATATCGGCGATCCGGCGGGTGATGGCCTCGAAGCTGAAGCCGTCCAGGGTCAGATGATGAAAGCGCTGGTACCAGAACCAGCGATCGGCGCTGATGCGGATCACCGCATGGCGATAGAGCGGGCGCTCGCCGTCCGCGGGCAGATCCTGCGCCAGATCGTCGTGCATCAGCGCCAGCGCCGCCTGCTCGGCGTCTGGCCGCGCGCTGAAGTCAAACCACTCCGGCGCCAGCACCCGCGCGGGATCCGCGTTCAGCGGTAAACGTTGCACCGGCTGGCCGTCCTGCGCCTCAAAGAAGCGCGCCTGAACCGTATCCGCCTCCGCCAGCCCCTGGCGAATCGCGCGCTCCAGCGCCGAACGATCGATATCGCCGTGCAGTTCGGTGTAGTGCGCCACGGCGAAGCTGTTGCGCCGCAGCGCGATTTGGTCGGCAATCCAGATCCCCGGTTGCGCCGCAACCAGCGGATAATCCCGATACTCGACCTGAGTATCCGGCAAAGAAAGCGTTTCTGACATGGTGTCTGTCCTTTTCCTCAAACGGAATGTAGCGATGTGGCTGTGCGGCGATTAACGCGGCGCATCCGCCGCTTTCAACGACGCCGGCCGCATGTCCTGCCAGTGCGCTTCGATATAGTCGATACATTCACCGCGCGACGCCGGCCCCATCAACACGCGCCATCCCGGCGGCGTATCGGCAAACTGCGGCCACAGCGAGTACTGCTGTTGCGCGTTGACCAACACGGAGAAACGGAGACTTTCGTCATCGAACGGGTTTTGTTGTTCCTGAGTCATTTGCCTTACCTGTCTGTCAAAATGTGGAATTACTTCATTGCGGAAAGCAGCCGGCGCACGCCGTCCACCAGACCGCCGCGCCAGCAGAGCGCGTCATGTCCGCCGGAATACACGCGGTAGTCGGCACGATGCCCGGCCGCCGTCAGCGCCTGGTGCATCTGGCGATTGACGAATTCGATGTCCGCCTCTCGATCGCCGGCTTGCTGAATCACGGTGAGCGTCGGCGCGGTCGCGCCGCGCTGCCGAACCTGGCGTATCAACCAGCCTTCCTCCAACTCATGGCGTTTTTCGAACTGGGTAACGAATTGCACCGTGGGCCACCAGAAGGAGCCGGACTGGCTCAGCACATGGCCGAAGCGCTCGGGCCAGTGCAGGCCGGCGTATAACGCCGCCAGTCCGCCGTAGCTCTGGCCGGCGACCACGGTGCGCGCCCCCTCTTCGCTGAACGGTTCGCGCCGCTGCGCCTGCGGCAGCAGTTCGTCGATCACCGCCTGCCAAAAGGCGGCGTTGCAAGGCAGCTCGTTTTCCCGGTGTTCGCCATCGATCGCATCGATCAGCAGCCAGCACGCGGGCGGCAGATGCCCTTTTGCGGTCTCGTTCTCAATCACCGGCAGCAATGCGTGCCTTTCGATCCAGTTCTGGCCGTCGAGCAGCAGCACCAGCGGGCGGTTCGCGTTGTCCGCCGCCTCGCCGCCGGCATACAGCCATACGCGCCGCCGGGTGCCCAGCCGTTCGCTGTGCCAGTGAAAAAGCTGTAGCCGCGCTTCATCCAACGGCCGATCGGCGGCCTGCCAGGCGCTTTGGTCGTCCGCGTCCGGCCCCTGAGCCAGGGAAACGGCGCGCGGGCGATAAGCCGGCCCCAGCGAGGTGCGATTCAGCGGATCGGCGATCGCCAACGGGAACAGCGATACCCACCAGGCGCGCTGCTGGCGATCGCGCAACGTTTCGTCGTCGCTAAAGACGGGAGGAAGATCTCGCGCCGTAATCGGGATCAGGCTGTAACTGCCGCGCCAGCGGCGATCGACAACGGCCGCGCCGTACCAAACGTCGGTGCCGGGGAGCCTTTTCAGGCTGCTGGGGGTCGTGCTGTGATGGTCGGTAATGCCGTTGATATCGGCATAGACGCGGCATATCGGCGAGAGCCGCTCGTCGCCGGCAGGATCGCGCCATAGCCAGGTCATTCTGACGTGCTGTTCATCGTGCGCGTCGACGACAGGCGTGCCATGAGCGGCAACCTTCTGCCACCATGCGGGTTGCCCCGCCGCCGCCTCACGCAGCCAGTGCGCCGCCAATCCCTCATGGCCGTGTTCTGGCCTCTTTTCCGGCAAAAACTCCATAGCGCCCCTTACATAACGTGCGTGACTTTTACAAAACCTGACAATCGTATTGATACTCATTATCATTTTCAATACTATTTGTCGGATTTTTGCCGTCGTGCAAACGCGACGTCTCCGCGTCGACGAGGGAAACCGTATTCATCGGCATTGCGGGGTTTATCAGGGTGGCATTACACACAAAAGTAGGCATGCAGGAGAGATAATGAATATTAGAAACAAAGGGATAGAAAACGATAGTGCAGAGGCGATGTCCGCCAACCGGCTGTTGCTGGGGGCGACGCTGGCGCTACTGCCCTTCGCGCAAAACGCTTTTGCCGCGGCGGACGAGACGATGGTGGTGACCGCCGACGCGCAGAGCAGCGTGACCGCGCCCGTCAAAGGGATCGTCGCCAAAGAGAGCGCCGCCGGCACCAAAACCGCCGCCCCGCTGAGCAAAACCCCGCAGTCCATCTCGGTGGTGACGCGCGAGCAAATGAACGACCAGGAACCGGCGTCGGTCGCCGACGCCTTGAACTACACCAGCGGGGTGGTCACCACCTATCGCGGCAATTCCAACCGCAATGACGAAGTGATCAGCCGCGGCTTCCGCTACGCGCCCAAGCTGCTCGACGGCCTGCACTTTGGCCTCTCGAGCCAAAACGGCGGCGCCGGGCAGATCGATCCCTGGTTGCTGGAGCGCGTGGAAATGGTGCACGGCCCGGCCGGCGTGCTTTACGGCCAGGTCAGCCCCGGCGGCGTGGTGGTGATGACCAGCAAACGCCCTACCGCCCAGAGCATTCACGAAGTTAAATTCAGCACCGGCAACCGTCATCTGGCGGAAACGGCGTTCGACTTCGGCGGCAAACTCAACGACGACAACACCCTGTTCTATCGCCTGAACGGTATCGCCAGAACCGAACATGAGTTTGTCAAAGACAGCAAGCAGCAACGGGTGGCCATCGCCCCGGCCTTCACCTGGCTGCCGAACGAAGACACCAGTTTTACGCTGCTGACCAGCTACCAGAACGATCCGAAAGCCGGATCGCGCAACTTCCTGCCGCGCGCCGGCACACTGTTCCCAACCAGCGCGGGCTATGTGCCCTATGACTTCAACATCAGCGAACCCAGCTTCAACAAGTCGCGGCGCGAGCAGGCGTCGATCGGCTACAGCCTCGAGCACAACTTCAGCGATGCGCTGTCGTTTACCCAGAACCTGCGTTTCACCCACCGTGATGAGGACTATAAATATCTGGTTTATAACGTAAACTCGAAGGTCAACGACCACACCGTCACCCGCATGGCGCAGCATGAAACGCAGATGACCAACGAGTTTGGCGTGGATAACCAGCTGAAGGGCCTGTTCGACACCGGCGAGGTGAAACACACGGTGCTGGGCGGATTGGATTACCGCTACAGCCATATCGATTCGAAGATGTATCGCGATCGCGGCAACGATTACCCGATCGACTGGGCCAACCCGGTTCGCCCCAGCATCGATGGCAGCACGCTGGCGCTGGCTTCCAGCGATTTGAAGACGCTGAATCAGATCGGGGTGTATCTGCAGGACCAGCTGGCGTGGAATAACTGGAACCTGCTGCTGTCCGGCCGTCAGGACTGGTCGCAGGTCAACACCCGCGATCGCACCAGCGGCGGCAAAGAGCAGACCTACAATGATGCCCAGTTCACCGGCCGTGCGGGCCTGCTCTACGCCTTTGACAACGGCATTTCGCCGTACGTCAGCTACAGCACCTCGTTCGATCCTAACCTGTACCCGAGCGCGCCGGGCGCCGACCCGCTCAAGCCGACCACCGGCAAACAAACCGAGGTGGGCGTGAAGTACCAGATCCCGGGCGGCAACACCCTGCTGACCCTCTCCTGGTTCGACATCACCCAACGCAATGTGGCGTCTTACAACCGTCTCACCTCCGCCTACGAGCAGATCGGTGAGGTGAAATCCAAAGGGATTGAGGCGGAAGTGCACGCTCAGCCGACGCCGGAGATCAAGCTGATCGCCGCCTACACCTACACCGACGTGGTGACCAAAGACTCCAACTCGGCCGACGAAATCGGCCACAGCCCGGCGGGCATTCCGCGCCACGCGGCGTCCGCCTGGGGCAGCTACAGCTTCCTGAGCGGCGCGCTCAACGGCCTGACCGTCGGCAGCGGCGTGCGTTACATCGGCGATGCGCCGGCCGACGCCACCGGCCAGTACGATGTGCCGCACTACACGCTGTACGACGCCATGGTGAAATATGATCTCGGCCAGGCCTCGCCGGCGCTGCGCGGTGCGGCGCTGCAGCTCAACGTGCAGAACCTGACGGACAAGAAATACGTTTCATCCTGCAGCGGCGAGTACGCCTGCTTCTACGGCAGCGGCCGCAGCGTCATCGCTTCGGTGAACTACCGCTGGTAACGAAAAGGGGCGGCCAGCGCCGTAATGCTTGTCAGTTAGCTTTTTTCTGAAGGTATTGGTGACGTATTTCGGTCGATAAATGTGAGATGCACCATGAAACTCATGCGCCTCGACCGAGCAAGGGACCGTAGGCGCGGTCCCTTGCAACCCGCGCCTTTGCCCTATCAGACGGTTGGCTTTGCCAACTGCCCTCTCTCCGCCATACCGCATTGAGGCCGGCTGCGACAGGCGTCCCTGCCTGTCTCACCTGAAACCGCCGTCCATGGCGGTTTCTCCTAATGCGCTATGCCTACGTTCGGCGTCTTCAAGGGCGCCCAACACCGCGCTCATCTCCAACTTCTCTACCACAACCTCATAAGCGACAGATTTCCCGGTAGCTGCCAGCTCAGGTGTTGACCTTGGGCGCGCATCACCGGCTGCCGAGCAAGACGGCGTTGTCAGGGGCAACCGGCCAGGGAAGGCCGGTTGAGGCGAGACTAACAGGGACGTTTGTCGCAGCCGACCCGCCCGACAATGCAGACGCGGCGAGGGTATCCGCATAGCGGACAGACGGTGTTAAGCGAAGGCGCGGGTGGAGGGGCCGCGCCTTCGGCCCCTCCAATTGCCGTTCATTGTGGTAACAGAGAAATTCGGGGTATTTACGGCAATTTTTCCTGCACGGCGCTGACAGAGACCGGATAAAAAATGCCAGTCAGGTTTACGGCCATCGCCGCCCCTTTCTTCCACCTTTCCCGCCGCGTTTACTCTTGCTTCAATTCCCGCAGATGCTTGTACACCGTGGCGCGCCCCATCGACAGCACGTTGGCGATATAGTCCGCCGCGCTTTTGGCCTTGAACGCCCCCTGATGATAGAGATCGCTGACCAGCCGACGTTTCTGTTCGCGGCTCAGCGCGCCGAGCGCAGCGTTCTCGCGCCGCAGCCAGTCATGCAGGAAGGTATTGATCTTCTCTTGCCAGTCGTCTTTGAACAGCTGTTGCGGCTGCGGCTGCAATCGCGTGACCGACAGGAACATATCCAGCGCGTTGCGGGCGTCCTCGAACATCGCGGTGCTCAGGTTGATGCACAGCAGATAGCTGGGGTTGCCCTGCTCGTCGCGCGCGGCGATGCTCACCGAGCGCATCTTTTTGCCGTCCCAGTTCAGCTTTTCGTAGGGGCCGGTCACGTTGGCGCCGCCATCAAACGTGAAATCTTCCAGCCCCGCGTCGTCGCCCGGTTTGCGCTTCGACAGGTTGTTCGCCAGGTAAGCTATCTTGTTGGCGGCCAAATCGTGGATCACCACTTCCGCATTCGGGAAAAACAGGGCCGCGATGCCGTCGGCGACCGACCGCAACAGTTCAAGTTGAGAAGAAGAATTCGCCACGCTGGGGTGTCTCCGTATAGCCCGGTTTGGTTTGTTGTTCAGCCGCTTAGCATACCGCAGTTGCCGCCGCTTGCCGAGCGGATGGCGTTGGTTCCCCCCTCACTACCGGCTGCGCCGCAAGTGACCTTTTATCCCGACGGGGGGCATGATTGGCCATTGCCGGTCGCCGGCGAAATAACGCACGCCCCTTCAAAGTGGAAAAGGAAATAGGTTAACCACGCCGTTCACCTACCGTTTTTTATTTAAAAACCGCCCCCCTTGCCAATGACATTAATAACCGCACCACCGTTATTGAATTATTGCCTCAGGCCGTTGGTGAGTTGATTAGCAAACTCCCTTATGCAAGAAAAATCTCATACAAATCATCATGTTTTGCATAAAGCAAAGCGCCAATTCAGATTATTCCTAATTATTTATTTCAGACATCAGGAATAAATTTAACCTGCAGTACTGCAATAAGGATGCAGCTTAATTTGAGTTGTATAAGCAATTTAATTTAAAGGACTTTTATTATGAATTATGAATCCAAGGCGGACTGTTCCGCCAACAGCTACATTATTGAAATTTCAAGTTTTAAACTGCCGGCCTCACTCAGCCCTGAAGCGTTTGCCGTATTGGACAAGCGCGTTGAAGAGGAATTTATCTCGAACCAAAACGGGTTTATTTCGCGTGACTCGGGCATCAGCGTAGACAATGAGCCTCGCTGGGTGAACATTGTAAAATGGGAGACGCTGTTGGATGCGGATGAAAACATCTACCAATTTACGCAAGCTTCCGCGCCGGCGTCCGTCAAAGAATATCTGGCGAGTATCGGCGCTGAACCGGTGGAATTACAACGCTATCAGCATACCGGCGCCTAATGCGTATCGGATGACCACGCCACCGCGGCGCGGTCTTCTTTAAACGCTGATTCGCCAAACCAGAACGGGTGGCCGGCCGCTCGCGGTCACCCGTCCGTTTCAGGTGAACACGCTTTTCAGCCCACTCTTCTGCCGCAATACAGTAAAACAGCCCCGAATCATGCTTCTCGCTGCCAAGGCAAAACGCGGCGGCAGACGGCGTTTTAACAGGATTTTAACGCTGCCGAGGGGAAACGCCATTGTCAACATAGCAGTTAAATAAAATGAAACTTTTTGATCACATTCAAGCTTCTGAAAAATAGATATAAAGGGTTTTTATGCGCTTTATATGCATAAAGTATGCATGTGCCCGCTAACGCCCGGCGAAAAGTAATTAACTATTCATTTACCGCCCTGCAGGCGGCGAAAAACCGTCCGCTGGCCCGATGAGCGGGGGGCTAACAACCGGCATAATTAGTGGTAAATTTAGCGGCGCAAAGTGTTATGCGCTTGCTAATCCACGGTTAAACGAAATAAATACCTCTAAAATATAAAGGTTGGTTATGGAAAAGCTATCCTACGCTTCAGACAGCAGCACCACCGCTTGGGCTACATATCTGCAACAAATCGATCGCGTCGCCCCTTACCTCGGCGACCTCTCACGCTGGGTTGATACGCTGCGTCACCCTAAACGCGCTTTGATTGTCGATATCCCGCTGCAGATGGACGATGGCACCATCCGTCACTTCGAAGGCTTCCGCGTACAGCACAACCTGTCGCGCGGGCCGGGTAAAGGCGGTATCCGCTTCCACCCTGACGTCGATCTGAACGAAGTGATGGCCCTGTCCGCCTGGATGACCATCAAGTGCGCCGCGGTCAACCTGCCGTACGGCGGCGCCAAGGGCGGCATCCGCGTCGATCCGTTCAAACTGTCTGAAGGTGAACTGGAGCGACTGACCCGCCGCTACACCAGCGAAATCGGCTTCATCATCGGGCCACAGAAAGACATTCCTGCGCCGGACGTCGGCACCAACGCTAAAGTGATGGCCTGGATGATGGATACCTACTCCATGAACCACGGCACCACCATCACCGGCGTGGTGACCGGTAAGCCAATCCACCTCGGCGGCTCCCTGGGCCGTGAGAAAGCGACCGGCCGCGGCGTGTTCGTGACCGGCAGCGAAGTGGCCAAGCGTCTGGGCGTGCAGATCGAAGGCGCCAAAGTGGCGGTGCAAGGCTTCGGTAACGTGGGCAGCGAAGCGGCTCGCCTGTTCGTCGGCGTCGGCGCTCGCGTCGTCACCATCCAGGACCACTCCGCAACCCTGTTCAACGCCAACGGCATCGATCTGGCCGCGCTGACCGAATACCAGGCCAAGCACAAGCAGATCGCCGGTTTCCCAGGCGCCAGCGAGATCGAAAGCGAAGCGTTCTGGTCGGTTGACATGGACATCCTGATCCCTGCGGCGCTGGAAGGCCAGATCACCCGTCAGCGCGCCGAAATCCTCAGTGCCAAGCTGGTGCTGGAAGGGGCTAACGGCCCAACCTTCCCAGAAGCGGACGACATTCTGCGTTCCCGTAACATCACCGTGGTTCCGGACGTTATCTGTAACGCCGGCGGCGTAACGGTCAGTTACTTCGAGTGGGTGCAGGACATGGCGAGTTACTTCTGGAGCGAGTCCGAGATCAACGAGCGTATGGACAAGATCATGACCGACGCGATGGTCCACGTCTGGAACAAGGCCGCAGAGAAAGAGTGCAGCCTGCGCACCGCCGCTTATATCGTGGCTTGTGAGCGCATCCTGACCGCACGTAAAGAGCGTGGCATCTACCCAGGTTGATGCCCGTTTCCCGGCCTGCCCCGGCAGGCCGGATTTTCCTCAGCGCAAACAGCGTTTCAACACCTTACCGGTACTGGTCATCGGCAAGCGTTCGACAAACTCGACGATACGCGGATACTTGAACGCCGCCAGCCTCTCCCGGCTCCAGGCGATCAGCGCCTCTTCCTCGATCGGCTCCTCCGTCTCTTTCAACACCACCACCGCTTTGATCTCTTCACCCAGCGAAGGATGCTCGACACCGATCACCGCCACCAACGACACCGCCGGATGGCGAATCAGCGCCTCTTCAATCTCGCGCGGATAGACGTTGAACCCGCCGCGAATGATCATGTCCTTGGCCCGATCGACGATGAAATAGAAGCCGTCGGCATCGCGGCGCGCCAGATCGCCGGTGCGGAACCAGCCGTTTTCCAGCACTTCCGCCGTCGCCTCAGGGCGGTTCAGATAGCCTTTCATGATGTTGTAGCCGCGCACCGCGATCTCTCCCACCTGATCGACACCGTCGATCGGTTGTCCGGTGACGTCGAGCAAGCGAACCTCCACGCCCCAGATCGGTTGGCCGATGGAGCCGGGTTTGGTCACGCGGTGCGGATGGTTAAAGGTGGCGACCGGGCTGGTTTCCGACAGCCCATACCCTTCGAGAATGTTGACGCCGAAGCGGCGCGAGAAATCCTCCAGGATCTGCACCGGCAGGCTGGCCCCGCCGGACACCGCCATACGCAGCGTGCTGCGCAGGCGCTCGATATCCGTATGCTCATCCAGCGCATTCAACAACGCCCAATACATGGTCGGCACGCCGGCAAAAAAGGTAATGCCGTGCCGCTGCATCAGCGCGATGGCCTGCGCGGCGTCGAAGCGTTCGACCAGCACCAGGGTGGCGGCGGCGGAAAATCCGGCATTCATCTGCACCGTCGAACCAAACGTGTGGAACAGCGGCAACGTCACCAGATGGCGATCGGGATCCGTTTCCGAGCCGTCGAACAGCCTCACCGATCCCAGCGCGTTAAGCACCAGGTTGGCGTGGGTCAACTCAGCCCCTTTGGCCCGGCCGGTGGTGCCGCTGGTATACAGCACCACCGCCGTGTCGCTTTCGAGCGTCGCGGCCGAAGCGAACTCGGTGGCCTGTGCGGCTATCGCCGTGCTGAAACGTTCGCCTTCGAGCGGCAGCCGATCGCCGATGATAAACACCTCACGGCATTGCTCCGCCTTCGCCGCCGCCCGCAGCGCCTCTTCCCCCAACGGCAGGCCGCTGCTGCCCTCGAAACAGAACAGCGCCACCGCCGCCGAGTCCGCCAGGTAATAGTCGAACTCTGCGCTCTTAAGCAGAATATTGAGCGGCACCACCACCGCGCCGCTTTTGAGAATACCGTAATAGATAGCCGGAAACTCCGGCCGGTTTGTGCAGGCCAGCGCCACCCGTTCACCGGGCCGCACGCCGCGCGCGACCAACAAATTCGCCACCCGGTTGGCCATTTCATTCAGCGCCCGATAGCTGAGCAGTATATCGTCCTGTATCACCGCCGGCCGTTCCGGCCAGGTGCGCGCACTTTCTTCAAGCAAGGTAGCCAGATTCAGCATCGGGGATCCTCCCTGGGTTGAGCGGCGAGAAAGCGCCGCAGTATCACGAGTATAGATAGGCGCTTTACGGTTCGCATTCCCAGGGGCGCTGGGCTATACCTTAGGCATTCCCCCTCCTGCTGGAGTTGTGATCATGAGCAAGAAAAAAATCCTGATGCTGGTCGGCGACTACGCCGAAGATTACGAAACCATGGTGCCGTTTCAGGCATTGCAAATGCTTGGCCATTGGGTGGATGCCGTGTGCCCCGACAAAGCCGTCGGCGACTACATCCAGACCGCGATCCACGACTTTGACGGCGCGCAGACCTACAGCGAGAAACCCGGTCATCGTTTTACCCTGAACGCCGACTTTGCCGCCGCCAAAGAAGAACACTATGACGCGCTGTTGATCCCCGGCGGTCGGGCGCCCGAATACCTGCGCCTGAATCCCGACGTGATCGCGCTGGTGCAGGCGTTCGACGCCGCCAAAAAACCGATCGCTGCCGTTTGCCACGGCCCGCAGCTGCTGGCGGCGGCTGGGGTGTTGAAGGGCCGCACCTGCAGCGCCTACCCGGCTTGCGCCCCGGAGGTGCGGCTCGGCGGCGGCCACTATGCGGAGATCGGCATCGATCAGGCGCATGTCGACGGCAACCTGGTCACCGCCCCGGCCTGGCCGGCGCATCCGCAGTGGCTGGCGAAGTTCGCCGAGCTGCTGGAGCAGTAACCTGGCGCTAGCGCAATTGCTCGATAAGAAAATGGATGTCGTACAGCCAGCGTTTGGCGCGCGCCGAGCGCACCAGCATCGATACGCACAGCGGCCGGGTGTGTTCTTTACAGGCGGAGGGGGAAAACCAGCGCCCGGTATTGCTCGGCGGCTGGAAATACAGCTCGTGGTTGTAATTGCTGCTGTCGACGCCGAAGGTATCGAAGTAGCGGCGCATCAGCGTGTTGGAGTCGCTGAACGACAGGTTGAGCGCGGTGTTAATCTCGGTTTCCGGGGTGATGACCGCCCCCTTCTTCTGCCGCCCTGGTGCGTTGAATGCGGCGATAAGCGCGATGACCTGTTGCTGAATGTCTTCTGCCATGACGACCTCGAGCCGATATGAAGAAAAGGTGAATGCAATTATCTGTCTGACTCTGCCCGCCGCGGCGAGTTCGGGCCGCCGCGCGGGTTTTCCGTTTCTTTACACTTTCCATAAGTAAACCGCGCGCCGCCCAACTCGCGGCGTGCGCGGTCGACGGTTAGCGGCTGAGCGCCGCCTTATCGGCGATGACGCCGTCCCCCTGCCGCTCGGCGGCAACCCCGCCGCCCAACACTTTATACAGGGTCGCCTGATTGTCGTACGCGGTCTGCTGTGCGGCGATCAGCGACTGCTGCGCCGTATACAGCGTGCGCTGCGCGTCCAGCAGCGTCAGGTAGCTGTCCACGCCCTGGCGGTAACGCAGTTCGGCCAAGCGATAATATTGCTGCGCCGCCGCCACATAGCCGGTCTGTGCCGCCAGCTGTTCCTGCAGCGTGGCTTTGCGCGCCAGCGCGTCGGCGGTTTCCTGAAATGCCGTCTGCACCGCTTTCTCATAGGTGGCGACATACAGGTCTTTCTGCGCCTGGGTGTAGTTGAGCTGAGCCGTGTTGTAGCCGCCGCTGAAGATCGGCAGGCTGATGCTCGGGGCGAACGACCAGACGCCGGCGCCGTGGCTGAACAGCGACGAGAGTTCACCGCTGCCCACGCCGCCGCTGGCGGTCAGGCTGATCGACGGGAAGAATGCCGCACGCGCCGAGCCGATGTTGGCATTGGCGGATTTGAGGTTATGCTCGGCCTGCAGCACATCCGGCCGCGTCAGCAGCACCTGCGAAGACACCCCGGCCGGCAGATTGCGCATGATTTCGCCGAGCGCATCGATACCGCCGGGCAGCAGGTTTTCCGGCACGCTTTGCCCCACCGCCAAATCCAGCGCGTTTTTCGCCTGCGCGGCGAGGGTGGCGTAGCTGGCGGCGTCCGAACGCGCCTGTTGATAAACGGTTTCCGCCGATGCCACGTCGACCAGCGACGAAATGCCGTGCTGTTGATTGTTGCGCGTCACGTCCAGCGAACGTTTGGCGCTTTCCATCGTCTGCTGCGCCACCGCCAGATTGCTGCGCTCGGCCGCCACCGCCACCCAGTCGGTGACGATATCGGCGATCAGCGTCAGACGGGTGCTTTTCGCCGCTTCCGAGTTGGCCAGATAGGTTTCGAACGCCGCCCGCGACAGGCTGGCGTTCTTGCCGAACAGATCCAGCTCGAACGCGCTGACGCCGCCCTGCGCTTCGTAGCTCTGGCTGATGGCGGTGGCATTGCCGTTGCCGCTCAGCGAACGCCCGCGGCTGCCGTCGGCGGTGGCGTTGATCGTCGGGAACAGCGCCGAGCGCTGCTCACCGTACAGGGCGCGCGCCGAGGCGATATTGGCGATCGCCTCACGCAGATCGCGGCTGCTGTTCAGCCCCATCGCCACCACCTGCCGCAGCCTGGCGTCCTGCACATAGTCGCGCCAGGCGACGTCCGGGTAGCTCAACGCCTGCTTGCCGGCGGCCTCGCCCTGCGGCAGGTTGGCGGGCACCGGCGCCGCCGGGCGCTGGTAGTGCGGATCCAGCGACAGACACCCGCTCAGCAGCAGCGGTAAAGTTAACATCATGACTCGTTGCAACACGTTATTCTCCTGCCTGCGACGGCGAGTTGGTGGGCCGACGGGTAAACATGCGGCGCACCAACACATAAAACAGCGGTACAAAAAAGATCGCCAAGGCGGTAGCGGTGATCGTGCCGCCGATAATGCCGGTGCCGATGGCGATTCGGCTGTTGGCGCCGGCGCCGCTGGATACCGCCAGAGGCAGCACCCCGGCGGTGAACGCCAGCGAGGTCATCAGGATCGGCCGCAGGCGCATGCGCGCCGCGTGGACCGCCGCGCCAATCAGCGTTTCCCCCCGCTGGTGCATCTCCTCGGCGAACTCGACGATCAAAATGGCATTCTTTGCCGACAGCCCGATGATGGTGAGCAGCGCCACCTGGAAGTAGATGTCGTTTTCCAGCCCGCGCAGCGTGATCGCCAGCAGTGAGCCCACCACGCCCATCGGCACCACCAACATGACCGCGAATGGAATCGACCAGCTCTCATACAGCGCCGCCAGGCACAGGAACACCACGATGAGCGAAATGGCGTACAGCGACGACGCCTGGCCGCTGGTCAGCCGTTCCTGATAGGACAGCCCGCTCCAGGAATAGCTGCTGCCGGCGGAGTATTTCGCCGCCAGTTTCTCCATCTCGCTCATTGCCGTACCGGAACTGACACCGGCGGCGCCCTGCCCGGTGATCTCGAACGACGACAGCCCGTTATAACGCGACAGGTTCTCCGGGCCGTAGATCCAGTGCGAAGACGCAAAGGCGGAGAACGGCGTCATGCTGCTGTCGCCCGATGCGTTGGTGCCGCGCACAAACCAGCGGTCGAGGTCTTCCGGCTTGGCGCGGTACTGCACGTCGCCCTGCATATAGACTTTTTTCACCCGGTTGCGATCGATAAAGTCGTTGATGTAGGTGCTGCCGAACGCGCTGCTGAGGGTGCTGTTGACGTCCGCGGCGCTCAGGCCGAGTGCCTGCAGTTTGCCGTTGTCGATCGCCACCTGCAGCTGCGGGGTGTCCGGCAAGGTGTTGGCGCGCACCGCCAACAGCGATGGATTGCCGGCGGCGGCGGCGACAATCTGATCGCGCATCGCCTGCAGTTCGGCGCGGGTGGTCGCCCCTTTGGCCTGCAGTTCGAAGGTGAAGCCGTCGGACTGGCCAAAGCCGTCGATCGCCGGCGGGCTCATGGAGAACACTTGGGCGTCGCGCAGCGAGGCGAAGTGCGCCATGGCGCGTTTGGCGATGGCGTCGGCGGTGTTTTCGCTGCCGCTGCGTTGGCTCCAGTCCTTGAGGCTGACGAACGCCATGCCGGCGTTTTGCCCGCTGCCGCTGAAACCGAAGCCGTTGATGGTGAAAATGGTGCTGACGTTGGCCTTTTCCTGGTCGAGAAAATAGGCGGTCACCGCCTCGCTCACCGCCGAGGTGCGCGCGTTGGTGGCGCCGGCCGGCAAGGTGTACTGCACCATCACCGAGCCCTGATCCTCGTTGGGCAGGAAGCCGGTCGGCAAACGCAGATACATTACGGCGGCGGCGATCAACAGCAGGCCGTACAGCAGCAGATAGCGCGTTGGCCGGTGGATCACTGCGCCGACCTTGTCGGCGTACTTCGCCTGCAACCGGTCATAACCGCGGTTGAATTTGCCCAGCAAGCCTTTGTCGGTCTGCGCGTCGTGCGCAGGTTTCAGCAACGTGGCGCACAAGGCCGGCGCCAGCGTCAACGCCAGCACCACCGACAACACCATCGAGGAGACGACGGTGATCGAAAACTGGCGGTAGATCACCCCGGTGGAGCCGCCGAAGAACGCCATCGGCAGAAACACCGCCGACAGCACCAGCGCGATGCCGACCAGCGCGCCGGTGATTTCGCGCATCGATTTCTCCGTCGCCTCGCGCGGCGGCAGCTTATCCTCGCGCATCACCCGTTCGACGTTTTCCACCACCACAATGGCGTCATCCACCAATAGCCCGATCGCCAACACCATGCCGAACAGCGTCAGGGTATTGATCGAATAGCCGAACGCCGCCAGCGCGCCGAAGGTGCCCAGCAACACCACCGGCACGGTAATGGTCGGGATCAGCGTGGTGCGCAGGTTTTGCAGAAACACGAACATCACCACCACCACTAACGCCACCGCTTCAAACAGTGTTTTCACCACCTCTTCGATCGAGATGTTGATGAAGTCGGTGCTGTCTTTCGGGTAGGCCACCTTGTAGCCCTGCGGCATGGCGCTTTGGTATTCCGCCACCTTGGCCTTTACCAGCTTGGCGGTGCTCAGGGCGTTGGCGCCCGCCGCCAGCTTGACCGCGATCCCCGCCGCCGGGTGGCCGTTGAGGTGCGCGCTGGCGGAGTAGTCTTCGTTGCCCAGCTCAACCCGCGCCACGTCGCCCAGCCGCACCAGCGCCCCGCTGCTGTCGCTTTTCAGGATGATATTGCGGAACTGTTCCGGCGTTTGCAGCCGCGACTGCGCCTTCACCGTGGCGGTCAGCTGCTGGTCGGCGGCGGCCGGCAGATCGCCTATCTTGCCGGCGGACACCTGGGTGTTTTGCGCCTCGATCGCCGTCTGCACGTCGGAAGGCATCAGCGAAAAGCTCGCCAGTTTGGTCGGATCCAGCCAGATGCGCATCGCGTATTCCGAGCCGAACACCTGTACGTCCCCGACGCCCTCGATGCGCGACAGCGGATCCTGCAGGTTGCTGACCAGATAGTCGGAGATATCGGCCATCGTCGCCTTGTCGCTTTCGTCATACAACCCGACGATCAGCAGAAAGCTGCTCTGGGATTTTTTGACCGTCACGCCCTGTGCGGTGACGGCGCTCGGCAGACGACTTTCCGCCTGCTGCACCTTGTTTTGCACCTGCACCTGAGCGATATCCGGATCGGTGCCCTGCTCAAAGGTGACGTTGATGCTGACCGAGCCGCTGGCGCTGCTGGTCGACGAGAAATACAGCAGGCCGTCCAGGCCGGTGAGCTGCTGCTCAATCACCTGGGTGACGCTGTTTTCCAGCGTTTCCGCGTCCGCGCCCGGGTAGGTGGCGGAGATGGCGATCTGCGGCGGTGAGACGTCCGGGTACTGCGAGACGGGCAATGAATTGATCGACATCAGACCGCACAGCATGATGATGATGGCGATCACCCAGGCGAATACCGGACGCCGGATAAAGAACTGCGCCATATCACTGCTCCCCGCGTTGGGTTTTGTCGACCGAGACGTCTACCGGCTTCACCGCGGCGCCGATCGTCACCTTGCTGGTGCCTTCGACGATCAGGCGATCGCCGTCGTTCAGCCCGCTGTCGATCAGCCAGTTGCTGCCCACCACCCGTTCGGCGCTGACGGTGCGTTGCGCCACTTTGTTTTGCGCGTTTACCACCAACGCGGTGGCTTCCCCTTTGGCGTTGCGGGTGATGCCCTGCTGCGGCGCCAGGATGGCTTTGGGATCGACGCCGTTATCCACCGTGGCATGGACGTACATGCCGGGCAACAGCTCATGTTCGGGGTTGGGGAACACCGCGCGCAGCGTGACCGAACCGGTGGCCTCATCCACCGCCACCTCGGTCAACTCCAGCTTGCCGGCGTGGGCATAAGGCGTGCCGTCCTCCAGCTTGATGGCGACCGGCGTGACCGCACCGCGCTGCAAAGCGGCCTGCTGACGGCGCAGTTTAAGCAACTGGGCGCTGGACTGGGTCAGATCGACATAGATCGGATCCAACGCGCGGATGGTGGCCAACGCATCAGTCTGGCTGGCGGTGACCAGCGCGCCCGGCGTCACCGACGAAATGCCGATGCGGCCGGCGATCGGCGCCCGCACCTGGGTATAGGCGAGATTGATGCGCGCCGTTTCCAGCGCCGCCTGATACTGCGCCACCGACGCCACGGCCTGCAGATACGCGGCTTTGGCGTCGTCTGCGTCCTGTTTGGAAACGCCGTTCTCTTTCACCAGCGCCGCATAGCGCTGCGATTTGAGCCGGGTGGATTGCACCGTGGCCTGAGCGTTTTTCAGCTGGGCGGCGGCCTGATCGTAGCTGGCCTGATAGCTGGCGGGGTCAATTTGATACAAGACCTGCCCGGCTTTCACCTCGGCCCCTTCGGTAAACAGCCGCTGCTTGATGATGCCGTCGACCTGCGGCCGCACGTCGGAGGTCATGGTGGCGTTAACCCGACCGGTCAACTCGCTGCTCAGGGTTACAGACTGGCCGCGCAACGTGACGACGCCGACCTCCCGTTCACCGCCTGCGCCCGTCGGCGCGCCGGCGTTTTGCCCATCGCAGGCGGCCAGCGACAGCGAAAGCCCCAGCGCCAAAAGCGTTTTCCTCTGCATTGCAATACGATCCTATTGAGAATGACTATTCTCAATATATCGAATGCCGGAATGCGCTTCTGAAAGGGTTGCGTAAGGATTGCGTAAAATCTTTTCGAAGCGGAAAACGGTGGCGCAATCTCGTTCAGCGTGGTTTCAGCACATTGGCGCAGCGGTTTTTAGCCAATGCAATAAAGCGTTCCACTTCAGCCGGGGGCGGCGCCGCTTCAGTTGTATCAGGCTCTTGCTCCCGATGAGCATCGCTCGCCGGCTGCTTGCAGCGATAAACCAGGCCATACAGGGGATGGCGCCCATCGTCGGTTTGATAATAATTGGCCACGCGGGCGAACGAATAGTAATAATAAGGCGTTGAATGTTCTTCGCCCCGATAAACGTTTTGCGTGCCGCCATCGTAGAACGTCACGTTGGCGGTCTTTTCCATCAACCGATCCAGGTCGTCGATCACCTGCTCAGTGCAGCGGTTTAATTCACGCCGATCTTGTTCATTCAATTTATCGGCATAGTCGTCGGCACAGCGGGTGATATAACCTTCATACTGGAGATTGTCGGCGAGCTTAAGTTCGAAATAACGGTATGAGCGCTCGGCGATCTTCACCCCCTCACGCTCCTGAATCAGCTTCGCATCCTGAATAAGGTACACCGCCGCCGGATCCTGATTCTCGAGCGTAAGCATGGCCGCAGTGGCCCCTCCAACAGGCGTCAAGAGCGCCCCCATAAGCAGGGACAACCGTGTGATTAAACGAAAGTCCATTGTTTTAGCGTCTTGGTCCATCATAAATTTCGTCATCTTATCTCGTCAGCGGCGGCGTACCGAGCGCCGCGTGGGATTTTTAGGGTTTAACCAGTCTAAACACCGTTTTGGTGTGCCAATAGTAGTCGATCGCTGCCGAAACAGTCGGCATCCAGCCGTCCGGCTCATAGGGAACGAAGCCGGAAAAACCCAGCCTGCGGGCAGAGACCTGGAACCCGGCGGCGGAGAAAATACGCGCATAATCGTCCAGAGAACGATCCTGCACCACGGTATGCGTCTGTTCAGCCACCCTTTCGCGCCATTGCGGCCACAGCGGGTTGTCGGTGTGGCAACCGGTCACCGCATAATAAACGCCGCCCGGCTTCAGCACCCGCAGCATATCGGCGGCATGCTGCGCGATATCTTCAATCAGGTAGATGACTTCATGACTGAAGGCGATATCGCAGTGGTTCTCATAACCCGTCAACCGCGTGTCGGTCTGATAAACGATCGGCAGGTTTCCTTTCAGGCGGTTGGCTTGTTCGACGGATTGGCGGGCGATATCAACGCCGATCCCCTCACTAAATGGCCGAATTTGATGCAACAGGCGCAAAAAACCGCCCTGATTGCAGCCGAAGTCCAGCACCCTGACGCCGGACAGTTCGCGTTCCGGCACCAGGCTCAGCAGATGCCGCCAGATGGGCGCATGGCCTTCGGCCATGGCCTGCTCTGCGTGCGGATCGCGATACCAGGTGGGAATGCTCAAGGATGAGTCGTTCATTATGGCCTCCTTCTGTTTCCACTCAGCCAACCACAGCCTATGGCGACAAACAACCGCGTGCGCATTTTTTGAACATTCACTAGTCTGGTTTGCCAGGCGCCGGCAGTTGGCTGGTCACGCAGTGAATGCCGCCGCCGCCGGCGGCAATCGCGTCGATCTCCAGCTGTACCACCTTGCGCTGCGGATAGAGCGCCGACAGCAGTTCAAACGCCGCCTTGTCCGCCTGCGGGTCGCCAAACTCCGGGGCGATCACCGCGCCGTTGATAACGAAATAGTTGATGTAGCCCGCCGCGAAATCAGGATTGCGGCGGCTGAAACGGCTGTCGCGCGGTGCCTGCGGCGGCGAGAGCGTATGCACCTGCAGCGTGCGGCCGTCGGCGTCGGTCGCTGTCTTGAGGATCGCCAGATGCGTCTGGGTGACCGCATGATCGTAAGAGGCCGGGTCGGTGTCCAGATTGGCCACCACCACGCCCGGCCGCACGAAACGGGCGTAAAAATCGACGTGGGCATCGGTGATGTCTCGGCCTTTAATGCCCGGCAGCCAGATAATTTTACGCAGGCCGAGCATCGCCTTCAGCTCCTGCTCAACCCGATCCCTGCTCCAGCCCGGGTTGCGGTTCGCATTCACCCAACTGCTCTCGGTCATGATGCCGGTGCCGCGCCCATCCACCTCAATGCCGCCGCCTTCGCCTACCAGTGCGCTGCGGCGCGGTTGAGCGACGCCGTATCGCCTGGCGGCAAACCCTGCCAGACGCGCATCCCTGGCATGCTGCTGCTTATCGCCCCAGCCGTTGAAGTTGAAATCCACCGCGCCCAGTTCGCCGGCATCATTGACGACGAAATTGGCGCCGATGTCGCGCATCCAGATATCATCCAGCTCGGTGACGACATAGCTGACGTTGTGACTGCCGCAGGTGGCCTCGGCCAATTGCCGTTCACGCTCGCGGCAAAAAACCGTCAACGGCTGAAATTCGGCGATGGCGCGGGCGATACGCCCCTGCGCCGCCCGCACGTCCGCCGTGAAGTCGCCCCAAATCGCGCGCTGCGCGCCGAACGCGATAAACGCCCGCTGTTGCGGTTCCCCTTCATCCGGCAAGCGCCAGGCCGGATTAAGCACAGCTTTTGCGTGACCGCGTAACGAAATACCCAATGATGCCGTCAAGCCAACGCCGGCCACCGCCGAAAGCTGCTTGATAAAGGTGCGGCGCGTTGACATAAATGCCCTCTTTTAATTAATTTAAATTCAACTGGTTAACCGGTTTTTTCGCTCTCCGGGAATTGAATCTCATGCTAGTCTTCCCCTGCCGCTGCGACAAACGATATATTTAGTGGATATCTGATTAGACAGGCTTATTGATAATGTTAAAACACTGGCCCCCGTTAAGCGCATTGCGCGGTTTTGAAGCGGCGGCGCGTCTGGGCAGTTTTCATCAGGCCGCCGAAGAGCTGCACCTTACCCAGTCGGCGATCAGCCAGCAGATCCGCAGCCTCGAGGCTTTTCTGGAACAGCCGCTGTTTTTCCGCACCGGCCGCAGCGTGACTCTGACCGATGCCGGCCACGATCTGTTCAGCACCGCGCAGGTGATGCTGCAACAATTGGCCGTCGGCATTCGTCGTCTGGACCAGTACCGCAAACCCAATCAGTTGATCGTCAACACGACGCCGGCCTTTGCCCGCCACTGGCTGACGCCGCGGCTGGGCGAGTTCAACCAGCGGCATCCGCAGATAGATCTGTGGCTCTTCACCAGCTTCGAGCCACCGGATATGGCGACGGACAGCATCGACTTGGCGATCCGCGACGATCTCAGCGCGCAGGCGGACTGCACCTTTAAGGTTCTCTGCACCGACCGGCTTTATCCCGCCTGCCACCCCAGCCTATTGGCGCTGGCGGCGGAGCAGCGCGTCACGCTGCACGGCGAACGCGAAATGGACTGGAGCCACTGGACGGTGGCGGGCGGCGCGCACGTCGGCCAGCGCGACAGCGGGCTGAATTTCTCCGATCCCGGCCTGCTGCTGGATGCCGCCTGCCAGGGGCTGGGCATCGCGTTGGTCAGTCAGCTGCTGGCGCAGCAAGCGCGTGACGCCGGGTTGCTGCATCCGTTAACCGAGCAACGCGTGCGTGGCGCCAACTGGGCGTGGCTGCTGCATCGCGACAGCGAACACAATCCGCTCGCCCGGCACTTCTGCCAATGGCTGCAATCGACGCTGCCGGCCGACGCATAACGCGCCACATCACGATTTGCTACTCTGGTCAGGCGGCCCCGCCTGACCGCTGCTACTTTCAATAAAGCGCCGCAACAGCCCGAATAAAACGCGCTAACCTGCTGTTTCAAAAATAATTAGTTGAATTCACCTGATAACTGAACATCGCTAAAAGGATCTTCTATGTCTGCCGGTTTATTGAAAACGATAGCTCTGAGCGTGGCCCTGGCCTGCGCCGCCCCCGTCGCCTGTGCCGCCGATCTGAGCGCCGGCGCGGTCGCCGCTCCGGATCAGTATGGCGCAAAAGTCGCCGCGCATATTCTGCAGGCCGGCGGCAATGCGGTCGATGCGGCGGTCGCCACCGCCTTTACCCTGGCGGTCACCTACCCTGAAGCCGGCAATATCGGCGGCGGCGGCTTTATGACGCTGTACGTCGACGGCAAACCCTATTTCCTCGACTACCGCGAAGTAGCGCCCAAGGCCGCCGGCAAAACTATGTATCTGAACGAGAAAGGCGAAGTGATCGAGAATCTCAGCCTGGTGGGCAGTCGCGCCGCCGGCGTACCGGGCACCGTGCTGGGATTGTGGGAAGCCCATAAACGCTTCGGCAAGCTGCCGTGGGCCGAGCTGCTGACGCCGGCGATCGGCTACGCCCGGCAAGGTTTCACCGTGGCGGGTCAGCAGTATCAGTACCGCGAAGACGCCAACAAGCTGTTTGCCGGTAAAACCAACTTCGGCGACTATTTCGGCGCCATGAAGCCCGGCACGGTGTTCAAACAGCCGGAGCTGGCCGCCACCCTTGAGCGCATCGCCAAATCTGGCGCCGACGATTTTTATCACGGCGAAACCGCCCGCCTGCTGGTGGCGCAAATGCAGCGCGACAACGGGCTGATCGGCGCGGCGGATTTGGCCGACTATCGGGTGAAATGGCGTGAACCGATGCGCATCAGCTGGCGCGGCAACACCGTGTATACCGCCCCGCTGCCCAGCTCCGGCGGCATCGCGCTGGCGCAGCTGCTGGGGATAAAAGAAGATCGCGCCGCCGACTTCAAGGGCGTGCCGCTCAACTCGGCGCGCTATATCCACCTGCTGGCGGAAATCGAAAAACGCGTGTTCGCCGATCGCGCCGACTACCTCGGCGACCCGGATTTCACTAACGTGCCGGAAGCGCAGCTGATCGCCCCCGACTACCTGCAAAAACGCGCCGCCGAGATCAACCCGACGGCGATCTCGCCGACCGAGCAGGTGCGGCCGGGGCTGGAAAGCCACCAAACCACCCACTTCTCGATCGTCGATGCGGCCGGCAACGCGGTCAGCAACACCTATACGCTTAACTGGGACTTCGGCAGCGGCGTGGTGGTCAAAGGCGCCGGTTTCCTGCTCAACGACGAGATGGACGACTTCAGCGCCAAACCCGGCGTCGCCAACGCCTTCGGCGTGGTGGGCAGCGACGCCAACGCCATCGAGCCGGGCAAACGCATGCTCTCCTCGATGAGCCCGACCATCATCACCCGCGACGGCGACGTCACCCTGGTGATCGGCACGCCGGGCGGATCGCGCATCTTCACCTCGATCTTTCAGGTGATCAACAATCTCTACGATTACCATCTGCCGCTGGCGCAGGCGGTGGCCGCCCAGCGCGTGCACCATCAGCTGTTGCCGAAGGACACCGTCTACTATGACAGCTTTGCGCCGCTGACCGGCAAACCGGCGGACGAGCTGAAAGCCATGGGCTACACCCTCGAAGACCAGGGCTGGAACATGGGGGATATTCAGGCTATCCGCATCGATGGCCGCACGCCGGAAACCGCGTCCGATCCGCGCGGCCGCGGCGTGGGGCTGGTGGTGAAAAAGTAACCCTCCGGCGGCCCGCCTCCGATTAGACGGGCCGCCGCTCTCCCCGCACAGATGACCGCTGTCTCCTTTTTCACTCATCTATACTGAATCGACAGGCCTGCGTTCAACGACGGCGACGCCTGCGGTCCGCCTTGGACGATAAGGATAATATTCATAGTAAATCAATCACCTGCATTTATCGTAAGCGGTGTCGGAGGCAATCAATAATGGCGAAAAGACGAGCAGTGCCCGGGGTTCATCCCTACGATGGGCCCGCCGGCGGTTGGGGCGCGCTGAAAGCGACGGCCATCGCCGTGCGCACACAGATGGATACCCTGGAGGCGCCGGTAACGCTGATGCGCACCAATCAGCCCGACGGGTTTGATTGCCCGGGATGCGCATGGCCGGATAAAGAACATCGATCCACCTTCCAGTTTTGCGAAAACGGCGCCAAAGCCGTGACCTGGGAAGCGACCAGCAAACGCGTGACGGCCGAATTCCTGGCGCAAAATACCGTGACCTCACTGCTGCGGAAAACCGACTATGAACTGGAGGACTATGGTCGCCTGACCACGCCCCTGTTCTATGACGCCAGGACCGACACGCTGCGCCCGCTGGCCTGGGATGAGGCGTTTCAACGCATTGCCGCCGTTTTGCAGACGCTGCCGCCGGAGCAGGTGGAGTTTTATACCTCCGGCCGGGCGTCCAATGAGGCTGCCTATCTGTTCCAGCTGTTTGCGCGGGAATTTGGCAGCAATAACTTCCCCGACTGTTCCAATATGTGCCATGAGCCGACCAGCGTTGGCCTGCCTCAGTCGATCGGCATCGGCAAAGGCACCGTGTCCCTGGACGACTTTGACAGCGCGGAGCTGATTATCTCCATCGGGCACAATCCGGGCACCAATCACCCGCGCATGATGGGCACGCTGCATGAACTGGCGCGCAAAAAAGTGCCGATTATCGTGTTCAATCCGCTGCGCGAGCGGGCGCTCGAGCGTTTCACCGATCCGCAAAACGTCATCGAAATGGCGACCTACAGTTCGACCCCTATCGCCTCCACCTACTATCAGGTCAAAGCCGGCGGCGACGCCGCAGCGCTCAAAGGCATCGCCAAAGCGCTGCTGCAGTTGGATGACGAACATGGCAATGCGCTGGACCACGCCTTTATTGCCGAGCACACGGAAGGTTTTGCGGATTTCGCCGCCGATCTGAAGGCCACCGGTTGGGATGCGATTGAGGCGGAGAGCGGCCTGGCGCGCCGGGATCTGGAACAGGTCGCCGCCGCTTACGCGAAATCCAACGCCACCATCGTGACCTACGGCATGGGCATTACCCAGCACAATAAAGGCACCGCCAACGTACGCCTGATTGCCGATCTGCTGTTGCTGCGCGGCAACATCGGCAAACCGGGCGCCGGCATCTGCCCGCTGCGCGGCCACTCCAACGTGCAGGGCAACCGCACCGTCGGCATCACCGAAAAACCCTCGGCCGATTTTTTGGCGAAGCTGGAAACGGTGTTTGGCTTCACGCCGCCCAAAGCCCACGGTCACGATGCCGTGAAATGCATGCAGGCGATGATCGACGGTACCTCGAAGGCGTTGATCTGCCTGGGCGGCAACTTCGCCGTGGCGCTGCCGGACCCCGAGCAGAGTTTCCCGGCGATGAAAGCGCTGGAATTAAGCGTGCATATCGGCACCAAACTCAACCGCAGCCATTTGTTGGTGGCGAAAGAAACCCTCATTCTACCCTGCCTGGGCCGTACCGAACTGGACATGCAGGCCGGCGGGCGACAATCGGTGACGGTGGAGGATTCGATGTCGATGGTTCACGCCTCGTCCGGCAAATTAAAACCGGCGTCGGAGCTGTTGCGTTCGGAACCCGCCATTGTGGCCGGCATGGCCAAAGCGGTGATGCCCGCCAGCAAGGTGCCCTGGGATGAACTGATCGAAGATTACGACGTGATCCGCGATTTGATCGAAAAAACCATCCCCGGCTTCGACGATTACAACGCGCGCATTCGTCAACCCGGCGGTTTCCGCATGCCGCTGCCGCCGACCGAGCGCCAGTGGCCGACGGCGACGGGCAAGGCGATGTTTTCCGTATTCAGCGGGCTGCATGAGGACGAGATAACGGCAGACAAAGACACGCTGCGGCTGATCACGCTGCGCAGCCACGATCAGTACAACACCACCATCTATGCTCTGGACGATCGCTACCGCGGGGTCTTCGGCCGGCGCGACGTGCTGTTCATGAATGACAGCGATCTGCAACGTTTGGGGCTGGAACATGGCGACGTGGTGGATCTGGAAACGGCGCTGCCCGGCAGCACCCAGCGCCTGGAAGGCATCACGGTGATCGCCTACAACATCTCGGCCGGTTCGGTCGGCGCCTACTACCCGGAGGCCAACGTGCTGGTGCCGCTGCATTACATCGATGAGGAGAGCGGCACGCCTTCGTATAAATCGGTGCCGATCCGCGTGAAGTTGAGATCCAAAGAGGTGCGCGCGGTCGATATCGCCTGACGGAAGCGGTTTGAGCCTTTCTCCGCATGGAGAAAGGCTTCTCACCCTTTATACCTGCGCCACCAACACATTAACGTTGGCGGGGAAAACCAAGCCTTCTAATGCGTTACCGCTGTCGGAGGTCACCAGATAATCGACCTCGGGCCATTTGGCCACCAGCGTCATCGCATGCCCGCGCAGCTTATTTTCGTCGGCCAGCACGATGCACTTGCGGCTCTGGGCAATCATTTTGCGCGCGATGGCCGCTTCATTGACGTTCTGATCCATCACGCCGGTCTGCAGATTGACCGCGCCGGCGCCGATGATGGCGTAGTCGGCGAAAAACGCCTCGATATTATTCAATGCGATCGCGCCCAGGCACGCCATTTTGGAGTCGATGAACTGCCCGCCGATCAGCACCACGTCAATGGAGTCATTTTCCAGACAGACGTTGGCGATAAGCGGCGAGTTGGTGATGACCGTCAGTTGATCGATCGTCGCCAACTGCCGGGCAAACTCCAGCGTGGTGGAGCCGAAATCCACGAACACCGTATCGCCCGGTTGGAGCAGCGTCGCCGCTTTCTCCGCGATGGCGCGCTTCTCGGCCTCGGCGATTTTGGCCCGCTCGTTGAATTCATGCTCGAATTTAAACTGGCTGCTCACCGCGCCGCCGTGGATCTTCTTGATCAGCCGATAGTCTTCCAGCTTGTTCAGGTCGCGCCGAATGGTTTCCTGCGAAACCTGGAATTTATCCGCCAGCTCATTCACGTAAACCCGGCCGTTGGCCTGGATCAGCGCCAGTATTTCATTGCGCCTTTCCACGGAATTAGAGATATCCATTCACATTACACTCGCTGCCTTTAGTAAGAGTGACTGCCTACGCCGAGACTTGCGGCGTTAACTGACGGAATACTACGGGTTTCAGGGCGTTAGACGCAAGCCGTTGCCGTCGTTCACCCGGCGGATTCGATGCTGATGTGCAGCGCATCACGCTCAGCCTCGGCTGGCAAGACGATATTGCGCAGCAGGATCCGCCGTTCAGGCAGGCAACGATGCGTTTTGCGGTACAGCACTTTCTCCCCCAGCCGCACCACCACCGAACCGGACACCGCCTGTTCCACGCGCATATTGATCGTGACCGTGGCGGGATTGCCGATCAGCGCCACACGGGCGGGCGCAGTCAGACGTATCCGTTCGTCGTGCCGCACCGGCAGGATTTGCCGCGCCGGCGGCAGCGTGCGCTGCAGCGAATGGGCAACGGCCTCGCCGACGCGCAGCCCTTCCTGATAACACTGGTCGCCCATGTCCGCCGGGTGCAACATGTTGCCGACGGCGAAATAGGCGGCGTCGGAACAGCGGCCGAACTGATCGGTCAACGGACAGCCGCTGTCCGGCCGCTGCGCCAGGTGGCTCTGGCGGATCAGCGTATACTCCCCGGTGAAGCGGCCGGTGAAGATCAGGCTGTCGCAGGCGATGCGCCGTTTCTCCCCCTGGCGATTTTCCACTTCTATGGATTCAACCCGATCGCGGCCGGCAATATCGGTCACACGCGAATAGTAGTGGATCGGCACTCCCATCAGACGCGCATAGAGCGCGCTCAGACGCCAGGCGACGGGTCTGCCGCCGCTTTCAATCATGGCGACGGCGCGCACGCCGGCGTTACGCAGCGTCCACAGCGCGGAGAAACTGACCAGCTCGGTGCCGATCACCACCGGCGCCTTGCCCGGCTGCAGCCCGCGCAGATAGACGAACTGCTGCAGCGCACCGGCGGTGAGTACGCCCTGCGGCCGCAGCCCGCTCACCAGTCGCGGATGGCGCGGCGTCTCGCGCACGCCGGTCGCCAGGATCACCCGCTGCGCTTTCAACGTGCTGACGCCGCGGCAGTCCGTGATGGTCAGCTCGCCGTCCGGCTTGATGGCGAGCACCGTCACGCCGGTACGGATCTCCACCTGCCCGGCGCGCGCCAGTATTTTATCGACATAGGTGGATCCCAGCATCGGCCTATAAAACGTTTGCAGCCCAAAGGTGGGGTGCCGACAGTGTCTCGGCACACCGCCCGCCTGCCGTTCCCGTTCCAGGAGCACCACATCCTCGATCCCCGCCTGCCGCAACGCGGTCGCCGCTGCGATCCCGGCCGGCCCGGCACCGACAATCGCCACCTGATACTCAGTTTTCATCAATGCTCCCTACGGCCAGCGTCTGGCCAAAACGATCGCCTACCATTTCCGCCACCCGGCTGCTGCAATAAAAACCGTTGCAGCGCCCCATCATCACGCGCGTGCGGCGCCGCAGCCCGCCGATGCACTCCGGCGGCACGGCGGAATCGAACGCCGCCTCGATCTCCCGCTGGGTCACCAGCTCGCAGTGGCAAACGATGCCGCCGTTGTCCGGGCGCGCGTAATCGCGCAGCGCGTAGTCGGCAAGCATCGGCATTTGCGGCCAATACACGGTCTCCGGCGTTTTTGGCGTGAAGCACGGCGTAAAGTGGTCGCGATAGAGCTGTTCCACATATTGCGCGATGCCCAGCGCCGCCGTCAGGCCGGTGGAGCGAATGCCCGCCACGCAGATCCACTGCCGATCGGGATAGTGCTGAATGCGGTAGTGTTTCTGCTCGGTGGCCGGACGCAAGCCGGCATAGCTGGCGGTCACGCTGTAATTCACCAGCGAGGGCAGCAGCCGGGTGCCCTGTTCGATCAGCTCGCGCATTTTGGTTTCGTCCACCGTCGCCGTCTCGCGATCCTGCTGTTCTTCGGCGGTCGGCCCGAGCAGCAAATTGCCGAAGATGGTTTTCGACAGCAGCACCCCTTTGGTGATCGTCGTCGGTACCGGCAGGATAATGGCGTTGACCTGCCCGGCGGCGGCCTTGTCGAACACCAGGAACTGCCCTTTGCGCGGGCGAATTTCAAACTCGGGCTGATGGCAGAAACTTTCTACCCGGTCGCCCTGATTGCCGGCGCAGTTGATGACGATTTTGCCGTGAAACTCGCCCCGGTTGCTGGTTAGCCGCCAGCCGGTCGGCAAGCGTTCGGCGCCGGTCACCTCGGTATTGAAGCGATAGTCGCCGCCGTGTTTAACGCCCTGCGTCAGGTAAGCCAGCGGCGTGCTCCAGGGATCGATCACGCTCTCGCCCGGCACCTCTACCGCCGCCAACGCGCCGGGTGCCAGCTGCGGCTCACGGCGATACAGCTCGGCGGCGTCGATCTGCGCCACGTCCAGCACGCCGTTGTCGTGCGCCTGTTGCACAATCGCGGGCAGCGCCGCCAACTGCTGCTCGTCCCAGGCCACGACCAGCGCGCCGGTGGGCAACAGCGGCAGATTCATTCGTTCACGGATGGCGATAAATTCCCGGTACCCGGCCTGCATGCAATGCAGTTCCAGGCTGCCGCTGGGCGCATCGAAGCCGGTATGCAGCAGCGCGCTGTTGGCTTTGCTGGCGCCGGACAGGATATCGCCCCCTTTTTCCAACAGCAGCGTACGGGCGCCCATCAGACAGAATTTGCGGAATACCGCACACCCGACCACACCGCCGCCAATCACGACAATGTCCCAACCCGTTTGTTCTTCCATCATGCTGATGTCCCGTTTTGATGTGATAACCACAATAAAACCACACAATAACCGCATTTGAAATGACAAAAACAACATAACTCCCAAAAAAAAGCCGCAAAAGGCGGTGATAAGCAAAAAGTATGAGGTCGATCACGCGGGGTTATTTTATCTTGTGATTTATGTTGCTTTTATGTGTGAAATTGAAGATAGATTATTAAAACAGTCACACAACAAACACCAGGCACAATAAAAAAACAAAACCTATAAGAGAGCGAAGCAATGATGAATCAACGTTATGCCGCGATTGATCAGGGGACCACCGGCACCCGGGTCGTGGTGTTCGGCGAAGACGGCAGGCACCATTCACCGGCCAGCATGCCGCACAAGCAGATCACCCCCAATCCGGGCTGGGTGGAACACGACGCCCTGGAGATTTTGGCGAATATCCGCCGCTGTCTCAGCCAGTGCGACATGGTGGATGCCATCGGTTTAGGGCATCAGGGCGAAAGCCTGCTGGCCTGGGACGCCGACAGCGGCCTGCCGCTGTACAACGCCATCGTTTGGCAAGATCAGCGCACCGAGCCGGAGATCCAGCGGCTGAAACGCGAAGGCGTTGAGCCGCTGGTGACGGCGAAAACCGGTCTGCCGCTCGATACCTACTTCTCAGCCAGCAAGATGGGCTGGCTGATGAACAACGCCCCGGGCGCCAGGCAATTGGCGCAACGCGGCCGCCTGCGGCTCGGCACCATGGACGCCTTCTTCCTGTTCCACCTGTGCGGCCGGCATCTTACCGACTATAACTCGGCCTCGCGCACCTCGTTGTTCAACATTCATACCCTGCAGTGGGATGAGGAGCTGTGCCGTTTGTTCGGCGTGCCGATCGACAGCCTGCCCGAGGTCAGAGACAACATCGGCCACTTCGGCGACGTCGCGCTCAACGGCAAACCGGTGCCGCTGACGGCCTGCATCGTCGACCAGTTTGCCGGTACATACGGCCACGGCTGCCATCAACCGGGGCAGATGAAGATCACCTTCGGTACCGGCGCCTTTTTACAGGCGATCACCGGGCCGCGCCCGATCGATGCCGGCGAGTCCGGCCTGTTGCCCACGCTGTGCTGGAAGCTGCCCGACAGCGAGCCGGTGTATGGCCTGGACGGCGGCGTTTATAACGCCGCCTCCGCCATTAACTGGGCGAGAAAGATCGGCCTGTTCAACGATTTCGATGAATTCGGCGACTTCCCCTCTCAGCCGGCCATCGCGCGCGGCCTGGCCTTTGTGCCCGCGCTCTCCGGACTGGCTTGCCCGTACTGGGACCGCTCCGCCGCCGGGATGTGGGCCGGGCTGTCGCTGGAGACCGAGCGCAAGGATCTGCTGCAGTCGATCCTCGAAGGCATCGCCATGCGTTCCGCCGAGGTGATCAACGCCATGGATAAACTGAAACCGATCGGCGACAGCATTTCGGTGGACGGCGGCCTGTCCGCCAACCGCTATTTCACGCAGTTTCTCGCCAACCTGATCCAAAAGCGCATCGTCTCTCCCACCAATAAGGAGATCACCGCCCAAGGCGTTGCGCTGTTGGCGCGTAAAGGACTGGGGGTGGAACATCCGCTCAAGGTGCTCAACCGCTATGAAGTGACGGAACCCGCCGAGGTCGATATGGCGGGCTGGTTTGCCCGCTATCAGGAAATCATCGCGCGCTCGCGCGGCTTACGTTCATCGCAGGAGGAACACCATGGCTGAGTTCGGTAATTTCATCATCTATATCATCATGGCCGGCACTCTGATCGGTGCGCTGGCGTCGATCGTCAAACCGGAAGGCGAGCTGGGACGCGAATTCGTCAACGGCATTCACGCCATCGGCCCAGTGTTTCTCGCCCAGGCTGGCATCATGGCCGCAATCCCGATCATCTCTTACCTGATCATGTACAGCATCGGCCCCTTCTTCTCGGCGCTCGGCTCCGACGCCTCGATCGCGGCGCTGGCGGTGATCGCCGTGGACATGGGCGGCTATCAGCTGGCCGACGCCATTGCCGCCAACCGCGATATGTGGATCGTCGCCATGTTGGTGGGCTACACCTCGGGTGCCAGCATCGTGTACCTGATCCCGGTCGGGCTTATCATGCTGAACCGCGACGACCATAAATATCTGGCGCTGGGTGCCATGGCAGGCCTGATCAGCATTCCGTTCGCCGTGCTGATCGCCCTGGTGACCATCACCTTCAATAACCTGCCGGTCAGGGAGATTATCTCCACCACGTCACCTGCCGCGCACTATCTGCAGCTGGACTTGCTGCAGGCGCTGCGGCTGCTGTCCCCGCTGTTCGCCCTGTGCTTCCTACTGGCGTTGGGGCTGAAGCTGCGGCCGGCGGCGATGGTGAAAGGATTCCTGATCTTCGGCAAGGCGGCGGATGCCTTTATCAAGCTGGTGTTGGCGCTGTGCATCATCGAGCATTTCACCGGCGTGTTTAAAAAGGTGTTCGGCGGCTGGGTATTCGATCCGTTATTTGCCGACAAAGACGAATTATTCCGCGCTATCGAGATCGCCGGTTATATCGGCATTATGTTGGCGGGCACATTCCCCATTTGTTATTTATTCCAGCGCTATTGCCGCAAGCCGATGCATTTCATCGGTAAAAAGCTCGGTTTATCGGATACTGGCGCGCTGGGCTTTATTATGGTATTGGCCAATATCATCGCCGTTTATCACCTGTTCAAAGGCATGCGCGCCCGCGATAAGGTGCTGTGCGTGGCCTTCGGCATCTGCGCACAGGCCACGTTGGGCGATCACCTGGCGTTTACCGCCAACTTCCAACCTTCGCTGGTGTTGCCGATCATGATGGGCAAATTCCTCGGTGGCATGATCGCCGTGCTGATCGCCATAAAAATTTCGGTGCCGGAGGCTGAATTGCTGGAAAAAGAACAGACGCAAAGGCAATCGACGGCCATCGCCGCCGCCGCTCGTTAAATTTACCCCTAAGCCATAAAAATAAACGGGGCGCCGCCTCACGGGGAAGCTGCGCCCTTTTTTCGTCCCTGACAACAATTATTGAGAGAACAAACGCTAATGAGAAAAATATTTTTAGCCTGCCCCTACAGCCACACCGACGCCAACGTCGTGCAGCAACGCTTTATCGCCTGCAACGACGTCGCCGCCGCTATCGTGCGAGCCGGCAACGCCGTTTTTAGTCAGGTCAGCATGTCGCATCCGATCAACCAGTGTTTGCAAGAGCTAGACAAAACCGCCATCGGCAAGCTGTGGGCGCCGATCGACGCCCTGTTCATGGCGGCGATGGATGAGTTGATCGTGCTCGACTTGCCGGGTTGGCAAGAGAGCGGCGGCATCAAACGCGAGATGGACGCTTTCGCGGCGCGCGGCTGCCGCGTCAGCCTGTGGTCCGAGGTCGCGAGCGAGTTCAACTGAGGCGTGCGCCCCGCCGCTTGGCGCAGCGGGGCAGCGGCCTATTTGCCGTTGGCCAATTCACCGTACACCACCTGGCCGCGGAAACCGCGCCGCACCTGCTGGAACAGCTCGCGGAATGCCGGGTAATCCTGCGCCTGGCACAGCGCTTCCTTGCCGCGAATGGCGTTCACCTGCAGGCGGTGATTGACGGTCACCTGCTGCCCGTCGCGCCGCCACTCGACGCGATAGTCGCCCGCCGCATTGCGGAATTGCCGATCTTTCGGAATGGCGATGATCGGCACGTTGGCCGGCAGCTGCAGACGGTAGGTTTCGTCATAGCGCTGCGCGGTGCAGTAGAACGGCGTTTCGTTGCCCGGCGCCGCCGTGGTGGTATACAGCGTGCGGAACGATTTGCCGCCGGGCGGGTTGGGCAACGTCATGCCGCCCACCACGCCGAAATCGACGTAGTCGTCCGCCTTGAAGCGGAAGCGATAGCCGAACTGCTTTTTGAGATCCAGCGGATCGCTGTTCATCGCCACTTCGCCGTTGCCGTCGATGCCGGAAGCGGACATGATTGTCGCTTCGGCCTGCGCCCGATTCTGACGGTTGATCTGCGAGAAGTAGCCCCGCAGGTCAATTTCTTCCACTTCGCTCAGCCGGCGCTCGGTCTGTCCGCGCAGATTGCCCGCCTTGTCGAACACGAAATCGACGTTCAGCGCGCTCTTGACCGGCTGCTCATCGCTGCCCGGCGTGCGCGCCAGCCTGGCGTCGCGCGTCAGCAGCACCGGTGCGCCCAAATCGCCCTCCGGCAGTTGCCCGAAACGCGCCCAGGGATTGGTGGAATCGAGGTACAGTTTGAATTCCGGCACGTAGGTGATGGCGTGATTGAAGCGGCCAAGCAGCGGCACTTTAGGCAGGATCGGGCCTTCATCCATGCCGATCAGCACCGGCGAGCTTTCAATGCCTTTGGCGGCGAGCAGCGCCTCCAGGATCACCACGTGATCCTTACAGTCGCCGTAATGGTTATCGAGAATGCTCTGCGCCGAATTCGGCTCCAGCCCACCGTTGCCCAGGTACACCGCCACGTAGCGAATGTTTTGCGCCACCCAGCGATAGAGGGCCTCCGCCTGCTCGCGCCGATCGCTGATACCGGCGGTGATATTGTCCGCCAGCGCCTGAATGCCCGGCGTCACCTTCGCCGCCGCGCCGGCCTTCAGCTGGTAGGCCTTGGCCAACTGCGGCCACTCGCGGTAGGTGCTGGCCATGATGGTCGGGCTGAAGGTCCAGCTGTCCGCCGCCCAGTTTTGCGCCTTCATCGGGGCGCTGCGCGAATAATGCCAGCGCCAGTGCGCCTGGCCGTTGCGGATTTGCGGTTGGTCCCCGCCCTCGACGCCGCGCGTGAAGATATGCATCGGCAGCTTGGCCGGCGCCTGCAGGGTCACTTCGGCGTCGTCGAACTGATCGAAAACGCTGAACGTCTCCCACAGGCCGAAATAGTCAGGGAAATACGGGGTGTTCTGCGTGCGGCGCAGTTCGTACACCACGCGCGAGCCCGGCGCCAGGTTGGAGAACACGATGACGCGCACCTTGCGATCGGCATACAGCGGCGCCGTGGCGCTGGAATAGCTTTCCTGGGTATAAATGCGATCGGGCGCCACATCGTGGCGCTGGCCGTCGGCGGTCAGCGTATAGGCGGCGACCACCTCCAGCGTTTCCATTTTCTCGCTGTAGCTCAGGCGGATCTGGCTGAATTTTTCGACCGCCGCCTTGGTTTTCAGCAGCACTTCGTAGCTTTCCGCCTTCACGTTGGTGGCGTTGGCGTTAACGCGGTAATCCGCGCGATAGCGCACGAAGCTGAAATCGTTGTTGGCCGTGTCGTTCTGGCCCTGATCCGCCGCGGCGGGCGGTGCAGCGGCCAACACGGTGGCCGGGTGCGTCGCCGTCAAACCGGCGAGTAACAGTATGGAAGGAATAGCGATTTTCATCTTCGGTCCTTGAAGGGCAACAAACGGCGACGCCGGGCTACGCGCCTGCCCCGGCGTCAAAACAGGCGGGCACACTAATATAATTGAGAATCATTTTCAATAAACGAACCGTCAACGCCGTGCTAGCCCTGCTCGATCAGCATCACAGCGGTGGTCTCCGGCTCCAGGGCCTCGAAAACGTGCTCGCGATCGGCGGAGTAACTGATGTAATCGCCGGCGCTCAGCACCTGCGGCTGATCCGCCGGGCCAAGGCGCGCCCGTCCACTGCTGATGATCACATGCTCGACGGTGCCCGGCGGATGCGGCCGGGAAAGTTTGACTTCGCCGGGCTGCACCCGCAGCCGGTAAATGTCGCGCTGCGCGCCCGGTGGACAAGTGGCCAGCAACGTGGCGGCGTAGTTGCCCTGCTCTGACACCGCCGCGGTCCCCTCATGAGCGCGGATCACTTGCACCTGCCTGCTGGGTTGCGAAATCAGTCGGCTGACCGGCACATCCAGCGCCATCGCCAACGCCCACAGCGTTTCCAGACTGGGAT
This sequence comes from Serratia sp. JKS000199, assembly GCF_900215455.1. NCBI lineage: Bacteria > Pseudomonadati > Pseudomonadota > Gammaproteobacteria > Enterobacterales > Yersiniaceae > Serratia > Serratia sp. JKS000199. The sequence continues at coordinate 1,838,749 of NZ_LT907843.1, forward strand.
TACCGCTGCCGGCTTCGAGCTGCGACAACGTGGACTTGGCGATACCCGCGCGCTTCGCCAGTTCGGTGACGGACAGGTTCAATCGCTCCCGCTCACGGCGGATTGCCGCCGACAAGAGGCCGATCGGCGTGATGTTCTGCATTAGGCTCTCGCTCATTGTTCGTTATACCATTCATTTGTTCGACTTGACGAACACCGTCAACCATGTTCATCATAATGTTCGATTGTTCATTTTAATGATTAAGCGACTTCACCACAAGCACGGTCAGGCCGCGAGGGAAACGACATGAAAACGAAAACGCGCGGCGCAGTGCAAATGATCCTCGCCATGACGATCTCCGGCACCGTCGGTTGGCCGGTGATCGTGTTAGGGCAGCCGCCCGCCACGGTGGTGTTTTGGCGCTGCGCGTTCGGCGCGCTGGCGATGCTGGCCACCTGCGCCGCGCTTGGGCAACTGAAATCAGGCGCCATCAACCGGCGGCAGCTGGCTTTCGCCGTCCTGGGGGGCCTCGCGCTGGTGCTCAACTGGACGCTATTGTTTGCCGCCTATGCGCATGCCTCGATCGCTGTCGCCACCGTGACCTACCATGTTCAACCGTTTATGTTGGTGGCGCTGGGAGCGCTGCTGTTCGGCGAAAAACTGACGGCTAATCGGCTGGGCTGGCTTCTGCTGGCGTTCGCCGGGATGGTGTTGATCGTCACCGGCCGGCAGAGCGGTGGCGGCGATGGCGACTATCTGCTGGGCGTGGCGCTGGCGCTCGGTGCGGCCCTGATGTACGCCCTGGCGGCAGCGATCGTCAAACAGCTGGCCGCGTTGCCGCCGCAGCTCATCGTGTTGATTCAACTGACCGTTGGCGCGGTGGCGATGGCGCCGTTCGCCGGTCTGGCCCACCTTCCCGCAGAACCGCTCGACTGGCTGCTGCTGGCGACCCTCGGCCTGGTGCATACCGGGGTGATGTCCACGTTGCTCTATGGCGCTATCCAGAAAATCCCCACCGCTCTGGTTGGCGCGCTGTCGTTTATCTACCCGGCAGTGGCGATCGTGGTGGACTGGGCGGCGTTCGGGCACCGTCTCAGCCTGTTGCAGCTGCTGGGCACGCTGGCCATTCTCGGCGCGGCCGCGGGCATGAACTTCGGCTGGCGATGGGCGCCCGCCGCGCACCGGGCCGGTAAAATCGGTTAATCCCGTCCGACGGGCAAGCTATGCACAATAAGGCATTCGCCTTGTGTTCGGCGCGGTGCTATTTATTTAAACCGTGTAGGGTAGAAGGAGTGTTCTATGTGGCATCACCGCCTGCAACGGCGCATCCGTTTCAGTTACTGGAACGAACTGTGCGTCATAAAAAAATAAGGGAAGGCGCAAGCCTTCCCTTTTGTCATTCACCGTTCAGCTCAGAAGCGATCGGTTTTCACCACCTCGTCGAACGGCAGCTTGCCGATGCGCGGGTAAGGTTGCCCCGCCGCCTTGCCGATAGCGACCATCAGCGCGATCTGATAATGCGCCGGCTTATTGATAATCTCTCCCACCGCGTCGAAATCAAAACCGTCCATCGGGCAAGAGTCGTAGCCCTGCGCCTTGGCCGCCAGCATCAACGTCTGGGCGAAGATGCCGCTGCTGCGCATCACTTCGTCGCGCTGCACCTGCGGTTTACCGCGATAATACTGATCGACGGCCGGGATCATGAACTGCTGCACCGGCTCCGCCGCGTCGGCCCAAACGGTTTTTACCTTCGATTCCCAACTCGACAGATCGCCGCACAGCACGACCAGCATCGACGCGTCGGTCACCTGCGCCTGCCCCCACGCCGCCTCGCGAATTTTCTCGCGCTGCGAGCGATCTTCGATCAGCAGCGGGCGCCAGTGCTGCAGGTTAAACGCGCTGGGAGCGCCCTGCAGCGCAATGTTCAACAGCGCTTTTTTCTCTTCGAGCGTCATCACGTGCTGCGTATCGAACTGCTTGGTGGCGCGGCGTTGGCGGATCGCGTCTAACGTATTCATTTTACTGCCTCTGTCCATGTGAAAAGGTCTATTGTCGTCAACGCGGCGCGGCTGTCCAGCCCCAGGCGGCTATTTCTGCGCGGTTTCGGCGCGCAAACGGCTGACCTGCGCCGCCAATTCCGGCCACGGCGCCTGACCGGCGTAATGCTGCCGCAGGTAGTTGAGCAGGATGGCGATCTGCGCGTCATTCAGGTTATGGCGAAAGCCCGGCATATAGCCCAGCTCGGCGTTCGCCGGCCGCTGTATGCCGTCCAGCACCACGCGAATGGCGTTGTCCGGCGCGTCGGCGAACAGGTTGGTGTTCAGCGCCAGAGACGGCCGCACCCCCGCCATCTGCGCGCCTTTTTCCTGCGCATGGCAAGCCATGCAGGCGCCGGAAAACAGCCGCGCCCCTGCCGAACTCAGAGGCTCCACCTGGCGCTCCGCCTGAGCGTTTAACGTTGTCGCCGTAGCGCCCGCCGCCGTTTCAGGATGATAGCTGCGCAGATAGACGGCGATCGCCTGCAGATCGGCCTGCGGCAAGCGCGACAGCCCTTCTTCGATCACCGGCGCCATCGGGCCGGCGGCGACGCCGTGGTTGGCCGAGTAGCCGGTGCGCATGAAATCGACCAGATCCTGCTGCGTCCACGCGAGCGGCGCGGGCGAGCGGCCGGTCAACGCCGGCGCCGTCCATCCCTCCGCCACGCCGCCGGCCAGGTGCTCGCCGCCGGTTTTCTCGCCGAACAACACGTTGCGCGGCGAGTGGCAGGCGCTGCAGTGCCCCAGCCCTTCGACCAGGTACGCGCCGCGGTTCCAGTCGGCGCTTTGGGTCGCCTGTTCCGGCATCGCGCCCTGCGTCAGGAACAGCAGGTTCCAGGCAAAGATGCCCTGGCGAATGTTGAACGGAAAGTGCAGATCGGTGGCCGGCGGCCGGTACTTGACCGGCGGCTGCGACATCAGGTAGGCGTACAGCGCCTGCAGATCGTCGTCACTCGTGCGGGTAAAGGCGGTATAAGGAAACGCCGGATAAAGGTAGCGCCCCTGCCGATCAACGCCGTGCCGCATGGCGCGTTCAAACGCCGCGTAGCTCCAGCTGCCGATGCCGGTTTCCACGTCCGGCGTGATGTTGGTGGTGTAAATGGTGCCGAAGGGGATCTCCATCGCCAACCCGCCGGTGTTGCGCTCGCCGCCCGCACGGGTGTGGCACACGGCGCAGTCGCCGAGATCGGCCAACGTTTTGCCACGCGCGATCTGCGCCTCGCTGAAACGGTGGGTCGCATCGGCGGCGAGCGGCGCGATTTCCGGCTGCCAACTGGCGACCACGCCGGCGACCGCAACGGCGATCACCGTGACGCCGCCCCACCCGACGATTTTTTTCATCTTACTCATCTTTGCTGTCCTTGTTCGTTACGGGGGGTTAATGGCCGGCCTGAGCGCGCAGCGCGGCGAGCACCCGCGCCGGCGTAAACGGCACCTCGCGCAGGCGCACGCCGAGGGCGTCAAACAGCGCGTTGCCGATCGCCGCCGCACTCGGCACCGAGGCGGACTCTCCTGCGCCCATCGGCGCTTCGTCCGGGCGGTCGATCAGTTGGATATCGATCTGCGGCAATTCGTCAAAGCGCAGGATCGGATAGCCGCCCCAGTCCAATGACGTCACGCCCGACGCGTTGAAGGTCACAAACTCTTTCAGCACCCGGCTGGCGGATTGGATAATGTTGCCATGCACCTGATGGCGCACCCCGGCCGGATTGATCATCCGGCCGCAATCATGCGCCACGAAGATTTTATTGAGCGTGATCTGCCCGGAAAGGCGATTGACGCTGAGATCGCACACCCAGGCCGCCCAGGCGGCGCCGAAGCCGGGGAATTTGCTGTGGAAATAGCGCGCATAGGCGAAGCCGCGGCCGCTCACCACTTCGGCCCCGGCGGCGCGCGAGCGGTGCGCCGGGCCGTCTTGCCAGTTAGCCTGGCGCTTCAGGGCCTCAATCAAGGCCACCGCGCGCGGATCGTTCAGGTAACGCAGGCGAAACGCGATCGGATCCTCGCCGGCGCGCCAGGCCAGCTCGTCGATCCAGGATTCATGGGCGAACACGTTGGGCAGCGCCGAAACGCCGCGCATCCACGACGCCCGCACGATCGGCGCGGCGTCCTGACAGATCACCCGCATGTGCGGATACGCGTATTGCGGAATGGCGGTGCGATCGCCCATCTGTTGCACGTCGGCCCGGTTGGCCACCTTGCCGGTCAACACCAGCGGCAAGGTCACCGCATTGTTGGAGGGATAGCTGGTTTTCAACTCGTAAGCCGCCACCCGATTTTGCGCGTCGAGGCCGCCGCGCACCCGGATCAGTTGGCCGGTGCCCTTCGGCTCCCAGCCGGATTCCTGTTCACGCATCAGCTGCACCCGCACCGGGCGGCCGGTGGCCCGCGCCAACAGCGCCGCGTCCGCCGAGACGTCGTCGGCGCAGTTGCGGCCATAGCAGCCGGAGGCTTCCATGCGGGTGATGTGCACCTGCTCAGACGGCAGCTCGAGCAGCCTGGCGATATCTTTGCGCAGATCGTGCGGGTTTTGCGTGCCGGACCACACCTGCGCCCGCCCGTCTTTGACCTCCGCTACCGCGCAGGAGGGGCCGATTGAGGCGTGCTGATGGTAAGGCCAGACATAGTCCGCCTGCACTTCGGTATGCAGCAATGCCAACGCCTCGTCCGTGCCCGCATCATCGCGCAGCACGCGGTCGGTTTTCGGGTTGGCTTCCAGCGCGGCGGGCAGCGCCTCCGGCGACAGGTCCGGCAGGCCGGCCCAGGGTTTCCATTCGGTTTTCAGCCGGCGCATGGCGGCGATCGCCTGCTCTTCGCGCTCGGCCACAATGCCGATGAAATCATTGATCACCACCAGTTTCACGATGCCCGGCAGGTGCGCGATCGAACTTTCATCCACCGACAACAGGCCACCGCCCAGCGGCGCGCTGCTGTCGGCGCCTGCGTAAGGCGGACGCACCACCCGGCCATGCAGCATGCCGGGCAAGCGCAGGTCGTGCACGTAGGTTAGCCCCCCGCTGACCTTGGCCGGAATATCGACCCGGGCGACGGCGCGGCCGACATAGCGGCCCTGCTGTTCACCGTTCAGCGGCACGTTTTTATCCAGCGTCACATGCAGATTTTGCCCGCTCGCCAGCTGCGCATAGCTCAAGGAACGCCCCGGGTGCTTGGTCACAAACACCTGTCCCGCCGCCGCCGTCAGCTGGTCGGCCGGCAGTTCGAAGGCTTTGGCCGCCAGCGCCGTCAGCATATGTCGCACCTGCGCCGCCGCCTGCCGCAGCGACACCGACGTGACCTGTATGGTGGCGCTGGCGATGGTCGGCCCCTGATCCGGCGTGCGTTGCGTATCGCCGAGGATCATCGTGACGTGCTCGAACGACACGCAAATTTCGTCGGCGACGATCTGCGCCAGCGCGGTGCGAATGCCGGTGCCGAGATCGACATGGCCATTGAAGGCCGTCACCCGGCCGTCGGCGGTGAGGCTGATAAAGCTGTCCACCCGATCCAGCGGCAGATCGGCAGGCGATGCAACCGTCTCGGCGGCGAAGGCGTTAAACGGCGCGGGCAGCAGACTGCTGACCATCACCACACCGCCGGCTTGCAACAACTGTCGGCGGGTCAGTTCGAGGCGGCTCATGCTTGCCTCCGCGCAGCCAGCAGATCGCGGGCGCGCTCGGCGGCGCGCAAGATCTCAAGGTGGGTGCCGCAGCGGCACAGGTTGTAGGCCAGCTCTTTCTTGATGGTTTGTTCATCTGCATCCGGCTCGCGTTCGAACAACGCGACCAGCGTCATGATCATGCCGTTGGCGCAGTAACCGCACTGCGCCGCCTGCTCATCGATAAACCCCTGCTGAACCGGATGCAGCGCCTCCGGCGTGCCCAGGCCTTCCAGCGTGGTGACGGACTTGCTTCCTACGGCGGCCAGCGGCATTGAGCAAGAACGCGCGGCGACGCCGTCGATCAGCACCGTGCAGGCGCCGCACTCCCCCAGGCCGCAGCCATATTTGGGGCCGTTCAAGTGCAGATCGTTGCGTAAAACGTACAGCAGCGGCGTGTCGGGCGCGAGATTGCCGAGTGGAACCACCCGGCCATTAACGTTGATTTCCATGGTGAAACTATCCCTTAAACAAACGGATTTAATCCGTAACATCACTGCGGTGAATAATTTCGCAGCGTGCTAATAATTATCATCAAAAGACTTGATGATGTTAAGGGAATGTAGCCGCCATGGCTTTAACGAAAAGTGGGTATTTTCTATAAATTTCCGATAGATAAGCGCGCTTTTATGATTGCCATCCGTGATTATTGTCGATCGCCAGTCCGGCCTCAGCGCCGTCGACCAACAGCCGCACGCCGGCTTCAAACAGCGCATCCGCGCCCTTCTCCTGCAATGTTTCCCAGCCTTGGCACAGCAGCGGATAACGGCGGCGGTCGGCATCATTGAGCGGATCGTCAGGCTGCATTTGCTGTTCCTCCAGCACCCAGCCCACCACGAAACGCCCGACGGCGAACAGCAGGTTTACCGCGCGCTCCGGCGTCAACCCCGCCCGGCACAGCAGCGCCACCTTGGCCTCAATGACGGCGAATTGCGGCTCCTGCGGCCGGGTGCCGGCATGCAGACGCGCGCCGTCGCGGTAAGCCAGCAGCGCCCGACGGAAGTTGCCGGCATTGGTGACAACCCAATCCTGCCAGGGCATGTCGGCGGGCACCTCTTCACGGTGATCCAACATGATGGTTTCCGCCATCGCCTTCAGCAGCTCGGCCTTGTTCTTGAAATGCCAATAGAGCGTGGGAGATTGCACGCCCAAATGTTGCGCCAGGCGACGGGTGCTCAGGGCATCAATGCCGATGTCATTCAGCAACGCCAGCGCCCCGCGCAGGACGGTTTCTCGCGTTAAACGCGTCGCGGTATTTTTTTTGCTCATCTCTCTATCACTGATAGGGTAACTATGGAATACTCAATACTCTATCACTGTTAGAGTCACAATTTTGAAAAAACCTATGCTGGTTATTTTGTTGACGGTGTTGCTGGATGCAGTGGGCATCGGCCTGATCATGCCGATTCTGCCGGCGCTGTTGCGCTCATTGGGCGGTCTCGACGCCGGCAGCGTGCATTACGGCGCCCTGCTGGCGGCGTATGCGTTGATGCAATTCCTTTTTTCACCGATCCTCGGCGCGCTGAGCGATCGTTTCGGCCGGCGTCCGGTGCTGTTGATTTCGCTGGCCGGCGCGGCGGCCGACTATCTGCTGATGGCGTTTGCGCCGACGCTGGCCTGGCTCTATCTGGGCCGGTTGCTGGCGGGCATCACCGGCGCCAACATGGCGGTCGCCACCGCTTACGTCACCGACATTACGCCGGCCGGTCAACGCGCGCGGCGTTTCGGCCTGGTGGGCGCGGTATTCGGCGTCGGTTTTATCGTCGGCCCGCTGCTCGGCGGTTCGCTGGGCGAGTGGCATCTGCATGCGCCCTTCCTGGCGGCGGCGGCGATGAACGCCGTCAACCTGGCGATGGCGTTTTTCCTGCTGCCGGAATCGCGTAAACCCCGCGCCCGCGCCGCCGAGAAAATCCGCCTCAATCCCTTTTCGTCATTGCGACGGCTGCACGGCAAGCCTGGCCTGCTGCCGCTGGCCGGCATTTACCTGATCATGGCGCTGGTTTCGCAGGCGCCAGCCACATTGTGGATTTTATACGGTCAGGATCGTTTCGGCTGGAGCATGATGGTGGCGGGCCTGTCGCTGGCCGGTTACGGCGCCTGCCACGCGCTGTCGCAGGCCTTCGCCATCGGCCCGCTGGTCGCGCGGCTCGGCGAACGCAAGGCGCTGCTGATCGGCCTGGCCGCCGACGCAATGGGCCTGGCGCTGCTGTCGATCGCCACGCGCGGCTGGGCACCTTTCGCCTTGCTGCCGTTCTTCGCGGCGGGCGGTATGGCGCTGCCCGCGCTGCAGGCGTTAATGGCGCAAAAGGTGGACGACGATCATCAGGGCGAGCTGCAAGGGACGCTGGCCAGCATGGGCAGCCTGATCGGCGTCGCGGGGCCACTGGTGGCGACGGCGCTGTACGCCGCCACGCGCGATGTCTGGCCGGGCCTGGTCTGGGCTTTGGCCGCCGCCCTCTATCTGTTGGTTCCGCTGTTGCTGGCGCGTTCGCGCGAGCGTGACGCGGCATAACGTCGAGCTCACCCTCTCCCGCTTAAGCTGATTTATGGCTAAGCAAGGCATTATTCAGCATAAGCGGGCGCTTTACACGCCACTGCGCCGCTCATTATCATCGCCCTTATCCCGCCGCAGGAAAATTTAAATGCCGTTTCATGGCGTTACGCCCAGCGCGTCATCGCTACCGTTCACTTCGCCTATCGGAAAATCAGGATGAGAAAACTCACAACGCCGCTGATCGCCGCCCTGCTGCTCGGCCTGTTTAGCCTGCCGGCCGGCGCGCAGGAGAAACCGCAACAAATCACCATCGGTTACCAGAAAGCCAACATTTTTGCGCTGCTGAAATACCGCGGCACGCTGGAGAAAACCCTGGAGCCGCAGGGCGTCAAGGTTCGCTGGATAGAATTCCCCGCCGGCCCGCAGATGTTGGAAGGGTTGAACGTCGGCAGCATCGATCTGGCGGCGACCGGTGACGCCCCGCCGGCCTTCGCGCAAGCCGCCAAGGCCGATCTGGTTTATTTGGCGCATTCGCCGCCCAGCCCGAAAACCGAAGCCATCGTGGTGCCGCAGGATTCGGCGATCCGCTCCGTGGCCGATCTGAAAGGCAAACGCGTGGCGTTGAACAAAGGGTCGGACGTCAATTACCTGCTGGTGAGCGCGCTGGAACAGGCCGGCTTGAGCTACAAGGACATCACGCCGGTCTATCTGCCGCCGAGCGATGCCCGCGCCGCCTTCCAGCGCGGCAGCGTCGACGCCTGGGTGATTTGGGATCCCTACTACGCCGAGGTGGAAACCCATGCCAACGCCCGCCGGCTGAAAGACGCGGAAGGTCTGGTGCCGCACTACACCTTCTATCTCGCCAGCCGCCGCTTTGCCGAAACCTACCCGGACAGCGCCAAGCAGGTGATTCAACAGCTCGGCGCGCTGAGCGACTGGGCCAACGGCCATCCGCAGGAAGCGGCGGCGATCCTCGCTCAGAGCACCGGCCTGGATCAGGCGATTTGGGCCAGAGCCATCGCCCGCATGCCGTTCGGCAGCCAGCGCATGTCGCCGGAGGTGTTCAGACAGCAGCAGCAGTTGGCGGATAAATTCACCGCCATCGGACTGCTGCCGGGTAAGGTGGACGTTAACGCCGCCCGCTGGTCCGAAGATAAGCCCGAGGCGCAGTAGCCTTTGCCGCGCTTTGGCTTTAGAAAGCAGAAACCGGCATTTTGCCGCCGGAGTAAGCTGACCTATGCTAACCCTGTGTGATGAAACGCGTTTTCATGGCATGTCTTCCGGAACGTTTTGCTTTATTTGTTCGTCGTGAACCCTGGGCCGCCCCTGACTGGTGCGGCTTTTCTTTTTTGTTCGGCAGTGCCAGCGGCGGGGAATTTTGCTATGTTAACCCGCAGATACGCTTCCCGTTTTCAGCCGCCGGATCGACTCATGTTTACCCACAAAGCAATCGCCGCGCTCAACGCCCTGGAGCTGATGGTTTATAACTACGTCAGCAAACACAAGAATCAAGTGATGTACATGACCATCCGCGAACTGGCCGAGGCCGCCGGCGTGTCCACCACCACCGTGCTGCGATTTTGCAAAAAAATGGGGTGTGACGGCTATTCGGAATTTCGCATCCGTTTCAAACTGTACCTGGAGCAAACCGATGCGCCGCCGGTCGATTCCGGCATCGGCGAAATTCTCAGTTTTTTTAAAAGCGTCAGCAACGATGAATTTAATCAGCTGCTCGATGAAGCGGTGCGGCATATCGCCGCCGCCGAGCGAATTATTTTCGTCGGCATCAGCACCTCCGGCGCCCTGGGGAAATATGGCGCGCGTTTCTTTTCCAACGTCGGAAAATTCAGCACTCATATCGACGATCCTTATTATCCCGTCAACAGCGATATGTATAAAAGCGCGGTGGCGATCATGTTGTCGGTTTCCGGCGAAACCGAAGAAATCCTGCGGCTGGCCAGCCAGTTCAGCCTGCACCACTGTAAAATCATCAGCATCACCAACAACGAAACCTCTTCGCTGGCGCGGCTGGCGGACTTCAATCTGTCTTATCACGTCCCGCAACACTTGATCGGCGATCATCATAATATTACTACGCAAATCCCCGTGCTTTATATTATTGAAACCATCGGCAAGCGCCTAGGAAGAATGAACGCGATAAAATAAAACAGGCTGTTTTTTTATTGTGACAAATCACGTTTTACGGCGATTTGTTATATCGTGACATTTCTTTCGGTCTTGTTACTCTATTGGCAACGCGAACGTTATTACCCTTCATTAAATAAGATGAGACATTGACGATGAAACAGTTGCCGAAAGATTTTCTGTGGGGAGGCGCGGTCGCCGCGCACCAGGTTGAAGGCGGTTGGGATCAGGGCGGCAAAGGGCCAAGCATCGCCGACGTGCTGTCCGGCGGTTCGCACGGCGTGGATCGCGTGATGACCGACGGCGTGCTCGACGGCTATCGCTATCCCAACCACGAAGCGGTGGACTTCTACGGCCGCTACAAGCAGGACGTGGCGCTGTTCGCCGAGATGGGCTTCAAGTGTTTTCGTACCTCGATCGCCTGGACGCGCATTTTCCCGAACGGCGACGAAGCAACGCCGAACGAAGCCGGCCTGCAGTTTTACGACGACCTGTTCGACGAATTGCTGAAATACGGCATCCAGCCGGTGATCACCCTGTCCCACTTCGAAATGCCTTACCATTTGGTAAAAGCCTACGGCGGCTGGAAAAATCGCCGGGTGGTGGAGTTCTTCGTGCGCTTTAGCGAAGTGGTGATGCACCGCTACCGCGAAAAAGTGAAGTACTGGATGACCTTCAACGAAATCAACAACCAGAGCAACTACCGCTACCCGCTGTTCGGCTACTGCTGTTCCGGCGTGGACTATACCCAGGAAGACAACCCCGAGCAGACGCTGTACCAGGTGTTGCACCACCAGTTCGTCGCCAGCGCGCAGGTGGTCAAACTCGGCCATCAGATCAACCCGGAATTCAAGATCGGCTGCATGCTGGCCTGCGTGCCGTTCTACCCTTATTCCTGCAAGCCGGACGACGTGATGTACGCCGTGGAAGCGATGCACCAGCGCTATCTGTATACCGACGTGCAAATGCGCGGCTACTACCCCAGCTACCTGCTGCGTGACTGGGAACGCAAAGGGCTGAAGATCGAGATGCAGCCGCAGGATGCGCAGATCCTGCGCGAGGGCTGCACCGATTACATCGGCTTCAGCTATTACATGAGCAATGCGCTGCAGGCCAACGCGGTGGACGGCAGCGACGGCATGTTCGGCTTCCCGGGCAACGTGCCGAACCCGCACGTCAAAGCCTCCGACTGGGGCTGGCAGATCGATCCGGTCGGGCTGCGCTATTCGCTGAACGTGCTGTATGAACGTTACCAGAAGCCGCTGTTTATCGTGGAAAACGGCTTCGGCGCCTTCGACAAGGTGGAAGCGGATGGCCAGATCAACGATGACTATCGCATCGACTATCTGCGCGCCCATATCGAAGAGATGAAAAAAGCGGTGATTGAAGACGGCGTAGACCTGATCGGCTATACGCCGTGGGGCTGCATCGACTGCGTGTCGTTCACTACCGGCGAGTACAGCAAGCGCTACGGCTTCATCTACGTCGATAAACACGACGACGGCACCGGCACGCTGGAACGGTCGCGCAAGAAAAGCTTCGACTGGTATCGTCGGGTGATCGCCAGCAACGGCGAACAGCTGTAACCGCCGCAGCTCAGGGGCGGTGACGCCCCTTCTCGCCCATGCCGAACGGCATGGGCGTTTTCGCTTATATCGCCGGGAATGGCGCCCCGACATAATTTTCCGCCAGCATCGTCATGGCGCTGCGCGATTTCACCGTGTACTGCAACTCTGAGAGTTGCAGCCGGTGTTCGAAAGGCGTGTCTTCCCGCCGGGTGTGCAGCATGTGGGTCATCCACCAGGAAAAATGCTCGGCGCGCCAGACCCGCTGCAAGGCGGTGTCGCTGTAATCGTCCAGCCGTTGCCAGTCGCCTCGCCGGTAAAACGTCTCCAGCGCCTGGGACAACAGGCAAACATCGGCCATGGCCAGATTCAACCCTTTGGCGCCGGTCGGCGGCACGATATGCGCCGCGTCGCCCGCCAACAGCAGGCGCCGGTAGCGCATCGGTTCGGTAACGAAGCTGCGCATGCCCACCACGTTTTTCTGAAATATGCGGCCCTTTTTCAGCGTCCAGCCTTCATGGTTTTCCAGCCGCTGCTCCAACTCGCGCCAGATACGATCGTCCGACCATTGATCGACCTGTTCCGCAGGATCGCACTGAAAATACATGCGCTGCACGCCGGGCGAACGGGTGCTGATCAACGCAAAACCGCGCGGATGGCAGGCGTAGATCAGCTCTTCGCTGGACGGCGGCGCTTCGACCAGAATGCCGAACCAGCCGAACGGATAGGTGCGGGTGTAATCCTGCCGCAGCCCGCCGGGCATCGCCGCGCGGCTGATGCCGTGGAATCCGTCGCATCCGATGACAAAGTCGCAGCGCAGCCGGCGCGGCTGGTCGCCATGACGGTAGTGAACCTCGGGCTGCGCGCTGTCCAGCGCCTTCAATTCAACCTGCTCCACCTCGAAAAACAGATGGCCCTGCGCCGCCAGACGCGCGGCGATCAGGTCTTTCAAGACTTCGTGCTGGGCATAAACGGTGACGGCGCGCTCGGTCAATCCGGCCAGATCGATGCGGTGCTGCCGGCCGCCGAACGCCAAGCGGATCCCCTGATGCCGCGCCCCTTCCCGCCGCATCCGCTCCCCCAATCCGGTCTGCTCGAGCAGATCGACGGTCCCCTGTTCGAGCACCCCGGCGCGAATGGTCGATTCCACCGCCTCCCGGCTGCGCGTTTCCAACACCACCGATTCCACACCTTGCAGGTGCAGCAGATGGGACAACATCAAGCCGGCCGGACCGGCGCCGATGATCACAACCTGTGTGCGCATAGCATGACTCCCTCATAGCATTTTGTTGAGCGGCGCCGGCAGCGCCGGGATGGCCAACAGCGTGAAAATGGTGCTGAACGACAGCTGCATCTGCATCAGCACGCCACCGCTCATCGCCCCCAGAATGCCGCCAAAACGCCCGAGACCGAGCATCCAGGCCACGCCGGTCGCCCGGCTCTGGGTGGGATAGAACCCGGCCGCCAGGGCCGGCATGGATGACTGGGCGCCGTTCATGCAGGTGCCGGCGATGAACACCGTGAGCGCCATCAGCAGCGGAGAGGTATAGACATAGCCGATGATGCCGACGAACAAACCGGTCAGCAAATAGCCGACGGCCACCACCTTGTGCGGGTTCATGCGATCCATCGACCAACCGATAATCAATACGCCGAGCCCCCCGCCGAGCGGAAACAGCGCGGTGATCAGCGACGCCTGCGTAACGGAGGCGCCGGTTTCACGGATCAGCAGCGGCAGCCAACTGGTCAGCAGATAGAAGATCATCAATCCCATGAAGTAAGTCAGACACAGCATCAACGTGCCCAGCAGATAGCGACGCGAAAAGATCATGCCCAGCGGCGACGCTGCCTTTACCAGCCCCTCTTCCTGCAACATGAAGTGCGGCGGCGGCGTCATTCGGATCGGCGCAATGCGCTTCAGCACCTTGGCGATGCGCTCTGCGGCATAGCCACGCGCGACCATGAAGCGCACGGATTCAGGCAAGGCGGCGATCAGGACCAGCGCCAGCAGCAACGGCATAACGCCGCCCAGCACCAGCACGCTCTGCCAGCCGAAATGCGGGATCAGCCAGGCGGAAGAAAAACCGCCCAGCGACGAACCGAGAGGGAAACCGCAAAACATCAGATTCACCATCAGGGCTCGGCAGCGCTGAGGGGCATATTCCGACATCAACGTGGCGGCGTTCGGCATGGCCGCCCCCAGTCCCAGCCCGGTCAAAAAACGCAGCAGCGTCAGCGCCGAAAGCGAGCCGGCGAAGGCGGTCAGCAGGCTGAAGCCGCCGAACAGCAGCAGCGAAATCACCAGCACTTTCTTGCGGCCGATGCGATCCGCCAACGGGCCGGCGGCCAACGCGCCTACCGCCAGACCGACCAGAGCGGCGCTCATTACCGGCCCCAGCGCGGTTTTGTCTATTCCCCACTCCTGCACCAGCGACGTGGCGATGAAGCCGATAATGGCGGTATCGAAACCGTCCAGCGCGACCGCCAAAAAACACAAAGCCAGTATCAACCACTGGTAGCGAGAAAATGGCTGGTTATCGATAAACCCTCGAATTTCTACGTTGTTATCATGCGGCATGGCTTGCTCCTCAGAGAGTGCGGCAAACCTCGCCGCACGGAACAGCCGGCTGCGAGCCGGCGAGAGGGTTAATTTGTGCGATTATCGGAATATAGTTCGTTAATCGACAATCAAATCAAACCACCCCACGGCAAATGCTTCAATATTGTTAAAAAAATAAGCGTGCGATAAACGAACATCAGAAAGCGGTAAATAAAATAATTTTATTTACTATTAATTGGATATGGAGATTTAAGCCGTGACTGCGGCATGGGGAGTTGTGATTTTGTTAACATTTTAAAAACATCATGAGCGCCCGGTCTGACGTTGACCCTGGGCCGGAGGGAACCGGCGCCTGTCAAACCGCGCTCGCCGCCTAAAAACAGGAAACGAGCGCAAGCCTCGGCGCTATTGACTCACGGCGCCGTTTGCGCGGCGGCGAGGTATTTCGCCATTTCCGCCGTCGGCACCATGCCGCCGCCGGTCGCCCATACCAGATGCGTCGCCTGGGCCAGGCTCTCCGCGCTCACGCCCTGCTCGCTGAGCTGCCGCGCGTGAGCGGCAACGCGCCACGGCCCGGGCATGCCGGCCAGGGCGGAGGGTTCCAGCTGGATATGCTCGTGCCTGTCCAACAGCCCGAGCAGCGCGAACATCTCTTCGTCGCTCAGGGTGTAAAACGCGCTCAGCAGGCGCTCCATCGCCCGGCCGACAAAACCGGAGGCGCGCCCCACCGCCAGTCCGTCCGCCGCCGTGCGGTTGTCGATGCCGAGATCTTGCACCGCAATGCCGTCATGCAACCCGCTGTAGACGCCGAGCAGCATGCAAGGGGAATGGGTCGGTTCGGCGAAAATGCAGTGAACATGATCGCCGAACGCCAGCTTGAGGCCAAAGGCGACTCCGCCCGGCCCGCCGCCGACGCCGCACGGCAGATAAACGAACAGCGGATGCTGCGCGTCCACCACGATACCCTGTTCGGCAAACTGCCGCTTCAGGCGGCCGCCAGCCACCGCGTAGCCGAGGAACAGGGTTTGCGAGTTTTCATCATCGATAAAGAAGCAACTCGGATCGTCCGCCGCCTGTTTGCGCCCTTGTTCGACCGCCACGCCGTAATCGTCGGCGTATTCCACCACCGTCACGCCATTGTCGCGCAGCTTCTGTTTTTTCCACGCCCGCGCGTCCGCCGACATGTGCACGCTGACGTCAAACCCCAACCGGGCGCTGATGATGCCGATGGATAATCCCAGATTGCCGGTCGATCCGACGGCGATGCGGTACTGGCTGAAGAATTGACGGAACTCGTCGGAAAACAGTCGGGCGTAGTCGTCGCCGATCTTTAGCAGCCCCGCCTCCAGCGCCAGTTTCTCCGCATGCGTCAGCACCTCATAGATGCCGCCGCGCGCCTTGATTGAGCCGGAAATCGGCAGATGGCTGTCCTTTTTCAACAGCAGGCGCCCGCCCAACGTCTGCCCATAGCGCCGATCCAACGCGAGCTGCATGGCCGGGATCGCCACCAGCTCGGATTCGATGATCCCCTTTGTCGGTTGGGTTTCCGGGAAGGCCGCGGCAAGATAAGGCGCGAAACGCGCCAGGCGCTGCTCCGCGTCGGCGACGTCGGCGGCGGTCAACCCGACGTGGGGCAACCCTGCGGCCAGCGTTGTCGCGCGCGGATTGAACCAGGTGATCGGCTCTAGCGCGACCATGCGTTGCAACAGCGGATGCTGGGCGACCCACGATAGGATCTGTGATTTCTGCATAAGTGTCCCTGACTGATGTTGGCGTTGCCGTCACCTTGCCGCGAACGCCGGCGGCTGACAAATGATAAATTCTGAGCTTGAGGTGCACTAGATTGATGCAAGCGCGACGTTAGCCGGCCGTCACGCCAAACAGCAGGCCGACGCCGGAAGAAACCGCCATCGCCAGTGCGCTCCAGATGAGGATGCGCGCCACGCCCGGCAAGATCGGCGCCCCGCCGGTTTTCGCGGCGATGCCGCCGAGAACGCCGAGGGAAATCAGCGCCGACGCCACCAGCGCCGGCCGCGTCCAGGCGACCGGTACCCACATCGCCACCAGCAGCGGCAACAGCGCGCCGAGGGAGAAACTCAGGGCCGACGCCAACGCAGCCTGCAGCGGCCGGGCGCGGGTGGCGGAGGAAATACCCAGTTCGTCGCGCGCGTGCGCCTCCAGCGCATCATGCGCCATCAGCTTTTCCGCCACCTGCCGTGCCAGCGCCGGATCCAGACCGCGATGCACGTAGATTGACGTCAGTTCGCGAAACTCCCCCGGGTAGTCTTCAAGCAGCTCCGCCTGCTCTTCCGCCAGCGCGGCCTTTTCGGTATCCGCCTGCGACGAGACCGACACATACTCGCCGGTGGCCATCGACATCGCGCCCGCCACCCACCCGGCGACGCCGGCGATCATCAGCGTGGAATGCGAGGCGCTGGCCGCCGCGACGCCCAGCAGCAGACTGGCCGTTGAGACGATGCCGTCGTTGGCGCCGAGCACCGCCGCCCGCAGCCAGCCGATGCGTTCAATACTGTGCCGCTCTCGGTGCATCCGTTCTCTCCCTCTGTGAGCGTTGCGCTACTCGCGCGCCGCCGCTTCCAACCCGGCGATGTCGATTTTGCCCATCAGCAGCATCGCTTCCGTTACCCGCCGCACGCGGGCGGCGTCGGGGTCGTTCATCAGCTCGGTCAGGCGCCGCGGCACGATCTGCCAGCACAGCCCCCAGCGATCGCGCAGCCAGCCGCACTGCTCCGCCTCGCCGCCCTCGCTCAACGCATCCCACAGCCGGTCAACCTCCGCCTGATCGTCGCATTCCACCATCACGGAAAAGCTGTGATTGAACGGATCCAACGGCCCGGCCTCGATCGCCGCATAGCGCTGGTCACCCAGAGTGAAGGAGGCCAGCTTCACGCTGCCGGCCGGGCCGCTCGGCGTATCCGCCGGCAGATCGGAAAACCAGTTCACGGACGAACCGGGGATCAGCGCGACGTAGCAATTCAGCGCCGCTTCCATGTCTTTTTCAAACCACAGATGTTGCGTAATTCTGGCCATCTGCGCCTCCTTTACGCATCGAGGATCGGCGCGAAACCGCCGAAGATCATGCGTTTGCCGTCGAACGGCATCTCGCCCAGCGCTTTCATGCGCGGATCGTTCATCATTTTCTCATTGGCGGCGTCGCGCACCGCTTTGGAGGGGTACTCTATCCAGCTGAACACCACCACTTCGTCTTCCTGGGCTTTCACCGCGCCGCGAAAGTCGGTGAGCTTGCCATCGGGCACGTCATCGCCCCAGCACTCCACGATGCGCGTGGCGCCAAACTCTTTGAACAGCGGCGCTGCCGCCGCCGCCAACCGGTGATAAGCCTCCTTATTGGCGGCCGGCACCGCCACCACAAACCCGTCTACGTATTTCATTCTGGCATCCTCTTGTCTGATTAAGGACAGTCGGTTCGGCGCAGGCGGAAATGCCCGCGTCCCTTACCAGTTTAGACCGCAGGCACGCAGCGCGGATCGGAAGTTCAGCGGCCGTGACAGGCCGGCGGAGACGATTCCGGTGTGGCGACCCGGTTGCGGCCGGCGTTTTTCGCTTTGTACACCGCCAGATCCGCCAGCTTCAGCAGATCCGCCAGGCTTTGGCCGGAACCGCCCGGGCAGGTCACCATGCCGATGCTGACGGTGATCTGCAGCGGATGCCCGGCCGGCATGAGGATAGACTCCGTTTCGATGCGTTGCCGCAGGCGTTCGGCCAATTGCCATCCCTGCTGCGGCTGGCCGAGCGTCGAAACGATGGCGAACTCTTCGCCCCCCATGCGGCCGAACAGGTCACCGACGCTCAGATCGGCGGCGATCGCGCGGGTAAAGGCCATCAGCGCCTGATCGCCGCCGGCATGGCCGAAACGGTCATTAATCGATTTGAAATAGTCGATATCGAGCATCATGACGCACACCAGCTCGCCCTTTTGGTCTATCAACCGTTCGCCGCGTTGCATAAACGCATTGCGCGTCAGCACGTGCGTCAACGCATCGTGATTCGCCACGTGCTCCAGCGTGCGCAGCAGCGCATTGCGCGCATAGTTCATGCTGGCCACGGCGATGGGCCCCAGCGCCAGCAGCGCGATGCCCAGGCGCATGGATACCGCGTTCTGCAGCACCTTCATGTCGAGCGTGGTGCTAAGCAACCCGAAATCGATCGCCAGATGGCACCACAGCACGTAAACCAGCACCGCGATCATGGTGCAGAACAGTGAGAAGGACATCGCCAGCCACAGCAGCACCGGCATGGGAAAGATCACCGCGCCGGGGCCGCCAATCAGCACGCTGCACACCGCCGCCAACACCAGCAGTGCCAACACGGCCAGTTTTCGCCCCGCAATTGGCCACTGGCTGCGCTGCGAGAGCATACTGCAGGCCGCGCGCAGCCGATGCCGCCAATCGACGGGAAACGCCAGAATGAATGGCATCAGCGTGACGTAGTTGGTGAATTCAGACGAGAACCATAGCACCAGCGAGGTCAGATAGGGTCGGCCGAACAGCCACTGCGAGGCCGCCGCGCCCACAACGCCGGTAACGGCGGCAGCGGCCAGGCAGATACCGAACAAATACATGCTGGAAGCGCCACGCTGCAGCGTGCGCGCCGGCGGCGGCAGGCGCATGAACAACAGATACCCTACCACCACGCCGGCCAGATTGGCGGCGTTCAACAACAGCGCCTTTTCCAGCGAGCTGCCGGTCAGCAGATCCGCCGCCAGATACCCCAACACCGCCATGCCCCAATCGGCGCGCGTGGCCCACCGTGATCGGCGCACCAAAACGGCCAGCAGCACGGCGTTAGCCGGCCAGAATATCGCCAGAAAACTGCCGGGCCGGCTCACGATGCCCAGCAGACACAGCGCGAACACCAGCAAAAAAAAGCTGAGCGCGGGCCAGATTTTCCGGGTATCGGACAACGAGGTGGTTTGCATCTTGGATCCAGAGACTTCCGCTAGCGTAAGGTGACAGTCTTTGCGTGTCACAACCGTCGACGATGAGGAGAAGATAAACGGCCGACCCGCCTATTATTGCCAGTTTTTCCTGCCCGGACACCTGTTTATTCATCAAGGGAAAATATATTTGTGTATCAATATATTGACAGGAATCACCCTTCCGACGAACAAACTGCCGCGTCCCTCCCGTCACTGCGATCGTTATTGCCATCCATCCGAATTTTTACCGGCAAAATCGCCGTCTTTTTCCCTAATGACAAAATTAAATCGTGCAATGAAGGGATACCGGTATTCCTCTCTATTCAAAACCTATAAATGATAATTATAATGATAATTGTTACTATTTATTATTTTTTCATGGAATTATATGCACCAGTCAGTTCTTCGCCGCCCCAACAAAAACAAAAAAAATCACGTTTTCCGCACGCTGCCCCTGATCGCCGGCCTGTTTCCCGCCCTGACGATCGCCGCCGCGCCCGACGCAAAAAAGGAAGACGCCATCACGGTGACCGCCACCGCCCTGCCTGCCGGCAGCTATAGCGCCGATACCGCCTCAACCGGCAGCAAAACCGCCACGCCAATCGGTGAACTGCCGCAATCGGTCAGCGTCGTCACCTCACAGGTGATTGACGACTTCCAGGTCAAAAGCGTCAATGACGCGATGAAATTCGTCAGCGGCGTCACCCAGGGCAACACGCTCGGCGGCACCGAGGATGGCTTCGTCAAACGCGGGTTCGGGGTTAACTCCGACGGCTCGGTGTTCATCGACGGCGTGCGCAGCAACCAAGGGCTGAGCATGGACGCCACCACCGATCGCGTCGAGGTCCTGAAAGGTTCCGCGTCGCTGCTGTATGGCATCCTCAGCCCCGGCGGCGTCATCAATCTGATCAGCAAAAAACCGCAGTATGACTGGAACATCCACATCAGCGGCGCCACCAACAGTTTTGGCGGCGGCAGCGGCAGCGTCGATGTGACCGGCCCGCTGGGCGGCGGCTTCGCCTTTCGCCTGATCGCCGAACGCCAGCACGCAGATTACTGGCGCAATTTCGGCAGCGACGAACACACGCTGATCGCCCCCTCGCTCAGTTGGTTCGGCGACCAGGCTTCCTTTAACATCGCCTACAGCGAATACAAGTACGACATTCCTTACGATCGCGGCACCGCATTTATCGACGGCAAACCGGTCGATGTGCCCTATAACCGCCGCTTGGATGACTACGCGAACCATGCCTGGGGCAAGAACAAACGTCTGAACGCCCATTATGAGTACGCGCTCGATCCGATCTGGACGACCCGGTTCAACTACGCCTGGCTGCAACGCCGTTACGACAGCAACGAAGTGCGCGCCACCGCGGTCGACACCACGACCGGCATCGTCTCGCGCCGCGCCGACGCCAACCGCGGTTTCAATCATCAAACCCACTATTACTCCTGGGATCTGACCGGTTCGCCCCAGCTGTTCGGCATGCAGCACGATCTGCTGCTGGGCGTGGACTACGAGAAAAATCAGACCTACAAGGCCTATTCCTACCGCGGCAAGGTCTCGAAGACCTTCAACATGTACGACCCGGTGTATGGCGAAACGCCGATCACCGACAGCACCACCTACAGCGACGCGTCAAGCAACCTGCGCGCCACGCTGTTCAGCCGTTCGCTGTACGCCAAGGACAGCATTCATCTTACCGATCAATGGATCGCGGTGCTGGGCGCGCGCTATCAGTCGTATTACCAGAACAACAGCAACGGTTTCCAGAAACCAAAAAATACGCTCAATGACAAAGACGACCAGTTTTTGCCGCAGGCGGGGTTGGTGTATAAGCTGACGCCGAGCCTGTCGCTGTACGGCAATTACAGCCGTTCGTTCACGCCGTCCACCGCCATCGACGACAATGGCAACGTCGCCACGCCGGAAACCGGCACCACCTATGAGGTGGGCGGAAAATGGCAGATCACCCCGGCGTTTGACGCCACGCTGGCGCTCTATCGCATTGATGAAAGCAACATGTCGATCTTTATCAACGGCGTGACCCGCAGTATCCCCAAAGCGCGCTCCACCGGCGTCGAACTGGAGTTGAACGGGGAAGTGGCGCGCAACTGGGATCTCACCGCCAACTACAGCTACGACAAGACCGAAATTGTCGAAGACAACCTCAACCCGGACAACGTCGGCAATCGGCTGGTCAACGCCCCAACCAACATGGGCGGCCTGTACCTCAGCCGCCGCATGACATTGCCGGTGGTGCCCGGCGAGGTGCGCATTGGCGGCGGCGCGCGCTACGTCGGCCGCCGAGCCGGCGATCCGGAGAACAGTTTCACCATGCCGGCCTATACCGTGGCGGATGCCTTTGTCGCCTGGGACAGCAAGCTGCTTGGGAAACATACCCAGCTGAAACTGAATGTGAAAAACCTGTTCAACCGCGAGTACTATGCCTCCAGCGCCGGTAATTTACGCGTGATTGAGGGTGAACCGCGCAGCCTGAGCCTGCAGGCGACGGTCGATTTCTAACCTGTCATGCCTTGGGCGCCGTTTGGCGCCCGTTTTCTTTGCGCCGGCCGCGGCACATCACATCGGCGAGAAAATCCAGCAACGCGCGGTTGAACAGCGCGGGCCGCTGCAGCGGCGCGAAATGGCTGACGCCCGGCAGCGTCGTCAAACGGGCGCCGGGAATGCTGCGGCTAAGATAGGCGGCATGTTCGGCGCGGATAAATTCATCGTGTTCGCTGTGAACGATCGTCACCGGCACGCGAATGGCCGCCAAATCCTGTGCGCGGTAGTCCGGCTGGCTGCTCATCATCAGGCTCACGGCGGCGACGAACGCCTCGAAATCGTCCGGCGTCGGCGACAAGGCGGCATAGTCCTGCGCATGGCGCGCAAAACAGCGCTCGACGATCGGGCTGGGCGCCAACGGTTTAACGCCGCTGGCGTCCATATTGCAGCCGAAGAAAAAAACGCCGTCCACCTGCCCGGGCGCCTGATGGGCGGCGATGAGCGCGACGCAAGCGCCGTCGCTCCAGCCCGCCAGCGCGGCGTGGGGTATTTGCAGCGCCGCCATCACCGCCAACAGATCATCGGCCATCCGATCGTAACGATACGGCCGGGCGTCGCGCGTGCTGCGCCCGTGCCCGCGGCTATCGATGAGCAACACCCCGTACCCGGCGGCCCGCAATGCCGGCAGCTGATACCCCCAGTTGCCGCTGTGGCCCAGGCCGCCGTGCAACAGGATCACCGCCGGTCCGTCGCCATAGGCGGCATACCAAATACGCGCGCCGTCGTGGTCAATATAACCCTGCCGGGCTCCCGGCGGTAAGGGCGGCGCCCCTAACGCGGCAAAGCGCGTCAAATCGTCGTCGATGTGCATCTTTCCCCCCTCGTTCGCCGGCGCGGTGCGGCGAAACGGCATCCAAGGAGTATAGATCGCACTGGCGGGCGGTAGCGTTCGCTTTCCCGACATATACTTAAAGGAGGAATCGCAATGGAGGACGGAGAGATGAAAAAGATAACGCTGGTGCTTTTGACGTTGTTGCTGAGCGGCTGTATCGGCGGCGGCGGCGGCCCGTCGAATGCGCCGCCGGCGTCGCCGAATGAGCCCTACACCTGCAGCAACTCCGGCGCCAACAGCGACTGTTCGCAGTCCGTGGAGCCGTCGATGTACTAGCCGCGTTCGGCGGGCCGTTGATGAACGACCCGCCGCCTCATGGCAGAACTAGGAAGAGTGTTCCTCTTCGTTAGCCTGATATCGTGTCGCCTGCTGCTTCATGAACACCACCTCCTGCGGGCTGGACAGGCTCACTTCCTGAGCGCGCAACAGCTTGAGGATGTTAAACAGCAGTTCACTTTTGGTGGCGCCGACCATGCGCGGGCTCGGCACATAGCCAGTCACGCTCAGGATAATGCCGTCCGGCCCCAACTGGCTGAAGCGCACGTAAGGTGCCGGCGTCTCCAGAATGGTTTCGTACTCGTTATAAGCGCTCAGCAGGATATTGCGCACCTGCTCCGGATCGATCGAGGTCGGGAACGTCAGCGCAATGGTCACCACGCCTTGCGCGTTGCCCATGGTGGCGTTACGTACGTTCTGTGAGATCAGCTGCGAGTTCGGTACGATCATGGTGGAGCGGTCGCTGAGCTGAATTTCGGTGGCGCGTACGTTGATGCGCCGCACGTCGCCTTCCACGCCGCCGATGCCGATCATATCCCCGACCTTCACCGGGCGTTCGGTCAGCAGGATCAGGCCGGAAATAAAGTTCTTCACAATCTCCTGCAAACCGAAACCGATACCGACCGACAGGGCGCTGACGATCCACGCCAGGTTGCTCCACTGGATGCCCAGCGCCGCCAGGGTGATCAGAATGACCAGCACATAGCCGATATTGCTGAACAGCGTCACCAGCGAGGCGCGGATGCCGACGTCCGAAATGGTCTTCGGCAGCAGCTCAGAGCCCAGCCAGCGCCGCACCGCGCGCAGGATGTAGATGCCGATCGCCAGGCAGATCACGGCGTTGAGCAGGTTGCCTGGCACGATGTTGAAACGCTGCAAGCCTTCGCCGGTCAGGATCGAGACGATTTTCTCCATCAGCGAGCCCGGCGTGGTGCTGCCGAACGAGCCGTTGAACAACGCGACGATCATCAACAGCAACAGAGAACATTTGGCCAGCGCGGTGGTGATGATCGCCACCTGCTCCAGATGGCGATCCTTGAAGCTGAGCGTTTTCTTCAGCATCTTGCCGCTGACGGTCTGCGGTGAAAACAGTGCGGCGCACAGGTCAGTGGCGAACAGCACCATGAAGTAGAACGCCATCAGCACCAGCACCACCCAGATGAGCTGGTAGGTCAGGAAGCGGGCAAAAGCGATATAGCCCACGAGCAGTGAAAGCAGGATCACCACCGAACACACCAGGGTGACGATATGCACCAGCCCGCCGACCAGCGTGCGTTTTTCCAGGTGCGCGCCCTGCTGCTCCAGACGGCGACGAATGCGCTGGCCGCGCAGCGGCGCCGCCAGCAGCACCATGCCGATCAACCCCGCCACCAGGCCGTTGCCGAAGATGGTGGTGGCCAATGAGGCGCTGACGACGTTGTTGATCAGCTCCACGGTGCCGAACGCCAGCGCCAGACCGGCCAGCAGCGGCGAGAAGTAACGCAGCCCGGCGGCCACTTCATTGTCCAGCGAAGCCAAACGCCACGACGGACGATTCAGCGACAGCGCCGCACGCCCCAGCCCGGCGATCAGCGCGCAGAAAATCCCCAGACGGTTAAAGCCTTCGGCGAAGTCTTCCAGCATCACCGGCAGCGGCTGCACGCGGATAAAGACGTAATACAGCAGGTTCAGCGCAATCGAGGTGGTGATCACCGTCACTGCCACGGTGATGATCGCCATAAAGCTGCGGCGCAAGCGCCCGTCCGGCAGGAAACGAATGCTGACCCAGGCGAGGAAACGCTCGGACAAATAGCGCCCCCAGGACCAGACGATCACCGCCAGCGCCAGCAACGCCAGCGTGCCGTACCGCCATTCGTCCTGCCAACTGGCGTCCCAGGCCGCTTTCATCTCGGCGTTGAACTGGTCCAGCCGCTGCACGTCATCCGCTGACGGCTGCACGACCGGCGTCCAGAATTTGACGCCCAAAATGCTGCCGGTGTTCAGCGCCAGCTGGGTTTTGAACGCCACCCGACGCAGATCGCTGATCTGCTGGCCAAGGTCGAAGGCGCTGGTCTTGATGGCCTGCGCGCGTTTTACCGCATCGTCCAACTGCTTCTTGCTGCTGTTCAGCGCATTGCGCTGCTGGGCGACGGCGGGAGTTTCCGGCAGCGCGCCGGCCGCCGGGGCCGGCCCCAGCACGTCCAGCTGCGCCTGCAGTTTTTCCTGCACCGGCTGCAGATCGGCGGACAATTTATCCATGCTGGCGACCAGATCGTCCGTCGCCAACCGCAGCTTGCTGAGCTGGGTGTCGGTCGTCGCTTTGGAAACCAGCTGCTTCATGCTGTCCAACTGCTTTTGCGCGGCTTTCAACTGCGTAGCGGGATCGGGCGCGCTTTCGGCGGCGGGATCATCCTGGGTGGCGGCGACGGCGGCGAACGGCGTCAGTTGCATACCCAACAGCAATAATAACAACAGCAGGAACGGGCGAGGCTTTAACATAAATTCAGTGCTCAGCATCATTATCTGATAGACAGACGAACAGGCGGCGGATGAACCGTCGCTTAACCATAAACGCTAATTATAATAGCTGCTTAATGTCGGCCGAAATACAGTAATTATTCCCATTGTGTGCCACGCGCCCGCGCTCGCCTTAGCTTGCTGATTATTCGGGCGCTTTTACACTGGCGATACGGCATGAAGCGCTCTATAATCCAGCCACCGATTAACCTGCAACCAATAAAAGGAGACTTACTATGCTGACGTGTGAATTGGTTTTTCACTCACACTTCTTTGGTAATCGTCGCCGCTCAAGCATTACCGGTATCGCGCTGCGATAACCCAGCTTGAGCGAAGCTTACTAAAATCCAGGATCTTCCCTCCGGCTTACCGGGTTATCGTCAGCAATGTTTGACGATAGGCATTGTTATGCCTGTAACTCTTGAGTAAGCAATGAGCACATTACTGTCTGCACAATCTGTCGGTTACGACAACGCGTTCGGCGTCCTGCTGAGCGAGATTTCCTTCAGCCTGAAAAAAGGCGACCGCATCGGTTTGATCGGCGATAACGGCTGCGGCAAAAGCACCCTGCTGCAAATTCTCAGCGGCGACCTGCCTGCGCACACCGGAACGGTGACATTGTCACATCAATGTCTGATGGCGCGCATCGAGCAGCACCTGCCGCCGGAACTGCACACCAGCACCCTGCTGGATGCGGTTCTGGCGCGGCTGCCTGCGGGCCAACACCTCAGCGAACGCTGGCGCTGCGAAGCGTTACTGGCCGAGCTGGGGTTTGAACCGGCGAGCTGGATGCTGACCGCCGGCACCCTCAGCGGCGGCCAGCATACGCGGCTGCTGTTGGCGCGCGCGCTGATCCGCCAGCCCGATCTGCTGCTGCTCGACGAACCCAGCAACCACCTGGACCTGCCCACGCTGCTGTGGCTGGAACAGTTCTTGCGTAACTGGACCGGCAGCTTCGTGCTGGTGTCGCACGATCGCTACCTGCTCGACCAGGTAACCAACTGCACCTGGATCCTGCGCGACAAAACGCTGCAGTTCTTCCGTTTGCCCTGCTCTGCGGCGCGCACCGCGCTGGCGGAACAGGACGCCGCGGACGAACAGCGGCGCCACGCCGAGCAAAAGGAAATCGACCGGGTGGAAAAAAGCGCCAAGCGCCTGGCGACCTGGGGCAAGGTCTACGACAACGAAGATCTGGCGCGCAAGGCCAAGCAAATGGAGAAGCGCGTCGATCGGTTGAAGGAAGAACAGACCACCCTGACCGCCGGCAGTCCATGGCGGCTGCGGCTGCAGGGAGAAGCGCTGGACGCCGATCGCCTGCTGGCGCTGCCGCACTGGGCGGTGCGCCCGGCGCCGGATGCGCCGGTGCTGTTCAGCCTGGAACATCTGCGCGTGAAAAGCGGCGATCGCATCGCCATCGTCGGGCGCAACGGCTGCGGAAAATCGTCGCTGTTGCGCCTGCTGTGGCGCGAGTATCAGCAACAAACGCAGCGCCCGGCGCTGTTCCATCCGCGCGTGCGTATCGGCTATTACGATCAGAGCCTGCAACAGCTGCGCGATGAAGACACGTTGAGCGAAGCGCTGGCGCAGTTTGCGCCGCTGACCGAGGAACAGCGGAAAATGGCGCTGATCGGCGCCGGGTTCCCTTACCTGCGCCACCATCAGCAGATCCGTTCGTTGAGCGGCGGCGAGCGTTCACGGCTGCTGTTTGTCGGCCTGACGCTGGCCAACCATTCGTTGCTGCTGCTGGACGAGCCCACCAACCACCTGGATATGGCGGGCAAAGAGGAGCTGGCGGAAACGCTGCGTCAGTTCCCTGGCGCCGTCATGCTGGTCACCCACGATCGGATGCTGATCGAACAGAGCTGCAACCGCTTTTGGCTGATAGACCAACAAAAACTGGAGGAGTGGCACGATCTGGCGCCGGTGTACCAGCGTCTGGCGGGTGAAACGCCGGCGCTGCCGACGGCGCACGAGGCCAACGCAGACGCCCCGACGCCAAACCCGCAGTTGGAAGGCGAAGAGGCGTTGCTGACCGCCCTGTTTGCCCTCGAAAGCAAACTGGAGGCCGACCTGGCGCGTAAACCGAAGCATCAAAAACCGGAGCTTCAGGCGCGCTGGCGCCGCGAGATTGCCGACATCACCGCCCGGTTGCATCTGGGCTAACCTTGACAGGCCGCCATCCGGCGGCCTGTTTTTTGACGGAGTGCGACATGGCATTTTCCCTTGAGCAAGCCTCACTCGCGCAGCGGCCGCTGCTGGCGGCCATGCTGTCCGATTGCCTTCGCGAGCTGGGCGTCGATGGCGATTACCCCTATTTGTCGCTCTACTGGCGCGAGGCCGGCCGCTACCCTTATTTGATGTTGAGCGATCGGCAAACCGCCGGGTTCGCGTTGGTCAGGCGTATCGATAGCGCCACCGTCGAAATGGCGGAGTTCTACATCAAGCCCGAATGGCGACGCAACGGGATGGGGCAACGGGCTGCCCGCGCCTTGTTCGCGCAGCATCCTGGCGGTTGGTCGCTGTCGGTCAGCCAGGATAATCCGCGCGGGCTGGCGTTTTGGCGGACGGTAGTACCGACCGGGGTCATGACTCAACCACTTTCGGCCCCCGACGCCATAATGCAGCTGCGCTTTTCATCCCCGCCGCCCTGAGCGACACATTACTTTCATCCTTTTATGGCAGGGTAAACCGATTCGTTCTTTGCTATCGAGCCTGCCATGACTTCACTTTCCCCACGGGACATCGAGGCGCGCTACCGCTTTGCGCGCGAGATCGCCCGCGCCGCCGCCGATCTCGCTTTCAGCTTTTATCAAAGGCGGCAAACCCTGGCGGTTGACTTTAAACAGGGGCTGCAGGACGTGGTCAGCGAAGCTGACCGCCGCGTCGAAGCGCTGATCCGCCGCATGATTAACCGGCGGTTTCCCCTGGATGGGTTTCTCGGCGAAGAGAGCGGCGGCACCAACGATAGCGCGGCCTGCCTTTGGGTCGTCGATCCGATCGACGGCACCGCCTGCTTCCTGAACGGGCTGCATACCTGGTGTATCGCGATAAGCGTGGTGATCGACGGTGAGCCGACGATCGGCGTGGTTTACGATCCTAATCACCGCGAGATGTTCCGCGCCTGCCGCGGCCAAGGCGCTTTCCTCAACGGGGAACCGATCGGCGTGCATGCCGGGCGCAGCGTCGCGGATGGCGTGATGGGCGTCGGGATATCACCTCGCGCCTCGGCGGCGGAATTCAGCGGTTTTCTCTGTCGCCTGCTGCAGGCGGGCGGCATGTTCGTGCGCAGCGGCTCCGGCGCGTTGATGACCGCCCAGGTGGCCGCCGGTCGGCTGCTGGGCTATTACGAACCGCACATGAATGCCTGGGACAGCCTGCCTGGGCTGGTGCTGACGCGCGAAGCCGGCGGCGTGGCGAATGACTTTATGCACCACAACGGGCTGCGACGCGGCAACCCGCTGCTGCTGGCCAACGCGGCGCTCTATCCGCAATTGGCCGAGCTGATTCAAACGCCGGGCTTGATCGGCTCGACGTGCCCTATCGCGCGTGAGATGGCCGGATAAAGCGCGCGCAGCCGCCGCTCGACCCGATCGACCGCATCGTGCGCGGCGGCGATGGTTACCGCCGGCGACACCCGGCAGTGGAAGTTGACGATGATGCCGCCGTCGGTTCTGCGCGCCCGGATGTTGTGCACGTCTTGCACCTTATCCCCCTGCTCCAGCGCCGACTGCAAAATCAGCCGGATATCGGCCAGCTCGGCGGCGGAAACATCCTCGCTGGCCAGCCAGTGCGGCGTCTGCGGCTCCAGATGGGTCTCTATCTCGGTGTCCTCGCCGATCGCCTGACGCAGGATCCCTTCTATCTCCGTGGCGATATCATGCGCCTGCGCCACGCTGGCGTTGGCCGGCACCGCCAGATCCATGCCGATCGCCATGTGCGTCGGCAACTGCTGCAAGGTGACGTTCTGCACCTGCGCGCCGTGATTGGCGGCGATCGCCCGAATGCGCGTCGCCATGTCTTCGTCGCTGCGGGTCTGCGGCACCGCGATGACGGTAAACTCCGCCTTGGCATACTGCTGCCGCAGCCGTTCGACGATTTCTCGCTTCAACGCATCGATGCGCTCCAGCGGCAAGGTGCGGCACACCGCCACCGTGATCTCGACAAACAGTACGGCGCCGGCGTTGCGAATACGCACGCTGTCGCAGGCCAGCACCGCCGGGAAGCTGTCCAGCGTGGCGCGAATCGCCTCGGTGGCCCCGGCGGGCGCGGCATCCATCAGCGAGTCGAAGGAACGTTTACCCAGTTTGATTGCCGCGACAAAGATAAAACCGGCGACGATCAGCGCGGCGATGGCGTCCGCACGGCCAAAGCCCAGCAGCACAAACACCATGCCCAGCAGCACCACGCCGGACGAAAGCATGTCGGAGAAGAAATGCAGCGCATCCGCCTCCAGCGCCGCGCTGTCGGTCGCCTTGGCGACGCGGCTGAGCGCCCGCACGCGGAAAAAATCGACGCAGATGGAAATCAGCAGCACCGCGATCACCACCGGCGCCGCGACTATTTCATGCGGTTGTCCAAGCAGGCTGCCGCCCGCCTCGTAGACGATCCAACCGGCGGCGCCGAGCAACAGCAACACCTCGAACAGCGCCGCCAGGTTTTCCACCTTGCCGTGGCCGAAGTGGTGATCGTCATCGGCGGGTTTATCGCTGATG
This sequence comes from Serratia sp. JKS000199, assembly GCF_900215455.1. Lineage (NCBI taxonomy): Bacteria > Pseudomonadati > Pseudomonadota > Gammaproteobacteria > Enterobacterales > Yersiniaceae > Serratia > Serratia sp. JKS000199. The sequence continues at coordinate 1,869,029 of NZ_LT907843.1, forward strand.
CGCACCGCCAGCCAGGTGATGCTGGTGGCGATAAAATCGGTGAAAGAGTGGATCCCTTCGGATATCAGGCCAATACTGCCGGTAAAAATGCCGGCGACGAATTTGCCCGTGGCCAGCAACCCGCTGGCGATCATCGAGTTTCTGGCCACGGCCTGTTTTTCATTTTGCATTATGCTGCTCACATTCGGACGGTGATTTATTTTTTTACTTTAGAGGATAATTGCCAGACAAAGGCGATCAGCAGCATACTGCCAGAGAAAGTCAGCATGAGGCTAGTAAGAAAATTGGATTTTCCGGTGGAATAAAAATAAATCTCATTCACCCCCACCGAAATCATTAAAATGGCATAGAGCAATCCCAGAATAAGAATCGTCATTATTATCAACTCCCGTATCAGGCCGCGCGTTCAGCGCGCCGCTAAATCCTCCCCATAATAAATAGCGGTTACGGGGAGGATGCATCTAGGCGGATCTTTAGCGTTCATCAATCATCCCATTTGGTGCTCATATAGGCCGCCAACAGGCCCAGTGAGCTGATCATTGCCAGGAATCCCATAAAAATAGTCATGTTTCCCATTGTTTTGTCCTCAGGTTAAATGTTATCGATAAAATCCCCTTGCGTTAAATATCGGGGTTGGTCGGTGTCCATGGTTTTTTAACGTCCTCCTCTTTTTTTCAACATTCCCGCACTTTCAAGCGCGGGACCCGTTTAAATTCCCAGGACGTGCTGGGCAATTTTGAAATAGATAATCAGGCCGGTGCCGTCGATAAAGGTGGCGATAAACGGCGCCGACACCACCGCCGGATCGATACCGAGCCGTTTCAGCAGCATCGGGATGATCGACGAAACAATGGCGCTCCATACGGTGATCGCCACCAGCGACAGGCTGACCACCAGCGTCACCTCCATGCCGACGCCCATGATCCAGGCGCGCACCCAGGCCGCCAGACCAATGGTGACGGCGATCAGCAGCGAGGTCGTGACCTCTTTGCGGATCACCGCGCCCAGATTGCGCAGGCTGACCTCGCCCAGCGCCATGGCGCGCACCAGCGTCGAGGTGATCTGGGTACCGCTGTTGCCGCCGGTGCCGATCAGCAGCGGGATGAAGAACGCCAGCGCAATCGCCGCTTCGAGCTGATCTTCAAACGCTTTCAGCACGTTGCCGGTGTATGCTTCGGCCACGAACAGCATCAGCAGCCACACCGAGCGTTTGCGCCACAGCGCCCACGGGCTGGTCTCCAGATAAGGCTTGTCCAGCGGCAGGCTCGCGCCCTGACGCTGCGCGTCTTCGGTGTTTTCATCTTCGACCAGCCGAGCGATCTCGCGCTCGCCCAGCACGCCGACCAGCGTGTTGTTCGCCACGACCGGCACCACGTCCAAACCGCCTTTGCCCAGCAGATGCGCCACGTCGTTGCGATCGTCGTCGGGTGAAACCTGGAAATAGCTGTAATCCATCATTACGCCGACCGCTTTATCCTGTTCTTCGCACTGCAGCAGTTTTTTCACCGACAGCGTGCCGCGCAAATGATAATCGTCTGCGGTAATAAAGACCCGGGTGGGAATTTCGTCCGTTTTTAGCTGTGAAAGTAAATATTCCCGGGCATGCGTGACCGTCATCGTCGCGGGAACGGTAATAAAATCGGCGTTCATATAACCGGCGACCGAAGTTTCATCGAGAGTTTCAGTCGCGCGCAGCGCCGGAGAAGAAGAGTATTGATGTGACTTGATCATTTTGTCAGTCCCTATTTCTGTTGTGAACTTCAACAGCGAATCGCATAGGGGCGTAACCACAGAGGGAGTGCAGACTGCCTATCTCCGCGTCCAGGTTTTAGCACTATACAACGTATCCGAATTGTTGCTCGGAAGTTACTTTGGGCTGAACCTTAATCCGATAAAGCCTGTCTTAACCTTGGGCATCTCTCGATGTCGTCAGATCAGTAACCTGTGTTTGTATAGGAGCCTCGCCAAACGAGATACTGCATATAAACTACCGGCGCAGTATAGGCGTTGTTTTATCCGGCGGGAAGAAAAGATTGCCCGTCGTTTATGGAGTATTTAGGATATTTTTATTAAACGCGAATCTATAAAAACGGCTGATATAAATCAGCCGTTTTTTTATTTATCAGTGCGCGAGAATGTAGACGTTTTTATCGTATAGGGCGCCCTGTCGGGTGAAGTCGATCCCCTTGACGTAGGGTTTGATGAGCGTGGCGTTGGCTTCGTAGTACACCGGCGCGACCGGCGTATCGACGGCCAGCACCGCCTCGGCCTGCTGGAAATACTGCTGCACCTGCTGCGGTGTCGGCGCCGCCGTCGCCTGATGCAGAATGCGATCGTATTCCGGGTTACGGTATTTGGGGCTGTTCTCGCTGCTGTCGGCGCGGAACACATTCAGGAAGGTAGAAGGATCGTCGTAATCCGCCAGCCAGCGGGTAAAGGCTACGCTGTACTGGCCGCGGTTGATATTATCCAGCGTCACTTTGCGCTCCTGGCTTTGCAAGCCGGCCTCCACCCCGAGGTTCTTTTTCCACATGGCGGCGGCGGCGATGACGATCTTCTTGATGGTGGCGTCATTGCTGTACAACACGGTAAAGCGCAGCGGATTCTCGGCGTTGAAACCGGCCTCCGCCAACAACTGTTTCGCCTGGGCGTGGCGTTGTTCCGGCGTCAAACCGGCCGCGGCGCCGGCCTGCAGGCGATAGCCGCCCGCCCCCGTTGGGGTAAAGGTCCAGGCCGGCTGCTGGCCGTATCCCAGCACCTTGCCGGCGATGATCTCTTTGTCCAGCGCCAGGTTCAGCGCCTGGCGCACCCGCACGTCGTTAAACGGCGTCTGGCGGTTGTTGAAGGCGAAATAGCTGGTGGAGAGCAGCGGATAGGTCACCAGCTGTTGATCCCCGAGCGTTTTTTTCAGCTGCTGATACAGTTCCGGCGGCGTGGTATAGCCCAACTCCACCTCGCCGGCGCGGAAACGCGCCACCTCCGGGAACCCCTGGATCGGCAGGAAGGTCACCTTGTTGAGCACGGTGTTGGCGTTATCCCAATACAGCGGATTGCGTTCCACCACCACTTTTTCGTTCACCACCCACTCGCTGAGACGAAACGCGCCGTTGCCGACAAAATGCGCCGGTTGAGTCCAGTTTTTGCCGTATTGCTCAACCACCTTGCGGTTGACCGGCAGAACCGGAAAATGCACCAGTTGTTTGAGCAGGTAGGCGTTGGGCTCAGACAGCGTCACCTGCAAGGTGTTCGCGTCCAGCGCTTTAACGCCCAGCTCGCTCGGCGGTTTGCTGCCGGCGTTGATCGCCGCCGCATTCAGCACATAGGCCGAGGCCAGATAGCTGCCGTACGGCGACGCGGTTTTCGGATCGGTGAGGCGCCGCCAGCTATAAACGAAATCGTCGGCGGTCACCGGATCGCCGTTCGACCATTTGGCCTGCGGCCGCAGATGGAAAATCCAGACGTTGCCCTGGTGCTCCCATTTCTGCGCCAGCGCCGGGATCGCTTCGCCGTCTTTCCCGACGCGCAGCAAACCTTCGAACAAATCGTTGAAGATGTAGAACTCCACATTGCTCTCGGCCAGGTTCGGATCCAGCGTCGCCGGTTCATACCCGTTGGCGCGCACCAATTCCTGTACCGGCGCCAGTTTAGCGCCCGCCGGTACGTCGGCAGCCTGAGCTGCCGTCGCGTTAAAAGCCAGGAGGATTAAACCAGCCAGTTTCTTGCCATTGAATGAATATTTCACGTCGATATCCCTGATGAGTGTTTTATCGCGTTCAATATGCAATGTGGCAGTGGAATAAATTAAATCATTAATCGCTATGAGTCATAACCAAAAGCGGTGTTGAATTTCTTTCATTATCAAAGGAATATCCCTCACCGCGCTTCCCGCTTTCAACACAATGCGCGTTGCCGTCCCCTACTTGATGTTCACGGTCGTGATACCAAACAGCGGCAGGCCTTTAACCGGTTCTGGGCCGGGCTCCCCCCACACCATTAATGATTTACCGCTCGCTTGCGCCTGGATCGCCAGATTCACCAGCAATTTCGGATAGGGTTCATTAGCCGCTACCGATAACGGAAATACGTTTTCGTATACTCCTCCATCGATCGCCATCTCCACATGCACGCAATCATTAGCTACATCGATAACCACGATCGGATTGGTATAAAACGGTCCATTAGACATAGACACCTCTCTCACTATTTTTTGGTGAATATAATTCTTAATTCGCGTTGGCGGCCCGTGTTATTAATGCCTGTGCGAAACGCTGAAGAACGACATGAAAAGACTGAAGAAAAAGATCGCCAGTGGATAACAAGTCGTCAATATTGAAACAGGTTAATAACCATTACAGATTCGACAAAGAACTGATATAAGTCAAATGCAAACCCGCGTTTACCCGTTACCTCAATGAATATATTAAGAATATTCACAAAAAAAGATAACTACAGTTTAACTTCATAAAAATCAATTAATTAAAAAACACCCTCACTTACCCTATATTAATTAATCGGTTACGAAAAAGGTTAAAATCAAAATAATGGACATGCCAAATAAGTTGCTTTTCAATGTAAAAATAACAGTAGGAAACCCACTTGATATCTCCGTGACACCTAACTACCTTTAAATGGCTTCGAGACTAACACGAGGCCGCCGTTGGTTATCAAACCAATAACTGGCGAATGATTTAATAAGAAATAATTACCAGAAGACAAATCCAAATATATAAACGCGTGCCGAAAGGATAGGATGTAACGGTTTGGTTGCCATACCGTTCTTCTGCCGACGGCAATAACTATTTCCATTCAGATGCAATTACCTGTCTGGTGGCTAACCGGATTCAGCGTGATATGCATTTCAGACTAACTCAGCAAAAATCATAGGGGTTTACATATGCCTTCACTGCAAGATATTACGCCTGAACAGGCTAACGCATTGAATAAACAATCACGTGACGCTTATAACGCGGAAGTGCAGAGCCGTCAGGCGCTGCTCAACCAACATCCGCAATTGAAACCGGCGTTCAACCAGCAAGTGCATCCGCAATCCTTGTGTGGATGCGGGTGCCAACAAAATATCTGCGGCTACTTCAGCTTCCAGGGCTGTGGCTGTGGGTGTGGCTGCGCGCCACATGCGGAGACCGTGCAAATTTCCGCGCAGCCTGCCAATATTGGTCCCAATGCCCCATCAAACGGTACATCGGTGCGTTTTGTCGGCCAGGCCACCGGCACTGGCTCAGACGGTAACATCAACATCCCGACGATTTATTTGCAAGGCACCGTACCCGATGCCGAAAATCTGATCGGCGTTCCGTTAACCCTACAATTGGCCATCAACCCCGGTTCGATCGTCCTGACGCTGCTGGAGAATGGCCGGGTGCTGGCCTCTTTGGTTCATCCGCCGCAGTGGGCGAGCAGCATCAACGGGCAGTTCTTCGGCGTTGGCAACGGTGAGTTTGTGCTGGCGTGACAAGAAGCAAGCCTGACGGGCGGCTGCCTGCGATGGCAGGTGGCCGCTCACTGTGAGGTAACGCGCCCCAATTCTATTCAGACAATCAAAACAGATTATTCCAGCCGAAACTTAACTTATCCTTAGGGCAATTCATTTTGTGAGCGATCGTCAAAAATAATTTAATACGAATCGTTTTCACTATCATTATGGATGTTCTTGGCTAAAATCGGGCTGCTTGCGCTTGCCAGGCGATATTCGTTTTCCTCATTCGAACGCTAAAAAGGATAACTGCATGAAGCTGCGTATTTCATCCCTCGGCCCCGTGGCCCTGCTCGCCTCCTCGATGATGCTGGCCTTCGGCGCTCAGGCGGCCCCCGCCGACCAGGGCATCGTTATTTACAACGCCCAGCACGAAAATCTGGTGAAATCCTGGGTCGACGGTTTTACCAAAGACACCGGCATCAAAGTCACGCTGCGCAACGGCGGCGACAGCGAACTGGGCAATCAGCTGGTGCAGGAAGGCAGCGCCTCGCCTGCCGACGTGTTCCTGACGGAAAACTCCCCGGCGATGGTGTTGGTGGATAACGCCAAGCTGTTCGCCCCGCTCGACGCCGCCACGCTGGCCCAGGTAGAGCCACAATATCGCCCAAGCCACGGCCGCTGGATCGGCATCGCCGCCCGCTCTACCGTATTCGTCTATAACCCGGCCAAACTGACCGACGCGCAGTTGCCGAAGTCGCTGCTGGATTTGGCCAAGCCGGAATGGAAAGGCCGCTGGGCCGCTTCGCCATCGGGCGCCGATTTCCAGGCGATCGTCAGCGCGCTGCTGGCGCTGAAAGGCGAGAAAGCAACGCTGGACTGGCTGAAAGCGATGAAAACCAACTTTACTGCCTATAAAGGCAACAGCACGGTGATGAAAGCGGTCAATGCCGGCCAGATCGACAGCGGCGTGATCTATCATTACTACCCGTTCGTCGACGGCGCTAAAACCGGCGAGAACAGCAAAAACATCAAGCTATATTACTTCAAACATCAGGATCCGGGCGCATTCGTCAGCATCTCCGGCGGCGGCGTGCTGGCTTCCAGCAAGCATCAGCAGCAGGCGCAGGCGTTCATCAAGTGGATCACCGGCAAACAGGGCCAGGAGATCCTGCGCACCAACAACGCCTTCGAATACGCCGTCGGCGTCGGTGCGGCCTCCAACCCGAAACTGGTGCCGCTGAAAGAGCTGGACGCGCCGAAGGTAGACGCCGCGCAGTTGAACAGTAAGAAAGTTGTCGAACTGATGACCGAGGCCGGCCTGCTGTAAGGCCCGCCGGCAAACCGAGAGTTTTTGATCGTTATGTCAAACCTGAGTACCCACGCCGCGCAGACCGCGCGGCGTTATTCCGCTATCCCTCGTCACCCGCGGCCGGGGCCGATCGTGGTGGCCTGCGCCGTGTTGCTGTCGTTGCTGGCGCTGCTGCCGCTGGGATTCGTTATCGGCGTGGCGTTTGAAACCGGCTGGCAAACGGTCAAAGCTCTGGTTTTCCGCCCGCGCGTGGCAGAGCTGCTGTTGAATACCCTGCTGTTGGTAGTGCTGACGCTGCCGATCTGCGCCGTGCTGGGGGTGGCCCTGGCCTGGTTGACCGAACGCACCACGCTGCCGGGCCGCCGTCTCTGGGCGGTATTGGCGACCGCGCCGCTGGCGGTGCCGGCCTTTGTGCAAAGCTATGCCTGGATCAGTCTGGTGCCGTCGATGCACGGCCTGGGCGCCGGCGTTTTCATCTCGGTGCTCGCCTATTTTCCGTTTATCTACCTGCCGGCCGCCGCGGTCTTGCGCCGTCTGGATCCCGGTATCGAAGACGTCGCCACCTCGCTCGGCTCCCGGCCGCCGGCGGTGTTTTTCCGCGTGGTGTTGCCGCAGCTGAAGCTGGCGGTCTGGGGCGGTTCGCTGCTGATCGCGCTGCACCTGATGGCGGAGTACGGCCTGTACGCCATGATCCGTTTCGATACCTTCACCACCGCCATCTTCGATCAGTTCCAGTCAACCTTCAACGGCCCGGCGGCCAACATGCTGGCCGGCGTATTGGTGCTGTGCTGCCTGGGGCTGCTGTTGCTTGAGGCGATAAGCCGCGGCCGCGCGCGCTATGCCCGCGTCGGTTCCGGCAGCGCCCGCAGCCAAACGCCGCGTCGCCTCTCAGCGCCGCTCGCCGCGCTGGCGCTGCTGCTGCCTATCGCGCTGACCGCGCTGGCGCTGGGCGTGCCTTTCATCACCCTGGTCCGCTGGCTATGGCTGGGCGGCCTCGACGTATGGCGCAACGCCGATCTGTGGCCCGCGCTGTGGCAAACGCTGTCGCTGTCCGCCTCTGGCGCGCTGCTGATTACGCTGTGCGCCATTCCGATGGCCTGGCTGTCGGTGCGCTATCCGGCCCGCCTGTACCGGGTGCTGGAAGGCTGCAACTACGTGACCAGTTCGCTGCCCGGCATCGTGGTGGCGCTGGCGCTGGTGACCATCACCATTCACAGCTTCCGGCCGATTTACCAAACCGAGATCACCCTGCTGCTGGCGTATCTGCTGATGTTTATGCCGCGAGCGTTGATCAACCTGCGCGCCGGCATCGCGCAGGCGCCGGTGGAATTGGAAAACGTGGCGCGCAGCCTGGGCAAGTCGCCGGCGCAGGCGCTGTGGAGCACCACGTTGCGGCTGGCGGCACCGGGCGCCGCCGCAGGCGCCGCGCTGGTGTTCCTGGCGATCGCCAATGAATTGACCGCCACGCTGCTGCTGGCGCCGAACGGCACCCGCACGCTGGCCACCGGTTTCTGGGCGCTGACCAGCGAGATAGACTATGTCGCCGCCGCGCCTTATGCGCTGATTATGGTGGCGCTGTCGCTGCCGCTCACCTGGCTTCTTTACTCTCAATCTAAACGTACGGCGGGACTATGAGCACGCTCGAACTGCACGGTATCGGAAAATCTTACAATGCCATCAGGGTGCTGGAACACATCGACCTGCAGGTTGCCGCCGGCAGCCGCACGGCGATCGTCGGCCCTTCCGGCTCCGGCAAAACCACCCTGCTGCGCATCATCGCCGGTTTTGAAATCCCCGACGGCGGACAAATTCTGCTGCAGGGGCAAGCGATGGGCAACGGCGGCGGCTGGGTGCCGGCGCACCTGCGCGGCATCGGCTTCGTCCCGCAGGATGGCGCGCTGTTCCCGCACTTTACCGTCGCCGGCAACATCGGTTTTGGCCTCAAAGGCAGCAAGCGCGAGAAACAGCGTCGCATCGAGGCGCTGATGGAGATGGTGGCGCTGGATCGTCGCCTGGCCGCCCTGTGGCCGCACGAGCTGTCCGGCGGACAGCAACAGCGGGTCGCATTGGCGCGAGCCTTGTCGCAGCAACCGCGGCTGATGTTGCTGGACGAACCGTTCTCGGCGCTGGATACCGGCCTGCGCGCCGCCACCCGCAAAGCGGTCGCCGAACTGCTGACGGAGGCCAAAGTCGCGTCGATCCTGGTCACCCACGATCAGAGCGAGGCGCTGTCGTTCGCCGATCAGGTGGCGGTCATGCGCAACGGTCGGCTGGCGCAGGTGGGCGCGCCGCAGGATCTTTATCTGCGCCCGGTCGATGAACCGACCGCCAGTTTCCTTGGCGAAACGCTGGTGCTGACCGCCGAGCTGGCGCACGGCTGGGCCGACTGCGCATTGGGGCGCATCGCCGTCGACGATCGCCAACGCAGCGGCTCGGCGCGCATCATGCTGCGTCCGGAGCAGATTCAAATCGGTTTGTCCGATCCGGCGCAGCGCGGCCAGGCGGTGATCACCGGCATCGATTTCGCCGGCTTCGTCTCCACCCTCAATCTGCAAATGGCCGCCGACGGCGCGCAGCTCGAAATCAAAACCGTCAGCCGCGAAGGCCTGCGGCCCGGGGCGCAGGTCAGTCTCAACGTGATGGGGCAAGCGCATATTTTCACCGGCTGAGAGTGTGGGGAGCGACCCTTGACGTTCCCCTCGCCACCGCGCATTATCAATGGCATGTATCGCATAGCGCACGCCCTCACCACCACCACCGCAACCGCCACGCAATGGCGGGCTGCACGGGTGCGCAACAGCTAACGACGTATCCCCAAGCCCCGCCAGCCATGGCCGGGGTTTTTTATTTCTCCGTGCCCGCCGGCAATTTCATTACGGAGAAGACCTATGCCAACTATCCCCGCACCGCGCAGCGCCCTGCTGGTTATCGACATGCAAGTCGGCCTGTTCGCCTCGCCGGACCATCCCCCGTTCGCCGCCGAAACCCTTCTGGCGAAGACCCATGCGTTGATACGCGCCGCACGCGTGGCGAATGCGCTCGTGGTGTTTATTCGCCACTCCGGCCCGGCAGGTTCACCTATCGCCGCAAACAGTCCACTGTGGCAAGTTCACCCCGATCTCGACACCGATGCGCAAGCCGACTGGTTCATCGATAAAACCCATCCCAGCTGTTTTTACCGGACTGGCCTGGCGGAGTGGCTTAAGCAAGCCGGCATCGGTCGGTTGGTGATTTCGGGAATGAAAACGCAATACTGCGTAGACACCGCGTGTCGGCGCGGCGCGGAGTTGGGATTTGACCTGGTGTTGGCCGCCGATGCCCATAGCTGTTCGGACACGGCGGCGCTCGGCGCCGACGCCATTATCCGTCACCATAACCAGACCCTGTCGGGGCCGTTCGTGACGCTGGCGCTGGCGGAAGAGGTGAAATTCTAAAACACGCGCGACTTGGCTGCCAGGCCGGGCCAACGCCCGGCCTCCTCAGCGGCAAACCTTGTCGCGGCGCGGCTTTTTCGGCGCCAGCAGATACTCCACCACGCTTTCGTCGACGCAGCTGTCGATGCCGTTCAGCGCCAACGTATGTCCGTCGCGTTCGCGGGTGATCAGCGGGCTTTTAAAGGCCGAGGCCATCACCTGGGCATTGCGGTACGGCGTAGTTGGATCGTAGCGCTGGGCGACGAACAGCAGCGGCGGCAGCGCGGCGGACGCCACCGGCATGTGCGGCCGATCTTTGCCGCGGTACGGCCACAGGTCGCACATTTCCAGCGGATACTCGTGCAGCGGCAGATAGTGGGCATATAAAGCGGCGGTATTGATCTCCTGCCGCTGCCTGCGCAACAGCTGCGGATCGGCCGTTGGGTTGGCGACGTCGGCGCAGGTGATGACGTTCAGGGCATCATCGGCATCCGGAGAATAGCTTTCGTCGATCAGATCGGAAACCTGTTGCCCGGCGATGCCGGCATCGAGCTGACGCAGTACGGTGGCCAGTTCATGCCAGCGCTCCGGCCACAACAGCAGCGAACGCGTCACCGTCAGCACATCGTCGGCGGAGATCTCATAGCCCGCCGCAGTGACGAACGGCTGCTCATGCAGCTTGCGCAGCAAAGCATGATAACGCTGAAGCGCCTGATTGGCACCGCCGCCAAGCTGGCAGCTGTCGGTTTTTCCGCAATAGGCGGCGAAACGCAGGAAACTTTGCTGGAAGCCTCGCTCCTGATTCATGCGCTGGGTGAAATCGTCCTCCGCCAGATCCACCACCCCGTCCAGCACCAGCGCGCGCGTTTTCTTCGGAAAACGTTCGGCATACAGCGCCGCCACCTTGGTGCCGTAAGAGTACGCCACCGCCGTCAGCCCCGGTTCGCCCAGCGCATGGCGGATCGCGTTCAGATCGTTGACCGCCTCGTCGGTGCCGATGTGTTGCAGCACGTCCGCGCCGGTCTGTTTGATGCAGGCGGCGATCAGGGTGCGCGTCTGGTTCTCCGCGCCGGCCACGTCGTTGTCGTCCGGTTCAGGGAGTTCGTCACCTTCGGCCACCTGGCAGGAAATTTTTGGCGTCGATTGACCGACGCCGCGCGGATCGTAACCGATGATGTCGTAGGATTTACGCAGTTTGGCGACGTGGGCGTCGTTGCCGAGATAAGGATTGATCCCCGGCAGGCCCGGCCCGCCGCTGATCACCACGACGCTGCCCTTTTTCGGCCCGGTGGCGGGCAGCAGGGTCAGCGCCAGACGCACGGTCGGTTCCCCCGCCTGCGCCGAATGGGCGGGAGGCGTAGCGTAAACCAACGGCACGTCGAGGTAGCCGCAGCGCAGCCCCGCCTGCGGCGCTTCATCGAACCAACGCTGAAAGCCGCTGTTGAGACAAGATTGCCAACGAACGCCGTTCTCGGGCGCCGCGCCGTGAGCCGCAGGTTTGGCCTGGGCGGGCAACGCGGCGGCGGTCGCGGCGAGCAGCGCCAGAATACGCAGTACTGACATGGGGAGTCCTTTCAACTCAACGAATCGGTCAAAGGGTAACGATACTCGGTTAAACCGCTAGCCAATAGAACATAAAAAAATGCGCGGGTGAAGCCGACGTCGTGCGTATGGAAAGACTTTTCTTTGCTCGGATTGATCTTATAACGCACAGAATGCTGCAAAAAACGCCGTTCACCTGCTAGGCTTAGAGTTCGTTAACCCACAAGGAACAGGAGAGCAGCATGTTTGGTAAAGCGGAAGACAAAGCCAATGAAGCCGCAGGCGCGGTAGAAGAAGCGTTCGGTAAAGCCGTCGATTCGCCGGAGCATCAGGTGCGCGGCGCGGCGCGCAAGTACGCCTCCCAGGCCAGCTATGCCGCCCGTGACGCAGCGGACAGCGTAAGAACGCAGGTGGAAGCCAACCCGCTGGCCGGCGTGGCCGTTGCGGCGGCAGTCGGCATCGTTTTCGGCTTCCTGCTGGGACGCAAATAAGCGGCGAATGCGCCCTACGACAATAGGCCCGTTACGGGCCTTTTTTTCGCCCTTTTCTGCGCCGGCGCCGTTGTGCGTGCAAACTTTCATCTATCACAACCATCGCTTAAAAAAACCAACGCCTTCAACTACGATTAGTTTGTGACCAGAGCAAGGCTCTGCGATCCGGCGGATAACCCTATGAGGATTATCATCATTATCCATGCTGTTTAAGCCGCTCTCCTTCACGCGGCTAAGAAAGGTTGATTATGGCTCGCACCACCCCTATCGAACGTTACCGCAATATCGGCATCTCCGCGCATATCGATGCCGGCAAGACCACCACCACCGAGCGGATTCTGTTTTACACCGGGGTCAGCCACAAGCTGGGCGAAGTGCATGACGGCGCGGCGACCATGGACTGGATGGCGCAGGAACAAGAGCGCGGCATCACCATCACCTCGGCGGCCACCACCTGCTTCTGGAACGGCATGCAGCATAATTATCCGCAGCACCGCATCAATATCATCGACACCCCCGGGCACGTCGATTTCACCATTGAAGTGGAGCGCTCAATGCGCGTGCTGGACGGCGCCGTCATGGTCTATGACTCGGTGGGCGGCGTCCAGCCGCAGTCGGAAACCGTCTGGCGCCAAGCCAACAAGTACAAAGTGCCGCGGCTGGCGTTCGTCAACAAGATGGACCGCATCGGCGCGGACTTTTTCCGCGTGCGCAAAATGATGATCGAGCGCCTCAAAGCCAACCCGGTGCCGATCGTTATTCCTATCGGCGCCGAAGACCGCTTCAGCGGCGTGGTGGATCTGGTGCGGATGAAAGCCATTCTGTGGGACGAAGCCTCGCAGGGCATGAACTTCAGTTTCGAAGAGATCCCGGCCGACCTGCGCGAATCGGCGCAGGAGTGGCGTGAAAACATGATTGAAGCGGCCGCCGAAGCGTCGGAAGAACTGATGGAGAAATACCTCAATCAGGTGCCGCTGAGCGAAGAGGAGATCGTTCACGGGCTGCGGGTGCGCACCGTCGCCGGCGAAATCCAACCGATGCTGTGCGGATCGGCGTTCCGCAACAAAGGCGTGCAGCGCATGCTGGACGCGGTGATCGAGCTGATGCCCTCGCCGCTCGACGTGCCGCCGATGGAGGGCCACGGCGAACACGATGAAATCATCACTCGCAAAGCCGACGACAACGAAAAATTCTCGGCGCTGGCGTTTAAGCTGATGACCGACCCGTTCGTCGGCCAACTCACCTTCGTGCGCGTCTATTCCGGGGTGCTGGCCAAAGGCAGCAGCGTTTATAACCCAATCAAGGGCAAAAAGGAGCGTATCGGCCGCATCGTGCAGATGCACGCCAACGATCGTAAGGACATCGACGAACTGCACGCCGGCGACATTGCCGCCTGCGTCGGCCTGAAGGACGTCACCACCGGCGATACGCTGTGCGATCCCGGCGCCATCATTACGCTGGAGCGCATGACCTTCCCCGAACCGGTGATCGCCCAGGCGATCGAGCCGAAGACCAAGGGCGACCAGGAGAAAATGGGCATCGCGCTGCAGCGGCTCTCTTCGGAAGATCCGTCGTTCCGCGTGCGCACCGATGAAGAATCCGGCCAAACCATTATCTACGGCATGGGCGAGCTGCACCTGGAGATTATCGTCGATCGCATGCGCCGCGAGTTCGGGGTGGAGACCACCACCGGCAAACCGCAGGTGTCTTACCGCGAAACCATCCGCAAACGGGTGGCCGACGTGGAAGGCAAGTTCGTGCGCCAATCCGGCGGTAAAGGGCAATACGGCCACGTGGTGCTGACCGTCGAGCCGAACGAACCCGGCAAAGGCTTCGAGTTCTTCGATGAGATCAAGGGCGGCGTCATTCCCGGCGAGTTTATCCCGGCGGTGAAAAAAGGCGTGCTCGAGGCGCTGAATAACGGCGTGCTGGCCGGTTATCAGGTGGTGGACGTCAAGGTGCACCTGACCTTCGGTTCTTACCATGACGTCGACTCGTCGGAACAGGCGTTCCGCATGGCGGCGATCTTCGGCTTCAAGGACGCCTGCCGCCTGGCGGATCCGGTGATCCTCGAGCCGATCATGTCGGTGGAAGTAGAAACGCCGGAGGATTATGCCGGCAACGTGATGGGCGATCTCTCCTCACGCCGCGGTCTGGTGCAGGGTATGGAAGATATCCCGGGCGGCGGCGGCAAGGAAATTCGCGCCAAGGTGCCGCTGTCCGAGATGTTCGGCTACTCGACCACCCTGCGTTCGATGTCGCAGGGCCGCGCCACCTACACCATGGAATTCAGCCACTACGCCGAAGCGCCGCGCAACGTGGCCGAAGAGATCATTCACCACAGCAAGCGTTAACCCTCACGCCCGCCGCCACGGCGGGCGTCACCTCGGCTTGTCCTCCAGCGCCACCACCACTGGCTGCGGTTTGATGCGCATGGCGTACACCACGCCGGCGATCAGACAGACGATGCCCGCCAGCGTCAGCAGCGGCGGCCAGGCCTGGCGCAACAGAAAGGTATACGCCAACCCCGCCAGAATTTCGAACACGATGAGCGGCCCCACCAACACCGTCGGCAGCCGCTGGCTGGCTTCGTTCCAGCACAGCGCCCCCAGCCAGGAGCAGAACACGCCGATGATCAGCATCAGAGGGATAAACACCTCAGGGCGCGGGCCGAACGGCAAGGCGAACGCCGGCTCGCTCAGCGCCAACTGACCGCAGACCGCCAGATAGCCTAGCAGCGCCAGCGGCAGCGTCACCAGCCCTTGGGCCGTGGCCCAGGTGGCCGGACGCTGCGTCGGATTCTCCCGCAGCCAGCGTGAATTGCGCAGCGGGAACCAGGTCCAGCACGCCACCGCCAACACGGCCAGCCCAAGACCGCTGAGATAGCGCCAGCCGTCGATCGGCACCGCATTGCCGCGCAGCTCGGCGACGTTCACACACGCCAATCCACAGACGATCAACAGCAGTGCGGGCGCCAGTTTGCCCCAGGCCAGGCGCCCGTCGTGCCGGCCGTAAAACAGATTGGCGCAAATGGCGATCACGACCGGCAAGGTGCCAATGATCATGGTCGACACCGGCGCACCGGTGCGCTGAATGGCGCTGGCCAGGCACAGGTAGTACAGCAGATTGCCGATAGCCGTCAGCTTGAGCGCTTCCCACCAATCCTGGCGCTGCAGCTTACGCAGGCGGCGACGATCGAACCACGCCAGCGGCAAGGCGATCAGCCCGAAGGCCAGATAGCGCCCGGTGGACTGCAGCGCGGCGGGATAGTCCGGTACCAGCAACGGACCGACGAAAATCAATCCCCACATCAGCCCGGCGGCCAGGGCAAACACAACGCCAATGAACATAACAACTCCGACAAACGGCCGGTGCGGCCAACCCGCCCGACAAGACAGCGGCAGAGTAACGAAAACGCGGGGAGGAATTATTGTAGCAGGTTGCTGTTTTAGCCCAATTTCACCTGTTTCTGGAAACGCACTGGCGTGACGCCGTAACGGTTGGCGAAGGCGCGCGTCAGGTGCGCCTGATCGGTCAGCCCCGCCGCCGCCGCCACCTGTGCGGCGGGCATGCCGCGCTCCAGCATGCGTTTGGCCTGCGACAGCCGGATCGCCATCAGCATCTGCTGCGGCGAGACGTGATATTCGGCCTTGAACTTGCGCAGGAAATGGTACGGGCTGAGCGACACCAGCTCGGCCAGTTGGTTGAGCGTTATAGCCTCGGCGAAGTTATCGTGCAGGTAGCTTTTCACCACCTCGAAACGGTGCGCCGACTCGGCTTTCTCCCGGCGCCCTGTGCGGATGTGCGGTTGCAGCAACGCCACCGCTTCCAACAGCAGGCCGTCGAGCGTAAGCGGATCGTCGGTTTGCCACAGCGCGGCGAGAATGGCGGACAGGCGCTGCGCCGCCCGCGGATCGTGGCGCACCGCATCGGTAAACCACTGGCTCCGATCGCCGGACAGCTGCTCCAGCGCCTCGGGCGCCAGATAGAGCATGCGATAACACCAGCCGCCCGGCGTTTCAGCTTCGCCGGTATGCAGCTCGTCAGGATTCATCAGCACCAGCGCGCCCGGCGCCGCCAGGTGCTGTGCCCCGCGATAGCGGAAGCGCTCCGCCCCGGTGTCCACGGTGCCGATGGCGAAGGCGTCGTGGGTATGCGGCTCGAAGGCATAGCGTTCGATATGCGCCTGATAGAGTTCGACGCCGGGCAGATGCGACAAATGCCGGAACTGCGCGCAGTCCTTCTCGAACGGAAACTGTTGTGGAACCCCTTGCACCCGACCTCCTCATCCGTGCTGACAATCTGCTCAGCATAGCCAAAACATCGCCGGTTGAGTAGCCGCCCTGGTCCTTTCGTGCCCCTCGCCTGGACGATCGGCGCCATTCGGCGTAGGGTTAAGGTCCCTGTCCCTTTCAGACGGGCCGCATCGCGAAGCTCATCGGCCCCTGACACTCCGCAAACAAGAGGCAACAATGTATCCGGATACTCAACTGTATATCGATGGACAATGGCGCAGCGCGCTGGCCGGAAAAACCCTGCCGGTCTCCAACCCCGCTACCGACGAGATCATCGGTCAAGTGGCGCACGCCGCCGCAGAGGATCTCGATCTGGCGCTGGCCGCCACCGAACGCGGGTTTAACGTTTGGCGAAACACCGCCGCACACCAGCGCGCCAACCTGATGCGCAAAGCCGCTGCGCTGCTGCGCGAACGCGCCGACGCCGTCGCCGCCATCATGACGCAGGAACAGGGTAAGCCAGTGGCGCAGGCCAAAATCGAAATTCTCAACGCCGCCGACGTGATCGAGTGGTTCGCCGGCGAAGCCACCCGCACCTACGGGCAGATTATTCCGTCCCGCGCTCGCGACGTGCAGCAGCAAACCCTGAAACTGCCGGTCGGCCCGGTGGCCGCCTTCACGCCGTGGAACTTCCCGATCAACCAGATCGTGCGCAAGCTGTCCGCCGCGCTGGCGGCGGGTTGTTCAATCATCGTCAAAGGCCCGGAAGAAACGCCGGCCTCACCGGCTGAGCTGATCAAAGCCTTCGCCGACGCCGGCATTCCGGCCGGGGTGATCGCGCTGGTGTACGGCACCCCGGCGGAAATCTCGGAATACCTGATCCCGCATCCGACCATTCGCAAGATCTCCTTCACCGGCTCCACCCGCGTGGGCAAACATCTGGCTGCGCTGGCCGGCCAGCATATGAAAAAGGCCACCATGGAGCTGGGCGGCCACGCGCCGGTGCTGATCTTCGACGACGCCGATCTCGACGCGGCGGCCAAAGAGCTGGCGCAATCCAAGTTCCGCAACGCCGGCCAGGTCTGTATCGCCCCGACCCGCTTCCTGATCCAGCAAGGCGTTTATGAAGCCTTCGTGGAGAAATTCACCGCCGCGGTGCGTGAACTCAAGCTCGGCAACGGGCTAGAAGACGGCGTGACGATGGGGCCGATGGTGCTGGGCCGCAGCGTCGACAATATCGAGGCGCTGGTGCAAGACGCTATCGCCCACGGGGCGAAGGCCAGCACCGGCGGCAAACGCGTGGCGGGCAAAGGCAACTTCTTCGAGCCGACGGTGCTGCGTGACGTGCCGCTGAGCGCGCGCGCCATGTCGGAAGAGCCGTTTGGCCCGGTCGCCCTGCTACGCCCGTTCGCCACCTACGACGAGGCGATCGCCGAAGCCAATCGCCTGCCGTACGGGCTGGCCGCCTACGCTTACAGCCGCAACATCGCCACCGTCAATGCGCTGGGGCGCGACGTGGAGAGCGGCATGCTGAGCATCAACCACATCGGTTTCGGCCTGCCGGAAACGCCGTTTGGCGGCGTGAAGGACTCCGGCCACGGCACCGAAGGCGGCAGCGAAGCGATCGAGTCCTACCTGGAAACGCGTTTTGTCACCGTCGCCGGCCGTTAATCGCACGTCGGATGAATAGCCAGAAGCCCCGCAATGCGGGTAATCCTGGTTAGTTAGCGTTTTTCTGAACGTATTTGTGCAGTTTTCGGTCGATAAAGGTGAGATGCGCCATGAAGCTCATACGCTTCGACCGAGCCAGGGGCCGAAGGCGCGGCCCCTGGCAACCCGCGCCTTTGCCCTATCAGACGGTTGGCTTTGCCAACTTCCCTCTCTCCGCCATACCGCATTGAGGCCGGTTGCGACAGGCGTCCCTGCCTGTCTCACCTGAAACCGCCGTCCATGGCGGTTTCTCCTAATGCGCTATGCCTGCGTTCGGCGTCTTCAAGGGCGCCCAACACCCTGCTTATCTCACTATTTTCATTGCCTTTCATAACACAACATCAAACGAATGGGATAAGAATGGTTCATCGCGTCTTAGCGTGAACTTTTTACTCGCGAGCCAGCTCGAACAGGCGCCGCGCCGCCGGGGCCAGCCCCAACATGTGAATGCAGGCATGCACCATGCCCGGCAACCGTTCACAGCGTACCGCCACACCCGCCTCACGCAGCCGCTGCGCATACAGTTCGGCCTCATCGCGCAGCGGATCATATTCGCAGCTCAGGATAGTGGCCGGCGGTAACCCGCGTAGCGTGGCGGCATGCAGCGGCTCGGCGCTCGGATCGCGTCGCTGGGCCAGGTACTGCTGCCAACAAAACACCATCGCGTCGCGCGTCAAAAAATGCCCCTCGGCGAATTCGCGATAGCTCTTCGTCGCCATTTCGCGGCTGAGCGCCGGGTACAGCAGCAGTTGACGTTCAATGTGCGGGCCGCCGCGATCCCGCGCCAACAGCGCGACCGCCGCCGCCAGATTGCCTCCGGCGCTGTCACCACCCACCGCCAGACGGTCAGCGTCAATCCCTAACTGCGGCGCCTGTTGCGCCGCCCAACAGAGCGCCTGATAGACATCTTCCAGCGGCTGTGGAAAAGGAAACTCCGGCGCCAGTCGATAATCGACCGACAGGATCACCCGATCAGTGGCGTTAGCCAGCGCCTGACAGGGCTGGTCATACAGCGACAGCGAACCGAGGCACCAGCCGCCGCCGTGGGCGAACAGCATCGCCGGTTGTGCGGTAGCGCGCCTTTCCCCCGCCGGTAGATAGGCGCGCAGCGCAATCCGGTGCCCATCGGTGGCGACCAGCGTAAAATCCCTGACGCCGCCGCTCGGTTCCGCCTCGCCCTGCAGCCGGCGTAAACCGGTTTCCGTGGCCGCGCGCATTTCCGCCAGCGACGCGGGGGGCGACGCATCGGCCGACGCCGTCAAAAAGGCGACGATGCGTTCATCGAGCGGCATGGGGTTCTCCTGCCAGGAACGGCGTAATCAGGGCAATAAATTCCTCATGACACTCCTCGGTAATGAAATGCCCGCAGCCGGCGACCGTTTCGCCCCGCAGATCGTGCGCATTGCCCCGCAGCGTCGTCAGCGGCGCGTCGCCGGTGGCGTGCTCCGCCCCTACCGTCAACACCGGCATCATCAGGGGCGTGGCGGCGCGCAGCCGGTTCTGCCGCACGGTCTCCGGGATTGCCCGGTAATAGTCGAATCCGGCGCGCAGGCCGCCCGGCGCCGAATAGGCGGTGATATACACCTGCGCCGCCACCCGATCGCGCCGATAGGACCAACGGTTAAAGATATAGCCAAGATACTCCCGCTCGCGCCCTTGGGTCAGGGTCTCCGGCAAATCAGCCAGTTGGTTGAACATGAAGTGCCACAGGAAGATGTTCTCCTCCGGCGCGACGAAGATCGGCGGCGGCGGCGCCAGCCCGGGTATCACCGCCTCCGTCAGCACCAGACGTTCCACCGCCTGCGGGAAATCGCTCGCCATGGCGTAACCGATCCACATGCCGATATCGTGGCCGACCAGTTGGTAACGTTGATGGCCCAGCTGCGCCATCATCGCGTGCAACGCCGCACCGATGCTGCCGGTGTCGTAGCCGCCGGCGGGCTTGTCAGAGTCGCCGATGCCCGGCGGATCGACGGCGATCGCCTGAAAACCGGCCGCCGCCAAGGCGCGCATCACATAACGCCAGGTGTACCAGGTTTGCGGCCAGCCGGGGATCAGCAGCACCGGCCGCCCTTCGCCGGCCACCACGCAGTGAAGGCGCCGGCCGTTGACCTGGGTATAGACGTGTTCCGCCGCGAGATCCTGCAACAGGATCTCGTTTTGAGTGTGTTTCATGGGGTTAACTCCCTGTGGGGTCAGGCTCAGCGAATGCCGAGCAAGGCATTGATCTGCTGAGGATTGACCGGCGCACCGGCGAAGTCATCAAACACTTTGTCGGTGACACGGATAATGCGATCGCGAATGAAGGCCGCGCCTTCGCGAGCGCCGTCCTGCGGATTTTTCAGGCAGCATTCCCACTCCAGCGTCGCCCAGCCCGGATAGCCATACTGCGTCAAACGGGAGAAAATGCCGTTGAAATCGACCTGGCCGTCGCCCAGCGAGCGGAAACGGCCGGCGCGATCGATCCAGGACTGATAACCGCCGTATATGCCCTGACGACCGGTCGGATTGAACTCGGCGTCCTTAACGTGGAACATGCCGATAACGTCCTTATAGATATCGATAAACTCCAGATAGTTAAGCTGCTGCAGCACCATGTGGCTCGGATCGAACAACACCCGGCAACGCGGATGGTTGCCGACGCGCTGCAGAAACATCTCAAACGTCACGCCGTCGTGCAGATCCTCACTCGGGTGAATTTCATAACACAGATTGATGCCCTGCTCCTCGCAGGCGTCGAGCACCGGCAGCCAGCGTTTGGCGAGCTCGTTGAACGCGGTGTCGATCAATCCTTCAGGGCGCTGCGGGAACGGGAACAGATAGGGCCAGGCCAGCGAACCGGAAAAGGTGCCCAGTTCGCTGAGCCCGAGCCGCGCCGACGCCTTCACCGCCAACAGCATTTGCTGCAGCGCCCACTCGCCGCGGGCCTTGGGATCGCCCTGCAGCGCCGGCGGCGCAAAGCTGTCGCACAGCGCATCGTAAGCCGGGTGCACCGCCATCAGCTGGCCGAAGATATGGCTGGTCAGTTCGCTGACCACCAACCCCTGCTCCGCCAACATGCCGGTCAAATCGTCGCAGTAGGTTTGGCTTTCCGCAGCGGTGGCCACGTCGAATAAACGCCGATCCCAGGCCGGGATCTGCAAGGCGGTAAAACCGGTCCGCGCCGCCCACTCGGCAATGGCGGGCAAGCTGTTGAACGGCGCCGCGTCATCGCTGAATTGCGCGAGATGCAGGCTTGGACCTTTGAGGGTTTTCATCGTAAACTCCTATTGGTTGTCGATTGACAAACAATAGGAGCAAAGCGCGGCGACCGCAAGCGAAATTTATAAAGGCATTGGTATTCCCGCCGATTTAAGCGATCCTATGTCGCTGAATGGCAGGTAAATTGGAGCAGCGAATGGCAGGCAGACCGCGCGAGTTCGATCGCGAACAGGCGCTATTGAGGGCGCGAAACTTATTCTGGCGGCAAGGTTACGAAGGCACTTCGATGTCGGATCTGGTGGCGGAGTTGGGCATCGCTTCCGCACGCATCTACAAAGCGTTCGGCTCCAAAGAGCAGCTGTTCCGCGAGGCGATCGCCTGTTATGAAACCGCCGAAGGGGGCTTCGCCGATCGCGCCTTCGCGACGGAAAGCGGCATTCGCCCGGCGCTCAAACGCCTGCTGGAAGACGCCGTGCGGCTCTATAGCCGGCCCGATCTGCCGCAAGGCTGCATGGTGGTCTCCTCCGCCGCCAGCGTCAGTGCGGAGAACGACGGGCTCAAAACCTGGCTGGCTGAGCATCGGCTGCAGCGCACGCAGCAGATCGTCGAACGGCTGCGGCAGGCGGTGCAAACCGGCGAATTGCCGGCCGACACCGATGCCGACAGCCTGGGTGACTATTTCGCCGTCTTCCTGCACGGCCTGTCGATTCAGGCGCGTGACGGCGTCACCGAGGCGCGGTTATTGGCGGCGGTAAACGTGGCGCTGACGGCGTTGGGCGACCGCGCCTAATCGATTCTTGAATGCGGTTCAAACTCAGGCGCGTTTTACCTATGGCTGTGGAGGAACTGCGTTTTTGACAAAATCCGCGACGTGGGGATTGATATTTTCCGCCTTGTGAATCAGAGCAACCTGATACGGGATCTGTTCTCCACTAAGCCGACAAAAAGAAACGTTTGCCCAGCCGCTTTTTTGCATGAATTCAGGGACCAGACTGACTCCTAATCCCGAAGCAACAAGGCCGACTATCGTTTCCATCTGCACGGCTCGCTGAACAACCTCAGGAGCAAATCCTGCCTTTTCGCAGGCCTCAATGATAGCGCGATAGAGACCTGGCCCTTCTTGCCCAGGAAACAATACCCACGGCTCCGTGGCCAAGGCAGAAAGCGAAAGAACGCCGCTTGTTCCGGCAGGATGTTTACTCGGCAAAACGGCAATCAGCGGGCAGCTAAAAAATGGATGGCAAGACAGTTTCGGTATGGCGTATTCAGGAACAGGTAAAACCGCAATGCCAATATCAATCGTGTCTTCCAAAAGGCTCGCAACCTGTCGCGCCGTCGTCATTTCTTTCAATTCAAGAACAACCTGCGGACAGGAAAAGTGAAAACGGGCGACCATTTCGGGAAGCAGATGTCTGACGGCGGAAGCGACAAAACCGATGCGCAAAGCCCCCGTCATTCCCTGGCCAGCGCGTCGTGTCAGTAACATCGACCGTTCCATCTGCATGAGCGTCGTAACCGCTTCCTTCTGCAACACTGCCCCTGCGGGAGTCAATGCCGTTATTCGATTGGTTCGCTCAAAAAGCCGGGTGCCCAAAACCTCTTCCATTTGACGGATCGCTTTTGTCAGCGGGGGTTGAGCCATATGCAAACGCTCGGCCGCTTTCCGGACATTCATTGTTTCCGCGACCACAAGAAATTGGCGGAGCTGACGCAGAGTAAGCATGTCGTGATACCTAAAATATATTAAGAAAGCGCCACAATAGTATTAGACACGTCAAGGGGAGCACATGAAGATGCTTCCTGTATATATTCGTGGAGCAGAAATAACAATGAACATACTCAGATCGTTGTCACTGACTTATCGAAACCTAAATACGTTGCTAGCCCTCCTTATCATGTCAGCGTCGTCAACGCTGGCTGCATCAAAAGAAAATGAAATCCCCACACCGGTAAATCGAACAGACAGATACATTTTGCTTGCGGGCGGAGAGCAACTGCACGTCAGGGAAGTCAGCCTGAAATCTGAGGGCAAACCTGTACTGCTGATTCATGGCGCACGGGTTCCCGGCCTGGCCTCTTTTGATTTGCCCGTCAAGGGCGGCTCTTTGGCTGCAGATCTGGCGTTAGCCGGTTTTCGGGTATATATCCTCGATCTGCGGGGATATGGGTTATCCAGCCGGCCGGCCGCGATGGACAGCCCTCCTAACCAGTCAGCGCCGTTGATCCGCACTGCGGACGCCATAACCGATATCGATCGCGCCGTGCAGGCTATTCAGGCATGGAGTCGAGCGCCCCGCATTAATATCCTGGGATGGGCGACGGGAGGGCACTGGGCGGGCGCTTATGCAACCCAATATCCACAGAATGTGGAACGGCTGGTGCTCTATAACACGCTTTATGGCGGAACCGCCCACCACCCGCTGCTGGGCCAGGGATCGCCGCTGGACGATCCTCAAAATCCCGGGCACTTCAACGCCGCCAAATTTGGCGGCTGGAGCCTCAACACGCGAGACAGTCTGTTTGTCGCCTGGGATAACAGCATTCCCGTGGCGGATAAAACACAGTGGCGTGATGAAACAGTTAAACGCGCTTACGGTGATGCCGCACTGGCATCGGACAATACCTCGCAGCGCAGAACGCCACACAGCTTCCGCGCACCGACCGGTGCAATGGCTGACAGCTTTGAACTGGCGATGGGCAGAAAACAGTGGTCCGCAACAGCCTTAACAACCGTTCCCGTATTGGTTGTTCGCTCGGGGCGGGATTTCTGGAGCCGGCCCGAGGATGTTGACGCCATCATGAAAGATGCCCCTTCAGCCGAAAAGCTGGTCATTCCTGAAGCGACACATTTTGTCCATCTCGATAGAGATAACGCCGGCAGACAACGCTTTCTCCAGGGCGTTGTCAGATTTCTGGCGCAGCCTCAGCCCAACGACGGCACTTGATCTTCCGGCAAATCGACAATCACCAGCGTGCCTTCGCTGCCCGGCAACACGCGGTGCGGCACGCCGGCCGCGGCCTGATACAGCTGACCGGCCCGCACCACCACTTCTTCCCCCGCCACCTGCAGCCGCAGGTGGCCGCTGATCACCAGCAACCCTTCGCTGTAATCATGCACTTCATCCGCAATGCTGCGCGCGTCCATCGCAGCACTTTGATATTGGCCGCACCGACGCGGCCCAGCACGGCAGAGCGCCAGGCCTCAGGCAGTTCGGCCGCCTGCTGGTTTAAATCGAACAGCATCGGAATCCCCCAGGCGCATGAAAAAAAGCACTCTAGCCCGATTCTGCGCCGCAGGGAAAGACGCTTTGGTTGCAGGTTATGACCGTTGGTTCTGAGGCGAGATGCGCCGGATGAACGCTTAAGGCAGCAGCGCCGCGGCCTCCCGATCGGCGATAATCAACAGGTCCGGATGCAGCATCAAAATGCTGGCGGGCACCCCGCTCTCCACCGGCCCGCTGACAATGCGCCGCAAAATGTCCGCTTTGTGCGAACCGTTGACGAGCAGCACCAGCTTTTTGGCGGCCATCACGCTTGCAGGCCCCAGGGTGACGTAATGATCGGGCAGCCATTCAGTGCGGCCGCCCACCTCTTTGAGCAAAATGTCCGCCAGATCCGGCCTGGCGGAAACCGGCACCCGACAGGTGCGGTCTTCGAAGGCGGTGGTGCCCGGCAGATTGCCGCAGAAATGCCCGTCCGCCCCGACGCCCATCACGATCGCATCCAGCCCGCCATCTTCGGCGATACGCCGATCGTGCTGCAGGTAGTTGTCCGAATTCAAGACGTGCAGTTGCCGCTCGGGGATCGCCGCCGGGCCAAAGAACATACGGTGCAGATTCTCCATGGTGACGCCATAGCCCGATCGGCCGGCGTAAGGAATTTCATCGAAATTATAGTAATGCGCGTTGGCGAATTCCGCGTGGCCCTTGACGCGCGGAGCCAACAACTCATACATCCGTTTAGGCGTCGAGCCGGCGGTGATAGCCAGATTGACGCGCTGCGGGCGCAGCATGTAACTCAACAACAGGCTGGCGGCCAGCTCACTCATTTCCTGGTAGTCATTAGCGACGACAAGTTTCATTCCCTTCTCCTTTTGCAAAAAAAAAAAACCTAACCGCCCATCCGGCCATGTTCGATGCCGGGAGAGAAGTTAGGTTTTGCCTGATCGCGTCAGTAACAATCCGTTTCTTGTCAGGTTATGGCGGCCAGGAATGAAATGCAAACCGCGTTGTGTGATGCAAGCCGCAATTGCGGCGATGCCTTTTTCGCGCCCTATACCGGCACGCGGCGGCTAATCTCCACCACCTGATCGCTGGGCAGGTAGTAATAATCCGTGACGTGCATGCCGTTGCGCACCATCAGCGCGAACAAGTTGCGCTGCCAGGATGGCAACCGGTCGTTCGCTTCGCGGCGCACCACGGTCTCGTGCCCGAGATAGTAGGTCGCCTCGTCGAAGTTCAGACCGGATTTCTGCGCCTCGACGTGCTGCAACAGCTGCGGGATGTTAGGCCGCTCCATAAAGCCATAGCTGGCCACGCCGCACCAAAAGCCCGGCGACAGCTCGCGCATCACCAAACGTTCAGCATTCGAGACCCGCGGCTCATTGACGATGGCAATGGTGAGCGCCAGCACGTTGGCGTGCAGCGAACCGTTACGCTTGACCTGCCATTTCATCACCGGCGGCGTCCCTTGCAGGCTGCGAGTCAGGAATACCGCGGTGCCCGGCACGCGCGGCACGGATTCGCGGCGGATTTTCTCCAGGAAATCCTCTACCGGCACTGTCGTTTCACCGAGGGTGCGCGCGGCCGCCAGCACCCCGCGATGCCAGATCAGCATCACGGTATAGACCGCGGCGGCCAACAGCAGCGGGATATAACCGCCCTGCAGTACTTTAGTCATGTTGGCCGTCAGGAAGCTCAAATCGACCACGAAGAAACCGCCCGCCGCCAACAGGCTGGCGATCGGCCCCCAGCGCCACACCTCGCGCATGGCGACGAACAGCAGGCCGGTGGTCATGATCATGGTCAACGAGACGGCGATGCCGTAGGCGGCGGCCAGATTGTCCGACGATTTAAAGAACACGGTCAGGAACAGCGTCACCACCATCAGCAGCCAGTTGATGGCGCCAATGTAGATCTGCCCGTAACTTTCCTCGGTGGTTTGCCTGACCCGCAGCCGCGGCAGCCACCCCAGTTGGATCGCCTGCCGGGTCATGGAAAACGCACCGCTGATGATCGCCTGGCTGGCGATGATCGTCGCCAGCGTGGCCAGGATCACCAGCGGGATCAGCAGCGCCGGCGGGCATAAACGGAAGAAGATGTTCTGCGTGACATCGGCGCCGCTCAGGATCAGCGCGGCCTGACCGGCGTAGTTAAGCAACAGGCTGGGAAAAACGATGCCGAACCAGGCCAGCCAAATCGGCCGTTTGCCGAAATGCCCCATGTCGGCATACAGCGCTTCGGCGCCGGTGACGCACAAAAACACGCCGCCCAGCACCAGGAAGCTGGTCAGTCCGTTGGAGAACAGGAAGTGAATGCCGTAGAGCGGGTTCAGCGCCAGCAAAACCGCCGGATGCTGGATGATACCCCACACGCCCAACGCAGCGATCGACAGGAACCACAGCGCCATGATCGGCCCGAACACGCGGCCGATGCGCGCGGTACCCAGCGGCTGAATGGCGAACAGACTGAGCAAAATCACCACCGCCGCCGGCAGAATATAGGGCTGCGACGCCGGCAGCACGATGTTCAGCCCTTCGAGGGCCGAGAGCACCGAAATGGCCGGCGTGATGGCGCCGTCGCCGTAAATGAGCGCGGCGCCGAACAGGCCGGCGAACAACACCAGCGGCCGGGATTTTCGCTTGCTGACCAGCAGCGACATCAGCGCCATGATGCCGCCCTCGCCGCGGTTGCCGATGCGCATGGCGAACATGGCGTATTTGAGAGAAGTGACGATCACCAGCGTCCAGAATATCAGCGACAGCAGGCCAAGGATCACCGGCGCTGAAGGCGCGTCGCCGGAGAGAAACAGCACGGTTTTCAGGGTGTACAGCGGGCTGGTGCCGATATCGCCGAACACCACGCCCAATGCGCCCAACGCCAGCGGCGCCAGCCCCGTCTTATTCACGGTTTCCGTATCATTGCCGACAGACATCTGCTCGCTCCTTGACGTTGCGCTGAGAGTGGGAATTATTGTCACTTTGTGGCCGTCGCGCCACGTGATCGGCAAGTTAAGCATAGCCGTCATCTTCGCCAGTGACAGCATCGCGCGTTGAAGCTTCAGCAATCATCGCCGGTGAGCAACGGTTTAAAAACGCCCACCCCGGAGGGCCTATTACTTTCCTGTTGGCGTGGCGTGCGTCGTGGGAAAGTGAAATGAACGTCCGGCTCCCCCCTGTTTCCGCCCGGCGTTACGCGAGCCGGCTCTCATCGGCTTCGCGGCGCAGCCACTGCCGCAGATTTTCGCCTTCCTGCGACAGCTCGCTATCCAGTCGAGCGCACAGGTAATAATCGCGGCCGTCGTCGATCGACAGCTCGAACATTTTGATCAACTCACCGCTTTCAAGGTACTGGGCGATTAACGGTTCACGCATCAACGCGCACCCTAACCCCGCCTGCACCGCCGCCAACGTCAACAATCCGTCCTCAAACATCGGGCCGATACTGCGCAGCGGACGCTTGACGCCGGCCTGCTGAAACCATTGCATCCAGGTATTGCGCTCCTCGTCGTGCAGCAGCGGCAGCGTCGCCAGCTGCTCCGGCGTATCGAGCAAACCATGCAGTTTACTGAATGCCCGGCTGCACACCGGCACCATTTTGCCGGACATCAGCTTCTCGCTGCGATAGCCGGTCCACTGCCCGACCCCAAAGCGGATCGACAGGTCGGCGGCGTCGCTCAGGTAATTGCGGTGGTTGGCGTAGACCACATTGATGTCGATATCCGGATTTTCGCGCAGGAAACCGCGCAGCCGCGGAATGAACCAACCCATGCCGAACAGCGGGATCAGGCTGATGGTCACCTGCCGCGACGCGGATTGCTCGCGCACGTGTTCGGTCGCCTGGCGCAGCACGTTGAACGCCGAGCGAATCGAACGGTAATACTCCCGCCCCTCGCTGCGCAGCACCAGGTTACGCCCCTGCCGTTCGGTCAACGGCATTTGCAAAAATGCCTCCAACGTTTTGAGTTGATGACTGACCGCCGAAGGCGAAATCATCAGCTCGTTAGCCGCCGCGCTGATGCCCCCCAGGCGCGCGATGGCTTCGAACGCCCGCACGGCGCGCAGCGGCGGATCGTTCGGCAGCATCGGCAATGGCTCATCGTACTGTTCTGTTTTTTTCATATATTGACTGTTTTTGGGAAATCGACACTGAAGGAATGGATTCAATATACATAAAAATCAACGCATTAAAATCACTCGTTTTTTGTATAAGAAAGTATTTTTCCGTATTTTACAATTTTTTTAAATTCTCTACTGTGACCCTCCTGACTCATTATCTCCGGACTCTCTCTATGGATACGCTGGTACAGCAAACCGTCAACGGTTTGATGCTCGGCAGCATCTATGCGCTGATCGCGCTCGGTTACACCATGGTGTACGGCATCCTGCGCATCATCAATTTCGCGCACGGCGACGTGCTGATGGTCGGTGCGCTGAGCGCGTTGTCGGCGATAAGCGTGTTGCAACACCACTTTCCCGCGTTACCACCGTACGCCACGCTGCTGCTGGCGGCCCTGTTCGCCATGGCGGTCTGCGCCATCACCTCGATGGCGATCGAGCGTCTCGCCTACCGCCGGTTGCGCAATGCACCGCGCCTGGCCCCGCTGATCAGCGGTATCGGCGTCTCGCTGCTGCTGCAAACCCTGGCGATGCTGATCTGGTCACGCAATCCCCTGATGTTTCCGCAGCTGCTGCCAATGACCCCCATCGCCCTGACCGCAGGCAGCGGCGGGCATGCGCCGGCGGTGATCACCGGCACGGCGATCGTCACGCTGGCGGTGGCCGTCGCGGTCATGGCCGGCTTATGGCTGCTGGTCGAACACAGCCGTTTCGGCCGCGCCATGCGCGCCACGGCGGAAAACCCGCAGGTCGCCGGCCTGATGGGCATCAGTCCTGACCGCATCATCGTTCTGACCTTCGCGCTCGGCGGCGCGCTGGCGGCGGTGGCCGGCATCATGATGGCCAGCAACTACGGCAACGCCGGTTTCTCGATGGGCTTTCTGCCGGGCATCAAGGCGTTTACCGCCGCCGTGCTCGGCGGCATCGGCAACCTGCGCGGCGCGATGCTCGGCGGATTGCTGCTGGGCCTGTTCGAATCGCTGGGCACCGGCTATCTCGGCGAGCTGACCGGCGGCGTGTTCGGCAGCAACTACCAGGACGTGTTCGCGTTTCTGGTGCTGATCGCCGTGCTGGTCTTCCGCCCCTCCGGGCTCTTGGGCGAACGCATCGCCACGCGCGCATAAGGACATCACCATGACCGTTTTGACTCCTCCCGTTCCTCTGGCCACGCCGCGCCGCGCCAGGCTGGGGCTGACGCTGTTCATTCTCGCGCTGCTGCTGGCGCCCTGGGTGGCGGGCGCCGCCGGGGGCAACTACTGGGTGCGGGTCGTCGACTTCGCCCTGCTGTACCTGATGCTGGCGCTCGGGCTGAACATCGTGGTGGGCATGACCGGGTTGTTGGACATGGGCTTTATCGCCTTTTACGCCGTCGGCGCCTATTTGGCCGCGCTGCTGTCGTCACCGCATCTGACACAGCAATTCCCGCTGCTGCTGCAGTGGTTCCCCGACGGGCTGCACCTGTCGATGCTGGGTCTGATCCCGCTGGCGGCGCTGCTGGCGGCGGCGTGCGGCATCCTGCTCGGCGCGCCGACGCTGCGGCTGCGCGGCGATTATCTGGCGATCGTCACGCTCGGTTTCGGCGAAATCGTGCGCATTCTGATGCGCAATCTGGATCGCCCGGTCAACCTCACCAACGGCCCCAAAGGCATTTCCGGCATTGACCCGGTCAGCCTGTTCGGCCTGAAGTTTTCCGGCATGCATGAGTGGTTCGGCGTGCGTTTTTCCGGCCTGTATCTCTATTACTACCTGTTCGCCGCCCTGCTGCTGGCGATCCTGTTTATCAGCCTGCGGCTGCAGAACTCGCGCATCGGCCGCGCGTGGACGGCGATCCGCGAAGACGAGGACGCCGCGCGGGCGATGGGCATCAACACCCGCAACTTCAAGCTGCTGGCCTTCGCCATCGGCGCCACCTTTGGCGGCGTGGCCGGCGCGCTGTTCGCCGCGTTTCAGGGCTTCGTGTCGCCGGAATCGTTCACCCTGCAGGAATCGATCGCCGTACTGGCGATGGTGGTGCTCGGCGGCATGGGGCACATCCCCGGCGTGATCCTGGGCGCGCTGCTGCTGGCCGCCCTGCCGGAGCTGCTGCGCAGCAGCATGGGGCCGCTGCAGCAGGCGCTGTTCGGCCAAGTGCTGATCGACCCGGAAATCATCCGCCAACTGTTTTACGGCCTGGCGCTGATCCTGGTGATGCTGTATCGCCCGGCGGGCCTGTGGCCGGCCCGCCACGCACGGGGGAACGCCGCATGACGCCGCTGCTCGCTTTACACCATATCAGCAAACGCTTCGGCGGCCTGACGGCGGTGGATGACGTCAGCATGAGCATCCGCCAGGGGGAAATCTACGGCCTGATTGGGCCGAACGGCGCCGGTAAGACCACCTGCTTCAACCTGATCACCGGCTTGTATCGCGCCGACGCGGGCGAGTTCCGCCTGGCGGGCCAGCGCTATAAGCCCCAGGCGATCGACAAAGTGGCGCAGGCCGGCATTGCCCGCACCTTCCAAAACCTGCGGTTGTTCAATGAAATGAGCGTGCTGGAAAACGTGATGGTCGGCTGCCACGTGCGCACCCGCAACGGCCTGTGGGCAGCGATCGCCCGGCACCGGCGCGCGAAAGAGGAGGAACAGGCGGTGCGCGATAAATCTCATGCGCTGCTGGAGTACGTCGGCATCAGCCAATTCGCCCATTACCGCGCCGGCGATCTCGCCTACGGCCATCAGCGGCGGCTGGAGATCGCCCGCGCGCTGGCGACCGAGCCCCGGTTGCTGGCGCTGGACGAACCGGCGGCCGGCATGAACGCCGGAGAAAAAGTGGCGCTGCGCGAACTGCTGCTGCGCATCCGCGACAGCGGCAAAACGCTGCTGCTGATCGAACACGACGTCAAGCTGGTGATGGGTCTGTGCGATCGGCTGACGGTGCTGGATTACGGCAAAGCGATCGCCGAAGGCGAACCGGCTCAGGTGCGGCGCGAACCGGCGGTCATTCAAGCCTATCTGGGAGGCGGCGCGCATGTCTGAAGCCCTGCTGAGCGTTAAACGACTCAAAGTGTCTTATGGCGGCATTCATGCGGTCAAAGGCATCGATTTCACGGTGAGCGCCGGCGAACAGGTGACGCTGATCGGCGCCAATGGCGCGGGCAAAACCTCGAGCCTGCGGGCGCTGACCGGCCTGCAGCCGTTTGAGGGCGACATCCTGTTCGACGGCCGTTCGATTCGCGGCATGCCGCCGCACCGCTTGCTGCAACAAGGGCTGGTGATGGTGCCGGAGGGACGCGGCATTTTCACCCGCCTGACGGTGCGAGAAAACCTGCAGCTGGGCGCCTATGCGCGGCGTGACGCATCGGCGGTGCGGCAAGATTTTGAACGCGTGTGCGCCACCTTCCCACGGCTGAGCGAGCGCCTGCATCAACCGGCCGGGCTGCTTTCCGGC
Source organism: Serratia sp. JKS000199 (assembly GCF_900215455.1). NCBI lineage: Bacteria > Pseudomonadati > Pseudomonadota > Gammaproteobacteria > Enterobacterales > Yersiniaceae > Serratia > Serratia sp. JKS000199. The sequence continues at coordinate 1,901,126 of NZ_LT907843.1, forward strand.
GGTGAACAACAGATGGTGGCGATGGGCCGCGCGCTGCTCAGCCGCCCGCGGCTGCTGATATTGGACGAACCGTCGATGGGGCTGGCGCCGATTGTGGTGGAGGCCATTTTCTCGGTCATCAAGCAGTTAGCCCGTGACGGCGTCACGCTGCTGTTGGTCGAGCAGAACGCCCGCCTGGCGCTGGCGTCCACCGATCGCGCCTACGTATTGGACAGCGGCAGCCTGAGCCACAGCGGCCGCTCCGCCGACATGCTGGACGATGAAAAAATCAAACGGATCTATTTGGGTGAATAACCGTTGTTACCTTTAACCGCACCAGGAGTATGACATGCAGCAGAACATTCGCATCAAGCCGTTGGCGCTGGCCGCCATGACAATGATCCTGAGCCTCCCGGCGCTGGCGGACGACACCGTGTTGATCGGTCTTGCCGGGCCGCTGACCGGCCCTTCCGCGCGCATCGGCAAAGATCTCGAAAACGGCGCACGGCTGGCGATCGCCGACGCTAACGCACAGAAACCGACGCTGAACGGCAAACCGGTCACCTTCAAGCTGGTGTCCGAGGACGATCAGTCCGACCCGCGCACCGCCGTGGCCGTGGCGCAGCGTTTGGTCGACGAAGGCGTCGCCGGCGTGGTCGGCCACTGGAACACCGGCACCAGCATCCCGGCGGCGCGCATCTATCACGACGCCGGCATCGCTCAGGTGGCGCCGGTGGCGACCGGTCACGGCTACACGCAGCAAGGTTTTGACACCAGCTTTCGCGTGATGGGCCACGACGACGACGGCGGCAACTACGCCGGGCAATATGCGGTGAAGACGCTGAAAGCCAAGCGCATCGCAGTGATAGACGATCGCACCGCTTTCGGCCAGGGGCTGGCGGACGAGTTTATCAAATCGCTACAGGCCCAGGGCGTGCAGCCGGTCACCCGTGAGTATGTGGATGACAAGACCGTTGATTTCAGCGCCGTACTGACCACCGTCCGCAGTAAAAACGCCGATCTGATCTTCTTCGGCGGCGTGGATTCGCAGGCGGCGCCGCTGGCGCGCAAACTGAAACAGCTGGGCATGAACGCGCAGCTGATGGGCGCCGGCGGCTTCGTCAGCCAAACCTTCCTGACGCTGGCGCAGCGGGAAGGCGAAGGCGTCGTCGCGCTGGAGCCGGGGCTACCGCTGGAACAGATGCCGGGCGGCAAGGCGTTTGAACAAGCCTACCGCGATCGTTATCACACCCACATCGAACTGCATGCGCCCTTCGCCTACGACGCCACCCGGGTGCTGATCGCCGCCATTGAGCAAGCCGATTCGGCCAATCCGGCCGATTATCTGCCGAAACTGCGCGCCATACATTACCAGGGCGTCACCGGCGACATCGCCTTCGATGCGCAAGGCAACCTGCAACAGCCGAGCTTCACCCTGTACCGGGTGGTTGACGGCAAATGGCAGCCGCAAACCGTGTTGGGCGGCGCCAAACCACAATAAATCAAGAGGAGCAAGGCGATGAGCTGTGCAAAAAACGAATTGGGCATTTTAGCCCGCAGAAAGATCGAGGCGGAGATCATCAAGCCGATCTACCAGATTCTGGTGCGTGAAATCGGCAAGGCGCGCGCTCAGGCGGTGATCGGCGAAGCCATCGAGAATGCCGCCATCGAGGCGGGCAAACAGTTCGCCGCCCAGGAACCGAACGGCGCGGATCTGCGCAGCTTCGCCGCCTTGCAGTACCTGTGGGAAAAAGACGATGCGCTGCGCGTCGAAGTGATCAATCAGGACGCGCAGCACTTCGACTATAACGTCACCCGCTGCCGCTACGCCGAGATGTATCACGAGATGGGGTTGGGGGAGATCGGCCACCTGCTCTCCTGCGCTCGCGACAGTCAGTTTATCGTTGGCTATGCCCCTGACGTCGACCTGCAGCGCAGCCAGACCATCATGTCCGGCGCCCCCTGCTGCGATTTCCGCTACACCGCTAAAACGCCGGGAGAAGATCAATGACGTATCGAGTCAACGGCGAGCGCCTGTGGCAAAGCCTGCAGACGATGGCGCAGTTCGGCGCCATCGCCAATAACGGCGTCACCCGGCTGGCGCTGAGTGAAGAAGATCGGCAAGCGCGCGATCAGCTGCGCGCCTGGGCGCTGGAGGCGGGTTGCAGCGTACGCGTCGACAAAATGGGCAACATGTTCCTGCGGCGTGAAGGCGCTCGCCCCGAGCTGGCGCCGGTCGTCACCGGCTCGCACGGTGATTCGCAGCCCCGCGGCGGCCGTTTCGACGGCATCTACGGCGTGCTGGCCGGATTAGAGGTTATTCGTACCCTTAACGATCGGCAGATCGTCACCGAACGCCCGATCGAAGTGATCAACTGGACCAACGAAGAAGGCGCGCGCTTCGCGCCGGCGATGATCGCCTCGGGCGTGTTCGCCGGGGTATTCGACCTGGAATACGGCCTGACGCGCCGCGACGAGCACGGCGTCAGCCTCGGCGACGCGCTGGAGCGCATCGGCTACGCCGGCGAGTATCCGGTGGGCGGTACGCCGATCCATGCCGCCTTCGAGTTGCACATCGAACAGGGGCCGATTCTGGAAGCGGAGCATCTCGACATCGGCGTAGTCACCGCCGCACAAGGGCAGCGCTGGTATGAACTGGAGGTCGTCGGCTTCAGCGCCCATGCCGGCACCACGCCGATGGATCGGCGCCGCGACGCCCTGCTCGGCTTTGCGGCGCTGGTCACGGCGGTCAACCGCATCGGTTGGGATTTCGCGCCCGACGCTCGCGCCACGGTGGGCATGGCGCAAATCACCCCCAATTCGCGTAACGTGGTGCCGGGGCGCGTCTTTTTCAGCGTCGAATTCCGCCATCCGCAGGAGGCTATTCTGGCGCAGATGGAGCAGCGCCTACTGGCGGCGGTAAACGAGGTCAACGGCGGCGGCCTGGCCGCCCGGGCCGAGCGCATCTTCCAGTATCCCCCGGTCGCTTTCGATCGGGGCTGCATCGACAGCGTGCGTCACGCCGCGCAGGCATTGGGCTATCGCCATCGCGACATGATTTCCGGCGCCGGCCACGACGCCTGTTACCTTAATCGCGTCGCCCCGACCGCCATGATCTTCATTCCCTGCGTGGACGGCATCAGCCACAACGAGCGGGAAGATATCACCCCCGCCTGGGCCGCCGCCGGCGCCGATGTGTTGCTCAACGCCCTGCTGGCGCACGCCGACGCCTGATCCTCGCCCCGGTTTGGCGCCGGGGCAAAAAATATTCAACAAAACGGTTGAATATTAGCCTGCCTGATCTATATTCAACCATATGGTTGAATTATCTTCCTCACAGCTGGACGCCATTTTTCATGCGCTGGCCGATCCGACCCGCCGCTCGATGTTACGCGCGTTGGCCGGCGGTGAACGCAGCATCGGCGAACTGGCCGCGCCGTTGCAGATGTCGTTCGCCGGCGCCTCCAAGCACGTGAAAGCACTGGAACATGCGGGCCTGGTGCAACGCACCGTGCAAGGAAGAAACCATATCTGCCGGCTCGAACCCGAGCCTATGGCGCAGGCCATGCACTGGCTGCAAACCTATGAACATTTCTGGACTGAACGGCTGGATGCGCTCGAACAGGCGCTGCTGCAGCCCGAACAGCTTCCTCCCAAGGAGTGAACCATGAATGATTACGGCATGATTATCGAACCCGGCACGCTGCGCATCCAGCGGTTGCTGCCCGGCCCCATCGAGCGGGTGTGGGCTTACCTGACCGAATCCGACAAGCGCGCCACCTGGCTGGCGGCCGGCGCCATGAAGTTGGAAAACGGCGCGCCGCTGGAGCTGGAGTTTCGCAACTCCGATCTGGCGGGCGAGCACGAGCAACCGCCGGCCAAGTACAAACAGCATGGCGGCTGCGTCAGCAACCGCGGCCACATCACCTGCCTGTTCCCGCCGCGCCTGCTGAGCTTTACCTGGGCCGAACAGGAGCAGGGGCGCCCTTCCGAAGTGACCTTCGAGTTGACGGAACAGGGAAACGCGGTGCTGCTGACGGTCACCCACCGGCGCCTGGCTAACCGCGACGAGATGCTCAGCGTCGCCGGCGGCTGGCATACCCATCTGGATATTCTGCTGGATCGCCTGCACGATCGGGCGCCGCAGCCGTTCTGGAGCACCCATGCCCGGCTGGAAGAAGAGTACCGCGCCCGCCTGTAATTACGACTCGTCCCTGCGCCTGAACGCCAGATAACCGGCGATCAGCGTGAAACTGCCGACCAGCAACACCAGCAGGATAAAACCGTGGTGATTGCTGGCCAGCGGTATCCCTCCGACGTTCATGCCGAAAAAACCGGCGACGATGTTGATCGGCAACGCCAGCACGGTGATCACCGTCAGGGTGTAAAGCGTGCGGTTATTCTGCTCCATCAGTTTGGCGCCCAGCTCTTCCTGCAGCAGCCGAATGCGTTCGGTCAGGCTGGCGAGATCGTTCAACACCACGGTGAACTCTTCGGTAAACTGCCGCAGATCCTGCACCACCTCACGGCTCAGCCAGCTCGGCGGCCGGTTCAACAGGCGAAACAGCGCGGCCGGCTCCGGCGCCAACAGGCGCTGAAAGCGCAATAGCATGCGGCGCATGCGCCCCAGCTCGGCGCGGTTGCGTTTAACGCGGCTCGTCAGCAGACGATCCTCGATGGTATCGACATACTGGTTGGCCTGCCGCACCACCTGCTCCAGCACATCCTCCTGCTCTTCCAGCAGGTGCGCCAGCAGTTCGGTGGACGACGCCAGCTGCAGCGCCGTCAGGCGGCCCAGCAACCGCTCGATCAATCGCACCGGTTTATGACGCACGGTCACCACCAGCCCACGGCGGCAATACAGCCACAGCGTCGCCGTTTCCGGGTTGTTGTCTTCAGGGTGGAAGATCACGTCGTTGAGCACGGCGAACAGATCGTCGCCCTGCCGCTCGATGCGAGTAGTGTGGGAACCGTGGCGAATTTCGTGAAAGAAAAAATCGGAAATGGCGAAATGGTTTTTCAGCCACTTCTCCGCCGCCGCGTGGTTGAGATTGAGGTGCAGCCAGATAAAACCGTCGCCGGGCGACAACGTTTGGTAAGCCAGGCAAACCTGCTGCGAGTTCAGGCGCGCCGGCGGCTCGCCGGAGCGAAACGCATGGCCGTAGATCAGCCCGGTCACTTCATCATCAAAATCCAGCTTGTGCATCTTTTCCGCTGCCCTTTGCACCATAACGCCTTATCCTGCCTATTGCCGTTAGCCCAGATCGTCCACGCTGTTATAACAATCTTTATCGCTCGGCGTTAATGATTTTCAACGCTCTTGCTCATTAATATTTCCGTCATAAAAACGTCATTTCATTTTAAAAAGTTTTCATCCCTTGCCCGTTCAGCAACCGCACAATGGCTAAATGAATATAGCGGCTGATACCCTCCATCATGCAAGACACATTCATTTAAGGAACACGCTCAATAAGGAGACAACGACAATGAACAAGTTTATTACGGGCGGATGGAGCCAGTCTCTGGCTGGCCAACCGCATAAAGCGTTCGATGTCATGATGTACGGCATGGTAACCAACCTTGATGGATTAACCACAGGTACCTCAGCCCAGCCAGGATGGAGCCCGGAAAAACAAAGCAAACCCGATACGCTTCCCGGCTTTAACGGAAAGACGCTATGGGTTTACGGCGGCGGCGGATGCTCCCCGCAGCAAAAGCCGGCCAATGAGGATGAAGTGTTGAGGATCGTCGCGGCCACGGTCGATCGGGGCTGGGATGGCGTCGATTTTGATGACGAATGCAATATGAACACCGAACGGGTCATCGAAGCCATGAAACGGCTAAAAGAGGCCGGGAAAGAGACCAGCTTTGGTTTTATTGCCGGTTATTCTTACAACCACCCCAATACGGGAAATGGCAACAAGCTCAACGAGAAAGTCAGAAAAATCATTCAATCAGACCAATGCGACCGCTTTATCCATTACTGTTATGCGGCAGCGATGTGGAGCAATGACGATATTCTCGCTAATGTGATCCCGGCATTAAAACAATCGTTGGCGAACGGGGCCGAAAATAAAAAATGCATTCTGGCCCTGACGACCAAAGGATTGACCGACTGGAATTTAAATTACTTTATCGATCAGGTTTTGGACTTTAACCTTGGCGGATTATTTATTTGGAATTACGCTAACCTGACGGATGAGCACGATAAAATTATCCAGCGCCGGCTAGGCAATTAGCGCAGTTCGATTTGTCGCCGCACAACAAGCGGCCGCATTCGCGGTCGCTTTATCAGCTAAAGAAAGGGCTATTCAATAAATCCCAGTTTAAACTGCGCCTTGCCCCCCAGCGACATCAGGCTCGCATCTTCAGGATAGGTCGCCAGCAGCGGGAAAAAGACTGCGCCGCCGATAATGCTGCGGCGCTTTGAATCTGCCGGGCGCAGCCCCCAGATATTCTGGTACGTCATCGGCACAACCTGGCCGTCAATGAGCGCATTACCGATATACAGCATGATATGGCCCGGAATGTAAACCAGCGTGGTGAAGGGTTTGCCGTGATCTTTGAGATAGCGCAGCCGTTCACTGGTGTTCGCTTGAGCAAGATCAACCACGCGGGTGGCCGCCTGTATCTGCGCGGCGGAATTTCTGGGAAGAAAGAGGCCAAAAGGCATCAACAGACTGCGCAGTTCGGCGGAGCAGTCATTATTGAAGTTATAGTTCCCCCAGCCATAAGGCCTGCCGCTCATTGACCGCATCAGTACGGCAAGATGTTCGGGCGTCATTTTCCACGGCATGGCGGCAAATTCCCCCTTCTTGACAACGACCCGGTGCATCTGTGCGCCGCCATCCTCTCGGCGTACCGGCACGGCGACCACAAAAAGGCCCTGTCGGTGACGGTAAAATGGCAGAATCGTGCCGTGGCGCGCCGTAAAATAAAACTGGCCGCCCGTTTGCACCGAAACCGGCTGTTTAATGAATGCCCCCAGATTTTTCCCCGCCAGCGCCAGCCATTCGGAGACAAACCCCTGCTCCGCCGCCGCGATGTCTTCGCTATGCACCCAACCGATCACCGTAGGCGACATGACGTATTTCCAGCGTTTATCGCGGCTTTGCGTAATAACGTATACCGGAGTGCCGGGGCGGATAGACGAATCCTGCAGATTATCAAAGGGATAACCTTGTCCAGCCAGGCGAGGGTCGTCATAAGCCGGATCGTCCGTCGGCAGGATCCTGACCAGCGTCTCCCTGACCGCAATGCCTCGGGCCGAAGAATGATAAACCTGGCTAATGTCCGTAGACGCGTTATCTCTGACTTGCTGTTTCCAGCGGTCGGTGTGAGTCCTGAAGTTTTCCCCCCAGGAGACACTTCCACGGCCAAGGTATTTATCCATTGCGGCATCACGGTGGCTTTCCGCTTCGCGGTTCAGGACGGCAGCGATGTAATGCGGATTCCAGGGGGATTCATCGTTCGGCCCCATGCCAAAATAGTGAGATTTGAGGGCGGAAAAATGACGTTTCTGCGTGGCGGCATCCATCACGGACACCCGCCGCTGCGGACCGGGCGGCAACCATTTATCGACAGACTGCGAATAGTTCCCCAGCGGGAACAGCGATTTGGTGGCATCGATAGGGGCTGTCGCCGTGGCGTCTTGAGGGGGCTGGCTGACCGGCGCGCTGTGGCAGGCCGACAGCAGCAGAAGAGTCATCAGGCACAGCGGTTTTATTCCATTAGGCATACGTTATCAACTCCATGATAGGTTAAAATCCCTGCTTTATCCTGACGCGAAATTATTCGAATTGATACTTAATAACATCTGCGATTGATTTCCCGTTGAAGAAAACAAAGCCGGAGGCAACCCCATGACAAATGCCGACCGGATTTCCCGCCGCCGCACAGAATGCGATCGACCTTCCCGCCCTGCGCCGCCAAATCTGCTATCCTGCGGCTTTGCTTTCTGACAGGAGTCCTCCATGCGCCAACGCATCATTGTCTGCCCGCTGATTGAAAACGATAACGCCTTCCTGCTGTGCAAAATGGCCGCGCACAAGGGCGTATTTCCCGGCCAGTGGGCGCTGTCCGGCGGCGGCGTCGAGCCGGGTGAGCGGATAGAGCAAGCGCTGCGGCGCGAAGTGCGCGAAGAGCTGGGCCCCGCACTGATCCTCGAGCGCATCACGCCCTGGACCTTCCGCGACGACGTGCGCATCAAAACCTACGCCGACGGCAGCCGGGAACAAATCTACATGATTTACTTGATTTTCGACTGCCACGCCGCCAACCGCGACGTGACGATCAACGATGAATTCGACGACTACGCCTGGGTGCCGCGCGAACGCCTGGCGGACTACGATCTGAACGAAGCCACCCGCTTCACGCTGCGGCAAAAGGGATTGCTGTAACAGTTTGAGCGATTATCACCCTATTTCCTTCACATTTGCCGGGCAGACTCTTTTGATATTTTTTAATCACTTAGGGTCACTATTGCCGTCGCTATGCTTTTATTTCTCCCTGTTCTCCGTCTGTCCGTCCGGCGCTTCGGCGCCGCCGCCCTGTTCAGCCTGCTGTTCGTTTTGGCACCCGCCCATGCCGCCGCGCCGCCATTGGTGTTGAATGCCAAATCGGTGCTGGTCGTCAATCAGCGTACCGGAAAAACGCTCTATCAGAAGCAACCGAACCGCGTGCTGCCGATCGCGTCTCTGTCCAAGCTGATGACCGCCATGGTCGCCCTGGACAGCAAACGCCCCATGGGCAGTCAACTCAAAGTCACCGCCGCCGATCGCGATCTGCTGAAAAAAACCCATTCGCGGCTGACCATCGGCTCGGTGCTCAGCCGCCGCGACATGCTGCACATCGCCCTGATGTCTTCGGAGAACCGCGCCGCCGCGGCGCTGAGCCGCAGTTATCCCGGCGGGCGCAAGGCCTTCGTGGCGAAAATGAATCAGAAAGCGCGCGCCATCGGCATGAAACGCACCCGTTTCTACGATCCAACCGGGCTAACACCGCGCAACGTAGCCACCGCCAGCGATCTGCTGAAAATGGTCAATCACGCCTATCGCTATCCATTGATTCGCCGCTTCAGCACCGACAAGCAGCAGATCGTGCGTCCTGGCCGCGGCCAGCTCGTCTATCGCAGTTCCAACGGTCTGATCAACAACCCGGCCTGGAAGATCCAGCTGCAGAAAACCGGCTTTACCGACGAGGCCGGTCACTGCCTGGTGATGCGCACCACCATCAAAGGGCAGCCGGTGGTGATGATCTTGCTTGGCGCGCAGCCGCGCTACGGCCACTACCGTGACGCCATTCGTCTGAAGGCCTGGCTGGAGCGGTAAAATCGCGGCGCTTTACCGTTCTGCGCATATCCAAATCCGTTTTGGATCAATGGAATATCCTATCGCCAATCAGTATTAAGCCGCGCGCCGCCCGCATGGTATTTGTCAGGCATATCTGATGATGAAAGGAGCGGGAAAAATGGCTTATGCCTTGAGCATATTGGAAAAAAGTCCGATCGCCGACGGGGAAAGCGCCGCGCAGGCGCTGGCGCGCACGCTGCAGCTGGCGCAACGGGTGGAACGCTGGGGGTATCGGCGTTTCTGGCTGGCGGAGCACCACAACACGCCGCAGCTCGCCTGCCCGTCGCCGGAAGTGCTGATCGGCTACCTGCTCGGCCAGACGACGCGCATTCGCATCGGCTCCGGCGGCGTGATGCTGCAGCACTACAGCGCCTACAAGGTGGCCGAAAACTTCAACCTGCTGGCGGCGCTGGCGCCGGGACGCGTCGATCTCGGGGTGGGCAAAGCGCCCGGCGGGCTGCCGCTCGCAACCCAGGCGCTGCAGGCGGCCCACGATCGGCAACGCAAGCCGGACTTTCCTCAGCAGCTGTCGCAGTTGACCGCCTATCTGAACGACGACGCCGAGCCCGGCCTGAGCGCCACACCGCTGCCGCCGCAGGGCGCGCAGCGTTTTCTGCTCGGCGCCAGTAAAGAAAGCGCGACGCTGGCGGCCGAGTCCGGCTGGGCCTTCGTGTTCGCCGCGCATTTGAACGGCAATCCGCAGGATATCCGCGACGCGCTGGAGCACTACGCCGCACACAGCGGCGGCCGCAAGGCGCTGCTGGCGGTGGCGGCGATCGTGGCCCCCAGCGAGGAACAGGCCGCGGCATTGGCGGCCGACATTCGGCAATACCGCGTGCACATTGCCGGTGAGCAGAGTGTGACCGTCGGCAGCCTGGCGCAGGCGGAGAGTTTCGTGCAGCAGGCCGGCGCCACCGACTACCGCATCGAGCCGCGGGAAAGCCATATTCTGCTCGGCACCGCGCAGCAGGTGCATCAGCAACTGGCGCAGCTGCAGCAACAGTACGGCGTGGAAGAGTTCATCATCGACACGCCGATCGCCGAACCGGCCGCCCGGTTAGCCTCGCTGCAGTTACTGGCGGAGGAGAGTTTGACGCCGGCTTAGTTGATCGCCGCCGCCGCCCGCATGGCTTCGGACAGATCCTGCGCCAGCGGCGCCAACTGCGACGGCGTGACGTTCGCCAGGCTGACGCGGAGCGCCGGACCGCACTTCAGGCGGAAAGGTTCACCGCCCTGCACCAGCCATCCCCGCTGCGCCATCAGCTGCGCGGCGGCGGTTTCCGAACGCACCGGCACCCACAGATGCAGCCCTTCACCTACCGCCAGCGCCGTGTGATTCAACGCATTGAGCCGCTGGACCAGCTCGTCCCGTCTGGCCTGATACGCCTGTTGCGCCCGCTGCAATTGCCCTTCCTGCAAGGCTTGTTCCCACAGTCTGGCGGCGATCTGCTGCAAGATATGGCTGACCCAGCGTTCGCTGATGTACTGATCGGCGCGCATCGCCTGCAGCAAGGTCGGGCTGCCGCAGGCCAACGCGATGCGCAGATCCGGGCTGAGAAACTTGCTGAGCGACAGCACGTACAGGCCGCGATCGCCGTCGAACGGCAGATGCAGCGGCTGTTGCGACAACGGCCCCCAGAAATCGTCGACGATCGCCAGACACTGCGGATGGCCGCGCAGAAAACCTCGCCACTGCTGCGCACGTTGCGCTGAAAGCGAAGCGCCGGTCGGATTATGGGCGCGCGGCGTCAGGATCACCGCGTCGGCCGCGCCACTCTCCGGCAGCCGACAGCCCTGTTCATCCACCGCCAGCGGCAACGGCCGCAGGCGCAGGTGACGCAGCAGCGTCAATAGCGGCGGCCAGCAGGGATCTTCCACCCACACCGCCGCCCCAGGCTGGGCATGACAGCGCAGCGCCTTTTCCATCGCGTCCAACGCACCGGAAAACACCGCCGGTTCCCCCAGGGCCACGCCCTGGCGCCCGAGCCACTCACGCCCGAGACCGGTCAATACCGGCAGGTCGCCGCTGATGTCATAGCCGTTTTGCTGCGGGAACACCTCCGCCGCGCCAAGCCTCAGCGCCGGCAGCAAAGCGGCATCCAGGTTGCCGCTGGCCAGATCGCACATCCCCGCCGGCACCTGGCGCGGCGCATAGGCCGCACTCACCGCCGCCAGCGGCCGCTCCAGCACCACCGTACCCGCCCGCCCGCGCGTCGCCACCAGGGCGGCATCGCGCAATCTGGCGTATGCACTAGCCACGGTATTCGGATTGACCTCCAGCTCCGCCGCCAGCTGGCGTACCGGCGGCAACAGTTCGCCCGGCCGCAGCGCGCCGTTTTTGATGCGTGCGGCGATCTGCTCGGCAATCTGGACAGCGCCGCCGCCTTTTGCATACAATGAAGTCATACATAAATCCTTTTGTACTAGTTCAAATAAGATTAGCAGCTTCTGCGGCCAAAAGTAAGGGGTTCCATGGATAAACATTACGTGCTCGACATTCAGTATGCAGGAAAAGCCTTTGCCCGCCTGCAGCTGTTCACCCCGTGGGCAGCCGAGCAGCTGGAGCAGGCCTGCGCGCTGTTCCCGGCCGCACAGGGTTATCAGGTGCAGCTCAGCCAGGTCAGCGAACGCCGCATCGTCTACCAGAGCGGCGCGCAGGGCATCACGGTGCTGGGCGAGTCGCTGGCGCTGATCCCCTTCACTCACGCTAGCGAGGTTAAACAATGAAAAAAGCCGTCGCCATTCGGCACGTCAACTTTGAAAACCTGGGCATCCTCGGTTCCCTGCTGTCACTGCGCGGCTATCAGATCGATTATTACGATGCCGGCCGCGATGATATTCGTGCTATCAATAATGAAGAGACCGATCTGTTGGTGGTGCTCGGCGGGCCGATCAGCGCCGCTCAGCACTTTTCCGGCGAGCAGCGGTATGATTTTCTCGACCATGAATTCGCGCTGGTCAAACAGCGCCTGGCGCAGCGGCGGCCGACCCTCGGGGTTTGCCTCGGCGCACAAGTGATCGCCCAGGCGCTGGGCGCTGAGGTTATTTCGCTCGGCGTGAAAGAGATAGGCTTCGCCCCGCTGACCACGCCGCCGGCGGAAGAGGAGTCGGTGCTGGCGCCGCTGGCCGACACGCCGGTACTGCACTGGCACGGGGATATGTTCATGATCCCGGACGGCGCCCGCTGCCTGGCCGGCACGGCGGTATGCCCGCATCAGGCCTTCGACTATCAGGGGTTCGCGCTCGGCCTGCAGTTCCATTTAGAGGCGGATTATCGCGATATCGAACGCTGGCTGATTGGCCATGCCTGCGAGCTGGAACTGGCCGGCATCGCGCCCCAGACCCTGCGCGACCAGGCCGCGCGCCACGGCGCGCAGCTGGAACAGCGCGCGCGGCAGGTGTTCGCGCGCTGGCTGGATAACAACGAACCAAGGAAGTAACTCATGCAACAGGCTTCACCTTTGCGGTCACCGTCTATCGACGTGATCAGCATTCAATCTCAGGTGGTCTACGGCAGCGTCGGCAACGGCATCGCCTACCGCGCTCTGCTGAAAAAGGGACTGGAGGCGCTGCAGGTGCCCAGCGTGCTGTTCGGCTGCCCGCCCTATTACGGCAAACCGCACGGCGGCGTCATCTCCGGCGATTGGTTCGGCGGTTTTCTCGACGACCTGATCGCCCGCGGCGTCATGAAGCGCGCACGGGCGGTGATCGTCGGCTACCTGGGCGACGTGATGCAGTGCCATATTCTGGCCAACTGGCTGCAGCGGGTGCGCTCGCTCAATCCGCAGATAAACATCTATATCGATCCGGTGATGGGCGATTACGGTGAGGGGATCTACGTGGATGAGCGCATCGTCAACTGCTATCGCTCGCCGTTCCTGCGGCTGGCCAACGGCCTGACGCCGAACGGTTTCGAACTGGAGCAGCTGTGCGGCCGGCAACTGAGCAACCGCGAGCAGACGCAACACGCCGCGCAGGCGCTGTTGAACGACACCACCGAATGGGTGTTGGTCACCAGCGCACCGGGCGTAGCGCAACACGAAGACGAAGTGGGATTGATGCTGGTCACCCGGCAGGAAACGCAGTGCTTTACTCATCCGAAGGTCAAATCGGCGGTCAAAGGCACCGGCGATTTGTTCACCGCGTTGCTGGTCAGCCATCTGCTGCAGGGCGCTGCGCTCGACGCGGCAGTGGTTGCCGCCGGCGATGAAGTGTGCGGCGTACTGGCCGAAGCGGCGCATTTCGGTTGGGAAGAGATCGGCAGCCTGCGGGCGCTTAACCCCTAAGGCCGCGGGCGAGTCAGAGGGGCAGCGCACTGCCCCTGATAACTATCAGCGTTTTTTCTTTTTGTTGAAATCCAGCTCGAAGGCGAACACCGCGCTCTGAATTTTGCGCTCCATCGCCAATCCGAGCTTAAGAAAGCGGCATGACAGGCGCGAGAAGTGCACCACCTGGTCGTTATCGTCGGTTTCCTGATCGTCGTTGACCACCACCAGCTCCATGTTGACCTTGAAGCTGCCGTAGCTGCCCAGATCCAGCTCCGCTTTCTTGAACTGCAAGCCTGGCTGGAAGAAATCCGGCAGCGGGCCGTCGAAGCGTAAACCGACGCCGCCGGCGGAGAGATCGTGGATCCGCAGCTCGTACGGCGTGCCGTCCGGGTATTCGCCGGTACAAAAGAATTGGCGCCAGTGCGGCGTAGTGATGCGGAATTGACGGCGACGCTGGATATAGACCAGCTCCTGCGGCAGCCGGGTCGAACAGGCCTGTACGCCCTGATGTTCGGTCAGCTCCGCCTGGGGGACGGAAAACTCGATTTTGGCGTCGTTGCTTTCAATCACGATGGTGCAAGCGCCGTCGATGGCGCTCGAGGCTTCCTCACCGCTAAACACGATATTGTCCGGCCCGACGCTCAATAACAGACTTTGAAACCGGTGCTGCTGATTTTCTACGCGCAGCGGCGTGCGTTGTTTGCAAATTTCTCGCAGAATCGCCAGAACTTCAAAACGCTCCCGTTTGATAAACAGTCCGTTATCGCTGTGCTCCACACGTGTCTCCTGACTTTTTTTCTAATGACGTCTTACGTATTCCTTACGGTTATCATCTCTGGGAATATTCCTAAAGTCAAATTTGCCAGCGTTGCCAGGCCTGCGGCAGCAGGCGCGCGAAACGTTTCGCCCATGCCTGTTGCCCGCGTTCGTCAGCGACCAAATCCTGGCGAATTTCGATGCCGACGTAAGGCAAACCGCGGCGCTCCGCGTGCACCGGCAACGTGTAATCGGTGGCGTCCGTCATCGCATAAGGTTCGTTAATACCCACCTGCAGATCCCCCTCTTCACGCAGCAGTTCAGCCAACAGCAGCGCAAATTCCGGGTAGCGGTTAAACAGCAGCCCCACCTGCCAGGGGCGCGATTGCCCCTTGAACACCGGCGTGAAGCTGTGCATGGCGATCACCGCCGTCGGCAGTTCGCGCAGTTGGCGTTGCCCCAGATGCTCGTCGATGGCGTGGTGATACGGCAAAAATACCTCGCGCTCACGCGCCAGCGCGTGTTCGGCGTCGATGCCGATATTGCCGGGGATCGGCGTCAGTTCAGACAAATGCGGGATCGAGCTGGCGATGCCGGGCGCCCGGTTGCAGTCGATCACCAACCGTGAGTAACGCTGATGAATCAGCGTGGCGTCCAGTTGGCGGCTCAGATGGCGCGATACGCCCAGCGCGCCGATATCCCAGCCGATGTGGCGCTCGATCTCCCCCGGCGGTAAGCCGAGATCCCCGAGGGATTGCGGTATCGCCTTGCCGGCGTGATCGCACAGCAGCAAAAATGGCGCTTTGCCGCGCGGGGTTTCAACGGCGGCGGCGGGCGGTTCATCGGCGGACAATAACGGCGGGATAAACGAATGAGGCATGAAAGGCTCCGGCGGTGGAAAGCAAAACGTTTATCGTAGCGCTATCCCGTCGCCGGCCCCAAGGTCGTACTTAGATCAAAAAGGCATGAGTCAGACGCCGATCATGCCGTCTCGGCTTCCTGCGGCTGATGCACCGCAATATAACGTTGATAACGCGACGGCTTGAGCCGCGAGGTATCCACCAGCACCAGGCCGTCGATGCAGTTGTTGAAGGCCGGATCGGTGCCAAAGTCGATAAACTGCACCCCGCCCGGTTCGCACAGCTCGGTGTACTGTTTGTACAGCGTCGGGATCGAGCAGCCGATGTTGCTGAGCAGGCTCTTCAGCCGCACCAGATCTTCCTGGTAGTTATCCCCGGCAAACTGCGCCAGCACCTGCGGCAACGACGCCGGATAAGGACGACGCGACTGCGCGAAGGCGTGGTCCGGCGAGAAATAGAGTCGATAGAAGGCGATCAACAGATCCCGCGCCGCCAGCGGCATGCCGCCGGAAATGGATACCGGGCCGAACAGATAGCGATACTGCGGGTATTTCGACAGATAGGCGCCGATGCCCAGCCACAAATAATCCAGCCCGCGCTTGCCCCAATAGGCCGGCTGAATGAAGCTGCGCCCCAGTTCGATGCCCTGCGCCAGGATCGGTTCCATATCGCGGTCATAGTGGAACAGGCTGTTGCTGTAGATGCTCTCCAGGCCCTTACGCGCGATTTGTTCGGCGGTGGGGATAAAACGATAGGCGCCGACGATCTCCAGCTCCTCTTCATCCCACAGCACCAGGTGATAATAATCGTCGTCGTAGCTGTCCAGATCGCGGCGGCGGCCGGATCCTTCCCCCACCGCGCGGAAAGCGATCTCGCGCAGGCGCCCCAGCTCGCGCAGGATCGGCGTGCGCGCTTCATCGTGACGGCGATAGAGATAGATGGTTTTGCCGTCCGGTGTCACCCCCAGTCTTTCGCAGTTCGCCAGCGCCTTTTTCAGCTCCAGACGCTCTTCCGGCAACGCGATCGGCGATTCGCTGGCGAACAGCCCCGGTTTGCCCTGGCCCAGGCGATACACGTGGCGGCGAAAGCGCTCCGCCAGATCCTTGGCGCTGGTGTGGCCATCGTGCCAGTTGGCGAACGGCACGCGGCCGCCGATGCGGATCCTGATGCGCCCGCCCCGCTGCTGGAACATTTCACGCACCAGCAGCAGCGTCGACAGCGGACGATAGACCAGCGAGGTAAAGTAGAACAGGTTGCTGTTGCGCGCGCTGATATGAATCGGCACGATCGGCGCGCGCGCCTTGGCGGCCAGACGCAGAAAACCGGTATGCCAGTGGCCGTCGCGGATGCCTTTCGGGCTCATGCGCGACACTTCGCCGGCCGGGAACAGGATCAGCGCGCCCTGATTGTCCAGCTGCTGCTGCATGCCTTCTATCTGTTTGCGGCTGGTTTTATAAGCGACGTTATCCACCGGCACGAACAGGTTGCGCAGCGGTTCGATGTAAGTCAGCAGTTGGCTGGCCACCACTTTCACATCCGGACGCACCGCCGCGACGGCGCGCAACAGCACCAGTCCGTCGAGCGAGCCGATCGGGTGATTGGCCACGAGCACCACCGGCCCCTGGCTGGGGATGTTTTCCAGATCGCCGTCCACCAGCTCGCAGCTGAGGTTAAAGTAGTCCACCACCTGCTCGATCAGATCGAGCCCTTTCAGGTGGGGATAGTCGGCGGCGAACTGTTTGAATTCTTTTTCGAAGAGAAGGGTTCTTAGCAGGCTGCGCTGCCAGGCAGGGGTATTGCGGTGTGGAAATGCATCTTGCAACAGAGAATCCAGGCTGAACATCGCGTTATCTCCTGACGTAGTCGCTGCAAACTTAAGCCAGAGCCATGACTCTGACATGTCAGTCACATGACAATAAAATGAATCCATCGACTATCAGGTATAGCAAAGTAATGGCGATTTGGGAGCGAAAGACGCATTTTCGCCCCCACTTCCCCTCACATCGGCGCCAGCAACGCTTCAATGCGGCGGTTCACCGCCTCACGCAGGCGCTATCGGCTGCAGATCCTCGCCGGGATGGGCCACGAACGGATCGCCGGAGGGAAACGCATGGCCGCTGTCGTTCACCCTCACCCGCTGCAATGCGGCGCTATTACACGCGCCGGCATAAAAAAACAGTGAAAGCCCGGCGGCTGCCGAATTATCGCTGCGGCTTTCGGCCTCGACGGACTGAATAATTAAATGCCGGGAATTGTCGACTGAAAAATAACGAATTTGCCGTTTTCACTTTGCGTTGACGCTGCTTTCGGTTGGCGCTCAAACGAAAGCAAAATCAAATATAACCAACTGATAGATATAGATATTTTAAAATTAATCGATTGCATTTCAGTGTTTCGTTTGCTGTAATTCGCCACGAACAACTGAAAGCGCTCCGGTCGGTATCGCTGCGGCTTATTAAGCCGCGGTCGGGCACGGCTACAGGTAAATCAGGAGTCTGCGTTAATGATCACTACCGCAAAACGCCGGGAATTAATTATCGACCCGCTGTGCCGCGAAGGCGCGTCGCGCGTGGAACCGCTCAGCCAGCTGCTTTCGGTCTCCAGCGTCACCATCCACATCAATCGCGACGTCAAACACACCCTCGCCGACGCCAGCAAATTCGGCCGCACAAGTTTTTGCACGATCGCGACATCGGCCAGATCCACCGCCTGGTCACCGACAGCCGCATTCCGGAACACTGTCTGCAGGCGCTACACCCTTTAGGGATCGACGTGATTATCGCCGACCGTTAACCGAGGCTTTTTAAGGAGCTGTCATCATGAACGCGTATTTCTCTTACGAGGCGAATTGGCTGAAGCAGCGCAACGCCTGGCACACCGCCGCAGAAATTTGGCAACAGCCGGATCTGTGGGCGGCGCTGCACCGGCAGCTGCAGGATAAACAGGCGCAATGGCAGCCGTTTCTGGCGCCGCTGCTGGCCAATCCGCGCCTGCAGATCGTGCTGTGCGGCGCCGGCAGCTCGGCGTTCGCCGGCCGCGCCCTGGCCCCCTGGCTGCGCGAACGCACCGGCCGCGACGTGGTGGCCTACGGCACCACCGATATCGTCGCCAACCCGCTGCAGTATCTCGACCCTGAGCGGCCGACGCTGCTGGTCTCCTTCGCCCGCTCAGGCAACAGCCCGGAGAGCGTGGCGACGGTGGAGCTGGCCGACCAACTGCTGCCGGAAAGCTACCACCTGATGCTGGTGTGCAACCCGGACAGCAAGCTGGCGCAGTATGCGCATCGGCGCGACAATGTCTGTTCGCTGGTGATGCCGCAAGGTTCTAACGATCAAAGCTTCGCCATGACCTCCAGCTTCAGCTGCATGATGCTGAGCGCCGCGCTGCTGCTCGGCCCCCTGTCGCTCGAGGCCGCCCAGGCGCCGCTGCACGCCATGGTGCAGCGCTGCCGCGCTCTGCGAGAAACGTTGCCGCCGCAGGTGAAGGCGCTGGCCGCCGGCGGTTTCCGCCGCTACATCACCCTTGGCGGCAGCTGCTTTACCGGCCTTGCCGAAGAGGCCTCGCTCAAGATGCTGGAGCTGACCGCCGGGCGCATCGTTACGCGCTACGACTCGCCGCTCGGCCTGCGTCATGGTCCGAAATTCATGGTCGACGGCCAGACGCTGGTGGTGTTGATGTTCTCGCGCGACGACTACGCCCGCCAGTATGACCGCGATCTGTGGAACGAGCTGCAGCGCGATGGGCAGGCGATGCAGCTGGTCGGATTGACCGGCGGGCGCCAACCCCTCGCCGATACCCTGCTGCATATGCACGATGCGGCAGACGATATCTGGCTGCTGTTCCCGTATCTGCTGTTCACCCAGATGCTGGCCTTCGAGAGTTCGCTGGCGCTGGGGCTGACCCCGGATAACCCCTGCCCGACCGGCGAGGTTAACCGGGTGGTGAAAGGCGTGACGATTTACCGTTTTCCTTCCCCCGTGCAGTAAGGAGATCCCATGTATCTGATAGCCAACCGAGACATGCTGCTCAAGGCGCAGCGCCAGGGTTACGCCGTTCCGGCGTTTAACGTTCACAATCTGGAAACCGTGCAGGTGGTGGCGGAGACCGCCGCCGAGCTGCGCTCGCCGGTGATCATGGCCGGCACGCCCGGCACCTTCAGCTATGCCGGCACCGACTACCTGATCGGTATCTGTCAGGCGGCCGCGCACCGCTACGATCTGCCGCTGGCGCTGCATCTGGATCATCACGAAGAGCTCGATGACATCGAGCACAAGGTGAAAAGCGGCATCCGCTCGGTCATGATCGACGGCTCCCATTTGCCGTTCGAGCAGAATATCGCCAAGGTGGCCGCCGCAGTGGCCCTGTGCCATCGCTACGGCGCCAGCGTGGAGGCGGAGCTGGGCCGCCTGGGCGGGCAAGAGGACGATCTGATCGTCGATACGGCGGACAGCTTCTATACCGACCCGGTGGCGGCACGCGAGTTTGTCGCCGCCACCGGCATCGATTCGCTGGCGGTGGCGATCGGTTCCGCCCACGGCCTGTATCACGGCGAACCGAAGCTGGACTTCGAACGCCTGGCGCTGATCCGCGAACAGGTGGACGTGCCGTTGGTGCTGCATGGCGCCTCCGGCATTCCGGAAGCAATGGTCAAGCGCGCGATCTCGCTCGGCGTTTGCAAGGTCAACGTCGCCACCGAATTGAAAATCGCCTTCGCCGATGCGGTAAAAAGCTACTTTTCACAGCACCCGGATGCCAACGATCCGCGCAAATACATCGTCCCCGGCAAGCTGGCGATGAAAGAAGTGGTGGCGGAAAAGATCCGCATCTGCGGCAGCAGCGGCATGCTGTAACCCCACGCCCGCCCCCGGTTTCAGTGGCTGCACCACGGGGGCGAAAACATCCCGCCATTTTCCGCTTTCCTGAGAGAACGATCACAGCCTGTTATCCCGCCCGCGCCTGAAACCATTAACCGGTCTTCACTATGATCCAAATCATGGTTTTACTCATCCTACCTCTCTATTATCAAATTCATTGAATGCAGGCAGTAGGATTTTTGCCCATTCGTTTTTATTTCGCCAAGCGAAATAGCTTATTTGATGAAAACAAGCGCGCTTGTTTTTTAATTGGCAGTGTTTTTACTCTGAAAGGAACAGCGTATGAACCATTACTTAGCCGTATTAAGCGCATTGGTCATTCTGCCCTTCGCTCTGCAAGCAAAACCGCTTTCCGGCAGCCAGGTCGCCTCTGGCGTCGTCCGCTTCACCGGCGCCATTACCACGCCTGCATGCACCGTCAAACATCAGGATGAAAAGCTTATCTCCAGCTGCTTCGGTAAAGTGACGGAATATCAGAACGGGTATATATCCTCTTCGTTAAAAGCGATGCCAAAAGAATTAGTTTCCGCCGTCAGCAGTGAGATGGTGAATAACGATCCCCATTTAAAACGCGTGACCATCAGCTATAAGTAACCACAAAGCGTTACTGCCTGCTGAAATAATAAACAAGACACAACTTGTCTTGATGACTTATAAATTTATTTTATAAATTTATCACACAATAACTCCCCGACTTACCGTAAGCCGGCTATTCGGGCGACCCTGCGGTCGCCCATCAGCATGTCCGAAATCCGCCATCGCTCCCTTGCGTTTCATGCGATAATCGCCCTACCAAACCGAGGAGTGATCCAGATGCAGACTTTTTTGATTGATCGTACCGCCACGCCGGTGGGAGAACTGGTGCTGATTGCCGATGAACAGGGGCGCCTGCGGGCGATTGACTGGACCGATCACGAAGCGCGCCTGATGAAGCTGCTGAATACCCACTACCGCGCCGATCGGTTCACCCTGCGCGAACAGCGCGATCCCAGCGGGCTGACCGACGCCATGCAGCGCTATTTCGCCGGTGAACTGAGCATTATCGATCGGTTGCCGGTGATGACCGCCGGCACCGAGTTCCAACGCACCGTCTGGCAACAGCTGCGCCAAATCCCCTGCGGCGAGATCCTGACCTACGGCCAGCTCGCGCAACGCATCGGCCGTCCGACCGCCTCGCGCGCAGTCGGCATGGCCAACGGTTCAAATCCGATCAGCATCGTCGTGCCCTGCCACCGAGTGATCGGTTCGCAAGGCGCACTGACCGGCTATGCCGGCGGCGTACAGCGCAAACAATGGCTGCTGCAGCACGAAGGCTACCTGCCTAAAAGCCTGCTGTAGCCGCGCCAGGCGATTATCCGGCGCCATTGTTTGGCGACGCTTAATAAAGCCCATTGCTCAACGCCACGCTCGCAGGCCGCTGGGCCCTATGAATAACTTGTGTGAATAAAACGCATAAGTCACAAATAATACTCATAACTTCAGTCCCCTACAGAATAATCGGCGGCATGTGTGCGTAAAATTCGCACACAATGCCCCTATTCAGACTAATGCTACCCTTATCAGCTGCGGCAAAAGATGTTAAAATTGACTCATATCAATTATTGAATGAGCGTAATCTATGATCCCGGAAAAACGCGTGATTCGTCGTATCCAGTCTGGTGGTTGTGCGATCCATTGCCAGGACTGCAGCATCAGCCAGCTGTGCATTCCTTTCACCCTTAATGCCCACGAGCTGGATCAGCTCGACAACATTATCGAGAGGAAAAAGCCTATTCAGAAAGGCCAGACCCTGTTCAAGGCCGGCGACGAGCTGAAATCGCTGTACGCGATCCGTTCCGGGACCATCAAGAGCTACACCATCACCGAGCAAGGCGACGAGCAGATCACCGGCTTCCACCTGGCGGGTGACCTGGTGGGCTTTGACGCCATCGGTGGCCTGAAGCACCCAAGCTTCGCCCAGGCGCTGGAAACCTCGATGGTGTGCGAAATTCCGTTCGAGACCCTCGACGATCTGTCCGGCAAAATGCCAAACCTGCGTCAGCAGATCATGCGGTTGATGAGCGGCGAGATCAAAGGCGACCAGGACATGATCCTGCTGTTGTCGAAGAAAAACGCCGAAGAGCGCCTGGCGGCGTTCGTTTACAACCTGTCGCGCCGCTTTGCGGAGCGCGGTTTCTCTCCGCGCGAGTTCCGTTTGACCATGACCCGCGGCGATATCGGCAACTATCTCGGCCTGACGGTGGAAACCATCAGCCGGCTGCTGGGCCGCTTCCAGAAAAGCGAAATCCTCAGCGTGAAAGGCAAATACATCACCATCGAAAACGCCGACGCCCTGTCGGTGCTGGCCGGTACGCCGCGTATCAACGTGACCGTCAACGCCTGATTCTCCTGCCGGATCACCATTTCCCCGAAATTGTTGATCCGGCACGCTTCTGTTGTTGTTCTGTTTTTCAATGTTGGGTTACTCTGTAAATTAACAGACTGTTGATTTCAGCTGTAAGGAGGCCCTATGGCGAAGTATCAGAATCTTCTGGTGGCTATTGACCCCAATCAGGACGATCAGCCGGCATTGCGCCGCGCCGTGTACCTGGTAAAACGGAACGGCGGGCGCATCAAGGCCTTCCTGCCCATCTATGACTTCTCTTACGAAATGACGACCCTGCTCTCCCCGGATGAAAGAACGGCGATGCGGCAAGGTGTGATCAGCCAACGCGCCGCCTGGATCAACGAGCAGTGCCGCTTCTATCTCAACGACGGCGTGCCGATCGAAATCAAAGTGGTCTGGCATAACCGCCCCTTCGAAGCCATCATTCAGGAAGTGCTTTCCGGCCAACATGACCTGCTGCTGAAAATGGCGCACCAACACGACCGGTTGGAGTCGGTGATCTTTACCCCCACCGACTGGCACCTGCTGCGCAAATGCCCTTGCCCGGTGTGGATGGTGAAAGACCAGCCCTGGCCGGAAGGCGGCAAGGCGCTGGTGGCGGTCAATCTGGCCAGCGAAGAACCCTATCACGACCCGCTCAATATCAAACTGGTGCAAGAAACCGTCGAACTGGCGCAAAACGTCAACCAGACCGAGGTTCACCTGGTCGGCGCCTATCCCGTTACCCCGATCAACATCGCCATCGAATTGCCCGACTTCGACCCGAGCGTCTACAACGACGCCATTCGCGGCCAGCATCTGATCGCCATGAAGGCGCTGCGGCAAAAATTCTGCATTAAGGAAGAGTTCACCCACGTGGAAAAAGGCCTGCCGGAAGAGGTGATCCCCGATTTGGCCGAACACCTGCAGGCCGGCGTGGTGGTGCTGGGCACCCTGGGCCGCACCGGCATTTCAGCCGCCTTTATCGGCAACACGGCGGAACATGTGATCGATCATCTGAAATGCGACCTGCTGGTGATTAAACCGGAAAACTTCAACTGCCCGATCGAGGCGGATGAAGACGATGAACACGACGACGAAGATTAAGCTTCGCGCATAAAGAAACGGGCCGCTGAAAAGCGGCCCGTTTTTCTTTGGTTGCCCAATTTTACTTCTGCAACGCCCGCAAAATCGCTTCCACGCTGTCTTTGGCGTCGCCAAACAGCATTTGGGTGTTCTCCTTGAAGAACAGCGGGTTCTGCACGCCGGCGTAGCCGGTGTTCATCGACCGTTTGAACGCGATCACGTTCTGCGCTTTCCACACTTCCAATACCGGCATGCCGGCGATCGGGCTGCGCGGATCTTCCAGCGCCGCCGGGTTCACCGTATCGTTGGCGCCGATCACCAGCACGGTGTCGGTATCCGGGAAATCGTCGTTGATTTCATCCATCTCCAGCACCACGTCGTACGGCACCTTCGCCTCTGCCAGCAGCACGTTCATGTGGCCCGGCAAGCGCCCCGCGACCGGGTGAATGCCGAAGCGCACCTTCACGCCGCGCGCCCGCAGTTTTTCGGTGATTTCCGCCACCGGATACTGCGCCTGCGCCACCGCCATGCCGTAGCCCGGGGTGATGATCACCGAGGTGGAGTTTTTCAACTGCTCGGCCACCTCTTCCGCCGTGGTTTCACGGTATTCGCCCATCTCTTCGGCATCGCCGGTGGATGAACCGTCGCTGCCGAAACCGCCGGCGATCACGCTGATAAACGAGCGGTTCATCGCCTTGCACATGATGTAAGACAGGATCGCCCCCGAAGAGCCCACCAGCGCGCCGGTGACGATCAGCAGATCGTTGCTCAGCATGAAGCCCGCCGCGGCCGCCGCCCACCCCGAGTAGGAGTTGAGCATCGACACCACCACCGGCATGTCGGCGCCGCCGATCGAGGCGACCAGATGCCAGCCGAACGCCAGCGCGATCGCCGTCATCAGCAGCAGCGTCACCACCTGCCAGCCCACGCTGTCGGTGCGCACGAACGCCACCAGCAGCAGGAACGAGATCACCAGCGCCGCCAGGTTCAGCTTGTGGCGATTCGGCAGCATCAACGGCTTGGAAGAAATGATGCCGCGCAGTTTGCCGAAGGCGACGATCGACCCGGTGAAGGTCACCGCACCGATAAAGATGCCGAGGAACACTTCGGTCAGATGGATATTCGCCATCACCGGTTCCATCGGCGCACCGTGATCCAGATAGCTGTTGAAACCGACCAGCACCGCGGCCAGGCCAACGAAGCTGTGCAGCACCGCCACCAGCTCCGGCATTTCGGTCATCTCGACCTTCTTCGCCAGATAGACGCCGATCGAGCCGCCGATGATCATGGCGATGATGATCCAGCCGACGTTGCCGGAATCCGGCCCCAGAATGGTCGCGATCAGCGCTATCGCCATGCCGGCGACGCCGAACAGGTTGCCCTGCTTCGACGTTTCATGACGCGACAGGCCCGCCAGGCTGAAAATAAACAAAATAGCGGCAACAATGTATGCAGCTGTAACCAATCCTCCAGACATTTGTTACCCCTTAGTTCTTGCGGAACATCTTCAGCATGCGCTGAGTGACGGTGAACCCACCGAAAATATTGATGCTGGCGATCAGCACGGCGATAAAGGAGAGGAAACTCACCCAGCCGCCGTGGCCAATTTGCAGCAGCGCACCGACCACGATAATCCCTGAGATCGCGTTGGTGACCGACATCAACGGGGTATGCAGCGCATGGCTGACGTTCCAGACCACGTAGTACCCGACCACGCAGGCCAGCGCGAACACGGTAAAGTGCGACAGGAACTCTTTCGGGGCTGCGTCCGCCAGCCAGCCGAACAGCAGGATCGCCAGAGCCATCAGGCCGTACTTCAGCCACGGCGAGGTCGGCTTGGCTTCAGGTTTGGCGACCGGTGCGGCGGCGGGCGCCGCTTTCGGCTGGGCGGAAACCTGGATCGGCGGCGCCGGCCAGGTGATTTCACCGCTGCGCACCACGGTAACGCCGCGGATCACCGTATCGTCGAAATCGATATCGATCTCGCCGTTCTTCTCTTTCGACAGCAGCTTCAGCAGGTTGACCAGGTTGGTACCGTACAGCTGCGAAGATTGTGTCGGCAAGCGGCTCGGCAGATCGGTATAGCCGATGATTTTCACGCCGTTGTCGGTCACGGTAATGGTGTCGGCCACGGTCAGTTCGCAGTTGCCGCCAGTTTGCGCCGCCAGATCGACGATCACGCTGCCCGGCTTCATCGACGCCACCATCTCTTTGGTGATCAGCTTCGGCGCCGGTTTACCCGGGATCAGCGCGGTGGTGACGATGATGTCAACCTCCGCCGCCTGTGCGGCGAACAGCGCCATCTCTGCCTTGATAAAGGCTTCGGACATCACTTTGGCGTAACCGTCGCCGCTGCCCGCTTCCTCTTCAAAATCCAGCTCGAGGAATTCCGCGCCCATGCTCTGCACCTGCTCTTTCACTTCCGGGCGGGTGTCGAAGGCGCGCACGATGGCGCCGAGGCTGCCCGCAGCGCCGATCGCCGCCAGGCCGGCCACGCCGGCGCCGATGATCATCACCTTGGCCGGCGGCACTTTGCCGGCGGCGGTGATCTGGCCGGTGAAGAAGCGGCCGAACTCATGCGCCGCCTCGACGATGGCGCGGTAGCCGGCGATGTTGGCCATCGAGCTCAGCGCATCCATCGACTGGGCGCGCGAGATGCGCGGCACCGAGTCCATCGCCAGCGCGGTGACGTTGCGCGCCGCCAGCTTGGCCATCAGCTCGGGGTTTTGCGCCGGCCAGATAAAGCTGACCAGCGTGCTGCCTTCGCGCATCAAGGCGATCTCGTCGTCTTGCGGCGCGTTGACTTTCAGGATCAGATCCGACTGCCACACGTCGTTTTCGTCGACCAGCGCCGCGCCGGCGGCTTCGTAGGCGACGTCGTCAAAACTGGCCAGTTTGCCCGCCCCGCGTTCAATCGCGACGGTAAAACCCAGCTTCAGCAGTTGTTCCACCGTTTTCGGCGTGGCTGCGACCCGGGCTTCATTGGCCAACCGCTCTCTTGGTACACCAATACGCATAATGTTCCCTTCTCACCTGTCTTGGATGATGTTTATTATTTTCCTGCCCATAGAACGGCGCCATCGGCGAGCGAGGCGTCAACTTGCCCGCACTGATTTCAGACGCCAACTATAACCTACTGAAAATAAGGTCGATGATCCATAATTGCT
The DNA here is from genome assembly GCF_900215455.1 of Serratia sp. JKS000199. NCBI lineage: Bacteria > Pseudomonadati > Pseudomonadota > Gammaproteobacteria > Enterobacterales > Yersiniaceae > Serratia > Serratia sp. JKS000199. The sequence goes on from NZ_LT907843.1 coordinate 1,927,831, forward strand.
TACGCATTCAGCCCTGTTTTTACATAAAAACGCCGGGCGCGATATGACAAATCGCAATTTACAGTGAAAAAATGCATACAGAACAGCACATTCTGCATGGTTAGAGGTTTGCGCCCGGCGTAACGATTTATCGCCATGCGGGGCGGATAAGCATAAAAGTTATCATTTTGTGAATAATTAACACTAATGACACCAAAGCCTTTATTATGGAAACTTATGGCGGCGGCGCCATCCGTGCGACCCGCGTCACCGTCAAGGATTTGTCGCACGGGATAACATAAAATGCTGAGACAGTTTTCAGAATTACATGTAATAATCGACGGCTGAATTACACTTAAACAGTTCAGTACGTTATAAACGTTAATGCGCTAGGCGAAAGGATTTTTTATGAAGCTGAAGACCACGATCATCGCGTCAGCCTTGTTATCACTCACCGCGCTGTCCGCTCATGCGGCGCAAGAGTTAACTCCTGAGAAAGCAGCGGCGCTGAAGCCGTTTGATCGCATCACGATTACCGGCCGCTTCAATGCGATCAATGAAGCCGTCGACGCCGTATCCCGCCGTGCAGACAAACTGGGTGCCGATTCCTTCTATATCCAGGACAGCAACAACAGCAACAACGGCGGCAACTGGCGCGTCACCGCAGACCTCTATCATAAAGATGCGCCAGAAGTGAGCAAAACACCAAAATACCGCGTATTTAACGGCGTGAATGAACTGCCTAAAGAGGAAGCCTACCTGCTGGAGCCTTACGATACCGTGAGCGTCAGCGGTTTCTACCGCAGCCAGCCGGACATTAACGACGCCATCTCCAAAGAAGCGCAGAAAAAAGGCGCCGCCTCATTCTTCATCGTGCGCCAGGTTGACGCCAACTCCGGCGGCAACCAGTTCGTCACCGCCTACATCTATAAGGCCGATGCGCCGAAACGCCGCGTGCAGAGCCCGGACGCCATCCCAGCCGATTCTGACGCCGGCCGCGCTGCGCTGGCCGCCGGCGGCGCCGCAGCCGCGAAAGTCGAAATTCCTGGCGTCGCGTCTTCCGGTTCACCAAGCCGCGAAGTGGGCCGTTTCTTCGAAACCCAGTCCTCTACCGGCCAACGCTATACCGTCACGCTGCCTAACGGCACCAAGATTCAGGAAGTGAACAACGTGACCGCCGCGCAGATGGTGCCATTCGATTCCGTCACCTTCACCGGCCACTTCAACAGCATGACCGACGTGTCCACCGAAGTGGCGAAACGCGCGGCCGAGAAAGGCGCCAAGTACTACCACGTCACTCGCCAGTGGCAGAACAAGAGCGGCGGCAACCTGACCGTCAGCGCCGATCTGTTCAAATAAAACCCGCTTTTCGGTTTACCATCGGGCAGCCCTTGAGCTGCCCGTTTTTATTGCCGCTCTTTTCGCCGCTCGTTGAATAGTTTTTTGTAAATTCCGCATATTCAATCATTGCATCTCTAATCATCCCTCCGTAGAATTTGCGCCAATTTTTAGGGCTATTGTCTATTAGCGCAATGGTTGTTAACACATTGTTGCCGCCAAGCAGTTCCCTTCCAGTTGTTTATTCTGCGTTCAGGATCCGTCATTGGAAAAAAAACTCGGTCTTACCGCGCTAACCGCTTTGGTGCTCAGCTCGATGCTGGGCGCCGGCGTGTTCAGTCTGCCGCAAAACATGGCGCAGGTCGCCAGCCCCGCCGCGCTGCTGCTGGGTTGGGGGATCACCGGCGTCGGCATTCTGTTTTTGGCGTTTGCCATGCTGTTGCTTACGCGTCTGCGCCCGGATCTGGACGGCGGCATCTTCACCTACGCCAAAGAGGGATTCGGCGAGCTGATGGGCTTCTGCTCTGCCTGGGGTTACTGGCTGTGCGCCGTAATCGCCAACGTCTCGTATCTGGTGATCGTGTTCGCGGCATTGAGCATTTTCACCGATCGCGGCGGCAACGTTATTCTCGGTGACGGCAATACCTGGCAGGCGCTGATCGCCGAATCCGCCCTGCTGTGGATCGTGCACGCGCTGGTGCTGCGCGGCGTGCAAACCGCCGCCAGCATCAATCTTGCGGCCACTCTCGCCAAGCTGCTGCCGCTGGGGATGTTCGCCGTTCTGGCGGCGATCGCCTTTAAAATGGACGTGTTCACGCTGGACTTCCAGGGGATCGCCCTCGGCAAGCCGGTATGGGAACAGGTCAAGGACACCATGCTGATCACCCTGTGGGTGTTTATCGGCGTGGAAGGCGCCGTGGTGGTTTCCGCGCGCGCGCGCAATAAGAAGGACGTGGGCCGCGCGACCATGTTGGCGGTACTGTCGGCGCTGGCGGTGTATCTGATGGTCACCTTGCTGTCGCTGGGCGTGGTGCCGCGCAGCGAACTGGCCGACATGCGCAACCCGTCGATGGCAGTGCTGATGGTGGAACTGATTGGCCCGTGGGGAGACGTGATCATCGCCGCCGGTCTTATCATTTCCGTGTGCGGCGCCTACCTCAGCTGGACCATCATGGCGGCGGAAGTCCCCCTGCTGGCCGCACAGCACGGCGCATTTCCACGCGTGTTCGGCAAACAGAACCGCCATCACGCCCCATCGTCTTCGCTGTGGCTGACCAACATCGCGGTGCAGCTGGCGTTGGTGCTGATCTGGTTGACCGGCAGCAACTACAACTCGCTGTTGACCATCGCGTCGGAAATGATCCTGGTGCCTTACTTCCTGGTCGGCGCATTTCTGTTCAAGGTGGCTTACCGTCGCCGCGACAAGCGCCTGATCTTCGCCGCCACCGGCGCCTGCGTCTATGGTTTATGGCTGCTGTACGCTTCCGGGCTGATGCACTTGCTGATGTCGGTGCTGCTGTATGCGCCGGGCCTGTTGGTGTTCATGTACGCCCGCCGCGGCCATCAGGATATCAATCTGCTGAATCGCCTGGAAAAAGGCAGCATCTTACTGCTGCTGGTGGCCACGCTACCCGCCGGCTGGTTTATGCTGCACTAAAGTGTCCCGTCAATGCGGCTGCCCGTCAGCCGCATTTTGCTTCCTCTTTTTCCCCTGCTACCGCGTTCCCCCCCCCTTTGCACAGTCAGCCATGCGTCTCGCTTGCGATCTCAAATGCAATTAATTATCATTATCATTTATTGATTAGTGGTAAGACGCGAGTGCCCCTGGCGAGAGGCGTCAGGCGGCGGATGAAGACAGGCTGAAAATGGAAGGCATTTCATGGCTGAGAAACTGCTGCACGCATTACCTTTGTTTACCGCCTGGGAGGCGCTGATCGCCGAGGGCAACATGGCGTTTAATCAGCGGCACGATCGCCAGGCGATGGCGCGCTATCAACAGGCGCTGGAGGGGGCTCAGGCGATCATCGCCGAGAAGCCCTGGCTGAATGCGGACTATACCGCCAGATTTGAAGCGCTGAATATTTTCGAGTCTGCCCTTGCCGCGCTGATCGTCACGTTCAACAACATTACCCATCTGCGCCTGCGGCAGAAGCCTCTGCGCGGCGTCGAGCTGCATGTTCATCAGGCCCGAGTCGCTATCGAGCAACTGTTGGACGATACGTCGCTGTGCGAACAGATGCAGCAGATCGCCGAACGGCACCTGCTGCGCTTCAGGATTGAAACCCTGCACTTGCTGCGCGAACACCGGTTGCCGGAAACCAGCGTCTGCGCGCCGGCGGCCAACGCTTCCGCTACCTTGCATTAAAAGTGACACACCAATCTGAGGGCCATCTGTAATGAATGAATTGAATGACGAGATGAAGAAGATGCTGGCTAAACAGCTGCCTGTGCAGGCGACCAGCAGCCCGAACGGCGTTCCCGATATCGGCCCCAAGCGCTCTTTGCGCCTCTATGATGACCGTACGCTGATTTACAACGAAAATACCGGAGGCCAAACGCTGAAAAACATCAAGGCCGGCTCGAAAATGGCCGTTGTGGTCATCGATCGCGAGGCGCTGGACGGTTACCGCTTCGTTGGCACGCCCGAACTGTTTCTGGCGGGTAAGCCGTTTGACGATGCGTTGACGTTTGCGGAAAAAAACGGAATGAAGCCGCCGAAGTACGCGGTGTTAATTCATATAGACAGTATTTATACCCTGCGCTCCGGCCCGAATGCCGGGACCCAGCTCTAGACGCCGGCCGTCATGCGGCGTGAGACATCACGTTCATGGTTAGGCCATCGCGACGAGTCAATTGCCTAACCATGAACGGGCGGCCGGGTTGATGCCCGGTCAGCTTTTGGGAGGGATCGCGACGGTCATGCGTTCACCCACCAGAGTAATCGCAATGCCTTCCGCACACTCTTTCTGAATGGCCGCCAGTTGTTGAGCCTCCAGCGCATAAGGCAACTGAATATCAAACACCGCCAGGCCCTGCTGCTGCGCCAGGTCAATCAGGCGCACGATGTTGGTTTCATCGCTGACCTGCGTCGACACCACCTGCAGCGCCAACTCTTTTAACTGCTCTTTGCGCGTTTGCGAGGTGGTCACGCGCGATTTCAACACCATGCCGAAGATCGGCATCACACCATAAATAGCATCAACAAAGCGCCAGTGCTTCCTGCACGATGCGGACAGAAAATCCATATAGTCGAAACAGATTTTCTCACTGCGCGCGATGGATGCAAGGTGATTGCTGTTCATCCCCTCATTCCTCTCATGGCCAGTGTTAACCCGTGGTCTTTCAAGCCGCCGCCGGGGGCAACCTGAAATGCATTGGGGATCTTATATCCAGAAATGGATAATCATGCGAAGCTTTAACGACTTTCCGCCGTATGATGGCATAATTCCCCTATTGTTTGCCAGTCTGTCCAGGAGCTTTAATCAATGGAACACCACAACTCCGCCCCGGTGCTGATTACCGGCGGCGCACGGCGCATAGGGCTGGCGCTCGCCAGAGCGTTTCTCCAGCGCGGCGTTCCGGTCATCATCGCCTACCGCAGCGAATATCCGGCGATGGCCGAGTTGAAAGCCTTGGGCGCCTGCTGCATTCAGGGCGATTTTTCCACCCATGAAGGCATTTATCGTTTCGCCGATCAGGTGCGGCAGGCCGCGCCCAAGCTGCGCGCGGTGATCCACAACGCCAGCGCCTGGCAGGCGGAGTCACCGGAGGTGCCGCCGGAACAGGTCATGGCGGCGATGCTGCAAATTCACGTCTACACGCCCTATTTGCTCAATCAACTGCTCGAGTCCTGCCTGACCGGCCAGGGCCAGGCCGGCGCCGACATTATCCATCTGACCGACTATGTGGTGGAAAAAGGCAGCGACAAGCATATCGCCTACGCCGCCAGCAAAGCCGCGCTGGACAACATGACCCGGTCGTTCGCCCGCAAATTGGCGCCCGAAGTCAAAGTCAACGCCATCGCGCCGGCGCTGATCATCTTCAATCCGGGCGACGACGAAGCTTATCGTCGGCAGGCGCTGGCGAAGTCGCTGATGAAGGTCGCGCCGGGCGAGAGCGAAGTGGTCAATCTGGTGAACTACCTGCTGGAGAGCCGCTACGTCACCGGCCGCACCCACGGCGTCGACGGCGGGCGGCCGCTGCGCTGACGCAAAGATCCGCTTGGCGCAAGCTCGCGGGCCGCGCTATGCTGAAATCCGCTTTTCTTATTAAAACACGGGCATATGCATAAAATTGTTTTTGTGGAAGACGATCCTGAAGTCGGCAAACTGATCGCCGCCTATCTGGGCAAACACGATATCGAGGTGCTGATCGAACCGCGCGGCGACAGCGCGCAAGCGCGGATCGAGCGCGAGCAACCCGATCTGGTGCTGCTGGACATCATGCTGCCCGGCAAAGACGGCATGACGCTGTGCCGCGATCTGCGCCCCACCTTCCCCGGCCCGATCGTGCTGCTGACCTCGCTCGACAGCGACATGAACCATATCCTGTCGCTGGAGATGGGCGCCAACGACTATATCCTGAAAACCACGCCGCCGGCGGTGTTGCTGGCGCGCCTGCGTTTGCATCTGCGTCAACACAGCCAGCAGCCGAAAGAAGAGTCGGTTCAGCCGCTTACTCAGCATAACGCGCTGCATTTCGGGCTGCTGTGCATCGATCCGGTCAACCGTCAGGTTACGCTGGGCGAGGAAACCATCACCCTGTCCACCTCGGATTTCGATCTGCTGTGGGAGCTGGCGACCCACGCCGGGCAGATCATGGATCGCGAGGCGCTGCTGCAAAACCTGCGCGGCGTGAGCTACGACGGCATGGACCGCAGCATCGACGTGGCGATCTCCCGCCTGCGCCGCAAACTGTACGACAACGCGCTGGAGCCTTTCCGTATCAAGACGGTGCGCAACAAGGGCTATCTGTTCGCCCCTAACGCCTGGGCATCGGTGCAACAATGAGAAAACTTTTCGTCCAGTTCTTCCTGTTGCTGTTCGTCTGTTTTCTGGTGATGGCGATGCTGGTCGGCCTGGTGTACAAGGTGACAGCCGAGCGCGCCGGCCGCCAGTCGATGGACGATTTGATGAAAAGCTCGCTGTACCTGATGCGCAGCGAGCTGCGCGAAATCCCGCTGAAGGACTGGAACAAGACTATCGCCACGCTGGATCTCAATCTGTCGTTCAAGCTTCATATCGAACCGCTCGGCAAACAGGAACTGAGCGAGGATCTGAAAAAGCGGCTGCGGCTGGGTGAAATCATCGCCCTCGACGATCAGTACACCTTTATGCAACGCATTCCGCGCAGCCACTATGTGTTGGTGGTCGGCCCCATTCCTTATCTGTTCTATCTGCACCAGATGCGTCTGCTGGATCTGGTGTTGCTGGTGTTTATCGGCATGTCGCTGGCGCTGCCGGTGTTTCTGTGGATGCGGCCGCACTGGCAAGACCTGCTCAAACTGGAAAACGCCGCCCAGCGGCTCGGCGCCGGGCATCTGGATGAACGCACCCACTTCGATCCCACTTCCAGCCTGAGCCGGCTCGGCGTGGCGTTCAACCAGATGGCCGACAACGTCAACACCCTGATCGCCAGCAAGAAACAGCTGATCGACGGCATCGCCCACGAGCTGCGCACGCCGCTGGTGCGCCTGCGTTATCGGCTCGAGATGAGCGATAACCTGTCCGAAGGCGAGCAGCAGGCGCTGAACCGCGATATCGGCCAACTGGAGTCGCTGATCGACGAGCTGCTGACCTATGCCCGCCTGGATCGGCCGCAGGTTGCGCTAAACATTGAACCCATCGATCTGCCAAAGTGGCTGGAGGACAAGGTCGATGATATCCGCCTTATCCATCAGGAACGCGACATCCAGCTCGACATCCCGCACGTCGGCGACTTCGGCGGCGTCGATCTACGCCTGATGGAGCGCGTGCTCGATAACCTGGTCAACAACGCGCTGCGCTATTCCGAGCAGCGCCTGCGCGTTGGGTTGTGGTTCGACGGCGATCTCGCCTGTTTGCAGGTCGAGGACGACGGGCCGGGTATCCCGCCGGAAGAGCGCGAGCGGGTGTTCGAGCCTTTCGTTCGCCTCGATCCCAGCCGCGATCGCGCCACCGGCGGCTGCGGGCTGGGGCTGGCCATCGTCCATTCCATCGCCGTCGCCTACCAGGGACAGGTGTTCGTCGAAGGCAGTTCGCTCGGCGGCGCCAGCTTCCGTTTCTGCTGGCCGGTGAAGCCGACATTCAGTTTAAAAGCCGATCTGGCGTAATACCGCCGGACCCTTCTCATTGGAGCCGAATAATAATGAAATCTGCACCTTCCAACACATCTGCTTACGATCACCTGCGCGCGCTTTTTAGCCGGCTGTCGCGTTTCGGCCACCTGTCCGCCATCGCCGGTTGGGACATGCAAACCATGATGCCGCCGGGCGGCAGCAAGGCGCGCTCCGAAGCCCTGGCCGAATTGAGCGTGCTGCAGCACCAGATTTTAGCGGCACAAAGCACCGGCGCGCTGTTGGATCGCGCGCAGCAGGAGACGCTGGACGAGATCGACCGCGCCAACCTGCGCGAAATGCGCCGCCAGTATGAAGACGCGGTGCTGCTGCCGGCGTCGCTGGTCGAAGCCAAATCGCTGGCCGGCGCCCGCTGTGAACACGCCTGGCGCGCCCAGCGCCCGGCCAACGACTGGGATGGCTTCGCGGAGAATCTGCGCGACGTGGTCAAACTCAGCCGGGAAGAGGCGCAGATCCGCGCGCAGGCGGCCGACACCAGCCGTTACGATGCCCTGCTCAACCTGTATGAGCCGGGCATGCGCAGCAGCGATCTCGATCGCATCTTCGGCGATTTGAAAACCTGGCTGCCGGATTTGCTGCAGCGCGTGGTGGCCAAACAGGCCAATGAACCCTGCCTGGCGCCGCAGGGCCCGTTCAATGTGGACACCCAGCGCCAGCTAAGCCTGAGCGTGATGAAGCTGCTCGGTTTCAACTTCGACAACGGCCGCGTTGACGTCAGCGCCCACCCGTTCTGCGGCGGCGTGCCGGAAGATGTGCGCATCACCACGCGTTACAACGAGAAAGAGTTCCTGACCGCGCTGCTCGGGATCGTACACGAGACTGGCCACGCCCGTTACGAACAGAACCTGCCGCGCGATCTGCTCGGCCAGCCGGTCGCCCTGGCTCGCTCCACAGCCATCCACGAATCGCAGAGCCTGCTGTTCGAAATGCAGCTGGCGCGCGGCAATGAATTCCTGAAAATCTTGCGTCCGCTGGTTACCGCGCAGTTTGGCGAACAGCCGGCGCTGGAAGAAGCCAACTTCATTCGCCTCAACCAGCGGGTGAAACCGGGCCTGATCCGCGTCGACGCCGACGAGGTGAGCTATCCTGCCCACGTCATCCTGCGCTACGAAATTGAAAAAGCGCTGATCGAAGGCGAGATCGAAGTGGAGGACATTCCGGCGCTGTGGAATGAAAAGATGCACGCTTACCTGGGCCTCGATACCATCGGCAACTACCGCAACGGTTGCATGCAGGATATCCACTGGACCGACGGCGCCTTCGGCTACTTCCCGACTTATACTCTCGGCGCGATGTACGCCGCGCAGCTGTTCCACAGCGTGCGTCAGGCCCTGCCTTCGCTGAACGAGGACATCGCCGCCGGCAATCTGCAGCCGTTGTTCCACTGGTTGCAGCATAACATCTGGCGCCACGGCAGCCGTTTCCCGACCGACACGCTGATCGCCAATGCAACCGGTGAAGCGCTCAATCCGCGCTACTTCCGCCAGCATTTGGAAAACCGCTACCTGTAATCTCTCCCCGTGCGCGGCCACGGCCGCGCCCTTTTTCCCCTGCTTGACCTAATAATGCTACATAGCGCGCTTTCCTTGCCGGCAACGCCTTGGCTACAGGGTGGCGGGTTGTTACCTACCAATAGTATGTTGTAACTAATACCATAAACAGCCGCGCCCCTATCTGCCTCTCATCCCAGCGCATGACGGGCGATCATCGTCACCAATTGTGGTCTCAACGCGGCGGGCAGATCATGCCCCATGCCCGGCATAATCTGCAATCTGGCGTTGGCGACGGCCCGAGCGATCGCCACCCCGCCGGCCTTGCGCACCAGCCGATCGCGATCGCCGTGAATCACCAGCGTCGGCGCGGCGATGCGCCGACTGTAACGCCGCAGATCGCCGCTGCCGAGCAGCGCGGAAAGTTGCCGCTGCATGCCCTCCGGATCCAAGCCCCGCTTCAGCAACCGCTTCACCAGGGCATCCAGCTCCGCCTCCTCCGGCGGATAAGTCGCGGTGCCAAGCGCGCGCAGAAAGGCCTTCATCCCTTCCTGGCGCTGCTGAAGCGTCATATCGGCGGCAGGCCGGCGCACCAGCAACCACAGCAGCGAAGGCGCCGGCGGCGGTAACAGCGGTTGATTGGTGCTGGAAAACAAGATGCATAACGAGGCGACGCGCTGCGGGTATTCGGCGGCCAACACCTGGGCGATCATCCCCCCCATCGAGGCGCCAAGGACATGGGCCTGCGGAATGCGTAAATGATCGAGCAGATGCGCCGCGTCCGTCGCCATATCCGCCAGGGTATAAGGCACCGGCGTTTGCCAGCCGAGCTGGGCACGCAACATCAACAGCCACAGCGGCGTCTTGCGCTGCGCCCGCGTTTTACCGGAAAGGCCGACGTCGCGGTTGTCGTAGCGGATCACCCGAAATCCCTTGGCGACCAGAGCGCGGCAGAAATCGTCAGGCCACAGCAAAAGCTGCGCGCCGATGCCCATGATTAACAACAGCGGCGGATGCGCCTCATCGCCCCAGTCTTCATAGGCCAGCGGCACCTCACCCTGTTCCGTCACGCCACAACGAACCGTTATCTCGTTCATTTTAAATCCCTTTTATCGAGCCTGACGGTCATTATAGCAGCAATCCCTCCTGCCGCCGCCGCCCTGTACATTAGGTTACAAGCCGAAACCAATCACTCACGGAAAGCCGGACGCCGTTTGCCTACTATCATCTCAACGGCCCCGCAGTGGGGTTGATACCCAAAAGTCATGTTGAGGATTCTGCGATGAAAAAAGTATTAGCTCTGGTTGTTGCCGCTGCAATGGGTCTGTCTTCCGTGGCTTTCGCTGCCGAGGCTGCCACCACTACCGCGCCTGCGGCTACCGCAACCACCGCCACCGCTGCGCCGGCTAAAGCTCAGGTGAAACACCACGGCAAGAAAGCCCCGGTACAGAAAGCTCAGGCGGCCAAAAAGCATCACAAGAAAGCCGGCAAAAAAGCCCCGGCGCAAAAAGCCCAGGCGGCTAAAAAGCACCACAAGAAAGCCAGCCACAAAAAAGCGTAATGTCGTGAGGTTCCCCTCACCGCTTCAGGCTTGACGTGCACGACACCCGGTTCACCGGGTGTTTTTTCATCCGGGGGGTTCTCATTGATGCTGCGCCGCTACCTGTTCGAGATCATTCTGACCGCCCTGATCCTCTGTGGACTGATCGCCGTCTTTTTTTATCTGTAGCCTGTCGCCTCGCCGGCGGGAAATTATTGAAAAATCAGTTATTGCCCATCCACATGGCTGCTAAATCAGTCTATAGTTAGCATTCAGTGTGTTTATGGATGATCCGTATTTGTCAGGCAAGAGATCTATGCGCATATCCGTTTTACTGTTGCTGTGCTCACTCCCGCTCATCGCCTCCCAGGCGGCACGCGCCGACGGCCCGTCCAAGGCCGAGCAAACGCGTCTGTTTTTCGGCAAAGATGAACGAATCAAGGTCACGGATACCGCCGCCCAGCCGTGGCAAGCCATCGGCCAGGTCGAAACCGCCAGCGGCAATCTGTGTACCGCCACGCTGATCTCCCCACACCTGGCGCTGACCGCCGGCCATTGCGTGCTGGCGCCGCCGGGACAATTGGATAAAGCCGTCGCCCTGCGCTTCGTGGCGGGCGATAAATCATGGCAGTATCAAACCGACAATATTGAAACCCTGGTCGACAGCAAACTGGGCAAAAAACTGAAACCGGACGGCGACGGCTGGATCGTGCCGCCCGCCGCCGCCGCTTATGACTTTGCGCTGATCCGGCTGAAAGACAAAACGCCGCTGCCGATCGCCCCGCTGCCGCTGTGGCAAGGCGACAGCAAGGCGTTGACTCAGGCCCTGAAACAGGCCAAACGGCTGATCACCCAGGCGGGCTACCCGGAGGACCATCTGGATGACCTCTACAGCCACCAAAACTGCAAGGTGACCGGCTGGGCCCAGCAAGGGGTGCTGTCGCACCAGTGTGATACCCTGCCCGGCGACAGCGGCTCACCGCTGCTGTTGAAAACCGCCGACGGCTGGCAGCTGATCGCCATCCAGAGTTCGGCGCCGGCGGCGAAAGATCGTTACCGCGCCGATAACCGCGCTCTGGCGGTGCCCGGCATCCGCGAGGCGCTGGACGTCCTGGCGGCAGGCAAGTAGCTCTCGCAACGGCGCATCAAGCGCCGTTGCTGTTTCTCTGTTTCCTGAATTTCAACTTGCGCTGCGCCGGCCGTTTGCCGGCCGGCGCGCCTGAGCTTAGCCCGAAAGCTGTTCGATGGTTTGCAGAATGCGCTTGTCGGAGATAGGGTAAGGTGTGCCCAGCTGCTGCGCGAACAGGCTGACACGTAGTTCTTCAATCATCCAGCGCACCGCTTTCACCTCTTCCTCCTGCTGTCGCTTCGGCGGCAGCTTGTTCAGCCACTGCTGCCACGCCTGCTGCACCTGCTCCACCCGCAGCATCTGCGCGCGATCGCGGTGCGGATCGATAGCCAGTTTCTCCAATCGGCGTTCGATCGCCTGCAGGTAGCGCAGCGTGTCCGGCAGCCGTTTCCATCCATTGCCGGTGACGAAGCCGCGGTAGACCAGCCCGCCGAGCTGGGTCTTGATGTCCGACAGCGCCAGCGCCAACGACATGTCCACCCGGCCTTTCAGCCGTTTGTTGATGTTGAAGACCGCCGTCAGGATCTGTTCAACCTGCTTAGCCACCTCAACGACCGTGTCGTTCAGCTCGGCGCGGATCTGCTCCTGCAACCGTGCAAAGTCTTCCTCCTGCCAAACCGGGCCGCCGTGTTCGGCGATCAGTTTGTCGATGCCGCACGAAATGCAGTCGTCGATCAGCTCCAGCACCTTGCCGTACGGGTTGAAATAAAGCCCCAGCTTGGCCTTGTTCGGCAGCTTTTCATGCAGATATTTGATCGGCGAAGGAATATTCAACAACAGCAGGCGGCGCGTGCCCTGCCACATCGCCTGTTGCTGTTCGCTTTCGCTGTCGAACAGGCGGATCGCCACGCTGTCCTTTTCATCCACCAGCGCCGGATAGGCTTTCATCGAATAGCCGCCGCGCTTCTGCTCGTAGAACGCCGGCAATTGGCCAAAGCTCCAGACATGCAGGTTGCTCTGCTCCAGTCCGTCATCGGCCACCGCCGACAGCGTCTCCTGCACCTTCTCTTTCAACTGCAGGCGCAGGGCGGCCAGATCTTTGCCTTCGCGCAGCGTCTGGTTTTTCTCGCCCACCACGCGGAAAGTCATTTTCAGGTGATCGGGCACCTGATCCCACTGCCAGTCATCACGTGACACGGTCACGCCAGTCATGCGCCGCAGCTCGCGCTCCAGCGCGTCAAGCAGCGGCAATTCCAGCGCCGTTACGCGGCCAAGGAACGCTTCGGCGTAGTTCGGCGCCGGCACGAAGTTGCGACGCACCGGTTTCGGCAACGATTTGATCAGCGCGATCACCAGCTCACGGCGGATGCCGGGGATCTGCCATTCGAACCCCTGCTCCTCCACCTGATTGAGGATCGGCAGCGGGATGTGCACCGTCACGCCGTCGGCGTCAGTGCCTGGTTCGAACTGATAGCTCAGCCGCAGTTTGAGGTTGCCCTGATGCCAGAAGTTCGGGTAGTCGAGCGCGCTGATCTTGTTGGCGCCATCCTTGATCAGCATCTCTTTTTCGAAGTTCAGCAGGTCGGGCTGCTGTTTGGCGGCGGTCTTCCACCAGCTGTCGAAATGACGGCCGGACACCACATCGTTGGGGAGACGGCGATCGTAGAAGCCGAACAGCGTTTCGTCGTCTACCAGAATATCGCGGCGACGCGATTTATGCTCCAGCTCTTCCACTTCGGCGCGCAGCTTTTGGTTTTCGCGGAAGAAAGCATGGCGCGTCTGCCAGTCGCCCTCCACCAGCGCATGGCGGATAAACAGCTCGCGGCACAGCAGCGGATCGATGGCGCCGTAATTGACCTGGCGCGCCGCGACGATCGGCAGACCGAACAACGTGACCTTTTCGCTGGCCATCACCGCCCCCTGCGACTTCGACCAGTGCGGTTCGCTGTAGCTGTGTTTCACCAGGTGCTGAGCCAGCGGCTCGATCCATTCCGGTTCGATGCGCGCGGCGATGCGCCCCCACAGGCGGCTGGTTTCCACCAGTTCGGCCACCATGGTCCACTTCGGCGGCTTCTTGAACAGGCCGGAGCCGGGGAAGATCGAGAAGCGGGCGTTGCGCGCGCCGGTGTATTCCTGCTTGTCCGCATCCTTCTGGCCGATGTGCGACAACAGGCCGGTCAGCAGCGCGGTGTGGACGCTGCGGTAGTCGGAAGGCGCGCTGTTGATCGGCAGCCCCAGCTCTTTCACCACCTGGCGCAGCTGGGTATAGATATCCTGCCACTCGCGCACCCGCAGGTAGTTGAGGAAATCGTTGCGGCACAGCCGGCGGAACTGGCTGGAAGAGTTCGCCTTTTGCTGCTCCTGCAGATAATCCCACAGGTTGACGAACGCCAGGAAGTCCGAGTCTTTGTCGGCGAAGCGGCGGTGTTTTTCATCCGAGGCCTGCTGCTTGTCCATCGGGCGCTCACGCGGATCCTGAATCGACAGCGCGGCGGTGATGATCATCACCTCACGCACGCTGCCGCTCTTCTGCGCTTCCAGCACCATGCGCGCCAGACGCGGGTCGATCGGCAACTGCGCCAGCTGCCGGCCCTGCGGCGTCAGCTGATAGTGGCCGTTATCGGCGGTGGTGATCGCCCCCAGCTCTTCCAGCAGGCGCACGCCATCTTGAATGTTGCGTTTGTCCGGCGCCTCGACGAACGGAAACGCGGCGATGTCGCCCAGCCCCAGCGAGGTCATCTGCAGAATGACCGACGCCAGGTTGGTGCGCAGAATTTCCGGATCGGTAAACGCCGGCCGCGAGAGGAAATCCTGTTCGGAGTACAGACGGATGCACACCCCCTCCGACACGCGGCCGCAGCGCCCTTTACGCTGATTGGCGGAGGCCTGTGACACCGGCTCGATCGGCAGGCGCTGCACCTTGGTGCGGAAGCTGTAGCGGCTGATGCGCGCGGTGCCCGGATCGATGACGTATTTGATGCCCGGCACCGTCAGCGAGGTTTCCGCCACGTTGGTGGCCAGCACGATGCGGCGGCCGTGGTGCGACTGGAACACCCGGTTCTGCTCGCTGTTCGACAGGCGCGCATACAGCGGCAGCACCTCGGTGTGCGGCAAATTGAGGCGGTTCAAAGCGTCGGCGGTATCGCGGATCTCACGCTCGCCGCTCATGAAGATCAGAATGTCGCCCGGCCCTTCGCGCCCAAGCTCATCTACCGCATCGAAAATCGCCTGCAGCTGGTCGCGATCGGTATCGTCGCCGTCGTCGACCACCGGGCGGTAGCGAACCTCCACCGGGTAGGTGCGGCCGGAAACCTCGATGATCGGCGCATTGTTGAAGTGGCGCGAGAAACGCTGCGGATCGATGGTCGCCGAGGTGATGATCACCTTGAGATCCGGGCGCTTCGGCAGCAGTTCGCGCAGGTAACCGAGAATAAAGTCGATATTCAGGCTGCGCTCGTGCGCTTCATCGATGATCAGCGTGTCGTACTGCATCAGCAGGCGATCCTGCTGAATCTCCGCCAGCAAAATGCCGTCGGTCATCAGCTTGACCAGGGTGTTTTCCCCTACCTGATCGTTGAAGCGCACCTTGTAGCCCACGCTGCCGCCGAGCGGGGTTTCCAGCTCGTCGGCGATGCGGTTGGCGACGGTGCGCGCCGCCAGGCGGCGCGGCTGGGTATGGCCGATCAGCCCTTTCACCCCACGCCCCAGCTCCAGACAGATCTTCGGCAACTGGGTGGTTTTCCCCGAGCCGGTCTCCCCGGCGACGATCACCACCTGGTGGTCGCGGACAGCGTTTAAGATGTCCTGCTTTTTCTGGCTGACCGGCAGGCTTTCCGGATAGGTAATGCGCGGGCAAGACGCGGCGCGCGCCTGCACTTTTTGCCGCGCCGTCGCGATGTCGCTTTCCACTTCGGCGGCGACCGCCAGCTGGGCATCGGGATTTTTGATTTTTCGTGCGCCCTGCAGGCGACGACGCAGGCGTTGTTGATCGCGGAGCATCAGCTCGCCCAGTTGGGCCGGCAGTGCCTCGAGCGGAGATTTCACGTTCGGTGTTCCTTGTTTCATCGTGGCCAAGACCAGGCTTAGCAACGGTTTAATGTTTTTTTAGCGATTTTTTTGCTTTAGCCGCACAGCCTATCACAAACGGCTTTTTCCCCCTACTTTCGCGAGTAACGCCTCGGCAGGTTATTCAATAAAATCGAACGAAGATCTCGAAATATTGCGCTATCACTGTTGGGGGAATGTGAATAGCATGTAGTTCATGCAAGGGACGCTGAGTCCTGATGTCACTGTCACAACGTAAGGAATTATCGATGAGCAACGTATTGGTTCTGAAATCAAGCATCCTGGCGACCTACTCTCAGTCTAACCAACTGGCCGATTTCTTCGTAGAGCAATGGAGCAACGCCCACAGCGGCGACACCATCACCGTGCGCGATCTGGCCGCACAGCCAATCCCGGTGCTGGACGGCGAGCTGGTTGGCGCGCTGCGTCCTTCCGATGCTCCGTTGACTCCGCGTCAACAAGAAGCGCTGGCCCTGTCGGACGAACTGATCGCCGAGCTGCAGGCCAATGACGTCATCGTGATCGCCGCACCGATGTACAACTTCAACATCCCGACCCAGCTGAAAAACTATTTCGATCTGGTCGCCCGCGCCGGCGTGACTTTCCGTTACACCGAAAACGGTCCGGAAGGCCTGGTGAAAAACAAACGCGCCGTGATCCTGACCAGCCGCGGCGGCATTCATAAAGGCACCCCAACCGACCTGGTGGAACCTTACCTGCGTCTGTTCCTGGGCTTCATCGGCATCACCGACGTAGAGTTCGTCTTCGCGGAAGGCATCGCCTACGGTCCGGAAGTGGCGACCAAAGCACAGGAAGACGCCAAAGCGGCCCTGTCTCAGGTGGTTGCCGCGTAAGAGACTGCGCAGGGGCGTCATGCCCCTGCCGGACAAGAGGCAAGCCTTGTCAAACCTGCACTACCCTCATAATAATCATCTATCCGTATCATTCAGCGCGCCAGACGGCGCGCTTTTTTTTACTTCTTCAGCCACTGGCCGTTGATGCCGCGCACATACTCGCCGCTCTGCGCCCGCGTCACCAGCTTCTGGCCGGCCATGCGCGCCACTTCATCGACGGCGATATGGTTGCCGTCCGCCACTTCCTGATACTTCTCGGCGCGGCCGGCGTTGATGCGCTTCACCAGCGCCAAAGTTTCGGCGTCCTGCTGCACCGGCGCGATGTAGCCGCTCAGGGTTTCCCCCACCCGCCCTTGCTGCTTCGCCTCATCCAGCGTCAGCGCCATCGCCAGGCCGCTGAACAGCCAGGCGGCGCCGGCCAGCCACAAATAACGTTTTTTCATGTCGGCTCCTAGAACAGACCGCTTTGGGTTTTCAGCAGGTTTTCGACGTCCTTATCCACCTTGATATGAATTTCATGTTCGATCTTGACGTTCATATTGATAGTGATCGGATCCTTAGGCGTCGCCACCTCGATGCGCGGCACGCAGCCGCTCAGCAGCGAAACGCACAGCACCGCTGCCAGCGTCGACACACTCATGATTTTCATTGTTGCTCCCCAGGTTGTGAGAGGGCCTGCTCCAGCCACTCCTGTAAATTGTCGCCGAAGCGCAAACTGCGCCACAGCTGAAACACGTTTTCCTGATGACGATAGTTCAGGATCACCTCGCGCTTGGCGCTTTTCTGCGGGTTGATGCCGTCGATGCGTGCGCTCAGCGTCAGCTCGCCCAGGTTGTCGAGATCGACCCGGGCATGCGAACGGTTGATTTCCATGTAGCGCAGCCAGTCGATCGCCGCGCCGGTCGCCAGGTTGTTGCTGCCGATGGCGTCGGCCATGTCTTTGTCCAGGCGCAGCGTCAACGTGCCGGCGTTGGCGATCCAGCCGTTTTGCACCAGCCACTTCGGATGGTTCAGGAACAGCGGCAACTCGCCGTCGACGCGGCCGGACATGGCGAACTGCTTCGGTTTCAGGGCGGTAAACAGCGCGCTGAGATCGACCTTGTCCAGCTTCAGCACTGCGGCGTCATGCTGCGGCAACCGCAGCGCCGACAGGCTGATATGCCCGTTGAGCATGTCCACGCCGACGTTGCTCAACGTCAGCGGCTGCCCTTCGCTATAAGGATAGGTGCCCTGCAAATCGGCGGAAATGTTCTGCATCTCGAACAGGTTGGTGAAAGACTTGATGCGCAGCGATACCGGCTGTTTAGCTCCCAATTGCCAGTGATGCTGCTTGAACCGGTACGACAGGATGAAATCCAGGCCGCTCATCTCCCCGTCCTTCAGCCACATGCCGCCGTTTTTCACCACCCAGTGGCCACCGGCCTCGAACCCTTGTTCGCGGGCGGCGGAAAACGCCGACTGCGCGTAAAACTCGCCGTCGCGCAGCGTGAGATTGAGATCCGGCGCCAGCAGCGGTTGGAAGACCTTCAGCGACTGTTTCGGCCACCAGCCTTCGCCGCGCAGACGTTCGCCGTCCCAACGGCCGCGCAGCGCGATCGGACCGATCTGTTGCGCCTGCAGCTTGCCCTGCATCTGGAAACTGTCCGGCGAACGGCCGTTCACCTGCAGCGCCAGCACCGGCGCCGGCAGATAACCGCCATCGCTGAAGCTGACCTTATCCGCCGCCAGCTGCAGCTCACCGTTGAACTGCGGGCTTTGTTCATCACGCCGCCAGCGCAGCGGCTGGTTGAGGCTCAAGCGCGGCGCGGCGACCGTCACCAGGCCGTACTTCAACTTATCGAAGCCGGTGGAGAGTTTATCGAGCACCAACTCGCTGTCGCGCCAGCTGCCGCTGCCGGCCACGTCCCAGGCGGCCTGCAGCGGCGGCAAGCGGCCATTGCCCCAGTAGCGCCATTGCCAGTGGCCCTTGTCCGGCCAGAAATCCTGCGCCTGGCCGTCCAGATGCAGCTTGAAGCGGCCCCAGTAACTGTCGCTGGCGCTCAAAATCGCCTGCAGGCGGCCGGTAATACCGGCAGCGGTCACCTTCACGCCCGCCAGCGGCAAACGCGCCTCTTCCAGCGTCATTTCCGGCGTCACCTTGCCCCACAGGCGCAGCAACGAACCCGGCTGCAGAACCAGCGTCGGATTGAGAATGCTGCCGCCGAGCACGCCCGGGACCGACGCGGTAGCGGAGAAGTCGGCCAGATTGGCCTGGCCGGTCAGTTGGAACCGCAGATCGCTGTCGGTCAGCCCCACCTTGCCCGGCCCGAGGGTGAGCACCGCATTGCCCTTGCCGTTGTGGCCGGCCGTGATCACGTTCAGCCGCGCGCTGATCTCCGTTTCATCCAGTCCCTTGCTCCAGTCGTGCAGCGCGATGCTGAGGCCGCCGTTCAACGGCTGTCCGCTGTAGGGCCAACGCCACTCGCCCTGCTTGATGCTGACCCGCTGCGGGGTCACTTCCCACGGCAGCACCGCCAGCGGCCGATCGTCGCCTTTCTCGCTCACCGTCAACACGCCCTGCTGCTGTTGCCAGCGCATATCCAGCAAAACCGGTTTTTCCAGATAGGCCGTCTGCATTTCACCCTGCAGCGCGCCCTGCGTCGGCAGGCTGGCCAGATCCAGCGGAATGGTTATCTTGCCGGCGAGGCGCAGCGGTTGCGCGCTGTTGGGCGGAATGACGGTCAGGCTGTGCAACGTCAGCTGTTGTTTTTCATCCAACTGCGCCTCGGCGCTGAGATTCGGCCCCCGATAATGCAGACGTTGCCCGTCAGAGCCGGAGGAAAGCTGCAGCTTCCCGGCATAACGCTGCCAGGGAATGAGCGTGAGGTCATGAATGGTGAGATCCAGCGGCGGCAGCTGCCGCTGCAGTTGATCGAGCGCAAGCGGCGCGCTGTTGGCGTCGCCGCCCGGCAGTTTTGACAAACAGGCGCTATCGACGCTGACCTTATCGCTCGACAGCTGCCAGCGGCCTTGCCGATAAGCCAGCCGCGTCGGCCCGACGCTGGCCAGCAGACAATCTTGCGCGGTGAAACGCGCCCCCGCCAACGTCAGGCCGCCCTGGCGCCAATGCAATTTGCCCTGCAACTCCAGTCGGCTTCCCGCCGGCAACCAATGCGATAACACCCCCGGCAGCCAGCGCGGCAAGGTTTGCCACAACGCCAGCACCAGGATTGCGCAGCCCGCCACCGTCCCTATGAATACTTTCAATCGCCTGGTCATTAAATGATTGCTTCGTTCCTGTGTTAGGCATTGGTTAAGTCTATGCCTGAATTGACAATAATGATGGCACGAATTTGACATAGGGTGAAGCTGAGCGCGGTCGCAGAGGCGATTTGCACCCTTTTGGCGCAAGCGCGCGCGGAGTTGTAGATTTTCGTTACATATACATCACATAAATAGGACAGTTTTCAGACTTTTGTTATTGTTGTTACCGTTGATGATTAATAGTCTTGCAAGCATTCTAATAAAAGTTTAGCTGCTAGCTAACTGTGTACTAGAGAAGCCATTCCCCACACCCCCGTGGGGATTTTTTTGTCGCCCGCCTCACCGTCGCCTTCCCTTCACCGCCGCCAGCCCACAGCAGCCCTGCAGCGTGGCTAACCAATTGTCGAATTTACTAAAATCTGTTAAATTGATCACAAAATCACGGTGGAGAAACCACGATGAAATTGGCGATATACAGCACCAAACAGTATGACCGTAAATATCTCGAACTGGTGAATCAGCAGTTTGGCTATGAGCTGGAATTCTTCGACTTTTTACTCAGTAAAAAAACCGCCAAAACGGCCGCCGGTTGCAAGGCGGTGTGTATCTTCGTCAACGACGACGGTAGCCGTGAAGTGCTCGAAGAACTGGCGGCGCTGGGCGTCGAAATTCTCGCCCTGCGCTGCGCCGGTTTTAATAACGTCGATCTGGACGCCGCCAAAGCGCTGGGCATCAAGGTAGTGCGCGTGCCGGCCTACTCGCCGGAAGCCGTGGCGGAACACGCGGTAGGCATGATGATGTGCCTGAACCGCCGTATTCACCGCGCATATCAACGCACCCGCGACGCCAATTTCTCTCTCGAAGGGCTGATCGGCTTTAACATGCACAATCGCACCGCCGGCGTGATCGGCACCGGTAAAATCGGCGTGGCGACGATGCGCATTCTCAAAGGCTTCGGCATGAAGCTGCTGGCTTACGATCCGTTCCCCAGCGAACAGGCGCTGGAACTGGGCGCAGAGTATGTCGACCTGAAAACGCTGTACGCGCAATCCGACGTAATCACCCTGCACTGCCCGCTGACGCCGGAAAACCACCATCTGCTGAATGCCGACGCCTTCGCGATGATGAAAAACGGCGTAATGGTGATCAACACCAGCCGCGGCGCGCTGATCGACTCTACCGCCGCCATCGACGCGTTGAAGCAGCAAAAAATCGGCGCGCTCGGGATGGACGTCTACGAGAACGAACGCGATCTGTTCTTTGAAGACAAGTCTAACGACGTGATTCAGGATGACGTGTTCCGCCGCCTGTCGGCCTGTCACAACGTGCTGTTCACCGGCCATCAGGCTTTCCTGACCGAAGAGGCGCTGACCAGCATTTCGCAAACCACGCTGCAGAACATCAGCCAATTGGATCGCGGCGAAGCCTGCCCGAACCAGTTGAACGCGTGAACGGCATCTCAGGGCGCCCCTTGCGGCGCCCTGTTTATTTGAGAGCGCGACGATGAGAACAACGATGGCCGCCTTTGCGGCGCTGGTCTTGGGGGGATGCAGCATGAAACCACCCGCGACCGTTACGCCCGGCGATCTGATGCATCATAATTTCGTGTTGCAGAGCGTCGATGGCGAAGCGGCAAAATCCCCAACGGGCGGCGTCCTGCTCAATCTGGAGTTCGGCGAGAACCTGCATGTGTCCGGCGCGATGTGCAACCGCTTTTTCGGCCAGGGGCAATTACGCGACGGCGTACTGACGGTAAAACCGTTGGCCTCGACGCGCAGGCTGTGCCCTGATGAGCAGCGCAATCGCTGGGATCGAGTGATCGGCACCGTGCTGGAAAACGGCGCCGAAGTGACGCTGAGCGCGCAGCAGCTGACGCTCAACGGCAGCGGCCACACGCTGGTTTATGCCCTGCGCGACTGGGTATATTGATTCTGGACGCCAGGCCTAGCGCCGTGGGCTTACCCGGCGCAGCTGCCCAGGCCCAGCGTGCGTTCCTCACACTGTTTGCCGTTCGGCATCTGGCACATGCGCAACGCTTCACCGTTCAAGTTGTGCGCGATGGTGGTGACGCCGCCGACCGCCGCGCAACCGGCGCTGGTCTGCAACGTATTGATTCTGGCACTGTTGCCCTGCTGTACTGGCTCTTCGTTGTTGCTGCTGCAGGCGGCTAAAAGCAGCACGGCGCTGGCAAGCAGCCATTTTGATGTCGTCATTATCCCACTCCTGAACCCGGAACTGCGCTGTGTAAAATCGCCATTGCCGATAACGCGCGTCACTTGGCGGACACGTTTCGCTATCTTTGATGCAAACTTGTTTAATCTAGCTCGATATATAAATAATGAAAATATATTCCGGCCATTATTTGTGGTTTTTTTGCACCGGCCGGACATTTATTTTGTTTGCAGAATATTTCCGCCCCCATTGCGGGAGGTTAAACGTGACAGCGGCCCCCACCGCCCGCCCCGGCCGCAGAGAGAAAGTGATAACGTCACCGTTGCCGGCGACGGGGTTTCTTCGCATGATATCGGTATTAATTAACCCCGCGTGCTTTCGGCGTGACGGCGCATTTTTTGCTACCGGAGAGGATGATATTTGCGTCTATGCTGACGGCGCTAACTAATTAGCATTCCACTATTTTCAGTGAATGATGGCTGAATTCTTCAACCGGCGCGACTTGCTGTCACGCCGGCTTTTTTTACATCAAAATAACATTCAGTGCACAGAGGCTTTCGACAGTAAATTAATTACCAGCACGCCGGCAATAATTAATCCCATGCCGACAATCGCCGGCCAATCCAATTTTTGCTGATAAACGAATACCGCCGCGACCGACACCAGCACGATCCCCATGCCCGACCAAATCGCATACACAATGCCCAGCGGCATGCTCTTGACCACCATCGACAGCCCCCAAAACGCCACGCCGTAGCCCAGCACCACCAGCAGCGACGGCCACAGACGGGTAAAGCCCTCGGAAGCTTTCAACATGGTGGTGGCGATCACTTCCGCGACTATCGCCATCGTCAAATACATAAATCCGCTCATGGTTTTCTTCTGTCAGTTTACCGATGCGTAATTATGACGCGCCGGAAATAAATTGTCTTTAAACGGCGAAAACAATTTATTGAAGGACCTCAACCGGCGATGCAAATAGCGATGCCGGATACGCTTGCCGATTTATCACCCGCCACACAAACACGATAAAGCCGCGTTCAAACCCTCTGTTAGACTTTTTCCCATTACTGCGAAAGTGTGCTTTCGCGGCTTTGTGAGCAATGAAAAGGTAATGTCGATGATAACTACAGATGGTAATAACGCAGTCGCTTCCGTGGCCTATCGCACCAACGAAGTGATTGCCATCTACCCTATCACGCCAAGTTCCACCATGGCAGAGCAGGCGGACGCCTGGTCCGGCGATGGTCGGCAAAACATCTGGGGCGACATCCCCCGAGTGGTGGAAATGCAGTCGGAAGGCGGCGCGATCGCCACCGTGCACGGCGCCTTGCAAACCGGTGCGCTCTCGACCTCGTTCACTTCATCGCAGGGTCTGCTGCTGATGATCCCGACGCTGTACAAGCTGGCCGGCGAGCTGACGCCGTTCGTGCTGCATGTCGCCGCGCGCACCGTAGCCACACACGCGCTGTCGATCTTCGGCGACCATTCGGACGTGATGGCGGTGCGCCAGACCGGCTGCGCCATGCTGTGCGCCAGCAACGTGCAGGAGGCGCAGGACTTCGCGCTGATCTCGCAGACCGCCACCCTCAACGCACGCGTGCCGTTTATCCATTTCTTCGACGGGTTCCGCACCTCGCACGAAATCAACAAGATCGTGCCGCTCAGCGACGATACGCTGCGGCAAATGCTGCCGCAGGCGGCGATCGACGCTCACCGCAGCCGGGCGCTGTCGCCAGATCATCCGGTGGTGCGTGGCACCTCCGCCAACCCGGACACCTATTTCCAGTCGCGCGAAGCCACCAACCCGTGGTATGACGCCGCCGACCAGCACGTGATCGACGCCATGGAGGCCTTCGCCGCCCTCACCGGCCGCCACTACCGGCCGTTCGACTATTATGGCCACCCGCAGGCCGAACGCGTGGTGGTGGTGATGGGCTCCGCCGCCGGCACCTGCGAAGAAGTGATCGACACCCTGCTGACCCGCGGCGAAAAAGTCGGCGTGCTGAAAGTGCGGCTGTTCCGGCCGTTCTCCGCCAAACACCTGCTCGGCGCGCTGCCGGACAGCGTGCGCAGCGTCGCGGTGCTCGATCGCACCAAAGAACCGGGCGCGCTGGCCGAGCCGCTGTATCTGGACGTGATGACCGCGCTGGCGGAAGCCTACAGCCGGGGCGGGCGCGCCACGCTGCCGCGAGTGATCGGCGGCCGTTACGGCCTGTCGTCGAAGGAGTTCGGCCCGGACTGCGCGCTGGCGGTGTTTCGCGAGCTGGCCCAGCCGCAGCCGCGCCCGCGCTTCACCGTCGGCATCTTCGATGACGTCACCGGCCTTTCGCTGCCGCTGAGCGACGAAATCCTGCCGCAGCGCGCCTCGCTGGAAGCGCTATTCTACGGTTTGGGCAGCGACGGCTCGGTCTCGGCCACCAAGAACAACATCAAAATCATCGGCAACGCCACGCCGCTGTATGCGCAGGGCTATTTCGTCTACGACTCCAAAAAGGCCGGCGGCCTGACGGTCTCGCACCTGCGCGTCAGCGAGCAGCCGATCAATTCGGCCTATCTGGTCAGCCAGGCGGATTTCGTCGGCTGCCACCAGCTGCAGTTTATCGATAAGTACCAGATGGTTGAGCGCCTCAAACCCGGCGGCACCTTCCTGCTCAATACCCCTTACGGCGCCGACGAAGTCTGGTCGCGCCTGCCGCAGGAGGTACAGGCGCTGTTGCATCAACGCCAGGCGCGTTTCTACATCATCAACGCCGCCAAGCTGGCGCGTGAATGCCGGCTCGGCGCGCGCATCAACACCGTCATGCAGATGGCGTTTTTCCATCTGACGCAGATCCTGCCGAGCGACGTGGCGCTGCAACAGCTGCAGGACGCCATCGCCCGCAGCTACAGCAGCAAAGGCCAGGAGATCGTCGAGCGCAACTGGCAGGCGCTGGGCGCCACCCGCGGCGCGCTGATTGAAATCCCGCTGCAGCCGGTCGACGACAGCAGCCCGATGCGCCCGCCGGTGGTCTCGGACGCCGCGCCTGACTTCGTCAAAACCGTTACCGCCGCGATGCTGGCCGGACTGGGCGATGCGCTGCCGGTTTCCGCCTTCCCGCCGGACGGCACCTGGCCGGTGGGCACCACCCAGTGGGAAAAGCGCAACATCGCCGAAGCGATCCCGGTCTGGCAGCCCGACCTGTGCACCCAGTGCAACCATTGCGTCGCCGCCTGTCCGCACTCCGCCATTCGCGCCAAGGTCGTGCAGCCGGCGGAGATGGAACACGCCCCCGCCTCCCTGCAGTCGCTGGATGTCAAAGCGCGCGATATGCGTGGGCAAAAATACGTGCTGCAAGTGGCGCCGGAGGATTGCACCGGCTGTAACCTGTGCGTCGAGGTCTGCCCGGCGAAAGATCGCCAGAACCCGGAGATCAAGGCCATCAATATGGCCTCACGCCTCGATAATCTGACGGCGGAAAAAGACAACTACGATTTCTTCCTGCAGCTGCCGGAAATCGATACGGCGCAGCTGGAACGCATCGACATTCGCACCTCGCAGCTGATCACGCCGCTGTTCGAGTACTCCGGCGCCTGCTCCGGCTGCGGCGAAACGCCGTACATCAAGCTGTTGACCCAGCTCTATGGCGACCGTTTGCTGATCGCCAACGCCACCGGCTGTTCGTCGATCTACGGCGGCAACCTGCCGACCACGCCGTACACCACCAACGCCGAAGGGCGCGGGCCGGCATGGGCCAACTCGCTGTTCGAAGACAACGCCGAATTCGGCCTGGGCTTCCGTTTGACGGTCGATCAACATCGCGCGCGGGTGCTGCGCCTGCTGAATTCGCTGGCGCCGCAGCTGCCGGAGCAGTTGGTCAATGCCCTGCAGATGGAAGACGTGGCGCCGGAGCCGCGCCGCAAGCAAATCGCCGAACTGCGCGCGCTGCTGGCGAGTATTGAAGGTGAAGATGCGCGCCAGCTGGCGACCGACGCCGACTATCTGGTGGATAAATCCATCTGGCTGATCGGCGGTGACGGCTGGGCCTACGACATCGGCTTCGGCGGTTTGGATCACGTCCTCAGCCTGACGGAGAACGTCAACGTGCTGGTGCTCGACACCCAGTGCTACTCCAACACCGGCGGCCAGCAGTCGAAGGCCACGCCGCTCGGCGCGGTGACCAAATTCGGCGAGCACGGCAAGCGCAAGGCGCGCAAGGATCTGGGCGTCAGCATGATGATGTACGGCCATGTTTACGTCGCGCAGATCTCGCTGGGGGCGCAGCTCAACCAGACGGTGAAAGCGATTCAGGAGGCCGAGGCCTATCCGGGACCGTCGCTGATCATCGCCTACAGCCCGTGCGAAGAGCACGGCTACGATCTGGCGCTCAGCCACGATCAGATGAAACAGCTGACCGCCACCGGCTTCTGGCCGCTGTACCGCTTCGATCCGCGCCGCAGCGCCGAGGGCAAGGCCGCATTGGCGCTGGATTCACGGCCGCCGAACAGCAACCTGTCGGAAACGCTGCTAAAAGAACAGCGTTTCCGCCGCCTGAACGCGCAGCAGCCGGAGGTGGCCAGCGCGCTGTATCAGGCCGCCGAGAAAGAGCTGAAGGAGAAATACGATTTCCTCAGCCTGCTGGCCGGCAAGGCGGAAAAGTCCGCCGCTGAGTAACCTCCCTCAGGGCGCGAGCGATTCGCGCCCTGATCTTTTACCGTTGACGTAAGGCGTAGCAATAAAACCTGCTGGCATTCCTGCGCGCAATCCGTACCATACAGGCCTCGCGTCGGGCGCGTGGAAGCTGGATGATGAATAATGATCAAAATCGGCCGGTTGAATGGTAAACTCGCGGTCTACAACGCCATGCCCCTAGTGCCCCCCATTGAGAATGAGCACGATTTAAATGTCAGAAAAGCAATCCGTTAGCCAAAAAGAGCAGTACAACCTGAACAAATTGCAAAAACGCCTGCGCCGCAACGTGGGCGAAGCGATCGCCGATTTCAATATGATTGAAGAAGGCGACCGCATCATGGTCTGTCTGTCCGGCGGCAAAGACAGCTACACCATGCTGGAGATCCTGCGCAATCTGCAGCAGAGCGCGCCGATCAATTTCTCGCTGGTGGCGGTGAATCTCGACCAGAAACAGCCCGGCTTCCCTGAGCATATTCTGCCTGCTTACCTGGAAGGCTTGGGGGTGGAGTACAAGATCGTCGAAGAAAACACCTACAGTATCGTTAAAGACAAGATCCCGGAAGGCAAAACCACCTGTTCACTGTGCTCGCGCCTGCGCCGCGGCATTCTGTATCGCACCGCCACCGAACTGGGCGCCACCAAGATCGCGCTGGGCCACCACCGCGACGATATTCTGCAGACGCTGTTCCTCAACATGTTCTACGGCGGCAAGATGAAAGGCATGCCGCCCAAACTGATGAGCGACGACGGCAAGCACGTGGTCATTCGCCCGCTGGCCTATTGCCGCGAAAAAGACATCGAGCGTTTCTCGATCGCCAAAGCGTTCCCGATCATTCCATGCAATCTGTGCGGCTCTCAGCCTAATTTGCAGCGCCAGGTGATCGGCGACATGCTGCGCGACTGGGACAAACGTTACCCAGGCCGGCTGGAAACCATGTTCAGCGCCATGCAAAACGTGGTGCCTTCGCACCTGAGCGATATCAATCTGTTTGATTTCAAAGGCATTCACCACGGCAGCGCGGTGGTGGACGGCGGCGATTTGGCCTTCGATCGCGAAGACATTCCGATGCAGCCGGTCGGCTGGCAGCCGGAAGATTCGGACGACGCGGCGCCTGCGCCGGCGCGTTTGGACGTGCTGGAAATCAAATAAGTCCCCTCGCCGCCCGCCACCCTGCGAGCGGCGACATTCTCCTCACTCGACGATCTCGATCCTGTTCACAGTTTGCGCAAAATTTGCTGGGCGATGCCGTTTTTACCCTATACTGTGCATTTATACAGTCATATGGAGATCGCGCAATGAATATCACCCCCTGCCTGTCCCACGTCTCGCTGGGCTCGAACGATTTCGTCGCCGCCGCGGCCTTTTACGATCGCACGCTGGCCGCCTTGGGTTGCCGACGGGTGCTGGAGCATCCCGGCGCGATCGGTTATGGCCGCGACTACCCGGAGTTCTGGCTGCAGGTGCCGATCGACGGCCAGCCCGCTTCACCCGGCAACGGCACGCACGTCGGTTTTTTCGCGACCAGCAAGCAACAGGTGGATGAATTCCATCGCCAGGCGCTGCTGGCCGGCGCCGTCGATGAAGGCGCACCCGGTTCGCGGCCGCATTACGGTGAGGCTTACTACGGCTGCTTTGTCCGTGATTTGGATGGGCATAAGATTGAAGCCAGCTTCTGGGATGAAAGCGCGGCCTGAGGAAGAGAGAAATCGAATAAAAAAATGCCGGTGATTAAACCGGCATTGTACGAATCAAATGTGCTATGCAGTAATTCAAAAATAAGAAAGTAAGACAATTATGGAGCGCAACGCCCATCGCTTGACGTTGCATTCACCTGCGAGAGAGATCATGCCCCATTTCCCCCGGCTAAATGTTGATTTTGCTCAATGTTAACCGGGTTTTCGCCATTTTCGCCTACAGCCAGCGGCTGCGCTTCAGCCACCAGGCGACGCCAAGCACCAACCCGACCAGCATCAGGCAAAATGCCGCGAAACCGAAGGGGTTGCCGCCGCCCGGTATGCCGCCAAGGTTGACGCCAAACAGCCCGGTCAGGAAGGTGGTCGGCAGAAATACCATCGCCAACAGCGACATGGTGTAAGTGCGGCGGTTCATCGCGTCGGCCATCACCGTGGTAATTTCGTCGGACAAGATAGCGGTGCGTGCGATGCTGCCGTCCAGATCGTCCAACCCGCGGCCCAGGCGATCCGCGATGTCCTGCATGCGGCGGCGATCGTCGTCGCTCATCCACGGCAGGCGGTCGCTGGCCAGCCGTGCGAAAACGTCACGCTGCGGCGCCATGTAACGGCGCAGCACGATAAGCTGTTTACGGATCAACGCCAGCTGGCCACGCTCCGGCACCTGCTGTTCCAGCAAGGCGTCCTCCAGATCGATAATCTTGTCGTGCAGATCCTCAATGAATTCGCTGGTGTGATCGGTCAACGCATCGGAAATCTCCACCAGCCAGTTGCCGCTGTTGGTCGGCCCGGCGCCGCTTTGCAAATCGTTCACCACCTGATCGATGGAATACACCTTGCGGTGCCGCGTGGAGATAATCAGTTTATCGGTGATGTACACGCGAATGGTGACCAACTGGTCCGGCCGTGAGTTGGCGTTAAAGTTGATGCTGCGCAGCGTGATCATGGTGCCTTCGCCCTGGCGGCTGACGCGCGGCCGTGAGCTTTCGCCGGAGAGCGCTTCGCGCACCGAGTCCGGCAGCAGCGGCGTGGTGCTCAGCCATTCGGCGCTGGCCGGGTGCGCGTAATCAAGATGCAGCCAGCAAGGCGCGTCGCAGGTGATCTTGTCATCCCGCTCGATCGGCGTGACGCCGCCCTTGCCATCCAGCTGGTAGGCGTAGACCGCGTCGGCGACCTGCAGCTCGCTCCCCTCAATCACATCCATTCATTTATCCCCTCAGTCTTGCTTATGTTGCTGAGTCTAGCGTTAACGCCTTGGAGATCAAAGACCAAGCTGTAACGCCAGTTTTCATGTTGTCCCATAAGCGTGGTCTATACTTCTGCTGCCAGGAACGCAAGACAGCCCGAGAGGAAACTCGCATGTTACAAATCAGCACCGCAGATATCTTGAAAATCGTCCTACCGACCGTCATTACGCTGTTTATCGCCGTGGTCAAAACGCCTTTTCGCATTCGGCGGGAAAACCACGATAAGCTGTTAAACCTGCTCGAATCCGTCGAGAAGCCCCAAAGCGCCCCCATACGTCTGTTGCGGTTTCGCGACTATATCGGCAACCGCAGCGCCGGCCTTGTTGCGCTGCAGCTGCTGCTGGCATTGCCGGATAGCGTAGCGGCGCTGGAACGCTATCGTTTCACCGGTGGCCGTCAGCAAATCTTGCGCGCCACGCCCGCAGGCTTCGTTTTGCGGCCAAGCGCCAATAACGCGTTCAAGCGTTTCTTGCTTTCCTGTCGCTATTTCTTGCTGTATTTGGTGTTCGTTACGTTGCTGGTGCTGTTCCCTGCGTTGACTCAATGGGGGCTGCAGCAGTTAGGGGTATTGATTACGCCCTATTCACTCCGCTATCTGCCTAATGCGCGCATCACCGACGGCTGGCAGCTGCTGTTCCCCGGTTTATTATTTATTATCATTATGTTCAGCCTGGCATACCTGACCTTCAGGCAGCTGGCACGCGCGGGCAACCTCAGTTCGGAACGCGCCTTTTATCGCTACTATCAACGCGCACGTGAGGAACAACGATGCCGGGAAGTCCTGAGACAACTGCGTGCTGCGCTGCGCCGAACCTGACGAGAATGCGCCGCCTGCGCTGCATCGCAATGGCCGCCCTGCTGCTGTTCGGCCAATCGGCTCGTGCAGAGCCGGTGTTAGAACGCCTCGCCACACCCTATCACGCGCCGACGGCGGCGGGTTCACTGCCTTATTTTGTCGCGCACGCTCACTCCCCCCAGCCGCGCACCGCGCTGGTGGTGATGCACGGCCACCCGCGCGATGTCGCCAAGACATTGCAAGCGGCGATCGACGCCGCGCAGGGAGCGGGAGACAACAGCTTGCTGGTCGCCCCGCTGTTCCAGGTGCCGGAGACGCTTGCCGCCCGCTGCCGTTCCGCCGGGCTACCGGCGCCGCAAGAGGGGGACGCCCTGTGGCGCTGCGGCTCCTGGATCGAAGGCGGTTTGGATAATGGCGGGAAAACCGGCTCGTTCAACGCCATGGATAACCTGCTGGCCGATCTGAAACGGCGCTGGCCGTCGTTGCAGTCGATCACCGTCGCCGGTTTCTCCGCCGGCGCCCAATTCGTGCAGCATTATGTCGGCTTCGCCAACCCGCCGGACGGAGTGCGTCTGCGCTATGTCGTCGCCGATCCGGGCAGCTGGCTCTATTTTGACAACCTGCGTCCCCAGCCCCTTCACCCGGAGCGCTGTGGCAGTGAAAAAACCTGTCGCTTCCGCTGGCAAACGCTGGACGCCGGCCAGTGCCCGCAGGCTAACCAGTGGAAATATGGTCCGGAAGCGCTTCCCGCTCACCTGCAGCGCACCGCCGACGCAGCCCGCCGGCGCTATGCGGCGGCGGATATCACCTACCTGGCCGCAGACGGTGATACCGGCACCGCGCCGGGCGCCTACTATCGCATACTCGACAAATCCTGCGCCGCCCAGCTGCAGGGTCCCTACCGGTTGCAGCGCGCCCTGGCCTATGCCGACTATGACCGGCGCTATCTGGCGCCGGAGAAGCCGCATCGGTTAACCCTCGTTCCCGGCTGCGGACACAACGTCGCCTGCGTCTTTCCCGCGCCGGCGGCCAGGCAAGCGCTGTTCTCCATTAATGCAGACTAATAATAACGGCATTGAAATAAACCATTGCCGATAAATCAGACAATATCGCCGATAAAGCGCTGGTAATACCGTTATTATTATGACTTAACATATTGCTATCAATTTTAATTCAAAATGATAATAATAAATCAACACAAAGCTGTTTCAGCGCAAATTTTAGGGGCATATACTTTTCTCACTACGAGGAGGTAGTTATGTTACGCGACCATTTAAAAATAAACGCCAGCGATACGCTGGAAAAAATCAGCAATATCCATTTGCAAAACCAGGGCCAGGAAGAGATCAGTGAGTTTGTGGTGAAAAACGCCGCCGGTCTGCAGATTGGCAAGGTCTCCGTCCACGATCGTTTCAGTACCCGTCGTTCTTATCCCACCAGCTACCGCATTACTCAGACCGATATGAGCGGCCGCGTAGTGGTGGACGCCATGCGGGACTGTCTGTAAGCGTAACCGCTCTCTGAAATAGACAATATTAATGTGATGATGGCAACCCTGTTTATTATTAAACGGGGTTTATCGCATGGAAAAATTAATTAGCCGCGTGGTTTCGCCGCCGAGAAAATAACGCCCCCGCATTGCGCGGGGGCGATAAATAAACCCATTCAGTGTTTGATGATATACATCGTTTGGCTATAGGCCACATCTTCCGGATTGGTGATCGGGTAGCCTTTTACCCACGGTTTGATCAGGCGGCCGTTGGTGTATTGGTATATCGGCGCGATTGGCGCCTGATCGGCAATGATCTGTTCCATCTTGTTGTAATCGGCAGTCACCGCCGCCGGGTTGGTTTCCCGCCCCGCCTGCGCCAGCAGCTTGTCGTAGTCCGCGTTCTTGAACTTGGCGATATTGCCGCTGTGGGTGGAGGTCAGCAGCGACAGGAAGGTCGACGCCTCGTTATAGTCACCCACCCAGGAGGCGCGGATCACATCGAAATTGCCGGTATTGCGGCTGTCGATGTAGGTTTTCCACTCTTGGTTTTGCAACTTGACGTCAATCCCCAGCTTTTTCTTCCACATCGAGGCCACGGCGATGGCGATTTTCTGGTGGCTCTCGGAAGTGTTATACAGCAGCGTCAGCTTCAGCGGGTTGTTCGGGCCGTAACCGGCCGACTGCAGCAATGCCTTGGCCTGTGCGTCCAGCTCCGCCTGCGGCTGCTGTTGCAGCAAACTCGCCTCGGGTTTGAACCCGGCGGTGACGTCCGGCGTGAAATGATAAGCCGGTTTTTCACCGGTGCCCAACACTTTCTCCGCGATAATCTTGCGATCGATGGCGTAGGACAAAGCCTGACGCACCCGCACGTCGTTGGTCGGCGCACGCTGGGTGTTGAACGCGTAATAATAGGTGCCGAGCTGATCCGGGGTGTACACCTGCCCCGGGATGTCTTTCAGCAGCTTCTGATACATGTTTTTCGGGAAGGATTCGGTGATGTCGATGTCACCCGCCAGGTAACGCTTGGTGGCGTTGGATTCCTGGTTGATCGGCACGAAGGTCACTTTGGTCAGCACGGTGCGCGCATGATCCCAGTAATGGTCATTAGGCGTCAGCACCAGCTTCTCGTTCACCACCCGCTCCTGCAGTTTGAACGCGCCGTTGCCCACCAGATTGCCGACCTTGGTCCAGTCGTTGCCGTATTTTTCCACCACCGCCTTATTCACCGGGAACAGGCTGAAGTTGGCCGTCAGGCTGACGAAGTACGGCACCGGCTTGTCCAACTGCACCTTGAGCGTGTAGTCATCCGGCGCCGATACGCCCAAGCGATCGGCCGGCAGTTTGCCGCTGATGATCTGCTCGGCGTTCTGGATCCCCGCCAGCTGCGCGAACCAGGCGAACGGCGACAGATTTTTCGGTTCTACCAGCCGCTGCCAGCTGTAGACGAAGTCTTTTGCCGTGACAGGGTCACCGTTTGACCAACGCGCGTCTTTACGCAGATAGAAAATATAAGTCTGATTGTCGCTGGTCTGCCAGCGGGTGGCGACGCCGGGGATCACTTTCCCGTTGGCGTCCTGATTGACCAGCCCTTCGAACAGATCGCGCGCCAGCTGAGCCTCCGGCAAGCCAACCGCTTTGATCGGATCGAGCGAGGCCGGTTCGTCTTTAATGTGGCGCACGATTTCCTGTTTGTCCGCCAGCGCGGTGCCCGGGGGAACCTGCGCCGCCATGGCGCTGCTCATACAGGCGCCGATCGCCGCCGCGCAGAGCGCCAAACGAAAACCCCGTTGCATTTTTTTTCCCGTCATTATGATTTGTCCCCCGTTAACCATCTGAATTTTTTATCATATAGCACAAGATCCATCCGGCCTAGAGCCCGCGGGCGAGAAGTTGCAAAAAGTGCGATTCAGGCGATAAAAAACCCGTGCGGCGCAGGGCGGCACGGGTGGGATTGCGGCAGCGACCGTCAGTCGTACAGGTGGATGCTGTTGATGCGGTAGCTGAACTCTTCACCCTCTTCTTCATCGAACACGGTGAAAAAGCCTTTCTCAGCCAGCGGACGGGCCGAGATATCGGTTTTTTGCAGCTGACGCGCATCCGCGTCGTCGTAGCCGTAATCGAGATAGAAGGCATCTTTCTGGTAATCGATATGCAGGGTGAACGGATAGTTCGATTCGTCCCCGCGCCCGTCGTCATTTTTCACCACGCCGAACCATTCCCCCTGACGGATCTGGTTTTCAGCGTCTACGCCGCACAGCAGCGTGATGGTGTCATTTTCATTTTCGCTATAGCTGGCGATGATTCTGGCTACTGGCATGTTAAATCCTCTTGCGGGTGATTGGCTTAGCTCTGCCGTTAGTATAACAACAGCCTCAGGCCAGGTGCGGTTTAATTGGCGTTTTCGCCGCTACCGCATCACAGATCGCGCAAACGCCGCACAATTGCGATGGGAAAGATGTCTCAAAGCGTAATACACTGAATAAAATGACAATGACTCTCGGCCTTTAACTCAGGGACAACACCATGACCGAACATCGACCGCGCAGTGAACGTGGCCAGTTGGCCGTCGCAGGAGAGAACTACGGCAGCTCGCTGCTGGGCGCGCCGCTGCTCTATTTCCCGGCGGCGGTCAGCGGCCCGGAAACCGGGCTGATCATCGCCGGCACCCACGGCGATGAGAGCGCCGCCATCGTAACCCTGTCCTGCGCGCTGCGCAGCATCGCCCCCGAACAGTTGCGCCACCACGTGGTGCTGGCGGTCAACCCCGACGGCTGTCAGCTGGGGCTGCGCGCCAATGCCAACGGCGTCGATCTGAACCGCAACTTCCCGGCCGCCAACTGGCGCTCCGGGGACACCGTCTATCGCTGGAACAGCGCGGCGCCGGTGCGCGACGTCAGGCTCTCCACCGGCGGGCGCCCCGGCTCCGAACCGGAAACCCAGGCGCTGTGTCATCTGATCCATCGCCTGAAGCCGCATTGGGTGGTGTCGTTCCATGAGCCGCTGGCCTGCATCGAAGATCCCGCCAGCTCGCGGCTCGGCGTTTGGCTGTCGCACAAGTTCGAACTCCCGCTGGTGACCAGCGTCGGCTATGAGACGCCCGGTTCGTTCGGCAGCTGGTGCGCGGATCTGTCGCTGCCGTGCATCACCGCCGAATTCCCGCCGATCTCCGCCGATGCCGCCAGCGAGCGCTACATCGACGCCATGACCGAACTGCTGACCTACCCGAATTAATCCCTACGGGGCGAGATCGACGATCGCCCCGCATTCGAACGCCAGACCCGGTTCGACGTCCCGCGCCAGCCAGGTCGGGCCGTCCAGATCGACGAAGCGCGCCGCCGGCGCCAGCGGCAAGGCGGCGGATATC
Organism: Serratia sp. JKS000199; assembly: GCF_900215455.1. Taxonomy (NCBI): domain Bacteria; kingdom Pseudomonadati; phylum Pseudomonadota; class Gammaproteobacteria; order Enterobacterales; family Yersiniaceae; genus Serratia; species Serratia sp. JKS000199. The sequence continues at coordinate 1,963,178 of NZ_LT907843.1, forward strand.
GCCCGCGACGTGCACAACATGCAGCCGAGCATGATGGCGAATCCCTGTTCGCGCGCGGCCTGCGCCAGCGCCAGCGCCTCGGTCAAGCCGCCGGTTTTGTCCAGTTTGATGTTGACCATCTGATAGCGTTGCGCCAGCCGCGGCAGATCGGCGCGGGTGTGGCAGCTCTCATCGGCGCAGATCGGCAGCGGATGAATAAAGTGTTCCAATGCGGCGTCGTCACCGGCCGGCAGCGGCTGCTCCAGCATCGCTACGCCGAGATCGGCCAACAGCTGGCAGCGTGCCGCCAGCCCTTCCGCCTGCCAGGATTCATTGGCATCGACAATCAGCGTCGCCTGCGGCACCGCGGCGCGGATCGCCACCAGCCGCTCGCTGATATAGTGATCGTCGAGTTTGATCTTCAGCAGCGTGGCGCCCTGCCGCTCCAGCTCACGCGCGGCGAAGGCCATCGCTTCCGGCGTTCCGATGCTGACGGTCTGCGCCATACGGATCTGCGCCGGCGCCGTCACGCCGCTGCGCTGCCACAGGCTCTGCCCGTGCAGACCACACTCCAAATCCCACAGCGCCGAGTCCAGCGCGTTGCGGGCCGCGCCCGCCGGCATCTGCGTCAGTAGCTGTTCGCGGGTGATGCCTTGCGCGATCGCCGGCGCCATCTCTGCCAGCTGCGTCATCACCGATTCCTCGCTCTCGCCATAGCGCGGATACGGCGTGCATTCGCCGACGCCGCGCACGCCCTGCTGTTCGATTTCGACCACCACCACCCTGGCTTCGGTGCGGCTGCCGCGCGCGATCACGAAGGCGGTGTGCAGCGGCCAGGCTTCCGGGTAAAAACGCATGTCTCTCATAACGGCTCCTGAGCGAAAACTGCGCATCCAGGCAGGCTGATGCGCCGGTGATGTTTTATAGAACAGCCTAATATATACAACTATTTAGCAAACTTTGATATCCAATCCGCCCCGCTTGTCATAAACTGGCGTCAGGGTGTGAACCTGATGTTAACAGCCGTCGCCGGCGCGCCGTTTCATCAGGTTCATACCCTTTGTATAAACACCTGTAAAAGGAATCTAGCAATGACTCAGACAGTACATTTTCAAGGCAATCCGGTCAGCGTAGCGGGCAAACTGCCACAGCAGGGCGAACAGGCCAAGGCCTTCTCGCTGGTTGCCAAAGACCTGTCAGACGTAGCGCTGAGCAGCTTCGCGGGTAAACGCAAAGTCCTGAACATCTTCCCAAGCATCGATACCGGCGTCTGCGCGACGTCGGTGCGTAAATTCAACCAGCTGGCCAGCGGCCTGGATAACACCGTGGTGCTGTGCATCTCCGCCGATCTGCCGTTCGCCCAGTCTCGTTTCTGCGGCGCGGAAGGCCTGAGCAACGTGGTCACGCTGTCCACCCTGCGCGGCGCCGAGTTCAAACAGGCGTACGGCGTTGAAATCGCCGAAGGTCCATTGGCGGGCCTGACCGCGCGTGCGGTCGTGGTGCTGGATGGCCAGGACAACGTGCTGTACAGCGAGCTGGTGAACGAAATCACCACCGAGCCGGATTACGACGCGGTGCTGGCAGCGCTGAAATAATAAAGCCGGCGAACGCCGGCTTTGGATACACGGGAAGGCGCCGCAAGGCGCCTTTTTTATTCTTCGCCCTCAGCGCCGCCTTTGCGGCTGCTCAGGCCATATTCGCGCAGCTTGTTGGCGATGGCGGTATGGGAAACGCCCAACCGCTTCGCCAGCTTGCGGGTGCTGGGATAGGTGCGATACAGGCGCGTCAGCACCGAGCGCTCGAAACGCTTGCTGATGTCGTCCAGTGAACCGTCCAGCACCTCGTCGCCCAGCGACATCTCCACCTCGAACTCCGGCAACACGATATCCTGCGGCCGCAGTTCGTAGCCTTCGGTTTGCGTCAGCGCGCGGTAGATGGCGTTTTTCAGCTGGCGCACGTTGCCCGGCCAGCCGTATTTGCTGAGGAAGCTGCCCAGATCGTTCGCCAGCTTGGGCCGCGCCACGCCCTGCTCATCGGCGAAGCGCGCCACGAACAGCTCGGTCAGCGGCATGATGTCCTGCGGGCGTTCGCGCAGCGGCGGAATGGTGATGGTCAGCACGTTGAGGCGATAATAGAGGTCTTCGCGGAATTCGCCGCGCTGCACCAGCTCGGTCAGGTTCTTCTGGGTGGCGCAGATCACGCGCACGTCGACGTGCACCTCATGCTCTTCGCCGACCCGGCGGAACGTGCCGTCATTGAGAAAACGCAACAGTTTGGTCTGCATGCGCGGCGACATTTCGCCAATCTCATCCAGCAGCACCGAACCGCCGTTGGCCTGCTCGAAGAAGCCCTTTTTGCCTTCCAGCGCGTTGGGATAAGCGCCCGGCGCATGGCCGAACAGCTCGCTCTCCACCACGTCATCCGGCAGCGCGGCGCAGTTCAGCGCCAGGAACGGCTGTTTGCCGCGCGGGCTGCGCAGGTGGCAGGCGCGAGCCAGAATATCCTTGCCGGTGCCGGTATCGCCCACGATCAGCAGCGGCGCATCGAGCATCGCCAGTTTGCGCGCCTGCTCCAGCACGTGACGCATCTTGGCGCTCACCGCGACGATGTGATCGAATTCGGTATCGTCGTTCACCGACAGATTTTGCAGTTGGCGGCCCATGCGCGCGGTGGACTTCAACATCACCACCGCGCCGACCGCAGCCGGCTGTTGTTGTTCGTCCTCCAGATAGATAGGCGTAATGTCCATCAGGAAGTCCTGGCTGCGGATCACCACCCGTTCTGAGTGCGGCGCCGTATGCTCACTCTCCAGCCAGCGGCTGAAGTTATAGCCGCCGATCAACGCCCCGGCGGTCTGGTTGCGGATCTTGTCTTCGTTCAGGCTGAACAACGCCAGCGCCGCCGGATTGGCCAGCTCGACCTTGCCCTTCATGTCGATAGAGAACACCGGCTCCGGCATCGACTCCAGCAGCGCACGCAGCGCGCGATGCTCGCGTTCGGAAGGCATAAAGCTGACGGTGCGCACGTCGGTCACGCCGGCGATGCGGCGGATCTCCGCCATCAGCGCGCGGAAAGTATCGAAGTCCAGCTGGGAGAAATTGAGGTAAATGCGGCCGATGGGATCGATCTCGATGCCACGTAAGTCAATGCTGCGCGATACCAAAAGATCGAGTAATTCTCGAGTGAGACCGAGGCGGTCTTCGCAAAATACTTCCAAACGCATCAGTGTTGGCCTTATCTCTGCAGGTGCGGGGATCGTTAGCGATGATGATACTCCCTCGCACCGGGCGGTAGAAGCGATCTGTCAGCAAAAGTTGACAGAACTCTGATTTATTGCCGTGGTTGCTGATTTTAAACGCAAGCGAATAACAGCATCGGCGTCATTTTAGCCCACAAACAGAGAGTTATCACAAACAGATTTAATTTTGCAGGTATTTATCACGCAAGCACAGGGGGATCGACTATCGTCAAGTCTCGATTACGTCCGGCGTTGGCGCCGGTGAAATAACGGCGCTGCCAGGAGCGCCGTCGCGGGGTTATTTGGCCTTGCCGTCGCTCTTTTTCAGCGTGTCTTTCAATTGGCCGATCAGCTGGCTGCGGAAATCGCCAAGCTTCGGTTTTTCCCCTTCCAGCCACGGCAGCGGGCGACACAGTTCCATCGCCTTGATGCCCAGCCGCGCGGTCAACAACCCGGCGCCGATGCCCTGCGCCGCGCGCGCCGACAGCCGCGCCGCCAGATCCTGCGACATCCAGTCCATGCCCACTTCGCGCACCAGTTCGGAGGCGCCGGCAAAGGCGATGTTGAGCAGCACCAACCGGAACAAACGAATGCGGCTGAAGTAGCCCAGTTCGATGCCATACAACGCGGCGATGCGGTTAATCAAACGGATGTTGCGCCAGGCGATAAACGCCATATCCACCAGCGCCAACGGGCTGACGGCAATCATCAGCGTCGATTCGGCGGCGGAGCGGCTGATTTCGCGCCGCGCTTGGTTGTCGAGCACCGGCTGCACCAGTTTGGCGTACAGCTCCACCACTTCACGGTCATTTTGGGTTTCATGCAGCGAGGCCTGCCAGCGCTGCAGCGCCGGATGCCCCTGATCCAGCCCGGCCTGGCGCGCCAGCTTCTCGCAGAATTCGCGCCCTTGCCCCAGTCCGTGGCTGTGCAACAGCTCGCGCGCCACGTCGCGCTCTTCCGCGCGCTGGCGCAGCCGATACAAACGCCGCCACTCGGTGACCACCGAACCGACGCCGGCGAACACGATCAGGCCTCCGGCCACGCCGCCGCCCATGGCGATCCAGTCCTGCTGCACCCAGGCGGTATGCACCCACTGCACGCCCTGCGCCACCACGCTGACGCCGAACAGCGCCAGCCCGGCGGTGACCATTTTGCGCCACAGGCTGCGTTTCGGCTTCAGCGCAGCGTTGATGATGCCCTCGGCGCGCCCTTCTTCCTCCTCCTGCTGCAGCTCCGGCGCCGCCGGAAAGAAGCTCTCCGCCTGCTCGGCGTCGAAAGCAACGCCGGCACGCAACGTCGGTTCCTGCGGCGGCTGCAACGGCTCGTCAAAATCGATACGCGGTTTGATCGGCTCGCTCATCGCAATTTGTCTCCCAGTAAAAATTCCATCACCGCATCCAGACGGATATGCGGCAACGGGCTGTCCACGCTCATGGCGCGCGGGCGAAACTCATCGAAGTGGAATCCCTGGCTCTGCCAGAACGCCGGCCCCGGCAAACGGGCCGGCACTTCGCCGGGGAACACCGTCAGCGGCGCGCCGTCGCTGAGGCGATTGCCCTTCAGCGCCGGAATACGCTGCCCCTGATGATCGACAATGCCGCTCTCGGTCGCCTGCACCGAGGCCAGGCCGACGCAATCCATGCTGATGCCTTCGAACGCCGCGTTCTGCCACGCCTCTTGCACCAGCTGTTGCAGCAACGACACCAGATTGGCGTGCTGATCGGCGGTGATGTGGTCCGCCTTGGTGGCGGCGAACATCAGTTTGTCGATGGTCGGCGAGAACAAACGGCGAAACAGCGTGCGTTTGCCGTAATGGAAACTCTGCATCAGTTGGGTCAGTGCCAGGCGCATGTCGTTGAACGCTTGCGGGCCACTGTTGAGCGGCTGCAGGCAGTCAACCAGCACGATTTGCCGATCGAAACGGACGAAATGCTCTTTATAGAAGTTTTTGACGATCGACTGGCAGTAGTAGTTGAACCGAGCGCGCAGCATGCCGATATTGGTGTGTTTGTCGGCCTGCGCCAGTTTCGACTCGCCCACCGCGGCAACATCGGGCCACGGGAAAAACTGCAGCGCCGGTGCGCCGGCCATGTCGCCCGGCAGCACGAAACGGCCCGGCTGAATGAAGTGCAGACCTTCGCTTTTGCAGCGCAACAGATAATCGGTGTAGGCCTGGGCGATCGCCGCAAGGCGATTTTCGTCGGCCGGAGCCAGCGGATCGCAGGTTTTACACAGGTCAAGCCAAGGCTTGGCCCATTCGGCGCGTTCCCCCTGCAGCAGCCCGGTCATCTGCCGCGACCAGGCCAGGTAATCCTGCTCGAGCATCGGCAGATCCAGCAACCATTCGCCCGGATAATCGACGATCTCCAGGTACAGCGTCGAGGTGTCTTTGAAATGGCGCAGCAACGAGTCGTTGGAGCGGTAGCGCAGCGCCAGCCGGATTTCGCTGACGCCGCGCGTCGGCGTCGGCCAGGCCGGCGGCGTGCCGTACAGCTGCGCCAGCCCTTCGTCGTAGGTGAAACGCTGGATGCCGAGATCGCGCTGCGGGATGCGCTTGACGCCCAGCAGGCGTTCTTCGCGCACCGGTGAAAACAGCGGCATGCGCGCGCCGCTGTGCACATGCAGCAGTTGATTGACGAAGGCGGTGATAAAGGCGGTTTTGCCGCTGCGGCTCAGGCCGGTCACCGCCAGGCGCAGATGGCGATCCATTCCGCGGTTGACCAGCGAGGTTAACTCATTTTGCAGTCGTTTCATTGCTCTCCTTGACGTAACGCCCGAATGCCTTGTTCAGGCCTTTACGGAACAGCGGTTCCAGCACCAGCGCCAGCACGACGCGCACCGGTTTGCGGCCGACGGTCTTCAGCAACCAGCCGGCGGCGCCCGCCGGGCCATAGTTCAATAACGCTATGATGATGACTTTAGCCAATGTCTTCAACATTGCCGCCGCTCCTCGTTTAAATCCACCCGTTCTGACGGTGTTCGCAACATCGATTTTATTCATGACAATGCCCTCCGGCACAAGAGATTAAGGTTACATTCAACGGGATAACGGCGGCGAAGATACCCGGCCTGCGCAGGCCGGGTATCGCAAGAAGGGTTACAGCTTGCGGAAGCGGCTCTGAACGCCGAAGGTGTCGGACGTCACGTAACGCTCGACCTGACGCAGCTGCTGTTCGCCGCTGCCCAGCTCATATTCCAGCTGATCGAGCAGCTGGCGCGGCGTCTTCTGATGCTCGCCCTCGAAACGGCTGGCCGGCGCTTCGTCCAACACGAACACCAGCGCGATATAGGCCACCAGCGTGAAGAAAAACAGCCCAAAGAACAGCGACAGCACCACCATCACGCGGATCAGGCGCACCGGCACGTCGAAATAGTGAGCCAGACCGGCGCAGACGCCTTTTACCATGCCTTCTTCGGGTACGCGATAAAGCTTTTTACTGCCCAGCGTCATGCTCATCAGGACTGTCTCCAGTTCGGGTGTTCCGCATCGAGGATCTCTTCCAGCGCCTGAATGCGTTCACGCATGCGTTTGGCGTCTTCCGCCAGCTGCGCCAGGCGCTGCATTTCTTGCTGACTCAGCTGGATGCCGGTCTGTTGCCGATTGCTGTAATGCAGCCAAAGCCAAATCGGCGCGACAAACAGCACGAAAATTGTCAGCGGAATGGCAAGTAATAAAGCACTCATTGTTATTCCTTCTTATCGGATCCTGAATAGGCGGCCACCTCCGGCGTGTGGCCGCGGTTCGCCTTACTCGGAGCGGTTCATCTTGGCTTTCAGCGCCGCCAGCTGCTCACTGATGGCGTCGTCGGCTTTCAGCTCGGCAAACTCCTGGTCCAGCGACTTCTTTTTACCGATGCTGATGCTTTCCGCTTCGGCTTCCATATGGTCGATGCGACGTTCGAACTGTTCGAAACGCGCCATCGCCTCATCCAGCTTGCCGCTGTCGAGCTGACGGCGCACCTCGCGCGAGGAAGATGCGGCCTGATGGCGCAGCGCCAGCGCCTGCTGCCGCGCGCGGGTTTCGGTCAGCTTGTTTTCCAGCTCACCGATTTCGCTCTTCATACGCGCCAACGTTTCTTCTACGGTCGCCACTTCTTGCGTCAGCGTGGCGATCAGGTCGGCAACCTTTTGTTTTTCGATCAGCGCCGCGCGGGCCAAGTCTTCTTTATCTTTGCGCAGCGCCAGCTCGGCTTTTTCCTGCCAGTCGCTTACCTGGCTTTCACCCTGCTCGATGCGACGCAGCAACTGCTTTTTCTCCGCCAGCGCGCGCGCCGACGTAGAACGGACTTCAACCAGCGTGTCTTCCATCTCTTGGATCATCAACCGCACCAGCTTCTGCGGATCTTCCGCCTTGTCCAGCAGGGTGTTGATGTTGGCGTTCACGATGTCGGCAAAACGAGAAAAAATACCCATAATTCACTTCCTCTTGGTTCTGATGGCGTCTGAAGCGCCGCGTTAAGTCGTACAGCTTGCCCAAAGAGATAATCAAAACCCGTGCCAACTTTTATCTAATTGAAAAACAACAACTCTTTATTTTTGACTCTCTGCGCGCTTGCTGTAGAGTGATTATTTTCACCAAACATTGGCGAATTTCATCATGAACGAACAGCCAGAGAATTTGTTGGGCGAAGCAAACGCCTTTGTCGAAGTATTGGAGCAAGTCTCCCAGGTGGCAAAGCTGAACAAACCGGTGCTGGTGATCGGCGAGCGCGGCACCGGTAAAGAGCTGATCGCCCATCGTCTGCACTACCTCTCCAACCGTTGGCAAGGGCCGTTCATCTCGCTCAACTGTGCGGCGCTGAATGAAAACCTGCTGGATTCCGAGCTGTTCGGCCACGAGGCCGGTGCCTTTACCGGTGCGCAGAAACGTCATCTGGGCCGCTTCGAGCGCGCCGACGGCGGCACGCTGTTCCTCGATGAGCTGGCGACCGCGCCAATGCTGGTGCAGGAGAAATTGCTGCGGGTGATCGAATACGGCCAGCTGGAACGCGTGGGCGGCAGCCAGCCGCTGCGGGTAGATGTGCGCCTGGTGTGCGCCACCAACGACGATCTGCCGGCGCTGGCGGCGGCGGGCAAGTTCCGCGCCGATCTGCTGGATCGGCTGGCGTTCGACGTGGTGCAGCTGCCGCCGCTGCGCCAACGCCGGCCCGATATCATGTTGCTGGCCGAGCACTTCGCCATTCAAATGTGCCGTGAGCTGGCGCTGCCGCTGTTTCCCGGCTTTACCGAACGCGCCAGGCAGACGTTGCTCAACTACGGCTGGCCGGGCAACGTGCGCGAACTGAAAAACGTGGTGGAACGTTCGGTCTATCGTCACGGCGACAGCGACAACCCGCTGGATGAGATCGTCATCAACCCGTTTGCGCCACGCGAGGCCTCACCGCTTACGCCTGCCCCTGAAGGCGCCAGCGCGTTGCCGGCGCTGCCGCTCGAGCTGAAAAACTGGCAGTTGGAGCAAGAGAAGGCGCTGATCGAAGCAGCGCTGCAGCAAGGGCGATTCAACCAGCGCAAGGCGGCGCAGCTGCTGGGGCTCACCTACCATCAGCTACGCGGTATGCTGAAAAAGCATGCGCTGCTGCAAAACGGCGAGCAAGACGAGGATTAGCAACGCGGGGATTGGGTGCCGGTCTTTCCCGGCCGTCAGCTATTAGCCCCAGGTTGAGAGATGTGGCCTGAGAACGGCCGCCTGGAGAGGCCGGCCTTTCTCGACGGTCACGTCTATCTGCGGATAGCCCGCCGATGAATCACCTTCTTGTAAGATCACAGCGGTATTTTTCCTGCCCGATAAATGACGCCGAGCGACAACGCGACGCAGACCAGAAAGGCATAGCGCAAACCGACAGTTTCGGATAAGAACCCGATTAACGGCGGCCCGATCAGCGTCCCCAGAAAACCGATGGTCAGCACTGCCGCGATGGCGGCGCTTGGCGCCATGGAAGAAGACCTTGCGGCCGCCCCCGCAACCAGCGGAATAATGGCGCAAATGCCAAGCCCAACCAGGAAAAAACCGATTATCGACGTCACCAAACCCGGTAACCAGGTCGTTAGCGTCATGCCGGTGAATGCCAGCATCCCGCCCCATTGCAACGTTCTTCTCACTCCGATCCGATCCACGAACCGGTTCAGCATGAGCCGGCCGATCGTCATGGCCGCCATAAATACCGTAAAACCCAGGCCGATGTATTTTCGATCGACCGAGACGACGTCCTGAAAATAAACGACGCTCCAGTCATACATAATGCCCTCACAAGCCATCGAGCAGAAAACGATCAGGCCATAGTTGAACAGCGAGCGGTCCGGGATGGCGAAAGCGCGCCCGGTCTGTTCCAGTTCCGGTTTGTCGAACAATGCCCGCCGACACAGCAAGGCGGACATCAGAGCCACCGCCGCTATGCCCGCAAAGTGCAGCGGCAAGGCGACATCCCGACCGATCATTAACGCCCCGATCCCTGCGCCGACGAACCCCGCCACGCCCCATATACCGTGAAAGAACGGCAGCCTCGTTTTACCGCTGACCGCCTCGGCGATACTGGCCTGCATGTTGTTCGAGACATTGACCGCGCTGTAAGCGAACCCGCATAAAAACAGCAGCACCGCCAGTTGCAGGACCGTCGCGGCGAAGGGCACCAGAAGCAAAAGCGTGGCGTTGAACAGAATAGCCGCGACGCCGACCACCCTGCTGCCGAGTTTGGCGATCGCCCATCCCGATATCGGCAGCGACACGACCACGCCGGCCGACATGGCGAACAGGACGGTGCCGAATACGCCGTCAGACAACGCAAGCCCTCCCTTGATCGTCGCCATCCTTGAACTCAAACTGCCGAAACACAGCCCCAGCATGAAAAACATGCTGGATATCGCCAGATTTTTTTCTTTCATCATCGACATCATGGGCTCCCCCTTATCCGATTAGCGGCCTGGTCAGGCGAAGGCATCAATGCCGGTCAGCGATGCCGAAAGCGCCCACAGACGCTGCGCCTGTTCCGGGTCGATCGCGTATTCCTTCACGCCGACCAGCGCCTGACTGTCGTGGGCGGCGATGCCGGCAATATCGCCATCCTCGCAGTAGAGGCCCCCTAATCCCTGCAACTGCGGTGAGGTGGCGGCCCAGACCTGCGTAGCAGCCCCCTGCTGAGGCGTTTTAAGGGCATCGGGATCGGCCGGATTGCCCTCTTCGTCCATCCAGCCCAGGGCTATCATCTCTGCTCTCGATATGTGCCGCTGCAGCGGCGTGGCGATGCTACCCGGATGCAGGCTAAATGCGCGGATCCCCCGCGAGCGGCCCAGAAGATCCAACCAGACGGCGAACAGGGCATTCGCCGTCTTCGACTGACCATACGCCAGCCACTTGTCGTAACCGCGTTCGAACTGCACATCTTCCCAGCGGATCGCCGAATGGTGATGCCCGGCGGAGGAGACGGTGACCACCCGCCCGCCATCGGCAATGGTCGGCCACAGCAAATTAGTCAGCGCATAGTGGCCGAGATGGTTGGTGGCGAACTGCCTTTCCCAACCGTTCCCCACCCGCGCCTCCGGGCATGCCATCACCCCGGCGTTATTGATGACGATATCCGCCCGTAGGCTCGATGCGGTAAAGTCTGCAGCGAAACGACGCACGCTGTTCAAATCGGCGAGATCGAGTTCGGCGATCTCGACGCCGGCGCTCAGCCCTAACACCGCTTTGGCTGCCGCCGGTGCCCGGCAAGCGACGATAACCCGTGCGCCGGCGTCGGCCAGCGCCAGCGTCGTCTCCAGACCGAGGCCTGAATGGCCACCGGTGACGATGGCCAGCGTGCCTGACAGATCCTGGCTCGCGAGCACCTCGCCGGCGGTCGTTTTGGGCCCGAATCCTGACTTGATGGGGGTTTGTTGGGTAATCACAGGCATTCTCCTCACGGTTAACAGTGGCCGGCCAAACGCAGCCGGCGCGTCGATGAGAAGGAGTATGAAATTCCGTCACGGGACTGTGAATGCATGAAACCCCGAACTTCTGTCGAGATCGTCCAGGTTACGCGGCGAAAAAGAAAAAAGTGGAGCATGGCGGCTCGCCAGGCGAGGTTTCCGGTCTGAAACAGGCAAAAAAAAAGCCAGCACCCGAGCTGGCTTAAAAAACACTGGAAGCAATGTGAGCAATGTCGTGCCTTCCACATCAGAGCCGCAAACTGTGGCCTTCCGTGAACTGCCAGGCGATGATAATAGTTATCAGTATCGTCTGTAAAGCACTTTGTTGAGAATTTTTCTCATTACCACACGAAGATTGCGCAATTACCACTCAGGGAACGGGTCTGCCATCTCCAGCCAATAGTCCACGCCGGCGGCCATTTCGTCGTCGCTCAGCAGGCAGTCGTCCAGCAGACGCACGATCGCCGCCTGTTGCAAGTGCTGGCCGATAAACACCAGCTCCTGGCGCATGTCGCCGAACGGCTCCACCCATTTCTCCTGAATATGCGCCCGCGTTTGCGGATCTTGCGGCCAATTGTCTTGCGGGATCGCGCGCCAAAAGGTGCCCGCCAGGCCGTAATGGGCGATGCCGCCGGCCTGGCTCCACTGCCCGGCCTGCCGCGGCCGCGTCGCCAGCCAGAAGAAGCCTTTCGAACGCAGCAGCTTGCCGCCGCCCCAGTCGCCGTTGATCACGCGGTAGAACTTGTCCGGCGCAAACGGCCGCCGCGCCTGATAGACAAAGCTGCTGATGCCGTAGCTTTCCGTCTCCGGCACGTGTTCGCCGCGCAGCTCTTTCAGCCAGCCGGGCGCCTGCTGCGCCTTTTCAAAACTGAAGCTGCCGGTATTCAGCACCGCCTCCAGCGGCAGTTTGCCCGGCGCGATCGGCACAATGCGGGCGTCGGGATTCAGGCTGGCCAGCAGCGCCATCACTTCACCCTGCTGCGTTGGCGTCAACAGATCGGTCTTGCTGACCAGGATCACGTCGCAAAATTCAATTTGCTCAATCAACAGGTCCGCCACGCTGCGCAGATCGTCCTCGCCCAGGCTTTGGCCGGCCTCCTGCAGGCTTTGCGCCTGCTGGTATTGCCGGATGAAATTCACCCCGTCGACCACCGTCACCAGGGTATCCAGCCGGGCGAACTGCGACAGGCTTTCCCCTTGTTCATCCTCAAAGGTAAAGGTTTCCGCCACCGGCAGCGGTTCGGAGATGCCGCTCGATTCGATCAACAGATAATCGAAGCGCCCGTCCTGCGCCAGCTCGCGCACCGACACCAGCAGGTCTTCGCGCAGCGTGCAGCAGATGCAGCCGTTGCTCATCTCCACCAGCTTCTCCTGCTGGCGATCGAGGCGCACTTCATTCTCCACCAGCGCAGCGTCGATATTCACCTCGCTCATGTCGTTGACGATCACCGCCACGCGCATGCCCTGCCGGTTGTTCAGGATGTGGTTCAGCACCGTAGTCTTGCCGGCGCCGAGAAAGCCGGAAAGCACGGTCACGGGAAGTTGTTTCATGGGGACCTCATTAAAATTCATTGCGTAATGCCTGGTAACCGCGCACCAGCTCGACGTTGGTGGCGGCCACTTCTTCCGAAAACTGCAGCGCGCCGCGATCGACCTGGCGATAGCGCGACAGGTCGCTGTCCGGCCCCACGCGCTCGGTCGAGGGGATATAGCGGTTTTCCGGCAGCGTTACGCCGTCCACGACCGCGTTGTAGCGCACCACGCAGCCGGACTGAACGTGGCAGTTGAACAGCACGCTGTTGAAGCCGATAAACACCCGATCGTCGATGCGGCACGGGCCGTGCACAATGGCGCGGTGGGCGATCGAGCTGTAACGGCCAATAGTCACCGCCGCCCCGCTCTTGGAATGGATCACCACGCCGTCCTGAATATTGGAGTGCGAGCCGATGACGATCGGCTCCATGTCGCCGACGGCGTTCAACTCGTCGGCGCGAATTACCGCATAAGGGCCGACGTAAACGAAGTCTTCGACGATCACCCGGCCGCAAATAATGGCAGTGGGATCGATGTAGGCCAGCGGCGAGACCTGCGGCAGATGGCCGCTGGGATTTTTACGCAGCATGGTGTTCTCCCCGCCAGCTCAGCTCCGCCACCGCATTGTGGGCATGCAGGCTCTCCTGATGCTCGACGCGCAGCGAAAAAGCGCGGTAGTCGCACTGGCTGCGCAGCATGCGATACAGACGGCGCGCCGCGTCCTCGCAAAACATCAGGTTCTGACCGTTGGCCAATGCGAAGGCCTGTTCGTCGCGGCGTTTCACCAGCGTTTGCACCGGCGTGCCCAGCGCGTGTTCGATGCGGTCAATCAGTTTCACCGGCTCAAACGCCCGTTCATTCTCGGGCGTCACGGTGATCCAGGCCCAGCTGCGCTGGCTGTGGGGGGTGGCCGGCATCCCTTGCTCCAGAAGCCATTCGCTCACCTGCCGTTGGCTGACCCGCTCCGCCGCCTGTTCAAAATCAAACTGGAACTGTTGCTGCGCCAACTGACGGCTGAGCGCCGCCGAACTCGGGCAGGTGGAGGAATAAGGCACGCCGACGGTCAGCGCCAGCGTCAGCGTATCCGTCAGAGTGGCCTCGATGCGCAGCGGATAGGCTTTCCAGCCGCGCTGCGGCGACAGCAGCGCCGGGCGTGACAGCAACAGCTCGCCGCCGATCGACAAGCTGGCGCGATCGCTGTGTTCCGGCTGCGAAGCCAAAAAGGCCTGCAGCGTTCGGCCGATGCGCTGCGGCGTCAGCTCGCCCTGCGTCAACTCGTCCAGCGCCAGATACAGCCGCGACATGTGAATGCCGCGCTCGCCCGCCGCTTCGGCGCGCAGGTTGATACCGGCGTCGACCTTCGCCATCAATGGCTTGCCGGCCAGCTCCAGCGGCAGCGCGATCCCTTGCATCCCGACCCAATCGAGCCCGACATCACTCATTTCGCCGCGCCATGCCTGAGCATCCGGCAGCGAACGGCGTGGTGGAAGTGCAACTTCGTTCATACATCCCCTTGCGTTATTGTGACTTTGCCGGGGAACGGTAACATGATTTTGTTATATTATAACATAACATGGAAAACTTTTTTCTTGCCGCTGAACGGGCTGATCAATCAAGTCGCAGAAAACTCAGCGATTTTGCTCAATGGATTGGGCTGCTGGTCAGAGTGCGATACACTAACGCTATTGCTGATTAACCCATGAGCCTCTATGCGTGGTTTACCCTTTTGGATACTGTCGTTGTGCCTGACGGGCTCTGCCCTGGCCGCGACAACACCGCCCGCGCCCAGCGCGGCGCCGCTGCCGGACATTCGCCAGAGCGGCTTTGTTTATTGCGTCAGCGGCATACTGAATACCTTCAACCCGCAAATGGCCAGCAGTGGCCTGACGGTGGATACCCTGGCCGCCCAGCTGTACGATCGCCTGCTGGACGTCGACCCCTACACCTATCGCCTGATCCCCGAGCTGGCGCAGAGCTGGGAGGTGCTGGACAACGGCGCCACCTACCGCTTCCATCTGCGCAAGGACGTGCCGTTTCAGACCACCGCCTGGTTCACGCCCACCCGCAAGATGAACGCCGACGACGTGGTATTCAGCTTCGCCCGCGTATTCGATCAGAAACACCCGTATCACGACGTGAACGGCGGCGAATACCCCTATTTCGACAGCCTGCAGTTCGGCGATTCGGTGCAGAGCGTGAGAAAGCTCGACGACTATACGGTGGAGATTCGCCTGCAGTCGCCGGACGCCTCGTTCCTGTGGCATCTGGCGACCCACTACGCGCCGGTGCTGTCCGCCGAGTACGCCGATCTGCTGACGCGTGAGGGCCATCAGGAGCTGATCGACCGCGAGCCGGTCGGCAGCGGCCCGTTCCTGCTCAACGAATACCGCTCGGGGCAATATATTCGCCTGGCGCGCAACGCCGCCTACTGGAAAGGGCTGCCGCGCATGCCGCAGGTGGTGATCGATCTGGGCGCCGGCGGCACCGGCCGCCTCTCCAAGCTGCTGACCGGCGAATGCGACGTGCTGGCTTATCCGGCGGCCAGCCAGCTGTCTATCCTGCGCGACGATCCGCGCCTGCGCCTGACGCTGCGTCCGGGGATGAACATCGCCTATCTGGCGTTCAACACCCGCAAACCGCCGCTCGACAACCTCAATGTGCGCCAGGCGATCTCGCTGGCGATCAACAACCAGCGGTTGATGCAGTCTATCTATTACGGCACGGCGGAAACCGCCGCCTCGATCTTGCCGCGCGCCTCCTGGGCCTATGACAACGACGCGCACGTCACCGAGTACGATCCGGCCAAATCTCGCGAGATGCTGCGGCAGGCCGGCGTCGGCCAGCTAAACCTGAAGCTGTGGGTGCCGACCGCCTCGCAGTCTTACAACCCGAGCCCGCTGAAAACCGCCGAGCTGATCCAGGCCGACCTCGGCCAGGTGGGCATCAACGTCACCATCGTGCCGGTGGAGGGCCGCTTCCAGGAAGCGCGCCTGATGGAAATGAACCACGATCTGACCCTGACCGGCTGGGCCACCGACAGCAACGATCCGGACAGCTTCTTCCGGCCGCTGCTGAGCTGCGCGGCAATCCGTTCGCAAACCAACTATGCTCACTGGTGTGACCCGAGCTTCGACGAAGTGCTGCAGAACGCGCTGCTGTCGCAGCAGCTGTCTCAGCGCATCGACAACTACCGCAAGGCGCAGAAAATCCTCGAGCAGCAATTGCCGGTGCTGCCGCTGGCGTCTTCCCTGCGCCTGCAGGCCTATCGTTACGACATCAAGGGATTGGTGCTGAGCCCGTTCGGCAACGCCTCGTTCGCCGGGGTGTACCGTGAATCCGCGCCGGAGGTGAAAAAGTGATTATCTTTACCCTGCGCCGCATTCTGCTGCTGCTGATCACGCTGTTCTTCCTGACGCTGGTCAGCTTCAGTCTGAGCTATTTCACGCCGCGCGCGCCGCTGAACGGCGCCGCCCTGCTGGACGCCTATCAATTCTACTTCGTCAGCCTGCTGCACTGGGACTTCGGCGTCTCCAGCATCAACGGCCAGGCGATCAGCGAACAGCTGCGCGAAGTGTTCCCGGCCACCATGGAACTGTGCCTGCTGGCCTTCGCCCTGGCGCTGTTTATCGGCATTCCGCTGGGCATCATCGCCGGCGTGCTGCGCGGCAAGTGGCAGGACACCGCCATCAGCACCTTCGCGCTGCTGGGCTTTTCGATGCCGGTGTTCTGGCTGGCGCTGCTGCTGATGCTGTTCTTCTCGCTGCATCTCGGCTGGCTGCCGGTTTCCGGCCGCTTCGATCTGCTGTATCAGGTGAAGCCCATCACCGGTTTCGCGCTGATCGACGCCTGGCTGTCGGACTCGCCGTATCGCGCCGAGATGATCGGCAGCGCCCTGCGCCACATGATCCTGCCGATCGCCGCGCTGGCGGTGGCACCCACCACCGAAGTGGTGCGGCTGATGCGCATCAGCACCGACGACGTGCTGAGCCAAAACTACATCAAGGCCGCCGCCACCCGCGGCCTGTCGCGCTTCACCATCATTCGTCGCCACGTGTTGCACAACGCGCTGCCGCCGATCGTGCCCAAACTGGGGCTGCAGTTCTCCACCATGCTCACGCTGGCGATGATCACCGAAGTGGTGTTCAGCTGGCCGGGCCTCGGCCGGTGGCTGATCAACGCCATTCGCCAACAGGACTATGCGGCGATCTCCGCCGGCGTGATGGTGGTCGGCACGCTGGTGATCACCATTAACGTTCTGGCCGACATTCTGGGTGCGGCAACCAACCCGCTGAAACATAAGGAATGGTATGCCCTTCGATAACGTATACCGCGAGAAAAAGATGCCGAGCCCGCTGCGCTACACCTGGCGGATTTTCTACGGCGACGCGCTGGCGATGATCGGTTTTTACGGCGTGATCGCCCTGTTGCTGTTGTCGCTGTTCGGTAGCCTGCTGGCGCCCTACGCGCTGGATCAGCAGTTCCTCGGCTATCAACTGCTGCCGCCGTCCTGGTCGCGCTACGGCAACGTGTCGTTCTTCCTCGGCACCGACGATCTCGGGCGCGACATCCTCAGCCGCCTGTTGACCGGCACCGCCGCCACCTTCGGTTCCGCGCTGGCGGTGACGCTGGCCGCGGCGTTCTGCGGCGTGATCCTCGGCGTGTTCGCCGGCGTCACCCACGGGCTACGCTCGGCGGTGCTCAACCACATCCTCGATACTCTGCTGTCGATTCCGTCGCTGCTGCTGGCGATCGTGGTGGTGGCGTTTATCGGCCCCAAACTTGAACACGCCATGCTGGCGGTGTGGCTCGCCTTGTTGCCGCGCATGGTGCGCACCATCTACAGCGCGGTGCACGACGAACTGGAGAAAGAGTACGTGGTGGCGGCCCGGCTTGACGGCGCTTCCACGCTGCAGATCCTGTGGTACGCGGTCATGCCGAACATCGCGGCGGTGCTGGTGACCGAGTTCACCCGCGCGCTGTCGATGGCCATTTTGGACATCGCCGCGCTCGGCTTCCTCGATCTCGGCGCGCAATTGCCTTCGCCGGAATGGGGAGCGATGCTCGGCGATTCGCTCGAGCTGGTGTACGTCGCGCCCTGGACGGTGATGCTGCCCGGCGCGGCCATTCTCGTCAGCGTGCTGCTGGTTAACCTGTTAGGCGACGGTATGCGCCGCGCAATCAATGCCGGGGTGGAATAATGCCGTTACTCGATATCCGCAATTTGACGATTGAATTTATGACCGCCGAAGGGCCGGTCAAGGCGGTCGATCGCGTCAGCATGACGCTGACCGAGGGCGAAGTGCGCGGGCTGGTGGGCGAATCGGGCTCCGGCAAGAGCCTGATCGCCAAGGCCATCTGCGGCGTAACCAAAGACAACTGGCGCGTTACCGCCGATCGCTTTCGTTTCGACGACATCGATCTGCTGCAGCTGAGCCCGCGCGAGCGGCGCAAGCTGGTGGGCCACAACGTATCAATGATCTTCCAGGAGCCGCAGTCCTGTCTCGATCCTTCCGAGAGCATCGGCCGCCAGCTTGCGCAGGCCATCCCAGGCTGGACCTATAAGGGCCACTGGTGGCAGCGCTTCAACTGGCGCAAACGCCGCGCCATCGAATTGCTGCACCGCGTCGGCATCAAGGATCATGACGACATCATGGGCAGCTTCCCGTACGAGCTGACGGAAGGCGAGTGCCAGAAAGTGATGATCGCCATCGCGCTGGCCAACCAACCGCGCCTGCTGATCGCCGATGAGCCGACCAACGCCATGGAACCGACTACGCAGGCGCAGATTTTCCGTCTGTTGGCGCGCCTCAACCAGAACAACAACACCACCATTCTGCTGATCAGCCACGACCTGCAGATGATGAGCAAGTGGGCCGATCGAGTGAACGTGCTGTACTGCGGGCAAACGGTGGAGAGCGCCCAGTGCGAAGAGTTGCTGGCGGCGCCGCACCACCCTTACACCCAGGCGCTGATCCGCGCCATGCCGGACTTCGGCCGCTCGCTGCCGCACAAAAGCCGGTTGAATACGCTGCCGGGCGCCATTCCTTCGCTGGAACACCTGCCGATCGGCTGTCGCCTGGGGCCGCGCTGTCCTTACGCGCAGAAGAAGTGCATCGAAACGCCGCGCCTGCGCCCGGTCAAAAACCACTTCTTCGCCTGCCACTTCCCGCTGAACATGGAGGAGCAATAACATGGAAACGCTGTTGGAAGTGCGCAACCTGAGCAAAACCTACCGCTACCGCACCGGGCTGTTCCGCCGCCAGCACGTCGAGGCGGTGAAATCAGTCAGCTTTACCCTGCGCGAAGGCCAGACGCTGGCGGTGATCGGCGAGAACGGCTCCGGCAAATCCACGCTGGCGAAGATGCTCTCCGGCATGGTGGAACCCACCGCCGGCGAGCTGCTGATCGACGATCATCCGCTGGCGTTCGGCGATTATCGTTACCGCAGCCAGCGTATTCGCATGATTTTTCAGGATCCGAGCACCTCGCTCAACCCGCGCCAGCGCATCGGCCAGCTGCTGGATGCGCCGCTGCGGCTGAACACCGATCTTGAGCCCGCCGAGCGCGAGCAGCGCATCAACCAAACGCTGCGCCAGGTCGGCATGCTGCCGGATCACGCCTACTACTATCCGCACATGCTGGCTTCCGGGCAAAAACAGCGCGTCGCGCTGGCCCGCGCACTGATCCTGCAACCGAAGGTGATCGTCGCCGATGAGGCGCTGGCGTCGCTGGACATGTCGATGCGCTCGCAAATCATCAACCTGATGCTGGAACTGCAGGAAAAACACGGCATTTCCTATATTTATGTCACCCAGCACCTCGGCATGATGAAACATATCAGCGACCAGGTGCTGGTGATGCACGAAGGGGAAATCGTCGAGCGCGGCAGCACCGCGGAGGTGTTGGCGGCGCCGCTGCACGAATTGACCAAGCGTCTTATCGCCAGCCACTTCGGCGAAGCGTTGACCGCCGATGCCTGGCGGCGCGACGGCGGCCGCTTCTGAGTCACGCCTTCACCTCAAACCCGCTGCGGCGGGTTTTTTATCGCCTTGCGCGCCTGCCGCTTAGCAAGAAAGCGCACATGCAAATTACATTCTTGTTATATATCCTTATATTTTATTCCTTTCAGTTATTGATTAGTCCGTAACATTATTTTATCTCGCCAGGGCGATCGGTGAGGATATCCCCTACATTGCACTTCTCATACGACAGGATATCGCACTGATGAACAGCATTCGCCATCGCCGCCTTACGCAGTTTCTGCTCACGCTGGCAGCCGGTTTTTCTGTTTACGGCCACGCCCTCTGCTGTGATGAGCTGCGCTAAAACCGCCTTTCGCCCCGCCTGCGGGCATGTTGCCTCTTTGTCCAGCCGACGCTGCCGCGCGCAGCGGCGGTTGTTGATCATGATTAAGGATTGACCCTATGGAACGACTCCGTCGACAACATAATGCCCAGTGGTATCACGAAACCCAAAGCAGCGTGCGGGGCGATGCGCCGCTGGAACCCCAGGCGGCCACCCTTCGCGATCGCTTTCTGCTGGGGCTGGGCGCCTTCGCCGATGAAGCCTTAAACAATGCGCTCAGCGCTCGCGCCGGGGTGTTCAGCGCCTCGTTGGCCGGTTACCACGCGCTGTTTCCCGACCAGGTGCCGTTGTCACGATACGTGACATTGTCACCCTACGATCGCCTCAGCACCGCGTTGACCGTCGCTCAAGTGACGGGCGTGCAATCGCTTTGTAGCCACTACGCCGCCCGCCTCGCCCCGCTGCACAGCCCGGACGCCTCCCGGGAAAGCAATATCCGCCTTGCTCAGATCACCCAATATGCCCGCCAGCTTGCCAGCCAGCCCACGCTGATTTGCCGCAAGGCGCTGCAACAACTCGCCGACGTCGGGCTGAGCCCGGCGGATATTGTCACCTTTTCGCAGGTGATCGGTTTTGTCAGCTATCAGGCGCGCGTGGTCGCCGGCGTCGCGGCGTTGGCCGGCCGCCCGGCGGTGGTGGTGCCCGGCTTTCCTAACGTCGAAGACGCCGATGGCATCGCTTTCAGCGCCGACGAACTGAATTGGTCTGCCCGCCTGCCGCCGATCGATGCGGAAACCGCCGCCGCCGAACAGCTTGATGTGTTGGATCAAAGTCACCCGCAGGCGCGCGCCGAATCTTATTATTTGCTGTTGGCCCACGACGCCGCCACCCTGCGCGAGCGCAACGGGGTGTTCAACGGCATCAATGCCGAAGGATATGGGTTATCGAGTCGCCTCAAGGCGCTGGCGACGCTGGCGGTCTCGCGCATCAATGGCAGCCGTTACTGCGCGGCCACCGTCGCGCAAGAATTGCAGGATGAAGGATTGGTTCAGGCGCTGTTCGCCGGGCTGCCTCAGGGGCTGGCGTATACCGAAGATTCGGTAAAACTCGCAGTGATGCGCACCGCCGCCGAGCTGACTCGCGCACCTGAGAAGTTCACCCCGCAGAGCGTGCAGCCGCTGTTCAACAGCGGCCTGGATCAGGCGCAGGCGCTGGAGGTGATCCTCACCGTCGCGCTCTACGCCTGGGAAAACCGCCTGCGCCAAACGCTGGGCGATGCGGAACCGGCACAGACTGCCCTGTAATCTATCAATGAGTTGGCGGCCCATTTTGCCGCTAACTCATCGCCCGTCCTTTTTAGAGATAAATATCAATAATCATTTAAATTTCAAATTTAAAACCAAATAATTTAATTAAATTAGTGTTAAACTCCATTTTTCTCTATTTTATTCTCCCGTCGCACTTCGAGAAAATTATCACTACAAACAGGATAATAGGCAGTTCGTGCTCGCCTCTCATTCTGTAACTGCATTTATCTCAGAATCATCAAAACAAGGTTTTAACCCTGCTAATTAATAGAGGCACCCATTAATTTCTCTACATTTTCACCGGTGGCTGCCTTGTTATTTAGTCTCTATGATTAAGCCGATAGCGCCGTTGTCACTCCTCATTTTAAATATCCATTCAATAAACGGCTGCCATCAACCCCATTATTTTCACTTTCTATCACAGCAAAAAAATATTGTGAGGCTAACTTATGTCTGAACAAGAACTTAAATCCAGCAACAATATCGTTAACGTTATTGTCGTCATCGATACCGATGCGCTGATAGAAGCATTCGAGAATAAAAACCCCAGTCAGGATGCCGGCAGCCCGACGGGCATCGGCCACCAATATGCCTATATGGTCGTCACTTCCGAACAGGTGATCGGCGGCTCCGGCACGGCGGACCTGAATTTTAAAGCCAATGTTGGCGACGTCATCCGTTGGACCGGCACTTCCGAATCGGCAAATTTCGATGCCGGCGTCCTGATCTATGGGCTGCCGCAGTTTGGCAGCGGCACCCAGGTTTTCTCCAACCCGACATTCAAAATGTACACGCGCAGCTCGATGATGCCTGCGCAAAATACCGTATTCCCCGTCACCTTCACCAACCAAACCTATTGGTTCATACAGGCTGACATCACCAATACCGGAACGGAAAACTATTGCATTCAATTTGGCCTTTATTATCGACCAAACGGCGGAGACCAAAAACTATTAGGTTACTTCTATTGGGATCCGACTATTACCGTCGGCAATTAACACGTATTTCAGCAACCATTAGAAGAGAAATGATTATGGCCCCTAGGGGCCATAATCATTGCCGGGCACGGGATAAACTTAAATTTTTCTATCCATTTTGCCGCCGCAACCACTCGCTGGCGGCATCGAAAAACTTCTGCGCCAACGGCGTGGCGCGCTCCGACATATCGACCACCACCGCCGCATGACGCGGCATGGCGGCGATGGCCACCGGACGCCGCTGCAATGCCGGCATCAGCGGCGATTGCAGTTGGCCGCGCGGGAACAACCCGCAGCCCAACCCGACGAAAATCCCCTCCAGCAGTTGGAAGATCGAGGTAGTTTCCAGCCGCGGGTGTAGCGTCAATCCAGCGTCACGGAAATGCTGATCGAGATAGCGGCGGAAATAACGCGTCGGCTCGGCCAGACACAGCGGCAAGGCGGCCACCGCCTCCAGCGGCAACGGCGCATCCCCCACCAGCTTAGGGAAATGCTGCGGATGAAACACCAGCTCGACGCCGGTTTCCACCAGCGGCTGCGATTGGAAATGCAGTTCTTTCAGGGTCGACAGCTCGAAAAAGCCGATGCCGATATCTACGGTGTGCGCCGTCAGCGCCTCCAGCAGCTGATCGGCGCTCAGTACCGCCAACCGATAATCAAGATGGGGATAACGTTCGCTGACCGCCTTGAGCATTTCCGCCACCGAGATGCTGCACTGCGGCACCACGCCGAGGCGCAACGTGCCGTGCAAGCCGTGCTTGAGCGACTCCACCTCCAGTTTCAGCCCTTGGTAGACCGAGACGATCTCGCGCGCCCACGCCAACACCCGTTCGCCCTCGGCGGTAAAGCCGCCGAAATGGTTGCCGCGGTTAATCAGCGAAACGCCCAGTTCTTTTTCCAGATTTTTCAATCGCATGGACAGCGTCGGCTGGCTGACGAAGCTGGCTTCCGCCGCCCGGCCGAAGTGGCGCTCCCGTTCTAAATTACACAGATAAATCAGTTGTTTAATATCCATAGCGCGGCTCAATGATCGGCATTCGCACCAGTATACCACCGGGCGCCGTCGCCCGCCCGGTGAGTCAGAGTTTGAGCTTCACGTAATCCGCCAAGCGGGAGAACACCCCGCCCTGCGGCACCGCCCGCAGCGCCACCAGTGGCAGGGTTTTCACCACCTGACCATTGTCGCTGATGCGGATCTCGCCGACGATTTGTCCTTTGTTGATCGGCGCTTCCAGCCGCGCAACGTTGAGCACGTACTGCGCCTTCAGCTTGTCCGCCTCGTTTTTCGGCAGGCTGAGCGACTGGTCCTGCGCGCTGCCGACCGGCAAGCGGTGGCTTTCACCATACCAGATCGGCTCTTCCCCCAGGCTCTGGCCGGCGCTGAACAGGTGTACCGTGCTAAAGTCGCGCAGCCCCCAGCTCAGCAGCTTGCGCGCCTGTTCCTCGCGGCCTTTTGAACTTTTGCCGCCCATCACCACGGCGATCAGACGGCGATCTCCTTCGGTGGCGGAAGCGATGATGTTGAAGCCGGCCGAGGCGGTGTGTCCGGTTTTCAGTCCGTCGACGTGCAGGGTCTTATCCCACAGCAGGCCGTTGCGGTTCTGCTGCGTGATGCCGTTCCAGGTCAGCGATTTCTCGCTGTACATATGGTATTCCGCCGGCTCGCTCATGATGATGGCGCGCGCAATCACCGCCAGATCGCCGGCGGTGGTGAACTGCCCCGGCGCATCCAGCCCGTGTACCGTTTCGAAATGGGTGTTCTGCAGGCCCAGCTGCGCGCTCTTCTCGTTCATCAGCTTGACGAAGTTGGCCTGGCTGCCCGCCACATAGTCCGCCATCGCCACGCAGGCGTCGTTGCCGGAATCGATGATGATGCCGCGGCTGAGATCGCGTACCGTGACCCTGTCACCAGGCTTCAGGAACATCAGCGAGGAGCCTTTGAACACCGGGTTGCCCTGCGCCCAGGCGTCTTTCCCCACTGTGACGACATCGTCGAGGCTAATCTTATGCTCATCGAGCGCATGATCGACCACCAACCCGGTCATCAGTTTGGTCAGGCTGGCCGGATTGCGCCGCTCGTCGGCATTGCCGGCCGCCAGCACCTGGCCGGTGGTGTGATCCATCAATACGTAAGAGGCGGCGTCTATCGCCGGTGGGGTCATGGTGGGAAAATGGGACGCCGTTTCCGCCGCCTGCGCCGCTAAAGGCAGTAAGATACCGCCGATCACCACTGATACTGAACGCTTCACGCTGTGTTCCTCAGGCCCGCAGGCTAAATAAAATGCCAATATAATCCGCGAGATAGACTGCATGAATTCACTTTCAGGCGAAACCATTACTCTTTTGCAGCGGG
This sequence comes from Serratia sp. JKS000199, assembly GCF_900215455.1. Lineage (NCBI taxonomy): Bacteria > Pseudomonadati > Pseudomonadota > Gammaproteobacteria > Enterobacterales > Yersiniaceae > Serratia > Serratia sp. JKS000199. The sequence goes on from NZ_LT907843.1 coordinate 1,987,772, forward strand.
TGTCTTTATGCAACCATTTGTTTAGGTCAGCGTCCGCCTGCGATAGATATGCTCTATGCCGCCATTGCCCCATTCGATTAGACGCCTGCCTGCCGCGCCCCTAAACTTGTGACATAAATACGCAAGACGCATAAAAAAGCGTTTACTTTTTAGCTACAACCACCTGCGAAGTGTCACCATGAAATTCAAACCGTCAATCAAGCCTTATACCGGCCCAGCGGGCGGCTGGGGTTCGCTTGAAGCCACCACCCGCTTTGTCCTCGACAGTAAACAAACCCTAAAAAACATGCGCAACCTGATGCGCGTCAACAAGGCGCGCGGCTTCGACTGCCCCGGTTGCGCCTGGGGCGACGACAACCACAGCACCTTCAGCTTCTGTGAAAACGGCGCCAAGGCAGTCAGTTGGGAAGCGACGCGCAGCGCCGTCGAGCCTGAGTTCTTCGCCGCGCACAGCGTCAGCACCCTGCAGCAGCAGAGCGACTATTTCCTCGAATATCAGGGGCGCCTCACGCATCCGATGCGCTACAACGCCGAAACCGACCACTATGAGCCTATTCATTGGCCGGACGCGCTGGCGCTGATCGCCAGGCACATCAACGCAATGGACAACCCGAACCAAATCGAGCTGTATACCTCGGGCCGCGCCAGCAACGAAGCGTCGTACCTTTATCAACTGTTCGGCCGCATGCTCGGCACCAGCAATTTCCCCGACTGCTCCAACATGTGTCACGAGGCGAGCGGCGTCGGGCTGAAGCAAAGCATCGGCGTCGGCAAAGGCACCATCCGCATCGATGACTTCGAAAAAGCCGACGCCATCTTCGTGTTCGGTCAAAACCCCGGCACCAACCACCCGCGCATGCTGCACAGCCTGAAAAACGCCGCCCGACGCGGCGCGCGCATCGTCAGTTTCAACACCCTGCGCGAGCGCGGGCTGGAAAGATTCGCCGATCCGCAGGATCCGGTGCAGATGCTGACGCCAAAATCCTCGCCGATCAGCTCCTCCTATTACCAACCGAATCTGGGCGGCGATATGGCGGCGGTGCGCGGCATGGTGAAAGCGCTGCTGGAAACCCACCGCCAGCGGCTGGCCGCCGGTGAGCCACCCCTGTTCGACCTGGCGTTTATCGAACGGCACAGCGTCGGCGTGGAGGCATACCTGGCGCAGGTGGATGCGACCGAGTGGCGGGCCATTACCGCGCAATCGGGCCTGAGCGAAGCGCAATTGCGCCAGGCGGCGGCCACTTACCAGGGCGCCGAGCGGGTGATCTGCACCTGGGCGATGGGCGTGACTCAGCATAAGCACTCTATTGCGACGGTGCGTGAAATCACCAACCTGCAGCTGCTGTTCGGGCAACTGGGCAAACCGGGCGCCGGTCTGTGCCCGGTGCGCGGCCACAGCAACGTCCAGGGCAACCGCACCATGGGGATTGACGAGAAGTCGCCCAAGGCGCTGCTCGACAGCCTGGAACGCCACTTTAACTTCACCGCCAATCGCGCGGTGGGCCACAACACGGTGGAAGCGATCGAAGCGATGTTGCGCGGCGAAGTGAAAGTGCTGATCGCGCTGGGCGGCAATCTGGCCGCCGCGGCGCCGGACACCGAGCGCACCGCCCGCGCCCTGCGCAACTGCGATTTGACGGTACACATCAGCACCAAACTTAACCGCAGCCACCTGGTGACCGGCAAAGACGCGTTGATCCTGCCGACGCTGGGCCGCACCGAATTGGACATGCAGGCCAGCGGCTCGCAGTACATCACGGTCGAAGATTCTTTCAGCATGGTTCACGCTTCGGAAGGCATCGGCAAACCGCTGGCGGATACCCAACGTTCGGAAACGGCGATCGTCTGCGGCATCGCCGACGCGGTGCTGGGCACGCAGCAGCTGGACTGGCTGGAGTTGGCCGACGACTACTCGCTGATCCGCGATCATATCGCCGCCACCATTCCCGGCTTTGAGGATTTCAACCGTCGCTGCGAGCAGCCCGGCGGATTCTACCTGGGCAATGCCGCCGCCGAACTGCGCTTCGCCACGCCGAGCGGCAAGGCGGAATTCAGCGCCGCCGCGCTGCCGGCGACCCTGTTCCCGCAACTGGGCGACGTGCAAGCGCCGTTTACCCTGCAAACGCTGCGCTCGCACGATCAGTACAACACCACCATCTATGGCCTGGATGACCGCTACCGCGGCGTTTACGGCCAGCGCGAAGTGTTGTTCATCCATCCGGAAGATCTGGCGGCGCTGGGCCTGCAGGATGGCGAACGGGTTGAGATAGAGACCCTGTGGAACGATGGCGTGGTGCGTAAAGTGGACGGATTCAAGCTGGTGAGTTACGACATTCCGCGTGGCAACCTGGCGGCCTACTACCCGGAAACCAACCCGCTGGTGCCGCTGGCCAGCTTCGGCGACGGCACCGGCACCCCGACGTCGAAGTCGATCCCGGTGGCGATTCGCCGCAGCGAACAGCAACCCTCGCTGCGCATTGCCTGAAAACGCGCGCCCGGTTTACGCCGGGCGCTTCAATATCGCCAGGATGGTCTGTAATTCGTCGGACAGCTGATGCCGTCGCCAGACGAAATACAGATCGCTCACGCCCTCCTCGCCCATTTCCACCACCTTCAGCCCCGGAGCGGGCAAAATCTGCGGCAGCAAAGAACCCGGCACGCAAGCGACGCCGCAACCTGCCTGCACGCAGGCCGCCATCGCGGCATAAGACTCCATTTCCAGCGTCATGCGCGGTTTCAGCCCGCGCGAGGCCAGCCAGTGATCCACCTTCAGGCGAAACGAACATTCGCGGCTGAACGTGTAAAATTCCAGCGCCGCCAGCGTGGCGGCATCGGGCTGCCCGGCATCGGCCGGCATCAGCATCACCAGCTGTTCGTCAAACGCCTTTTGGCTGGCCAGCAACGGATGTTCAATCGGGCCGTCGGTGATCGCCAGATCGAGGGCACTGTCGATCAGCATGCGCTCCAGCACCAATGAATCGCGGCTGAGCACGTTGATCTGCAGATGGGGTTGTAAACGGCGCAGCCGGGCGATGCGCGCCGGCAAATGGCTGACCAGCGAGAAATCCAGCGCCCCGAGGTTCAGCAGCCCATGCTGATGTTCTCCGGCGAACAGCTGCTTGCTGCGCTCCGCCTGCGCCACGATGTCGCGCGCCTGTTGGTAGAACAGCCGGCCTTTGGGATTGACGTACAGCCGGTTTTTATCGCGGAAAAACAGCTCGCCGCCCAACGTCTCTTCCAGCTCGCGCAGCCGCAGCGTAACGTTGGAAGGCACGCAGTGCAGCTCACGGGCGGCGGCGGCGATGGTTTTGTGTTCCACCACGGTGCAGAAAAACTTCAGCTGGCTCAGCTTCATCTATCATTCACTTTTAGTTAGCGTTTTAGTTAAAAACAATCACTTTAGATTAGCATCGATTTCACCTACAGTCTGTCGACACCCTGAGGAGGATCACTGATGCCACTGAATGATTTACTGACGCTGCCCGGCGTGGCGGCCCAACCGGACGCGGTAACCGACGGTTACGTGTTCAACCACACCATGATCCGCGTGAAAGACCTGACCAAAGCGCTGGATTTCTACACTCGCGTACTGGGTTTTACCCCGGTCTATCTGGAAGAATTCAAAGAGGCCGCCTTCACCATCTGCTACCTGACGCGCAGCCCGCGCGAGCAGATCCCGCAGGATGACGACGAACGCAAACGCTGGGCGCTGAGCCAACCGGGCATTCTCGAGCTGACCCATAACCACGGCACCGAAAATCAGGCGGATTTCCATTACCACAACGGCAACGGCGAGCCGCGCGGCTTTGGCCACCTGTGCGTCACGGTGCCGGACGTGCGCGCCGCCTGCGAGCGTTTTGAGCGCCTGGGCGTCACCTTTCAGAAACGCCTGCATGAAGGCCGCATGAACTACGTCGCGTTCATTCGCGATCCGGACGATTACTGGATTGAAATCCTGCAGCCGACGCCGCTGCAGGACTGATTGCCCCCCTCCTTCACCCCGGCCTGCGCGCCGGGGTTTTTCATCGTTCGCCCTTCGATTGACCAATCTTGCGCAAAATCGCGCGGCAACGCGGGGTTCCGTGACGTTAGGCTTGCTCGCAGCGGGTGATTCGCGTAAAACTGTCAGCCGCAAATCTTGCCACTCACAACCCATTCACTGGACGATATGTTTCAAGATAACCCGCTGCTGGCGCAGCTAAAACAGCAACTTCACTCTCAGACCCCACGCGTTGAAGGCGTAGTGAAAGGGACTGAGAAAGGCTTTGGCTTTCTTGAAGTAGACGGTCAAAAAAGCTACTTCATTCCGCCGCCGTACATGAAGAAAGTCATGCACGGGGATCGCATTATCGCCACCCTGCACACCGAGAAAGAGCGCGAAATCGCCGAGCCGGAAACCCTGGTCGAGCCGTTCCTGTCGCGCTTTGTCGGCCGCGTGCAAAAGCGCGACGATCGTCTGTCCGTCGTGCCCGATCATCCGTTGCTGAAAGACGCGATTCCGTGCCGCCCGGTGCGTGAACTGACCCACAACTTCCAGGCCGGCGACTGGGCAGTGGCGGAAATGCGCCGCCATCCGCTGAAAGGCGATCGCGGCTTCAACGCCGACCTGACCCAGTTTATCACCGACGGTGAAGACCATTTCGCCCCGTGGTGGGTGACGCTGGCGCGTCACAACCTGGAAAAAGAGGCGCCGGAGATGCAGGCCCTCAGCGAGCCGGACTCTGAGCTGGTGCGTGAAGATCTGACCGCGCTAGAATTCGTCACCATCGACAGCGCCAGCACCGAAGATATGGACGATGCGCTGTACGTGACCGACAACGGTGACGGTTCGCTGCAGTTGACCATCGCCATCGCCGATCCTACTGCCTACGTAGAACAAGGCAGCAAGCTGGACGATATCGCCCGCGTGCGCGCCTTCACCAACTATCTGCCGGGCTTCAACATCCCGATGCTGCCGCGCGATCTGTCGGACAACCTGTGCTCGCTGCGCCCTAACGAGCGCCGTCAGGTGCTGGCTTGCCGCGTGACCATCGCCGCCGACGGCGCGCTGGGCGAAGATATTCAGTTCTTCGCCGCCGAGATCGAATCCAAAGCCAAACTGGTGTACGACGAAGTCTCCGACTGGCTGGACGGCATTGCCGGCTGGCAACCGCCGAGCGACGCCATCGCGCAACAGATCACCCTGCTGAAACGCGTTTGCGACGCGCGCAACGTCTGGCGCCACCAGCATGCGCTGGTATTCAAAGATCGCCCGGACTACCGCTTCGTGCTGGGTGAAAAAGGCGACGTACTGGAGATCGTTACCGAGCAGCGCCGCAGCGCCAACCGCATCGTTGAAGAGTGCATGATCGCCGCCAACGTCTGCGCCGCCATCGTGCTGCGCGATCGCCTGGGCTTCGGCGTGTACAACGTGCACACCGGTTTCGATCCTGCGCTGGTTGAGCAAGCGGTCACCGTACTGCAGGCCAACGGCGTCGAAGCCGAAGCCGAGAAGCTGCTGACCCTCGACGGTTTCTGCGAACTGCGCCGCCACCTGGATGCGCAGCCGACCCAGTTCCTCGACAGCCGCATCCGCCGCTTCCAGACCTTCGCCGAGATCAGCACTACGCCGGGGCCACACTTCGGTCTGGGGCTGGAGGCTTACGCCACCTGGACATCGCCGATCCGTAAATACGGCGATATGGTCAACCACCGCCTGCTGAAGGCGATCATCAACCAGCAGCCGGCGGAAAAACCGCAGGATGACGTGACGGTGCAGCTGGCGGAACGCCGCCGCCTGAACCGCATGGCGGAACGCGACGTCGGCGACTGGCTGTACGCCCGCTTCCTGCAGGACAAGGCCGGTACCGATACCCGCTTCAACGCCGAGATCATCGACGTGACACGCGGCGGCCTGCGCGTGCGCCTGCTGGACAACGGCGCGGTTGCCTTCATCCCGGCGCCGTTTATTCACGCGGTGCGTGACGAGATGCAGTGCAGCCAGGAAACCGGCACCGTGCAGATCAAAGGCGAAGTAGTTTATCGCCAAAGCGATACCTTGCAGGTCACCATCGCCGAAGTGCGCATGGAAACCCGCAGCGTGATCGCCCGGCCGGCGGCCTGAACGCCAGCCTGAAACGGTAGCGACGCCAAACGCCGACGGTGAAAACCGCCGGCGTTTTTTTTCGTCCGCGCTCGCTAACGCAATGGGTTACCGCCGGTTTCACGCAGCAATGGCAGCACCGCCAACGAAGCCAGCGTCGCCAGCATCAGGTAGACGGCGGGCGCCAGCAGCGAGCCGCTCAACGCGATCGACTGCGAGGCGATATATTGGGCGAAGCCGCCGAAAATCGCCACGCCGAGGCTGTAGACCAACGCAAACCCCAATGCGCGAATGCGCTGCGGAAACAGCTCCGAAATCATCAGCATGGTCGGCACCGAGCCGAGCGTGGTCAATCCGACCAATATCGCGACAATCAGCAGCAGCACCGCCGGATGCGGCGCGGCGCTCAGCCACCAAAACGCCGGCAAGGCCACGATCAAGATAGCGATGCGCGAGCCTCGGATCAGTGGCAAGCGGCCATAGCGATCGCACCAGTGCCCGACCAACAGGCTGCCGCCGAAGGTCACCAGCCCCGCCAGCAGCATCGCGGCATAGCCGTAGGCCTGCGGCATGCCTAAGTATTTCACCGCGTAAGTGCCGAGATAATACATCGAGATGTAAGTGGCGACGGTGGCACCAATGGTCAGCATCACGCCGAGCACCACCGCTCGCGAGTGCCGTCGCAGCTGCGCTGGCGGTTCATGAGCCCGCGACACCGGCGGCCGGTCGCTTTCCAATCCGAGACGCAGCCAGCAACCGAGCGGCGCCAGCGCCACGCCGATAAAGAACGGAATGCGCCATCCCCACTCGGCCATGGCATTCGGCTCGCCGGAGATCGCCGGCAACGCCGCGCTGAGCGCCAGCGCGGTGACGCCGCCGACCACGGTGGCGATGCCCTGCGTCGCCAGCGACCAACTGGAATAGAAGCCTCGCCGGTTAGGTGGCGCCGACTCCACCAGCAACGACATCGATGCGCCCACCTCGCCCCCCGCCGCCACGCCCTGGATCAAACGCGCCGCCACCAGCGTGACGGTTCCCCAATAACCGGCGCTGGCGTAGGTCGGCGCAAAGCCGATCATCGCCGTGCCGAGGCTCATCAGTGAAATCGTCAGGATCATCGCCGGCTTGCGGCCATGGCGATCGGCATAGGCGCCGATCAGAATGCCGCCCAGCGGCCGCATGAAAAAACTGACGCCAAACGTGGCGAACGCCAACAGCAACGCCAAATTGGGATCGCTCGAGGGGGGAAAAAACAATACGCTGATATAAATAACGAAGAAGTTATAGATACCGAAATCGAAAAACTCCAGCGCATTGCCGAAGGAGGCGGCAAATATCACTTTCTTGCCGCCTACCCTCGCGGGCGCGTTTATTGTTGGTTGCGTCGCCGCCGTATTTTCACTCATCATTATCTTCCCTGTTATTATTCTTCGAATTTATTTTAAATACGCTTCCGCCAACGCTCCCCAATACTGGCTGCCGGCCGCCAGACACCCATCGTTAAAGTCATATCCCGGGTTATGCACCATGCAGCTTCCTTCGCCGTCACCGTTACCGATGATCAGGTAGCAGCCTTGCGGATGCGCATCGAGCATAAAGGCGAAGTCTTCGCTGCCCATCAGCGGCCTGGCGCCGTAGTGCGCGCGGGCGGCGCCGAACTGCTGCTGCGCCACGCGGTGGGCGAAACGGGTCATCGCTTCGTCGTTGACCAACACCGGCGTGCCGTTAACGTGTTCCACCGTCGCGTGGGCGCCGAAGCTTGCCGCCTGCGCTTCGATCAGCGCCGGAATGCGCGCCAGCAGCGTAGCGCGCGCCTGGCGATCCAGCGAGCGTACGCTGAGCTTCATCTCCGCGCTATCCGGGATCACGTTGGCCGCCTCGCCGGCCTTGATGCTGCCAACGGTGATCACCGCCGCCTCCAGCGGATCGATATTGCGCGAAACGATGCTCTGCAGCGCGACGGTGATATGCGAGGCCACCAGCACCGGATCGACCGCCAGCTGCGGGATGGCGCCGTGGCCGCCGCGCCCCTGCACCCGCACGTTGAACTGATCCATCGAGGCCATGAACGGGCCGTGCTGGAAGAAGAACTCGCCGAGCGGCATCCCCGGCATGTTGTGCATGGCGAAGATGGCATCGCAGGGGAAGCGTTCGAACAGCCCCTGTTCCACCATGCGCGCGCCGCCGTTCAGCATCTCTTCCGCCGGTTGGAAAATCAGGTGCAGCGTGCCGTTGAAGTTGCGCGTTTGCGCCAGGTAGCGGGCGGCGCCGAGCAGCATAGTAGTATGGCCGTCATGGCCGCAGGCGTGCATGCGGTTGGCCACGCTGCTGCTCCAGGGTTTGCCGTTGTTTTCCTCGATCGGCAAGGCGTCCATATCGGCGCGCAGTCCGAGGCGTTTAACGCCGTCGCCCACCCGCAGCGTCCCCACCACGCCGGTGCCCGCCAATCCGCGGTGTACCTCATAGCCCCACGAGCTTAGATAATCCGCCACCAGATCGCTGGTGCGAAATTCTTCAAAACCCAACTCGGGATGCTGGTGAATATCATGCCGGATGGCCGTAAGCTGCGGTAAATACCCTTCAATGACTTTATTTATCATAATTAAATTCCTTTCGTAGCTTTATTATTTATTTAATGAATGAATAAAAGTGCGAATTGAAATAAAGGTATAACACGGCATGAGTAATTTTATTTCGGCGCGCCTCGCCAGATAAAATAATAGGCCGCCAGACGCCGTGCTCTGATAAAAAACGGCGATGATTCGCTGTATGCGAAGTGAAAGTGCAGAATGAACTTCTGCCGGGAAGCGCATGGGCCGCAGCCTGCGCCAGCGGTGTTTCATCACGTTGTTTTTACACTAAAACCCCACCTGCTTCACATTTCTCATCCGACCTGCCACGGTTCGGCGGCAAAACTTCTACTGTTAAAACGTCATTCCTAATAACAACGTCGATTTTACCTCTGCACGCCAAGGAGTTATTTCATGAGAAACATCAGGTCCGGACTTATCTGGCTGCTGGTGGCGTTGGTCGGCGCCTTCGCCTTCGCCATGCTGGCGCTCAGCCGCGGCGAGCACGTCAACGCCGTCTGGCTGGTGGTCGCCGCCGTCGCCTGCTACAGCATCGCCTACCGCTTCTACAGCCGGTTCATCGCCGACAAGGTCTTTGAACTGGATGACCGCCGTCTGACCCCGGCCGAACGCCACAACGACGGCCTGGACTACGTGCCCACCAACAAATGGGTGCTGTTCGGCCACCACTTCGCCGCCATCGCCGGCGCCGGGCCGCTGGTGGGGCCGATCCTGGCCGCGCAGATGGGCTTCCTGCCGGGAACCATCTGGATCCTGGTCGGCGTTATGTTGGCCGGCGCGGTGCAGGATTTTCTGGTGCTGTTCATCTCCACGCGCCGCGACGGGCGTTCACTGGGGGAAATGGCCAAGCAAGAGCTGGGGGCGTTCGCCGGGGTGATCACCATGCTCGGCGCGCTGGGGGTGATGATCATCATCCTGTCGGCGCTGGCGTTGGTGGTGGTGAAAGCGTTGGCCGACAGCCCGTGGGGGCTGTTCACCATCGCCGCCACCATCCCGATCGCCCTGTTCATGGGCATCTACATGCGCTTTATCCGGCCGGGCAAGATCGCTGAAATTTCGGTGATTGGCTTCGTGCTGATGCTGCTGGCGATCGTTTACGGCGGCAACGTGGCGCAAGATCCCTATTGGGGGCCGTTCTTCACGCTGCACGGCACCACCCTGACCTGGGTGCTGGTGATCTACGGCTTCGTCGCCTCGGTGCTGCCGGTGTGGCTGCTGCTGGCGCCGCGCGATTACCTTTCCACCTTTATGAAAATCGGCGTCATCATCGGCCTGGCCATCGGCATCGTCTTCGCCATGCCGGAGATGAAAATGCCGGCGGTCTCGCGCTTTATCGACGGCAGCGGCCCGGTGTTCGCCGGCGCCCTGTTCCCGTTCCTGTTCATCACCATCGCCTGCGGCGCCATTTCCGGCTTCCACGCGCTGGTCTCCAGCGGCACCACGCCTAAGCTGGTGGAACGCGAAAGCCACATTCGCTTTATTGGCTACGGTGCCATGCTGATGGAGTCTTTCGTCGCCATCATGGCGCTGATCTGCGCCTCGGTGCTGGATCCGGGCGTCTACTTCGCCATGAACTCACCGGCGGCGCTGATCGGCACCACGGTGGAAAATGCTTCGCAGGTCATTAACAGCTGGGGCTTTATCGTCACGCCGGAGACGCTGGCGCTGATCGCCAAAGAGGTGGGCGAGAACGCCATCCTGTCGCGCGCCGGCGGCGCCCCGACCTTCGCCGTGGGCATGGCGCACATCATCAGTGAGGTGTTCAACAGCCGGGCGATGATGGCGTTTTGGTACCACTTCGCCATTCTGTTCGAAGCGCTGTTCATCCTGACCGCCGTCGACGCCGGCACCCGCGCCTGCCGCTTTATGGTGCAGGATCTGGTGGGCGTGGCGGTGCCGCAGCTGGCCAATAACCGCTCCTGGTTCGGCAACCTGGCGGGCACCACGGTGGCGGTGGCCGGTTGGGGTTTCTTCGTGTATCAGGGCGTGGTCGATCCGCTCGGCGGCATCAATACCCTGTGGCCGCTGTTCGGTATCGGCAACCAGATGCTGGCGTCGATGGCGCTGATCCTCGGCACCGTGGTGCTGTTCAAGATGAAAAAGCAGCGCTACGCCTGGGTGACTATTCTGCCGACCGCCTGGCTGTTCGTGACCTCCATGACCGCCGGCTGGCAGAAGATCTTCCACGAAAAACCGAGCATCGGCTTCCTGGCGCAGGCGAAGAAGTTCTCCACCGGCATCGAGCAAGGCACGATCATTGCGCCGGCCAAATCGTTGAAAGACATGGAAACCATCGTGTTCAGCAACCAGATCAACGCCGCGCTGTGCGGGTTCTTTATGCTGGTGGCGGTGACCATGCTGATCGCCGCCTTCTTCGCGATCCGCCGGGCGCTGCGCGCCGAACAGCCGACGGCGCACGAGGTCGGCGCCGCGCTGAGGGAAGAGGCCGGCCGCAGCTAAACGAACCGAGCATCAAGCAAGGGCGCCGCGGCGCCCTTTTTACTGGCTTTAGCCTAACAGCGTGGAGCCGAACGCCCCTTGCCAATCCTGTTCGAATTTCTCGACCGCGGCCTGCACTGCCGGCGCATTCAGGAACTGCTCCGCGACGTCCACCGGCAGCGTGATGGCCTGGCAGCCCGCCAACAGGCACTCCAGCGCCTGGCGCGGCGTTTTGAAACTGGCGGCCAGCACCTGCGCCGACGGCGCATGCAGGCTCAACAGCTGCTGCAGCTCGTGCACCATTTCGATGCCGTCGCCGCCCTGCGCGTCCACCCGGTTGACGTAAGGCGCCACATATTCCGCCCCGGCCAAGGCCGCCAACAGCCCCTGTGCAGCGCCGTACACCGCGGTGCCCAACGTCGGAATGGACATCGTTTTAAGCTTCTTGATCGCCGCCAGCCCTTCGGCGGTCGCCGGGATTTTCACCACCAGCCCCGGTACCCGCTGGCTGAGCAGCGCCGCCTCCGCCACCATACGTTCCGCATCGGTCGCCATCACCTGTGCAAACAGCTTGCCGGTGCCGCCGAGGGCGTCGCGCAGCGCGGGCAGCACTTCCCAGATCGGCTTGCCTTCCTTCGCCACGATGCTCGGGTTGGTGGTGACGCCGTGCAGCGGCAGAATGCGCGCCAGGCGTTTTACCGCGGTCACATCGGCGGTATCGAGATAAAGCTCCATCACGGACTCCTGTGTCATGTTCTGTGGGCGGATTCAAACTCTGATCATCATAGGGCAAAAACCGCGCTAACTTTTGATCAAAATCAACTCAACTTTCATTCGAAACATCTTTAATGGCGAAAGATACAGCAACGCCAAACGGGTGACTCATGATCTTCAATGTGCAGCGCTACTCGACCCATGACGGCCCGGGCATCCGCAGCGTGGTCTTTTTAAAAGGCTGCCCGCTGAGCTGCCGGTGGTGTCAGAACCCGGAAAGCCGCTCGCGCCACGCAGACCTGCTGTTTGACGAACGTCTGTGCCTGAGCGGCTGCACGCTGTGCGCCGAGCGTTGTCCGCAAGGGCTGCAACGCACCGACGGGCCGCTGACGCTGCAACGCGAGCTGATTAGCGCAGACGATTATGCCGCCCTGGCCGCCGCCTGCCCGACCGGCGCACTCAGCCTGTGCGGCAGCCCGATCAACCCCGACGATATCATGGCCGAGGTGATGCGGGATAAGCCTTTCTACCTGCGCAGCGGCGGCGGTTTAACGCTGTCCGGCGGCGAACCCTTTATGCAGCCGGACATCGCGGCGGACCTGCTGCGGCGCGGCCGCGAGGCCGGCATCCACACCGCCGTCGAATCCTGCCTGCACGTCCCATGGCGTTATATCGCCCCTTCGCTGCCGTGGCTGGATCTGCTGCTGGCCGATCTCAAACACACCGACGAAGCGCGCTTCAGAGCCTGGACCGGCGGTTCCGCCCGCCGGGTGATGAGCAATTTTCGTCGGCTGGCGGCGCACGGCGCGCAAATGACCGTACGCGTGCCGCTGATCCCCGATTTCAACGCCGATCGCCGCTCTGTCCGTACCATCGTCGACTTCGCCGCCGACGAGATCGGCGTGTCGGAGATCCACTTTCTGCCGTACCACACGCTCGGCATCAACAAGTACCACCTGCTCGGCGAACCCTACCGTGCCGCCCGCACGCCACTGGACGCACCCGACCTGCTGGCCTTCGCCGAAGAGTATGCCGGCGCCAAGGGCCTGACCGCCATTTTGCGAGGATAACACCATGACCACGTTGGATTTGACTACCCTGAGCGCCCGTATCCAGGCGCATAAGAATGCGCTGATTCACATCGTCAAACCGCCGGTGTGCACCGAACGCGCGCAGCACTATACCGAGGCCTATCAGCAGCATCAGGACAAGCCGCTGCCGGTGCGCCGCGCCCTGGCGTTGGCCAACCATCTGGCGAAACGCAGCATCTGGATCGCCAACGACGAGCTGATCGTCGGCAACCAGGCCAGCGAGCTGCGCGCCGCGCCGATCTTCCCCGAATACACCGTCGGCTGGATAGAAAACGAAATAGACCAGTTGGCCGACCGGCCGGGCGCCGGTTTTTCGGTCAGCGACGAGAACAAGGCAATTTTGCATCGTCTGTGCCCCTGGTGGCGCGGCCAAACGGTGCAGGATCGCTGCTACGGCATGTTCACCGACGAACAAAAGGCGTTGCTGGCCACCGGCATCATCAAGGCCGAGGGCAATATGACCTCCGGCGACGCCCATCTGGCGGTCAACTTCCCGCTGCTGCTGGAGTTAGGCCTCGATGGCCTGCGTGAAAAGGTGCGCGCGCGCCGCAGCCGCCTGCGTCTGACCGAGTGGGAAGATCTGCACAAGGCGCAGTTTCTCAACGCTATCGATATTGTGCTGACGGCGCTGAGCGAACACATCCTGCGCTTCGCTCGCCTGGCGCGCGACATGGCGCAAAACGAAGCCCGCGACTGGCGGCGCGCCGAGCTGCTGGCTATCGCAGACAACTGCGACCGGATCGCCCATCGCCCGCCGCAAACCTTCTGGCAGGCGCTGCAGCTGTGCTATTTCATCCAGCTGACGTTGCAGATCGAATCCAACGGCCATTCGGTTTCCTTTGGCCGCCTCGATCAGTATCTCTATCCCTGGTATCGGCGCGACGTGGAGCTGGAGCAAAACCTGACGCGGGAAAACGCCATCGAGCTGCTGCACAGCTGCTGGCTGAAGCTGCTGGAGGTCAACAAGATCCGCTCCGGCTCGCACTCCAAGGCCTCCGCCGGCAGCCCGCTGTACCAGAACGTCACCATCGGCGGCCAAAAACTGGTCGATGGCCGGCCGTGCGACGCGGTCAATCCGCTGTCCTACGCCATTCTCGAATCCTGCGGCCGCCTGCGCTCCACCCAGCCCAACCTCAGCGTGCGTTACCACGCCGGGATGAGCGCCGATTTCCTCGACGCCTGCGTACAGGTGATCCGCTGCGGTTTCGGCATGCCGGCATTCAATAACGACGAAATCGTCATTCCCGAGTTCATCAAGCTGGGGGTCGAACCGCAGGACGCTTACGACTACGCCGCCATCGGCTGTATCGAGACCGCCGTCGGCGGCAAATGGGGCTATCGCTGCACCGGCATGAGCTTCATCAACTTCGCCCGCGTGCTGCTGGCGGCGCTGGAACAAGGCCGCGACGCCACGTCCGGGCAGATTTTCCTGCCGCAGGAACAGGCGCTGTCCAAAGGAAACTTCGCCGATTTCGAGCAGGTATTAACCGCCTGGGATCGGCAAATCCGCTACTACACGCGCAAGTCAATTGAGATCGAATGCGTGGTGGACAGCGTGCTGGAGGAGAACGCCCACGATATCCTCTGCTCCGCGCTGGTGGATGACTGCATTGAACGCGGCAAAAGCATCAAGCAAGGCGGCGCCAAATACGATTGGGTTTCCGGTCTGCAGGTCGGCATCGCCAACCTGGGCAACAGCCTCGCGGCGGTGCGCAAACTGGTGTTCGACCAAGGGGCGATCGGCCAGCAGCAGTTGGCGACGGCGCTGGCCGAAGACTTCGCCGGGCTGGATGGCGAGCAGCTGCGTCAGCGGCTGCTTAACGCTGCGCCCAAATACGGCAACGATGTGGACGAGGTCGATCGGCTGCTGGTGCGCGCCTACCAAACCTACATCGAAGAACTGAAGCAGTATCGCAACACCCGCTTCGGCCGTGGGCCGATCGGCGGCGGCTATTACGCCGGCACCTCGTCGATTTCGGCCAACGTGCCCTTCGGCGCTGCCACCCTGGCCACGCCGGATGGCCGCAAGGCGCACGCGCCGCTGGCGGAAGGCGCCAGCCCGGCGTCCGGCACCGACCACCTGGGGCCGACCGCGGTGTTTAATTCGCTCGCCAAGTTGCCGACCGAGGCGATCCTCGGCGGCGTGCTGCTCAACCAAAAGCTGAACCCGGCGACGCTGGACAACCCGCGCGATCGGGAGAAGCTGATGCTGATGTTGCGCACCTTCTTCGAGAGCTATCGCGGCTGGCATGTGCAGTACAACATCGTGTCGCGCGACACGCTGCTGGCGGCGAAGCAACACCCTGACCAATATCGTGATTTAGTGGTTCGCGTAGCTGGCTATTCCGCCTTCTTTACCGCATTATCCCCTGAGGCGCAGGATGATATTATTGCGCGCACAGAACATACTCTTTAAACCTTTGACTCTTAGCGGCCGCGCCTTGGCGGCCGCATCATCAGGCCGATATGAATTTACGACAACAGACCATATTGCAGTTGGTTAACGATCGCCGCCGGATCAGCGTCAATGAGCTGGCGCGCGCTTCGGGCGTCTCGGAAGTCACCATCCGGCAGGATCTCAACCTGCTGGAAAAACGCAGTTATCTGAAGCGGGTGCACGGCTCCGCCGTGGCGTTGGAAAGCGACGACGTCGACGCCCGCATGATGTCCAATTTCACCCTTAAGCAACGATTGGCGCAGTACGCCGCCGCGCAGGTCAACGACGGCGAGACGATTTTTATCGAGAGCGGCAGCGCCAATGCCCTGCTGGCGCGCTACATCGCCGAACGCAAGCGCATTACGCTGATCACCGTCAGCCACTACATCGCCAACCTGCTCAAAGAAACCGACTGCGACGTGATTGTGTTGGGCGGCATGTACCAGAAGAAAAGCGAGACCGTGGTCGGCCCGCTCACACGGCTGTGCATTCAGCAGGTGCATTTCAACAAAGCGTTTATCGGCATTGACGGCTTTCAGGCCGAAACCGGCTTTACCGGCCGCGACATGATGCGCGCCGATGTGGTCAGCGCGGTGCTGGCCAAGGGCGTGGAGAATATCGTGCTGACGGATTCCAGCAAATTCGGCCAGATCCAGCCTAACCCGCTGGCGCAGCCGGGGCAAATCAGCCGGGTGATCACCGATTCACGTTTGGCGCTGGAGTATCAGCATCAGCTGAAACGTCAGGGCGTACAGGTGGAGCTGGTCAACGAATAACGCGCCGCGCGGGCCACGCCGCCCGCCGTTTCCCTTGCGCAGCGGGATTTTAAGACTATTTACCTGTTTATCCTTCCCGAGAAACCTATACTCAGCTTCGGTAACTTTTGGGCCGTAACTCGCTAATTATTCGGCCGTTAACAAAAATGCCATTTTTTATATCGATACCGCATGGGAATCAACAGCAGGCCTGATTTATGGTTAACGCCTATACTTATAGGGCACTTCCATATAGCCAATGCTAAGGAGAAGTCATTATGATGATTATCAATAAACGTTTCGCCACCGCCGCTCTGGCTCTGACTCTGGCGTTTTCACTGAGCGCCTGTTCCAACATGTCCAAACGCGATCGCAACACCGCTATCGGCGCCGGCGCCGGTGCAGTCGGCGGCGCAGTGCTGACCAACGGCAGCGCTTTGGGCACGCTGGGTGGGGCTGCGGTGGGCGGCATCATCGGTCACCAGGTTGGCAAATAACCTGCCCGATGCTCCTCCGCCGACAGGCGGGCAAAAGCGCCTCGGCGCTTTGACGTATTAACCAATAACGATGATTTCAGGTCTGTTTTACTTTAAGTCTATGGTTCTTTCGCCGTTAACGGGTTAACCCCCGGCAGCAACAACCTCTAGCCATGCCGCAGCATTGCACTGCGGCATGGCGATTCGCCTCAACCGCCCGCCAGTTTGACCGTCATGCCTTTGGCTTCCAGCAGCTGTTTGAGCAGATCGCGTTTATCGCCCTGGATCTCGATGACTCCCTCTTTCACCGAGCCGCCGCAGCCGCATTTCTTTTTCAGTTCGGCCGCCAGTTTGTCGAGCGCGGCAT
Source organism: Serratia sp. JKS000199 (assembly GCF_900215455.1). Lineage (NCBI taxonomy): Bacteria > Pseudomonadati > Pseudomonadota > Gammaproteobacteria > Enterobacterales > Yersiniaceae > Serratia > Serratia sp. JKS000199. The sequence continues at coordinate 2,004,724 of NZ_LT907843.1, forward strand.
CATCCAGATCGACGCCGGTAATCAGGCACACGCCCTTCCCCTTGCGGCCGCTGGTCTGGCGCTGGATGCGCACGACGCCATCGCCCTTGGCGCGTTGCGGTTTAACCTCTTCCTGCTTGATGCGACCGGTGTCCGTGGAATACACCAGACGGCTGTTATCGTCATTCATCATCGCTTCCTCAGGCCAAAGAGGCGCGGATCGCGCGCAGCGTCGCGGCCGGATCCGCAGATTGGGTGATCGGACGCCCAATCACCATATAGTCCACGCCGGCGGCCTGCGCCTGCACCGGCGTCATAATACGACGCTGATCGCCCGCCGCGCTGCCTTCAGGGCGGATCCCCGGCGTCACCAGTTGGAAAGCCTGCCCGCAGGCGGCCTTCAGGCGCTGCGCTTCGTGTGCCGAACATACCACGCCGTCCAGCCCGCAGTCGCGGGTCAGGCGCGCCAGGCGCTCGGCGTGTTCTGCCGGACTGGCCTCGATGCCGATGCCGCGAAGGTCTTCCGCTTCCATGCTGGTCAGCACCGTGACGGCGATCAGCAGCGGCGCATCCGCCCCGTATGACACCAGCGCTTCTTTAGCGGCAGTCATCATGCGCGCGCCGCCGCTGGCATGCACATTGACCATCCAAACGCCCAGCTCGGCCGCTGCGGCTACCGCATGCGCCGTGGTATTGGGAATATCGTGGAATTTCAGGTCAAGAAATACGTCGAAGCCGCGCCCGTGCAGATCGCGCACCAGCTGCGGCCCAAACAGCGTGAACATTTCCTTGCCCACTTTCAGCCGGCAGTCTTGCGGATCGATACGGTCGGCGAACGCCAGCGCAGCGTTCTTATCGGCGTAATCCAACGCCACAACGATTGGAGATGATTTTAAGTCATTGTTATTAGTGTTATTTTCAGACTTCATTTCTTCTACCTTCTGTAAAATGGAGATAATCAGGGACTCACCCGCGAAACTGACCGCCGCATTCTACATGCCAGGGGCCAGAAATCCCAGCCGCAGCGCGCACCGGCGCTCTGTCATGTTACCTTGCGTCTTTGTCATGGCGCGTCAACGTAAGCGCGTCAGCAATAAACCACGCAGCGTAAAACGCCGTAAAGATGCGTAAATTATCAATCAAATATTTTGAACCACTTGCTCAGCATTATCAGATTTTCAATCGGCCCAGATGCTTTATTATTCACCACATCGGAAGCGAATGGCTTCCTTCCTAAATAAACAGACTGGAGTCACCCATGAAAACCATCAAATATTTTGCAGCCGCTGCCGCTATCGCACTGACCTCTTTCGCCACTTTGGCCGCTGAGCCGATCAACAGCCAGCAGGCCGATAGCCTGACCGCGACCGGCGTCGTTTCCGCAGGCCACGCAACCACCCTCAGCAGCCTGGAGAAAAAACTGGCCGCTAAAGCAGATGCTCAGGGCGCCAGCAGCTACCGTATTATCTCCGCCGGCGGTAACAACATGTTGAGCGGCACCGCAATCATCTACAAATAAGGATTCCGGTACAGGGCCCGAGATTTCGGGCCCTGCCTCTGTTTCCCGCTTAAAAACCCCGCATTTGCCCCGCTCTTTATTGTTACAAAAATATTAAATTTTTATTACACACTAGACACCCGATCGCCAGTGGCTTAGCTTGAAGGCATCTTCCTGCAGAAAGGCTTTCAAAATGAGCGAGATATCGACACTTACCATTAAAATTCCTCTGGCACTGAAGGAGAAAATCCGCGCCGCCGCCGCTGAAAACGAATTTTCATTGAGCGTGGAAGTGTGCCAGCGCCTGGAAAGCAGCTTCAACGCGCCCGTCGTCAAGGCAGAAAAACCGGCCAAGAAAGCGGACGACCTGCACCACGGCGAGATCGACAATCAAAGCACCGAAGAAGAAATCGAACAGCCTCTGAGCCAAAAAGAGCTGAAGAAGCTGCGTCAGCTATTGAAAACCGGCGCTAAAGGCGGCAAGAAAAAGTAAGCGATGAACATAGAAAAACGGGGCGATCAATCGCCCCGTTTTATTTTGTCTCACCGCCGCGCTATTGTCCGTCCAGACCGCGGATCGGTTTAACCGATGACCAGGCGCGACACGACGGACAATGCCAATAGAGCGAGTGCGCGGTGAAGCCACATTTGTGGCAGCGGTAACGCGGCTTGGTGCGAATTTGCTCGCCGACCATATCGCGCAACAATAGCAGACTCTCTTTCGCACGGCCGTCTTCAGCGTCCGCCAGGTGATAATCCATCAGCCGATAAAACACCCGCATAGTGGGATGACGCTGCAGCTGGCGGTTGATATAGACCTGCACCACGTCGCGCCCTTCGTGCTGCTCGATGATTTCGGCCAGCATCAGATCGGCGGTTGCGCCAGTGTTCTCTTCCACGCAGCGCTTCAGGAAATCAGCCCAGTTGTGCTGCTGTTCCGGCAGGTGCCGGTAGCATTCCTGCAGCATCGGCAGCGTTTCGCTGACCAGCTCTTTATCCTGACTCAATACGCGTTGCAGCGACTCCGCCGCTTTGGCGTAGTCGTTTTGCGCCATGTAAATGCGCCCGAACATGATGGACACGCGCGCGCATTGTTTATCGGCCGCGTCCGCACGCTTGAGCAGGCTCATCGCCCGATCGAGATCGTCGCTGCCCATCGCCTGCAGCGCCAGTTCACAATAAAAGTGCGCGATCTCGACGCGTTGTTTCTCTTTGCCCAGCTTGACCAACTTTTCCGCCACGTCGATCGCTTTCTGCCAGTCGCTGGTCGCCTGATGGATCACCAGCAGTTGCTGCAGCGCCGAGACGCGAAAATCCGCTTCGTCAGTCAACTGGCTGAACATGTCTTCCGCGCGGTCGTAAAGCCCGGCGGCCATATAGTCACGGCCCAGCTGCTGCACCGCCAACAGGCGCTGCTCAAAGGTCAGGGAAGCGCTTTCCATCAAGGCCTGATGGATGCGGATAGCGCGGTCGACTTCGCCGCGCGAGCGGAACAGGTTGCCCAACGTCAGGTGGGCCTCAACGGTGTTGCTGTCCTCTTTCAACATGTCGAGGAACAGATCGACCGCCTTATCCTGCTGGTTTGAAAGCAGAAAGTTCACCCCTGCCACGTATTCACGCGACAGGCGGTTGGCTTCTTGCTGTTTATCCTGCTGAGCGCTTCTGCGCCCCATGTACCAACCGTACGCGGCAGCCACGGGCAGCAACAGAAACAGCAGTTCTAACATAGAGGGTTATTCCTTGCTGACAACGGCCTGAGCCGCCGGTTCAGCGGGCTGCTCAAGCTGCAGCTCCAGCCTTTTGATCTTGCGCTCGGCGCGGCCTAGCGCAATGCGCGTACGCAGATAGAACAGACCGCAAATGATCCAGCCGAGAATGAAACCGGCGCCAAACAGCGTGGCCAACAGGGTCGATACGCGATAATCGCCCTGCGCAACCAGATAGTTAAAATTGACCACCTGATCGTTATGCGCGCCCAAGGTGACGGAAATCACGAAGATCACCAGAACCAACAAAAAAATCAGCAAATATTTCACATTCTTTCCCGCGATGCCGAGTGAATCGGATGAACGATGCCAAAACGTGGCGTCCCTAACCCTTAAGTTAGCATTTCCCGTTGCGGCAGGGAAACCCTGCGGCACGATAAAACCACATATCTGCTGGCATATTCGGCAGTAAACGGCTTTAACGAACAAATTGATGAGAAAGCTTCTCAAAACGTCGAATTTATAAGGATATGGGGGCGACGGCGCGGATTGCAATGGCGGGAAAATGTAAGCGGTTAATGCGGCGCCGATCTGGCGCCGCGCTTTTTGTGACATCGTCACGCTATGACATGATTAACCCGCCATCCACATTGATGGTTTGGCCGGTGATATAATCGGCATCGTCCGAAGCAAGGAAGGCCACCAGACCCGCCACATCCTCGGGCTGACCGGCACGCTTGAGCGGAATGCCCGCCACCCACTCGGCCATCAACTCCCCTTTGCCGTAAGTTTTTTCCGGGCCGCTGAGAATTTCTCCCCAAACGCGGTCGTTATATTCCCACATCTCGCTTTCAATGATACCGGGGCAGAATGCATTGACCGTGATGCCATGTGGCGCCAGCTCAAGCGCTAAACTCTGCGTAATGCCGATCACCCCCATTTTGCTGGCGGCGTAATGCGGCGTATAAATAAACCCGTTACGCCCCTGACCGGAAGAGGTGTTGATCAGGCGCCCCTTGCGCTGGCCGACCATATATTTAGCCGCCTCCCGGCAGCAGAGCCAGACCGCCGTGGTATTTACCGCCAGCACTTTCTCAAAATCGCTTTTGGGCATCTGGTCAAAACGATCGATAGTGATCACCCCGGCGTTCTGAATGGAAACGTCGATCGCGCCAAATCGCTCCCAGACCTGACGATAAAAATCAACCACCTGTGCTTCATCGGTTACATCGAGGATGACCGGCATCACCTCAGCCCGATAACGCTGGCGCAGCGTTTCCGCCGTGGTCAGAATGCGCTCTGCATTCGACGCGATCGCCAAATTGGCGCCCAAACTGGCGAAACGCTCGGCGATACCGGCCCCAATGCCGCGGCATGCGCCGGTAATCACCACGGTTTTCCCCGTGAAGTCACGATTCATGATTGTTCTCCTGTCATCAATGAGGCCGTCTGCGGCCGCCATAAGGTGCGCTGTACCGCCTGCCGCCACGCGCTGTAGTTTTCCTGCAGCTGCCGGTGGCGCTGCATATCGGGTTTAAACTCATCATGTTGAGGCAACAGTGCCGCCAGTTGCCGATCGGTAGCTCCCCACAGGCTGCGCATCGCCATCAAAGCCGCCCCCAGGGCCGACAGTTCCGCCGTGTTGCTGCGCCACACCGGGCAACCCAGCAGATCGGCCTGAAACTGCATCAGCCAGTCATTGCGGCTGGGGCCGCCGTCTGCCATCAGCCCCTGCAGCGCAAAACCCGGTTGTTGCCGCAGTACGCCGATCACATCGGCGATTTGATAAGCCACCGATTCAAAAGCGGCCCGCACCAAATGTTCTCGCCGCGTGCCGCGGCTGAGCCCGCAAATCACGCCGCGCGCTTGCTCATCCCACCAGGGTGCGCCGGCACCGGTCAGCGCCGGTACAAAATAGACGCCACCGCTGTCGGGCACGCGAACAGGCAGTTCACTCAACGGCGCTTCGCCCTCCGACGGTATGGCGGCGACATCCAGCATCCAGGCGATAGCGTCGCCGGTGTGGGGAATATTGCCCTCCAGTGCGTACTGCATGCGTCCACCGTCATGCCAGGCGATGGTCGTTGCCAGAGCGCTCGTATCGCATTGCGCTTCGGCGATTGGCGCCATCACCGATGATCCTGTGCCATAGGTGGCTTTGACCTGCCCAGCCTGACCCAGCGCATGGCCATAAAGCGCCGCATGGGAATCCCCTACCATCGCAGCAATTGGAATGCCGTCGGCAATGCCTTCCAATCCCAACGTCGTGCCGAACAGATGGCTGGAGGGATGGATTGTCGGCAGCGCCTGACGGGGAATATTGAACAGCGCCAGCATCTGTTCGTCCCACGCCCCGGAAGCGAGATTCAGCAGTTGAGTTCGGGCGGCATTGGAGACATCACAGCCGAATGCCCGCCCCCCACTCAACTGCCACAACAACCAGGCATCGATGGTGCCCAGGCACAGTTCGCCGTTCTCCGCCAACCGCTGTCCCTCTTCGCAGTGATCGAGCAACCAGCGCATTTTCGACGCCGAGAACAACGGTGAAAGCGGCAAACCGGTGGCGCGGCGCACCGCTTCCTCCTGCCGATCGCGGCGCAGCCGTTCGCAGAAATCGGTGGAACGCGCGCATTGCCAGGTCAGAGCCGGGCCGATCGGTTGGCCGTCAGCGCGACGCCAGCCGATGGCGGTTTCACGCTGGTTGCTGATGGCGATACCGGCAATGCGGGATGCTCCGGCCAACGCAATAGCCTCCCGCAATACCGCCAGAGAGGCCGCCAGCAAGGTCTCGCCCCGTTGCTCCACCCAACCGGGCTGCGGCGTCTGCAACGTCAGTGGCCTGCTGGCCCTGGCGACGATCGTACCCTGTGCATCCACCACCACGGCCTTGGCGTTGCTGGTGCCCTCGTCCAACGCGACAATGCAGTCCGCTTTAACCATGGCTCACCTCAGCCAGCGGCTGCACCGCTTTTTTTTCCTGGCGCTGCATCAGAATGACCTTGCTTTGCAAACGCTGCTGGAACTGGTCAATCACCACGGCGGTGACGATCACCAGCCCTTTAATCACCATTTGCCAGAACTCGCTGACGCCCATCATCACCAAGCCGTCCGCCAGAAAAACGATCACAAAGGCGCCGATGATCGAACCGAATACCCTGCCGCGACCACCGCTGAGCGCCGTACCGCCCAGCACCGTCGCGCCGATGGCGTCCATTTCGAACATATTGCCGGTCATCGGGTGCGCGGTCTGCAATTGAGAAGCGATGACCAGCCCCACCAGCGCCGCACACAGCCCGGAAAACGCATAGACGAACATTTTCACTTTGACAATCGGCACCCCCGACAGCCGCGCCGCCGGCTCATTGCCGCCAATGGCATAGATATAACGGCCCAGCGGCGTTTTCTTGGTGAGATAGATCCCCAACAACACGATGGCTAACATCAGCCAAATCGGGTTGTAAATTCCCAGGAAGGTGCCAGACCCCAGGGCAGCGAAACCGGTGTTGCCCAACGCCTCCATGCCCACCAGATTGGGATAGGTTTTGCCGTCCGCCGTCAGCAACGCCGCCCCACGCGCCACGTACATCGCCCCCAGGGTGCAGATGAATGGCGCAACGCCGAGCCGCGTGATCAGCGTGCCGTTGATCAAACCCAACAACACGCCCAACAGCGCCACCGCGCCGATCACTTCAAAAACGTTGAGAAACAGCCGATTGCCATCCCACAGCGGGATACCGACGGTCAATAGCGCACCGGCAATCATCCCGCACAAACCCGCCACCGCGCCGACCGACAAGTCGATGCCGCCGGTGAGGATCACCAGTGTCATGCCAACCGCCAGCAGCCCGGTAATCGCCACGTGCTGCGTCATGATCAGCAGATTAGAAACGGTCAGAAAATTCGGCACCATGCTGCTGAAGAACAGCACCACCAGCAACAGGGCGATGAAGGTGCGCGCCTGCAGCAAATACATATACAACCGATACTTGGTTTGCATTGCCTTATCCTTATGCATGAGGGGTTGAGGCGCGGATCAGCGTTTCGCGATCGGCCCGTTCGCGCGGCAGATCGGCTGTCAGCTGCCCGTCCGCCATCACCATCACCCGGTCGGCCAGCGAGACCACCTCATCCAGCTCCGACGAAGAGAACATCACCGCCAGCCCCTGGCGCGCCATCGCGCCAATCAGGTGGTAAACGTCCGTTTTGGCACCGACGTCAATTCCGCGCGTCGGCTCATCAAGAAACACCACCTGCGGCCCGGTCAGCAGCGCCTTGCCCAACACCACTTTCTGCTGATTGCCGCCGCTCAGGCTGGTAATTGGCAGCTCCCGGTCACTGACCTTGATCGCCAGTTTTTCGATCATGCCATCGACCAACGTACACTCCCCGGCCGATGCCAACGGCCGTAGCGCATTACGTCCCAGGCTGGCCAGGGTCATGTTGGCCTTGATCGACATCATCTGCACCAACCCCTCCGCCTGCCTGTCTTCCGGCACCAGCGCCATGCCCAACGCCATGCGTTGACGGAATCCCAGCCGCTCCACGCTTTTGCCGTTGAGCAAAATGCGACCTGCCGTCTGGCGCATCACGCCGTTGAGCACTTTGAACAGTTCGGTACGGCCGGCCCCCAACAGGCCATAAATGCCGATCACTTCCCCTTTGCGCAGTGAAAAACTGACGTCGTTAAGGCAATAGCCGCCGTTTTCACGCGGCAGCGTCAGCTGTTCGACCTTCAGCACTTCATCCCCTTGTTCTGCCGCGCAATAATCGAAGCGCTTGCTCTTTTCACCCACCATCTTTTCGATGATCCACGGAATGCTGACGTTACTGACCGGTTCGGCGGCAACAAAACGCCCGTCGCGAAACACCGTGATGCGGTCGCCAATCTCCATCAGCTCTTCCAGTCGGTGAGAAATGTAGATGATGGTGACGCCGCGTTTTTTCAGATCGGCGATCACCCGAAACAGCGTGCGCACTTCGGCCTGACTCAGCGCCGACGTCGGCTCATCCATGATCAGCACCCGGGTGTCCTTCGCCAGGGCACGGGCAATTTCAACCAGTTGCTGATGACCGATACCGAGGCTGCCCAACGGCGTATGCGGTTCGATATCCAACTCCAGCCGCTGCAGCAAGGATTTGGCCAGCTGATACTGATAGTCCACATTGATACGGCCGCGCTGGAAGAACTCGTTGGCCATAAAAATGTTGTCCATGACCGACATGTTGGGGAACAGGTTCAGCTCCTGAAAAATAATGCTGATCCCGAGCCGCTCCGCCTGCTGCGTGGAGGTTAACGTCACCGCTTTCCCCTCCAGCTCGATAGTGCCGGAGGACGGGGTTTCCACCCCCGCCAGCAGCTTCATCATGGTCGACTTACCGGCGCCATTCTCGCCGATCAGTACGTTGACCTGATTGCGAAACACTTGATAACTCACGCTATCCAACGCGGTGACGCCCGGATAGAGGCGCGAAACGTTGCGCGTTTGAATAATGATCGGATCGCTCATCACGCCCCCTTAAGGTTGAATGCGCACCGGCGTGATCAACAGCGGCTCGGCAGGTGCCTGCCAGCTGCTGAATACGCCATACACGGTAATGTGGTCACCCACCTTGGGCTGGGATCCGGCCAGTTCGTCGATCGAAGCCTGGTTAATCGCCCTGGCAAAATCGCCGAACAGCGCTTGGTCATTGAAATCGCTGTAGCTCAGGCCGCGATAGCTGTCGCGTAACGCCGTACCGCGGTAGACCGGCCCGATCTGCACCTCCACGCTGCTGAGCGGCGCATCGGTCAGTTTGAGCGTTAATTTTCCGCTGCGTGAACGGGTGTTGACCGCCGCGACTTCACCGCTGACCTTAACGTTGAAGTAACAAGGAAACTCCGGTTGAGGACGGTACCCAAGCAGGCCGCAAGCGCTGTTGAAATCCTTGGCCTGGGCGATCCGGGCGAGCAGTTCACCCAGCGGCTGCGCCGTTTTGACCGCTTGCGGGGCGATTTTGCTGCGGTAAATCTCCGCCGCCTGCGCCACATGTGGATTCACCGGGGAGCGAAGCGCCGCCAGCTTTTTCTCCGAGACGATACGGCAACCGCTCAACGCCAGAACGACGATGAGGGTCAACGCAATACGCATCGACATAACAACACCTCCGATCGCACCCCGCCGCCAGGACGGGGTGGTGAAAGACGCCGCTCAGCGCGGATTACTGTTTAAAGTTGAAGTCATTGACTTGCTGGGCATTGTCTTTGCCGATCAGGATGCCGCGGAACATCACGCGCTCCTTGCCGGTATAGCTGCCGGATTGGAAGTAGCCATCCAGGATCTCGACGCCCTGCGCGGCAATCGCCTGCGCCTGCAGCATCACGCTGGCGTAGAGGCTGCCGTTAAGAATGGCATCGCGCTCATCGTTGCTGCCGTCGATCCCCACCACGGTGACATCCTGTCTGCCGGCGGCCTTCAGCGCCGCCACTGCGCCCAGCGCGACCGGACCATTGCCGCAGATCACGCCTTTGATGTCCGGATGCGCCTGCAGGATGCTGTCCATAATGCGCTTCCCTTCCAGCAGATTGCCCTTGGCGTCTTGGCGCGCCACGCTGACCATCTCCGGGTATTGGTCGATCACGTTATGGAACGATTGCGAACGTGTGACGCAGTTATTGTCCGCCAGGTTGCAGGTCAGTTCGGCGTATTTACCGGTCTCCCCCATTTTTTCCACAAACTGATTGGCGACGTCCGATCCGGCCTGGAAGTTGTTATGGGTGATCTGCGCCAGCGCTACGCCATCGACCGGGATCTCACGGTTGATCAGCACCACCGGAATGCCGGCGTTTTTCGCCTGCTGCACGGCGGCGACGCTGGCCTGGGAATCGGCGTTATCCAAAATGATGCCCTGAACCTTGCGGCCGATAACCAGGCTGATGAGCTCCCCCTGACGCTTGACGTCTTCGCCGTGCGACAGCACCAGCGTCTGGTAGCCGAGAGACTTGGCTTTGGCCTCGGCTCCCTTGGCTTCCGCGGAGTAATAAGGGTTATCCAGCGAGTTGACGAGAATGGCGATTGTGCCTTTTTCCGCCGCCATGGCAGTGGCGCAGGCAAAACCGGTAAGCAAAGTGAGGTAAGTGGCTATTTTTTTCATGATGGTGTTCTCTTATCGTTGTGTTGAACATCGTCTGGTGTTGGCGATCGCCGCGGTTGCCGCTTACCAAATGGTAAAACCGCCGTCGATCATCAGGTCCGCGCCGGTAATCATGTCGCTGCCGTTGCTGGCAAAAAACAGGATCGCCGCCGCAATTTCGTCGGTATAAGCAAAACGCCCCAGCGGGATCAGCTTTTTCATCGCCTCGCCCTTCTCGCCGCGCCAGGCTTTCTCTCCCATAGGCGTCAGCACCACGGTGGGCGATAACGTGTTGACCGTAATGCCATGCGGCGCCCATTCTTTGGCCATCACCTTGGTCATGCCCAGCAGCCCCGCCTTGGCGGAGGTATAGGCACAGTGTTCGTCAATGGCGATAGAGGCCGCCTGCGACGCGATGTTGATGATTTTCCCTCCGTGACCGGCGGCTATCGCGCGACGCGCCAACGCCTGCGAGCATAGAAAAGGTCCGGTGAGGTTGACCGCCAAATGACGCTGCCACTCCTCGAGCGTGACCTCCGTCGCCGGCTGCAGATTGACGTAGCCAGCGCAGTTGACCAAAATATCGAGGCGGCCAAAGCGCCGTTGAGCCGCAGTGAAAGCGGCGGCCACCGAGTCAGGATCCGTCACGTCGCAAACCTGGCAAAGTACCTGCTCTTCACCTAATTCCCGCAGCGCCGCCGCAGCCTTGTCTTGTTCAAAAGCCGGGTACATCAACACCAAACGCGCGCCTTTTTCCAACAGCAAGCGATTGGCGGCCATCGCGATACCGCCCAAACCGCCGGTAATCACGGCAACCTTCCCCGTCAGCGACAGTCCGCTATCTACTCCGTAGCGTAAATTAACGTCATACTCGTTCCGCTCCATCGCTTCCCCCTATTGAGTTAACTGAGCATGCAATCCTGCAGCGTCGATGGCATATTGCCGCCGCAGCGCCGCCCGGCTGCTGCTGTGGGTAAATTCGTAAGCCGGCACGCCCAGCGCGGCAAACGGCCGCGGCAGCTGATGCCGCAGCAACAATTCACCGATGATGGTGCCTAAACCACCGCTGAGCGCATGCTCCTCCATAGTCAGCACCCGGCGGTGCGAGCGCATCAACGCCACCACCGCCTCCTCATTGAGCGGCCAGAGCGAAGGGAGAGAGACAATGGTCGGGTTATCGCCCAATGCCAGCACCTTCATCGCCTCATGAGCCACCGTGCCCAAACAGAACACCAGGCTATCTTCCCCCTGATGCAACACCTCCGGCTCTCCCGGACGGAATTGGTAATCCGCGTTCAACACCGGCAGCTTGTCACTGTCCATGCGGATATAGGCCGGACCGGGTTGCGCGATGACATGACGGACAATCTCTGCCGCTTGCCGTGCATCCGCCGGCGCATAGACGCTGAGATTGCCCAACGTACGGGCGATGGCGATATCGTTCATGCAGTGGTGCGTCGCCCCCAGTGGCCCGTAACCAAATCCGGCATTCAGGCCAAGCATTTTCACGTTGGTCTCCGTGTAGCAAACATCGTTTTTCATCTGTTCGTTTGAACGAGCGAACAGGAAAGGTGCCGCGTTGGCGGTAAAGACCGTACGGCCGCTGAGCGCCATGCCGGCAGCCATGCCAACCATGTTCTGTTCGGCGATACCGACGTTCACTACCCGCTCCGGATAAGCCTGCTCAAAGGGCGCGATTTTTGACGTGGACGTGGAATCCGCCACCATCACGCTCAGATCTGCACCCGCCCGTTGCTGTTCGATCAACGCCGTCACCACCGCATCGCGTAAGTCCTGCATGTTTACCCCTCCAGTTCCGCCAGCGCCTGCGCCAGCTGTTGTTCGTCCGGTACCGCGTGATGCCAGGCGGCAACGTTAGCCATAAACGACACGCCGTGCCCCTTTTCGGTATTGGCCAAAATCACTCGCGGTTTGTCCTGGCTCGGAAGTTGGATCGCCGCCACCAGCGCCGCCGGATCGTGCCCGTCACATTCCACGGTTTCGAAACCGAAAGCGCGCCATTTTTCCGCCAGCGGTTCCAGCGGCATGATCTCCTCCGTCTTGCCCGCCAGCTGCAGCCGGTTGCGATCGACAATGGCGATCAGGTTATCCAGCTTGAATTTGCTGGCCGCCATTGCCGCCTCCCAGTTGGATCCCTCCGCCAGCTCGCCGTCGCCCAGCAGTACGAAAGCGCGGCGATGCCCACGCCCTGCCAGCTTATTGCCCAGCGCCAACCCCACGGCGATCGGCAGCCCATGCCCCAAACCGCCGGAGTTAATCTCCACCAACTCCGGCAACTTCTGCCGCACCGGATGCCCGGCCAACAAGGTGTCGTCGCCCATGAACTGATCGAGCACCGCCGGATCGAGCAAGCCCATTGCCGCACAGCTGCAGTAAAAACCGCCGGCGCCGTGCCCTTTAGACAAAATGAACCGATCCTGATCGGGCCGGGCATTGCTGCGATCCATCACTGCCATATACAAAGTGCAGATGATGTCGATTTCCGACAGATCGGCGCCGGTATGACCCTTGCCTGCCTTATGGTTCATGGTCACCACATGTCGGCGCGCCTGGCGTGCCGTATTTTTAATCGCCTGAAAGTCCATCGTCACCTCTACTTAAGCGCCTTGATTATCGTTATCGCATCAAAAACGATCCGTTAACCCATCATTGATTTTCGAATGGAAATCATATGCAGCAAAAACGATAATTAATGTGGGCAAGATCAAATTTCAAACAAAAGCGCTTACCAGACAACACTCACACCGATAAAAACCAACAAATAACAACACTATAAAAATAATTCAGCTGCTTTAATTTAGTTTTTACCGTTGATTTCATCGGATGCCAATGATTTTCGAATAAAAATCAACGCTGCTTAACTGGGTTTATCCGTGGCTTTATCAATAATCGCGAGCTAAAATTCAGCGCATCAATAAGGAGTGGCCGTGGCAAACCGCGCGGCGGGAACTGACAGGTGCAGGAGTCTTTCGATTGAAAAGCAAAAGCGAGCAGTTGGCGGAAATGCAGCAACGGCGCGAAAAGATCCTCGACATGATCCGCGAAGACGGCTCGGCGACGGTCAAAATGCTTACCGATACCTTCAAGCTGACCGAGGCGACCATTCGCACCGATCTGCGCGTCCTGCAGCAGCAAGGCTATGTGCAGCGCTTCCACGGCGGTGCAACCCTGGTTGATGGCAAGCAAAATACTCATGCCATGCTACTGGAACGCCAGGTTAACCTGACCGCCAAAGATCGCATCGGCAAACTCGCCGCCGGTTTTATCGAACCCGGCGACACCATCATTCTTGATTCGGGCACCACCACCACGGCTATCGCCAATCACCTGAATCACATAAAGAAACTGTCCGTTATCACCACCGGCGTCAATATTGCGCTGCAGCTGGGCGGCGAACCGGGCGTGAATATTTTGCTGACCGGGGGCTCATTCAAATTTCCGACGCTCTCCACCTCCGGGGACAAAGCCGCCAATTTCTTCGAAAACGTGCTGGCGCAAAAACTGTTCCTCGCGACGGCCTGCATCTCGCCCCGCCACGGGCTCAGTTTCCCAAGCGAAACCGACATCAAACTGAAAATGGCGATGATCAATGCAGCCAACACGGTGTATGTGGTGGCCGACTCCAGCAAGATCGATAAAGTTTCAATGTTTGCGCTGCCTTGTGACTGGCAGCATATCGACTATTTGATTACCGACAACGGAATTAGCGATGCCGCCATGCAGGCATTTGAAAAGGTAGGCGTTAAGGTCTTGGTGGCAGGCGCCTGAACGGCGCCTGTGAAAGAAGTGATTATTCCGGCTTGCGCGCCGCGATTTCCTGCTGCTCTTGCGGCGGCGGCGTCAGAGGACCGAACCAGCGCTGCGCCAGCCAGCAGGTGATCACCACCAGCAACCAACTGATCAACGTGGCCATTGCCAGATCGCGCGGCCAGTGCATGCCCAGCAGCAAGCGGCTGCCCATTACCCCGGCCGCCCACACCATCAGGATCGCGACGGTTTTGTAATGGCGGCGCGGCCACAGCAGCCCTACGCCCAATAGCGCCCAGGTGGCGGCGAACATGGTGTGCCCCGACGGAAAAGCAAAGCCGGTTTCAAACTGCCAGTGCTTGCGCAGCCAGCCCGGCACCAGCGTCTGGTCTTGCAGTTGCTCGCGCACCAGCGCGCTGCGCTCTTTGCGCTGCAGCGAGTAGAAATACTTGCCGTCCACGCCGTGGGTTTGCTCCAACCACACCACGAAAGGACGCGGCTCTTGCACCCGATCCTTGATCAACGACTTCACGCCCTGCCCAATCAACAGCGCGGCGAAAAGCAGCATCGCCAGACCGATGGCCGGCTTCAGCCGAAAGCGCAGGCACCACAAAAACCAACCGCAGAGGATCGCGCTGGTCAGAATGCCCCACGGCGAGGTCACGGTTTCGGTCACCCAGTACAGCGCTTTCAGCAGCCGGTCATTGCCGCCGGGTTGCCAGTGCCAGCCGGATACCCAGACCGCCAGCGGCATCAACAGCAGCAGCAACGCGCCGCCCGCCGTGCGTTTTGCTATCTCATACATTCCCGTTTTCCTCTGCGTGAATCACGCTGCAGTGTAACAAGAGTGCAATATTGATAACACGCGAAAAATTAAACAGATAGACAACCTATCGCAATAATAGGTGGCCAGAAAACGCCATCTGCTGGTTTGCTGAGCACCGCCCGGCAAGAAGTTGTGGCAAAATAGCCGATAATTAACGAAATAGAGATCGGCGTAGCACGTTTTAGTCTTGGTCAATGCACTGACCGGACTTAGGATGCGCGACAATGATTGAATCGTAGGTTTTTGTGGAGAGTGACATGCAGCTTAAACGGGTGGCAGAGGCTAAACTGCCGACACCTTGGGGCGATTTCCTGATGGTAGGATTCGAAGAACTGGCGACCGGGCACGATCATCTGGCGCTGGTATTCGGTGATATTTCCGGTGAAGCGCCGGTGCTCGCACGCGTGCATTCCGAATGTCTGACCGGCGACGCGTTGTTCAGCCTGCGCTGCGACTGCGGTTTTCAGCTGGAAGCCGCGCTGGAGCAGATCGCCGAAGAAGGCCGCGGCATCCTGCTTTATCATCGCCAGGAGGGCCGCAATATCGGCCTGTTGAACAAGATCCGCGCCTATGCCCTGCAGGATAAGGGCGCAGACACCGTGGAAGCCAACCATCAGCTCGGCTTCGCCGCCGACGAACGCGACTTCACCCTGTGCGCCGACATGTTCAAACTGCTGGGCGTCGACGCGGTGCGCTTGCTGACCAACAACCCGAAAAAGGTCGAGATCCTGACCGAAGCCGGTATCAATATCAGCGAGCGCGTGCCGCTGATCGTCGGCCGCAATCCGAAGAACGAACACTATCTGGCCACCAAGGCCGCCAAAATGGGCCATTTGCTCGACCAGAAGTGATCGCCGCCACGGTGAAAACAATCAGGGCGCCTTGCGGCGCCCTTTTTACTGCCCGATTTACAGCATTTTCCTGATTACGTAGTGCAGGATGCCGTCGTTTTCGTAGTAGGTCAGCTCATTGCCGGTATCGATGCGGCAACGAGTGTCGATCACCTCCTTGCGCCCGTCGGCATAGGTGATATGTACCGGCACCGTCTGGCCCGGCTGCAGCTGTTGCAGGCCGCCGACGCTGATCTGCTCGTCCCCGGTCAGCCCCAGCGTTTTGCGCGTCACGCCCTGCGGGAACTCCAGCGGCAAAATACCCATGCCTATCAGGTTGGAGCGGTGAATACGCTCGAAGGATTCGGCGATCACCACCCGCACGCCCAGCAGGCGCGGCCCTTTCGCCGCCCAGTCGCGGCTGGAGCCGGAACCGTACTCTTTACCGGCGATCACCGCCAGCGGCACTTGCTCCTGCTGGTACTGCATGGCGGCGTCGTAGATAGACAGTTGCTGCTGCGACGGAATATGGCGGGTATAGCCCCCCTCCACGCCCGGCACCATTTCGTTGCGGATGCGGATGTTGGCGAAGGTGCCGCGCATCATCACTTCGTGGTTACCGCGGCGCGAACCGTAGGAATTAAAGTCCTGCGGCGCCACGCCGTGCTCGCTCAGGTAACGCCCCGCCGGGCTGTCGCGCTTGATGTTGCCCGCCGGCGAGATGTGGTCGGTGGTCACCGAATCGGCCAGAATCGCCAGAATGCGCGCGTCCTTGATGTCCTGCACCGGATCCGGCTTCACCTTCATGGTGCTGAAAAACGGAGGATGGCGGATATAGGTAGAATCCTCCTGCCATTGATAGGTCGCCGAACCGGTCACCTGGATCGCCTGCCAGTTGGCGTCGCCATCGAACACTTCGCCGTATTCTTTGTGGAACATCTCGGTGCGCACTTCTTCCACCGCCTGAGCAATGTCCTGGCTGCTCGGCCAGATGTCCTTCAGGTAGACCGGTTGACCGTCATTGCCCTCGCCCAGCGGCTCTTTGGTCAGATCGATCTTCATGCTGCCCGCCAGCGCATACGCCACGACCAGCGGCGGTGAGGCCAGCCAGTTGGTTTTCACCAGCGGGTGGATGCGCCCTTCGAAGTTACGGTTGCCCGACAGCACCGCGCCCACGGTCAGATCGCCCTCTTTGATCGCCTGCTCGATAGGATCCGGCAGCGGCCCGGAGTTGCCGATACAGGTGGTACAGCCATATCCCACCAGGTTGAACCCCAGTTCTTCCAGATAAGCGGTGAGCTTGGCGCTGTCGAAGTAGTCGGTCACCACTTTGGAACCCGGCGCCAACGACGTTTTTACCCAAGGCTTGCTGCGCAGCCCTTTCTTGACGGCGTTTTTCGCCAGCAGGCCAGCCGCCATCATCACGCTCGGGTTGGAGGTGTTGGTGCAGGAGGTGATCGCCGCGATCACCACCGCGCCGTCGTGCAGCTCGTGCTGCTGCCCATCCAGCGTAAAGGGTTTGCTGTCTGCCTTGGTCTTGTGGCCGCCGATATCCAACTCGGTAGCGGCCTTGAACGCCTGCGGCACATTCGGCAGCGCGACGCGATCCTGCGGGCGTTTCGGCCCGGCGAGGCTGGCCTCGACCGTCGACATATCCAGCGCCAGCGAGCTGGTGAATACCGGCTCATCCCCCGGGTTGCGCCACATGCCCTGCGCCTTGGCGTAGGCTTCCACCAGCGCGATTTGTTCGGCGCTGCGGCCGCTGAGTTTCATGTAGCCGAGCGTGACGTCATCTACCGGGAAGAAACCGCAGGTGGCGCCGAACTCCGGCGACATGTTGGCGATGGTCGCCCGGTCCGCCAACGGCAGATCGGCCAGGCCGTCGCCGTAAAACTCGACGAACTTGCCGACAACGCCGTGCTTACGCAGCATTTGGGTGACCGTCAGCACCAGGTCGGTGGCGGTAATGCCCTCGCGGAGCTTGCCGGTCAGCTTAAAGCCGACGACGTCCGGGATCAGCATCGACACCGGCTGGCCCAGCATCGCCGCTTCCGCTTCGATACCGCCGACGCCCCAGCCGAGAATGCCCAGGCCGTTGATCATGGTGGTGTGAGAATCGGTGCCCACCAGCGTATCCGGATAGGCCACGCGGCGACCGCTTTCGTCACTGTGCCACACCGTTTGGCCGAGGTATTCGAGGTTGACCTGGTGGCAGATGCCGGTGCCCGGCGGCACCACGCGGAAACGGTTGAAGGCTTTCTGCCCCCAGCGCAGGAAGGTGTAGCGCTCGTGGTTGCGCTGCATTTCGATACGCACGTTGTCTTCGAAGGCGTTGTCATCGCCGAATTCATCGACGGTAACCGAGTGGTCAATCACCAGATCCACCGGCGACAGCGGGTTCACCTGGTCGACATTGCCGCCCAGCCGCCGCACCGCTTCACGCATCGCCGCCAGATCCACCACCGCCGGAACGCCGGTAAAATCCTGCATCAGCACGCGCGCCGGACGGTAGGCGATCTCACGGTCAGCATGGCCGGTTTGTAACCAGGCGACGATGGCCTTGAGGTCGTCAACCTGCACGGTATCGCCATCCACATGGCGCAGCAGGTTCTCCAACAGCACTTTCATTGATTTCGGCAACCGGTCGATATCACCCAGCTGCTTCGCCGCCAGCGGCAGACTGTAGTAGTAATATTCGCTATTCAGCGCAACCAGCTTATCCAGACTTGTTTCACGAAGATCGGACGACATAGCTCCTCCATTTCTTATTGTGATTAAAACAGGGTAATCAGTGAGGTCTTGTTTAAAGATACCACAAAGATAAGTTAACGTTTTGATAACAACACGATTTGATCACAGCGATAGGTGAGAACAATCAAGAAGAAGGAAGTGCGAGCGCAGCCAAGGGGTTAGGCCACGCGTCAACGAAAACGCCGCAACGAGGCGGCGTTTTGGCAGCGAAAATCTCGCGGCTTTAGCGGGGTTTGCGCACCAGGCGGCGACATACTGTGAGCACAACTGCAGCAATGATAGCAGAGACACCCAATTTAATGGCAATGACAGCCGAGTCGAAACTATTCATCCCTATTTCACCATCACCGCTAATTTCTATGTTGTTGGAAACGAAGCTGTCGAAAATTCCGTCTGGCAGGTAGCGCAACAACAAAAAGGTTAGCAACAAGAACAGAACAATCCAGAGACTTTTTTTCATTGTGATACCACGCATTTACTGTAATCAGGCTCGCCTTGAACATCTATACGACCGTACGCCATCAGCCCTCGACCTCCAGGCACTCTCACCTTTCTACGTCTTAGCAGCGCATCCCGAAGGATCTGGAAATCACTCGATAAATCAGCGTAGTTAAGCCTGCATATCTGCATAACGTTGAATTTCCATACTCAATTATCCGAACGTTTTGCAGTCTACTTAGAGGCTAACGGGTTGAAAAGAGGACGGCGGCTTTTCAGGATGATCCTGAGAAACAAGGAAGGTGCGGGTTTCCGGGCTAAAAAAACCCGGTTTAGCAGGCGCCTAACCGGGTTTGATTTGATATCGTCAACGATTACTTAATCGGCAGCTTGATGTCCTTGAACATCGCTTCAATTTCTTCGTTGGAGCGCAGCGCCACTGCGCTGTCGACCACGTCGCGCGTCAGGTGCGGCGCGAAGCGCTGAATGAAGTCGTACATGTAGCTGCGCAGGAAGGTGCTGCGGCGGAAGCCGATTTTAGTGGTGCTGTAGGTGAAGATATCGCGCGCATCCACCGTCACCAGATCCGGATCCTGCACCGGATCCACCGCCATGCTGGCGATCACCCCTACCCCCAATCCCAAACGAACATAGGTTTTAATCACGTCGGCGTCAGTGGCGGTAAAGACGATGCGCGGCGTCAGGCCGGCGCGGTTGAAGGCGGTGTCCAGCTCCGAGCGACCGGTAAAGCCGAAGGTGTAAGTGACGATCGGGTAAGCCGCCAGTTCTTCAATGCTGATGCTGCTTTTGCCCGCCAAAGGATGATCGGGCTTCACCACCACCGCACGGTTCCAGTGGTAGCACGGCAGCATGATAAGATCGTCATACAGGTGCAGCGCTTCGGTGGCGATGGCGAAATCTGCGGTGCCCTTGGAGACCGCTTCGGCGATCTGCGTCGGCGAGCCCTGATGCATGTGCAGCGAGACACGCGGGTAACGCTCAATGAAGCCTTTGATCACGTTAGGCAAGGCGTAACGAGCCTGGGTATGCGTGGTGGCGACGTACAGCGAGCCTTTGTCCGGGTAGGTGTGTTCACCGGCGACGGCCTTGATGGCGTCTACCTTGGACAGCACTTCACGCGCGATGCGAATGATTTCCTGGCCGGCCGGGGTGACCTGGGTCAGGTGCTTGCCGCTGCGGGCGAAAATCTGGATGCCCAGCTCATCTTCGAGCATGCGCACCTGTTTGCTGATGCCGGGTTGAGAGGTATAGAGCCCTTCTGCCGTCGAGGAGACATTCAGGTTGTGGTTAACCACTTCCACAATGTAACGAAGCTGCTGCAATTTCATATCTTATACCATCCTAGGTTAAACACTGCGGCTTACCCGCAGCCAGGTATATCGGTGTCGCCCCGGTATGCTGAAACTCACAAGCCATAAACCCCGTGTTCTACCCTGATGGTGAAGAAAACGCCGTTGTTAATAAGCTTTAATAATAAAAAAACTTTTTATATAACCACTATACCACGATGCAGCTTCAAGTATAGATCCGCGTCACACTATGATAACGATTATTTTGCATGGGTATCAACGTGAAACGGCGGTGTCGGAGGGATAAAAACAGCAAAGGATAGATCCGTTTGCCCCTTTTCACCAATAAAAAAACCAGCCGCCAGGGCTGGTTTTTCATCTTGCGGGCAGGACATCGGCCTTACTTCTTGCCTTCGACCCACTTGCCGTCCACGTAGAACGCGGACCAACCGGTCGCCTTGCCGTCTTTTTCAGAGGAGACGTACTGCTGCTTGGTTTTACGGCTGAAACGCACCAGCGTTTTGTTGCCTTCGGCATCCGCCACCGGCGCATCGGCCAGGTAGCGCAGTTTCTCCGGCAGACGATCCTTGAAGCGAGCCAGTTCTTCCACCAGCGGCGCGCGGGTCTCGCGCGATTTAGGGAAGGTGTTGGCCGCCAGGAACACGCCGGCAGCGCCGTCACGCAGCACGAAATAGGCGTCGGACTTCTCGCACGGCAGCTCCGGCAACGGCACCGGATCTTCCTTCGGCGGCGCGACATCGCCGTTACGCAGGATCTTGCGGGTGTTTTTGCAGTTCTCGTTGGTGCAGCCCATGTACTTGCCGAAACGCCCCATTTTCAGGTGCATTTCCGAGCCGCACTTGTCGCACTCCACCACCGGGCCATCATAGCCTTTCAGACGGAACTCGCCCTCTTCGATCTCATAGCCGTCACACGCCGGGTTGTTACCGCAGACGTGCAGCTTGCGCTGGTTGTCGATCAGATAGCTGTCCATCGCCGTACCGCATTTCTGGCAGCGGCGGCGGGCGCGCAGCGCGTTGGTTTCCGCGTCGTCGCCTTCGAGGATGTTGAGCACTTCCGCTTCCGGCACCAGGTTGATGGTGGTTTTGCAACGTTCCTTCGGCGGCAGCGCGTAGCCGGAACAGCCGAGGAAGACCCCGGTGCTGGCGGTACGGATGCCCATCTTGCGGCCGCAGGTCGGGCAGTCGATGCTGGTCATCACCATCTGGTTAGGCCGCATGCCGCCTTCTTCCGGATCCTTCTCCGCCGTTTCAAGCTGCTCGCTGAAGTCGACGAAGAATTCGTCCAGCACCGCTTTCCACTCGGCCTGGTTGTTGGCGACCTCATCGAGGCCGTCTTCCATGCGCGCGGTGAAGTCATAGTTCATCAGCTCGCGGAAGTTCTCTTCCAGACGATCGGTGACGATCTCACCCATTTTCTCGGCATAGAAACGGCGGCTTTCCACCCGCACATAACCGCGATCCTGAATGGTCGAGATGATGGAGGCGTAAGTGGACGGACGGCCGATGCCGCGTTTCTCCAGCTCTTTCACCAGCGAGGCTTCGCTGTAACGCGCCGGCGGCTTGGTGAAGTGCTGGCTCGGGATCAGTTTCTGCAGATCCAGCTCGCTGCCGATTTCGACGAACGGCAACGTGCGATCTTCATCGCCTTTGCGCAGAGCCGGCATCACCTTAGTCCAGCCGTCAAAGCGCAGCGTACGGCCCTTGGCGCGCAGCTGATAATCGCCGGCTTTCACCGTCAGCGTGGTGGAATCGTATTGCGCCGGCGTCATCTGACAGGCGACGAACTGACGCCAGATCAGCTGATACAGCTTCTGCGCGTCCGCTTCCATGTCTTTGAGCTGTTCGGCGAGCACGTTCACGTCCGAAGGACGGATGGCTTCGTGCGCTTCCTGTGAATTCTCTTTGCTGCTGTACTGATTCGGCGCCTTCGGCAGGTATTTATCGCCGAAGTTGTCGCCGATGTAGCCACGCACCATGTTGAGCGCATCCTGGCTCAGGTTGGTGGAGTCGGTACGCATATAGGTGATGTGGCCGGCTTCATACAGCCGTTGTGCCATCATCATGGTTTTCTTCACGCCGAAGCTCAGGCGGGTGCTGGCGGCCTGTTGCAACGTGGAGGTAATGAAAGGCGCGCCCGGCTTGCTGCTGGTCGGTTTGTCTTCGCGATCCAGCACCGTGTAGCGGGCTTTTTCCAGCAGCTTGACCGCGGCGTGCGTCTGCTCGCGGTTGACCGGCTTGAACGGTTTGTCGTGCGCGTGAGTCACTTCCATCTGCAGCGCGGTTTCACCCTTCGCCAGCAGATCGGCATGCAGCTCCCAGTACTCTTCCGGCACGAACGCCTTGATGTCGCGTTCGCGCTCAACCACCAGACGCACCGCCACCGACTGTACGCGGCCGGCGGACAGGCCGCGGGCAATTTTTTTCCACAGCAGCGGCGAGACCATATAGCCCACCACGCGGTCCATAAACCGGCGCGCCTGCTGCGCGTTGACGCGGTCAATGTTCAACTCGCCCGGCTGTTTGAACGCCTGTTGGATCGCGTTTTTGGTGATTTCGTTAAACACCACGCGGCTAAAGCGTTTGTCATCCCCACCGATCACTTCCCGCAGGTGCCAGGCGATGGCTTCCCCTTCGCGGTCAAGGTCGGTTGCGAGATAAATGTGGTCGGCGTTTTCCGCCAACGATTTTAACTCGGCGACCACTTTTTCTTTACCCGGCAGGATTTCATAATGCGCTTTCCAGCCGTGGTAAGGGTCGACGCCCATGCGATTTACCAGCGCCGCCTTCTCATCTTTTTTAACTTTTTTCTTGGCTTTGTCTTCGGTTGAGTCAGCGCTCTTTTTGCTGGCTGAGCCACTGGTCGGCAAATCACGGATATGACCGACGCTGGACTTCACCACGTAGTCACTTCCTAAATATTTATTAATAGTTTTGGCTTTTGCCGGGGACTCAACTATTACGAGAGCTTTACCCATATTTACCTTTACCTAATTTATTTCTTCTAAAAAGAAGTCTTTTATCTCGCCGTGCCGCGGCAATTCGTGTCTCTTTTTTTATATTGCGGCAGTCTGGCAAGAGATCAACAGATTTTTTTCTTTTGGTTGCCCAACTGCTCAACCTGAACGCAAGTTGTTGATCCTGCCTGCTATTCACCCATGCCCCAGAAGTATGGCTGCGTGATTTTTATTCATGGCGTAAACAAAACCTTCCACCCGACGCCGCAAAATCCCACACTGTACCTGATAAAAAGCGTCACGCAACCTAATTAGCACGGAAAGGCAGATTTCGCCAACCGGCCGCCGCCCATGGCCATCCAGACGGCAAATAAACCTTAGTCGGTTTGCGGATAAAAGCGAACCGGCGTTAGAATATGCGCAGCGTTTTTTGTTTGGAGTCTAATAAATGCACAAGAATACTGCACCTATCGGCCGCGAGGCCCTGCTGGCGGAAGCAAATAACATCATCCGCCAACACGAAGATTATCTGCACGGCATGATCGCCACCGACGTTGAACAAAAAAGCGGCGTTTTAGTTTTTCGCGGCGAATACTTTTTAGATGCCGATGGATTGCCCACCGCCAAAACCACCGCCGTATTTAATATGTTTAAACATTTGGCTCACCTGCTTTCGGAAAAATACCATTTGGTCGATTGAGAAAACAAAACGGGGGCGCCTGGCCCCCGTTGATTCCTGCTCTTCTCGCCTTACAACAACGGCTTTTCCCCGCGCTGCCACCAGCGCAACAGCAAACGATCGACGCTTTCCGCCGCGCTGCCGGTGAAACGATCCATCAAACGTTTACGACGCGCATAGCGCACGGCGATCACTTCGTGGTTATCCAACTCGGCGATCAACAAATCGTCGCTGGTGCCGATGGCGTCGATCAGGCCTTTCTCTTTGGCCTGGGTCCCGAACCAGTGCTCACCGGTGGCGACGCTGTCGATGTCCAGCGACGGGCGCTGCTCGTGCACGAAGCGTTTGAACAGCTCGTGCGTTTCGTTCAGATCTTCGCGGAACTTCTCGCGCCCCTGCTCGGTATTTTCACCGAACAGCGTCAGCGTACGTTTAAACTGCCCGGCGGTATGCAGCTCCACGTCGATGTCGTTCTTCTTCAGCAGGCGGTGGAAATTCGGGATCTGCGCCACCACGCCGATGGAACCGATGATGGCGAACGGCGCCGCCACGATGCGATCCGCGACGCAGGCCATCATGTAGCCGCCGCTGGCCGCCACTTTATCCACCGCCACCGTCAGGCGGATGCCGCCTTTGCGCAAGCGCTCCAGCTGCGAAGCCGCCAGGCCGTAGCCGTGCACCACCCCGCCCGGGCTTTCCAGACGCAGCAGGACTTCATCCTGCGCCGAGGCCACCGCCAGCACCGCGGAGATCTCTTCGCGCAGCGACGTCACCTCGTGCGCATCCATGCTGCCCTTGAAGTCCAACACGTACAGGCACGGCTTGGCCACTTCCACCGCGCCGGATTTGGCGCGCTGCTTCTTCAATTTGTCATCAGATTTGGTCTGCTTCTTGAACTGTTTCAGCCAAACCTTTTGCTCGGCAGTATCCATACGCGCCAGGCGCATATCGCGCTGCATTTCGCGATACTGCTCACCGAGATCGGTCAACTGCAGCTCCCCTTTCTGACGGCTCTTGCGTTGCCCCAGACTGACCGCCAGGATGGCCAACGCGGCGATGGCGAGCACCACCGTGGCGACCTTGGCCAGAAACAGGCCATAAACAGATATAAACTCCACAGATTCCGCCTTTATTTACAGGTTGTTAGTATGATTCTTTCCATTTTAGCCAACCGCAGCGCCTGCTGTCGCGGCTAAATGAAAATTCATTGCGTTCTGCACGTCACTATGGAGACGATTCAAGGCCGAACCAAGCCGCCGCCGCGCCGCTTTTGTTACAAAAGAATGTCATTTCAGCCTGCTACGCATTGAAAATGCGTACGGATTAAGGCATATAACACCCATTATTCATCAATATGATGAGACAGATTCGCTGCGCGGCCCGCAGAAGGTCGAGCTCTCGCTCCCGCCCTGGCCGCGCGTTTCACCCTTGCTCCCCACGATACGCGGGAGAACAGCCACCCAGGCGAGGATTTATCGTGCATTACCAACCCAAACAAGATCTACTCGAACAACGCATTATTTTGGTCACCGGCGCCGGAGACGGCATCGGCCGCGAAGCGGCGCTGACCTACGCTCGCTTCGGCGCCCAGTTAGTGCTGCTGGGACGCACCGAGAGCAAACTGCTGGCGGTACAACAAGAGATCGCGGCCCAGGGCGGCGCCCCGGCCCTGGTGGTCACGCTCGACTTACTGCACGCCACGCCGGAGCAATGCCGGCAGATAGCCGACGATCTGGCGCGCCAAATTCCGCGCCTGGACGGCGTGCTGCACAACGCCGGCCTGCTGGGCGACATTGCGCCGATGGCCGACCTGTCGATAACCATGTGGCAAGAGGTGATGCAGGTTAACGTCAACGCCACCTTTATGCTGACTCAGGCGCTGCTGCCGCTGCTGCTGAAATCCCACGCCGGGTCGCTGGTGTTCACCAGTTCCAGCGTCGGGCGCACCGGCCGCGCCGACTGGGGCGCTTATGCGGTGTCGAAGTTCGCCACCGAAGGCATGATGCAGGTATTGGCCGATGAATACAAAAATCGTAATTTGCGGGTAAACTGCATCAATCCGGGCGGAACTCGCACCAAAATGCGCGCATCCGCCTTCCCGCACGAAGACAAAAACAAGCTGAAAACCCCGGCTGACATCATGCCGCTGTACCTGTATCTGATGGGCGAGGACAGCCGGCGAAAAACCGGCATGAGCTTCGACGCCCAGCCGAACCGCAAACCCGGCGCGGCCGAATAATAAGGAGCGTTTCATGGCGGAAGATCGTCATCAACAGCGCCAGCAGCGCCTGAAAGAACAGGTCGATGCACGCATCGCCGCGGCGCAGGACACCCGCGGCCTGCTGCTGGTGTTTACCGGCAACGGCAAAGGCAAAACCACCGCCGCCTTCGGCACCGTCACCCGCGCGGTCGGTCACGGCATGCGCGCCGGGGTGATCCAGTTCATCAAGGGCGAGTGGCCCAATGGCGAAAAGAATCTGCTGCAGCAACATGGCGTTGAATTTCAGGTGATGGCTACCGGCTTCACCTGGGAGACGCAGAACAAGGCAGGCGACACCGCCGCCTGCCAGGCGGTGTGGCAGCACGGCAAACGCATGCTGGCCGACAGCGGCCTGGATCTGGTGCTGCTGGACGAAGTGACCTACATGTTGACCTACGGCTATCTGGAGCTGGAAGAGCTCAAAGAAGCGCTGCGGCAGCGCCCTGCGCACCAAACGGTGATACTGACCGGGCGCGGTTGCCATCGCGAGCTGCTGGAAATGGCGGATACGGTTACGGAGATGCGGCCGGTGAAACACGCGTTCGACGCGGGCATCAAGGCGCAACAGGGGATCGATTGGTAACAAAACGTTCTGGCCCCGAACGGGGCCAGAATGACGGGATTAGCTGCGTTTGCTCGGTTTGCCCGATTTACTCGGTTTGCTGCCCGGCGCACTGCGACGGCCGCTGCCGGCCACCTGCGAGTGACGCTTGACCGCGCGACGGATTTGGTTAGCCTTCACGCGGCGGCGCTCACGCTCCACCGGCATCTTGCTGACCGTTTCCGGTTTCAATTCAACCAGCTCGCGCAGGTAGTTGATCGCCGGCAGATCCAGCTCGGCCCAGCCGCCGCGCGGCAGGCCTTTCGGCAGATCGATGTCGCCGTAGCGTACGCGGATCAGGCGGCTCACCTGCACGCCCACCGCTTCCCACAGGCGACGCACTTCACGGTTGCGGCCTTCGGTCAGGGTCACGTTGTACCATTGGTTGAGGCCTTCACCGCCCTGGAAGCTGATGGTGCGGAACGCGGCCGGGCCGTCTTCCAGTTGCACGCCTTTGCTCAGCTGCTTCACTTTCGCATCGTCGACCTGGCCAAACACGCGCACCGCGTACTCGCGTTCCACTTCACGGCTTGGGTGCATCAGACGGTTGGCCAGTTCGCCATCGGTGGTGAACAGCAGCAGACCAGAAGTGTTGACGTCCAGTCGCCCTACCGCCACCCAGCGCGAACCGCGCAGCTTCGGCAAGCGATCGAACACCGTCGGGCGGCCTTCAGGATCGCTGCGGGTACACAGCTCACCTTCCGGTTTGTAGTAAGCCAGCACGCGGCAGACCACCTCTTCGGACTCTTTGATCGACAGGACATGACCATCCAGACGAATTTTCATCGCCGGGGTCACTTCAACGCGATCGCCCAGCTTGGCGACCTTGCCGTCGACGCTGACGCGCCCGGCTTCAATCATGGTTTCGATTTCACGACGCGAGCCGTGCCCGGCGCGCGCTAATACTTTCTGTAACTTTTCGCTCATTGAGCAACCTCTAATGTCGCCTTCACAGGCGTCGGGGGGATAACCGCCGCGGCCAATCGCCGCAACGGTAATAATACGTTTATCAAGATCGAACCGCGCATTATACAGGCTTTCTAAGGTGTTGAAACCCACTTTATCGGCGGTGCCCCCAAGCGGCGTTCACGGCGCCAAGAAGTCCTCCACCGCCCTCAGCACCGCGTCGGGCCGTTCCAGAATGCCGAGGTGAGTGCGGGCCTCTTCTAAACGCGCCACGGAGAAAAACGGCCGCTCGGCGGCAAATGCCTGCTGTTGCCGCAGATAGTCATCGCGGCGATCCAGCGAGTAAATATGCCGGCACGGCGGCGGCGCGCTCATTCCCGCCAGGCGTTGCAGCGGCGAGCCGAACTGCCGGTAGGCCTGTTCGATGGCCACGCCGGCGGCGCGCCAGAGCCGGTCATCTTCCTGCGCCATCTCGACCTCCAGATGGCATTTGACCCGATCGTGGCGGATGCCGCCCTGCCAGAAGTCGAACAAGGCGTCGCGCGCCGCCAGCCACTGCTGCGGCTGCTGCATGCGGCTCACCGCCGCAAAGAACGCTGGCTCCGGCTGCGTCATGATCCAATCGAGAAACACCATGCCCTGCACCTGCTGCGGCAACGCCTCGGCCAACGCCACCGCCAACCAACTGGCGTGCGCCACCGACAGGGTGATCACGTTGTCCAAACGCAGCGCCGTCAGCAATTGGCGCACATCCTCCAGCAAATCGTCCGCCGTCAGCGACATCTCCGCCGCTTTTGACGACAGGCCGTGGCCACGCCAATCGATGCTGATCGTCCGATAACCGTCGGCCGCCAGCGCGATGAACGGCTCAAACACGGTTTTCGGTTCGCACCAGCCGGGCAGCAACACCAACGTGAGCGGCCCTGAGCCGATATCCTGATAATCGAGCGTCATGTTGGCACTGTGAAATGCGGTCATATTACCTCCTGCGCGTCTCTCCCCGACCCGTTCGGGAATTACCGACGGGCTAAGGGTGACAGCGCAGCAGGTCATGATCTATTGAAGTTCGTGCGGAAAAGACCCGAGCGCACCTTATGAAAAAATGCGCACTTATTGGAATGGGAATTTAATGGCGCACGCAGGGATAGGCGGCGCTCAACGCCAGCATAATCACCGACGGTGCGGAATAATGCAGTTGCTCGGGATGTTCGTTCAAGTACTGCATTACCGCGTCGGCGGCTACGCCGATGCTCATTCCGGCCTCTGGGCAGATATTGCGATTGCCCTGCATGGAATAGGTATCGAATACGCCGGCGACGTATCCCATAAACATGCCGCCATTCAGCGCTTCGGCCACGGTGGCTTCACCGCTTTTATTTTTTACGTAACCGCCGGATTCCGCCAGCAAACCGCTGCCCGAATAAAAACCCGCATTCGCCATTGAGGAAAATAATAAGGCCGCTAAAAAAGAAACCTGTTTAATCATTGCTGCGCATCCTGCCCATTATCAATTCTGAAGTCTTCAAGAATAGCGGCTTTCACGCGAAATAGCGTCGCTTCAGCCGTTTTTCAGACAATGGGCAAGGTGGCAATATTTTACATCAGCGGAAAGGCGCCGCGTCGCCGGCGCCTTCGCGCACCACTTCCGGCGAGGATTCGGTCAGATCGATAACCGTGGTCGGCTGTTGGCCGAGGAAGCCGCCGTGGATCACCAGATCGACCACCTTGCCCAAATGATCGCTGATCTCTTCCGGATCGGACTCGGCGAAATCATTGCCCGGCAGCATCAGCGTGGTGGACATCATCGGTTCGTTCAACGCCTCCAACAGCGCCAGCGCGATCGGGTTCGACGGCACGCGCAGGCCGATGGTTTTGCGCTTTTCATTCATCAGGCGGCGCGGCACTTCTTTGGTCGCTTTCAGAATGAACGTGTAGTTGCCCGGCGTATTGTTTTTGATCAGACGGAACGCCGTATTATCGACGTGAGCATAGGTCGACAACTCGGACAGATCGCGGCACATCAGGGTAAAGTTGTGGTTGCCGTCCAGCTGACGGATGCGGCAAATGCGCTCCATCGCCGCCTTCTCTTCCAGCATGCAGCCCAGCGCATAGCCGGAATCGGTGGGATAGACGATCACCCCCCCTTTGCGCAGCACCTCTACCGCCTGGTTGATCAGGCGCGGCTGCGGGTTGTCCGGGTGAATATAAAAAAGCTGACTCATGACTTGCTCCTAAAATAATGCCCGCGCGCGTTGCCACGCGCGTAAAATCAGACCGCCTGGCCCGGCTGCGGCCAATCGCGCCACACCGGCTCGACGCCGCCCGGCAGCCACAGCTTGCGCCCCAGTTCGATCCACGAGCAAGGTTGATGGAAATCAGAGCCTTGCGAGGCCAACAGGCGGTAGTCTTGCGCGTATTTCGCCAGCTGAGTGCGCTCATGCGGCGCCTGCTGACACTGCGCCACTTCCATGGCGTCGCCGCCGTGTTCGGCGAAATGCGCCAGCAAGCGTTTCAGCCATTTCGCGGTCAAATCGTAACGGCCCGGGTGCGCCATCACCGCCTGGCCGCCCGATTGATGAATCGCATCAATGGCTTGTTCTATTGTACACCACTGCGGCGGTACATAGCCGGTTTTCCCCTTGGCCAGGTATTTCTTGAACACCTGAGCCATATTGTCCGCCACACCGATCTCCACCAGGTAACGGGCGAAATGGCCGCGGGTCACCGCGCCGGCTCCGGCCAGGCGCTGGGCGCCGGCATAGGCGTCGGGAATACGCGCCTTGCCCAGCCGCACGCCGATCTCCTGCGCCCGCCGGTTGCGGCGTTCGGTTTGTTCCGCCAACAGCGCCACCAGCGCCGGATGCGCGACGTCCATACCCAACCCAACAATATGGATTTCATGATTTTCCCACAGCGTCGAGATTTCCACTCCATTGACCAACCGCAACGGCAACGCCTGCTCCGCGATGGCGGCGGCGGCCTCGGCCAGCCCGGCGGTCGTGTCGTGATCGGTGATCGCCAACACCCCCACGCGCATCTCTACCGCCCGCTGCACCAGCTGCGTCGGCGTCAGGTAGCCGTCGGAGGCGGTCGTATGGCTGTGGAGATCGTACAGGGTAAAAGCGGTGGATTGAGGGTTACTGTCTGTCAAAACGGCTATCCGGCAATGGCTTGGTTTTCTATCATACCTGCGATCGGCGGCCGGACGGAAATCTATTCTGCCCCGGCTGGGCGCGCGGGCGGGATGATGAACAGAATTCACGCTGACCGCTAAAACATTGTACAAAAAGGGGGTTGACTTTGCCCTCGCGAACCAGTTAACTAGTACACAAGTTCACGGCAGTGGCCGTGTCGGATGAGAGTTAACAAAGAGAGTCTGCAAATGAACACATACATTTCTCTTCACGGTTGGTGGCGTACCTCCCTCTTGCGGGCGGTGTAATCGCGCATAGCTGTCATCTGACAATGCAGATTTCCTGAGCCCGCACCTGATGCGGGCTTTTTTATGGACAGAATTCACTGGAACCACCGATGATGAACATCAAACCACAATTGACATTACTGAAGGCGCAGGCCAGTTACCGGGGCGATCCCACCACCCTTTTCCACCAGCTGTGCGGCGCCCGGCCGGCCACCCTGCTGCTGGAGTCGGCGGAAATCAACAGTAAACAGAATCTGCAGAGCCTGCTGGTGATCGACAGCGCGCTGCGCATCACCGCGCTGGGTCACACCGTCAGCGTGCAGGCGCTCACCGCCAATGGCGCGGCGCTGCTGCCGCTGCTGGACGAAGCGCTGCCGCCCGAGGTCAGCATTCAGGCGCGCCCAAACGGCCGCGAGCTGACCTTCCCGGCGATCGACGAGGTGCAGGACGAAGACGCGCGCCTGCGCTCCCTGTCGGTATTCGACGCGCTGCGCACGCTGCTGACCCTGGTCGACTCCCCGGCGGACGAGCGTGAAGCCGTGATGCTGGGCGGCCTGTTCGCCTACGATCTGGTCGCCGGTTTCGAAAACCTGCCGACGCTGCGCCAGGATCAACGTTGCCCGGACTTCTGCTTCTATCTGGCGGAAACCCTGCTGGTGCTGGATCATCAACGCGGTTCCGCCCGATTGCAGGCCAGCGTCTTCAGCGAGCAAGCGAGTGAAATACAACGCCTGCAGCAGCGTCTGGCGCAATTGCAGACCGAATTGAAACAAACCCCGCAGCCAATCCCGCACCAAAAGCTGGAAAACATGCAGCTGAGCTGCAACCAGAGCGACGAAGAGTACGGCGCGGTGGTCAGCGGGCTGCAGGAAGCGATCCGTCACGGCGAGATTTTCCAGGTGGTGCCGTCGCGCCGCTTCTCCCTGCCGTGCCCGGCGCCGCTGGCGGCCTACCAGACGTTGAAAGACAACAACCCCAGCCCGTACATGTTCTTCATGCAAGATGACGAGTTCACCCTGTTCGGCGCTTCGCCGGAGAGCGCGCTGAAATACGACGCGGGCAATCGCCAGATCGAAATCTACCCGATCGCCGGCACCCGCCCGCGCGGCCGCCGAGCCGATGGTTCACTGGATCAGGATCTCGACAGCCGCATCGAGCTGGAAATGCGCACCGACCACAAAGAGCTGGCCGAGCACCTGATGCTGGTCGATCTGGCGCGCAACGATCTGGCGCGCATCTGCCAGGCCGGCAGCCGCTACGTGGCCGACCTGACCAAAGTGGATCGCTATTCGTTCGTCATGCACCTGGTTTCCCGCGTGGTGGGCACCCTGCGCGCCGATCTCGACGTGCTGCACGCCTACCAGGCCTGCATGAATATGGGCACCCTGAGCGGCGCGCCCAAAGTGCGGGCGATGCAGCTGATCGCCGCCTCCGAAGGCACGCGCCGCGGCAGCTACGGCGGCGCGGTAGGCTACTTTACCGCCACCGGCGATCTGGATACCTGCATCGTCATTCGCTCAGCCTACGTCGAAGACGGCATCGCCACCGTGCAGGCCGGCGCCGGCGTCGTGCTGGACTCCATCCCGCAGGCGGAAGCCGACGAAACCCGTAATAAAGCCCGTGCCGTGCTGCGCGCCATCGCCACTGCGCACCATGCCAAGGAGGTGTTCTGATGGCCGATATCCTGCTGCTCGACAACGTCGACTCCTTTACTTACAACCTGGTTGATCAGCTGCGCGCCAGCGGCCACCAGGTGGTGATTTACCGTAACCAGATCGCCGCCGAGGTGATCATCGAGCGTCTGGCGCAGATGGAACAGCCGGTGCTGATGCTGTCGCCCGGCCCCGGCGCCCCTTCCGAAGCGGGCTGCATGCCGGAACTGCTGCAACGCCTGCGCGGCCGGCTGCCGATCATCGGCATCTGCCTCGGCCACCAGGCGATCGTCGAAGCCTATGGCGGCCAGGTCGGCCAGGCGGGGGAAATCCTGCACGGCAAAGCCTCGGCGATCGTTCACGACGGTGAAGGCATGTTCGCCGGCATGGCCAACCCGCTGCCGGTGGCGCGTTACCACTCGCTGGTCGGCAGCAACATCCCGGCCGATCTGACCGTCAACGCCCGGTTCGGCGAGATGGTGATGGCGGTACGCGACGATCGCCGCCGCGTATGCGGCTTCCAGTTCCACCCGGAATCGATTCTGACCACCCATGGCGCGCGCCTGCTTGAGCAGACCCTGGCCTGGGCGCTGGCGAAGTCATAAAAGGAACACGACGATGCAACCTATCCTTGAGAAACTGTACCGCGCTGAATCGATGAGCCAGCAGGAAAGCCAGCAGCTGTTCAGCGCCATCGTGCGCGGCGAACTGGAGCCGAGCCAACTGGCGGCGGCGCTGATCAGCATGAAAGTCCGCGGCGAGCGCCCGGAAGAGATCGCCGGCGCCGCCAAAGCGCTGCTGGAAGATGCTCAACCGTTCCCGCGCCCTGACTATCTGTTTGCCGATATCGTCGGCACCGGCGGCGACGGCACCAACAGCATCAATATTTCCACCGCCAGCGCCTTTGTGGCGGCAGCGTGCGGCGCGAAAATCGCCAAACACGGCAACCGCAGCGTCTCCAGCCGCTCCGGCTCTTCGGATCTGTTGGCGGCATTCGGCATCCGCTTGGATCTGCCGGCGGAAGAGGCGCGCAAGGCGTTGGACGATCTTGGCGTGTGCTTCCTGTTTGCGCCGCAGTACCACACCGGCTTCCGTCACGCCATGCCGGTACGCCAGCAGTTGAAGACCCGCACGCTGTTCAACGTGCTGGGCCCGCTGATCAACCCGGCGCGTCCGCCGCTGGCGCTGATCGGCGTTTACAGCCCGGAACTGGTGCTGCCGATCGCCGAAACCCTGCGCGTGTTGGGCTATCAGCGCGCGGCGGTGGTTCACGGCGGCGGCATGGACGAGGTGGCGATCCACGCCCCGACGCACGTGGCGGAATTGAACAACGGCGAAATCTGCAGTTATCAGCTTACCCCGCAGTCCTTCGGATTGGAAACCTATCCGCTGGAGGCCTTGCTGGGCGGCACGCCGGAAGAAAACCGTGACATTTTGGCGCGGCTGTTACAAGGTAAAGGCGAGCCGGCGCACGCTGCGGCGGTCGCGGCCAACGTCGCGTTGCTTCTGAAGTTATTCGGACATGAAGACCTGCGCCAAAATGCGCGGCAGGCACTGGATATGATCAACAGCGGGCAGGCCTATGAGCGTGTCATCGCACTGGCGGCAAGAGGATAAATGATGCAGGAAACCGTGCTACACAAGATTGTCCGCGACAAAGCGCAATGGATCGCGGCGCGACAACAGCAACAGCCCCTGGCCGGCTTTCAGAATGACATCGTACCGAGCGAACGCAGCTTCTACCACGCGCTGCAGGGCACCCGTACGGCTTTCATTCTCGAATGCAAGAAGGCCTCGCCTTCCAAGGGGCTGATTCGCGAGAACTTTGATCCGGTGGAGATCGCCACGGTCTATAAAGATTTCGCCTCGACGATCTCGGTGCTGACCGACGAGAAATACTTCCAGGGCAGCTTTGATTTCCTGCCGCTGGTGAGCAAAACCGTCAGCCAACCGGTGTTGTGCAAAGACTTTATCATCGACCCGTATCAGATTTACCTGGCGCGCTACTATCAGGCCGACGCTATCCTGCTGATGCTGTCGGTGTTGACCGACGAACAGTACCGCCAGCTGGCGGCGGTGGCCCACAGCCTCAATATGGGCGTGCTGACCGAAGTGATCAGTGAAGAAGAGCTGCAGCGGGCGATCGCGCTGGAAGCCCGCGTGGTCGGCATCAATAACCGCGATCTGCGCGATCTGAGCATCGATCTGGACCGCACCCGGCAGTTGGCGCCGCGCGTGCCGCATGGGGTGACGGTGATCAGCGAGTCGGGCATCAACAATTACGGGCAGATCCGCGAGCTCAGCCACTACGCCAACGGTTTCCTGATCGGCAGCGCGCTGATGTCGGAACCCGATCTGCGCGCCGCCGTGCGCCGTGTGATCCTGGGCGACAATAAAGTGTGCGGCCTGACTCGCCCACAGGACGCCGCCGCCGCGTATCAGGCCGGCGCCATCTACGGCGGATTGATTTTCGTCGGCCGCTCGCCGCGCTATGTGGATATCGTCCGCGCCCGCGAAGTCATTTCCGGCGCGCCGCTGAAGTACGTCGGCGTCTTCTGCGACGCCCAGCTTGATACCGTGGCGCTGACCGTAGAGCGCCTCGGTCTGCAGGCGGTGCAACTGCACGGCGCGGAGGACCAGGCCTATATCAGCGCCCTGCGCGCCCGCTTGCCGGCCGATTGCCGCATCTGGAAAGCGCTGAGCGTGAAAGAACAGGTGCCGGCGCGCGATCTGCAGCATGTCGATCGCTATCTGCTGGACAACGGCGCAGGCGGCACCGGCCAACGCTTCGACTGGTCGGTATTGCAAGGCGAAGATCTGACCAACGTTATGCTGGCGGGCGGTCTGCGCGCCGACAACTGCGTCGAAGCGGCCAAGCTCGGCTGCGCCGGGCTGGACTTCAATTCCGGCGTGGAAAGCGAACCGGGTATCAAAGATCCCGCGCGCCTGGCCTCGGTCTTCCAAACCCTGCGCGCTTACTGAATACGGCTCTACATTATAACGGATAATGACGGGAACTCTCATGACGCTGCTTAACCCCTACTTCGGCGAATTTGGTGGTCAATACGTACCGCAAATTCTGATGCCGGCCCTGAAACAACTCGAAGAAGCCTTTGTCAGCGCTCAGCGCGATCCGGCGTTTCAGGCGGAATTCATCGATCTGTTGAAGAACTACGCGGGCCGCCCTACGGCGCTGACGCTGTGCAAAAATCTCACCGCCGGCAGCAACACTAAGCTCTATCTGAAGCGGGAAGATCTGCTGCACGGCGGCGCGCACAAGACCAACCAGGTGCTGGGCCAGGCCCTGCTGGCCAAGCGCATGGGCAAAACCGAGATCATCGCGGAAACCGGCGCCGGCCAACACGGCGTCGCGTCGGCGCTGGCCTGCGCGCTGCTCGGCCTGAAATGCCGTATCTATATGGGCGCCAAAGACGTTGAGCGCCAGTCGCCGAACGTGTTCCGCATGCGGCTGATGGGCGCGGAAGTGATCCCGGTGCACAGCGGCTCCGCCACCCTGAAAGACGCCTGCAACGAAGCGTTGCGCGACTGGTCCGGCAGCTATGAAACCGCGCACTACATGCTCGGCACCGCCGCCGGCCCGCATCCGTACCCGACTATCGTGCGTGAATTCCAGCGCATGATCGGCGAAGAAACCAAAGCGCAGGTGCTGGAGCGCGAAGGCCGTCTGCCGGATGCGGTCATCGCCTGCGTCGGCGGCGGCTCCAACGCCATCGGCATGTTCGCCGATTTTATCGATGACGCCGACGTTGGGCTGATCGGCGTGGAACCCGCCGGTCTGGGCATCGAAACCGGTCAGCACGGCGCGCCGCTCAAGCATGGCCACGTCGGCATCTATTTCGGCATGAAGGCGCCGATGATGCAGACCGCCGAAGGCCAGATTGAAGAATCCTATTCAATCTCCGCCGGGCTGGACTTCCCGTCCGTCGGGCCGCAGCACGCCTACCTGAACAGCACCGGCCGCGCCGAATACGTGTCGATCACCGACGACGAAGCGCTGGAGGCGTTCAAGGCGCTGTCGCGCCATGAAGGCATCATCCCGGCGCTGGAATCCTCACACGCCCTGGCGCACGCGCTGAAAATGATCCGTGAAACGCCGCAGAAAGAGCAGATCCTGGTGGTCAACCTGTCCGGCCGCGGCGACAAAGACATATTTACCGTTCACGACATTTTGAAAGCACGGGGAGAAATCTGATGGAACGTTATCAGCAACTGTTCACGCGTCTGGAAAGCAGCAAGGAAGGCGCCTTCGTCCCGTTCGTGACGCTGGGCGATCCTAATCCGGCGCTGTCGCTGCAGATTATCGACACCCTGATCGAAGCCGGCGCGGACGCGCTGGAGCTGGGTATCCCCTTCTCCGACCCGCTGGCGGATGGCCCAACCATCCAGAGCGCGACGCTGCGTGCCTTCGCCGCCAGCGTTACGCCGACCCAGTGTTTCGAGCTGCTGGCGGCCATTCGTCAGAAGCACCCGACCATTCCCATCGGCCTGCTGATGTACGCCAATTTGGTGTTCCATAAAGGCATCGATGCTTTTTACCAACGCTGTGCGGAAGTGGGCGTGGATTCAGTGTTGGTCGCCGACGTGCCGTTTGAAGAATCGGCGCCGTTCCGCGCCGCGGCCGTGCGCCACGGTATCGCGCCCATCTTCATTTGCCCGCCGAACGCCGATGACGATCTGCTGCGTGAAATCGCGTCGCACGGTCGCGGCTACACCTACCTGCTGTCGCGTTCCGGCGTCACCGGCACCGAAAGCCGGGCGCAGTTGCCGCTGCATCACCTGGTGAACAAGCTGCGCGAGTATCACGCCGCTCCGCCGCTGCAGGGCTTCGGCATCTCCGAGCCCGAGCAGGTGAAGGCTGCGCTGCAGGCCGGCGCCGCCGGCGCCATCTCCGGATCGGCAATCGTCAAAATCATCGAACGGCACCATGCCAACCCGGCGGAAATGCTGACCAAGCTGGCGGCCTTCGTCAGCGCGATGAAGCACGCGACCCGCGCGTGATCCCCTTCGGCGAGCGCCTTGCCGGCGCTCGCTTTAACAGCTTGTTTCCCCTCAAAGTTTGTTCTATTTATTTACAGCAAAAATTTGAACAAACCCGCGTCTTGTCTCACAATAAACATTGTTCGCTATGCATTTCTTCATTTGATTTGGGGAATGCGCTCGCTGCGGCGAAAAAACCGCATCGAATTTCAACCATAACATTGCATGGAGAGTAATTTATGAAGCTGTTTAAAACCCTTTCGGCCTTGTGCATGGCAGCCGTTGTGGCGGTCGCGGTGAGCGCTTGCGCACCGACGGCGAAATCGGAGGGAACAGGCGGTTATATCGATGACACCGTGGTCACCACCAAAGTGAAATCGGCGCTGCTGGCGGATAAAAACATCAAGTCGCGCGAAATCAGCGTGGAAACCTTTAAAGGACGCGTGCAGTTGAGCGGCTTCGTGACGTCAAGCGATGACGCCAATCGTGCGGTGCAGGTCACACGCGGCGTGGCCGGCGTGAAATCTGTTGAGAACGTCATGCAGGTTAAATAATACCGACACAGGGAGGCGCAATGCCTCCCTGTTTGCGGCCTTCATCAGAAGCGATAACCCGCCCCAAACATAAACACCCACGGATCCAATCGTGTATCGAAGCTGTGGTGCCCACCGTTCGCGTCGTTGAAACGCGTTTTGGTTTCGATGTTCATCCACCACACCGACATGTTCAGCATCCAGTGCTCATCCAGGTTGTAATCCAGACCGGCCTGTGCCGCCACGCCCCAGGAGTCTTTCAGATCGAGGTTGCTCAACCCGGCGCTTTTGCCGTAGTCGTTGAACTTCTCGTCGAAGAAAGTGGTGTAGTTAACGCCGACGCCCAGATAAGGACGCAGTTTGTCCTGCTTGTCGCCGAAGTAGTATTGCGCCATCAGCGTAGGCGGCAGTTGATGAACGGTCGCCAGATCGGTGCCGCCCAGGGTAACCTTGTGGCGGAACGGTGTCGCGGCCAACAACTCAACGCCGATGTTGTCCGTCACCATATAACCGAAGGTCAAACCGAGCTGGGTATTGTTTTTCGCATCCAGCGATCCCAAACCCAATACGTTGTCCGAGCCCGCATTTGGACGCACCGTCGCGGTGCCCGCACGGAACAGGAAATCACCGGCCTGATGCGCACTTGCCAACATAGGCGCCATCATCGTCGCCAATACCACCAGAGTTGTCTTTTTCATTATCCATTCCATTTGTGTGGTTAATCTCTCGAGGGGGAATATACCTACTTTCGGGTATTTGTGATCCCATCGAGATCACATCTTATGTGTAAAATTTTAAAATCCCACCAAAAACAAGGTTACCTAACCGCTTAATAAATCAAGGATTGATCTGCATCAAAAAAACGATTTTGTTGCAAATTATCTGCATGTTCAAATTTCAGTTGCGGAAAAAAATACGGCTGAGGTAATTTCATCTTCCGTGTTGGTTTTGGTTGGTGCCGTGAGGAGTCGGCGGGCAATCAAGATGAGCGAAATCCTTAATCCCTGTGTCAGCTGCGGCGCATGCTGCGGTTATTTTCGAGTGTCATTCTATTGGGCCGAAGCCGAAGACGGCGGCGGCACCGTTCCCCTTTCCCTGACGGAGCCTCTGACCCCGTTCCTGCGCTGCATGCAGGGGACCAACAGCAAGTCTCCGCGCTGCACCGCGCTGGACGGCGAGATTGGCAAAGCCGTGTCGTGCTCGATTTATCTTAATCGGCCAAGCCCGTGCAGAGAGTTCGATCAGTCCGGTGAAAACGGCCTGCGCAACGAAGCCTGCGATCGCGCTCGCGAACGCTACGGCCTGCCCCCCTTGCCGGTGCCCTTGCCGCTGTCGTTGCCTGAGACGACGATCGTTGAAGAAATAGACGTAGTGCAATTCGCGGGGTGCCACAGCGGCGTGGAACAGGGTACAATCACCCACTGATTTATCTCTGTTTTCTCGACGCCAAGGAGTCTGCATGCCTATCACGGCCAACGCTTTGTACCGTGACAGTTTTAACTTTTTACGCAATCAACTGGCCAGCATCCTGATGCTGGCGCTGTTGACGGCGTTTATCTCGGTGCTGCTGAACCAAGCTTTCAGCCCCGATGCCGAACAGTTGGCGACGCTGGCCGCCTCCACCAGCGATTTCGCGTCGTCGACCGGCATGGGCATTCAGGACGTGATCCAGCAGATGACGCCGGAACAACAGATGGTGTTGCTGAAAGTGTCGGCCGCCGCCACATTCTCCGCGCTGGTCGGCAACGTGCTGCTGGTCGGGGGGATGCTGACGTTGATCCGTCTGGTGTCTCAGGGGCAACGCACCAGCGCCCTGCGCGCGCTCGGCGCCTCGGCGCCCGATCTGCCGCGCCTGCTGCTGCTGCTGTTTATCTGCACCTTGCTGATCCAGCTCGGCCTGACGCTGTTCGTGGTGCCGGGCGTGATCATGGCTATCGCCTTCGCGTTGGCGCCAGTGATCGCCTCCGTCGACAAGAAAGGCGTCTTCGCTTCGCTCAAGCTGAGCAGCAAATTGGCCTTCGCCAATGCGCGCGTGATTGTGCCGGCGATGATGCTGTGGTTGGCGGCCAAGCTGCTGGTGCTGTTTTTAGTGAGCCATCTGTCAGTGCTGACGCCGAACGTGGCTAGCGTCGTGCTGACCGCGTTAAGCAACCTGGTCTCCGCCCTGCTGCTGATCTATCTGTTCCGTTTGTATATGCTGCTGCGCGGCTAACGCCGACGCAACCAAAACCCAAGGGGCACGCTTCGGCGCGCCCCTTTTTGTTTACCCCACCGCGGCGGCTTCCGCCTGTTCCTTACTCTGAATCAGCTTCAGCGCCAGATAGAGATCCGGCACCAAAATCAGCTCCTTGTCCCGCCCCAACCGATTGATGCGGAACCAGCGCGTCAGTTCAGTGCGGCGCCCGGCCAGCACCAGTTTGACGTTACGCTGCAACAGATCGCGTTTCAGTTCGTCGATGGCCGCCAGCACGCTGATATCGGCATGGGTAAAGCTGGCCACCGCGTCCACCACCACCCAGCGCGGCTGGAATGGCGTACTGTCGACCAAATTGAGAATGCGGCGTTTGAAGTAGGCCACGTTGAAGTAGGTCAGCGGCGAATTGAAGCGATACATCATGACGCCGGGCACCGCCTTCACCCCATTGTTGTTGCCCATGGAATGGATCATGCCTTCGTCGTTAACGCCCAGCAGCTGTTCCGTCGGCCGAAAGACGGTGTGCAGAAACTGCATCAGCCCCAGCAATACCGCCAGCCCGATGCCGCTGATCACCCCGACCAACAAGACGCTGAGGAAGGTAAATATCGCCAGGCGGAAAGCCTGTGCGTTGCGACGGCGCAAGATCCAGATGCCGCGAAAATCCAGCAGCGACCAGGCCGCATACATCAGCACCACGCCCAATCCCGCCACCGGAATAAACTGCAGCGGCGCCATCAGGAACAGCAAGACGAAAGCGATCACCGCGGCGGCGATGATCGACACGAGCTGGCTCTTGCCGCCGTTGGCGTCATTCACCGCGGTGCGCGAATCCGCCCCGCTGATGGCGAAGCCTTGCGACAATGCGGAGACGATATTCACCATCCCCAGCGCGCGAAACTCAGCGTCAGCGTTGACCTCATAGCCATTTTTGGCCGCGAAACTGCGGGCGGTCAGCATCATGCTGACAAAGCTCACGACCGCCAGGTTGAGCGCCGGGATCACCATGTCGCGCAGCAGCCCGGGCTGAAAGTCCGGCCACTGGACGATCGGCAACACGCCGCTGAAACCGCCCACCGTCACCACGCCATACTGCTGCAATCCGCCCGCCCAGGTGACGAACGCCGCCAGCACGATGGCGAACAGCGGCGCCGGCCAGTTAGGCCGCCATTTTTTAAATCCGAGCAGCGTCACCAGCGTCAGCAAGGACACCGCCATCGTCAGCCAGTCGCTGTGCAACAGGTTGGCCGGCAGCGCGTAGATGCGCTCGATCAGCTGCGCCGGGCGCACTGTGAACCCCAACACCTTGCCGATCTGATCGACGATGATGGTCAGCGCCACGCCGTTCAGCAGCCCGCTGAGGATCGGCCGCGACAGCAGATCCGCCAGCGCCCCCAGCTTGAACCGGCTGGCCAACAGGCACCAGCCGCCCATCATCGCGGTCATCATGATGGTCAACTGCCAATGGCGTTCCATATTGCCCGCCGCCAGCGGCGTCACCACCGCGGCGATCACCGCACAGGTGGCGGCATCGGGCCCGACGATCAGCTGGCGTGACGAACCGAACAGCGCATAGGCCACCATCGGCAAGATACAGGAATAAAGCCCCACCACCGGGCTAACCCCGGCCAGTTCGGCATAGGCGATGGCCACCGGCAAGGCGACGGCGGCGACGGAAAGACCGGCGCGCATATCCGGTTTGAGCCAACTGCGTTGATAGCCCAATAAATGCGTCAAACCAGGCGTCAGGGCCTGGAGAGATTTCCACTGCATGCTGTTTTCCGCGGTAAATTATCTGGTTATTATGGCACTTACTATGCGATCTGCGGCCAGCGCTGGCAATGCGCCCGTGCTTTCTTGCGTAAGTTTATGCAAATTCCTGCTTTCGCGGCAGAAATCCGCCGGCCAAACGCCGATAATCGGCAGCGCCCGGCGGTACACAGAACTCGCCGAATCCGGTATAGTCGGCCGATGAACAGATGATGGATTGATTTATGAAGCAGTTTCTTGATTTCCTCCCGTTAATTGTCTTTTTCGCTTTTTACAAGCTGTACGACATTTACGTCGCTTCCGGCGCATTGATCGTCGCCACCGCGCTGGCGCTAGTGTTCACCTGGGTGAAATACCGCAAGGTCGAGAAGATGACGCTGATCACCTTCCTGATGGTGCTGGTGTTCGGCACCCTAACGCTGGTGTTCCACAACGATTTATTCATCAAGTGGAAAGTGACGGTGATTTACGCGCTGTTCGCGCTGGCGCTGCTGATCAGCCAGTGGGTGCTCAAAAAGCCGCTGGTTCAGCGCATGCTGGGCAAAGAGCTGACGCTGCCGGACAAAGTGTGGAGCAACCTCAACCTGGCCTGGGCCCTCTTCTTCCTGGCCTGCGGCCTGGCGAACATCTATGTCGCCTTCTGGCTGCCGCAAAGCGTCTGGGTCAATTTCAAAGTCTTTGGCCTGACGGTGCTGACGCTGGTATTCACCCTGCTCAGCGGCATCTATATTTACCGGCACATGCCGGCAGAACAGAAAAAATAGTTACAAATACCGGCACGTACCGGCAGAAGAAACAAAATAGTTACAAAATTGTTAATGCCTGCGGCATTTGCCGCGGGCAGTATGATGTTATCCCTTCCTTTTAAAAGCAGACTGCTATGACACAACAACGACCTTTACCCAGCGGCGAGCTGGTGCTGCGCACGCTGGCGATGCCGGCCGATACCAATGCCAACGGCGATATTTTCGGCGGCTGGCTGATGTCGCAAATGGACATCGGCGGCGCCATCCAGGCAAAAGAGATCGCCGAGGGGCGCGTAGTGACGGTACGCGTAGACGGCATGACCTTCCTGAAACCGGTGGCGGTAGGCGACGTGGTTTGCTGCTATGCGCACTGCATCCGCACCGGGCGCAGCTCGATCACCATCAATATCGAAGTGTGGGTAAAGAAAGTCTCCTCCGCCCCAATCGGCCAACGCTACCGGGCGACCGAAGCGGTGTTCACCTACGTGGCGGTCGATGCGGAAGGCAACTCGCGCGCGCTGCCTGAGGGTAAAATGAATTTCCGCGTCGGCTTCGAAGAGTAAGCCTGCGGCTGCGCCGTAAATGCAAAAAGGGTCGCCGAGGCGACCCTTTTTTTCTTGGCGCAAACCGAAATCAGTTCATTTCGGTGGTGCCGTTCAGCTTGAAACGAATATTGACGATAAGATCCTTCGCTTCTTTGGCTTGATACCGCCATTTGCGCAGCGCCTGTTTCACTTCACGCTCGAACATGTTGCGCGGCTCAGCCGACAAGATGCGCACGTTGGTCACGCGGCCATCGCTGTCGACGTCGAACTGCACCCGCACGTTGCCTTCGATCTGCAAGGCTCTGGCGCGCGGCGGATAAATCGGTTCCGCACGGCTGATCGGTTTTGGCCCGACCTCGCGCGAGTTGCCCTGTACCGGCGCGGCGGGCGCTTGTTTCACCGGCGCTTTATCGATCGGTTTGGCCGGCGAGTCGTTATTGAACGGCGAAGGCTCGCGCGGCTCGACCTTCTTCGGCTCCGGTTTCACCGGTTTTTCTACCTTCGGCTTTGGCTTGGGCTTCGGTTTCGGCTTGACCGGCTCCGGTTTCACAATCGCCTTCGGCGGCGGCTCCACAATAGGTTCTGGTTCAGGTTCCGGCTCAGGTTCCACCTGCGGCGGCTCCGGTTCTGCCGGAGCAGGCGGCGGCGGTTCAGCCATCGCGGCGGTGTTGACCATCATGACG
Organism: Serratia sp. JKS000199; assembly: GCF_900215455.1. Taxonomy (NCBI): domain Bacteria; kingdom Pseudomonadati; phylum Pseudomonadota; class Gammaproteobacteria; order Enterobacterales; family Yersiniaceae; genus Serratia; species Serratia sp. JKS000199. The sequence continues at coordinate 2,048,905 of NZ_LT907843.1, forward strand.
CTGATCGGCGCCTCTTCAGGCTTTGGCAGCTCAACCACTTCTTTTACCGAAGCGTAAAGCAGTCCCGCCACCAGGGCGCTGTGCAGGCCTACGGACAAGACGAAAGGCACGGATATACGGCGATTAAGGAACATCTTTTTTAGCGGCATAATGATTCTGTTTCCTCTGGTTCGCCAAGTTTAAATGCAAATAGCAATCATATTCAATAACGAAAGGCAAACTATCGCTTTAATCGTCAGTCTCCGCGGCGAAAACCAGCAAACTCATAAGGATATTAACCTGAACGTTGCTTTTTTACCGCCGAATCAACACGCTTCGTTAACGTTCAGACGGCGCTAAAAAATAAAAAACCCGCCGTAGCGGGTGGATTGCGGTAATTAAGCGTTATTCTTCATCACCATAGTAGAGCACGCCCAGTTTGATCAGCGGCCGCCCTTGCGCTTTGCGATGCAGGTTGGTGTCGCGCAGCGAATAGACGCAGCCGCAGTATTCCTGCTGATAGAAGCGTTCGCGCTTGCTGATCTCTATCATGCGGGCCGCGCCGCCCTTCTTGCGCCAGTTGTAATCCCAATACACCAGATCGGGATACTTTTCCGCCGCCCGAATGCCGCAGTCGGTAATCTGCTGCATGTTCTTCCAGCGCGAGATGCCGAGCGAGCTGGAGATGGTGTCGTAACCGTGCTCATGCGCATACAGCGCCGTGCGCTCAAAACGCATGTCGAAGCACATGGTGCAGCGAATGCCGCGCTCCGGCTCATGTTCCATGCCCTTGGCGCGTTCGAACCAGTTGTCGGTGTCATAATCGGCATCGATGATCGGCACCCCGTGCTTTTCGGCGAAACGGATGTTCTCTTCCTTACGCAGCAAATACTCTTTTTGCGGGTGAATGTTGGGGTTATAGAAGAAAATAGCGTACTCGATGCCGGACGCCTGGATCGCTTCCATCACCTCGCCGGAACAGGGCGCACAGCAAGAATGCAGCAGCAGTTTGCTTTTGCCCGCAGGCAAATCGAGTTTTTCCCTTACCAGTTCCGTCATGTCCTCACCTCAATGGCATATCTGTTTAAGCGCGCCGCACTATACGAATAAAAAGTAGCGGCTTCAAGGCATAAGCGCCAATCCCCCCCATAAATTCACCGCGCGCCGTTCCCCTGCCGCGCCTTTTGCGCTACCTTGGTAGCACCGTTTTATAGCCATGATTTTACAGGTGAAATATGCTTTATCTGATCTACGCGCAAGACGTTCCCCACTCACTGGAAAACCGTCTGGCGGTGCGCCCGGCACATCTGGCGCGCCTGCAGGCGCTGCGTGACGCCGGCCGTCTGGTGGTCGCCGGCCCCAACCCGGCCATCGACAGCAACGATCCCGGCGCCGCCGGCTTCACCGGTTCAACGGTGATCGCCGAGTTCGCCTCACTGGCGGAAGCCCAGGCCTGGGCGCAGCAGGATCCGTACGTCGCCGCCGGCGTCTACGCCGACGTGACGGTGAAGCCGTTCAAACAGGTGTTCTGATCTCCAGCCCTCCGAATACCGGGAACGCCCCGCTATACGGCGTTTCCGGCGCTAGCCACACCTCTGCTTGACCGTCGCGCTCGGGTCGTCTTCCCCACGCGGTCGATATTCATGTTCCGCCCCGGAAATACTCACCGATAACGCTTTCCAGCATCGCCACCGCCGATTGACCGGCGGCAGCGGCAGAGCGCAGCAGCTGCACTTCGTGCGGAGCGACCGACGGCAATTCGTCGAGGATCCGCATCGCCGCCGTCACGCGTGCGCGGTCGAGCAGCGTGACGGCCAATCCTGCCTCGACGGCGGCAGCCACCACGCTGGCCGATGGGCTGCTCACAACCACTCGCCAATGCCTTCCCGCCCCGCTCAATGCATCGATCATAGCCTCTCGGTAAGGGCAATCGGCGGCATGCAACGCCAATGGTATCGGTTGGGCCATATCCAGCGCCAATCGGCGGCCGCCAACCCAAACCGGCGCAGTCACCGCAAGCGGCATCTGGCGCAGTCCCCCCATCGGCAGCACCGCTAACGCCAGCTGTAGCCGGTTGCGTCCGATCTGTTCAACCAACGCCTGGCTGGCGGCCGTAGACACCTCCAGCATCACCGCAGGAAAACGGGTGGCAAACGCCGGCAGCACATCGCGCATGACATGTGATGCGTATTCATCAGGCACTCCCAGCTTGATGTGCCCACTCAGCGGTGCGCCCTGCAGCTCACGCAGAATATCGTCGTGGGCATTCAACAGCCCGAGCGTCGAGGCCAGCAGTTTGTCGCCTAAGGGCGTCAACACGACGGACTGATTGTCGCGCTCCAGCAAGCGGCCGCCCACGACCTGTTCCAGACGCTGAATATGAACGCTCACCGCGGCTGGGCTGCGATGAACAAAGGCCGCCGCCGCACGAAATTGCCCCAAACGGGCGATAGCGTGAAAAGTGCGCAAAAGATTAATGTCCAGGGTTGGCCGCATGGTTTAACTCTATTAAACAACTGAACGAAAATTATTCGATTTATTAAATTATAGCGGCTCACTACCCTTGGGGAAAAAGGAGAAGATCACCATGCCCCTGTCAGAATTTCGTCCACCTTCCTGCCGCGATAAGGTGGGCGACAAAGCCGCCGTCTGGTTGCCGGCAGCGGAAGTCCTGCTGATCGTCGCCTGGAGCTCGGGCTTTGTCGGCATCCGTTTCGCCGCCGATTACGCGCCGGTGTTGCTGGTGGCGTTCTGGCGCTGTGTCGTGGTCGCTTTACTGCTGATGCCGTTTAGCCTTCGCGCCATCAGGCGCTCCTCGCCGCAGTCGGTAGCCGCTCATGCCGGGATCGGGCTGCTTGCCATGACCGGATACCTGACCGGCGTCAGTAAAGGCATCGAGTACGGCGTGCCGACCGGGTTGGCCGCGCTCATCGCCGATTTGCTCCCTCTCGGCACCGCACTCTTGAACATGCTGTTTCTACGCCGGCTGCCCGATGGCCGCGTCTGGCTCGGCCTGGCATTAGGCTCTCTCGGGGTGATATTGGCGACGGGCGGTGCTATTTCCTGGGGAAATGCGCCATTGTGGAGCTACCTGTTGCCGCTGGCGGGGATGCTGTCACTGGCACTGGCGACGCTGTGGCAGCAACGGCTGCCGCAGGCGCAAGCGGTGAGCCTGCCCGCCAGGTTGGGGATACAAAGCGCGATTTCAGCGCTGGCTTTTGCCCCACTGGCAGGCGCAGAAAGCCCGCTGCTGCCAACCATGACGACAGGGTTGGTTATCGGCGTGCTTTGGACCGCGCTTTTGGCCACCCTGGCCGGTTACGGTTTGTATTGGTTCTGCCTTAGGCATACCTCTGCATTGCGTGTGACGGGCCTGCTGTTCCTCAGCCCCTTCGTCACCTTCTGCTGGGCATGGTTAATGTTCGATGAGCCCCTTTCCTGGCCCATGCTGCTGGGCGCAGCAACGGCGGGGAGCGGCTTGTGGCTGCTTATCCGCCCCCCGATGAGGGGCCGGACTGAACGCGCTGAAATGAATAATGGCAGATAAGGTTAACGGAGATGTCGGCTACACGTTGCCGGCACCGTTACACGACGAGTTTTCCCCGCACCACCACCTTGCCCGGCTTTATCTCAGGATCGGCAATACGGCGGATCGCCAGATTCAACGCTTGCCAGGCGATCTCTTGCAAGTCGTGTGACACACAGGGGAAATGGAAACCGTAGATCTCGGCATGTGAAACCTCATCGATGCTGAACAACGACACGTCCTGCATCAACGGCAACCGATGTTCGATACAGGCCTTGATGATGCCCAGCGAGATCTGGTTATTGCAGCCGACGAAAAAATCGGGGGCGGGGTTATTGGCCAGCCAGCGGCTCGTCTCTTGCCAGGCGACATCCATAAAGAAATCGGCATACCGCACGTCGAGCGAAGCCACCTTCCCTTGCAATGCCGCCTGCAAGCCAGTGACCCTGTCACGTGCAACGTTGGAATTCTCCGGCCCGGAGATCACCACCACCCGCTGCGCCTGCTGTTCCAGAAGCCAACGCCCCGCCTGAAGGCCGCAATCCAGATTATCAATATACACCCCGCTGCAGTGGTGACTCTCCAATTCCCGATCGATCAACACCACCGGTATATTGAGCGTTTCCAGACGTTTGAGGTAGGAAGGCCGGTACAGATGATCGTTGGAAATGACCGAGAGAATAATCGCATCGACGTTGTAGCCAATGAGTTTGTCGATGATCCTGTCTTCGCTTTCCTGAGACTCATAGGAGTCGAACACCAGCGTGTCGTACCCCATCTTTTGCGCTTCAAGCGTCATCAGACGCGTCAGGCCGCCAAAGAATGGGTTGGCCATGTCGGGGTTGACGATGCCAATGGTTCTGCTGCTTTTCGCCCGCAGATTGCGCGCCGCGGCATTGACCACGTAACCGAGTTCGGCGGCGGTCTCCCGAATTCTCCTCAACGTTTCCGGATGGACCTTGTCCGGCTGTGAAAATGCCCGCGAAGCGGTTATTTTGCTGACGTTCGCCTGTGCGGCGACGCTAGCCAGCGTCGCTTTCCGTCCTCGACCCACGGCCAAATGCAGCTCCTTAGCTTGAAGGTATCATTTTGTATCATTCCCGGCATCATGACAGAACTTTGTTCTTGGCGCTAATGGTTTACGCCGGCAAGACGGTTAATTCGCGGATCGGTAAAAATATCCAGCTCGTCACGGCTCTCGGAAGAGAACTCGGACACCACCGCGCCCTGCTTCCCCGCCTGAAACCAGTGACGGGTATTGGGCGCAATGGTGTATTGTTCCCCCGGCCGCAAGAGGATATAGCGATGACAGGTATACCACTGCTCCGCGCCCTCTGGCACCCGGCATACCGGTTGGCCGCCGCGATCGTTGGGCGTCAGATTTTCATCATCGACAAACAAAAACACCTCTCCCCAACGGCAACGGAACGTCTCTTGCTTGCCGGGCGTGCCGGCAAAGGGAGGGTGTAAATGTTCCGGGCAAGTCTGCCCAGGAAACAGCACCAGCTCTTTCGCGCAATACCGAGGTGAGTTGACGTAGGTCAGCAGCTGCAACCCGGACGCGGGATAGTCGGCCAGACCAAACGTCGCAATTTCAATGCGTTGCTGTTCTTCTTCGGTCAAGATAATGTCCGCCTGGCGCAAATACTCCAGCGTAGCGGCTCTGGCGCTTTGTTGTTTGTTCATCATTCCCCCGGCAAAGTAACGGTATCGATATCAACAGGCCGATATTAAAACCGTCATTGCCACGCCGATTTTGTGACCACCATCGCTATATTGAATAACAACCCGCCAGCAAAATTAACTCTCGTCGAGTAATTCCAACATTGATCACAGTTTAACCACCCGCATTAGCTCACTATCGCCGCATTGAAATGATACCGTTACCATAAAAATGATTCACCAGGAGGCAATATGAAAGCATTAGTGCTGGCCAAAGCGGGGGAAATCGCTATCGAGGACGTCCAACTGGCCGAAACGCTGGGGCCCGACGATGTAAAGATAAAAATTCATTCCGTGGGCATCTGCGGCAGCGATGTGCACTATTACCAGCATGGCCGCATTGGCCCGTTTGTGGTCAAAGCCCCGATGGTGCTCGGCCATGAGGCCGCCGGCGTGGTACTCGCGACAGGTGAAAACGTCACTCACCTCAGCGTCGGCGATCGCGTTTGCATGGAGCCCGGCATTCCCGACCTCAACTCGGCGCAGACGCGCGCCGGGATTTACAACCTGGACCCCGCCGTTCGCTTTTGGGCGACGCCGCCGGTGCACGGCTGTTTGCGCGAAACCGTCATCCACCCCGCCGCATTCACGTTCAAACTGCCGGACAACGTCAGTTTCGCTGAAGGCGCCATGGTTGAACCCCTGGCCATCGGCATGCAAGCGGCCACCAAAGCCGGGATCAAACCCGGCGATATCGCGCTGGTGATCGGCGCTGGGCCGATCGGCGTGGTCACCGCCCTCGCGGCGCTGGCGGGTGGCTGCTCGGACGTCATTATCTGCGACCTGTTTGACGAGAAACTCGCCGTGGCGGCCAGCTATGAAGGGCTGCACGCCGTCAATATCAAAACCGGCGACCTGGCGGGTAAAGTGGCTGCGCTCACCAGCGGCAATGGCGTCGATATCGTGTTTGAATGCAGCGGCGCAAAACCGGCTATCGCTACGCTGGCCGAACATGCGGCGCCAGGGGCAACCGCCGTGCTGGTCGGCATGCCGATCGACGCCGCGCCGATGGATATCGTCGCAGCGCAGGCCAAGGAAATCACCTTCAAGACCATTTTCCGCTACGCCAACATGTATCCGCGCACGCTGCGGCTGTTGAGCAGCGGCAAGTTGCGCGTCCAGCCGTTGATAAGCCAAACCTACAAATTCTCCGACAGCGTGGCCGCCTTCGAGCGCGCGGCGGCGGGACATGCCTCGGACATCAAAATCATGCTGGAAATGGAGTGATCCTATGGCGCTCTATGCTGGCATAGACTGCGGTACGCAAGGCACGAAAGTCGTGATTGTCGACAGCACACAGGGCGTGATCCTCGGTGAGGGCAGCGCCCCTCACCGCCTCATCAGCCAAGCCAATGGCCGGCGCGAACAAGAGGCCGACTGGTGGATTGAGGCGTTGGTCACCGCGTTTCGCCAAGCCGTGACTAACGCCGGTATTGATGCCGGGGAAATTAACGCTCTGGGGGTCTCGGGCCAACAGCATGGATTTGTGCCGCTGGACGCAGACGGCAACGTGCTGCACAGCGTCAAGCTGTGGTGCGATACCGAAACCGCGGAGGAAAACGAACTGCTGCTGCAGCGGCTCGGCGGCGCCAAGGGCTCGCTGGACAAGCTCGGCCTGCGGCTCGCCACCGGTTATACCGCGTCAAAAATCCTTTGGTTCAAGACGCACCATCCGGCGCTCTGGGCAAAACTGCACACCGTGCTGCTGCCGCATGATTATTTGAACTTCTGGTTGACCGGGGAGCGTGTAGCGGAATATGGCGATGCTTCCGGCACCGGGCTGTTCGATGTGCGCACCCGTAGCTGGAGTCAAGCCGCCGTCAATCTTATCGATGACAGCGGCCGTTTATGGCATGCCCTGCCGCCGCTCAAAAGCGCGGAATGCTGCATCGGCACGGTGTGCCCCTTCGTGGCGGAAAAGCTCGGCCTCGGCCCGGCAGTTCGGGTCTCGACCGGCGGCGGCGACAACATGATGGCGGCCATCGGTTCCGGCAACATCGAGGCCGGCACCGTTACCCTGAGCCTCGGCACCTCCGGCACGCTATTCGCCTGGTCCGCCGCGCCCGTCGTGGCGGAATCCGACATGATTGCCGGTTTCTGCTCCAGCACCAACGGGTGGCTGCCCTTGATATGCACCATGAATGTCACCTCGGCCACCACGGCCATGCAGACGCTGCTGGACGAAGATCTTGACGGCTTTAACCGCTTATTGGCGCAGGCGGCGCCGGGTGCCGGCGGCGTCGAGATGCTGCCGTTCTTCAACGGCGAACGCGTTCCCCCGCTGCCCCACGCGCGCGCCAGCCTGCATAACCTCGATAGCGACAATTTTACTCGCGCCAATCTCTGCCTGGCGGTGGTTGAAAGCGCCACCTACGGCCTGCGCTATGGCATCGAGCTGTTTCGCCGCCAGGGCATCGAAACGCGCGAGATCCGCCTCACCGGTGGCGGCGCCCGCAGCGCCGCCTGGCGACAAATCGTCGCGGACGTGATGGGGTGCCCGGTGGTCTGCCTGAACGTCAAAGAGACCGCCGCGCTGGGCGGCGCCATTCAAGCGATGTGGGCGACGTCGTTGGCCGATCGCCCGCACCAGAACGCCGCCGGGCTCTTGGCTGAACTGTGCCAACGCTTCGTTTCCCTGGATGAAGCCACACGCACGACGCCAAACGCCGACAGGCAAACGCAATACGAGACGCTTTATCAACGGTACCTGCAGCGTTTGCAGCGGACATACCCGGAGGTTCAATCGTGACGCGAGATCCCCATACGCAAGCCCCTGCCTACCTGCTGGAAGTCAGTGGCGTCAGGAAAGCCTTTGGCCCGGTCGTGGCGCTCAAGAACGCCGAGTTTTGCCTGCGGCGCGGATCCATCCATGCCCTGTGCGGCGGCAACGGCGCGGGGAAATCCACCTTTCTCAGCATTCTGATGGGCTTTATTCAACCCGATGGCGGCGACATTTTTATCAATGGTCAACGCTGTGAATTTCATCATCCCCGGGAAGCCCTCAATGCCGGCATCGCCATCGTGCAGCAGGAGCTGAGCGCGATCCCGGACCTGACGGTGGCCGAAAACATTTGGCTGGGCCGCGAGCCGAGACGCCTGGGGTTCGTCGACTTTGCGACGCTCAACCAACGCACCACCCGTCTGCTCGAGGAACTTGATTTCAAGATCGACGCCCGAGAAAAAATGCGCAACCTGAGCGTCGCCGAGCAGCAACTGGTCGAGATCGCCAAAGCGCTGTCGCACGCCAATGCCGACATCATCATCATGGATGAACCCACCTCGGCGATTGGCGAAGAGGATGCGCAAAAAATCTTTCATACGCTTCAGCAACTGGCGGCGAAAGGTAAAGGCATTATCTACGTCTCCCACCGTTTGTCCGAGATATTCCAAATCGCGGACAGCTACACCATTTTCCGCGACGGCGCCTATATCCATGAAGGCTATATCGCCGACATTACCCGCGAGCAGTTGATCGAACACATTATCGGCGGCGAATACGACAGCGAGTTCGCCAAGTTCAATCAACCCGGCGAAGAGGTCTTGCTGGAGGTCAACGGTCTGTGTTGGCGCAGCAAGATAAAGGATATCAGCCTGCAGCTTAAGCACGGTGAGATCCTGGGCATCTACGGCCTGGTGGGATCGGGCCGCAGCGAGTTTCTCGATCTTATCTTCGGCATTCAGCATGCCGACAGCGGCACGATCCGCTTGGGCGACAAGACGCTTAACCGCCATTCCCCGCGAGAGGCCATCGACAGCGGCATTGCCTACGTGACGGAAGATCGCAAGGAAACCGGCCTGGTGCTGTGCCGTTCCGTCAGTGAAAACATCAATATCGCCTCTTTTGCCGGCATAAGCCGAATGGGGTTCGTCAGCGAAAAACGGGAGCAAGCGCGAACCCGCGACATGATCCAGCGCTTTAACGTTAAAACCCACGATGGCGAACAGCCCGTGGGCAACCTGAGCGGCGGCAACCAGCAAAAAGTGGTGCTGGGCCGCTGGGCGCTGTTGGAGCCGGAGGTGTTGTTGCTCGACGAGCCGACGCGCGGTATCGACGTCGGCGCCAAGAAAGAGATCTATCGATTTATGTCGGAGTTCGCCTTGCAAAACAAAGGGATCATCATGGTTTCCTCCGAGCTTTCGGAAATTATCGGCATGAGCGATCGCATCCTGGTGTTTCGTGACGGGCAGTTGGCCGGCGAGCTTGCGGCAGCCGATGCGACTCAGGCAGCACTGATGAAACTTGCGGTTTAACAGAGAGAGAAAAACAAAATGAGCAGCGCCCACTCCTTATCACCAGGAATGTCATTTTTCACCCGCAATAAGCGCCGTATGCACAAATACGGCATTATCATCGCCTTTTTCGCGCTGTGCCTGATCGTGGCGCTGATTGGCGAATATCAGGTCGCCCAGGGAGCCTGGAGCAGCAATTATTTTCTCAGCAATGAAAACACCCTGATCGTACTGCGCCAGGTCTCGATCAACGGCATTCTGGCGATAGGCATGACCTTCGTCATCATCACGGCAGGCGTCGATCTCTCCGTCGGCTCGGTGCTGGCGTTAAGCGGCATCGTCGCCGCCCGCTTCGCCACCAACAATAGCGGATTGGCTATCGGTGATACCGCGACCGCCGTTATGGCGCCGCTGATCGTGGCGCTGGGGATCGGCATCGTCTGCGGCCTGGTGAACGGCACCGTGTTGGCTCGCTACCGGTTGCAGCCGTTTATCGTCACCATGGGCATGCTCTCCGCGGCGCGCGGGTTAACCATGTTGACCACCAACGGCAATCCAGTATCGCAATTGAACAGCGATTTCCGCTGGTTAGGCAATGGCTATGTCGGCGGCGTTCCGGTGCCCGTCATCATCTTCATCGTGCTGTTCGCCCTCGCCTGGCTCGTGCTGAATAAAACCCTCTTCGGGCGCTACATCTACGCCGTCGGCGGCAACCCGAAAAGCGCGCGCACCTCGGGGATTAACGTCACGCGCATCAAAATACTGGTGTATACGCTGTGCGGCGCGCTGGCCGGCATCGCCGGCCTGATCCTCACCGCGCGCACCGGTTCGGCGCAAACCAACGCCGGCGCTGGGTATGAGCTGGACGCCATCGCTGCGGTGGTGATCGGCGGCACCAGCATGGCCGGCGGCGTCGGTACGCTGGTCGGCACCTTCTTCGGCGTGCTGATTATCGGGGTGATGAATAACGGCCTCGATCTGCTCGGCGTGCAATCGTACTACCAACAAATTATCAAAGGCGCATTGATCGTTCTTGCCGTCTTGCTCGACCCCTCGCGTAAGCAACAGCGCGATTAATAACATCAGACCCAACTCTACCAGGAGAAAACCATGAATAAGACCAAGATAGCGTTGTTTGCCTCTGCCATGCTGTTCGGCAGCCTGTCGGCGGCTCAGGCCGCCCCGGTTAAAATCGCGGTATTGATGTACGGCAACAAAGCCGAGTTCGTGCAATTGATGGAAAGGTTCGGCAAGGAACACCCGGCGGTGAAAAGCGGCGAAGCCGTACTGACTTTCTACGATGGGCGTTATGATGCATCGGTGCAAAACGATCAGGCCGCCACCGCTATCCAGACGCGCGCCGATGCCATTATCGTCAACCCGATGGATTTTGAGGCCAATATCGATATCGTCACCAATGCCAACGAAGCCAAAATCCCGGTGGTGGTCACCAACGCGCGCCTGAACACGGACGCGATGACGTCTGAAGTGGTGTCTAATGACGAGCTGGGCGGGTATCTGGAAGCCAAAGCCGTACTGGACAAACTCGACTGCAAGAACCAGAAGGTGAACGTAGTGATTATCGAAGGCCCGAAAGGCGGCAGCGGCGAGATCCAGCGCGGCAAGGGCAATGATAAAGCGATTGCCGAGTGCGGCGCCGGCCAGGTGACCGTGCTTGAACGTAAAACGGCCAACTGGTCACGCGCTGAAGCGCAGCCGCTGATGGAAAACTGGCTGCAGAAACACCGGGGCAAAATCAACGGCGTGATTGGCCAGAACGACGAGATGGCGCTGGGCGCCATCGAAGCGATTAAAGGGGCCGGCCTGAACGTGAAAGACTTTGCCATTGCGGGCGTCGACGGCGTTTCCGACGCGATTCATGCGGTGCAGGCCGGTGAAATGGTCTCTATCCTGCAAGATGCCAAAGGCCAGATGCAGGGTTCCATCGACGTCGCGCTGCGCGCCGTGAAAGGGGAAAGTTATCAACCACAGTCGGATATCTGGAAACAGTACGCCAAAGATCTGAAATGGGAGGGCGGCACGCAGAAGCATTATTATATTCCGTGGACCGTCGTCACCGCAGAGAATGCCCAGCAACTGTTGGACGCGCGCAAGTAATGTCCGGCGCCCCCTGCACTCAGGGGGCCTTTGCTCCGAAGCTTGCCGCAGGCAAAAAAAAAGCCAGCACGGAGGGGCTGGCTAAAAAGTTCTTCGAGGGAATATCTTGTGCGATAAACATACGCCTTTCGCCGCACGCTTTACTAGCTATCAGTGCGATAGGCGCTGCCCGTTAAAATCAACGCCTGCATATCGGCGAACATCGTTTCCCATTCCGCCTGGCCGATATCCATCAAACCGAAATAACGCAGCATAAAGGCGCCTTCGGTGGCCAGAAACGCCAGCCGCGCGCGCTTACCCTCTTCGGTAGTCAAATCCAGCCCGGCGATGCGGCTGCGATACCATTCGCGCGTGCTCGCCAGATGCTCCGGCGTTTGAATCAGCGTCGCCATCAACCCGGCGGCCTTGGCGCTGGCGGTCTGATCCGAACTTTGGGTAGCCAACATATGCGCCCGCACGCTGGTCTGCGGCGAAGGATCGTCGCCGGCGATCTCCGCGAACAGCGTTTCATAGGCGCTGCCCCAGCGATCGAACATCGCGTCGATCAGGGCGTCTTTGCTGCCGAAGCAATACTGCACCCCGCCCTTGGAGATCCCCATCGCTTTGGCGACGGCGTCGATGGTTAAACCGGCGGCGCCCTGGGTGGCGACGATCTCTTCGGCGGTGTCCAAAACCTTGTCGCGATCGATGCTGCGTTGACGTCCCATTAAGAAACCCTTCTTTTCAATACGAACGTATGGATATATATTATCACCAGTATACCACCCGGCATCGCCGGAGGGTTACCGCAATGGCGGCGCCTTCGCGTCGCCCACGTAAACTGGATTATGACTTATGTACGCCAAGAACCGCTGGTTGATCCTGACGATGGTCGCCAGCGCCCTTTTCCTGATTGTTATCGACATGACGGTGCTCTATACCGCTCTGCCACGTTTAACCCAGGCGCTGGACGCCAGCGCCTCGCAAAAACTCTGGATCGTCAACGCCTACCCGCTGGTGGTCGCCGGGCTGCTGCCCGGCGCCGGCATGCTGAGCGATCGCGTCGGCCATAAGCGGCTGTTTCTCGCCGGGCTGCCGGTGTTTGCCGTCGCTTCGCTGTGCGCCGCCTTTTCGCCCACCGCCGAATGGCTGATCGCCGCACGGGTGTTCCTCGCCGTTGGCGCAGCAATGATGATGCCCGCCACGCTGTCCATCGTGCGCCACGTCTTTACCGACGAACGCGAACGCGCGCTGGCGATCGGCATCTGGGCCTCGGTGGCCTCGGGCGGCGCGGCCATCGGCCCGGTGGTCGGCGGCCTGCTGCTGGAGTATTTCTGGTGGGGATCGGTGTTCCTGATCAACGTACCGGTGGTGTTGCTGGTCTGGCCGCTGGCGTGGAAACTGATCCCCCGCTGCGGCGGCGATAACCCGCGCCCCGCCGATATCGTCGGCTCGGTGCAGATCATGATCGGTCTGGTCGGCGCTATCTATGCGCTGAAGGAACTGAGTAAGCCGGCGCCTGACGTCAGCGCGTTGCTCGCAGCGGCCCTGATCGGCATCCTGTTCCTGGCGCTGTTCGTGCGTCGCCAGCAGCGCAGCGCCCACCCGATGATCGATTTCTCCCTGTTCCGCAACCGGCTGTTCGCCGGCGGCATCGGCGTGGCGCTGCTGTCGATGGTGGCCCTGATCGGCGTCGAGCTGGTGCTCAGCCAACGCCTGCAGCTGGTGCTCGGCCTCAGTCCGCTGCAGGCGGCGCTGTTCATCTTGCCGATCCCGCTGGCCTCGGCGCTGGCGGGGCCGATGGCCGGTTTACTGTTGCCGCGCTATGGCGAACGCAGCATCATCCTCGGCGGTTTCGCCCTGACCGCCTTCGGCATCGCCGGCCTCGCCCTGTTGTATCAAAGCAGCATAGCGCTGCAGCTGGTGAGCCTGGCGTTGGTGGGCTTTGGTCTCGGCGGCGTGATCACCGCCGCGTCCACCGCCATCATGCTGAACGCGCCGGAGGAGAAATCCGGTATGGCGGCCTCTATCGAAGACGTCTCCTACGAGCTGGGCGGCGTACTGGGCGTGACGTTGCTCGGCGGGCTGATGACGGCGGTCTACAGCCATAGTCTGGCGCTGCCGGCGGAGCTGCCGGTCAGCGAGTTGGCCTACGACAGCATCGACGAGGCGTTGCGCCTGGCGGCCGGGATGGCGGCCGATCGCGCGCAGCAGCTGACGCAGTTGGCGCGTTTGGCCTTCGATCGCGCGTTTATCATGGTGCTGATCGCCGCCGCGCTGTTAATGGCGCTGGGCGCCGGCGTGGTAAAACTGGCGCTGCGCAAGTAACCGATAAAAGCGACTTTTTTCGCCTGCGGATCCTGCGTAAACTGATTCGGCAATTTGCTCGACGGATTTATCGTCATCGGTTTGAGCGATGGCAATGATGCCTGTTATCGTGTTTAACCCTGCGATAAATCCGGTTACTGTAACAGCTATGGAAATTGATTCTGTCTACCCTTGGAACGAATAATCAGGAGAAGATTATTATGGCAACGGCGAAGAAAGCAGCGAAAACCCATATCGGCCTCGACAGTAAACAATCGGCAAAACTCGCCGAAGCGCTAAATGCGCTGTTGGCGAATTATCAGGTGCTGTATATGAACGTGCGCGGCTATCACTGGAATATTACCGGCCCGCAATTCTTTGAGCTGCACGCGAAATTCGAAGAAACTTACAACGATCTGCTGACCAAGGTGGATGAGCTGGCGGAACGCATTCTGACGCTGGGCTCGCAGCCGCGCCACGCTTACAGCGACTATCTGAAAACCGCCGATATCAAGGAACACACCAATGTGACCGATGATAAGGGCACGCTGCGCGGCCTGTTGGAAGGGTATTCAATCTTGCTGCAACAGCAGCGTGAACTGCTGACGGTCGCGGCGGACGCCGGCGACGAAGGCACCGCGTCGCTGATGAGCGATTACATCAAAGAGCAGGAAAAACAGGTCTGGATGCTCAACGCCTACCTCGGCAAATAAACCCAGGCGCCATAACAAAACAGTCCCTCACGGGACTGTTTTCGTTTTACCACTCGCAGGATACCGCAAACAGCAGCGCGCGCCGATGCTGATCGTCCAGGCGACGGCGCACCCGGATAATATGGCGATTGCTGCAAGACTGGCGCTCCAGCCAACGATGCCGACGGCGTTGGCTCTGCCGCAACATTCGCCAACGGCCCACTTCATTTCTACTGCGTCTCATAATTCCGTCACTCGTTCGTCTAATGCCAACCGCGGGCATTATAGCCCTTTCAGCCCGCGATCCAAGTCGCCGTTATCGGCGACATCGCAGGCGCCGCGCCGCTAAAAGCCGCCCTTTCGGTTTCGGCAAGTGCCTTAACTTCATCATATTTATGTAACATAAGCGCCGATAAAAGGTTTCGCCTTGACCGATCTGTGCGTACACTCATCATTGGTGGTTTGCGAACGGGATTTTTCGCCTTTATGACAACATTTTATACCGTAATCAGTTGGCTCATGGTGTTCGGCTACTGGCTGCTGATCGCCGGCGTGACGATGCGCATTTTGATGAAACGCCGTGCGGTTCCCTCTGCCATGGCCTGGTTGCTGGTTATCTATATTCTGCCGCTGTTCGGCATCGTCGCCTATTTATCGTTCGGCGAGCTGCATCTGGGCAAGCGCCGGGCCGAGCGCGCCAAGGCCATGTGGCCGTCGACCGCGCGCTGGCTGAAAGAGCTGAAAGAGAGTCGCCGCATCTTCGCCACCGAATACAGTAAAGTCGCCGAACCGCTGTTCCAGCTGTGCAACCGCCGCCAGGGCATCGACGGCGTCAAGGGCAACCAGCTGCAGTTGCTCACCACCACCGACGACACGCTGAAAGCGCTGATCCGCGACATCGAGCTGGCGCGCCACAACATCGAAATGGTGTTCTATATCTGGCAGCCCGGCGGCCTGGTCGATCAGGTGGCCGAATCGCTGATGGCCGCCGCGCGGCGCGGCGTACACTGCCGTCTGATGCTGGACTCCGCCGGCAGCCTGCAATTTTTCCGCAGCCCCTACCCGGCGATGATGCGCAACGCCGGCATCGAAGTGGTCGAAGCGCTGAAGGTCAACCTGCTGCGCGTATTCCTGCGCCGCATGGATCTGCGCCAGCACCGCAAGGTGGTGCTGATCGACAACTACATCGCCTATACCGGCAGCATGAACATGGTCGATCCGCGCTATTTCAAACAGGATGCGGGCGTCGGTCAATGGATCGATCTGATGGCGCGCATGGAAGGCCCGGTGGCCACCACCATGGGCATCGTCTATGCCTGCGACTGGGAAATTGAAACCGGCAAGCGCATTCTGCCGCCGCCGCCGGACGTCAACATCATGCCGTTCGAGCAGGAAAGCGGCCACACCATTCAGGTGATCGCCTCCGGCCCCGGCTTCCCCGAGGAAATGATCCACCAGGCACTGCTGACCGCGGTTTACTCCGCGCGCGAACAGCTGATCATGACCACGCCGTACTTCGTGCCGAGCGACGATCTGCTGCACGCCATCTGCACCGCCGCTCTGCGCGGCGTCGAGGTCAGCATCATCGTGCCGCGCGACAACGATTCGATGATGGTGCGCTGGGCCAGCCGCGCGTTCTTCTCCGAGCTGCTGGAAGCCGGCGTGAAAATCTATCAGTTCGAAGGCGGCCTGCTGCACACCAAGAGCGTGCTGGTCGACGGCCAGCTCAGCCTGGTCGGCACCGTCAATCTGGATATGCGCAGCCTGTGGCTGAATTTCGAAATCACCCTGGTGATCGACGACGACGGCTTCGGCAGCGATCTGGCCTGCGTGCAGGAAGATTACATCGCTCGCTCCAAGCTGCTGAACGCCAAAGAGTGGCTGAAGCGGCCGTTCTGGCACCGCCTGGTCGAGCGCCTGTTCTACTTTTTCAGCCCGTTGCTGTAAAAGCCGCGGCGAGCGTGCTTTAATAGCGCCAAATCATTTGTTATCAGGATTTTTTTATGGATTTGAATAACCGCCTTACCGAAGACGAAACGCTGGAACAGGCCTACGACATCTTCCTCGAATTGGCCGGCGACAATCTGGATCCGGCGGATATTCTGCTGTTCAATCTGCAGTTTGAAGAGCGCGGCGGCGCAGAACTGTACGACCCCTCCGAAGACTGGAGCGAGCACGTGGATTACGACCTGAACCCGGACTTCTTCGCCGAAGTGGTGATCGGTCTGGCGGACAGCGACGGCGAGCCGATCAACGACGTGTTCGCCCGCGTGCTGATCTGCCGCGAGAAAGACCACAAGCTGTGCCACATTCTGTGGAAAGAGTGATTCACCGCTAACGTTTCGGATAAAAAAAAGCCCCGCTGAATAAGCGGGGCTTTTTGTTGCCGGCTAGCGGCGCATTACAGCGGATCGACCTTCAGGCACGAAACCGCATGTCGGAAACTGCCCTCCAGCAATGGGCGCGTCTTGGCGCACTCCGGCCCGGCGATCGGGCAGCGGGTGCGGAACACGCAGCCGGACGGCGGGTTGATCGGCGAAGGCAGCTCCCCTTCCAACAGCTGGATCTGCTTTTCCTTCTCCTTGTCCGGATCCGGAATAGGCACCGCCGACATCAGCGCCTTGGTGTAAGGGTGCTGCGGATTGTGGTACACCTCGTCATAGGTGCCCAGCTCCACCGCATGGCCCAGATACATCACCAGCACGCGATCGGAAATGTGCTTCACCACCGCCAAATCGTGGGCGATAAAGATCAATGACAGCCCCATTTCGCGCTGCAGCTGCTGCAGCAGGTTCACCACCTGCGCCTGAATCGACACGTCCAACGCGGAGACCGGCTCGTCGCAGATCACCAGCTTCGGTTCGAGGATCAGCGCGCGCGCGATGCCGATACGCTGGCACTGGCCGCCGGAGAACTCGTGCGGATAACGGTTGATCAGATTAGGCAGCAGGCCGACCTTCAGCATCATCGCCTTGACCTTGTCCTTCACTTCCTGACGCGGCATTTTCGGGTAGTATGTGCGCAGCGGCTCGGCGATGATTTCGCCGATGGTCATGCGCGGGTTGAGCGAAGCCAGCGGATCCTGGAAGATCATCTGGATATCGCTGCGGGTTTTGCGCCAGTCGGCGTCGCTCATGCCCAGCAGATCTTTACCCAGCCAGGCGACGCGCCCGCTGGTGGCCTTCACCAGGCCGATGATGGCGCGCGCGAAGGTGGATTTGCCGCAGCCGGATTCGCCGACCACGCCCAGGGTTTCCCCCTCGAACAGCCGCAGCGTAACGCCGTCGACCGCCTTCAGGGTTTTCGGCGGCTGCCAGAACCACTGCTTGTCGTCATGAATGTCGAAGTGCACTTTCAGATCGGCCACTTCGAGCAGCACTTTCTTGTCGGTTACCGCTGTCATACCAACGCCTCCACCGGTTTAAAGCAGGCGCGCAGGCGCCCTTCCCCAAATTGCTCCAACGGTGGAGCGCTCGCGCACTGTTCCATGGCGTACGGGCAGCGCGGCTGGAACGGGCAGCCTTTCGGCAACCGCAGCAGGTTCGGCGGGTTGCCGGGAATGGTCAGCAACGCCTCGCCTTCGGCGTCGAGACGCGGCACCGCGTTCAACAGACCGATGGAATACGGGTGGCTCGGCTGGTAGAACACCTCGCGCGCGCTGCCGTATTCCATGGTACGCCCGGCGTACATCACCAGCACCTTGTTGCAGATGCCGGCCACCACGCCCAGATCGTGGGTGATCATGATGATGGCGGTGTTGAACTCGCGCTTCAGCTCGTTGAGCAACGTCATGATCTGCGCCTGGACGGTCACGTCCAGCGCGGTGGTCGGTTCATCGGCGATCAGCAGCTTCGGCCGGCACAGCAGCGCCATGGCGATCATCACGCGCTGGCGCATGCCGCCGGAAAACTCGTGCGGATACATGCGCATGCGCTTACGCGCTTCCGGCATTTTCACCGCGTCAAGCATGCGTACCGACTCTTCAAAGGCTTCGCTTTTGCTCATTTTCTTATGCAGCATCAGCACTTCCATCAGCTGTTCGCCAACGCGCATATACGGGTTGAGCGAGGTCATCGGGTCCTGGAAGATCATCGAGATCTCTTCGGCCCGCAGCTTGTTGAGCTGGTTTTCCGGCAGGTTGAGGATTTCACGGCCGTTGAATTTGGCCGAGCCGCCGATGCGGCCATTGCTGGCCAGCAGCCCCATCAGCGCGAACGCGGTCTGCGATTTGCCGGAGCCGGATTCACCGACGATGCCCAGCGTTTCACCGGCGCGCAGATCGAAGTTCAGATCGTTCACCGCCGTCACGTCGCCGTCCGGGGTGGAAAACGTGACACGCAGGTCTTTCACGTCCAGCAGCGGCGACGCTTTGACGCCGGCGGCGGTTTGCAGTTGAGGATGTTCAATGGTGCTCATGGTTGCACTCCTTAACGATCTTTCGGGTCGAGGGCGTCACGCAGGCCATCGCCGATAAAGTTGAAACAGAACAGAGTGACGACCAGGAAACCCGCCGGGAACAGCAGCAACCACGGTGAAACTTCCATTGAGTTGGCGCCGTCGCTGAGCAATGCGCCCCAACTGCTCAACGGTTCCTGCGTGCCCAGCCCCAGGAAGCTGAGGAAGGATTCGAACAGGATCATGCTCGGCACCAGCAGCGAGGCATACACCACCACCACGCCGAGCACGTTAGGCACGATATGCCGCAGCACGATGTTGCGCGTGGAGACGCCGCACACCAGCGCCGCTTCGATGAACTCCTTGCGCTTCAGGCCAAGGGTTTGCCCGCGCACGATACGCGCCATATCCAGCCACGACACCATGCCGATCGCCACGAAGATCAGCAGGATATTCTGACCAAAGAAGGTCACCAGCAGGATCACGAAGAACATGAACGGGAAGGAGTTTAGGATCTCCAGCAGGCGCATCATCACCGAGTCGACCTTACCGCCCAGATAGCCGGACATCGCGCCGTACAGGGTGCCCACCACTACCGCCACCAGCGCGGCGGCCACGCCGACCATCAGCGAGATGCGCCCGCCGATCGCCACGCGCACCAGCAGATCACGCCCGGAGGAGTCGGTGCCGAAGTAGTGCCCCGATTCCATGCTCGGCGCGGCGGACATCATCGCCCAATCCGTATCGTCGTAGGCAAATTGCGACAGCATCGGCGCCAGCACCACAAACAGCGTGATCAGCGCCAGAATGAACAGGCTGCCGACCGCCGCGCGGTTGTGCATAAAGCGCCGACGCGCGTCTTGCCACAGGCTGCGCCCTTCCACTTCCAGCTTCTCGCTGAAGTGCTCCAGAGCTTCGCTGTTCTTTTTAGTCAACATCATTCGCGTGCTCCAGATTAATAACGGATTTTCGGATCGATGACCGCATACAGCACATCGACGATCGCGTTGAACAGAATGGTCAGAGCGCCCACCAGAATGGTCAGGCTCAACACCAGGGAGTAGTCGCGGTTCAGCGCGCCGTTAACGAACAGCTGGCCGATCCCCGGCAGACCGTAGATGGTTTCGATCACCATCGAGCCGGTGATGATCCCGACGAACGCCGGGCCCATGTAGGACAGTACCGGCAGCAGCGCCGGCTTCAGCGCGTGGCGGAAAATGATGCGGCGCATCGGCAAACCTTTGGCGCGCGCGGTGCGAATGAAGTTGGAGTGCAGCACTTCAATCATCGAGCCGCGCGTGATACGGGCGATGCTGGCGATATAGGCCAGCGACAGCGCCACCATCGGCAAGATGATGAACTTAGGCGCGCCGCCGTTCCAGCCGCCGCCCGGCAGCCATTTCAACGTAATCGCGAAGATCAGCACCAAGAGCGGCGCCACCACGAAACTGGGTATCACCACCCCGGTCATGGCGAACCCCATCACCGTATAGTCCCATTTGGTGTTTTGATTCAACGCCGCGATCACGCCGGCGCTAACGCCCAGCACCACCGCCAACAGAAACGCGGCCAGACCGAGCTTGGCGGACACCGGGAAAGAACTGGCCACCAAATCGTTGACCGAATAGTCCTTGTATTTAAAGGACGGGCCGAAGTCTCCCTGCGCAAGCTGCGCCAGATAATGACCGTACTGTTTCCAGATCGGGTCGTTCAAATGGTATTTGGCTTCGATATTCGCCATGACTTCCGGCGGTAATGCGCGTTCCCCGGTAAATGGACTGCCGGGCGCGAGGCGCATCATGAAGAATGAGATGGTAATAAGGATAAATAGTGTCGGGATCGCTTCCAACAAGCGACGAAGTATAAATTTCAGCATTGCCCTAACCCTGTGCGACAGCCTGATGACGGCTTATTATTCTCAACATGGGCCGGCGGCCTGCGCCGCCGGCTCTTACCGTATCAATGCTTGATGATGTACAGGTTTTTGTCGTACACGTTATCAAGCGGGTCTTTGCCGGTGTAACCACCAACGTAAGGTTTCACCAAACGGGCGTTCACGTAGTAATACAGCGGAACGATGGCGGAATCTTTATCCAGCTGCACTTCCGCTTTCTGATACAGGTCGGCGCGTTCGTCTTTGGTCTTCGCGGTCAACACGTTGGCCATCAGCTTGTCGAACTCGGCGCTCTTGTAGTGCGGGGTGTTACTGCTGCTGTCGGACAGCATCATGTTCAGGAACGAACTCGGTTCGTTGTAGTCGGCGCACCAGCCGGCGCGCGATACGTCATAGGTGCCCTGATGGCGGGTATCCAGGAAGGTTTTCCACTCCTGGTTCACCAGCTTCACGTCCACGCCCAGGTTTTTCTTCCAGATGGAGGCGGCGGCGATCGCCAGCTTCTTGTGCAAGTCGGAGGTGTTGTACAGCAGGGAGAAGGTCAGCGGTTTACCCGGGCCGTAGCCGGCGTCCGCCAGCAGTTTCTTCGCCACTTCGTTGCGTTTTTCCTGCGTCCAGCCGAACCACTCCGGCGGGGTCAGCTTGGCGCCGTCGGTGTATGGCGGCGTAAAGCTGTAGGCCGGCAGATCGCCCTGGTTTTTCACCTTGTTGACGATGATGTCGCGGTCCATGCCCAGCTTCAGCGCTTCACGCACGCGCGCATCGGTGAACGGCGCCTTCTGGTTGTTGATTTCGTAGTAGTAGGTGCACAGATAAGGATCGACGTGCACCTCTTTCGGGATCTCTTTCTTCAACTTCTGGAACAGTTCGATCGGCATGTTGTTGTAGGTCATGTCGATTTCACCGGTGCGGTAGCGGTTAACGTCGGTCACTTCCGACGAAATAGGCAGGAACGTCACTTTATTGATGATGGTTTTGGCGTTATCCCAGTATTCCGGGTTACGTTCCAGTACGATGCGTTCGTTGACAACCCAGTCTTTCAGTTTGTAGGCGCCGTTGCTGACGTAGTTGGCCGGCAGCGTCCACTTCTCGCCAAACTTCTCTACCGCGTCCTTATAGACCGGTTTCATGGCGTAGTGTGGGGTCATTTCAACCAGATAAGGCACCGGCTCGCTCAGGGTCACCTGGAAGGTGTGGTCGTCGATGGCCTTCACGCCCAGCGTCGACTTGTCTTTTTTACCGGCGATGATGTCATCGACATTTTCTACGTGGGCGTACTGCAGGTAGCTGGCGTAAGGCGACGCGGTTTTCGGATCCACCACGCGCTGCCAGCTGTAGACGAAATCTTGCGCCGTCACCGGCTTGCCGTTGGACCATTTGGCGTCTTTACGCAGGTGGAAGGTCCAGACTTTGAAATCCTTGTTATCCCAGCTTTCCGCGACGCCCGGCACGATGGAACCGTCCGGGCTGTTGTTCGCCAGGCCTTCCATCAGATCGCGGGTCACGTTGTTTTCCGGCACGCCCTCGATTTTATGCGGGTCAAGCGACTGCACTTCGGAACCGTTGTTTTTGACGATTTCTTGCTTGTCGGCCAGTTGCACGCCTGCAGGAACGTCGGCCGCGAAGGCGGAGGTGGTTGCTGTGATGCCGAGCGCGGCGATGACGCCGGCGGCAATGAGGGTTTTCTTCGTGATGTTGGTCATACTTATCGACTCCAGTTTTTTATTATCACAGGCTCTTCGTGGAACCTGCGTTGCCCGTAAGCGGACTCTGTTTTCCCGCCGCTGCGGAACGAATGCGGCGGCGGGCCTTCCCCATATTCCCCTGCGGTTCAGCGTGAGGAATACCCCTTTTACTGCTTGATGATGTACAGATTTTTAACGTCGGTATAGTCCAGCGGATCTTTGCCGGTGAACCCGCCTACCGTCGGTTTGATCAAACGCGCACTGACGCGGTAATACACCGGAATCAATGCGGAGTCTTTGTCCAACTGCGTTTCCGCCTGTTGGTAGAGCGCGGCGCGCGCGGCTTCATCCGGCGCCTTCAGCGTGGCGGCCATGATGGCGTCGAACGCCGGGCTCTTGTAAAACACGGTGTTGATGCTGCTGTTGGACAGCACCAGGTTCAGGAAGGCGCTCGGCTCGTTGTAATCCCCGCACCAGGTGGCGCGCGCCACGTCGTACTGCCCCTGATGGCGGCTTTCCAGCGAAGTCTTCCACTCCTGGTTGCGCAGCGTGACGTCGGCGCCGAGGTTCTTCTTCCACATCGATGCGGCGGCGATCGCCTGCTGTTTGTTTTGATCGGAGGTGTTGTACAGCAGCGAGAACTTCAGCGGCTTGGCGGCGCTGTAACCCGCTTCCGCCAGCAGTTTTTTGGCTTCGGCGTTGCGCTGCTCCTGGCTCCAGCCGGCCCACGCGGGCTGCGTGAAGTTGACGCCTTCGGTGAAGGTCGGCGTGAAGCTGTAGGCCGGGATCTGCCCCTGGCCCATGATTTTGTTGGCGATAATGTCGCGATCCAGCGTCATCTTCACCGCCGCACGCACCCGCGGATCGGTGAACGGCGCCCGCTGGTTATTGAGTTCGTAATAGAAAGTGCACAGATAAGGGTTAACGTGCAGTTGCTCGGGCACTTCGCGCTTCATTTTGACGTACAGGTACGGCGGAATGGCGCTGTTGGTGATATCGATCTCGCCGCTGCGGAAGCGATTGACGTCGCTGACTTCAGAAGCGATCGGCAGGAAGGTCGCCTGGTTGATCACCGTCTGCTTGTTATTCCAGTAGCTCGGGCTGCGCTCCACCACAATGCGCTCGTTCACCACCCACTCTTTCAGGCGGTAAGCGCCGTTGCCGACATAGTTAGCGGGCAGCGTCCATTTATCGCCGAATTTCTCCACCACCGCGCGTTTGACCGGTTTGAGCGACGTGTGGCTCAGCATGCTGATGAAATACGGCACCGGTTCGCTCAGGGTCACCTGCAGCGTTTGATCGTCCAACGCCTTGACGCCGAGAGTCTGCGGGCTCTTTTTGCCGGTCAGGATGTCGTCGATATTCTCGACTTTGGTGTACTGCAGGTAACTGGCGTAGGGAGAAGCGATCTTCGGATCGGCCAGGCGCTGCCAACTGTAGACGAAGTCTTGCGCGGTGACCGGGCTGCCGTCGCTCCATACCGCGCCGGGGCGCAGGTGGAAGGTCCACTGCCGATAATCCTGGTTTTCCCAGCTCGCCGCCGCCGCCGGTACCACATGCCCGTTGGCGTCGGTGCTCACCAGCCCTTCCAGCAGGTTAAGAATGATATTGCTTTCGGGCACGCCCTCGACCTTATGCGGATCCAATGAAGCCACTTCGCTGCCGTTGTTGATGACAATATTCTGCTGCTGCGCCAATTGGACGCCGGCCGGAACCTCCGCCGCCAAACTGCTATTTACGGCAATGACGCTCAACGCGCCGCTAATCAACAAGGTCAAAGAAGTGCGCTTCAGGGTTTGCTGCATAATCGAGGCTCCTTTTCACCGACAAGCATCGCTTATCGAAGTTTGTGAAGTGTTTATAAGAATTCTAAATAAACGGATACCAGCAAAAATCATTCCCGTTTTTATGGCGCATTTCAGTTAATTGACCACGGGAAAGTTGCTCGGAAATTAGCAGAAGCCAAATTCCATAGCCAATAAATTTTACAAAAATGTTAAGCAATTCTCTTTTATCGCACCAAGCCCGATCCGGCCCTTGTGATGAAGGGCAAAGGAAGACATGAAAAAAACTTTGATTTTAAAGGAGAAAACTCAAAATTAGTTTCATTTGAAACTGTCGACGCAATACCATTGCCGCACAAAGAAACATTCAGTTAACAAACCAGCCATTCAAAGAACAAACACCTGCCTACAGGCGGTTAATCACTAATAACACCTGGATGAAAGTGAGACAAGCCCCACAGAATGATGTGATTAATTTAACAACAGCTTTACCGTTTAACGAGGAGAAAACGCGCGGAAATGGGGAAAGAAAAGTGTCTGAAATAACGCTTAGCGTTTTTTTTAAGCAGCAACATGAGATTTATGCAACATAAGAGTGCAATGGCATAAATTTTATTCATCTTGTGCACTATAATAATGCGAACCAATAAATAATTTAACTTTTAAAATTAATTTTAGCCGCGCTCAAGGTCAGAGGCGCGGCCAAGCGAGAGCGATTACAACAGGCCGGGGAATATCGCCTTAATGCCGGTAACGATAAATTCGATCCCGAGCGCCATCAGCAACAGGCCCATGATACGGGTGATCACGTTGATGCCGGTCTGCCCAAGCAAACGCACCAACAGCGGCGCGGCGCGGAACAATAACCAGCAGCAAAAAGCGAATAAGGCGATCGCCACCGTAAAGCCGAGCAGGCTTTGCCAATTGTGATAACGGGAACTCCACACGATGGTGGAACTGATCGCCCCCGGCCCCGCCATCAATGGCAGCGCTAACGGCACCACGCCGATGCTTTCGCGGATCGCGCTCTCCGATTTCTCCTGTTTGTTCTGCTTATCTTCACCCAGCTTGCCGCTGATCATCGACATGGCGATGGTCACCACCAAAATACCGCCGGCGATGCGGAACGAATCGATGGAGATGCCGAACATCCGCAATATCCCTTCCCCCAGGAACAGCGATGTCCATAGAATGATGGCAACCGACAGGTTGGCGGTCAGGTTGGTTTTATTGCGCCCCGCTTCCGCCTGGTAACTGGTCATACTGATAAATACCGGCAAGATGCCCACCGGGTTGACCAGCGCAAACAGACCGACAAAGAACTTGATAAAGCCGGAAAGATCCAACAGAGATTGGCCCACAGATGGCTCCGCGTTAATTGCTGTAAAGGTGTGCTGACTATGCGCGCTAATGTAATGGAATTGCCGCGGGTAATCCATCCGGCCAGAGCAGCATTTTTGACTACCAGCAAGTTAGGCAACAAAACAAATGCCCTTTGTTAAAGTGATGTATGGCCTTTTGATTTTTTATGTTGAAAAAAGAGTCACCGATCACAGTTATTGAGAATCACTCTCAAAAACACCAAGCTGAAAGGTGTCAGCTTGCACTTTTCATGATTTAGATCACAAATCAACTACCCAACAGTGGGTAAGCTCTTAGTCGTAGTCAGGGAGTAGAACAAAGTAGGCCGCGGCATCGCCGGTTCCGTTCTCCTCACTGCCTGCCCCTCCGGTTGGCGTAGGGTGAAGCTCTTTAAGCAAATCAGCAGCATGCGAAGAAATAACGCGGGAAGACCCCGGTATTCTCATCACCGCTTATCCCCGTTACGACTATACTAGTGGCTCGCACGGCTTATTTACTGAAAGAGTTTAACATTATCAGGAGAGCATTATGGCTGTAACGAATGTCGCTGAACTGAACGAGCTTGTCGCACGTGTCAAAAAAGCCCAGCGCGAATATGCCAACTTCACTCAAGAGCAAGTGGATAAAATCTTCCGCGCTGCCGCCCTCGCCGCTGCTGATGCCCGTATCCCGTTGGCCAAAATGGCCGTGGAAGAATCCGGAATGGGTATCGTCGAAGACAAAGTGATCAAAAACCACTTCGCTTCCGAGTACATCTACAACGCCTATAAAGATGAAAAAACCTGTGGCATCCTGTCTGAAGATGACACTTTCGGTACCATCACCATCGCCGAACCTATCGGCCTGATTTGCGGTATCGTTCCTACCACCAACCCAACTTCTACCGCGATCTTCAAAGCGCTGATCAGCCTGAAAACCCGCAACGGCATCATCTTCTCGCCGCACCCGCGTGCGAAGAATGCCACCAACAAAGCCGCCGACATCGTGCTGCAAGCCGCTATCGCCGCCGGCGCGCCGAAAGACATCATCGGTTGGATCGACCAACCTACCGTCGAGCTGTCCAACCAGCTGATGCACCACCCTGACATCAACCTGATCCTGGCCACCGGTGGCCCGGGCATGGTGAAAGCCGCCTACAGCTCCGGCAAACCGGCAATCGGCGTAGGCGCCGGTAACACGCCGGTCGTGGTGGACGAGACCGCAGACATCAAACGCGTGGTCGCCTCTATCCTGATGTCCAAAACCTTCGACAGCGGCGTTATCTGCGCTTCCGAACAGTCGGTCATCGTCGTTGACGCTATCTATGATGCGGTACGCGAGCGCTTCGCTTCCCACGGCGGCTATCTGCTGCAGGGCAAAGAACTGAAGGCGGTGCAGGACATCATCCTGAAAAACGGCGGCCTGAACGCGGCCATCGTCGGGCAATCCGCGCCGAAAATCGCCGAGATGGCGGGCATTAAAGTGCCGGCCAACACCAAAGTGTTGATCGGCGAAGTGAAGCTGGTCGACGAGTCCGAACCTTTCGCCCATGAAAAACTGTCGCCGACGCTGGCGATGTACCGCGCCAAAGACTTCGAAGACGCCGTCGCCAAAGCCGAAAAATTGGTCGCCATGGGCGGTATCGGCCACACCTCTTGCCTGTATACCGACCAGGATAACCAAACGGCTCGCATCGCCTACTTCGGCGATAAAATGAAAACGGCTCGCATCCTGATCAACACCCCGGCTTCTCAGGGCGGTATCGGCGACCTGTATAACTTCAAACTCGCGCCTTCGCTGACGCTGGGTTGCGGTTCCTGGGGTGGTAACTCCATCTCTGAAAACGTCGGACCTAAGCACCTGATCAACAAGAAAACTGTAGCGAAGCGAGCAGAAAACATGTTGTGGCATAAACTTCCGAAATCGATCTACTTCCGCCGTGGCTCGCTGCCAATCGCGCTGGAAGAAGTGGCGACCGACGGGGCGAAACGCGCCTTCATCGTGACCGACCGTTTCCTGTTCAACAACGGCTATGCTGACCAGATCACCAAGGTTCTCAAGTCACACGGCATCGAAACCGAAGTGTTCTTCGAAGTGGAAGCCGATCCGACGCTGAGCATCGTGCGTAAAGGCGCCGAGCAGATGAACTCCTTCAAACCGGACGTCATCATCGCGCTGGGCGGCGGCTCGCCGATGGACGCCGCGAAAATCATGTGGGTGCTGTACGAACATCCTGAAACCCACTTCGAGGATCTGGCGCTGCGCTTCATGGACATCCGCAAGCGTATCTACAAGTTCCCGAAAATGGGCGTCAAAGCGAAGATGATCGCCATCACCACGACGTCAGGCACCGGTTCGGAAGTCACGCCATTCGCCGTCGTGACCGACGACGCCACCGGGCAGAAATACCCGCTGGCCGACTATGCGCTGACCCCGGACATGGCGATTGTCGACGCCAACCTGGTGATGAACATGCCGAAATCCCTGTGCGCCTTCGGCGGCCTGGATGCGGTGACCCACGCGCTGGAAGCCTACGTGTCGGTGCTGGCGAACGAATACTCTGACGGCCAGGCGCTGCAAGCGTTGAAACTGTTGAAAGAGTATCTGCCGGCCAGCTATAAAGAAGGCGCGAAGAACCCGGTTGCCCGTGAACGCGTGCACAACGCCGCCACCATCGCCGGTATCGCTTTCGCCAACGCCTTCCTCGGGGTTTGTCACTCCATGGCGCACAAACTGGGTTCGGAGTTCCACATTCCGCACGGCCTGGCGAACGCGATGCTGATTTCCAACGTCATTCGTTACAACGCGAACGACAACCCAACCAAGCAGACGGCCTTCAGCCAGTACGACCGCCCTCAGGCGCGCCGCCGCTACGCTGAAATCGCCGACCACCTCGGCCTGAGCGCGCCGGGCGACCGCACCGCGCAGAAGATTGAGAAGTTGCTGGCCTGGCTGGACGAGCTGAAAACCGAGTTGGGCATCCCAGCTTCCATCCGTGAGGCGGGTGTGCAAGAAGCCGACTTCCTGGCGAAAGTCGACAAGCTGTCGGAAGACGCTTTCGACGACCAATGCACCGGCGCCAACCCACGCTATCCGCTGATTGCCGAACTCAAGCAAATCATGCTGGATACCTTCTATGGCCGCGAGTTCAGCGAAACGGTGGAAGAGGAAGCGGCTGCACCGGTCGCAGCCAAAACCGCAGTAAAGAAGCCCAAGAAATAACGGTTCCGTGAACCGATGAAAAAACCCGCCGAATGGCGGGTTTTTTATTGCGTCTGGCGCGCGGTTTTTCTTATCCCGCCGCCAAAACGCCTCAGCGGGCGCTGGCGGCATTTTCGCCCCTACTCCAGGGAGTGGATCGCCTCTTTATAATGCTTGCGACAGACGGAGACATAGCTCTCGTTACCGCCAATCACCACCTGCTCGCCGGCGTGCATCGCCTTGCCATGCTCATCCAACCGCAACACCATGTTGGCTTTACGCCCGCAGTGACAGATGGTTTTCAATTCCACCAGCTTATCGGCCCAGGCCAGCAAATATTGGCTGCCGGTAAACAACTCGCCGAGAAAATCGGTACGCAAGCCGTAACACAATACGGGAATGTCCAGTTGGTCCACCACATCGCATAATTGCTCAACCTGCGCTTTGGTCAGGAATTGGCTTTCATCCAGCAGCACACAATGCACCGGCTGCTGTTGATGCTCTTGCTGGATCATGGCGTACAGCATCGAGTCGTTGTTATAGAGCTGCGCCTGCGAGGATAAACCAATGCGCGAACTGACTTTGCCTACGCCAAAGCGGTGATCGATCTCCGCAGTGAACACCAGCGTGCGCATACCGCGCTCTTGATAGTTATATGAAGACTGTAGCAGCGCGGTGGACTTGCCGGCATTCATCGCAGAGTAATAAAAATAAAGTTGAGCCATGGCCCCGCAACTCCGATGGTATAAGAAATATTCAAAATGTTGATTAGGACGGTAAGTGTACCATAACCCGCCCCCCCGGCTCAGCCCAAAGCGAACGAATATTGCGTTCGCCGTAATAATGCGCTTTCAAGCGAAACATATCGTTCTGTCGGCCTGTTCTTTTTACAGCTATTTACAGGATAATGTATGCCTGTCATCACTATTAATTCTTGCTAATGGTTAAGTCCGGTGATTTGCCCATTAATGCCGACTTGCCCATTCCCTCTCGCTGGCGCTGCAGCCGCGGCGGAGCCCCCGTCTATTATACGCGAGCCCAATACCGGGCATTTAATCACCTGCGCCGACGCGCCAAGGTTTACTGACGCAATCTTTACCTATATACCCCTATTGTTTACAATGTCTGGCCTGCCGTGGCGTGATTAAGCCCACAGAACTCATTGTAATATTGATATAAATTACTACGATAACTTATCGATGAAAGCCTTGTGATACGCGCCTTTTAAAGCCTGTCTGCTGAAATTTTGACTTAAGCGTGCCAAGGGTAATAGTTAACAGCCCTTCCTATTATTAGTCGGACTGATCCGATTAACGGTTTTTTTAAAGGTAAATTTGAGTATTCAAGCCAATTTGGCTATTGCAGAAAAGAAAAGAGCACTCTATTATTATCGAGACGCCCCCCACCAATATAATTTGAGACTAGGACAATGAGCGAAGCATTAAAGATTTTGAACAACATCCGCACTCTGCGCGCCCAGGCAAGAGAATGCACACTGGAAACGCTGGAAGAAATGCTCGAGAAACTGGAAGTTGTTGTGAACGAACGTCGCGAAGAAGACAGCCAGGCTCAAGCAGAAATCGAAGAACGCACTCGTAAACTGCAGCAATACCGCGAAATGCTGATTGCTGACGGTATCGATCCAAATGAACTGCTGCAAACCATGGCTGCCAACAAGGCTGCCGGCAAAGCAAAACGTGCAGCACGTCCAGCTAAATACCAATATAAAGACGAAAACGGCGAACTGAAAACCTGGACCGGCCAAGGCCGTACTCCTGCGGTGATTAAGAAAGCAATCGAAGAGCAAGGTAAATCTCTGGATGATTTCCTGCTGTAATAGCGATTCAGTCCGTATCTGAAAGGCTCCCTGCGGGGGGCCTTTTCATTTTTAGAGCGTATAACCCTGATCCCGTCATTCCTCTCTCCTTTTAGTAAATATCCTAATTCGCTTTTGCGCCATACATGAGATCGCAGCGAAAAAAAGGGACCCAAAGGCCCCTTC
Organism: Serratia sp. JKS000199; assembly: GCF_900215455.1. Classification (NCBI taxonomy): domain Bacteria; kingdom Pseudomonadati; phylum Pseudomonadota; class Gammaproteobacteria; order Enterobacterales; family Yersiniaceae; genus Serratia; species Serratia sp. JKS000199. The sequence goes on from NZ_LT907843.1 coordinate 2,079,760, forward strand.
TGTCGCATTTATCCGCGTTCAATTATTGAACCTGATAGAATGCCTTATACCAGTCAACAAAGCGCTTCACGCCCTCTTCAACGCTGGTTTCCGGTTTAAAGCCAATGTCACGATAAAGCTCTTCCGTATCCGCGCTGGTATCCATCACATCGCCCGGTTGCATCGGCAGCATATTCTTACGGGCCGTCACCCCCAATGCCTTCTCCAACGCACTGATATATTCCATCAGTTTAACGGGGGTGTTATTGCCGATATTATAAACGTGATACGGCGCTGAACTGGTTGCCGGCGATCCCTGTTCAACGGTCCATGACGGATCCGCCTGCGGAATAACCGCCTGCAACCGCACTATCGCCTCGGCGATGTCATCGATGTAAGTAAAATCTCGGTGCATTTCACCGTGGTTATATACGTCGATGTTCTCCCCGGCCAATATGGCTTTGGTAAACTTGAACAGCGCCATATCCGGGCGCCCCCAGGGACCATATACCGTAAAGAACCGCAGCCCGGTCGTCGGGAGACCGTATAAATGGGAATAGCTGTGTGACATCAGCTCGTTGGCTTTTTTAGTCGCCGCATACAGTGACACCGGATGATCGACAGAATCTTCGGTGGCAAACGGCAGCTTGCGATTCAGGCCATATACCGAGCTGGAAGAGGCGTAAAGTAAATGCTCAACCTTATTATGACGGCAGCCTTCCAAAACGTTTAAATGACCGATCAGGTTGGCATCGGCATAAGCCAACGGATTGACCAGCGAATAACGTACGCCGGCTTGAGCCCCCAAATGAATGACTCGCTGGAACTGATGCTCGGCAAACAATGCCGCCATGCCTTCACGATCGGCCAAATCCAGCTTGATAAAGCGGAATCCCGGCTTATCCGCCAGTCGATCCAGACGGGCCATTTTCAGGCCCACATCATAATAATCATTCAGGTTATCAATGCCGACAACCTGATGACCGGCGGTCAACAAACGCTCTGCAACGTGATAGCCAATAAACCCTGCGGCGCCTGTAACCAGGAATTTCATGCTCACTCCTTAAATAACCGGTTTAATCGAGGCGCCGCGGCCAATTGCGTAATAGGTAAAGCCGCGATTTGCCAAACGCTCCGGATCGTACAGGTTACGGCCATCGAAGATCACCGGCTGCTTCAACGCGCCCTTGATCACATCGAAGTCCGGCGCGCGGAAGTTCTGCCATTCGGTGCAGATCACCAGCGCATCGGCGCCGTGCAATGCAGCCTCTTTGGTGCCCACCAGCTTCAAATCGTCACGCTGGCCATAGATGCGCTGAACTTCGTTCATCGCCTCCGGATCGTAGGCTTGAACGGTGGCGCCTGCGGCCCACAGCTGTTCCATCAGCACGCGGCTGGAAGCTTCACGCATGTCATCGGTATTCGGCTTGAACGCCAGCCCCCACAGCGCGAAGGTTTTGCCCTTCAGATCGCCGCCGAAGTAGTCGTTGATAAAGCTGTTCAGCTTGTCTTTCTGCTGATAGTTGACCTGCTCTACCGCCTGCAGCAGCTTCGGTTGGTAACCGATCTGCTCCGCCGTGCGGATCAGCGCCTGGACATCTTTCGGGAAGCAAGAGCCGCCGTAGCCGCAACCCGGGTAGATGAAGTGATAGCCGATGCGTGAGTCGGAACCGATGCCCTGACGCACTTTTTCAATATCCGCGCCCAGCATTTCCGCCAGGTTGGACATTTCGTTCATAAAGCTGATCTTGGTCGCCAGCATGCAGTTAGCGGCATATTTGGTCAGCTCCGCGCTGCGGATATCCATCATGATCATACGATCGTGATTGCGGTTAAACGGTTCGTACAGCTCGCGAATAGGCTCGATCACATCTTTATTGTCGGTACCGATCACGATGCGCTCAGGACGCATGCAGTCTGCCACCGCCGCGCCTTCCTTCAGGAATTCCGGGTTGGATACCACGTCAAACGGCACGTTGCTGCCGCGTTTCGCCAGCGTTTCAGCCATCACCTGACGCACCTTGTCCGCCGTACCGACCGGCACGGTGGATTTGTCGATCACCACTTTGCGATCGGTCATGTGCTCGGCGATAGTGCGCGCCACCGCGGTGACGTACTTCAGATCGGCGGAACCGTCTTCATCCGGCGGCGTGCCGACGGCGATGAACTGGATAGTCCCGTGCGCCACGCCCGCTTTGGCATCGGTGGTGAAATGCAGACGGCCGGCCTCATAGTTTTGCTGCACCAGCGGCGTCAGACCCGGTTCGAAAATCGGGATATTCCCTTTTTTCAGGTTTTCGACTTTTCGCTCATCGACGTCAATACACATAACGTCATGGCCTACTTCAGCCAGTACGGCGGCCTGCACCAGACCCACATAACCAATACCAAAAACTGTTACTTTCATGTGAAAATCCTAGTTTTTCAAATTAAGACGAAAGATCACTCAATTACTTCTTGTCAGCGGCAACAACCTGTTGCAGCCACTGAGAAAATTCTTTGCCCAGGCTGGCATGGCGCATGCCGTATTCCACGAAGGCCTGCATGTAACCGAGTTTGTTACCGCAGTCATGGCTCACGCCTTTCAGGTGATACGCTTCCACCGTTTCCTGCTGCATCAGCATTTCGATACTGTCAGTCAGCTGAATTTCGTCGCCGGCGCCCGGAGGCGTTTTCGCCAACAGCGGCCAGATATCGGCGGAGAGGACATAACGACCGACAATCGCCAGGTTGGAAGGCGCTTTCTCCGGCGACGGCTTCTCGACCACGCTGACCATCGGCGCGCTTTCGCCCGGATGCAATTCGACGCCCTTACAGTCGGCTACGCCGTAGTTGCCAACATCTTTATGCGGCACAGGTTCAACCATGATCTGGCTGATGCCGGTGGTTTCGAAGCGCTGCAGCATGTCGTGCAAGTTGTCTTTTTTCGGATCGGCGCTGTATTCGTCAAGGATCACGTCCGGCAACACCACCGCGACCGGCTCATCGCCCACCATCGGGTAGGCGCACATAATCGCATGCCCCAAGCCTTTGGCATTCCCCTGGCGGACTTGCATCACGGTAACGCCCTTCGGGCAGATTGACTGCACTTCATCGAGCAGTTGACGCTTGACGCGTTTTTCCAGCATCGCTTCCAGTTCGAAACTGGTATCAAAATGGTTTTCGATCGAGTTCTTGGAGGAGTGGGTGACCAGCACAATCTCGTTAATCCCTGCTGCAATGCACTCATTGACGACGTATTGGATCAGCGGTTTATCAACCAGCGGCAGCATTTCTTTCGGAATGGCTTTGGTGGCCGGCAACATCCGCGTACCCAAGCCTGCAACCGGGATCACGGCTTTTCTGACTTTGCGATTTACAGCAGGCATTATTTCCTCTCTTAAAGCTGAAGCGCTCATTTTATGAGCTTGGGCTCGATATAAAAAAACCTTCGGAGTATACCAGCTTATGCGCGCCTGGCATTAACCAGAACACAAATAGAAAACATTTAGGACTATTACCCGTTCTGATAATCGGGAGAAAAAATAAACGGTTTAATTACCGATAAGTGAATAGCTTAAGATATCGCCGATCAACGTCTATTATTCAGCGCTGAGCATCAGCCGCAATCGGCCGCCGCTGCCCCATACCTGACATTGCCAGGCCGTACAGCGTTGACTGATCTGGTTCATGTAGGTGGCGCCCAGCGTGCCCAGCGGCACGCCGTTGCTCAGCTGAATTTGATTGTCGCCGGTATTGACGTTGGCATGCAGCCCGGCGGAAACCAGAATCAGGTTTTTATTTTCGGCGTGATAATATCCCAGCAACAGCGGGAATTGACCGTCTAATTTCCCCTGCCGCAATAATTGATTAACCTGCTTTAACAATGCCGACATTTGCGGCAGGCGATGTTGTTGATTAGCCAGATGGTCTTGCAGCAACCCATTAAATAATGCGCGTAACAGCAGCGCCGCCAATACGCCATTATCACCGGCGCGCGTGACGTCCAGGCAATAAAACGCCAGGTCTTTTTCTGACAATGCCGCGATATCCAGCACCAGCCCGGGATTTTCGCCCGTGGTTAACTGGCGATAGTTGATCCGGCAATGCGCAATGGTTTGCTGCACCGGCGGCTGCAATTGCTTAAGCAGTTTGACGGCTTCGGAAGGATTCTTGCTCAGCGCGTCCCAATCCTGAAACAGCTCAACCTCTTCAATCGCCTGGGAGGTAAACATATTGGGGTATAAACACGCCAGCACCGCCTCACGCAGGCGATTGAGATCGGTCAGCGGCTTCAGCAGCACATCCTGTACGCCCAAACGCAGCACCTTGGCGATGTCCGCCATCTTGTCGGTAGCGGAGATCACCAGCACCGGGATCTGCAGCCCCTGCAGACGCAGGTGTTCAACGAATTCGATGCCGCCCATTTCCGGCATCGCGAGATCGCACAGAATCAGATCCGGCTTGAAGTCATCGACGGCACTCAGCGCCTGTAAACCGTTGGTCGCCTCGCCGGTTTCAGCGCCCAGCGAGGTCAGATAACCGACCAGCACGGAACGAAAAACCTGTTCGTCCTCAACGATCAAGATACGCTTGTGAGTGAGTGGTAATGCCATCAGCCGAGCCTCGTCCCTTTCCATAGTGTAATAGTGGCTCAAAAAGGTCACTTATGCTCGTCTGAAACAGACCAACCGCGCATTGCCAACCAAGAACCGAGAATTATCTATTTTTTATCAACGGCAACAACCGATCCAGTTGTTTTTCAACCGCCAGCAACCCCGCCTCGATCGCTTCATCGGCGCGGTGGAAATCCAGCGTTGAGATCTGCGGGCAAAAAGGCTGGATCAAAACGTCCGGCGGATCGCTCGCCATCCGGTTGCGCTTCAGGCGATTTTCCAGCATTTGAATCGATGTGCTCATAATCTCCATCGCCGTCGGCGCCGTCGTCGGTTTGCGCTTGCGCATTCTGCCGACGCGCTCCCGCAGGCGCCCGCGCCAGGTCTCCGCAGGCGTATCGTCCGGGCTTTCGTCCTCGCCGCGTATCGAGAACAGATCCTGCTGCATCAAATGCGCGTCATGCTGCAGATCGACCGCAATGACAATATCGGCGCCCAGCGCCCGGCAGAGCGACACCGGTACCGGATTAACCACTGCGCCGTCCACCAGCCAATAACCGTCGGCCCACACTGGCGCCAATAGGCCTGGCATGCTGCAAGAAGCGCGCACCGCCTGATGAATATCGCCTTCGGTCAGCCACAGTTCGCGGCCGGTGCTGAGATTGGTCGTCACGGCGCCGAACTTCAGCGCACATTCGGCAATATCATTGATCTTCAACAGTTGCCCGACGGCAGTGAACACCCGATCGCCGCGCAACAAACCGCCGCGCTGCCAGGAAAAATCCATCAGACGAATGACGTCCCAATAGCTGAACGACCGTACCCACTGCTCCATCACCGGCAAACGGTGACTGGCGAATGCCGCCCCCACCAACGCGCCGACAGAACAGCCGGCAACGATATCGACCTCAATCCCCAGTTTCTTTAACGCATTGATCACGCCGATGTGCGCCCAGCCTTTAGCCGAGCCCGCCCCCAGCGCCAGTCCGATCTTGATTTGCCGCATAGCGCCATCCTCTCGGTAAAAGGTGTTCTCTGCTTTCAGGGTAGATTGTCACTGACGAATATTGTTAGGTAACATATGCGCTAAATTCATTTTCAGCCTCGTTTTCTCAGGAGTTATTTTGCCCGAATCATGCCCATGCGGCAGCGGACTGGCGTATAACGCGTGCTGCGCCCCTTTTATCAGCGGCAGTCAGCCGGCGCCGACGCCCGGCCAACTGATGCGTTCACGCTTCACCGCCTACGTGAATCATAACGTCGACTATCTGATCGCCACCTGGCACCCCGACTGCGGCGCCGAAGCGTGGCGCAATGCGATCGTCGACAGTTTCAAAAACACCGAATGGCTGGGCTTGACGATCGTCGAGGAGCAAACCGGCCATGAGCCGGACGAAGGCTTCGTCGAATTCATCGCCCGCTTCACCGATGGCGAAAGCGGCGAGCCCCAGGCGATGCATGAGCGCTCACGCTTCCTTCGTCGCGATCAACGTTGGTATTATATCGACGGCAGCAAACCCCAGCCCGGCCGAAATGCGATATGTCCCTGCGGCTCAGGGAAAAAATATAAGAAGTGCTGCGGGCGCTAGCCGGCCGGCGCTTCACGTTAACGCCTGCGCAGACAGGCCGTTCAGTATCAGACAGGATCCTCAAACCCATGCCACACCAAAATGTACAACGAAAAGTGTTACGCACCATCTGCCCGGACGCCAAAGGGCTGATCGCCAAGATCACCAACATCTGTTACAAACACGAGCTCAATATCGTCCAGAATAATGAGTTCGTCGATCACCGCACCGGGCGTTTCTTCATGCGCACCGAGCTGGAAGGCATTTTCAACGACAACACGCTGCTGGCCGATCTGGACAGCGCGCTGCCGGAAGGTTCGCTGCGTGAGTTGCACAGCACCGGACGTCGGCGCATCGTGGTGCTGGTCACCAAAGAGGCACACTGCCTGGGCGATCTGTTGATGAAAAGCGCCTATGGCGGCCTCGACGTTGAGATCGCCGCCGTAATCGGCAACCACGACACGCTGCAAACGCTGGTGGAGCGTTTCGATATTCCTTTCCATCTGGTGAGCCACGAAGGATTGACGCGCGAACAGCACGACCGCGAAATGACGGCCAAGATCGATCAATATCAGCCGGATTACGTGGTGTTGGCCAAATATATGCGCGTGCTGACGCCGGCCTTCGTGCAACATTATCCGAATCAGGTGATCAACATTCACCATTCGTTCCTGCCGGCGTTTATCGGCGCGCGGCCTTATCACCAGGCCTACGAACGCGGCGTGAAAATCATCGGCGCCACGGCTCACTACGTTAACGACAATCTCGACGAAGGCCCGATCATCATGCAGGACGTGATCCACGTCGATCACACCTATTCCGCCGAGGATATGATGCGCGCCGGCCGCGACGTAGAGAAAAACGTGCTCAGCCGAGCCCTGTATCAGGTGTTGGCGCAGCGCGTCTTCGTCTACGGCAATCGCACCGTTATTCTGTAATCGCTCAATAAATCGGTGCATTTCGTTCAGGGATGCACCGCCAAGAATAAAAAAACGGCAAACGATTCATTTTCTGCATTTCAATGCTTTACACATCCGCTTCATTTGATATGATGCGCCCCGCTTACCGAGACAGCGCTCTCGCAAGCAAGGCCAGTTAAATAGCCATGTATATGGTGGGGTTCCCGAGCGGCCAAAGGGAGCAGACTGTAAATCTGCCGTCACTGACTTCGAAGGTTCGAATCCTTCCCCCACCACCATCTTCTCTCTGTTGATGAACTTGAAGCGAAAGCTGAAATATCATTAAACGCCGGGGGGGAGGATGAGAAGCTTCGACAAGGTTCGAGCCGAGCGCGGCGAGACAACGCGCTTTAGCGCGGTAATCCTTAGAAGCACACAATAGGAATTTAGCCCATTCCTTAAAAAATCAGCAAATCCATGAATACCATGGTGGGGTTCCCGAGCGGCCAAAGGGAGCAGACTGTAAATCTGCCGTCACTGACTTCGAAGGTTCGAATCCTTCCCCCACCACCATCTCTTCCAGAAAATTCCAAAATCGAATTAAAAGTACATCGCATCCATAATGCTCCGTATTGGGGAAGGATGAGAAGCTTCGACCAAGGTTCGAGTCTCACGCAGTGAGACAACGCGCTTTAGCGCGGCCCGCAGGGTGAGTCGCGCAGCGACGAATCATCCTTCCCCCACCACCATCTCTTGCCCCTCCAAAAATCTAATTAAATAGCCCTCGCATCAATAAACTCAATTTATCTCCCCTTATCGCCGCTTTCACCTTGATGTTTTATCTCCTCACTCCCAGCAGTAACTTGAACTCCGGCCGACAATTCGCTATACCACTGGCTTCTTTAGTGCAGTAAGGAACAGGTGGATGCGAAACAATATTTGCGTTTTTTGTGGCGCCAGCGAAGGTGTCAATCCCGCTTATGCCGAGCAGGCTCGCCAACTGGGGCAATTGCTGGCCGCACAGGGACGCCGTTTAATCTACGGCGGCGGCAAAAAAGGACTGATGGGGATTGTGGCGGACGCGGTGTTGGCGGCGGGCGGTGAAGCTGTCGGCATTATCCCCGAGCGCCTGGTTGAAGCGGAAACGGCGCATCGCGGCCTGACTGAATTGGAAGTGGTGCCAGACATGCATACGCGCAAAGCCCGTATGGCGGCGCTGGCGGACAGTTTTATCGCCCTGCCCGGCGGCATCGGCACGCTGGAAGAGCTGTTTGAAATCTGGACCTGGGGGCAAATCGGGTATCACAACAAACCGGTCGGCCTGCTGAACGTCAACGGTTTCTACCGCCCACTGAGCCAGTTCCTCGAACACGTCGCCGATCAGGGCTTCATGCGCCACGACTATCTCGGTACGCTGCACATCAGCGAATCGGCGCAAACGCTGCTGCAACAGTTTGACGACTATCAACCCAAAAATTACGACCGCTGGGCGAAATAATGCCGGCTGCGCAGTCAGCGGGCTCGCCGCTGTCTGCGTTACATTTCCCGCCAAACTCTGCTACTATCACAGCACATTTTTCTCGTGAAAACGGCACCGCTCATGAAGTTTGTCTCTTTTAATATCAATGGACTGCGCGCGCGTCCGCATCAGCTGGCGGCAATTATCGAACAGCACCAGCCCGACGTGATCGGTCTGCAGGAAACCAAAGTTCACGATGACATGTTCCCATTGGAAGAAGTCAGCCAGCACGGCTATCACGTGTTCTATCACGGGCAAAAAGGCCATTACGGCGTGGCGCTGCTGACCAAAGCGGAGCCCCTGGCCGTGCGCCGCGGCTTCCCGACCGATGAAGAAGACGCGCAGCGTCGCATCATCATGGCCGATCTGGCTACGCCGCAGGGCACGCTGACGGTGATCAACGGCTACTTCCCGCAAGGTGAAAGCCGCGACCACCCGATCAAATTCCCGGCTAAAACACGCTTTTATCAGGATCTGCAAAACTACCTGGAGCAGCAGCTGTCGGCGGAATCCCCGGTGCTGATCATGGGCGACATGAATATCAGCCCCAGCGATTACGATATCGGCATCGGCGAAGACAACCGCAAACGCTGGCTGCGCACCGGTAAATGCTCCTTCCTGCCGGAAGAGCGCGAATGGATGGATCGCCTGCTGAACTGGGGCCTGGTCGATACCTACCGCCACGCCAACCCGGGGCGCAACGACGAGTTCTCATGGTTCGACTACCGCTCCAAAGGGTTCGACGACAACCGCGGCCTGCGTATCGATCTGCTGCTGGCCAGCACCCCGCTGGCTTCGCGCTGCATCGCCACCGGCATCGATTACCAAACCCGCGGCATGGAGAAACCTTCCGACCATGCGCCGGTCTGGGCGGAATTTACGCTGTAACCCCATCACCCCGGCGTCCGCCGGGGTTTTACTCTGTGAAGCCAATGAAAATTATCGACGTGGTAGCCGCCATTCTGGAAAAAAATGGCCGCATTTTGCTGGCCCAGCGCGGCGCAGACAGCGATCAGGCCGGTCTGTGGGAGTTTCCCGGCGGCAAAGTTGAGCCGGGTGAAAGCCAACCGCAGGCGCTGGCGCGCGAACTGGATGAAGAATTGGGGATTTGCGCCCGTATCGGCAACTATGTGGGCTGCAATCAGTGGCAGCAAGGCGAACGCCTCATCCGGCTACACGCCTGGCGAGTCGCGGAGTTCTCCGGTGAATTGCAGCTGCATTGTCACTCAGCGCTGGTGTGGGTCACGCCGCAACAGGCGCAGGAATATACCCTGGCCCCGGCCGACGTTCCACTGCTGGCGGACTATATCGCCGCGCAAGGCGATGCACGCTGAGCGCGGCGATAGGTTACATGGTCACTTCTTCAATCGCACCCAAATCAAGGGGTTGGTGCCGATGGTGTTAGGCTCACGCACGCACTGCAGCACTTCTCCTTCGACTTTGAGCACCGCGCCTTCGGAATAGTTTTGATTCTGGTAGACGCAACAGCGGTTGCAGGGTTGCGCCGGTGGCGAATTGGCGCCGTTTTTCGCCGTCCCCCAAATCTCCGGCGAAACCGGCAACACCACGTCCACATCGCCCCGGTTGGCGGCCGCCAGGCCGCAGTAGGCCAGGGCAGCGGCAGCCAGCACCCCATTGAGTCCGTGCTTCATTCACTCTTCTCCTGCGCCTTGCCGGCGCTTTTCCTGCGTTTTTTGCCTCCGCTGGAAGGCGGCGGCGGCAACCCACGGAACGCCATGCTCGCCCGGCTCTGCTTGGCCTGATAAATCAGCTCTTGCAGCGTGCCGACCAACGGCTGCATAAAGTCCTGATAACGGCAGGATTTCTCGCTGATTTGCGTCAGCGTTGCCTCCCAGTTGGCCGTCATATCAGGACGCGCAGCAAGATCCGGCAGCGAGTGAATCAACGCGCGCCCGGTTTCGCTGGAGTGAATATAGCGTCCCTTCTTGTACAGAAACGCCCGTTTGAACAGCAATTCGATGATCCCCGCTCGCGTCGCTTCCGTACCTAAACCATCGGTCGCCCGCAGGATTTTCTTTAGCGCTTTATCTTGTACGAAGCGCGCGATGCCGGTCATGGCCGACAACAGACTGGCGTCGGTAAACGGCCGCGGGGGCTGCGTCTGACGCTCCACCACCTCACCGCGCTCACACAGCAGCTCATCATCTTTAGCCACCACCGGCAGCGGTGCGCCTTCGTTTTCTTCGTCGCGCTCCTTGCTGCCCAGCAGCGTACGCCAACCGGCTTCTGCCAGGAAACGCGCCTTGGCGATAAATTTGCCGCCGGCGATATCCAGCTCAATCACGCATTTGCGGAATACCGCATCCGGACAAAACTGCATCAGATACTGGCGCGCCACCAGCCCATACACGTTCCGTTCATCCTGAGTCAGATTAATCTTGCCGGCACGGGCGGTGGGAATGATAGCGTGGTGCGCATCGACTTTTTTATCGTCCCAGCAGCGGTTGCGGCGATCGCTGTCGATCACCGGCTGCGGGTACAGCTCAGGCTGGTGCACGCTGATGGCGTTCAGCACCGCGTGACGGCCGGCGAAATGTTCTTCCGGCAGGTAGCGGCAGTCGGAACGCGGATAGGTGATCAATTTATGGGTTTCATACAACCGCTGGCAAACGTCCAGCACCTGTTGGGCGCTGAGGTTATAACGCCGGGCCGCTTCGATTTGCAGCGTGGAGAGCGAAAACGGCAGCGGCGCGGTATCTGATTCCCGTTTATCGTTATAGGACGTGACCAGCGCCGGCTGGCCCTCGATGCGCTTGACCACGTGCTCCGCCAACGGCCGGTGCAGCAAACGCCCCTCTTCGTCCTGATAAGGCTCGCACGACTCGCTGGGCTGCCACAGCGCCACGAAACGCTCTTCTTTCGGCGTAACGATGTGCGCCTTGACCTCAAAGAAGTCTTTCGGCACGAAGTTTTCGATCTCTTCATCGCGCCGCACCACCAACCCCAGCACCGGCGTCTGCACCCTGCCCACCGACAACACGCCGTCATAACCGGCGTTGCGGCCCAGCAGCGTATAAGCGCGGGTCATATTGATGCCGTACAGCCAGTCGGCGCGTGAGCGCGCAAGGGCGGACACGCACAGCGGGATGAAGTCACGGTTGTCGCGCAGGCGTTCAACCGCGCGTTCCACCGCCTGCGGGTTGAGATCGTTGATCAGACAGCGGCGCACGTTCTGGCGTTTTTCCGGCGTCAGATCCAGGTAGTCCAGCACCTCATCCACCAGCAGTTGCCCTTCGCGATCCGGGTCGCCGGCATGAACCACTTCATCGGCTTCAAGCAGCAACTTTTTAATGGCGTTGAGCTGTTTACTGACCGACGGCCGCGGCTGCAACCGCCATTTTTCAGGAATGATCGGCAGATCCGCCAACGACCAGCGCGCATAGCGGCTGTCATAAGCGTCAGGCTGAGCCTGCTCCAACAGGTGGCCAACGCACCAGGTCACCACATCGTTGTTGCCGCAGGCGATATACCCGTCGCCGCGGCGATGCGGCTTGGGCAATACGTCGGCAATGGCGCGCGCCAAACTCGGTTTCTCGGCTATGAACAGTCGCATTATTCACCGTTTTTCTGGCTGAACGTCATCAAGAATTCTCTTACTTCTGCATAGTTCCCACGGAAGACAATCCGCTGGGCTTTCTTTTCCAACTGATAGCAATACATCGGATCGTAGTACTGCTGCAACAGGGGCGCCAGCCACTCGTGGTGCGCCTCGCCCTGGCCGCTGAGCCGCTGTGTCCGCAGCGCCGCTTCCAGTCGTTGCGTCAGCTGCTGGAAGCGTTCCAGCCCCAGGCGGCGGCGTATGGCGAACAGGCCGTGGTGCAGATAGTCGTCGTACTGTCGCCAGCCCTCTTCCATGCCATAGGCCTGTTCGAACTGTTCGCGCATGCCGTCGATATATTCCGCCTGCAAACGCGCCAGGCGAATGTCGAACGGATCGTCGATCACCGCCACCGGCGCCTGCTGCATCCCATTGAACAACGGCAGCGGCAAATTGTTGCTGCCGATGATCCGCCCTTCGTCTTCCAGCACCCAACGGCGGCTGCCACCATGCTGTTTTTTCAGCAATAACACAGCCAGACGATTCTCAAAATCGATCTGCGAGCTCTGGCCCGCCAGCGTTCGACCAAAAGATGAACCGCGATGGCGCGCCGCGCCTTCCAGATCGACGCCGTCGGCCAATTCGTTGACCAGCAACGTCTTGCCGCTGCCGGTATTGCCGCCCACCAGGGCCATCGGCAATGCCGCGCTTTGCGCCAGCACGCCGAGCAAATAATTGCGCAGCGCCTTATAACCGCCAATGATCCGCGGGTACTCGACGCCGGCCTCATGCAGCCATTGCTGCACCAGCTGTGAGCGCAGACCGCCGCGGAAGCAATAGAGATAGCCTTCGGGCCGCTGCGCACAGGCCACCAACCAGGCGGCGGTGCGCTGTTCGCGCAGTTTGCCGTTCACCAGACTGTGGCCGAGCGCTATCGCCGCTTGCTGCCCATGCTGTTTATAGCAGGTGCCCACCGCCTGCCGCTCGCTGTCGATCATCAGCGGCAGGTTCAGCGCCTGAGCGAAGGCGCCCTGCTGAAACTCGATCGGCGCGCGCACGTCAATCAGCGGCACGTCCTGCAGGAAAATGCGTTGGTAATCGTCGCTGTCCGGCCTTCCTTGCATGTTGGACACTACACGACCTCGATCAGCGGCTTATCGGCCGATGCCACATGCAGCTCGCCAATGGCGTTGAGCGTAATGCCATGCTGTTCGGCAATCGCCAGCACCTGCGCTTCCGCCTCCGGCAATACCGCCAACAGCAAACCGCCGGAGGTCTGAGGATCGCACAGCAACTGGCGCTGCAGATCGCTCATCTCGCCCACCAGATGGCCATAGCTGTCGAAGTTGCGCCCGGTACCGCCCGGCACGCAGCCCTCGGCGATATACGCCTCGACGTCCGGCAGCTTCGGCACCCGATCGAACCAGACCGTCGCCTGCAGGCCGGAGCCCTGACATACCTCGCTCAGGTGGCCCAGCAGGCCAAAACCGGTGATGTCGGTCATCGCCGTGACGCCCGCCACCTCGGCAAAGTCGGCGCCCGGCTTGTTCAGGCGGCACATCACGTCCGTCGCCAGGCCCTGATGCTCGGGGCGCAGCTTGCTTTGCTTCTCGGCGGTCGTCAGCACGCCGATGCCCAGCGGCTTGGTCAGATAGAGTTTAGCCCCGGCCCGCGCGGCGCTGTTCTTCTTCACCCGCTCGGTATTGACCACGCCGGTGACCGCCAGGCCGAAGATAGGTTCAGGCGCATCGATGGAGTGGCCGCCGGCCAGCGCGATCCCCGCCTGCTGGCAGGCGAAACGCCCACCGTCGATCACCTGTTGCGCCACCTCCGGCGGCAGTTTGGCGATCGGCCAGCCGAGAATGGCGATCGCCATGATCGGTTTGCCGCCCATGGCGTACACATCGCTGATGGCGTTGGCGGCGGCGATGCGGCCGAAATCGAACGGATCGTCGACGATCGGCATGAAGAAGTCGGTGGTGCTGATAATGCCGACGCCGTTGCCGATGTCATATACCGCCGCGTCGTCGCGGGTTTCATTGCCGACCAACAGACGCGGATCGACAAATTTCTCCCGCTCGCTGTGCAGGATGGTTTCGAGAACTTTCGGTGAGATTTTGCAGCCGCAGCCAGCGCCATGGCTGTACTGGGTTAAACGGATCGCTGGCGATGTCATAGTCCACTCCCTTCGATAACGGCACTCAAGATAACATAGGGTAGCGCTTGCCGAGGGGATTGATAAGAGCGGGCCGCCGATAAGCGAACGGCCTGCTCAGAAACCATGCAATTTTGCGGGGTTTGGCGCATTTTCGCCGCGCCCCGTCGGATAATACTTAGAAATAGCTGACGAAAGGCGTGCTGTCCGGCGGCGTCACTTTAGTGGCGGCCTTCAGCTGCGGCGTGCCCAGATAGAGGAAACCGACGATCTCGTCCTGCTCGCGGCAACCGAAGGCTTCACGCACCAGCGCATGCTCGGTCCAGGCGCCGGTGCGCCAGATGCCGTTAAAACCCTGCGCCAGCGCCGCCATCTGCATCGCCTGCACGGCGCAACCGGCGGAAACCACCTGCTCCCAGCGCGGCACCTTGGTCTCTTCAGTGCAATGCGCGATGACGGTGATGATCAGCGGTGCGCGGAACGGCGCCTTGGTGGCTTTTTCGATCGCCGCTTCATCCAACTGATCCTGCTTCGCCACCGCCTGCAGCAGCTGACTGAAACGCTCCAGGCCCTGATTCTCGATCATCACGAAACGCCACGGCTGCAGCGCGCCGTGATCGGGCGCACGCAGGCCCGCGTTGATGATGTTTTGGCGCACTTCCCCCGCCGGCGCCGGTTCCGCCAGGCGCGAAGCCGAGCGACGATTCAATAAAAGATCCAGAGCATCCATCGTAAACTCCTGATAACAATTTTCATTCCGGCCACGTTAACATAGCTAAACGGCGAGTTACAGCCTCGGCGATAGCGTCTGTGTGCCACGATTTAAAGCTGACATTTACCCGGCCGCTCATTAGGATAGCGGAACATTCTCGACTCTTGTTGGAGAGCACATGCGCACATTGTGGCAAATTATTGCCGGCATTTTCCGGTGGACATGGCGTCTGCTGAATTTTATCAGGGAACTGATCCTTAACCTGTTCCTGGTCCTGCTGATCCTGGTTGGGGTCGGCATCTATCTGTCCTTCCAAAGTTCCTCCACCTCGACGGCCCCGGCGCGCGGCGCGCTGTTGGTCGATTTAAGCGGTGTGGTGGTCGATCAGCCTTCGGTAAACAACCGAGTGCGGCAATGGGGGCGTGAACTGTTGGGCGCCTCCAGCAGCCGCCTGCAGGAGAATTCGCTGTTCGACGTGGTGGACAGCATCCGCAAGGCCAAAGACGACAAAAACATTACCGGCATGGTGTTGCAGCTAAATGACTTCGCCGGCGCCGATCAGCCCTCGCTGCGCTATATCGGCAAAGCGCTGCGCGAGTTCCGCGACAGCGGCAAACCGATCTTCGCCATCGGCGACAGTTACAATCAAACGCAATACTACCTGGCCAGCTACGCCAACAAGGTCTACCTCTCGCCGCAGGGCGCGGTCGATCTGCACGGTTTCGCCACCAACAACCTGTATTACAAGTCGTTGCTGGACATGCTCAAGGTCACCACCAATATCTTCCGCGTCGGCACCTATAAATCGGCGGTCGAACCGCTGATCCGCGACGACATGTCCCCGGCGGCGCGCGAAGCGGACAGCCGCTGGATTGGCGGCCTGTGGCAGAACTATCTGGAAACCGTGGCGGCCAACCGGCAGCTGACGCCGCAGCAGCTGTTCCCCGGCGCCGCCGGCGTGCTGAGCGGCCTGCAGGCGGCAGGCGGCGACACCGCCCGCTATGCGCTGGACAATAAGCTGGTGGACGAGCTGGCGTCGCGCACCGCGATCGAAAATCAGCTGGTCAAAACCTTCGGCTGGGACAAACAGGCGAACGATTTTAACGCCATCAGCATCTACGACTACCAGCCGAAGCCGGACGCC
The DNA here is from genome assembly GCF_900215455.1 of Serratia sp. JKS000199. Classification (NCBI taxonomy): domain Bacteria; kingdom Pseudomonadati; phylum Pseudomonadota; class Gammaproteobacteria; order Enterobacterales; family Yersiniaceae; genus Serratia; species Serratia sp. JKS000199. Next base: position 2,095,890 of record NZ_LT907843.1, read on the forward strand.
AACCAGGGTGGCAAGATCGCCGTGGTGTTCGCCAACGGCGCCATCATGGACGGCCCGCAGACGCCGGGCAACGTCGGGGGCGACACCACCGCCGCCGAGCTGCGTCAGGCCCGTCTGGATCCGGCCGTCAAAGCCGTGGTGTTCCGCGTCAATAGCCCTGGCGGCAGCGTCAGCGCGTCCGAAGTGATCCGCTCCGAGCTGGCCGCCGTGCGCGCCGCCGGCAAACCGGTGGTGGTGTCGATGGGCGGCATGGCCGCGTCGGGCGGTTACTGGGTCTCGACGCCGGCCGACTACATCATCGCCAGCCCGAGCACGCTGACCGGCTCCATCGGTATTTTTGGCATCATCAATACCTACGAGAAAACCCTGGATACGCTGGGCGTGCACACCGACGGCGTAGCGACATCCCCGCTGGCCGATATCGCGGTCACCAAGGCGTTGCCGCAGGAGTTCTCGCAGATGATGCAGCTGAATATCGAAAACGGGTATAAGAACTTCCTCGATCTGGTCGCCAAATCACGCAAGATGACCCCGCAGCAGGTTGACCAAATCGCGCAGGGCCACGTGTGGCTCGGCAGCGACGCCAAGGCCAACGGCCTGGTCGATCAGTTGGGCGATTTCGACGACGCGGTGAAGAAAGCCGCTGAGCTGGCGAAACTGCAACAGTGGCAGCTCGACTGGTTCGTCGACACCCCGAGCCTGAGCGATATGGTGCTCAGCCAGTTCGGCGTTTCCATTCACGCCATGCTGCCGGCGGCGATTCAGGCCATGCTGCCTGCCCCGCTGGCCTCGGTCGCCAATGCGGTGAAAGAGCAGCCGGGTTTGTTCAATAACTTGAACGATCCGCAGAACCGCTACGCGATCTGTCTGACCTGCGGAGAAGTCCGCTAACAAATAATTCTGCAGCCCGGCCTCCGCCGGGCTTTTTTTCTGCCGCCATGTCCCTATAATTCAGCCCATCTTATCTTTGTTAAAATCATAACCATGCAAAAGAAATCCATTTACGTCGCCTACACCGGCGGCACCATCGGCATGCAGCGTTCCGAGCACGGCTATATTCCGGTTTCCGGCCACCTGCAGCGTCAGCTGGCGCTGATGCCGGAATTCCATCGGCCGGAGATGCCGGATTTCACCATTCATGAATACGCGCCGCTCATCGATTCCTCGGACATGACGCCGGAAGACTGGCAGCACATCGCCGACGACATCAAACAGAACTACGATCGCTACGACGGCTTCGTGATCCTGCACGGCACCGATACCATGGCGTTCACCGCCTCGGCGCTCTCCTTCATGCTGGAGAACCTGGCCAAACCGGTGATCGTCACCGGCTCGCAGATTCCGCTGGCGGAGCTGCGCTCCGATGGCCAAACCAATCTGCTGAATGCACTGTATCTGGCGGCCAACCATCCGGTGAACGAAGTCAGCCTGTTCTTCAACAACAAGCTGTTCCGCGGCAACCGCACCACCAAAGCGCACGCCGACGGCTTCGACGCCTTCGCCTCCCCGAATCTGCCGCCGCTGCTGGAAGCCGGTATCCACATTCGTCGCCAGCACGGCATCGACAGCCCGGTTTGCAACGGCGCGCTGCAGGTACATGACATCACGCCGCAACCGATCGGCGTCGTCACCATCTATCCGGGCATTTCCGGCGCGGTGGTGCGCAACTTCCTGCTGCAGCCGGTCAAGGCGCTGATCTTACGCTCCTACGGCGTCGGCAACGCGCCGCAGAAGGCCGAGCTGATCGACGAGTTGCGCGCGGCTTCCGAACGCGGCATCGTAGTGGTCAACCTGACGCAGTGCATCTCCGGGCGCGTCAATATGGAAGGCTACGCCACCGGCAACGCGCTGGCGCACGCCGGGGTGATAAGCGGTTTCGACATGACGGTGGAAGCCGCTCTGACCAAGCTGCACTATCTGTTGAGCCAGCCGCTGACGCCGGAACAAATCCGCGCCCTGATGCAGCAAGATCTGCGCGGCGAGCTGAGCATCAACGGTTAATCGACTGAACTCTGGAGCGGCGATGAAAACGGCCCTGTTGTTGATCGATCTGCAAAACGACTTCTGCCCCGGCGGCGCGCTGGCGGTCGCGGAGGGCGACGCCGTCATCCCGGTCGCCAATCAGGCGATCGCCGCCTGCCTGGCGCGCGGCGAACCGGTGGTGGCCAGCCAGGACTGGCATCCCGCCAATCACCGCAGCTTTGCGGTGAACTCCGATGCGCAGGTCGGCACCCTCGGTGAGCTGGAAGGCCTGCCGCAGGTATGGTGGCCGGTGCACTGCGTACAAGGGAGCCTCGGCGCCGATTTTCATCCCCAGTTACAGCGGCAACACATCAATGCCGTCTTTCGCAAAGGGCAAGATACGAACATCGACAGCTACAGCGCGTTCTTCGATAACGGCCACCGTGCGCAAACCGAACTCCACGGCTGGCTGCAATCGCAGGGCGTCCGGCGGTTGGCTGTCATGGGCCTGGCGACCGACTACTGCGTGAAGTTCAGCGTGCTGGATGCGCTGGCTGCCGGCTATCCGACGCAGGTGATCGTCGACGGCTGCCGCGGCGTGAATCTGCAGCCGGACGACAGTGAGCGGGCGCTGCAGGAGATGGCGCGCGCCGGCGCTCAACTGGTTACCCTGTCACAATTTCTCGCCAATTAAATCCTGCCGGGCGCTATCGGCGCCCTCTCTGGGCGGCGGCGAAAATATCGACGCCGCTCACAATGCTGTTCTTCTTCTCCTCCAGCCGCTTGTGACCGGCAGGCGCTTTTGCTGTTATGGCAGCGACGCTTTTGGCGTCAATCGGTTATACGCATCCGGGGCCCGCTGAGCCCGGCTTTATTGTGACCGCTACTGGCGGTACGGTCGGCCTTGCCGATCCCAAGGAGACAAACATGAAAATAACCCGAAAACTGCTGCCTTTGCTGGCAGCGGTGCAGTTGGCTATCGCCGGTACCGGCGCGGCTCAGGCGGCCTATCTCTCCGTCGGCTACTTCAACGGCGGCGGCGACGTCACCGCCGGCCCCGGTGGTGACATCGACAAGCTGGACGTGACGCAAATCACCCACCTCAACTATTCGTTTGGCCTGATCTACAACGACGAGAAAGACGAAACCAATGCGGCGCTGAAAGACCCTGCTCGCCGCCACCAGATCTACCTGTCACCGAAAGTCACGGCCGATCTGCAACGTCTGCCGGTGCTGCGCAAACAGAACCCCGAGCTGAAAGTGCTGTTGTCGGTCGGAGGCTGGGGCGCACGCGGTTTCTCCGGCGCCGCCGCCACCGCGGAAAACCGGGCGATTTTCATTCGCTCCGCGTTGCAGGTGATCGAACAGTACCGGCTGGATGGGATCGATCTGGACTGGGAATACCCGGTAAACGGCGCATGGGGTTTGGTGGAAAGCCAACCGGCAGACCGCGACAACTTCACCCTGCTGCTGAAAGAGCTTCATCAGACGCTGGGTAAAGGCAAACTGTTGACCATCGCCGTTGGCGCCAACGTCAAAAGCCCACGTGAATGGGTCGATGTAAAAAATATTGCGCCCTACCTCAATTACATCAATCTGATGACCTACGACATGGCTTACGGCACGCAGTACTTCAATGCCAACCTGTACGATTCAACGCGTTGGCCAACCGTAGCCGCCGCCGATCGCTACAGCGCCGATAACGTGGTAAAGCATTATCTGGCCGCCGGTCTGAAACCGGCGCAGATGAACCTGGGTATCGGTTTCTACGGCCGGGTACCGAAACGGGCGACCGAGGCGGGCATCGACTGGGACAAACCGGATGCCGCCAACCATCCGGTGACGCAGCCTTACTTCAGCGCGCGAGAAATCGCCCTGTTCCGCACGCTGGGATTGGATCTCAGCAAAGACACTTATTTTAAATACCGCGATATCGTCAACAAATTGCTCAACGATCCGCAGCAGCGTTTCCGCGAGCACTGGGATGACGACGCCAAAGTGCCATACCTGACGCTGCAATCCGCCGAAGGCAAGCCGCTGTTCGCCATTTCGTACGAGAACCCGCGTTCGGTGGCCATCAAGGCCGATTATATTAAAAGCCAGGGATTGGGCGGTGCGATGTTCTGGGAATACGGCGCAGACGACAACAACCGGCTGGCGCAGCAGCTGGCGGAATCGCTGGGCATAAAGGGCGAGAAACGTTGAATCGACGGGGCGATGGCGACATCGCCCCGCTTTAGGGGTGGAGCCTTACTGCGGCTTGAGTTTCACCAGCGGCTCGGCAACGAACTGCTGCTTCAGCTCTTGTTTGCTCTTCATCACGATCTGCCCGTCGGTGCCGATGCTCATATGCTGCGGATCGACGTTGTTCATCGACTGCCACAGCATCACCGCCTGCAGGCTGTTTTCCTTTTGCTCCGGCGTCAGCGCCACGCCGTCCGGCCATTTGCCCAGTTCAACCGCCTGCACCAGGCGTTGGTATATCTCGGGCGTCATCGCCGCAATCAGATCTTTCACGTCCATCAGGGCCCTTCTCGCTTACGGAAGAATAATTAGCTGAATCGATTTTGTTGGTTAAATTACCGCTTAACCGGCCGTTTGATCGCCATTTTCGCCATCGGTGAAACTCAGCGAGGCGGAATTGACGCAGTAACGGTCACCGGTCGGCTGCGGGCCATCGGGGAATACATGCCCCAGGTGCGCGTCGCAGTGGCCACAGCGGATTTCAACACGATGCATATTATGTGAATTATCATCAAGATAACGGATTGCATCGGCGGAAACCGGCTCGTAAAAGCTGGGCCAGCCGCAGCCGGAATCGTATTTGGTTTCGGAATAGAACAGCGGCTGGTTACAGCACAGACAATGGTACACGCCCTCACGCTTGTTATGCAGCAATTTGCCGCTAAACGGCGCTTCGGTGCCACGCTGTTGCGTGACATAACGTTGGATTTCATTCAGTTCCGTGACCGGATGAGCGGGGGTTGTCTCTTTAGCCATTTGTGCTTATCTCTGAATGTGGATAATGTCAACGAAAACAATGATTAATAATAACAAAAAATTAACACCGCTGCAGGGGTTTTTGGCCTAAACTGTAGCCCATAAAGGCCACGTCACGATGATATGTGATAGCGATCACACATCTTGCGTATGCTGACTTTATACTTGGCGGCTTGTCCCCATATAACGGATGAGGCCGAGCGCAAATGGACTGTGCAATAAGCGTGCAAAACCACCCTTCCGGTTTGACTTGCCGCAAGTATTGACACGATTCCGCTTGACGCTGGGTAAGGTTTTTGTAATTTTACAACCAACCTTTTATTCACTAACAAATAGCTGGTGGAATATATGACTATCAAAGTAGGTATCAACGGTTTTGGCCGTATCGGTCGCATTGTTTTCCGTGCTGCTCAAGAGCGTTCTGACATCGAGATCGTTGCAATCAACGACCTGTTGGACGCAGAGTACATGGCTTACATGCTGAAGTATGACTCTACTCACGGCCGTTTCAACGGTACGGTAGAAGTTAAAGACGGCCACCTGGTTGTTAACGGCAAAACCATCCGTGTTACCGCAGAGAAAGACCCGGCTAACCTGAAGTGGAACGAAGTGGGCGTTGATGTGGTTGCTGAAGCGACCGGTATCTTCCTGACCGACGAAACCGCACGTAAACACATCACCGCCGGCGCTAAAAAAGTGGTTCTGACTGGCCCATCCAAAGATGCGACCCCAATGTTCGTTCGCGGCGCCAACTTTGACAAATATGCCGGCCAGGACATCGTGTCCAACGCCTCTTGCACCACCAACTGCCTGGCGCCGCTGGCTAAAGTCATCAACGACAACTTCGGTATCGTTGAAGGCCTGATGACCACCGTTCACGCCACCACCGCGACTCAGAAAACCGTTGATGGCCCGTCTCACAAAGACTGGCGCGGCGGCCGCGGCGCATCCCAGAACATCATCCCTTCTTCTACCGGCGCAGCGAAAGCGGTTGGCGTGGTTCTGCCAGAGCTGAAAGGCAAACTGACCGGCATGGCGTTCCGCGTACCGACCCCTAACGTGTCCGTTGTTGACCTGACCGTGCGTCTGGAAAAAGCGGCTACCTACGAAGAAATCAAGAAAGCCATCAAAGACGCCGCTGAAGGCTCTATGAAAGGCGTTCTGGGCTATGTTGAAGACGACGTGGTTTCCACCGACTTCAACGGCGAAGTGCTGACTTCCGTGTTCGATGCCAAAGCCGGTATCGCACTGAACGACAACTTCGTGAAACTGGTTTCCTGGTACGACAACGAAACCGGCTACTCCAACAAGGTTCTGGATCTGATCGCTCACATCTCCAAGTAATGGCATGATGTTAAGCTGATAATGAGGGCGACATTTTTTTGTCGCCCTTTTTTTACCCGTCATCTTTCGAGTCACAGCGTTGTTCGCTGCACACACTCACCTCAGTCACTGTCTAAGCATGCGCCTGAGGGCCTGGTTGTGACCCGAAAGCTAATAGGGTCCATTTCTATTTCCGGCAAACAATAGGTTATGAAATGAACGAGAAAATTTTCACCCTGCCCGTTTCCGAACAGATTTCTCCTTATATCAGCCAGCGCCAACTCGATGAGCTGGGCGTGGTGGTCGTGTCGCACCCGAAAGTGCGCGCGGCGGTCGCGCTGCAGGGCGCCCATTTGCTGGCCTGGCAGCCCAGCGGTGAGCAGCCGGTGATTTGGCTCAGCAACAACACGCCTTTCGCCAAAGGCAAGGCCATCCGCGGCGGCGTGCCGATCTGCTGGCCGTGGTTCGGCCCGGTGGCGCAACCCTCCCACGGGTTCGCCCGCAACCAGCCCTGGAGCCTGACGGCGCACGATGAAGATGACAACGGCGTCATCCTGACCTTTACGCTGAAAGACAATGAGCAGACCCGCAAGCTGTGGCCGCACGACTTCACGCTGATTGCTCGCTTCAAGCTGGGTGAAGAGTGCGAGATCGAACTGGAATCGCACGGCGATTATCAAGCCACGGCGGCGCTGCACAGCTACTTCCAGGTTGGCGATATCGATCGGGTCAGCGTGGCGGGCCTGGGCGAACCTTATATTGATAAGGTGGCGGGCGGCGTCGAAGCGCGTCAGACGGGCGAAGTGACCTTCGTCGGCCAAACTGACCGCGTCTATACCCGTCCGGAGGCCTTCAGCCTGATCCGCGATCCGGCGCTCGCACGCACCATCGAGGTTCATCACCATCATATGAGCGACGTTATCGCCTGGAACCCCGGCGTAGAGCTGTCCTGCAGCATGGGAGACATGCCGAACGACGGTTACAAGACCATGGTCTGCGTTGAGACCGGGCGCGTCAGCAAACCGCTGGTCGCCGCCGGCGAACAACCCGCCCGTTTGGGTGTGACCTTCCGCAGCCGTAAAAAGGCCTGAAACCCCGTGCGCGCCAGCGCACTACGGATGTGCAAAAGGGGCGCTTGCGCCCCTTTTTGATGCACGCCATGCACGCTTATCGTGCAATGCGCGATTAGAAGGTGTAGCTCACACCCGTCATCAGCAAACCGGTGTAAGATTTATCCACCATCGGGCTGTCTTTCACTTCATCCGACAACTTCACATAGCGGCCGAGGAAGAAGGCGTTCCAGCTCTTGTTGATCTGGTAATTGGCGCTCAGCTCGAGATACGGCGCCCAGCTATCGCTCGGGGTGTAGCTGTCCAGACCGCTGCGGCGCGATTCATTGGCGCTGATGCCATAGTAATATTTGTTCTGGTTTTTGCTGTTCCACATCACGCCTACGCCCGGAACCAGCGTCAACGCGTCCAGATCAAACTTGTACAGATAGGCCACATCGCCCACCAGCCCGTTGCTGTAGTTCAGCGTGTCGCCGGTGAAGGTGGTGCGAATGGTGCCCCACTCTGCGTTGTGTGAATAGGCCAGGCCGGCCATCAGCGTGCCGCGACGCTTGTCGAGACGCTTCATGCGATCGTCGTCGCTGTCGCCCGGACGGTAGCCCCATGGCGTGTAATACCCCATGATGCTCAGCTGATTTTCTTGATCTTTCCACAGGTAGTAACCGGCGGTCAGAGTACGGAAGTAGAAGTCGTCACCTTCATAGTCGATGACGGGCACCGGATAAACGCGATCCTGATAACCGCGATACGGGTCCGGGCTAACCAGCGCGGCAGCACCCAGTGACCAGGTTCCCGCCTGGGCACTTTGCGCACAAACCATTGCGGAAGCGATAATTGCTAGCGTTTTGAGTTTTGAAATCTTCACTGGTTCTTTTTCCATAAATTACAGGGTTAATAGCCGCAATAGTTTATGTGAAAATTTAGTTACGCGCCTAATCTTTACAATAGAAAACGACCAAGATCGAATAACTTATAGCGGAATTATGAATTAATCATGGCGGAACGATGACGATTCATGCCGCAGGCCGCGCCAGACAAGGCATTTGGTTATCCCGGCAATAACTGAGTCATTGATATGACTTAAAAAAAGCTTTTTCTACGGCAGGAAATTTTCCGGCAAGCAAACTAAGCTTAAATCAGAAGGTGAATTTATCCTGGGCCCAGTGGCATACAGCGCAACTCGCGATAATAAGCGCACCAAGTTGGCATACGGGTTGCTGTACTCAGGCGTATTCTCATCTTTCGGGAGCCAGAACACTATCACACGCTCTCTTTAACCTGTGCTAATAACGAAAGGACGGGCATCATGAACATATTTGACCACTATCGCCAGCGCTACGAAGCTGCCAAGGACGAAGAGTTCACACTGCAGGAATTTCTTACCATTTGCCGGCAAGATCGCAGTGCCTATGCCAACGCGGCCGAACGTCTGCTGATGGCTATCGGTGAACCTGTGATGGTCGACACTGCGCTAGAATCACGCCTGTCGCGCCTGTTCTCCAACCGCGTGATCGCACGTTATCCGGCCTTCGAAGAGTTCTACGGCATGGAAGAGGCCATCGAACAGATCGTCTCTTACCTGAAACACGCCGCTCAGGGCCTGGAAGAGAAGAAACAGATCCTTTACCTGCTGGGCCCGGTGGGCGGCGGCAAGTCCTCGCTAGCGGAACGTCTGAAAGCGCTGATGCAGCGCGTGCCCATCTACACCCTCAGCGCCAACGGCGAACGCAGCCCGGTCAACGATCATCCGCTGTGCCTGTTCAATCCGCAGGAAGATGCCACGATCCTGGAAAAAGAGTTCAATATCCCAAGTCGCTATCTCGGCACCATCATGTCGCCGTGGGCGGCGAAGCGCCTGCATGAGTTCGGTGGCGATATCACCAAGTTTAAAGTCGTGAAAGTGCGCCCTTCCATTCTGGAACAGATCGCCATCGCCAAAACCGAGCCGGGCGATGAGAACAACCAGGACATCTCGGCACTGGTCGGTAAAGTGGACATCCGTAAACTGGAGAACCACGCGCAGAACGATCCGGACGCCTACGGCTATTCCGGCGCCCTGTGCCGCGCCAACCAGGGGATTATGGAATTCGTCGAGATGTTCAAAGCGCCGATCAAGGTGCTGCATCCGCTGCTGACCGCAACCCAGGAAGGCAACTACAACGGCACCGAAGGCATCTCCGCCCTGCCGTTCAGCGGCATTATTCTGGCGCACTCCAACGAATCCGAGTGGGTGACCTTCCGTAACAACAAGAACAACGAAGCGTTCCTCGACCGCGTGTATATCGTCAAGGTGCCTTACTGCCTGCGCGTGTCGGAAGAGATCAAAATTTACGACAAGCTTCTGGATCACAGTGAGCTGACCCATGCGCCCTGCGCGCCGGGCACGCTGGAAACGCTGGCGCGCTTTAGCGTGCTGTCGCGGCTGAAAGAGCCGGAAAACTCGAGCATTTACTCGAAAATGCGCGTGTATGACGGTGAAAGTCTCAAAGATACCGACCCGAAAGCCAAGTCCTATCAGGAATACCGCGACTACGCCGGGGTTGACGAAGGCATGAACGGCCTCTCCACCCGTTTCGCCTTTAAAATCCTCTCGCGGGTATTCAACTTCGATCACGCCGAGGTGGCAGCCAACCCGGTGCACCTGTTCTATGTGCTGGAACAGCAGATCGAGCGCGAACAGTTCCCGCAGGATTTGGCGGAGAAATACCTGGAGCACCTGAAAGGCTATCTGATCCCGAAATACGCCGAGTTTATCGGCAAAGAGATCCAGACCGCCTATCTGGAATCCTACTCGGAATACGGACAGAACATTTTTGACCGCTACGTCACCTATGCCGACTTCTGGATCCAGGATCAGGAGTATCGCGATCCCGACACCGGCCAGCTGTTCGACCGCGAGTCCCTGAACGCCGAACTGGAGAAAATTGAAAAACCGGCCGGCATCAGCAACCCGAAAGATTTCCGCAACGAAATCGTGAACTTCGTGCTGCGCGCCCGCGCCAACAACAACGGCCGCAACCCGAACTGGACCAGCTACGAGAAGCTGCGCACCGTGATTGAGAAAAAGATGTTCTCCAATACCGAAGAACTGTTGCCGGTGATTTCGTTCAACGCCAAAACATCGACGGACGAGCAGAAAAAACACGACGACTTCGTCGATCGCATGATGGAGAAAGGCTATACCCGCAAGCAGGTGCGCCTGCTGTGTGAATGGTATCTGCGGGTCAGAAAATCCTCATAACGCCTCAGGTAAGCGGCATTATCAGGGCCATGTCCATAGTCATGGACGTTGCAGCGCAGCCCACGGAGGGGCTGACACATTGCGCTGCCGCGGCCGGGACATGAAGAGTTGGCAACGTCGTTTGGGGGAAGTATGGCCTATTTCATTGACCGGCGGCTGAACGGCAAAAACAAGAGCACGGTGAACCGCCAGCGCTTCTTGCGCCGTTACAAGTCGCAAATCAAACAGTCGATTGCCGAAGCCATCAACAAGCGTTCGGTCACCGACGTAGACAGCGGGGAGTCAGTCTCTATCCCCACTGACGATATCAACGAACCGATGTTTCATCAGGGGCGCGGCGGCACGCGCCATCGCGTTCACCCGGGCAATGACCACTTCGTGCAGAACGATCGCGTCGAACGGCCTCAGGGCGGCGCAGGCGGTGGCGGCGGCCAGGGCAACGCCAGCCAGGACGGTGAAGGCCAGGATGAGTTCGTCTTCCAGATATCCAAAGACGAGTACCTCGATCTTTTGTTCGAGGATCTCGCCCTGCCCAACCTGAAAAAGAATCAGTACAAGCAGCTGACCGAGTTCAAAACCCACCGCGCCGGCTATACCGCTAACGGCGTGCCGGCCAACATCAGCGTCGTGCGTTCGCTGCAAAACTCGCTGGCGCGGCGTACCGCCATGACCGCCGGTAAAAGGCGCGCGTTGCACGAACTGGAAGACGCGCTGACCCAGTTGGAAAACACCGAGCCGGTGCAACTGCTGGAAGAAGAGCGGCTGCGCAAAGAGATTGCCGAACTGCGCAAGAAAATCGAAAGCGTGCCGTTTATCGACACCTTCGATCTGCGTTACAAAAACTACGAGCGTCGGCCGGAGCCCTCCAGCCAGGCGGTGATGTTCTGCCTGATGGACGTATCCGGTTCGATGGATCAGGCCACCAAAGACATGGCCAAACGTTTTTACATTCTGCTTTATCTGTTCCTGAGCCGAACCTACAAAAACGTCGAGGTGGTCTATATTCGCCATCACACCCAGGCGAAAGAGGTGGACGAGCAGGAGTTCTTCTATTCGCAGGAAACCGGCGGCACCATCGTCTCCAGCGCATTGAAACTGATGAACGACGTGGTCGAAGAGCGTTACGATCCGGCGCAATGGAATATCTACGCCGCGCAGGCGTCGGACGGAGACAACTGGGCCGACGATTCACCGCTGTGTCACGAGCTGTTGGCGAAGAAGATCCTGCCAATGGTGCGGTACTACAGCTACATCGAAATCACTCGCCGCGCTCACCAAACGCTGTGGCGCGAATACGAAGATCTGCAAGCGAAATTCGACAACTTCGCCATGCAGCATATCCGCGAACCGGACGATATCTATCCGGTATTCCGCGAACTGTTCCGCAAACAGACCGCGTGAATAATATCGCGGTAATCATAGCAGCCGGAGAACCCGTTTTCCGGCTGTTTCTTTTTCACCCTGATATATCCCTCACACATAAATTTTGACCTTCACCGGCAAAATAATAAGCCGCATTATCCCGAATGACGACCTCTATTATTATTTCTTCTGAGGTTATTCCTAAACCTTCACATCCTCCCTCATGCGTCTTGATGGGAATATTCCCATTCAGTTATCGTTAACACACGCATCGGGTTCCACCCTAAGCGAAATTTGACTCATTTTATTTTCTATGGCTTCTCAGCCCGCTTCGGCGGGCAATTTACCTGTCAGCAGGTTAGACACCATGATCGATTACACCCTCTATGGCCTCAACAAGAATGATGTTGATGAATACCATAAGCAAATCTGCTGCCTGCTCGGCAAAAGCGTGCTGCTGGTGCTCATCGCCAACAAACCGATCACCAAACAGAATCTGCTGGCCAGTCTTATTCAGGAAGTTGAACAACAGCACGACGAGTATTTTCAAAAATTGCATCGCGCGGCAATAGAAATGATCGGCGTTAACGGGCGCTAGATCGATATGCGCAAGGCGGAAATCTACGCCATTATTGCCGCCGTCGTGGTGTTGATTATGCTGTTAATAATGAACTCCGGCAGCGATATCAGCGCTTATCCCTAATGTGAAGCGCAGCACTCCTTTGCCGCAAGGTGCCTCTTTTTTGGCCCGAAGCGCGTTTCTGCCCGGGTTTTATTTTGAACCGGCCGCTTCGTCAATCAATCCCGCCACGTCATCGGCATGGGAAACCAGCGAGGCATGACTGGCCTTCAGCACCATGACTTTCTTAGCCTGCAGCCGCTGCGCCATACGCCGTTGGTTCTCCGGCGCTATCATGCGGTCGTCGCTGGAGAGTTGATACCACGACGGTTTATGTTTCCAGGCGGGCTCACCGAGGGGGTTGCCGAAGGTATCGGCCAATGGCGCCTTCTGCGTCGCCGCCATCACCAGAGCCTCGTCGGCGGTAAGATCCTGGCAAAAGCTTTCGTGAAACTTGTCGTTCTTGATCCACAGATAACCGTCGCTGTCAGGAATCAGATTCGCGACTGCCGCAGGAGGATGCGCTTGCGTAATGCCACCGGGGCTTTCACCGGCATCCGGCGCAAACGCGGCAATGTAGACCAGGCCGACCACGTTAGGCTGGTTGCCCATTTCCGTGATCACCGCGCCACCGTAAGAGTGCCCCACCAACAATACCGGTCCCGCTTGCTGCGCGACCATCTTGCGCGCCCGTTCCGCATCCTCAGCCAGTGAGGTCAGCGGCATTTCCACCGCATGAATCGCCGAATAGCCCCTGCGCGACAACTCGATAATCACCTTACTCCAGTGCGCGGCGCCGCCCCAGAATCCGTGCACCAGCACGATGGTTGGTTTTGTGCTCATTTGCCGACCTCTTCATCTCATTTGGAGGCGCTGTAGACAGATCAACAGCGGCCCTACAGGGACGCGCCTTGCAACCGGCGACGTCGCGCGATCTCCATTTATATAGTTATCACTGCGGCATTCGGCAATAGCTACGACGGGTTAAGGCGCTCGGTTTACAGGCGTCGTCATGACTTGCCGAGGCAGCGTACGCCGTGGCGGCAGTGCAAAAAACGGGATTAAAACTAGGATTTTTACCCATACCGATCTAAAATCCCACGCAAAAACAAAGACAAGTAAATTTGGTTCACTGGGAAAAGGAATGAAGTTGTGAAGGAAATGATCTCCATCGTATTGATGACATGCCTGCTGGCGCTGCTGTTTTCGTGGCTGTTCGTCTACGGTCTTAACATTCATTAAACCTACAGCAACACCAAACCCCCCTTCCTGGCTGACCGGCAGCGCATCCGGACGATGCGCTAAAAACCCCCTCTCCCCGCATGTTTCTATCCCATCATTCGCCCGCCGACAGCTAAAAAGCCCCCCAAAGCTCGCCGGCGCAACGCGATCTCGCCTTCGTCTGCTCGCCCACTAAAACATCAATAATATTTATGAGTTATAACCTCGTCGCGTTTCCGGACGTCTGAATGACTATTTTCCTTCTTCACACCGTTCCCGCCTGAAATCAGGCTGACAACCTTAAAATGTTACCGGTAACTATGTTGTTGATTTCTTTTCGTAATAAGCATAAAGCCGTTAATAACCTTACATTCTTTATAGAAATAAATTATGCATTCTTATGGATAAAGGCATGAATTAACGGCCTTCGGTCATTGATTATCGCCCGCCAAGCTCCTAAAATTCGCGCGTAAAAATACAACTGGGATCGAGTTTCATGTCGTCGCTGTGGGTTGCAACGCAATACTGTTATTTTATTGGTCTGTTAGTTTCAATGATTTTCACCTACCTGGTAAGCAGGGACACCGTCAAAATTCGTTGCATCAGCGCGCTGACCATCGGGTTAACCTGGCCGTTGAGTCTGCCGGTCGTCTTGCTGTTTTCGCTGTTCTAACGCCCTAACCGGCTGTGCCGCCACGGATGCTTTTAAACAGCCGCGCTAATGGAATGGGTCAGCCGACGACGCTGCCCCCTCACCGGCGAAACAAGTGACGATACGGCGCATTGTTAAATGAAAGGCCATTTCCCCGCGTAATGTTTTACTTGGGGGGTAGACTATTCGCCGCGCCGCGATCGCCAACGGCGGTACAGCCGCCCCAAGCCCCATACCATCAGCCATAGCAAAATATTCCCCCCCAACCAAAGCATCAGCAGGTAGAGGAAAGTCTGATAACCGGGTATGCCCCGATCGGCGAAGAACGGATTAAAGTGCAAGAATTTGACGATCGCGAAGGGATTAAGATTGAAACGGGTGAAGACGCAGGCGGTCAGCACAGGCGGCAACAGGATGTAAAACGCCAGGGTGAATATCAGCAGCAGCCTGGTGCCATGCGTGTTTTTATAATCTTTCATATCAGCGTATTGCTTGCTTCATCTCAGTGCGAGAATCGCCTGGCGATCGCTCGCCAATCGACCCTGCGGGCCAAAAATAGTTCCGCGCAAACGTAGGAATAAAGCCGGTTCAGCGTTTAATTCTCATTTAGCGCTCGGGTGATATATACCCTGTGGATTATAAATTACGATGCCGACGCGCCGCCTTCAACTGCAGCGTTTGCGTGGCGTCATCAGGAGGCCCTAATGAAACCGGACGCACTCTCCCTGCCGCCGAGCGCCAAAAAACTCAAAGTGATCTACGGCTGGTATATTTACGTGATCTATATCCTGCTGGTTTTCAACATTTACATGGCGGTCTACAACGTCTGCGTTCGGCATCCGATCGAAGCCCCGCTGCTATCGCTGTTTCACAGCCTGTTTCTCGCGCTGATGTTGCAACAGGTGCTCAAGAAAAACGTCGTTTTCGCCTGGATCTTGTTGGGCTATTTTATTCTGATGCGCCTGTATTACGCCAATGTGCTGCACATTGAGTTCACGTTGGTGAGCCGTGGCCTAGTGCTGCTGATTCTGACGCTGCTGCTGACCGGCACCGTGGCCGTCGGGCAGCTGGCCACGCCGCCACAGCGGCATGACTGGCTGGCTCGCCTAGGCTGGCGGCAATGGACGACGCTCGCGGCGCTGGCAGCGATCCTGACCCCGCTGATCACCACCGATTACCTCGGCTAAACGCGGTGCTATCTGGGGATATGGGGCTCTGAAATGTCTACGATGCGGCATATTTTGGTGTAGTTGCCTGCCTTCTCACAGATCTTGTCCGTGACGAACACGCTAAGGTAGCCCAGCAGCAGCAAGTAGCCAACCATGCACAAAATAAAGATAAGCGTTCTCACCGATAGCGACCAACCTGACAAGAGTATCTCCAGCATCATAACCTGAACGAGGCGCTTTAAAAGGATTTCATGTGCGCACTGGCCGCATCGTCGCACGTTCTGTAGTAACATTAAGCCACCACGCCAACCACCGGAAACGCCGATGCACCATCTGATGTTAGACATTGAAACCCTGGATATAAAACCCAGCGCCGTGATTTTGGTGGTCGCGGCGGTGTTTTTCGATCCCCGCACCGGGGAACTTGGCGCCGAATTCGAGGCCGCCGTCAGCAGCCAGAAAGATCAGCCGGGGCGAACCATAAGCCTGGACACGGTTGCCTGGTGGGCGAAACAATCCGATGAAGCGCGCAAGCTGGCCTTCGGCGGCACCGAGAGCCTCAAGCGCGTGCTGAGCAGTCTCAGCCGTTTTATCCATATGAACAGCACCGATACGGTAAAGGTCTGGGGTAACGGTAAAGAGTTCGACTGCGCGATCCTCGAACACGCCTTCCAGCAGTTGGAGATGCCCTGTCCGTGGAAATTCTGGGATACCCAGGATGTGCGCACGGTGATAACGCTGGCGGAACTGCACGGCTTTAACCCGAAAAAGACCCGTCCGTTCGAAGGCATGCCGCATCGCGCGTTGGATGACGCTCGCCATCAGGCCCGTTATGTGGCCGATACCGTCTCGGCGCTTTATCTCCGCCCGGGAGCGCAGCGCTGACCCGCTTTGCCCCTTTTCATTTGCCGCCAGAATCTCTACTCTAGCCCTCTTTGTCACTCGGACGTGCCTTTCCTGCTATGCAAAAGTTCCTGTTTCTGCTTCTCAGCCTGGTGCTGCTCGGCCCATTGGGCATCGATCTCTATCTGCCCACCATTCCCGCCATCGCCGCCGGCCTGGGCAGCAGTGAAGCGCTGATCCAATCCACCATTTCGCTGTTTATTCTGGTGCTCGGCCTCGGTCAAATCATCGCCGGTCCGTTGGTGGATAACTATGGCCGCAAACCGGTGGCGCTGGCCGGCATTATTCTCTACACGATCGGCGCGGCAATGGCGGCACTGGCCACCAGCCCGACGATCTTCATCGCGTCGCGCCTGTTGCAAGGGGTTGCGGTCTGTTGCACCGCCGTCGTCGCCTTCAGCGGCGTGCGCGATCGGCTGAATGGCGACGACGCCGCCCGCGCCTTCGGCTTTCTCAACGGCACGCTGAACATCATCCCGGCATTGGCGCCGCTGCTCGGCGGCCTGCTCGCCGAAGCCTTCGGCTGGCGCGCGCCCTTTTGGTTCCTGGCCAGTTACGCGCTGCTGGTGTTGGTGCTCATCGCGCTGCGCCTGCCGGAAACTCGCCCCGCCGACACCGTGCCGGTCAAAGGGCTGCCGGTGCGCCAATACGCGCGCATCCTCAGCGAACGGCGTTTCCTCTCTTTCGCGGTGGTGAACTCCGGGGCGATGGGCATGGCACTGACCTACGTTTCTCTGGCGCCTAACGTGCTGATGGGCACTGCGGGCCTGACTCCGCTGCAATTCTCGTTGGTGTTCGGCGCCAACGGCTTCTGGATCATGTTGGTCAGCTTCTTCGCTAACCGCATCATCCACAAAGTCGGCCGCCCGGTTTGTCTGGCGACCGGCGGCATTTTGATGGGGTTGGGCTGCCTGGGCCTGCTGCTGGGCGTCATGTGGCTTCCCGCGGCGGCGCAAGCGCACTGGCTGGCGTATATGCTGCCGGTCGCCAGCGCCTGCGCCGGGTTGGCGTTCGTGATGGGCCCGGCCACCAGCTATGCGCTGGAACCGTACTCCAATGAGGCCGGCGTCGCGTCCGCACTGGTCGGTTTCGTACAGATGGCCGGGGGCGCCGCGCTGGGGCTGCTGGCGATGGCGCTGCCGCTGCAACCGAAGCTGTCGCTGGCTTTGGTCATGCTGGCGGGCTGCCTGCTGGCGCTGCACGCGCGGCGGCTCAGCAAGCAGATTAAAGGACAGATCAGAAAAGTCGCCTGAGCCGCGGCTCAGGCTTCGGTAACGACCGGCACCCGTGCCGCCAACGCCGACAACAGTTCATAGCCTAACGTCCCTGCCGCCGTGGCCACCTCGTCCACCGGCAGGCGTTTTCCCCACAGCTCCACCTCGGCGCCCAGTTCAACGTGGGGACAGGGCGTCAAATCCACCGCCAGCATATCCATCGATACCGTTCCCAGGGTGCGTGTCAGCACGCCATCGACCCATACCGGCGTTCCGGTCGGCGCATGACGCGGATAGCCGTCGGCATAACCGCAGGCCACCACGCCGATACGCTGCGCGCCGGCGGCGCTGTAACGGCCACCGTAGCCCACGCGATCTCCAGACTTCAGCTGCTGAATGCCGATGATCTCGCTGCTCAGCGTCATCGCCGGCTGCAACCCCGTCGATGCGATATCGTTCCAGCATCCGCTCGGCGAAGCGCCATAGAGAATGATCCCAGGGCGCACCCAGCTGCCGTGGGTCGCAGGATGCCACAGCGTAGCGGCCGAGTTGGCCAGGCAACGCGGCAGCGGTACATCGGCCGCCGCCGCCTCGATGGTGGCCATCTGTTGAGTTACGCCTTCCGGCCCGTCGGCGGTGGCGAAGTGACTCATCAGCGTAAGCTCGGCAATATTGGCGACAGCCTGCGCCCTGCGCCACACCTCATGCAGGCGCTCGGGCGCAAACCCCAGCCGATTCATGCCGCTGTTCACTTTCAGATAGACATCAAGCGGCGCACTCAGCTTTGCGTCGGCGATCGCCGCCAGTTGCCAGTCGCTGTGCACCGCCGTCGTCAGGCGATAACGATCGAGCAAGGCCAGATCCTGTCGCTGGAAGAAGCCTTCCAACAACAGGATCGGCCCCTGCCAACCGGACTCGCGCAGCAACACCGCTTCGGCCAGATCCAGCATGGCGAAGCCGTCGGTGTGCGCCATGCTGCGCCAAACGTGTTTGATGCCGTGGCCATAGGCGTTGGCCTTGACCACCGCCCAGACTTTGGCGCCGGGGGCGAAACGGCGCACCACCTGCAGGTTGTTTTCAATTGCACCGAGATGCATCGTGGCGGTTATCGGACGGGGCATCGCTTCTCCTTGGGGCAGCGTACAGCGGCCACGCGCGCCTGCGCGTGGCCGAAAAAGTCTATGACAGCGTCGACGATTAACGTGCGGGATGCACGTCGTTCAGCGGAACCGCGTGTTGCTGGCGAAATCCGGCGCTGTAACGCGCCACCGCCAGGTCATCGGAAGGGATTGCCGGCGTAATGCCGGACATCAGATCGGACAACAACTGCCCGGAACCGCAGGCCATGGTCCAGCCGAGCGTGCCATGCCCGGTGTTGAGGTACAGGTTTTTCAACGAGGTGCGGCCGACGATCGGCGTGCCGTCCGGCGTCATCGGGCGCAAGCCGGTCCAGAACGTCGCCTCTTCCACTCTGCCGCCGTTCGGGTAGAGATCGCGCACCACCATCTCCAGCGTTTCTCGCCGCTTTTGCTCCAGCTGAGTATTGAAACCGACGATCTCCGCCATGCCGCCGACGCGAATGCGCTGGTCGAAGCGCGTGATGGCGATTTTATACGTCTCATCCAGTACCGTAGAGAATGGCGCCGCCGCCTCATCGACGATAGGGATCGTCAGCGAATAGCCCTTGAGCGGGTAAACCGGAATAGACACCAGGCCGCGCAGCAGCGCCGTGGAGTACGAACCGAACGCCACCACATAGCTATCGGCTTTGAACACTTCCTCGCCGCACTGTACGCCGGCGATCTTGTCCCCCTCCACCAACAGACGGTCTACGCTGCGGTTGAACAGGAAGGTCACGCCCGCCTGCTCAGCCATCTTCGCCAACTGTTGCGTAAACAGTTGGCAATCGCCGGTTTCGTCGTTCGGCAACTGCAGGCCGCCGGTCAGCTTGTGCGCCACCTGCGCCAGCGCAGGCTCAACGCTGCCGAGTTGGCCGGCCTCCAGCAATCGGTAAGGCACTCCGGCATCTTCCAATACCGCAATATCTTTCGCGGCGTTTTCGAACTGTTGTTGGGTGCGGAACAGCTGCAGCGTGCCGCCCTGACGGCCTTCGTACTGGATGCCGGTTTCCTGCCGCAGCGCCTTGATGCAGTCGCGGCTGTATTCCGCCAGGCGCACCATGCGGCCTTTGTTGGTCATGTAGTGTTCGGTGTTGCAGTTTTTCAGCATCTGCCACATCCAGTTCAGCTGGAAGCTGCTGCCGTCGAGACGGATCGCCAGCGGCGCATGGCGTTGGAACATCCACTTAATGGCCTTCAGCGGCACGCCCGGCGCCGCCCAGGGAGCGGCATAGCCCGGTGAAATCTGCCCGGCGTTCGCCGCGCTGGTTTCCAGTGCCGGGCCAGGCTGACGATCGATCACCGTCACCTCATGCCCAGCCTTCGCCAAATACCAGGCACTGGCTACGCCCACCACTCCACTACCTAAAATTACCACTCGCATCGCTGACTCCAGCCCAAGGCTTCACAAAGCACAATATTCTGCTAACAGGAAATTAACTCAGTGAAAAAATCCGTCCAACAACTTCGTCATCAAACGTGACAATATTCACAATTAATTTATCGTCGATGGCCCGCGCATTTGCAATAGCCGCCAGAAAATAGCGATAAGATACGGTTTAAGGGGGTTTATGGCGCGAGGTCACCCCTGATTCGCTAGCATTGCTATCATTGATGTCATGGAAAATTGGCGTGATAAGCAACATGGATTTAACAGAATATAAAAATATCAGCTAACCTATAAATAGAATAAAAAACCACAAAAACAAAAAATACCAAAACAACTGGCAAATAACGGCACCACCCGCTGCAGCAGAAAAATCGCGTAAATTTTCAGCCCTTAATAGCCTTATTTTTACTGTTGGAATAAAGCGGCGTTCACTGTGGCGCCATCTTGTTTTCGCTGCAGCACGATATGAACGTTCAAGCCCCCAGCCGCGCCCAGAGTTCATACTGTCGCTATTCAGGAGAACCTCGCATGTTCATCGCTCTCTATCAGTTCTCAGTCAAAACCGGACACGAACACGCTTTTCGCCAGGCCTGGCTTGAATTGACGCAGGGCATCTATCAGCAACGCGGCAGCCTGGGCTCGCGCCTGCATCGGGAGGTGAACGGCAAATATATCGGCTATGCGCAGTGGCCAAGCCGCTCGGCATGGGAAAACGCCGGTGATATTCAGCTGGATGAACGGTACCGAGCGGCTCGGGATCGCATGCGCGCCACTTTATTGGCGGATGAAACGCTATTTGAAATGGACGTCACGGACGATTACCTGCAAATCAGGCCGTTCGACTGACCACAAGCCCACGCGTGCGGGCTTGTGGTGGCAGAAGAGAGACGCATCAATGATGCAGCATCTCGTCCACGACTTCTTTGGTCTGCAGCTGGAATGGGTAGTAGGTCGGCCAGTTATCCATCTCTTTCAGCAACGCCTCCTGCGACGTGTTGCCCATAAAGATATGGAAATGCGCCGATTTGCGCGGCCCGATAATGTGATCGCTGAACTGTACGAATTTCGGTGCCTGGCTGTCGGCATCCTGGCACTCGAACAGATAACGCACGCCTTTCTTACCGGAGACATACGTCAGGATCTTATGCCCGGCGTACTTGTACTGACAGGCGCTGGATTGGTCGCCACGGTGAAATTCCATGACACCGTTCTCAATGCCAATGGTATCCACATCGGTGGCGTAACCTTGGCGGTAATACGCCTTCACCTCTGCGAAGGTTTTGCTCTTATCCTGCGCCGCTTTCTTCTTGAACACCGGGTCAAGATCCCCATTGATCAGATACGGATACACGGATTGCCATACGCCCTCCCAATCAGTCAGGTCGCGATCTTTGACGTCTTTATCGTCGAACACGCCTCCCTCCGCCTTTTTTTCCAATTCCGTCAGCGGCTTGCCATGTGAATGATGCCCGTGAGCCAACGTTTGCCCACTGATGAACAGCGCCGCCAGCGCCACTGCCAATTTGCCCAAATGCCTCGTCAAAACGCGCTCCTTGTCCGTTATTGAGAAAAATGAAAAGTTACAATATAACATAACAATTTTCAATCCCTGTCGCACAGCAGGCAATGTGTTGCACGCCCCTGCCGCAGGGCTATACTCGGAGAAGATGCGCGGTGTTGCACCGCCTTCTGCCGGGACGGGCGCCGGATCGACCGCCGTTCGCCCCTTTGCGTACCGGCATTTTTATTTCACTGATTTGCAATGGTTAATTATGACTTGAACTATGCTTGTTACAGGGTCTGCCGTTTGAGCAAGGCCCGTGAATAATGAGGGTGCGCTGATGACTACTTCAACACATGACAAGGTTAAGGATGATAAACGTCTGAGCGATGGACCGGACTGGACGTTCGAACTGCTGCAGGTGTATTTGGAGCAGATCGACCGCGTCGCCAAGCATTACCGGCTCGACACCTACCCCCATCAGATCGAGGTGATCACCTCAGAACAGATGATGGACGCCTATTCGAGCGTCGGCATGCCGATCAACTATACCCATTGGTCCTTCGGCAAAAAATTCATCGAAACCGAGCAGCGCTACAAACAGGGCCAGCAAGGGCTGGCGTATGAAATCGTCATCAACTCCAATCCCTGCATCGCCTACCTGATGGAGGAGAACACCATCACCATGCAGGCGCTGGTGATGGCGCACGCCTGCTATGGCCACAACTCGTTCTTCAAGAATAACTACCTGTTCCGCAGTTGGACCGACGCCAGCTCCATCGTCGATTACCTGCTGTTTGCTCGCCACTACATCAGCCAGTGCGAAGAACGCTACGGCGTCGAAGAAGTGGAACGGCTGCTGGACTCCTGCCATGCGCTGATGAACTACGGGGTCGACAGGTACAAACGCCCGCAAAAAATCTCTTTGGTGGAAGAAAAAGCGCGCCAGAAAAGCCGCGAAGAGTATCTGCAAAGCCAGGTGAATACGCTGTGGAAGACCCTGCCACGCGTCGAGCGCGAAGAGTCGCCTGAGCAGGCGCGCCGATATCCGAGCGAACCGCAGGAAAATATCCTCTATTTTATCGAGAAGAATGCGCCGCTGCTGGAACCGTGGCAGCGTGAGGTGCTGCGCATCGTGCGCAAAGTCAGCCAATATTTCTACCCGCAAAAACAGACCCAGGTAATGAACGAGGGGTGGGCGACCTTCTGGCACTACACCATCCTTAACCATCTTTACGACGAAGGCCGGGTGACCGAGCGGTTCATGCTGGAGTTTTTGCACAGCCACACCAACGTGGTTTATCAGCCGCCGTACAACAGCCCATACTATAACGGCATCAACCCCTACGCGCTGGGCTTCGCCATGTTCCAGGACATCAAGCGAATCTGCCAATCGCCGACCGAGGAAGATCGCTACTGGTTCCCGGACATCGCCGGTAAAGACTGGTTGGACACGTTGCACTTCGCCATGCGCGACTTTAAGGATGAGAGCTTTATCAGCCAGTTCCTGTCGCCCAAAGTGATGCGCGACTTCCGCTTGTTTACCGTGCTGGACGACGATCGCAACAACTACCTGGAAATTGCCGCGATCCATAACGAAGCGGGCTACCGGGCAATCCGCCAGGAGCTGTCGGCTCAATACAATCTGAGCAACCACGAGCCGAACATTCAGATCTGGAACGTAGACCTGCGCGGCGACCGTTCGCTGACGCTGCGCTACATCCCGCAGGAGCGCGCGCCGCTCGATAAGAGCCGCCGCGACGTGTTGAAGCACCTGCATCGCCTGTGGGGCTTCGACGTGATCCTCGAGCAGCAAAACGAAGACGGCAGCGTGGAATTGCTCGACCGCTGCCCGCCGCGGCCTACGCCGCTGTAACCGCCATAACGACAAAGGGCGCCAACACGGCGCCCTTATTATGTCATTCGCACGGCATCAGCGGCGCGCTTCGGTCAGATCGCTCGGCATGGTGCCCTGCATGCTCTGCCAAATCGCCCCGCTGTCTTTACCGTAGTTGCGCACGGTGTCCATCACCTGGTCGTACAGCTTCTCATGGCAAAGCGTAGACAGCTTGCTGTAGAAGGTCAGCGCCAGCTTGCGCGCTTCCGGGTTGGAGAAGTAGTAACGGCCCACGCGGGTGTACAGCCCTTTCAGGCCGTTGAAAATCAGGCCATAGATCGGGTTGCCGGAAGCGAACGCCAGACCACGGAAGATCTCATAGTCCAGGACATTGAAGGCATCCGCCTGATCTTCCACCTCGGCGGCTTTCGCCAGCACTTCCTGCGCCTGCTCAGGATGATTGCGCACCGCAGCGCGAATAAAGATCGACGCGATATTGGTACGCACGGACAGCAGGTTATCGATCAGCTGCGGGACGCTTTTGTGATCGAGACGAGCCACGGTCTCAAGGATATTGAGGCCGGACGTTTCCCAGAAATTGTTCACTTTGGTCGGTTTACCATGCTGTATGGTCAACCAGCCATCGCGGGCCAGACGTTGCAACACTTCACGTAACGTGGTGCGCGTGACGCCAATCAACTCCGAAAGCTCACGCTCCGCGGGCAAAATAGAGCCAGGGGGGAAGCGATTATTCCAAATACTCTCAATAATGTACTCTTCCGCGAAACCGGCAGGACTCTGCGCCTTTATGACCATGTGTTTGACGTTCCGTTGCGACGATAAAATCAGTAAAAGTAATCAGCTCATCATACCAGATCACACAGACATGACATAGCGTGAGCGAAAAACAATAAACGAAAGTGTGCATAAAGTGGCAAAAAACGCGCAAAAACACCGGCCCTGAGAAATTTGCCGCCGTAAAACAAGCTCCGGTTGCGCCCGCCCCCGCCGCGTTGTTAGGGTACGTGCTACGACTGATTTAAGGATGCATAAAGGACAATGGAAACAACCCTGCGCAGCGCCCTGCTCAAAAACTTCCTGGGGCAATCTCCCGACTGGTACAAACTGACCATTCTCATTTTCCTGGCGATCAACCCGCTGGTGTTCTTTTTCGCCAGCCCGTTTCTCGCGGGTTGGCTGTTGGTGATCGAGTTCATCTTTACCCTGGCGATGGCGTTGAAATGTTACCCGCTGCTGCCGGGCGGCCTGCTGGCGCTGGAGGCCGTGGCCATCGGCATGACCAGCCCGGCGCAGGTTTCGCAAGAAATCGAACACAATCTGGAAGTGCTGCTGCTGCTGGTCTTTATGGTGGCCGGCATCTACTTTATGAAGCAACTGCTGCTGTTCGTGTTCACCAAACTGCTGCTCAATATCCGCTCGAAAACGCTGCTGTCGCTGGCGTTCTGCCTGGCGGCCGCCTTCCTTTCCGCCTTCCTCGATGCGCTAACGGTCGTCGCGGTAGTGATCAGCGTCGCCACGGGGTTCTATTCCATCTATCACAATGTGACGTCGAACCGCTCCGACGGCGACATCGGCGATGACAGCGATTTCACCGGCGAAGAGCGCAAGCAGACGCTGGAGCAATTCCGCGCCTTTCTGCGCAGCCTGCTGATGCACGCCGGCGTCGGCACCGCGCTCGGCGGAGTCATGACCATGGTGGGCGAGCCACAGAACCTGATCATCGCCAAAAGCGCGGGCTGGGGCTTTATCGACTTCTTCCTGCGGATGGCGCCGGTCACTTTGCCGGTGCTGGCATGCGGCCTGCTGGTCTGCTGGCTGGTAGAGCGTTTTCGCCTGTTTGGCTACGGCACGCCACTGCCGGAAGCGGTGCGTGAGGTGCTGAAAGAGTATGATCGCAAGGCCACCGCAGGCCGCAGCAAGCAAGAAAGGCTCAAGCTGGTGATGCAGGCGCTGATCGGCGTTTGGCTGGTGCTGGCGCTGGCCTTCCACCTGGCGGAAGTTGGGCTGATCGGCCTGTCGGTCATCATTCTCGCCACATCGCTGTGCGGCGTGAACGACGAACACGCCATCGGCAAAGCGTTCCAAGAGGCGCTGCCGTTCACCGCCCTGCTGACGGTATTTTTCACCGTGGTGGCCGTGATCATTGAGCAACACCTGTTCAGCCCGGTGATCCAGTTTGTACTGCGCGCCGAGCCCGCTTCTCAGCTTTCGCTGTTCTACCTGTTCAACGGTCTGCTGTCGTCGGTTTCCGACAACGTATTCGTCGGCACGGTTTACATCAACGAAGCGCGCACCGCGCTGGAAACCGGCGCCATTGCGCTGAAACAGTTCGAACTGCTGGCGGTCGCCATCAATACCGGCACCAACCTGCCTTCGGTCGCGACCCCCAACGGCCAGGCGGCGTTCCTGTTCCTTTTGACGTCGGCCTTGGCGCCGCTGGTGCGTCTGTCGTATGGCCGCATGGTGTGGATGGCTCTGCCTTATACGATCGTATTGACCGTGGTCGGCCTGCTGTGCGTACA
The DNA here is from genome assembly GCF_900215455.1 of Serratia sp. JKS000199. Classification (NCBI taxonomy): domain Bacteria; kingdom Pseudomonadati; phylum Pseudomonadota; class Gammaproteobacteria; order Enterobacterales; family Yersiniaceae; genus Serratia; species Serratia sp. JKS000199. Next base: position 2,122,015 of record NZ_LT907843.1, read on the forward strand.
GTTCACGCTGGAGCCGGCGACCGAACTGTTGACACAGTGGCACTGGCTGACGCTGCCGCCTGTCGACGCCATCGGCCACTGATGCGGCGCCGGCAGGGTAAACCGACTATTTTTACGCTGAAACCGGCCCAGGTGGCTGGCAGCGAGGGGGAATTGGTTTACACTGCCGGTTCAATTGCTTACTGCATGGAAGAATCTAGATATGTTGCAATTCTTTAACCGCTGTTCACAAGGACGCGGCGCCTGGCTGCTGATGGCCCTGACAGCGTTGGTGTTGGAACTGGTCGCGCTCTATTTCCAGCACGTTATGCTGCTGCAGCCCTGCGTCATGTGCATTTACGAGCGTTGCGCGCTGTTCGGCATCCTCGGCGCCTCACTGGTGGGCGCCATCGCGCCGAAAACGCCGCTGCGCTATGTGGCGATCCTGCTGTGGATCTACAGCGCCTGGGAAGGCGTACAGCTGGCGTGGAAACACACCATGATCCAACTGCACCCCTCGCCGTTCAATACCTGCGATTTCTTCGTCAGCTTCCCGTCCTGGCTGCCGCTGGATAAATGGCTGCCTGCGGTGTTCCACGCTTCCGGTGACTGTTCCGTGCGTCAATGGCAGTTCCTGACGCTGGAAATGCCACAGTGGCTGGTGGGTATCTTCGGTGCCTATCTGCTGGTGGCGCTGATTGTGCTGATCGCGCAATTTGTTCGCCCACGCCGCCGCGATTTGTTCGGCCGCTGATAGGCCAACAAACAAAAAACGGCGCCTCAGGGCGCCGTTTTTTTAGGGTATTACTGTTGAATTCAGAGATAACCCCATTTCAGGTATGTGTAAGGAAGTAAACGAGCACGATCAGTGCCCCAGCTACGGCAAACAGACGGACCATTTTCATTGTTATGCTCTCGAACTTGCGGGAGAGCGGCCAAATTACCCAACTTATCGTTTAAAAAGAAGCATCCTGGCTCGATTAAGCGCGTAATTTACATAACATTAAACTTCTGCGTTGCCAGCGGGCCAACACATGCTGTGCAGGCACTTTCCTCACGGCCTGCGGGCATCAATAAATTACCGTTATTTATGAACGACTGCGTCTTTGTCACATTCAGAGCACAATATTTTGGTGAAGTTTGCCCATAAAATCCTTATAGTATCGGCAAAGTGAGTACTACCGATTTCCCTGGTGTTGTTGTGTGTCTTGCCCCTCATCTTTGCAGGGGCTTTTTTCCTTCTCCCCCAACCGTCAGTCCCCGCTGCCTTTAAATAAATCATTCAAATTTAACTCTGCGCGGTATCACTCATCGGCCAACGTTCGCGCACTAATGATTAAAATCGTCCGTGATTCTTTCCTTATGCTGAATGCAGTAGGCCAATGATATCAAGGACACGATTTATGCCGGATAGCACATTTCCCCCCACGTCTCAGCGCCCGTTCCTGCGGCGCATGCTGCTCAAAGCAGGGAAAAAATTCCTGCGCTGGAACGGCGAATTTCAGACTCGCCATTCGCTCATCTCCACCACGCCGCGGATCGGTAATCATGAATTTAATTGGGTGACGGCGCTGGAAGCCCGTTGGCCTGCCATTCGCCAGGAGTTGGATCGGTTACTGGAGCATCCGGAGGACATCCCCGCGTTCCACCAAATATCACCGGATCAGAAACGCATCTCCAAAGGGGATAATTGGAAAACCTTCGGGCTATTTGTCTACGGGCAGCGCGTTGATGAGAACTGCGCCATTTGTCCGCACACCGCACAGGCGGTCAGCGAGATCCCCGGCATGCGCACCGCCATGTTCTCGATTCTTAAGCCGCACTATCACATCGTCCCCCACAAAGGCCCGACTCGTGCCGTGGTGCGCGCGCATTTGGGATTGATCGTGCCAAAGGATCGGGAAAAGCTCTGGATCCGCGTCGACGATCAGATCCTGCACTGGGATGAAGGCAAGGTCATTTTGTTTGATGACTCTTATGAACACGAGGTGCGTAATGATACCGACGAACTGCGTGCGGTGCTGTTTCTCGATATCGACCGGCCGATGGACAAAGTGGGGACGGCGGTAAATAAACTGCTGTTCAGCCTGATTAAAGCCAGCCCTTACGTGAAGCAGCCGCTGAAAAATCTGGCCAACTGGCGCCGCCGCGACAAAAAGGAGTGAAGTGACGGCTTATGCCATAACCTCACGCCTGCCGGTTAGCGCAATTGCAGAGGGCGGCGTGTCCTGACACGCCGCCCTCTTGCATGAAAACGCGCCTTGCTGCGCAAGGGGGCCGGCGTTATCTGGCCCAGTCCGGCTTGTTGAGGATATGGTCCTGCCAGTCCACCACTTCGCTCTCGCGCACCGCGATATGCCGCACCGTGATGCGCTCACCGTGCATCGCCGCCTTGGAGCCGCTCAGCAACGGGTGCCAGGGGAACAGCGGCTTGCCTTCGCCGATCAGGCGATAGGCGCAGGTCGGCGGCAACCAATCGAAGGTGGTGAGGTTTTCGCGCGTCAATTTGATGCAGTCCTCTTCCAGCTCGAAGCGCCGCTCGTAGTTACGGCATTGGCAGGATTTGATGTTGAGCTGGTTGCAGGCTACGTTGGTAAAATAAATCTCGTCGGTATCTTCGTCGATCAGCTTATTCAAACAGCATTGCCCGCACCCGTCGCACAGCGATTCCCACTCTTGTTCTGACATTTCCGCCAGCGTTTTCTGTTGCCAAAAAGCGAGTTGTGACATGTTAGCGTCCGGTTTCGGTAAATGGATAACTCACCTGCGCACAGGTTCGAGGGGGGACTATATAGACATTTTAGCCGCGAGATGCAAGTTTTGCCGCCGACGATGCCGGCGGCGAACAGCGATCAGATCACCCGGGTGCTGAGCGCTTTACCGTTCAGACTGATTTTCAGCATGTCGCCGGAAGCCATCGGGCCTACGCCCTGCGGCGTGCCGGTCAGGATGATGTCGCCGGCGCGCAGCGTGAAGAAACGGCTCATGTAGCTGATTAGCGGCAGGATCGGCGTGATCATGTCACGCGTATTGCCCTGCTGGCGCAGTTGATCGTTGACCGTCAACGACAGCTCGGCGTTTTGCGGATCGCCGAATTCCGCCACCGGGATAAACCCCGACATCGGACAAGACCCGTCGAAGGCCTTGGCCTTCTCCCAGGGCTGACCGGCCTTTTTAAAACCGGCTTGCAGATCGCGCAGCGTCAGATCAAGCGCCACGCCGTAACCGGCAATCGCACGCGCCACGCGATCTTCGTTGGCCTGCTTCAACGGCGTGCCGATCAGTACCGCCAGCTCTACCTCATGATGCACCGCACCGAACTCTTTAGGGATGGCCACCGGCTGGCGGATATCGCATAACGCCGTCTCCGGTTTGATAAACACCACCGGCTCGACGGACACCGCACTGCCCATTTCCTTGATGTGATCGGCGTAGTTGCTGCCGACGCAGACCACCTTGTTCACCGGGAAATCGAGCAGCGAACCCTGCCAGTCTCTGTGTTGATACATACCGCTTCTCCCAAACTGTAGAGGCTTGGCGCGCCAAGCCGATTATTGGTGTGCCGGATCAATGCCCGATCGCGTCTGCCATCATACCCACGGCGATAGCGAAATAGTAAGAGCGATTCCAGTGCATCAGGGTGCGGAAATTATCATAGACCAGGAAGGTCCGCCCCTGCAGATCATCCGGCGCGATGATCCAGCCGCGCTGCACGGCGTGCGGCAACGCGCGGCCATCCGCACGGCGCACGCCGCGTTTCTGCCAGTCGTTGACGCTGCGCGCCTGCGCGTCTTTCAGGCCCAGTTCGGCTCGATTGAAGCCGGCGGGCAGTTTGACCTCGCGCCCCCAACCGATGCCGGGCTGCCAGCCCTCTTTGGACAGGTAGCTGGCCGTGGACGCGAAAACGTCGTCAATGTTATTCCAGATATCGATGCGCCCGTCACCGTCGCCGTCCGCCGCATAGCGCAGGAAGGAGCTTGGCATAAACTGACATTGCCCCATCGCGCCGGCCCAGGACCCTTTGAGCGACGTATCGCCAACGTGCCCCTGTTCGACTATCTGCAACGCCGCCAGCAGCTCCCGGCTGAAAAAGGCCTCGCGGCGCCCTTCGAACGCCAGCGTCGCCAGCGCGGACACCACGTCCTCCCGCCCCTGGATCTTGCCATAGGCGCTCTCCATGCCCCACAGCGCGATGATATAGCGCCCCGGCACCCGATAGCGTTCGCTGGCCCGCAGCCATTGCGCATGGCGCTGCCGGTACAGTTCGCGCCCCTGCCGCACCTTGGCGGGCGACATCACCCGCCGCAGGTAATCGTCCAACGTGATCTTCTGCTCCGGCTGATTGCGATCGGCCTTGATCACCCGATCGACGAAATGGATTTGCGCAAAGGCGCGGTCAAGGGTGGCCTGACTGATGCCCTGTTCCCGCGCCCGGCGCTTCAGTTGCTCGACATACGCCGGGAACTGCGCCGGATCGCGCCCGCTGGTCGCCAGCGTCGTCTCCTGCGCCGCCTGCGGTGCGCCCGGCATCATCGCACCGCCCAGCGCCAGCCAAACGGCCAACGCGGTACTTCTCGCCGAACGTGTCATCATGCCTCCCCTGACCGTGGCGGCGGTCTCAGGCCTTGTCGCCCGCCAAATGCTGATTGAGCAGGTTTTCCACCGGCGGCGGGAACTGCAGGTAATAACCTTCGTCTTTCAGCGCCTGCTTCACCTTTTCGATATCCGCCGAGGCCAATTTCTTGCGTTCATCGAGTGAAAGCATCATGGCGAATTGCGGTACGCCGAAACTTTTCATCAGCGCTTCCGGCACACGAGAGAAATCGTCTTTTTTTTCGACATAAAGATAAGTTTGATCGCGTTTCGGGCTTCTATAGATCACACAAAGCATTTTTTTAACTCTATTTAATTGAGGGAGCGTCTTGCCTGGATATAACTCTGACTATAACATGCTTATAGTACATCGGAATATCGCACCCCGAGTGGTATTCCGGGGATTTAAAGTTGCTGAGACTGAGTCAGGATAGATGTCACAATCGCCAATTGAGCTAAAAGGCAGCAGTTTTACCCTATCGGTTGTTCATTTGCATAATTCGCAGCCCGAGGTAATACGCCAGGCGTTACAGGAAAAAGTTGAGCAAGCGCCCGCTTTTCTGAAAAACGCCCCTGTTGTTATCAACGTCGCAACGCTGGATGGCGATGCGAACTGGAAAGAACTTCAACAGGCTGTCGCGGCGGCAGGTCTGCGCGTTGTGGGTATCAGCGGTTGCAGAGATGAGCGTCAAAAGCGCGCGATAGCCCGTGCCGGGCTGCCGCTGTTGAGCGAAGGCAGAGGCCAGAAAATGGCGGCGCCGGAGCCTGCACCTGCGCCCGTGGTGGCGGACAACGCCCCCGCCAAAACGCGTATCATCAGCACCCCTGTCCGTTCCGGCCAACAGATTTACGCCCGCAACTGCGATCTTATCGTGACCAGCAGCGTTAGCGCCGGCGCCGAACTGATTGCCGACGGCAACATTCATGTCTACGGCATGATGCGCGGTCGCGCGCTGGCAGGCGCGTCAGGCGACACGCAATGTCAGATTTTTTGCACCCACCTGGCGGCTGAGCTAGTCTCTATCGCAGGGCAGTACTGGTTGAGCGACCAAATCCCGTCCGATTACGTCGGGCAGGCCGTACGACTCAGCCTGTTGGATAACGCTTTAACCATACAACCTTTAAATTAAGCCCTTTTGACAAGGAATCCATTTCATGGCACGCATTATTGTTGTTACATCGGGTAAAGGGGGCGTTGGCAAGACCACTTCGAGCGCGGCCATCGCTACCGGCCTGGCCCAGAAAGGCAAGAAAACCGTCGTGATCGATTTCGATATCGGCCTGCGTAATCTTGACCTGATCATGGGCTGCGAACGTCGGGTAGTTTATGATTTCGTGAACGTGATTCAGGGCGACGCCACGCTGAATCAGGCGTTGATCAAAGACAAACGCACTGAAAACCTCTATATCCTGCCGGCTTCGCAGACACGCGACAAAGACGCGTTAACCCGTGAAGGCGTTGAAAAAGTCCTCAACGATCTCGGCGAGATGGATTTTGACTTCGTGGTCTGCGACTCACCGGCCGGTATCGAAACCGGTGCGCTGATGGCGCTGTATTTCGCCGACGAAGCTATCATCACCACCAACCCGGAAGTCTCTTCGGTACGCGACTCCGACCGTATCCTGGGCATCCTTTCCTCCAAATCGCGCCGCGCCGAGAAAGGCGAATCGCCTATCAAGGAACACCTGCTGCTGACCCGTTACAACCCGGGCCGCGTCAGCCGTGGCGACATGCTGAGCATGGAAGACGTGCTGGAAATCCTGCGCATTCCACTGGTGGGTGTGATCCCGGAAGACCAGTCCGTACTGCGTGCTTCCAACCAGGGTGAGCCTGTCATTCTGGATGCCGAGTCAGACGCCGGTAAGGCGTATGACGATACCGTTTGCCGCTTGTTGGGGGAAGAACGCCCATTCCGCTTCATTGAAGAAGAGAAGAAGGGTTTCCTGAAACGCCTTTTTGGGGGATAAACCATGGCCTTATTAGACTTCTTTCTGTCCCGCAAAAAACAGACAGCCAATATAGCCAAGGAACGGCTGCAGATTATCGTCGCAGAGCGTCGTCGCGGGGACAGTGAGCCCCCGTATCTGCCTGATTTGAAACGCGATATTCTGGCGGTTATTTGCAAATACATTCAGATCGATCCTGAAATGCTGCATGTGCAGTTCGAGCAGAAAGGGGACGATATTTCGGTACTTGAACTTAACGTGACATTACCGGAATCGGAAGAAGCAGCTAAATGATTGCGACGCATTAATTACCCCCTGTATATTTTATGCAGGGGGTAACTGTATGTGCATCCAGTTATTAAGCATTATCGGCAGCAAAAAATCGATTTTTCCCTTTGGGACAATTCCCAATTAACTTTGCCGCCACCTCGTTTAAAGTAAATTCTGGCCAGATTTACCTTCAACGCATTATTTCCTGCCTATATTCACCCGAGCAGAGTTTCCCTACCCTGCCCTGGTGATAACCAGCGATTAATAATCTTTCAGGATGTCCTGCAACGGCGCCATTAATAAATCGCCGCGCCAGCCGCTGATTAATTCAGGGCGACTCTCGCCGTCCTTCAGTTTCCAATGCCAGTTCAGCAATTGGTTAATTTGGCGACGGGATGCCAGCAGCTCGCTGCTCAACCCGCTTTGCTCGCTGACGCTGGCGATAGCGGCCTTGATGTCCTTAAACACCTTCTTGTAGCCCGGCTGATCGATAAGGTTAGCCAACGGCGCCGGCAACTCGGACTCCTCCAGCGCTTCGGCTTCGGCCACCAGCGCCAACAGCGTTTTGCCGTGATAACGGATCTCCGGCCCGCTCAGGCCCAGCGAATCCAGTTCTCCCAGCGAAGACGGCATAAAGCGCGCCACCTGCCACAGGTTCTCCTCGCGAACCACGAAGTTCACCGCCAGATCGCGCTCGCGCGCCTGGCGCAACCGCCATTCCGCCAACTTCTGCAGGCACCCCAGCTGACGCGGGCGCAACTGCCAGGCATTGCTGATTTCGCGATAGGCCACTTCCGGCGCCAGCGCCTCGCTACGGCGTTGGCACAGCAGCAAGCACTCGTTATTGGCCGCAGCGGTCCAGCCGGCCTCTTCGGTCTCCTGCACCAGCTGTTTGGCCATCGGCAGCAGGTAGAACACGTCGGCGGCCGCATACACGCACTGTCTTTCAGTCAGCGGGCGCGCCAGCCAGTCGGTGCGCGACTCGCTCTTGTCCAGTTCAACCTTCATGTACTCCGCCACCAGCGTCGCAAAGCCGCAGGAGAGCGGCCGACCGGTAAAGGCCGCCAAGATCTGAGTGTCGATCATCGGCGTCGGCAGCGTTTTAAAGGCGTTGAGAAACACTTCAAGATCTTCACTGCCGGCATGCAGAAACTTCACCACGGCGGTGTCGGCCAGCAGCTCGACAAACGGTTGCCAGTGCTTGATCGGCAGAGGATCGATAAGGGAGAGTTGTTCACCGTCGTAAAGCTGGATCAGGCCCAGCTGCGGATAGTAGGTACGCGTTCTGACAAACTCGGTGTCCAGCGCAACCTGGGCATGCTTTCTCGCCTGCTCGCAGACCTGCTGCAATCCGGCATCGGTAGTGATCAACTGATAATTCAAAACATCATTCTCTTGTAGGATTCAAACACAACAACGCCGGCATTCACCGGCGTTGTTGATAGGCTGACGCGAGAGCGAAACCTAGGCGGCATCGGCCGGCTTAGGCGCTTTTTGCTCATCGCGCAATTCTCGCCGCAAAATCTTGCCGACGTTCGACTTCGGCAGTTCATCGCGGAACTCAACAATTTTAGGCACTTTATACCCGGTCAGGTGGCGTCGGCAATGGGTCAACAGCTCTTCCTTGGTCAGCGAGGCGTCTTTCTTCACCACGCAGATCTTCACCGTTTCGCCGGAGGCCTCGCTGGGCACGCCGATTGCCGCACATTCCAGCACTTTCGGGTGCTGGCTGACCACATCTTCAATCTCGTTCGGATACACGTTGAAACCCGAGACCAGGATCATGTCTTTCTTGCGGTCGACGATGCGCACAAATCCCTGATCGTCCACGGTCACCACATCACCGGTCGCCAGCCAGCCGTCTTTCAGCACTTCGTCGGTGGCATCCGGGCGCTGCCAATAGCCTAACATAACTTGCGGCCCTTTGACCCACAGTTCGCCCGGCTCGCCCGGCGGCACGTCATGGCCGTTGTCGTCCACCAACCGAATGTCCGTCGACGGCACCGGCAGACCGATGCTGCCGCTGTAGTGTTTAAGATCGTAAGGGTTGCCGGCCACCAGCGGCGCGCACTCCGTCAGGCCGTAACCTTCCAGCAGGTGTTTGCCGGTGGTTTTCTCCCACTTCTCGGCCACCGATTTTTGCACCGACATGCCGCCGCCGACCGAGAAACGCAGCGTAGAGAAATCGAGCTTGTGGAAGTCTTCGTTGTTCAGCAACGCATTGAACAGCGTATTTACCCCGCTCATGGCGGTGAACGGGTATTTGCCCAATTCTTTCACCAGGCCCGGAATGTCACGCGGGTTGGTGATCAGCAAATTGCGCCCGCCCAGATCGATAAACAGCAGGCAGTTCACCGTCAGCGCGAAAATGTGATACAGCGGCAGCGCCGTCACCACCAGCTCCTGCCCTTCACGGAACAGCGGCGAATAGGCGGCCTTGGCCTGCTCAAGGTTGGCCTGCATGTTGCGGTGCGTCAGCATCGCCCCCTTCGCCACCCCGGTGGTGCCGCCGGTGTATTGCAGGAAAGCCAGATCGGCATTAATGATGTCCGGTTTTACATATTGCAAACGGCGGCCGCGCTGCAGCGCGCTGCGGAAGGAAATGGCGTCCGGCAGGTTGTATTTCGGCACCAGACGCTTAACGTATTTGACCACGAAGTTGACCAACGTGCCCTTGGCAGCCGACAGCTGATCGCCCATGCGCGTCAGGATCACGTGTTTGACCTGGGTGTTGAACACCACTTTTTCCAGCGTATGGGCAAAGTTGGAGACGATGACGATGGCACTGGCGCCGCTGTCGTTCAACTGGTGCTCCAGCTCGCGCGGGGTATACAGCGGGTTGACGTTGACCACCACCATGCCGGCACGCAGAATGCCGAACAGGGCAATGGGGTATTGCAACAGGTTAGGCATCATCAGCGCGACGCGGTCGCCCTTCTTCAGGCCCAGCTCATTTTGCAGGTAAGCCGCGAAAGCCCGGCTGCGTTCTTCCAGTTTGCGGAAGGTCATCACCTCGCCCATATTGATAAAGGCGGGCTGATCGGCATAGCGCTGCACGGCATGCTCAAACATTTCGATCAACGACGAATAGCGATCGGCATCAATCTCTGCGGGCACATCTGCCGGATACCGTTTTAACCAGACCTTATCCAAGGTATTACTCCTGAAATCATTACTAATTATCATCGCAGCCCTCAAACTCGCAGCCTAACCATAACAATATTTTAACTCAGCAGACCAGTTCGGGTTTTAAACATTACTCAGGTTGCGATGTACGTCACTAATTGTCGGATATTCCTTATCCCAAAAAACAAAAGGGCGGCCTGAGCCGCCCTGTCAAATTTGTTCACATCAAGCGTATGTTACTCGGTTACGATGGTTTGCACCTGTGCCGGGCCGGGGTTGTACCAGCCATAGCCGGCGCCCCAGCCGGGTCCCCACGGGCCACCGCGCCAGCCCCAAGGGCCCATCGGCGCAGGCGGCATCACCACCTGCTGTACCAGATGCCAGCGCTTGAAACCGGTCACGTTCATCGTTACGAAGCGATATGGCGTCATGCCGATCCGCCCCTCTTTCAGGCCGGTGATAGGGCCGACGACGGTCACCAGTTGGCCTTTGAAATCGACCGGTTCGAGGAAGCCGTTCACCGTGGCCAGCAAGCGGCCGTTCGACGGTTCACCCAGTATCGGCCGCGCACCGCTGTCGAGCGGCACCGCCGCGATCTCCAGCAGCGTGCGCCCTTGTTCGTTGGCGACGTTCACCACGGTGCCGCCAAAGCGGGCTTCCGCGCCGGTAAACAGGTTCGGTGCATTTTGTACCGAGGAAAGCTGAGTCACCGGCGAAGGACTGGAGCCTTTGATCGCATCCGGTACGGTGACGCACCCGGTCAGAACCAGCGCGCCGCAGGCGACGGCCAGCAGCGACAGCTTTTTACTTGCAGTGCGGATTAACATGGTCGCAATCTCCTGAAATGCCTGTAACTTTGACCGCGTTTCAGCGCTCAAGTTGCAGGCCTTCATCGCCCGGCATCAACATCAGCACAATAACGCCGCGATTACTCGCGGCCCGGCAGTTTTTTCCAGGTCACTTCATTGCGCAGGTAGGTCGGCTCGGCGTTTTCCACCGCCACCGCCAGCCCCTGTTGCCAGGCGTGCAGCGCCAGCGGCAGCATGTCTTCCGCCTGCGGCAACAGCATCTGGCCGTCGCGCACGCTCAGCGTGGAACCGTTGACCAGATCGGGGTAGGTTTGCCAGCCGGTGCCGACGTGGGCCCATTCGCCCTGCAGGCGCTGTGCGCGCTCGAACGCCTGCGCCGGCGACAGCACCGCCTCGCCTTCGCTTTCCAACCAACGGCCGTCGGCCTGACGTTCGAACTGCCCCCAGTAGACCTCGCCCATGCGCGCATCGATCGCCGCCAGCACACGCTCCGCGCCGCTGACGCGCCAGGCGCCCTGCGCCATGGTTTGCAGCGTAGAAACGCCGATCATCGGCAGATCGGCGCCCAGCGCCAGGCCCTGAGCGATGCCGATGCCGATGCGCACCCCGGTAAAACTGCCGGGGCCGCGGCCGAAGGCCAGCGCATCGAGCTGGTTGAGCGCCAGGCCGGATTCCGCCAGCACCTGCTGCACCATAGGTAAAATACGTTGCGTATGCTCGCGTGGGCACAGCTCAAACAGGGCGTGGATTTCGCCTTGATTCCAGACGGCGACGGAACAGGCTTCCGTCGCGGTATCGATCGCTAAAATTCGCGTGGACATGCCAACCTCTGGCGGGAATAAAACTGGGTTTTTCATACAGGGCGCGCATTGTAGCACAGCCCCGTAAGCCCTTCATCTTTCACGTGGCCGACGTATCAGCGGCCTGCAAGAAGGCGATCGCCTGCTTCAGATCGCGGGTACGCGGCGTAGGCGGCAGGCTATTGAGGAACACCTCGCCATAAGGGCGCATCACCAGACGGTTATCGCAGATCACCAGCACGCCGCGATCGTCGGTATCGCGGATCAAACGGCCCACCCCCTGTTTCAGGGTGATGACCGCATCCGGCAACTGCACGTCATTGAACGGATCGCCGCCGCGCAGGCGACAATCTTCAATGCGCGCCTTCAGCAGCGGATCGTCCGGTGAGGTAAACGGCAGCTTATCGATGATCACGCACGACAGCGCATCGCCACGCACGTCCACCCCTTCCCAGAAGCTGCTGGTCGCCACCAACAGCGCGTTACCGGCGGCGACGAACTGTGCCAACAGCTGCCCTTTGCTGGTTTCCCCTTGCAATAAGACCGGCAGCGTCATCGTGGCGCGGAACTCTTCCGCCAGCTCGCGCATCATCTGGTGCGATGTGCACAAGAAGAAGCAGCGGCCGTTGTTGGCTTCGATTAATGGGCGCAGCATGCGCGCCAGCTGGCGCGCCCCGCCGGGCTGATTCGGCGAAGGCAAAAAGCGCGGCACGCACAGCAACGCCTGTTTGGCATAGTCGAACGGGCTCGGCAACAGCAGCGTTTTGGCCTTGGTCAGCCCCAGCCGTTCGGTGAAGTGACCCAACTGATCGTTGACCGACAGCGTCGCCGAGGTAAAGATCCAGCTGCCCGGCTTCTCGTCCAGCATTTCGCGGAAACGATCGGCCACCGTCAACGGCGTCAGCGCCAACACGAAGTGGCGCGAATTGCACTCATACCAATAGCTGTAGCCCGGTTCCGTCACCGCCTTGAGGCGTTTGAGACGCGCGCGGTACAGCGTGGCGCGCTCAAAGGCGGCATCCAGCAGCGCCGAACGCCCCAGCGACAGTTTCATGACGTCATAACACAGCTCCAGCGCGTCATCGAGCAGCAACAAAGCACGCTGCACGTTCGGTTCGCCGAGCACATCCCGCAGGTTGCCGCGAAAACCCGGCTCCCCCAGATTCAGACGGAAATCTTGCGTGCTCAGGCTGAGACGGTCGGCGCTTTTTTGCAGTTGGGCGGCATCGCGCACCTCGGTGCGGTAGGCGATGGTGATGTCCTTCGCCAGATCCAGCAGTTGGCGGCTGGTGAGCTGCTGGCCGAAATACTGGCTGGCGATGTCGGGAATTTGGTGCGCCTCATCGAAAATCATCACCTCGGCTTCCGGGATCAGCTCGGCGAAGCCGCCCTCTTTCACCACCATATCCGCCAGGAACAGGTGATGGTTCACCACCACCACATCCGCATCCATCGCGCGGCGGCGCGCTTTGACCACGAAGCAATCCTGATACAGCGGGCAGTCGCTGCCGAGACAGTTGTCATTGGTGCTGGTCACCAATGGCCAGACGAAGCTGTCTTCCGCCACTTCGCTGCAGGTGCTGATATCACCCTCTTTGGTCTGCGACGACCACTTGCGCAGTTGCACCAGATCGATCAACGTCTGCCCCGCCAGCTCCCCGCCGGCCATCGACTGTTGCTCAAGACGCTCCAGACACAGGTAGTTGGAGCGCCCCTTCAGCAGCGCCAGCTTGCCTTTGTACTTCAGCGCTTTGGCGACGGTGGGCAGATCGCGCGCATACAGCTGATCCTGCAGCGCTTTCGAACCGGTGGAGATGATCACTTTGCGATCGGCACGCAGCGCCGGCGCCAGATAAGCGAAGGTTTTGCCGGTGCCGGTGCCGGCTTCCACCACCAGTTCCTGCTTGAAATTGATCGCTTCGGTAACGGCTTGCGCCATCTGCCGCTGCGGCTCACGCGGTTTGAATCCCTTGATAGCCTGCGCCAATGCGCCGTCTGTTGCAAAATCGTCTGTCACGCTGTCTCTCTGCCGGTGTCATTCAGCGGTGATTATGCCAAGCCTGCCGCCCGGCTACCACCCACTTTATCGCCGCGCTTTTTCATCACCGGCTGTGCTACCCTTAGCGGGACTATGATATGGAGATAAGCAAATGAATATCGAAAGAATTGATCCCGATCAGCGCTGGTCCGAAGCCGTGGTGCACAACGAGACCGTTTACTACACCAGCGTGCCTGAGAATCTGGACGATGACGCGACCGCGCAGACCGCCAACGCCCTTGCCGCCATCGACGTGCTGCTGGAACGTGTAGGGTCGGACAAAAGCCGTATTCTGGATGCCACCATCTTCCTGGCCAATACCGCCGACTTCGCCGCGATGAACGCCGCCTGGGACGCCTGGGTCGTCGCCGGCAGCGCGCCGGTGCGCTGCACCGTGCAGGCTCAGTTGATGAATCCGAAGTACAAGGTGGAAATCAAAATCATCGCCGCGCTGTAAGCCACGCGCAGACGAAAAAAAACCGCAGACGGCAACGCCTGCGGTTTTTTATTGCCCGCTATCAGGACAGTTTGAGGATCACCATCCCCGTCAACAGCAGCGCCAGGCCAATCCAGCCTTTGGCGTTCAACCGCTGGCCGAACATGATCCAGCCTGCGGCGATGGTGGCGGCGATACCGAAACCGCCCCACAACGCGTAAGCGATTGACAGATCGATGCCCTTTACCGCCTGCGCCAGGGCGCTGAACGCACCGAGTACCGACAGCAGCGACAGCAATCCCAGCCAAACTTTACGGAAACCGTCCGACATCTTCAGGAAGATGTTGGCGATGATTTCCAGCACGATGGCCAATCCCAGGAACCCAATGTGGTACAACTCAAACTGTTGCATGGTTGTCACCTCGCGGGCTGACCTGTTTTCGCTCTTTGCGGGTACCGGATTTCACCAGCATGATACCGGCGATCAGCGTAGCCAGACCCAGTACCTTCAGCGCCGAAATGGGCTCGTCGAACCACAGCACGCTGAACAGGGTAATGAACAGAATGCCGATACCTTCCCACAGCGCATAAGCCACGCCCAACGCCACGCGTTTTACCGCTACTGACAGCAACACATAAGACGCGGTGATCATCACGTACATCACGATATGCCCGATCATGCCGCCATTGACGCTGGCGTATTTCATCGACAAGGTGCCGATGATCTCGGTCATGATGGCCAAACCTAAAAAGATCCAATAAATCATAATTTTTCTCCCAAACGGCGAATAACGCGCGCCAAGGCATATTTATCCCGATTTATCTCGTCGAACGGCCGCAGTACGGCGCGCAAGACGCAGAGATCCCTGGGGATAAACTGACCCAAACGCAAAAAGAATGTTTGTCCGGCTGAACGGTAGAGCGAAGGCGTAAGCCCGCTACCAGCACCGGTTAAGGGAGAAAGACGCTATAGCTCGCTGCACCAGTGATGCTCACTGGCAAGGATCGCAGACAGGAAGAGTTGGCACGTAGAGGTTCTGAGGGTAGTTCCGTTAATAGTCATCATAATAGTTCTCTATTATCAGCCGCACACCGTGCGATTTGCCCAATATCCTCATAAAAGTAAAATTTTCAACTGAGATATTTTTACCATAGCCAAAATAAGAAAGCAAACTGCCGTTTTCATAAAAAAGCAGAAAAAAACGGGTTAAAAATAAGAAAGTTAATCGCGATAAAAATTAAAAAAGGCCCAACGGAGCGTTGAGCCTTGCGAGATCCGCGGGTGAGCAAATAAGCGCCAACCCCAGGCCTGGCGCGGGTTACAACGCGGCGCCGCTGACGGCGCTGCGCGCCAGTTCAGTGATGCGCGCGTAGTCGCCGCTTTCGAGCGCATCGGCCGGCGCCAGCCAGGAGCCGCCGATGCACAGCACGCTTTTTAGCGCCAGATAATCGCGGTAATTGTTCGGCGTAATGCCGCCGGTCGGGCAAAAGCGCACCTGCGGGAACGGGCCGCCGATCGCCTGCAGCGCCTTCACGCCGCCGTTGGCTTCCGCCGGGAAGAATTTGAATTCGCGCAGGCCGTAATCCATGCCCAGCATCAGTTCAGATACGGTGCTGATGCCCGGGATCAACGGGATTGCCCCCGCCGTCGCCGCCTGCAGCAAAGCGTCGGTCAGCCCCGGGCTGATGGCGAACTGCGCCCCGGCCTCGGTCACCTCCCGCAGCTGCTGTGGATTGATCACCGTACCGGCGCCGATGATCGCCTCCGGCACCTCTTTGGCGATAGCGCGAATAGCCTCCAGCGCACAGGCGGTGCGCAGCGTCACCTCCAGTACCCGCACGCCGCCGGCAACCAACGCTTTCGCCAGCGGCACCGCCTGCTCCAGCGTGTTGATCACGATAACAGGCACCACCGGCCCCGCCGTCAGGATCTGTTCAGCGCTGGTTTTCCAGTTTGTCATCATTCTTTCTCCATTACTCGCGGTTAACAATGGCACGCCCCTGCCACAGGGCTCCGCGCAAACGCGCGAACGTCCGGCCGTACCGTAAGTGATGTGGCCCACGCGCAGATCGCAGGCAAAAAAAAGCCGGCAGACGGGCTGCCGGCATTGCGCATTACTCGAACTCGTTCCAGGAACGGCCGTCGCGGGTGATCATCGCCACCGAGGCCACCGGCCCCCAGGTGCCCGCCTGATAAGGCTTAGGCGCTTCGTTGTCGGCTTTCCACGCGTCCATGATGGAGTCGACCCACTTCCAGGCCTCCTCCACTTCGTCACGGCGCACGAACAGCGCCTGAATGCCCCGCATGGTCTCCAGCAGCAGGCGCTCGTAGGCGTCCGCCACGTGCTCCTGGTTGAAGGTTTCCGAGAAACTCAGATCCAGCTTGGTAGTCTGCAGGCGGTGCTTGTGATCCAGCCCCGGCACCTTGTTCAATACCTGAATTTCGATGCCTTCGTCCGGTTGCAAACGAATGGTCAGCTTGTTTTGCGGCAGCTGCTGATAAGAGTCGCTGAACAGGTTAAGCGGCGGATTCTTGAAGTACACCACCACTTCCGAGCATTTGGTCGGCAGACGTTTACCGGTACGCAGATAGAACGGCACCCCGGCCCATTGCCAGTTGTCGATGTCCACGCGGATGGAAACGAAGGTCTCGGTGCTGCTGCTCTTGTTCGCCCCTTCTTCTTCCAGATACCCCGGCACTTTCTTGCCCTGAACGAAACCGGCGGTGTACTGACCGCGCACGGTGGTTTCCCGTACATTGGTCTGATCGATGCGGCGCAGCGAACGCAGCACCTTCACCTTCTCGTCGCGGATGCGGTCGGTGGTCAGATCCGCCGGCGGCGACATGGCGATCATAGTCAGGATCTGCAGCAGGTGGTTCTGGATCATGTCGCGCATCTGGCCGGCCTGATCGAAGTAGCCCCAGCGCCCTTCGATGCCCACCTCTTCCGCCACGGTGATCTGCACCGAATCGATGGTGCGGTTGTCCCAGTTGGACGCGAACAGCGAGTTGGCGAAACGCAGCGCCAACAGGTTCAACACCGTCTCTTTGCCGAGGTAGTGGTCGATGCGGTAGACCTGGGACTCGTTGAAGAACTCCGCCACCTGATCGTTGATCACGCGGGAGGACGCCAGATCGGTGCCCAACGGTTTCTCCATCACCACGCGCGCCGGCTCATGGTTCAGCTTGGCTTCGCCCAACCCTTTGCAGATGGCGCCGAAGGTGCTTGGCGGCATGGCGAAGTAGTTGATGGTGGTGCGGTGCTTCTGATCCAGCATTTTACCGAGTTTGGTAAAGTTCTTGCTGTCGTTGACGTCCAGATTGCAGAAGTCCAGGCGCGCGCTCAGCGTGGCCCAGAGTTCGTCATCCAGCTTTTCCTTCATGAAGGTGCCAAGCGCTTCCTTGACCACTTCGGTATAGGCTTTTTTATCCCACTCCGCGCGGCCGACGCCGATGATCCGCGTATCCGGGTGGATGTGTCCGGCTTTCTCTAACTGGTACAGGGAAGGCAGCAGCTTACGGCGCGCCAAATCACCTTTCGCGCCGAAAATAACCAGGTCACACGCCTGGGCTGTAGAGGTTACCGCCATGTTCATCTCCTCGTTGCAGGATATTTGTAATTTTCTTACATTACTAATGTACTCTGTTTGACTACGGCCAGCAAACCCGGCGCAGAAGCAGAAAAAAGACGTTAAGATCTCAGTGGTAGCGCCACTGCGCGCCGGCGCCCTCACAGGCGGGCAAAACTGTAATTTTTCGTCTTTTTTGACGCTCTGTTACCATTATGAAAGTTAGACACAGGTCATATTCTGGTGAAAAAAGCCTGCATACGCCCTGTCGAGACTGCCAACGGTTACCAGCACGTAGTATATTTTCACTAAACCGGCATTGATTTCTCCTTTGTTTGCAATCGACATACCCTATCGATTTCAGGTTACAGCCGCTCGTTTGGCGTCTGCTTGCACGGCGAACACGGGCGAAATTCGGCGCTGTTGCTTGAAAGCCACAGGGATAAAACCATGAGTGACTCTCGTTATATGAATACGCTGGACAAAATCCAGAGCCATCTGGAGCTCCTGAGCAAATCTGAAAGGAAAGTCGCCGAGGTGATCCTGGCCTCCCCGCAGACCGCCATTCACTCCAGCATCGCCACGCTGGCGCGCATGGCCGACGTCAGCGAACCCACCGTCAACCGTTTTTGCCGTCGCCTTGATACCAAAGGCTTTCCCGACTTCAAACTGCATCTCGCCCAAAGCCTGGCTAACGGCACGCCCTACGTGAACCGCAACGTCGAGGAAGATGACAGCGTCGATTCCTACACCAGCAAGATCTTCGAATCAGTGATGGCCAGCCTGGATACAGTAAAGGCAAATTTGGATATTGCCGCAATCAATCGTGCGGTTGACCTGCTCACCCAGGCAAAAAAGATCTCTTTCTTTGGCCTGGGCGCCTCCGCCGCCGTGGCCCACGACGCGATGAACAAATTTTTCCGCTTCAATATTCCGGTGGTCTACTTCGATGACATCGTCATGCAGCGCATGAGCTGCATGAACTCCGGCGAGGGCGACGTGGTGGTGTTGATCTCTCACACCGGCCGCACCAAGAACCTGGTGGAAATGGCCCACCTGGCGCGAGAAAACGACGCCACGGTACTGGCTATCACCTCGCGCGACACCCCGCTCGCCCAGGCGGCGACCCTCGCGTTGCTGCTCGACGTGCCTGAAGACACCGACGTTTACATGCCGATGGTGTCGCGGATCGCGCAATTAACGCTCATTGACGTGCTCGCCACCGGATTTACCTTGCGCAGAGGGGCTAAATTCAGAGATAACTTGAAGCGGGTCAAAGAAGCGCTCAAAGAATCGCGCTTTGATAAAGGCGTAGTCATTCCCAACAGTTTTGACTCGTAACCCGACGAAGAAAAAAGTCGCCGTTCAACAGACATTTGAATGGCGACATCAGAGGCTGTACCCTGTTAATACGCTCATGCGGGTAACCCGGGTGAAATATCAGTGTTGTAAAATTACATTTCACGCCTGGTTTCGTTATCCGACGTTATCGCAACACCAATATTTGCTTCACCAGTCAACGGAGTAATACATGTCCAGACGGCTCAGAAGAACCAAAATCGTTACCACCCTGGGTCCGGCTACAGACCGCGACAATAATCTGGAAAAGATCATTGCCGCCGGCGCCAACGTAGTTCGGCTTAACTTCTCCCACGGCAGCCCGGAAGATCACCAGGCTCGCGCAGACAAAGTTCGCGAAATCGCTGCCAAACTGGGACGTCACGTCGCTATCCTTGGCGATCTGCAAGGGCCGAAAATCCGCGTTTCCACCTTCAAGGAAGGCAAAATCTTCCTCAACGTGGGCGATAAATTCCTGCTGGACGCCAACCTGTCAAAAGGCGAAGGCGATAAAGAAAAAGTCGGTATCGACTATAAAGGCCTGCCTGCCGACGTCGTGCCGGGCGACGTCTTGCTGCTCGACGACGGCCGCGTTCAGCTGAAAGTGCTCGAAGTTCAGGGCATGAAAGTATTTACCGAAGTCACCGTTGGCGGCCCGTTGTCCAATAACAAGGGCATCAACAAACTCGGCGGCGGCCTGTCGGCCGAAGCGCTGACCGAAAAAGACAAGGCGGACATCGTCACCGCCGCCAAGATCGGCGTCGACTACCTGGCGGTCTCCTTCCCGCGCACCGGTGAAGATCTGAACTATGCTCGCCGCCTGGCGCGCGACGCAGGCTGCAACGCCAAGATCGTGTCCAAGGTCGAGCGCGCCGAAGCGGTCTGCAGCGACGAAGCGATGGACGACATCATTCTGGCCTCCGACGTGGTGATGGTCGCCCGTGGCGATCTGGGCGTCGAAATCGGCGATCCGGAGCTGGTCGGGATCCAGAAGAAACTGATCCGCCGCGCCCGTACTCTGAACCGCGCGGTGATCACCGCGACTCAGATGATGGAGTCGATGATCACCAACCCGATGCCGACCCGCGCCGAAGTCATGGACGTGGCCAACGCCGTGCTGGACGGCACCGACGCCGTCATGCTGTCGGCGGAAACCGCTGCCGGCCAATACCCGGCGGAAACCGTGGCGGCGATGGCGCGCGTTTGTCTGGGCGCCGAGAAGATCCCGAGCATCAACGTTTCCAAACACCGTCTGGACGTGCAGTTCGACAATATCGAAGAGGCGATCGCCATGTCTTCGATGTATGCGGCCAACCACCTGAAAGGCGTCACCGCGCTGATCGCCATGACCGAGTCCGGCCGCACCGCGCTGATGATGTCACGCATCAGCTCCGGCCTGCCGATCTTCGCCATGTCGCGGCATGAGCACACGCTTAACCTGACCGCGCTGTATCGCGGCGTGACGCCGGTGTATTTCGACAGCCATAAAGACGGCGTCATCGCCGCCAACGAAGCCGTCAATCGCCTGCGCGACAAAGGCTTCCTGGTCTCCGGCGATCTGGTGATCGTCACTCAGGGCGACGTGATGGAAACCGTCGGCACCACCAATACCAGCCGTATCCTGCGCGTCGAGTAATTCACACCGCAGACGAAATGCCGGCCGGCCCACCTAGGCCGGCATTTTTTTTGCTCTGACACTGCCATTACGACGGAGAACGCCATGCTCCACCAGCACAATTCCGCCTCGGCCTGTGATGAGCTCGAGCTCGATGGACGCGGCCTGACGCAGCTCGACGAATCGCTGTTTGCCGGCCACGCGCTGCGCAAGGTCAGCCTGTACGACAATCGGCTGACGGTCTTCCCTACTTCCCTATTCCGGCACCAGAACCTGCAGGTGCTGAATATCTCCTGCAATCAGCTCGAGCGTCTGCCGCCGGAGATAGGTCAGTTGCAACAGCTCGAGATGTTCGATTTTGGTCACAACCGCGCGAGCGAACTGCCTGAAACATTGGGGCAGCTGCACCGGCTGAAATACCTCTACCTGAGCGATAACGGCTTTAGCGACCTGCCGCGCGCGCTGGCGCAACTGCAGCAGTTGGTTTACCTCAACGCGACCGATAACCAGCTGACCGTCTTGCCGCAGGCAATACCGAGGCTGGCGGCGTTGCAGGAGCTGCGTTTATACAACAATCGCATCCGCAGCCTGCCCGGCGAAATCGGGCAACTGCGCGCGCTGCGCGAGTTGCATATCATGAAAAATGCCCTGACCACGCTGCCGGCGGAAATGGCTCTGCTCGGCGAGCTTGAAATACTCGATGCGGCCAACAATGCCATCACCGAACTGCCGGCAGCCTTCTGCCGCCTGCCGCGATTGAGCGAGCTGAACCTGCGTTTTAATCAACTGACGCGCCTGCCGGAAAATATCGGTGAGCTCACGGCGCTGAGAAGTCTGGATCTGCGCGCCAACCGCCTGAGCGATCTGCCGGAAAGCCTCGGTGAACTGAGCCGGCTGCGCAAGCTGGATCTGCGCTGGAATGATTTCACCCACACGCCCAACGTCATTGAGATCCTGCGGGCGCGCGGCTGTATGGTGCACATCTGAAGTGACGCCGGCCAGGGTGTGGCCCGACCGGCGTTAGCGGTAGATAGGATTAACGATACAGATCGTCGCGCGAGTAGGGTTCAATCTCCCCTTCCTTGCGCGTCTTCAACAGTTTGAGGATCCAGGTGTACTGCTCCGGGTTCGGGCCCACCAGATTCTCCACCTCTTCGTTCATGCGGCGGGCAATGCGCGGATCGTCCGCTTCGGCCAGATCGTCCATCGGCTCGCGAATATAAATATCCAGCATGCTGGTTTTGCCGTCGTACACCGGGAACAACGGCACGATCGCCGCACGACACACTTTCATTAACCGCCCGACCGCCGGCAACGTCGCCTTATAGGTGGCGAAGAAGTCGACAAACTCACTGTGCTCAGCGCCGTGATCCTGATCGGGTAGATAGTAACCCCAATATCCCTGGCGAACCGAACTGATAAACGGTTTGATGCCGTCATTACGCGCGTGCATGCGGCCGCCGAATTTACGACGCACGGCATTCCACAGGTAGTCGATCAGCTGATTGCGCTGATTGTGGAACATCGCCGCCATCGGTTGACCGCGCGCGGCCATCAACATCGCCGGCACATCCACCGCCCAGCCATGTGGCACCAGGAAAATCACGTTGCGCCCTTCCGCGCGGATCTTGTCCAACACCTCTTCACCGTGCCAACGCACGCGCTTGAGCACTTTTTCCGGTTTGGTGCAGGCCAGTTCCGCCATCAGCACCATCGACTGCGGCGCACAGGCGAACATCTGGTCGATAATGTGCTCACGCTCGCTTTCCGGCAGTTCCGGCAAGCAATACAGCAGGTTGATGCGGGCACGACGACGCGCCCCTTTCGCCAGCTTGCCGGCCAGTGTGCCGATCGCCCCCAGCACCGGATCGCGCAGGCGCGCAGGCACCAGCGAAACGCCGGCCATCAGGCCGGTTCCCAGCCACACGCCCCAGTAGCGCGGGTATAAAAAGGCTTTTTGAAACTGCGGGATGAACTCTACGTTCGATTTCTTCTCGTTTTGCATGCACATGCTCTTCGCTTAGCAATTCGGCTAATCATAATTGCCATCAC
This sequence comes from Serratia sp. JKS000199, assembly GCF_900215455.1. Taxonomy (NCBI): domain Bacteria; kingdom Pseudomonadati; phylum Pseudomonadota; class Gammaproteobacteria; order Enterobacterales; family Yersiniaceae; genus Serratia; species Serratia sp. JKS000199. Next base: position 2,144,588 of record NZ_LT907843.1, read on the forward strand.
CAATTTTGCAATTAACAACCGCGAACCGCCCAGATAAAACAGCATCGGCCCGCAATCAGGCCGATGAAATTAACGGCGCCGGAGCGCCGGAATAAGGGGGACGTTAATCCAGTTGCAGCTGAGGAACCACTTCCTTCACCTGCGCCAGATAATCGCTGCGGTCTTTGCCGCTCAGGCCTTCGGAACGCGGCAGCTTGGCCGTCAGCGGGTTCACCGCCTGTTGACCGGTCCACAGTTCAAAGTGCAGGTGCGGCCCGGTGGAACGGCCGGTGTTGCCGGAGAGCGCTATGCGATCGCCACGCTTCACCTTCTGGCCCGGTTTCACCAGCAGCTTTTTCAGGTGCATGTAGCGCGTGGTGTATTGGCGGCCGTGGCGGATCGCCACATAGTTGCCGGCTGCGCCGCTGCGCTTGGCGATCACCACCTCGCCGTCGCCGACCGCCAGCACCGGTGTGCCGACCGGCATGGCAAAATCGACGCCTTTGTGCGGCGCCACGCGGCCGGTCACCGGGTTCACCCGGCGCGGGTTGAAGTTGGAGGAGATGCGGAACTGTTTCATGGTCGGGAAACGCATGAAGCCGCGCGCCAGGCCAGAGCCCTGGCGATCGTAGAACTTGCCGTCCTCGGCGCGGATCGCGTAGTAATCTTTGCCGCCCGTGCGCAGACGCACGCCCAACAGTTGGCTTTGTGATTTCTTGCCGTCGAAATGTTCGCGCGACATCAGCACGGAGAACTGGTCGCCCTTGCGCAGTTTGCGGAAATCGAGCTGCCATTGCAGCGCCTTGATCACCGCATTGATTTCGTTACGGCTCAACCCGGCGTCGCCGGCGCTGCTGACGAAGCTGCCGTTAACGCGGCCGCTGATCACGTTGTTGCGCCATTCGCCCTGCTGCGCCTCTTTCGACTCTTTGAAGCTGTTGCCGACGCGATCGTAGGTGCGGGTTTCTCGACGAGAAACTTCCCAGGTCAACTGCTGCAGATCGCCCGCTTCGTTCACGGTCCACGACAGCTGTTGGCCGATCTTCAGGTTGCGCAGATCGCGGTTTTGCGAAGCCAGCAGCGTGACATCCGACATATCGATGCCGTACTGCGTCAGAATGCTGCCGAGGGTATCGCCGGTGGAAACCACATATTCATGCACGCCATCATCGCCGGCATCCTTCTGGTCCAGCTCATCCTGCGGGATTTCGTCATCGGGGGTGGGTTGGTCGGCATCTATCGGTTCACTGGCTTCGGGGAGCAATGACCGCAACTGGCTGGATTCTAACTCGACGCTCTTGGCGATGGGATTGTGTTCTGGGTGGTAAACAAAAGGCCGCCAAACAGCGACGGCCAATGTGACGACTGTCAGCGACCCCAGCATGACGCGGTGGGGCCGTGGCAGGTTGTTATACGCCAGAGCGATAGTTCGGACTATCTGCTGCACTCGATATTATCCTCATAAGCTTACTTCAGGCAGCTCACGTACTGGCTTGACAACTGTGTCAGGAATTTCCCGTAGCTGTCCTTCCCCAGCGCGATGCCGATGCCCAGCGGGTCCAGCGTTCCGGAACGCACAGTGGTACCCTTGGCGACGGCATTGATTACGGCCGGCCTGAATTGTGGCTCAGCAAAAACGCATACCGCTTTCTGCTCAACCAACTGTGTTCGAATTTGGTGTAGGCGCTGTGCTCCAGGCTGAATTTCGGGATTGACGGTAAAATGGCCCAGCGGACTCAAACCGTAGTGTTTCTCAAAGTAGCCGTAAGCATCATGAAAAACAAAATAACCCTTACCTTGCACAGGCGTAAGCATGTTACCAACATTTTTGTCAGTTTGCGTCAGCAGATTCTCGAACTGGCGCAGGTTTGCGTCTAATTTGTCCTTATTTTGCGGCATAAGTTCCAACAATCTGTCGTGAATCGCGATCGCGGTCACTTTTGCCACCTCCGGCGACAGCCAAACGTGCATATTGTACTCGCCGTGATGATGCCCATGATCGTCATCAGCATGGTTATGCGCCTCGCCTGCATGATCATGATCGTCGTCATCTTCGCCTTTCATCAGCAGCGGCTTCACCGCGGGCAGTTCGCTGATGGCGAGCTTGCGGGTTGCCGAGATAGGCACCAGCGCCTTGGTCAGGAACGCTTCCATGTCCGGTCCGACCCACAGCACCAGGTCGGCAGAACGCAAACGCTGAATATCGGAAGGCCGCAGCGCGAAGTCGTGCGGCGAAGCGCCATCCGGCAGCAGCACCTCGGTCGGCGTCACGCCGTCGGCGATAGCCGAAGCGATAAAGCCCAGCGGACGAATCGTCGTCACCACCGCAGCGGAAGCGCTGCTCAGCGGGCCGGCCATCACGAGTGCGCTGGCCAGCAGCGTGCGCTGCAGCCATTTATTTTTCTGTGCCATCATCAGTAATCCCATCGTTTTCATCAACAAGGCGTGATATTATAACATTCGCTTCGTTCTGCAACCTGTAATCTCGAGATGTCTACACTGATAACGCTAAAAAATATCTCCGTCGCCTTCGGCAGCCGCAAGGTGCTGTCGAATATTTCCCTCAGCCTGCAGCCTGGCCGTATTCTCACCCTGCTGGGCCCGAACGGCGCGGGTAAATCCACGCTGGTGCGCGTAGTGCTGGGATTGGTAAAACCGACCGCCGGCACGCTGGAGCGTGAGCCCGATCTGCGCATCGGCTACGTGCCGCAAAAGCTGCACCTCGACGCTACCCTGCCATTGACCGTCAGCCGCTTTATGCGCCTGAAACCGGGCGTAAAGAAAGCCGACATTCTGCCGGCGCTCAAACGCGTGCACGCCGCCCACCTGCTCGACCAGCCCATGCAAAAGCTCTCCGGCGGCGAAAACCAGCGCGTGCTGCTGGCGCGAGCGCTGCTGAATAAACCGCAGCTGCTGGTGCTGGACGAACCCACGCAAGGGGTGGACGTCAATGGCCAACTGGCGCTGTACGATCTGATCGATCAACTGCGCAAGGAGCTGGGGTGCGCCGTGCTGATGGTCTCGCACGATCTGCATCTGGTGATGGCGAAAACCGACGAGGTGTTGTGCCTCAATCAGCACATCTGCTGCTCCGGTGCGCCGGAGGTGGTCTCGATGCATCCCGAATTCATCGCCATGTTCGGCAACCGCGGCGCAGAGCAGCTGGCGGTGTATCGCCACCATCACAACCACCGTCACGACCTGCAGGGAAGAATTGTCTTGAAGAAAACCGGGAGCCGCGAAGCATGATCGAATTGTTACTTCCCGGCTGGCTGGCCGGGGTGTTGTTGGCCGGCGCCGCCGGGCCGCTGGGCTCCTTTGTGGTCTGGCGCCGGATGTCCTACTTCGGCGATACCCTGGCGCACGCCTCGCTGCTCGGCGTCGCCTTCGGTCTGCTGCTGGACATCAATCCTTTCTATGCGGTGATCGCCATTACGCTGCTGCTGGCCCTGGCCCTGGTGTGGCTGGAGCGCCGCCCGCAGCTCTCGGTGGATACGCTGCTCGGCATTCTGGCCCACAGCGCGCTGTCGCTGGGGCTGGTGGTGGTGGCGCTGATGTCCAACGTGCGGGTCGATCTGATGGCCTATCTGTTCGGTGATCTGCTGTCGGTCACGCTGAGCGACATCGTGATGATCGCCGGCGGCGTCGCCGTGGTGCTGTTGGTGCTGTGGTGGCAATGGCGCGATCTGCTGTCGATGACCATCAGCCCTGAGCTGGCGCACGTCGACGGCGTCAATCTGGCGCGGGCGCGCACCGTGCTGATGCTGGTCACCGCCTTGACCATCGGTCTGGCGATGAAATTCGTCGGCGCGCTGATCATCACCTCGCTGCTGATCATTCCGGCGGCCACCGCTCGCCGCTTCGCGCGCACGCCGGAGCAGATGGCGGGCATCGCGGTGCTGCTCGGGATGGTGGCGGTTACCGGTGGCCTGACCTTCTCGGCGTTTTACGATACGCCTGCCGGCCCTTCGGTGGTGCTCTGCGCCGCCGTGCTGTTCACACTGAGCCTGTTTAAAAAACAGCAGGCTTGATTAAAGCCGGGATATGACGAGGGCCGCATCTGCGGCCCTTTCTTATTGGCGGATTAAAAACTTACGCTTCGCGTTCGAGGCCGAAATGCCGGTAGGCGTGCTGCGTCGCCAGACGGCCGCGCGGCGTGCGCTGGATAAAGCCCTGCTGGATCAGGAACGGTTCGATCACGTCTTCGATGGTCTCACGCTCCTCGCCGATCGCCGCCGCCAGGTTATCCAACCCGACCGGGCCGCCGGTAAACTTGTCGATAATCGCCAACAGCAGTTTGCGATCCATATAGTCGAAGCCTTCGGCATCGACGTTGAGCATATCGAGCGCCTGCGCCGCCACCGCGCCGCTGATCACACCGTTGGCACGCACTTCGGCGAAGTCGCGCACCCGGCGCAACAGACGGTTGGCGATACGCGGCGTGCCGCGCGCGCGGCGGGCCACTTCATGGGCGCCCTCGTCGGACAGCTCCAGCCCCAGACAGCCGGCGCTGCGCGAGACGATGTGCTGCAGATCGGCTACCTGATAAAACTCCAGCCGCTGGACAATGCCGAAGCGATCGCGCAGCGGTGAAGTCAGCGAACCGGCGCGGGTGGTTGCGCCCACCAAGGTAAACGGCGGCAGATCGAGCTTAATCGAGCGCGCCGCCGGCCCTTCGCCGATCATGATATCCAGCTGATAGTCTTCCATCGCCGGATACAGCACCTCTTCCACCACCGGTGACAGACGGTGAATTTCGTCGATGAACAACACGTCATGCGGTTCAAGATTGGTCAGCATCGCCGCCAGATCGCCCGCCTTCTCCAGCACCGGGCCGGAGGTGGTACGCAAATTCACGCCCATTTCGTTGGCCACGATGTTGGCCAGGGTGGTTTTCCCCAGCCCCGGCGGACCGAAGATCAGCAGGTGGTCGAGCGCGTCGCCGCGCTGCTTGGCCGCCTGGATGAAAATCTCCATCTGCTCGCGCACGTGCGGCTGGCCCACGTATTCGGTCAACAGCTTGGGACGAATGGCACGATCGAGGACTTCTTCCTCGTTGAGCGGTTCGGCGGAGATCAGGCGATCGGCTTCAATCATTATCTACCTCTTAGCGGCCTTACAAAGCAGCGCGCAACGCGTCGCGGATCAGGGTCTCGCAGTCGGCACCCGGTTTGGCAATTTTGCTGACCATGCGGCTGGCTTCCTGCGGCTTATAGCCCAGCGCCACCAATGCCGAGACCGCTTCGGCCTCCGCATCCGCCTCAGGCGCTTTCTCAGCGGCGGACGGCAAGCTGATCTCGCTGCTGTTGAACAGATCGCCGTTGAGCCCTTTGAAGCGGTCTTTCATCTCTACCACCAGGCGTTCGGCGGTTTTCTTGCCCACGCCCGGCAGCTTGACCAGCGCGGTGATCTCTTCACGCTCCACCGCGCTGACGAACTGCTGCGCGGACATGCCGGACAGGATCGCGAGCGCCAGTTTCGGCCCGACGCCGTTGACCTTGATCAGCTCGCGGAACAGCGCGCGCTCTTGCTTATCGTTGAAACCATACAGCAGTTGCGCGTCTTCGCGCACCACGAAGTGGGTAAACACGATGGCCTCTTGCCCCAGTTCCGGCAGCTCGTAAAAGCAGGTCATCGGCATGTGCACTTCATAGCCCACGCCGTTCGCCTCCAATAACACTAGCGGCGGCTGCTTTTCCAGAATATTTCCTCTGAGACGACCTATCATTTACCCTCCTGCAGAATGACCGGGCATGGCGCCCTGCCATGCCGTTGCTGGTAAAGCTTATAACATAAAAAAGGCTGGATGAATATCCAGCCTGAGCAATCATCGCTTCGCGTCAGCGCAAACGCCCGCGCGCCAGGTTAAGCCGCCCTTCGCTCATCCGCAGCACGTTCTGGCTGAGGTGGCAGTGGGTGATGGCGATGGCCAGGGCATCGGCGGCGTCCGCCTGCGGGTTGGCCGAGAGTTTGAGCAGCGAGCGCACCATGTGCTGCACCTGCGCCTTTTCGGCTGCGCCGGTGCCGACCACGGTTTGTTTGACCTGCCGCGCCGCATACTCGAACACTTCCAGATTCTGATTCACCGCCGCGACGATCGCGACGCCGCGCGCCTGGCCGAGCTTGAGCGCCGAATCCGGGTTCTTGGCCATAAACACCTGTTCGATGGCGAAGAAGTCGGGCTGAAACTGGGTGATGATCTCGCTGACGCCGGCGTAAATCAGCTTCAGCCGCGTCGGCATGTCGTCCACCACCGTGCGGATGCAGCCGCTGGCGATATAGCTCAACTGGCGCCCCTGCTGGCGGATAAGGCCATAGCCGGTGACGCGTGAGCCGGGATCGATACCGAGTATGATCGCCATATCTACATCCACCTTGCATGCACGGCGCCGCCTGATGGCGGCGCCAGTTTTACCGGATTACAGCGTCGCCGCCACTTCGTCGGAGATCTCACCGTTATGGTAAACTTCCTGCACGTCGTCGCAGTCTTCCAGCATATCGATCAGGCGCAGCAGCTTAGGCGCCGTTTCTGCGTCCATGTCGGCCTTGGTCGATGGGATCATCGACACTTCCGCCGCTTCGGCTTCGAAGCCCGCCGCGGTCAGCGCGTCTTTCACCGCGCCCAGGCTTTCCCAGGCGGTGAACACGTCGATGGCGCCATCGTCATAGGTCACGATGTCTTCCGCACCGGCTTCCAGCGCCGCTTCCATCACGCTGTCTTCATCCAGGCCCGGTGCGTAAGTGATTACGCCCTTCTTGGTGAACAGGTAGGCAACGGAACCGTCGGTACCCAGGTTGCCGCCGCATTTGGTGAAGGCGTGACGCACTTCCGCCACGGTGCGGTTACGGTTGTCACTCAGGCATTCGATCATGACGGCGGTGCCGCCAGGGCCGTAGCCTTCGTAGATGATGGTTTCCATGTTGGTATCATCATCGCCGCCCACGCCACGCGCGATCGCCCGGTTCATGGTGTCGCGCGTCATGTTGTTCGACAGCGCCTTGTCCATCGCCGCGCGCAGACGCGGGTTGGAATCCGGATCGCCGCCGCCCAGCTTCGCGGCAGTGACCAGCTCACGAATAATCTTGGTGAAAATTTTACCGCGCTTGGCGTCCTGCGCCGCTTTACGGTGCTTTGTGTTGGCCCACTTACTATGACCTGCCATAAAAAATCTCCGAAAAAAACTACTGGACTGAATTGATCACGAACTCTTCAATCGCCTGCTGATTGCTCCACGACTTGGTCAACTTCACGGCCTCGGCCGCCTCAAGCCATTGGTAAGCGTGATGCTCGGTAATCACCGGATCGCGCTCCTCGGGCAACGCCAGACAGAACCAGTGCTCTTTATTGCGCGTGGTTCCCGGCGCATAGCGATGTCGCAAATGGACAAAGAGTTCAAACTCCACGCAGCGTTGGCAATCGAACAACGGCAGGTGCTCTGCTTCGATATCGATGCCGACTTCTTCCATAACTTCACGCCGCGCGGCATGCGGTGGCGACTCATCCTGCTCCAGACTGCCGGTGACCGACTGCCAGAACTCGGTATCGTCGCGCCGCTGTAACATCAGCACCCGACCACTGGATTTCGCGTAAATCACTACCAGGATAGATTCAGGGCGCTTATAACTCATCACTCGCTCTCTTGTTCCGCACCGGCTTTCTTTACCACGCTGATCGCCAGCTCCTGCAGCGACGCCGGGTTGGCGAAGCTCGGGGCGTCGGTCATCAGACAGGCCGCCGCGGTGGTTTTCGGGAAGGCGATCACGTCGCGGATATTGTCGGTGCCGGTCAGCAGCATCACCAGACGGTCCAGGCCGAAGGCCAGGCCGGCGTGCGGCGGCGTGCCGTACTTCAGCGCGTCCAGCAGGAAGCCGAACTTCTCGCGCTGTTCGTGTTCGTCGATGCCCAGAATGCTGAATACCGTCTGCTGCATTTCGCTGCGGTGAATACGCACCGAACCGCCGCCCACTTCGTAACCGTTGATGACCATGTCATAAGCGTTGGCGATAGCGTTGACCGGCGCTGCGGCCAGCTCTTCCGGGCTCATGTCGCGCGGCGAGGTGAACGGGTGGTGCATCGCCGCCAGGCCGCCCTCTTCGTCTTCTTCGAACATCGGGAAGTCGACCACCCACAGCGGCGCCCAGCTGTCGAGTTGGGTCAGCCCCAGATCGCGCCCCAGCTTCAGGCGCAGCGCGCCCATCGCATCGGTGACAATCTTGAAGCTGTCTGCGCCGAAGAACAGGATGTCGCCGGTCTGCGCGTCGGTACGCGCCAGGACAGCTTCCAGCACTTCCGCGCTGAGGAATTTGGCGATCGGGCTCTGCACGCCTTCCATGCCGGCGGCGCGGTCGTTGACCTTCAGCCAGGCCAGGCCTTTCGCGCCGTAGATGTTGACGAAAGCGCCGTACTCATCGATCTGCTTGCGGGTCAGCTGTGCGCCGCCCGGTACGCGGATCGCCGCCACGCGGCCTTTGGCGTCGTTGGCCGGGCCGGAGAACACTTTGAACTCGACGTCCTTGACCAGGTCGGCCACGTCCACCAGCTCCAGCGGGTTACGCAGGTCCGGCTTATCGGAACCAAAGCGACGCATCGCTTCGGCGAAGGTCATGACCGGGAAATCGCCCAGATCCACACCCTTCACGTCCAGCCACAGTTCACGCGCCAGTTTCTCCATCACTTCACGCACCTGGTCGGCGGTCATGAAGGAGGTTTCGACGTCGATCTGGGTAAATTCAGGCTGACGGTCCGCACGCAGGTCTTCGTCACGGAAGCATTTGACGATCTGATAGTAACGATCGAAGCCGGACATCATCAGCAGCTGTTTAAACAGCTGCGGAGACTGCGGCAACGCGTAGAATTTGCCCTTGTGCACGCGGCTCGGCACCAGGTAATCGCGGGCGCCTTCCGGCGTCGCTTTGGTCAGCATCGGCGTTTCGATGTCGAGGAAGCCGTGGCTGTCCATGAAGCGGCGCACGAAGCTGGTGATTTTGGCGCGGGTCTTCAGACGCTCGGCCATTTCCGGGCGGCGCAGATCCAGGTAGCGGTATTTCAGGCGCGCTTCTTCGCTGTTGACCTGGTTGGAGTCCAGCGGCAGCGGCTCGGAGCGGTTGATGATCTCGAGCGCGTGGGCAAACACTTCCACTTCGCCGGTGGCCATATCTTTATTGATCTGGCTGTCCGGACGCGCACGCACGGTGCCGACGATCTGGATGCAGAACTCATTGCGCAGGTCGTAGGCCTTGTCGAACGCCACTTTCTCGTCCGGATCGAAGAACACCTGCACGATGCCTTCGCGGTCGCGCATATCAATAAAGATCAGGCCGCCGAGATCGCGACGACGATTGACCCAACCACACAGAGTGACTTCCTGGCCCACGTGGGACAGATTCAACTGCCCGCAATATTCAGTACGCATACGCTATCCTTTTACACAGCCGATGCCGCGCCGGGCTAGTGCGCCCCTGTCGCGCGGCTGTTATCTGATAAATTCTACTTGTTACCCGGTTTAAAATCCGTCGCATACCAGCCGGTGCCCTTAAGCTGGAAACCGGAAGATGAAATCAACTTGGTCAACGCGGGCTGCCCACACGCCGGGCAGTCTGCCAGCGGCGCATCGGAAAATTTTTGCAATTTCTCTAACCGATGGTTGCAAGCACCACATGCATATTCATAAATCGGCATAGGTCGTTGGATTAAAGAGTGTTGAAAAAAGGGAGTCATTATAAAGGAAATTCATCCGCCCGATAAGTGCGAACACAGCATTGTTACTGCACTAAATGGCGCGTTTTTGTTCGAATCAACACATCGGTTAACAAATTTCCCATTAACCTGCGACAGTTTTTTCACGTAGCCTGATTCTCCCCCGGTTTTGCGCCGAACGCAGCTCGCCCGACGCGCCGAACAGTTTTTATCCACTTCGCAACGAGATGAAATCCATGCTGAAACTTGACGCCCAAACCACCGCTCTGGTGCTGATCGATTTGCAAAACGGCATTCTGCCCTACGCCGGCGGCCCGCACGGCGCCGACCAGGTGGTGGCGAACGCCGCCCTGCTGGCCGCGCGTTTTCGCATGCTGGGCGCGCCGGTGCTGTTGGTGCGCGTCGGTTGGTCAGACTCCTTCGCCGAGGCGCTGAAACAACCGGTGGATAAACCGGCTCCCGCGCCCGCCGGCGGTTTGCCGGCCACCTGGTGGGAGTTCCCCGCGCCGCTGGCGGTCTGCGACAGCGATATTCTGATCACCAAGCGCCAATGGGGCGCCTTCTACGGCACCGATCTGGACTTGCAGCTGCGCCGTCGCGGCATCAAATCCGTAGTCTTGGGCGGCATATCCACCAATATCGGCGTGGAATCCACCGCCCGCGCCGCCTGGGAACACGGCTATGAGCTGGTGATCGCCGAAGACGTCTGCAGCGCGCAGAACGCGGAAATGCACCGTTTCGCGTTCGAACACATCTTCCCGCGTTTAGCGCGGGTGCGCGACACCGGCGAAATTCTTGCCGCGCTCGACCGGTAACGTTAAGTTGTAGCCTGATAAGCCAAGCACAAGTAAAGGAAGACGAGCCGTGATCTACATCGGACTGCCACAGTGGCAACATGCAGCCTGGAACCGTATCGGGCTGCGCGACTTGGCGGATTACAGCCGCTACTTCAACTGCGTGGAGGGCAACACCACCTTCTATGCGCTGCCGAAGCTGGAAATCGTGCAGCGCTGGCGCGACATGACCGGCGACGATTTTCGCTTTTGCTTCAAATTCCCGTCGGACATCAGCCATAAGGCCGCCCTGCGCAACTGCGCCGCCGAGCTGCAGGCGTTTTACCACTGCCTGAGTCCGGTGCATCAACGCATCGGGCAATTGTGGCTGCAGTTGCCCGCCGCCTTCGGCCCCGATGAGCTGCCGCGCATGTGGCAGTTCTTCGAAAGCCTGCCGCAGGAGTTCACTTACGGCGTCGAAGTGCGTCATCCGGCATTTTTCGCCAAAGGCGAGGAAGAGCGCGCGTTGAATCAGGGGCTGCATCAGCGCGGCATCAATCGGGTGATCCTCGACAGCCGCCCGGTGCATCACGCCGCCCCTAATACCGCCGCCGTGCGCGATGCCCAGCAGAAAAAACCGAAGCTGCCGGTGCACGCGTTAGTCACCGCCGACCAACCGCTGGTGCGTTTTATCGGCGGCGACCAATTGGCCGACAACCTGCGCTGGTTCGAAGCCTGGCAGCAAAAACTGCCGCTGTGGCAGCAACAGCATCAACCGTATCTGTTTATTCATACGCCGGACAACGGCGATTCACCCCAGCAAGCGCAAAAAATTTGGCAGCAGCTTCGCCGGGCGATCCCCGATTTGCCTGCGCCGCCGGACTGGCCAGAGCAAGATGCACTGTTTTGACCTATTAATCTGACCAATAACATCAAATATTTCCCCGCGACAGTGAATACAATGACGGCTATGATGCTGGCTGCCAGTTTTGGTTAGGGAACGGAGTTAAAAATGGTAAGCGCGCTTTATGTGGTGCTCGGCGCATTGTTGTTGATCAAACTCTCTTATGACGTTGTCAGATTAAGGATGCAGTACCGCGTAGCCTACGGCGACGGCGGTTTTTACGAATTGCAGACCGCCATCCGCGTGCATGGCAACGCCGTTGAATACATTCCTATCGCTGCTGTATTGCTGGTGATTATGGAAATGAACGGCGCAGAAATCTGGATGATCCACCTTTGCGGCCTGATGCTGATGGCCGGGCGACTGGTGCATTACTACGGTTTGCGCAACCGCGAGGTTCGCTGGCGTCGTTCGGGCATGGCCGCGACCTACATCTCTTTGTTGTTGATGGTTCTGGCAAATATCTTCTATCTGCCCTGGGATCTGATTTTCAGCCTGCATTGATCCCGTTTTATCATCAGGCGGCCGCGCCGCCTGCTTCCGCTCCGCTTTTTTACGCTTTTCTGTTAGACTACGCAGCTTCGAATTCTGAACTGATTTGCCGCTATGCCAAACCGCGATACTCTTTTCTCAGCCCCCATCGCCAAACTGGGCGACTGGACCTTCGACGAACGCGTCGCCGAAGTGTTTCCCGACATGATCCAACGCTCCGTTCCCGGCTATTCCAACATCATCTCGATGATCGGCATGCTGGCCGAACGTTTTGTGCAACCCGACAGCCGGGTGTATGACCTGGGCTGCTCGCTGGGCGCGGCGACGCTGTCGATGCGGCGGAATATCAGGGTGCCCGGCTGCACTATCGTCGCCGTCGACAATTCGCCGGCGATGGTGGAACGTTGCCGCCGCCATATCGACGCCTTCCGCGCCGACACGCCGGTCGACGTCATCGAAGCCGATATTCGCGACATCGATATCGAAGACGCCTCGATGGTGGTGCTGAACTTTACGCTGCAGTTCCTCGAACCTGCCGATCGCCTGCGCCTGCTGGAAAAAATTTATCGTGGCCTGCGCCCGGGCGGCGCACTGGTGCTGTCGGAAAAGTTCAGCTTTGAAGACGCCGAAGTCGGCGAGCTGCTGTTTAACATGCACCACGATTTCAAGCGCGCCAACGGGTACAGCGAGCTGGAGATCAGCCAAAAACGCAGCATGCTGGAAAACGTGATGCTGACCGACTCGGTGGAAGCGCACAAGGCGCGTCTGCAACAGGCCGGATTCGAGCATGCCGAAGTGTGGTTCCAGTGCTTCAACTTCGGTTCATTGATCGCTCTGAAAGCGGGGGATGCGCAATGATCGAGTTTGGTGACTTCTATCAGCGCATTGCCAAGAGCCCCCTCAGCCACTGGCTGGATACGCTGCCCGCTCAGCTGAGCGCCTGGCAGCGCGAATCGCTGCACGGCAAATTCAAGCAGTGGTTCAACTCGGTAGAGCATTTGCCGACGCTGACTCCCACCCGCCTCGATCTGCTGCACGGCGTGCGCGCCGAGATGGAGCCGGGGCTGTCGCCGGGCCAGCTTGAAGGCATCGAGAAAATGCTGCGCACCCTGATGCCGTGGCGCAAAGGGCCCTTCTCGCTGTATGGCATCGATATCGATACCGAATGGCATTCCGATTGGAAATGGGATCGCGTACTGCCGCACATTTCTCCGCTGGCCGGCCGCACCATTCTCGACGTCGGCTGTGGCAGCGGCTATCACCTGTGGCGCATGATTGGCGCCGGCGCACACTTCGCCGTGGGTATCGATCCGATGCAGCTGTTCCTGTGCCAGTTTGAAGCCGTGCGCAAACTGTTGGGCGGCGATCAGCGCGCCCATCTGCTGCCGCTCGGCATCGAGCAGTTGCCGGATCTGGCGGCGTTCGACACCGTGTTCTCGATGGGGGTGCTGTATCATCGCCGCTCGCCGCTCGATCATCTCTATCAGTTGAAAAATCAGCTGGTGGCTGAAGGTGAGCTGGTGCTGGAAACGCTGGTGGTGGAAGGCGACCGTCACCAGGTGCTGGTGCCGGGCGATCGTTATGCGCAGATGCGCAACGTGTATTTCATTCCTTCCGCCGAAGCGCTGAAATGCTGGCTGGAGAAGTGCGGCTTTGTCGACGTGAAGATCGCCGATATGTGCGTCACCAGCCTCGAAGAGCAGCGACGCACTGACTGGATGACCAGCGAATCGTTGGCCGAATTCCTCGATCCGAACGATCGCAGTAAAACGGTCGAAGGCTATCCGGCGCCGCTGCGCGCCGTGCTGACCGCCAAAAAGCCCTAGCGCACGCTAATCGGGCCGGCCTGCGCCGGCCCGCCTTCACCCGTTACTGACATCGACAATCCGCAGCTCATAGACCATCGTCGCGTTTGGCGGGATCTGCGGCGCATAGCCAGTTTCACCGTACGCCAACGCCGGCGGCACCACCATCGTCAGCGAGCCGTGATTTTTCAGATGGCCGATAGCCTCGCGGAACAACGGCGGATAGGCGGAGAGCGGCTGGGACATCACCTTCCCACTGCGATCCATATCCTGAATCACGCGACCGTCGGTTAAACTTTCTTTCACCACGATATCCACCCGCGCGTTTTCCGTAATGGCCTCATCACCCGCATAATCGATGCGATACCAGAAACCGGAAGGCGACTTCTGCGTGCCCTTCTTCTTTTGGAACTCGGCAACGAACGCCTCACCTTTGCTGGCCTGCGTCTTCGCAGCCTGGTTTCTGGCATCGTTCACCGCTTTTTCCGACTCCGCCAGTGCGCTGGTCAACTGCGCATCGCTCAACTGGTAATGGCCGTTGAAGGTATCGATCACGCCCGCCAGCAGCGCGGTTTTGTCGGGCGTGATACCCCAATTTTTACGTTCCGCCAGCATCGTTTGAATATCGCGCCCCAAAGCGACACCGGCGGCATAGCTCTGTTGCTCCGGCTTTTTCTTCAGCGCTTGCCTATCCGGCAGCCATTTGGCCCGCGATCTCAGCCCGTCCAGTTCCTCACGCAAGGCTTGCTGCGCCTGATGCGCGGCCGCCAGCTCCGTCGCCGTTTTATCTGCCTGTTGCGCCGCTTTATCCCGTTGCTGCGCAGCCTGCGCGCTTTCCGCCGTCAGCGCCGCCAGACGCTGTTCCAGCGCCTTAGCCTGCTCGGTTTGCGTCTTGTTTTTTTCCTGCAGCTGCGCCAGCTGCTGCTGAAGTTCACCCGCCGCTTTGGCGGCCTCGGCCTTTTGCTGCTCCAGCGCCATCTTCAGTTTTTTCTCTTGCTGCTCGGCCTGCTGGCGTTGGTCATCACGCTCTTTTTGCAGCGCTGCCAACTGCTGCTGAAGTTCGCCCGCCGCCTTGGCGGCCTCGGCCTTTTGCTGCTCGAGCGCCATCTTCAGGTTTTTCTCTTGCTGCCCACCCTGCTGGCGTTGGCTTTCCTGCTCTTTTTGCAACTGCGCCAATTGTTGTTGCAGTACGCCGAGCGCCTTGGCGGCTTCGGCCTTCTGCTGTTCCAGTTCAGCGGCGGCCGCTTTTCGGTCCTGTTCATAACGCTGGCGCGCTTTATCGTTGGCAGCTTGCGCCGCCGCCAGTTTCTCCTGCCAAACCTGTTGCTGCGCGTTATCAGACTGTTTTGGCAACGCCGCCAACCGTTGTTCCAGCAATGCGATGCGTCGATCCCGCTCCTCGGTTTGCTGCTTTTGCCGCGCTAACGCCGCTTGCGCCTCAGCGATTTGCGCCTGAGCCTTACGCTCCTGCGGCGTCAGGTTCAGCGCCTGTCGCACGCCGCTGGCAAAGTCGCTCAACGCGCTCAGATCGGGCGCCGGAGCCGGTTTATCGGCAACCGCCAGGGAAGACGCGACGCGCAACGCGGTCAGCTCCTGCTGCAGTGATTGAATAGCGGCTTGCTGTTGTTCCAGTCGAGTCTCTTTCTCACGCAGCGCCTTTTGCAACTGCGTCAGTTGCTTTCTCTGCGCAGCCGTTTCACGAAGTTGAACCGGCCGGGACGCCGGCTTTTGGATTTCCCGGGGCGGGGTAACCGCGGCGTCAGCCGCCGGTGCATCCTGTTGCTGGTAGCGCTCGGCAAACTGCAATAATGCAGGCACATCGTCATCCGCCACGGCCAGCGTTGGCGCAAGCGCCAGCGATATCATCAGGCTCAGCAGTGCCTTTCTCGCACGAGGGATCATTGGGCGCGTTCTCCGCGCTCAGCCAGACCGGTCATCATTGCAGAACTGATGTCTGCGCAGAGACGGCTGGTGCGATAACGATACAGCGCATCGACGGTTTCCTGCGTGCCCGTATTGATCCGCTGGCGCACGCCGGCATACTGCGCCGCACCGCTCATCAAGGTATCGAACTCGCGTTTGAATTTCTGATATTTCTCGTTATCCATGCCGCGCATGGCATCCAGTTCGCGTTGGCACTGCTGCATGCGCTCGGCCTCACGCTGCCGCTTATCCTGCTCCGCAACTTCTTCTGCGCTGGGCGGCTTACTCAATGTAGAAACGGGCCGTTTGGCGGTCTGGCAGCCGGTCAGGGCCAACGTCAGTAAAAGCGCAGCGGTCCAACAGTGTGCCGTTCGGGTCATTATCGTTATCTCCTTGTAAAGTCCGCCGTCGATGTGCTCTGTGGCTGCGCCGACGGCTCTCCTCATTGGTGCTGTGATGTTCCGGCCATAAAAACCGGCGGTGAACAGGTATAAAATGCAGACGCGATAATGAGCGGCAGAGCGCAAATCATTCACCACGCCAATACATACCAAAAAATCATTTAATATTATGATATTTAAAGGATTTTAACTCACAAACTTATCAGTAGGGCATGACGAGCGCAAGAGAAGAGATGGCGCCTGACCGAGCGAGCAACAGTGCAGGAATGGGCCAGTGTCTTAACAAGACATAAAAAAAGCCCCGGCAAAACGCCGGGGCCTGGTACTTGCGTGATCGCCGAAGGCTCAGTGACACGCAAAGGGGTCTTACGGCCCGGAAACCGGTTATCAAACGCGGTTAGCTGCGTGTTTATGCGCTTTGCGCCAAGGGGTCAACCAAGGCCAGCGCGTTTTTCATCGCCTCCACCATTTCGCCATCCACGCAATAATGGCTAAATTCGTCAAACTCGTTATCGGAACACATGGTGACCCCCGCCTTGCGATAACGCATGGTCGATGGCACCAGATGGCCGGAAGAGCTGTGCAATTCATGCAGGCCGATATCGACAAACTTGTGCAAATTGCTCAGACGCACGCCGGCGCCCGCCATGATCACCGGGCCCTGGCTGGCCTGACGCAAATCACGCAACAGCGGCAGGCCCAGTTCGGCGCTCTGCTGTTGACCGGAAGTCAGAATGCGCGCCACGCCCAGGTCGGTTAGTTGCTCCAGCGCCACCATCGGGTTTTGACACATGTCGAATGCGCGATGGAACGTGACGGCCATCCCTTCGCACAACGTCATTACCTCGCGCATCCGCGGCAGATCGATATGCCCTTCTTCGTCCAGCATGCCGACGACCACGCCGGGGAATCCCAACTCGCGGATCTGGCGGATATCCTGCTTGATCACCTCGAAATCCACCGCGCCATAACAGAAATCGCCACCGCGAGGGCGTACGATCGGATGAACCGGAATCGAAACCCGTTCCCGCGCCAAACGCAGCGTGCCATAACTCGGCGTCAATCCGCCCTCGCTCTGGCTGGCGCATAACTCGATACGATCGGCGCCCGCCCGTTCGGCCGTTAGCGCGCAGTCGACGCTAAAGCAACAAACTTCCAGTTTTATCATTGTCACCCCCAGATAACGGCCAACATACGGCGGCAATTGTTCATTTCTTCATTTCTCACGTAGGCTCATGCTTAGGCATAAACCGGCTCAGGGTTGTAACTATGGCATTCAATTTTGATCAATGGGTAGACCGCAGTCACAGTGACAGCGTTAAGTGGGATAAATATCGCGACAGCGACATCATTCCGCTGTGGGTCGCCGACAGCGACTTCGCCTCCCCGCCGGCGGTCATCGACGCCTTGCAGCGGCGCGTGGCGCACGGCGTGTTCGGCTACACGCACCCATCCCCCGATCTTCTTGAGGTTTTTACCCGCCGCATGGTAGAGCGCTACCGCTGGCACATCAAGCCTGAATGGATCCTTTTCCTGCCCGGCCTGGTGTGCGGCCTGAACCTGTGCGTGCGCGCCTTCACCGAAGACCATCAGAGCACGCTCGCGCCCAGCCCCATTTATCCGCCATTTCGCAAAGCGGCCAAATTCGCCGGGCGCAAGCACCTCTCGGTACCGCTGGCGGCAACAGGCCAACGTTGGGTGCTGGATTTTTCCGCGCTGCATGGGCAGATCAGCGGCAATGAGAAGCTCCTGCTGCTGTGCAACCCGCAAAATCCCGGAGGCACCGTTTATCGTCGAGAAGAGCTGTCGCAGCACCATCAGTTCGCCCGCGAGCACGATTTAATCGTCTGTTCGGATGAAATCCACTGCGAATTGCTGCTTGAACCCGGCGCACGGCATATTCCTTTCGCCACCCTGAGCGAAGACGCGGCCCAGCGCAGCGTAACGCTGATGTCGCCGTCAAAGGCGTTTAATCTCGCCGGGCTGGGCGCCTCGATGGCGATCGTCCCTAATGAGGCGCTGCGACAAAAGCTGAAACGTGCGCGCAGCGGCATCGTGCCGGAGGTCAATCTGCTGGCGCTGGTCGCCGCCCAGGCGGCCTATCAATACGGGCAACCCTGGCTGGACGAGCAGTTGATTTATCTGCGCGCCAATCGCGATCGGGTGACAGAACGCATCAACGCCATGCCGGGATTGAAGTTGTTGCCGATTGAAGCCACCTATTTGGCCTGGATCGACTGCGGCGCGTTGCCGGTGGACAATCCGCATCAGTTCTTCGAGCGCGCGGGCGTTGGATTAAGCGCCGGTTTGGATTTCGGCGATCGGCGCTTTGTACGACTGAACTTCGGTTGCCGGCGGGCTCTGCTCGATGAAGCGCTCGATCGCATGGCGCGGGCCTGCGCCACGCTGTTCGACTAGCCTTGCTCGCTGGCGACAATGTCCCGAATGGAGTAAGGATGAAACTTGATCGTGACCGTTCCATCGGTGATGGCCAGCGTCGGGTTCGGCAACCGCTCGCCCTCGCCTTTTGGCGAGCTTTGCTTCAGTTTGATCCCCGGCGCCAGCAACGCTTCATCAGCGAGATGGCTCAGCGCGCGGGCGTGCAACGTCTGCGGATCGCCGCTCAGCACTAGCTCGACATGTTCCCACCCTTCATGCGGATACCGTTTCTCCCCGGGATACGGCAGCTCGACGCAATCTATCCGCCACGGCCCCACGACCAGCGGCTGCTGTAAATCAAACAGACAGATAGGCCGCCCGTTGATCATCGATTCGGACAACAGTGTCCCGCACTGCATCAATCCCTGGCGCCAGCGTTCGGCGGTAGCGTTCTGGTGACAGCGCAAGGAAATGTGATCGGCGGTAAACGAGGACAGGTCAAGCTGCAATCTGGCGGCGAATTGTTGCAACGCCTGCTCGAAACGCGGCAGGTCGAGCCTCAGATCGTCAAGCTCGGCAATGGCCTGCAAGGGATTGGTCATAGAAACCTCAAAACAACGAGCGCAAAGTTAAAGGCCGTAATTTACACGGTGGCGACGGCGCTCGCCAGAGTGGCGAGATTTTTCAGCGGCAGTACAGCATAATTTTCGGTTCTGGATGGGGGACGAAAAACCCAGCGCTTATTGAGATGGCAGCTTATTAATTCGGCAATTAAATAAAAAATAGGATTTTTCGCAGGCCATTATATCATTTCCTTATGACAGTAAGATTTAAGTTATTTTGCACAAAACCCTCCGCCACCTGCGGGCTAAATCGATTGATTTTTTTCGCTTAATCAAACCTCACCCACTTATATAAGTCACACAAAAAATGAAGCTTAACCAATTGTAAACAAAGAGAATGCAGCGCAAAAAATGATGGAAAACTAAGGATTATCTTAATTTAATGCCGGGCAATTGATTCACCCACTCAACTCGGCTACTTTGGGGGAAATTTAAATTAGAGATGATCATTATGTTATTGCTGACGATATCCTTGGTGTTGATAATTATCGCCGTATACGCCATCTACCGTCATTTTAAATCTCGCAGCACCAATACGCTGGATTCCGGTCGCCGCAATAAAAAACGCTAGCCCCTCATTTTTTCCACCGTATATCTTCTCTCGGTTGTCCATCTTTTATCCCCACGGCAATAACGCGCGCCTCCGCAACTGTTTCATCGCTGCGGTCGCGCCAACTGCTGACGGGCTCCCTCAGATCGGTTACAATTGCAGGCTGTTTTGTGGAGGTCGCCGCCGCCCGCGCGCCGTTGGCCACCACCGTTGAATCCCTCGGGGGCTGGTTTCGGCCCCTCGTTCGTCATTAAGGTAACCCGGTGAATATTCAGGTTCTTCTTTCAGATAAAGTCAGCCAGGCGCTGATCGCCGCTGGCGCGCCAGCGGATTGCGAAGCGCAGGTCCGCCCATCCGCCAAGGCGCAGTTTGGTGATTACCAGGCCAACGGCGTGATGTCAGTCGCCAAAAAGCTGGGCATGCCGCCCCGTCAGCTGGCGGAAAAAGTGGTGCAACTGCTGGATCTCGGCGACGTCGCCAGTAAAGTGGAAATCGCCGGCCCCGGCTTCATCAATATCTTCCTGAACAGCGACTGGGTCGCCCGCCAGGCCGACCAGGTGCTGAACGCACCGAAATTGGGCATTGCGCCGGTTGAACCGCAAACCATCGTTATCGACTATTCCGCGCCGAACGTGGCGAAAGAAATGCACGTCGGCCACCTGCGCTCCACCATCATCGGCGACGCCGCAGCGCGTACTCAGGAGTTTCTGGGCCATAAAGTGATCCGCGCCAACCACGTCGGCGACTGGGGCACCCAGTTCGGCATGCTGATTGCCTACCTGGAAAAAATGCAGAATGAAAACGCCAGCGATATGGGCTTGTCCGATCTCGAGCAGTTCTACCGCGAAGCCAAGAAGCATTACGATGAAGACGCCGAGTTCGCCGAGCGCGCACGCGCTTACGTCGTGAAGCTGCAGGGCGGCGATCAATACTGCCTGAAAATGTGGCGCAAGCTGGTCGACATCACCATGGCGCAAAACCAGCTGACCTATAACCGCCTGAACGTCACGCTGACCGAAGACGACGTGATGGGCGAAAGCCTGTATAACGCGATGCTGCCGGGCATCGTCGCCGATCTGAAAGCCAAAGGGCTGGCGGTGGAAAGCGAAGGCGCCACCGTGGTGTTCCTCGACGAATACCAGAACAAGGACGGCGACCCGATGGGCGTCATCATCCAGAAAAAGGATGGCGGCTACCTCTATACCACCACCGATATCGCCTGCGCCAAGTATCGCTACGAGACCCTGGGCGCCAATCGCGTGCTGTATTACATCGATTCCCGCCAGCATCAGCACCTGATGCAGGCCTGGACCATCGTGCGCAAAGCCGGTTATGTGCCGGAGTCCGTCTCGCTGGAACATCACATGTTCGGCATGATGCTGGGCAAAGACGGCAAGCCGTTCAAAACCCGCTCAGGCGGCACCGTGAAGCTCTCCGATCTGCTGGATGAAGCCATCGAACGCGCCGAACAGTTGATCGCCGGCAAAAACCCGGACATGCCGGAAGACGAAATGAAGACCATCGCTCGCGTGGTCGGTATCGGCGCGGTGAAATACGCCGATCTGTCGAAAAGCCGCACCACCGACTATGTTTTCGACTGGGATAACATGCTGGCCTTCGAAGGCAATACCGCGCCTTACATGCAATACGCCTATACCCGTGTGGCATCGGTATTCAAACGCGCCGGGATCGACGAAAGCAGCCTGACGCTGCCGCTGACCCTGACCGAAGAGCGTGAAATTGCGCTGGCCACTCGCCTGCTGCAGTTCGAAGAGGTGCTCACCGCCGTCGCGCGTGAAGGCACGCCGCACGTCATGTGCAGCTACCTGTACGATCTGGCCGGCTTGTTCTCCGGCTTCTACGAGCACTGCCAGATCCTCAACGCCGACAGCGAAGAAGCCCGTCAGAGCCGCCTGAAGCTGGCGCTGCTGACCGCCAAAACGCTGAAAACCGGCCTGGATACGCTGGGCATCGAAACCGTCGAGCGCATGTAAACCGCGCCGCGCAGAAAAGCAAAAAGGTCGCCGTGGCGACCTTTTTTTTTACGCTTTCACTCGGCTCAGACGACCCGGCGCGCGAAATCACGCGGGCGGAAACCCAACCCGGCCAGCACGCCGAAGTAGGCTACCACACCGGCCACCACCACCGCCGCCAAGCGCAGCAAACGCTCCAGCATGTTGCCCTGATCCCAGGCCGGCATCAGCCACATCAAGCCAATCAGCACGGCCGACATCACCAGCACGGCAATCACCAGCTTGGTGAGGAACAGCGCCCAACCCGGCTGTGGCTGGAAGATTTTCTGCTTGCGCAGCTGCCAATACAGCAGCGCGGCGTTCAGGCAGGCTGCCAAACCGATCGACAGCGCCAGGCCGGCATGCTTCAGCGGACCGATAAACGCCAGGTTCATCACCTGCGTCATGATCAGCGTAATGATGGCGATCTTGACCGGCGTTTTGATGTCCTGACGCGAATAAAAGCCCGGCGCCAGCACCTTAACCACGATCAGCCCCATCAGCCCCACCGAGTAAGCCACCAGCGCGCGTTGCGTCATCGCCGCGTCAAAGGCGCTGAACTTGCCGTACTGGAACAGCGAGACGGTCAACGGTTTGGCCAAAATACCCAGCGCGATGGCGCTCGGCAGCGCCAGCAGGAAGCACAGGCGCAGCCCCCAATCCATCAGGCGCGAATACTCGTCGTGGTTGCCGCTCGAGAAGCTTTTGGCCAGCGACGGCAGCAGGATGGTGCCCAATGCCACGCCCAGCACGCCGGAAGGAAACTCCATCAGGCGGTCGGCATAGTACATCCAGGACACCGAGCCGGACACCAGGAACGATGCGAAGATCGTGTTGATGATCAGCGAGATCTGGCTGACCGACACCCCAAGGATCGCCGGCCCCATCTGGCGCATCACCCGCCAGACCCCGGCGTCACCCAATTTGATGCGCGGCAGCACCAGCATGCCGATCTTGCGCAGGTGCGGCAGCTGATAGCCCAGTTGCAGCACGCCGCCGACCACCACCGCCCACGCCAGCGCCAGCACCGGCGGGTGGAAATACGGCGCGGCGAACAGCGCGAAGCCGATCATGCTGACGTTAAGCAGCGTTGGCGCAAAGGCCGGGATCGAGAAACGGTTCCAGGTATTGAGGATCGCCCCCACCAGCGAGGCCAGCGAAATCAATAGAATATAGGGGAAGGTAATGCGCAGCAGCGCCGACGTCAGCGCAAACTTGTCGGGCGTATCGGTAAAGCCCGGCGCAGTGATATAGATCACCCAGGGCGCGGCCAGCATCCCCAGCACCGTCACCACCGCCAGCACCAACGTCAACAGCCCGGAGACATAGGCGATAAAGGTGCGCGTCGCTTCCTCGCCCTGCTGGCTCTTATATTCCGCCAGGATCGGCACGAAAGCCTGCGAAAATGCGCCTTCGGCAAAGATACGACGCAGCAGGTTAGGAAGTTTGAACGCCACGAAGAAGGCGTCCGTTGCCATGCCGGCCCCGAACACGCGCGCGACGATCGCATCGCGGGCAAAGCCCAACACCCGCGAAAACATCGTCATCGAGCTGACGGCAGCCAAGGATTTGAGTAGGTTCATGTGGTTGTCTGATAGGTACCGTAAATATCAACGCCTGCAACAGCAGGCGTCAGTGAAACAATCGGCTCAGTTTACGCATCCGGAAAAGAATAGCTACCGCCATATGTTACATAGAGTTATCGCGTAACAAACGCTCGACCACCCGCTGCGCAACCAGCGCCTGCTCGCCGCCGGTTTCCGGCGCGCTCTGATTGGCGACGGCGCAGAGGAAATGCCGCACCGCCCCGTCGAAACCGCGTTGCACCAGCGTGCTTTGCCAACCCGGCACCGGCTGTTCCAACTCGCCCTGCGCATCTTCGCGCAGCCAGTGGCGCATATCGGTCAACTGATACCGCGCGCCGTCTGTCACCGCCTGCACGCTTTCGCGCTGGCTGCCGCCGCGGCGATGCATACTGGTCGTCACCAGCGTATCGCCACAGGCGAAGTGGTGCTCGGCGTACAGCATTTCGCCTGCAGCGTTGGCGTGCACGCTGCCGCTCAGCAGTTGCTCGCCTCCGCCCGCCAGCCACAGGGCGGTGTCCACCACGTGCAGATAGTCATCCAGCAGGGTAAAGCGCAGATCGTGAGGGCCGACGCTGTCCGCCCGATGTTTATCCATGCGAATGGAGGCGGGCTGATTCATTTGCTGCTTGAGTTGGCGGTAAAGCGGCGCGAAACGGCGGTTGAACCCCACCATCAGCGTTTTGCCCCGCCGCTCGGCCAGCTCAAGCAACTGCTCGCCCTGCTCCAGCGTTTCCGCCAGCGGTTTATCGACGTAAACATGTACGCCACGGTTAAGCAGCTCGCCAATGACCGAAAAATGGCTGGCGGTGCTGCTGTGGACAAAGACCGCATCGCACTGTTCGGCCAAGTTGTCCAGCCGAGGGAAACAGGCCATGCGGTAGCTGTCGCACAGCGGCTGCGCTTTCTGTTGATTAGGCGAGAAGCCGCCCACCAGCGTCCAGTCCGCCGCCTGACTGAGGATCGGCAGGTAGGCCTTCTGCGCGATGCTGCCCAGCCCCACCACGCCCACGCGCAATTTAGTCATGCGTTTCCCTCGCCAACAGTTGCTGCACCTGCCGTTTCAGCTCCGCCACGTCGTTTTCCAACGCGCTGACCCTGGCGCTCAATTCACCGTCGATCTCCGACTCGAGCGCCGGCGGCGCCTCATCGATTGGCCCGCTGAACAGATGCATGAAGCGGCTTTCGCGCTTGCCCGGCTCGCGCGCCAGGCGCACTACGAACGGGCCGTCTTCGCGCGTGGTCAACTGCTGCAGCACCTGTTCGACCTCGCTGACATCGCTGAACTCGTGCATTCGGTTGGTGCGCGTGCGCAGCTCGCCCGGCGTTTGCGCGCCGCGCAGCAGTAAGGTGGCGATCACCGCCAGTTCGGCGGGAGAGAGCTTCAGCTGGCCAAACTCGGAATTGCAAAACCGCTGCTCGTATTTCACGACCCGATTGCCGAACCCGCTGAGGGTGCGCAGGAAATGTTTGCGCAGCAAGAGATCGAGGAGTTGCTGCACCTCGCTTTCGCTCAGATCCATCACCGGCTCGCGGTTGGTCTTTTGGTTACAGGCCAGGGTAATGGCGTTAAGCGAAAGCGGGTATTGGTCCGGCGTCGTCACCTGTTTTTCCAACAGGCAGCCGATGACCCGGGCCTCTTTGGCGTTCAATTCATATTTCATCGTTTGGCCTCAACGTGGGGGTAGCCACTCTTTATTGGTGTATGCCGTCAAAACGTGGTCTTGCCACTTGCCGTCGATCAGCAGGTAATCTTTGGCGTAACCTTCGCGTTCGAATCCCAGACGCGTCAGCAATGCGCCGCTGCGCTGGTTATGCGGCATATAGTTGGCCATGATGCGGTGCATGCGCTGTTGGCGCAGCATATAGCGGATGGCGGACTGCAAGGCTTCGAACATCAACCCCTGCCCCTGCCATTTCTCCCCCAGCGAATAACCGAGGAAGCAGGCGTGAAACGAACCGCGCAACACGTTGCTGAAGTTCGCCACGCCGCGGACTTCCTGCTCTTCCGGATCGAGCAGGATAAAATAGTAGGCGCTGCCCTGCTTTTGCATTTCAGCGATCATCCCCAGGCGCGCCTGCCAGCCGGACGGATAACAATGGCTTTCATCGCGCACCGGCTCCCAGGGTTTGAGAAAGGTCCGGTTCTCGGCATAATAGTCCGCCAGACGATAGGCGTCCCGTTCATGCACTAAACGGACCACCATCCGGTCGGTAGTAAGACGTACTTTTGGCGATGCAGAGCGGTAGCCGAACATCATTTCCCCCGCGGTCAAAACGGTTCGATAAGAAGTATTTATTAGGAAGCCTCGTGGATAATTATCCGACGCCAATCTGAGGCCATGACTTTATGTTGCCAATAGCGCCTCAGAACCGCGCTCCCTTGCATTCAATATAACCGTAGGCCGCCCCCGAGGTAAAATACCGGCCGCTCAGTAAATCGCCGAATACGCGTTTTACGGCGTTTTTCCGCCAATTTTGCAGTTCAGGTAACACCTTGACGATAAAAAAATATTATCTACTCCGCCCCTGTCGCCGTCCGCCAATTGGGTAGAGAATGGTGGGGTTGCCTTCCCCCTCTCTCTTAATTGCTCATGGTGATGCATGTCTCTGGTGTCGCAAGCGCGCAGCTTGGGTAAATATTTTCTGTTGCTCGACAACCTGCTGGTGGTTTTAGGCTTCTTTGTCGTGTTCCCGCTTATTTCGATCCGCTTCGTCGATCAACTGGGATGGGCGGCGCTGATCGTCGGCATCGCGCTGGGTTTGCGTCAGTTGCTGCAACAAGGGCTCGGCATCTTTGGCGGCGCGGTCGCCGATCGCTTTGGCGCCAAGCCGATGATCGTCACCGGCATGCTGCTGCGCGCCGCCGGTTTCGCCACCATGGCGATGGCCGATGCGCCGTGGATCCTGTGGTTCTCCTGCGCGCTGTCGGCCCTCGGCGGCACGCTGTTCGATCCGCCGCGCACCGCTTTGGTGATCAAACTGACCCGTCCGCACGAACGCGGCCGCTTTTTCTCGCTGTTGATGATGCAGGACAGCGCCGGCGCGGTAGTCGGCGCGCTGATCGGCAGTTGGCTGCTGCAATACGATTTCCACTTTGTCTGCTGGGTCGGGGCGGCGATCTTCGTGCTGGCCGCCGGCTGGAACGCCTGGTTACTGCCGGCTTATCGCATCTCCACCGTGCGCGTGCCGATGAAAGAAGGCATGTTGCGGGTCGTGCGCGATCGCCGCTTCCTCACCTATGTCCTGACGCTGACCGGCTACTATATGCTGGCGGTACAGGTGATGCTGATGCTGCCGATCGTGGTCAATGAAATTGCCGGCTCACCGGCGGCGGTGAAATGGATGTACGCGATCGAAGCGGCGCTGTCGCTGTCGCTGCTCTATCCGCTGGCGCGTTGGGGTGAAAAACATTTTCGGCTTGAACAACGCCTGATGGCGGGCCTGCTGCTGATGACGCTCAGCCTGCTGCCGATCGGCCTTGCCAGCAGCCTGCAAGGCGTGTTCACGCTGATTTGCTGTTTCTATCTGGGTTCGATCATCGCCGAGCCGGCGCGCGAAACGCTCAGCGCGTCGCTGGCCGATCCGCGGGCGCGCGGCAGCTACATGGGCTTCAGCCGCCTCGGGCTGGCGTTGGGCGGTGCGTTGGGATATACCGGCGGCGGTTGGATGTACGATACCGGGCGGATGATGAACATGCCGGAGCTGCCCTGGCTGCTGCTCGGCGCCGTAGGCTTCGCCACGCTGCTGGCGCTGTACTGGCAATTCAGCCCGCGGCGCAACGCGTCGGTGATACTGCGCGGCGGCTAACGCCATAGAAATCCGGCCGAATCGGCAACAGCTGCTATCCTGTTAGTAAAAACACCCACAGGAGCCCGTCGGCATGAGCGAAGAAGCCAAATTACCGCAACTACTCGAACATATGATACTGAACTTGCGCATGATTTATGCGCGCTCCACTCTGGTGGAAAAGGCGCTGGCGCATATCCTCGCCAGCGACGCCGGCCTGAAAAACGATATTATCAAACAGCTGCAGGTCGTCACCGCCGCCAACGAACGCGATCAGATCGATTTGGAACAAGCCCGCATTCACCTGATCGATGTGCTCAACTCGGTACCGGTCAAGAAATAGCACTCCTCGCCCGCGCCTGTTGCGCGGGCAATATCGCAATAACGCACCATCCAACACACGCGTTTCAAGACAGCCTCGATAAGCTGTGGTAACTATTGCTGTTAAAACCTGACAACCCGGAGCAAGCATGAAACTGTTCATTTACGATCATTGCCCATTCTGCGTTAAAGCCCGCATGATTTTCGGCCTGAAACATCTGCCGATTCGCCTGGTCACGTTGCTCAACGACGATGAGACGACCCCGTTCAATCTGATTGGCAAAAAAATGGTGCCGATCCTGATCAAAGACGACGGCGAAGCGATGCCGGAAAGCCTGGATATCGTGCGCTATGTCGATGGCTTGGACGGCAAACCGGTGCTGACCGGCCGCACCACCCCGGCCATCGCCGAGTGGTTGCGCCGGGTCGACAGTTATGCGGCCAAATTGCTGTTGCCGCGTATTGCGCATGCCGATTTCGAAGAATTTGCCACCGACAGCGCCCGCCGTTACTTTATCGATAAAAAGCAGGCGTCAATCGGTAATTTCGCCGAGCATCTCGCCAACAGCGCCGATTTGATCGCCGAACTGGAGGCCGACCTGCAAACGCTGTCACCGCTGATCGTCTCCGCCGACGCCGTGAACGGCGAGCTTTCTGAGGACGATATTCATCTGTTCCCGCTGCTGCGCTCATTGTCGATCGTCGCCGGGGTTGCCCTGCCGGACAACGTGGAAGCCTACCGCAACCGCATGGCGCAGCGCAGCGAAGTGCCGTTGCTGCTGGATATGGAACAATAACGTTCGACAGTCACAAAAAGGATATGGCGTACTGATGCTGAAAATGGTGCTCGCCACCGCTCGCGATCGGGCGCGGCTGAAGGAAATTACTTCCGTTCTGATTCGTTATGGTTTGCAAGACGTTCTGCGCCTGCTGGGCCTGGGGGCGTTGCTGCGTGGCGCCCGCGGTGAGCCCGCACGGCAGAGCGCGCAGCCCCTCCCTCAGCGGCTGCGCGAAGCGCTCGAGGCGCTCGGCCCAACCTTCGTCAAATTCGGCCAGATCCTGGCCACGCGTTCTGACCTGCTGGATCCGGCCTGGACCGACGAATTGGATCGCCTGCACAGCCAGGCGGCGGTGTTGCCATGGGAAATGCTGGCGCCGCAGATCATCGCCGATCTCGGGGATGATCCCGAGCAGCTGTTTGCCGAATTCGATCGCACACCGCTGGCCGCGGCGTCGATGGCGCAAATTTACCGCGCGCGCCTGCACAGCGGCGAACAGGTGGTGGTGAAAGTGCTGCGCCCTGGCCTGGCAAAAACCATTCACGCCGATCTGCGGCTGCTGGCCTCGCTGGCGGAAACCGTGGAGCAGCAGAGTCAGGCGCTGGCGCGCTATCGACCACGGCAGATGGTCAGAGCGCTGGCGACGGCGCTCAATCATGAACTGGATTTGACCCATGAAGGGCATAACTGCGATCGCGTCGCCGGCATGTTTGCGCGTGAACCCGACGTGGTCGTGCCGAAAATCTATTGGCAATGGTCTTCTCCGCGTCTGTTAGTGCAGGAATACTTGCCCGGCACCGCGCCGGAGAACCCCCGGCAGTTGGCAGAAGCGGGATTTGACGGCCCGCTGCTGGCGCGGCGCGGCGCTCGCGCCTTTATGAGCATGGTGCTGGAGCACCGGCTGTATCACGCCGATCCGCACCCCGGCAACGTGATGGCGCTGAGCGGCGATCGCGTCGGCTTCATCGACTTCGGCATGGTGGGGCAGCTGTCCGAACGGCGGCGCAACCAGTTGCTCCTGCTGCTGCAGGCCATCGCCGATCGTCAGTCCGAAGGCATCGTCAACACGCTGATCGCCTGGTCGGACAGCGAACCGCTGGATCTGATGGACCTGGAGCTGGCGGCGCAAAACTTTCTCGACAAGCAGGCCGCCGCCACCCTAACGCTCGGCAAAGCCCTCACTGACCTGTTGGTGATGGCGCGTGAGCACCAGCTGGCGCTGCCGCCGGATCTGGTGCTGCTGTTCAAGGCCTTAATCACCGCCGACGGCGTGCTGCACCGGCTGGATCCGGCCTTTGACATCGTCGCCACGCTCAAACCGATGCTGCAACAAACGGTGCTGCAACGTTATGCCCCTGACGCCGTGCGCCAACGGCTCTTGACCCTGGGCGGGGAAGCGCTCGACGCCGGAGAGGAGCTGCCGCAAACCCTGCGGCTGTTGGTGCGCCGCCTGAAACGCGGGCAGCTCAATGCCGACATTAACGTCAAGAACCTCGGTCAGTTGAGCAAAGCGCTGGAGCGCAGCGCCGTTACCCTAGCCATCGCCATCGTCACCGCCGCTTTTGCCCTGGGGCTGGCGCCTTATCTGATGCATTCGTCGCTGCGGCTGTGGGGCATTCCGCTGTTCCCGTTGTTGGGAGGCGCAGCCTGCCTGGCCGGCGTGATCCTCTTGGCGCTGCGATTACGGCGCTGACGCTTTCGGCGTTATCCGATAGGTCTCGCCCTGTTTTACGCGCACTATTCCTGCCATACCGCCGCCTGCCGTTTTCACGCGCAGGCGGAGCGTTTATAATGATTAATCAATTATCTGCAGCACTTTTCGCCAGCAGTCGCAATGAGGCATTAATGAAGAAGATCCTGATGGGCGCAGCCGCCCTGCTGTTCGCCGGCGTATTGGCCGGTTGCAATCAACTGACCCAGTACACCCTGAGTGAGCAGGAAGTGAATGACTACCTGCAGAAACATAACGACTATCAGAAGCAAATCGGCGTGCCCGGCCTGCTGGACGCCAACATCGTGCTGACTCAGTTGCAAAGCCAGATCGGCCGCAGCGAACCGGGTAAAGTCACCCTTTCCGGCGACGCCAAGGTCAACATCACGTCGATTCTCGGCCCGCAGACCGCTGATCTGAAGCTGACGCTGAAGGCGCAGCCGGTTTATGACCGGGCGCAGGGCGCCATTTTCCTGAAGGACATGGAGCTGACCGATTACAGCGTGCAACCGGAAAAAATGCAGACGGTCATGAAAGCGCTGACGCCGTATCTGAACCAGTCGCTGAAATCCTACTTCGACCAAAAGCCGGCTTATGTGCTGAATCCTGACAACAGCAAAACCGAAGCGCTGGCGAAAAAACTGGCGAAAGGGTTGGAAGTGAAACCGGGTGAATTGGTGATCCCGTTCAGCGACTGACGCCGCCTGAGAACATCAAGCCCGCCGCTCGGCGGGCTTTTTACTGCCGGGAAAGCGTTACTGTGGGGCGCTGTAGGCGATTTCGCCGGTGTTGCAGTTGAGCGTCACGTTGTAGGTTTTATCTGCCTTGGTGCCACGCACCGTCAACGGCACCTGCCATACCTGATCCTTGCCGCTGATGGCATCCGGGCTAACCCAGGCAATCGGCGTTGCGGTACCCAGCAGCTTTTTGTCCGACTCCCAGCGCGTAATGCGGTTCTGCAAGAAGTCGCGCTTGACCTGGGCGGCGATATCCGCCGGCTGCAGGCCCGCACACTGCCCCACCTTGGCGGCGCGCTGTTCGTGATCCTGCGCCCACACCGTCGTCGATGCTCCCATCATGGCCAACAAGGCGATAGCCAAACCCGTTTTTTTCATATGTCCTCCCGTTGTGATTAGCGCTATCCGGGCGCCCATCCCTGGCTCACAACAGGGCTTCGGCAAAGGGTTACCGTTTGACGAACTCAATGACAAACAGCGCATCCAGGCCCGGATAGATTTCCTTGATCACCTGCTTCAGTTCGCCGAGCGACATGTTCTCCTGCTGTGCGTGGCGTTCGGTCAGCGCATCCAGGCGCACCGGCGTTACCGACAGCACTTCGATAAAGCAGAAAAATACGCCGTCCTCATTGCGGCTAACGCGCAATACCTCGCCCGGTTCAAAATGCGATTCACTGGCATCCCGAATGGTGATGGTTTTACGCCCGGCCAGAATGTCTTGCTCAAAGCGGCTGAAGAAAGTTATTTCACGGCTCATTTTAGATCCTTTTTCATCACAACACCGCAACATAAGTCATTATGCCGCCTGCTTTTCTGACGCAGATCCCTCTTTTGGGGTAGAGGCCGCTTTTTTCGCTTTGCTTTCCGCCGGTTTCTTGAGGGTTTCCGCCGGCGATGCGCCGCGCAGAATCAGGCCCAGCGCATCCTTGTTTTCCGCCAGGAAGAAGCTCAGCCCTTCGCGCTGTTCGTCATCCAGGTTCAGCGGCGCCTGCTGCAGCCACTCCCCAAGGTTGTCCGCCAGATCCAGCATTTTGTCGTAGGCGTCGGCTTCTTTCTTGCTCGCGAAAGTCATTTTTTCCTCACCGTTTCTCACCACCACATATTTAACTTCAACCGCCATGCGTGCGTCCTCAAATACTCAAATTACTGTGATTATATACAGTATAAATAGATCGTGGCGGGAAGGCAAACCGCCGCCCGCCTTCGGCTTATTTCAGCAGCCGCACCTTGCAGCTTTTGCCTTTGATTTTACCCTGCTGCAACTGTTGCAGCGCCTTGCGCGCGCTGGCTTTGCGGATCGCGACATAGGCATGCACCGGGAACATATCGATCTTGCCCACTTCCGCCGCCGTCAGCCCGGCATCACCGGTCAGCGCCCCGAGAATATCGCCGGGACGGATCTTCGCCTTGCGGCCGCCGTCGATACACAGCGTCACCATTTCCGCCTCCAGCGAGCCGTTGGCCGCCCCGCTCAGCTCGGACACCGGCGACCAGTCGACGCTCATCTGCAGATAGTCTTCAATCGCGTGCGCACGCGCCATTTCCTGCGGCGTGCACAGGCTGATCGCCAACCCGCTCATGCCGGCGCGGCCGGTACGGCCAATACGGTGCACATGCACTTCGGGATCGAACGCCAGCTCGTAGTTGACCACCAGCTCCAGCTCTTTAATATCCAGCCCGCGTGCGGCGACGTCGGTCGCCACCAATACCCGGCAACTGCGGTTGGCGAAACGCACCAACACTTGGTCGCGGTCGCGCTGTTCCAGATCGCCATGCAGCGCCAGCGCACTGATGCCGCGGGCCTCCAGGGCCTCAAGCACCGTCTGACAGTCGCGCTTGGTATTGCAGAACACCACGCAGGACGCGGGTTGATGATAGCGAATGGCCGACACCAGCAGCGCTGGGCGCTGATCGCGCGTGGTCTCATAAAAGCGTTGTTCGATGGAGGTCTGCGCTTCGCCATCGTCCACCTCGACGCTCAGCGGCTGGCGTTGAACGCGCGCGCTGATGCGCTCGATGCCTGCCGGGTAGGTGGCGGAAAACAGCAGCGTCTGACGTTGCGGCGGCGTATAGCTGATCACATCGTCGATGTCGTCGGCGAACCCCATGTCCAGCATGCGATCGGCCTCATCCAGCACCAGCACCTTCAGCTCGTCCAGCTGCAGCGTTTTCTTGCGCAGGTGTTCCTGGATACGGCCCGGCGTCCCCACCACGATGTGCGGCGCATGCACCAGCGAATCGAGCTGCGGCCCCATCGGCTGGCCGCCGCACAGCGTCAGGATCTTGATGTTTTGCGTAAAACGCGCCAGGCGACGCAGCTCTTTGCTCACCTGATCGGCCAGCTCGCGGGTGGGACAGAGCACCAGCGCCTGCGTGGCGACCTGACCGACGACGATACTGTTCAGCAGACCAATGCCGAAGGCCGCCGTTTTACCGCTGCCGGTTTTCGCCTTGGCGCGCACGTCCCGCCCTTGCAGGATGGCGGGCAATGCGGCGGCCTGTACCGGCGTCATTTCGGCGTACCCCAGTTCGTTGAGGTTGGCCAACTGTTCGGCTGGCAGCGGCAGGGAAGAAAAAGAAACTGTGCTCACGGCGATAACTCTTATGTGACGAATGGAATGGCGGCGCGCCCGCAGGTAAGCGCCGAATCAGCGGTAAATGATAACAGAGATGGGCGGCGTTACGGGGTGCGGGCATAAAAAAACCCGCCGGCGGCGGGTTTCTTGGCAACGCAGTCGTTAAATCGCAACGACGTTGGCTGCGGCTGGGCCACGTTGGCTGTCCTGGATGGAGAACTCAACCTGCTGGCCTTCAGCCAGGGTCTTGAAACCATCGCTGACGATAGCGGAGAAATGAACGAAAACGTCTTTAGAGCCGTCGGCAGGGGTAATAAAGCCGAAACCTTTGCTTTCGTTGAACCATTTAACGTGACCAGTGATCTTGCTCATTTGTGTTTCCTTTACTTGATAAACCTGCCTTGACGGCACGAGACGCGAAAACCTTTCGATAAGTAGGTCTTCTTTCGCCGTCGGTTATTAACGCACAATCGCTCATACAGGGCAAATATTTCTGTTTGTTATAAAAACAGCCAGTTAGCAACAAAAACGGCGCGGCGGCTGCGCGCGCAATCGTTTTCGTATATACTGCCCGCCGATCATCAATCCGCTTACTTTCACCGATCCAGGTACGAAACTATGTTAACGATTGGAACCGCCCTGCGCCCTTCCGCCACCCGCGTCATGTTGCTCGGCTCAGGCGAGCTGGGTAAAGAAGTCGCCATTGAATGCCAGCGCCTCGGTCTGGAGGTGATCGCCGTCGATCGCTACGCCGATGCGCCGGCCATGCATGTGGCGCACCGCAGCCACGTCATCAATATGCTGGACGGTGACGCGTTGAAAGCCGTCATCGAACACGAGCGGCCGGACTATATCGTTCCCGAAATCGAAGCGATCGCCACCGCCATGTTGGTCGAACTTGAACGCCAGGGCCATCGCGTGGTGCCCTGCGCCGAAGCCACGCGCCTGACCATGAACCGTGAAGGCATCCGCCGACTGGCGGCGGAAGAACTTGGCCTGCCCACCTCCAGCTACCGCTTTGCCGACAGCGAGACGGTCTTCCGTCAGGCGGTCGAGCATATCGGCTACCCGTGCATCGTCAAACCGGTGATGAGCTCTTCCGGCAAAGGCCAGAGCCTGATCCGCACGCCCGAACAGCTGCAAAGCGCCTGGGATTACGCCCAACAGGGCGGCCGTGCCGGCGGTGGCCGGGTGATCGTCGAAGGGCTGGTAAGATTTGATTTTGAAATTACGCTGCTGACCATCAGCGCCGTGGATGGCGTGCATTTCTGTGAGCCGATCGGGCACCGTCAGGAGGATGGGGATTACCGCGAGTCCTGGCAGCCGCAACGCATGTCGGCTACGGCGCTGAGCCGGGCCCAGGCTATCGCCGAGAAAGTGGTGAAGGCCCTGGGGGGCTTCGGGCTGTTCGGCGTGGAGCTGTTCGTCTGTGGCGACGACGTGATCTTCAGCGAAGTGTCGCCACGCCCACACGATACCGGCATGGTCACGTTGATTTCACAGGATCTGTCTGAGTTCGCCCTGCACGTGCGCGCGTTTCTCGGTTTGCCGATCGGCGCTATCCGCCAGTTCGGCCCTTCCGCTTCGGCGGTGATCCTGCCACAGCTCACCAGCACCGATGTGCGCTTCAGCGGATTGGAAAACGCGCTGCGCGGGCACAACCAGCTGCGTCTGTTCGGCAAGCCGGAAATCGCCGGCCAGCGCCGCCTGGGTGTAGCGCTGGCGACGGCGGACACCACGGAACTCGCGGTGGAGCTGGCGAAACAGGCCGCCGCCACCGTGGCGGTCAACCGCTAAAACTGACGGGGCCGCTTGCGCGGCCCCGATAACATCAATAGTCTTCGTCTTCTTCAGCATCGTCATCCCGCGACGCCTCCGGCGCGGCATCCTGCTGTTCGTCTTCGTCATCGAACAGCACCGCGACATGAGCGCCCTGATGCTTCTCACGAATTTCCTGCGCAACGCGAGCAATGGCCTCACCGCTGCTCATGCCCTGTTCCATCAGCTGATGGATGCGATCCGCCGCTTCCTGCTGCTCCGCGTGGCTCAGTAATGGCATACCTGCATGCATGTGTCGTTCTCTCCGGCAAAAGGGAGAAGGAGTATACGCGCTAACGCGGCGGATCCCAACGTCTTGTGCCTCAGGCCGGCTGTGAACAGCCGTTATCGTTGCGCCACTGCTTTAAACGGTGCCGCCACAGCATGACATGCCACCCCTGCTTCACGCCGCGCGCATTGGCGAGCATCGCTCTGTCGATGCCACGTTGGTAAAATTCCTCGGTAATCTGATTCTGAGCGGCCGGATCCGGCTCACGGCGAATGCTGTGGCAAATCCCCAGCGCTTCGCGGGTGATCTGCCAATGGAACGCCGGCCGAATGGCGATGGTGTTCGCATAACGCAGGTTGAGCCGCTCCAGCATTTCGACGATTTTCATATAGTGGCGCTGATAATCCACGTTAGCCTTGCCGGTGCGGCGGCGATTGCTGATCGACTTGTCGTGCACCCGTTGGCGGTACAGCGGCGTGCTTAAATATTTGACCCGCTTGGCATTAAACATGACCTCCGTCGTCCAGGGAATATCCTGGTGATGTAAGCCCGGTTCAAAATAGAGCCGATGCTGGCGGATAAAATCGAGACGATATATCGCCAACCACACAACGTGAATAAACTTTCGCGATTTCAACGCGCGTTCGAACCATTGAACGCCAGTGATAACATCAGTGGTGCGTAAACGCTCCTGAGGAAAAATCGGCTGCAATTCGTCCTGGCTGGCAAAATAGCGTTCGCCATTGCATTGCATCACGTCTAATTGGTGCCGTTCGGCCTGCTCGAGCAGCGTGGAATACATTTCCGGCGCCAGCAGATCGTCAGCGTCGGGAAACGCCACGTATTTTCCTCGGGCAACGGCGAGCCCGGCATTACGCGCATTGGAAACGCCGGCGTTCGCCTGATCGATAACCCGAATATGCGGATGCGCCGCCGCATAGCGGTGGGCGACCTCCCCCGAACCGTCGGTGGAACCATCGTTAACGATGATCACCTCCAACCGCTGTTCTCGTTGAGCAAGCAACGAAGCCAGGAAAGGTTCTAACAGTTCTCCCGCATTGTGCATCGGGACGATGACGCTCAGCATTAACGACATAGGCAGCTCTTCAATAATAATGTAACAAAATGATAATTTTATTTTTTTGAAAAATAGAAATCGCTTCAGCGCCCGAGCGAAAATATGACGCGAACATTCACATTTCCGCCGCGAGCCAAATAAGATTCATCTTGTTTGTCTTTTCATGCTTTCTACAAGAAAAGCGTTCCACAACAAGGAATAACTTTCACAAGACGGCCACCTTAAAAAACACAGGCAAAACCGTTTCGCATCGCCCGCTTAATAAAAGCGAGCAACAATAAAAGTGTGAAATTAACGAGTTGTCTTTATATTTCTCGGGTCTTGCGCCCTCGGTGAAAAATGCTTTCAGTTATTTTGACGTTAAATTTTTAACATATCGAAGTATAAACAATGGCGCAAAAAATGCCTTATTTCAGGTTTATTGAACTGTCGTTTATGTGAGGTGTGCTGCATGTCTCGCATGGCAAAACATGCATGCCATGGCCGTCTATGGCACACTAGCCGCCAGATATTGCCGTCTTCACAGCCAGGTTTATTGACGTTCATGAGCGTAACCGCCCCAAACATAAAGTCTTTGCCCTACCATCGCAGCGCCCTGATGACGCTTTTTGCCCCGCTTTCATCGCAGCCTTGGGCGATGCTGCTGCACTCGGGCTTTGCCGACCATTCGCACAACCGCTTCGATATTCTGGTCGCGCAGCCGCGCATTACTCTCACGACTCATGGCGCCACCACGGAAATCATAAGTGACGACGTAACAATACGGTCGCAACAAGATCCGTTTGAGTTGTTGCAACAGCAGATGGTGGCGCAAGGTTGGCAACCGGCCTTTAATCCGGATCTGCCGTTTCAGGGCGGCGCCCTGGGGCTGTTCGGCTACGATCTTGGGCGGCGGGTGGAAAGCTTGCCGCAGTTGGCCGAAGCCGACCTCGCCTTACCGGACATGGCGGTGGGCATTTATGACTGGGCGCTGATCGCCGACCACCGGCTGCAAACGCTGACGCTGCTCAGCTATGGCGACGTGGAACAGCGCTGGCGCTGGCTCAATAGCCAAACCGCGCCTGCGGCACGCCCTTTCACACTGCTGAGCGATTGGCGCGCCAATATGAGCCGGCAGCAGTACGGCGAGAAGTTCCAACGCATTCAGCACTACCTGCGCAGCGGCGACTGTTACCAAATCAATCTGGCGCAGCGATTCTCCGCAGACTATCAGGGAGATGAATGGCAGGCGTTTTGCCAATTGAGCGCCAGCAACCGCGCGCCGTTCTCCGCGTTCTTGCGTCTGCCTCACAACAGCGTGTTGAGCGTTTCTCCCGAGCGCTTCCTGTGGCTGGAGCAGCAGCGCATCCAAACCCGCCCGATCAAGGGCACGCTGCCGCGGCTGGCGGACGCAGAACAAGACGCCGCACAGGCTCGTCGTTTGGCCGGTTCGCCCAAAGATCGCGCTGAAAATCTGATGATTGTCGATCTGCTGCGCAACGATATCGGCCGCGTCGCCCAGCCCGGCAGCGTGCGCGTGCCGGAACTGTTCATCGTGGAGCCGTTCCCGGCGGTGCACCACCTGGTGAGCACCATCACCGCAACCCTGCCGGACACCGCCTCGGCGACCGAACTGCTGCGCGCCTGCTTCCCCGGCGGCTCGATCACCGGCGCGCCCAAGGTGCGGGCGATGGAAATCATCGAAGAACTGGAGCCGCAGCGTCGCAACGCCTATTGCGGCAGCATCGGTTACCTGAGCGCCTGCGGCACCATGGACACCAACATCACTATTCGCACGCTCGTCACCGAAAACGGCCGCATCCATTGCTCCGCCGGCGGCGGCATCGTGGCGGACAGCCAGGAACAGGCGGAATATCAGGAGACCTTCGACAAGGTTGGCCGCATTCTGCCGCAGCTCGGGGAGTGCGCCCAATCGTGATCCCACCAAATGCACCGGCCTCACTGCACGCCTTTATCAGCCGTTTCCAACTGCAGCTGCCGCAGGCGGCGCAGATCTCGCACAATGTGCGCCCGGCCGCGGTGCTGATCCCGATCGTCTGTCGCGCCGAGCCAACGCTGCTGTTGACCCGCCGCGCCGACTCGCTGCGCAAACATGCCGGCCAGGTGGCCTTCCCCGGCGGTAAAACCGACGCTGAAGACGGGTCGGCGATCGTGACGGCGCTGCGAGAAGCGCAGGAAGAAGTGGCGATACCGCCACAGGCGGTTACCATACTCGGCCAAATGGCGCCGCTCGACAGCAGCACCGGATTTCAGGTCACGCCTATCGTCGGCCTGGTCTCGCCGGACGTGCAGTTCCGCGCCAACGAAGGCGAAGTGGCTGACGTGTTTGAAATGCCTTTGCGGGAGGCGCTGACCCTGTCGCGTTACTACCCGCTGGACATTCATCGCGCCGGCCATACGCACCGGATTTACCTTTCCTGGTACCACAGCCAGTTTATCTGGGGGCTGACCGCCGCCATCATTCGCCGCCTGGCGCAGCAAGTCAGTATTTAGCCGGCATTGCGTGATCTGACTCGCAATCTGGCACGGTTGCCGGCCTCCGCTGCGGGTAAAGCGATCGAAATCACTTCATTTGATCGCTTTTTCAACTACCGTTCCGGTTGAATGGTTTTAAAAAAACTGTAAACCCTCTCTTAAACCTTACGAAATACCTGTAAAATACCACCGTCCGAGATAAACCACTGTAGAAACAGGGATTAAGCCGGCGGCGTTCAGCAAGGAAAGCTGGCGCGATTACCGTTAATGGAGCTTGGGCGAAAGCGGATGCCCCGCACAAGGGTTCGCCCCGGGTAATCAGTAAAAAAAGCGACACCACGGATTATTTAATTTCATGCGAAAAAGGCAGCCGAACCCGCACGGCCCTTTTACAATATCGCTGTTCCCTGCGCGGTTTTTAACCGCCGCAGCCATAACAATACGTCTCTTTAAGGAGTTTTAGCGTGATTAGCGTTTTCGACATGTTTAAGATCGGCATCGGCCCGTCCAGCTCTCATACGGTTGGACCGATGAAAGCCGGCAAACAGTTTGTCGACGATCTGGTAAATAAAGGCCTGATGCCTTCTATCACGCGTGTTGCCGTAGACGTTTACGGCTCACTCTCATTGACCGGCAAAGGTCACCATACCGATATCGCTATCATTCTCGGCCTGGCCGGCAACATGCCGGACACCGTCGATATCGATAGCATTCCGGGTTTTATTCGCGATGTAGAACAACGTCAACGCCTGATGCTGGCCAACGGCCTGCATGAAGTCGATTTCCCGCGCGACGGCGGCATGGTCTTCCGCAGCGACAACCTGCCGCTGCACGAAAACGGTATGCAGGTCCACGCCTTCGCCGGCGATAAAGAAGTGTACAGCAAGACCTATTATTCTATCGGCGGCGGCTTCATCGTCGATGAAGAGAACTTCGGCAAGGCCGCCGAGCAAGAACTGCAAATGCCTTATCCGTTCAATTCCGCGCGCGAAATGCTCGACCACTGTCGCGATACCGGGCTGTCGCTGTCCGGCATGGTGATGCAGAACGAACTGGCGCTGCACAGCATGCAAGAGATCGACACCTACTTCGGTAACGTCTGGCAAACCATGCGCGCCTGCATCGATCGCGGTCTGAACACCGAAGGCGTGCTGCCGGGCCCGCTGCGCGTGCCGCGCCGTGCCTCCGCGCTGCGCCGCATGCTGGTGGCGTCGGATAAACTGTCCAACGATCCGATGAACGTGATCGACTGGGTCAACATGTTCGCGCTGGCGGTTAACGAAGAAAACGCCGCCGGCGGCCGCGTCGTCACCGCGCCGACCAACGGCGCCTGCGGCATCGTGCCTGCCGTGCTGGCTTACTACGATCACTTCATCGAGTCCGTCAGCCCGGACATCTATATCCGCTACTTTATGGCGGCGGGCGCCATCGGCGCGCTGTACAAGATGAACGCCTCCATTTCCGGCGCCGAAGTCGGCTGTCAGGGTGAAGTCGGCGTTGCCTGCTCCATGGCGGCGGCCGGCCTGGCCGAACTGCTGGGCGGCAGCCCTGAGCAGGTATGCGTGGCGGCGGAAATCGGCATGGAACACAACCTGGGTCTGACCTGCGATCCGGTCGCCGGCCAGGTGCAGGTGCCGTGCATTGAGCGCAACGCCATCGCCTCGGTCAAGGCGATCAATGCCGCCCGCATGGCCCTGCGCCGCACCAGCGAACCGCGCGTTTCGCTGGATAAGGTGATCGAGACCATGTATGAAACCGGCAAAGACATGAACGCCAAGTATCGAGAAACATCACGCGGCGGCCTGGCTATCAAGGTGCAATGCGACTGACCGACAACCCCGCCATCCGGCGGGGTTTTTTATGGGTAATCAATTCATTGAGCGTTTTTGTGACAATGTCACCAGAAAAAATCCTGCATTTTTCTCATCGATCCGGCGGTTAGCCTGCAAATTGACCTTCTGTTTTGCCAAATCGAAATAATTTACTGAGTTACCATCAATCTTGTATAACCTCAGGCTAGAATTAGCCGAGCGTAACTTAAGGATCTATGGCCTGACCGTGACTCGGAGCTGGATTACCGAACAAGGATTTACCGGATGTTGATGACCCACCTCGCCGCGTCCCAATATCGTTACTACCGTTGGCTGCTGGCCGGAGCGGTGGGCGCGGCTATTCTGTTGGTATCGCTGTATACCCGTTACTATCAAGAGGTCAAAAGCATCGAGCAGAGCCAGCAAACGTTGGCCACCCGCACCGTCGGCAAGATTGACCAGCTGCTGTCCCCCGCACAGCTGCAGGCGGAACGCAGTATGGACATGCTGGAACAACCCTGCGAGAACGTCTCATCGACCCTACGCTTTCGCGCTGCGCAAAATCAGGCGCTGCGCGCCATGCTGCTGGTAAAAAATGGCGTCATCTACTGCTCCAGCCTGTTTGGCGCCCGTCATTATCAGTTGGCCGCCGTGCTGCCGATTTTCGTCAACAGCAACGTCAAGCTGGCGCTGCGTCCTTCGTTGGCGGTGAGCAAAGGACTGCCCACGTTGGTGATGTGGACACCCTCCCCCGGCGATAGAACCAGCGGCGTTCTGCACGTCTTCAATATCGAGCTGTTATCGAACTTTTTACTCGAACCGCAGGAGCCTTATGTTCAGCGAATGGTGCTGAACGTAGCCGACAGCAGCCTGGAATACGGACGCCGTGAAATCCTGCGCCGCGACACCCTGACCAACGATCTGCGTTACACCGCCGGTTCCGAGCGGTACCCGTTCTCGATTTCGCTGTTCGGCCCGCAGGTCGGCATGCTGGCGTTTTCCGCACTGCCGCGCCATATTCCTCTGGCGCTGTTGATCAGCCTGCTGGCGGCCTACGTGGTCTACCTGCTCACCGCTAACCGTATGAGCCTGTCTTATCACATCGGTCATGCCATTACCCACCGGGAGTTCCGCGTTTACTGCCAACCGATCATTCACAGCGATACCGGCCGCTGCGCCGGCGTCGAGATGCTGCTGCGTTGGAAAAAGAAACGGCAGGGGTGGATCTCGCCCGACGTGTTTATCCCGCTGGCCGAGCAGCATGAGCTGATCATTCCGCTGACCCGTTATCTGATGAACACCGTGACGGAAAATCTGCAGCTATTCCCGCCGCGGCCGTCGTTCTACATCAGCATCAACGTCGCGGCCGAACATTTTAAAACGCTCAACATCATCGACGATATCCGCCAGATTTGGCTGCCGGCGCACCCAATGCCGTCACTGATGCTGGAGCTGACCGAGCGCACCGCGCTGTCGGCCATCCAGCATGACCAGATCCGGACGCTGAAAGACATGGGTATCATGCTGGCCATCGACGATTTCGGCACCGGCCACAGTTCGCTGAGCTACCTGAAAAACCTCAGCCCGGACGTGTTGAAGATCGACCGCGGGTTTACCGCGGCCATCGGCACCGACGCGGTAAACGCCACGGTGACCGACACCATCATTACGCTGGCGCAGCGGCTGAAGCTGAAGTTGGTGGCTGAAGGGGTAGAAACGGCGGAACAGGCTGACTATCTGCGCTCACGCGAGGTCAATGCCCTGCAGGGGTATTATTTCGCCAAACCGATGCCGATCCACGTTTTCCCGCTGTGGTTGCAGCAGTACGAATCGCGCGTCAGACATGCGCAAGAGGATCCGCCGGAGGCCTGAGCCTCCGGCGAACGGGTTACGACTGCGTCGGCTCGTCAAAGACGACGCGGGTGACACGCACCAGTTCGATGCGGTATTCGGAGACGTCGACGATATCGAAACGCAGGTGGTTCAGCTCGATAGTATCCCCCACCACCGGCATCTGGCCGTAGTGGGCCAACAGCAGCCCCGCCAGGGTGGCGTAGTCCGCGGTTGGGCTCACCAGGTCATCGCAGGCCAGCGCCTGTTCCAGCGAGTGCAGGTCGGTCCCGCCCTTCACCAGCCAGCCGTCGCCTTCCGCCACAATGTCCGGGGTTTCATCTTCGTCCGGGAATTCACCGGCAATCGCTTCCAGCACGTCCAGCGGCGTCACCAGCCCTTGCACGACGCCGAACTCGTTGGTGACCACCACCAGACGCCCTTTGGCGCGACGCAGCACCGCCAACAGCTTGATGACGTCCATGGTTTCCGGCACCACGATCGGCGGCGTGCGGGCGGCGAACTCGGCGATATCTTCACCCTGCTCCAGCGCCACCAGCAGATCCTTGGCGCGCACCACGCCGACAATCTCATCCACCGAATCGCGGCACACCGGGAACAGACTGTGCGGCGTGTCCAGCAGCTGTTCGCGCACCTCTTCACGAGAGCGCTCGCAATCGACCCAGGAAATCTCGGTGCGCGGCGTCATCACGCTGCGCAATGAGCGCGAGGCCAGCGTCAGCACGCCGCTGATCATATAACGCTCTTCCTCCGCAAAGGTTTCATCCCGCGGCAAGGCGACCGCATCGTCCGTCTGCTGCGCGCGCTGCTGCCCCATCAGGCGCATGATCGCTTCCGCGGTGCGCTCGCGCATCGGGCGACGCGCCTGATGCTTGATGAAGTTGCGACGCGCGATCTGGTTGAACAATTCAATCAGGATCGAGAAGCCGATCGCGGCGTACAGATAACCTTTAGGAATATGCAAGCCGAAGCCTTCGGCGATCAGGCTCAGGCCGATCATCAACAGGAAGCTCAGGCACAGCACCACAATGGTCGGGTGCGCGTTAACGAAGTTAGTCAACGGTTTGGACGCCAACAGCATCACCGCCATCGCGATCACCACCGCCGCCATCATCACCGGCAGATCGTTCACCATGCCCACGGCGGTAATCACCGCATCGAGCGAGAACACCGCGTCGAGGATGACGATCTGCACCACCACCGCCCAGAACTTGGCGTAACCGCGGTTGGCGCCGTCCTGGTGCGTCTGCCCTTCCAGCCGTTCATGCAGCTCCATGGTGGCTTTGAACAACAGGAACACCCCGCCGAACAGCAGGATAAGATCGCGGCCCGAGAAGCTGAAATCGCCGACGCTGAACAGCGGCGTGGTCAGCGTCACCATCCAGGAGATCACCGACAACAGGCCCAAACGCATCAGCAATGCCAGCGACAGGCCGATGATGCGCGCTTTATCACGCTGCTTCGGCGGCAGCTTGTCGGCCAAAATGGCAATGAACACCAGGTTGTCGATGCCCAGCACGATTTCCAGCACCACCAGCGTAAGCAACCCCGCCCAGATAGAGGGGTCCATTAAAAATTCCATATCAGACTCCAGAGAAAAGTGGGAACGAGTGCAGGAGGCTCAGACGTGACGATGCCGCCGCTGCATGGGCGCAGTCGACAATAGCAAGGTGACGGGATGGGATTACCGGGTGGTGGCCGAGCGGCCGAACAGCATATGTAACGCCAGCAGGTGGCGGGTGAAACCTGGAAAAACAGTAACTTCGGTGACAGTCCATAGGGAGGGCTGAGGCCCTTCACTCCTTAGTGATGAAAGAGGAAATTACTGTATCAGGATTTTTCTGGCGGACAAAGCGGCTTTTTCAACGGCGGTTTAAGGTTGCGCCCTGTCATCTCGCCCACGACCGTTAAGATTTATCCGAGCATTCAATAGCGGAGCAGCGTCACAAAAAATATTTTTTCACTCACTAAAATAAATGACGCGTTCGTGAAGTATCGCGCACAGGCATTTGAAACTGCGTGAGAAATGTTAGGCGTGCGTTTCTTTTTTTCTACCATAATGTATCTGAACCGCGGAAGTGACTGCCAAGACGGCACGGAAGAACGATATACACCGTGCCTGGAGTTCAACGAGGAGGTAGCGAGTGGCAATAGCTATTATCATCGGCACACACGGGGCTGCAGCGGAACAACTGCTGAAAACGGCGGAGATGCTATTGGGCGAGCAGGACAACGTCGCCTTTATAGACTTCGTTCCCGGTGAGAATGCCGAAACGTTAATCGTCAAGTACAACGAAAAAATCAGTGGATTGGATACCAGCGGCGGCGTGCTGTTCCTGGTGGATACCTGGGGCGGCAGCCCGTTCAACGCCGCCAGCCGCATTGCGGTCGATAAAGACAACTATGAGGTCGTCACCGGGGTCAACATCCCGATGCTGGTGGAAACCTTCATGGCGCGGGACGATAACCCCGCTTTCGATGAACTGGTGGCGCTGGCGTTGGAAACCGGCCGTGAAGGCGTGAAAGCGCTGAAAAAACCGCAAGAAGAACCCGCAAAACCCGCAGCACCCGCCCCGAAAGCCGCTGCTCCTCAGGCGCCGTTGGGGCCGAACGATCACATGAAAATCGGCCTGGCGCG
This sequence comes from Serratia sp. JKS000199, assembly GCF_900215455.1. Lineage (NCBI taxonomy): Bacteria > Pseudomonadati > Pseudomonadota > Gammaproteobacteria > Enterobacterales > Yersiniaceae > Serratia > Serratia sp. JKS000199. The sequence goes on from NZ_LT907843.1 coordinate 2,189,522, forward strand.
TATCGACGATCGCTTAATCCACGGCCAGGTCGCCACCCGCTGGACCAAAGAGACCAACGTCAGCCGCATCATCGTCGTCAGCGATGAGGTCGCCGCCGACCATGTGCGCAAGACCTTGTTGACCCAGGTTGCCCCGCCGGGCGTCACCGCTCACGTGGTGGACGTGGCGAAGGCCATCCGCGTCTGGAACAACCCGAAATACGCCAACGATCGCGTGATGCTGTTATTCACCAACCCGACCGACGTTTGGCGTCTGGTGGAAGGCGGCGTCGAGATTACATCCGTCAATATCGGCGGCATGGCGTTCCGTCAGGGGAAAACCCAGGTGAACAACGCCGTTTCCGTCGATGAAAAAGATATCGAAGCGTTTAAGAAGCTGAACGACCGCGGTATCGAGCTGGAGGTGCGTAAGGTCTCGTCCGACAGCCGGCTAAAAATGATGGACCTGATTAACAAACTCAATTAGTGGCGCCAGCCGCTGATTATTTTACTCAGAGCTTTTTTGGTCATAGGAGAAGTGCAATGGAGATCACCACTCTTCAGATTGTGCTGATATTTATCGTTGCCTGTATCGCCGGGATGGGTTCCGTCCTCGACGAGTTCCAGTTCCATCGCCCGCTGGTCGCCTGTACCCTGATCGGCTTCATCCTCGGCGACATGAAAACCGGCATCATCATCGGCGGTACGCTGGAAATGATCGCCCTCGGCTGGATGAACATCGGTGCGGCGGTCGCGCCGGATGCCGCCTTGGCGTCCATCATCTCGACCATTCTGGTCATCGCCGGTGGGCAGAGCGTCGGCGCCGGTATCGCGCTGGCCATTCCGCTGGCGGCGGCCGGCCAGGTGCTGACCATCATCGTGCGCACCCTCACCGTGGCCTTCCAACACGCGGCGGACAGCGCGGCGGAGCGCGGCAGCCTGCGCGCCATCACCTGGATCCATATCGGTGCCCTGCTGCTGCAGGCGATGCGTATCGCCATCCCTGCGGTCATCGTCGCCATCTCGGTCGGCACCGCCGGGGTACACGCCCTGCTCAACTCGATCCCGGAAGTGGTCACCAGCGGCCTGAACATCGCCGGCGGCATGATCGTCGTGGTCGGTTACGCAATGGTGATTAACATGATGCGCGCCGGCTACCTGATGCCGTTCTTCTATCTCGGTTTCGTTACCGCCGCCTTCACCAACTTCAACCTGGTGGCGCTCGGCGTCATCGGCGTGGTGATGGCCGTGCTGTATATCCAGCTCAGCCCGAAATACAACAAATCTCAGGTTGTCCAGGCCGGCCCGGCTAACGCGAACGATCTCGATAACGAACTCGACTAGGAATAGGTGAGAGAAATGGTTGATACAACTGCTCAAAAGAAACTCACGCCGGCCGACATTCGCGGCGTATTCCTGCGCTCTAACCTGTTCCAGGGGTCATGGAACTTCGAACGCATGCAGGCGCTGGGTTTTTGCTTCTCGATGGTGCCGGTGATCCGTCGCCTGTATCCGGAAAACAATGACGATCGCAAACAGGCGATCAAACGCCATCTCGAGTTCTTCAACACGCACCCTTACGTGGCGGCGCCGGTGCTCGGCGTGACCATGGCGATGGAAGAGCAACGCGCCAACGGCGCGCCGATCGACGACGGCGCGATCAACGGCATCAAGGTCGGTTTGATGGGGCCGTTGGCAGGCGTCGGTGACCCGATTTTCTGGGGCACCGTGCGGCCGGTGTTCGCCGCGCTCGGCGCCGGCATCGCCATGAGCGGCAGCCTGCTCGGACCGATCCTGTTCTTCGTGCTGTTCAACCTGGTGCGCCTGCTGACCCGCTACTACGGCGTGGCCTACGGTTACCGTAAAGGGGTGGATATCGTCAACGACATGGGCGGCGGCTTCCTGCAAAAACTGACGGAAGGAGCGTCCATTCTCGGCCTGTTTGTGATGGGGGCGCTGGTCAACAAGTGGACGCACGTGAATATCCCGCTGGTGGTGTCCAAGATAACCGACCAGACCGGGCATACCAACGTCACCACGGTGCAGACTATCCTCGACCAGCTGATGCCGGGCCTGGTGCCGTTGCTGCTGACCTTCGCCTGCATGTGGCTGCTGCGCAAGAAAGTCAACGCGCTGTGGATCATCATCGGCTTCTTCGTCATCGGTATCTTTGGCTATTGGATTGGCCTGCTGGGCCTGTAATCGTTCGAAACGGCCGGGGGGCAACCCCCGGCTTTTTTATGTGTGGAGCAAGAGATGTCACTGACCGACGCCGTACTGATGCTGTTCATCGCCCTGCTGTTGCTGTATTCGCTGTATGACGAATTCGGCATGGATCTGCTGAAAGGCAAAACGCGGCTCAAAGTGCCGCTCAAACGCCGCAACCGGCTCGACAGCCTGATTTTCGTCGGCCTGATCGCCATTCTGATTTACCGCAACGTCACCACCAACGGCGCGGCATTAACCACTTACCTGCTTATTTCTTTGGCGCTGCTCGCCATCTATATCGCTTATATTCGCTCGCCCAAGATGGTGTTTAAAGCGCACGGTTTTTTCTTCGCCAATGTGTTTGTCGAATATAACCGCATTAAAGCCATGAATTTATCGGAGGATGGCATTCTGGCCATCGACCTGGAACAGCGCCGGCTGTTGGTTCAGGTAACTCACCTGGACGACCTGGAGAAGATTTATCACTTTTTCGTTGATAATCAATAAATAAAAATAAATCCATTCCGTTATCGCTCAAACCCCGCGCTGCTTGTGGACAATTAATCGGCAGCGCCATTTCCTTTCTGACTATTATTTCCGCAACATTGTTACCCCCGGCTACATTATATTCCCGCATGAACTCAGATTAATGAAAACGAGTCTCAATTAAGAGCCAATATAGCCAAAGAATAAGGTTGTCGATGGCTGAAATAATATGGTATGGTTGCGCCGTCATTGGGGAGTAGCCGGTTTCTGGAGAATAAAAACCAGAAACGCCCGTATCAACATACTCGTTTCGCCGTATGAAACGTGGTGCGGGCAGCCAGGTAAGGTTGGCGAGACCATAGACACGTAACTCCGTCGTTTGGTTGGGGGTGGGTTACGTGTATATGGAGCCACCCGGCCGAGGCTATTTCACATGAACCTTTCAGCAACGCTTATTCTCGCTTTCGGCATGTCCATGGATGCTTTCGCCGCTTCAATTGGCAAAGGCGCCAGCCTGCATCAACCCCGTTTTCGCGAAGCGATCCGCACCGGCCTGATCTTCGGCGTGGTGGAAGCGATCACCCCGCTCATCGGTTGGGCCATCGGCCTGTTCGCCAGCCAATACATCATGGAATGGGACCACTGGGTCGCCTTCTCGCTGCTGTTCATTCTCGGCATGCGCATGATCGTCGAAGGGGTGCGCAACAGGCCCGACGAAGAAGAGAAGGTCAAACGCCATGGTTTCTGGTTATTGGTCGCCACCGCCATCGCCACCAGCCTCGACGCCATGGCGATCGGCGTCGGCCTGGCCTTCCTGCAGGTGAATATCGTGCACACCGCGATGGCCATCGGCTGCGCCACCATGATCATGGCGACGCTGGGCATGATGATCGGCCGCTTTATCGGCCCGCTGCTCGGCAAACGCGCCGAGATCCTCGGCGGCGTGGTGCTGATAGGTATCGGCGTCAACATCCTGCTGGAACACCTCGGCTACCTGGCCTGAGGCGACCGAACTGCAAAAAAACCTGCCGCGGCAGGTTTTTTTGTTTCTGGACGCCGCGCCTTTTAAGCGCGACGTCGGTACAGCGCCAGGACGAAATCCGTCTCGCACACAAACTCCCCGCCCTCGGCCAACCGCTGTTGCACTTCCGGCGTGGCGCGCCAGGCGAACGGCGTCATCTGCAGCAGGTTGGCGGCCTGCGCGCCCGGCAAGGTCATCGTATAGGCCAGCGCCTCTTTGCGCTCGCAGTCGAACCCATCGAACTGTTCGTCCTGTTCGGCATGCAGCTGCACCTGCTGGTACACCCGCTCTTTCAGCTGGTACAGATGACGCGGGCCCGGCGAAACCGTCACTACCACGCCGCCCGGCTTCACCACCCGCGCCAGCTCCTGCGCCTTGCAAGGGGCGTAGATGCGCAAGACCGCATCCAGCGCCCCGTCGGCGAACGGCAAGCGGTGGCTGGAGGCGACGCAGAACGAGACCGCCGGATAACGTTTGGCGGCATAGCGGATCGCCACCTTCGCGACGTCCAACCCGTAGACCGCCATATTGCGCCCCTGGGCCAGCCGTGAGGCCACGGCGGCGGTGTAATACCCTTCCCCACAGCCTATGTCCAATAACGCGCCAGCATCGGCCGCCAGCGCCACATCCAGCCACTCGGCCACCTGCGCTTGCAACGGCTGATAATATCCACCGTCGAGAAACGCGCGCCGCGCCTGCATCATTTCCGCGCTGTCTCCCGGCTGTTTCGATCGCTTGTGCTGTACCGGCAGCAGATTGACGTAGCCCTCTTTGGCCTGATCGAACTGATGATTGCCGTCGCAACGCCATTGTTGAGACGAAAAATGCAGCGGCTGATGACACAGGGGACATTGATAAGACATGAATGGGCTTCCAGAGAGACAGGGCGCGGCTAGTCTAAAGAAGGCGCCAGTTTGATGCAAGGCGCATCCCCGCTCGCTTTCATCGCCAACAACACCTGGCCAAGCGGGGAAAAAGCTGGCTACACTGAGAGTCTGTTTTCTCACGCAGGTGAAAATAATTTATGAGCGATCGTTCCGCGCTGCTCGATGCGGTGCCCCACATTCAGCACGGCTTCGGCAGCAAACTCGCGCTGCTGCCGGGGCATCTGCTGCCCTACAGCGCCACATTGCCGGAAAAGAAGCAGGTGCATGGCACCCGCATCGTCGATGTGCTGCAACCGGCGCAGACGTGCGGTGAGGCCGATGGCTTCTACACGCGCCAGCCCGGCATTCTGCTCAGCGTGCTGACGGCGGATTGCCTGCCGGTGCTGTTCAGCCGTCGTGACGGCGGCGCCATCGCGGCGGTACACGCCGGCTGGCGCGGGTTGCTGGACGGTATTCTGGAACAGATGGCGGCCCGCATTCGCCAGGACGGCGACACCGCCGATTGGGTGGCCTCCATCGGCCCCGCCGCCGGCCCGTGCTGTTACGAAGTTGACGAAGCGCTGGTGGAAAACTTTAAACAGCGTCTGCCGCTGCCCGCTTCGCTGATCAGCCCGCACTATCGGCATCTGGATCTGGCCGCGATCGCCGAATACAAGCTGACGACGCTCGGCTTCGCCGCCGTTGACCGCTCAGGCAGTTGCACTATCTGCACGCCGGACGTCGATCCGCAGCGGCCGCAGCGCTTCAAATACACCAGCTATCGCCGCAACAGCCATCGGCGCGCGCAGGATCCGACGCATCCGGGCATTAAAGGCCGCAACCAGTACGCCGGCATCGTCATCGTCGCCGAATGACGGAAACGAAAAAGCCCGCGCGAAGGCGGGCTTTTTGTACAGCTGACGCTGATTAGATAGCAGTAACGTTTACTGCAGATGGGCCTTTCTGGCCATCTTGGATTTCGAACTCAACGTTCTGGCCTTCAGCCAGGGTTTTGAAGCCGTTACCCTGGATTGCAGAGAAGTGTACGAACACGTCTTTGCTGCCGTCAGCCGGGGTGATGAAACCGAAACCTTTAGACTCGTTGAACCACTTAACTTGACCTTTGATCTTTGCCATCTTGAGTATTTCCTTTGGATTGTTTAAACCGCCCGTAGGCGTTACATAGACAAACTAGAGTCGTTACTGCTTGAGGCACTAAGATAAGGATCGGCAGAGAAGCGGTATTCAACGCTAACGTCTTTACTCAGAACTTCTTTACTGAAAATGCCACACATATACAGAACTGTACCTCGTTTTACCCAGATGCGTTATCACATACTCTGTATGCGATGGCAAGCCATTTTTAATCACTGAACGACATGTCGCACATATTTGAAACGGTCGAGAGCCACATTTGCTTAAATAGGCCAAAAGATGTTGAAGCATCGGCTATTTTCTGCTTGCTAAAATCACTGCGCCAGACCCCGCATTCTGCTGGCGTTTTAACAAAACTTTCATCGTATTGACGCCTATCTGTCTCGTCATTTCCGCTTTTTTGCCGCTTATAGCGTTAAAAAATTTGAATCTTTATGGAATTTGATATGCAACATTTGAATATCGATGAACGGGGGCCAATTTATTCATCGCTCCTCCGACCATTTACCGCCGGAAAGCCCATTCATCATCGGCTTTCAGCCCTGCCGCCAAACGGCGCGGGCGAGCACGGCGAACGGGCCAGCGGTGACGCATCCGCCCTGCACAACGGATGCATAAACATGCAAAGCGCCGACACCTCTCCCGCTTGCCGGTGGGTTCATCATAAATAATCCGAATATCATTAACCTCAATAGCCGGAATAGTCTTATCAATAACGAAAGTTCAACGTTGAATTAAATCCTGAAAACAAGGGGGTTATTTGAATCACCACCCGTGCTTATCAATTCGGCTAATTACAGCCGCGCTTTCAAACCGTTGGTTTTATTCATCCCGCAGCGCCGCCGGGTGATGAGGTAACGCAGACGGTGAGTCCTGCAACGCGATGCGCTCACCAATCTTCAGCGGATGGAATTGATGCTGCTCCAGCCCCGCTTCACTCAACGCCAGGTTCAACTGCTGCGGCGGCTCGTCCAGCGATTCATCCGCCAATTCGAACACCCCCCAATGAATGGGAATGGCGCGCGGCTGATTCAGTTGACGGTACAGCGTCACCGACTGCTGCGGATCCATATGCTGCTCCTGCATAAACCAGCGCGGCGCATAGGCGCCGATGGGCAGCGCCGCCACGTCGAACGGCCCCAGCCGTTGACCGATCTCCGCCAGCCGTTCCGAATAGCCGCTGTCGCCGGAAAAATAAAACCGCAGCGCCGGATGGTGGATCACCCAGCCGCACCACAGCGAGCGATTGCGATCCCACAGCGTGCGCATGCTCCAGTGCCGCGCCGGCGTGGCGTAGACCGTCAGCTCGCCCAACGGCAGACTCTGCCACCAGTCCAGCTCATGCACCTTCAGCCGATAACGGCGGAACCAGCGCTTCAAGCCGAGCGGCACGATGAACTCGGCCTGAGGGAAACGCCGCGCCAATTGCCGCACCGTGCGCCTGTCAAGGTGATCATAATGGTTATGGGAGATCAGCACCGCATCCACCGCCGGCAGTTGCTCCACCGTCAGCGGCGGCGGCGTTCTGCGCTTCGGGCCGTAAAAGCTCAGTGGCGATGCGCGTTCGGACAACGCCGGATCGATCAGGATATAGCGCCCGCTCAACCGCAGCAGCATCGAGGCATGCCCCAACCACCAGACGCTGTCGCCACTGCCGCTGAGATCGGCCGGCTGCCACCAGCGTTCGGTAAATTGCGCGTAGCCCTGCTGCGGCGGCTTGGGCAACCCCTGGCGCTTGCGCTCATCTTGCCAACGTTGAAGATCCCCCTCCTGACGCCGCGAAGGTTCCGGGTTGCGAAATCCCTCCGGCGTGTGATGCGCCTTGGCCGCGTCGTAATAACGGTTGATTCTTTTCATCCAGCGTCTTCTCCCGACCCTCAGCGCCCTGCACGGGCATGACTTTCAGTGTAACAAACCCGATGAAGCTCGCACTTCGTCAGCCGTGCGCTGCATTGAGGGAGCTTTTGCCGTATGCTGTTGTCTCACTTCGGTGAGACAGCCAGGGCCGCCAAGAGCCCGTTAAGACTCTCTTAAGAACTTTGTGATTGACTTGTAGGGCATACAGAAAAGGAGAAGTTATGAGTCGTTCGACATCCCGCAAATCAGGCGCAGGCCTGGGGCGCCGTATTCGCAGCGCGCTGCTGGCGCAGAAGCAATACTGGAAAATGTATTTCGCCATGAAGCTGCGCCGCGTGCGCGTGCCTGCACCGCTGGTGCTGCTTGGCGGTTCGCTGCTCGGGTTCTTCATGCTGACCCTGCTGATGCTCAGCGTGGTGACCATCGACGTCATCAGCACCCTGCTGCTGCTGTGCCGGAAACTGCTGGGACGAGGTGACGGTGAGGGGCGCGCCTTTATGCCGCGCAGCTGACGAGAAGAGCGCGGAGGCGCAATACGCCTCCGCGCGCAGATTAACGCTTGGCGCCTTTGCGGCGCGTCAGCATGAACCCGCCCCACAGCACTGCAATCCACACCGGCATCAACAGCACCGAAATGCGGATCCCTTCGCTGAAATACATAATCACTAAAATCAGGCCGAGGAACGCCAGGCACAGATAGTTGCCGAACGGATACCACAGCGCCTTAAAGCTCGGAATGACGCCCTGACGGTTCTTCGCCGCACGGAATTTCAGGTGCGCCAGGCAGATCATCACCCAGTTGATCACCAGGGTGGACACCACCAGCGCCATCAGCAGCTCAAACGCCTTGCCGGGCATCAGATAGTTGATCAGCACGCCGATCGAGGTAATCAGCGCCGACAGCGCGATGGACAGGACCGGCACGCCGCGCTTGTTGACACGCGTCAGCGCTTTCGGCGCATTGCCCTGGCTGGCCAGCCCGAACAACATGCGGCTGTTGGCGTAAACGCCGCTGTTGTAGACCGACAATGCGGCGGTCAGCACCACCACGTTGAGCACCGTCGCCACCAGATTGCTGTTCAGCGCATGGAAGATCAGCACGAACGGGCTGCCGCCCTCCACCACTTGCCCCCACGGATAAAGCGAGAGCAGTACGGTCAGCGAACCGATATAGAAAATCAGAATACGGTACACCACCTGATTGGTCGCTTTAGGAATGCTGCGACGCGGATCCGCGGCTTCCGCCGCGGTGATGCCCACCATCTCCAGCCCGCCGAACGAGAACATGATCACCGCCATCGCCATCACCAGCCCCGAGAAGCCGTGCGGCATAAAGCCGCCCTGCTGCCACAGGTTGGTGATGCTGGCCTGTGGCCCACCGTTGCCGCTGGCCAACAGCCAGGCGCCAAACACGATCATGCCGACAATCGCCACCACCTTGATGATGGCGAACCAAAACTCGGTTTCGCCGTACAGGCGCACGTTCACCAGGTTGATCAGATTGATCAACACAAAGAACAGCGCGGCGGACGCCCAGGTGGGGATCTCTGGCCACCAGTACTGAATGTAGATGCCGACGGCGGTCAATTCCGCCATGCCGACCAGAATGAACATCGCCCAGTAGTTCCAGCCGGAAAGGAAACCGGCGAAATCACCCCAATATTTATAGGCAAAGTGACTGAAAGATCCGGCGACCGGCTCCTCCACCACCATTTCGCCCAGCTGGCGCATGATCAAAAACGCGATAAAACCGCCGATGGCGTAGCCCAACAGCACGGCGGGGCCGGCCATTTTAATGGTTTGCGCAATGCCGAGAAATAAACCGGTGCCGATGGCGCCCCCGAGGGCAATAAGCTGTATGTGTCTGTTTTTTAATCCGCGTTTTAGCGGGGTATCCTGATGCTGACCGCCCATCTTATCCTCATATGGCGTACCTCCTTGCCGTTATCGGCCAAGATTTCACCAATCAATAAATGTATCTGCGGGCGGCTTTTTAACACTTAACCCCGTGAGCATCAAGGAGTAGCGCCCCGAGACGGCAGACCGGAGCGCGATTTTTTAACCGAGGGAGAGCGGGTAACGGCGGCGTTCAGCCAGGCATACCGCACAGTTTGGTCAGGTTGCGCGCGCCGATCATCAGCGTGGCGACATAAGATTGGCGACGCGTAACCACTTCCACCGCCACGCGATCGTTTTGATATTTTATCAGATAGGTCGAGGGCCAGCCCTGACGGCGCTGGCCGAAGCTTTCGGCATGACGATCGATCGCCGCATGGGCAATCACCAGATGAGACAAGTTTTTATCACCTTTGATAATGCGCTTCATAAACAGCCTCCGCCAACGACAGCTCTGTTATTAGAAAAAGGAGAAACTCTTACCAATCACCGGTATTTTTGCGAATCAGTTAGCCTGTCGGCTCATCAGAAAACAGATCATCGCCGCGCGCAGCGGGCTGGCGCTGTCGGCCTGCCATTCACCGCCCTGGGTGCTCATGCGCGCCTGCCACTGTGGGCTGTCGCTGTGGTTGTCGGGGTTCAGACTGATTTTGTTGGCGCAAATGATCGGCCAGGCGTCGGAGGGATTCTTGCAGTAATCTTTACCTTTCACGCCGCCGTAGGGATACCACTTGTCCGGGTTCTCCCCGGTCAGCAGCGCAATGCTGCGGTTCACTTCGGCATCGCTTTCTTCGTACCATTTAATCATCGGCTTTATCCATCTTTTGTAAGGTTCGCGCTACATTACGATGTCTGTAAGACAGTTTTATGACAGCGTCGCCGGTTTTCACATTATCTGCACTAATGTTTCGCCCCCTTTAACTTTTCTCCCCTTCTGCGTACACTTTTCGTCTGTTTAGCGCCCAGGAAACGCACGCATGTTGACCGGCCTCAACCACCTGACGCTCGCCGTCAGCGATCTCGATCGCAGCTTCGATTTTTACCGTCATCTGTTGGGGTTTACCCCTCACGCCCGCTGGCAAGGCGGCGCCTATCTGTCGTTGGGGGCGTTGTGGCTGTGCCTGTCATTGGATGAGGCCCGCACGCAACCACGGGCGCGTGATTACACCCATTACGCCTTCAGCGTCGCGCCGGAACACATTGAACGGGTCAGCGAGCGGCTGCGCCAGAGCGGCGCAGAAGAGTGGAAAAGCAATCGCAGCGAGGGCGAGTCGCTCTATTTTCTCGATCCTGATGGGCATCAGTTGGAGATCCATGCCGGCGATCTGGCCAGCCGCCTGGCGGCATGCCGGGAAAAACCGTATCAGGGCATGGTATTTTACTGAAGCGCCCCGGCGGCGCAGCGCCGGCCGGAGCAAGGTGTTCAACGTTCGGGGATAAAACCTTTAAAATCCAGCGCGGGGCTGAGATCGTCGTCATCAGCATCGCCGCCGTCGGCGCGAGCGCTGTGCGCCAAACGCTTCAACAGCGCCGTTTGTTGACGTTGCTGCTCGGCAATTTCCTGCAGCAGGCGAATCTGCTCGTTGGCGCGCACGCTGGCGCGGTTCACCAGGAACCAAACCCAGAGCCCCACCAGCAACGCCACGGCGGCGAGAGCCAACGACAACAGGCCGTTCTGGCCAAAACCTAAATCGTACATGGACAACCCTATCTACTGCGAAATTCAGGCCGCCATCTTAACACTCGCGGCGGCCGGGCGAACATCCCTGCCAAAAATTGCTTACCAGGGTACGAAGCGCGTCACCGAACAGATGCCCAGCGCAAAATTTCCACCATCGTCGCAATAACTGTCCAGCGCCAACAGGTAGAAAAACAGGCAAGCAGCGACGGCCGTCATTATCACGAGGATTTTTTTTCGCAACAAATTTAGCAGCCTCATTGTTATCAGGATGGTCTATCGCGCATGTTATCACAGCAAAGTTAAACGAAGTTTAACTTGTCGTTTAGATTTCTGGCTATCGCCCGATTTTCAGACTGTTACCCTTGCCCTCGCGCTGGCGCCGTGGCTAGATGAACCCTCAGGGATAACGAGGAAACGCAATGAGCAGACTGATTAAGTGGGTACTGGTATTGGCGGTCATTTACGGCGGCTTTTTGATCTCGGGCTACGGCGTGCTGATCGGCAGCAACAAGAACGTCGGCGGATTGGGATTGCAGTGCAAATACCTGACGGCGCGCAACGTGGCGATCGCCCAGTACGTCAATGGCGACAACGGTTTCATCGGCGTGACCGACTGCCCGCTGTTCAAGAAAATCGAAACGGTGGTGGATTAACCGCCACCGCCCGACGCCGTCGCTCTGCGGCGGCTCCGCCTCAATCGCGGGTAAACTTCAACTCGATCAGCGCAATCGCCTTGTCAATCGCTCTGCGGGTCACCGGATCGGCGCCGGCGGGATGCGTGGAGAAATCGATGCTTTTGAGCTGGCCCGCCATCTTGTCGCGCACTTCGGTCGGCGCAATCACGTCGATAACGTCCAGAATCTGTTTAATGACCAGTTGGCAAGCGACCAGATCGGAAGCCAATTCCTGCTCGTTGCTCAGCATGTCAGACATAATAACTTTCCCTCTTGATTCAAACGCCGCACAGAATAGCATGCCGCCTGCGCCATTGCCCGCCCTCCCCGCCTTTTTCCCCATTCTGCGCACCGCCGGGCAAAAGCCCGCGGCAGATTAGCCTATACTTGCAGCATGACGGTGATAAAAACATCCGTAACCTAAGCCACAACCAACAGGAGATAGTTATGGCGAATCACAATGTGAAATCCTGGGCAACAGTGCGTGAAACTTCGGTGGAAATTGCCGAAGCTATTTTTGAACTGGCAGGGAACGATGAAGTGTTGGCGCAGAAGATCTGGGAAGAAGGCAGCGATGAAGCGCTGGAAAAGGCTTTTGCCAAAACCACCGCCGACCAGCTTTATTGGGGAGAGGAAACCGTCGAGCGTAAAAACGTTTAAGCCGCCAGGCAACAAAAAGCCCGGGTTTCTGGCCCAGGCTTTCCCGATTAGCGTTCACCCCGCTCAGCGGCGTGCATCTCTGCTTGCTCTCACGGTTCTTCACCTCCCACACCTTCTGCATTTTTCATGCTCATCACCGGCGTCGCCATAAAAGCGCCGACGCCCACGATTACAACCAGAGTAATAATCACTGTCATTAACATGCGATCACCCCATCAACGTTGAGTTGTTACGGCTGACTCTGTTTTGGCGGTTCTTGCTGCGGTCTGCTCCGCGTCACCCACCGCGGCGGCGACAGTCTCAGATTAGCCGTTTTTCCTTTCGGCTGACAAGCGGCGGTTCAACGGTTTTTCCGAATCATGCCCCGTCATCGGCGGCGTTTTTTGTCCGCGGCGGCAAGTTGTGTATACTTCACCGCTATGTAGATCTCACACTGACGCACTGATGATACAAGAACACCATCTCTCATTGGTCTGCGCCCTCAGCAAATGGGTCGAAACTCACCTCGGACGAGTGATCCATCTCGAAGAGCTGGCCGAGTACTCCGGCTACTCGCTGTGGCACATGCAGAAGCTGTTCAAAGAAGCGACAGGGATTTCGCTGGGCAAATACATTCGTGAACGCCGTCTGGCCGGCGCGGTCTATCAACTGCGCAGCAGTGAAGCGTCGATTTTCGATATCGCCCTGGACTTTGGCTTCGGCTCACAGTCCCACTTCACCTACATGTTCAGAAAGCGTTTTAATATCACGCCTTACGATTTCCGCCAGGATCTGAGCGTCGATCTGCACATCGATCCGCCGCTGCACGTCATTCACCAAAAATCCGCCTGATTTTCGCCCGCCGTCAACCGGCGGGTTAACGCGCGCCCCAGACCGCCAGCAGCGCGATCGCGGCCGGCAACGCCTGCACCCACAGGATCTTGCGGCTGGCGGTCAGCCCGCCGAACACACCGGCCGCCAGCACGCAGCCGAGAAAGAACAGCTGCAGCGCCACATCTTCACGCCAATAGCCCCATACCAGGCCCAGCGCCAGAAAACCGTTGTACAGCCCCTGGTTGGCGGCCAAGACCCGCGTGGCCGCGGCGAACTCCGCCGTCGTCCCGAATGCTCGCCTGCCGATCGGCGCGCGCCACAGGAACATTTCCAATACCAGGATATAAAGGTGGAGCGCCGCGATAAGCAGCAGAACAATGTCGGCAATGAGCTTCATGATTATCCAAATAGCGAAATGGGGATGCCGTCAAGTATAAGTGATGGGTGAATATCGCTCACCATCCAAGATAAAAAAACCCGCCGAAGCGGGTTTATGCAGGAGTCATTTTTTGAGGTTAGTGTAATACGGCAACCAACAATGCCGCGACAGAGACCCAAAACAGCGCCGTGGCAACCACGACATGGGACAGTCTTGCACGATAAAGAACTTGGCTCATAATGACCTCACTGACATCAGACTAACGGGAGACAACCTGACTTCCTGAGGATTATCCTAATCTTCTTCCGTTTATCATTATATGCGTCAGATCACTATTTCGTTGAGAAACTTTATATTGTCGTGAAGCTGGAGCCGCGATCACATTTATTGCGCGTTATTAGAGCGAAATAAGTCGAATAATCTCGGCGATTATATCCTAACGCTATCAAACTTCGCTCCACGGCAGGCGTGGCGCGACCATGCGCTCACCGGAATAACCGCTGACCGCCGGAAAACGATCCGTTTCCTGCTCCCAATCGCGCTGAGCCTGAATAATTTCCGCTTTGGTATGGCCAACGAAGTTCCACCAGATAAGGATCTCTTCATTTAACGGCGCTCCACCGATTAATAATCCCCGGCTGCCCTTCTCTGCATTTAACTCAATAGAGTTATTACCCATGCCTAAATAGGCGAATGCGTCAGGTGAAAATGTTTCACCATTAAGTTCAAATGCACCAATTAGGGGCAAAAAGCCGATTTCATAATCATCGCGCAGCGGCAATTGCGCCGTCGCCGCCTCTTGCCATTCCATATCAATGGCGATTAATGGCGAAAGAGTAAACACCGGTGAACGATAAGCGCCAAATTCCCCGACCAGCAAACGGTGATTCACGCCGTTATTACGCCACTGCGGCAAATCGGGATAATGATCGAATCGCGGCGTCATGTCGGCATATTCAGCCGGCAACGCAATCCACAATTGTGCGGCGTGCAGTCGTCGGTCCTCGCCCACCGACTGTTCCGTATGCGCGATGCCGTGCCCTGCGGTCATCAGATTGACCTGCCCCGGACGGATCAACTGTTCGCTGCCGAGGCTATCGCGGTGCAGCACCTCACCCTCGATCATCCAGGTAAAGGTTTGCAGACCGGTGTGCGGATGCGGCCCTACGTCCATGCCGGGCGCGGTGCCGTTGAATACCGTCGGGCCGGCGTGATCGAGAAAACACCAGGCGCCGACGGTGCGCCGCTCCCGGGTTGGCAACGCGCGGTTGATAGGAATGCCGCCCACTTCGGCATTGCGCACGGCAATGCGCTGGATCTGGCGCGCGCCGTCAATGACAGGGCACTCGCGTGAGGGTGAAAAGCGCGTAGGACGTGACTGACTCATCGCAAAGACCTCCTGAATGGCGCCGATTCGCCAAGGATAATCGCCCCAGCTTAGCACAGGACAACGCCCCCTGGAGAGCGACGACGCTCAGCCGCGCTCACGCGGATTAAGGTGTTTTGATGTAGCAGCTTTTAATATCGATATCGTCGTGGGCATGCCTGAGATCGGAGAAATAAGTCACTCCGAAGAGAATCGACACGACCAGCAGTACAGAAACCAACAGGCCGATAATCGCCAACAGTTTGGTTTCATCGTGGAGATTGGGCTCCATTTTCTCTCCCCTAGTTAATGACGTCAGGTCAGCCACAGCGTAACCGCCAACGTAAAAATGATCAGTGAGCAGGACGCAATCGCCAAAACGACGATCGCAAATTGCGCATCACCCAAGGTTTCTCTGTAGTTTTTATCCGTCAAGGCGTTACGCTGCTGTTTCACTAAATCGGCTTTCACTCGTTCAACTGCTGCATTGCTGTTTGATGGGGCAAGACACCCCCTCAGAATGGGGGAGCGAAATCCCCCTTCGGCTGCTCAGTCCGCAACCGGGCCATGACGCTACCAACTTTCCCCCCCAGGGTCAACACCGCCGCCGCGGGCCGGCGAGCGCAAGCACACGGTATGTGTAACTTTTATTTAGAGGGAAGGGAAATAAGAGATGCTTATAGCGGAGGCAAAAAAAAGGCCGGCACATCGCCGGGCCAGGGGAGACAGAGGCGTTATTGCGGGACACGCAAAACCTGTCCCGGATAGATCTTGTCCGGGCTCGACAGCATCGGCTTGTTGGCTTCGAAAATTTTGTTGTAAAGATTGGCGTTACCATACATCTCTTTGGAGATTGCGCTCAGCGTATCGCCCTTCTTCACGGTATAGAAGCGGCTCTCGGCGTCGGATTGCGCTACCGCCACCTTGTCTTCCACACCGCTGATGCCCGCTACGTTGCCGATCGCCACCAGAATCTTCTCTTTCAGCTCCTGGCTGACGGCATCGCCGGTCACCACCGCTTTCCCATCGACCACCTGCACATCGACTTTGTCGGTGCCCGGCAGGCCGCTCTTATCGAGATGCTCCTTGAGTTTGGCGCTTTGATCTTCGGCGGAGGCATTGCCGGTGACTGTGTCCCACAGTTTTTCGCCCGCTTCTTTGACAAAGTTAAACAAGCCCATAATCACTCCTTTTGATGGTTGCACTAATGCGTTTAAGTAAGGCTTGTTAAGCTTAGCATCGTCAAAAGGATATGCCATCCGCTCACGGCGCCAGAAACGGTTAGAGTATTCCGAAAGTGTCGTCAGCGGCGTTTCAACGGTGATTAATCGCGCAATGATGCTGAAAAATATTGCTTTTTTACCTACACTGTTGCAGACAAGGCGACTCGACGAAGGAGGCGTGCAACGATGTACGCATTGGTGATGTTTGTCTGTTATCTGGATGGTGGCTGCAGTGAAATGGTGGTCGACATATTGCGCGACGAGCCACAATGCCTGGTCGCGATGAAGGAACAGAACTTGCGACACGCCGGTTGTTATCCCATGGAAGAGTTTATCGACGGCTTCTGGTTGCCAGCCAGCGAATATTCGGATTTTTAATTCCCTTCCCGCGCGATGCTGAGGAATTTCTGATTTCATCAGAAACTTCGTCTTCCTCCGAGGCATAAGGCCGCTGTTTTGCTAAATTGCGGCTCCCGAAGAAGAGAGAGACAGAGAAAGGTCATGCCAGCATCAGCTCATTCCAACGAGCAATATGAAACTCTGCTGCGCGACGTCAGCCTGGCGTTAGGCGACGCAGTGTTGCAGTTAATCAAAAACCATAAAAAGGTATCCGGCGGCAATATTCTTTCGCAGCTGGTGACAGAGATAGAGCGAGAGCAGGATCAGCAGCGGTTTGCCGCGCTGCGTTCGGCCATCGAGTTGGTGGGGTTGGCGCCAAAAGGCTGAGCGCGCGATACAAACGAAGGCAGGGCTTGCGCCCTGCCTGATTACCGATCCCGACACAGGATGAGGATAATGGAATTGCAGCTTAGAAGCGGTAGGTCAGGTTGACGGCAACGATGTCGTCAGTGCTCAGCTTCAGTTTGTTGTCGTCGTTCAACTGGTTGATCTTGTAGTCGACGTAGGTGTACATGTTTTTGTTGAAGTAGTAAGTCGCGCCCACTTCCACGTATTTCACCAGATCGACATCGCCAATCCCTTCAATATCCTTGCCTTTCGACTGCACGTAGGCCAGAGACGGACGCAGACCGTTTTCGAACTGGTACTGGGCCACAACTTCGAAGTTCTGCGTTTTGTTGGCGAAGCCGGAGACGCCATTGCCGCTGATCGGCGTCATGTTGCGGGTATCGGCATACATGGCCGCCAGATAGACCTGGTTGGCGTCATATTTGATTGCGGTGGTCCAGGCGGTGGCCTTATCCCCTTTACCATACTTCAGCGCTTTCTGGTCGCTAGTACGGTTGGAATCAGAGAACGCCGCCGCGACGCCGATGCCGGTGCCGCCGATGTCCTGATAGTCCAGAGACATGCCGTAACCGTCGCCGTTTTGCTTGGTCACGCTGCGGCCGTCACCGTCGTTTTTACCCTGGTACTGCAACGCCAGGTTCAGGCCTTCCACCAAACCGAAGAAGTCACGGTTGCGGTAGGTCGCCAGGCCGTTGGAGCGCGCGGTCATGTAGTTGTCGGTGTAGCTGTAGGAGTCGCCGCCGAATTCCGGCAGCATGTCGGTATAAGCTTCGGCGTCGTACACCACGCCGTAGTTACGGCCGTAGTCGAACGAGCCATAGTTGGCGAACTTCAGGCCGGCGAAGCCCAGACGGGTTTTGGTGCCGGTGGTGCCCTGCGCTTCATCGTGGTTGGCCTGAACGTTGTATTCCCACTGGCCGTAACCGGTCAACTGATCGTTGATCTGGGTTTCTCCTTTAAAGCCCAGACGAACGTACGTTTTATCTCCGTCTTCACTTTTATCTTTACTGAAAACGTGTTTGGCCGAAACGCGGCCGTACAGGTCGAGTTTATTACCATCTTTATTGTAGATTTCAGCCGCGTTGGCGAAGGAGGTGACCGCCCCGAGGGCGACAGCTAAGGCTAATACACTGCGTTTCATCATTTATTTTCCTAGATATTATAATTAGAACCCTGCCCGTCACGCCCAATTTATAATTTGGGCTGTGATTTTATCTTTTGGTATTTTATGAGCTCCCCTAATGCTGGGGTGATGTGACATTAGCATCATGAATCAAAACTTAAAATCAAAAAGTTCATGAAACAACGAGGAGAAAGCATGTTTATTTGTAACTATATATTTCAAAAAAGATAATGCATAACTCATTGAATATAAGAAATTTTTATCACATAACTTATAACCAAAACGGTGCAACGCACCAATTTAGTGCATTTTGGTTTCGTTTTGCGTGCTTTCTGCGCGATTCAAAAGTAACAACAATATTAGCATGGTTATTAAAAACGTTACTTATTTCACATTTTTATCTTAACAAAGTCACCAGGCAATTAAGGCTTTCCGATAACGGCTGAATACGGCATTTATTCATTCACGTAAAGAAATCCCTATAGGACGAATAAAATTCGATTTATGGCCATTTAAATAGCGGGAAATAGCAGATTAAAATAATGAAAGGAATAAACGGCAGCGCGCTGACGGCGCCGCCGAGGATAAATCAATACAACGTAGAACGGGAAACTTCGCTCAACAGCATGCCGGCGCGCAGGCCCAGCGCCACAGTGGGGTTAGGAAACAGTATCCACGCGCCCTCTTCGCCAACGCGATACTCCTCCTGCGGCTGCTCGCACAGCAACATCCCCGGTTTCAACTCGGTGAAGTTGGCGGTGTCATCATCCAGATGCAGCTTGAAATCCTCGCTGTGTTTGATCAACGAGTGCATCACACGGAATACCCGGATCGCCTCGCCCGCGCGCTCCGGCAACGGCCCCTCGCTGACCGCCGCCCGCAGAGCGCGATCGATGGCGGCGAACTGCTGCAGATCGTTGCTGCCGAACGGCCGCGCCTTGCCCAGCTCGAGCGTACAGCTCGCCGCATTGAGATGCTCGCTGGAATAGTGGCTGAAAGTCCCGCCCGGCGCGCTGTGTACCACCAGCGCATCCAGATCGGCGGCATCCAGCAGCTTTAGCATCGGTTCGCTGTACGGGCGCTTCTGGAAGGGCAAAATGCCAAAGCGCGGCAAATGCGACTCGCGAATGGCGGTGTGCAGATCGTAATGGAAGCGCGCCGCCTGTTCGCCATCAAAAAAGGCGGCGAGCGTGCGCTCCAACTGCTGGGCGCGCGCGGTTTCCCCGCTGGCGGCGAAGTTGCGGTAGCGGCCGCCGAACATGCGGTTCATGTCGCTGTGCAGATAGCGCTTGCCCGCCCGCATCGCCGCCGGGTTGCCCAGCACCACCAACAGCCGCACCGCCAGCGGCAAGTGGCCGCTCAACAGATCGCCGATTAACTGACTGAGCAGTTCAATCGGCGCGGTTTCGTTGCCGTGTACGCCCGCCGACACCACCAACGCCTGGCGATAATGCTGCCGCGGCGTGAGCTCCAACACCCCTTCCCCCAGCCAACGCCAGCGCAGCTGCGGCGTTTCGCCCTGCCATTCGGCGGGTTCTTTCCCCTCCAGCGTCAGGGGCAGTAGATCGATCATGCAGCCTCCCTTATCGTTGGAACGGATAGATGGACCCGAGACCGAGGATCGACGTCAGCGAATCCAACGCCTCGCGCCCTTCGCGCAGCAGCAGCGGATCGGCCAGGTCATCCTGCGTCAGGCGATCGCGGTAATGACGATCCACCCACTCGTTCAGCGTCGCGAACAGCCGATCGTTCATCATGACGCGCGGATTCACCGCCCGCAGCTCTTGATCGTTGAGCGCCACCCGCAGCCTCAGGCAGGCCGGGCCGCCGCCGTTGCGCATGCTTTCGCGCAGATCGAACACGCGGATTTCATCGATCGGGCCGCCGCTGCCGACCATCTCGTTCAGATAGCGCCACACGCCGGCATGCTGGCGCGACTCTTCCGGCACCACGATCATCATCTTGCCGTTCGGCTTGGTGAGAATTTGGCTGTTGAACAGATAAGTCGCCACCGCGTCCGCCACCGAGACGCGCTCCGTCGGCACTTCGATCGCCACCAGCTCGCTGTCCAGCGTCGCCATCTTGCGGCGCACTTCATCCAGCGCCTGTTGCTGGCGGTAAAACGCCTGCTGGTGGTGGAACAGCACGTTCTGGTTGCTGACCGCAATCACGTCGTTATGGAACACGCCCTGGTCGATCACCGCCGGGTTTTGCTGCACGAAGACCGTATGCTGCTCGTCCAATTGGTGCAGGCGAGCGATCGCCTCACCGGCTTCGCGCGTCTGGCGCGCAGGATAACGCGCCGGCGCCGTTTCGCCGCCAAACTCCTGGCGACCGTAAACGAACACCTGCACGCTGCGCCTGGCATAATCGCCGCCCAGCCGGTTATGGTTGGCCGCCCCTTCGTCCCCGAACAACGCCACCTGCGGCAGCGCTTCATGGTGGGCGAAATGCCGGTCGTCGTTAAACATCGCCCGCAAAACGTCGGTGGTCGTTTCCGCTTCAATGGCGCGGTGGAATTTATTGTTCAGGTTGGCGGCGGTGAAATGCACCTTGCCGTCTGCGCTGTCCGCCGAGGGGGACACCGTGGCCGCATTGGCGGTCCACATGCAGGACGCCGAGCTGAGCGCCGACAGCAAACGCGGCGATTGACGCATCGCCTGCGCCAGCACCGCCTCATCGCTGCCGCTGAAACCCAGGCGACGCAACATCGGCAAATGCGGCCGCTCCTGCGGCGGCAATACCCCTTGCTGGAAACCGAGATCGGCCAGCGCCTTCATTTTCAGCAGCCCCTGCTTCGCCGCCAGCTGCGGGTTCGATACGCTGTTTTGATGCTGCGTAGAGGCCTCGTTACCGAACGACAGCCCGGCATAGTGGTGCGTCGGCCCCACCAAACCGTCGAAATTGACTTCATATCCTGACATGGCTATCCCCTGGGGATGGCCTGCGGCGACGCCATGACGCCGCCGCAGACGATTAACGGAACGACAAGCCCGGCGAGAGCGTCGCCGGCAGCGACAGGCTTTCGCTTTCCAGCGACGCCATCGGCCAGGCGCAATAGTCCGCCGCATAGAAGGCGCTTGGGCGATGGTTGCCGGAAGCCCCCACGCCGCCGAACGGCGCCGCGCTGGACGCCCCGGTCAACGGCTTGTTCCAGTTGACGATGCCGGCGCGCGCTTCCAGCAGCAGCCTCTCGAACAGCTCGCGCTGCGGCGAGACCAATCCCACCGACAGGCCGTAGCGCGTCTGGTTGGCGAGCCGCAGGGCCTCGTCGAAATCGCGGTAACGCACGATCGTGGTCAACGGCCCGAAGTACTCTTCGTCCGGCACGCCGGCCACGCCGGTCAGCTCGATGATGCCCGGGCTGAGCAGCGAACTGCCCGGCTCCAGCAGACGCATGGCCAGCAGCGATTTGCCGCCCAGCGCCAGCAAGCGCTGCTGCGCTTTCAGCATGTTTTCCGCCGCGGCCGCCGACACTACGCCGCCCATGAACGGCTGCGGTTCGGCATCCCAACGGCCGACGCGCAGCTCGCCCGCCACCTGAACCAAACGCGCGATAAAGGCGTCGCCTTCCGCCCCCTGCTTCACCAAAATGCGGCGTGAACAGGTGCAGCGTTGGCCGGCGGAGATAAACGCCGACTGGATAGCCAGGTTGACCGCCGCGTCGCGATCCTCGAAACCATCGACGATCAGCGCGTTGTTGCCGCCCATCTCCAGCGCCAGGATCTTCTCCGGCTGCCCCGCCAATTGGCGATGCAGGTGGTAACCGGTGCCGGCGCTGCCGGTGAACAACAGGCCGTCGATATTCGCACTGGCCGCCAGCGCCTCGCCGGTTTCCCGGCCGCCCTGCACCAGATTGATCACCCCGTCCGGCAGACCGGCCTTCAGCCACAGCTTCAGGGTCTCCTCGGCGGTCAGCGGCGTCAGTTCGCTCGGTTTGAACACCACGCAGTTTCCGGCCAGCAGCGCAGGCACGATATGGCCGTTCGGCAGATGGCCGGGGAAGTTGTAAGGCCCGAACACCGCCAGCACGCCGTGCGGGCGATGGCGCAGCACCGAAGCGCCGTCGGCCATCGCCGTCTGGCTAAAACCGGTGCGCGCCTGATAGGCCTGCAGTGAAATGCCCACCTTGCCGATCATCGCCTGAATTTCGGTCAGGGTTTCCCAGCGCGGTTTGCCGGTCTCGCGGCTGATGGTTTCCGCCAGCGACTGTTTATGTTCTTCCAGCAAAGCGGCGAAGCGTTTCACCAGCTGTTCGCGCTGCTCGAACGGCGTACGCGCCCAGCCGGGAAATGCGGCGCGCGCGGCTTCGCAGGCGGCGGCGACGTCATCGGCGTCGGCGGCGTTGGCGCGCCACAGCGGCTGATTGCCGACCGGATCGGCCTTGCCGAACTCCGCGCCGCGGCCCTGCCGCCAGACGCCGTTAATCAACAGTGCAGGATGGGACATCATGCTTTCTCCTGTGCAATAAGGGGGAGTACCCGCACCGGGCTGCCCTGCTCGACGCCGAGCGCCGCAGCGGTGGCGGCGTTGATATGCAGGCGGTCGTCATACAGATCGGCATTGACCAACAGTGCGCGGTAATTCTGATAGTTGTCGTTGGCGACCAGATGGACCGGCGCATCGGCGCGCATCGGCGTGTCATCCAGCACCACTTTGACCAGGCGGCTCTGCTTCACCGCACGGATGTGGTCGATTTCGGCTTCCAGCGTCGGGCCACCGTCGAAGATATCGACGTAGCCCTGATAGCTCAGGCCTTCCGCCTCCAGCAGGCGGCGCGCCGGCAGGGTTTGCGGGTGCACTTCACCGATCACCTTCTGCGCGTCTTCGGCCAGGAAATCGACATACAACGGATGTTTCGGCATCAGTTCGGCGATAAACGCTTTTTGTCCGGTGCCGCTCAGGTAGTCCGCCTTGGCGAACTCGATGGAGAAGAAACGGTGGCCGACGCTCTCCCAGAACGGCGAACGGCCGTTTTCATCGGAGAAACCACGCATCTCGGCGATCAGACGGCGGGAGAAGCGTTCACGGAACGCGGCGATAAACAGGAAACGCACCTTCGACAGCAGCTTGCCGTTCTCGCCGTGACGATAGTCCGGATCGAGGAACAGCGTGCACAGTTCCGAATGCCCGGTATGGTCGTTGCTGAGGAACAGCGTCGGCACCGATTTATAGACGTTCAACTGTTTGGAAGCGTGCACCTGCGTGCCGACGCGGAAGCTGTACCAGGGTTCCGCCAGGCCGACGGCCACTTCGATCGCGCAGACCCCCACCGCCTGCCGGCGCTCGCTGTCTTCCAACACGAACAAATAACACTGGTCACTTTGCGGAAGTTCGCCTTGCCAGGTTTTTAACGCCCGCTCAATGCGTGCCGACAGGGTATCTTCATTTTGCGGCAGCGACGTGAGACCGATACCGGATTTGCCGGCAAGCGTCAGCAAATCCGCCAAATCGCGGCGCTCTATAGGGCGAATAATCATCATAATGCGAACCTCTTCTGAATCAGGCTGCGCCGATGAAGGCGCAGCCCGCTGATTAGCTGCAAATGCGCGCCACGGCGCGCGCGAATCGCGCCAGCCCCTCTTTCACATCCTGCTCAGGGATGATCAGCGACGGCGTGAAACGCACCACGTCCGGGCCGGCGATCAGCGCGATAACGCCTTCTTCGTTGGCCAGTTGGGTGATCTGCTTCGCTTTGCCGGCATAGTCTTTCTTCAGTTGGCAGCCGATCAGCAAACCGCCGCCGCGGATCTCGGCGAAGATCGGATACTGACGGTTGATGTCGTTCAACCCGTCGATGAACCACTGGTGGCGCTGCTTGACGCCTTCCAGCACTTCCGGGGTATTGATGATGGAGAACACTTCCCCCGCCACCGCCGTCGCCAGCGGGTTGCCGCCGTAGGTGGTGCCGTGAGTGCCGACGCCCAGCGTTTTCGCCAGCGCATCGGTGGTCAGCATGGCGCCGATCGGGAAGCCGCCGCCCAGCGCTTTCGCGGTGGTCAGCACGTCCGGCACCACGCCGTACTGCATATAGGCATACAGGTGGCCGGTGCGGCCGACGCCGGTCTGCACTTCGTCGAAGATCAGCAGCGCGTTATGGCGATCGCACAGTTCACGCAGCCCCTGCAGGAAACTGGCTTCCGCCGGCAGCACGCCGCCTTCGCCCTGGATAGGCTCGACGATCACCGCGCAGGTGCGATCGTTGATAAGCTCGGCCGCTGCGGCCAGATCGTTATACGGCGTATGGGTGATACCGCCCGGCAGCGGCGCAAAGTCCTGCGAATATTTTGGCTGGCCGCCGGCGGACACGGTAAACAGCGTACGGCCGTGGAACGCGTTGTTGAACGCCACAATCTGATCTTTACCGGCGCCGTGCTGGTCGTGCGTATGTTTGCGCGCCAGTTTCAGCGCCGCTTCGTTGGCTTCTGCGCCCGAGTTACAGAAAAACACCTTGTCGGCGAACGTGGCGTCGATCAGTTTTTTGGCCAGGCGCAGCACCGGTTCGTTGGTATAGCCATTGCCCAGATGCCACAGTTTGCCCGCCTGCTCCACCAGCGCCGCCTTGACCGCCGGGTGCGCATGGCCCAACGCGTTAACCGCGATGCCGCCGGCGAAATCGATGTAAGACTTACCCTGTTGATCCCACACCTGCGATCCTTCACCCCGCACCAGAATAAAATCGGCAGGGGCATAAACCGGGACCATCCAGTCATCGAAAGACTGGCGGGTAACTGCGATTGGCTGTTCCATAGTGACCTCATAATCTCAGCAAAGGCTGAATTTTGACTGTAAGGACCGCGCAAGCCCGGCTAGGCCGCCACAATGCAAAAAAACCGCTGTTCAAAACCGACTTTCCCGGCGGAGAAAATGCTGTCTCTCACCGCTGATTTAGAAACAAATCTGTTACATAAAATCGGTTTTTCACTATTTATGGCGCTTATCCGGTCCCTGAGCGGGGAGTAAATGTTAACGAGCAGTTAAAATACATGTCGTTTGATAAAGAGTGTAGAGCAGCTATCGTGCCAAAACGGGATTTTTGCCGGATTTTGCTATTTTTTACGTTAAAACAACGGCTTATAATGAATATTTATTCATTTTATATGCATTTGCAATGCATAATTTAAAAAATAAGGCCTAAAATCATCATTGCTCGCGAAATCCTATTCAATTGCGAAAAACTTCAGGATTTCTGATCGCGCTCGCAAAAATAATTTCATCCGATTTGCTCGCCATCACACTTTTTGCCCCAACCCGGTGCAGCGCTGCGCCAGGATCGGGCAATGCGGCGACGAAGCGCCTATTCCATCGGCAGCACCCCGGAAAACGAACCGCGCCGATCGCCGCCAGCCGCGGCTCCCGCTTTATGCGCCAACGACTACACTGTGATTCTGACCGCACTTTTTCTTCTGCGCACAAGGAGTCACCATGCCCAAACGAACCGTCGATCTCAGCCGGCCTCTCCTCCAGCACGACATCCGCACGTTTCTCGAGACGCTGAATGCCGCCGGCGGTAAACCTATGGAACAAATGAAGCCCAAAGAGGCGCGCAGAGTTTTGGAAGCAGCGCAGCGCAGCGTAGACGTGCCGCTGCGCGAGGTGGAGATCAGCGAGAAAACCATTCACGTAGAGGGCCAGGATATTCTGCTGCAGCTGGTGCGGCCGGCCAGGGTCAAGGAGACATTGCCGGTATTCATGTTCTTTCACGGCGGCGGCTGGGTGCTGGGCGATTTTCCCACCCATGAACGGCTGGTGCGCGATCTGGTTTACAGCTCCGGCGCGGCGGCGGTGTTCGTCAACTACCCCCGCTCACCGGAAGCGCACTATCCGCAGGCGATCAATCTGGCTTACGCCGCCACGGAATGGGTGGCCGAATATGGCGAAAAAATCAACGTTGACGGTTCACGGCTGGCGGTGGTCGGCAACAGCGTCGGCGGCAATATGGCGGCGGTGGTCAGCCTGATGGCCAAAGAGAAAGGCCTACCGGCATTGCGTTGCCAGATCCTGCTGTGGCCCGTTACGCACGCCCATTTTGATACCGATTCCTATCATCAGTTCGCCGAAGGCCATTTCCTGACCCGCAATATGATGAAGTGGTTTTGGGACAGCTATGCGCCCGATAAGGCGCAGCGCAAAGACATCTACGCCTCGCCGCTCAACGCTACGCCGGAACAGCTGCGGGGCTTGCCGCCGGCGCTGGTGCAAACCGCCGAGCTGGACGTGCTGCGCGATGAGGGCGAAGCCTACGCGCGTCTGCTCGACGCCGCCGGCGTCGAGGTCACCTCTACCCGCTACAACGGGCTAATCCACGACTACGGCCTGTTGAACCCGCTCGCCCACGTCCCGGCGGTGCATTCGGCGATCCACCAGGCCGGGCGCGCGTTGAAACACTACCTGTCCTGACGCTAACCGACCAGGTGGCAAGCCACCTGATGACCGGGCGCCACGCTGCGCAGCTGCGGCGCCTGTTCGCGGCACTGCGCCGTGGCCAGCGGGCAGCGGGGATGGAAACGGCAGCCGCGCGGCGGGTTGGCGGGGTTCGGCGGCTCGCCGCCGGCCACCCACGCCGGCGCGCGTTGCGCATCCAGCGTCGGCACCGCCGCCAACAAGGCCTGCGTGTAAGGATGCAGCGGTTGTCGGAACAGCGCATCGCGATCGGCGCTCTCAACGATCTGCCCCAGATACATCACCGCCACATCCTGGCACAGATGCTCCACCACGCCGAGATCGTGCGAGATAAACAGCAGCGTCACCCCCTGCCGCTCCTGTAAATCGGAAAACAGATTGATGATCTGCGCCTGAATCGACACGTCGAGCGCCGATATCGGCTCATCGGCGACGATAAATTCCGGTTGCAGGATCAACGCGCGCGCAATGCCGATACGCTGCCGCTGGCCGCCGGAAAACTCATGCGGAAACCGCCCGTAATGCTGTGAGGACAATCCGCAGATCGCCAGGGTATCGAGCACCCGTTCGCGCAGTTCCGCCTTGCTCGCCAGGCCGTGTTGCAACAGCGCTTCCCCAATGGCGTCGCCCACGCGCAGACGCGGATTCAGCGAGCTGTAAGGATCCTGAAACACCAGCTGCATTTTCGGCCGCAGGGCGCGCAACGCGTCCTTGCTCAGGCCGTCCAACGCCTGCCCTTTGAACAGCACCTCACCGGCGGTTTTGTCGTGCAGGCCGAGCAGCGTGCGGCCAACGGTGGTTTTGCCGCTGCCGGACTCGCCCACCAGCCCGAAAACGCGCCCCTTGCGGATGCTGAAGCTGACATCATCCACCGCCTTCAGTTGGCCGGTGGTGCGCCCGAACAGCCCGTCGCGCAGCGGAAAATATTTCTTTAATCCTTTCACTTCCACCAAAGGTTCAGTCGACATACGGATGCCCTCCCGCGTTGAGAAAACAGGCGGACTGACGCTGACGGGAGCCGTACAGCGGCGGAATGCCGTCGCGGCAGCGAGCGGAGGCCTGCGCGCAGCGCTCGGCGAAAGCGCAATGCTCCGGCAGCCGCGCCAGATCCGGCACCTGACCGGGAATGGAGTACAAGCGGCGTCGCCGCTGCCCCGGCACCGGCCGCGAGGCGATCAGCCCCTGCGTATAGGGATGTCGCGGCTCGTCCAGCACTTCCCGGGTCGTTCCCTGCTCGACGACGCGCCCGGCGTACATCACCGCCAGCCGATCGGCCATCTGGGCGATCACCCCGAGATCGTGGGTGATCAAGATCATCGCCATGTTGTGTCGCCGGCTCTGCTCACGCAGCAACGCCAGGATCTGCGCCTGTACCGTGACGTCGAGCGCCGTGGTCGGTTCGTCGGCGATCAACAGCGCCGGGCGGCACCCGATCGCCATGGCGATCATCACGCGCTGCAGCATGCCGCCGGAAAGCTGATGCGGATAGCAGCGCATCAGCGCCTCCGCGCGCGCCAACCCCACTTCCATCAAGAGTTGAATCGCCTGGCGCCAGGCCGCTTTCGGCGACAGGGTCAGGTGGCGAATCAGCGGCTCCACCAGCTGTTCGCCGAGGGTCAACACCGGATTCAGCGCGCTCATCGGCTCTTGAAAGATCATCGCCAGCCGGTTGCCGCGCAGATCCGCCATCTTGGATGCCCGCAGCGACAGCAGGTTTTGCCCTTCAAAGCGAATCTCACCGCCGTCTATCTGCGCCAGCGGCTGCGGCAACAGCCCCATCAGCGCCATGGCGGTCACGCTTTTGCCGCAGCCCGATTCGCCGACGATCCCCAGCGTTTGCCCGGCCTGCAGTTCAAGGCTGACCTGTTGCACCGCCCGCACCGGCCCCTGCTCGCCATGAAACGACACCGACAGCCGGTCGAACGCCACCAGCGGTTGACTCATCGTTTTACCCCGCTCATTTTCGGATCGAGCGCGTCCCGCAGGCCGTCGCCCAAGATATTGATCGCCACCACGGTGACGAAGATCGCCAGCCCCGGCGGCATCCACAGCCAGGGGCGGCGCTGAAAGTCGATCAGGCTATTGGCGGCGTCCATCATGTTGCCCCACGACGGCGTCGGCGGCACCACGCCCAGCCCAAGGTAGCTCAACGCCGACTCGCTGAGGATGGCGTTGGCCACCGCCATGGTGGCGACCACCACCAAAATCGGCACGGTATTGGGCAACAGATGGCCGAAGAGGCGCCGCCGAGTGGAGAGCCCCAGCACTTCGGTGGCCAACATGAAATCCCGCTCGCGCAGCGACAGGATCTGGCCGCGCACCAGCCGCGCCAGCGACGGCCAGCCCAGCAGGCTCAGCATGATCATCACCATGTAGATACGGTAGTCCGGCGACACGTCGAGTTCAGTCAGCATCGCCCCCATGATGATCAGCAGCGGCAGGCCAGGAATGGTCATCAACAGATCGGCGAAGCGCATGATCAGCCTGTCCGCCACGCCGCCCAGATAACCGGCGAACGCCCCCAGTACATAGCCCAGCGTCACCGACAGCAGCATCGACACCAGGCCGATGGTCAGCGATATTCGCCCCGCCAGCAGCAGCCGGGTGCAAATATCGCGGCCGAGAAAGTCGGTGCCCAACCAATGCGCGCCGCTCGGCGCCTGATTGATGTTCAGCACATCGCCGGCGTCGTCAGGCCACGGCGACAGCGACGGCCCAATCAGGCACAGCAGCGCCAACAGCACCAGCAGCGCCAGCGAGATCATCGCCGGTCGGTGGCGGCGCAGACGGCGCCAGGCCTGCGCGGCGGGCGGCGGAGACAGCTGCGCCAGCGCCGGCAACTGCGCCTGGCGCCAGCGGCGACGGCGCCCGAAAAACAGCGTTACCCACATCGTGTTACCTCAAGCGAATGCGTGGATCGGCGTAGGCGTACAGAATGTCCGCCAGCAGATTGCCGAGAATGGTCAACGCCGCCAGAAACAGCGTGAACCCCATCAATACCGGATAATCGCGCGCCGCCAGCGAATCGATATGGATATGCCCGGCGCCCGGCCAGTTGAAGATTTTTTCGGTGATCAGCGCGCCGGAGAACAATCCCGGCAGCTCGAACCCCAGCAGGGTGATGATCGGCAACAGCGCATTGCGCAGCGCGTGTTTGAGGATCACCGTTTTCTCCCTGAGCCCTTTGGCGCGCGCGGTGCGGATATAGTCCATGCGGATCACCTCCAGCATGCTGGCGCGAAAATAGCGCGTCAGGCTGCCGGCCTGCAGCATCACCAGCGCCAGCACCGGCAACAGCAGGTGCGCCGCCACCTCCAGCGCCCAGGCCAGCCCGCTCGCTTCGCTGCCGGTGCGCAACATGCCGCCCGCCGGCAACCAGTGCAGATCGACGGCGAACCATTTGATCAGCAACAGGCAAAGGAAAAACGTCGGAAACGACATGGCGGCGAACACCGCCACGGTGATCAGATGATCGAACAGCGAATAGGGTTTCATCGCCGAGATCACTCCTACCGCCAGCGCGATGCCCCAATACAGCACCATCGCCACCGCCGCCAGCAGGAACGAGTTCCAGATGTATTGATTCAGCAGCGTGCTGACCGGGATCTGATACTGCAGCGAGAAGCCGAGATCGCCCTGCAACAGCCGGCCAAGCCAATGCAGGTAACGGCTGAACAAGGGCTGATCCAACCCATACAGCGCCCGCAGCTCGGCGGCGCGTTGCGCGGTCAGGTTGATATTGCCGTCGATAAAGTCGCCGGGCGCCAGGGCGAAGATGCAAAAAATCAGCAATGAAGCCAACAACAGCATCGGGATAGTCTGCAACAAACGGCGCAGGATAAAATTTCTCATCGCGAATTCCATCGCCGCCGCCCGGAATAGCGCGGCGGCATCGGGGCGTTACGGCGCCGGTTTGACGTTCGGCAGGCTGCCGACCAGTCCGTTGTAGATATCCGGTTTAAAGCCGGTGACGCGCGCGCTGCTGGCGCTCAATATTTCGCGGTTGCCGAGCAGGATCACCGGCGGATCGTCCGCCAGCACCTGATACAGCTGATGGTACAGCGGCTTACGCTGCGCGATATCCAGCGTGGCGTTGGCTTTGGCGATCAGCGCGTCCACCTGCGGGTTGTGGTAGCCGGTCTCGCTCTCGCGGCTGATGAAGTCGCGTACGCCGTCGTGCGGATCGTTCAGCGTGCTGGTGCTGAGAGACGCCAGGTCGTAATTGCCCGCCTTGCGCTGCGCCAGCAGCGCGTTGAAATCCAATACCTGCGGTTTCAGCACCACGCCGAGCCGGCGGTAGTTATCCTTGGCGATCGGCACCAGCGCGTCGTTGATCAGCTTTTTGGTCACCAGCAGCGTCAGCTCCAGCTTTTTACCGTCTTTCTGCCGGATGCCGTCAGCGCCCACCTGCCAGCCTGCCTCGTCCAACAGCTTTTTGGCCTTATCGAGATCGTAAGCGTAAGG
Organism: Serratia sp. JKS000199; assembly: GCF_900215455.1. Lineage (NCBI taxonomy): Bacteria > Pseudomonadati > Pseudomonadota > Gammaproteobacteria > Enterobacterales > Yersiniaceae > Serratia > Serratia sp. JKS000199. Next base: position 2,220,523 of record NZ_LT907843.1, read on the forward strand.
ATTGATGCCGTTGGCGTCGTAAGCCCAGGAGATCGGCGAAATCGGCTGGTTGGCGACCTTGCCGTACCCTTGGTACACCACGGCGATCAGTTTTTGCCGATCGAGGCCGTAGATCAGCGCCTGACGCACCCGCTTGTCCTGCAGCGCCGGGCGTCTGAGGTTGAAATCAACCCGGCTGTAATCGCTCGAGCTGTAAAGGTTGATATTGGCGAAACCGAGCAGCTTGAGCTGTTCGATATCGTCCGGCTTGGCGGTAAAGGCGTCGTAGTCGGTCTCACCGGTCTGGAACAGCTGGAAGTTGGTGGCCGGGTTGGTGACGCGATAGATAAAGCGCGCCATCGGCGGCGGGCCGAGGTAGAAGTTCGGGTTGGCGTGGAAGCGGATTTCCTGCCCCGGCACGTACTTGTCGTAAATGTAGGGGCCGTTGCCGAGCGGCTTGCCGTTCAAGGCGCGCACGCCGTCGAGCTTGCCGCGCTGATAGTCTTTGCCGTAGTAAGCCCGCGACAATACCGGCCCGCCAATCAGTTGCAACGTGGTCGCGCCCGGTTGGGTGGTGACGATCTGAATGGTGCGATCGTCGATCACCTTCAGCCCGCTGATGCCGGCCGCGGTGCCGTTTTTATACTCGGCGCCGCCCTGAATGTGCGCCGGCGTGATATCGGTATCGCCGTCATAGGCCGGGTCATGCAGCAGCGTCAGGGTAAAGGCGATATCGTCGGCCTTCAGCGGCGAGCCGTCGCTGTAGACCAGATTCGGCCGCAGCTTGATGGTGTAGGTCAGATTATCGGGGCTGACCTGCCAGGACTCCGCCAGGCGCCCTTCCGGTTTGCCCTGGCTGTCCAGGCCGATCAGCCGGCTGAAGATTACGTCGGTCACGTTCTCGTCCCAGCCGTTGGTGAACAGATACGGGTTGAAAATCCCCTGCGGCTCCGAGATGCCCGCCACGACGGTATCTTTGCGCAGTTTGGCGGCGGCCGGCACCCGAGCGGCGTCGCTGGCCGGCGTAATGCCTTCGGCCAGCGTTTCCGCCTGCGCGGCGGTGCTCAATCCCAGCGCGCAGACCAACGCCAGCGGCGTCAGCCGATAGCGCAACAGTTTGTTTAGCTTATTTTTTATTCCACTCACCCACTGCCCCTCGTCTACCCGTTGATAAAAATGTGACAAAATTTATCGCAGAGTAATGGGCGGCTGGAGGGCTGTCTAACAACGAAACCGGCATTCCATTGCCGAAAAAAGCATTATGAATTTTTCTGGGGCGAAGCGGCGGGAAAAACGCGATTCAGCCGGCCGCCGCCAGCCCCCGGATAAGTTTAGCTAAGGTTTTTATCGCCTCTTCAAAGCGGTCATTCCATTCAAATGAGGCGTTGAGACGGAAGCAGTGGTTGAAATGGTCGCCGGTGGTGAACATGCGCCCCGGCGCGATGCTGATGCCCCGTGCGAGTGCGCGCCGGTACAGCTCCATCGACGACAGCGCCGGGTCGAGTTCCAGCCACAGGAAATACCCACCGTCGGGCTGACTGACTTTCACCGTCGGCGGAAAATGGTGGGCGATCGCCTGACGCATTGCGCTTTGGCGCTGGGCCAGCAGGCGTCGCAGCCGCCGCAGATGGGTGTCGTAGCCGCCGTGCAGCAGATAATCCGCCAGCGCCATCTGGGTCGGCACGCTGGTGGAAACGGTGCTCATCAGCTGCAAACGCTGGATCTGTTGCGCATAACGCCCCGCCGCCACCCAGCCGACGCGAAAGCCCGGCGCCAGACATTTGGAAAATGACGAGCAGTGCAGGATCTGGCCGCCGCTGTCGAGCGCCTTCGCCGGCAACGGCCGTTCGGCGCTGAAGTACAGCTCGCCGTAGACATCGTCTTCGATCAGCGAGATCTGCCGTTCGCGCAGCAGCGCCACCAGACGCTGCTTGTTGGCCTCCGGCAGGGTGGCGCCCTGCGGGTTCTGGAAGTGGGTCATCAGCCAGCAGGCTTTGATCGGATACTGCTCCACCGCCTGCTGCAACGCGTCCAGATCGATACCGTCCTGCGGATGCGTGGCGATCGCCACCGCCTTCAGCCGCAGCCGTTCCAGCGCCTGCAGCGCGCCGTAAAACGCCGGCGACTCGATCGCCACATAGTCGCCCGGTTGGGTCACCGCCTGCAGGCTGAGGCTGAGCGACTCCATCGCCCCGGCGGTGATGACGATCTCGTCCGGCGCGACCTGCATGCCGCTCAGCGCATAGCGTTGGGCAATGTGCCGCCGCAGCGCGTCGTTGCCCGGCGGCAGGTTGACCAGCGAACTGTGCGGCGTGAACTTGCGCGCTACGCTGCTCAGCGCCCGCGCCAGCTTCGGCTGGGCGAACAGCGTGGCGTCGGGAAACGCCGAACCGAAAGGCACGATGTCCGGATCCTTGCAGGCCTGCAGCACGTCGAAAATAAAGGCGTTGATGTCCACCTGCTCGCTCAGCAGCAGTTTCTCGCCGCGCGAAGGCTGCGGCAGCGGCTGCGGACGCGCCGCCACATAGTAGCCCGACTGCGGCCGGGCGACGATCCACCCTTGGCTCTCCAGCAGTTGATAAGACTGCACCACCGTCATCAGGCTCAATCCGGCGCGTTTGCCGCTCTCGCGCAGCGAAGGCAGCTTGTCGCCCGCCCGCCACACCCGGTTCTGGATCTGTTCTCTAATCTGCTGCGCAAGCTGCTCGTATCGGGTCATAACCATTAACTGTTATATGAAAAAGTAAAATAACTGTCACTATTATAGGCACTGTACTCCGTGCTTAACTTAACGCCAAGCATTTCACATAAAAATGACAGCTATACTCAAGAGGTTAATTTATGTTCAACCCTAGGAGGCGCCATGCTGGGTCTTGATGCACTGGAACTTGCCAGAATACAGTTCGCCTTCACCGTGTCTTTCCATATCATTTTCCCCGCCATCACCATCGGTTTAGCCAGCTATCTGGCGGTGCTGGAAGGATTATGGTTGAAAACGCACAATGAAGCCTATCGTGAGCTTTATCACTTCTGGTCAAAGATTTTCGCCGTTAACTTCGGCATGGGCGTGGTATCCGGGCTGGTGATGGCTTACCAGTTCGGCACCAACTGGAGCTTCTTCTCCGAGTTCGCCGGCAGCATTACCGGGCCGCTGCTGACTTATGAAGTGCTGACCGCCTTCTTCCTCGAAGCCGGTTTCCTCGGCGTGATGCTGTTCGGCTGGAACCGCGTCGGCCCCGGCCTGCACTTCTTCGCCACCTGCATGGTGGCGCTCGGCACGCTGATCTCCACCTTCTGGATCCTGGCCTCCAACAGCTGGATGCAGACCCCGCAAGGGCATGAAATCATCAATGGCCAGGTGGTGCCGGTTGACTGGCTGAAGGTCATCTTCAACCCGTCCTTCCCGTATCGCCTGCTGCACATGTCCACCGCCGCCTTCCTCTCCTCGGCGTTCTTCGTCGGCGCGTCCGCCGCCTGGCATCTGCTGCGCGGCCGCGACACGCCGGCGATGCGCAAGATGCTGTCGATGGCGATGTGGATGGCGCTGATCGTCGCGCCGGTGCAGGCGCTGATCGGCGATGCGCACGGCCTGAATACGCTGAAACATCAGCCGGCGAAGATCGCCGCCATCGAAGGCCACTGGGAAAATCCGCCGGGCGAAGCCACGCCGTTAATCCTGGTCGGTTGGCCGGACATGCAGCGCGAAGAGACCCGCTTCAAGCTGGAAGTGCCCTATCTCGGCAGCCTGATCCTGACGCACAGCCTGACCGAGCAGGTGCCGGCGCTCAAATCGTTCCCGCCGGAAGATCGCCCCAACTCCACCGTGGTGTTCTGGTCGTTCCGCATCATGGTCGGGCTGGGCATGCTGATGATCCTGGCCGGGGTGTGGAGCCTGTGGCTGCGCTGGCGCGGCGGGCTCTATCAGTCGCGTCCGTTCCTGTATTTCATCCTGTGGATGGGCCCTTCCGGGCTGCTGGCGCTGCTGGCGGGCTGGTTCACCACCGAGATAGGCCGCCAGCCGTGGGTGGTGTACGGCCTGCTGCGCACCAAGGATGCGGTGTCCGCGCACGGCGATCTGCACATGAGCATCAGCCTGCTGGCGTTCATCATCGTCTACTGCTCGGTGTTCGGCGTGGGCTACTCCTACATGATGCGCCTGATCCGCAAAGGGCCGCAGCCGCATGAACACCAAGAAGACAATACCGAGGGCCGCCCGGCGCGTCCGCTGTCCGCGGTCAACGACACTCTGGACGACAGGAGCTGAACATGGGTATCGATCTTCCGCTGATTTGGTTTGTCATCATCGTGTTCAGCACCATGATGTACGTGGTGATGGACGGTTTCGATTTGGGCATCGGCATTCTGTTTCCGTGGGTGAAGGCGAGCGGCGACCGCGATCTGATGATGAACACCGTCGCCCCGGTGTGGGACGGCAATGAGACCTGGCTGGTGCTGGGCGGCGCGGCGCTGTTCGGCGCCTTCCCGCTGGCCTACTCGGTGATCCTCGACGCGCTGGCGATCCCGCTGACGCTGATGCTGATCGGGCTGATTTTCCGCGGCGTGGCCTTCGAGTTTCGCTTCAAGGCGACGCCGGAGAAGCGCCATATCTGGGATAAAGCGTTCATCTGGGGCTCTCTCTTCGCCACCTTCAGCCAGGGTGTGGTGGTGGGCGCCGTGATCAACGGCTTCCCGGTAGAAGGCCGCACCTACGCCGGCGGCGCACTGGACTGGCTGACGCCGTTCGCGCTGTTCTGCGGGCTGGGGCTGGTGGTGACCTACGCCCTGCTCGGCTGTACCTGGCTGGTGATGAAAACCGCCGGTGACCTGCAGGCGCGCATGTATCACCTGGCGACGCCGCTGCTGGCGATCCTGCTGCTGGTGCTGGCTGCGGTCAGCATCTGGACGCCGATCGCGCATCCCGAAATCGCCGCGCGCTGGTTTACGCTGCCGAACCTGTTCTGGCTGCTGCCGGTGCCGGTACTGGTGCTGCTCAGCGCCTGGGGGATCCGGCATGGGGTGAAACGCGGCGCGCACTACTCGCCGTTCATGCTGACGCTGCTGCTGGTGTTCCTCGGCCTGAGCGGGCTTGGCATCAGCATCTGGCCGCACCTGATCCCGCCGGCCATCAGCCTGTGGGACGCCGCCGCGCCGCCGCAGAGCCTCGGCTTTATGCTGGTCGGCGCGCTGTTCATCATCCCAATCATTCTGGTCTACACCTTCTGGAGCTACTACGTGTTCCGCGGCAAGATCAGCCATGAACACGGCTATCACTGAGGAAGGAGGACGCTATGCAAGATAAAACGGCAGCCGCCGCTCCGGCGCCCTGGTGGAAACGCATCGGTTGGCTGGTGATCATCTGGAGCGCCAGCGTGCTGGGGTTATTCGTGGTTGCCTCGCTGTTCCGCCTGCTGATGACCGCGGCGGGCATGAAGTCGCATTGACGTGACGCCTTATCTGGACGCGCTGTTGGGAAAGTAAAAAGAGACCACCAGCGTGACCAGCGGCAAGGCGCCGATCTTCACCAGCTCAAACACCTGATTCAGCGCTTCGTTTTTCTCCCAATACGCGTGGGCGGCGAATACGCCCACGCTGACCGCGAATATCCCGCACAGCACCTGGCGTGCCAGGCGCAGCCGCTCCATTTCGTCGAAGACCAAGACCTGCTCCAGATAAACCTGGCTGGCCTCATCGCGCAGATTACGGCTTTCGATGTTCATGGGAAGATCTCCACGACCCGCCCCACCGCTTCAAGCTGTTCACCCTTCTCCCGTACAATACCAAGAGAAGTACCATCCTGTTTCATCCAGTACTTATCGGCAAGGGTAATCAGTGCAAACGCCATTTTGATTACCTCGGTTTTTTCCATCCCGTGACGCCGGGCGATATCGTTCAGATCATCATCAATTTTGTTCGATAACCGAATCGGCAAGCTGCGCATAGTCCACCTCCTGTGGCCGTTGATTCACAGAGGGAAAGTCTACTGGAAGGGCAAATATCGTTCAATTAGTGAACTGCGTAACGCCTCGCACAATTCGCATGCAACGCTAGTGCGGCTTGCGGCCCATCGCGCTGAGGAAGCGTTGCTGCAGACGCAACAGCTCCTCCAGCTCCAGCAGGCGGTAGTCGATGCCGAAGCGCGGCGCCACCTCGCCGATGATGCGGCTGAGCGCCGGGTAATGGCGGTGGCTCCAGTGCGGAAACAGATGATGCGTCAAATGCAGGTTCGCCCCGCCCAGCCAATAACCCAGCCAGCGCGGCCGAGTCTGCCAGTCGAACGTGGTGGCGAACACATGGTGATACCAACCGTGCGGCATCGCGCCCTGCGCCGGCGCCTGATAAAAGTTGGCCTTGGCCCAGTGGGTGCCGATGATCAACATCACGAACAGCAATGAAGAAAGCATCTGGCTCAGCAAATAGACCAGCAGAATTTGCCCGATGCCGATAGCCGGCGGCAACAGCCAACATGGGATCGCCAGCGCCAGCAGCAGGTGCGCCGCCTTCCCGGCCAGAAACCCGCTCCAGCCGCGTACGCCCTGCTGCGCCATGCGCGCCGACACGCGGGTGCGGCCCGCCCTGTCCAACCAATCGAACAGCCAGATGTAGTACGGAAAAGTCAGCGCCGCCACCAACGGCCAATAGTAACGCTGCGCGCGCATAAAGGGTCGCCAGCGCTGGAACGGCGTTTGCCGCAGCACGCCGTTGGCGTCGATATCGGGATCGTAATGTTCGATGTTGTTATGGGCATGGTGGAACAACACATGCCGCACGCGCCAACAGTCGGGATCCAGCCCCAGCGGCACGCTCACCAGTGCGTTCAGCCAGCGGTTGGCCCAGGGGCGGCGGAAAAACGCGTTGTGCGAGGCGTCGTGCACCACGTTCACCGTCAGGAACATGCCGATAAAGATAAAACCGAAGTAGCAGGCGAAAAACGCCCAGCCGTTATGCTGCTGCAGGCTCAGCCCGTAACACAGGCCGCACAGCGCCAGCAGCAGCGCGACCTTCGCCAGCATGCCGCCGTCGGCGAAACGGTGATCGCCGTGGGTCGCCAGATAGTGCTGGGCGGCCTGCATCAGCGCGCGGTGCAACCCGTTGTCGTCGCGCCGATAGGCTAACGGACGCAGCGGTTTCATGGCTGTCCCATCCGGCGTAAGAAACGCTGTTGTTGCGCCAGCAGTTCGCGATAGCCGATGCAGCGGTACGCCATGCCGTGCCGCTGCGCGACCTCCGCCACCGCGGCAGCCAGGGCCGGATAGTGGCGATGATTCCAGCCGGGAAACAGGTGATGGGTCAGGTGATAGTTCAGCCCGCCGGTCAGATGCTCCAGCCAGCGCGGTTCGGGCTGCCAGTCGCAGGCGGTGGCGAAATTGTGCCGATACCAGCCTTGCGGCATGCTGTCGCCCGTCGGCGCCGGGTAAAACTCGGCCTGCGCCCAATGGGTGCCCAGCAGCAAGAACACCACCAGCAGCGAGGCGCACATCTGGCTGAGCGCGTAAGCCAGCAACACCCAGCCCCAGCCGATGCCGTGCAAGTGGCCCACGACCAGCGGCGCCACCAGCACCAGCACCAGATGCGCGAGCTTGCACAGCACGAACAGCGCCCAACCGCCGCGCCCCGCCAGCACGCGTTTTTCCCGCAGCGGCGTTTTATCGAGCCGATCGGACCAATCGAAAATCCAGGCGATATAGGGCAGCGAGAGCGCGGCGATCAGCGGCCAGTACAGATGCTGATAGCGCATATGGGGCCGCCAGCGCTGGAACGGTGTCTGGCGGAAAAAGCCGTTCTCTTCGGTATCCAGATCGTAATGTTCGACGTTGGCGTAAACGTGGTGGTAATCCACATGCCGCGTGCGCCAGTAGTCCGGATCGACGCCCAGCGGCAGCGTCACCAACCGCCCCACCAGCCGATTGGCCCAGGGCGCACGCAGGAAAGCGTTATGCGAAGCATCGTGGTTGACGTTGACATTGAGCAGCATGCCCATGGTCACGAACAGGAAATAGCAGAGGAAAAACGCCCAGGGCTGATGCTGCAGCAGGCTCAGCGCGTAAAACCCGACGCACAACGCCAGCAACAGCGCGGCCTTGGCCAATCGCGCGGCATCGGCATAGCGATGATCGCCCGCCAGACAGGCGTGGGCCGCGCGCTTAAGATCGCGGTGGAAGGCCTGTTCGCCATCGGCGGGAAAACGCAGCGGCGGCAATGATTCAGCCATGCGGTTCCTCCACGGCGGCCGGTGCGGCTACTCTTCCCCAGCCCAACGCGACGCACAGGGCATGCAACGCCACGGCGGCCATGGCGATATGCCAATAGCGCTGCGGCCAACCGAGATAGCCGATAAACAGCAGCGGCATGCCCAGCGCGATCAGCAGCCAGACGGCGCTCGCCCACCGCCGCCCTTCCGTCATGCCGCCCAGCGCCACCGATCCCAACGCCAGCAGCGCCAACAGCGCCATTTGCGGCCAGCTGATGTCGCTATAGCCGTAACCGTATTGGTAGACGTAACCGACCACCAGCGAGAACAACAGCATGGCGCCGCTGAAAACGCTGAGCGCCGAACGGCGGTCGCGTTGCCGGCCCGGCGCCGGGCGCCATGCCAGGCGCAAATAGCGCAGGAACGGCAGATTGCTCGCCCAGAATGGGTTGGCGGACGGCCTGTCGCCGCCGACGCCATAGCTGAACGGCGTGCTCGGCAATGCCGGGCAAAAGGTGCCGAACAGCTTGTCCCAGAAGATAAAGCTGCCGCCGAAGTTCTTATTGGAATACGCCATGTCCTTGACGTGATGCACCCGGTGATGCGCCGGCGTGACCAGGATGTTTTCCAGCACGCCGAGCTTCGGCGTCAGCGCATTGTGGTTAAACAGCTGAATGCTGTAATGAAAAATAGAGACCGCAACGAACACCGACAGCGGCACCCCCGCCAGCGCCAGCAGCAAAAAGAACGGGATCGACGTCAGCGACGAATACCAGGAGTTGCGCACCCCCAGCGACAGATTAAAGTGCTCGCCCTGATGGTGCACCACGTGCACCGCCCACAGCAGGCGGAAACGATGGTGCAGACGGTGCAGCCAGTAGAAACCGAAGTCCCACGCCAGCAGGGCGAACAGCCACATCAGCAGTGGCGGCCAGGCATCCAGCAACCCCAGGCTGAAATGCGCGGCCACATAGCCGTAGCAGGTGATCTCCAACCCGCGGAACAGCCACAGCATGATATGGCCGGAATTCAGGTTGAACACCAGATCGTGCCAGTTGACCGGCTCGCGACGCCCCCACTGCAGCGCCACCGCCTCGGCCACCACGATGAACAGCATGAACACTATCGGCAATGCCAGATCGCTCATCCCATTTCTCCTTTAACGACGCGCCTGCGCAGGGTTTTCATGCGCAGGGCCAGCCAGCCGGCGAACAGCGCCAGCAGCGCGCCGCCGGCCAAATCGACAAACAAATGCCGACGCAGTTGCAGAATCGAGAACGCGATCGCCACGCCCCACAGCATCCACAGCGCCGTGCGCACTTTGCGCTCGCCGTCGCTCAGCGCCCACACCGCCAGCACCGTCAGCGCCATATGCAACGAAGGCAGGCAGTTTTGCGGCGAGTCCACCCGGGTTAACGCCGCCAGCAGTTGCGCGCTGATCCCGACGCCATCGTTCTGCGGATAGGCCATGGTGGTCGGCCACAGCAGGTAAACCGCCCCGGCGCCCAGCGCGGTCAACTGCATCGCCAGCGTCAGCCATTTGACTCGCTGCAGCGGCGCCAGCAAATAGCCCGCCGGGACGATGAGGAAGAACGACAGGTAGAGCCAAATAGCTGCCGGGTTGAACGGGATCGCCCGGTCAAGCGCCGACGGCGGCAACAACGTTCCCGCCCCCTGCAGGCGATCGGTCAAGCTATACACCACGCCGACCGTGCCCCATCCCAGCAGCATGTGCCATAGCCTGAACAGTGCGCTTTTCATGCCTCCTCCGCCCGGCGCACGATGCGCCGCCGCTTGCGATCGAACTGCGGCAGCACCGCTTGCGCCGTCAACCGCCATTCGAGGCGATCGGTGGCGATGCCCTGACGAGCGAACAGCGCCATCAGCTGCGCCTGACAGTGCGCCAACGCCGCCGGGCTGCAATCGGCAATCAGCTCCAACCGCCGTTCGCCATGCTGGATCAGGCGGTAATCGCTGGTCAGCGGTAACGCATTGGCGATCGTTCGGCTGCAGGCATCGGCGAACACCGCCTGCGGTTGCCGCTGCGCATCGGGCAGCATCAGCTGATCGTCGCGCCGCCCCTCGATACGGGCGATCGCCCGCGTCGGTTGCCCGCATGGGCAGGGTTCCTTGCGCAGCACCAATACATCGTCCAGCCGATAACGCACGATCGGCTGCGTACTGCGGGTAAAGTCGGTGATCAGCGGCGTGAAGCGCAGTTCGTCGATCCACTGCGGCTCGATATGCAAAAACTCCTCGTTCAGGTGCAAGGTGCCGTGCGCGCAGGTGGCGGCGAGGAACCCCTCGGTAGCCTGATACACTTCGCCGACCGCCGGAAACACCTGCTGCAGCAGGCAGCGATCCTGTTCTTCAAGCACCTCGGCGACCGAGATCACTTTTTTGACCGACAGCGTCACCTGCCCGGCCAGCACCGCCAACGCCAATGCGCGCAGCACCTGCGCCGGGGCCACGATGATGCTGGGCGCCTGCCGTTCCAATGCCGGCAAGTGGCCGCTGAACGGCGCGAGCAAATCGTAAAACGCCAGGCTCAGCCAGCGGTTGTTCACGCTGTGATAGAGATTATTGTCCGCGCGCAGAAACAGCGCGACGCGCTCGCCCGCCGACAGCCCGTCCGGCAGCATTTTCGCCAACATGCCGCCGGCCCACACCTGCTGTTCCCGCGGGCTGACGACAAACACGCCGCGCTGCCCGGAAGTGCCGGACGACAATCCGACGCTGTAGCGCCCGATCTTCGGCGTGAAATCGCGATCCGCCTCGCTGCGCTGCGCGCAGGCCAGCACCGCATCGCACCGCAGCCCGGCGGTGTTCATGCGGTCGAACTGCGCCATCATCAGCGCCTTGTCCATCTGCGGCCATTCGGCGAACGGCCGGCGGCTGAAGCCTTGAAAATAGGGACTCTTGCTCAGCACCCGGCGGGCAAAACCCTCAAGCTGTCGGGCCTGATGCGCCTCCAGCGCCGCACGATCGCCAAAGCGCTGGCGCCGGGCGCGGAAATAGTGCCAAAGGGTCATGAAGGGGATCACAGGTCCCCCTCGTGGCACAGCAAAATGTTGACCTGGCCGCCCGCCCACAGCTGGTTGAGCCGCTCCAGGGTGCGGGTGTAAGCCGCCGCGTCGTCCATCACCAGATTGGCCAGGCGCGAAGGCCCGCGCAGCGTCTGGTAACTCTGCGGCGACCAGGCGGCGTCGCTGGCCAGCAGCGTCCAGCCGGCGTCGGTGAGAATAAAGGCGCCAATATGGCCGGCCGCATGCCCCGGCAACGGCACCAGCACGATCTGCCCTTCACTGCCCGGCAGCGCGTAACCGCGATCGAACGGCGCCAACAGCGCGGGCAACGCCACCGCAGGAAAAGACTCCATAAACTGCAGACGGCTCTCGAAATCCGCCGGGATCAGGCCGGGAATAAAGGCGCGCTTCAGCGCCGCGAAACCGCGCAGCCCACGGGTTTGCTGCCAGCCCTCGCCGGAGCAAATAAAGTCGAGTTGGCTGAAATCCTGCAGCCCGGCGATGTGATCGGCGTGAAAATGCGAGACGATCAGCGCCTGAATATCCCCCTCGGCATAACCGGCTTCGCGCAGCTGATGCGCCAACGACTCGGCCGGATCGAAATAGACCGGCGTCATGCGGCGGTAAAGGCTGAACAGCCCCGACTGCGTGTGCTGCTGAAAATAACGCGCGTAGCCGGTATCCCACAGCCAGCGGCGCTCCCCCACCTCCAGCAGATAGGCGCGCGCCGGGAATTTACACACCCGGAACCCGGCGCCGCGCAGCGCCATGCAGCCGATATGCGTGCAATAGCCCACTTCAAACACGGTGACCTTAGCCATGCTGTCCGCCTCCTTGCCGCCGCAGCCACTCGCCGGTCAGACGAATGCCCTCTTCCATCGAATAACGCGGCCGATAGCCCAACTCTTCGATCGCACGAGTCTGGTTCAGCGTCATGTCAAAATGCACCGCCGCCACGCTGTAGCGCGTCAGCAGCGGTTCCTTGCCGCTCAGCGTCGCCCACAGCTCCATGCCGCCGGCCAGCGTATGCAGCAGCGGATAGGGCACGGCCTGCAGCCGGTAACTCAGCCCCAGCTCCTGACGCAGCAGCGCATCCAGCATCTCCGCCAGCCGCTGCGGTTGGTGGTTGGTGATGTTGTACACGGCGCCGGACGGCAATCCGCGCTGCCGACTGGCCAGATCCATCGCGTGCACCACGTTGGGGGCAAAGGTCAGATCCAGCAGCGCCTGTCCGCCGCCGGGCAATCGCAATACGCCGCGATCGCGTTCGAGCTGCTGCAACAGCCGCGGCACGATCACCCGATCGTGCGGGCCAAACAGGCCGCGTGGCCGCAGCATAATGTAGGTGGTTTGCGGATAGATCTTCGCCTGCGCCAACAGGCGTTGTTCGGCGGCGTGCTTGCTGGCGGCATAGTGATTGGCGAAGCGCCGCGCCCGGTAACCTTCGTCAAGGTCGTAATGCGGCTGAAAATCGAAGTAGATTGCCGGCGTGGAGATATGCACGAAGCGCCGCACGCCGCAGCGCCCGGCCGCCTCCGCCAGCTTATCCGTCGCCGCGGCGTTGATGCGGTGAAACTCCGCTTTGCCGCCCCAGGGCGAAGACTTGGCCGCGCAGTGCCAGACCCACTCGCAGTCGGTCACCAGCTCCCGACACTGCTGCGGCGTGGCCTGCGCCAGATTGAGCGCGCAAAACTCGGCGCCCAGCTGACGCAGCGTTGCGCCGGCCCGTTCATCGCGGCCGGTAGCGCGCACCTGATGTCCGGCCTCCAGCAACCACTGCGCCGCGTTGCGTCCCAGCCCGCTGGTCGCCCCGGTGACCAGCACCCTCATGGCAGCAACACCATGCCGGCCAGCGCCAGCCCGGCGGCGGTGCCGATCAGCATCACCGGCTGACCGGGATTGAAGCGCCCGGTGGTCACGGCGGCATGCAGCGCCGTCGGGATAGACGCCGCCACCTGATTGCCATGATGGCGGTAGATATCGACCAGCGCCTCGCTGGAGACGTGCAGCCGTTTGCGCATATGTTCGAGCGACAGATGGCTGGCCTGATGCGGCACCACGGTGGCGATCTGCGCCAGGGTCAGGCCACTGGCGCTCAACAGCCGATCGAGGTAACCCTCAATCAGCGCCGACGCCTGGCGGAACAGCGGCTTGCCCTGCATATGAAACAGGAAGTCTTGCTCACACATGCCGGCGCGCGGGTTGCGACGCGTGCCGCCGGCCCGGATCTCGCACAGTTCGCTGCCGGTGGGGTAGGTTTCCACCAGGCTGGCGAGGATGCCGCTGGCGCCGTCGCCGCACTCCACAATGGCGCAGGCCGCGCCGTCGCCGAAGATCAGCGACGACTCTTCGTGCTGCCAGTCGATGCCGCGTGAAGCGAGATCCGCCGAGATGATGGCGATGCGTCGATACGTCCCGGCGTTCAGCAGCCCTGCCGCCACCTGCAGCGCAGAGATAAAGCTGACGCAGCTGCTGTTGATGTCGAAGCCCGGCGTGCCCGGCGCCAGCCCCGCCACCTTGAGAATGTGCGCGGCGGTGCACGGCAGCGCCTGCACCGAAATCGCCGAGGCGGAGATCAGCAGATCGATCGAGTCCGCCGGAATGGCGTGGCGAGCCAGCGCATCTTGCAGCGCGGCAGCGGCGAGTTCGGCCTGGCTGGCATCGTCGGCGGCGTGATAGCGGTAAACGATGCCCGAGCGTTTTTCAACGTAGCCGGCCGGTTTCCCCAGCCGCGCGTCGAGCGCAGAGGACGCCACGCGGTTAGGCGGCAACGCGGCCCCGGTGGCGATGATTTTCAGAGGCAGCAGCTCGGGTGAGCGTAATTGTGTGGTCATTATTGTTATTGATTAACCTGACTATCCATAAAGCGATTCTCCCGTAGGGCACGAAGGCCACACGGATCATCCCCGGTTTTTATGTCCCAAAATGCCTTTCATCAAGGCGGTATCTCTTGTTATCGGCTACCACAGGCCGACGTCCGTCGGCGGAAGCATAAACGTAACATAACTGAGATAGTGAGTTTACGACAAGGCGACGAGAATGGGCAGACGGCGGGAGAATTATCGGAATAGCGCCGCCGCTGGCGATCGGCGGCGGCGGGGTCAGGCTCAGCGGCGGTTGCGCACCAGCTGGTAACGGCGGGTCAGGTACTCTACCGGCGCACTCCAGATATGCACCAGGCGGCAGAACGGGAACAGCACGAACAGCGTCATGCCCAGCACCATATGCAGCTTGAAGATCAGCGCCACGCCTTCCAGGTGCGCAGAAGCGCCGGCGTGGAAGGTTACGACCGCCTGCGCCCAGGCCACCAGCTTCATCATTTCACTGCCGTCCATATGCTGGGCGGAGAACGGAATGGTCAGCAACCCCAGGCACACCTGCACCACCAGCAATGTCAGGATCAGGATGTCGGCGACGCTGCTGGTGGCGCGCACCCGCGGGTTGGTCAACCGGCGCTTCAGCAGCAGCGCGCCGCCGATCAGCGTCATCAGGCCGCAGGCGCCGCCGGCGATCATCGCCAGCTTCTGCTTCACGTCGATCGGCAGGAAGGCCTCATACATCCAGTGCGGCGTCAGCATGCCGAGGAAGTGGCCCGCGAAGATGCCGATAATGCCGATGTGGAACAGGTTGGACGCCAGCCGCATGCCCTTTTTATCCAGCATCTGGCTGGAGCCGGCACGCCAGCTGTACTGCCCGTAGTCGTAGCGCAGCCAGCTGCCGATCAGGAACACCGCGCCGGCCAGATAAGGGTAGATGTCGAAGAAGAACTGATTCAAAAATTGCATAATTAGCGTCCTTTGGTTCCGGTTAACGCATCCGTCAGGTCCAGATACTGTGGCGCCACCGCGCCGGCGAATCGCCGCTGGTGCGCCGTCTGCTGGGCGGAGGCGCAGCCCTGCTCGCCGAGAAATTTGACCTGCTCCTCTTCCCATACCGCATCCAGCGCCTGCGGCGTATCGTCGCGCGCCTCTTGCGCCACCTGCGTCTTCAGCGCCTGCGCCTGCGCATCGCTGCCGGACAGCGCCAACAGCAGATCGAACAGCACCGCGTACGGGCTTTCGCGCTGCTGCAAGCGCGCGCCCAGCAGCGCCAGGATCGGCGCAATGTCCTGCAGCCCTTCCCGCGCCTGTGCCGCGCTGCGGCTGGCCAAATACTCCAGGTACAGCGGCAGGAAATCAGGCAGCTCGCGGCTGTCGATCTCCAGCCCGGCGGCGCGGTACTGCGCCATCAGGTCAACCATCGCCTGGCCGCGATCGCGCGACTCACCGTGCACGTGCTCAAACAGCAGCAGCGAGGTGGCGCGGCCGCGATCGAACAGCTCGCAATAGTCGGCCTGCGCGTCCAGCAACGGGCGCGCGCACAGGCGGCGGATAAACAGAATCAGCAGCGCGCTGTGGTGCAGATCCAGCTCGCTGGCCGGTTCCAGCGCTTCAATCAGCGCCTGCTGATGGTCAAACAGCGCCTGCTCCGGGTAATCCAGCAGGCGGGCGATCACTTTCAGGCTGATCATGAGGCATCCTCCGGCCGCGCGGTTTTCGCGGTCACGTCGATGGCGTCGATACGACGGCTGTTGAACAGATTGAACTTGCCGTCGCTGCCGTGGCAGCCGTCGCCGAAGCTGAAACCGCAGCCTTTGCTTTCGGGGAAGGCTTCGCGCGCCAGCTCGCGGTGGCTCGACGGCACCACGAAGCGATCTTCATAGTTGGCGATCGCTAGGTAGCGATACATCTCCTGCGCCTGCGCTTCGCTCAGACCGACCTGCTCCAGCGCGCTGATGTCCACCACGCCGTCGACGGTTTCCGCCCGTTTGTAGTGGCGCATCGCCAGCATGCGTTTCAGCGCCAGCAGCACCGGCTCGGTATCGCCGGCGGTCAGCAGGTTCGCCAGATACTGCACCGGAATGCGCAGGCTCTCGACGTCCGGCAATACGCCACTGTGCGCCAGCTCGCCGGCGTCGGCGGCCGACTGAATCGGCGACAACGGCGGCACGTACCACACCATCGGCAGCGTGCGGTATTCCGGATGCAGCGGCAGCGCCAGCTTCCAGTCCATCGCCATTTTGTACACCGGCGATTGCTGAGCGGCTTCAATGACGCCCTGCGGCACGCCGTCCGCCAGCGCCTGAGCAATCACCTTCGGGTCATGCGGATCGAGGAAAATATCGAGCTGGCTCTGGTACAGATCCTTGTCGTTTTCCACCGCCGCCGCCTGCTCGATGCGATCGGCGTCGTACAACAGCACGCCGAGATAGCGGATGCGGCCGACGCAGGTTTCCGAACAGACCGTCGGCTGCCCGGCTTCGATGCGCGGGTAACAGAAGATGCACTTCTCGGACTTGCCGCTCTTCCAGTTGAAGTAGATTTTCTTGTACGGGCAACCGGTCAGACACATGCGCCAACCGCGACACTTGTCCTGATCGATCAGCACGATGCCGTCTTCGCCGCGCTTGTAGATCGCCCCGCTCGGGCAGGTGGCGACGCAGGCCGGGTTGAGGCAGTGCTCGCACAGGCGCGGCAAATACATCATGAAGGTGTTTTCGAACTGGCCGTACATCGCCTTCTGCAGGTTATCGAAGTTCTTGTCCTGCGAGCGCTTTTCAAATTCCCCGCCGAGGATCTCTTCCCAGTTCGGGCCGCTTTCGATCTTGTTCATGCGCCGGCCGGTGATCAGCGAGCGCGGGCGCGCCACCGGCTGGTGTTTGCCCTGTTTGGCGGTGTGCAGATGCTGGTAGTCGTAATCGAACGGCTCGTAGTAGTCGTCCAGCGCCGGCACGTCCGGGTTGGCGAAGATTTTCGCCAGCACGCCGACGCGGCTGCCCATGCGCGGCTCCAGCTTGCCGTTGATTTTACGGATCCAGCCGCCCTTCCACTTCTCCTGATCTTCCCAGGCGTGCGGATACCCGACGCCGGGCTTGCTTTCCACGTTGTTGAACCAGGCGTATTCCATCCCCTCGCGGCTGGTCCAGACGTTCTTGCAGGTGACCGAACAGGTGTGGCAACCGATGCACTTGTCCAGATTCAGCACCATGCCGACTTGCGAACGAATTTTCATTTGTTGTTCTCCTGCTGACTGCCCTGCGCGTAGTCGTTGCCTTCATCGTCCAACCAATCAATACGGTTCATTTTGCGCACCACCACGAACTCGTCGCGGTTGGAGCCGACGGTGCCGTAGTAGTTGAAGCCGTAGGCCAGCTGCGCATAGCCGCCGATCATGTGGGTCGGTTTCGGGCAAGCGCGGGTCACCGAGTTATGGATGCCGCCGCGTTGGCGAGTGATCTCCGAGCCGGGCAGATTCACGATGCGCTCCTGCGCGTGGTACATCATGGTCATCCCCGCCGGGATACGCTGGCTGACCACCGCGCGCGCCGTCAGCGCGCCGTTGGCGTTGAAGGCCTCGATCCAGTCGTTGTCCGCGATGCCCAGATCTTTGGCGTCGTCTTCGCTCAGCCAGACGATCGGGCCGCCGCGCGACAGCGTCAGCATCAGCAGGTTGTCGCTGTAGGTGGAGTGGATGCCCCACTTCTGGTGCGGCGTCAGGAAGTTCAGCGCCTTCTCCTTGTTGCCGTTCGGTTTGCTGTTGAGCAGCGGCTGCGCGGCGCGGGTGTCGATCGGCGGCCTATACGCCAGCAGGCTTTCGCCGAAGGCGCGCATCCACTCGTGATCCTGATACAGCTGCTGACGGCCGCTGAGGGTGCGCCACGGGATCAGCTCGTGCACGTTGGTGTAGCAGGCGTTATAGGAGACGTGCTCGTCTTCCAGGCCGGACCAGGTTGGGCTGGAGATGATTTTGCGCGGCTGCGCCTGAATGTCGCGGAAGCGAATTTTCTCGTCTTCCTTGTTCAGCGCCAGATGCCGGTGATCGCGGCCGGTGACGTTGCTCAGGGCCTCCCAGGCTTTTACCGCCACCTGGCCGTTGGTTTCCGGCGCCAGCGACAGGATCACTTCCGCCGCGTCTATCGCGCTCTCGATCTTCGGCCGCCCCGCCGCCGGGCCGTCGGCCTTGACGTAGTTAAGCTGCTTGAGGAAATCGACCTCGGTCTGGGTGTTCCAGCTGATGCCCTTGCCGCCGTTGCCCAGTTTGTCCATCAACGGCCCCAAGGAGGTAAAACGCTCGTAGGTGGCCGGATAATCGCGCTCCACCGCGATGATGTGCGGCGCGGTTTTGCCGGGGATCAGTTCGCACTCGCCTTTCTTCCAGTCCTGCACGCCGTAAGGCTGCGCCAGCTCGGCGGCGGAGTCGTGCTGAATAGGCAAGGTCACCACGTCGGTTTCCTGGCCCAGATGGCCGACGCACACCTCGGAGAAGGCTTTGGCGATGCCCTTGTAGATTTCCCAGTCGCTCTTCGAATCCCAGGCCGGATCGACCGCCGCCGACAGCGGATGAATGAACGGATGCATGTCGGAGGTGTTCATGTCGTCTTTTTCGTACCAGGTGGCGGTCGGCAGCACCACGTCGGAATACAGGCAGGTGCTCGACATGCGGAAATCGAGCGTCACCACCAGATCCAGTTTGCCTTCGCCGCCCTGCTCGCGCCATTCCACTTCCTGCGGCTTCACGCCGCCCTGCTGGCCGAGATCTTTCCCCTGGATACCGTTCTCGGTGCCCAACAGGTATTTGAGCATGTATTCATGGCCCTTGCCGGAAGAACCCAGCAGGTTGGAGCGCCAGACGAACAGGTTGCGTGGGAAGTTCTGCGGATTGTCCGGCTGCTCGGCGGCAAAGCCCAGCGCGCCGCTCTTCAGGCTGTCGACGGTGAACTCAACCGGCGACTGGCCGGCGGCACGGGCCTGCTCCGCCAGGCGCAGCGGGTTAGCGCCCAGCTGCGGCGCCGAAGGCAGCCAGCCCATGCGCTCCGCGCGCACGTTGAAGTCGATCAGGCTGCCGCCGAAGCGCGATTTGTCCGCCAGCGGCGACAGCAGCTCATCGGCGCCGACGGTTTCATAGCGCCATTGGCTGGAATGGTTGTAGAAGAACGAGGTGCTGTTCATGTGGCGCGGCGGGCGCTGCCAGTCAAGGCCGAACGCCAGCGGCAGCCAGCCGGTTTGCGGCCGCAGTTTTTCCTGGCCGACGTAGTGCGCCCAGCCGCCGCCGCTCTGGCCGACGCAACCGCAGAAGATCAACATATTGATCAGGCCGCGGTAGGTCATGTCCATGTGATACCAGTGGTTGACGCCGGCGCCGACGATGATCATCGAACGGCCGTGGGTCTTCTCGGCGTTTTCCGCGAACTCGCGGGCAATGCGGATGATGTTGTGGCGCGACACGCCGGTGATCTGCTCGGCCCAAGCCGGGCTGTAAGCCTTGACCTCGTCATAGTCGGCGGCGCAGTTGGCGTCGCCCAGCCCGCGCTCCAGACCGTAATTGGCCAGCGTCAGGTCATACACGCTGGTCACCAGCGCTTCACTGCCGTCCGCCAGCTGCAGGCGTTTCACCGGCAGCTTGTGCAGCAGGATTTCGTCCAGCGCCACGCTGTTGAAATGCTCGCTGTCGGCGCCGCCGAAGTACGGGAAGCCCACCTCGGCGACGTCGTCATGCATGCCCAACAGGCTGAGCTGCAGCTCGACTTCCTGTTGTGACTTGCCCTCGCGCTGTTCCAGGTTCCACTTGCCCTTCTCGCCCCAGCGGAAGCCGATGGAGCCCTGCGGCGCCACCAGATCGCCGCTGCGGCTGTCGATAGCGACGGTTTTCCACTCGGGGTTGTTTTCCTGGCCCAGCCCGTCCACCAGATCGGCGGCGCGCAGCAGGCGGCCGGCGGCGTAGTGGCCGCCTTCACGCGCTTCCAGCAGCACCAGCATCGGCATATCGGTATAGCGGCGCACGTAGTCACGGAAGTAACCGACTTCGCGATCGAGATGGAACTCTTTCAGCATCACGTGGCCCATCGCCAACGCCATCGCGCTGTCGGTGCCCTGCTTCGGATTCAGCCAGTGGTCACACAGCTTGGCGACTTCGGCGTAGTCCGGCGTCACCGCCACGGTTTTGGTGCCCTTGTAACGCACTTCGGTAAAGAAGTGGGCGTCCGGGGTACGCGTCTGCGGCACGTTAGAGCCCCAAGCGATAATGTAGGAGGAGTTGTACCAGTCGGCGGATTCCGGCACGTCGGTCTGCTCGCCCCAGGTCATCGGCGAGGCCGGCGGCAGATCGCAATACCAGTCGTAGAAGCTCAGGCAGGCGCCGCCAATCAGCGACAGGTAACGGGCGCCGGCGGCGTAGGACACCATCGACATCGCCGGGATCGGCGAGAAGCCGATAATGCGATCCGGCCCGAAGGTTTTGGCGGTATAGACGTTGGCGGCGGCGATCAGTTCATTGACCTCTTGCCAGCTGGATCGGACGAAGCCGCCGCGGCCGCGCGCCACCTTGTAGCTTTTGGCTTTTTCCGCATCGCCGACGATAGAGCCCCAGGCCGCGACCGGATCGCTGTGCTGCGCTTTCGCTTCGCGCCACAGCTTGAGCAGACGCTTGCGCATCAGCGGGTATTTCAGCCGGTTGGCGCTGTACAGGTACCAGGAGTAGCTGGCGCCGCGCGGGCAGCCGCGCGGTTCATGGTTAGGCAGATCGGGACGGGTGCGTGGATAATCGGTTTGCTGGGTTTCCCAGGTCACCAGACCATTCTTCACATAGATCTTCCAACTGCAGGAACCGGTGCAGTTCACGCCGTGGGTGGAACGCACCACTTTGTCGTGTTGCCAACGGCTGCGGTAGCCGTCTTCCCAGTCGCGGTTGGTGTTCAAGGTCTGGCCGTGATCGCCAGAAAAAGGCTCCGCCAACTGCTTGAAATAGCGGAAACGGTCTAAAAATTTGCTCATCCGGAATGCTCCTGAAGGCTCTTGTCGTTATAAGAAGACATGCTCAATCTGCCGCCAGCCTACTGACGGCCAACCGGCGGCAAATTGATTGCGATCAAGAGAAAGCGGCGGGCGACGCGTGCGTCGGGCGGGAAATACCACCAAAGTATAGGGGCGAGGAATAGGATTAATTGTTTGAATTAAAACGAATAAATCAGAATATCAAGATGAAGGTGAACGGGCGGGAGGCAAGACGGGGTATTTGGGGGTAGGACGCGGGGGAAAACCCCGCGTCAGGTTTCAGAAAGGGACGCCGCGGAAGAAGACGTTGCGCAGAATGTTCTTCATGTAAACGCCGGCCATCACCCCGCTGTTGACATAGATGATGCCCTTCATGCCGTGCAGCACGCCGCCGAGACGGCTTCGGCTGTCGGTGATGATGCGCGACGTGATGCAGGTGTGGCGCAGCCGCATCACCTTGCGCGCCCGCGGCGAAATCTGCGGCATCAACCGGCGCTCGAACTGCATTTTGTTGTGATAGCCGATGATGCCTTTCGGGCTGGAGGTAATACGCTCACCGTCGTGATCGTTATGCACCGCCAGGCGCTCGTGCAACGTGCCGATGCGCATGCCCGCCGCCAGCAGGCGATAAATGAAGATATGATCCTGATAACGCGGGGTATTGAAGAACCCGCGCACCGCGATCGCCGCCTCGCGGCGCAGCATGATCATCGGCGTGTAAGCGACGCCGGCCAGCATGAAGTCCTCCAGCCCGTCGCAGCGGGCGCGGTAATAGCGCTCGGCGTTGATTTGGCCATCCTGCAGAATATCCATATCGCACAGGCTGACGGGGTAATCGCCGCGCTGCATAAAGGCCAGCTGACGGGCGATCTTCTCCGGGTGGTAGTAATCGTCGTCGTCCAGAAAAGTGAGGTATTCCCCGGTGGCGCGCAGGATGCCGCTGTTGCGCGCCCGCGCCCCGCCGCCGTTGCGCGCGCGCGGGCAATAGACGATCTGCCCGGCGGCAATATAGCCGGCCAGCCGTTCGCGGGTGGCCTGGCGCTGCGGATGGTCCGGCGGATTATCGTCCACCACCACGATCTCCATCGGCTGATGGGTTTGCGCCAGGACGCTGTCGATGGCGCGCGCCAGCAGTTCGCTGCGGCCATAGGTCGGAATAATGACGCTGACTTTGATACTCATAATGGGCTTCCACACGGGTTTATCGTCGTTCGGGCACGGTCAGATTCACCCGAAACGGTTGTAGAGACTGGCCATCAGGTAGTAGACCAGCGGACTGCGGTAGAACAGGCGGTTCTTGCGGCTCAGCATTTGCCGCTCCTCCGCCCGCAGCCGGGCATAGCGCCGTTTCAGCTCGGCGGTTTCCCGCAGCGCGTCACGCAGGCCGAAGAAGTCCAGCCCGACCAGCAGGCGCGCCTTCAGCGTGGTGACGAACAGCACCGAGTGGAATCCCTTCCCCCCCTCGCGGCGACGCCCGCTGTCAGCGCGCTCGATGGCGTAATCGAGATCGTCCAAATCCCGCCGCTTCGGCGCGCGCGTGATGCCGTTGGGGTTAGCGCGATATCCTACCAACGGCGTGTCGCACACCACGATGCGGTTCGCTTTCAGATACAGCTGCGGGATCAGCTGGATATCCTCGAAGTTGCGCCCCGCCGGAAACGCGGCGTCGTTGAACAGCGAACGGTGATAAATCCGCGCCCAGGCGTACCACAGGCTGCGGTTAAAACTGTCCGCCAGCAGCGCCATATGCGGCTCGCGCTCCTGTGGCGCGGCGTTGCCGGGCACGATCGCCATCAGGCCATCCGGTTCTATCTTGCCGTTTTTCAGCCGCGAGAAACGCTGGGCGTTGAACGCCACGATCTCCACCTGCGGGTTATCCGCCAGCAGGCGCCCCAAAATGCTGAAATAGCCCGGCAGCAGCACGTCGTCGGAGTCCAGAAAACCGAGATATTCGCCTTCGGCATGGGCGATCCCGGCGTTGCGCGCGGCGCTCAACCCCTGGTTATCCTGGCGCAGGATGCTGACCTGCGTTTTCAATGCCGGATAACGGCACAGCACCTCTTGCGCGACGGCGATGGAGCCGTCCGGGCTGCCGTCATCGACGAGGATCACTTCCGCCCAGTCGGGCAATTGACTCAGCACCGAGTCCAGGCACGCTTCGATGTAGGCTTCCACCTTATACACCGGGACGATCAGGCTTAGCGTGATAGTCATGAACGGGTATCCTTATTGATTGCTAGTGTCTCGTTGCACCCACAGCGCGCTGCTGCCCACCGCGGGCAATTTGGCGTCGATCTGCGGCTGCCCCTGCCAGCGCCAGCCGGGCGGCAGGTCAAAACGGGCGGCCATCGGCCGATAGTACGGGTTGGCGATCAGCACCAGGCCGCGCTCGCCGTCGATAAACAGCCGCGCCGGTACGGCGGTGTTGTTGCCGGACAGCGTCGCACTTTCGCCCGAGAGCAGGTACGGCGTGAAGCTGTCGATCTGTTGCGCCACGCGGGCAACCCCTTGCCAGATACCGTCGAATTCCTGTTGGTTGAAATCGCCGCTGCGGCGCTTGTAGAACAGGTCGGTATAGGAGTAGAACAGCAGCCCTTTGACGCCGCCGATCAGCCCCAGCCAGGCCTGGTTGCGGATCTCCGCTTCGCTCGGCTGGCGCGGCTTGCGGTGCGGCTCATAGGCGGCGTGATCCATGATCTGCATCACCAGCCAGGCGCCCTTCGCCTGGCGCGCCACCTGCACCGTCAGGCGCGAGTATTCCAGCGTGCGCGTCATGTCGGCATCGCGTCCGACCGGATAAGGATCGCTGGCCAACACGTCGGAACTGTTGAAATAGGCGTTGAGCGCGCCGGTCTGGTTCAGCGCCTGAAAGGTCAGATGGTCAGGGTCTTGTTGCTTCACCTGCAGATGCATCTGCTCTATCTGCGGCGCGTACTTCGGCGCCAGCTCATCGTTGATGTACCAGGCGAGCAGGTTCGGCTGAGTTTTAAACTTCTCCACATAAGACGCCGTCAACTGCGGGTAGCTCAGGCGCGTTTTCGGCGCAGAGTCGAGGCCGGGGTAGAAATCCTTCAGCGAGAAAATCACCTGCAGCCCGTACTGCTGCGTTTTGCGGAAATAGGCGTACGGGTCGCGCCCTGCGCCGTAGTTGTAATTCAGCACGGTGTTGAAACCGGCGTCGCGGATGCGCGCCAGATGCTCATCGGTCGCCATGTTGCCGTACATGTAGATGCCCAGCGGAAAGAAGCGCTTGCCCTGCCGCAGCGTATAGCCCTGCTCGTCCAGCGCCACTTTCGGCGGCGCCTCGCCGATGCTGACCGGCATTTCGCTGCTCCGGCTGTGCTTCGACGCCACGTCCGTCACCTGCTGCTGCAGGCGGTACTCGCCGGCGGCCAGGTTGGCCGGCAGCGAGAACTCTACGCGCTGACGCTCGGCGACATGGTAGCGGCGGCTCTCCTGCCGCACGGCGGTGCGTTGGCTATCGAGCAGCGTACTTTCCACCTGCACTTCCTGAGGCTGCTGCACTTCGATCAGGCTGGAGGCCGATTGCCCGCCGGCGCGCATCTGATACAACGCCGGCGCCGTCGGCTGGCTGCAAACGTAGGCATCGTCGAACCAGGCGTTGCCGGTCGTGCCCTTGCGCATATATAGCCCCAGTACGGTGGTGGTGGCCTCTGCCGGCACGGTGAAGCTGCCTTCCACCGGCTGCCAACCGCTGCTGCCCAGCAGGCCTTGCGGGTAGCTGCCGGCCAGGTGGCGCCCCTTGGCGTCATAGCTTTCGACGTACACCCCGGCGCCCGGCTGATCGCCTTTGCCGCGCAGGTTATCGCCGCGCACCCACACGCCGAACGCGATCGTCTGGCCCGCTTTCACCTGCAGCGTTTGCAGCATCTGGTGATACTCCGCCGGGTCAGGATTGCTGTAGTACAGGCTGGCGCGGCCGCTGCGGCCGCCGGAGACCACCTTGGCCGGCGGCAGCGACCAGCCCGTCTGTCCCTGCTCAAAGCCGGGGTTGGTCAGCAGATTGGTCTCGCAGCCCGCCGCCCCGGCCTGAGCCGCCAGCCCGCATCCGATCAGCACGCAGGCTGCGTTCAAGATTTTGCTGGTCATTGTCTTTTCATCACCGCGCTGTACAGGTAGGAGAAGAACAGGTAGCAAGATTTTTGATAAGAGAGCCCCAGATGACGACGGTAGATCTGCCACTGCCAGTCCGCCGCGCGGATCTTGTTGCCGGACAGCGAATTGGCGGACAGCCGGTAAAACGCCAGCGGCTCCGGAATGCAGTACGCCAGGCGATTGCGCGCGCGCTCCAGAATAGACAGCCACATCACGTAGTCTTCGTGCCCGACCTTGCGCTGGTAGACCTTGCCGACCCGGCGCTGGTTGTACATGCCGGTCAGGTTGCCGATCCAGTTGCTTTTCAACATGTCGCGGTAGGCGATGATCTCCCCGGCGCCGCGGTAATTTTTCACCTGCGCCAGGTCATTCTCGAAGGTGTAATAGTGCGAGCAGACCACGTCGTAACGCTGGGTTTTAAGGATGCCGACCTGGCGAGCCAGCTTATTCGGGTGCCAAACATCGTCGCTGTCGCAAAACGCGATGTAGTCGCCCCGCGCCGCCTCGATGGCGATGTTGCGCGTTTCGGCCACCCCCTGATTGGCGTTGTTGCGGATGTAGGTCAGCCGATCGTGAATGAACGGCTTGACCACCTCAGCGGTGTTGTCGGTGGAGGCGTCGTCAATCACATACAGGTGATAGTCCTGATAAGTTTGATTCAATACGCCAAGGATCGACTCGCGGATAAAACCGGCGGCGTTATAAGCCGGCATAATGACGGACACTTTTTCCATGATGATTACCTCAGACGATAAGCTCTTGCCACTGGGGGTAAATACGTTCAGGCACAAACCGCTGCGCCTTTTCCAACGCACGGTGGGAGAAGCGGCGACGCAGTTCGCCGTCGCCGATCAGCGCCAGGACGCGCTGACTGAAGGTGTCGACGTCGCCGTCCGTCACCAGATAACCGTTTTCGCGATCGTCGATCAGCTCCGCCGGGCCGGTCAGACAGTCAAAAGCCACCAGCGGCAGGCCGAAGCTCATGGCTTCGATCAGCACCATCGGCAGACCTTCGTAGCGAGAGGTCATCAGCAACAGGCTCGCCTGCCGGTAATGCCCGGCGATATCGGCGGTGGCCGGCAGCAGCTGCACCCGGTCGTCGAGCCCGTAATCGGCGATCTGCCGTTGCAACGCCGCCCGATCCGGGCCATCGCCGACGATGTGCAGCCGCCACTCCGGCGCCTGCTGCGCCACCTGCCGCCAGGCGGCGATCAGCCGGTCGAAGCCTTTCTGGTGGCACAGTCGGCCGACCGCCAGCGCCACCGGCTGTTGCTGTTCCGGATGCGGCGCCCGCAGCGGAAACGGCGACACGTTCTCAATCACCCGACATTTGCGGGCGGGCACCCAGCGGCCGATATTCGCCAGATCTTTTTGCGTCAGCAGCACGGTGCGATCGCCCAGCCGGTAGATCAGCACCTTCAGCCACTTCATCGGCCACGGATACTGGTGGAAACTGACATGTTCACTCAGCACCAAGCGGCTGCCGGGACACAACAGCCGCAGGTAAGGCACCATGATCACCGAGAGTTTCCCCATCGAGACGGTGATGATGGCGTCATAGCGGCCGCGGCGTAAGAACAGCGCCAGGCGCCACGGCCAGAGCAGCGTCTTGCCGCGCATGAAGCGCAGCGTCACCGCCGGCTCCAGCGGATAGAACGCCCGATCCCCGCAGATGGATATCAGTTCGACCTGGTGGCCGAAGCGGGTGGTCAGCGCATTGGCCAGGCTGCTGGCCACCCGTTCGGTGCCGCCTTTGCCGCCGATGTCTTCGATTACAATTGCGATTTTCCGCGGTTGCATGTCACCTCCGTAATCCCTCGCGGGCCGTGCGCAGCAGCCTCCCCCCCAATGGAAACAGTCCCAGCCTGGCCAGACAGTCGCCATACAGCTTGATCGCCTTGAATTTGCCGCTCAGGGTGTGGCGCTCCATGCGCGATGAGTAGTAGTTGAAAGCCTGCAGATCTTCGCTGTACAGCGAAGCCAGCAGGTGTTTACAGGCAAAGCCGCTGATATAACGGCCGCTGGCCTGCAGATAGGTATCGATAAAGCGTTCGCTGGCGTCGATGTTCAATCGGCAGCGGTTCAGATCCTCGTCGCCGCAGCGGATGAACACCCCACCGCCCTGATCGTGAACCACCCGGGCGCCCAGGTTGGTGGCGTTGACCAAAAACCCCCAGTCCTGGTAACGGGCCAAAAACTCCGGAAATAAAAACCGCCGGTCTTGTTTCTTGCGCACGCTGATGGTCGAGGTGCGAATATCCCCCATCTCGATAAATAAGAAATCTTCCCCGGCCACGCCCTCTTGGTAATTAAACACGTAGCTGCGCACATTCTTGTCGTTGACCGTGGTGTAATTGCCGAACACGATATCGATCCGCGTGTCCTCATGCCGTCTCAAGCGCCGGATGATATAATTGGTGCCAAACATATCTTCCGGTTCCAGAAAAAAAACCACCTCAGAACGCGCCAGGCGAAAACCGATATTGCAGGCGACGGCGATATTGCCGCGCACCCGGCTTTCATGCAGTCTGGCGCGATGATTCGCCGCCAACAGTCCGTGTATCTTTTCCGACTCACCGGCTTCCGATGAATAATCGACCACGATAATTTCATAATCAAAACCGGCGCAATAATGGGTCATGCGCGCCAGCGTGGCGGCGAGATGGTTTGAATTATTAAAAGCGGGAATAACAATTGATAAGTCCATTTAATACCTCAAAAGCTATTATCAACTGGCGAGTGCAGCCTGATGCCAGAGAAAAAGTTTGTTATCGCAGCATATCCCTGCCCGGTTATCCCCCCGCCTCGGGTCGAGTACGCGCAGCCAACGGCCTGTTTCAGCTACGTATGAAAATACCCTCCCCATTCTTGTTCAATCGTTTCTGGCATCAGCCGTTGTAATCCGGCCCCCGGGGTGAAAGTCAGCTCGCCAAAATAAATGCGATCCTGCACCTGATAAAAATCGACGCGTACGTACGAGAATTGTTCCGCCACCTGGCGCGCCAGCCGCAGCATCTCCTTTAGCCCGCTGGGGCGCGACATCGGCACGTCGCTGTTCGGCACGCCCATGCGGATCTCGGTGCGGTTCCAGTCCGCATCAAAGAAATCGCGGCGATGATCGATAAAGCGCTGATAATCGATCTGAATAAAGAAGCGCACCTCACCGTCAAGATTAAAACAGTGGATCTTGATGTCGTTCGGTATTTGCCCTTCGTCGATCAGCATTCTTTCCACCATGATGCAAGGTGGAATATCTTTATAATGCCGCTCGCGATAAACCTGATAAAAACTTTGCCGCAGCCAACTGTTGGTCAACACCCGCAGTTCGTTATAACCGGTTTGGCTTTTATCAAATACCAGCTTGTTATATCCGCTGCCATGGTTGGCTTTAATCACAAACGACTCGGGCAGCTGCTGATACATCTCTTCCGTAAATTCGTTGCCGTGCGCGTAAAGATCGATCAAATACTCTTTACCCCATAGCTGTTCGATATACTCTCTCACCCGATATTTATCAGATAGCTGCGTATATATCGCCAGTGGATAAACTTTCCTACGCATCAGTTTTTCGCTGTACCCCACCGGATGAGCCAGATGCGGCACCTTGCGGAAAAACATTGCGTATTTTAACTGATGATATATTGCATCGGGCATACGTCGGTATAACCCTTTCACCAGATTATTTAACATATATTTCTCGTACCTTCCCTATTAATTGCGGAAAACACCGATAGCAAGTCACCTGCAAACGCGTAATTTTTCCTCCTCTGAAAAAGCTGTTGAGCACAAAGAATGAAATAAACTCCGTGATCAACGTCGATATCGCCGCGCCCATGATCCCGTAGCGCGGGATTAGGATGAAATTCATCACCACGTTGGCCAACGCCGCCAGCGGCATTTTGATGGCGATGAATCGATAGCCGCTGAACAGCACGATGGCGCGGTAAGACACCGTTCCCATCACCGAGAACAGCGACGTCACCGAGCACAGCGCCAAAATGGTCGCCGTTTGCCGGTAACTTTCGCCGAACATCAGCGCGACTATCTGCTGCGGAAACAGCGACAGCACCGCTATCACCGGCATCGAAAGCACCAGCACCATCAGATACAGCTGGCGAATGCGCGCCTCTTGTTCCTGCTCCGAACCGGCATTCGCCACGCCTGGCATCATCGACATGATCAGCGCGATGGGCACGAATACCCACCCCTGGCTCAGCGTGATGGCGGCGCTGTAAAGCCCGACGCTGTGTTCTCCCAAATAGTTGCCCAGCATGATCTGATCGATGCGCGTATAAATGACGATCGACAGGCTGGAGATCGCCAGCGGCAAGCCGACGCTGAACAGGTAGCGGCCGTAGCGCCGTTTGTGTCTGCCGCTGATCGCCGGCATCTGCGCCTGCTCGCGACGGAACAGCACCCAGCGCACCGCATAAGGCAGCAGGCTGCTCAGCACATAGGGCAGCGCAAACCACACCAGCGGCAATTGCGCGTACACCAGGCCGAGCCGCATCACGATCGACAGCAACAGCGCGACGTTGTTGATCAACGTGTTCAACTTCGACTTCAGCAGCGCGTCGTAATAGATTTTGTAGACGTCCTGCACGGAGAAATACGCGCTGATCAACATCAGCAGCATCATGATTTGGTTGGTGCGATCCTGCGTCAACAGTGTCCAGACCATCAGCGGCAGCGCGATCAGCGCAAACAGCTGGCGGCGGATGCGCATCGAAGCCAGCATCAGCCGCATGCCGCTCCGGCGCCGTTTGGCGACGCGGTTGAACAGCACCGCGTCCGCCCCCAGCTGCACCAGCGGCACGGCGATGGCGATCACCGACAGCAAGTAGTTAATCAAACCGTATTGCGCCGGCCCGAGATAGCGCGCGACGTACACCGAAACGAAAATCCCCGACAGACTCAGCGATACCCGCTCCAGCATTAGCCACAAAGAGTTCATCAGCATCGCTTTCATGCGCTTACGGCACCTTTTCTTCCTGATGGCTCGGATAGGCAAAGGCGTAGTAACCCGCATCGGCGGCGGATTTTTTCACCATGCCGTTGAGGATCACGCCTTTGATCGCCACCCCATTCTGTTCGAAACGGCGCATGCTGGTTTCGATCTGCTTGACGGTGTTCACTTCAAAACGCACCACCAGCAGCGAGGTGCCGGCGTGATGACCGACGATCGCCGCATCCGTCACCGCCAGAATCGGCGGCGTATCGATCAGCACCAGATCGTAGTGTTGCCCGGCCCAGCGCAGGAAGTCAGCGAAGCGGCGATGCATCAGCAGTTCGGACGGATTCGGCGGCACCTGGCCGCGCGGCACGAAGTCCAGGTTGGCGATGGCGGTTTTCCGCACCGCCTGTTCCGCCATCACGTCGCCCACCAGCATGTCGGACAAACCGCGATGTCCATCCTCGGCCAGCCAGCGATGCAGAAAGCCTTTGCGCATATCCGCGTCGATCAGCAACACCCGCTGCCCGGCCTGCGCCACTACCACCGCCAGGTTGGTGCTGGTGAAGCTCTTGCCGCTTTCCGGGCTGGCGCCGGAGACCATCAGAATATTGTTTTTGGCTTCCAGCATGGCGAAATGCAGGCTGGTGCGCAGGCTGCGGATTGCCTCCACCGACAGATCCGTCGGCTCGGCCACCGCCAGGATCGGCAGGCGCCGGCCGCCGGATTTGGGCAACAGATGACGCTGCTCGCGGTTGCGCTTCACCTGCCACGGCGACAGCGGCACGGTGGCGTAGACGTTGATGCCCCGTTTCTCCAGCGTATCGATATCATTGATGCCGCGGTGGAAGGCCGCGCGCAACAGCACCACCGCGGCGGCGCCCCCGGCGCCCAGCAGCAGCGCCAACAGCACGATCAGCATCTTTTGCGGCTGGATCGGCCGAATGGCGGTTTCCGCTTCATCGATGATGCGCACGTTGCCTACCGTGCCGGCCTTGCTGATGCTCAGCTCCTGCTGCTTGTTCATCAGCTGCATGTAAACCTGCTGATCCACCTGCACGTCTCGGGTGAGACGCAGGATCTCCTGCTGCATTTTCGGCAGCGTCTGCACCTGTTTGCCCAGCCGCGCCTTTTCCGCTTCCAGCGTGGCGCGCTTTTCCAGCAGCGCCCGGTAAGCCGGGTGCGCGCGGGTATAGAGCTTGGAGATCTCCGCTTCCTTGAAGGTCAGTTCATTGAGCTGCGCTTCGAGCTGCACCTGCGTGTCCAACACCGATTTGGCTTCCAGCGACAGATCCACCGAGTCGTTTTGCTGACGGAACTGATTGAGCTGGGTTTCGGCGTTGTTGAGCGAGGTTTGCGTTTGCGGCAGTTGCTCTTGCAGGAACGCCAGCATTCGCTGCGCCTCTTCCGTTTTGCGATCCACGTTCTGCTGCAGGTAGTTGTCGGTGATGTTCTTCAGCACCGCCTCGGCGCGCTGCGGATCTTCGCTCGGCAGCGTAAAGGTCATGATGCCGCTGTCTTTACCGCCCGGCACTACGTCAAGATTTTTGCGCAGATCGTCCACCGCTTTCTGGCGCGCGACTTTGACCACCGTGAAGCTGGCGCCCGGCGCCGCGTCCAGTGCCGAGACGGCCATGTTCCATCCGCCCTGCGCCACCGGCTGCCCGACCGCGCCGCTGAACAGTTTGGCGCCGTCATGGCTCAGCTCGTAATGCTGCCCATCGCGCACCGTCAGCGTCAGCGCTTCGCCCTCCATTTCCGGCGGCGTCGTTAACGTGGCGATATCCAGCACCGGCGCCTTTTCGCCGCTCAGTCGGGCAAAACCTTTACCGAATACCGGGAAATAGTCCGGCTCGACGCGCACCGTCAGGCCAAGGGCATCCACCGTTTTGCCGAGCACGTAGCGCGACTTGGCCAGCGTCACTTCATCCTGCGTCGCCGAATTCTGCCCCATCGAGCTGTCCAGCGTTTCGCGCAGCAGCGAGTCGCCGGACAGCTGTTTCTCCACCTGCACCACCGCCGTGGCCTGATACACCGGGGTCGCCAACAGGGCATAGGCGACGCCCAGCGCGCCGGCCACGCCGGTTACGACGGCGATCCGCCAGCGGTTATCCCAAAGCGGCCCTACCAGACGCTCCCACTCCAGCTTTTCATCTTGTTCGGCCACCATCACGGACAGCGCATTGTTCTTCATCTTCTGTTCCTTATTCATCCTGCGGATTTACCAGTTGCGCACGCGCAAGGTAGCCTCGCTGAGATCGTTAAAGCTGCTGATGGTCGGCACCAGCTGGCTGATCAAACGGTTCCAGCGCGCGACCGGCGCCGCAGTGACGTACACGACGTCGTAAGGTTGCAGCTGAAATTCAGCGCCCATCGCCAGCGCGCTGGCGTCGGAAAGATCGAACTGATACAGCGTCGCCAGCCGCTGCGGCGTTTTGCCGCCGCTCGGCCGGATCACGAATACCCCGGTCGCATCCGCGACCGTCTGGCTGATCCCTTCGGAAGAGCCGAGGGCCTCGGTCAACGTCATGCCGCTGCGATCCATCTTCAGCGTCGCTTGCTTGCCCACTTCGCCCATCACGAACACTTTCAGTTCGTCATTGCGCGGGACGTAAAGGATGTCACCCGGCTGCAGCAACGCGTTCTGACTGATGTCGCCGCGCTGCATCAGCGCCTGCAGCGAGATGGCCCGATCCTTGCCCTGATGGGTCAGCACCACGTTGCGCCAGTCGGCGTTCTCCGTCAGGCCGCCGGCGGCGTTGATCGCATCCAGGATGGTCAGCGGCACGTTGGTAATCGCCTGCTGGCCGGAGGTTTTCACCTCACCGGTCACATAAGCCTTCTGCGAACGGAAAGCGGCGATGCTGACATCCACCTGCGGGCTTTCCACATACTGCGCCAGACGGCCGGCGATCAGGCTGCGCACTTCGGTGACGGTTTTGCCCACCACCGCCACTCGCCCGATATAGGGATAAAAAATCGTGCCATCGGCATGGACCCAGTTACCGGTGTCGCTGGCGCTGCGGTACTGCCCGGCCGGCGTAGTCAGCTCAGGGTGATCCCAGACGGTGACGTTCAACACGTCGCCGACGCCGATACGGTATTGATAGTTCTGCAGCCGCTGATCCAGCGCCGGGTTCGGCCGGGCGACCGGTTCTACGCGCCGCATTTTCTGCAGCAACATCGGCGACATGCGGTAGACCTGCACCTGGTTATTCAAATCAAAACCGTCGTCTTGCTGCACGACGACGGCTTTTCCGCTGGTAGGTAAATGTGAGCCGGGAATCACCGTACACCCGCTCAACAGCGCGGAGGTAAAGGCCAACGGCATCAAAAGAGGCAAATGAAAATTCATGGAAGTACCGTGATAAACGGGCTGCCGCCGCAGCCCGTGAGGGGATTAACGGCCGACGGTCGGATTATCGCTGAACACCGTCGCCTGACGCGGCTCGCGCAACAGGGCGAAATAGCCGCAAAAACAGAGCAGAAACGCCACCAGCATCAAACTCTCTTGCAGTTTCAGCACTTCGCTGCAGATGCCGATGCAGGCCAGCGTCACCGCCAGCATGGTGCTCATCGCCAGCGCCTGGCGCGCATTCAGTCCGCGACGCATCAGAATATGGTGCAAATGATCGCGCCCCGCTTTGAATGGGCTTTGGCGGCGCAGCAGGCGGCGCACCATCACCGTCACCATGTCCATCAGAGGAATGGCGATCAGCCACAGCGCGGTCACCGGGCGCATCACCGCCTGCGGTCCCTGGGTCGCCAGCAACACCAGCCACAGCACGCTGAAGCCGATCACCATGCTGCCGGCGTCCCCCATAAAGATCTTGCTGCGCGCACCGAACAGACTCAGGTTGAACAGCAGATAAGCCGCCAGAGCGGCGATCAGGCCCAGACACCACAGCGCCAGGTCTTCCCGGCCGCCCAGCCCGAACACGATGGCCAGCGCGACGAAGGTGACGCAGGACAATGCGCCCAACTGCCCATCGATGCCATCCACCATGTTGTAGGCATTGATCGCTCCCCATACCGCCAGCGGCGTGAGCAGCAACGCGCCATAGCCGAGCATCACTTCCTGATGCCCCCAGACATAACCCAGCGAGGAGAGTTGCATCCCTGCCGCCAGCATCATCGCCAGCGCGATCCCTCCCTGCACCATGACGCGCGGCGCCACGGGCAGATCAAAGCGGTCATCCAGCACGCCCAACACCACCAGCGCCGTTATGCACAGCAGGTAGATCGTGCTTTCGGGCAGCCAGGCGGGTTGCCACAGCGTCATCAGCATCAGCGTCAGGTACACGGCGATGCCGCCGACCAGCGGAATGTGCCCCAGATGTTGCTTGCGCGCATTGGGCTTATCCACTAACCCCACCACCAAGGCGGCGCGGCGGGCAATAAGCACCCACGCCACCGCCAGCACAAATATCACGCTCAGTTGATATAACATCGTTCCTCCAGCGAATAAGCACGCTACCGCCCTTGAGTTACAGCTCCCAATGCGCTATTAACAAAAACAAAATTGATCCGGCCAGGATATAAGTCAGCATGCGCTAATCCTGAAAATGCAGATTTATCCGCTTGTCAGCGAAAATATCGAAATAACGTCAGCGTGCGATTAAGTTATCTATCAGAAAACTCATGTTTAATGGTTCTTTCGATTGCCGAATCAAGTTCGACCGGCGCCACGAAATTATTCTGCACATTGCTTTTAAATTGCGTTCTGGCGCAGAATTTCTGCACTCTGACGCGACTGATTGGAAATTTCTTGCGACTTATTTTACTCACGACATCCAATGCGGTTGCGCCGCATATTCCCAAGGCGTAAGGAATGCGAATCGTCTTATTTTCTCTGCCCAATGAAGAGGAAATAACGTCGACCAGCTGATTCATCGTAAAGTCCGGTTTATCGACATAGTTGCTGACCTGATAACTGGACTGCTGATCCAACGCATGCTCCAGCCGTGCAGCAATATTCTCGACGTAAGCCATCGACTTCATATTATTGCCGCTGCCAATCATCACGAAACGGCCGCTGGCGATCTGGCGGAACAGGTTATACACGTTGCCGCGGTTGCCTTCGCCGAACACCACCGTCGGACGGATGATGGTCAATTTATTTGCGGCGTCTGCCTTGCGCCAGGCCTCATAAACATATTCCGCCTCGAGCTTGGACTTGCCGTAATGGTTGAAAGGTTCGAAACGCCCTTCTTCGCCGGTTTCCTGCTTGACGAACCCGTAAACGGCGACCGAGGAGGTGAAAATGATTTGGCGGATATTCAATGCAGAGGCGGTCATGCAGACATGACGTGCGCCTTCGACATTGACCTGATAATAGAGCGAAATGGGATCGACATTGTCCTGATGCTCCGCCGCCAGATTAATGATGGCGTCACAGCCCGCCAGCGGTTCTTGCAAAGTCTGAGGTTGAGTCACATCGCCATACTGATAAAGGGATGGAAAATGTGCACTGGGTTGCTTATCGACGATGACCAATGTCAGATCATCGCGCTTACTGAGACGTTTCGCCAGGCGTGTTCCGATAAAACCGGAACCCCCGATAATAGCTACTTTACGCTTATCCATAATTTGTCACTCAGCAGGTTCTCATTATTCCCGTCACCCGATTGGGACAGGCGCTAATACGCGTTAGGTAATGAGTTCCAGACTGGACAAATCGAACCTGGCTTTCAAATAACAAATAATGAAATAAAAGATTTCATCAAATGTAAAATTATCGCTATAGATAAAACCTCATTCAGCGCTAATTTTTAACATCGTAAGCAACTTGATATTGCAAGGTTTTATTCGGCAATATGAGATTAATCCGACCTTTACCGGTGGAGGAAGAGGTCTCATATTTTACCGGCAATTTCAGCTGGCCTTGTTTAGGATCGACACATTCGATGGTGGCCTGATCCATGTTCTCTCCCTGGTACAGACAGAACAGCGTTTGCGGGCTGTTGGTATGGGGATTATTCAGCGTCAGCGTCAACACCACGCGCGTGTTGTTCTGAATATCATTGATCACCGGCGGACGGGTTTGGTTGCCCAGGACATATGAAAAATGTGAAATAACCAGTAACGAGGCGAACACCGTCAGGTATTTCACCACGCGACTGGCAGGCACGCTGAAAAAGCGGCGCACGGATAGCGACTTCTTTTCATGCGCCGGATCTTGAGAGGAATCCATCGCCGCAACAGGCGCAGAAACGAGGGTCGATTTACGCGGCTTAACTATTTTCTCGTCGTTGGCTACAGGCGATTCATTTTCACTTTCAGAAAGTTCCGCTTGAATATCAACGTCAATATCATCGTTACCGTTTAATATATCATCATCGGCGTAGTCTTCATCTTCAGATATAAAGTGAAAAGCCGCTTGATTTTCCACCTTGTAACCCAAGCGTGGAATGGTTCTGATAAGCGTGTGTTCCGAATCGCTAATTTTCTGACGGATGGATTTAATTGTTTGATTTATCGTTGAATCTGAACAATAGGTTCCTTTCCAGATATTTTCTATAATTTCCGTTCGGGTAACCAGCTCGGGGGATCTGGCGACAAGCAGCGAAAGAATTTGATACTCCTTCCAACGCAGACGGAATTTCTCCCCGGCAGGAGTCAGAACATCGAGATTCCTAATCTTTATTCTTTTATCAAGATTCACTTTTAATTTCCTTAGCGTGCCTGTCCTGCACACTTTGTATAGAAATATCAAAAAATGTTCAAGAAATTAAATGTAAACTCAACAGGTTGCATTCATCGGATATTGGCTTTTATAAAAATTTTCTGATTTCATTTTTTACATTAAGCCTGATTCAGGATGTTCCGTTTATCCAGACGACTCTATTTCCCTGTTGGTAACATGGATTTCTTTCCTGGCTACCGTAAAATTCAAGCTAGCACCCCTTTGATTTAGAAAGAAAAAACTAACGGCGTTGCTTAATTGTTAATCGAATGAAATTGTGAAATTTCATTCTACGCCCTGAATTCATTCTGTTTTTCCACCTAATCTGAACGTCAGATAGACTACAAAAAGACGGAAAAAACAGAATGAGAGTTATCTGATTTAACTCCGGCGTTCATTCCATCCAACGGGCGCAGCATCTAAGACAAAACCCTATTGCTGATTTTATAATACGCACATCAATTAGGTATTCTCCTAAGCAATTTCATTTAAACGCAGGAAAAAGCATTAATTGTTTAATAGTAAGAACACGCTCAACAAAACGAAAAAACCGCGTGAATAATATAAACCTTTTGTGAGAAAGGATTCATACATTGAGAGATATAACTATAAAAAAAGAAAAAAACGGCAAGCGGGGGTGAGAATTTTACCTAAAGGCAGAAAATTTCACTGAGGAGGAGAAGAGAGAAGTTTCGGTATGAACGAAATATCCCTCCCCTGTCGGGAGGGATAGAGAAAGTCGTTTGACACTCAGGCTTTTTTCTTGCGGCCATACACCGCCCAGGTGATCACGACGCACAAAATGTAAAACACCAGGAACACTTTCATCGCGCCCGCAGGTGAACCGGTCAGCGCCAGTGAGGTGCCAAAGGCCTGCGGAATGAAGAAGCCGCCGGCGGCGCCAATCGCCGAGATAAAGCCCAATGCGGCGGCGGAATCGGTTACCGCCTCACGCTGCGCGCTTTCATCGCTGCCGCCGGCCGCTTTAACGCGATCGACGGTGATTTTGCGGAAAATAACGGCGATCATTTGGAAAGTCGATCCGCTGCCCAGCCCCGCAGTGAGGAACAGCACCATAAAGATACCGTAGAAGGCGATGAACGACCCGCTCTCGCCCGCACTCGGCAAGGTCAGGAACAACAGCGCGGCAAAAACGGCCATGACCACAAAGTTGATCAACGTCACCCGCACACCGCCGAAACGGTCAGACAACGCGCCGCCGACCGGCCGCGCCAGCGCCCCCAGGAACGGCCCGAAAAACGCGTAATGCAAGATCACCACGTCGGGGAACTGCGTCTTCGACAGCATGGCGAAGCCGGCGGAGAAACCGATGAAAGAGCCAAAGGTCGCGAGATACAGCAGGCTCAGCATCCACAGATGCCCACGCTTGAGCACCGGTAGTTGCTGACGCAGCGATGCCTTGGCCGCCGCCAGATCGTTCATGCCGAACCAGGCCGCCAACGTGCCAACCAGCAGGAACGGCACCCAGATCCAGGCGGCGTTTTCCAGCCACAGCTGGCCCCCCTCCACCTGGTTTTGCGCCGTGCCGCCAAACAGGCCGAACAGGCTGAAGGAAATCGCCAGCGGCGCGACCAGCTGCATGACGCTGACGCCCAGATTGCCCAACCCGCCGTTGAGCCCCAACGCCCCGCCCTGACGCGCTTTCGGGAAGAAGAAGCTGATGTTGGCCATGCTGGAGGCAAAGTTGGCGCCGGCGAAACCGCACAGCAGGGAAATAATGACGAACACGCTGTACGGCGTACTGCTGTCCTGCACCGCAAACCCGAGCCACAGGCAGGGCACCAGCAGGAAACAGGTGCTGATGGCGGTCCAGCGACGGCCGCCAAACAACGGGATCACGAAGGAATACGGTACGCGCAAAATGGCGCCCGAGACCGACGGCAGCGCCGTCAGGAGAAACAGCTGGTCGGTGGTAAAATTGAAGCCGACCTTGTTCAGGTTGACCGCGACGGCGCTGAACAGCATCCAGACGCAGAATGCCAGCAGCAGACACGGAATGGAAATCCACAGGTTGCGGGTGGCGATGCGCTGGCCACGCTGCTGCCAAAAAGCGCTGTCTTCAGGGCGCCAGTCCTGAATCAGCGCACCGGTTTTCTTTGATGAAGGCGTTGCAAGTTGCGACATAAAAACCTCAGACACGGGGGATCATTCCGCACACCCTAGGGGGCGGCCCCGGCGGCAAAGTTGATGTATATCAACCCGCATGCAAGTAGTTGGCGGCGGAAATAGCGCCTTCATCCCCTTAGGGGTACGCCCTAACCAAAAATTAAATCCATTTAAATCAATCAACTAATCACTATCACTTTCGTTTTCTTGCCGTCTCGACGCGCCCCTGGAAACTAATGGGTACTTCATTCGAGGTATGGGGTTATGCGCAGGGATAATCAAAAATACGGCTGAATCGTGACTTGTTTAGCCCCATCGCCGCCTTCGCCCCTGAGCTTCAGCGGCGCCAAACGCCAGGAATCCGCACTTATGAAACGCCTGTTGGCCCCGCTTTCGATCGTGAATCAGGTCGCCCTGCTGATGTTGCTGTCGGGCATGCTGGGCGTGGCCGGCATGGGGATTTCCGCCTGGATGTCGCAAAGCATTCAGGGCAACGCGCACGCCATCAACAAGGCCGGCTCGCTGCGCATGCAAAGCTACCGGCTGCTGGCGCAGGTGCCGCTGGATGAACGGCACGAAGCGCTGATCCGGGAACTGGAGCGCGACGAAAATAGCCCCGACCTGCAGCGTTCGGTGGAGCAGGAAGGGTTGACGCAGCCTTTCAACGCCCTGCGCGACTATTGGCAACAGACGCTGCAACCTCGCCTGCGCAGCGCGCAGCAGCCGGCCGACGCCGCGCCCCAGGTCGCGCACTTCGTGCGGTTGTTGGATAAGCTGGTGTCGGATATCGACAGGCAAACCGAACGCCGCCTGCTGATGGTGACGCTGGTGCAGGCCGGCTTTATTGCGCTGACGCTGCTGCTGTTGATCGGCACCACCTGCTACCTGCGGCGCCGGTTGCTGCATCCCTGGCGGCAACTGGTGGAGATGGCCCTGGCGGTAGGCCGCGGTGATTTTAGCCGCCGCTTTGCGCAGCGCGGCCATCAGGATGAAATGGCGTCGCTCGGCGGCGCGTTGAACACCATGTCCGACGAGCTGTCGGCCACCTACAGCGGGCTGGAGCAGCGCGTGGCCGAGAAGACCGCCGACCTGCAGCAGAAAAATCAGGTGCTGAGCTTCCTCTATCGCGCCAGCCGCCAGCTGCACGCCAGCGAGCCGCTGTGCAGTCGCCTGACGCCGCTGCTCAACCAATTGCAAACCCTGACGCCGCTGCGCGCCATTCAGGTGCGGCTGTATGAAAACGACAGCCGGGAACCGCTGCTGCAGCTGAGCGGCAACCAACCGCTAAGGCCGGAGCATTGCCATAACCCGGTGTGCAGCGCCTGCCTGAACGACAGCGACCGCCAGTATCCCAACAATCCGTCGCTGAGCTGGAGCCTGAGCGACAAGCTCGGCGACTACGGCGTGATCGTGGCGCAACATGCGCCGCAGCAACCGCTGAACGATGAACATCGCCAACTGATCAATACCCTGGTGGAACAGCTGACCAGCGTGCTGGCCATCGAACGTCAGGTCGACCACCAGCAGCAGTTGATGCTGATGGAGGAGCGGGCGGCGATCGCCCGCGAGCTGCACGACTCCATCGCCCAATCGCTCTCCTGCCTGAAAATGCAGATCGCCTGTCTGCAGATGCAGGGGGAAACGCTCTCTGCCGCCAGCCAGGCGCTGGTGCAACAGATGCGTGAAGAGCTGAACGGCGCCTATCGCCAACTGCGCGAACTGCTGACCACCTTCCGTCTGCAGTTGACCGAACCGGGTCTGCTAGCGGCGCTGCAATCGACGGTCGCGGAGTTCAACCCCAAACTGGGCCTGACCATCAGCCTCGATTATCAGCTGGGGCCGCGCACGGTGCCGGCCTATCAGGCCATACACCTGCTGCAGATCGCCCGCGAGGCGCTCAGCAACATCCTTAAGCATGCCGCCGCCAGCGAGGTAAGCATTCAGGTCATCAATAAACGCGGCGAAGTGACCCTGAGCGTATGCGACAACGGACGCGGCCTGCCGGCCGAGACCTCTCGCCCCGACCATTACGGCTTGATCATCATGCGCGATCGCGCCAAGAGCCTGCACGGCCGCTGCGACATTTTACCGCGCAGCGGCGGCGGCACCGAGGTGCGGGTCAGCTTCACGCCGGATAACCACGCCATCGACTAACGGAGACACCATGACGACAGAAACCGCCGCCACCATCTTACTGATCGACGACCACCCCATGCTGCGCAACGGCGTAAAACAGCTGATCGGCATGGACGCTCGCCTGCAGGTCATCGCCGAGGCCAGCAACGGTGAACAAGGGGTCGCGCTGGCGGAGCAGCACGATCCGGATCTGATCCTGCTCGACCTGAACATGCCCGGCATCAACGGGCTGGAAACGCTGGATCGCCTGCGCCAGACCGATCTGTCGGGGCGCATCGTGGTGTTCAGCGTATCCAACCATGAAGACGACGTCGTCAGCGCGCTCAAGCGGGGCGCCGATGGCTATCTGCTGAAAGACATGGAGCCGGAGGATCTGCTGAAGGCGCTGCATCAGGCGGCGGCCGGGCAGATGGTGCTCAGCGAAACGCTGACGCCGATCCTCGCCGCCAGCCTGCGGGAAAACCGCCCAAGCGCCGAGCGCGATATTCAGCAACTGACGCCGCGCGAACGGGATATCCTGAAGCTGATCGCCCAGGGGCTGCCGAA
Organism: Serratia sp. JKS000199; assembly: GCF_900215455.1. Classification (NCBI taxonomy): domain Bacteria; kingdom Pseudomonadati; phylum Pseudomonadota; class Gammaproteobacteria; order Enterobacterales; family Yersiniaceae; genus Serratia; species Serratia sp. JKS000199. Next base: position 2,262,086 of record NZ_LT907843.1, read on the forward strand.
CAAGCTGATCGCCCGCCGCCTGACCATCACGGAAAGCACCGTCAAGGTACACGTCAAACACCTGCTGAAAAAGATGAAGCTGAAATCCCGCGTCGAGGCCGCCGTGTGGGTGTTGCAGGGTAAAAACGGTTAATCGTCGCCGTACAGCGGCCCGGTTTGCGCCGGGATCGGCGGCGGCGTCAGGGTTTGGATCGGCGGCTGATCCGCTTCATCACCGGCGGTCGCCGTCAGCGGCGGCGCCACTTTCAGTTCTATCCAGTTGGACGTCACGCGCTGCTGTTTGTCGTCCTCCAGCGTGACCGACAGCCGATAGCTGTTGGCGGCGCCCGGGGCGTCATCCCACGGCGGCACGATCGCCGTCCAGCCCTGCGGGTCGTTGGCATTGTGCGGCGGTGTCAGGCTCAGCGCCTGCGTATCCCCCTGCCAGCTGACGTGAGAAATCCCGTGCAACGCCTTGATTTCCAACACCAGCGGCACGGTTTCCCCCGCCTGCAGGCTCCACGGCGGCGTGGCCAGGAACACCTGCAGCGTCTTGCGCTGGCGGAACTCCAGCACCGGCACGTTTTTACGTTCGACAGGATCGTAGCGGCTGCCGCGCAGCGACTTGGCCTGCGCCACATACTCCGGCGAAATCTGCTTGACCAGCGGCACCCCGAGCCGGTAGCTCAGCGCCAGTTCCACCTGATCCTGGCTCTGCCCGCCCGCACCAATCTTATGCAACGCCTTCATCGTCACCAGCGGCACCGGGGTATAGTTGAGCCCCAGCTGCATCGCGCGCGGATCGTTCTGTTTCTTGCCGCTGCCGAACAGATCGACATTCTCGCCCAGGTACTGTTCATAACTGAGCGAACCGCCGATTTGGCGATAGAACGGCAAATAGCCCTGCGTCGTGATGTCGTAACCGCGCGCCGGACGGCTGAAAAATACCCCATCGCCGGGCTGTTGCGACAGCGCCGACAGCGGATAGTAATAGTTGGTGGAGAAACGCAGATAGTCCCCCCAGGCTTCCGCCCCCACGCTGCCGCGATTGCGCTGCCGGGCGAAATCGCTGTCGAGCGCCGTGTTGTAACCCAGCAGCCAGTCACCGGCGATCCAGCGTTGCCCCAGCGCGACATTGCCGAGCGCCCCGGCGCTTTGCTGCAGCCAGCCGATTTGGCTGTAGGTCAACAACCCGTCGACGTCGTACAACGGGCTGAAGAGCTGGCCGTTGCTGCCGGTAAAATCGCCCTCGCCGTTCATCTTCAGCGACAGCCGGGCGGTTCCCAACGGAGACAGCAGTTCTTGCGCCTGTTGCTGCAGCGCGCCGGTCGCCTGGCCCAGCAAATAGTCTTCAGCGCGGCTGCGCATCTGCTGACGTGAAACGTTGTTCAGATCTTTTTCGCCGAGCTGTTTGGCCATCTCGGCCCACTGCTTCTCGCGCGCGGCATCGTCGGGCGCACCGCCCAGTTCGGGCAAGTTCGCCGCCGGATCTGCGCCGGCCTGTTCGGAAGAGATAACGCTGTCCGGCGCCGGTGGGGATTCGGCGCACGCGGGCGCCGCGCCGGCCAGCCACACCAGCGGCCCGGCCAGCCACGCCGTCTGGCGTCGGTGCCAGAATCGTTTTTTAGTCTTGATGAGTACTGCCTGAATAACGTCTTTCATGACACCGTTGGCTTCCCTCCTTCCTGGAGCACGCCAACCCACTGCTTTGCCGCCGCCATTCCCGCGACAGCGCTGAAAAACCTCACGCCCCCCAGCCCGGCGGGGGCGCCTATGTCCTCATAGCCTAACGGCTTGCCGAGCAGAAACAATAGGATAAACCCCAATCGCTCCCCAGTGACGTCGTCACTTGTACCCTTTACCGATCCATTCCGGCCGCCAGGTGAATTCACCGCATTTTAGCGCCGATTTTGCCGATAAAAAGCACAGTACCCCGTGGCTGCGCGCCACCGCGCAGGGCATTGTACACCCCTGCAATACGCAGCGTGGCGATGCGAACGCCTGCGCATTCCTCACAACCGACCGCGTTTTCCCCTGATGAAATACGCATTTTGCCGTTATTTTAGCCGTCTGTTCTACGACTGGCGGAGTCCGGATGTTGCTTTCTTTACTGTGGCACGCGCTGTTTTTCACCGCGCTGCTGTCGGCGGGCCTGATCGCCTTCGCGCTCATTACGTGGCTGGAACGCGTGGAGGGCGTCAACGATCGCCCACAGAGGTTGCGCCTTCAGGGGCCGCTGCTGACGGCACTGGGGCTGGCGTTGGCGACGCTGCCCCTGAGCCTGGCTGCAGCGCCTCGATGGGGGTTAGTGCCGGCCGCGGCGCTCCTGATCGCCCTGGCCTGGCTGGACTGGCGCCATCGGTGGCTGCCGGATCGACTGACTCAGCCGCTGCTGTGGGGCGGGCTACTGTGCAACCTTGACGCTCGCTGGGCGCCGCTGGAAGACGCCGTGCTGGGTGCCGTCGCCGGTTACGGCGCGTTATGGCTGCTCAATGCGCTCTACCGGCTGACGCAGCGGCGTGACGGCATCGGCCAGGGCGATTTCAAACTGCTGGCGGCGCTGGGCGCCTGGCTTGGCTGGACGATGTTGCCGCTGCTGGTCTTTCTGGCGGCGGCGTTCGGATTGGGCGTCGCGTTGGCGCGTGGCCTGCACAACCGCCGAGCCTGGCGAACGCCGCAACCTTTCGGTATCGGGTTAGCGGCGGCCGGCTGGCTATGCCTGCTGACCGGTCTCGGCTCACCTGGCCCGCAGTGGAATTTCATTTATTTCACAGCATCAACCCCACATGAAATCGAGGCAGAACGCGGTTCTGCGCATTTCGCACCGTTTTTACCCAGCCTCGCCGACGGCCATTTTTCCGCTGCCGGCAAGGGATGATAACCCGGTGAAATTTTGCCTATTTCACCAAAACTCACTGTGTCCCTTTAGGCCCCGGTGTTATGTTCCCCAGCTGGATCACGCCATGGAGCATCCCATGCAAAACCCGGTCAGGCCACTCGCCGCCCTTCCCGACAGCGAACAGGCGCATTCTTCCGTGCAATGGCTGCTGCTGGGCGCCGTCGCCATCACAGGCGTTTGGTTCGCCCCCTATTTATCGTTGGTGATTTGCAGCGGCTTGATCGCCGCCTTTATGCTGCTGCGCCAGCAACCCGATCGCGTGCTGAATCTCACCGCCTTCCTGCTGCTGACCGTGATATCCGCGGTGCCGCTGGCGACGAAGAACCTCGAGCCGGTGATGAACGACAAGGTGAACTACTACCTTGAGATGCAGCAGTACAGCGGCTACGGCCTGATGGACTGGTTGGCGCAGTTTTCCGGCACCGACTTTGTCTCGCACCTGTTGTTTAAACTGACTGCCACCTGGTTTGGCGTCGGTAATGGCGCATTCGCCGCCTTCTTCCTTATCAGCTTTTCGCTGCTGGCGCTGGGCGTTTACCGCCTGTCGCGCACTTACTTTGCCGTGATCCTGTTTTTGTTCTGCTGCCAGTACAATTTCCAGGGGCTGTACGGCAACCTGTTGCGGCAGGGGCTAGCGCTCTCTTTCCTGGTGCTGGCCGTGTCGGAACAGCACCGCGGCCGCATGTTGCTCTGGATCGTGATGGCGTCCTTCAGCCATTTTTCCGCTTTCCTGTTTCTGCCCTATCTGCTGCTGCCCGCGCGCTGGCGCACCGTGGGCACCCTGCCTGTGCTGGCGCTGTTCGCCGCCTGTTACCTCGGCGGCGCGGTGCTGATGCCTAAACTGATTGCCGTCGTCGGCAACGACTTTCTGGCCTCGCGCGCCGAAGCCTACGTCAGCGGCGACTTCGGTAATAACCCGGTGCGCAAAATCCAAATCACGCTGCTGTACGTCGGCGTGGTGGAGACGCTGTATCAATTCGCCCGCTACAAGTTCCACACGCCATCACCTCAGTTTGTACAAGCCGCCTATGCCGTGCGCCTGATGTTCCTTTATAACTGCGCGGTGTTCTTCGCCACCATCAGCTTTGAAGAGGTGGCCAACCGCTATTCATTCAACATGATGATCTTCGTGCTGATCTTTATGGTGATGGTGTGCGGCAATCTGAAAGACGCGGTAAGCCGGGTGCTGCTAACGTTGCTGTGCTTCTCGCTGGGCATCGCGTCCTATCTGTATATCAACCAGGTCGGCGTGCAGCAGTTTTGGTACGGCGATCTGCAGGCGCTGGTGACCGACAGCCTGCCGACAATCCTCAATAAGCTGAATCTCGCCGGCACGCCGTGGTGAGCTCGCCGCGTTAACACCGGCCAGGCCCCCTCTCCTCTCGGCGGCGAGGGGGCATTTTTCGTTCACGGCTGCGTTTTATTCACCCGATCCAAATACAGCATGCTGTTGGCGATATCCACCCGGGCATCTTCAACATTGTCCCGTAATGCCACCAGCGTTTGCCCCTGCAGCGCCAGCACATAAGGCGAACTGGCCTGCAATTCCCGTTGCAGCGCGGCGTAACGTGCGCTGCGCGCTGCGCTGTCGCCTTCCGCAGCCGCCGCACGCGTTTCCGCGCTGATGGCGGGAATGCTCCACTGGGTGCGCCAGGCCAGGGTCTTCGGCCCGCCCGGCACATTGTAGGCAAAGGCGCTGGCGTTGGTGTTCGGATCCAGATAGTCGGCGCCCCAATAGGTGAAGATCGCCTGGAAATCGCGGCCGCGCATCTTGCCCCACAGATCGCTCTCCACCACCGGATGAATGTCCAGCCGCAGCCCAGCCTGCGCAAAGCTGGCCTGCAGCGCCTGCGCGATGTCGGTATACGGCGGCTGGTTGATGACGATCAGGCTGATGCTTGTGCCCTCGTTGATGCCGGCATCGCGCAGGATCTGTTTGGCCTTGTCCACATCGAGCTTAAACGGCCGCTCGTCGAGCGCACCGTCCAAGCCCTGCGGCAAGAAGGCCTGATGCACGCGATATTGCCCTTTCAGCAACCGTTCGGCGATGCTCTGATAATCCACCAACCAGCGCGCCGCCTGCCACAGAGCCGGATTGCCCAGCGCCGGGTTGTCTTTGCTGCCGGTATTGAAACCGAGGTAATACACCTTGGGCGCATCGGCCTGCTCAATGCGCACGCCCGGCGCTTTGCGCAGCGAGTCGAACTGGTCAGCGCCCAGATCGTAGGCCACGTCGGCATCCCCCTTCAGCAACAGTAAACGGCGGGTGCCGGCATCGCTGACGTTCTTGAATAACACCATTTTCAACCGGGCCGGCGACGGCGCGTAATCGTTGCGGCCAAACAGCAGTGCCTCATGCGGCACATAGTTATTCACCCGATACGGGCCGCCGCCGGCCGAATGCTTGCGCAGCCAGGCGTTCCCGAAGTCCCCCTGCTGCGCGTGTTCGCTCAACAGCTTCTCATCCACGATCGAAGCCACGTTCGCCGTCAGCAGCCGCAGCGCCAGCTCGCTGCCGATGTTGGCCGACCAACTGAGCTGCACCTGGTTATCCCCGATCTTCTTCAGCTGCTGCTCGACGTTATCCGGCGTCCAGCCAAACTCAGCGAGAATAAAGGACGGCGCCTTGTTCAGCTTCACCGCACGCACCAGTGAGTAAATCACGTCCTCGGGACGCAGCGGATTGCCGGAAGCGAAACGTTGTTGCGGCTTCAGGGTAAAGATCAGGCTGCGCCCATCGGCGCCCGCTTGCCAACGGGCGGCGGCGTCCGGCACCAACTTTTGCGGCGCACCGCGATCCGGCGCCACCAGGCGCTGATAGAGATTGACCAGATTGGCCGAGCTGACGGTTTCAAAGCTCTCCGCCGGATCGAGGCTGATGATGCCCTCGAGCGAACTGACCACCACCAAGGTATCCGGCGGGGTGGCGGCCTGCGCGCCGAAAGCGGTCGCCAGCGCGCCATATAATAAGGTTGGGATTAACCGTTTCATCGATACACTCTCCACAATCACGCGGTTGCGTTGTTTTTCGAGTGTAGGGGGTAAGAATTAACAGAAGAACGACGATAAATTGCTTTATTTATTACCAAGATGGATATGCCCGCCGCATTGACGGGCATTGGCTCAGGCAAGGAGACGGCCGTGCGCCATCGCCACCGCGCGATCGCACATATGGTCGATCACATCCGCATCGTGACTGACCAGCACCAGAGTCAGATCGCCCGCCTGTTTCAGCTCGTTGAGCAAGTTGAGGATCTCCGCCTGCACCGACATGTCCAATGCCGAGGTCGGCTCATCCAGCAGCAGCAGCTTCGGCCGCAACAGCAAGGCGCGCACGATCGCCACGCGCTGCCGTTGGCCGCCCGACAGCTGATGCGGATAGCGATCCAGCAGGCGCGGATCCAATCCTACCTGGCGAAAGCCCGCGCTGATTTTGCGTTCGATGTCGCTTTCTTGCAGCAGTTTGAGCGGTTCCGACAACGTGCGCAACAGCCGGTGCTTGGGGTGTAGCGAAGCATAAGGATCCTGAAACACCATCTGCACTTCACGCCGCAGTTCGCCGGTGAACGCCTGCCCCGGCTGCAACCGCCGCCCGAGCAGTTCAAAACCGCCGCGCCAGCTGTCGTTCAGCCCGGCCAACACCCACAGCAGCGAGGACTTGCCGCAGCCGGAAGGCCCCACCAGGCCGAAGCACTCGCCCGGTTCGATACGCAGGTTAACGTCGTGCACCACGGTGCGCTGTTCATAGCCCTGGCGATGGCTGACGCTGAGGTTCTCCAGTGCAATCACGCTCATTTCAATGCCTCCAGCAGCGCGCGATCCAGCACCGGCAGCGGCTTGCCGCGCGTCTCGCGGCTCGGCCGACACGCCCACAGCGTGCGAGTATAAGGGTGCGTGGCCTGCGCCAGCTCTGCTGCCGGCAGCTGATCCAACAGCTCGCCTTTGTACATCACCAGTACCCGCTCGCAGTGGTGCGCCACCTGCTGCAGATCGTGGCTGATCAGGATCAGCCCCATATTACGTTGCGCCACCAGATTTTCTATCAGCTGCAGCACCTGATCGCGCATCTGGTGATCCAGCGCCGATGTGGGTTCGTCGGCAATCAGCAGCTGCGGATCGTTGATCAGGGCGATGGCCAGCATCACCCGCTGCCCCATCCCGCCGGAGAGCTGATGCGGATAGCGGCGACACAGCGCCACCGGATCGGGCAAGCCCACCGCCGCCAGCATCTCCAGCACTTTTTCACGCCGCTCGGCGCGGCTCAGCTTGGCATGCAACACCAGCGGCTCCTCCACCTGACGGCCAATCGGCTGATTGGGATTCAACGCATGTTTGGGATCTTGCATCACCATCGCCACCCGGTCGCCGCGCAGGCGGCTCCACTGGCGCTCGCTCAGGCGCGTCAAGTCTTCGTCGTCCAGCGTCAGGCGCTGCGCCCGCAGCTGCAACGGCGGCGGCAATAGCCCCATCAGCGCACGCGCGGTCAACGATTTGCCGGAGCCGGACTCACCGACCAGCGCCAGCCGCTCCCGCCCCATGCTGAACGAAATATTCTTCACCAGCGCCGCCGGCTGTGGCCCCGGCACGCCGATCGCCAAACGTTCAACGGTCAATAAGGTGTTATCAGTGCCCATGACGAGGATCCATTTTATCGCGCAGGCCATCGCCCAGCAGGTTAAAGGCCAGGCTGGCGAACAGGATCGCCCCGCCCGGTGCGGCGGCGACCCACCATTGATCGAAAATCACTTTACTGCCTTCGGCCACCATCGAGCCCCATTCGGCGGTCGGCGGCGCGACGCCCATGCCGAGGAACCCCAGACCGGCGGCGGACAGGATGATGCCGCCCAGGCTCAGCGCCGCGCGCACCACCGCGCTGGGCAGGCATAAAGGTAAAATGTGGCCGACCATCAGCCGCAGCCCGTTGATGCCCTGCATGCGCGCCGCCGCCAGATAATCGCTGCGGCGCAGCGCCAGCGTTTCGGCCCGCGCCTGACGGGCAAAGGCCGGCCAGCTGGTCAGTGCCAGCGCCAGCGCGCCGTTCATCAGCCCCGGCCCCATCACCGCCACGAACGCCAGTGCGATCACCAGGCTCGGCAACGACAGGAAAATATCGGTCAGACGCATCAAGATGCGTTCTGCCCAGCCGCCGAGATAACCGGCGCAGATGCCCACCAGCAGACCGATAGGAATGGTCAGCACCAGAATCAGCGACACCAGAATCAGCGTCGGCCGCGCGCCGTAAATCACGCGGGAGAGCAAGTCGCGGCCGAAACCGTCGGTGCCCAACCAATGCGTGGCGGAAGGCGGCAGCAGCCGCAGCTCGATATGCTGCAAATTGGGATCGAAAGGCGCCAGCCACGGGGCCAGCAGTGCGGTGACGATCAGGATCGCCACCAGCACTGCGCCGAGCGTCAGCGTGGTCAGCCGCTGACCGGTGCGATAGCCGACGGCCGGCTCGCTTTGCGGTTCGTGTTCAGAGAGATATTGGCTCATCGGGTTCGCGGATCCACTAGATAGGTCAAGGCATCGGCCAGGGTATTCAACAGCACGAAACAGGTGCCGATCAGCAGCGTGGCGCCGAGGATCGCCGGGGTGTCGGCGGCAAACAGCGCCGAGGTCAGATAGCGCCCGACGCCGGGCCAGGCGAACACCGTTTCGGTCAATACCGCGCCCTCCAGCAGGCTGGCATAGGAGAGAGACAGTACGGTGATCAACGTCCCCAGCACGTTGGGAAACACGTGGCGCAGCAGAATGCGCAGGCGGCCGGCGCCTTTGGAGCGCGCCAGCGTCACGTATTCCTTATTGCACTCTTCCAGCATCGCCGCGCGCAGCAGCCGGGTGATGCCCGCCATCGACAGCAGCGCCAGCGCCACGACCGGCAGCCACAGGTGGCTGATGGCGTTGTAGAACATCTCGCGATCGCCGGACAGCCAGCTGTCAATCAACACGAAACCCGTACGCGGCTCCATGCTGTACAAGTAAATGTCATCCAGGCGCCCCGGCCCCGCCGACCAGTGCAGCGTGGCGTAGAACAGCAGCAGCCCCAGCAGGCTCAACCAGAAAATCGGCACCGAATAACCCACCAGCGACAGCAACCGCGCCGCATTATCCAGCCAGCTCCCCGGTTTGAGCACCGCCAGAAACGCCAGCGTAATGCCGCCGAGAGCACCGAGAATAATGGCGCAGGTGGCCAGTTCCACCGTTGCCGGGAAGGTACGCAACAGATCGCTCAGCACCGGCTGGGCGGTAATGCGCGAAATGCCCAGATCGCCGTGCGCCAGGTGCACCAGATAGCGCCAAAATTGCACCGGCAGCGGCTGATCCAGCCCCAGGTCATGACGCACCTGCGCATAGGTGGCTTCGCTGGCGTGATCGCCCGCCACCTGCAGCGCCGGATCGATCGGCGCCAGGTGCGACAGCATAAAGGTGAACAGCAGCAGGCCGAGCAGCGTTAACGCCAGCGACAGCGCGCCGCCGAGCAGCCGCCCGCCCCAGCGCCAATACCGCCGGGCTAGCCCGGCGGAGGCGGAGAGTTCAGCGGCCATTACTTGCTGACCTTGCTGTAGAACACCATGTCAGGGTTGATGCCCTGCACATAGCCCTTGAGGTTGTCACGCACCGCGATCAGGCTGCGCGCCTGCAGGCCGATAACGAACGGCGAGCTTTGCTGCACCTGTTTTTGCAGTTGCTGGTAGTCGGCCACCCGTTTGGCGGTGTCGTTTTCCGCGGTGGCGGCCAGCGTCAACTTGCTCAGCGCCGGGATCTGCCAGTTGGCTCGCCAGGCCAGCGTCTTGCTGCCGTCCTCCGGGTTGTAGGCAAAGGCGGCCGCGTTGGTGTTGGGGTCGAAGTAATCCGGCCCCCAGGAGGTCAGCGTCGCATCGTAGTTAAGCGCTTTCACCTTGGTGGAGACCTGCGAGCTGATGCCCGGCACCAGTTCGACCTTCACGCCGCCCTGAGCAAAACTGGCCTGCAGCGCCTGAGCGATATCCAGGTACGGCGGCTGGTTGTTGACGTCCAGACGGAAACTGACGTTGCTCAGCCCCGCTTTAGCCAGTATTTCTTTGGCTTTCTGCGGATTGAAGCTGTACGGCCTATCCTTGAGCGCGCCCAGATAACCGTCCGGCAAGAATGCCTGATGGCTCTGGAACTGCCCTTTCAGCAGATCGTCGGCGATGCCTTGGTAATCGAACAGCCAGCGCGCCGCCTCCCAAAACGCCGGGTTGCCGAGCGCCGGCGACGCCTTGGCGTTGAACTGCAGGAAATAAAGCGAGGCGTAAGGAATGGCCAACGGTTTGACGCCCGGCTTGCCCTTCAGGGCCGCCATCTGGTCCGCCCCCAGGTTGCGGGCGATATCGGCATCGCCCTGCTCGATCAGCAAACGACGCGCGGCCGGATCGGGCACGTTTTTGATCAGGATGGTTTTCAACGTCGGCGCCCCTTCCGGCGAGCCGGGGTTCGCGTCCAACACCACCACTTCGTGCGGCACATAGGTGCGGATTTTGTAAGGGCCGCTGCCGGCGGAGTGGCTGTTCAACCATTGGTGCCCCAGATCGTCGCCCTGCTGGTGCGCCAGCGCCTCTTTGGCGTCGACGATCGAGGATACCGGCGCCGACAGCAGGCTGAGCACGAAGGCCGGGCTGACGTTTTCATCCCAGCTGATTTTTACCGTATGGTCATCCACCTTGGTCAGGTGTTGATCCACGTTCTTCGCGTTCCAGCCCAGCTGCGTCAGGATAAACGACGGTTCGAGATTGAGTTTCACCACCCGTGAAAGCGAAAAGATCACGTCCTCCGGCCGCAGCGGGTTGCCGCTGGCAAATTTGGCGTCCGGGCGCAGGCTGAAGGTCAGGCTGCGGTTATCGGCGCCGGCCTGCCAACGGCTGGCCAGGGTCGGTTTGAGATCGACGGGATTGTGCGGATCGGACTGGATCAGACGTTGATACAGGCTGTTGAACGACTGCACCGTGGTTAACTCAAATCCCTGAGCCGGGTCAAAGCTGACCACGTCATCGATAGACTGCGCGATCACCAACGTGTTGGCCGGCGTCGCCGCCTGTACGTCAACGCTGGCCGCCACGGCCAAAAACAGCAAAGAAGGAACGAGCGCTTTCATCTGAAACTCTCCAAGCGGATGGAATTTATAATAATTTCGCGAGTGTATGCGAGCGCGATCGGCAGCTGAAGGTACTTAAATCACTATAGATATTCTTTTTATGTATATAGATGGGGTTTTGATTATTAGAGCGAGGATTGCGCGGCCGATCGCACTCTCGCGGCACCTCGCAGCAATTGCCCATTGTCTTTGCGGCGCGATTCGCAGCGATGAAAGTCGAGGTTTGAGTCTGTTTCATCGGGTGATTAACGTGAGCTCGGTCACCCAAAGGACGGGCAAATGGAAAACCATCCATCAGAAAATGGCTTCTCACTCCGGCATGAGAGAGCGATAGAGCAAACATTGGCAGATATGAACAGCGTGCTGCTTGAGTCGGATCTCTTTATGACTCGTCTGACGGTACAAGACCGGCGCTGGCAAAAAGGCAGAAAAAACGGCCATACGTTAAATTGGCGCTCTCTCTTTAAATATCATGCCCAAATGCCCATAACTTTCGCTTTTGTCTACCGGCGAATAACCAGCCCGCTGAGCCGTGCAGGCTTTTGTCTGTGCCGTTATCTCCAGGCCGAGAACGTTATTGAACTTGTCGCGCTGGAGAATTTCTCCTTGCGCGAAACGCAACATCCACTGAAAGGCAATATGCTGCGCAACTGCTTGCAGGCTCTGTATCTGTATGGCCTGAACCTGCAAGAACAGGGGCTGACGCCGGCGTCTCCGCCGGACATGCTGATCAGCCACGCCATTAATCACCGCGTGTTGGCGCTGTATACCCGTCAGGCCGCCTTTGAAGTGATACCCGGTACCATGACATGTAAAACCAGCTTCAACGCACTGAAAAAGTACATACAATCGCTGGAAAAATACGGTGCCAAATGTGATAAGGTGCGTACAAATAACGCGCAAAAAGGAAGCAAAAATGAAAAATAAGGATCTGACCGACCCGACGCTCTCCATTCAAGAGCAAAAACGCATCGCCATAGAGATTTTACGTCAGTACCATCGCTGGGAGATGGCCAACCCTCGCCCCCCCGAAGAACTCCCGGAATGGGAAGCCATCGGCCCGTTCAGAAAAAGTAAACGTCATCTGATCGAACGTACCGACGACTGATCCCGCATTAGCCCGCAAGCAATCCGGTCCGGCAGGGCAATGACGCGCTGTTAAATCTGGTAATCAATCACCGCGTCCAGCTGCGACGAGAAGACCTTGTCTTTTATTTCGGTCAGCGACAGCGTCGGGTTGCACAGTTGGATAAAGCGCCAGGCATAGTTGCGCTGCAGCTGGCTGCGTTTCAGGCCCAGCCATACCGTATTAGGCTCAAACAAATGCTCGGCGTTGAGACTGACCAACCCGCGATCGCGCTCTTTTTCATACGACATGTCCGCCAGCACGCCCACGCCTAACCCCAGCTCGACGTAGGTTTTAATCACGTCGGAGTCCTGCGCGCTGAGCGCGATGTCCGGGGTCAGGCCCGCCGCTTTGAACGCCGCATCCAGCTTCGCGCGCCCGGTAATGCCCTGGCGGTAAGTGATCAGCGGCAAGGTGCTGAGCATCTCCAGCGTCACCTGCGGCTGACGCGTCAACTCGTGCCCTTCCGGCACCAGGATGGTGTGATGCCAGCGGTAGTAAGGGAACGCCGCCAGCGATTCGTCACTCATCAGCCGTTCGCTGGCGATGCCGATATCGGCTTCTCCGGCGGCCAACATCGAGACGATCTCCTCAGGGCTGCCCTGATTGAGCACCACCCGCACCCGCGGATAAAGCGCGCGAAACTCTTTGATTACCCCCGGCAGACTGTAACGCGCCTGAGTGTGCGTCGTTGCGATATGCAGCTGCCCCGAGTCGTTGCTGCTGAAAACGTCCGCCAGGCGACGGATGTTGTTGGCGTCGTTGAGAATGCGCTCCGCCACCACCAGCAGCTCTTTGCCGGGTTCGGTCATGCCCAGCAGCCGTTTGCCGCGGCGAATGAATATTTCAATGCCCAGCTCTTCTTCCAGCTCGCGAATATGCCGACTGACGCCGGACTGCGAGGTAAATAACGTATTGGCGACCTCAGTCAGGTTGTAGTTGCAGCGCGCCGATTCACGAATAATTTTTAATTGTTGAAAGTTCATCCCCGTCTCCCTGTTTCTTCCAGTAGCGTTAGCCATATTGATACGGAGTCCGACGAGTCTGAACAAATAAGAAATAACCTTTACTTATGCAATTTAATACTAAGTCGATCATTCTGCTTCGCAGGTGGGGTGGGAAACTGACAAAAAACAGCTAATGACTTTAAAAATAACGGGATAGATAACCACAATAAAAACATGCCTTCAATCGCTGCGCAAATTAAAGTTATTAAATATAGGCATTAGATATAAAAAAAGGGCTCAGCATGCTGAGCCCCTCACCGTTCGTATTCCCGCAGCAGCCTCAGGCGGTGGCCTCGCTGCCGATGCCGCCGGTGCGGTTCTGCTGCAGCCACTGCTGTACACAGCGCACCAGATCGCCGATGCAATCATCCTGCATGCCGTGGTGCTTCAACTCGTTATCCAGCGCAAACAGATATTGCGCGTTGGTGCCCAGCGGGCCGCTGGCGCTGGCGATCAATGGCGCAATCACCTGGTAGCTGGTGTCTTCTTCAAACAGCGGATGCTGCGGGTTCATCACGAACACCAACGCAGTAACCTTCTCGCCGCCATCCAACTGCAGCTCGCACCAGGTGGGCACGTAGCAATCGGTCACCATTTCGCGCTTCCAAAGCAGCTCCAACTCTTCACGCAACTTGCTTTCCGGCAAACGAAACGCCAGGCCCGTGGTGTGGCCGCCGGCTTTTAACGCCAGCATGCGCCCCGGCTGATGCAGCGTGCCGCGCCCGGCGGTCAAGCGCATGCAGAACGCCCGGTGCCAGCCCTGCAGCGTGGCCGGCCGCACTTCTTCCGATTCGAAAACTGGATTCCACATCAGCGAACCGTAACCGAATATCCATACGGGGCTGTGATCCGGCCGGCGCGATAAGGTGCAATCCAACGAGGCTGCACGCTGTTCAGGCGTCAGCAACAACGACTCCTCAATAGCGCCGAATGCAGTTTTGCAATCCGCTTTTTGCAGAAAATCTCGCGTTAACACTGATATTACCTCCCGGGAATACGATTTCTCGCCTTCCCTCGCCACTGCTGAACCTTTGATGTTTTATTTTCGGCTGCGGATTTTTATTAATTCAATCACCGCGCCTTATAAGAATGACCTTATTCTTTTCCTGACGTGCAATCAAGTTACAAAGCGGCGTTAAAGTGAAAAAGTATTTGTACTGAGCAGCAATAATATTAATTGCCGGGCTCCACATAATGTCTGCGCGATTTTACTGCGTGATAATTCGTTACTTTTTATGCCAGCGTTCGTCGTCGCCCTTGCGATAGCTTTGCTTGACCGCCGCCCAGGCCACCTTATGCGCCGTCTCTTCCCGGCTGTCGTCACCGCGCCGCTCATCGGGATCCCGGTATTGTTGCCAGGCGCTGTTGAACGCTTCTTTATAGATCGCCTGCGCATGTTCCGGCAGCACATGCTTAACGTTGTCCGGCAAGTCGTTCGTGCTGTGGTAGGGCATATGGCCTCCCCTTTCAGGATGAGTGAACCTTAAGCCTAGCCCACATGCGGTTTCGTCTCAATTAGCAAACAATTCTCATTATCAAACGACATGTTATACTCACCGCCAAACGAACTATAAGGAGAATCCCGTGACTACCGAAGCCCCTCGCTCACGCGCCCCCTACCTGATCGCCGTCAGCCGCGTACAGGACATGACGCCGCACCTGCGCCGCATTACCTTTACCGCTCCCGATCTGCGTTACTACCCGGCCAATGCCGCCGCTGCACACATCAAAGTCTTTTTGCCGCTCGCCGGCCAGACGCAGCCGGACCTGCCGACGCTGACCGAAAACGGCCCGCGTTGGGCTGCGGACGCCGTGCGCCCGATCGTGCGCACCTATTCCATCCGCGCCGTGCGCCCGGAACTGGCGGAAGTGGACATCGAGTTCGCCATTCATGATCATCAGGGCCCGGCGGTGGACTTTGCACGCCAGGCGAAAGCCGGTGATAAAATCGGCATCAGCAACCCGGGCGGCCCCAAGCCGATGCTGCCGGCCGCCGACTTCTACTGCCTGGCGGGCGATCCTTCCTCACTGCCTGCGCTGGCCGCACTGCTGGAAAACCTGCCGCCACACAGTGCCGGACGCGCTTTCGTCCGCGTCGACAGCAACGCTGACGTCATTGACCTGAAGAAACCCGCCGACGTTGAGGTCAATTGGGTCGTCGGCGGCACGGAGAAGACCGACGAGTTGGTCGCTCGGTTCCGCGCGCAGTCCCTGCCGCAGGGCGAAAGCCACTTCTGGCTCGCCGGTGAAGATCGCCTGGTGGTAGAGCTGCGCCGCTACCTGCGTCGCGAACGTCAATGCGATCGTAATCGTCTTTATGCCGTGCCTTACTGGCGTGAGGGGCTAAATGAAGAGGGTTACCACAATAAACGGCATGAAATCATGGACAACATTGACGACTGACGGTCTCATTTTCCTTGATTAACCACGAGCTAAACAAGTAAACACGACTTTTCTCAAATCTAACGCTAAAAATTGGCGTTATTGCGTAAAAGTAAGTAAATAAAACCGCACCCCGTGCGGTTTTTTTGTTACCCTGATCACATAAGCAAGCAATTGCTTTCTCAGATAAAACAACATCACACCGGCGCCGCGGGTGTATCCTAATATAAAATACCTACTGGAAACGCAACGTTGCCGTATCACGGCGACCGGCGCTGACGGGCTACGCTGTTTGAGAAGGAGTGCCACCCTCATGAAGTCGCAACACGATCCTGGCCGATCCACCAAATCTCGCCACACCGAATACTCGCTGATCTTCCCTATCGCCGCGCTGGTGGTGTTAAATCTATGGGGCAGCACCGATAACTTTCCGCTGATCGTCGGCATCAATATTCTCGCGCTGGTGGGGATCCTCAGCAGCGCCTTCAGCGTGGTGCGCCACGCCGACGTGCTGGCTCACCGATTGGGCGAACCCTACGGCTCGCTGATCCTCAGTTTGTCCGTCGTGATCCTCGAAGTCAGCCTGATTTCCGCGCTGATGGCCACCGGCGACGCCGCGCCGGCGCTGATGCGCGACACGCTGTACTCCATCATCATGATCGTTTCCGCCGGCCTGGTCGGCTTTGCGCTGCTGCTCGGCGGGCGCAAGTTCGCCACCCAGTACGTCAACCTGGGCGGCATCAAACAGTATCTGATGGCGATTTTCCCGCTGGCGGTGATCGTGCTGGTGTTCCCGAGCGCGCTGCCAGGCGGTAACTTCAGCACCGGGCAAGCGCTGCTGGTGGCGTTGATCTCCGCCGCCATGTATGGCGTGTTCCTGGTGATCCAGACCAAAACCCACCAGAGCCTGTTCGTGTACGAGCATGAAGACGACGATGGCGACCCGCACCACGGCAAGCCCTCTTCGCACAGCAGCGCCTGGCACGCCGCCTGGCTCATCGTGCACCTGATCGCGGTTATCGCCGTCACCAAGTTCAACGCCAACCCGCTGGAAGGCCTGCTAACCAAGATGAATGCACCGGCGCAGTTCACCGGTTTCCTGGTGGCGCTGTTGATCCTGTCGCCGGAAGGCCTGGGCGCGCTGCGCGCCGTGTTGAACAATCAGGTGCAACGCGCCATGAACCTGTTCTTCGGTTCGGTGCTGGCGACCATCTCCCTGACGGTGCCGGCGGTGACCATCATCGCTACCCTGACCGGGCAGACGCTGATCTTCGGCCTGCAAACGCCGCATATCGTGGTGATGTTGACGGTGTTGCTGCTGTGCCAGCTGTCGTTCTCGACCGGCCGCACCAACGTGCTGAACGGCACCGCCCACCTGGCGCTGTTCGCCGCCTACATGATGACTATCTTCGCCTGATCAAAAAGGGGCGCACTCTGTGCGCCCCTGCCTTCGTTATACCGAGAAGAATATCGCCGCGGCGATCCCCCCGAACAAAATCCACTTGATGATGTAATAACCGGTGCGGTTCCAGGCCTTCAGGCGTTTCCCCACCCGGCGTATCGCATAGATGTATTTGAACATCTTGTTGACGCCGCCGGTGCGATCGCCCTCTTCATTCGGCGCGGTGGCGGCGCTCATCAGGTTGCGCCCCAGCCAGTGATTCACCGCCTGCGCCCAGCGGTAGCGCATCGGCCGTTCGATGTCGCAGAACAGGATCAGACGATTCTGCCCGCTCTGGTTTTCCGCGTAGTGCAGATAGGTTTCATCGAACATCACCCCTTCACCGTCGCGCCAGCTGTAGCGCTCACCGTCCACCTCAATGAAGCAGCGGTCATCGTTGGGGGTAATCAACCCCAGGTGATAACGCAGCGAACCGGCGTAAGGATCGCGGTGGCGCGGCAAACGGCTGCCGTCCGGCAGTTCGGCGAACATCGCCGCTTTGACCGAAGGCAGGCTGCGCAGCAGTTCCGTGGTCTGCGGGCACAGGGTCATGGCGGAAGGATGGCTGTCTTCATACCATTTCAGGTAAAAGCGCTTCCAACCGGTCTTGAAGAACGAGTTGAAACCGGCATCGTTGAATTGATCGGACGCTTTGATCTGCTGGATCTCCATCAGCTTCTGTCCTTCGTCGCGGATGGTTTCCCAGTTCTCCCGCAGTACCGCCAGCTCAGGGAACTGCTCCGGCTTCAGGTACGGCGTAGTCGGCACACGAGAAAACAGATACATGAAGACGTTCAGCGGTGCGGTAAAGGTGGAATGGTCAGACAGCTGCCGCCAAACGTTGTAGCGCACCCGTCCGCGGTAATGCACATAGACGACGCATAAAATAAGCAAAATCAGAATGATGTATTTCATGTTTGAATCGCAGCAAGGAACCCACACTCAATGCGCCGCGCGGCGCACACCCCAGAAAATGTCCTTTTGGCGGCGCAGGCAAACTGCGCGCCAATCTGGAACCCATTAATCATTAACGCTAACTCAACGAAAATCTATACAGAAAACCACAATAATTTACACAAAGGTTAAACGAGAGCGGAAACGAGAGCGGAAATGGGGGGTGATAAAAAAGGCCGCCGAAGCGGCCTTTCCATTAGCGGATAGGTTAACTGTAAGCGTTGAGCGTGCGCTGGCACAAAGCGGAGCGCACGCAGTCCTGTTTTTCAAAGCGGATAACGCCGATCATCTCGTCCTCTTCGAAGCGCTCCAGGGCATCGCTGAGACCGGATTTCACGCCGCGCGGCAGGTCGCACTGGGTCACGTCGCCGTTAACGATAACCGTCACGTTTTCCCCCAGGCGGGTCAGGAACATTTTCATCTGGCTGGCGGTCACGTTCTGGGCTTCATCCAGGATAACGACCGCATTTTCGAAGGTGCGTCCGCGCATATAAGCGAACGGCGCAATCTCTACCTTGCCGATTTCCGGGCGCAGGCAGTACTGCATAAAGGAAGATCCTAAACGACGTACCAGAATGTCATACACCGGGCGGAAATAAGGGGCGAACTTCTCGGAGATATCCCCCGGCAAGAAACCGAGGTCTTCATCCGCCTGCAAAACAGGACGGGTAACGATAATCCGATCCACCTCTTTATGGATCAGCGCCTCCGCCGCCTTGGCGGCGCTGATAAATGTTTTGCCACAGCCGGCTTCGCCGGTGGCGAAGATCAGCTGCTTATTCTCTATGGCTGATAAGTAATGACCCTGAGCTTCGGTTCTAGCCTCGATGGGTGAGCTATCGCGCTTGTCTCGCGCCATGCCGATAGACTCGACTCCCCCCATTTGCACCAGCGAGGTCACAGACTCTTCTTCCAGCTGGCGATGACTACGAGCGTCACGACGAATAACGCGTTTCGCTTCACGACGTGCTTTGATCACTGCTTTCTGTCTACCCATAGTGGCACCTTACAGTTTGTTTCACCTACCGCAACGGCCAGGCCGTGCGATTATGTTTCACACACGTATTAGGTTTTGGCCTCCTCCGAGCCAATAAGAGCCAAGGGACAATGTGAATTGACGGCAACGCTTAAGCGCCGTTGCTTCACGGGACAACGCGGACTGCATCAATAAACGTGGAGTAAAAAGTGGTGAGATTCGGTAGCGATAAGAGTGCGGAGTTGCCGGTAAAAGAGAGTCGGAGAGAGAACCCTCGTTACAACGAGAAATCAGGGGAGATGTGTTATTTTTTCTTTCCAGCCCAACCAAGGACTTTACCATTAGCGATCCCCGCAGTGATATTTACAGCTTCAAGCTGTGCACCGTGTGAAAACTACCGCCAGATGATTACAGTATAATGACATTCAATCCTGTCGCGTTACTAAAATGTAAAAAAATTTTATATGTTTTGTTTTTAGTTATCGCTAAAACACTATATCACGCGCGACACGTCATTCCATAAAAAATTTTAACATATAAATTTCAATGAATTACAATTAAAAACCGCGAATGACACTTTGGTTTCCTGATTAAATTTTGCACAGCCCAAAAACGCGGGCGGTGTGTGCTTTTTAATCCATAGGCCAGGTGTCGAATTGACTTTCGACGCTCAATCTTCCGTACGGCAGGCAACACAAAGTAAAACGAGGCAGGCGAGCCCGCCTCGTCATTGCGCGCTCAGGCCTTGAGCAAACCGCTGGCCAAATAATCGCCGCGTTCTTTCACGCCCGGCAGCACGAAGAAATACCCGCCGCCAATCGGCTTGATGTATTCCTCCAGCGCTTCGCCGTTCAGCCTTTTTTGCACCGTCAGGAAACCTTTCTCCAGATCGGCCTGATAGCAGACGAACAGCAGCCCCATTTCCAGCTGGCCGGCATTGGATACCCCCAGTGAATAGCTGTAGCCGCGTCGCAGCATCAGATTGCTTTGGCTTTCCGGCGTGCGTGGGTTAGCCAAGCGAATGTGCGCGTCCATCGGGATCACCTTGCCGTCGGGATCGTTCGCGTAATTCGGCTCGTCATGTTCATGCTTCATGCCCAGCGGCGCGCCGCTGTGCTTCTCGCGGCCGAAAATGGTTTCCTGCTCCTGCAGCGGCGTGCGATCCCAAAACTCGACGCGGAAACGAATAATGCGCGCTGCCTGGTAGCTGCCGCCCGCCGTCCACGCCGGTTCACCGACGCTGTCGCCGACCCACACCACCTTATCCATCAGCGGTTTGTCGTCGGTTTTCGGGTTGGCGGTGCCGTCTTTGAACCCCAGCAGGTTGATCGGCGTCTCTTTGCCTTTGCTGCGCGCCGCGTGCGCGGAGATAAATCCTTCCCGCTTCCAGCGCACGCTGAGCAGATCCGGCGAATGCTTGATGATGTCGCGCAGTGCGTGGAGAGCGGTTTCGTTGGTGTTGGCGCAGATCTGCAGCAGCAGGTCGCCGTGGCAAAGCGCGGCGTCCAGCGCATCGTTGGGGAAGCGCGTCATCTTCTGCAACCGCAGCGGTTTGTGCGCCTGCAGGCCAAAGCGTTCATCAAACAGCGATGCGCCGACCGAGACGGTGATGGTCAGGTTGTCCGGGTAAATCTCCGGCCCCATGATGCCGGAATCGAGCGGCGGCAGCTTGGCGTCCACCTCCGGCGCCTTGCCGCCGTGGGTCAGGAACGCGATGCGATCGGTCAGCAGCCGGAACAGGCGCTCCAGATCCGCTTTGCTGGTCGCCAGCACGTCGAACGCCACCAGCATCATCGCCGCCTGTTGCGGGGTCAGCACCCCGGCCTGATGGCGGCCATAAAACGGCTGTTTCTGCCAGCGCTCATCCTGCGGCGTCGCCAACGGCTCCGCCACGTTGCCCGTCGCCTGCGCCAGGCGGGTGCCGCCCAGCGCCAGTGCGCTTAGCCCCAGCCCCTGCAGCAAACGGCGCCGCGAAGGCGATGCCGCCCCCTGAGAATGCGGATGAGGCCCGTTATTCGGGCCTGCCTTGTTGCTCATAACCGTATGCCTCAGTCCAGACCCAATACGCCGCGCAGTTGGGAAAGGTCTTCCGCCAGCGTGGTGATCGGCCCTTTCAACGCATTGCGATCGGCATCGGTCAGCTTCTCATAGAACTCATAGCCCTCTTTGGTTTGGTACTTCGCCAAAATGGTGTCGACGGTTTTGAAGTTGGCGTCGATCTTGTCCAGCAGCGGCTTGTTGGCCTTGGCCAACAGCGGGCGCAGCAGGTTGACTATCTTCTGCGCGCCGTCGACGTTGGCCTGGAAGTCCCACAAATCGGTGCGGCTGTAGCGGTCTTCTTCACCGCTGATCTTGCTGGCCGCCACTTCTTCGATCAGCCCGGCTGCGCCGCCCACCACCTTGCTCGGCGGGAAGGTCAGTTCACTCACGCGCTTTTGCAGCTCTACGGTGTCGTGGTACAGGCGATCGGCGTAGGCGCCCATGTCTTTGGTGGAGTTGTCGGCAAACAGCGCCTTCTCGAGGCGGTGGAAACCGGTGAAGTTAGGATCCGCCGCTTTCTTCTCGTAGTCGTCTTCACGGGCATCGATGCTGCCGTCCAGATCGGAGAACAGCTCGGCGATCGGCTCAATGCGCTCATAGTGCTGGCGGGTCGGCGCGTACAGCTTGCGCGCTTGTTCCACGTTGCCGGCCTTCACCGCGTCGGTAAACAGCTTGGTCTGTTTCACCAACCCATCGACTTCTTTGGTGACGTAAACCTTGTATTCGGCAATCGGGCCGACCAGGTCCAGCGCGTTCGGCTTGCCGTCGGTGGCGCCGTTGGCCGCTGCGGTGACAGTCAGTTTGCCTTTCGGGTTGCTGAGCAGCCCGCAGGTCATGTCATATTCGCCCGCCTCCAGCGTGGCGGTCATTTTCTGGGTAAAGCCCGGCGCGATGTTCTCACGCTCTTCCACCACCATCACCCCTTTCAGGATTTCCCATTCGACGTTTTTCTGGCTGGTGTTGTGCACCACAAACTGCGTCTTGCCGGCCGGCACCGTCAGCTGCATCGGGTCGCACTGCTTGTCGTTGACCGTGACCTTGACCTGCGGCACGTCCGCCGCCAACGCGTTGATGCTCAGCGCAAACGCCGGGATAGCCAGTAATGCTGCGTGCAACGCCTTGCGGCGAAATAACGGAGTAGACATACGAGATTCCCTATTAAACATTAATGATTGATTTTACGTTGCGCCGGGGCCGCTGCCGGCTCCGCGCGCTGCGGCAGAAAGAAGAAAATCAGCGCCGGGATCAAATACAGGAAGTAGACCGCCACTTCGCTGACTGTCGGCGCTTCCTGATAACCGAGGATGCCTTCCAGCAGGGTGCCGAACAGCGAATGGGTCGACAGGGTGCTGCTGAAATCGAAGGCGATGTCCTGAAAGTGGTTCCACAGACCGGCTTCGTGGAAGGCGCGGATCGCCCCGGCGGCCAGCCCGGCGGCGACGAACAGAATGAACAGGCTGGTCCATTTGAAGAATTTGGCCAGATGCAGCTTCACCCCGCCCCAGTAAATCATCATGCCCAGCACAATGGCGGCGACCAGGCCGAGCACCGCACCGATCGGCGCTGCGGCGCCCACGTCTTGCTGAAACGCCGCCAGCAGGAAGAATACCGACTCCAACCCTTCGCGAGCGACGGCGAAGAACACCATCGCCACCAGCGCCCACCCCTGCCCTTTACCGGCGCTGAGCGCCTGATCGATCGCCCCTTCCAGATGTACCTTGACCGACCTGGAGACTTTGCGCATCCAGAACACCATATAGGTGAGGATCAGCACCGCCACCACCGCCACGATGCCTTCGAACAGCTCCTGCTGTTTCTGCGGGAACTCGCCGGTGGTCTCATTGATGAAGATGCCGAGCGCCAGACACAGCGCCGCCGCGACAATCACGCCGATCCACACCGCGCCCAGCCATTGGCTGCGCTGCGTGCGCTTCAGGTAGCTGGCGATCAGGCTGACGATCAGCGCGGCCTCCAGCCCCTCACGGAACATGATAAGAAAGGGAACGAACATAACTAATCACCCCTGAAAAGACCGCGGCGGCAGAGAAAACCGGCTCGCAATGAGCCGCGGCGAGTATGTAAAGAAACGTAAAATACAACGAGAGTGATTATCATTCTGCCAAAAAGAAATACAAGAGGCGCAAGCGTGATTTTTTCTAATCAAATGTCGCCAGGTGTTACAGCTGAATGACAGTGGCGAACAGGCAAAAAGAAGGGGCGCTCTGAGCGCCCCTTGCTGACTGACAGTGAACGGCGTTATACCGTTTTGTACTCGGCTTCCGCCTGATCGAAACGTTCGGTCATGGTGGAAGACGGCTGGCGGCCCATCAGGCTCACCACCACAATGGCCAGACAGCCCAGGATGAAGCCCGGGATGATTTCGTACAGGCCCAGCCATTCGTACTGTTTCCAGACGATCACCGTCACCGCGCCGACCAACATGCCGGCCAGCGCGCCGTTGCGGGTCATGCGCGACCACATCACCGAGATCAGCACTACCGGGCCGAAGGCGGCGCCGAAACCGGCCCAGGCGTAGCTCACCAGGCCCAGCACGCGGTTCTCCGGGTTGGCCGCCAGCGCGATGGCGACCAACGCCACCACCAGCACCATGACGCGGCCGACCCACACCAGTTCACGCTGGCTGGCGCCTTTGCGCAGGAACGCTTTGTACAGGTCTTCGGTGATTGCGCTGGAACAGACCAGCAGTTGGCAGCTCAGGGTACTCATAACCGCCGCCAAAATCGCCGACAGCAGCACGCCCGCCACCCATGGGTTGAACAGCAGCATCGCCAGTTCGATGAACACGCGCTCGCCGTTTTGCGACACGTTGCCGGCCTGATCCGGGTTATTGGCAAAGTAAGCGATACCGAAGAAACCGACGGCGATGGTGCCGGCCAGGCACAGGATCATCCAGGTCATGCTGATGCGGCGCGCGCTGCGGATGGTGCGGTGAGAATCCGCCGCCATGAAACGCGCCAGGATGTGCGGCTGGCCGAAGTAGCCCAGGCCCCAACCCAGCAGCGACAGGATGGCGACGAAGTTCAGCCCCTTCAGCATGTCGAGGTTGGCCGGGTTCTGCGCCTGGATCACCAGCATCGAGGTATCGATGCCGCCGACGGCGAAGATCACGATCACCGGGGTCAGGATCAGCGCGAAAATCATCAGGCTGGCCTGCACGGTGTCGGTCCAGCTCACCGCCAGGAAACCGCCGATGAAGGTATACAGGATGGTCGCCGCGGCGCCGGCCCACAGGGCGGTTTCGTAGCTCATGCCGAAGGTGCTTTCGAACAGGCGCGCGCCGGCTACGATGCCGGAGGCGCAGTAAATGGTGAAGAACACCAGGATAACGATGGCCGAGATCACGCGCAGCAGCTTGCTGTTGTCTTCAAAGCGGCTGGTGAAATAATCCGGCAGCGTCAGGGCGTTGTTGTTGGCTTCGGTATGCACGCGCAGCCTTCCTGCCACCAGCTTCCAGTTCAGGTAAGCGCCGATGGTCAGGCCGATGGCGATCCAGCTTTCGGAGATGCCGGAGAGGAAGATGGCGCCCGGCAGGCCCATCAGCAGCCAGCCGCTCATGTCGGAAGCGCCGGCGGACAGCGCGGTCACCACACTGCCCAGACTACGGCCGCCGAGAATATAGTCATCAAAGTTATTGGTTGCCCGGTAGGCAAGCAGGCCGATCAGCACCATCCCGAAAATGTATACCAGGAAGGTCACCAGCATAGGTGTGCTCATTGTCATTTAATTCTCCACTTTCATTATTATTCGCGTTTCGCTCCGGCCAAGCCGGCGCCGGTAAACCCACGCGCAATGCATTTCACTGGCCGCCGCGCCGGAACGTGGCGCAGCCTGCGAGCAAGTGCAGGTAAAATAGTTTCTGCCCGTAATTGTTGACCGTCGGTTATCCTAGATGAGCCTTTCATCAACCAACAAGATATTTAACAACAAAGTTACACAAAGTTTACCCTGCGTCACATTTACCGGGCTCAAAGGTTGCACTCACGACAAGCAAAATGAGTTGCACCTTGCTATTACCCTTATATACCGCAAGGTAAAGCGCCTGCGGCATCATTAACCCCGCCGCGTTCGCTCAATAACGCAACATTCATGCCAACTGCCCGTGTTAAAAAATCGATGAAACTCACACTTCGCTCATCCGCCTGATTTAACAAGGTTGCACAAAGTTGCAACATGCAGGATATTGTCTGCATTCTTGACACCACACATCTCACGAACCTATCCCAACAGGCTTTCCGGCCTGCTGTTTGTCTAGCCTGATGGGATAGGTTCTAAACACAGGAGTTGGACAGGCATGGGCACTACCACAATGGGCGTGAAACTCGACGAGGCAACACGCGACCGGATCAAGAGCGCCGCGCAGCGCATCGATCGCACGCCGCACTGGCTCATCAAGCAGGCCATCTTTAATTACCTCGAGCGTCTCGAGAGCGGTACCGATATTCCTGAAATTCCAGCGCTGGCCGCAGCGGGCCAGCCTGAAGCGGACGACATTATGCCGCAAGCGCAGGAAGAGTCACACCAGCCATTCCTCGATTTCGCCGAACAAATTCTGCCGCAGTCGGTGACCCGCGCCGCCATCACCGCCGCGTATCGCCGCCCGGAGACAGAAGCGGTGCCGATGTTGCTCGAACAGGCGCGATTACCCGCCGATCTTGCACAGGCTACTCATAAAATGGCCTATGGCATCGCCGAGAAGTTGCGTAACCAAAAAAGTGCAAACGGCCGCGCCGGCATGGTGCAAGGCCTGCTGCAAGAGTTCTCCCTCTCCTCGCAGGAAGGCGTAGCGCTGATGTGCCTGGCGGAAGCGCTGCTGCGCATTCCGGACAAACCGACCCGCGATGCCCTGATCCGCGACAAGATCAGCAACGGCAACTGGCACTCGCACCTGGGGCGCAGCCCGTCGCTGTTCGTCAACGCCGCCACCTGGGGCCTGCTGTTCACCGGCAAGCTGGTGTCGACCCATAACGAAGCCAATCTGTCCCGCTCGCTGAACCGCATTATCAGCAAGAGCGGCGAGCCGCTGATCCGCAAAGGCGTGGACATGGCGATGCGCCTGATGGGCGAACAGTTCGTGACCGGCGAAACCATCGCCGAGGCGCTGGCCAACGCGCGCAAGCTGGAAGAAAAAGGCTTCCGCTACTCCTACGACATGCTGGGGGAAGCCGCCCTGACCGAAGCCGACGCCCAGGCCTACCTGGTTTCCTATCAGCAGGCTATCCACGCCATCGGCAAAGCCTCCAACGGCCGCGGCATCTATGAAGGCCCCGGCATCTCCATCAAGCTGTCCGCCCTGCACCCGCGCTACAGCCGCGCGCAGTACGAACGCGTGATGGAAGAGCTTTACCCGCGCCTGCTGTCGCTGACCCTACAGGCACGCCAGTACGATATCGGCATCAATATCGACGCCGAAGAGGCCGACCGTCTGGAGATCTCGCTCGATCTGCTCGAGAAGCTGTGCTTCGAACCGCAGTTGGCCGGCTGGAACGGCATCGGCTTCGTGATTCAGGCCTACCAGAAACGCTGTCCGTTCGCCATCGACGCTGTGATCGACATGGCGCAACGCAGCCGCCGTCGCCTGATGATCCGTCTGGTGAAAGGCGCCTACTGGGACAGCGAAATCAAACGCGCCCAGATGGACGGCCTGGAAGGCTACCCGGTTTACACCCGCAAGGTGTACACCGACGTTTCCTATCTGGCCTGCGCCCGCAAGCTGCTGTCGGTGCCGAACCTGATCTATCCGCAGTTCGCGACCCACAACGCCCATACGCTGAGCGCCATTTATCACCTGGCCGGCAACAACTACTACCCTGGCCAGTATGAGTTCCAGTGCCTGCACGGCATGGGTGAACCGCTCTACGAACAGGTGGTGGGCAAAGTGGCCGACGGCAAACTGAACCGCCCTTGCCGCATCTACGCGCCGGTCGGCACCCATGAAACGCTGCTGGCTTACCTGGTGCGCCGCCTGCTGGAAAACGGCGCCAATACCTCGTTCGTCAACCGCATCGCCGACGCCACCCTGCCACTCGACGAGCTGGTGGCCGATCCGGTCAGCGCCGTGGAAGCGCTGGCGGCCAGCGAAGGTCAAATTGGCCTGCCGCATCCGCGCATCCCGCTGCCGCGTGAGCTGTATGGTGAGAAACGTACCAACTCCAGCGGTCTGGATCTGTCCAACGAACAGCGTCTGGCTTCGCTGTCCAGCGCCCTGCTCACCAGCGCCAGCCATCCATGGCGCGCGGAACCGATCATCGACGCCGAGTTGGATCAGGGCGTCGAACAGCCGGTGATCAACCCGGCCGAACCGGGCGATGTGGTCGGCTACGTGCGTGAAGCCACCGAAGGCGAAGTCAGCCGCGCGCTCGACGCCGCCGCGGCCGCCGGCCCAATCTGGTTCGCCACACCGCCGACGGAGCGCGCCGCGATCCTCGAACGCGCCGCCGAGCTGATGGAAAGCCAGCTGCAAAGCCTGCTGGGCATTCTGGTGCGCGAAGCGGGTAAAACCTTCAACAACGCCATCGCCGAAGTGCGTGAAGCGGTCGATTTCCTGCACTACTACGCCGGCCAGGTACGCGACGATTTCGCCAACGACAGCCATCGCCCGCTGGGCCCGGTGGTCTGTATCAGCCCGTGGAACTTCCCGCTGGCGATCTTCACCGGCCAAATCGCCGCCGCGCTGGCGGCGGGCAACAGCGTGCTGGCCAAACCGGCTGAGCAAACGCCGCTGGTGGCCGCGCAGGCGGTGCGTATCCTGCTGGAAGCCGGCATTCCGCAAGGCGTGCTGCAGCTGCTGCCGGGCCAGGGTGAAACCGTCGGCTCAACGCTGGTTAACGACGCCCGCGTCCGCGGCGTGATGTTTACCGGCTCCACCGACGTCGCCGGCATTCTGCAGCGCAGCATCGCCGGCCGTCTGGATCCGCAAGGCCGTCCGACGCCGCTGATCGCCGAAACCGGCGGCCTGAACGCCATGATCGTCGACTCCTCCGCCCTGACCGAACAGGTGGTGACCGACGTGGTGGCCTCCGCCTTCGACAGCGCCGGGCAGCGTTGCTCCGCGCTGCGTATCCTGTGCATTCAGGAAGACGTGGCCGAGCACACGCTGCAAATGCTGCGCGGCGCGATGGCCGAATGCCGCATGGGCAACCCGGAACGCCTGTCCACCGACGTGGGCCCGGTGATCGACGCCGAAGCCAAAACCGGCATCGAACGCCACATCCAGGCAATGCGCGCCAAAGGCCGCAAGGTGTACCAGGCCGCCAAAGGCAGCGCGCAGGATGAGAAAGAGTGGGCGCGCGGCACCTTCATCAAGCCGACGCTGATCGAGCTCGACAGCTTCGACGAGCTGCAGAAAGAGATCTTCGGCCCGGTGCTGCACGTGGTGCGCTTCCAGCGCAACAATCTGGACGCGCTGGTCGATCAGATCAACGCCGCCGGTTATGGCCTGACGCTGGGCATTCACACCCGTATCGATGAAACCATCGCCCGGGTGACCGAACGCGCCAAGGTCGGCAACCTGTACGTCAACCGCAACATGGTCGGCGCAGTGGTCGGCGTGCAGCCATTCGGCGGCGAAGGCCTGTCGGGCACCGGCCCGAAAGCCGGCGGCCCGCTGTACCTGTACCGTCTGCTGGCCAACCGTCCGGACGACGCGCTGCAACGTACGCTGCACCGCCAGGACGAAGAGCGCCCGATGGAAGCCACCGCGCGGCCGCAGCTGCTGGGCGCGCTGCAATCGCTGGAGAAGTGGGCGGTCACCAGCCAACAAGGCGAACTGGCGGCATTGGCGCAACGTTATGCGGAACTGGGCCAGGGCGGCACCGTACGTCCGCTGCCGGGCCCGACCGGCGAGCGCAACACCTATGCCCTGCTGCCGCGTGAACGCGTGCTGTGCCTGGCGGATAACGAAACCGACGCGCTGATCCAGCTGGCCGCCGTGCTGGCGGTTGGCAGCTGCGCGCTGTGGCCGGAAGCGGAACTGCAACGCAATCTGTTCCGCCGCTTGCCGAACGATGTGCAGGCGCGCATCGCCTTCAGCAAAGACTGGCAGCAGGACAAGGTCGAGTTCGACGCCGCCATCTACCACGGCGATGCCGACCAGCTGCGCACCCTGTGCGAGCAGATCGCCCAGCGCGGCGGCGCCATCGTCTCGGTACAGGGCTTCGCCCACGGTGAAACCAACATCCTGTTGGAACGCCTGCTGATCGAACGTTCCCTGAGCGTCAACACCGCCGCCGCCGGCGGTAACGCCAGCCTGATGACCATCGGTTAACGCATCCTCAAGGCTGCACGCGTTGCAGCCTGATGGGCTTACCGCTACGCAAACCCTGCCTCGTGCAGGGTTTTTTATTGTCCGCAGGCCGATCGGCCGTTAGCGCCTTGTTATCCTTACAGGGTGGGGCATCGCTCATGGACGATGGATTACTCTGCTTGAAAGCCGCGTCAGAGCGCTACGAAACGCATTGGCTTTCGGGTTCGGTAATATCCGGGATACGGCAGCCGCAGCGGATTTCTCGCCGCCGCCGCGCGAAACGAATGGTTGAAAGCGGAGTGAATGCGGTCGGGGGAAACGCCCCCGCCGCCTTATTGATTCCGGAACTTGTCGAGGAATTGCTGGGTGCGTTGATGCTGCGGATTGGCGAACAGCGCTTTCGCCGGGCCCTGTTCGACGATGCGGCCGTGATCCATAAAGATAACCCGATCGGCCACGTCGCGAGCGAAGCTCATCTCATGGGTGACGATCACCATGGTGCGTTTCTCTTCCGCCAGTGAGCGCATGGTATTGAGCACTTCCCCCACCAGCTCGGGATCGAGCGCCGACGTCGGCTCGTCGAACAAAATCACCTCCGGCTGCATCGCCAGCGCGCGCGCGATAGCCACCCGCTGCTGCTGCCCGCCGGACAGCCGACGCGGATAAGCCGCCTCTTTGCCGCTCAGGCCCACTTTGGCCAGCAACGCGCGAGCACGCTGTTCGGCGCTGGCTTTCGCCTCACCTTTAACGATAACCGGCCCTTCAATGATGTTTTCCAGCACCGAACGGTGCGGAAACAGGTTGAAGTTCTGGAACACGAAACCGACCTGCTGACGCAGCGCGCGCACCTGATTTTTCTGTTTGCTCAGCGGCTTGCTGCCGTCGATCCGGATATCGCCGACGCGGATGGTGCCGGAATCCGGCTCCTCCAGCAGGTTGATGCAGCGCAACAAGGTGGTTTTCCCGGAACCGCTCGGCCCGATGATCGCCACCACTTCGCCGGCGTCCACCGCCAGATCGATCCCATGCAGCACCGTCTGACCCTTGAACTGCTTGGTCAATTGCTTAACTTCAATGGCACTCATGCGCTACTCCTGATCCTGGCGATTAACGTGGGCTTCCAGACGGTTTTGCAGTGCGGAAAGCAGGGTCGCCATCACCCAGTAAATCAGCGATGCCGCCAGGTACATGGTGAACACTTCCAGCGTGCGCGAGGTGATCAGCTGCGCCTGGCGGAACAGTTCCGGCACCTGAATGGTGGCGGCCAGCGAAGTGTCTTTCACCAGGCCGATAAAACTGTTGCCCAGCGGCGGCAAGGCGGTGCGCGCCGCCTGCGGCAGGATCACCCGGCGCAGGGTTTGCCAACGGGTCATGCCGATGCTGGCGGCGGCTTCCCACTGCCCTTTATCGATCGACGAAATCGCCGCGCGCAGCGTTTCTGAAGTGTAAGCGGCGGTATTGAGCGACAGGCCAATCAGCGCCGCCGGGAAGGGATCGAATTCAACGCCGAACTGCGGCAGACCGTAATAGATCATAAACAGCTGGGCGATCAGCGGCGTGCCGCGGAACAGCGATACGTAAATGCGCGACAGCCACGACAGCGGCCAAAGCGGCGAAAGGCGCATCAGCGCCAGCAGAAAACCGAGCAACAGGCCGAACGCCATGCCGCCCAGGCTAAGCTGGAGCGTCAGTATTGCGCCTTTCAATAAAAATGGCGCTGAATCCAGCGCCAGTTGAATACTTTCGTGCATTATTTAGTTACGTCCGCGCCAAACCATTTCTCGGAGATCTTCGCCAGCGTGCCGTCTTTTTGCATCTCGGCGATCGCCTGGTCAATCGCGGCCAGCAGCTCTGGGTTATTCTTGCGCAGCGCCACGCCGGACTCCTGGCGGGAGAATGCCGGGCCGGCCACCGCCAGCGTATCGCCGGTTTTCTTCACCAGATCCAGCGCCGCCAGACGGTCCACCAGAATGGCGTTGATACGGCCGACGCGCAGATCCTGATACTTGGTCGGATCATCGTCGTAAGTGCGCACGTCTACACCTTGCACGTTCGCACGCAGCCATTGCTCATAGTTGGTGCCCAGGCCAACGCCGACCTTCTTGCCCTTCAGGTCTTCCGGCTTGGTGATCGTGCCTTCGTTGCCCTTTTTCACCAGCGCCTGAATGCCGGAAACGGTGTAAGGGGTGGAGAAGTCATATTTCTTCTTGCGCTCATCGGAGATTGTCACCTGGTTGATCACCACGTCGATGCGTTTTGACTCCAGCGACGCCAGCATGCCGTCCCACTTGGTCGGGTTCAGCTTGGCTTTCACGCCCAGATGTTGCGCCAGCGCGTTGGCGAAATCCACTTCGAAACCGGTCAATTTGCCGTCTTCACCCTGGAAGCTGAACGGCGGATAGGTGCCTTCCAGCCCAACGATCAGCGTGCCGCGCTGTTTCACCTGCTGCAGCAGGTTATCGGCGGCGTAGGTTTGCGTCGTCACACCGGCGGCCAACGCAATACCCACCACGCCCAACAACCATTGACGACGAACTTTCGCAAACATCATAAACACCCCTGTGTGTTATTTATCTTTTTTGATATCAGCACTTTAACAGTGCGACCGCCCGCATAAAGGAATATAACTTTATAAATATAGTTCAAAATGGAATAACAAGCGGCATTTACACCTGCGGATGGTAGGCGAACAGCGCCGGCGCACCGCCGGTGTGAACGAACAGGATGGGCCCTTCGTCGCGGAAACGCCGCTGGGCGATGCCGTCGATCAAACCGGCCATCGCTTTGCCGGTATACACCGGATCCAGCAATACCCCCTCTTGCTGCGCCAGCAGCTGCACCGCCGCCATACCTTCTTCATTCGGCATGCCGTACTGCGGCGCGAAGTAATCGTCCCACAGCGCGATCGGCGCCAGTTCGTCGATATTCAGCGAACAGGCCAGGGCTTTCTGGATTTGTTCCACCTTCGGCAACTGATCGATCACGGTGCGCGAGACCGTCACGCCGATCAACTCGGTTTCGGGCAGCAGCTGTTGCAGCCCCACCGCCAGCCCGGCGTGGGTGCCTGCGCTGCCGGACGCCACCACCACCGAACTGAACGCCACGTTGCTGCGTTGGCTCTGTTCGGCGATTTCCAATGCGCACTGCACGTATCCCAGCGCGCCCAGCGCATTGGAGCCGCCCACCGGCACCACGTAAGGCCGGAAGCCCTGCGCCTCGAGGCGCGTCGCCAGCTCCGCCAGCTGCTGCTGCGGATCGTGCAGCGCTTCGCACATCACCACTTCGGCGTTGAACAAGCCGAGCAACAGGCGGTTGCCGTTGGTCAGGTAGTTTTCCGCGCGGGTATCGATAGGGTTTTCCAGCAGCGCGACACAGTGCAGGCCCAGTTTCGCCGCCACCGCCGCCGTCTGGCGCACGTGATTGGATTGAATGGCGCCGGCGGTAACCAGCGTATCGGCGCCTTGCCTCAGCGCATCGGCAGCCAGAAACTCAAGCTTTCTCAGCTTGTTGCCGCCCAGGGCCATAGGGGTGACATCGTCACGTTTAAGGTAGATTTCACGGCCGAGATAATCGGAGAGACGGGACAGTTTTTCCAGCGGCGTGGCGACGCCAACCAGATCCAGACGCGGAAATTGCGCCAGTTGTTGTTGCAGGTTCACTACTTCCCCCCAGGGAATCGAGTATCAACATCTGATAACCGATAGATTTAGCAGATGTGAACTGAATAATCATCCTTTATCACGGGGGGATCCGCAGACCCCGGCCCAGCGGCCGGGGAAAATCTCAGTAGCTGCGCTGCCAGGCGAGATACTGATCGTATTTGCGCAGCGCAATGCGGTAGTTGTTGTGCGCTGCGGTAGGCAGATCGTCGATAATGCGCTGATGGCTGGCGCAGTTGGCGAACTTGTCCGCCGGGTAATTACGCGCCACCAGCATTTCGTCCAGCCGGCGCAGCCGCACCACGTACTCGCGAATGGTGCTGTGGCTCATCTCGGTCTGTTCGAACAGATACTGCTTGAACGCCATGATGTCGAAATAGCTCGGGTGGCTGTTGCAGGAAATCTCGCTGCAAAAGCGGCACAGTGCGGTCAGCTCATGCTGCACGTTTTGCCAGACCGCATCGTCGATCGGCTGATCCATGCGCGCGATGGCTTCTTTATTGATTATCTTGCCGCGAAACACCAGCGCCATGCGGTCCAACAATTTACCGCACTGGGAGCAATGGGTCTGGCTGTGCTTGTAATCTTTCAGGTAACGGCTAAGCGGCCGTTTCTTCAACAGTATTCCTGGCATAAGGGGCAGTCCGATTGTCGCATGAGTCATCGAGTTGAGGGGGCGGCAGCCCGCCGTCAGGTATCGTTCGCCAGCCGCGCACGCAGCCGTTTGATCGCCTGACTGTGCAGTTGACTGACGCGGGATTCCCCGACGTCCAGCACGGCGCCGATCTCTTTGAGATTCAACTCTTCCTGGTAATACAGCGTCAGCACCATTTTTTCGCGCTCCGGCAACGCCTCGATGGCGTCGATCACTCGCTGGCGCAGGCTGCCTTCCAACAGGTGATGCAGCGGGTTGGCCTCTTCATGCCCTTCCAGCATCGGTTCCGCGTTTTCGCCATGCTCCTCGCGCCATTCGTCGTAAGAGAAAAGCTGGCTGTTATTGGTGTCCAACAGAATTTGACGGTACTCATCCAGCGAGATATTCAGCGTCTGCGCCACTTCCGTCTCGCTCGCCGGCCGGCCATAACGCTGTTCCAGTTGCCGCATCACCTGCGCGACCTCGCGCGCGTGGCGCCGCACGCTGCGCGGCACCCAGTCGCGGCTGCGCAGCTCGTCGAGCATCGCGCCGCGAATGCGCTGCACCGCATAGGTGGTAAAGGCGGTTCCCTGTAGGGCGTCATAACGCTCAACGGCGTTCAATAACCCGATTCCCCCGGCCTGCAGCAAGTCGTCAAGCTCCACGCTGGCGGGCAACCTGACCTGCAGGCGCAGCGCCTCGTGGCGCACTAACGGGACGTAGCGCAGCCAGAGAGAATTTTTGTCCATCACGCCTTCGGCGGTATACAGATCGCTCACTATGTCTTAAACCTGCGGATAAGAGAGTCAGCGCTATTATGCGTAGGGGGCGAAATGCCAATCGGCTGAACAGTCGCACAAAACGGGCTTTATTTGCGCCATGTAATAACCGCGCGGTGCGCGAGCATAAAAAAACCCCGCCGAAGCGGGGTTTTTTGCGACAGTTAATCGGGAGAGACGATTAACGCAGCAGGGACAGAACGTTCTGAGTAGACTGGTTAGCCTGTGCCAGAACAGAGGTGCCAGCCTGTTGCAGGATGTTGGCACGGCTCATGTTGGACACTTCGGTCGCGTAGTCAGCATCCTGAATACGGGACTGAGAAGCGGACAGGTTGTTCACGGTGCTGTTCAGGTTGTTGATAACAGAATCGAAACGGTTCTGTACCGCACCCAGAGAAGAACGCAGGCCGTCAACCTGTGCCAGCGCTTTGTCCAGGGTTGCCAGTGGATCTTTAACGTCAGTAACGTCAGCACCCTTGGTTACAACGCCTTTGTCGTCGATTTTCGCAGTGGCGTAGGTTTTTGCGCCAGTCGCTGCATCAGTAGTCTGAATGTAGTAACCTTCTTTACCGTCTTTGTCTTTACCGGAAACCAGAGTCGCTTTCTCTAAAGCGCCACCAGTTTTGGAAGATTCAGCCAGGTCGAAAGC
This sequence comes from Serratia sp. JKS000199, assembly GCF_900215455.1. NCBI lineage: Bacteria > Pseudomonadati > Pseudomonadota > Gammaproteobacteria > Enterobacterales > Yersiniaceae > Serratia > Serratia sp. JKS000199. The sequence goes on from NZ_LT907843.1 coordinate 2,296,987, forward strand.
AACATCTTTACCGGTGTCATCTTTAACCATGGCTTTATCGGCAATTGCAGAGCCAATTTTGGTGCCTTTTTCGGTTACATCGAAACCAGTCAGACCCAGTTTGCCAGAATCGATCTTCTGCAGGTCGATATCGATGGTTTCACCGTCGTTAGCGCCAACCTGGATAGTCAGTTTCTGATCGCTGCTCAGCACTTTCACGCCGTTGAAGTCAGTCTGCTCGGAGATACGGTTGATTTCCGACATGCGCTGAGTGATTTCGTCCTGGATGGATTTCAGGTCGCTGGTGGAGTTAGAACCGTTCTGCGCCTGTACGGTCAGACGACGGATGTTCTGCAGGTTGTCGTTAACTTCGTTCAGTGCGCCTTCAGTGGTCTGCGCCAGAGAGATACCGTCGTTGGCGTTACGGGAAGCCTGAGTCAGGCCTTTGATGTTAGCGGTGAAACGGTTGGAGATCGCCTGACCCGCAGCATCGTCTTTCGCGCTGTTGATACGCAGACCGGAAGACAGACGCTCAATCGCAGTGCCCAGAGAAGACTGAGATTTGTTCAGGTTGTTCTGCGCCATCAGAGACAGGCTGTTAGTGTTGATTACTTGTGCCATTGTTTGCTTTCCTTACGAGTCAGTTGCGTTCTTCGCAACACAGTTAAAAGGTTCGGGCTTGTTTGCCCACGGCGTCAACCACCGTCCCCTCAGGTATCGGCCCTCCCCTAACAACCTTTAGAATTTTTTTAATTTTTTTTGCGTCCGCCGCAATGGCGGAAATAACGCGGTTTTTCCCTCTTCTATTGCGCCATCGGTTTTTTGTTTTTTTCGGTAAACTTTTTCATCACTGGGCCGATAACGCGTAAAGCGAATAAAGTCATAATCAAGGAGAATTACCCATGGCAACGATCAGTTCATTAGGTCTCGGCTCAGGACTCGACCTCAATGGCCTGCTGGACAAGCTGACTAAAGCGGAACAACAGCGCCTGACCCCTTACACCACCAAACAATCCAGCTATAAAGCCCAGTTGACCGGTTACGGCACGCTGAAGGGCGCGTTGGAAAAATTCGACAACCTCAGCAAAGAGATGGCGAAAGAGGACTTCTTCAAGGCCACCACCGCCACCGAACATGACGCCTTCAAGATCACCACCAACGCCAAGGCGGTGCCGGGCAACTATGTGGTGGAAGTGAAGAACCTGGCGCAGGCGCAAACCCTGACCACTCAGGCGAAAGTCAGCGACCAGGGCGAAAAATTAGGTAAAGAAGGCATCACCAACCGCTCTCTGACCATCACCGCCGGCAACCCGCCGAAAGAAACCAAAATCCCGCTCAGCGACGATCAAACCTCGCTGGTTGAGATGCGCGACGCCATCAACGGCGCCAAGGCCGGCGTCACCGCCAGCATCATGCGCGTCGGCGACAACGACTACCAGCTGGCGATCAGCTCTTCCACCACCGGCGAAAACAACAAGATCTCCCTCCAGGTCGACAATGACGACAAACTGGGCGATATCCTGAACTACAACGCCACCCGCGGCACCACCACCGCCATGAAGCAGACGGTCGCGCCGCAGGACGCGGAGCTGATGGTGAACGGCACGGCCATCAAACGCAGCACCAACTCGATCAGCGATGCCCTGCAGGGCGTCACCATCGATCTGAAAACCAAAACCAAAACCGATGAACCGCAACACCTGGTGATCAGCACCAACACCGCCGGCACCACCGACAAGATCAAAGAGTGGGTCGACAGCTATAACTCGCTGCTGGACACCTTCAACTCGCTGTCCAAGTTCACCCCGGTGAAAACCGGCGAAGCGCCAAACCCAACCAACGGCCCGCTGCTGGGCGACAACACCCTGCGCGGCATTCAGTCGTCGATCAAAAGCGCGCTGAGCGCCGCCCAGGACAACCCGGAGTTGAAAGGCCTGGGCAACCTCGGCATTTCCACCAACACCAAAACCGGCAAGTTGGAAATCGACAGCGCCAAGCTGAAGAAAGCGATGGATGAGAAGCCGGATCAGGTCAGCAACTTCTTCGTCGGTAACGGCAAAGACACCGGCATGGCCACCGAGATCCACAACGAGATCCAGAGCTACATCAAATCCGGCGGCATCATCGAGAACTCGACCAAAAGCATCAACACTAACCTCGATCGCCTGAACAGCCAGATCACCACGGTCACGGCCAGCATTCAAAACACCATCGATCGTTATAAACAACAGTTCGTTCAGCTGGATACCATGATGTCGAAAATGAACGGCACCAGTAACTATTTGGCTCAACAGTTCAAGTAACCCTTTAACAAGGCAAAGAAAACAGCATGTATAACCGTAGCGGCACTCAGGCCTATGCACAGGTCAGTCTGGAAAGCGGCGCCATGAGCGCCAGCCCGCACCAGTTAATCGTGATGTTGTTCGACGGGGCGCTCAGCGCCCTGCTTCGCGCACGCATCCTGATGAACCAGGGCGATATCGCCGGCAAAGGCATGGCGCTCTCCAAAGCCATCAACATCATCGACAACGGCCTGAAAAGCGGCCTCGATCCTCAGCAGGGCGGCGAGATCGCCGAAAACCTGGCGGCGTTATACGACTATATGAAGCGTCGCCTGATGCAGGCCAATCTGCACAACGACGAAGCGGCGATTGCCGAGGTGGTCAAACTGCTGGAAAACATCGCCGACGCCTGGCGCCAGATCGGCCCCAACTACCAACCTTCGCAGGACGCCGTGTAATGGAACGTCAACAGCAGCTGTTAGCCGCTTATCAACAAATTTACACCCTGAGCAGCCAAATGATCGCGCTGGCGCAAACCGGGCGCTGGGAAGAGCTCGTCGAGCTTGAGTTCGCCTACGTGACGGCGGTGGAAAAAACCGCCGCCTTTACCGGGCAAGCCGGCCCGTCCATGGCGTTGCAGGAGATGTTGCGCAATAAGCTGCAACAGATCCTCGACAACGAAACCGAGCTCAAACGTCTGTTGCAGCAACGGATGGATGAGCTGAAAACGCTTATTGAACAGTCAACGCGCCAAAACGTGGTCAACAACACCTACGGCCAGTTTCATGACCGCGCGCTGCTGCTGGGAGAGCCACAGGTCCGATAAGATCGACAATACTGACGAAAATGGATTAAATAGCACTATGCGCTATTACCCTCGGGTTACGTTAGGATATTAATCTATGGCATTTGAATTATTCAGTTTATGGGTAATTGGTAAAATGCGCGCTTCGAGCCTGGCTCTCACTTTAATGGATAAACATCATCCCGACACGGACGTTTTCTGTTCATCAGGAAATTGATTTTTGATAGATAAAACTCGCCGCTGTGTTTCACGGCCCATGGAAAAATGTTGCTCCAGCGCGGATCAAAGCGTAAAGATATTCCCAGATAATGGCTGCGAAATGAATATCGATGGAACGTACAATTAATCTCTGTCCTGGAATTGGCGCCTCAGCGCACATCATTCAGTATACTGAATTATTATTCCCTTCAGTCTATTTTGAGCAACCACATCTGTATCTGATACAACAAGGCCATAAGCGCGTACGCTGGCAACAACACGAAGTGGTCGCTCATCCCGGCGAGCTGTTGATTATCGACGGCGGGCAAACGGTGGACATTATTAACGGCCCGTCCGAAGACGGCGTATTCAGTTGCCAACTGCTGACCTGCGATCCCCTGTTGCTCACCGTCCAACCTCCGGCCGAGGAAACGCCGGCGGCGATGCCGTTCGATGCCGTCCTGGCGCTGCGCAATCTGCCCTGCGCCCTAAAGCACAGTTTTGAAACCACCGGCCTGGCGCTGACGCTGCGGCAACGCTTTCCCACCATCATCGTGCGGCACAAAATGCTGGAAATTCTGCTGTGGCTGGCCCAATTCGGCATTCGCTTTATTCACAACGAAGCCAAGGATCTGACGCAGCGGGTGCGTCGCTGCCTCGCGACCGATCCGCACAGCATTTGGACGGCGGCCAAAGTCGCGGAGAGCCTGTCGATGAGTGAGGTGATGTTGCGCCGCAAACTGTCGATGGAAAACACCGCGTTGCGCAACCTGATGATCGACGTCCGGATGAGCAGCGCACTGGCCCTGCTGCAATCGACCGACTGGCCGATTTCCGCCATCGCGCAGCATGTGGGTTATGAAAGCGCGTCGCGTTTCGCCGAACGTTTTCGCAAACGCTTCGGTTTCGCGCCTACCGCCATTCGCGGCCACCAAAGGATTATGGAACCCGGCTCTCAGGGCGTTGAGGCGATGGTCGCCGGAGAAACATAAATAGACGCGCAACAAAATGGCTTTATTTAACACAAGTCCCTAACGGTTGTAACAACGCTGAGATACGCTAAGCCACGTCCATCCGCCGAAAGCGAATTAAACGATGCGCAATGAAAAGCGATTATTTTCTCTGGCAATAATGTTGTTGGGGCTGTGGCTGCTAGCCTTACTGTATGAAGAAGACATGATGCGTTTACTGGCCGCACAATAAAACGGCCAGGTTTTTTATCGCCTGGTCAGACTTCAATCCAGTTTGACCAACACGCCAATTAACGTGACTAACACCGCCAGCATTAAAATACTGATCAGGCGCCATCTGGATTCGCTTTTACTGCTCATTGACCTGCCTCGAATAATAACCCTACTAATAAGGCCATAATAAACGCTCACCGGCACATTCAATAAGCCTGACAGCACAATGTTCGCCCCTCTATTCGGGACATTGCCCCCATTTCCTGTCGGTTGCGACGCGGTGATTACCGCTGCGATAACGGCGGCGGCACAAGCGCCAATTTTGCGGGCAGCTCAGCCACCAGTTTGTCCACCGCCAGCCGCACCTTGAGCGGCTGGTAAGGCATATAGGGCCACACCACGTTGACCGGGAAACTGAGGTTGGACTCACCGCGCATGATCTCCACCAACGTCCCCGCCATCAGCCGCTCGCGCACCAGCCACTCCGGCAGCCAGGCAATGCCGGCGCCGGCGGATATCGCATCGACGATCCCCTGCATATCATCCATCATCATCTTGGCCGGGGGGCTGAACGATTGCAGCTCACCGTTTTCGCCACGCAGCTGCCACGGCAGCACGGCGCCGGCGTGCAGATACCCCACCGCCTGATGCCGGCTTAACGCTTCCACCGTGCTCGGCTCGCCGCAGCGCCGCACGTAGTCGGGCGACGCGCACAGGAGCATGCCATGTTCGCCCAGACGTCGGGCAACCAAACTGCCGCTGTCCGCCAGTTCGCCGATGCGCACTGCCAGATCGAATCCCTCGTCGACGAGATCGATCCTGCGGTCGCTGAATGAGATTTCCAGCGTCAGTAACGGATGCTCATTCGCCAGCGCCGTCAACAAGGGCGCAATGCACAGGTGGCCGAACAGCACCGGCACCGAGACTCTGAGCCGGCCGCTGACCTGCATCTTGCCGCTGTCGAGCTGGTTTTCCGCCGCCTGAACGTTCGCCAACGCCTGTCGACAGTGTTCATAGTACAGCGCGCCTTCGTCCGTCAGGCTCAGGCTGCGCGTCGTGCGCATAAACAGCATCACGCCCAGCCGCGCCTCCAGACGCGACACGATTTTGCTGACCGCAGAACGCGTCAGATGCAGTTTCTCTGCGGCGGCGGCGAAACTGCCGCCTTCCGCTACGGCAACAAAGGCCGGCAGCGCACTCAGATCGCTTTTCATCTTAATGTTGCCAATATGGAATCAATTAGGTGAAAACCTATCACCACTGGTGAACCTTAAGCAATGATAACCTGCAGTCATTCCGGAGTCCCCGGTGAAAACCACAGATTACCGTCAGAGGACAACAGCATGAAAAAAATACTGGCTCTCAAATCCAGCATTATGGGAAATGACTCGCAGACCAATAACCTGATTGACCGCTATCTGGCGGCGCGCAAAGCGAAAGGATACGACGATCGGATCGTCGAACACGATCTGACGGCGCTGGATCTGCCGGTGTTGGACGGCGAGCTGTTCAGCGCGCTGCGCGGCGCGGAAAATGTCAGCCCGCGCGCCAAAGCCACGGTGGCGCTCTCCGATCAACTGATTGCCGAACTGAAAGAGAGCGACCTGTTACTGATCGGGGCGCCGATGTACAACCTCAACGTGCCAACTCAGCTGAAAAACTGGTTCGATCTGGTGGCCCGCGCCCGGATGACTTTCAACTATACCGCCACCTACCCGGTGGGGCTGGTGGAAGGCGTCAATGCGGTGGTCTTCAGTTCACGCGGCGGTATGCACGCCGGGCATCCGACCGACGCCGTAACGCCCTACCTGCGCTCGGTGCTGGGGCTGATGGGGATCAGCGACGTGCAATTCATCTATGCCGAAGGGCTGGACATGAAGCCGCACGGCCGCGACCAGGGGCTGGCAAGCGCCCACCAGCGCATCGTGGCGTTAGCAGGCTGAGGCAAACGCACGGCAGCATTGATTTGTTATAATATAACAAATATGATGTTCGCGTTGACGCACCTCGAACGTGCGTCGGCGCTCCTACATCACATAAATGTTTTATCGCACCTTCAGCCAGCTATTTCGATAGCTGGCTTTTTTTGTCCATCGACTGGCGTCACGGCTTCAGTCTTACCGGGCGGCGCGTTTCATTTCACGCTCGCCGGGCGACTGTGTCTTCACCGACAGCGGCGCGACAAACGCCTTCCACTCTTTGCCGGCATCCTGATGAGGCGCCGTTTTTTGCGCCGATGGATAGTCATCATTCTGGCCGGCGCATCCAGACAACGCCATCATGGCCAGAGCAAGGCACAGCGATTTACACATTATCCTATCCCTCCTATAACCATCGCCATAGGCTAACGGCGCCGAGCCAAATTTCACTGAAAAATGGACGGTACGTTCATCACACCGGCATATTCATGATGTCCTGGTAGGCCGCCACCAGCTTGTTGCGCACCTGGACGCCCAGTTGCAAAGACACCGACGATTTCTGCAGATCGACCATCACATCGTTCAGGCTGATGCCCGGCACGCCCAGCTCAAAGTCCTGCGCCTGTTTGCGCGCCGTCTGCTGAGTGTCGCTGATCTTGCCGAGCGCCGCGGTCAGTTCGCTGGCGAAGCTGACGCCCTGCGGCGCCGCATTTTGCCCCATCTTGCCGGCCTGAACCGCCATGGTCTGCATCTGCTGCAGTACCCCTTCAATGCCCTGAATCGCCATCTGGTCCTCAATCCTCTCGTCTCGCCGGGTGACGTTTTCACCCTGTACTTCTCCAATGATGCACACCCTAGCACAGCGTTTTCGGACCTAAAGCGGTTAATTAACTGCAAAAAACCCGGCTTATCGGGCAATCGGAATTGTCTGATAAGGCGAATAATGGCCTGCCCAGAAATGGGAGCGCCGCTATTTAGAAGATATGTGTATCAGGGAGTCTGTTTTGTCACACAACGCTAACCATACCGTTCATCAGCCTGGCAGGGAGCTGCTCAGCGGCCCGTACGGGATCGTGAGCGCCATTGAAGGACGAGACCTAAAATGAGTGCTTCGATAACCGCCGGCGAAAGCCGCGACAACGGCCTGCAGGCCATCTGGAACCGTCTGCGCGCCAACCCGAAAATTCCGTTGCTGGTCGCCGCTTCCGCCGCGATCGCGATCGTCGTCGCACTGCTGTTGTGGGTGAAAAGCCCCGACTACCGCGTGCTGTACAGCAATCTGAACGACCGCGACGGTGGCGCCATCGTCACCCAGCTGACGCAGATGAATATCCCTTATCGCTTCGCCGAGAATGGCGCAGCGCTGCTGATCCCGGCGGAAAAGGTGCATGAAACCCGTTTGCGCCTCGCGCAGCAGGGGCTGCCGAAAGGCGGCGCCGTCGGCTTCGAACTGCTGGATCAGGAAAAATTCGGCATCAGCCAGTTCAGCGAGCAGATTAACTATCAGCGCGCCCTCGAGGGCGAGCTGTCGCGCACTATCGAGTCGTTGGGGCCGGTGCAAAACGCCCGCGTTCACCTGGCGCTGCCTAAACCTTCGCTGTTCGTGCGCGAACAAAAATCCCCTTCCGCCTCGGTAACGCTGACCCTGCAACCCGGCCGTGCGCTGGACGACGGCCAGATCAACGCCATCGTTTATATGGTGTCGAGCAGCGTCGCCGGTCTGCCGCCGGGCAACGTGACCGTGGTCGATCAGGCCGGCCGCCTGCTGACCCAGTCCGACGGGACCGGGCGCGATCTCAATGCTTCGCAGCTGAAATACGCCAACGAAGTCGAAAACGGCTTCCAGCGCCGCATCGAAGCGATCCTCGCCCCGGTGGTCGGCAGCGCCAACGTGCGTGCGCAGGTCACGGCGCAGATCGACTTCGCCACGCGCGAACAAACCGATGAACAGTACCAACCTAACCAGCAGCCGGATAAAGCCGCCATCCGCTCACAGCAAACCAGCCTGAGCGAGCAGATCGGCGGGCCGCAGGTCGGCGGTGTGCCGGGCGCGCTGTCCAACCAACCGAGCGCTCCGCCTACGGCGCCGATTGAAACCGCCAAGCCGGCGGCGGGCAATAACGCCAACGCCACCGCGCAAAACGCCGCGACCACCCGCAGCGCGGCGGCCAGCGGCGTGCCGCAAAATACCCGTCGCGACGCGACCACCAACTACGAGCTCGATCGCACCATCCGCCATACCCAGCAAAAAGCCGGCACCGTGCAGCGTCTGTCGGTCGCCGTGGTGGTCAACTACCTCGGCGCGGATAAAGACGGCAAACCGCAGCCGATGAGCAAAGAACAGCTGGCGCAGATCGAAGCGCTGGTGCGTGAAGCGATGGGCTACTCCAGTAGCCGTGGCGATACCCTGAACGTGGTCAACACGCCGTTTACCGACGCTCAGGTGACCGGTGGCGAACTGCCGTTCTGGCAAAGCCAGTCGTTTATCGATCGCCTGATCGACGCGGGCCGCTATCTGCTGGTGCTGCTGGTTGCCTGGCTGCTGTGGCGCAAACTGGTGCGGCCGCAGCTGCAACAGCGCCAGGCGGCGCAACAGGCCGCCATCGCCGCCGCCAACGCGCCTGCCGCCAAAGCGGTCGACAGCAGCAAACCGAGCAACGAGGAGCTGGCGCAGCGTCGTAAATCGCAGCAGCGCGTCAGCGCAGAAGTCCAGAGCCAGCGGATCCGCGATCTGGCTGACAAAGACCCGCGCGTGGTCGCTCTGGTAATCCGCCAATGGATGAGTAACGAGATATGAGCCTGACCGGAACCGACAAAAGCGCCATCTTGCTGATGACGCTGGGTGAAGATCGCGCGGCGGAGGTGTTCAAGCACCTCTCCTCGCGCGAAGTACAGCTGCTGAGCGGCACCATGGCCGGCATGAGCCAGGTGTCGCACAAACAGCTCGGCGAAATACTGACCGAGTTTGAAGACGACGCCGAGCAATACGCGGCGCTGAGCGTCAACGCCAGCGACTATCTGCGTTCGGTGCTGGTCAAGGCGCTGGGCGAAGAGCGCGCCGCCAGCCTGTTGGAAGACATTCTCGAATCGCGCGAGACCACCACCGGCATGGAAACGCTCAACTTTATGGAGCCGCAGAGCGCCGCCGACCTGATCCGCGACGAACACCCGCAGATCATCGCCACCATTCTGGTGCACCTCAAACGCGGCCAGGCGGCGGATATTCTGGCCCTGTTCGACGAACGCCTGCGCAACGACGTGATGCTGCGTATCGCCACCTTCGGCGGCGTGCAGCCGGCGGCGTTGGCGGAGCTGACCGAGGTGCTGAACAACCTGCTCGACGGCCAGAACCTCAAACGCAGCAAAATGGGCGGGGTGCGCACCGCCGCCGAGATCATCAACCTGATGAAAACCCAGCAGGAAGAAGCGGTCATCGACGCGATGCGCGAATACGACGGCGAGCTGGCGCAGAAGATCATCGACGAGATGTTCCTGTTCGAAAACCTGGTGGAAGTGGACGATCGCAGCATCCAGCGCCTGCTGCAGGAAGTGGAAGGCGAGTCGCTGCTGATCGCGCTCAAAGGCGCCGAACAGCCGCTGCGCGAGAAGTTCCTCAAGAACATGTCGCAACGCGCCGCCGACATCCTGCGCGACGATCTGGCCAACCGTGGCCCGGTGCGCATGTCGCAGGTGGAGAACGAGCAGAAAGCCATCCTGTTGGTGGTGAGACGCCTGGCGGAAACCGGCGAAATGATCATCGGCGGCGGCGAGGACACCTATGTCTGATCGCATTAACACCCTGCCCTGGCAGCCCTGGTCGCTCAACGATTTGGGTGAACAGAAACCGGCGTTCGAACTGCCGCCGATGCCGGATCTCGAACACAGCGATCCGTCGCCGGACGCGCAGGCCGAATTGCAACAGCAGTTGGCGACGCTGCGGCTGCAGGCCGAGCAACAGGGCCAGCAATTGGGCTATGCCGACGGCCAGCAAAAAGGCTATGAGGCCGGTTTTCAGTCCGGTCTGGAAGAAGGCCGTCAGCAAGGGCTGCTGGAAGCGCAGCAGCAGCAACAGCCGCTGACCGCCCACTGGCAGCAGTTGGTCACCGAATTCCAGCACACGTTGGACGCGCTCGACAGCGTGATCGCTTCCCGGCTGATGCAGCTGGCGTTGACCGCCGCCAAACAGGTGCTGGGCCAGCCGCCGGTGTGCGACGGCACCGCCCTGCTCGCGCAGATCCAACAGCTGATCCAGCAGGAGCCGATGTTCAACGGCAAACCGCAGCTGCGGGTCCACCCGGACGACTACCCCCGCGTCGAGCAGCAACTGGGGGTTACCCTCAGCCTGCACGGCTGGCGCCTGCTGGCGGACGGCGAACTGCACCCGGGCGGCTGCAAGGTCAGCGCCGAAGAAGGCGATCTCGACGCCAGTCTGGCGACGCGCTGGCATGAACTGTGTCGCCTGGCGGCACCGGGAGAAGTCTGATGACCGCGCGTCTCGGCCGCTGGCTGAGCTCTCTGGATACGTTGGAAAAACGCATCGCCCGCGCGCCGACGGTGCGCCGCTACGGCCGCCTGACCCGCGCCACCGGGCTGGTGCTGGAGGCCACCGGGCTGCAGCTGCCGCTCGGGGCGACCTGCCTCATCGAACGGCACGACGCCGGTGAAGTGCAGGAAGTGGAAAGCGAAGTGGTCGGCTTCAACGGCCAGCGGCTGTTCCTGATGCCGCTGGAAGAAGTGGAAGGCATCGTGCCGGGCGCGCGGGTTTACGCCCGCATCGCGCCGGAAGGCCAAAGCGCCGGCAAACAGCTGCCGCTCGGCCCGGCGCTGCTGGGGCGCGTGCTGGACGGCAGCGCCAAACCGCTCGACGGCCTGCCGTCGCCGGAAACCGGTTACCGCGCGCCGCTGATCACCGCGCCGTTCAACCCATTGCAGCGCACGCCGATCGAGCAGGTGCTGGACGTGGGAGTGCGCACCATCAACGGTCTGCTGACCGTCGGTCGCGGCCAGCGCATGGGCCTGTTCGCCGGTTCCGGCGTCGGCAAGAGCGTGCTGCTCGGCATGATGGCCCGTTACACCCAGGCGGATGTGATCGTCGTTGGCCTGATCGGCGAGCGTGGCCGCGAGGTCAAAGACTTTATCGAGAACATTCTCGGCGCCGAAGGCCGGGCGCGCTCGGTGGTGATCGCCGCGCCGGCGGACGTATCGCCGCTGCTGCGCATGCAGGGGGCGGCCTACGCCACCCGCATCGCCGAGGATTTCCGCGATCGCGGGCAGCACGTGTTGCTGATCATGGATTCCCTCACCCGCTACGCCATGGCGCAGCGTGAGATAGCCCTGGCTATCGGCGAACCGCCGGCGACCAAAGGTTATCCGCCTTCGGTCTTCGCCAAACTGCCTGCGCTGGTGGAACGCGCGGGCAACGGCATCAGCGGCGGCGGTTCCATCACCGCCTTCTACACCGTGTTGACCGAGGGGGACGATCAGCAAGACCCGATCGCCGACTCGGCGCGCGCCATCCTCGATGGCCACGTGGTGCTGTCCCGACGCCTGGCGGAGGCCGGCCACTACCCGGCTATCGACATCGAAGCGTCAATCAGCCGCGCCATGACGTCGCTGATCGACGAGGAGCATTATCGCCGGGTTCGCACCTTCAAACAGATGCTGGCCAGCTATCAGCGCAACCGCGATCTGATCAGCGTCGGCGCCTACGCGGCCGGCAGCGATCCGTTGCTGGACAAAGCGATGACGCTGTACCCGCAAATGGAGGCGTACCTGCAACAGGGCATCTTTGAACGCAGCGGCTATGATGAAGCCTGTCAACAGCTGCAGCAGTTGATTGTTTAACGTCACAGAGGCGCAGAGCGATGAAATCACAGTCACCCCTGATTACCCTGCGCGATCTGGCGCAGGACGCGGTGGAACAAGCCGCGCAACAGCTGGGCCAGGTTCGGCAGGCGCAGCAGGCGGCGGAGCAACAGCTGTCGATGCTGCTCAACTATCAGGACGAATACCGCCAGAAGCTGAATCATACGCTCTGCGACGGCATGGACAGCTCACGCTGGCAAAACTACCAGCAGTTTATCGGCACGCTGGAACAGGCCATCGACCAGCACCGCCAGCAGCTGCTGCAGTGGGGGCAGAAAGTGGATCATGCGGTGAAGCAATGGCAAGACAAACAACAGCGGTTGAACGCTTTCGAGACCCTGCATACCCGCGCCTTAAATGCGGAGCAGCAGCAGGAGAATAAACGGGATCAAAAACTGATGGATGAGTTCGCTCAACGCAGTGCACAAAGGAATATCAACCCATGAATCTGAACGCCCTGCCCGGCCTGGCCTTACCCGGCGATGCCGGCGGCCTGGCTGAACTGACGTCGGCGCTGGATGAGAGTCAACTGTCGACGGCATTCGCCCAGTTGCTCGGCGCGCGTTTCGCGCCCGCCGCCGATGGCAAACAGCCGCCGGTCACGCTGAGCGCGGACGATGAACGCGCCCCGGCCCTGAGTCGCAACCAGCTCAATCAACTGCTGGCCGCCTTCGGCGAGCGCGGCGGTCTGCTGCAGAACCCGGCAATCTCAGCCGATGCGCTTTCATCTGAACGCCCCGAGGCCGATGCGCCCCTCGCCGGCGATAAACAGGCGCAGCCGCCGATCGCCGCGGCCAAAGAGCTGGATGCCGCGACGCTGCAGGCGCTGTACGCCATGCTGCCGGCCGCGATCGTCGCCCAGACTCAACCGGCCGACGGCCAGCGGCCGCTGCCGGTGGAAAACGCTGACGATGCGACCGCGCTGCAGCCTGGCAACGGCCTGCTGAACATCGCGGCGGCCGGTGATAACACCGCCGCGCGCTCGTCGGCGTCAGCCGCCACGACGGTGACAAACGCTAAAAACCCTGCCCCGGACGGCGATAGCGCCACGGCGGCGCTCCCGCAGCCGACCAGCGGTGAGCGCGCCAGTGCCGCTCAACCGCTGCCGGCGAGCGATACGCAGCAGCCGACGACGCTCAATCACGCCGTCGCCCTGGCCGCCGCCAGCCCCACGCAAACGGCCGCCCCGGCCGGCGCGCTGGTGACGGCGCCGCCTACGCCGCAGTTAAACGCGCAGCTGGGCAGCCCGGAATGGCAGCAGGCGTTGAACCAACAGGTGCTGATGTTCCACCGCAACGGCCAGCAAAGCGCCGAGCTGCGCCTGCACCCGCAGGAGCTGGGCGCCTTGCAGATCACGTTGAAACTGGACGATCAGCAGGCGCAATTGCACATTGCCTCCGCCCACGGTCAGGTGCGCGCTGCGGTGGAAGCGGCGATGCCGCAGCTGCGTCACGCGCTGGCCGAGAGCGGCATCAACCTGGGGCAGAGCAGCGTGGGCGGCGAGTCCACCCCGCAATGGCAACAGGCGCAGCAGCAGGCTTCCAATGGCCAGGGGCGTTCCAGCTATGCTGAACACGCTGGCGGCGAGGCTGCGGCCGCCGAGGGCGTCAGCGCGCCGGTGGCGTTGCAGCGCATGGCCAGCGCGGTCAACGGCGTCGATATTTTCGCCTGAGCCGCTGCAAACGCCCAAGCTGGCACCCATTTGCGCGTCTATTCAGGCTATTGCACGCCGCGATAGACGCGATAATACCTTTACATGTCATGCGTGCGGCTTTGCCGCGCGCTATGCCCGCCGCCACGCAGGCCGCGGGTGGAACAACAGGAATTAGATTTGGCTATGTCTCAGAACTCCCTTCCGGCAGCACCGAAACGCCCCCTTCTGGTCATCCTGCTGGTATTGATCAGCGTCGTCGCCTGTGGCGCCGCGGGCTACAGCTGGTGGCTGCTGCAACAGCATAAAAACGGCGCCGAACCGGCCGCCGTCAAACAGCAACCGCCGGCCGCGCCGGTGTTCATGCCGCTCGACACCTTTACCGTCAACCTGGTGACGCCGGACAACAACCCAGATCGCGTGCTGTATATCGGCCTCACGCTGCGCCTGCCGGACGAAAGTACCCGCCGTCAGCTGAACGATTTTCTGCCGGAGGTGCGCAGCCGCTTGCTGATGCTGCTTTCCCGTCAGGAAGCGAGTCAGTTGGCCAATGAACAAGGGAAGCAACAGCTGGTGGCGCAGATTAAGGACGTGCTCAGCCCGCCGCTGGTTAAGGGACAACCGAAGCAGGTGGTCAGCGACGTGCTGTTCACCGCCTTCATACTGCGGTAATCACTATGGGCGATAGCATTCTTTCACAGGCAGAGATCGACGCCTTGCTCAACGGCGACAGCGCGGGTGATGAACCCGAAGCGGTGGTCGGCAAAGAGAGCGAGGTCAAGCCTTACGATCCGAACACCCAGCGCCGCGTGGTGCGCGAGCGTCTGCACGCGCTGGAAATCATCAACGAACGTTTTGCCCGGCAGTTCCGCATGGGGTTGTTCAACCTGCTGCGCCGCAGCCCGGACATTACCGTCGGCCCGATCAAAATCCAGCCGTATCACGAGTTCGCCCGCAACCTGCCGGTGCCGACCAACCTGAACCTGGTGCACCTGAATCCGCTGCGCGGCACTGCCCTGTTCGTGTTCGCGCCGAGCCTGGTGTTCATCGCCGTCGATAACCTGTTCGGCGGCGACGGCCGCTTCCCGACCAAGGTCGAAGGCCGCGAGTTCACCCCGACCGAACAGCGGGTGATCAAGCGCATGCTGCGCCTGGCGCTGGACGCCTACGGCGACGCCTGGAGCGCCATCTACAAGATCGACGTGGAGTACGTGCGCGCCGAAATGCAGGTGAAATTCACCAACATCACCACCTCGCCGAACGACATCGTGGTCACCACGCCGTTCCAGGTGGAGATCGGCGCGCTGACCGGCGAGTTCAACATCTGCATTCCATTCGCGATGATCGAACCGCTGCGCGAACTGTTGACCAACCCGCCGCTGGAAAATTCGCGGCAGGAAGACAGCCACTGGCGCGAAACGCTGGTGAAGCAGGTGCAGCACTCCGAACTGGAGCTGATCGCCAACTTCGTCGATATCCCGATGCGGCTGTCGAAAGTCCTGAAGCTGCAACCGGGCGATGTATTACCGATAGACAAGCCGGAACGCCTGATCGCCCATGTGGACGGCGTACCGGTTCTGACCAGCCAATACGGCACGTTAAACGGGCAATACGCCCTGCGTGTTGAACATTTGATTAACCCTATTTTGAATGCTCTGAGTGAGGAACAGCCCAATGAGTGATCCTAAGCAACCGTCTGGCGAAGGAAAGGAATCCGTAGACGATCTGTGGGCTGATGCGTTTAACGAGCAGCAGTCTTCAGAGAAATCCGGCGCGAGCACCGAAGGGGTGTTCAAGTCGCTGGAAGCTCAGGATGCGCTCGGCAGCCTGCAGGATATCGACCTGATCCTGGATATTCCGGTCAAGCTGACCGTGGAACTGGGGCGCACCAAGATGACCATCAAAGAGCTGCTGCGCCTGTCGCAAGGCTCGGTGGTGGCGCTGGACGGCCTGGCCGGCGAACCGCTGGATATCCTGATCAACGGTTACCTGATCGCGCAAGGTGAAGTGGTGGTGGTGGCCGACAAGTTCGGCGTGCGCATCACCGACATCATCACCCCATCCGAACGCATGCGTCGACTGAGCCGCTGATGACCGCCGCGGCGCCCGTTACCGTCCAAAGCACCCAACCACCCGCCGCGCCGGCCCTGCCGGCCGGTTCGGTGTTGATGCAGGTCAGCAGCGCGCTCGGCGGCATTCTGCTGCTGATCCTGCTTGCCGGTTGGCTGTTCCGTCGGCTGGGTTTCGCCCCGCAGGCGCGCAACAACAAACTGCTTAACCTGCGCGCCAGTTGCCAGGTCGGGCAGCGCGAGCGCGTGGTGGTGGTGGAAGTCGATGACACCTTGTTGGTATTGGGCGTCACCGCCCAGCAGATCACCCCGCTGCACACCCTGCCCGCTCCGCCGAAAGACGCAGGCGAGGCCGACGCGGCGACACCGGCGGACTTCCGCCAACTGATGCAAAAAGTTCTGAAACGCCCGGAAAAATCGGCATGACCTCGACTCTTCATACCCTCGTCCGCCGCCCGGCGGTTTGGCTCCCTGCCGCCCTGCTGTTCATCAGCCCGGCGGCTTTCGCGCAACTGCCGGGGCTGATCAGCCAGCCGCTGGCCAACGGCGGCCAGAGCTGGTCGCTGCCGGTGCAGACGCTGGTGCTGTTGACCTCGCTGACCTTCCTGCCGGCCATGCTGCTGATGATGACCAGCTTCACCCGCATCATCATCGTGCTCGGCCTGCTGCGCAACGCGCTGGGCACGCCGTCGGCGCCGCCGAACCAGGTGATGCTGGGGCTGGCGCTGTTCCTGACCTTCTTCATCATGTCGCCGGTGTTCGACAAGGTTTATCAGGATGCCTATCTGCCGTTCAGCCAGGACAAAATCGGGCTGGAAGTCGCGCTGGATAAAGGCGCGCAGCCGCTGCGCGAATTCATGCTGCGGCAAACGCGCGAAACCGATCTCGCGCTGTACGCCAGGCTGGCCAATCAGCCGCCGCTGGCCGGCCCGGAAGCGGTGCCGATGCGCATCCTGCTGCCCGCCTACGTCACCAGCGAACTGAAAACCGCCTTCCAGATCGGCTTTACGGTGTTCATTCCGTTCCTGATTATCGACCTGGTGGTCGCCAGCGTGCTGATGGCGCTGGGGATGATGATGGTGCCGCCCGCCACCATCTCGCTGCCGTTCAAGCTGATGCTGTTCGTGCTGGTCGATGGCTGGCAGCTGCTGCTCGGCTCGCTGGCGCAGAGCTTCTATTCGTAACCCCTGACCGGAGAAAGCGAGATGACACCTGAATCGGTTATGGCGCTCGGCACCGAGGCGATGAAAGTCGCGCTGGCGCTGGCCGCCCCGCTGCTGCTGGCGGCGCTGATCAGCGGCCTGGTCGTCAGCCTGCTGCAGGCCGCCACCCAGATCAACGAAATGACGCTGTCGTTCATCCCTAAAATTCTGGCGGTGGTGGCCACCATCATCATCGCCGGTCCCTGGATGTTGAATCTGTTGCTGGACTACATGCGCACCCTGTTCAGCAACCTGCCTACCCTGATCGGCTGACCGTGCTCACCTTCGACAGCGCCCAGCTCACCGTCTGGCTCAGCCACTACTTTTGGCCGCTGCTGCGCATTCTGGCGCTGATAAGCACCGCGCCGATATTCAGCGAAAAGCAAATCAGCAAAAAGGTCAAAATCGGCCTTGGCGGGCTGATCGTCATCCTGATTGCGCCGACGCTGCCCGCCAGCAATATCCCCATCTTCTCCGCCGCCGGCCTGTGGCTGGCGATTCAACAGATTCTGATCGGCGTGGCGCTCGGATTGACCATGCAGTTCGCCTTCGCGGCGGTGCGCCTGGCGGGGGAAGTGATCGGCATGCAGATGGGACTGTCGTTCGCCACTTTCTTCGATCCCAGCGGCGGCCCGAACATGCCGGTGCTGGCGCGCCTGCTCAACCTGCTGGCGATGTTGCTGTTCCTCAGCTTTGACGGCCATCTGTGGCTGATTTCGCTGCTGGCGGACAGCTTCCATACCCTGCCGATCCAAACGCAGCCGCTGAACGGCAACGGCTTCCTGGTGTTGACTCAGGTCGGCTCGCTGATCTTCATCAACGGCATGATGCTGGCGTTGCCGCTGATCTGCCTGCTGTTGACGCTCAACATGGCGCTCGGCCTGCTCAACCGCATGACGCCGCAGCTGTCGGTCTTCGTGATCGGTTTCCCGGTCACCATGACCTTCGGCATCATGACGCTGGGCATGATGATGCCGATGTTGGCGCCGTTCTGTGAGCACCTGTTCGGTGAAATCTTCGATCGACTGGCGGCGGTGATCGGCGGCATGACCTTCTGAGCCCCTGCGGCCCCTTCCTTTCCCCCTCTTCCGCCTGAGACAAAATGGCAATAAAAACGCTTTCTTGGGACAAAAGCCTGAGAAACGTCTTTTATCCGGATTAAGGTTCAAATGTCTCCGGCGGCTTGAATAAATAAAACCCCAACCTAAAATAGACCCGGTAGAAAAAATATCGCCCGCACCCCATCAGTCGCCCGCGGCGATAATATAAACTTATTGGTTAGAGAAAAATAAAATAACGCAGCCACGCAGAGTTAAATGCGCGGCAGATAACTTACACCCTGAATAAATGCGTCCGGCAGCCTGCCGGCTGCAGGGCGCAGCATCGACCTTTGCTAACTACAGGAGCGAGATCATGATTAAAGCGAAAAGCAACCGCAAAGCACGCCGATTATTCGGCATGGCCCACTGGAAAAGCAACAAATTTAAAGTTGCCATCAGCGAAACGGCCGCCGGTGAAAAATGGAAAGTGGTGAAGAAAAAGAAATAGCACCGATATTTATCGTCAGGGAAATAATATCCATCGTGATTTTTCCACCGCTGATTTCAATAATGTCATCGCGCATTAAACAGGGGTGACAATCGTATTATTTCTTCCCTGATGAAAAAAAGGCGCGTCACTCAGTCAGTAGTGGGAGAACGAGCGACGCGCCAAACGAGTGCGCCCGGTTTCAAGAAGCCTCCCTCCCCGCGGGGCGGAGAAGGCGTTTTCTAAGCGCACTAAAGGGAAACCCGTCGCGGTCAGGCAACGGGGTATTGCTCTTAACGATTCATCTGGAACAACGACATGCCCTGCATATCGCTGAAGGTTTTGTACGACGCCTGCAGCGCCGCCTGCTGCATGAAGTAGGACGAGATAGACTCGGCCAGGTCGGCATCCGTCAGCGCGCTCATCTGGATCTGATTGGTCATGTCGCGCTCTTTACCGATGCTGTCCAACTGATCCATCTCCTGCAGCTGGCTGCCCAGCTCGGCGCGCACGCTCAGCACGTTGTTGTAGGAGTTGTCCAGACCGCGGTTGGCTTTCGCCAGCGCATCGTTCACCTGCTGCTTGGTGGCCTCGTCGGCGCCCTGCAGCGGGGTTTTCAGCGCGTTCAGCGCAATATCGATGCTCTCGAATACGTTGCTGACCGGCGCGCTGCCGTCCGGCTCGGGCTTCGGATTGCTGGTCAACGACATGAACACCGCGTTGCCGGTATGGCCGATGGTCATGGTGCGGTTGGCGTCCACTTTCTGCTCAACCGTCTTGTCGCCGCCCTGGTAACTGACGGTGCCGCCGTTGTCGACGAACGGCGCCTTGTCGTTCACATACCCGCCGAACATATAGCGGCCGTTGCCGTCGGTGCTGTTGGCCTGGTTCAGCAGCTGATCTTTCAACCCCTGCAGCTGGGTGGCCAGCGACTGGCGATCGTTATCGCTTTCGGTGCCGCCGGCGTTGACGATCAACGCCTTCATGTCCGCGATGGTGGAGGTCGCGCCGGCCAATACCGTTTCTTCCATCGACACGTTCTGACGGGCGAAGGTGCGCGCCAGCGTGTATTGACTGTTTTCCGCCTGCGACTGCGACAGCATCACCGCGCGCGACGCCGCCAACGGATCGTCGGACGGGTTGATCACTCGCTTGCCGGAGGAAAGCTGCTCGGCGGCCTTCATGAACAGCGACTGGTTGCCCGTGATGCCGTTCATGTTTTGTTGGTACATCATGCCGGTACTCATGCGCATGCTGTGGGTTCCTTACTCTGAGCGACCGGCGCCGTTATCGGCGCCGATTAACAATGAAATCAACGAATGTTCAGCAGCGCGTCGAACAGCGAGCTGGCGGTCTGAATCACCTGCGCGTTGGCCATGTAGTACTGCTGGAAACGCAGCAGTTCACCGTACTCTTCGTCAAGGTTGACGCCGGACATCGACTGCTGTTGCGCGCCCAGCTGGGTGACGATTTTGGCCTGCGACGTGGCGATGGCCTTGGCGGCGGCGGTCTGGTTGCCGACGCCGCTGACGATGCCGGCGTAAGCGCCGCTCAGGGTCGCTTTGCCGTCCACCAGGTTTTTGGTTTGCAGATCCAGCAGTTTCTTGGCGTTCTCGTTATCGCCGCGGCCGCTGTCGTCTTTACCGGCGGCGGCGATCTTGGACGAATCGGTGATGGCCACTTTCAGGTTGCCCGCCACGTCGCTGACCGGTTTCACGGTGAAGCTGTCTTTGGCCTGCGCATTGCCGTCGATGCTCACTTCCAACCCGTCGAAGTTCAGCGTCGGTTTACCGTCGGCGCTGGTGCCCGGCGTCGCGTTGACTTTCACGTTGTCCGGCAGGCGGCTGACCTGCCAGTTGCTGCCGTCGAACTCGACGCGATAATCGTTGGCCTTCACCTTGCCGGTATCGGTGTAAGAGACCGACAGCGACGCGTCGCCAGTGTTGCGGGTGTTATCCACCACCCTGCCGCCGCTGAAGCTGAAGAAGTCGCCGCCCGCGTCACCGTTCAGATCGAAGCCGGCGCGATGCTGTTGGTTAAAGCTGTCCGCCATCGCCAGCGCCAACTGGCCCAGCTGATTGCGCACGCCGTCCAGCGTTTCGCTGCGGAATTTCAGCACGCCGCTCAACGTGCCGCTGGTGATCTGGCCTTCCGGCACTTCGCTGGCGCCGTTGCCGCGGTTATAGCCGATGGTCAGACGGGAAGGATCGCTGCTGGAAGGCACGGCTTCCACCTGATACGTATTGCTGCCCTGCACCAGGGTTAAACCGTTGGCGAAGGAAACGGTATAGGCGTCGCCGTCCTGTTGCGTGACCTGTACGCCCACCAGCTGGTTCAATTCGGTGACCAGCTGATCGCGCTGATCCAGCAACGCATTCGGTTCGCCGCCGGCGCTGCCGCGCAAACGGGTGATCTCGTCGTTCAGCTTGGCGATCTGTTGGCCGTAGCTGTTGATCTGCTGCGCCGTATCGCTGATCTGCTGATTGACGCCGTTGTCCATGTCGCGCAGGAATTTGTCGGTGTTGTTGAACTGGTTCACCAGGCCGTTGGCCTTGCCCAGCACCGTCTGGCGCGCGGCGTCGTCACCGGCGTTGCTCACCAGGTTCTGCAGGTTGGTAAAGAAATCCTGCATGTTGGTCGACAGCGGGTTGGTCTTGCTCGCCAACAGGTTGTCGATCTGCGAAATCTTCTCGTAATAGGCGTTTTGCGCCCCGAACGCGCTTTGCGCGCCGCGCAGCTGGTTGGTGATGAACTGGTTGTACTCGCGGTTAACGCTGGTGACGGTCACGCCGTTGCCGATAAAGCCGCTCATAGTGGCCATGCCGCCGTTCTGCGCCAGGATCGCGGTCTGACGGTTGTAGCCCGCCACGTTGTAGTTGGAGATGTTGTTGCTGACGGTACTGAGCGCCACCTGAGCCGCATTCAGCCCGCTCATCGCGGTATTGATTAAGCTATTGGACATCGGAATTCCTTATGCTGCGGCGCCGGTGGCCCACAGGGTTCTTAATTGAGCTGCTGAGCCTGTTCGCTCAGCCTGTTTCGGTTATCGGCAAAAATGAGAAGAACTTGAGGAAAAAAAGCGGCAATGCGGTCAGCATCCAGCGAGCCTCCATTGCCGCCTACCCCCTAAATAATTGGCGCCGCAGCGGCGTCAAGAATGACGGGGATTTAGAACAAATCTTTCAGATCGTGGGTGTAAGCTTTCACCGCCTGTTCCCCCGCGCTCTTCATCTGCTGAATCACGCTGACCAACTTGCTGGCGTACTGGGGATCGGTGGCGTACCCGGCGCGCTGCAGCGCATGCGCCGCCTGCTCCGGGCTGCGCGCGGCGGCCACGTCGGCGTAGCGCGGGTTGTTGGTCAGCAGTTTGACGTAATCGGCGATCGCTTCGACGTACGACCCGTAAACGCGGAACTTCGCCTTCACCTTCTTCGCCGCGCCCTGTTCGAACTCGGTGGTGGTGATCTCCGTCACCGGCCCGCTCCAGCTGCCGCCGGCCTTGATGCCGAACAGGTTGTAGCTCGGCGTGCCGTCTGAGGTTGGGATCTCGCGCTGCCCCCAGCCGGATTCCAGCGCCGCCTGCGCGACGATCAGCTGATGCGGAATGCCGCTCTGCTGGCTGGCGACCTTCGCCGGTATCGACAGACGAGCGACGAAGTTGCCGTTGTTGAGCGACAGCGGCGCGGCGGCCGGCGGGGCTTTCGGCATCGCCCGGCGCACCATCTGCTCCAGCGCCTGGTTCGGCAGCGTTTGCAGCACCTCGTT
Source organism: Serratia sp. JKS000199 (assembly GCF_900215455.1). Lineage (NCBI taxonomy): Bacteria > Pseudomonadati > Pseudomonadota > Gammaproteobacteria > Enterobacterales > Yersiniaceae > Serratia > Serratia sp. JKS000199. Next base: position 2,319,433 of record NZ_LT907843.1, read on the forward strand.
GTCCAGCGCCATCGGCGACATGCCCGCAGTTTCGCTCGGCACCGCGTTGGCGTTGCTCATCTGCTTGACCATCATGTCGGCCAGCCCCAGCCCTTTTTGCGACATCTGCTGGGCGATTTGCTGATCGTACATCGAGGTATAGAGCCGCGTTTGATCGCTGCTCAACATCCCGTCCTGCGGCAAGGCGGAACGCATGCTTTTCAGCATCATCTGCACGAACATGCCTTCCACCTGCTGGGCCACCTGCTTGAGGTTGCCCTGCGGGTCGGCCGCCGCGTCGCGCTTCAGGCCGTTCAGCGCCTGGGCGTCATAGGCCGCGCCCGACATCGCCATCAGATCGCCCGCCATCAGATGATTTCCAGCTTGGCGCGCAGGCAGCCGGCGCTCTGCATCGCCTGCAGGATCGACATCAGATCGATCGGCGTGGCGCCCAGCGCGTTCAGCGCGCGAATGACGTTGTTCAGGTTGGCGCTGGCATTCACCTTCTGCAGCGACCCGCCCTGCTGTTGCACCGAAATCTGGGTGTTTGGCGTCACCACCGTTTGGCCGCCGCCGAACGGCGTCGTCGGTTGGCTGACGGTGTTCTGCCGATCGACCACCACCGACAGGTTGCCCTGGGCGACGGCGCAGGAATCGAGGATCACATCGCGGTTCATCACCACCGACCCGGTGCGCGAGTTGATGATCACTTTGGCGTCCATTGCGCCGACGTTGACGGTGATGTTTTGAATCTCCGCCAGGAAGCGCACCTGAGAGCTGTTGCCCTGCGGCACCAGCACCTGAATCGTACGGGCGTCGAGCGGCGTCGCGGTGCCGCCGCCGCGTTGGCGGTTGATGGCGTCGCTGATCTGCTGCGCCAGCGTGAAGTCTTCGTCGTTCAGCTGCAGGTTGAGTACGCCGCCGCTGCCGAAGGTGGTCGGCAGTTCGCGCTCGATGGTGGCGCCGTTGCTGATGCGCCCGCCCGCCAGCTGGTTGACCTGCACGCTGCTGCCGCCGGCCGCCGCGCCCGCGCCGCCGACCAGCACGTTGCCCTGCGCCAGCGCATAGACCTGGTTATCCACGCCTTTCAGCGGCGTCATCAGCAAGGTGCCGCCACGCAGGCTCTTGGCGTTGCCCATTGATGAGACCACCACGTCGATATTCTGCCCGGCGCGCGAGAACGGCGGCAGTTTGGCGGTCACCATCACCGCCGCCACGTTTTTCAGCTGCATGTTGGTGCCCGGCGGCACGGTGATGCCCAACTGCGACAGCATGTTGCTCAGGCTTTGGGTGGTGAACGGCGTCTGCATGGTCTGGTCGCCGGAGCCGTCCAGCCCCACCACCAGGCCGTAGCCGATCAGGGCGTTGTCTCGCACGCCCTGCACCGTCACCAGATCGCGGATGCGCTCCGCCGCCGCCGGCAAGCACACCAGCCCGACGCACAGCGCGATAAACCATTTTTTCAGCATCAGTCAATCCTTAGAACGGTGAAACATTTAAGAAGAAGCGCTGCAGCCAGCCCATGGTCTGCGCTTCGTTGATATAGCCATTGCCGACGTATTCGATCCGCGCGTCCGCCACCTGCGTCGAGGTGACCGAGTTGTTGCCGCTGATGGTGCGCGGGTTGACGACGCCGGAGAAACGAATGAATTCGGTGCCCTGGTTGATGGCGATCTGCTTTTCCCCCACCACGTGCAGGTTGCCGTTGGCCAGCACCTGGTTGACCGTCACCGTAATGGTGCCGTTGAAGGTGTTGTTGGCGTTGGCGCCGCCCTTGCCGCCGAAGGTGCTGTCGCCGGAAATGTCCATATCGGCGCGCGCATTGCCCAACAGGCCGTCAAGGTAACGCGGCGAGGTGGCGACGCCGAACTTGCTGGCGCCGTTGCGGCTGGCATTGGCGGAGGAGCTCTTGCTGGCGCTGACGTTTTCCTGCAGCACGATGGTCAGGGTGTCGCCGACGTTGCGCGGACGGCGGTCTTCGAACAGCGGCTGATAGCCGTAGTTCATCGGCTGCACCGTCTGGAAGATCGAGCCGTTCGGCATCGGCGCGCTGGCCGGCGCGGGCTGCGCCGTGGTCGCACCGTCCACCAGCGGTTTATGCGGAATATAAGCGCAGCCGCTCAGCGTCAGCATCACCATTCCCGCCAGCCAGCGTTGTCCCTGCCGCGGCAGGATTGCCATCGAATATGTGGTTACCACGGGTATCGCCTTTGTTTCACGAAAGAGAATGACGGGCGCGGCAAGCCGGGCCCGTCAATGACAGATTACAGTTGCGTCAGCTTTTGCAGCATCTGATCGGAAGTCGATACCGCTTTGCTGTTGATCTCGTAAGCGCGCTGAGTCTGGATCATGTTGACCAGCTCTTCCGCCACGTTAACGTTGGAGGTCTCCACGTAGCCCTGATACAGCAGACCGGCGCCGTTGAGCCCCGGCGTGCTCTCGTTCGGCGCGCCCGAGCTTTCGGTTTCCTGATACAGGTTCTCGCCCACGCTCTCCAGACCGCTGTCGTTGACAAAGGTCGTCAGCGTCAATTGGCCCACCTGCTGGGCGGCGGTTTGCCCCTGCTGGGTGACGCTGACGATGCCATCGCGGCCGACGGTGATGGACAGCGCGTTCGCCGGAATGGTGATCGCCGGCTGCACCTGGAAACCGCTGGAAGTGACCAACTGGCCGTTCTGATCGATCTGGAACGAGCCGTCGCGCGTGTAGGCCTGGGTGCCGTCCGGCAACATCACCTGGAAGAACCCCTGCCCCTTGATGGCGACGTCTTTGCTGTTGTTGGTCTGCGACAGGTTGCCCTGGCTGTGCAGCCGCTCGGTCGCCACCGGACGCACGCCGGTGCCGATCTGCAGACCGGAAGGCAGCGTGGTCTGCTCGGAGGACTGCGCCCCCGGCTGACGCATGGTCTGGTACAGCAGATCTTCAAATACCGCACGCTGGCGTTTGAAGCCGTTGGTGCTGACGTTCGCCAGGTTGTTGGCGATCACGTCCATGTTGGTCTGCTGCGCGTCCAGACCGGTTTTGGCAATCCATAAGGATGGAATCATCGGTTATTTCCTTGCTGCTTAGCTCACTGAGAGCAGTGAGTTGGCACGCTGTTCGTTTTCATCCACGCTGTGGATGACCTTCATTTGCATTTCAAAACGGCGGGCGTTGGCGATCATGTCGACCATGGTCTCCATCGGCTTGACGTTGCTGCCTTCCAGCACCCCGGGCATCACCCGCACCTGCGGATCGTTTTGCAACTGATTGCCGCGCATCTGTTGGGTTTCCGGCGTCAGGCGGAACAGCCCGTCGTCACCGCGCATCACTTCGCGCGCGTCGGCTTTCACCAGCTTCAGGCGGCCGATCTGCGCGATGGTGTTCGGCGGATCGCCGGCGTTCAGCGCCGAAATGGTGCCGTCGGCGGCGATGGTGATCTCCGCCGACGGCGGCACCTCGATCGGCCCCCCGTCGCCCATCACCGGCAGCCCCTGCACCGTCAACTGCCCGGTGGAGGAGATCTGGATGTTGCCGTTGCGGGTATAGGCTTCACCGCCGCCCGGCAGGCTCACCGCCAGGAAACCGTCCTGCTGCAGCGCCACATCCAGCGGGCGCGCCGTATAGTTCAGCGCCCCCTGGCTCATGTCGGCGCCCGGCGTCGACGCGGCCACCAAGGTGCGCGTCGCCAGGCTCGGCCCGTCAACCGGCACCGCGCGCAGCGCGGCGAGCTGAGCGCGAAAGCCCGGCGTCGACGCGTTGGCCAGGTTGTTGGCGGTAATGGACTGCTGCTCCAGCGTTTGGCGAGCCGCGCCCATCGCGGTATAAATCGCGTGATCCATAACTCGACCCTATTAGCGCAGGCTAACCAACGTCTGCAGAATGGAGTCCTGCGTCTTGATGGTCTGGGCGTTGGACTGATAGTTACGCTGTGCGACGATCATGTTCACCAGCTCCTGGCTCAGATCGACGTTGGAAGACTCCAGCGCGCCGCTGGTCAGCTTGCCTAAGCCGCCGCCGCCCGCAAGACCGACGCGCGGCTGGCCGGACGCGCCGGTTTCCTGCCAAACGTTATCGCCCTGCGACGCCAGCCCTTCCGGGTTGGAGAAGTTAGCCATGACGATCTGGCCCAACAGCTGGGTTTGCTGGTTGGAGTAGACGCCCACGATGGTGCCGTCGTTGTTGATCTGATAGCCCGTGTATTCACCGGCGGCATAACCGTCCTGCGATACCTTGCTCACCGAGTCGCTGCTCACGTTCTGCTGCATGCTGCCGGCGAAGCTCAGGGTGAAGTTTTGCGCCGGCGCGCCGTCTTTGGCGGTCATCGGGATCACCATGCTGAACTCGCCCGGCGCGCCGTTGGTGCTGGTGGTTTTCACCAGGGTACCGCTGGTGCTGAACTCCATGGTGCCGGCGTTCACTGGCGCTGCGCTGCCGTCCTGGGTGTAGACCTGCCATTTATTGTCTTCGGTCTTCACGAAGTAAGCGTTGATGTTGTGCGCGTTACCCAGCGAGTCGTAGGCGGTGATGGTATTGGTATAGTTGTAGCTGTCCTGTTTGGTCGGATCGAAGGTCTTGTTTTCCGGCACCTTATGGGTCGACATCAGGTTGGCGACCATCTGGCCGGAAGTGGACGCTTTCGCGTTCATCATGCCTTCAGGAATGCTCAACGGCACCGGGTTGGCGCCCTGCTGAATGGTCGGCGGGGAGCCGGCCGCCGGATAGCCGGTCAGCTGCAGACCCTGCATGTTGGTCAGATTGCGGTTCTCGTCCAGCTTGAACTGGCCGTTGCGGGTATAGAAGATGCCGCCGTCTTTATCCTGCATGCGGAAAAAGCCGTTGCCGTTGATGGCCACATCCAATGAACGGCTGGTGCCGGTGGTGGTGCCGCCCTTGAAGTTCTGGGTGATGCCGGACACTTTGACGCCCAGACCGACCTGCGAACCGGCGAACATGTCGGCAAAGGAGACGCTGCCGGATTTGAAGCCCGCCGTCGCGGAGTTGGCGATGTTGTTACCGATCACGTCCAGGTTGGTTGCTGCCGCGTTCAAGCCGCTGACTGCCTGAGAAAAAGCCATGTTATTCTCCGAATAGTGGTCAGGCTATCGTCCGATTGAGCCTGATGCTTAGGGTTATAAGATCTGTCGCACGTCTTCCAGGGTGGCGTTGCCCGCCAGACCGAGATCCAGCTTGGCGCCGTTGCCGTCGCGGATCACGCCGTTCACCAGGCCGAAGTGCAGGCTGCGCGCCACCAACTGCTCGCCGTTGCCTTTGGCGTTAATCGCCACTTTGTAGGCGCCGTCGGGCGCGGTGGAGCCGTCATCCAGCGAACCGTCCCAGGTGAAGGCATGCACGCCGGCGGTCAGACCGCCGATTTCGATGGTGCGCACCACCTGCCCGCTGGCGTTGGTGATGGTGGCGGTTACCTGATCGGCGGCGCGCTCCAGTTCCACGCCGAACGGCGTGGTGCTGACTTTGCCGTCCTTGCTGCCGACCAGAATGTTGCTGCCCGGCACCATCACGCCGTGGCCGATCAGCGCGGTGGCCTGCAGCGACTGATTGCTGTTGATCTGACCGGAGATCGACCCCAGCGTGGTGTTGAGTTTTTCGATGCCCTGAACGGTGTTGATCTGCGCCAGCTGCGAGGTCAGTTCGTTGTTCTGCATCGGATTGGTCGGGTCCTGGTTTTTCAACTGCGCCACCAGCAGCGTCAGGAAGCTGTTGTGCAGATCCTGGCTGTTGGTATTTTTGCTGTTGTTACCGATGACGGTATTGTCCAACGACTCGTTCGTGGTTGGGGCGATAGCCATGGGAACCTCCGGTTACTGACCCAGCGTCAGGGTTTTCATCATCATCGACTTGGTGGTGTTGAGCACCTCGACGTTGGCCTGATAGCTGCGGGAAGCGGAGATGGTGTTGACCATTTCCCCCACTACGTCGACGTTCGGCATGCGCACATACCCCTTGGCGTCCGCCAGCGGGTTGCCCGGCTGATACACCAGACGCTCGGGCGCCGGATCGTCCACCACCTGGGCAACGCGCACGCCGCCGGTCGGCTGTCCCGGCGCCGCTGCGACCTGGAACACCACCTGCTTGGCGCGGTAAGGTTCGCCGTCCGGGCCGGTCACGCTGTCGGCGTTGGCCATGTTGCTGGCGCTGACGTTCATGCGCTGGGATTGCGCCGATAACGCCGAGCCGGAGATATCAAAAATATTCAGTAAAGACATGCGCCTTATCCTTGTTGCAGTACGGACATCATCCCTTTGATCTGACCGTTGAGCAGCGTCAGGTCGGTCTGATATTTCAGGCTGTTATCGGCAAAGTTGGTGCGTTCGCGATCCATGTCCACCGTGTTGCCGTCCATCGACGGCTGATCCGGCACCCGGAACAGCAGATCGAGCTGCGGCGGCTGCAGGGTCTGCGCCGGGATATGGCGCGCCGCCGTCAGGTTGAGCGCCATGCCGTTGCCGCTGACGCGCCCCTGCTCCATCACTTTGTTCAATTGGCTGGCGAAATCGATATCCCGCGCCTGATAACCCGGTGTGTCTGCGTTGGCGATGTTGGCGGCCAGAATTTCCTGCCGCTGGGCGCGCAAGTTCAGCGCCTCTTGGCCAAAGCGCAGAGCCGCGTCCAGTTTGTCGAGCATGCTCCCTCCGCGAGGTTAGAATTTGGAGTCGACAGCATAAACGCCCCCCGCGCTACCCTATCGCGGGAATAAACGCAAAATGGGGCGCTATTTATCTGCTTAGCCTGCGCGCGCTGCGGGTACACTTACGCGTATCCCGATGAAGCTTGAGAAGATGACGATGAAAGGTAAAATGCTGCTGCTTATCGGCCTGCTGTGCAGTCTGAACGCGCGCGCCGACGATCTGGCGACGCAAATCGAAAGCTTCATCCAAGGCAAGTTCAGCGGCGAACCGGTACAGGTAAAAGTGCGGGTGCGCACGCCGCCGAACCAATGGCCCGCTTGCGAACTGCCGCAGCTGTCGCTGCCGCCCAACGCGCGGATCGGCGGCAACGTCAGCATTTCGGCGCGCTGTGGCCAGGAGCGGCGTTTTATCCAGACGCAGGTGCAGGTGTTCGGCCGCTATCTCGTTTCGGCGCGCGGCATCACCGCCGGCAGCCGGTTGACGGCGGCGGACCTGACGTTGAAAGAAGGTCGGCTCGATACCCTGCCGCCGCGCGCGCTGACCGAAGCGGGCAAAGCGTTAGGCGCCGTCAGCCTGCGCAACATCAGCCCCGGCCAGCCGCTGACCCTCGCCATGCTGCGCCGGGCCTGGATTATCAAGGCCGGGCAACCGGTGCAGGTCAATGCACAGGGCGAAGGATTCAGCATTAGCGGCGCGGGCAAGGCGATGAACAACGCCGCCGCCGAAGACAGCGTGCGCGTGCGCATGGCGTCCGGGCAAATCGTCAGTGGCGTGGTCGGGGACGACGGCGCGATTCGCATTACGTTATAAAAAAGTAAAGGTTCCGCAAACCTTGCCGATAAGACAAATCAAGCAGCATTTTATTGGCCATCAGGGCCGTAACACTTTCATTGCAGCGTCGTCGCCCGAGTGCGGTCACGGCGTAAACGGAGATGGACCATGAGTATCGATCGCACCCAGCGGTTACAGCCGGTTTCCACTGTGCAACCGCGTGAAACCCCGGCCGACAACCCGCTCCAGCCGCGTAAGGCCGCCGTGGCCGAAACCGCCGTCAGCGGTACGCAGGTCAAACTGAGCGAGGCGCAGGCGCGCCTGATGCAGCCGGGCACCCAGGATATCGATATGGGCCGGGTCGAGGCCATCAAGCAGGCGATCCGCAACGGTGAACTGAAGATGGACGCCGGCAAAATCGCCGACGCACTGCTGCAAGACGCGCAGAGCGATGTTCAATGGATCGCCGGACGCGACTGACAACGCGGCGGCGGGTAGCGGTAAAGGATAAGTCATCACTATGGAAAAGCTGGCACAACTGCTGGACAAACTGTTGGAAACGCTGCAGGCGCTCAATGGCGTGCTGGAAGAAGAGCACGATCTGTTATGCTCCGGCCAGCTGCCGGGCGTGGCCTTGCAGCGCGTAACCGATGCCAAAAGCCAACTGTTGGCGACGGTCGCCTACCTCGAGCAACAGCGCCTGGGGCAGGAAAAAACCTGCGGGCAACGCGCGCCCTATGCCAGCCACGCCCCCCTGGCCGACCGTTGGCAGCGCGTTCAATTGCTGAGCCAAACGTTGCGCGAAAAGAACCAGCACAACGGCCTGCTGCTCAATCAGCAGATCGACCATAACGCTCAGGCGCTGGCCATCCTCAGCAAAAACAACAAATCGCTGTATGGCCCGGACGGCCAATCGCACGCCGGCAGCCTGCTCGGCAGAAAAATCGGCGTCTGACCTGACTCATTTGCCCGGTGAGCCTATCACCGGGCATGCGTTAACCGGCTTCTGCGCATCCCGTCGCATTTTCTCCCTATCACTCTTTGAATTCACTTAAGACTTTGCGCCAGGCTGCGCATGGCGTGAATTTGGCTGTTTCTTTCCCTTTGGCCGCTTGTCACCCTGTGGTTATTTTTAAACCACTTGAAATATACCCTTAACGGGTATAGATTCGCAGGGAGAGCGAATGGCCGACATTTATCTCACCAAAACCTTTCAGGGTTTTGCCGCACGCGAGCGCATTAGCGACGCCACGATAGTGAAAGCGGCGCGAGAGACGCAACATCAGCTGTACGACGCCAATCTTGGCGGTTGCGTATACAAAAAGCGCATCGCTCGGGCTGGTGCGGGCAAACGTGGCGGCTATCGGGTACTGATCGTTTTTCGCGATGAAGACCGCCTGTTTTTTATGCGCGGCTTTGCCAAAAGCGAGAGAGAAAACATCAGTGCGGATGAGTTACAGGGATTGAAACATCTGGCTGCGCTGTATCTGGATTATTCGCCATTCAGACTCTACCAGCTGGTCAACAACAGGGAGTTACGGAGGCTAAGCGATGAGTAAAATTCTTGCCGAGATCCACCAGGAAGTTCAGGGCCTGCACCGCGCCGGTTTCGTCGACGACGTGACCATGCGCACTTTCGACATGCTGTGCCTGCGGCCGGTAAAGCAGTTCGGGCCGGCCGAGATCCGCGCGTTGCGCGAACGGGAAAACGTCAGTCAGCCGGTGTTTGCGCTGTATCTCAACGTCAGCAAAAAGGCGGTGCAGAAATGGGAGCGCGGCGAAGCGCAACCGAACTCCGCCGCGATGAAACTGCTGACGCTGGTGGAACGCAACGGCCTGCAAATTCTGGCCTGATCTTACTGATAATTGACGATCACCTGATTGCCAATCACCCGCAGCGGCGGATTCAGCCCGCCTTGCGACTGCACGTAATAGACAAAGCGCAATTCCGCATTGGCCGGCTCGCCCTGCAGACCGATGCTGCTGCCGCTGCCGCCGCCGAGCGGAATGCAGCGGTTTACCGTGCAGAGTTGGGCCTGCAGCCCCACGGGCTCCGGCCCCAGCAAACGGTAGCGCCAGCTGACGCTGGTGATGCGCGCATTGGCATCCGGCAGCGCGTTCGGCGGCCGCAAACCGGCGGATTCATCGCGCATCCCGCCCTGTTCCAGCGTGACCCCCGCCCCTTCAGCCACCCAGGAGCCGGACACCGCGCCGGCGGCTAGCGGCGCCAGCAAACACAACAAGGACAGACAGCGTTTCATCAGGCGGCTCCAATGGTCGAGGTCATGCGAATCTGGCGATCGTCGTTGATCTCCAGGTTGGACAGCACCACGAGCTGCGGCAGGCTGCGACGCAGGAAGCGCGCCAGTAAAGGACGCAGCGCATGGTTAACCAACAGCACCGGCGGCGCGCTGAGCATCTCTTGCCGTTGCAGCGCCTGACGCGCCTGCTCCAGCAGACGGTCAGCCAGCCCCGGTTCCAGACCGCCTCCGCCCTGCAACGCCTGCAGCAACAGGCGCTCCAGCTGGGTATCCAAGCCGATAACCTGAATCTCGCCGTTGCCCGGGAACCACTGCTGCGTGATCGCCCGGCCCAGCGCCACCCGCACCACGGTGGTCAATTCGTAAGGATCGCTCTGCGCCGGGGCATGTTCCGCCAGCGTTTCGACGATGGTGCGCATATCGCGGATGGACACGCGCTCGGCGAGCAGATTTTGCAGCACCTTGTGCAGCGTCGTCAGTGACACTACGCCCGGCACGAAGTCTTCGGTCAGCTTCGGCATCTCCTGCGACACGCGATCCAACAGCTGTTGGGTCTCCTGGCGGCCGAACAGCTCGCTGGCGAACTGGCCAATCAGGTGATTGAGGTGCGTCGCCACCACGGTGCTGGCTTCCACCACGGTAAAGCCCTGGATTTGCGCCTGTTCGCGCAAGGCGCTGTCTATCCACACCGCTTCCAGTCCGAAGGCGGGATCGACGGTTTTGTCTCCCGCCAGCTCGCCCACGGCATTGCCGGGGTTGATCGCCAGCCAGCGGCCCGGCTGCGCTTCACCGCTGCCGATCTCGACGCCTTTCATCAGGATGCGATAGCTGGCTGGCGGCAGTTCCAGGTTGTCGCGAATGTGCACCACCGGCGGCAGATAACCCATGTCCTGGGCGAATTTCTTGCGGATCCCGCGGATACGCCCAAGCAGCTCGCCGTTCTGTTGAAAATCGACCATCGGAATCAACCGGTAGCCCACTTCCATCCCCAGCGGATCTTCCAACTGCACGTCGGCCCAGCTGGCCTCGGCGGCCTGCGGATTCTCCGGCATCACCGGATCTTCCACCGTTTTCGGCGCCTGTTGTTCACGGCCGCGCAGCCACCAGGCGAGGCCCAGCAGAGCCGCGGTAAACAGCAGGAACACCAGGTTCGGCATGCCCGGCACCAGGCCCAGCAGGCCCAGCACCCCGGCACTCAGCAGCATCACGCGCGGATTGTTGAACAGCTGGCCCACCATCTGCTCGCCGACATCCTGATCGGTCGCGACGCGAGTGACGATGACACCGGCGGCGGTGGAGATCACCAATGCCGGGATCTGCGCCACCAGGCCGTCACCGATGGTCAGCAGCGTATAGCTTTCCGCCGCCGCCCCCAGTTCCATGCCGTGTTGCACCACGCCGACCAGCAGGCCGCCGACCACGTTCAGCACCATGATCATCAGGCCGGCGATGGCGTCGCCGCGCACGAATTTACTGGCGCCGTCCATCGAGCCGTAAAAATCGGCCTCCTGGGTCACTTCGGCGCGGCGTTTCTTCGCTTCGTCTTCACCAATCAATCCGGCGTTCAAATCGGCGTCGATCGCCATTTGTTTGCCCGGCATGCCGTCCAGCACGAAGCGCGCGCCCACTTCGGCGATACGCCCTGCACCTTTGGTAATTACCATAAAGTTGATCAGCACCAGGATGATGAACACCACGATGCCGATGGCGAAGTTGCCGCCCACCAGGAAGTGGCCGAAGGCTTCCACCACTCGCCCGGCGGCGGCGGAACCTGTGTGGCCTTCCAGCAAGATGATGCGCGTCGAGGCGACGTTGAGCGACAAACGCAGCAATGTGGAGAACAGCAGGATGGTCGGGAAAGCGGCGAACTCGAGCGTACGCTGGGTGAACATCGCCACCAGCAGCACCATGATCGACAGCGCGATGTTGAAGGTAAACAGCAGGTCGAGGATAAACGCCGGCAGCGGCAACACCATCATCGACAAAATCAGCAGGATCAGCACCGGGCCGGCCAGCACCTGCCACTGCGTATCTTTAAAATTGCCCGGCAAACGAAGCAGGGAGGCCAAATTAGCCATCAGAGTCACTCTCTCTCGCAAAATCCAGTGCTTCCGGCACCGGTAAACGTTCAGGTTTTTTCGGGATCAGGCCGCCCTCGCGCCGCCAGCGGCGCAGTTGGTACACCCAAGCCAGCACTTCGGCGACCGCGGCATACAGGGTGGCCGGAATGTGTTGTCCAATCTCGCTGTGCCGATACAGCGCGCGCGCCAGCGGCGGCGCCTCCAGCATCGGAATGCGGTGCTCCGCGCCGAGCTCGCGAATGCGCAAGGCGATTTCGCCGGCCCCCTTGGCCAGCACCTTCGGCGCACTCATTTTCTTGTCGTTGTACTGCAACGCGACGGCGTAGTGCGTCGGGTTGGTGACGATCACGTCCGCCTTAGGCACATCGGCCATCATGCGGCGCCGGGCGATCGCCCGCTGCTGCTGGCGAATGCGCCCCTTGACGTGCGGGTCCCCTTCCTGGTCTTTGAATTCGTCGCGAATATCCTGCTTGGTCATCTTCAGCTTTTTGAAGTGGCTCCACAGCTGATAGAACACGTCGAACGCCACCATCGGCGTCAGCCCCAGCACCACCAGAAAACCGCAGAACAGGATCATCTGCAGCGCATTGCCCAGCGCATCGAGCGGCTGCTGGGTCATCAGATGCAGCATCGCCGCCCAGTTGTGCCACAGATAAAGACCGGTGACCCAGCCGACCAACGTCGCTTTCAGGATCCCTTTCAGCAGCTCGGCCAACACCTGGCTGGAAAAGATGCGTTTCAACCCGGACAGGGGGTTTAGCCGCTTCATATCGAACTTGATCGACTTGCCGCTGAACAAGATGCCCCCCAACAGCATTGGCGCGGCGAGCGCTACCAGCACCAGCCCCGCCATGATCGGCAGCAGCGCCAGCACCGCCTGACGCAGCAACATGCCCAGTTGGCGAAGCATCTGCTTGTCGTTACTGACCATGCCGTGGTCAAAGTTCAGCCCTTGCGTGAGCATCGCCGCCAGCTGTTGCGCCATGTTGCTGCCGGACATCAGGATGATCGCCAGGCCCGAGAGCAGCATCAGTACCGAGGTCAGCTCGCGGGAGCGCGGGATCTGGCCGTCTTCACGCGCCTTCTCCAGCCTGTGGGGCGTGGGGGCCTCGCTTTTTTCCAGATCGCTGTCTTCAGCCACGAAACGCCGTTCCTGTGTCGGGAGGGTAAAGAATGGCGGTCAGCATGCCAAAAAATTGGCGATGTCATTGGCGGAACAACGGGGAAAAAGGCGGGTTATTTAGGGGATGAGACGAAAACTGCGTGGCTTGTTGTCGGGGCGCGCCGTCGCGCGCCCCGAAAGGCCTCAGAAACCGAGGCTGTCGAGCAGATCGTCGACCTGCGCCTGGTTGGCGATCACGCCGACGCCGTTCTGGTCGAGCTGCGGGCCGTTCAGCAGGCTGTCGTTCGGCCGTTTTTCCTTCACCGGCTGCTCCGGCATGTTTTCCATCAGCACCATCAGCAGCTGCTTTTCGATCTCCTGCACCACGTCCATCATGCGCTTGATCACCTGACCGGTCAGATCCTGGAAGTCCTGCGCCATCATGATTTCCAGCAGCTGAGCGTTGGTGAAGGCCGTATGGCCCGGCACCTGATCCAGATACTGACGCGTGTCGTTGACCAGAGAACGCGCGTCGTCCAGTTCGATGGGATTGGCGAACCACTCGTCCCAGCGCCCTTTCAACGCGTTGGCGCCGGACTCCAGCTCCGCCTGGCGCGGTTGCGCCGCCTCCACGCAGTTCAACGCCCGTTCCGCCGCCTGCGCCGTCATGGTTACGACATAGTCAAGACGGTCGCGCGCATCCGGGATCGCCTCTGCCGCCTGGGCAATCGCCTGATCGAGCCCCAGTTCGCGCATGCTGTCGCGCAGCATTCGGGTCAGTTGGCCGATGCGGGAGATGATCTCTCCCGCGGTCGCTGCATCGCTGGCAGGCATTGGAATGTCTCTCATCGCCCTCTCCTTACATGCCCAATTTTTCAAAAATCTTGTTGAGCTTTTCTTCCAGCGTCGCCGCCGTAAAAGGTTTCACTACATAACCGCTGGCGCCGGCCTGCGCCGCCGCGATGATATTTTCTTTCTTGGCTTCCGCCGTCACCATCAGCACCGGCATCGCGGCCAGCGCGCTATCGGCGCGGATGGTCTGCAACAGTTCGAGCCCGTCCATGTTCGGCATGTTCCAGTCGGACACCACGAAGTCGAAACCGCCGGCGCGCAGCTTGTTCAGCGCATCTGCGCCATCTTCAGCTTCTTCGACGTTGTTGAAGCCCAGCTCTTTCAGCAAATTTCTGACGATGCGGCGCATGGTGGAGAAGTCGTCCACAACCAGAAATCTGAGGTTCTTGTCTGCCATTGTTACTCCTGAAATAGTTAACCGTTTAATGATGCAAAACCGCAGGCCGCCGCGCGGCGACCGTAGGTCATATCGCCGCCGGGCAAACCCTGCGGACTGAAATCAAATGCGCAATGCCTGGCCGCCGGAAATCTGCGCCAGCATGCGCTGGCTCATCCTGTCCAACTCGACCACTTCGCTCACGCCGCCGCCGGCGATCGCCTCGCGCGGCATGCCGAACACCACACAGCTCGCCTCGTTCTGCGCCAGGGTATAGGCCCCGGCGCGGTGCATCTCCAGCATCCCCGCCGCCCCGTCGTTCCCCATGCCGGTGAGGATCACCCCCACCGCATTGCGGCCAGCATATTGCGCTACCGAGCGGAACAGCACGTCGACCGACGGACGATGGCGGTTGACCGCCGGGCCGTCATGCAGCTTCACCTGATAGTTGGCGCCGCTGCGCGCCAGCTCCAGGTGGCGATCCCCCGGGGCGATGTAAGCATGGCCCGGCAGTACGCGCTCGCCGTCCTCCGCTTCTTTCACCGTGATCTGGCACAGCTTGTTCAGCCGTTCGGCGAACGAACGGGTGAACCCCGGCGGCATGTGCTGGGTGATCAGCAGCGCCGGACTGGTGGCCGGCAGCGGCTGTAGCACCTGGCGGATCGCTTCGGTGCCGCCGGTGGAAGCACCGATGGCGATCAGTTTTTCACTGCTCAGCAGCGGCGCATGGCTGAGGATCGCCGGCGCCGGGCTGCTGGATCGCTGCGGCAGGCGCGCTCTGGCGGCGGTGCGGATCTTCTCGGCGATCAGTTCGCTGTAGGCCAACATGCCCTCGCGAATGCCGAGCTGCGGTTTGGTGACGAAATCCACCGCGCCCAGCTCCAGCGCTCGCAGCGTGATCTCCGAGCCTTTACCGGTCAGCGAAGAAACCATCACTACCGGCATCGGCCGCAGGCGCATCAGCTTCTCGAGGAAATCCAGCCCGTCCATGCGTGGCATCTCGACGTCCAGCGTCAGCACCTGAGGATTAAATTTTTTGATCAGATCGCGCGCCACCAGCGGATCCGGCGCGGTCGCCACCATTTCCATGTCGGGGTGGCCGTTCACGATTTCCGTCATCAGCTGACGCATCAGTGCCGAATCGTCTACGCATAACACTCTGATTTTACTCATTACCTCTCCTTGGTCAGCCCATACACGGTCTGCCCACGCAAGTAGAAATCCCGGCTGATCTGGCTGAAGTTCTCGGAGTGGCCGGCGAACATCAGCCCCCCCGGCTTAAGCAAGGGAACGAAGCGGCGCAGGATGCGCTCCTGCGTCGCCTTATCGAAATAGATCATGACGTTGCGGCAAAAAATGGCGTCAAATTGCCCCGGCAGCGCCCATTCCGGCGCCAGCAGGTTCAACGGCTGGAAGTTCACCCGCGCCGCCAGTTCCGGCCGCACGCGCACCAGCCCCTGATGCGGCCCGGTACCACGCAAAAAATAGCGCTGCATTTGGGTCGGCGTCAGGGTGCGCAGATCTTCCTGGCGGTAAACGCCCGCTTCCGCTTTTTCCAACACCTGCGTGTCGATGTCGCTGGCCCAGACCTGGCAACTGCCGGCCCGCTGCCCCAGGGCATCGCTCAGCGTGATGGCGATCGAATACGGCTCTTCGCCGGTCGAGGCCGCAGTGCTCCAGACGCTGTAGCCGTTCGGCCGCGAGCGCGCATGCTCCGCCAGGATCGGGAAGTGATGCGCCTCGCGGAAAAATGCCGTCAGGTTGGTGGTCAATGCGTTGATGAACGCCTGCCACTCCGCGCTGTTCGGATCGCTTTCCAGCAGCGCCAGATAGTCGCCGAAATCGTGCAATCCCAGCAGCCGCAACCGGCGCACCAGGCGGTTGTAAACCATCTCGCGCTTATGCTCCGCCAGCACGATGCCGGCGCGTTGATAAATCAACTGGCTGATACGGCGAAAATGCACGTCCGACAGCGGCAGGCGCTGCACCATTTGCGTCAACATCGACGCAGTATCCCGGTTAGAAGTTGACGGCGCCTGTTTCATGCTGCCTCACCGGAGAAAAACGTGCTGTTTATGCGGTTTAACAATCTTGGGCTTCCTTTACCACGGGTGAAACTGCGTTGTTGCTGTTACCTGGCGCGACAACGTTATCGTCCGCCAGACGGAATACCGCGACCGCGTCGGCCAGGGTAATGGCCTGCTCTTCCAGCGCGGTGGCGGCAGAAGCGGATTCTTCCACCAGCGCGGCGTTCTGCTGGGTAACCTGGTCCATCTGGGTCACCGCCTGCGTCACCTGTTCGATGCCGCGGCTTTGTTCATCCGAAGCCGACGCGATCTCGCCCATGATGTCGGTCACGCGAGTTACCGAACGCACAATGTCCTGCATGGTGGCGCCGGAGTTTTCCACCAGCACCGAGCCGTGTTTGACGCGGCTGACCGATTCGTCGATCAGCACCTTGATCTCTTTCGCCGCCTGCGCGCTGCGGCTCGCCAGGTTGCGCACTTCACCGGCGACCACCGCGAAACCCCGCCCCTGTTCGCCGGCGCGCGCCGCTTCCACCGCCGCATTGAGCGCCAGAATGTTGGTCTGGAAGGCGATGCCGTCGATCACGCTGGTGATGGCGCCGATTTTCTGCGAACTGTTGGCAATATCGTGCATGGTGGTGACCACGTCACCGGCCAGTTCGCCGCCCTTGGCCGCAGTGGCCGAAGCGTCGCGCGCCAGCTGAGACGCCTGCCGCGCATTGTCGGCGTTCTGTTTCACCGTCGCGGTCAGCTGTTCCATGCTGGCGGCGGTTTCTTCCAGCGACGCGGCCTGCTGCTCGGTGCGGGAAGAGAGATCGTTGTTGCCTTCGGCGATCTCCTGCAGGCCGATCAGAATCGACTCCGCCCCGTCGCGCACCGCGCCGACGGTGCCGATCAGCGACTGCTGCGTGCGTTGCAGGCTGGCGAACAGCATGCTGATTTCATTACGGCCATACACCTGAATCGGCGTCGCCAGATCGCCGGCGGCGATGCGTTCAAAGTGGCTGCGGATTTGGTTCAGCGGCTGTATCAGCATGGTGCGCAACCACCACATGGCGCTGCCGGTCACCACGATCAGCATCAATACCGCCCCCGCCAGCATCAGGCCCGCCAGCGTGAAGGAGAACTGATTAGCGTCTCTGGCCTCGCTGATGTCACCGTTCACCAACTGCAGGTACTGCACGAAGTCGGCCTCGAACAGGTCCTGGGTTTTCTGCGTCGGCTGATCCATAAACGCCTGCAGCTCGCCCTTTTCCAGGAAACCGATCAGCTCGCGCAGCGCGCCGCGCAGCCGCTCGTAGCTGGCCTTGGTGGTGGCCGTCTGCTGGTTCTGCTGTTCACTGCTGCGTTCAACCGCCATAAACTGATTGAAATAGAGATCGGCCTTCTGCAGCGAACTGCGGGCGTTGCTCATCAGCTCGTTCACCTGCTCCTGCGGCAGTTTCAGCGCCGCGCGGGTGCCGGCGCGGTTCAGCGTATTGCGCGCCTGCAACAGCGACACCCAGCTCAGGCTAAGCGAATCGCGCTGCTGGCTGCCGAGGGTGATGATGTCGAGGTTGTGGTTATCGGAGCGAAACGCGGAATACGACAGGCCGCTGCTGGCCAACTGCAGAACGCAGAAGGTCATCAACAACAGGAATAAGCTGGTAGAGATACGGATTCGGTTAAACACTTGAACCTCCTTGCAGCCGGCCGGCGACCGGCCTACGTAGGGAAAAGGGCCTCTGCGAGAGAGGCCCGATACCGGTCAGAACGTTTCCCAGTTATCCTGCAGATCGCTGGCGTTCATTTTCTTATGATTGATTACCGGTGTTACCGTCGCCTTGCTGGTGACAGGCGCTTTAAATTCTTCCTGGCCTTCCTGCCTCAGACGGAATACCGCTACCGACTGGGTCAGCATGCTGGCCTGTTCTTCCAGCGCCGCCGCCGCCGAGGCGGATTCTTCCACCAACGAGGCGTTCTGCTGGGTGACGCGGTCCATTTCCGCCACCGCCTGGCCAACCTGATCGATGCCGCGGCTCTGCTCGTCCGACGCCGAGGCGATTTCGCCCATGATGTCGGTCACGCGGGTGACGGCGTTGACGATGTCGCCCATGGTTTCCCCGGCGCTCTCGACCAGCACGGAACCCATATCGACGCGGCTGACCGAATCTTCGATCAGGCCTTTGATCTCTTTCGCCGCCTGTGCGCTGCGCTGCGCCAGGTTACGCACTTCACCGGCCACCACCGCGAAGCCACGGCCCTGCTCGCCGGCGCGCGCCGCTTCCACCGCGGCGTTCAGCGCCAGGATGTTAGTCTGGAAGGCAATGCCGTCGATCACGCCGGTGATATCGGCGATCTTCTGCGAGCTGCCGGCGATGTCATGCATGGTCTGCACCACGTTAGCCACGACCTTGCCGCCTTTCTGCGCGGTTTCAGAGGCGCTCAGCGCCAGTTGCGAAGCCTGACGCGCGTTTTCGGCGTTCTGTTTCACCGTCGCGGTCAGCTGTTCCATGCTGGCGGCGGTCTCTTCCAGCGACGCGGCCTGCTGCTCGGTGCGGGAAGAGAGATCGTTGTTGCCCGCGGCGATTTCGGACGCGCCGCTGTAGATGGCGTCTGCGCCCTGGCGCACGCCGCTGACGGTTTCAATCAGTTCGCCTTGCATGTGTTTCAGGCTGGCCGCCAGCACGCCCATTTCGTTGCGGCTGTTGACGACGATCTGCTGAGTCAGGTCGCCGGCGGCGATCTGTTTGATGTGCTCGATCATGCGGTTCAGCGGGCGTACCAGGATGTGATGGATACCAGTCCAGACCAGTACGATCACCGCCAGCACCACCACCAGGATCACGATCAGCGTCCAGATGGCCGAGTTGTAGGAGCTGTTGCTGCCGTCGACCGCGATTTGGTACAGCTTGCCGTTTTGCTCCAGGTAAACGTTGTAGCTCTGCTCAAAGTTGTCCTGGTAACTCTGCGTAGGTTGATCGAAGAACGCGTTGATTTTGCCTTCGCCCAGCAGTTGGATCAGCTCGGAGAGCGCGCCGTACAGCACATCGTACTGATGCTTGAGGCGTTCCGCCGCCTGAGGATCCTGACGCGGGTCCTGAGGGATTTTCTCGTACGCGGCGTAGTGTCTTTCCGCTTCGCCCAGCTCTTCCTTCGCCTTGGCCAGCAGTTCATCAATGGTGGCGCCGCTGCCGATCTTGTTGGTATCCATCATGTAGCGAATACCGGCACGGTTCAGGGAGTTGCGCGCCTGCAGCAGGTCAACGCGGCTTTCGCTCAGCTGCAGCTGCTGCTGACGAATAGTTTGCAGGACGGTAAAGTTTTCCTTATCGCTTTTCAGCGAGGAGAAAAAGAGTCCGCCCGAAATCAACTGCAAGGCGCCAAACAGCACCAACACCAGCAACAGGCTGGTGACCACCTTCATACGATTTAACATGATTTCCCTTGTTGAAGCCCGCGCAGACAGGCTCTGATGACGTTGAATGTGAGAGTTATCGGCGCAGCGCGGCAAAACTTTATGCGGGAAAGTAACTATTTTTAGTGGGGGTTCCGGGCGCGGCGGGCGGCATCGCGACAGGTCAGGGAACGTGAAGGTTGAAGGGGGCAGCGCCCTGCCCCCTTGAGTCTTGGATCAGACGCTTTTCGCCACGCTGTCGACCAGCGACATCTCTTCGCTGCTCAGCAGCTTTTCGATATCCACCAGGATCAACATGCGCTCGCCCAGCGAACCGAGGCCGGTGAGGTATTCGGTCGCCAGAGTCACCGCGAACTCCGGCGCCGGACGGATCTGCTCGGCGGTCAATGACAGCACGTCGGAGACGCCGTCAACCACGATGCCCACCACGCGCTGGCCAAAGTTCAACACGATCACCACGGTGTTCTCATCGTAGGAAACGCTCTGCTGGGAGAATTTCACCCGCAGATCGATGATGGGAACAATCACGCCGCGCAGGTTGGTGACGCCCTTGATGAACGCCGGGGTGTTGGCGATGCGGGTCACCTGATCGTAGCCGCGAATTTCCTGCACCTTGAGGATGTCGATGCCGTACTCCTCGTTGCCCAGGGTAAAAATCAGAAACTCTTGCCCTACCGTTTCGCCAGCCAATTTGCTGACGGCTGCCAATCCTGCCATATCATTCACCTTTTAAATCAATAAACTCATTATTATGCGGCGGCGTCCGTCAGACGCTTTTCACGGTTCAAGGTTTGCAACGCCGAGACATCGACGATCAAGGCCACGCTGCCGTCGCCCAAAATGGTCGCGGCGGAAATGCCCGGCACTTTGCGGTAGTTGCTTTCCAGATTCTTCACCACCACCTGATGCTGGCCAATCAGCTGATCCACCAGCAACGCATAGCGGCGGCCGGCGCTTTGCAGGATCACCACAATGCCCTGGGTGGCGTCGGTTTTGGCGCCTTCCACTTCGAATACCCGATACAGTTCCACCAGCGGCAGGTATTCGCCGCGCACCTGCAGCACGCGCTCGCCGCCGGCCAGCGGGTGCAAGTCTTCCGCCTGCGGCTGCAGCGATTCCATCACCGCGTTCAGCGGCAGAATAAAGACTTCGTCGTTCACTTTGACCGACATGCCGTCGAGGATCGCCAGCGTCAACGGCAGCAGAATGCGGATGGTGGTGCCTTTACCGGCCTGCGAACGGATCTCGACGTGGCCGCCCATCTCCTGAATATTTCTTTTCACCACGTCCATGCCGACGCCGCGGCCGGAAACGTCGGTCACCTGCTCGGCGGTGGAGAAGCCCGGCGCGAAGATCAGCATGCCGACCTCTTCGTCGCTCATGCTGTCGCTCACCGCCAGCCCTTGCGAAGCGGCCTTGGCGAGAATTTTTTCGCGGTTCAGACCGGCGCCGTCGTCGATGACCTCAATACAGATGTTGCCACCCTGGTGTTCGGCCGACAGCACCAGATTGCCCACCGCCGATTTACCGGCGGCGATGCGGGTGGCCGGCTCTTCGATACCGTGATCGAGGCTGTTGCGCACCAGGTGCGTCAACGGGTCGATAATCCGTTCGATCAGGCTCTTGTCCAGTTCGGTCGAGCTGCCCTGCAGCGTCAGCTCCACCTGTTTGTTCAGCTTGCCGGCCAGATCGCGCACCAGACGCGGGTAGCGGCTGAAGACGTATTCCATCGGCATCATGCGGATCGACATCACCGACTCCTGCAGATCGCGTGCGTTACGCTCCAGCTGGCTCATGCTGTTCAGCAGATCGCCGTGGTTCACCGGATCCAGCGTGCCGGAACGTTGCGCCAGCATCGACTGGGTGATCACCAGCTCGCCCACCAGGTTGATCAGCTGATCCACCTTTTCCACCGCTACGCGAATGCTGGTAGATTCGCTCGCCTTGGCGCGTGCTTTCGGCGCTTCGGCCGCTGCGGCCGCAGGTTTGGCGGCAGGCAGCGCAGCGCTGGCGACCGGCGCCGGTTCCGGCGCAGCGACCGTCTCCGGCAAGTTCGCCTCCGCGACGGCCGGCGCGCTTTGCGTCGGCGTCGAGAAGCTGATTTGTTCCGGTTCCAGCACGAAGCACAGCACGGCGCTGATGTCGTCTTCGCTGGCGGAGGTGAGCAACGTCACGTCCAGGCTGTGTTCCGTCTGATGCGGGTCTTTAACTTCGCCGAGGTTGCCCAGCTCTTCCAACATCAAGGGGATTTCACTGGCTTTCAGCCCGTTCAGGCTGATGCGCATGCCGCCTTCGATCGCCGCCGGCGCGGCCGATGGCTGAGCGACCGGCTGCTGAACGGCGGGTTGAGCCGCAGGCGCCTCCTGCTGCTGTTGCGCTTCCAACGCCAGCTGACGCAGCGCCTGGCAAATGTATTCAAAGCTTTCAGCGTCAGGCTGTTGCGAGGTTTTATAGGCGTCCAGTTGCTCCTGCATAATGTCTTTGGTTTCCAGAAACAGGTTGATAATCTCGGTGCTCAGGCTCATTTCCTGGCGTCTTGCACCGTCCAGCAGGTTCTCCAGCAGATGGGTGGTTTCCTGCAGCACCGAAAAACCAAAGGTCGCCGCGCCGCCCTTGATCGAATGCGCCGCGCGGAAGATGGCGTTCAACGGCTCGATATCGGGGGCCAGCGGATCCAGCTCCAGCAGGTGTTGCTCCATGTCGGCCAGCAACTCGTCCGCCTCATCAAAGAAGGTCTGATAAAAATCGCTAATGTCCATGCTCACGGGGTCACCTCTGGCTGTGAGTCGCGGTTAGTCGGTGCGGGTGCGGCCGCCGGTGGTTCCGGCGCCTGGTCGGCCGGGGCTATCGCCGGGGACGCCTGCGGGGGAGCGTTCGGCGTTGGTGCCGCGGGTTCCGGGGCTGTCGTCGAGGATTCCGGCGTTTGGCTGGCCGGCGCGGTCGCCGACGGCGCCAGCTGCTTCAGGCTGTCCGGCTGGGCAATATCCAGCGCGTTGCTTTCGGCATTTTCGTGCTCGATGCCCTCTTGCGTTTGCTTGTTCAACACCAGCACGGTGATGCGGCGGTTAATCGCATCATCGGCGCCATGCTGTTTCAGGCTCATGGTGGCCGCCATGCCTACCACCCGCAGCACTTTGCCTTCCGCCAGGCCGCCGGCGATCAGCTCGCGACGCGACGCGTTGGCGCGATCGGCCGACAGTTCCCAGTTGCTGTAGCCGCGTTCGCCGGTGGCGTAAGGGATGTCATCGGTGTGGCCGGACAGGCTGATTTTGTTCGGCAAGTCGTTAAGGATCGGCGCTATCGCGCGCAGAATATCGCGCATGTAGCTCTCGACCTGCGCGCTGCCGGTTTTGAACATCGGCCGGTTCTGGCTATCGATAATCTGGATGCGCAGCCCTTCGTCCATCATGTTGATCAACAGATGTGGACGCAGCGCCTTCAGGCGCGGATCGGACTCAATCAACTCATCCAGCTTTTCACGCAGCTTGTTCAGGCGCAGCTCTTCGGCGCGCGAGTCCGGCGAATCGACCTGTTTTTTCACCAGGCCATGCTGTTGCGTTGGATCGTCGCCGCCGCCAGGAATGGGGCTGCTTTCGGAACTGCTCTTGTCGCCGCTGGTCAGGGCAACCTTGAGCGGCGTGCGGAAGTATTCGGCGATTTGCGTCAGCTCCTGCGGGCTGGCGATCGCCAGCAGCCACATCACCAGGAAGAACGCCATCATCGCCGTCATAAAGTCGGCATAAGCGATCTTCCAGGAGCCGCCGTGATGGGCGGCATGATGCGACTTGCGCTTTCTGACCAAAACGACCGGATGATTCTGTTTCATGCTTCTTCTTCTTCCGTCGCCTGCTGCGCCGGCGCTTTCACGCGGCGCACGTGTTCTTCCAGCTCAACGAAAGAAGGACGTTCGGTGGTATACAGCGTTTTACGGCCGAACTCGACCGCGATCTGCGGCGCGTAACCGTTCAGGCTCGACAACAGCGTGACTTTGATGCACTGCATCATCTTGACGTTTTCGGCGCTCTTCTGACGCAGCAACGTCGCCAGCGGCGAGATGAAGCCGTAGGCCAGCAAAATGCCGAGGAAAGTACCGACCATGGCGTTAGCGATCAGCGCGCCCAGTTCAGCGGCCGGACGGTCAGCCGAAGCCAGGGCGTGCACCACCCCCATCACCGCCGCGACGATGCCGAACGCCGGCAAGGAGTCGCCCACCATCGCCAGACTGCCGGCGGGCACTTCGCTTTCCTGCTCGTAGGTTTCGATCTCTTCGTCCATCAGCGCTTCGATCTCGAACGCATTCATATTGCCGCTCACCATCAGCCGTAAATAGTCGGTAATGAACTCCACCAGGGTGTTATCGGCAAGGATGCGCGGATAATTAGAGAAAATTTCACTTTCTTGCGGATTATCGATATCGAACTCGAGCGACAGCATGCCCTGCTGACGCGATTTGGCCAGCAGACGGAACAGCAACGCCATCAGATCCATATACAGATCTTTGTTGTATTTGGAACGGCGCATCAGGCGCGGCAGGGCGCGCAGCGTCGCTTTGATCGCCTTGCCGTTGTTGCCGACGATGAAAGCGCCGACCCCCGCCCCGCCGATAATCAGAAACTCCGCCGGCTGATATAACGCACCGAGATGACCGCCCACGATCAGGTAGCCGCCAAACACCGCACCCAATACCACGAGATAACCCAAAATAACTAGCACACGCATTCCTTAAATTAACAATGTGGATGGAAGGTGGGGCAAACGCGCCCTGGCGCGACAGACCAGGCTGCATGTCTGGGGGCGGCATGCCGCCCCTGCGTATCACACGTCGGTATTCATTGCCGAGAGCCGGCAACGTGGCGGCTCAAATGGCGCGTTTGACCTGCTCGTCCAGCAGTTGAGGAATAATATCGGCCAGTTGCGGCGAAAGTTTACGTCTTTTTACGGCGCGGGATGGGGGTTGGCATAAACTGCAGATGAAACCGTTCAGCGGCTGGTGCGCGTGGGTGATAAATGCGCCGCCGCAGCAGCTGCAAGCGGAGAGCTGCAACATGCCGCTGTCGACGAAGCGCACCAGCGTCCAGGCGCGGGTCAACGCCAGCAACGGCGCCTCGCCGGCCTGCTGCGGGCACTGCTCCAGGTAGAGGCGATAGGCTTTGATCACCGCTTCCACCCCGCTGCACTGTCCGCTTTTCATCAGAAACAGGTAGGCGTTATAAAACATCGAGGAATGAATATTCTGTTCCCAAGTCATAAACCAGTCGGTTGAGAACGGCAACATTCCTTTTGGCGGCGGGCTGCCGCGCAACTCCTTGTAAAGTTTAATCAAGCGCCCGCGGCTGAGCTGGGTTTCACTCTCCAGCATCTGCAAACGGGCCCCCAGCGAAATCAGCTCCATGGCGAGCTGAATGTCCTTGGCTTCTTGAACAATGCTTTTCTCAACCATCATCAGGCTCTTTTCTTCGTCGGGCTAGCGTCTTTACTCGATAGCTCTTGCAGTAAATGGCTTGATAGCAAAATGCCGGTATGGATTTGTTGCAGATCGTCGACGCGCGACTCTTTGGTCAGGCGTTCGATGGTCTGGTGATCGTTAAAGCGGAAGTGGCAAACCAGCTGGTTGGTCTCGGCCAGTTTGACCATTTGCGGCAAAGTCAGCTGCGCCAACGCATCGGCCATGGTCTCATCAATACCAAGGCGGAACATCGCGGACGCTTTTTCATCGTTGATCAAACGCTGTGCTAAAAGTAAATATGACAAATTGATGTCATAAATATGCTTAAGTAATTCAGACGTACCCATATTCCCCATCCCGACAGACTATGTTTAAAAACATACGCTGGGTGATAAATTTTATCGCCCGTGACCTGGGTTGTTTCCCAAAGTTGGCAAATTAATCTCTCAAAAACGACTGCTATAATTTTCGCCAATCGCTAAATTCGACCACTGTTCAGTATTTGCTACGAGCGTAAACCAACGTGTATGGATGTACAGCATTCTGCTTCGATAGTGTTTAGTCACCATGAAACTATTTTTACAAATTTAATAAGATTATTCCTAAAGCAGCGCAACTCTACCCCCGAACCATTAGCACACACAATGTAAGTGAGAGGCAATTTTAAATACAATGTGACATAGATCACAAAAATAAAAAATAATTAAGCCAAATACCCCTAAATTCGCACATTTTATGACCCGCATTTTGCTCATAAAATCGCCTTAGGTAAAAAAACGTCTTAAAAACAATGTTTATCAGCCAAAAAATTATCTTTTTTAGATCAATTCGAACAAAACCATCACCAAACCAAAATAACAGAACAAAAATCTGCATATAGGCAACAATCTTAGTATAAATAACCATTTGAGCCGCTAAAAAATATCCCAGGTGAAAAATAACCAATGTAAACTATAAGGTTATTAGCTATCGGATTTGACTTAAACCCTCCGCAGAGGGTTGTTCTAATTTTCAACATCAGGTGATTATGGCTTATCAATGATTCGCTGGCGTAGTGAACAAGCCAATAGACGTAACGATATGTTTCCGTATTAGCGCGGCGCAAGAATGGTTTTTTAACGTTAAATTACCCCAAAACGACATATCGGCAGCACATCCTAAAGCTTTAGCGTTTTTTTATTTCTTTTTTGCCGGCGCATTAATTACCACGCCGTTCCAGACGTTATTAAAATTCCCGCGCCCCATCGTTTCATTGCAATAAAATAAAACGCAGTTTTGTTTTACTTGCCATAATCGCGCAGGCCAAACAGGCGTAGTTTCAATGCCGACAGCGGCAACATACATCGCCTCGTGCTGCGAGCGCCCTCCGGACAGGCGAAAAAAACGCCGCCAAAGGAGAGCGAGCGCGGCTTCGCGCGCTTGCATGCAGCGAAACGTCGACGCTTAAGCTTCTCGTTCGTGACGCATCGCCCTGAGACTTTCCCTATTTCTTCATTTATCAGCAGGATGAGATTGCTGATGGCGCACTTGCATATTATGATTTATCCCAGCGCCGCCACGGGCGGCGTCACATTATTACCCAGTGCAATTTATTCACTTGAAATGATTTTTGTCAGGTCGTACATCGCTGCCTCGACGGCGTCGCCGTGAGCCGCTATGTGTTATTCACCCGGCTTTAACTATTAACAGGCTATATTTTAATCATGACCGATACGCTCGAATATCTGCTGACATTCCGTAAATGCTCCTCTTTGGACAGCCTGGAGAAGGTGTACGACAAACTGAACTATTCCATTGAAAACGATACAGAAATGAGCAATATGTACCGTGCTGCCGACCACCGTCGCGCCGAGCTGGTTGCCGGTAAATTGTTCGATCTGGGCAAGGTGCCGAAAACGCTGTGGGCGCAGGTGCTTTAATTCAGTGAAATTACGTGCGGCAACGGTTTTATCTTTTATTGCTATATAACCGGAGCAAACTCAGCTTTTATTGCCGCGCGTGATGCGAAACACATTTATTCCCCCCGCCAGGTTCTACCCTTTATCCGAGCGCAGCATTTCATCCAAGGCCCCGACGCGGCAGCCTGAAACACGACGGATGCAACAAGGAGTGGAATATGGGGTATCAAAACGTTCTGGTTACCGTCGCCGTCGCGCCTGACAGCCATCGCCTGGTGGAAAAGGCCGTCTCTATCGTCCGCCCCTACGGCGGCAACATCACCCTGTTAAGCACCCTCGCCAATCCGGAAATGTACAATAATTTCGCCGGGCCGATGCTGGCCGATTTGCGCACGCTGATGGAAGAGGAAACCCGGCTGTTTATGGAGGAACTGCGCCAACGCGCCGGCTACCCGATCGCCGATACCCTTATCGTGCATGGCGAGCTTGGCGACAGCCTGGAATACGCCAGCCGGCATCAGCCGTTCGACCTGCTGCTCTGCGGCAATCATCGCGACAGCATGATGAACAAAGTCTCCTGTTCCGCCGCCCGCTTCATCAACATCAGCCATATCGACGTGCTGATCGTTCCGCTCTGAGGCTAAGCACATTCGGTAACGTTGCCTTGGTGCCCCTGGACTAGGCTTAACGAACCTTGTTTGTCGCAACACAAAGGAGCTTTCGATGTCCCCTTCTCAACAGAACCGCCGCTTTCTGCTGGCCTCGCGTCCGCACGGCGAACCGACGGCGGCGAATTTCCGCCTCGACACGGTCGCCGTGCCACAACCCGAGGCCGGCCAGCTGCTGCTGCGCACCGTATATCTGTCGTTGGATCCTTATATGCGCGGACGCATGAGCGATGCACCCTCCTACGCGCCGCCGGTGGAAATCGGTCAGGTCATGGTGGGCGGAACGGTATCTCGCGTGGCGGCCTCACAGCATCCCGATTTCAACGTCGGCGATTGGGTATTGGGCTATGACGGTTGGCAGGATTACGCGCTGTCCGACGGCAGCGGCCTGCGCAATCTCGGCCCACACTTGCCGCACCCTTCCCGCCTGCTCGGCGTGCTGGGCATGCCCGGTTTTACCGCTTACATGGGGTTGCTCGATATCGGCCAACCGCAGGCGGGTGAAACGCTGGTGGTCGCCGCCGCCAGCGGCGCGGTCGGTTCAGTGGTCGGCCAAATCGGCAAACTGAAAGGCTGCCGCGTCGTCGGCGTTGCCGGCGGTGCGGACAAATGCCGCTATGTGGTGGAAGAGTTGGGTTTCGACGCCTGTATCGATCACCGTGCCCCCGACTTTGCCGAACAGCTGGCCGCCGCCTGTCCGCAGGGCATCGACATCTATTATGAGAACGTCGGCGGCGCCGTATTCGACGCCGTGTTGCCGCTGTTGAACGCCAAAGCGCGCATTCCGGTCTGCGGCATCATCGCCCATTACAATGCCACCGGGTTACCCGCCGGGCCGGACCGCTTACCGTTGCTGGAAGGGCTGATCTTACGTAAACGTATCCGCATGCAGGGCTTTATCATCTTCGACGATTACGGTTCACGCTTTGATGAATTCCTGCAACAGATGAGCAGTTGGGTCGAGCAAGGAAAGATCAAGTTCCGCGAGGACATCGTCGATGGACTGGAGCAGGCGCCGCAGGCCTTTATCGGCCTGCTGCAGGGCAAAAACTTCGGCAAATTGGTGATCCGCGTCGCTGACGAATAACGCGCATCAGGGCGTGGCGCGCCACGCCCTGCTTGTCAATGCACGGCACCGTCGCCGAATTGCACATCCTCCTCTACCGTGAGCGTCACCTGCACGAGAGTGCGCACCGCTTCCACCATCGTCGCCAGCGCCATACTCGGCTTGCCCGGATGCGCCGCCGCCAGTTCATGGCTGTACGGAATGTGCACGAATCCGCCCCTGGCCCGCGAATGCCGCGTCTCCAGATAGTGACGCAGACCATAAAAAATATGGTTGCAGTTATAGGTGCCCGCCGTGTAAGAAACGCCCGCCGGGATCCCCTGCCGGCGCAGTTGCTGCACCGCGGCCTTGACGGGCAGCGTACTGAAATAGCCCACCGGCCCGCCGGCAACCACCGGCACGTCAATCGGCTGTTTACCGGCATTGTCGGGAATGCGGGCATCGATCAAATTGATGGCTACCCGTTCCAGGGATATTTCGGCTCGGCCGCCGGCCAGCCCCAGACAGATCACCGCCAGCGGCTGCAATGCCTCAATCGCCGCGATCAGCTGCTGGTTGGCCACGCCCAATACGCACGGCAACTCGAGCACCGCGATCTCCGCGCCGGCGATACGCTCTCCGGCCAATGCCTGCGCGACCTGCCAGGAAGGGTTCACCGCGTCACCCTCGAACGGCTCAATGCCGGTGATTAACACTTTGTTCATCATTTCCCCTGATTGAAGGCTAAATACGTGTGCTACCAGCCTAGGGAACGCTGTAAGATTCTGGAAATGGATTATCTGTATATAGAGTATTCATAAAATGAATTTAGCCAACGTCGATCTCAATTTACTGGTGGTGTTTGAAGCGCTGTATCAGACTCGTAACGTCACCGCCGCGGGCCGGCGTCTTAACCGCGCGCAACCTTCCGTCAGCAATGCATTGGCGCGACTGCGCATTCTGCTCAACGATCCGCTGTTTGTCCGCAGCGGCGGCGGCATGGCGCCCACGCCGCGCGCCCACCAGCTTATGCCGCAGATACAGCGGGTGCTTGAGCAAATCCATCTGGCGTTGGCGCCCCCTGCCCGTTTCGATCCGGCCACCGCCGGGCAGCGGCGTTTTACGCTGGCCGCCGGCGACTATGCGGATATCTTGCTGCTGCCCGCCATCATCAGCCGTTTGCGTCAGGCGGCACCCGGCATCGATATTCGCGTTTCGCGTCTGGATCGCCGCAATATTTACCGTCAATTGGATAGCGGGGAGGTGGATGTCGCGCTGGGAGGGCATCTTTCCGGGGCGGAAAGTCACTATGTGCGCACGTTGTTTGAAGAGCATCTGGTCTGTATCGCCAGCCGTTCACACCCGCAATTGGCGGATGGCCGCTGGGATCTGGCCCGCTACCTCAGCCTGCCGCACGGGCTGTACGCGCCGGCTGACGACGGCTCCGCCAGAGGCTTGGTCGACCGCCGCCTGGCGGAAATCGGCGGCCAGCGGCGCGTCGCCGTGACCTTTTCACACATTGTCGCCCTGCCGGCGGTGGTCGCCGACAGCGATCTGATCGCCACCCTGGCCGCCAGCGTGGCCCGGCGTTTTTCCGATCCGCAACGCGTACGCATTCTCCCGCTGCCTGAGGAGTTGGCCATCGCGCCTTTCCCCATTGAGCTGATCGCCGGCCGACAGGCGCAACGCGACCCGGCCTTAATCTGGCTCTGTGACCTGATAAGCCGACTTTCCCTCGATCCCCTTCCGCGCTAACCGCATCAATTGCTGCTTTATCAACCATTCAGACTCACCGTCGGAGGCCCGCACCGCGGGCTTTTCACGCAGGCCAAATAGGAATCATCCGAATTAACATTCGGTAAATTTATATATTTGATCATCTTTAACTAACGAATGGTAAGGATAAAAAATACTCAGTGACTTTTTTCACGGAAAAAAAGAGTTGTTTTATAAACACGTTGACTTAAGTGTTACAGATTTATTATTTGGTATTACCATTTTCCCAATAATTTTGGATAAAAAAAGATCTGCTCGTATCCATATGTTTTAGATAATAAAAAACCAGATCGTGAGCGAGTTAACGAATTGAGCATTGATCCACAAGGCTATTTTGCAAATGCAGAGCTCTATTGTAGACTGCACAAATCGTGCCTTTGTGTAAACTTTGTTAAATCTTTCGTCAGCCCCTGTCTCAATTCGTGACAGATACGCCATCGGGATCGCGCGTCAAATCTCGTGCGGTAGCTATGCCTAAACCGGGGATATAGTATGGATCGCCTTATCATTGCGCACACACCTTTGCCCGCCTATCAGCTGTTGTTCAGAAGCCTTTCCGGTGAGGAAAGACTGGCCGGGCTGTTCGAGTTCGACGTCGAGCTGCTCAGCCCTGACAATCGCCTCGATCTGAAATCGCTGCTGGGACAAAAAATCACGCTGGAGCTGCGGGGCAACCCGATGGCCCCGCGTTATCTCAACGGCAATATCACGCGTATGACCCTCTCCGGACGAGAAGCCGGCGGCAACCGCTACTATATCTACCGCGCCGTGCTGCGCCCCACGCTGTGGTACCTGACGCAAAACCGCGATTTTCGCATCTATCAGGAAAAGACCGTTCCCGACATCCTGACCCAGGTGCTGGGGCAGTATCAGGTGAAGATCGATAACCGTCTGAGTTACGACTACCGCATCTGGGGGTACTGCGTGCAGTATCAGGAGAGCGATTTCGATTTCATCAGTCGTCTGATGGAACATGAAGGCATCTATTACTATTTCACGCACCAGCAGGACGGCCATACGCTGGTGCTGGCCGACGCGCCGGCGGCGCATCAGGAACTCGCCGGCTATGCCAGCATCCCCTATCAGCTCGCGGAAGGCGGTCTGGTGGAAAACAAGGACAGCATCAACAGCTGGAGCGTCTCGGACGCCATCACGCCCAGCCTGTATAGCCTGGATGACTACGATTTTCGCAAACCGCGCGCGCGGTTGCTCGAGGCCCGGCAGAATCCCGCCTCGTTCGCACAGGATAAAGCCGAGGTGTTCGACTGGCCCGGGCGTTATACCGATCACGCCCACGGCCAGTTTTACGTCAAGGTGCGCCAACAGGAGTTCGAAGCGCAGCATGAGCAGATGAGCGGCGAAGGCAGTTCGCAGGGCATTGCGCCCGGCTACCGTTTTCAGCTGATCCAGGCGCCGCGCATGGAAGACAACCGCGCCTATCTGGTGGTCAGCGCGCGTTACTTCATGCAGGAAAACAGCTACGCCAGCAACGATAACGACGTTGGCGAACAACATACCGAATTTCAGGTGGTGCCGGCGGACATCAACTGGCGCCCGGCGCGCACCACACCCTGGCCGAAAACCCATGGCCCGCAGACCGCCGAAGTGGTTGGCCCGGAAGGCGAAAGCATCTGGACCGATAAATATGGCCGGGTGAAACTCAAGTTCCGTTGGGATCGCCACGGCAGCGGCAATGAAACCAGCTCCTGCTGGGTGCGCGTCTCCAGCGCCTGGGCCGGCTGGAAATACGGCGGGATCCAAATCCCGCGCGTGGGTGAGGAAGTGGTGGTCGACTTTATCAACGGCGATCCGGATCGCCCCATCATCACCGGCCGCGTTTACAACGAAGACAGCATGCCGCCTTGGGATCTTCCCGGCGACGCCACCAAAATGGGCTTTATGAGCCGCAGCAAAGGCGGCGGCGTCGACAATGCCAGCTTCATGTTCCTGGAAGACTCGCCCGGCAACGAATCTTTCGACATGCACGCCGAACGCAACATGAACATGACGGTGGAAAACGACAAGAACGTCAATATTGACGGCAGTCGCACCACCACCATCGGTCGCCAGCAGAACGATACCGTCACCGGCGACGCCACGTTCCTGTACAAAGCGAAACGCACCACCACCGTCGATGGGCTGGAAACCGCCAACCTGAACGCTCACCAGACGGTGAACATCAAAGGCGGCCGCGCCCTGACGATTATCGACGGCGGCGATAAGATCGACATCACCGGCAATCAGTCCTTCAAGCTTGACGGCGCGCAGACGCAAAACATTACGCAAACCCAGCATGTCACGGTGAAGGGCGACCAGACCCTCGACATTACCGAGGGGCAACAGACCAACACCATCAACAAGGGGCAGACGGTCAACATCACCTCCGGCGGGCAGCACACCACCATCACCGCCGGCGGGCAAACCACTACCGTCACCGCAGGCGGTCAGACGCTGACGGTGGAGGCCGGCGGCCAGACCACCGACATCACGGGGAATGTCAAAGAAACCTACAAAAACGATCAGCAAACGACCATTAGCGGTTCGCTGACCATCACGGCAAAAACCATCAGCATTACCAGCGAGGACGGCGTGTCTATTTCGGCGCCCACCTGGAAAGATAACTGCCACGGCTATAAGTGGACCGCGATAGGCGCCAACCTTGCCTTAACGGGGCTGAGCGTCAAGCACACGATGTTCGATGTTTCCCATAACCCGCTTTCGATCAGCAAAACCAATTTCAAGCTAAGCAACGATCCCATGACGTTCACGCAGCTTGGGGCCTTAATCACCAACGGTTCTTTGCGATTGAGCAGCAAGGCGCTGGCGATCTTTTTATAAGTAGGGATGCCCATGTCCAAAGCCAAAAATATCTTCACCGTAATCGGTTTGATTTTATTGGCCCCTATTCTCAGCCTGGTGGGTTTTTTCAAATTCATCACGGTCGATATCTGGGGCTATTTCAAACACATCGGTTCCTCTCTCAGCGTGATGGAGAACGGAGTTTCCGCCTCCGGGCAAATCGTCAGCATCCGCCAGACCAACCTGTGGGACGGGAATCGGCCGGTCTGCGAAGTGGAAGTCAAATACATCGCCCAAGACGGAAAAAACCATACGGCCGTAGCGAAAGGCCCGATCAGCGTCGTTGATCTGCCGCGTTATCAGCCGGGTCATTTCACCGCGATAAAGTACGATCCCAAGAACCCCAAAAAAGCGGTGATCGAAGAGTTATCCCGACTTTGAGCGAAAAGAACCTTTTCAATCAACGCGATCCGATTTCAACGTTGTGAAAACGACTTGTCGTCCATCAGTTCGCTAAATCACCTTGCATAAGGAAGTGTCACGATGGGCGCGTTTATTGCCTTTTCGACGCAGGACAGCCTCTGGGGACAAATCCTGTTTACCTTCTTAGGCATCCTGGTTGGCGGCGTATTGATCGCCACCATTTGCAAGACCGTCTTACCCGCGGGCAGAACGGCGGCATTGTCCGTCCGGTTGCTGATCTTTGTCGCACTGATGCTGGCGATACTGAAGTACAACCAGCAGGTGATGTCTGCGGTGAACGCGCCCGCGGAGCTGATCGGGTTCCTGATTTTGCCCGGTTTTTTGATGGGTTATCTGGGTGCGGCGGCCCCCGGCAGACTGGCGCTGGCGATAGAACTGTGCTGTTTTGCCCCGCTCGCCGCGCTGCTGATTCTGGGTACCCCCGGCGTCGGCTTTTTTGCCCCCTATCATCTGGAGAGCGCAGGCCAATTTACCGCCAAGGCGATCGCCGCGGCATTGTCCGTCGCCGTCGTACTGCTGGCTCGTAAAATAAGCGGGAAGGACAACGCACCGTCCTCTTGATAATCCCTTTGACGCGAGGAAATGCTCCCCGCATTCGCGATCGGCTCTGGACGCCGCATCGTTTTCTTCATCTGTTGTGACATAGCCTGATATCTATTAAACCGAAAAACGGATTGTTTTTGAGCAAGCAGCCTGGCTGCCGGCTGATATCCACAGGAAGCTTTACACACACAATGAAAGTCGTAAAACCTCTGCGCCTCAGCGCGCTTCATCGCCCCTTCTCTTGGCAAGGGCAAAATCATCTGGGCGTTTCCATTTTGGCCTTGGCCGACATGGGGGCTTCCCCGCGCCTGCGCCCCGAACCGGAGCTGTGGCAGTTGGCCGCCGACGAACTTACGCTGAGCGGCGGCGTGCTCGATTTGGCTATTCCGAAAGCCTGTGCGGAGTTTCTCGCCACCGGCAACGCTTACACCCACCATCAACAAGACAAAACCGCCTGCGCCGTGAAGATCCAGCTTGATTCGCTGGAGAAAACGCTGGTGGTTTTCGGCGATCGTCATTGGATCAACGA
Organism: Serratia sp. JKS000199; assembly: GCF_900215455.1. NCBI lineage: Bacteria > Pseudomonadati > Pseudomonadota > Gammaproteobacteria > Enterobacterales > Yersiniaceae > Serratia > Serratia sp. JKS000199. The sequence goes on from NZ_LT907843.1 coordinate 2,354,095, forward strand.
TCGCCCCTCCTCTCCTCTCCCTTTTGCAGAAATGCGTCTGGACTGGCGCCGGGCTTACGGCGGGGCTCAGTTCGCCGATAATCCGCACGGCATCGGCGCCACTCCAGAAACATTTCCGCAGGGCCGCATTCATCGCCTACCCAATGTTGAACCGCTGCAGGAGCGCCTCGCGTCTCCTCGGCAAAGCGCGCAGCCGGCAAGCTTTGACGCGTTGGAGATCACCTGGCCGCGCCGCTTCTCACGCATCGGTAAAAACTACGACGCCGACTGGTTGAAACACGGTTTTCCCGGCTTCGCCAACGATATCGACTGGCGCCTGTTCAACATGGCAGAAAGCGATCAGCAGTTTCCCCAACGCGACAGCTTGCCGCTTCAGGCTGCCTACCGGATATGGAACATGCACCCTTCAGAGCCGGTTCAGCAAGGCCGTTTGCCGCCGTGGCGCGCACGCTGCTTCATTAACCGGCTGCGCGGCGGCGAAGCGCATTTCGGGGAAGTCGCGATGCGCCACACCACCGTGTGGTTCTTTCCCCATCGCGAACAAATGCTGTTGATCTACCAGGGCAGCCTTCACATCAATGAAGACGATGCCGCAGACGTCATGCAGCTCATGCCGGCGCTGGAAATTGAGGGTAAAAGCCGCACCGTCGCGCATTATCGGCAGGTGCTCGATCGGCGGCTTGATAAAGAGCATGGCGCTCTGCACGCTTTTCGTGAAAAAGATTTGCTGCCGGAGTGCTGTATTGGCCCCTGGCTCGATACGGAAACGCCGACGCAGCAAAGCCCGATGGTGGAAAACATCGCCGCCTACGAGCATCACCAACGCGAACAACACCGCCAACGTCTGCAGCGCGAAGGCCGAGACATCGACGACATGTTTGCCGCGCCGCCAGCTGAACCGATGCCCGCTTTGGATCAGCTGGCCGAGTTTGTCGAGGGCATGGAACAGCGCGCTGAAGCGCATTACCGTGAAATCCGCGATAACGCGCAGGCAAACGGCATTGATATTGACGGCCCTGGCCCCGCCGACCTTTCCGGCGCGGAAAGCTACCAACAGCAGCGCGACCAGCTGTTTCAACAGGCGCGTCAACGCCCCGACGCGTTTAGCGACAAGCAGTTGGGGGAAAGCGAGCGCGCGCTGCACCAAATGTATTTAATGTCGGCACAGGCGCAAAGCCCGGCGCTGCGTTTAAGCGGCGATCTGGCACAGATCATTCGCCAACGCGTCACCGCGGCCATGCAGCGCGATAAAGATCTCAGCGGCCTGGACCTCACCGGCGCCGATCTGTCCGGCATGGACCTCAGCCATGCCACCTTGCGCGGCACGTTGCTGGAAAACGCCAATCTGCGCCAAGCCCGGTTGGTGGGCTGTGACCTTCGCGAGGCAATGCTGGCGCGCGCCGATCTCTGCGGTGCCGTCTTGCAGCAGGCGGATCTGAGCCACGCCTCTTTGGCCCTGGCGAAATGCGAAGCGACGGATTTCGGCGGCGCGCAGCTGCATGAAACCAACATTCAACAAACGTTGTTTCAACGCTGCAACTTCACGATGGCGTCCTTACGCGATTTGCTGGGGTACGAAACCTTGCTCGGACAGTGTGATTTCAGCCGCGCCACGTTGGCCAACATTACGCTGATGGAGCTGCAGCTGGAGCAACTGACATTCAGTCACGCCCGGCTCGACAAAGTCAGCTTCATCAAATGCCGGCTGCTGGCGGTGAAATTCGAGCAGGCACGGCTGGAAAGCTGCGCCTGGGTTGATACCGAAACACAAAACCTCAGCTTCCGCGCCGCGCGCCTGACGGCCTGCGCCTTTGCGGCAAAGACGCTGTTGCCCCAGGCGGATTTCAGCGACGCGACGCTGAACCAGTGCAATTTGCGTCAGATGCCGTTGCAGCGGGCGAGTTTCAGCCGCGCGCGCCTCAACAATTGCGATCTGTCGGAAACGCGGCTGAACGAGGCCGACTTCAATCAGGCCAACGGCAGCGGCAGCCTGTTCATTCGCAGCGATCTGACGCGCGCCAACCTGCGCGACGCCAACTTTATTGCGGCGATCCTGCAAAAGTGCGTGCTGTCAGGCGCCGACCTGCAGGGCGCCAATCTGTTCCGGGCCGATTTGTCGCAGTCGAAAGTGGACAAGGCGACCCGGCTCGACGATGCCTATACCGCCAGAGTGAAAACATTGCCTCGCCACAACGGGAAAGAAGTATGACCTCAACGCCAGAGCAGATACGCCAGCGTGTGAAACGCGGCGAACCGATTTCCGGTGAGGATTTGCACGGCCTGTCATTCGCGGGTATGGATTTGGCCGGCGCAATGTTCAACGCCCTGAACCTGAACGGCGTGGACTTCTCCGATTGCGATCTGCGCGACAGCGTATTCAGCGATTGCCGGCTCGAGCACGCTCTGTTTACTCGGGCGAACCTCAAGCAAACGGCCTTCAATCAGTGCGCCATGTCCGCCAGCCGCTTCAGTGAGAGTCATATCGAGCTGACGATGTTCAACGAATGCCGGCTTGAACAGGGTGATTTCAGCCGTCTGCCGCTCACCCAAAGCCACTGGATGTCATGCCAATTGGCCGGCGCGAACTTTTCCGCCACTCAGCACGATCGCACCACGTTTTACGAAAGCCCGCTCGACGGCGCCACGTTGGAGCATGCCCGACTTTCGCTTGTCACGTTTTTTCGCTTAACCCTCTGTAATACAGAATTTTCAGGAGCAGATTTCGACCGCGTCACGTTTTTCGAATGCGACCATCGCGGCAAAAGTTACGCCGGGCAGCGCCTGATCGCCTGCCAGTTTACCGATAACCAATTGGACGACGTCGACTTCAGCCAGGCGACGCTGCGCCAAAGCAACTTCAAGGGCGCTTCGCTGCGGCGCGCCAACCTGACGGGCGTGCAGGCGCAGCAGTCGCTGTGGCAGGAGGCCAACCTGACTCAGGCGCAGTGCCGCAGCGGGCAGTTCGATCAGGCGATTTTCAGCGAAGCGACGCTGGACGCCGCCAACTTCAACCAGGCGCGTCTGTATCAGGGCGTGTTCCAGCACAGCCGCGCGGCGCGCTGTGATTTCAGCGACAGCGACCTGACCTACGCCGATTTTTGTTATGCCGACATCGGCGCCGCCGATTTTCGGCGTGCGCGCTTCATGCGCACCCGCATGCACCGCGCCCACCAGCAGCAAACGCGCTGGGGCGACCGCAGCGGCATTCTCGAGCGCGACGAAGAGCTGTACGCCGCCGAAATCTGGAGCGCACAGCGCCAGAGCCGCATTTGAACGTATTGACCACTTCACGAGGGGATCACCATGAGCGTTGTCAACACTACTCGCGCCGTCAACATCGCGCCGCCCCAGCAGGCCGCCGGTCAGGTCGTCAACCTGTTGCCGGACGGCAGCCTGGTGGTGGAATGTGAAGGCCGCGGCTGGCATTGCCGCCGTGCGGCCAGCTGCCTGCTGACGCCGGCCCTCGGCGATAGCGTGCTGGTCGCCGGTTGCGGCCACCAGCTGTGGGCGATCGCCGTCCTCGAGCGCGCGGAACCGCAAAACGCGGCGCGGCTGAGCGTCGAAGGCGATCTGCACATTGAAACGCTGCACGGCTCGCTGTCGCTGCACGGCGCGCAGGCGCTGAACCTGAGCGGCGACGCCATGACCCTGCAAGCGAACAGCGGCGACTGCCACGTCGACAAGATGAAATACAGCGGCGAAGAGCTCTCGGCTTTCGTCAGCATCAGCCGCCTGGTCGGCAAACGCTGCGAGTCACTGTGGCATTCGGTCAGCCAGATCAGCCACTCGCTGTTTCGCAAAGTGCGCCAGACCGAGCACGTGCGCGCAGGGCAGCTGGATTATCAGGCGGAAGATTACGCCCGCATTCATGCTCGCAACACGCTGATTACCTCGAAAGACATCACCAAGCTGGATTCGGAACAGATCCACGTCGGATAACCTTGCGGAGGCCTTTTATGTTTGCCAACAGCCAAATGATCGGCGTGGACCTGGCGTTTCCCGACGTCTGTCTGACGCCAAGCCCGGCGCCGGTGCCCATTCCCTACCCGGATATCGCCCTGGCGCCGACCGCCATCCCGAACGCGTTCAACATTCTGTTCGTCGGCACCCCGGCGCACAACATGGCGACGGTGACGCCCCTGACCAACGGCGACAACCCCGGCGTGGCCACCGGCGTCGCTTCCGGCACGGTGATGGGGCCGTCCCGCCACCTGACCGGCGCCTTTACCGTGCTGCTCAAAGGCACCCCGGCCACCCGGCTGACCAGCCTCAGCCTGCAGAACTCCACCAACGCGCTCGGCATGCGCATCGTGCCGAGCCAATTAAAAGTGTTGCTGCTTGCGCCCTGATGACGGCGCTTTATTACACAGCCATTCAATCAAGAAAAAGAGGACATTGTGAAAACACGGATTACCCTGACGTTGTTGACCGCCCTGACGCTTGCCGGTTGCTCCACCCCACCGCCACCGCCGCCGGCGCTCAATAACGACGCCATCGTCAGCAGTGAAGTCAACGGCGTCACGCTAAAGCACCGCGCCGCGGTGAGCGCGCCGAAACAGTTCAAACCGATCGGTGAGGAGTACCGCAGCCTGTACGCCGCCAGCATCATGAGCAGCCCGAATTATACCGGCACCGCCGTCGGTAGCCTGGACAATGCCGCCGCGTTCTACGCGCTGGGCGAAGTGGAAAACAACTGGCTGGCGATCTCCGCCATCCGCGGCGGCGATCTGGTGGGGTATATCCAGGCCAACGCCGGCGTGCCGGAAGCGCGCTACAAAGCGACGCTGCGCAAAGATCTGCCGCGCCGCGCGCGCGCCGCCAAGCAGGACTGCGTTAAAGTCGGCGGCGACAGCAAGGCGTGCAAAAACGCCGGCTCAGCCACCTGGATCCTCCAGTAGTCAGCACGCCTGCGGGCGACGAGATTCCCATGACGACGACCCCTATCGCTTCCCGCTGGTGCGGGATGCTGTTTCTGCTGCTGGGCGCGCTGGCGCTCGGCGGCTGCATGTCTTCCGCGAAAAGCGTGCCGGCGCGTTACAGCCTGGTCTTCGACGCTGACCGCCAGGTCAACGCCGCCGCCGGCGCGCAACCGGCGCCGATCAAAATTCGCGTGCTGCTGCTGCGCTCGGATGCGGAATTCATGGAAGCCGACTTTTTCAGTCTGCAAAACGACGCCAAAAGCGTGCTCGGCAACAGCCTGCTGGACAGCGATCAGTTCTTCCTGACGCCGGGCCAGACCGGCAAAAAGCTCGGTGGGCAAAGCACATTGGACGCACGTTACATCGGCGTGATCGCCGAATATCAAAATCTGGACGGCAAGACCTGGCGCATTTCACTGCCGCTGCCGGAACCCACCGAAACCAATTTCTACAAGGTATGGCAATTCTCGCCGGATGAGCTGGAAGCGCATATCGTCGCGGGCGTGAGTGGCCTGCGCCCCGTAAAAAAGGTCGACTGACCTACCGCTGCGCTGAAGCGAAGTAACTATAGGTGTGATGATGAAAGATGCTCATAAGGTTGTCTGGACTGAGGGGATGTTTTTGCGCCCTCACCATTTCCAGCAGGCGGAAAACTATCTCGAAGGCTATATGCGCAACTGGGGCCAGGCCCACAGCGGCTGTTTCTGGGGCTTTCTCACCCTGGATCTGGACCAAACGCTGCTGCGCCAGGGCAAGATCGCGCTCAACGCCGCCAGCGGCATCATGCCCGACGGCACGCCGTTTCGCTTCTCCGGCGCCCAGCAGGCGCCCGCGCCGCTGGCCATCGCCGACAACAAGACCGGTGAAAACGTGGTGCTGGCTCTGCCGACCTATCGCGCGGGGCGTGAAGACGTGATCTTTCAGGAAAGCCCGGAAGCTCTGGCGCGCTATCTGGCTTACGAGACCGAAGTCGACGATCTCAACGCCGTTTCGGTGGGCAGCGCGGCCTTGCAATTCGGTCGCCTGCGCCTGCGGCTGATGCTGGAGAGCGAGCTGAACGCCGAATGGACTGCGCTCGGCGTCACCCGCGTGCTGGAAAAGCGCGGCGACAACAGCCTGCGTCTCGATACGGCGCAAATCCCGCCGATGCTGAACTGTCAGGGCAACCCGGTACTGAAGACCTTCATCAACGATCTGCAGGGGCTGCTGCAACAGCGCAGCCAGCAGATGAGTCAACGCCTGCTGCAACCGGGCCGCGGCGGCAGTTCCGAAATGGTCGATTTCATGCTGCTGCAGCTGATCAACCGCCATCTTGGCCAGGTGAGCCACGCCTACCACCTCGACCATCTGCACCCGGAGCGCCTGTTCGCCGATTGGCTGCAGTTCGCCACCGAACTCGCCAGCTTCTCGGCGCAGCGCACCCCGGAAGGCCGCCTGCCGGTGTATGACCACGACAATCTGGCGCTGTGCTTCGGCAAGCTGATGCTGTTGCTGCGTCAGGGCCTGTCGGTGGTGCTGGAGGACAACGCCATTCAGCTGACGCTGGTCGAGCGCTCCCACGGTCTGAACGTCGCCACCGTGCAAGACGCCAAAATGATGCGCGACTTCGGCTTCGTGCTGGCGGTGCGCGCCGACGTGGCCGCCGAGGTGTTGCTGACCCACTTCCCGGCGCAGATGAAGATCGCCCCGGTCACGCGCATCCGCGATCTGGTGCAGCTGCAGCTGCCGGGCATCGGTCTGCGCACCATGCCCGTCGCGCCGCGCCAGATCCCTTATCACGCCGGCTACACCTATTTCGAGCTGGAAAAAGGCGGCGACCTGTGGAAACAGATGGAAAAATCCAGCGCCTTCGCCCTGCACCTGGCCGGCGAATTCCCGGGGCTGGACATGGAATTTTGGGCGATTCGCAGCCATACGGACCGGTAACCTATGACTCAGGAAAATAGCATGGCGCCGGCGGCTAACCCGCTGGTGGACGCCGCCAACCCGCTGCTGAACGCCATTTCGCAGATCCGCCAATCGGCCACGCACGCCAACCCGGCGCAGCTGCGCCAACAGCTGATCGACGAAATGCGCCGCTTCGAGATCCGCGGCCAACGCGCCAACCTGCCGTACGAAGTGATCATCGGCGCGCGTTATTGTCTGTGCACCGCGCTGGATGAAGCGGCGGCGCTGACCCCGTGGGGCAGCAACAGCGTGTGGTCCGGTAGCGGGCTGCTGGTGACCTTCCATAACGAAACCTGGGGCGGCGAGAAGTTCTTCCAGCTGCTGGCCAAGCTGTCGCAGAGCCCGCGCGAGCACATCAATCTGCTGGAGCTGATCAATTATTGCCTGCTGCTGGGCTTTGAAGGCCGCTACCGGGTGATGGAAAACGGCCGCTCGCAGTTGGAAACCATGAAGCAGCGCCTGCTGCAGCTGATTCGGTCGGTGCGCGGCGGCTACGCCCCGCCCCTGTCGCCTCATGCGCTGGATCTGCCGGTACAACAGAAACTGTGGCGTCCGCTGGTGCCGCTGTGGGCCTGCGTGGCGCTGACCGGCTTCCTGGCTTCGCTGCTGTTTATCGCCCTCAACTGGCGGCTGGGCGACAACACCAGCCCGGTGCTGGCGGCGATTTACCAAACCAACCTGCCGCAGGTCGCGATCGGTAATCCGGCGCCGGCCGCGCCGCCGACGCTGAGCCTGAAAAGTTTCCTGCGCAAAGAGATCGCCGAAGGATTGGTGGTGGTGCGCGACGAAGCGCAGCAAAGCGTGGTGATCCTCAAAGGCGACGGGCTGTTCGACTCCGCCGCCACCACGGTGCGCGCCAACTATATTCCGGTCATCGACCGCATCGCCGCCGCCATGAACGGCGTCAGCGGCAAAATCCTGGTCACCGGCTACAGCGACAACGTGCCGATCCGCAGCGCCCGCTTCGCCTCCAACTGGGAGCTGTCGCTGGCGCGCGCCGAAGCGGTCAGCGCCCGCTTGCAAAAACACCTCGCTAACCCGCAGCGGGTCAAGGCCGAGGGCCGCGGCGAGAGCAACCCCGTCGCGCCGAACGATAACAAAGTGAACCGCGCGTTGAACCGCCGGGTAGAAATTACGCTGTTGGTCGCCCCGGAAAACACCCAGGCGGAAATCAACGGCTTGCCGCAAGGAACCGGAAAGTAATGCTCAGTACGTTATTCTCCATCATCACCAGCCGCCTGCTGTGGGGCTTTGTCGGCATCACCGCGCTGGCGTTCATCATCTGGACGATCGGCCCGCTGGTCGCCATCGGTGACTATCGCCCGCTGGAGCCGGAACTCAACCGCCAGATCGCCATCGGCACTATCTACCTGATTTGGTTCCTGTGCCGCCTGATCCCGCGCCTCTACAGCGCCTGGTTCAACAGCCGCCTGCTGAGCAACCTGCGCGCCGCCGAAGCGGTGCCGGCGGAAGACGGCAAGCCCGAGATCAAACCAGACGATCCGCTGGCCCAGCGTTTCGACGAAGCGGCGCAGCTGTTGAAAAAGGCGCGCTTCGCCCCGGGCCAGGGCGACGGCAAACATCGCTGGATGACCCGCTTCAGCCGCCAATATCTGTATCAGCTGCCGTGGTATGTGATCATCGGCGCGCCCGGCGCCGGTAAAACTACCGCGCTGGTCAACTCCGGCCTGCATTTTCCGCTGGCGGATCGCTTCGGCAAGTCCGCGCTGCGCGGTGTGGGCGGCACCCGCAACTGCGACTGGTGGTTTACCAACGACGCGGTGCTGCTCGACACCGCCGGCCGCTACACCACCCAGGAAAGCCAGCGCGAAGAAGACGCCGGCGAATGGCAAAGCTTCGTCGCGCTGCTGAAAAAATATCGCACCCGCCAGCCGATCAACGGCGTGATGGTCACCATCAGCGTCGCCGATCTGCTGAGCGACAGCGCGGAAGCGCGCGCCGCGCAGGCCAGCGCGCTGCGCAAACGCCTGATAGAACTGCACGAACAGCTGGGCATTCACTTCCCGGTCTATGTGCTGGTGACCAAAACCGACCTGCTCAACGGCTTTATGGCCTATTTCGGCAGCTTCGACAAAGCGCAGCGCGACCAGATCTGGGGATTCACCTTCCCTTACGAGCGCTCGCGGCAGCCGGACTTCAACCTGAACGCCGCCTTCGAACAACAATACGCCCTGCTGCAACAACGGCTGGATGCGGCGCTGCCGGATACGCTGCTGATGGAGCACGACGCGCGCCAACGCGCCGAAAGCTACCTGTTCCCGCAGGAGTTCGCCGCGCTGCGCCCGCTGCTCGGCCAATATCTGGAACAGGTGTTCGCCACCTCCAGTTTTGAAACCCGCTTTACCCCACGCGGCATCTACTTCACCAGCGGCACTCAGGAAGGTCTGCCGTTTGACCGGGTGATGGGCGAACTGAACCGCTACCTGCAGCTGCCGCCGGCCAATTCAGGGGCGCAGGCCAACGCGGCCTGGGACAGCGTGGGCCAGGAAACGCCGATCCCGGCAGCCAAAGGCCAGAGCTTCTTCCTGAAAGAGACGCTGGAATCGGTGGTCTTCCAGGAGTCCGGGCTGGCGGGCAGCAACCGCTGGTGGGAATACCGCAACCGCGCCCTGCACTGGGCGGGGTACATCGCGCTGGCGGTGATCCTGGCGGTGCTGGCGATGTTGTGGTTCACCAGCTACGGCAACAACAAGGCCTATCTGGCGGAAGTGGCCGCCAAGGTGCCCGGCGTCGAGCGCCAGGGGCAAAGCCTGACCCAGTTGGGCAACGGCGATATGTTCTCGCTGCTGCCGTTCCTCAACAGCCTGCTGCATCTGCCGGACAGCCAGAACTTTTCGCTGGACGATCCGCCGTTCACCTATCGCATGGGATTGTTCCGCGGCGATCAGGTCGGCAACGCCGGCAATGCCCTGTACCAAAAAGCGCTGAAAGAACTGCTGCTGCCGCAGGTGGCACAACAGATCGCCGCCACGCTGCGCAACGATAACCACGGCGACGCGGACTTCAGCTATGAAGCGCTGAAGGCCTACCAGATGCTGTATCTGCCGAAGCAGTACGACGGCAAATTCCTGCGCGCCTGGGTGATGCTCAACCTGCAGCGCAACCTGCCGCAGGGCAGCACCCAAAAACAGCTGCAGCAGATCGAATGGCACCTGAGCCAACTGCTGGATACGCAGATCCAGGCCTCGCCTTACGCCAAAGACGAGCCGTTGGTGGCGCAGGCGCAGGCCGCGCTCAATCGGGCGCCGCTGTCGCAACGCGTCTATGGCCGCCTTAAGCGTCTGCTGCTGAAACAGACCGACATCAAGCCGGTCAGCCTGGTCGATTTGGCCGGTCCGCAGACCGAACTGGCATTCAGCCGCAAAAGCGGCAAACCGGTGACCGACGGCGTGCCGGGCCTGTTCACCTCGCAGGGGTATTGGAAAGCGTTCAACGACAACATCGATCCGGTGACCGATACCCTGCGCAAGGAAGACGTCTGGGTGTTGAACAGCCAGACGCCGGAGCAGAAAAGCGCCGATCTGACCAAGACCATCCGCCAACTGTACATGCAGGACTTTATCAGCGCCTGGGATGAGCTGCTGGGCGATATCCAACTGGCCAACATCGGCAACCTGACCCAGCGCATCAGCAGCGCGCGCCTGCTGTCCGGCAATCCGTCGCCGATGCGCAATCTGCTGGTTAACGTCAGCAAAAACGTCACCCTGCGCGACGAGAAAAGCGACGCCGATTCCCGCTCGCTGCTGGCCAAAACCGAAGACAAACTGAATCAAAACGCCAACCGCACGCTGGAGGCGCTGTTCACCAACCGGCCGGCCAACGCCGACGGCGACGTGTCGGCCCAGCCGGAACAGCTGGTGATGGCGCACTTCGCGCCGCTGCTTGAGCTGGCGCAAAGCCAGGGCGAAGGCAATAAGGCGATCCCTTTTGACAGCGTGCTGAAACAGGTCGATGAGCTGTACAGCTACCTGACGGCGGTGCAAGGCGCGGCCAACAGCGGCATGTCAGCGCCGCCGAGCGACATCATCCCGCGCCTGCAGGCCGAATCCGGCCGCTTGCCGGTGCCGTTCAAACAGATGCTGCTGTCGCTGGCGATCGGCGCCAGCAGCGACACCCAGCGCAAAGAGATGGAGAACGTGAAAAAGCGCATCAGCTTCGAGGTCGGCAGCTTCTGCCGCCAGGCGATCGCCGGGCGTTATCCGTTGGTGGCCCGGGCGCGCCAGGAAGTGACGCCGGACGATTTGGCGCGCATGTTCGCGCCGAACAGCGGGCTGATGGACAGCTTCTTCCGCGACAACCTGCAGGGCAAGGTCGATACCACCCGCGCCAACTGGCGTTTCACGCCCGGCGTGGACGGCAAGACGCTGCCCGGCGGCGAAGGCATCCTGCGGTCGTTCCAGCAGGCGCAGCGCATCCGCGACGCCTTTTTCGCCAACGGCACGGCGACGCCCTCTTACCGCGTGACCGTGCGGCCGGTGCGGATGGATAACGACATCCTCAACCTGACGCTGGATATCGACGGGCAGCTGTTCAAATACAGCCACGGCCCGCAGGTGCCGCTGGTGGTCAGCTGGCCGGGCACCCGCAATACCAACCAGGTGCATCTGCAGCTGGCGCTGGCCAACGGCACCACCGCCAGTCTGGTGACCAGCGGGCCGTGGGCGCTGAACCGCCTGGTGGATATGGCGCAGTCTTCGGGCACCGGCGGCCTCGGCCGTCAGGCGACGTTCAATCTCGACGGCCACCGCGTCACGCTGGAGTTCACGCCCAACAGCATTCGCAATCCGTTCCAACTGCCGGCCTTCTCGTGCCCGTAGCCCCGAAAGGACATGACCATGAGCACTGATTCAAGCGCCCCGACGAGCATCGGCTGGTACGGCAAACTTCCTTCCGCCGGTGACTTCCTGCAACGCCGTTTGCCTGACCCGGTGGTCAACAACTGGGCCCACTGGTTCCATAACGGGCTGGTGAATTTGCAGCGCGATGCACAGGGGCCAAACGATCACCCGTTCAGCAACGCGCCGGTGTGGAACTTCGTGATCCCCGCCACGCTCGGCAGCCAGTACGTGCAGATGGGCTGCCTGTTGCCGGCGCGCGACCGCGTCGGGCGGCGTTACCCCATCTGCGCGCTGCGCCTGTTCAGCCAACAGGATTGGCGCCCGCAACAGCTGAACATGGCGGCGAGCTGGTACCAACAGCTCGGCCATACCCTGCTGAACGGCGTGCGCAACGGCTTCTCCGCCGAACAGATCGACCGCACGCTGCAGGCGATCCCGGCGCTGCCCAGCCCGCCGGCGGAAGCGGACTCCGAGATCTTGTCGATTATCGGTTTCCAGCATCCGGACGTACCGGGCCTCGGCTGGCAGCAGGCCGCCGACTGTTTCGATCCGGCGCAGTACACCAGCTTTTGGTGGACCAATCAGGCCGACGGGCACCCGCTCTACACCCACGTGCACAGCGGCAACCTCACCGTGCAGCTGTTTTCATTGCTGTTCGAACCCAACGGCTGGGCGCGCCCAGGCCGCGGCGGCCAGTACCCGCAAATGTTTGATTAACATCGCTCGTTGAAGGAAATCTTATGGCTATCGACACCGATACCCTGCTGGCCCCGGTTGACGCGGATACGCCCTGCGGCGACAACCTGGAATACGACGCCGACTTTCTGGCCATGGCGCGTGCCGCCACCGGCAAAGCCGAACAGCAATTCGGCAGCACCATCATTCCGGAAGAAGCGCCGGATTGGGTGCAGGTCGAGCGTCTCGCAAGCTCGCTGCTGGCGCGCACCAAAGACCTGCGCGTCATGCTGTATCTCACCCGCGCCTGGACCCAGCTGCGCGGATTGCCGGGCTATGCCGACGGGCTGACGCTGATCCACCAGGCGATACTCCGCTACTGGGATGCCCTGCAGCCGCCGCTGGAGTTCGACGGTGAGGCCGACCCGCTGTTCCGCATCAACGCGCTGGCCGACCTTGGCGACAAGGCCGCGCTGGCCGCCAGCGTGCGCGCCGCGCCGCTGCTGAAAAGCGCCGCCGGTGAAATCTCGCTGCGCGATGCCGGCGCCCTGCTCGACGGCAGCAAGCAAGAGTGCCCCAACTTTCCCGGCGGCCGCGCACGGCTGCAGGATGAGCTGGCGCAACAGGATCGCCCCGAAGGCGCGCTGGTGATGCATATCGCCAACACCCTGGCCGCCATTCGCAGCGAAGTCACCCGCCATCTGGGTGAAAGCGCGCTGCCGGAAATGAGCGCGCTGACCAAGGTCTTTTCGCTGGTGGCGCTTGCCGGCCAGAGCGAGGCCCCGGCCGCCACCGAAGCGGACGCCACACAGGAAACCGCCGCTGAGCAGCCACCGGCCGCCGTGCAGAGCGCCTCTGCCCCACTCAACTGGCGCAGCGCGCAGATCCAGTCGCGCGATGACGCCCAGCTGATGCTGGACAAGGTGAAAAACTATTTTCGTCTTCATGAGCCAAGCCACCCGGCGCCGCTGATGATCGATCGGGTACAGCGACTGATTACGCTGGACTTTATGCAAATCGTCCGCGATTTGGCGCCCGATGGGCTTAACCAACTGGAGACCATTCTCGGTCGCCCCGACAACGAGGAGAACAGCTAGCCGCCGACTTTTGTTCTCTTGACGACACCCGATACCGTCTGCCCCTGCGCAGACCCGAATCAGAACCTGACTCTCCCAGCCGGACGAGGCGCGTTCCCAATCGCCATTAGATGGAGTAAATCATGTCAAACTCGAAATCCCGCAGCGGGCAGAAATTCATCGCCCGCAACCGCGCGCCGCGCGTACAGATTGAATACGATGTCGAAATTTATGGCGCAGAGCGCAAAATCCAGCTGCCGTTCGTGATGGGCGTGATGGCGGATCTGGTGGGGAAAGCGGTCGATCCGCAAGCCAGCGTGGAGGAGCGCAAGTTCATGGAAATCGACGTCGACAACTTCGACGAGCGCATGAAATCGCTGAAGCCGCGCGTCGCTTATCAGGTTGACAATACCCTGACCGGCGAAGGCAAGCTGAACATCGATCTGACCTTCGAAAGCATGGAAGACTTCTCCCCCGCCGCTATCGCCCGCAAGGTCGACGCGCTGGACAATCTGCTGGACGCCCGCACCCAGCTTTCCAACCTGCTGTCCTACATGGACGGTAAAAACGGCGCCGAGGAGCTGATCTCCAAGATCCTGCAAAACCCGGCGCTGCTGAAATCCCTGACCGACGCGCCGAAGCCGGCGGTTAACGATGACAACAACGAGCGTGAGGATTAATCGATGAGCAACTCGCCTCAGCAACAAAATGCGTTGCAAACCACCGAGACTTTTTCCAGCGATGAGTTCAGCGCGCTGTTGAACAAAGAGTTCCGGCCGAAGACCGATCAGGCCAAAGAAGCGGTCGAGAACGCGGTGAAAACTCTGGCGCAGCAGGCGCTGGAAAATACCGTCACCGTTTCTTCCGACGCCTACCGCACCATCCAGGCGCTGATCGCGGAAATCGACGAAAAGCTGTCGCAGCAGATCAACCAGATCATTCACCACGACGATTTCCAGAAGCTGGAAGGCGCGTGGCACGGCCTGCACTACCTGGTCAACAACTCTGAAACCGACGAGATGCTGAAGATCCGTTTCATGAGCATTTCCAAGCAGGAGCTGGGCCGCACGCTGAAGCGTTATAAAGGCGTGGGCTGGGATCAGAGCCCGATCTTCAAGAAAATCTACGAAGAAGAGTATGGCCAGTTCGGCGGCGAGCCGTTCGGCTGCCTGGTGGGCGACTACTACTTCGATCACAGCCCGCAGGACGTGGAGCTGCTGGGTGAAATGGCCAAGATCGGCGCCGCCTCGCACTGCCCGTTCATCGCCGGCACCGCGCCAAGCGTGATGCAGATGGAGTCCTGGCAGGAGCTCTCCAACCCGCGCGATCTGACCAAGATTTTCCAGAACACCGAATACGCCGCCTGGCGCAGCCTGCGCGAATCGGAAGACGCGCGCTACCTGGGCCTGGTGATGCCGCGCTTCCTGGCGCGCCTGCCGTATGGCATCCGCACCAATCCGGTGGACGAGTTTGACTTCGAAGAAGATACCGACGGCGCGACCCACGGCAACTACACCTGGACCAACGCCGCCTACGCCATGGCCGCCAACATCAACCGTTCGTTCAAAGAGTTCGGTTGGTGCACCGCCATTCGCGGGGTGGAATCCGGCGGCGCGGTGGAGAACCTGCCGTGCCATACCTTCCCGAGCGACGACGGCGGCGTGGACATGAAGTGCCCGACCGAGATCGCCATCAGCGATCGTCGCGAAGCCGAGCTGGCCAAAAACGGCTTTATGCCGCTGGTGCACCGCAAAAACTCTGACTTCGCCGCCTTTATCGGCGCGCAGTCGCTGCAGAAGCCGGCGGAATACTACGACGCCGACGCCTCCGCCAACGCCCAGCTTTCCGCACGCCTGCCATACCTGTTCGCCTGCTGCCGCTTCGCGCACTATCTGAAGTGCATCGTGCGCGACAAAATTGGCTCCTTCCGCGAGCGCGACGATATGGAGCGCTGGCTGAATGACTGGATCATGAACTACGTGGACGGCGATCCGGCCAACTCATCGCAGGAAACCAAGTCGCGCAAACCGCTGGCCGCGGCGGAAGTGCAGGTGGAAGAGATCGAAGACAACCCGGGCTACTACAGCGCCAAGTTCTTCCTGCGCCCGCACTACCAGCTGGAAGGCCTGACCGTCTCCCTGCGCCTGGTGTCGAAGCTGCCTTCGCTGAAGCAAAACGACGCGTCCTGATGGGCTGAAGTCAGGCCGCGATCGCGCGGTCTGGCTGATACATTAACCTCATCACAGGGAAAGAAAGATGAAGACAAAGCGGTTTTATCTGGCATCGCTGTTGGCAGTCGTCTGCTCGCTCTCCGCCGCGCCGCCAGCTTTCGCAGAGCAGACATCGATAGCGCATTTGACGTCCGATGATGTCAATCTGCCAGGCAGCGACTTTTTCCGTTTCTATCGCAGTACAGATAAACAGGAAAAAGAGAAAGCGCGAATTTATTTGCTGGGCGTGCTGGACGCGACGGAAGGAAAAAGCTGGTGCCAATACAGCCAGCTACAAACCGTCACTCTGCAGGAGTTTGTGTTCGAATTCTTTAATAAACTTCCCGCTGCGCGCCTGCACGAAAGGGCTGCCCCCCTGATTGAAGAGGCTCTGGCGACTCGCTTCCCCTGCAAAGGAGGCAAAGCATGAAACCTTTATATCGTCAGCTAAAAAGCAGCCATTACTCCTCTGATTACTCTAGCCCGGGATATTTGGCAGCAGAAGCCGTTTACGCCGAGATTGGTTATGAGCTTGATACGCTTCTAAAGCAAAATCCTGGTTATGCCAATACCTGTGCCGTCCGCATGAGCCTGGCGCTGTTGAAAACCGGTATCAGCTTCAAAGGCCGCCTGCCAATCAAAAAAGGCGCCTATAAGGGTAAAACGATTGAACCTGGAGCCAAATTGCTGGCCGATCAGTTGCATCGCTCCAGTAGTTTTGGCAAAGCCAAAATTTTCTTTAATGCTCCAGATGCAGAGAAAGGTATTGGCAATAAAAAAGGCGTCGTGTTCTTCAATAAGATCACCAACTATGATGGCGGACACATTGATCTTATCGAACCAGAAAACTCGCTATTAACCTGCCATTCCCATTGCTATTTTAACTGCAAAGAGGTCTGGTTTTGGGAGTTGAGCTAGTGTTCCATCGGCTGGCCAGTAAAAGCATGAGGTTTGGTTTAACTGCATATAAGGCATTCTCTCTTGATGCGGCCAGAACGGCGAATGCGATGAGAGAATGGATGCCATTCGATATCGAATCAGGTGATGAGAAAATCAATGCTCTCATCGGCAAATATAAATCCAGAGTCAATGAGTTTCACAGTGAAACCAAAGGCAAGAGTCAAGGTGTCACCTTAAACTGCCTGCGGTTGTACCATAGTCCGGAATTGGACAAGCTTTCCCGACAGCTCATTGCAGGCAATCCAGATCGCACGTGGAATCAAGATAACGCGAAATAATTAAGCATTGAGCCATTATCATTTTAATAATGGCTCGGTAACCCGTACCGATAGTTTTCGGTATTTAAGAAGGTGCATGGCACAAGGATATAAATTGGTAATGCATTACCACACTTGCAATTCCTGCTGCTATTACCTGAGTTTTTCAACGTAACGTTAATACTACTGTTAACCCTTAATAAAGAGTGAAGAAACTATGGCTATTGATATGTTCCTGAAAGTTGAAGGTGCCAGCGGCGAATCCAAAGATTCGAATCACAAAGGCTGGACCGACATTACTTCTTTCTCCTGGGGCGCCTCTCAACCAGGCAATATGGGCGTTGGCGGCGGCGGTGGCGCCGGTAAAGTGTGCTTCAACGATCTGCACGTCAACGCGCTGATCGACAAGTCAACCCCGGCCTTGCTGAAACACTGCTCAAGCGGCAAACACCTGACCAAGATTGAGCTGTCGGTTTGCAAGGCGGGCGGCACCCAGGTTGAATACGCAAA
This sequence comes from Serratia sp. JKS000199, assembly GCF_900215455.1. NCBI lineage: Bacteria > Pseudomonadati > Pseudomonadota > Gammaproteobacteria > Enterobacterales > Yersiniaceae > Serratia > Serratia sp. JKS000199. The sequence goes on from NZ_LT907843.1 coordinate 2,371,508, forward strand.
AATCACCCTGGAAGACGTGCTGGTCACCGCCGTGCAGTACACCGGTGCAGGCGGCGAAGACACCGTGGGCGTCACCTACTCCTTCCAGGCGGCGAAAGTGAAACAGCAGTACTGGGAGCAGAGCGACAAAGGCGGCAAAGGCGCCGAAAGCAGCGCAGGTTGGAACATCAAGGAAAACCGCGAAGCTTAATTTGTCTGCCCCCGGCTACGGCCGGGGGTTCATAACATGGATACAATGGAGAGTCAGGATGAAAAAACCTCTATTTGGACCCGCATGGATTCGTTTTTCTGAAGTCAATATCAATGTAAAAAAAGTGGGTGCATTGATTGGTGGAAAAGTAGAAAGCAATATTGAAAACGGTATTTTTGAAAATGCTTGTCCTATACGAATGAGTTATGTACTCAACTATACAGGCATACCAATTCCCTCTAACTCCGGTTATGCGACTGTGTCTGGTAAAGATAAAAAATGGTATCTTTATCGTGTTAACGATATGATTCTCTTTTTAGAAAAGAACTTCGGCAAGCCTGATATCACGGTGAAATCCCCTACCCCAGCTAAATTCTCAGGTAAAAAAGGGATAATGGTTATACAAGGAAATGGCTGGCGAAATGCCAGAGGACATGTCACATTATGGAACGGTGACATTTGCTCTGACTCTTGTCATTTCATGGGGGATCCTGAGAATGGATCTTTTGTTCCTGAAGTCGCATCACTTTGGATATTAAAATGAAGACTACCCACATCGCCCTTGCTCTTCTTCTCGTTTCTCCTATGTTGCTGGCGGAAGATATAAAAATAGAAAACTTACCTCAAAGCGAAATTTATGAAAATTGGCTGATTAGCCGCTGCATTGGGAAATCTACTGACTCAGAAAAAACCAAGCAAGATGCCTTCCGTTCCGCTTCCGCCTATTTAGAATTCAGTAAACTCCCCATGGATGCATTCGAACAAGGCGAAAAACTGGCTGAACAGTACGCAAATAAAAATAGTCAAGGATCAGTTAAAGGAAGTTATCATACTTTAGATTGCCTTTCGCTGCAGAGTTCCAGTGAGGCTAAAGCCATCTTCGAACGTTACTCTAATTAATAATTAACATTGTAAGTTGCAATTTTATAAAACCATCAACTTAAGAAAATTAGAGTTTTATTAATTATTTTCACTGGGTATTAGCCATCAAGCATTGAGATACTCATGCGCTGGTTATGTATTACTCTGCACAAACCATACGGATTTTGGAGTGTTGAGATGAAAAAAATCCTTATCTCCTTTTTTTGTCTATATGCCACTTGTGCTATAGCGCAGAAAAATCAAGAAGAGTCGATTGAAAATTGGCCGCCGCAAGCGGCATACAGAAGCTATTTGCAAAACTACAAGGATATTGCTCTAACCTACTGCATTTCCGTCGCTTATAAGACATCACCAGAGGCTAGCAAAGATGCAATTGCCTCATCGAATGGTATCGATGCTTGGTCATACTATGCAATTCGTGATGAAGAATCCCCTATCATCAAGCTGACAAAGCAGTATTTGCAAAAGAATTACAATGCTAAGGATGGGAAAAGCCGTTTAGACTTAATGAAGTGCATGGATATGTACCATAGTAAAGAGCTTGACAAACTTGCGAAAGATTATGTGCAGCGCCCTAATGATAATTGGGTGAAAGACAATCCGGACAGAGTAAATGAAAATCCTCCTCGGAAATAACCAGTGAAAAAAATCTCACTGACTGTGGCCATCGCCGCAACGTTGAACGTCAATGCAGCGACAGAAATTGACTATTCCCCTGCCGAGTACCTCAAAAACTACGCGCTTAGCGTCTGTATCGCCGAGGGGTACTCAGCAAAAGAAGTCAAAAACGATGCCGCAGCCGCTGCTCGGGGTTACATGGAGTTCGGCGATTATTCTCTGGAGGCGCATACCGCCGTCAGGGCGCTGGCAAAAGAATTTCTGGCAAAGCCCTATGACAGCATGTCTGGGGAGCCGATGACGATGGCCAAGTGCATCGATCTTGTACATAGCCAAGCGTTGCAAGCCATCATCAAGAAGTACCAAGGGAAAGACGACAACTGATAATAAATACGCATCCTTACATATAATAAATGTTAGTTTAGAAAAATAGGAAAGGAATCCTGATGCAATACAAAACAAAAGCAGATCTGGATAGATCTGTCGATGAACTCAAAAAACTATCAAGAACGTTTTCACGACAGTATCTATACACCAACGAATCAAGAGCTAATTTCTCACTGGAAATAGACCAACTTATTCAGTTTGCACAAAGGGATATCAGTATACACTGCACATCCTACTCTGGGGCAATCAGTATAATTGAAGAGGAAATCAACAACCTCAAACAACAAGAATTCAACATTAATACAGGTAAAGCCAAGCTCTTTGTCGCAATAAAAAAAGAAAAAAGAGAAAGATTTTCAAACCTGGTGATGAAACAAGTTGGTTTTGTCAGCGGCGGCTCTCAGATATTTGCCGGAATCGGAACCTGTGCACTTTCTGCAGGCATGGCCTGCGGGGGCATTGGCGTACCGTTAATGGCTCAAGGAGCAAATAATGTTTACGAAAGTGGCTATTATTTACTTTTCAGAAAAGATAAGGTTGGCAGTATAAGAGAGGCATACCACTACGCGGCTAACTATCTAGGTTATAATAAAAATGAAGCTGACATCGTTTATAGTTCCGTTGACATATCACTATCCGGGTACGGTATATTTGGCAAGTCATTAAGACCTGACTCTTGGCGGTTGTTTAAACACATAAACAGCGATTATATTATTGGATGGAAAAAACTTGGCACGGTTCCATTAGGCGCAGAGGTTTTTTCCAATGCCATAACTGGCTATGGAATTTACAAATTAATCGATGAGGAAACAAAACAGTGATCGATGACGTCACGCTTTCCACCTACTCTTACTCATTTGTGTTTTTATACTTTTTCCTGTCAGTCTTAGTATTTGTCGGGCTTTATCACCTAAAACAAAAAACCAACAATAGAAAATCCTATTCCCTTTTTGTGATAGCTACCACAGTAAATTTATTTGCAAGCATCATCCAAGGTTTAGTATTTAACTATGGTTCTGAGATACTGGATCCAATTCTCAATATAAAATTTCAAGACTATGATGAGGTGTGGTACGCCAGTATTATATTCGCCCTTACTTACCTGTCTCAATTACCAACTAACCTCTATTACAAAAGAAAGACTAAGAATAATGCGAATAATAGCAAAGACATCTCCTGACATATACAGCCTCACGTTATTACATTGAAGTTTTCGACCATATAATGCGTTAGCCAAAGAATTTAGTCACTCACATTCAAAGCTCTCTCTTAGGAAAGAAATCAAGTCAAACTCATCCAGTTATCGAGTTTCACTGTCTGGCCATAAGATCTAATCAGCAGGAATGCCTTATGCGATTTTCCATTGTAAAAAATAAAAGCGGCCAGGTTCCGCCGCAAAGCAGTTGCGATTTTCTGCCGCCGGGCGGCACCATCGGCCGTAGCGTGGACAACAACCTGGTGCTGCCGGACGAAGAGCGCGCCATTTCCCGTCTGCAGGCGATCGTGCACATTTCCTCTGACGGCGAATGCCGCATCACCAATCGCGGCAACGTCACCCGCGTGCTGCTGAACGATATTCCGCTGGAGCGTGGCCGCCAGGTTGAACTGCAGGATGGCGACGTGCTCGGCATCGACGATTACCAGATTGAAGTCAGCGCGCTGCAACAGCACGCCGCGCCGCAGGCTCAACCGGTGGCCAAGGCCGTTGCCGCTGCTGCGGCCCCTGCAGCCGCCGCCAAAGAAAAATCCGCCGCGCCGATCCCCAACGAAATCTGGGACAGCCTGGTGGAAGAATTTACGCCGAATGCGTCGGCCGCCGTCACACCGCCGCCGGTAGCCAATCCAGACAGCCATCCGCTGCTGGATACCCCCGCTCGCGAGCTGAACCCGGCCGATCCGCTGGCGCAGCTGGCGGGCGATGTCGATCTGCGCCAATTGCAGCAACAGCAAACCGATCCGGCCGCCCTATTCAACACCGACTCCACTTTTGAGCGTGAGCATATCCTGGCCGACACCACCCCCAGCGCGCTGCTGGCGGAGCAGGCTGCGCCACCGCGCCCGGCTCCCCCCGTCCAGAATGCGCAGCAACCGGAACAAGAGCTGGATCCGCTGGCGCTGTTCGGCGGTTCATCCGCGCCCGCTTCGCCAGAGACGTTAAACAGCAACGACCCGCTGGGGCTGTTGATGGGCGGCGCCGTGCCGCTGGCTCAGCCGGAGGAACCGGCACAACCGCCGTCCCCACCACCGGCGCCGATCGCCGCACAACCGCAAGCGCCGCGCCCTCAACCGACGCCGCCGCCGGTGCAGAGACCCGAGCCGCAGCCCCAACCCGCACCGCAGTTCAGCCAGCAGGAACCGCCTGCGCAACCTCCGCGCCCGCGCCAGGGCAACCGCTTGGGCATCGATCCGGTCGCCTACCAGTCCGCCCAGCGGCAGCACGCCGCCGCGCCGAATGGCGACACCTTGGAGGGGCCGCTGCTGACGGCGCTGTTGCAAGGCCTCGGTCTCGACGATCTGCAGCCGCAGCCGCATTTCGACGAACAACAGATCCGCCAAGCCGGCCGCCTGCTGAGCCTGTTCTCGCAAGGCACCGTCGCCCTGCTCTCATCCCGCTCGATCCTCAAGCGCGGCGTGAAGGCTGAGATGACCATGATCCTCGACGAGGCCAACAACCCGTTCAAACTGCTGCCTTCGGGGAAAACGGTGCTGATGCAGATGTTCGGCAGCCAGATGCCGGGCTTTATGCCGCCGGAACAGGCGGTGCGCGATGCGCTGATCGACCTGCAGGCGCACCAGCTGGGGATGATCGCCGGCATTCGCGCCATCATCGCCGCCATGCTGCAGTCGTTCAACCCGGAGCGCCTCGAAGAGGAAGCGCGCAAGGAAGGCGTGGCGCCGCGTCTGTCGCTGCCCGCCAACCGCAAGGCCGCGCTGTGGGACTACTTTGTGAAGAACTATCAGCAAACCTCCGGCGAAATCGAGGACGATTTCCACACTCTGTTCGGCGAAGCCTTCCTGCACGCCTATGACGTTGAAGTGAATCAATACAAAGACTCACAGACCAAACCGGACGCGTAATGAATATCACCATAGCCTCTACCTCCAATCAGGGCGGCCGCGCCTCCAACCAGGATCAGACCGGCGAGGTGCTCGGCAACCGCGCCGCCTGCTTCGTGGTGTGCGACGGCATCGCCGGTTTTCCGGGCGGCGATATCGCCGCCAAACTGGCGCGCGACACCATTTTGCAAAACTTCGACGGCGAAAAGCACCTTAACGCCCAGAGCATTCGTCAGCACATTACGCGCGCCAATGCCGCCATCCACCAGCAGCAGCGGCAGTCGGACGAATACAGCAAGATGGGCACCACGCTGGTCAGTCTGTTTATCGATCGCGATTACCAGCTGGCCTACTGGGCGCACGCCGGCGACAGCCGCCTGTACCTGTTCCGCCGCGGCTACCTGCATGCCGTCACCACCGACCACAGCCTGATCCAACAGATGCAGGACGCCGGTTATCAGACCAACGGCATCAACAGCAACCTGCTGTATTTCGCGCTGGGGCTCAACGAAGAGCGCGACGCCACCTACAGCGACGTGCTGCAGCTGGAAGACGGCGACGTTTTCCTGCTGTGCACCGACGGCTTCTGGCACAGCTTCAGCCAGGCCGAACTGGAACAGTCGCTGCACATGGTCAACTCCCCCAGCGAGTGGATCGCCCTGATGCAGCAGGCATGGAAGAAAAACAATAACAGCGATAACTACAGCGCTATCGCCGTCTGGATTGGCTCACCGCAGGAAACCACCCTGCTGCATTCGCTGGCGGATGCGGAACGGTTTCTCATCCGCGACTGAGTCGGCGCACATTCACAGCAAGGTTCACTATGAAATACTGGATGCCGGGGCTCGTCGCCCTGATGGCGGTACCGACCGCGCAGGCGATGAACTATCGCCTGGTTTACTCCCCCAGCCAGAAGCTGGAAGTGTTTATTGATGACGTCAAGAACAGCAATCCGGAAAGCTGGTGCGGCAAAAGCATCCCGCTGCGCATCGTCTCGGCGCAAGGCAAAGATCCGGCCGTGTTGAACGACTTTCTGCCCCGCGTCGGCAATCTGCTGGAAAAGCAGTGCCCAAAAGCCGGTCATCTGCCCTGGACGCTGACCGACAAGCGCGGTGAGAAGCTGGCGACCGGCGAAGCCGCCAAAGCGCGCGGCTGGAAACCGGTGGTCAAGCAAGAGACCGCCGAGCAGCCGCAAACCCCGCCGCCGCCGACCATTCCTACGGCGGTGGCCGTCACCTCTGCGCAGGCGGACACCGCGCCGCCACAGCGTTTCAGCCTGCCGCAGGGCTGCCACTTCCGCACCTTCTGGGGTGACGAAGCCACCGGCGGCGCGCTGTTCATTCCCGCCGGCGACGCGCTGCGCTGCGGCGAGGACGGCTGGCTGCAAGGCAGCGGCGCGGTCACGCTGCAACACGGCGGGCAAACCCTCTCGCCGACGCTGTGGTTCCTGCAAGGTTACCCGCTGGCGAAGATTAACGGCGGCGATCGCGCGCTGACCGTCGTCAGCGCCAACGCCCAACGGCTCATTTTGGGCGGCAACCCGCAGGCGCCGGGCAGCTTCCTGCTGCTGACCTTCGAACCGCAGTTGCATGCCTGGGCGTTCAACGGTGAAGCGATCGTTGAAATGCCGCGTGTCGACGCCGCCGACGAGACCAAGATCACACAGCGCGTGCAGCAGGCGCAAACCGCCTGGCAGCCGCTGCTGAGCGCCGCCGCCCCGCTGACCTTCAAGCTGGTGGAACAGTTGGCCGCAGACCGGGTCGATCCCGCCAGCGGCAGCTACCTGTCGGTTAACGGCGCCACTCACTGATTATAAGGAAAGCCTGTGAAATCATTAGCAAGCATGCTGCAAGGCCAGTCGATCGCCGCGGCCATCACCGCCGTCGAGAACGATATCAAGGCAAAACCGGCGGATGCCGACCTGCGCGCCGCGCTGGTGCAACTGCTGTGTCTGAGCGGTAACTGGACGCGCGCCAACGCGCAGTTGAAATCCTGGCAGGCGCTGAAACCGATCGCCCAACCAACCACCTTGCTGCTGATGCAGTCGGTCAACGCCGAGCTGCAACGCCAGGCGGTATTCGCCGGCACGGCCGCGCCGACGCTGCTGCGGCAGGCGCATCCCTGGCTGAAACTGATGGTGCAGGCGCTGCATCAGGATGCGCAAGGGGCGGCCGAGCAGGCCCAGACGCTGCGCGATGAGGCGCTGGAGGCCGCCCCGGCCGGCGCCGGGCGGTTAATGTTGGCCGAAGGCGACCAAGAGCGGCAGCTGAGTTTCGACTGGCTGACCGACGGTGACGGCCGCCTCGGGCCGGTGTGCGAGCTGGCGCTCAACGGCGTTTACTACTGGGTGCCGTTTGCCGACATCGCCGCGATCCAGTTCCAGGCGCCACAGAGCGCCATCGATCTGGTGTGGAGCCATGCGCTGGTGCGCCTGACCGACGGCCGCGAACAGGTATGCCAACTGCCCGCCCGTTACCCGCTGCCCGAAGGCAGCGACGACGCGCTGCTGCTCGGCAAACGCACCGAATGGCAACCGCTGGGCGACGGCGCCCACTATGCGGGGCTGGGCCTGAAGACCTGGCTCAGCGAAAGCGACGAATTCCCGCTGCACAGCCTGCGGCAGTTGAGCTTCGACGCGAGCGCCTGACCATGAACGACAAGCGCCCACCCCACTATGACGGCGGCGATCTGCGCCGCCAGGGCTATCGCTCTCGTCAGGACAGCGAACGCCTGACTTCACGCGACAAAATGCAGCCGGTGCTGCTCGACATGCTGACCGACGACGAACCGCAGAAAAAGCAGGAGGCGCAGGTGCGCAACCTGGTGTCGCACAGCGAGCTGCGCCGCCGGGTATTGCGCGATTTGCAGTGGCTGTTCAACTGCGTCAACAGCGAATCCAATCTGGATCTCGGCGATTTTCCACAGGTGCGGCGCTCCACCCTGAATTACGGCATCGCCTCGCTGGCGGGCAAGCGCATGTCGGACATCGAATGGCTGGACATTCAGCGCGCGCTGACCGATTCCATCCTCCATTTCGAGCCGCGCATTCTGCCCGACGGGTTGCAGGTGCGCTGCATTTCGGACACCGGCTCGCTGGATCTGCACAACGTGCTGTCGATCGAAATCAAGGGCCGCCTGTGGTGCGTGCCCTATCCGCTGGAGTTTCTGTTCCGTACCGACGTGGATCTGGAAAACGGCCACTTCGATCTGAAAGACATAGGGTAAGGCGATGGACAGTAAACTGTTAGATTATTACAACCGCGAGCTGGCCTATCTGCGTGAGATGGGCGCCGAGTTCGCCGAACAGTACCCGAAGGTCGCGGGCCGTCTCGGCATGCGCGGCATCGACGTGGCGGACCCTTATATCGAGCGTCTGATGGAGGGCTTCGCCTTCCTCACCTCGCGCGTGCAGCTGAAAATGGACGCCGAGTTCCCGCGCTTTTCTCAGCGCTTGCTGGAGATCATCTACCCCAACTACCTGTCGCCGACGCCGTCGATGGCGATCGCCGAGCTGCAGCCGGACAGCAGTAAAGGCGATATCAGCAACGGCTTCGTGGTGCCGCGCGGCACCATGATGGACAGCCAGACGCTGAAGAAAAGCGGCATCACCTGCAGTTACACCACGGCGCATGACGTCACGCTGCAGCCGGTGCGCATCGCCGGCGTCGAGCTGGGCGGCATTCCGGCCGATATTCCGCTGGCCTCGCTGGGGCTGCAGCACAGCGGCTGCGTCAGCGCGCTGCGCATTCGGCTGGAGTGCTACGAAAGCGTGACGCTCAACAACCTGCAGCTGGACCAATTGATGTTTTACCTGGCCGGGCCGGACATGCAGGCGCAGCAGCTGCTGGAGTTGCTGATGCAGCACAGCGTCGGGCTTGTCTGCCAAACGGTGGAGGCTCAGCCGCAGCGGCGGGCGCTGGCGTTGGACGGGCTGCGACAGGAAGGCTTTGCCGCCGATCAGGCGCTGCTGCCCAACGATCTGCGCAACTTCGAAGGCTACCGGCTGCTGCAAGAATATTTCGCCTTCCCGGCGCGCTTCCAGTTCTTCAGCGTCAACGGCCTGCGCCCGCTGTTGCAAAGCGTGCGCGAAGGGAAAAAGGCGCTGCGCCAGTTCGAAATCGTGGTGCTGCTCGATAGGCACGACGCCGCGCTGGAACGGGTGGTCGACGTTGCCCATTTGGCGCTGCACTGCACGCCGGTGATCAACCTGTTTCCTAAAGTGGCCGAACGCATCGCGATCAACGAAAAGAACCACGAATACCATCTGGTGGTCGACAATATCCGGCCGCTGGATTACGAAGTGTTTTCGGTGCAGCGGCTCGGCGGCAGCGCCAGCGAAAAACGCTACGAGCAAGAGTTTCGGCCGTTTTACAGCACCCTGAGCGCGGACGATGGCAACTATGGCGCCTACTTCTCGCTGCGGCGCGAACAGCGCACGCTGTCGGAGCACGCCCGCCGCTACGGCACCCGCACCGGCTATGCCGGTTCGGAAGTGTTCGTATCGCTGGTGGACGAACGGCAGTCGCCGTGGCACAGCGATCTGAAATACCTCACCGCCGACGTGCTGTGCACCAGCCGCGACCTGCCGTTGATGCTGTTGCAGCAGGATCAGGGCAATTTCGTGATGCCCGATTCAATCCCGATCAAGCAGGTCTCGCTGCGCAAAGGCCCTACACCGCCGCGTCCGGCGCTGGCCGAAGGGATGATCACCTGGCGGTTGATCAGTCAGCTGCAGCTGAATTACCTCAGCATGATGGACGGCGATCCGGAACAGGGCGCCGCCAGCCTGCGCCAGCTGCTGGGGCTGTACGGCAACCTGAGCGAGCCGGCGATCGCCAAACAGATCCAGGGCGTGCGCCACTGCAACCTGCGGCCGGTCTATCGGCGAGTGCCTGAACCCGGCCCCATCGTGTTCGCGCGCGGCATCGCCATCGATCTGACGGTCGATGAGCAGGCGTTCTCCGGCAACAGTCCTTACCTGCTCGGCAGCGTGCTGGAGCGCCTGTTCTCGCGCCTGGTGGCGATGAACACCTTCACCGAGATGACGCTCTCCAGCCAGCAGCGCGGCGAGATCGCCCACTGGCAGGCGCGCATGGGCAAAAGGACGCTGATATGAACGCGGAGATGATCGCCACCGAACTGGCGCCGCCGCAGATCAACGCGCTGTATCGCCTGCCGGACGACTTCTGGCCGCGGCTGCGCAGCGCGCCTTACAAGCACGATCTGTTTCAACTGCTGCGGCGCATCGACGCCCAGGGCGGCCAACCCTACCTGCTGGGGCGCGCGCCGCTGCCGCGCCACGAGATGCTGCGCCTGGGCCAGGAACCTTCGCTGTCGTTCGCGCCGTCCACGCTGGCGCAGGTGACGCCGCGCGCCAACAGCCCGCTGCACGACGTATCGATCTTCAGCTTCGGCCTGTTCGGCCCCAACGGGCCGCTGCCGCTGCACCTGACCGAATACGTGCGCGAACGGGTGTATCACCATCAGGACACCACCCTGCTGGCGTTCACCAATCTGTTCCATCACCGGCTGACGCTGCTGTTTTACCGCGCCTGGGCCGACGCGCAACCTACGGTGTCGCTGGATCGCCCCGACAACCGGCGCTTCGACGAGTACCTGTCGAGCCTGATCGGCATCGGCCAGCCGGCGCAGCAAGAGCGCGACAGCATCAACGCCCACGCTAAACATTTTATGGCCGGTCATCTGATTCGCCACAGCCGCGATCCGGAAGGCCTGAGCAAAATTTTGCAGCAGTATTTCAAAGTGCCGGTGCGCATCGTCGAAAACGTGCCGCACTGGCTGCGGGTGGAGCCGAGCGAGCAGGCGCGGCTCAAGGCCGGACGCGGCGCGCCGCGGCTCGGCGAATCGGCCTTTCTCGGCATCGCGGTGCGGGATATCCAGCACAAGTTCCGCATCGAGCTGGGGCCGATGCCGCAGCAGGACTATGACCGCTTTCTACCCGGCGCCGATCTGTGCCGGCAACTGCGCGACTGGGTGCGCCAATACCTGGGCATCGAGTTCGTCTGGGAAGTCCGCCTGATCCTGGCGAAGGAACAGGCGCACGGCATCCAGCTCGGCGGCGCGCAGCGATTGGGCCTGAGCAGTTGGCTGGCCGACCATCGGCGACAGCGCGATCTCGACGATCTGATCTTCAGCCCTGAACCGCTGGAAAACCCGTTCTGACCCTATTTCGGCCGACGCCCGGCGGCGTCAGGCCACTCTGAGACCTGAGGAAAACCATGTCTGAAATCAGCCGCTCGGTATTATTCGGCAAACTGGATAGCCTGTTATTCACCTCTCTGGAAAGTGCGACGGCGTTTTGCAAGCTGCGCGGTAACCCCTACGTCGAACTGGCGCACTGGCTGCATCAGCTGATGCAATCGCCGGACGGCGATCTGCAGCAGATCGTTCGCCACTTCGCGCTGGACGAGGCGCAGCTGGCGCGCGACATCGTCGAGGCGCTCGATCGCCTGCCGCGCGGCGCCAGCGCCATCTCCGATCTGTCCGAGCACATCGACAGCGCGGTAGAACGCGCCTGGGTCTATGGCTCATTGAAGTTCGGCGCAGCGCGCATCCGCGGCGGCCACCTGCTGCTCGGCATTCTGAAAACCTACAGCCTGCGCCACCTGCTGAAGGCCATTTCCCCGCAGTTCGAGCGCATCAACGCCGATCTGCTGATGGAACAGTTCGCCGCCATTACCGCTCACTCGGCGGAAAACGCCCAGGACGCGGCGGCGCAAAGCGGCGCCGAGCCCCTGCCCGGCGCGGCGCGCAGCGGTGAAAGCGTGCTGGCGCAGTATGCCCAGGATCTGACCGCCAGAGCGCGCAACGGCGAGATCGACCCGGTGGCCGGCCGCGATGAAGAGATCCGGCAAATCGTCGATATTCTGATGCGCCGCCGCCAGAACAACCCGCTGCTGACCGGCGAGGCCGGCGTCGGCAAAACCGCCGTGGTGGAAGGCCTGGCGCTGCGCATCGTGGCCGGCGACGTGCCGCCGCAGCTGCGCGACGTGAAGCTGTGCCTGCTGGACATCGGCATGCTGCAGGCCGGCGCCGGCGTCAAGGGCGAGTTTGAAAAACGGCTGCAGGCGGTGATCGACGAAGTGCAATCCAGCCCGACGCCGATCATCCTGTTTATCGACGAAATTCACACCCTGATCGGCGCCGGCGGCGCCCAGGGCACCGGCGACGCCGCCAACCTGCTGAAACCGGCGCTGGCGCGCGGCCAGCTGCGCACGATCGGCGCCACCACCTGGTCGGAATACAAGAAATACATCGAGAAAGACCCGGCGCTCACCCGCCGTTTCCAGGTGGTCCAGGTACACGAGCCGAGCGAAGACAAAGCGCTGCTGATGCTGCGCAGCACCGTCAGCCCGCTGGAGCAACACCACCGCGTGCTGCTGCTGGATGAAGCGGTAGACGCCGCGGTGCGGCTGTCGCATCGCTATATTCCGGCCCGCCAGCTGCCGGACAAGGCGGTGGCGCTGCTGGATACCGCCTGCGCGCGCGTGGCGGTCAGCCAACATGCCGAGCCCGCCCAGGTCGAAGACTGCCGCCACCGCATCGATGCGCTGCAGATAGAGTTGGATATCGCCCGCCGCGAGGCCAAGGTCGGCATCGGCGATCCCCTGCGCCCGCAGGAGATTGAAGCCCAATTGACCGCGCTGCGCCAGGAACTCGAACAGTTGACCGAGCGTTGGCAGCAGGAGCTGGCGCTGATCCAGCAGATCATCACGCTGCGCGCCCAACTGCACGCCCAAGAAGAGGCGAGCACCGACGAAGAGACGCAAACGCGCCCTGATGCCGACGCGCTGCGCGCCCAATTGGGCGAACTGCAGCAGCAGCTGAGCGCGCTGCAGGGCGAAGCGCCGCTGATCTTCGCCGCCGTCGACGCCAACATCGTGGCGGCGGTGGTGGCCGACTGGACCGGCATCCCGCTGGGCCGCATGGTGAAAAACGAGATTGAAGCGGTGCTGCAGCTCTCCGACACCCTGAATCAGCGCGTCATCGGCCAACGCCATGCGCTGGATCTGATCGCCCGCCGGGTGCGCACTTCGCGGGCGCGGCTGGACGATCCGAACAAGCCGGTCGGGGTGTTCCTGCTGGCCGGGCCATCCGGCGTCGGCAAGACCGAAACCGCGCTGGCGCTGGCGGAAACCCTGTACGGCGGCGAGCAGAACGTCATCACCATCAACATGAGCGAATTCCAGGAGTCGCACACCGTTTCGACGCTGAAAGGCGCGCCGCCCGGCTATGTCGGCTACGGCGAGGGCGGCGTGTTGACCGAGGCGGTTCGCCGCCGTCCTTACAGCGTGGTGCTGTTGGACGAGATCGAAAAGGCGCACCCGGACGTACATGAAATCTTCTTCCAGGTGTTCGACAAGGGCTGGATGGAGGACGGCGAAGGCCGTCATATCGATTTCCGCAACACCATCATCATCCTGACCTCCAACGTCGGCACCGATCTGATCGCCGGGTTGTGCAGCGATCCGGAGCTGCTGCCGGAGCCGGAGGCGCTGAGCGGCGCGCTGCGCCAACCGCTGCTGTCGGTGTTCCCGGCCGCCTTGCTCGGCCGCCTGCTGGTGGTGCCGTATTACCCGCTGACCGACGCCACGCTGGGCAACATCGTGCGCCTGCAATTGGGCCGCATTCAGCGTCGCCTGGCGGAGAATCACGACATCGTCTGCACCTTCGACGATGCGGTCATCGAGCAGATCGTCAGCCGCTGCACCGAGGTGGAGTCCGGCGGCCGCATGGTCGACGCCATCCTGACCAACACCCTGCTGCCGCAGATCAGCCACACCCTGCTGACCGGCAGCGCCAACGACCAGCGCTATCGCCAGCTGCATATCGCGCTGCAGAACAACGAATTCATTTGTCAATTTCAGGCATAACGCCGCGGCCGCCGAGACGGCGGCCCTTTGAACACAGAGAGTCATCACTATGTCGGGAACCGGGATAACCAAACCGAATTCGAACAGCCTGCCGAGCGGCTATCGATTCAATGAATTCGAGATCCAGGAAGCGATCGGCGAAGGCGGCTTCGGCATCGTCTACCGCGCCTACGATCACCAACTGGAACGCACCATCGCCATCAAGGAGTACATGCCAACCTCGCTGGCGAAACGCAACGACGATCTCAGCATCGGGCTGCGCGGCGAACGCTTCGGCAAAACTTTCCAGGCCGGGCTGAACAGCTTTATTCAGGAGGCGCGTCTGCTGGCGCGCTTCTCGCATCCCGGTCTGCTGCACGTGTTGCGCTTCTGGGAAGAGAACGGCACCGCCTATATGGGCACCCAGTTTTACAGCGGCACCACGCTGAAAAACCTGCAGGCGCAGCAGCCGGAGAAAATCGACGAGGCGTGGATCCGTCGGCTGCTGCCGCCGCTGTTCAGCGCCATCAACACCATCCATCAGGAAGGCTATCTGCACCGCGACATTTCGCTGGATAACATCCAGATCCAGGAGAGCCAGCTGCCGGTGCTGCTGGACTTCGGGTCGGCGCGCAAAGAGATCGGCAACCTGTCGGACGAAACGGAGATCATGCTCAAGCCGGGCTTCGCGCCGATCGAGCAGTACACCGAGAACAGCGACGGCGAACAAGGGCCGTGGACCGATATCTACGCGCTCGGCGCCGTGCTGCACACGCTGATCGTCGGTTCGCCGCCGCCGGTCAGCGTGGTGCGCAGCATCGAAGACAGCTACCAGCCGCTGACCGAGCGCCGCCCCGCCGGCTACTCGCCGGAGCTGCTGCGCACCGTCGATCGCGCGCTGGCGCTGAAGCCGGAAGACCGCCCGCAGACCATTGACGAAATGGCCGAGTTGTTGCACCTGCCGATCGCCGATGAAAACGAAATAATCAGCACCCCGGCCGCCGCGCCGGAGAACTTGCTGGTCGCCGCCAACCCGGCCGCCGCTGCGGCCGCAGCCGGCACCGTTACCGCGCGCGGCACCCAATTCTCGCGCCCGATGATGGCCGGCGCCGGCGTCGCCGCGCTGCTGGTGATCGGCGCGATCGCCTGGCTGAGCGGCGGCAAGGACGATGCCCAGGCCGTCGCTC
Source organism: Serratia sp. JKS000199 (assembly GCF_900215455.1). Taxonomy (NCBI): domain Bacteria; kingdom Pseudomonadati; phylum Pseudomonadota; class Gammaproteobacteria; order Enterobacterales; family Yersiniaceae; genus Serratia; species Serratia sp. JKS000199. The sequence goes on from NZ_LT907843.1 coordinate 2,386,702, forward strand.
AAAACAGCGAGGCGTCACCGGCGCAGAAAACCCTGACGCAGCAGCCGAGCGCGCCGCAAACCGCGCAGCCTGCGGCGGCGGAACCTGAAAAAGCGGCGCCGCCGGCGCAACCGGTGGCGTTGGTGTACTTCAAACTGCAACCGGGTGAGCAGGTCAGCCTCGACGGCAAGCCGCAGCAGGTGACGCCGGGCGAAAACGGCTTCGCCAGCCTGAACCTGGCGCCGGGCCGCTATCAGCTGGAGATCCGTCACAACGATCGGCTCCGCCGCCAGCAGCTCAGCATCGACACCGCCGGCACCTGGCTGGTCAACCCGGCCACTGCCGGCTAATCCCGTTCTGAAACTCCGCCTCGGCGGGGTTTCCCCTATTTCATGAGACTGACGAGCAACTGCCCCCTCATTGGCCGCGCGGCAAGGCCGCTGCAACGCCGGAGTATGCAGGGCATGACGTCAATCACAGAGGACGTTCTCATGTTGGATCGCATTATTGCGCACACGCCGCTGGGCCAGGAGCAACTGCTGTTTCGCTCGCTGGACGGTATCGAAGCGCTTTCCACTCCTTTCGACTTCTCTATTGAATTGCTGAGCACCGACGCGCGCCTCGATCGCAAAGCGCTGCTCGGCCAACCGCTGACGCTGGAAATTCCGACCCAGGGCTTTCTCAGCGCCCCGCGTTACCTGAACGGTAAGATCACCGCCATCGCCGTCAGCAGCGAAGAGATCGGCGGCACGCGCTACGCGGTGTACAACCTGCACGTGCAGCCGGACCTGTGGCCGATGACCAAAGACCGTAATTTCCGCATCTTCCAGGAACAGACGGTGCCGCAGATCGTCAAGACCCTGCTGGCGGAGCACAACGTGCAGCTGGAAGATCAGCTGACCGGCGACTATCGTCTGTGGGGCTACTGCGTGCAGTACAACGAAAGCAGCTTCAACTTCATCAGCCGCCTGATGGAGCAGGAGGGCATCTATTACTATTTCAAACACGAAATGGGCAAACACACGCTGGTGCTCGGGGACGCCCCCCACCATCACCAGCCCTATCCCGGCTATGAGATGATCCCCTACCACCTGACGCCGTCGGGCGGCAGCACCAGCGAGGAAGGTATCAGCCAGTGGACGTTGTCCGATCGCGTCACGCCGGGCATCTACAGCCTGGACGACTACGATTTCCGCAAACCGAACGCCTGGCTGTTCCAGGCGCGGCAAAACCCGGTCTCGCCGACGCCGGGGCAAATCGACGTTTACGACTGGCCGGGCCGCTATACCGAGCATCAGCAGGGGGAGTTCTACGCCCGCGTGCGCCAGGAAGCCTGGCAGGCCGAACATCAGCAGATCCGAGGCACCGCCACCGCCATGGGCATCGCCCCCGGCAGTACCTTCACGCTGTATAACGCCCCGCATGCCGACGACAATCGCGAATATCTGACGCTGCAGGCCAGCTACCATCTGAAAGAGAATCGCTACGCCAGCGGCGACGATCAGAGCAGCGAACACCGCATCGACTTCATCGTCCTGCCGGCGGACGTGCCCTGGCACCCGCCGCAGCAGGCCACCTGGCCGAAAACCCACGGACCGCAGACCGCACGGGTGGTCGGCCCGGCCGGCGAATCGATTTGGACCGACAAATACGGCCGTATCAAGGTGAAGTTCCACTGGGATCGCTTCGGGCCGAAAGACGACGGCAGCTCCTGCTGGGTGCGCGTCTCCAGCGCCTGGGCCGGCCAAGGCTACGGCGGCGTGCAGATCCCGCGCGTGAACGACGAAGTGGTGGTGGACTTTATCAACGGCGATCCGGATCGGCCGATCGTCACCGGGCGCGTCTATAACGAAGCCAGCATGCCGCCGTGGGCGCTGCCGGCCGCCGCCACCCAGATGGGCTTTATGAGCCGCACCAAGGACGGCACCGCCGACAACGCCAACGCCCTGCGTTTCGAAGACAAGGCCGGCGCCGAACAGGTGTGGATCCAGGCGGAGCGCAACATGGACACCCAGGTGAAAAACGATGAAAGCCACACCATCGCTAACGACCACACGCATCTGGTGGGCGGTAACCAGATCAAACGGGTGGTGCTTAATCAGGCGACCGGCGTCAAAGGTGAATCCTCCGCGCTGACCGGCAAAACGCGCAGCGACGCCGTGGTCAATGCCTTTACCCTCGGCTCCGGCGAATCGCTGCGGCTCGAGTGCGGCGAAAGCGTGATCGAACTGCTGGCGGACGGCCAAATCAACATCACCGGCACCAGTTTCAATATCACGGTAAAAGAGGATGGCGCGATCAACACCGGCGGCCAGCTGGATCTCAACCAGCCTGGCGGCGCCGCGCGCACCGCCGCACCGGGCGGTGGCCATCAGGCGGCAATCCAGAGCGCCGTCGATCAGCTGTTCCCGAACGAGGAGGCGAGTGGTACGCCGGGAAAGCCGGTTAACGCCGCCCCTCGGGCGGCGGCAGCGGCGCCGGCATCTATCACGCAAAATGCTCAATCGACAACAAAACCCGGCAGAATTGATAATCGGGTTGTTGAATCGGTCATGGCCTCTGAAGGGAGTGCTGGAGAACAAGGTGGGCGCCGTGAGTTATACGGATTCAGAAAAGGAAATGGCAATGCTTATGACAAAATCCTTGCTGCTCGTAACCAATACGGCCAAGGCAGCGCTGAAGAGTTTGAGGAAGTATCCAAAGCAATGAGCGCATCAGCGAAGTCTGCAGGTGCACTGAACTTTTCTGATCCAGGAAAACAAGGGGCAATAACTTCATTGGCACATATGCGTGGCTCATCTGGCGCACAAGCGATCCTGAACTCCATGGAGTCCGGACGAATAGTTAAGGCTGATACCTTAACGTCGGAGGCAATAGCCAAAATTGAAAGTATGTCGGCGGAAAGCTTTCAGGATAATTTACTTAAAGCTCGGGTAGAATACGATAGAGCAATATATGGAGATACCATCACGACGCAGGGTGGTAAACAGTACAACTGGTGGGCACGTTATGGTAATGGCCTTCAAAAGCGGTATGCCCGGGAAGCAGAAGAATTTTTAAAATTATCAAACGAGTGATTTATGTTCAAAAAAATCTTATTACCTACATTGTTTGCTGCTTCTTTGCTTGGCTCCATTGAATCCACATCAGCGATAGACCTGTTACAATATAACAAAACCAACACAGTAAGCGGGCTGGTCAACGATAAAGCGGTCACTGACAATCTTAAAAGCATACTGGGTCAAGACTATGAAAAGTACATCAACAACTTTGATGTGTTCGGTGAACCTCATTCAACCCCAGGTGGTGGGTTATTTGTTGAAGGGTGGCTAAAAGATCTTTATCTGGAAAATGCCTCTGCTCTGGTCATCAATCCCGATGGGAAAATTTATGCCGCCTGGGTTGTACCTGATTCTGATATCATAAATTACAAATCATCTGATAAAGATTCCCCTATTAATAATGATATTCTGCATTGGGCTGCACGCTTCAAAGACATGCATTTTTCCTCAGACAGCAAAAGAAATAAGGTGAGGACTGAGGAAGAATACTTTGACACACAGTCATTCTCTATCAAGCTCATGACTGTTTGCATCAGTAAAGGAAACTGTAATGATGCTACTTATTATGGAGAGCGTAAAAAAGATGGTGCTGCTGTAACTTTGCAGGGAAAAGTGACACGTGCTGATTGCAATACAGCCCCATGCCCAATAATCAGTTATGAGTTTAAAAATGCATCGACGACCTACATGCTCAGTAAAATTGATAACACACTGACAGTTATAAAGAACGGTAAGATATTAATGAATCAAAAAGGAACTTGGGGGAAATAGCCACCACAACCGCCACCGAGTGATTCCAAGGCACTTGATTCCAAGGCGCTAAAGTGAGACTTGGCCTATCTACCTACACTGTATAGATATCAAACGGCCTATACGTCAGTGCGAGTGACACTCCCTCCTCTTGTCACCGCTCCTAAACCGAACAGGAATGACAATCACAGGCTGAATCGATATCCCCTATCGATTCAGCCTTCTTTATCATTTCCCCTTCACCACTTTTTCACCGTCTGGTAAATCTCGAGGTCGAAATAGCCGTCGGCCTCGCAATCGTTGAGATAGTGTTCATAGCTCACCCCCTCAACCGGCTGATAGCCGCTGGCCGGCAGCAGCTTCTGGTAGAACTCGCCCCACACCCGCTCGAAATCGCCATCGCTGATGCGTACGCGGTAAACCGCGTACTGCCCAGCGGGCAGCGTCTGCACGGTCATGCCCGCGCTGTCCGTCGGCAGCGCGAAATCGTCCGCCACGCTCATCACCACGTCGGCGCGCAGCTTTTCCGGCGCCACTTCTGCCGGATCGTCCCAGTACAACACCAGCCATTTGCCGAACGGCACGTCGTGACGCTGCCGCCATGCCAGCAGTTGCTGCGAACCCTGCGGGATGGTCTGTGGATACGGCCCCACCACTCTTACCCCCACCACCTTCTCCGCCGCCTTATCGATAATCCTCACGCTCATCGCCCTTCCCCCTCACAGTGTCTCAGGCACCGATTTCGGTACGCACGTCCAGCAGTTCGGGGAAAAAGGTCAGATCCAACGCCTTTTTCAGGAAACTGACGCCGCTGGAACCGCCGGTGCCCGACTTAAAGCCGATGATCCGCTCCACCGTTTTCATATGGCGGAAGCGCCACAGATGGAAACTCTCTTCGATATCCACCAGCTTCTCCGCCATTTCATACGCTTCCCAATAGGTCTGCGGGTTGTCGTAGATCACTTTGAACGCCGGCAGCAGATCCGGGTTGCGCTGATAGGGCTGCGTCCAGTCGCGCTTGAGGCACTCCTGCGGGATCGGCAAACCGTGGCGCGCCAGGTACAGCAAGTATTCGTCGTACAGGCTCGGCGCTTCGAGGATCGCCTTCAGCGCCGCGTGTTTTTCCGCATCGCTGCTGAACACCGCCAGCATGGCGGCGTTCTTGTTGCCGAGCAGAAACTCGATCGAACGGTATTGATGCGACTGGAAGCCCGACGAACTGCCCAACACATCGCGAAACTCGACGTATTCCGACGGCGTCAGCGTTTCCAGCACCGCCCACTGTTCGAACAGCAGCCGCTGGATCTGTTTGACGCGCGCGAGAATTTTGAAACAGTGGCTGAGTTTGTCCTGCTGCACCAGCCGCAGCGCCGCCTGTAGCTCGTGCAGCATCAGCTTCATCCACAGTTCGGAGGTTTGGTGCTGTATCACGAACAGCATTTCGTCATGATGCGCCGGGTTGGAGAGCGGGTGCTGGCAGTCCAGCAGTTGGTCCAGGCACAGGTAGTCGCCATAGCTCATGCGTTTGGAAAAATCGGTGACAATCGCGCTTTCTAATTCCCGTTTGTTCATCTGTGATCTCCGTTGCGCCCAGCGCCCCATCGGCCTGGAACGTGCCGCAAAGAGAAAACAATAGTACAGAACCCGCCGCCCCGAAGTGCGATAAACGAGAGATGCTTCGCAGATCTCACTCATCCGCGTCACCCCATGGCCGCCGCCCTTTGCTGTTTAGTAAACAACCAGCCCTGCGCCTGACGACTCTCACAAATGCGCGATCCCGTGCGGGTTTCGCCCCGGTTGCGGCTTGCCTGCGCCCGCCTTCCCTTATAGATTGCAGGCTAACGGCAGGCAGCAAGGGATCGGCAAATGGCAAATATTCGTGATGTCGCGCGGTTGGCCGGCGTGTCCATCAGCAGCGTGTCGAACCTGCTGAATAATCGCAGCCACCAGATGAGCGCACAGACCCGTCAGCGCATCGAACAGGCGATGGACACCCTGGGCTATCGTCCGGCGCGCACCGCAGTGAACCTCGCGCCACAGGCGAAGATCATCGGCCTGCTGCTGCCGTCGATCGTTAACCCGAGTTTTTCGGCGCTGGCGCACGCCGTCGACAGCGCGGCGCGCGCTCACCGCTACCGCGTCTTGCTCGGCAACGCCTACAGGCAGGAACAGGAGGAAGCCGCGTTTATCGACGATATGTTTCTGCATGGCGTGCGCGGCATCATCGTGGCGGCGAGCGACATCCGCCAGACCCATTTTGTCCGGGCGGCCGAGCGAGGCATGAAGATCGTCAGCTATGACAGCCCGTTCGCCGAGCCGATGGCCGCCGACAGCCGGTTGTTCGACAGCGTGTCGATGGACAATCTCGCCGCCGGGCGTCTGGCCGCGCAGCACCTGCTCGAACGCGGCTGCCGACATATCGTGTTCGCCACCGAAGCGGCGCTGACCGTGGGGCGCAGCCACAAGATCGACGGTTTTCTGAGTGCGCTGGGGCACAACTTGAGCGAACGCCAACGGGTGATCGAAGGCAAAGCCACCAGCGCCTACGGCGACACGGAGATGTTCGAATTGGGGCTGACGCTGGCATCCCGCATCCTCGCGCTGACGCCGCGCCCGGACGGCATCGTGGCGATTAACGATGCGCTGGGCATCGGGCTGATGGTGGGGCTGCGCGCCGCCGGCGTCCAGGTGCCAGCAGAGATTTCGGTGGTCGGCATCGACAATATCGCGCTTGCCGGCCTGGCCGAACCGGGGTTGACGTCGATCGGCCCGCCGCTGGCCGAGATGGCGCAGCTGATGGTCGAACGCCTGATCGGCCGCATCAACAATGATTCACAACCGCCCGGCGAGTTTCTCTTCCCGCCGACGGTCATCAGCCGGCGTTCCGTCAAAACCGCCGGTTAATACGGTAAAAACGGCTTACCCCGGCGATGCGCAGATAGCATCGTCCGGCTCGCCGCAGCCAAAATCAGAAAAAACAGCGTCGTCGCAATAAATAAACGGCGCGACGCTTTATGCACGCAACGTCGTTATTCAGCATGCCGCTCATGACTTTGGGCCGGGCCGCTATTATTCCGATTAACCACATGGGAAAAACCATGATGAAAAAAACAATGCCAAAGGATATTGAACGCAGTGCCATCAGGAAATTGACGCTGCATATTGTCCCCCTCATGATCTTGTTGTATTTCCTGGCCTTTCTCGACCGCAACAATATGGCCTACGCCGCCAAAGCGTTGGAAGATAATCTGGGATTGACCGCCTCGGCTTTCGGCTTCGCTTCCGGAATTTTCTTTATCGGCTATTTCCTGTTTGAAATACCCAGCAACGCCGGCACCATTAAATTCGGTCCGCGCATCTGGTTCGCCAGAATATTAATTTCCTGGGGCATCTTCGCAACCCTGCTCGGTTTTGTGCGCACGCCGCTGGAGCTGTATATTTGCCGTTTTATGCTGGGCGTGTGCGAAGCCGGTTTCTTTCCCTCGGTGGTGTATTATTTCACGGTCTTCTTCCCGGAAAAATACCGCACCAAAATTCTCGGCATGTTCATCATCGTCCAGCCGCTGTCCAACGCGGTCGGCTCGCCGATTTCCGGCTTTATTCTCAATATTCAGCATGACTGGTTCGGCTTCGCCCCCTGGCAGCTGCTGTTCATCCTCGAAGGGCTGCCGCCGATCGTCATCGGCCTGCTGATCCCCTTCCTGATCAAGAACTCGCCCAAGGACGTCGGTTATCTGAACGTGGAGGAAAAAGCCTGGCTGATGAGCAACGCCGGCCGCTCCAAATCCGGCTCAAAAATCACGCTGGGCGACTTCCTCAAGGGCATTAAAAACAGAAAGTACCTGCTCTACGCGCTGCTCAACTTCGGCATGGTATGCGGCATTTACGGCTTCGGCACCTGGCTGCCGTCGATCATCAGCGCCATTTCCGGCAGCGATATCTTTCGCGTCAGCCTGCTGGCGCTCATTCCCTACGGCCTGGCCGCGCTGCTGGTGTATCCGTGGAGCCTGTGGGCCAGCAAAACCAAAAAGCTCGGCGTGTTCGCCGGCCTCAGCATGGTGATCGCCGCCATCGGCCTAATGGGCGCGGTGACATTTTTTAAATACGACCCGTTCGTCGCGCTGTCATTCCTGTGCATTGCCGCCATCGGCATCTACACCGCCGTGCCGCCGTTCTTATCCATGCCCGCCAATATCTCCACCGGCGCGGCCGCGGCCGCCGGGCTGGCGGTGGTGAGCTGCATCGGCAATATCGGCGGTTTTGTCGCCCCCTATGCGGTGGGCGTGCTGAACGATCTGACCGGCAGCAGCGCGCCGGGGCTGTTTTTCCTGGCCTCGTGCCTGCTGGCGACCGGTTTGATCTGCATTTTCTACTGCGCCAAACAGCGTGAAGGCGTCATCAATTCTTAACGAACCAATAAGGAGTCAATCATGGGCGATCTTGCGGGCAAAAAGGTCTTTATCACCGGGGCGGAACAGGGCATCGGCCGCGCCACCGCAGAGCGGCTGATCAAGGCCGGGTGCGACATCTATTTTCACTACCACAGCGACGAAAGCGGCCCCAAGGCGCTGGTGGCACTGGCCCATTCACTCGGACAAAAGGCCGCCTACGGCTACGCCGATCTCATCGACACCGACGAAACGCTGCGCTGCGTCTCGGCCGGCGCCGAGTTTCTCGGCGGCATCGATATTCTGATCAATAACGTCGGCGGCATCGTCGGGCGCAAATGGCTGGGCGAGATCGATCGCGCCTTCTGGCAAACCGTGATCGACGTAAACATGACCACCATGCTGAACGTGACCCAGAGCGCGCTGCCGCACCTGAAGGCGGCGCCGAACGGCGCCAGCATCATCAACCTGGCCTCGCTGGCCGGCCGCGCCGGCGGGCACGCCGGCTCGCTGGTCTATTCCGCCACCAAGGGCGCGGTGCTCACCTGGACGCGCTCGCTGGCGGCGGAGCTGGGCGAGCACGGCATCCGGGTGAACGCGGTGGCGCCCGGCCTGATCCTCGGCACCCGCTTTCATAATCGCCATACCACCCAGGCATCGGCGGAGGAAACCGTTCGCAGCATCCCGCTGGGCCGCGCAGGCACGCCGGACGACGTGGCCCGCGCCATCGCCTTCCTGGCGGCGGAATACGACGGCTTCATCTCCGGCGCCACTCTCGACATCAACGGCGGCATCTTCCGCATGTAGTTCAGCTGCGGGCGGCACAGCCGCCCCCTATTCAGGAATCGCTTTATGATCAAATCCGCCATCACTCACCCGCCGCTGCTCGCCGCGCTGGCGCAATGCGGGCATAAAACCCAGGTGCTGATCGCCGACGGCAATTACGCCTGCGTGACGCACGCGCCGAAAGACGCCACCGTGGTCTATCTGAACCTGGCGCCCGGCACGCTCGCCGCCCCGCCAATCCTGGAAAAACTGCTGGCCTGCATCAACGTGGAAAGCGCGGCGCTGATGGCCTGCCCGCCGGACTTCACCAACACTATCGAAGCCGAATACCGGCAACTGCTGCCAGAACATTGCCCGATCGAGCACCTGCCGCGCGAGGCGTTTTACGCCGCGGTCAAATCGGATCGGACGCTGCTGGTGATCGCCTCCGGCGAACGGCGCCGCTTCGCCAATCTGCTGCTGACGGTGGCGCCGGTGGTGTGAAAGAGGTAGAGGGTGTGAGGGATAAAATGAGGGGGCCAGCCCCCTCATGCCGTTACAGGTCAGCGACCCACTTCTCCAGTTCCCCCGCACGTTCCGCATCGATATAGCTGGTGGCCCAGCCAAACAGGTAAGCAAAGGCGAAAATGCCCACCGTCGACGACACCAGCGTCGGCGCGAAAAACGCAGCGATAGCGGAAAGCGTATATCCTGCGCCGATCGACAACCCGAGCGCTTCGAGCTGGTTGCGGAACGCTTTCCAGTTGCCGGTAGAGAAACCTTCAATCGCGGCGTTTACCAGATCCGCGCCCTTGAGCGCCCAGTCCACCCCGGTGAAGACCTTGCCCAATACCCGCGCATTGCGGGCATACTGTTCCGCATCGATCATTTTCAGCCAGGCGACAATCGCCGCTTTGTCCTGCGCCTTGAGCTTTTTATTCAGGCCCTTCGTCAATTGCTCGTAGGTTTTCTCCGCATCTTGCACGTTGCGGATATATTTTCCTTGAATTCCCGCCTCCAAATCCTTGGCGAGTTTGGCGTATTTCGCGCCGATCTTTTCCGCGATATCTTTATTGATACCTGCGGCCAGGCTGACGCCATCCTTGATGGCTTTTAATTCCGCATTTTGATATTCGACGAATTCCTTAACGATCGTTTTTACCGAGCCGGGCGATTTTACCGGCTTGCCGTTGGCATATTTCACCTCCATGGCATTCAGGTTATCCCCTCTCACCACGGCGATAAACGCGGGCCGGTTCTTATTGGCCTTATAGTAGAGGTTGTAGGTCGCCACTCCGTCTTGCTTTTCCACCTTCAAATGATGAAAACCGTAGTAACTCCCGGTCGTGCGGGTCGTCGAGAATTCACCGGTTTTGCCGTTGCCATGCCAGCCGCTGACGGGCCGATCGCGATGCGAGTCTGTCACGAAACTGCCTAACGAAGAGGCGCCGATCTGCCCGGCATTCAGGCCATTGTTGCCGCCTTTGCCAGGGGGTGAGGGTTTGCGCGCATGGCCGGTTTCGATATCCCCGATCGCCACTGTCCCCCCCTTAGCGTTGACCCCCATCACCAGCCCCCCCAGGCCAATGTGCTTCGCCTGATCGGCCGTCAAACCGGTGGCGGAAAGGCTCAGCGTGCCGGATGGGCTGACGCTTTCAATATGCAATTTCGCATCCGGGTTAATTCTGCGCGCCGCCTTAATCACCGCCTCCAGCTTCATGCGCAGCGCCGGATCGTTTTGGATCGCCGCTATCTGTTGCTGTTCCGGGCTGTTGCCAACGCCGGCGCCGCCGCGATCGCGATCGCCGGAATGGCCTTTATCGCCGCCCCCCGGCTCAGGGCCCGTACCGCGTTCAGAACTCCAGTTAGTCCCATCTCCTTTACCACCATAATTAAATCCAGGCATATGCTTTCATCCTTATTTCGTTTTATTTTTAAGATGCCGATATTCTCGTTTAACGCGGATTGACACGCGCATTATCCCTATCGGCAAACCGTTTTTAGCTGCCCGTCATTTATAAAAAACCGCAGAAATAAGGACAACGGATGGCGGCTGTCTGGTCGGTGAAACAAATAGGATCGCGTCTGCATAACCTGAATATATCGCCGCGGGTCACGCCTGGATGGCTGCGACCTGTTCAGAAGTCATTGGCACACGCCATGAATTGCAATTACAATCATCGCACCTGCAACTTAAAGGGAATGCTCCGCATGTCGCCTCAACGTATAACAATGCCTGCCGCCTCCGCCAGGACCAGAACCCTGGCCGAAGCCTGTATCCGCAAGATGGCCTCCGTCAGCCAGAACGCCGGCGCGGCGCTTCCCTCTTCCACCGCCTGGACGGCGGAAGCCTTGAGCGAACTAAACGCCAGTGGCAACATCTGGCTCATCGACGGCAGAAGGCGCGCCGAACCGCCGAGCTCCTGCTACGCCACCGCCTGGCCGCTCTGGTTTGGCCATCAATCAGAACGTTATGAGAAACCGTTGTTTTACGTCGTCAACACCCCTTCGGTGGACATGCTCCGCGGGCTTGAGCCGGAAACCAATCGCAAGGGGATTTTCATCAGCGATGCGGATACCGGCAGTACCGACTTGCCGAAAGGCGTGCAGGCCTGGTTCCCGCTCCAGCTCACCGCCATGCCGGACTGGCTGCCTTTCGATCCGGCCAATGCCCGGGAAACCGGCGCGATACTCCATCACGCCCTGCACGCGCTCTATCTGGAGGGAACGAGAAAGATGGTGTATCTCGCGACCAACGCAGACAATGACGCCCCCGCTTCCGGTGAGCCGTTTGTCGCAGAGCAGGCGTTCAAGGGGATGTATCGTGTCGCGGCGGCGGCGGACTCGCCGTTGCAGGTTCGCCTGTGCGGCGCAGGCAGAGCGCTCGCCCGCGTTCAGCAGGCGGCTGAGGTGTTGAAAAATTGGGGCATCGCGGCCGAAATCTGGAGCTGCCCCAGCTACACGCGGTTGGCGCAGGATGCCGAACTCGCCGACATGCAGCGCCAGGACAGCGGTGGCGAATGCCATCTGAAAACGTGTCTGGGCGCCGGGAATGTCCCCGTCGTCGCCGTCACCGACTATTCGCATCTGCTCGCCAACCAGCTCAAGCGGTTCATTCCCGCACGCTTTGCCGCGGTGGGTTCGGATTCTCGCACCCGGGGCGAAATTCACTATCCGCAGGCGGAATGGATTGCGCTATGTGCCCTCAAACTGCTGGCCGACGAGCAGAAAATTCCCTCGACGCTGATCGCCGATGCGCTGCGCGTTCTGCACATCACGCCCGATGCCTGATCACGCTCTGGCCAGCTGCATCGCGTTGTCCAACGCGTCGGAGAAGCGTGCGATCTCTTCTTCGCTGAACTGATTGAGAAAGTGGGTTTTGACCACCGCGCGGTAGATCTCCCACATTTTTTTCCGCAGGGCCTTGCCTTCCTCGGTGATGGTGGCGAAGGAGGCCCGACGGTCGTCATCCGAACGGAAACGCGTGACCAGCCGCTCTTTTTCCAGGCGATCCATCAGGCGGGTCAGGTTATAACGCTCAATCACCAACACGTCCGCCAGTTCATGCATGCGGCGCGTGCCGTTTTCCCCGCTTTCCAATCCCCATAACACGTCATACCAGGCGTACGCCGGCAGCCCCGCCTCCGACAATTGCGTTTCTATCTTTTTGATGATTGCCCGGTGCGCGCGCACGAAGGAGAACCACAGGTCGGGTTGTTTATCTGTCATGTCAGTTTTCTCGTCAAAAGCGGTGAGTTGCAATTGCAATTGTAAAGGGATAGAGTGGCTTTCGCCATTATTGCATTTGCAACTCTTGCATATGCAATTCAATAAATTCCTGTATCGCTCAGCGCCTTATCAGGTAAGTACATTTGGAGCTTTTATGAACCAACCCGCGGTAAAAGCAGATCTTGACCCACAAGAGACGGCTGAATGGCTTGAGGCATTTGAAGGGGTCGCCGACATCGACGGCCGTGAACGCGCGCATTTTTTGTTGGAAAGAATGGCCGAAGCCGATCAGCGAAAACACGGCGATTTCTTCAGCATGGTCACCACGCCGTACGTGAATACGATCCCGGTCTATAAGCAGCCGACGTATCCCGGCGATCTGGCCGCGGAAGCGCGCATCAATGCGTTTATTCGCTGGAACGCCATGGCGATGGTGCTGCGCGCCGGCAAACATTCCAACGTCGGTGGACACATCGCCACCTACCAGTCGGCCGCGGTACTTTACGACGTGGGATTCACGCACTTTTTCCGCGGACGCACCGATGAGTTTGCCGGTGACATGGTGTATATCCAGGGTCACTCCGCCCCCGGCATTTACGGCCGCGCCTATCTCGAAGGCCGCATCGACGAGGAGCAGCTCGACAACTTTCGCCGCGAATCCGCGCGCCGCGGCCTTTCTTCCTATCCGCACCCCAGGCTGATGCCGGATTTCTGGCAATATCCCACCGTTTCGATGGGGCTGGGGCCGCTGACCGCCGCCTATCAGGCACGCTATATGCGCTATCTGGAATACCGCGGGTTGAAACCGCATCAGGGGAGAAAGGTGTGGGCGTTTCTCGGCGACGGCGAGATGGATCAACCGGAATCGCTGGCGGCAATTGCGCTGGGCGGGCGAGAAAAGCTCGATAACCTGATCTTCGTCGTGAACTGCAATCTGCAGCGGCTGGATGGTCCCGTGCGCGGCAACGGCAAGATCATTCAGGAACTGGAAGGCACCTTCAAAGCCGCCGGCTGGCAGGTGATCAAGGTGATCTGGGGCAGCGGCTGGGACAAACTCCTGCAAAAAGATCGCTCCGGGCTGCTGATGCAGCGCATGATGGAGTGCGTCGACGGCGATTACCAGACCTTCAAGTCGCAAAGCGGCGCCTATGTGCGGGAGCATTTCTTCGGCAAGTACCCGGAGTTGCTCGCGCTGGTCGCCGATCTGAGCGACGATGAGATCTGGGCGCTGCACCGCGGCGGCCACGATCCGCAAAAGGTGTACGCCGCCTACCATCAGGCGATGCATACCCCGGGCAGGCCGACGGTGGTATTGGCCAAAACGGTCAAAGGGTTCGGCATGGGAGAAGCCGGTGAAGGGCAGAACATCAACCATCAGCTGAAAAAAATGAGCCAGGATGCGGTGAAAGCCTTCCGCGATCGTTTGGGGTTGACGCTCCCCGATGCGCAGCTGGAAGCGATCCCTTATCTGAAGCCCGAGCCCGACAGCGCGGCGGCGAAGTACATCACCGCGACGCGCACCGCGCTGGGCGGCTACATCCCCGCCCGCTTCGGCCAATCCACCCCGCTGGCGATACCGGCGTTATCGCGCTTCGACAGTCTCCTTAAGGGCAGCGGCGAGCGCAACATGTCAACCACCATGGCCTTCGTCAATATCCTCGGCGCGCTGCTCAAAGACCCCAACATCGGCAAACTGATCGTGCCCATCGTGCCGGACGAGTCGCGCACGTTCGGCATGGAAGGCCTGTTCCGCCAGATTGGCATCCATTCCTGGCTCGGCCAGCTATATACCCCGCAAGATGCCGGGCAGCTCAGCTACTATAAAGAGGCCAAAGACGGCCAGATTTTGCAGGAAGGCATCAACGAATCCGGCGCGATATCGACCTGGATCGCCGCCGGCACCGCCTACAGCAACCACGATGTCGCGACGATCCCGTTCTATATCTTCTACTCCATGTTCGGGCTGCAGCGGGTGGGCGATCTCGCCTGGGCGGCGGCCGACGCGCGCACCAAGGGTTTCCTGCTCGGCGCCACCTCCGGCAGAACCACCCTGATGGGCGAAGGCTTGCAGCATGACGACGGCCACAGCCACGTGCTGTCTTCCGTGATCCCCAGCTGCGTCTCCTACGATCCGACCTATGCCTATGAACTCGCAGTGATCGTTCAGAGCGGCATGCGCAGGATGTTCGTTGAGCAAGAGGATATTTACTACTACATCACCTTGCTCAATGAGGGATACCCGCAGCCGCCGATGCCGGCGGGCGTAGAGGACGGGATTATCCAGGGGGCGTATTTGCTCAAACAGAGCGCAGCGACAACCCAAGAGAGCCCGCGCGCTCAGCTGGTCGCCAGCGGCGCCATCATGCGCGAGGCGCTGGCGGCGGCGGAGCTGTTGGCCGTGGACTTTGGCGTCGCCAGCGATATCTGGAGCGCCACCAGCCTGAGCGAGCTGCGCCGCAACGGCATGGCGGCCGAACGCTGGAACCTGCTGCATCCGGAAGATCCGCCGAAAGTCCCTTATATCCAAAGCCTGCTGGCGGCGCATCCCGGCCCGGTGGTGGTAGCGACGGACTATATGAAGATCGTCGGCGATCAGATCAAACCGTTCTTGCCCGACCGCACCTTTATCGCCTTGGGCACCGACGGCTTTGGCCGCTCGGACACCCGCGAGGCGCTGCGTGAGTTCTTCGAGGTCAACCGCCATTTCATCGCGCTCGCCGCCCTGAAGCTGCTGGCTGACGAAGGCCGTATCGCCCGCAGCGAGGTCAACCGCGCCATGGCGCTGTACGGCATCGCCCCCGATAAGCCGGATCCGGCTGCGGTGAAGTAACACTCAGCCTACCCACGCCGCCGGTTGTCACCCGCGGCGTTTTTCTTCCTTCGATTCGGCAGCGCGCGGCGCCCGCTCCCCCAGCCGCACCACGGGAATGTCCGCCAGCCGGGTGGTGTAGGCCGGCGACAGCATGTCGCGCTTCATTTGCCACGGTTTGACGATCCCCTGCCCGGCGAACCATACGCGCCCGCGCCCTTCCTGATTCAGGCGATCGAGGGTCGCCATCAGGCGCTCGCTGTTGCGGCGCGGCGGGCAGTCGTCGAACAGGTCGATCTGCGCCATGGCGGCGGCGCTGAAATCCCCCAGCATCACGCCGCCCTTCAGATAACGCCGCCCCTCCTGCCAAATGCTCTCCAGCGCGCGCACCGCCATGGCGATGATGTCGCGGCTGTCGTTGCTCGGCGTTTGCAGCCGGGCGGTGCCCATATTGCTGTAATAGCCTTCGCCCGCCGAATGCGGGCTGGTTTTGATAAACACCGACACGTTGCGGCAATAGCGCTTTTCCTGTCGCAGCTTTTCGGCGGCGCGTTCGGCATAGCTGCAGATCGCCTCGCGCATGTGCGGGTAGTGCGTCAACCGCTGGCCGAACGAGCGGGAACAGATGATCTGCTCTTTCGCCGCCGCCTCATCTTCCCATTGCAGGCATGACTCGCCGCGCAGCTCACGTATCGTGCGCTCCAGCACCACGCTGAAGGTTTTACGCGCCAGCCGGGTATCGCAGTCCGCCAGCTGCAGCGCGGTGTGAATGCCCATCGCCTGCAGCTGGCGCGTCAGGCGGCGGCCCACGCCCCACACTTCTTCCACCGGAAGCAACGCCAGCAGTTTGCGCTGGCGCGCCGGATCGGATAAATCCACCACGCCGCCGGTGCCGCGCCATTTCTTGGCCGCGAAGTTGGCCAGCTTGGCCAGCGTTTTGCTCGGCGCAATGCCAACCCCGACCGTCAAATGCAGCTCGCGCCGGATGCGATCGCGCACCCGCTGGCCGAACGGTTCCAGCGCTTCGCAGCGCGCCACGCCGTCCAGCCGCAGAAAGGCTTCGTCCAGTGAATAGATCTCCACCGCCGGCGCCATCTCCTCCAGCGTGTCCATCACCCGGCGGGACATATCGGCGTACAGCGCGTAGTTGGAGGAGAACACCGCGACGTTGCGACGGCGCATCTCCTCTTTGATCTTGAAATAAGGCGCGCCCATCGGCACGCCCAGCGCCTTCGCCTCGGCGCTGCGGGCGATCACGCAGCCGTCGTTGTTGGACAACACAATCACCGGCCGCCCCCGCAGGTCGGGCCGGAAAATGGTCTCGCAGGAAGCGTAGAAGCTGTTGACGTCTACCAGGGCGAACATGGCTACAGCGCCGCGTAGACGATAAAGGTCACCACGCCGAAAATCTCCAGCTGCGCTTCGTCGTCGAACACGATGGGCGCGTAGGCGGGATTCATCGGCAACAGCCGCACGTCGGGGTGGCACTGCAGCTTTTTGACGGTGAATTCACCGTCCACCGCAGCGATCACGATATTGCCATGCTCCGGCGTCAGGGCGCTGTCGACAATCAGCAGATCGCCGTCCCGAATGTTGCCGTCGATCATCGATTCGCCGCTGGCGCGCACGAAATAGGTGGCGTTGGGGTGCCGCACCAGCAGCTTGCCGATGTCCAGCCGGCCTTCGACATAGTCCTGCGCCGGGGAAGGAAAGCCGCAGGCCACGCGATCGGCAAACAGCGGTAACGTTAGGGGTTCACCTGGTGAAAAAGCATACAACCTTGAATTGCTCAGCATAATCATAACCAAACTGTATATTTATACAGTTAAGCATAAACAAAACGCGAACGCGTGCAACCCCCAATCCCCCTGCGGATCGCGCTTTCCCGCGTAATATAATAATTTTCTGAGCGATTTTTCCTGCAGCTTTTGGCGTTCTTCACGTGTGTTTGCACACATGATATCCACCAAAACTGTGGATAATGCGGCACTCAGACCGTTGGCGTATCGATGGGCAGGATGAGTGAGGGATTGTCATTGCGAACGGCGCCGACGGCGGGCGATACCGGTTGCCAGACGAAATCCTCTGCCTGCAGGCTGTACACGTCAGCCTGCATTTGACCAGAGGGCGGGACTAAGCGGGTGTCGAGCCAGTCGCGCGCGGCCGTCGGTCTCTGCTGCGTACAGCGCCGCAAAGAACAGCGGCAGGCCTTGCCTCAGCAAGAGCCCACGGGAGGAACGGCGGACGGCCTTACAAAATGACGCCAATAAAATTGCGACTGGCAATGGCATCAATGGGACGGCCAGAGACGAAAGTCAGTACGTTATGCCAGGAGCTTGGGATAACCCGACAAACGCTGTACCGCCACATTTCCCCTGATGGTCCACTGCGAGCTGACGGTATAAAGCTGCTCAACCGGGGATAATTTTAGCGGACGGAAAAATCTGGGGTTCCGGCGTAGAACCCCGAATAAGGAATAATCCTTAATTCATTTCAGGATTATTAATTCCATCTAAAACCTCTCGGCAATATTCTTTTTTATAGGCTTCATCATTACTTAATGACTTAACCAAAAAATCAGCATTTTTCCAACCATTATCCCAATGCGTATCGAATCCTGACTGTTCATACTTTAATGTTCTAGTTAATGAGTCTTTTATTTGTTTTTTATATTTATCAATTTTCTCATTGGTTGCCCCACAAACATCATGTGCAACACGAGCATTTGAGCCAGAAAAACCTATTGCTGAAATTGCCATCGCTTCATTTGATTTGTCGAAATCATTCGCATATGCCACAGCATTAGATAAAGCGAATATGACAAGAGCAGGTATGATTTTTTTGTATGAAATCATCTTTCACCTCTAACTCATTGATTGTTCATGGGGTCAGTTTGGATATCGAAAATTATTGTACATTAAGGCTGCTTTTTAATCAGTCTCAACTTCTTTATAGAAGGCCTGAATGCGACAAACTTGGGAAGTACTGTAGCCTGTCGCGTCTGCTGTTTCTCGGATGCTCAGTTTCTTAATCTGTCGGTAGTACAGGACTTTCTGATGTCGTTCCTGATCTGCCTGCTTTCCCCGGTATCTACCCAACGTATGCGCCCGTTCAATTCCCGGCTTTTGCCGTTGGCGGCGACTTGATCGTTCCGTCCGCGCGCCACAGCAGCAGGCAGGGGGCGCGCAGGTTCGGCCAGCACAATCAGCATCCGTCGCTACAGCGGCGACGGCCGGCGGACGTTAACCGTTGCCACGATGTCACTCCTCTCTCTTATAGATGAGGACATGCAGGCGCAGCCGGTCGGCATCAACACGTTCATCCATTATTGTGCCCGGATAGCCCTGCAGCGCCAGACCGTACCAGAAACTCAGAATGACAGAAGCCTTACCCAACTCTAGGGTGTAACCCATCCCGCCCTGGTTCAGATTGCATTTTTTAATCGCATCTTCTGCTTCCCGGATCAGCTGCGCATAGCTGAGTGAAAAATTCAGTGCCTGATCCATCCTGCTCGCTCCATCTCACCGCTGGCGCGCACGAATAAGTGGCATTAGGATGCCGCACCAGCAGTTTGCCGATATCCAGCCGGCTCTCGACATAGTCCTGCGCCGAGGAGGGAAAACCGCAGGCCACGCGATCGGCAAACAGCGGTAACGTCAGGGGCTCACCTGGTGAAAAAGCATACAACCTTGAATTGCTCAGCATAATCATAACCAAACTGTATATTTATACAGTAAAGCATAAACAAAACGCGAACGCGTGCAACCCCCTATCCCCCTGCGGATCGCGCTTTGTCGCGTAATATAATAATTTTCTGAGCGATTTTTTTTTACGCCTGCTAAGTGTTTCACTGCCCCTTGCACACACGTTATCCACCAAAACTGTGGATAACCTGCAGGGCGTGATTCCCTACGCGAGCGGGATCAGAATCCTGTATAATCCCCACACCTGCTAATAAGAATTCATCCTCGTCGGCGCCTCGTCACCGACGGTCACGAGAACGTTATGAACAAGCACCTGCTCTTCGCAGAAACCGACGATATCAAACAGGAATGCCTGTCGCGCCACGCGGTCTGGCAGCGCAACGATCTGGCACAGGCGCAGCAGGATTGGCTGGCGGAAGAAGTGCCGGTCGCCCTGGTGTACAACGGCATTTCCCACGTGGTGATGATGGCGACGCCAAAAGATCTGGCGGCCTTCGCCATCGGTTTTTCGCTGTCCGAAGGCATCATCACCTCCCCCGACGATATCTACGACATCCGTCAACAACCGGCCTGCAACGGCATTGAAGTGCATGTAGAGCTTTCGAGCCGCCGCTTTATGCAGCTGAAAGAGAAGCGCCGCAGCCTGGCCGGCCGCACCGGCTGCGGCGTCTGCGGGGTCGAGCAGCTGCAGGAGGTTGCTCAGCCCATCGCACCGCTGCCCTTCACCCAACGTTTCGATTTGGCTCAGCTCGACCGGGCGTTGGCTCAACTGCAGGAAGTGCAAACGGTGGGAAAACTGACCGGCTGCACCCATGCGGCGGCCTGGATCCAGCCGGACGGCGCACTCAGCGGCGGATGTGAAGACGTCGGCCGCCATGTGGCGCTCGACAAACTGCTGGGTTACCGCAGCCAACAGGCCTGGTCGCAAGGGGCGGCGCTGGTCTCGAGCCGCGCAAGCTATGAAATGGTGCAAAAGTCCGCCATGTGCGGCGTCGAGATCCTGTTCGCCGTCTCCGCCGCCACCCGTCTGGCGGTGGAAGTGGCCGAGCGCAGCAACCTGACGCTGGTGGGCTTCAGCAAACCGGGGCGCGCCACCGTCTATACGCACCCGCAACGGCTCTGGCAATCGACAACGGCGGCATAGCGCCGCCGGATAAGAATCGACTATTCTCAATAGCAGGACACCAGGAAGCACCCACGTTATGATAATTCGCCCGCACCAGAACTGGTTTTTTCGCCTGTTCGCCTGGCACGGTTCCGTGCTGTCAAAAATTACCTTTCGCCTGTCGCTGAACGTGCTGATGTCGATAGTGGCGGTGATCAGCTACCAATGGTACGAACAGCTCGGCGTGCATTTGACCATTGCGCCGTTCAGCCTGTTGGGCATCGCCATCGCCATTTTTCTCGGCTTTCGCAATAACGCCGGCTACAGCCGCTTTGTCGAAGCGCGCAACCTGTGGGGCTCGCTGCTGATTACCGAACGCACCCTGCTGCGCCAGATCAAAAGCCTGCTGCCGGACGAACCGGCGGTGCAGCAAAAGGTCGCCAAGCTGCTGATCGCCTTTAGCTGGAGCCTGAAGCATCAGCTGCGCGGCACCGACCCCACCGCCGATCTGTACCACAATCTCACCGGCAACGAGCTGGCCGAGGTGATCGCCAGCCCGATGCCGACCAACCGCATCCTGCTGATGCTGGGCCAGGAAATCGGCAAATTGCGCCGTCAGGGCCTGCTGAGCGACATCACCTTCGGGCTGATCGACGATAAGCTGAGCGAACTGTCTCATACCCTCGGCGGCTGCGAACGGCTCGCCAGCACCCCGGTGCCGTTCGCCTATACCCTGATCCTGCAGCGCACCGTTTACCTGTTCTGCAGCCTGTTGCCTTTTGCCCTGGTGACCGATCTGCATTACATGACACCGTTTGTTTCGGTGTTCATTTCCTATACCTTCTTATCCTGGGACTCACTGGCCGAAGAGCTGGAGGATCCGTTCGGCGTGTCGGCCAACCATCTGCCGTTAAACGCCATTTGCAACACCATCGAGCGCAACCTGCTGGAAATGAACGACCAAAGCCCGCTGCCACCGCCGATGAAACCCGACGAGCACTTTAATTTGATCTGATCTATTTCACCCGAACACACTGGAGCCGAATGCAATGAATGCAAATAACACCCCGCCGCAAGCCGTATTCACGCCGGTCACGCGCCATGCCATTTTCATCGTCGCCACCCTGTCGCCCGTTCCTGCCCATCTGGCGGCGGTGCGCGCCTGGTGCGGCGATATCGCCGCCGTGGTGCGTTCGGTCGGCAAACGCGCGCCGGCGGGCAATCTCACCTGCGTCTGCGGCTTCGGCTCCGAGGCCTGGGATACGCTGTTCGGCGCGCCGCGCCCTCGCCAGCTGCATCCGTTCAGCCCGATCGGTAGCGGGGAGCGCGTTGCGGTCGCCACGCCTGGCGACATCCTGCTGCACATCCGCGCCGATGAAATGGATCTGTGTTTTGAACTGGCCTCTCAGTTGACCGCCAAGCTCGGCGACGCCGTGACGGTGATCGAGGAGGTGCACGGCTTCCGTTATTTCGATCAGCGCGCCATGATCGGCTTCGTCGACGGTACGGAGAACCCGGAGGGGCACGAAGCCTTCGACTACACGGTGATCGGCGACGAAGACGCGGCGTTCAGCGGCGGCAGCTATGTGCTGGTGCAGAAATACCTGCACGACATGCAGGGCTGGAATTCGCTCAGCGTGGAAACGCAGGAGAAGATCATCGGCCGCCATAAACAGTCCAACATCGAGCTGGATGAAGCGGTCAAACCGTCGTCGTCGCACAGTTCGTTGACCACCATCACCGACGAGCAAGGCAACGAGGTGAAAATTCTGCGCGACAACATGCCGTTCGGCCGCCCCGGCCTGCGCGAGTTCGGCACCTACTTTATCGGCTATGCGCGCTCCCCGCAGCCGATCGAGCAGATGCTGGAAAACATGTTTATCGGCCGCCCGGCCGGCAACTACGATCGGCTGCTCGATTTTAGCCACGCGGTGACCGGCACCCTGTTCTTCGTGCCTTCCGCCCCGCTGCTGGAAGCGCTGGCCGATCGCAGCGGCGCCGAACTGCACTGATTGGATGAAATGCGGGGCCGCAGCGATTAGCCGTTGGTTATCCTGTGGCCCTGCGCATCAATCACCGGCTCCCCGTCCTCTTTGCTGAAGGCGCCGCGCTGCGGATCCGGCAGAATCTCCAACACCACCTCCGACGGACGGCACAAACGCGTGCCGAGCGGGGTCACCACAATGGGGCGGTTGATCAGGATCGGCTGTTGCAGCATGAAATCGATCAGTTGATCATCGCGCCAGCCGGCTTCGTCCAGCTTCAGCTCGGCGTAAGGCTCGACGTTTTTGCGCAGCAACGCGCGCGGCGTCATGCCCATTTCGTCCAGCAACGCAATCAATCGTTCGCGGCTTGGCGGCGTTTCCAGATACAAAACCACCTCTGGCTCAACGCCGCTGTTGCGGATCAACGCCAACGTATTGCGCGACGTGCCGCAGGCCGGGTTATGGTAAATCTTGATGTCGCTCATGACGGTTTCTCCGGTCAGGGCAAAACGGACAACCGCAATGCCAGCGCGGCCAGGGTGACAAACAAAATCGGTAACGTCATCACCAGCCCCACGCGGAAATAATAGCCCCAGGTAATGACGATGTTCTTTTGTGCCAACACATGCAGCCACAGTAACGTCGCCAGGCTGCCAATCGGGGTAATTTTGGGGCCGAGATCGCTGCCGATAACGTTAGCGTAAATCATCGCCTGTTTGATGACGCCTTCCGCACTGCTGCCGTCGATAGACAACGCCCCCACCCATACCGTCGGCATGTTATTCATGATGGAAGAGAGAAATGCGCTCAGGAAACCGGTGCCAAACGTCGCCGCCCACAGCCCCTGCCGTGCCAACGCGTCCAGCACACCGGAAAGCCAATCGGTCAAACCGGCGTTGCGCAACCCGTAGATCACCAGATACATGCCCAGTGAGAAAATGACGATCTGCCAGGGCGCCCCGCGCAACACTTTACCGGTATCGATCGCTCGCCCGCGTTTCGCCACCGCCAGCAAAACCAGGGCGCCGCAAGCGGCGACCAAACTGACGGGCACGCCGAGCGGCTCCAGGGCGAAAAAACCCATCAACAACAGCGCCAATACGGCCCAGCCGGTCCGAAACGTCGTGCGATCGCGAATCGCTTCCCGTGGCACCGGTAAACGCGTCAATGCGTAGCGCTGCGGAATATCCTTGCGGAAGAACAGATGCAACATCACCAGCGTCGCCGCGACGGCGGCAAGGTTGACCGGCACCATCACCGCCGCATACTCCGTAAAGCCCAGCCGGAAGAAATCCGCTGAAACGATATTTACCAGGTTGGACACCACCAGCGGCAGGCTGGCAGTATCGGCGATAAAGCCCGCCGCCATGACGAAAGCCAGCACGGCAGCAGGACGAAAACCGAGCGCCGACAGCATGGCGATCACGATCGGCGTCAGAATCAACGCGGCGCCGTCGTTCGCGAACAACGCTGCCACTACAGCCCCTAGCAGCAACATGTAGGTAAACAGCCATCGACCTTTGCCGTTGCCCCAACGTGCGACATGCAAGGCGGTCCAGGTGAAGAAGCCGCTTTCATCCAGCAGCAGGCTAATGATGATGACGGCGATGAAGGTCGCGGTCGCATTCCAGACTATCTGCCACACCACGGGAATATCACCGACGTGCACCACGCCGCTCACTAATGCCAATCCCGCCCCGATCGACGCACTCCAACCGATGCCCAGCCCTTTCGGTTGCCAAATCACCAAAATCAACGTCAGAATAAAGATTGTCCCTGCCACTATCATCGTCGCCTCGCTGCTTCTTCAAGTTTACATATATGTTTTTCCGGATATGTTAAGGCAAATTTTTTATCGTTACGGGCAACCTTTCGCCGCGCGTTGCGCCAATTCCATCATCTGTTCTGATCGGCACTGATAAGCCTGCTCAATAATAGCCGCCGCCCAGGCCGGCATATGCGGCGACAGGCGATAATGTATCCACTTGCCATCGCGCCGATCGAGCAACAGCCCGCTTTCACGCAGCATCGCCAGATGTCTTGATATTTTTGGCTGCGGCAGCGCCAGTGCGCCCGACAGCTCGCACACGCACAGCTCGCCGGCGTGGCGCAGCACCAGCACCAGCGTCAGACGCGTCTCATCCGACAAGTTTTTAAACAGCTTCAGCGGCGTCAATGACGTCATGTCGCACTCCCGTTAACCTTTATCTGCTCGACAAATCGCTCGTGAAAATATCACCTTCATATTCGAAAAAGCAAATATAAAACGCAAGGCGTTATCCCCAGCCCAACAACTTATACTTATCTTACGCTGTTTTTATGGGAAGGAGGCGCCATGCCGCTCACATTCAAACCGTCGGAAAGACTCTCCATCGGCACCGAAATAGAGCTGCAGCTGGTCGATGACGAGCACTACGATCTTACGGATCGGGCTGACCGGGTGGTCAGCGCGGTCGGCGACCGCCGACGCGTCAAACATGAGCTCACCAAGTCGATGGTGGAACTGAACAGCTCGGTGCACCGCGATCTCGATGCGCTGCACGCCGAGCTGCGCGCCCTGACCGATACCGTCCGGCGCAGCGCACGACGCCTGGGCTGTGACGTCTGCGGCGGCGGCCGCCACCTGAGCAACGACTGGCGCAAGCAGGTCATCAGCGACAACGCGCGCTACAGGCAGCTGGCCAGCCGCTTTGGCTATCTCTCCAAACTGGCCTGCGTATTCGGCCAACACATCCACCTCGGCGTCAACGACGGAGACGAGGCGATGTACCTGTGCCATGCGCTGACGCCCTATTTTCCGCAGCTGATCGCGCTCAGCGCTTCGTCACCGCTGTACCAGGGCGTCGATACGCGCTTTGCCAGCTCCCGTTTCAGCGCACAGAATTCTTTCCCCAATTACGGCTGCCTGGAACACATCTACAGCTGGCGCGAATTCAACGCCTACTATGACCGGCTGCATGCCGCCGGCGTCATCGACAGCGTCAAGGATATTTACTGGGATGCGCGGCCGAAACCGGAGCTGGGCACGGTAGAGATCCGCATCTGCGATACGCCGCTGCGCCTCGCGCACGCCACGCTGCTGGTCGGCTACTGCCGTCTGCTGGCCGATTTTCTGTTGCAACACCGCACGCCGATCGCGCCGGAGTACGATGCCTTCACCAACTACAACAAGATCAACGCCTATCGCAGCGGTTTCGCCGCCGAATACGTCGATCCCGCCACGCTGCGCCGCTGCAGCCTGACCGCACATATCCTGCACACCCTCGACACGCTGAGCGGCTTCGCCGAGCGGCAGGAGGATCGGGCCGTGCTGCAGGCGGTCGAGCGCCATGTGCGCCGGGGCATCAGCGATGCGGAGCATATCCGCCAGATGTTGCACAACGGCCTGCCGCAAACCCAGGTCATCAAACGCCTGTGCGATGAGCTGTTGCAACCGGCAAGTTAAGTTTCGGCTATCGATTCCATACGCCAAAGCGGCTGTTCATTATGTGCTCTTTCGCTACAATCGTGAGCACTGACATTCACCGTATCGAGGACACTATGTACAATTTCTCCCGCTATCAGGCAAAAGAACTGGCGCTGGCTTACATGAGCGGCAAAAAGCACGATCTGTCGCCGCAGGAGTTTTTGCAGCAGCTGAAAAGCAGCGAAAGATCGTTTGAGCACCTGCTGAAACACGGCAGTGAAATGCCGCGTGACGTGCTGGTCAAAAGCTTCTGAACGGCCGGTCGCCGGCCTCTTTCCGTCTACGCCGCCGGTGGCGGGCCTGACAGGTCCGCGCATTCCCGGCCGTCTCTCTCCCTTTCTCTTCGCCCCCGACGTTTCGCCTCCACCGACCAACACCCGGAAAATTCGCCTTTAGAGACGAATTATTGACATATTCGTATTCAGGTGCGAATTTATAGTCATCCCCCATCCACAACGGATCACGCCATGCCGACGCCAATCAGCGTAATCAGCGGCGATCTGGTCGATTCTCGCCGGTCAGACACCGTCAACTACCTCAACGGGCTGCACAGCC
Source organism: Serratia sp. JKS000199 (assembly GCF_900215455.1). Classification (NCBI taxonomy): domain Bacteria; kingdom Pseudomonadati; phylum Pseudomonadota; class Gammaproteobacteria; order Enterobacterales; family Yersiniaceae; genus Serratia; species Serratia sp. JKS000199. The sequence goes on from NZ_LT907843.1 coordinate 2,412,999, forward strand.
TGCTCGATCGGCTGCAGCGCGACGGGCGGCTGCGCCAGGTGGAAATCTTTCGCGGCGATGCCTTCCAGGCGCAGGCCGCGCCGGAGGACGGGCTGTTGCTGGCAGTGTATATTCGCACTGCGCTGCGGGCGATGGGCACCGCTCACTGGGATGCGCGCATCGCCGTCGGGCTGGGTAGCCAACGGCCCGACGCCGCCGGTTACGGTAGCGCCTTTATCAACTCCGGCAGCGCGCTGGACGCCATGACGAAAAATTGCCGCCTGGCTCTGAAAACCGACAACGATCGGACAAACGCCATTGTCAGCGATCTGCTGCCGATGTTAGATCATGTCATTGGCCGCTTGTCGCAGACCGAAGCGCGCATCGTCCAGGCGAGAATGTTCGCCGACAGCGGCGCGGCCGTAGCCGAGCAGCTGCAAAAAGCCGCTTCCACGGTCTCCGCCACGCTCAAACGCGCGGCCTATGAGGAGATCATGCGGTTTATTCACGCCATTAACAGGATCGTCTGACTATGGATCTGACCTATGCGCCTTTACTGGCCTGGCTGTTGATCGTCCATCTGCTGGCGGATTTTCCGCTGCAGCCGCTGAGTTGGGTGGAAGATAAAATCCAACATCGCGCGCGTTCGCGTTTTCTGCTGCTGCACGCGTTGCTGCATGGGGTGCTGGCCGCCTGGGTGGTGGCCGGTTTCGGCCTGCTGCACGGCGGACTGTCTTCACTGCAGGTGTTGGTCAGTCTGCTGGTTATCGCCGTCAGCCACTACCTGATCGATTTGCTGAAAGTCACCGCCATGATCCGCCTGAGCCCGGCCCGCAGCTTTCTGCTCGATCAGGGATTGCATCTGGCGGTGATCGCCTTGCTGTGGCTAGGGCTGACGCCGAATGCCGGTGAACTGCTCGCGGCGTTGGGACGGCAACTGGGGAGTTGGCAAACCGGCCTGGTGCTGGTGGCCTACAGCCTGATTTATCTGCCGATGAGCCTGCTGATTGGGCAACTGCTGGCGCGCTGGACGCCGCAAATGCCGCCTTCGGCCAAGGCCGACAACGATTCGCTGCTGCGCGCGGGCAAACAGATTGGCTATCTGGAAAGAACGCTGATCCTGACCTTTGTGCTGCTGGGGCAAATTCCGGCGATCGGTTTTTTGCTGGCGGCCAAATCTATCTTCCGTTTCGGCGATCTGCGCCAAAGTGACGATAAGATGCGTACCGAGTATGTGCTGCTCGGCACGCTGTTTTCCTTCACGCTGACCATCATGCTCGGCCTGCTGGTCAACAAACTGCTGTAGCGGTGCGGGGGCGAAGAATTTCGCCCCCGAAGTGAACGCCGAGGCGGCTTAGAGCCACTCGCCGAAGCGGCGGATATAGAAACGCTTCATCAACTGTGCGACCACGCAGTAGCTGACCAGCGTAGCGGCCAACCACGGGAAGTATTCCCACGGCAGCGGCTGCAAGCCAACCAGGGCGCCGAGCGGCGAGAACGGAATGTAGATGCCGAGCGCCATCACCAACCCGGTGGTCAGCAAGACCGGCAACGCCGCCGTGCTCTGAATGAACGGGATCTTCTGGGTGCGCAACATATGCACCACCAGCGTTTGCGACAGCAGCCCCTCAATGAACCAGCCGGACTGGAACAGCGCCTGGTGTTCCACGCTGTTGGCGGCGAACACGTACCACATCAGCGCATACGTCGTGATATCGAAGATTGACGAGGTCGGCCCAATCCACAGCATAAAGCGCCCGATGTTTTTGGAGTCCCACTTGCGCGGTTTGCGCAGAAACTCTTTGTCCATCTTGTCCCACGGCAGCGACAGCTGAGAAATGTCGTACATCAGGTTCTGAATCAACAGGTGGATCGCCAGCATCGGCAGGAACGGGATGAAGGCGCTGGCCACCAGCACCGAGAACACGTTGCCGAAGTTGGAGCTGGCGGTCATGTTCAGGTACTTGATGATATTGCCGAAGGTCTCGCGCCCTTTGATTACCCCCTCTTCCAGCACCATCAGGTTCTTTTCCAACAGGATGATGTCCGCCGACTCCTTGGCGATATCGGTACCGGTGTCGACCGAGATGCCGACGTCGGCGTCGCGCAGCGCCGGCGCATCGTTGATGCCGTCGCCGAGGAAGCCGACGGTATGGCCGTTGGCCTGCAGCATTTTCAGCACCCGCGATTTTTGCAACGGCGTCAGCTTGGTGAAGACCGTGCGCTGTTCCACTTCGCGCGCCAGTTCTTCGTCATCCATCTGTTCAATCCGCAGCCCGGAGAGCGGCTCGCCCGGCTCCAGCCCGACGTCGCGGCAAATCTTGCAGGTGATCACCGGGTTGTCGCCGGTCAGCACCTTCACCGTCACGCCATTTTCCTGCAGCGCGGCGATCGCCTGCTGAGCGCTCTCCTTCGGCGGATCGAGGAAGGTCAGCAGCCCTTGCACCACCATATCGCGCTCGTCGGCCACGCTCAGCGGTTCGGCCGGGCGTTGCGCGTCCAGCTCGCGCGTCGCCAGCACCAGCACGCGGAAACCGTCTTCGTTATATTCGCGGGCCAGCGCCTGCAGCGCCGCACGGCGCGCGTCGTCCAGCACCAGCGTCTGATCGCCTTCGCGCACGTGGGTGGCGATCTCCAGCATCTCCTCCACCGCGCCCTTACAGATCAGCTGCTGGCGACCATTCTCATCCGCCACCACGATCGACAAACGGCGGCGCACGAAATCGAACGGCAGCTCATCCACCTTGCTGAAACGCCCCAGGGCTTCAATGCCCGGTTTGCCGCGGCCAAAGCGGATCACCGCCTGATCCATCAGGTTCTTCATGCCGCTCTGATGGAAGCTGTTCAACCAGGCCAGGTGCAACACCTCGTTATCTCTGGCGCCGTTGACGTCGATGTGGTGCTCGAGAATGATGCGGTCCTGGGTCAGCGTGCCGGTTTTGTCGGTGCAAAGCACGTCCATGGCGCCAAAGTTCTGAATGGCGTTCAGACGCTTCACCACCACCTTACGACGCGACATGGCGATCGCCCCTTTCGCCAGGTTGGAGCTGACGATCATCGGCAGCATTTCCGGCGTCAGGCCGACCGCCACCGCCAGCGCGAACAGCGCCGCTTCGCTCCAGTCGCCTTTGGTGAAGCCGTTGATCAGCAACACCACCGGCACCATCACCAGCATGAAGCGAATCAACAGCCAGCTGACGCTGTTCACCCCGCGATCAAACGCAGTCTGCGCCCGTGTCCCGACGATCGACTTGGCCAACGAGCCGAAGTAGGTGCGCCCGCCGGTCGCCACCACCACCGCCGTAGCGGTACCGCTGGCGACGTTGGTGCCCATCAGACAGATGTTGGAGAGCTCAAGCAGCGCGTTCTCGCTGGACACTTCCCCTTCGCTCGACTTCTGCGCCACGTTGCCCATCGCATCGTATTTCTCGATAGGGATCGCCTCGCCGGTCAAAATCGCCTGGCTGATGAACAGATCGCGCGAGGCGATAAGACGCACGTCGGCCGGCACCATGTCACCGGCGGAGAGCTGGATGATATCCCCCGGCACCAGTTCGCGGATCGGCACTTCCAGCGTCAGCGGATGCGCGCTGTAGCTGCTGCGGCGCAGCACCGTGGCGGTAGTGCGCACCATCGATTTCAGCGCTTCCGCCGCTTTGTTGGTGCGGTATTCCTGCCAGAAACGCAGCAGCCCGCTCAGCGTGACCATGGTCAGGATGATAATGACGCCGGTGAGTTCAGTTTCTTCACCGCTCTGGAGCGGCAGCCAATAATCGGTAAAGAAACTGATCGCAGCCAGCACCATCAGCACGAAGATAAACGGGTTGTTGAAGGCCTTGATCAGCTGGATCAAGGCATGCGGCGCCTTGTCATGGGCGACCTGGTTGGCGCCGAACTGTTCCAGCCGCTCATCGGCGTCGTCCTGGGTCAAGCCGTTGCGGTTGCACTTCAGGTTCGCCAGCGTTTGAGCGATGCTGTTGGTGGCCTCTTGCGCAATGGCGTAGGTCACCGCGTCTTTATCACGGCGACGCGTTCTTTCATTAATCTGAGTCATAACGCTATTCTCTTATTTTAGTTCTGCGCACAGCGAAGCCCCGCCCGATAAACAGGTGACTATGCGCAGCTTGGAATTTTTTATTAGCGTGACTAAATGGCGGAATTACCCTGTCAGCCACGCTGGAATCATTTTCCTTCCGGGGTCATCGTCCATAACGCCTCCTTAATGTTCAGCGTTATTCAAGGCGTGCATGAATAAACCTGAACATATAATCAAGTTAATCAATATTTATATCATTAATCAGACCGGTAATTCGGACGCGACGCGCCAGCGAACGGCGCTCACGCTTTTTTCCAGACTGACGCGGCAGACAATACCTTCGATTTCTTTTTGCGCGGCCGGCGTAGCGGTAATTTCCGCGCACACTTCCAATTGCCCCGGGCTCGAAATATCGGCGCTGCGCAAGGATTGCAGCCGCAAGGCGACGCCGTTCAGCGCCTGCAGGATCAGGGTGCGCACCAGAATTTCGTCCTGCTCGCCGCAGGTCACCTGAATGCGATAGCACAGTTCCAGATCGGTCGCCTGCTGATGCGGCTGCAGATTGATGCGCTGCGCGGCTTCGCGCAGCAGGATATTGGCGCACAGGATCACCAGCGTAGCGACCACCGCATCCCAATGCTGGCCCAGGCCGCACAGTACGCCGATCCCCGCCGAACACCACAGCGTGGCGGCGGTATTGAGGCCGCGAATATTAAGCCCTTCACGCATGATCACGCCGGCGCCGAGGAAGCCGATACCGGATACGATCTGCGCCGCCACGCGGCCGGCGCTGGCCGGATCGGTGGACATGGAGCTGAGAATAAAGACCGCCGCGCCGGTCGCCACCAGCGCATTGGTGCGCAGGCCGGCCATGCGTTGGCGCCACTGGCGTTCGGCGCCAATGACCGCGCCCAGGCACATCGCCAGCAATAAATTCAAAACGAAAGGAGTCATAGCCATGACTGTCCCCTTAATTAACCGCAGGAGATAAAATCATGTGCTGTTTAGCACACGCGAAATCGCGCTGAAAATAAATCAGCGAATCAGCGTGCTGTGCCTGGAGGGAAAAGGCTGTGGCTGCAGAATACCATAATAACGTCCAACTCAATTCACCTGAAACCGTCAGGCATCAGGAAACGTTTCTTATTCGGGTATGCACAGCTCAGAAATAACTGGAGAGGGGTGCTGCCCGCCGATAACGGCAAGCAACAAATCAGAAGAGAATTGGTCAGCTTGCCTTATTTGTTTTATTACAACTACAACTGTCCAATTGGGTTTCTCCACTGAAATTTTGGCTGAGTATAGTGACGTCGGGTAATGAAGTAAAGGCTAATTTATTAAACGAAAAATAAACTGGAATACGGCGTTTATATTTCGATGTCACAAATAGAAGATGGCGACATTGGGTGACACTGCGCTTATCGGTAAACTGCCCTCTTTCATCTTCCAAGGACGCCCCTGATGAAACAACGGTTTTCCCCGCTCGCGCTGGCGCTGCTCATCAGTTTTCCCGCCGAAGCCTTACTGCTGCAGCAAGGCGACGTGCAGTTTGAACTCGACCCTGCCACGCTGCATATCGCCGCAGGCCCGGTGCCGATCAATCTGGCGCAGCCTGCGCAGCAGGTAACGGATCTTACCGCAACGCCACGACGCGCCAGCTGGCGATGGCCGCAACGCGCAATCAACGTCAGCGCCCGTCTGGAAGGCGGCGATCTGCGCCTGAGCTTCAGCAGCGATCGGCCGCAAACCCTGAACTGGTATCGTATGCCGCAGGGGGAAACGCTGCTGTTGCCGATCGGCGAAGGCAGCCGCATCCCGCTGGACAACGCGGTCTGGCGTCATTACCTGACGACGGAAATGACGCCGCTGGATACCAACTGGGATCTGAAACTGCCGCTGTGGAGCCTGCAACACCAGGGTAAGGTCTACAGCTGGCTGATGTTGACGCCGTTCAGTAACCAGATAGCCTTCGCCACCGCGCAGGAAAAGCTGGCGATGCGCGCCAGCCACCAATTCAATCGCTTCAATCAACAACAGGCATTCGAGGTGCTGCTGCACGTCGGCAACGCCCCGCTGTCCGGCGCCCGCCGTTACCGCGACTATCTGCAACAAAACGGCCGGTTCAGCAGCCTGCGCGAGAAGATCAAGCAGGCGCCCGAAGGCGAAAAGCTGATCGGCGCTACCCATATCTATCTGTGGGGCGACCAATTGCTGGCGGCGGAAGATGTCAAGGATTGGCCGGGATTACTGCACTACTTCGCCTCTCCCGCCGCCGAAGCGCTGCGGCAGAAGATGGACGCCGAGAGCAGAAGCTTGCTGCTGCGGCTGGCGGGAAAAACGCCGGAGGGCTGGCAACAACAGCCCCTGATCGACGGCATCAACCGGGCGTTGACGGCGCAGTTCGCGCTTGGCGCGACGCCGGATGACGCCGACTTTCTGCAGGCGCAACAGCGCCAGGCCGCCGCAGTGCGGGCGCTGGCGCAACGGGAGCTGGGACGCTGGTTAACCCCAGCGGACGGTTGGGGGCAAGGGTTGGCCAAACCGTTGATCGACGCGCTGCGCCAGGCCGGTTTGCCGCGCCTGTGGTTGGGCACCGATAACTGGACCGCCGCCTTCCTGCACCCGCAAGCGGTAGCCGCCGCCAAAGCGGCCGGTTATCTGATCGCCAGCTACGACTCCTACGATACCGCCATCGCGCGCGGCGTCAACGACAGCTGGCTCACTGCGCAGTTGCCGACGACGCTGCGGGAATCCTGCGCCATCGTGCGTGCAGACGGCAGCAGGAAACCCGGCTTCGGTAAACAGGGTTATTACCTCAATCCAGGCTGTGTCCTGCCCTATTCTCAACAGCGCATGCGCGAACTGGTGCAATTGGCCGGGTTGAACAGCCTGTTTCTCGATGTGGACGGCACCGGCATGGTTTCCGACGACTATCAGCCCGACCACCCAACCGGCGCGGCGCAGATGGCCGAAGCCCGCAACGCCCGGCTCGCCTGGTTCAGCGCCACCCTTAAGTTACCGCTGGGCTCAGAGGATGGTAACGCAGTGACCGCGCGCAGCCTGATGTTCGCCCACGGCATGGAAACCTGGGGATTCGGCTGGGGAGATAAACAGATGAATCAGGATAAATCCTCGCCCTATTATCTCGGCGCTTGGTGGCCCAACGCCCAACCGGCGTTTTTCTTCCGCCCCGCCAAAGTGAAACAGCCCTACCGTACCGTCGAATTCGATCCGCGTTACCGCCTGCCGCTGTACCAGGCCGTTTTCCACGATGCTATCGTCAGCAGCCACCACTGGAATTACGACAATCTGAAATTCAGCGACGTTCAGACCACCCGCAGCCTGCTCAGCCAGCTGTACAACACCGCGCCGATGTTCCACCTGAGCCGCACCACTCTGGCGGCGCGCTTACCGGCGATAAAACGCGCCGATGCCGCCTTCCGGCCGCTGCATCAAGCCTTGTGGGATAAAGCGTTAACCGACTTCCGCTGGCTCGATCGGGACGGCTGGGTGCAACAGACGACGTTCAGCGACGGATCGACCCTGACCGCCAATTTCAGCGCGCAACCTTTCGGCGGCGTGGCGCCCCACAGCGTACGCGCCAAACTGGCCGACGGCCGCACTCTCGACGTCGCACCTTAGCAAGGCCGCCGACAGTGGGCTACGCTAGGCTATATTTCCGTTTACCCACAAGGAGCGGCCGATGACTCCCCTGATCCACACTCTGCTCGACGAGATTTGGCAAAGCCTCGGGCAATGCCCTGCCCCCGCCGATCGCCTCACCGTAAGCGGCACCGGCGCATTGCCTTCGGCTTTTCCCGTGACCGAATTGGCCACCGCCGCCTGGAGCGCCGCAGGTTTAGCCTGCGCCGAGCTGCTGCGGCGCGAGGGCGCCGCCGCGCAGCAGGTTTGGGTCGATCAACGCCTGGCCTCGCTTTGGTTCGGCTGGACGCTACGCCCGCTGGGTTGGACGCTGCCCGCCGCCTGGGACGCGCTGGCCGGCGACTACGCCACGGCGGACGGCTGGATACGCCTGCATACCAATGCGCCACACCATCGGCGAGCGGTGGAACAGGTGCTGGGCCCGGCATCGAAGAAAGGCGCGCTGGCGGAACGTGTGCTGGCCTGGAAAAAAAGCGAGCTGGAGGAAGCGGTGATCGCGGCCGGCGGCTGCGCAGCCCAAATGCGTTCGGCGGCCGCGTGGCGACAACATATTCAGGGTAAAAGCGTGGCGCTCGAACCGCTGATCCACACCGCATTGCAGCCGGAAGCGCCATCGCCCGGCTGGACGCTGCCCGTCGCCCGGCCGCTGCACGGCGTGCGGGTACTGGACCTGACGCGCATTCTCGCCGGGCCGATCGCCACGCGTTTTCTCGCCGGCTTGGGCGCCGACGTGCTGCGTATCGACCCTTACGGGTGGGATGAGCCCGGGGTCGAACACGAAGTGATGTTGGGCAAGCGCAGCGCGCGCCTCAATCTGACCAATGCGCGCGATCGCCATACGTTTGAGCACCTGCTGAGAAACGCCGACGTGATCGTGCACGGCTACCGCGCCGGCGCGCTGGAGAAACTGGGCTATGGCGCGGAGGAAAGGCACGCGCTGGCGCCGGGCCTGATCGACGTCTGCCTGAATGCCTACGGCTGGAGCGGGCCGTGGCGCACCCGGCGCGGTTTCGACAGTCTGGTGCAGATGAGCTGCGGGCTGGCGGAGGCGGGCATGGTTTGGCGCAGCGCCAGTTTGCCGGTGCCGCTGCCGGTACAGGCGCTGGATCACGCCACCGGCTATTTGATGGCGGCGGCGGTGCTGACCGGTATGACGCAGCGTCTGAACCGCGGCACCGGCTATCGCGCGCGCTTGTCGCTGGCGCGGACGGCGCAGCTGCTGCTGGCGCATCCCTACCCGACGCATTATCGGTCGGAACCGCTGACACCGGCCGGAAGCGCCGACGAGAACCCTGAAACGGAACTGACTCACTGGGGGGCCGCGCAACGCCTGCGCGCGCCGTTGAGTCTGCAGGGCACGGCGCTGCAATGGGCGCTGCCGGCGACCACGCTCGGCACCTCGCAACCGGAATGGCTACGCCGCTAAATCGCCGCCAACTGCTGCTGAAGCCACTGCAGCAAGCGGGTGACCGCCGGCGTCAACCCGGCGGTCTGCGGCCATGCCAGATAAACGTCGTCATCGCTCAGGCGACAGGGCGCGGCCAAGGCCACCAGCCTCCCCGCGTCGAGGGCATCCTGCACCAGCAGCTTTTTCGCCAACGCGATGCCAAACCCTTGCTCCGCCGCGCGAATCAATAATCCGGCATCGTTGAACAACGCCTGTTGCCGCCCGCATAACGGGCGCCCCTGCGCGTTGAACCAGTCGCGCCAGGGACTGACGTCGTGCTCGAGCAACGGAATATCGCCACCGTTCTCGAAAGCCGCCCCCCATTCTCGCGCCATATCCGGCGAAGCGACAGGCAACACGTCCCCCGAGGCGATGCGCTGCGCCTGCAGCCCCGCCCATTGACCGCTGCCGATGCGGATCGCCGCATCGAACCCCCGCTGCGACAGATCCTGCAGCGCCAGCGACGCATCGATATCCAGCGCAATATCGGCACAGGCCTCATGAAAAGCCGACAGACGCGGCAGCAGCCAGTAATGGGCAAAAGACGGCAACACGCTGATGCGCAGCGTCTGGCTTGCCGCCGCTCGCCGGGCGCGGGCGACGCCCTGCTGCAGCGCCTGCAGCGCCGGCTCTACCGCCGCCAGCAACTCTCGCCCGGCGGCATTCAGGCGCACGCCGCGCCCGCGCCGTTCAAACAGCGGATAGCCGACCGCCTGTTCCAGCAGCTGAATTTGCTGGCTGACCGCGCCGTGCGTCAAATGCACCTGTTGCGCCGCAGCGCGCAAATTTTCCAACCTGGCGGCGATAGCAAAGGTCGGCAAGACATGCAAGGGAATGCGTTCACTCATTATTGGTTAACCAGGCTATCCAAAAAGGTTATTTTTTATCGATTTTGACCGGCAGGCAAATGTTCTATGTTTACCCCATCATCCCTGACGCTTTCGGAGCCGCCATGCACCCACGTTTACAACAGGACCTCGCACAGTTTCCGCAGATCCTCGATCACACCCGCCAACTGGCGGAAGATTTCCTGGCTGGGCTGCAGCAACGCTCGGTCTGCCCACCGCTCGAGCATCAGCAGCTGCAACCGGGCGACGATCGGCTCGACGAAAACGGCGAAGGCGCCCTGGCGGCGCTGGAGCGCTTTTGGCAACGTTATCAGGCCGGCATTTCCGCCAGCGCCGGCCCGCGTTATTTCGGCTTCGTCACCGGCGGCGGCACCCCGGCGGCGGTCGCAGCGGACTGGCTGGTTAGCGTGACAGACCAAAATAGCCTGCTCAGCCATGATACCATCGCAGCCACGATCGAGCTGGCGGCCGTGACGCAATTGAAATCCCTGCTGGGCCTGCCGGAAACGTTCAGCGGCAGCCTGGTCAGCGGCGCGACCATGGCTAATTTCACCGGGCTGGCCATTGGTCGGCAGTGGCTGGGGCAACAGCGCGGCGTGGATATCGCCCAACAAGGCCTGACGGCGCTGGGCCCGATCCGGGTTCTGGGAGCCAATCCGCATTCCAGCAGCGTGAAGGCGCTCAGCATGCTCGGTATCGGCCGCGAGGCGTTGACGATCGTCGCCAGCCTGCCGGAGTCTGAAGCCATGGATATGGCGGCGCTGGAGCGGCAGCTGGCCGCCGGCGCTGGCCAGCCAACGTTGGTACTGGCCAGTGCCGGCACGGTCAATACCGTCGCTTTCGACGATCTGCCGCAACTGCTGGCGCTGCGAGAGCGTTATCCATTTTGGCTGCATGTCGATGCGGCATTCGGCGGCGTGGCGGCCTGCTCGCCGCTCTACGCCCCAAGGCTCGAGGGCTGGCAGCATGCCGATTCCATCACCGTCGATGCGCACAAATGGCTGAACGTGCCTTATGACAGCGCGATCCAATTTACCCGCCATCTGGATCTGCAGATGCAGGTATTTCAGAACCATTCGGCCTACCTGGAAGCACCGACGCTGCGGCCAGACAACTATCTGCATCTGACGCCGGAAAATTCGCGCCGCTTCCGCGCCCTGCCGCTTTGGCTGACGCTGAAAGCCTATGGCCGCAGCGGCATACGAGATATCGTCGAGCGCAATGTCGAACTGGCGCAGGCGCTGGGAGCGGCGTTAGCGGCCGAGGACGGTTTTCATCTGTTGGCGCCCGTGAATATGAACGTGGTGTGCTTTGCCCTCAGTCATCCACAGGGCGACAGCGAAGCGGCGCGCGATCGCTTTCTCGAACGCCTTAGCCGGCATGGGGTGGCGCGTTGCACCCCTACGCGTTATAACGGCCAGCCGGGGATCCGCGCCGCGCTGGTCAACTGGATGACGGAGGAACAGGACATTCGCCTGACGCTGGACTCGCTGCGCCATTGCCTGGCGGAGACGGCCTAAACGCCTGGCGCGTCACCCGGGCTGGAAGGCCTGCAAACGCCGTTCTTGCCGCCCGTCGTCGCCGATGTTATCCGGTGACAGCCAGGCGGCAAACGCCGAGCGCAGCGCCGGCCATTCTCCATCGATGATCGACAGCCAGTCGGTGTCGCGCGTGCGTCCTTTGACGACGACCGCCTGACGGAACGTGCCCTCATAGCGAAAACCAAAACGCTCGGCGGCCTGACGCGAAGGCAGATTGAGGCTATCGCATTTCCATTCGCAGCGCCGGTAACCCAGATCGTCAAACAAATGGCGCAGCATCAGGAAAATGGCCTCGCTGCCGAGCGCACTGCGCTTCATCAGCGGGGACCAGTTGATGGTGCCCAGTTCAGCCGCACCGTTGGCGGGATCGATGCGCAAAAAAGCGCAGGTTCCTACCGCGCGCCCGTTCGCCTGATCGATCACCACCATCGTGCGCCTATCGGCGCTGGACGCCAGGGCCTGCAGGTAATGCTGAAAATCCTCGCGTGTCTGCGGCCGCGCCCAAAACAGATAGGTCCAGTCGCGGTCGTCCTCGGCGGTTTGATAAGCCTGATAAAGCTCGTCGCCCCAGCGTTCGAGGTTCAGCGGTTCCAGGCGGCAAAACCGCCCTGACAGTAACGCTTGCCCGGGCATGCCTGCCGGCTGCCAATGAGGGAGGGCATCGCCTATCGGCTGCCCATATTGATTTTGTCTCACCGCGACATCCTGTTTTTGAAAGGTGCAAAAGCAAGTTAAAACCGGCGCGGGTCAGAAACAACTCCGACCTGCCGCCGCCCCTGCCGACCGGCTGGCAAGACGATAGTTTAGAAAAATCACTCAATCACCGATAAACATTCACACAAATAATTTCATATGAAATAAATATCCACATAACCTATTGTAAAATGGTGATTTATGGCAACAATTAAGCTACACATTCCAGCAATAATGTTAACTTTTGTTTGTTGTTATGATAAAAACAGAAGCGCTTATCATTAGCGAAAGGTGCCAAGACAATCATAAGGCAATGATTTTTATGATTAAAAACAGAAGAACTCAGGGGTGAGTGCTTTTTGAGCACTTAAAAAGCACGCTAAAAGACTTCAAAAAAAAGACACATGAATTTTTTTTAAGACTTTTCCTAGCAAACTAAAATTTTGTTTCGTGACATGATGAACAGATTATCAGCAGACAATGCCAGCAGGCGCGGGCGCCAAGCGCGAATCAGGCCCATCATGCCGACGCCGGGCGAGTAGCGGATCGCTCTGACTTAAGCCAAACTTATAGATTCATGCGATTAATAAGTTTAGTATGAAAATATCATTGAGTGCCGTCGTGTTTATTGATAGAACACTCGCTACACTGAATTATTGTTCCATTTTGCCTTTCGGCTTTTTAGGCTTTTTCTCATATTACCGCAGTAAAACGGATTTAAGTGGGGGTGCGATATGCCAACGATTATCATGGATTCATGTAGCTATACCAGATTGGGGTTAACCGACTATCTGACTTCGCATGGCGTGAAGAAGCGCCATATTAATGCCATCGAGGACATTGACAGCCTGCATGAAAAATGCAGTAAGTTGAATCCTAGCCTGGTGTTTATTAACGAGGACTGCTTCATCCATGAAGCAAACGCCACGGAGCGAATAAAACGGGTGATTTCACTGCACCCGGATACGTTATTCTTCATCTTCATGGCTATTACCAATGTACATTTCGACGATTATTTATATGTTCGCAAGAACGTCATCATATCGTCAAAATCCATCAAACCAGAGACTATGAATCAGCTACTTAGTCATTATCTCGAGAAAAAATCCCTACGGGTGGAGAAATCTTCTCTGGATCAAACGCCGGTGACGCTGAGCCAAACTGAATCGAACATGTTACGCATGTGGATGTCAGGGCAAGGCACCATCCAGATATCAGACCAGATGCAAATAAAGGCCAAAACGGTCTCTTCCCACAAGGGAAACATCAAGCGGAAAATAAAAACGCACAACAAGCAGATCATTTACCACGTTGTCCGTTTGACCGACACATTGACTAGTGGAATATTCGTCAATAGCCGCTGAACCGTAGAGAACGCCCCCACTTTGTTTACCCATCGTTAATTTCCGGTGATAACGTAATCCGGTTCTCAAACGCTGGGATAACCAAAAGAATACCTGCTGCGTTATCCCCCGCTAGCGCAACGGGTATTTTTATGTCGTCGATAAAAAAATTCTTACCGCATTGAAATAATCTCAAAATAGACAGTTTCGTTAGCAAATTAATGAGATTATTCGAAGTTACTGCCCGGGCGCGCCGCAAGGCTCCACAAAAGTGCCGTCACGGCTGTCGATTTCATTAAAAAACCACACGCCCGCCGGGTAGTCCTCAAGAGACACCAGATACATGGTACCTTCGTTGAAGACCTCTACGGCCAGAATGACGCCTTCGCGCCGTGGGCCGCCATCTGTTTTTACCGTCACTCGATCGTTAACCTGCATACCCTTCCCCATTCTTTGCGATTGGCATCAGTGTATTACAAAACCCCAGGTGAAGGACACCGCCCCAGCCCTGCCGGTCTCTGCTATCAGCGTAGCAGCCGCCTGGATTTTCACTTTCTTAACGGTTTGACCGCAGAATCTTAAGCCGGCCTCGCGTAACCTGTCTTCAGGCGTTTCCCCCCCAGAGAAGCGCTTGCAAATGAAGAAGTAACAAGGAACTTTTGCCCGCAGACTTGCGGGCTTTTTTTTATGCGCCGTCAAATTGCAGGCATAAAAAAACCCGCCTCGGCGGGTTTTATTCAATCAGCGGTAGACGCCAATTAGATAGCGGTAACGTTAGCCGCAGATGGACCTTTCGCACCGTTCTCGATAGAGAACTGTACGTTCTGGCCTTCAGCCAGGGTCTTGAAGCCTTGATCCTGGATAGCAGAGAAGTGTACGAATACGTCTTTGCTGCCGTCTGCTGGGGTGATGAAACCAAAACCTTTAGCTTCGTTGAACCACTTCACTTGACCTTTGATCATGTTGGACATGTCTAATTTCCTTCAATAATAATGTTAGCCGCCATGGGCGAGATAGCCGGTCATCAGTTACTTATGGAGGCACTGGAAAGGAAATTCGTCAGAGAAGGGCTATCCGGGATAACGCTTTAAATTTGAACTACTTTACTCAAAATGTCGTGCATAAATAGGTCTGTACCACAGGCCGACATCATTAACTCACGAGCGAGCGGCAATAGCAACCTTTTTCGCCGTGCAGGGGCGTTAATCTCGGCTAAACGCACAGGATTTGACCCCGTCTGCCTACGGGATCGCCAGCTGAATCCCCATTACGCCGCAGGCAAATGATAGTAATTCTCGTTTTACTGTTTTATAGTTGCCCGGCGTAATCATCCAGGGAGACCCACCATGCCGAGATGGCTCACATTACCGGCCGCCAGCGCCGCCGCCCTGCTGGCCTTTGCCGCTTACAGCGCTCCGCTTGGCGCGCTGGAGCTGAATTATCAAGCCCCCGATCCCAGCGTCGCCCCTGCGCCCAAGCCGCCGACGTCGCCTGGGCCCGCGCCCAAGGCCGAGAAACCGCCGATCACTTGGGCAGAGGCGCGAGATAAAAACGGTTTTCGCGTCGACATCGAGTGCGATCATCCGGGCTGCAGCAAGCCGCGCACCAAACCTTATCCCGCGTATGACGGCCCGGTGAAGAAAACCGATCGCCGCCGCCAATCCGATCCTTATTCCACCAACCAGGATCCCGATTACAACATTCAGTTAGGCTATGAGTGGTAATGACGCTTTCGGAGAATACCTATACCTCACGCAATCACGGCCGCTTAGAATGGCGTCAGTTCACCACTCCTCCTGGTGTTGAACATGACAAGCTGTGTTGCAAATCTTTATGCGCCTCCCTATAGGCGCTTTTTTTTTGCCCTTCTCGCATCTCGACTTTCCGATTACAGATTGGTCTCATTGCCCTGCAAAGTGATGAATGTCACAAATACGCCTCCTTGCCATTCTTATTCGGAGGTGATGTTCATGGCCACAGGATCTCTTGCCCTCCTGGCCGTCTTGGCCGGCATTGCGGGCTATGCGCTCTATAAACACTTCAAATCTCAGAAGAAAAGCGCATTCGTTCGCCCGCACGATCGGTAACAGACAACACATTTTCACCGCAAAGGCGCGGCACGCCGCACGCCGCGCCTGCGGTTACCGTCATCCTTTCATCACAAAACTGTCACAATATGGCCATATGATGATTAGCGATTATCCGTTCTGGCTTAACACCAAGGATTTCGCCCATGACCATAATTAAAGCTGCAAACCACCAGGAAGCAGAAAAGCTCATCCGCGCCGGCACAGCCAAGAAAATCGAACTGGCTTACGACATCGGCAGCGACGATTTCTTCCAGCTTGCCAGCCTGTGGTGCGATAAAGGCGCCAAGATCTCCAAAGGAAAAGAACACTTTATCGTTTCATTGAAAGGGTTCCGCATCCCCCCTAACGATTGATGCCCAGCCGCCCATCGCGGCGGCGTCTCCTCCTCTTCCTCGCAAAACCGCTCTATTCGACCACGCGCACCTCATTCGATTTCGCTAAGCTAACAGCAGACTTTATTGTGGACGCGCCACCTGATAACCGCGTCCGCCACGATGAGGAGAGTAACCATGTCAACGAATGCACCGCTGCCCGACACGATGAAAGCGATTGAGATCAGCCAACCCGGCGCCCCCGAGGTTCTGGTCGTCGCCGAACGTCCGGTGCCGGTTCCGCAAGCGGGCCAACTTCTGGTGAAAATCGCCGCCGCCGGCGTTAACCGCCCCGACGTGCTGCAACGTCAGGGGAACTATGCGCCACCGCCCGGCGCCTCGGATATTCCCGGCCTCGAAATTGCCGGCGAAGTGGTGGCCATCGGTGAAGGCGTGACCCGCTTCGCGATCGGCGATCGGGTTTGCGCCCTCATCGCCGGCGGTGGCTACGCGCAATACTGCGCCGTGCATGAAAGTAATGCGCTGCCGGTTCCGGCGGGCCTGAGCCTGACCGAGGCCGCCGCGCTGCCGGAAACCTTCTTTACCGTCTGGGTCAACGTGTTCCAGCGCGGTCACCTCAAAGCCGGCGAGACCGTGTTGATCCACGGCGGCACCTCGGGTATCGGCACGGTCGCCACCATGCTGGCGAAAGCCTTCTGCGCCCAGGTGATCACCACCGTCGGTTCAGAAGAGAAGCGTCAGGCGAGCCTGGCGCTGGGCGCCGACGTGGCGATTAATTACCGCAACGAAGACTTTGTCGCCCGCACCAAAGACGCCACTAACGGCAAAGGCGCCGACGTGATCGTCGATCTGATCGCCGGCGACTATGTGGCCAAGAACTATCAGGCCGCAGCGATGGAAGGCCGTATCGTGCAAATCGGCACGCAAAACGGCGTGGTAAAAGAGCTCAACCTGATGCCGCTGCTCTTGAAACGCTTGACCCATACCGGTTCGACGCTGCGTTCGCGCAGCGTCGCGGACAAAGCGCAGATTGCCGCCGAGCTGCACGAGAAAGTTTGGCCGCTGCTGGAGCGCGGCGTGCTGAAACCGCAAATCTTTAAAACCTTCCCGCTTGAAGAGGCGGCCGCTGCGCATGCGCTGATGGAATCCAGCGAGCACATCGGCAAAATCATGCTGACGTTCTGAGACCTTTCCCCGCAGCGGGGCTGCGGGGACATTTATGCCGCATTCAGGGAATGATGCGGCGACGACGGAATGCATCGAACAGCGAGAAAAACATGGCTTCGGTTTCGACAAACTGATGGAAACCGAAACGCCGCGCCTTGCTGCCGTCCGCGAACATGTCGTAGTCCCAGGAAAAGACGAAATCGGCGAAACGCCAGCCGGCCACCGCCCGGTAATCGGGCTCGGTCAAGAAGTGCCGTTGCGCCAGCTCACGCCACAGCGGCGCTTTGTCCACCATCATGTTTTCCAGCGTCATCGGCAACGGCGGCGCACATTCCAGCCCGAAGTACGCGGCGATTTTCGGCCACATTTCGCTCCAGCGAAACAGATCGCCGTTGTTGATGTTAAACGCCTGATTGGCTGCCGCAGGTTCGGTCGCCGCCCAGAGCGTGGCGCGCGCCAGCAGTCCGGCGTCGGTCATTTCCAACAGGCTGTGGTAAGCGCCCGGCTTCCCGGGAAAGCGCAGCGGCAGCCCGAGCGCTTTACTGATCGAGGCGTAAACCGCGATGCTTAACGCCAGATTCATCGGGTTGCCGAGCGAGAAGCCCCCCACGACGCTCGGGCGAATGGCGCTCCAACGCCAGCGCTTGCCTGTTTGGCGCTGCTCCAGATACTGCTGCTGCGCCACGTTAAACTCCGGCGGCATATGCCCGGCATCGCTTTCACGCGCCGGCGTTTTAAACGGCCCCAAATGCGCGCCATAAACTTTATAGCCCTGCATCAGGCTGATATGTTCCAACGCCGGCGCAATCGGCTCCAGCCCTTCGACAACGTGTTGCAACATTTGCAGGTTCGGCGCCACCAGCCCCGCCCAATCCGGAGCATCCTGATAGGCGGCATAGAAAACGTGGCTAATCGCGCTCAGCGGCCGCAGCGCGTCCCGCGTCGCCGCCGCATCCAGCAGGTCAACCTGCAGGTGGCGCACCCCAGGCGCCGGTTCGCCGCCCCGGCGCGAGACGCCCACCACTTGCCAACCTTGGTCAATCAGCTCCTCAATCAATCGGCGCCCAATCACGCCATTGGCGCCGATCACCAGCGCCTGTCGCTTTGCGTTCATTTTGTCACCCCTCGGATTATCGATACCCTGAGTGTTATTGATTAGCGATGCTTGCGGTAGATGAGGGTTTCCACTAACACTAATAAGAAATATCTATAGGCAAAATCGACATGGATAAGCTGAACGCAATGAAAACCTTTATGCGGGTGGCGGAGCTGGGCAGCCTGTCTGCCGCCGCGCGCGATCTGCGTTTGACGCAGCCGGCGGTCAGTCAGCAAATCGCCGGTCTGGAACAGCAGTTGGGGGCGCAGCTGCTGTTTCGCAGCACGCGTGCGGTCACCCTGACGGAGGCCGGCAATGATTACTATCAGCGCCTCAAACCGATTATGGCGGCGGTCGACGAAGCGGAAGAGGCGTTGCACGGCCAGCACCACCAGCTGCAGGGCAATTTGCGCCTGCATGCGCCGACCGGATTCGGACAACGGCATATCACCCCTTTGGCCATCGCGTTCCAAAAACGTCATCCGGATCTCACCATCGAGCTGCTGCTGGACGATCGCCGCGCCGACGTCATCGGCGAAGGCATCGACGTGGCGCTGCGCTTCGGCGAATTGCATGCGCCCGGCATGGTGGCGAAACGGTTGGGTGAGCTGCAACGCCTGCTGGTCGCGTCGCCGGCCTATCTGGCCAGGCATGGCGCCCCTCGTTCGCCGGCGGATCTGGTGAAACATGCGCACATTCGCTACAGCGGCCTAAACGACGGCGATACGCTCACCCTGCTCGGCCCCCACGGCGCCGAGATGGTCGCGCTGCGGCCCACGTTTCGCGCCAACAATACCTTATCGCTGCTGGCGGCCATCGAGGCCGGGGCCGGCATCGGTGGCGCTCAGCGGCCGCTGATCGGCGAACAGCTGGCGACGGGGGCGCTGGTTCCCGTCTTGCCGGAATACCGCTACCCGCCCATGGCGCTGCATGCGGTCTATCCCGCTTTACGTTTTATTCCACAGAAAGTGCGCGCCTGGGTGGCGCATTTGCAACAGGCGTTGACGGCGATCGAGGGAATTAGCGGAGTGAATGCCCCCGGCCAGACGCCGGGAGCATAATCATTATTTGAACAGTTTGCCGACCATGTCGCCCAGTTCATTGCTGTCTTGCTGCACTTCACCGTTTGGCGAAGCGGCATCCGCTACCGTCGGCAAGAACTGTGCAATGGTGCTGGACGCCTGGGCCGGATCGACGCCCAGCTTTTCAGCCAGTTGATTGATCGCATCGCTGCCCAACGCCTGCTGCACATGATCGCCGGTAATCGGCTGGTTTTCGCCGTTACCGAGCCAGGAACCGACGATATCGCCGAACTGCCCCTGGCGGAACTTGTCCAAAATGGCCTGCAGGCCGCCTTGTTGCTCGACCCACTGCATAATGGCGATGTAATCGATGCCTTTGCCGTTGGCGCCGCCGCCCAGAATGTTACCCAATACGCTATCGAACAGACCCATGATATTCCCCTTTCAGCCGCTGCGGCCCGCGCCGCACAGCCGGATTGATTTCACGAAAAAGGGCCGCCGCGGCGACCCTGTTGAGCAACGGCTGCTTAGCCTTTGATCTTCCTGTAGACAAAAAGCACCACCAGGGCACCGATGACCGCCACCACGAAGCTGCCCAGGTTAAAACCGTCAACGCGTCCCATACCGAAGAAGGTGCTGATATAGCCGCCGACGACGGCGCCCACGATCCCCAGTATAACGGTAACAATAAAGCCGCCGCCGTCTTTGCCCGGCATAATCCATTTAGCCAGGATACCGGCGATTAAACCAAAAATGATCCAGGAAATGATGCCCATTTTTACTCTCCCTATTGCCTTTTGCCTAACAGAAATCCTATTACCAGGCCCACGACGGCGCCGGCGCCTACCCCTGCCCAAGGGTTATCCTTGATGCAGGCACATGATTGCTCGAGCGCTGCCTTTACGCCGCTGCGCACTTCGCAGGCGGTGGTTTTAACGTAGTCGCTCGGTTGCTCAACACCGCTTAGATCGTCATTTTCATATGACATGTCAAATCCTTACAGACCCGCCCTCTGAGAACTTCGTCACCTGTTTCACGTCCGGCGCTGCCCGTTCCGCGATCTTGCTCTGGACACTCTGCCCACAGCCGTTCAAGACGGGGCGTACGGCGACAAACGCACAACATCACACTATGACTATAGTAAAAAATCAGCGGTTTACCCATTTCCGTCCGTCTGAATTTCACCGCGTCAAAAGCGATCGCATTTCATCCCATTGTCATCTGGACAGGCTAAACTTTAAACACAGCCTCCTGGAGGAAACGCCGATGTTCAATGCCCCTTTTGTCCTGATTCTCGCGCTGCTGTATGCGCTGGCGGCCGTTTGGGACGGTTCCGCCGCGTTGCTGTTTCTCTAAGGTTACATAGCGGTTGTCACTTTTGCGATGCGCTGAATTGTGTCCTTATTTTTCAATGTCGCCAGCCGGTTGAAATAGCGGTGAATATCCGCCCTTCCCTCGGTAAAAATCTCATTTCGTTCCGTTTCCCGTCTGCGCTTAAATAAAGCGTAAAAAAAAAGCATGAATGGAAAACCCGGTCTCACAAAAAATGTTCTATCATTTCGCCCATAACAATTTGGGTTAAGGTCCCATTGCGAAATTAAAGGAAGAACAGAAAAATGATTTTAAACCAACGCTTTGAGCGCGAATTCTTGCGCCCTCGTTATTGGTTGCTGTGGATAGGGCTGGGAATACTCTATCTATTGGTGTTATTGCCCTATCCGCTCATTTATCGGCTTGGACACGGCCTTGGCAGAATCGCCATGCCCCTGATGAAACGCCGGGTAAAAATAGCGCGCCGTAATTTAGAACTCTGTTTCCCTGAGATGCCCGCCGCCGAACGAGAGGCGCTGATTGTCAAAAATTTTGAGTCCGTCGGCATGGGCCTGTTCGAAGTCGGCATGGCCTGGTTCTGGCCTGACTGGCGCATCGCCCGTTGGTTTAAGGTGAGCGGCATGGAAAACATGCAGTTGGCGCGTCAGAACGGGAAAGGCGTGCTGCTGATCGGCCTGCATTTCCTCACTCTGGAGCTGGGCGCGCGCATCTTCGGCATGCAAAACCCCGGCATCGGCGTACACCGCCCGCACAATAACAAGCTGATGGAATGGGTGCAGACCTGGGGCCGGCTGCGCTCGAATAAATTCATGATCGATCGTAAAGATATCAAAGGCATGATCCGCAACCTGAAGCAGGGTGAAATCCTGTGGTACGCGCCGGACCACGACTACGGCCCGCAAAGCAGCGTGTTCGCACCGTTCTTCGCCGTGGAAAACGCCGCCACGACGACCGGCACCTATATCCTGGCGCGTATGGGGCGGCCGTCGATCGTGCCATTCGTGCCGCGCCGCCTGCCGAATGCCTGCGGCTACGAGCTGATCGTGCAGCCGCCGCTGACGGACTTCCCGCTGGACGATGAAACGCGCGCGGCGGCCATGATGAACCGCGTGGTGGAAGAACAGGTGCTGCTGGCGCCCGATCAATACATGTGGTTGCACCGCCGCTTTAAAACCCGCCCACCCGGCGAACCTTCGCTGTATTAACCGCCTTCGCGCCTTCGCCCGCCCTGCCGGCGGCGAAGGCGCTCACCTCGCGCGAGCATTCTACGTCAGGGGGACTACACTAATAAGTCACCGACGGCAATTATTGCCGCCAGCAATCATTTCTTCCCGCCCGAGGGCCGGTCGTTGCCTGTCGGGCCACAACCGAGGTCAATGTCATGCTGGTACAACCCTATTTGTTCTTCAGCGGTAACTGTGAGCAAGCGATTAACTTCTATGTACAGCAGTTGAATGCCAAAATTGAAATGGTCATGCGCTTTAAAGACATGCCCGAAGAAGCCCGCCAAGGCGGGCCGCAGGACGTCAATCCTGAAGCGATCATGCATGCGCGTCTGCTGATTGGCGACGGCGTGCTGATGGCCTCCGACGGCTGTCCGCAGGATGACAGCGGCGGCGCTTCCCATAAAGGCTTCTCACTGTCGCTGAACCCCAGCGACGCGGAACAAGGACGCAAACTGTTCGATAATCTGGCGCAGGGCGGCCAGGTGACGATGCCTTATCAAGCCACCTTCTGGGCCAAAGGCTTCGGCATGCTGACCGACAAATTCGGCGTCAACTGGATGATCAACGTCGAATAACCCCGCATGGCGCCGCTAGCTGTAGCGGTGCCAGTCATACGCCGCTTTGGCGAACAGCGCGAACAACACCGTCAACAGCGCCAGCCCCAACCGCCAGTAAGGCGACCGTCGCCGCCGCCAGGCGAAGAACATCATCACCGCCAGCGCCCCCAGCGTGAGGGGGTAATACACCGCCAGCGTCAGTAAAGCGATAATGATGTAATCCGACATGGCTCTTTTACTCCTTCGCGTTCACACCGCCGCAAAAGCGGGGTGCGAGGCGCCTTTCTCCCTATCGCCACGTTAAGGGCTAGAGGTCTGGCGCATTTATGCATAAAATATAAGATTGCTCTTAACTCAAATTGAATAGTAATCAAACAACAAGGGTGACATGACTCAGCAGCAACCCATACAGGATGCCGCGGCGCCGCGCAGCGTTAAAAGCTCCCCATTATTATTTCAGGCCGGCGTGTTTGTCATCATCGTTGCCGCCACGCTGATCCTCTTTAACAGCTGGCAAATCTGGAACGCGCACCAGCGGGATCTGCGCAGCGCCGAGCATGAATCCGCCAACCTCGCCCGTTCGCTGGCGCAGCATGCCGACGATACCTTCATGCAGGTAGACGGCAATCTGCTCGATCTGACCGAACGTCTCCAGAACGACGGACTGGGGCCCTCGCAATTGACCCGGCTGCAACGGGTGATGCAAACCCAGGTCGGCAACCTGCCGCAGCTGCACGGGATGTTTATCTACGATGCGAGCGGCCGCTGGCTGGCGACCTCCTCGGGCAAATTCATCAAGAACGCCAACAACGCCGATCGCGATTACTTCAAATATCACCAAAACCGCGATGGCGGCGGTCTGTACATCGGCGAGGTGATCCGCAGCCGCACCACCGGCGATCTGATCATCCCCGTTTCGCGGCGCTTCAACAACCCGGACGGCAGCTTTGGCGGCGTGGTGCTGGCGACGTTGTACGTCGATTATTTTCGCCAGTTTTACGACAGTTTCGCCCTCAACACCGACGCCTCGCTAAATCTGCTGCTGGCGGACGGCACCATCCTCTACCGCCGCCCTTACTCGGCGGCCTCGATCGGTAAAAATATCGCCAAGGGCGTGTTGTTCAGCGAAATATTGCCGCATTCGGAATTCGGCAACGCCACCATCACCTCGCTGTACGACAAAGTGGAGCGCATCTACGGCTATTCGCGGGTCAACCGCTTTCCGCTGGTGATCGCCGCCGGGCTGTCGAAACGCGACGCGCTGGCGGACTGGCGCACCGACGCCGGCCTGTTCGCCGCCGGCGGCCTCTCTCTGCTGATGATCCTGCTGGCGATGGGCGCGGTGCTGCTGCGGCAAATCAAGCACAGCATGCAAACCGAAGCCGAGCTGATGCGCACCCGCGATCAGCTGACCAGCATCAACCAGATGCTGGAAGAACTGGCGCTGCTGGACAGCCTGACCGGCCTGGCCAACCGCCGCCAGTTTGACATTGCGCTGAAGAACGAGCTGGCGCGCGCCTCGCGCAACTACCGCAGCGTGGCGCTGCTGATGCTGGATATCGACTACTTCAAGCAGTACAACGACAGCTACGGCCACGTCGCCGGCGACCAGTGCCTGCAGCAGATCGGCCAGACGCTGAAAGGGTTGGCGTGCCGCAGCAACGATATTCTGGCGCGCTACGGCGGTGAAGAGATGGGGATTATCCTGCCGGATACCGACGTGCAGGGCGCGCTGATTTTCGCCGAACGCGTCATCCAGGCGGTGCGCGATCTGAAGATCCCGCATCAGGGCAACCCGCACGGCATCGTCACCATCAGCATCGGCATCTGCGCCAAAGTGCCGCATATGTATAACGATACGCCGATCAGCTTTATCAATGAGGCGGACAGCGCGCTGTATCAGGCCAAGAAAAAAGGCAAAAACTGCATTTACGGCGCTTAATCACTCATCGGGCCACCAAAATTGGGCGGCCCGATTTATTCCCACGACAAAAATGAAATAATTTCCCGCCGAAACATTATTTCCCCAATTTGCCCCGCTCTCGGAATGAAATAACGCCAATAAATAAGCAGCATATTTATTTCCATTACAATTCAATAAGATAAAAAATGCGCTATTCCGCGGACAATTCGTGCCATTTTTGATTATTCGTGCCTACGCCGAGCCTCGTTTAGCCTCCGTTTACTTTTCATTGGCATTGCCGGTGATACCCTTAGCAGGACTATTCTATATATCAGGAAGCCATCGCACGCTTCGGCGCACTGCGCCCTGCTGATACATCCATAATAGAACCCATAAATTTCACGTTGCATTTGGGCGACCGACGCAAAGACTTTTGGCGTCGCTCCAGCCAGCCACGGCGCAAGCCAGTGCAGCCAACCACGCGGCAACCTGAAAGGCGGGAATAAAGCGATATAGATTTGCGAGGAGATCTCATGCCTACTGGCGATATTATGCGTGAACAGGCCGTCCTGACGCTGCCGTTGCGACAATGGGCGGCAGCGGAAGCATCCAGCGCGGTCAGCGAACTGGAACAGGGCAAGGTGCTGTTTCTGCCCGAACTGGCCTTCACCCTGTCTGAGCAGGAAATGCCGCTGCTGGATCCGGCGCTGGTCGATCCGAAGCGCAAAAACATCAGCTATCAACCGCTGTCCGGCAAGCTGACCGGCGTCGCCGTCGCGGAGCGCCGGCAGCAGGTTCAGCAACTGCTGGAACGTTATTACCAATCTTGCCGCCAGCTGATCGCCGGGCTGTTGCCCGAGTATCAGGAGGCGCTGCACCATCCGACCGGCAGCCTGCGTTTGCATCCGGTTTCGGCCTGGCGCGCAAGCAGCTCCTGGCGCAAAGACGACAGCCGGCTGCACGTCGATGCTTTCCCGTCGCGCCCGAACTACGGCGAACGCATTCTGCGCATTTTCACCAACATCAATCCGCACGGTGAGCACCGCCAATGGCGCGTCGGCGAGCCGTTCCCTGAGCTGGCGCAACGCTTTATGCCGCGTCTGGCGCGCTACTCCGCCTTCAGCAGCTGGCTGCAGCACCGGGTACGTATCACCAAAACCCGCCGCAGCCATTATGACCACCTGATGCTGCAGTTGCATGACGCCATGAAGGCCGACGGCGATTATCAACAACAGGGGCCGCAGCTTGCGCTGGCGTTTCCGCCGGGCAGCAGCTGGATTTGCTTCTCGGATCAAACGCCGCACGCCGCGATGGGCGGCCAGTTTATGCTGGAACAGACCTTCTTGCTGCCGGTGAACAAGATGCAGGATCCGCAGCGCTCGCCGCTGAAAGTGCTGGAACAGCTGCGCGGTCAGCCGCTGATCTGAATAGATTGCCGCCGCCGGCAGCTCCGGCGGCGGCAAGCGCGCATCACGCCTCGAAGTCCCCCTGTTGGCGCGCCACCAACGTCAGGATACTGTACAGCGCCACCGGCTGCTGTTCCTGATTCAATACTTGCACATCCCACACCACCACGCCGTGCGGCCGATCTTCGGCGGTTTTCTGCGGCTTGCGGATCTTCTTCTTGCAGGTCAACCGCACCTGAATGGTGTCGCCGATCTTCACCGGTTCGATAAAGCGCAGATTCTCCATGCCGTAGTTGGCGATCACCGGCCCGACGGCGGCATCGACAAACAGCCCGGCCGCAGCGGACACCACAAAGTAACCGTGAGCCACCCGCTCGCCGAACAGCGAATCGGCGGCGCCGATCTTGTCCATATGCGCGTAGAAATGATCGCCGCTCAGGCAGGCGAAGTTGACGATATCCGCTTCGGTCACGGTACGGCGCGCGGTCAACAGGCTGTCGCCCAGCTGCAGCTGCTCGAAGTATTTCCGGAACGGATGTACCGGGTGCTCGGCGACCGGCGCGCCGCGCACCCATTCACCGCCGATGGCCGCCAGCATCGCCGGGCTGCCCTGGATCGCCGTGCGCTGCATATAGTGCTTCACCGCGCGCAGTCCACCCAGCTCTTCCCCGCCGCCCGCGCGCCCCGGGCCGCCGTGCACCAACATCGGCAGCGGCGACCCGTGGCCGGTGGACTCCGCCGCCGCCTGTTCATCCAGAATCAACATGCGGCCGTGGGCGCAGGCCGCCGCGCGAATGAAGCGCTTGGCCAGCGCCGGGTCGGCGGTCACCAGCGAGCCCGCCAGGCTGCCCTGCCCCAGCAACGCCAACGCGATCGCCTGCTCGGTATCCGCATACGGCATCAGCGTCGCCACCGGGCCGAAGGCCTCGGTGCCGTGCACTGCCTGATGGGTGAACGGATCGGCGCAATACAGCAAGGTCGGCGGATAAAACGCCCCGCCGCGCGCGCCGTCGCCCAGGATTTCCAGCTTATCCAGCGACGCGCCGCACAGCGGTTCGCAGCCGTTGCGCAGCAGGAACTCCACCTTGCTTTGCACATCATCACGCTGCTCGTGGCTGACCAACGCCCCCATGCGCACCTGCTCCAGCTGCGGGTCGCCCACCGTCACCCCAGCCAGGCGCTGCAACAAGGCCTGACGCACCGCAACCACCTGCGCCGCCGGCACGATGATGCGGCGGATCGCCGTGCATTTCTGCCCCGCCTTGGCGGTCATTTCACGGCACACCTCTTTGATAAACAGCGCAAACTCCGGCATCTCCGGCGTTACGTCTTCCGCCAGCACGCAGCAGTTGAGCGAATCCGCCTCCATGGTGAAGGCGATCGATTTCTCCAACAGCCGCGGGTGCGCGCGCAGCCGCTGCCCGGTCTGCGCCGAACCGGTGAACGTCACCGCATCCTGATAATCCAGGTGCGCAAACATGTCGCCGACGCCACCGCATACCAACTGCAGCGCCCCTTCCGGCACCAGCCCGCTGTCGACGATCAGCCTGACCATCGCCTGCGTCAGCTGCGCGGTGGCGGTGGCCGGCTTGATGATGGCCGGCATGCCCGCCAGCCAGGTCGGCGCCAGTTTTTCCAGCATGCCCCAGCAAGGGAAGTTGAAGGCGTTGATATGCAGCGCCACGCCGGGGCGCGAGGTCAATACGTGGCGGGCGGCGAACTGCGCCTGCTTCGACAGCGGGATCAGCTCATCCTCCGGCCACAGGGTATCATCCGGCAGATCGCGGCCGGCCATGCCGGCATAGGCGAACAGCGTGGCAATGCCGCCTTCGATATCGACCCAGCCGTCGCTGCGCGTCGCCCCGGTTTGATAGGAAATCTGATACAGCGCCTCTTTGTACGCCAGCAGGTGTTTCGCCACCGCTTTGAGCATCTGGGCGCGCTGCTGGAACGTCATTTGCGCCAGCGCCGGCCCCCCGTGGCGGCGGGCATAGCTCAGGCTCGCCGCTAACGGCAGGCCGTCGGAGCAGACCTGGTACAGCGCCTCGCCGGTCACGGCGTGGCGGATCTCGCGGCTCTCTCCCTGCCCATACACCCAGGCGCCAGAAAGATAACTGTGTAACTGCTGCATGTGCCCTCCAAAATTCATAAATTTCCACCCTACAGCTTAATTACGTATCACATAAATGCCAGTTTACGCCAAACTCAATTTTAACAAAAAGAGAACAAGAAGCGCGTTCAAGCCGCTTTCCCTGTCGTTAACACAGAGTCATTGATTTTATTTATCAAATTAAATCAATGATATAAACAATTCACTTGTGAGTGCGCTCGCAAAACCACATGAATCTCGTTTGATTTTTTTGTTATCAGTTTGTAGCCTTATGGTTATTTAAAGTGATTCACATTTTTATATTCAATGTGAAAAATACGAATCACCAAGAGGCGAGCATGACAACTGAAGCACAGTATCAGCAGCATTTCGACGCCAAGATCGCGGCGGATATCGCTATCGAAGCCAAAGACTGGATGCCGGACGCTTACCGTCAGAACCTGATTCGGCAGATTGGCCAACACGCCCATTCGGAAGTCATCGGCATGCTGCCGGAAGCCAACTGGTTGACGCGCGCCCCCACGCTGCGCCGCAAAGCGGTGCTGCTGGCCAAAGTGCAGGATGAGGCCGGCCACGGCCTGTACCTCTACAGCGCCGCCGAAACCCTCGGCTGTTCGCGCCAGGACATCTACCAAAAGATGCTCGACGGCAAAATGAAGTACTCCTCGATCTTCAATTACCCCACGCTCAACTGGGCGGATATCGGCGTGATCGGCTGGCTGGTCGATGGCGCCGCCATCGTCAACCAGGTGGCGCTGTGCCGCGCGTCCTTCGGCCCCTACGCGCGGGCGATGGTGAAAATTTGCAAAGAGGAAAGCTTCCACCAGCGTCAGGGCTACGAGGCGGTGATGGCGATGGCCCACGGCAGCGATGCGCAGCGCGCGATGTTGCAGGACGCCATCGATCGCTTCTGGTGGCCGGTGCTGATGATGTTCGGCCCGAGCGACGCCGACTCCCCTCACAGCGCCCAGAGCATGGCCTGGAAAATCAAACGCCACAGCAACGATGAACTGCGGCAAAAGTTCGTCGACAACACCGTGCCGCAACTTGAGGCGCTGGGCATGACGGCGCCGGACCCGAGTCTTACCTGGGACGAGGCCGCCGGCCACTATCGCTTCGGCGAGATCGACTGGAGCGAACTGCATGAAGTGATCAAAGGACGCGGCCAATGCAACCACGAACGCCTGCAGGCCAAACGCCGCGCCTGGGAAGACGGCGCCTGGGTACGCGACGGCGCCATGGCCCACGCCGCGAAAAACGCCGCTTCCGCCGCATAGCCAACATAAGGAACCGAGATCATGAGCCACGTTGAATGGCCGCTGTATGAAGTGTTTATCCGCAGCAAACAAGGGTTGGCGCATCGCCACGTCGGCAGCCTGCACGCCGCAGACGACCAAATGGCGCTGGAAAACGCCCGCGACGCCTACACGCGCCGCAACGAAGGCTGCTCGATCTGGGTGGTGCAATCGCGCCATCTGATCGCCTCGCAGCCGGAAGATCGCGGCGCGTTCTTCGATCCGTCCGAAGACAAGATCTACCGTCATCCGACGTTTTACACCATTCCCGACGGCATCAAGAACATGTAGAGGCGACCATGACGGTTAACGATCCGCGCATCAGCTATTTGCTCCGCCAGGGCGACACGCCTTTGATCCTCGCCCAGCGCCTGTGCGCCTGGTGCGGCCACGCGCCCGAGCTGGAAATCGATCTGGCGTTGGCCAACATCGGTCTCGATCTGCTCGGCCAGGCGCGCCACTTCCTGGGCTACGCCGCCGAACTGGCCGGCCCGCCCTGCAGCGAAGACAGCCTGGCCTTCGGCCGTGACGAGCGCCAGTTCCATAACCTGCTGCTGGCGGAACAGCCGAACGGCGGTTTCAACGACACGTTGGTGCGCCAGTTCCTGCTCGACGCCTACCACGTGCAGCTGCACCAGGCACTAAGCCGCAGCCGCGATGCGCAGATCGCCGCCATCGCCGCCAAGTCATTGAAGGAGGCCGATTACCACCTGCGCTTCAGCCGCGGCTGGATGATCCGCCTCGGCGACGGCAACGACATCAGCCACCGCAAGATCCAGCAGTCGCTGGATAACCTGTGGCGCTTCACCGCTGAGCTGTTCCACGCCGACGCGCTGGAGCTTGAGCTGGCGGAACAAGGCATCGCCGTCGATCCGCGCGAGCTGCAGGCCCCCTGGCAGGCGCAGGTGGAGGAGACGCTGCGCCAGGCGACGTTGACGCTGCCCGCCGAGCAGGCGTTCCGGCACGGCGGCAAACAAGGCCGACACAGTGAACACCTCGGCCCACTGCTGGCGGAGATGCAGTTCCTGCAACGCGCCTATCCAAACGGCCAATGGTAGGAGGCTGCGATGAACGTCACTCGTTTGCAACCCGCTGAAATCCCGCAGATTTGGCACTGTCTGCAACAGATCAGCGATCCCGAGCTGCCGGTGCTGTCGATCACCGATTTGGGCATGGTGCGCAACGTGGCCCGCGACGGCAGCGGCTGGCGCGTGACCTTCACCCCAACCTACTCCGGCTGCCCGGCCACCGAATTTTTACTCAACGCCATCGAGCAGCGGCTGACGGCCGCCGGATTCAGCCCGGTGCGGGTGGACATTCGCCTCAGCCCGGCCTGGACCACCGACTGGATGAACGCCGACGCCCGCGAGCGGCTGCGGCAATACGGCGTAGCGCCCCCGCAGGGCCACACCTGCGATCGGCCGCACGCCCACGGCCCGGTCGCCTGCCCGCGCTGCGGCAGCACCCACAGCGAGAAGATCAGCGAGTTCGGCTCCACCGCCTGTAAAGCGCTGTACCGCTGCTGCGACTGCCGGGAACCGTTCGACTACTTCAAATGCATATAGGAGCGCTGACACCATGACGGTCTTTCATCGCCTGAACGTCGCCGCCATCGAGCGCGAAACGCCGGACGCCGTAGCCATCACCCTGCGGGTGCCCGAAGAGCTGCAAAACCAATACCGCTACACCCCCGGCCAGCACCTGACGCTCAAGGCGCGGGTCAACGGCGAAGAGCTGCGGCGTTGCTATTCCATCTGCAGTTCACCGCAGGAAGGCCTGCTGCAGATCGGCGTAAAAGCGATTGATCAGGGCCGTTTCTCCGGCTTCGTCAACCGCATGCTGAAAGTCGGCGATGCGCTGGAAGTGATGGTGCCGCAGGGGCGCTTCGGCTATCAGCCGCAGGCGGAGCGCCGCGGCAATTACCTGGCGATCGCCGCCGGCTCCGGCATCACGCCGATGCTGTCGATCATCAAAGCGACGCTGCAGCTCGAACCGGGCAGCAGTTTTACCCTGATCTACGGCAACCGCAACAGCCGTTCGATGATGTTCAAAGAAGCGCTGTCGGATCTGAAAAACCGCTACCCGCAGCGTTTTCAGCCGCTGTACCTGTTCAGCCAGGAGAGCCTCGACAGCCCGCTGCTCAGCGGCCGCATCGATCGTGAACGCCTGACGGCGATCGGCGGCGCGCTGCTGGATTTCCGCGACTATGACCACGCCTTCATCTGCGGGCCGGAATCGATGATGGACGACGCGCAGACCGTGCTGGAACAGGCCGGCGTTCCGGCCAACCACATCCACAGCGAACGTTTCAACACCAGCGGCCTGGTCGCCCGCCCGCGCCACAGCGGCGATCGCAACGCCGCCAGGGTGACAATCCTGCTCGACGGCCGCCGGTTGGATATCGAGCTCGGCGAACAAGACGACAGCATTCTCGACGCTGCGCTGCGCCAGGGCGCCGACCTGCCCTACGCCTGCAAAGGCGGCGTATGCGCCACCTGCAAATGCCGTCTGAAGGCCGGCCAGGTGGAGATGGGCGTCAACTACAGCCTGGAGCCGGATCAGTTGGCGGCGGGCTATGTATTGAGCTGCCAGTCGTGGCCGAAAGGCGACGGCGTGGTATTGGACTTCGACGTCTAGGAGCCGCGATGGATACCCCCTTTATTTTGCGCCAGCAGCAGCACCGCGTGGTCACGCTGACGCTGCACCGCCCGGAGGCGCGCAATGCCCTGAGCACCCCTTGCCTGGAGCAGCTGGTGTTTCTGCTGGATCAGGCCGATGCCGACAGCGGCGTGGGTGCCGTGGTGATCGCCGGCGCGGCGCGTTTCTTTGCCGCCGGGGCCGATCTGCACGAGCTGCAACGGCAGGATCTGCCGGCCGCGCTGGCGGATCGCCGTCCGCAGCTGTGGCAGCGACTGGCGCAGTTCAGCAAGCCGCTGCTGGCGGCGGTGAACGGCTATGCCCTGGGCGCCGGCTGCGAGTTGGCGCTGGCCTGCGACATCGTTATCGGCGGCGAAAGCGCCCGCTTCGGCCTACCGGAGATCACCCTCGGCCTGATGCCGGGGGCCGGAGGCACTCAGCGCCTGATCCGCTGCGTCGGCAAGTCGCGCGCCAGCCAGATGGTGCTGACCGGCGGAGCCATCGACGCCCGCACCGCGCTGCAGGCTGGCCTTATCAGCGAAGTGTGCGTCGATGCCCTGACGCTGGAGCGCACGCAGCAGATTGCCGATCGCATCAGCCGTCAGGCGCCACTGGCGCTGCGCGCCGCCAAGCAGGCGCTGAAACAGGCCGAGGAAACCGGCCTTAGCCAGGGGCTGGCGATGGAGCGTCAGCAGTTCGTCACCCTGGCCGCCACCGACGATCGCCGCGAAGGCATCGCCGCCTTTTTCGAAAAACGTACGCCAAACTATCAGGGGCGCTGATTTATGGATAACGCATTGATTCTCAGTCATCTCGAGGCCGGCGTGTTGACGCTGACCCTCAACCGGCCGGATCGGCTCAACAGCTTTAACGACGAGATGCATCGCCAACTGAGCGAAGCGCTGACGCAAGCCGAACGCGACGACAACGTGCGCTGCCTGCTGATCGCCGGCGCCGGCCGCGGTTTCTGCGCCGGGCAGGATCTCAACGATCGCAACGTCAGCGCCGATCAACAGGCGCCGGACCTCGGCCTGTCGGTCGAACGTTTCTACAACCCCCTGATCCGTCGCCTGACCGCCCTGCCCAAACCGGTGGTGTG
Source organism: Serratia sp. JKS000199 (assembly GCF_900215455.1). Classification (NCBI taxonomy): domain Bacteria; kingdom Pseudomonadati; phylum Pseudomonadota; class Gammaproteobacteria; order Enterobacterales; family Yersiniaceae; genus Serratia; species Serratia sp. JKS000199. Next base: position 2,445,821 of record NZ_LT907843.1, read on the forward strand.
CGCGGTCAACGGCGTGGCGGCCGGCGCCGGCGCCGCGCTGGCTCTGGCGTGCGACATCGTCATCGCCGCCGACAACGCCGGCTTTATTCAGTCGTTCTGCCGCCTGGGGCTGGTGCCGGATTCCGGCGGCAGCTGGTTCCTGCCGCGGCTGGCCGGCCACGCCCGCGCGATGGGCATGGCCATGCTGGGCGACAAAATCAGCGCCCAACAGGCGCTGGAGTGGGGCATGATCTGGCAGGTGGTGCCGGCGGATGAATTGGCCGACCGCACGCAAACGCTGGCGCGCCATCTGGCCACCCAGCCGACTTACGGTCTGGGGCTAATCAAGAAAGCCATCTACAGTTCGGCCACCAACAGCCTCGATCAACAACTCGATCTGGAGCGCGATCTGCAGCGATTGGGCGGCCGCAGCGACGACTACCGCGAAGGCGTCAGCGCGTTCTTCGCCAAACGCACGCCAAACTTCAGCGGGAAATAGCCATGAACGCGCCCCTTCTTAACGGCCAGGTGGCGGTGATCGGCGCCGGCACCATGGGCATCGGCATTGCGCAGGTGGCCGCCGCCGCCGGTCACCCGGTGCGTCTGTTCGATATCGCCCCCGCCGCCGCCCAGCGCGCGATCGACGAACTCGCTCGCCGCCTGCGGCAGCGGGTCGACGGCGGCAAGGCCGACGCAAACACCACCGAGGCGCTGCTGGCGCGTCTCGAACGCGCCGATTCGCTCGAGCAACTGGCCGACAGCGCGCTGGTGATTGAAGCGGTGGCGGAAAATCTGACGATCAAGCAGAGCCTGTTCCGCGATCTGGAAGCGATCTGCTCGCCCACGGCGCTGTTCGCCAGCAATACTTCTTCGCTGTCGATCACCGCCATCGCCGGCGCCTTGCAACACCCACAGCGCATGGCCGGGCTGCACTTCTTCAACCCGGCGCCGCTGATGAAGCTGGTGGAGATCGTCAGCGGTCTGGAGACCGGGGCCGAGACCCTCGCCGCGCTGCAAGCCCTGGCGCAGCGCTGGGGTAAGCAGAGCGTCGTGTGCCGCTCGACGCCGGGATTCATCGTCAACCGCGTGGCGCGGCCGTTCTACGCCGAAAGCTTGCGCGCGCTGGAAGAACGGGTGGCCGACGCCGCCACCCTGGATGCGGTAATGCGCGACGCCGGCGGTTTCGCCATGGGCCCGCTGCAGTTGACCGATCTGATCGGCCAGGACGTCAATTACGCCGTGACCGACTCGGTGTATCAGGCCTTCTACCAGGATCCGCGCTTCACCCCCTCGCTGGTGCAGCAGGAGCTGGTGGCCGCCGGGCGCCTCGGCCGCAAATCCGGCCGCGGCTTCTACCGCTACGACGCGCAACGCCCCACCGCAGAGATGATCGCCTTTGCGCCACCGGCGCAGGCCGCGCTGCCGCAGCGCGTTACGCTGCACGGCGACTGGTCTTCGCTGGCCGATTTGGCGCAGCTGTTAAGCGAAAATGCGGGGGCGATCAAACAACCTGGCCAGACCAGCCCGCACGTCACGATCGACGACGTTACACTGATGTTAACCAATGGTAAAACCGCCGGCCAACTGGCCGACGAACGTGGAATGCCCGTGGTGCTGTTCGATCTCTGTGCCGACTATGCGCATGCCTCCGCCATCGCCATCAGCTGCGCGGCGCAAAACGGCGCGCAACACAATGCCAAAGCGATCCGTCTGCTGCAGTCCCTCGGCAAACGCGTCATCCCGTTGCCGGATTACCCCGGCCTGCTAACGATGCGCACCCTGGCCATGCTGGCCAACGAAGCGCTCGACGTGGTGAACAAAGGCGTCGCCAGCGCCGAGGATACCGATCTGGCGATGCTGCGCGGGGTCAACTATCCGCGCGGCCCGCTCGCCTGGGGCGCCGCGCTCGGCTGGCGCCACATCCTGACGACGCTGGAAAACCTGCAACGCTATTACGGCGAGGCCCGCTATCGCCCGATGCCGCTGCTGCGCCGCTACGCTTCCCCCGCCTCTTTCTCAGGAGCCGAACAATGAACGCCAATACGCCGCGCGCGCTGGCTCAGCGCTGCGCCGAACAGATGTTCCAGCAAGATACCTGCGCTCAGGCGATGGGGATGCACATCGATGCCGTCGACGTAGGGTACGCGCAGGTCAGCATGACCGTCGGCCCGCAGATGCTCAATGGCCACCAGACTTGCCATGGCGGCCAGCTGTTCAGCCTGGCGGATACCGCCTTCGCCTACGCCTGTAACAGCCAGGGGCTGGCGGCGGTGGCTTCCGGCTGCAGCATCGACTTCGTCCGCCCGGCGCTGGCCGGTGATCGCCTCACCGCCAGCGCGCAGATGCGCCATCAGGGCAAAGCCACCGGGCTGTATGACGTCGAAATCGTCAATCAACAGGGCAAAACCGTCGCCTGGTTTCGCGGCCGCGCGCACCGCCTCGGCCACAGCATTTTAGGAGATCAGGCATGAATCAGGCATTTATCTGCGACGGCGTGCGCACCCCGATCGGCCGCTATGGCGGCGCGCTGGCCCAGGTGAGGGCCGACGATCTCGCCGCCCTGCCGCTGCGCGTGCTGCTGGAGCGCTATCCACAGGTGGATTGGGCGCAGCTGGACGATGTGATCCTCGGCTGCGCCAACCAGGCCGGGGAAGACAACCGCAATCTGGCGCGCATGGCGCTGCTGCTGGCCGGATTGCCGGTCGGCGTTTCCGGCACCACGGTGAACCGCCTGTGCGGTTCGGGTCTGGACGCGCTGGCGATGGCGGCGCGCAGCATCAAAGCCGGCGACGCCGGGCTGATGCTGGCCGGCGGCGCGGAATCGATGACCCGAGCGCCGCTGGTGATGGGCAAGGCCGACAGCGCCTTCAGCCGCCAGGCGCAGTTGTACGACACCACCCTCGGCTGGCGCTTCGTCAACCCGCGCATGCAGGCCGAGTTCGGCACCGATTCGATGCCGGAGACCGCCGAAAACGTCGCGGCGCAGTTCAACATCAGCCGCGCCGATCAGGACGCCTTTGCGCTGCGCAGCCAGCAGCGCGCCGCCCGGGCGCAGGCGCTGGGCCACCTGGCGCAGGAGATAGCGCCGGTCAGCCTCACCGGTAAAAAAGGCGCAGTCACCCTGTTCAGCCAGGATGAACACCCGCGCGCCGACACCACCTTCGATCAGCTGCAGGCGCTGAAAACCCCGTTCCGTCAGCCCGGCAGCGTCACCGCCGGCAACGCCTCGGGGCTGAACGACGGCGCGGCCGCGCTGATCGTCGCCTCCGAAGCGATGGCGGCGCGCCAGGGCCTGACGCCGCGCGCGCGCATCCTTGCCACCGCCACCTGCGGCGTGGAGCCGCGGCTGATGGGCATCGGCCCGCTGCCGGCCACCCGCAAGGTGCTGGAGATCGCCGGGCTGAGCCTGGCGCAGATGGACGTCATCGAACTGAACGAAGCGTTCGCCGCCCAGGCGTTGGCGGTGATGCGCCAGCTTGGCCTGCCGGACGATGCCCCGCAGGTCAACCCCAACGGCGGCGCGATCGCTCTGGGGCACCCGCTGGGCATGAGCGGCGCGCGCCTGGCGCTGGCCGCCCTGTTTGAACTGGAACGGCGAGCCGGCCGCTACGCTCTGTGCACCATGTGCATCGGCGTGGGCCAAGGCATCGCCATGATCATTGAGCGTGTCTGACCCCTGAGGCTAACCATGACAATAAATCCACAGCCCCTCGAAACGATCGAATTCGCCTCGCGCGATGAGATTGAAGCGTTGCAGTTGGCGCGTTTGAAGTGGACGCTGCACCACGCCTACGACAATGTGCCGATGTACAAGCGCAAGTTCGATCAGGCGGGCGTACACCCCGACGATCTTAAGCAGCTGAGCGATCTGGCGCGCTTCCCCTACACCACCAAGCAGGATCTGCGCGACAACTACCCGTTCGACACCTTCGCGGTGCCGATGGAACAGGTGGTGCGCATCCACGCCTCCTCGGGCACCACCGGCCGCCCGACGGTGGTGGGCTACACCCAGCGCGACATCGATAACTGGGCCGATATCGTCGCCCGCTGCCTGCGCGCCGGCGGCGCCACCGCCAAAGACAAGGTGCACGTCGCCTACGGTTACGGCCTGTTTACCGGCGGCCTGGGGGCGCACTACGGCGCGGAGCGGCTCGGCGCCACGGTGATCCCGATGTCCGGCGGGCAGACGGAACGCCAGGCGCAGCTGATCCTCGATTTCAAACCCGACATCATCATGGTGACGCCGTCCTACTGCCTGACGCTGATCGATGAACTGGAGCGCAAAATGGGCGGCGACGCGCGCGGCTGCTCGCTGCGGCTCGGCGTGTTCGGCGCCGAACCCTGGACCGAAGCCCTGCGCCACGAAATCGAAACCCGCATGGGCATCAAGGCGCTGGATATTTACGGCCTGTCGGAGGTGATGGGGCCGGGCGTGGCGATGGAATGTCTGGAAAGCGGCGGCGGCCCCACCATTTGGGAAGACCACTTCCTGCCGGAGATCATCTGCCCGGAGACCGGTATCGCCCTGCCGGACGGCGAGCACGGCGAACTGGTGTTCACCACCCTGACCAAAGAGGCGCTGCCGGTGATCCGCTACCGCACCCGCGATCTCACCCGGCTGCTGCCGGGCGACGCACGCCAGATGCGCCGCATGGGCAAGATCACCGGCCGCTCCGACGACATGCTGATCATCCGCGGCGTCAACGTCTTCCCGTCGCAGGTGGAAGAACAGATCATGCAGTTCGAGCAGCTGTCGCCGCACTATCAACTGCAGGTCAGCCGCAGCGGGCATCTGGACACGCTGGCGGTGCGCGTCGAGCTGAAAGAATCGGCGCTCAGCCTCAGCCATCAGCAGCGTTGCGATATCTGCCACCAGCTGCGCCACCACATCAAATCGATCGTGGGCGTCAGCACCGACGTCAGCATCGCCAACTGCGGCGATATTCCGCGCTCGGAAGGCAAGGCGCAGCGCGTGGTCGATCTGCGGCCGCGCTGAGGCGCACGGCGTCACGGATGACGCCGCCCCAAATCAAATTATGGTAATGTTGTGGCTCATCGAAGGCTAACCCATGGAAAAATATGGAACATAAACTGGATGAGTTCATTCGCCATGCCGTCGACGCCCAGCCGATCAGCGGCACGTCGCTGATCATTTCGCTGTACGGCGACGCGCTCAGCCACCGCGGCGGCGAAGTGTGGCTCGGCAGCCTGAGCGCGCTGCTGGAGGCCTTCGGTTTCGGCGATCGCTTCGTGCGCACCTCGGTGTTCCGCCTGCAGAAAGAGGGGTGGCTGGCGGTGGAGAAAATCGGCCGCCGCAGCTTCTACCGCGTGACCGAGCAGGGCATGCGCCAGTTCCGCCACGCCGAATCGAAGATCTATCTGCGCGAGCAGCCCGCCTGGGACGGCAAATGGGAGCTGTTGCTACTGGAATGCGCCGAAAAAAACGCGCGCGCGCGGCTGAAAAAAGAGCTGGGCTGGCTCGGGTTCGGGCAGATCGCCAACAACCTGATGGCCGCCCCCACCCATGCGCAAACCGACGTGACGGCGCTGCTCGGCGAATTGAACGCCAGCGAGCAGGTGATCTACTTCCGCGCCGATTACCCCTACAATCGCTCCGAGCAAACGCTGCAGAAACTGGTGGCCGACTGCTGGTCATTGAGCGAGGTAGCGGCCGGTTATCATGAGTTTATCGTCTCTTTCCGGCCGCTGATGGCGCTGCTGCGCGAAGTCGACCCGGCGGCGCTGACGCCGCTGCGCTGTTTCCAGATTAAGCTATTATTGATTCACTTCTTCCGTCGCGTGGTGTTGAAAGATCCGCTGCTGCCGGACGCGCTGTTGCCCGCCCAGTGGGAGGGCCAGATCGCCCGCAATCTGTGCATCAATCTCTATCAGCAGGTCGATCGCGCCGCGACGGAGTACGTCAGCGCGCTGGCGGAGACCACCATCGGCGCCCTGCCCGCGCCGGCCGCCGGCTACTATCGGCGCTTCGGCGGCCTGCCGCGCGACCCTACATGTTAAGGAACTCACGCTATGCCTGTGTATCAGATTGACGGCCTGACGCCGGTCGTTGACCCCAGCAGTTACGTGCACCCGACGGCGGTGCTGATTGGCGACGTGATCGTCGGCAAACACGTGTATATCGGCCCGAACGCCAGCCTGCGCGGCGATTTTGGCCGCCTGGTGATCTGCGACGGCGCCAACATTCAGGACAACTGCGTGATGCACGGCTTCCCGCAGCAGGACACGGTGGTGGAAGAAGACGGCCATATCGGCCACGGCGCCATCCTGCACGGCTGCCGCATTCGCCGCAACGCGATGGTGGGCATGAACGCGGTGGTGATGGACGGTGCGGAGATCGGCGAGAACACCATCGTCGGCGCGATGGCGTTCGTCAAAGCCGCGGCGGTGATCGAAGCCAACAAGCTGGTGGTCGGCAGCCCGGCGCGCGTGCTGCGCGATCTGACCGAACAGGAGCTGGCCTGGAAGATCGCCGGCACCCGCGAGTATCAGGATTTGGTGCAGCGCTGCAAATCCTCGCTGCACGAAGTGGCACCGCTGACCGAAATCGAGCCGGGCCGCCGTCGCCTGAGCTTCGGCGACCACCTGATCCCGAAAAGCCAGCTTTAATCCCCGGGGCTGAGATGCGCCTCAGCCCCTCCCCTAATTACTCCACTTCCGGCGCCTTGAGTGGCGACGGCGCAACCGCGCGGCGGCTCTGGAAGTGATAAGCCGCCACCAGCAGCAAAGTGAACGGAATACCGAACCACAGCGTCATGCGGAAGAATTCGGTAAACGCCGTCGAGATCATCAACGCCGTCATCAGCCCGGCGCCGAGCAAGGTGGTATAGGGAAAGCCCCACATGCGAAACTTCAGGTGGGTCTGCCGATGCCGGCGGCGGAAGAACAGGTGGGTGACGAAAATCATCAGCCAGGTAAAGCAGGCGCCATACACCGAGATAGACATCATGGCGGCGAACGAGGTTTCCGGCGCCACCAGGCTCAGCACGATAGACACCACGATACCGATGCACGACATCGCCAGCGCATTGACCGGAATACCGCGCCGGCTGACGCGCCCCAACGCCGCCGGCGCCTGCCCGGCGCGCGACAGCGAGAACATCATGCGAGTGGTGATATACAGCTGGCTGTTCATTGCCGACAGCGCCGCTACCAGCACGATAAAGTTGAAAATACCGGCGGCGGCGGGCAGATGGATCACGTTCATCGCCATCAGGAACGGGCTTTCGCCGGTGCCGGACTGGCGCCAGGGCACGATGGCCAGCATCAGGGCGATCGACAGCATGTAGAAGATGAACAGCCGCACGATGGTGCCCTTGAACGCCGCCTTCACCGCAATCACCGGATTCTTCGCCTCGCCGGCGGCCACCGCGATCATTTCAATGCTCAGGTAGCTGAAGATGGACACGATCACCGCGAACCACATGCCCTTGACGCCAAACGGCATAAAGCCGCCGGCGGTCAGGTTGCGCAGACCATAGGCCGGGTTGCCCGAGAACGCCAGAATGCCGATGCCGATCAGAATAAACGCCACGATCGCCGTCACTTTGACGGTGGACAGCGCGTATTCCACCTGGCCGAACGATTTCACGCCGATCACGTTAACGACGATCACCGCCGCCGAGAACAGCAGCACCCACGGCCAGGTCGGCGTCGCCGGGAACCAGAACTGCATGTACATGCCGATGGCGGTGACTTCGGTGCCCACCGCCAGCACCACGCAGGACCAGTAAGAGTAACGCACCAGAAAACCGAACAGCGGGCCGAGGTAGAATTCGGCGTAGTCGCCGAACGAGCCGGGCGTCGGGTGTTCGGAGGTCATTTCCGCCAGGCTGCCCATCAGCAGCAGCGCAATGACGCCGCCGATCAGGTAGCTCAGCAATACCGACGGCCCCGCCATCTGGATGGCGTAGGCGCTGCCGAGAAACAGCCCGGTACCGATGGCGCCGCCGATCGCCAGCATCGACATCTGCCCGGCGGTAAGATGCTTGTTCAACCCGCCCTGGCGGCGGGCGATATGCTCAAAATCATTCATCTGTGGCATGGCTGTGCTCCCGGGCGGAGTTAGGCGGTACGGGTGACGTCGAGGATCGCGGCGGTCACATAGTCGATGTTGCCGGGGTTAAGCCCCGGCAGACACATGCGGCCGGGCGAGACCAGATAGATGGCGTAGCGCTGCCGCAGGGTCTGCAGCTGAGCTTCGTTCAGGCCGGTATAGCTGAACATACCGCGCTGCTCGCGAATGCGCCGGTGATCCAGCGAAGAGCCGCCCTGCGCCAGCCCGGCGGCCAGCTGTTCACGCATTTGCTTGATGCGCGAGCGCATTTCCGCCAGCTCATCGCGCCAAAGCTCGCCGAGTTCGGCATCGCCAAGCAGGGTTTCCACGATCTGGCTGCCGTGCGTCGGCGGGCAGGAATAGCTGCGGCGGATCAGCGTTTTTAACGCCCCTTTGACGTTGGCGGCATTTTCCGCGTCGGCGCAGCGCACCGACAGCGCGCCCAGACGCTGGCCGTACAGCGCGACGTTTTTGGAAAACGAATTGCAGACCAAAAACGGCAGATCGGTTTTCAGCGCTTCGCGCAATGCAAAGCAGTCCTCCTCCAGCCCGTCGCCGAAGCCCTGATAGGCGATGTCGAACAGCGGCAGCAGGCTGCGTCGCTGCAGCACGGCAAGCGTGGCGCGCCACTGCTCCGCCGTCAGATCGGTGCCGGTCGGGTTATGGCAACAAGGGTGCAGCAAGACCACGCTGCCCGGCGGCAGGCTGTCCAACGCGTCGAGCATGGCGGCGAAACGCAGGCCGCCCGCCGCTTCATCAAAGTAGGGATAGGTATTCACCCGCAGCCCGGCGCCTTCGAAAATCGCCCAGTGATTGGCCCAGGTAGGATCGGACACCCAGATTTCACCGCGCGCCAGAAAGTGGCGCAAAAAATCCGCCGCCAGCTTCAACGCACCGGAGCCGCCGACGGTCTGCACCGTGGCGATCTCGGCCGCCTGTTGCTCACCGAACAGCAGCGCCTGCACCTGGCGGGCGAACTGCGGCGAACCTTCGATCGGCGGATAACCGTGCGGGCGGCGCAGCGCCAGCAACCGCTGCTCGGCCGCCTCAACCGCCTGCATCAGCGGAATATTCCCCTGCCGATCGTAATACAGCCCAATGCCTAAATTCACTTTTTTCGGATTGGGATCCTGCAAATAGGCTTCCATCAGCGACATAATAGGATCGGCGGCGGAAGGTGCAATCTGTTTAAACATGACGCATCCTTAACTCGTTATTGAATTAATATGAAGACAGGCTTAAGGAGAAATTAAATCAGGCGATGGCGCTGACGGTAATTTCTATTTTCATTCCGGGCACCACCAATTTCTCGACGATAACCGTGGAGCGATTGGGATAAGGATAATTAAAGTATTTCCGGTAAATATCATCGAGCCATTTAACGTCGTTAACGTCGGTAAGATACACGATCACCTGCAGCACCTTATCGCTGTGGCTGCCCGCCGCCTTCAGCGTCTGCGCCAGGTTATCGAAGGTCAGCGCAATCTGTCGCTCCGGCGCGCCGGTGTCGATGCTGCCGTCCGCCCGCACCGGGCCGTGGGCGGTAAACAGCATGCCGCCGCCCCGGGTGGCCCAGGAAAAAGGCTGGCCGATATCCGGCAGCCCGGTCTCTACAATCTCGCGCATGTCAGTGGTTCCCGTGGTGGTCAAGTTGGCGAAGCAGCGCGCCGTCGGCGGCGAACAACGCATCCAGGATGGTGAAATGGTTGGCGCCTGGCACCGCGACCAGTTCAGCCGGCAGCCCGCGTTGGCGCAGCGCCGCATGATAGTGTTGCGACTGACCTCTCAGTTCCGGCAGCTCCAATGCGCCGTAATACAGCGTAAGCGGCTTGCCGCGCGTCGGCAGGCGGCGCGCCGGGCTGAGCGTTTCAATTTGCCGCGTGGTCAACTGCAGCGCCCGATTGACATAACTTTGTTGCAGCGGCGCCAGCTCGAACAGGCCGCTGATGGGAAAGACGGCATCCACCAACGCATGCTGCTGCCAGAGCGCCGCCAGCTGCCCGCCGGCGGAATGGCCGCACAGATAAACCGGATGGGCGTAGTGCGGCGGCAGGCGGCGCTGAATGGCATCCAGTGCCATTCCGATCTGTCGGCATATTTCGTCGAGATCCACCGCCGGTGCGAGCGCATATTCCACCAACACCACGTCAAAACCCAACGCCAGCGGCCCGGCGGCGATAAAGGCGAAATCCGCCTTATCGCAAAATTGCCAATAGCCGCCGTGAATAAAAATTAACGTCCCCTGATGCTGCTTTGCAGAATAGAGCCAATCAAATGTTTCACGTTCGCCGTTGCCATAAGCAATATTATTTTCATGGCGCGTCTGTTTATAAACAGCCGCGCTGCGGGTTTGAAATGAAGTCAAAATAGCCGCTTCATTATCCACCGTGGCGCCGTTGTCATAACTCCCCGCAAGTGGTTTCATATATTAAACTTCGTTTATTATTTAAGATGTGAATTAACTATTAGCACCGACAACATTATTGTCAAGACGGGCGCATCAGCAATGCGCGCCCGGTAAAATAAAACCTGATGAATAATGAAAAAGTTTAACCCATGAAACTTTTTGCGTTTATTTCCCCCGCCCGTCCAGCTGAATTTGCGGCAAGGCGCTGAGCCGTTCAAATGCATAATCCCAAAAGGCGCGCACCTTCAGCGGCATGTGCTGCGCCTGCTGCGCCACCAGCTGTACCGGCATCGGCAACGGCTCATGATCCGTCAACAGCCGCACCAGCGTACCGGCGGCCAAATCGTCCGCCACCTGATACGAGAGCAACCGGGCGACGCCCTTGCCGGCGCGCACCGCCAGCAGTTGCGCTTCCACGTCGTTGAGCAACAGCCGGGGCGTCAATCGCACGCGCTCGCCGTTTTCCTGCGGGCCGAAGCGCCATTCGCGCAGCGACGGCCGCTGGGTGCCGACGATGGTGGCGTGCTCCGCCAGCTGCGCCGGCGATCGCGGTTCACCGCAGCGCGCCAGGTAATCCGGGCTGGCGACCGTCACCCGGCTGACCTGCCCCAGCCGCCGCGCCACGCGGGAAGAGTCCTGCAGATGACCGATGCGCACCGCGATATCCAACCCTTCGTCAATCAGATCGAGATTGCGATCGTTCAATACCATTTCGATCTGCATCTGCGGGTAATCATCGAGAAATGCCATCACCACCGGCGCCACGTACCGGCGGCCGAACTGCACCGGCGAGGTAACGCGCAGCAAGCCGCTCAGCTGCGCTTCGGCGGTATCCTGCACCACCGCCTGATAATCCTGCAGCAGCCGTTGCGCGCGCTCCAACAGCCGCGCACCCGCCTCGGTGGGCGCCAGCCGCCGGGTCGTGCGCTCCACCAATCGGGTGCCGAAACGCTGTTCCAGCGCGGCGATGGCCCGGGTGATCGCCGGCGCCGAACGCCGCAGTTTGCGCCCGGCCGCCGCCAGGCTGCCTTGCTGCACCACCGCCACGAAAATCGCCAACTCGTCTAACCGATCCATAGATTCTTCCGAAAAGTGAAATTATCAATTTCCACATTGCCGGATTTCGCTCGTTCAACGCAAGAGTATGCTGACAAAAAGCACTGAGGAGAAACGCCATGTCCACCATCACACTCTACGGCACCCCGCTTTCCGGCCACGTTCATCGCGTGGCGTTGCTGCTGCGCATGCTGGCGCTGCCCTATGCATGGGTCGAAGCCTCGGCGGACGTACGGCAGAGCGCAGCCTTCCGCCGGCTCAACCCGTTCGGCCAGATCCCGGTCTTGCAGGATGGCGATCTGACGCTGGCCGACAGCAACGCCATTCTGGTCTATCTGGTGAAGCGCTATGCGCCGGACAGCCACTGGCTGCCGGAACAGCCGGCCGCGGCGGCGCGAGTGCAGGCCTGGCTTTCCAAAGCCGCCGGTGAAGTCCGCTACGGCCCGGCGGCCTGCCGACTGATCGCCCAATTCGCCGTGCCGGAGGACTATCAGGCGGCGCGGGCGGTCAGCGATCGTTTCCTGCCGCAGATGGAACAGCATCTGAGCGAGCGGGACTACCTGGCCACCGAACACCCCACCATCGCCGATCTGGCCTGCCACAGCTACGTGGCGGTCGCGGCTGAAGGCGGCATTTCGCTGTCGCCTTACCCTGCGATACGTCGCTGGGCGGCGCGCATCGCTGTACTGCCCGGCTACTTTGCCATGCCGGCCCTGCCGGAACCGGCGGGGAGCTGACGCCATGATCCCGCAACGGTTCCATCCCGATGAGCTGCGCGCACAGACGCTGGCCGGGTTTGGCGGCGTAGGCGGCGGCATCTACCCCGCGATGCCGGATCAGCACCGCGCGTTTTTCGCCGCGCTGCCCTACCTGTTTGTCGCCACGCTGGATGAACAAGGCTGGCCCATCGCCACCCTGTTCACCGGCCCGCCCGGATTTTTACGCACGCCGGACGACACGCATTTACGCATCAGCGCGCCGCGCCGCGGCGACGATCCCGCCCAGGCGCTGTTGCTGCCCGGCAAGCCGGTCGGCGCGCTGGGGCTGGATTTCAGCAACCGGCGGCGCAACCGCGCCAACGGCGCCATCGGTCGCACCGACAAAAACCGGGTGGAAATCCTCGTTCAGCAAAGCTTCGGCAACTGCCCGCAGTACATTCAGCGCCGCGAACTCTACCCGGTGGACAGCCGGCCGCAGCCGGTTGAGCATTTGGCCGTGCTGGATGCGGCGGCGCAGGCGCTGATCCGCGCCGCGGACACCTGCTTCGTCGCCAGCTGCGCGCACCTGACACTGCCGCAGGGCGGCGTGGATATTTCCCATCGCGGCGGCCGCCCCGGCTTTATCCATCTGGAAGGCGACACGCTGTGGATGCCGGACTTTCGCGGCAACCGCTACATGAACACGTTGGGCAATCTGCTCGCCGAACCGCGGGCGGCGCTGCTGTTCATCGATTTCGATCGCGGCGACGTGCTGCATCTGCAGGGGGAAACGCAAATCCTCTGGCAGGCGGAAGGGGATCCCGGCGTCGAAGGGGCGGAACGCTATTGGCGGTTTGACGTGCGCCGCGCCTGGCGTTTTGCGGCGGCGCTGCCGTGGCGAGGGCGCAATCTGGAGTATTCGCCGGCGACGCTGGCGACCGGGGTGTGGCGCCGCTGAGCTGAAATGAAAAGCCCCGCGGCGGCGGGGCTGGATCGGAAATTACAGGCTGTGTTCGGCCGCCGATGCGGCCTGATAAAGCTGACGAAAATAATTCAACCGCGCAAAGAACAGGCGGCTTTGCTGCTCCGACATATTGCCGGCCACTTGCCCGGCGTCAATCTGCCGCCCTTGCCATTCCATCAGGGCAATGCTCGACGCCAAAAAATCCATTTCGCTGCCGTAGGCCACGAGATGCCTGTCCACTGATTTCATCATTCGCACACTCCTTTTAATCACATCGAAAAGGGTCATATGCCTGCTCTTTCAGTATCGGCTCGCCGGCGGATGTTTTTTGTACAGAAGGTGCGCATGAAGAAAACGCTCATCTTGTCGCCACCTTGACAAACGGCGGCGGCAAAATTTGCTAGGGTAAAGGGGAGCCGTATGGGATAGACCATTCTGTTGAACTCAGCAAAGGAAGAGACCAATGAGCACCAGCATCAGCGCTACCCTCAAGGATCCCACGCTGTTCCGCGAGGCCAATTACATCGACGGGCAATGGTTGCCGGCCAAAGCAGGCCACACGATCGCCATTCATAACCCCGCCAACGGCGAGCTGGTCGGCCATGTGCCGGCCTTCGGCGCCGAAGAAACCGCGCGCGCCATCGCCGCCGCCAAAAAAGCGCTGCCCGCCTGGCGCGCGCTGACCGCCAAAGAGCGCGCCGGCAAGCTGCGGCGGCTGTTTGAGCTGATGATGGAAAATCAGGAAGATCTGGCGCGCATCATGACGGCGGAACAGGGCAAACCGCTGGCCGAAAGTCGCGGTGAAATCGCCTATGCCGCCTCCTTTATCGAATGGTTCGCCGAGGAAGGCAAGCGGGTGTATGGCGACACCATTCCACAGCCGCAGTCCGGTCGCCGCATTATCGTGCAAAAAGAGCCGATCGGCGTGTTCGCCGCCATCACCCCGTGGAACTTCCCGGCGGCGATGATCACCCGTAAAGCCGGCCCCGGCTGGGCCGCCGGCTGCACCGGGGTGATCCGCCCCGCCAGCCAAACGCCGTTCTCGGCGCTGGCGATCGCCGTGCTGGCGGAGCGCGCCGGGTTGCCCGCCGGGGTGTGCAACGTGATAACCGGCCCCAGCAAAGGCATCGGCGGCGAACTCACCGCCAACCCGGACGTGCGTAAACTCTCCTTCACCGGCAGCACCGAAGTCGGCGCGCAGCTGCTGGCCCAGTGTGCGCCCACCATCAAGAAAACCAGCATGGAGCTGGGCGGCAACGCGCCGTTTATCGTGTTCAACGACGCCGATCTGGACGCCGCCGTGGCCGGCGCGGTCGCCTCGAAATACCGCAACGCCGGCCAGACCTGCGTCTGCACCAACCGTTTTCTGGTGCAAGACGGCGTATACGATGCCTTCGCCGCCAAACTGAAAGCCGCCGTCGCCAAGCTGAAAGTCGGCAACGGCCTGGATGACGGCGTCACCATCGGCCCGTTGATTAACCCGGACGCGGTGGAGAAAGTGCGCGAGCACATCGCCGACGCCGTCGAGCACGGCGCCTCGGTGCTGCTGGGCGGCAAGCCTGACGCGCTGGGCGGCAATTTCTTCAGCCCGACCATCCTGACCGACGTGCCGCGCACGGCGAAAATCTTCCGCGAGGAGACGTTCGGCCCGGTGGCGCCCCTGATCCGCTTCAGCCAGGAAGCCGACGCCGTCGAACTGGCCAACGACACGCCGTTCGGCCTGGCCGCTTACTTCTACAGCCGCGACATCGGCCGGGTGATGCGCGTGGCCGAAGCGCTGGAGTACGGCATTGTCGGCATCAACGAAGGGCTGATCTCCACCGAAGTGGCGCCGTTCGGCGGCATGAAACACTCCGGTTTGGGCCGTGAAGGCTCAAAATACGGCATCGAAGACTATCTCGAGATCAAATACCTGTGCCTCGGCGGCCTGGGCGCCTGATGCGAGGGTCCCCGCGTCTGCGGGGGCCCTGTCTGGCGGTTTTGGGGAGCCTTTGCTACCTTTAGGCATCTTTTCAGCGGTTAAAAGGAATTGCCTCTATGCAGCCTCTCTCGGTACACCTGCCCGGTTTTTACGTCGTCGGCCTGACAATCAGAACCACCAATCAGGACGAAACCCAGCCCGAGACGGCTAAAATCCCGGCGCTGTGGTCAGACTTTTTCGCCACGTCGCCCGCCATGCCGGTTTACGGGGTCTACTCCAATTACGCCTCCGACGCCAGCGGGCCGTTTGACGTCACCGCCGGCAGCGCGGCAGAGAGCGGTTTGCACATCCAACCCGGCCGCTATCTGGTGTTCCAGGCCCGTGGCGCCATGCCGGCGGCGGTTATCGCAGGCTGGCAAGCCATCTGGGCCTACTTCGAGCAACACCCGGAAATCGAACGTCGCTTCCTGACCGACTTCGAAGCCTATACCGGCCCCGACGCAGCCGATATCCATATCGGCTGCCGCTAACGCGACAGTGAGGTCAACAATGATGACGCTCTCCCCCGCCATTCCGATCCTGCGTATCTTTTCAGTCGACAAGGCCAAAGAGTTTTATCTGGATTTTCTCGGTTTCACGCTGGCGTGGGAGCACCGTTTCAGCAAAGATCTGCCGCTGTACATGCAGATCGCCCGCTCAGAGCTGACGCTGCACCTGAGCGAACACTATGGCGACAGCACGCCCGGCGCCGCCATTTTCATCCCGGTGCACGATATCGACGCGCTGCACCAGGAGCTCACGGCCAAAAACTATCGCTATGCCAGGCCGGGGCTGGAGGTTGTCGACTGGGGCAAAGAGCTCAACCTCACCGATCCGTTCGGCAACCGCCTGCGGTTTTGCGAACAGAGCCCCCCGGCCTGATCGGCGTTATGGTCGGTAGTCCGCCTCGCTGACCGGCTCCAGCCAGGTCACCGGGCTGCCGTCCACCGCTTCGGCGATGGCGATATGGGTCATGGCGGTGTCCGGTGTCGCACCGTGCCAGTGTTTGACGTCGGCCGGTATCCAAACGATATCGCCGGGGTGCATCTCCTGCGTCTTCTCGCCCCACATCTGGATCCACCCGCGCCCCTGAGTGACGATCAGCGTCTGGCCGAGCGGATGCGTATGCCATGCCGTGCGGGCGCCGGGTTCGAAGGTGACGGTCGCGCCGCCCACCCTGGCCGGCGCATCACCGGCGAACGGCGCGTCGATGCGTACCTGCCCGGTAAAGTAATCCGCCGAACCGCGCTGTGATGGGATAGAACCGCTGCGTTGTATTTTCATCTGTCGTGTCCTCCGCGCCGGATCTCACAGCCGGCGCTGATAATCATGAGTGAGTGATGTCAAGATAGCGCCATGCTTTTCCGGCGACTAGCGGGTAGAATGCGCAAGGAGCTATGAGCTCAATTCATAAATCTACGCGCGACAGTGCGCTCACCCTCCTCTTCGGTGCCGATATGTTGAAAGAAAACTTTAACGATCTGATCGCTTTCCTGATGGTGGCCAGGGAGCGCAGCTTCACCAAAGCGGCGGCACAGCTTGGGGTTTCCCAATCGGCGCTCAGCCACGCTATTCGCGGCCTGGAAGAACGCCTGGCGCTGCGTTTGCTCACGCGCACCACTCGCAGCGTCGCCCCCACCGAGGCCGGTGAGCGGTTGCTCAACAGCATTGGTCCACGCTTTGCGGAGATAGAAAACGAGCTGAACGCGCTGGGTGAAATGCGCGATCGGCCCGCCGGCAACATCCGCATCACCGCCGGCGAACACGCGGTGGATGCGGTGCTATGGCCGGTGCTGCGCACTTTTCTCGTCGATTACCCGGATATCAACGTGGAAATCACCGTCGACAACAGCCTGACCGACATCGTCGCCGGGCGATTCGACGCCGGCATTCGGCTGGGGGAACAGGTAGCGAAGGACATGGTCGCGGTGCGCATCGGGCCGGATATGCGCATGGTGCCCGTCGCCTCCCCTGACTATTTCGCCCGTTACGGCCTCCCCGCTACGCCGCAAGCGCTGCAAAACCATCGCTGCATCAACATGCGCCTGCCCACCCTCGGCGGGCTGTACGCCTGGGAATTTGCCCGCGATGGCCGGGAGATCAAAGTGCGGGTGGAGGGGCAACTGACCTTCAACAGCCTGCGCCAGCGAATCGACGCCGCGCAGCTCGGCCTCGGCATCGCCTTTGTGCCGGAAGATACCGTCGCCGAGCCGCTGGCCGACGGGCGGTTGCAGATGGCGCTGGACGACTGGTGTCCGCCGTTTCCCGGTTATTACCTCTATTATCCAAGCCGCAGGCAACACACCACCGCCTTTGCGCTGCTGATTGAGGCGCTGCGGCGCGGGGCTTAACGCCCGACGTTTTTCTGCAGATGCGCCGGGTAGCGATCGCCAATCACGTCGATAGCGGAGAGCGCACGCTCAATCTCACCCAGTTCGTCCGCCGCCAACACCACCGACGCCGCCGCAAGATTTTCTTCCAGCCGGTGACGCTTGGTGGTTCCCGGGATCGGCACGATCCACGGCTGCTGCGCCAGCAGCCAGGCCAGGGCGATCTGCGCCGGCGTCACGCCCTTGCGCTGCGCTATCTGCCCCAGCACGCTCACCAGCGCCTGATTGGCCCGGCGCGCTTCGGCGCTGAAGCGCGGCACCACGTTGCGAAAATCGCCGCTGTCAAAGGTGGTGTCCTCGGTGATGGCGCCGGTGAGAAAGCCCTTGCCGAGCGGGCTGAATGGCACCAGACCGATGCCCAGCGCTGCCAGCGTCGGCAAGATTTCACGCTCCGGCTCGCGCCACCACAGCGAATATTCGCTTTGCAGCGCCGTGACCGGTTGCACCGCGTGAGCTCGCCGAATGGTTTGCGCACCGGCTTCCGACAGGCCGAAATACTTCACTTTCCCTTCGCGAATTAGTTGCTGCACCGTACCGGCCACCTCCTCGATAGGCACCTCGGGATCGACACGGTGCTGATACAGCAAATCGATCGTCTCCACCCGCAGGCGCTTCAACGAACCTTCCACCGCCTGGCGAATATGCTCCGGACGGCTGTTCAACACCTGCTGCCCCGCCGGCTGCGGCAAGTCGAAACCGAACTTGGTGGCGATGACGACCCGATCGCGCACCGGCGCCAGCGCTTCGCCCAACAATTCCTCGTTCGTGAACGGACCGTAAATCTCCGCGGTATCGAAGAACGTCACGCCTTCGTCGACCGCGGCGCGGATCAGATCGATCGCCTGCCGTTTATCGGTGGCCGGGCCGTAGCCAAAGCTCAGTCCCATACAGCCCAACCCCAACGCCGAGACTTCCAGCCCTTCGCGCCCCAATTTGCGTGTTTGCATCTTCACTCCCCCACTGATTGATACCGGCCCCGCCTGACGCGGCGCCGTTCCGGTGTGATGACTGTAAAACGCGACTGCCGCCATGACTATGGGGCGAAATACGCTTGAGCTTATGAACCAGGCTCATGAATCAAACGTCATCGTTGAGCACTTGTCCGATCGCCTCCTCACACTGCAAAATATTATGATGATGACAGGCCAGCGGGATAATCTTGAGCTGCGCGCAAACCGCGCCCAGTCCATTATCTTCCAGCGCCAGCAGCGGCGCCGTTATCGCCTCCGGCAACTGCGGGTTACCCTCCGTCGCCTTAAACAGCGTCACTTTCGTGGTCTGCAATCGGCGGCTCAGCCTTCCCTCAGACAGCCGCCGCTCCGCCTGCCCGGCGGCCATGGCGCGTGTCGCCGCCTCCCCCTCGATGCCCAGCGCAGGCAGCAGTTGCTCCAGCGGCAGCTCCGCCGTGGTCTGCAGATAGAAGCTGTCCAGCAGATACAGCTGCACGTTACGGCAGCCGCGCGCCTCCAGGCGAGCGGCGATCTCCAGCGCGATGATGCCCCCCAGCGACCACCCGAGAATGCGCACCGGCCCGGCGTCTTGCAGCAGGCCGGCGGCAATCATGTCGTTCAAATACCGTTCGGCCAGCTCGCCGAGCGAGTCGATGGTCGGTTGATGGTAAAGATTATGGTTATCGACGCCATAGCAATTGAGTCGCCCTTGCAACGGCTGAGCGAAAGCATGAAACGCCTCCGCGCCCACCAGTGCCGGGTGGATCATCCACACAGTGGGCACGCCGTCTGTCCGGCGGTTAAGCGGCATGACCAAACGGCGCTCGTTGGCGGCCAGCAGATTTTTCAGGGTGCGGCTTTGCAACAGCTGCACCACCGGCACCGGCGCGGCCATCAGCGCCCCCATGCCGACGCACAGGGAGATCGCCTTGATCGAAGTGCCGCCCAGCAGGAAGAAATCGTCCGTCATGCCGACCTGCTCGCACTGCAGCGCCTCCTGCCACAATGCGCACAACTGCTGCTCCAGCGCGTTCGCGGGAGCGACATAGGCCTGCGGTTCCCTCACCGCCGGCACAGGCAACGCCTTGCGATCCAGCTTGCCGCTGGAGTTGTACGGCAACGCTTCCAGCCGCACCAGCGCCGCAGGCAGCATGTATAGCGGCAATTGCCCGCTCATAAAGGCCAGCAGCGCCGACTCCTCCAGCGGCGCCTCACTGACGTAATACAGCGCCAGACGCTGCCGATGCGCCTCTGACAGCACCACGGCGCAGCAGGATTTGATCGCGCCGAACGCCAGCGCACATTGCTCGACCTCCCCCAGCTCGACGCGGTAGCCATTGATTTTCACCTGAAAATCCATACGGCCGAGGAACTCCAGATTGCCGTCCGGCAAATAGCGCCCGGCATCGCCGGTGCGATAAAGCCGCTCCCCCAGTTCCGGATGGTAGATGAATTTTTCCTCGGTCAGCGACGGATTGCGGTAATAGCCGCGCGCCACGCCGGCCCCACCGATGTACTGCTCCCCCGGTAAGCAGGGCGGCAACACGCGCAGATGGCGATCCAGCACATAGAAACGCTGATGGGCCATCGCCCGGCCATAAGGCACGCTGGGCGCCAGGATCGGCGTTTTCGGAATGTCGTACAAAATCGACCAAATGGAGCTTTCGGTCGCGCCCCCGGCGCTGACTACCCGGCACCCTGGCCGCCATTGGCGAATGCGCGCCGGCAGTGAACGCGAGATCACCTCGCCCACCAGCACCACGTTGCGCAAATGCGGCCACTGCGCCTGCGACGCGTCGGACTCCAGCTGCTCCACCAGCAGCGTCATCACCGAAGGCGCGGAATTCCAGAAGGTCACCCCCTGAGTCATCAACAACCGATGCCACGCCTCCGGCTGATAGCGTTCGGTTTCGGACGGCATCACGATGGCACCGCCCACCGACAGCAGGCCGAAAATATCGAACACCGAAATGTCGAAGCTCAGCGCGCTGAGCGCCAACCCGCGATCGTCCGCGCCGAGTTCCAGCTGGTGTAAGGTATCGATGATGCTGTTCACCGCGCCGCGATGTTCTACCGCCACCCCTTTCGGCGTGCCGGTAGAACCGGAGGTGAAGATCACATAGGCCAGCGCGGAAGGCGCCGGCAAGACCGGCTCACCCGGCGCCGCCGGCGGTAACGCGTTGACCGCACCTTGCGGATCGATCGTCAACAGTCTGGCGTTACCGTGGGCCGCCCACGCCCGGCTGCTGAGGATAATCCGGGTCTGCGACTGCGCGACGATATCCAGGCGGCGGCGTTCCGGCCAGGCGCCGTCCAGCGGCAAATAGGCCTTGCCGGCCATCAGGATCGCCAGCACCGCAATGATTTGCGCCCGCCCTTTGTCCACCATCACCGCGATGGTGTCGGCGCGCATATCCGCATGCTCGCGCAGCTGCAACGACAGCGCCAACGCACGCCGATACAGCTCACCGTAGTTCAGCTCACCCCATTCATCGACGATCGCCACCCGCTGCGGATGGCGCTCGGCCTGACGGATAAAATCATGATGGATGGCGCGTTCGAAATCGTAGGCCGGCGGACAGGATTGACGGAAGGCGCGCTGCCGCGCCGTTTCACTCGCCGATACCAGCGCCAACTGACTGACGCGCTGCTCCCCGTGATTGACGATCTGCGTGAGGATCGTCAGATAATACTCACCCAACAGCGCCAGCGTGGCCGGTGCAAACAGGGCGGTGGCATAGTTGAAGATCGCCCTGCCGCCTTGCGGCGCCGACTGTATGCTCAGCGTCAAATCGAATTTGGCCGCCTGATAGTGTGTCAACAGATCCTGCGGCGCCAGCCAGGCCGGCGCTTCACCCGCCTCTTCCAGCGCGAACAGCGTCTGAAACAGCGGATGGCGCGACAGATCGCGCGGCACCTGCAGCAGCTCAATCAACTGATCCAACGGTAAATTCTGATGCCGCTGCGCCTGCAGCACGCCATCAAAAACCCGATGCACATAATCGTTCAGCGACGCCGCATCGTCTATTTGCGAGCGCAACGGCAGCGTATTGACGAAGAATCCGATCGCCGAGCGGGTCTCCGCCACCGGCCGGTTAGCGACCGGCGTGCCGACCAGAATGTCTTGCTGGCCGCTGAAGTAACCGAGCAGCAGATTAAAGGCCGCAAGATACAGCGCAAACGGCGTGACGCCTTGCCGCCGGGCGAACTGCGTCGCCTGCATCGTCAGGGCCTCCGGCAGCGCGATGACGTGATTGGCGCCGCGATGATCGAAGCGCGCCGGCCGCACGAAATCGAGCGGCATCTCCAGCGCCTGCCACCCATCCAGCGCTTGTCGCCAATACGCTTTCGCCTCATCCGCCAACGCGGAGTCCAGCCAGCGCCGCTGCCAGACGGCATAGTCGCCATATTGCAACGGCAACGCCGCCAGCTCAGCCTCCCGCCCTTGCCGCTGCGCCTGATACAGCGCATCCAACTCCTGCAGCAGCACCGGCTGCGACCAGCCGTCAAACGCCAGGTGGTGCACCAGGATCAGGCTGTAAGTCACCCGCCCGCCATCAGGCTGCGCCACCTGGTAAACGCTCGCTCTGATCGGCAACTCCGCCTCCAGGGCAAACGGCCGATCGATATCCTGCCGCAGTCTGTCCGGCCAGCGCGCCGCCTCCAGCGCCACGCGCTCCAGCGATAGCGTTTGTTCACAGGCCCGGGCGACGGCAATTTGGGACGGCTTCTGGGCAATCAGGCTGTGCAACACCTGATGCCGGGCGACGACCGCCTGCAGACTGCGCTCGTAAGCCGTCAGACAGACATCGTCGTGGAGACGGAACAGCATCGGCACATGATAAAGATTGCCGCCGCCGTTCAGGTTCTCGATAAACCACAGCTGCAGCTGTGAAGCGGAGAGCGGATACTCGCGTTGCCGCAGCGGCGGGATCGACATCGGCGCGGCGCCCTCCCCCTGCCGCAGCAACGCACGGCACAATGAACGGATCGTCGGGAACCGGCCCAGCTCGCTCAACGTCACCTCGATCCCCAACCGTTGACCGAGCTGGTAACAGGCCTGGATCGCCAGAAGGGAATTGCCGCCCAGCGAGAAGAAATTGTCCTCCACGCCGATATCCTGCCGCTGCAACAGATCGCGCCACACCGCCAGGCAAGCGTTCTCCCGCTCGTTCTGCGCCGCGACGAACTCGCGCGCCGTCCTTTTCGGCGGCGGCAACGCCTGTCGGGCTATCTTGCCGTTTTCGGTCAGCGGCAGCTGTGCCAGCTGCATCAGCGCCTGCGGCACCATGTAAGGAGGCAGTTGGCTGCTCAAATGCTGCGCCAAATCCTGCGGGGCGATCGCCTCATCGGCAACGAAGTAAGCGGCCAGACAGGGCTGAGGGTCGGTGACGAGCACGCAACAACAGGCGATCACCCCCGGATAGGCAAGCGCGGCATGCTCTATTTCACCCAGCTCGATACGGTAGCCGTTCAGCTTGACCTGCTGATCGAGACGCCCCAGGAACTCCACATTGCCGTCCTCGAGCCATCGGCCCGCGTCGCCGGTGCGATACACCCGCTCCTGCAGCTCCTCATGCCAGAAGAAACTCTCGGCGGTGCGTTGCGGATCGCCGTAATACCCGCGCGCCAACCCTTCACCGGCCAGATAGATCTCCCCGCGCACGCCCGGCGCCGCGGGCCGTCGTCCGGCATCCAGAATGTAGCAACGCTGGTGCGGCAACGGTTTACCGTAAGGGATGCTGACCGAGCGAATTTTCTCGCCTCGCGGCACCTCATACAGCATGGTGAAGATCGCCGCCTCCGTAGCGCCGCCGGCGCTGCAGAAGCGGACGTGCGGCGCCCAGGCCAGGCAGCGTTCCGGCAGCGAGGTGGCGATCCAGTCGCCCCCCACCATCACCGCCCGCAGCGCCGGCGCAGGCCCGGCCGCCAGCCCCGTGCCGTTTACATAGTCCAGCAACAGCTCCATCAGGGCCGGTGCGCTCAACCATTGCGTCACTCGATGTGTCATCATCAGCTGATACCAGGCTTGCGGATTGACCCGATCTCGCTCGGCCGGCATCACAACCGCGCCGCCCGCGCTCAACGGGCTGAAAATATCGAAGATCGCCAGATCGAAGCTCAACGCGCTGAGCGCCAGGCTGCGATCCCGCTCGTTGAACCCGAAATACCGCCGAACGCCTTCCAGCATGTTCACCGCGCTGCGATGTTCGATCGCCACGCCCTTGGGCGTGCCGGTCGAGCCCGAAGTGAAAATGATATAGGCCAGGCTGTCAGGACCGGCCTCCACCGCCGGCAGGCGCCTCTCCGGCAGCGGCAACTGCGCCGCCAGCCCGTCGGCATTCAGTTCGACCAGGTTGATCTCGTCGCAGGCCCAGGGCGCATCGCTGAGCAACGTATTGATGCCGGCCTGCGCCATCACCTTCAGCCGCCGCTGCGGCGGCCATGTCGCCTCCATCGGCAAAAACGCCTTGCCGCACATCAGCGCCGCCAACAGGGCGATCGGCTGCCGGCGCCCCTTGTCGGCGACGACGGCGATGGCGTCGCCGGTCATCTTGCCCTGCACACGCAGTTGAGTGGCCAGCGTTAACGCCGCCTCGTGCAGTTCGCCGTACGTCATTTCCCCCTGCGCGTCGATCACCGCGACGGCCTGCGGATTGCGCTGCGCATGCCGCACGAAATCCTGTTGCAGGCAGCGTTCAAACGCATAGCTAAAGGCCGGCGCCGCAGGCAGCGCCGGGCTCTGCGGCTGCAGACGAATATTTTCCAGCGGCCAGTCATCGTGGCGCGCCATCTGTTGCAATAGGGCGAGATAGTAGCCGGCCAACCGATCCATCGACGCTTTGCTGAACAGCGCCGACGCGAAGTTGAAGCGCGCGCGCATCTGCTCCCCCTGCGGCGTCAGCGTGAGCGTCAGATCGAACTTGGCAGTGCGCTCATCCGCGCTCAGATCGACCACCGACAGCCAGTCCGGACGCGCCGGTGCGCCGCTCTCGCCCTCCAGCGCGAACATGACCTGGAACAGCGGATGCCGCGAAAAGTCGCGCGGCAGCGCCAGAGCGTCCACCAGCGCCTCCAGCGACAGCGTCTGATGCTGCTGCGCCCGCAGCGTCGTGGCCGCAACCTCTCGCACAAACTCGGCAACGCCCTGACGGGGGTCGATCTGCCGGCGTAAAGGCAGCGTATTGACAAAGAACCCGATCAGATTCCCCAGCTCAGGGCGATTGCGGTTCGCCAGCGGCGTACCCACCATGACATCGTTCTGACCGCTGTAGCGGGCAAGCAACAGCATGAACCCCGCCAGCATCACGGCATGCAGCGTCACGCCCTCTCGGCGCGCCAACGCCTCCAGCGCCTTCACCAGCGCCGCCGGCAGCGGCACTTCGCTGTTGTCGCCGCGTACGTCGAAGACCGCCGGCCGCAAAAAATCCACCGGCAGCGAGAGCGGCTGCCAGCCCGCCAGCTCTCGTTGCCAAAAGGCCAATTCGTCGGCCCGGCGCTGCACATTTTCCGGCGCTTGTTGCCAGCACGCATAGTCGAGGTATTGCAGCGCCGGCTCTGTCGCCTTACGCCACGTTCCCCGATAGCGCGCGTCCAGTTCCTGCAGCAGCACCTCAAGCGACCAACCGTCAAAGACGATGTGATGGAATACCAACAGACAAACGGCCGTTTCCCCGCCCGCCGCATCGCGGTAACGATAGCGCGTGGCGCGCAGCGGCAGCTCGCGCGTCAAATCCATCGGCCGGCTGCAGGCCTGCGCCAGCGCCATGTCAAACTCAGCGCCGCTCACCGTCAGCAAAGGCACCGGCAGCACGGCGTCGCTGACCCACTGGCTGGCTTCGCCCCGCTCATTCTGGCGAATCAGGCTACGCAGGATCTGGTGGCGCTCGACGATCGCCTGCAGACAGTCCGCAAAACGTTGGTCATCGATGTCCGGCGCCAGCCGCAGCAGCACCGGCGACAGATAGTGCGTGGCGTCCGCCGACAGTTGCTGAACAAACCACAATCGCGACTGCTGAAGCGACAGCGGCCCCTCCCGCAGCCCGCCGACGAGGATGGGCGGCTCATCCGACGGCGCCTGCCGTTGAGCGGCGATATGCTCGCTCAGCGCGGCCACCGTCGGATGCTGATTCAACGTCAGCACCGAGATCTTCGCCCCCGGCAGTTTATTCACTTCGTGACACAGCCTGATGGCCATAATGGAGTTGCCGCCGAGGCGGAAGAAGTTGTCGTCCATGCCGACATGGCCGCCCAGCAGCCGATTGAACAGTGCAGAAAGCTGAGTCTCCAGCGGCGTGCCCGGTTGGCGAAACGCCGTTTGCCGCTCCACCGGCAGCGGTTCCGGCAATGCCCGGTAATCGACCTTGCGGCTCACCGTCAGCGGCAGCGCCGACAGCGCCGACAGCGCCGACGGCAACATATAATGCGGCAGCTGCGCCGCCAGGCGTTGCAAGATGTCGCCGGCCTGCGGCGTCGCGCCGGGCTTCGGCACATACCAGGCCGCCAGTTGGTCCGTCGTGCCGGGGCGCAGGGTCACCACCGCCTCGGCCACCTCGGGCAGCGCGCGCAGCTGCATTTCGATCTCGCCCAACTCGATGCGATAGCCGTTGATCTTAATCTGCTGGTCGTGTCGCCCAAGATAGTCCAGGCTGCCGTCGGCCAAGCGCCGTACCCGGTCGCCGGTGCGATACAGGCGCCGGTAAGGCTCACGCAGTTCAAAAGGATTGGCGACGAATGCGGCTTCCGTCAGCGCCGGCAGGTTCAGGTATCCGCGCGCCAGGCCGACGCCGGCCAGACACAGCTCGCCCTCCGCCCCCAGCGGCATTAGATTGTCATGCTCGTCAACCACATAACAACGCATATTGGCGATGGCGTGGCCGATATTGCGCGCGCCGTTGCGGCGATAGATATTCAGACTGGCGCTGACCGAAGCCTCGGTCGGGCCGTACAGATTGGCAACCTGCATGCCGCAGGCCAGGTAATGGTCGAGCGCCTCCTGCGCGGTCGCCTCGCCGCCGGTCGCGAGATAGCGCACCGAAGCCGGCAGGTCTGGCAAGGTGCCAAGCAGCGCCGGCGGCAGGAAACAGGCTTCGATGCCCCAGGCCGCCATTTGGCCGCACAACAGCGCCGGATCGCGCCGCTGCGCCTCGCCCGCGATGAACAGCCGGTGGCCGTTGCTCAGGGCCATGAACACTTCAAACACGTGCGCGTCAAAGGCCAGCGACGCGAACTGCAGGCAGTTGAGCGCGCCCGATTCATTGCGCAGCAAACGCTGCGTATGACCCCGCACCATGTTGGCCGCGCCCCGGTGTTCGCACAGCGTACCTTTCGGCCGCCCGCTGGTGCCGGAGGTGTAAATCACGTAGGCCAATTGCCGGGCTTCGACATTCGGCAGGCTCGCGGCATCCGCATCGGCAAGCGATTCATCCGCCGCCAGGCAAACGCCGTCCGGCGCCAGACGCCGCGCCTCCCCTTGCAATGCGCTTTCCGTCAGGACGATGGGGCTGTTCACCTCTTGCAGAATATATTCCAGGCGCTGCGCCGGCGCCGCGGGATCCAGCGGCACATAGGCACCGCCCGCCTTCATGATGGCCAGCATCGCCACCACCGCTTCCGCGCTGCGCTGCAGATACAGCGGGATCAGCGTCTCTGGCGGCATGGCGGCGCCGCGCAACCGGCGATATTCTTCCCTCAGCCGTATTGCCAGGCGATCGCTGCGCTGCGCCAGTTGGCGGTAGCTGAGCGAACCGTTGGCATCGGTTACGGCGATGCGTTCCGGATGACGGCGCGCCTGGCGAGCCACGCCGTCGAGCAGTGTCGCCCCTGGGTCGGCCGTGTCCGGCTCGCTCTCCCAGGCGTCGCGGCAGCGTAAAACCTGCTGCGCCGTGAGCTGCGGCCACGCGGCTATCGGCGCGTCCGGTTCGGCTAGCGCACGCTGCAATAGCCCGAGATACTGATCCGCCATCTCCGCCATTTGCGTGGCGTCGAACAGATCGGGCCGATAACGCAGGCGAAACTCAAAGGCCTGCTCGGTCGGCTGATACTCCAGCAGCAGTTCCGAACCGGCCAGATCGACGTTGTAACGGTGATTGACGCCGATGCGGCAACCGTCAAGCGCCAGCGGCGCATCTTTCAGGTAAGCCTGAGTGAAATTGACGTTCAGCTCGCGCACCGGGCTGAGGTTCAGCATGTCATAAACCGGCAATTGGCTGTGCCGCAGCTTGCCCGTCACCTTGAGCGCTTTGCTGTAGGCCAGCGTCGCGCGGTACAGCTGGTTGAACGTGGCTTGCGGGGCGAGCGTTAAGGGAAACACCGCGGTGTTGACCTGGGCGCCGAAAAACAGCGGCTCGCCGCCGTCCGGCGCGACGGGATAACCGATATGCACCGTGTCCTGCGCGGATTGCCGGGCGATCAGCAACGCCCACAGCGTTTTGAATATCAGGAATGGGTTGGCATATCTGACGCCAGACTTCAGCGCCTGCCACTCGGCGAACGGCAACGTAAAGCGCACTTCGCCGGCGCCGGGTGCTTCGGGGGCTTCACCGGGGAGATAAGGCAACGCTACGCGCGGGGCGCATTCGGCCAACCGGTCGCCCCAGAATGACGCGGAAGCGAAGTCCTGCTTCAACGCCGCGATATCCGCCTCATAGCGCCGGTACAATCGACAAATGTCCGTTTCATCCGCCTGCGGCGGCGCCACGGCAGCCCCGCGATTGTAATAGGCGGAAACGGCGTTGTAGAACTCCTGGCCGGACAGGCCGTCGATCAGGATGTGATGAACGACAATGATCAAATTATAGCGCTGCGGCGCCAGCTCAATCAGGTAGAAGCGGCACAGCGGCCCCTCCCGGAGATCGAACGGCGTATTGATTAATTTACCGGCATCGCAATCGGCATCAAGCGTTTCCAACGCAATTTTCTTCTCCGTCTTTACCCAGCGTAATTGCGGCGAGCTGTCGTCGAGGACATGGTGAAACAGAATATAGTCCCGGCACACGCCCTCGACCGCCGCGCGCAGTCGATCGACGTCCAGCGCCCCCTCAATGGTCTGATCCAGCACCAGGTTGTACTCGCAGGAGTGTGGATTGAGGACGTATTCATTCCAAAACGTGTGGGTATAGGGTGAAGCGATGATCGCGCCCATGAATCAATTCCCTTTTAATATATTCCAATAATATATGAATAGATATTTATGCATGGCATAAATACCGTGATGGTTATGCGATTGAGCTGTTAGGCGAAAACTTAAAAAACATAAGAGCGAATATTATTTTATTTTTATAAAAAATAAAGCCACAAAAACACAAATAAGCTAAAACCAACAAAAACAATGACATAAAAAATAATTTGTCATTTCAAAATGATTCACGGATTTTCATTCATAAATAAAATAACTATTGTAAATAAATTAAAAACAAAGATAGGAATATATTTAATATAAATAAATTTAATTTAAAGGCATCGCAGGAAAAGCGATAAAAAAGAGAATCTTCTTAAATGAAAACCCGCATCTTTCAGTTGCGCTATTCCAAAGCGTACGGTGTCGGAATATCCTATACTCGTTGCAGGATGCAGTTTCCCTCCCATTGAATGCCAGTACAGGGAGTCACAAATGGCTATTTTCGCCCACTTGCGGGCAATTTTTTCAGCATTATTGGCAGAATTATCTGATGAATAAAAAACGTCCCGTCTTGACCCCGGCAACCCTGTTATTGCTGCAGCCGGTCTGCATCGGTTCGGCCCTGGCGGCGGATCAGAAAGACAGCGATACGCTGGTGGTAATGGCGCAACCCATCGGATTGACCGAGCTGGGATCGCCGGTGTCCGTCAGCGTGATCGACGGCCAGGACCTGCGCAACGCCGCACCGCAGATTAACCTGTCGGAAAACCTTGGCAGCGTGCCGGGCCTGCAGCTTCAAAACCGACAAAACTATGCGCAGGATCTGCAGCTGTCGATACGCGGATTCGGCAGCCGATCGATGTTCGGCGTGCGCGGGGTGCGCATGTACGTCGACGGCATCCCCGCCACCATGCCCGACGGCCAGGGACAAACCTCCAACATCGACATCAACTCCGTCGAGCGCATCGAGGTGCTGCGCGGCCCCTATTCCGCGCTGTACGGCAACGCTTCGGGCGGGGTGATCAACGTTGACACACAGACCGGCGCCCAGCCGCCAACGCTGGAGGCCGGCAGCTATTTCGGCAGCGACAACACCTGGCGCTACGGGGTGAAAGCGACCGGCGCCACCGGCGACGGCACCCAGGCCGGCGACGTCAACTACGCTATCTCCGGCACCCGCTTCACCACTCAGGGCTATCGCGATCACAGCGCCGCGCGGAAAAACCTCGGCAACGGCAAGCTCGGCGTGCGGTTGGACGACGTCAGTACCCTGACGCTGATGTTCAACAGCGTCTCCATTGACGCCGGCGATCCGGGCGGCCTGACCGAAGCGGAATGGAAGGAAAACCCGCGCCAGGCGCCGCGCGCGGATCAATACAACACCCGCAAGTCGCTCGATCAGACCCAGGCCGGTCTGCGCTATCAGCGCCAGATGAGCGAGCGCGACGAACTGACGCTGACCGCCTACCACGGCGAGCGCCACACCACGCAGTACCAATCCATTCCACGCGGGCCGCAGCTCAACCCTACCCACGCCGGCGGGGTGATCGTGCTGGAAAGAAAATATCAGGGCATTGACACTCGCTGGAAGCATGAGGATACTCTCGCCTCGTTACCGGTAACACTGATCGGCGGTCTGGATTATGAAACCATGACCGAACGCCGGCAGGGGTTTGAAAACTTTATTCTGCGAGACGGCACAGTGGACTACGGCGAGAAAGGCGACCAGCGGCGCAACGAGAAAAACCGCATCTGGAACCTGGATCCTTACCTGCAAACCTCCTGGCAACTGACGCCGCACTGGACGCTGGACGCCGGCCTGCGCTACAGCACGGTCAGCTTCGACTCGACCGACTACTACATCACGCAGCGCAACGGCGACGACAGCGGCAGCAAACGCTACCACCAGTGGCTGCCGATGGGCTCGCTCAACTATAAAATCAATCCGGCGTGGAACGTTTATCTCTCCGCAGGCCGCGGCTTTGAAACCCCGACCATCAACGAACTCTCCTATCGCCCCGACGGCCAGGCCGGCCTGAACATCGGTCTGCAGCCGTCCACCAGCGACACCGTCGAACTGGGCAGCAAACTGCGCCTCGGCAACGGCCTGGTGAGCGCCGCCCTGTTCCAGACCGATACCGACAACGAGCTGGTGGTGGCGGAAAGCAGCGGTGGGCGCACCAGCTACGCCAACGCCGGCAAAACCCGGCGGCGCGGCCTGGAACTGGCGCTGGATCAAGAGTTCGCGCTGGACTGGCGCCTGCATATGGCCTGGACGCTGCTGGACGCCACCTACCGCAGCGAAATGTGCGGCAAAGCCGTTTGTACCCCGGCTCAAACCATTCCCGCCGGCAATCGCCTGCCGGGCATCGCCCGCAACATGGGCTACGCCTCGCTGGCCTATGCCCCGCCGGAAGGCTGGCACGCCGGCGCGGAGCTGCGCTACATGAGCGACATTCAGGCCAATGACGCCAACAGCGCGCAGGCTCCCTCTTACACCGTGGCCGGCGTAAACGCCGGTTATCGCTTTACCTGGAACCGCTGGGCGCTGGACGTGTTCAGCCGGGTGGACAATGTTTTCGATCGCCGATACGTCGGTTCGGTGATCGTCAACGAAGGCAACGGCCGCTACTTCGAGCCGGCGCCGGGGCGCAACTGGGGTGGCGGCGCCACCTTGTCTTATCGCTTTGAATAAGGCAAAGCACCTTAAGGTTAAAAAACGGGATGGGTTTTACGTCACCCTAGCGGCTTCTCGCTGAAATAATAGGGAGAAACCGCGTGTTTTTTCCGATTTGGCTTAATCTCTAAATCGGGGACTTTCATTTTTGGTAAGGGTATTGCTATGCAAAATAAAGCGTCACTATCGCCGCTTATCGTCATAACGGCGCTGTTTGCCGCGCTGAGCGGGCTTTATCTGCTCGGCGGCGGCATCTGGCTGGCCAAGTTGGGCGGTTCGCTGTATTACATCATCGCCGGGCTGGTGCTGCTGGCGACTTCCTGGCTGCTGTTCCGCCGCCGCGCCACCGCGCTGCTGCTGTACGCGGTATTCCTGCTGGGCACCACGATTTGGGCCCTGTGGGAAGTGGGCCCGGACTTCTGGGCGCTGACGCCGCGCCTGGACGTCACCTTCTTCTTCGGCCTGTGGCTGGTGTTGCCGTTTATCTACCGCAAGCTGGTGGCCAACGGCAAATTCGCCTACGGCGCGCTGAGCGCGGCGCTGGCGATCACCGTCATCGCGCTGGCCTATGCCGTGTTCAACGATCCGCAAGAGATTAACGGCACCCTCGACGCCGCCCAGGTACAACCGAAAGACGCCACCGGCGCCGACTGGCCGGCCTATGGCCGCACCCAGGAAGGCACCCGTTACTCGCCGCTGAGCCAGATCAACGACAAAAACGTTGGCCAGCTGCAAGAGGTTTGGCGTTTCCAGACCGGCGATCTGAAGACCGCCAACGATCCGGGTGAGATCACCAACGAAGTCACGCCGATCAAGATCCGCGATACCCTTTACATGTGTACGCCGCACCAGAAGCTGTTCGCGCTGGATGCCGCCACCGGTAAAGAAAAATGGAAGTTTGATCCGCAGCTGAAATACAACCCAACCTTCCAGCACATCACCTGTCGCGGCGTGTCTTACCACGAAACCGCCGCAGCCGCAGGCGCCGCCGGCGACGCCGCTCCGGCGATGTGCGCACGCCGCATCATTCTGCCGGTCAACGACGGCCGTCTGTTCGCACTGGACGCCGAAACCGGCAAACCCTGCCCGGACTTCGCCAACAACGGTGAGCTGAACCTGCAGAGCAATATGCCGTATGCGACGCCGGGCCACTACGAGCCGACCTCGCCGCCGGTGATCACCGATAAAGTGATCGTCGTCGCCGGTGCCGTGACCGACAACTACTCCAACCGCGAGCCTTCCGGCGTGATCCGCGGCTTCGACGTCAACAGCGGCAAGCTGCTGTGGGCCTTCGATCCGGGCGCGAAAGATCCGAACGCCATCCCGGCGGACGAGCACCACTTCGTGCCGAACTCGCCGAACTCCTGGGCGCCTGCCGCCTATGACGCCAAGCTGGATATCGTTTACCTGCCGATGGGCGTTTCCACTCCGGACATCTGGGGCGGCGATCGCACCCCGGAAATGGAACGCTACGCCAGCGGCCTGTTGGCGCTGAACGCCTCCACCGGCAAACTGGCCTGGTTCTATCAGACGGTCCACCATGACCTGTGGGATATGGACGTGCCGGCGCAGCCGACCCTGGCGGACATTACCGACAAGAGCGGTAAAAAAGTGCCGGTCATCTATGTGCCGACCAAAACCGGCAACATCTTCGTGCTGAACCGTACCAACGGCGAACTGGTGGTGCCGGCACCGGAGAAACCGGTACCGCAAGGCCCGGCCAAGGGCGATCGCCTGTCACCGACCCAGCCGTTCTCCGAGTTGACCTTCCGTCCTGAGAAGAAACTGACCGGCGCCGACATGTGGGGCGCGACCATCTATGATCAGCTGGTCTGCCGCGTGATGTTCCACAGCCTGCGTTATGAAGGCACCTTCACCCCGCCTTCCGAGCAGGGCACGCTGGTGTTCCCGGGTAACCTGGGCATGTTCGAATGGGGCGGCCTGGCCGTCGATACCGATCGCGAAATCGCCATCGCCAACCCGATCGCGCTGCCGTTCGTCTCCAAACTGATCCCGCGCGGCCCAGGCAACCCGATTGAGCCGCCGGAAGGCGACAAAGGCGGCAGCGGTACCGAGTCTGGCGTACAACCGCAGTATGGCGTGCCGTTCGGCGTCACCCTGAACCCGTTCCTGTCGCCGTTCGGCCTGCCGTGCAAACAGCCGGCTTGGGGTTACATTTCCGCCGTGGATCTGAAAACCAACGACATCGTGTGGAAAAAACGCATCGGCACCGTGCGCGACAGCTCACCGTTGCCGCTGCCGTTCAAAATGGGCATGCCGATGCTGGGCGGCCCGGTGACCACCGCCGGTAACGTGTTCTTCATCGGCGCCACCGCGGACAACTACCTGCGCGCCTTCAGCGTGACCAACGGTGAAAAACTGTGGGAAGCGCGCTTGCCGGCCGGCGGCCAGGCGACGCCGATGACCTATGAGGTCAACGGCAAGCAGTACGTGCTGATCTACGCCGGCGGCCACGGTTCCTTCGGCACCAAGCTGGGCGACTACGTGGTCGCTTACGCCCTGCCCGATCAGAAGTAACCACCGCCGTTATTACCCCGCAAAGCACGCCGCAAGGCGTGCTTTTTCTTTTCCCGCCCCGCCGGCTGCCCCCTCGCAATACCCTTAATTTTTTCACCTCCATTATTGATAATGGTTATCATTCGCAATATTATACCTCTGCGGCCCCGGCAGCGGCTGCGATCCTCTCCAGCTTAATGGGCAATACAACGATCGGCCGCCTTCAGGCGGCCCTATTCGGAGGCGCATGGTCGACCATACTCGGAAGCATCGAAAGAAGATTCTGCAAGCGGCGGTGAAAACGCGACGCGCCGGCCTGACGTTCGCGCCGGCATCGCCAGCCACGTCGCCCTTTATCGGCCAGCACCGCCAGACGCAAGCCGTACTGATACACCTGATCGGCCATGATGACGCCCAGGAGGAACATGAATGAACCTGCAGCCCTTTACCGCCATGCTGATGTTCGCCTATGTGCTGCTGATGGTGCCGCTGCTCTACGTCATCGACAGCCGCCTGAGCGCCAGCAAACTGGTGCGCAAAGCCACGCAAAACCTCATCATCATCGCCTTGACGCTGTTGTTCTTCAGCGCGATGACGCTGCTGTATTGACGCTTCCTGCCCCTCAGGCGCCAAATTGAGCGCCTGAGCCACCCTCTCATCCGCGCGCCCGCTCTACGGTTTTCAACCCGCCCAACCGCAACCAATGGTAGAGATCCGCATTGCGTTTAAATCCCAGTTTTCGCATCGCCGCCTGTTTGTGATTGCTGACGGTTTTCACGCTCAGATGCAGGTTGCGCGCGATGGCGGTCTGCGGCAATTCACAGGCCAGGTAGCGCATGACATCCTGCTCACGGCGGGTAATGCGCTGCCGTTCACACCAATAGCACCGGTGCTCTGCGTCGCGGTTCGTCCGCGCCGCCAATGCCCGCTCCAGCTGGCTTAATACGCTGCCCGGCGAGTCGTTGCGGAAAATAACGCCCGCCTCACTGATGCAACGCGGGTTATCGCGCCAGCGGGTATCGCCGGGTTCACGCAGCGCAAAGTTGAGCGGTTGGCCGCCGCTCACTGAATGCAGGCAGAAACGCGCCTGCCAATCACGCTCCACGGACTGGAACACCACATCCGCCCGATGCGCCTGTGTGGCGTCGAGCACCTGAACCCGCATGCCGCGGCGCGCAAAATACGCCAGCAGCAGCTGCTGCAATCCTTCAATAAAGAAACGGTCATTATCGATAAACGCCAGAGTGATGGTAGTTTCCATCGGCACGCTCCCTTTGAAATCATCCTTCCCGGTCGCCGCCGAGCGCGATTCCCCCCCCCTGATGGCGGGTGACTCAACGGCATAATGCAACGGCGCGCGGCGCGGGTAATGCAGCTACGGCAACGCCAGAATGGCGACCGATTGCCCCGAGTAATTGCCAGCCTTGATCGTTCCCGTCACGCCAAGGGTGGAAGTGATCGGCACCGTGACCCCGCGCGTATCCGCGGTGAACTGATAACCCAGGTTGCCCAGGGCGCCGTTGATGCGCAGCGTGCTGTAGACGCCGGAATTCCCCAGATCCAGGCGGCCATTGCTGCCGACGCGGATATACATGACGATGTTCATCTTCTGCGAGCACACTACGCGCAGGCTGCCGCGCGCCGTATTGCCTACCAGGTCGGTATCCGGCAACACGCCGTGGTTCAGATCGAGCTGTTGCTCATCGATGCCGCAGACCCCGACCGGCGGCGGCGCGATGCCGCAGACGCTGCTCGGCATCAACCGTGCGCTGTTGCCTTCAACGGCGGAGGAGGACGAGGTGGTATAAAACAGCCCGACACACTCCTGAGTGATGGCATCCCCCACATGAGAAGTCGCACCGACGATCGGCAACGGATAAATGCTCTGGTAGAAGCGGCTGAGTTCACCCATCGTCCGCAGTTGGGTAATCTGCGGGTAGCGCCCCGACCCGACGATAGAGGCCGAAGGCGTCACGGCCGTGCTGCCGCCCGTATTGGCGCTGGTGTGCCGGTGGTTGATCCCCACAGCGCACATGCTTTGCTGATAGCAAGGATTAGGCGATGAGTCATCCTTATCCCAGCTCTCAAGCACATACTCATAAGCCGCATTGCTGGGAGAGCCGGTACTCTTGGTCACATAGGAATAAATTTGCGCCGAGCACAGCCCCGGCAGCAGGCCGAGCAGTAAATACATCCCTCTGAAGTGAAAACGCTGCATCGCGTCATATCCTTATTCTGTTTTGCCGAAGCCCGGCGCTCATTGGTAGTCCAGGCTGAACGTCGCAATGGCGCTGAAAGCACCGCGACCGATGGTTCGCTTTGCCAGCGCTTCCGGTTCGCCGCGCACATAGGCCTGCACCCCAATCACCGTGCCGCCGTCCTGCAACGGGTACTTGCCGCCTGCGCTGTTGAGCGGTAAAGGCTGCCCCTGCAGCGTCTCCATGCCGATGGCGATCCCGCGCGCCTGGCTGCTCGCCGCCAAAGCCAAAAGCCCCGGCAGCTGCGCATTCTCCGTCCCTTTGAAGGTGATCGACACCGTCTTGCCCAGGCTGAGATCGCACTCCGCCAGCCGCAACTCGAACGGTTGCCCCTGCGTGCGCTGGTTCAGGTACAGGTACTTGTCGACCAGCGTGCCGAAATCCAGCGCGATGCTCTCGTCGCCCGGCTGAATGACGCAAGGTTCCGCCACCAGCGCCCCGCGCATGCGCAGATTGTCCGCGGCTTGCGCCGCGCCGTTCACGCCCAGCGCCAACAGCAACAGGCCGATAACGCCCCAGCCGCCTTGTGTTGTTTTCACGCTCGCCTCCTCCTTCATTGATAGTCGGCCCGCAGCGTCGCCGTGGCCTCGAACGCGCCTTCCGTCAGGGTTTCGCCCGATTTGCCGACCGGCACCGCTTCCAGCACCGGCGGTTTGGCCGGATCGATAGGCAGCGCGCTGCCCACTTTGAACGGCTGTGCGTTCTGGTAAATGCGGATGCCGAGATAGCGCCGGTTGGTTTGCACCGCCGCTTCGTCAAACGTTGCGGCGTTGCCGGTCAGACTCAGCAACATGTCCCATTTGCCGATCCCCGGCTCGCAGCGAATGCGGTAGCCGATGCTTTGCCGATAGTTCGCACCATCGACCTTGTTAATGCCGACACGATCGCCGAAGTTCACGTCAATGATCCCGTCATCGTTGATGGTGCAGGGCGGCGGCTCGATCAACGTGCCGCGAAACTGCATGTCGACCGTTTTCTCCGCCCAGGCGAGATGGCATGCCATCCCTGCGCACAGCAGCACGCTCGCCGTAAAACGTTGTTTCATGCTCTCGCTCCCGCGTTACTGATAATCCACCTTCATGGTGGCGCCCGCGGTGAATTCACCCGCCGCCA
Source organism: Serratia sp. JKS000199 (assembly GCF_900215455.1). Taxonomy (NCBI): domain Bacteria; kingdom Pseudomonadati; phylum Pseudomonadota; class Gammaproteobacteria; order Enterobacterales; family Yersiniaceae; genus Serratia; species Serratia sp. JKS000199. The sequence goes on from NZ_LT907843.1 coordinate 2,482,984, forward strand.
GCCTGGCGGTGGCCGATTTCACCGGTACCGCCTCAAGCGTCGGCGCGGCCGGATAGGTAAAGCTCAACCACTGGTTGATCGGCCAACGGCGGCCGCCATTCAGCAACGCAATGCCCAAGCCGTCTTTGCTGGTGCGCAGCAGTTGGCCGTCGAAGCCGCTCGCCGCCCCCTGCACCTGCAGTTTGAGCCCGTTGCTGCTCTGCCCGCTGCACGTCAGCGTGTAACTCACCGCCCGCCGATAGTTGGCGCCATCAATGCGGGTGGTCATCACTTCATCGCCAAAGTCCACCTCGATCGGGCGTCCGCCGTTGATGATGCAGGGGGGAGAAAGCACGGTGACCCGTACGTTCACCGTGGTCGCCTGCGCCGGCAGTTGGCCTAGCGCCAGCACTCCCGCCAGCCAGAAAGGCACCCGGCCGCGTCTTATCCTCGGTACCATCGCCTCGCCTCAGTCATAATTCAGCCTAAAATCCACCGTCGCCCGATATGCGCCGGCCATCAGCGGCGCCACGGTTCGCTCCGGTGCCACGCTGTAGCTCAACGCCTCTTGCCCTGGCGTCAGCAGCAGCGGCTCGCCGCGGCTGCCCAACCGAACGTCGCGACCGCGGCCGTCCAGCAGGCGCAACCCCAGCCCTGAAGTGCCCTGCGCTTTCACCAGCTGCGGATTGTCGCTGTCCGCCGTCGAACCGAAGCTGACCGTCACCGCCGGTTGATTCGGCGCCCAGACCAACGCGCCGGTACGCGCATCTCGCTGCCCCCCCGGCGTGTGCAGGCAATCCTGCAAACGCAGCTCGAACGCCACCGGCTGCCCGCGATCGCCGGCCTGACGCAAGCGCGCGGTGCCGGTCTCACCCAGCCAGATTTCCTGCCGCGCGCTGCTCATCTCCAGCCGGCAGGCGCTTTCCGTCAGCGCGCCATATACCTGCAGTACGCCATTGGCGCCCTCCACCTGCCAGTTGTCCACCACGTCGGCCTTCGCCGGCGGCATCGCTATCACACCCAGGCTGAGCGCCAGCATCAACGCGCTCCCGCCGGCCTTTTTCCGTTCTCGTTTCATCCTTTCCCCCTGAATGGCTCTCCCGTCGGCACCGCCTGCGGCGGGTTATGACGCCGTCCGTTTCTCCGGCACCACCTTGCAGCTCACGCCGCTGCAGCTGAAGCTCAGCTGCGGCCGGCCGCCGTAATCGTTGATGTAGGTCAGCACCGGGCTACTGCCCAGCCCCGCTGCGCCCACGGTCAGGCGCGCCTGGCTCTTCGGTGCGATCATGAAAGGCTCAAATCCCTTTACACCCTCCCCCCCTTTTTTGCTGCCCGCATCGACGATCGTGATGTAGTACGGCGTCGGGTTATTGACCTGATAGCTCTCCCCTTGCCGCGTCAACGTCAGCTGCTCTTGCCATGGCATCGCCATATCGGTGCGGTTCGGCACGATCGCCGCCGGGCGATAGAACAGCTTGATGCGCGTCTGCAGCGCGATCTGCAACGTATTGGGCTTGTTGCTCTTCGGCGGTATCTCGCGCAGGTTGAAGTAGTACAACGTCTCCCGATCCTGCGGCAGCTGTTTGGCCGCCGGCAGCGCCTGAATCTTGATCTGGCTCGGCTTGCCCGGCTCGATGCGCTGCACCGGCGGCAACACCACCAGCGGGCTCTGGATCTTGTTGCCCTGCTCGTCCTCCAGCCAGCCCTGCGCCAGGTACGGCAGCTGCTTGTTCTGGTTGCTGAGATTCAGGCTGACCGAGTTCTGGCCGCCGTCGAAGATCACCCGGGTGCGATCGAGCGCGATTGCCGCCTGCGCGTGCTGCGCCGCCGTGGCGCCCAACAGCGCGAGCGCCGCGGCGGTTTTAAGAGAAAAAGTTTGCATGTTGTCGATAACTCCAAATTCAGGGTGATGGGTTTATTCAACCGGGGCCGATGGCGCCGCGGCGATCGGCCGACACGGCAGCAGCAGCGTACGCGTCAGCATGTCGGCCGGCAGCGTTGCGGGCAGCTGCACCTGACACTGTGCCGCGCCGCTCCAGTGCAGCGTCATGATCTCCCCGGCGTTGATGCCGCTCAGGTACACGCTGCCGCCATCGTTGACGATGCCGGTTTCTTGTTTGCGGGCGTTCAGCACCGTGGCGCCGAACGGCGGTGTACTGCCGTCCGCCAGTTTGACGATCGCCATCGCTTTTTCGCCCGCGATAACGTCAAACTGACGGTAGCCAATCGCCCCTTCGGTCAGGGTGGCCTGCACCACCGAACGGGTGGCTTCGGCGTTGTCGCCCAGTTTGTCCAGATCGATGCTGGCCTTGTTGCGGTAGTAGCTATTGACGTCCGCCACCACCGCCTTGCCGAAGCGGTTGGTGCTGACGGTGCTGCCGTAGCCGCGCACCGGCACACCGGCCACGCCGTTGGTGTCCACCAACAGGCGCGTACCGCCGATCATGCCGACGCGGTGCAACGCGCCGCCTTCCGGCGTCAGCGTCATGCCGCCCTGCGCGGACAGCCCCACGGCGCTGTAGCGCCCTTCCTGATAGCTGGCGTTGGCGCTCAGGCGCGCCGCATCGCCCTCGTGGTTGTAGTAGCCGCTCAGGTTAGCGCCGCGGCGGGCGCTGCCGGCGCTCAGTTGGTAGTTGTTGTGTTCATCGATTCGCTGGTAGTACCCCACCCGGTTCGTGGTGTCGTTGCGGTTCACCGTGCTGTTGTAGCTGAGCGTGGCGCCGTTGCCCCACGGCATCGACAGCGACAGGTACATGCCGTCATCGTTGGAATCGTTGTAACGGTTGCGATAAGCCGACAACGACAGGTTCAGGTTTTTTATTTTGCCGAGATCGAAATAGCGCGACACCGTCAGGTTGTAACGATCGTTGGACGGGCGATCCCAATAGGTCTGGTGGCTGTAGTTGAGATAGCTGCTCAGGCCCCAGTCGCGGAACTGTTTGTTGAAGGTGATGGTGTACATCTCCTTGTTGTTGCCGACCCGGCTGCCGTAATAACGCGCGTCGAGATATTCGCTCATGCTCATGAAGTCCTCTTCCGAGAAGCGATAGCCGGCAAAGGTGACCTGGCTGTCCAGTTCATCGAACGTCTTCGAATAGCTCACCCGATAAGAGCCGCCGCTGAGCGTCTCCTCCCGCTGCGGCAACCGCGCCCGCGATTGGGTGGCGTCGAACGAGAGCGCGCCGAACATCATCAGATCGCGGCCTATCCCCAGCGACAGCGCGTTATAGTCACCGCCCAGCAGTGCGCCGCCATACAGCGACCAACCGTTGCTGACGCCCCAGGAGAACTCTCCGGTGCCGAACAGCGGCCCGCGCGAATGGTGCTGCCAATCCGACGGTTTACCGGCGGCCAGCTTGAAGCGCCACGATCCGGGCCGCGTCAGGTACGGAATGCTGGCGGTGTTGACCTTGAACGCCTGTACGCTGCCGTCCTGCTCCTCGACCCGCACATCCAGTTCGCCAGTGATGGCATCGTTGATGTCCTGAATGCGAAACGGCCCCGCCGCCACCTGGGTTTCATAGATCACCCTCCCCTGCTGGCTGATCGTCACCTTGGCGTTGGTCTTGGCGATCCCGACCACCTCAGGCGCATAGCCGCGCAGGTTCGGCGGCAGCATGTTGTCGTCCGATACCAGGCTCGCGCCGGAAAAACGGAAGCTGTCGAAAATCCCCGAATCCAGATAGTCTTCACCCAGCGTCAGGCGCGAGCGCAGCGCAGAAATGGCCCGATAGGCGTAGTAACGGCTCCAGTCCAGGCGTTTGTCGGTGGATTGCCCGCTGCCGGTCTGGTGATTGATCTGCCCCTGCCAGTCGGCACGCAGACGCCAGGCGCCCAGGTTGGCGCCGGCGGTGCCGTTGCCACTGACGCTGTACCCGCGCGTGCCGCCCTGCTGCTGCTGCCGACTCTGGGCGTTGACGTTGTAATCGAACAGCAAGCCCGGGATGCCTTCATCCCAGCGCGACGGCGGATCCCAGTCGTCGGAGCTGTATTCCAGATAAGCCTGCGGGACGCTCAGATACAGCGAGCCCGTCGCCAGATCGCCACGCGACACCATGCCTTTCAGGCTGGACTCATCCAGACATTCCCCCTGATGCCACCAGGTCAGCGCTTGCAATGCCGACGGCTTCAATCCCAACTGCTCGACCAGCGCTTTGCCCACGCAGGCGCGGCTGCCGTCAGGATCGTTGTCCGGCGGATAAAAAGGGATCTTCTGTTCGGGCAACTCGCTTTTATTGAGATGGACCACCATGCCGTAACTTCCCGGCATAATGTATCCACTGCGGGAAAATTGGCTTAGGTCGATATTTTTGCGATCGTTCACGTCCAAAATGTCGGCATTAAATTGAATACCGTCTTCGGCATATACCCACGTTGATGAACTTCCCACCGCCAGCGTGATACATAACCCCAGTACCTGAAAACGAAATAGCTTCCCAGCAGGCGACAACATCATATCCCTAACCTTATATCGTATAATTCTGGCGTTGCGGCTTGCCGCAATAACAGCGCTCAGTAATAATCCAGCTTGAACCGCACGGCGGAAAAATAGTCCCCCGCACGCATCGGTTGATTATTGGCAACCAATTTAATGGAGTAATTAAGCGACATGCTGCCTGGCGTTATATCCCCCAGCGGCAACGGACGACCGGGTGCGGCGATATTCCCCATATCATCGGATATTTGCAGCGCGATGCCTTTCGCCTCCCCGTGCACGCCGAATAAGTCGCCATCGGCATCGCCATCGAAAACCACCTGAAACTGTCGCCAGTCCGGCAAATTCGGTTTCGGGCGTTCAAGCGTGCAGTTGATTAATTCGATGGTGAACGGATGCGTATTGCCTAAGCCATCACGCATGATATTTCCCGTCGGCATCACGGCCATATCGATAGTCTGCTCGCGGCTGCCGGCGGCAATAGCGCAAGCGGTATCAATAATGGCTCCTTGCATATTTACGCGTCCCCAGCCCTGAGAACCGGATGCCGCCAGCGCGGCCGGGCTCATCAGCGTAGCCGTCAATATGCAAGGAGACACTAAAGGGTGAATAAACCGGCGCATTGAACCTCCTGACACAGACCTTCCGTCTGGGAAAAAGCATGCGGGGAAGCCCCGCATGCAAAATGTCACGCCAATGGCGCAGGCTTACTGGTATGCCAGCTTGAAATCGGCAACGGCGGTGAAATCACCCGGAACGACGGTGGCGGAAGCGCCGTCACCCTGCAGGTAAGCCGCGAAGCGCAGCGTGTTGGTGCCGGTGCCCAGGTTCTGTGGGGCCGTTGCGGTGCCCAGTTTGATCGGGTTGCTGGCGGTGTCGGTGATGGCGATGCTGGCGCCGCTGGCGGTCCCGACGATGCCCAGCAGATCCTTATTGGCGGTAGAGGCTTTGCCTTCGAAGGTGGTGGTGACGGTTTTCAGCGTCGAGTTGTCGCACTGTTCCAGTTTGATATCGAACTGACGCGGCGCTGATTTACCGCCATTTTTCAACGCAACGTTGGATACCTGGCCCATATCCACGGTCTGGTCCACGGTCTCAGGAGAAATGGAGCAAGGCGCATCAATAATGGAACCGGTAAACGTCACTTTGCCATGCCCTTGGTCGGCGGCATGCGCCAGAGAAGAAACGCCAAACGCCAGAACTGCTGTCAGCATGATTTTGTTCAGTTTCATAATTCACTTATTCCTTTAATTTATGTAAAAAGCGCAGGATCGCTCCCGTTCCTTTAACGGTTATTTATACAATCCAGAATGAAAACGGTATTACCCGCAGCCAAAGCAAACCCTCACGATAATTAAATCGCGACCTTTATTTCATCATCACCCATTTTAGGTATTCAACGAAAACCACACTGATGAGAAAGAAAACAACCGAACCAGTAAATTCCCGCAAGATTTTAACTCTTGCCATGGGAATTACACTAAGATTCAACTTACCGCTTGTTTTGGCCCAAATATTGTTACAAAAATCGTTGTAATTTGAAAAGTCATTCAAAGCAAAAGTAATAAATACGAGATATAAGCCCAAAAACCACAAGACAACTATATTTTTTCGAGACAACAGATCGTAAAATTAATAACGATAGTCGATTATCTCGTAAAATATATACAACACGACATTATTGATCGCCTTTCTCCTATTTGCGGTATAATGATTTGGAAAAGAAAAGGGAGGCTTATCAATTCGGTCTGGTAAAAACCAGCACCGGGCAGTAAACCATGGAGAAAAACGATGAAGTACAGCCATTACGCACAGCAGGCTGAAAATTTGGCCACCTCATTACCGCTCCCGATCCGTGAACGCCGCTGGTTTATTGCAGTGGAAATATCGGGTTCAGGCAAGTGTTCGCTACCGGTTCAGGAAGAGTATTGCCGGGACAGGGCATTATTTTCCGGGCGACGCTTATCGTTATATCAAAATTCGGCTGAAGTTTAAGGGAGGCTGACATGATAAAACGCACGTCAAAACAACAAGAATTACAAAACCTGCAGCAGCATTTATTAACGACGCTGCACCGCCTCTGCCCTTCGGCCAACGGCACAGCACCTCCTCCTCCCGGCGAGTGGCCCACGACCCGCCAGTTGGCGGAGTCTAACGACATCACGATCTATCAGGCGCGCAATCTGCTGTTGAATCTGGCCGGCCGAGGTAAGGTGTTGGTCACACCGGGGCCGGTCAAGAAGTCATTGCGTTGGTACCCTTCCCTCTGAATAGAGCTTCTTCCTGCCGGTGCCTCTCAGGCCGCCGGCAGGCTGCGCGCAGGCGAGCTTATTCGGCGTCCGAGCGCCTGGCCCGCGGATATTTCCACAGCCAGCGCCCGCTGACCATGCGCCAGTAGAATAAGGCGCCGCGCACCGCCCAATCGAGGAACATCCCCAACCAGACGCCCACCACGCCCATGCCCAGTTCGATGCCCAACGCGTAGCCGGCCACCACGCGGCACCCCCACATGCCGAGCATCGTCACCCACATGGCGAAGCGGGCGTCGCGCGCGCCTTTCAACCCGGCGGGCAAGACCCAGGAAGCGGCCCAGATCGGCATAAAGGCGGCGTTGAGCCAGATCAGGGTTTTCACCACCGTTTTCACATCATCCTGCGAGGTATAAAACGCAGCGAACACCCCGGCCAGCGGCGCGGTGCCCCAGGCGATGGCTGTCAGCCCAAGGGTCGACAGCCAGAAAATATGGCGCAGCTGCCGCTCCGCCTGGCCGATCTCGCCTTTGCCGAGCCGCCGGCCGACGATAATGGTCGAAGCCGATCCCAACGCGTTGCCCGGCAGGTTGATCAACGAAGCGATGGAGAAAGCGATAAAGTTGCCGGCGATCACGTTGGTGCCCATGCCGGCGACAAACATCTGCGTCAACAGCTTGCCGCCGTTAAACAGTACCGACTCGACGCTGGCGGGAATGCCGATCCCCAACACTTCCCACAGGATGCTCATCTTGAGCGGCGTGAAATAGCTTTTCAACGTGATGTGCAGCGCCGGATTAAAGCCGATCGCCAGCACGTAGAGGATGGCGATGGCGCCGATATAGCGGGAAATCGTCAGCCCCAGCCCGGCGCCGACGAACCCTAGGCCATGCCAGCCCAGCATGCCGTAAATCAGGATGCTGCTGATGATGATATTGAGGATATTCATGCCGCCATTGATAAGCAGCGGGATCTTGGTGTTGCCCGCGCCGCGCAGGGCGCCGCTGCCGATCAACGCAATCGCCGCCGCCGGGTAGCTCCACACCGTGGTTTGCAGGTAAGAGAGCGCCAGCGCTTTCACCTCCGGCGAGGCCGCGCCGGCGATCACATCAATGATAGGCTCGCCCGCCAGGTGAATGCCAGCCGCCAACAGCAGCGCCACGCCGGTCATCAGCACCAGCGACTGACGCGCCGCCGCTCGCGCCCGCCGGCGATCGCGCTTGCCGAGGCTGAAAGCCACCACCACGGTGGTGCCGAGATCCACCGCGGCAAAAAAGGCGATGATCACCATGTTGAAACTGTCCGCCAGCCCCACTCCGGCCATCGCCTCTTTGCCGAGCCAGCTCACCAGAAAGGTGCTCAGCACCCCCATCAGCAGGACACAGGCGTTCTCCAGAAAGATGGGCACCGCCAGTGGCGTGATCTCGCGCCAGAACAGCACGCGGTAGCTTTTCCGTTTGGCGTACCAGCGCGTATTTTCCACGCGCTGACGCAGTGCGGCATACAGGTTCAAGATGGGCTCGATGGGTAAAAGTGAAACATCATTTCAAATGATGATCGATAAATCGTTATCCTGCAAAGAATTTTGGGGCGCCCATGAAGCGCGCCCGAAAGGCATGCCGGCGCGCTACTCCATATAATCTTCCTGATCGGCCTGCGCCGCCGCGATAAAGCGGGCGGTGCTGCGGCTGAGCGCAGCGCATTTTTCCGTCAGCAGCTGATTGTCCTGTTGCAGGGTCAGGTAACGCGCCTGGGTAAGCGCCGGCAACTGCCGATACCCTGCCGCCTGCGTGTCCCAGCCGCGGCGCTGCGCCGCGCGCATTGCGGTGCGCTGCAGCTTCACATCGTCCGGTATCTCGCTGCGTCCGCAGTCCACGCGCAGGAAGTGTCCGCCGGCCAGCATCGAAGCGATGTGATCCAGCTGCGCCTGCAGCGGCGGCGCCGGTTTATGCGCCGTCTGCTGACAACCGGCGAGCAGCAGCAATGCCAGCGCGCCGCAAAGAGACGTGCGAAACAGAGTCAACATGGGGGCTCCGGGAAAACCTGTGGGTGATGAGATGATCTTAGGTGAGCGGACGTCGGGCGGCAAGGCGAGCAGCACGCGCGGCCCGCTTAACGTCGGCCGCTGCTGACCTTGGTGGCGCGGGCGGGGTTGCCGGCGACGAATTCCAGCGTGGGGGAATAGTAAAACGGCAGCCAGGCGTTATAGCCGCTCTCCCACTCCCATTTGACCGGGCAAGGCCACAGCATGTCTTCATGCAGGATGTAATAGATCCACCGCCCGGGCGGGCGGCGCGGTTTGCGCGTTTTCATAGCGGGTTCGACGGCCTGATGGAATGCGATAGGGTCAACTGCTGCATTTTACCGCGATTTTCGCCGTGGGGACAGCCTGCATTGCCGGCTTCGCCCCGGCGCCGGCAAGCGCCCTTTATTCACCGCCGCCTGCCGGCGCGCCGCTCTCGGCCCCCAGCACCACTACCCTGTCGGCCGAGTCGATGGTCGACTTTCTGTGGGCGACGATCACGCGCGTAATATTCAGCGAAGATATCGCCCGGTTGATCGCCGACTCATTCTCAACGTCCAGATGGCTGGTCGCTTCATCCATAAACAGCACGCTCGGGCGGCGATAGAGGGCGCGCGCGATAAACAGACGTTGCTTTTGCCCGCCGGAGATGCCGTTGCCCAACTCGCCGATCAGGGTTTCGTAGCCCATCGGCATCTGCATGATTTCATCGTGGATATTGCTGTGTATCGCGCAGGCCATGATCAGCTCTTTATTGGCATTGACCTCAAACCCGCTGATGTTTTCCGCAATGGACCCGGAGAACAGCCGGTCGTCCTGCAGCACGCAGGCGATCGCGTTACGGTAGTTATTCACCCCGACTTTATGGATATCCATCGCGTCGGCCAAAACCTGGCCGGAAGTGGGGCTGAGCAAACCGCACATCACCTTCAGCAAAGTGGTCTTGCCCGCGCCGGAGGCGCCCACGACGGCCACGCTTTCGCCGGCCGCAATGCGCATGTTCAGGTCTTTGAAGATTGGCCGCGACAGCGCGTCATATTGATACGTAAGATTTTTTACCTCAATGGCAATCCCCGTGCCCGAGGGGAAAACCTGTCGCGGCGCGGACTCCGTCTCCGCATCGGTAAAGACGATGTCGGATATCCTCTCATTGTGCAGCGACAGCATGCGCAAGCCGATCGCCAGGTCGATCAGGCTCGAGGCCCGCTGAGAGAACTGGCCGCGATAGGCATTGAACGCCATGAACATGCCGAGCGTCATGGAATTGTCGATGACCATCATGGCGCCAAGCCACAGGATCGCCACCTGATCGAGCGTTGTGATAAAGGTATTGATCCCGCCGAACATCATATTGAATCGAGTGATTTTGATATTGGTATTGGCGGCGTCGACGTTCAGATTGAGCCAATAGCTGGAGCGCGTTTCCTTGATGCCCAGCGCCTTGACGGTCGAGATGCCGTACAGCGTCTCCATGAAATGCGAGTTGGCCTTGGCCGCCTTGACGATCTGCTCCTCCGAGAATTGACGGTAGGTTCTGTAAGTCATCATCCTGATGAGGATGTAGATCAGAGTGAAGCCCGCCACGACCCAGACCAGCCAGCCGCCGTAGACCATCATCATCGCGAACAGCCCGACCGTCATGATGCCGTCGATGATCCCGCTGACGATATTATTGGTAAAGGTGGTTCTGATCGCATCCAGCGAGGAAAAGCGCGATTGAATGTCCCCCAGGTGCCGTTTCTCGAAAAAATCCAGCGGCAGCTTCATCAGGTGTTCAAACAGCGTCGTCTTCCACTGAATATCGGTCAGCGTCCCGAGCACGATGGAGATCCAGGCCCTGGCGATACTGACCACCGCGCGGAACAAGGTGAAGAAGATCAGCCCCAAACAGATGACCGTCAGCAGGCTGTAGTCATGCGCCTGAATGACATGGTCGGTCACCAGTTGCGTTCCCACCGGCAGCAGCAGGTTGACCGATTCGATGACTATCGATAACGCAAAGATCTTGAGCAGCGTCCCCGGCAGGCCCTCGATGTTTTTCATCAAATCCAGCAGGCGCAAACGGGTCTTGAGGGTCTCTTTTTGAAAGGCCCTGTCGGGCCACAGCTCCAACGCGATGCCGGTAAAGTGATTCGACATCTCCTGCAGCCCGATCACTCTGCGCCCGAAGGCCGGATCGTGAATGACAAAACCGGCGCGCTGCACCTTAACCAACACCACGAAGTGATTCATATTCCAGTGCAGTATGCAGGGCGTTTTCAGCTGATTGATTTCGTCGATGTCCAAGGACAAGGCGCGCGTCTTCAGCTGGATTTGCGACGCGATTTGAGAGATCGTCCCCAGGGTCGCGCCCTGGGTGGAAATGCCGAATCGCTGCCGCAGGCTCAGCATATCCACATTAAACCCGTAATAGGAGGCGATCATGGCGAGGCACGCCAGGCCGCATTCCGATGACTCCGACTGCAAGATGCTCGGCACCCGCTTGCGCAGTGAGAATGTTAACTTCTCGTTGATCCGTTCAAAGAGATTATTGTCCTTCATCGACTCGCCCCACGACGCTGTTTTTTATGTCATACAAAGGCGCGATCGCCCACTGATAAAGCGGTTTCTTATCCAGGAAGACGATGACCCTGGCCTGCAGCCCGCTGCTGATTTCGAGATATTTGCCTTTATCGCTGAATTGCGTGTCGCTGATGGACGCCAGCACTTTGTAGTAGGCGTTCCTTTCCCTTTTATTTCCGCTGCTGTATTCCGACATTTCCTGCGGGGAGGCGGGGACCGACGAGATGGATTCTATTTTTCCCGGAAACTGACCGAATTTATCCGACGGGAAGGCTTCATAGCGAATGTTGATGCCATCGCCGATTTTCACGTAGGGCAAACTGTTATTCGGCAGCCATAAAACCAGATAATATTTGATGTTATCAATCGGTTTGATTTGCGCCAGACTGCTGCCGCTCTCGACCACCTGCCCGGCGGTCACGCTCAGCGACTCGATTTTCCCCTTGAGCGGCGCTTTGATAATGACCTGGCCGCCGGCATTGGACTCCGCCAGCTGGCGTTGTAAATCACTGCGTTGCGATTCGCTTTGCGATATCTGATTGTCGTAATCGGCGGCGCGAATCAGCAAATCGCTGCGCAACTGCGACAGTTGAATATTTTGCTGGATCTTTTGGCTGTAGAGCGCCTGATACGAGCTTTGCTGTTGTTGAAAGAGCGAGCGCTGATAATTTAACTGATCTTTGGTGATCAGGCCTTTCGTCAAATAGTGTTCGTAATTTTTCAGGCTATCGCGCATTTTATCCATCCCCTCTTTGGCGCTGAGGTTCAGTTTCTCGGTTTCTTTATAGGCGTTTTCATAGCTATTGATCTGTTTGCGCAAATTATCCAGCATGGCGGTTTTATTTTTATTCAGCTTGCTGATTATCGAATCCAGATTGCTAATCTGTTTGCTTATTTCGCTGGCCGCGATATGGCTGACATTGCCGGACGTGGTGCTTCTCGAGACATCAATCACATACAGCGGTTCGTCCTTTTCCACGACGTCACCGGCTTTATGGAATGCCTGGCTCACGTAACCGTATTGGGAGGAAAACACATTGGTGGAATGCGGGATGCTGATCACCTCGCCTTCAACATCGACCCGGCGCGTGTACTCGCAAAAATAGAGTGCGCCCGCCAGGATCAGAATAAAAGTGAAACAGGTGGCGGCAATCACATGGCTCGACGCGCCGGAAATTAACAGCGCCCTGCCGGTCCATCTTTGACGTTGATAATTGACCGCCTCCTGGCGGAAAATATTCCTGCTCTTATTATCACTCATAGGAAGAACCTGCGCTTGCCTGACCGGGAGACAGCCGCAGCGAGAACGCTGCGGCTTTGGACCGCGTATGGATTTAGCTGATGGTGCCGTTAATCAGCCCATCGAGGCCTTTTTTGGAGTATTCCAGCGTGGTGTCCCAGCCAATAACGGCTGCGGCCACGCCGCTGGCTACGCCGCCCAGGATGCCGCCGGCGACCATGCCGACGCCCTGGCCAATCGAGCCGACGCCCAGCAGGCCGCCGCCGTCGCCGCCATGCTTACCGCCGATGACGGCGCCCGCCATGCTGCCCACGGAGGCGCCCAGAGCGATGGATGAAACGGCTTCCGCGGCATTGGAGACGGCGCTGCCAATCAGCCCCGACAGTCCATTGCTCATATCCCAGGAATAAGCGCCTGACACTTCATTCATTTCGATAACAGACAGTTCTTTCATTGGTTAATCTCCATATTTAAACGGACAAACACTGCCATACATGCGTGTTGTCATTGCATTGGCATCGGCCTGCAGCGCCTGATGCCACCAATAATGTCGCGCGAACAGACGACATTATATTTTTAATAGGGGTCTCTTTAATTCTGCGTAATGGTGAATGTCATCACCGCGTCGGCCTGTCCGGGGCTAATGGCTCCCGTTTGCTTATAGCGCGCCATCAAGGGGATCCTGATCTCTTTTTCAGCCGCGGTGTGGTAATTGATCGGTCTGGAAAACGTTAATGGATTACGGTTCTCATCCAACACTTCCACGGCGACGCCCTTCGCCGCATCGGCGCCGTCGGCGATATCAATCATTCCCACGCCAGGCGAATTTCCGGCCGCCTCGAACGTGACCTGAACCGGAATATTGTCCTCCTGACATTGCAGAATCACGGAAAAATTGCGTTCGGAAGACGCCGCCGTGCTGCCGACGCCGTTAAACTCGCTGCGTTTAGGGCTGCCCAGATTTACCGTTTGATTTTTATAGTTCAAATCAACCAGGCAACTTTTCTGAATGACCTTCATGCCGGAAATACTGATATCCAAAATGGAGGTCGAATCCAGATAATATCTGGCGATAATTTTCCCGCCCATATCGCCGCCGGTTTTGATCGGGCCGGTTTTAATAAACGTCAGCCGAACATCGTTTCGATTGATCCACGGCGTCAGCAAGTTGGGCGAAATCGCCGTGTTGACGGGCACGTTCTTATTGCTCTGCCATAGGTCTGAAATCGTCACCCCCACGCCCTCGATGCCCGTTTCAAATACGCCGGGCAGCGCGCTCGGCGTCAGCGGCGACATGGAGCGATAGGCGACCGAACCGGAACAAAGAAAAGAAAACGTCGTGCCGTTAATGCTGTTCTCCGTTCGAACAGCCAACTGCTCGCCGACTTCAATGCGCGGATCCACGGCCAGCGTCAGCAACCCCATACGGGCGGTTTTCGCGTTGGTGGTACAGGTGCCGGCATAAACCGCCGTCGTGAGCGTCGCCAGCCACACCAGGGCGCCGTAACCGAATATCCTGAGAAAAACGTTCATTTTCACTCTCACTTAAAAGTCATGATGGAAATAGAGCGAGATCTATTGGCAAACGCCGTTTAGGGTTTGGAGACCCGCTGACGGCGGCTCCGCCGGCAACTGGTAACGGATGCGGCATTGGTTCTCGCCATTCCTGCCCCACTGCGCGATGATCAGGCCCTTTTCCGCCATGCCGCTCAGATAGACCACGCCGTCGCCGCCGACCAGGAACGGCTGAGTCGCCCCCTCGGCAAGACGCAGGCTGGCGCCCAGCGGCAGGGGTGCCCCCTGCGAGTCCGTCACCTTCATCAAAATCCGTCTGCCGACGTTGGCTTTGAAATTCGCCCGGCTCACCGCGCCGCGAGTCGGCGTGACCGACTGGTTCGTCAACTCGAGATCGACATCATCCGGCAAGCTGTCGACATCGAGGCGAATCGAATTGTTGCGATAAGGCGTGGCGTAAGGAACGATCGCGTAGCCGCGCCAGTCGGTTTTCACCCCGACCTGATTGCCGACCGCCACATCGCTCGCGCCGGCCGCCTGTACCAGGGCGACGGTTTCGCCGAACGGTTGACCGAAGGTCACACCGTCTTCATGGGCGATCACCCCGCCCTTCACCCCGTAGTTGACGCGCTGTTGACTGCGATCGTAGGCATAGCCCGCCGTGAGTTCGCCGTACGTCGCGCGCCAGTCGGCGTTGGCGTTGCCGCTGTTGCCCTGGCCCTGGCTGCCATACCCTTCCTGTACGCTCCAGCTGAGGTTGCCGCCGGCCAGCGCCGTGCCGTTGAGGCCCGCCGTATGGCTGGTATTGCCTTTTTTGCTGGTGTTGAGGTTGTAGGTGGCGTAGGTGTTGCTCAGCCATTTCTCTAATGGCACGCTGATGTTGAAAGCGAAGATCTGATCGCGATCGTAAATGCGCCCGCGGTTCGAATCGCCGTAAATAGCCTGTGAATTCCGGCTATAGCTGTAGTTAAAACCGTAGCTGATGCCATTCCAGCTATTGTTGTAACCCGCGCTCAGCGACTGCATATTGCGCTCGGAGCCCCAATAGTCTTCGGAGACCGCGCTGAGTGAAAGCGACCCCGCCCCTTCCCATAAATTCTGGTTCAGCGTGATTTCGCCGCGATTCTTGCGGCGGTCTATCGGGGCGTAACGGTTGCCGCTGCGATAGGTGTCCAGCACTTCCTGCAGCCCATAGTAGCCGCTGGTCGAATAGCGGTAGCCGGCGATGGCGAAGTTCGTCCCCGTCTCGACGATATTTTTGCTGTACCGCACGCGCCATGACTGACCATCGCTTTTCGGTTGATGCTCCTGCTTTGCCCACGCCTGGGTGACGTCGGCCGACAGAGCGCCGAACTCGCCCAGGTTCTTGCCCAGACCCAATGCCAGCGATTGATACGGCCCGGCGAATTGGCCGCCGCCATACAGGGTGAAACCGGCGGGCAAGCCATAAATCAGACTGGCCTGCGAGAAGATCTTTTTATCCACGCTGTGATCGTAAGTGCGGTATTGCCCCGAGGTCAGCGCATATTTCAGCCGCCCTTCGCGTTGCAGCACCGGCAGGCTGGCGAAGGGAACGGTCAGGTGCTGTTCGCTGCCGTCCGCCTCCTTGATAGTCACCTCCAAATCGCCGCTGCCGCCGGTCGGGTACATGTCCGAAATTTCAAACGCGCCCGGCGCAACGTAACTCTGGTAGATGACATAGCCGTTTTGGCGAATGACCACTTGCGCATTGCTGCGCGCGATGCCGCGCACCACCGGCGCATAACCGCGCAGGCTTTCCGGCAACATGTCGTCATCGGAAGCCAGCTGCGCGCCGCGAAACGATACGCTGTCAAACACATCGGACGGGCTGCTGCTTTCGCCGAGCGTCAGCAAGCTTTTCAGGCGGATGATATTGCGCTGGGCGTAGGTATAGACGGAGTCCCAACGATCCTCCGACGCTCGCCCGCCGCCGGCGCTGTTGTAGCTCCAGGTGGTGTAGTTCCGCACTCGCCAGGCGCCCAGGTTGAAGCCCGGCCGCAGGTTAAGGTAATAACTGCTTGCGCTCTGGGTGAATCGATCGCGCCCCTTGCTGTTGCTGCCGGTGAAGCCATAGTTCAGCAGCATCGCCGGCAGGCCTTCATCCCATTGTTCCGGCGGAACGTATCCGCGCACCTTATTTTCCAACGCCGCCTGGGGGATACTCAGCATCAGGCGTTGGCGGTTAAATTGAAATTGCGCCGAGGCCTGCGGGATCGCGGCCAAATTCGCGCAGCGATCGGCACCGGCCAAACCGGGAAACAGTTCAACTTTCACCCCAAGCCGTTTCAGATCTTCCCGCGTCAGACAAGGCTGCAGATCGGCCTTCTCGTCGCTGCCGGCCCGCCGAGCGAACGACACCTCGCGCGTTTCCAGCAGCATGTCGTTCACCCAAATATCGACCCGATACGTGCCGGGAACCTGCTGGCCATTTTCAAAAATCGACAGATCGACGTGCTGCTGACCTGAGCGCCCGGTTTCCAGCAACGCCGGATTAAAATAGTCACGAGAGAAGGCGGGATTAGCCATGTTGCCGCATACCGCCGTTGTTGCCGTGAATAAGGCTATGCGTTTCAGCCAAGCATCCCGCTTCGCTAATATACGCTTTTGAGTTATCATTCATTAGCTCCATTATTGAAATGTTTTATCCCTCTGTCTGCCTTCCCTTACAGATTAAATACCTGACTGATGTTCTTTCCCTGTGCCGCCATAATCATTAATTAATTTCCAGCTTACCGACGTTGCGCCCGCCACGGGCAATGCAAACATTTCGCTGCTCATCGGCGCGATATACGCCACCTCTTTCATTTCCCGCCCCCCGATGCGGACATAATGAAAGTTCATATAATAAGGCGTTGGGTTGGTGAGTTTTAATTCTGAACCGACACGCTGCCATTTCAGCTGCTGCGTCACTTCTTCGGGCACCTGGCGGAGCAGCGGCGCCGGCCGATAAATCAATTTAATGCGGGTCTTGACCGCTATTTGCAGCGTATTCGATTTACCCGCCTGGGTTGTTGAAGGAATGGATTTAATATTCATCCAATACAAGCTTTCTTTATCTTTCGGTAAGTCATCGCCCACTTTCACGATGCGCAGCATATTTTCCTGGTTGCCGTCCAGCCGAAATAAAGGCGGCGTAACGATAAACGCGATTTTATCCACCCCGCTTTGTTGATTCTCCAGCCAGGACTGAATCAAATACGGTTCTTTATCCGGATTCTCCACGCTGATTGACGCTTCTTTTTTTTCGCCGTTGAATATCACCCGCGTCCCGCCAATCACCACGCCGGCGTGAACCGTAGACGCAAACAATAAAATAATGAAAGCCGCTAAGGCGCCGTAGCGATTAAAACGCATAATATTATCTCCGAGGCAATACAGCCCGCTGTGAACCAGCGGGCAAGAAAATATTATCAGTTATAATTCAGCGTAAAGGTGGCGACGCTATTAGCTTTACCGGCGGTAACATCTGCCTGCGTGGAAATATAGCGGGCGGTAAAATCGAGGTTATTTTTCACGCCGCTGCCGGAAGCCAACGGATAAGCCGTCGACGCCGTGTAAAGCGGCAGAACACTGTTAGAAATATCAGACAGTTGGATACCGACGCCGGTAGCGACATCCGTTTCCTGGGTCAGCTGCAATACGTTGCTGTCGCCGTTATCGGCCGCGCCGTCGAACTTAACGGTGGCGCTTTTTACCGTATCCGGACAATCGGTGACTTCCAGCGTGAATTTTGTCGCGCTGGACGTTGATCCCTTGCCACCCGCAAATGCCGTTCGGGCCACATCACCCAAAACAACATTTAATGGATTACTCAAGTCATTCGTGACCTTGCACGCAGCATCGACAATATTCCCGGTAAAATTAACCTGACCATCTGCTGCCAGAGCAGGTAAAGCGCTTGAACACGCTGCCGCGACAAATGCCAACATAATCACTTTTTTTTCCATCATGGGTACTTCTCCTTTTGATTAGACAGACTTCAAAATATCCCCGCCACGGAGAACCCGGACAGGGAGAATAGGAGCTCCGCTCCTTTCACAGTTAATTATGCTTAGCTTTCCCCCTTTAGCAATACATAAAATCAATGTAAAGATGAGAAAAGATAATTACCCCAAATAGAATTAGCATCATTCTTAATTTTATTTTGAAAAAACCGCCAAATCGGCGTTTCTTGATTCAATCATCTGGCCGCCAGAGAATTTATTCTCGCGCTATTCGAAGGCGCTTTCGCCAGATCCTCCTCATTTCCTCCTCAGCCGGAAAATCGGGCGACATCGCCGTAAAATGAAAGCCGGGCGATAAAACTCGCCCTGAAATAAGTGACATTTATATTACGAAAGGCATCACGACGCGGCGGCAGAAAGAGGAGCAGAGGAATAGGAAAAGCATGGCGATAACGGTTTATCGAACAGGAGGGAGAATAAAGCATTCGCCGTTCGTGAAACCGGCGCGGTCATGTGACAACGAGAAAATGGCGTTACGCAGAAATATTCTGTCTGACGCCGTTCACTATTTCGAAAACAAGGCAACAATGCGCTCTGTCGCGCAGAATAACGCATTGCCGCCTTATTGTTTTTCGGCGCCGCTAATTAATCGTCATGGCGATAATCTTCTCCCAGCCCTCTGCCGGGTAGGGTTTCACACGCCAGGCCATCGCCCGCGGGAACGGCGGACGGATAGTTATCGTCAGGCGTGATAAAGACCGGCGTGGTCGCGATAAACCCATCGTTGAACACCGCCTCGATAAAGGTGGCCTCCCAGCCTTGCGCCGGGGCGGCCAGACGAAACTCGCCGCGATCGGCCTCCGCTGCGGCCAACGGCTCCGGGGTAAAGCGTACGCCGCACGAATAACGAAAATCTCGGGCCGTGCGGTTGTGCGCGCTCCAACGCCGCACGGTGGCCGGCGGTTCGGAAAAACGCAGCGTGCGCACCGCAGCATCCGCGGCGCTGCCTTGCACCTCGATCGTCGGCAACGCGATATCGCGCTGGCGGCGCTTGATCATCGCCAGTATGGCGCGTTCGGCGGCCGGCCGGCTTGCCGCGCGATCCCCGTCGGCAATCACGCGCAGCGAAGCCTCTCCCGGTGAGGCGCTGAAATAGAATCGCGTGCTGTCCGGCGGATAACGTTCGTCGCCGCTGGCGATGATGACATATTTCGCCGCCGCTGGCCGCTCTCCCGCCGTCGGCGGCGGATAAGCGGTGGGATCCGCTATTTGCATCAGTTTGTCGAACGCCGGCGTCTCTATGCGCCGATCGATGCCGAGTTGGTAATAAGGATGAAACGCCAACGGCCAACGGCCGCCATACGTACGATAGGTATGCTTCAAGACCTGCCGCGCCGCGACCCCATCCGGGAACATGGCGACGACGGCATCGATGCGCTCATCCGACAATGACGCCAGCCACGCCGCGGTTGCGCCGCTCGCCGCGCCCGCCACGATGAATTTATCTATCCCCCATCGGCTCAATTCGCGCTGCGCCAGCGTCATGGTTTGCGACAAGGCCGCCGTCATGGGGATCGCCAGCGGCATCATCAAGTACTCATCCGCATCGTCCAGGAACAATCGCCAGCCTCGGGCCTGGCTGTCCTCCCCCGCACGACGCCGCCCCTCATTTTGATATTCCAGGTACGGATAAGGCAGCCGGTTGACGACAATCACGATGGTGTGACTTTCCGCCGCCAAGGCCGCCGGCGTAGCGACGGAAAACGCCGCATTTTGCTTGCCTGGCCCGCTCGCCCCTGCGGCGGCGCAAGCGCAGTCATCGCTCATCAGCACCAACGCTTTACGGGCAAGCGCCCCGTTGGGGATATAAATATCCACATCGTGCCAC
Organism: Serratia sp. JKS000199; assembly: GCF_900215455.1. Classification (NCBI taxonomy): domain Bacteria; kingdom Pseudomonadati; phylum Pseudomonadota; class Gammaproteobacteria; order Enterobacterales; family Yersiniaceae; genus Serratia; species Serratia sp. JKS000199. The sequence continues at coordinate 2,502,840 of NZ_LT907843.1, forward strand.
CATTGCGTCGGCCGGATGGCGTCTTGCGGCGACCAGGATTGCGACATCAACCGATAATGGCGTATCGACACGTCATGGCCGTTATCCACGCCCTTTAATGAATATGACAGAGGCAATATGGCCAACTGATTGTTATAACAAGGAATAACAGTGTGCAAGGCGGGATGTTCGTCCGCAAAGCAGCGATCTTCCTCTGCCGCCATGGCCTGCCGGCCGCCGATTAAGGCCAGGCAAATCAGCGCGATGTATCCGATGCGTTTCAGCATTTTTTCCTCCCCCTTTGTCCGTGGCAAATCCCTTTTACGCCGCCTGGCGGCAGGAAACCTTCCGCGCGCCTAGAGCACCTGATGAAAGCGTATCGGATAGCCAAAGCTGTCCTTTTCGAACGCCACGTCTCTGTCGTTCTCGCCCAGCAATAGGCTGTAAACGCCGTTTTCCTCATAACGGCTCATGGCGATATACAGCACCACCTCCCGATGGTCAGCGATCGTAAACTGTTTGCGCCTGGCGTTGATTTCCAAGGTAAACGCCACCACAGGATTGTTGTTCAGAAATACCGAAGTCTGCTGCATGGAGACGATCCTGCCCTGCGCTTTCTCGGTCACCTGAAAGGGCGTGGCGTCATTGGGGGCGCGTATATCCACCTTCTTTTGGATATAGATAAAGTTAAACACCGCCAACGCCACCGCCACGAACAGATTGATGACCATGATCAAGATGATTTTATTCGCCATGAACTCTCCCTTTGCCGTTCTTCCGGCTCCCGACATGAGCGAGGTAAAAGTGCCCTTGCGGGCACTTTTCATTAAGGGCCGGGCTTATGACGATTTACGGCCAAACAGCTGCGAGAAGGCGCTAATCCCGGCATCGATGACGGCGCCAATACCCTCACCGAGTTTGGCGCCGGCGCCCGCCGCATCCGCGTGGATCCCGAATAGACCGGTACCGGCATCTACGATGGCGCCAATGCCATTGCCCAGGATTTTGCCGGCATCGGAAGCGATGCCTGCGCCGGAAACCGCCATGACTTCTGCTTCAGTCAGTTCTTTCATACTGTCTCCTTTGTATTTATCGACATGTTTAGTAATGAAAAAATGAAACCCTCACTGTTTGTTCACCTCCTTGTTATCTGCCCACGAAAGACCCTGTTGCCAATGCGTTCACCCGCGCGGCGGTGACAATGTCAGAACAGGCCGAACTCACGGCAGAGATAATCGGCGACGCCATTGCGGCTGTTGGGCAGCGCAATCGGGTTAAACGGCAGCGCGCGCTTCAATTCGCCCATGGCATTGCCCATCACCACCCCCGTTCCGGCCCAGCGCAGCATGTCCAAATCGTTCATCGCATCGCCGAAAGAGAGGCAATCGCGCATCGCTATCTGTTTGGCGCTCAGATAGTCGGCCACGCTTCTGGCCTTGGAAATATGCTTATCCATGATGTCTATCGTTTCCGCAGAGGACTTACAGATGGACAGCGTTTTTCCGAAAGCCTGACTGACCTCGTCGTAAAACCGCTCGATCAGCGCCGCTTCACCCTGCAGCAGCACTTTCAGGATCGGTTGCCGTTTCATCGCCTCCGGCTCGACATAGCGGCAAGCGACGCCCGAGGTTTTGATATAGTCGGCAAAATGCGGATTCTCTTCGGCCATCATCCATCCTTCCTGGGTGAACAACGTCACGTGGAGCGGACAGGCGAAGAGGTAATCCATCAACATCATTTGGCTGTCGCGAGGCAGGAAATAACGTTTATCCGCCACCGGCCGCCCCTCGATATTGACCATCGCGCCATTGCAGGAGACGATCGCCGGCGAGAACCCCAAGCCATCCACAATCCCGCGCGCATCCGCATCGCAACGGCCTGTCGCGATGACGATTTCCAGCCCGCGGGCATGCAGGATATTGAGCGTTTCCACCGTCAGATCAGACAGATTCCCGGCAGGATCCAGCAAGGTTCCGTCAAGATCGCTCACGATCGCCCGGTATTTTATTTTGCCGTCGATAGCAAGCCACATATCACGCCTCCTCCGCCTGGATAATCCCGTCTTCGGCGCGGATTTCGCTGTCGGGCGGAAGGTGGGCGATCGCGAGCGCAATGGCCTGAAAACGGCGTCCTACCGCAACGATGCTCTCCTGAGCTATCTCATGAGAATCATAAAACAGTGAAATGGCGAGCCGTTCCGCTTCGGGGAACAAGCACAGCACCGTCTGGTGGTTGCTGCCGCTGACGATATCCGTCACCCGGAACGTAAACGGCAAGCGCGGATCCTTCTGCGGTTGCGGCATGTTTTCAAACACAAACAGGCTGCCGAACGGCGAAGTGGGCACCCATTGTTCGTCGTAGCGGTTCAGTTCGGAAAAGGCGTACTTCTGCCTCAGCGTCTGGGAATCCGCGATATCGGCCAGCAACGCATAAATGGGCCGGCGGCGAATCGCCTGCAGGCGCAGCACCGGGCTGGCGACACACAGGCCAAACAGCGTCTGCACCTGCTCAATGTCCGCCGGGCGCTCGCTCATGGTCGTGCCGATCGCGATATCGTCACAGGCCAGCGCTTCGGCCAGCGCCAGCATCCAGGCCAGCTGCGTCAGTTGATTGACCGTGATCCCCTGGCGCCGGCAAAACGCGGTGAGGCTTGCCACCTGTTCCGCGGTGAATTCCGCGCCATATTGCCGCATGCGTCGCCCCTGCGGCGCGGCATCCGGCGCAGCGCTCAACGGCAAACGTTGGTTGACCGGCGCTCCGCGCAAATAGTCCGTCCAGAACGCCTGCGCTTCGGGATCGTCGCCGTGCGCGCGCACATAAGCGGCGAACGGCTCAAATCGGTTAATTTCCAGCGCCGGCGCGCCCCCTTCCAGCAAGGTGAGGTAGTCGTTGAACCAGTGTTCGAACAGAACGCCGAGGGACCAACCGTCGAACAAGATATGGTTAAAGGTCTGCACCAAATAGTGCTCATCGGCGTTCAACTTGATCAGGCGCCAGCGGATCAACGGCGGCGCATCCAGCTCAAACGAGGTTTCTCGTTCCCGGGCCAACAGCGCCTCCATCCTTTCTTCCAGCGAGGACGGCGGCGCATCGGTCCAATCCTCGATCGCGATCGGCGCCTGCAGCGTCTCGCAGATGAAGACGTTGGGCCGCCCACGGCGGGTTTGATCGCCAAACCCGGCGCGCAGCATTTCAAAGCGCTGCAGCGCCAGCGACCAGGCCTGGTTCAACACCTCCGGCTGCAGCGGGCCGGCCACCTCATAAACGGCCTGATCGATCTGATACTCGTGGTTAAGCCGGTTGAAATACATCAGTTCCCGCTGCGTGACCGTAGCCTCGAAAACGGCGGCGATGCGATGACGTTGCTGCCAGTGGTCCAACTCGGCGAGGCTGACGTCGGCATGGGGGAAGTCCCCCGGGCTGGCGAGGCGAACGCCCTGGCTCGCCTCGTGGCAACAGTGTTCGACCAGCGCCGACACGCTCGCCCTATAGTGCGAACCGAGCCGGGCCAGCGTCGCCTGCGGCAATAAGCCCGACATCACGATGCTCAGCCGGTCGCCGTGCACGTAGAGCACCAGATCCAGCACATTGTCGCTCGCCGGCAGCGCGCCGTTTTCCAGATCCGCCGTTTGGTCGATCAAGGCCCACAGGGCGTCGTCAGTCTGTTCGTTAAAGACGCCGAGATAGTTGAATGAAATGGCCGGCAAGCGGTGGCGCCGCAGACAGGCTATCGCTTCGTCGTCCGACGCTGAACCGTATTTCAGCGCCGAATAGCCGATGCCGTGATCCGGCATCTTTCTTAATGTGTCCTTGATGGCGCGCAGCGTGTGTTTTGGGCTCTGATGCGCGGTGATGCGCAAAGGCAGTAAGGCGGTGAACCAGCCGACAGTGTCGTCGAGCTGGATCTTATCGTCATTGATATCGCGGCCATGGTGTTCGAGCGTCAGGTAACTGTCCGCACGGCCATGCCAGGCCTGCAGCACCGGCGCCAGCGCCGCCAGCAACACCTCGCGGGTCGAGGTACGGTAGGCCTGATGACAGGTGTCCATCAACAGCGTCGTCAACGCCGCGTCGCACTCTAAGCGGCAAAACGCCGGACTCTGCGCCCCCTCGCTGAGCGTGGCGTAATCGGGTTGCCCGGCGATCATCGCCAACCAGTAAGCGCATTGGTCATGCCGGCTCGCCGCGTAGTGCCTTAACGTCTCGCCCCACTGCCGGTAGCTGGTGCCTTTCGCCGACAGCGATTCGCCCTGATGCAACCGTCGCATGTCTCTGACGATGATGCGCCAGGACACCACGTCGATGATCAGATGATGGAATGCGCAGAACATCAACGCGTAGCCGGGCGCGCTGCTGTCGAAAATGTAGACGAAGCGGCACAGCGGCCCTTCTACCGGATCAAACCCCGATTGCCATTGATGCAGAAGTTCGGCGCGGCTTTGGCGACAAAGCGCCAGGTCATAGTATCCCCATGAAGGGCCGCCGTCGGCCACCGACAGATAGCGCTGCGCGACCAGCGCGCCGGCATCGTCGGCGCTAAACCGCGCGCGCAGCATGTCATGGCGCGACGCCAGCCCGTTGACCAGATCGGCCACGCGCTCGGCGGACATCGGCGGCACCCGCACCAAAAAAGTCTGGTTGAAGAAGGCGCGATGTTGCGGCGGCTGCTCGTTGTACCAGCGCTGAATCGGCAACAATTCGAATTCGCCCTGCAGCTCGCCCTGTTCATTGAGCGGCGCAATCGCGTCCCGTTGCTGCAAGATGCGCTTGGCCAGTGCCCGCGCATTCCGGGTTTCGAACACCGCACGCGAGTTGCTGTGATAGCCCGACTTGCTCAATTCGCTGGTGAACACGATGCTTTGGATCGAATCGCCGCCCAGACGAAAGAAGTCGTCATCCACCCCAACCCGTTCAACGCCGAGGATCTCCGCCCACAGGGCGCAAATCAACGCCTCCAGCGCATTCTGCGGCGCGGCATATCGCTCGCTTTGCGCGAATTGCGGAGCGGGCAGCGCCGTGCGATCCAGCTTGCCGTTCACCGTCAGCGGTATCTCGTCGAGCGCAACATAGCTGGACGGCACCATGTAATCCGGCAGGATCCGCTCCAGCCGGGCGCGCAAATCGGCAGGATCCAGCGGCTCGCCCCGCGCCATCAGCACATAAGCGGCAAGGCGCTTGCTATCGCGATGGACGACATCCACCACGACGCATTTCTCGACGCCCTCCAGCGCATTGATCGTATTTTCTATTTCGCTGAGTTCAATTCTGAAACCGCGGATTTTCACCTGGCAATCGTTTCTGCCGAGATACTCCAGATTGCCGTCGCGCAACTCTCGCACCCGATCGCCGCTTTTATACAAGCGTCGCCCGTTCAGCGTAATGAAACGCTCTTGCGTCTGCTGCGGCTGGTTGAGATAGCCGCGCGCCAGCGCGTCTCCGCCGATATACAGCTCGCCGGCCAGCCCTGGCGGCAACGGCTGCAGCCAGCGATCCAGCACATGAAGTTCGCGCCCCGGTATGGCTCGCCCAATCGGGATGCTGCTGCGGGTTTCGTCCGCCGCGATGGCGTACATCGTGGTGAACGTGGTGCATTCCGTCGGGCCATAGCCATTGATGACCTGCTGCGGGCGGTTGGCTTGCCGCACCAGGCGCTGCATCAGCGTGGCGGTCAGCGCCTCCCCGCCCACCAGCAGACAGCGCAGCCCGGCGAACAGGTCGGGGTGACTGAGGTAAAGATGATCGAACAGGCTGCGCGTCGCCCACAGAATCGATACCTGCTGCCGACGCAGCAAGGCCTCCAGCTGCGGCACATCGCCGGCGATATCCTCCGTGTCGCGCACGACGACCAATTTGGCGCCGTTGAGCAATGCGCCCCACACCTCGAACGTCGCCGCATCGAACGCCGGGCTCGAGAGGAAGAGCAACACGTCATCGGGCGTGACAGCGATGCCGGATGCGGTCGCCAACCCGCACATCGCGTGTTGCTCGAGCATCACGCCTTTCGGGATCCCCGTCGATCCCGAGGTATAGATCACCGCGCCGAGCCGGTCGGCGCCGGTGATGGCCGGCAGATTCTGCCGCTCGTGTGGCAGGCGGTTCAGATCGCCCAGCGTGAGGACGGACACGGCGTGCGGCATCATCGCCGCCAGCGCCTCGGCGGCCGACTGCAGGCTTTCCCCGGCGATGAGCACCGGCGCGCGCGTTTCTTCGAGAATATGCCGAATGCGCGCCTGAGGATAATTGCAGGAGAGCGGCACATAGGCCGCACCGGTTTTCAGCACCGCCAGCAGCGCCACCACCATTTCCAGGCTTTTCTCGCTGTACAGCGCAATCAGCGTGTCCGCCTGAGGGGCGACCCCGGTCAGCGCTTGGTAGCGGAACGTAATTTCGCGCGCCAGGCTATTCGCCATGCCGTTCAGCTCACGGTAGCTGACATGCAGCCCCTCAAACTCCAGCGCAATCTTATCCGGATAACGCAGCGCGATCGCCTCAAACCGGGCGCTGAGGGTTTCTCTCGGCAACGCGGGGGCCGCGTCGTCATCTGGCGGCATATCGGCGGCGGGATAAAAGCCGAGGTGGCGTAAAGGCGCGTCAGGCGCGCGCATCGCCGCTTGCATCAAGCGCATGAAATGTTCCGCGCAGTCGCGCATGTCATCTTCGTCAAACATGTCCTGACGAAAACGCAGCCGGAACTGCAAGGCATCGCTGTCGGCCCGATCCTCATATTCCAGGGAAAGCGACGCGCTGGCCATATCGTGGTTGGCTTCAAACAACGGCGAAGTGGCACAATCGGCCAGCGCCAATGCCGCATCGCGCAGGTTGGTTTGGGCAAAGGAAATCGGCATCGCGCGGATCCCCAACGCCTGCACCACCTGTTGCGTGGGCAGTTGGTTAAACCGTTGGCGCGAGTGCGGCGCCGCGGCGGTAATAAACGCCAGCGCGCGTTGATAAACGGCGGCGAAGCCTTCGCCGTCACGCAGCGCGAGGGGCATCACGCTGGTGTTGACATGCCCGCCAAGCGCAAATCTTTGCCCCTTTTTTATCGACACCGGATAGCTGATATAGACCGTTTCCTGATTGCCGCTGCGCGCCATCAAGATGCCCCACAGCACCAGCAACGCCAGAAAGTCATTCATTCGCCGTATTCCCGCGCTCTGCTTCAGCGCTTTCCATTGCGCTTTGGGCACCTGGAAACGCAGCTCGGCCGCCTCATCGTTTCGCACGGCGCCGCTTTTCTCAAAGGGCACGTCTATCGCGCCCAAATTTGCCGCTTCGGCCCGCCAGTGCGCCAGCGCTCCATCGGCGGCCAGTTGTTCCACCTCGCGCTGCAGCTGCCGGTTGATGGCGGCAATCTCGGCCGCCTCGAGGCGGGTCGATAGCCGCTGTTGACCATAGTACTGGCTCACCAATGAGAAAAACTCGTCGGAAGACGCGCCGTCGATCACCAGATGATGGCCCACCAGCGCCAGGGTATAGCGCCCCGGCCCCTCGGCGAAAAGCGCCCAACGATAAAGCGGCCCGCGGTAAATGTCGAAGGGCTGGCGAATCACTTGGGTCAGCAGCGTGCGGTCCGTGTAATGCTGCAAAGGATGGATTGCGTCATTGCGACGCCAATACAGTTCGCCATTCCGTTCATGAATATGGCTGTTCAGCAGGACATGATCTTGCACCAGCGCATTCAGCGCAGCTTGTAATCTGATGGGATCCAGCGCGCCCTCAATACGCTGCAGCACCAATACGTTGTAATTACAGCCCTCTGGATGGCGGTCATATTCATCGATAAAAACTTTTGAATAGGGTGATACAGGAATCTCTTCCATGACAAACACTCCATTTAGAATACACGTGCCCTGCTTAACGGCGATCCATGCGGCATACCCAAACCTCTTTCGGCATCAGCTCGCTTATCTTTTCTGAGTAATAACCGATCAGCATGTTGATGCGCTTTTCTGCAATGACCTCCGCCGCCTGAGCGCAAATCGACTTGTAAAAACCAATAGGGATCATCACTTTGCAACGGCTATGCAGGTGCCGACAAACGCCGATGGCCCAGGAAAAACACTCCCTGGAAGGATTGGAAATATCCAAAAGTTCGGCACACTCACTGGAACAGCCAATCACAGCGTAGAGATTGCCTTTATTGATATAATGAATTTTATGATACAGAGGATGTTTTTCAATATATTCAAATGCGCGATGATCTTTTTCTCGCCCCAGATTATTGATAAAGCTGGCCTGCCGCGCTTGTCCGCCCTCGGTAAAACGAAAGGCCATAAACTTATCAGGCTTTAAGGTTAATTCGACGAAGGGATAGATTTGCGTATTGGTCGTTAAATACTTTCTAAAAATCTTTTCATAAACCCTGATCTTCCTGTCATCGGAAAAGCAGATATCCGCCGCCACATCCGAACGCCTGGCCTGCAGGAAAAAATCTTTCAAGACGGTGGAAGATTTGACCTGACGGTGGATCCCAAGATCGCCAAGCATATTAACATTAAAAGAAAATTCATTGATTTTAAAAGGATAAAAACTGGATACAAACATCCCGAGATAACGTTCTTGATCCTTGTAAAATATGCCTGTTTTTTCCATCGGCGCCCCACAATGCGGATCGAGCAAATGCTTCCAGTGCAGGAAACGCTCCCCGCCCAAATCTCTGCCATAAAGCTCCTGCAATAATTTGAAATGATTATGAGAAACCGCTTCTCTCACAAAGACAGCCATGTTTTATCTCCCTATAAAACCGATTCCATGCCGGGCGGAAATCAATAAAAGATGACCGCTCAGCGCCGCTGATAATACGGCGCCGGACCGTTCGCGTCCTTTCCCTGATTAACAAGAGTCGCTGTGCATTTTTAACCAGCGCAAGAATTCAATATTATTATCGATGTTCAGTTTTCTCATAGCCGAACGTTTATGAATACTCACCGTTTTCGGGCTGATGCCGAGCAACATCGCCGTTTGGTTTTGTGAATAGCCCAGATGGATTAAACGGCACACTTTCCCCTCGCTAAAGGTCAACTGGGTACGACAACGCGGGCAATAGCTTGAAAACAAACTATTTTTCTTGCGATAGCAGAACATGACCTTGTCCACGATCGCCGCCACGCTGTCTTTGCGCGTAATACTTCCGGCTTCCAAATTGCAATGAATTTTAGGGAATGTCTTTTTATGCTCCAATATTGAAAAATAGAGCGGAATAGAAGAAAAGTTGCCCTGCAAAAGCTGGGTATGACAAAAATTTATGGACACCCGCTTGTCCGGCGCCCTGAATATGATGTTGGCACGTTCTTCTCCCGTGATCTTGGCCTTAATGCCATTCGTGAGAAAACCTTCTTGCAAGGCAAGACTCAACCCCAGCTTGAAGAATTGATTTTTATCCACAATAGCGATATTGACGCGCTCCATTAACAAACCTCCCTTTTGACTACGCTTGCTCACTCTCCTTACTGCAATATCATTGCTGTGATTATTTTTTGTTTTAACGTGCTTTTTAATAAAAAAGCGTTATAGGCGAAGCAAAAAAGACCTTGCCTCGCAAAAGTGCATTTTATATATAGGGTTATATAAATCATCTGCCCTGGAGAGCATACAAAAGCAAGACGCGGTAAGCTGCCGCGCTTCGCAAGGGAAATTGTTATCGTAAGATATATTTATAAGGCATCATTGCCATCAGCATCACGGTGCTAAGATTTTTCTCTGATACGTTAATTTTACTCCAAGAGCGCAATATATCCAGATAAATATCGAAAAAACACATAATATAGAATATAACATTGCGCGACATTGATTGTTAAGAGAATCCGTTTATGCATTAGGAATTTACTTATGATAAAGGCAGGATAATGCTTTTTTCGCACGAGGCGGCGGGGTCATCGCAGACCCTATTAAACAGAGTATAACCATATTCATTTTATTGTAAAAAAATTGCATAAAAAAAAGCTACACTTTATGGCAGTAAGTGATTCCCGCCCTTTCATGTAGACGGCAACAAAAAAGAAGAAGGCGAACCCATCGGCCGCCCGCGCAAGAAATGCCTGGTAGGAGTAAAGATTTTTCTGGAGTGATGCGCAGCGTAGAAAGATAACGCGGCATCGTTGACGAGCGGGATGAATTATATTTTTTTGATCCTCATCAATTTTTTAGCCTCCAGGCAGGAAACCAACCCGAGGTGATCTTTTTTTAGCTGCTTGTCGCTCCCAAGAGGAAGAATGACTTTGAACGTTTGCAACTTACCGTGATTATTATAGATATCAAAGACTATCACCGGCGGGCCATAACCCAGGATCATGCAGTCTAAAAACCGCAGAACGGCGCAGCCCAAGCGGCTCCTGGCCTCCCGGATGATTTTATCCGCAAGCTCATCATACCGGAAAGGTCTTTCCGGCGTCGTCAATACCTTCATAAGGTCTCCCTTCTGGTATATATCATTCCGATTTAAAATAATAACCTCATAAAACCGCCACCGTTCAAGGCGAGTGAGATATAAAAACCCAGGCTTCGGCAATATATAATCTAACGATGCAAAATCAATCTAACAAAAAACACAATAGTATAAAAAAACAGCGCGAGTTTTATTGAAAAAACGACCTAATTTGCAATAATGAAATTGCCTGAAGTAAAGGGCTAACTGAAAAAGGAGTTTCAATCATGAAAGAACTATCCGCAGTAGAAATTGAACAAGTTAACGGTGCTGGTTTTTTTGGTGACGTAGGCACACTGATTGGCAGTGCGGTAGGTACAGGTATTGATACCATTTCCGCGATTGCCGGTGTTAACCCGGATGCCAAAACCGTTGTCGGCACCATCGGTAAAGGTATTGGTCTGGCCGTCGATGCGCTGATTTCCAGCGGATTGCAGATCATCTCTAAACTGTAATAACAACTCATAATCATCCCTTCCTATTTTTTAATTCGCTTCATTTTAAGCACCTTCGCGGGTGCTTTTTTTTACATCAAAGAATCAAAAAATAGATAAGGTCAGAAAAACCAATATCCAAAAAAACAGGCTGGGTATCACCATGATAAAAAAACCCATGCGTTTATTGGCGTTTTTGAGCATCCAGTCATAGATCATCGCAACACTCCTTGTGAATACCAGGAGGCATTTCCGCCTCCCGGTATTTTATCCATCGAGTTTTTGATTACAGTTTCGGCACTTTGGAAAAGAAGTCCGCCATTTCGTGCGGGAACCCTTTCGCAATCGCCGGACGAAGATCGTCCATGGAAACATTAAAATCTTTCGGCTGCTCGCTCGTTTGCATTTTTTGGTGTGCGTTCACATTCGATTGCAGACCATTAAAAATGCCCTTCATATTGCCGAACATATCATCGCAAGATTTTGTCACATTACTCATGACCGACTTGGCCGCATCCGGCCCCGACATTTGAATATTGCTGACGCCTTGCATAAACGGTTGACTCAGCGACGATTGGGAATTGGTGCCCAAATTGCCGCCGGCCTTCATGGTTTCTAAAATTTTGGCTGGATCTAACATGTTTATCACCTCTTTACGGTTGTGTTTACATCGCTTTCGGGCACGAGAATCCTCGCAACGCCCGTGACCAAAGTGGGAAATCTTTCATCGTCGAGCGCAATTCCAGTTTGAGCACGCCCACCACCGACGACATCGACATCGTCAGCTCTCGCCTGTCGCTGGCGAGCGGCACGGGATTGCTGGCGTCGAACATCCGGAACAAGGCCCAGGGCCCGTCGAAACTGGCGACCTGGATCTGGCCGGTGCCGGTGCGGAAGGTGAGTCGAACATAGCTGCCGCCTTTCGGGCCCGGCCAATCGATACGGGTAGGCTGGCTGAAGCCATGGCTGTAGTTAATAACCTGCCCATCGATATCCAGGGTCGCCTCCGTAATGGTCGGCGTCAGGGACAACGGCCTGATGAACATGGAGAAGGACAGCTTGTCGCCGGCGGTGAAGAAGGTATCGCGGATCAGGCGGGCATTTTCAAACGCGCCCAGCGTGCTGGCATTGACGATCCCCTCTGAACCCGGTTTGGCATTCCATTTCTGCGCGTTGACGTCCACATAAGGGGCCAGGTTCTCATCGAAGAACTGCTGCATCGCGCCGCTTTGGCCAAACATGCGCGAGAAGTCCTCGATGCCGACCTCCGCTCTGGCGTTGCGCGAGAACGGATAACGCCCGCTGATGCTGCTCTTGCACAAGCCGGAGGCCAGCGACGAAGCGCCTTTGCTCAGGTTCTTTTGGCTCTGCTGAATAGTCTGGCTGTCCCCAACCTGCAACAGATCCATCATCACGCTGCGCACCGGTTCCGGCTGGCGCGCCGCATCCAACTGCAGACGCTTCAGCGTGCCGCCGGCGGGCACCACCTGGCCGCCGCGCAGCGAGGTGGACAAGGTGGTCAACTGGCTGTACAGCGCTTCGAAACTGCGGCTCAGCGGATCGTTGCTGGCGTTGGTGGTCTGTAACAGCTGATAGCCCAGACGGCGCAGCAGCTCGAAGCGATCTTCCACCGCGCGTTCCGGCGTGAGACGAAAACGCGCGCGCTCGCCGGAAATCTCGCCGAGGATGTCGCGCCGCTGCTGCTCGATGCGATTGCGCTGGCGATCGAACCAGCTTGCCGCATCGCCCTGGTTGGTGCCGGTCATGCTGGTTTCGCGCGCGGCGAAGCGCACCAGATTAGCCAGCGGGGAAGAAGGGTCGGACAGTTGACGCGCCAGGATCGCCGCATCCTCAAGCCCGTTGACCGGCCGGGCGCGCACGTCGCGCATGAAAGCATCCCATTTGTCGGCATACTCGATGAGGTATAGCTTCCTCGCCTCGTCGGCCAGCTTCTGCGCCGAGGCCAGCGAGTTCACCGCGTTTTTCCCTTCCGCGCTGTCGCGCAGCACCCAAGACTCTTCTTCGATCATGTCCTTGGCGGCGTCATCGAGCTGCGCCAGGAAAACGTCGCGATAGCTGGCGCGGGTATAGAACCCCGGCACGGCGGTATCGGTGACCGTCGCCTGGCTCTTGCGGCGCAGCATCAAGGAGACGTTCGGCCCGGCGGCGTCGGCTAACGAAATATCGTTGATCGCCGCCGGCAACGGTTTCTCTTCGATGCGGCGCACCACCCGCACCTGCATCGGAATGTTCATCGCTTTCACCCGCGCCAGGCGCAGCAGATCGCCGTTCATCTTCATGACCGGCGCGTCCGGCAAAGAGAACATCTCCCGCAGATGGTAAGCAAAGATGCCTTTGTTCATGTCGGTGTAACCCTGCGGCATAAAGGTTTCCCAGCGCGCCATGAACCAGTCGACCAAGGCTTCGGCGGAGCGGTGCGAAGGTTCGCCCATCATCAGGTACACTTTCAGGGTGCCGTAGACGTCCTTGTTGGACGCCGAGACGTCATTCTTGAGTTCGTCCGCGATATAGTTTTCCACCGCCGGCCAGAAGATCTGCAGCAAATGGCGTTGGTAGGTTTTTTGCGCCGCGCTGTTGATCAGCTTGTGCTCGAAATAGGGATTCGGCACCGGCGACACTTCGCCGCCCAATTGCGCGTTCATGTACCCCAGCTGCTCATAGGCGGAAATGACATCGTCGCTGACGCGGTTAGTCACCGGAATTTCGCGCACGATGCGCTTTGTCTCATCGAAGCGCGCCGCAATGTAGGAGATGTAATCGCTCTCCCACAGGTAACGCATCGCCAGCAGGTTAAACGAGACCGCCAACAGAATGAGCACCAGCACATAGCGGCCCAGGGAGCTCATGCGGCTGCCGAGCGGCCTGGCGTGCGAAGACTGCTGCATCACCCCGCGTTCTTGCCGGGCATAATCCAGCTCCGGGTGATAAATGCGCCCGGTCGGGCGAGCTTCATAGATATCCGCCGCTTCCGCGTTGTAGATCGCCCCCTGCGGCGGCAAGGCGATGGTGCTGCCCAGCCACACCTGCTGCAGATGGCAGGCGTAGCCCACCGGCGTTTGCGGGAAGATCTGCTCTAACAGGGAATACAACGGGTTGCCCAGCGACCCCAGCGATTCAGTGAAGAACAGCAGCTGTTGGCGGTTTTGGCTGTCCGGCGCATCGTGCAACAGTTCGAGCACGTGATGGCTGACGCGCGCCACCATCTCCCGGTAGAGGGTTTCATACTGCTCGAAGGGGGTTTCTCCCTGTTCGGCGCGGTTCAGGCTGAAGCCCATGCCTTTTTGCAACAGATCGTCGCCCAGCATGGACAGGAAGGTCTCGCCGCCGACCAGTTGATCGAGGTGGCTGATGGTGAGATAGACCGGCAGCTCGCTGCGGAACCACGAGGCCATCTCCAGCAGGCGAACGCGCAGTGCGTCGGCGACCGACTTTCTCTCCGTCAGCGAGGCGTGCAGCAACCAACGCGCATCCAGACACAGCATGATGCCGTCGATGCCCGGATGGCGGCGATGGCGGCGGATCAGTTTGAACAGGGTGTCGCGCGCCCTGGCGCCCTCTTCCCCCAGGCCGTTCAACTGCAGCCATTCGCCGGAGGTGTCGACATACACCGAATTCTCCGCCAGCCACCAGTTGCAATCCTGGGTCGGCCCGACGTCCACCGTCTGCTGCAGGCCATAGTGCTCAGCCAGCAAGAAGCGTTCGCCGCTTTCGCCGATCAGCGAGGTTTTGCCGCTGCCCGGCGGCCCGACGACCAGAAACCACGGCTTTTCGCTGACATAACGGCGCGTCAGGCGGTATTTGAAGCGCTGCCAAGGGGTGCGCTGCTTCGCCGTGCCGACGTACTGCAAGGTGCGCAAGGCGTCGTAAAAGCGCGAGGTCACGCGGTCTCGCTGGGCGGTCTTGCGTTTGGCCGGGGCCGGCGCTCGCGCGTGGCGGAACACCCAGGATAAGAACGTCGCCACGAACGGCCACAGCGCCCAGCACAGGATCAGCGCGATGATGATGCCCCTGACCCAGACCGACAGCAGCGGCCGATAGGTGCCGATGGCGATCAACGGCCCAATCCACCACACCACCGCACACAGCAGCAAGGCAATCACCAATATGAATGATCTACGTATCATATAATTTCCTTATTATCTCTACGCCGGCGGATGTCTTAGTTATCCTCGGGGACCTCGGCGGCTACCCCTGCCTGATTTAACGTTGCAGACGGTGAAGCCATCTCCCTCTCGCCGATTTTCCAAAGGATGTCCACGCGGCGGTTGCGGCGGCGCCCTTCTTCCGTCGCGTTGTCGTCCAGCGGCTCCTGATCGCCCTTGCCGACCGATGTCACGGTGCGGTTGTATTTACTGTTGGCCAAGGATTCGCGCAGCTTGTCGGCGACCGTCTGCGCGCGAGCCTCGGACAGTTTCAGGTTGGAGTTGTTGGAGGTGTTGCGATACGGTTTGTTGTCGGTATGCCCGATGACCTCCAGATCGCCCGGCCACGGCGCCAGCGCTTCCCCCAAACGCTCAATGTTGCGTTTCTTTTTAAACTCTTCCGACAGCTTCGACTGCCCGGTGGCGAACGCGCCGTCGGAGGTGAAGATCAACAGCCAGCCGCGCGGATCGGCGCGCACCTCCAGCCACCCTTCGCTGAGGATTTGCGGCAGCGGCTGCGGCAGCGTCTCCATGATGTTGATTTTACGCGGCTGCGGCGGCGTCCAGGCCAAAATGGCGTTGCGCAGCGCGCGGGACTGATCGTGCAGATACCAGGCGGCCGAGGCGTACGCCAGCAGCGCGATGGCCAGGCCGTAGCACAGCAGCTTCAGCGGCGTGATGCGGGTCGCCTTGCGCACCACGTTGCTCGGCTCGGCATCGGCCAGCGTCTGCGTCGGGTTCTGGCTGTACAGATAGCCGTCAAGACGGTTGCGCACGTCGGCCAACAGCACCGCGCCGCGTTCCATTACGTGGTATTGCCCTTCGAAGCCCAGCGACAGGATCAGATCGTAAAACGCCAGGATCTCCTTGTTGCGCGGCGAGGCGGCCAGATAGGCCTGCAGGTGCTCGAAGCACTTTTCCCCGCCCCAGGCGTCGCGATAAAACTCCACCAGCAGGCTGAGATTCAGTTCGCCGGATTCGAGCGTGCTCATGCAGCACTCATCCACGTAGGAGCACAGCAGATAGGCCAGCTTGTCCACATCGCTCGGCGCGATGTGATCCGCCAGCAGCGTCTGCTGAAACTGTTGGATCTCACGCACGATCTGCGCGCGCACCGCGCCCGGATTCAGCTGTTTCTGATCGCGCACCCGCTCCACCTGCAGCAGGACCGGGATAGCGGCGGCGATCAGCGGGTTGTCCCAATGGCCCATCATCACGCCGGGCTTGCTCAGCGCGGCGCGGCCGAACAGCCCGCTCGAGGTCGGCGCCGCCTCGGCCGGGCGCTCGCCCGGCGCGGGCTCGCTGCTTTCCGGCGCAACGCTTTCCGCTTCATAAGGCTTGGGTTCGGGGGGCGTCGCCACCCCGGCGCTTCCCGGCCGCAGCTTGGCGGCCAGCGCCCGCGCGCCGAAGGACAGCGCGGCGATCTCCGCCGTCGTTTTGCCCACCGAGCCGGACGCGGGAAGGCGCGGCGTCGCGTTGTTGCGCGTTACCGCCATCGCCTCGCGTATTTTTCTCTCGAATTCGTTCATCCCACCCTCCCTTGCCTTAATCCCCAGACGTCAAAACGCAGGTCGGGGAAATCACCCACGATGCTGAGCGCCATCGCCGAGCCGGCCATCATTTCCTTATAAATCGGGTCGGCATGATCAACCTCGAAATAGATGCTGTTCGGGTAATACGGTATGTGCCGCGGCGGCGAAGCCATCGGCAGCAAGCGAGCGCCCGGTAATTGCAGATCGATCAGCTGAATGATTTTCTCGACCGGCCCCAGTTTGACCTGCGCGGGGAAATACGAGCGCAGATGCTCGATGGACAAACCGCAGCTGACGGCGAACACCAGTTTTTCCAGGCGCAGCTGCGAGTCGTTCGGGCACAGATAAATGCTGTCGCCGCGATCGATAAACGGCAACGCCACCGCCGGCGCTTCGATCACCAGCGACAGCGCGCGGCGAATCGAGGCGAACAGTTGGAAGTAGCAGTTGTGCGGTTCATCGTGCAGATACACCAAATCAGCCCGATCCCAGAGGCGTTCGCCGCCGGGAATGATGCTGAGCCGCCCCAGCAGGCTCAGCAACGTGTCGAACAGGGTTTCAGGATGCACCTGCGGGCTGGCCAGCAGTTGGCTAATGCGCAAATTGAACTCGCTCAAGGTTTGCAGCAACAGCAGTTCCAGCAGCTCGGAAAGCCCGCCGATCGTCATATGCACGTCCGGGCGGAAAACCGACTCCAGACGCTGGCTGATCAGCCCAAGCAATTCGGTGGTGAACGCGGGCAGCCAGCCGATGGCGCGGAAATCCAGCATCGGCGGCAAGGCGCGCTCATCCAGCAGCACCCGACGATCGCTGGTCAGCTCGCGCACGAAACCGACCGGCAGCACGCTTTCCGCGCTGCTGACCGCGTCCTCCAGGCTTAGCCGCGTCACCAGGCTGCCCAGTTGCATCGTGCACACGCGCGGGGTCCCTTCCAGGCTGACGCCGTGGTTGCGATCCGGCACCTCGGCGTCCATGGTGCGAAAACGGCTGCTTTTTCGCGCATCCTGGATAAGATCGATCTGGGCGTTGCCGGCGATATCCATCAGCACGGACAGGCACACCACTTTCCCCTGGCAGCCTTCTCCCAGCACCAGCGGCGGCGGCAGCGGAATATCCTCAGGCATGCTGAACGCCGTGCCGTCGGGGAAAACGCCCTTGGCTTTCTTCAGCGCAAACTTGCCCTGTTCCAATAGCCCGTTGTCGATCTCCAGCGTCAGGAACCCCCAGGTGAAGGTTTCGACGCTGCGCAAGCGCGCTTCAATCAAGTGCTCGAAAAAACGTTCCTGCTGCTGGAAATGCTGCGGTTCCATCAACATGCCTTCTACCCAGGCGACGCGTTGTTTAGGTAACATGTCATTCATCCATTTTGTCGTTAGTCACTATGCTGAGTGACGTCATCCCCACCATCACCTTCATTTGCGAATCAGCCTGCGCAGGGGACTTTTGCTCGGCGAGCGGCAACACGCCGCTGATTTGCTGAAACTCCGCCCCGACGACGACCCATCGCTCTTGCCCCGCCGGCACCTCGAAGCGATAACGCAACGTCTCCCTCGGTTGCAAAATGCTCTGGTGCCGGCTCAGCGCCCCTTCCGACGGCGCCGTCTCGCGGCAAGGGGCGCCGTCGCCAATTCCCTCAGGCATCCACCCCGAGCGATTGGTTTCTATCACGCACACCTTGACCGGCTGCGCCTCCCCGGCGGCATTCGGGTTCACGTTGTCGTTGGCGGTCACCTCGACGTCGATAAACCGCAACCGACGCCCCGCATCCGCAGCCTCATCGTGAGAAAACCAGCTGCATCCGCCGAGCATCCCCACCGCCAACAGTCCCCCTGTCGCAATCCCCCGGAGCGTTTTCACCATGCTGAACTCCTATGCATTAACGAAACATTTGGTCTGGCTCGGCGCGACCTGAGTGCAGACCATGTTGTTGTTGTTCGTCGTGCTGGAATCACCTAGCCGCGTGACCGGCATGCCGCCGGAGAAATACTTACCCGATCCCTGCACCGGCTGCGCCTGGGCCGAATGCGTCCCCGAGGCAGCGCCGATCACTCCGCCCGAATCGGCGGTGGCCACACGAGTGGTGCCGAGGTTTTGTTCATTGCCGCCGGAAATGAAAATGTTAGGCACGTTCGGTATGCCGGTGTTGTTGGGCGAGGTGTTCGGGCCCGGCGCCGGTATCATCGGGTCGCAGCCGGCAAAGCCGATCCCGCCCATGTTGGTATTGGCTGCAGTCATGGTGGTTTACCCCATATGTATCTGGCCACCGTCGATCTTCAGCACCGCCGAAGACTTCAGGGAACCAATTTCACTGTTGATGACGAGGGATTGCCGCGCATCCTGAATGATGTGCTTGGCCAGCACCTCGTCGGTTTCCTCCACCCGCCGGCTCGCGTGCTTGCTGCGCACAAACAGGCGTTGAGAGATTTGGTGCAGCGTTTCGGCAACCCAACGGCTGCTGCGCGTCAGCAGCGTGAAGTGCGGGCTGCGCAGCGTCAGCCGCTTGCCGCCCTGCAGCTCGATCTCCGGCGCCACGATGCGCAAGTTGGCGCAGCGGCTGTCCAGCGTCATGACGGCGTTCGCCTGTTGCCGCGACAGGATCTCGGTGATGACCAACTTGTCGCCGTCGGCGATGACGCAAACGCGATCGCCCGCCAGCGGCTGAACCAGGCAGCTGGTGGCGACCGCCAGACAATGCGCGCGCATGCCATCGACATACAGACCGCCGTTGGCGTCGGCCGCCAGCGTCACCACCTTGCGCCCCCCTTGTTCGGGAAGCGGAGCGCTGCGCACCAACTGCAAAGGCGTCACCCTGGCGTTGGCATAGACCTTCTGATGCTCTCTTCTGGATTTATACATATCTGCTTACTCCTGTTGGCCGTTGATACGACGGTTGCCGCGGCCCCGGTTGTTGATGCGCATACCAGGCGTCGATCGCGCTCAAGAACGGATCGGCGGTAAGCGGCACGTTTTCGGCGCGATGACGCTGCGCGCCATGCAGGCGAGCGCTCTGTTGCTGAGCGGCGGTCAACGGCTGTTCGATCAGGTTCGCTTCCCGCAGTTCGGCCTGCTCAAGATTGGCTAACGCCAGATCGCACGCCCTGAATTCCGCTTGCGGCAAGATGGCGCGCCCCCAGTTGGCGCCGCCCATCGCACATTCGCTGAACCGGGCCTTCTGCCCCTGCGCCAGGATCAGCGTCGCGCGCTCGAAATCGCAGCGCAGCGCCTGCGCTTCAGCGAAGATCGCCGAGGTCAGATCGCTGTCGGCGAACGAACACCCCTCCAGCTCGCTGCGGTGAAAACTGGCGCCCTGCAGCTGTAGCTGAGCCAAAGTGCAGCCCGACAGGCGGCAGGTGAACCAGATGCGCGCCTGCCCCGCGATCGTCTGCCAGCTGCACGTCTCCAGCCGGCAGCTCCCCATGATGTGGCGCTCGAGGGTCGACGCCTGCCACAGGCACTGCGTGAGCTGGCAGGCGTACCAGTTGGCGTCCTGTATCACGTCCTGGTGAAACATCAGGTTGGTCAGGGTGCTGGACTGCACGGCCAGATGCCCCAGGCTGCTGCGTTCAATTTCCGCGCCGTTGACCTCGCACCGGATCAAACCGCAGTCATCCAGCAGACAATCGCCGACGTAACACCCCTGCAGCGTGGTGTCGTTGCACGCCAAATTGCACAGCAGCCCCTGTTGCAGCGTCAGGTTCTCAAACCGGCATTCGTTGAACGACAGGCACATCAGGCTGCCGCCGACCACGTTGACCTGCTGCAGGGTGCAGCCCTCAAAGCGCACCGCCCGCAAATCACAACCTTCAAACGTGACGCGTTCGAAATGACAGTCGATGAAAAAGCAGTCGCTCAGCGTCAACCCTTTCAGCTCGCGATCGTGGAACCGGCGTTTCTTGAAGATCCGCGGCATGGGCGGCGTCTGCGCCACCGCCTGGGCGACCTCAAGTTCGATCGCCTCTCGGTCAGGCAGCGCCTGTTGAATCACGCGGCTTTCAGTTTTCATGCACATAGTCCCCATGAATGATTCTGCGCGGCACCCAACACGCGCGCTCCAGCAGACAACCGCTGAACCGCGTGCCGGCGTCCTGCCAGGTCATCGCCAGATGCGCCGCCGCCAGATTGCACTGGTCAAATTCCGCATCGCGCAGATCGGCGTTATAAAACAGGCCTTGCTGAGCGCTGCTGTTTTGCCAACGTGAGTGCGTCAACAGGCTGTCTTTAAACCGCACGCCGGCCAGATCGCAGCCGGCGATCGCGCAGGCCGTCAGATCGGCCTCGTCAAAGTTGCATTCAGTGAAAACGCTGTACAGCAGTTGGCACCTCTCCATGCGCGCCGCTTTCAATCCCACTTTGGTGAAACAGCTATCGCTGAACACGGCGTGGGAAAAGTTCGCCTGCATGCCCGCCGTCAGGCTCTCGACGCGGCAGCGTTCGAACCGCACGCCGCGCCAGTTGCCGCCAAGGAACGAGTTTTTGGTGAGCGTCATCTCCAGCGCAACCGCCTCTTCGGCGAGGCAGCGGTTAAACACGCACGCGTCCAGCTCGCCTTGCAGAAACTGCGCACGAATCAGCGTCGCGCCATTAAACATGCCGTTGCCGATCGCCGCGTGTTCAAAGCGGCTCGCGGTGAAATCGCCCCGTTCGAAAACGCAGTTATCCAGCTTCACGTGGTCGGCGCGCAGCCCTTGCCCCTGAGGCTCCGCCAGCGTCACCCGTTCCAAGACCGCCTCTTGCCACACGCTTTCCGCCAGCAACGGCTTTTGCAGCGTGCACGAGATCATGCGGATCTGGCGCAGCGCCGCCTGCGTCAAATTGACCGCATCAAAAACGCAGTTTTCGAAGGTGCAGCCGTCGAGGGAAGCCTGCGAGAAATCGCAGCGCTCAAAGCGGCACTGCAGAAAATGCCGGCCCGACAGCGCCTCGCAGCGCAAACCGGTGAAAGTCTTCCCTTCCACGGTCGCGCTATCGGGGAAAAACGCGTCATTGCCGTCTTCAGCGGGAAGATCCGGCAAATCGGGCAACGTCACGGAAGCGGGCTCCGCCGCCGCTTGTTGCTGGTGCAAGGCGATCGCCTCGCGGATGCGTTGATAGAACACGGCGGAATCGCCCAGAGAGGTGGGCGACGGATCGTAACGCAAATCGCTGGGGTGATCCGACACCGCCTGGATGACGTTCAATCCCATCTCCGCCGGCATCAGATCCGGATCGAACAGAAACTCAAAGGGCGAGGCGTCATCGTCGCTGCGCTTGCGGAATACCTGTTGGAAATAGTCGAACGAGCGCGGCGCATCGCAGCGATCCAACGCCAGCATGACGGACTCGATGGACTCGTCCAGCAGATGCGTCAACGGCGCATTGCCGGTGAAGATAAGCAAAGCGATGTCGCTGTCGGGCAGGAACCACAGCGTTTTGCGCTGCAGCTCGATTTCCTCGAGGCTGTCGCTATCGTGACGGCGGATGAACGCCCGTCCGCGCACCGCCGGCAGCTCGCCGCGAATCGCCTCGCTTTGCGCGCCGACGCCCTGCAGCTCGAAGGGCACCCGATCCGGCCACGCCGCTTCCGGCAACCACTGCGCCGGCGGCGCCATCTGGAAATAACGCCGATCGATATTGGCCGGCAGCCCGGGGAATGCCGTCTCGAGATAGGCTTTGCCGGCGATCTGGCCCGCCACCTTATCGATGTGCGCCTTGCGCAGCGCAAACTCGTGCGGCACCGGCGCCGGCGCCGCCAGCGGAGAGCGCTCCTGCGCGGTCCCCTCGGCGGACAGCGTCATCAGCAGCGGCCGCAGCCCGTCATTGCAGCCGCGGCCAAACGGGTTCTCCTTGTTGTCTTTGCCGCCCCAGGCGGAGGTGTGATCCAGCGGCACGCTGAGGAAGGGTTCCACCTCCATCGCGCCGCGCCGTCCCTCGCCCTCGACCCGCCAACGGCGCTTCAGCCCGCCGATGTCGGCGCTGACATTCAGCGTTTTCACCGGCTGACCGATGCCGGCATGGCCGGCGATCAGGTATTCGGCGAACGGCTTCGGCTCGGCAACATCCAATATCGGCAGGCTGAGCGGCACGCGCTTCCATGCCTCCCAGATTTCGGCTTCGTTCACGAAGTGCTCAGGCCGGGACAGGTAGCATCCGGCCACGACGCTGATGCCGAGCCGGCTGTCTGTCCCGATCTGGTAACTTCCTTTAATCGCCACCAATTGCTGTGGCCGTATGATTCTCATTGCCGCGCCTCGTTAGTTTTTGCTTTGCATCCCGACTTTTTTCAAATCGACGCCGGTCTCGGACAGTGACGCGCCGGTATAGCTGATCGACACCCCTGTCGTGCTGGTGCTGCTGCCGGTATTGCTGACGCTGCTGCCGGTATTGCTGACGCTGCTGCCGGTGCTGCTGACGCTGCTGCCGGTGGTGCCGACGCTGCTGCCGGTGGTGCTCACGCTGCTGCCGGTGGTGCTGATGCTGCAGCCGGTGGTGCTGGTCGACGATCCGGTGGTGCTGATGCTGCAGCCGGTGGTGCTGGTCGACGAGCCGGTGGTGCTGACGCTGACGCCGGTAAAGCTGGTGCTGCTGCCGGTCTGGCTGGTGCTGACCGTGGTGTAGCTGTTGCTTTCGCCGGTCATGCTGTTGCTGATGCTGGTGAAGGAGTTGCTTTCGCCGGTCATCGAGTTTGATACGCCGGTGCAGCTGGTGCTCTGCCCGGTGAACGAGGTGCTCAGCCCGGTGAACGAAGTGCTCACGCCGGTAAATGACGTGCTCACGCCGGTGAACGAGGTGCTGACGCCGGTAAACGAGGTGCTCACGCCGGTGGCGGTGAGGCTGACGCCGGTCATCGACGCGCTGACGCCTTTAATCGAGGCGTCAAACCCGGTAATGCTGAAGACGTAATCCTTGTAAGAGACGTGGTTGGTGAACCAGTCGGTAAAGGTGCGGCGGATGATGTCGAACTTGTCCATTCCCACCTCGGTGGCCTGGTTGCGCTCCACCGTGGTTTGCAGATCGCGTTCGGCATGCAGCATGACGCGTTCGTTGTTGCGGTTGTCATCGAAGGTCAACTGGCTGGCATGCTGCGGCTTGCCGAAGCGCAGCGAACGCGACACCATGCCCGAGTAGTTGATGTATTCAGGTAACTGATAAGGCGGCGGGTTGTCGCCGTTATACACAATCCCGGTCACCATCGGACGATCGAGATCGCCGTCGACATAGGTCACCAGCACTTCCTGACCGACGCGCGGCATGGCGATCACGCCCCAGCCTTTCCCGGCCCAGGCCTGCACCACGCGGATCCAGCAAGAGCTGTCTTCCTCGGTGGTTTTGTAGCGATCCCAGTGGAAATGCACGCGGATGCGCGCAAATTTGTCGGTATGCACTTCGGAGTTGGGCGCGCCGACCACGGTGGCGCTCTGGATGCCCGGCATCTGCGGCTTTGGCGTTTCGCGCAGCGGGCGGAACGGCACGTCGTCGTTCAACGCATTGAAACGGCAGGTGACGTTGCGGCCGTCGCTGCTGCTGTCCGGGCCGTCTTGCACGAACACATAGTCGCAGCGAGTCAGCTTGAAGCGGCGATTGCGGTTGGCGTCCGGGTGCAAAATCAAGGAGAAATCCTTGCCGGCCATCAACCCGACGGCGTTGCTCTCGCCAAACAGCAGATGGCCGTCGCTTTGCATTTCTTCAAGGCGCAGCCGCGCCAGGTTTTCACCGCGTTCGGTATCCACATAACCCGCCGCGTAGTCGTACCACTCCAACGGGGTGTTCTGCAGGCCGAGGCGGCTCTCTTCCACCTTGGTTTGCAGGTTCTTGCGCGGGTTCTGGAAGTCGAAGTCGCGCAGCACGATTTCATTCGGGCGCACTTTGCGTGAACGCTGGATGCGCTGGATCCCTTCGCGGATGGCGCGGTTTTCTTCGCTGTCCGGCATGAACGGCAACACGGCGTAACCGAAATCCAGATCGTCGAAATTCTGCCGGTCGGTGATCACCAGCGTGTGTTTATCCTCGGCGTGATCGAAGTAATACCAGATGCCTTCGTCTTCAAGCAGGCGGCTGATAAACGCGAAATCCGTTTCGGAAAACTGCACGCAATATTCACGCGTCGGATAAGTGCCTTGAATATCCAGACGGTAGTCGGCAAAACCGTAGCGCGAGAAGATTTGCTCGATGATGTCGAGCACGTTCAAATCCTGGAAAATGCGGCTGTTGCGGTTCTGCATCAAAAACCACAGCCAGGTGCTCAGCTCCAGCTTATAAACGAACTTATCCTGATGCTGCCCCGAATCGGAGGCGCCGATCACGTAAGCGTAAAACGGCCGCGCGCCGAAATCCGGCCTTTCTATTTGAATGCTGATCCCTTGACCCAGCAGAGATTCATAATCAACGTCCGCCTGTTCACATTCGAATTCGAGCGTATATTGCGAGTTGCTCGACAACCCTTCTTTGGTGGTGAAGCTGAGTGGAAACGCATTTAATTCGGCTAACACCGGGTTATCAATTTCGATTAAAGGCATAACAACCTCTCTGATCCGATATCGAACCCCGCCCCGCGTTTGCGGGCCGGCGGCAAATTAAAAATCAGTCGAAATAAACACTTAAACTATCGTTCTCGACCATGAGTTGGATATTCTGCAGTTCCTGTCCCGTCCGTTTGCGCTGCAGCACTTCATTGCTGATGGGCGGCAAAATCGCCTGCTGCAGCAGCGACTCGACCGCTCTGCCGCGCGAAGGATGGGCGCTGATGCGTTTGGCTATCCAGCCTGGAATGTCGCCTTCCAGCACCAGCGACACGCCCACTTCTTTGTGCAAACGCTGTTGTAAACGCGAAATCTGTTTGGTGGCGATATGGGTTATCGCTTCGGTAGAAAGCGGCACGTAGGGAATGACGTTCATGCGCGCCAACAGCGCCGCCGGGAAGAAGCGCGCCAGCACGTCATGCAGCATCGGCCGCAGCGCTTCGGTTTTCAGATCCGGCGTTTCCGCCAGCGTCGCTTCTATTTCGCCGGCGCCGATATTGCTCGTCATTAAAATGAAACACTGGCGGAAGCTGATCATGCGGCCCTCACCGTCTTCCATCACGCCCTTGTCGAAGACTTGATAAAACGCCTCGTGGATATCGGGATGCGCCTTGTCGAATTCGTCGAGCAAGACGATGGAATAAGGTTTGCGGCGCACCGCCTCCGTCAACTTGCCGCCCTTGCCGTAGCCGACATAGCCCGGCGGCGCCCCTTTCAGGGTGGAAACGGTATGCGATTCCTGAAACTCGCTCATATTGAAGACGATCAGGTTATGCGCGCCGCCGTACATCGCCTCCGCCAGCGCAAACGCGGTCTCCGTTTTGCCGACGCCGCTCGGGCCGGACAGCATGAAAACGCCCAATGGCCGATCGTGCGCCTGAATGCCGGCGCGGGAGATGCGCACCGCCTGCGCGATTTCATCGATCGCCGTCTGCTGGCCGAATATCTGGCGGCTCAGCAGTTGGTTGAGATTGAGCGCATTGTCCAGATCGCTTTGCAGCATGCGGCCGGTGGGGATGCCGGTCCAATCCGACAACACCTCCGCCACGACGCGGTCATCCACCCACGGATACACCAACGGCAGGCCGCCGTCTTGCAAGGCTCCCAGCTCGGAGGCCAACTGCGGCAAGCGCTCCGGCGACTGCCGCTCCGCGTCGAGCAAGGTGGTGACCGCCTGTTGCTCCTGCGCCTGCCGCTGACGCAGCGCATCCAGTTCACCTTCCATATCGCTGAGGGTCTGCTGCAATTCAGTGATGCGGGTGAGCGCCAGATCGTCGAATTTGCTTTCCTCCTGCAGGCCGTTCATTTCGGTGCGCTTCACCGCCAACCCGGCCTCGAGCGACTCGATTTTTTCAGGCAGCGCATGCTGGCTCAGCGCCACCCGCGCGCAGGCGGTGTCCAGCAAGCTGATGGCTTTATCCGGCAGTTGCCGCGACGGCAGATGGCGCAGCGACAAATGCACCGCCGCCTGCAGCGCCGACTCACGGATCTTGACGCTGTGGTGCTGCGCAAAATGCGGGGCGATGGCGCGCATCATGTTCACCGCATTCTCTTCGTCGGGTTCAGAAACCAACACGTACTGGAAACGGCGCGTCAGCGCGGCGTCCGGCTCGATGAACTGTTTGTATTCCGACCAGGTCGTCGCCGCCACCATGCGCAGCGCCCCCCTGGCCAACATCGGTTTCAACAGGTTGACGGCGTCGCCGGTGCCGGCCTGCCCGCCGGCGCCCACCAGCGTATGCGCCTCGTCGCAAAACAGGATCACCGGCACCGCCGAATGCGCGATGGCGTCGATCAGCGCTTTCAGGCGCGATTCGAATTCGCCCCTCATGCTCGCCCCGGCCTGCATGCGCCCCAGATCCAAAGACAGCAGCCGGGCGCCCTGCAGCAGCGGCGGCACCTGCCCCTGGGCTATCTTGCAGGCCAGCGCTTCCGCCACCGCCGTTTTGCCGACCCCGGCTTCGCCCACCAAAATCGGGTTGTTCTGCCGGCGACGCAGCAAGATGTCGATCACCTGGCGCAGCTCCGCTTCGCGGCCAATCACCGGGTCGATTTCACCGTCGCGCGCCTGGCGGGTCAGATCGGCGCACCATTTATCGAGAATATCGACCGTCTCGGACGCCTCCGGCGCATCGCCGTGGGCGCTGTAGACCTCTTCTTCCTCTTCCTCATGCTCGACGGACTCCGCCAGAATCGCCGGATAATCGTCGAACAGCTGCGGGATCGGCAGTTTTTTGAACTCGTCGCTCAGCCGGTACAGGCTGCGCTGCAACGTGGGATCCTGCAGAATGCCGACCAAGATATGAATGGTGCGCACCCCGCCGGACGGCGTTTCGGCGAGCTGGCTCATCAGCAGCCCTCTTTCCACCACCGTTTCCAGTTGCGTCGACAGGTCCACCACCGCATTCGTCCGGTTAGGCAAGGTATGAAGAATGCGATCCAACGCATCGCTGATGCGCTGACTGTTGATGGCGTAGTGCGCCAGGATCATCGGCAAGTCGCCGCGTTCCTTGTCCACCAGGACTTTCAGCCAGTGTTCCAGCTCCACGTATTCGTGCCTGAAGGTTCGGCACAGCTTGGTCGCTTCGACGAACGACTGATAGGCAAAGTGGCCCAATCGCGAAAAAAGACGTTCTCGTTGATACACCTTAAATTTCCTTATATTAAGTTGTTGATTGATAAACCAGCTGCCTAAACGTCCCTGTCTTAGGTTTCAGCCAGCTGTCTTTACTCAGCGACTTGCCGCCCAGCTGCGCCGCCATGCCCGGCTCCGTGGCAATCAGCAGGCTGACATCCAGCATCAGCTGATGGCTCGTAAAGTCATGACAGATGCTCACCAACGCCTGCAGCCGCCTGCTGCCGCGCTGATACTGCTGATACTGCGGGGCCCCCAGCGGGCCGATCTGAATATGCGCGCCGTACTGGGCATCGAAAAAGCGGCTGCCGATGCGCGTGCTGCCCAACTTGCCCAGCTTTTGGCTGCCGCTTTGCTTGCCGTCGTCGATCCACTTGGCGTAGCGCGGCGTAATCGTGATGGGAACGGCGAAATAGGCCGCCAACATCTTGTTGAGCTGCCGCAGCGAGCGGCGACCGGGCAGATAAGTGCCGGGGTACGCCTCGCGCAGGCGCTGGATATGCGGGTTCACCGTCAGCGCCGTATCGACGCCCACCGTCTGGCGCAAATGGCGCAAGAACGGGTTTTTGTCATCGTCATGCTCATGGCCGATCATCGCCTTCAGCTGCGCCCAGGCCCGGTAGTGCAATACGGCGAAGCGCTGGCTGACGATGCCGACGAACTGCTGGAACGCCTGGTTGCGTCTGGCGATGACTTCGGTGCGCGCGTGCTCGGTCACATGGATCGGCAGCGGGCCGTAGGGGGCGAACATGCCGAAATGCCGCGCCTGAATCAGCACTTGCTTAGGGCGCTGCACGATAGAGGCGATTTCACGCGAAGCGAACGCCATATCCGCCGGCTGGGTAATGCAGAGCCTTTCGCGGCTGCGATCGTTGGAGACGCCGAGCCGCGGCGCATCCGGCTGCGCGCGTTCGATACGCCGCAGCAGCTCGAAAAAATCCTGTCGATTGGACAGCCCGCGGATTTCGGCCTGGCCCGCGCTTTCGCTTTGCGCCCCCGGCGTCGGCGCCGGCTCCAACGAGAGCGCCGTTTCACGCATCAACGACATATCAGCCATAGTAGAGCGCCCCCCAGTCGGCGTGGGTTTCCCCATCCAGCAACAGCTTCATGCTTAACGTTTGGTTCAGGTCGCCGTATTGGCTCAACGCGTGGTGCAATATTTTGCCGAACAGATAGGCGCCGTGGTCGGCATGATGGTTGGCGCTTAAGTTGACGGCGATCTCGGCTCCGCGGATCCAGGCCAGCGGCCCCGGCCCCTGATTGCGTTCGAAATGGTGCTCCACCCAGGCGTTTTTAATGCTGGCGATGCGCTTGCGCTGGCTGGAGTCATCCTGATGGCAGAACAACGACAGCCAGTCGCGCAACAGCGCCGAACAATCCTGAACGTCGGGGCGCGCATGGCGCAAAGGATTGGAGGCCAGCATCTGAATCGCCTGCCACGCCTGGCTGATGTTCGGCACCGCGACCGGGTTGCTCGGGTAGCGGACGATCTCCACCTGGTGGATCGGCATCGCCGTTTCCAGCTGGAAATGCGGCTGCTGAAGGTGCGCCGGCACCAGATGCCGTTCGCATACCAGCGCCTCGACGCTGAGCGACGTGATGTCGTCGATGTCGATGCCGCTTTTGCCCGGCGAGATGGCGATGAAGGTATCTTCGTTGGGCAGGTGCGGATTGTTGTACT
Organism: Serratia sp. JKS000199; assembly: GCF_900215455.1. Classification (NCBI taxonomy): domain Bacteria; kingdom Pseudomonadati; phylum Pseudomonadota; class Gammaproteobacteria; order Enterobacterales; family Yersiniaceae; genus Serratia; species Serratia sp. JKS000199. The sequence continues at coordinate 2,532,182 of NZ_LT907843.1, forward strand.
TGGAGGGCGACGGCTCCCGGCGACGGTGCAGCGTATAACCGGCCGGCTCCCGCTCGCAGTCGTACTGCACGTCGGCCTGCAGTGAAGAGAAAATCACCGGGTTGCCGTCGGGCAGCATGCCTTTCACTTGTTTTACGCTGTGTATCTCATACAGCGAGGTGTTCAAACGATCGACCACCAGCTGGTGCTCCGTGCGCTCATCCGTCAGCAGCACCGGCGAGCAATGGCGGCGATACAGGTTGATGACCGGGGTCGCGAAAAGATGAAAATCCCTGGCGTTGACGCGACCGATCAGAGTGAGTGGGCGTTGCTCCAGCGCGAACAAGATCTCGAACTCGTGAACGCGTTCACATTGGCACAGAAAATCCTGCACGCCATGCAGCTCCAGGCTGAAGAAGCGGCTTGGCGCGGCGAAGTATTCGCGCATCAGCCGGTTGCCGGGCAGTTCCCCCACCACGGTGGGCAACAAGGCTTCTTCATCGCTGACGCCGCCCAGGCGCAAGCTGTCCGGCTGCAAGACTTTGACGATTGGCCGGTCGTCGCTTTTCGCCCATAGCACGATGCGCAAGGTGCGATTAAGCAACGCGGCCAGCAGTTGATTGGCCCGCACCGTATCTTCCGCCAGCGTCAGGTGCAGCGGCTCGAGATCCAGCTCCGAGACGGGAAGCACGCCGTGCGTCGTCAGGCATATCCTGACGTAGGCCGAGCAATCCTGCATGTGTCTGGCGGCGCCGTCAGGCAAATGGTGCGGCGGCAAAATCTCACATTCCGCCAGTGAAATCTCAACGGGCTGCACTTTAATATGCCGCGCCGTGGTGAACGTGGCGGGTTTGTTGTTCAGCGAGATATCGTTGAGGGTCATGCGGCTCCCGCGCGGCAGGTCAACCTGGCTGTGCCACTGGGGAAAAGAGAGATCGGGCTTAATCGCGACGGTAGCGATCGCGGGAACCGGCGTATACCACAGCGGCGCCAGGCGTGAGAGCATTTGCAGGGCAAATTCCGGCTGCTCATTGTTCAGCTTTTCCTGGATGCGGGTGCAAAGGAACGCGGAGCCCTCCAACAGACGCTCAACGAAAGGATCCAGCACGCCATCGATATGCATGCCTAAATGCTGGGCGACCTGGGGATGAGAAGAGGCGAACTGACGACCGGCCTCGCGAAAATAACGCAGCTCATCATTATATAATTGGAGAAAGCGCTCACTGAACATAGTCACCCCTATTAATCAAATACGTGTACGGCGCCACAGGAATAATCAAGAGCGATGCGCAAATTAACCAGCATTTCGTCACCCGGTAATGAGCAGGTGCCATAAATATCGAATAAAATCGCCAGCACATACGATTGGCGTTCATTCACTACAGGCACCACACGAATCGTTTTCGGATCCAGACGCGGCTCAAACGAAGTAATGATTCTTTGTATATGTCTCGCCAGCGTTAACGGATCGGTATTAATCGGTATGCGTTGGCTCAGCGACGGCAGGCCATAATTCAATACCGAACTTTCGCTGTGCGCATAATCATGAAGTTTCAAATCAGCGCTGCGCGATGCGTCATTCAGTAAAAATTCGATATCACGCACCAAAACACGCCGCCAATTATCGGCGCTGGCGCTTTGATGTCTCACGCTGAGCTTATCGAATAGCATGGGCAATGACGCTTTCATTTAACACCTCGCGATAAGGCTTATGTCTGCCCGCAATCGCTGCGGGCAGACAGCCTGCAATTAGTGTTGTGACATCAATGATCAGATACGGGCATTAAGCTTGAGGTCATACCCCGTCTTAATTACCGCACCCATGGAGCCATCATTGTTTTGCTCTTTGTACTCAACTTCGATACGTGCGAAATTCAGCTTGATAACGTCGGTTGGCAGCACGGTATCGATTTCAGTACCGATGGTGGAATTCAGCGGCATATTACCCACGGTCTTGAATGAGGAAACCAGGCAGTTGCTGAAGGTCACGGCAATGAAGTCTTGCTGACCCTGGCCTGATTTACGGCAAACAAGTTTTGCCTGAGGAATATGCTCGCCGGTGGCGCACATCAGGAACAGTTTCGGCGAAGCCTTATTGCTCACCATGCGAAACTCAAAGTCTTTCATCTCGACTTTGCCTGAACCACCGCCGCTCCCGAACCCCCAACGGCCGGCGTTTTCTTCCGCCCATTGCCAGGCTTGCAGCTGAATCCAGCCAGGGTAGGTTTGGTCGGGTGATTCACCATCAACACCCTCAATTTTCAAAAAATAGTCTACTAAAGCTTTCGTGCTCATTTTTTGTCTCCTTGACTGATAGGTCTACTTCGTTAATTGAAAAGTCTATTCAGATAAGTCGTTATATTGCCTACGCGATCATTGAAATAGCGACAATGAGAACCCATTAGCCATTAATAAATAGCAATAGCGTAAAAAACAGCGCCACTAAATTTCAATGAAATATCAATTCCCACCAACGCCATTTAATAATTAACGTCGGCAATATCCAAACCAATGACCAGCCGTAACTTATCTGCTCCCATCTTTTTTGGCTGACGGAAGTTTTGATACAAGTCGCAAGGACACGGTCATGCCTTCCAACTGGTAATGCGGGCGCAAATAGAAATGCGCGCGGTAATAACCCGGATCGTCTTCTACATCCTCAACGCGCACCTCGGCGGCGGCTAATGGACGACGCGCCTTGGTCGCCTCGGTCGAGACGGAAGGATCGCCATCGACGTAGTTCATCAGCCAGTCATTCAGCCACAGCTGCATATCGTCCCTGGACCGAAAAGAACCGATTTTGTCGCGCACGATGCATTTCAAATAGTGCGCGAATCGGCACGTGGCGAAAATATAAGGCAAGCGCGAAGACAGCTTGGCGTTGGCCGTCGCGTCGGGATCCTCGTATTTCGCCGGCGCGTGCATGGTGCAAGAACCGATAAAAGCGGCGAAATCGGAATGCTTGCGATAGACCAGGGGCAAGAACCCGGCGTCGGAAAGCTCTTGCTCGCGCCGATCGGAAATGGCCACTTCCGTCGGGCACGTCAGTTCATATCCGCCCTCATCGGATGGAAACGCGTAGGCGGGCAGTTCTTCCACCGAGCCGCCGGATTCGATGCCGCGAATCTTCGAACACCAGCCGTACTCATGGAACGCGCGGTTGATGTTGACGCCCATCGCATACGCCGAGTTGGCCCAGGAAAAATCATCATCCACATCCGGCCTGACGGACTCCTCGAAAGCGAACTCTTCGATCGGGTTGGTTTTCGCCCCATAAGGCAAACGCGACAGGAAACGCGGCATCGTCAACACCAGGTAACGCGAGTCGTTGCTTTCGCGCAGGCGGCGCCAGGACGCATATTCCGGCGTGGTGAAAATCTTGCCGATATCCCGCGGGTTGCCCAGTTCGTTCCACTTGCTCATCTGCAGCAGCGACGGCGACGCGGCGGAAATGAACGGACAGTGCGACGCCGCGGAAATTTTCGCCAACTCGGTCAGCAGCGTAACGCTCATCGGGCTGTGATCGAATTCAAAATCGCCGATGATGCAACCGAACGGCTCGCCGCCGAACTGACCATATTCCTGTTCGTAAATCTGTTTGAACACCGGGCTTTGATCCCAGGCGGAGCCCCGATAGCGGCGCAAATTGCGCGTCAGCTCATCCTGACTGATGTTCAACACCCGGATCTTGAGCGTTTCGCTGACGTTGGTGTTATCGACCAGATAACTCAGACCTTGCCAGGCGGACTCCAGCTTCTGGAACTCCTTGTGGTGCAAGATATTGTTCATCTGTTGCGAAAGCTGTTCGTCGATCTGGGCAATCAACGATTCAATGGTCAATACGACATCCTGACTGACCTTGACCTTGCCTTTATTGGCATATTCGGACAGCGTGCCGATAGCCCGACGAACCGCTTCCGAAGCCTCGTTCGTTCTGGGCCGGAATGAACGCTTGAGCAAACCGTCAAGCTCATTTTCCGTTTCCTGCGTTTCAACTTCAGCGACTGCCGTAGCCTGCTGCTTAGCCGAATAGCGTCGTTGCCTCGCTCTCATTCCTCATCTCCTTTATTGCCGGAATCCTGCACATCCTGTTCCGCATCCGCGACCGTTTTACGCGCATCCGTCACCAAACGATGCAGAAAATCGGGTTTCTCCAGCAGATTCTTCACCACTTCTTCCGCGCTGGATTTACCATCCATATAGGTGATCAGCTCCGTGAGATGTTCCCGGGCTTCAAGCAGGCGTTGCATCTGCGGAACCCGTTTGGCGATGGCGCCAGGCGTGAAGTCATCCATCGATTCAAACTCCAATTCCACGTCCAGCAACGCATCGTCTTCGCTCAGGGTGTTCTCTACGTAAAATTGCAGACGAGGCTTGATGGCGCGCATACGATCGTTGAAGTTGTCCTGATCAAAGGTCAGGAATTTCCGCTCTTCGATCGGCAGCAAAGGCTTTTTCCGATGCCCAGAGAGATCGGACATGACCCCCGTAACAAAGGGCAACTCCACTTTCTTTTGTGAACCGTAAAGCTCTACGTCATATTCAATTTGCACGCGCGGCGCGTTATTTTTACCGATAAATTTCTGAGAGCTTGAGTCCTTAGCCATTGGAAAACTCCTTTGTGATAAAAATTACTTCCCGGACAATTGATTTAACGAGGCCAGAGATTCCGGCAAAAGCTCCTCAACAATCGTCGCGAAGTCCATACCGATCATTTTTTGTGAACGTCGAATAAGAATGGGGGCCGGATGGCTGGGCTCATAGTTTTGGAAATAGTCCAAAACCTGATCCAACAGCAAGATGACATCCTGCCGGGAACGGATATATTTGCCGGGCATGGCGACAGGCGCGTCAGCATCCGGCGAGTCAATCTCCGCGTCATCCCGTTCAGCCGGCAATTCCTGCTGTTCCAGTGAAGCCAGCTGGCGGTTGAACTGTTTCAAATAGTCGCGCACCTGCCGGCAGTCCAAACGATAATCTTCGGCCTGCAGATTGGCGTAATTCTCGACGCGCTCCAGCGCATCGATTTCCAGCGCCAATTGCTCTTTCAGCGAAGGCAGATTTCTGCCGGCAAAATAACTGTCGGCTTGCCCCAGCACCTTTACCACCTCCGAAAAATGCAGGCTTTTGCCTTCCTGCTCGTCAAGCCGCATATTCAGCAGCTCGTCGGTGGTTAACGGCGTGTCGGGAAAAATCTTGCTGTTCTTGATTTCGTGCAGACAGGACGATGTGGCGAGCCACCCTAATGCGGCCGCATGAAAGCTGTCCGATGAGGGTTCCATATCCGCCTGAGGGAAAATGGTGGCGCCCTCCTCGGCATATTTGGCGTCAATATCCTTAATGCCCTGGTAGAAGGCCGAAAAACCGTCGATATGAAGATTGGCGCGCATAAACCACAGCACGACATGTAAATCGAAGCACTGTTCCAGCAACGCGGCAGACTGCTCGCGAATGGCGTGCCAATTGATATCACGCGCATTGTCTACGGCATTAAGCGGATCGGTTTGGCTGTCATATTCCGAAAGCGTGAATTCAATTTCACTGTATCGTGGATCAAATTCGACGCCATTCACTTCCGTTGAGATGACTTCATTCATGGCCTGATATCCTTTTCAATCAGCACTAGAAACATAAAGCCTAATAAAGCGGGCTTTTACGTTCGCCAGTCTTTCCCAGAGTCCTTTTAGCGTAAGTTAGTCGTCACCAAGCTCGCAAATTGTTTAGATGTATTAATATTAACAACAATAATAGATTGAACCTATCAATAGAATCACAGTGATCGGTTTAAACTATTTTACATTTACATATTTATTTTTTCCTTTTAAAATCAATAAATTGCAAACGATAATTATGCAAGCTAAGAATAGGAAAAAAATCAAAAACTGCCCTAAAAACAACGTTTCATCCTTGGTAGGATAATTCCAGTAATACCACTGGATACAAATAATTTAATTAGCAAATGATAACCACAGTAAATAGTGAAATTTTTTCATAAAACCATGACAGCCAGTCGTTTCTTGCAAGCGGGTAGCACGCAATGATCAATAGAAGACGATGGCAGTGTGACTTTCATTTCCAGCACTCAGTACTTACACATGCGAAACCTGGTGTGAAAATAAACAATTTGGCGAGAGTTTTGATTATTAATTTTAAAGCTAAAGCACAGATTAACATTCCGCCGTGGTGCACCGAATACCTATTGGTACACAAACAGCCTGGTGGATAAAGTATCGTTCTTTTATAGTTAACTCAGGGTAATGATCAGAATAATTTAAGATTCAATTCCCCTTCATGTGTGTTCTCATACGGCTTACCGCGGCAAAAGCACCACTGCAGTAAAGGGTCTCGCAGACTAAAGTGGCATTAGAGATATCATTTACTATAACCGCGAAATAACCACGTAAGCGCTGCAACGACAGTAACCGTGTTAAGACCAGCGATCTGTTCCATATACAAGAAATGTTTCCCTAACTGATAAGACCACTAATTTGATACTAGCAAAGGCAAACCCAATATCAAGAAAAAATATTATTTTTTTAATAAAAAAATAACAAATCAATATACATAAAACAAACAATTCAATAACTTAAAACAGCGCTGAATCGATTACTTTTACGCCAGGAAAAATAGTTCATGGAAATTTACACCCACTCATAACCCCCTCAGTCAATCTCACTCATTCTCTTCGGCATTGAATTGTCATCAAAAAATAAGAAAATCTATAAAAATAAAACCCGCCACTGGCCGTGCGTCCCACAGGATCAACTTTCGCAAGGCAAAATAAGCAAGATAATTCCCAATAAAAAGGCCGAAAAAAAGCGTTAATGATTTAGCGGTTCAAAATAAAAATAAAGGTAACTCTATTGGGTTATTAAAGCGAAAACGCGCACCTTTTCATTGCTGCAAAAAAACCTTATGAATCTTTACGTTGCCTGTCCTTTGACAATCATTGATGAAAACGCAAATCAGGTAGCCAACACATACAGAAAAGAGATGGGCTACGCGATGGGCCAACCCTGCCGATGACTTTTCTCATCCCCGGTTCGGCCCGTGCGCACAGGTTATTCCGCCTAAAAATCAGGCCGCATCGCCGGCCTCGTCCGGCGATTTAACGCCGAGCCCGCCGTTTTCCTGATCCAGAACAGCTTTCGCATTCATCCGACTGATATATTGATTGAAAATCATTCCTATTCAGGAGAAAAAGCCATGGTTAAGTCACTCAATGCGGCATTCACTCGCTTTTTTGACCACCCGGACGCAGGCAAATTGGCGCTCAGGCTAACCTTCGGCGGGCTGATGCTGTTTCACGGCGTCGCGAAAGTTCAGCATGGCGTCGGCTGGATCGCCGATGCGTTACAACAACAAGGGCTGCCCGCCTTCATCGCCTATGGCGTATATATTGGGGAGATCCTGGCGCCGATACTGATCGTTTTGGGGCTGTTCACCCGCCCCGCCGCAGGGGTTTACGCCCTCACGCTGGTGGTGGCGTTTTTGATGGTGGGCACCGGCAAGGTCTTCACCGTCACCGACGTCGGCGCCTGGGGCATTGAAAACGAACTGGTGTTCTTTATGGGTGGGGTCGCCATACTGCTGCTGGGCAGCGGGAAGTATGCCATCGCGCGCAATGAAGCCTATCGATAAACCGCGCTATCAACTATCAATAAGGAGGTTCCTGGTCTGAGCCTCCTCTTTATCTATAACGGCCATTAACGGTCGGCCAGCCGGTAAACCGGTACCTTGCGCGTCGTGCCGGTCAGGGTGTCGAAAATCTCCGTTTCCGCCGTCACGATCGTCATGCCGGTTTTTCTTAGCCTGCGCACTTCGGCGGCGATGCGCTGTATGCCGAACCAGAACAGTCCGTCCAGCGCCGTGACGCGCAGCCCCTGCTCCAGCGCCAGCTTAAGCCGCTCACGCGGCGCCTTGAGCGCCTTGGCGATTTCACGGTAGGGCAGCGCGTCCACGCCCGACGCCGAGGTTCGGTGAATGCGGGTCGACAGACCGTATTGGAAGGCCTCGGGCACGTCGCTTAAATCGCTCTTCAGGCTGTAAACGCAGCCAAAGCGCTTGCCGTTGAACACCACATTTTTTTGACTGATCGACAGCTCATCACGCAGGCCGGCAATCAGCTGCGGCGCCCGCACCAGCAATAAGCGAAACGGCAATTCGAAACTGGTCACATAGTCCACGTTGAGCAACGCAATGCGCAGGCGCTCTTCCGCGCCCGCCTGCGTCTGGCGACACTCGTTCAACACCTCGCTCCACTGGCGCGCAAGCCGCGGGGCTTCATCCAGCGGCGCGAAATGGTATTTCTCGATGTGGTAGTCGATTCTTTCGTTCATGTCCGTTGGCCCCCGCGTCAGTCATCATGCCCTCAGCAAATTACCTTACCCGCAGCCCACAATACAACACCGCATCGCGCCGCAAGATGCGGAAAAATCGGGCGCATACGCCCCCTGCGCGCTCGCTCAAGGTGAGTCGTGCAGCAGCAGCGATATCTCTTCGGCGGCCGAGCGCAACAAAGGCAGGTGGTGCTGGTGCAAACGCTCTGCGGAAACCTGACCGGCATGCACGCCGACGTTCAACGCCGCGGCGATGCGGCCGTCCGGCGTGGTGAGCGGCACCGCCAGTGAACGCAGGCCAATCTCCAGTTCCTGATCGTTGATGGCATATCCCTGCTGACGCACGCGCGCCAGCTCTTCCCGCAATGCGCTGACGCTCACCAGGGTATGGCTGGTGTAACGCAGTTGAGTCAATCGCGCCAAATAGTCATTCAACGTCTCACTGGCGAGCCCGCTGAGCAGCACCCGCCCCATCGACGTCGTGCTGGCGGGTAAGCGACTGCCGACGTGCAAATCGATGGTCATGATCCGCGAAGTTGATGCGCGGGCGATATAAAGAATGTCATCGCCGTCCAATATGGCCATGGAACAGGACTCATTGAGCGTCTGGCTGAGTTGCCTCAACACCGGCTGCGCGGCGTTGGCCAACGGCGAAGCCCCCAGCCAGTTGTGACCCAGCGACAAGACGCGCGGGCGCAACTCATAATTCTTGCCGTCTTCCGCGTACACAAAGCCCAGCTTACTCAGGGTGTAAAGGCAGCGGCGCACCGCCGCGCGCGGAATGCCGGTACGCTGGCTAATCTGCGACACCGACATCAGCCGCCGCTGCGGCGTAAAAGCCTGCAGGACCTCCAATCCTCGCGCCAAAGAGGCCATAAAGTCGGGATCCCCCTTCCAGGGATCGGTGCTGCTGCGCGTAATTTCCTGTTCTTTTTCCATTCTCGTTACCCCGCTGTCTGCCTGAAATATCGGTGTGCTGACGATCACACCTGCGAATGCCCATTAAAGAATAGCCGATAATCGCACACTTTTTCGATAATCGGTATTGTTTGCCTGAAAGGGACGATCTACTTTTCCCATTGACGATAAACACTCCCCCGGCGGGCGCCGAATGAAAGGAACAACAGATGATCGATAAAAGTGTGGCCACCCTGGAAGACGCCGTGTCCATCATTCCGGACGGCGCGAGCATCATGATTGGCGGCTTTGGCCCCGCGGGACAGCCGCTGGAACTGATCGATGCGCTGATTGAACACGGTGCCCGCGAGCTGACGGTAATCAGCAATAACGCCGGCAACGGCGACAGCGGCCTCGCGGCGCTGCTCAAGACCGGCTGTGTGCGAAAGATGATTTGTTCCTTCCCGCGCCAGGCCGATTCGTGGGTCTTTGACGACCTTTATCGCCGCGGCGCGATCGAACTGGAACTGGTGCCTCAGGGCAACCTTGCCGCCCGCATGCAGGCCGCCGGCAGCGGGTTGGGCGGCATTTTCACCCCAACCGCCTTTGGCACGCCGCTGGCGCAAGGCAAAGAAACGCGTGAAATCGACGGACGGCATTACGTATTTGAAACGCCCTTAAAGGCGGATTTCGCCTTGATAAAGGCCCATCGGGGTGACCGCTGGGGCAATCTGGTTTACCGCAAAGCGGCGCGTAATTTTGGCCCGGTGATGGCGATGGCCGCCGCCACGACGATAGCGCAGGTCGCTGAATTGGTGCCGCTTGGCGCACTGGATCCGGAAAACGTGATAACGCCGGGCATCTTCGTCCAGCGCCTGGTGGCGGTGGCGCACCCCGCGACCTTTTCCCTCTCTGCCTGAGGAGTCATAACATGCAAAAATTAACCCGCGACCAATTAGCCCAACGGGTAGCGCGCGATATTCCGGAAGGCGCCTACGTCAACCTCGGGATTGGGCTGCCGACCCGCATCGCTAACTACCTGCCCGCCGACAAAGAGGTGATTCTGCACAGCGAAAACGGCCTGCTCGGCATGGGGCCGTCACCCGCGCCGGGCGAAGAAGATCCGGAGCTCATCAACGCCGGTAAAGAACGGGTGACCTTGCTGCCCGGCGGCAGTTATTTCCATCACGCCGACTCTTTTACCATGATGCGCGGCGGCCACCTCGATATCTGCGTGATGGGGGCATATCAGGTCTCGGCTGCCGGCGATCTGGCCAACTGGAGCACCGGCGCCGAAGACGCGATCCCGGCGGTGGGCGGCGCTATGGATCTGGCCATCGGCGCGCGCAAAGTCTATGTGATGATGGACTACCTGACCAAGACCGGCGAATGCAAGCTGGTGGAACAGTGCAGCTACCCGCTGACCGGATTGGCCTGCGTCAGCCGCATTTATTCGGATATGGCAATCATTGATATCACCCCGGACGGCCCGCAGGTGCGGGAGCTGTGTCCGGGGCTCACCTTTGACGCGCTGCAAGCGTTAACCCCGATACGTTTACTGCAATCTGACTTGATCCCCGCTTGAGGAAATCGCCATGCAACAGGCTTTTATCTGCGATGCCGTTCGTACGCCATTCGGCCGTTACGGCGGCGCATTATCCGCGCTGCGCGCCGACGATTTGGCCGCTCTGCCCCTGAAGGCGCTGCTTGCCCGACTGCCGCAGTTGGATCCCCACGCCATTGATGACGTTATTCTGGGGTGCGCCAACCAGGCCGGTGAAGACAACCGCAACGTGGCGCGAATGGCGCTGCTGTTGGCCGGATTGCCCCACACCGTGCCGGGCACCACCCTCAATCGCCTGTGCGGTTCGGGATTGGACGCGGTAGGCATGGCGGCGCGCGCCATTAAATGCGGCGAAGCGGAGGTCATCATCGCGGGCGGCGTGGAAAGCATGTCGCGCGCGCCCTTTGTCACCGGCAAAGCGGACAGCGCCTTCAGCCGATCGCTGAAAATGGAAGATACGACGATGGGATGGCGCTTTATCAACCCGCAAATGCGCGCGCAGTTCGGTGTCGAAACCATGCCTGAAACCGCCGAAAATGTGGCTCGCGATTTCGCCGTCAGCCGCGCCGATCAAGACGCCTTTGCATTGCGCAGCCAACAGCGCACCGCCCGCGCTCAGGAGCTGGGCCTGTTTGATGAGGAACTGATCGCCGTCAGCATTCCGCAACGCAAAGGCGAGCCGCTCAGCCTGGTTCGCGACGAACATCCCCGCAGCACCTCTTTGGCCGCGCTGTCCGCCCTGAAAGGCGTCGTGCGCCCTGAGGGGAGCGTCACCGCCGGCAACGCCTCGGGCATCAACGACGGGGCCAGCGCCCTGCTCATTGCCAGCGAACGCGCGGCGGTGCAGTATGGGCTCGCCCCGCTGGCGCGTGTGGTCGGCATGTCCGCCTGCGGCGTAGAGCCGCGCATCATGGGTTACGGGCCGGTTCCCGCGGTCCGCAAAGTGCTGGCGCAAACCGGTTTGAGCCTGGCGCAAATGGACGTCATCGAGTTGAATGAAGCCTTTGCCGCCCAGGCGCTGGCCGTGACGCGCGCCCTGGGACTGCCGGATGACGCGGAACGGGTCAACCCTAACGGCGGCGCTATCGCGCTGGGGCATCCCCTGGGGGCATCCGGCGGCAGGTTGGCCATGACCGCCGCTTATCAACTGCGGCGCACCGGCGGGCGTTTTGCCCTGTGCACCATGTGTGTCGGTGTCGGGCAAGGCGTCGCCTTGATTCTGGAACGGATATAACGAATGTCTCTCTATAGCGCAATGTTTATGGCTTCGCCATTAACGCCCTGCTTCAGCGACACGGCGCTGCTGCAGGGCATGCTTGATTTCGAAGCCGGTCTGGCGCAGGCCCTGGCGTCTGCAGGGATTATCGATGACGCGTCCGCGCGGATCATACGCAGCCACTGCCAGGCGGAAAAGCTCGACGCCGCCGCGCTGACGCAGTCCGCCGGATTGGCGGGCAATTTAGCCATTCCCCTCGTCAAACAATTGACGGCGTTGGTGGCGCAAACCTCACCGGAAGCGGCGCGTTTCGTTCACTGGGGGGCGACCAGTCAGGATGCGATTGACAGCGGGCTGGTGCTGCAACTGCGCAGCGCGCTCGATAAAACCGACGCGCTGCTCAATCAGCTGATTGCGGCGCTGACGGCGCAATGCCGGCGCCATAGCGCAACGTTAATGGTGGGCCGCACCTGGCTGCAACACGCTTTGCCAACGACGCTGGGGCTGAAGCTGGCCGGCACGCTGGACGCCTTGCTGCGCTATCGGGCGCGTCTGGCTGAAATGCGGCCACGCGTGCTCGCGTTGCAATTCGGCGGCGCGGCCGGCACGCTCGCCTCGCTCGGCGAACAGGGCGAGCGCGTTGAGCGGGCGCTGGCGCAAGCGCTGGCCCTGCCGCGCAGCGCCACGCCGTGGCATACCCAACGCGATCGGTTGTTGGAGCTGGCGAGTTGGTATGCCGGCCTGACGGGCTCGCTCGGCAAGCTGGCGCGCGACATGTCTTTGTTGATGCAGACCGAAGTCGCTGAAATCAGCGAGCCGTCGGCCCCCGGACGCGGCGGCTCTTCCACGATGCCGCATAAGCGCAATCCGGTACTCTGCGCCGCCATCCTCAGCGCGGCCAACCGTCTGCCTGCGTTGATGTCGGGATTGTATGCCGGCCTGGTGCAGGAGCACGAACGTGCGCTGGGCGGCTGGCAGGCCGAGTGGCAAAGCCTGCCGCAGCTCCTGGTGCTGAGCGGGGCGGCATTGGCGCAAAGCCTGGATCTCATTAACGGTCTGGAGGTGCATGAAGCGGCGATGCGGCGCAATCTGGCGCTGACGCAGGGGCTGATCATGGCTGAATCGGTTACCCTGGCCTTAGCCCCCACCCTCGGCCGTCAACAGGCGCACCATCATATAGAACGGTGCTGCCGGCAAGCCCTGGCCACCCAGCAACCCCTGTTAACCCTTCTGTGCGCCGATGCGGAAGTCTCTTCCCGACTCAGCCGGGAAACCCTGGAAACCTTGCTCGATCCGGCCAATGCCACCGGCAGCACGCAGCGTTTCATTCAACAAGTCCTGGCGATGGCCGAGAGGGAGCAATCATGTTGAATTATGTCCTTGAGGGGCCTGAAAACGCCCCGGTTATTCTGTTTGGCAACTCGCTGGGCACCTCATTATCAATGTGGCAGCCGCAGCGCGACGCGTTCATCGCCCACTATCGCATTCTGCGCTACGACGTTGCCGGCCACGGCGACTCTGCGCCCGATGAACAGCCCGGCTCGCTGGCGCGACTGGGCGAACAGGTGCTGTCCCTGCTGGACACTCTGGCGATTGATCGGGTGCATTTCTGCGGCATCTCCATGGGGGGGCTGACGGGGTTATGGCTGGCGCGCTTTCATGCCGATCGCTTGCTGACGCTGACGATCGCCAATAGCGCCGCGAAAATCGGGGTGACGGAGCATTGGCGAGAACGCGCCGCGCAGGTGCGCCAGTGCGGCATGTCCGCCGTCAGCGATGGCGCGGCAGCGCGCTGGTTCACCCCGGCATTTTGCCAATCCGCCCCCGTCAAGGTGCAAACCGTCGTGCAACAGCTCACCGCCTGCGATCCCGAGGGCTATGCCGCTTGCTGCGACGCGCTGGCGACCGCCGATTTACGGGCCGAGCTGGCAGGCATCCGCGTTCCGACGCTGGTTATCGCCGGACATGAGGATGCGGTAACGACCGTCGACGATGCAAAAGCCTTGGCGGCAGGCATTCCCGACGCGCAATGCGTCATCCTGCCCGCCGCCCACCTGTCCAGCATCGAAGCCTGGCGGGCATTTAACCGCGCGTTCCGGGCCTTTTTGGATGAGCAGCTCACGCAGCGGCAACGTTATCAGCAAGGCCTGACGGTGCGCAGAGCGGTGTTGGGCGATGAGCATGTCGATAATACCCTCGCGGCGCTGTCGCCGCTCAACGAGGAGTTTCAGCATTTCATCACTCGCTACGCCTGGGGAGAAATATGGACGCGTCCGGGCTTGTCGCGCCATACCCGCAGCCTGATCACCATCGCGATGCTGATCGCCTTGAATCGCGAAGCTGAGCTGAAAATGCATATCCGGGCCGCCTTCAATAACGGCGTCACGCGTGAAGAGATCAAAGAAGTTCTGATGCATGCGGCGCTTTACTGCGGCTTACCCGCCTCGAACGCCGCTTTTCATCTGGCGCAGTCCGTCTTTGCCGAACACGACGCCGGGCGGCGATCGGACGACTAGAAGACGCGGTTATACCGGCACATCCAGCACCCTTTGGCGCAGCGCAGCAATCAGGCGCTGCTGCTCAGGGGACGAGAGCGCCTCTTGCCGGGTAATGATGCCCAGCGGCTCGGCCATGCCCTGGGTAGGCAACGGCAGCGCACGCAGGTGATTGCTGAACAAGTCGTCACGCACCGCGCCGTAAGGCACCAGCCACACATAGCCATACTGTAGCGTCAGGCAGCGCGCCAGCGTGACCGACAACGTCTCGACGCACCCTTTAGGCACCGCCAGCCCATGGCTGACAATGAGCGCCTCCGCATTCTGACGCGGCACGGTACCTCGCGGGGAGAGCACCAATGGCCAGCTCAACGCCTCCGCCAGCGAGACATCCGAATGCAACAGCGGATGATGAGGCGCAACCACCAGCCGCAGCGTTTCATGGTACAGCAGCTCGAAGTTGAGCCCCTCCATGCGGGAGGGGTCTGACATGCGCCCGATGCCTAACGTTAATTGCCCCGATCTCACCGCCATCATCAGCGCATCGTTGGCCAGCGTCGTAACCTGCATGCGCCAGCCGGGGGATTGCTGCTGCAACCCCACCACGACCGGCGCGACCAGACTCACCAGCGTGGTGGGCAGCGCGCCGATATGCAGCGGCGCCGGCAGCGCCTCGCTGTCCGAGGCAAGCGTGCGCCCCAACACATTCAGCGCATCCAAAACGCGGCTGGCATCCTGCAGGAAACGCGCCCCGGCGGCGGTCAGTTCCGCCCCCTGCCGATTGCGCGAAAAAAGGCGCTCGCCGGCCAGGCTTTCCAGTTCGTTGAGCGTTTTAGAGAGCGCGGGCTGCGTGATGCCCAATTGCTGTGCGGCGCGCACCAACGTCCCCTGTTGCGCGGTAGCGACAAAGGCGTGCAGATGACGAAGGCGGATGCGTTGGCTAAAGCGAGAAGTCATGTTCATGATTTATAGTATTAACTTGCCGCCGGCGCGGCAAGCTCATTGTCAGGGCGAACAGAGGATCAAATATCAAAAAAAACGGTTTCGTTCTCGCCCTGTAACCAGATGTCGAAATGGTACACCGTCTGATCCCCGCGCTGCCGCCTTTGCGCCAATAACGTGCTGCGCCGTTTTTCCCACTCGATGAGATTCAACACCGGATCTTCGGCATTGGCCGCCTGTTCGTCGGCAAAGTAGAGACGCGTGTTCAATCCGATGTTGATGCCGCGGGCCACTATCCACAGATTGAGATGGGGCGCCATCAACCGGCCGTCGCGCCCCGTCACGCGCCCCGGTTTAATCGTCTCGAATTGCCACAGGCCGCTGGTGAAATCCGAACAGGTTCGCCCCCAGCCGCGAAACGCCGGATCGTCGGGCTTATCCAACTGGCCGTCGGCGGGGTGCTGATATCGCCCGGCAGCATTGGCCTGCCAGACTTCGACCAGCGCGTCTCGAACCGGCGTGCCGGAGCCGTCATAGACATGCCCTTCCACCACGATGCGCTCCCCGCGCGTCTCCGGTTGCGTCAACACATGGGTGAAATTACGCTCGAAAATATCAAAGCCGGCGGCATGCGGCGCCAAACCGATGTGCACATAAGGCCCGGCGGTTTGCGAGGCCGTTTCAGACAAGTACTTTTTCATCACGCGGCTCCCTGTGTACGGTTCTCAAACCACGTGGCTCGATGGCCCCGCAGCACCAGATCGAAGCGGTAAGCCAGGCTGTCCAGCGGCACGGCGGCGTGCATATCCAGCTCGGCAATCAGCGTGCGCATCGCATCGTCACTGCCTACCGACTGCAAGATGGGGCAGCGAACGAGCAACGGATCGCCTTCGAAATACATCTGCGTGATCAAGCGCTGCGCGAACGCCTCGCCGGAGAGCGAGAAGTGAATATGTGCCGGACGCCAGTCGCTGACCTGATTGCGCCAGGGATATGGGCCCGGCTTGATCGTACGAAAACAGTAATACCCGTTGTCGTCGGTCAGCATCCTGCCGCAGCCGCCAAAGTTGGGATCGATAGGCGCCAGATACTGATCTTTCTTGTGGCGATAGCGCCCTCCCGCATTGGCCTGCCATACCTCGACCAGGGCGTTGCGCACCGGCGTCCCAAAGGCATCCCGCACAAATCCATGCACGATGATCCGCTCGCCGATCGGTAAGCCGTCTTTGGCGTAATTCAGAATCAGATCGTGATCCAGCGGGCCGATATCCGTTGGCGTGAAGACGGGGGCGGTCAGTTCAGACAGCGAGTTTTGTAATGAAATTAATGCATTGCGCGGCGACCGCAGCACGCTGGTTTTATACAGCGGCGCCAGCGCCGGCGGGTGATGACTGTAATCGCGATGCACCAGTTCTCGCGCCATCCAATCACTTTTCATCCCGGTATCCTTATTATTTGAGGGTACATGTCGTCAGAGTGTAGGAAGCGCAATATGTAAAAGTAAAGTGAGAAAACCGATCGATTTATATAACCAAAAGTAATGGAATGTTCTGAATTGACGAAACATTTCATTTGGTCCATAACATGATTCAATTCCCGTCGGTGGTCCGCCTCGCTGCTGAATGGTCGCTTTCAGGTCATCCATGACCGCTTAACTGGAGGCAATGATGAAACGTTCTATCGCGACGGTCTCGGTATCGGGTTCGCTGCCGGAAAAACTGCGGGCTATCGCCGCCGCAGGCTTTGATGGCGTCGAAATTTTCGATAACGATCTGGTCTACTACCCCGGCTCACCGGCGGAAATCCGTGAGTTGTGCGCCGAACTGGGCCTGGAAATTTTACTGTTCCAACCGTTTCGGGACTTCGAAGGAGGCCCGCGCGAAACGCTGGCGCAGAACCTTTCCCGCGCGGCGCGCAAGTTCGAAGTCATGCAGCAACTGGGCTGTTCTCGCATGCTGCTCTGCAGCAATGTCTCGCCCGACAGCAGCGAAGACATGGCCACGCAAGTGAGCGATTTGCGCGCGTTGGCGGAGTTGGCCGCCGAGTATGATATTACTGTCGGTTATGAAGCGCTGGCCTGGGGACGTCACGTGAATATGTGGCGCGACGCCTGGGCGCGCGTGAAGGCCGTAGATCATCCGGCGTTGGGGATCATTCTCGATAGTTTTCATATCCTGTCGCGCGGCGATAACCTCGATGGCCTCGAGGACGTGCCGCCCGAAAAAATCGTGTTTGTCCAACTGGCGGACGCCCCGCTGTTGAAGATGGATGTGCTCGCCTGGAGTCGCCATTTCCGCTGCTTCCCCGGCCAAGGGGAGCTGAATCTGACCCAGTTCATGACCCAACTTTCCGCGCATGGCTATCGCGGCGCCTGGTCGCTGGAGATATTTAACGATGGTTTCCGCGCCTCGCCGGTGCTCCCCACGGCCCAGGA
The DNA here is from genome assembly GCF_900215455.1 of Serratia sp. JKS000199. Taxonomy (NCBI): domain Bacteria; kingdom Pseudomonadati; phylum Pseudomonadota; class Gammaproteobacteria; order Enterobacterales; family Yersiniaceae; genus Serratia; species Serratia sp. JKS000199. The sequence continues at coordinate 2,550,048 of NZ_LT907843.1, forward strand.
CGGTTTCCGATCGTTGTTGTGGCTGGAGGAGCAAACCTATGACTGGTTGGCCAAACAGCCTCTGCTGCCCAACGCCATGGCCTCGCTCATGGAACGTTCCTTATTTCATTCGCAGCCGCATCCGCCCTTGCTGGCGCTGGAGTTTATCGAATTTGCCGTCTCGCACAACGACGGGCTGGCGATGGGCCAATGGCTGACGCAACTGGGATTGGTTCACGCCGGCGAGCACCGCTCCAAAAGCGTCGCCCTCTATCGCAACGGCAAAGTGAATGTCATTCTGAATGCCCAGCCGGAAAGCCAAGCCAGCGGCTATTATCACCTGCACGGCATTTCCCTGTGCGCCGTGGCGTGGCGGGTGCGCGGCGTAGCGCGTTTACTGCAACGGGCGCAAGACTACGGGTACGCCATCTGGCAAGGCGAAACCGGCCCCAACGAGCGGCAAATCCCCGCGCTGTGCGCACCGGACGGCAGCCTGATTTATCTGGTGGAAGCGGACGAAGATCCCAAGAACGATATTTATCACGCCGATTTTCATCTGACGCATCGCAGCGCGCCGCCGCCCGCGCTGCAGAGCATCGATCACCTGGCGATTGCGCTGGCTGATGAATCGAGCGGCAACTGGATCATGTTCCTGCGCAGCGTGCCGGGTTTTGTGCAGGACAACGAGTGGGAATTGCCCGATCCGCTGGGTTTGGTTCGCAGCCGCGTCTTGCGCAGCCCCAACGACGCCATCCGGCTGCCGCTGAATATGTCGGTGAGCCGGGAAACGCAAATCGCCCAGGCGCTAACCGCCTATCAGGGCGCAGGCTTGCAGCACGTCGCCTTTGGCTGCGAGGATCTGTTCAGCATGGTGAAAGCGGCGCAGGCGCGCGGATTAAAAACGCTGCGTATTCCCGATAACTACTATCACGATCTCAGAGCGCGTTTCGATCTGGACCCCGCTTTCCTCTCACAGCTGCAAGCGGGCAATGTGCTCTACGATCGAGACGATCAGGGCGGTGAATTGCTGCATGTCTACACCGTTCCCTATGAAAAAGGCCGCTTCTTCTTCGAACTTCTGGAGCGCCGAGGCGGCTACCGCGGCTTTGGGGCCGCCAACGCCCCGGTTCGGCTCACCGCCATGCGTTAATCGCGCGGGCCATCAAGGCCCGCCTGTTCTTCCATCTTACTGAAAAGGTTAATGATCGCGTTCACACTCTCAGTGGCCTCCGGCGCCGCCATTCTCACGGCAATCCCTTTTCATAACATAAAGTTAACACTGCCTCGTCATTCACCGCCGGCTCAATTGTCCGATAAACGCACATTTTTTCGATTATCGCCGTTTAACGTCCACCCAGGGGCTGCTTATAGTGATGACACTCAACTACTGCACCGGGGGCACCTCCATGTCGGGAAACAACGCAATCAATGTTCGGGCGCTGATCGACGACCGCCCGTTAGGCAAATGGCAAAAGATGATCGTGCTGCTCGGCTTTTGCATCATTGCTCTGGATGGATTCGATATCGTTATCATGGGATTTATCGCGCCAGAGCTTAAGGCGGATTGGCAAATCACTAACCGCGAACTGGGGCTGGTGATCAGCGCGGCGCTGATTGGCCTGTCGCTGGGCGCGATGCTATCCGGGCCATTGTCAGACAGATTCGGCCGCAAAGTCGTCATCATCAACAGCGTATTCTTTTTTGGCGTTTGGACGCTGGTGACGGCGTTTTCTCAAAATATGGAGCAGATGATGTTATTTCGCCTGCTCACCGGATTGGGGCTCGGCGCCGCCATGCCGAATGTCGGCACCCTGGTGGCGGAGTTCGCGCCCGCCCGACGCCGCGCTTTCTTGATTACCGTGGTTTTCTGCGGCTTCACCTTTGGCGCCGCCTTGGGCGGATTCGCCGCGTCCTGGCTGATGCCGCGCTTCGGCTGGCATGCCGTGCTGCTGCTCGGCGGGATCTTGCCCCTGCTGTTCGCGCCCGTGCTGATGGCGGCGTTACCCGAATCGGTGTGTTTCCTGGTGGCGAAACGGGCAGATCAGGGCGGCATTCAGCGCATTCTGGCGAAACTGGCGCCCGATCGCGATTTTCGACATTCTACCGTCGTTCTGCCCCCGCCGGGCCAGGTCTGCACTCATCCGGTTAAACTGGTGGTGAGCGCACGGTACCGCTTCGGCAGTTTAATGCTGTGGGGCGCGTATTTTAGCGCGCTGTTTCTGTACTACACCTTAGGCAGTTGGCTGCCGCTGCTGATTAAAGACAGCGGTTTCAACATCGCGCAAGCGGCGGTCATCACCGCGCTGTTTCAGGCGGGCGGGACATTAGGGTCGCTATTTTCCGGGTGGTTGATGGACAGATCCGAACCGCATCGCGCGTTGGCGTCGATTTATGGGTTGGGGGCGCTGTTCACTCTGCTGATGGGGATGGCGATGGGTTACCCCCTCCTGATGGGCGGCTGCGCGATGGCCATCGGGTTCTGCATCGGGGGCGCCAACACCGGCATGAACGCGTTGTCGGCCAGCTTTTACCCCACCGAAGCGCGAGCCACCGGCTCCAGCTGGATGCACGGCATCGGCCGTTTGGGCGCTATCTTAAGCGCGCTGGCCGGGGCTGAAATGCTGGCGCTCGGTTGGAGCTTCAGCACCATTTTCGCCGTCCTGGCGCTGCCCGCCCTGCTGACGGTGGCGATGATCGTCGCCAAGCGGCGTCATCAGGCGCGTCAAGCGACAGAGCATCAATATGCCGCCTATCTGGATGCGCGTTCGAATGATGTTTGATTGCGTCGGGAAATAATCGAGAACAAAGGGGAAGGCGTGTCGGCCTGCAGGGCCGGGGCGCTTTAACTGTGATGGGGATCGTTGAAAGATTTTTTCGTAAGTGATTGAATAATGGCGGAGAGAGGGGGATTTGAACCCCCGGTAGAGTTGCCCCTACTCCAGTTTTCGAGACTGGTCCGTTCAGCCGCTCCGGCATCTCTCCTGACAACGCTTGCTATCATGCCCGCTTTTACGGCATTTTTACAGCATTAGCATACCGCTGAACGTTCAAGTGACGACTTTACGAGCAACCTGATGATTAAATGGCCGTGGAAAGCGACTCAACCTTCTCACCCCGAGGCGGATACCCAGGCACAGTGGCGGGACGCGCTGGCGATCCCGCTGCTCTCGCCGCTGAATGAGCAAGAGCGGCAGCGGCTGGTGGCCGTCGCCGGGCAGATTTTGCAGCAAAAGCGCATCGTGCCGCTGCAGGGGCTGCAGCTCACCTCGCAAATGCAGGCGCGCATCGCCCTGCTGTTCGCCTTGCCGGTGCTGGAGCTGGGCGCGGAGTGCCTCGACGGCTTCAACGAAATTCTGCTCTACCCCACCCCATTCGTGGTGGAAGACGAATGGCAGGACGAGATCGGCCTGGTGCACTCGGGGCCGGTGGTGCAGTCCGGCCAGAGCTGGGAACAGGGGCCGATCGTGCTCAACTGGCAAGACGTGCAGGACTCTTTTGACCTCTCCGGTTTCAATCTGGTGATCCACGAAGCGGTGCACAAACTGGATATGCGCAACGGCGGCGTCGCCACCGGCGTGCCGCCGATCCCGCTGCGCGAGGTGGCCGCCTGGGAACATGATCTGCACGCCGCGATGGAAAGCCTGCAGGACGAGATCGACATGGTCGGCGAAGAGGCCGCCAGCATGGATGCCTACGCCGCCACCGATGCGGCCGAGTGCTTCGCCGTGCTGTCGGAGTACTTCTTCAGCGCCCCCGAGCTGCTGGCCGAACGCTTCCCGGCGCTGTATCAGCACTTTTGCCGCTTCTACCGCCAGGATCCGCTGGCGCGCCTGCTGCGCGCCCAGGCGGAAAACGACGCGCAATGGGCTGATTGACAGGCACATTGCTCAGATACCGAGCAGTCGCACCGCCTGGGGCAATTTAGCGTTGACACACCCGGGGCAGCTGGATATGATGCGCCCCGTTCACACGATTCCTCTGTAGTTCAGTCGGTAGAACGGCGGACTGTTAATCCGTATGTCACTGGTTCGAGTCCAGTCAGAGGAGCCATATTTAGAAAAGCCCGCTTAAGGCAACTTAAGCGGGCTTTTTGCTGTTGGGCGTTTACAGCCCGCGCTTTTCCATCAGCAGCGCCAGATCGACCAACCGATTGGAGAAGCCCCACTCGTTGTCATACCAGGCAAGCACCTTCACCAGATTGCCGCCGATCACCAGCGTGGACAAGCCGTCGATGATCGACGAACGCGCATCGCCCCGGTAGTCGCTCGACACCAGCGGTTCATCGCTGTACCCCAGGATCCCTTTCAGCGGCCCGGACGCCGCCGCCGCGCGGAACGCCGCGTTGATCTCCTCCGCCGTCGCCGGGCGTTTCAGCGTCACCGTCAGATCGACAATGGAAACCACCGGCACCGGCACCCGCAGTGAATAACCGGTCAACCTGCCGTCCAGATCCGGGATCACCTTGCCGAGCGCCTTGGCCGCACCGCTGGAGTAAGGCACGATCGATTCCGCCGCCGCCCGCGCGCCACGCAGATCTTTTTCCGGCTGATCGTGCAGCGCCTGGCTGTTGGTATAGGCGTGAGTGGTGTTCATCAGCCCGTATTCGATGCCGAACGCCTGATGCAGCACCTGCGCGGCGGGCGCCAACCCGTTAGTGGTGCAGCTGCCGTTGCTGACCACCTTATGCAGCGCCGGATCGTAGAGGTGATCGTTAACCCCCATCACCAGCGTGATGTCATCGTTCTTGGCCGGCGCCGAGATAATCACCCGCTTGGCGCCGCCGTGCGTGATGTGCACTTCCGCCTTGGCCTTGTCGGTAAAGAAGCCCGTCGCTTCGATCACCACGTCCACGCCCACGCTGTGCCAGGGGATCTCGGCGGGATCGCGCTGCGAAAACACCTGAATCGGCCGGCCGTCCAGCAGCAGCTGGTTGTCGCCGGCTTCGACCCTGGCCGCCAGCGTGCCGGAAAGCGTGTCGTATTTCAGCAGGTGCGCCAGCGTCTTGCTGTCGGTCAGATCGTTGATCGCCACCACTTCAAAATCGCTGCGCCCCAGCGCCGCGCGCAGCACGTTGCGTCCGATCCTGCCGAATCCATTAATGCCTACTCTCACCATGATGCACTCCTCGTTTTGGGCTTTGCCTCAACTCTAGCCCTGCCCCGAAGCGGCGTAAATGACGTTTACCGATCAATTTACGCCAAATTGCGCGCATGAAAGCGTTCGCGGTATTCGCTCGGGGTCAGCTGCAGTTTTCGCTCAAACACCCGCCGCAGGTTAAGGCCGTTGCCAAAGCCGGTGGCCAGGGCGATCTGTTCGATGCCTTGCGCACTCTGCTCCAGGCGCTGCCTGGCGGTATGCAACCGCCCTTCTTCGACGAATTTGGCGGGAGAAATGCCCGTCTCGCGGGTGAACACGCGGGTAAAGTTGCGCGGGCTCATCGCCACGCGTTCGGCCAACCGTTCAACGCTGAGATCGTCGGCGAGATTCTCCAGGATCCAGGACTGCAGGTCGCGGATCGGGCCCGGCGATTTGGCCTGGTTGAGCGGGTAGCGGCTGAACTGCGCCTGCCCGCCGGGGCGGCGCAGAAACATCACCAGATCCTGCGCCACTTCACGCGCCTGCACGAAGCCGTAGTCGTCCTCCACCAGCGCCAGCGTCAGGTCGAAGCCGGAGCTGACGCCGCCGGAGGTCCAAATCGGCCCGTCCTGCACGTAGATCGGGCCGTTTTCGACCTGCACCTGCGGGAAGCGCGCCTGCAGCGTTTCCGCCAGCCGCCAGTGAGTGGTCGCCCGCCGCCCGTCCAGCAACCCGGCCTCGGCCAGCAGCAGAGCCCCGCCGCAAACCGAAGCGATACGGCGCGTCTGCGGCGCCGCGCGGCGCAGCCAATCCGCCACCAGGGTGCCCTCTTCTTCCGTCGCCCCCTTGCCGGCAACAATGACGGTATCGCGCGGCAGGGCCGGATCGAGATCCGCCAGGCGATGGTCAGCCAACAGGCTCAGCCCGGACAGGCCGTGCACCACCCGGTGAGATTGCGTGGTGGCGACCGCGATCTGATACAGCGGCGTCTCGGCGGCACTCAGGCGATTAGCCTGCATCAGGATATCGGCGATGCCCGCCGCTTCGAACAGCATGCCCCCTTCAGGGACGATAATCAGGAATGTGTGCATGGCGATAATAGAGAGAACGGTCAAAACAGGTCAGGAAGCCACTGTATAAGAAAAGCGCCGCCGGTTCACCCTGCGGGCATAAAAAAGCCCGCCGATAACCCCGACGGGCCTGGAAGGAATAGTCATTTAAATCTGTGGCAGAGTCACCCCGCCGGCGCGCGCCAATTGCGCCAGCAGCGCCGTTTGAAACGCCTCGTCGTGTACCGCCGCGTGAGGCTCGAACCGCTGCTGATGATGCCAATAGCCGCCGGACGCCAGGGCCTGAGGTTCATCGCTGCTCACCAGCCATGCCTGCGTCACATGCCCCAGCGCCAGATCGTCGGGCGCATCCGCGCCGCCCATTTTGGTCGGCACCCAGCCGGGATCGACCGCGCTGCTGATGACGTCGGGCCACAGGCGCGCCACGGCGGCGGCCAGCGTGGTGACGAACAGCTTGCTGTCCGAATAAGAACCGGCAGCACCGCCAAGCCAGTCTACGCCGTTCAGCTCCGCCACGCCGTCAAAGTGCATGCTGCTGCTCAGGTAGACGATACGCGTGGGGCGTTCGATCAGGGCCGTCAGCAGGTAGGGCGCCATGACGTTCACCGGCATCACCTGCGGCCCGGTAAACATACCGGCATTGTGGATCACCGCGTCCGGGCGACCGAGGCGATTGACCTGCTCGGCGAGCTGCCGGATCTGTTGCATATCGGACAAATCGCCGATCGTCGCCTGTGCGCCGCGCTCCAGCAGATCGCGCACCGCGTCCAGACGGCCGGGCTCACGCGCATGCAGAATCACCTGATGCCCTTCGTCCAACAGCGTTTGCGCGGCGGCGCGGCCCAGCCCGTCTACCGAGCCGGTAATGAAAATGCGTGACATGCCATTCCTCCGTTTAGCGCCAGCCGAGCGCCGGCGCGACATGGGTTAAAATCGATTCGATGACGTGGGCGTTGTAATCCACGCCCAGTTGGTTAGGCACGGTCAGCAGCAAGGTATCCGCTTCGGCGATGGCCTCGTCCTGCGCCAGCTGTTCGATCAGCACGTCAGGTTCTGCGGCGTAACTGCGGCCAAAGATCGCCCGGGTTTGCGCATCGATATACCCCAGTTGGTCGCCTTCCTTACCGCTGCCGCCGAAGTAGTTGCGATCCCGCTGATCCACCAGCGCGAAGATGCTGCGGCTGACGGAAACCCGCGGCTCGCGCGCATGGCCCGCCTCTTGCCAGGCCGCGCGATAGGCGCGGATCTGCTTGGCCTGCTGGATATGGAAGGGTTCGCCGGTTTCGTCGTTCTTGAGCGTCGAGCTTTGCAGGTTCATGCCCAGCTTCGCCGCCCAGACGGCGGTGGCGTTCGAACCGGCGCCCCACCAGATGCGGTCGCGCAGCCCGGCGGAAAACGGCTCCGGCCGCAGCAGCCCGGGCGGATTCGGGAACATCGGCTGCGGATTGGGTTCAGCGAACCCTTCGCCGCGCAGCGCTTCCAGGAACACTTCGGTATGGCGGCGGGCCATGTCCGCGTCGGTTTCGCCGTCGGCCGGGGCATAGCCGAAATAGCGCCAGCCGTCGATGACCTGCTCCGGCGAGCCGCGGCTGATGCCGAGCTGCAGCCGCCCGCCGGCGATCAGATCCGCCGCGCCGGCGTCTTCCACCATGTACAGCGGGTTTTCATAGCGCATGTCGATCACGCCGGTGCCGATCTCGATGCGTTGGGTTTTGGCGCCGATGGCGGCCAGCAGCGGGAACGGCGATCCCAGCTGACGCGCGAAATGGTGTACGCGAAAATAGGCGCCGTCCGCGCCCAGATCTTCGGCGGCGACCGCCAGATCGATGGACTGCAGCAGCGCATCCGCCGCTGAACGGGTGCCGGACTGGGCGGAAGGCGTCCAGTGGCCAAACGAGAGAAAACCAATCTTTTTCATCGGGCATCGTCCTCAAAGGCAAAACATGGGCCTACAGTGACAAAAATCGCGCGCTTTGCGCCAGCAAAATCGCCCCCGATCGCACTAAACGAACCGATTGCCGCCGCGCCGCCCGGCGATTGTAATCAAAAAACAAATGTCGTATAACAGGCAGCTCCGAGGGGTGTCCTGTTACGGGCTGAGATGGCGCAAGCCGAACCCTTTGAACCTGATCTGGGTCATGCCAGCGAAGGGACGGTTAGGCAACCGCGCGATCACCCGTTGCCTGTTCATACCTCAGCGTGCCCGGATCTCCACTGACTCAAGGAGGTCCCATGTCCATCACCACCCTGTTCGAAAGCGGTCTTTACGGCCGGCTGCGCCAACAGGCCGGCAGCCACTGGCAAAATTACGTCGATCACCCGTTTCTGCAGCAGCTGGCCGCCGGCACCCTGCCTGAACGCGCTTTTCGCCGCTACCTGACGCAGGACTATCTGTTCCTGCTGCACTTCGCCCGCGCCTACGCGCTGCTGGTCAGCAAGCTGCGCACCCTGCCGGAGATGCGCGCCGCCACCGCCTCGCTCAACGGCATCGTCGCCGAACTGCCGCTGCACGTGGCCTACTGCGCCGAATGGGGGCTGAACGAAGCGCAGATCGCCGCCCAGCCGGAGGCGGCGGAAACCATGAACTACACTCGCTACGTGCTGGACATCGGCCATGCCGGCGACGCCCTCGATCTGCTGGCCGGCCTGCTGCCCTGCGTGGCCGGTTATGCCGAAATCGGCCTGCGGCTGCTGCACGATCCCGCCACCCAAATGGAGGGCAATCCTTACGCCTCCTGGATCCGCAACTACGGCGACGAGGGCTATCTGGCCGGCGTGCACGCCGCCATCGAACTGCTGGAAACCGTCGGCCACCAGCGCGGCGCACAAAGCCGCTTTACCGAGCTGGCGCAGATTTTCACCACCGCCACTCAGCTGGAAGCGGCATTTTGGCAAATGGGGCTGAACGCCTCATGACCTCCCCGCGCCTCCCGCCCGGCATCCAGGTGCGGGATCTCACTCTGCGCTTCGGTCAACAGACGATCTTTGAGCGGCTGAGCTTCGACATCGCCGGCGGCAGCTTCGTCTCCCTGCTCGGCGCCAGCGGCGCCGGCAAAACCAGCCTGCTGAAGATCATCGCCGGGCTGGCGCAGGCCAGCTCGGGCACGGTGAGCGGCAGCGACGGCCTGCCGATCGCCGGGCGCATCGCCTACATGGGGCAAAAAGACCTGCTCTATCCGTGGCTGAGCGTCGAAGACAATGTCGCCCTCGGCTCGCGGCTGCGCGGCGAAGCGCCGGATCGGGCGTGGACGGCGCACCTGCTCGAACGCGTAGACCTGGCCGCGCATAGCCGCAGCCTGCCCGCCGCGCTGTCCGGCGGCATGCGCCAGCGCGCCGCCATCGCCCGCACGCTCTACGAACGCCAGCCAATCGTGCTGATGGACGAACCCTTTTCCGCGCTGGACGCCATTACCCGCGCCGAGATCCAGAGCCTGGCCGCCGAGCTGCTGGCGCAAAACACCGTGCTGCTGATCACCCACGATCCGATGGAGGCTTGCCGCCTGAGCCACCGGCTGCTGGTGCTGTCGCCTTGGCCGCTGGGCCTCGACGATACCCACCGCATCAGCGGGCAACCGCCGCGCGCGCCGGATGACGCCGACCTGCTGAAAAGCCAGGCCGAGCTGCTGCTGCAAATGGTGAGGGCAGCGCAATGAATATCGCCAAAGAGCGCGGCTTCACCCGTCTGCGGCGTGGGTTGACGGTCTTCATCGGCCTGCTGCTGCTGTGGTGGCTGGCGGCGCAAAGCGGCATTCCGGCCTTTCTGCTGCCCACGCCGGGCGCGGTGGCGCAGGCGCTGTGGGACGGACGCGGCTATCTCGCCTGGCACACGCTGGTCACGGCTTCGGAGATCGTCAGCGGTCTCGCGCTCGGCGTGCTGCTCGGCGCGGCGCTGGCGCTGTGCATGATCTTCTCGCCGCGCCTGCAGCGCTGGCTGATGCCGCTGGTGGTCACCAGCCAGGCGATACCGGTGTTCGCCCTGGCCCCATTGCTGGTGCTGTGGTTCGGCTTCGGCATGAGCGCCAAGGTGGCGATGGCGGTGCTGGTGATTTTCTTCCCGGTGGTGTCGGCCTTTTTCGACGGGCTGCGCCGGGTCAACAACGACTATCTCGATCTGGCGCGCACGATGCGCGCTTCGCGCTGGGCGCAGCTGCGGCACGTGCGGCTGATGGCGGCGCTGCCGGCCTTCGGCTCCGGCCTGCGCATGGCCGCCGCCGTCGCGCCGATCGGCGCCATCATCGGCGAATGGGTCGGCTCGGCCGAAGGTCTGGGCTACGTGATGCTGAACGCCAACGCGCGCATGCAGACCGACGTCTGCTTCGCCGCGCTGTTTATTTTGGTGCTGATGACCGTGCTGCTGTGGGCCGCGGTGGATGCGCTGCTGCGGCGCCTGATCGCCTGGGCGCCGGAAAACGACTGATGATTGCAATCATAACCAGGGATAAAGGAACGACCATGATCAAACAAACCCTCTGCGGGCTGCTGCTGGGCGCCGCCATCACCGGCCAGGCCGGCGCGGCCGAAAAGCTGACGCTGGTGCTCGACTGGTACATCAACCCCGATCACGCGCCGATTATGGTGGCCGAGCAGATCGGCGCCTTCAAGGCCGCAGGGCTGGACGTCAAGATCGTGCCGCCGTCCGATCCGGCGCTGCCGCCGCGGCTGGTGGCCGCCAAACAGGCCGACCTCGCCATCACCTATCAGCCGCAGCTGCATTTCTTCGCCGATCAGGGCCTGCCGCTGATGCGCGTCGGCACGCTGATCAACACGCCGCTGAATACGGTGATCGCGCTGGATAAAAACATCACGTCGCCGGCGGATCTCAAGGGCAAAACGGTGGGTTACTCCGTCAGCGGCATCGAACAGGCGACGCTGGCCACCATGGTCGAACACGAGCACCTCAAGCCGCAGGACATCAAGCTCATCAACGTCAACTTCCAGCTGACCAGCGCCCTGCTGGCGGGCCAGGTCGATGCGGTGATCGGCGGCTACCGCAACATCGAAGCGCTGGAGCTGAAGCTGCGGGGCAAAAAACCGGTGGTGTTTAACGTCGAAGACTACGGCGTGCCGGCCTACGACGAGCTGATCATCGTCGCCAACCGCGATGCGGTGAACGAGCCGAAAATCCGCAAATTCCTCGCCGCGCTGAAGCAAGGCAGCGACTACCTGCATGCGCACCCGCAGGACACCTGGCTGGCGTTCGCCAAGGCGCACCCGGAGCTGAATACCGAGCTGAACAAACAGGCGTGGCAAGCCAGCCTGCCGCTGTTCGCGCGCGATCCGGCCAAGTTGGATCGGGCCCGCTATGAGGCTTACGAACAGTTCCTGTTCGACAACAAGCTGATCAAGAAAATCACCCCGGTAGACCAGTATGCGGTGGAGCTCGACTGATCACGCCGAGGCGGCCGGCGGCGCCACCGTCACCTCGCCCTGGCCGCTGCGCTGCAAGGCCGCCTTCACCAGCCCGTTGGCCTTGCAGCGTTCGATAAACGCGTTCACGTAGGCGGCGCCCTGCGTTTTTTGCCTCGGCACCGCCATCGCCTGGCGAATGGCGGTGAAATGCCCATCCAGCACTCGGTAGCCGGGCTGGGCGGCCGCGGCGGCCAGCAGCGGCTGACGCACGCCGGCCGCCGCCTCCAGCCCGCGTTCGAAAAACAGCGCGATCGCCTCGGCGGAAGTAGCCGCCCGCACCAGCTGCGCCTGCTGCAGCGTGCGCGACAAAAACAGATCGTACGCCGCCCCCTGGCCGACCGCGATGCGCACCTCCGGCCGATCGAGCTGCGCCGCCTCAAAGTAAGGCGCGTCGTTCGCCACCAGGTAAGTCCCCTCGATGATCACGTAGGGTTCGCTGAAAGCGATTTGCGCCGCACGCACCGGCTCGATAGCCATAAACGCCAGGTTCCAGGCGCCGCTGTCCAGGTCGGCGAACACCTTGCCCGCCGCGTCATAGGTGACCAGTTCGAGCGCCACGTCCAGTTCGCGAGCCAGCGCGGCGGCCAGCTCCACCGAAGCGCCTTGCGGTTTACCGCCGGGCCCGGCCTGCGCCAGCACCGGATTGCCGAGATTGATCGCCGCGCGCAACACGCCTTGCGGGGCCAGATCGTCGAGTACCGCTGCGGAAATCGTCTGCATACTTCCTCCTGAATGGCTGATGGACGCGCCGTCGTGGCGCTCATTAAGCGTAGAGCGAAACCTCCGACCAGCAAGATTTCGCCGCCGCGGCCGCCGCCACGTGATTAACGTCACACTATTGTCATAAAAATGTACAATAGCCGCCGACCGTCGGCCGGAGCGGGACATCGCGCGTTGTTCCGCCGCCGACAATAGGCTATACCCTTCACTTTTCGCGCCGCGGCACGGTCGGCGGCGCAGACCAGGGCAGCAACGTTTTTTTCCAATCAGACAAGGTTTGGCGGATGGTTCTCGCAGTCGTTTCGTTTGTTCTTTTTTTGGCGTCGATTTTGATTTATCGCACCCGGGCCGCCGCCAACCGCTGGTGGTTCGCCATTCTGCTGACGCTGCTCGGCAGCTATCTGGTGCTGAACGTCATTCTGATCGCCAGCAACTACTTCACCGGCGACGGCATCACCGATGCGGTGATCTACACCGTCACCAGCAGCCTCAAAGGCGCGGGCATCAGCAAATACGTGCTGCCGTTCATCGGCCTGCTGGCGGCGCTGGGGCTTATCTTCGCGGTGCTGGCCCGCAGCCTGCTGCGCCGCAAGGCCAAAGGCAGCAGCGTGGCCTACAGCCTCGTCGCCGTGCTGCTGGCGCTGTTTTCGGTCGGCACCACCCCGGCGTTTCAGGACATCTCGCTGCTGGTCAAGAGCCAGATCGTCGGCGATACCGCCGATTTCACCACCTACTACAAGGCGCCGAAAAAGACCGTGCAGGGCAAACGGCCGAATCTGGTGTACATCTATGCCGAGAGCCTGGAGCGCACCTACTTCGATACCGAGCTGTTTCCCGGCCTGGCCGACGAGCTGAACGCCCTGCGCGCAGACAGCATCGATTTCAGCAACACCCAGCAATTGCCGGGCACCGGTTACACCATCGCCGGCATGGTCGCCTCACAGTGCGGCATTCCGCTGTTCGCGCCCTTCGACGGCAACGCCTCCAGCGCGGTCTCCACCTTCTACCCGGAGAACGTCTGCCTGGGCGACGTGCTGAAGGCCGCCGGCTACAGCAACTCTTTCTATCAGGGCGCCGAGTTGGCGTTCGCCGGCAAAGACACCTTCCTGAAATCCCACGGCTTCGACCACGTTTACGGTTTCAAAGAGCTGCGCGAACAGGTCGCCGATCCGAGCTACAAAAACGACTGGGGCTGGTACGACGACAGCGTGCTGGACGTGGTGTACGGCAAGTTCGTCGAGCTGTCCAAACAGCGCCAGCCGTTCTCGCTGTTTACCCTGACCGTCGATACCCATCACCCGGACGGTTTTATCTCCGCCGGCTGCAGCAAGAAAAGCTACGCCTGGCAGAACAAGGAAAACCGCTCGCTGAGCGCGGTGGCCTGCAGCCAGCAACACATCGCCGCGCTGATCGACAAAATCAAACGCTCGCCCTATTTCAGCAACACCGTGATCGTGGTGTCCTCCGATCATCTGGCGATGAACAACACCGCCTACGACATCCTGACCAAACAGAAGCGCCGCAACCTGTTCTTTATCATCGACGGCACCCGGCCGCAGGCGGAGCAGCGCAACGAGAAACGCAGCACGCTGGATAACGGCGCCACGGTGCTGGACGTGATGGGCGGTGACAACTATATCGGCCTCGGCCGCAGCAGCCTGTCGGCGCCGTCGCTGTCTACGGTGTTCCTGAATATCGAAGAGAAAATCAACGGCTGGAAACCGGCGGTGATCAATCAGTGGGGCCTGCCGAACCGCATCAGCGACTACAGCGTGGACACGCGCCAGCGCAGCTTCAGCTTCTCCGGCGTCACCTACAAGGTGCCGTTCATCCTGCGGGTGGGCGACAACCGCATCGAACCGATGTTCAACGTCTACCTCTCCACCCCGCTGCGCAAGCAGCTGGCCGGGCTGGGGGCGGGGGAGAAATTCGTCTGGGTCGATAAATGCTACGAGATCGGCCGGGTCTGGGCGCCGCAGCTGGCGCTGAGCACCGACATCTGCGTGGCCTCCGGCACCCTGGCCTCGCCGCCGCAGATCGTGCAGGCCAGCGGCGAGCGCTTCCGCGGCAAGGTGAACTTTACCGGCCCGGCGGCGGACAGCGTCGCCGATTACCAAAACGCCGTCGCCCGCCTGCAGGTGGACGACGCGGCGATGAAGTACCGGGCGGACGCCATCGAGTTCATGCTGCCCGGCATGCCGGAACAGGTGAAAGCCATTACCGGCGTCTCCGCCGTCGAGGAGTGGGGCCGCTGGTCCGACGCCAACCTGGCGCCGGCGGTCGACATCGATTATGTCGATCCGCTGCCGAAAACCTTCGATCTGGTGCTGCGCGCCCGCGCCTACGGCAACAACGTCGGCGAACCGATTTCGGTGCGCGTCGGCGACGAAGAGCGCTTCGTGTCGCTCGGCGAGCAGGACAGCACCGTCACCCTGCGTTTCGACAACCCGCGTGGCGCGCAGAAGATCAGCATTACCCCGCCGGCACCGACCGAGCCGAAAGAGAGCGCCAGCGGCGGCTTCACGCCGAAGAAGCTGGGCATCGGCCTGGTATCGCTGAAGGTCGAAGCGGCCGCTCCCGCCTCCTGATCCCCCCGCCTTCACGGGCGCGGTAATTTCTTTGCCGTGCCCGTCATTTCGACCAAGCTTTTACGCCCTGCTTCGGCTAACCTGTGACGGTGAAACGCCGCCAATCCCGCCCCAGAGCCGGGACATCGAAGGAGAAAGTATGAGCTATGCCCCACCTCGCAGCGGCCTCAGCGCCGATCAGGCACTCGATCAACTGGAAGCCTTGTATGACGCCGCGGTAGACGCGCTGCGGCAGGCGGTCAGTGACTTTATCAGCCACGGCACCCTGCCGGACCCGCAGGCGCGCGCCGCCGGGCTGTTCGTGTATCCCGAGCTGCGCGTCAGCTGGGACGGGCAGCAGTCCGGCCCGAACAAAACCCGCGCCTTCGGCCGCTTTACCCATCCCGGCAGCTACAGCACCACCGTGACCCGGCCGCAGCTGTTCCGCCACTATCTGGCCGAACAGCTGGCGATGCTGGAACACGACTACGCCGCCCATATCGAAGTGGCGCCGTCGCAGCAGGAGATCCCGTTCCCTTATGTGATCGACGGCTCCAGCCTGGCACTCGATCGCTCAATGAGCGCCGGTATCGCGCAGCATTTCCCCACCACCGAGCTGGCGCAGATCGGTGACGAGACCGCCGACGGCCTGTATCACACCACCGACAACCATTTCCCGCTGTCGCATTTCGATGCGCTGCGCGCGGATTTCTCGCTGGCGCGTCTGCGGCACTACACCGGCACCCCGGTGGAGCATTTCCAGCCGTTCGTGCTGTTCACCAACTACACCCGCTATGTGGACGAGTTCGTGCGCTGGGCCTGCGCGCAGATCGCCGATCCGGCCAGCCCGTACATCGCGCTCTCCAGCGCCGGCGGCACCTACATCACGCCGGAAACCAGCGCGCCCGAACAGGCGGTGTCCGATCTGGCGTGGAAAAACCACCAGATGCCGGCCTATCACCTGATCTCGCGCACCGGCCAAGGGATCACGCTGATCAACATCGGCGTCGGCCCGTCCAACGCCAAAACCATCTGCGATCACCTGGCGGTGCTGCGCCCGAGCGCCTGGCTGATGATCGGCCACTGCGGCGGCCTGCGCGAAAGCCAGAAGATCGGCGATTACGTGCTGGCCCACGCCTATCTGCGCGACGATCACGTGCTGGATGCGGTGCTGCCGCCGGATATCCCGATCCCGAGCATCGCCGAGGTGCAGCGCGCCCTGTACGACGCCACCAAGATGGTCAGCGGCATGCCCGGTGAAGAGGTCAAACAGCGTTTGCGCACCGGCACCGTGGTCACCACCGACGATCGCAACTGGGAGCTGCGTTACTCCGCTTCGGCGCGCCGCTTCAACCTCAGCCGCGCGGTGGCGGTCGACATGGAGAGCGCCACCATCGCCGCTCAGGGTTACCGCTTCCGGGTGCCGTACGGCACGCTGCTGTGCGTCTCCGACAAACCGCTGCACGGTGAAATAAAACTGCCGGGCCAGGCCAACCGCTTCTATGAAGGGGCAATCTCAGAACACCTGCAGATCGGCATCTGCGCCATCGATCTGTTGCGCGCCGAGGGCGATCGCCTGCACTCACGCAAGCTGCGCACCTTCAACGAACCGCCGTTCCGATAACGGTGCTCAGGCCCGCTGCGGCGGGCCGTTTTTTCCTCAACGCACCAGCGCCAGCGCGCGCTTCTCCTGGCTGCGGCCACCGGCGATCGACAGCAGCAGGTCTTTCACCAGCAGCGCCGGGGCGGACAGCGACTGTTGGCCCGACATGCACAGCGACAGCGGCACCGACATCGTCGGCGCATTGATGCGCGCCATCCAGGCCTTGGCCGGGCCGATCATCGCGCGCGCCACCGACTCCGGCAATACGGTCGCCCCCAACCCGCCGGCGATCGCGGCGCTCAGCGCACCCGAGGATTCAATCTCCCCCACCACGTTGACAGCCAGCTTGCGCAGCGCCATCGCCTCCTCCAGTTGGTTGCGCACCGCATCCCCCTCGCGCGGCAGGAACAGGTTCAGCCGCGCCACGTCCAGCAGCTCGACGCTGTTACCGGGATGCGGCACCGCGCGCGTCGCCACCAGATAGAGATCCTCCCGCATCAGCGCGACGGTGTGCAGACCGGCGGGCATTTTGGCGCCGTAGACCATCGCCATGTCCAGCGTTTGGTTGGCCACCTGTCCGGCCAGCGCCGCGCCGCTGTTTTCATGCAGGCTGAGCAAAATGCCCGGCTGCTGATCGCGCAGGGTTTGCAGCAGCGGCAGCGCCAGCTGCGCTGCGGTGCTCCCCGACGCCAACCCGAGAGACACCTGGCCGCTCATCGCCTGCCCGGCGCTGTTGACCGCGCTCTGCGCCTGCTCGCACTGGCGCAAAATGGTTTGCGCGTGGGCATACAGAATGTTGCCGGCCTCGGTCGGCTGCACTCCGCGCTTGGTGCGGATCAGCAGCTGTTGCTTCAGCTCCCCCTCCAGCGTCGCCAACTGCTGGCTGAGCGCCGGCTGGGCGATATGCAACACCTCCGCCGCCTGGGTCAGGCTGCCGACATCGACGATTTTCACGAAGTACTTCAGACGTCTGAGATTCATAGTGCCTCCAGCGAGCCGCTAAATTGAGAATGCCGAAATCCGGTCATGCAACCGCAGCAAGATCCAGGCCAGAGTCGTCAAAAGGCCAAAAACGGCGGCAAATGGCCGTTTATCGGGCGAGGCGCGCCACAACGCAGGGCACGCGTTGCACCACCGGCAGGCAACGGCGCCGCCTCAGCGGGCAATCCGGCGGCGCTGCGCGTGAGGTAAGCGATAAAAGCGAGAAAAAGCAGCAGGTTGGGTAATCTTGCAGCAAACGCGCGCGCCGGGCGTTTTCGCGCTTTACAAGCCGCAACCGCCCCGCTATTATTCGCCCCGTTCAAACGATTCCTCTGTAGTTCAGTCGGTAGAACGGCGGACTGTTAATCCGTATGTCACTGGTTCGAGTCCAGTCAGAGGAGCCATATTTAGAGAAGCCCGCTTAAGGAAACTTAAGCGGGCTTTTTGCCTTTCAGCCGCCGTCAAAAGCTGCGTTTCGCCACCAGATAGGCGCCCGCCACCAGCAACAAGGCGCCGAACAGCGCCGGCAGATTCTCGCGCAGCGCCGCCGGGCCGGCGCGGTAGACGTCCACCAACAGCCCCATGCACAGCTGGCTGGCGACCAGGATCGAAATGGTGGCCGCCGCGCCCAGTTTTTGGTAGCCCAGGATGCCGGCGAACACGAACAGCGATCCCAGCAGCCCCGGCAACAGCATCCACCATTTGGCGGCGCCGGTCACTTCCGCCACCGCGCCGAGGCCGTTTTTGGCCAGCAGCAACCCCACCAGCAGCAACAAACCGACGCTGGAGTTGATCACCAGCGTGATAAGGATGGTCGAGACGCTTTCGGTGATGCGCACCATCAGCAGATTCTGCACCACCAGCCCCATCCCGGCCGCGATCAGCAGTAACAGCATATTCATCGCCCTGTCTCCCGGGATCAGCGCGCGGGCGGCGTCGCCCGTTCGTCGAGCCTCAGTTGCAGGAACGTCAGATCCAGCCATTGGCCGAATTTGGCGCCCACCTGTTCCATGCGCCCCACGTCGCGGAACCCGAGCGCCATATGCAGCTTAATCGAGGCCTGATTGCCGGATTCGATGCCGGCCACCATCACATGTTTGCCGATTTCCCGCGCCCGTGCGATCAGCGCCAGCAGCAGTGCCTTGCCAATCCCTGCGCCGCGATGCGCCTGATGGACATACACCGAATGTTCCACGGTGTGGCGATAGCCGTCCCAGGCGCGCCAGTCGCCGAACGACGCGTAGCCGATCGCCTCGTCCTCGGCGTTCACCGCCACCAGCACCGGGTAACCCGCCGCCTGCCGTTCGCCGATCCACGCCGCGCGATTGGCCGCATCCACGGTTTGTTCATTCCAGATGGCGGTGCTGTTCAACACCGCGTCGTTATAGATAGCGGCAATCGCCGCGCTATCGTTGAACGTCGCATTTCGTATAATCATGGTTTACCCCGGCCAATTGTCCACTATAATACTACGATATGAATATTAAATTAGACAATCTAAATCAGCTGATCGGCGCACGCATTCGCATTGAACGCGAAGCGCGCCACTGGTCGCTGTCCGATTTGGCCGAACGGGCGGGTGTCTCACGGGCGATGGTTCATAAGATCGAACGCGGCGAGAGCAGCCCGACGGCGATGCTGTTGGGCAGACTGGCGGGCGCGTTCGGCCTCAGCATGTCCAAGCTGATCGCCCGAGCGGAAACGCAGGAAGGCCGGCTGCTGCGCCGGGAAGATCAACCTATCTGGGTCGATCCTGAGAGCGGTTACGTGCGGCGCCACGTGTCGCCCCGCACCGATTTGCCGCTCGATCTGGTGCGCATCGAACTGCCGGCCGGCGCGGCGATCCCGATGCCGGCTTCGGTGTACGCGTTCAAACGTCAGCTGATCTGGGTCTTATCCGGCGCATTGGTCTTTATCGAGGGTGACGCGCGCCATGAGATGGCCGAGGGAGACTGCCTGGAGCTCGGCCCGCCAGCGGACTGCCGATTTGAAAATCAGAGCGACCAACCGTGCGTGTATATGGTGGCAGTGCTGAGCGCCGCCTGACGGCCGTCTGCCCTAACCCTGCGCCGGGCGGTTATAGCCGGCGCGGAAAAACTTCTCCGCCAACCGGCTGTCGCCGCCGGAGAAGAACTCGCTCATCGGCTCGCTGCCAAGCCCATAGGCGCGGCTGAGCTGCCCGGCCTCGAACGCCGCCCGGTTCTCGTCGCCGCAGCGCTGCGCCAAATGGTGCGCATAGCCGAGCACGAAACCGCGCTTGTAGTCGGAGCAAAAGCGCGACAGCTCCGCCTCGGGTTTCAGGTTGTCCGCTTTTAATCCCGCCAACAGCCCTTTGCCAAAATGATCCCCCATCGGTTCCTCCTTATCACGCAATCGCTATATAACAAAATATACAGCGAATGGGCGAACGCGAACATACTCCCAAAGTTTTACTCGCCGCATAAAAAAGGCCCGCCAAGCGGGCCTCGGCGAGAACGCGCGGTCACAGCGTGAAATTCAGCCCTTCGCTGACGGTGTTGCCCAGCGGCAGGCGGCCCGACGGCGCCTCTTTTTCCTGCAGGAAATCCGGCAGGCGGGATTTGTCGCCCGGTTTGCCGATCGCCACCATGGCGTGCACCGCATAGTCGTCCGGCAGCTGCAGCGCCGCTTTGATCTTGTCGTGGTGAATGCCGCTCATGCAGTGGGTCAGCCAGCCTTTCAGGTGCGCCTGATGCGCCAGGTTGGCCCAGGCGGCGCCGGTGTCGAACGCGTGGGTCGGGTTGTCCACCAGCCGCTCGCCGTTCAGGCTGGTGGTTTTGGAGACGATCACCACCAGCGCCGAAGCGTGTTGCGCCCAGCCGCGGTTGAAGTCGATCAGGAACTCCAGGTAGTTCTCCCAGCTGTCGGAGCCGTGCTTGCTGTAGGCAAAGCGCCACGGCTGAATGTTGTAGGCCGAAGGCGACCAGCGCGCCGCTTCAAAGAAGCTCAGCAGCGTTTGATCGTCGATGGCGTCGTTGGTCATCGCGCGCGGCGACCAGCGCTCGATAAATTGCGCATCAATCGGGTAATCGGAGATTCTTGGCTGGCTCATGATAGGTTCTCGCAGTGAAGTAAAAACAAAAGTTCGCTGATATTCCCACAGCTTAGGACGGTAAAACTTTTATTTCGTGCCATTGTCCTGCGGCAATTCCTGCTGCAGCCAGGCCAGAAACGCCCTGACCGGCGGGTGCCGCTCGCGCCCCGGCGCGCACAGCACGCTGTATGCGGCGCCCGGTACGCGCACCTCCGGCCGGTACGCCGCCAGCAGGCCGTTGGCCACCATCTCGGACACCATCACCGAGCTGGCGAGCACCCACCCTTGCCCGGCCACCGCCGCCTGCAGGGCGTAATGCTCCTCGTGATAGCTGCGCATCGCCGCATGGCGTCGCCACCAATCGACCCCGGCGGTCCGGCACCAGTCATGCCAGCCGCTGTCGTACAGCGCCGAATCCCCCCACTTGACGGTGATCAGCACCGGATTTTCCGGCTCGGCGGCGGCCAGCCCCGGCGCGGCGTAGACGCCAAAGCTTTCCTCCAGCCGCGCCGCCTGATGCAGCGCGGGATAGTGCGCGCGGCTGTAGCGCACCGCTACGTCCACGCTGGCGTCTTGCTGCAGATCGATCACCTCGGCGCAGGCCTCCAGGCGCACCAGATAGTGCGGATACGCCTGATAGAAGCGCCCCAGGCGCGGCACCAGCCACAGCGCCGCGAACGAGTGCGTCACCGAAACGCACAGCGATCCTGCGCTGGGCTGCGGCCGCAGGCCTTCGAGCGTGGCGGCGACGTCCAGCAGCGCGCCGTGCACCCCGGCAAACAGCGTTTCCCCCTTCGGTGTCAGCCGCACGCCGCGCGGCACCCGCTCGAACAGCGCAAACCCCAACTGCTGCTCCAACGCTTTGATCTGGTGTGATATCGCCGTCGGCGTCACCGCCAGTTCGGCCGCCGCCAGCTTGAAGCTGCGCAGGCGAGCGGCGGATTCGAAGGTGCGTAATGCGTTGACGGGCAGCGTGGCGAACATGGCGAAGCCTCTCCAGGTGAGTTGAATTCATCCTGGCAGAAAAGCCGTCATTTGTCGCCCGCCGGGGTTTGTTTCTAGAGTAAGGCTGAATTCATTTCACACAGAGGAATATGACATGAATGCAACTCATCAACCCAAGCGTTTGGCGGTGCTGGTCGGCAGCCCGCGCCGCGACGGCAACAGCGCCACGCTGGCACAGGCGATCATGGCGGGCGCCGCCGAAGCCGGCACCGTCGCCAGCCTGCATTTTCTCGACGATTACCTGAGCGGTTTTCTGAGCGATGAACGCCATACGCCGCCGCCGGCCGATCGCTACGCCGAGCTGTTCCTGGAGCACTTCCTGCCGGCCGACGGCGCGGTATTTTGCACGCCGATTTACTGGTACGGCATGTCGGCGCAAACCAAGGCCTTTTTCGATCGCTCGTTCAGCTTCTATTCCAATGCCTACCCTCAGGCGGCGGACGTGCACCAACGCATGAGCGGCAAGCGCATCGGGCTGGCGGTGGCGTCGGAAGAGACCTACCCCGGCGCGGCGCTGGGCATCGTGCATCAGATCCAGGAGTTCAGCCGCTACACCCATTCCGCCTTCGTTGGGCTGGTGCACGGCGCCGGCAACCAACGCGGCGAGATCGCCCGCGATCCGCGCAACCCGCTGCGGGCCGCCCGCGAGTTGGGGCGCGAGTTCTTCACCCGCCCCTATTCGGATTATCAGATGGACAGCCCGCGCAGCACGCAGGTGTGGGCGGACTGACGCTTGAGCCTGCCGGCAAACCGCGCTGTCACCCTCCGGCGGCGATCGCCGCCAGCAGATGACGCGCGACGCTTTCGGCGTGTTCCGCCACCTGCGGCAGCCCCATCAGTTCGCCGAAGCGGCCGCGCGCCGCCGGGCCGGCCACCAGCAGGCGCGGGTTGGCCAGGCCGTCGCCGCCGATCGCCTGGCTGTCAGCATTGACCCACAGCCCCAGCCCCAGCGGATCGGCGCGCAGCGCCCCCTGCTCCGCCAGTGAATGGAGCAAGGGGCTGGAGGCGATCAGCCCGGCATGGGCCGGGCCCGTGGTGATCAGCAGCCGCTGCGCCTGCAGCGCACGCTCTGCGCCTTGGCGCGGCAGAATCGTCAACCTTACGCCCTGCGGCGTTCGCTCCGCTCTACGCAAACGAGCGGCCAATACCTGCAGCGTGCCCGCCGCCTGTTGCTCCGCCAGCAGCGTGCTCACCTGCGGCGCAAGGCGATAGCGATGCACGTCCCAATAGGCGCGCAAATGCCGCAGAAAGCGCTGCTGTTCGGTCGGCGTCAACGCTTGCCACAGGCGCTGCCCCTGGGCGCGCACCGCGTCCAACACCGCCTGCCACGGCACCCGTTGCCGAGCAGCGCGCGCCACCTCAAGGCGCACCTGCCGCACCCCATCGCGCAGTCCGGCGGGCGGGGCAAACGACCATGTCGGGTACTCCCCTTCGGCATTGGGGCGCGGCAGCAGGCCGTGACGAGAGAAGGCGGTAATCGGCCCGCGATGCCCGCGGCGGTGCAACGCCGCCACCGTATCGGCCATCGTCAGCCCAGTGCCGACGATCGCCAACGCCTCACCGGGTTCAACTTCGTCCAGCGCCTCCGCCGCCCAGGGATTGGCGATCAGACGCGCATCGCGCGCCAGCTCCGGGGCGATCTGCCGCGGCAGCGCGGGCGGCGGATGACTGGTCGCCAACACCACATAGTCGCCCCACAGCCGTTCGCCGCCGGCGGTGATGACGGTCGCGCCCTGCGCCTGCGGCTGCAGGCGCAGCGCCCGATCGCGCAGGTGCCGCAAGCGGGCCTGGCCCGACTGCGCCGCCTGATGGAAACGTTCCTCGACATAGCGGCCGAAGGCGCCGCGCTGCGGATAGGCTTTACCGTCGCGCCACAACGCCTGCGGATCGGCCACCAATCCGCCGCCCAGGCGATACCAGCGGTCAAAATCCCCCGCCGGCTCATCCGCCAGCTGCATCCGATCGGCCGGGACGTTGATGCGGTGGGTCGGTTCGGGGGTCGAGTAGGCCACGCCATAGCCCGGCGCCGCGCGCGGTTCGATCACCGTGACATCCACCGCTCCGCGCGCCAGCTGGATCGCCAGCGCCGCGCCGGTGAAACCACCGCCGATAACGATAATATGGGCACGCTTCGCCATCAGCCCTCCCGCTGTACCGGGCCGGGACGACGATCGCCGCCGATGGTTTCGCCGAACGGGCCGGTATTGATCGTGCGGGCCGTCTGATGGGCCGGCTGCGCCAGCGGCAACAGCGGCATCACCAGTTCGGCGAAGCGGTGGGCCTCTTCCAGATGCGGATAGCCGGAAAGGATGAAATTGTCGATGCCCAGCGCCTGATACTCGCGTATGCGCGCCGCCACCTGCTGCGGATTGCCCACCAACGCGGTGCCGGCGCCGCCGCGCACCAGGCCGACGCCAGCCCACAGGTTGGGGCCGATGTGCAGACTCTCGCGCGAGCCGCCATGCAGCTCGCTCATGCGGCGCTGGCCGGTGGAGTCCATGCGCGCAAAGATCTGCTGCGCCGCCGCGATGGTGTCGTCATCCAGATGCGCGATCAGGCGCTCAGCCGCCGCCCAGGCTTCGTCTTCGGTTTCGCGCACGATAACGTGCAGGCGAATGCCGTAGCTGAGTTTACGTCCCTGCCGCTCGGCGCGCTGGCGCACCGCCGCCAGCTTTTCCGCCACCTGAGCCAGCGGCTCGCCCCAGGTCAGGTAGGTGTCGATCTGCCCGGCGGCGATGTCGATCGCTTCCGGCGACGAGCCGCCGAAATAGAGCGGCGGGCCGTTTTCCTGCACCGGCGGGAACAGCAACTCGGCGCCTTCGACGCGAATATGCTTACCGCTGAAATCCACCTTCTCCCCTTGCAGCAGCCGTTGATACACCGTGAGAAATTCCTGTGTCACCTCGTAGCGTTCGGCATGGCTGAGGAAGATGCCATCCCCTTTGTTTTCCACCGGATCGCCGCCGGTCACCACGTTGATCAGCAGGCGCCCGTCCGACAACCGGTCCAGCGTCGCGGCCATGCGCGCCGCCAGACTCGGCGGCTGCAGGCCGGGGCGCACCGCCACCAGATAGCGCAACCGACGGGTGATCGGCGCCAGCGCCGCCGCCACCAGCCAGGAATCCTCGCAGCTTTTACCGGTTGGGATCAGCACGCCGTAATAGCCAAGGTTATCGGCGGCCAGCGCCACTTGCTGCAAGTAAGGCAGGTCTACCGGGCGCCCGCCCTGCGCCGTGCCCAGATAGCGGCCATCGCCGTGGGTCGGCAGAAACCAGAAAACGTTGATGCGTTCTTTCGCTGACTCAGTCATTTATGCTTTTCCTATATAACTATTCTCAATATTTATCGATAGAAAAATCTTGCTTGGTTATAAAACGAAAAGCAGGATGCATGCCACAGTGGCGGATTTTAAAAAGCAATGCATATCAATGCGTTGAAAAGACATCACCGCCCAAGCGCTGCTGCATTGGCAGCAGGCGGCGGCGAAAAGCTGTTGCCAATGCAGCACCGTGCGCCTTTTACCCTCTCGCGGCCGCTCATGGGCTGGGATAAGATTTTTTTCCCCCTTCGCCGTCAGCCAGGAGACGCCCATGTACGATCCCCAACCGTTCGCCGCCGACAAACCGGTGCTGATCGATCCGGCGTCGCTCGCTCTGCAAAGCGTGCTCGATCGGCTGGCCCCCACCGACGCCACCGTACTGATCGTCGGCGAAACCGGCACCGGCAAAGAGGTGGTGGCGCGCTATCTGCACCACCACAGCGCGCGCCGCCATCGCCCTTTTTTGGCGGTCAACTGCGGCGCGCTGACGGAAAGCCTGGCGGAAGCCGAATTGTTCGGCCATGAGAAAGGCGCCTTCACCGGCGCCGTCGGCACCCATCAGGGCTGGTTCGAAGCGGCGGAAGGCGGCACCCTGCTGCTGGACGAGATCGGCGAACTCAACCTGTCGCTGCAGGTCAAGCTGCTGCGCGTGTTGCAGGAACGAGAAATCACCCGCGTCGGTTCGCGCAAACCGCTGAAGATCGATGTGCGGGTCATCGCCGCCACCCACGTCGATCTGGCCGGCGCAATCCGCCAACGACGCTTCCGCGAAGATCTCTATTACCGGCTGAACGTCGCGGCGGTGACCTTACCCCCGTTGCGCCAGCGGCCGGAGGACATTCCGGCGCTGACCAGACACTTTCTTGCGCTGTACGCCCGCCGGCTGGGACGGCCGCCGCTGCAGTTGACGGTGGAGGCGCAGCAGGCGCTGCTGGACTACCCCTGGCCCGGCAACGTGCGCGAGCTGGAGAACACGCTGCATAATGCGGTCTTGCTGAGCCAGGAGGGGCCGATCGCCCCGCAGCAACTGCGGCTCACGCAACGCCTGACGGATCACGGCGGCGGCGGTGACGACGCCATCGATCGCTTCGTGCAGCAGCAGTTGCAAGGCGACGGTACCCAGCTCTACCAACGGGTGCTGGATGCGCTGGTGCGCAACGCCTTCGAACGCAGCGGCGGCAACCAGCTGCAGGCGGCGGCCTTGCTCGGCGTCAGCCGCAATACCCTGCGCACCCATTTGGCGCATCTTGGCCTGATCAAACCGCGCCGCCGCAGCGTCGGCGCGCCCGCGCATTCGCCGGCCATCAGCGCAGCGCCGCTGCCCGAACGCGAACTGCGTATCGGCTATCAAAAATTTGGCAACCTCGGCGTGCTCAAGGCGCGGCAAAGCCTGGAACAGCACTTCGCCGCACAGCGCATCAGCGTACTGTGGAGCGAGTTTCCCGCCGGGCCGCAGCTGCTGCACGCGCTCGACGGCGATGAAATAGACTTCGGCACCACCGGCGAAGTGCCGCCGATCTTCGCGCAGGCGCAGGGCAACGCGCTGGTGTATGTCGGGTTTGAGCCGCCGGCCCCGCAAAGCGTGGCGATGGTGGTGCCGCAAGACAGCCCGATACGCAGCGCCGCCGATCTGCGCGGCAAACGCATCGCACTCAACAAAGGCTCCAACGTGCACTATTTATTGCTGCAGATGTTGGACGAACAGGGAATGACGTTGAACGATGTGCGCATCGTCTATGCGCCGCCGAAGTATCCGCTGTCGGCGACCGACCTGCAGGCGGTGGACGCCTGGATGATGTGGGATCCGCTGCTCAGCGACGCGCAGCGCAGCGGGGAACTGCGCGTGATCGCCGACGGCACCCAACGGGTGCTCAATCAGCAATTCTATCTGGCGCGCCGCGAGTTCGCCGAACGCTCGGGCGATCTGTTGCAGCCGCTGATGCAAGCATTGCAGCACACCGGCCGCTACATTGCCGCGCAGCCGAGAGAAGCCGCTCGTCACCTTTCCGACGAACTGGGGCTGGCGAGCGCCTCGCTGGAACTCGCGCTGTCGCGCCGCAGCCACGAGATCCGCGCCATGGATTTGCAGGTGATCCGCCAGCAGCAAAGCATCGCCGACCGCTTCTACGCCCTGGGGCTGTTGCCCAAAGCGATCGCCGTGCGCGAGGCGGTTTGGCCGCTGGGATCTTAGCCTGGCTTCGGAGGGCGCAGCATCGGCCGCCCTTTCTCCTCTGCGCACAAACTCATACCGCCGTCGGAGCCGGGCGGTAATGCCAATGCCGCAAAGACATTTTTAGGTAAAATATACCGCCGATGTCAGTGCTAGGATTAATTCGCTATCATTTTATGTGCACTTTCAATTAACGTTACCCTGTTATTTTCGCATTCGCCGGTCGTCACGACCGGCTTTTTTATTCCCCCACCTCCCCTGCCAAAAAATATCGCTTTTTGGTAAAAAAAAACGCGCCAGGTAGGATTACATAGCAACTGCATGGTCTTATTTCCCGTGTAAGGCCGTGCATCTCAGAGAGATTGTCGATGTTTCATTGGCCGGCGTTAATCGCCGGCTTTTTTTATCTTCATTTCATGACGCCTGCGCGTCGCAGGCCCCACGTCTTATTGCCAAAGAGGATGCGCGCATGCCGAGTCTATTGTTCCGTGAGATAACACTTTTCGGTAAAGACAAAACCTCAACGCGCGCTATTATTTACTTGTAGTGTTGTCATACCTATTGAATACCCCATGCTTACCGACCCTCGCGGTCGGTTTTTTTTCTCCCTCACCAACCGTTCCGTTGGCGGAAACAGGCTTATGGGGCGTTGACGGGAGGGCGCCATCAAAATATCGATGGCATAACCCAAGCTTTCCGTTGTGATCAGGCAACCTGCTGCCGCGCGCGATAAACAAAGCTCATTTTATCGGGATGAAATACCACATGCTGACGTTTTCCTTTTCACCTGGGCAGTGATCGTGAATTTTAAAGATTACGCTTTGCGTGATGAAGATATCCAGGGAAGCCAACACCCCCTCATAGAGCGATAGGATGAACTCATTTTCGCTCATCTTTTTTTCATTGCGTCTGATCGCAATGTACTTTGCCGATGCGTTGTACAGGCTACAGGTTATTGGATTCTTTACGTTTACCTTCATCTGCCCCCGGCTGATTACCGGCGAAAGCAGTTGCACGATCCTTTTATTCTCGTAATACTCATGCAAATTCAAGTACACGATGCTGCTGGGGAAAGGCTCTTTATCGAAGCCAATAATCGGTTGATAATTGAGAAAAGGCCAATCGCGCAGGGTTCTGAATGTTCTCGGCGGGCAACCGAATTGATTTGAAAACGCACGGCTAAATGATTGCTGAGAACTAAACCCGGAGAGCAACGCGATTTCATAGATCTTCATATCGGTACATTTCAGCAATAACGTCGCGCGGCTTAGTCTGCGCTTTCTGATATAAGTCCCTATCTTCATCCCTTCATACAAATAGAACATCCGCTGTAAATGCCCGATGGAATACCCTGACTTAATGGATAGCGCCCTTATTGATACATGGCTTTGTGTATCAATAGCTTTTTCAATGATAGCGATTATCTCATCTAAAATATTGCGTCTGAACTTGTTAGAACAATCCATAGTAAAGCCTGTCATCTTGCTATTTTTATTATTGAATGCATCTCTCTTCTTGCGGAACCAAAAGCTGTCCGGCTTGCTTTCTTTCGAAGAATGGCATTCCCATATCCGTTCAAATATATCCACGCATCACGTTGCACAAAAATCATTTCCAGGGCGAAAGATGCCGATTCACCTCTCGCACAAGATGAGATTCACAAAGAAGTCGTGTGGAAAAACGCTGATAAACCACGGACGCCAAGACAGAAAACGCTCAGCGTTTATTCTGCCTCAAAAAACGCAGGCCACAGCCAGAAGATAAATAGCAAACGCTATTTTTCGTGAAAATACCCCCCTCATACTCCTCCCTGAATGTCATTATCCTTGATACCCCCTTGGATTAACCATTATTTAATTACGCAATCCCCTGCCTGGCCTATTTGCCGCTTAACCACCCACTCTTAAACATAGAATAGTTAATTATTTCGATTCGAAAAGATGTTACTGTCAATAAATTGACAGCCATATAGAGTTTTTATCTATCAATGAGCAAAAAATGTGCTCCCACCACCTTGACTCATTCATACAAACTCATAAAAATCAATAAATTAATACACTTAAAATGTATCCCTGTACTTTCTCCTTCTTAGCCATACGCTGCTATTTGGTAAATGACACTTTTAAGTACATTTTTTTTAATTTACCGCGTTAATATTGCAAGCGTTCTATACTCAGGATATTTCCTAAAAGAACGGATAAATTGGGGGCTTATCGCTGAATACCGATAACGCGTTATTTTACCCAACGCAACCATTAGGCAGATAACTAAAAGGGAGCTCCTGCATGTTTATAACCAAAGTCATTGAGGAGCTGCTCGCCTGGGTGGAAGAAAGTGGGTTCAATGAGAAGCTCACCGTTGAGATGCTGTCAGAAAAAAGCGGATATTCACGCGGGCATATCCAAAAAGCGTTTAAAGATGAAACAGGGATGACTTTCGGGAGCTATGTGAGGGGCAGAAAACTCATTCGCGCCGCATTTATGTTGAAAGCGACGAACCTCTCTATTTCCGATATCGTTAAAGCGCTGAACTTTCAGTCATATCAATCCTTTGAACGGGCGTTTCGCAAGCAATTCAGAACCTCGCCGATGCAGTATCGCAAAAGTAAATCGTGGGACGTGTCCTCCGCCATCCCATTGCTGTTTCTCGACGGCATTCCCGAGCATCGCTATGTGCACCTGCCAAAATTTTTCGACGATTCAGGGGATGGCGTTGATGCAGAGATAGATCACTTCCATCCTGCGGTTTCCGCGCTGCGATTGGCGGCAATTGATAACATGAAAAAAACGGATAGCGGCGTGATTAACTTTTTCAATTTTGGCGCGAGCATCAAGAAAGAGAATTACGTCAGCATCTATTTGAAGACCCTCTATATTTCTGAAGAAGACTGTCTTGGCAGCGTGCTTGCCTCTCTGGCCGACGCCCAGGGAAAAAAAGACATGCAACTTTATGCAGAGTTCAGTTATGACGGCGCAAGCGATGAGGCGCAAAAATTCACGCAAAGTATCTACACCAAATCATTCCCGATAAATAAAGTTGGCATGATCGATCGCTTTCTCATTGAAATTATCACCCCCAAAGGCGGCGATAGAATAGAGATGAAGACCTATATCCCCATTGTCTTCCCTATCAAGCACAGAGAGAAAGAGGTAGCGCCAGGGCCAGCGCGGTAACCCTGTCACTATCGGCGTTGCCATTTATTAAAAAGGGTAATGATTTATATTAAACAATAAAGATTTATGCTGAATTTAGGCTCAAAACCACTCATTACCCACTCGCTGCAAAGCGCCAACTTTAAGACTTATCTAATTGGAAAACACGTCAATATCGCCATGAAGATCGCGCCAAGATGAGTTCTTCTCGCCCCCACAAGGAATTACCGCTTATCCGTTAAGCGTTGACTTCGATATGACTTACGTACCAAAACCTTAAATATCAATGTGTTAC
The DNA here is from genome assembly GCF_900215455.1 of Serratia sp. JKS000199. NCBI lineage: Bacteria > Pseudomonadati > Pseudomonadota > Gammaproteobacteria > Enterobacterales > Yersiniaceae > Serratia > Serratia sp. JKS000199. Next base: position 2,580,446 of record NZ_LT907843.1, read on the forward strand.
CCACATTTACTTTTTGTGCGGCCGATTGGATAACTTATTGTTTTTATTCTATTTGCACTAAATACCCCGCCTGAGCGCAACCGGCATTTTTCGCTTTATCCCGCCCGCACGCTTGTAGACATCCCCAGGTAGTGACGATATTTTATTTCTACGAGACTTATTTTTACGGGTGCTATCAATATGCCTTAAACAAGAATAAAGCGCGTCAGGAAAATAGAATTATGAGTATTCAAGTATGGTCTAAAAACCTAAAAAAACACTATCCTAATGTTAATGTTGAAAAAGTCACCGTCGGCGAACGCGGGAAAGGTTATATTGTCTATGTCGATGGGGAAAGAATGGCATTAAATCATTTTTTTCGCCGTTTCTATCGACACCGGCTTGATAAAGAATGATGTTTCACCCTGAACTCAACGCAGGGTAAACCTCTACGCAACCTCGTGATTAAAAGCAATTTCGCATTCATCATCACTCTAAATAATTAGTCCAGAGAGGCTCTTTCATTCAATGCGCTTATCACTGCAATAAAATATCGGATTGCCCAGCGCACCCAAAACCGTATCTCTGCGAGACGGTTACAACCCGGTATTAAATAAAAATGTTGATGGTTATTTTTATCGCGCGCGTTCTGTCATCGCCCAATAAAAACCCCTTATCTTGGTCTGGCGACTGATCCAAGCCGCAATGGCCACTGTTGAAATGGATATCAAAACGACAACTCAATGCCCCTAAAGCGTTAAAGAATAAAAAGTCTCAAGGCGGGACATGCCTTGCCTTTCGCGCCGGCATTTTCACGCGTTGGCAGCGATGGGATGGTGATCCAATGTGGATTTAAAAGTCAAAGGAAAACATATGATTAGAACATCGTTTGGTAAGAGAGCCGCAATAATCACGTTCTTTTGCTTGCTGGTTTTTTCTGGCGTCGCGTTAACCGTGGGGGGAATTTGGCTGATCGCCCTCGGCGGATCGTTCTACTATGCCATTACCGGGATAGGCTACATCGCCGCCGCAGTGCTGGTCCTCAAGCGCAGCAAATCGGCTTGTTACTTAACCGGCCTGCTGTTTTTGATGACGGTGCTGTGGGCGCTTTGGGAATCGGGGCTTAACTACTGGGCATTGTTCCCTCGTCTGCTGGTGCCCGCCGGCCTCTCTATTATCGCCGCGTTTTTACTTCCCTCGTACCTGCACGGCGCCAAGAGTCAAAAGCAGGCTTACATCGCCGGTTCGGCATTATCCGTGGCCTTTGTCGCTTTCTTTATCGGCGCCTTCTTTCCCCATGGCGAAATTACCCCTGCTGGCGACGTGACGTTTATCGAGAGCAAAAGCGACAATGCGCCTGCCGATTGGAGCGCCTATGGCCGCACGACGGAAGGAACGCGCTACGCGCCGTTCAATCAGGTGAACCGTTCAACCGTCAAAGATCTGAAACTCGCCTGGGTGTATCGCACCGGCGATTTCCGGCCGGGCGTGGACCAAAATACCCCGCTCGCGATTGATGATGTGGTGTATAGCTGCACGCCCAACGGTCTTATCACCGCTATCGATGCCGATACGGGTAAAGCGCGCTGGAAATTTGACTCGCATTCCACCTCCCCCGTTTGGCAACGCTGCCGCGGGCTTGGCTACTACAAAAATGAGGAGGTTGCGCCAGGCGCTCTGTGCGAGAAAACGATCGTTCACACCACGATCGATGCCCGCCTCATTGCGCTGGATGCCAAAACGGGCCAGAAATGCCCCGCCTTCGGTCAAAACGGTGAGGTGAATCTCGGCCAGCATATGGGGGAAGTCAAACCGGGTTATTACTTCCAAACCTCGGCGCCGACCATCGCCAGAGGGAAGATTATCGTCGGCGGCTGGGTTATCGATAACGTAATGAAAGGCGAGCCTTCCGGCGTCATCAGGGCGTTCGACGCCAAAACCGGCGAGTTGGACTGGGCGTGGGACTTAGGCAATCCGGGCATCACCAAGGCTCCGCCGGCCGGAAGCACCTATACGCGCGGCACGCCGAATATGTGGACCACCGCCGCCTATGACGACAAATTAGGCTTGTTGTATGCGCCGCTTGGCAATGCAACGCCCGACTATTACGGCATGAATCGCCCGGAAAATTCGGATGAGTACAACTCTGCCCTGGTCGCCATTGATATTGAAACAGGCCGTGAGCGCTGGAAATTCCAAACCACGCATCACGACATTTGGGATTATGACCTCGCGTCCCAACCCGCGCTGGTAGACGGTTTTGATGAGCAACATCGCCCGGTGCCCGCCCTTTTGCTCGGCACCAAACGCGGGCAGATTTTCTACCTGAACCGGGAGACCGGCAAACCGCTGGCGCAGGTTGAAGAGAAAGCCGTGCCGACGCAAGGCGCCGCAGAGGAAGAGCGCCTCTCGCCAACCCAGCCGTTCTCCGTCGGCATGCCGACCATTGGCGCCGAGCGCCTGACCGAAGAAAAAATGTGGGGCACCACCCTGTTTGACCAGATGGCCTGCCGCATCCTGTTCAAACAGATGAATTACCAGGGCGACATGACCCCGATCGGCACCCGCCCAACGCTCGAGCAGCCCGGCAATTTAGGCGGACTCAACTGGGGGAGCATGTCGATTGATCCTGTAAACCATATGGCTTACATGAACGATGTGCGCATCCCGAATGTGTTTTGGTTAGTGGCGCGCGACAGCTATGAACGCGTCGCGAAGCAGTACCCGCAAAAAGTGATCGATGGCCACGGGCCTTCTCCCATGATCGGCACGCCATACGGCATGATCACGTTGATGTGGATGTCGCCGCTCGAAGTGCCTTGCAACCAACCCCCTTACGGCACGATCACCGCCGTCGATTACAAAAACAAAAAGATCGCCTGGCAGATACCGGCCGGCACCGCCGAAAAAATGGGGCCGCTGGGCATCAGATCGCACCTGCCGATGCCGGTTGGCATGCCCACCTACGCGGGCACCATGACGACCGCCGGCGGCCTGGTCTTCTTCGCCGGCTTCCAGGACTATTATCTGCGCGCCTATAACAGCAGCACCGGCAAAGAAGTCTGGAAATATGCGCTGCCGGTCGGCGCGAGCGCGACGCCGATGAGCTACGTTTCGCCTAAAACCGGCAAGCAATACATCGTTATTGTGGTCGGCGGCGCCGCGCATTCGTCAGAAACCGGCGATTACGTGATGGCGTTTGCGCTGCCTTAACCCTTTGCCCCGTTTGCCTGCGCCATTCCACAGGCAAGCGGGGCGAAGACCGGCCTTGCTCAACTGCGCTTTCTTTATCGACAGCGGCCGCCGTGGCCGCTGTTCAGCCTTGGCCGACGAGCCCGCCTGAGGGGCGGCATGCAGAAAAACCGTTTGATAACGGCGAGAAAAATTAAATCCACAAAAGGTTCACGATGGAAACATTCTTCACCATATTGATCTTATTGCTCACCGTCTCGTTGTCCGGCGTCGTGACGCGCATATTGCCCTTCCAAATCCCGCTTCCGCTGATGCAAATCATCGTTGGCGCCGTGTTGGCCTGGCCGCAGTTTGGGTTGCATATCGACTTCAATCCCGAGCTTTTCTTGATGCTGTTTATTCCCCCGCTGCTGTTCGCCGACGGTTGGAAAACGCCGGCGCAAGAGTTCATCCATTACGGCAGAGAAATCCTTTGTCTGGCCCTGGTGCTGGTGATCATCACGGTCGTCGGGGTGGGTTATCTGATCCACTTCCTGCTCCCGTCAATCCCCCTCGCCGCCGCATTTGCCCTGGCCGCCGTTCTGTCGCCAACGGACGCCGTGGCGCTGTCCGGCATCGTCGGTAAAGGACGCATGCCCAAACCCGTGATGAGCGTAATTGAAGGGGAGGCGCTGATGAACGACGCCTCCGGGTTGGTTTCCCTCAACTTCTCCATCGCTGTCGCGCTCGGCGCGATGGCGTTTACCCTGGAGAGCGCCTTTCTGACCTTTCTTCAGGTATCGATTGGCGGGGTGCTGTGCGGCATCATTATTGTCTTTCTCTATAATCAAATGGTTAAGTTCATCCATAAATGGATGTATAACGATTCCGCCACCCAGATTATTTTCTCGCTGTTACTGCCCTTTTCCTGCTATCTGATTGCGGAAAGAATCGGCGTATCCGGCATCCTGGCCGCCGTCAGCGCCGGCATGATGATTGGCCAATCCAAAGTGAATCGCAGCATGCCGCTGGTGCGTTTACGCACCAATAATATTTGGGAAATGCTCGAGTTCGTGTTTAACGGCATGGTGTTTATTCTGCTTGGGCTGCAGCTGCCGGGCATCTTGAACTTCACCGTGGCGCAAACCGGTATCGATCATTCCATCAGCCTGGAGACACTGCTGGCTTACGTGGTGATCATCTATTTTAGTTTGATCGCCGTGCGTTTGATTTGGCTGTGGCTGATGAAGGTCGGCAGCGCGACCCTGATGCGCAAAGATCCGCTGTTATTTTCGAAATTCAGCACGCGCGATCTGTTCGTCGCCGCCTTTGCCGGGGTGCGAGGGGCGGTGACCCTGGCGGGCGTGCTGTCAATTCCGCTGTTTCTATTGGATGGCTCGCCATTCCCGGGGCGGTATCAGCTGGTGTTTATCGCCTCAGGAGTCATCTTGCTCTCGATCGTCGTCGGCATCGTCACGCTGCCCTTCCTGTTGCGCGGCAATCTGCCGCCGGAAGAAGATCAGGAAGAGGCTTTCTCCGTTTCAGAAGCCTTGGCGAGCGCGGCGACCAAGGCCGTCAACGAAACCAAGGAAAAGCTGCTCGTCGCCCCGCCGGACGACGCCACGCCGGAACTGATTGAAGAAACGACGCGGCGGATGCTGGACGTGCTGCAACGTAAAATTCTGACCAAAGAAGACGTTAAGAATATCGTGGCGCTGAAGCGGCTGGAAAAGCAGCTGTACTTAGCCTCGTTGCACGCGGAAAGAGAAGAGCTGTACCGGCTGCGCCGCATGAAGAAAATCAGCCATGAGAAACAGAGAAAGCTGCTGCATCGCATTGATATTACTGAGGTGCTGATCGCTGAAGACAGCGTTTAAACGAGGAGATGAAGGCGGTTCGCCCCCCGCCTTCGGCGCGCGGTTGCCGGCCCAACGCCGCAATCGCGCGCCGCAATCGAACGGGAGCTCACGCCACGCCCGCCGTTCGGCTATCTGTGGTACCACGCCTTGAAATACTTCAAAAAGCTGTAGGACACCGCGTAAACGCCGGTCACGGCCCCGACCCGGCCCGCTTTCCAGGCGCCGCTGAAAATGTACCACTTGAAAAATGCGCCGATGGCGCTAATCACCCCTCGGAGAATCGATGGCCTTATCGCCTTGTATTTCACCACGCGCGCCGTATAGCTGTTCAGCTTGGCAAACACTTCCTCGATTGAGAAAAAAGTGTCGTGTTTAACGTGCCCGGCCAGTATCAAGGTGGATGCGCCCCCTTCCGCCGCATCATCTACCGGCGCATCATTGAACTTCACCACCTGGCGATGAAAAAAGCGAATGGGGAAATCTGGTGACGAGACGGGATAAAGCGTTCTGACCGCCTGTCCCAACACAAACCAATCGCGACGAATGCGATAGGCGTTATTTTTGTCGGGGCCTGGGGTGCGCTTGAAAAGCAGCATCGCGTCGACCGCTTCATCATCCATGATCTCATCGCTGTCCAGGCACAAAACCCAGTCATATCGCGCGCGGGATATGGCGTAATTCATTTGCCGGCCATGGGTTTCAAACGGGTGATAAAGAGGCTTGATATTGAAGTCGTCGCAAATGGCCAAGGTGCCGTCAGTACTGCCCGAATCCACCACGATGATTTCATCGGCGAACGCCGCCACAGGTTGCAACACGTCACGCAGCAGGCGCGATGAATTAAACGTCAATAAACACACGGAAATCCGGTTACAAAAATCCATTTTACAATCCACGACACTGAGAAAATGCAGTCCATGCCAAAAACGGCGGGCGCGCCGTGCAAAAACGCGCGCCCAAAGCGCTTCTCCTGCCCCGAGCGCCTCTTCAATTAAGTATTTAGAATATTGGCTGCCCTGTCATGCCCTGGATGATGGCATCTGACTATTTCATCAATTTCAATAAAATCAACGAGTAACCAGAATTAAGCTCGGGCGTTCACCGCACCGGCTCACGCGCCGGCGGGCGCCGAGCGCGAGAGCGACGCTTGGCGGCGCTTTGGTTTTGTTATAACGTATCAAAAAAAGCAAAGGGAAGACGACGATGAAAATCCAGCTGTCGCTGCTGTTTCTCAGCCTGTTGGCCGGCAAGGCTGCGGCGTTTCAGTCAAAAGTGCCCGAGCCACGCACCGAACAGGCGCGTGCGGCGGAACAGAACATCGAAAATCTGTTTTACGGCTTTCACGCTATGGATGCCCAGCCGGTGAATATCGGCCGCTGTGAGGCGGTGCCGGTGGCGGGATGCCAGTGCGCCTTCTGCACCCAGCTGCGGCAGGCCGGGCGCTGACGCTTTTATCCCAGCGCATACTGCACGATCAGCTGCCCTTTCTTCATCTTTACGCCGGTAATCGCGATCGCGCCCACCTCGCCCAACGTGGCGACATGCGTGCCGCCGCAGCCGTAGGCGGGCAGATCGCCGAAACCGATCTGGCGCATCCCGTCCACCGCCTGTTGGCGACGCGGCAAATCGGCGGCGATCAGGCGCGCCAGCTCCGCGTGTAAAAACGCCGCCTCCAGCGTCTGTACGTCCGGCCCCGGCGTGAACGTGATGCGCCCTTCTCCCGGCCAATGATGCGCTTTCACCGGCCGCCAACCGCGGGTTTCGCCCAGCCAGCCGATCAGATGGCCGCCGGAGTGCCAGCGGGCGTGCAGCCGGCGTTGCGCTTCGTCGACCTGCATATTGACCGGCCCGATCGGCAGCGGCGCCGCGGTATAGTGCAACACCCTATCCCCCTGCTGCTGCACCCGCAACACGGCGACGCCGTTCAACGCTCCCACGTCGGCCGGCTGCCCGCCGCCCTGCGGGTGAAACAGCGTGGCGTCCAGTTCCACGGCGTAAGCGCCCGCCTCGGCCGGCTCACAGCTCAATACCTGCGCCTGGCCCTGTAAATCGTCGCTGTAGTAATAACGTCGCTCGGTCATCATTTTTCTCCTCGGTTCGAAGAGCCATTATATTCATGTCATAATCGGAGCATAATCCGTCGCCATCACAATGGACCTTTGCGTCATGAGCACAAATCTTTCTTACGCGCTGTTGGCCGAAATGGCCGTTTTCGTCCAGGTCGTGGAGAGCGGCAGCTTTTCCGCCGCCGCCCGCAAACTGGGCGCTTCACCTTCCGCCGTCAGCCGCAGCGTGGCGAAGCTCGAACAGGCGCTGGCGCTGCAGCTGCTGCATCGCACCACCCGTAAACTGCGGCTGAGCGAAAGCGGCGAAGAGGCGTTTGCGCACTGCCGCACCCTGCTGGCGGCGGCCGACGCGGTGATGGCGATCGGCGGGCGCGGCGCCGCAGAGCCCGAAGGGCTGGTCAGCGTCAGCGTGCCCAAGGCGGTAGGCCGTTTCGTGCTGCATCCGCACATGCCGGCGTTCCTGCGACGTTACCCGAAGGTGGACGTGAGGCTGCGGCTGGAAGATCGTTATATGGATCTGATCGACGACCGCGTCGATCTGGCGCTACGCATTACCGATCGCCCGTCGCCGGGCTTGATCGGCCGTCAGCTGATGCGAATAGACCACCTGCTGTGCGCCACGCCGCACTATCTGGCGCAGCACGGCGCGCCACAGCACCCGCACGATCTGGCGGCGCACAGCTGCATCTATCTGGGAGAAACGCCGAGCGACGCGCAATGGAAGTTCCGCCGCAGCGGCAAAACGGTGACGGTCAAGGTGCGCGGCCGCTACGCCGCCAACCACACCGGCGTGCGGCTGGACGCGGTGAAACGGCATATCGGCATCGGCAGCCTACCGTACTTTACCGCCCGCCAGGCGCTCGACGAGGGCGAGATCGTGCAGGTACTGCCGGAATGGGATTTCCTCAGCAGCTATCACGGTGGCCTGTGGTTGCTTTACGCGCCCAACCAGTATCTGCCGCCCAAACTGCGGGTGTTTATCGACTATCTCGTCGCCTGCCTGGCGCAGGAGCCGCAGCTAAAGCGCCTTGCGTAGCGTGATGTTGATGCGGTGCGGCCCCACCAGCGAGTGGTAGCCTTCCTTGACCGGCAGGATGCCGTGGAAACAGAGCCGCGATGGGCCGCCCCACACCACCACGTCGCCGTGCGCCAGCGGGATGCGCCGCGCCCGATCGCTGCGTTGCAGCCCGCCGAACTGAAATACCGCCGGCAACCCGAGCGACACCGAGACGATCGGCGCGCCGAAGTCGTGCTCGTCTTTATCCTGATGCAGCGACAGCTTGCTGCCCGGATCGTAACGGTTCATCAAACAGGAATCCGGTACAAAGGGGCCAAAGCCCGCCTGCTGCGCGGCTTCGTCCGCCAACGCCATCAGAATAGGCGGAATGGCCGGCCAGCGTTTGCCGCTGCGCGCGTCGCGTTCCGAGTAACGGTAGCCGCGGCTGTCGCTGGTCCAGCCGTTGCCGCACCAGCTCATCGCCACCGACATCACGTGCCCGCCGGGGGTGGTCAAATGCTGCCACGGCACCTGCGCCACCACGCCCCGCACCGCCGCCAGCAGTGCCGGCCCGTGATCGCGCACAAAGCCGTGCATCACCACCGCGCCGGGGGCGATCTCTTCACGCCACGGCGGCGGCAGCGCGTCTTCAAAAAGATCGATTGTCATCGCCAAAACCTGTATGAATACACAGTATCCATTGTAACCCGACGCCGCCGATTGTCCAGCGCCCGGCTGCGCCATTGTCGTTGGCGGCAAATTTCTCTACAGTAGCCGCCATAAAATCAATCACTCACCAGGAATGCGTGTGATTAAGGGCATCTCTCTTTCGGTCGTCGCCTCCATCTTGTTCGGCGCGATGTATTACTTCACCTCTACCCTCACCCCGCTGAACGGCGAACAGGTCTACGGCTGGCGCACGCTGCTGACGCTGCCGTTCCTGACGCTGTTCATGGCGCTGTCCGGCGATTGGCGCAAGGTGAGCGACACGCTGGTCGGGATAGGCCAACGGCCGCCGCGTCTGCTGGGCCTGCTGCTCACCTCGGCGCTGCTGGGGGTGCAGCTGTGGCTGTTCCTGTGGGCGCCGCTGCACGGCAAGGCGCTCGACGTGTCGCTCGGCTATTTTCTGCTGCCGCTGACCATGGTGCTGGCGGGCCGTTTGATCTACCGCGATCGGCTGTCGCTGCTGCAAAAACTGGCGGTGGCGTGCGCCGTGGCGGGGGTGGGCAATGAGCTGTATCAGGCGGGCGGCGTATCGTGGCCGACGCTGGTGGTAGCGCTGGGGTATCCGCTCTACTTTATTTTGCGGCGGCGTTTCGGCACCGACAATCTCGGCGGCCTGTGGTGCGAGCTGACGCTGATGCTGCCGGCGGCGGCCTGGTTCGCCTTCGGCGACGGCGGCGCGGCGGCACTGCAGATCAATGCCGAGCTGTATTGGCGCATTCCGCTGCTCGGCGTCATCAGCGCCGTGGCACTGGTGTGTTACATCCTCGCCAGCCGCATGCTGCCGTTCAGCCTGTTCGGCCTGCTGAGCTATGTGGAACCGGTGCTGCTGGTGCTTGTCGCGCTGCTGCTCGGCGAGAGCATCAGCCAAAGCGAATGGCCAACCTATCTGGCGATCTGGCTGGCGGTGCTGCTGCTGGCGGCGGAGGGCGCGCGGCACCTGCTGCGCCGCCAGCGGGTCTGACTCAGGCGGCCAGCGTGGCGCCGCCGTCGATCACGATGTCCTGCATGGTGATGTGGCTGGCCAAATCCGAGGCCAGGAACAGCACCGCGTTGGCGATCTCGTCCGGACGCGCGATTTTACCCAGCGGGATCCCCAGCTTGAACATCTCGGGGAAGCCGGCGATGGTGCGTTGCTGCGCATCGTCGGTCTGCCACATGCCGCGCTGCATCGGCGTGTCGGTCGAGCCCGGCGACACCAGATTGCACCGCACGCCGAACGGCGCCATCTCCAACCCCACGCAGTGGTTCAGGCTGGTCAGCGCCGCCTTGGAGGCGCAGTAGGCCGCCATCTGCGCGCGCGGCACGTGCGCGGCGTTGGAGCCGATGCTGACGATCGCCCCGCTGCGCTGCGCCTTGAAGTGCGGCAGCACGGCGCGAAACAGGTAAAACGCCCCCGAGGCGTTGACGTTGATGCACTGGTGCCAGTCATCCACGCTCAGATCTTCGGTATTGCCCATGCGCAGAATACCGGCGGCGTTGACCAACACGTCCAGTCGCGGGTTCTCCGCCAGCTGTTGGCGGCACACCGCCTCCACCAGCTCCGGCCGGCTGATGTCCAACGTCACGCAGGGGTAAGGCAGATCCGGATTGGCGAATTCTCGGTCAAACCCCACCACCTCGGCGCCCTGGGTCAAAAAGTGGCGGGCGATCTGCTCGCCGATGCCGCGCGCCGCGCCGGTCACCCACACGCGTTTGCCGGTGAAATCCATCTGAATACTCATGCGCGCACCGCCATCCGGGCGCACCGCCGGGTCATGTTGTTGTTCATCGTTGTCTCCTGCGAAAGGCTATGACGCGGCGCGGACTGCGCCGCAAAGAGGCCTACAGCGCGCCGCTGTTCAGGCCGAAAGCGTTGAGCATGGTGCCCAGTTTGGCGGTGGTTTCCATCCACTCGGACTGCGGCGTCGAGGCGGCGACGATGCCCGCGCCGGCGAACAGCCGCACCCGGTTGCCGCGCAGCAGCCCGCTGCGGATGACGATCGCCCACTCGCCGTCGCCGTTGGCGTCGCACCAGCCGACGATGCCGCTGAACAAGCCGCGATCGTGCGGTTCCAGAGCGGCGATCAGCTGGCGGGCGCTTTCGGTCGGGAAGCCGCACAGCGCCGGCGTCGGATGCAGCAGGCAGGCCAGCTGCATCACGTTGAGAGCCGGGTTCAGCAACTCGCCGCGAATGCGGGTGGACAGGTGCCACATGGTGCCGGTGCTGAGCAGCGACGGGCCGCTGGGCACGCTCAGGGTGGCGCACAGCGGCGTCAGATGCCGACGAATATCGTCGATCACCAGCTTGTGTTCGTATTTGTCTTTGGTCGAGCGCATCAGGCGCTCGCTGCCGAGGCGATCCTGCTGCGGATCGTCCTGTCGGCGCGCCGAGCCCGCCAGCGGATTGGTGTGGATCTCGCCGCCCTGCTTGCGGATCAGCAGTTCAGGGCTGGCGCCGATCAACACGCTGCCATCGGCCAGCGGCAGGGAGAAGTGGTAACCGGTCGGGTTCTGCACCATCAGGTTATTGAGGATCCGGTGGCCGGCCACCGGCTGCTCCAGCTCGATATCGAGGATGCGCGACAGCACCGCCTTGTCCAGCTTGCCTTGTTTAAAGCGGCTGACCGCTTCCGCGACCGCGTGTTTGAATCGCGGTTCGTCTGGAATACTGGTGCAGGCGACCAGGCGATGCGGCTGTTGCAGCATCGGGCGCGCGGCGCGGATAAAGCTGTCGTTGGCGACGAATCGGCTTTCTTCAGGGATATACAGGCAGGAAGGCCGGCGCGTGTCGAACGGAATGGCGCCCACCACCACCGGGGCCGCCTGGCCGGCGGCTTTGGCGCGCGCCAGCGCCTGGCGAATATGCTGCGCCAGCGCGCTGCCTTCCTGCTCGCCGCCGAACGCCGGCGTCTCGATACGCTCAAACACGCCGTGGGCGGAGAGGGAACGGAATTCTGACCGGTACAAAAAGGTCGATTGTTCGGCGTACTCAAACCCGGAGAAGGTTTGGTTTTCTGTCGTCAGTGTCGCCACAAGACCACTCCTTTGTTGCGCCTCACCAATGATAATGTTTATGCGAATAATTATCATTAGCTGTAAAGGGTGGGTAAATTACACCGGATCCCCACCGTCGGTCAATCTCCGATGAATGAATCTTTCCGCACGCCGCGGCAAATTCGCGTTACGCCACAACAAGAAATAACACACTGTTATTATTGTGTTTTAGCAAAAAATAAAAGTCGTGACATCGTCACCTTCGCGCCAAAACCGCCCGGCGAAACGCCGTCCGGCGCAGCAATGCGGCGTCAACGTGGTGAGCAGCGCCAATTCGAACGTCTGCCGCTGCGCATCCACCGCCACCATCCGCGCATCAAGAAAATCGAAATATCGACGCACCTGCGGGTACAGCGCTTTGAACAGGCTCTCTTTGGCGGAAAACGTCAGCGTCAGCAGCTCGTTGAACGGCAGCGTTTCGCCCAGCAACGTCTCGCGCTCCGCCGGTGAAACGATCGCGCTCCACAGCTCCTCTGCTCGCGCCACGGAGAGCAGCGTCTCCACATCCAGCCCCACGCCGCCCAGCCCGCTCTCGCGGTGCACGGCGCACAGCGCGGTATCCGAATTATGGCTCAGCGCCCCGGCGATGCCCGGTGGCCACTGCGGCGCGCGATCTTCGCCGCGCGCCAGGGTGAAGTCGGCAAAACCGAGCGGCGCCAACAGTTGCCGCGCCAGAACACGCCCGGCCAGATACTCCGCGCGGCGCTTCGGCACCGCACGTGCCAGATGCTCCGGCAGCGTAAAGCCCGCCTCGGGAAAACTGTCGTCGCGATACTCCGCCAGCGCAAACTGGCAGCGCGCCACCTGGCCCGGATAGCCGTCCGGCGTGAAAAATTCGATATTGCGGATAAAAGTGGGCAACGGCGGTATCCATGATAAGCAGGCTGGCTGATGATGTTAGCCCCCGAAACGGCCTGCAACAATGACCCTGGGCAAAATAAATTGGCGTTAGGTCCCGCGCGGAGGCGCGTTGGGCGAAGTGGGAAAAGGCCTCTCCCCCGCATTCGGGAGAGAGGCTGAGCATTACAAGATGCCTTTCATGGTCTTCTCGAAATCGCTCCAGGCGCAGAAGCCGTCTTTGTCGATCGGGCAGCCTTTCAGCGCCAGCGTCACCCGCTGCGGCGGGGTTTGCAGCGTCAGCGGCGTCGCCTTGCGCAGCTGTTCGGTGGACTGATAGACGTACTCGATCTTCAGCAGTTCACGGTCGTTCTGCGCGTCGCGCCAGCGCTGGAACACCAGTTTGCCGCCGATCGGCGTTTTCTCGTATTGCTGCGGCAGCTGATACGGCTGGAACTGCATGGCCGACAGCAGCGAGGCAATATTGGAATCGTGGCCGACCAGCACCGTCAGCTTCGGCGCGTCCGGTTTGCGCTCGCCCAGCAGCGCGTTGTTGATGTAAGTCAGCAGCGGCTTGGCAACGTTCTGCGCCACCACCGGCGAGGTGAACAGCGAGTCCTGATAGCCGTCTTTCAGCTGCGCCAGCTGCTGCCACTGGTGCGGGGTGGCTATTTTGCCCCAGGCCACCTCTTTCATCGGGAAACCTTCGTAATACTGCAGCATAAAGGCGTCCACCAGCGAGTTGCCCACCCGCAGCGGGCCGGAGACGCCCGGCTCTTTGCCCGGCACCGCGCTCATCACGCTGGCTTCTTTGGTCAGGTCACAGTGTTTGTCGGTCTTGCAGGCGGCGGAATCCTTGTAGTCGATGATCTTCGCCAGCTGTTGGTAAGAGGCGTCCAGCTTCAGCGAGCCCAGCGCGGCGTTCATCGCCGCCAGCGCCTGCTGGTTGAAGGCCTCGCTGGTGTCGGTGATGATCGGGTTGAAGGTCGGATCCATCTCGCCCATCTTGTCCTGATGGTGCACGCTGACGTCGCAGCCGGGGAACGCGCCGTTGCTGAAGAACTGCGCGGTGGCGACCGTGCGCTGCAGGCTGTTGGCGTAGACGTACACGCTGCCGGCGGTCGGGCAGCCCTCTTGCGGCAACAGGCCGGTCTGCTTCAGCCAGGCGTTGAAGTAGTGCCCCATATACACTTCCAGCACCCCGCCCTTGGTGGTCAGCTGGCCGCCCGGCGTTTCCCAGGCCGGCCAGAACTTCGGCGTAGACTGCGCCAGCACGCTGCCGTTGTTGGCCAGCGGCGCGCGCAGGTTATGGCGGCTCATGACCAGCACCTGTTCCAACTGATAACCGCCGGCGTCCGCCAGCGCGCTCCCGGTGAATAACAAAGGCAGGCACAGCAATAGCGTTTTTTTTCTCATCCGCAGAGGCTCCCGGAAAATGATTATTTTTAAGGTGTTAGCGTTTGCCCGAGTATGATGGCGGGGTTAGTGTGACAAGTGTGTGACAGGGTTCACGGGAAAGGATCGTAACCGCGGCCACCGGGCGGTGGCCGCGTGGCTTCAACTCAGTACCACAGGCTCATGATCGGCCAGCCGATCAGCAGCAGCGCGGCGATGTACACCACGCCGAGAATACCGCCCAGGCGCCAGTAGTCTTTCGACTTCACGTAGCCGCAGCCGTAGATGATCACCCCCGGGCCGGTGGCGTACGGCGTCAGCACGCCCATGATACCGATCGACAGCACCAGCAGCATCGACAGCTGCTCCATCGGCACGCCCGGCAGCCCTTTGCCGACCGCCAGGATCACCGGCAGCATGGTGGCGGTGTGCGCCGACAGGCTGGCGAACAGGTAGTGGGCGAAGTAGAACACCAGCACCAGCGCCACCACCGTCATGTTCGGCGAGAAGCCGTCCAGATGGGTGCTCATGGTCTGGGCGAACCAGTCGATAAAGCCGGAACGCGTCAGGCCGTTGGCCATCACCACCAGCGTCGCCAGGTTAACCAGCGTGTTCCAGGCGCTGGAATATTTGGTGATCTCTTTCCACGACACCACGTGCAGCGCCAGCATCAGCGACACCGCCAGCAGGCACACCGCGGTGGCATCCAGCATTTTGCCGCCGAACACCCACAGGCACAGGCTGAGCAGCACCAGGCCGATCAGGGTGTATTCCTTGCGCGTCAGCTTGCCCATTTCCCCCAGCGCGGTATCCGCCCAGGCGGCCACTTCGCTGCTGTGGGTCACGCCCGGTTTGTACAGGTAGTAGGAGATCAGCGGCGCGATGATCAGCAGCAGCAGGCCGACCGGCAGGAACGCCAAGAACCACTGCATCCAGCTGATGTGCACCCCGGCGATCTTGCCGACGAACTCGATGCCCAGCACGTTCGGCGCGGCGCCGGTGACGAACATCGAGGAGCTGATGCTGGTACCGACCACCATCATCCACATCAGGTAACCGCCGATACGGCGCGAGGAGGGATCGTTAGGGAAAGAGTCGAACAGCGGCGGCAGGTTTTTCACCACCGGGAACACCGTGCCGCCGGTGCGCGCGGTGTTGGACGGCGTGAACGGCGCCAGCAGGATATCGATGATCACCACCGCATAGCCCAGCGTCAGCGTGCGCTTGCCCATGAATTTCACCAGGAACAGCGCGATGCGCCGCCCCAGCCCGGTGGCCTCGTAGCCCAGCGCGAAGATAAAGGCACCGAACACCAGCCAGACGGTAGTGCTGGAGAAGCCCGCCAGCCCCCATTTCAGCGCCTCTTTACCGGCCTTGAAGCCCGGCTCCGCCAGTTCCTGCGCGCCGAACAGCACCCAGTTGGCGCTCAGCACGCTGACGGTCACCGCGATAAAACTGATGGCGGTGGCCGGGATCGGCTCCAGAATCATGCCGACGATCATCGCCACAAAGATGGCGAAATAGTGCCACGCCTGCGGCGGCATGCCGTCGGGCACCGGTATCAATAACAGGATCGCGAGCACCGCCAGCGGCGCTATCGCTTTCCAGATCTTTTCCTGGGTTTGGGACATAGGGACTCTCCTGAAGGCTTGGTTATTATTCTTGGGCACCCAGCTGCGCCAGCAGCCAGGTCACTATCAACAAGTCGGCGCTGCCGCCGGGGCTGAGGTTGCGGGCAATGCAATCGGCATCGAAGCGCCGCAGGCGCGCCAGGCCCGCCTCCCCCGCCGAGCCGCCCTGCGCCAGCAGCAAAGCCGCCCGGCGCCGCAGCCAGCGCAGCCCGCGCAGGCCGCCGCGCGAGGCGACGTTGGTGTCATCGTTGTGGGCCATCAGCCACAGCAGGCTGTCCAGCAGCGCCCGCTGTTCGTCGCCGCCGGCGGCCAGCCGTTGCCGATACAGCGGCAGCGCGCCGTCAAGCACCAACCGAAAACCGGATTCCGCCTCGCCGCGTGCGCCGCTCAACCCGTGCGCGGCGAACAGCCGCTGGCCGGCGGTCTGCCCCGCGTTGTTGCGCCGCAGCTCGCGATCCACCAACCCCCGGCACATCGCCGCCACCTCGGCGCACAGCGCTTCGGCGCCGATGGCGCGGCCCTGCTGCTGCAGGCGGCCGAAGGCGGTGCACAGCAACCCGAGCGAGAACACGCTGCCCTTGTGGGTGTTAATGCCGCCGGTAGCGCGAAACATCTGGTTTTCGCAGGCCAGGCCGAGCGGCCGCAGCCGCGCCAGCTGCTGCTCTGCCGGCAAAGCGGCGTCCTCGCGCCCGCGTTGGATAAAGCGCGGCAGCCACACGCCGATGGCGCGGGCGCTGCGATAGAAGTGCCCGAGATCCATGTCGCGGTGGGCGCCGGTGTTATGGCGATCCACCAGCCCCGGCTTGGGCGTGAGGTTGACTTCTACCAGCAGCGCGCGGAAAGCGGCGCGGGCGAAATCGCAGGCCGGTTCGGCACGGTGGGCGGGCAGGTTAATCGGCAGAGATCGCATCGTTGAACATCCTTTCCATTTCTTGCAGCAGCTGCTCGCTGCCATGCCGCCGCTGGCGGGCGCAGATCTTGGCCGGTTGGCCGCACAGCAGGCAGCGCCGCGCCGGCAGGCCGATGTCGCGGCGCGACAGGATTCGCCCCTGCGCATCCAGCACGTCGATATCCCACAGCCGGCCGATCGGGCG
Source organism: Serratia sp. JKS000199 (assembly GCF_900215455.1). Classification (NCBI taxonomy): domain Bacteria; kingdom Pseudomonadati; phylum Pseudomonadota; class Gammaproteobacteria; order Enterobacterales; family Yersiniaceae; genus Serratia; species Serratia sp. JKS000199. Next base: position 2,597,234 of record NZ_LT907843.1, read on the forward strand.
GCTCACCTCCAGCTGCATGGCGCAGTCCTTCACCCGCTGGGCATCGGCGCGCAGCGCTACAAACCCTTCGCAGCCGGTGGCGAGCGCCAGCGCCTCGGCCTGCGGGCTCGGCCAACCCTGTTCGGCGCACAGCCGCAGCAGCGCCGCCCACCCGAGGTTGAAGATGCCGCGCGTCAGCGCGCTGTCCTTCACCGGGCCGGGCACCACCAGCGTCAGCACCAGCAGCGTGCACTCGTGCTGCGCCAGCCACGCCTGCTGCCGCGCCTGGCGGCATTCGCGGCTGGTGAGCAACTCCGGCAGGCTGACCGCGCGTTCGGCGGCCAGTTGGGGATCGACGGCGGCCATCGGTTACTCCGCCACCTGATGCACCACGTCGATCACCGAGCCGTCGCGGTAGCGCACCACCGCCACCACCTTGTCGGTAAAGGCGATCGGCTGCGGTTCGCCGGTCAGCTGCAGCGCGCGGGCGCGCAGCCAGTCGATGCTCACCACCTCAAGCCCGGCCTCCCGCAGGCGCTGCGCCAGCTCCGGCCGCGCCGGGTTGACGGCGATGCCGTGGTCGGTCACCAGAATGTCGATGCTGGAGCCCGGCGTGACGCAGGTGGTCACCTGTTCCACCAGCGTCGGGATGCGCCCGCGCACCAACGGCGCGACGATGATCGCCAGCCGCGCGGCGGCGGCGGTGTCGCAGTGGCCGCCGGACGCGCCGCGCAGCACGCCGTCGGAGCCGGTCAGCACGTTAACGTTGAAGCCGGTGTCGATTTCCAGCGCGCTCAGCACCACCACGTCGAGCCGATCGACCGACGCGCCCTTGGAGCTGAAGTTGGCATACTGATTGGCGCTGATTTCGATATGGCGCGGGTTGCGCGCCAGCGAGGTCGCCGCCGCCCGATCGAAGCTCTGCACGTCCAGCAGCTTGCCGATCAACCCTTTCTCGTGCAGATCCACCATGGTCGAGGTGATGCCGCCGAGGGCGAACGCGGCGCGAATGCCGCGGGCGCGCATCTTGTCCTCCAGGAACCGGGTCACCGCCAGCGAGGCGCCGCCGGTGCCGGTTTGCAGCGAGAACCCTTCGGTGAAGTAGCCGGAACCGGCGATCACCTCGGCGGCGCGGCGGGCGATCAACAGCTCGCGCGGGTTCGAGGTCATGCGCGTGGCGTCGGCGCCGATCTTGTCGGCGTCGCCCACCCGCTCCAACTGCACGATCAGATCCACCCGATCCTGCGCCAGGCTGGCGGGATGATGCGGATACGGCACCAGCTGCTCGGTCAGCAACACCACGGTGCCCGCCGCCTCGGCGTCCACCCGCGCATAGCCGAGCGAGCCGCAGCAGGCTTCACCGCTGTAGCCGTTGGCGTTGCCGAACTCATCGCAGGCCGGCACGCCGAGGAAGGCCACGTCTATCTTCAGCTCGCCGGATTCGATCAGATTGACCCGGCCGCCGTGCGAGTGAATTTGCACCGGCTCCGCCAGCAGCCCGCGCGATACGGCGTCCGCCAGCGGGCCGCGCAGCCCGGAGGTGTAAATGCGGCTCACCACGCCGTGGCGGATATGCTCAACCAACGGCGCATGGCAGTCGGTCAGCGAGCTGGAGGCCAGCGTCAGGTTGCGGAATCCCATCGCCGCCAGCGTCTCCATCACCTGATTGAGCGCCAGATCGCCGCCGCGAAACGCATGGTGGAAGGAGATGGTCATGCCGTCCTGCAGCCCGCTGCGGCGCACCGCTTCCTGCAAGGAGTCGCACAGCTTGAGATCGCGCGGTTTACGCGCCTGCAGGTTGGCCTTGGACACGTCCTGATAGCCCGGCAGATCCGCCGGGTTGGCGAAGGTCATCAATCGTTGTTGGCGGTTCATCATGCTTCCTCCCCGTGCTGCGCCGGTTCTTCCCGTAAGCCGGACAGCGCGGCGCGCTCCAGCACCAGCCGGGCGCGTTCAATCACCGGGCTGTCGACCATTTTTCCGTTGAGCGACACCACGCCGCGCCCTTCCCGCTCCGCCGCTTCGGCGGCGTCCACCACCCGCTGCGCGTGCGCCACCTCTTTGGCGGTCGGCGCGTACAGGTTGTGCAGCAGCTCAATCTGGCGCGGGTTGATCAGCGATTTGCCGTCGAAGCCGAGCTGTTTGATCAGCGCCGCTTCCTGCAGGAAGCCGGTCTCGTTGTTGGCGTCGGAGTAGACGGTGTCGAACGCCTGAATGCCGGCGGCGCGCGCCGCCTGCAGCAGCGAGCAGCGGGCGAACAGCAGCTCAATGCCCTCCGGCGAGCGTTCGGTGCGCAGGTTGCGCACATAGTCTTCCGCCCCCAGCGCGATGCCGATAAGACGCGGCGAAGCGTGCGCGATCGCCACCGCGTTGGTGATGCCCTGCGCCGATTCGATCGCCGCCAGCAGCCCGGTGCTGCCGACCGGCCGGCCGCAGACCGCCTCGATGGCGGCGATCTCGCGCTCCATGTCGACAACGTCCTGCGCGCTGTCGGTCTTCGGCAGGCGCACGATGTCCGCGCCGCCGCGCACCACCGCCTGCAAGTCCGCCAGGCCGTAGGCGGAATCGAGCGCATTGACGCGCACGATGGTTTCCACCTCCTGGTACAGCGGATGCTGCAGCGCGTGGTACACCAGCCGGCGCGCCGCGTCTTTTTCACGCAGGATCACCGAGTCTTCCAGATCGAACATCAGCGCATCGGCCTGATAGATAAAGGCGTTGCTGACCATCGCCGCGTTAGCGCCGGGAACGAACAGCATGCTGCGGCGCAGCCGGGTTTTATTCAGCGTTTTCATCTTTCGCCTCCCACGGCAGTTGGCCGCTCTCGCAGGCGCGCATCAGCGCGGTTTCCAGCCGGGCGCGCAGCACGCAGTCCAGCGCCCCTTTGTCGTCGACGATCACCTGCACCGGCTCCACCTCATAACGCTGCAGCACCTCCAGCAGGGTGCGGCGGATCGCCGTGCCGAACTGTTTTTCCACGCTGCTGGCGATCAACAGATCGTGCTGCGGCCCCTCGGCGGGCGCGATGCGCACCATGACATCGCTGGATTCCAGCGTGCCGGCCATTGCTTCTCGGATAATTTTCATCATTCACCTGATTGTGCGGACTCAAAAGGATGCGGGGCCGCCTTGGCCCGGCGCTGCGTTTGCAGATCCTGCAGGTAGTACAGGGTGTCCGGCGGCACCAGCGGCGCGGCGGCGTGGAAGTCCCCCGCCGCCAGCAGCTTGCGCACCCAGGAGGCGGAGATCGCCGTGCCCTGATATTGCAAACGCTCGATTTCCACCAGCGCGATCGGCGGGCTGGGCAGCGCCGGCGTTTCCAGCCAGTAGCGCATGTCGCGGTTGTATTTCGCGGTCACCGCGCAGAACGGCTCGTTGCCGACGAAACGGTGGGTAATGCCCAGCGCGGGCGCCAGATACTGGCGGAAGATCTTCAGATCGATTTCGGTGTAACAGTCGTCGGCCACGCCCTGGTCCTTGATGAAGTAACAGGGGAAAGTGGCGCGCGAGATCACGTACTGCGAGCCTTCGTGTACCGTGAGGTTGGGGATATCGGCGGTGCCGGCCAGCACCAGCCGGCGCCGGTCTTCATAGCTGAAGCGCGAGGTGTTTTCTTTCACCAGAAACAGGTGCAGCCAGTCGCAGCGTTTGGCCGCCTGACGCACCAGATACTGGTGCCCGCGGGTGAAGGGGTTGGCGTTCATCACGATGCTGCCGATGGTGTCGCCCGGCCGGCGCTGGCTCGCCAGCTGGGCGGCGTAGCGCTTCAGGCGGCACGGGCTGTTTTCCATCAGCACCACGATGCCCGGCACGGTGGCGATCGGGTAGAAACCGCACTGGCGGAACAGCGGCTCGTTCTGCACCTTGGTGTAGATAAACAGCTGGGTGTGGTGGCGCTCGTAGGCCAGGTTCACCAGCTCGGTCGCCAGCGCCAGCGCCAACCCTTCGCCGCGCATCAGCGGGCTGATGGCGACGCATTTGATAATATTGTCGGCGATGCCGCCGCAGGCGACCAATTTGTCGTGCTGGGTAACGGTAATAAATATTTCAACCGTGGTATCGATATTCAGATCGTTACTGCGCAAGAAGGCGCTTATTTCCGAAATCGCTTTATGATCCGATCGCTTTACCCGATTAAATACGGCATCGCCTAACATAACACGCTCTCTGGGTTAACTGGCAAACAACAAATGAAATACAAAAAGGCATTTTAATTAACATCAGAAATGGCAATTAAAACCTTAAAAACCATGAAGATAAAATCATCCTCTCGTTCGGTAAACCCATGGTAAGCAGAAAAAAAACGCGGATTATTGACCTATTTCACAAACCGATCCCGGTTAATAAGTTATTTAATGTTCTTTATTTGCTTAATTAATCTTATGGTGTTTATTATTGAGATAATCTTTATTTGGCGCCGCAATTCACTTACATTCACTTAGCATTTTTATTGCAATTACGGGTCGCACTATGGAATGGCTGAACATCCTGATCGTTGAAGACGAAACGCCGCTGGCGGAGATGCACGCGGAGTTTATCCGCCAGAACGGCGGCTGCCGCCAGATTTGGCTGGCCGGCACGCTGGCGCAGGCGCGCGCCATGACCGACCGCTTCAAGCCGGATCTGATCCTGCTGGACAACTTTCTGCCGGACGGCCAGGGCATCACCCTGCTGCGCGAACTGACGCTGAGCGGGTATCGCGGCGGCATCGTGTTCATCACCGCCGCCAGCGACATGGCCACCGTGGCCGAGGCGTTGCGCTACGGCGTGTTCGACTACCTGATCAAACCGCTGGCCTATGACCGGCTGAGCCAGACGCTGCTGCGCTTCAGCCAGCGCCGCGAAGCGTTGAAGGACAAAGCGCGCCTCAACCAGCGCCGCATCGACGAGATGTTCAATACCTACGCCCGCGGCGAGCAGCAGGCGGCGCTGCCCGCCGGCATCGACGAGCTGACGCTGGGCAAGGTCCGCGCGCTGTTCGCCGAACCCGCCGCGCGGCACACCGCTGAAAGCGTTGCGCAAAAAATGGGGCTCAGCCGCACCACCGCTCGCCGTTATCTGGAGTTTTGCACCGCCGCGCAGCAGCTGCGCGCCGAGATCATTTACGGCAAGGTAGGCCGCCCACAGCGGATCTATCGCGCCGGCGAGCCGCATTAACGGTTATTTGATCGCCCTTGCAAGGTTGCGTGTAACCGCTTTACTTTTTATGCGCCGGTCAGCATCTTGGTGAGCATCACCTAGCCGACTGGACGATCGCCGATGCCTGCTGCGCCCCTAGCTTCCCTGACCGAGATCCTCGCCCGCCGTGACTGGCAAAACCCGGCCTGCACCCACTACCGCCGGCTGGAGGCCCACCCGCCGTTCGCCAGCTGGCGCACGGTGGAAGACGCGCGCGACGACGCCCCCAGCGCCAGCCGCCGATCGCTGAACGGCGAGTGGCGCTTCAACTATTTCCCGCGCCCAGAGGCGGCACCGGAGAGCTGGCTGCAGCAGGATCTGCCGGACGCCGCCCCGCTGGCGGTGCCGGGCAACTGGCAGCTCGCCGGCTACGACGCGCCGATCTACACCAACGTGCGCTACCCGTTCCCGGTCGATCCGCCGCGCGTGCCGGAAGACAACCCGACCGGCTGCTACTCGCGCGCCTTCAGCGTCGATCCGGCCTGGCTGGCCGCCGGCCAGACGCGCGTCATCTTCGACGGCGTCAACTCGGCGTTCTATTTATGGTGCAACGGCCACTGGGTCGGCTATTCGCAGGATAGCCGCCTGCCGGCTGAGTTCGATCTCAGCCCGTGGCTGCGGCCGGGTGAAAACCGGCTGGCGGTGATGGTGCTGCGCTGGTGCGACGGCAGCTATCTGGAAGATCAGGACATGTGGCGCATGAGCGGCATCTTCCGCGACGTCAGCCTGCTGCACAAACCCGCCGCGCACCTGAGCGATGTGCGCATCACCACGCCGCTGCATGACCGCTTTACCCGCGGCGAACTGGTGGTGACAGCGCGCGCCAGCCGGCCCGGCCCGCTGCAGGTGCAGGTTCAGCTGTGGCGCGATGGCGCGCGGGTGGCCGAACGCACCCAGCCGCTCGGCAGCGAGATCGTGGACGAGCGCGGCGCCTATGACGATCGCGTCACCCTGCGCCTGCCGGTGGAACGCCCGGCGCTGTGGAGCGCCGAAACGCCCGCGCTGTATCGCGCTACCGTCGCCCTGCTCTCACCTGAGGGGGAGATTATCGAGGTGGAGGCCTATGACGTCGGCTTCCGCCAGGTAGAAATCAGCGGCGGGTTGCTGAAGCTCAACGGGCAGCCGCTGCTGATCCGCGGCGTTAACCGCCACGAGCATCATCCGCGCCACGGCCAGGTGATGGACGAGGCGACGATGCGCCACGACATCCTGCTGATGAAACAGCACAACTTCAACGCGGTGCGCTGTTCCCATTACCCCAACCATCCGCTGTGGTACCGGCTGTGCGACCGCTATGGGCTGTACGTGGTGGACGAAGCCAATATCGAGACCCACGGCATGCAGCCGATGAACCGCCTGGCTGACGATCCGCTGTGGCTGCCGGCGATGAGCGAGCGCGTCACCCGCATGGTGCAGCGCGATCGCAACCACCCCTGCATCATTATCTGGTCGCTGGGCAACGAGTCCGGCCACGGCGTGAACCACGATGCGCTGTACCGCTGGGTGAAAAGCCAGGATCCGACCCGCCCGGTGCAATATGAAGGCGGCGGCGCCGACACCGCCGCTACCGACATCATCTGCCCGATGTATGCCAGAGTGGATCAGGATCAGCCGTTCCCGGCGGTGCCCAAATGGGCGCTCGGCAAGTGGATCGGCCTGCCGGAGGAACAGCGGCCGCTGATCCTGTGCGAATACGCCCATGCGATGGGCAACAGCTTCGGCGGCTTTGAGCGTTACTGGCGCGCGTTCCACCACTATCCGCGCCTGCAGGGCGGCTTTGTCTGGGACTGGGTCGATCAGGCGCTGATCAGGCGCGACGCCCAGGGCGAAGAGTACTGGGCCTACGGCGGCGACTTCGGCGATACCCCCAACGATCGCCAGTTCTGCCTGAACGGGCTGGTGTTCGCGGATCGCACCCCGCACCCGGCGCTGTTCGAAGCGCAGCGGGCGCAGCAGCTGTTCCGCTTCGCCTTCGACGCCGCCTCGCTGACGCTGACCGTCACCAGCGATTACCTGTTCCGCCACACCGACAACGAGCAGCTCAACTGGCGGCTGGAGCTGGACGGCGTGGAGCGCGCCAGCGGCAGCTTCGATCTGGCGCTGCCGCCGCAGGGCAGCGCTCGCTTCACCCTGCTCGATCGCCTGCCGATGCTGCACCAGCCCGGCGAGCTGTGGCTGAACGTGGAGGTGGTGCAGCCGCAGGCCACCGACTGGTCCGAAGCGCACCACCGCTGCGCCTGGGATCAGTGGCGGGTGCCGCGCGCGCTGCATCCCGCCCCGCCGCCGCCGCAGGGCGTGCCGCCCACGCTGATTGAAGACGATCAGGGGCTGACCCTCACCCACGGCGACCAGCGCTGGCGCTTCGAGCGCAGCAGCGGCCACCTGACGCAGTGGTGGCAGAACGAGCAGCCACAGCTGCTGACGCCGCTGCGCGACGGTTTTGCGCGCGCGCCGATCGATAACGACATCGGCGTCAGCGAAGCGGACCATATCGATCCCAACGCCTGGGTCGAACGCTGGAAGCTGGCGGGCCTGTACCGGCTGGAAGAGCGCTGCACGCAGTTGCAGGCCGATGCGCTGCAAAACGAAGTGCGGGTGGTGAGCGAGCACCAGTTCGGCGTGGACGGGCAGATTTTGCTGATTAGCCGCAAGCAGTGGCTGTTCGACGCGCTGGGCGCGGTGAGCGTGAATGTGGAGGTCGAGGTGGCCGACGCCCTGCCGCCGCCGGCGCGCATCGGCCTGCACTGCCAACTGGCGACGGTGCAGCCGCAGGCGGAATGGCTGGGTCTGGGCCCGCACGAGAACTATCCGGATCGCCGCCTGGCCGCGCAGCACGGGCGCTGGCGCCTGCCGCTGGCGGATCTGCACACGCCGTATATTTTCCCCGGCGAGAACGGCCTGCGCTGCGACACCCGCAGCCTGCGCTACGGCGGCTGGCGCATCGACGGCCGCTTCCACTTCTCGCTCAGCCGCTACGGCCTGCAACAGCTGATGGCCTGCAGCCACCAGCACCTGCTGCAGCCGGAAGCAGGCACCTGGCTGCATCTGGACGGCTTCCACATGGGGGTGGGCGGCGACGATTCCTGGAGCCCGAGCGTGCACCGGGATTACCTGCTCACCGCCGGCGTTTACCGCTATCAGCTGCGCCTGCAGCGAGCGCCAGAGGGCTAAATCTGCCAAAAAACTCAACGGGTTGCGCATTCTGTAAGCAAACAGTCACAGAATGTGTAATCCGCCTTTGACATGCCGACGGCGCCTCGCTATTATTCGCCCCGTTCACACGATTCCTCTGTAGTTCAGTCGGTAGAACGGCGGACTGTTAATCCGTATGTCACTGGTTCGAGTCCAGTCAGAGGAGCCATATTTAGAGAAGCCCGCTCAGGGAAACCTGAGCGGGCTTTTTGCTGTTGGGCGGATCATAATCGGCGATCCCCTACGCTCTCGCTACCCGACACCGTTCAGCCATCCGTTGAACGGGTGAGTTTCTCCCATTGTTCAATTTCCTGACCTAACGCCTCGAGCTTTTGCCGCACCAAACTTAATGCGTCACTGCCTAACAACAGATGCGTAGGCGGGTTCCCGCTCTCGATCAATGCCAGCATGGCGTGAGCCGCCTTAACCGGATCGCCGAGTTGCTTGCCGCTTTTTTCCTGGCGCGCCTGACGAACAGGTTCAAATAACGCGTCATAGTCCGGAAGACGACGAGGGCTGCGCACCATTGAACGCCCGGCCCAGTCCGTCCGAAACGAGCCAGGCGCCACGGCGGTCACGTGTAGGTTGAACGGGGCAAGCTCTTTACTTAAGGTTTCTGATATTCCTTCCAGTGCAAATTTGCTGCCGCAGTAATAGCTGATACCGGGCAAGGTAATGAAACTGCCCATTGAGGTGATATTGATAATGTGGCCCCGACAGCGCTGGCGCATGCCCGGTAGCACGGCTTTGATCATTGCCACCGCACCAAACACATTGACGTCAAACTGGCGGCGCAGCTCTGCAAGCGGGGATTCTTCCAGAATGCCTTCATGGCCGTAACCGGCATTGTTCACCAGCACATCTATCGGACCGACGGCGGACTCTATCTCTCCAACCACCTCATCAATACGTTCATCGTCCGTGACATCAAGCAGATAGCCAAAAGCCCGCTGCGTATCGAGCGCGGCGAAAGCCTGCAGTGCTTCGCTGTTGCGCACCGTCCCTACAACCCGATGCCCTACGGCGAGGGCTTCCCGCGCCAGCGCCTGACCAAAGCCACTGCTGACGCCGGTAATTAAAATCGTTTTTGCAGATGCCATAAAAAGAACTCCCATGAACCATGAAGGTTGCATGGTATTCTCTTCCCTGCCGTATTTTTAGGCCGTATTTTCTCTTTTTCTTGCCTGATTTTATGAGGTGGTGGGATGTCCGACATGATTGCCCTGATGAATAGACTTGCGGTGCAAGAGGGATACAACCTCACTGCCCTACCTGATGTGCGAATTTTGCGTTCCGATCGCCCGCTTGCCAGAACGCCGGTGCTTTACGATCCGGGGATCGTGATCGTCTGCCAGGGCAGCAAACGCGGCTATTTCGGTCAACAGACCTATTTATATGATGAGCAGCACTACCTGGCGGTTTCGGTGCCGGTGCCGTTTGTGATGGAAACCGACGCGTCGGCAGCACATCCGCTGCTGGCGATTTATATGCATCTGGATTTTCAGCTTGCCGCGGAACTGATGTTGCAGATTGAACAGCATGGCGCCCCGCATCCTCCCGTCGCGCCGCAAAGCATGATGTCGAGCCCCATGGACAGCGCGGTAAAAATGGCCGTACTTCGCTTACTTGAAGTCCTGGCTAACCCACTTGAGGCGGCGATCCTCGGCCCGGCGCGGGTGCGTGAGCTTTATTTCCGCGTGCTGACAGGCGCACAGGGCAACGCAATGCGTGCCGCGCTGGCCTTGCAGGGGCAGTTTGGCAAAATCGGTAAAGCGTTGCAGCACATCCATGCCGCTTACGCGGAGCCGTTAACGCTGACGCAGCTGGCGATGATGGCCGGCATGAGCGTGCCGACCTTTCATAGCCATTTCAAAGCGATAACGCAGATGCCGCCGATGCAGTATGTGAAATCGGTGCGCCTGCACCAGGCACGAATGCTGATGGTGCGCCAACAAATCACCGCCGCCGCCGCGAGTTACGCCGTTGGCTATGAAAGCCCATCGCAATTTAACCGAGAATTCAAGCGTCTGTTTGGCCTGCCACCGGCAGAGGAGATAAAGCGTATGCAGCATCACTTCGCCATTCCGCCCGCGCAGCCTGCCTCGGTATTTGTTTCATCGCACTGAGGCTTATTTGGTCAGGCGAACGATAGTCCGCTATGAGCGAAAAGCGGACGTTTACGCTTAGTTCTGTGCTGATAAAAATACCATTAAATAGTATAATTAATCAAAGTATCATGTGATATCTTTCGTAAAGATTAATTCTTAACTTTTAGGATTATTATGTCAGATTTAGAAAAATTCCTGCCAACTTTGAAACGCTTATCAAAATTAGACAAGCTCTCTGAGAATGAAATTCTAAATCAATTCAGGAGAAATCATAGCGTAGAACCAGTAATCTCAAAAAGTGAACTTTGTTATGCTTCTTTCACAGTTAAAATTGATGATTTAAACTTCTTGCTTACCGAAAGGCCAATATCGTACTTAAATAGACATTGGGGACGATGTTCGAATATTCAGTCGCATGCAAATTCACTTGGTATAGCATTACCCCTATATATTGGAGAAGGCACTCTTTCTTCTGCAATCCATGAAATTAAAAGAAGTGAAAATCCGCTTGATAATTCAAATAAATGGTTATTCGAAAATTTCTCATTAGAAATTGCAATTGCTTATTTCAACAAATATTTTATAAAGAGCGAATCACTAAAAAACTACAAGACAATTATTTTTGAAGCTATAGAAGCTTTTTATTTGGGGTATGATCATATATCTATAATGTCGCTCTTCCCTGTCTTTGAAGGTGGATTGAGGAACTTACTTGTAAAATTTTGTGATGGTGACAACACAAATACAAGTGCAGACAGATTTGAAAAGGAAATTAGAAAACTCATTATTACATGGGGAAGACGGCAGCTCCCAAATTTTGACTGGTATCCCGGCAAAGGTTATGACATTGAAACTGAGGTGGATTTTTTCACACATTTAAACCCCCAGTGTGATGTGATTAATTCAACCAGATCTTTTTTTAAAAATGTCATATATAAACCAACTGGAGGTGTTAATGAAGGTAGCTTCAATAGACATTTGACACTACATTTGCTGAATCAGGATTTCAATGAGCCATCTAATTTTGTTAGGATTTTCTTGGTGTTAACACATTTAACCTTTGCAGAAAGTCTGATGAACAATAATGTCCCTTTCTTCTGGGAAGGTGTAGATGACAATGACCGACGCATTGCTTCATTCATTTCTAGAAGTGGTGATGTTATTTTTGAAATGCGTAGAAAAGAAATTAGTAAGCTTGGGTTAAATTTATACTGATGCAAGCGTAATCTAAAATAAAAATCAAGTATAGGTCGCACCCCTCTTTTTTCGGTTGCCCTAAAAGGAATTTATAACGTCCGCTTTTGGCACGGAGCGGACGAGTTTACCAGGTTGAAGGTCTGCTGTGAGCGAGGAGCGGAAGTTCGCAATTGAGTCGCCATATATGTTTCTATTAATGCCGTGAATCAATTGGACTGACCCCACCACGGTATAGAATTCTGCTCTATAGTTTGGAGTGCCCCATGACAGTAAGCCTCCTTCGGGTGTTTTTTTATTTGCCGCAGGTCTATTTGCGCGACCCAATGAATAGATCAGGTGTTTTATGTGCCTTCAGGGCTTCTTCTACATCGTTGAAGTAGTTTTTTAATATGTTCGTCATCGCCTGGAGAGAGCCAGATTTAAAGTTAACCTGCTCACCATCTTGTACTAATTCCTTAGAATATGTATGCATCAGGTCCTCCAACTCAGGGATGGGCCTACCATCATTTGAGACGAAACGCGCATCGTTGTGCGCACAAGCGTTACGTAACTTAGTTACTTTCTTCACCAAAGAGTAATATCTCGAAGCCTTCATGCCAATGATCTTCCTGGCATACAAGTCACAACGTTCAAAACCATTACCTTTAAGGTCTGACAACTTAACAGGCGCGTTGTGAACCCTTGCAAAGCCATTACATAGCTTCTCGAAATCGTGCTCAAGCATGCCGTATAACGTCAAAAAGACAGAGCGGCGTGTAACGCTGGGATAGTAGGATGTAAACATATCATCTAAATCAACAGATCCGCTATCCAGTCCCATATAGTACTCAACTAAATAATAAGCGTTATCTTCAGCAGAGATTTCATACTCTTCAGTTTCTGGCCCTTCGGTATGGTACTGGCTTACATTAGCTGCGATAGAGGCATCAGTTTGCGCATTTAGAGAGGAAATGATCTCAAACGTTAGGCTTACGTCATAGTGTGAAAATTGCATTGGAAGGTCCAGTAAAGCCTCGAATTTAAACATTTCATATTTCCTGTATAGTTTGTTCTGTTCATAAAACCCGAATGATATGCCCTACCAGTGTTGCTGTAATCATAGCAACACCAAATGTTTCGACCTAGTCCCAATTCATTATTATACCGTGATTTAGCAATGTCCTCTCATGGCACGAAGCCGACCGCCAGAGTCCCCACGCCAGCATCTCCCCACCCTATTCCACGCCCCAGCAGCGTTGGAGCGAAACCACCCCCGGCGTTGCCGTCGGTGTAAATCCGCAAAGCGGCAGCCACAATCACCGCCATAACGCCAACGCTTGGCCCCACCAGCGAAACCCACTCTTTTACCTAAGAAGATTCCTAACCTAGCTGACGGAAATGCCTTCCTGACGCCAATACGCGGATTTACCCGCCGATTTACAGCAATAATCCTGAAAAAACAATCGATAAGCCAATCTCTCTCGCTCAGCAAGTTGCGTCTATCCTTTCGCTATGGGCGCCTGCCGCCCATCGTTCGCTGCAGATCGCGGCATGCGCGTTTCTGGCTGTTCGGGTTTCGGTTTTATTCCATCGCGCGCTTCCATTCATCATGTTGAATTTCACAGCAATCTCTCAGCAACAAGGAGTGTTTATATGGCTTACGTCATTACCGACCGAGAAAAACTGCAAGCGATTTGGGAGGCCGCCAAAGCCGGCGACTGGCCAGCGGTATATGCCGCCTCCGTCGATGCGCTCACCGATCCCAACCATGCCAACCAACCCATTGAGGGCGTGGATATCGCGGTGTATACCTGGATCAAAGGCGCCTATGGCGTGAACTCGAATCAGGGGGCGTTTGCCCATTACATTCGCGACCAAACCAAGCTGCAGTATGAGCTGCGCACCGGGCATGTGCCCGATGACTGGGAGGCGCGCATTCAGAATGCCTCCGACAACATCGCCAAAAACTTCGCCAAAACGCTGTTTGGCGTCGATCTGAGCAGCGATCCCAACGCGCCGCTGCCGGATGCCCCGCCCACCAGCGCCAAAGTGCCGGACATTCACGAGGTCGGCCTGATCGACGCCGGCGCGGCGGCGTCCGAAGTGTTCACCGACGCCTCCTCGACCGGCGCCCCCAACTATTCCCCCTGGGCCGGCACCACGCTGTTCTCTTATTTAGGCGATACCTCGTTCTTTACCGAATGGGTGGCGACCAACGACACCTCGGCCTTTAAGGTGGAAGGCGGGACTTACGATCTGATTGCCGCGGCGCAGGTCTCCATGCAAATGAAAAACCTCAGTTACGTGGTTGAAACGCTGCTGGCGGGCGAAGTGCCCACCTATTTGACCACCCTGGGCATTGGCCACGAGACCATCCGCCTCGCCGCCGAAGCGGCGCGTGATTTCTACACCGAATCCTACGGCAGCAGCGTGACCGGCGGCGGCAGCCTCATTCCCGGCAAGCTGGATATCGGCTCGGCGATTTTCAACGACATTGCCGACGTGCTGTCCACGCCGAATCTGTACCGCGTCGGTACGCTGCATGACGATGATTTCACGCTGGCGTTCGGCAATATCGCCGTTAACACCGGCAGCGGCGACGACACCATCAGCGTGCCGCGCGGCTGGCAAAACAACGCCGGCAACTACGGCTGGACGGTGATCGACGGCGGCAGCGGCCATGATACGGTCGATTATTCCAGCCTGTCGCACGGGGTAAACCTGAAGTTTGACGCCCAGGGCAGCTACGGCGGGCGCGGAGTGATCGAGAAAAACGGCATCGGGCTGTATGGCTTTAAGGACGGGCTGTACAACATCGAAGCGGTGAAACTGACCGACTTTAAGGACAACGTCACCTTTAACGATCGGGTGCTGACGCCGGCCAACGGTCTGGAGGTCAGCCTGGGCAAAGGCTCCAGCGAGATTCGTTTCGAGCACGGTTATACCACTGCGCCGGGAGGGAGCGCGCCGCAGGATTATCTCGGCGTGAACCTGAGCATGCTGTCCAACGATGTGCCTTTCCCCAACAGCCTGCTGAACATTCCCGTGAAGCAGACCCACAATATCTACATCGACGACAGCTTCGAGCTGGGCTTTTTACAGGCCTCCTCCCTGTCTATCGACAACCACCTGCTGGCCTTCGGCGCCGAAGGATCAAACAGCAGCTTCTCACTGAATTACAACGCGCAAACCCATACGCAGGATCTGTCGATATTCATGCAGGGCGAAAGCGCGCTCAATCAGCACGTCGTCAATATCTACAATTGGGATCAAGGATACTTTGGCATCAATCTGGAGCAGCCGGCCATTCAGCTTGTCGGTTTGCAAACCATTGCCCCGCAAGAGCTGGCGGCCGCCTAAGCGAAGCCCGCCGGGTTTACCGGCGGGCTGTTTACCTGCGGCGCGGCGGCTCACTCCCTGTCACGCTCCGCAATCCGCGCCATCAACACCCCCAGCAACGCCAGATCGACCAGCAGCGCCAGCGCGAAACAGATCCCTCTCACGCCCGGTGCGGCGTAGGTTTGCACCAGCGAAACGGCAACCACTACGGCCACGATAGTCACCACCGTCGTCAGCCTGCACGCCACGGCGAACGCCGCTTTCTCCTCCGCCGCCGTGCGGTAGGCAACGCCCTGCCCCAGGCCGCCGAGGGCGAGCCCCGCCAGCAGAGCCGGCCAGTCATGGCCGCCGAACAGCATCAGCAGCGTCAATAGCCATCCCGCCGCCGCCAGCAAAAAGCCGTGGCGGAGAATCGCCAGCGCAGGCCGGTTCCGCAGCGGCTGCCAGCGGGCCAGTGCGGCGCCGCCGAGAAACGCCAGCGCCAATGCCGTCAGCAGCATCAGGGTCGCGCCGATGCCCTGCAGGCTCTCCGCCTCCAGCAGCAAAGCGCCCGCCGCGACCGGCACGCTGAGCGCCAGGGCGCTCGCCGCCGTTCCCGTGTGTGCCATGGCGCCCAGGGCGCCGTTGTTGATAGAAAGGCTCATCGCTCACTCCCAATAGGGTGGAAATGATGAAATAAATTCATTTCCCTATTCACATGTCAGTAGCCTATCTCTTGTATAATCGGTCAGACAAACTCATAGTTTTCAGCCTTAGATGAGAATAACTCAGCCATGAGAAAACCCCGTTTGCCGCCGCTGGGCGCGCTGCGCGCCTTCCACGCTGTGGCCGGCTGTCGCAGCTTTAAACATGCCGCCGAAGAGTTGGGCGTCAGCGCGACGGCGGTCAGCCACCAGATCAAGCTGCTGGAATCGGTGCTGGAATGCCGGGTGTGCGAGCGCAGCGCGCAGGGCGTCAGCCTGACCGAGACCGGCGAGATCCTGTATGCCGGCACCCAGCGCGCCTTCGCCGCACTGGAGCAGTCCGTCGCCCAAATCGCCCGCGCCCAGCAGCCGCCGGCGCTGACCGTCACCACCACCTCCAATTTTCTCACCCACTGGCTGGTGCCGCGCCTGGCGGATTTCAAGGCGGAGTTTCCCGCCATCGATCTGCGCCTGCACACCAGCGTCGAGCGGGTCGATCTCAGCCAACGCACCGTGGACGTCGCCATCCGCTACCGTGAAACGCCGGAAAGCGATCTGCACTGCACCCTGCTGCATGAGGATCGCTTTATCGTGGTCGCCAGCCCGGCGCTGGCGCTGGCGCACATCGAGGATTTACAGCGGGTGACGCTGTTTCACGTGGCGCATCGGCAGGTGCCCGCCGACTCGCCGACCTGGGAGAACTGGCGGCGGCGCTACGGGCCGGAAGGGTTGAACGTGGAAGCCGGGCTGACCTTCAGTGACGAAACCCATGCGCTGCAGGCGGCGGTGGCCGGCCAGGGGGTGGTGATCGCCAGCCGGCTGCTGGCGCGCGATTTGTTGCAGCGCGGCGTGCTGGCCGCGCCGTTCGAGATGGCGTTACCCGGCGCCAACTACTATCTGGTGGCCACCGAAGAGACCGCGCAGCGCCCCGATATCATTGCGCTGCGCGAGTGGCTGCTGCGGCAAATGGCGGCAGGCTAACGGCTCTCGGGGGCAATTTCGCCCAGGCGGATCGCCACGCTGATCGCCTGCGCGGTGGTGGCGGCGCCAAGGCGCCGGCGAATGCGGCGCAGGTGGTTTTCCACCGTGCGTTCAGACAGGCCGAGCATCGCGGCGATATCCGCCTGTCGTCGGCCGATGGCGGTCCAGCTCAGCACCTCACGCTCGCGCGCCGACAGCCGGCCTTCTTCTTTGCCGGCCGCCGGTTCAAACAGCCGCCGCGCCGCCAAAAAGGCCGCCGTGCCCACCAGCGACAGCGCCAACCGCACCGGCGGCGAGGCGGCGATGCGCTCGCCTCCCAGGCTGACGGCGCCCTCCAGGCCGGCGGGGCCGAACACCGGGATTTGCATGCCGTGCAGGCCCGCGCCGCGCGGCGTGTGCACAATCCGGTAGCGCTCTCCCTGCTGCGCCCGGGTCTTGGTCCAGAAGAACGGCTCGCTGGCCCGCAGCATGTGGCGAGTCACCGGGCAGTGCCGCACGTAGGTCAGCGCATCGACCGCCTCCCCCTCGCCGAACCAGTCGCCTTCGACCCAATAGATATGCTCGATCCCCGCCTCCGCCGTGGCGGAAGCGGAAAACAGCACAAAGCGATCGAAGCCGAACGGCGCGGCGAAGGCGCGAACCCGCCCCTGAATGGCGGACAGGGTTCGCTCGTGGTCCATCGCCAACGCCGTCTGGAAAGCGCGCTGCGCGATCTCATCGCTCATCGCGCGGCGACGTCGGCCAGCAGCGTCTCCGCCGCCAGTTTGCCGAGGTTGTTGGAAGCCAGCGGGCTGTCGCCGGTCAGCAGGCGCCGATCTTTATGCACCTTGCCGGTGATGTCGGCATTGACGATCTTCACGCCCAGCTCACGCAGGCGTTCGCCCACCAGCCAGGGCATCGGGCCGGGGATATAGCCGATGTCGATGTTGGCGCCGGTATCGAGAGCATCCGGGAACACGCACATCTCATAGCCGCGATAGAGGAAATCGTCTTTGCTCTCGCCGATGCCCGCCGCCAGCAAACCGGCCGGCCCGTGGCACAGCGAGATCACGTAGCGATCGTTGTCATGGGCCCAGTGCAGCGTCTTTTTCACCTCTTCACTGAACGGGATATCATTGAGCACGCCGTGGCCGCCGGGAATGAAAACGCCGAGATAGTTGCCGCCATCCAGATCCTTCACGACTTCCGTCAGCTTTTTCGGCTGCTTGAGTTGGCTGCGGTACTTCTCATAGGTGGCCTTGACCGCTGGGTCTTCATGCGGGAACGCCCACATCTCCAGCTTCACCGGATCGCCGGACGGCGTGGCGATGTCGATCTCGAAACCGGCCAGATCCAGGTGATACATCGGTAGCAGCATCTCGACCGGATGGTTGCCGGTGGAGAAGAACTTGCCGTTTTGCATCAGCAGGTAGCGCTCCTGCGAGGCGATCATCAGCACCTTCCACTTGCCGCCGCGATAGGCGTTCGGGTAGCTGGCGCCCGTGAAGTCGGTTTTGGACGAGGTGTACTGGCTGAGGGAGTAAGGTGATGGGAAGAACGCGTTGTCTTCCGCCACATCCGGGGTGGGATTACGATCGTTGGATACTGAATCAGTCATGATTATCTCCATATTCACCGTTGCATTTCTCTTTCAGCTTAAATAACCGCCGGCGGGGCCGCAATGAGGGATATCCCTCAATCGTCCTCGCACTGGCGGCGCTCAAGCGGGGTGCCGTAGCGCGACAATGAACGTTTCTTCGCTGACGCCGGCATATTCGTACCGGCACTTTCTCACCGGCACCTGGAAGTAGCGCTCCAGGATATCCTCTTGCAGCAAGGCGTTTTTATCGCCAAACATGCACTGTCGCTTATTCATCAGCAGGCACTTGTCGGAGATGCGATCGGCGTAATGCAGAAAATGCGTATTCAGCACGATCGTCATCTGCCGCTCTTTGGCGAGGCGCCAGAGCATCTCGATCATTTTAGCCTGATTGTAAAAATCCAGGTTCGACTCCGGTTCGTCGAGGATCATGACGTCGGGGTCCGCCGCCAGCGCCTTGGCGAAATAACACATCTGCAGTTCCCCGCCGCTGATCTGATTGATGTTTTTCTGCGCCAGCGGCGCGATCTCCAGCGCGTGCAACACCGCCTGCGCCTTGGCGAAATCTTGCCGCCGCGGCCCGGCGAACCACCCCGCCTGGCGAGCGCAGCCGAAAGTGACAAAATCGAGCACGCCATACGCGAAATGCGGCGTTTTCGCCTGCGGCACATAGGCCAGTCGGGCGGGCCGATTGTCGATATGGCCGATCTGGCACACGCCTGACAGGGGCCGGCACAGGCCCGCGACATGTCTCAGCAGCGTGGTTTTACCGGCGCCGTTCGGCCCGAGCACGCTGAGGATCTCACCGCGTTTCAGATGAAAACTGACGTTGTCGAGAATGGGCTCACACCCTTTGAACCCCAGGGTCAACTGGCTAACGGTGATCATGTTTGCTGCTCATAATAAAAAGGAGGGCGAAAAGCGGCGCGCCGATCAGCGCGGTCAGGATGCCGATCGGGATTTCAGCGTAGGTGGCGCCTCTGGCGATATTGTCGATCACCAGCAAAAACAGCGCCCCGCTCAGCGCCGAAGCCGGGATCAGGCGACCGTGGTTATACCCCAACACGCTTCGCACCAAATGCGGGATCACCAAGCCGACCCACCCCACCACGCCGGCCAAGCTCACCGAGGCGGAAACCAGCAGAGAGGCGGCGATCAGCAACAGGATCTTCAGCCGAGGCGGATTCAGACCGGCGATACGCGCCTCGTCGTCCCCAAGAGAGAGAATGTTCATATTCCACCTGAGCCGGTAGATAGTCAGGTAACACGCCGCAAACAGCGGGATCAGCCAATAAACCTGCGCTTTCGCTACTGAAGCGAAGCTGCCCATCAGCCAGAAGACGATCGCCGGCAAGGTATCCTGCGGATCGGCGACATATTTTATGACCGAGACAAACGCGATAAACAGCGACGCGATAATCATGCCGGACAAAAGCGTGGTGAGCGCATCCTGCCGGCGTTTGAGGCGGCAGATGCCGAGCACCAGCAACAGGCTCACCACGCCGAAAAGAAACGACAGCAGCGAACTCAGGGCAAAAGGCAAACTCAATAGAATGCCCAGCGCAGCGCCAAAGGCGGAGGCGGAAGACGTGCCCAGCACGTCCGGGCTGGCCAATGCGTTTTTCAGCACCGCCTGAAAGGTCGCGCCGGCGACCGCCAACCCGCCGCCCACCAGCATCACCGCCACTACCCGCGGCGCGCGCAGGTTAAAAATCACCGAATAGCGGGCCTGGTTTTCCCCCGGCATGTTCTCCTGCCATAAAATCTGCGCCACATCATGGGCCGACAAGGCGTAGCGGCCGGCAAACAGTGATGCGAAGGCGACCACACAGAGCGAAATAAACAATCCCGCCATGATCGCCACATATTTTCCTCTGCCCGGCATCTCCAAGCTCCTCCAACGAACTCACGCTATTTAACCGTGGCACTAGCGCTGTGCCAGCACCTCATCCAGCAACCGGTCCGGGATCGCATAAGAGAACATCGTCTGATAATAGCGGCGCGTCTCCTCCCGCAGCGTTTTGTCGCTAATGTCTTCAGGGGCATACCGGTTGATCATAAACAGCGGCAGCAGTGATGTTTCCGCCGACAGGCCCCCCCAGTTATGAATGCCCACCGGCGTCGAGAAAACCTTGCCGTTTTTTACCGCCCTGAGCGTCTCCCACGCCTGGCCGGGGATCCCCCCGTGCAGCAGCGCTTTGGCGCTGCCGAACACCACGAAAATCACATCCGGGTCCCAGGCCATGATCTGCTCCATCGAAACGTTGATGTACCTGCCGGCATCGCCCTTCACCGGCAAATCCCCGGCGACGTTGTCCATGCCGGCCATTTTCAGGTAGGTGTCGCCGTAGGTATGCGGGCCGCTCACCTTCAGCTGCCTGCCGTCGCTTTCTTCGAGATACAACGCCCTGACGTGCTGCGCGCGGATGGCGGCGGCATAGGGGCGGATCTGCTTCAGGGTCTTTTCCCAGGCGTCTTTGAATTTATGCGTGCGCGGCAGGCCGAGGGTGTCGGCGAAAGTATTTTCCCAATACACCTGGGTGACCATCGGCTGGTATTTGGTCTTCCCGCCGGCATCCAGATCGACGGTCATCACGCCCGCCCTTTCCAGCCGATCGTCCTGGCTTTTGCCGTAGTAATAAATGATGTCGGGCCGGAGATTCATTAACGACTCCATGTTGACCCGATAGTCCTTATTGATGAAACCGGACGTGATCCTGCCGATATCCGGCTTCATGTCCTTCAACACATGCCTATCGGCATGCATGAACGCCCAGGGGCCGACGCCGACGACGTGCCGATAGGCCGCCTCGTTGGCCAGGATCACGCCGAAGGGGCAGTTGCCGGTGATAACGATCCGCGGGTAGCTGCCGGGCAGCGTTTGCGCCGCCGCGCTCTGCGGCAGCGCGGCCGCTTCCGGCTGGCTGGCGCCGGCGCAAGGCAGCATCGGCAAAGCGGCTATCGCCAGCAAGGCGGTGGCGATGAATGTCAGTTTTACGGCCATGAGGCCTCCTGCGCGCACGCGCAATGGCGCGCGTCGATGAATGGTGTCAGGCCGAGGCGGCGATGCCGGCGGCCATGATGGTGATCCCGGCAACGAAAACGATCGCCGCGGTGGCGACCGCGCCGCCGCCGACCAACGCGGCGGTTTTTCCTTCGGAAATCTCTTTTCGCTGCAGGAAAGAGAGTTGCGACAGGGGAATGATTTTTCCGCTGTCGGCAACGATGTCTTTCGGTTCAACCTTCGCAACCGTCAGCTCACCGCCGCTGCCGTCCTTCAGGCCGTATTTCAGCCGATCGCCGACATACACCGGCGGCTGCAACAGATAATACGGGCTATTGAGCCCCGCCTCTTTTTGTTGCAGCGCCACGTCGTGGTAGGTCGAGCAGCCGCTGAGGGAAAACGCCGCCATCCCGATAATGAGCGGCACCAGGTGGATGAATCGCATGGGAAACCTCGAACGTGCTTATTTGCTGGTTTTTAACGTAACGGCGGACTTGAAGCGCATATAGCTCACGGCCAGAGAGAGAAACGAGAACGCCGCCCCCGCCATTAAGCTGATAGTCGTCGCTTGCGCGCCGCGCATATTGAAGAAAATCGCCACTAACGCCGAACCGACGATTTGCCCAATCAACCGGGAACTGCCCAACAGACCGCTGGCGATGCTGCTGTTTTCATGAGAGACCGAGGTCATGATCAGCAGGTTGTTCGGTGATTGAAACAGGCCGAAACCGATGCCGCACAGCGCCACACGCCATACGATCGCCCCATTCGACGGATCGGCCGGCAGGTTGGCCATCAGCAGCATGCCGGCCAACAAGCAGGCGAGGCCTGACAGGGCGACGAGATTGGGATCGTATTTCTTGGTCAAATCGCCGGAAATCAACGACGACACCATGGTGGCCAGCGGCCAGGCGGTCAGCAGCAGACCGATTTCCACCACGTTTCTTTGCAGGACATTGTGGAAATAAAAAGGCAGCGATACAAAAGCCAAAAGCTGGGTGCTGTAAGACAGCATCGACATCAGCAAAGACAATGACAGCGTCGGGTTATGCAGCATCGCGACCGGGATCAGCGCGGCGTTGGCCTTTCTTTTCTGATTGATGTACAGCCACCCGGCCAGTCCGGCGAATACCGCAAAGCTCAGCGCCGCCGCCGGCAGATGGCGGGTGGTCATGCTCATCGTGCTGAGCGAGAAAGCGATAAACAGCACAAACACCAACAGGGCGCCCCCGCTGTCGAAGCCAACGCTGCGCCGCTCGCGGGAGCCCAGAAATATCACGCTCAGCAGCAGCGACAGGCAGGCGATGGGAACATTGATGGTGAACAGCCAGTTCCAGCTCGTTTGAGAAAGTATCGCCGAGGCGATGGACGGCCCGGCGGCGGCGGAAACCGACACCACCATCACGTTAATCCCCAGGCCGCGCCCCAGCAGCCTTGCCGGATAGATCTCCTTGATCAGCGCCGCATTGACGCTGAGCACCGCCGCCGCGCCGAAGCCCTGTATCACTCGGAACGCCGTCAGCATCGCCAGCGTGTCGGAAAGCGCGCAGCCCAACGAGGAGAAAGCAAACAGCACCACCCCGGCCATAAAGATTTTTTTATTGCCCACCGCTCTGCCCAGCGCCGCAAAGGGCATCAACGACGCGACGACGGCAAACTGGTAGGCATTGATAATCATGATGGAGGCCGATTCGGAAACGGCGAAATCTTTCGCGATCACCGGCAGCGCTACGTTGGCGATGGTGCTGTCGAGCATGGCGATGACCGTGCTTAACGAGACGGCGAGAACCGCGAATAGATTTAGCGTCTCTTTTTCCTGGTGTTTAAAAGTCATGTTAACGCTCCAAAAACGTGGGTGTCTTTATGCCGGCATGCCGGCGGCAAAGACGCCGTTTTTATCAATTTTTGTAATTACGTTATAACATATCATTATTGGATGGTAATAAATCTCATTTGAAATATTGGATTGCATAGTGTTTCAAAATAAGAATTAACAAATGCAATACAAATAAATCACAATATAAATACCCAATCAAATAACCACATTTAGTATAAAAACCGGTTGATTTATAGAATGACATTAAAAGTAACAGGCGCTAACAGACAACGATGATGCCGGTATAAATTGTTATGTTATAACAAAACAACCTTCCCTTTATGCGGGTTAACCTTATGGCTAAGAAGGACCTTTTGAACACGCGCTTGTCCCGCCGCAGAATGATGCTGGCCGGGCTGGCGGCTCTGGCGCTCAATAGCGCCGTTTCTCCGCTGGCTGGCGCCCACGGCTTGCCACGCCCCAAAAAACAGGCGGGCCCTCAGGGTGCGCGAAAACGATTCCTGGTCATGTTGGATCCCGGCCATGGCGGCATCGACTCCGGCGCCATTGGCCACACCGGTTCGCTGGAAAAACATGTCGTTCTGGCGATCGCCAGAAACGTGCGGGCGCAGCTCGATCGACACGGCATCGATGCCCGCCTGACGCGAGACAGCGACGTTTTTATTCCGCTATACGATCGGGTGGAGATCGCGCACCGGCACGGCGCGGATCTTTTCATGTCGATTCACGCCGACGGCTTTACCTGCCCCAGCGCCTGCGGCGCTTCGGTCTTTGCGCTTTCCACTAAGGGCGCCAGCAGCGCGATGGCGAAATACTTATCGAACAGTGAAAACGCGGCGGACGATCTCGCCGGCCCCCACGTCATCAAGAAAGATCGCTATTTGCAGAAGATACTGTTTGATTTGGAACAAACGGAAACCATCAAAGAAAGCCTGACGCTGGGCTCGCACCTGATCCAACATATTGCGCCCATCCATCATTTGCATGCCAAAAATACCGAACAGGCGGCCTTCGTGGTGTTGAAATCCCCGTACATTCCTTCGGTATTGGTGGAAACCTCGTTCATCACCAACCCCGAGGAAGAAAGGCTGCTGGGCACCCCTGCATTCCGAAATAAAATCGCCACCGCCATCACGCAGGGGATCGTCAGCTACTTTAAACACGTCACGCACGCTTAAGCTTCACCAGGACGGCAAGCCGGCCGGCTTGCCGCGCACAGGGACGACGTCATCATGATAAAATGCAATCCTCGCGCTTTTTCGGCGAGCCTGTGGCTCCCGCTGCTGGCCCTGTTGCCGCGCAGCGCCTTCGCCGTGCCGCTGACGGTATCGCAACACAGCAGCCTGAATTTCTACGGCACGATTATCGCCAGACGCTACAGCGGCCAAAGCGAACGCGACGACGGCGACCGCAGCTATCTCTATTTCGGCCTGATCGGCAAAAAAAAGATCGCGCCGCGCTGGCGGGCCTACGCCCATTGGGAATATACCGTCAGCTTCGCCGACGCCACCCGAAACAGCACCCGGCTCGCCTACCTCGGCGTGCAGAACGCCGCCCTGGGCAGCCTCGATATCGGCCGCAACTGGGGCGTGCTCTATGATGTGACCGCCCTGACCGATCGCTCCCCGCTGTTCAGAGAAATGGCCTACAACTACATCGACAACTTTATGCGCGGCCGGGCGCACAACCTGCTCACTTACCGCAAACCTTTCAGCCTGTTTCAGCGGCACGCCGCCCTCGCGCTGCAGTATCAGTTCAAAGACGGCGACGATCGACAGGCGCTGGGCAAACAAAACGGCAACGGGTTCGGCGCCTCCTTCCGCTATGCGCTGACGCCGACGCTCAGCCTCATCGCCGCCGCTTCGGCGTCTCAAACCACGCAGCGGCAGCAACGCGCCGCCGGCTATCGTCGGCGCATCGATACGCTGGCCGAGGGGGTTCTCTATGCGTCGAAAAAAATCTATCTCGCGGCCGTGTTCACCCAAAGCGACAACGCCATCAGCCCGCAACAAACCGCTAACCGCGGCTCGGCGTCCAGTTATGAAGCGCTCGCCAAATACCGGCTGACGGACCACATCCAACCCAACATCGGCTATACCCGTTTGATACAGGCCCGGGCAGGCCGCAACACCGACTTATTGAACTACGAGGAGTTGGGCGTGACCTGGTTGCTCAATAGCAACATGCAGGTGTTTATTAACTATGAATTCAATAACCTTTCTCGGCACGCTCCCGGCGTCGATGCGTCGGACAAACTCGATATGGGCATCAGCTATCACTGGTGACGCGCTGCCGCAGCCAATAAAAAGCCCCGCCCGGTGAAGGGCGAGGCTCGCTCGCGCCGATCGAGACGGTGCGAGAGGATCATGAGGGCAGAGTGATGACAGGGTGCCGAATGCGCCTGCTCATGGCGCGACGGACGCCTCAGCGCGGCGCTTGCGCGTTTTTCCACTCCCGCCAAATCGTTTCCAGCCCGGCGCGATACGTCGTGACGGCGAAGTCGGGAAAACGCTGTTTGAACTTGGTCGAGTCGAACAGGTTATCGTGCTCGTAGCGCGGCAGCAGCTCGCGCATCTCTCGCGCCCCGGACGAAACCAACCCCGCGGCGATCAACGCCCATTTGCCGATAACGGAATATGAAATCTCCTTCCCAAACACCTCGCAGGCCAACGCGGCGAACTGCGCATAGGTGAGCCGCTCGTCGCAGCACGGGAGATGCCACGTCTGGCCGAACGCGTCGGGCGTATTGCCGAGCCGGGCTAACCCACGGCTGGCGTCGGGCGTCCAGATCAGCGTGCGCAGCCTGTCGTCGCGAACCGGCACGCGCGGTTTTTCCCCCGCTTTCAGCCTGTCGACGATCAGCGCATTGGTGAAGCTCTGCGTTTTTCCCGGCCCATAAAACTCGGGCGCACGACCGATCAGCACGGGGATCTGCTTGCGCTCCATCTCGTCGAGCACCTTCTCGGTCATCAGAGCGCGCACCCGTCCCTTGCGCCCCCGAGGCGCGAACGGCGTCGATTCCGTCTGCGGCTCGCCGTTCTGCGGATACATATAGGTATTGTCGAAATAAACAAAGGGCACGCCCGCGGTACGGCTGGCGTCCAACGCATTCTGCAGCATGGTCGGAAATTGCCGCTCCCACAGCGCCGAATCCGGCGGCAGGCCGGCGGCGAAATACACCACGTCGCTGCCCTTCACCGCCGCCAGGGTCTGCTGTGCATCGAGCAGGTCGGCCGCGACCAGCGTATCGCTGTCGTTGACCTTCCTCGGGTTGCGGCTGACCAATCTTAAATCATCGGTGTACGCGCGCTTCAGTTCACGCGCCAGCTCTTGGGCGATCTGGCCACTGGCGCCCAGGATCGTTTGCATTGGCGTTCCTCATCGCAATGAAAAAAACTCCGCCCACTCAGGGCGGAGCAAAAGTGCTTGTTCGCGCTTAACTGTTCACGAACGCCAGCAGATCGGCGTTGACCTGATCGGCATGGGTAGTCGGTATGCCGTGCGGCGCGCCCTTATAGGTATGGAGCGTGCCGTTTTGCACCAGCTTGGCCGACAGCGCGCCGGAATCCTGATAAGGCACCACCTGGTCGTCGTCGCCGTGGATCACCAGCACCGGAATGGCAATCTTCTTGAGATCTTCGGTGAAATCGGTCTGCGAGAAGGCGACGATGCCGTCATAGTGCGCCTTGGCGCCGCCCATCATGCCCTGCCGCCACCAGTTCCAGATAATGGCCTCCGACGGTTTGGCGCCCGGACGGTTATAGCCGTAGAACGGGCCGGCGGGCACGTCGTAATAGAATTGCGCCCGGTTGGCGGCCAGCTGCGCCTGGAAATCATCGAATACCGATTTTGGGGTGCCCTGCGGGTTACTGTCCGTTTTCACCATCAGCGGCGGCACCGCGCTGATCAGCACCGCTTTGGACACCTTGTCCTCGCCGTGGCGCACGATGTAGCGCACCACCTCGCCGCCGCCGGTCGAGTGGCCCACGTGCATGGCGCCCTGTACGCCGAGGTGTTTTACCACCGCGGCGACATCATCGGCGTAGTGATCCATGTCGTGCCCTTCCCACACCTGGCTGGAGCGGCCGTGGCCGCGGCGATCGTGCGCAACCACGCGGAACCCTTTGTTCACGAAGAACAGCATCTGGGCATCCCAGTCATCGCTGGACAGCGGCCAGCCGTGGTGGAAGTAGATAACCTTGCCGTTTTTTGGGCCCCAATCCTTGTAGAAAATCTCGACGCCATCGCTGGTCGTTACATAACCCATGTCGTTTCTCCCATTTACACTCTGGTTAAAAAAGAAGGTTTATACTGCGCACGGCGCCGGGATCTCTGGCTCCCTCATCCCGGTTGGCCGACGATCTTGCGTTGATCGTTTAACGAGTATAGGTTTAAAGTTCACTTTAAGGTCAAACACAATTCGGCAAACCGCATTCCCGCTTTCACTCGGCATCAGGAGAATTCAAGTGCAGGGAGATGACATCCTCATGACGATGGAGCCGCGGCTTGCCGCCCAGCGCCACGCCTTCCTGCGCGACGGCGCGCCGACGATGCAACAGCGCAAGGCCGCCCTGCGCCGCTTGCGGAGCGCCATTCTGGCCCAGCGCGCCGCGCTGGCGGCGGCCGTCAGCGCGGACTTCGGCCACCGTTCGCCTTACGAAACCGATATTCTGGAGATTCTGGTCACCGTTCAGGCGATCGATTACCTGCTGCGCAACCTGAAACGCTTCATGAAGCCGGAGCGCCGCCACGTCGCCCTGCCGTATCAGGCCGCACGCGCCTATGTGCAATATCAGCCCAAGGGCGTGATTGGCATCATGGCGCCGTGGAACTATCCCTTCTCGTTGACCTTCATCCCGCTGGCCACCGCCCTGGCCGCCGGCAACCGCGTGATGCTGAAACCTTCGGAGCTCACGCCGCATACCAGCCGCCTGATCGAAACGATGCTGGCGGCGCTGTTTCCCGCCGATGAGGTCGCCGTCGTGACCGGCGGGCCGGACGTCGGGGCCAGATTCAGCGAGCTGGCGTTCGACCATCTGGTGTTCACCGGCAGCACGGCGATCGGCCGTCAGGTCATGCAGGCAGCCGGCAAACATCTGGTGCCGTTAACGCTCGAACTGGGCGGTAAAAGCCCTGCCGTCATGGCGCGCGGCGCGGTTAACGCCAGAAACGTCAAGAGCGTGGCGTTCGGCAAGCTGTCGAACGCGGGCCAAACCTGTATCGCGCCCGATTACCTGCTGGTTCATCAGGACGATCTGGCAAGCTTCATGGCGCTCTATGACGCGGCGGTTAAAAGCTTTTATCCCGACGGGCCAACCGGCGACGACTACGGCGCCATCATCAACGACAGGCACTATCGCCGCTTGCAAGCGCTGCTTGCCGACGCACAGGCGCGCGGCGCGCAACTCCATCCGGTCGGCCACCGCCCGGACTCGGCGTCTGAACGGCCGAACACGCTGGCCCCTACGCTTATCGTCGGCGCCCCCGATGACAGCGCGATCATGCAAGAAGAGATCTTCGGGCCGCTGCTGCCGGTGCGCACCTACGCCGCCTTTGATGAAACGATCGACGTTATCAACGCCGCGCCCCGCCCGCTCGCGCTCTACTACTTCGGCCCGCCGGGCGAGGATCGGGACCGGCTGCTGGCGCGCACTACCTCCGGCAACGTCAGCATCAACGCCACCCTGCTGCACTTCGCCCAGGACGACCTGCCGTTCGGCGGCATCGGCCCCAGCGGCATGGGAGCCTGTCACGGCATCGAAGGATTTCGGGCGCTGAGCCACGCCAAAGGCGTTTTCATCCAGAGCCGCTGGCGCTTTACCGACCTGCTGCGCGCGCCGTTCGGCAAGCTGGCGGACGCGGTGCTCGCGGTCATGTTGCGGCGCCGATAACGCGGCGTGTTGACTATCAATAGCACACCCATAAATCGCCGCAAGCTATCACAATATTCACTCATTCCTATTTTATCTCTCCGCCGCCGCTGACTAAGCTTAGCCCTATGTCCCCCTTTGCCCGTTGGCGGCGAGGGTGACGTCAATCGATTGAGTTCAGTTACTTAGCGCAACACCCGACGCAAGCCTTACCCGCATGCCTTGTTAACCGCTCCACGCCCGGCGGCTGGAGCATCTTTACGGAAGCAGAGAGCGCATTATGACAACTGAAAGCAAATGCCCGTTTTCGGGCGGCAAGCAGCCCGCACCGCAGAACGGCCCCACCAATCAGGATTGGTGGCCTAATCAGCTCAGCCTGAAACCGCTGCACCAGCACTCCCCCCTGTCCGATCCGATGGATAAAGACTTCAACTACGCCGATGCCTTCAACAGCCTCGATCTGGCGGCGGTCAAACAGGATCTGCACGCCCTGATGACCGACTCGCAGGAATGGTGGCCGGCGGACTTCGGCCACTACGGCGGCCTGTTCATCCGCATGGCCTGGCACAGCGCCGGCACCTACCGCATCGGCGACGGCCGCGGCGGCGCAGGCGAAGGCCAGCAGCGCTTCGCCCCGCTCAACAGCTGGCCGGACAACGTCAGCCTCGACAAGGCGCGCCGTTTGCTGTGGCCTATCAAGCAGAAATACGGCCGCAACATCTCCTGGGCCGACCTGATTATCCTGACCGGCAACGTGGCGCTGGAATCGATGGGCTTCAAAACCTTCGGCTACGCCGGCGGCCGCGCCGACACCTGGGAGCCGGACGACGTCTACTGGGGCTCTGAGAAGATCTGGCTGGAACTGAGCGGCGGGCCGAACAGCCGCTACTCGGGTGACCGCGATCTGGAAAACCCGCTGGCGGCGGTGCAGATGGGCCTGATCTACGTCAACCCGGAAGGCCCGGACGGCAACCCTGATCCGGTGGCCGCCGCGCGCGACATCCGTGAAACCTTCGCCCGCATGGCGATGAACGACGAAGAAACCGTGGCGCTGATCGCCGGCGGCCACACCTTCGGCAAGACCCACGGCGCCGGCCCGGCGTCTCACGTCGGCGCCGATCCGGAAGCGGCCGGACTGGAGTCGCAGGGCCTCGGCTGGCACAGCACCTTCGGCACCGGCGTCGGCAAAGACGCCATCACCAGCGGCCTGGAAGTCACCTGGACCACCACCCCGACCCAGTGGAACCACGACTTCTTCCGCCACCTGTTCGAATACGAATGGGAGCTGAGCCAAAGCCCGGCCGGCGCGCACCAGTGGGTGGCGAAAGACATCGGTGAAACCATTCCCGACGCCTTCGATCCCAACAAAAAACGCCGCCCAACCATGCTGACCACCGACCTGTCGCTGCGCTTCGATCCGGCCTACGAGAAGATTTCGCGCCGCTTCTATGAGCACCCGGAGGAGCTGGCCGACGCCTTCGCCCGCGCCTGGTTCAAGCTGACCCACCGCGACATGGGGCCGCGCGCGCGCTACCTCGGCCCGGAAGTGCCGCAGGAAGCGTTGATTTGGCAGGATCCGATCCCGGCGGTCGATCATCCGCTGATCGATGAGCAGGACATCGCCGCGCTGAAAAACGCCGTGCTGGCTTCCGGCCTGTCGGTGTCGGCGCTGGTCTCCACCGCCTGGGCTTCCGCTTCCAGCTTCCGCGGCTCAGACAAGCGCGGCGGCGCCAACGGCGCGCGCATTCGCCTGGCGCCGCAAAAGGACTGGGCGGTCAACCAACCTGCGCAGCTCGCCGCGACGCTGGCCAAGCTGGAGAGTATCCAACGCGCCTTCAACGATGCGCAGACCGGCGGCAAACGCGTCTCGCTGGCGGATCTGATCGTGCTGGCCGGCGCGGCGGGCGTGGAACAGGCGGCGAAGAACGCCGGTTTCACCCTGACGGTGCCGTTCGCCCCGGGCCGCATGGACGCCTCGCAGGAACAGACCGACGTGGACTCCTTCGAGGCGATGGAGCCGCTCGCCGACGGTTTCCGCAACTTCCTGAAGGGCAAATACCGCGTGCCGGCCGAAACGCTGCTGGTCGACAAGGCGCAGCTGTTGACCCTGACCGCGCCGGAAATGACGGTGCTGGTCGGCGGGCTGCGCGTGCTCGGCGCCAACGTCGGCGGCACGCAGCACGGCGTGTTCACCCATCGCCCGCAGGCGCTGACCAACGACTTCTTCGTCAACCTGCTCGACATGGGCACCACCTGGCACCCGGTCGGTGAAGACGGCCTGTTCGAAGGCCGCGATCGCCGCAGCGGCGCGGTTAAATGGACCGGCACCCGCGTCGATCTGGTGTTCGGTTCGCACGCGCAGCTGCGCGCGCTGGCCGAAGTCTACGGCAGCGCCGACGGGCAAGAGAAGTTCGCCCACGACTTCGTCGCCGCCTGGAACAAAGTGATGAACCTCGATCGTTTCGATCTGGCGTAACGCCCTCCAACGGCCTGCTTCGGCAGGCCGTTTTCTCTCCCGAGATAAACACCGCCTCCCCCTCTCCGTCAGCCCTGTCAGGCGCCGCGATATTCTCTTTTCCCGCTTATTCGTATTTACTCAACAAGTCATATAAAAATTTGATGGGCGGCAATTCTTTTAATGCTGTATTTATATTTAGAGGGCAATGAAGAGCGTAAACTCACATCGTTAATGCGATATATCCCATCAAGGAGATGACCGTTATGGATTATCCTCGATACACCTCAACACGCGACGAGGCGGATCTCATCATCGCCGTCCCTTAGCGTCAGTGGGTTTGGCCGGCAAAGGCGCCCCATCGTTTTACGCCATAAAAATAGATGTTCTGCACCTGCGCGATATTCGCCTGGGCGCCTGACGTTTGCCCTTCGTTAATGTTTCACGGCGCGCATTGCGCTTTTGGTTTTTATTTTTCAGCCGACGGGAAAGCTCATGGAAAATTACGCTTCACTCAGGAATATAACCGCTACCTGGAGGTCAACATGCAACATATTATCGGCATTTCTTCTCGTCGGCTGAGAATATCGGCCCTTGCTCTGCTGCTCCCGGCGATGTCATGGGCGGCCGATACGGCGTCTGTCGCCGTAGGGCCGCAGTATGACACCACCCATGTCTACGTCGAACGCGGCAAGATGGATGCCTTTGTCGACAGCATCCTGAAAACTTTCGGCGGCACCAGCACCGAACGCGTGCTGGTCAACGTCACGCCCACGCCCAGCGAAACCTACTCCCAGCTGATACTGACGCCGGCCGGCAGCTTCTCGGTGTTCGATTTCAAAACGCCGATCCCGCATCCGTTTGGCGCTGAGCGCAACGGTTTTCTGGTCAGGGATATGGACGCCGCCATCCGGCAAGCCAAGGCCGCCGGCGCCGATGTGCAGGTCGAACCCTTCGACGATCCGATTGGCCGCGACGCAGTGATCCAGTGGCCCGGCGGCGTCAACATGCAGCTTTATTGGCACACCAAAGCGCCCAACTACAAGCCGCTGCTGAGCGTGCCGGAAAACCGCCTGTACCTCTCCGCCTATCGCGTCGACGACTTCCTTAACAGCTATCGGGCATTCTCGCACGCCAAGGTGGCGAGCGACGCGCAAGTCAGCGATGCGGCGATCGGCCGTAACGGCAACGGCAAGATCCGCCAGATCGAACTGGACTCCCGCTTCGGCAAAACGCGCATTTTCGTCACCGACGGGCATCTGCCTTATCCGTTCGGCCATGAGCGCACCGGCTATGGCGTCGACGATCTGTCGGCCACGCTGGCCAAAGCGACGGCCAGCGGCGCGCAGGTGCTGTGGCGTTCGACGGCGGCGGAACGCCGCGCCTCGGCGCTGGTGAGTTTCCCCGGCGGCTATATCGCCGAAATTCACCAGACGGCCAAATAAACCCAAGGCGCGCTGCGGCGCGCTTTTTTCTTCGGATATCCATGATGAAACGCACGCTACCCGCACTGTTGCTGTTCTCCACGCTCCCCGCGCTGGCGGCGGAGCCCGCCGCTTCCCCCTGGAAAAACATCCCGTTGGGCGATGCGGCCACGTTGTCTTTCGACGGTTCACTGCGCGAGCGCTATGAATGGACGGATCAGCGGGATCTGAACGGCGGACGCGACGACACCTTCATGCAGCGCTTGCTGGTTGGCGCGCGCCTCGACTACGGCGACTATGTCGGCGCCTATGTGCAGGTGGGATCGTCGCTGGCCACGCCGCGCGACCGCGGGCGCAAGCCGACCGACGAAGATCATGCCTACCTCGGCCAGGGCTATGTAGATATGAAACTGCCCACCGCCTACGGCCTCGGCACCCTGCGGATCGGCCGCCAGGAGATTGCGCTGGGCTCGCTGCACCTGCTGGGCACCCGCGACGGCCCCAACGTGCGCCGCTCCTTCGACGCTATCCGCGCCAGTTGGGTCAAGGACAAAAACCGCCTCGACGCCTTTATCGGCCACCCCATTACGCTCAAGACCGGCAGTTTCGACGACGATACCGACAACAGCCAAAAGGTATGGGGGCTGTACGGCACCACACCGCTGACGCCGCTGGCTTCCTCGCTCGATCTTTATACCTTCGGCTTTGAAGATAACGACGCCCACTACGCGCAGCTCAGCGGGCAAGAGCGGCGCTACACCGTCGGCGCGCGCATTTTCGGCGCGGCGCAGGGCTTCGACTGGGACAATGAGGCCGCCTGGCAGTTCGGCAGCGCGGAACAGCGCGACATCCGCGCCTGGTCGGCGTCGGCGCACGCCGGCTATACGGCGAACGACTGGCGCTGGCGGCCGCGCTTTGGCGGCAAAATCGGTATCGCCAGCGGCGACAAAAACGGTCACGACGGGCAGCTCAATACCTTTAACGCCATGTACCCCAAGCTGCCCTACCTGACCGAGAACGGGCTGGTGGCGCCGGCGAACCTGATCGCCATCCATCCTTCGGTCACGATCACGCCGTGGCAAACCCTGTCCATCGACTTCAGCTGGGACGCGTTATGGCGGCAACGCCGCGAGGATGCCTTCTACCTCGGCCCGATGCGCCCGGTGAAAGGCAGCGAACAGGGCTCGCGCTTTATCGGCAACCAGTATCAGGTCGAAACCACCTGGACACCGCGCAGCGATCTTCAGTTCAAGGTGGCCTATGTCTACTTCGACGTCAGCAACAGCCTGCAGCACCATGCCGGGCTGAAAAACATGAACTTCGTCCTGGCGCAGGGCACCTACAGTTTTTAAGTATCAGGCAAGTTAATCGGTGTACGCGGGCGCCCTCAATAATCCCGTATCCGATTAATGCCGACAGCCGGCGTGCGGCCGCCTCTATGCGTTACGGCAATGGCGGCTACTCACCGCATTTCACAGATAAAGAGCTGGAAAAGCAGAAAGATAAATCAGCGACGCAAACGCCGCGCGCCGATTACAGAGAAATATTAAATAAAGATTTAATTCCAACGAGTTATTTAAACACGTCTTTTACTCATATCTTATGTAAAAGATTCATATAAGAATAACTCATTAATAAAATAATTGTGTTTATACTGCTTTAACTCAATCACAGTGCACAATTAATTCCTCACCGTGATTAATGATAAGGATATATTCCGCTTGAACGCAATATTCAAGCCAGACCAAGGAGGCAAGCCAATGATATCACTTTAATTACCCCTGATTTTCAAACCTGTGTACGAGCATATAGAGCGTTAGGTGCAATATTGTCAACGTCCAAAGGAGTTTGATATGTCATTAGCGACCGATAAGATTTCCGATTATTTAACCCGTTATGAAAGAGGCGATCACGCGGGGAGCAGTAAACCGTCATATACCACGCAAGAGGTTTCAGATCTGCTGCTGAGGAGCCATTATTCCGCCAATGGCAAAGGCGTGACCGACCATGCGGCTACCTTGACCTACTCTTTCCCCGTCTATACGGGCAGCGACAAGACGGGCGCCGCGCAGCTTACCGCCGCCCAGCAAGCCCAAACCAAGCTTTCATTGCAATCCTGGTCGGATGTGGCCAACATCACGTTCACCGAGGTTAAAGGCAACGACGCGAAAAATGCAGATATAAAGTTTGGTTTTTATAAGGCGGCCAGCGGGGGCAATTACACCTCGTATGAAAGTACGCAGAGCAATCTAAAAAGCACCATTTGGATCAGCGGCAATAACGGCTACGA
This sequence comes from Serratia sp. JKS000199, assembly GCF_900215455.1. Taxonomy (NCBI): domain Bacteria; kingdom Pseudomonadati; phylum Pseudomonadota; class Gammaproteobacteria; order Enterobacterales; family Yersiniaceae; genus Serratia; species Serratia sp. JKS000199. Next base: position 2,632,329 of record NZ_LT907843.1, read on the forward strand.
CGCCTCCAATCCGCAAACCAATAATTACGCCAGGGATACACTCACCCATGAAATAGGGCATGCGTTGGGGCTTTCTCATCCCGGCAATTATGATGCGTCAAATGCCACCTACCCCACCTACGCCAACTCGGCGAAGTATTATGAAGACGACCATCAATATTCTTTGATGAGCTATTTTAACGAACAATACACCAGCGCTGACTATAAAGGCGTTTGGCCATCAGGGCCGCAGCTGGATGATATTACCGCCATACAGAAGCTTTACGGCGCGAATACCACCACGCGCACCGGCGATACCACCTATGGTTTCAACTCGAATACGGACCGAGACTTTTTGAGCGTTAAGGCGTCCACGGACAAAATCGTGGCGGCTATCTGGGATGCCGGCGGCAATGACACGCTGGATTTTTCAGGCTACAGCCAGGATCAGCGCATCAACATTAACGAAGGCGCATTCTCTGATGTCGGCGGCTTGAAGGCGAATATCGCCATCGCCTACGGCGCGCAGATTGAAAATATCATCGGCGGCAGCGGCGCCGACATTCTTGTGGGCAACGCGCTGAACAATACGTTAAAAGGCGGTGCAGGCAACGACATCATTTACGGTGCCGGCGGCGCCGATCAGCTCTGGGGCAATGCAGGCGCGGACACCTTCGTCTTCCGCGAAGCCGGCGACAGCCAAGCCGCCGCGCCGGATTGGATCCGCGATTTCCAGACCGCGGAGGATAAAATCGACCTGTCGTGGCTCAACCAGACGGCTAAGGCCGAGGGGGGCGAGTTGCACTTCGTGGATAATTTAAGCGGCTCGTTATATGAAGCGGCGCTGAATTATGACGCGCAGCAGAATGTCACCGATCTGGCCATCAATCTCTCCGGCAATCAATTGCCTGATTTTCTGGTTAAAATCGTTGGGCATGTCGACGCTTCCGCCGATATTCTCGTCTAGCCAAGAAACCAACAGTCCGGCGCGAACGCCGGACTGTTCATCTCTTATCAGACCTCACCCGGCGTCTTTTTACATTGCCACAGCAATAAATCGCGCAGACGAGGTCACACCGCTTCCAGCTCCGCCGCCAGGGTGGCGACCAGCTCCGCCGCCGGCATCGGCCGCGCCAGGCCGACACCCTGCCCGGCCCACAGCGACATAAACTCCCCGCGCCCGGCCTTGGCCGCCGCCTGGCGGATATCGCCGGTGAGCGCGTTCTGCACCGGATAAGGCAGGATCTGCGCCTCTTCCGCGCGCATCTGCCGCATGAAATCATTGACGATGCCGCGCGCCGGGCGGCCGCTGAAGGCGCGCGTCAGGCGCGTGCTGTCATCGCCGGCGTTGCTCAGCGCCGCCCGCCAGGCTTCGGCGATGCCCGACTCCGGGCTGCACAGGAATGCAGTGCCCAGCTGCGCCGCCTGCGCGCCCAGCAATTGTGCCGCCGCGATGCCGCGCCCGTTCATGATGCCGCCTGCGGCAATCGCCGGGATCTTCACCGCCGCCACCACCTGCGGCAGCAGGGCCATCAGGCCGACGCAGGACTGTTCGATATCGCCAAGGAAGGTCGGGCGGTGGCCGCCCGCCTCCGCGCCCGAGACGCAGACGAAGTCGGCGCCCGCCTCTTCCCAGGCGCGGGCTTCCGCCACCGTGGTGGCGGTGCCGATCACCCGCGAACCGGCCTTCTTGAACTGCGTGACCGTCGCGCGCGGCAGCACGCCGAAGGTGAAGCTGACCACCGGCGGTGCAGCCTCCAGCAGGGCCGCGATCTGGTCGCGGTTGTTTTCGGCGAATTGGGTCGGCATGGGCGGTTCACTCAGCCCCAGCGCTTCGCGGAACGGCCGCAGCAGGTGCTGGGCGCGCTTGAGCTCGGCGAGATCCGGGTGCTGCTCATCGAGCAGAAACAGATTGATGTTGAACGGCGCGGCGGTCTGCGCGCGGATCTGCTGCACGCGCTCGAGGATCACCGCCGGGGAAAACAGCGCCGCCGCGCACGATCCCAGCGCCCCGGCGTTGCTCACCGCCACCGCCAGCGCCGGCGGCGACGCGCCGTTCATCGGCCCCTGAACGATCGGATAGCGCAGCCCAAGCTCGCGGGCAAAAGCAGAAGGTGCCGTCATCAATATGTCTCCCTGTGCTGACTACATTCGTCTTACGGCGGCCGCGCCGCCGAACCGACCAAAAGCATAGCACCTTCTCACCGCCTGGCCGTGCAGTTAATGCTTCACCTGACGCCGGTCGAGCGACAGGAAGTGATGCACCACCGGTTTCTCAGGGCCGATATGGAAGCGCAGCGCCTCCTGCTGCAGATCGGCGTCGGCGTGCGATACCCGCTGGTGCTGCCGCAGATGCTCCGCCCAGGATTCCACCAGGAACCACTCCATGATGCATTCCGGATCGCCGGTGTGCTCGGTGATGCCCCAGGCGTAAGCGCCATCGCGGCGACGCGCCCGCTCCAGCATCAGCAGCGTGCGCAAGAACTGCGGCCGATCCTGCTCGCGAATGCGGTACTCCACCTGAATCATCACCGGGCCGCGATCGTTCTCGACCGGCGTGTTAACCAACGGCTCCGGCCAATGGTTCGACGGCTGCAGATCGGCCTCGCCGGTCGGCAGACGCAGGCGGTGGAACAGCAGCCCCGCCGCCAACAGGCCGACGCCGCCGACCAGCAGCGTGGCGGCCACGCCCAGCTCCTGCGCCACCAGCCCCCACAACAGGCTGCCCGCCGCCATCGCGCCGTTGAACACCATCAGATAGATGGCCAGGCCGCGGCCGCGCACCCAGTTAGGCAGCACGCCCTGCGCCGCGCCGTTGAGCGTGGTCAGCGCAATGATCCAGCCGGCGCCCAGCACCAACAGCAGCACCACCGCCAGCCACTGCGGCGGCGCCAACGACAGGGCCGCCATTACCGCCGCCGTCAGTACCGCCGCCAGCAACACCAGCCCGTCGGCGTTTAGCCGCTGGCGCAGGCGCGGCAGCACGATCGCCCCGATGATCGCCCCGGCGCCCACCGCCCCCAGCAGGACGCCGTAAAAACCGGCGCTGCCGCCCAGCATGCGGCGCGCCACCAGCGGCAGCAGCGCCCAGACCGAGCTGGAGAAGGCGAAGAACACCGCCGCCCGCAGCAGCACCACGTGCAGCTCGCGGCTGGAACGGGCATAGCGCAGCCCGGCGCGGAAGGCGCCGAAGAAGTGTTCCGACAGGCCGCTGTCCTCAACCTTCGGCCGCTTCCACCACAGCAGCGCCGCGATCACCAGCACATAGCTCATCACGTCCGCGCCGTAGGCCGCGCCGGCGCCGAAGCTGGCCAGCAGCAAACCGCCGGCCGCCGGGCCGATGGAGCGGGCGATGTTGATGCCCAGCGAGTTCAGCGCCACGGCGTTTTTCAGCTCGCCGCGCGGCACCAGCTCCGGCACGATCGCCTGCCAGGTCGGCCCCATCAGCGCCGCGCCGATGCCGCCGACGAAGGTCAGCGCCAGCAGGTATTCCACCGTCAGCGCGCCGGTCTGCGACAGCAGCAACAGGCTGCCGCTGACGCAGGCCAGCAGAATTTGCACGAAGATCAGAAAGCGTCGCCGGTCGAGAATGTCCGACAGCACCCCGGCCGGGATGGCCAGCAGGAACACCGGCAGCGTGGCGGCGGTTTGCATCAACGCCACCGCCGAAGGGTTGCTCGACAGGTCGGTGATCAGCCATGAGCTGGCGACGTCGCGCATGAAACTGCCGACGTTGCCGAGCACCGTGGCGCCCCACAGCACCGCAAATAATGGAATTTTCAGCGGCGCGAAGCCGCCCGCCGCCGCCTTGTTTTCCGTCTGTTCAGCCATCCGTTCGCTCCTTCAAATCGTTAAATGCCACCAGCAGCAGCGCGCCGGCCAGCCCGAGGTGTTCAAAAAATCCGTTCATCATCTGGCCGCGCTCCGCCCCGTCGAACTGCCAGAACGGATTGGCCATCAGCATCGCCATCAGGGTAAAACCGGCCAGCGCCAACGCGCCGAGCCAGCGATAAAAACCGCTTAGGATCAGCGCCGACGCCGCCAGTTCCAGCAGCGTCACCAGCACGGCGAACAGCGCCGCCGGCTGCAGGCCGAAGTGGGTCATCTCGGCGATGGCGCCCTCAACGTTCAGCGCCTTGACCAGCCCGCCCTGAATATAGGCGGCGCAGATCGCGAGCAGCAGCACCCAGCGCACCGCAGGCGCGTGCAGCCGCTGCGCGCAGCGGGCGGCGATAACAGTCAGGTTCATCGCGCCTCCTTAAAACGGCGAATTCTGGATGAAGGCCAGCAGATCGGCGTTGAAGCGATCGGGATCGGCCTGCGCCAAACCGTGAGAGCCGCCGGCGTAAACATTCAGCTCCGCCTGTTGCATAAGCTTAGCGGCTTTCAGCGCCGAGGCGCCGATCGGCACGATCTGATCGGCGTCGCCGTGCACCAGCAGCGTCGGCTTGTCAATCGCCAGCAGATCGGCGGTGTAATCCACTTCGGAGAACGCGCGTACGCAGTCGTACTGCCCTTTCACGCCGCCCTGCATGCCCATCAGCCAGAAGCTGTCGATCAGCCCCGCGTTGCTCTCCACCTCGTCGCACTGGAAGCCATAGAACGGCACCGCCAGCTCTTTGAAGAACTGCGAGCGGTTGCCCGCCACGCCGCTGCGAATGCCGTCGAACGCCGCCATCGGCGTGCCCTCTGGGTTGACCGGCGTCTGCAGCATCAGCGGCGGCACGGCGCCGACCAGCACCACTTTCGCCACCCGATCGCTGCCGTGACGGCCGATGTAGCGCGCCACTTCGCCGCCGCCGGTGGAATGGCCGACCAGGATCAGATCGCGCAGATCCAGCGTTTCGATCAGCAGGGTCAGATCGTCGGCGTATTGGTTGATGTCGTTGCCGTGCCAGGTTTGATCAGAACGGCCGTGGCCGCGGCGATCGTGGGCGATCACGCGGAACCCGCTCTGGCCGAAAAACAGCATCTGGTTGTCCCAGGCATCGGCGGACAGCGGCCAACCGTGCGAGAACAGGATCGGCTGGCCGCGGCCCCAATCCTTATAGAAAATGCGTGCGCCATCGGGCGCGGTAAGAGTGCTCATGACGTGTTCCCCGCTCGGTATCGAATTGGATTTTGGACGGGTTAACAGTACGGCAGGCGCAAAGGCAGTGATAACGGAATAATTTTCGCATGATCGCGAGTTTTTTTGCTGAAGAGGCCGGCGTCGCCGCCGGCGCAAAACGTCAGATGTTTTCCAGATCGATGCCGCGCGTTTTCGGGCCGAACAGCCCGATCACCAGCATCACGATCAGCATGCTGGCGACGATAAACGCGATCACCCCCAGCGAACCGCCGTACTGCAAGATAATGCCGATAATGATGCTGCTGAACACCGTCGACAGCCGGCTGAAGGAGTAGCAGAAACCGACGGCGCGGGCGCGGATGTGGGTCGGGAAGATCTCGGATTGATAGGAGTGGTAGCTGTAGGTCAGCCAGGCGTTGGACCAGGTGATGAAGAAGCCGCACAGGATCAGCCACAGCGGGTTGTTCTGCAGCGCGAACAGCGAGCCGAAGATCACCGTCACCAGGCAAGACAACACGATCTGCCACTTATTCTCCATCTTGTCGGCGTAGAAGCTGCACAGCAGCGAGCCCAGCGGGTAGGCCAGCGTGATGAAGAAAGCGTACAGCAGGCTGTGGGTGACCGAAGCGCCCTTGCCCGACAGCAGCGCTGGCAGCCAGTTGCCGAAGCCGAAGAAGCCGATGGCCTGAAAGAAATTCATCACCACCAGCATCAGCGTGCGATCGCGATACTGCGGCGCCCAGATATCGCGAAAGCGGCCGCGCAGCGGCGCGCCCTCGGCATCGTCAACCGGGCGCGACGGGAAGTCCGTGGCTGCCACGCCGCAGCGCCGCTCCATATCCCGCATCACCTGCCGGGCCTGCGCATAGCGCCGCTGCTGCACCAGCCAGCGCGGCGACTCCGGCAGCCCCTTGCGCACCAGCCAAATCACCAGCGAAGCCAGCGCGCCGGCGATCACCACGTAGCGCCAGCCGCTCAGGCCCCAAATCGTCTGCGGCACCAGCCACCAGGACATCAGCGCCACCGCCGGCACCGACAGGAACTGCACGAAGAACGCGAAGGCGAAAGCCCGGGTGCGCAGATGCGCGGGCACCCACTCCGTCAGGTAGGTATCGATGGTCACCAGCTCAATGCCGAGCCCGACGCCCACCAGAAAGCGCAGAAAGATCACCCACTCCGCCTGCTGTTGAAACGCCAGCAGCAGCGAGAAGGCGCCATACCAGATCAGGGCGAACATGAAGGTGGCGCGCCGGCCGAAGCGATCGGCGTACGGGCTCAGCAGGCTGGCGCCGACGAACAGGCCGAGAAAGGTGGCGGAGGCGAAGGCCGCCTGATCCGACACGCCGAAGACGCCCTGCGCGCCGGTGTGGAAAATGCCGTCGGCGATAAGGCCGGTGCTGATATAGCCGGTCTGGAACAGATCGTAGAGTTCGAAAAAGCCGCCCAGCGACAGCAGAATGATAAAGCGCCACAGGCCGGCCGACGCGGGCAAGGCGTCGATTCTGGCCGCCAAATCCCGCGCATGGATCGGCGACGCCGCTACAGAGTCACTCACCGTTAACCTCGCATTAACATTTTTGATGACTTTCTATGCTAGCGAAGCGGCGTCGGAGTTAAATTTTTAATTAGCAGACTATGAAAAAAAGTTAAGCATAAAACGCTGCAGCAGCCTGTTTTATAGCAGGAAAATGTAGCGCGGGATGCCGCAGCGGCATCCCGAATCGGCAGGTTAACGGCTGTGGTGGTGCTGCAGCCGTTCGCTGCGGTAGGCGCTCAGCAAGCACCAGCCGAGGGCGATCAGCGCCAGCGGCGCGGCGACGAAGCCGATGTTGCCCATGCCCAGATGCAGGCTCACCTGATTGCCCAGCAGCGCGCCGCTGCCGATGCCGAAGTTGTACAGGCCGGAGAAGATCGCCATCGCCACGTCGGTGGCGTCCGGCGCCAGGCTCAAAACCCTGGCCTGCATCGACAGGCCGATCGCCATGATCGCCATGCCCCAAAAGATGCACAGCACCGTCAGATGGCTTTCGCTGCCGGCGGCCGGCAACAGCAGCAGCAGGCTCAAGGCCAGCAGCGTAATGGCGCCGATAAAGAAGCCGGAAGGAAAACGCTCGCTGTAGCGGCTGAACAGCAGGCTGCCGACGATGCCGGCGGCGCCGAACAGCAACAGCATCAGCGTGGTGAAGTTCTCCGACAGCCCGGCCACGGTCTGGATAAACGGCTCGATGTAGCTGTAGGCGGTGAAGTGCGCCGTCACCACAATGATGGTCAGCATGTAAAGCGCCATCAGCGCCGGGCGCTTGAACAGCAGCGGCACGCTGGCCAGCGAACCGGAGTGCTCGCTTTTCAGCACCGGCAACAGGCGCCACAGCAGCACCAGCGCCAGGGTGGCGCACACCGCGATGCCGATAAAGGTCATGCGCCAGCCGAGCAACTGCCCCACCACCCGCCCGAGCGGCAACCCGAGCACCATCGCCAGCGCGGTGCCGCCCGCCAGCAGGCTCAGCGCCTGGGCTTTCTTGCCCGGCGGCGCCACGCGGATCGCCAGCGAGGCGGTGATCGACCAGAACACCGAGTGCGCCAGCGCCACGCCGGCGCGCGAGATAACCAGCGTGGTAAAGTTCCAGGCCACGGCGGTCAGTATGTGGCTGGCGATAAACAGCATGAACACGCCGATCAACAGTTTGCGGCGCTCGATCTTGCTGGTCAGCAGCATGCACGCCAGCGAGGCGGCGGCGACGATCCAGGCGTAAATGGTAATGATCAAGCCGACCTGTTCGGTTTGCATCGAAAAGCTGGCGGCGATATCGCTCAGCAGACCGACCGGAATAAACTCGGTGGTGTTGAATATAAAGGCCGAGACGGCGAGGATGACCACGCGCAACCAGGCGGTTGAGCGGGAAACGGGAGCGTGTTCCATGGTAAAAAAAATCCGGACAGGTGCGGGCAAGTCGCGATATTTTAACCAACCGGCCCGCTAAATGCGATACGCGTCACATTTTAATTGTGTGGTTTTTTTCACCGCCCATCGACACGCTCACCGACGCACGGTTGCCAAAATGCTGTGCTAATCTATTGAAGCGTACCAATTTTTCCTGCCGCTCTTCCCCGGCCGTCCACGCGCCGCGCCGAAGACCCGCGCAGTGTCCCTTTGGCGTTTCCTGAGGCGAGGTCATTATGATGTCCGCGATTTATGATTGGTCCGTACTTGCCCTGCGCAATGTTTACGATCGCCGCATCCAGGGCCAGCCGGTGCTCGACAGCGCGGCCCTCTTCCCCGACGCCGAACGCTTTACCGCCCAATGGCGGCAGATCCGCGAAGAGGCGCTGACGGTCGCCCACGATCTGCACAATATCCCGCGCTTCCACGAGATCATGAGCCAGCAGGCGTCCATCTCCGCCAACGACGCGCGCGACTGGCGCATGTTCATCATGAAGGCCTATGGCCAGCCCATCCCCCGCAACCTGGCACGCTGCCCGACGCTGGCGGCGCTGATCGCCTCCTCGCCGGACGTGCTGTCCGCGTCGCTCTCCTTCCTGGCGCCCGGCAAACAGGTGCCGCCCCATCGCGGCCCGTTCCGCGGCATTCTGCGCGGCTATCTGGTGCTGGACATGCCCAAACGCGCCGACGGCGCGCCGGCGGCGGTGCTGAAGGTGGATGGCCGCGAATACCGGCTGCGCGAAGGGGAGTTCATGCTGTGGGACGATACCTTCGAGCACGAGGTATGGAACGACAGCCCGCAGGTGCGCACCGTGCTGCTGCTGGACATTCGCCGCCGCGACATGCCCGGCGGGCTGCGGCTGCTCTCCAGAGCCATCATCGCGCTGGTGCGGCTGAACGTGCGCTGGATGCAGCGCCAGTTCTGACTGCGGCGCACAGGCGATTAACCACCCTGAGAAGCCAGCCACTGGCCGGCGGTGGTGGCGGCCATGCCCTGGCGCGCATTGAAGGTGTTCGCCTTATCCCAGGCCACGCCGTCGGGTCGGGCGAAAGCCAACCGGTATTTCGCGCCGACGTCATGCGGATGATTCCGCACCTCCGCCTGCAGCCGCTCTTTGTCCAACAGGACTCTGTTGACCTCCACGCCCCAGTGCGCCTGCATAAGATCGGCAAGCTCACGGTAGGTCAGCGTATCCCCGGCGATATAGACCACCAGGTTGCGAAACGCGGGCCGATGGAAAAAAATCGCGGCCGTCAGCCGGCCAATGTCCTCGGGAGTGGTCAGCGTCACCGCATACTGCCAGTCACCCAGCGCGCGCACGGTTTTGCGTTCCGCATCCACCACGCCAAAAACCGAGTCAAACAGGTAGCTGGTGAAAATGCCCGTGGAAACAATCACCCACTCCGTTGCGCTCTGCGCGCGCAGCAGGTGACGCACCTCAAGCTGTTCATCCCACACCGGCTGCCCGCTGCCTTTACCGACGACATCGTAGTCCACGCCGAACTGCCACGGGAAGTAGCGCGCCACGCCGGCCTGCAAAACGGCCTGGGTGATCTTTATCTGCGTGCCCGCCCCGCCGACGAAGCCGCTGCAGTTGATTACCGCATCAAAGCCGCGCAGCAGCACGCTCAGCGCCTCCACACCGCTTTGCTGTAGATCGCCTTCCACCACGGCGATCCCGAGCCGCGCCAGTTCATCCCGCCGCGCCCGGAGCGGGCCGCTGACGGCGCGGGCGGCCTCCGGCCGGAGCAGTACGCTGATTTTTAAAGATGGAGATAACCGAGCCTGCCGGCTCATCGCTCGCAGTACCGGCAGCCCCAGTTCGCCGGCGCCGAGTATGAGCACGGTATTGATGGATGGATTTGTGGATTTCATGCTTGCCTCCTGTCTTGACACTGCGTCATCCTGACAGCTGACAAAAACGGGTTCAATTAGGTACACGCGTGATACCGGGGAGGAATATGACGAGCGATCGGGAAGCGCTGCTGCAATTTTCGCAAGCGTTCTGTGAAGCATTGAGCAACGACGATGAAGGATTGAAGCGCGAGATCCTCGCGCATGCGGGCAACCGTTGGTCGCTGGGCGTATTGCATCTCCTGGGCACCCACGGGCCGCTGCGCCACGGCGAACTAGGCCGCCAATTAGCGGGCGTGACGCAGAGAATGCTGACGCGGACGCTGCGCCATCTCGAGCGGGATGGGTTGATATCGCGCTGCGATTATCAGGAAAAACTGCCCCGCGTGGTTTACACCATCACCGAGGCGGGGGAAGAAATGCTGCTCAACATGCTGCCGCTCTGGTCGTGGATTATCTCCTCCGCCGACGCCTTCAGGGCAGCCCGCTCGCACTACGATAGCCAAGAGCGCGACGCCGAAAAATGAACGCGGGCTTCCCTGCCCGCAGGCGGCTGTCAGCCGCCGCCCAGATACGCCTTTCTCACCTGCGGATCGTTCAACAGTTCTTCCCCGCTGCCGGTGAGGCGGATCTGGCCGTTGACCATCACATAGCCGCGATCGGACAGTTTCAGCGCATGGTTGGCGTTCTGCTCCACCAGAAACAGCGTCATGCCGCTGCGGGTCAGTTCGCGCAGCACCCCGAAGATCTGCCGCACCACGATCGGCGCCAGCCCCAGACTTGGTTCATCCAGCAGCAACAGCTTCGGCCGGCTCATCAGCGCGCGGGCGATCGCCAGCATCTGCTGTTCGCCGCCGGACATGGTCATCGCCCGCTGGTTGCGCCGCTCTTTCAGGCGCGGAAACAGCTCGAACATGCGCGGCAAATCCTCTTCCAGGTAGCGATTGCCGACGGTGATGGTGCCCATCAGCAGGTTCTCCTCCACGCTCATGTCCGGAAAGATGCGCCGCCCCTCCGGCGCCTGCGCGATGCCGCTGCTGGCAACAAAGTGCGTGGAGCGGCGGCTGATGTCCTCGCCGCGAAACAGGATCTGCCCGCCGGCGATACGCGGCTGACCGAAGATCGACATCAACAGCGTGGACTTGCCCGCGCCGTTGGCGCCGATCAGCGCCACCGTCTCCCCGGCGTTCACCTGCAGCGACACCTGGCGCAGCGCCTGGATCGGCCCGTAAAACACATCGACCTCGCGAAATTCCAACATCGTTTCGCTCATCCCGCCAGCTCCTCTTCGTCCGCGCCCAGGTAAGCGGCGATCACCGCCTCGTTGTGCTGAATCTCCTGCGGCGTGCCGCGGGCGATCACATCGCCGTGATCGAGCACGATCACCCGATCGGAGATCTCCATTACCATGCCCATGTCATGCTCGATCAGCAGCACCGTGATGCCGTGATGCTGGCGCAGGAAGCGGATGATGCGGCTCAGCGCGGCCGTCTCCACCGGGTTCAGCCCGGCGGCCGGTTCGTCGAGGCAGATCATCTCCGGCGCGGTGCACATGGCGCGCGCGATCTCCAGCCGCCGCTGCTGGCCGTAGGACATCTCCCCCGCCAGCCGGTTGGCGCAGTCCGCCAGATCCACCACCTCCAGCCAGTAGAAGGCGTGATCGAGCGCGGCGCTTTCCGCCCGGCGGTAGCCCGGCGTATTCAGCACCCCGGCGATCAGATTGCGGTTGCTCTGCATGTGCTGCGCCACCAGCAGGTTTTCCACCACCGACATTTCGCGGAACAGGCGGATATTCTGGAAGGTGCGCGCCAGCCCGGCGCGGTTGACCAGGTGGGTGCCGCCGAACATCTTGTAATAGAGGCGCGAACCGAGCCGCTTCGGGCGTATCCAGTCGCTGGCGCGGAACTTCTGCCCCAGCACCTGGATCACATCGGTCGGCCGCTTGTGGGTATTGAGCAGGATCGCGCCGCCGGTGGCGCGATAGAAACCGGTCAGGCAGTTGAACACCGTTGTCTTGCCGGCGCCGTTGGGGCCGATCAGGGCGGTGATGGAACCGCGCTCCACCTCCAGATTGACGTCGTTCAGCGCCTTGATGCCGCCAAAGCGCATCATCAGGTGTTCCACCCGCAAAATGGCGTCGCTCATGGCGCCACCCCCTTGCGTTCCGCAAAGCTGGCGCGGCTGATGCGCACCAGCCCGCGTGGCCGCCAGATCATCATCGCCACCATCAGCACGCCAAACAGCAGCACCCGGTATTCGGCGAAGCTGCGCAGCAGCTCCGGCGCCACCGTCAGCACAAAGGCCGCCAGCACCACGCCGAGGGTGGAGCCCATGCCGCCCAGCACCACGATCGCCAGGATCAGGGCCGACTCGAAGAAGGTGAACGAAGTCGGGTTAACGAACCCCTGGTAAGTGGCGAAAAACACCCCCGCCAGCCCGGCGGTGGAAGCGCCCAGCATAAACGCCGACAGCTTCACCAGCACGTGGTTCAGCCCGAGGGAGCGGCAGGCGATCTCGTCCTCGCGCAGCGCCTCCCAGGCGCGGCCGATCGGCATGCGCGTCAGCCGGTGCTTGATATACAGCACCAGCAGCACCACCAAAAACAGCATCGCGTAGATGAAGATGAACTTGAGATTGGGATTGTAATCGATGCCGAGAAACTCGTGGATCGGCACCCCGCCGTCTTTAGCGCGCCGGCCGAACTCCAGGCCGAACACCGTCGGCGCCGGCACCGAAATGCCGTTCGGCCCGCCGGTGAGCGACATCCAGTTGTTCAGCACCAGCCGGATGATCTCGCCGAACCCGAGCGTGACGATGGCAAGATAGTCGCCGTGCATCCGCAGCACCGGAAAGCCCAGCAGCGCGCCCGCCAACGCCGCCATCAGCGCCCCGAGCGGCAGCATCGCCCAAAAACCGAGCCCGAGATACTGGTAGCCCAACGCCAGCCCGTAGGCGCCGATGGCGTAAAACGCCACGTACCCCAGATCGAGCAGCCCCGCCAACCCGACCACAATGTTCAGCCCCAGTCCGAGCAGCACGTAGATCAGGCCGAGGATCGCCACCGTCAGCAGGTATTTGGTGGCGACGAACGGGAACAGCAGCGCGATCGCCGCCATCAGCGGCAGGAACCAGCGCAGATTGGATTTATAGCCCAGCGGACGCACGTACACGCCGTCGTTGCCGCCGTCGAAGCGCGCCAGCACCTTGCGGCCCGGCGCGGTTTGCAGGAACAGGCTCAGCAGCAGCCGCCCGGCCATCACCGCGACGATGATCCACACCAGCCGGTGCGGCTCGAAGTTAAAGCTGTAGCCGTTCAGCACGATGCCGACGATCGGCCCGAACACGATCAGGGCGATCAGCCCGGCCAAAACGGCATCCAGCAGGCTGCGTTTGACGTTCAGCCCGCCGTTGATTACGGATTGCGACATGGCGTTCTCCTTAAACCTTGGCGACCAGCGGCCGGCCGAGCAGGCCCTGCGGGCGGAAGATCAGGATCGCCACCAGCAACCCGAAGGAGAACACGTCCTTGTAATCCGAATTCACCATCCCGGCGAACTGCGCCTCCGCCACGCCGAGCAGCAGCCCGCCCAGCATCGCGCCCGGCAGCGAGCCGATGCCGCCCAACACCGCGGCGGTGAAGGCCTTGATGCCGATGATAAAGCCGACGTAAAAATCGAAGGTGCCATAGTTCATGGTGATCAGTACCCCGGCCAGCCCGGCCATGGCGGCGCCGATCACGAACACCAGCGAGATCACCCGATCGGTATTGATGCCGAGAATCGAGGCCATTTTGCGATCCTGCTGGGTGGCGCGGCAGATGCGCCCCAGCCGGGTGCGCTGAATGATGTAGGTGAGGATCGCCATGCCGAGCAGCGACGCCACCAGAATGAACACCTTGGTGTAGGTGATCTGCACCACGCCGCCGTCGAATTCCAGGCGGAACACGCCGCTCAGCAGCGTCGGGATGCCCTGCTGGCGCGGCCCCTGGCTTATCTGCGCATAGTTTTGCAGGATTAACGACATGCCGATGGCGGAGATCAGCGGCGCCAGGCGGGTGGAGTTGCGCAGCGGCCTGTAGGCGATACGCTCGATCACCCAGCCGTACACCCCGGTGATGACGATGGTGAATACCAGCGTGCCGAGGATCAGCAGCGGGAACGATTGCAGCCCGAAGAACGACAGCAGCGCCAGACCGATGGCGCACAGGTAGGCGGAGATCATGTACACCTCGCCGTGGGCGAAGTTGATCATGCCGATGATGCCGTAAACCATGGTGTAGCCGATGGCGATCAGGCCATACACCGCGCCGAGGGTCAGGCCGTTGATCAGCTGTTGCAGAAAGAATACATCCATAATGAGCAGTCTCGCCTGGTAAGGCCGCCAACGCAGTCCGACGCGGCCCAAAGGTAGTCGCGGAACGGGCGCGCCAAGGCGGCGGCCCGTCGGTCATAGGGTCACACCCTCAATGTTCGGCCGTTTACAGTTGGTGATATTTGCCCTTGTCATCCCATTGATAGACCACGTAATCCGAGACCTTCAGATCGCCCTTCTGATCCCAGGCTTTTTTACCCATCACGGTGTCAACATCGTGCGACTTCAGCCATTCGGCGGCCTTGGCGCTGTCTTTGCCGCCGGTGGCGTTGAAGGCGGCGGCGATCGCCTGGATCGAAGCGTAGGAGTAAAGGGTGTACCCTTCCGGCTCAAAGCCGCTGGCGCGGAACTTGGCGATCACCGCCTTGCCTTCCGCGATCTGGCGCGGATCGTTGCCGAAGGTCATCAGCACGCCGTTGGTGTACTGCGGCCCGCCGGCGGCGGTCACCAGCTCTTCGGTCACCACGCAGTCGCCGGAGAAGAACTTGGCGGTCACGCCCTGCTCGCGCATCTGGCGCACCAGCGGCCCGGCTTCGGGATGGCAACCGCCGAAGTAGACCACGTCCGGCTTGACCGAGGCGATCTTGGTCACCAGGGCGTTGAAGTCTTTCTCGCCGCGCGACAGCCCCTCATACAGCACCTCTTTAACCCCGCGCTTGTTCATTGCCGCCTTGGCGGCGTCCGCCAGCCCCTGGCCGTAGGTGTCTTTATCGTGGATCACCGCGATGCGTTTGGCCTTCAGGGTATCCAGCATGTAGTTGGTAGCGATCACCCCCTGCTGATCGTCGCGCCCGCACATGCGGAACATGGTCTTCATGCCGCGCTCGGTGATCTGCGGGTTGGTGGAGCCGGGGGTAATGGCGATGATGCCGGCCTCGTCATACACCTCGGAAGCGGGCATGGTGGATGAGGAACAGAAGTGGCCGACCACCGCCGACACCTTGTCCTGATCCACCAGCCGGTTGGCGACCGCGACCGCCTGTTTCGGTTCGCAGGCGTCATCCCCCTGCACCAGTTTGATTTTTTCCCCTTTGATCCCGCCGGCGGCGTTGATGTCCGCCGCCGCCTGCGAAGCCCCGCGCCAATACTGATCGCCATAGGTGGCGTTCGGCCCGGAGAACGGCCCGGCGACGCCGATGACGATATCGGCCTGCGCGGAAAAAGCCGTACCTAAACAACCGATGAGCAAAGCAGCGAGCGGACTTTTTATCAATTTCGATGACATTGTTATCTTCCTCAGCACTGTTTTCATACCCTAGATAATTGGCGTTGCATCCAGGCGGCAAGAGCATGAGCCCCGAGAGCTGACTCAAGGTCAGTGACCGGGGTAAATGCTCGCAGCCAACACCGAGGCAGCGTCAAGTATGACGGGTATAGCGGAACGCCCGGGGGCGCGGAACTTTCACTTTATGTGTAGACGGGGAAAATAATTTTCTTGAGAGCGCAGTCGCATTCCCCAAAAATGGGTAAGCAAAAATCCAGCCATTGTGACGACGAATACATATTGTTTGCTTATTCATCCTACATATCAGTTGCGGCGCGGCGTGTGGCGCCGTTAACCAGGGTCTGGCCAATACGGTTAGCGCGAGTGGAAGTATGGGTGGGAGAACGGCCCTGCACCATCGCCGTGCAAAGGCGTGTGCAAGCGGCGTCAAAACGATTGGGGATGCAAAAATCAACGCATAGCGATGGAAAATGCCGAAAAACAGCGCAAGGTGCTCATTCCCTCAGCAAACGCGCTTTTTTTGCAGTTTAGCGCTTTGACAAACCCCGGATGCCCCGCTATTATTCGCCCCGTTCACACGATTCCTCTGTAGTTCAGTCGGTAGAACGGCGGACTGTTAATCCGTATGTCACTGGTTCGAGTCCAGTCAGAGGAGCCATATTTAGAGAAGCCCGCTCAGGGAAACCCGAGCGGGCTTTTTGCTTTTTGCTTTTTGCTTTTTGCGTTGCATGGCTGTGCGCAAAAATCGATACAACGCATCCTATCGTTATTTATCTATTAATTTTCGCCCTTATTTTATTTCAGTAGCGAAGCGCTCCTCATCAACACCGCGCCATATTGGACAGAAATCCTTATTCAAGCTAGATGTATATTATACCGTCACGAACTGGTCGGCGACGCTCTGAACACCCAGTGTCTCAGCAAAATATTAAATAAAAAAATCAGTTATCTAAATAACTACGTGCTGAAATACGCTGGGTAGACTCCCGCCTCCCTCTCTCGTTTTGGTCGTCAATGCTGTCGACAACGCTACTGTCGGGGGTACGTTCATGAAAGGCTATGCGGAACTTGAGATCGTGTTTCAGCGGAATTCACTCGATGAATTTCAAGCCAGTTTTCGCCAGCGCTTTGACGAAAGCGAAAATATTACCCCTTTCATCCCGTTGGCATTAAACATCCACGATCCGACATTTTACTCCCGCAACCCGCAAAGAATGGGCCGGTTATTATCGGAATCACTGTTTATGCAGCCCGCACTGCGTGATGCATTCACGTCCGCCCGGGCATTTTCCGGCCATCAGCAAAGCCCGCTAAAAATACGCCTGCTTATCGATTCAAACGCATCTATATTGCACAGCCTCCCTTGGGAAACGCTGGTTGACCCCTCCGATCCAGCCACGCATCTCTTACGCAGCAATCAGTGCGTTTTTTCGCGCTATCTGGCGGCTCGAACTTACCGCCTCCCGACGTTGCGCCCTAAGCAAGGCATTAAGGCACTATTAGCCATCGCCAATCCCCAGGACCTGTCGGAAACCTTCCCGCCCATCAACGTTCCTCATGAGCAGGAGCTCGCTGAAAATGCCCTGCGTCATGTTCCGTTAACCACGCTCACGCGGCGCGGAAGCGCGACGCTCCAGGCGGTTATCGAAGGCATAAAAGAGGGAGCCGACATTCTCTATCTCATGTGTCACGGCATTGTCGGGCAGCAAGGCGCCGTGTTGTGGTTGGAGGATGAGACCGGGAATGCCGCCAGCGTCACCGGCGAAGATTTCGCCGCGCGTTTGGGCGCGCTGGAGAGAATTCCCAGCTTGGTCGTCCTATGCTCCTGCCAAAGCGCCGGTGCCGGCAATCCCGCACGCGACGCGCTGGTCGCTCTGGGCCCCCTGTTAGCCAAAGAGGGCGTGCCGGCGGTATTGGCGATGCAGGGCAAGCTTTCGATGTCTGCGGCAACGCAATTTATCCCGGAGTTTTTCAGACAGCTGGCGGAGCATGGCGAAGTCGATCGCGCTACCGCCAGTGCGCGGGCAAAAATCATGGACTCACCGGACTGGTGGATCCCGGTCGTTTTTACCCGGTTGAATAATGCACGTATTTGGTATCCACCCGGATTCGGTGTTTCCGACGAAAATAAGGATCCCTGGGCTCTGATCGTCGACAATATTACCAGCCAAGACAGCACTCCTATCCTCGGCCCGAGCATGAACGAAGCGCTGTTCGGCTCGCGGCGTGAACTGGCACGTGAATGGGGGGAAATCTACCACTATCCGTTAGGTGGGCACGACGTGGCGGGTCTGCCGCAGATTGCACAATATCTTGCCGTGATGCGGCAAGACAAATACCCCCGTCAGGAATTTTACAAGTACGTCTATGAGCGAATTCTTGAGAAATATCCTGACGATGTGCCGGACCGGCTAAAAGGTTTAGATCAAATGGAGATCTACACATCACTAGGAGAACTGGTTTCAGTGGTGGGGCAAAAAATCCGCGCCCGTACCCCTCTTGATCCGCTGCGGATCTTGGCCGGCTATAAACTCCCGGTTTACATCACCACCGATCCCAGCGATCTACTGGTCGATGCCCTCAAAGAACAGGGCGCGACGCCGACAGTCCGCCTGCTGAGGTGGAATATACACGCTGAAATTTGCGATGCCAATTATGTCAGCCGAGCCCCCGCCAGCCCGGCGGACGAAGGCACTGCGACCCATCCGATCGTGTTCAAGCTCTTCGGGGATTTATCCACGCCAAAATCGCTGGTGTTAACCGAAGATCATTTTTTTGACTACCTGACCAAAGTCTCTTCCGCCCAAGACGCCATTCCCCTTTACGTCCGTGCCAGGCTGAACAGCAGCGCGCTGCTGTTTGTCGGCCTGCAGGCTGAATCCTGGGAGTTTCGGGTACTGTTTCGCAGCCTTTTACTGTTGGAAGGCCATGACCTGCGCAAAAATATCGAACATTTCTCTGTACAAATTGATCCAAACAGCATTCTTGATCCCGGCAGCGCACGCCGCTATATCGAAAAATACCTGCAGACGAAGGCCCAATGGCGTCTGTACTGGGGAGACGTTACCACCTTTATGGCGGAATTAAATGCCCGTACGCAGGAGGACTCATGAAGGCTCCTTACGTAGGCCCCAGCCCTTTTAGCGCCGAACAAACACTCTTCGGTCGCGACGCGGACATTAAGCAACTGCAATGGCGCTTAATCTCGGATCGGATAATCGTGCTGTACTCCCCTTCCGGAGCGGGTAAAACCTCGCTTTTGATGGCCAAGAACGGCCTTTTATCCACACTGACAACGCTGTTCCATGTTTTACCCGTGCAGCGCATCGCGCAGGCCGATGATACCGATCCGGTCATCTCCCTCTTGCAGCGCCTGGACCAAGATAGTTTTGGCTCGATTCGTCCCAATGATACGCTTCTTACCTACTTCAACCGTATCACTCTGCCTGAATCTGATCCGCCGAAGCGTCTTCTGTTAGTGCTCGATCAATTTGAGGAAGTGTTAACCGGTAATGTCCCCTACGAGCAACAAAAAGTCTTTTTCCAGCAGTTGAAAGAACTGCTGTCAAACGACGAAAAAACTATCTGGCTCCTCATCAGCATGCGAGAAGAATACTTCTCCTGGCTTGATGATTTCCGCGATGATATTCCCACCCGCCTTAACAACACCTACCGTTTAAACCTGTTGTCGGTCGAGCAAGCCGTCGCCGCCATCAAGGGGCCGGCAGAAGCCATGGGCGTCGCTTTTCCAGTGCAAGACGGAACAGATGCGGCGCAGTTGCTGGTCAGCGAATTGATTAAAGCGCCGGAAGGCGCACGCCCGAGTAAGACCGTGGAACCGGTACAGCTGCAGGTTATCTGTACGGATCTGTGGAACACCTTAAGCCAAACCGAGCGGCAGGTCTGTGAGGTTCGCGTCGCCGACGTGGCGGGATATAACCCGGACAATGCCTTACTGGATTACTGCACCAAGACGCTCAATCTGGCGGCGCAAGATCCCCATCGATTCAGAACGTTGGGAGATTGGATAGACCGGTATCTGCTGACGTTAAGTGGGCGCCGCTCAGCCGTGATTTTCAGCCCGCAAAGCACGGACGGGCCATCACTTAAAGAAATTCAAAAGCTCGAGGAGCACCATCTCATCCGTCGTCAAAGCCGTGAAGACGACATGTGGTATGAATTGGCGCACGATCGTTTAGCCGGCCCCGTACGCCGCAGCATAGAAGAGTGGCGTAGCAATAATCTGAAAGAATGGCAAAAACAGGCGCGGATATGGCATATGGACGGCGAAAAACCAGATTACTTTCGCGCCCTGCCATACCGTACCCAACGAAAAATGAGGCCGGCGGAAAGCGATGCTCCCGATTCAAAAGTCGAGGCGCGATTCCTCGCGGCGTATGCGTCGTATCGCCGCAGGAAACAGCAGCTTTTTTGCGCTTCGGGTTTAGTCATCGCCGTTTTGGCGATAATTATTGGTTTCTTTGTTGACAAAAGCGCCGATGAACAACAGAAAACCAAGCTCGCGTTGAATTATCTCGCCATTCAAACCGGTATTCTTTCCATTCTCAACGATCACCCCAACCCAGGTTTGGAAGCCTTAGCCACCGCGGCCGGCGCGCAGTTACGGTTACCAGCCAACTCAAACAATCTGTTGACGTTCAATTTTCAAATGTTGCTCGGCGACTATCTCGGCCGCTATAGACAACTTGAGCGCATTGATACTCTCGGCGATGGCAAAACCACAGTAGTACGAATCCGCGAGAACGAATGCATTAGCGCCAAGATCGGCCGTGACCGTTTCTCGATAAAAACCTGCGGTGCGAACAGCGAATTCATCCCCCCCGAAGAGGTGCAACAGGCGCATCCCTCGGGAATTAACACCTTAACATTAGTCACACCTAAACTATTGGCGACTGGAGATGGCGATGGGACGATCCGCATCTGGGGTCTGGCGACAAGAAAAACCGTGGGAGGCCCGCTACATCTGCCCGATAGTGACAACACTAAGCATGTAAGCAACAAGGTGCGTGCCATCACGGCAGCTGGCGACAGGCTTTATGCCGGATATCAAGACGGTACGCTGGCCGTGTGGAAAATATCCGGAGCCGAATTTGAATTATTGTCACAACAATTCGATAAGAAAACCAACTCCGTGATGGCCACCGCCGTCGCCCCCCAAAATGCTCTGGATAACGTCGCCATCGCCACAAGCAGGGCAGTCAAATGGCAGACGTTTAGCCAAGGTAAACCGCAACAGTCCATCCCATTGGCGGCCATCGCGCCAGAGACCGAGTACAGCAAAACTTTTTACAGTATCGACATCAGCCCCGATGGACGATTTATCGCAGCCGGCAGCAGGGATGGCTACATTTATATCTGGGACACTTTACGCCTTTCTCCGACCAAGAATAACGTCGAAAAGGATGTTTCGCCGCGAGCCGACGCCCCCTTGCCAACATCGTCGTTCTTTTACTGGCCAACGATTATCAACGCTCATCAGCAAACCGTCGCGCAACTCAAGTATCTGCAAAATGGCGACCTCTTGTCATTAAGCTGGGATGGGAGCCTCAAGCTGTGGCTGTTTTCGGCCAATAATGCCGCCGCTCCCACCAACCGCACCCTTTTGCAATTTCCGCGGCAGTTGGTCAGCGTCGCGACCGAGCCTGATGAGCAAAGCGCCTATGTCACCAGTGAAGCCGGCGACATACTCAAAGTCAATTTGCGCGTTGACAGACATCCTTTAGGGCAATTTTTGCTTAGTCCTCAAGCTCCTGCGCTGTTTGTCGACAGTAAAGCAAACCGTCAGCTATTCACCGTACAGGCGACAGGGCTGACGCAATATCGGTTGGATGCCAATACCGGCCAACCATCGGTCATTCGGCAGTTGCCGGTATCGAACGTCGTCGCTCTCGCGTGGTCCCCCTCAGCCACGATGCTCTTTGCTGCGCAACAGCAAGGCGTTGAGGTGTTTCGCAATGTGCTGATTTCACCTTCCCAAGGCGAGCCGCTGGCGTGCCTGCTGCAACCGCCAGGCCGCCGCATCGCCGCCATTCGCGTCAATGATGCCGGCACCCTGCTGGCGGTTACCCTCGTCGGCAAGAACGGGCGAGAGCTCGCCAATAAACTGTATCGCCTCACCGCGTCAGCCCCCCATGGATTCACCTGCAAAGAAATTAAAACTCAGCGCAACGTCTACTTTCCATTGCCCTGGTTCAAACCCAACAGCGACGAAATCATGACCATAAATGACAAGAATGAAATCGTCTCATGGCGATTCAACGCTCAGTCACGTGAAGAACTTGAGATAGTCAAAACCCGCGTCATTCAGGTTGCGAGCGAACGTTCTGAATCCAGCAATATGCGTGCTCCGATCGAAACACTGGCGTTCGATTCTTCAGGCCAAACGATGCTGCTGGGCGACTTCTCGGGCAAGATATATTCCGCAACGATAAACGGGGAGGACTGGTCGTTCACACAGAAGAAAAATGATTCATTTTTTATCCCCCATCTATTGGCCGTCGCGGGTGATGGCAACACCGTCGCCATGGGGGACAACAAAGGGCAGTTGTCCGTGTTCGTCGCAGGTTCAGCCATGCACATCGCACAAGACTTCCACACGACGCCAATCACCGCCCTCGCCCTTTCTCAGGATGGAGAATGGCTGGTTTCTTCATCAAGCGCCGGCACAGCCATTTGGGATCTGCGCATGAAAAGCTGGATAAAACAGGCTTGTAAATGGGCGAACCGCCCGACATTCCAGCCTGGAGACAGCGACAAATACTTCCACTACGCGTCCATTAACGCCCCGTGTCCCGACAATCAACAGAGATGACTTTTGAGGAGGTTGTATGCCATACCGCACGATCCCGACAACGGATACAAACTATTTCATGATTGTCACCGATAAAAACGGCGCGGAACTAGATAACGATCCCGATGCACCTAACGGCAAACTGAGCGAGTTGATGCTGTCATCCCTGGTGGACAATGGCATTACCGACGTGTTCATTCGCTGCCACGGCTGGCATCAGGATAAGGCCAAAGCCTTCGCTCAATTTGACAGTTGGATCGGCGCTTTTGCCTCGCTGGATGAAGATCGCCTGCATATGCTGCAACAAATCCCCTCGTTTAAAGAAATGCACATTGGCTTTCACTGGCCCAGTCTGGCATGGGGGGATGAAAAAGAGGCCTCAGACACCAGTTTCTCCCCTGCTAACACTCAGACATTGAGAGAAAGGATCGACTTCCATATCGAGGCGCTCGGCGGCACACCGGAAGTTCGGGCGGCGCTGTATAAAATCTTTGATGAAGTACGCACAGACTCCGCGTCAATGACGTTATCCGACACCTTGCGTGCGGCCTATTTAGAGCTCAATGCCGCACTGGATTTGGGTGCCAACGGCGCACCGGGTGAAGGCTCCGCCGATCGTCTGCCTTTCGATCCCGATCAAACCGTGGCTGAAGCCGTCAATAATGTGGCCTTCGGTAATGATGTCGGCGACAACCCGTTACTGGCGCCTCTGCGGCAATTAACTTTTTGGACGATGAAGAAAAGAGCCAAAGACGTCGGCGAAAGAGGGCTGCATCCTCTGCTGCGCGCTATGCAGCAAGCCTCACCCGCCGTACGCATCCATCTGATGGGACACAGTTTCGGTTGCATAGTCGCCAGCGCGGCCATTGCGGGCCCTGCTGGCGCTACGCCGTTGCCATTCCCGATAAACTCTTGCGTATTGGTCCAAGGCGCCATGTCTATCTGGTCCTTTACCTCATCACTCCCTACATCACATGAAACGGCAGGATTCTTCAATAACATCCTGATGGAAAAGAAAATCAGCGGGCCTTTAGTGGCTACGCGCTCGGACAGCGACATGGCCGTCGGCAAACTTTATCCCTGGGCAGCAGGGGTGGCTGGCCAGGTCGCCTACATGTTTCCTCCGCTCTATGCCGCAATTGGCGCGTTGGGCATTTGTGGCATACCCACCGCTCACAATATTACCCTATTGCCAGCCGCTGGCATCTATGCCTTCGTTCCGGCTCACATTTATAACGTGAACAGCAGCAATTTTATTTGCCATGGCAACGGCATCTCCGGCTCGCACAGCGATATTGCCGGCCCCGAAGTGGCCCATCTGCTCTGGCAAGCGGCGCTCAAAACGGCGGACGCATCATGATTGACGAAGAACAGATGCCGCTACTGGCTTTCGGCATTCACGCTGACACGGGGTTGCCATTGGAAACCGGGGGCATGGATCAGCACGAGCAGCATCAGTCTGCCGCTGAATCACTGCTCGGACAAACCGTCGGCGCGGCATTTCCCGACAGAGCGCATTTGGGTTTGCAATTCGGTTTCGATGCCGACCAACTGTCCGAAAGTGGTTGGGGGCTCCTCTTCGCCGCGAATATGGACTCGGCACCTCATTTGGCCGCACTGGCCCCTCTGGTTGAATTGCGACGGCAGCAGGCCGGCGACACATTCCGCATCTTCGCCGGTCCGGACGGTTACCGACAGGGCGAAAGCGCCAGCGGCTGGCTTAATCGTCATGGTTCCTCATTAGATATGATTAATCCCGATCTCGGCATGCCTTATTATCTTGTCCTGATCGGTTCGCCAGAGGCCATTCCGTTTGAATTTCAATATGCGCTGGATCTCGTCGCCGGGGTTGGGCGATTGGATTTCCCCACACTTGAAGAATTTACCGCCTATGCAGACAGCATCGTGGCCCATGAAACAGATGCCTCTCGCAAAACAGCTCGGCGTATTGAACTGTTCGCTACCCGCCATGATTTCGATCGCGCCACCCAGCTGTTCATCAAGCATGTCGCCACCCCCTTTGGCGCTGGCACAGGTTCACTCGGGCCGTTGGGTGAAAAGTATCGCTTTGCGTTAAACAGTTCATTAAGCGAGCAAGCGACCAAAGCCTGCCTGAGTCACCTGCTCAGTGCCCCACATAACCCGCCTTCGCTGCTGATCACGGGCACGCACGGCATGGCCTTTCAGGCCGATGACCCTCGACTGGCGGACCATCAAGGGGCATTGGTGTGTCAGGATTGGCCCGCTTATGGCGATATTACCCATGAACACTGGTTTGCCGCTCAAGATATTCCAGAGCATGCCAACGTTCATGGCATGATCCATTTGTTTTTTGCCTGCTATGGCGCCGGTACGCCGGCGTTCGATAACTTTCACTCTAAAGCGGATCGCGTTCGCATTGCGCCACATGCGATGACGGCCCGCCTGCCGCAAAAGCTCATGACGCTTCCCCAGGGAGGCATTCTGGCTTCTCTGGGACATATTGATCGGGTGTGGGCATCCAGCTTCGTTTCTGAAATCGGTATGGCGCAGCCCCAACGATTTCGTGACGTCATCCATCGCTTGCTTGCCGGCCAACGCGTCGGTATGGCCACCGACGCTTTCAACGGGCAGTGGGGGGTGCTAAGCACCAGGCTGTTGGAAAAACTGAATAACAAACTGAATGGACAAACCGTCCCCGCCGCTGACTTGCTGGCATTGCAAATCGCGCGCGATGATATCCGTAATTATGTCGTATTGGGCGATCCCGCGGTTAGGTTGAAGCCAGAGTAGGATGATGTGAGCGGGTAAATATCACCATCCCCAGCCGGGACAACCCTCTGGCCCAGAAACCGTTACTGCCTGGTCACTACCTTCTCTCCCCGCCGCCCCTTTATGAACCCTGTCACAAAAAGCGCATAACGTTTTCGGCGTTCTGCGCAGCGGGCGATGAGCGACAAACTTGTTAACGCCACGTTACATCGGGTTAGGCAACATTGTTAACGCCGATTGATGCGTCAAACGCATCACGCCATGAGTTTATTGCGCTTATTTACTTTATTTTCCTGAGCGAGTCTTCAGCAACAGGCGCAGCGTCAAGCGCCAATAACAAACTGGAGATAAAGATGCATTCCTCTACCTCACCCATGACCACCCGGGCCAGAACCGGCGCGATACTGCGCGTCACCTCCGGCAACTTTTTAGAGCAGTTCGATTTTTTCCTGTTCGGCTTTTACGCTACCTACATCGCACACACCTTTTTCCCGGCCAGCAGCGAGTTCGCCTCGCTGATGATGACCTTCGCGGTATTCGGCGCAGGTTTTCTGATGCGCCCGATCGGCGCCATCGTGCTGGGCGCTTACATAGATAAAGTTGGCCGCCGCAAAGGGTTGATCGTGACCCTGTCGATCATGGCCGCGGGCACCTTCCTGATCGTGCTGATCCCCTCTTACCAAAGCATCGGGCTTTGGGCGCCGCTGCTGGTGCTGTGCGGGCGTCTGTTGCAAGGCTTCTCGGCGGGCGCGGAGCTGGGCGGCGTGTCCGTCTATCTGGCTGAAATCGCCACGCCGGGCCGTAAAGGCTTCTACACCAGCTGGCAGTCCGGCAGCCAGCAGGTGGCTATCATGGTGGCGGCGGCCATGGGCTTCGCGCTCAATGCGGCGCTGGAAGAAAGCGCCATTCGCGAATGGGGCTGGCGCCTGCCTTTCCTGTTCGGCTGCCTGATCGTTCCCTTCATCTTCTTCCTGCGCCGCAAGCTGGAAGAGACGCAGGAATTTACCGCTCGCCGTCACCACCTGGCGATGCGCGACGTGTTTAAAACCCTGCTGAAAAACTGGCCGGTGGTGATCGCCGGCATGCTGATGGTCGCCATGACCACCACCGCGTTTTACCTGATCACCGTCTATGCGCCGACCTTCGGCAAAAAGGTGCTGCTGCTCAGCGCTTCCGACAGCTTGCTGGTCACCCTGCTGGTGGCGATCTCCAACTTCATCTGGCTGCCCATCGGCGGCGCGCTGTCGGACCGTTTCGGCCGCAAACCGGTGCTGGTCGCCATGACGTTGCTGACGTTGGCCACCGCCTACCCGGCGCTGAGCCTGCTCGCCGCCGCGCCCAGCTTCAGCATGATGCTGGCCGTGCTGCTGTGGCTGTCCTTCATTTACGGCCTCTACAACGGCGCCATGATCCCGGCCTTGACGGAGATCATGCCAACGGAAGTGCGGGTGGCCGGGTTCTCGCTGGCCTACAGCCTGGCGACGGCGGTATTCGGCGGCTTTACGCCGGTAGTCTCCACCGCGTTGATCGAATACACCGGCGACAAGGCTTCACCGGGTTACTGGATGAGCTTCGCCGCGCTGTGCGCCCTGCTGGCGACGCTGTATATGTATCGCCGCATCGCCATGCCGCTGCAAACCGCGCGCTAAGCCGCCATCTCAAAAGGAATGATGCCATGCAAAAACTCACTCGTTCGATCCTCGCCGCGCTGGTGTGCGCCTCCTGCAGTACGGCGGCGCTGGCCAAAGACGTGACCGTCATGATCTCCGGCGGCTTCAAAGCCGCGCTGGAGAAGCTGGCCCCGGAGTATGAAGCCCAAAGCGGCGACAAAATCATTCTGGTGTCGGGCCCCTCGATGGGCAAAACGCCGCAGGCGATCCCCGCGCGGCTGGCGCGCGGAGAGCAAGCCGATGTGCTGATCATGGTGGGCGACGCGCTCACCCAACTGGAAAAAGAGCGCTGGACCCAGCCGGGTTCGCGCGTGGAGCTGGCCGATTCGCCGATCGGCATGGTGGTCAAACAGGGCGCGCCCAAGCCGGTGATAAAAACGGATGCCGACCTGCGCAATGTCTTGCTGCAGGCGGACTCTTTCGCCTATTCCGACAGCGCCAGCGGCCGCTATGTCAGCGGCCAACTGTTCAAAAAGCTGGGCATCGAGGAACAGGTGAAAGGGAAAGCGCATAAGGTTGAGCGCATTCCGGTGGCCTCTGAAGTGGCGCAGGGGAAATACGCGCTGGGTTTCCAGCAGGTCAGCGAATTGCTGCCCGTGGCGGGCGTGACCTTTATCGGCGAGCTGCCTGAAAACGTGCAGTACATCACCCGCTTCGCGGGCGCGGTAACCGCCAAGGCGGAACATCGCCGCGAAGGCAAAGCGCTGCTGGACTTCCTCGCCTCCTCTCAGGCCCAGCCGACCATTCGCGCGACCGGCATGCGAACCGTGCTGGCGCCGCAGCCGGTCAGGCAGAGTGATACTGTTCAGTAATCAGCTTTTCCAGCTCGGCGGCGACGAAAGACTGCATGCGGCCGCCGCGTCTGATGAGGCCTACGGTGCGTTTCACCACCGGATCGACCAGCGGCACCGACGTCAACACCGAGTGCTCTGAAGCGGGCATCGACATGGCGGGCACGGCGGCAATGCCGATGCCCGCCTCAACCATGCCCAGCATGGTCGTCACATGGCGAGTTTCACACACGCTGGGGCGTTCCGGCACGAGGTGTTCCAGGCGCTGATCGAGCAGATTGCGATTGCCGGAGGTTTTATCCAGCGACACGTAATCCTGCTGATAAAACTCCCGCCAGCTGAGGCTCTTTTTACCGGCGAGCGGATGGTCTCGCCGGCAGGCGGCCACGTAGACGTCCCCCACCAACGGCACAAACTCAAGATTAGGCTGCAGCCGCCCGGCGAAGCAGATGCCGAAATCGGCCTGGCCGCCGGTGACCGCCTCGATGACATTGCCTGCGCTGCCGTCGATCAGCTTAACGCGCACGCGCGGATAGCGAAGCCGGAAACGGCGTATCACGTCGGGCATGAAATAGTAGGCCGCCGACGGCACCGTGGCGACGGAGACCAGCCCCACCCGCTCTTGGCTGACCTTATCGATATCAGCCATCACCGCTTCGACGTTCATCAGCAACTGCTCCGAACGTTCGGCGAAGGCCTGCCCGTACAGCGTCAAGGTCACGCGCCGGGTGGTGCGATCGAACAGTTTGATGCCCAGCGCGTTTTCCAGCTTCTCAATCCTGCGGCTTAATGCCGACTGCGACAGGCAGATGGACTCTGCGGCCAGCCGAAAATTGCCGTACTCCACCAGCGCGCGAAACGCATAAAGATCGTTGAGATCAAAATTCACGGGCATAACGGCAACCTATCCTTACCATGGCGCCAAAGGCGTAAAGCAACGATAATAGCCGCTTATTTAGCCGCAGCAACCGGTTTAACGCCGTAGCGCGCCTCGCCGTTATCCTCCCAGCAGCACCGTCCCCCAAATAATGATGGTCATTATCACCGCCACCAGCTGCGCTGCGCCGCCCAGATCTTTGGCGCGTTTGGATAACGGATGCAACGCCAGCGAAATGCGATCGACCACGGTTTCAATCGCCGTATTAAGCAGCTCAACCACCAGCAGCAGGAAACTGCAGGCGATTAATAACAGCCGCTCCATTTTTGTAATATCCAGAGTAAATGTAACAACCAGTAAAATGGCGTTAATAACCAATAATTCACGAAACGCATTTTCGGTCAGCGCGGCATCAATAAAGCCGGCCCAGGAGTTCCTTATGCTGTAGGTTAATCGGCTTATTCCCTTTTTCTTTTCCACAGGCATGCATTCTGCTCTCTTCAGCATCACGGCGATCGTGGTTCAATAAATCACGCGCCGTGAATTTATCTCGGGTTTATTAATTAACGGCCTTAACCGTTCCACTCTGGGGACAATGCTTTCACTCACGCTCAGTCCCCCAAAACGAACGGCGCCGCACGCAATGCGCTTATTATCCTGATGGCGTTAAAAGGCGATGCGATATCAGTCGATTAAAGCGTCTTTTCGTACAAACGGTAGCGCTTATAAGGCACCGCGCCGATACGTTCTAAAATCGTCCGCATGCCGGTATTGGTTTCCAGGATCCACGACATTTCCAGCGCGTCGATATTGCGCTTGGCGAACGGCTCGCGCAGCGCCTCAATCAACAGCAATGCAATAATCGGCCCGATGCGGCTGAATTGATATTCCTGGCGAACGCCCATCAGCGGCACGCGCGCGGTGCGAACGCCGCTGACTTTCAGCCGCCACAATAACTTCGCCCAACCGAACGGCAATAACCGCCCCTGCAGATCGGCAATCGCCTCATTAATGTTCGGCAACCCGACGATAAAGGCGCAGGGCGCGCCATCCACCTCGGCGATATGGATCATATCGTCGGGCACCAGGAACTTCAGCTGATCCCCCATGGTGGCGAACTCATGCTCGGTGAACGGAACAAACCCCCAGTTATGCTGCCACCCGGAGTTGAATACCTCGCGCAGCACCTGCATCTCCTCGCGAAAGCGCTTGCGGTTGAGGCGGCGAACGGTCACCTTTTTGCGCACCTGATCCATCATCCGGGTCAGCGACGGCGAAAAATGCAGGTCGGTTCTTTTCATCCAATAAGCAAGCAAATCAATCCCTTCGCTATACCCTTGCTGCGCTATCTGGGCCGCATAGTAGGGTTTGGCATGGGTCATCAGGGCCGACGGCGGCGTGTCGAACCCTTCGACCAGCAGGCCGCTTTCCTGATTGATGTTGAGGCTGAATGGTCCGGTGATTTTACGCGCGCCTTTCGACCTCAGCCACTCTTCCGCTACCGTGAATAAGGTGCTGAAAACGGCGGGATCGTCAACGGCGTCGATCATGCCGAAGTGACCGGTATCTTCTCCGTGCAGCGCCCGGTGCAGAGAATCGATTTGCGCGGTGATGCGCCCGACGACCTTCCCCTGCTTTTTCGCCACCCACGCCTGCCATTCGATATGATCGGTGCCGGGATTCTTCTTTGACAAGTGCTCTTCGCGCTCTAAATACAGCGGCTCAATCCAGTTCGGGTCATCACGAAACAGTAACGAAGGGAAAGCAATAAATTCTTTAAGTTCGCGTTTATCCAGAACTTTCTCAATACGGATCATAAATAGCCTTACGTTTTAATAAAATAATTAAATATGAGCGCGACAACGCCTTTAGCATTTTTTATGCTGTTCTCTTTTATTGGATTGTGTATCGCCTCCGGTTCAACGATAAGAAAAACCGAATATTCCCCCCTGTGAACCAGCGCATTATTTGCCTATCACGCGCACTGAGGCGGCGTGATTAAACAAAAAAAGGAAAGCCCAACGCGGCGCTGACATGCTACGCTATGCGTGCTCTTTTATTATTTAGTGCTATTTGGGCGAAAGAAACCCGCCGCTTTAAGTGTACCGACTTTAATCAGGTGGCGCGCCGCCATTTTTACCACTTAATGCTCTTTTTAAGAATCAACTTAAATGAGGCATTCACTTTTTGATTTCTTGCGGCATACTGTTTAGGAAGTGTTTAAGTTCGAAGATAGCCATGCATGAGGTCATAACCTATGAGCAGACAGGTATTTCCTGCCCGACAGATGCAGACTAAAGAACGGCGAACCTCGGGTATTACAATCACCTCTCGTATATCTCCAGGTCGCCGCTCAAGGCTGATAATGCAGGCCGCTCACGCGCTACCGGGTTAATAACCGGCGTGCCGCTCAAGTACGGCAATATACGCAATTCGCGGAATGAAGATGGTTGAATAACAAACTTATTCAAAACCTATTCATAGTAAAACATCAATTACCTCGCCAAGAGTGATTTAACTCTTTTGGTGATTTTTAATCTATGGCTAAGTTTGTCTATGTCTGAAACAAGTTCCGTTCATTCTCTTCCCATGCGCTATGCGGACTTCCCCACTTTAGTGGACGCGTTGGATTACGCGGCGCTCGGTAATACGGGAATGAATTTTTACGATCGGCGCAATCAACTCGTGACCGTTCTCGATTATCGCACGCTGCAGCAAAAAGCGATCTCGGGCGCGCGGCGTTTATTGTCCCTGAAGCTCAAGAAAGGCGATCGCGTGGCGCTTATCGCCGAAACCAGCGCGGGGTTCGTCGAAGCCTTTTTCGCTTGCCAATATGCCGGCCTGGTGGCGGTGCCGTTGGCGATCCCGATGGGCGTGGGCCAGCGCGACTCCTACACCGCCAAACTGAAAGGGCTGATCGCCAGCTGCAACCCAGCGGCTATCATCAGCAGCGAAGAGTGGACGCCGCTCATCGCCTCCGCCACGGAAAACGCGTCAGCGATGCACATCCTCAGCGACGCGGATTTCAACGCATTGCCGGAGCCGGAGATCGCGCTGCCGGCGCCTTCGCCCGACGATATCGCCTATCTCCAATACACTTCGGGCAGCACCCGCTTCCCGCGCGGCGTGATCATCACCCAGCGGGCGGCGATGGCGAACCTGAATGCGATCAGTCGCGACGGGATCAAGCTGCGCGCGGGCGATCGCTGCGTGTCGTGGCTGCCCTTCTATCACGATATGGGCCTGGTCGGTTTCCTGCTGACGCCGGTGGCGACCCAGCTGTCCGTCGATTATCTGCGCACGCAAGATTTCGCCATGCGCCCGATGCAGTGGCTGAAACTGATCGCCAAGAATCGCGGCACGGTGTCCGTCGCCCCGCCGTTCGGCTACGATCTGTGTCTGCGCCGCAGCAACGCCAAAGAGCTGGCCGATCTGGATCTCTCCAGTTGGCGGGTCGCCGGCGTGGGCGCCGAGCCGATCCCGGCCGAGCTGCTCAGCCAGTTTGGCGAACACTTCAGCAGAATCAACTTCGACAGCAAAGCCTTCATGCCGTGCTACGGGCTGGCCGAGAACACCCTGGCGGTGAGCTTTTCCGATCCTTGCTCCGGCCCGCAAACCAACGCGGTCGACCGCGATATTTTGGAGTACGAGGGTAAAGCGGTCGCGCCGGGCAAAAAAACCCGCGCCGTCTCGACCTTCGTCAACTGCGGCCGTGCGCTGCCCGGCCACCGCATCGAGATCCGCAGCGAAACCGGGCAACCGCTGCCGGAGCGCCAGGTCGGCCATATCACGATTTCCGGCCCCAGCCTGATGAACGGCTATTTTTGCGATGCTGAGTCCCAGCAGCAAATTCAGGTGACCGGCTGGATGGATACCGGCGATCTGGGCTACCTGCTGGACGGCTATCTGTACGTCACCGGCCGCAAGAAGGATTTGATCATCATTCGCGGCCGCAATATCTGGCCGCAGGATATCGAGTACGTCGCGGAATCCGAACCGGAAATCCGTTCCGGCGATGCGATCGCCTTCGTGACCGAAGAACACGACGAAGCGGCCAGGATCATTTTGCAGATCCAATGCCGAGTCAGTTCGGAAGAGCGCCGGGAGCAGATCGTGCATTCGCTGAGCGCGCGCATTCAAAGCGAATTCGGCATTGCGGTGGACATTGAGCTGCTGCCGCCGCACAGCATTCCCCGCACGTCGTCGGGCAAACCCGCCCGCGCCGAAGCCAAGAAACGCTGGCTGAGCGCTTCGCTCTACCCGCAAATGCCGCAGTTGGCCGGTTTCGCGCAATGAGCGGCACCGTGGCGGTGACGGGCGCGACCGGCTTTATCGGCCGGCATATCGTCCGGGAACTGCTGGCGCAGGGGTTTAGCGTGCGCGCCCTGACGCGGCAAGCCGACAAAGCCGCCGCGGACAACCTGCAGTGGATCCCCGGCGCGCTGGAAGATCGGCCTTCGCTCACCGAACTGGTGCGCGGCGCCGAGTGCGTCGTGCACTGTGCGGGCCAGGTGCGCGGGCATGCGGAAGCGGTGTTCACCCGCTGCAACGTGACCGGCAGCCTGAACCTGATGCAGGCGGCCAGGCAAAACGGCCGCTGCAATCGTTTCTTGTTCATGTCATCGCTGGCGGCGCGCCATCCGACGCTGTCCTGGTACGCCCATTCAAAACAGGCCGCCGAGCAGCAATTGATCGCCGCCTCGGGCGAGATCGCGCTGGGGATTTTCCGCCCGACGGCGGTTTACGGGCCGGGCGATAAAGAGCTGAAACCGCTGTTCAACGGCCTGCTGCGCGGCGTGCTGCCCCGGCTGGGCGCGCCTGACGCCAGACTCTCTTTTCTGCACGTGAGCGATTTGGCGAAGGCGGTCGGCCAATGGTTATTGGCGCAGCCCGCGCAGCCGAATATTTACGAACTGTGCGACGGCGTGGCCGAAGGCTATGACTGGCTGCGCCTGCGGGACATCGGCGCCGCCGTGCGTCACGGGCCGGTGCGGCTGGTGGGCATTCCGCTGCCGCTGCTGAAAGCCCTGGCGGATATCAGCGTGGTGTGGAACCGCCTGATAAAACAGGAGCCGATGCTGACGCGCAGCAAAATACGCGAATTAACCCATCAAGACTGGTCCGCCAACAATCAGGCGCTGTCGCAACAGATTAATTGGTTTCCACAGGTGAGTTTGGAACGCGCGCTGCGTGAAGGGCTGTTTTAATTATTCCAAGTAGAGGTGTGTCAACGTTCTTATGCTAAATCGCGATGCTGTAATGGATTATATCCTGACGTGTTTGCAAGGTATCGTCGAAGGCGGAGTGGAAATAAAACCTGATAGCGATCTCGTCAATGATCTTGGCCTGGAATCCATCAGAGTCTTGGATCTGCTGATGATGCTGGAAGATGAATTAGATATCTCCATTCCGATCAATATATTGCTTGATGTCAGAACGCCTGAGCAACTGCTTGACGCGCTGCGCCCTTATCTGGAGAAAAACCATGGGACTGTATGATAAGTTTGCGCGGCTCGCGGGCGATCGCGAACAGTTTCAAACCTCCGGCCTGAATCCGTTCGGCACCTGCATCGACGAAGTCTATTCCGCCACCCAGGGGCGCATCGGCGATCAAAAGATTGTCCTCGCCGGCACCAATAACTACCTTGGCCTGACGTTCGATGCGCAGGCGATCGCCGCCGGCCAATCGGCCCTGGCCGCGCTCGGCACCGGCACCACCGGCTCGCGCATGGCGAACGGCAGCTACGGATCGCACCTGGCGCTCGAACGGGAGCTGGCGGCATTCTTCGATCGCCCGAGCGCCATCGTGTTCTCCACCGGCTACACCGCCAACCTGGGCGTCATCAGCACGCTGGCGGGGCCGGGATCCGTGGTGTTGATCGACGCGGACAGCCACGCGAGCATTTACGACGCCTGCGCCCTCGGCGGCGCGGAGATTATTCGCTTTCGCCACAATGACGCCGCCGATCTGGAGCGCCGCATGGTGCGCCTGGGCGAACGCGCCCGCGAGGCGCTCATTATCGTGGAAGGCATCTACAGCATGCTGGGCGACGTCGCCCCGCTGGTGGAAATCGTCGATATCAAGCGGCGGCTCGGCGGGTATCTGCTGGTCGACGAAGCGCACTCCTTCGGCGTGATGGGCGAACACGGCCGCGGCCTGGCCGAAGCGCTGGGCGTCGAGCAAGACGTGGATATCATCATGGGCACCTTCAGCAAAAGTCTGGCTTCGATCGGCGGTTTCGCCGTCGGCGGCAAGGGGATGGACGTGCTGCGCTACAGCAGCCGGCCGTATATCTTTACCGCTTCGCCGTCGCCGTCCAGCATCGCGTCGGTGCGCACGGCGCTGCAAAAAATCGCGCGCCAACCCGAGCTGCGGGAAAAACTGTGGAGCAACGCGCACCGCCTGTATCACGGCCTCGCCGAGCTGGGCTATACCCTGGGGCCGCGCATCAGCCCGGTAGTGCCGGTGATGATCGGTTCGAAGGAGGACGGCCTGCGTTTCTGGCGTGAGCTGATCGCCCACGGCGTGTATGTGAATTTGGTGCTGCCGCCGGCCGCGCCGGCGGGCGTCACCCTGCTGCGCTGCAGCGTCAATGCCGCGCACAGCGATGAAGAGATAGACACCATCGTGCGCGCCTTTGCGGCGCTGAAAAAATAAAGCCTTCCCTCTCGGCCGCGGCGGCGGCGAAAACGCCATCGCCGCCCTGCCGAATCGCTGCGCACCTCAGTGCGCAGCCGGTGATGCCTCATCAGCCGAATAGCGATAACCCTGCGCCGCCATAAATTCCCCAATGGCTTTTTCCGCCGCCGAAAGCACCTCCTCGATCGGCCGATCGGCATCGAGATCCACGATGTCGGCGCCTTCGAAGGTCAATAACGGCGTGACGGCGATCTTCTTCTCCAGCGCCGCTTTGCGGTGATCGGGTTTACGGGCGCAGGCCACGTCCAGACTGACATTCAGCTTGAGCACCAGATCCGGTTTTTGCTTCGCCATCCACTGAAACGCCGCCCGCTCCCGCGCCGCCAGCCAACGGACGAAACGGCTGCCTTCGACATCGACGGGAAATACCGTGCCATCATAAGCGCCGGGGATTTGCGCCTGCGGAAAACGGTCGGTCAGCACGATGAACCCCTGCCGCCGAAACGCCAGCATGCGGCGAAACCGCAGCAGCCGCCGCCCCACGAAGGCGATGATCACCGCCGACGGCAACAGGCCGATGCGGGATTTTTTCGTTTTGACTTTTTTGGTATTGCTTTCGATAGCCTTGCCCACCGAGCGCCCGAGCAGCGGCAGTTTCGCCGCCGCGCGCCCGACGTTGCCCGCCTGTTTGCCCAGATGCACCTGCACCGCCGGGCCATAATGTTTCACATATTCGATCAGATGTTCACAAACGGTGGACTTACCCGATCCGTCGCTGCCGATAACCGCAATCAGCGGCGGAAATTTTGCATTCATAATCAGACTCTCTTTCAATACACCAGAAACGGCATGCCCTATTTGAAACGAAATATCGCTCACGGCCGCGACGGCAGCGCGAAGATAATTGCCATGACGCCGCGCCAAACCGCACAAAAGATTAAGCGAAAATGGAAAACCTCTGCTCTTTTTTCGCCGTCAGCCAGGCCGAAAGTTAACATAAAAAGCGAAACCGGCTTACGCCCGGCCAATTAGCACAAAATAACAAGAACGAACGCCATAAATATCAATTCAAATAACCAACAGGAATACCGAACCCATTATTTTATCGCGGCAAAGCACAATAAATATCTTGAACCCAAGGCGTATTGGAATACAATAGTTTTTTTCGCATTGGATTAATTATTGTGAGTCAGCAGATAAGACCTTCATCTGATCGCTCGCCCGTGCGCGTAATAGCGATAACCGGCTGTGACGGCTCGGGAAAATCCACCCTGGCCGCCAGTCTGGTCGAGGCCTTATCGGCGCAAGAACCTGCCGAACTGCTTTATCTCGGCCAGTCTTCCGGGCGTATCGGCGAATGGATCAGTTCGCTGCCGATTATTGGTGCGCCCTTCGGGCGTTATTTGCTGAAGAAATCGCAGCGCGTGCATGAGCGCCCTTCCACGCCGCCGGATAATGCCACGGCGCTGGTGATTTTTTTACTCTCCTATTGGCGCGTTTTTAAATTCCGCCGCATGCTGAAGAAAAGCCGCAGCGGCGCATTGCTGATCACCGATCGTTATCCGCAGGCTGAAGTGGCGGGGTTTCGTTTCGATGGCCCGCAGCTGGCGAAAACCGCCGGCGGCAATCGCTGGATACGCTGGCTGAGAAAACGCGAACAACGTCTGTACCACTGGATGGCGTCTTATCAGCCCTTATTATTAATTCGGTTGGATATTGACGAGCAAACGGCCTATTCACGCAAACCCGATCACTCGTTGGCGGCGTTGCGTGAAAAGATCGCCGTCATCCCGCACCTGACGTTTAACGGCGCTAACATATTGGATTTGGACGGCCGCGATCCGGCCAAGCATATTTTCGATGCCTCGCTGCGCGCCGTTAAAATATCGCTGAGGGCCGCCAATGCCTAGCCGCCAAATAACCTTTTCGTACCGAAACAGATGAAAAAAAATAAACTCACTGCCGCACAGGATACCTCTCCCGCCTGCATCACCGGGCTGATTGCCGTGGTGGGCAGCGACGGCACGGGCAAGTCCACGCTGACCGCCGATCTGGTGAAAAACCTGCAGCAGCATCGCCCCACGCAGCGCCGCTATTTGGGGCTGATCTCCGGCGAAGACGGCGACAAAATCAAGAAATTGCCGTTCATCGGCGTGTGGCTGGAGCGGCGCCTGGCGGCCAAATCCGATAAAACCCAGCGCATGAGCAACAGGTCGCCGGCGCTGTGGGCGGCGCTGATCATGTACGGCTTTTCGCTGTGGCGCGCCGCCAACCTGCGCAAGGTGCGGCGGCTGGCGCAGAGCGGCGTGCTAGTGATCAGCGATCGCTACCCGCAGGCGGAAATTTCCGGTTTTTACTACGATGGGCCCGGCATCGGCGTGGAACGCGCAAAAGGCCGGCTATTGCGCCGCCTGGCGGCGCGCGAACGCCGTTTATATCAACGCATGGCCGTCTATCGGCCGGAGCTGATCATTCGCCTGGATATCGACGTCGATACGGCGTTTTCCCGCAAGCCCGATCACAGCTATGAAGAGCTGAAAGACAAGATTTCCGCCATGGTGCGCCTGCAGTACAACGGCGCGCGCATCATCGAGCTGGACGCCAGAGCCCCTTACGACGAGGTGCTGAGCAACGCGCTCAACGCCATTTCCGCCGTGGTGAATCCCGCGAAACGCCCGCAGAGCGGCATCGGGCAACCCGGCGAAAACGCCGGTAAAGAAACTCAGGTTTATTAAAAAGATGCAGGGCAAGCGCATGAGTGCGGAACACAAGATGCACAAAAATAATGATGATGGCTGGTTTAAGTTATGAAACGATGGTTTTCCGATGGCGCGTTTCGTTCCATTTTACGTAATGCCGCCTATTTAGGCTCCGGCAGCGTCGCCAGCGCACTGCTTGGCCTGCTGGCGCTCTCCTGCGCCGGTAAGGGCATGTCGCCTGAAATGTTCGGCGTGCTGGTGGTGATCCAGGCCTATACCAAAGCGGTCAGCGATTTCATCAAATTCCAGACCTGGCAGTTTGTGGTGCAATTCGGCACCCCGGCGCTGGAGCATCAAAATACCGGGCGCTTCCGCGACGTCGTCGCGTTCTCCTTCGGCCTGGATATCGCCAGCGGCGTCATCGCCGTGCTGGGCGGCATGATCATGCTGCCGTTCTTGTCACACGCCCTGGGGCTGGACAGCGAAAGCTTCTGGCTCGCCATGCTGTACTGCACCCTGATCCCGTCGATGACCTCGTCCACGCCGACCGGCGTGCTGCGCGCCTTCAACCGCTTCGATCTCATCGCCATCCAGCAGGCGATCAAGCCGTTCCTGCAGGCGGTGGGCAGCGTCATCTCCTATTATTTCGATCTGGGGTTCCCCGGTTTCATCGTCACCTGGTACGCCTCTAACCTGATCGGCGGCACGCTGTTTTGGTGGTTCACCGCGCGCGAGCTGCGCCGTCGCGATATCCACGGCGCGCTGAGGCCGCGCCTGTTCAACGTCGCGCGCCGCATCGAGGGCGCCTGGAACTTCGTCTGGACCACCAACATCGCCCACACCATCTGGGCCGCGCGCAACTCCTGCACCACCGTGCTGGTGGGCGTGGTGCTCGGGCCGGCCGCCGCCGGGCTGTTCAAGATCGCCATGACCTTCTTCGATGCGACGGGCACCCCGGCCAAGCTGCTGGAGAAAAGCTTCTATCCCGAGATCATGCGTTTGGATCCGCGCACCAAGACCCCGTGGCTGCTGGGCCTGCGCTCTTCGTTGCTGGCCGGCGGCATCGGTCTGGCCGTCGCGGTGTTGATGTTGCTGGTGGGCAAGCCGCTTATTTCCGCGGTCTTCGGGCAGCAATACCTGGAAGCCTATGACCTGATTCAAATCATGCTGGGCGCGATCATCGTCTCGATGATGGGCTTCCCGCAGGAATCCTTGCTGTTTATGGCGGGCAAGCAGCGCGCTTTCCTGATCGCGCAGGCGACGGCCTCGGCGGCCTACATTGCGCTGCTGGTGTCGATGGCGTATGCCTTCGGCGTGCAGGGCGCCGCCTTCGCTTATTTACTGGGGCAATGTTTAGACGTGCTGTTATCCCTGATACCGACGATCGGCGCCTACCGCAATCGCTTTATGTTGGGGCTGAATGTGCCCAAAGAGAGTAATCAATGACCGCTAACACGAATTGGAAGAAGTTCTCCGCCGAAACCACCCAGGCGCTGTTTGTCGCGGTGGAAGAGGATGACCTGGTCGAGGCGAATATCAGCCTGCCGCAGCAGATCGATCTGGAATGCTCCCCCGAGAGCATCCGGGACAACTACGCGCTGTGCCTGCAGTTTTGGGAAGACGGCTTTTCCCGCCGCGAGCTGCTGCAACTGGTGAACGGTTTCCTGCAAGACCCGCAGTTGGCGGCGGCTACCCGCATGCGCTACAAATATATCCGCGCCCGCTATAAGCACCTGCGCTTCGCCCAGCAGCTGTACGGCGCGCCCCACCGCGCCAACCGCCTGTTCCACACCACCACCGTGGTGCTCGGCCATTTTCAGGACGCGTTTCGCAACGGCAACCAGAAGAACCTGACGCTTTACGGCAACCTGCTGCGGCTGCTGCTCAGCAAGCCGGTATGGTCTTACGTGCGCTATGCGCTACGCCACACCCGCCTGGAAAGCGCGCAGGGCTTTATCGCCTACCGCCAGGAGCAGATGCGCCAGCTGCAGACGCTGATCGCCGGCCCGGCGCTGACCGGGCATCAGTTCCACGACGTGCGCAAAATCGTCAGTCGCCAGGTGTCGTTTTACGACACGCTGAGATCGATCGATCCGGACAACCGCGAGGCCCGGCAGATCTCGCGCTTCCTGGCGGCGATTAACGGCCTGATGGGCGACCGGCACGACGTGATGGTGGCGGACAAGCTGGCCGGCGGCGATATCTATGACCGGCCGGCGACGCTGGACATCGATATCCGCCAGCGCCTGGAGCTGCTGCTGGCGCGTTTTCCGCTGTCGTTTTCCCCGTCGGCCGTCGCGGCCGGCAGATAAGCGCGTTGCCCGTAGCCATGATGACGTTACCTCGCTTGCTGGCCCTTGCGCTGCTGCTGTCGCCGCTGGCGGCGCCGGCACATAACTTCGTGCATGGCCGGCCGGTGGCGCCGATCGCCATCGCCGATCGCGGCGAGCTGCTACTGCGTAACGGCGATTTCAGCTACCGGCCGTGGAACAGCGCAAAACTGGCGGGCAAGGTGCGGGTGATCCAGTACATCGCCGGGCGCACCTCCGCCAAAAAGAAGAACTCGCTGCTGATCAACGCCGTCAAGGACGCGAACCTGCCGGGCGATCGCTTCCAGCCGACCACCATCGTCAACACCGACGATGCGATACCGGGCTCCGGCTTCTTCGTGCGCGGCAAGATCGAGAAAAACAAGCGGCATTACCCCTGGGCGCAGTTCATCGTCGACAGCGACGGGCTGGGGCGCATGGCCTGGCGGCTGCCTGAGGAGAGCTCCACCATCGTGGTGCTGGACAAGGCCGGGCGCGTGCAGTGGGCGAAGGACGGCGCACTCACCCCGCAGGAAGTTGACCAGGTGATCGCCCTGCTGCGCGCCCTGATCGCGCGGGAGGCGCCATGAAGCGCACGCCGCCGGGAGCCGATAACGCATGCCTTTGATTGAACGCTATATCACGGTTGAGATCCGCCGCCTGGTGATGATGATCGCCGGGTTTCTGATCTTCATGTTCGCCAGCTACTCCGCCCAGCGCTACCTGACCGACGCCGCCAACGGCACGCTGGCGCTGCGGGTGGTGGCCGACGTAGTTTTCTATAAGTCGCTGATTGCGCTGGAGATGATATTGCCCGTCGCGCTGTATGTCTCGGTGGCGGTGGCGCTGAGCCAGATGTACAGCGATGCGGAGATCACCGCCATGCTGGCCGCCGGCGCCAGCCCGTTGCGGCTGTACAAGGCGGTGCTGCTGCTCGCGGTGCCGCTGGCGATAGCGGTCACGCTGCTGTCGCTGTATGGCAGGCCCTGGGCGTACGCCAATATTTATCAGCTGCAACAACAGTCGCAGTCGGTGCTGGACGTGAGCCACCTGCAGGCCGACAAATTCAACGTCAGCGGCAACGGCCGCATGATCCTCGCCAATCACGTCGACAAAACGGCCAATCATTTGACCGATGCCCTGATTTATGTGCGCGGCGGCCATCACACCAACCTGTATCGCGCGCAGTCGGTGGAGGTGCTCGACGCCTCCCCCGCCAGCCCCGCCGTGCGGCTGAAAACCGGCACCGCCTATGTGCTGGATCGTGAGGGCGCTGACGACAACGGGCAGAATTACGACAACTTTGATATCGCGCTCAAACCGTTCGTGCTCAGCGCCGAGAGCCGGCACAAGTCGGCCTCGCCGGCGGAGCTGGCGCGCTCCGCCGATCCGGGCGATGCCGCCGAACTGCAATGGCGCGAGAGCCGCGGGCTGACCACCGTGCTGATGGTGCTGCTGGCGATCCCCTTTAGCCGCATCAAGCCGCGGCAGGGGCGCTACGCCGCGCTGCTGCCCCTGACGGTGCTGTTTACCGTAATTTTCTATGGCGGCAACATTTGCCGCACGCTGGTGGCCAACGGCTCTCTGCCGACGATCCCCGGCGTTTGGCTGGTGCCGCTGGCGATGGCTGTCGGCATCGCCCTGCTGCTGGCGCGCGACCTATCTCTGCTGCGGAAACCCTCCCGATGACTATTTTTGGCCGTTACCTGATCCGCAACGTGTTCATCGGCTTCGCCGCCGCGGCCGGGCTGCTCATCCCGCTGTTCACCACCTTTACGCTGATCAACGAGCTGGAGGACGTCACTCCGGGCGGCTACCGCTGGCAGCAGGCGCTGCTGGTGACCGTGATGACGCTGCCGCGCAGCCTGGTCGATCTGGGGCCGTTTATTGCGCTGCTCGGCGGCATCGTCGGGCTGGGGCAGCTGTCTAAAAGCCTGGAGCTGACGGCGATCCGTTCCGCCGGGATGTCGATATTCCGCATCGCGCTGGTGATGCTCGCCGCCGGGCTGCTGATGAACCTCTCGCTCGGCGCCCTCGATGAATGGGCCGCCTCGCCGCTGCAACAACGCGCGCTGCAGATGAAAAACAACGCGCTGGCGCAGTCGAACAGTAACGACGTCACCGTTAACCCGCTGTGGGCGCGGCGCGGCAACGAGTTTGTGACGGTCAAAACCGTCGATGAGAACGACCAGCCCCACGGCATAGAGATCTTCCGTTATCAGGCCAACCGCGCGCTGGAATCTTACATTTACGCCGACAGCGCCAGCACCGCCGCCGACGGCAACTGGCTGCTGCATAACGTGATGCAGAAAAGCTGGCAAGGCAGAAAGGAGACGATTGCGCGGCAAGACAGCCTGCTCTGGCGCTCGCTGTTCGCGGTGCCGAGCCTGAAAGAGCTGACCCTGCCGGCGGGCAGTTTCTCGCTCCAACAGCTGGATCGCTATATCGATTATCTGCAGGGCTCTGGGCAACCCAGCACCGAATACCGCCTGGCGCTGTGGAAAAAACTCGGCCAGCCTCTGCTGGTGCTGGCGATGATTTTGCTGGCCATCCCGTTTACCTTCACCGCCCCACGTGCGCCCGGCATGGGCAGCCGATTAGCGCTCGGCGTCATCATTGGGCTGCTGACCTACATCGCTTACCAGATCGTCCTCAATCTGGGGTTGCTGTTCGCCCTCAACGCGCCCTTCACCGCCCTCGCTCCGCCCCTGTTGCTCCTGGCGTTGGCGCTGGCGCTGGTTTATCGGTTTGATCGGCGGGGTTAGGCATTTTCCGAGGTTGATAAGGGATAAGAAGAGAATCGCAATTTCCATTCCAGAGAAAACATCACGCGCTCACCTGATCAGCGATTTTTAAGGATGTTAGTTAATGGCAAAGATAGCTGTTTGTATACTGACCTTTAACTCCTCTCGTTTATTGCACGAGGTGCTTTCTCCACTCATGGGCATTGCGGACGAGTGGATTGTGGTTGACTCCGGCAGTACGGATAAAACGCTGTCTATTTGCCAAAGCTTTGGAATAAACCCTATTTACCATCGTTTCGAAACGCATGGACGGCAAATGAACTTTGCGATTTCTCAATCTCACCATGATTGGGTACTGTGCCTGGACAGCGACGAAATCCTTGATGCGGAAACCATAGCGTCCATTTTAACATTCAAATCACAGGCAAACCCGCCACCACAGCAAGCCTATAGAATAAAAAGGAATTGGTTTGTACTCGGACAGCCAGTCAGAACGATTTATCCCATCTCCTCACCGGACTACCCCGTTCGACTGTTCAATAGAACACAGGTCAGGTTCAATGATGCTCCGGTAGATGATGCCGCTGAAGGCTATATTCAGACGTCGGTCATTCCCGGCAATGTTAAGCACGATACTTTTTATTCTCTCCATGAAATACTCAATAAGCTCAATAGCTATACGACAAGGGTAGTAAAATACAGAGACATTAGGCCCTCAATATTTCGTGGCGTCGTTAGCGCGATCGGCGCATTTTTTAAATGGTACATACTGAGCGGGGCATGGAAGGAAGGCAAAGTCGGCGCCGTCACTGGGTTTTATGCCGTGGCCTACAGTTTCCTGAAGTATTTTAAATCCTGGTATGGCAAAGATTGATAACGTTAAGGACAGAAACAGGGGTTGAATGGCAACCGCCATCCACCCCTGCTTGCCCAGCCGACGTTAACGCAACTCCTTCGCTATGGCGCTAAACATCAGCGAGGCCTCCAGCGGTTGTGCGCTGAAAGAAGGCTCCGCCTGCGGCCAGGTAGACCACTGGACGATCACCAGATTCTCCGCCTGATTGACCATAATCATCTGGCCGAAGATCCCCAGCGCCCACAGGGAATGCTTGAGGGAGGCCTGCGGGACAGGTTCTACGTTGGTCGCATTCACCGGTACTTCGTTGTTCCACCATTGGTAGCCGTAGATGCCGTTAGGGTGTGCCGCCGACACCGAGCCTGCCGCCCGCGTCCAGTTGGACGACTGGGCTACCCAATCTTCCGGCAAGATCTGTTTGCCGTTCGGCAGCTTCCCGTTATGCAGAATGAATTCGCCGAAGCGCCCCCAGTCTTCCAGCGTGGCGTTGAAGCCGTGCGCGCCCACGTCGTGCTGGCCTTTGGCGTAAGCATGCCACACGCCGTCGCTCGCCATGCCGTACGGCTGCCAGATGCTTTGCTGCAGATAGGCCGCCAGC
This sequence comes from Serratia sp. JKS000199, assembly GCF_900215455.1. Lineage (NCBI taxonomy): Bacteria > Pseudomonadati > Pseudomonadota > Gammaproteobacteria > Enterobacterales > Yersiniaceae > Serratia > Serratia sp. JKS000199. The sequence goes on from NZ_LT907843.1 coordinate 2,676,517, forward strand.
GGCATGCCGGTGGCGCGCTCCAGCACGTCGCCCAGCAGCCAAGCGCCGCCGGAGGAGTAAGACCAGTTCTGCCCGGCCGGATGCGCACGCTGCAAACCGGCCACCAGTTTGCGCACGCAGGCATAGGCGCCGGGCCTGGCCTCACACTCGGTCAGCTGCGCGAAGTCCGATTTCGGGTTGGTGTAATCCTCATTCCACGCCACGCCGGAGGTGTGGGTGATCAGCTGCCTGAGGGTCACACCGTCCCACGCGGTACCTTTCAGATCGGGTTCGTATTGCGTGATGAGATCGTCGAGCGAGTGGATTTTGCCCTGTTTAATCGCCACGCCCACCAGCGTGGCGACCACGGATTTGCCCACCGAGCGCGACGTCCACAGGGTAGCGTCGGTATTACCCTCCCCCAGATATTTCCAAGCGATTTTGCCGTCTTTCAATACCAGCATGCCACTGACGTTCTGGCGCTGCAGGTAATCCTGCAGGTGGTAGGTCTTGCCATTCACCCGATAACTGGCGTCCGTTAGCGGTTTAGCGGCAGCCAGCAGCGGCGCGGCGTTGCCGTGATGAAACACATCCCCGGCATAGTTGCGGTAGTCGTTACGAAAACCGATCACCCGGTCGCTCTGGCTCCAGGTGAGCATCTTGTGCGTGTCCGGCAATTGCGCATCGAAAGGCGCGGGACAGGCGCTGAGTTCGGTGCCCGCACAGGCGGCCAGGGCGGCGGGCGCCAACAGGCCGCTGCAGAGACTGATGACAACGCCCGCCAGCAGCCTGCGGTTAAACACTTTGCTTTTCATATTTTTCTCGCTTAGCTCAGGAAGGCGTTCAGCTTAAAAAAACGCGGCCTATAATAAAAAACGCCTAATGGGGGAAAATCCCCCGCAAAATCGACGGGGGAACCGCGTGCCGAGCCTGATTTATTCCTTTGCCCAACTGGAAGCCTTCACCGCCGTGGCCGAGCACGGCAGCCTGGCGAAAGCCGCGCTCAAGCTGGGCAAAGACCGCACGACGCTGCGCGATTTGATTGATTTTCTCGAGGATGGCTTGGGCTATGCGCTGTTCCTGCGCGAGGGGCGCAGCCTGCACCTGACGCCGGAAGGCGAACAGTTGCAGCGCCAGGCGCACCTGCTTATGCGCCAGGTGAAAGCGTTTGAGGCGTTTGCCAAAGACGTGCCGAAGAGCGCGGCGCAGGAAATCTCGCTGGTCTACGATCCCTTTACGCCCCGCGCGCTGCTGCAGGCGCTGATTGCCGCCATGGCTCAGCGCAACACGCGCCTGAGCCTGATTAACGCCTCGCGCGAAGAAGCGGAAAGGCTGCTGGCAAACGGCCAGGCCGATCTGGGCATCTGCCAGGCGCGCAACCGCAGCGTGGGCGACACCATGGAGTGGCGCGCCTTAGGGGCGATAGAGATGGATTTTTACGCCGCCAAAACGCTTTTCCCCGGCGCGGAACAGCCGCTCTCGCTGCTGGAGCTCTCGCTCGCGCCGCAGGTGATCATGCACCCGGATTCTGACGAACCGGTGGCGCGCCGCCTGCAAATTTCAGGGCATACAATATTTACCAACGAGCTGGAGATGCTGCGCGCCCTGCTCGAACAGGGCTGCGGCTGGGGATTCTTGCCGACGCACATGCATGCCGAACGGTGGAAAAACGTCAACATGCTGCGCACCGAAGTGGGCAGCCAGGGGATCAGCCAAACCATGGTGACCATCTGGAAGCCGGGTAATGACCGGCGCGCGCTGATTGATGAGACGTTGGCGCTATTGCCGGGGTTGTGGCGGGAGGTTGGGGGTGAAAAGTCGCTGCCAAATTAACAGTGCTGTTACCGGTAGTCGATCGTGGGGAGTATCGCCTGCGTTGTTGGTCCGTTCGCTCTTAAGCGGGGATTGTTGTTTTCACCCAATGAGAGCCCCTCACCTCCATCGCTGCAGCGCTGCTGGCGCTGGTTTGTTGCTTTGCTCGACAGTGTTAGGGACAGCTTCGAGAGAAGAGCGGACGTTTAGTATTCATAACTGTTTTAGTACCATACTCTTTTTGAGAGTTCCGATTTTTCATATTAGTGAGTACTCTACCGGCATACTTGAGAGGCGCATTCCTGATCCAAATAGCGCCTCTTTCACCGTAAAAAAACTCTTTTTGCCCTTTTTACTAAGGTGTCCTGGGTGGTTCACCGATGCTCTTCAATAGTGCATTGTATTGATGCGGATCTGCCGTATAAATCTTGTCTAACACGTAGTTTGCCACCTTGGAAATTTCTGGAATCTCAACAGGTTTAAATCCACGATCAGGAATCGATTCGAGATGTGAAAACTCGTTATTAAGTCTATTCACAAGAGCTATTGCAGTCGGATCCTCTTCGCCAAAGAATTTCTTGATCCGCTCAAAGGCATCATTCTTGTCATCTTGATGCGGGAACTTAAAGAATAAAAATGCCTCAAGGAACTTACGGAGGTTGTTACCAAATCCATAAAATGGCTCATGAGATTCATTCGCTCCACCTTGATTGCGGCATTTGTAGATCTGATGAAACAGGTAGTTGAATTCTGTGATGTAGTCTCGCAGATACGAAGGCATCAGGGAAATCTGACTTGCCCCTCCGTTTCTCTCCACGATGAAATGTTGGCATCCACCGTGATTCTTCTCATTAGGAAGTGATATTTTCTTTAGATACTTCAAGAAATCTAGGTTGTGGGTGGATATAAAAAGCTGCTTGTAGCGATAGCTGTTTGTTCCATCTGCATTCTTGATGGGTTTCGCAATCAGGCTTTCAATCAAGCTGAACATGAAGAAGATGTGATTCCCGTCTAGGCTGGAAATTGGGTCATCTATATAAATGATCAGATCTTTACCCTTGCTATCTGGCTCTTCCAGCTTGGCTATGAAGTAGCAGAAAGCAATCAGACTGCATTCGCCTTCGCTCAAGTTGTAGGCAGATTTGCCATCTCTGGTAACTTCAAACTTAACCGAAGTATTCTCAATATTGTCTTTGGCTTCAAGCGTGATGCCGTCATGGCCAAAGAAGTGATTGAGCAAGTCATTCACTCGCTCCGCGCCCTTGCGTTCATCCTTCTGCTGGCCCTGTAGACGGGCCACTTCGGTTTCTTGTTCGAGAATTTCGGCTTCAGCCTCGGTAAATACAATTTTGGCAGTATCAGCATCTTTTTTGAGACTGGCAATACGGGCTAATTCAGTGTCGTAGGTGATGTCTCCGATAAAAGATGCCACATCGGTAAGCCGTAGAGATTCTCGTGCAGTGTTTTTATCGTTCTCTAACGAAATTGTGCGGCCATTGTTTTTGGCGATCAGATCATTGATGTCGCCCACGTATTGCTGAATTGCTGTCGAATCATGAATGTAGACAGGTATGGCAACCTGCTGAAAAATAGAGTTCTTTCTCTTATCCAATGCAGCCTTCAGAGCTCTGAGATCCTGCATGTAGCCTTTCAGGTGATCAGTAAGTGCTATCTTGCTCGCTTCAAATAAAACTTTTTCTTCTGCATAGAACTTATCACCAGTCAAAGTCAAGAAGTTAGGAATGGCTTGGATTTCGGTGGTGATGGAAGTCAGGCATGAATCGATACACGACTCCAGATCCGAGGATTCCTTACTGAAGTGAGAGTCTAATACCTGCCAGAGGTCATGAGGGAGATTCTGACGGCAGAATGCGCAAGTGTCCCGCTTACCTTTGTGTAGCGGTATGCCTTCCTTCACCCACATCTGAAGAGCCGTCTCATTCAACAACTCCTGAATTGGCAGGGTTGGCTTAATCAATCTTGAAAGGAGTTCTTCAGCTACCTTGCTTATTGATTCGATGTTGAGGTTTATCGATACGGTATCGGTAATATCAGGTAGAGCCTCTTGCTTCAAGAGATTGACCTTGGCTGCTTGTTCTTCGGTTGTCAGAGCTATGAAGCTAGTTTTTTTGACTGAGCCAATGTCTTTTTTGATGCTTTCTATGTTGTAGACAGCTGGGCCGTAGATGCGATTCTGTTTAATCTTATTGTTGGCATGAAAACGAAGTTTGCCCTCTAGAGCATCAGACGCAGTTTTATGATTGTCTTTCGTTCGATCTCGCTCTTTCTTTTTAGCTTCAAGTTCATGCCGGAGGCCCACCTTCGATTCAACACTGCCTAGCTTAGTTTGGATTGCGGTAATGGTATCTTCGATTTCTTTATTCTTTTCACCAACAATAGCAAACGTCTTGATCTCGCCGTCGGTTTGATTGACCAAGAAGCTTAGGTTATCGCTCACAAAATCTCGGTTGTAGACTCGAACATCGTAGCCATGACCGGCAAGGTCTACTTGTGTCACATCACCTTTGTCACCACGAATAGTGAAATTTGGGTCCACGTAGTTGTGTGGAATGCGCCCCGTTTCCAAAGCGCGGAAAATCCGCGAGAGTGTTGTCTTACCGGAGTAGTTCCGTCCGTAGAGGATGTTGAGCCTCTTGAAATTCTGGACGTTGTTACCTGCATCCTTAAGGCTCTTTCTCCAACTGAGGTCCGCAAAACTACCGAAACTATTGATGTCAACCTGACTGAACATGAACACTCCCTTAGCGCTTGCTATTGGCTGCCGATATGCAATTGAAACATATTGTTCATCTAGTTTACTCTGAGGTTAAGGAATGTCTAAACAGGTTATTGATCTGCTCTCCACAGATTAATGCAAATAGAATTTTTGCAATGTCCGCTCCTGGTAGAAAGTCGCCTGCCATACCAGCCTTCCCCCGTAAAACACACCTTATCGCACTTTCCGGAAATGAAAATCTGTCACTCGAAATAATTAAAAAAACACTAATCAACGAAATTTATTATTAACTATTTTTATATTTTATTATTTTCCCCTCCCTCAAATAAATCTCCCCCCACCTCCCCCCTAGCACCGCTCCCGCCCTTTCCCTACAATAAGGGATCTGTTGAGGCATAACGCAAGGAAAGACGGTGTCGAAAGCCAATCCCAATGCCACTATCGTGGATATCGCCCGCCGCGCCAGGGTGACCAATATCACCGTTTCCCGCGCCTTCAATAAGCCCGAGCTGGTCAAGCCGGAAACCCGCGAGCGCATTCACGCCATCGCCAAAGAGTTGAACTATGTGCCCAACGCGTTCGCGCAGGGGCTGAAAAGCAGCAGCAGCCAGATTATCGGCATCGTCACCAGCAGCATGTATAACCCGTTCTATTCCGGCCTGATCAAGACCGTGTCGCGCATTGCGCGCCAGCAGGGCTACCAGATCATGCTGTTCGACACCGACGGCAGCGAAGAGGCGGAAATGCGCGCCATTCAGGCGCTGTTCGGCTATAAGGCGCGCGGCATTCTGCTGTCGGCGGTGCGTGACGACAAGCGCTACCGCCCCGCCTATCTCGAGCTGGCCGAGGTGTACGGCGTGCCGCTGATCCTTATCGACCGCGATCTTTACGATCAGCAGCTGAGCGGCGTGTTCCTCGATAACCGCGAGATCGGCGTGCTGGCCGGGCGTTATCTGGCGGAGCAGCCGGAGCAGAAGCTGCTGATTATCGGCGGCCCGGCGGATTCGGAAATTACCTTAACGCGCACCGCCGGCATCGTCGCGGCCTTGCAGGGCAGCGGGCGTGAGATTCATATCATCAACGGCGACTACGATTTCACCTCGCAAGAGAGCGAGGTGCGCGCCTATCTGGCGCAGCCGGAGAACCGCCCGGATTACATCATCGGCCTGAACGGTATCATCACGCTGGGCGCCATCGCCATCTGCCACGAGATGGGGCTCTATCAGCAGGTGAAGTTCTTTTCGATAGACGAGCCGCCGCGCGCCGGCGCTTACGGCCTGCACATTCCGGGGGTGTATCACGATACGCAGAAACTGGGGGAGATCGCCGCGGAGCTGCTGTTCAGCGCCATTCACAGCCCGCGCGGCGAGTTGCCGGTGCGCAGAGAGTTCTTCACCGGCTCGCTGTTGAATCGCTGACGGGCGCTATTGCCCGTAGTAGGCGTGTTTGCCGTGCTTGCGCAGAAAATGTTTGTCCAATAGCTCCGGCTGCATCGGGGCGATGGCCGGCGCCAGCTGGCGCGTCGCCATCGCCATGATCGCCACCTCTTCCAGCACCACCGCATTGTGCACCGCATCCGCCGCGTCCTTGCCCCAGGCGAACGGGCCGTGGGAGTAAACCAGCACCCCCGGCACCTGCTGCGGATCGCGCCCCGCCTGATTGAAGGTCTCGATAATCACCTTGCCGGTTTCCCCCTCGTAATCGCCGGCGATCTCCGCCTCGCTCATCGGCCGGGTGCAGGGAATGTCGCCGTAAAAGTAGTCGGCGTGGGTGGTGCCCAGCGCCGGGATCGGCTGCCCGGCCTGCGCCCAGATGGTGGCGTTGCGGCTGTGGGTGTGCACCACGCCGCCGATATCGGCGAAGGCGCGGTACAGCGCCAGGTGGGTGGCGGTGTCGGATGAGGGCTTGCGGTGCCCTTCGCGCACCTTGCCCTCCAGATCCACCACCACCAAATCCTCCAGCGTCATCGCCTCGTAGGCGATGCCCGAAGGCTTGATCACCACCAGCCCGCTCTGGCGGTCGATCGCCGAGACGTTGCCCCAGGTAAAGGTCACCAGCCCGTATGCCGGCAGGCTGAGGTTGGCCGCCAGCACCTGCCGCTTGAGTTCGTTCAGCATGCGATGCCTCCCTCAATCATCTGTTGTTCGATCCAGGCCTTGGCCTGGGCGATGCGTTGCTTGTCCTGCCCGTCTTCGCGCGCCCACATCTCCAGCAGGTAGGGGCCGCGATAGCCGAGCGCGTTGAGCACGGAAAAGGCGTGGGCGAAGTCCACGCAGCCCTCGCCGAACGGCACGTCGCGGAATTGCCCGGCGCTGCCCGGCCCCACCGCAACGGTGTCTTTGAGGTGCACGGCAGTGATACTGCCGATGCCCAGCGCCAGCTCGGCGGCAACGTCGTTGCCCCAGGCGCTGAGGTTGCCGAGATCGGGATATACCGTGAACCACGGGCTGTTGACGTGGCGGGCGATGTCGCGCCATTTGCTGATGCTGTTGATGAACGGCGTGTCCATCACCTCCACCGACAGCATCACCTGCGCCCTGGCGGCCTGCGCCGCCGCCCACTGCATGCCCTCGATAAAGCGTTCGCGGCTGTGGCGATCGGCAGGTTCGTAATAGACGTCGTAACCCGCCAGCTGGATGTTACGGATGCCGAGATCCGTCGCCAGTTCCAGCGCCTTGCTCATCAGCACCCGCGCCCGTTCGCGGATGGCGGCATCATGGCTGCCGAACGGATCGCGCCGGTGCGCCGACAGGCACAGGCTCGGCACCGTCACCCCGCTGTCGAGCCGCGCCTGGATAAACGCCAGCCGCTGGCGGCGATCCCAGTCCAGCCGTTGCTGGCGCGCCGGCTGTTCGTCTATAGACATCTCCACAAATTCAAAGCCCAGCTCGGCGGCGGTGGCCAGCCGCTGCGGCCAGCTCAGATCGGCGGGCAGCGCCTTTTCATACAGCCCCAGACAGGCGGCGTTAGTCGTTTGCATCAGTCACCTCACTCAAAGCCTGAGCGACCGCCAGATAGCGCGCCTGCTGGGCGCGCAGGCGCCGGTGGGCGGCGGTCGCGGGATAATAACAGCGCAGTTTGGGCGGCGCGGCGGCGATCGCCTCTGTGAACCCGGCGTACTCCCCGGCGCCGACGGCGGCGCACAGGGCGGCGGCGCGGCAGCCGCCTTGGCGGGTTTCCACCACCTCAAGCGGCAGGTTGCCAGCGTCGGCGTACATCTGCATCCAGACCTCAGACTGCGTCGGCCCGCCGGTCATGCGCACCCGTTCGATGCGCGGGTTCAGCTGCACCATGCGCTCCTGATGGATCAGGTGCGAGAACACGATGCCCTGATAGATCGCCTGCACCACGTCCGCCATCTCGTGGTGGGCGCTCAGGCCGATCAGCCCGCCCGGCGTGTTGCCGCCGAGGTTGGAGCCATACAGATAAGGCAGGAACAGCAGCCCGCTCGGCTGCTCGCGGCGCTCAGCCACCCAGGCGTTGAACTGGGCGTAGCGCTGCCGGTCGTCGGCGCAGAACTGGCGCAGGAACCAGGCCAGGTTGCCGGCCGAGGTCGGGCTGCCTTCGTGCACGAAATAGCGGCCGTCGATGCAGTAGCGCCCCCAGGCGTAGGGGTAATCGGCAGGAATGATGCGCTCGGTCACGCAGGTGGCGATCGACCAGGTGCCCGCCACCGCGCTGAGCGTGCGATCGTCGGCCACGCCGGAGCTGAGCGCCGCGCCCACCACGTCGAACAGGCCGCCGTACACCGCGGTGCCCGTTCGCAGGCCGCACTGCGCCGCCGCCGCGGCCGTCACCCGCCCGGCCAGCTGCGCCGAGCCGATCGTTGGCGCGGTCTTCTCCTGCGCCTCTTCGATGCCGAAAGCCGCCATCAGCGCCGGATCGTAAGCGCCGCTGCGCTGGTTAAACAGGTTGCTGCCGGAGATGTTGGTCACTTCGGCCGCCGCCTCGCCGGTGAGGCGAAAGCGCAGGTAGTCGTGCGCCATCAGGATGCGATCGACGGCGGCGTACTGCGCCGGTTGCCGCTGCTTCAGCCAGCGCAGCAGCAGCGCCGGGTGGCTGGGCCACAGCGGCTGCAGGCTGCGCGGGTAGGTCTGCGCGTCCACCCCGGCGCGGCGCAGCTCAGCCGCCGTGGCCGCTGCGCGGTTGTCCGAAGAGAGGATGCCGTTGCCGACCGGTTTGCCATGGCGGTCGATGGCGTACAGCCCTTTGCCGTGCGCCGAAAAGCTGACGCCGCGCACCTGCCCGGCCGCCAGCCCCGCCGCGTGCAGCGTCTGGCGGATCGCCGTGCAAACGTCATCCCACAGCGCGTCCATATTGCGTTCGCTAAAGCCCGGCTGGGCGGCAATCGCCGCGCCGTCGCGCTCGGCGACTGCCAGCTCTTCACCGCTTGCCCGGTACAGCCCGGCCTTGATCACCGTGCCGCCGACGTCTATGCCAAGAAAGACTGACATCGCGCCTCCTATTTGCGCCGCACGGAGCTGAGGTAGATGGCGGCCAGGATGATGCCGCCTTTCACCACGTTCTGGATATACGGCGATACGTTCATCAGATTGAGGCCGTTGTTGAGCACCCCGAGCATCATCGCCCCCACCAGCGTGCCGACGATGGCGCCGCGCCCGCCGGAGATCGCCGCCCCGCCCAGCACTACGGCAGCGATAGCGTCCAGCTCGAAGCCTTCGCCGGCGTTGGGCTGCCCGCTCATCAGGCGCGAGGTCAGCACCAGCCCGGCCAGCGCGGCGGTCAGGCCGCTGATCACGTACACCAGCATCTTGTAGCGCGGCACGCGGATGCCGCTCAGGCGCGCCGCCTCTTCGTTGCCGCCCATGGCATAGACGTAGCGGCCGAACGGCAGCTGGTTGAGCATCAGCCAGGCCAGCAGGTACACGCCGAGCATGATCAGGATCGGCACCTGGATGCCGAGCAGCGTGCCGCGGCCAAAGAAGGAGAAGACGTCGGGCAGGCCGGAGATCGGGTAGCCGCCGGTATAGAGCAGCGCCAGGCCGCGGGCGATGCCCATCGACGCCAGGGTGACGATGATCGGCGGCATGCGCAGGTAGGCAATGCAGGCGCCATTGGCCAGGCCGAACAGCGCGCCAACCGCCAGCGCCGCCACCATCGCCAGCGGGATGGGCACCGCCGCCAGCATCAGCCCGGCGGCGACCGAACCGGCCAGCGCCATCACCGGCCCCACCGAGAGATCGATGCCGCCGGTCAGGATGGCGCAGGTCATGCCCACCGCGATGATGGCGTTGATAGACACCTGGCGCGCCACGTTGGTCAGGTTGTTGACGCTGAGGAAGCTGTCGTTCAGCAGGCTCATCAGCACGAACAGGACAACGAAGCCGATAAACGGCAAGACCGCAGGGTGATGCAGCAGTTTTTCCCAGCGCTTGCCGAGGCTGGGGCCGGCGGCGCGGCGCGCCACGGCGGGTTGTTCAATTCCGATCATAAGGCACTCCCGGTCGCGTGAAGCATGATGTGGTTGGATTCGATGTCGTCGCCGGTCAGCTCGGCGACGATGTGGCCGCCGCGAAACACCAGCACGCGGTCGCACACGCCGATGATCTCCGGCAGTTCGGAGGAAATCATGATGATGGAGATGCCCTGCTGGGTCAGTTGCTGCATCAGCTGGTAGATCTCGGCCTTGGCGCCCACGTCGATGCCGCGCGTCGGCTCGTCGAAGATCAGGATGTTGCAGTCATTGTTGAGCCAGCGGGCGATCACCACCTTCTGCTGGTTGCCGCCGCTCAGGGTGCTGACGGCGGTCTCGGCATCCGGGGTTTTCACGCCCACGGCGCGGATCAGCCGCTGCACCACGTCGCGATCTTTGCGGGCGCTGACGAAGATCTTGCCGCGCCGGTGGTGCCGGTTGAGGGTGATGTTCTGCGCCACCGAGAACGGCAGCACCAGGCCCTCGGTTTTGCGGCTCTCCGGCAGCAGGCCGATACCCTGCGCCAGCGCCTGCGCCGGGGAGCGCAGCGCCGCCGGTTGGCCGCCGAGGCGGACGCGTTTACGGTGGCAGCGGCTGGCGCCGATCAGCGCCGAGACGGTCTCGGTGCGCCCGGAGCCCACCAGCCCGGCGAAGCCGAGGATCTCGCCCTTGTGCAGCCGGAAACGGTCGGTCGCGCCGTGCTTCTCGCGCTGGATCTCCGCCTCCAGCAGCACCGTCGCGGTATCGACCGGGTGCTGTTTCACCGGGAAGGCGTTCTCGATTTTGCGCCCGACCATCAGCCGCACCAGCTCTTCCACGTTGGTGTCGCCGGTGGCCAGCGTTTCGATGTAGGCGCCGTCGCGCAGCACGGTAATGCGATCGCAGATGGTGAAGATCTCGTCCAGGTGGTGCGAGATGAACACCATGCCGACGCCCAGCAGCCGCAGATCGTTCATCACGCTGAACAGGTGTTCGGCCTCGCCCGGCGTCAGCGTGGCGGTCGGTTCATCCAGCACCAGCACCCGCGCCTCCAGCGACAGCGCCTTGGCGATCTCAACGAACTGCTGCTGCGCCACGCTCAGTTGCTCCACCGGGCAATCGAGATCGATAGCCACCGTCAGCCGCTTGAAGATCGCCTCGGCCTTGCGCCGCATCGCCCGGCGATCCAGCAGGCCCCAGCGGTTCCTGATCTCCCGGTTGAGGAAGATGTTGTCGATGGCGCTCATGTAGGGAATCAACGAGAATTCCTGAAAAATAATGCCGACCCCTGCCTCGATCGCCTGGCGATAGTTGTTAAAGCGGCGCTGCTCGCCGTCGATAAAAATATCGCCCTCGTCCGGCTGATAGATGCCGCACATGATTTTCACCAGCGTCGATTTGCCGGCGCCGTTTTCGCCCAGCAGGGCGTGCACTTCGCCGCGTTGAATGGCCAGATCGATGCCGTCCAGCGCCTTCACGCCGGGAAAGCTCTTTTTTATTCGTTTCAGTTCCAGTAAAGGTGTCACCGCATTGCCCTCCGCGCCGAACGCCCCGCCGCAGCGGGGCGAACCCGGCCGCTGTTACCAGCTAAAGCCGGCCGCATTGCTGCGGTCGATCAGCTTCACTTTGACCGGCACGGTTTTCGGCACCGTGGCACCCCAGTAGCGGGCCAGCGCAATGCCGAGCGCGATGCGCAGCTGGTCGCGCGGGAACTGCGCCGAGGTGGCGATGAACGGCGAGTTCGGCTTGAGGATCTCTTTGATGGCTTCCGGCTGGCCGTCGACACTCACCAGCTTGACCTTGGCGCCGTTGCTTTCGATCGCCGCCAGGGCGCCGAGCGCGCCGACGTCGTTGACGCTGAAGATGCCTGCCAGATCCGGCGCCGACTGCAGCATGTTTTCGGTCACGGTCAGCGCGGTGTCGCGCTCCTGCTTGCCGTTTTGCTTGGTGACGATCTTGATGTCGGGGTATTTCTTCATCGCCGCTTCAAAGCCGCGCACGCGCTCCAGGATCGGCACCACCGGGATGCCGTCGAGGATCGCCACCTTGCCTTTGCCGCCCAGCGCTTTCGCCAGGTACTCGCCCGCCTGGAAGCCGGCGTCGTAGTTTTCCGAGCCGACGAACGAATCCAGCGGCCCTTCCGCCTGCGCGTCGATCGCCACCACCACCACGCCCGCCTTATGGGCGGAGATCACCGCCGACTGCACCCCCACCGAGTCGGTCGGGTTGATCAGCAGGATATCCACCTTCTTCTGCAGCATGTCTTCCACGTCGCCGATCTGTTTGGCGACGTCATGGCGCGCATCGGCCACGTACACCTTGGCGCCGATATCCGCCGCCGCCTGATCCAGCGCCTGCTTCATGGTGACGAAGTAGTCGTTGTTCATTTCCTGGAACGACATACCGATAGTGATTTGCTTGGCCAGCGCCCCATGGCTGGCCGCCAACATTCCACCGGCGACGATAAAAGGCAGGGTCTTTTTGAATAATGAAAACATAGCCAATTCTCCTGTAGGGAAGCTTCTTGTTGTGGTTATCAGAGCAACAGCATGTCTTTACGTTTGGCCGACCGGTCGGCCCCCCCATTGCGGACGGGCCGGCGGTCGTGACTGCAACAGCGGTATGGCGGGAGGGTCAGGGAACCAGGATCACCTTGATGGAGTCGGTCGAGTCCGCCAGGGCGAAGGCTTCGTCCCAGTCGTTCAATGAATAGCTGTGGGTGACCACGCCGTTGGAAGTCACCAGCCCGCGCTCGAACAGATCGATGGCGATTTCATAGCTGTAGGGCGCCAGGTGCGCGCCGCGAATGTCCAGCTCCTTGCGATCGCCGATGATGGACCAATCGACGGTGGTTTCCTTGCCGAACACGCTGAACTCCACGAAGCGGCCCAGCTTGCGGATCATCTGCAATCCTTGGGTGACGCCGATCGGCGCGCCGGTGGCCTCGATGTAGACGTCGCAGCCGTAGCCGCCGGTCAGCGATTTGACGATCTGGTCGGCGTCTTCCTTCAGCGGGTTGATCACCACGTCGGCGCCGAATTCCTTCGCCAGCGTCAGTCGCTCGTCGATGGCGTCGATCACGATCAGTTTCTTCGGCGTTTTCAGGCGCGCCACCTGCACCATGCACAGCCCGAGCGGCCCGGCGCCGGCCAGCACCACCACGTCGTCCAGTTGGATGTCGCCGCGCGCCACAGTGTGGATGGCGCAGGCCATCGGCTCAATCAGTACCGCGTCTTCATGGCTCAGGCTTTCCGGGATCTTGTGCACGATGGCGTTCTCGGAAAAACGCATGTACTCCGCCATGCCGCCCTCCGCCACGTCTTTCTGGAAGCCGTAAATGTTATGCGTCTCACACATCCAGTAGCTGCCGGATTTGCAGTAGCGGCACTCCCAGCACGGCACGATCTGCTCGGCGATCACCCGCTCGCCGATCCGGTATTTGCCTTCCGCGCCCTCGCCCAGCGCGGCGATGCGGCCGTAGAACTCATGCCCCGGCACCACCGGCGGTTTGACCCACGGGTTCTCCCCCCAAAACATCTGCGCGCCGTTCTTGCACTTGCAGTCGCCGGCGCAGATGCCGCAGCCTTCCACCTTGATCACCAGCTCGCGTGCCTTCGGCAGCGGCGTGGGCACCTGTTCGAAACGATAGTCCTGCGGGCCGTGGCAAACGACCGCGCGCATTTTTTCCGGCAACTGGCTCATCTCTTCCTCCAATACACTCGTTAAACGCTTGAATTCTCTTAATGTTGACGTTGTCATTTTTATCTAACAAAAAACAAATAACGTTATAAAATGATAAATTTCAATAAATTAATCATGAAACACTCAGTAAACTCAAAATGACAACGTGAACATAGAGCGACATATAACCAAAGCTGCAAAAAGAATTGTTTGAGCAAAATCACAGTTCGTTAACATTGCGGCTAAAAATGCTACAAATGCGGATCGCGATCCCATTTACAGGATCGGTGAGGATCGGGAGATGATCGAAACGGCGGGAAGAAGATGATTGGCAGGAATGCGGGCCAGGCATCGCGCCCGGCCCGATAAAGCGGGTTACTTCACTTCGCCCATCGCTTTCAGCTTTTTGGACAGCTCGCGGCGCTCTTTGGACAGATCGGCATTTTTGATGATGTAGTCATCAACGCGATCTTCGTAGTCGCTGCGCATGTTGGCGATGATACCCTGAATGTCTTCAATGCTCATGCCGGGCTTGATGTACTCACTCAGGTTGTCGAGCAGCAGCACGCGCTTCTGGTTATCACGAATTTTCTTTTCGTTGTCGACGATCTCGCGTTGCAGTTTGTTTTTGCGGCGGAACATACGCACAAACTCCAGCACGTCCTGGAAACTCGGCTTATTTGCATTATCCATCTTTATACCCTTGCTTTAGTAATACACAGATTCATTTGCTTACGGCCACATGGCACCAAGATACAGGTTTGTGGCGGTCCGGCACAACAGTGATTGGCTTATCTTACCCACTTTGCCCCGGCGGCCAAAACCCAAAGCGCCGCCTTCATGATCTGACCCCTTATTCGCGCCCGGCGGCGGTGCAAACCTGGAACAAATCCCCCAACTCTTCCAACTGCAGCGCCAGCTCCATGCTGAGCCAAACGTAGCCGTAAATCGGCGCTTCGCCGTGTTGGCCGACGCTGACTTCCTGCATCAGCGTTTTCAGCTCGCCGGCGATTTCCGCCAGCTGCCCCGCCGCCGCCTGGCGCTGCGCCTGCGGCCCTTCGCGCATCAGCACCGCCAGCGACTCCAGCGAGCTCAGCGTCAGCAGCTGGGTGCTGCGCAGCGTGCGGGCGTTCAGCATGATGAAGTGCGTTTCGCGCGAGGCCCAGTAAGCATCGGCCATCAGCTCCAGCGTGCACACCAGATTGCGGCTGAGGGTTTGCACCGCTTCGAACACCGCTTTGGGGATGCGAGTTTCCTTGCTGGCGGGCACGATCAGGCTGCGCAGCTTCACCACCTGATTCAACAGATCCTTGAGCTGCGGCTCCAGCCGCGGCCGCTCGATAACGTTCGGCGAAAAATACGCGCCGTAGAGGCGGGCGGCGGTTTGCAGGCAGTCCGCCATTTGCATGCGCCACAGAATGTAGGCGCGCTGCGGGTAGATGCTGGTGAACAGCAGCGCCAACAGCGAGCCGAAGATCACGTCGCCGCTGCGCCACAGCGCGGTGTGCATGTCGCCGGCGCCCGCGCCGCACACTACCGCCAGCGTGATCCCCACCAGCAGCGCCATATACGGCCGTTTGCCGAGCGTCAGGTAACCGCAGACGAACATCACCACGCCGCACCAAACCAGCATCAGCGGCAGCGAATAGAGCTCCAGATACAGGGCGATCAGGCCGGAAGCCGCGCCGAACACCGTGCCGGCAATGCGTTGCAGCGCCCGCTGCAGCACGTTGCCCCAAAACGAGATCGGCCCCATCACCACCACCAGGGTGATCAGCGGCCAGGTGCCTTCGGGCACCGCCAGCAGGCGGATCAGCAGAAAGGTCAGGATAAACGCCAGCCCGATGCGCACGCCGTGAACGATGCGGTAGTGGCGATAGGTCAGCAGTTCAAGGGAAGAGATTTTTCGATCGAGGCGCACAGTGCCTCCGATAAAGACCAGCCAGGCCGCTATTTTAGCGGAGGAAGCCCGGCGAGGAAAAGGCGAATGAGGCGTCCCCCATTCACCTTCAGGCTCAGGCGACGTACTTGTCGACCAGCGCGCGCAGAACGGCGGCGGTTTCAACATCCATCACGCCGTCATACTTCTGCTGACGGAAGTGCAGCTGGAACGCGCGCACCAGCTGGCGATAGCCTTCTGCGGTGTTCGCCGCCGAGGTGTCGTAGCCGTATTGGGCGAACAGTTTCAGCAGATCGGCCTGCGCCGGCAGGCCCTGGCTGCAGTATTCCTGCTGGCGCTGCTGCTTGGTCGCTTCGTCATACCAGGCGCCGACGCCGGCCTGATACAGCTGCTGCCACGGGAACTGCGGGCCCGGATCGCTCTTGCGGCCCGGTGCGATGTCCGAGTGCGCCACCACGTTCACCGGCGAGATGTCCGGATAACGCTGCAGGATGTTCTGCGCCAGCTGGGTGACGGCCTCGATCTGCTGCGGATTGAACGGCGGGAAGGTGATGTTTCCACCGTCGCCGCTCGCCAGGTTGACGATCTCGATGCCGATCGAGGTGTCGTTGATATTGCTGCGGGTGCCCCATTGGCTGCTGCCGGCATGCCAGGCGCGCTCATTCTCGTCCACCAGGTTGAAGATGCGCACGCCGCTGAAGCCGGCCGCCTGATAGGTCGCCTCGGTCGGATCCGGCACCAGATAGTGCGCGCTGACCGATTTTCCGGTCAACGACTTCACCGAGTCGGCGAAGTTTTGCGCCGTGTAGTGCAGCACCAGAAAGCGCACGCGGTGGCCGAAGCTGGCGACCGATCGGTAGCTATTGTAATCAATCTTGTACATCGTAAAGTCCCTCTCTCGTTTGATTTCACTGAGCGGCCCCTCATCATGACAGACCGCCCCGCACGGGTGAACCCTTGGCTCACCCTTTTTGTTTTAGCTAATTGCTAAATCATGCGCAAGTTTTTTTTAGCAAAATCGTTATTTACCTTTTTGCTAAAGAGTGCGATCATTGCACGATGGAAACTAAAGAAATCAGGCGCAACAATCTGCGCGAATTGATGGCCCGCTACGCCCGGCAAGGCGTCAACCAGAATGAATTCGCCACGCTGGTTGAGTCTTCCGCGCCGACGCTGAGCCAAATCATCGGGGAGAAATCCTCCCGCAATCTTGGCGACAATCTGGCCAGGCGGATCGAGGCCAAGCTGAATTTGCCCAAGGGCTGGTTCGACGTGTTTCATGAAAAGCAGCTGGTGCGCCCGTTTGACAACGTGGCGGCGGAGTCGGACTTCCAACCCGCCCGCTTGAAACCGGTGGTATGGGAAGATACCGAACAAGACAAGGAAGAGTTTGTGGAGATCCCGCTGCTGGATATCGATTTTTCCGCCGGCGACGGCTGCTACGAAATCGTCGATCGCGAGGAGTTTTCGCTGATCTTTCGCCGTTACTATCTGCACAAGATGGGGGTGGCGGTCAACGCCGCGCGCATTATCCGCATCTCCGGCTCCAGCATGGAGCCGCGCCTGCAGGACGGCGACGTGGTCGGCATCAACACCGACGACACGCGCATCCGCGAGGGCAAGACCTACGCCATCCGCCACGGCAATTTGCTGCGGGTGAAGGTGCTTATCGAGCAGCCGGACGGCGGCGTCATCATCCGCTCCCTCAACCGGGAAGAGTACCAGGACGAGCATCTCAGCTATCAGCAGCGCAAAGAGCAACTGGTGGTGCTCGGCCGCGTCTTCTGGTCATCTTCGTCCTGGTAACGGACCACAGCGTCGGGCGCCCAGGGCGCCCGGCGGTTATTTGAAGTCCACCACCATCTGCTGCTGAATGGACAGCCCGCGGGTCGACTGCACGCAGCCGGCGATGTAGTCGGTGAAGCGCGGCGGTTTCGGCATGCCCAGCTTGAGAATTTTCTCGTTGCTGAAACGCACGTTGAGCATGGCGAACGATCCGTACAGGCGCATCGCTTTGAGCATCAGCCGCTCGTTGCACGGGCCGAAAATGTCTTTCAGCTGACGGCGCATTTTCACCAGCGTGTCATACGTCACCTGCGCATACTCATCGCCCACCGGCGCCTTTTCCAGCGCCGCCGCCATGGCGCGGTCGATTTCGGCAAAGCTGACGCTGCTCTCCTCACCGGCGGAGATATGATAAACGTCGTTCTCGAGCGTTTCGCTGTTCATCAGCATCACCAACGCATCCGCACAGTAGTCCGCCGGGATCACATCGATATTGTCCTGCAGCGAACACATGAACTTGCGCAGCATCAGCGCCATGCCGAACACCCAGAAAATGCTGCTGGAAGGCTGGCAGCCCAAGCGAGTGTGGCCAACGACGATCGACGGACGGGCGATGGTCAGCGGCATGTGCGGGCAGCGCTGGCGCATCAGCTGTTCGATGGTGGATTTGGAACGCGTATATTCCACCAGGTGCTCGGCGTCTTCCTCAAACTCGCCGCTCTCCGACACCAGCGAACCCGGCTCCGGCGAACAGGACATGGCGGTACCGACGTGCAGGAAGCGTTTTAATCCCGGCACCTGCGCCATTCTTTCGGCAAAGGCCAGTGTGCCTTCTACGTTTACCTTCCAAATGAGCGGGTTATTACCGAAAGAAGCAACGGCCGCGCAGTTAATAACGTGCGTGACTTTGTTAATGCGTGCGTCAGTTAAAAAGTCGGCCGGCTCGGAAAGGTCGCCCAACAATATATTTTCTATCGTAATTTTAGACAGCAGATTCGCGTCGATATTAAATTTTTCCATATTCGCGCGAATACGGGCCAGCCCTTGCTGCGCATCGTCGGCGCGCACCAGTAAAAGATAATTAATAGACTGATTTTCAATCAATAATTTTTCAAGAACCGCACCACCGAGAAAGCCGGTAGCGCCGGTCAACAGCAGCGTTTTCATCATTGTCACCCACATTGGCATTGAATGTGGAAGATTGTATCTGTGGATAATTAAACAATTATTAAATAGAATTACGGCGCCCTTAAACACTTTTCTTAATATTATCTTAAGGAATCTTTTGAAACATCCATCATGGGTTTAGTAACAAAAGAGTCGGGACAAGATTACGATTAATCCCTACTGTTTAAATACCATTGATGTAACCCCTGATTTAATTTAACGGTCAATGTTATTTCTCTTAGCGTCCGTGGAGGACTTATGACCTATAATCAAAAAATCTGGTTGGGGGTTTTGCTGCTATGCACCCTGTTTTGGGTGGCGGTGATCGGCGGCGCCTGTTCGCTTTATCAACGCGTGGATCGCTTCCAGGCACATCACGCAGAGAGTGAGTTCGCCGCCCGCCACGGCCAGGCGCCTTGCGCGCAACCCGGCGCTCAGGCGTCGACTGCCCCCCGGAATGGGTAGGGACAATATCCGCTAACGATCCTATTATGCCCTAAGGTTAACAGGGAGATAACGATGGCTCGAAAGCTGGATAGCTTACCGCAGGCGCAACGCGAGAAAATAGAAACCGATTTGCTGGCCATCAGCGTGATCTACAACGAACGCTACGGCATCGCCTCCACTCAGGCGGAAACAGAACAACAGGTCCCCGACCACCTGCTCCCCTACTTTCATCAACGGCTGAATTATTATCGCCGTGCGTAATTGCGCGCATTTCGCTAACCGCCGCTTGGCATCGCTCCCCACGCCGTTACAATAGAGGCATATTGTATCCGCCACTGAAGAGACGCGATTTTGAGCAGCAAGGCAACGGCCACATTTTACATTCACGATTACGAGACCTTCGGCAAGAGCCCGTCGCTGGACCGCCCGGCGCAGTTCGCCGGCGTGCGCACCGATATGGATTTCAACATTATCGAAGAGCCGCTGGTCATCTACTGCGCCCCGGCCGACGATTACCTGCCGGAGCCGGAGGCGGTGATGATCACCGGCATCACGCCGCAGGTGGCGCGCGCCAAAGGCGTTAACGAAGCCGAATTCACCCGCCAAATCCATCAGGCCTTCAGCGTGGCCGGCACCTGCATTCTCGGTTACAACAACATCCGCTTCGATGACGAAGTGAGCCGCAATATCTTCTATCGCAACTTCTACGATCCCTACGCCTACAGCTGGCAAAACGGCAACTCGCGCTGGGATCTGCTGGATGTGATGCGCGCCTGCTACGCTCTGCGCCCGGACGGCATAGTTTGGCCGGAAAACGAAGACGGTTTCCCCAGCTTCCGCCTGGAACACCTGACGCGCGCCAACGGCGTCGAGCACACGCAGGCTCACGATGCGATGTCGGACGTTTACGCCACCATCGCCATGGCCAAGCTGGTCAAGCAGGCGCAGCCGCGGCTGTTCGATTTCCTGTTGCAGCACCGCAATAAACACAAGCTGAACGCCCTGATCGACGTCGCCGACATGACGCCGCTGGTGCACGTCTCCGGCATGTTCGGCGCGGCGCGCGGCAATACCAGCTGGGTGTCGCCGCTGGCCTGGCACCCGGACAACAAGAACGCGGTGATCATGTGCGATCTGGCCGGCGACATGACGCCGCTGTTGACGCTGAGCGCCGAGCAGCTGCGTGAGCGGCTGTACACCCGCCGCGACGATCTGGCGCCGGATCAGGCGCCGGTGCCGATCAAGCTGGTGCACATCAACAAATGCCCGGTGCTGGCGCCGGCCAAAACCCTGCTGCCGGAGAACGCCGAGCGGCTGGGCATCGATCGTCAGGCGTGCCTGCAAAATCTGCAGCTGCTGAAACAGCATCCGGAAGTGCGCGAGAAAGTGGTCGCGCTGTTCGCCGAAGCCGAGCCGTTCAAAGGTTCCGAGGACGTCGACGCCCGCTTGTACGACGGTTTCTTCAGCGACGCCGACAAGGCGGCGATGAGGATTATCCAGCAGACCAAGCCGCAGAACCTGCCGGCGCTGGATCTGGCCTTCAGCGACGGCCGCATGAAAGAGCTGCTGTTCCGCTTCCGCGCGCGCAACTACCCGAATACGCTGGACGACGCCGAGCAGCGCCGCTGGCTGCAACATCGTCAGGAAGCCTTGAGCGCGGAGCGCGTGCAGAGCTATCTGCTGCAGCTCGAATCGCTGTATAACCTGCACGAAGGCGACAAAGAGAAAACCGCCCTGCTGAAAGCGCTGTTCGATTACGGCAAAGAGTTGGTGGGATAAAATCCGCCGCAGCAGAAAAGGAAAAGGCCGCGAAAGCGGCCTTTTTTGTGGCTGAGGAGACGGCTCGCGCTTAGGCGGCGTCTTCGCTCGCTTGCGGCACCGGCAGACGGAAGCTGCGGGTGACGAAGGCCAGGTAGATCAGGCCGATGGCCGCCCAAACCAGGCCCAGCGTCATCGAGCTGGCTTCCAGGTTGATCCACAGCGCGCCGACGGTCAGTGCGCCCATCACCGGCAGGATCAGGTAGTTGAACGTGTCCTTCACGGTGCGGTTCATCTTATCGCGAATATAGAACTGCGAGATCACCGACAGGTTAACGAAGGTGAAGGCCACCAGCGCACCGAAGTTGATCAGCGCGGTCGCGGTCACCAGGTCAAACGACACCGCGGACAACGCGATGGCGCCTACCAGCAGCACATTCAGCGCCGGGGTACGCCACTTCGGATGCACATAGCCGAAGAAGCGAGTCGGGAACACGCCGTCGCGGCCCATCACGTACATCAGACGCGAAACGCCCGCGTGCGCCGCCATGCCCGACGCCAATACCGTCACGCAGGAGAACACCAGGATCACCGACTGGAAGAACTTGCCCGCCACGTACAGCATGATTTCAGGCTGCGACGCGTCCGGATCCTTGAAGCGCGAAATGTCCGGGAAGTACAGCTGCACGAAGTAAGACACCACGATAAAGATGATGCCGCCGATCAGCGCCGTCAGGAAGATGGCTTTCGGGATCACTTTTTCCGCGTCTTTGGTCTCTTCGGACAGCGAGCTGATGCCGTCGAAGCCCAAGAACGAGAAGCACAGGATGGTCGCGCCGGTAATCATCGGCACCACGTGAGCGTTATCGGACCAGAACGGGCGGCTGCTGACCAGCGTACCGGCGCCTTCGCCGTGGTAAATGCCGTTGATCACCAGGCCGAGGAACACGATCATGATCGCCACCTGCACCACCACGATGATGGAGTTCAGGTTAGCCACCAGCTTGATGCCGCGCAGGTTGAAAATCGTCATCAAGCCGACCAGCACCGCCACGAAGATCCAGGACGGTACGCCCGGGAAGATCGCTTCCAGGTAAATCTTGGCCAGCAAAATGTTGATCATCGGCATGAACAGGTAGTCCAGCAGCGATGACCAGCCCACCATAAAGCCGACGTGCGGGCTGATGGCTTTCTGGGCGTAGGTGTAGGCGGAACCGGCGGAAGGGAACTTCTTCACCAGCTTGCCGTAGCTCAGGGCGGTAAACAGGATCGCCAGCAGAGC
The DNA here is from genome assembly GCF_900215455.1 of Serratia sp. JKS000199. Lineage (NCBI taxonomy): Bacteria > Pseudomonadati > Pseudomonadota > Gammaproteobacteria > Enterobacterales > Yersiniaceae > Serratia > Serratia sp. JKS000199. The sequence goes on from NZ_LT907843.1 coordinate 2,698,478, forward strand.
GAAGGCGTACGCGGTCGCGACGTGACCATCGGTCAGGCCGGATACGATGCCGAAGGTATCGAAAATGGTCATTGGCTGCAGGTAAGCCAAGCCCATCATCACTACCGGAACTAAAGTCAGGGTTTTACGCAGCTGAGTGCGCTGAGCCGGAGCGGCGTTGATAGTGTTATCGGACATTGTTCAGCCCCCCCTTACCTTGAGCCTTGCGGATGGCGGACACGCCAAGACTTAAGGTTGCGGGGAAACTTCGCAACGAGCGACTTAATTCTAAAAGAAGGGGGTTGTAAGCTGGATAACGGGTCGAGGTAACCTCGGCTGCTCCATAGTCGCTGCGGCCACAGCGGAAACCGGCGGGCACCGGCGCTAAAGTGAAAAATTGCCCCATCTTTCTAATCCTCATGAGTCACGACCATAAAGTTTTGTTTGATCGTGCACGAAACTATTTATCTATCCGGATCGGTGTCCGGCCTCGCTTGGTGTATGAAACGCTACGTTGGTAAAACATAATGCAAAAAAAATAACCGACGCTTTCAAAACGTCGGCTATCTGCATTTGAGATATTTTGCACCAGAATGCCTCCGAATGACAAGATCCGGAAACCCTCAAATACAAATTCTTTTTGTCGATCGCACGGAAAACCAGCCCGGCAGGCGAATTAATCCGCTGCCGGCAGGCCAGTCGCCCGCACATACCTCTTACTTTATACGCCTATTCAGGCATTTTTCAACATCCAGTCGATCTCGGTTTCCGTCACTCGCCGTTCAAACTGCAGCAGTTCGTCGGTCTTGCAGGCGTGATAAACGCGGGTGAAACGCTCGCCGAGATAGTGCGTCAGCGCGTGCTGATGTTCAAACTCGTACAGCGCGTCGCTCTGGCGGATCGGCAGCGGCAGCCCCTCTTGCTCCAGCCCGTTGCCGGTCACCGGCTCAGGCAGCGGCAGTAGGTTGTCCAGCCCGTACAGCATGCCGGCCAGGATCGCCGCCATCACCAGATACGGATTGGCGTCGGCGCCGGCCACGCGATACTCCACCCGATGGTTCTCCGGTTCGCCGCAGGGAATGCGCAGCGCCACGGTGCGGTTATTGTGGCCCCAGGCGGCCTGGATCGGCACATACATCCCCGGCTGGAAACGCCGATAGGCATTGACGTTCGGCGCCAACAGCGCCATCGACGCCGGCATCAGGGTGATCATCCCGGCCAGCGCCTGTTTCAAGAGCGGCGAATCCTCGCCTTCGCCGTCGGCGAACAGGTTGTTGCCCGCGCCATCCTGCATGCTGACGTGCACGTGCATGCCGCTGCCGGCGTAATCCTCATAGGGCTTGGCCATAAAGGTGGCGTGCATGCCGTGGTTCTCGGCCACCAGCCGCACCAGCCGCTTCAGCGCCAGCGCGTGGTCGCAGGCCTGCAAGATATCGTCGGTATGGCGCAGGTTGACCTCGAACTGCCCCGGCGAGGCCTCCGCCACCGCGCCGTCCGCCGGCAGCCCCTGCAGCTTCGCCAGCGCGTCGATATCGTTCAGCACCTCGGCGAAATGGTTCAGGTTATCGACGGAGTACACCTGGCTTTGGGTGTTGCGCTCCTGCGTGCCGGGCGCACACGGCGGTTGCAAATCGCCTTCCGCGTCGCGCTGCCGATCGATGAGATAAAACTCCAGCTCTACCGCTGCCACCGGGAACAAGCCGCGCTGTCGCAGCGCCTGCCACACGCGGTTCAGCACATTGCGGGGTTCAACGTCAAAGGGAGTGCCATCTTCATCCAGCATGGTGAGCAGCACCTGGCCGATGTGCTGCGGATCGGCCGCCGACGGCGTCAGCGAACCGGGCACCGGCAGGCATACGCGATCCGGTTCGCCGAGTTCCTGCCCAAGGCCGGCCTCCTCCACCACGTTGCCGAGGATGTCCATAGCGAACACCGACGCGGGGAAGTAGCTGCCTTTTTCCAGTTTTTTCAACCCTGAGACGGGTATGCGTTTGCCGCGGAAGGAACCATTGAGATCGGTGAGAAGGATATCGATATACTGCGTGGCGGGATGGCGTTCCAAATAATGAGCGACCTCATTTTGGAACGCGCTACTTCGCCTCTCTTCATGATGCTGTGCAAAATGTTCAACTGCTGCGCTATTGGTTTGCATACGTCACCCGCCATTATGCTCTTAAGGCGCGTTGGCGCCCGTCCGCCGTTCGATTCAACACATGATTGGATTTCTCGCCAGGTCGCGCCGCTGCGGGCGCTCAAAATAACATCCACAACATGAAACATAGTCTTAACAGAATGGGTTTGCAAATGTTACAATCCTGTTTGATTATTCGCCACCGGCTGCTAAATTGATAAAATATTGACCGAAAAGGCCTTGCCGCCATTTTCACGTCAACTATTTTGTCCGCCGCGCCGACGGTGAGCATGGGCAATATATTTTCCAAACCTACCCTAACTACCGATATCATGCAGCATCGTTATCGACCAGGCAGGCGCCCGATACCGATCGTCATTTCAGCCTGTCGCCCTTACCAGAAGGAAGTACCGCTATGAGCGAAGCCAGCTTGGCACCGGGCAAACGCCTGTCGCAGATCCGCCAGCAATTGGGTTTGTCACAGCGCCGGGTCGCCGAACTGTCCGGGTTAACCCACAGTGCGATCAGCACCATCGAACAGGACAAAGTCAGCCCGGCCATCAGCACGCTGCAAAAGTTGCTTAAGGTGTATGGCCTGTCGCTGTCGGAATTCTTTGCCGAACCGGAGGCCGTCGACGAGCCGCGCGTGGTGATCGACGCCGAGGATCTGATTGAGATCGGCAGCCAGGGGGTGTCGATGAAGCTGGTGCACAACGGCAGCCCGACGCGCAACCTGGCGATGATGCTGGAAACCTACCAGCCCGGCACCACCACCGGCGAAAAGATCAAGCATCAGGGCGAAGAGATAGGCACCCTGCTGGAGGGCGAGATCGTGCTGACCATCAACGGCCAGAGTTACTGCCTGACCGCCGGTCAGAGCTACGCCATCAACACCGGCATTCCGCACAGCTTCAGCAATACCTCGGCGCGCATCTGCCGCATCGTCAGCGCACACACCCCCACCACCTTCTGACCGTTTATCGCTCCGGCGCAGCCTGACGCGGGTTGCGCCCCTGCCCGCCCACGCTTTTCATCGCCGTTATGCCATTTTGTTGGTTGCCAACGGCGCAATCTGTGTTACAACAGAGCAAAACAGCCATCTAAACATCTAAACGGCCTTACTACGCAATGTCAACCGCAACGCCTTCGCGCCTCGAGATGCGCAATATCTCGATCGCCTTCGCCGGCTTCAACGCGCTGCAGGACGTGGACTTCACGCTGCACGGCGGCTCAATCCACGCGCTGGTCGGCGCCAACGGCGCGGGCAAATCGACGCTAATGGCGATCCTCTCCGGCGCCCACGATCACTACCGCGGCGAGATCCTGATCGACGGCCGGGCAGTGGAAATTCATTCCCCGCTGCAGGCGCGCCGCCACGGCATCCACGTGGTGCAGCAAGAAGTCGATGTCGCGCTGATCCCCACGCTGTCGGTGGCGGAAAACATCATGCTGGACTGGCTGAACGAACCGGGCCACTGGCTGAACTGGGCGGAGCTGCACCGCCGCGCCGCAGAGCTGCTGCAGCAATGGGCGCTGCCGCTCAATCCGCGCAGACGCCTGGCGGACTGCACGCTGGCGGAAAAACAGCAAGTGCTGCTGGCGCGCGCGCTGTCGCACCGCTGCCGTTTTCTGGTGCTCGACGAACCGACCGCACCGCTCGATCGCGCCGAGAGCGAGCGCCTGTTTAACGTGGTGCGCCGCCTGCAATCCGAAGGCATCGGCATCGTGTTCATTTCTCACCGCATCCACGAACTGAGCGACATTTGCGATCGGCTGACGGTGCTGCGCGACGGCCGGCGCGTCAGCGAAGACGCCATGCGCGGGCTGAGCGGCGAACAGATCGTCGAGAAGATGCTCGGCCATCGGCTGGACGACATTTTCCCACCGCCGCGCCCGCCGCACCCTGAGCGAACGCTGCTGCAGGTGCAAGGCTTGCGCGATCGCCATAAGCTGCGCGACGTTTCGCTGCGGCTGCATGAGGGCGAAATTCTCGGCATCGCCGGGCTGGCCGGGGCGGGCAAAACCGAACTGTGCAAGGCATTGTTCGGCGCCGGCGCCGTGCAGCTCGAGCGCGGCGAACTGCGCGGGCAGCCCTGGGCGCCACGCGCGCCGCACCTGTCGGTCGAACAAGGACTGGCGCTGGTGCCGGAAGAGCGCCGCAAAGAGGGCATTTTCATCGACGAGGCGATCCCGATGAACCTGAGCGTCAGCGCCGACGACAGCTTCTCGCGCTGGAGCCTGTTCAACCGGCGGCAAGAGCTGCGCTGGGCACGCGAGATCATGCAGCGTCTGAACATTCGCGCATCCGGCCCGCAACAGCGGCTGGCGCGCCTGTCCGGCGGCAATCAACAAAAAGTGGCGATCGGCAAGTGGCTGCGCGGCGACGCCGAGGTGCTGATCTTCGATGAGCCGACCAAGGGCGTGGACATCAAGGCCAAACAGGAACTGTTCAGCCTGATCGACGGCCTGGCGCGCGCCGGCAAAGGCGTGATTTACGCCTCCGGCGAGTTCGCCGAGCTGATTGGCCTGTGCGATCGCATCTGCGTGCTGTGGGACGGCCGCATCGTGGCAGAGTTGAACGCCGCCGACATCGACGAAGAAACCTTATTGTTCTATTCCACCGGAGGAACCCCTGCGTGAGTAAAGAATTTGCCCTGCGGCCTGCGCTGCCCTGGCGCCAACAGCTGTTTGATTTCCTCTACAAATGGGGCATGTTGCTGACCGTCGCGGCGCTGATCGCCCTGTTTGGCCTGGCGTCGGACAACTTTCTCGATGCCAACAACATCATCAATATTCTGCGTTCGATCGCCATCGTGACGGTGATCGCCATCGGCGTCTCCATCTCGCTGTCGGTCGGCGGTTTCGATCTGTCGGTCGGCTCGACCGCCTCGCTGGCCAACGCGCTGGTGATTTCACTGTTCGTCTGGCACGGGTTCGGCACCACCGGCGCCATCGTGGTAACGCTGCTGCTGTGCACGCTGGTCGGCCTGTTCAACGCCCTGCTGATCGTGGTGCTCAAAATCCCCGACATGCTGGCGACGCTGGCCAGCCTGTTCGTGATCCAGGGCGTGGCGATGACCTACAGCTACGGCGGTTCCATCACCCAAAACATGGTGCTGCCGAATGGCGACATGGCGGAGGGCCTGATCCCGGAGGTGTTTTCCGCCCTCGGCCAGGTGCCGGTGATCGTGCTGATCATGCTGGCGGTCACCGTGGCGGTGCAGCTGTTCCTGTCGTTGACCAAGCACGGCCGCCGCATGTATGCCATCGGCGGCAACCCCGAAGCGGCGCGCCTGTCGGGCATCCGCACCGTGCGTTACAGGGTTGCCGCTTACGTCATTTCTTCCTGGCTGGCGGCGCTTGGCGGCATCTTGCTGGCGTCACGTATCGGCTCTTCGCAGGTCAACGCCGGCGGCGGTTATCTGATGGACGCGGTGGCGGCGGCCTATATTGGCTTCTCGCTGGCCGGGGCCGGCAAACCCAATGCGCTCGGCACCCTGATCGGCGCGGTGATCCTCGGCGTGCTGCAAAACGGCCTGGTGATGCTGTCGGTGCCCTACTACGCCATGGACATTATCAAAGGCCTGGTGCTGGCGCTGGCGCTGGCCATCACCTACATCCAGAAACGCTGATCCTCCGGCGCACGTCTGCTGCGCCGCTTTTCCCTTTAATTCATCCGGTTACTCTTTCCCGCCAGAATAACAAGCATACAAATGATATGAATTATCATTAGCGTTTACATTCAGTAAAAAATCCTTACAATGGCCTCACGCAACGCTGACGAAGCGACGGATTTCTCAGCGAACGATGAATTATTTCATTAGAAATTCAATTGGTTAATTACTTTCACTTCAATCCAGGAAAGGTTTACCTCATGGAAACGCCACGTTACAGCAAGCTCGCCGCCATGGTCATCGCCTCACTCAGCGCCACCGCCGCACTGGCCGCGCCGCAGGACGACACCCAAGACACCATGGTCGTCACCGCCTCCGGCTTCCAGCAAAAAATTCAGGACTCCGCCGCCTCCATCTCGGTGATCCCGCGCCAGCAGATCGAAGATAAGGCCTATCGCGACGTGACCGACGCGCTGAAAGACGTGCCGGGCGTGGTCGTCACCGGCGGCGCCAGCAGCAGCGACATCAGCATCCGCGGCATGTCCTCCAAGTACACGCTGATCCTGGTGGACGGCAAGCGCGTTGACACCCGCGGCACCCGGCCGAACAGCGATAACGCCGGCATCGAACAGGGCTGGCTGCCGCCGATGGAAGCCATCGAGCGCATCGAAGTGGTGCGCGGGCCGATGTCTTCGCTGTACGGTTCCGACGCCATGGGCGGCGTGATCAACGTCATCACCCGCAAGACTTCCCGCACCGAGTGGAAAGGCTCGCTGCACGGCGACGCCACCCTCCAGGAAAACCGCGATTCCGGCGATCTGTTCCAGACCAACGCCTACGCCTCCGGCCCACTGATTGAAGGCCTGCTCGGCGTGCGGGTCAACGGCCTGCTGTCGCGCCGCGCGGAAGATAAAATCGCCAACGGTTACAACGAACAGCGCATGCGCAGCGGCACCGCGGTGTTCACTCTGACGCCGGACGAGAAAAACGAATTCGACTTCGAAATCGGCCGCTCGCTGCAGGATCGCAACAGCACGCCGGGCAAATCGGTGGTGGCGGAGCGCTGCAGCAAAGGCAAGTGCAAACCTACCTCTCGCAGCGAAAATCTCTACACCCGCACCAACTACGCGCTGACCCACAACGGTTATTACGACTTCGGTAACTCCACCAGCTACGTTCAGCGGGAAGAGACCAATAACCCGGGCCGCAAGATGAAGATGTACAACACCATCTTCAACACCCAGAACCAGTTCGAGCTGGGTGCCCACATGCTGAACCTCGGCGGCCAATACCGCTATGAGAAACTGGGCGACAGCGGCAACCAGCTGAGCTCGGCGCAAGACGTCAACCAGCTGACGCGCTGGAGCTGGGCGCTGTTCGCCGAGGACGAATGGGCGCTGACCAACGACTTCAGCCTGACCAGCGGCATCCGTATGGATCGCGATCAGAACTTCGGCAGCCACTGGTCGCCGCGCATGTACGGCGTCTGGCACCTGACCGAACAGTGGACGATGAAAGGCGGCGTCTCCGCCGGCTACCGTTCGCCGGATCTGCGCCAATCCTCCGCCAGCTGGGGCCAGGTCACCGGCGGCGGCGTGCGTAACGGCATCATCGTCGGCAACCCGGATCTGCAGCCTGAGAAGAGCCTGAGCGAAGAGATCGGCCTGATGTGGGACAGCCTGAAAGGCGTAAACGCTGGGGTGACGGTCTTCAACACCGACTTCAAGAACAAGATCACCGAAGTGCGCCGCTGCGAAGACACGCCGGACTGTAAGATCGGCAATGACGTCTACGACTTTATCAGCGATCGCGTCAACGTCGACAAAGCCAATATGCGCGGCGTAGAGGCCACCTTCGGCTGGCAGATCAATAAAGACTGGAAGTGGAACGCCAACTACACCTACACCGCTTCCGAGCAGAAAAGCGGCGAGTTCCAGGGCAAGGCGCTGAACCAGATGCCTAAGCACATGATCAACACCGTGCTGGATTGGCAGGCTACGCAAGACCTCAGCCTGTGGTCGCGCGTTAACTTCCGCAGCCGCACCTCAGACTACCTGAGCCGCACGTCGATGGAGACCAGCACCCCGTCCTACACCTTCGTCGATGCGGGCCTGAGCTACCAGGCGGCGAAAAACCTGCAGCTGACCGGCGGGGTCTACAACATTCTCGACAAGACCGTGGATTACGATCACTATCGCACCACGCTGGACGGCCGCCGTTACACCGTCGGCATGACCTACAACTTCTGATGCCCCCGGGCGCGCGCTGCGCGCCCTTTTCATTCCATCACCGAGAGGAAGCCCCATGAGATTACGCCGCTCCCCCCTGATGATCGCCCTGCTGGCCGCGATGGCGCTGGCGGGTTGCCACAGCAAAACCGACGCGCCGGCGGCCTCGACCACCGTCAACGTCCAGCACCTGAACGGCAGCACCGAGGTGAAGAAGCACCCGCAGCGTATCGTGGTGCTGGATTACGCTTCGCTGGAAACGCTGCAGCTGCTGGGCGTCGAGCCGCTGGCGCTGCCCGGCAATCGCAAGAACTTGCCGGATAACCTGAAGCGCTATCAGGATGACAAATACCTCAATGCCGGCACCCTGTTCGAGCCGGATATGGCCGTGCTGCGCGCCGCCAAACCGGACCTGATCCTGATCGCCGGCCGGGCGTCCAAAGCCTATGACGAGCTGAACACGCTGGCACCGACGTTGAACATGTCCGTCGATCAGCAGGATCAGTTGGGCAGCCTGAAACAGCGCACCCTGCAGTTGGGCGAGCTGTTCGATAAGCCGCAACAGGCGCAGGCGGCGATCGACAAGCTGGATGCGCAGATCGCGGCGGTCAAACCGCAGGCCGCCCAGGCCGGACGCGGGCTGGTGGTGCTGTTCTCCGGCGGCAAGATCAGCGCTTACGCCCCCAAGAGCCGTTTCAGCTTCGTCTATGACGCCCTCGGCTTCTCGTCCGCGCTGCAGTCCGATGAAAAAGACGTGCGCGGCAATAAGCTGACGCCTGAGCAGGTCGCCAAACTGAACCCGGACTGGCTGTTCGTCATCGACAGAGACGCCGCGACCGGTCGGCCGAACGCGGTGGCGCCGCAGAAAATCCTCACCGGCACCGCGCTGAAGAAAACCACGGCGGTGAAAAAAGGCCAGGTGGTTTACCTGCCGGCGGCCGAGGTCTATCTGTCCGGCGGCATCGTCACCGCCCAGCACGTCGTCGAACGCGTGAGCGAAGCACTGAACCGCGCTGCGCGATAAAAAAAGCCCGGCGATGCCGTAATGCGTGTCAGTTAGCGTTTTTTTGAAGTACTCGTGACGCTTTCGGTCGATAAATGAGAGGTGCATCATGAGACTCCCGCACCTCGACCGAGCCAGGGGCCGAAGGCGCGGTCCCTGGCAACCCGCGCCTTTGCCCTGTCAGACGGTTGGCTTTGCCAACTTCCCTCCCTCCGCCATAGCGCATTGAGGCCGGTTGCGACAGGCGTCCCTGTCTGTCTCACCTGAAACCGCCGTCCATGGCGGTTTCGCCTAATGCGCTATGCCTGCGTTCGGCGTCTTCAAGGGCGCCCAACACCGCGCTCATCTCCAACTTCTCTACCACAACCTCATCAGCGGCAGATTTCCCAGTAGCTGCCAGCTCAGGTGTTGACCTTGAGCGCGCATCACTGGCTGCCGAGCAAGACGGCGTTGTCAGGGGCAACCGGCCAGGGAAGGCCGGTTGAGGCGAGACTAACAGGGACGTTTGTCGCAGCCGACCCGCCCGACAACGCAGACACGGCGAGGGTATCCGCGTAGCGGACAGACGGTGTTAAGCGAAGGCGCAGGTGGAGGGGCCGCGCCTTCGGCCCCTCCAATTGCCGTTCGCTACGGCATCAGAGAAATGAGAGATTTTTACGGCAATTCAGGCTGCACGAAACACACAAAGATGGGATAAAAAAATGCCAGTCAGGCTTAACTGACCGGCATTACCGGCGATGCCGGGCTTTTTCCTGGATTATATCGTCGGCTGGTTCACCAGACCGTCTATCAGCACCTGCGGCGTGCCCTGCGAGCAACGCTCGATGCGCCCGCGCACGCCATAGACCCGCGCCAGGCTCTGCGGCGTAATCACCTGATCCGGCGCGCCGTCGGCGATCAGATCGCCATCCTGCAGCATCAGCACGTGGTCGCCGTGACGCAGCGCAATGTTGATGTCATGCACTACCACCACCGTCACGATATCGCGCTTGCGGGTTTCGCGGCGCACCAAATCCATCACGTGGAACTGGTAGTTGAGATCGAGCGCGCTCAGCGGCTCATCCAGCAGCAGCAGCGACGGCTGACGGATCAGCGACTGCGCCAACCCCACCAACTGTTTCTGGCCGCCGGACAGCTGATCGAGATAACTCAGCGCCAGGTGGGCGATGCCCAGCTGTTCCAGCAAAGCCATCACTTCCGCTTCGCTGCCGGCGTTGCTGCGGCCGCCCGAGGCGCGCTGCGCCACGATGATCGACTCCAGCACGTGCAGATGCACCCCGGCGGGCAGCGACTGCGGCAGGTACACCACTTTCTCCGCCCGACGGGCGAACGGCATCTGCATCAAATCGCCGTCGTCCAGCCACAGCTTGCCCTGCGCCGGGTTCAGCCCGGCCAGCGAGCGCAGCAATGTCGATTTGCCGCTGCCGTTCGGCCCCAGCAACACGGTGATTTGCCCGCGCGGCAGCATCGGCACCGAGAGATTGTCGATCACCTGGCGTTTCGGGTAACCCGCCGAGAAGTTTTCTATCCGTAAACCCTGGCTCATACGTTCCCCCGGTGGCGCAGAATAATGCTCAGGAAGAACGGCACCCCGACCAACGACGTCACGATCCCCACCGGGATGATTACCCCAGGCACCAGGTTTTTCGACGCCACCGAGGCCATCGACAGCACCAGCGCGCCAATCAGCGCACTGGCCGGCAGGTAGAAACGGTGATCTTCGCCGAAGATCATGCGGGCGATGTGCGGCGCCACCAGACCGATAAAGCCGATCGGCCCGACGAAAGCCACCGCCAGCGCCGAGAGCATGCTGATGCGCAGCAGCGTGGTCAAACGCAGCCGACGCACGTCGATGCCGAAGCTCACCGCCCGGTCTTCACCCAGACGCAGCGCGGTCAGTTTCCACGAGCTCATCATCGACAGCGGCAGCAGCACGGCGAACACCCCGAACAGAATGCCCAGTTTGTCCCACGAGGCGCGCGCCAGGCTGCCCATGGTCCAGAACACCAGCCCCTGCAGCGTATCCTCGCTGGCGATGAACTGCATCATCGAGACCAGCGCGTTGAAGGTAAACACCAGCGCAATGCCGAACAGCACTACGCCGGAGGTGGCGACCCGCGTCCAGCGCGTGATGCCGTCAAGCATCAGCGCGGCGAACAGCGCGAAGATAAAAGCGTTGGCGGAGATGAACCACTGATCGGGGATCCCCGGAATGCCGATGCCGAGCACGATCGCCAGCGCGGCGCCAAAGGCCGCGGCGGAAGACACCCCGAGGGTGAAGGGGCTGGCCAGCGGGTTATTCAGGATGGTCTGCATTTCCGCCCCGGCCAGGCCGAGCGCAAAGCCCACCACCACCGCCATCAACGCATAGGGCAAGCGGATGTCCCAGACGATCACCCGCGTGCCGGCATCGGCCGCGGCGGGATCAAGCAGCGTTTGCCATAAGGATGACAACGACAGGCCGGACGGCCCCATGGTGAAATCCAGCAGCAGCGAGCCCAGGATCGCCAATGCCAATACGCCCATCATCAACAGGCGATGGCGAAGAATATGCTGATAACGCCCCATCACGCCGGCGTCGGGCTGCCCCTTGGCTTCAGTCATGGGATCGGTGGATACGCTCATTAGTTAAGATACCTGTTGCAACCATCATGACAGCGGCGCGAAAGCGGCCGCCGTGAACCGAAAAGTGTGCGGCAGCAGCCTGCGCACAGCCGTTAACAATAAAACAAACGATAATACTTATCAATCATATCAATAGGTGAAAACGGCGTTGTCGAAATGTAATAATTTGTTTTTTATCGCCATTTTTCAAACCGCCACGCTTTCCCCCGCCAACGGCCAGTAGGTTAATTATTCTGAAAATTCTTCCTGATCCGACCAGACTCTGACAAATAACGGCAAAACCACATAGAATCCAAAATCACAGCACCGCGCGTGCAAAAAAACTTCAGGCCGCCGCAAGAGCGGCCTTATTGATTGACGAGGCTGTAATGAGAAGTCCATCTCCGGCGGTAACGCCCAAACGCCCGGCGCTGCTGAACTGGCTGTTATACAGCCCGCTGCACGCCGATGACGAGCCGTTTCAACGCCAGCTGCGTCTCACGCTGACGCCCTCTCCTCTTACGCCCTGGCTGAATGCCGCGGGGCCGGCCGCGCTGCTGGCGGGGTACGCCTGGCTGGTCCAGCGGCCGCTCGGCATCGGTTTGTTGCTGCTGCTGCTGTTGTTGACCGCCGGGCGAGCCTGGCTGGCACGCCGGCGTCAACCGGCCTGGCCGAATGCCATGCTGGTGACGGTGCTGCTGTGGGCGCTGCTGGTCGGCGCCAGCGCCGCTCTGGCGATGCTCTCGGGCCGCTTCGTCTTAATGCTGTTCGCCGGCCTGACGATCACCGCCCTGGCCTGCTGGCTCATGCAACGCCACGCCGCCGCCCCGCGCTTCGCGCTGCTTGAGGTGATCGCGCTGACGCTGCCTTACCTGCTGGCGGCGCCGCTGTCGCGCGTGCAAAACCTGTTTGTCCTGGCGGACCTCGCGCCGCTGTGGCTGGTGCTGGCCCACGGCATGATCGCGCGCTACCACCGCCAGCTGGTACAGCACGTCACGCTGGCGTGGGAGAAGCAGCAGGCGTCGCACCGCGATCGCCTGACCGGCTTTCTCAACCGCGCAGGCGGCGAGACGGTGATGCGCAGCATCTGCCGTCCCGGAACGGCGCAGCCGATCTCCCACCTGTTCATTCTTGAATTCGGCCCGCTGGCGGCGCTCTACCAAAGCCACGGCGTCCAGATCGGCGACGACGTGCTGCGCACCGTCGGCGAGCGCCTCAAGACGCTGATCCGCCCCAGCGACTATATCTGCCGCTATACCGGCGGCCAGTTTCTGATTCTGGTGCACGATCTGCCCTACGGCGCGGAAAGCGAGTTTCTGGCGCGCATTGTGCCGCCGCTGGAGGCGCCCTACGATTTTGGCGCGTTCGGCGAGGTGAACATGCAGCTTAACGCCGGCATTGTGGCGCTGACGCAGGATTACGCGACGGTAGAGAGTTTGATGAGCTCGGCGCAGCAGGCGCTGGCGGAAGCCAAAGGCGGGAAAAAGTAAAACAAAACGCGGCGGGAGCCCCCGCCGCGTGTCACTCACCGAAAATTACTTCACGTCCATCTTCGGGAATTCCATCTCGCTGTACTTCACGACACGGGTGCCTTGCGACAGCTTGTAACCAAACCAAATCAGCAGGAACAGCGGAATACCGATGTAGGTCGCGGTCACGCCGTACCAGTCGATCTTGTCTTGCAGGAAGGCCTGGTAGTTCTGCCCCAGGGTGATAATCAGACACAGCACGAAGGCGAAGATCGGCCCCAGCGGGAAGAAACCGGAACGGTACGGCAAATCGTTCAGATCGCGCCCCTGCAGCATGTAGCCGCGACGGAAACGGTAGTGGCTGATGGCGATGCCCAACCAGGCGATGAAACCGGTCATGCCCGAAGTGTTCAGCAGCCACAGGTAAACCGACTGGTTACCGAACATCGACGTCAGGAAGCACAGGCCGGCTACCACGCAGGTCGCGTACAGCGCGTTGCGCGGCACGCCGCCTTTCGACAGCTTGGCGAAGATGCGCGGCGCCTTGCCTTCCGAAGCCAGGGTGTACAGCATGCGGGTCGACGCATACATGCCCGAGTTACCGGCCGACAGCACCGCCGTCAGGATCACCGCGTTCATCACCGCCGCCGCCGACAGCAGGCCGGCATGTTGGAACACCAGCGTGAACGGGCTGACGCTGATGTCTTTCACGTCGTTGCGCAGCAGGCTCGGATCGGTGTACGGAATGATCAGGCTGATGATCAGAATGGCGAAGATATAGAACAACAGGATACGCCAAAACACCTGACGCACCGCGCGCGGGATGTTTTTACCCGGGTTTTCCGATTCGCCGGCTGCGATGCCGATAAGTTCGGTGCCCTGGAACGAGAAGCCGACGATCATGGCCACGCCGATCATCGCCGAGAAGCCACCGGCAAACGGCGCGTCTCCTATTGTCCAGTTCTGCCAGCCGGCATGCTCGCCGCCCTTCAGAATGCCGACGATCATCATCACGCCGACGGCGATGAAGATAATCACGGTGCTGACCTTGATCAGCGCGAACCAGTATTCCGCCTCGCCGAACCCTTTCACCGAAATGTAGTTCAGCAGGAACATCAGGCCGAGGAACAGCGCGCTCCAGATCCAACCCGGGGTGTCCGGGAACCAGTAGCTCATCACCAACTGCGAGGCCACCAGGTCAACGGCGATGGTCACCGCCCAGTTGTACCAGTAGTTCCAGCCCAGCGCGAAGCCGAAGCCTTCTTCTACGTATTTGGCGCCGTAGGTGGAGAATGAACCGGAGACCGGCATAAAGGCCGCCAGTTCGCCCAGGCTGGTCATCAGGAAGTACACCATCAAACCGATCAGAGCGTAAGACAGCAGCGCCCCGCCGGGGCCTGCCTGAGAAACCGTGGCGCCCGAGGCGACGAAGAGGCCGGTGCCGATGGAGCCGCCGATGGCGATCATGGTCAAATGCCGGGCTTTCAATTCACGGCGCAATCCGGGTGCTTGCTGCCCCGATGTTTTTATATCCTGCTGAGCCATTCGTTCCCTATCTATCTGCTCTTCGAAAAATGAGGGCGGATTGTAACAAATACCCGCCGGTGAACTAGCAACATTGCACCGATATAAGATAGCTTCATAATTCAGAGGCAATTATTAGCTGCGGCCCTTATAGCCTTACTTACTCTCATTAATGTGAGCGCGCGCAGGTTTTTATGCTTTTTCCGGCCTGCGCGGCAGCAGAGGGCTTGACGTGCCGCCGGTTACAGCACGCAATAGCTGAGAAAACGTTGCAACGCGTTGGAGACGTGCTTTTGCCGATGGCGGATCAGGTACAGGGTGCGGCGCAGCGGCGGCAACGGCACCGGCAGTTCCACCAGCGCGCCGCTGGCCAGCTGTTCCGCCACCACCCGCCGCGACAGGCAGCTGATGCCGATGCCGTGCCGCACCGCATGCTTGATCGCCTCCGAGTTGCCCAGCTCCATCACCAGCTGGAAGTGCGGCAGATGCGCCAACAGCAGATGGTCCAACACCTCACGGGTGCCGGAACCGCGCTCGCGCAAGATCCACGGCGCATTGGCCAGCGCCTCCAGCGTCGGCGGTTGACGGGTCAGCGGGTTATCCGGCGCGGCGAACACCACCAGCTCGTCCTCCAGCCACGGCTGCGTCACCAGCTCCGGCATATGGCAAGGCCCTTCGATCAGCCCCAGATCGACGCGAAAATCCGCCACCGCCACGATTACGTCCTGGCTATTGCCGACGTTCAGCTCCAGCGGCGTGGAGGGAAAATCCCGGCGGTAGCGGGCGATCATCTCCGGCAGCATGTAGTTGCCGATGGTGCTGCTGGCGGCGATGCGCAACGCCCCGCCGTCATGGCGAAACAGCTGCTCTATCTCCCCCGCCTGTTCCAACAGCGCCAGCGCCTTGGGATACAGCAACCGGCCGTGCTCGTTAATCACCAGCCGTTTGCCGACGCGATCGAACAGCTGCACGCCCAACTGCCCTTCCAGATCCGCCAGCGCCGCGCTGACCGCCGACTGCGACAGCGCCAGCACCACCGAGGCCTGCGTGGTCGAACCGCTTTTCAGCACTTCGGTAAAGACTTCCAGTTGACGCAACGTGATATGCATAGCTGTCCCGGTATTGAAAGAAGGTTCTGCCAGAGAACCCCCACATGGTGTGGTGGGCAGCCCTGCCAGGCTACCCTGTTTGCGGCCAGATCGGCGCGCTATTTGCCCAACGCGACCAGCTGCGCCGCCGCGGCCAGCACCGGCTCTCGCGGCGTGCCGGTTTCGTCCCGCAGTATCAATTGCAGCATCGCCGCGAGATGGTCGCGGTCGATCGCCTTGTTTTCTTCAATCAACCGCCGCACCGCGCGGCCCACTTCCTGATCTACCTGCTCTCTGCGTTGATCGTCGGTATCCATCACCTGCTCCTGTTAGTTGGAAAATTGACGGCGGCTCGCCGCTCCTCCACACCCTAGCCGCAATGCGGCGTTATGCCAATGGCTGACCCCATACCACTTATTCAGATAGGTTATAAATATATAATCAATTTCTCTTTTATTCAGCCCAAACGTACTCTTGACCGCAAGAAACAGACTGAAGGACTGACTTTATATGGCGACTGATACCACTCACACTTACCCCGAGCGACGCTTCCCGCTGTTCGGCCTGCCGCGGCTGGTGCCGGGGCTGGCGCTGACCGGCGCGCTCACCGCGCTGGCCGTCTGGGCCGGCGACATTCCCTGGGTGGCGGAGCTGGGGCTGGGGGCGCTGACGCTGGCGATCCTGCTCGGCATTCTGGTGGGCAACACGCTGTACCCCCGCTGGCAAACCGTTTGTCACAGCGGCGTACAGCTGGCCAAACAGCGCCTGCTGCGTCTGGGCATTATCCTTTACGGCTTCCGGCTGACCTTTCAGCAGATCGCCGACGTGGGCGCCAGCGGCATCATCATCGATGCGCTGACCCTGATCACCACTTTCCTGCTGGCCTGCTGGCTCGGCAAGAAAGTGTTCGGCATCGACAGCCAAACCGCGATACTGATCGGCGCCGGCAGCAGCATTTGCGGCGCGGCGGCGGTGATGGCCACCGAGCCGGTGCTGAAGGCCGACTCCAGCAAAGTGGCGGTGGCGGTTTCGACCGTGGTGGTGTTCGGCACCCTGGCGATCTTCGCCTATCCGTGGCTGTATCAGTTGAATGAACACTTCCAGTGGCTGCCGTTCAGCCAGGAAACCTTCGGCATCTACGCCGGCTCCACCATCCACGAAGTGGCTCAGGTGGTCGCCGCCGGGCACGCCATCGGGCCGGACGCCGAAAATGCGGCGGTGATCGCCAAGATGATCCGCGTGATGATGCTGGCGCCGTTCCTGCTGCTGCTGTCGGGCTACATCAGCCGAGGCAGCGCAGGCAAGGCGGAAAAATCCGCCATCACCATTCCGTGGTTCGCCGTGCTGTTTATCGCCGTCGCCGGGCTGAACTCCTTCAACCTGCTGCCGGCCACGCTGGTGCGGCACCTGATCACCGCCGACACCTGGATGCTGGCGATGGCGATGGCGGCGCTGGGGCTGACTACCCACATCAGCGCCGTGCGCCAGGCCGGGATGAAACCGATTCTGCTGGCAACGCTGCTGTTCGTCTGGCTGCTGGTCGGCGGCGGCGCGATAAACCAACTGGTGCAACACCTGCTGTAATCTCCCTCGGCGGCCCGCTTCGGCGGGCCGCCGCTTTTCGCCATTCAATCCGCCCGCCATCAATGCCATAATGTCACCGATAACACAGGAGAATGAAGATGAAGTTTGTCGGTGCACATGTCAGCGCGTCAGGCGGCGTGGATCAGGCGGTTATCCGCGCGCACGAATTGGAGGCGACCGCGTTCGCCCTGTTCACCAAAAATCAGCGTCAATGGAAGGCCGCCCCGCTGGCCGCCGACGTGATCGATAAGTTCAAGAGCGCCTGCGCCCAGTACGGTTACGGGCCGGGGCAAATCCTGCCGCACGACAGCTACCTGATCAATCTGGGGCACCCGGTAGCCGACGCGTTGGAAAAATCGCGCGAGGCGTTTATCGACGAGCTGCAGCGCTGCGAACAGCTGGGGCTGACGCTGCTGAACTTCCACCCCGGCAGCCACCTGCTGCAAATCGACGAAGACAAGTGCCTGGCGCGCATCGCCGAATCGATCAACATCGCGCTGGATAAAACCGCCGGCGTGACGGCCGTGATCGAGAACACCGCCGGCCAGGGCAGCAATCTGGGCTTCAAATTCGAGCACCTGGCGGCGATCATCGACGGCGTCGAAGACAAAAGCCGCGTCGGCGTTTGCATCGACACCTGCCACGCCTTCGCCGCCGGGTACGATCTGCGCACCGAAGAAGAGTGCGAGCGCACCTTCAAGCAGTTGGGCGACATCGTCGGTTTCAACTACCTGCGCGGCATGCACCTGAACGACGCCAAGAGCGAGTTCAACAGCCGCGTCGACCGCCATCACAGCCTGGGGGAAGGCAACATCGGCAAAACGGTGTTCAGCTACATCATGCGCGATCCGCGTTTCGACAATATCCCGCTGATTCTGGAAACGGTAAACCCGGATATTTGGGCCGAAGAGATCGCCTGGCTGAAAGCGCAGCAGTAACGCGGCGCCCAAACGACAAAACCGGAGCCTGGGCTCCGGTTTTTTTATGGCTGGATCGCCGTTACGCCACGCTGGCCGCCGGTACTTCAGCACGTTTCAGCAGGGCATAAGCCACCCCGGCCAACAGCGTGCCGGCGGCGATCGCCACCAGGTACAGCAACACCGGCGAAATCGCGCCCGGGATCAGCAGCACGAACAAGCCGCCGTGCGGCGCCATCAGCTTGGCGCCGAAGGCCATCGACAGCGCGCCGGTCAGCGCCCCGCCGGCGATGCAGCACGGCAACACGCGCATCGGATCGCGGGCGGCGAACGGAATCGCCCCTTCGGTGATGAAGCACAGCCCCAGCACCAACGCCGCCTTGCCGCCTTCCTGTTCGGATTTCGGGAACTTGCGGCGCGCCAGCAGCGTCGCCAGGCCCATCGCCAGCGGTGGCACCATGCCCGCCGCCATGATGGCCGCCATCGGCGCATACACCGAGGAGCTGAGCAGCGCCACGCCGAACGCGTAGGCCGCTTTGTTCACCGGGCCGCCCATGTCGGTGCACATCATGCCGCCCAGGATCGCCCCCAGCAGCACGGCGTTGGCGGTGCCCAGAGACTGCAGCCAATGGGTCAGGCCTTCCATGATTTTCGCCACCGGCGTGCCGACCACGTAAATCATGATGAGGCCGGTGATCAGGCTGGCCACCAGCGGAATGATCAAGATGGGCTTCAGCGCTTCCATACTTTGCGGCAGGCGCAGCTTGCTGCTGATCGCCCTGGCGACATAACCCGCCAGGAAACCGGCGATGATGCCGCCAAGGAACCCGGCGCCGGTGCTCACCGCCAGCATGCCGCCGATCAGGCCCGGCGTCAGGCCCGGACGATCCGCGATGGAGAAAGCGATGAAACCGGCCAACACCGGCACCATCAGCGCGAAGGCGGAGCCGCCGCCGATCTGCATCAGCGCCGCCGCCAGGGTGCCCTTGACCTCAAACGCCTTGATGCCGAACACGAACGACAGCGCGATGCACAAACCGCCCGCCACCACCATCGGCAGCATGTAGGACACGCCGGTCAGCAGGTGACGATACGGGCCGTTGCCCTCTTTCTTCTTCGCCGTCGGCGCCGCGCCGCTGCGCTGCTGCGGCTGGAACACTTCGGCTTCGGCCAGCGCCTTGTCCAGTTCCTGCGCGGTTTTCTTCAGCGCCAGACCGGTGGAAGTTCGATACATCGGCTTACCGGCAAACTTGTCCAGATCCACTTCGATGTCCGCCGCGACGATCACCAGATCCGCCGCCGCTACTTCTTCCGGGGTGATGGCGTTGCCGGCGCCGACGGAGCCGCGCGTTTCCACCTTCACCCACCAGCCGCGTTTCTTGGCTTCACTTTCAATGGCTTCGGCCGCCATAAAGGTGTGCGCCACGCCGGTTGGGCAAGCGGTGATCGCCACGATGCGTTTTTGTCCATCGGCTTTCACCGCCGCCGCTGCCTGCGGCGCCTGATAGGTTTCAGCTTCGGCCTGGGCGCGCGCCAGAAACGCGTCCGGTTCACGCACCGCCTGTTCTACCTCGCCCACATAGATCAATTTGCCGTTCAGCGCGGCGTCAGCAGGAGCAGCCTGCCCCGCCACCGCCACCAGTTCGGCGTCCTGCAGCGACTCGACCAGCGTCAGGCCGGCTTTGGCCGCGGCGGCCTCCAGCATGCGTTTCGCCAGGTGGCCACGGGCCTGTCCCTGCGAACTGTCTACCATCAGCAGCGTTTTCATTCTGCCTCCTGCTATTGATTGAAAGGTTTCAGATCGACGCGCGCCATCATCGCGGCCAACTGGGGACGATCGGTCACGCCGACGTTGCTCTGGCTGACCGCCAGCGCCGCTACCGCCGTGGCCAGACGCAGGGTGTGTTCGCTGGATTCGCGCATCAGCAGGCCATAAATCAGGCCGCCGACCATCGAATCGCCGGCGCCCACGGTGCTGACCACCTCACAGGACGGCGGTTTGGCGATCCAGGCGCCGGATGCGTTAACCCACAGCGCGCCTTCCGCGCCGAGGGAGATGACCACGTGGGCGATGCCCTGTTCGCGCAGCGCATGCGCGGCCTCGACCACGTCCGCCAGCGTCGGCAGCGGGCGGCCGGCCCAGATTTCCAGCTCGCGGCGGTTCGGTTTGACCAGCCACGGCGAGGCCTTCAGCCCGGCGACCAGCGCTTCGCGGCTGCTGTCGAAAATGATGCACGGGCACTTGGCGCGCAGTTGGGTCATCCAGTCGGTAAACGCGTCGGGATCGACGCCGGCCGGCAGGCTGCCGCTCACCGCCACCATGTCAAACTGGCCCAGCCAGCTCAGCGAGTCGCTGACGAAGCGATCCCAGTCCTGCGGCGTCACTTCGAAGCCGGAGAAGTTGAAATCGGTCACTTCGCCGTCTTTTTCCGTCAGCTTGACATTGATGCGGGTGCGCCCCGGCACCACCTGAAAGCGGTTGGCGATCCCCAGATCGCTGAACAGCAGCTGGAAACCGTCCTGATTATCTTTGCCCAGGAAGCCGCCGACGGTGACGTCGATGCCTAAATCTTTCAACACCTTGGCGACGTTGATGCCCTTACCGGCGGCGTGCAGGCCGGCGGTTTTTACCCGGTTGACTTCCCCGCGTTCAATCTGCGGGCAGAAACCCACCAGATCGTACGCCGGGTTCAGGGTGATTGTTGCTACTCTTCTGCTCATGCTGCGCCCTCGCCCAGTCCTTCATTAATCGCTTCGCCAATCGCCTTCAGCGCGGCTTCAGCATCTTCTCCATTGGCGGTAAAGCGCAGGTGATGCCCTTTCTTCACGCCCAACGCCACCACCTTCATCAGGCTGCGCCCGTTGGCCGGCTTGCCGCTGCCGTCCAGGTTGGTGACGGTGATGTCACTGTTGAAACTTTTGATCACGTTGACCAGCGCCGTGCCCGGCCGCGCGTGCAGACCGTGCTCGTTGCGGATCACGAACTCGGCGCTCAGCACGCTGCTCTCTTCCGCCACGTCGCTGGTCAGCAGCGCCAGCACGCCGGCGGCATCCGCCTTCAGCAAGCGTTCAGCTTTGTTGGCCAGCAGCAGATCGCTGAGGTAGTTGAGCACCGCCAGCGGCTGCGCGTCGGCGACCGACACCGTCAGCAGCAGCGCCACCGGCTCGCCGTCTTCCACGAAAGCCTGCGCCGGGCGGCTGACGGTGGCCGCGCTGGCCAGGTTGCCTTCAACGCTGTCGCTCAGCCAAATGCCCTGCCCCAGATTCAGCGGCTTGCGGGTGATGGCATCGCTGACGAACTGCGCGTTGACCGCCCCGATTTTTTGCAGACGGCCGGCGTTCAGCGCCTGCAGCGTCATCAGGCTGTCGGCGGCGACGTCGAGCGCAATCAGCGAAACGTCGAACTGGAATTCGGCGCTCTGCCGTTCGCCCATCAACAGGCTGCGCAGCTCTTCCGCGGAGGTGGTTTTCGCCAGCCGCTCCGCCACGCTGTCATCGCTCAGCACGTGGGTGAGCTGACGCAGCAGCGCCAAATGCTCGTCGGAACGGGCGGCGATGCCGATCGCCACATAGGCGGTCTGGCCCTCCCCCCACGCGATGCCCTGCGGGAACTGGAACACCTGCACGCCGGTTTTCAACACCAGATCGCGGGTATCGGTGGTGCCGTGCGGAATGGCGATGCCGTTGCCCAGGTAGGTGGACGTCTGCAGTTCGCGCTGCAGCATGCCGTCCACATAACCGGCGCTGACGCAGCCGGCGTCGGTCAGCGCGGCGGCCACCTGACGGATGGCCTCCTGCTTATCGGCGGCAGCGGCGCCCAGATGAATGTCTTGCGGTGACAACTGGAACATGATTCTCCTCTCCTGCTGAATTGAATCGTTTCAGCTTCATTGAGAAAAAGGAGCGTTACCCGCTGCCCACAAGCGGTCGGATAACGCTGAAACGTTTCAAGGAGTGTGTAAGCAGCGCAAGATGAAAGCAAGTTTTCTCCCTTTCGCCATTGCAGATTTTTGAGCTTACGCACACTTTCATCGGCGCATTGGTCAGCGCCGGGGCAAAATGACATACTGTGCTGAAACTTTGCTGACGGAGAAAAGCATGAATGTAGTGACGGGCGTCGGGGTGATCATCGTGAACCCGCAAGGCGAGATTTTGCTGGGCAAACGCTGCGGCTCCCACGCGCCCTTTTGGTCGATCCCCGGCGGGCATCTGGATGCCGGTGAAACCTTCGAGCAGTGCGCCCAGCGCGAAATTGCCGAAGAAACCGGGTTGATCATCGATCCGCCGCGCTTCGTTGGCGTCAGCAACAATCTGCAAACCTGGCGCGCCGAAGGCAAACACACGGTGTCCATCTGTCTGCAGGTGGCGCATCCCGGCGGCGAAGCCGAGCTGAAAGAACCCGAAAAATGCGCCGAATGGCGCTGGTGCGCGCCAGACTCTCTGCCGGAACCCCATTTCGAAGCCAGCCGCACGGCGATCCGCCTGTGGCTGAGCGGCCAAACCTACTTGCCAACGGCCTGAGCCCTTCGCGAGCGCGCGGCGTTCGCGTTGCCTGCCTCACAGCCCATCGCTATATAAAATAGAATATAACGCTATTTTTTGCGATATACGCCATTTTTTTGACTACGGATAACCCCATGGGGTTAACCCTCTTCTATCATTACCCCTGCAATCGACGTGGCATTCTGACCTCCGGTCGGCGGCCTTTTGGCAAGATTTTATTTTAAATTCATAATTATAAGCGGGTTTACCATGAGCAAAAAACTGACTGGCTTTGAAAAAAAGCGCCGGTGGGGATGGCTATGGCTTTTGCTGCTGGGGATTATCCTCGGCGCGGCGCTGTTGGCCGGGACCGCCACCGTATTCCATAAAACCAGCGATACCGCCTTCTGCGTTTCCTGCCACACCATGCAACAACCGCTGGCCGAATATCAGGGCAGCGTCCACTTCCAAAACACCAAGGGTATCCGCGCCGAGTGCGCCGACTGCCACGTGCCGCACCAGCCGATCGATTACCTGTGGACCAAAATCCGCGCGGTAAAAGACATCTACGGCGAGATGGTCGGCACCATCGATACGCCGGAAAAATATGAAGCGCACAAGCTGGCGATGGCGCAGTCGGTCTGGAAGACGCTGAAAGAGAACGACTCGGCCACCTGCCGCTCCTGCCACAGCTACGACGCCATGGACATCACCGCCCAGCGCCCTGAGGCGCGCCTGCAGCACCCGGTGGCGATCAAACAGGGCGAAACCTGCATCGACTGCCATAAAGGCGTGGCCCACATCCTGCCGGACATGAGCGGCGAAACCCAGGCCGGCGCCGCCGAGCTGGCCAAGGCCGCGGCGCTGACCGCACCGGGCGCCACCACCCTCTACACCATCGCCACCGAACCGTTCTTCCTCAGCGCAGACGACAGCCATAATGCCGGCAACCTGATGCCGTCCACCGAAGTGCAGGTGGTGAAACAGGATGGCGACAAGGTGCTGGCCACCGTGAGCGGCTGGCAGCAAGACGGGGTCAGCGAAGTGTTCTACGCCGCGCAGGGCAAACGCATCCTCAGCGTGCTGCTGGGTGAAAACGCGCGCAAACAGCTGAAGACCGCGTCCACCCAGACCGATGCGGAAACCGGCCTGGTCTGGCATCAGGTCTCTCTGCAGGTGTGGCTGCCGCGCAAGCAGCTGATCGACGATCAGCAAAAAATCTGGCGCTACGCCGCGGACATGATGTCGGCCAACTGCACCGGCTGCCACGGGCTGACCGCGCTCGATCGCTTCAACGCCAACCAATGGATCGGCGTCATCAAAGGCATGGCGCCGCGTACCTCGCTGACGCAGGAACAGCTGCGCGTGCTGACGCAATACGTACAAAAACACGCCAGCGACATGCCACCTGCCGCACCGGCCAAGCTTTAAGGGAGAAGCGCAATGAGCAACCAACAACCGTTAACAATGAGCCGCCGCCGCTTCCTGACCGGGGCCGCCGCGCTGGCCGCCGCCCCGCTGCTGGCAGGCTTATGGCCCAAAGCGGCGCTGGCGCAGGCCATCAGCGAAGCGCTGCCGCAGTTCATCGTCTTGCGTCAGGCGCAAAAAGGCATTCTGACCGGCGCCCACTGGGGCGCGTTTGAAGCCATCGTGCAAGACGGCAAGATGGTCGGCGTGCAGCCGGTGCAGGACGATCCGTATCCGAATGAGCTGATCGCCATGGCGCCTTATCAGGTGCACGCCGAGAACCGCATCAAATACCCGATGGTGCGTAAAAGCTGGCTGGAAGGCGGCCCCGGCAGCCATACCGAGCTGCGCGGCCGCGACGAGTGGGTGCGCGTCAGCTGGGACAAAGCGACCGAGCTGGTGTGCAATGAGATCGTTCGCCTGCAAAAAGATCACGGGCCGCAGTCGATCTACGCCGGTTCCTACGGCTGGAAAAGCGTCGGCATGCTGCACAACAGCCGCACGCTGCTGCAGCGCCTGATGAACCTGACCGGCGGTTTCCTCGGCTACGCCGGCGACTACTCCACCGGCGCAGCGCAGGTGATCATGTCGCACGTGGTCGGTTCGATGGAGGTCTACGAACAGCAGACCGCCTGGCCGAACGTGATCGAGAACAGCGAGCTGGTGATCCTGTGGGGCTGCAACCCGATGGTCACGCTGAAAAACAGCTGGAACGTGCCGGATCACGTCGGCCAGACCGGCTTTGAGGCGCTGAAGAAGAAAGGTACCCGGGTGATCAGCATCGATCCGGTGCACAGCGACAGCGCCAAGTTCGTCAATGCGCAGTGGATCGCCCCGCGTCCTTATACCGACGGCGCCATGCTGATCGGCATCGCCCACACGCTGCTGACCGAGAAGCTGCATAACCCGGACTTCCTGAAAACCTATACCGTCGGCTTCGACAAGTTCCAGGCCTACCTGCTGGGCGAGAGCGACGGCGTGGCGAAAACCGCCGAATGGGCGGCCGACATCAGCGGCGTCGATGCCGACACGCTGCGCGCGCTGGCGCGCGAGATGGCGAAGCACCGCACCATGATCATGGGCGGCTGGGGCATTCAGCGCCAGCATCACGGCGAACAGCAGCACTGGCTGCTGGTGACGGTGGCGGCGATGCTCGGCCAGATCGGCCTGCCGGGCGGCGGCTTCGGCTTCAGCTACCACTATTCGTCCGGCGGCAGCCCGACCGCCAAGGGCGGCATCATCGCCGGCATCTCCGCCGGCAACGCGCCGAAGAACTCGCCGGCGCCGATCCCGGTAGCGCGCATCGCCGAATGCCTGAGCAATCCGGGCAAAACCATCGACTTCAACGGCGCCAAGGTCACCTACCCCGAGGTGAAAATGGTGTATGTGGCGGGCGGCAACACCTTCCACCAGCATCAGGACACCAATAACCTGGTCAAAGCCTGGCAGCGGCCGGACACCATCGTGGTCAACGAGCCTTACTGGACCGCCACCGCCAAGCATGCCGATATCGTCCTGCCGGCCACCACCAGCTACGAGCGCAACGATCTGGAAATGGGCGGCGACTATTCGCAGCTCTACGTGTTCCCGATGCATCAATGCGTGCCGCCGCAACATGAATCGCGCAGCGACTTCGACATTTTCTCGGCGATGGCGGCCAGGCTGGGCGTACAGGAAGCGTTTACCGAGGGCAAGGACGAAACCCAGTGGCTGAAAGGCATGTATGACGACATGAAAAACCAGGCGCGCGCCGCGCGGGTGGCGCTGCCGCCGTTCGACATGTTCTGGCAGTCCAACAACTACGTGCGCTTCCCGGTGCCGGAGGCCAACACGCAGTGGGTGCGCTTCGCCGATTATCGTGACAACCCGCTGCTGAACCCGCTGGGCACGCCGTCGG
Source organism: Serratia sp. JKS000199 (assembly GCF_900215455.1). NCBI lineage: Bacteria > Pseudomonadati > Pseudomonadota > Gammaproteobacteria > Enterobacterales > Yersiniaceae > Serratia > Serratia sp. JKS000199. Next base: position 2,724,465 of record NZ_LT907843.1, read on the forward strand.
GCAAGATCGAAATCTACTCCGATGCGATTGCCAAAATGCATTATGCGGATTGCCCCGGCATCCCGACCTGGATGCCGCCGCACGAATGGTATCGCGGGCCGGAAGCGGCCAAATATCCGCTGTCGCTCAATACCGCGCACCCGACCAACCGGCTGCACTCCCAGCTCGACAATACGCCGCTGCGCGAGAAATACGCGGTAGCGGATCGTGAAGCGATCCTGATCCACCCGCAGGACGCGCAGCCGCGCGGCATCACCGGCGGCGATTTGGTGCGGGCGTTTAACGATCGCGGCCAGATCCTGGTGGGCGCGGTGGTCAGCGAAGACGTGCGGCCGGGCGTGGTGCGCATCAGCGAGGGCGCCTGGTTCGATCCGGCCGATCCGGCGCAGCCCGGCTCGCTGTGCAAGAACGGCAACGTCAACTGTCTGACCTTCGATATCGGCTCTTCCAGCCTGGCGCAGGGCAACTGCGGGCAGATGGCGCAGCTGCAGATCGAGAAGTATCAGGGGCCGACGTTGAAAAATACCGCGCACGCGGTGCCGCAAGGCGCCTGATTTACCGGCAAGCAAGGGGCGCGCAACGCGTAATGCTGGTCAGTTAGCGTTTTTTTGAAGTACTCGAGTCGTTTTCGGTCGATAAATGAGAGGTGCATCATGAGGCTCCAGCACCTCGACCGAGCCAGGGGCCGAAGGCGCGGCCCCTGGCAACCCGCGCCTTTGCCCTATCAGACGGTTGGCTTTGCCAACTGCCCTCTCTCCGCCATACCGCATTGAGGCCGGTTGCGACAGGCGTCCCTGCCTGTCTCACCTGAAACCGCCGTCCATGGCGGTTTCTCCTAATGCGCCATGCCTGCGTTCGGCGTCTTCAAGGGCGTCCAATACCGTGCTCATCTCCGATTTCTCTTCTCTGCCATAACCTCATAAGGGACAGGTTGCCCGGTAGCTGCCAGCTCGGGTGTTGACCTTAGGCGCGCATCACCGGCTGCCGAGCAAGACGGCATTGTCAGGGGCAACCGGCCAGGGAAGGCCGGTTGAGGCGAGACTAACAGGGATGTTTGTCGCAGCCGACCCGCCCGACAATGCAGACGCGGCGAGGGCATCCGCACAGCGGACAGACGGTGTTAAGCAAGGGCGCGGGGGGAGGGGCCGCGCCTTCGGCCCCTCCAATTGCCGTTCATTGTAGTAACAGAGAAATTCGGGGGATTTACGGCAATTCATCCTGCACGTCACGTAAAGAGACTGGATAAAAAATACCAGTCAGGCTTAAGTGACCGGCATTAGGCGCAACGCGCCCTCTGTTTTCCTCGTCGCCGCGCGACATATTCGCTTACCCTGCGCCAATGGATAGCGGTTTGCGTTTCATTTCAACGGGCGTATGATGCGCGCGACCTTCCTTTTTCGACGAATTATCAACCACCATGCCGACTTCATCCGCAATAACGCGACGCGCGCCCGATCTCACTTCGCTGGCCTTTTTGGCGGTGGCGTTTCTTACCGGCATCGCCGGTGCGTTGCAAACCCCGACGCTGAGCCTGTTTCTGGAAACCGAGGTCAAGGTGCGGCCGGCGCTGGTCGGGCTGTTCTTTACCGGCAGCGCGGTGATCGGCATTCTGGTCAGCCAGTTTCTCGCCGGCCGCTCGGATAAACAAGGCGACCGCAAATCGCTGATCTTCCTCTGCTGCATGCTGGGTGCGCTGGGGTTCACGCTGTTCGCCTGGAGCCGCAACTACTATCTGCTGCTGATCGTCGGCGTGGTGCTTACCAGCTTCGGCTCCACCGCCAACCCGCAGATGTTTGCGCTGGCGCGTGAGCATGCCGACCGTACCGGCCGCGAGGCGGTGATGTTCACCTCCATCATGCGCGCCCAGGTCTCCCTGGCCTGGGTCATTGGCCCGCCGATCGCCTTCGCGCTGGCGCTGAGTTTCGGCTTCAAAACCCTGTATCTGGCGGGCGCGGCGGCCTTTGTCCTGTGCGGCCTGCTGGTGTGGAAACGGCTGCCCTCCATGCCGAAAAGCGCCGTGGCGAGCGCGCCTCTGGCCGCACCGCGCCAGCATCGCCGCGACGCGCTGCTGCTGTTTGGCGCCAGCACCCTGATGTGGACCGCCAACAGCATGTACCTGATCAACATGCCGCTGTATATGGTGCACGAACTGCGGCTGCCGGAGCGGCTGGTCGGCGTGCTGATGGGCACCGCCGCCGGGCTGGAAATCCCGATCATGCTGATCGCCGGCATGGTGGCGAAACGCTGCGGCAAACGGTGTTTGATGCTCGGCGCCGCCGTCGCCGGCGTACTGTTCTACTGCGGCCTGCTGTTTATCACCGGCAATGGGCAACTCATCGCTCTGCAGCTGTTGAATGCGGCGTTTATCGGCGTGCTGGCGGGGATCGGCATGCTCTACTTCCAGGATTTGATGCCCGGTCAGCCCGGCACGGCCACCACGCTGTTCACCAACACCATTCGAGTCGGCTGGGTTATCGCCGGCGCCATCGCCGGCGCGGTGGCGGAAATCTGGAACTACCATGCGGTGTTTTACGCCGCGCTGGCGATGGCCGCAGGCGCGACGCTGTGTCTGTGGCGGTTGAAAGACGCTTAAGGCGCGGTGTCCGCTTCCAGTCTGGCGAGGTAGATCAGCGCCTGATCGCGGTGATCGTGGCACATGTCGCGGCTCGGCTGCAGGCTGCCGCACACCTTCGGCCGCAGCGGCGAATGAAACAGGCCGCAGCGTAGCTGTTCATCCAAATGAATACAGCGGGTATTGGCGGGCTTGCCGTTCGGCATGCCGGGGATCGGGCTGGATATTGACGGCGCGATACAGCAAGCGCCGCAGTCGCTGCGACAGTCCATCAGCGCTACTCCTGGTGGGCTGGGGAAAAGAAGCGCGACAATAGCAGCCGCGTGCGGCGGCCGCCAGCAGAATCCCTGCGCCTTGGCGATCTTTACACTCGTCCCGCAACCGTCTTGCCCCGCCGGATTCGCCACCTGACGAATAAATGCCCAAAAAGCCGCAATTTAAAGACAAAAACGCGTGAAGCGTGCAATTCCCACGCTTTACATGCGCCATGCACCCATGTACCATTGAGCTAGTACAAAAGAACCTCTTCCATCAGGAGCACGCATGTCTACGGACACCATCCAGAAGCTGGCCCGCCCTTCCGTCCTCGGCGGCGCGATGATCATTGCCGGAACCGCCGTTGGCGCCGGCATGTTTTCCATTCCGATCGTCACTTCCGGTGTCTGGTTCAGCGGCTCCGTCGCTCTGCTGGTGTATACCTGGGCCTGCATGTTGCTTTCCGGCCTGATGATCCTCGAAGCCACGCTGCACTACCCGAGCGGCGCCAGCTTCAACACCATGGTCAAAGACCTGCTGGGTAAGGGCTGGAACGCCGTGAACGGCCTGTCGGTAGCGTTCGTGCTGTATATCCTGACCTACGCCTATATCTCCGCCGGTGGCTCGATTATCGCGCATACGCTGGAGGGCATCGTCGGCGTCGGCCAGACCACCGCCGGCCTGGTATTCGCACTGGTCGTGGCGTTTATCGTCTGGCTCTCCACCCGCGCGGTCGACCGCCTGAGCACCATTCTGATCGGCGGCATGGTGATCACCTTCGTGATGTCCGTGGGCGACATGTTCACCCACGTGCAGCCCGCGGTGCTGTTCAACACCGGCGATGACCAGGCCAGCTATCTGCCTTACGCCCTGGCGGCGCTGCCTTACCTGCTGACCTCGTTCGGCTACCACGGCAACATTCCCGGGCTGGTGAAGTACTACCACAAGGACAGCGGCTCCGTGGTGCGCAGCCTGGTGTACGGCACCCTGCTGGCATTGGCTATCTACATCCTGTGGCAGTATGTGATTCAGGGCAATATCGCGCGCGATGCCTTTAAGCAGGTGATCGCCGAAGGCGGCAATATCGGCAGCCTGCTCAAGCAAATGGGCAACGTCTCCAGCAGCCAGACCGTCAGCCAACTGCTGAACGCCTTCTCCTATATGGCGCTGGCCAGCTCGTTCCTCGGCGTGTCGCTGGGCCTGTTCGATTATCTGGCGGACTTCTGCAAGTTCAAGGACGACGCCGTCGGGCGCAGCAAGACCGCGTTGGTGACCTTCGTGCCGCCGACCCTGGCCGCGCTGCTGTTCCCGAACGGTTTCCTGTACGCCATCGGCTTCGCCGGGCTGGCGGCCACCATCTGGGCGGTGATCGTGCCGGCGCTGATGGCGCGCGCCAGCCGCCGCCGCTATCCGCAGGCCGGTTATCGCGCACCGGGCGGCAACGGCGTGATCCTGTTCGTCATCCTGTTTGGACTGATCAACGCCGCCGCGCATATTCTGTCGCTGTTCGGCCTGCTGCCGGTCTTCCGATAATCCCCGACGGGAGGGCTGCCGCCCTCCCTTTCCCGTACTGTTTTTGCGCCGGGCTATTGCCTGAAATCGGCGGCGCGAGTACCTTGTCGCAACTTCTCTAATACTCTTCATTGCGGATGAATTGAAATGGCAAGAGCTAACGAAATTAAACGCGGCATGGCGATCAGCTACAACGGCAAGCTGCTGCTGGTAAAAGATATCGATGTGCAGAGCCCGAGCGCCCGCGGCGCCAGCACCCTGTACAAAATGCGCTTCTCCGACGTGCGCACCGGCCTGAAAGTAGAAGAACGCTTCAAGGGCGACGATATCCTGGACACCATTTCCCTGTCGCGCCGCAAGGTGAACTTCTCCTATATCGACGGCGAAGAATACGTGTTTATGGATGACGAAGATTACACGCCGTACATCTTCAAGAAAGACCAGATCGAAGACGAACTGCTGTTCATTCCGGAAGGCGGCCTGCCGGGCATGCAGGTGCTGACGTTGGATGGCCAGGTGCTGGCGCTGGAGCTGCCGCAGACCGTGGATATGGAAATCGTCGAGACCGCGCCGGGCATCAAAGGCGCTTCCGCCAGCGCCCGCAACAAGCCGGCCACCATGGCGACCGGTCTGGTGATCCATGTGCCGGAATACCTCAGCGCCGGCGACAAGATCCGCATTCATATCGCCGAACGCCGCTACATGAGCCGCGCCGACTAGTCGTGCCAGCGGGGCCGATACTCGGCCCCGTTTCCTTTTCCGCTACGGCAATTCCGGGAAAAAGCGCCGCTTGAGCGCCAGCTCGACGCCGCGCAGCTCCGCCAGCCCTTTCAACCGCCCGATGGCCGAATAGCCCGGATTGGTTTTCTTTTTCAAATCGTCCAGCATCTGATGCCCATGATCGGGGCGCATCGGGATCGGCCGCCGATCGCCCGCCCGCTGCCGACGCAGTTCTTCGGTCAGGATCGCTTCGATCACCGCCACCATGTCCACATCGCCCTGCAGATGCGCCCCCTCGTGGAAGCTTTTCGGGTTTTCCTCGCGGCAGGTGGCGCGTAAGTGGGTAAAGTGAATGCGATCGCCGAAGGTTTCAATCATCCGCACCAGATCGTTGTCGGCGCGCACGCCGTAGGAACCGGTGCATAGGGTGAAGCCGTTATGAATACTGTCGACGGTCTGCTTCAGCCACTGCATGTCTTCGATCGTGGAGACGATGCGCGGCAGGCCGAGGATCGGCCGCGGCGGATCGTCGGGATGCACCGCCAGCCGGATGCCGGCCTCTTCCGCCACCGGCACGATGGCGCGCAGAAAGACCGCCATGTTTTCGCGCAGCTGCGCCTTGTCGATGCCGTCGTATTCCGCCAGGCGGCGGCGGAACTGCTCCAACGTATAGCCTTCTTCCGCCCCCGGCAGCCCGGCGATGATATTGCCCGTCAGCGTGGCTTTCTCCTCCTCGCTCATGGCGGCGAAATAGGCCGCCGCCTGACTACGCTCTTGCGCCGTATAGTCCGCCTCGGCGCCGGCGCGTTGCAGGATATGCAGCTCGAACGCAGCGAAGGCGATTTGATCGAAACGCAGCGCTTTGGCACCGTCCGGCAGCGAATAGGCCAGATCGGTGCGCGTCCAGTCGAGGATCGGCATGAAGTTGTAGCAGACGGTGTCGATGCCGCAGGCCGCGAGGTTGCGCAGTGACTGCTGGTAATTGGCGATGTACCGCCGCCAGTCACCGCTGTGGGTTTTGATCTCTTCATGTACCGGCACGCTCTCCACCACCGACCACACCAGCCCCTTTTCCGCCAGCAGCGCCTGCCGCGCGCGGATCTCGTCGATCGGCCAGACTTCGCCGTTCGCAATATGGTGCAGCGCCGTGACCACCCCGGTCGCCCCAGCCTGACGCACGTCATCCAAAGAGACCGGATCGTTCGGGCCATACCAACGCCATGTTTGTTCCATGTTGTGTCCTTATGCCTGTCTCGCATCGCGATGTTGTTATACCAGTTTAATTTAGATGTCAGCTAGCTTTAACTTACTCTTTCGCCGTGCGCTGTCAAAATTGAACCGTTCATTGGTTGATCCGCTTCACGATTCTGGCTTATTTTGGCCTGACCAATTCCCTTAACCTGCCGATAACTTTAGACTGGTGGCAGTTTTTTATCGCCGGCCCCCGCTGCCCTTGCGTCGGCAAACTGGTCCGCTAACTTGACGCAAGTGGCCCGCCAGCTGTCTACTCGCTTTGGAGATGAGATGAATACGATCGCCAACACCCCGCTGCCGGGCGCCGTCCGGCAACCGAATTATGATCGCCGGGCCCTGCGCAGCCGCATCGTGCACCTGGGTTTCGGCGCGTTCCACCGTGCGCATCAGGCGCTGCTGACCGATCGGGTGTTGAACGCCCAGGGCGGCGACTGGGGCATTTGCGAGATCAGCCTGTCCGGCGGCGTGCCGCTGTTTCAGGCGCTGCGGCAACAGGATCATTTATACAGCGTGCTGGAGAAAGGCGCGGACGGCCATCAGGCCCTGGTGATCGGCGCAGTGCATGAGAGCGTGCACCGCAAGCTGGAGGGCATCGCCGCGGTGTTGGAGAAGCTGGCCGAGCCGCAGGTGGCGATCGTCTCGATGACCATTACCGAAAAGGGCTACTGCATCGAACCCGGCAGCGGGCGGCTGGATCGGCGGCATCCGGGGATCGTCGCCGATCTGGCGGCGCCGCATCAGCCGCAGACCGCGCCCGGCATTTTGGTGGAGGCGCTGCGGCTGCGGCGTGAACGCGAGCTGCCCGCCTTCACCCTGCTCTCCTGCGACAATATTCCGGAGAACGGCCACGTCCTGCGCCGGGCGGTGCTCGATTTGGCGCAGGCGCGGGATCCGTCGCTCGCCGACTGGATAGCCTCCGCCGCCACCTTCCCCTGCACCATGGTCGATCGCATCGTTCCGGCCGCCACGCCGGCCACGCTGGATGAGATCGCCGCCGCGCTGGGCGGCGTGCGTGACGAATGCGCCATCGCCTGCGAGCCCTTCATTCAATGGGTCGTGGAAGACAATTTCGCCGCCGGACGCCCGGCATGGGAGCTGGTCGGCGCCCAGTTGGTCCGCGATGTGCTGCCGTTTGAGCATATGAAGCTGCGCATGCTGAACGGCAGCCACTCGTTCCTGGCATATCTCGGTTACCTGGGCGGCTACCGCTATATCAACGAGTGCATGGCGGACGAGCACTACCGCCGCGCCGCACAGCGGCTGATGCTGTGCGAGCAGGCCCCAACCCTGAGCGTCACCGGCATCAGTCTGCCCGACTACGCCGCGCAGCTTATCGCGCGCTTCAGCAATCCGGCGCTGCAACACCTCACCTGGCAGATCGCCATGGACGGCACGCAAAAGCTGCCGCAGCGCCTGCTGGACGCCGTGCGCTGGCATCTGCGGCACGGCGGCGACTATAGCGGGCTGGCGCTGGGCGTGGCGGGCTGGATGCGGTACGTCGGCGGTGTCGATGACGCCGGCCAGCCCATCGACATTCGCGATCCGCTGGCAGATGTCCTGCAACAGACGATCGCCGCCACTCCGGACGATCGGCGGCGCGTAACGGCGCTCCTGGCGCTGAAATCGGTGTTTGGCGAACAGCTGGCGACGCATGCCGCGTTTACCGAGGCGGTGACGCAAGCCTATTTGTCACTGCGCGATCGCGGTGCGCGTGAAACGGTGAAGGAGTGGGTGAAGCGGTGAAGTGCCTGCAGGCTGAGAATAACCATGCCGACGTAACGTTACGCCGGCATGGCGGAACGACTTAACGATAAACGACCGTCATAACAGCAAGTTTCTTCTGTTGGTCTACCCACTTCATTTCGGTTGTGCCAAGATTCAGCGGAAGTTCTTTGCGTGTAGTATCAAAACCTGACAACGCTTGCTGGGCCTGATAATGCTGGCCGTTGCGGTAACATTGCGTATTCGCCTTAGAATCTGCAATCTTGACCGTGCAAGGACTTTCAACGATAGAGCCGACGAAGCGAATTACCCCGCCGGCCACTCCTGCCTGACTCACTGCCGTCCATGAAAACAACATTCCTACGATCAAAAATAACCGAAAGGTATTCATGGCAACCTCATTTTTAGTTAAGCCAATTTAACCATAGAGGATCTTGTTCGGAATAATCGCAAGGAAAGGGACGAGATTTGATCGTTAATCGCGTCATTAACAATGTAAAAACAAGCTACTAACAAAAGTTAACCGTATCTAATACAGGGTTTTATCTAAGAGTTTTCTTGCAAAGAAAAGTGGATTTTGCCGGTTGAAAAGCGCAGGGTGGCGTGCAAAATTTGCGAGGTAGAGCACAAATTAAATCGCGCTCGCCGCCGCGACCGCGCAGAATCGCTCATTTATTAGGCAGGTTGATTTTTGCACCCAGGAATGATTAATGACTAAAACCAATCTGATTACCGGCTTCCTCGGCAGCGGTAAAACCACCGCCATCCGCCATTTGCTGGCCCATAAGCCCGAGCATGAACGCTGGGCGGTACTGGTCAACGAATTCGGCGAAATAGGCATCGACGGCGCGCTGCTGGCGGACAGCGGCGCGGTGCTCAAAGAGATCCCCGGCGGCTGCATGTGCTGCGTCAACGGCCTGCCGATGCAGGTGGGTCTGAATATGCTGTTGCAGCAGACCAAACCGGACCGGCTGCTGATCGAGCCGACCGGGCTCGGGCATCCGAAGCAAATCCTGTCGCTGCTGACCCAGGAGAGCTATGCCGGCTGGATCGATCTGCAGGCCACGCTGTGCCTGCTGGATGCCCGTCAACTCAGTCAGCCCCGCTACCGCGACAACGAAAACTTCCGCGATCAGCTGGCCGCGGCCGACGTTATCCTGGCCAGCAAAAGCGATACCTATCGGCCGGAAGACAGACGGGCGCTGGAAGCCTGGACGGCGCAAGATCCGCTGCAGCGGCCCTGCTACGCCATCGCGCAAGGTGAGGCGGATGTCGCGTTGTTGTCGCTTCCTCGCACAAATCGTACAGAATTACCGGACGCACGACATCATCATGGTCAGGCGAAAACGCAGGGACTGGCGGCGTTGCGGCTGCCGGAGAACGCGCGTTGGCGGCGAGCGCTGAACGAAGGGCAAGGCTTCACCAGCTGCGGCTGGATTTTTGACGGCGACACCCGGTTCGATACCGTCGGCTTTATGGAATGGGTGCGGCTGGCGCCGGTCGAACGTGCCAAAGGCGTGGTGCGCATCCCCGAAGGCACGTTGCTGATCAATCGCCAGGGCCAGGATCTCAACATCGAAACCCGCCCGAACGCGCCGCTCGACAGCCGGGTTGAACTGATCCACAGCGAAAATGCCGACTGGAACGCCCTGCAATCCGCCTTGTTTAAGATTCGTTTAAGTTAAACCCCGTACCGTTGCCCCCCGGTTGCCGCAGGGCGGCCGGTTTTGTTTCGTTTTCATTTTTCCAACAGGTTTATGTCATGACACGCCGCAATTTACCCTTCATTCTCTTCTTCAACTTACTGGGCGTTGCGCTGTTTCTGTCCTGGTTCCTGCCGGCCAATCACGGCGGCTGGTTTACCCTGGATTCGGCGATCTTCTTCTTCTTTAACCGCCATCTGGCTACCGACCCGGCATTTTTGCACCTGGTCGCCATCACCAACAACCGCGCGTTCGATGTGATTTCACTGCTCGCCATGGGCCTGCTGTATTTGTACTTCTACCTGAAGCAGGACGCCGCCGGCCGCCGCCGTCTGGTGATCACCGGCGTGGTGATGCTGCTGACCGCCGTGGTGCTGAATCAGCTTGGCCACCTGCTGCCGGTGAAGCATCCGAGCCCCACCCTGACCTTCGACAATATCAATCGCGTCAGCGCATTGACCGGCATCCCCACCAAGGACGCCTCCGGCGACAGCTTCCCCGGCGACCACGGCATGATGCTGATTATTTTTTCCTGCTTTATGCTGCGCTATTTCGGCCGCGGCGCCTTCGCCGTCGCCCTGCTGATTACGCTGATCTTTTCATTGCCACGCGTGATGATTGGCGCCCACTGGTTTACCGATATCGCCGTAGGCTCGCTGTCCGTGGTCTTGGTTGGCGCCAGTTGGGTGCTGATGACGCCTTGCAGCGACTGGATTATCGAACGGTTGAATCGCCTGTTGCCCGGCAAGCACCGCCCCGGCCAACCATAACTTACGTCTATGAGTCATTCCGGGAGGCGCCCGCCTCCCGCGTTTTATCCCCTCGCGATGCGCAAAATTTCTCCGCCCCCCGTTAACGCTTTTGCAACCTGATTTCACGCCAGATTCATACATCGGACAATTGGCGTTTTTTATATGAAGATTTACATTATGTTACATCACAAATTCATATAAAAAAGACCGGAAAAAGACTCGCAATCCCCTATTTGTTCCGGTAATCTCAGATGCGTTTGTGCCTGGTTTAAGTCGAATCAGTACGGAATCCGATAAAAATGTGCGTTCCCGCACGTTTTCAACGGTAACTGATTGTCGATGCAACAGGTGCGGACTAGGCTCGTTTCGTTTGGCATTTTTCAGGTAGCGACTTTCGTCGTTAAGGACTTCAAGGGAAAACAACAACAATGGTCAAATCTCAACCGTTTCTGAGATATTTTTTGCGGGTAGTCCCTGCAATTGCCGCTGCGGTTATGCTGTCAGCGTGCAGCTCGACTCACACTTCGAACTTGAGTAACGCACAAACTGAGATGCGTGCAGTTAATGACAAAGACGGTCTTTTACTGCAAGCCTCTCAGGATGAATTCGAAGCGATGGTCCGCAACGTTGACGTCAAGTCAAAGATTATGGATCAGTACGCGGACTGGAAAGGCGTTCGCTACCGTTTAGGCGGTGACACCAAGCGCGGCATCGATTGCTCGGCGTTTGTACAGCGCACCTTCCGCGAACAGTTCGGCATGGATTTACCGCGTTCTACCTACGAACAGGAAGATCTCGGTAAGAAAATCCAGCGCACCAAACTGCGCGCCGGCGATTTGGTGCTGTTCCGCGCCGGTTCTACCGGGCGCCATGTCGGCATCTATTTAGGCAACGATCAGTTCGTTCACGCTTCTACCAGCAGTGGCGTCATGATTTCCAAGCTGACCGATAACTATTGGAATAAACGTTATCGAGAAGCGCGCCGAGTGTTGACCAACGGCTGACGGCGCAACGCCCTGAAGATCCTGAATACCAAACGAGCGATAAACGCCGCCTACGGGCGGCGTTTTTTTTGGCTGTCGAACGAGAGCCACCGGGGCTGAGCCAGGCCTTATCGTCACCTCACACCATTATTTTGATAAACTGCCGGCCGGAAATCGCGCCGACGAGGAAAAACTCGCCTATTATCGTCAGATGACGGCAACGGCGCGCCCGGCGTTATTTAAAACGTTTCCGCTTAATAGGTGCATTATATTTCTGTCGGCGACGCCTTGTATTTAAACGCGTCGCCGGTTGGGTACGGGATAAAAGGCAAAAAATGAAAAAAAAGCCGTTGGCACAATCCATTAAATGGCTGCGCGACACGCCTGACGCCCCGTTGCAGAGGTCTCGGTTATGGGCTTGAAAAGGGCGTTCTCTCGCAGCGTGTCGCACCGACAGCGCAGTCTGGCCAAAAGCGTTGTCGCCGCCCTGCTATTTTTTACGCTATTCACCGCGGTCACACTTTCTTTGATCAACCACCAGCGCACGCAATATCAACACAAGGTTGAAGCGCGTACGCAAAAATTCGCGCTGGGTTATATCTCGCACCTGACGGATGTCATGCAAAAAATGATGCCGCTGCTGGACAAACCCTGCCTCTCAAGCCAGTCGGACATCACCTATCAGGCGGCCTTTACCAGCGGCGTACGCACCTTCCTGCTGGTGAAAGACGGTTACGCCTACTGCTCCTCCGCCACCGGCGACATGATGCTGCCGATGAAAAACCTGTATCAGGACATCGATACCCACCTGCCTTTGGATCTGAAGCTGCAGCAGGGCACGCCGATCGTGCCGGACAAGCCGGCGGTCGCGGTTTGGCTGCGGCATCCTGGCGCATCGGCGACCGGCATCCTCGCCACGCTGGACATCAATTTGATGCCCTACCTGCTGTTCACTTCGCATGACGAGCAGGCGCCGGGCATCGCCATCGTGATGGGCAACCGCGCGCTGACCACCTTCAGCCCGAACCTGATGCCGATCGCGCAGTTGCCGCAAGACAAGGCGGACACCCTGACGCTGCCCAATCTGCCGCTGAGCATCCTGTTCTACAACGAGAAACTGACGCCCAACGATATTCGCCTGACGCTGCTGGGCAGCCTGGTGCTGTCGCTGATGATCGGCGTGCTCTGCTACTACATGCTGCTGTTGCGGCAAAGCCCGGAGCGCGCGCTGCTGCGCGGCATCAAGCGCAACGAGTTCTTCATCGAATATCAGCCGGTGTTCCATACCGGCAGCAACAGCATCGGCGGGCTGGAAGCGTTGATCCGCTGGCAGCATCCTATCGAGGGCCGCATTCCCCCGGATGTCTTTATCCCGTACGCCGAAAGCAACGGGCTGATCGTGCCGCTCACCCGCCATCTGTTCAGGCTGATTGCCGAAGATGCGCCGCAGCTCGCCAAGGCGCTGCCGCGGGGAGGCAAGGTCGGCCTCAATATTTCCCCCGCCCACCTTAGCGCGCCGTCATTCCATCAGGACGTGTATGAACTGTTGGCGCAGCTGCCGGGCGATTACTTTACGCTGGTGTTTGAAATCACCGAACGCGGCATGGTGGAAGAAGAGAGCGCGCTGGCGGAGTTCGACTGGCTGCATAAACAGGGCATCGAGATCGCGGTGGACGATTTTGGCACCGGCCACAGCGCGTTGATCTATCTTGAGCGTTTCACCATGGATTACCTGAAGATTGATCGCGGCTTCGTCAACACCATCGGCCAGGACACCGTCACCGCACCGGTGCTGGATGCGGTGATTTCGCTGGCGAAAAAGCTGAAAATGCTGACGGTGGCCGAAGGCGTGGAAACCGCCGAGCAGATGCAGTTCCTGCAAGAACGCGGCGTTAACTTCATGCAGGGCTATTACTTCAGCAAGCCGCTTAGCATCGCTAATTTCCTCGCTTACTGCAATGCTCATCAGGTCTTTGATTATCAGGAAAAAAATAGTTAATCTTTAAGCATCTTTACCCTGCGTCCGCCCGAAGAATGTTATGCTGGGCGCCGGTTGTACTTTATTCCACAGCAGGAGCTTACCGTCTGATGTCCGTGCGCATTTTCGCTGCTCTGGTGCTTTCGGCACTGAGCTTCGCCTCGCAGGCCGAAGCCCTCAACGAAAGCTACGCTTTCGCCCTTCTCGGTGAACCGAAATACGCCGCCGACTTCAGCCATTTCGACTACGTCAATCCGGCGGCCCCCAAGGGCGGCGACGTGCGCCTGGCGGCCATCGGCACCTACGATAACTTCAACCGCTTCGCTACCCGGGGCGTGCCCGGCGCGCGTACCGACGAACTCTACGATACTCTGTTCGCAACGTCCGACGACGAACCCGGCAGCTTTTATCCGTTGATTGCCGAATCGGCGCGCTTCCCGGCCGACATGCGTTGGGTGGAAGTGGATATCAACGCCCGCGCGCGTTTCCACGACGGCAGCCCGATCACCGCCGCCGACGTGGCCTTCACCTTCAGCAAATTCATGGCCGAGGGCGTTCCGCAGTTTCGCTCCTACTACAAAGGCGTCACGGTCAAAGCCATCTCTCGGTTGACGGTGCGCATTGAATTCCCGCAGCCGAACAAAGAAGCGATGCTGTCGTTATTCGGCAGCCTGCCTATTCTCCCGGCCGCCTTTTGGCAAAACCATAAGCTCAACGAGCCGCTCAACACGCCGCCGCTGGCCAGCGGCCCGTATAAAATCGGCGATTATCGCCTCGGCCAGTACATCACCTATCAACGGGTGCGCGACTACTGGGCCGCCAACCTGCCGGTGAACCGCGGCCGCTATAACTTCGACAGCATTCGCTACGATTATTATCTGGACGATAAAGTGGCGCTGGAAGCGTTCAAGGCCGGCGCTTACGATTTCCGCATCGAGCCGTCGCCCAAGAGCTGGGCCACCCAGTATCAGGGCGGCAACTTCGCGCGCAACTACATCATCAAACAGGACGAGACCAACCAGGCGGCGCAAAACACCCGCTGGCTGGCGTTCAACATCCAAAAACCGCTGTTTGCCGACCCGCGCGTGCGCGAGGCGATCACCCTGGCTTTCGACTTTAACTGGATGAACAAGGCGCTGTATTACAACGCCTATCAACGCGCCGACAGCTATTTCCAAAACACCGCCTACGCCGCCCGCGGCTATCCGGACGCCGCCGAACTGGCGCTGCTGGCGCCGCTCAAAGGCCAGGTGCCGCCTGAGGTGTTCACCAGCATCTATCAACCGCCCGCCTCCGACGGCAGCGGCAACGATCGGCAAAATCTGCTGAAGGCGACCCAACTGTTGCAAGAGGCCGGTTGGGTGGTCAAAAATCAAAAGTTGGTCAACGCCAAAACCGGCCAGCCGTTCGCCTTTGAGCTGATGCTGCTGAGCGGCAGCAACTTCCAGTACGTGTTGCCGTTCCGCCACAACCTGCAGCGGTTGGGCATCGATATGGCAATCCGCGAGATCGACGCCTCGCAATATACGCGCCGCATGCGCGAACGCGACTTCGATATGATGCCGACGGTGTACATGGCGATGCCGTTCCCCACCGCCAATTTACGCATCATTTGGGATTCGGAGTACATCAACTCCAGCTATAACACCCCCGGCGTCAAGGACCCGGCGGTCGACAGCCTGGTCAGGCAAATCGCTGAGCATCAGGGCGACGAAAAAGCGCTGCTGCCGCTCGGCCGCGCGTTGGATCGGGTGTTGACCTGGAACCGCTACATGCTGCCGATGTGGTACTCCAACCACGACCGCTACGCCTATTGGGACAAGTTCTCCACGCCGCCGATCCGCCCGGCCTACGCCATCGGCTTCGACAACTGGTGGTACGACGTCAACAAGGCGGCGCGCTTGCCGGCTCAACGGCAATAAGGAGTCGGCATGGCAGCCTATCTGATACGCAGACTGTTGCTGGTGATCCCTACGCTGTGGGCGATCATCACCATCAACTTTTTTATCGTGCAAATCGCCCCCGGCGGCCCGGTCGATCAGGCCATCGCCGCCATCGAACTGGGTCAGGGCAGCGGTTTCGGCAGCGGCGGGGTCAATGAAGGCCTGGGGCACGCCAGAGCCGGCGTCCCGGCCGCGACCGAAGGGCAATACCGCGGCTCGCGCGGCCTGGATCCGGAGGTGATCGCCGAGATCACCCAGCGTTATGGCTTCGATAAACCGCTGCACGAACGCTACTTCACCATGCTGTGGAACTACATGCGTTTTGACTTCGGCGACAGCCTGTTTCGCGGCGCTTCGGTGATGCAACTGATCGGCCAAAGCCTGCCGGTCTCCATCACGCTGGGCCTTTGGAGCACGCTGATCATCTATCTGGTGTCGATCCCGCTCGGCATCCGCAAGGCCGTCCACAACGGCAGCGCGTTCGATACCTGGAGCAGCACGCTGATCATTATCGGCTACGCCATTCCGGCGTTCCTGTTCGCCATCCTGCTGATCGTGCTGTTCGCCGGCGGCAGCTATCTCGACTGGTTCCCGCTGCGCGGCCTGGTCTCCAGCAACTTCGATACCCTCTCGTGGCCGGCGAAGATCGCCGACTATCTGTGGCACATCACGCTGCCGGTGCTGGCGACGGTGATCGGCGGTTTCGCCACCCTGACCATGCTGACCAAAAACTCGTTCCTCGACGAGATCCGCAAACAGTACGTCACCACCGCCCGCGCCAAGGGCCTGGACGAGAAAAAGATCCTGTACCGCCACGTGTTCCGCAACGCCATGCTGCTGGTGATCGCCGGTTTTCCGGCCACCTTTATCAGCATGTTTTTCACCGGCTCGCTGCTGATTGAGGTGATGTTCTCGCTCAACGGCCTGGGGCTGCTGGGTTACGACGCCACGCTGCAGCGCGACTACCCGGTGATGTTCGGCACGCTGTATATCTTCACCCTGATCGGCCTGCTGTTGAACATCCTCAGCGATATCACCTATACCCTGGTCGATCCGCGCATTGACTTCGAGGCCCGCCAATGAGCCGCCTTAGCCCGATCAATCAGGCGCGCTGGGCGCGTTTTCGCCGCAACCGCCGCGGTTACTGGTCACTGTGGATCTTTCTGGCGCTGTTCACGCTCAGCCTGGCCGCCGATCTTATCGCCAACGACAAACCGCTGTTGGTGCGTTATGAAGGCCGGCTATACCTGCCGTTTATGATCAACTACAGCGAAACCGCGTTCGGCGGCGAACTGAACACCGAAGCCGACTATCAGGATCCGTTCGTCCAGCGCCAAATCGACCGGCATGGCTGGGCGATCTGGGCGCCGATCCGTTTCAGCTACGACACGATCAACTTCGCCACCGAGGTGCCCTTCCCCTCCCCGCCTTCGCGCCATAACCTGCTGGGCACCGACAGCAACGGCGGCGACGTGCTGGCCCGCGTGCTGTATGGTTTTCGCATTTCGATGCTGTTCGGCCTGGCGCTGACGCTGTTTTCCAGCCTGATCGGCGTGTGCGTCGGCGCGACACAGGGGTATTACGGCGGGCGTTTCGATCTGTGGGGGCAACGCTTTATCGAAGTGTGGTCGGGCATGCCGACGCTGTTTCTGATCATTCTGCTGTCGAGCATCGTCCAGCCCAATTTCTGGTGGCTGCTCGGCATCACTATTCTGTTCGGCTGGATGAGCCTGGTGGGCGTGGTGCGCGCCGAGTTCCTGCGCACCCGCAACTATGACTATATCCGCGCCGCGCGCGCCATGGGCGTGCCGGATCGCGTGATCATGTCCCGCCACATGCTGCCCAACGCCATGGTGGCGACGCTGACCTTCCTGCCGTTTATCCTCTGCGGCTCGATCACCACCCTGACGTCGCTCGATTTTCTCGGCTTCGGTCTGCCGATCGGTTCGCCGTCGCTCGGCGAACTGCTGCTGCAAGGCAAAAACAATCTGCAGGCGCCGTGGCTCGGCATCACCGCCTTCCTGGTGCTGGCAGTGCTGCTGTCGTTATTAATCTTTATCGGCGAAGCGGTACGCGACGCCTTTGACCCCAGCAAGGCGCATTGATATGGCTACACCTCTGCTCGCCATCCAGGATCTCAGCATCGCCTTCCGCCAGGGCGACGCCGTCACGCCGGTGGTCAACGAACTCTCTTTGCAGATAGCCCCGGCGGAAACGCTGGCGCTGGTGGGAGAATCCGGCTCCGGCAAAAGCGTCACCGCCCTGTCGATACTGCGACTGCTGCCCGCGCCGCCGGTGGTTTACCCTGGCGGCGATATTCTGTTCAACGGCAACTCGTTGCTGCATGCGCCGGAGGCTGAACTGCGCAAGGTGCGCGGCAATCAGATCGCGATGATCTTTCAGGAACCGATGGTGTCGCTCAATCCGCTGCACACCATTGAGAAGCAACTGGCGGAAGTGCTGATGCTGCACCGCGGCCTGCGGCGCGAAGCCGCACGCGCAGAGATCGTCGACTGTCTGGAGCGCGTCGGCATCCGCCAGGCCAAAACCCGGTTGCAGGACTATCCGCATCAGCTCTCCGGCGGTGAACGCCAACGCGTGATGATCGCCATGGCGGTGTTAACCCGCCCGAAATTGCTGATTGCCGACGAACCCACCACCGCGCTCGACGTAACTATCCAGGCGCAGATCCTGACGCTGTTGCAAGAATTGAAACAAGAAATGAGCATGGGGTTGCTGTTCATCACCCATAACCTGAATATTGTGCGCCGTCTGGCGGACAACGTGGCGGTGATGCGTCAGGGCCGTTGCGTGGAGCAAAACGGCCGCGCACAGCTGTTCAGCCGGCCGCAGCATCCCTACACACGGCAACTGCTGGCCGCCGAGGACGTCGGCGAACCGCTGCCGCTGCCGGCCGCAGCCAGCGCGCGCCCCGGCGATGAGCGGCCGCTGCTCAAGGTGGAAGATCTGCAGGTGCGATTCCCCATTCGGCGCGGCCTGCTTCGCCGCACGGTGGACTATCACTATGCGTTGAAGTCATTGAGTTTCGAACTGCGCGCCGGAGAAAGCGTGGGGCTGGTGGGGGAATCCGGATCGGGTAAAAGCACCACCGGGCTGGCGCTATTGCGTCTGCTGGCCTCGCAGGGGGCCATCTGGTTCGACGGCGAACCGCTCCACCCGCTGACGATGAAACAAATGCTGCCCTACCGCAGCCGGATGCAAATCGTCTTTCAGGATCCGTATTCCGCCCTCAACCCGCGCCTGAACGTACAGCAGATCATCGCCGAAGGGCTGGAAGTGCACCAGCGGCTGAACGCCGAGCAGCGCGAACAGCGCGTGATCGAGGTGTTGCAGGAGGTCGGCCTGGATCCGCAGCTGCGCCACCGCTACCCCACCGAGTTTTCCGGTGGCCAGCGCCAGCGCATCGCCATCGCGCGTGCGCTGATCCTGCAGCCGCAGTTGCTGATCCTCGACGAGCCGACCTCTTCGCTGGATAAATCGGTGCAGGCGCAGATCCTGACGCTGCTGAAATCGCTGCAGCAACGCCACCGGCTGGCTTATCTGTTCATCAGCCATGACCTGCAGGTGGTGCGTTCGCTGTGCCACCAGGTGATTGTGCTGCGACAGGGAGAAGTGGTTGAGCAGGGAGACTGTCGGGCGATTTTCGCGGCGCCCGCAGCCGACTATACCCGACAACTGTTGCAGTTGGCGGATTAGCGGCGAATTCAGAAGGGGTATTGCGCGCTGAGCGGTTCGGCGATCGCGGCGCCGACGTTTTTCAGGCGGCACATCGTCGCGCTCTCATCGCTGCGCTGCACGAACAGGCAAGGTTCCCCTTCCCATTCGACGATCGCGCAGTCGACCTGAATCTCCTGCAACGACAGATTAAGCTGTTGCATCACCTGCCAGGCCTCGGCCCCTTCATGGCTGAGCAGCTTCAGTCCAATCAGGTTGTTATCCTCGTCTATTCCGTTAAACGGAATCGGTTCGACCTTTACGCCGGTGAAACCGGATAGCCAACGATAACTTTGCGGCAAGCGATGCACTACCGAAAGTTGGATACTCTCCACATGAAATCCCTAGTTTGAAAAGGTGAAACACTTTTACCTGACAGGGTTACTAAGTTATAGCCGTTGACTCCCGACTCTGCCGCGCACAAATGTTATTTAAATGTAAATTTTGCCGCAAGCCATTAACCTGACCCCGTGCTTGCCGATGCCGTGCCATTTTTTGGCGCGCCGTGCGGTGTTATTTCACGGCATTTTGCGACTCAGCTCGCATTTTTGCGTTATATGTAACCCTTTCCCGCAGCGATCTCAACTCTTTTTTCTTGCAATGCGACTACTTTTTCGTCGCCATATTTTTACATTGAAGAAACATTTCACCCGTCGCGTTAGCGCACCGTCCTCCGCTAATACCTTGATTTACATCACCCCTAATGCAAACCGCCCGCACCGACCCGCCGGCAAAACGCCGCGCATACCGGAGGATATCGGGCAGCTCAGCGACGGTATTTTTTAACAAAAAGCACACAGAAGGGTAAATGCCCCATTAATTAGCAGGCATATGTTTGGCAACAAAATTTTCATTGCCGGTTGCACCGCAAACTGGCAAGGCGCAACCCTGTGACGGCTCGGGGCAACTTCGCCCCGAACCAGGAGAACGTCAGGCTGCGCGATCGCGCGGCCGGCTGGCGTACAGATAGAACAACACCGCCACAATGCTGCACAGCGCCATCGAAGTGACCATCGGCCAGGCGCTCTTGCCCGGCGCCATCGACAGAACCGCGCCCACCAGCGCGCCGATGCTGAACCGCAACGTGCCGGCCAGGGAAGACGCGGTGCCCGCCATATGCGGAAAATCATCCAGGATCACCGCCATGGCGTTGGAGGAGATCATCGCGATGCACCCCAGATAGACCGCTACGCCGATCACCAGCGCCCAGAAGCCCAGCCCGACGGCGCTCACCGCCAGCAGCCACAGCCCCATCGCCAGCTGCACCAGCAGCCCCAGTTTGAACATCTTGACCGCGCCGAACCGCCGCACGTTGCGGCTGTTGATCAGCGTCGTCAGGAACAGGAAGACGATATTCAGCGCAAAGTAGTAACCGAAGTGCTGCGGCGAAACCTGGTTCAGTTCGATGTAGACGAACGGCCCGGCGCTGAGGAACGAGAACATGCCGGCGAACGAGAAGGCGCTGGCCAGCATGTAGCTCAGCACCCGCTTGTGGCGGAACAGCGAACCGAAGTTGCCCAGCGTAGTGCGCAGGTGGAACCGCTGTCGACGCTCTTTCGGCAACGTCTCCTTGATGAACAAGGCCACCAGCAGTGAACCGATCAGCGCCGCGGCGCCCATGGTCCAGAAGATGGCATGCCAGTTGAACCACAGCAGCAGCGCCCCGCCGATCATCGGCGCCAGCAGCGGCGCGATGGTCATCACCAGAATGACGAACGACATCATGCGCGAGAACTCGTCCTTGGTGAACATGTCGCGCATCAAGGCGTTGATCACCACGCTGGCGGCGGCGGCGGCCAGTCCGTGCAAGAAACGCAGTCCGATCAGCTGATCGATCGACTGCGCCATGGCGCAGGCGCAACCGGCGATGGCGAAGATCAGCGTTCCCCACAGGATCACCGGTTTGCGGCCGATGCTGTCCGACATCGGCCCATAGAACAGCTGCCCGAAGGCGAAGCCGAGCATATAGGCGCTGAGCGTCATCTGCACGCTGCCGGACTCGACGCCAAACTGGGCGGCGATCACCGGCATGCTGGGCAGGTACATGTCGATGGCCAGCGGCATCAGCATGGACAGCAGGCCCAGAATGAAAATCAAACCGAGATGAGAGGTTCGGTTCTGTTGCACGTTCCACGACTCCTTAATCGGCCGCAATCAATGATCGGTTATCAGTCCTGCAGGTGCGGCGCGCCCACGCTGGCGATCTCTTCTTCGGTCAGTGGGCGGTATTCGCCCGGCGCAAGATCGTCATCCAGCACGATGGCGCCGATGCGCTCACGGTGCAATTCGATCACCCGATTGCCGACCGCAGCGAACATCCGCTTCACCTGGTGGTAGCGCCCTTCGCTGATGGTCAGGCGCACCACATGCTCGTCAACCTGCTCCAGCGTCGCCGGCCGCGTCAGATCTTTCTCGTTGTGCAGTTGCACCCCTGCGGCGAAACGCTGCGCGGTGTCTTCCGCCAGCGGGTGCTCCAGCGTCACCAGATAGGTTTTCTCGCAGTGGTGGCGCGGCGAGGTAACGCGGTGCGACCACTGGCCGTCGTCAGTCATCAGCACCAGCCCGGTGGTGTCGATATCCAGCCGCCCGGCGGCGTGCAGTTTGTACGCGACCGGCTCATCGAGGAAGTACAGCACCGTCGGATGATCGGGATCGTCGGTGGAGCAGACGTAACCCTGCGGTTTGTTAAGCATGAAATAGCGCGGGCCGTTCTGCTGCTGCAGCGGATTGCCGTCGAACGCCACCTCTTGTTCCGGGGTCAGTTTGACAGCCCCGCTCTTCACCACCTCACCGTCTACGGTGACGCGTTTAGCCCGAAGTTCGCGCGCGACCAGCGCACGGCTGATGCCTAACTGCTGAGATAAAAACTTGTCCAATCGCATGGGATCTGCTTTGCCTGTCGTTGTTATGATCGCATTGATCGTATTGCCAAAATATGACGCCCGCCGTTGCACCGGGTGCAAATGGCAGGCTCAGGGGGGAAATCGCGTGGGGGCACAGCGATTGCTGTCACACGAGTATAGCGGCACAACGCGCTGCCCGACAGGGGTAATTTTCACGCTTCTCGCACCGCGCGCGCTCAGAAGGCATAATATAGACATTTCTCGGTCGCCCGGGGCGTAAAATGTCAGCGTTTCTGTGGCAACAGCGCTGACAAACCTAACCCCCGCGGCCCATTCCAACCTACGGCGTTCATTTATGGCCTTTACCCTACGCCCCTACCAACTGGAAGCGGTCGAAGCCACCATCAACCATTTCCGGCGGCATCCCGAGCCGGCGCTGATCGTGCTGCCGACCGGCGCCGGCAAAAGCCTGGTGATCGCCGAGCTGGCGAAACGCGCCCGTGGGCGAGTGCTGGTGTTGGCGCACGTCAAGGAACTGGTGGCGCAAAACCACGCCAAATACTGCGCCTACGGCCTGGAGGCGGACATCTTCGCCGCCGGGCTGCAACAAAAAGAGAGCGCCGGCAAGGTGGTGTTCGGCAGCGTGCAGTCGGTGGCGCGCAACCTGCCGCTGTTCGACGGCGCCTTTTCGCTGCTGATCGTCGATGAATGCCATCGCATCAGCGACGACGACGACAGCCAGTACCAGCAAATCATCCAGCACCTGCAGAAAACCAACCCGCAATTGCGGCTGCTGGGGCTGACCGCCACGCCGTACCGGCTGGGCAAAGGCTGGATTTATCAGTACCACTACCACGGTTTCACCCGCGGCGACGGCGCCAGTCTGTTTCGCGACTGCATCTACGAGCTGCCGCTGCGCTACATGATCAAGAATGGCTTCCTGGTGCCGCCGGAGCGGCTGGATATGCCGATCGTGCAATATGACTTCAGCAGGCTGGAAGCCAGAAGCAACGGCCTGTTCAGCGAAGCGGATCTGAACCGTGAGCTGAAGCGGCAAAACCGCGTCACGCCGCACATCATCAGCCAGATTGTGGAGTACGCCGACGATCGCAAAGGCGTGATGATCTTCGCCGCCACCGTCGAGCACGCCCGTGAGATCCACGGCCTGCTGCCGAACGGCGAAGCCGCGCTGGTCAGCGCCGAAACGCCGCCCGCCGAGCGCGATGCGCTCATCGAGGCGTTCAAACAGCAGCGGCTGCGCTATCTGGTCAACGTAGCGGTATTGACCACCGGTTTCGACGCGCCGCACGTCGATCTGATCGCTATCCTGCGCCCCACCGAGTCCGTCAGCCTGTATCAGCAGATCGTCGGGCGCGGGCTGCGTTTGGCGCCCGACAAAAAGGATTGCCTGATCCTCGACTACGCCGGCAACCCGCACGATCTGTTTACGCCGGAGGTCGGCGTCAGCAAGCCGCACGGCGACAGCCAGCCGGTGCAGGTGTTCTGCCCGGCCTGCGGTTTCGCCAACCTGTTCTGGGGCAAGTGCACCGAAAACGGCGACATCATCGAACACTACGGCCGCCGCTGCCAGGGCTGGCTGGAGGACGACGACGGCCACCGCGAACAGTGCGATTACCGCTTCCGGTTCAAGAGCTGCCCGCACTGCGGCGCGGAGAACGACATCGCCGCACGCCGCTGCCATCAGTGTCAGGAGGTGTTGGTCGATCCCGACGACATGCTGAAGGCGGCGCTGAAGCTGAAAGACGCGCTGGTGCTGCGCTGCGGCGGCATGGAGTTGCAAAGCGGCCGCGACGATAAGGGCGAATGGCTGAAGGCCATCTATTACGACGAGGACGGCACCAGCACCAGCGAGCGCTTCCGCCTGCAGACGCCGGCGCAGCGCAAAGCGTTCGAGATGCTGTTCCTGCGCCCGCACCAGCGCGCGCCGGGCGTGCCGTTCGCCTGGCACACCGCCGCCGACGTGCTGGCGCAACAGCAATCGCTGCGCCATCCGGATTTCGTGGTGGCACGCAAGCGCGGGCAGTTTTGGCAGGTGCGTGAGAAAGTGTTCGATTATCAAGGCCGTTTCCGCCGTGCCAATCAGTTGGCCTGAGCGAACGGCCCTCAATCTGGGCAGGTTTTCGTTGCCCTGCGGGCGGCTTTCCGTTAAAATGCCGCGCGCTTTACCTGGGCCTGCCCAGCGTTAAAGCGGAATTCCGAACTTGCTACTTGGGTCGCCTGTAGCAGGGTAAATTTTCTTTTAAGAGAAAAAACAATGTTCACTATCAATGCAGAAGTACGTAAAGACCAGGGTAAAGGTGCGAGCCGCCGCCTGCGTGCAGCAAACAAATTCCCAGCTATCGTTTACGGTGGCAAAGAAGCTGCAGTTTCCATCGAATTGGATCATGATTCTGTCAAGAACATGGAAGCTAAACCAGAATTCTACAGCGAAGCAGTAACTCTGGTTATCGACGGTAAAGAAACCAAAGTTAAGGTTCAGGCTGTACAGCGTCACCCGTTCAAGCCAAAACTGGCTCACATCGACTTCGTTCGCGTTTAATCGCTACGTTTTCGAACCTTTCGGGACGCCGAAGTAAAGAACGCCGCAATTGCGGCGTTTTTTATTGTCTGCGATTCGGCAAGCTTACTTGCCGCTGCCGGTCCGGCGCTGCAGCTGATCGCGCAGGTTCGGCGGCGTGCCCCTGATGGTCAGCGTGTCGGTGGCCGCATCCCAGAAAATGCGCTCGCCCAGCAGCATGGCGTCGAAGTTCAGACTGATACCGCCGCCGCTGCCGGCGAATTTGGTCAGCTGGCGCAGCGTGCCGCGATCCGCCGGGAAGCTGTCTTCCAGCTCATACCCTTGCTCGCTGGAGAACTGCATGAAGTCTTTCTCACCGACCGGCGACAGTTCCTGCGACAGCGCCTGCAGTTCGATCTCTTCGCCCGCCTGCAGCTGTTCGTTGCAATAGCTGTACACCTGCTGGCGCACCGACTGGCGTTCATTCTTGTCCAGCTGCGCGTCGGCGCAGTAGTCGTCCACCGCCTGCAGCAGCCCGCGGTTTTGCGCCTTGGTGTCCAACCCTTCGGACGCCGCCAGGAAATCCATGAAGAAGTCGGCGACCTTACGGCCCACGCGCCCGCGCAGGAAGGTCAGATAGCGGGTCGATTCCGGGTTGGTTTCCCACTCGGTCAGATCGATGCGCGCAACGATATCGGCGTTGTTGATGTCCAGATAGTGCGTAGTGTTGATATCCAGCTCTTCGTTGACGCGCATGCTGTTACGACTGTTCAGCACCGCGATCAGCAGGTACTCGACCGCCAGATAACGGTATTGGCCGAACAGCACCACGCCGCCTTCGGCGAATGGATACTTCGCCAGTTCGTCGCGCAGACGGCCGGTCGCCGCGCGGCTGAAGGCCAGAAAGTCCTTATCGTCCTTGCGGCAGGTGCGCAGCGCTTCCGCCAGCTCGCTGCCCTCGTTGAACAAGCCCAGGGCCTTGCTCTTGGCGCTGTAGACGCGATGCAGTTCCGCCATCATTTCTTCCACCGCCGCGTTGGTGGGAAGCAAGGAATCGCGCAGCACCACGTCCAGCGTTTGCTCGTCGCGTTTCACCAACTGGTGCAGAGCGATCTGGTCGATATCCAGACTCATGGTAAATCCTCCTGTTCTTTAGGCGCGTATTCAAACACTGAAGGCCCCGCCCTGCAATACTAAAAAACCGCGGCAAACCGGAAAGGCGCAGCGGTGAGCCGCCCCGTCGCGGGCGAACCCTTTCCCGAATGACAGGAAGTGATAAAAGAGCGGAAAATCACTGTCCTATACGGTAAGATAGGGCACTTTGCAGATTACTAAGCGCAATTTTATGCCACAATCATCCCGTTACAGTGACGAACACGTTGAACAACTGCTCTCAGAGCTGGTCAATGTTCTGGAAAAACACCATACCCCCACCGATCTTTCCCTGATGGTGCTGGGCAATATGGTCACTAATTTGATCAACACCAGCGTTGCCCCCGCGCAGCGGAAAACCCTGGCGAGATCGTTCGCGGAAGCCCTGCAGGCTTCTGTCCGTGAAGATAAAGCGCATTAATATTTATTTATGGTGACAAACCGTCAGCGTTATCGTGAAAAAGTCTCCCAGATGATCAGCTGGGGGCACTGGTTCGCCTTATTCAACATCCTGCTCGCCCTTGGGCTGGGTAGCCGCTACCTGTTTGTCACCGACTGGCCCGCTTCCCTGCTGGGCCGGGTCTATGCCCTGGTCAGCCTGCTGGGGCATTTCAGCTTTATCGTGTTCGCCGGCTACTTGCTGGTGATCTTCCCGCTCACCTTCGTGGTGATGTCGCAGCGGCTGCTGCGATTTATTTCCGCCGCGCTGGCCACCGCCGGGCTCACGCTGTTGCTGGTCGACAGCGAGGTGTTCTCCCATTTCCACCTGCACCTCAATCCGGTGGTGTGGGATCTGGTGGTCAACCCGGATCAAAGCGAGCTGTCGCGCGACTGGCAGCTGATGTTTATCTGCGTGCCGGTGATCTTCCTGGTGGAGATGCTGTTCGGCACCTGGAGCTGGCAGAAGCTGCGCAGCCTGAACCGCCGCCGTTTCGGCAAGCCGCTGGCGGCGCTGTTCATCAGCGCCTTTTTCGCCTCGCACCTGATTTACATCTGGGCCGACGCCAACTTCTATCGCCCGATCACCATGCAGCGGGCCAACCTGCCGCTCTCGTACCCGATGACCGCGCGCAAGTTCCTCGAAAAACACGGCCTGCTCGATCAGCAAGAATATGAACGCCGCCTGGTGCAACAGGGCAATCCGGAAGCGGTGGCGGTGGAGTACCCGCTCAGCGATCTCAGCTACGGCGATAAGGGCAGCGGCTATAACCTGCTGATGATCGTGGTGGACGGCATTCGCGCCAAAGACGTGGCGCAGGATATGCCGACGCTGACGCGTTTCGCCCAGGAAAACGTGCGCTTCAGCGATCACTACAGCTCGGGCAACCACGCCGACACCGGGCTGTTCGGCCTGTTCTACGGCATTTCCCCGACCTATCTGGACAGCGTGCTCGCCGGCCGCAAGCCGTCGGCGCTGATCAACGCGCTCGGCGAGCAGGGTTACCAACTGGGGCTGTTCTCGTCCGACGGCTTCAACGCCAGCCTGTACCGTCAGGCCCTGTTGACCGACTTCTCGCTGCCGACGCCGGCGCCGCAAAGCGACGCGCAAACCACGCAGCAATGGCAACGCTGGCTGACGGATCAGGGCGACAAAGAGCCGTGGTTCTCCTATATCAACTTCAGCGGCGCCGAGCCGGCCGAAGGCGCTAAAACTCCGGCGCCGGCCGATTTTATCCAACGCTATCGCACCGGCGCTCAGGACGTGGACAGCCAGATAGCCCAGGTGCTGGACACCCTGAAACAGCGCGGCCTGCTGGATAAAACCGTGGTGGTGATCACCGCCGAGCACGGCGTCGAGTTCAACGACAGCGGCAAAGGCCAATGGGGCGCCGGCACCGCCTTCAACCAGGCGCAGCTGCAGGTGCCGCTGGTGATCCACTGGCCGGGCACGCCGGCGCAGACCATCAACAAGCTGACCGGCCATAACGACGTGATGCGTACCTTGATGCAACGGCTGCTGCACGTGAAAACCGCGCCGAAAGACTATTCGCAGGGCGAAGATCTGTTTACCGCCCAGCGCCGCAACAACTGGATCGCCACCGGCGATGGCAACCAGCTGGTGATCACCACGCCGACGCAGACGCTGATGCTGGACAACAGCGGCAACTATCGCGTCTACGATCAGAACGGCGATGAAATAAAAGACGAGAAACCGCAGCTTGCTCTGCTGTTGCAGGTGCTGACCGATGTAAAACGCTTTATCGCCAACTAACTGCTTAAAACTAAAGCAATCAAGTGGTAAGGCGCTTGCATAAACATCGAGAATCGGTAGTATGATTTTTCATAGCGTCGGCATGTAGCGCAGCCTGGTAGCGCACCGTCATGGGGTGTCGGGGGTCGGAGGTTCGAATCCTCTCATGCCGACCAAATTCAAGAAAACCTGCTGTAACAGCAGGTTTTTTTTCGTCTGTACGTGAGAGGATGAGAATCTCCGAAGGAGGTTTGAGCCGAACGTAGTGAGACCACGTTGCTTTAGCAACGGCCCACAGGGCAAGCATCGAAGATGCGCATAATCCTCTCATGCCGACCAAATTCAAAAAACCTGCTGTAACAGCAGGTTTTTTTTCGTCTGCACGTCGAGAGGATGAAAGCGCAGCCGCTGCGCCACTGTCTCCCCCAACGATCATTGCGCGCCTCGCTTTCGCGACGGCCTTTCTCTTTACCAGGCTCAGGCTGAGATTTTGTCTTGTTGGTTTTCGGGCGCTGCGGCGATGAACGCCGGGAGCTGAGTACAGGCGTCGTAAATCGCTTTACAGCGCGGGTACCCGCTCAGATCGCACCCCATCCGCAGGGCATTCGCCCACTGAGGGATCAGGCAGCAATCCGCCAACGTCGGGCTGTCGCCAACGCAGAAGGGCCCTGGCGGCCTCTGGAGCAACATCTGTTCCACGGCGCTCAGCCCTTGCCGGATCCAGTGCGCATACCAGCGTTTTTTCTCTTCCTCACTCACCTTCAGCTCTTCACTCAGGTAGCGTAACACCCGTAGATTATTGACCGGATGAATATCGCAAGCGATGACATAAACGATTTCCAGTACCCGGCTGCGCGCCGGATCGGCCGTCGGCAACAGCGGCGACTGGGGGAAATGGCGATCCAGCCAGTCGGTAATCGCCAGCGACTGGCTGAGAGACTCGCCGTCGTCCGTGAGCAGCGTCGGCACCAGCCCGACCGGGTTCATACGCCGATAAGCCAGCTCATTCTGCTGCCCGATGCGAATATTGACGCCCACCGTCTGGTAATGGATACCTTTCAGCGCCAGCGCAATGCGCACGCGGTAGGACGCAGAGCTATTAAAAAAACTGTACAGCTTCATCATTCACCTCAGAATCAGCCTCAGACAATCTTCACGGCGATAGGGGTAAGCCCCTCTACATTCCCGGTAATCACATCGCCTTTCACCACCGCCCCCACCCCTTCCGGCGTGCCGGTAAAAATCAGATCGCCGGGCTGCAGCTCAAAAAAGCCGGACAGATAGCTGATGGTTTCATTCACCGACCAGATCAGATGACGGATGTCGCTGCGCTGACGATCGCTGCCATTGACCTGCAGCCAGATAGGCGCATGGTTGACGTCTGCGCTGTCGCCGGCTTTATGCAGTGGCGCGATGGGCGCAGAGAGATCGAACGACTTGCCGATTTCCCATGGGCGCCCCATTTGACGCATGTCCATCTGCCGATCGCGGCGGGTCATGTCCAGGCCCGTGGCATATCCCCAGATATATTCATGCGCCTTTTCCAACGGAATATCGTTCCCCCGTTTGCCAATCGCCACCACCAGTTCGATTTCGTAGTGATAGTTGTCCGTTTGCGCCGGATACGGCAGCGTCAGCGTTTCGCCGGCCGCCACCGGCACCACCGCATCGGCAGGCTTGCAGAAGAAGAACGGCGGCTCACGATCCGGATCAAAGCCCATTTCGCGAGCATGGGCGGCATAGTTGCGCCCGACGCAGTAGACACGGCGCACGGGGAACTGTTTATCACTCCCCACGACAGGAACAGTCACGGGGGCTGGCGGTGCAAATACGTATTGCGTCATTTTGTCTCTCCCAAATTAATAACGTGCTTCACGGAACAGCCCCAGGGCTTCCTGAACCGGCCGGTCCGAAAAACTGAATAACACGGTGTCTTCATCCGCCTGAAACGACACGTCGAACCAGGTCGGTGCCACAAAGATATCTTTTGCCGAAAAGTGAAGGGTTTCGTTGCCGATGCTGACCTGGCCGCGCCCTTCCACTACGTGGTAGAGGGTGCTGTCCGTGGCGCGCGCCTTTCGTGAGGAAAAGCCTTTCGGTAACAGTTGCAGAAAAGCGCCCATCGAGGGCATGGGATAGCCGCCGGTCACCGGATTGACGTAGCGCATCTTGTAGCCGTCCCACTCGTCGGCGTCCCCCATGCGGGTGAGGTCGTACAGCGTTTCGCGGCTGCGATCGTAGCGGTAGTTGAAAATGGGCGATGAGTTGCCTTTCTGATGGCGCAGCGGCAACATATTGGCCGCATAACGCGGTAAATAGTCCCCCTCCCGGCGCGTCACGGGCTGCTGTTCTTGCGGATAGTCTTCCGCGAAACCGCAGCCCAGCAGATTCACCAGCGGCAAATCCAGCCCGTCCAGCCATACCACCGGCTCAGCGCCGGGATTGCCGTGATCGTGCCAGCGCCACTGCGGCGTCAAAATGAAGTCGCCTTCATGCATTTGCGTTCGTTCGCCGTCAACGGCGGTAAACGCCCCTTTCCCTTCGACGATAAAACGCAACGCGGACTGATTATGGCGATGGCTCGGCGCAATTTCGCCCGGCATGATCAACTGCAAGCCGGCGTACAGCGTCGGGGTGATGGCGGCTTGTCCGCGCAACATCGGGTTTTCCAGCACCAGCACGCGGCGCACTGCTTCTTTGGCGCCAATCAACTCGCCGCTGGCCAGCAGGTGCGGGCGAATCTCCTGATAGTTCCAGTAAGCCGGGGCGCAGTTTGCATTCGGCGTTGACGGTACCAGATGGTGCAGCGACTCCCACAACGGGGTCAGGTTCTGCCCGGAAATCTGCCGGTAAAACTGCTGGCGGCTGGGGTTAACATCCTGATGGCGTTCAGGCATAGGGATTCTCCTTTTTCATTCACGACGCTGCGCGAGGCAACGTGTCAGGGGCTGGGGCAGACAGACGAACGACAGCCGTCAGCAGCATTAACATCACCGTACTGAGCGCCGCCGGAAGGGCAATAATGAAAAATAGCGTATCGAATGAGAAATTCATCGCCATCATCACGCCGCCGGAAAGCGAGCCGACAATCGCGCCGCAGCGGCCAATGGCATTGGACCAGCTGACGCCCGTCGCCCGGCTTTGCGTCGGATAGAGCGTGGCGGTCAAAGCATTCAGCCCGACCTGCGACCCGCTGATGCCGATGCCGGTGCCGAAGATGGCCAGCGCCATTTGCCACAGGCCGTTCTCGCTCAGGCCAATCATGACGATACACACGGCGCCCAAGGCGTAGCTCACCGCCAGCACCCGGAAGGGATTGCATTTGTCCATCAACACGCCCAGCCCCAGCGCGCCCACCGTGCCGCCTATCTGGAAAGCAGCGGTCACCCAGGAGGCATGCCGCAGATCAATACCGCGGTGGTTAAGCAGCGTCGGCATCCAGCTGGAGAGCAGGTAGATGATCAGCATGCTCATGAAAAAAACCGCCCAGAGCATGAGGGTGATGCGCAACTGGCGGCCGGCGAACAGCGGGCTGATGCTGCCTTTGGCCGCCGTGGCGGCTTCGTTCAGATAAAAATGGGTCTCTTCATCGCACTCGCCAGTCATGGCGCTGACCGTTTTGGCAATCACCTTTTGCGGCAGTTGGCGGCGAACCTGCCAGCGCGGGGATTCCGGCAGGGCAAACAGCAGCGCCGCAAAGAGCATCAACGGCAAGACGCCGCCGAGCACCAAAATGCCGGACCACCCCACCCTCGGCACCAGTTGGGCGCTGACGATCCCGCCCAGGGCCGAACCGAGCGTGAAACCGCAGAACATCAGCGTGACCAGCGCGCCACGGCGGCGAGCGGGCAGATATTCAGAGGTCATCGTGATGGTGTTCGGCATCGCGCCCCCCAGGCCCAGGCCGGTGAGAAAACGCAAAACGACCAGCGTTTGCAGATCGGGGGAGAAGGCCGAAATCAGGCTCAGCGCGCCAAACAGCGCCACGCAAAGTTCGATAACGCGCTTGCGGCCAAAGCGGTCAGAAAGCGGGCCGCAAAGCAGCGCGCCCGCCGTCAATCCCAGCAACCCCGCGCCAAACAGCGGCGCCAGCTCACCGGCGGACAGTTGCCATTGGGCGCGGATGTCGGGCGCGATGAAACCAATGGCGGCGGTGTCAAAACCATCGAGCATCACCACCAAAAAGCAGCAGAGAATGACGCGCCACTGCGTCTTGCCGATAGGGGCTGCGTCGATCAGTGCTTGTAAATCACGCCGTTGAGTCATAGTGAGCGCCTCGGAGCAGGTAGGGAGATGTCTGTGTTGTTTTAGGTATGTTACGAATTTGTATCTTTAGCGATAAAATGTACAATGGCTTTTCGGGCGGAGACATAACCGGAGGGTTATAGCAAATGGCGAACTGGGCGCAGAAATTGAAGCTGCACCATCTACAAATGTTGGTGGCATTGGGTGAACAGGGAAATCTGACCCACGTTGCGCGGATGATGAACATCTCCCAACCCGCTCTGTCAAAATGGTTGTCGCAGCTCGAAGATGAGATTGGGCTCACGCTCTTTGAGCGGCATAGCAAAGGGCTACGCCCCTCCGAGGGGGGGAAATTGCTGCTTCAGCATGCGCAGCGTTTGATCAATGATCTGGAGCGTTCGCAGTCTGAAATCGCCCGCTTTAAGCAAGGCGGGCTGGTGGGAAGCCTGAAAATCGGCTGCTCGCCGGTGGCGACCGACTGCGTTTCGCAGGCCATATTGAGCCTGCTGCAGGAAATGCCGACGCTGCATCTCAATATTGAGGAAAAGGTGATGACCCCCCTGCTGCACGATCTGCTCGCGGGCGCGGTGGATGTCGTCGTGGGCCGCGTCGGGGGGCGGGCGCTGCAACTGCCGCTCAACTATCAAGTGCTCTACACCGAACCGGTATGCTTCGTTGCCCGCCCTCACCATCCGCTGGCAAAATCCGCCTCCCTCACCTGGCACGATCTCACCCACTGGCGCTGGATAGTCTGGCCGACCGGCACGCCAATCCGCCTCAGCATCGATAATGCGTTGGCAGATAACGGCGTGATGCTGCCTGAAAACACGGTTGAATCGGCATCGATGAACGTCAGCACCAACCTGCTGCAAAGCAGCGACATGATCTCCATTCTTTCACTACGGCTGGCGCAGCGTTATGCCAGCCAGGGGCAACTGGCGATCCTGAACCTGCCGAAGATTGAGCAGAAAGGCAGCGTGGGCGTCTTCTGGCGCAACAGCGAGCCGCCTTTTGCCGCACTGAGCCGCTTTTTGCAGCTGCTGACGCAGGCCAGATAAAAATCGCCTTAACGCGACGGCTCCCTTTTCTGGCAGAACGGGGATTCAGCAGCGGGCTTTACCGCACGCCGCGCAAGAATAAACGCCCCTTGTAAAATTCTGCGCCGCCTCTTGCCAACCCGAGCGCCTCAGGCCAGAATACTGTACATTAAATCAGTGTTTACAGGTGAGTCATGTTTGTAGAATTGGTGTACGACAAACGCAACGTCGCTGGGCTGCCCAACGCCGCCGAGATTATTCGCAGCGAGCTGGAAAAACGCGTGCACGTGTTGTTCCCGGAGGCGGAAGTGCGCGTGAAACCGATGCAGGCCAACGGCCTGAACTCCGACGCCAGCAAAAGCGATCGCGAAAAGCTGAACCGGATGTTGGAAGAGATGTTCGAAGAAGCGGATCAGTGGCTGGTTCTTGATAGTTGATGAATAGTAGCCTGCGTAGAACACCCTACTGGTAGCCAAACCTGAATCTAGTACTATCACGCTTTTTTATAGGAGCAAGGCAGCGTGGCAACATCGTGTCTGCCATCTACTATACTACCCAAGCCTACATCTGAGAAAATAGTGGCTCTCAAAAGTCACGGCTTGCACTACGATGCAATTCTCATAATGCCGCCCACCGACTTTCACTCACATAGTTTGATAATTTCAAGGCCCACGATAAAGCCAAGTAAAACCACAAATTCTAAATGGGTTACATTCGGAATTTGTCAGCTAACCTCCCAACATATCTCATGCTATAATATCAATAATCTAATCAACCCATTGGAATTGTTAATGAAAATTTATTTAGGGGCTTCTCTTTATGCAACCTACTAAAAAGTGGTCACAGGAACTCGAAGGGTTACGCGGCCTGGCATCGCTTTGGGTTGTTTTAGGCCATATCTGCATTTTAACTCGCTTCCGTCCCCCCATTCTTTCTGATCCCGCAGTGGGTGTAGATCTTTTCATCCTGCTTTCTGGCTACCTGATGGCCAAAAATTATGTTGAACGCAAGGAACAAGAACCTTGGACCGATTCGTCGACTTTTAAAAAATTTTGGACTCGGCGATTCTTTCGCATCGCGCCGCTCTACTATGTCTTATTGGTTTTAGCTATCGTATTCGGTAACTACTTTGGTGAGGCCAGGGACATCATCGGCCACTTCTACAGCGAAACGCAAACCAACAGCTCACGTTATAGCGACCATTCATTTTTAAACGTGTTCACACATGTCAGCTTTATGTTTGGCTTCCTACCTGATTTTTCATTCAATACAGTTCTACCCGACTGGAGTATTGGGTTAGAAATGCAGTTCTATTTTCTTTTCCCATTCATCATGTTAACCGTCTTGAGGCTGGGTTTTGCGCGAACATGTCTCACCGCTGTTTTGTTATGTGGACTCGCCAAGTTTCTGGTACCGGACTACTTTGCGGCGTTCCCAATGCCTTCCATGATCCTCATAAAGCTAAACTTATTTATCGCAGGTATGCTGATAGCTGAGTCAATCCGTAGGAAGAGCATTCAATATGCAGGTTTTGCTCTGCTGACTGTATTGGGCAGCGTGTATTTACCAAATGAATTTAATAAATACCATCTGCTTGCTCAGGTAGGTCTGATCTTAATGCTGGTCACGATACTTTGGACTCGGAGTGAAGATAGCAAATGGGCACGCGCGTTGCGCTTGCCACGTTGGTTCCTGACAAACCGCCTCAGCGTATTTATGGGCGATGTCTCATACTCAGTCTATCTACTCCACCTATTGATAGTTCTACCAGTCGTCGCTTATTTGCTCTCAAACACATCGTTTGCAGAGCTTTCTTCAGTAATGCGGTTCATTGTTGCATCAGGGATCATTATCCCGCTCACTTATGGTATCGCAACATTGCTGTATCGCTTTATTGAGAAACCGGGTATCAAGTACGGAAAAATGCTTATCAGTCGCAACAGAGCAAAAGCCGCCGTGCTACCGTAATTGCTATCGATACTCTATAGGCATGCTTAGCTGTTGACCCAGCGCCACCAGGAGAATTCATTCCCGTGGCGCCTTTTCAACAACAGTCATAGTAAAAAAGCCATCTGCTAAGCAGGTGGCTTAAACACTACCTTTCTAGTCCTAGATGCATTCGCTTTACTCTTCCTTGACCTGGTACCGACCATACCCATCGAGTTATCTCTTCGTTTGCTCCAACTATGTCCAGAAAGCCTCCCTTTGCCAACAGTGATAACCTCAACAAGTGTGCTTTCTGAGATAAGGATACTTAGCGAACGGCCTGATGGCTGCATCTGTACTTCGGTGTCCATACGAAACGATACTGACAGCGATAAAACACTCGAGGAGTGGGTTCATATCTGCCGATGCTGCTCAATCCTTGATTTGCTGGTAACAAACCGAGGCAGTAATCAGCATGGGTATTCCACAGGAACGATCATCACCGCCACAGGAGGTGATGTAGCATTGATAACAAAAAGCCCCAGCATCGCTGCTGGGGCCTCTGTCATGGTGCCGGCTACCGGAATCGAACTGGTGACCTACTGATTACAAGTCAGTTGCTCTACCTACTGAGCTAAGCCGGCTGAATTTGGCGGAAGGACAGAGATTCGAACTCTGGGAGCTGTTACACTCGACGGTTTTCAAGACCGTTGCCTTAAACCACTCGGCCATCCTTCCAATGGGCGCTGATATTAGCGATACCGTTATGAAATGTCTATCGTTTTGATGCAAAAAAATCGCATCGGCGGCGCAGTTGCCTAAACTTCAGGCCTTAAACGCTTAAAAAATGAAAAGCCCCGCAAAAGCGAGGCTTTTATGTTCGGCTGAAACGCGATTACTTCGGCTGCGAATCGTAGTCTGAACAGGTTTGATAGCCCTTGTTCATGACATGGCCCGTGTCGTTGTAGCTGACAAAATACGTTTGCACTTTGCCATCGCGCGGCGCGACCGCATAGGTGTCGCAAGTGCCCTGCGCATGGATCAGCGTGGCGGACGTCGACGGCGGACCGGCAATCGCCCGCACCTGCTGCTTGGTCATCCCTACTTTGACATCGCTGACCACCGGCTCATTGACATAACTGGTTGCACGGTCATAGGCGGTGCAGCCGGCAAGAATGGAAAATACCGCCGCAGTGCCGACGGCCAAAACCAACTTCTTCGTCATAGCTTGTCCTCTTGGAGTACGTTTGTTGTCCCCTAAGTCTAGAAGTGGAAAGGCTTTTCTACAAACTCCCCTTTGTCGATCGGTGCGCTTTTTCTCGCGTTCGGCCGGCACGGGCGCGACATCGGATTCAAAAGCCGAAATCGCTCAGCGCCGGGACATCGTCCGGGCGCCGACCGAGCGGCCAATGAAAACGCCGATCCTGTTCGCGAATCGGCATGTCGTTGATGCAGGCATGGCGGTTGATCATCAACCCTTCCTGATTGAACTCCCAGTTTTCGTTGCCGAAGCTGCGATACCAGTTGCCGGAATCGTCGCGCCACTCATAGGCGAAACGCACCGCGATGCGCGCGCCGTCAAACGCCCACAGTTCCTTAATCAGCCGATACTCCAGCTCTTTCGCCCACTTGCGTTGCAAAAATGCGACCACCGCCGCGCGGCCGTCGACAAACTCCGCGCGATTACGCCAATGGGTATCGAGGGAATAGACCTGCGAAACCCGCTCAGGATCGCGGCTGTTCCAGGCATCTTCCGCCAACCGTACTTTTTCGATGGCGGATTCACGGGTAAAAGGCGGCAATGGGGGTTTAATGCTCATGATCATCTCCTGCGTATAGGCAAATAGACAACTCTGTCTACATCATTACGCTAGCGCATGTAGACAGAGTTGTCTACAATCACTCGAGAATAGCTTGGGAGAAAAATGATGACCGTTGATCGCAACACCTTACCCGCCCGTCAGCGCATCCTGCTGACGGCCCACGATCTGTTCTATCAGGAAGGGATCCGCGCCACCGGCATCGATCGCATCATCAAGGAATCAGGCGTCACTAAGGTGACGTTTTATCGCCACTTTCCCAGCAAGAACGATTTGATTACGGCGTTTTTGGCCTATCGCCACCAGCAGTGGCTAACCTGGTTCAGTACAGCGTTGGATCGACATGTGGCGCAGAGCAGCGGGTTACTGCCGGCGCTGGCGCCCTGCCTGGCGGAATGGTTCGACGATCCGCGTTTTCGCGGCTGCGCGTTTATCAATACGGCCGTGGAGATCGCCGATCTGCTGCCGGAAAGCCTGCACCTCGCCGGCCGGCATAAGCAACAGATGACGGATGAACTGGCGCGCCACCTGCCCGCAGGCCCGCAGCGGGAACAGCACGCCGCGATATTGGCGATGCTGATCGACGGCGCCATCGTCAGGGTGCAGATTGAGCGCCAGCCGCAGCCGGCGTTGCAGGTGCTGAATGCCGCGCTGGCGTTGTTGGCACAAGGCGGGTTCGATCAGTAATTGGCCCAGATGCCCGGCGTCACCAGTTCCAACAGGTGGGAGTCTGGATCGCGAAAGTAGATGCTCTCGCCACCGTGATCCCAACGCATGCGCCCCTCAATCTCCACGCCGTTGGCCGTCAGATGCCGTTCCCAGTGCGGCAGTTGGTCTTTTGCCACCGCCAGCCCGATATGCGCCGGCCCCACGCCATCGTGCGCGGGAATAAAGCCGGTCGGATAATGCGCCCCACGCAGTGAATCGCCCTCGACAAACAGCAACAATACGCTCCGATCGCCAACGTTATAGGCGCGGAACCGCTCGTTGGCGACCATCGCCGGCAGCTTCAGCACTTCTCGGTAGAAGGCGTCCGCTCGCTCAATATCGCTGACGTACAGCACCGTTTCGATCACCTTATCGATCTTGAGTTCCATATCATCCCCCTCTTTTTTGTACTGACAGCGTAGGCTTAGAGGAGGAAAACCACGGTGCTTCCCGTGCCGATAGCGGATCAATCCGTGCTTTTTACCGGTTTACAGGCAAAAAAAACGCGGCCCGAAGGCCGCGCGATGACGTTCACACTGAGGTGCTTAGAACTGGTAAACCAGGCCCACGGCAACCACGTTGTCGGTGTTGATCCCGGCAGCGTCGGTGAAGTCGTTGTTGTCCACCAGGTTGATTTTGTAATCAACATAGGTAGACATGTTTTTGTTGAAGAAGTAGGTCGCACCCAGGTCGACGAATTTGACCAGGTCTTGATCGCCGTAGTCCTTGCCGTTACCGGCGCGGCCCAGGTCTTTACCTTTGGTCTGGTTATAGCCGACGAACGGACGCAGACCGAAATCGAACTGGTAGTGCGCGTAGGCTTCGAAGCTCTGCGCCTTGTTGGCGTAGCCGTAAACGCTGCTGTCGGAGCTGCCGAAACGCGCCGCGTTGTAGGACTGGGTGAACATCACCGCCAGGTAGACGTCGTTGGCGTCATATTTCAGACCGCCGGAGTAACCTTCGGCCTTGTCGCCGCGGCCCATGATGTTCTGGTGACCGTTAGCGCCGTTCTGCTCGCTGGTGCGGCGAGAGTTGAAGAAGGCGCCCGCCGCGCTGATGCCGTAGCCCATATCATAGCTCATGGACATACCGTAGCCTTCGCCGTTCTGGCCAAGGACGTCGCGACCGTTGTTGGTCTCTTCGCCATTACCGTTTTTACCCTGGTACTGCAGGGCGAAGTTCAGGCCGTCAACCAGACCGAAGAAGTCGTTGTTACGGTAGGTCGCCAGGCCGCTGGAACGCTGGAACATGAACTGGTCGGCGCCGTAGGTCATACCGTCGAACTCAGGCTGCAAGTCGGTATACGCCGCGACGTCGTACAGCACACCGGTATTACGGCCGTAGTCGAAGGAACCGTAGTCGCCGAATTTCAGACCGGCGAAGCCGTAACGGGTGAAGTTCTTGTTGTCCTGGTTTTCAGCGTGGTTCAGGTTAGCCTGATATTCCCACTGGCCGTAGCCGGTCAGCTGATCGCTGATTTGCGTTTCGCCGCGCAGGCCAAAACGCATATAAGACTGGTCACCGTCCACGCCGTTGTTGCTGGAGAAATAGTGAAGACCGTCGACTTTACCGTACAAATCCAGTTTATTACCGTCTTTGTTGTAGATTTCCGCCGCGCCTGCTGTGCCTGCAACCAGCAGTGCGGGTACCATCAGAGAGAGTACTCGAAGTTTCATCGTTATTATCCTCGTTAATTATGTCGAGCTACGGCCACTGCCCTTTTCGAGCATTATTAGCACGACTGTGCATTACCATTCTGGTAACAAGGGTTATATTAATCCAGAAAGAAAATGATACCAAGTATCCGATAGTGTTTCAGCGTGATTAATAAAGGTTTCAAAATGTAAATGTGCGCGAACTTTCACAAAACATTACCGACAAACAAAATAAAGCACTTAAAGACAAAGAATAGATTAATTGATAAAAAATCATGTAGTTATACAAATCTTTAAGAAAAAAAAGCCAACCATACAATTGTGCTGGACAATAAGCACATTGTGCCAAAACGCCGCCTGCACGCAGCCGCTATAATCACCTCGCTATCATCATTATTTTCATTATTACCTTCATTATCCGAAGATAATTTCTGCATACCTTTAACCGGCTTCTGGCCGGTTTTTTATTTTCCTCCACACTGTCCTCACAATTTCAATCCGCACAAATAGCACGCAAATAAATAACCTCGCGATATAGTTTCGCCAATTTACATCCGCACTAATTGCTAATCTTTTCTCTTATTTTGGTCTACAAATTGAATTTGTTTTTCATTTCGTGCTTTATCTCGCCGAATATTGTGTGTCACAGGCAAAATTGGCCGCAGAGTTTCACTTCTGGTAGCCTGAAAAAAAGCTCACCCTCAGCGAGTAAAGTCATGATGCCATTTCACCCAGAGGCGCTATGGCGGCGGCTGCAAGGCTCCCCCTTCCGCGCCCGTTTCCGTTTGAATCCCAAAGACCAGAGCTATCTTGACGACAAAGGCTTGCCGCTGATCCTCAGCCATGCCCGCGACTTTATCGATCGCCGTCTGGCCGCCGCCCACCCCAAAAACGATGGCAAGCAGACGCCGATGCGCGGCCACCCGGTGTTCGTCGCCCAACACGCCACCGCCACCTGCTGCCGAAGCTGCCTGGAAAAATGGCACGGCATACCGCAGGGCGTCGCGCTGGACGAACAGCAAAAAGACTATATTGTCCAGGCGATCGCCCTGTGGCTGGTGCGCCGAGGCGGCGCCAGAGAGGAATCAGGCGCGAATCTTTTCGACCCGGATCGCGGATTGTGATAAAAACTGTCAGTAACTTTCGCCACTCTTTTGACCCAAGATCCTGACGCTTACATGACAGCCACCTTGTGCAATGAACAGCAAACGCCCGGCGTTCCTCAACAGATCGCCACCCGCCTGGCCTTTTTCGTCGCCGGCCTCGGTATGGCCGCCTGGGCGCCGCTGGTGCCCTTCGCCAAAACGCGCATCGGCCTCGATGACGGCTCGCTCGGCCTGCTGTTGTTATGTATCGGCGCCGGCTCCATGTTGGCGATGCCGCTGACCGGCTTCCTGACCGGCAAACTGGGCTGCCGCGCGGTGATCCTGATGGCGGGGCTGGGGCTGTGCATCGATTTGCCGTTGCTGGCGCTGATGGACTCCCTCGGCGGCATGGCCGTGGCGCTGCTGTTGTTCGGCGCGGCGATCGGCATGATAGACGTGGCGATGAACGTGCAGGCGGTGATCGTCGAGCGCAACAGCGGCAAGGCGATGATGTCCGGCTTTCACGGCTTCTTCAGTATCGGCGGCATCGCCGGCGCAGGCGGCGTCAGCGCGCTGCTGTGGCTGGGGCTGACGCCGCTGCAATCCACCCTGATCACCGTGCTGGCGGTGATCGTGCTGCTGGCGTTCGCCAGCCGCCATCTGCTGCGTGACAGCGGCGCCGACGACGACGGCGGACCGATGTTCGTCTTGCCGCGCGGTTGGGTGATGTTTATCGGCATTCTGTGCTTTATCATGTTCCTGGCGGAAGGCTCGATGCTCGACTGGAGCGCGCTGTTCCTCACCACGCTGCGCGGCGTCGAACACAGCCAGGCCGGGCTGGGCTATGCGCTGTTTTCCATCACCATGACGCTCGGCCGCCTCAATGGCGATCGGGTGGTGAACTCGCTGGGCCGCTACCGGGTGCTGCTGCTGGGCAGCCTGTGCGCCGCTGTCGGTCTCAGCCTGGCTATCGCCTTCAATCACGCCACCGTTTCGCTGGTCGGCTTTATGCTGGTTGGCCTAGGCGCTTCCAACGTCGTGCCGATTCTGTTCAGCGCCGCGGGCAACCAACGCGATATGCCGGCCAATTTGGCGATCGCATCCGTTACCACCGTCGGCTATGCCGGTATTCTGGCCGGCCCGGCGCTGATCGGCTTTGTCGCTCAGTTTTCCAGCCTGACGGTGGCCTTCGCCTGCGTAGCCGCTCTGCTGTTGGCGGTGACCGCCAGCGCCAGGGCCGTCACTCGCTGATTCAGGAATGCGCAGCCACTATGCAAAATAAACAACTGACCATTAGCTCCAGCAATATCACTCGCTGTTTCCTGCTGTTTATCGTGCTGCTGACGATCGGCATCGGCCTGTATGGCTACAACTACACCAACGCCTGGCTGGCGGAAAAGAAGTACACGCTGAACAGCATCGCCGGTTCGCTGCAAAAGCGCATCGATACCTATCGCTACATGACCTATCAGGTCTATGACAAATTCGGCAACGCGCCGGCGCAGAATGTCGATCCCGGTTTGCAGGAAACCCGCCTGCGCCCCGACGTCTACTATGTCGAGAAGCCGCACAAGAAAACCGACGCGGTGATCTTCGGCAGCCATGACGAGAACACGCTGGCGATGATCGCCAACATTTCGGACTACCTGGACAACCGTTGGGGCGCCAAGACCGAGAGCTACGCCATGTATTACCTCAATGGTCAGGACAACAGCCTCAGTCTGATCACCACTCAGCCGCTCAAAGAGCTGGCTTCGCGCTTTAGGGAAAGCTACCTGACCACTTCGGCGGACGAACGCCGCGCCGAGATGCTGCAACAGGCCAATATGCTCGACGAACGCGAGAGCTTTTCCGATCTGCGCAAACAGCGCTTCCAGAACGCCTATTCATTCTCGATTCGCACCACCTTTAATCAGCCGGGACATCTGGCGACGGTGATCGCCTTCGACTTGCCGATCAACGACATCATTCCGGCCAACCTGGCCCGCGCCAATTTCCTGCTGCAGCCGGACGATGTCGAGCTCGACGACAGCGCCATCCCGGCGGAAACCGCCCTCGGCGCCCAGGCGGCGATGAGCGGCGGCTGGGTGGAGTTCAGCGCCGCCCTGCCCAATGCGCCGTTGAAGGTGGTGTATCGCGTTTCGGCCATTAATCTGGCCATAGACCTGCTGCGCAACAACATCTGGCTGATCGCGGTCAATCTGCTGCTGTTGGCGCTCTCGATGCTGAGCATCTACTTTATCCGCCGCCAGTACATCCGCCCGAGCGAAAACATGGCGGTTGAGCTGGAGGCCGAGCGCGCGCTGAATCAGGAAATCGTCTCCAGCCTGCCCTCCGGCCTGCTGGTTTACAGCTTCGCCAACAATGCGGTGATCGCCAGCAACAAAATCGCCGAGCACCTGCTGCCGCACCTCAGCCTGCAAAAAATCGCCCATATGGCCGAACAGCATCACGGCGTCATTCAGGCAACGGTCAACAACGAGGTGTATGAAATCCGCATTTTCCGCAGCCAGCTATCGCCGGATACCTACCTGTTCCTGATGCACGATCAAGATAAAGAGGTCATGGTGAACAAGCGGCTGCAGCAGGCACGGCGTGAATACGACAAGAACGTGCAGGCGCGCAAACTGATGTTGCACAACCTGGGCATCGAACTGAATCAGCCGGTGCGCCAGATGCACGATCTGGTCGACAGCCTGCGCAACCAGCCGGATCAGGAACAACAGCAGGCGCTGCTGGTTCAACTGACGGCGGCGTCGTCATCGGTGCTGGGATTGATCGATAACATCACTCTGCTGACGCGGCTGGAAACCCAGGACTGGCAACCGACGCGCGAGCCGTTCAACCCGGCGGCGATGATCGACGAGTTGCTGCTGGAAGCCCTGCCCGCTCTCAATCAAAAGGGGCTGGCGCTGTTCAAGCATTTCCAGTTGGACGTCGAACAGAACTACATCGGCGACGCCAACGCGCTGCGCAAAGTGATCTCACTGCTGGTGCATTACGCCATTATCACCACCGCCTGCGGTAAGATTTCTCTGGTCATCGACCATGAGCCCGAACACCCGGATCGCCTGATTTTCCAAATCAACGACACCGGCTCCGG
This sequence comes from Serratia sp. JKS000199, assembly GCF_900215455.1. Lineage (NCBI taxonomy): Bacteria > Pseudomonadati > Pseudomonadota > Gammaproteobacteria > Enterobacterales > Yersiniaceae > Serratia > Serratia sp. JKS000199. The sequence continues at coordinate 2,767,877 of NZ_LT907843.1, forward strand.
CATCTCCAACGAAGAGATCAGCAATCTCAATTACCCGTTCCTCAGCCAGACGCTGGTGGACCGCTTCAACCACGGTTCCGGCCTCACTTTCTTCCTGTGCAATCAGCTGTGCAAAAAGCTTAACGGCCAGTTGGACATTCGCAGCAAAGTGGATATCGGCACTCGCTATACCATTCGCGTCGCCATGGAGATGGAGAGAAAAGAGCCGCAGGAACAGGAAAAGCTGCTCGACGGCGTCACCGCCCTGCTGGACATCACGTCAGATGAAGTGCGCGGCATCGTGACCCGCCTGTTGCAGGCTTACGGCGCCGACTGCCTCGTCGCCGAAGATCGCGCGGTCAACCGCGATTATGACGTGCTGCTGACCGATAACCCGCAGCGAGCCGATGATTACACGCTGTTGCTGGCGACCGATGAACCGGGTTGGCAAGCGCTGGATAAACGCTACATTCGGGTGAACTATAACCTGAACGGCGCATTAATCGACGCCGTGCTGATGCTGATCGAACAGCAAATGGCCGCGCTGGAGCAGGAAGAAAGTCCGCTTTCATTGAGCTCAGAAGATATCCAACTCTATGAAAAACAATTGAAATCAAGTGATTACTATGGGCTGTTTGTCGATACAGTACCCGATGATGTCAAAAAACTGTATACTGAGGCGGGCAGCAGTGATTTCAATGCGCTGTCACAAACCGCACACCGCCTGAAAGGCGTGTTTGCCATGTTAAATCTGCTTCCCGGCAAGCAGCTGTGCGAATCGTTAGAACAGCGCATCGCAGAAGGTGATGCGCCCGAGATCGAGAATAACATCAGTCAGATTGATTTTTTCGTCAGCAGACTGCTGAAGCAAGGTAGCCAACAACATGAATAACCTGAACGTAATTATTGCTGATGACCATCCTATCGTACTGTTTGGCATCCGGAAGTCACTTGAGCAAATTGAATGGGTGAATGTCGTTGGGGAGTTCGAAGACTCAACCGCACTGATCAACAATCTGTCCAAGCTGGATGCCAACGTGCTGATCACCGATCTGTCGATGCCGGGTGACAAGTATGGCGACGGCATCACGCTGATTAAGTACATCAAGCGTCATTATCCGCAGTTGTCGATCATCGTGCTGACCATGAACAACAACCCGGCGATCCTGAGCGCGGTATTGGATCTGGATATCGAAGGCATCGTGCTGAAACAAGGCGCGCCGACCGATCTGCCGAAGGCGCTGGCCGCCCTGCAGAAAGGCAAGAAGTTCACGCCGGAAAGCGTCTCCAAACTGCTGGAGAAAATCAGCGCCAGCGGCTATGGCGACAAACGCCTGTCGCCGAAAGAGAGCGAAGTGCTGCGTCTGTTCGCCGAAGGTTTCCTGGTGACCGAAATCGCCAAGAAACTCAACCGCAGCATCAAAACCATCAGCAGCCAGAAGAAATCGGCGATGATGAAGCTGGGCGTAGAAAACGACATCGCCCTGCTCAACTACCTCTCGTCCGTCAGCATGACGCCGTTGGACAAAGACTAAAGCCCGCCTCACGGCAGGTTAACGCCAAACAGGCACGGCATCCGCCGTGCCTGTTTGCTTTTCAGGCCTCGCTGCGGTTGTAGCGTACCTGCTGGCTGTAATAAGCCAATGTCTGCTCCAGCGTCTCCAGCGTAACCGGTTTCGACAGGCAATTATCCATGCCCGCCTCAAGACAGCGCTGCTTCTCCTCCGCCAACGCGTTCGCCGTCACGCCGATCACCGGCGCGCTGAACTGCATCTCCCGCAGCGCCTGCGTCAGGCGATAGCCGTCCATGTTTGGCATATTGACGTCGGTCAACACAATATCGACGTGGTGCTGTTTCAGTACGGCGAGCGCGTCTACGCCGTCGTTGGCGGTCACCACCTGATACCCCAGCGACCCCAGCTGATCGGAAAGCAGACGACGGTTGATCGGATGATCGTCGACCACCAGCAGATGAATATCGCCGTTGTCCGCCGCGCTGGCCTTGGCGGGCACCGGCAGCTGCACCAGCGCCTCTGCCGCGCCGTTGCCGACGCCGAACAATCGGTTGATCAAGGTCAGCGTTTCACGCGGCGTAGAGGTGCTGTGCATCCAATAGCCTGGCCGGGTTTCCAGCGACGGGCCGATATGTTCGGTCGAGAACTGGATCTGAGCCAACAGCGGCGTGTTCAGCATCAGCGGATAATCGCTGAGCATCACCTCGTCGGCGGCGGTCTCCTGCCCGTCATAGCGCTGGATATCGGCGCCGTAGCCGCCCAGAATCGCCATCAGGTAGCTTTCCAGCCGCTGATTGCGGATATCCAGCCACAGCCGCCGGCCCTGCCAGGTATCGCTGGCCTGCGGGATCGGGAACTGGGCGTTAAACAATGGAATGCGAATGCTGAACAAGCTGCCCAGCCCCGGTTCGGACTCGACGGAGACGTCGCCGTCCATCAGGTTGACCAATTTCTCGCAGATCGCCAGCCCCAAACCGGTGCCCTGGAAGTGGCGCTGCACGCCGGTGCCCACCTGGAAGAACGGATCGAACAGGCGTGAGATCTCCTTCTCCGGAATACCGACGCCGGTATCGCGCACGCTGAATTCCAGGTAGCTGCCGCGGGTGCAGACCTGCAGCACGATGCAGCCGGTATCGGTGAACTTGATGGCGTTGTTCACCAGGTTGGACAGCACCTGCTGCAGCCGCACCGGATCGCCGAAGATACGCTCCGGCACGTTTTGCTCGATAAAGCAGTACAGCCCCAAACGTTTCTTCACCACCAACGGCAAATAGTTGCCGGCGATATGGGTGATCACCTCCAGGCAGGAGAACTCACGCGGTTCAATCTTCAGCTGCTCGGACTCGATTTTGGAGAAGTCGAGAATATCGCTGATGATTTTAAGCAGCAGCCCGGAAGAGTTGTTCATCGCATTGACCAGCCGATCGACCCCTGGCGGTAACGCCTTGGTCTGCAGCAGATCGAGGTTGCCGATAATGCCGTACAGCGGCGTGCGCAGCTCATGGCTGACGGTGGCCAGGAACATCGATTTAGACTGGCTGGCCTGCTCCGCCGCCGCCGCCATCTCCTGCAGCGACTCTTCCATTTTCACGCGCGCGCTGACGTCCACCAGCACGCAGATCGCCACCTCTTCGTTGCGGTAACGCGAATGGACAAAGCTGATCTGCAGATTATTGTTGTTGCTGGTCATCACATCGACGAAGTTCGCCTGCTGTTCGCAGATGATGCGCGTAATGCGATCGCGATCTTCGTGGGTCAACAGGTTGATGTAGTTGTGCGCCAGTTCGTTACTCAGAATATTGGTGCCATCGCTGATGCGCAGGATACAGATGCCCACCGGCGCCGAGGCGACGATCTTGCGGTTGAACTGTTCGTGTTCTTCCAGCCGGAAGGCATTGTCCTCCGCCGGCAGGAACATTTTGCGCTCAAACAGCCACGCCAGCGTGAACAGCACGATAGCCGACAACAGGTTCAGCAACAGCGCATTGAGGATCAGCATTTTGAAGCGTTCCACCACGCTTTTCACCGGCAGCGCATAAACGATGCTCAGCGATGAAGGCGGCAGCGCTTTTTTCAGGATCAGATCGCGGTAGTTGTCGACATAACCGAAGTAAGCATGCTCTTCGGGGTAGCTGTTGAGCGCAGCGGCATAGCGATCGCCATCCGCCAGGCGCAGTATCGGATCGTTGTTTTCATCCAGCAGCGTGACACCGATCGGCAGGTTGCCGGCGGTGACGAAATCTTCCAGCCGGACGGTTTGCTCGATGCCCAGCAGCGCCTCCAGCTTGTTGCCGATATAGAGAGGCGTCAGCACATACAGATAACCGATGTCAGGCCGCTGCGCGCTGGGGCTAATCCAATACAGGTTGTTGTCTTTGTCCAGATTCTTGGCGTTGCGGTATTTCAGAATGCGCTCGTGCAGCAGCTTCAGCATGTTTTCCCGGTTGGCGACCGCGTTGCCGCCGCCGAATTCCGCCAGACACAGGCTGTCGCCGCCGATAAAGAACACCCGGTTGAGATCGTAGGCCGCCACGAAGTTCTCTTTCCAATACTGGATCAGGCCGCTCAGCGAATCGAGTGAACTGCGGTAAGTGGCGCTCAGGGCGCAATTAGACTCTGGATACAGCGGATAGAATTGCGGTGGGCTGCCCTTGCCGGGGATCACGCCGCTGAACATGTCCAGGCCGCTGACCGAACCGTTGAGGCGGTTTTCCGCCATGTACTTGATGTCGCGTATGATGTCGGCGGAATGGCGAATATAGCCCTGCGCCTGATCGAAATTGAGGTTGTACTCCTGGCGGATGTCCGATTCTTTCTGATGCAGGATATTCAGAATATAAAAGGTGGTGAGCAGCGCTCCCAACGACCACAGCAAAATCGCCAGCACCCGGAACAGATAGCGGGATATCTTCAGCGTAGTTCGAAAAGAGGCTAAATATTTCAATCGGATACCATACGAAAGTCAGTGGCGGCGCGCGTTGTCGCCGGCGCAGCGGCCGGCGGCTCGGTGCGCCAATTAAACCATATAACTGAAAAAGGGCCTAGCATCGCTGCCAGGCCCTTTTGTCTCAGTGCATTACGGTGTCGGCATGCCGACGCCCTCACCTTGCTTAAACGTTGTCGTCGTCCATCGGCTCAGCCGCGTCGTCGCCATCGTCCAGCGGCGTAGTGTCTTCTTCCACCGCTTCCGCGCCCGGTTCCAGGCTGTCCAGCTCTTCGTCTTCCACCGGCTCGGCCACGCGCTGCAGACCGACGACGTTTTCGTCTTCCGCCGTACGGATCAGCGTCACGCCCTGGGTGTTACGACCGACCACGCTGACTTCCGAAACGCGGGTACGCACCAGCGTGCCGGCATCGGTGATCATCATGATCTGGTCGCTGGTTTCCACCTGCACGGCGCCGACCACCTGGCCATTACGCTCGCTCACCTTGATGGAGATAACCCCCTGGGTGGCGCGTGACTTGGTCGGGTACTCGGTGACTGCAGTACGTTTACCGAAGCCGTTTTGCGTGACGGTCAGAATGTCGCCCTCGCCGCGCGGCACGATCAGCGAAATCACGCTGTCGCCTTCGCCGAGGTTGATGCCGCGCACGCCGGTCGCGGTACGGCCCATCGAACGCACCTGCGTTTCCGGGAAGCGCACCACTTTACCGTTGGCGGAGAACAGCATCACTTCGTTGGTGCCATCGGTCAGATCGACGCCGATCAGCTCGTCGCCCTCGTTGAGGTTGACGGCGATAATGCCGGCGCTGCGCGGACGGCTGAACTCGGTCAGCGCGGTTTTCTTCACGGTACCGCTGGCGGTGGCCATGAACACGTGACGCCCTTCTTCATACTCGCGCACCGGCAGAATGGCGGTGATACGCTCATCGGCTTCCAGCGGCAACAGGTTGACGATTGGGCGGCCGCGCGCGCCACGGCTGGCTTCAGGCAGTTGATACACCTTCATCCAGTACAGGCGGCCACGGCTGGAGAAGCACAGGATCGTATCGTGGGTGTTGGCCACCAGCAGGCGATCGATAAAGTCTTCTTCTTTAATGCGCGCGGCGGACTTGCCTTTGCCGCCGCGGCGCTGAGCTTCATAGTCGGACAGCGGCTGATACTTCACGTAGCCCTGGTGAGACAGGGTCACCACAACATCTTCCTGGTTGATCAGGTCTTCGATGTTGATGTCGGAAGTATTGGCGGTGATCTCGGTGCGACGGCCGTCGTTGTACAGCTCTTTGACCGCCACCAGCTCTTCGCGGATCACTTCCATCAGGCGCTCTGGGCTTTCCAGAATAAAGATCAGCTCGGCGATGAAGTTGAGCAGCTCTTTATATTCGTCCAGCAGCTTTTCGTGCTCCAGGCCGGTCAGTTTCTGCAGACGCAGATCCAGAATCGCCTGAGCCTGCTGCTCGGTCAGGTAGTACTTGCCGTCGCGGATGCCGAACTCCGGCTCCAGCCACTCAGGGCGAGCGGCGTCGTCACCGGCGCGTTCCAGCATGGCGCTGACGTTGCCCAGATCCCACGGCTGAGCCACCAGCGCGACTTTCGCTTCCGCCGGCGTCGGCGCACGGCGAATCAGCTCGATGATCGGATCGATGTTAGCCAACGCGATAGCCAGCGCTTCCAGGATATGGGCGCGGTCACGGGCCTTGCGCAGTTCGAAGATGGTGCGGCGGGTGACCACTTCGCGGCGGTGGCGCACGAAGGCTTCGAGGATATCTTTCAGGTTCAGCAGCTTAGGCTGCCCCTGATGCAGCGCGACCATGTTGATGCCGAAGGTAACCTGCAGCTGCGTCAGCGCATACAGGTTGTTCAGCACCACTTCGCCGACCGCGTCGCGTTTGACTTCGATCACGATGCGCATGCCGTCTTTATCGGACTCGTCACGCAGCGCGCTGATGCCTTCTACGCGTTTTTCTTTCACCAGCTCGGCGATCTTTTCGATCAGACGCGCCTTGTTCACCTGATACGGGATCTCGTGAACGATGATGGTTTCGCGGCCGGTTTTGGCGTCGGCTTCCACTTCCGCGCGCGCGCGCAGGTAGACTTTGCCGCGCCCGGTGCGGTAGGCCTCTTCAATGCCGCGACGGCCGTTGATGATCGCCGCCGTCGGGAAGTCCGGCCCCGGGATGTGTTCCATCAGCCCTTCGATGCTGATGTTTTCATCATCGATATAGGCCAGGCAGCCGTTGACGACTTCAGCCAGGTTGTGCGGCGGAATATTGGTGGCCATGCCCACGGCGATGCCCGACGAGCCGTTGACCAGCAGGTTCGGGATCTTGGTCGGCATAACGGCCGGGATCTGCTCGGTGCCATCATAGTTAGGCACGAAGTCGACGGTTTCTTTTTCCAGATCCGCCAACAGTTCGTGAGCAATCTTGGACATGCGCACTTCGGTATAACGCATCGCCGCGGCGGAGTCGCCGTCGACGGAACCGAAGTTACCCTGACCGTCCACCAGCATGTAGCGCAGTGAAAACGGCTGAGCCATACGCACGATAGTGTCGTAAACCGCGCTGTCACCGTGCGGGTGATATTTACCGATCACGTCCCCGACGACACGGGCCGATTTCTTGTATGGTTTATTCCAGTCGTTACCCAATACACTCATCGCGTAAAGAACGCGGCGGTGAACCGGCTTCAGTCCATCACGAACATCTGGCAGCGCACGTCCGACAATAACGGACATCGCGTAGTCCAGATACGAGTTTTTCAACTCGTCTTCGATGTTTACCGGTGTGATTTCTCTGGCAAGGTCGCTCATGGAGCTGCTATCCCTCTACTAATGATTCATCTGCCCGCTGCCATAGTGGCAAAGGTGTAAAACTATATCACAAAGCACGCTTTACGGGAAAATAACCGCCGCTGTTTCACGGAAATTGTACAGATTAGTGCGCTAAAAACGCATCGACGCAGACGATGCCGCGCCGGAACATGTATAATCCGCGCAACGAGAACAAGGAGCCAGACAAGCCCATGAACGCAGAATCATCCAGCCGAGTGCAAAACGTTGACCACCAGGAAATCGCCAAGTTCGAGGCCGTCGCCTCCCGCTGGTGGGATCTGGAAGGCGAGTTCAAACCGCTGCACCACATCAACCCGCTGCGCCTGAACTACATCATGCAGCGCGCCGGCGGCATTTTTGACAAGCAGGTGCTCGACGTGGGCTGCGGCGGCGGCATTCTGGCGGAAAGCATGGCGCGCGAAGGCGCCGAAGTGACCGGTCTGGACATGGGCGGGGAGCCGCTGCAGGTCGCCCGGCTGCACGCGCTGGAAAGCGGCGTGAACGTGACTTACGTGCAGGAGACGGTGGAAAGCCACGCTCAGGCCAACCCGCAGCGCTACGACGTGGTCACCTGCATGGAAATGCTGGAGCACGTGCCCGATCCGGCCTCGGTGGTGCGCGCCTGCGCCCAACTGGTGAAACCGGGCGGCCACGTGTTCTTTTCCACCATCAACCGCAACACCAAAGCCTGGCTGATGGCGGTGATCGGCGCGGAGTACGTGCTGAAGATGGTGCCGCAGGGCACCCACGATCATAAGAAGTTTATTCGCCCTTCCGAACTGATCGGCTGGGTCGACGGCACGCCGCTGCGCGAAAAGCACATGATCGGCCTGCATTACAACCCGATCACCGATCATTTCAAGCTTGGGCGCAACGTTGACGTGAACTACATGGTGCACACCCAGCACGAAGGCTGAGCGCTGTAAACCGCGCCGGCCCTGCGTTATCGGGGTTCGGCGCCAACGCGCTGTTAGGAAAAATACCTAATTTCCGCGACTTCGATCAAAATCGTGGTTGTAGACAGTTTTTTAGAATATTAAATCAGATCAATATGCCGTTTTTTTCTAACGTTTAATAAAACGCCAAACGATCGGTTTTTTCAGTTTTTCAGTAAAATCTGATCTCGCTTATTGACAAGCTTGTCGCGCCAGTCACGGCGCGCACTGCGAACGGCAAGTTACATTTCACCCCCAAGTTATCCACAAATTAGGCCGGTTTTGTTCACTTGCAAACGCCGTTTTTTCTCACTATCTTGTTACCTCACCGACATACAACCCCTATATATAGTGTTTACATACTGAGCAGAGCGACTACACTTCTGCTTAGGGGCACCATACGGACAGGTAAAACACCACATGAACCAAAGTCTGCTTGTAACTAAACGCGATGGCCGTAAAGAGCGCATCAACCTCGACAAAATCCACCGGGTCATCGATTGGGCCGCAGAAGGATTGCACAACGTCTCGGTTTCTCAAGTAGAGTTGCGTTCCCACATTCAGTTTTATGACGGCATCAAAACCGCCGACATTCACGAAACCATCATCAAAGCCGCTGCCGATCTGATCTCCCGCGATGCGCCGGACTATCAGTACCTGGCCGCTCGCCTGGCGATCTTCCACCTGCGTAAAAAGGCTTACGGCCAGTTCGAACCGCCGAAGCTGCACGCTCACGTGACCCGCATGGTCGAGATGGGCAAATACGATAAACATCTGCTGGAAGACTACAGCGCTGAAGAGTTCGAGCAGATGGACTCCTTTATCGATCACTGGCGCGACATGAACTTCTCTTATGCCGCCGTCAAGCAGCTGGAAGGCAAGTATCTGGTGCAGAACCGCGTCAGCGGCGAGATCTACGAAAGCGCCCAGTTCCTGTACATGCTGGTGTCCGCGTGCCTGTTCTCCAACTACCCGCGTGAAACTCGTCTGGATTACGTCAAACGTTTCTACGACGCGATTTCCACCTTCAAGATTTCGCTGCCTACGCCGATCATGTCCGGCGTGCGCACCCCAACCCGCCAGTTCAGCTCCTGCGTGCTGATCGAGTGCGGCGACAGCCTGGACTCCATCAACGCCACCTCCAGCGCCATTGTGAAATACGTTTCGCAACGCGCCGGCATCGGCATCAACGCCGGCCGCATCCGCGCGCTGGGCAGCCCGATCCGTGGCGGTGAAGCCTTCCATACCGGCTGCATCCCGTTCTACAAACACTTCCAGACCGCCGTCAAATCCTGCTCGCAGGGCGGCGTGCGCGGTGGCGCGGCAACGCTGTTCTACCCGATGTGGCACCTGGAAGTGGAAAGCCTGCTGGTGCTGAAAAACAACCGCGGCGTTGAAGGCAACCGCGTGCGCCACATGGACTACGGCGTGCAGTTGAACCGTCTGATGTACCAGCGCTTGATCAAAGGCGAAGACATCACCCTGTTCAGCCCGTCCGACGTGCCGGGGCTGTATGACGCGTTCTTCGCCGATCAGGACGAATTCGAGCGCCTGTACACCCAGTACGAGAAAGACGACAGCATTCGCCAGAAGCGCGTGAAAGCGGTTGAGCTGTTCTCGCTGATGATGCAAGAACGCGCCTCTACCGGCCGTATCTATATCCAGAACGTCGACCACTGCAACACCCACAGCCCGTTCGATCCGCAGATCGCGCCGGTGCGCCAGTCCAACCTGTGTCTGGAAATCGCCCTGCCGACCAAGCCGCTGGAAGACGTCAACGACGAAAACGGCGAGATCGCACTGTGCACCCTGTCCGCCTTCAACCTGGGCGCGATCGACAGCCTGGACGATCTGGAAGAGCTGGCGACCCTGGCGGTACGTTCGCTGGACGCCCTGCTGGATTATCAGGATTATCCGATCAAGGCCGCGCACCGTGGCGCAATGGGTCGCCGCACCCTGGGCATCGGCGTCATCAACTTCGCCTATTATCTGGCGAAGAACGGCGTGCGCTACTCCGACGGCAGCGCCAACAACCTGACCCACAAGACGTTCGAAGCCATTCAGTACTACCTACTGAAAGCCTCCAACCGTCTGGCGCAGGAACAAGGCGCTTGCCCGTGGTTCAACGAAACCACCTATTCGCAGGGCATCCTGCCGATCGACACCTACAAGAAAGACCTGGATGCGATCTGCAGCGAGCCGCTGCACTACGACTGGGAAACCCTGCGTAAAGAGATCCAGGAAACCGGTCTGCGCAACTCGACGCTGTCCGCCCTGATGCCGTCGGAAACCTCTTCGCAGATTTCCAACGCCACCAACGGCATCGAGCCGCCGCGCGGTCACATCAGCATCAAGGCGTCGAAAGACGGCATCCTGCGCCAGGTGGTGCCGGAGTATGAGCGTCTGAAAGACAACTACGAGCTGCTGTGGGAAATGCCGAGCAACGACGGCTATCTGCAGCTGGTGGGGCTGATGCAGAAATTCATCGACCAGTCGATTTCGGCCAACACCAACTACGATCCGACCCGCTTCCCGGGCGGCAAGGTGCCGATGAAGCAGCTGTTGAAAGACCTGCTCACCACCTACAAGTTCGGCGTGAAAACGCTGTACTACCAAAACACCCGCGACGGTGCGGAAGACGCCCAGGAAGATTTGCAGCCTGCCAAGGCCGGCGATGACGACTGCGAAAGCGGCGCCTGCAAGATCTAAAGTTTGACCTAGCGGGCCGGAATTTTCCGGCCCCTTCATTTAGCCACGTTACGATGGATTCAGGCTTATGGCTTACACCACTTTTTCTCAGACCAAAAACGACCAGCTGCAAGAGCCGATGTTCTTCGGCCAGTCGGTAAACGTTGCGCGTTTCGACCAGCAAAAGCATGAAATCTTCGAAAAACTGATCGAAAAACAGCTCTCCTTCTTCTGGCGCCCGGAAGAGGTTGACGTTTCCCGCGATCGCATCGATTACCAGGCGCTGCCGGAGCATGAGAAGCACATCTTCATCAGCAACCTGAAGTATCAGACCCTGCTGGACTCCATCCAGGGCCGCAGCCCGAACGTCGCCCTGCTGCCGCTGATCTCGATCCCTGAGCTGGAAACCTGGGTGGAAACCTGGTCGTTCTCCGAGACTATCCACTCCCGTTCCTACACCCACATCATCCGCAACATCGTCAACGATCCGGCGCTGGTGTTCGACGACATCGTCACCAACGAAGAGATCAAGAAGCGCGCGAAAGACATTTCCGGCTACTACGACGATCTGATCGAGATGACCAGCTACTATCACCTGCTGGGTGAAGGCACCCACCAGGTGAACGGAAAAACCGTCACCGTCAATCTGCGTGCGCTGAAGAAGCAGCTGTACCTGTGCCTGATGAGCGTGAACGCGCTGGAAGCGATCCGCTTCTACGTCAGCTTTGCCTGCTCCTTCGCTTTCGCCGAGCGCGAATTGATGGAAGGCAACGCCAAAATCATCAAACTGATCGCCCGCGACGAAGCGCTGCACCTGACCGGCACCCAGCACATGCTGAACCTGATGCGTTCCGGCGCCGACGATCCTGAAATGGCGGAGATCGCCGAGGAATGTCAGCAGCAGTGCTACGATCTGTTCGTGCTGGCCGCCCAGCAGGAGAAAGAGTGGGCGGAATACCTGTTCCGCGACGGCTCGATGATTGGCCTGAACAAAGACATCCTGTGCCAGTATGTGGAATACATCACCAATATCCGCATGCAGGCGGTCGGCCTCGGTCTGCCGTTCGAAACCCGCTCCAACCCGATCCCGTGGATCAATGCCTGGTTGGTGTCCGACAACGTGCAGGTAGCGCCGCAGGAAGTGGAAGTGAGCTCTTACCTGGTTGGCCAGATCGACTCGGAGATCAACGCCGACGACCTGAGCGACTTCGAACTGTAAGCGATGGCGACGCCAACCGTAACGCTGCGCGCCGCCGGCACGCAGCTCTCTTGCCCTAACAGTGAAAACTGCCTGCTCGACGTGCTGGAACTGCACGATGTGCAGGTAGAGTACCAATGCCGCTCCGGCTATTGCGGCGCCTGCCGTCTGAAGCTGGTGAAAGGCGAAGTGGCCTACCGCCAACAGCCGCTGGCGTTTATCAACGCCGGTGAAATCCTGCCCTGCTGCTGCATGCCGCTGACGGATATCGAGCTGGAAATGTAAAGTCGGGTGCCGGAAACCGCGCCTGGAGACCAGAAGGCGGGGTTGCCCCCGCCCTAGGATTACCGCTTCACCTCACACGCCAACCTGATCAGGATAGTGATATTTTCCTGGTAGATTTTCAGCTCGCACAGCGAGTCTCTTATCATCCAGATAAATAACAAAACCGTAATACATACAACGGTTAGCGAGTGAAACACATGCCTTAAGCGCATGCTTGCCTCCTTGCTGTGAAGGGGCTACCATACCGGTGTCTAGGCGGTATGTGCAGCCCCATTCTGATTGAGAGTCAGTCTGGGGCTTTCATCTATCCGCCTTGTCACACAATGCCCAAGACGAACAGTCTCAAGCACCCGTCAAGAGAGTAACAGCATTCCCTCACCGCGAATATCCCCTATAAGATTATGATTAATCAGGGATATATAACTATCCTCAAAGTATTTCGCTTAGCGCCCCTTTCCCGCCGATGTGGAAAAATAACGCGCCGGGGAATCGCCGAAGGCTTTACGAAACATGGCGATAAAATTGCTCGGCGAGGCATACCCCAGCGCCTCCGCAATCTGCAGCACCGTTTCGCCTTCGGCCAGCTTCGCCAACGCATATGACAACCGAGCCTGCTGACGCCACTGGGCAAAACTCAACCCCGTCTCGCCGATCATCAGCCGCCGCAGGGTACGCGGCGACATCGCCCCCCATTCAGCCCACGCCTCCAGTGAACGTTCGCTCCCCGGTTGCGCCAGCAAGGCCTGCAGAACGCCGGCCAGGCGCGGATGGGACGACATCGGTAAATACAGCGGCTCCGTCGGCGCCAGCCGTATCTCGTCACGCATCACCTGCGCCATACGCTCCTGCTCCAGGGTAAGCGCGCTGCGTTTGTCCCAACCTTCCGCACGCTGAGCCAGCGCCTGTAGCACTGCGCTGATGCCGATAACGCAAGGTGTATTCGACAGATCGTGGCAGGCCTCCGGCGCCAGCAGTAAACTCCAACCGCTCAGCGCGCCGCAAACCTGCACCCGGTGCTCCGTCGCCGGCGGGATCCAACCCGCCCGCTGAGGCGGCAGCACCCAATCGCCCTGCGCCGTGCTTACATGCAGCAAACCGCTTTCAACGCACAGCAACTGCCCGCGCACATGCTGATGCCAGTCGTATTCGCGCGTGCCCAACCGATACTCCCGGCCTGCCGCGTCGCGGCCGCCGAGGGCGATCAGCCAGGGGCCCGTCGACCATTCGCTGCAGTCAGCGTCGAGGGCGTGAAGGTTCGCATTCATATTGGCCACTAATCACTATTTTTAGTCCAGATACCGTTATACCAACCTTTTCCTGCACCGACATAATGAAATGCTTCCGGCCGCGACCGTCTGCGGCCACTGACTCACGAGGGAACATGATGACAACACTCAGCATTGGCATTATCGGCGCCGGGCCCGGCGGCCTGTGTCTGGCTCAGGGACTGCGCCGCTTTGGCATCCACGCCACGGTGTTTGAACGCGACACCACACCGCAAGCACGCGATCAGGGCTACCGGCTGCGCATCGATCCGTCGGGCCAGCAGGCGCTGGCCGCCTGCCTGCCGCCGACGCACTACCGCTTGCTCTGCGCCGGCAGCGCGCAAAACAGCGGCGAGAGCAATCTATGGGATCCGCAGCTTGCCCCGCTCATCGGCCGGCGCCCCGAGCACTGGTTGCCCTCCAGCCAGCACCAAACACAAGAACCGGGCGGCGATCTCGGCATTCATCGCCAAACGCTGCGCGAGATCCTGCTTGCCGGCCTGCAAGACCGGGTACGTTTCGGCCATACCTTGCATGAATTTGCACAAACGCCGCAGGGTGTGGAACTTCAGTTCGCCAACGGCGAACACGTGCGGGTCGATGTGCTGATCGCCGCCGACGGCGTCAACTCGCTGGTGCGGCGGCGCTGCCTGCCCGAGGCGGGGCCAGAAGACAGCGGTGCGGTCACCCTCTACGGCAAAACGCCGCTCGATGCGGCGACCCGGGCCCAATTGGCCCCTGAGCTGCTGAACGGCGTATCGGTGATCTTCGCCGACGGCGTGTCGCTGGTGGTTGAACCGATGCGCTTTCAGGCCCCCATGGCGCAACTGGCGGCCGACTACGCGCCCGATTGCCGCCTCTCGCCGGTCGACGACTATCTCTATTGGGCCTGTATCGGTTCGGCTGAACGTCTCGGCGGAGCCCCGGGACTGGAGGAGAACACCGCGTTGCAGGCGCGCGTACGGCATATCTCGCAAGGATGGGCGCCCGCCTTGCAAACGGCGTTAGCGCTGGCGGATCCCCTATCGCTCAGCGTGCGGACGGTGCAGGTTACGGCGGCGATGCCGGAATGGCACAGCGAACGCATCGCCTTTCTCGGCGACGCCGTGCACGCCATGAGCCCGGCAGGTGGGCTCGGCGCCAACACCGCGCTGGTAGACGCCGCCAGCCTGGCGGCGCATCTGGCGCACTCAGACAGCGCCGCGCAGGCGCTCAGGAACTACGGTACAGAGCTGCAAACGCGAGGCGCGGCGGCAATACATCTTTCACGCCTGGCGTCCGAACGGCTACAACAAAACAGTGAGGCAGACAACTCAGCGCCATGAGCGTCACTCGATAATTTCCACCACCTCCAGCCAGGCGTTTTTACCGCACGCCTGGCCCCCATTCAGCCAACGGCGCAGCATATCCAGCGCCAGCATCGCCACCGACTCCTGCCGCAGCCGCAGCCCGTGGCGCGACGCGCGATAACGCACGGTCTGGCCAATCCCGCCGCGCGGCGTGTGCAGCGCAATGCTCACCTGCTCATCGCGCATGGCGCTGACCGCCAACGCCAACGGCGCGCCGGTCAATTCCGCCAGCGAGCGGGCGCGCGCCAGCGTCGTTTCCAGCGTTTCGATGCAGTGGGCCGGCAGCAGCTCTCCCCCCGCCAGCGGCGCGCCTTCGCTCTGCAGCTGCAGGTTGATCAAGCCGCCGCTGAATTGCTCGCTCAACGCCAGCTTCAGCCCTTGCTGATTCAGGCGCTGCGTCAGCGTCGCCGGCAACCCGACGGTGCCTTCGAAGATGCAGTTGTCCCCCGCTACCTCGCGCACGCGTCGCCAGGCCAGCTCCATCTCCGCGCGCCGGCTTTCCGGCCCGGTCAACTTCAGCTCAATGATCGGGCTGGACGAGCGGTAACCCAGCACCACGTCCGGCGGCAGCGGCAGGCTGTCCAGTTCGGCGGCCAGATCGCTCTCGGAGGTACCGAACGTCGTCAGACGCAGGCACAGCGGCGGCGCCGGCAAAGTGAAGCGCTGGCGCAGACGCGGCACGATCTGCTGTTCGACCATCACTTTGAATTCCGAAGGCACGCCGGGGGTGAAGAACATCAGGCATTGGTTCAGCTGCAACGCGAAACCGCAGGCGGTGCCCACCGGGTTATCCAGCATTTCTGCATTGGCCGGGATCTGCGCCTGCTTGCGGTTGGAAGGGGCCATCGGCCGCCCGCGCTCGGCGAAATAGGCTTCCATGCGCGCCAGCCAGTCAGCCCGTTCAATCAGCTCTACGCCGCAGGCTTTCGCGGCGGCCAGCGCGCTCAAATCGTCGCTGGTCGGCCCCAGGCCGCCGTTGACGATCAGCACATCGGCGATATGGCTGCGTTCCTGCAGGATCTCGATCAAAGCAGAGAGGCTGTCCCCTACCGTTTCCCGCCCGCTCATCGGCACGCCCTGCTGGAACAGGTAGTCCGCCAGCCAGGCGGCGTTGGTATCAATAATTTGCCCGTGCAGCACCTCATCGCCGGTGCTGAGCATCTCCACCCTTAACATTGATCTCTCCCACATTTTTTGGTCATTCCACTATAGAAGCCCGTAAATAACTTTTCACTAGCCGCCGTCGGATTATTTCCGCCATCGCGTCGTTCATCATGCGCCATGCCGCTCGCAAGGTTGTAAACTTTAATTTACAATGCGCGTAACGCCGGTTTGACACAAATTAGGGCTTCCACTATCCTGCCATCCTCATAAATCGTTACCTATAATTTTCAAAATCTTTCGGCTGGTAGAGAAAAAACGTGAAGAATCGCACTCTTGGCAGTGTTTTTATCGTGGCGGGCACCACCATTGGCGCCGGGATGCTGGCGATGCCGCTGGCGGCGGCCGGCGTCGGTTTCGGCGTCACGCTGGCCTTACTGGTCGGGCTGTGGCTGTTGATGTGTTACACCGCGCTGTTACTGGTGGAGGTTTACCAGCATGAGCAGGCGGATACCGGTCTGGGCACGCTCGCCAAACGTTATCTCGGCGGCGGCGGCCAGTGGCTGACCAGCTTTAGCATGATGTTCCTGATGTACGCCCTCACCGCCGCCTACATTAGCGGCGCCGGCGAACTGCTCGCCACCAGCATCAGCCAATGGACATCGCAGGACTTCCCGGTGTCGCTCGGCGTCCTGCTGTTCACCCTGGTGGCCGGCGGCGTGGTGTGCATCGGCACCCACTCGGTCGACTTGTTCAACCGCATCCTGTTCAGCGCGAAAGTGGTGTTTCTGGTGGTGATGCTCGGCCTGATGTTGCCGAATATCCACCAGACCAATCTGATGACGTTGCCGCTGGAGCAAGGTCTGGCGTTATCGGCCATTCCGGTGATCTTCACCTCATTCGGCTTCCACGGTAGCGTGCCGAGCATCGTCAACTACATGGGCGGCAACATTCGCAAACTGCGTTGGGTGTTTATCATCGGCAGCGCCATCCCGCTGATCGCCTATATCTTCTGGCAGCTAGCGACGTTGGGCAGCATCAGCTCTGACACCTTCGTCGGCATTCTGGCGCAGCAGGCCGGGCTGAATGGCCTGTTGCAGGCGGTGCGTGATGCAGTAGCTTCACCGCACGTTGAACTGGCGGTGCACCTGTTCGCCGATCTGGCGCTGGCGACCTCGTTCCTCGGCGTTGCGCTTGGGCTGTTCGATTTCCTGGCTGACCTGTTCAAGCGGCAAGATAACGTGCGTGGCCGCCTGCAAACCGGCGCCATCACCTTCCTGCCGCCGCTGGCCTTCGCGCTGTTTTATCCGCGTGGTTTCGTGCTGGCGTTGGGTTTCGCCGCCATCGCCCTGTCGGTGCTGGCGCTACTGCTGCCTTCGCTGTTGGTGTGGAAAACTCGCCAAAAGCATCAGGCACAATATCGCGTCTGGGGCGGCACCCCTGCGCTGGCGCTGGTGTTTGTCTGTGGGGTAACGGTGATCGCCATCCAACTGGGCATCGCCAGCGGCATGCTGCCGGCGGTCGGGTAAGCGACGAAAGACAAAGAATGATAAAGAGAAAGGGGCCGCAATGGCCCCTTTTTGCTGAGCGTCAGAAGCTCAGACCGACACCGACATAAGGGCCATCGGCCAGGGTGTTGTCGCGACGCCCGTCTTTGCCTTCCATCTGCATGTAACGGTAGCCCACGTCCACGCTCAGCGGACGGAACTTCCAGCGCAGGCCGCCGCTGGCTTCGTTATAGGCCTTCACGCCGCTGGTGAAAGACTCAGGGGCAAAGTAACCTTCGCCGTGCAGGCTGAAGTAACGGTTAATTTCCCACTCCAGGCCGCCGCCCAGCGCCACCGCCCCGCCGCTTTTCCCGTCTTTCGGGCTGAGGTACAGCGCTTTGGCGCCCACGGTCGCCGTCAACGGCCCCAGCGGCACGCCGAAGTTCAACCCCACGCTGCCGACGTTGCCGTCGTGGTCGCTGCGCGCCCAGTTGCCGGTCAGGTCCAGACCTGAAGAGCCGGTGCTCATACCAACGCCCAGGTTGGTGTAGTGTTGCCCGGCTTCGCCCGACACGCTGATGGCGTTCGCCGCGCCGGTCACAAACAGCAATCCTGCCGCGCACGCGACCCAAGTCTTTTTCATCATCTTTCCCTCTGGTTTGTCATCCGTACCGAATGATCGAATCAACGCAAAATAATAACGTCATGAGTCTATACCAAAGCGCAATGAGTATTTAAGGGATAAAAGCGAAAAAATTCTTCAATAATCAAATAAATGTAAAAATTTGCAAACAAAAATCCATATTCGTCAAGGCGATGCCAACGATAACCGAGACCTATTTGCCGTCGCTCGGCAATAGGGCTACAACTAGTAGTGGCTTTGACCAAGGTCAGGGGAAGAAGCCCCGCCAAAGGACTATGCTGATGAACGCTTAAACCGCCCGAGTCTTTACTTAACTGCACTACGATAAGGAGCAAGTGATGAGCAAGAAAGGACTGACCACCGCAGCCGGCGCCCCGGTTGTCGATAACAATAACGTGATCACCGCGGGCAAACGCGGCCCGATGCTGTTGCAGGACGTGTGGTTCCTGGAAAAACTGGCCCACTTCGACCGCGAGGTCATCCCCGAGCGCCGCATGCACGCCAAAGGATCCGGCGCCTACGGCACCTTTACCGTCACCCATGACATCACCCGCTACACGCGTGCCAAGATCTTCTCCGAAATCGGTAAGCAGACCGACATGTTTATCCGCTTCTCCACCGTCGCCGGTGAGCGCGGCGCGGCCGACGCCGAACGCGACATTCGCGGTTTCGCCATGAAGTTCTATACCGAAGAAGGCAACTGGGATTTGGTGGGTAACGATACGCCGGTGTTCTATCTGCGCGATCCGCTGAAATTCCCCGATCTCAACCACGTGGTAAAACGCGATCCGCATACCAACCTGCGCAACCCAGTCTACAAGTGGGACTTCTTCTCCCACCTGCCGGAGTCGTTGCACCAGCTGACCATCGACTTCAGCGATCGCGGCATTCCGAAATCCTACCGTCACATGCACGGTTTCGGCAGCCACACCTTCAGCTTTATCAATGCCGCCAACGAACGTTTCTGGGTGAAATTCCACTTCCGCTGCGAACAAGGCATTGAAAACCTGATGGATGAAGAAGCGGAAGCGATCATCGCCAAGGATCGCGAAAGCTCACAGCGCGATCTGTTCGACGCGATCAAACGCGGCGACTTCCCGCGCTGGAAGCTGCAAATTCAGATCATGCCGGAACACGAAGCCTCGCAGACGCCGTATAACCCGTTCGATCTGACCAAGGTGTGGCCGCACGGCGACTACCCGCTGATCGACGTCGGCTATTTCGAGCTGAACCGCAACCCCGACAACTACTTCTCAGAAGTTGAGCAGGTGGCGATGAACCCCGCCAACGTAGTGCCGGGCATCAGTTTCTCGCCGGATAAAATGCTGCAGGGCCGCCTGTTCTCCTATGGCGATGCGCACCGCTACCGCCTGGGCGTCAACCACCACCAAATCCCGGTTAACGGCGCCAAATGCCCGTTCCACAACTACCATCGCGACGGCGCGATGCGCGTGGACGGCAACAGCGGCAACGGCGCCACCTACGAACCGAACAGCTTCGGCCTGTTCCAGGAGCAGCCGGACTTCAGCGAGCCGCCGCTGAGCATTGAGGGCGCGGCCGACCACTGGAATCATCGTGAAGACGACGATTACTACAGCCAGCCGCGCGCGCTGTTCAACCTGCTGAGCGCCGAAGAGCACCAGCGCATGTTCACCCGCATCGCCGGCGAACTGTCGCAGGTGCCGGAACACATCCAGCGCCGTCAGGTCGAGCTGTTCACCAAGGTGCACCCGGACTACGGCGCCGGCGTCGCCAAGGCGTTGGGGCTGAAATAATCCCCCTGCCATCATTCACTCAGCCGCCCTTACGGGCGGCTTTTTTATGCCTGAGAGAGACGCTGCGCCACCCACTGCTGCAACTGGCGGCGCGAAATCTTGATGCCGCCGTTTTTCAGCTCGTCAGGCAGCGGAAGCAATGCCGTCGGGCGTTGGAAATTGGCGAGCTTATCCTGCGACCAGGCGAGCAGCGTCGCCAGCGACAGCGACGGATCGCCGTCGATCACCGCCACCGGCCGCTGACCGAATTCGGCGTCCGCCACCGGCACCACAAACGCCTGCGTGATCTGCGGATGCGCCGCCAGCACGCGTTCGATATCTTCCGGCTGCACCCCTTCGCCGCCGCTGAAAAACAGGTTGTCCAGCCGGCCGAGAATTCGCAGTTCCCCCTCGATCATCGCGCCGCGATCGCGGGTCGGGAACCAGCCCTGCTCATCGGCCAACGGCTGCAGATGGCCATGACGCCAGTAGCCAAGCGCCAGGCTGTCGGCGCGGATCCAGACCTCTTCATCCACCAGTTTTACCTCGCGGCCGCCGAGCGGCAGGCCGACACCCGCCCGCGCATCGGCGCGCTTGGCGCACACCGTGGAGGCCAGTTCGGTCAGCCCGTAGCCGCACCAGCAACGGATCCCCGCCGCCTCCGCCCGTTCGGTCAGTTCCACCGGGATCATCGCGCCGCCGAGCAGCACCGCCTTCAGCGTCATGCCCGCCAGCGGTTGCGCCAGCAGCCGCCACAGCTGGGTCGGCACCAACGAGGCATGCGTGCATCCCGCCAACGCCTCGTTCAGCGGGTGCATCTCGCGCACCGCCAACCGGGCGCCCGCCGCCAGCCAGCGCCAGACAATGCCCTGTCCGGAGACGTGAAACAGCGGCAATGACAGCAGCCAGCAATCCTCGCGCTGAAACGCCATCAGCCCCAACACCCCGGCGGCGCTGGCCAGATGGTTGGCATAGCTGTGTGCGGCCGCTTTCGGCATGCCGCTGGAACCGGAGGTCAACGTCAGCGTCGCCAGACGCTGCGCATCCCACGTCGGCAGGTCTGGCCAACGCGGCTCGGTCGACGGCGGGGTCAATCGAATCACGTCTTCCGGCAGCGCCGGCAACGAGTCCGGGCCGAAGACAAAGGTCATATCCAATTCCGGCAATAGCTGCGCCAGCAGCGGCGTCGGCAAGGCGGGATTGAGCGGCAACAGGCGTGCGCCGCACTGCAACAGCGCCAGATAGGCCAGCAGCAGTGGATAGCTGTTTTTACCGCACAGCGCCACGCCGCAGCCCGGTTCAACGCCCTGATGCTGGAAATCCGCCGCCAGCTCATCCACCTGGCTCTGCAACGCCAGCCAGTTCAGCGGTTGTTCACCGAGCATCAGCGCCGTCGCCTGCGGCTGAGTGCGCGCCCAGTGTCGCCACGGCCAATCGTTCAACGGCGCCATAGGCACTCCAGCGCCGAGACATCCAGCAGCGGCAACGCGCTGCCCGGCCACGGGCGCAGCACCTGCGCCTGCATCAACCCCAGCGTGTCCAGGCCCGGCACGGTATCCGGCGTCAGCCAATGGGCGATGCGCGCCAGCTGGGTCAACCCCAGGCTGGATTCGAGGCTGGAGCTGATCACCGCCGTCAGGCCCGCCGCGTGCGCCTGCGCCACCAGCGTCTGGCAACGCGCCAGGCTGCCGACCAGCGTCGGCTTGATCACGATGGCCGCCACGCCCGGCTCGGCCTGCACCACAAAGTCCGCCTCCCGCACGCTCTCATCCCAGGCGATGGCGATACCGGTCGCCCGGGCGAAGTCGCGCGATTCATCACGGGTCTTGCAGGGCTCTTCCAGGAAGGCGATGCGATCGCGCCACGCCGGGTTAACGTACCTGGCGAAGCCGTCGGCCTTGGCGCGGGTCCAGCTGCGGTTGGCGTCCAGCCGCAGCCGCAGATCCGGCAGTGCCTCCAGCAACACGTTGACGATCATGCCGTCCCGCACCGCCTCATACAGCCCCACCTTCACCTTGGCGACTTTCTCGCCCGGCAAAGCGCTCAATGTCTCGAACAGCTCATCCGGATCGCCGGTGCACAGCGGCGCCTTGCGAAAATCCGCCTGCATCGGCAAACGCTGCTCCAGCTCGGCCTGCGCACAGCTGAGCCCAAAGGCCACCGAGGGCAGCGCGCTGTGCTCCGGTTCGTTGCCCGCCAACCACGCCTGCAGCCAGCCCAACGCGGCCTGTTCGGCCTGCGCCGGCGTTTCCCGGCTGAATTCCGGCAGCGGCGCGATCTCGCCCCAACCTTCACGCTCGCCCTGACACAGCTGCACCACCCATCCGTCACGCGTTTTCAACCGTTGATTGCGCAGCACCACGCCCGCCTCCATCGGCAGGCTGTAACGGTATAGCGCCGCGCTGCGGTTTGCCCCGCTCATTACGGGTTACGCTTGAATTTGCTGAAGTCCGGTTGGCGCTTCTCGTTGAACGCGTTGCGCCCTTCCTGCCCTTCGTCGGTCATGTAGAACAGCATGGTGGCGTTGCCCGCCAGCTCCTGCAAACCAGCCTGGCCGTCGCAGTCGGCATTCAGCGCCGCCTTCAGGCAGCGCAGCGCCATCGGGCTGTTCTGCAGCATTTCGCGGCACCAGCGCACCGTCTCTTTTTCCAGATCGGCCAGCGGCACGACGGTATTGACCAGGCCCATGTCCAGCGCGGCGGCGGCGTCGTACTGGCGGCACAGGAACCAGATTTCGCGCGCCTTCTTCTGGCCGACGATGCGCGCCATGTAAGACGCGCCCCAGCCGCCGTCGAACGAGCCCACTTTCGGGCCGGTCTGGCCGAAGATGGCGTTATCCGCCGCGATGGTCAGATCGCACATCATGTGCAGCACGTGGCCGCCGCCGATCGAATAGCCGGCCACCATCGCCACCACCGGCTTCGGGCAGGTGCGGATCTGGCGCTGGAAGTCCAGCACGTTGAGGTGATGTACGCCGCTGTCGTCGCGATAGCCGCCGTAGTCGCCGCGCACTTTCTGATCGCCGCCGGAGCAGAAGGCCTTATCGCCGGCGCCGGTCAGAATAATGACGCCGATGCCGTCGTCGTAACGGGCGTTGGCCAGCGCGTCGATCATCTCTTTGACCGTTTGCGGACGAAACGCGTTGCGCACCTGCGGCCGGTTGATGGTGATTTTGGCGATGCCGTCGGCGGACTTGTGATACAGAATGTCTTCGAAATCGCCGGTGCAATCCTGCCAGGCGATAGCGGCATACAGGTGTTCTTCATTCGGATAAAGCATGTTCGGTTCCTTTAACCAGGGTTAACGAGAAAGGTCTGCAGCTCGGCGACGAAATCCTGCGGATTGGCCAGATGCGCGTTGTGGCCGGCCTGCGGCACGATGCGCAACGGCAACCCGGCGTCGCGCGCCAGCCGTTGAAATTTGGGGTCGTTCTCACCACACAGCACCCGCAGCGGCACGGTCAGTTGGCGCAGCTGCGGCGCCAGATAAGGCTGTCTCCCGAGCGAGGTGGCTTCGAGCATGTCGGCAATCGCCGGGCCACTGTTGACCGAACGCGCGGCGATCAGCGCCTGGCGGTGCACATGGCTAAGCTCTTTGAACACCGGTTGCTGATACCAGTCCGCCAGGACTTCGGCAATCGGCTCACTGCGAAAACGCGCCGCCCATCGCGCATCCTGCTCGCAACGATCGCGGCGCTGTTGTTCGTCCTCAAGCCCCGGGTTGCCGCCCTCGACGATCACGCCTTGCAGGCCGTCATGGCGGCCGTGGCAAGCGTGATACATGGCGATGCGCCCGCCGAGCGAGTAGCCCACCAACCAATAACGTTCAATATTGCGCAGTTGCAGGGTCGCGGCGATTTGCGCGCTGATGTCGTCGAAGCCGCGGCAGCTCACCGCCACGGAATCGCCGTGGCCGGGCAGATCGATGGCCAGCGACGGCCATTCCGGGCAACGCGCGGCGATCACCCGCCATTCATTGTTGTTGCCCAGCAGGCCGTGCAGCCATACCAGCCACGGACGCCCCGCTTCGCCCTGTTGCAAAATTCGCGTCGCCAGCATCATTGCACCGCCATCTGTTGTACCAGGAATTGCAGACTCTCGGCCCCTGCGCTCGGCGACACCTGCAGTTCTATCAGCGTGGCGCCGCCGCGCCGCCAGCCTTGCTCAACCGCCTGTTGCAGTTGGCGCCAGTTTTCCGGCCGCGCGTAGTCAAGCTGGAACATCGCCGCCGCGTGGCTGAACTCGACGTTCTGCGGCATGCAGTAAAAGCGTTGGCGCTCCTCGTCCGGCGTCGGCAACAGCGAGAAAATTTGGCCGCCGTTGTTATTGACGACGATCAGCACCGTCGGCGCCGAACAGTGGCGCAACAACGCCAGCGCATTGAGGTCATACAACGCGGAAAGGTCGCCCACCATCGCCAACGTCGGCCTGGCGGTGGCGCGCTGTACGCCGGCGGCGGTGGAAATCAGACCGTCGATGCCGCTGGCGCCGCGGTTGCTGAATACCGGGTAAGCGACAGGCAGCGTGGTTAACGCGTCGATCAGTCGCACCACCAGGCTGTTGCCGAGAAACAGCTGGCCGTTCTCCGGCAGCAGTTCCGGCAGGCGGTGCGCCAGCTGCGCTTCGCCAAAGTTATCGTGCAGATGCGTGGACGCCGCCGTCAGCGCCTTATCCGCCAAGACCGCCAGCCCGGCGGCCCACGGCGCGCGCGGTTGCGCCGGATGCTGCGCCAACCACTGCGCCACCCCGGCACGCAGACGCCGCCCCCGGTGCTGGGCCGGATCGAGCCGCCCCGGCAGCTCGTCGATGACCCAATACTCTTCCGGCCGACACTGCGCCTGCCACTGCAGCAAGCGTTTACCGGTCAGACTGCCGCCGAACTGCACCACCAGCTGCGCGTCTTGCAACACGCGCTGCGCCTGCGGATGAGCGAGCCATAAATCGGCGCAGGGCAGCGGTTGCCCGGTCTGCGACAGCACATCGCCGATCAGCGGCCAGCCCAGCGTCTCGGCCCAGTCGGCCACCTGTGCGCCCTCTTCCGCGCTCATGCGGCCAGCCAGCACCACGCCGCGTTTTTGCCGCCAGAAGAACCAGTCCGGCTGCGGCACTGGCGCCGCACGCGTCTCGCTTTCCTGCAGCCAAGGCCGATCGCTCTGCCACCAGTCGCCCAGCGCGGCGGACCAATCGGCATACTGACGTTCATCGCCGCCGTACAGCGGTTCGGCGAACGGGCAGTTAATATGCAACGCGCCGTGCTGCAGGCGCGCCATCGCGCTGTCGACGCTGGAGGCCAGCCACGCGGCCGGAATATCCGGCGTAGGACGCGGCAGATCGATCGCCAACGTCGGGTGGCTGCTGTAGAGGCCGTTTTGACGGATCGCCTGATTGGCGCCGCAGTCGATCAGTTCCGGCGGCCGATCGGCGGTGAGAAACACCAGCCGCTCACCGGTCAGGCCGGCCTCGATTAAAGCCGGGTAAAGGTTCGCCGCCGCGGTACCGGACGTGACAATCACCGCTACCGGCTCACGCGCCGCCTTCGCCAGCCCAAGCGCCAAATGGCCAAGCCCGCGTTCATCAAAGTGGGTATGACAGATAAAAGATCGGTTGGCCGCAGCGGCCAGCGTCAACGGCGTGGAGCGCGATCCCGGAGCGATACAAACATGCCGCACCCCATGGCGGGCCAGCGCCTCGAGCAGCACAGCCGCCCACCGGCGATTAAAAACACTTGTCGACATAGTTCGCTCACAAGTCAGTTAGCAGAGATCGTCCCCGGCGCAGCCGACGGACGCCGCGCCTGTAGTTACGCTCTGTATTATATGAGGTGTTATTTTCACGGCTTTTGCGCCAGCGCAAAAACGCCGTATATCCCTGGGTGTTTACACCAGATAATTATTTGATTTAGAACAAAAAACAAACAATAAATACACAAACACTTTACACCTGCGGCGACATGGCCTCAATTCGTCCGCACAAAAAACAGGGGAATAGCGCCCCGCCTGCGGCGGCTAGCGGAAAGTATAGGCGGGATATGGAAGAACTATCGGAGAAACAGCGGGATGAAGCACACAGTCTGCAGAAAAGAACGAGGCGGCTTGCGCCGCCCCTGGGGCGTGATTTATTTGCGGGCCAGCAGCAGCCCCAGCACCAGCCCGACGGTGGCGCCGATGCCCACGCTGTGCCAGGGTTTATCCCGCACATAGTCGTCGGTGCGGTGCACCGCTTCTTTGGCGCGGGCATAGTAGGATTCGCCGGTGTTCACCCAGCGCGCCTTGACCTCACTCAGCGCCTGCTCGGCGTGCGACTTGATGTCGATGTAGGCCTGATCCGCGCGATCGCCGCTGTATTGCAACACTTCTTCCAGCGTTTCGGTCAGCATTCTCAGATCGTCATCCAGCGTAGTTTGCTCAGCATCCGTATGTCTTGCCATCGTGAGATCTCCGTGGTTGAAAAATTAAGCGTTCCTACACTATAGACAACGATCGTCACCTGCGGCCATCGGACTTTTACCCTAAAACACTAATTGCACCTTGGCGGCCTGGCGCTTGTCACCGGCAAACTCCAGCGCCTGCGCCAGTTGGTCCCCGGCGAACTCCGCCGACAGCAGCGGCAGCGGATCGACCACATCGCCGGCCAGCCAGGCCACCGCCAGCGCGAATTCCTCCACGAAGCGGAAGGAGCCGAGCAGATTCAACTCCTTGGCGATCAACAGCATCAGCGGGAAATCAGGGAAGCTGCCGCCCATCCCGACCTGCACGACGGTGCCCTTGGCGCGCGTGACTTCCAGGCAGCGCTGCAGCGACGTCGGATGCCCTGCTGCCTCGAAAGCGATGTCGAAATAGCCTTTGTGTTGCTGATATACGCTGAAATCGTCGTCTGCGGCATGCAGACAGCGATCCGCCCCCATCTGGCCGGCGAGCGCCAGACAGCGCGGGCTGAGATCGGCGCAGACGATCTCGGCGGCGCCCAGCGCTTTCAGCGCCGCCACCAGCAAACAGCCGATCGGGCCGACGCCGGACACGAAAACCGTTTTACCCTTCACCGCGCCGGGCTGTTTCGCCGCGTGGATCGCCACCGCCAGCGGTTCGGCGAATACCATCACCCTGTCGTCGCGATCGGCGGCGTAAGGAATGCACTGCGCGCTATCCACCACCTTGTATTGGGTGAAAGCGCCGTCGACGTGCGGGAAATACATCGCGCTGCCGAAAAAGCGCATCTCGACGCACTGATTGCTTTGCTGCGCCAGACAATATTTGCACTGCCCGCAGGGTTTGCTGGGATTGAGCGCCACCTTCTGCCCGATCGCCAGCTGCGGCGAATCGCTGGCGACCACCTCGCCGATCGCCTCGTGGCCCAGCACCATCGGCTGGCGTACCTGAAAATTGCCGACCTTCCCTTCCTGAAAGTAATGCAGATCCGAGCCGCAGATGCCGCCGCGGCGGATTTTCACCAGCGTGCCCTGCCCCTGATAATTCACTTCTTGCGCGATCACCGCCACGTCTCGTTTGCCGTTAACCATGCAGGACTGGGTTTGAATTTTCATCTCAACACTCCACGAAAGAGGGATTACACCGCGGCGGACATGCCGCCATCGACAAACAGCAGCTGCCCGTTGACGAAGCTGGAAGCGTCGGCGGCCAGGAACACCGCCGCGCCGATCAGCTCCTGCGGATCCCCCCAACGCGCGGCGGGCGTGCGCTGGGTTAGCCAGGCGGTAAAGGCCGGGTCGTCGGCCAACGCCTGTGTCATCTCGGTTTTGAAATAGCCGGGGGCAATGCCGTTGACCTGAATGTTGTAACGCGCCAACTCCACGCACATGCCGCGCGTCAGCATTTTCACCGCCCCTTTGGACGCCGCGTAAGGGGTGATGGTGTCCCGCCCCAGCTCGCTTTGCATCGAGCCGATATTGACTATCTTGCCGCGCCGGCGCGGCACCATGTAACGGGCCACGGTCTGCGACACGATGAAGACCGCCTTCTGGTTGACGGCGATGATGTCGTCCCAGTCTTGCTCCGGGAACTCGGTGAAGGGATGACGGCGCTGGATGCCGGCGTTGTTGATCAACACGTCTATCGCGCCGATGTCCGTTTCGATACGGCCGATGGCGGCATGCACCGCCTGAGAGTCGGTGACGTCGAACGCCGCCGCGTCGGCGCGCAGCCCCTCTTCGCGCAGGCGATCGGCGGCGTGCCGGGCATGTTCTTCGGTGGTGGCGTTGACCAGAATATGCGCGCCTTGCTGCGCCAGGCCGCGCGCCAGCAGAAAACCGATGCCGCGCGAGGCGCCGGTGATCAAGACGGTTTTGTTATCCAGAGAAAACAGGTTGTTCATGGTAATTCCCGGCCTTCAGGCCTCCAATCGGACAGGCCTCTATCTCAGCCGATTGTTACCGGTAAAAACGTGATGGAAATCACTGAAAATAATGTTACGAAACCCTGTTACCCTTAACGTGAACTCACGCAGACAGCGAGAGAACAAAACCAACCTATCAAATTGAAAAATAGCCACTTTCAATAAAATCGCATGCGTTGTTATCACCAAATCGATTTGTTAACATACCGCTATCCCCCCTTGCCGCGCCGCCCGTTAAGGCTACCGAATGAAACACCCCCGCGTAACGCTACAGGACATCGCGCAATTGGCCGGCGTGACCAAAATGACCGTCAGCCGTTTTCTGCGCACGCCGGACAAAGTGGCGGCCGACACCGCTGAACGCATTGCGCAGGTCATGCGGGAGCTGAACATCACTGACGCCGATACCGCACAGGCCGGCAGAAAACCGCGCATCGGCGTGTTGATCCCCTCTTTCAATAACCAGATTTTCGCCGATCTGCTGGCCGGCATCGAATCCGTCACCCAGGCGCGGGGTTACCAAACGCTGGTGGTGAACTACGATTACAGCCCGCAGCGGGAAGAAGAGCAGATTGCACAGCTGCTGGCTTATCCAATCGCCGGGCTAATCCTCACCGATTCGGCGCACACCTTGCGCGCTGAGACCTATCTCGCCGCCGCGAAAATTCCCATCGCGCAGGTGATGGATCTCGACGCGCCGCCGGGGCGGATCGCGGTGGGATTCGACAATGAACAGGCGGGGTATGACATGACCGCCGCGCTGCAGGCCAGCGGCAAACGCCATATCGTTTACTTTGGCGCCATGTCCGACGCCCGCGACATTAAACGTTACCAGGGTTACTGCCGCGCCATGGCGGCTCAGGGGCAAACGCCGCGCCAGATCACGCCGCATCGGGTCTCATCGGTTTCGATCGGCGCCGACATGCTGGCAATGGCGCGCGAACGCTACCCGCAGTTGGACGGTATCCTGTGCACCAACGACGATTTGGCGGTAGGCGTGTTGCAGGCCTGCCTGCGTCTCGGCGTGCGCGTGCCGCAGGAGGTTGCGCTATCGGGTTTTCACGGTCTGGATATCGGCCAGGCGACCACGCCGGGCATCGCCAGCGTGATCACGCCGCGCTTTGAGATGGGTAAGGCCGCCAGTGAACTGTTGCTGCAGCGGATCGCGGGCGAGCCCTGCGCCGAGCGTCTCGATCTGCACTACCGCCTCTCACTCGGCGGCACCGTTTGAGCCGGCATGCCGGCTGACCGGCTGTGCGGCGCGGGCTTTTTCGCTGCGCGCCGCCCACCACAGCCCGCTGTTTTTCATCGCATAGCCGAATAGCAGGCCCACCAGCAAAGAGAGCGTCACCAGCGGCCAGTCGCCGCCGCCGGCGAAGGTCGCACAGGCGCCGATAAAGGTGCCGGGCACGAACCCCAGCCATTGCTGTTTGGCCTGTATGCACATCAAGAACGCCACGGCGCCGGTCAGCAGATACCCCAGCAAATTCCATTGCGGCGCCAGTTCGCTGCCGTGGATGATGACCATTGCCCAGAAAACGCCGCTGCAGCAGGTCAACGCGCCGATCAACAGCCCTTTCAGGCCGCCCTGCGGGCAGGCGAAATAGGCCGTGCAGCCGAGAAAACCGGCCCAACCGATCAGGCCCAGACTAACGGCAACCCATCCCCAAACGCCGGACAGGATCCCGGTGGTGACGGCAATGGCGAAAAGAACGTTCATAAAGTGACCTGCAGCAAAAAGAAAGCGCGCAGTTTACCCGAAAACAGGCCAATTTATGCGATACAAATCACATCATAAATGTAATTAAAGAATCATTAATTATAAAAAATAGATATTCATCACAAAATAATTAGCAAGGGAACCCCACCCGGGACGTTTTCCATGCCAGCAACAGGCACACTGCGCTGCTGCTCAAGAACAGCAAATGGGTCGCCTGCTGCAGATCGACGCGATCGACCACCACGCCCAGCAAGATCGGCACCCAGTTGGCGATATAAGCGATAACGTAAAACAGAGAAAGCAAACGCGCATGGCTGGTCGGCGGCGAAATCAAGTTCACCAGGGTCGCGCTGCCGACGAAAATGGCGCCGTAAGCATAGCCGGCCACCACCAGCCCCACCGCCGCCAGCCCCAGAGAATGCCACTGGATCGCCATGGCGAACACCACTGCCGCCAGCACCTGCGCCAGGCAACCGAACAACAGCGAATGACGGGCGTTAACGCGGCGGCTCAGGATCTGGCTGATGCCGGCGATCAGCAGATACACCGCAATCGCATAGCCAAAGACGCCACGCTGGTGCATGCCTAACAGCGTTTCCGCCACGCCGGGGCCGATTGCCAAAATACTGGCGGCCAGCGCCCAACAGACAAACAGCGCGCCGGCGCACACAAAGAATTTACCGCCGGTAGCGCGCAGGCCATCGAGCAGCGTGCTTTTTTCCTGTTCGGCCGGCGCAGCGCGGGCCGGCGACGCAACCTGGCCACGCGGCCACAGCAGCATGACGCCCAACGCCGCCATGGCGGCAATGGCCATGATGAAAACGAACGGCAGCGTCGTAGGATGAAAACCGGTCTGCAAAGCGATGCCGCTGAAGATCGGCCCCAGCGCTAATCCGGTGGTGAATGACAGCGTTGCGATTAACGCCGCGCTTTTACCGCCGTCGCGCGGCCCAAACCGCACCAACGCGATGTTCGCCGCGCCGGTCAGCGCCCCGGTGCCTACCCCGGCCAGCAGCCGCGCCATCAGCATCATGGCAAAGGTATCAGCCAGCGCGAACAGCAGCGCGCCGCTCAACACCACCAGCAACGCCGGCACGATCATGCTGCGTAAATCCTTTACTTTGCCGGCCAGATTGCCGACGCCGAACAAAGAGATCAGCACGCCGGCGGCATAGGCGCCGTAGATGACGGTCAGACTGACCGAGCTTAGCGCAAGCTGCTGCTGATACAGCGGATAAAGCGGCGTCGGCGCGCTGCTGTTCAGCAATGCCGACATCAAAGCCAGCGCCAGGAACAGTAAAATGGCCGTGCGCGACGCCCGTGCGTTTGCTGGCGCCGCGTCCTGGATCGCGGTATTTTCTGACATGCTTCCACTCCCAAAGTCGGCAGGCGGCGGCCTGCCATCGTCGTCTTTCCTCACCCGGTCTGCCGGGAACGGCGCTTATCATAGCGTTACGACGACGGGCGAAGTATCGTCAAGAATGAATCACCCTGATGCATTCTTGCATCACCGGAGAAATAACCGCCGATGTGCGTGCCGTTGACCGTCTTTCTCTCCCTCCAGGCGGAACAACGCTTTATGATAGATACCGGTATCGTTCGCCCGGCCCGCACTGCTCCCCTGGCGCCGACAAATCTGCAGAGAGGAAATGGCATGATGAATTGGGATGACGCGCGCTTCTTTCTGGCCGTCGCACGCTGCGGCACGTTACGTAAAGCCGCCAACCAGCTGCAGGTTGATCAAGCGACCGTCGGCCGACGTCTCACCGCCCTGGAAAACTCGCTGGGTTCGAAATTGTTTATCCGCACGCCAAAATCCTTCTCCCTCAGCCCGCTGGGTGAATCCATGCTGGCGGACATGATGAAGATGGAAAATGCCGTGCAGGCGATCGCTCGCAAAGCCGCCGGCGGCGACGAAAGTCTGTGCGGCAACGTGCGCATCGCCACCACCGATACCCTGGCCGAAGCCTTCGTGATACCGGCGCTGCAAGATCTGCGGCAACGCTATCCGGCCATCACCGTCACGCTGTTGACGGCGCTGAACATCACCGATATCGCTTACCACAGCGCGGATCTGGCGATCCGCGGCGCGCGCCCCGATGACGATGAGCTGATCATCAAACGCTTAGCCACTATCGAAATGGGCCTGTACGCCAGCCCGCATTATCTGGCGCAACGCGGCATGCCGGTCAAAGGCGAGCAGCTGCGCGGCCACGATCTGCTGATGTTCCCGCGCGAACTGGTGCCGCGCCACTGGAGCAATTTCGGCGGCGAGACCCTGTTCGAGCCCAACGCCGTGCTGCAATGCAATTCGCAGCTGTTGTTACGTTCGGCCACCCGCAGCGGGCTGGGCATCGGGCTGCTCTTGTCGTGCTTGGCCGACCACGACCCGGAACTGGTGCGCCTCTTTCCCGAGAGCAAAGACTGGGTGGATATCTGGCTGGTGCTGCACCCCGATTTGCAACGCGCCGCTCGCGTGCGCGCGGTGGTGCAGGCGCTGGAAACGTCGTTTAGCGCCCATTACGACTGAGTGCCGTTTCTCCATAAAAAAAGGCCGCCGAAGCGACCTTTTTACCGTCTGAAGCGTTATCAGAACGTCGGCTGAGCCATCTGCACCAGCGAAATCAGCGGCTGAGGATAAACCCCCAACAGCAGCACCAGCGCGGCTGAGATCAGCACCACGACGCCACCGGCGGTCAACGCCCAGTTGTTCGGGGTGTCGCGCTGCAGCGATTCCGGCGCGCTGAGGAACAGACTGACGGTCACGCGCAGGTAGTAATACAGGCCGATGGCGCTGCCTACCACGACTGCGCCGGTCAGCCACCACAGGTGCGCGCTGACGCCCATCGCGATCACGAAGAACTTACCGATAAAGCCCAGCGTCATCGGGATACCGGCCAGCGACAGCATCATCACCGTCATTACCGCGGACAAGATTGGCTTGTGCCAGAACAGACCACGGTAAGAGAACAGCGAATCCGCATCCGGGCCGCGGTATGGGCTGGACATCAGGCTGACCACGCCGAAGGCGCCCAGGCTGCTGAACAGGTAACCGGCCAGATAAACGCCGGCGGTTTCCAGCGACAGCTGATGGGTTTGCACCGCAATCAGCGCCACCAGCAGGTAGCCCAGATGAGCGATCGACGAGTAGCCCAGCAGACGCTTGATGTTGGTCTGGCTGATGGCCATCAGGTTACCGAACAAGATGGAGCAGAACGCGATGATCGACAATACCATGCGCAGCGCTTCGTTGTCGGCGGCCGGGGCATATAGGAACAGACGCATCACGACCGCAAAGATCGCGATCTTGCTGGCGGTCGCCAGGAAGGTCGAGACCGGCGCAGGCGCGCCCTGATAAACGTCCGGCGTCCACAGTTGGAACGGCACCAGCGACAGCTTGAAGCCCAGACCGACGATCATCATGCCCATGCCGGCCAGGATCAGCGGCTGGTGCATCATGTTTTCCTGCAGGCTCTTGCCGAGGCCGGCCAGCGACAGATCGCCGGATTCGGCGTACAGCAGCGCCATGCCGAACAGCAGGAACGACGACGCGGCGGCGGACAGCAGCATGTACTTGATGGCGGCTTCCAGCGGGCGCTTCTGGCGGTAGGCGTAGCCCACCAGGCCGAACAGCGGCAGCGAGATCAGCTCGATACCGATGAACAGCGAAGCCAGATGGTTGGCGCTCGCCAGCAGGATGCCGCCCATGGCGGCGATCAGCACCAGCAGGTAGAACTCTTCGCGGTTATCCGGATAGCCGACCAGCCACGGATACGCGAAGGTGCAGGTCGCCAGACTCGCCAGCAGCACCAGCCCGGTGTAGAACATCGAGTAGCCGTCAACCCGCAGCAGCGGGGTGACGTCCATTGGGCCTGCCTGGCCGACAAAGTACAGCGAAAGCAGCGCCAGGTTGAGACCGATCACGGTCAGGGTGGCGTTGATAAAGTGGTCGCGTCGCCACGCAATGCCTAGCATCACAACCACCACCGTCAATCCGACGATCAACAGCGGCAGCAGTGCGATCAGTTGTTGAGGAGTTATTGTCATGGCGAATTACGGCCTTGTTGTTGAAATTGCTGAAACTGACGAACCAAACCAGTGTTGCACGTTGCTCATCGCCGCGTTGGAAGTATCCAGAATCGGCTGCGGGTAAACCCCCAGCAGAACCAGCAACACCACCAGCAGCAGAATGATGAACAGTTCGCGCGCGGTCATGCCCTGCAGCGGCTGGTCGGATTTAGGCGCACCGTAGTAAGCGCGCTGCATCATGATCAGCGAGTAAACCGAAGCGAACACCAGACCGAAGGTGGAGATCACGGTGATCACCGGCACCACCTGGTAGCTGCCGAACAGAATCATGAATTCGCCGACGAAGTTACCGGTACCCGGCATCCCCAGCGTAGCCACAGCGAAGAACAGCGACAGCGCAGGGATGAACTTGATGCGCCCCCACAGGCCGCCCATCTGACGCATGTCGCGCGTATGCAGACGTTCATACAGCTGGCCGCAGATGATAAACATGCCGGCGGCGGACAGGCCGTGCGCGATCATCTGGATAACCGCGCCCTGGTAAGCCAGCTGGCTGCCGGTGTAGATGGCGATCAGCACGAAGCCCATGTGCGATACCGAGGTGTAAGCGATAAGGCGCTTAATGTCGGTCTGCGCGAACGCCATCCAGGCGCCGTAGAAGATGCCGATCACGCCCAGCCACATGGCGATTGGCGCGAACTCGTGCGAAGCCTCAGGGAACAGCGGCAGGCTGAAACGCAGCAGGCCGTAGGCCGCGGTTTTCAGCAAGATGCCCGCCAGGTCGACGGAACCTGCGGTTGGCGCCTGGCTGTGCGCATCCGGCAACCAGCCATGCAGCGGCACCACCGGCATTTTCACCGCGAAGGCGATGAAGAAGCCCAGCATCAGCATATATTGCACGTTGTGGGACATCGGCGTTTGCAGCAGGTCTTCGTAATCGAAGGTCCACACGCCGGTGGCGTTATAGTGCACGAACACCAGGCCCAGGATCGCAATCAGCATCACCAGACCGCTGGCCTGGGTGTAGATGAAGAACTTGGTCGCCGCGGTGATGCGGGTTTTACCGTCCGACGCCTTGTGACCCCACAGCGCGATCAGGAAGTACATCGGCACCAACATCATTTCCCAGAAGAAGAAGAACAGGAACATGTCGATGGCGAGGAACACGCCGATAACGCCGCCCAGGATCCACAGCAGGTTGAGGTGGAAGAAGCCCTGATACTTCTGGATTTCACGCCAGGAACAGAGGATCGCCAGCACGCCCAGCAGACCGGTCAACACCACCATCAGCAGCGACAGACCGTCCAGCGCCAGGTGGATGGAGATGCCGAAGCGCGGGATCCACGGCAGCAGGAATTCGCTCTGCCACTGCGGAATGCCTTTCGGCGTGGTCAATGTATAGCCGCCCTGCATCCACAGCTGCAGAGAGAGCGCCAACGTCAGCCCCATTGCGATCAGCGCTATCCAGCGCGGCACCTTAGTACCGAAGCGCTCAAGCTGCCAGCACAGCAGACCGCCGATAAAGGGGATAAGAATTAGCCAAGGTAATAGCATGGCGTTTTGTGTCCCTTATACGAATAATTTCAAACTTTGTACGTAGCGCCTGCCCGGCGCTACGCCCGAAAAATGCGTCTGTTTAAATTATTCAATTAAACCAAAATCAACAGAGCCAATACGACCACTGCACCCACACCCATAGACGCTATATACCAACGCACCTGACCGTTCTCGCTCACCGTCAGACCGCGGTTCCCCCAGCGGGAGAAGACGGCCGGCAGGTTCATCAGCGAGTTCAGCGGATCGCGTTGCAGCAGCTTCGCAATGCCCAGGTACGGCTTGACGAACACTTTGTCATACAGCCAGTCGAAGCCCCAGGCATGGAACCACCAGGTCGAGAAGAAACGACCCGGCGCGCTGTTGGCGATGCTGTTGACCAGGCTGCGTTTGCCCAGCCACAGCGCGGCCGCCAGCAGAATGCCGACGATAGCCACCACGCCGGAGGTGATTTCAAGCCGCAGCACGCTGCCGTGCGCCAGCTCGGTGGTCTCCGGCAGCACGCCCTGCAACGGCGGCACGATCATCGCGCCGACGAAGGTGGACAGCACCAGCAGAACCAGCAGTGGCAAGTGGTGAGTGATGCCTTTACCGGCATGCGCTTTGATTTTCTCTTCGCCATGGAACACGATGAAAATCATACGGAAGGTGTACAGCGAGGTCATGAACGCACCGACCAGGCCGGCAACCATCAGGTTGATGTGGCCGTTGGCCATCGCGCCCGCCAGGATCTCGTCCTTACTGAAGAAGCCGGCCGTGACCAGCGGCAACGCAGACAGCGCCGCGCCGCCCACCAGGAAGCAGACGTACACCAGCGGGATGCTCTTGCGCAGACCGCCCATCTTGAAGATGTTTTGCTCGTGGTGGCAAGCCAGGATCACCGAACCGGACGACAGGAACAGCAGCGCCTTGAAGAACGCGTGGGTCATCAGGTGGAAGATCGCCGCGTCCCATGCCTGCACGCCCAGCGCCAGGAACATGTAACCGATCTGGCTCATGGTGGAGTAAGCGAGCACGCGCTTGATGTCGGTCTGCACCAGCGCGGCGAAGCCGGCCAGCAGCAGAGTGACCGCACCGACGATGCCCACCAGGTGCAGCACTTCCGGCGCCATCAGGAACAGGCCGTGCGTGCGGGCGATCAGATAGACGCCCGCGGTCACCATGGTCGCCGCGTGGATCAGTGCGGAAACCGGGGTTGGGCCCGCCATCGCGTCCGCCAACCAGGTTTGCAACGGCAGCTGCGCCGATTTGCCGACCGCGCCGCCCAGCAGCATCAGGGTCGCCCAGGTGATGGCCGTGTCGCCCACCGCCAGTTTCTGCGGCGCCAGGATCATCAGCTCGCGGATGTTCAGCGTGCCCAGCTCGTTGTAGAGGATGAACAGCGCGAACGCCAGGAACACGTCGCCCACGCGGGTCACGATAAAGGCTTTCATCGCCGCCGCGCCGTTGGCCGGATCTTTGTAGTAGAAACCGATCAACAGGTAGCTGCACAGGCCCACGCCTTCCCAACCCAGGTACATCAACAGCAGGTTGTCCGCCAGCACCAATACCACCATGCTGGCGATAAACAGGTTGGTGTAAGCGAAGAAGCGCGAATAGCCCTCTTCACCGCGCATGTACCAGGAAGCGAACATGTGGATGAAGAAGCCGACGCCGGTGACCACCGACAGCATGGTCAGCGACAGGCCGTCCAGCACCAGGGTCACGCCGATATTGAAGTTGCCGACGGCCATCCAGGTCCACAGGCTTTGCTCGAACAGCTGCACGCCGGCGGCTTTCTGGGCGAAGAAATCCATCGCCACATACACCGTGACCAGCGCAGCCAGGCCGATAGAACCCACGCCGACGGTGGCCGCCGTGTTTTCAGACCAACGACCGCGGGAAAATGCCAACAGCAGGAACCCGATCAGCGGTAGCAGAATTGTTAAATATAATAGGTTCATCCGCGCATCTCACTGACAGTATCAATATTCAGGGTATGACGACGACGGTAGAGCTGCAGCAGCAGCGCCAGGCCGATACTGGCCTCGGCTGCCGCCAGGCTGATCGCCAGGATGTACATCACCTGTCCGTCCGCCTGGCCCCAGTAGCTTCCCGCCACGATAAACGCCAACGCCGCAGCGTTGATCATCACTTCCAGGCTGATCAGCATAAACAGCAGGTTGCGGCGCACCAGCAGCCCGGTCAGCCCGAGCACAAACAGGATAGCCGCCAGGATCAGGCCATGTTGAAGAGGGATCATGCTTGCTCCTCCGATTTTCTTCTCGCCATTTCGCCACTCGCCGGCGCGTTGCTCAGCACCTCTCCAGGCTTGTGCTCGCGGCCGATATGGAAGGCGACAACCAGACCCGCCAACAGCAGCATTGAAGCCAGCTCAACCGCCAGTACGTAAGGCCCGAACAGGCTGATGCCCACCGCCTTCGCGTCGACCATCTCACCGCTGATACCCTGATCGGATACGCTGCGGATCGCGACGATCAATACCACCAGCAGCGCCAGCGACAGCAGGCCAGGCCCGATCCACACCGTCGGCTTCATCCAGTCGCGCTCTTGCTGCTGCACGTTGCCGAGGTTCAGCATCATCACCACGAACACGAACAGCACCATGATGGCGCCCGCATAAACGATGATTTCCAACGCGGCGGCAAAGTAGGCGCCGAGAGAGAAGAAGACTGCCGAGATCGCCAATAACGAGACGATCAGATACAGCAGCGCATGCACAGGGTTGGTATGGGTGATCACGCGAATCGTCGCGGCCACCGCAATCAAACCTGCCAGATAAAATGCAATTTCCATGCTTGCTGGCTCCTTAGGGCAACAGACCTTTGACGTCGATCGGTTTGGCTTCGTTTTCGGCTTCGCCTTTGGCTTTGCCGTCAATCGCCATACCGGCCATCCGGTAGAAGTTATATTCCGGATATTTACCCGGCCCCGAGATCAACAGATCTTCTTTTTCGTACACCAGATCCTGACGCTTGTACTCACCCAGTTCGAAATCCGGCGTCAGCTGGATAGCGGTAGTCGGGCAAGCCTCTTCGCACAGGCCACAGAAGATGCAGCGCGAGAAGTTGATGCGGAAGAACTCCGGATACCAACGGCCGTCTTTCTGTTCCGCTTTTTGCAGCGAGATACAGCCGACCGGGCAGGCAACCGCACACAGGTTACAGGCGACGCAGCGCTCTTCGCCGTCCGGATCGCGCGTCAGCACGATGCGGCCGCGGTAGCGCGGCGGCAGGTAAACCGGTTCTTCCGGGTACATCTGGGTTTCACGCTTGGCGAAGGCATGCATGCCAATCATCCAAATGCTGCGCACCTGGGTGCCGAAACCAACCACTAACTCTTTCAATGTCATGGTTTATTCACCCCTTATTGAGCGTTGTACAAAATGACCGCGGCGGTTGCCAGCAGGTTCAGCAGCGTCAGCGGCAGGCACACTTTCCAGCCGAAAGACATCACCTGGTCATAACGCGGACGCGGCAGCGCGGCGCGGATCAGGATGAACATCATCATGAAGAAGGCCGTTTTCAACGCGAACCAGATGAATGGCGGCAGGAACGGACCCTGCCAGCCGCCGAAGAACAACGTCACAATCAGGGCGGACACGGTGACGATACCGATGTATTCCCCCACGAAGAACAGACCGAACTTCATGCCGGAATATTCGATGTGGTAACCGTCAGCCAGTTCCTGCTCGGCTTCCGGCTGGTCAAACGGGTGACGGTGACACACCGCCACGCCGGCGATCGCGAAGGTCACGAAGCCGAAGAACTGCGGAATGACGTTCCAGACGTGCGCCTGCGATTCAACGATAGCCTGCATGTTGAACGAACCCGCCTGCATCACCACGCCCATCAGCGACAGGCCGATGAACACTTCGTAGCTCAGGGTTTGCGCGGAGGCGCGCATCGCGCCCAACAGCGAGTATTTGTTGTTGCTCGACCAGCCGGCGAACAGCACGGCGTACACCGCCAGGCCGGCCATCATCAGGAAGAACAGAATACCGATGTTGAGATCGGACACCGCCCAGGTCGGGCTGACCGGCACGATGGCAAATGCCAGCAACAGGGAAGTAAAGGCGATCATCGGCGCCAGGGTGAAGATCACCCGGTCGGAGAATCTCGGCACCCAGTCTTCCTTGAAGAACATTTTGATCATGTCGGCGACCAGCTGCAGCGAGCCGCCCCAGCCTACGCGGTTCGGTCCGTAACGGTTCTGGAACAGGCCGAGCAGGCGGCGTTCGCCGAAGCTCATGAACGCCCCGCACGCCACGACCACCAACAGGATCACGACCGCTTTAAGAACGGCGATCAGAATGTCGATCACCTCAGGGGTAAACCAGCTCATCGTGCCGCCTCCCGCAGATTGTCTACCTTA
The DNA here is from genome assembly GCF_900215455.1 of Serratia sp. JKS000199. Taxonomy (NCBI): domain Bacteria; kingdom Pseudomonadati; phylum Pseudomonadota; class Gammaproteobacteria; order Enterobacterales; family Yersiniaceae; genus Serratia; species Serratia sp. JKS000199. The sequence continues at coordinate 2,807,874 of NZ_LT907843.1, forward strand.
GCACCCACCAAGATCGGCGGGATCCCTGGCAAGCCGAGCGGCAAACCAACCTGGCCCTGGGTCAGGGTTTCACTCAGACGCACCGGCAGACGCAAGGTCTGGCCCGCACAGCTGAACTCCACCAGGCTGCCCGCGTTGACGCCAAGCGTCGCCGCGTCGGCCGGGTTGACCATCACGTAGGCTTCCGGCATGCGCTGCTGGATCACGTGAGAGCGCTGCGACATTTCATCGCTGCCGAACAGGTGGTAGTAAGGCGCGACACGCCAGCCGTCGTTCGGATTGAAGGCGGCTGGCACGCGGTCGAAGTAACCGAGGCTGCCCTCCCCCGCTTCGATCAGGCGCACGCCCGGATCGCCGTGGCGCAGTTTGCCGCCCACTTCGGCCTGGAACTTGTTCCATGCCTGCGGTGAGTTCCAGCCTGGCGCCCAGGCGAACGGGATCTGCTGACGATCGGCCAGCGGGCTGTTGTTCCCTTCCATCGAGAAGGCGAACATGGTGTCTTTATCCTGCGGCTGACGCGGCTCGTGCACGCTGATGTTGGCGCGCATGGCGGTACGGCCGCTGGAACGGTGCGGCGAACGCGCCAGCTTCTGACCGCGAATGCGGAAAGTCGCGTCCGGCGCGGCATCGACGATGCCCTGCAGCTGCGGCAACGCGGCGACGCAAGCGGCGATCACGTCATCGAGCTGAGTCCAGTCCACATGGCGGCTGGTGTAGGTGGAGTGCAGCGAGTGCATCCAGCGCCAGCTTTCCAGCATCACGGTGAACTGATTCTTCTTGGCGTCGTCGTAGTAAGCCGGATCGTATACCTGGAAGAAGCGCTGCGCGCGGCCTTCCTGGTTGATCAGCGTACCGTCGCTCTCGGCAAAGCTGGCCGAGGAGAGGATCAGATTGGCTTTGTCCATGATCGCGGTGCGCTGGTGATCGGCGACGATCAGGTTGCTGACCTTGGCCAACGCTGCGTCCACCTGCGCCGCCGGCGCATGGCGATAGAGATCGTTTTCCATCACGATGGCGGTATCGGCTGCGCCGCTCGCCAGCTGTTCCAGCGCCTGATCGAGCGAACCGCCGCCGATCATCGCCAGGCCCATGCTGTTGGCGGCGCCCGCCACGAAGGTGATGCCGACGTCGGAACCGCGGCCCTTCAACGCTTTGGCGATGTTGGCCGCCGCTTCGATGATGGCTTCGCTGCCGGCGTTGCTGCCGGTAATGATCAGCGGTTTGCGTGCGCCGGTCAGCGCCTGCACGATGATGTCGACTTTCTTGTTCAGGCCTTCGGCCAGATCGTTCACCGCCGGCGCCGCGCTATCCAGCGCGTGCGCGATGGCGAAGCCGAAGCGCGCCTGCTCGTCAACCGGCGCGCGGTAGTTCCAGGCGGCGATGTCGTCCAGGCGGGTGTTGTCGACGTTGGTGGTGAACAGCGGGTACTTGGCGTGCTGGCCGATGTTCTGCACCGCCGCGATCTGCCAGTCGGCAACGCGCTGCGCCGCCGCCATCGCGCGGGCTTTACCCTTGACGGCCTGACGCACGGACAGCGCGATGCGCGCGCCGGTTTGCGTCAGGTCTTCGCCCAGCACCAGCACCGCGTCGTAATCTTCGATCTCACGCAGCGCCGGCGTATGAACGCCGCCGTTCTTCAGCACGTTCAGCATCAGCGCCAGGCGTGATTGCTCCGCCTGAGCGATACCGGTGTAGTAGTTCTCGGCGCCGACCAGCTCGCGCAACGCGAAGTTGCTTTCCAGGCTGGCGCGCGGGGAGCCGATGCCGATGGTTTTCTTCGCCTGACGCAGGATGTCCGCCGCGCCCTGCATCGCCTGCTCGGCGTTCAGGGTGATCCAGTCGTCGCCGCGCAGCTGCTGCGGTTGACGCGGACGATCTTTCTGGTTGACGTAGCCGTAACCGAAACGGCCGCGGTCGCACAGGAAGTAGTGGTTCACGCTGCCGTTGTAACGGTTTTCGATACGGCGCAGCTCGCCATAGCGCTCGCCCGGGCTGGTGTTACAGCCGATGCTGCACTGCTGGCAAATGCTCGGCGCGAACTGCATGTCCCATTTACGGTTGTAGCGTTCGGAGTGCGTTTTGTCGGTGAAGACGCCGGTCGGGCACACTTCCACCAGGTTGCCGGAGAACTCGCTTTCCAGCGTGCCGCTTTCCGGGCGACCGAAGTAGACGTTGTCGTGCGCGCCGTACACGCCGAAGTCGGTGCCGTCCGCATAGTCTTTGTAGTAACGCACGCAGCGATAGCAGGCGATGCAGCGGTTCATCTCGTGCGAGATAAACGGCCCCAGCTCCTGGTTGTTGTGGGTGCGCTTGGTGAAGCGGTAGCGACGGAAGCTGTGGCCGGTCATTACCGTCATATCCTGCAGGTGACAGTTACCGCCTTCCTCACAGACCGGGCAATCGTGCGGGTGGTTGGTCATCAACCACTCGACCACGCTTTCACGGAACTGCTTCGCTTCGCCGTCATCGATGGAGATGAAGGTGCCATCGGATGCCGGGGTCATACAGGACATCACCAAACGGCCGCGCGTATCTTCCGCGTTTTGGTATTGCTTTACCGCACATTGGCGGCAAGCGCCGACGCTTCCCAGCGCCGGATGCCAGCAAAAGTAAGGAATATCAAGGCCGAGGGAGAGACAAGCCTGCAGCAGGTTGTCCGCTCCGTCTACCTCATACTCTTTGCCGTCTACATGAATCGTAGCCATAGTCAGCATGCTTCCAAGTGGCCTGCCTTGCGGCAGGCGTTAATCAAAAATTCTGGCCGTGTTCGGGCGAGTCGGCTTACCAGCGTTGCTTCAGCAGATTGTTCGGCTGAATGCCGCCAATCGCATGCGCGTTGCCGAAGTGCTGCACGGCGATACCCGCCTCGAACTCTTCACGGAAATATTTAATCGCGCTTTGCAGTGGCTCTACGGCACCTGGCGCGTGGGCGCAGAAGGTTTTGCCCGGGCCGAGGGAACGGCACAGCTGTTCGAGGGTTTCGATATCCCCCGGCTGCCCTTCGCCGTTTTCCAACGCACGCAGGATCTTCACGCTCCACGGCAGGCCATCGCGGCATGGCGTACACCAGCCGCAGGACTCGCGGGCGAAGAACTCTTCCAGGTTGCGCACCAGCGGCACCATGCCGATCTCGTGGTCTACCGCCATCGCCAACGCGGTGCCGAGACGGCTGCCGGCTTTGCCGATCGCGCCGTATTCCATCGGCAGATCGAGGTGATCGGCGGTCAGGAAGTCGGTGCCCGCGCCGCCCGGCTGCCAGGCTTTGAAACGCAGACCGTCGCGCATGCCGCCGGCGTAATCTTCCAGGATTTCACGCGCGGTGGTGCCGAACGGCAGCTCCCAGACGCCCGGATTTTTCACCCGGCCGGAGAAGCCCATCAGCTTGGTGCCTTTGTCTTCACTGCCGGAGATGCCGGTGTACCACTCCACGCCGTTCGCCAAAATGGCCGGCACGTTGCACAGCGTTTCGACGTTGTTGACGCAGGTCGGCTTGCCCCAGACGCCGGCGCTGGCCGGGAATGGCGGCTTGGAACGCGGGTTGGCGCGGCGGCCTTCCAGCGAGTTGATCAGCGCGGTTTCTTCGCCGCAGATGTAACGGCCGGCGCCGGTGTGCACGATCAGCTCGAAATCAAACCCGGTGCCGAGAATGTTCTTGCCCAGATAGCCGGCTTCGGTGGCTTCCGCGATGGCGCGACGCAGGTGCGCCGCCGCTTCGATGTACTCGCCGCGCAGGAAGATGTACCCGCGATAGGCTTTCAGCGCGAACGCGGAGATCAGCATGCCTTCCACCAGCAGGTGCGGCAGCTGCTCCATCAGCAGGCGGTCTTTATAGGTGCCCGGCTCCATCTCATCGGCGTTACACAGCAGGTAACGGATGTTCATGGATTCGTCCTTCGGCATCAGGCTCCACTTCAAACCGGTGGAGAAGCCCGCGCCGCCGCGGCCCTTCAGCCCGGAATCTTTCACCAGGCCGACGATCTCGTCCGGGGCCAGGCCTTTGAGGGCCTTCTCTGCGCCGGCATAGCCGTTTTTGCTGCGGTATTCGTCCAGCCACAGCGGCTGCTTGTCATCGCGCAGACGCCAGGTCAGCGGATGCGTTTCGGGAGTGCGTACAATGTGCTTGGTCATTGATACTGCTCCAGTAGCGTCTCGATATCTTCAGGCTTCAGCTGACTGTGCGTGTCGTCATCAATCATCATGGTCGGCCCTTTATCGCAGTTGCCCAGACAGCAGGTCGGCAGCAGCGTGAAGCGGCCATCAAAGGTGGTTTGACCCGGTTTGATGTTCAGCTTCTTCTCGATAGCGGCCTGAATGCCCTGGTAACCGGTGATGTGACAAACAACGCTGTCACAATAACGGATCACGTGACGTCCTACTGGCTGACGGAAAATCTGGCTGTAGAACGTGGCCACGCCTTCTACGTCGCTGGCGGGGATGCCCAGCACTTCCGCGATGGCGTAAATCGCACCGTCCGGAACCCAGCCGCGCTGCTTCTGCACAATTTTCAGTGCTTCGATGGAAGCGGCGCGCGGATCCTCGTAATGGTGCTTTTCGTGCTCGATCGCATCACGTTCTTCCGCGCTCAGTACAAATGCATCAACGCCGCTCTGAGGAGCGGCTGCATTGATGGGCTCGAGCGCATCGTTGACTGCGTGATTGTCTTTTTGATCATGCATAGTTAGCGGTCCACATCTGACATTACAAAATCGATACTACCCAGATAGACGATCAGGTCGGAAACCAGGCTGCCTCGGATGACCGATGGGATCTGCTGCAGGTGCGCAAAGCTCGGCGTACGTACCCGGGTGCGGTAGCTCATGGTGCTGCCGTCGCTGGTCAGGTAGTAGCTGTTGATCCCTTTGGTGGCTTCAATCATCTGGAATGATTCGTTGGCTGGCATCACCGGGCCCCAGGAAACCTGCAGGAAGTGGGTGATCAGCGTTTCAATGTGCTGCAGCGTGCGCTCTTTCGGCGGCGGCGTGGTCAGCGGGTGATCGGCCTTGAACGGGCCTTCCGGCATATTGTTCAGGCACTGTTCGAGGATGCGCAGGCTCTGGCGCAGCTCTTCCACCTTCAGCATCACGCGGGTGTAGCAATCGCTGTTGCCGTCGCCGACCGGCACTTCGAAGTCGAAGTTCTCGTAGCCGGAGTACGGGCGCCATTTACGCACGTCGAACTCGACGCCGGTGGCGCGCAGACCGGCACCGGTCACGCCCCATTCCAGCGCTTCTTTGGCGTTGTAAGACGCGACGCCGATGGAACGGCCTTTCAGAATGCTGTTCTTCAGCGCCGCTTTCACGTAGGAATCCAGACGCTTCGGCATCCATTCGAGGAATTCACGCAGCAGGCGATCCCAGCCGCGCGGCAGATCGTGCGCGACGCCGCCGATGCGGAACCAGGCCGGGTGCATACGGAAGCCGGTGATCGCTTCCACCAGATCGTAGATCTTCTGGCGGTCGGTAAAGGCGAAGAACACCGGGGTCATCGCGCCGACGTCCTGAATGAAGGTGGAGATGTACAGCAGGTGGCTGTTGATGCGGAACAGTTCGGACAGCATCACGCGAATGGTGTCAACGCGCTCCGGCACCTTGATGCCGGCCAGCTTTTCAACCGCCAGCACGTAAGGCATTTCGTTCACGCAGCCGCCGAGGTATTCGATGCGGTCGGTGTACGGAATGTAGCTGTGCCAGGATTGACGCTCGCCCATCTTCTCGGCGCCGCGGTGGTGATAGCCGATATCCGGCACGCAGTCGACGATCTCTTCGCCGTCCAGCTGCAGAATGATGCGGAACGCACCGTGCGCAGACGGGTGGTTCGGGCCGAGGTTGAGGAACATGAAGTCTTCGTTCTCGGTGCCGCGCTTCATGCCCCAGTCTTCCGGCTTGAAGGTCAGCGCTTCCATCTCCAGATCTTCTTTCTGCTTGGTCAACACGAAAGGATCGAATTCGGTGGCGCGCGCCGGGTAGTCCTTGCGCAGCGGGTGCCCTTCCCAGGTCTGCGGCATCATGATGCGCGACAGGTGCGGGTGGCCGTCGAAGGTGATGCCGAACATTTCCCAGGTCTCGCGCTCATACCAGTTGGCGTTTGGGAACACCTTGGTGGCCGTCGGCACGTGCAGGTCTTTTTCAGACAGCGCCACCTTCAGCATGATGTCGCGGTTGCGCTCGATGGAAATCAGATGGTAGAAAACGGAGAAATCCGCAGCGGGCAGGCCGTCGCGGTGGGTGCGAAGACGTTCGTCCACGCCATGCAGATCGAACAGCATGACATACGGCTTCGGCTGTTTTCTCAGGAACGTCATTACTTCCAGTAACTGGTCAGGTTTAACCCATACCACGGGCATGCCGGTGCGGGTGGCCTGAACAGTAAAGGCTTCCGGCCCAAAACGGTTGCGCAGTTCGCCGATCACCGGGTCGTCAAGGTGATCTCGGGTCTGCCAGGCAGGCAAGGCGTCGTGCGTCGTCAAATCTGTCATAATTTTTTTTCACCACACTAAAGGGTTATTCGCCGCAAGTTTCACTTTTCGCTGTGTTAACCAATAGCGCACTAAGATGGACGTTAAATGAACGTCTTAAATCTCGTCAGGCGTCCGGAGGTTGGTCACCGCGATGCGCTCGCCGTGTTTACGCTCTCTTTCAGACTGCATATTGGCGCGGTAAACGCCCTGATCGCCGACAACCCACGACAGTGGGCGACGTTCTTTGCCGATGGATTCCTGCAGCAGCATCAGCGCTTGCATGTAGGCTTCCGGACGCGGTGGGCAGCCGGGAATGTACACGTCGACCGGCAGGAACTTGTCCACGCCCTGCACCACGGAATAGATGTCGTACATGCCGCCGGAGTTGGCGCAAGCGCCCATCGAGATCACCCACTTGGGCTCCAGCATCTGCTCGTACAGGCGTTGGATAACCGGGGCCATCTTGGTGAAGCAGGTGCCGGCCACCACCATCAGGTCAGCCTGACGCGGGGAGGCGCGCAACACTTCCGCACCGAAACGCGCCACGTCGTGAACGGCGGTAAACGACGTCACCATCTCCACGTAACAGCACGAAAGGCCGAAGTTATACGGCCAAATAGAGTTTTTACGCCCCCAGTTCACCATGTCATGCAGCGCATGCTCGAGTTTACCCATGTAAACCGTGCGGTGGACCTGTTGTTCCAGGGGATCGGCGACGATCTCCTGTTTTTGCAGGGGATAACGGTCGTTCTCACCGTTCGGGTCTATGCGGGTGAGCGTATAGTCCATCTTAATGCCTCGCTGTTACTGCGGATGACTGTTGGTGTTAGTGATCGTGCTCGGTTTGCTGCGGCGTTGGGAACGCGCCGGAGTCCAATCCAACGCGCCGATGCGCACCAGATAAACCAGACCGGCCAATAGCACCAAAATGAAAATGGCGGCTTCGATAAAGCCTACCCAGCCGCTCTCGCGAATCGAGACCGACCAGGCATACAGGTATAAGGCTTCAACGTCGAAAATAACGAAGAACATGGCCACCAGGTAGAACTTGGCGGACAAACGCATGCGCGCCGTGCCGACCGAGTCGATGCCTGATTCAAACGGGGTGTGTTTGGCGCGCGCCCGGGCTCTCCCGCCCAAGAAGAACGCGCCCAGCAGCATTAAGCCGCAGAGCCCGATAGCCACAACGAGAAATACGGCGAGCGCCCAGTGATGAGCGATAACTTCAGTGGTTGTTGACATACTCTATGCTTACTCATCAAAAGTGGCGTCGATCGCACTGCTCTTGTCACCGGCAGTTAGTGCGCCACATCGATTTAAGGGAAGGATAAATAACCACACAAACAAACTGCTTTTACAGCGAGTTAGGCAGCGTTTTTCTGTGGGCTTTTTACTCCTTTCTATAACCTTTTGTCAACTTTGACAAAAGTATCTACACACTAGTTTACATACGTATCATTTGATTAACATTTGATGCGCCAGGGACAGGCTAAATCGTGTCAGTTAATTTTTGTGTAGAAACAGATAGATATAAACCAACATGCACATTTCAGTTTTACTATACCATTGTCTCAGGAATTCCCTGTTCTTCCACTCACTACCTAGGGGTATTTTTTTGATCCAGGACACGTTTTCAGCATAAATCCTCAAAAAAAGTGTGGCCCTTTAACAATTTTCCTCAAATTGAGCCGCAAAAACGGCCGCTATAAGCTAACAAAATAACCCTTCTATTACCATGCCTTTAACCCATTCAATCTTATTGCTCAAAAAACGAACTTAGCGTATTAAACCAGGCCAAACTCTCTTTTCAGTAACGCTTAAAAGTTAACAAAACATCCAACTCAATTAAAAAAACAAACCAAACACATATAAATACAATTTTAGGTAAAAAAAGGACAAAAAAAACCTCCGCCGAAGCAGAGGTTTTCATCAGATATCGCGCCGCAGCGTTATTCTTCTTCGTCCACCAGGCTGGCGTCATCCTGATCGCTCTGGAGACCGCCTTCCGCGCCGTTGAAGCCATAGCCGTCATTGCCGCCCTGCATCGCGCTAAAGATGGCCATCGCCAGCTCGTTGCTGCACTGCGCGTTTTTGCACAGCGCATACTGGGTATCCGGCAACGGCGGCAAACCTTCCGCCGCGCCCAGCACCCGCAGGTCAGGGCTCATCATCTCGATCGGCCGCGCGGTCACGCCCAGGCCGGCCTTGCAAGCCGCCCGCACCGCGGACAGCGTGGAAGCGACGTAGGCGATGCGCCACGGGATGCCGGCTTCGTCCAACTGCTTGATCGCCAGCGAACGGAACGGGCTTGGCTCGTCCATCACCACCAGCGGGATCGGCTCGCCGGCCTGGTAATGGTAATCGGCGGCGCAGTACCACAACGTCGGCGACGTGCGCAGCACGATGTGCGGATGCCCTTCGGGATCGGCCGTGGTCACCGCCAGATCGATCTCGCCCTCTTCCAGCAGATCGACCATCGTCGTGCTGCGCTTCACGCGCACGTCAATAGCCAGCTTCGGATAGATGGCGGTTACGCGGTTCAGCAGGAAAGGCAGAATGGTATCGGCGGTGTCGTCGGAAGCGCCGATGGTCAGAACACCTTTAATATTGTTGTACATCAGAGAGGTACAGGCTTCATCGTTAAAGCGCAGGATTTTTCTGGCATAACCGAGAAGCTGAATACCATGCTCAGTCAGAAGTTTGTTGCGCCCATGGCGGGCAAACAGTTCTTTGCCGACCAGTTGCTCTAATCGCTGCATTTGTTGGCTGACGGCTGATTGAGTACGGCAAACGGCGACAGCCGCCGCTGCGAAAGTATTCAAATCAGCAACCGCAACAAAGGTTCTTAGCAGATCGAGGTCGAGATTAAGTATCGGACGATTTGCAGTTGTCATAGTGTATTCTTCACTTTTTTAAATTCTAATTTACGAACTACTACCCTGGTGTGTTTCTCAGACGCCGTTGAAAAAGGACGGAGCCTGTTATGACAGTACCCCACTCATAAGTGGAGGGCAAAAAAATTACTTATGATTCGTTACCTCTATCGCTTTTTGAAATGCGATCTATCGATGCTGCTTATAGAACGCGGGGGACTAAATGCCGGCATACGGGGAAAACCCCCACCGGGCCTGAGATTTTACTCATTCATACTGCCTAATTTCCACTCCATTCGTGCTACTGATAACCCTTATCAACTGGCGTTCAGACTGCATTTACGAGCAAGAAATATAAATAATTAACGGCACCGACTTCGTGTCACCACGCAATGAATTTAATAAATTCAATCAGTAAGATTTTTACTTTAAATAATATTCTCATAACCACATAAACAATGCTTAAGATAAAATATAAAGTAAAGCTTATGTAAATATGCCATTTTTCTTAGTGTGGTGTGTCATCTGACAACCCGCTATCAGACAACTCCGGTATTATCGTTCCTTTACAGTTACTGAAAACCATTCTCCCTTACGGCTTATCAGTTCTCCACACCCAAGCGCTGACGCCAGCGCGTCGCGTTGAACGACGCTCGATTTCACAGAACAAAACCCTAGTAAAATTATAGTTCATGAAATTATGAACCACAAAATAACTTTACCTTTGCTTATCATAACTAAAATCCCCCGTTACGACATGCATTTGCACCAAAGGCGTGCAAAACCCTTCAAAAGCAACTACGCCAGGAGTACATTGGGCGGGTTGCGGCGTCCCACGGTAGGAGCGCCCCTATCCCAGCAAAAGGCTCAACTTTTTATGTCCCCCATTGAGAAATCCAGCAAACTGGACAACGTCTGCTATGACATTCGCGGCCCGGTGCTTAAAGAAGCTAAACGTCTTGAAGAAGAAGGCAATAAAGTCCTGAAACTGAACATCGGCAACCCTGCCCCGTTCGGCTTCGACGCCCCGGACGAAATCCTGGTCGACGTGATCCGCAATCTGCCCACGGCGCAAGGCTACTCCGATTCCAAAGGCCTCTTCTCGGCGCGTAAAGCGATCATGCAGCACTATCAGGCGCGCAACATGCGTGACGTGACCGTTGAGGATATCTACATTGGCAACGGCGTCTCCGAGCTGATCGTTCAGTCCATGCAGGCGCTGCTCAACAGCGGCGACGAAATGCTGGTGCCGGCGCCGGACTATCCGCTGTGGACCGCCGCAGTGTCGCTGTCCGGCGGCAAGGCCGTACATTACCTGTGCGATGAGCAGGCCGGCTGGTTCCCGGATCTGGACGACATCATCAGCAAGATCACCCCGCGCACCCGCGGCATCGTGATCATCAACCCGAACAACCCGACCGGTGCGGTCTACAGCAAAGCGCTGCTTGAGCAGATCGTCGAGATCGCCCGTCAACACAACCTGATCATCTTCGCCGACGAGATCTACGACAAGATCCTGTACGACGAAGCAGAGCACCACTCGATCGCCGCGCTGGCGCCGGATCTGCTGACCGTGACCTTCAACGGCCTGTCGAAGACCTACCGCGTGGCGGGCTTCCGCCAGGGCTGGATGGTACTGAACGGGCCGAAAAAGCACGCCAAAGGTTATATCGAAGGGCTGGAGATGCTGGCTTCGATGCGCCTGTGCGCCAACGTGCCGATGCAGCACGCGATTCAGACCGCGCTGGGCGGTTATCAGAGCATCAGCGAATTCATTCAGCCCGGCGGCCGCCTGTACGAACAGCGCAACCGCACCTGGGAATTACTCAACGACATCCCGGGCGTCTCTTGCGTGAAGCCGCAGGGCGCGTTGTACATGTTCCCGCGCATCGATGCCAAACGCTTCAACATCCATGACGACCAGAAGCTGGTGCTGGATCTGTTGCTGCAGGAAAAAGTGCTGCTGGTGCAGGGCTCCGCGTTCAACTGGCCTTACCCCGATCACGTGCGCATCGTCACCCTGCCGCGCGTAGACGAACTGGAAATGGCGGTCGGCAAGCTGGGCCGCTTCCTGGAAGGCTATCACCAATAATCATCAGGGGCGCAGCGCCTCGCTGCGCCCTTCCCTCACAGCCCGGTTGCAAAATTCGCCGACACTGCTTCACAATGGGGCCCTCACTTGCCGTTAAAGAGAGCACCATGAGTCAGAGCCATTTCTTCGCCCATCTGTCCCGCCTGAAACTGATCAACCGCTGGCCGCTGATGCGCAACGTGCGCACCGAGAACGTCTCCGAACACAGTCTGCAGGTGGCCTTTGTCGCCCACGCGTTGGCGGTGATCAAGAACCGCAAATTCAACGGCAACCTCAACGCCGACCGCGTTGCGCTGTTGGCGATGTACCATGACGCCAGCGAAGTGATCACCGGCGACATGCCGACGCCGATCAAATACTACAATCCGCAGATCGCCCATGAGTACAAGAAGATCGAAAAGATCGCCCAGCAAAAGCTGCTGGACATGATCCCGGCGGAGCTGCGCAACGATTTTCGCACCATTCTCGATGAGCATTATTACAGCGAAGATGAAAAGCAGGTGGTGAAGCAGGCTGACGCGCTGTGCGCCTACCTGAAATGCCTGGAAGAGCTGTCTGCCGGCAACAACGAATTCACCCTGGCCAAGGCGAGGCTGGATAAAACCCTGGAACAGCGCCGCAGCCCGGAGATGGACTACTTCATGGAAGTGTTCATTCCCAGCTTCAGCCTGTCGCTGGACGAAATCAGCCTCGACAGTTCGCTGTAACCCCGCCGGCGCAGCCTCGCTGCGCCGTTAAAAACCGTAGAGCCACGGCACCACAATCACGCTGACCGCCATCACCAGCAGGGTGAACGGCACGCCGAGACGCACGAAATCGCCGAACTTGTAATTGCCCGGCCCCAGCACCAGCGTGTTGACCGGTGAAGAGACCGGCGTCATAAAGGCGGCGGACGCGGCGATGGCGATAATCATCGCGAACGGGTATGGCGAGACGCCCATTTCGCGCGCGGCGGCGATGGCGATCGGCGCCATCAGCACCGCCGTCGCGGTGTTGGAAATAAACAGCCCGATAGTCGCGCACAAGACGAACAGGCACAGCAGCATCACGCGCGGCCCCGCCCCGCCGGCGACATCCATCAGCCCGCTGACGATCAGACTGACCCCGCCGGTCTTTTGCAGCGCCTGCGCGAACGGCATCATGCCGACGATCAAAATGATGCTCGGCCAATGGATCGATTTATAAGCGCTCTCCATGTCGATACAGCGGAATTTGCCCATCAGCAAACAGGCGATCAGCGCCGCGATCGGGTTGGGGATTTCGTCGGTCAGCATCATCGCCACCATCAACGCCAGGCAAAACAGCGCGTGCGGCGCCTGTGTGATGGCCGGCGCCACTTCGTCCACTTCGGCCGGCAAGTTGAGCACGATAAAGTCATGGGTTTTGGCCTGCAGTTGACGGATCGCCTTCCAGTCGCCGATCACCAGCAAAATGTCGCCCAGCTCCAGCGGCTCGTCCACCAGTTTGCCGCCGAGCGTCTCGCCGTGGCGGCGGATGCCCACCACGTTCAGATCGTAGCGGCTGCGGAACGCCGCTTCGCGCAGGCTTTTGCCCAGCAGCGCCGAGTCAGGGATCAGCGAGACCTCCGCCATGCCGACGTTGCGCGACTGTTCCGAGAAGTAATCGCCGCGCAGCACCATCGGCTCCAGCCGCTGTTCGCCGCAGAATTCGCGCAGATCGATCTGGCTGTCCGACATGTCGATCAAGAGGACGTCGCCCTCGCGCAGCTCGGTGCTGCCGGAGGCGCTGACCATCACCCGCCGAAAGCGTTTCCAGCGTTCGATGCCCACCACGTTGGCGCCGTAGCGCGCACGCAGGTGCAGTTCATCCAGCGAACGCCCAATCAGCGGCGAAGCGCTGCGGACAGCCAGCCGCCGCGCGCGGCCGGTCAGTCTGTAATCGCGGATCAGATCGCGGAAGGTGCGGCGCTGCCAGCCGTCGCCGGCTTTGCCCGTGTCACCGCTGCCCAGCCAACGCCGGGCGATCAGCATGTAGCCGACCCCCAGCGCCAGCACCACCAGGCCGATCGGCGTCACGCTGAAGAAACCGAAACCATGGATGCCTTCGCGCACCAGCTCGCTGTTGACCACCATATTGGGTGGCGTGGCCACCAACGTCATCATGCCGCTGATAAGCCCGGCAAAGCTGAGCGGCATCATCAGCCGCCCCGGCGCGATCTTCATTCTGGCCGTCACGCTGAGCACCACCGGGATAAAGATCGCCACCACGCCGGTCGAGCTCATAAATGCCCCCAGCCCGGCGACCGTCACCATCAGCAGCATCAACATTTTGGTTTCGCTGCTGCCGGCCACTTTCACCAACCAGTCGCCCACCTGATAGGCCACCCCGGTGCGTACCAACCCTTCGCCGATCACGAACAGCGCGGCGATCAGAATCACGTTGGGATCGCTGAACCCGACCGTCGCCTCCTGCAGGCTGAGCGTGCCGCTCAGCACGAAGGCGATGATCACCAACAGCGCCACCACGTCCATGCGCAGCTTGTTGGTGGTAAACAGCACGATGGCAATCAGCAGTAAACTCAGCACCCACAGTAATTCGCTGTTCAAAACGGCCTCATCCGGCAAATGTCCAAGGGCTTAAAAAATAGCATAAAAAAACCCCGCAAAGGCGGGGTCTAATCAATTAGGGTGAAGATAATGCCACTCAGGCCAGTAGGCGAACGATCGCGCCCTGCGCCGTTTTATCAACGGCGATCTGCGCCAGCGAATCCAGCCGCAGGTCAACCTGCTCCAGCTTCGGCGCGTCGGCCGGGGCGTTGACCGCAATCACCTGGCAGCCCGCCGCCAGCCCCGAAAGAATGCCGGCCGGCGCGTCTTCAACCACCACGCACTCGTGCGGCGCCAGCCCCAGACGTTCGGCACCCAGCAGGTAGGCATCGGGCTGAGGCTTGCCGTGTTTAACCTGCTCGGCGGTGATGAACACCGCCGGCTGCGGCAAACCGCCGGCCTGGCGGCGAGCGCCGGCCACCGGCACCGAACCGGAGGTGACGATCGCCCAAGGGATGCCGAGCGCGTTCAGGCGCTCCAACAACGCGATGGCGCCCGGCAGCGCGCGAACGCCTTCGGTATCCTGCGCTTCCACCTGCTCCAGCAGTTGGAACTCGCGCTGAATTTCCGCTTCGCTTTCACCCGGCATAAAGTGGCGCAGAGAAGTAATGGCCTGTTTACCGTGAATGAAGTCCAGCACCGCTTGCGGATCGACGCCGCGACGCTCGGCCCAGTGCGTCCAGGCGCGCTCTACCGCCGGCAGCGAATCCACCAGGGTGCCATCAAGATCGAACAGAAAACCCTTACACTCCACAGAAAACCTCTTTTTAATCAAGCATTGATGATTTGCGCTATCTCAACGGCGCTCAAGTGATACTGGCGCGGGCAGGCCAGCCAGATCGCCAGCATACGCTGGTATTTTTCCCACATTTTGGTCTGGGCGTTGAAACCGTGGCTGCCGGAATCGAAGTGAGTATAGCGCCCCTCGGTGTTGACCAGGAAACGCACATAGCTCAGGTAGCGCGCCTCGGTGGCGGCGTCGAAGCCGAGAAACGCCAGGCGGCGCTCGTCCAGCCCCTGTTTCTCTTTCAGATTGCCCCAGGAAACCTGCAGCGCATGGTGCATCTCCATCACGTTGATGATGGTGCGGCATACCTCTTCGCTCAGTTCACCAAAGTCACGATCCAGCTCGCGCATTTGCAAGCCGAAGCCGCGTTCGACGATGGTTTGCAACCGGCGATAACGATCGCTGTTGTCCGGATCGAGTAGCGTCATCATCTTGTACTGATTCGACAGGATCAGGCGCTGGGCATGGGTCATTTCCATCAGGATTTCCTCATTTCTGTATGATGGCGGGAGCATCGCACAGCGCAAGAACGCAGGAAATCACAACTCGACCGTTCTTTGATTTAAACCGGGGTTATTGGCGCTTTGACGAGAAAGGCCGCATCAGCGCGGCCTTTTTCATTTACAGATCGTCGAGGAAGGTTTTATCCAACTGCTTGAAGGCGCGCTTAAGCAGATCGGCCAACGTCTGATAGGTGGGCGTGCCCTCGAGCGGCGCCACCGCCTGCCCGGCTTCCGTCAGCTTGTTGCGCACCTCATGGAACCATTGCAGCAGCGTCGGCGGCAGCGGCGTAACAGAGCGACGCCCCAGCCACCACAAGCCCTGCATCGGCAGGCTGCAGGCGAACAGCGCGGTGGCGATCGCCGGGCCGAGCTGGCCGCCCAGCGCGATCTGCCAGGTCAGCGTGAAAATCGCCAACGGCGGCATGAAACGGATAGCGAAACGGGTGGCACGCGCAACGCGGTTCTCCGGAAAGACCGGTGCCAGACGTTTGTCTGACGGCCAGGTTTTCATATAATGCTGCCCGCGCTGGAAGACCTGAAACCAGCTTACGGAACCGGACGGTTTGCTCGTCATTGCGTACCTCAACGTCACGTAAAGAAACTAAAAGCGTGCTGCCAGAGCCCATACTAAAAAATTTGAAGCTTTAAATTTATTTTGTGTTTGCACCGGGCTATCGGTATCCTAAGCCGGCCTTGTGGCCGGTAGAAGATGACGTAAATTTTGTCAACTTTTAGCCCTATAAAAATCAAGATTATTTAAACCGCAGAGAAATCATCGGTTTTTCCATCATCCTGTGATTTGTGCACTTCACATGATGTTAATCATAAATGTCATCGGCACTATGCGCTACGCTTGTTGTCTGATTGACGATTAATTCACCACGTGTGTTCGATTTTCTTTTAACAACACGACTATTTAAGTAGGTACTTCCATGTCGAGTAAGCTAGTACTGGTTCTTAACTGCGGCAGTTCTTCTCTGAAATTCGCCATCATCGATGCCGTTAACGGCGACGAATTCCTCTCCGGTTTGGCCGAGTGTTTCCACCTGCCTGAAGCTCGCATCAAGTGGAAAATGGACGGCGCCAAACACGAAGCTGCCCTGGGGGCCGGCGCTGCACACAGCGAAGCGCTGAACTTCATTGTTAATACTATTCTGGCACAAAAACCAGAGCTTTCTGCGCAGCTGACCGCTATCGGCCACCGCATCGTGCACGGCGGCGAGAAGTTCACCGCTTCCGCCGTGATCAACGACGAAGTTCTGCAGGGTATCAAAGATTCCGTGCCGTTTGCACCACTGCACAACCCGGCTCACCTGATCGGCATCGCGGAAGCGCTGAAATCCTTCCCTCACTTGGCTGACAAGAACGTTGCCGTGTTCGACACCGCGTTCCACCAGACCATGCCGGAAGAATCTTACCTGTACGCCCTGCCGTACAGCCTGTACCGCGACCACGGCGTTCGCCGCTACGGCGCACACGGCACCAGCCACTTCTACGTGACTCAAGAAGCCGCGAAGATGCTGAACAAGCCGGTAGAAGAAGTGAACGTGATCACTTGCCACCTGGGCAACGGCGGCTCCGTCACCGCAGTGCGCAACGGCCAGTGCGTTGACACCTCCATGGGTCTGACCCCGCTGGAAGGCCTGGTAATGGGCACCCGCAGCGGTGACATCGATCCGGCTATCATCTTCCACCTGCACGATTCTCTGGGCATGAGCGTTGATCAGATCAACAAGATGCTGACCAAAGAATCCGGCCTGCTGGGCCTGACCGAAGTCACCAGCGACTGCCGTTACGTTGAAGACAACTACGACAGCAAAGCCGACGCCAAACGCGCCATGGACGTGTTCTGCCACCGTCTGGCCAAATACGTCGGCGCCTACAGCGCGCTGATGGAAGGCCGTCTGGACGCGGTGATCTTCACCGGCGGCATCGGCGAGAACGCCGGCATGGTGCGTGAGCTGACCCTGAACAAACTGGGCCTGCTGGGCTTCGAAATCGACCACGACCGCAACATGGCCGCTCGCTTCGGCAAATCCGGCGCCATCACCAAAGACGGCAGCCGCCTGGCGCTGGTGATCCCGACCAACGAAGAGTTGGTCATCGCGCAGGACGCATCCCGCCTGACCGCGTAATGCTCTCAAAACACCGTCAGCCCAGGCTGACGGTGTTGTTTTAGCCTCATGTTAATCGTGAAGAGGACTATTCTGTGTCACGTACTATTATGTTGATCCCCACCGGCACCAGCGTCGGCCTGACCAGCGTCAGCCTGGGTGTCATCCGCTCCATGGAGCAAAAAGGCGTTCGTCTGAGCGTGTTCAAACCTATCGCTCAACCGCGCACCGGCGACAACGCACTCGACCAGACCACCACTATCATCCGCAGCAACTCCACCATCCCGGCGGCCGAACCGCTGCGCATGGACTACGTTGAGGGCCTGCTGAGCTCCAACCAGCAAGACGTGCTGATGGAAGAGATTGTGGCGCGCTACCACGAGAACACCAAAGACGCGGAAGTGGTGCTGATCGAAGGCCTGGTGCCGACCCGCAAACATCAGTTCGCCAACGCGCTGAACTACGAGATCGCCAAAACCCTGAATGCCGAAATCGTCTTCGTGCTGGCGCTGGGCAACGACTCCCCGGCGCAGCTGAAAGAGCGCATCGAACTGGCGCGCACCAGCTTCGGCGGCAGCAAGAACAAAAACATCACCGGCGTGATCATCAACAAGCTGAACGCACCGGTCGACGATCAGGGCCGCACCCGTCCTGACCTGTCCGAAATCTTCGACGACTCCACCAAGGCCAGCATCGCCCACGTCGATCCTGCGCAGCTGTTCGCCAACAGCCCGCTGCCGGTTCTGGGCTGCGTGCCGTGGAGCTTCGATCTGATCGCCACCCGCGCCATCGACATGGCTCGCCACCTGAAGGCCCGCGTGGTCAACGAAGGCGACATCATGACCCGCCGCGTGAAGTCCGTGACCTTCTGTGCGCGCAGCATTCCGCACATGCTGGAACACTTCCGCCCAGGCTCCCTGCTGGTGACCTCCGCAGACCGTCCTGACGTACTGGTCTCCGCCTGCCTGGCGGCGATGAACGGCGTGGAAATCGGCGCCATCCTGCTGACCGGCGGCTACGCCATCGACGAGCCGATCAAGAAGCTGTGCGAACGCGCCTTCCAGACCGGCCTGCCGGTGTTCATGGTTGACACCAACACCTGGCAAACCTCGCTGAGCCTGCAGAGCTTCAACCTCGAAGTGCCGGCGGACGACCACCAGCGCATCGAGAAAGTGCAGAACTACGTGGCCAGCCACATCAGCACCGAGTGGATCGACTCGCTGACCGCTACCTCTGAGCGTTCACGCCGCCTGTCTCCACCGGCGTTCCGTTACGAACTGACCGAGCTGGCGCGTAAAGCCGGCAAGCGCATCGTGCTGCCGGAAGGCGACGAGCCGCGCACCGTGAAAGCGGCGGCCATCTGCGCCGAACGCGGCATCGCGGAATGCGTGCTGCTCGGCAACCCGGACGAGATCCAGCGCGTCGCGGCAGCGCAAGGCGTTGAGCTGGGCAAAGGCATCGAAATCGTCGATCCGGTCGCCGTGCGTGAAAACTACGTGCCACGTCTGGTTGAGCTGCGCAAGAGCAAGGGGATGACCGAAGTGGTCGCGCGCGAGCAGCTGGAAGACAACGTGGTGCTCGGCACCCTGATGCTGGAACAAGGCGAAGTCGACGGCCTGGTCTCCGGCGCGGTTCACACCACCGCCAACACCATCCGTCCGCCGTTGCAGCTGATCAAAACCGCACCGGGCAGCTCGCTGGTGTCCTCCGTGTTCTTCATGCTGCTGCCTGACCAGGTACTGGTCTACGGCGACTGCGCGATCAACCCGGATCCGACCGCCGAGCAGCTGTCTGAAATCGCCATCCAGTCTGCGGATTCCGCCGCGGCCTTCGGCATCGAGCCGCGCGTGGCGATGATCTCCTACTCCACCGGCAACTCCGGTGCGGGCAGCGACGTAGAGAAAGTGCGCGAAGCGACCCGTCTGGCGCAGGAAAAACGCCCGGATCTGATCATCGACGGCCCGCTGCAGTACGACGCCGCCATCATGGCCGACGTCGCCAAGTCCAAGGCGCCGAACTCGCCGGTGGCCGGCCAGGCGACCGTGTTCATCTTCCCGGATCTGAACACCGGCAACACCACCTACAAAGCGGTACAGCGCTCCGCTGACCTGGTTTCCATCGGCCCGATGCTGCAAGGCATGCGCAAGCCGGTGAACGACCTGTCGCGCGGCGCACTGGTTGACGATATCGTCTACACCGTCGCGCTGACGGCGATCCAGTCTTCCCAGGCTGACGCTGCCGCCGCCAAGGCGTAATAAACCGTTAAAAAAAGCCAGTCAGGTAATCCTGACTGGCTTTTTTATGCCTGATATTCTTGGTGATGATGCTGTTTTAGACAATACCCGCCAAATCCGCAGCACCCACCATCATCGCCAGGCGCTGACGCCCCGTGCAGAAAAATCAATGGTAGGCATGATGGGGGTTTGGCTGTTCGTGGCATAGAAAAATGCCGAATTCGTAAAGGAATACACCTTCCCGGAAAAATTGATGGTGACGCGGTTGCCCTCGCCGCGGATAGTTGCATCAGCCCGATCCGCCGTCAAAATTGGCGCGCTTTGACTCAGCACGTTGATAGGGTCGCCATCCAGGCTTCCGTTCAAATAGTAACGATACACACCCGTGTCGGTGGCCCCCGCATTCTGGTACTCGGTGACATAGAGCCAAATCTCGTCGGTCAACTGCTTTTTGCTGTAGAGCTTATCGTCATAAGTATCGCGGGTGGCATACCAATACCCCGCAAAGCCAACGACAATAACCAACAAAACCGTCGTCAATAGCCGATGAGCCCATTTAGTAACCATGCCGAGTTGCATAATCAATTCCTTCTCAAGCGTTATACCAATCACCCCGCTTCACACACATTGCTGCCCCAGTCATCTCATTCATCCCTTCTCTGGCTTTATTACTTCGCGCTGGCAATAACCTGCGAAATCTGGCCGTCACTGATTTTCAGCGAGAAACTGCGCTGCCAGAAACGTTTGGAATCTGCATCCTGAGGATCTACGGTACTGATTGCCACGGTATATGGCACATTGCTCTCAAATGCCTTGAACGAGTATGGGATACATTGGCCGGGCGTAATCGTCTCAACGGGCTTCGGCGGTAGAATGGTCCTACGCCAGAGTTCATGCGTTTGGCTACCCAACCGGTGTTCAATAGCGATACTGACCAGACTGACCCTGCCACTCTGTGTTGGGTCGGTTTGCGGTAAAGAGAAACAGAGATCATTTCCCCTCAGCGTAATATCCGCAGTGTAAAAACGTTGCTTTTCAAGCATACAGCCACTGAGCAACATCATCATGATGAGCGTAGAACGGGATAGCGTGATCTCGCCTAGCGTCAGCCTTCTGAACGAGCCTCTTGCTGTTATCATTATTTACTCCATGAATATAACTAATTGTATTTATTATACTATTTTTATTATCTCTTTTTACCTAAGCATTGGCCATCTATTATCCATTAAAAACAAAAAGCCCCCTAAGGGGCTTCTCAGTTGATAACGCGTGAGTCATGACTCAGATACTGGGCAGGAAGCTATGTGCTTTGTCCAGAGCACCAGACCTCATTCGTTACAGCAGTTGTTATTGACTCGAGAACTATTTTTGCAGCAGCTGCCCGGCAGCCTCCAGAATGTGCTCGGCGGTCAGGCCGTACTCCTGCTGTAAAAACGCCTGGGTGCCCACCTGGCCGTAACGCTCCTTCACCCCCACGCGCCGCATCGGCGTCGGGCATTCCTCCGCCAATACCTCCGCCACCGCCGACCCCAGCCCGTTATGAATGCTGTGGTTTTCACAGGTGACGATGCGTCCGGTCTTGGCCGCGTAGGTTTTGATCAGTTCACGGTCAATAGGCTTGAGGGTGAACATATCGATCACCGCCGCGCTGACGCCCTGCCGCGCCAGCATCTCCGCCGCCTTCAGCGCCTCCGCCACCATGATGCCGTTGGCGATCAGCGTGACGTCGTCGCCATCGCGCAGCAGGTTGCCCTTGCCGATGGTAAAGCGCGAGCCTTCCTGGTAGATGCGCGTCGCCTGCTTGCGAATGGTGCGCACCCAGTAGAAGCCGCGCAGATCCATCAGTTGGCGCAGAACGTCGGCGAACATGGTGGCGTCGGTCACTTCCAGCACCACCGAATGCGCCAGCCCGCGCACAATGCCCATGTCCTCGAACGACATGTGGGTGCCGCCGTTGTGGCAGGCGCTTACCCCGGCGTCGGAAGCGATCACTTTGACGTTGTTGCGCTGGTAATCCAGCGACATGAACAGCTGATCGAAACAGCGGCGGCTGGCGAAGGCGGTGAAGGTATGCACGAACGGCACCCGGCCGGTAAGCGACAGCCCGGCGGCGACGCCGATCACGTTGGCCTCCATGATGCCGCAGTTGATCACGTGCTGCGGGTGATCCTTGTGCACGCCGTCCATCGCCATCGAGCTCATCAAATCCGCCTCCAGCGCGATGATCGGCGCGCCCGCTTCAATCTGCCGCCGGACCGCGCCGGCATAGACTTTGCGCATTTCGACGGCGTCGTTCTCCAACTGCGTCACTACGTTAAACATGGGCGGCCTCCAGTTCGGCGATGGCTTTTTCGATTTCCAGCTGCACGTCCGGCGTCAGGCGCAGGTGGTGTGAGTTCGACAGGTTTTCCAAATAGGTCACCCCCTGTCCCTTGATGCTGTCGAGCACGATCGCCAGCGGCCGCTGTTCTCCGCCGCGCGCCGGCCTCACCGCCGCCAGCAGCGCCGCAATGTCGTCGCCCTTGATGGTCTGCACCTCAAAGCCGAAAGCGCGGAACTTGGCGGCCAGATCGAACGGTTGGATCACCTCGTCCAGCGCGCCGTCCAGCTGCTGTTTGTTGTAATCGATAAACAGCGTCAGGTTGTTCAGATTGTGGTGGGCGATAAACTGGAACGCCTCCCAGCACTGCCCTTCGTTCAGTTCACCGTCGCCGAGGATGCTGAACACCCGATTGCGGCGCCCCGCCAGCCGATGGGACAGCGCCATGCCGGCGGCGATCGACACACCCTGCCCCAGCGAGCCGGTAGTGGCGTCCACGCCGCGCGTGCGCAGCCGGTCCGGATGGCTCGGCAGGCGCGTGCCGTTCTGATTGAGGGTTTGCAACTCCGCCAGCGGGAAGTAGCCCTTGATCGCCAGCGTGCTGTACAGCGCCGGGCCGGCGT
Organism: Serratia sp. JKS000199; assembly: GCF_900215455.1. Lineage (NCBI taxonomy): Bacteria > Pseudomonadati > Pseudomonadota > Gammaproteobacteria > Enterobacterales > Yersiniaceae > Serratia > Serratia sp. JKS000199. The sequence continues at coordinate 2,830,444 of NZ_LT907843.1, forward strand.
GCCCCTTCGACAGCACGAAGTCATCGCGCTCCGGCCAGTCCGGATCCGCCGGATCGATGCGCATCACGCCGCCGTACAATACCGCCAGCGTCTCGACCACCGACATACAGCCGCCGTAGTGGCCAAACCCCAGCCCGGTCAACGCCTTCAATGTTTCCAGGCGGATGGCGCGCGCCAGGGCGCGCAGCTCTTCAATTTCCATTTCGCTCGTTGTGTCGTTCATCACTCTGCCCTCGTTATTTCTCGACGCGGTCAGCGGCCGGCGCGCCTTTGCGTTTTCCCAGGAAGTTATGCGCCACCAGCAGCGCAAACACGGCGACAATCGCCAGCATGATCATCTCCTTCGACATAAAGCGCGCCATGTTGCCCAGCAGGATGCCGATCGCGCCGAAGTCGGCGTCGGAGAAGGTGGTGTTGGCAAAGCCCAGCGCCCCCAGTACCGGCAACAGCAGCACCGGCAGGAAGGTGATCAGCAGACCATTGGCGAAAGCGCCCAGCATCGCACCGCGCCGCCCGCCGGTGGCGTTGCCGAACACCCCGGCGGTAGCGCCGGTGAAGAAATGCGGCACTACGCCGGGCAGGATCAACACCATCTTCAGTTGCCCCAGCAGGAACAGCCCGGCCAACCCGCCGAGGAAGCTGAACAGGAAGCCGATCAGCACCGCGTTGGGGGCATAGGGGTAAACCACCGGGCAATCCAGCGCCGGCCGCGCGTTAGGCACCAGTTTTTCCGAGAAGCCGGTGAACGCCGGCACGATCTCTGCCAGAATCAAGCGCACGCCCTGCAGGATAATGAATACCCCGGCGGCGAAGGTGATAGCCTGGATAATCGAATACACCAGGTAGTTCTGGCCGCCGCTGAGCTCGCTTTCCACATAGGCCCGCCCGGCGCAGATCGCCAGGATCAGGTAGATGACAATCATGGTCATCGAGATCGAAATGGAGCTGTCGCGCAGAAAACTGAGGTTTTTCGGCAGGTTCATCTCTTCGGTCGAGCGCGAGTTTTTCCCCACTTTCGAGCCGATCCAACCGGACAGCACATAGCCCAGGGTGCCGAAGTGGCCGAAGGCGATATCGTCGTTGCCGGTGATGCGGCGCATATAGCGCTGGGCGATCGCCGGGAAGAACGCCATCACCAACCCCAGGGTCAGCGCGCCGGTGAACACCAACTGTACGCCCTCGAAGCCCGCCACCGTCAGGATGATGCCGATCATGCAGGCCATGTAGAAGGTGTGGTGGCCGGTGAGGAAGATGTATTTCAATCGGGTAAAACGCGCCACCACGATATTCGCCACCATGCCGAACGCCATGATCAGCGCGGTGGAAGCGCCGTATTTCTCCAGCGCGATGGAGACGATGGCTTCGTTATTCGGAATGATGCCCTGAATATTAAACGCGTGTTCGAACATGCCGCCCAGCGGATTGAGCGATCCGACCAATACCGTGGCGCCGCCGCCCAAAACGATAAAGCCGAGAATGGTTTTTACCGTGCCTTTCACCACGTCGGAAAACGATTTCTTTTGCGCCAGCAAACCGATCAGCGCAATAAGCCCGACCAGTACCGAAGGCACCTTTAATATATCCACCACAAACTTAAGCGTTTCCTGGATAAACATATCCACCTCGCCAATCGTTTTATTCAGATGATTGAGTGGGCTTCGAAGTAAGCGCGCAGCTTGGCTTCCAGCTCATTAATGTCGATGATGTTGCTGATCACCACCAACTGCTCGGCCGGTACGCTGGCGCTGTCGGCGATGTCTTTCGCCATCACGAACACGTCGGCGGCGCCGGGAGTGGCGGACGACAGATCGGAGTGTTCGACCTCGGCCTCCACCCCCATCTTTTTCAGCACCTTTTTAATGTTCATTTCCACCATAAAGCTGCTGCCGAGACCTGAACCGCAAATCGCCATGATTTTCATGATATCCACCTGTTGAATTTAGCGTGTAGGGTAGCGCCGCCGGGAATATTCCCGACGTTATGGGCATTAATAATGTTCCTGGTGATTAAACGTTAATAGCGGGCGATAATATCCTCAATTTGCCGTTTATCTGTGGCGTGAAATAACGCCTCCATCGCGGTGTTATCGGAAAATAATTCCGCCAACTGCGAAATCATTTCAATGTGACTGTTGCCGTCGGGTGCGGAAAGCATCACCACCACCTGAACCGGATCGTTATCCGCAGAATGAAAATTCACGCCCTGGTGGATCTTCAACAGCGACAGCCCCAGCGCGTTGGCGCCCTGCTCCGGCCGCGCGTGCGGCATCGCGATGCCCGGCGCCAGGACGAAGTAGGGGCCAAGCTGCTCCTGCTGATGAAAGATGGCCGTCAGGTAATTCGGCGTAATCACGCCGCGTTGCAGCAGCGGTTGCGCGCTCAGCGTTACCGCCTGGCGCCAGTCCTCCACCCGTTCGCACAGCTGTATATGATCGGCGGTCAGCCATTCTTTCAGCACGTTACCCTCCCAAGCGTTGATGGTTTCGGCCGGTGATTAATTCACCGACGACGGTAAAACTTTAATCAACCCCTCTCGGCTGCACAGTGATTGGCATCACAAAGATAGCGCTACCAAAGCGCTATCATGCAGATCTGTGATAGCGCTATCAAAACGCCATGCCGCGGCGCGGCGTTAACCACAATTTTTTCTCGCTCTTCCGGGTTACGGGGTAGAATGTGCCGCATACTGGGATCGTCGAAGCCGCGCCGTCGGCTTCCCACCATCACAATCTTTATGCGCCGCGCGCGCATTTCAGTCGGGATTAGGCATGTCGATCGGTAAAAAACGCCGCAGCACAGGCAGGGTGACGTTGGCTGACGTAGCGCAGCTGGCGGGCGTCGGCACCATGACGGTGTCGCGCGCGCTGCGCACGCCGGAACAGGTTTCGGACAAACTGCGCGAGAAGATAGACGCGGCGGTAAACGAGCTGGGCTATCTGCCCAACCTGGCCGCCAGCTCGCTGGCCTCGGCCTCGTCCTACACCATCGCCATGGTGGTGCCCAGCCTGTCCGAATCCGGCTGCGCCGAAATGTTCGCCGGCCTGCAGAAAGTGCTGCAGCCCGCCGGCTATCACATCATGCTGGCGGAGTCGCAGCACCACCTGGAACGCGAGGAGAAACTGCTGGAGACGCTGCTCTCTTACAACCTGGCGGCGGCGGTGCTGCTCAGCGTCGAGCATTCGCAAAATGCCCGCAACGCGTTGATCGCCGCCAACATTCCTGTGGTGGAGATCGGCGCCGTACGCGCCGATCCGATCGACATGAGCATCGGCATCGATTACGTGGCGGCCATGTATCAGCTGACGCAAACAGTGATCGCCAGCGGTTACCAGAATGTCGGGCTGCTGTGCGCCAATCAGGAGCAGTGGATTTTCCAGCAGCACCTGCAGGGCTGGCACAAGGCGCTACTGCGCAACCATATGTCGCCGCATCGGGTCATCAACGCCGCGCAGCCCGCCAGCTTCAGCACCGGCGCGCAGCAGCTGCCGGAATTCTTGCTGGCCTGGCCGGAGCTGGACGCGCTGGTGTGCGCGTCGGACGAACTGGCGGGCGGCGTACTGTATGAATGCCAGCGGCGGCGCATCAAGGTGCCGGATAATCTGGCGGTGGTGGGCTTCGGCAACAGCGAGTTCAGCCGGGTGTGCCAGCCGCCGCTGACCACCATGACCATTCCGCATCGCGACATCGGCATTCAGGCCGGCCAGGCGCTGCTGGCGCGGCTGAACGAGCATCCCTGGCAGCCGCCAGGCTCCCTGCCCGCCACGCTGTGCCGCCGCGACAGCTGCTGAATCCGCCCATAAAAAAAAGCCGGTCGATGACCGGCTTTTCCATGCGCAGGCGGCTCAGTGATTGTCGAGCGGCTTGCCGTAATCCTGTTCATTGTTGCGCGTCAGCCACAGCGACAGCGCCTTCAGCGAATCCGGGGTAAACTCGTCGCAACGGGCGGTGATCTCTTCCGGCGTCAGCCAGCACACCTCGGCCACTTCTTCTTCCTGCAGCGCGAACGGCCCGTGCGATACGCAGCTGAACAGCGCCCCCCACACCCGGCACTGCTCTTCCTCGAAGTAGAACAGACCGTGCTCGGCGAAAGGCACGCCGGCGATGCCCAGCTCCTCTTCCGCCTCGCGGCGCGCCGAATCCAGCACGTTTTCACCGCTTTGCACTACGCCGCCCGCCGTCGCGTCCAGCCAGCCCGGGTAGAAGTCCTTGATCTCGGTGCGACGCTGCACCAGAATTTTTCCCATCCCATCATGCACCACAATATAGGTAGCACGATGACGCAGCCGCTCCGCCCGCATCTGTTGACGACTGGATTGAGCAATCACCTCGTTTTGCTCGTCGACGATATCAACCCACTCGGTATCTGCAGCCTGACCCTGTTCCGCCATCCTCTAAAACCTTCTATTTTGGCGCGATGCAATCCCGCGCGCTGGTTAATCAATGAGTGTTTTTCAAAGATTTTTATTGTGTGTGTATAAATTAGTGCGTTTAGCGTGTTAACGCCACCTCCGCGACGACCTTGCCGTCGTCGAGCGTCAGCACGCGCAAAGTGCCGCTTTCCAACATGCCGTAGCTGGCGGGAAAGCCCCCTTTCGGGATGCTGACCGAGCCCGGATTGAAGCAATAGATCTCACCCTGCCGCTCCGCCTGCGGCAGATGCGTATGGCCATAGGCCAAGACGTCACCGCAGTATAACGGCGGCAGTGCCGAGGGATGATAAAGGTGACCGTGGGTCAAAAACAATCGTCTTTTTTGCAGTAAAACCTGTTGCCAGGGCGCCTCGATGGGAAACGTCAGCAGCATCTGATCGACCTCGCTGTCGCAATTGCCGCGAACGGCGATGATCTTGTCGCTATAGCGATTCAATCGTTCGGCAACCTGAGCGGGCTGATACCCGGCGGGCAGCGCGTTGCGCGGGCCGTGATTCAGCAAATCACCCAGAAGAATCAACCAGTCGGCGCCGTGTTGTGCGAACAATTCCAGCACGCGTTCGGTCGCCGGCAGCGAACCGTGGATATCCGAGGCGAACATCAGCTTCATAACCTTGTCCTATAGAGGGAAATAAGCGCCATTTTACCGCGCCGGCGCCGTGCGGCAAACCGCCGCCCGCCCCGGTGGAGAATTGTGATCCAACTGCGCAGATAGCATCGGACGAATCCCACATAGCCTGCTATCCTTAGCTGCTATTGTTGGATCTCTGATATACCTTTGTGCGCGGCGAAGACCGCAGCAACGTGTAATGAATTACAGATCACCTTACCGCAGGAGGCAACATGATTGACCTGTATTACGCGCCTACTCCCAATGGTCACAAGATCACCTTGTTTTTGGAAGAGGTCGGCTTACCCTACCGTATCCATCGCGTAAACATCAGCGCCGGCGAACAGTTCAAGCCGGACTTTCTGAGCATTTCTCCCAACAACAAAATCCCGGCGATCGTCGATCAGCAACCGGTGGACGGCGGCGCGCCGATCAGCCTGTTCGAATCCGGGGAAATCCTGCTGTATCTGGCGGAGAAGACCGGCAAGCTGCTGAGCAAAGGCCTGCGCGAACGCGCCGCTACCCTGCAGTGGCTGTTCTGGCAGGTGGCCGGATTCGGGCCGATGCTCGGGCAGAATCACCACTTTAACCACTACGCGCCGCAGCCGGTGCCTTACGCCATCGAGCGTTACCATCTGGAGACCAAGCGGCTGTACGGCGTGCTGGAAGCTGAACTGCAAAAACACCCGTACCTGGGCGGCGATAACTACAGCATCGCCGATATCGCCACCTACCCGTGGGTCGTGTCGCATCCGCGCCAGCGCATCGATCTGGCGGATTACCCGGCGGTGCGCAACTGGTTCGAGCGCATCAGCAATCGCCCGGCGACCGAGCGCGCCTACAAACTGGCCGAACAAGCCTAAGTGCCCCCCCGACTCCCCGTCGGCCGGGGAGTCACATCGTCCCTGCGTTATCATTTCCCTACTTTCCGTGTATTCTGAACGCTAATAATCAGACCTATGGAGAATCTCTGATGTCTTTCAGTCAACCCGACGCCGTTATTCGCATTAAAAATCTGCGGCTGCGCACGTTCATCGGTATCAAGGAAGAGGAAATCAACAACCGACAGGACGTCCTGATCAACGTGGTGATCCACTACCCGGCGGACAAGGCGCGCAACAGCGAAGATATCGCCGATGCGCTCAACTACCGCACCATCACCAAAGCGATCATCCGCCATGTGGAAGATAACCGTTTCGCGTTGCTGGAAAAATTAACGCAGGATGTGCTCGATATCGTAAAAGAACACGTCTGGGTGACCTATGCTGAAGTGGAGATAGATAAACTTCTGGCCCTGCGCTACGCCGACTCGGTTTCCATGACCATGAGCTACCGCCGGGACTAATTCAGGGAGGTCGACCATGCGGATCCTGATCACCGGCGCAACGGGATTGATAGGCAGCAGCCTGACGGCAAGACTGCTGGCGCTTTCTCACCACATTACGGTGCTGACCCGAGACGAACGGCGAGCCCGAGCCCGGCTGGGCGACCGGCCGAGCTATTGGCGAACGCTGGACGACCGGCAATCGCTGGATGAATTTGACGCGGTGATCAACCTGGCCGGCGAACCTATCGCCGACAAGCGCTGGAGCGTGCAGCAGAAAGAGCGGCTGTGCCGCAGCCGCTGGGATCTGACCGAACGCTTGGCGAAGCTGATCAAGGCCGGCAGCACGCCCCCCGGCGTGCTGATTTCCAGTTCCGCCGTCGGCTACTACGGCGATCAGGGGCAGGCGGTGGTGACCGAAGAGGAGCCGCCGCACGACGAATTCACCCACCAGCTGTGTCAACGCTGGGAAGCGCTGGCGCTGCAGGCGCAAAGCGACGCCACCCGCGTCTGCCTGCTGCGCACCGGCGTGGTGCTGGCGCCACAGGGCGGCGCGCTGGCCAAAATGCTGCAGCCGTTCCGCTTCGGGCTCGGCGGCCCGATCGGCGACGGTCGCCAATACCTGCCGTGGATCCACCTCGAAGACATGGTCAACGGCATTATTTATCTGCTGGATCACGCCACCCTGAGCGGCCCGTTCAACATGGTCGCTCCCTACCCGGTGCACAACGAGCAATTCGCCGCCCAATTGGCCAACGTGCTCGATCGCCCGGCGTTTCTGCGGGTGCCGGCGTTCGTCATGCGGCTGTTGATGGGGGAAGCGGCGGTGCTGGTGCTCGGCGGCCAGCGGGCGGTGCCGAAGCGCCTGGAAGAGGCCGGTTTCCACTTCCGTTATCTGGAGCTGGAACAGGCATTGGATGACGTTGTCAATCAGCGGGCCGAAGCCCGCTGATCTGAGGTTACTTCAACGCGCCGGACAGGAACTGCTGCAGGCGCGGGCTTTTGGGATTGCCGAACAGCTCGGCCGGCGGGCCCTGCTCTTCGATCAACCCTTTGTGCAGGAAGATCACGTGGTTCGAAACGTGGCGCGCAAATTCCATTTCGTGCGTCACCACCACCATGGTTTTTCCCTCCTCCGCCAGCTTCTGCATGATGCGCAGCACCTCGCCCACCAACTCGGGATCCAGCGCCGACGTCGGTTCGTCAAACAGCAGCACTTCCGGCTCCATCGCCAATGCGCGGGCAATGGAGACGCGCTGCTGCTGGCCGCCCGACAGGTGCACCGGGTACTTGCCGCGCGCCCGCTCGTCGATGCCCACTTTATCCAGGTAGCGCACCGCGCGCTCGTGCGCGTCGGCCTTGCTCAGCCCCAGCACCTGCACCGGCGCCTCCATCACGTTCTCCAGCACCGTCATATGGCTCCACAGGTTAAAATGCTGGAACACCATGGTCAGGCGGGTACGCAGCAGCTGCAGCTGCTTCTTGTCGAATACCTTCAGCTGGCCGTCCTTGTCGCGCACCATGCGAATATCTTCGTTGTTCAGGCTGATCGAGCCTTCGCTCGGCTTCTCGAGGAAGTTGATGCAGCGCAGAAAGGTGCTTTTGCCGGAGCCGGAGGAGCCGATGATGCTGATCACATCCCCGGCGTTGGCCGCCAGCGAGACGCCCTTCAGCACCTCGTGATCGCCATAGCGTTTGTGCAGTTCCGTGACGGCTAATTTATTCTCAGACATGGTTTTTCTTCCCGTCATTTATCAGTGACTAACGTGTGCCATCCAGCGTTTTTCAGCTTTGCGGAACAGGCTGATTAACACGTAGGAGATGATCAGGTACAACACCGCCGCAATGCCGAAAGCGTAAAACGGCTGATAGGTCGCGGCATTGATGTCGCGCGCAATCTTCAGCAGATCCGGCACGGTGGCGGTAAACGCCAGCGCGGTGGAGTGCAGCATCAGGATCACTTCGTTGCTGTAGGCCGGCAGCGCGGTGCGCAGCGCCGAAGGCAAAATGATGCAGCGATACATCTTGAAGCGCGAGAAACCGTAGGCGTTGGCGGCCTCGATTTCACCGTGCGGCACCGAGCGGATCGCCCCGGCGAAGATCTCGGTGGTATACGCGCAGGTGTTGAGCGTCAGCGCCAGGATGGTGCAGTTGAGCCCGCTGCGGAAAAACGCGTTGAGAAACTCGCTGCCGCGCACGATTTCCAGGCTGTACATGCCGGAGTAGAACACCAGCAACTGCACGTACAGCGGCGTGCCGCGAAACACGTAGGTGTAGAGCCACACCGGGAAACGCACCCAGCGCAGGGAAGAGACGCGCGCCACCGCCATCGGGATCGCCAGCAGCCCGCCCATCACCACGGAGGCGATCAGCAGCCACAGCGTGACCGCCACGCCGGTGAAACGGTAGCCGTCGCTCCACAGCAGCGACTGCCAATACTGTTGCAAAATCTCGATCATAGCTCGGCCCTCTTGACGCCCAGTGAGTAACGCCGTTCAAGCCACAACAGCACGCCGTTGGAAACGGTAGTGAAAATCAGGTAAACCACGCCGGCTACGATGGCGAAGAAGAACGGCTGATAGGTGCCTTTCCCCGCCAACTGCGTGGCTTTCACCACGTCGTTCAGGCCAAGGATAGACACCAGCGCCGTCGCCTTCAGGATCACCTGCCAGTTGTTGCCGATGCCCGGCAAGGCGAAGCGCATCATCGCCGGGAACAAAATGCGCCGAAAGATCTGCGCGCCGCTGAAGCCGTAGGCCGTCGCCGCCTCAATCTGCCCTTTCGGCACCGCCAAGTAGGCGCCGCGGAAGGTTTCGGTAAAGTACGCGCCGTAAATAAAGCCGAGGGTAATGATGCCGGCGCCGAGCGGGTCGATATCGATCTGCGAGAAACCGAGCAGCGTGGTGATGTTGTTCAAAGCGATTTGCAGGCCATAAAAAATCAGCAGCATCAGCACCAGATCGGGCACGCCGCGGATCAGCGTGGTGTAAGCGCCGAACAGGCCGGAAATAAGGGGGTTGTGGGAGAGTTTGCCGCCGGCGCCGATCAACCCGATCACCACCGCCAACAATACGGAACTGAGGGCCAACTCCAGCGTCACCAGAGCCCCCTCGAAAATCAGTTGGGAATAGCCTTGCAGCATCTACTTCACCCTGTCGTCTAGGATCCGAACCATCGGAGCCGGCGCACCGGCCCCGCAGTCACAGCATGGAACGGTTAGCGGATTAGCCGCCGTAGACGTCGAAGTCGAAGTACTTTTTCGCGTATTTATCGTAGGTGCCGTCTTTGCGCATCTCGGCGAAGGCTTTGTCCAGCGCCGCTTTCAGCTCGGTATCGGTTTTGCGCAGCCCCATGCCGGTACCGACGCCAAAGAATTTGTCATCCTTCACCGATTCGCCGGCGAACGCATAGTCTTTGCCCGGCGGCTGTTTCAGGAAGCCATCGCTGCCCGCCACTTCATCCTGGAAGGCGGCGTCGATACGCCCGGAGGCCAGATCGGCGTAGACCAGATCCTGGTTCTGATAAGGCACCACGGTGACGCCCTTCGGCTGCCACATGGCGTTGGCGTAGGCTTCCTGGGTCGTGCCCTGCAGCACGCCCACGCTCTTGCCTTTCAACGCATCCACGGTAGGCAACAGCTTAGACCCCTTCGGCGCGATCAGGCGGGCGTTGGCGGCATACAGCTTGTCGGTAAAGGCGATTTCCTGCTGGCGTTTTTCGGTGATGGACAGCGAAGAGATGATAGCGTCGATCTTTTTCGCCTTGAGGGATGGGATCAGCGCGTCAAAGTCGCTCTCCACGAAGGTGCATTGGGTATTTATGCGTTTGCACAGCTCTTTGGCCAAATCGATATCGAAGCCGACCAGCTCGCCTTTGGCGTTTTTGGATTCAAACGGCGCATAAGTCGGATCGGTGCCAATCTTCAATGTCGATGGGATAGCGGCGAATGCGCTGTTTGCGGCCGCCAAAGCCAAGACTAAAGGAAGAACCTTAACCAGCTTTTTCATAAATTACCCTCAAATTGATTTTTTTGATGCCACTACGGGCATTACTTTTCCCCACCAAATCAATTTGCAGTAATCGTGCCACATTAGGTGCTACGGGCGGAGGGAACGGCTCCGGCCTTCACAATACTGTTTCCTGGGACGATAACCGCAAAATTAAATCGGCCGCTCGGGGCCGCGCCACTGGCAGCCGCGACAGGACGGCGCCATGAAACAGTGAACGTGATGAAGTGGGATCATTATGGTGCATGCGCCGCCCTAATTCAGTGCGGTGTTGCACAAATGTACCAATTTGGGGATGAAAATGTTAATCAGCACCCTGCCAACGGGTGAACAGATCGGCCGGCAATTCAATATCAAACTGATCGATCACCCGATTGACGGTCTGATCGATGATGTCTTCCACGCTTTTCGGCTGGTGATAAAACGCCGGCACCGGGGGCATGATCACCGCGCCCATTTCCACCGCCTGCGTCATCAGCCGCAGGTGCCCAAGGTGCAACGGCGTTTCACGCACGCACAATACCAGGCGGCGGCGTTCTTTCAGCACCACGTCGGCGGCGCGGGTCAGCAGTCCGTCGCTGTAGCTGTTGACGATGCCGGACAGCGTTTTGACTGAACAAGGCAAAATCGCCATGCCCAGGGTTTTGAAGGAACCGGAAGAGATGGCGGCGGCGATATCGCGCGCATCGTGAACCACATCGGCCAGCGCCTGCACTTCACGCAGACTGTACGGCGTTTCCAGCGCCAGCGTCTGCCTTGCAGCGTTGCTCATCACCAGATGGGTTTCCACCTCTGCGACGTCGCGCAAGACCTGCAACAGGCGCACGCCGTAGATCGCGCCGCTGGCGCCGGAAATGCCGATGATGAGTCGTTTCATGAAGAATGGCCTCTGCCGTAAAAAAGTAAAAAATAAGATCAGGCAGACTTTGCCGCAATGGCGAGGGATAAGCAAGTTCACAGGAGCAAGGCGCACCGCCGCAGACGCGGCGATGCCCCCTGATGGATCAACGCAGGCGGTTAGCCTTCGTTATGCAGTTCCAGATTTTCCGCTTCGGTTTGTCCCCGCAGCGCCTTGGCGTCGTCGTTGCGCAGCGACTCCAGGTATTCCAGATAGCTTTGATCGACGTCTTTGGTCACGTAGATGCCGTTGAATACCGAGCATTCGAACTGGGTGATGTCCGGGTTTTCTTCACGCACCGCTTCGATCAGATCGTCGAGGTCCTGGAAGATCAGCCCATCGGCGCCGATGATTTGGCGGATTTCATCCACTTCGCGCCCGTGGGCGATCAGTTCGTTTGCGCTCGGCATGTCGATGCCGTAGACGTTAGGGAAACGCACTTCCGGCGCGGCGGAAGCCAGGTACACGCGCTTGGCGCCCGCTTCGCGCGCCATCTCGACGATCTGCTCTGAGGTCGTGCCGCGCACGATGGAATCATCCACCAGCAGCACGTTCTTGTCGCGGAACTCGGCGCGGTTGGCGTTCAGCTTGCGGCGCACCGACTGACGACGCGCCTGCTGGCCCGGCATGATGAAGGTGCGGCCGACGTAGCGGTTCTTCACAAAGCCCTGGCGGTAGGGTTTGTCGAGAATGCGCGCGATCTCCAACGCGATGTCGCAGGAGGTTTCCGGAATCGGGATCACCACGTCGATGTCCAGATCTTCCCATTCGCGGGCAATCTTCTCGCCCAGCTTCTGGCCCATGCGTACGCGGGCGCTGTAGACCGAGATCTTGTCCATAAAGGAGTCCGGGCGCGCGAAATAGACGTATTCGAACAGGCACGGATTGGTTTTCGGATTCTCTGCGCACTGGCGGGTGAACAGCTGGCCTTTGGTGGTGATGTACACCGCTTCGCCCGGCGCCACGTCGCGCAGGAATTCAAAGCCCAGGGTATCCAGCGCCACGCTCTCGGAAGCCACCATATACTCGCTGCGGCCATCTTCCAGCGTGCGTTTGCCGATCACCAGCGGACGAATGCCGTACGGGTCGCGGAACGCCAGCAGGCCGTGGCCGATAATCATCGCCACGCAGGCGTAAGCGCCACGCAGTTGCTGATGCATGGCGGCAACCGCGGTAAAGATGTTGTCGGCCTCCAGCGGATAATGCGGGAAGCGATCCAGCTCGCTGGCCAGCACGTTCAGCAGGATTTCCGAGTCGGAGGTGGTGTTGACATGGCGGCGGCCGCTTTCGAACAGCTTTTGGCGCAGCTCATGGGCATTGGTCAGGTTGCCGTTGTGGGCCAGCGTAATGCCGAACGGCGAGTTGACGTAGAAAGGCTGGGCCTCAGAGGCGCTCGAGCTGCCGGCCGTCGGGTAACGCACATGGCCAATGCCCATGTTGCCCTGCAAGCGTTGCATATGGCGCGCCTCAAATACATCCTTCACCAGGCCGTTGGCTTTACGCAAACGGAACCCGTTGTGGGCGTCAATGGTGACGATGCCTGCGGCATCCTGGCCACGGTGCTGAAGCACCGTCAGCGCATCATAAATCGACTGGTTTACCGGCATAAAACCGGCGATACCGACAATACCGCACATGTTGTCTTTTCCTCATCAGCGCTACCGCCCCGGCAATTGGGTCGGCAAGAAACTCGACGTGCTCTGCAGGTAGTCAAAGAACCACCTGATGACGTAACTGAACTGGGGAATCAGCTGCGACTGTTTCCAGTCGGCACTTTGTGAAAAGCCGGTAAAGGTATCCAGGAAGAACAGGATCGCCGCAACGATCAACACGCCGCGCAATGCGCCGAAGCAGATGCCCAGCACCCTGTCGGTGCCCGACAGCCCGGTTTTCTCTACCAGTGAGCTAATCACATAGTTAACAATAGCCCCTACGATCAGGGTCGCGATGAACAAAATCGCGATCGCGATGCCGTTTCGCACCAGTTCATCTTCAAAACGAGTGAAATAGACCGCAAGGTAAGAGTAGAAATGGCTGGCAACAAAAAACGCACATCCCCATGTCACAAGTGACAATGCTTCGCGAACAAACCCTCGGATCAGGCTCACCAGAGCCGAAAATCCAATCACCGCTATAATGACGTAATCAATCCAGACCATGAACTATTCCAATGATGAATCGCCCCTGCATCCAATTCGCGGCGAATTCTAACAGAAAAAGAAAACGTTTGCGTAGGGGATTTCCTACCACGTTACAAATAAAAAGCGGCGATTAAAAAATTCCCAATCGCCGCGCCTACATAGGTGATTTCGCCTGTAAAAGGCGCGGTTTCTCTAGCGATCTCTCCACCACTCCTTAATTCAGGGGCGCATCCTGCTGCGCCCCTGCGGGGTTTAACGACCGTACGGCTTCACCTGCCCGCTCAGCCCGCTGATCGAGTTCAGCGACGGCAATGCCGCCTGCAGCTTCTGCTTGGAAGCATCCGGGCCGACGTAGATGCGGGTGATCTGCCCTTGCACCGGCGTTGACGGCACAGTGAAGGCGCGATAGCCCGAAAGACGCAGCGAAGCGACAATCTCGTTCGCCTTGGCGGCATTCTTCAACGCCCCGAGCTGCACGACATAGGCTTGCCCGGCCGGCGCTTTTTCTTCCGCCGGTTTCGGCTGCGGTGCCGGCTCAGGCTTCGGCGTCGGTTCAGGTTTCGGCTCCGGCTTAGGCGTCGGTTTCACTTCCACCGGCTTCGGCTGCGGCGCCGGTTTCGGTTTCACCTCTACCGGTTTGGTTTCCACCGGTTTCGGCTTAGGCTGCTGCTGCACCGGCTGAGGACGCGTCTCGACCGGCGGCTGCGCCACCTGCGTCGGTTGCTGAGCATTCTGCCGCACCGCCTGTTGCGCCGCCGCTTCGTTAGCCGCCTGCTGCTCGACCAGCGCCCCCGCCCCTTCCGGCGGCTGCGCCGGCAACGGCTGCGTCACCGGCGGCAACACGTCGTTCTCTTCGACGTCGCCCGCCTTCGGCACCAAAGGAATGGCCGCGAATTCATCCTCGTAATGCTTCTTTTTGCCGTCCAGCAACCCTGGCAGGATAATCACCCCCAGCGCCACCAGAATCACGGTTCCGACCAGTCGGTTCTGAAATTTACTCGCCACTCACACTCCCCGCATCTCGTCTGACGCCGCCATCACCTGCGCAACGGTGTGGAACGATCCACAGACGATCACAATATCCTGTTTATCAGCATCCTGCATAGCCTGCCGCCAGGCAGTTTCGACATCATTAAAGCGTCGCGGTTCCGCCAGATGTTGCGCCAGCAGTTCGACGCTGGCGCCGCGCGGGCCGTCGAGCGGTGCGCAGTACCATTCATCCACCTGCTCGCTCAGGCAGGCCAGCGTACCGGCGATGTCCTTGTCCGACAGCATGCCCACCACCGCGCGCACCTTGCCGCCGTCACGCGGCAGCTTGGCCAGACGCCCGGCGAGATAGCCGGCGGCGTGCGGGTTGTGCGCCACATCGAGGATCAGCATCGGCTCCCGCCGCACGATCTGGAAACGCCCCGGTAGCGTCGCCTGCTGCAGCCCGGTGAAGATCGCGCGCTCGTCGATTTCCAGCGGGGAACAGTTCAGCGCCGCCAGCGCGGTAGCGGCGTTGGCCAGCGGCACGTTCGGCGTCGGCAGATCGGTCAGCAGCGTGTCGCCGCCCTGCCACTGCCAGCGATCGCCCTGCTCGCTGAAGCTCCAGGCTTCACCACGGCGATACAGCGGCGCGCCCAGCGTTTCGGCGACCTGGCGAATGCTGTCCGGCATGTCGGGTTCACCCACTACCGCCGGCTTGCCGCTGCGGAAAATGCCGGCCTTTTCTCGGCCGATGCTTTCGCGATCGTTGCCCAGCCAGTCGGTGTGATCGAGCGCGATGCTGGTGATCACTGCCACGCTCGGATCGACGATGTTGGTGGCGTCGAGACGCCCGCCCAGGCCGACTTCCAGGATCACCACGTCCAGCCGCGCCTGTTTGAACAGCTGCAGCGCCGACAGGGTGCCGAATTCGAAATAGGTCAGCGACGTTTCGCCGCGGCCGGCTTCAATGGCGGCAAACGAGCGGCTGTGCTCCGCTTCGCTCAGCTCTTCCCCCTGAATGCGCACGCGTTCGGTGTAGCGCACCAGATGCGGTGAGCTGTAAACGCCGACGCGCAGGCCGGCGGCCCGCAGAATAGCTTCAAGGGTGCGACAGGTCGTGCCTTTGCCGTTAGTGCCGGCAACGGTGAACACCGTGGGAGCGGGGGTCAGTAAGTCCAGATGCGCCGCGACGCGCTGTACGCGCTCGAGGCCGAGTTCGATCGCCTGGCTGTGCAGACGTTCCAGATAGTAAAGCCACGAGCTCAATGGCGACGTGGCTTGGGGAATTTGGTGGTTTTGCATGAGTCCCATCACTGAACTTGGGTTCATTAATCCATCAGGGCACCACCCTCACCGCGGTAAAGGCGATGCGCTTCGTCACTGCCGCCCACCTGCAAACCGCAACGTCATAGGCTGCGGCCGGCAGGGAACGGGCATCAGCCGTCACTTAGCCACAAAGTGGCGGCTGAACCCGGGCGGGATCCGTCTTTGCCTCAGGCGTCGGCCTGCTGCTCCGGCTCAATGACCGGCGCGGCCTCATCGAAATGCGGCTGCGGCTGGTTGGTCAGCTTGGACAGAATGCTCGCCAGCGTTTGGCGCATTTCCGGGCGGCGAACGATCATATCGATCGCGCCTTTTTCGATCAGGAACTCGCTGCGCTGGAAGCCCGGCGGCAGTTTCTCGCGCACGGTCTGCTCGATCACGCGCGGGCCGGCAAAGCCGATCAGCGCTTTCGGCTCGGCGATGTTGATGTCGCCCAGCATCGCCAGGCTGGCGGAGACGCCGCCCATGGTCGGGTCGGTCAGCACGGAGATGTACGGCAAGCCGCGCTCCTGCATTTTGGCCAACGCCGCGCTGGTTTTCGCCATCTGCATCAGCGACATCAGCGCTTCCTGCATGCGCGCGCCGCCGCTGGCGGAGAAGCACACCAGCGGACAGTTGTCCTCCAGCGCCTGCTCAACCGCACGCACGAAACGCGCGCCAACCACGGAAGACATCGAACCGCCGATGAAGGCGAATTCAAAGGACGCCGCGACGATCGGCATGCCGTACAGCGTGCCCTTCATCACCACCAGCGCATCTTTCTCGCCGGTCGCTTTCTGTGCGGCGACCAGACGATCTTTATAGCGCTTGGAATCCTTGAATTTCAGAACGTCCTTCGGCTCCAGATCGCTGCCCAGCTCCACTTCGCTGCCTTCGTCCAGCAGGGTATGCAGACGCGCGCGCGCGCTCATACGCATGTGGTGGTCGCACTTCGGGCACACTTCCAGATTCCGCTCCAGCTCGGCGCGGTAGAGAACCTGGCCGCAGCTGTCGCATTTAGTCCAGACCCCTTCAGGAATGCTCGCCTTACGGGTTTGTGTGATATTGCTCTTGTTAAGAATTCGTTCAATCCAGCTCATCGATGACCTTTCTGTTTGAACCTGGCACACGCCAGTCCGCTGTTCATGCTTTAACAATCCCCCCGAAAACACCCCAATGAAAAAATGCCCGTTCGCGGCGCGGCAAGCGCGGCGACTGAGGCATCGGCTTCAGGGTTGTTCGCAGGAACAGACCATAATGTCGCTCATTAAACCATATCGGCCCGACGCTGTGGACAAAAAACTGGTCGAACCGACAGGTTAAGCGATGTTTTTACTGTTTTTGCTGGCGGGCGGCCGCGCGCTTGTGGCGCCAAATTTCAATCACGCCCGGCAGAATCGAAACGATGATGATCCCGACGATCAACAGCTTCAGGTTCTCCTGCACCACCGGCAGATCGCCGAACAGATAGCCAGCATAAGTGAAGAGCAGCACCCAAACCAGTGCGCCAATCACGTTGTAGGCGGCGAAGTGGCGATAGGACATATGCCCCATGCCGGCGACGAACGGCGCAAAAGTACGCACGATCGGCACGAATCGCGCCAGAATAATCGTTTTCCCGCCGTGCTTCTCATAAAACTGATGCGTTTTATCCAGGTAGCTGCGGCGGAAGATTTTCGAATTCGGGTTGCTGAACAGCTTCTCGCCGAACAACCGCCCGATAGTGTAGTTCACCGCATCGCCGATGATCGCCGCCACGGCCATCAACGCCACCATGGTGTGCACGTTCAGATCGTTGGTCGGCAAAGCCGCCAGCGCGCCGGCGACGAACAGCAAAGAATCCCCCGGCAGGAACGGCGTCACCACCAAACCGGTCTCGCAAAACAGGATCAGGAACAGAATAGCGTAGACCCACATGCCGTATTGTGCGACCAGTTCGGCCAGGTGCACATCAATATGCAGAATGAAATCAATAATAAACTTGATGATGTCCATAAATTCTCTCATTGATACCGGGCGTTTCAATCACCCGGCAGAAGCACAAGGGAGCGACGCTTTCAGGCGTGCCGGCGTTTAATCGTCGGGTAAAAACAGCGGCCCCATCGGCGGCCGCGGGATGCCAAAGTGGTCGGGATAGTCCACGGAAACCAGATACAGCCCCTCGGCTCGCGCCGTCGCCGCCGCCAGATTGCGATCCTTCAGCGCCAGCAACTCGGCCATCCAGTTCTCATCCTGATTGCCGCAGCCGATCTCCATCAGGCTGCCGACGATGTTGCGAACCATGTGATGCACGAAGGCATTCGCCTTGATATCTACCACAATATATTCGCCGTAGCGCGTAACCTTAACGTGTTTTACGCAGCGCCACGGGGTGCGCGACTGGCATTGCACCGCGCGAAACGAGGTAAAGTCGTTCTCGCCCAGCAATGCCTGCGCCGCCCGATGCATGCGGTCCGCGTCCAGCGGGTGATAAAAATGCGTCACCCCCTGTTGCAACACCGCCGGCCGGTAGCGATGGTTGAAAATAATATAGCGGTAACGGCGCGCGGTGGCGCTGAAACGCGCGTGAAAATCATCGGCGACGGGGCTCACCCAGCGCACCGCGATGTCCGGCGGCAAATGGGTGTTGACGCCCATCGTCCAGGCGGCGTCCTTGCGGCGCGCGGTGGTTTCGAAGTGCACCACCTGCCCGGTGGCGTGCACCCCGGCGTCGGTGCGCCCGGCGCACAGCACGTTGATCGGCGCATCCGCCACCTTGCTCAGCGCCTGCTCCAGCCGTTCCTGCACGCTGGCCACTTCTTGCTGCCGCTGCCAGCCGTAGTAACGGCTGCCGTCATATTCGATGCCCAGCGCTACCTTCAGCGTCGGCTGAGCGGGCGAGACCACCTCAGACATCAGTACATCTGCTCCTGCACCAGACGCTCGGCGGTTTCGATCGCCATCAACGCGCCGCCGAAGCGGACGTTGTCCGCCACCGTCCAGAACTGCAACAGCTCGGGGATGCCGTAATCGTTGCGCAGACACCCGATGCTGAGCGCATCGCTGCCGGAAGCTTCGGTGACCTGAGTCGGGTAATCATCCTCTTCACTCAGTTGAACGTCCTCGACCTCTTCAAGCTCGCTGCGCGCCTCTTCGGCGGACAGCGGGCGCAGCGCTTCCAGGTGCACGACCTGGGCGTGGCCATAAAACACCGGCGACTGGATACAGCTCACCGAAATCGGCAACCCTTCGTCCTGCAGCACCTTGCGCACCTGATCGACGATCAGGCGCTCTTCGCGCACGCTGCCCTGCTCGTCGGCGACAAGCGGCAGCATATTAAACGCCAGCTGTTTAGTGAAAACGCCTTCTTCGGCCGGGATGCCGTTCAACAGCCGCGCGCTCTGGCCGGCCAGATCGTCCACCGCCGCCTTGCCGCGCGAGGATACCGACATCAGCGTCGTGACGTGCAGGCGCGACAGCCCCGCCTGTTCGGTCAGCGGTTTGATCGCCGTCAGCAGTTGGCTGACCATGCTGTCGGCCACCGCGACGATGTTGCGGTTGCGGTAATCCGCCAGCACCTGCGGGTTAACGCCAGGCACCACCAGCGGCACATCCGGTTCCATGGCGAACAGGCCGCTAGTGTCGATCACCAGACAGCCCATGTTGCCGGCCTCTTCGGCATAGCGCGCTGAAGCGTCGCTGCCGGCGACGAAGAAGGCCAGCTGCGCCTGCGACCAATCGAACTCTTCGGCGTTTTGCACCAGAAGAGACTTGCCGTTGAAGCGCACATTGGCGCCCGCACTGCGTTCGCTTGCCAGAGGATAGAGCTCACCCACCGGGAACTGGCGTTCCTGCAACAATTCCAGCAACGCTTCACCTACCGCGCCAGTGGCGCCGAGCAGCGCGATATTCCAGCCGTCAGACATTGGGTTTTCTCCAGAGTATTTCATTCATAAAAGCAGACGGGCAGTGCAGCCACCGCCCGATAATCTTTGCCGCTCACTGTAGCGGCGTTGGCTTAAGACAACCTTACGCGCTACGCGATGCTGAAGCCCAACTTGCCGAGCAGCTCGGCGCTGGCGCTGTCATCGCATTGCACGGCCAGCGAAGACCACTCGCGGCGTTCCTGGTAGTGCTTGCGCAGGCGATCGAACTCGCCCGGTTGCCCGGCGACTTTGCGCAGCGGCGCATCATCGCGGCGCACATCATACACCAAGTGCATCAATCGTTTTAACCGCGCTTCATCCAGCGGGCCGTTGAGACGGATCTGGCTGAACTCCGGCACCGGCAGCAGCGAGGCCAGCGCCACCTGTTGCGGCTGCCCCAGATGGCGGCTGAACGCTTCGAACACCTGGGTGGTGCCGCGCGCCTTGCCTTCCAGCGTATACCCGGCGATGTGCGCGGTGCCGATATCCACCCGCGCCAACAGCGGCAAGGCGAGATCCGGCTCCGGTTCCCACACGTCCAGCACCGTGCTCAGCTTTTTGCCTTTTTCCAGCGCCTGCAGCAACGCAGCGTTATCCACCACCGGCCCGCGGCAGGCGTTGATCAGAATGCGGTTGTCCGGCAACGCCGCCAGCAGATCGGCGTCCGCCAGATGCAATGAATGATACGGGCCGGATTTATTCAGCGGCGTATGGAAGGTCAGCACGTCGGCCTCGGCCACCAACTTCTCCAGTGGCCAGAATTCCCCGGCGTCGCCGCGATCGGCGCGCGGCGGATCGCACAGCAGCGTGCGCACGCCCAGCGCTTTGAGGCGCGCGTCCAGACGCGAACCGACGTTGCCCACGCCGACGATGCCGACGGTTTTATCCCGCAGTTGGAAGCCGTCGCGCTCGGCCAGCAGCATCAATGCGGAGAACACATACTCGACCACCGCGATGGCGTTGCAGCCCGGCGCGGCGGAAAACCCGATGCCCTGCCGTTGCAGCCAGGCGTCATCGACGTGATCGGTGCCGGCGGTAGCGGTGCCGACAAAGCCGATGCGGCTGCCGGCCAACAAGGCTTCATTGACCTTGGTGACCGAACGCACCATCAGCGCGTCGGCATCCGCCAGCGCCTCAAGCGGGATCGGACGCCCCGGCACCGCCCGCACGTCGCCCAGGCGGCTGAACAGCTCGGCCGCATACGGCATATTTTCATCAACCAGAATTTTCACTGCGTTCTCCGACGGTTTACGGCTATTTGTCTGCGAAATAGTGTGCCACTGAATCAGGCACGGCGAAAGCGCTCAGGGGTGGTGCCGGCGATCTGCTGGAACATGACGATAAAGGCCGACGCGGAGCTGTAGCCGACCTCCAGCGCCACGTCCTGCACGGTTTTGCCCTGTTCGAGCAGCGACACGGCGTGCAGGAAGCGCAGGCGCTGGCGCCATTCGCTGAACGGCATGCCCAAATCCTGCTGGCAGCGGCGAGACAGCGTGCGCTCGGTGGTGTATACCCGCTTCGCCCACGTCGCCAGCGAGGTGTTGTCCGCCGGGCAATGTTCCAGCGCTTCCAGCACCGGCGCCAAAAACTTGTCGTCCGACGACGGCAGATAGGTTTGCTGGCGCGGCGACAGATGCAGCTGGTCGATCAGCACCTGGCAGAGGCGCAAATCCGCCTCCGCCTGCGGAATGTACTGTTTGCGCGCATAGAAATCCTCGGCGATGGCACGAAAGATCGGCGTCACATTGACCAGGCAAGGATCGGCCGGCATGCCGGCGCACAGCGCCGACGCGATGTCCACCATGCGGCACTGCGCCAGCCGCTGGTTGTAACAGGAGTGTTCGATGCCCGCCGGCGTCCACAGCACGTACTCCGGCGGCGCCAGAAAGCGCTGCCCGCCGATGCGCAGCACCATCACCCCGGCTTTGACCCACATCAATTGGCCCCAGGTATGGCTGTGCGGCTGGAATTCGGTGCGGACGTTGAACTCCTCGCAACGAAACTGCACCGGGTTT
Source organism: Serratia sp. JKS000199 (assembly GCF_900215455.1). NCBI lineage: Bacteria > Pseudomonadati > Pseudomonadota > Gammaproteobacteria > Enterobacterales > Yersiniaceae > Serratia > Serratia sp. JKS000199. The sequence goes on from NZ_LT907843.1 coordinate 2,852,044, forward strand.
GGCGCCGGGATCAGCGACTCGGGGAAATGGCGGATTTCTGGCATGGTTTCGTCCCGTGATTTGTCTTATTTACGCCGATTTTTGTCTGAATATCGTTATATATGATAAACCGGACACGCGTAGACTAGCCAGCATGTTGGACGCTATTGAGAATAATTGTCATGAATATGCTTTTCCCCCTGCTGGCCGTGCTAATTTGGTCAATTAACGCCGTCGTCAGCAAACTCTCCGCCACCGCCATCGATCCGGCGGCCATCTCGCTCTACCGCTGGCTACTGGCGCTGATCGCCCTGACGCCGTTTGTGCTGCCGGGCGTGCTGCGCAATTGGGCGCAGGTGCGCGCCAACTGGTGGAAGCTGATGATCCTCGGCTTGCTCGGCATGGTGCTGTATCAAAGCCTGGCCTATTACGCGGCGCACAGCGTCAGCGCGCTGTTTATGGGCATCATCGTGTCGCTGATCCCACTGCTGACCATCCTGATCAGCATCGTACTGCTGCGCATTGCGCCGACCGTCGGCGTGCTGCTCGGCAGCATTCTCTCCTTCTGCGGTTTGATCTGGCTGGTCAGCGGCGGTCAGCCCGGCGCGCTGTTGCAGCACGGTATCGGCAAAGGGGAATTGATGATGCTGCTCGCCACCGCCTCTTACGCACTGTATGGCGTGTTGACCAAACGCTGGGCCATCGCGCTGCCGAACTGGCAATCGCTCTACGTGCAGATCCTGTTCGGCGTGCTGTTGCTGCTGCCGAATTTCCTGATGGCGCAGGATGTCGGCTTGAACGGCCATAACCTTCCGCTGGTGCTGTTCGCCGGCATTCCGGCCTCGATCATCGCGCCGTACCTGTGGATCCAGGGCGTCCTGCGCCTGGGCGCCAACACCACCTCGATCTTCATGAACCTGGCGCCGGTGTTTACCGCCGCTATCGCAGTGCTGTTCCTGCATGAGCAATTGCACGGTTACCATCTGATCGGCGGCGGCATCACCCTGCTGGGCGTGATCCTGTCGCAGCGGCTGCGCACGCCGCTGACGCGTAAAGCCAAAGCCCCGGCGGCAGGCGCAGATTCCTGCAAAGAACAGGCCTAAGCCAGCAACCTGAAACGCACCCGCACCAACAGGCCGCCCAGCGCGGCGGAGCTCAACAGCTCCGGGCGGGTGCCGTGATACGCGGTGATGTCCTTCACCAACGCCAATCCCAAACCGGCGCCCGGCTGATCGCCCACGTTGTCCAAACGATGAAACGGCTGCAGCGCCAACGCCTTGTCCTGCAAGGCGATGCCCGGGCCGCTGTCTTCTATCTCCAGCACCCCTTCCCCCGTAGCCTTGTCCCGCGTAAGGCGGGCGGTCACCACGCCCTGACGCGGCGTGTATTTCAGCGCGTTGTCCAGCAGATTGGCACACAGCTCGGCCAACAGCAGCGGCTCCCCCGCGACCTGACATGCCGCTTCACCCTCGAAACCGAGATCGATCTGTTTGCTGCGCGCCTGCGGCAAGCGAGAGAAACAGGCGTCGCGCAGCACCTGCGCCAAATTGACCGGCTGCAGCTTCCGATCGGCGCTGTGCTCGCTGGCTTTCAGGCGCGAGAGGTGCAGCAGACGGTCGGTGAGCGCCACGGTGTTATCCAGCGTCGCGCTCATCGCCTGCAGACTTTCGCGCCACTGCTGCGGCCGATCGCTGGCCAGCGCCACCCCGACCTGGGTCTTCAGCACCGCCAGCGGGGTGCGCAGCTGGTGAGAGGCGTCGGCGCTGAAGCGTTCCTGACGCGCCACCATCAGCCGCAGCCGTTCGATGTAACGATTAAAGGCCACCAGCAGCGGCTGCATCTCCGACCAGGGAAGAACCCGCGGCAAAGGCGTCAGTTCGCCCGGATCGCGCCGCAGCATGATGCCGGAGAGTTTACGCATCGGCTTCAACACCCGCTTGAGCAGCGCGAACGCCAGGATCAGGGTCAACACCACCACCGTGCCCTGGCTCAACAGCGCCGCGATCATCATCTGCCGCGCCAGGTAACGACGCGATTCCAGGGTTTCCGCCACCAGAATGGTCGCCATGCCGCTCACGCCCGACTCGTTGACCGGTTGAAACAGCGCCGCCACGCGGATCGGCCGGCCGAGGTATTCCGCATCGTAGAAATGCACCAATGCCGGATAGAGGGTGGAGCGTGGAATGTGGGGCGGCAACGACGGCAAGTCGTCATAGCCCGAGATGCTTTTCCCCTGCGGCGAGATCACCTCGTAATAGAGCTGATCGTTCATGTTGCGCTCGAAGCTGTCGAGCACCACATAAGGCACATCGACCGCCAGCTTGCCTTCGCGCACCACCAGCCGCTCCGCCACGGTGCGCGCCGACGCCAGCAGCGTGCGGTCGTAGGCCAGGGTGGCGGCGCTCATGGCGCTGAAGTAGTGGGTGTAGATAGAGATGCCGCCCAGCGCCAGCAGCGGCAGGCCAAAAAACAGCAGCAGTTGATAAAACAGCGAACGCGGCGCGTTAAACCACCGCATTGCACAGTTCCAGGCTGTAGCCCAGACCGCGCAGCGTGACGATCGCCACGTCGCTGCCCTGCAGCTTTTTCCGCAAACGGTGTACGTAAAGCTCGATGCTCTCTGGATTGGCCTCGTCAGACAGCGTAAACACCTGCTCAAACAGCTGCTGCTTGGCCACCGGGCGGCCGCGCCGGTGCATCAGCGCGGTCAGCACCGCCAGCTCGCGCGGCGTCAGCGCCAGCGGTTTGCTCTCCAGCAGGAAATAACCTTCGTCATGATAGGTCAACGCGCCGTATTGCAACGCCGGCTGCGCGGCGCCGACACTGCGGCGCAGCAACGCCCGAATGCGCGCCTCCAGCTCGTCCAGTTCGAACGGTTTGGTCAGGTAGTCGTCCGCCCCCAGATTCAGGCCTTTCACCCGGTCGGTCACGTCGGTGCGCGCCGTCAGCAACAGCACCGGCAGATCCTGCCCGCGCTTGCGCAAGCGCGCCAGCAAATCGAGACCGTTCAGACGCGGCAACGCCACATCCAGCACCGCCAGCGCATAGCGTTCATTAAGCAACAGGTGGTCGGCGGCCACGCCGTCCGGCGCGACGTCGACGGCAAATCCGGCGCCGGTCAGCGCCTTTTGCAACCAGTGAGACAGCTCGGGGTGATCTTCAACCAATAACAGTCGCATGTTCCCATTCCATTGATTTACCTGAACAACCAGACATCGATGCGGCGTCTGTTAACAGGTCGATAACAGAGAATGGCATGGAAAATAAGGGGATAAAAGAGCGCCGCGCCGCCAGTTTTGGGAGCTGGCACACAATTATGCGTACTGGGGCGCGCTCGTGTGACGCCTCAGATCAGCGTGATGGGGCTATCGGCGAGAGCAAGATCCAACACCGGACGCAGCTTGTCGGCGGTAAACGGCGAAGAAACCAGCACGGAGCGGTTGTTGGCGGCAAACACCAGATCGATGCCGGTCACGCAGGCGGTCATCTGGCAAGCATACTTTTCACCGTCGGCGTTGACGAAATGCAACTCAAATACGCCAATCTCAGGGCGCAAGCGCTTCAAACGACACTGCCCGGCTTCTCCCGCCATCTCGGCGTAGACCTCTGGCAACCGTTTAATCGCACATACCTTGGCGCTGTCCCTGCCGCCAAACAATTTCCCTAACGAAAACATATCACTGCATCTCTATTCATTTTATTACAGATGATTTTAACGCGAACGACTATCGGCAATCCTGACATTACGCAGGGTTTTGGCCGGTTTTGCGCACTGTTCTCTGCGCCCATTCTATGTTAGCGCACCCGCCGTTCGCTCGCGACAAGAGACCCTAATCACAGACTGGAAACTTTTCCGGCCACTGAAAGGTAAATGAAAGGTTGTTGTTTTAACAATTCCGCAACCGCATTCGGCGGGATTCACCATCAGACAATACCGAGGGTAAGTCACAATGAAAAAAATAATGACCCGCACCTTTACCGCCGCCGCCCTGTTGCTGGCGGTCTCTCAGGCCTTTGCCGTGGAAGCGCCCAAACGCACCGAATGCATTGCGCCGGCCAAACCCGGCGGCGGCTTCGATCTGACCTGCAAACTGATTCAGGTATCGCTGCAGGACACCAAGGCCATTGATAAACCGATGCGCGTCACCTATATGCCCGGCGGCGTCGGCGCGGTGGCCTACAACGCCATCGTCGCGCAACGCCCGGCGGAGTTCGGCACCGTGGTGGCCTTCTCCGGCGGTTCGCTGCTCAACCTGGCTCAGGGCAAGTTCGGCCGCTACAACGTGGACGACGTGAAATGGCTGGCGGCGGTCGGTACCGACTACGGCATGATCGCGGTGCGCGCCGACTCGCCTTACAAAACCTTGAAAGACTTGATGGACGCTTTCCAAAAAGATCCCAACAGCGTGGTGTTCGGCGCCGGCGCCTCGATCGGCAGCCAGGACTGGATGAAAACCGCGCTGCTGGCGCGCGAAGTCGGCGTGGATCCGCGCAAGATGCGCTACGTGGCGTTCGAGGGCGGCGGGGAACCGGTCACCGCGCTGCTGGGCAACCACATCCAGGCGGTATCCGGCGATCTGAGCGAAATGGTGCCTTACCTGCAGGGCGACAAGATCCGCGTGCTGGCGGTGTATGCCGAGCAACGTCTGCCGGGCCAGTTGGCCGATATTCCCACCGCCAAAGAGCAAGGATACAGCCTGGTGTGGCCGATCATTCGCGGCTTCTACGTCGGGCCGAAAGTCAGCGATGAAGAGTATCAGTGGTGGATCGACACCTTCCAGAAAATGATGGCGACCGACGAATTCAAGCAGCAGCGCGATCTGCGCGGCCTGTTCGAATTCAACCTGACCGGCAAAGAGCTGGACGCCTACGTGAAGAATCAGGTTGCCCAATACCGTGAGCAGGCGAAAGTGTTCGGCCTGGCCAAATAACCGCAGGGGAAAACCATGAGCGATCGTATTTTTGCCGGCTTTTGGCTGCTGCTGTGTATCGGCGGGCTGTTCATCGGCTGGGGCATCCAGAGCGAATACAGCTATGAACCGCTGGGGCCGCGCCCGTTCCCGCTGGCGATCCTCAGCCTGATGGCGCTGTGCGCGGCGCTGCTGTTGCTGCGCCGCCCGCAGGCGGTGGAATGGCCGCACCACAAGGTGATGCAGCGGCTGCTGGTGCTGGTGATCACCCTGGTGCTGTATGCCTGGGGGTTTGAATGGCTCGGCTTTCCGCTGGCGACCGCGCTGCTGACGTTCAGCATCGGCCTGCTGTTTCAGGCCAGCCTGCCGGCAGCGGCCATCTCCGGCATCATCATGGGCGCCGCGTTGTACTACGCCTTTGACCAACTTCTCGATGTCACACTGCCGCTCGGCGCCTGGCTGAGCTAACGGGAGCGATGATGGATACCTGGATGTATTTGACCCAAGGGTTTGAAGTGGCGCTGGTGCCGCAAAACCTGATTATCGCCCTGATCGGCTGCTTCGTCGGCACCATCGTCGGCCTGTTGCCGGGGTTGGGGCCGATCAACGGCGTGGCGATCCTGCTGCCGCTGGCGTTCGCCCTCAAACTGCCGGCCGAATCGGCGCTGATCCTGCTGGCGACGGTGTATATCGGCTGCGAATACGGCGGGCGCATCTCGTCAATTCTGCTCAACGTGCCGGGCGATGCGGCGGCGATCATGACCGCGCTGGACGGCTACCCGATGGCGCAGCAGGGGCGCGCCGGCGTGGCGCTGTCCATCTCGGCGGTCAGCTCGTTCGTCGGCTCGATGATCGCCATCGGCGGCATTATTCTGTTCGCGCCGCTGCTGGCCCGCTGGTCACTGGCCTTCGGCCCGGCGGAGTATTTCGCCCTGATGGTGTTCGCCATCGCCTGCCTCGGCAGCATGATGAGCCAAAACCCGCTGAAATCGCTGCTGGCGGCGCTGATCGGCCTGGGGCTGGCGACGGTGGGCGTCGATGCCAACACCGGCGTTTACCGCTTTACCTTCGACAGCGTGCACCTCTCCGACGGCGTGCAGTTTATCGTGGTGGTGATCGGCCTGTTCTCGGTCAGCGAGATCCTGCTGATGCTGGAAAGCACCAGCGCCGGGCAAAAGCTGGTGCGTAAAACCGGCCGGTTGCTGTTCAACCGCAAAGAGGCGGCGCAATGCGCAGGCCCTACCCTGCGCTCGTCGGTGATCGGCTTCTTCGTCGGCATTCTGCCGGGCGCCGGCGCCACCATCGCCAGCGCGCTGACCTACATGACCGAAAAGAAAATCAGCGGCAACAGCGACACCTTCGGCAAGGGCGACATCCGCGGCGTAGCGGCGCCGGAAGCGGCCAACAACGCCTCGGCCTGCGGTTCGTTCATTCCGATGCTGACGCTGGGAGTGCCGGGTTCCGGCACCACGGCGGTGATGATGGGCGCGCTGACGCTGTACAACATCACCCCCGGCCCGGCGATGTTCACCGAACAGCCGGATATCGTCTGGGGGCTGATCGCCGCGCTGCTGATCGCTAACGTCATCTTGCTGATCATGAACCTGCCGCTGGTTGGCCTGTTCACCCGCATGCTGACCATCCCGCTGTGGTTCCTGGTGCCGGCAATCGCCGCGGTTTCCGCGGTGGGGGTTTATGCGGTGCACAGCACCACCTTCGACCTGCTGTTGATGGTCGGGTTGGGGGTGTTCGGCTACATTCTGCGGAAAATGCACTTTCCGATGTCGCCGCTGATTCTGGGCTTCGTGCTGGGTGAGATGCTGGAGCAGAACCTGCGCCGCGCGCTGTCGATCAGCAACGGCGAATTCGGCATCCTGTGGAGCAGCAGCATCGCGCAAACGCTGCTGGTGTTGGCGGTCGCGGTGCTGGCGCTGCCGCCGCTGCTGCGCCTGATGCGCAAACGCAGCCATCCGGCGGCCGAGGCCAAGGCCGAGTAACGCGTAACGGGCGGGGATATGTTCCCTAATGCCGATCGTTTGAGGATGCTTGCATAAGTCGAGCAGAGAAAAAATCCAGAGCCAGACTTTTGACTCTGGATTTTTCATGTCTAAACTCGCAATAGCCTTTGTTGTACGCGATTGCTCCATTAAAGATGTCTGTTACCTCCTCGACACCGTTTTTAACCTGGCGAAGGCCATCAAATTTTACCCCTGAATCTGCCCCCTACACGAACTTTTTATATCGGTATTTATGGAGAACGTGACGCAAGCACACTGAGCCATTATATAAATATGAATTATGATTTTTTATTTAATCATAAAAAATAAAATATTATAAACCTAGCCAAAGCTCATCGAACAACGCCAGAGACCATATTATTGCCGTTCAATCAGGCACATGGTAATGTGATGACGATATCCTCTGTAAACCTGTCACAATATGGGCAACATTATAGATGAACAATCAATAAGGAAGATCAATGTAAAATGAGGGATTATAATGTTTAGAGTATTTATTTTTTGTTTCGCCTCTTTATTATCTCAGCAAGCTTTAGCTGGCGCCTATATGCTCCCGGTCTCTTTTGTTAACCTGACGGTTGTTCAATCGCTGGTTGCGTGGGATGAGAGCCCTTCTGATCTCAACCCTTGCTATGGGTGGACGTCTTGTTTTATTGGCCCTGATGTAAAATACAGTACTCGATATCCTGGACTACACGGCTCATGTGTAGACTCCAAAAATTGTCTTCGGATTGAAAATTATAGAACAGCAAAAGAAGTGGAGATCGCCTGGAAGAACACCTTCGGCATTCCATGGACCTCGCAGCCTTACCTCGTGAATGGCAGAGATGCCAGCTGTGTTGGGATGTTCTATATACGAACGCCGGCAATATCCGGCGGTGCGAGTTTATGGCCTAATTCTGTTTGCGGCATATTACCACCACAAAACCAATCTTGTGATGTGAATCTTCCTACAGTGATAGATTTTGATACGCTTTCACAAGACGAGATTTCCGGGATGGAGAGAACGATTTATGGAACAATCGGATGCACTCAATCAGGCACGATAAAAATTTACTCTCAATCTACATTGGGCGAGGGGAATATTTATTTAAGAAGCAACAAGAAATTTTATTCAACGCTTTTTTTAGATGGCAACTCTGCATGGACAGGCGTGGATTATTATCTGGTTGGCGGCCAACAAAGAAATATCAGCCTAAAAGCAAAACTGACAGCCCATGATACCGTCGACCCAGGGCCTTTCTCAGGTAATGCTATTGTATACATTGCATTTCTATAAATGCGGCACTACGGCTGTCGTGGAACGAGGATTAACAGCCGCAGTGTTTCTGGTACACTTGGCCCGATTATCTCGGGCCTTAATCGAGCTTGCGCAGCGTTATTATCCCGTGTTTCATTAGCTAACGCTCAATGTTGCATACCGCCCGCTCTAAGGCCGCAATATCATTATCGGCCAGCAAAGGCTGCACCTGCGCAAAGTCCGCCTCGGACAAATCATAGAGGCGCAACGCAAGCAACCGTGCGATGATTTCCGGCGCGAATCGCCAACGGATAAACCTCGCGGGATTGCCGCCGACGATGGCATAAGGTTCAACGTCGCCGGTCACCACGCTGCCGGCGGCGACGATCGCCCCTTCGCCTATCGATACCCCTGGCATCAACATCGCCCGCATGCCAATCCAGCAACCGTCACCCAGCCGGGTATCGCCTTTGGGGCGGTACGCCTGTTTGATGGTTGCCATAAACGGGTACAGGCTCAACCAGTCGATGCGATGGGTGTGATTGCCCCCCATCAGGATCACCGCTTCGGCCGCGATGCAGACATAGTCGCCGATCAGCAGGCGATCTATTTCGCCCAGCGGCTGCCATTGCCGGCTGACCGCGTCGCCGTGCAGATAGCGCACCACCGAGCGTTCGAAACCGTTATCCCAGCAGTCGCTGTAGTAGCTGTGGGTGCCTTTGACGATAATATTCGGGTTAGTCACCGTCTGATGCAGCAGTTCGGTGTTGGACCAGTGTTTTTCGGACATGGCGTATTCTCTTGTTACGGGAATAAAAGCCACGGAACGGAATGTCTGTGGCCGTGTTGTCGTTCACTCAACACGGCCATTCAAGCGATAAGCGCTCGTTTCAATCTCGGGTTATTCATGATTACCGCCTCTCTTGCGAGGCGAAATGGTAACCGATCACGCCTCGGCGGTCTTGCTTTTCAACAGCAGCACCCCACCCATGACCAACGCGCTGCCCAGCAGCTGCAGCTGATTCATGTTTTCCCCCAGCAGGAAATAGGCGATCACCGCGGTGAAAACCAGCTCCAACGACAGGATCAGGTTGGCTACGGCCAGCGGCAGCGTTTTCAGGCTGATGTTATACAACCCGAAGCCCAACAGCGTCGGCCCGGCGGCCAGCGCCAGCAGCAACAGCCAGCCGCTCCACTGAATGCCCTGCGCGCCGTGCGACAGGAACCACAGAGAGCCGGCCATGCCGTGGAACGCTGCCAGCGGGAACGCCGTCAGCGCCGCGTTGAACACCAGCTGATACAGCGCCGAAAAACCGAAAACGTACAAAATGGTGTTCCACACCGGATAGCCCCGTTCGCTGGCCACCCGCCCGCCGAGGGTATACAGGGTATAGCCGATGCCCGACAGCATCCCCACCAGCAGCCCCAACAAGTCGAAGTGCTGGTTGCCCATGCTGTCGCCGTTGCTGACCAGGAAACAACCGCCCAGGCTGATGGCGATCACCAGCAGTTGGCGCAGCGTCAGGCGTTCGCTGTACATCACCCAGCCGAGGAACACGGTAAAGCCCACCGAACAGTAGGTCAGAATGGTCGCCACCGATGCGCCGTTCAGCGCCACCGACAGCGTCCACAGGCTGTTGAACAGCGCCAGCAGCAGCCCGTAAAGCGCGTAGAACAAGACCTGTTCACGGCGCAGGCGCGCCCACTGCGGTTTCACCACCAACAGCAGCGGCAACAGCACCAGCGCCACCAGCGCCGCGCGCCAGAACGCCAGCACGAAGGTCGGCAGGTGATAGTACTCGGTCAGCGCGCGGATGATGATGGCGGTAAAGGCCAGCAGCATGGCGCTGATCATGGCGATGACGTAACCCTGGTGGCTGCCCTGAAAGAGACGCGCGCCGGGCAGCGCCGGCCGGGCGGAAACGCCTGACGGTAATGACATGAGATCCTCGGAAAAATGGCGACGTAAATGCTCAGGCGCACAGTGTAACGCGGCCATTTTTTCTCACTATAGCCACTTTACGGCGTTGTCATGCAGGCCACTTTTCTGCGCTTGAAGCCCTGTTGACATGGGGTATATTAAAAAGCTCTCTCCCTAACCGGGCCAATTTCGCATGCATATCCCGTTGGATCGCGAGCAGGACGTTCCGCTCTATTTACAGATCGAAGAAGCGCTGCGGCGCGCCATCCTCACCGGCGTGTTCGTCGATGGCGACAAACTGCCCTCAACGCGCACGCTGGCGGCCGAATTGGCGGTCAGCCGTTTGACGGTGGATAACGCCTATGCCGAACTGGCGGCCAAGGGCTTTTTGCATCAGCGGCGCGGCAGCGGCGCCTATGTTGCTCACCCGCAGGCACAAACGCGCCCGGCCCGGCCGAGCAGCGATGCCCCCTTCCCGCTGGAGAGCTTCACCACCCTCACCTCGCGGCTGGACGGCTACGCCGACGCCCCGCTGCCGGAGGGGCTGATCAACTTCGCCGCCGGCGTCGGCAGCCCTAAGGTGTTTCCGCTGGAGGCGTTTCGCAAAGTGCTGCTGTCGGTGCTCAGCCGCCACGCGGAAGAGGCCTTCAGCTACGGGGAATACTGCGGCTACTACCCGCTGCGCGATACGCTGAGCCGCATTCTCAGCGCGCAGGGCATCCCCACGCAGGCGGAACAGGTGCTGATCACCAACGGCTCGCAGCATGCCATCAGCCTGGTGGTGCAAAGCCTGCTGGCGCCGGGCGATACGGTGATCGTCGAAGAACCGACCTACGCCGAAGCGCTGGGCCTGCTGCGCCAGCACCGCATCAATATCGTCACCGTGCCGGGCGATCGCCACGGCATGCTGGTCGAACGATTGCCCGAGTTGCTGGAACGCCACCGCCCCAAATTGATCTACACCATCCCCAACTTTCACAACCCGACCGGCCGTTGCCTGAGCGAAACTCGCCGGCGGCGCCTGCTGGCGATCGCCCAACGGGCCGGCGTGGTGATCCTGGAGGACGATTTCGTCGGCGATCTGCGTTACCAGGGCAAACAGCTGCCGTCGCTGCGTGCGCTGGCGCAGCCGGGCGCGGTGATCTACGTCAGCACCTTCTCCAAGATGCTGCTGCCCAGCATGCGCATCGGCTATCTGGTGGCGGACAGCGAGCACTATCAGCGCTTCGCGCGGCGCAAGCACGTTGACAGCTTCACCAGTTCCAGCCTGATCCAGCGGGCGCTGGACGCGTTTGTCACCGTCGGCCGTTACGACAAGCAGCTGCGCCGCGCCGGGCGCGTCTATCGCCTGCATCTCGAAGTGATGATCGACGCGTTGCAACGGCGGTTGCCGCCGGGGTGCCGTTTCGAAACGCCGCAAGGCGGCTTGTTTATCTGGCTGACGCTGCCCGCGACGGTGACCACCACCGAGCTGATGCCGGTGGCCTGGCGGCACGGCGTCACTTTCGCGCGCGGCGAATGCTTTTATGCCCAGGAACAGCTGGGCGCGCACAGTCTGCGGCTAAACTTCGCCGCCAACTCGCCGCCGCAGATTGAAGAAGGTATCGCCCGGCTTAGCCGGGCGATTGAGGAAGTGATAGCAGAGAAAAACGCCGGTTAGACGGCGGCCCACCACAGCCGCAGCTTCATCCCCCAGTAGCTGGTCCAGCCGGTGGTGCTCTGCACCACCTTGCCCTGCGAGACCACCACGAAGGTCGGCGTCACGCCAATCTGCCACTGCGCCGACAGCGTACCGGCCGGATCGTTGACCACCGGCAGCGCCAGCCGTTTGCGCGCCAGCCACTGTTTCACCTGGGTATCGTCGCCCGATCGCAGCGCGACGGTCAGCACGTTGCCGCCCGCCGCCTGCAAACGGGCGACGTCCGGCGTGGTGAAACGACAAACGCCGCACCAGCTGGCCCAGAAGTAAACCAGCAGCGGCCGCTCATGACTGAGCTGCGCCAACGACACGCGCTCGTCGTCCAACGTGGTCAGCGTCTGGGCATCGAAGGCCGGCGGCGCCTGCGGCGCGTTCAGCCAATCCATCACCGTGATCACCGCCAGTGCGATCAGCGCCAGCAGCAGCAACTCGCGCCCCCAGCGCTTGAGCTTAACCATGGTTGGCCTTCGCCAGCTGCTGCTTCACCATCGTTTCCAGCTCTTCATAGGACACCGCCCCCGGCAGCATCCGATCGCCGATCAGCGTCGCCGGCGTCCCTTGTACGCCCAGTTGTTCCGCCAACGCCATATTGGTGCGCAGCGTGGTCATGCTCTGTTCGCTCGGTGCCACCGCCTTGACGCCGGTTTTCTCCTGCGCGGCGGCGATGCTGGCCTTGTCGTGGAAGCCCTTTTTCGCCATCAGCCGCTGATGCAAGGCCCAGAATTGCTCCGGGTGCTGCTGCCAGGTGGTGAGCGCCACGCGCGCCGAACTGACCGAACTTTCGCCCTTGAACGGCAACAGCTTCACCACCAGCGCCACATCCGGGTATTGCTTGACGATTTTCTCCAGCATCGGATCAAACCGCTTGCAGTACGGGCAGTTATAGTCGGTAAAGGTCACCAGCGTCAGTTTCGCGTTGGCGGCGCCGAGGCGCGGGCTGGCCGGATCCTGATACAGCGTTTTGGCATTCTGCTTGATAGCCTGGCTGATTTGCTGGCTTGCGGTTTGCTGCTGCCAGGCGTCCACCGCCTGCGCCAGAATGTCCGGGTTGGACACCAGCGTTTCGCGGATCATCTCTTTGATACGCGCCTCTTGCGCCGGGGTGAAAGGCTCGGCGGCCCACACCGGGGCGGCGATGATCATCAGTAAAATCAGTAACTTTTTCATTGTTCGGTTCCTTTGGCATGGGAAAGCGTTTGCAGCACGGCGTCACGGGTCAACAGCGGGGATAGCACCACGCCGTCCGGGCTGCCGGGGCCATAGATTTGGTTGAAAGGCACGGCGACGCTGCCGCGCCTTTGCAGGAAGGCGCTGATGTCGGCCGACGGGCGGCTCCAGTCGCCGCGCAGCGCGACCACATCATCGGCGCTCAACGCCCGCTGTACGTCATCGCGCAGCAGCACATTGAATTTGTTGGCTTTACAGGTCACGCACCAGTCGGCGGTGACGTCGACGAACACCCGTTTATGTTGCGCCAGCGCCTCGGCGATCGCCTGTTCGCTCAGCGGTTGCCACTGCACCCGATCCTGCAACGGCTGGTGCCACAGACCGGCGGTCAGCGAGCCGGCCAGCAAGACGGCGCCCGCCAGCACCAACGTGCCCGCCGCCAGCTTGGCCGCCAACCGTGCCCCCTGCCGGCGCCACACCGCCAGCAGCAGTGCCAGCAGCGCCAACCCCCCCAGCCACAGCGTAGCCTGCACGCCGATATGATTGCTCAGCAGACTCAGCAACCACAGCGACGACGCCAGCATCAACAACCCCATCGCCAGCTTGACGGTATTCATCCAGCGGCCGGGACGCGGCAACCGCAGCGCCAGCGACGGCCAGGCGGCGATCAGCAGCCACGGCAGGCTCATGCCGATGCCGAGCGCGATGAACATGCCCCACAGCACCGGCAACGACGCCGCCAGCGCGAAGGCCACCGCCGTGCCGAGAAACGGCGCCGAGCACGGCGTCGCCAGCAGCGTGGCGAACGCGCCCTGCCAGAAATGGCCGCTCAGACCGTGCCCGTTATGGGTGGCCAGCGAGGTATTCAGATCGGATGAGAGGCGCAGATGGAACAGGCCGAACAGGTTGGCGCTGAACAGCAGCGTCACCAGCACCATAAAGCCGATAAACCACGGATTCTGGAACTGAATGCCCCAACCGAGCGCGTGGTTGCCGAGCCGCAGCAGCGTCATCAGCAGGGCCAACGCCATAAACGAGGCGACAATACCCAGCGACGACGCCAGGAACTGCAGCCGTACGCTGCGCCGATCGCGCCGCTCCACCTGCAGGATGGAACCGAGCTTGATGCCCAACACCGGCAGGACGCACGGCATCAGATTGAGGATCAACCCGCCCGCCAGCGCCATCAATACCGCCTGCCATAACGGGAACGCCGCACCGGCCGGCGCGGCCAGCGGCTCGCCGATCGGCAGCGTTATCTGCTGCGCCATGCCGCCGTCGTCGATCACCAGCGTCAGCGTTTTGCCGCGCAGATCCGGCGCCGCATCGCCCCAACCGTCGCTGACCGGCACTCGCGCCAACAGCTGAGCGCCGTCGGTCTCGACCTTCGGCTTGCCGAGATCGGCATCCGCCAGCGTATCGAAGAACAGCGCGGGCTGTTGCCAGCCGGCGGCGCGTTCGGCGGCAATCTGCAGCTCGCCGCTGCGATACCCGGCCTTGACGTTATCCGTCAACCCGGCGGCGATCGGCACTTGCCCCATCGCCTGCGCGAAGTCGTGATTAAACTGCGGATCGTTCGGCGCCGTCAGATCCAGACTGAAGGGGTAGTCGGTCAGAATGCAGACGTTGCTGCAGGTGGACAGCGTCAGGGTGCCCGCCAGCGGGCCGGATACCGGGCCTGGCACCACGATCGGCAGCGTGACCCGATCGTGATAGCCCTGGGTGGAAATGCCGGCCACCTCGAAACGCTGCGGCGTCGGCCAGTGCCAGATCGCCGGCGGTGGGTGGCCTTGCCAGACGATAGCCGGCGCGATGCCGCCTTCACCCGGGGAACGCCAGTAGGTTTTCCAGCCTTTTTGCAGCTCGACCGACAGCAGCAGACGGGTCTCTCCCGGCTGTGACGTGTCGGCGCGCAGCCGCACCTTGGCATGATCGTTGGCCGGATTTTGCAGCCAGCCGCTGTCCGCCGCCTGCAAGGCGGGCAGCCACAGCATAAACAGGCAAGCGCAGGCCAGCCTGATAATTTTCAACATGTTAATTCTCCATAAATGATTAATTCACCGCGAAAAACGGGCGATTAACTCATTCACGGAAGACGCATAATCGAAGGTGCACCCTGAGGGTGGGCGGAGAAATGGCGCGAGGAGGAGGAATGCGCAGACGCGCGGCAATGGTCGGCGCCAACAGCGCCAGCAGCAGACCCAGCCCGAACAGCACGGTTTCGAACATTACCGGCGGCGCGGCCAGCAATGATTTGGCGCTCAGTTCACAGGGCGTCGGCTGCGCTTCGGCGGCGGCATCACTGGACTGAACGGCGGTAGCGGCCGGGATCCCCAGCGTTTGCTGCAGCGCATGCAGGCCCGCCATGCGCTGGGTCATGCACGTCAGCACCACCAGGCAAGCCAGGCATAAAAACCATTTTGCAATCCGCTGCCGTTTAACCATGCCATCCTCATGTTCAGATCTGGGGTTATCTTAGCGGCGCAGACGCGATTAGCAACGTTTTGTCGGTAAAGAAATGTCTGAGCGGCGGTATTGATGGCGGCGAATTACAGGTATCATAGAGGGTAAGCCTGCGCTTTTCGCCGGGTACAATGACGATTCTCTCCTCCAGGCACACTGCGGGGATACACAGCGAAGGACTGGTGATATGCAACCTTTGAGTGGGCCGGGCACCCCAATCGCCGGCGAGCGCCCCCCTTCCCCGGGCAAAACGGCGGCCACTGACGATCAACCCCTCTCTCCGGCGCAGCGCACAACGCTGGAAAAACTGATCGTGAAAATCATGACGCTCAGCTCAGTAAAATCGGCGGAGATCTGGGCGTCTCTGCGTCACGATCTCGGCGCCGACAAAGGCGGCGAACTGCTGGCGCGCCATTTTCAACCGGCGGAACAGCTGCTGCAAACGCGCCTGACGCAGGCGCAGCAAAACCATGCCGGGCGCCAACTGCTGCAACAGCTGGCCGAGTTGCTGCCGCAGGGCAATAATCGCCAGGCGGTCAGTGACTTTATTCGTCAACGGTTCGGCCATACGGTGTTGAGCCAGCTAAGCCCGCCGCAGCTGCAGCAGGTGCTGAATCTGTTGCAGACCGGCGGCCTGACCATTCCCCAACCGCAGCAAACCGCCACCAGCGATCGCCCGCTGCTGCCCGCAGAGCATCAAAGCCTGCAGCAGCAGGTCACCAAACTCAGCGCCGCGACCGGCGAAGCGCCGGCTAAAATTTGGCAAACGCTGTTCGATCTGGCGGGCGTGAAAACCAACGATCCGCTGCCGGCGCGCCACTTCCAGCTGCTGAACCAGTTTTTACAGGTGAAGGTGGCGCTCAGCCCGCAGAACGCGCCAACGCTGAACAACCTGCTGGCGGCGCTCAAACAGCCGGCGGATGAGCAAGAACTGCAGCAGATGAACGACTATTGCCAGACGCGCTTCAACTGCGGCGCCAACGCGCCGCTGACGCATCCGCAAATGAGCGACGCCATTCATCAGCTGTTTGCCCGCCGTCTGGAGAAAGCCGGCCAGGCGCAGCCGATCGCCAGCCCCTCTATCGAACCGCAGCCGCTGCTCAACCCGCTGATCGCCACCCTGCCTCTGCCGCTGCAAAAAGCGCTGAGTAAGCCCGCCGTGGCGCTGATCCTGCTGCTGTTGGCGTTGGCCGTCGTGCTGGCGCTGGTGTTTTAACGCCTCAGGCGCAGCCGCAGTCCGCTGCGGCCGCCCGGGAGCGCAGTGACCCCGGCAGTTCGCCGATGGCCAACGGATGGCCGTCGCGCAGCCAGAAATCCAGCCCGCCAATCAACTCCTTCACCCTAAACCCCAACTTCGCCAGCTTGTAGGCGCCTTTGGTGGAGCCGTTGCAGCCGATGCCGTCGCAGTAGGTCACATACACCTTTTGGCGATCCAGGTGCGCCGTGCCGGCTTCATCCATCAGGCGATGCGGCAAGCTGAATGCGCCGGGGATATGCCCGGCGGCGTACAGCGCCTCCGCACGGGTGTCGATCACCACCATCCCGTCCACGCCATTGCGCAAATCTTCCGCCACGTCCCAGGCATCCGCATAGCGACTCAGTTTAGCCGCCAGATAGGCCAGGCTCTCTTCCGGCGCTGCCGGCGGAAAGGCCAGCACCAAGGATTCTTTCGACATATCACTCACTCCCGTTGATCAAGACAGATGACAATAGTGCCTGATTTTGGTCTTATGATTGATACCCATTTTTTACTCATGATAAGACCCATTATGCGGCACACGCTGATCACGCTGTTTCAGCAATCGCCCCAGGCCATCGGCACGCTGCGCGATCGTCTGTGTGCGGCATTGCGGCAGGCCATCCACCACGGCGCATTGAGCGTTGGGCAACGGCTGCCCTCCAGCCGAGTGCTGGCTGGGGATCTGAACCTCTCAAGGGTGACCGTCGAAGCAGCCTACGGCCAGTTGGAGGCGGAGGGGTATTTGCAGCGCCGCGTCGGCCAGGGCACATTTGTGGCTATCCGCATCGCCAAATCGCCGCCGCCGGCGACCCGCTCCGCCATGCCGCGCCTTTCGCTGCGCGGCCAACAGATCGTGCACACCGGCGGCTGCCGCGATCCGCAGCATCCTCAGGCCTTCGCAGCCGGCTCGCCGGACCTGCGCGCGTTTCCGCTGGCCCTGTGGAAGCAGTTGACCGCTCAACGCCTGCGCCTGCAGGGGGAAAGCCTGCTGCGCTACGGCGATCCGCAAGGCTATCTGCCGCTGCGCGAAGCCATTGCCACCCACGTCAACCAAACGCGTGGCGTAGTCTGCGATGCGAGCCAGGTTATCGTGCTGACCAGTTCGCAGCAGGCGCTGCAAATGATCGCCACCTTACTGTTGGACAGCGGCGACAGCGTCTGGATGGAAGAGCCGGGTTACGCCGGGGCGAGAAACGCCTTTATCAGCGCCGGCGCCACGCTGACGCCGGTGGCGGTAGACGGCGATGGCCTGCGAGCAGAACCTTCCTTGCCCGATCCGCGTTTGATTTATCTGACGCCCTCGCACCAATACCCGACCGGCGCGGCCCTCAGCCTGGCACGCCGCTTAGCGTTGCTGGCGCAGGCGGAGCGGCAACAGGCCTGGATCATTGAGGACGATTACGACAGCGAGTTTCACTACGACGGGCTGCCGATTCCGGCGATGCAAGGCCTGGATCGCCATGGCCGGGTGCTCTATCTCGGCACCTTCTCCAAATCGTTGTTCCCTTCGCTGCGGCTGGCGTACCTGATCGTGCCGCCCGCGCTGGTCGCCCCCTTCGTCACCGCACGCACGGTCTATGACGGCCACAGCGCGCAATTGATGCAGGCGGTGACCGCCGAGTTCATCCGCCAGGGGCACTTCGCCGCGCATATTCGTTACATGCGCCAGCTCTACCACAGCCGGCGCGATGTGCTGCTGACGGAAGTGCGCGAAAAGCTGAGCCACTTCGCCACGGCCGCTCCCGCCGCCGGCGGCCTGCAGCTCAGCGTTTGGCTGCCGCCCGGCCGGGAGGCGGCGCTCAGCCAACAGGCGCGGCGGCTCGGCGTCCTTACGCCCGGGTTAACGGCGCAATACCAAACGGTTCAGGCCCAGCGCGACGGCTGGCTGCTGGGTTTTTCGGCCCTGACGCCGGGCGAGATGCGCAGCGCCGTCGAGCGGCTGGCGCGGATCGCCGCGGCTTAGCCCTGCCCCGGAGAGACGCCGGCCGGCTTATTGCTCGGTCAGGCGCATCTCCGCCACCAGCGGCAGGTGATCGCTCACCGCCGGCCAGTGCACGCCGTTCCAATCGCCGCTGGCGTTCGGCACCGTCAGGCTGTCCAGATGCCAACGCTGCGCATTGCCGCTAAAGATGTAATCCACCTTGATTTCGGCGTTTTCCGCCGGCCAGCTGCGGCCATCTTGCCCATTGGGCATGATATCGTTCCAATAGCGGCTCAGCTCCAGCCAGGTGACGCTGCCCGGCACGTCGTTCATGTCGCCGAACAGCAGTTTGATGCCGCGCACTTCGATGGTGCGATCGTTCAGCTCCCGCACCTGATCCAGACGCATCGTCGGATCTTCCTTGGTATCGAGGTGGGTGTTGAACAGGGTGATCGGCGTCGGGAACTCCGGCACATCGACCTTGGCGCTGAAGGCGATGCGCTGCTCGCGCTGGCCGGACGGCAACGGATAGATCACGGCGTCGTGCAGCGGATACTTCGAGAGAAACGCCAGTCCGTATTCACCGCCGTCGAAATCGATCGCCCGGCCGAACACCGCCTGCATGCCGGTCAGCTTCGCCAGTTCCGCCGCCTGATCGACCCGCCCGCTGCGGGCGGTGAGTTTATCCACCTCCTGCAGCGCCACCACGTCGACGTTCATCGCGCGAATCGCCTTGGCGATGGCGGTCATGTCGCTGACCTTGCCGGCGGCGATATTGAAGCTGGCGACGCGGATCTTCGGCGCCTGTTCCAGTTCGTAGGTTTTGTTCTTCAGGCCGCCCAACGCGCTGGCCACCTCGCGGCTGTTGGCGTTGCTGTTGGCGTGCCCGGTATCGGCGGACGACCAGGCGCTGTGAGAGATGCCCAGGGACAGTAAGGTGATGAGCAAAGCGTGACCGGTGTGCATGAATTCTCCTTGAGGGACAGATAAGTGTTATGCGGGCGCTTCCCGGCCCACAGCTAACACCGATTTTGCCGCAGAAACCTGCGACTATTTCCTAGTTGCACCGCTATTTTTCGTTTCTGCGCGATGCTTCGCATTCTGGCGGTTTACGCATTGCGCCGTTGGACAATCGGCTGATTTCGTTTTAAAACCGGTAGATTGCCAACCGCGAGGAGTTCCGATGACCAGCCCGATTGCCGAACAGCTTACCGAACGTTTCTTCCGCTATCTGGCGGTGACCAGCCAGAGCGACGCCGCCGCAACCGCCCTGCCCAGCACGCCGGGGCAGCATGAGATGGCGCAACTGTTGGCGGACGAGCTGCGCCGGCTCGGCCTGGCCGACGTTCAAATCGACGAGCACGCCACCGTGACCGCCCGCAAGCCCGGCACCCAACCCGGCGCACCGCGCATCGGCTTCATCACGCATATCGACACCGTGGACGTCGGCCTGTCGCCCGAGATTCGCCCGCAGCGCCTGCGCTTCACCGGCGAGGATTTATGCCTGAACACCGAGCAGGACATCTGGCTGCGTACCGCCGAGCATCCGGAGATCCTGCCCTACCGGAACGAAGAGATCCTGTTCAGCGACGGCACCAGCGTGCTGGGCGCCGACAATAAGGCGGCAGTCACCGTGGTGATGACGCTGCTGGCCAACCTGACCGCGGCCGATCGCCACGGCGATATCGTGGTGGCGTTCGTGCCGGACGAAGAAATCGGCCTGCGCGGCGCCAAGGCGCTGGATCTGCAGCGTTTCCCCGTCGATTTCGCCTACACCATCGACTGCTGCGAACTGGGTGAAGTGGTGTACGAGAATTTCAACGCGGCGGCGGCGGAGATCCGCATCGAGGGGGTGACCGCCCACCCGATGTCGGCGAAAAACGTATTAATCAACCCGATACGCATCGCCAACGACATCATTAACCGATTCGATGTGCAGGATACTCCGGAGCACACCGAAGGGCGCGAGGGCTATTTCTGGTTCACCGATCTGGCCGCCAACGCCAATCAGGCGACGCTGAAGGTGTCGATTCGCGACTTCGATCGCGCGGCGTTCGAGGCACGCAAAGCCCGCCTTGAGGAGACCGTGCGCCAGGTGGCGGCCAACTATCCGCGGGCCAACGTCAGCTGCAGCGTCAGCGACATCTACAGCAACATCAGCAACGCCATCGGCGAGGACCGGCGCGCCATCGATCTGATCTTCGGCGCCCTCGCCGCCCACGGCATCCCGCCGAAGGTGATCCCGATGCGCGGCGGCACCGACGGCGCGGCGCTCTCGAGCCGCGGCATCCTGACGCCCAATTACTTCACCGGCGCACATAACTTCCACTCGCGCTTCGAGTTTTTACCCGTCAGCGCCTTCGTGAAATCCTATCAGGTGACCCGCAGCATTTGCCTGCTGGCCGCGCGACAAAGCGGCCAACCGGCTTAGCTCATCACCCAGCCGAGCAACGCGGCCCATACCAACAGCGGCAGCGAATAATAGTGGAAGCGCAACCAGATCTTGCGCTCCCCCGCCATGCGCAGCGCAATCAGGTTGGCGAGCGATCCGATCGCCAACCCGAAGCCGCCGGCGTTGACCGCATAGGCCAACTGAGCGCTCGAGGGCACATAGTTGAGCAGCAAAATGGTGGCCGGCACGTTGCTGACGATCTGCGACAGCCCGACGCCCAGCGCATACACGCTCCCCTCGCTCAGCCCGGCGATGGCGGCGAACGCCGGCTGAAGCGGCGGCAGGCGGGTAAACAGGCCAACATCGATAAACATGGCGGCGAACACGAAAATCAGGCTCCAGTCGATCTGCAACAGCACCCGGCGCGCCAGCAACAAAAAGCCGGCGAACACCGCCAGCAGCCCATACAGCGGCAGACCGATATCCAGGCACAGCAGGAAGATCGCATACAGCCCCACGCAGCTCAGCAACAGCGGCCGTTGATAGGGGTAGCCCTCGGTATTCGGCGTTTTCACGATGTCGCGCGCCGGGAAGCTGAACCAGGTCAACGCCAACAGGCTCAGCATCATCGCGGCGCCAAACGGCGCCATCTGGCCGATGAAGCCGAGGAAAGAAAGGCCGGAGCGGCTCCACAGCAGGATATTTTGCGGGTTGCCGATCGGCGTCAGCAGCGAACCGGCGTTCACCGCCAGCGCCTGAAAGATGATCAAACGGCCCACCGGCAGCGCCGATAGCTTTTTCAGCGTGATGGTGAGCGGAATGACGATAAACAGCGCCACGTCGTTGGTCAGAAACGACGACAGCAGCGCGGCGGAAAACACCAGGAACAGCGCCAGCCGCCGTTCGCTATGCAGCCGGTTGATAATCTTGCGGCCAACGACGTCGAAGTAGCCGCTGACCTCGACGCCTTTGGTCAGCAGCATCAGCCCCAACAGGGTAATGAGGGTACGGCCGTCGATAAACCCGCCCAGCGCCGCCAGCGGCTGCGGATGAAAGGCGAACATCGCCACGCCGGCCAGCAGCAATGCATGCAAGAAGCGATCTTTGACAAAGGGGTGGATAAGCCGAGAAATGTCGGTTGAACTCATAGCGGCAGTGTGAACCTCACCGAAAAGAATGGGCAGACGTTAGCTCAGACGCGGCTTCAGCGCCAGCAAAATGCTATTTTACCTTTATCCGCTTTTCATTTGCCGCGCTTTACTTTATTTGTAGCGGCTTTCTCGTTTTCAAAGGACATGTTATGGCTTCCCTGTTCGCCAAAGGGGCGTTGCTCAGCGCCTTATGCGCCCTGCTCGCCGCCTGCGACGATGCCTCCTCCCGCCCGCAAATCGATATCGACGGCAAGACCATGGGCACCTTCTACAGCGTTAAGGTCAGCGGTGACGTCGCGATCGGCAAACAAGAGCTGCAGCGGCAGATCGATACGGTGCTCGAACGGGCCAACGACGATATCTCTACCTACCGCGCCGATTCGGTGCTGTCGCGGTTTAACCGCAGCGCCAGCCTCGAGCCGCAGCCTATCCCGCGCGGCATGGCGGACATCGTATTGATGGCCCAACGCATCGGCCGCGATACCGGCGGCGCCATGGACATCACCGTCGGCCCACTGGTGAACCTGTGGGGGTTCGGCCCAGACAAGCATCCGGTCAAGGTGCCGGAACAGGCGCAGATCGACGCGGCGAAGCAGAACATCGGCCTGCAGCACCTGAAGCTGATCAGCGACAATCGCGGGGAGTGGCTGCAAAAAGATCTGCCGGGCATGTATGTCGATCTCTCGACGCTGGGCGAAGGCTATGGCGCCGATGAGCTGGTGCGCCTGATGAACCGTCACGGCATTACCAACTACCTGGTGTCGGTAGGCGGCGCGGTCTCTTCGCGCGGCGTCAACGGCCAGGGCAAACCCTGGCGGGTGGCGATCCAAAAGCCGACCGACCGTGAAAATGCGGTGCAGGCGCTGGTGGATCTGCACGGTTACGGCATCAGCACCGCCGGCAGCTACCGCAACTACTTCGAACAAAACGGCCAGCGTTACTCCCATGTCATCGATCCGACCACCGGCAGGCCGATAAACCACCGACTGGTTTCCGCCACGGTGATCGCCCCGACCGCACTCGAGGCCGACGGCTGGGATACCGGCTTGATGGTGCTGGGCCCGGAGAAAGCGTTGCAGCTCGCAGAAGAGAAAGGGCTGGCGGTCTACCTGATCAGCAAAACCGACGACGGTTTCAGCGCCGTGATGACGCCGCAGTTCAAAGCATTTTTAGTGCAGTGAGATAAAAAAGCCCGGCGCGCAATGGCCGGGCTTATTCCTGTTCCGCGCCGATCACTTGGTCAGCGCGATGATACCGAGGGTCAGACCGGCAACCGCCGCCGCACCGCCGGCGATCGCGCCCGCGGTTTCCCAGTTATCCTGAGTGGTGCCCTTCATACAGGTGTTGGTGTGCACCAGACGCCCCTGGTCATCGTAGACCGGCACGCAGGGAGAATCGGTGGCGCATCCGGCCAACACGGCCGACAGTAACCCAACCGCAATTAACTTTTTCATACTTCTTGCCTCAATGTTCGATCACTTTAGAAAGCTACGCCGAGCGATAATCACGCTACCTGGCTATTGTATGCCCAACGCGTGTAATGGCGAGGTAATGATGTGTCAGGGGATGTGATTTGGGAAAACTCCGAGCGCCCGGCCGGTGGGCTTCGGGCAGTAAAAAGCCCGCGAAAACGCGGGCTTGTTGGCGGAATGACGCGCGGCGGGATTATTTCGCCAGTTTGCGCATCACCAGCGTGGCGTTGGTGCCGCCGAAGCCGAAGCTGTTGGACATCACGGTGGTCAGCTCGCGCTGGGTCGGCTGAGTCACGATGTTCATGCCGGCCGCCTGTTCATCCAGGGTTTCGATGTTGATGCTCGGTGCGATAAAGCCGTGCTCCAGCATCAGCAGGCTGTAGATCGCTTCCTGCACGCCCGCGGCGCCCAGCGAGTGGCCGGTCATCGCCTTGGTGGAGGAGATGGCCGGGGTATTGTCGCCGAACACTTCACGAATGGCGCCCAGCTCTTTCACGTCGCCTACCGGCGTAGAGGTGCCGTGCACGTTGATGTAATCGATCGGCGCATCCAGATCCTGCATCGCCATCTTCATGCAGCGCACTGCGCCTTCACCCGAAGGGGCAACCATGTCGGCGCCGTCGGAAGTCGCGCCGTAGCCGACGATTTCCGCATAGATGTGCGCGCCGCGCGCCAGCGCGTGCTCCAGCTCTTCAACCACCACCATGCCGCCGCCGCCGGCGATGACGAAACCGTCACGATCGGCGTCATAGGTGCGGGACGCTTTTTCCGGCGTGTCGTTGTATTTGGTGGACAGCGCGCCCATCGCGTCGAACTCGCAGGCCATTTCCCAGCACAGCTCTTCGCCGCCGCCGGCGAATACGATGTCCTGTTTGCCCAGCTGGATTTGCTCAACCGCGTTGCCGATGCAGTGCGCGGAGGTGGCGCAAGCGGAGCTGATGGAGTAGTTCACGCCGTGGATTTTGAACGGCGTTGCCAGGCAGGCGGAAACGCCGGAAGCCATGGCCTTGGTCACCACGTACGGGCCAACCGCTTTCAGGCCGCGCGGGCTGCGCATCGCATCGGCGCCGAACACCTGGAAGCGCGGAGAACCGCCGCCGGAACCGGCGATCAGGCCCACGCGCGGGTTGTTTTGATACTCTTCTTCCTTCAGGCCGGAAGACGCGATCGCTTCTTGCATCGCCAGGAAGGCATAAATGGAAGCGTCGCTCATGAAACGCACCGCCTTGCGGTCGATCAGGCCGGTAGTGTCGAGCTTAACTTGCCCCCATACGTGACTACGCATGCCGGAATCTTTCAGCTCCTGGGAGAAAGTGATCCCAGAACGTCCTTCCTGCAGGCTTGCCAGGACCTCCTGCTGGTTATTACCAATGCTGGAGACAACTCCCAGGCCAGTAATCACTGCACGTTTCATTCAATACCTCTTCCACTATTTACCTACGGGATTTTGCATCGCACTTTAGCGTACAGATGTAAGCCGAACAAGTCCGATCAGCGTTTTTCAGCTTTATTGTTGTCCAGTTTGCGCCGGGGCGCCAGCGCCGTTAGAATTCGCGGCATCCCTTGAATTTCGAGCCATTGACCGTGAACCACGCCCCCATCCAAACCGCAACGCTAACCTGGAACGAACAGGGTACACCTGTTTCGAAACAGTTTGATGACGTCTATTTTTCCAATCAGGATGGGCTGGAAGAAACCCGCTACGTCTTCCTGCACGGCAATCGGCTGCCGCAACGTTTCGCCGCCCATCCGCGTTCGCTGTTTGTCGTGGCGGAAACCGGGTTCGGCACCGGGCTCAATTTCCTCACGCTGTGGCAGGCCTTCGCCGGCTTCCGTCAAGCCGAGCCGGACGCGACGCTGCAGCGCCTGCACTTTATCAGCTTCGAAAAATTCCCCCTGCAGCAGGCTGACCTGGCGGCGGCGCATGCACGCTGGCCGGAGTTGGCGCCTTATGCCGACGAGCTGCGCGCCCAGTGGCCGCTGCCGTTGCCGGGTTGCCATCGCCTGCTGTTAGCCGAAGGCCGCATTACGCTCGATCTGTGGT
Source organism: Serratia sp. JKS000199 (assembly GCF_900215455.1). Taxonomy (NCBI): domain Bacteria; kingdom Pseudomonadati; phylum Pseudomonadota; class Gammaproteobacteria; order Enterobacterales; family Yersiniaceae; genus Serratia; species Serratia sp. JKS000199. Next base: position 2,877,661 of record NZ_LT907843.1, read on the forward strand.
TCGGCGACGTCAACGATCTGCTGCCGCAGTTTGACGCCAGCATGAATAACCAGGTGGATGCCTGGTTCCTCGACGGTTTCGCGCCGGCAAAAAACCCCGACATGTGGACCGATCAACTGTTCGCCGCCATGGCGCGCTTCGCCCGGCCGGGAGGCAGCTTCGCCACCTTTACCGCCGCCGGCTTCGTGCGCCGCGGCTTGCAACAGGCCGGTTTTCAGGTCAACCGCTGCAAGGGCTTCGGCCAAAAGCGTGAGATGCTCGCCGGCGAGCTCCCGGCCGATGCGCAGCCCGCCACACATCCGGCGCCCTGGTATCGACGCCCGGCGGCGGACAACACCGCCGACATCGCCCTGATCGGCGGCGGCGTCGCCAGCGCGCTCACCGCGCTGGCCTTGCTGCGCCGCGGCGCCACCGTCACGCTGTACTGCGCCGATGAGCAGGCGGCCGAGGGCGCATCCGGCAACCGCCAGGGCGCGATTTATCCTTTGCTGAACGGCAGCGGCGACGCGCTGGAGAGCTTTTTCAGCGCCGCGTTTCCCTTCGCCCGCCGCCAGTACGATGCCCTGTTGCAACAAGGCGTCGCCTTTGATCACCAGTGGTGCGGCGTCAGCCAGTTGGCCTATGACGAAAAGAGCGGCGCCAAGATCGCCAATATGCTGAAAACTGACTGGCCGCAGGCCTTGGCGATGGCGGCCGACCGCGAGACGCTCAGCGAACGGTGCGGCGTCGATACCGGCTTTGGCGGCATCACCTACCCGCTAGGCGGCTGGCTATGCCCGGCCGAGCTGACGCGCGGCGCTATCGCGCTGGCGCAGCGTCAGGGCTTGGTCTGCCACTACCAGCACGATGCACAGAGGCTGACGCAGGAAGAAAACGGCTGGCGCATCGATTTCGCCAACGGCGACAGCCGACGCCATGCGACGGTGATCCTGGCCAACGGCCATCGGTTGGCCGAACTGGCGCCGACGGAAGCCCTGCCGCTGTATTCGGTACGCGGGCAGGTGTCGCATATTCCGACCTCGCCGGCCCTCGGTCAATTGAAACAGGTATTGTGTTACGACGGCTACCTGACGCCGGTTAATGCCAACAACGGCCACCACTGCATTGGCGCCAGCTACCAGCGCGGCGACATCGCCACCGACTACCGCGAGCAGGAGCAACAGGAGAACCGCGAGCGCCTGCTGCGCTGTCTGCCGGAGCAGGCCTGGCCGCAGCAGGTGGACGTCAGCGCTCATCAGGCGCGCTGCGGCGTGCGCAGCGCCACCCGCGATCATTTGCCGATGGTCGGCGCGCTGCCGGACTATCAGGCCACGCTGGCACAGTATCAGGATTTGCAGCGGCAGAACCAGCGCGGCGAAACCGTCGCCGATGCGCCGGTCTATCCCGGTCTGTTCGCTATCGGCGGGTTAGGCTCGCGCGGCTTGTGCTCGGCGCCGTTGGCGGCGGAAATTTTGGCGGCGCAGCTGTTCGGCGAACCGTTGCCGGGTGATGCGCGCCTGCTGGCGGCGTTGAATCCGAATCGGATGTGGGTGCGGAAATTGCTGAAAGGACGTGCGGTTTAATCAACCTTGAGGGGCGCGGCGACGCGCCCCGGCATGACGATCAGGCGGCAGGGGTTGCAGCCTGATAGAGGTTTTCCCACATGCCGCGCACCAGGATCTGATCCGGCGGCGAGAGTTCCCCGGCGGCGATCGCTTTGTGCAGGCTCTCCTCCACCCGCGCTTTCAGCGCTTCGGCGGTGTGTTCGCCCTGCTCTTCCGCCTCGGCCACCGCCAGCGTCAGATGACCGCGCAGGTAGCCACCGGCAAACAGTTCATCATCGCTGGCGTGCTCTACCATGTCATCAATCAGCGCCAAAATGCGCGCTTCAAATTCTGCGATCATCAAATTTCCTCATTAAATAACGGGCTGTGGCGTCAGTTGAGATCTTCCGGATACGGAAAGTGCTCGGCCGCCAACGGTGGCGTATTGTAGAACGATTGCAACGCCTGAATAAAGCGCGCAGGCCTTGTGGGTATTCCCTGCTCCAGCAGCGCCAATACCCGGGCGCGCACCTTGCGTTGGAAGGCGATGCGATCCGGCTCGCAGTCGCCGTTCAGGTTGTCGCAGCTGACGTTGAACGGGAAACCGGCCGCCACGCAGAACATCCATTCCAGCGCCTGCGGTTTGATCTCTACCGCTTCAAATTCGCTCTGGGTCTGCGCGTCCCGCCCATCCGGGCAATACCAATAGCCGAAGTCCACCAATTGACGGCGCGCTTCACCGGCGATGCACCAGTGCGAAATTTCGTGCAGGCCGCTGGCGTAGAAACCGTGGGCGAACACGATGCGGTGATACGGCAATTCGTCGTCGGCCGGCAGGTAGATCGGTTCGTCGTCGCCCTTCACCAGGCGGGTGTTGTAGTCATCGCTGAAGCAGCGATTGAAGATCTCGATCAACTGCTCATAATGATGGCGGGTCTGCGTGTCTGACATAAAAAACTCTATAACCACAAAAATAAAGAGGCCATTATACCCGATAACCGGCGGGGGGATACGGGCGCATAAACGGCGCCCATTTTCATCGTCAGCCGTGCACGAAGGCGGACAGCCACTGCTGAATCTCTGCGCCGTGATTGTCGTAAAGCAGCTTGAGGCTCATCACCAGCGAGACGATCACGATCATCGGCCGAATCAATTTCTGGCCACGGGTCAGCACCATGTGCGCGCCCAAACGCGCCCCCAGCACCTGCCCCACCAGCATCACCAGACCGATGCTCCACACCACCTTGCCGCCGATGATGAACAGCGCCAACCCGCCGACGTTGGAGGTAAAGTTCAGCACTTTGGCGTGCGCCGTAGACTTGGCGAGGTTGAAACCGCACAGCGTCACGTAGGCCAGCGCGTAGAATGAGCCGGCGCCGGGGCCGAAGAAACCGTCGTAAAACCCGACGCAACCGCCGGCTACCAGCCCGAACGGCAAGGCGCCGAGGCGGCGTTGACGATCTTCCTCACCCAGTCGCGGCATCAACAAGAAATAGAGACCGATGCCGATCACCAGCAGCGGCAACATCTGCCGCAGCAAATCGGCGCGCATGTGCTGCACCAGAATCGCACCGGCGATCGAGCCGATCAGCGTCAGAAAAATCGTCAGCTTCTGGTCGTTGAGGTTCACCGCTCGCCGACAAATGAAGTACAGACTGGCGGAGAAAGAGCCGCCGACCGACTGCAGCTTATTGGTCGCCAGCGCCTGCGCCGGAGGAACCCCCACTGCCAGCAAGGCCGGCACCGTCAGTAATCCGCCGCCGCCGGCGATGGAGTCGATAAACCCCGCCAGCAGCGCTACCGCAAACAACACCCCGAGCATCTCGGGGCCAATGACGAACCAGTCCATGTGTTATTCCGCTGAGAAATGGTGATCCAGCAATGCCTGACAGGTAGGCGGTAACGGCGGCGGCACGGGTTTGCCCGGCTTCGCGTTCGGCTGATGCGGTACGAACCAGCTCGCCAGTTCGGCGCCGCAGCCATCGCCCGGCGGCGGCGTATCCTGCTCCTGGCACTCCAGGCTGCCGGCCGGACAACGCAGACGCACGTGCATGTGCGCACGGTGGCCGAACCACGGCCGCACCTTGTGCAGCCAGGCGCGATCGGCGCCGGCGTCCAGGCACAGACGCTGCTTGATCGCCGGGTTGACGAAGATGCGCGTCACGTCCGCATCCTGCGCCGCCAGTTTGATCAGCGACTCAATCTGCGGTTGCCATTGGCTCGCCACCACCTGTTTGCCGTCGCCCGACACCAGATCGATCGGCTGCGGCTTGAGCAATTGCTGCGCGCTCCAGCGTTGGCGCGGCAGCTGCAGCCAGATGTCGACGTCGAGCCCAGACTGGTGGCTGGCGTGGCCGCTGCTGAAGCGCCCGCCGGCCGGCATCGCCATGTCGCCGATCAGCACCGTGCCCAGCGCTTTCTGGTTCGCTTTGCTGCTGAGACGCTGTATGAACGCCAGCAGATCCGGATGGCCGAAATAGCGGCGCTGGTCGGTACGCATCACCTGATAGTCCGGTGAATTCAGCGGCAACGGCTGCGCGCCGATGATGCAGCCGTTGGCGAAACCGCCCACCGCCTGCGGCGCGCCGGCCACCGGATGGTCGATTTTCTGCCACGGCGTCAGCGCCATGGCGGAAGCGGAGGCCGTCAGGGCCACCAGGCCCAACATCCAGTTTTTCATGGCGATTACCAGCGAGGCACGTCGGAAACCACATCACCGTTTTGCGCACGCTGGCGCAGCAGGTGATCCATCAACACGATCGCCATCATCGCTTCGGCGATCGGTACGGCGCGGATGCCCACGCACGGATCGTGGCGACCGCGGGTGACCATTTCCACCGCTTCCCCGTGGCGATTGATGGTGCGGCCCGGCACCATGATGCTGGAGGTTGGCTTCAGCGCCAGATGCGCGATCACCGGTTGGCCGCTGCTGATGCCGCCGAGAATGCCGCCAGCATGGTTGCTTTGGAAGCCTTCCGGGGTGATTTCATCGCGGTTTTCGCTGCCGCGTTTGCTCACCACGGCGAATCCGTCGCCGATCTCCACGCCTTTCACCGCGTTGATGCTCATCAGCGCGTGAGCCAGATCGGCATCGAGGCGGTCAAACACCGGCTCGCCCAGGCCAACCGGCACGTTTTCCGCAATCACGCTGACCTTGGCGCCGATGGAGTCACCCTCTTTTTTCAGCGCGCGCATCAGTTCGTCCAGCGCTTCCAGCTTGTCCGGATCCGGGCAGAAGAACGGGTTCTGTTCGACCTGATCCCAGTCTTTCAGCTCGCAGGTCACGTCGCCGATCTGCGCCAGATAGCCGCGCACCTGCACGCCGAACTTCTGCTGCAGGTATTTCTTGGCGATAGCGCCCGCCGCGACACGCATGGCGGTTTCACGCGCCGAAGAGCGGCCGCCGCCGCGATAGTCGCGCAGACCGTATTTCTGTTCGTAGGTGTAGTCGGCATGCCCGGGACGGAACACGTCTTTGATGGCGCTGTAGTCTTGCGAGCGCTGATCGGTGTTTTCAATGATCAGACCGATGCTGGTGCCGGTGGTCACGCCTTCGAATACGCCGGAGAGAATGCGCACCTGATCCGGTTCGCGACGCTGGGTGGTGTAACGCGAGGTGCCCGGACGACGGCGGTCCAGATCGTGTTGCAAATCGGCTTCGGTGAGCGGGATGCCGGGCGGCACGCCGTCGACGATACAACCCAGCGCCACCCCGTGAGATTCACCGAAGGTGGTGACGCGGAAAATCTGCCCAATACTGTTTCCTGCCATCACGGCTCCTTACCGTTAGTCTTTTATCGTTATGAGGCCCGCCATGCGGGCCTTGGAAATGCGGCTTAGCTGCGATAGAGGCTGAAGTGATCCTTGCAATCCACCAGCTGCTGTTTGGTCAGCATGAACACGCCGTCGCCGCCGTTTTCGAATTCCAGCCAGGTGAACGGGATGTCCGGATATTGTTCCATCAGATGTACCATGCTGTTGCCCACTTCACAAATCAGCACGCCGTCGTCGGTCAGGTAGTCCGGCGCGCAGGCCAGGATGCGGCGCACCAGCTTCAGGCCGTCGCTGCCCGCCGCCAGCCCCAGTTCCGGCTCAAAGCGGAACTCCTGCGGCAGATCCGACATGTCTTCCGCATCGACGTACGGCGGGTTGGTGACGATCAGATCGTACTGGATCGCGGGAACGTCGCGGAACAGATCGGAACGGATCGGGATCACCTGGTGCTCGACGCCGTGCGCCTGAATATTGCGCTCGGTCACCGCCAGCACTTCGCTGGAGATGTCCACCGCGTCCACTTCCGCTTCCGGGAAAGCGTAGCCACAGGCGATGGCGATGCAGCCGCTGCCGGTGCACATGTCGAGAATATGGCGCGGCGGGTGCGGGATCAGCGCGCTGAAACGATCGTTGATCAACTCGCCGATCGGCGAGCGCGGCACCAGCACGCGTTCGTCGACGTAGAATTCCATGCCGCAGAACCAGGCCTTGTTGGTCAGGTAGGCGACCGGGATACGCTCGTTGACGCGGCGGATCACGCGCTCAACGATGCGATGGCGCTCGCTGGAAGTCAGACGAGCGGTATGCATGTCCTCCGGAATGTCCAACGGCAGAAACAGGCTTGGCAGCACCAATTGCACCGCTTCGTCCCACGGATTGTCGGTTCCGTGACCATAATAGATATTGGCGGCGTTGAAACGGCTTACCGTCCAGCGCAGCATATCTTGAATGGTGTGCAGTTCGTTCACTGCTTCGTCGACGAAAATTTTGTCCAATTTGCCCTCCGGCAGGCGCTGTGTTTCATGATTTAGCCGCATAGTTTGCCATGAAGCCCGCGACAAATCACGCGCGCCCCTCGCGCTTTTCACTCTGGCCCGAGTTTTGCGTCGACAGCGCTCATTCACAAGGTAAACTAGCGAAATAAACGATTTCCGGTGAATGAAGCATGAAGAACAAGCCCCCTCTGAGCAAAGACGAACAACAGCTCTTCAGAGAGTCGGTGGCGGGCGCAAAAAAGCTGCGCCAGGACACCATCGTCCACCGCCCGCCGAAGCTCAAGGTCAAACAGGTCGCGCCGCAGCGGCTGCTGCAGGAGCAGGTCGATGCCAGCTATTATTTTTCAGATGAATATCAGCCGCAGCTGGAAGAGGAAGGCCCGACGCGCTACGTGCGCCCCGGCAGCAGCCCGTATGAGCTGAAGAAGCTGCGACGCGGCGATTATTCGCCGGAGCTGTTTCTTGATTTGCACGGCCTGACTCAGCTGCAGGCCAAGCAGGAATTGGGGGCGCTGATCGCCGCCTGCAAACGCGAGCATGTGCACTGCGCCTGCGTGATGCACGGGCACGGCAAACACATTCTCAAACAGCAAACGCCGCTGTGGCTGGCGCAGCATCCCGACGTGCTGGCGTTCCATCAGGCGCCGAAGGAATGGGGCGGCAACGCCGCCGTCCTGCTGTTGGTGGAGCTGGCAGAATAGCCTCCCGCAGAAACGACTCAGGGCGATGTCAGACATCGCCCTGAGTTTATTCCGCACCGCATCCGCGGCTCACACTTTGGCCATCACCTGCGAAGGGCTGACCTGCCATTCAAATTTGCCGTAGCTGCCGTCCGCCGGCAGATCGACGTTGGCGATCGCCGAGGTCGCGAACATCGGCGGGCACTCGCCCGGACACAGTTCCGCCACCAGATACCCCACCAGCGGCAGGTGCGACACGATCAGCACCGAGCTCACCCCTTGCATCGCCAGCGCCTGAAGATAGCTGCCGACTTGTTCGGCGTTCCCGCCCGGCGTCAGTTCAGGCAGCACTTCTTCGCCCTCCGGCAGCGTCAAGGCTTCACGCACCGTCGCCAGCGTCTGTTCGGCCCGCAGATAGGGGCTGACCAGCACGCGTTCAATATCCACAGACTTGGTGTTCAACCAGGCCGCCATCTGACGGGACTCGTCGCGGCCGCACAGGGTAAGGGGCCTTACCGCATCGCTGGCTGCCTCGAGCGCCGCCTCTCCGTGACGCATAATCAAAACTTGCATATTGCACCGCTGTTGTTGACAAAGTAACGCTATACAGAAACGCCGTGCGTGCTGTACCGCCGAGTTTTACAACCCCAAAGCCAAAGCTTTAAAACGATAACGCGCCGTCTCTTTATGGCGGCCGGGCATTTTGCCTGAAAGTTTGCGTAAAGAAAATGCTGTTTTTTACAGCAATCCTCCCCGGGCAAACCTCGATTGCTCATAGAACAATCAATTCAACGGGTTAAATTTTAACCTTTCCGCCATGAAAATTATTGATGGCGCTCAAGCTAACTTACCGCTGCCGCAGCCTTGCTGTACAGCCTCACGGGCTGACGCTGTCGCAAGGAGTGATGGCGATCACAACGCGGCCCTGTTGCAACTATAGTGCAAATCGGGCCGCCCTGCGTTCAACTCCCCAGCGGGTAAAAACGTTCGCCCTGCTGCGCCATGCGCTGCAGGCGCTCGCACGGCGCGAAGTGCTCGCCGTGCTGCTGACGCAGGTAGTCCAGCGTCTTCACCACTTTCTCGGCGCCGAGTTCATCCATATAACGGAACGGGCCGCCAAGGAACGGCGGGAAACCGATGCCGAATACCGCACCGATGTCACCGTCGCGCGCGCTGCGGATCACGCCTTCATCCAGACAGCGCGCCGCTTCGTTCAGCATCATCATCACGCAGCGCTGGGCAATGGTCGCCGGCAGCATGTGCGCCTTCGGCGTGACGCCGAGCAACGTATACAATGAGGTGTCCGCTCGCTTGCGCCGCTGACGCTGCTGCCCCTCGCTCGGGTAAAGATAGAAGCCGCGGCCGTTCTTGCGCCCTTTGCGCCCGTCCTTCAGCACCGCCTCGAACGCGGCAGGCGCGGCGAAGCGCGGCCCCAGCGCCTCAACCAGCACCGGAATGATCTTGGTGCCGACGTCGATGCCCACTTCGTCCAACAAGGTGATGGGGCCGACCGGGAAGCCGAAGTCCACCAGCACTTTGTCCAGCGATTCAATGGGCTCGCCTTCCAGCAGGCAGCGCGCCGCTTCGTTGATGTACGGCGCCAGGATGCGGTTGACATAAAAACCGGCGCTGTCGCCCACCACGATGGCGGTCTTGCCCTGCTTGTGCGCCAGCGCCACGGTGGTCGCGATAGTCTCTTCGCTTGTGCCAGCGTGCGGGATCACTTCCACCAGCGGCATTTTGTCCACCGGGCTGAAGTAGTGCAGACCGATCACCTGCTGCGGCCGCTGGGCCTGTTCGGCGATTTGACCGATAGGCAGCGAGGAAGTATTGGAGGCGAACACGGTATGCGGCGCGCAGTTCGCTTCGACCTCGGCCACCATCTTCTGCTTCAGCGCCAGATCCTCAAACACCGCCTCGACCACGATATCCACCTGCTCGAAGCCGGTGTAATCGGTAGAGCCGGAGATCAGCATCATCTGTTTTTGCCGTTCCGCCGGGCGCATGCGCTTGCTGCGCACCCGCTTGCCGAGCACGTCCCAACTGTATTTCAGCGCATGATTGATGCCAGTTTCATTGATGTCTTTGATGCGAACCGGCAAACCGCCGCGCGTGGCGGTGACGCAGGCGATGCCGCCACCCATCAGGCCGCCGCCGAGAATGCCGACGCGATGCAAGGCGCGCGGCTGAGCATCGCCGCCCCGCTCTTTTTTCAGCGCGGTGGAAGCGAAGAACAGGCTGCGCAGCGCCGCCGATTGCGGCGTCATCGCCAGCTCGCCAAAGGCGCGCGCTTCGGCTTCATAGCCGCTGGCGCTGCCGTGATCCAGCCCGGTGCGCACCACCTGAATGATGCGCTCCGCCGCCGGGTAGTTGCCGTGCGTTTTCGCCAACGTTTTCTTGCGCACGATGCTGAACAGCAGATTTCTGCCCAGCGGGCCGTTGAGCAGACGATCCTGCCACGGCAGCTCGCGCTGATGCTTCCAGCCCTGTTTCACCCGCTCGATGGCGGTCTGCAGCAAAATCGATTGCGGCACGGCGTCGTCCACCAGCCCCATGCGCAACGCCTGGCGGGCGCGAATGTGCTTGCCGGTCAGGATCATGTCCAGCGCCTTGGCGGCGCCTATCAGGCGCGGCAGGCGCTGAGTGCCACCGGAGCCCGGCAGCAGGCCCAGCTGCACTTCCGGCAGACCGAGCGCGGTTTTGTCATCCAGCGAACAGACGCGGCCGTGGCAGGCCAGCGCTAATTCCAGCCCGCCGCCCAGGCAGGCGCCGTGGATGGCCGCCACCACCGGTACCGGGAAGGCGGCGATCTGCGCCAGCGTGCTCTGCCCTTTCTTGGCCAGCGTTTCCGCCTCTTTGGCGCTGGTGCAGGCGGCGATCATGGTGATATCAGCGCCGGCGATAAACGAGTCCGGCTTGCCGGAAACGATCACCAGCCCTTCCAGCGCAGTATGCTGCTGCGCGCGGATCAGCACGTCGTTAACCTGTTCGACGAACTCGGCCTTGAGCGTATTGACCTTGTCGCCCGGCACGTCGATGGTGATCACGCCGATGTTGTCGGGGCGGATCGTCAGTTGAAAGGCCGACGGTTTGGCGCGCTGCTCGTGCAATGCGTTTTCGACGCTCATCATTCCACCTCCACGATCATCGCGGCCCCTAACCCGCCGGCGGCGCAGGCGGTGGTCAGGCCCAGCCCGCCGCCGCGGCGTTTCAGCTCACGCAGCGTCTGGGTAATCATGCGCGCGCCGGTGGCGGCGAACGGGTGACCATAGGCGATAGAACCGCCCAATACGTTGAATTTGTCCATGTCCACTTCGCCGATTGCCTGGCTGCGGCCAAGCTTCTCGCGGGCGAACGCTTCGCTGGCGAACATCTTCAGGTTGGCCAGCGTTTGCGCGGCGAAGGCTTCATGCATGTCGATGAGCGTCAGATCGGCCAGGCCGATGCCGGCGCGATCCAGCGCCAGCGGCGTGGCGTAGGAGGGCCCCAGCAGCATGTCTTCCCACACGTCGATGGCGGCGAAGGCGAAACTGCGCAGATAGCCGAGCGGCTGCAGCCCCAGCGCTTTGGCGCGCGATTCGCTCATCATCAGTACCGCCGCCGCACCGTCGGTCAACGGCGTGCTGTTGGCCGCAGTGACGCTGCCGTGCTTGCGATCGAACGCCGGTTTCAGCTTGGCGTAGGAAGCCAGGCTGGAGTCTTTGCGGATGTTGTTGTCTTCAGAAAGCTGTGCGCGGTACGGCGGCACGTAGGCGGTCATCACCTCATCGCGCAGCCACCCCTCCTGCCAGGCCCTGGCCGCCAGCTCATGCGAACGGTGCGCCAGCGCATCCTGCGCTTCACGGGTGATGCCGTGGCTTTTCGCCATCTGTTCGGCGGTATCGCCCATGCGCAAGCCGGTGGAATACTCCGCCACCGCCGGCGGCACCGGCATCAGATCGCGGAATTTCAGCCGGCTGAACAGTTTGAGACGCTGCGACAGCGTGCGCGCCTTGTTGACGTCCACCAGCGTGCGTGCCAGCGCCTTGCTGACGCCGATCGGCAAGACGGAAGAAGAGTCGGCCCCGCCGGCGATGCCGACGCTGATGCTGCCGGCCATGATGCTCTCCGCCACGTTGGCGATCGCCTGGAAACTGGTGGCGCAGGCGCGCGACACGCTGTAGGCGTCGGTATGAACGCTCATGCCGGTGCCAAGCACGATCTCACGCGCGATGTTCGGCGCCTCGGGCATTTGCACCACCTGGCCGAACACCAGTTGTTCGATCAGTTGCGGCTCGATACCGCTGCGCGCCAACAGCTCGCTCACCGCCGTTTTCCCTAAATCCACCGCCGGAATGCCGTGATAGGCGGTCGCCTGTTTGGCAAAGGGGGTACGCAGTCCATTCACAATCGCAATGCGGTCACCATGACGGGTCACCAACGGCAGTGCCTTACTCATAAATGCTCCTGAAGAAAATAACGTCAGCGCAATGGGCAGAAAGAGGTCTGACCTGATGAGGTCATTGTTAACCAAACGGTTACATTTGGCAAACCGGCAGAGATCAAAACTGCGAGCAGGCGCACTTTCTATCGGGAACGAGGCAGGGAAGGAAATCCCCGGCGCGCAGCAGGCGGCGCCGGGGGTAAAGCGGGGATTAACGCAGGCCGAGCTGGAAGATCAGGGTTTCCGCCTGGCAGGCGAAGGTAAAATCGGCTTCCAATTGTACGCCGCCGTCAACCGGTTTAATGCTACTGCTGATGTCACAGGGATCGGATTCGACCGCGCGAGCCTTTTCGCTCAGGGCCGCCAGCATCGCCTCCGCATCTTGTTGATTGCTGAACACCTGGCTGTAGGATGCGGTGCAATCGGTGTTATCCATCACGGTGCCGACATCCACGCAGCAACACGCGGCGGTTTCCTGGGCGCTGCATTTATTAATTGCATCTGACATGGTTGGTTCTCCTCAAGGGCCTCTGTTATCAGCCCAAATTGCCGTTTTATTCACCGGCGCAAAGCCACGAAATTCTGTGGGTATTTTACGCTCCCAAGCCGGCAATCACTAGCACTTACTTTTACTGGGTGTTTTAAGTGATGGAAATCACAAATAAAAATGAGCGCCTGCTAAGAAATGGTAAGAATTTTGTTATTTACCACTGTCTTTTTGTTAAGCAGATCTCTTTTTTGATATCAGAGTGGAAATATTTCAAAAACAAACTTGCAACATTTTCACAGGTCAGACCTATACTTCAGCCACTGGTCTGATTTGTCTGAACGATAACGGACCCTACAATCCCGCGCTCCTTGTTACTTCGTGTAACAATAGTTTAAATAATAAACACATAATGAGGTTTTGGTCATGAGCCAGAAAAACCTATTGACTAAATCAGCTCTCGCAGCTGCAGTGGCAATTATTTCTTCAAACGTGTCTGCCGCAGGATTCCAGCTGAATGAGTTCTCATCAGCTGGTTTAGGACGTTCGTATTCTGGCGAAGGCGCCATGGCGGATACGGCGGCCTCCGCAAGCCGCAACCCGGCGTTGCTGATGATGTATACCCGCCCGGAACTCTCTTTCGGCGCAGTCTTCATCGATCCGGACGTAGATATTTCCGGTACCTCGCCTTCCCGCGCCAGTCTGGATGCGAAAAACATCGCGCCGACCGCCTGGGTGCCGAACCTGCATTATGTTCACCCGATTAACGATCAATTCGCCGTAGGCGGCTCGGTCACCAGCAACTTCGGTTTGGCGACCGAATTCAATAACGGTTACACCGCAGGCGCTTACGGCGGTAAAACCGATCTGGAAACCCTGAACCTGAACCTGAGCGGCGCCTATCGTCTGGACCAACACTTCAGCTTTGGCCTGGGCTTTGACGCCGTCTACGCCAAGGCTAAACTCGAGCGTTACGCCGGTGAATTGCCTAAGCTATTGGCCGCTCAAGGCTTACAAACCGGTAGATTAACGCAGCAGCAAGCCGGAATGATCGCTCAAATCCCTGGCGATACCCAGATTTCTCACCTGAAAGGCGATAAATGGGGCTTCGGCTGGAACGCCGGTATTCTCTACGAAGTGGATGAAAACAACCGTTACGGCTTCACCTATCGCTCTGAAGTGAAAATCAAGTTCGACGGCGATTACAAGAGCAGCCTGCCGGCACAGTACAACCCAATTACCCAGGCGCTGGGCGTTGGTTTACCGTGGGGCACCAGCGGCAGCACCATTCCAGGTTCTCTGGATCTGAACCTGCCGGAAATGTGGGAGCTGTCCGGTTACAACAAAGTGGCGCCGCAGTGGGCCGTTCACTACAGCCTGGCTTATACCAGTTGGAGCCAGTTCCAGGAGCTGAGAGCCACCGGCAACAACGGCCAGACGCTGTTCGAGAAGCATGAAGGCTTCCGCGATGCCTACCGTATCGCATTGGGCACCACCTACTTCTACGACGACAACTGGACCTTCCGTACCGGTATCGCCTTCGATGACAGCCCGGTGCCTGCCCAAAACCGTTCGATTTCCATTCCCGATCAGGATCGTTTCTGGCTGAGTGCCGGTACTACCTATGCGTTCAACAAAGACGCCTCGGTTGACGTCGGCGTGTCCTACATGCACGGCCAGAAAGTCACCATCAATGAAGGTCCTTACACCTTCAACTCGGTGGGTAAAGCCTGGCTGTACGGCGCCAACTTCAACTACCGCTTCTAATCTCGCTTGAGATGGATGCCAAAGCGCCCCGCGGGGCGCTTTTTCTTTGCCTGTCGCTCGCAGCGGGCGTAAAAAAACCCGCCAGACGGCGGGTTTTCATGGGCATAAAGCCGGCGGTTACTGCGAGTCGATCTCGTCCAGATCGCCCTGAATCGCCTTGGCGTTCGGGTTCTCTTCCGGCTTGAGCGAACCGCCGTTGGCGATGAAGTCGTGGCGCTGGAAGTAAGCTTCGCGCACCATGACATAAGGATCGGAGGAGTTGCGCAGCAGGCCGTCGGAATCCAGCAGTTGAGCGCGAGTTTCGATACCCTCGACCACCCATTTGCCCGCCGACATCCAGAAAGTCAGGTAGCTCAGCATCGGATACAGCGTATCCGCAAAGTCGCCGCCGTCTTCACGCAGGGTAAAGCTGCCGTAGCCCGGCAGCATCACGTACGGACCGTAGCCCACATCGTAATGCCCCAACGTGCTGCCGAAACGGTTCGGCTCTTCGCGCGCCAGTTTCGGGTTGGCCATGCCGGCCACGTCGATCAGGCCGCCCATCCCGAGCAGGGTGTTCAGGAAGAAACGGTTGAAGTGGATCATCCCGCGGTAAGGATCCCCCTTCAGGAAGGCGTTGACCATGCTGGCCGGCTCTTCCAGGTTGGAGGTGAAGTTGCTGATGCCGTTACGCGCCGGCATCGGCACGTAGTCACGCCAGGCCACCGCGACCGGACGCAGGATATAAGGATCCAGGACGTTGTAGTTGAAGTCGAACATCGTCCGGTTAAATCCTTCCAGAGGATCGGAACGCCCTTGCGGCTCATTGTCTGGCGCGCTGGCACAGCCCACCAGTAATGCCGCTGCGAATGCCACCCCAGTCAGGCGAAAGTTCATATTTTTCTCCATAAAAACACGTTCGGTCTTATTTTTCAGGGACCTGCTTGTTTATCTGAACGCTAACCTGCTCTTTGCCGCTGAATGTCTGCAGCGAGCTTTCGCCGAACCAGTCCCCCGGCTGCGGCGTGGCCAATCCGTCCTGTGAGAGGCGCACACGCACCTGCACCTGATGCTGTGCCGAGAGTAGACGCTCGGGCATCATGGCGTTGCTGTCGTCCAGAGAGAAAGACAGCGGAAAACGGCTCAGCGGCAATTGTTTTACCGCGACCGGCACCGGGCTGACGCCGTCGGTCACCGAGATAACCAGCGTCCCCTGCGGCGGCATGGCTTTCGCCGCCTGCGGTGACAGTGAAACAGTCACATTCAGTTTAACAGTTTCTCCGCCGGCCTGGGCTTTTGCTTGTGCAATACTGCGCTTTATCACTTCCGCGCGCGGATCGTTGGCCGGCAGCAGCTGCAGCATCACTTGCCAGGCGCCGATCGCCTGTTTGAAATCGCCCTGTTCGAAAGCGTTAAACGCCAGCAGGCTGAGCACCCGCGGATCGCTGTGATTTTCCGCGATCATGCGCCGCAACAGCTGCGTCGCCTGCTTGTTATCCTCCGGATCGTTGGATCGCGTCAAGACCTCGGCATAGCCGAGCCGCACTTCCAGACTATTCGGATCCAATTGATAGGCATGAGCAAATGCCTGCGTGGCGGTGGTGGCGTTGTTCAACGCCATGCCGACGCGCCCCAGCATCATCCAGTCATTGATATTGCGATCGTCCTGCTGCAGCTCGGTGCGCAGCCCCAGCCCGAGGCGAGCGATCTCTTCCATGCTCAGCGGTTTGGCGCGCTCATTGGCGACGCGCTCACGCAATTCCGGCATTTGCGCCTGCACCAGACGCCAATCCAGCACCTGCGCCAACCCGCCGGTTTTCAGATAAAAGCCAACGGTCACCGCCAGCAATAACAGCACGCCCGGCACTAACGCCCAACGGTTGATCGGGTTCGCCTGCTCTGCCTGTTCGACGGGGATGTCGTTCAACAGGTTCTGTTGCAGCTCTTTAACCAGCTCCGGGCGCTCGGCCACCACACCCTGCTGCTCGTCCTGCTCCAGTTCGCTGAGGCGATCCTGATAGAACGCCTTGTTCAGCACATCGCGCGTAGCGGCGCTCTGCTTGCCGCGGCGCATCGCCGGCACCACCAGCAACGCGGCGGCGCCGGCCAGCAACACGCAAATAATCAGCCAAAAAGCCATTAGGGTTTCTTCCTGTCAGTCTCTTGCAACAACGCCGCCAGGCGCTGCCGTTCCCGTTCGGAGAATTCATCGTCCACCGCCGCATCGGGCCGGCGACGGGTGCGCAGGATCACCACCGCCCCGCCTATCAGCACGAACAGCAGCGGGCCGATCCACAAGATCAGCGTCGCCGGCGTTACCGGCGGTTCGTAGGTGACGAAATTGCCATAACGCGCCACCATGTAATCGATGATCTGCTGCTTGCTTTGCCCCTGCATCATCAGCTCGTACACCTTGGTGCGCATGTCTGCGGCGATAATGGCGTTGGAATCGGCAATGCTGTTGTTCTGGCATTTCGGGCAGCGCAGCTGTTCGGTCAACTCGCGATACTGTTGCTCCTGCTCAACGGAGTTGAAGCGATAGGTATCGATCGCCGCAGCGGCGCTCCAGCTCAGCAATGCGGCGAACAGCAGGGCAATCAGCCTCATGCCTCACCCCCGTACTTTCTATACAGCGGCAGCACTTCCTGCTGCCAGACGCGCTCGTTCATGTCGCCGGCGTGGCGATAGCGAATGATCCCCTGTCCGTCGATAAGGAAGGTCTCAGGCGCGCCGTACACCCCGAGATCCAATCCCAGCATGCCGTCGCCGTCGTACAGGCTGAGCGCATAGGGATTGCCGAGGGAATTAAGCCAGGTCACCGCCTTGGCGCGATCGTCTTTATAGTTCAGGCCGACCACCCGCACGCCGCGCGCCGCCAGCGTATTGAGATACTGGTGCTCCGCGCGGCAGGTCGGGCACCAGGTCGCCCAGACGTTGAGCAAGATCGGCTTGCCGTCACGCAGCACCGCCTGATCGTAGGTTTTGCCCGGCTGATCCAACGATTCCAGCCTGAAGGTCGGCACCGGTTTGCCGATCAGCGCCGACTCCAGCATGGTCGGATCTTCGCCGCCGGCGTTGCGCGTCAGTTGCACCATCAGGGCCGCCACCAGCAGCAGGAAGAGCACCAACGGGATAAACAGCAGCTTACGCTTCATGATTGCGCCTCCAGCTTGCCTTCGCGCTTGAGCTTTTTGCTCATGCGATAACGCGGATCGAGAATGCACAGCAGGCCGCCGATCGCCATAAAGACGCCGCCGAACCAGATCCAGCGCACGAAGGGTTTGTAATACAGACGCACCGCCCAGGATCCGTCTTCCAGCTCCTCGCCCAGCGCCGCGTACAGATCGCGGCTGAACCCGCCGTCGATCGCCGCCTCGGTCATCATGCTGCGCGCCACGCTGTAGTAGCGTTTCTCCGCGTGCAGCGTCGCCTCCGGCTTGCCGTTGCGCGTGACGTCGATGATGCCGACGCCGCCGCTGTAGTTCGGGCCGCGAATGTCGTGCACGTCGCGGAACACGAAGTGATAGTTGTGGATATCCACGCTGTCGCCGGCCTTCATCCGCACGTCGCGCTCCACGCTGTAGTTCTGGCTGAAGGCGATGCCGATCACCGTCACCGCCACGCCGAGGTGGCCGAGCACCATGCCCCAGTGGCTGCGGGACAGCTGCCGCAGGCCGCGCCAGAAACCGTGACGATGGGTGGCGCGCTCATGCAGCTCCATCAGCGTCAGGATGATCACCCACAGCGCCATAATCAGGCCCACCACCGTCATGCCGGCGATGCTGTCCTGCAACAGCCACGGCAGCAGAATCGACAGCACCAGCGTCACCAGCAGCGCCACGCCGAGGCGGCGCCAAAGCTTGCCCGGCTCATCGCGGCGCCAGCGCACCAGCGGCCCGATGCCCAACAGCAGCGCCAGCGGCGCCATCAGCCAGGTGAACATGGTGTTGAAGAACGGCTCGCCGATCGAAATGCTGCCCAGCCCCAACTGTTTGTGCACCAGCGGCAGCAGCGTGCCCAACAGCACCACCAGCATGGCGGCGATCAGCAGCACGTTGTTGCCCAGCAGGAAGGTCTCGCGCGAGAAGGTCTCGTGCTGCACCCGGCTGCGCACCTGGCCGCCCTTGACCGCGTACAGCAGCAGCGAACCGCCGATGACGATCACCAGATAGGCGAGAATAAACATGCCGCGCGCCGGGTCGGAGGCGAAGGAGTGCACCGAGACCAGCACGCCGGAGCGCACCAGGAAGGTGCCCAGCAGGCACAGCGAGAAAGCGGTGATCGCCAGCAACACCGTCCAGGCTTTGAACGTGCCGCGTTTCTCGGTCACCGCCAGCGAATGCATCAGCGCGGTGCCGGCCAGCCACGGCATAAAGGAAGCGTTCTCCACCGGATCCCAGAACCACCAGCCGCCCCAGCCCAGCTCATAGTAGGCCCAGGCCGATCCGAGCACGATGCCCAGCGTGAGGAACACCCAGGCGGCGGTGGTCCACGGGCGTGACCAGCGCGCCCAGGCGGTGTCGAGCCGGCCGGCCATCAGCGAGGCGATGGCGAACGCAAAGGCGACCGAGAAACCGACATAGCCCATGTACAGCAGCGGCGGGTGGAAGATCAGGCCGATATCCTGCAGCAGCGGGTTGAGATCGCTGCCGTCAATCGGGAAATTCGGCAACGTGCGGGTGAACGGGTTGGAGGTCATGATGATAAACAGCAGGAAACCGGCGGTGATCATCCCCATCACCGACAGCACTCGCGCCACCGCATCCTGCGGCATCGCACGGCTGCACAACGCCACCGCCAGCGACCAGCAGCTCAGCAGCAGCACCCACAGCAGCAGCGAACCCTCGTGCGCCCCCCAAGTGGCGGCGATGCGGTAATACACCGGCAGTTGGGTATTGGAGTTGGTGGCCACGTAGGCGACGGTAAAGTCGTTAACCACGAAGGCATGCACCAGGCACAGGAACGCCAGCGCAATCGCGGCGAACATGCCGTAGGTCAGCGGGCGGGCCACCGCCATCATGCGGCTGTCCTGCCGCGCCGCGCCCCACTGCGGGTAAATGCTCAGCAGCAGCGCGATCGCCAGCGCCAGGCACAGCAGAAAACTGCCCAGTTCCGGCATCATGACTTGGCGCCCTCCGCCTGCGGCGCGTTATACGCTTCCGCCGGCCCTTGGTGATTCTCTTTCATCGCGTCGGCCACTTCCGGCGGGGTGTATTTCTCATCGTGTTTGGCCAGCACTTCGCGCGCGTTGACCACGTTGCCCTCGCCCAGCACGCCCTGCGCCACCACGCCCTGCCCTTCGCGGAACAGGTCCGGCAGAATGCCGGTGTAGGTCACGCCGATCGCGCCGCGCGCATCGTAAATCTTGAAGCTGACCTGCAGCGTATTGGGATCGCGTTTCACCGAGCCCGGCATCACCATGCCTCCGATGCGCAGCCGCTGGCCGACCTCGGGCTTCTCATGGTTTTCGCCCTTGCCCTGCAGGATTTCACCCGGGGTGTAGAACAGATCGATGTTGGAGCGCAGCGCGTACAGCATCAGGGTTGCGGTCAGCGCGATGCCGATCAGCACAACGATCGCCAGATAAAGGCGGCTTTTACGACGTGGATTCACAATGATTTCTCCCGCGGTGCGGCGGATTTTTGTTTTGATTGTTGCGCATGGCGAATGCGCCGCTCGCGCGCCTGACGGCGGCCGATCTCGGCGAGCAATAGCCGCCGCTGCCAGACGGTGTGCGCCACCAGCCCCAACAGCGAAATCAGCGTGACGGCAACCGCCAGCCAGACATAGAAGGCATAACCGCCCATGGCGAAAAACGCCGGCCAGGAATCGAACGCGGCATTCATGACTGACGCTCCTTATTCACCAGCCCGGCGACCCACGGGCGCTGGCGCTCCTGGAACAGGATCAGATTGCGCAGGCGCATCAGCGTCAGCGTAATGAACAACAGCAGGTAACCGAGGATCGCCCAGCGCAGCGGGGTGCGCATGCTGGGCGCAATGGATTGCTGCATGTTGGTCGACCCCTGATGCAGCGTGTTCCACCATTCGACAGAGAAATGGATGATCGGGATATTCACCACGCCTACCAGCACCAGAATCCCGGCGGCCCGGCCCGCCAGGCGGCGGTCTTCAAAAGCGTTATACAGCGCGATAACGCCCATATAGAGGAACAGCAGCACCAGCTCGGAGGTCAGCCGCGCGTCCCATACCCACCAGGTGCCCCACATCGGCTTACCCCAGGCGGAGCCGGTCACCAGCGCGATAAAGGTGAACACCGCGCCGATCGGCGCCATCGCCGCCACCACGGTATCGGACATTTTCATCTGCCACACCAGGCCGATAAACGCCGCCACCGCCATCGAGGCGTAGATGCCCATCGACCACATGGCCGCCGGCACATGAATATAAATGATGCGGAAGCTGTCGCCCTGCTGATAATCCTTCGGCGCGAAGCCAAAGCCCCATGCCCAGCCGAGCAGCAGGCAGGCCGCCGCCGCCAGCCCCAGCCAGGGGATAAAGCGGCCGCAGACGTGATACAGCCGTTCGGGCCGCGCCAGTTGATGTAACCATTTCCACATTGTCGTCAGTGCTCACGGTAATTTTTATGCGTCGGCCGCTCCGAGCGTTCGAAACGGCGAAAATCTTCTGCGGGGTACGCTCTTGTCGGCCTTGCCCCGTCTGTTCATTCAATACGTTAGCTAGTGCACGCTCACTCGCAGCGCCGCCGCGGTGGCAAACGGCGCCAATGTCACGCTGCCCGCCAGCATCGCGCCGAGTATCGCCAGATAACCGTCGATCGGCATGCCCATCGAGGCGGCGTCGATCGCGCCGGTGGCGAAGATCAGCACCGGGATATACAGCGGCAGCACCAGCAGGCTGAGCAGCACGCCCCCTTTGCGCAGGCCGACGGTCAGCCCCACGCCGATAGCGCCGATCAGACTCAGCGTCGGCGTGCCGAGCAGCAGCGTACCCGCCACCGCCAGCCAGGTTTGCATATCAAGCGACAGCAGCAGCGCCACCAGCGGCGACAGGATCAGCAGCGGCAATCCCGTCACAACCCAGTGAGCACACACTTTGCCCAGCACCGTCATCGGCAGCGGCGTCGGCAGCAGCAACAGCTGCTCCAGCGAACCGTCGAGAAAGTCGTCGCGAAACAGCCGCTCCAGCGACAGCAGCGAAGCCAGCAGCGCCGCCACCCACACGATGCCCGGCGCAATGCGCGCCAGCAGCTGCGGTTCAGGGCCAATCCCCAGCGGGAACAGCGTGATCACAATCAGGAAAAACCACAGTGGGTTGA
The DNA here is from genome assembly GCF_900215455.1 of Serratia sp. JKS000199. Lineage (NCBI taxonomy): Bacteria > Pseudomonadati > Pseudomonadota > Gammaproteobacteria > Enterobacterales > Yersiniaceae > Serratia > Serratia sp. JKS000199. The sequence continues at coordinate 2,898,588 of NZ_LT907843.1, forward strand.
CGATCTCCGACCCTTTACGGCAGGCGATCTTCAATTCGCGACGCACCAGAGTCAAAAACATCACAAACTCCCCGCGTCGTGTTCCGCCAAACGAATTTTGCCCACCGTTTGGCTGACGCCGGCCAAATCCTGATGCGTGGTCAACAATACCATGCCGCCCCGCTGCGCATGTTGTTCAAAAAGGCTAATCAACTCGGCCACGCCCTGTTTATCGATTGCCGTCAAGGGTTCATCGAGGATCCACAGCGGCGCCGCGCTGAGCCACAATCGCGCCAGCGCCACCCGCCGCTGTTGCCCGGCCGAAAGCTGCGCCACCGGCAGATCTTCGTACCCCACCAACCCCACCTGCTCCAGCGCGCGCCAGATGGCCTGATGCTCGACCGCGCCGCGCACCGCCTGATAAAACTGCAGATTTTCAAAGGGTGTCAATACGGCTTTGATGCCCGGTTGATGGCCGATAAACAGCAAATCTTGCTGATACGCCGCGCGATCGCGCAACGTGTTGCGCCCGCGCCAGCACACCTCACCGCCGTCCGGCCGCGCCAGACCGGCGAGGATGCGCAGCAAACTGGTCTTGCCCGCGCCGTTCGGCCCTTCTACCTGAATGATATCGCCCGGCTGAACTGAAAAGCTTAGCTCGCTAAACAGGATGCGCTCATCGCGCACGCAACTCAGACTTTTGGCTTCCAGCATCAGGGAACTCATATTTTTCTTTGGGATAGCGAATCATAGCATAAGCCTTTCCCCGCACGCAGCCTGCGGCGGGCGCGCCGAGGGGCCAATATGGCGAGCAGGATCAAGAATGCGTGGAAAAAATCGGCGGATTTTAACTCTTGTTACCTTTTTCTGTATTTCGCCGCATTTAGACCGGGCAACTACGCTTAATGACGTGAACTCACCCTTATTGAGCAGGAGCGACAGCATGAACGAACAGCCACGCCAGGAGCACGAGCCGGATGAGACAATGCAGGTAGAGAGCGAAGAGCAGGAACAGGGCAAACGCGAAATCGAAGTCAGGGAAGAAAATTTGCCTTCGCGCGCGGCAGCGGTGCATGAGCAGATCCGGATGGAAGGCGAAAAAGAGCTAGAGCGCGACGGGCTGGCGCTGCTGTGGTCGGCGATCGCCGCCGGGCTGTCGATGGGCGCCTCGCTGGCGGCGAAAGGCATTTTCCACGCCCGCTTGCCGGACGATCCCAGCCGCTTTTTCATTGAGAACCTCGGCTACACCTTCGGTTTTATCATTGTCATTATGGCGCGCCAGCAGCTGTTTACCGAAAACACCGTCACGGCGGTGTTGCCGATCATGCATAAGCCCACGCCGCGCAACCTGCTTATCCTACTGCGCCTGTGGGGCGTGGTGCTGCTCGGCAATCTGATCGGCACCGCGCTGGCGGCACTGGCGTTTACCCATATGCCGCTGTTCGACGCCGAAACGCGCCGCGCCTTCATCAGTCTGGGCGAAGAGGTGATGCGCCATACGCCGGGAGAAATGTTCGCCAACGGCATCCTGGCCGGCTGGATCATCGCCACCATGGTATGGATGTTCCCGGCCGCCGGCGCGGCGAAAATCTGGGTGATCGTGTTGATGACCTACCTGGTGGCGATTTGCGATTTGACGCATATCGTGGTCGGCTCGGTGGAGATCCTGTATCTGGTGTTCAACGGCGCGATGGGATGGCAAGCATTCGTTTATCCGTTCGCCCTGCCGACGCTGGCGGGCAACATCATCGGCGGCACCTTTATCTTTGCGCTGATAAGCCACGCGCAAATCCGCAACGATTTGAGCGCCAAAAATAAGGCGGCGCGCCTGCAAGAGGAAAAACGGCGCCACGGCGGGGAAAAATCGTGATCGCCGTCGGTTAGCCGAGGAAATTTCGGCGCGAACTGGCGAGGTATTGAGCAAACGCGCCGCTAAGCGCTTATTCTGCGGGTAAAAAAAGGTATAATGCCCCGGCAGCTTCGGTTGCCGGTACGCAGCGTCCCCGTAGTTAAACGGATATAACAAGCCCCTCCTAAGGGCTAGTTACTGGTTCGATTCCAGTCGGGGACGCCATTTTTCCTTATCGAGCCAATGCGCATCGACCGCCCGCGGACCCTGCTCCAATCCCTTATTCAGCCCTAATTTCATCCCTGCGGGTGCAGGCACGCCATCCAGGTCATTCCTGCCAACACGATTGGCTGATGTTCCCGATTATTGGCCATCGCATTTCCTGAAAACATGAACAGAATAAATGCCAGCATGAATTGAATGGCCCGTTTTCCTAAACCGGCGACGATGATTCGGCCAAAGGCAGACAGCCTTAAATACAGTAGCAGGAGTGCGCGGTGCCGTTTATTCATCGAATCGGGGCGATTTTCTCTATCCATGACGTCTCCTTTTCCATCACTACGTCACAGGAATAAGTATATCGACATTGATAACTTTACTGTTTGAATTTTCATCTCTATATAGCTCGATAAAGAAGCTTTCCCTCATTTTGGCGTTGATAGCCGGCAAGTAAGCGTCATATATCCCCTCAAAAAAATTAACGTACTCAGGCAACTCGCCCATAAAGGGAATAACAATATATTTGCCCATTGGGATATAGAAGTTGAAGATGGAGTGAAAAACCGCCTGCTCCTTGCCGTTGGCATGGCATTTATTCCCCCTGCTTTTCTCTACATTATATGCCCCCCAATTTTTGCTTAGCCGTTTCTCATTAGTCTGCGCAATATCATTGGCATCTCTGTATTTCCTTATAGAATGGAAAATTAATGTTTTGTAATGCTTCAGCATCTCGATGTCATCCGGCATGACCGTATGATAGAAATAGGGTTTATTATCGTTGCCGTACGGGGGGATCTGCGTGGAAAAATCCCATCCCCGGCTGTTTCTAAAGCTGTTGGGCGTTTCGCCAAAGAAACGTTTGAATGCCCGGGTGTAGCATTGCTGAGAGGCAAACCCCGATGCCAAGGCGACATCCAATATGTTCCCTTGATGCTGTTTGAGCAAGACAGCCGATCGGCTCAGCTTTCTATTCCTGATATACGTCCCGAGCGTAATGCCAAAATAATGCTTAAACAACCGCTGTAAATGCCATTTAGAGTAACCCGAGATAATTGAAACCTTCTCAACCGAAAGCCCTTCCACAATATTCTTTTCCATATACTCCAATACTTGTAAAAGAATATCTCTTCTGTAATCCATGTGCGCTCCTTGCATTTATAAAAGCCGTATCCTTTTCATTAAAATCGTTAAGCGAAGAAATTAAGTCATTAAGATTAATCCTAAAAAATCACGCCCTCTTCTTTTTATTCTCACACCCTCCAAGAGGTCATTATATAAATAACTGAAAATGATCATGTTATATAAATCCACCCACAAGAAAATAGAAAAACAAAATTTAACGACACAAAGTGCATCTATTGAAGGAGCACTTGCGCCGCCAGTGAGAATCACACTTTCTGTTAAATTTTTTATCTTAAAGTGTTTTTTATCGCATCAATTGCATGGCCGAATAGGAATTTCATCATCAGAAATTAAATCGCATTTTATAGCCTTGATTGTTGATAACACTTATTGCAGCTAATGGGTAAAGCCTGAGCCGTGGCTAAGGAAACTGAGAGGAATAAACGCAAAGCCTGAACATCAGGCTTAATAATCACGTGTCGCAACAGTGAGTTTCTTTTTTATCTTTCCCTGCACAGAAAAAGCGGATGCATCAACAAATCATGTTAGAGGTCATATATTGCCTTCCCGTCCCGGGGGCATTGATGCTCCCGCACCGCGCCAGCCTCTCCGCCGTCAAGCGCCAAGCCGATACGCGCCATAGTTTGTTACCGTAACCGCCCGCTCCTCAAAAAAAAGCCCAGCACGCAAAGCTGGGCTTTTCATCCAATGAGCGGATTAGTCCGTCAGGTTGTCGATCTCTGCCGCTCTGTGCTTACGCAACAGATACAGCAGCAAGGACACCCGTCGCTCGGTCCGTTCCGGGGTATCCGGCGGCAAGTTATAGCGCAAGGTGTAGCGCTCGTTGTTCTCGTTGCAAAAATCGATGACCAGTACGGGCGCAGACGCTCCCGCCACTTTTCGATAATTCAGCGAGATGCACGACAGGTTTTTGCCCATCTCAACTCACCGTGACGGTACGGCGGGTTGACTCGGCAATTCGCCCCACGCCGGCGCTCAACGCAGCGCCCAGCAGCAGTATCAGCAGTGAGCCCCACGCGGCGCGAGAGAGTTGCTTGGCCGCTTCATCAGCCGCTTCACGCGCTTTCTGCTCGGCCTCGGCCTTGAGTTTTTCCACCTTCTGCACCGCCTGCTGATAAGCCTGGGCGTAGTTATCGACGATTTGGCTCGCTTCATCACGGCTCTTGCCGGTGCGTGCCGCAACAATATTCACCAGCGCGTCCTTATCGGCGGCGCTCAACGTCGGCTCACCGGACTGCTTAACGCGCTCGAACCACTGCTTAAGCTCGGTGGCGGCCTGCGCCGGATCGGCCGCAGCATCCACGGCCGACTGTTTGCCGTCGGCGGCCGCCCGATTGGCTTTCTGCTCCAACCGAGCCGGATCCAGCTCCGGCTTACCGGTCTGCTTAAGCGTTGCGTTCAACTGGCTTTCCAGGTTTCCCCAGTCCAGGCTGATGCCATTTTTATCCAACTGTTGCTTCAGGCTGTCGCCCACGCTTGGCGCCGCCGCCGCCAGGCCGCTGCCCGCCAGCGAGAGCCCTTTGCCAACCGCGTTGCCAGCCAGCCCCACCACGCCGCTTGCCAGCGACACCATCAACCAGGTGGTCAGCAAGGTGGTGATCGCCCAGCTCAACAGGCCATGCAAGCCGCCGCGATTCGGCGCGGTGCGGCCGGCGACGAACGCGCCTGCGGCCAACGACGCCAGCGTTGAAACCAGCAGCCAGATCCCGGTGCCGGTGCCAAATCCGCTCAGCGGGTTGCCCTTTTGCATCATATCCACGGCCTGGGCGCCGATCGCCGTCCCCAGCACGCTGAATATCAGATAAGTCACCAGCGCCACGGCACTCCCGGCCAATATCGAGCCCCATGACACCTGAAACGCAAAGCGATTTGATTCATAGACAGTGGTCATCGTTGTTCCTTATATTTTCTGGACAAGTGATTGCACGCACGGCAGAAAACCGCGCAGACAAATTCAGTCTGCCGCGCGACATCATCGGCCGTCCCGGTTCATTTGCACCAGAACGCCTGGTGCATTCACACCCTGCGAATACGCACGTTATGCACTAAGCTGCTCAGCGAGTAGCGTAACCCGCGGCCCCTAGAGAGGCCGCTCCCCTTCTGTCTAGCGGAGAACACATGAGCCAATCCGTCTTGGCCAGCGAAACCAACCGCGGCCACCTGCAGCAAATCATCTCCGGCTTGTCCGACGGCGTGATCCTGACGGATACCGATCAAACCCTGCTATGGGCCAACGAGGCCGCGTTAGCCATGCATGGCGTGAGCCACCAGCAAGCCCTGGGGGCCAATGCCGGCGAGTACGCGGCGCGTTTTGCCCTGCGCTATCGCAACAACCATCCGCTGGCTTTGGAGCAGTACCCTTTGAACCGGGTTGCCGATGGCGAGACCTTCACCGATGTGGTGGTGGAAGTTCGCCAGGTCGACGATCCGGACAGTTTCTGGGTGCACCGCCTGCGGAGCCTGATCGTCACCGATCCGCAGGGGCAGCCGGAGCTGCTGGCGCTGATCATGAGCGACGCGACGGAGTGGGCCAGCGCCGAACAGCGCTTTGAAAAAACCTTTAACGCCAATCCGGCGCCGGCGGTCATCTGTCGGCTCAGCGATCTGCGCTACGTCAAGGTCAATCAAGGGTTCCTTGATATGACCGGTTACCAACGTGAACAGGTCTTGGGGCGTTCGGTTTATGAACTGGACGTCCTGCAACAGGCCGAGCATAAAGAGCTGGCCGTGCAGCGCCTGGGGGAAGGCGCCACCATTCCGCAGATGGAGGCCGAGCTGAAACTGCCCGATGGAGGCAGCAAGCTGGTGGTGGTTGCCGGTCAACCGTTGGACATCAATGAAGACGACTGCATGCTGTTCACGTTTACCGATCTCGAACCCCGGCGCCAGGCTGAATCGGCGCTGCGAGAAAGTGAAGAGCGGTTCGCCAAATCTTTCCGCCTGAGCCCGGTGCCAACGCTGGTGTGCACCGCAGACGGGCGGCGCGTGCTGGATGTTAACGAAGCCTTCGTCCGCGCCATCGAATGCGACGCCGAAGCCTTGGTCGGCAAATCGGTCGACGAGATCCCGGTTTTTGACGATCCCGAGGCGGGCAGCCGTTTGTTTGCCGCCCTGGAAAAAACCGGCAATGTCGAAGGGATGGACATCCGGGTGCGCAAGAAAGGGAGCGAGTTAATCGACTGCGTGGCCTCGGCGGATGCCGTCAGCATCCATAATGCGCCCTGCTATCTGTTGGTGCTCATGGACATTACCGAACGCAAGCGCTCGGAGCTGGAGCTGGTGAACGCCATCGAGGAAGTGATGCAGGACGCCTCGTGGTTTAGCCAAACCCTGATCGAAAAACTGGCTAATGTGAAAAGCATCAATCGGTCCAACCAGACCGGGTTTGCCGCCAACGATCTCACCCCGCGCGAGCGCGATGTGCTGGGTTTGATCTGCGAGGGACTGCCGGACAAGAAAATCGCGGCGCGCCTCAATCTGGCGCTCAACACCATTCGCAATCATGTCGCGACGGTCTATTCCAAACTCGGCGTGCACAGCCGCAGCGAAGCCATCGTATGGGCCAGAGAACGCGGGCTGTTTACCGGCGGACCAGCCTCGATGAATGGCAAGTAGCCTGCAAATGCACTAGCCATACCGATGCAAACGCCCCTTATGAGCACCGAGTGAAGTGCATAACATGGCGGTGCAAATGCAGGCTTTCGCCCTGTGCGAACGCCAAACGGATCGAACCTAAGGAGCGCATCATAATGAACAGCGAAAAAGCCAATGGCATGATGGAAAAAGTGGCGGGCAAAGCGCAGGAAATCGCGGGCGACGTCAGCGGCAACGAACGTTGGCAGGCCGAAGGCGTCACGCGCCAGGCAGTGGGCGCGCTGCAAGAAAAATACGGCGACGCCCTGAGCTGCGCCGGCAGCATGATGAAGAAAAATCCCCTCGCCGCGTTGGCACTCGTTGCCGGCGCAGGTCTGTTGGCCGGCCTGCTGCTGCGTCGCCGTTGATGGGCGCCGACGAGCAAACCGCTTTTCCCTGAATGCCGTGTCCGGTGGGCAGCCACCGGGCACGGTTCTTTGCCAGGCGGGGGATTGCTGCCTCCCTCTCGTTGGCATCCGGGCTTAACGCATGCTCTGCGTCGCCATGCCACGGATTATTATGGCGAAACCATTCTATCCCGCATGGAACATGAGCCTTTATCGTTCAGGCTGTCGCACACCGCCTTTACTCGCTGCTTAACGGCACCTCTTTTATTATATTCGTCCTATTGCTGATTATCATCGCCCTCTCAATCAACGCCCCCTGTGCCTGTTATTTCTGCTTGTTATGCCAGTAAGTTAATTTACCCTCAACATAACGAAATTCCTCGGCATAAAAACCGAATATATCAATCAGGCTGGGTTTATCCTCCGTGCCATTAAATGTTAATATTGCCGGATTATGCGCACGGAGAAATAGCATGTTCCCCAGTAAAAAACATTCGCAGCGGGCGACCCCGCTGACCAGCTATCAATTTTCCAGGCTGCATACTTTCGAATGCGTCGCCCGTCATTTATCTTTTGCGCTGGCGGCACAAGAATTGTCGATCACCCCCAGCGCCGTGAGCCACCGCATTAATTTGCTCGAAAAGGAATTGGGGTTTCTGCTATTCCAACGCTTTCATCGCAGAATTACGCTGACGCCGGAGGGCGAGCGTATGCAATGGGCGCTGGACAGCTCCTTCAACACCTTGAATCAGGAAATCCTGGACATCAAAAATCGCGAGTTGACGGGGACCTTGACCCTCTACTCGCACCCGTCCCTGGTGCAATGTCTGCTGCTGCCGCGCATCGGCGATTTTATCGCCCAGCACCCCACCATTCACCTCAACATTCTGACCGGGCAGGAAATCATCAACCTGGCCAACCGCGGCGTGGATCTGGCGATGTACTTCGGCAAACTGCGCTCGGGGCGGCATCTGGAAGAAGCCTTTATGCAGGAATCGATGGTGCCGATCTGCACGCCGCAGTACGCCGCCGCACACAATCTGTATGATGCGCCGGAAAACCTGGCTCACTGTACGCTGCTGCACGATCGCTACAACTCCGGCGAAGATGAGTGGCAAACCTGGTCACAACACTTTGCGCTGGGGCTGGATACCGACAGTAAAAGTATGGAGTTCGACCGTTCCGATCTCGCGGTGCTGGCCGCTACGCGGCACCTTGGCGTCGCCATGGGGCGGCTTAATCTGGTGCAGGACTGGATCAAAAGCGGCGAGCTGATCATTCCGTTCGCCGATATGACCGTGCCCTGCGAACACTGCTATTTTACCTCGACCATCTCCGAGCGGCAGTGGCCGAAGATCCTCGCGTTTAAGCAGTGGATCATGAAAATATCCCCTCTGGTCTGATGGCCAGAGGGTTATCGCCATACTTTGGGAGAATAAGAAAAATGCAACGCGCAGGCATAGAGCCGGCCGGCCTTTGAATAAGAGATATATTTGCGATTTTTATCCCAGGTCAGCAGGGAATTATTGGCAAAGTAATAAACCTCCAGCGGCATCCCGTTAGCCAATTTCGACCAACCTCGGCTTCTTATCACGGTAAAGTCACCGTTATCGCTGAGCGTAATCAACGGCACGCCCCAGGCATAGCGGGATATTTGCATCTGAATAATGAATTGGCTTTCGCAGCTTATTTGGTAATTCTGTACATCAACATCCATAATTTATATTTTTGGTGCCACCCTACGGTCAAAATAAATAAGATATGAACAACTCACCACGATTAACCCCAGCACGATCAGCACGGCACCCAATACAAACTCAATTTGCAGCGGCTCGCCGAGCATGACGACGCCCGCCAGGATGCCGAATACCGGCGTCATAAAGGTGAGAATGCCCAGCGAGGACGCCTGATAACGACGCAACAGTGAAAACCAGATCAGGTAACTGAAAAACGACACGATCACCGTTTGGAACAGCAGGCTACTCCAGGCCACCCGGCTCAGAACGACGTGCAAATTGCCCGACGCTATCGCCAGCAACGACAGCAGCACGCAGGCGCCCGTCAACTGGAACAGCAGCGTCTGTTTAGCCGGGCACTCCGCCAGACGCGTGGTACGGATCACCAGCGTAGAACCGCCCCAGGCGATCCCCGCCAGCAGACCGTAGAGATCGCCCTTCAACCGAGCTGCAGCGCCGCTGCCCTCAGCCATGCCCGATATGGCCAACACCACGCCGCCAAAGGCGATGAGCATGCCAAGCCACTGCACCGGCGACAGGCGTTCCTGGCGAATCAGAAAATGCAGGCCGAGAGCGGAAAACAGCGGCGCGGTATACAAAAACACCGCCATATGCGAAGCGCTGGTATAGCGCAGCCCTTCGGAGACAAAAAAGAACTCCAGCGCGAACAATGCCCCTACGCTCAAACCGGCGCTCAGCGTGGCGCGATCCCAGGTGAAGCACTCGCCGCGGCAGCGCGCCAGCAGGTAAACCCCCAGCGCGGCAAGACCGGAGCGAATGGCAATTTGCAGCACCGCCGACACATCCGACTCGGCGGCCTTGATCGCCACCTGCTGCATTCCCCAAATGGCGCATAGCATCACCATGGCGGCGGCAGCCCTGCCGTCGATACCGATTCTTGCATTCATAATAGGGTTCCCGCCGCCGTTGAAATAATCACAGGCTGCCGTCGCGTTATTCTTTATACACCACGATTTCCTGATAAAGCTTAATAACTTCGCCATCGCTGTCGACGGAGTCGGTATATTCAGTTTGCTGCGCCAGGTGAATCACCTTCCAGCCTTTTCGCGCCAATTCCGGGATCGTCAGGCGCCCCACGCCGCGGCAGAAAAACAGAGTGTCGTCAGACAACCTTAGCTTACTAACCTCTGCATAATCATAAGCTTGAGAATGGCAGACGTGCGACTCCGCCGCCATCGCCGGCAGTGAAAACAGCCCCACTAACAACATTAACAGGTTTCTCATGGCGACCTCCCAATCGCTTATTCATGCCGGCCGATTACGCAGACAAAGGCTGACGTTAATACACCGGTAAAAGGCTCAAATTAATTACCTCTTGCACGGATGAAATTACAGGCTGGGGTTGGTGACTGACAAATGAAAAATATAAACCTTGGCGTTAAATGAATTCATCCGAGTGGAGAGAGAGGCAGAGCGGCCACTTTCACCGCACGAAATGGTCAAAAACCGGACAATAATTAGCAAGAAAAGTAATTATTTATTTCACCGTTTATGCTACAAATGCCGCCCGCCGCTAAAACACCAAAAAAAACCGTCAAAATGCGCAAAAACGCAGCTTTCTGCGCAAAACATCGGCATGGCGGCGCTGATGAGGGCGGTCATACCTAAAACAGGGATAACACATGGCAATGAAATTGCGCGTAATGACTCAAGCGGTGGCGCTGGGTCTGGCGATCGGCAGCGCGTCGTTCGCCGCTCAGGCGGAAATCACCCTGCTGAAGCAAGATCCACAGGCCGGCGATCCGCTCAGCCGCCTGAACTTCACCGTTGGCGGCAGTATTCGTCCGCAGTTCAACAACATGACGGGCGACGGTGACAAGGGCTCGTACAAGCGTAACGGCTTCGACGGCGGCACCCGCTTCCGTTTCGCGGCGGACTACTATCTGTTCGACGATATCAGCTGGATCAGCTACTACGAGCTGGGCGTGAACATTCCGGCGCTGTTTGACTGGGATCATCACTATGCCGACGGCGCGAGAAACACCAGCCGCCGCATGCTGTACACCGGCCTGAAAAGCAACACTTGGGGCCAGATGACCTTCGGTCAGCAGAACAGCGTTTATTATGACGTGGTGGGCGCCAAGACCGATATCTGGGACTACGACATGCTGGCCCAGGCGCCGGGCAACGGCATTAACGGCGACTACGACGGCTCTTACCGTTCACGCAAAATGCTGAAGTACAAGAACCGCTTCGGCGATGCGGACGTTTACGCCTCGTACCTGTTCAGCGACAGCGACTACCTGCCGGGCAACGGCCTGCGCTACAAGCGCAAAGGCGGCGGCTCTCTGGGCGTGGATTACCACATTACGCCGGATCTGACCTGGGGCACCGCCTGGAACTACACCCGCGCCGAAATGCGCAACCCGTCCACCAGCGGCAGCAAAAGCTACGATCAGAACATTTTCGGCACCGCCATCAGCTGGAAACCGGACAACTGGACCCTGACCTTCGGCGGCGGTTACTACAACGACTTCCTGACCACCAAGAAAGCCGACGTCAATAATTACTTCGCCGGCGATGCGTGGGGTATCGAATACCTGGCCGGTTATACCGTGCCGGTAGGTCAGTACGCGGTGAAATCGGTGATGCCGTACTTCATGGGCGACCGCCTGGAATACATCACCGGCCGCAACTACCAGCGCATCGATAACGGCCTCGGGGTGACCGTACAGTTTGACTACGGTTTCCGCGTTGACGTGGAGCACGTGCTGACATCGAGCACCGACAACCTCGGCGATATGACCGTGGTGCGTCTGCGCTACGATTTCTGATTGCTCAGAATGCAAAAAAGGCCGCGCAAGCGGCCTTTTTCGTTTATTGACGCAGCGTCAGAAGCCGCCGCGCGCCGAGCGCCCGACCGCTTCGCCCAGTTGCCATACCGCCATGGCGTAATGGGTGCTGTGGTTATAGCGGGTGATGACGTAGAAGTTCGGCAGACCGTACCAATACTGGTAGCCGGTGCCGACATCCAGCCGCAGCAGGCTGGCCTCTTGGTTATCACCAAGCGAACCCTGCGGGCTCAGGCCGGCTTCGGCCAGCGCGGCGACCGAGTAGCGCGTCTTGAAGCCGTTTTCCAACCCCGGCGCCTGGCCGTTGGCCTGAATGGCGACCGGCTCGCCTTTGGACCAGCCGTGCGCTTTGAAGTAATTGGCCACGCTGCCGATGGCATCGACCGGATCCCACAGGTTGATATGCCCATCGCCGTTGAAATCGACCGCATAGCTTTTGAAGGAAGAAGGCATGAACTGCCCGTAGCCCATCGCACCGGCGAAGGAGCCGCGCAACTCGAGCGGATCGTCGCCTTCGGTGCGCGACATCAGCAAGAAGGTTTCCAGCTCACCGGCGAAGTAATCGGCGCGGCGCGGGTAGTCGAAGGCCAGCGTCGCCAGCGCATCGATAATGCGGGTTTTACCCATTACGCGGCCCCAACGGGTTTCCACGCCGATAATCCCCACGATAATCTCCGGCGGCACGCCGTACACCTGCCAGGCGCGCTGCAGCGCATCCTGATATTGATTCCAGAACACTACGCCGTTTTGCACGTTATCCGGGGTGATGAACTTGTTGCGGTAGCGCAGCCAGGAGCCATTCGGCCCGGTTGGCCCCTGGGTAGACGGCGTCGGCGCCTGCCTGTCCATCAGCCGCAGCACCGAATCCAATCGCCGAGCCTGCGCCAGCACGTCGTGCAGCTGCTGCCGGTCAAAACCGTGTTCCTGCACCATCTTCTCGATAAAGCGCGCGGTATTCGGGTTATTGGCGAAATCCCCACCCAGCGGCGCGCCGCTGTGCGCCGGGCTCAGCAAAAAGCCGCCCTTTACCGGGGTGCTCTGCGGCGTAGCGGTGGTACTGGGTTTCGGCGTGCTGCTACAGGCAGCAAGCAAGGTAATCAGCGGTAAAAGCGCAACCAGGTGACGCATCGGATATCCATATAGCCATGCAAGAGATAAGTGGGAGTTATGTTAATGCATTGTTCAACGCGAACAAACAGGATTATGCCGCCAATGACCGCGTCAGGTAGCCAAACGTGCCAAATTGTGACGTTTTGCACGGGCAAAGAACGCCCGGTGCGGCCGCGCTGAATCTCAACCGCAACTAAATGAGAAAAGTTATCACCTTGACGCCCACGTTTGCCCCGATAAAATGCCCGACTGCTTGCCACCCGGCTATCGCCGCAATGATCACGACAATGGACTGTGATGGAATCTCTCGGACAACTCGCCAAAGACCTGTACCGTGGGCGCATCTCGCGCAAACCGTTTATTTTCTCGCTGGCGATCTTCGCCATCGGTATCGTGCTGCTGTCGTTTCTGTCGACCTATCTGGATAAAAACCATTTTCGCGCCCACGCGCACGGCGACGGCGCCGAATTCGTCTCGGTGCTGCTGTATCTGCTGTGCATTATGGTGTGGGCGTTGTTCTGTTTCGGCCTGGTCACGTGGTTCATGGCCAAAACCGCATTCCGACTCAACGATATCGGCCTGCCCGGTTGGGCGTTGGCCGTAGCGTGCTATGTTTGCTCGGTGCTCAACAACTACTCCCCCGGCCCGGTAGCGCGCTGGCTGCCGCTGTTCAGTCTGGCAGTCATGGTCTGCGCCCTGCTGTTGCCGCCCGACGGGCTGCGACGCAAGCCGCGTGAACAGACCGATTGAGCGCCATTCCGCTCAAGGCTATGGCTATCCGCCGGCCGTGCCGTCACAATAGCGCCTCATTCAGGTTTTAATCAGGGATCGCCATGTTCAGCCATTACTTCGCCCATTACGCCTTCGATCGCGACAGCGACGCCTGGCAGATCGGTTTTCGCGACTTCCCCGAGTGGCAAACCGCCTGCTATAAACGCGAAGACATCGAACTGGAGGCGCAGGAAAGCCTGTTGGCCGCCATCGCCGCCACGATGGATGAAGGTTTGCCCCTGCCCGCCCCTTCTCCTCTGCAAGCCGATGAGTTGAGGGTACACCTGCCGGCGCTGGTGGCGCTGAAAATCGAACTGCACAACGCCATGCTGCGCAAAAACACCGGTAAAGCGGCGCTGGCGCGCAAGCTGGGTTTCAACGGCGGGCAAATGGAGCGGTTGCTGGATATCGGTTACGCCTCGAAGGTGGAAGCGTTGGAGCAGGCGCTGTATCTGTTGGGCTACGACGTGCGCGTGACAATAAGTGAAGTTTGCCAATAAGTTAGCAACAGGTAAGCAAAATATTATCCGCAGGGGCTAAATTTTCCTCCATTCACGCCGATGTGATCGTTACCTAATCCTCTGTCGCAACAACGAAGGCTAAAAATGGAGTGGAGTCGCCGTCATATTTGGGCCGTTATTCTGCTGTCTTGTCTCGTTTTTTGGGTCATTCTGGCGACCGGCATCAACGCCGTCGCCTGAGCGCCTGCCGCTGCATTGCTTCATCCCTTATTTTACAGCCCGCCACGGCGGGCTAGTTCCTGTCGCCCGCCGATAAAAAGCGTTATAAAACAGCGCGCCCTGTTCAAAAAACAGCCAAAAATTGTGATCAAAAACACAGTATTGAAATCAGACCAGTATTGAGAGTACATTAGCGCCGATCCTGTCGCGGTTCGGATTTTACCTCACGGAGCATGAGGCGCGACAACCGGACAACCCGCGCGCGAGGACGTTGTTCTTTCGTTTGGAAGAACCCGCCCGACAAACAGGTTGCCCATAAAACACTCAGCACAACAATCGGGATCATTGCTGGCGAGGACTCCAGACAGGAGTTGTTCAGTGAAATATTTTTTGATGGGCGTGTCATTCATGCTGGTTGCCTGGGTTGGCACCTTCATGTTGATGGTTGCCTGACCGGGAACACAGCCAAAGGGACGCGCGAGCGTCCCTTTGTCGTTTCCGTCGTTCGCCGTTATTTGCCCGGCATCATGCGGCGCAGGGTGTCGTCCTTGCGCAGGTAGTGGTGATACAGCGCCGCCAGCGCATGCGCGCCAATGATAAAGTAGCCGATATTCGCCAGCGTCTCATGAACCGTTTTAACCAGCTTGCGCATCACCGGATCCGGCGTCACCCATTGCGGTACCGGCCACCCCAGTAAAGTCCACGATTTCCCGCCGTAGGCCAGGGTTAACACGCCCAGCAGCGGCAACATCAGGAATACCACGTACAGCAGCCAATGGAAGATCTTGGCGCCCACTTCCTGCC
The DNA here is from genome assembly GCF_900215455.1 of Serratia sp. JKS000199. NCBI lineage: Bacteria > Pseudomonadati > Pseudomonadota > Gammaproteobacteria > Enterobacterales > Yersiniaceae > Serratia > Serratia sp. JKS000199. The sequence goes on from NZ_LT907843.1 coordinate 2,913,672, forward strand.
ATTCCTCCAGCGGCGGCGTGGTCGGCGGCGTCGCGTGGAGGGTGCGCACCGCCAGCCGAATCAGCATCAGGGCAAAAACCGAAGCCCCAAAATTAAAGTGCAGATTTTTGACCAGCGGCGCCCACGCCTCCGGCACCGAATCCTTCAGCAACATCGCCGCGTAGGTGAGGCTCACCATCAGCAGCGTCAACCAATGTAAAACGATTTGCGATCGCGCGTAGCGGTTGCTCATACACTCTATCCAAAAAATAAAATTCAGCGTAGTCGAGCATAATGGGGAAATAATGAAGAAAACCTTGGGACGGGAAAAAATAAGGCCGGACAAACGTCCGGCCTGACAGGATTATTTGGCGCCGCCGCCTTTGCCCGGCATCAGCAACCCGTCCGCGCGGAACATGGCCTTGATGCCGCGTACCGCCTGGCGAATACGGTCCTGATTTTCGATCAGCGCGAAGCGCACATGGGTATCGCCATAGTCGCCGAAGCCGATGCCCGGCGAAACGCAAACCTTGGCTTCCGCCAGCAGGCGTTTGGCGAACTCCAGCGAACCGAGATGGGCATAAGGTTCGGGAATTTTCGCCCAGACGTACATCGACGCCTTCGGGTTTTCCACCATCCAGCCGGCCTCATGCAGCCCTTTCACCAACACATTGCGGCGCTGCCGATACTGCTCGGCGATATCGCGCACGCACTGCTGATCGCCTTCCAGCGCGGCGATGGCCGCCACCTGCAGCGGCGTAAAGGTCCCGTAGTCGTGATAGCTCTTGATGCGCGCCAACGCGCTGACCAGTTCGGGATTGCCGACCATGAAACCGATGCGCCAGCCGGCCATGTTGTAGCTTTTCGACAGGGTGAAGAACTCCACCGCAATGTCTTTCGCCCCCGGCACCTGCATGATCGACGGCGCTTTCCAGCCGTCATAGACGATATCGGCATAGGCCAGATCGTGGATCACCAGCACGTTGTACTGCTTGGCCAGCGCCACCACCCGCTCGAAGAAATCCAGCTCCACGCACTGCGCGGTCGGGTTGGACGGGAAGCCGAGGATCATCATTTTCGGGCGCGGAATGGTTTCGCGAATGGCGCGCTCCAGCTCGCCGAAGAAATCCACGCCGTCCACCAGCGGCACCGAGCGCACCTGAGCGCCGGCGATCACCGCGCCGTAAATGTGGATCGGGTAACTGGGGTTCGGCACCAGCACGGTATCGCCGTGATCGAGGGTCGCCAGCATCAGGTGCGCCAGCCCCTCTTTCGAACCGATAGTGACGATGGCTTCGCTTTCCGGATCGATATCCACCTGATAACGATCGGCATACCAGCGCGAAATGGCGCGGCGCAGGCGCGGAATGCCGCGCGAGGTGGAATAACCGTGGGTGTCGTCGCGCTGGGCGACGGCGCACAGTTTTTCCACGATGTGCGGCGGCGTCGGGCCGTCGGGGTTACCCATGCTGAAGTCGATAATATCCTCGCCGCGACGGCGTGCGGCCATCTTCAGTTCGGCGGTGATGTTGAATACGTAAGGGGGAAGGCGTTCAATGCGCGTGAAACGGCGCTGTGGACTGTTATCAGCCATAGGGGATTCCTCGATAGACGTTAGCGCCCGGACCGTCCGAGCGACGCTGGCCAGCGAACTGACCGAATATCGAACATAGCGCAGCGCCGACGAGCTTGTCGATACCCTGCGCGATATTTTTATTTAGCGCTCTGAAACTCCGCCGCCAGCAGCCCGAACAGCCAGTCGTCGCACCACTGATCCGCCAGACGGTAGTTGTCGCGCAGCGTGCCCTCCAGCTGGAAACCGCACGACTCCAGCAGGCCGCGCGAGGCGAGGTTGCCGGCGGTCACGGTGGCGGTCAGCTTGTGAAAACCGCAGGCGTTCACCGCAAAATCCAGCACCGCCCGCAGCGACTCCTTGCCATAGCCCTTGCCCTGCCCGGAAGGCAAACTCCCGTATCCCACTTCCGCCTGCCGATACGGCGCCCAGTGCGGGCGAAAGCCGGTAATGCCCACCGCCTCTCCGCTGTGCTTCTCACGCATCACCAGGCACAGCCACTGGTCGCCGTGTTTGTCCCAGACCGGCAGGCGCTCCTCGAACCGTGCGCGGATCTCCGCTTCGCTGCGCGGATCGGAGATGTAACGGATCACCTCGGGATCTTGGTACAGGCGCAGAAACAGCGGCCAATCCTCGGCGGTTATCGACTGTAACTGCAGTCGTTCAGTGACCAGCTTCATAAAATCTCCGAAAAACGAAAAAGAGGAACTTACGAATGAAAGATATCTCTTTATTTTCCCCGATTGGTTGCCGATAATCATTTACGTTAAAACCACAAAACCATAACGTCTTGCCCGATTCCCTACAACTGCCCGCCGCCGTTACCCACGCGGCATCAGGAGAACACCATGGCCTCTTTAGTCATCGACGATATTCCGCAGGCGATCGTTAACGTCAAGCGTCAGCTGCGCCAGGCATTGCCCAACTATCGCGACGTATTCCAGGCGCTGGAAGAGAACATCCGCGGCCAGGTCGAACAGATTCGCCGCGAACTGGCCGCCGGCCACAACCCGGTGCCGCAAATTGACGCGGAAGATATCCTGCAGCAGCGCGTCACTGAACAACAAAAAGCGCTGATCAAACAACGCGGCGCCTGCGCTATTCGCGGGGTGTTTCCGCGCGCCAAAGCCGAGGGCTGGAACCGAGAAATCGGCGATTACCTCGATCGCAACAACTTCGTCGAGCGATTGAAGAACGCCGCCGAAGACAACTATTTCGGCAAGCTGGCCGCCAGCAAGCCACAGATCTACGGCATCTATTGGTCAAAACCGCAGGTTGAAGCGCGGCAGGACGCGCGCATGCATGCGGTGCAGGTGTTCCTCAACAGCCTGTGGGCCACCGAAAGCAACGGCAAACAGCATTTCGATCCGACTCGCGTCGCCACCTACGCCGATCGCACCCGCCGCCGCCCGCCGAACTCCTCGTCGCTGGGCCTGTCGCCGCACGTCGACAGCGGCACCATCGAGCGCTGGCTGGACGAGAACTTCCGCTATGTGTATCGCCACGTCTTCTCCGGCGACTGGCAGCAGTACGATCCCTTCGCCGCCGACGGCCGCACCGAAGTGCGCGAGATAGCCTCTCCGGCGGTCTGCTCGATGTTCCGCACCTTCCAGGGCTGGACGGCGCTGACGCCGCAGCGCACCAACGCCGGCACGCTGAACCTGGTGCCAATCGCCAACGCCATGGCCTATGTGCTGCTGCGCGCGCTGCAGGACGACGTCGCCGATGACGATCTGTGCGATGCGGCGCCGGGTCGCGCGCTGTCGATCTCGGAAAAATGGCATCCCCTTTTATTAAGCGGGATTTCCCCTATTCCCGATCTGGAGCCGGGCGACACGGTCTTTTGGCACTGCGATGTGATCCACGCGGTGGAGAACGAACATAACGGCGAGTTCGACAGCAACGTGATGTACATCGCCGCCGCGCCGGGCTGCGAGAAAAACGACGCCTATCTGCAGCGCCAGCTGCCGAGCTTTATCGACGGCAGAACGCCGCCGGACTTCGCCCCCGACGACTTCGAGGTGGATTTCGACGGCCGCGCCACCGTCGACCTGCTGACGCCGCTGGGCAAAGCGCAGCTCGGCATAGGCTGATCCCCCGCCCGTGGCGCACGCCACGGGCCCCTTTCGCTGTGGTATACTGCCGCCATCCGTAGGCCGCAGCGAGAACCCGTCGTGCACCCTTTTTTTGAAATGCTGTTGGCGGTGTTTGATCGCGCCGCGCTGATGTTGATCTGTCTGTTTTTCCTGACCCGCACCCGGCTGTTCCGCCAACTGCTGCAAAAAGAAGACCATACGCCGCTTGAGCTCGGCATCGTCACGGCAATCTTCTCGCTGTTCGCGCTGTTCAGCACCTACTCCGGCATCAACGTTGAGGGCTCGCTGGTCAACGTGCGCGTCATCGCCATCATGGCCGGCGGCATCCTGTTCGGCCCCTGGGTGGGGATCGTCACCGGCATCATCGCCGGGGTGCACCGTTATCTGATCGACATCGGCGGCATCACCTCGGTGCCCTGCCTTATCACCAGCATCATCGCCGGCATCAGCGCCGGTTACATCAACCTCAAGGTGAAAAAAGAGCAGCGCTGGCGCGCCGGCATCGTCGGCGGCATGCTGTGCGAATCCCTCACCATGCTGCTGATCGTGCTGTGGGCCAAGCCGACCGAGCTCGGGCTGGACATCGTGTCGCAGATCGCCCTGCCGATGATCCTCGGCACGGTGTGCATCGGCCTGATCGTGCTGCTGGTGCAGAGCGTCGAGGATGAGAAAGAAGTGATCGCCGCGCGCCAGGCCAAGCTGGCGCTGGATATCGCCCACAAGACGCTGCCCTATTTCCGCAACATCAACAGCGAATCGCTGGCCACCATCTGCGATATCATCCGCCAGGATATCCGCGCCGACGCGGTGGCGATCACCGATACCCATCAGGTGCTGGCTTACGTCGGCGTAGGGCGCGAAGCCTACCCGATCGGCCGCGAAGGGCTGAGCCGCGTCACTCGCGAAAGCATTCGCCACGGCAAAATCATCATCAAAAACAACCTGGAAAACCCGGCCGCGCCGCAGATCCATTCGCAGCTGGTGGTGCCGCTGTGGGAAAAAGGCGAAGTGACCGGCGCGCTGAAAATTTACTACTGCCACGCTCACCAGATCACCAACACGCTGAAGGTGATGGCGGTCGGGCTGTCGCAGATCATCTCCACCCAGATGGAGGTTTCGCGCATCGAGCACCTGCGTCAGATGGCGGATAAAGCCGAAATGCGCGCGCTGCAGAGCAAGATTAACCCGCACTTCCTGTTCAACGCGCTGAACGCCATCTCTTCCTCCATCCGCCTGAATCCGGACACCGCGCGCCAGCTGATCATCAACCTGTCGCGCTACCTGCGCTACAACCTGGAGCTGAACGACGAACTGATCGATATCCGCAAGGAACTTCATCAGATCCAGGATTACATCGCCATCGAACAGGCGCGTTTCGGCGCCAAGCTGACGGTGATTTACGACATCGACGACGACGTCTCGGTGCGCATTCCGAGTCTGCTGATCCAGCCGCTGGTGGAGAACGCCATCGTGCACGGCATCCAGCCCTGCAAGGGCAAAGGGGTAGTGGTGATCGCAGTGAAAGATCAGGGCGACCGGGTGAAAATATCGGTGAAGGATACCGGCCACGGCATCAATCAGGAAACCATCGATCGGGTGGCGCGCAACGAGATGCCGGGCCACAATATCGGCCTGCTCAACGTACACCACCGCGTGTCGCTGCTGTACGGTGAAGGGCTGCATATCCGCCGCCTGGAGCCGGGCACCGAAATCGCGTTCTACATCAGCAAAAACGGCGGCAAGCTGCATCAGGAGCCGAGCGCGCCGCCGGTCGGGGAGGCCTCATGAAAGCCATTATCGTGGAAGACGAATTCCTCGCGCAGGAAGAACTCAGCTACCTGATCAAGAAACACAGCAATATCGATATCGTCGCCACCTTCGAGGATGGCCTCGACGTCCTCAAATACCTGCAGACTCACCAGGTCGACGCCATTTTCCTCGACATCAACATCCCGTCGCTGGACGGCGTGTTGCTGGCGCAAAACATCAGCAAATTCGCGCATCGCCCGTCTATCGTGTTCATCACCGCCTATAAAGAGCACGCGGTGGAAGCGTTCGAGATCGAAGCGTTCGACTATATCCTCAAGCCCTATCACGAGGCGCGCATCGTCACCATGCTGCAAAAGCTGGAGGCGCTGCATCATCGCCCCGCCGGCGCGACGGAGCCGGCCAGCGCGCCGAGCCGCGGCAGCCACAGCATCAACCTGATCAAAGATGAGCGGATCATCGTTACCGACATCAACGACATCTATTACGCCGCCGCCGATGAAAAGGTGACGCGGGTCTATACCCGCCGGGAAGAGTTCGTGATGCCGATGAACATCACCGAGTTTTACGGCCGGCTGCCGGAAGAGCATTTCTTCCGCTGCCACCGCTCTTACTGCGTTAACCTGGCGAAGATCCGCGAGATCGTGCCCTGGTTCAACAATACCTACATTCTGCGGCTGAGCGATCTCGAGTTTGAAGTGCCGGTCAGCCGCAGCAAGGTGAAAGAGTTCCGCAAGCTGATGCGCCTGTAAGCGCTTACCAGCGCGGGCCCGGACGGTAGTAATACCCCGGCGGCGGCGGTGGCGGCATGCGGTAATGCGGCCGGTCGCGCCAGTCGCGCCAGTCGCGCCGCGGCGGCCCGTAGTAAATCACCCGGGGCGGCGGGCCGTAATAGTACCCGCGCGGGCGTTCATACCGGCGGTGATCGGCCCACCAGCGCGGATCGCGCCAGCGATAGCCGTCCCAGTAATGGCCGCGATTGTCGCGATCGCCGATATGCAACGACAGGCCAGGCACGTTCACGCCGATGGAGACGTCGGCCTGGCTCGCCAGCGGCAGCGCCAGCAGCGCAGCCAGTAACAACAGCGTTTTTTTCATTTCATGGCTCCTGCAGAGCGGACCTTGTCCGATCGCAGATAACATAGCCCCGCGCTCACCGCCGCTCTATAGGCGCAATGCCGATTTACGCCTTTCAGACGCATCCTTCACAATTCCACCACAATCGTTCACCGGCGATTAACAATAAATCGTTGATATCTTTGATGTAGATCACGTGTCACCCCCGGCATTTCACGGGCTTTCAGGCGCAAAAACGGCAACTCACGCCGCATAAAATGCATTTCATTCCTTCCGTCGTGCAACTCATTCCCGATCCGCCGCCCGCCGCAGGGGCCGGCCATATAATAAGCCCATACCGCGGGAACACTGATTCACCCCGCAAATTTCAGCCAACGGCTCACGCCCGGCAACGCACACACAGGAAGGAGACCGGCCATGAACACCAAACCGGCAAATCGCAGCTTAATCGTTCTCGGCACCATCATCTGTCAGATGGGTCTGGGCACCATCTACACCTGGAGCCTGTTCAACCAGCCGCTGGTCGACAAGTTCCACTGGGGGCTGGCGGACGTCGCCACCACCTTCTCCATCACCAGCTTCTTCCTGGCCTTCGCCACGCTGTTCGCCGGTAAGCTGCAAGAACGCTTCGGCATCCGCAACCTGACGCTGTGCTCCGGCATCCTGGTCGGCCTGGGCCTTATCGCCAGCGCCCACGTCAGCTCTCTCGACATGATCTACCTGCTGGCCGGCGTGGTGGTGGGCTTTGCGGTCGGTATCGCCTACATCTCCACCCTGTCCAACCTGATCAAATGGTTCCCGGCCAACAAAGGCCTGATTTCCGGCATCTCCGTCGGCGCCTTCGGCAGCGGCAGCCTGCTGTTCAAATACGTCAATGCCGCCCTGATCGCCGACGTCGGCGTTTCCGGCGCCTTCTTCTACTGGGGTGCCATCGTGATGGGCCTGATCGTCGTCGGCTCCCTGCTGCTGAAAGAGCCGGTGCTGGCGACCAACGCCGCACAGCCAGGCGCCAACGGTCTGGGCAACGACTTCAGCGTGCGCCAGATGCTGGCCACCAAAGAAGCCTACCTGCTGTTCACCATCTTCTTTGCCGCCTGCATGAGCGGTCTGTATCTGATTGGCATAGTGAAAGACATGGGCGTTCAACTGGCCGGGATGGACTTGGCCACCGCCGCCAACACCGTGTCCGCCGTCGCCATCTTCAACACCGCCGGCCGCATCATCCTGGGGACGCTGTCCGATAAAGTGGGCCGTATGCGCGTCATCAGCTTCACCATGCTGGTTACCGTACTGGCGATTGTCGCCCTGAGCTTCATGACCCTGAACCACACGCTGTTCTTCATCTGCGTCGGCGCAGTGGCCTTCTGCTTCGGCGGCAACATCACCGTGTTCCCGGCGATTGTCGGCGACTTCTTCGGTCTGAAAAACCACAGCAAGAACTACGGCATCATCTACCAGGGCTTCGGCCTGGGCGCGCTGGCCGGTTCGTTCGTCGCCAAATACTTCGGCGGCTTCCACGCCACCTTCATGGTGATTGGCGTCCTGTCCGCCGCCTCCTTACTGATTACGCTGTTCATCAAAGCGCCGAAAGCCGTGGAAGTGGAAAGCGAAGAAACGGCACAGGCGGCAGAGCTGGCCAAAGCCTGATACCCCGCGAAAACGACAAGGGGCGCAACCTGCGGGTTGCGCCCCTTTTTTTATCGTGCCGCCGCGTTGCTTACAGCTGCATGCCCAGCGTCTGGCGCAGATGCGCGCCGGCTCCCAGCAGGCCCGGTTGGCCATGGGTTATCATGAACACCGGAATGTCTCGCACATAGTCACGGAAACGCCCTTTATCTTCGAAAGCGGCGCGGAAGCCCGAGGCCTTGAAGAATTCCATAAAGCGCGGCACGATGCCGCCGGCGATGTACACGCCGCCAAAGGTGCCCAGATTCAGCGCCAGGTTGCCGCCGAAGCGCCCCATGATCACGCAAAACAGCGACAGCGCGCGGCGGCAATCGATGCAGCTGTCAGCCAGCGCCCGCTCGGTAATGTCCTTCGGCTCCAGTTTCTCCGGCAGGCGGTTGTCCGCCTTGACGATGGCGCGATACAGGTTGACCAGGCCCGGCCCGGACAGCACGCGCTCGGCGGAAACGTGCCCCACTTCACCGCGCAGCACCTCCAGAATAATGTCTTCTTCTTCGCTGTTCGGTGCGAAATCGACATGGCCGCCCTCGCCCGGCAGGCTGACCCAGCGGCGATCGACCTGCACCAGGTGGGCAACACCCAACCCGGTGCCGGCGCCGTACACCGCGATCGGTTTGCCCGGCTGCGCATCGCCGCCGCCAAACTGCAGCACGTCGTCCGGCGAGAGCATCGGGATCGCCATCGAGACGGCGGTGAAATCGTTGATCACTTCCAGATGACTCAACCCCAGGTTGGCCTTCATTTCTTTGATAGAGAACGCCCAGCTGTGGTTGGTCATCGCAACCCAGTCTTCCGTCACCGGGCAGGCGATCGCGATACAGGCGTCCTGCACCTCGATATCGCACGCTTTCAGATAGTGGCGGATCACCGCCTCCAGGCTGTCGAACTCCAGGCCGGAATAGGTTTTCGCCTGGGTAATCTCACCCGTCGCAACAGTGCACAACGCCAGGCGGGCATTGGTGCCGCCAACATCACCTACGAGGGCATAGGTCATTGATTTCGTCTCCGCAAAATGAAAAATAAAAAGCTGCCCACACTGTAAAATCCTGCTGCGAAAACAACAATCACCCGCCTCGTATCTGCACCCCAATAGCGATCCGGATCACAAAAAACGTTTCAGCTGGCCCGCGACGCCGCGCTTTGAAACAAATTGCGGCAAAAAACGCCCCTCGGCGACTGTTAACCGTCATCGACGCCGGGCAATATCAATGCGTGCCTGCGCGCCGATAGTCTGGCAAGCTGTGGCCACTGTCCAACCACCCGCTCTCCCTGCCCTGCATGGAGGCATCGACAAGGGATTATCCATGCTGCATCCGCGCGCCAATGCCATGTTGGCCTTTGCTTTGCCTGCGCTGATTATCGGTTCCGCCTCCAGTCTGGTGCTGTTGTTGGTGATGAAAATCGCCGCCGCACTGCAGCAGTTACTGTGGGTAACGCTGCCCGATGCGCTGAGCCTGGACGCCCAGTCGCCCTGGTGGCCGGTCGCAATGTTGACGCTGACCGGTGTGGCGGTCGGCCTGATCGTGCGCTATATGCCGGGCCATGCCGGGCCGGATCCGGCGACGGAATCGCTGATCGGCATGCCCCTGCCGCTCTCCGCCCTGCCGGGGCTGGGGTTGGCGCTGATCGTCGGCCTGGCCGGCGGCGTCAGCCTGGGGCCGGAAAACCCGATCACCGCCATCAATATCGCGCTGGTAGCGGCGGCTGGGGCTCGCCTGCTGCCGAAAGTGCCGCGCATGGACTGGATTATCCTGGCGGCCGCGGGCACCATCGGCGCAATGTTCGGCACACCGGTCGCCGCCGCGCTGATCTTCTCGCAAACCCTGGCAGGCAATAACGAAACGCCGTTGTGGGATCGGCTGTTCGCCCCGCTGGTGGCCGCCGCTGCCGGCGCGGTCACCACCCAGCTGTTCTTCGTGCCCAACTTCGCCCTGCAGCTCGACGCCTATGACGTGACGCGGCTGCCGGACATCTTCAGCGGCGCCATTGTGGCGCTGATCGCCATCGCGCTCGGCATGGTGGCGCTGTGGTGCTTCCCGCACGTTCACCGCCTGTTCCATTCGATGAAGAATCCGGTGTTGATGCTAGGACTGGGGGGCTTTGTGCTGGGCCTGCTGGCGCTGGTGGGCGGTGAGATTACCCTGTTCAAAGGGCTGGATGAAATGAAGCGCCTCGCGGCAGACGGCAACTATTCGGTGCCGGCGCTGTTGGCCGTTACCCTGACCAAGCTGGCGGCGCTGGTGATCGCCGCCGCCTGCGGCTTTCGCGGCGGGCGCATCTTCCCGGCGGTGTTCGTCGGCGTGGCGCTGGGGCTGATGCTGCATCAGCACGTTCCGGCGGTGCCGGCGGCGATCACCGTCTCCTGCGCCATCATGGGGCTGGTGCTGGTGGTCACGCGCGACGGCTGGCTCAGTCTGTTTATGGCGGTGGCGGTGGTGCCGGATCTGCACCTGCTGCCGATCTTGTGCATCGTGATGCTGCCCGCCTGGCTGGCGCTGGCGGGCAAACCCTTGATGCTGGTGAACCGCCGGCAACCGCCGCACGACGATTAGGCCAGCGCGAACGCCGCACGACGATTAGGCCAGCGCGAACGCCGCGGCGGCGCGAGCGTGGATCGCGGTGGTGTCGAACACCGGCACCGAGGCATCCCGCTCGCTCACCAGCAACCCTATCTCGGTGCAGCCGAAAATAATCCCCTGCGCGCCCTGTTGTTCCAGATCGCTGATGATCCGGCGATACTCGTCGCGCGAGGCGTCGCGAATTTTGCCGAGGCAGAGTTCGTCATAGATGATGCGGTGCACGATGTCACGATCGGCGCTGACCGGCGTCACCACATCGATGCCGTGCAATTCCTGCAGGCGGCCTCGGTAGAAGGTCTGCTCCATGGTAAAACGCGTGCCCAGCAGCCCGACGCGGCGAATGTTTTTCTCCCGCACCTGCAGCGCCGTGGCATCGGCGATGTGAATCAGCGGCAGGCCGCTGGCCTGCTCGACCGCCTCCGCCACCTTGTGCATGGTGTTGGTGCAGATCACGATAGCTTCGGCGCCGGCGGCGCGCAAAGCCACCGCGGCGGCGGCCAGCAGCCGACCGGCGCCATCCCAATCGCCCTGGTGCTGCAAGCGTTCAACCTCCTGAAAATCGACGCTGTAGAGCACGATTTTGGCCGAATGCAGCCCGCCGAGGCGCGCCTTTACCTGCTCGTTGATAGTGCGGTAATACGGAATGGTGGATTCCCAACTCATGCCGCCCAGCAGACCCAACACTTTCATCCTTCACTCCTCAGCATTTTCCGACGATCCTCTGACCTTACCTGAGAATCGCCGGGCTGACGACGCCTTATTTGGCGCCGGAATTGATCGGCTGGCGCGCTTCGAACCAGCGTTGGCGCAGCGTGTCGTACAGCCAGTTGTAGGCCATGGTGTACGGCAGGAAGAACAGGAAGAAACCGATTTCCAGCATAAACGCCTGCGCCCAGGAAATGCTCAGCATCCAGGCGGCGATCGGCACGCCGATCAGAATAAAACCGGCTTCAAAGCCGACGGCGTGCAGCGCACGCACCTTCAGGTTACGCACCACCCGGCTGACCGGCCACAGGCGGTCGAACACCGTGTTGTAAACCATGTTCCACAGCATCGCGACGGTGGACAGCATCACCGCCAACGCACCGACCTGCACCATTGAGCGGTTCAGCAGCCACGCGCCCAGCGGGGCGCAAACCATCACGGCGATGGCCTCGAAACCGACGGCGTGGACGATACGTTCAATGAGAGACTTGTTTTGCAGTTGCATACATCACCTTTTTTTCAACAGTTGTTGCGAAAGCCAGGTGATTATCATCGCTTTTTTGGGTAGATTAAAAATAGGTTCCATCGATAAAGTAGATATATGCACTATTCACCGGAAGCGTTACAGGCGTTCGTTGAAGCCGCCTCCCTCGGCTCATTTTCCGCCGCCGCGCGCAAGCTGCGCAAAAGCCAATCTACCGTCAGCACCGCCATCGCCAATCTGGAAGCCGACCTGGCATTGACGCTGTTCGATCGCAGCGCGCGCCAACCGGTGCTCACCGCCGCTGGCCGCAAGGTACTGGGGCACGTGCAGGAGATCCTCGCCGCCAGCGAGCGACTCGACGCGCTGAGCATTCAGCTGGCGGGCAATGTCGAACCGCGCCTGAGCATGGTATTTTCCGATACCTACCAACCGAAGCATCACGACAGCCTGATGCAGCGGTTTGAACAACGTTACCCGGAGATTGAGCTGGAATGGATGATCGCCGAGGAAGGCGACGTTATCGATCTACTGCAAAGCGGCCGCGCGCATTTGGGCATGGTGGAAGTGCAAAAAACCTATCCGCCGGATATCGCCTTCTCCCGCCTGCCTGAGCAGACCGAAATGGGGTTGTTCGTCGCGCATGGGCATCCGCTGGCGCAGGTCGCCGCGCCGACCCCGGAGCAATTATCCAGCACCCGTCAGCTGATCCTGAACACTTACACCGGCGCCGAAGCGGCCAGACAAGGCGGGCTGGTCTGGTCGGCGCCCAGCTATCTGCTGTTGCTGGAGATGGCGGAACAGGGATTCGGTTGGGCGGTGCTGCCGCACTGGCTGGTGCAACAATACGGCCACGGCAGGCTCACCCAGCTGCGCCCGCGCGGCTGGCCCAAACTGATTTCGGTGGATGCGGTATGGTCCAAACTGACCCCGCCGGGCCCGGCGGGGTACTGGATGCTGGAGCGATTGCTGGAAGACGACGCGGCTCAGGCGGCGGCGTTGCGCGACTGAATGACGCGCGAGATCGTATCGAGCAGTTCGGGAATATCCATCTTCGGCAGCATCACTTCGATGAAAGCCAGCCGGTCGCCCTGCGCCGCCTCACTCAGCGCCTGGCGCAGCGCCTCCGGCTGACTGACCCGCAACGCCGTCACCGGCCGCCCACCGGCCAATGCCGTTGGCAGCTGCGTCCAGTTCCACCGGGCGATGTCGTTGTAACTCTGCTCCGGCCCGTGGATAGCGCGTTCAATCGTGTAGCCCTGATTATTCAGCACGAAGATCACCGGTTTAAGCCCGTCGCGCAGCATCGATCCCAGCTCCTGCACGGTCAATTGCGCGGCGCCGTCGCCGATCAACAGCACCACCCGGCGCTGCGGTTCGGCAGTTTGCACCCCGAAGGTCGCCGGTAAGGTATAGCCGATCGAGCCCCAGAGCGACTGCACGATCATCCGGCTGCCGCGCGGCAGCGTCAAGGTCGCGGCGCCGAAACAGGCCGTGCCCTGCTCAGCCAGCACGATATCCCCCGGCCGCAGGAAATCCTGTATCTGCCGCCAGAAGGCGTGCTGATCCAACCCTTCCCCATCGCCTTCCGGCAGCGCCGGACGGCCGATCGTCGGCAACGGCCAGCGAGACGCCAGCGACAGAGTCAGGCGGTGCAGCGCCTGCACGGCGGCGCACATCGGGATGCGGCTGAACCGTTGACGACCGACCCAGGCTTCGAACGGTTGGATATCGATGCATTTTTCCGCCGGCAGATGATGCGTGAATCCTCCGGTAATGGTGTCGGTGAGACGCACGCCAACGGTGATCACGACATCGGCATTTTCAATCAGCGCTTTGGTCGCCGCAGCGCTGGCGCCGCCGCTGTAGGTGCCGACAAAACCGTCGCGGTTCTCATCCAGCACGCCCTTGCCGAGCAGCAGCGTGGCGTGCGGGATAGCCACCTCCTGCATCCAGTTATCCAGCGCTGTTTCAACGCCAAAGCGGTCCGCCAGAAAGTCCGCCAGCAATGACACTTGCCGTGCCGATTGCAGCTTTTCACGCGCTGCGGCGATAAACGCCTGCAATGCGCTCCGCGACAGCCTGGCCTGGCGCAGCATCAGCGGCGCCGGTTTGGCCGGCAGCGGCGCTTCCGCTACGTCGCTGGGCAGCATCAGATAAACCGGACGATGCTCCAGCAAGGCGGCGTCGATCAGGCGGTCGATCTCCCTGGCGGCGTTGTCGGCGGTCAGATTGGCCTGTGCGACGCTGACTTCTTTGGCTATCCGCGCAAAGTGAGTGAAGTCGCCATCGCCCAGCGAATGGTGCAGCAAATCGCCGGCGCGCTGGGCACGCTGCGCCGGTGTGCCCACCACGTGGATCACCGGCAGGTATTCGGCATAACTGCCGGCCACGCCGTTCAGCGCGCTCAGCTCCCCGACGCCGAAGGTGGTGAGCAGCGCCGCGGCCGGTTTGCAACGCGCATAGCCGTCGGCGGCGTAGGCGGCGTTCAGTTCGTTGGCGCAGCCTACCCAGGTGATTTGCGGATGAGCGATGACGTGATCGAGGAATTGCAGGTTGTAATCCCCCGGCACGCCGAAGACGTGGCGGATGCCAATCTGGGCCAGACGATCGAGCAGATAATCGGCCACCGTGTAGATCTGAGTCATGATCATCACCTGTCTGCAGCTGAAGCGATTATCTTTAAGTATCGAAGATGCCGGTTAATTTTCGAACAGCGCTTTCCGTGTCGAGCGGCAACCTGGCGTTACATGCCGGCCTTGTGATCGCCCCCTCGACGGCACGTTGTGAAAACGCATACACTCAAAACACGCCACTTCTTCGCCGACAAAGGATCACAATGTCCTACTCAGCCTCCCCCTCGCGTTATCAAGATATGGAATACCGGCGCTGCGGCCGCAGCGGATTGAAGCTGCCCGCCGTCTCGCTCGGGCTATGGCACAACTTTGGCGACGCCACGCTGTACGACAACGCCCGCGCCCTGATCCGCTGCGCCTTCGATCGCGGCATAACCCACTTCGATCTGGCCAACAACTACGGCCCGCCGCCCGGCGCCGCCGAGGAAAACTTTGGCCGCATTCTCAACGCCGATCTGCGGGCCTGGCGCGACGAGCTGATCGTCTCATCCAAAGCCGGTTACACCATGTGGCCCGGCCCCTACGGCGATTGGGGCTCGAAAAAGTACCTGGTCGCCAGCCTCGATCAGAGCCTCAGGCGCATGGGATTGGAGTATGTGGATATCTTTTATCACCATCGGCCGGACCCGGACACGCCGCTGGAAGAAACCATGGCGGCGCTGGATCTGTTGGTGCGCCAGGGCAAAGCGCTGTATGTCGGTTTGTCCAACTACCCGGCCGAGCGCGCGCGCCAGGCGTTCGACATCCTGCAGCGGCTCGGTACGCCGTGCGTGATCCACCAGCCCAAGTATTCGATGTTGGAACGCGGGCCGGAGGCGGAATTGCTGGATACACTGGCGAATCATGGCGTCGGCGCGATCGCCTTCTCCCCGCTGGCGGGCGGCCTGCTGACCGATCGTTATCTGCACGGCGTCCCGCAAGATTCCCGCGCCGCCAGCGGCAGCCGTTTCCTGCAGCCGGAACAGCTGACCGCCGACCGACTGGACAAGGTGCGCCGCCTCGATGCGCTGGCGCGGCAACGCGGGCAGAAGCTGTCGCAGATGGCGCTGGCCTGGGTGCTGCGCGGTGATCGCGTTACCTCGGTGCTGATCGGCGCCAGCAAGAGTGCGCAGATAGAAGACGCGGTGGGCATGCTGGCCAATCGTCACTTCAGTGAAGAAGAACTCGCGCAGATCGAGAAAATCTTATTGTAATCGCTTACAAATTCCGCCGCTCAATTGAGCGGCGATGCCCCAGAAAAATCTCAAATCTCGGCCTCCGGCGCCCTTTTCAGAGTGGCTCTCAGATTCAACCCTATGCGCCGGCGCTATGATGCCGATATTGCAGCAAAAATAACGATAAGGCCGCTTTTTAAACTGATGAACGCGCTTCATAAAGTGATCAACGGCCAGGCCGCGCAAGCGGAAAGGAGAAGTCATGTTTAAACCTCTGCTCTTGGCCGCCATCTTGGCGGCGACGGTGCTGCCCGCCGCACAGCAGGCTCACGCCGAAGGGCTCAGCATCGATCTGATGCCGGGCGTTTCATTGCGCATCGGCGATCAGGACAATCGCGGCCGCTACTGGGACGGTTACGACTGGCGCGATCGCGACTGGTGGCAAGGCCATCAGGGCCGCTATCTCGGCGACCGCAGCCCGCGTGGTTATTACTGGGACGGCTATCGCTGGCGCGACCGCGACTATTGGCGCAAATACTACTACTCGCGCGATGGCCGTTATTACAAATGCGACCGCCGTTGCGACAAGCATTACTGGAAGAAAGAGAAAAAGCACCACCACGATCATGATCGCGATCGCTGGCGCCGCCACGGCGATGACGACCGCGATTAACGACAACGGGCCTGCGCAACGCCGGCCCGCACTGTTTTCGCCTACAGCACACTGCCGATCAGCAAGTAGCCATTCAACCCCACCACCACCAACACGATCAGCTTGCCCAGGTTTTGCACCACGGGGCCGTTAACCATCTCCCCCATCAGCGCCCGATTGCCGGTGAAAGCCAGCAGCGGCACCAACGCCAGCGCAATGCCGAAGCTGAGCAGCACCTGGCTCAGCACCAGAATGCGCGTGGCGTCCATTCCCAGCATGATGACGATAAACGACGGCAGCATGGTCACCGCTCGGCGCAGCCACAGCGGGATATGGAAATGCACGAACCCTTGCATCACCACCTGCCCCGCCAGCGTGCCCACCACGGTGGAAGAAAGACCGGCGGCCACCAGGCTCAGGCCAAACACGGTGGCGGCGGCTTGCCCGAGCAGCGGTTGCAGCGTCAGATAGGCCACGTCAAGATCGGCGATGCCGCTGTTGCCGCTGAAATGAAACGCGGCGGCGGCAGTGGCCATCATCGCCAGGTTAACGAAACCGGCGATGGTCATGGCGACGGCGACGTCGACTTTGGTGGCGGCATAGCGCTCCGCCTTATCGTGCTCACCGCCAACTTGGGTGAGCGACGAATGCAGATAGATCACGTGCGGCATGATGGTGGCACCCAATACCCCGGCGGCCAGGAATACCGCGTCGCCGTTGGGCAAATCGGGCAACGCCATGCCCTTCAGCAACGGCGCGAGCTGCGGCTGGGAGAATGCCAACTCGACGATATAAGCGGCGGCGACGAACAGCAGCAGGCCACCAATAACCAGCTCCAGTGGCTTTTGCCCGCGTTTTTGCAGCATCAAAATTAAAAAGGTGGCGATGCCGGTCAGCACCGCGCCCTGCAACAGGGACACGCCGAGCAGCAGCTTGAAGCCGATCGCCGCGCCGATAAATTCGGCCAGATCGGTCGCCATGGCGATGATCTCCGCCTGCACCCAATAGGCCCATACCGCCGGCCGCGGGAAACGATCGCGAATATGCTCGGCCAGGTTTTTCCCGGTGGCGATGCCCAGCTTGGCAGACAGCAGTTGGATCAGCATCGCCATCACGTTGGCCCAGACCACGACCCACAGCAAACTGTAGCCGAACGAGGCGCCGGCCTGGATGTTGGTAGCGAAGTTGCCGGGGTCGATATAGCCGATAGCGGCGATGAAGGCGGGCCCCATCAGCGAGAGTTTGATTTTTCTGGCGGAGCGACCGGAGGTGGTTTCAACCACGCGACTGTTCAGCATATGTTGAACCCTTACTGAAATTACGTTTATCTCCACTCTATATAAATGATAATAATTATCAAGCGCATTTAGAGCGGTAAAACTTATCTCTGTAATAGCCAACATTAATGGTTTTATCGAAGGGTTCAGCGCGGAGCTTGCCGATTTCCATGCTTTTCTGATGGGATTTTGGCTGCAATACCCCTGAAAGACAGGTTAGCACAAGAATACGAATTTCCTATTTCTGCTTTAACATCTTGATTTTTTATGCTTTTGCGCAACACTTTAGGAGAATTCCCGCTATGATTTTCCATATTTGCAATAGAAGTCTCGTTTTTAAACGTAGCGTTACATAAAATGACAGCCGAAATTCAGCCTGCCTCAAATTTGGAGCAAACATGTCCCATATTGCGCACTTTGCGTTGGCGATAGTGGTGGTGGCGATCCTGGCCCTGTTGGTGTGCCGCGATCGCAAAAGCATCCGCATTCGCTATGTTATTCAATTATTGGTTATCGAAGTACTGCTGGCCTACTTTTTCCTGCATTCGGAAGCGGGTTTGGGCTTCGTAAAAGGATTCGCCGCGCTGTTTGACAAACTGCTCGGGTTTGCGGGACAAGGGACTGATTTCGTGTTCGGCGGCATGGGCGACAAAGGCCTGGCGTTCTTCTTCCTGAAGGTGCTGTGCCCGATCGTCTTCATTTCGGCGCTGATCGGTATTCTGCAGTACATCAAAGTGCTGCCTTTCATCATCCGCATTATCGGTACCGTGCTGTCGAAAGTGAACGGCATGGGCAAGCTGGAGTCGTTCAACGCCGTCAGCTCGCTGATCCTGGGCCAATCCGAAAACTTCATCGCCTACAAGGATATCCTGGGCAAGATGTCGGAAAAGCGCATGTACACCATGGCGGCGACCGCGATGTCTACGGTGTCTATGTCCATCGTCGGCGCCTACATGACCATGCTGGATGCCAAGTTCGTGGTGGCGGCGCTGGTACTGAACATGTTCAGCACCTTTATCGTGCTGTCGTTGGTCAACCCGTACGACACCAATAAAGAAGAAGAGCTGCACCTCGGCAACCTGCACGAAGGCCAGAGCTTCTTTGAAATGCTGGGCGAATACATCCTGGCCGGCTTCAAAGTAGCGATTATCGTCGCCGCGATGCTGATTGGTTTCATCGCCCTGATCGCCGCGCTTAACGGCGTGTTCAGCGCCATCTTCGGCCTGAGCTTCCAGGAAATCCTCGGCTACTTCTTCTATCCGTTCGCCTGGATCATGGGTATTCCTAAGCACGAAGCCCTGCAGGTCGGCAGCATCATGGCCACCAAGCTGGTTTCCAACGAATTCGTGGCAATGATGGAACTGCAGAAAGTCTCTGCCGAACTGTCGCCGCGCAGCCTGGGGATCCTGTCGGTGTTCCTGGTGTCCTTCGCCAACTTCTCTTCCATCGGCATCGTGGCCGGTGCGATCAAGGGCCTGAACGAACACCAGGGCAACGTAGTGTCCCGCTTCGGTCTGAAGCTGGTCTACGGCTCTACGCTGGTCAGCATCCTGTCCGCTTCTATCGCGGGTCTGGTGCTGGGCTAAGCCTGAAATTTACAGCAATGATAAGGCGCCTGCGGGCGCCTTTTTTATTGGCTGGCCTTCGGCGAAGGTGAAATAACGCAAAGCAAAAAGCCGACCCTAAGGTCGGCTTTTCAAATGGTGGTGGAGCTAGACGGGATCGAACCGTCGACCTCTTGCATGCCATGCAAGCGCTCTCCCAGCTGAGCTATAGCCCCACAAAAGTGGTACGCGTTGACCGGCGTTACGGTATTCCCCAACCTCTCTGAGAAGAAGGTTGGTGGAGCTAGACGGGATCGAACCGTCGACCTCTTGCATGCCATGCAAGCGCTCTCCCAGCTGAGCTATAGCCCCGTTCCACAATCACTTTGTGCTGTGAACGGGGCGCATAATATGAAACCCGCTCAAAGCTGTCAACGGCTAAATTGAATTACTGAATCAAGCGTTGAAAAAGCCGCCAAATCAGCATCTTTGGCGCCAAAAAATCATCACTTTGCGCAGAGTTCATCCATTTTGCGCGCTACTTCTCAAAATGGCAAAAGACCCTGCATATCACGTTGATTTTTAATTAATGGAATGTTAGCGAAATGCGCTTGAGTCGGGCTCCCGAGCGGCATAGACTGCCCGCGCCATAAACTTTATTACTATAAACCGAGTCCGTCATGTCTTTGCATTCACCAAAAGAAATCGCCGCCCTCGCCGTTCAGGCCGGGGTAAACAAAAGCCGCGCCCCGCTCGCTAATCTGCTGATTCTGGGCTTTCTCGCCGGCGCCTTTATCGCCACCGGCTTCCTGCTGGATATTCACGTCATCGGCACCCTGCCGGCCGAATGGGGCTCTTTCGGCGCGCTGTTGGGGGCCGCGGTCTTCCCTATCGGTTTGATCCTGACCCTTCTGGCCGGCGGCGAACTGCTGACCGGCAACATGATGACCTTGCCAATGGCCTGGTTCGCCCGTGAAATTCCCGCCATCGCCGTGCTGCGCAACTGGTTTTGGGTCACCCTGGCCAACTTCGCCGGCAGCGTGGCCGTCGCCTACTTCTTCGGCCACCTGCTGGGCCTGACCGAAGGCGCGTTTTTACATAAGACGCTGGCGATCGCGCAGGCCAAAGTGGATGCGGACTTCCTGCACGCCTTCATTTCCGGCGTCGGCTGCAACTGGCTGGTATGCCTGGCGGTGTGGTTAGCCTTCGCCAGCAAAGATGTGCCGGGCAAAGTGATCGGCATGTGGTTCCCGGTCATGGCTTTTGTCGCCATCGGCTTCCAGCACGTGGTGGCGAATATGTTCATCATCCCGGCGGCCATCTTTGCCGGCGGCATGGGCTGGGAGCAGTATCTGCCTAATTTCGTCGCGGTATTTCTCGGCAATGCGCTGGGCGGCGCCGGCTTTGTCGGGTTGATGTATTTCCTCGCCTACCGTCCGGGTTTGCCGGCTAGCGAACAAGCCTGACAAAGCGCAATAAAAAAGCCCCGGGATCGCTCCACGGGGCTTTTTCTTTAAGGCGTATCAGCCTAATCAGGCTTGGGCTTCACGCTCGGCGATGTAAGCCAGCGCCATATCGATACGCTGCAGCGAACGCTTCTGGCCGATCGCATGCACGGTCACGTCCATGCCCGGCGACTGGCCGGCGCCGGTCACCGCGACACGCAGCGGCATGCCGACTTTACCCATGCCGACGCCCAGCTCATCCGCCGTGCCCTGAATGGCGTCGTGCACGTTTTCCGGCGTCCAGACGGTGATGGCGGCCAGCTTGGCGCGCACCGCTTCCAGCGGCTGACGCGCGACCGGACGCAGGTGCTTCTTGGCGGCGTCGGCGTCGAATTCGCTGAAGTCTTCGTAGAAGTACCGGCAAGACTCCGCCATCTCTTTCAGCGTCTTGCAGCGCTCGCCCAGCAGCTTGACGATGTCCTTCAGTTCCGGCCCGTTGCGGGTTTCAATGCCCAGTTGCTCAACGTGCCATGCCAGATGCACCGCCACTTCTTCCGCCGGCATATGGTTGATGTAGTGGTGGTTCAGCCACTGCAGCTTCTCGGTGTTGAACGCGCTGGCGGATTTGTTGATCGCTTCCAGCGTGAAGAACTCTTTCATCTCGTCGATGGAGAAGATCTCCTGATCGCCGTGGGACCAGCCCAGACGCACCAGGTAGTTCAGCAGCGCCTGCGGCAGATAGCCGTCGTCGCGGTACTGCATCACGCCCACGGCGCCGTGACGTTTGGACAGCTTTTTACCGTCGTCGCCGAGGATCATCGACACGTGCGCGTATTCCGGCACCGGCGCGCCCAGCGCTTTCAGAATGTTGATCTGGCGCGGGGTGTTGTTGATGTGGTCTTCGCCGCGGATCACGTGGGTGATTTCCATGTCCCAGTCATCGACGACGACGCAGAAGTTATAGGTTGGCGAACCGTCGGTGCGGCGGATGATCAGATCGTCCAGCTCCTGGTTGCTGAATTCGATCGGGCCGCGAATTTTATCGTCGAAGATCACCGACCCTTCCTGCGGGTTGCGGAAGCGCACCACGTGCGGCTCGTCGTCGGTGTGGCTGCACTGGCTGTCGCGGCAGTGGCCGTCGTAACGCGGCTTCTCGCCGTTTTCCATCTGCTTCTCGCGCAGCGCTTCCAGGCGTTCCTTGGAGCAATAGCATTTATAAGCGGTGCCCTGCTCCAGCATTTCGTCGATGACCGCGTTGTAGCGATCGAAACGCTTGGTCTGGAAGTACGGGCCTTCATCCCAATCCAGGTTCAACCAGTTCATGCCATCCATAATTGCGTCGATCGCGTCCTGGGTAGAGCGTTCCAGATCGGTATCTTCGATACGCAGAACGAACTCACCGCCCGCATGGCGGCTGAACAACCAGGAATAAAGTGCGGTACGCGCGCCGCCGACGTGAAGATAGCCGGTCGGGCTCGGTGCAAAACGGGTTTTGATTTTCATTGGGTTCACTGCCTTATTACGCAACGCGTGTCGGCGATGGCCGACGATTGCTCGGAATTGAAAAAAGAGTGGACGACATTGTATCACCACACGCTAATTCCTCAACGCCGACACGATATTGCGCTGGTCGATTTCGCGCGTTTTGCGGCGAGTTTCGCATAGCATTGCGCAAAGAATCGACGCCGTTGGCGATAATTATCGCGCCCTGCCTAAATTTGCGGCGAACGATTGAAATCATTTTAAAAACCGTTGACTCACTTTGAACTATCCCTATAATGCGACTCCAACAAGACGGGGCGATTAGCTCAGTTGGTAGAGCATCTCCTTTACACGGAGGGGGTCGGCGGTTCGAGCCCGTCATCGCCCACCATCTTGTTGAGAAAAATGAGAACGAATGAGGGTGATTAGCTCAGTTGGTAGAGCATCTCCTTTACACGGAGGGGGTCGGCGGTTCGAGCCCGTCATCACCCACCATCATTCTCTCGTTTAGCAGTGCCTGGAAGTCCTGAAGTGGGTGATTAGCTCAGTTGGTAGAGCATCTCCTTTACACGGAGGGGGTCGGCGGTTCGAGCCCGTCATCACCCACCACTTCTGCGGGTCGTTAGCTCAGTTGGTAGAGCAGTTGACTTTTAATCAATTGGTCGCAGGTTCGAATCCTGCACGACCCACCAATTCAGAAAAAAGCGCCTTTTGGCGCTTTTTTCGTTTCTAAAGACCGTATTATACAGCCCTCTTTATCTCTCGTCAGTGAACACTCATCCGCCATGGCCCTTTGTCAGATCAATTAAACCTGCAGCGGTAGGGCGAAAACCGCACCCGCAATAAAAACCGGCCAGATGGGGTTCGTAATCGACGTGCAGCCAGCTTGCTCCACGCATTTTTGCGATCGCTATCGCCGCTTGAACCAGCCCGGTCGCCACCCCCTGCCGTTGATAATGACGATGGACGCAGGTATCTAAAATAAACGCGTGCTTGCCACCGTCCCAAGCCACATTCACAAATCCAATCATCACATCTTCTGCGTAAGCGCCGATATGGGCCAAACTGCGGGATAATATCGCCGGCATGTCAGCCGGTAGCGGTTCTCCCCAAGCGGATAACCATAGCTCGTTCAACACAGGAAAAGCCGGATGAGGATCCGTTCGAAACTCAACATCCCGAACCATACGCCCCCTCTTAATCGATTAAGTCGAAACAGGAAACTTCTATCATCTCTCTATTATGGACAGGCCTCGTTAAAGCTGCCTGCGGTTGCCTGGGAAACACGAGATACGAATGGTTATCATTTTGACGGCTTGAATGGTAAATTAGCGGGCATAACACTCCCCAGCAATCCGCACGCGGATTGATACGCCTTAGTTCAAGGAAAGAAAGAGCCCGCTCATGACCCTATCCTTACGTCAGCTGTTCATTTCAGTTATTGCCGCCGCGGCCTTGCTGCTCAGCGGTTGCGGCCCGGACGACAAGAGCGACGGGCAGAAACCGTCCGCCCCCGCTGCCGACAGCAGTTGGCCGCGCACCATCGATAGCGCTAAAGGGAAGTTCACGCTGGAAAAACCGCCGCAGCGCATCGTATCCACCAGCGTCACCATCACCGGCACGTTACTGGCTATCGACGCCCCGGTGGTCGCCAGCGCCGCCACCAGCCCAAATCCCCTGGTGGCCGATCAACAAGGCTTCTTTACCCAGTGGAGCGAAGTGGCCAAACAGCGCCACGTCGAACGGCTGTATCAGGTGGAACCCAATGCCGAAGCCGTTGCCGCCGCCGCGCCGGATTTGATCGTCGTCGCCGCGACCGGCGGTGATTCGGCGCTGAAACTGTACGATCAGCTGTCCGCCATTGCGCCGACGCTGGTGCTCGATTACGGCGACAAAAGCTGGCAACAGCTGGCCAGCGAGCTCGGTGAGATCACCGGTCACGAAGCCGGCGCCAAACAGGCGGAAGATCGTTTCGAGCAGCGCGTGGAACAAGTGAAGCAGGCGATTACCCTGCCGCCGCAGCCGACCACGCCGCTGGTGTATGCCGACAACGGCCGCGAAGCCATGCTGTGGACGCCGGGCTCCGCCCAAGGCAAGCTGCTGACCCAGCTCGGTTTCCAGCTGGCTACCCCACCGGAAAGCGCCAAAGGCAACGCCAGCATGGGTAAACGCCATGACATCATCCAGATCTCCGGCGAAAAAATGGCCGAAGGCCTGAACGGCAAAACCCTGATCCTGTTCGCCACCAATGAGCGCAAAGTGCAAGAGGTGCTGGCCAACCCGTTCCTCAAGCATCTGGAACCGGTGGAACAGCGGCACGTCTACGCCGTCGGCAACGATACCTTCCGCCTCGATTACTACAGCGCCACCAACATGCTGAACCAAATCGAACGGTTGTTCAAAAAGCCCTGAATCACGCCGTCGGCAGGCCAGTCCCCTGCCGACGCTTTTCGCAAACGGGGCAACAATTCACATTCAATCAATTGAAATATCAATAGTTATTAACATCGTCCACGCGCCTTCGCCACCAACCGGCGGGTGCATGCGGGCGTAAACTCGTGTTACTATTGGCGCCCTTCACGAACGCAAATAACAATGAGAATAAAAATCATAAAGGAGTTACCGGTGTGAACGTACCCACTCCGACTGAGCGGACGCTTTCGTCCGCACCGCACGCAGCTTACGCCAGTGGCTTCAAACGCATCGCCGGGTTCGGTATCGGCTTGGCGTTGTTGTTGCTGTGCATCATTGCCAGCCTGATGCTGGGTTCCAAAGCCATCCCCTTCCATACCGTCTGGCTCAGCCTACAGGGCGCCGCGAGCGGCTCCGACAGCACCATCATTCTCAACGCCCGGGTGCCCCGTACGCTGGCGGGCATTTTGGCCGGTATGGCGCTCGGCGCCGCCGGCGCGCTGATTCAGGCGCTGACGCGCAACCCGCTGGCCGATCCCGGCGTGCTCGGCATCAACGCCGGCGCCAGCTTCGCCGTAGTCATCGGCATCATGTTTTTCGGCGCCGCCACCACCGAAAGCTATATGGCCTATGCCTTTGTCGGCGCGGCCCTCACCACCCTGCTGGTCTACCTGATCGGCACGCTGGCGGGCGGGCGCATCAACCCGGTGCGGCTGACGCTGGCCGGCGTGGCGATCGGCGCGGTGTTGCTCGGCATCACCACCGGGCTGTCGCTGATCGATCCGCAAACCTTCGACCAACTGCGCTTCTGGCAGGCCGGCACGCTGGATATCCGCACGCTGGCCACCCTGCCGGTGACCGCCCCCGCCATTTTGCTCGGCTGCCTGCTGACGCTACTCATCGCCCGGCCGCTGAATACCATCGGCATGGGGGAAGATCTGGCTATCGCGCTCGGCGCGCGCGTCGTGCTGACTCAGGCGATCGCAGTGATCGCCATTACGCTGCTGTGCGGCGCGGCGACCGCCACCGTCGGCCCGATCAGTTTCATCGGCCTGATGGTGCCGCATATCGCCCGCTGGTGGGTCGGCCCCGACCAACGCTGGATCCTGCCCTACTCCATGCTGCTGGCGCCGATTTTACTGCTGTGCGCCGACGTGGTCGGCCGCTTGCTTGCGGCCGGTGAGCTGCGGGTTTCCATCGTGGCGGCCTTCATCGGCGCGCCGGTGCTGATCTGGCTGGTGCGCCGCAAGAAAACGCTGGGGGGTCTGTGATGAGTCTGCCGCACACGCTGCATATCGGCCGCCCGGACGGCGTCATCAACGGGCGCCTGCCGCTGCGCCTGCTGCTGGTCAACCTTTCACTGTTGGCGCTGTGTCTGGCGATGGCCGTCGCCGCCCTGTGCTACGGCACGCTGCAACTTTCGCTGGAGCAGGTTTTTGCCGCGCTGACCGGCGAGGCGCCGAAAAACCTGGTCACCGTGGTCACCCAATGGCGCTTGCCGCGCATCGCCATGGCGCTGCTGTTAGGCGCCGCGCTCGGCATGAGCGGCGCCATCTTCCAGTCGATTATCCGCAACCCGCTCGGCAGCCCGGACGTGATTGGCTTTAACATGGGGGCTTACACCGGCGCGCTGATCGCCATCACCCTGTTCAACGGCGGCTATTACTACATCGCCGGCGGCGCGCTGGCCGGCGGCATTCTCGCCGCGCTGGCCATCTACCTGCTGGCCTGGCGGCAAGGCATCGCCGGCTTCCGGCTGATCATCGTCGGCATCGCCATCAGCGCGGTGCTGGTCTCCACCAATACCTGGCTGATCATCACCGCCTCGCTCGAGCGCGCCATGGACGCCGCCATGTGGCAGGCCGGTTCGCTCAACGGCATGACCTGGCAGAAAGCCCAGCCCGCCACGGCGTTTATCGTGCTGGCGGCCGCCGCCGCGCTGTTGATGGGCAAACGGCTACAGCTGCTGGAAATGGGCGACGACACGGCGCGCGCGCTGGGCGTCAATGCCGAAAGCAGCCGGCTGTGGCTGATGCTGTTCGGCGTCACCCTCACCGCCGCCGTCACCGCCACCGCCGGGCCGATTTCCTTTATCGCGCTGGCGGCGCCGCAAATCGCCCGCCGCTTGGCCGGGCAATCCTCGGTCACCCTGACGTCCTCGGCGCTGATGGGCGCGGCGCTGCTGCTCGGCGCCGACGTGGTGTCCCAACATCTTTTCGCGCCGATCCAACTGCCGGTCGGGATCGTGACCGTCTGCATCGGCGGCCTGTACCTGATTTGGCTGCTCATCCGTGAGGCCCGCAGATAGATAATGAAGAGTGATAATGCCATGAGCCACCGCCTGCACGCCTCGCACCTGAAGCTAGGCTACGACAATAAAATCATCGCTGACGATCTGAGCGTGGCGATCCCCGACGGCGCCTTTACGGTGATCGTCGGGCCGAACGCCTGCGGCAAATCGACGCTGTTGCGCGCCCTGTGCCGCCTGCTGAAACCCAGCGCCGGCGAGGTGATGCTGGACGGCAAGAACATCAGCAGTTTCGCCACCAAGGCGCTGGCGCGCGAGCTTGGCCTGCTGCCGCAAACCTCGATCGCACCGGACAGCATCACCGTGGCGGACCTGGTGTCGCGCGGCCGCTATCCGCACCAGAGCCTGCTGAAACAGTGGACACAGGCCGATAAACAGGCGGTGGAAGCCGCCATGGCGGCCACCAACGTCAGCCAACTGGCGGATCGCAGCGTCGACGAGCTGTCCGGCGGGCAGCGTCAGCGCGTCTGGGTAGCGATGGCGTTGGCGCAGCAAACGCCGCTGCTGCTGCTGGATGAACCGACGACATATCTGGACATCGCGCACCAGATCGAGCTGCTGGATCTGTTCCGCCAGCTCAACCGCGAGCGCGGTCAAACCCTGATCGCGGTGCTGCACGATCTCAACCACGCCTGCCGCTATGCCGATCACATCATCGCCATGCGCGACGGCAAGATCGTGGCG
This sequence comes from Serratia sp. JKS000199, assembly GCF_900215455.1. Lineage (NCBI taxonomy): Bacteria > Pseudomonadati > Pseudomonadota > Gammaproteobacteria > Enterobacterales > Yersiniaceae > Serratia > Serratia sp. JKS000199. The sequence continues at coordinate 2,941,209 of NZ_LT907843.1, forward strand.
GAAGGGAAACCGGCGGAGATCATTACCGCCGAACTGGTGGAGCGGGTGTTCGGCATGCCGTGCATGATCATCGACGATCCGCTGTCCCACACGCCGCTGGTGATCCCGCGCGGCCGCTACCACTGCGACGCGCCGCAGGCATGAAAAAGGCCGGGTTACCCCGGCCTTATCGTTACTTCTCCAGCGACACCTGCTTGAAAATGTGTTTGCCGAACGGGTCTATCTCGTAGCCTTTCACTTCCTTGCGCACCGGTTCGAAGATGGTCGAGTGCGCAATCATCAATGCCGGCATCTGATCGTGCATTATCACCTGCGCCTGCTGATACATCGCCACCCGTTTGGCGTGATCGTTCTCCTCGCGCGCCTGCAAGATCAACTGGTCGAACGGTTTATAGCACCATTTCGCCGAGTTCGAACCGCCGAGCGAAGCGCAGGTAAACAGCGGGCCGAAGAAGTTGTCCGGATCGCCGTTGGCGGTGGTCCAGCCCATCAGCGCGGTCTGGTGTTCGCCGTTTTTAATCCGCTGTAAATACTCGCCCCATTCGAAGGTGACGATTTTGGCGCGCACGCCGATTTTAGCCCAGTCGGCCTGGATCATCTCCGCCATGCGCTTGGCGTTGGGGTTATAGGGCCGCTGCACCGGCATCGCCCACAGATCGATGTCGAAGCCCTGCCCTAGCCCGGCCTCCTGCAACAGCTGCTTCGCCCGTTCCGGCGAATACGGGTAGTCTTCAAGCTGCGCGTTGCTGCCCCATTGAGCCAGCGGCAGCAGGTTCTTGGCCGGCTGACCGGCGCCATGGAACACCGCGTCGATGATCGCCGGCTTGTTGACCGCCAGCGCCAACGCCTGGCGCACCTTAACGTTATCCAACGGTTTCTTCTGGGTGTTGAACGCCAGGAAACCGATATTCAAGCCGGATTTTTCCATTACCTGAATGTTGCCGTCCTGCCGCATGCGTGCCAGATCCGCCGGATTGGGGAACGGCATCACCTGGCATTCGTTCTTTTGCAGCTTGGCGTAACGCACCGCCGCATCCGGCGTGATCGAGAATACCAGCCGATCAAGCTTCGGCTTGCCTTCCCAGTAGCGGTCGAACGCCTTGTAGAGGATTTTCGCGTCCTTCTGGTACTGCACCAGCTGGAACGGCCCGGTGCCGATCGGATCGTTGTCCACCCGCTGCGGCGTGCCGGCCTTCAGCATCGCGTCGGCATATTCCGCCGATAAAATGGTGGCGAAATACATGCCCAGATCGGCGACGAACGGCGCCTCGGCGCGGGAGAGCTCAAAGCGCACGGTGTGCTCATCCACCTTGACGATCCGGTCAATCAGCGTGCCGAACTCCATCGACTCGAAGTTGGTGTAGGCGCCATTGGAGACCTTGTGATACGGGTTGTTGGCGTCCTTCTGGCGCATAAACGAGAAGATGACGTCATCGGCGTTGAAATCGCGGGTGGGCGTGAAATATTTATTGCTCTGGAATGCCACGCCCTTGCGCAGATGGAAGGTATAGCGCTTGCCGTCTTCGCTCACCTCCCAGCTTTCCGCCAGGCTGGGTTGCAGCTCGACGGTGCCGGGTTTGAAATCCACCAGCCGGTTGTAGATCGCCGCCGAACTGGCGTCTACCGTGGTGCCGGAGGTGAACAGCTGCGGGTTGAAGCCTTCCGGCGAGCCTTCGGAACAGTAGACCAGCGTATTGGCCCGCGCGCCGCCGGCAATCGCCAACGCCAGCAGCCCGATCGTTATTGCTTTTCTTTTCATTGCGCTATCCCCAGTGGTGAAAAAACAGCCGAACGGATAGCAATAAATCATGCAGTTAGCGATGTAAAGGACAAATTCCGCGCATAAAAACGGGCAGGCGCGCAAGCGGCCTGCCCCGGTGAAACGGCGCGAGGATGATGAAATTAAATCATCTGGCTGAAGTTCATCTGCGCCATCAGCTTATAGTTATCGGCGTAGTCGACCGGAATGGCCACCACCACCGGCCCCTGGATCTCCATCGCCTTGCGCAGCATCGGCCGCAGATCTTCCACCGACTGCACGGCGAAACCGACCGCGCCGCAGGATTCCGCGTAGGCCTTGAAGTCGATCGGCCCGAACTCCACGCCGGATTTGCGCTGGTATTTGTTCACTTCCTGCATTTCCACCATGTTGTAAGCGTTATCGACCCAGATCACGTGCACGATGTTGTTTTTCAGCCGCACCGCGGTCTCCAGCTCCATGCTCGACTGCATGAAGCCGCCGTCGCCGGAGATTGACACCACCTTATCGCCGGGGCGCACCAGCGCCGCGCCAATGGCCCACGGCAGCGCTACCCCCATGGTTTGCTGGCCGTTGGAGATCAACAGCTGGCGAGCGCGGAAGCTGTAAAGATAGCGGGCTATCCAGATGTGGAAACTGCCCATGTCCACGCACAGCGTCACGTCGTCGCTGACGATGTCCTGCAGCTCCTTGACGATGCGCAACGGATGGATCGGCATGCCGCCGCGGCGCGCGGCGCGTTCCGCCAATTCGGCGCGCTGGCGGCCGAGATCGGTCAGGATCAGTTCCACCTCCGCCGGGACGCAGACCGCCTCATTGAACGCTTCGGTCATCATGTTCAGCGTGGCGCTGATGTTGCCCACCAGCTCGACGTCCGGCCGATAGCAGGTATCGATGTCCGCCGGCAGCACGTCGATATGCACCAGCTTCAGCCGCCCGTGGCTGTTCCACATGCACGGATCGTATTCGATCGGATCGTAGCCGACGCTGACCACCAGATCGGCCTTTTGCAACAGCTGATCGGCCGGCTGGTTGTTGAACAGGCCGACGCGGCCGGCGAAGCGGGCAAAGTGATTGACGTCAATCACCCCCGCCGCCTGATAGGTGCCGACCACCGGCATATGGGTGCGGTACAGCAGATGGCGCACCGCCTCGCTGTTCTCCGGCCGGCTGGCCTGCAAGCCCAGCAGCAGCACCGGGCATTTGGCCTGGCGGATCAGTTTCACCGCCGCCTGAATGTCGTCCGCCGCCGCGGCCCCCATGCGCGGCAAGCGGCAGCCCGCCAGCACCGGCGCCGTGACCGGCTCATTGACGATATCCATCGGCAGGCTGACGAACGACGCCCCCGGCCGGCCGAACTCGGCGCGGCGGAAGGCGTTGGCGATCACCTCGGAAATCGCCGAACCGGCATGCACTTCGGCGCAGTACTTGGTCACCGGCCGGAACATGCTGACGGTATCCATGCTCTGGTGCGTCTGCTTCAGGCTGTCGGCGCGCTTCACCGCGCCGCCGAAGGCCACCACCGCATCCCCTTCCGAGGTGGCGGTCGCCAGCCCGGTGATCAGGTTGGAGCTGCCCGGCCCGGAGGTGACCAGCGCCACCCCCGCCTTGCCGGTCAGGCGGCCGACCGCCGCCGCCATAAAGGCCGCGTTGGCCTCATGGCGCACCACTACCGTTTCGATCGACGGCGCATCTTCCAGCGAATCGAACACCCGGTCGATCTTGGCGCCCGGAATGCCGAAAACGTGTTTGACGCCCTGCGCTTCCAGGTTTTTCACCACCAAGTCGGCGCCGCATTGCCAGTCATTGCCTGTTTTTTCCTGTGCCATGGTTCCACCTCCTAAGAAAACGATCGCCGGGATTAGCCCTCGGCGGAACGAATCGCGCGATCCAAATCCTCTGGACAGAGGTTGGCGCGCAAGAAATCCGCATCATGCGGCAACTGAAGATTGAGACGGGTGATGACGCCGAACTGCAGGCGGCCATGATCGAGCTGGTAATCCAGCACGTGGCCGCCGCCGCTGCGGTCGTCGGTAACGAAGTGTTCGTGATAGCCGGCCACGCCGATGCCCTGCATGTAATCGGGCGAGCGGAAGCCGACCAGCGTGCCGCGCCGCTGATGGAACGAGAAGGTCGGCTGCTCTTCTATCGCTTCCAGCATTGGGCGGTAAGGCCGTTCCTGACGCGGCACGGTGCGGGTTTCGACATGGCTGAACTCACCGTCGACCCGCACCGCGCAGAACAGGTTCGGCGAGGCGACCTGTTCATCGATGCATTGGTGCAGTTGCGCCTTGGTGATCGGCCGATCGAATTGCTGGCTGACGCTGGGCTGGAAAAAGGTGACGACGGCGAAAGGGGTTTTCTGTTGCAAACCGGCCGGGCGGGCGCTGCCGTCGGCGCGCAGCTGGTGTATTTCCTGATCGAACGCGATCAGTTCGCCATCCAGATGATTGAAGGTGCCGAGGCCGAAATCGCCGTGTTTCAGCAATTCGGCGATGGTGGTCTCCCCTTCATAAACCCCGTCGATGAGCGCGCTCATCAGCGAGATTTGATAGATTTCGCCCTCCCCGGCGTTGATCGACTGCCTGGCGAAACCCTGCGCCAGATGGCGCGCACAGGAACACCCGTGTTTTTCGTTCATGCTGACTCCTCCACCAGCGCGGAACTGCGGTTCCACGCGTTCAAAAGACCCGCCGACGGCGAGCCAAGATGCCCCTCAGGCGCGTTCATCAGTTGGAACGATTCAGCCTGAGGCGACAAAAAAACCGGCACGGCTGGCCGGCCGATATCCAGAAACAACAGGAAGATAAGTGAAAGTAAAGACTCACTAATCATTGAGGTTGAGTCGGATATCAAATTGAACGGTTAATCTGGTGTTGGAGCGACAATCAACGCCACAGGCGGCTGACGCAGCCTGGGAAAAACATCTGCTATTTGGTGCTAAACGCCGCGAGGTTTATGCGTTTTCTCTCTATGCGGCCGGGATGCGGCGGCGCTGAAGCCCGTCGTCAACCCGCAATCAGAGTAGCCGCAGCATCGCCAACAGAGAAGCGGGTATTCATAAGAAACGCTTTTGCATATAATGCAAAAATGAATGACGCCCGCTATGTAGAACATCTGCCAATCTTTCTCGACGTGGCCCGCCTGGGCAGCTTTTCCGCCGCCGCACGCCAGCTGGGTATGGTGCCTTCTTCGCTGGTGCGCCATATCGATGCGCTGGAAAGCGCGCTCGGCGCGACGCTGTTCGTACGCTCCACCCGCGGCCTGTTGCTGACCGACGCCGGCGAGCTGCTGCTGGCACGCGCCGCCGCGCTGATGACGGACATTACCGGCATTCGCGCCGAGCTGAACGCGCTGAACGAAACGCCGCAGGGCACGCTGCGCATCAGCTGCCTGCCGACCTTCGGCAAAACCTATGTGCTGCCGCTGCTGCCGACGCTGGCGGAACGCTACCCTCAGCTGTGGGTCGATCTCGATCTGACCGAACGCCAGACCGATCCGACCCAGGAACGGCTGGACGCCGCCATCCGCATCGGCGAGCAGAAGGACAGCGCGCTGTACGCCAGCCGCATCGCCACCCAACGCTGGGTGATGTGCGCCAGCCCCGGCTACGTCGCCCGCTATGGCCTGCCGAGCGATCTGGAGGCGCTGCCGCAGCACCGGCTGATCGCCCGCTACCACAAACAACAGCCGGCCTGCTGGGCGCAGATCCTCGACGCGGCGTTGATGAACCGCTGCACCATGGCGCTGCGCTGCGACGACTTCACCGCGCAGCGCCAGGCGGCGCTGCTCGGCCTCGGCATCGCCTTCCTGCCCAACTGGGTGGTGGGGCCGGACGTGCAGAATGGGCAACTGGTTCAGATGCTCGAAGATCCGCGCCATGAGCAGCAAGGCATCTATCTGCTGCGCCCGATGGCGAAGGTGTCCGCCCGGCTGGCGGCCTTCACCGCCCTGCTGCAGCAAACCCTCGGTCAGCCGCCCAGTTGGGGGTAAAGCGGTGTCACCCGGTTGTGCAGCGCCGGATTGTCGCTCTCGTCCTTCAGCTCGATGCCGCTCAGCCGCCGCTGGAACGCCTGCTCCAGCAGCCAGGCCAGGCGGAACGCCGCCTGCGGGTAATCCAGCCCCTCCGGCCGCACGTTGGAGATGCAGTTACGCTCGGCGTCCGTTCTGCGCGCATTCGGCTCCCAGGTTAAATAAATGCCCAGGCTGTCCGGCGACGACAGCCCCGGCCGTTCGCCGATCAGCACCGCCACCGCCCGGGCCTGCAGGCACTCGCCGATCTCATCCCCCAGCGCCACTCGCGCCTGATGCGCCAACACCACCGGCGCGATCGCCAGCCCCAACGTATCGAGATAGGGCCGCAGCGCCTGCAGCAGCGGCAATGCCTGGCGGTGCACCGCCTTGGAGGAGAGGCCATCCGCCACCACCAGCAGCAGATCGGTCCGGCGCGGCGGCACGCCGAGCAGCAGGCGGCGGCTGTCCAGCGCCAATCGCCGCCCCAGATCCGGACGGCGCAGATAGGCGGCGCGGTCAACGGCCTGGCTGTGCACCGCCAGCGTGGGCCAACCGGCATCGTGCAGATCCGCCGCCAGCCGTTCGCTCTCGAATGGCTGATGCACCGCGTCGCGCGCCTGGGCATGGGCCAGGCCGAAGCGCAGCAGCTCGTCGGTCGGCAGACTGGCGCCGGTGCGCCCCAGCGCGATGCGCGCATCGGTAAAGGCGCGCAGCGCGTCCCAACTGTTGACGTGAACCGGTTTGCTCATGTCCGTTCTCCCTGCAGCGCCAGCAACAGCGGGTGATTGGCGGCGGCGTCGCGCAGCCGTCCGCGTTCATCGGTGATGTTCATCGCCGCCAGCCAGGCGGCGAACTCTGGCGCGTGCTTCAGCCCCAGCAGCTCGCGGATATAGAGCGCGTCGTGGAACGAGGTGCTTTGGTAATTGAGCATGATATCGTCCGCGCCCGGCACGCCGATCAGGAACGTCAGCCCGGCGGCGGCCAACAGCGTCAGCAGCGTGTCCATATCATCCTGATCGGCCTCTGCATGGTTGGTGTAGCAGACATCGCAGCCCAGCGGCAGGCCGAGCAGCTTGCCGCAGAAGTGATCCTCCAGCCCGGCGCGGATAATTTGTTTGCCGTCATACAGGTATTCAGGGCCGATAAACCCCACCACGGTGTTGATCAGCAGCGGTGAGAAATGCCGCGCCACCGCATAGGCGCGCGCCTCGCAGGTCTGCTGATCGACGCCGTGATGCGCGTTAGCCGACAGGCAACTGCCCTGCCCGGTTTCGAAGTACATCACGTTATCGCCCAACGTGCCGCGCTTGAGGCTCAGCGCCGCCTGCTGCGCCTCCGCCAGCAGCGCCAGACTGATGCCGAAACCGCGATTGGCCGCTTCGGTACCGGCGATCGACTGAAACACCAGATCCACCGGCGCGCCTCGCTCCATCAGCCGCAGCGTGTTGGTCACGTGGGTCAGCACGCAGGATTGGGTGGGTATGGCGAAGCGCTGGATCACATCGTCCAGCATGTAGTTGAGTTTTTCCAGCAGCGGCAGGCTGTCGCTGGCCGGATTGATGCCGACCACCGCGTCGCCGCTGCCGTACAGCAAACCGTCCAGCATGCTGGCGGCGATGCCTTGCAGGCTATCGGTCGGGTGATTGGGCTGCAGCCGCACGCTGAGGTGGCCCGGCAGGCCAATCGTATTGCGAAAGCGCGTCACCACCCGGCATTTCTTCGCCACCAGGATCAGATCCTGATTGCGCATGATCTTGCTTACCGCCGCCGCCATCTCCGGCGTAATGCCGGCGGCCACCTGCGCCAGCATGGCGCTGTCCGCCTGCTCGCTCAGCAACCAGTCGCGAAAATCGCCGATCGTGAGGTGCGAGATGGGCTCAAAGGCGGCGGCGTCGTGGCTATCGATGATCAGGCGCGTCACCTCGTCCTGCTCGTACGGCACCAGCGGCTGCTGCAGGAACGCCTTGAGCGGCACATCCGCCAGCGCGATGCGCGCCGCCATGCGCTCTTCGGCGCTTTCCGCCGCCACCTCCGCCAGATAATCGCCGGAACGCGCCGGCGAAGCTTTCGCCATCAGCTGGCGCAGGCCGCCGAAGCGATAGCCGCGTTGGCCCAACGTTGCCTGATACATAGCCCCCCTCCCTTGCCCTGAGTGACGAGATAAAAGCCCTGCACCAAGTGTAGTCAGTGAAGCAAGAAAATTAATTTGCCTGCTATCGCCGCCATCGCGCATCCCCCCATTTCACCCGCCGCCGCTTCGGGTTACAGTAGCCGCGAAAACAGGAGGGGTGATGGATCCGCAACGGCAAATTATCGACTGGCTGCAACAAGATAGCGCGCGCATGGCCGCCCTGCGCACCGTGCGCCGGCTCGGCCTGAATGACTGGTGCCTCGGCGCCGGCTTTGTGCGCAACCTGGTGTGGGATCGGCGCCACGGCTATGTGGAGCCCACGCAGCTCAACGATATCGACGTGATCCACTTCGATGCAGAGCGGGCGGACGCCGAACGCGATCGCATGCTGGAGGCGCGGCTGCAGCAGTGGCTGCCGCAGCCGTGGTCGGTCAAGAACCAGGCGCGCATGCACCTGCGCAGCGGCCGCGCGCCCTACCGCAACAGCGAAGAGGCCATTAGCTTCTGGACCGAAGTGGAAACGGCGATCGGCGCGCGCCTGAACGCCGACGACAGCATCACGCTGGTCGCCCCTTTCGGGCTCGCGGCGCTGTTCAACGACACCATTACCTTCAACGTGAAAAATGGCGATCGCACGGCCTATGCCCAGCGCGTGGTCGACAAAGGCTGGCTGCTGCGCTGGCCGCGTCTGCAGCAGGTAAAGATTTAGCCGCCGCTGCCGATACCTTGAACAGCGAGATCCAGACTCAGGGAGAGCAACCATGTCGACCACCATCACCATGATCGTACCGATCAAGAATACCGTCCCCGGCGTCAGCAACGTCTTCAGCGCGCCGGGCCATCAGGGCGAATTACTGATGGCCAAACCGGTCAACAACCAGCCGCAAGGCGGCAAGATGGAGAAAAACGAACGCGCCAACGGCAATGACGAACCGGTTAATCTCAATGAAAGCCGCGCTTCGGCGCGTATCAAGGCGCTGAACCGGCAGATTCAGGCGCTGCAGCAAAAGCTGGTGGAACTGAAGGATTCCGACGCCGATCCCAAAGAGATCGAAAAGCAGAAACAGCTGATCGAAGCGCAGATCAAGATGTTGCAGGCCGAGATCGCGCGCATCCAGAAAGAAGAAATGGAAAAGCAGCAGCAGGAGCAGATGGCAAAAGCCGCAGCGCAATCCGGCGACGGCGTAAACCGCCCAACGCCGCTCAACGCAGTGGACGTCTATATCTGACTCAATATTCCGCGTTTTCCTGCCGGCGCTGGTGCAGCAGCGCCGCCTGCTGACGCGCCACCTGCCAGATGGCCTCCGCCGCCGGCGTCAGCGAGCGGTTCTTGCGCCGTACCAGCATCAGTGCGCGGTTAATTTCCGGCACCAGCCGCCGTACCCGAAGCCGCCCCCCTTCCGGCAACGGCAGCGCCAACGCCGGGAAAATGCTGATGCCGATCCCCGCCGCCACCATCGGGAACAGCGTCGCCGGATGGCCGATTTCCTGCACCACCTGCGCCTCGACGCCCTGCTGCCTCAGCGCGCTGTCGATCAGCGGCCGGCTGCCCGACGCATAATCCTGCAACACCAGGCGGCAGCCGTTTAACGCCGACCAACGCACCTCTTGCTGCTCAGCAAACGGGTGATCGTCGCGGCACAGCAGCAGAAACGGTTCGTGCAACACCGCTTCGCACTCCAGATCCACCGCCTGCACCGGATCGACCACGATGCCGAAATCCACCTCGGCGTTACGCACGCTGTGCAGCACCTGCTGCTGCGCCTGATCGCGCAGCATGATGCGGATCTCCGGGTATTCGCGTTCGCCGGCGGCGATGCACTGCGGCATCAGATGGGCGGAAATGGTCTGGCTCGTCGCCACCCGCACCGTGCCGCTGCGCTGTACGCCAAAGCTGCGCGCATCCAGCAAAGCGGCCTGCAGTTCGTCCAGCAGCCGCTCGACCCGGTTGGCCAGCCGCAGGCCGGCGTCGGTCAACACCACTTCACGCGTGGTGCGATCCAGCAGGCGCACGCCGACCTCCGCCTCCAGCTCTTTCACGCTGTGGCTGACCGCCGATTGCGTCAGGCCGATCGCCTCGCCGGCGCGGCTGAAGCTGCCGTGGCGGGCGATGGCGACGAACACCCGCAGCTGTTTGAGTGAGTAATTCATGTGTTTTATTCATAGATGAATTAAATAAATCAATTTAATTATTATATGCCCACGCGGGAGAATAGCCCCATCGATTTTCTACCCGAGCGCATCGCCATGAGATTCCTGCCCGATCGTTTTACCCTGACGCTGATCGCCACCGTGCTGCTGGCGTCGTTCCTGCCGGCTCGCGGCGAGTTCGTCGGCTGGCTCAACGCCCTGACCATCGCCGCCATCGCCCTGCTGTTTTTCATGCACGGCGCCAAGCTGTCGCGCGAGGCCATCCTGGCCGGCAGCAATAACTGGCGGCTGCATCTGTGGGTGATGTTCAGCACCTTCATCATTTTTCCGGCGCTGGGGATGCTGTTCGCCTGGTGGGCCCCGATCGACGTCAGCCCCGAGCTGTACGCCGGTTTCATCTACCTGTGCATCCTGCCCGCCACCGTGCAGTCGGCCATCGCCTTCACCTCGCTGGCGGGCGGCAACGTGGCGGCAGCGGTGTGCAGCGCGTCTGCATCCAGCCTGCTGGGAATCTTCGTGTCGCCGCTGTTGGTCGGCCTGCTGATGAACGTGCACGGCGATACCGGCAGCCTGCGGCAGGTGGGCTCGATCGTGCTGCAGCTGCTGGTGCCGTTCGTCGCCGGCCACCTGCTGCGGCCGCTGATCGGCGGCTGGATCGAGCGCCATCGCCCGCTGATCGGTAAAACCGACCAGACCTCGATTCTGCTGGTGGTGTACGCCGCCTTCAGCGAGGCGGTCACGCACGGCATCTGGCATCAGGTGGGGATCGGTTCGCTGGCGTTTATCGTCGGCGGCAGCATCGTGCTGCTGGCGATCGTGCTGGTGGTGAACACCTACATGGCACGCTGGCTGGGGTTCAGCAAGGCGGACGAGATCACCATCGTGTTCTGCGGTTCGAAGAAAAGCCTGGCGAACGGCATTCCGATGGCCAATATCCTGTTCCCGGCGGCGACGGTAGGGATCATGGTGCTGCCGCTGATGGTGTTCCATCAGGTGCAGCTAATGACCTGTGCGGTGCTGGCGAAAAGGTATCAGCGCAAGCAGCGGGCGCAACAGGCGGTGCCCAACGCCAACGCGCAGGCGTCGCGCGGGTAAAAAAAGACGGGCCAAGGCCCGTCAGTTCAGCTTTTCTTCAGCGGCTTGACCAGGTGGTCAAGCCCTTCGATTTTAATCGCCAGCGTCATCTCCATCAGCATGCCGAGCTTGCCTTTGGGGAACTCGCCCTTGCGGGCGAACCACAGCAGGTACTCTTCGGGCAGATCGATCAGCACCCGCCCCTGGTACTTGCCGAACGGCATCACGGTATTGGCGATTTCCAGCAGGTTTTCTTTTTCCATCAGTCACCCAGCAAGCGGATCATCTCCGCTTCGTCGATCACGGCGATACCCAGCTCCTGCGCCTTCGCCAGCTTGGAACCGGCCGCTTCGCCGGCGATCACCAGATCGGTTTTCTTCGACACACTGCCGCTGACCTTGGCGCCCAACGCCGTCAGGCGATCTTTGGCCTCGTCGCGCGACAGCTGGCTCAGCGAGCCGGTCAGCACCACGGTTTTACCGGCGAACGGGCTGTCTATCTCCTCCGCCACCACCATCACCGGCGCCGGCCAATGGATGCCAATCTCGGCGCCCACCAGCTCGTTGATCACCTGCTGATTGAGCGCTTCATCGAGGAAGTTGCGAGTGTGTTTGGCCACCACTTCGCCAACGTCCGGCACCTCTTTCAGCGCTTCGATATCGGCGGAAAACAACTTCTCGAGCGATCCGAAATGCGCCGCCAGGTTGGCGGCGGTCGCTTCACCAACCTCGCGAATGCCGAGCGCATACAGGAAACGGGCGAAGGTGGTCTGCTTGGATTTCTCCAGCGCGTTAACCAGGTTCTGTGCCGATTTCGGCCCCATGCGATCCAGACCGGTCAGAATGCCGGCGGACAGGCGGAACAGATCGGCCGGGTTCTTCACGTACTCCTTGTCCACCAGTTGCTCGATGATCTTGTCGCCCATGCCTTCGACGTCCAGCGCGCGGCGAGAAACGAAATGCTTCAACGCCTCTTTGCGCTGCGCCCCGCAGATCAGCCCGCCGGTGCAACGCGCCACGGCCTCGCCTTCCACGCGCTCAACGTCGGAACCGCACACCGGGCAGTGCAGCGGGAACACCACTTCGCGCGCATCCTGCGGCCGACGGTCTTCCAGCACACCCACCACCTGCGGGATCACGTCGCCGGCGCGGCGCACGATCACCGTATCGCCGATGCGCAGCCCCAACCGCTCAATTTCATCGGCGTTGTGCAAGGTGGCGTTGCTGACGGTCACCCCGGCCACCAGCACCGGCTCAAGGCGCGCCACCGGCGTAATCGCGCCGGTGCGGCCAACCTGAAACTCCACTTCGCGCACCACGGTGATCTGCTCCTGCGCCGGGAATTTGAACGCCGTCGCCCAGCGCGGCGCACGCGCCACGAAGCCCAGCGTTTCCTGCAGATCGATGTCGTCAATCTTGATCACCACGCCGTCGATATCGAAACCGAGCTGTGCGCGGTCCCGCTCGACCTGGCGATAGAACGCCAGCACTTCCTCGCTGCCGGTGCGGCGCTGGGCGCGATCGCTGACCGGCAGGCCCCAGGCCTTGAACTGCATCAGGCGTTCAAAGTGGCTGCGCGGCAGCTCGCCGCCTTCCAGCAGCCCGACGCCATAGCAGAAGAAGGTCAGCGGGCGTTTGGCGGTAATGCGCGGATCGAGCTGGCGCAGCGAACCGGCGGCGGCGTTGCGCGGATTGGCGAACACCTTGCCGTCTTTGCGCCGCGCCTCTTCGTTCATCTGTTCAAACCCGGCCTGCGGCATGAACACTTCGCCGCGCACTTCCAGCCGGCGCGGGATGTTGTCGCCGGTCAGGCGCAGCGGGATGGCGCGAATGGTGCGCACGTTGGAGGTGATGTTCTCGCCGGTGGTGCCGTCGCCGCGCGTCGCCGCACGCACCAGCTCGCCGTCTTCGTACAGCAGGCTGACCGCCAGGCCGTCCAGCTTCAGCTCGCAGCAGAAGGTCAGCGGATCGCTGCTCTTGAGCCTGTCCTGCACGCGCTTGTAAAACGCCAGGAAGCTCTCTTCGTCGAACACGTTGTCCAGCGACAGCATCGGCACTTCGTGACGCACCTGGTCAAACGCCGCCAGCGGCGCCGCGCCCACGCGCTGGGTCGGCGAATCGGCGGTGATCAGCTCCGGATGCGCGCTCTCGAGCTCGCGCAGCTCGCGCATCAGGCGGTCATATTCCGCATCCGGCACTTCGGGCGCATCCAGCACATGATACTGGTATTCATGATGGCGCAATGTGGCTCGTAGTTGATTGATTTGTTGGATTATCGATTCCATGGCTCACCATCAAAGATAAAAAACCCCCGGCTAGCGGGGGCTTTGTTGTTACGGATGTTCAGTGCGCGCGGCAACCCGGTCAGGCGTTGTTTTCCAACACTTCACGGATACGCGCTTTGTAGGTTTCCAGCTTCTGCGGCGTCATCATGCGGCGCTCGTCGTCCAGCACCACACCGCCCACGTCGTCGGCGATGCGCTGCGCCGACTGCAGCATCAGCTTGAAGTTCTGATTGGCGTCGCCGTAAGACGGCACCATCATGAACATCGACACGCCCGGCGTGGAGAAATCGGACATCATGTCAGGATCGAACGACCCCGGCTTGACCATGTTCGCCAGGCTGAACAGCACCGGGCCACTGCCGGCCGGGCTGATATGGCGGTGGAAGATGCCCATCTCGCCAAACTGGAAGCCCGCCTGCAACACGCTCTGCAGCAGCACTTCGCCGCCGATCACGCCGCCCTGATGGGCCGCGACGTGCAGCACCAGCACGGTCTCTTTCAGTTTAGCCTGTACTGGCGCAGCGGCCGGCTGTTGCGGCTGCGGTGCAGGTTCCGACGCAGGCTTCACTTCCGGCGCTTGCTGCACCGGGGCGGGTTCGGCGTGGAATGCCGGTTCCGCCGCCAGCGGCGCCTCATGTTCATGCGGCAGATCGTCGACGCGCGGCTCACGGCGCGCGGCCGGTTGCGGTTGCTGCGGCTCGGCCGGTTTTTCGTCCGGCGCGTAGTTGTTCAGCAGGATGTCATCGTACTCCGGCCGCTGAGACAGCGGAGGCGGCGTCTGATGGGCAGCCGGCTGAACGGCGCGGGGCGCAGGCGCAGCCGCCGGAGCGGGCTTCGGCGCGGCCACGGGTTCTTCGCGTGCGGCATCGAAATGGCCGAATGACGGCTCGTCTTGCGGGTGAGCGGCGCGTACGCGCACCTCACCGACGCCTTCTTCGAGATCGTCGATCGGAGTTTGTTCACGTTCCTTTTGGGAACGTTTGGCTGGGCGATCGCGGAAGAGCGCTGACCGTTCTTTGCGACTGGTCCACAGACCGTGCAATAACAGCGCTATTATGGCGATCGCGCCAACAACGATTAATATCAGACGCAAATCCTGCATCATTGCTATCTCTGTTGTTCCAATACATTGCCACCGCGGCAAACATTCACTCTTTAACTCTATTTGCCCGCGCACACAAGTGCAAGTCCGTGCTGAACTTTATGCCAATAAAGATGATTATACTGCCTTTTTCTGCTGGTTTTTCAGCCAACCCTACCCTAGCCAGTGGAAAATCATCCCTATATGATAATGATGCCTGTTCAGACAACGAGATAACTTAAGATATGTCCTATACGCAGCCCCCTTCCCGTTCCACCAGCGGCATTCATTATTTCGCCGAAGGCTGGCGCCTGATTTCGCGCCCGGGGATTAAACGCTATGTGGTCCTGCCGTTGCTGGTCAACGTGCTGCTGATGGGCTCCGCTTTCTGGTGGCTGTTCAGCCGCCTCGGCGACTGGATCCCGGCGATGATGAGCCACGTTCCCGATTGGCTGCAATGGTTGAGCTACCTGCTGTGGCCGCTGGCGGTCATTTCGGTGCTGCTGGTGTTCAGCTATCTGTTCAGCACCCTCACCAACCTGATCGCCGCCCCGTTTTGCGGCCTGCTGGCCGAACAGCTCGAAGGCAGCCTGACCGGCAAACCGCTGCCGGACACCGGCCTGCTCGGCATCGCCAAAGACCTGCCGCGCATCATGGCGCGCGAATGGCGCAAGCTGATGTATTACCTGCCGCGCGCGCTGCTGCTGCTGGCGCTGTACTTCGTGCCCGGCATCGGCCAGACGGTGGCGCCGGTGCTGTGGTTCCTGTTCAGCGCCTGGATGCTGGCGATCCAGTATTGCGACTATCCGTTCGACAACCACAAGGTGAGCTTTGCCGACATGCGCCGCGCTTTGCGCCAGCACAAAACCGACAACCTGCAGTTCGGCGCGCTGGTCAGCCTGTTCACCATGATCCCGATCCTCAACCTGGTGATCCTGCCGGTCGCCGTCTGCGGCGCCACCGCGATGTGGGTCGATCGCTACCGCTCGCAATTCGTCCGATAACCGCCGTTTTTTGCCGCCGACAGCGCGGAAATTTTCGACAGGGCGCGCATTTCGCGCCCTTATCATTGTGCTTAAAACTTATTTCCTAATAACATATAGATATACCAATTCTTTACTTCCCTGCCGGTACTGTTAGCGTATGCTTTCGATGTTCCCCACATTTTCATAGAGTTAAAGGACGGGCTATGAGCAAGATATATGAAGACAACTCATTAACAATCGGCCATACGCCGCTGGTTCGTCTGAACCGTATCGGCAACGGACGCATTCTGGCCAAGGTTGAATCACGCAACCCGAGCTTCAGCGTCAAATGCCGCATCGGTGCCAATATGATTTGGGATGCGGAACAACGCGGCGTGCTGACCGCCGGCAAGGAACTGGTGGAGCCGACCAGCGGCAACACCGGCATCGCGCTGGCCTTCGTGGCCGCCGCGCGCGGCTACAAACTGACGCTGACCATGCCGGAAACCATGAGCATCGAGCGCCGCAAGCTGCTCAAGGCGCTGGGCGCCAATCTGGTGCTGACCGAAGGGGCGAAAGGCATGAAAGGCGCCATCGCCAAAGCGGAAGAGATCGTCGCCACCGATCCGAACCGCTACCTGATCCTGCAGCAGTTCAGCAACCCGGCCAATCCGGCCATCCATGAAAAAACCACCGGTCCGGAAATCTGGGAAGACACTGACGGGGAAGTCGACGTGTTCATCTCCGGCGTCGGCACCGGCGGCACGCTGACCGGCGTCAGCCGCTACATCAAGAACACCAAAGGCAAAGCCATCACCACCGTGGCGGTCGAGCCGACCGACTCGCCGGTCATCAGCCAGGCGCTGGCCGGTGAAGAGCTGAAGCCGGGCCCGCACAAAATTCAGGGCATCGGCGCCGGCTTCATTCCAGGCAACCTCGATCTGGACCTGGTGGATCGCGTCGAAAAAATCTCCAACGACGAAGCCATCAGCATGGCGCGCCGTCTGATGGACGAAGAAGGCATCCTGGCAGGCATCTCCTCCGGCGCAGCGGTCGCAGCGGCGGTGAAACTGGCCGAAGAACCGGCGTTCGCCGACAAGACCATTGTGGTCATCCTGCCCTCTTCCGGCGAACGTTATCTCAGCACCGCGCTGTTCGCCGATCTGTTCACCGAGCAGGAATTGCAGCAGTAATTCCGCCACTGCACAAATCGCTAAAAAAGCACCCTGTGGGGTGCTTTTTTGTGGACTGGATCAAACTTTATAGCAGTCCAAGATTGCTTTTGCCCGTCGCCTTTAGTATTTAACGGTGCATTATTTCGATGCGCAAAATTAATCACTCTCCGAGCCTGGTCGAGGCTGAATCGATTTACTCATCTGTCGCCGACGCGGCGAATCGGGCATAATGGGGAGCGGATTGGAACGACGTCTAAAGCCGAGTTTTTTGATCTGAAGTGCCTAACGCGTCGTTTTCTGTTGCATCAACGTTCGCCCCTGTCCATAGTCAGGCGCTATAACCAGACAAGCTAAAGTCAGGCCCCTGGGCTAAACTTTAGCTCCACAACATTAATCCAATAAGTTGGGGAAACATCAATGTTCCAGCAAGAAGTTACTATTACCGCTCCGAATGGTCTGCATACTCGCCCTGCCGCTCAGTTCGTAAAAGAAGCAAAAGGCTTCACGTCTGACATCACCGTAACCTCCAACGGCAAAAGCGCCAGCGCCAAAAGCCTGTTCAAACTGCAAACTCTGGGGCTGACTCAAGGGACCGTAGTGACCATCTCCGCTGAAGGTGAAGACGAGCAGAAAGCCGTTGAGCACTTGGTAAAACTGATGGCAGAGCTTGAGTAATCGGCCCGTCTTTTTAGTTAACACCAGTCAAGAGTAAGGTAGGGTTATGATTTCAGGCATTTTAGTATCACCGGGCATCGCTTTTGGTAAGGCTCTCTTGCTGAAAGAAGACGACATTGTCATCAACCGGAAGAAAATCTCTGCTGATCAAGTAGAGCAGGAAGTCTCGCGTTTTCTGGCCGGCCGCGCGAAAGCGTCCGAACAGCTGGAAGCGATCAAGACCAAAGCTGGCGAAACCTTCGGCGAAGAGAAGGAAGCTATCTTCGAAGGCCACATCATGTTGCTGGAAGACGAAGAGCTTGAGCAGGAAATCATAGCCCTAATCAAAGACGATCTGGCCTCCGCAGACGCCGCCGCCTACACCGTGATCGAAGGCCAGGCGAAAGCGTTGGAAGAGCTGGACGACGAATACCTGAAAGAACGCGCCGCCGACGTGCGCGACATCGGCAAACGCCTGCTGCAGAACATTCTGGGCATGCCTATCGTCGATCTGGGCTCCATTCAGGATGAAGTGATCCTGGTGGCCACCGATCTGACCCCGTCCGAGACCGCGCAGCTGAACCTGGACAAAGTGCTGGGCTTCATTACCGATCTCGGCGGCCGCACCTCCCACACCTCTATCATGGCGCGCTCCCTGGAGCTGCCGGCAATCGTCGGTACCAGCGACGTGACCAAGCAGGTGAAGAACGACGACTATCTGATTCTGGACGCGGTTAACAACCAGATTTACGTTAACCCGACCGCTGACGTTATCGATCAGCTGAAAGCCGCCCAGAACCAATACATCACTGAGAAAAACGATCTGGCCAAGCTGAAGGACCTGCCGGCGATTACGCTGGACGGCCATCAGGTTGAAGTCTGCGCCAACATCGGCACCGTGCGCGACGTCGCGGGTGCAGAGCGCAACGGCGCGGAAGGCGTCGGCCTGTATCGTACCGAATTCCTGTTCATGGACCGCGACTCGCTGCCAACCGAAGACGAGCAGTTCCAGGCTTATAAAGCCGTGGCGGAAGCCATGGGCTCGCAGGCCGTGATCGTCCGCACCATGGACATCGGCGGCGACAAAGACCTGCCGTACATGAACCTGCCGAAGGAAGAGAACCCGTTCCTCGGCTGGCGCGCCATCCGCATCGCGATGGACCGCCGTGAAATCCTTCACGCCCAGCTGCGCGCCATCCTGCGCGCCTCGGCGTTCGGCAAACTGCGCATCATGTTCCCGATGATCATCTCCGTGGAAGAAGTGCGCGATCTGAAAGGCGAAATCGAGACGCTGAAGGCGCAGCTGCGCGAAGAAGGCAAGGCGTTTGACGAGAGCATCGAAGTGGGCGTGATGGTGGAAACACCGGCTGCGGCGGTCATCGCTCACCACCTGGCGAAAGAAGTCGACTTCTTTAGTATTGGGACAAACGATCTAACCCAGTATACTCTGGCGGTAGATCGCGGCAACGAGCTGATTTCTCATCTCTATAACCCGATGTCCCCATCAGTGCTTGGCCTGATCAAACAGGTTATTGATGCATCTCACGCGGAAGGCAAGTGGACCGGCATGTGCGGCGAACTGGCTGGCGATGAGCGTGCTACACTGTTGTTATTGGGCATGGGGCTGGATGAGTTCAGCATGAGTGCGATTTCAATCCCGCGCATCAAGAAAATTATTCGCAACACGAATTTCGAAGATGTGAAGGCGTTGGCAGCGCAAGCCTTGGCACAGCCAACGGCACAAGACCTGATGAATTGCGTCAATAAATTCATCGAAGAAAAAACGCTCTGCTAAACTTCCACGACACTGGAACGCCGCCCAATTTAATGCTTAGGAGAAGATCATGGGTTTGTTCGATAAACTGAAATCTCTGGTTTCTGATGACAAGAAAGACACGGGCACTATCGAGATCGTCGCTCCCCTTTCTGGCGAAATCGTCAATATCGAAGATGTGCCGGACGTAGTGTTCGCTGAAAAAATCGTTGGCGACGGTATCGCCATCAAACCGGCCGGCAACAAAATGGTTGCTCCGGTTGACGGCACCATCGGTAAGATTTTCGAAACCAACCATGCATTCTCTATCGAATCCGACAGCGGCATTGAGCTGTTCGTCCACTTCGGCATCGATACCGTAGAACTGAAAGGCGAAGGCTTCAAACGCATCGCCGAAGAAGGTCAGCGCGTCAAGAAAGGTGACGTCGTTATCGAGTTCAACCTGCCACTGCTGGAAGAGAAAGCCAAGTCTACCCTGACGCCGGTCGTTATCTCCAACATGGACGAGATCAAAGAGCTGATCAAACTGTCCGGCAGCGTAACCGTTGGCGAAACCCCGATCATCCGCATCAAGAAGTAATCGCGAATGAGCAAGAAAAACGGCGCCCTCGGCGCCGTTTTTTTATCCCCTTCGTCTTTCGAACCACTGCGTTGTTGGCCGCACGTGCTCACCCCGGTCACTTACCGGAGTAAGCTCCCGGGGATTCCCCCGCTTGCCGCCTAGCTGCAATTCGAAATCCTTTGGGTATGCCGCGGATAATAGACGTTATCGGCGCAGGCAGTTTGAACATGGACAGCGCGCAACCTTCGGAGCGTACACACAGTACGTGACGAAGGCGAGCACTGCCCTAGTTCAAAATGGCAAGTAAGATAGTCTATTATTGCCAGCGCGGGATACGCAGAGTGATGATAAGCCCCTCTTTGTCGCCATTGCGCGCCTCAACCTGGCCGCCGTGCGCCAATACCACCTTGCGGGTAATCGCCAGCCCCAGGCCGTAGCCCTTGCCCGACTGCGCCGACTTCACGCGCACGAATGGATCGAAGATGCTCGACAGTTTCGACTCCTCCACGCCCGGCCCCTGATCGCTGACGGCGAGCTGGAACTGGTTGTCGATGCGCGACAGCGCTACCGTCACCCGCTGGCCCTGGCTGGAAAAGCGCAGCGCATTGCGCACGATGTTGTCCACCGCGCGCCGCATCAGCTCCGCATTGCCCTTGACGGTATACTCCACGTCCGACTCGGCCTGCAGCACGATCTCCACGCCGGGCACCTGCGCCTCGTAGCGCGCATCGCTCACCACCGCGTCCACCAGGCCGTACAGATCGAAGTACTCCTCGTCCGGCAGGCTGCTGTGTTCGGTGCGCGACAGCGCCAGCAGCTCGCCGATCATTTTATCCAGCCGCCCCGACTCATGTTCGATGCGCTTGAGCGAGGTTTCGACGTTGCCGGCATTCTGCCGCGCCAGGCCGATCGCCAACTGCAGGCGCGCCAGCGGCGAACGCAGTTCGTGCGAGACATCGTGCAACAGCTGCTCGCGGGCGCTGACCAGCAGTTCCAGCCGCTCGGCCATGGTGTCGAAATCGCGCGCCACGTCGGACAGCTCGTCATGACGGCGGCGCATTTTCGGGAACAGCCGCACCGACAGATCGCCCTGCGCCACCCGATCCAGGCCGCCGCGCAGCTGACGCATCGGCCGGGTCAGGTTCCAGGCCAATACGGCGCTGAACAGCAAACCGCCCAGCCCGCCGACCCACAACATCGGCGCAGGAATGTTGAAGAAATGGGAACGCCGCTCCGGCCGATACTCTTCCCGCAGCCCGCGCACGTTATAACTCAGCCAGTATCCCTGCCCTTCCCCGGTCTGCACCCAGGCGGAAATCGCTTTCGGCATCCGCCGCCCTTCAAACAGCGGTTCTTCCGGCGCGGGCGGCGGCGGTTGGGTCATCGGCGTTACCGACAGCAGACGCCTGTCGTCCTCGGGCCAGTCGCGCATCAGCGCTTCCAGCGCCGGCATGCCGCCGCTGCGCAATTGGGTGGCGGCGGAGGTCAGCTGCAGGCCGATCGCCCGCCGCGCCATGGCGTTCTCCGGCGGCACATAGCGATCGCCATAAAGAGAAAACGCCACCCACAGGGCCTGCGTCATGATGAGAAAGGTCAGCCAAAAGCCGAGCAAAATTTTCCAGAACAGTCTTCCGCGCATGTCAGGTTACCGGATGCGATAGCCGATGCTGCGCACCGTTTCGATGCTCAGCGTATTGCCGGCCAACGCGCTCAGCTTCTGGCGGATATTGCTGATATGCACATCCACGCTGCGGTCATAGGCTTCACGCGGGCGCCCCAGCCCCTTCTCGGACAATTCGTCCTTCGACACCACACGGTCCGGCGCGCGCAGCAACAGCTCCAACAGATTGAATTCCGAAGCGGTCAGATCGAACGCCTTGCCGCGCCATTCGCTGCTGCGGGTTGAAGGGTTTAACGTCAGCTCGCCAACGCTGATGGCGGCCTCGTCGTCCGCTTCTTGCGGCCGTTCTTCGAAACGGCGCAGCACCGCGCGCAAACGCGCCACCAATTCGCGCGGATAGCAGGGTTTGGGCATGTAATCGTCGGCGCCCATCTCCAGACCAATCACCCGATCGATGTTGTCACCTTTGGCGGTCAGCATGATGATCGGCAGCCGGCTCTTTTTGCGCACGTCGCGCAGCACGTCGATGCCGCTCATATCCGGCAGCATGATGTCGAGGATCATCGCGGTATAGTCGCCCGACAGCGCGCCCTCTACCCCCGCCTTGCCGGTCAGCACCAGCTTGGCGTCGAAACCTTCGCCCGTCAGGTATTCGCTCAGCATGGTGCCAAGCTCCAGGTCATCGTCGACCAGTAAAATTTTCATGCCTTGCTCCTTCACCGATTTTCGTTATTTTCCCGCCAATTTCGCCGGTCCGCAGCCGGTTTTACTCAATCCTTACACATCGCTCTTGGCGTCTCGTCACCGTTATTGTGGCCGCTGCCGCGCGATTTCTCTACTTCAGTCATGGCATTGGCGCACGGGCAAGCGGCAGCCGCCGCAAGTGGGGCTGCCGTCTGTCGAAAGGAAAGGAGGAAAGGTTTTCCCGACGGAACACACCGCCGGGAGGGCGCGCTCAGCCGAACACGCCGGTTGAAAGGTAGCGATCGCCGCGATCGCAGACGATCGCCACCACCACGCTGCCGGGGTGAGCCGCGGCGACGCGCAAGGCGCCGACCACCGCGCCACCGGAGCTGACGCCGCAGAAGATGCCTTCACGCTGCGCCAGCTGGCGCATGGTCTGCTCGGCATCGCCCTGTTCGATATCCAGCACCTGATCCACCAGCTCCGGGCGGAAAATACCCGGCAGGTAAGCGGGCGCCCAGCGGCGAATGCCGGGGATGCTGCTGCCCTCCGCCGGCTGCAGGCCGATGATCTGCACCTGCGGATTCTGGCTTTTCAGGTAACCGCCCACGCCGGTAATGGTGCCGGTGGTACCCATGCTGGAAACGAAATGCGTGATGCGCCCTTCGGTTTGGCGCCAAATCTCCGGGCCGGTGGTAGTGAAATGGGCGTAGGGATTGTCCAGGTTGTTGAACTGATCCAGTACCTTGCCCTGCCCCTGACGCTGCATCTCCAGCGCCAGATCGCGCGCCCCTTCCATGCCCTGCTCACGGCTGACCAGGATCAGCTCGGCGCCGTAGGCGCGCATCGCCGCCTGCCGCTCCAGGCTCATGTTCTCCGGCATCAGCAGCTTCAGCGTATAGCCTTTCAATGCAGCGATCATCGCCAGCGCAATGCCGGTGTTGCCGCTGGTGGCCTCAATCAGCACGTCGCCGGGCCTGATCTCACCGCGCAGCTCCGCCTGCTGGATCATCGCCAACGCAGCGCGATCCTTCACCGATCCCGCCGGATTGTTGCCTTCCAGTTTGACCCATACCTCGCTGCCCGCCTGGGCGGCCAGCCGTTGCAGTTTTACCAGCGGGGTATTCCCGATGCATTGTTCGAGCGTTGTCACGATCTTTGCCTGTGTGTTGGTGTGCGTAAAGTAAAAAGGCAACCCTGGGGTTGCCTTGAATAAAGGGCTGCTAAAACCTATCAGGCGCTTTTGGCTAACGCAACAGGTTGCAGCAGTTGATCGCCGGCATATAGCCGCGCATTGAGGCTGCCGACGTAATAACGGCCGCCGCGCACCGGCGTGGCGTTGCCTTCTGGCAGCACCACGCTGATCGGTTCCTGGTGCCAGCCGATCGGCTGCACCGTCAGCTGCCAGAAATGGCCGCGCGGACTGACTTCCAGCACCTGAACCGGTAGCGGGCAACGTTCGCTGCTTTCGGTCGCCACTTCCATTTCCCACGGGCGCAGGAACAGATCGACGCTGCCCTGGTGCATCGGCTGGAACGACAACGGCCACTGGTGCGCGCCGACGAACAGCTGGGAGCCGCGAATTTCGCCGTTCAGGCGGTTCACTTCCCCCATGAATTCCAGCACAAAGCGGCTCGCCGGTTCGCGCATGATGTCGACCGGCGACCCGACCTGTTCGATATTGCCCTGGCTCATCACCACGATGCGGTCGGCCACTTCCATCGCCTCTTCCTGATCGTGGGTGACGAACACGCTGGTGAATTTCAGCTCTTCATGCAGCTGACGCAGCCAGCGGCGCAGCTCTTTGCGCACCTGCGCATCCAGCGCGCCGAACGGTTCATCCAGCAGCAGAATCTGCGGTTCCACCGCCAGGGCGCGCGCCAGCGCCACGCGCTGTTTCTGGCCGCCGGACAGCTGCGACGGATAGCGGGTAGCCAGGTGGCCCAGCTGCACCATTTCCAGCAACTGAGTGACTTTCTGTTTGATCGCCGCGGCGTTCGGGCGCTCACGGCGCGGCAGCACGGTCAGGCCGAAGGCGATGTTATCGAACACCGTCATGTGGCGGAACAGCGCATAGTGCTGAAATACGAAGCCCACGCGCCTGTCGCGCGCGTGCATGTGGCTGACGTCGGTGCCGTGGAAGCCCAGCTTGCCGCCGCTCTGGCTTTCCAGCCCGGCGATGATGCGCAGCAGCGTGGTCTTGCCGGAACCGGACGGCCCGAGCAGCGCCACCATTTCGCCGGAAGCAATATCGAGCGAGATATCGTTCAATACCTTGGTGCGACCGAAGGACTTGTTGATGCCGTTAATCTCAATGCTCATGATTTTCCTCCCGCTCGAGACGCGCGTTTTGACGTTCCAGACGCCACTGCAGCGCGCTCTTCAAAAATAGGGTAACGATCGCCATCAGGGTCAACAGGGCGGCGGCGGTAAAGGCCCCGACGGTGTTGTAATCCTGCTGCAACAGCTCGACCTGCAGCGGCAGGCTGTAGGTTTCGCCGCGAATCGAACCGGACACCACCGACACCGCGCCGAACTCGCCGATGGCGCGCGCGTTGGTCAGCACCACGCCGTACAGCAGCGCCCAGCGAATGTTGGGCAGCGTCACGCGGCGGAACATCTGCCAGCCGGACGCTCCCAGCAGAATGGCGGCCTCATCTTCCTGGCTGCCCTGGCTGAGCATCATCGGCACCAGTTCGCGCACCACGAAGGGACAGGTGACGAAAATGGTCACCAGCACCATGCCCGGCCAGGAGAACATCACCTGAATGTTATGCGCATCCAGCCAGCCGCCCAGCAGGCCGTTGCTGCCGTAAAACAGCAGATAAATCAGCCCCGCCACCACCGGTGAAACGGCGAACGGGATATCGATCAGCGTCAGCAGCAGCTGGCGGCCGGGGAAGGTAAAACGCGTCACCAGCCACGCCAGCAACGTGCCGAACACCAGGTTGAACGGCACGGTGATCAGCGCGATCAGGACCGTCAGCCAAATGGCGTGCAGCATGTCCGGATCGAGCAAATTGCTCCACATCGCGCCGAATCCTTTGGAGAAGGCCTCGGCGAAAATCGATATCATCGGCACCACCAGCAGCAGCGCCGAAAACAGCGTGCCGATGGCGATCAGCGTCCACTTGCCCCAGTTGACGCGCGGGCGCTCGGCGCCGTTGAAGGCGGAAATATCAGCCATCAGTGCCCTCCTCCCAAACGTCTGCCGAAGCGGCTTTGCAATACGTTAATGCTGAACAGCAGCAGCAGCGACGCCGCCAGGATCACCGAGGCGATGGCGCTGGCCGCCGGGTAATCGAACTCCTGCAAACGCACAAAAATCATCAGCGAGGTCACTTCCGTCTTCCAGGCGATGTTGCCGGCGATGAAAATCACCGCCCCGAACTCGCCCAGACTGCGGGTAAAGGAAATTGCGGTGCCGGCCAGCAGCGCCGGCGCCACTTCAGGCAGCACGACGCGGCGAAAACTCTGCCAGCGCGTGGCGCCCAGCGTCTCGGCCGCCTCTTCGTACTCCGGCCCTAACTCTTCCAGCACCGGCTGCACGGTACGCACCACAAACGGCAGGCTGGTGAACGCCATCGCCACCGCGATCCCAAGCCAGGTGAAGGTGACCTTGATGTCGAAGTGCGCCAGCCACTGCCCGTACCAGCCCGTGGTGGAAAACAGACCGGCCAGCGTCAGGCCGGCTACCGCCGTCGGCAGCGCGAACGGCAGGTCGATCAGGCCATCCAGCAGCGAACGGCCGGGAAAGCGGTAGCGCGTCAGGATCCAGGCCATCAGCATGCCGAACACCGCATTGAACAGGCTGGCGACAGCGGCCGCCAGCAGCGTCACTTTATACGCCGCCACCACCTGCGGGTTGGAAATCACTTCCCAATATTGCGCCAGGCTCATCTGCGCCAGCTGCATCACCAGCGCACTGAGCGGCAGCAGCAGAATCAAACAGGTATAAAACAGGCTGCTGCCGAGGCTGAGGCCAAATCCGGGCAGCACCCGCTTACTGGACGACAACGCCAACATTTACTTGCGCCCTGCCGCTAACAGCTGATCCAGCTCGCCGCCGGTGGCGAAGTGGGTTTTCATCACCTGCGGCCAGCCGCCGAATTGATCTTCTACGCGGAACAGTTGGGTGTCCGGGAATTGCCCCTTGGCCGCCGCCATCGCTTTCTGGTCATACACGCGGTAGTAGAAACTGGTGATCACCTGCTGCGCCGCCGGGCTGTAGAGATAGTTCAGATAGGCTTTGGCCGCCTGTTCGGTGCCGTTGCGCGCGACGTTTTTGTCGACCCAGGCCACCGGGAACTCCGCCAGAATATCGACCGGCGGCACGATCACTTCGTACTTGTCTTCACCGTATTGCTTGCGGATGTTGTTCACTTCGGACTCGAAGCTGATCAGCACGTCGCCCAAACCGCGCTCGACGAAGGTGGTGGTCGCGCCGCGGCCGCCGGTATCGAACACCAACACGTTTTTCAGGAAACGGGTCATGAAGGCGCGGGTCTTGTCCGCATCGTTGCCGTCGGCCTGGCTGGCGGCGCCCCAGGCGGCCAGATAGGTGTAACGGCCGTTGCCGGAGGTTTTCGGGTTCGGGAACACCAGCTTCACGTCGTCACGCACCAGATCGTTCCAGGTGTGGATGCCCTTCGGGTTGTCCTTGCGCACCAGAAACGCCATGGTGGAATAGAACGGCGAGCTGTTGTTCGGCAGACGCGACTGCCAGTCCGCCGGGATCAGCTGCCCGCGATCGTGCAGGATCTGCACGTCGGTGACCTGGTTGTAGGTCACCACGTCGGCGCGCAGGCCCTGCAGGATCGCCAACGCCTGCTTCGACGAGCCGGCGTGCGATTGTTTGATGGTCAGCTTGTCATTCGGATGCTGCTGATTCCATTGCTGTTCAAAGCCGGGATTCAGCGCGACGAACAATTCACGGGAAACGTCATAAGAGCTGTTCAGCAATTCCGCCGCCGACGCGGCGCCGCTCGCCAACAGCGCAGCCGCCAGCCAACCTTTCAGCACGAGATTTTTAACCCGGTTTTGTTTCATTCTGCACCTTATCACTAAGTCATTCCTTCAGGCTTTCGCCTTATTGACGACCAGTGTATTTATAACTCGGTGCGGAGCTGTAACGCTTTTATATACCGTTTAGTGATTTACAAGCATCAAACGCTATAAGGCAGGAAATGCGAGGCGTTTTGGGGGCGGGAAAACAGACCGAAGCCGGACGCGCCGGCTTCGGCAACGGCGTCAAAGTGACAGCAAGCGCGTCAGCGATGGCGCAAAGTAGTAGCTGCCGGTGACCGCACGGCTGAAACGCAGCATCGCGTCGCGTTTGCCGTCCAGATCGCCGAACATGCTCAGCAGTTGCTGCTCGATATTGTGCAGGCGCGCGCAATAGGCGATGAAGAACAGGCCGTGCTTGCCGCTGGCGGTGCCGTAAGGCAGGCTCTGGCGCAGAATTTTCAGGCCTTTGCCGTTCTCTTTCAGATCGACGCGGCTGACGTGGGAGGTATCCGGGCGCCGATCCGCCGGCAGCTCTTCGCTGTCGTGCTTGGTGCGGCCGATGATCTGCTCCTGTTGCTCGGTGGTAAAGCGCTGCCACTGGCGCAGGTTGTGCTCGTAGCGTTGCACCAGCACGTAGCTGCCACCAGCGTCCTCTTCGCCTTCGGCGATCGTCGCCACTGCCGGGCGTTGGTCACCTTGCGGGTTTTCGGTGCCGTCGATGAAGCCGCTCAGATCGCGCTCTTCCACCCAGCGGAAACCGTGGGTTTCTTCCTCAATCTTGATGACGTTGCCGAACGCCGCCAGCGCGGCCTGCGCCAGCGTGAAGTTGACGTCGTGGCGCAGCGACTGGATGTGGATCAGCATATCGCGCTGGGTGGCCGGCGCCAGCCCTTTGCCGAGCGGCGTGAACGGCTTCAGCTCTTTCGCGCCCTGGCCGCTGGAGAGATCGTGCCAGACGTCGTAGCCGAAAGCGATCACCGCGCCGAGGCGCGCATCGGGGAACTGCTGCTGCAGCTCGCTCAGCGTCTGACAAAACTGTTTGCAGCCCTGGCGCAAATCGGCGAATTCGCCCTGTACGCTGGCTTCCATAAAAATGGCGAAACGGCAGTGCTCCAGCAGAATGCCGCTCTGAACCTGTGTCATGTTGTTATCCTCAATACCAGAATCCGGCAACAGGTAAGGTATGGCGGTTGACGCGCGGGGTCCCTGTTACAAACGCGCGCTATCATACCGCAAGCACAGGCGATTGCCTTGCAGCAGCGCAAAGAAAATAGGGGTAATGATTTGGACAAGCAGGCGCCGGGAACCGGCGCCCGTTGAACGCGTTACTGCTGCGGCTTGGCGTGCCAGATGATTTTGCTGACCGTCCAGCTTTTCAGGGTGTCGTCCGGCGGGATGATATCCTGCGCGCCGGCCCACTTGCCGCTGAAGATGTAGGTGACGTATTTGCTCTGCTCCGCCACGCACTCCACTTTACCGGCGTCTTCGCCGCTGCCCGGCTTACAGGAGCCAAACGCCTTGCTGTACATGTCGCCGAACGGCGTGCCGAGCTTGTTGCCCCACTCCGTCGCCACTTTCGGATCCAGCACGTCCACCCGCTGCAGGCGCCCTTTCGGTTCGCCGGTGATCACCAGCTTCACTTCGTCGCCGGACAGCGCCTGATAATAAGAGACGATCTGGCCGTTGTTGGTCGCCATGCCGCCGCGCAGGCGGTAGTTGCCGTCCAGCCCGTCGTTGATGGCACTTTCCGACATCGGCGTGCCGGCGTTGAGCTTGCCGACGCCCTTGGCGCCGACTTCCAGGCTGCTGCCGAACCAGTTGAATGGCGACAGGCTGGACCAGGAGAAATTAGACATGCTCGAACAGCCGGTCAGTAACAGCGGAAGCCCTAACAACAGGGGGCGAATATTCATCTCTAGCTCCTTAGACATCAATGGCACGGGGCGGGTCACCCGCTCCTGCCGCATTCGGCGTTTTGCTGCGTGCCAGCCTCTCACAACGGCCCGCACTACGCCAACGGTTGCCAGCTTGGAGTGCGGAAAATGCGAAAAGTGCCGCACTTCTCGGCAATTAGTCGGCGCGCTCCGCCAGCGCGAAACAGGCTTTCAGACGCGCGTTCAGCAGCAGATAGCTCAGCGCCAGCGCGTCGAGCAGCGCCAACGTCAGCTCCAGCCCCGGCGCATCGCCGTCCTGGCGCCACAGGCTGAACAGCGAGCCGCCGAACGACGCCAGCAGCGAGACAGCCAGCCCCCAGCGCCAACCGCGCCACAGCCGCGGCCATTGGTGGCGACGGCCGCTCAGCAAAAACGCCAGCGCCGCCGGCAGACCGAGCAGCATGCCGTACCAAAAGCGTTGGGTATCCGGATAAAACAACGCCAACAAGCTTTCGCCCTGCTCGCGCGAAGCGCCGGCCATCACGAACAACAGCCAGGTGCGCGCCTGCAAAATCAGCACGGCCCAAAATCCCAGCGGCAGCCGCAGCGCGCCGTGCTGATCGTAATCGTCCGGGGAAAACCGGGGTGAGAATGGCTTCAACGCTCGTTCCTTGCCAACAGAATAAAGACTATGGCTACAGATGGGCGCCGGCGATGGGAATTTCAATGCGTCGGCTTAAGAAGCTCTTAAGATCGGTGTGTTTTAATCCTTATCACTAAGCAAGCAACCCGATATCAGCGGGATGTGATTTTCGATAACGATAAGGAAGCGCAACATGAAAAAACTGACTCTGGCCGCTCTGATCGCGCTGTGCAGCGCACCGGTACTGGCGCAACAAGGCGGGTTCCTCGATCCGGCCGCGCCGCAGGCTCAAACGCAAACCACCGCACAGGGCGGTTTCTCCGGCCCCAGCGCGGCGCTGACCACCGTGGACAAGGTGAAATCGCTGAGCGACGACGCCTGGGTGATGCTGCAGGGCAACATCGAGCAGCGCATCGGCGACGAAACCTACACCTTCCGCGATGCCACCGGCACCCTGACGGTCGATATCGATCGCAAACGCTGGAACGGCCAGACCGTTACGCCGAAAGACAAGGTGCAGTTGGAAGGCAAAGTGGATAAAGACTGGAACAGCCTCGAAGTGGACGTGAAAACCGTCAAAAAGCTGCCGTAATGCGCTGCGGCGGGCGGTGCAACGCCGCCGCCCGCCGCTCGATCAATATTCCTGATCTTCGATCAGCCGCTTGCCCAGGCTGGTGATGCCCTGAATCTCGTAGCCGAGCTTCTCGTACATCTCGACCACCGTGTCGTTGTCTTCGCGCACCATAATCTGGATCTTCGGGCAGCCGCGGGCGATCAACTTCTTCTCCAGACGGTTGATCAACGCATTGGCAATGCCGCGCCCGCGATAGTCGGGATGCACCCCGAGGTAATACGCCGACCCGCGGTGGCCGTCATAGCCGCCCATCACCGAACCGACCACTTCGCCGCCGACTTCCGCCACCAGGAACAGCTCCGGGTCGTGGTTCAGCTTGCGCTCGATGTCCATTTCCGGATCGTTCCACGGCCGCAGCAGATCGCAGCGCTCCCACAGGGTAATGACTTCTTCAAAGTCGTCTTGTCGAAATACGCGAATTTCCATCGATGTTGGCCGCTGTTAATTAAGGTGTTTATCTGATTATCGCGTGATTATTCACTTACGCAATATCAAACTGCAATTTACCGCGCTATTTGCCCGGAAATCGCCGGTAACAGGCGTAATAAATGGAAATAGTTATCGGGTCGATTAATGATTATCAATACGATATAACGTCGCAAAATAGAATCGTCGACGGAGCGTTGCGTAATGAAAAAGCAGGGTAAACAATTCCTCAATTTTAAACCGCTTGCCGTTTCCCCGACGCGACGCCAACTGTTGCTTTCCGGCCTGGCGGTGGCGCTGTTCGGCGTGAAAAACCCAAGCGCCAGAGCGGAAGGCCTGCTGCGCAACCAGCACAGCAAACCGGCGGCGAAACCGGCCGGCGGCAAAAAGCGGGTGATGATCGATCCCGGCCACGGCGGCATCGACTCCGGCGCGGTCGGCCACGAAGGTTCGCAGGAAAAACACATCGTGCTGGAAATCGCCAACCACGTGCGCCGTTTCCTGCATGAGCACGATCACATCGAGGCGCGCCTGACGCGCGAAGAAGACGAATTCATTCCGCTGTTCCAGCGGGTGGAGATCGCCCACCAGCACCAGGCCGATCTGTTCATTTCCATTCACGCCGACGGTTTTACCAGCCCGTCGGCCTCCGGCGCTTCGGTATTCGCCCTCTCCAACCGCGGCGCCAGCAGCGCCATGGCGCGCTACCTGTCCAACCGTGAAAACGCCGCCGACGACGTAGCGGGCGGCAAATACAAGGATCAGGACAACTACCTGCAGCAGGTGCTGTTCGATCTGGTGCAAACCGACACCATCAACAACAGCCTGACGCTCGGCCGCCACGTGCTCGGCCAAATTCGTCCGGTACACCATCTGCACAGCGACAGCACCGAACAGGCGGCGTTCGCGGTGTTGAAATCCCCGTCCATTCCCTCGGTGCTGGTAGAAACCTCGTTCATCACCAACCCGAACGAAGAACGGCTGCTGGGCACCACCGCGTTTCGCGAGAAAATCGCCCGCGCCATCGCGGACGGCATCGTCAACTTCTTCGACTACTTCGACGCACACCAACGCAAACCCCGCTGATGCCGCGGGCGGCGAATAAGAGTATACTCAGCGCCTTGTTCAGCCAGACGCTATAAAGACCCCGCATGAGTTTACCTAACATCGCTGAAGTAAAATCCTTCCTGCTGGCGCTGCAGGATCATATCTGCGCGCAGCTCGCCCAGGCCGATGGCGGCGCCGTGTTCACCGAAGACCAATGGACGCGTGAAGAAGGCGGCGGTGGCCGCAGCCGCGTGCTGACCAACGGCGCGGTGTTCGAACAGGCGGGGGTCAACTTCTCGCACGTCTCCGGCGCCACCCTGCCGGCCTCGGCGACCGCGCACCGTCCGGAACTGGCCGGGCGCAGCTTCCAGGCGATGGGCGTCTCCCTGGTTATCCATCCGCTCAGCCCCTACGTGCCCACCAGCCACGCCAACGTACGCTTTTTCATCGCTGAAAAGCCGGGCGAAGCGCCGGTGTGGTGGTTCGGCGGCGGTTTTGACCTGACGCCGTTCTACGGTTTCGCAGAGGATGCCGTGCACTGGCACCGCACCGCGGCCGAGCTGTGCGCGCCGTTCGGCGACGAGGTCTACCCCAAATATAAACAGTGGTGTGACGATTACTTTTTCATCAAGCATCGCAACGAAGCGCGCGGCATCGGCGGCCTGTTCTACGACGATCTGAACACCCCGGATTTCGACCATTGTTTCGCCTTCACCCGCGCGGTGGGCCAGGGCTTCCTCGACGCCTACCTGCCGATTGTCGAAAAACGCAAGGCTTTGACCTGGGGCGAGCGCGAGCGCCAGTTCCAGCTGTATCGCCGCGGCCGCTATGTGGAGTTCAACCTGGTGTGGGATCGCGGCACGCTGTTCGGGCTACAAACCGGCGGGCGCACCGAGTCCATCCTGATGTCGATGCCGCCGTTGGTGCGTTGGGAATATAACTACCAGCCGGACGCCGACAGCCCGGAAGCGGCGCTGGCGCGCGATTTCCTGCCGGTGCGCGACTGGCTGCAGGAGCCGAAATGATGCAGATTTGGGTCGATGCGGACGCCTGTCCGAACGTGATCAAGGAAGTGCTGTTCCGCGCCGCCGATCGCACCGCCATCACCGTGACGCTGGTGGCGAACCAACCGCTGCGCACGCCGCCGTCGAAGTACATCCGTTCGCTGCAGGTGGCGGCCGGCTTCGACGTGGCCGATAACGAGATCGTGCGCCGCTGCGAAGCGGGCGATCTGGTGATCACCGCCGACATTCCGCTGGCAGCGGAGGTGATTGAGAAAGGCGCGGTGGCGCTGAACCCGCGCGGCGAACGCTATACGCCGGACACCATCCGCGAGCGCCTCAACATGCGCGATTTTATGGATACCCTGCGCGCCAGCGGCATTCAGACCGGCGGCCCGAACGCCCTGAACCAGCGCGACCGCCAGCAGTTCGCCAACGAGCTGGATAAATGGCTGCTGCAGGCGAAACGGGCGCAGTGACTGCGCCCTGCTCCGCTGCGGTTTAGAAGCGCACCTCCCCGCCGAAGATATAGGTGCGTCCACGGGCAGTGTTGGTCGGCGTCTCATACTGCGACTGAGACGGCAGCGAGTTCATCTTGTTCAGCGCGTCCGAGTAGTCCTTGTCCATCAGGTTTTGCACGCTGAGCTTCAGCAGCAGATTGCGATTCACCTGATAGGTGCCGTACAGATCGATAATGGTCGGAATATGCGGCGCCGGCTCTTTCAGCAACTGCTCATTCTCATCGTAATCAGAGTCCGGCGACAGGCGCACCGATTTGCCGGTATATTTCACCACCCCGCCCAGCGTCAGTTTCTCGTCCAGCAGGCGCACCCCGCTGTCCAGCGTGAAGTAGAACTCCGGCAGCTCGCTGATATCGCCCGCGCCGAATACGTTGCTGGCCTGGTTGGTCGGCTGGGAGGTATGCTCCTTGCTTAACGACAGCTTGGTGAAGGCGAAACCGGCGTCGTACAGCGCTTCAAGCTCCACCCCGCGCATTTTGACCGGTTCGGGGGCGTTGCTGTACATGGTCATGCTGACGTTGACGTCCGCGTCATCCCACTCTTCCTGCGTCGCCTGCGAACGGTTGCACTTCTGGCGATTTTTACACACCAGATAGGATTGGCTGGAAATGTAGTTTTTGATCCTGGTTTCGAAATAGACCGCTTTCAGCTGGAAG
Source organism: Serratia sp. JKS000199 (assembly GCF_900215455.1). Classification (NCBI taxonomy): domain Bacteria; kingdom Pseudomonadati; phylum Pseudomonadota; class Gammaproteobacteria; order Enterobacterales; family Yersiniaceae; genus Serratia; species Serratia sp. JKS000199. Next base: position 2,974,947 of record NZ_LT907843.1, read on the forward strand.
CTATCCTGCTTGAACAACAGATCGTGGGCATTGGCGTTGAACCCGCCCTGCCAGGTCTCCGCTTTTTCCCCCTTCAGGAACGGGTTCATCGACTGGCCGCCGCTGTTGGCGAAGAACACTTCCTGGATATTCGGCCCGCGCATCGACTTGCTGTAGCTGACGAACGGCTGCAGCCACGGCGTCACCTGCGCCGACAGCATGACCGACGGGTTGAAGCCGTGTTCGTTGCGGGTGATATTGCCGGCGCCCTGCGGGAAGCACTCTACGCGCTCGTCACAGGCCGGCTTATAACCGGAGAGGCGATAGGCGGTGTAGTTCAGATCGAAATTCCCCTGCCAGATACCGTAGTTAGCTTGCAACCCGCTGTACAGGCTGGAGATATCTTGTTTGCCGGCAATGCCCACCGGCATGCTTTCCGCCTGATTGTCATCCGTCACCAAACCGGAGGCCTTTTTCTTATACTCGTTGCGCACCAGCTTGCCGCCGTAGCTGAAAGCGAAATCGACGTCCTGCAGGCTGAAACGGCTGGTGTTGTTGATATCCAGCGCATCGGAGATGTTTTTCGCCGTGCTGTCGCTGAATCCCGCCATGTTGTTGGACATGAACTGCTGCTTGCCGCGGCTGGTGCTGGCGGTCAGGTTGAAATCGATCAGTTCCGAGAACGGCGCATAGTGGTATTTAAGGTAGAAATCGTCGCTGTCGATGTGGCGGCGGGTGATTTTATTCTGGTAGCTGCGCGCCGACAGTTCGATGCTGTTAAAGGCATCCGGCTTGATGTCCACCTTGAACAGCTGGGATTTCGGGTTCTGGCGGTAGGTTTTATCGACGTTGAACATCTCGCTGTCGAACCCGGCGCCGTTTTTGTAGTTGGAGGTGATGGAACTGCCGCTGATCGCCGCCATCGCCCCCAGGCTGCCGCCGTCGGCAAAGGCGGCGGTTTTGGCACCCAGGGCGATCATGCCGCTGCGGCCGATGCCGTTATTGCCCACCGAGAATTTGGTGCGCACGCCGAACGGGTTGTCGGAAAATACCACGTCATCCACGCCGATGGTGCCGAAGTTGGCGCTGCCCGCCAAGGCGTTCACCCCAGCGGATCCGGTGGCGTTGCCGCGCGCCACGTCGACGCCGACGATAAAGTTAGGATCGATCAGCGCCCCGAACTGGCTGGTGGGCAATCCCCCGTGCGCTGCGTCGCTCGGCGAGTTGCCGTAGTAGTTTTGCGTGATGCCGTCGACCATGGTGTTGACCCGGCCAAAGCCGCTCAGGCCGCGGATATTGACGCTGACCGATCCCTGGCCGGGATCGATCTGGGTATAGGTGCCCGGCATGCTGCGCAGAATGCTGTCCACCGACTCCAGATTCTTGTTTTCGTCGCGCGAGCTGAACGCGCCCGGCCGGGCCAGCGCGTCTTTTTCGCTGCTTTTGCCGCTGTCGGCGGCCGAGACGTTGAGCGGGCTGAACGCCACGCTGCCTTTATTATTTTCCGCCTGTTCCTGCGCGGCCGCAGCCTGCCCGTACAGCGCCAGTCCCGCGCCGATCAGGCTCGCTATCATTTTGATTTTCATATATCCCCAGAAATAGCCAATAAGGTTTGATGGCCGACAATGCCCAGCAAAAAGCCCGCCGAAAGCGCGGTAAAAGGTTGTTATTGTTTTATTGCGCCGCAGCGTGCTGCGGCGCTAAAGGTTATTTCTGCGCCTGCCGGTCCGCCGCCAGAATAAAGGCGTACTCCAGCGCGCCGTTTTCCAGCCGCGCCAGGCGGCCCGATTTGCCGCCGTGGCCGGCGGTCATGTCGGTGGAGAGCAGCAGCAACGAATCGCCCTGCTTGAAACGCCGCAGCTTCGCCACCCATTTGGCCGGTTCCCAATACTGCACCTGCGAGTCGTACAGACCGCTGGTGACCAACAGGTTCGGGTAACGTTGCTTACGCACGTTGTCGTACGGGCTGTAGGACTTCATCAGCACATAGGCGGCCGGCTGGTGCGGGTTGCCCCACTCCTCGTATTCCCCGGTGGTGAGTGGAATGCTGTCGTCCAGCATGGTGGTCACCACGTCGACGAACGGCACCTGCGCCACCACCGCGTTGAACAGCTGCGGCGCCTGATTGATCACCGCCCCCATCAGCAAGCCGCCGGCGCTGCCGCCCATGGCGTAGATGCGCCCCGGTTGGCCGTAGCCGTCTTTGATCAGCGCCTGGGTGGCGTCGATGAAGTCGTTGAAGCTGTTCGGTTTGTGCGTCAGCTTGCCCTGTTTGTACCAGCTCTGCCCCAGCTCGCCGCCGCCGCGCACGTGGATCAGCGCATAGACGAAGCCGCGATCCAGCAGGCTGATGCGGTTGGCGCTGAACGCCGGATCCATGCTCATGCCGTAAGCGCCATAGCCGTACACCAGCAGCGGGTTATGCCCGTTTTTGAACAGCGATGTGCGGTACACCAGCGAGACCGGCACCTTCACGCCGTCGCGCGCCGTGACCCAGATGCGCTCGCTGTGATACAAGCTGGGATCGACGCCTTTCACCTCCTGCTGTTTCAGCAGGGTGCGCTCGCCCTTGTTCAGGTCCCACTCATAGGTGCGGGTCGGCGTGGTCATCGCCGAATAGCCGTAGCGCAAGCGATCGCTGTCCGGCTCGGGGTTATAGCCCAGCCAGGCCATGTAGCTGGCATCATCGAACGGGATGGCGCGCTCGGTTTTGCCGTCCCAGCTGATTTGCCGCAGCTGCACCAGCCCGTTGGCGCGCTCCTGCACCACCAGCCAATCGCGGAACAGGCTGAAGCTTTCCACCTCGTGCTGCGCCTGCGGTGCGATCAGCGTCTGCCACGGTTTGCCCGCCGCCGCCGTGTGGTACAGGCCAAAGTTCGGATCCTGATGGTTGGAGCGCAGGTAGAACTCGCCCCGGTAGTGATCGAGGTAATACTCGCGGCCGTTCTGCCGGGCGGCGAACAGCTGCGGCTCGCGCTGCGGCTGGTTGGCGTCGATCAGGCGCACTTCGGAGGTGGTGTTGCCGCTGATGGTCAGAATCAGGTAATCGCGCGAGGACGAGCGGCCGAGGCTGAGGTAGAACGCCGGATCGTTTTCCTGGTACACCAGCTTATCTTCCGCGGTCGGCGTACCGTACCGATGGCGGTAGACCTGATATGGCAACAGCGTTTGCGGGTGGTTGCGCACGTAGAACAGGGTTTGGTTGTCGTTGGCCCACACCATGTTGCCGGAGGTGTTTTCCAGCGTTTCCGGCGACCAGCGTTCGCTGTCTATCTCGCGCAGGGAGATGCGGTATTGGCGGCGGCCCTGCAGATCCTCGGCCACTGCCAGGCGGCGGTTGTCCAGGCTGACGTCCATCGCCCCCAGACGATAATACGCATGGCCGGCCGCGCGCTGATTGGCGTCCAGCAAGGTTTGCCACGGCGCGTCGGCAGTGAGCGCCTGGCGCTGATACAGTGCGAAATCTTTACCGGCGGCGTAGCTTTCCTGATAGCGATAACCGTTGAGCTGATACGGCACCGAACGATCGTCAGGGTTCACGCGACCCAGCATCTCCTGATACAGCGTGGCGCGCAGCTTCTGGTACGGCGCCATCATCTGCTCGGTATAACGATTCTCCGCCTTCAGGTAGTCCAGCACCTTCGGCTCTTTTCGGCTATCGTCGCGCAGCCAGTAGTAATCGTCGGTGCGCGTCTCGCCGTGCGCCGTCAGCGCTTTCGGCGCGCGTTCCGCCAACGGCGGCTGCGGTTGCGCCAGCGCGACGCCGGCGACGCCTAAAGAAAGCCAGAGCGCGGCCGCGATGCGACGGCGCGGGGTGAATAACAGCGGATTCATAATCCCTCACGAAGTTTGAAGAGGTGCACGACGGCGATGCGGCGCCTGCGGGCATTAACGGCGGGCATTCAGCTCCGCCAGATTGAAATCGATCGGCATCGTCACCTTGACGGCTCCCTGCTGCAGCATCTCCGGCGGCGGCGGCGGCAACGGCTGGGCGCGCGACACCACCGCCACCGCTTCCCGATCCAGCGACGCGGTGCCGGAACGCACCTGCAGAATGACATTCGAGACCCGTCCCTGCGCGTCAACGCTGAAACTGACCTGCGGCATGCCGCTGCGCCGGCGGCTGCGGGCATCCAAAGGGTAATCCTTGATGCGATTCAGTTTGCCCTTCACTAGGCTCTCCCACGACAGTTTGGCCTGCGCGTTGCTGTTGGCGTCGCTGTTGATCGGTGCGGCGGTTTGGTGGGAGAGCGTCTGCGCCTGCGGCGCAGCAGCGCTGGACGCGGCGGCGTTGCGCGTCTCTTTGGCCTGCTCCTGCGGTTTCGGCTGCGCTTTTTGCGGGGGACGGTGTTCGGCGCGCTTCTTCTGCGCCGTCACGATTTTTGCTTTATCGGCACGCGCCAGCTTGGGCAGATCTGGCTGTTGCTGCTGCTCCGCCGGCTGCGCCGCGGCAGATTCAGCCTGCTGCACGCCCAGCGGCAGCGGCTTACTTTCCGGCGCTTCAATCTGCGCCGCCCAGCTCATCATCACCGCCGGCGGCGGCAGCGCCACCGGCTCCAGCGCCGTCTGCGGCCAATAAAACAGCAGCACCAACGCCACATGCGCCGCCAGGGCAAGCAGCAGGCCGCGCGCCCAGCGCGGCTGCGGCAGCTCAAAGGCCGGAAGGGAATAAGACTGACTTAACATAGGGACATTAGTTTACTTAATTGCGAATGATTGCAGATCACATTTACTAATGATAATCATTTGCAAATATAATTAACACTCCTTTTCACCGTCTTAACGTATTCATTTCACTGATGGTGTGATCCACAGGTAGTCTGCGGTGTTCGCATCGACCTGTACGCCCGGCTCCGCCAGCATCAGCACCATCGGCGCCGCCGCCGGTTGCAGATCCCGCACGTGCAGCGGCACGCCCACCGATTTGGCGGCGTGATAGCCACCGGCGATCAACAACGCGGGCGTCGGCGCCGCCAGCAGGCGCTCAGCCATGCGCCGGTCGCGCTGCTGCTGGATCGCCAGCATCGCATGCAGCTGCGCGGCCTCAATCTGGCCGCCGTGCGAAGTGCGGATAGTCTCTTCCAGCGCCTTGCGCACCGCCGGCTGCGACGAGAGCTGCCCCGCCGGGAACTGCGGCTGCTGATAGAACGCCGCGATCTCGCTGCGATCCAGGTTGGCCGACCACAGCGGGTAAGGCGCGCGCATCGCCGCCATCGTCACCCCGCCATACAGCGCCCATTTCCAGCCCGGCTGCCAGGCGATCAGCTCCGCCACGCGGCCATCACGCACCGTGGGATCGCTCTGCAGCCACTGCTTGACTTTGTCGACCTGCGCCTGCTGGTTCGGGTTGATCATCTCCATCAGCACGCTACCCTGCGGCCGCAATTGCGGCAGCTGCTGCACCAGCCATTGCTCAATCTGATGGTGGTAAGGATTGTCATGCTTTTCCCCGACGATCACCCGCGGCTGCTGCGCCAACCGCGACAACAGCTGCTCGGGCGTCAGGGTCGCGCCGCTGTGCAGATCGGTGATATTCCCCATGCTCGCGACGTCGCTGGCCGGCGTCTTCACCGGCGTTTGGCTGCAGGCGCCGAGCGCCAACGCCGCCAATAAAATCAGATATCTCATCATGTTGCCCCATTAGCGAAAATGGCGACATTATAGATAATAATTATCATTTGCATATAGATCTGGCCTGACGATTTTTTTACGCGGCGATCGCCGGTGACGCATTGCGTTGAAACGGCATTGCGGGTATAACCAATAGCCATTCAGATATTTAGACGTCTATACGGATAGATTATTATGCACTCATCGGCGCCCGCCGCAGGGCAGTTCAAACGCAGCATGAAGGCCCGGCATCTGGTGATGCTGTCGCTGGGCGGCGTGATCGGCACCGGGCTGTTTTTCAATACCGGCTACATCATCTCCACCACCGGGGCGCTCGGCACGCTGCTGGCCTACCTGATCGGCGCGCTGGTGGTGTATCTGGTGATGCTGTGCCTGGGCGAGCTGTCGGTGGCGATGCCGGAAACCGGCGCCTTTCACGTCTATGCTTCGCGCTATCTGGGGCCGGCCACCGGCTATGCCGTCGCCTGGCTGTATTGGCTCACCTGGACGGTGGCGCTGGGCTCCAGCCTGACCGCGGCCGGATTCTGCATGCAGTACTGGTTCCCGCAGTCGCCGGTGTGGCTGTGGTGCCTGATCTTCTGCGCGGCCATTTTCCTGCTCAACGTCGTGACCACCCGTTTTTTTGCCGAAAGCGAATTCTGGTTTTCGCTGATCAAAGTGGTGACCATTCTGGCGTTCATCATTCTGGGCGGCGCCGCCATGTTCGGCCTGCTGCCGATGAAAGACGGCACCCCGGCGCCGTTCCTGCACAACCTGACCGCTTCCGGCTGGCTGCCGCACGGCACGCTGCCGATCCTGATGACCATGGTGGCGGTGAACTTCGCTTTCTCCGGCACGGAGCTGATCGGCATCGCCGCCGGTGAAACCGAGAACCCGGAGAAAGTCGTGCCGCTGGCGATCCGCACCACGGTGATCCGCCTGATGCTGTTCTTTATCGGCACGGTGTTTGTGCTGGCGGCGTTGATCCCCATGGATCAGGCGGGGATCGTCAAAAGCCCGTTCGTGCTGGTGTTTGAACGCATCGGCGTGCCTTACGCCGCCGATATCTTCAACTTCGTGATCCTGACCGCCATCCTGTCGGCGGCCAACTCCGGCCTGTACGCCTCGGGGCGCATGCTGTGGTCGCTGGCCCACCAGCGCACCCTGCCGGCCTACTTTGCGCGCGTCAATGCGCGCGGCATTCCGATCAACGCCCTGACCTTCAGCATGCTCGGCGGCGTGCTGGCGCTGCTGACCAGCGTGATCGCGCCGGATACGGTGTTTGTCGCCCTGTCGGCGATCTCCGGCTTTGCGGTGGTGGCGGTGTGGCTGAGCATCTGCGCCGCCCACTATGCTTTCCGCCGCGCCTATCTGCGCAGCGGCCAGCCGATAAACGGCCTGAAATACCGCGCGCCCGGCTATCCATTGACGCCGATCCTCGGTTTTGCGCTGTGCCTGCTGGCCTGCATCGGGCTGGCGTTCGATCCGGAGCAGCGCATCGCGCTCTACTGCGGGCTGCCGTTCGTCGCCCTGTGCTATCTCACCTATTTCCTGACCCGGCGCGCCGGGCAAAAAAACGCTTTGGGAGAACAACATGTCGGTTAACAACTCCGTCGCTCGTTTGCTGGCCGAACGGCCGACGCTGATCCTGGACGGCGCGCTGGCCACCGAGCTGGAAGCGCGCGGCTGCGATCTGACCGATCCGCTGTGGTCGGCCAAGGTGCTGATTGAAAATCCCGAGCTTATCTATCAGGTACACCTCGATTATTTCAACGCCGGCGCCCAGTGCGCTATCACCGCCAGCTATCAGGCCACGCCGCAGGGCTTCTCGCGCCGCGGCCTGGACCAGGCTCAGTCGCTGGCGTTGATCGCCAAAAGCGTGCAGCTGGCGCAGCGCGCACGCCACGATTATCTGGCCGCGCACCCGCAGGCGGCGCCGCTGCTGATCGCCGGTTCGGTGGGCCCGTACGGCGCCTATCTGGCCGACGGCTCGGAATACCGCGGCGACTACCGGCTGGCGCAGGATGACTTCATTGCCTTCCACCGCCCGCGCATCGCCGCGCTGGCCGCCGCCGGCGTCGATCTGCTGGCCTGCGAAACGCTGCCGTCGTTCACCGAACTGCAGGCGCTGCTGACGCTGCTGCAGGAATTCCCGACGCTCGGCGCCTGGTTCGCCTTCACCCTGCGCGACAGCCAACACCTCAGCGACGGCACGCCGCTGACGGAGGTCCTGTCCGCGCTGCGCGGTAACCCGCAGGTGCTGGCCACCGGCATCAACTGCATCGCGCTGGACAAGGTCGCCCCGGCGCTGCGTCAGCTGAGCGCGCTGGCCGACAAACCGCTGCTGGTCTACCCGAACTCCGGCGAGCACTACGATGCGGTGAGCAAAACCTGGCGCGCCTGCGGCGGCGAGCACGGCAGCCTGGCCGATCAGGCGACAGAGTGGCGCGCGCTCGGCGCACAATTGATCGGCGGCTGTTGCCGCACCACCCCGCAGGATATTCGCGCCATCGCCGCGCGCTGCAAGGCATAAAAAAGCCCCCGGCGCCAACGGCGCAGGGGGCCAGTCATTAACCCGGGCTTACAGCGGTTCGGTCTGGGCTTCCACCACCGCCAGCGCCACCATGTTGACGATGCGGCGCACCGAGGCGATCGGCGTCAGGATGTGCACCGGTTTGGCCACCCCCATCAGCACCGGCCCGACGGTCACCCCTTCCGAGCAAGAGACGCGCAGCAGGTTGTAGCTGATGCGCGCCGCTTCCATGTTCGGCATGATCAGCAGGTTGGCCGAGCCTTTCAGCGGGCTGTCCGGCATCAGATCGTGACGGATGCTTTCCACCAGCGCGGCGTCGCCGTGCATTTCACCGTCGATCTCCAGCTCCGGCGCCAGCTCGTTCACCAGCTCCAGCGTTTTACGCATCTTGCGCGCCGCCGGGCAATCAGACGAGCCGAAGCTGGAGTGAGACAGCAGCGCCACCTTCGGTTCGATACCGAAACGGCGCACGGTTTCCGCCGCCATCAGGGTGATCTCCGCCAGCTGTTCCGGCGTCGGATCGTCGTTGACGTAGGTGTCGGCGATGAAGGTGTTGCCGCTCGGCAGCAGCAGCGCGTTCATCGCGCCCGCGACGTGCGCGCCTTCACGGAAGCCGAACACGTTCTTCACCACGTCGTAATGCTCGTGGTAGCTGCCGATGGTGCCGCAGATCATCGCATCCGCTTCACCGCGGTGCAGCATGATGGCGGCGATCAGCGTCGGGTTGCCAATCACCGCGCGACGCGCCTGCTCTTGCGAAACGCCACGACGTTTCATGATCTGGTAGTACTCGCCCCAGTATTCGTTGAAGCGCGGATCCGACTCGTTGTTCACCACTTCGAAATCTTTGCCCGGCGTCAGTTGCAGGCCCAGCTTTTTCAGGCGCATCTCGATCACGCTCGGACGGCCGACCAGGATCGGGAAAGCCAGCCCCTGCGACACCAGCTCTTGCGTGGCGTGCAGCACGCGCTCTTCCTCGCCTTCCGCCAGCACCACCCGCTTCACCTCTTTGCGCGCCTGGGAGAAGATCGGTTTCATGAACAGATTGGTTTTGTAGACGAACTCCGCCAGCTTCTCCACGTAGGCGTCGAAGTCTTCGATCGGACGCGTCGCCACGCCGGAGTCCATCGCCGCCTTGGCCACCGCCGGTGCGATCTTGACGATCAGACGCGGATCGAACGGTTTCGGAATGATGTATTCCGGCCCGAAGGAGAGATCCTGATCGTCATACGCGGAGGCCACCACGTCGCTCTGTTCCGCCAGCGCCAGATCGGCGATGGCATGCACGCAGGCCAGCTTCATCTCTTCGTTGATGGTGGTGGCGCCCACGTCCAGCGCGCCGCGGAAAATGAACGGGAAGCACAGGACGTTGTTCACCTGGTTCGGGTAGTCGGAACGGCCGGTGCAGATGATGGCGTCCGGGCGCACCGCTTTGGCCAGCGGCGGCAGAATTTCCGGTTCCGGGTTGGCCAGCGCCATGATCAGCGGATCGCGCGCCATGGTTTTCACCATATCCTGCGTCAGCACTCCCGGGCCGGAGCAGCCGAGGAAGATGTCGGCGTTCGGGATGGCGTCGCCCAGCGTGCGCTGGCCGTTATCCTCGATGGCGTAGGCGGCTTTGGTCTGTTCCATATTGGCGTCGCGGCCTTTATAGATGACGCCCTTGGAATCGCAGACGGTGATGTTCTGTTGACGCAGCCCCAGCGCCACCAGCAAGTTCAGGCAGGCGATGGACGCCGCGCCGGCGCCGGACACCACCAGCCGCACATCGGAGATGTTCTTCTTCACCACGCGCAGGCCGTTGAGCACCGCGGCAGTGGTAATGATCGCCGTGCCGTGCTGGTCGTCGTGGAACACCGGGATCTTCATGCGCTCACGCAGTTTCTGTTCGATGTAGAAACACTCCGGCGCCTTGATGTCTTCCAGGTTGATGCCGCCGAAGGTCGGTTCCAGCGCGGCGATAATGTCGATTAATTTGTCAGGGTTATGCTCATCCACTTCGATATCAAATACATCGATACCGGAAAACTTCTTGAACAAAACGCCCTTGCCTTCCATCACCGGCTTACCGGCCAACGCGCCGATATTGCCCAGACCCAGTACCGCCGTGCCGTTGGAAATCACCGCCACCAGGTTGCCGCGCGCGGTGTATTTGTAGGCCGCCAGCGGATCTTCGGCGATCTCGAGGCAAGGCGCGGCGACGCCCGGCGAATAGGCCAGCGCCAGATCGCGCTGGGTCGCCAACGGTTTGGTTGGGGAAACCTGGATCTTCCCTGGGACAGGAAACTGATGGAAATCAAGGGCACTCTGTTTGAGCTGTTCGTCCATTATGGATTCCTTTGTTTTTTGCTTTTATGTTGAGGTAAGGCTTTGAGGCTGCGCCCTGCCGTGGGCTATGGCGCCCAGGTACAATGACAGGGCACAGCCTTGAAGTATAGTGAGAGAAACATCACAAACTTTGAAGCGCGCCATAACCTTGGTCGAAAGACCGTTTTAAAAGTAAAAAAAGAAGGCCTGCGGGACAAGTCAGACAAGCGCCGCCGTCAGCGCGGCGGCAGCGTGGCGCGCCAGGCGTTGAGCGTCTCCACCTGGCCGGCGCAAATGTGTAACGAGGTTTGTAACGCCAGGGCATAGCTTACCGCATCGCCCCAGGTCTCCCCCTGCAACTGCGGCTGCTCACAGGGAGCAAATACCGACTCAGGGGGCAACAGCGGCACGGCCTGCGGCGCCGGCGGCCGGGCGCAAGAGCTCAAGCACAGCGCCAGGCAGAGGCTGAGCGGCGCAGGGATCGTTTTTAATCGCTTCACGGTATTTCCTCTGATAAGCCTCGTGTTGTTGGCGCAGCTGCTGTTCCTGCCGCTGCTGCGCCGCCATCAGCGCACGATTTTGCGCATCCTGGGTCTGCAGGGTGGCGATCAGCCCCGCCTGCTGCGCCAGGCTTTTTTGCAATTCCGCCGCCTGTTGCCGCGCGGACACCAACTGATGCGACAGCAACGCGCTGTAGCCGCCGAGGCAGATGGCCGCCAGCAACAGCAGCAGCAACCCGCCCTGCATCAGTTTTTGCAGCCAGCCGCTCATGCCGGATAGTCCCGAAACGGCAGCTGGAAGTGCGGGCCGTCCTTGAGGGTCTTCCATTCGCCGCCCCATTCGACGTTGATGCCGCATTCACGCGCCGCGCGCCGCACCGCCACCGCAATTTGCGCGTAGTAATCCCACTCCCAGGAGACCACGCCCGCCGGCATCGCCACCACGTCCACCGCGTGTCCGGTCAGATGGCGGCTGCGCAGCGTTTGGCTGTTGCCGGCGCGCACCATTTCCCGCTGGCGCGCCATGCTGCGCAGCCCCTCGCTGACGGAAAACGGCACCAGGGAATAGCGCAGCGCCAGACGAATAACGCGCACCAGATCCGGATGCACGCCGCGCAGGTTCTCTTCACTGCGGGCGGTAAAGCGAATCTCTTCGATGTCATTTAACATTTTTAAACCCCGTTTTTTTGCCGATGAATTTTTTAATTAAGGCGTTGATGTAATCCGCCCCCATAAAGCCAATCAATACGCTGGCCAAATTCGCCCAGTTTAATTCCAGGCCCATCAACGCCAGCGCATCGCGCACCGTCCAGGCCAATAACGCGCACATCGCCGCATTCAATAAACGTCGCCGAATACCCACGTTGCGATAGGCACCGTGTAATAGCGCCATCACGCCGGCCAGAATGGCGTTCAATACCGGCTGAAGATATTCACATACTCGCTGGACTATTAAGCCAACAGCGTCAGGCTCTATGCTGGACATAGCTCATCTCCTTTTTTATTTTTAATTAAATGCCAATCACGGCCGGTGGGACATCGGATACTCAGAATCTAGTTAAGGATGCTATTACAAAGCAAATGAATAAATACAGGCCCTATGGTCGAATTCATTCATGCTGAATGCTGGCACAACACATAAACGCCAAGGCAGGCGGCAGTGAATAAAAAATTCATTCTTATCGTGATTTGTTTCGACTGTTATTTCCGCGAAAAATAAACATTAATGGCAACGGGAAATATTTCCCCATCGAAAAACATCCACTCTGGAGAAATGCCATGTCCACACGTAAAGCCGTTATTGGGTATTATTTTATTCCGACCAACCAAATCAATAATTACACCGAGACCGATACGTCTGTCGTGCCGTTCCCGGTTTCCAACATCACGCCGGCCAAAGCCAAACAGCTGACGCACATTAACTTCTCGTTCCTGGATATCAACAGCAATCTGGAATGCGCCTGGGATCCGGCCACCAACGACGCCAAGGCGCGCGATGTGGTCAACCGTCTGACCGCGCTCAAAGCGCACAACCCCAGCCTGCGCATCATGTTCTCCATCGGCGGCTGGTACTACTCCAACGATCTGGGCGTGTCGCACGCCAACTACGTCAACGCGGTGAAAACCCCGGCGTCGCGCGCCAAGTTCGCCCAATCCTGCGTGCGCATCATGAAGGATTACGGCTTCGACGGCGTGGATATCGACTGGGAGTACCCGCAAGCCTCGGAAGTGGACGGTTTCATCGCCGCGCTGCAGGAGATCCGCACCCTGCTGAACCAGCAAACCGTCGCCGACGGCCGCCAGGCGTTGCCGTACCAGTTGACCATCGCCGGCGCCGGCGGCGCCTTCTTCCTGTCGCGCTATTACAGCAAGCTGGCGCAGATCGTCGCGCCGCTCGATTACATCAACCTGATGACCTACGATCTGGCCGGCCCCTGGGAGAAGGTAACCAACCACCAGGCGGCGCTGTTCGGCGATGCGGCCGGGCCGACCTTCTACAATGCGCTGCGCGAAGCCAACCTGGGCTGGAGCTGGGAAGAGCTGACCCGCGCCTTCCCCAGCCCGTTCAGCCTGACGGTCGACGCCGCGGTGCAGCAACACCTGATGATGGAAGGCGTGCCGAGCGCCAAAATCGTGATGGGCGTGCCCTTCTACGGCCGCGCCTTCAAGGGCGTCAGCGGCGGCAACGGCGGGCAATACAGCAGCCACAGCACGCCGGGCGAAGATCCGTACCCGAACACCGATTACTGGCTGGTGGGCTGCGAAGAGTGCGTGCGCGACAAGGATCCGCGCATCGCCTCCTATCGCCAACTGGAGCAGATGCTGCTGGGCAACTACGGCTATCAGCGGCTGTGGAACGACAAGACCAAAACGCCTTACCTGTATCATGCGCAGAAAGGGCTGTTCGTCACCTATGACGATGCCGAGAGCTTCAAATACAAAGCGAAATACATCAAGCAGCAGCAGTTGGGCGGCGTGATGTTCTGGCATCTGGGGCAAGACAACCGCAACGGCGATCTGCTGGCCTCGCTGGATCGCTATTTCAACGCCGCGGACTACGACGACAGCCAGCTGGATATGGGCACCGGGCTGCGCTACACCGGCGTCGGCCCCGGCAACCTGCCGATCATGACCGCGCCGGCTTATGTGCCGGGCACCACTTACGCGCAGGGCGCGCTGGTGTCCTATCAGGGTTACGTCTGGCAGACCAAATGGGGTTACATCACCTCGGCGCCCGGTTCTGACGGCGCCTGGCTGAAGGTGGGCCGCGTGGCGTAAGCCGTAAAAAAACCCCGTAGCCGAATGCTGCGGGGTTTTCATTGAGTTAACCGTTTGATTTTCGCGTCCCTTCGTCTCTATTCCTTCAGTTGTGGCACCAAGGATAACCGCCATCCCGCACCACTTCGCGGCCCATCAGGCTGTAGACATCGCTTTTGCGCGTCAGCCGCTCATGCCACCAGTTAAACCCGGCGCCCTTGCTGGCCGGGTGCCACGCCAGCCAAATCATTTCGTCGCCCTTTTGCATCTCTACCGGCACCGTCACCAGTTCGCCGCTGGCCAATTCCTTTTCGATCAAAGCAGGCGGCAGAAAAGCGTGGCCGATGCCGCGTTTGAGCAGCGCCAGGTTGCTTTCCACGTCGCATACCACCAACTGACGCTGCAAGGGCAGCGTGCCGTGATTGCGCTTGGGCAGCTCATGGCTGCTGTCGGCGATCACCACCACGATGTCGTTCAACCGCTGTTTCTTGCACACCGGCTTTCTCTGCGCCGCGAACGGGTGCGAAGGCGACACGCACAGCACAAAGTTGAGCTTGCCGAGCATCAGGGTTTTAGCCTGCACGCTGTCGGGAATTTGGCCGATGGCGATGATCAGATCCGCCCGGTTGTTCTTCAGCGCATCCCAGGTGCCGTTCAACGCTTCTCGCTGCACCGAGATACTGGCGTTCGGGCAATGCTGAATATAGTCGCGGATATCCTGCGTCAGGGTTTCCAACGGGAAGAAGGTGTCTACCGCCAGGCGGATATTATTGTCCAGCTTGGGGATGTTGCGCACCCGGCTTTCCAGATCCTGCACCGCATTTAATATCCAGCTGCCTTCCTGCAGGAGAAACTCCCCTTCATCCGTCAGGGTAATCATGGGGCCATTGCGATGAAAAAGTTTCACGCAGAGTTTGCTTTCAATATTGGAAACCCGATAAGAGATCGCCGAAGGCGTTTTATGCAGCGCCTCCGCCGCCATAGAGAAAGAACCGGTGCTCTTGATGGTGCTGATTATTTTAATCGCGTCCAGGGATAATCTAGTCATACAAATTCCTCTTTAAAATAAAATAAGAAAAATGACACTAAATTCCCAAGGTGGTGGCGCACAAAAATCGATCAAATCGAACAAGGGTACTCATAGCAACAAGCAATATACTTCATAAATGAGAGCGCTATCTTAAATACTATTCATCACGACCTGATATAAAATTCATCATAGCGCCCTACTTTTACACAGCGACAGTTAAATAAATTCAGCCTAACGATCAAAGATCGTCATCATAATAATTTTCGTTAATAGCCGTTAAAACATTCCGCTCTATCGCACGACCAGAATGATAAAAATAAAACAAGCCGACAAGAAGGGTTATTTCTAATTGCGTTATTAGTCTCTCATTTTGTCGGTGAAATACGCTCAACTTACAACATAATTTCAGTCAGGAGTGACTTATGAACAAAACTTCCCGTACCCTGCTCTCTCTGGGCCTGCTGAGCGCGGCCATGTTCGGCGTTTCGCAACAGGCGAATGCTCACGGTTATGTCGAGTCGCCGGCCAGCCGCGCCTACCAGTGCAAACTGCAGCTCAACACCCAGTGCGGCAGCGTGCAGTACGAACCGCAGAGCGTCGAAGGCCTGAAAGGCTTCCCGCAGGCCGGCCCGGTTGACGGCCATATCGCCAGCGCCAACAAGTCCACCTTCTTCGAACTGGATCAGCAAACGCCGACGCGCTGGAACAAGCTCAACCTGAAAACCGGCCCGAACTCCTTTACCTGGAAGCTGACCGCGCGTCACAGCACCACCAGCTGGCGCTATTTCATCACCAAGCCGAACTGGGACGCTTCTCAACCGCTGACCCGCGCTTCCTTTGACCTGACGCCGTTCTGCCAGTTCAACGACGGCGGCGCCATCCCTGCCGCGCAGGTCACCCACCAGTGCAACATACCGGCAGATCGCAGCGGTTCGCACGTGATCCTTGCCGTGTGGGACATAGCCGACACCGCCAACGCCTTCTATCAGGCGATCGACGTCAACCTCAGCCACTGATCCGTCAAAAGGGGGATGTCTCTGGAGGGTTCAGCCTGGCGCTGAACCCTTTTTTTGCGGGTGTCGCTATTGCGACATGTTGAGGATAGTGCGCACATTGAGCGCGCTGGTGGCGATAATGTCGATGGCGCCGGTGCGCAACGCGCCCAAAATCGCCAGCGCCTTGGTATTCTCGGAGGCAATGGCGATCACGCACGGAATTTTGCGCAGCTCATCAATGCTCAGCCCAATCACACGGTCATTCATCACCGTATCGACATGCTGCCCCTGGGCATTGAAAAAGTCATAGCCGGCGATGTCGCCGATCACGCCCTGATTAAGGCTGGCGTCGATAATCTCGTGCGGCGTAAACCACCCCAATTTCACCATATAACTGTTTTCATTCATGTCGCCAATGCCGACTAACGCCACATCGGCCTTACGCGCGCGATCCAACGTTTCCTTGATCGTGCCGTTCTGCATGAAGGCGTCTTTCAACGCGCGATTTTCGACGTAGGCCGGCGCATAGAGCGTCTCGCTGCTGCCGCCGAACTTCTTCGCCAGACGCCGGCTGATATGGTCGGCGTTGATCGCATCGCCCGGACGGTGGGTGCCGCCGATGCCGCAGATGAACTTGCAGTTGCGCTCCGCCACGCTGCCGACGTGATCGGCGATCGCCGCCACGTTGCGTCCCTGCCCGACCGCCAACACCATATCGTCTTTCAGCGACATCGCCAGGTAGTTGGACACCAGCGCCGCCACTTGCCGACGCTGTTCCTCTTCGTCCTGATGATCGAGCGCGATCAGCGCGCGGCTGATGGGAAAACGTTCCATCATCTGCTGTTCCAGCCGGGTGCTGAACACCGGGTGATAACGCACGTTGATCTCGACGATGCCTTCTTCCTTGGCGCGCTTGAGCAAACGACCGACTTTGATCCGTGAGATGCCGAACTTTTTGGCGATCTCTTCCTGCGTGATCTCATCCTGATAATAAGCAACGGCGATTTCGGTCAGCAGTTCGTTATCCTGGGACACAGTTTGTTTTTCCATCCGTTAGACGTTTCCCCACGGCAGGCCGGTTAATCATGGCGGAGGGACGATACACGCCCCTCCGACAATGCTGAATGCCCGCTAGTATAACGCGTTCAGGCGGCAACGGTATTCAGTCGTTGCTCCACCTCGTCCGCCAATCGGGTCAAGAGCAGGCAGCAAGATACCGCGCCGGCGTCCAGTACGCCGCGCGAACGCTCGCCCAGACGGCTGGCGCGGCCGATTTTCGCCACCAGCTCGCGCGTGGAATCGCGCCCGCGCGCCGCGGCGATCCTCATCTGTTCCAGCGCAGCGGCGAAGTCGTCACCGCGCCCCGCCGCCTGCTCAAACGCCGCTACCGCCGGTATCAGCGTATCCATCAGACACTTGTCCCCCACGCCCGCGCTGCTGATGTCCTGCAGTTCGCGCAAACCGCCGTGCAACATCGCCAAAAATGCCTGCTTATCCAGCACGCTGCGCTCGCGCACGCTCTCCGCCATGCCCATGAACAGGCTGCCGTACAGCGGCCCCATCGAACCGCCGATGCCCTCCATCAGCGCATCGGAAACCGCATCGAACGCCTGCGCCAACGTGAGCTCGCGGCCGCGAATGGCATCGCCGCACATCGCGAATCCCTTCGACATGTTAATGCCGTGGTCGCCGTCGCCGATGGCGCCGTCGATTTCGCTCAGGTATTCGCGGTTGCTGACAATGGTTTCTATCAGCCCCGTAACGATCTCACTGCCGTACCGGGTTGAAATTTGTTCCGTCATGATTCACTCCACCTGGGTTAAGCCTAAAGATTGCGCCGGCATGTCCAGCAGCGTTTTCAGTTCGTCATCCAGCGTCATCAGCGTCAGCGTCACGCCCATCATTTCCAGCGACGTGAAGTAATTGCCGACGTAGCGCCGATGCACCCGCACGCCTTTCGCCGTCAACCGACGCTCTATTTCGGCATAATAGATATACAGCTCCATCACCGGCGTGGCGCCAAGCCCGGAGATCAGCAACGCCACCTCATGCCCCTGTTCCAGCGGCATGTCGTTGAGCACGAAATCGAGCATGGTGCCGGCCATCGCCGACGCCGACTGGATCGGCGACACCTCAATGCCCGGTTCGCCGTGATGGCCAATGCCGATCTCCATCTTGCCGTCTTCGATATGAAAATTGGGTTTGCCGACCGCGGGAATGGTGCAGGAACTGAGGCCGACGCCGATCGAACGACACCGGTCGATGGCTTTTTGCGCCGCGCCGATCACGCCGTCCAGATCGTATCCCTTGGCCGCCGCCGCCGCGCCGACCTTCCACATCAGAATTTCTCCGGCCACGCCGCGCCGTTTATCGATCTCACTGGCCGGCGCCGAGGCGACGTCATCGTTGGCCACCACGGTTTTCACCCGTATGCCGGCCGCCGTGGCCTTCTTGATCGCCATCTTGACGTTCATGTTGTCGCCGGCGTAGTTGCCGTACAGGCAAGCGACGCCCGCACCGCTGTCCGCCGCCTTGAACGCGTCGAGAAAAGCCCCCGCCGTAGGCGATGAAAAAATCTCGCCAATTGCGACGGCATCCAGCATGTTTTTGCCGACATACCCCAGAAACGCCGGCTCATGGCCGGAACCGCCGCCGGTGACGATGCCCACTTTGCCGGCGATCGGCGCCGGCGGATATTTCAACACCCGCGCATTGTCAGTGGCGGCGTAATAGTCCGGGTGGGCCAGCCTATAGCCCTGAATGGCGTCTTCCACTACGTGATCGGGATCGTTAATGATTCTGTTCATCGCGGCCTCTCTGTCGCCTGAATAAGAAATTATTGAATGGTGTAACCGCCGTCGACCACCAGGTTGGCGCCGGTGATCATCGCCGCCGCGTCACCGGCCAAAAACAGGGCGCTGGCGGCGATATCTTGCGGCTCAGCAAAGCGCCGCAGCGGAATTTTCTGCTTCATCTGCTCAGCCACCTCGCCAGACCAGGCTTTGCGCCCCAGCTCCGTCAAAACCACGGTGGGTGAAATGGCGTTGACCCGCACGTTGTGTGGCCCCCACTCCAGCGCCAGCACCTGGGTCAACCCGATAACGCCCGCTTTGCTGGCGCAATAGGCCAGGTGATTCGGCAATGCCACCACCCCGGCCTGCGAGGCGAGATTGATGATGCTGCCGCCGCGCTGGCGAATGAAACGGCGACCCACCGCCTGGCAGGTGAGAAACACGCCTTTCAGATTGACCGCCAGGGTTGCATCCCACGCCGCTTCCGGCAGTTCCTCAGCGGGATGCAGCGCGACGATGCCGGCGCTGTTGACCAGCACGTCCAGCCGCCCGAAATGCGCCTCAATCTGCGCCACCGCCCGCTCCACCGACGCGGCATCGGTGACGTCGGCCACGACGCCCAGCGCCGCCTCGGCGTCCAGCTGTCGCGCCACTTCCGCAACCTGCGGCGCCCGATCGAGCAGCGCCACGCGCGCGCCGTTTTGCAGATAGCGTTCGGCGATAGCGAGACCGATCCCCGCAGCGCCGCCGGTAATCAGCGCCACCTTGCCCTGCAGCGAGAGCTCGCGCGGCGCCGTAGTTTGATGATTAATCATAAATTTCCCCTTAAAACTGTGAACTTCACCCTCGGTCAGGATATTTTCGCCAAACTCGCGCCGCGTTCTTCCTGCGCCATCGCGTTTTCCTTCGGCAGCGTGACAAATTTCATCAGCACGCCGCTGAACAGGTACAAGCCGGTAAAGATCCAGATCACGCCAACGGTGCCGAGGCTGCCGATAAACAGCCCCACCACCGCCGGGCCGACAAAGGTGCTCAGGCCGGCGCCCAGATTGAGAATCGACATCGCCGCGCCCTTATTGTCCGGCGCCAGCGACGGCATGATGGCCGACAGCGGCACGAACGCCGCCAGGCAGGCGCCGAACAAACCGGCGGCGCAAACGGTCAGCAGGTAGTTGGCGCCGAAGAATTGCGGCACGT
This sequence comes from Serratia sp. JKS000199, assembly GCF_900215455.1. Classification (NCBI taxonomy): domain Bacteria; kingdom Pseudomonadati; phylum Pseudomonadota; class Gammaproteobacteria; order Enterobacterales; family Yersiniaceae; genus Serratia; species Serratia sp. JKS000199. The sequence continues at coordinate 2,994,647 of NZ_LT907843.1, forward strand.
AGTAGAACATCAGCGTGGTCAAGGCGCAGCCGACGCAGCCGAACCACATCACCACATTGCGCCAGCCGAGACCGTCGCTGATCACGCCGAAAATCAGGTTGAAAATGATGTTGACCGTCCACAGCGCGGCGTACATCTGCAGCCAATGCGTGCGGGTGAACCCCATATCCATCATGTACATGGGCATGAATACGACGAAGCCGTATGCCGCAGAGGTATTAATGGTGCGCACGATGCCGCCCAGGCCAATCTTCGGGTTTTCAAACGCGATGGTGATGCCTTTCAAGACGTAACCCAGCGACGCTTTTTCCCGGTTGCCGCTCTGTGCCGCGCCGTCGTCGCGATTGAGCATCAGCGCAATCACCGCGCCCAGCACGACGAAAATCAGCGCGCTCCACAGCGTGTGGATCTCGCCGAGATAAGGCAGCATGATGCTGGAATACAGCACGCCCAGCACGCTGAGCCCGCCGCTGTAGACGAACCAGAAAATCCCCACCGCCGACCCCAGCCTTTCCGGCGGCGCCTCATACGCCACCCACACCAGAAAGCCGTAGGCGAACAACGGATAACCCAAGCCGCGCAGCGCATAGGTCGGCACCATGATCGCCAGGTTGTTGCTCGGCAGGCCGAACGTCAAAAAGCACACCGAACCGAACAGAAACAGCAGCAGGCCGGCCAACATCACCCGCCGGGCGGTAAAGATTTCCGCCAGCACGCCGGAAAACCAGGCGGCGATCGCGGCCGCAAAACCATAAACGCTGAACAGCAGCGCCGATTCCTGAATGCTCAGCCCCTTGCCGATCAAATAAGGCGACAGCCAGCCCTGTTCCAGCCCTTCGCCCATCATGAACACCAACACGCCGGCATAGCCCAGCAGCAGTTTCGGTGACAGACCAATGCGATGAATCAGTCCATGCAACATAGAACACCCCAGCACATGTGATTATGGAGGCGCAGGCTCACCCGCACCCGAAGAACGATGCAGGTTTCAGAGGTTTGGATTAAGCACCACTTTGATTGAACCGATGCCGCGCTTCATCAGCTCGAAGCCCTCGGCGAACTGTTCCAGCGGCAGCGTATGCGTCACCACGCCTTCGGTCGGCAGATCGCCATTGGCGATGCCTTCGATCACCAGCGGGTAGCAGTAAGGGCCGAGGTGCGAACCGAGCACGTCCAGCTCTTTGCGGTCGCTGATGATGCTCCAGTCGACGGTCACCGGATCCTTGAACACGGAAAATTCCACGAAGGTGCCGAGTTTGCGGATCAGCGTCAGGCCCTGTTCCACGGACTTTTGGGCGCCGGTCGCCTCGATGTAGATGTCGCAGCCGTAGTCGTCGGTCATCGCTTTAACCGCCGCGGGCACGTCGTCACGGGTCGGGTTCAGCGTCACATCCGCGCCGAAGCACTTCGCCAGCGCCAGACGCTCGTCGGACAGATCCAGCACCACCAGCTTCGAGGGCCCGGACTTTTTGATCGCCCCGATCATGCCCAGCCCCAGGGTGCCGGCGCCGGCCAGCACCACGACATCGCCCAGTTTGATATTGGCGCGTTGCACCGCATGGAAGGAGCAAGCATAGGGTTCGATCAGAATGGCTTTTTCGATCGGCAGATCGGCCGGTACGTGATAGTTAATCGCCTCTTTGGTGAACTTCATGTACTCGGCCATGCCGCCATTGACGTTTTTCTGGAAACCGTACAGGTCATGCTTTTCGCACATCCAATACTGGCCGCGGTTGCAGAAGCGGCATTGCCAACAGGGAACGATCTGTTCTGATATCACCCGATCGCCGAGATTGAAGCCCTCGACGCCTTCGCCGTATCCCACCACGTGGCCGATAAACTCATGACCGGGGATCATCGGCGCCTTGATGTATGCCGGTTGTTTTTCATCGCCCCAGAAGCTGGGCGCCCCTTCGAACGCTTTAACATCGCCGGCGCAGATGCCGCAGGCCTCGATCTTCACTAGGATCTCTTTCGGGCCGATCTTCGGTACCGGCACCTGTTCCAGGCGGTAATCTTTCGGGGCGTACGCCACAACCGCCTTCATGATCTCGGGGATACCGTCCGCCATTTTCGCCTCTGTCATGCAGGTCTGACACATAGCACTCTCCTCTGGTAGGGTGACTCTTTATGATCAATAACACAAACAAAGAACAAATGAACACTAACGTCACGCGTTCAATTTGCCCACAGAGAACTTGCCAAACTGTGATATCGCTCAAAAACCCGTCTGCATGAGGATAAATAACGATTAAAACCCCTTTTTTAGTGACGATCGTCACCTTTTAAAGGGAGGAACAGAAAAATCAGGCAAAAAACAAAAGAACACCAATTGAACATTTGATTAAACAGGGATACGGTAATGAACGTGGCGCCACCGAGGATCGCCGCCCTTTTCGTTACCAATCAGGAGACCGCTATGCTGCCTATCGCCATCGGCGCCGACGATGCCGCCATTGAACTGAAGGATCTGATCGTCGCCCACCTGCAACGACGGGACATTCCCGTCATTGACTACACGACGGATCGCACCGCAGAAACGGGGATCTATCCCGATATCGCCTATCGCGTCGCGCAGGCGATACGGGAGGAAAAACATCGGCGGGGGATCCTGCTGTGCGGCACCGGCATCGGTATGAGCATCGTGGCCAATAAAGTGCCCGGCATTCGCGCGGCGCAATGTCACGATACCTACTCCGCCCAACGGGCGCGCAAAAGCAATGATGCGCAGATCATCACGCTGGGCGCGCGGGTCATCGGCGCCGAACTGGCGAAAACCATCGTCGATGCCTGGCTGGAATCGGAGTTTGAAGGGGGAGGTTCGGCGCCGAAAGTCGAGCGGATCGGCTATTACGAAAACGCGGTCGGTCGGCGTTAAACCGCCTGCAGTCTCGATGGCGGTCGCGCGCAAGCCGCGCTCCGCCTGGGTTTATTCGTCATTCATTGTTATTATCCATCGCAACAATCAGAAAAAGCGCATTTTCATTCTCGATCCGATGATGCAGTGTGTTCCCCCTATGATGAAAAAGGTTCTCATTTCCCTACGTTGAGCTTGGTCAAGGAGCTTATCAATGAATCAATTAGACGCACTCAAGCAGCTGACCACGGTGGTCGCCGACAGCGGCGATATCGAATCCATCCGCCAGTTCGAACCCCAGGACGCCACCACCAACCCTTCGCTGATCCTGAAAGCCGCCGCGCTGCCGCAGTACAAAGCGCTGATCACCGAAGCGCTGGAGTATGCCCGCCGCCAGGGCGGCAGCAAGGAAACCCAGCTGATCAACGCCAGCGATAAACTGGCAGTCAACATCGGCGTCGAGATCCTCAAAAGCGTGCCGGGCCGCATCTCCACCGAAGTGGACGCCCGCCTGTCGTTCGACCGCGGCATGTGCGTCGCCAAAGCGCGCAAACTGATCGGCATGTATCAGGAACAGGGCATCGACAAATCGCGCATCCTGATCAAGCTGGCTTCCACCTGGGAAGGCATCAAAGCCGCCGAAGAGCTGGAAAAAGAAGGCATCAACACCAACCTGACGCTGCTGTTCTCCTTCGCTCAGGCCCGCGCCTGCGCCGAAGCCGGCGTGTATCTGATCTCGCCGTTCGTCGGCCGCATCTATGACTGGTACCAGGCTAAACAGCCTGCCGCCGACTACGACGCCGATCAGGATCCGGGCGTGAAATCGGTGCGCACCATCTATGAATACTACAAGCGTCATCGTTACCAGACGGTGATCATGGGCGCCAGCTTCCGCAAAGTTGAGCAGATCCTGGCGCTGGCCGGCTGCGATCGCCTGACCATCGCGCCGAACCTGCTGGAGCAGCTGAAAAACAGCGAGCAGCCGGTCGAACGCAAGCTGACCCCTTCGACCGAGGGCTTCCACCAACCTGCCCCGCTGGCCGAAGCGGAGTTCCGCTGGCTGCACAATCAGGACGCCATGGCGGTGGAAAAACTCGCCGAAGGCATCCGCCTGTTCGCCGTCGACCAGCAGAAGCTGGAAGACATGTTGGCCGCTCAACTGTAATCGCACTGGAGTTTCGTTATGTCTTCTCGTAAAGAGCTTGCCAACGCCATCCGCGCACTCAGCATGGACGCCGTACAAAAAGCAAATTCCGGCCACCCGGGGGCCCCTATGGGCATGGCGGACATCGCCGAAGTCCTGTGGCGCGACTACCTCAACCACAACCCGACTAACCCGCACTGGGCTGACCGCGACCGTTTCGTGCTCTCCAACGGCCACGGCTCCATGTTGATTTACAGCCTCCTGCACCTCACCGGCTACGACCTGCCGATGCGCGAGCTGGAAAACTTCCGTCAACTCCATTCCAAAACCCCGGGCCACCCGGAGTACGGTTACACCCCGGGCGTTGAGACCACCACCGGCCCGCTGGGCCAGGGCATCGCCAACGCCGTCGGCTTCGCCATTGCCGAACGCACCCTGGCGGCGCAGTTCAACCGCCCTGGTCACGACATCGTCGACCACCACACCTACGCCTTCATGGGCGACGGCTGCATGATGGAAGGCATCTCGCACGAAGTCTGCTCCCTGGCCGGCACCCTCAAGCTCGGCAAGCTGACCGTCTTCTACGATGACAACGGCATCTCCATCGACGGCCACGTCGACGGCTGGTTCACCGACGACACCGCCCTGCGTTTCGAAGCCTACGGCTGGCACGTGGTGCGCAACGTCGACGGCCACAACCCGGACGCCATCAAGGCCGCGATTGAAGAAGCCCGCAAGGTGACCGACAAGCCGTCGCTGCTGATGTGCAAGACCGTTATCGGCTTCGGTTCGCCGAACAAGGCCGGCACCCATGACGTGCACGGCGCCGCGCTGGGCGCCGCCGAAGTGGCTGCCACCCGCGAAGCGCTGGGCTGGAAATACGCCGCCTTTGAAATCCCGCAGGACATCTACGCCCAGTGGGACGCCAAGGAAGCCGGTCAGGCCAAAGAAGCGGCCTGGAACGACAAGTTCGCCGCCTACGCCAAGGCCTTCCCGGAACTGGCCGCCGAGTTCAAGCGCCGCATGAACGGCGAGCTGCCGGCGGACTGGAAAGCGGACGCCAAAGCGTTCGTGGAAAAACTGCAGGCCAACCCGGCCAACATCGCCAGCCGCAAGGCGTCGCAGAACGCGCTGGAAGCGTTCGGCAAGGTGCTGCCGGAGTTCCTGGGCGGCTCCGCCGACCTGGCGCCGAGCAACCTGACCATGTGGTCCGGTTCGAAAGCGCTGAACGTTGACCCGGCGGGCAACTACATTCATTACGGCGTGCGCGAGTTCGGCATGACCGCCATCACCAACGGCATCGCGCTGCACGGCGGGTTCCTGCCGTACTCGGCGACCTTCCTGATGTTCGTGGAATACGCCCGCAACGCGGTGCGCATGGCGGCGCTGATGAAGCTGCGCAACGTGTTCGTCTACACCCACGACTCCATCGGTCTGGGCGAAGACGGCCCGACCCACCAGCCGGTGGAGCAGCTGGCGAGCCTGCGCGTGACCCCGAACATGAGCACCTGGCGTCCGTGTGACCAGGTGGAATCGGCGGTGGCGTGGCAGTACGGCATCGAGCGCAACGACGGCCCGACCACGCTGGTGTTCTCGCGCCAGAACCTGACCCAGCAGCCGCGCACCGCAGAGCAGCTGGCGAACGTGTACCGCGGCGGCTACGTGCTGAAAGACTGTGCGGGCACGCCGGACGTCATCCTGATTGCCACCGGCTCCGAAGTGGGCATCACGGTGGAGGCGGCGGACAAACTGACCGCGGCGGGCCGCAAGGTGCGCGTGGTGTCGATGCCGTCGACCGACGCGTTCGACAAGCAGGATGCGGCGTACCGCGAGTCGGTGCTGCCGGCGGCGGTAACGGCGCGCGTGGCGGTGGAAGCGGGTATCGCGGACTACTGGTACAAGTACGTGGGCCTGAACGGCGCTATCGTGGGCATGACCACCTTCGGTGAGTCGGCGCCGGCGGAGCAGCTGTTCGCCGAGTTCGGCTTCACCGTGGACAACGTGGTGGCCAAGGCGCAGGCGCTGCTGAAGTAAGCCGCCGGGTGCAAGCCGATAAAAAAGCCGGTCATCATGACCGGCTTTTTTTATTCCATCACCCGATGAATCTGCAAATACTGCAGCAACATGATGGTTTTGCCGTCTTTAATCCGGCCATCGGCGATCATCGCCACCGCGTCGCGAAACGGCAGTTCGATCACCTCAATATCTTCATCTTCAATGCCGCCGCCGGCCGCGCGCCGCTCATTGTCATGGTATTCGGCGATAAAGAAGTGCACGATTTCGGTCACGCCGCCCGGCGACATGTACGCTTCGAAGATTTTCTTCACCTCGCTGACCTGAAAACCGGTCTCCTCCACCGCTTCGCGGCGCGCGCACTGCTCCGGAGAGTCGGCGTCCAGCAAGCCGGCGCAGGCCTCGAGCAGCATGCCGCTCTCGTTGCCGTTGACATAGGTCGGCATGCGGAACTGGTTGGTCAGCACCACCGTGCCTTTGGCGCGGTTATACAGCAAAATGGTGGCGCCGTTGCCGCGATCGTAGACCTCGCGCACCTGTTGCACCGAACCGCCGTTTTTGCGTTTCAGATCGAACGTGTACTTGTGCAGCACATACCAGTTGTCCGACAGCAGCTCTTTCTTCACATTCTCAATTTTCGACGACATAACCCTTTTCCCTTGCGTGACAACGTGAAGATCATACCGCGATTAGGTCGCGCCGCGGCAGACGATTTGCAACAAAAATCACACCGCGCCCCGCCGGACAAGCCGGGACTTAACATTGCTTAAAATAATGAAAAATAAGTCGCGCTCAGGCGCATGAGATTGCATAAAACCCAGTGCGATTCGCCCCCCAAAGACAAATCGTCAGAGGAAACCGGCCCGCCGCTGAAAATCGACGGGTGTTTCGCTATTCATTTGATTACACAACCACAATTGTTCCCGTTTTGTTGACAACTTGATACAAATCGCGGTGCATTTTAGTTGCAAAAGTTATAGTTTTGCTTTCGAATGAAACTGGCGACGCGCCCTACCTGAGAGAAGGATCCTTGATTGCTTGTTAAACGTTCCGTGACCGGCAGCCTGGCCAAAGCGCTGTTCGGCATCGTGATACTGTCGGTGCTCGCCACCGGGTTGGCGTTGACCACCGTCGCCGGCAGCCAGAGCGATGCAGAAGCGATCAATATCGCCGGTTCGCTGCGCATGCAAAGCTACCGGTTGGCCTTCGATCTCGACCAACAGAGCCCAGAACTGGAGCTGCACCTGCAGCAATACCGGCAGTCATTGCAGGCGCCGGCGCTGCAAAAACTGGCGCGCTTCTACGTACCGGCCGAGGTGCGCAACCATTACCTGGCGCTGCAACAGGCGTGGCAAACGATGGAGCGGCAGATCCGCAACGGGCAGGCGATCGCCTATCGGGCGGAGGTCGCCGGCCATGTCAATCGCGTTGACCATTTCGTGTCCGCCCTGCAGCGCTATTCCGAACTGAAACTGACCCTGGTGGCCGCCGTCAGCGTGCTGGGTTACGCCGCCATCATCGGTCTGGTGCTGTTTTGCATTCGTTTTATGCGCCGCCAGGTGGTCACCCCGCTGCAACATCTGGTCGACGCCAGCCAGCGCGTGCAACAAGGGGATTTTCACCACCCACAGTTGGACGTGACGTTGCCGAACGAGCTCGGCGTGCTGTCGCAAACCTTCAGCGCCATGTCGGACGAACTGGCCCGGCTCTATCAGTCGCTGGAGCTGAAGGTACAGGAAAAAACCCAACGTCTGCAGCAGGCCAATGAAACGCTTGAGGTGCTGTATCGCTGCTCGCAGGCGCTGAGCGTGCGCCAGCTCGATCAGCAGGCGTTCGAAAATGTGCTGCGCATCGTGCGCCAAAGCGAACGGCTGCGCTGCATCCAGCTGAACGTAGCGGACGGCCAGGGCCAGTGGCGGCTGAGCGAAGGGGAAGCGGCGCCGACGCAGGCCTGGAACGCGCTGCCGATCACCCAGGGCGACAAGCCGCTGGGCGAGTTGCGCTGGCAGCCCGAGGCGCACCCGCCGCATCCTCACCTGATGCAGAGCCTGGCCAATATGTTGGGCCGCGGCGTTTACTTCAACCGGGCACAAAAGCAGCACCAATATCTGCTGTTGATGGAAGAGCGTGCGACCATCGCCCGCGAGCTGCACGATTCGCTGGCGCAGACGCTGTCGTTCCTGCGCATCCAGCTGACACTGCTGCGGCGCAGCGCCGCCGATCCGGCGGCGCAGACCATTATCGACGATTTCGATCGCACGCTGGCCGATGCCTATCGCCAGTTGAGAGAGCTGCTGGCCACCTTCCGCCTCAACATTCAGGAGGCGGATCTGAACGCCGCGCTGGAGCAGCTGTTGCAGCCATTAAAAGCGCTAACCCCCGCGCGGATTCAGTTACACTGTCGGCTGTCTTCGCAGGCGCTCAACGCCCAGCAGCAGGTGCACGCGTTGCAGATCGTGCGCGAGGCGGTGCTCAATGCCGTCAAGCACGCTGGGGCAGACGAGATTACGGTGTGTTGCGAGGTCAACGCCGCAGGCGACAACGTTTTCAGCATTACCGACGACGGTTGCGGCATCGCCAGTCTGGAGGAACCGGAAGGGCATTATGGTTTGACCATCATGAGCGAACGCGCGGCGCGATTGGGAGGAACGCTGCACATTCAGCGCAGAAGCGGCGGCGGCACGGCGGTTTGCCTGACATTCTCGCCCTGACCTTGCGCTGTTCATTCTGCGTTACGGTTGCCGCCGGGCGGAAGGCCGTCCGGGGAGGTTTACGGCGCTGATTGCCGCTATTTTTGAAGAGACAGTCCCACTGTGAAGCACGCCGCAGGGCGCGTTTGAGTGGCTTTACTTGCTACAGGGAGCATATTTCATGGTGATGAAGCAATACCGAGTCATGATCGTTGACGATCATCCGTTGATGCGGCGCGGCATCAAACAACTGCTGGGACTGGATGCGCGATTTAGCGTGGTGGCGGAGGCCGGCAACGGCAGCGAGGCGGTTGCGCTGGCGCTGCAGCACGCCCCGGACGTGATCTTGTTGGATCTGAACATGAAGGGCATGTCCGGGCTGGACACGCTGCGGGCCCTGCGCGACGAAGGCGTGGACGCGCGCATCATCGTGCTGACGGTCTCCGACGCGCGCAGCGATCTGTATGCGCTGATCGACGCCGGCGCCGACGGCTACCTGCTGAAAGACAGCGAGCCGGAACTGCTGCTGGAGCACATCGGCGCCGCCGCCGAGGGGCAGAACGTGATCAGCGATGCCATGGCCGACTATTTGCTGGCGCGCAGCGAGCAGCGCGATCCCTTTGCCGCCTTGACTGAACGTGAGCTGGATGTCTTGCAAGAGGTGGCGCGCGGCCTGTCCAACAAACAGGTAGCGGCGCAGCTGCATATCTCTGAAGAAACAGTGAAGGTGCACATCCGCAACATACTCCGCAAATTGGACGTGCGTTCTCGCGTGGCGGCGACGGTGATGTACCTGGAGCATAAAAGCCAATGAACGTCAGCCCCGGCCGCTGCGCCGGGGCAGCTTACTCGATGGCGCTGAGCAGCGCCTGATGGTGCTGGTGCACCCAGCTCTTGTTGAACGGCCCCCAGCTTTCCAGCTGATAAAAACCGTCGTTGTTGCGCACGCCCTGCTGCACGAACTGCAGCTCGACGCCCATGCCGGGCAGCGCCTTCAGCACATCCTGCAACGTGCGGCGCGGCCAACCGGTCAGCGCCATCAACCGCGGCACATTGGGCCGCTCACTGTGGCTGATCAGCCAGCACAAATAAAGCCGACGGGCAAATACCGGGTTAATTCCCATGCCAAGCTCCTGCTGTAAGGTGAGTCCTGTTTATTTCCGGTTCCCTGTGCGCGAAAAAGGCGCGCAAGGCCTTCGACAGTCATAAAAATGTCTTAATCGCGTCTCGTTGTCGGCAAACAAGCGCCAACGCCGTTTTACGCTACCGTTATTTACACTATCTCCTTTTTTTCTCCACGCTTTCCTCGGCTTTCCCGAGTACAGTGCAATAGCGCCGGGATCCCTCCCTGCCGCTGAAATGCATAATTCTGATGCGTTTTAAAGATAGAACAAGTCATAACGAGGTTCGCGCTGCATGGCCAATTTTTTTATTGATCGCCCGATTTTCGCCTGGGTGCTGGCAATAATTCTTTGCCTGACCGGAGCGTTGGCGATTTTTTCTTTACCGGTAGAACAATACCCGAATTTGGCGCCGCCGAACGTGCGCATCAGCGCAACTTATCCAGGCGCTTCGGCGCAAACGCTGGAAAACACCGTCACGCAGATCATCGAACAGAATATGACCGGCCTCGACAACATGATGTATATGTCGTCGCAGAGCACCAATACCGGCCAGGCGACCGTCACGCTGACGTTCGAAGCCGGCACCGACCCCAACGAAGCGATGCAGCAGGTGCAAAACCAGCTGCAGGCGGCGATCAAACGTCTGCCGCAGGCGGTGCAGAATCAGGGGGTCACGGTCTCGAAATCCGGCGATACCACGCTGATGATGGTGGCGTTCGTCTCCACCGACAACAGCATGGACAAGCAGGACATCGCCGATTACATCGTCTCCAACCTGCAGGATCCGCTCAGCCGCATCAACGGCGTCGGCAGCATGGACGTCTACGGCTCGCAGTACGCCATGCGCATCTGGCTCGATCCCAACAAGCTCAACAGCTATCAGCTCACGACCCAGGACGTGGTCAAAGCCATTCAGTCGCAGAACGCCCAGGTGGCGGTCGGCCAGTTGGGCGGCACGCCGTCGGTCGATAAACAGGCGCTGAACGCCACCATCAACGCCCAGTCGCAGCTCCAGACACCGGAGCAGTTCCGCCAGATCACCCTGCGGGTCAATCAGGACGGTTCGCTGGTGACGCTGGGCAACGTCGCCACCGTTGAGTTGGGCGGCGAGAACTACAACTACCTCAGCCGCTACAACGGCATGCAGGCCGCCGGCATGAACATCAAGCTGGCTTCCGGCGCCAACGAACTGCAGACCGACCAGTTGGTGAAGGACAAAATCGCCGAGCTGTCGCAATACTTCCCGCACGGACTGGAAGCCAAAGTGGCCTATGAAACCACCCCGTTCGTCAAAGCCTCGATCAAGGACGTGGTGAAAACGCTGCTGGAGGCCATCCTGCTGGTGTTCCTGGTCATGTACCTGTTCCTGCAGAACTTCCGCGCTACCCTGATCCCCACCATCGCCGTGCCGGTGGTGCTGATGGGCACTTTCGCCATCCTCTCCGCCTGCGGCTTCAGCATCAACACCCTCACCATGTTCGCCATGGTGCTGGCGATCGGCCTGCTGGTGGACGACGCTATCGTGGTGGTGGAGAACGTCGAGCGCGTGATGAGCGAGGAAGGCTTGCCGCCGCGAGAGGCCACGCGCAAATCCATGGGGCAGATCCAGAGCGCGCTGGTCGGCATCGCTCTTGTGCTGTCGGCGGTGTTCGTGCCGATGGCGTTCTTCGGCGGCACCACCGGCGCCATCTATCGCCAGTTCTCCATCACCATCGTCTCCGCCATGGTGCTGTCGGTGCTGGTGGCGATGATCCTGACTCCGGCCCTGTGCGCGACGCTGCTTAAACCGATCGCCAAGGGGCATCATCACGGCAAGCGCGGCTTCTTCGGCTGGTTCAACCGCATGTTCAACCGCAATGCCGATCGCTATGAGCGCGGCGTGGGGCGCATCCTGCACGCCAGCGGCCGCTATATGGTGATTTATCTGCTGCTGCTCGGCGGCATGGCGCTGCTGTTCATCAAGCTGCCGACCTCGTTCCTGCCGCAGGAAGACCGCGGCATCTTCACCGTACAGGTGCAGCTGCCGGCGGGATCGACCCTGCAGCAAACGTCCAAAGTGGTGGAGAAGGTCGAGCAGTACTTCCTCACCGAAGAGAAACAGGACGTGTTGTCGGTGTTCGCCATCATCGGCTCCGGGCCGGGGGGCAACGGCCAAAACGTGGCGCGCCTGTTTGTCCGGCTGAAAGACTGGGACCTGCGCGCCTCGGGCGCCAACAGCTCATTCGACATCATCGATCGCGCGACTCAGGCATTCAGCAAGATTAACGAAGCCCGGGTGATCGCCAGCAGTCCGCCGGCGATCACCGGCCTCGGCAACTCCTCCGGCTTCGATATGGAGTTGGAAGACCACGCTGGCCTCGGCCACGCCAAGCTGATGGCGGCGCGCGATCAATTGCTGCAGCTCGCCGGGCAAAATCCGCTGCTGTCGCGCGTGCGCCACAACGGCCTGGACGACAGCCCGCAGTTGCAAATCGATATCGATCAACGCAAGGCTCAGGCGCTGGGCGTGTCGATCGACGACATCAACAGCACGCTCTCTACCGCCTGGGGCTCGACCTACGTCAATGACTTCGTCGATCGCGGCCGGGTGAAAAAAGTCTACGTTCAGGCTGCGGCGCCGTTCCGCATGCTGCCGGATGACATCAACAAATGGTATGTGCGCAACAGCACGGGCGGCATGGTGCCGTTCTCGGCCTTCGCCAGCTCGCACTGGGAGTATGGTTCGCCACGGCTGGAACGCTATAACGGCAGCTCGGCGCTGGAGATCGTCGGCGAAGCGGCCAACGGCGTCAGCACCGGCACCGCCATGGCGGAAATGGAGAAACTGGTCAGCCAGCTGCCGACCGGCTTCGGTCTGGAATGGACGGCGATGTCCTATCAGGAACGGCTGTCCGGCTCGCAGGCGCCAGCGCTGTACGCCATCTCGCTGCTGGTGGTGTTCCTGTGTCTGGCGGCGTTGTACGAGAGCTGGTCAATTCCGTTCTCGGTGATGCTGGTGGTGCCGCTGGGGGTGATCGGCGCGGTCGCCGCCACCTGGCTGCGCGGCCTGGAGAACGACGTTTATTTCCAGGTCGGCCTGCTGACCATCATTGGGCTGTCGGCGAAAAACGCCATTCTGATCGTCGAGTTCGCCAATGAGCTGAACCAGAAGGGGCAGGATCTGATGTCGGCGACGCTCGACGCGTCGCGCATGCGCCTGCGGCCGATCCTGATGACCTCGCTGGCGTTCATCTTCGGCGTACTGCCGATGGCCACCAGCAGCGGCGCCGGTTCCGGCAGCCAGCATGCGGTCGGCACCGGGGTGATGGGCGGCATGATCTCCGCCACCCTGCTGGCGATCTTCTTCGTGCCGCTGTTCTTCGTGCTGGTTCGCCGCCGCTTCCCCGGTAAAGCGCATCCTGCCGCCACACCGCCCGCCGAAGAGTGATCGGCGATGCATAAAAAAAGCAGCGTCGGATGACCGATGCTGCTTTTTCGAACGAATATTTCGTTCCCACGGTGTTTCAGTAATTTTCCAATGACTCAACCTTGCCATCGGCTTCATCGCTGTGTCAGTTGCCCAACATCTCATCAATGAAGTCTTTCCAGTTTCCTAATTCACGATCAACCATAATACTTTACAACCTCAATTATTTGACGAAGCGGATTCTACGCCTGTTTTTTGACCATGTGAAGGGAAACGGGAACGATGCCGGGCCCGGAAACCGGGGTTAGCGCACATTTTCGTATTTATCTGATCAATGTTCAGTGCGGCTATTCCCTTGTGATATCAATTTCTCCACGATAGCGTGTAAAAGGTATAACAATACGCCAATGGAGCGCCGATCATGTCCACCTCTTTGTCTGTCTCACAGTTGAAAGCGCAAGGTCATTATCAGGAAGCCACTGCGCTGGCGTTGCGGCAACTGGCGGCAGAGCCGGAAGCGGCGATGCTGCATTTTCAGCTGGCCTGCCTGTACGACGTTCAGGGTTTGGAGCGACAGGCGATTCCCTGCTACCTCGCGGCGTTGGGTCGCGATTTGCCGCCCGCCCAGCGCCGTGAAGCCTGGCTGGGCCTCGGCAGCACTTACCGCGCCCTGGGGAAATACCCGGCTTCGCTGCGCGCTTTCGACGATGGCTTGGCTGAATTCCCGCAGGCCAACGAGCTGAGGCTGTTTCGTGCCATGACGCTGTACAACCTGGATGAAGGTAAACGGGCCGTGGCCGATCTGTTGTTGTTGCTGGCGGAAACCTCGTCAGACCCCGACATCCGCGGCTATCAGCGCGCCATTCGGCACTATGCCGCCGATCTCAATCATATTGATTAGAGGAAAACGATGGAAATCATCACCGATATGAACCGCCGCGCCATCGACTGGCGGCGGCTGTGTGAATTGCTGCAGGCCGCCGGGCTGGGCGAACGCGATCCGCATACGCTGCAACGCGTTTATCAACACAGCCAGTTTTGCTATTGGGGGTTTATCGGCGATGAGCTGATCGCCACCGCGCATGCCATCAGCGATTTGACTTCGGTCGCTTACCTGGCCGACGTGGCGATCGATCCGCGCTTTCAGGGGCAGGGATTGGGGCGCCGGTTGATGGACCGGGTAATGCAAGATCTGGCGCCGCTCGGCAAGGTTTTCATCTATTCGGTGCCGGAAAAACTGGCTTTCTATGAAAAGTACGGTTTTCACGATTTGACCACCGGCATGGTGTTCGCAGAGGGGGATGCTCTGTGGCGTTTGCAACTGGGGGGCTACGTGCGTTAATCGCGCATTACAACGTTCGGCTGATAAAAATAGGGCGGCAGATGCCCCGCAGAATTGCTGCCGCTGTCAGGATCTTTCACCACGGCCGACGATTGTCGTAGCCGATATATTCATCGTTAACGCGATCCAATCCGTCCACAAGACAAGACGCTATTTCCGACGTGATCTTATCGGAAATTTCGATCCGGCATTCTTTCATGCCGTTCCCCCGTATAAATCCTCCCCACTTGCACAACGCACGCAGCTTAAAACATCGCATTTTTTTGATTAAGATTTATCTTTGCCATTAATTTGGCGCGCGCCATGAGATTGTCCCAGCACACTCTTTGAACTGCGCTAAAAATAAGCAACACCCCTCACTAAAAAGCAAGAAATATCTTAATTATTAATTCATTAACATTCCCTCCCTCACAAAAACGATCGATATTAACGATCGAATATTTTATTTTGATAGCCATTTTCTATGTTAATTCCTTTTAATAACCGGAGTATTAATAGAGGATTTCTATTCTATTCCTCTTTCTTCACTGGGCAGCTCGATTAAAAACCAAATTTACTCTTTATAAATCATGCTAGTATATGGGGCTTTCCTGATTGTCCACCGCAGGATAGCGTTCTTTCCCTGAGGCGCCCAATAAGTTCAATGTGAAATTATTTAGATTGTTTCTTTTTTTATGTTTTAAGATATCAATCCTCACCGGGAAATAGAAATTAAGGGATTATAATAAAATGAAAATTGATATTTTCAGCGAGTGTGCCTATACCGCTATCGGCATCCGGCAGCTCATCAATCAAACCTGGGCGGAGAAACGCGCGCCGGCCGGCTTTAGCCGCAAAAGGGTCTGCTTTATCGATGTCACCATCGCCAATTTTGAAGCGCGCTACCGCGATGAATATGCCAACCCCAATACCTACAAAATAGTCATTATCACCGACTGCCTGCATGACATGGTGATTGTCGACAGCAAGACCATTATATTATCAAACCTTATATCATTGAGCCGCTTCAGCCACCTGATCGGCGACTTATATAAGCGCTACAGCCACTATACCGAGCCGCCGCAACTCTCTCAGCGCGAATCGCATTTTCTGTCGGAATGGTCGACGGGAAAATCGCTGGCCGACATCAGCAATGCCATGAATATCAGAAATAAAACCGCCAATCATTACAAGTCGCGAATAATGAAAAAACTCGGCGCCAGCCGGATAAAACCGCTCTTGCATATTACCCGCGTACGGTGTTTGACCGATCGTTTAAACATAAGGCTCAATAAAGAGTAGCTCTCTCTCTGCCAGCTCTGCATTGGCGGCAGAACGCTTTCGCCGGCGCCTTTTCACCAGCACGGTCGGCGAAGGCAGCCGTTCAACCACGTTGCCGACCTCTTATCCCTGGCGCGCAATCGCACCTCGCACGCATCGTTGTCTGGATCTCGCCGCCGCTTTACTGGCATTATCTCTGCTATCGCCGGGCGGCTAGCGGGCCAAAGATCGCCCACGCCGCTCAGTATCGACTCGACGAGACAGGTAGCTTTACGCCATGGCAAACAAACCGCAACAGACAACGCTGACGATGTACGGCATCAAAAACTGCGACACCATCAAAAAAGCCCGCCGCTGGCTGGAAGATCAGGGCGTGGCCTATCATTTTCACGACTATCGCGCCGACGGCCTGGACGAACAACGGCTGCGCGGTTTCGTCGCGCAACTGGGGTGGGAGCCGCTGCTCAATACCCGCGGCACCACCTGGCGCAAGCTGGATGAAGCGCAGCGCAACGCCTGCGATAACGCCGACGCCGCCATCGCGCTGATGCTGGCGCAGCCGGCGATCATCAAACGCCCGTTGCTGGACGCCGGCAACGGGCGCACCCTGCTCGGTTTCAACGCCGACGCTTACCAGCAATTTATCGCCGAGGTCGCCGTATGACTTGCCCGGTTATCGAACTGGCTCAGCAACTGATCAAACGCCCTTCCCTCAGCCCAAATGATGAAGGCTGCCAGCAGCTGATGATCGATCGCCTGCAGGCGATCGGTTTCACCGTCGAAGCAATGGACTTCGAAGATACCCAAAACTTCTGGGCCTGGCGCGGCGAAGGGCAAACCCTGGCGTTTGCCGGGCACACCGACGTAGTGCCGACCGGCGATGAAAAGCGCTGGGACAACCCGCCGTTTGAACCGGCGATCCGCGACGGCATGCTGTACGGCCGCGGCGCGGCGGATATGAAAGGGTCATTGGCCGCGATGGTGGTGGCCGCGGAACGCTTTGTCGCCGCCAACCCGAATCACCGGGGTCGTCTGGCATTCCTGATCACTTCGGATGAAGAAGCCAGCGCCACTCACGGCACGGTTAAAGTGGTTGAAGCGCTGATGGCGCGCAACGAACGGCTGGATTACTGCCTGGTCGGCGAGCCGTCCAGCACCGAGCGCGTCGGCGACGTGGTGAAAAATGGCCGTCGCGGCTCGATCACCGCCAACCTGCATATCCACGGCGTACAAGGGCACGTCGCCTATCCGCATCTGGCGGACAATCCGGTGCACCGCGCCATGCCGGCGCTCAATGAACTGGTGGCGATCGAATGGGATCGCGGCAACGAGTTCTTCCCGCCGACCAGCATGCAGATCGCCAACGTGCAGGCCGGCACCGGCAGCAATAACGTGATCCCAGGCGATTTCTACGTGCAGTTCAACTTCCGTTTCAGCACCGAACTGACCGACGCGATGATCAAGCAGCGCGTGGAAGAGCTGCTGGAACGCCATCAGTTGAATTACAGCATCGAGTGGCGTCTGTCCGGCCAGCCGTTCCTCACCTCGCGCGGCGCGTTGGTGGATGCGGTGGTCAACGCCGTCGAGCACTATTCTGAATTGACGCCGCAGCTGTTGACCACCGGCGGCACCTCCGACGGCCGCTTCATCGCGCAGATGGGCGCGCAAGTGGTGGAGCTGGGGCCGGTCAACGCCACCATCCACAAGGTCAACGAATGCGTCAACGCCGCGGATCTGCAGCTGCTGAGCCGCATGTATCAACGCATCATGGAGCAATTGATCGCATGATCAACGCAGAAATGCTCACCGGCCGCTCGACCGAGCACCTGGCGCCGCTGAGCGGCAACCATCGGCTGCAGCCGGAAGCCGTCAACGCGTTTCTGGCGATGCAGCAGGCGGCGCGTGCGGCGGGATTCGATCTCCAGCCCGCCAGCACCTTCCGCGATTTTGACCGGCAGTTGGCCATCTGGAATGGCAAATTCTGCGGCCAGCGGCCAGTATTAGATAAGGACAGTCAACCGATCGACGTCGCGCCGCTGTCCGCCACCGAGCGCTGTGAGGCGATCCTGCGCTGGTCGGCTCTGCCGGGCGCCAGCCGCCACCACTGGGGCAGCGATCTGGACGTGTACGATCCGTCGCTGTTGCCGGAAGGGCAAAAGCTGCAGCTGGAACCGTGGGAATATGAGGAAGGCGGCTACTTTGCGCCCCTTAACCAGTGGCTGACGGCGCATATGGCCGAATTCGGTTTCTACCGCCCCTTCACCGAAGACTGCGGCGGCGTAGCGGTGGAGCCGTGGCATCTGAGCTACCGGCCGCTGGCGCAAGAAGCCGAACACTTGCTGACGCCGGCGCTGTTGCTGGCGGCCTGGCAAGACAAGGAGGTCGCCGGTGCCGAATGGCTCGAACGCCATCTGCCATCGATTTTTTCGCGTTTTATACGCAGTAAAGGAAAGGAGTAGCTATGCAATGGTTAGCTGATTACTGGTGGATTATCCTGCTGGTTCTGGTGGGGATGGTCGTCAGCGGCATCAAGGAACTGCGCCGCGTTGACGTCAAAAGCTATCTGGCCAACAAGCCGGAGATACCGCCGCACCGCGACAACAACGCCCAGTGGGATGACGAAGACGACTGGCCGAAGAAGAAGTGATATCAGGGCGCTCATCGGCGCCCTGAATTTTTAGCGGAAGGCGATCAGCTCGCCGCGCTTGCCGGACAAGGCTTCGTCCCAGTAGCGCTGCGGCACATAGTAATGCAACCTTTCCAGCGCGGCGTTCATCATGCCCTGGTTGATCGCATGCCCAACGTCCTGTTCCACGTCCAGCGTGAAATCGGCGCCGTTGGTCCGCAACGCCTCCGCCGCCGCGTGAGCATGCTGCACCGCGATCACCGCGTCCTCTTCGCCGTGGATCAAATGCACCACGCTGTCGCCGAACGCCTGCTCAGGCAACTGGGCGAAACGCCCGCTGAACGCGACCACTCGCCCGGCGAGGCGGGTTTCCGCCTTCAACGCCTCCAGCGCCATGATCGCTCCCTGCGAGAACCCCACCAGGGCAGTGCCGGCATAGCCAACGCCGCTCAGCTGCTGCCAATGGCGCACCACGGCCACAAACTGCGGCATTACGTCTGCGATGCGGGCCACGCGGTTCTCTTCGGTCACGTCCTGCACCGAAAACCACTGGCGGCCGGCGCCGTTGCCAAACGCTGCGGGGCCACCGATGCTTACCACCTGCGCCTGGGGAAACTCTTTGGCGAAGTAACTGCCGATCTCCCCCATCGCCACCGGGTTGTCGCCGACACCGTGAAACAGCAAGATCAGCTGCGCCGCCGGGGTCGCCGGGCTTTGGACAACGAAATGCTCATGTTTCATCGATGACTCCTTAATAGTAACCAAACCTGACGCAGCGACTGTCGTCGCCGCACCGCTGACAGCCACTATACGCCGCTGAGAAATCGGGAAAATCGGGTTTTATTGAGCAAGTTCTTCAATTTATTGCAATGACTGCGCCCAGTCGCGCCAGTAGCGGCAGTGCTGCGCATTCAGCTGTTCCAGCGCCTGCGCCGTTTCGTGCCGCCAGTGGCGCAGCAAGGCTTTCTGGCCGCTGACGCCCGCCCGCTCTGCGCACTCCGCGGGAGAGTGCCGCCGCTGCAGATGGCCGCGCAGTGCGGGCAGCGGCAGACTGCTGGCCAACAGTAACCGCTGCAACGCCCCCAGGCTGGCCTCCAGCGGCCGATGGGCAAAAGCGAACCCGGCCAGCTCGCGCCAGTCCTCTTCGCCGAGCGACGTATCGCCGTCGTCGCCCGGGATCGCCAGCGTAAGCTCGATACGCTGCCGCAGCCAGGGCCAGTCGCGCGCCAGATGCTTGTGTGCCGCGTGCCGCAGCGCCTCTCCTTGCTCGCTCAGGGGCAAGATCGCCATCGCGGTATAGCAGCCGCTGCTGGCCTCCGGCTTGCTGCCAATGCGCACCAGCTCAAAACCGCAGGATTGCCAAAAGCGCCACAGCGGCTCGGTATAGCCGAAGCTGACCGACAGGAAGTCCAGCCCCTGCGCCTGGCGGCGTTGCCGCTCGATCAATTGGCGCGCGATACCCCGCCGCCGCAATGCCGGCAGCGTCGCAATGCGGGTAATGCGCCGTGAACGCAGCGTCGGCGCCCACCATTGGCCGCCATGCGCCGCCAACGACTGCGCCACCAGATTGCCGCGCGGCCGACGGCGGCCGGCCCACACGTCGTGCGCCAACTCGGCGCTCAACCCGCCTTCGTCCACCAGCCACACGGCGCCGACCACCTCTTGTTCGGCCTGCGCCAGCCCAAAATGCATGCCGGGCGCATCCATCAACCTGCGCAAATCCAGCGGCGAGGTGCGGTAATGCGCGCTGCTCAGCAGAGCATAGAAACGCGTGAGCCGCTGCGGGTCGGCGCACAGCTCGCCTTGTTCCGCCTGGCTGTAATCGATCGCCTGGCCATCCGCCGGCCAGGCGGGCAGCTCGTTGAACAACAGCGCATTGTCCGTTATCCGTTCCAGCGCATCCCCCTGCGCCCAACGCATCGGCTGATGCAGGCTCAGCGCCTGATAGGCCGGCAGCCCGGCGCAAAACTTCAGCAGAAAACCGCGGCCAGTGCCTTCATAGCCCTGCACCGTGGTGGTCAGCAACACGCGCGGGAAATAGCCGATCAACTGCTGCAACAGCGGCGCGGGGATCGCCGCCGCCTCATCCACCAGCAGCCACCCCACGGCGCTGACGTCGCCTTCCCGGCACTGCGCCAACAAGGCATCGGGCGCCCAAAACTGCGCGCGCCCCTGCGCCCATTCCCCGGCCACCGCCGTGGCGGCGCGGCTCGGCCCGGTGATCCAGCAGATCAGCGGCGACTGCGCCACCAGCATGCCCGCCAGCGTCGATTTGCCGCGGCCGCGAGCGGCGGTCAGCACCCACACGCCGGACTCGGCCTGCAGCAGCGCCGTCAAGATCGCCTGTTGTTCCTCGGTCGGCCGGCCATCCGGTGGCAGCCACCCTTCACGCGCCGGCAGCGCGGCCAGCGTCAGGGGCTCATCCTGCCGCCAGATCGTCACTTCGCTGTCGTCGGTCAGATGCTGCTGCAGATGATGAATGAAATGCGGCGTGGTGATCGGCTGCGGGCAATCGCTCCAGCGCAGGCTGTCGCCGTCCGGCAACTGAGCCCATTGCCGCCAGGGCGGCGTCAACAGCAGCAGCCAGCTGCCGGCGCGCAGGGCGCCACTCAACGCCGCCAGCGCCTCTACGTCCAGCGAATGACCGGCATCGAACACTGCGTGCAGCCGCTCCTGCCCCAGCAATTGACGCACCGCGCCGCTCGCCAACGCCGCCTGGCCGGGCGGCGGATTCTCCCCGACCCAAGGCCAGTCGCCGGGCAACGTCGCCGCCAGCCGCTGCGCCTGTTCGCGGCACCACTCGGGTTCGCCGCTGAGCACCAGCAGGCGCCGGATGCCCTGCCGCCGCATGAGTTGTTGCGCTGCCTGTAGCATAAGGCTGTATCTCAATTCGAAAAAAATGCCGGAGTCAGGCTCCGGCACGTGAGGTGTTAACGGGATGCGAAGGTGTTGCAGGTATTGGGATCGCCGCTGTCGAAGCCCTGTTTAAACCAGGTGTAGCGCTGCTGCGAAGTGCCGTGGGTAAAGCTGTCCGGCACGACGCGGCCCTGGCTCTGTTGCTGCAACCGATCGTCGCCAATCGCCTGTGCGGCATTCAGCGCCGCCTGCAGGTCGCCCTCTTCCAGCATCTGCTGCTTCTCGGCGTATTTGCCCCATACGCCGGCAAAGCAGTCCGCCTGCAGCTCCATTTTCACCGACAGGCGGTTCACTTCCGCCTGGCTGGCGCCCTGCTGCATCTGGCGGACCTTCGGCTCGATGCCCAGCAGGTTCTGCACATGGTGGCCGACTTCGTGCGCCACCACATAGGCCTGAGCGAAATCACCGCCGGCGCCCAGCTTGGTCTTCATGTCCTGATAGAAAGACAGATCGATATACACCGTTCTGTCGCCCGGGCAGTAGAACGGCCCCATCGCCGCCTGACCGGTGCCGCAGCTGGTGCGCGTCACGCCGCGATACATCACCAGCTTCGGCGGTTGGTAGGTTTTGCCCATGCGCTGGAAAATCTCTTTCCAGTTATCTTCGGTCGAGGCCAGCACCACCGAAGTGAATTTGGCCAGCTCATCGTCTTTCGGACTGATGCTGGCGCTCTGTTGTTGACCCTGAGGAGCGACATTACCGCCGTTCAACAGCGGCGACAGATCGATGCCGTAATAGCCGGCCACCAGCACCACCACCAGAATGACGATGCCACCCTTGCCGCGCACCGGCACGCGGAAACCGCCGCCACCGCCGCCCAAACCTGAAGACTGCCCGCGACGATCCTCAACATTGTCACTTTCCCGACGCCCTTGCCAACGCATAAATACACTCCAGATATTTCCCCTGCTCGTTGAAGATGCCGCGCGTTGGTAAGCGCAAAGGCAGCTTCAAGCCTGAGTGGGATAGGTTTTAGTCATCTCGCATCCATCATTATAAATGGTCTGCCGCGGAGGAAATGTAGAAATTTTCTGGAAAAATGCAGAACAGCGGGACGATCCGGCCGGATCGCCCCGAATGGCGGTGCCAACGCTTAGTCGAGCTTCACGCCGATGCGGCGCGCCACTTCTTCGTAGGCTTCGATCAGCCCGCCCAGGCTTTGACGGAAGCGGTCTTTGTCCATCTTGTCCAGGGTGTTTTTGTCCCACAGACGGCTGCCGTCCGGCGAGAATTCATCGCCCAGCACCACTTCGCCGTTGAACAGGCCGAATTCCAGCTTGAAATCGACCAGGATCAGGCCGGCGTCGTCAAACAGCTTGGTCAATACTTCGTTGGCGCGATAGCTCAGCTCACGCATGCGCGCCAGATGCTCTTTGCTCACCCAGCCGAAGGTTTCGCAGTAGGATTCGTTGACCATCGGATCGTGCATGGCGTCGTTTTTCAGGAACAGATCGAACAGCGGCGGGTTCAGCACCAGACCTTCTTCGATGCCCAGACGCTTCACCAACGAACCGGCGGCGCGGTTGCGGATCACGCATTCCACCGGCACCATGTCCAGCTTCTTCACCAGCACTTCGTTGTCGGACAGCAGACGCTCCATCTGGGTCGGGATGCCGGCTTCTTCCAGTTTGCTCATGATGAAATGGTTGAACTTGTTGTTCACCATGCCTTTGCGATCGAACTGCTCAATGCGCTGACCATCCAGTGCTGACGTATCGTTGCGGAACTCCAACACCAACAGATCGGGATTCTCGGTGGTGTAAACGGTTTTTGCCTTTCCGCGATACAGCTCAGCTAGCTTTTGCATCTTACTTACTCCAGTGATGTATCCCCGTTGTCTCCCGAGCGCGGCCCGAAATTAGGGGGTATAGAATTGACCTAATGAATTCTTTGGCGTGCCGGGCACTATTGTGCCAAACCTGCGACGCAAACGATACCGTATAGACAAAACAAAAAGGGGCCGAAGCCCCTTTTTGGTTATTTAACGCTGGTTTTACTGAAGGCAGACTGGAATGCCGCCACCAGTGCGTCGTTTTTCGACTGGGTGAGCGGTTTGCCTTTCGGATCGATAAATTGCAGGCTGGTGCGGTTGTTGAGATCGCCGACCTGCAGCTTGTAATCCCCTTCCGCCAGCTCAGGATCCTTGACGCCCAACGCATCCCAATCGCTGCTGCTCAGGGACTTGTAGGTCACGGCGACGGTGCCCTGCGGACGGCTGCGGTCACCCACTTTCATCCCCAGTTTTTCGAGCGCCGGCGGCAGGCGATCCCACACCACGGTGTACGGGCCGCGCACGACCAGCATCGGCAGGCCGGTATCATCGGCGCCGCTCTGCACGTCCAGCGCGCCGAAGCGGCTGGCGGTCTGGCTGCTCGCCAGGTTGTCCTGCTTGTCCAGACCTTCGATCAGGGTGTTGATCATCATGCCGTTGTAACGCTGGATCTCAGACTGATCGGTGACCTGTTCGGTCTTGCCCTGCTGCTGCAGGCCAACGCTTTTCACCACCAGCGCCTGCTGGTAGCCTTGTTGCTGCACGCTGATCTGATAACGGCCTTCGTACTGGTTGTCTTCGTCCAGACGGTTCCACTTCACCCAGTCGGTGGTCAGGGTCTGACCGGCGTCCTGGCGGGAAGCGATCGCGATGTTCTTCGTCTGCAGCAGGCTGACGACGCGCGACCACAGGTTTTGGTTCTGCGGGCTGTTTTCCAGCAGCAGCGTGCCGCTGTCGCCGGCGTATTGCGCGCGAGAACCGCTCAGCAGCGCCAACGGCTGCACCGGCGGACGAATGTCCAGTTGCTTGCCGACGTTGCCTTGCAGCGTCGTGGCGGGCACGTCATAGTTGCCGCTCTGCACCGGCAGGATCATGCCTGACGGCGCGTTCAGCGCCTTGAGCGGAGCCGCGTCGAGGTAAGCCTCGTCGCCGCTGACCTGGCGCTTGTAGCGCTGATCGCTGCTGCAGGCCGCCAGCATCATCACCAAAGAGATGCCCACTACTTTTGCTACCGTCGACTTTTGCAATGAATAAGCCATCAAATTTCCCTTAGAGTTACAGCAAACCGACGCTTTTCAGCGCGCGCTCCACCACCGGGCGGGCGGTTTCGCTCAACGGCGTCATCGGCAGACGCAGCGTATCGGTTGCCATCAATCCCAACGCCTTACAGGCCCACTTCACCGGAATTGGGTTTGCTTCTACAAATAGATCCTGATGCAACGGCATCAAGCGCTGATTTAAGCGGCGCGCTTCGGCGAATTTGCCCTGCGCCGCCAGCGCACAAAGTTCCGCCATCTCGCGCGCAGCCACGTTGGCCGTCACGGAAATCACCCCTTTGCCGCCCAGTTGCATGAAGTCCAACCCGCTGGCGTCGTCGCCGCTCAGCAAAATGAAGTCTTCATCGTCAACCAGCACTTGGATCTGACTAACGCGACTTAAGTTCCCCGTCGCTTCTTTTACAGCAACAATATTCTTGATTTTCGCCAGCCGAGCGATGGTCGGCGGCAGCATGTCGCAGCCGGTGCGCGAAGGCACGTTATACAGGATCTGCGGCAGCTCGGTGCTCTCGGCGATCGCCTTGAAGTGCTGATACAGCCCTTCCTGCGTCGGCTTATTGTAGTACGGCGTCACCGTCAAACAACCTACCACGCCAGTGTTGGCGAAGCGGGTGGTGAGCGCGATGGCTTCGGCGGTAGCGTTGGCGCCGGTGCCGGCGATCACCGGAATGCGGCCGTCGGCCAGCTCCAGCGTCTGCAGCACCACGTCAACGTGCTCGTCATGGGCAAGCGTTGCGGACTCGCCGGTGGTCCCTACGGAAACGATCGCCGCGGTGCCACTGGCTACATGATAATCGATCAATTTTTTCAGGCTCGCGCGATCGACAGCACCTTTGTCGTCCATCGGCGTAACCAGTGCAACAATACTTCCCGTAAACATTGGCCGTCCCCTCCACAAACAAGTCACTCATGGTACTTTTGCTGCCTATCCAAAAGCAAGCGCACAACCGCGTTGTAAGCGCTTGGCAGGCGGTTTTTTTTATGTTTACCATGGTAACCCCATTAAGCACGACAGGAAGCGCCATTTTGCCTCAGTCAGACGAACACTATCTCGTGATTACCGCGCTCGGCGCCGACCGCCCCGGAATCGTCAATACCATCACCCGCCACGTCAGCAGTTGCGGATGCAATATCGAAGATAGCCGTCTGGCCATGCTGGGAGAGGAGTTCACGTTCATCATGCTGCTGTCCGGCAGCTGGAACGCCATCACCCTGATCGAATCCACCCTGCCGCAAAAAGGCGCGGAGCTGGAGCTGCTGATCGTGATGAAGCGCACAAACTCGCATGAAAGGCCGCCGATGCCGGCCACCGTGTGGGTTCAGGTCGAGGTGAAGGACTCGCCGCACATCATCGAACGTTTTACCGATCTGTTCGACTCCAGCCAGATGAATATCGCCGAGCTGGTCTCACGCACGCAGCCGGCGGACGGCGACCTGCCGCCGCAGCTGTATATTCAAATCACCGCCCACAGTTCCGGCGATCGGGACGCCTCAAATATTGAGCAAGCCTTCCATCGCCTATGTACAGAATTGAACGCGCAAGGCAGTATTAGCGTGGTGAACTATCCACAGCATGATGAGAAAGATGGAGAGTAGTGATGAGCCCATTGAAAGCCGGTGACACAGCGCCGAAATTTAGTTTGCCTGACCAGGACGGTGAGGAAATTAATTTGGCCGACTTCCAGGGACAGCGAGTATTGGTTTATTTCTATCCGAAGGCGATGACGCCGGGCTGCACCGTGCAAGCCTGCGGCCTGCGGGACAACATGGACGAATTGAAAAAGGCCGGCGTCGAAGTGCTGGGCATCAGCACCGACAAACCGGAAAAACTGTCGCGCTTCGCCGAAAAGGAGCTGCTCAACTTCACGCTGTTGTCTGATGAAGACCATCAGGTATCGCAACAGTTTGGCGTGTGGGGCGAGAAAACCTTCATGGGCAAGACCTATGACGGCATTCACCGCATCAGCTTCCTGATCGACGCCAAAGGCAAGATTGAAAAAGTGTTTGATGATTTCAAAACCACCAATCACCACGACATCGTTCTGAACTACCTGCAGCAGTAATTTTCACGAAGCGCAGCGGCCTGCTGCGCTTCGTTTCCCTCCGTCAGCCGGCCTTGTCTTCCACCTCGACCCGCAGTTCATCCGGCCAAGCGTGAATCACCGCCTTCACCAGCGTCGCCAGCGGTATGGCGAAAAACACGCCCCAGAAGCCCCACATTCCGCCGAACACGATCACCGACAGGATAATCACCAGCGGATGCAGGTTGACCGCCTCGGAGAACAGGATCGGCACCAGCAGGTTGCCGTCCAGCCCCTGCACCACCAGATAGGCGACGATCAGCGTCCAGAAATCGGCGCCGACGCCCCACTGGAACAGCGCCACCACCACCACCGGTATGGTGACCAGCACCGCGCCGATATAGGGGATCAGCACCGAAAAGCCCACCAGCACCGCCAGCAGCAGCGAGTAGCGCATGTCCAGTACGGCGAACACCAGGTAGGTCGCCACGCCGACAATCACCATCTCCAGCACCTTGCCGCGAATATAGTTGGTGATCTGCTGATTCATCTCGTTCCAGACCTGCCCCGCCAGACCGCGATTGCGCGGCAACACGCGGCGCACCGCGTTCAGCAGCTGCTCTTTGTCTTTCAACAGGAAGAACATCATCATCGGCACCAGGATCAGGTAGATAGCCAGCGTCAACAGGCCGACCAGCGACGCCAGCGAGAATTTCACCACCGACTCGCCCATGCCGGACAGCCGGCTGCGCAGATTTTCCGCCATCATGTCGATGATGCCGGCATCCACCAGCGCCGGATAACGCTTCGGCAGCGTCGCGGCAAAGTTATAGAACTGGTTGAGCATGCCCGGCAGATCGCTCATCAGATTGATGCCCTGCTGCCAGGCGGTTGGCGCGACGACGAACACCAGCAGCATGGCAACGCCCGCGAACACCAGCAGCATGATACTCGCCGCCCAGGTGCGCGAACAGCCGATGCGCTGCAGGCGCGCGGTCGGCCACTCCAGCAGATAGGCCAGCACGATGGCGACCAGCAACGGGGTCAGAATGCCGTGCAGAAAATAGAGAATGAGGAAGCCGGCGACCAGGATCACCAGCAGCGCTATAGCCTGCGGATCGGTGAAGCGGCGGCGGTACCACTGTAATAACATCTCCAGCATCAGAGCGGGCTCCTCGAGATTTGGCGGGCGGGCATAGCGATTCCTGTGATGGGCCTGATTAAAGCATAGATAGAACGGGCGCACTCGAGGTGTGCAAGGCACTCAGAGTACTCAAAGTTGGCCATACATCAACAGCGATTTGGCTGATTTTATCGCGCAGGCGAGCGATTGGCGCAAAAATCCGCAGACGCGGCGACAGACTGGGTGAACGGCCCCGGACGGGGCCGTGGAAGATTACAGCGAGGTGCTGATGGAGAGGGGCGAACCAACCGCCAGTGCGAACAACAGCACACAGCCAATCGCGATCGCCGCCGCCAAATCATTTTTCATTGTCCCGTCCCTTGATGCTTGAAGTGATTATCGTCACGAACTCTGTCGGTTCTACGTTGACGGCCTTTGCCGATGCACATCATTAAAAACCCCCGCCTAAGCGGGGGAGAAGACGTTCTGGTGCATCAAGTATTACAAGGAGGTCATGAGGGATTGCTAACCCTAAATGACTATTTCAAGCTAGGATTATTCCCAGAACATGGCAAGCGATCGCGTCGAGGTTATCCGCACTTTGAGATAAACCTCATAAAAAAATCCCGCACGGCAGCGGGATGAAGGGATGATAACGTCATAAATTTTTTATGCGGACAATGAGGCGGTATTGTCGTCATTTGGCGACAATACCGCGCCGCCATGGCGGTCACAAGGGAAATTTGACCACCGTGAGGAAATCAGAATTTCGCCAATGCACGCGATCGCGCGCCAGTCAGCATCAACGAAAAAATGGGATTTTCGTCAGACAGCCGTCGAGCAAAAACCGGTAGCATGGCCGATATCATCCCAAATGCCGTAAGGGGGAAAGATGAACAGCAAACCGTGTGAATTTGATGAAGCCATCTGTCTGGCAATCGGGCGTGGCGTTTGCGAAGTCGTGAAGATAGGGGATGAAATCAGCGTCTTCTCTCTGCTGGAAGCTATCGAGAGCTTCATCGAGCGGCAGGCGCTCAGCGAAAGTGAAGTGGCGGCGGCGGACGACGCGCTGGATTTGATCAGCGGATTGGTCCGCCGCCAGTGCTGAGGCCGGTTACGAGGTGCAGCCGATGAGCCGTTGCTCTATCGCAACGCCGGGCATCATTTGTCGTAAACCGGCAATCAATTCGTCGCCCGCCGCATGCAGCGCCGCCAACGGCATTGCCGGCAGGCTCTCCAGGATGAACCACATCCGTTCGGCCTCGGCGCTCAGCCGGGTTCTGACGCCCTGACGCCAGTTCCAGCGGCGGCAGGTCACGCCGCGATCGTCGCGCCAGACCACCTCCCCCGCCTCCGGCGATTCATGGATCACCGCACCCTCCTTGACGGTATCGAACAGCTCACTGCCTTCCGCGACGATCAGCCGCGGCTCGCCGACATAAGCCGCGATATTCTCGCCCCCCACCGGCACCGCATAACGAATGCTGACGGCGTTGTAGAGATCGACCACCGGATCGATGCTGGGCATCGTGCCGTCGCGCAGCGCGCGCTTGCGCAAGGCATCGGCGGAACAGGGCGTACGCTTGGGTTTGGCGCCAAACCGCATGAAGACATCGCGCCAGGCCGAGAGATGCGCCTCAGCCCAGGGCGCGTCCTCCTCGCCGAGGGCGCGACAGGCCTGCGCCAACGCCAGCGCCCCCACGTCCGGGTTGGTTATGGGAGCCGCGGCCACGGTAATGCTTAACGCCCGGAATCCGGGCGCCAGCGCAGCGACGGCCGGATCGATTGACGGATCGACTAAAATCATTGAATAATCCTATACTGACCATTTTATTCCATAATATTGACCGATGAGCGAAAAAGTCAACAGACCGACCGAGTTCGGCGCCGACGTGCAAACCGTCAGCGAAGCGGTGTCACACCGCATCAAACAGCAGCGAAAAAGCCAAAAGCTGTCGCTGGACGAACTGTCGCGCCGGGCGGGCGTCAGCAAGGGCATGCTGGTGGAGATCGAGAAAGGCAGCGCCAATCCCAGCATCGCCATCCTGTGCAAACTCGCGGCAGCGCTGGGCCTGTCGGTGGCGGACATCGTCAACGTGACCCGCGCACCCGCCGCCTACCTGATTGAAAGCCAAGACATTCCCACGCTGTGGCACGGCGATCGCAGCGGCTCGGCCCGCTTGCTGGCAGGCACCCGCGGCCCGAATATGATAGAACTGTGGCGCTGGGAAATGGCGCCGGGGGAAGCCTATGCATCGGGCGGCCATCCAGCGGGCACCTTCGAGCTGCTGCACGTTGAACAAGGCGTCTTGAGCCTTGCCGTCGAACAAACCGAGCTCAGGATTACGCCAGGCTGTTCGGCGGTCGCCAGAACGGACGGCCCGCACCGTTACGCCAACGAGGGCGAAGACACGCTGATTTTCACCATGACGGTCGCCGAACTGCACGCCTGAACGGCGGCCCAGACCTTAACGCTTGCACAGGAGAAGAACCCTCATGACAATCCCTGCCCCACGGGAGTGGCGGCGTGCTGACTATCTCGTCAGCACCGAGCCCAGCCTGCTGGATATTGACGCCATTCATGCATTTCTGACCCGTTCGTCATGGGCGGAGGGCATTGATAAAGAGACCGTTCGCCAGTCCCTCTCCCACAGCCTGTGCTTCGGCTTGTATCACGGCACCAGACAAATCGGTTTCGCCCGGCTGGTCACCGATTACGCCACCTTCGGCTATCTGTGCGACGTGTACGTGCTGGAGACGCATCAAAAAGGCGGGTTGGGCCTGTGGCTGGCGGAATGCTGCCAGGCCCATCCGCTGATGGCGACGCTGCGGCGAATCATGCTGGTCACCAGCACCGCCCCTTGGCTCTATGAAAAAGTGGGCTATACCGCCATCAACTGTCCCGATTTTGTCTGGCAGATCGCCCGACCGGACATCTACCGACGTTAATTTTTCAGCAAGGCCGCCCCAGTTCACACTCTTCCCCCGCGACATTGGCAATCGCGGCGGTTAGGGCCCATGCTGGCGACAAATTTTACCGTTTGCCCCTTTCAAGGAGAATCTATGCCCGTTTCAGCCCGTAACCAGTTAGCCGGTACCGTGTCCGCCGTCGCCAAAGGCGCCGTCAATGACGAAGTGGAGATCACCCTGCAGGGCGGTGAAAAACTGGTGGCCATCGTCACGGTACAAAGCCAACAGTCGCTGGGATTAACCATCGGTAAAGAGGCCGTCGCGCTGATTAAAGCGCCGTGGGTGATCCTGGCGACGGAGGATTGCGGTTTGCGTTTTTCCGCCCGCAACCAGTTTGCCGGGGAAGTGATTGCGGTTGAGCACGGCGCGGTCAACAGCACCGTGCACCTCAAAGCGGATGCCGGTTTTGTGCTGACGTCGGTGATCACCAATGAAAGCCTGCAGGAGATGGCGCTGAAGAACGGTTCGCGCGCCATCGCCCTGATCAAAGCCTCATCGGTGCTGCTCGCCGTCAAAGCCTGATACCGCCAGGCCCGCACAAGCGGGCCTTTCAAGGCGCTATTTCAGCGCCTGCTCGGCCAGCAGCCCGAGGGCGATGACGATCATCGCCGCGCCGGAGATGCGCCCCACCACCTTCGCAGCCTGCGGGCGCGTGCGCAGCACCGACTGCGAACCGAATCCCACCAGCAGGTACACCAGGCCGCAGCTGATCAAATGCACCACGCCCAACGCCAGCATCTGCATCGGCACCGACCATTCGGCCCGGGCGTCGGTAAACTGCGGCAGCAGCGCCAGAAACAGCAGAAACACCTTGGGGTTCAGGCCGCTGACGCACACGCCCTTGCCGGCCCAGCGCAGCCAGGAATCGGAACGCTGATCCTCACCGGCGCCCGGCACCGGCGGATGCAGCAGCATATTGAAACCGATCCACAGCAGGTAAGCCGCCCCCAGCAAGGTGAGCGCCGTCAGCGCCAGCGGATTGCCGACCAGCAACGCGCCGACGCCCGCCACCACGATGGCAATCATCAGCAGGTGGCCGAACAACAAACCGGCGACGGCGGGCACCACCACCCGGCCGCGAATGCCCGCCGAGATCACATAAGCCCAATCCATACCCGGCGTGATCACCAACAGAATCGACACCGCCCAAAAAGCGGCGAACAGAGCGAGCGTCATGCCGGCGCCCTCTCAAACGCACAGCGCCGCACCGAACAGAGAACCATCGCGTTTTCCTCGTAGAATAAGCACGGCCGCCGCCTGGCGGCGGCCGTCAAAACCGTTCAACAGATGGCAAGAATATCCTCAAGGCGTTAAAATGTGCTTTCAATTACTTGCCTGAAACCGGCATAAGCGGGGAAATTTTTCCAAATGGACAAGATTGATCGCAAAATTCTTGCGGAACTGCAAACCGACGGGCGTTTGTCGGTGACCGAGCTGGCCGAGCGGATCGGATTGAGCGTATCCCCCTGCCACCGCCGGGTGCGCGCATTAGAAGAATCCGGGGTGATCAGGGGCTACCGCGCCCAGCTCGATCCCGGCAGCCTGGGCTACAACTTCTCCGCTCTGGTGTTCGTCACCATGCGCGAAGGCGATCGCCGCGCCGTCGAAACCTTCGAAAACGCCATGGTGGACATTCCGCAGGTGGTGCAGGCACAGCGTTTGTTTGGCGATCCCGATTATCTGCTGCACGTTATCGCCCGCGATCTGCCCGCCTTCCAGCAGCTTTACGACGAGAAGCTCTCCGCCCTGCCGGGCGTGCAGCGCCTGAGCTCCACGCTGGTGATGAAAACCGTGGTGCCGGAACGCTCTTTCCTGCCGCTGGGGAAATGACGACGGGAGCGTTGCCGCTCCCGTTTTTATCTTTTTAAGGCACAATCACGAAATCCGGATTGGCGACGGCGAACAACGCCTCGCGGTCCGCCGCCGGTGGGTAAATCCACTGCGTGTTAATCTCCTGTTTAATCTTTTTGCCTTCCTGACGGGTAAAGCGCACCTGGCGCTGCCAGCCTTCGGTATACAGCGCGCCCCAGGGGCCCAGATCCAGACAGGTCACATACTTCGGCTGGCTATACGGGTGCGTCGGCAACCCCACCAACTCCGCCGCCGCATTGTGACCGGCGACGCGGCCGAGGCTCATCGCATGCTGGCAGGTCATCAGGTTGTGGTTACCGAGATCATCGGTCGCCGCCTTTACCGTATCGCCGGTCACGAAAATGCCCGCCGCCGCCGGCGCACGCAGGAAAGCGTCGCCGATCACTCGGCCACTGCCGTCGCGCTCGCCGGGGATCTGTTCGGTCAGCGGGTGCGCCCGCACGCCCGCCGCCAGGATCACCGTGTTGGCGGCGATGCGCTCACCGTTCGACAGCATCACTCCCTCGGCATCGATAGCCGAAACGCGCAGGCCGGCCCGCGCTTCCACGCCGCACTCCGCCAGCGCCTGGCGTATCACCGCCCCCGGCTCTGCCCCCATTCCCGCGCCCACTTCCGGCGCGGTATCGACGATCACCACGCGCACGTTCTCGTCTTTGCCCAGCGCATCGCGCAGCCGTTGCGGCATCTCCGCCGCGCTCTCCAGGCCGGTCAGTCCCGCTCCCACCACCACGGCGGTGTTGCGCGCCGGCGTCGACGGTTTGGCCGCCAGCGCTTTAATATGAGCATCCAGACGCTGCGCGCTTTCCAGCGTATCGACGTTGAAACCGTATTCGGCAAAGCCCGGTACCGCAGGCACGGAGAGCCGACTGCCGGTGGCCCACACCAGGCGGTCGTAAACCAATTCAAGGGCTTCCCCCGTCGCCTGCGCCACCGTGAGCGTTTTGGCGACGGCATCGATGCCCTCTACCGTCCCGGCCAGGTGCCGTACGCCGACGGCGGCGAGCTGCGCGGAAATATCCGGGTTCATGTTTTCCAACACCGCTTCATACAGGCGCGGGCGGATGGTGACCGTTGGCGTCGGTGAGACCATGATCACCTCGATATCCTCATGCTTACCGGCAAGGGTAATGGCGCGCATGGCGGACACGGCGGCCCAAAAACCGGCAAAACCGGAACCGGCAATCACTATTTTCTGCGTCATGGGATGACTCCTTCATACAGGGTTAACCGGGCGACAAGGCTGCCCGCAGTTTTTTCGGATGAACGATGCCGTTCCGCTCCCGTAACAGGGTGCAGAAGGCCCGCCCGCCCCTTCCGAAGAGGCGGGAAAAAGTGTGTTTCGCTTTAAGGAAAGGCGGCGATTAGGACTTGGCGCGCGCCGTTTTGCCGCTGCGCGCGGTGCGTTCCGTCATGCGCTCGTCGAGCCAGAGGTTGACCTCACCGAAGAAGCCCTGCGGCGCCTTGCGGCCAAAGCGGGCGGCGACGGCGCCGAGGGTCTGCGCCGCCAGCGCATCGCGCATCGCCTTCTCCGCCTGCAGCATCACCGCATGGATAGCGCATTTGCCGGAGACCGCCCATTCCGGCGGGGAGTCATCGAACACCGCACAGCGCCCGCGCACCTCCTGGCAATCGAACAGCGGCTTGTGCCCCTCGATGGCGTCGATGATTGCCAGAAAACTGATCTCGTCCGCCGGGCGGGCCAGCCGGTAACCGCCTCGCACCCCTTCACTGGCGGCGACGATGCCCGCCTTTTCCAGCTTGGGGAAAATCTTGGCCAGAAAGCTGGGGGAGATCCCTTGCAGTTCGGCGAGTTCGCGGCTGCTGAGCGCGCGCTGGTTATCGCCGACCAGCCACAGCAGGCAGTGGATGCCATATTCAACGCTGGTTGTGATGTACGCCATATGTCCGTTTTTGACCGTCAGTAAACCTTCAATAACGCAGACTATATGAGTCTGCGTTTATCTTGTCAATAAAACACAGACTAACTTTATCCGCGTTTTATTGAAGTTCCGTCTCGCTCCCGACGGAGAAAACGCCCTTCGAAATGAAAAATAAAACTTTTTTGCCCTATTCGCCCCCGGCTAACGTTTCCTTGTCGCCTGCCGCTGACTATGATGTGATGATTGCCGTCGCGGCGGTTTGTGATCCGCCGCACTTTCACGCGGATCGCGCCGTGGGAATAAAGAACTCTTGTCTGCTGCTGACGTCTTAGAAATGATTATTTAAGGGAAACGCCTGACTATGACCAACCGGTTGACCAAAACCGCGTTAGCGGTGCTGTTGCTCGGCACGTTGAACGCCACCGCCCTGGCGCCAGCACAGGCGGAAAGCCAGGACCAGTTGCCGGATATGGGCACCTCCGCCGGCGGCACCCTGAGCATCGGACAAGAGCTGGCGATGGGCGACTTCTACGTGCGCCAACTGCGCGCCAGCGCCCCGCTGATCAACGATCCGCTACTGAGTCAATACATCAACCAACTGGGCAACCGGCTGGTGGCCAGCGCCTATTCGGTGCGCACGCCGTTCCATTTCTATCTGGTGCGCAACGACGAAATCAACGCCTTCGCCTTCTTCGGCGGCAACGTGGTGCTGCATTCCGCCCTGTTCCGCGTCAGCGACAACGAAAGCCAGCTGGCCTCGGTGCTGGCGCACGAAATCTCGCACGTCACCCAGCGCCACCTGGCGCGCGCAATGGAAGATCAGCAACGCAACGCCCCGTTGACCTGGGTGGGCGCGCTTGGTTCCATCCTGCTGGCGATGGCCAACCCGACCATGGGCATGGCGGCGCTGAGCGGCACCATGGCCGGCACCCAGCAGGGCATGATCAGCTTTACCCAATCGAACGAACAGGAAGCCGATCGCATCGGCATTCAGGTGCTGCAGCGCGCCGGTTTCGATCCGGAAGCGATGCCCGACTTCCTGCAGAAACTCTCGGATCAGTCGCGTTACGCCTCCAAGCCGCCGGAAATGCTGCTGACGCACCCGCTGCCGGACAGCCGTCTCTCTGATGCGCGCAACCGCGCCAACCAGATGCAGAAACACATCGTGCAGTCTTCGCAGGATTACCTGATGGCCAAGGTGCGCGCACTGGGCATGTACAGCTCGGAAGGCTATGGCCTGAATGAAGAGCTGCTCGGCTCGCTCAGCAAAGGGAACGTGCGCGAACAGGCGGCCGCCAAATACGGCCGCGCCATCCTGTTCTATGAAGCGAAAAAATACGACGACGCGCGCAACATCATTCAACCGATGCTGGCGCAGGATGCGAAAAACGTCTGGCTGATTGACCTGATGACCGATATCGATCTCGGCCAGAAACGCGCGCCGCAGGCCATCGCCCGCCTGCAGGCGGCCAACGTCGCCCAGAACAACAACCCGGTGCTGCAGCTCAACCTGGCCAACGCCTATGTCGAAGGCAACCAGCCGGCGCAGGCGTCGAAGATCCTGAACCGCTACACCTTTGCCCATCCGGACGATCCGAACGGCTGGGATCTGCTGGCGCAGGCCAGCGCCGCTCAGGGGCTGCGCGATGAAGAGCTGTCGGCCCGCGCCGAAAGCCTGGCGCTGAACGGCCGGCTCGATCAGGCTATCGGCCTGCTCAGCAATGCCAGCTCGCTGCAGAAACTCGGCAGCCTGAAACAGGCGCGCTACGATGCGCGCATCGACCAGCTGCGCCAACTGCAACAGCGCTTCCGCCAATACCAGCGCAGCTGA
Source organism: Serratia sp. JKS000199 (assembly GCF_900215455.1). Taxonomy (NCBI): domain Bacteria; kingdom Pseudomonadati; phylum Pseudomonadota; class Gammaproteobacteria; order Enterobacterales; family Yersiniaceae; genus Serratia; species Serratia sp. JKS000199. The sequence continues at coordinate 3,030,770 of NZ_LT907843.1, forward strand.
TTCAACAAGGAATGAACGCCATGAAAAACGTCACGATTTACCACAACCCGCGCTGCTCCAAGAGCCGTGAAACCCTGGCGCTGCTGGAACAGCACGGCGTCGATCCCAAGGTGGTGCTGTACCTCGAAACGCCCCCTACGGTCGATGAGCTGAAAAAGCTGTTGAAGGAACTGGGCTTCACATCCGCGCGCGAGCTGATGCGCAAAAAAGAAGATCTGTACAAGGAATTGAAGCTGGCGGACGAAAGCCTGAGCGAAGAGCAACTGCTGGCGGCGATGACGGCGAACCCGAAACTGATCGAACGCCCGATCGTGGTGAAAGGCAGCAAGGCGCGCATCGGCCGGCCGCCGGAGCAGGTGCTGGAGATTTTGTAATCGTCCGGCAAATCTCTTATTGAACCGCAAAATACCAATAGCCCTGAACAGGGCTATTTTTAATTAATTGTTATATAAATACTTTTCATCATCACAGTCTTCTTCCGCTGCTATGCTGCGCAAACGCCAAATCTCTCGGTGAAACAGCCGTTGACAATCGTCAACACCCCACCTACCCTGATCGCATCACTGGACGAGCGATGAAAAAACACCCAGACAAGTACATTCAGGCGGCATTAGCTTACGCCCTTTCTCAGGGTTGGCATTTTCGGCCCAGCAAGGGGCACGCATTTGGCCGACTACATTGCGCCTTTGCCGGGCATCAAGAACATATGATGAGCATCTGGAGCACGCCAAAAAACCCAGAGGTACATGCCAAACAGATTCGGCGCAAAGTCGATCACTGCCTGGCGCTGTCGCAGAAAAAATAACCGGAGAATCACCATGACGCTCTATCATTTCTCATTGACGCTGGATGGGGTCACCGCCGATACCACCGGGCTGGAAGATGCGCTGTATGCGGCGGGATGCGATGACGCGCTGATCTGTTTCTACGGTAAAGCCGTTTACCTGGAGTTCGATCGAGAAAGCGATAACTTTGCGCACGCGATTTGCAGCGCCATCAGCGATATTGAATCCGCAAATATCGGCGCCAAGGTGATATCGGTGGACTCCAGTCTGGTGGGATTAAGCGATATTGCCGAGCTCACCGAACTGTCGCGTCAGGCGATCGCCATGCTAAAAGACGGGACTCGCGGCCCCGGCGGCTTCCCTTCCCCCATTCAACGGCTCGGCGGCGCCTCACCGCTGTGGCGCTGGGCTGACGTGGCGGCCTGGTTGGCACAGCAGGGGAAAATCGACCCACTGCTTGCAGACAATGCGCAGTGTCTGGAACATATCAATCTCGCTTTGCAACTGCGAAGCGATCGGCAACGCCAGCAGGTTGAGCACTACTGCTCCCTGCTGGAACACGCGGAAAAATAGGCAGATTAGCCCGTTACAGCCCCAGGATCTCTTTAACGAACGGGATGGTGAGCTTGCGTTGGGCGGTGATCGAGGCGCGATCGAGTTGATCGAGGGTCATAAACAGCGTGCGCATCTCGCGATCCAGCCGTTTCAACAGGAAGCGGCCCACGTCTTCCGGCAGCTCGAAGCCGCGCAGTTTGCCACGCAGCTGCAGCGCCAGCAGTTTCTCTTCGTCCGACAGCGGCTGCAGCTTGTAGATCTGCCCCCAGTCCAGGCGCGAAGCCAGATCCGGTAAACGCAGGTTCAGCTGACGCGGCGGACGATCCCCGGTGATGAACAAACGGGTGCGGCCGGTTTCCAGGATGCGGTTGTAGAGGTTGAAGATCGCCATCTCCCACTCTTCGTCGCCGGCGATGCATTCGATATTGTCGATGCAGACCAGCGCCAGCTGCTCCATGCCGTCCAACACTTCAGGCACGAAGTAGGCGCGCTTGTCGAGCGGCACATAGCCCACCGCTTCGCCTTTCTGCGAAAGCTCGGCGCAGGCCGCATGCAGCAGATGGCTGCGCCCGCCGCCTTCACGCGACCAGAAATAGATATAGCTGCCATGTTCCTGACGGACGGCGGATTGGATCGCGGCTAATAGGGATGGGTTCTCGCCCGGATAAAAACTGGCGAAAGTTTCATCATCGGGAAGATAAAGTGGCAGTGAAAGCTGTGCCGGCGTATTCAGAGAAGCACCTCAACCAAAACTGGCAGAAAAACGTGGGCAGTTTAACACAGAAAACGGGCGCTGTTGAACCGGCAGGATCTTATGCCGCAATAGTGAACAATGCCTAAGCATCGCTTGATCGGCGGCGGCACCCGCCGAGGCAAGAATTATCCGATATAATTCCCTAACTCCATGCCTGCGCAGGTTAAATTTGTAATTTAAGTAAAATCTGACCTAGTATAGGTAGGCTAAATGCAATCACCATCAACAAGGTTTCTGCAAGGATATAGACGATGAAAGTATGGAATAAAGTGCTGTTGGCCTCCTTTATCGGGTTGTTGGTTGCCGGCTGTGATGACTCCTCCAAGGTTGACGCCAACCTGGATAAAGCCAAAGACAGCGCCGAGCAGATGAAAGACGCCGCCCAGAAAAAAGCGGACGATCTGACGGACAAAGCGAAAGCGACGGCGGATGAAATCAAAAAAGAGGCCGCCACTCAGGCGGATCAGCTGAAAGACAAAGCTTCGGCGATTAAAGAAGACGCCGCCAAGCAGGCGGACGCCATCACCAACGACGCCAAGGCCAAAGCCGCCGCGATCAAAGACGACGCAGGCAAACAGAGCCAGCAGTTGGTGGATCAGGCCAAGGCCATCAAAAACGACGCCATCAACGGCGCCAACGATCTGACCGAGCAGGCCAAGGCGAAGACCGAAGCCATCAAGAACAGCGCCGAAAACAAAGCGCAAGAGTTGAAACAAGAGACCGATGCGGCGGTGAACGGCAATACTCAGCCGGCCACCCAGCAGTAAGCTATTCTCAGCCACCAAAGAAAGGAGCAGTAAATGGGGATTATTTCCTGGATTATCTTCGGCCTGATCGCCGGTATTTTGGCTAAGTGGATCATGCCCGGCAAAGACGGCGGCGGCTTTATTCTGACCGTCGTGCTGGGGATCATCGGCGCCGTGGTCGGCGGCTATATCAGCACCTTCTTCGGCTACGGCAAGGTTGACGGCTTCAACTTCGGCAGCTTCGTGGTGGCGGTTATCGGCGCCATCGTGGTGCTGTTCGTGTACCGCAAAATTCGCAGCTAAGGCGAATGCCATAAGTCAAAAGGGCAGCCCCTGGGCTGCCCTTTTCGTTACTTCTGCTCCGCCGATTCGTCCGGCGCGTCAAGCACCTCTTCTTCCTTGCGGAACAGGCTGATGACCTTGAACAGCAGGCTCAGGCCGATCCCCACGATGGTCGCCAGCGCCATGCCTTTCAGCTCCGCCGCGCCGATGTGCACCTTGGCGCCGCTCACGCCGATGATCAGGATCACCGAGGTCAAAATCAGGTTCTGCGCTTTGTTGTAATCCACTTTGGATTCGATCAGCACGCGAATGCCCGAAGCGCCGATCACACCGTACAGCAGCAGCGAAACGCCGCCCATCACCGGCACCGGCACCGCCTGGATCGCCGCCGCCAGCTTACCGATGCAGGACAACAGGATCGCCAGCACCGCCGCGCCGCCGATCACCCAGGTGCTGTAGACCTTGGTGATGGCCATCACGCCGATGTTCTCGCCGTAGGTGGTGTTCGGCGTGGAGCCGAAGAAGCCGGAGAATACCGTCGAGATGCCGTTGGCGAACATCGAGCGGTGCAGGCCCGGATCGCGGATCAGGTCTTTTTTCACGATGTTGGCAGTCACCACCAGGTGGCCGACGTGCTCGGCGATCACCACCAGCGCCGCCGGCAGAATGGTGAAGATGGCGAACCACTCAAAGCGCGGGGTGTAGAAGGTCGGCAGCGCGAACCAGTGCGCCTCGCGGATCGGCGTCAAATCCACCACGCCCATGAAGAACGACAGCGCATAGCCCACCAGCACGCCGATCAGGATCGGGATAATCGCCAGGAAGCCGCGGAACAGTACTGAACCGAGCACCGTGACCGCCAGCGTCACCAGCGAAATGGTGATGGTGGTCGAGTCGGCGCTGGCGCCTTCCGCCGGCAGCAGCCCCGCCATATTGGCCGCCACGCCCGCCAACTCCAGGCCGATGACGGCGACGATCGCCCCCATCGCCGCCGGCGGGAACATCACGTCCAGCCAGCCGGTGCCGGCCTTTTTCACGATCAGCGCCACCAGGCAGAACAGCACGCCGCACATGATGAAACCGCCCAACGCCACTTCGTAACCGAGCGGCAACAGCAGCAACACCGGCGAGATAAACGCGAAGCTGGAACCGAGGTAGGCCGGGATCTTGCCTTTACAGATGAACAGATACAGCAGCGTGCCGATGCCGTTGAACAACAGCACGGTCGCCGGGTTGATCTTGAACAGGATAGGCACCAGCACGGTGGCGCCGAACATGGCGAACAGGTGCTGGAAGCTGAGCGGAATGGTCTGGAGCAGCGGCGGGCGCTCGCTGACGCCGATGGCGCGACGGGTCATGTGTGCTTTTCCTCGGTTTATTGGTTTTATAGGTTTTAGTCAAAAAAAAGCCGACTCGTTAAGTCGGCTCAAATGTTTACTTAGTACCAAATATCTTGTCGCCCGCATCGCCCAGGCCAGGCACGATGTAGCCCTTGTCGTTCAGACACTGATCGATGGAGGCGGTGTACAGCTCAACGTCCGGATGCGCTTTCTCCAGCGCGGCGATGCCTTCCGGCGCCGCGACCAGAACCAGCACCTTGATGCTGTGGCAGCCGGCTTTCTTCAGCAGATCGATAGTGGCGATCATCGAACCGCCGGTGGCCAGCATCGGGTCGACGACCAGCGCCATGCGCTCTTCGATGTTGGAAACCAGCTTCTGGAAGTACGGCACCGGCTCCAGGGTTTCTTCGTCGCGGTATACGCCCACTACACTGATGCGCGCGCTCGGCACGTGCTCCAGCACCCCTTCCATCATGCCCAGGCCTGCGCGCAGGATTGGCACTACGGTAATCTTTTTCCCTTTGATCTGATCCACTTCAACTGGCCCGCACCAGCCTTCGATGGTGACTTTTTCCGTCTCCAGATCGGCGGTCGCTTCATAGGTCAGTAAACTACCCACTTCTGAGGCCAGCTCACGGAAGCGTTTGGTGCTGATGTCATTTTCGCGCATCAGGCCAAGCTTGTGTTTTACCAGCGGGTGTTTCACCTCAACGATCTTCATCATTTTTCTCCTATTAAGGTGGTTGCGGCCAAAAAAATCGCGGGATTATACCTCCTTTTTTTCGCCGCGCCACCCACAATAGCCCGATCGGGATCAACAAAAGTTTGAATATCAGTATAGATGACGAAAAAGCGGAGCCGGTTCACAAGCCGCTCGCAAACGTTTGCCTGCGCTGTTAGAATTGCCGCGCCTTATTCCGGAATCAACATCGGAAGCACAGTTTTCAAACCGCAAATCGTCGTGGGGAATCGCGCAGTGACCGACAAAACCTCTCTCAGCTATAAAGACGCAGGTGTCGATATCGATGCAGGCAACGCATTGGTAGATCGCATCAAAGGTGTAGTTAAACAGACCCGTCGCCCGGAAGTGATGGGCGGTCTGGGCGGGTTTGGCGCCCTGTGTGCGTTGCCGCAGAAATACCGCGAGCCGGTGCTGGTTTCCGGTACCGACGGCGTGGGCACCAAGCTGCGTCTGGCGATGGATCTGAAACGCCACGACACCATCGGCATCGATCTGGTGGCGATGTGCGTCAACGATCTGGTGGTTCAGGGCGCCGAGCCGCTGTTCTTCCTCGACTACTACGCGACCGGCAAGCTGGATGTGGACACCGCGGCCAGCGTGATCACCGGCATCGCCGAGGGCTGCAAACAGTCCGGCTGTGCGCTGGTGGGCGGCGAAACCGCTGAAATGCCGGGCATGTACCACGGCGAAGACTACGACGTGGCCGGTTTCTGCGTCGGCGTGGTCGAAAAATCCGAGATCATCGACGGCAGCAAAGTGCAGTCCGGCGATGCGCTGATCGCCCTGGGCGCTTCCGGCCCGCACTCCAACGGCTACTCGCTGGTGCGCAAAATCCTGGAAGTGAGCAACACCGATCCGACCGCCACTCAGTTGGAAGGTAAACCGCTGGCCGACCACCTGCTGGCGCCGACCAAGATTTACGTGAAGTCCGTGCTGGAGCTGATCGAGAAGGCTGACGTACACGCCATCGCTCACCTCACCGGCGGCGGCTTCTGGGAAAATATTCCACGCGTGCTGCCGGAAGGCATGCAGGCGGTGATCGACGAAGCCAGCTGGCAGTGGCCGGCGGTGTTCACCTGGCTGCAGCAGGCCGGTAACGTCAGCCGTCATGAAATGTATCGCACCTTCAACTGCGGCGTAGGCATGGTCATCGCCCTGCCGGAAGCCGAAGTGGAAGCGGCCATCGCGCTGCTGACCGCGGCAGGTGAAAAAGCGTGGAAAATCGGTAAACTGACCGCCTCTTCCGACGAACAACAAGTGGTCATCAACTGATGAAAAAGATCGTGGTGTTGGTCTCCGGCCAGGGGAGCAATCTCCAGGCGCTGATTGACGCCTGCCAGCAGGGCCGCATCGCCGCCGAAATCGTGGCGGTGTTCAGCAACAAGGCGCAGGCATATGGCCTGCAACGCGCCGAAGCGGCGGGCATCGCCGCCCAGGCGCTGGATGCCAAGGCCTACGCCGATCGCACGGCGTTCGACGCCGCATTGGCGGACGCCATCGACCAGTACCAGCCCGATCTGGTGGTGCTGGCCGGCTACATGCGCATCCTCAGCCCGCAGTTCGTGCAGCGCTATGCCGGCCGCATGCTGAACATTCACCCTTCCCTGCTGCCGAAATACCCGGGGCTGCATACTCACCGTCAGGCCATCGACAACGGCGACAGCGAACACGGCACCTCGGTGCACTTCGTGACCGAACAGCTCGACGGCGGCCCGGTGATTTTACAAGCCAAGGTGCCGATTTTCGCTGACGACGAGGAGGATGACGTGGTTGAACGGGTGCAAACCCAGGAACACACGATCTATCCACTGGTGGTGAGCTGGTTCGTCGACGGCCGCCTGGCGATGCGCGACGGCGCCGCCTGGCTGGACGGTGAACGCCTGCCGGCGCAGGGCCACGCCGCCGACTGATGCGCGCAGCCTGAACCTTGCCTAAACGGCGCCCACGCGGCGCCGTTTTTTTTCGCTGCCCGCCGCGATGGTTCCAAAAGGCTCGCTGCGCCGTGGCCAAACTGCCCGCTTTAGGGCCAACCCCGTCGTGAGCGCGTCCCAGTATGTCGCATCAATGCCCCGCCCGGAACGGAACGCATCACGGACGCCAAGCCAACTGTGGTTCCGCGCGCAATAATCCTTGTCAAAAAATAAAACCATTATAATACTTTCTACCCTAAACAATATTGGGTGAAATTTTTCAAAAAAGAATATATTTATCCCTTATACATAGTTTTAAATTAAATAAATTAACGTCAACCCCATGATTATTGTGAGCTTCGTTGCAATAACAGAAAACACCCCTGTCAATTGTAATGATGTGTTGCCGTTCTATTACAAGTATGTAAGAGTGTGTCTAACACGATAACTTAACATTACGTACATAGGATTCCTTTCATATTCGCAAGCGCCAGTCATATATGACGCCTTCAAATGCAAATAATTCAATATGAAAGAATTCAGTATCGCCGCTGCTTATTTTTATATAATTAGCGCGATATTAAAATTGATTTTTATTTTTCAGATAAATATTTAATGGGGAATATCCCATTGAGATGAATTCGTTTGAATATATTTCAACGATATGCAGCAGCTCGAATCATGTTATAGCTAACTCATCAACAAACTGATTAATAAGGATATTTATGCTTAATCATACCTCTCTGACTCGTCAATCCCACCGTTTCGATATTGTTCTCGACTCGCCTTCCATGCCCTCTGACGGCATTGATTTATTAGTCGAAGAACTGCCTGAAACGCTGCACTTTGCCAGCGATTGCGCCTCAACCGGCAGCAGCGTCAGCACCGCCTCTACAGCGGGCTGCGGCTGCATTGCAACGGCGAGCTGCATCGGCACAATGGGCAGCGTTACCAGTAGCGGCAGCTAAATCATTACCCACAACCGGTACAAGATACTGTGCCAGTTAGTTATCTGAAACTCTACTCACTGGCTTTAAACAATGAGCACGTACACTGACGCCACTTTAGATTTCGACAGCAGTCATAAGCCAACCCTGGATATATCCTGGGATCGCAAACGGCCGCTATTAGAGGTCGAGTCACTGAATAAGTTTTATGGTGACACGCAAGTTCTTCATGACATCTCGCTGCAAATCAAGCCGGGAGAAATCATTGGATTGGTCGGACCTAACGGTGCCGGCAAAACGACGCTCATGGAAACCTTGTACGGAGGACAGCCCTTTGAAGCCGGCTTGGTGCGTTTATTTGGCGAAGACGTTCGACAAGGGCTTAATCACGTCATCAAGCAACAGTTAGGCGTCGTTCCGCAATCCTTTAGTTTGCCTTCGCTGCTGCGCGTTGAAGAGATCATTTCGCTCTATCAGGTACTTTATACGGATGCGTTGTCGGTTAAGCAGTTATTGGACATTGTGGCGCTAAAAGCGCAGCGTAAAATGCGTTTCTCGCGGCTTTCAGGGGGGCAAAAAAGACGTTTGGTGTTGGCGCTGGCATTGGCCGGCAAACCCAAGCTTCTTTTGCTGGATGAACCCACCAGCGATCTTGACCCGCAAAGCCGACGCTATATTTGGCGGCACATTATTGCGAATTCTCGTCAATCTGGCACGGGCGTATTGATCGCCACTCACCAAATGGATGAGGCGGAGAATTTATGCGACCGGGTGATGATCATCAACCACGGCCGGTTGCTGGAGAATGCCAGCCCACAACAGCTTATTGAGCGTTATTGTCCTGGGCATCATATCCGATTCTCAGTGCCGTTGACGTCGGTTGACGAGTTCCTCGCGCTCTTCCCTGAGGCGACGCAGGAAAGCGATGAACATGATCAAACCTTCCGCCGCCTACATATTCCCACCCAAGAATTGGCACAGGTGTTACCGCAAGTGATTGCGTTATCACAACGATTGGGTTGTGAACCCGAACAAATGCAGGTAAGCAAAAACACCCTCGAGGATGTGTTCATTCATCTGACAGGCGAAGCATTAAGGGATTAACATGAGCCATAGCTGGCAGATTTATCGGCGCTTCTTCGGCGCCAACACCAAAGAATATTTACGCGATCCGCTATCAACCTTATTTTCTCTTGTATTGCCGTTATTTTTCATCTTTACCTTTGGCATAACGGCAAAAATTATTAATGGCAATCATCAACCGTTCTCCATGCAGGTGAGCGTTGTCGGAGACACGCCGGAAACAGAGGCTCTCTGGCTTAAATTGAACAATTATCCTGGCCTGGCCGTCCAGCGCCAGCTTCGAAGCGATCCGGAAGCGCTGGTGCGCGCGAATGAAGTGAACGCGGCGGTGAGTTGGGATGCAGTACAACAACGCCCTGCGATCACCACGACGGAATCCATGAGCTCCATCGCTCAACTGGTTTCCGCCGCACTCAATCAGCAACCGGCCGACGCCCAGCAGCCGATACGCTTCATTACGCTGAAAACTGAGCGTTTCAACTATTTTAGTTTTATCTTCCCGTCCTTGCTGACGCTGGCCCTGTTGCAAGTCGCCTTATTTGGCACGGCGACGCCGCTGATCGCCGCGCGAGAAAAAGGCACTTACCGCTATTACGGCGTCATTCCGTTGCCACGCTGGATTCTGCTCGCATCACAGGTCAGCGTCCGCCTGGTGATATCACTGGTTCAGATCGCCCTGTTAATGCTCATTAGCAGTCTGGTCTTTGGCTTTACCCTTGAGCATCCCCTGCTGTTTATCGTGCTGCTCGTCGCCAGCGCACTGTTGCTGGTGAGCTTTGGGTATGCGCTGGCCGGCTTATTCCGCACGAATACCGTCGCGACAATCGCCCTGACCTTACTCAACTTTTGGTGCATGTGTTTCGGGCAATTGTTCCTCGATCTGAGCGCATTCCCGCCACTCAAATGGTTAATTTTGACGACGCCGGTCGGTTTTGTCGCCGATGCACTGCGATACGCCATGAATGGCAGCGAAGGCGTATTCCCCTTCTTCATTAACTGTATCGGCATGGCGATATGGGGTGTGATCACGCTGTTTGTCGGCGTTAAGTGGTTCCTTTTCCAGCCAAAACAATCTTAAAAAAAACAGGTACGCAAAGATGAAAAACAGATCGGCATCTTGGCATTTTTACAAGCTGTATATCGGTAGCCATCATGATGGAATGGACTTTCTGATCACCCAGGGATTGACCCAAGCACTGGCGTACGCTCCTGATTCTCCTTGGTTCTTCTTACGTTATATCGATGAAAAAGGATTACATTTACGCGTTCGTTTTCTGCTGCAGGAAAAGGACAGCCAGCGCCTGGAAACTGCCATTTACGCTGCGCTGCATGATGCGCTGAATAGCCTGCCGTTGCGCCCGGCCAACCTGTGGACGCCATTGGTCAGCTTCCGCGGCAACACGCCGTTTCCCACGCATGAACTCCCGGTCCATTGCGAACGCGCGGAATATGAGCCGGAAACGGACGTCTACGGGGGCGAAACGGGCATTGGCATCGCCGAAGCGCTGTTTCACCAATCCAGTGACATTGCCCGTGCCATATTGCTGGCCGAGGCAGGCGGCGGCATGACGCGCAAAGAGTTTGCGTTGCCTCTGATGCTGGCCATGTTGGAAACGTTCATTCCTGTTGCCCGGCGTTCCGCCTTCCTTGAAAGCTTCTCGACTTTCTGGCTGGCGGGCTCTGCGGATATCGGAATGATCAAAAACAGCTTTACCGATCGCGCATGGGAACTGATTGATGAAAACTCGGTTCTTCTGTCGCCGCAGATACGGCAAGACGCGCAAAGCGCCGAACTGGTGGATCGCTGGCAGTCTGCGCTAGACCAGACCCGGCGTAACTATGAACGCCATTGCGAACGATACAGTGACGGCCTCGCGAAAAATCTGGCATTCCAATTCATGCACCTAATGAACAATCGCCTTGGCTTAAGCACGCTGGATGAAGCCTGGCTGGCCGTGTTGCTAAGCAAAAGCCTGGAAAGCGGAGTTATTCATGCATCATCATAACTTTGCCGTTTCCGCGTCCATGCGCCAGAAATATCCGTTCATGTCGCTGCTCTCGCCGCTGACGGGCGTTGTCGGCAGCGTCTACCCGTTGGAACCGCAGGAGATGCATATCCCCCGCTTTTCGTCGGTTCTGGCCAGCCTGGGCAATCTGTCAATGCCATATCCCCATATCATTGACAATAAAGGCAACGACCTGCAAAAAATCGCGCTTGCCGGCTGCGGCGCCGATGAACACGTCGATATGGCGATCGTCCGCGCTGTCGCCGAAGCGGCAGAGCGATACGCCACCTGCGTCTACCATCCTCGCGATGTTTCGGTCGCCAGCTTCCGCGAACTCGGGGCTGACGGTTTGGCGGCCGACAGCCTGCCCCGTTGCAGCGAGGAGGAGCTCGCCGATCCGCTCTGCCCGGTCAAACCCATTGATGACGCCCAGCCGTTGCGCTGGGTGGAAGGTTACTCGTTGACGGACTCCCGCCCGCGCAAGATCCCGTTGATCATGTCGCATCTGTATGTGCGGCCCTGGGAAAGCGAGCGTTTCTGGTTGCCGATATCGACAGGCGTCGCGGCGCACACCGACCTCACCACCGCCACGGTAACCGCGATCAATGAAGTCATCGAACGCGATGCGATTGCCCTTACCTGGCTATTGCAAATGCCTTTAGCGCGCATCCGCTTCGATGAACCGGTACCGGATAGATTACAAGACAAGTTTTCACGCCTGGCGGCCAGTGGGCTGGAACAGCTGTTCTTCGATGCCACTACCGACATCGGCTGCCCGACAATCTACGGATTGCAGCTGCGCGACGGGCATCCGACCTCGGCCCAGTTCGTCAACTGCTCTACGGGGTTCGATCCCTGGGGCAGCTGCGGCAAGATTATCCGAGAAAGCGCCATGGGGCGTTCGGTACTCGAACATCAACTGCCGGTGCCGGACGATATACGCGATTTTATCGCTCTCGAACATGGCGCCATCTTCATGGGGCGAGCCGAACAGCGCTCCGCATTCGATTTTCTCACCGCCAGCGAGCGGCAGATGCCGATTAGCCGCCTGCAGGCCGGGCAACCGCAAACGCCGGCAGCACAGCTGAAAAAATTGGTGGCGCGTTTTCGTCAACTCAAGATGGACGTCGTGATAGCGGACATGACGACGGATGAACTGCGCGATGCCGGTTTACATGTGGTGCGCGCTGTCATCCCCGCCCTTTTGCCCATGACGGCATGCTATCGCGCCCGCTATCTCGGGCATCCGCGCCTACGGGAACAGCAGCAACGGTTGAGTGAACAATTAGGCAAAGCCGCCACGATAAATCCGTGGCCGCAACCTTTTGCCTGAAGGAGAGTGGTAATGATTATCGTCAGTGACACCGCGTTCGGCAATGACGTGGCCGATTATATGCACTGCCAGGAAGGGATCTCTCAACTGACATTGGCAACCGCACTGAACTATTCCTGGGCCGACAGCAAGGCTTCGTTCGTCGGGATCGCGCTATCCGGCGGCGCGCCGCTTAAGCTTGAACAGCTCACCACGCAGCTGTTTCGCGCCGGGATCCCTCACGCTTGCACCGTGTTGAACGACCATATGCTGTTTTGCGGCCCCCTAGTCATCCCAGGCCGAACCGCCTGTTATGCCTGTGCGGCGAAGCGCCTGCTCAGCCTCGCCGAAACGCCGCGTACGGCAATGATGGATTTGAACCTGCAGCGATATCATGAACAGCAGCCGCAGAACGCATTGCGCGGATATACGCCGGCGCTGGTGCTGATGGCTGGATTACGGTTAAAGCAGTATGCGCAGCTCCCCGAAGACCAATTCGGCAAACTGACCGCCGTGAGCTTTGGCAGCAATCGCACCGCGAGCAGTTCCGTGGTGGCGTTACACGGCTGCAGCTGCCGTGAGAACCGGCATATTTCGCAGGCTCAGGGCACGGCCTTGTTGGCCGAACACCTGGAAGGAGCCTTACGCTAATGAAAGCCACTCATATGTCGACCGTCTTGTCGGGCGCACAGTTTAGCCACCATAACGATCTTTACGCTTTGCTGCCCAAGCGCCCCAAATTAATTCCGGAACTGATTTTCATTCCTGAAAGCGATACCCGCGTAGCCGTGTATGGCGCCTATCAGCCGCGCATCCTGACCTGCGTTCAGGGGATAAACACGCTGGCGGTCTTCCTCGAGCGCCTCGATGGCGTCAACGTGCTGGAAAGCGTGCTGACCGACGACGCGACCATGAGCCGCGAGAATGCCCTGGGCATGCTGTCCTTACTGTTTCGCTATGGCTTCCTTGAAGAAGGTGAAGGCCTGGATGACGGCGCCCCAAGCCATTTGGCAAGCTATTGCGGCCGCTTTGTCGACAATACCCGCCTGCACGCCAACCGCACTGCGGCGCTGCAGTCCGCCCGCCGCCGCAGGCTCGCCCTGGTTTGCCCGGAAGATGTGTCATCGCTGCTGCAACACGCGTTGGCGCCTATGGCCGCCAGCATTGACGTTCTGACCGAGCGCCCAACGTCCAGCGCCCTCCCCTGGGATGATGCACTGATCATTTTTGACGGCAGCGAGTCCGACGTTTTCCGCCAGGCATGCGCCGATGGGTTGCACCAGGCCGGCGTGCGTTATCTGAGCTGCATTATTGGCGCGGATCGCACGCTGGTGGGCCCTTATACCCTCCCGAACATCAGCGCCAGTTATCAATGCGCACGCACGCAATGTGAGCAGCCATCGCCCGCCAACGATCGGCAAGAGGTGGCGTTCCGCGCCGTCTATGCCGCCCATGAGCTGGGGCAAATTCTGCTCGGGCTGTCCTCTGAAAGCTACCTCAACAAGGTCGTTTCCCATAGCCATCGGGGCGAGGGGGAGTACACCTTAGCCTATAAGGTCGCCCGCATTCCCGGTACCGCGCTAAGCGGTTTAGGCCATGCCGCCTATCTGCCGCCGGGGGAAGAGGCATTTACTGCCTGGCAGCACCATATCGGCACACGCTTGCCGCCGCAGGGCTTGTTGCCACCGCGTTCGCATCAGATGCACTTCACGCTGGATAACCTCAACCGCCACGCCTCAAGGCCGGTCAGGCTGCATGGGCAGCAGCATATCAACCTGCCCGACAGCGCATTGGCGGAGCGCTGTCCGCCGCCCTGGCGAATGTCGGCAATGCCGTCACAACCGTTGACACTGGCCAATCTGGGCTGGTTGCTGCGCCACGCCACGGGTTATCAAAAAGGTGAAGACGGCACATTACGCCGCATCGCGCCCAGCGGTGGGCAACTGCTCTCGTGCGATATGTTTGTGGTCGTCCGCCGGCCGCTGCCGGAGATACCTTGCGGGGCCTGGTTCTATCTCGGTGAAAAGCACCAGCTCGTCAGGATTGACGGCATTGACTGCCAGCAATTGGAACACTTGCTCCAGCATCCCGAAGAGCCGATTTCACTCATTACCAGCGGCAACCTGAACCGCGTGCGCGGCAAATATAACGACTTCAGCTATAACATCGTTAACCTTGACGCTGGAGTGGTTAATCAATATTGCGCGCTTTCCGCGCGCGCGGCGGGCTGGACGCTGAGAGAAGATCATGGCGTCGACCTGCAATGGTTGGCGTCATTGCTCTTCTTCACGCAACAGGATAACCCCCATATCCTCTGCCAGGTCTTGCATGTGCAAGCGCCCCCGTCACAGGGTGAGCCGTGCCCTGCTCCACTTTATGAAACGGCGAGCAGCCTGGTCGCCGTTAGCCACCGCCCACGGCCGGCCGCCGCGCCAGCGTCGCCCACGCCCGCTGCTCTTTCATCACTGGCGACTGTGCACCGCGATGAGCCGCTCTCCGCGTTGCTGGAGCGCCGCAGGGCGACGTATGACTATGCCGATAGCCCGTTCCCGGAAACCTGGCTGAATACCCTGATCGCCGTCGCGCATGCCGGTCTTGAACAAAGCCGCCTGCGCGGGATGCCGGCGTTGCCAATGGAACCCTGGATATTGCTGCCGGAAGCCAGCGGCGAACTTGCCGCGGGCATTTATCAGTGCAGTCAGGCAGATCGCCGTTACTGGCGGAAACGGGATAGCGGGTTTGGCCGCGCACATTTGGCTGATTGCATCAATCAATTAGCGTTCCATAAAGCCGGCGCGTTGCTGATGTGGGTTGCCGATCTTGAAAAGACCCTGCATGACCATGGCGCGGCGGGATACCGCATGCAGCTGCAAAACGCCGCGGCAAGCGCGATGCAGTGCTGGTTGGCGGCGCTGGACTGCGGCTTGACCGGAACGCTGGCGGGAGGCGTGATCGAAGAAGGGCTCATTCGCCACGCGGGCGCCGACGGCTATCGCGAGGCGCCGCTGTTCTGTCTAGTGCTGGCGTCCCCTCCGCCGGCAGAGGGTGTTTAACATGCCGCCTGCATCCCCCCTGTTGCGTTTAAACGAGGATGTGAAACTGATCTCTCCGCAGGCGAATGTGGCGCTGTTGCTGCAAGAAAACAGTAATGCGCCGTTAAAGCTGAGTGGGTTTTCTGCCCGGCTTGCCCAACAGTTGCAAGGGGGCAGCTCCATGGCGGCCCTCCTGGCGGAGCTGGCAGAACACCACCCGAACGCAACGCCCGAACAGTGCCAACAGGCGCTGTCCGCGTTTCTGCTGCGGTTGAAACAGGCGAATATGATCGTTGATGGCGCGCAAAAGCCGCCTGCGGCGGCGAAAGTGGCCGGGCGATATCAGCTGCCTAACCCCGATCGCGCCGCACATAAAATCGCCACCGTGCTGCGGGTTGTCCCGCGCGGGTTAGGTTACGGCCTGCTGAGCCTCGCGATTGCCGCTGCCTTGTGGCGTTTCATCGCGTGTTTGCCAGGGCTAAACGCCTGGCTGCTGCAGGGCGAATGGGCCAGCGTCCAGCTGATGGTGATGCTTGTCGGCATACCGTTATGGCTGTTTTTGCATGAAATGGCGCATGCCGTCGTTTGCCGTCTTTACGGCTGCCCGGTTCTGGGGGCAGGTCTGCAATTTCGCGGCTGGTGGCTGCCCTCCGTGTTTGTCAACACCAGCGCCATCGCGCTATTCCCACTGCGCGGCATGAAGGCCTGGGTGGCGATGGCAGGGCCATTGATGGATCTCTTGTGTCTGGGAGCGCTCGCGGCGCTGAGTGAAAGCGCCGTCGCCACCGCGATACGGCCGTTACTGCTGTTGATACTGTTCGGCCTGCTTTTCAATCTCACCCCTTTTCGGCTTTCGGATGCCACGCGGGCATTTCGCGCTTTTGCCCAACCCGGCGCCAATAAGAAAACCCGCGAGTGGTCTGCCCGAGGCCGCCGCCTATTCCGCAGTTATTGCCTGCTTTACAGCCTCTGCATGGCGGCGGCGATGGGTTGGTTAAGCTTCGTGAGTTGGCAGAAGGTGAATAACTGGTTGGCATCTGGAGTATTATCATGACGTTACCCGCGCAGCCTTTGTTGCTCGTCGCCCCTTTTATCATGCTGCGCACCGCAGGCCTGCCGGCGCACTATGTCAGCCAACTTCCGGATGATTTATCCGCGATTATCCGGCAACACCACTTGCAGGAGCCGGCCTGGCGGCAACTCGGGCAGGCGCTTATCGCCAGGCTGCATGCGAATATCGCATTACCCTCGGCGGACAGCGTTCGCCAGGATATGATTCGCTGTCGCCGCCATATCTTCAACGATCGCTATTTCAACCTGTCTGCCGAAGTGCGCGCCTGGTTGGCGCATTACGACTCAGCCGCTCTGGAGCAACTGACCGAATGGTTGGCGATAGCGAATGAGCGCCGGCAGTTGGCGGCAACCTTTAACCAACGCTGGCAGCGTGTCAACGAACAGACGCAGGCCTTGTTGCTCAAAGCCGCCAACGAACCGGCTCTGCGCCGGGCGCTCTGCCTTGCCTCCCCGCAGTTGCTTTGCGATCTGGAACAAAATTGGCAGAGTTGGCCGGCCAAACGGCGCCGGCGCGTAGAGCGCTCCTTGTTTGCCTACATGATTCGAGCGGCGGGCAAAGTCAGCCCATTCAGCACCTTTTCCTCTTTTAGCCTGGTCCCGTTTGAAAGCTCGGCCGGCGAAGCCACTCTGCAAACCGGTGAAGGCAAGGTGACCTCGACCGTACACCTCAACCGCTCCATCGCATTAGCCTTGCGCGACGCGCTGTATACGCAGCTCTGGTTGGCGAAACATGATCTGCCGCTGTGCCGTAACCCCTCCTTGCAACGCATTTCCGCCAGCCAGATGCGCGGCCATTTCTATCGCTATGAGAAACGCCACGGTTTGTTATGGAACGAAGAGCAGCAATTTGTCTTGGGCCTGGAGGCAGCGGAAATCGACGCCGTTCTGAGCGCCAGCCACCAGCAAAGCTGGAGCGAGTGGCGAGCGCATTTCGAACTGGCCGGGATGGCCCCGCCCGAAGCGGAAAGACTGCTGAGAAAGCTGGTGCGCAAGGACGTCTTGCGCCCAACATTACAGTGGGGAACGCATCATCCTGCCCCTCTGGCCGATGTTTTGGCGCTGATGCCGGCGGAGCTCTCCAGCGACGCTCTGCGCAACCTGCCCGAACTGCCCGAACGCTTTGGTGCGGCAGAAAACGCGGAGCGCGTTGCGCTGCTTGAGCAGGCTCAACAGACGATTCAACAGAGCTGGGAGCGGCTGACCCGCCATCAGATGCCCGAAATTCGCAATATTTTATATGAAGACGCCTGGCGGGAAGGGATCAGGATGACATTGCCTGACGCTTTCATTCCCAATGTACTTGCCCGCGTAGCGAAAGCGGTGGCCAAACGCGCCACGTTGTCGCAGGAGTACCTCTGGCTGCTGCAGAACTTTATCGACAAATACGGCGCAGGTGGCCACTGCACCGATGTCTCATTGTTTTTGCAGCAGAGCTGGCAGGGATTTATTCAATTCACCCAACAACGTATCTCGCAGTCCGCCGCCACAACGGCCCGCTGGCGGCAGCACAATATCAACCCCGCCGCCCTGAAGCTGCCGGTAACGCTCTTCCTGCAATTGGATGCCCGTCATGTGGGGCAGCTAGCGCATCCCCGGGGCAAAGTGGTCATCAACAATGCGTATTCGCGTATCGGCTGGCAGTTGGCACGCACCACATTGACCAACGACAGCCAGGCCGACGACAGGCGCCATCAGTTGCAAAACTGGCTGCGCCAGTTCGCCGCGCCGGCGCTGCCATTAACCTTCAGCGTCAGCGGCGAGTCCAGCAATCTCCAGGCTCAGGCCCGCCTGGCGGCTCATCATCTGTGCCTGGATGAGCCGCCTCAGGTTGCCGGCGACCTGACGCTCGACCGGCTCCAACTGCATCATGATACGCAGAGCGGCCTGCTGAAGCTGACGGACAACCAGGGACAAGCGTTCCAATTATGTTACCTCGGCGCGGCGACGCCGATGGTGGCCTGGGGAACCAAATACCTGCTTACCGTACTGGCCGAACCGGTGCAGATTGGCCGCCCCGCCTACAAGCGATTGATGGCCAATGAGCTGGATCATGACTTCCGCCATGCCCCGCGCATGGAGGAGGAAGACTGTGTCCTGATCCGTGAAACCTGGTGGGTCCGCTCTTCCCGCATTTTCCATGAGCTGTCCGGGCATCAGGCGGCGGAGCATCCGGCGCGCCTGTTGGCATTGTTACTGAAGAACGGCATTCCGACGGACAGCTATGTGAACGGGCAATTCAACGATCATCTTAGCTGGCAGTCATTTAACAACGACAAGATTCGCAAGCCGATGTGGTGCAGGCTGGGCAATTCACATTGCCTTGACCAATTGCTGCTACTGGCGCGAAAAGTTGACTGGTTAGTCTTCCGAGAGGCTCTCCCGTCACCGGAAAACAGTTGGATGGAAGTGAAGAATGAAACCTATCTCACTGAAATACACACTGAGATGGTCATCCCTGGCGATTACCTCGACGCCTCTCTTATGTCCCCTCTGAAGGAGAAATCCCATGCATAAAGTATCAGGCTTGCTGCTTATTATCGGCCTCGTCATGTTCGCTGTCGCCCTGGCCCTCAATATCTACAGTAGCTACACGGCGAGCAACGCCAACGGTGCGTCATTGTTCTCCACCAACTGGTGGGCGCGCTGGTTCCCACTTTACGCTTCGGGAGCCGCTCTGCTCTTCATTGGTGTGATCTTGCGCCTGACAGTAGGGGATCGTTAAGCACCTATGCGTTCCCCATCTTCAGAGGCACCGCGCAACGCCGCCCGCCAGCAGGCGTTGCACCTGCTGAACTCGCCTCATACTCCGCCGCGCGGGCGGCCATGGCGCAAAGCGGCGCTCGTCGGAGCGATTGCGCTGGCGTTAGCCTTAGGTCTCGTTGCCGGCAGGGCATGGTTTACCCAGCCAGCAGCGGCCGAGCGCGCCAGCGCCGCCGAGCCTCAGGCCAACACCGCAGCACCTGTCGAGCCAGCGCCCCCTGCGGCGGCCGCATCTGCAGTCACGGCCGCAGGATTCATCAAGGCCTCGCGCCTCTCCACCGTTTCGGCAGAGATTACGGGAACGGTGCAAGAGATTTATGTGCAACGCGGGGACAAGGTAAAAAAAGGCGAGCGATTGGCATCACTCGACGGGCGTTCGCTAAGAGCGCAGCTTGCGTCGCTCCAGGCCAGCCAGCAAATCGCGGCGGGCAAACTCGCGCAGACAGAGTCCCGCCTGCCGCGCGCGCGCAATCAGCTGCAGCGATTGAACCGTTTGTTGCCGCTCAACTATGTGAGCCAGGATGATGTCGACAGCGCCAAAGCGGAGTTGGATTCGTTCGAGGCGCAGCGCCGCCAATATCAGGCAGAATTACAACAAGTGGGCTGGCAGATAAAAGCCAGTGAAATCGACCTGTTGCGTACGATTATCCGCGCGCCCTTCGACGGCCAGGTGGTGTCGTTAGACGCCTCCCCAGGGGAAACGGTCTCGCCCATTTCCGCCGGCGGCGGTTTCACCCGCACGGGGATCGCCACCATTGTCGGTTTGGATAATTTTGATGCCGAAGTTTGGCTGCCCGAAAGCCAGCTGGCGAAAGTCGCGCCCCAACAACGAGTGACAATCAAGCCGGATGGCCTCCCCGATCGACAGATCTCAGGCACCGTCAGCCTTATCTCTTCGGTGGTGGATGAGCAACGCGCGGCGGTTTTAGTCATTATCAAGCTCGCTCAGCAACAGCCCTGGCTGAAACATAATATGTCAATTCAGGTAGATTTTTATGAATAAAACGGCAACCGCGCCGAGCGATCCGGTCGTACAACTGCAACAGGCCGGCAAAGACTATAAAAAAGGGCGCGAGCACATCACGGTATTGCACGATCTTGATTTTAGCCTGCACGGCGGCGAGATGGTCAGCATCATGGGGCCATCCGGCTCAGGGAAATCGACGCTGCTCAATCTGATCTCCGGCGTTAATGTCTGCGATCGGGGCGAGGTATTTTTGCAAGGGCATTCGCTGCATCGGCTGCGACCTGAAGAACGCACCTCGCTGCGAGCCCGCCATATTGGCTTCGTCTTTCAGTTTTATAACCTGTTGCCCGTGCTCAGCGCCGAAGAGAATGTCGCCCTCCCCCTGCACCTTTGGCATATGGACGCCAAACAGCGCCGGCAACGCGTCGACGCCGCGCTGGAGCTGGTTCAGATGGAACACCGGCGCCGCCACTTGCCGGATGAACTCTCCGGAGGAGAGCGCCAACGCGTGGCCATTGCGCGTGCGATAGTCACTAATCCGGATCTGCTGCTGTGCGATGAGCCTACCGGCGATCTCAGCCAGGAGGCGGGGGAGGAAATTATGGATATTATGACGCTACTGAGCCGGGAGCAGGGCAAGGCTATCATCGTCGTGACGCATGATATTCAGGTCGCCGCGCGGGCACAGCGCCAATTCCAACTCAGGGACGGCAAGCTGATCCGTAGGGATATGCCATGAGAGCCGTGTTTTACCTCTGGTTGTGGCGCTCCGCCACTGAGCAGTCGAGAAGATTTATCATGATCTTGCTGTTTATCGCCAGCGGCGTCATGTTGCTGCTGCTCATGCTGACCTTTGATCGCGCCTTCAGCTTAAAGGCAAGCGATCCGCCCGGCGCAGACAACCGGCTACTGGTGCTGAATGCACTCAGTTCCCAAATGCTGCTGCCGCAGTTTTATCATCAGAAAATGAGTCAACTGCCGGCGTTGGATCGGCTGAGCTGGGGAGTTTGGGTCGGTGCTTACTATCGCCACCCCGGATGGTTCGTGCCCGCTATCGCGGTAGAAGACCAACACTACTTCGCCATGATCCCCTCTTTAAAAATAGCGCCGGGCTTACTGGAGCGTTGGCAGAATGACCGGCAAGGCGTGCTGGTCGACAGCCGTTTTGCGGCGCAATATCGCTTAAAAGCGGGCGATCGGCTGCCGCTTTCATCCGCGATTTGGAAGCTCGCGCCTAACCCCATTCTCGATCTTTACATTACTGGCATCGTTGAAGAAACCCAAACCGACACCCCTCCCGCGGTCTGGATGCATTATGACTACCTCGACAGCGTGAGACAAAATGGCAAGCGGCTGGTGAGTTTTTTTATGGCGACCCCTAAACCCGGCATGTCTGCCGAGAACCTCTCCCGGCAGATTGATGCCCTGTTTGGCGCGGAGCGGTTGCGCGGCACCACGCAGACAGCCCCCGTACGCATGCATATAAAATTGTTTATGAGTAAATTGTTCGATTTCCATCGCGTGATTTTTTGGGTCAATCTGGCGCTGTGCCTGTTATTGGCGCTGCTGCTCAGCACCAACTTCTATGTCATGACGCATAAAGCCTTGAGCGACTACCGCACCCTTAATTATCTGGGTTTTCGCAAATCACAGTTGATTAAAGCGGTTGCCGTGCAACTCGGCGCCATCACCTTGGCGGGTGCCATCGTGGGCATAGTGTTGTCGGTTATTTTTATTCTGCTGTTGCCGACGCTGTTCCCCGCCGTATTAAACGCCGTTGAGCCGCATTTCCAGGATTATGCCATCGGCCTCCTGCTGGTCTTTATTTTATCCCTGGTCTGCGCATTGCCCTCCCTCTTGCAAATCGCTCGCCTGCAGGAGGAGAGAAAATGAACCCGCGCTCATCCTCGAAAATCCACCAGCTCGGGATATTGCTGGGCATTGGATTACGCAACCTGTGGCGGCGGCCGCTTTATTTCACCGCGATTCTATCCAGCTTCATTTTTCTCGCGGTCATTGTGACATCGTTATTTTCACTGCGCGCAGGGCTGATCGGCGCGCTGGAGTCGAGTGCGGAACCCGGCCTGTATTTTGCGCAAAGCAAAGACTCCTCTTCCGAACTGACCAGCACGATAACGCGAACGCAGGCGGCGCAACTTTCGCGCTTGCCCGGCCTTGTTGCGGCTTCGCCGGAGTGGGTTGTCCTGGTGCGGCTCCGCCCAGACAACGTGGAGAAAGAGTATCTGGTGCGCGGCGTAACGCCGGCGGCATTCACGCTGATGAACGCGAACAACGGGCAACCGCTGGTCACCCTCACCCGCGGCAGAGCATTTCAGCCGGGGCAAAATGAGCTCGTCGTCGGCGCGTCATTGGCGCGGCATTATCCGGCGTTCCACGTGGGCGAGACCATACGCCTGCACGACCGCGATTGGAAAATCGTCGGTGAATTTACCACCGGCGGTTCGCCGCGGCAGTCCGAGTTCATGGCCGATCTGGAACATATCCGCACCAGCTGGGGCGCGGGACTCGATTACAACCTGGTGGCATTGACCAGCAATGTCACCTCTGTCGAGCAACTGCAACAAGCCATCCAGGGGACGCTCAATGACCGAGTCGCCATTAGCGACAGCCGAACCTACTATGCCGGCAGCAGCGAAGGGTTGGGCCAGGTGCTGCTGTGGTTCGGCCTGTTATTTTCATTGCTGGCGGGGGTGTCGGTGACTGCGGGCATCATCGCGCTGTGTGAATCGCTCATTGCCAACCAACAAGACCAGCTGGCAATAACGCTGCTGCTGGGATTCGGCAGGGTTATTGATGTGTCTTATCTCTGCCAAACCCTCTTGCTGGGCCTGGCAGGCTCTTCCATTGGCGCCTTGTTGAGCATGTTGCTGTTCAACGGCATCACGTTCACCACGTTTGGCCACGCGCATGAGCTGGTGTTCCCCATGATGGTCAGCGGAAAAATGCAGATGATCAGTATCGCTTATGGCGTATTCATCAGCTTTATCGCCTCACTGTTTGTGCTGCCGGCCATTCGCGCAGCGACAAAGGGAAAATAATGCCGGGCGCAACAGAGAGCCGGCGAAAAGCAAGCCGCGCGTCGCCGCCGGGGTGCGGCCCAATAGCGATTAAAAAATGATAGCTACTTAATTTATTGCGGTATGCCCGGCGAAACGCGGCAGAAGATTTTGCGATGACCTTGGCGATAAGGGCAAAGCAATTTCCCCCGCCGGTCATTGTCGCCAACGAAGAGCGCAGGGCATTCATTGAATGAAATCGCGCTAGGTGAAAAACCCAAAGCACTGAATATCAATTACACAGAGATATTGATTTGATTTTGCAGGCCAAAAGAAAATGGAAAGCCTGGTGACAAGGCACTTGAGTACCACTCCAGAACAGGAGCCAGAGAAAAAATGAATGATTCATCCCTTAATAATACCCCCCTGGCGGACACCCAGCAGGGCGTATGGTACGCATCGCAAGCGAGCCACTCTTCCAAACTCTATGCGACGGCGCAAGCCCTGCGCCTGCACGGTGAAATTAATCGGACATTATTGCTCAACGCCATCGAACTGGCTCTGCAGGATATTGAGGTGCTCAACCACCGTTTCCTCGATATCGATGGCACTCCGTCTTTCGGCATCCGCCAGCCTGCTGGCCGCGTGACCGTCTGCGATCTCAGCCATCACGCAGACCCGGAGGCGCTCGCCTGGCGCGCGATGGAACAGATAACGCAACGGGAACAGGGACCGGAGAATTTACATCTTCATGAACATCAGCTGTATGTTTTGAATGAACGCGAAGCGATATGGTTTTCCCGAATACACCATATCGCTTTCGACGCCTACGCCTATTCCCTGCTCCACCGCCGTGCGGGGGAGCATTACCGAGCGCTGTTGCAAGGAACGCCGCCTCTCCCCAGCCGCTTTGTCAAACTGACCACGCTCTGCCAGGACGACGTCCTCTACAGGCAGAGCGCGCAATATGCGGACGATCACCGCTACTGGATGCAGCGCTGCGCGCAGTTGCCTGCGCCGACCTTTCTGGGTGCGCCAGCGCAAGCCATGGCCGAGCACACGTTGGAAGTCGAGACCGTTATCGATACCGAGCTGGCGCTAGCCCTGGGCAGCTTCTACCAAAGCAGCGGGATCGCGTTATCCGACATCTTGCTCAGCGCGTTCGCCAGCTATTTCTCCCGCTGTCAGTCGGGCGAGCGGCAACTGTTGTTCGGCCTGCCCTGCATGGGGCGGCTTGATACTTATGGCGCCCAGGCGGCGGTCACACGCAGCAATATCCTGCCGCTTCTGCTGGATTTGCCGCAACACGCGCACTTTCGCGACGTTTGCGCCACCGTCGCCCGCAGCCGGCGCGAGCTGCTCGCGCACCAGCGCTACCGCGGAGAATGGATCGGCCGAGCCATCGGCAGGGTAGGCGATACTCTGCCCCTTTACGGCATCGAACTGAACATCTTGCCTCCGCCTGCGACGCTCGATTTTGCGGAGCTAAGCGCCACGGTCAAACATATCGCCACCGGCCCCGTACGCGATCTTAACCTCCACCTGGAACTGGGTACGGACCTGCAACCGCGCCGCCTGCGTCTTATCGCCAATGCCGCGCGCCATCATCACGCAGAGCTGCAATTGCATGTGCGGCGGCTGTTGCATTGGATCATGCAGTTGGTTGCGGCGCCGACCCTTCCGCTGCAACAACTGACGCTGCCAGCACCGGCGGAACTGGCGTTAATCGCGCAATGGAACGACACCGCCCAGCCGTTACCCGCCAACACGATCCTCGGCCTGTTCCTCAAACAGGCTCAAGCCACTCCGCATCAGCTAGCCGTGCTCGACGAAAACGAACGGCTGAGCTATTCGGCGCTGGAACTGCGCTCACGGCGGTGCGCGCATGCCCTTGAACGCCATCTGCAAGGCGCTCGCGGCCAGGTGATCGCCGTCACACTTGAACGCAGCGTAGCCTTAGAAGTGGTTCTGCTGGCCATTATGCGTGCCGGCGCCACGCTATTGCCGCTGTCGCCCGAACTGCCGACGCGGCGACAGCAAAAGATGCTCGAGCAGGCCAATGCGGCATTGCTGATAGCCGATCGCGCCGATGACGACAGGTTGCCGGACAGCGTTCCCCGGCTCGATCTCGCCGCGCTGTACTCACTAGCCGCCCATCAGGGCGACGCGGCATTGCCGCTCGTCACGCGGCAAAGCGGCGCAGATCCGGCTTATATTCTGTTCACCTCCGGTTCCAGCGGCGCCCCAAAAGGGGTGATCGTGAGCCATCTTGCCTTGGCCAATCGCCTGCAATGGATGCAGGCCGAATATCCTCTCGGAACGCAGGATCGCGTGCTGCAGAAAACGCCGGCCACCTTTGATGTGTCGATTTGGGAGTTTTTCTGGCCGCTGATCGGGGGCGCAACCTTGGTGATGGCGCGGCCCGGCGGCCATACCGATCCGGCGTACCTGCTGAATTGCATCGTGCAGCATCGCATCACAACGCTGCACTTTGTTCCATCGATGCTGGCGCTGTTTCTCGACGCCGTCGAACGCAGGCCCGAACCGCTGCCGCTGCTCAGGGTATTCGCCAGCGGGGAAGCCTTGTCGCCGGAGCTGGCCCAACGGCAGCGGACATTGCTGACGGCGCCTTTGCATAATCTTTACGGCCCGACGGAGGCCGCCATTGATGTCACTTACCACGCGCTGAGCTGCAGCGACGAGAAGCGCAGCGTGCCTATCGGCCGCCCCATTTGGAATACGCGCATCCACGTGCTGGATCCCTTCGGCAACACCACCCCCATTGGCATCGAAGGGGAATTGCACATTGAGGGCATTTGTCTCGCTGACGGCTATGCGGGCCAACCCGAGCTGACGGCAGAACGGTTTTTCGCCACAGCGGACGGCAAGCGCCTTTACCGCACGGGAGACCTGGCGCGCTGGCGCCCGAATGGCGAAATAGACTATTTGGGGCGGCTGGATCACCAGATAAAAATACACGGGCAGCGTATTGAGCTGGAGGAAATTGACGCGGTTCTCAATCGACATCCGCAGGTGCTCCAGTCCTGTGCCAACATGCATGACGGGCGCATTGTCGCCTATGTCGTGGCCAGCGGCGCCGAGGCCGATGAAAAAGCCTTACTAGCGCTCTGCCGGGAATATCTCCCTGCCTACATGCTGCCGCAGTGCCTGGTGTTTCTCTCCGAACTGCCGCTCAGCCGCAATGGCAAACTGGATAGAAAAGCGCTGCCCGCTCCGCAAAGCCCGCAATCACAGGGCGGTGGCATTCCCTCCTCCCTGACGGAGCAACGGCTGTGCGAATATTTTGCCGATGCGCTGCGCCTGCCTGCCGTGGCGCCTGAAGCCAACTTCTTCGAACTGGGAGGCAACTCGCTGAGCGCCGTTGATGTCGCCGCCCGCATTAACGCCGGCCTGGGTTGGCAAATCACCATCGCCAGTATCTTTGCTCATCCTTCAGCCCGGGCGCTGGCCGAACAAGGCCAGCACTCAGCGCCGGATATGCTCGATGCCACACTGCTGCTGCGCCCTGGCGCCGGCGCTTCGCAAAACGCGCTGCCGACGCTGTTTTGCATCCATCCGGCCGGTGGCATCGCCTGGTGTTACAGCGGCCTGGCGCGTTTTCTCAAAACGCCGTGTGAAATCGTCGGCTTGCAAGCTCAAGGCCTGACGCCGGGCAGCAATATCACCCGAACGATGGATGAAATGGCCGCAGAATATGCCAGGCGCATACGCGCCCATCAGCCCGAGGGGCCTTACTGGATCATCGGGTGGTCGGTTGGCGGCATGATCGCCCACAATGTCGCCATCCACCTAGAGCAACAAGATCAGCAGGTCGAATTGCTGGCGATGATGGATGCCTATCCCAGCGATCTGTGGCGACGCTTCGCTTTTGAAACGCTCAATGGCGAAGAGGAGGAGAGCCTGGCGCTGGCCGCCCTGTTGTTCATTGCGGGCATCGCCTTGCCCTTCGATCAAGAATTGCCTTCGCTGGTCGTGCCGAAAGGCGAGATCCTGCAACGCGCGGAAACAATCGCCCTGTTGCGAAAACACGGCAGCGCCCTGGCCAGTCTGGATGACGGCACGCTCGACCGCTTGATTGACGTGGTGATTAATAGCCGCCGCCTGGTCGGCCAGTCGGAACACGGCCACTTCTACGGTAATTTGCTGTTCTTCACGGCAGCAGCGCCGCGCGCAGAAGACTGGTTGGATTTGGAGGCCTGGCGCCCCTATGTACATGGACGAATACAAAATATCGACATCGACTGCGATCACCCCGCGATGGCCAGGGCGGAAGCATTGCGCGATATCGCCGGGCATCTGGACGCCGCTTTTGCTCGTTTCGCGCAGCGCACGTCCGTATCAGAACTGAACTACACCATAGAGTACATCACCCAATGAGCGATTCTTTTTTACTTAAGGACCTGGCGGAAAATTTAGTGCCTTTCACGGCACACCGGGTTACGTCCTCTCTCATTTGGTCCGCCGAAGAAAAGGCAGACGGCGAAGCGCTGCACGCCGCGTGCAGCTATCTGGTCACTCCCGATACGCCAGGCGCCGTCAAAGTTTTCCACGCGGAACGTTACGGCGGAGGCGGTATTCAACGTAACGGCGGCGGCGCCCGCTGCGGTTTTGATGGCCGTTACCAGGTGAAAGGAATCGGTGCTAATCCGCTGGTCGGGCAAGGTTCGGATTGGTATCACTCCAATGGCGAACTGCGCGCCGAACAGGCGATCTATGAAGCCCTATGGAGCGAAATGCTGGCGCAGACGTTGCCTTATGGCGCCGCGCGCACCCACGCGATTTTGCTCACCGACAGCTATACCCATGGGGATTTCACCCGCACAAAGGGCCGCTCTCGCCGCGCCCTTCTGGTTCGCGAGCCCCTGGTCCGCCCGGCACATTTTGAACGAACGCCCTACTTCCGGCCCAAAGCGGAATATGCAGGGCAGCTCATGCATGACGTTCAACGGGTTAAATCCGTGCTTCGCCGCCTGCCGGACTATTTGCCGGTCCCCACCGCGGGCTTCAGCGAACAGGCCGCTCGCGATCCGCGGCGCCGCTGCCTTGAGGGGATGTATGAGCTCACCAAACGTCTGGCTCGGCAAATGGCGTTTTGCCGCACCCGCTTCCTGATGTTGACCACCTCATCCTCCAACATCACCATGGACGGTAGGGTATTGGATTTTAACGGGCTAACCTGTTTATTCCCCAGCGATCATCGTTACGATTTCGAATACCAGCTCAAGTTTGCACAATTGATGAGAGAACCGGCAATCATTCAGAACAGCCTATCCGAGCTGTGCTTCTACCTTGGGAAGTACCTGTTTGATCGGCCTTTCATTGCCATCGCCCAGCAACAGGTAAAAACCTATTTCTGGCATTTTTTTCAGCAGGCCTGTTGCCGTGGCTATTTGACGCTACTGGGCATTCCCATCGACCTGCTCTCACCGACGCAGACGCCAAAACCCTTAGAGAGGCTGGCAAACAATTTCCTGCAGCTGCTTATCCACCGTTGCCGAAAGCTCTATGTCTCAGCGGAAATGGCGGGAGACGAATCGCCGCTGGAACGTTTGGTCGTGACCTTGATTCGCTGCAGCCAAGGGCACCCCGTCCCCACGCATGACGATTTCTCACGGGATGCGCGTTTTATGGGCACCCTGCGCGCTTTCTCGCAGGTCAATCATTGGTTGGTCGAAACCTGCCACGCCCAGGGAATCGATGCCACCGTTATTCAGAAAGGCATGGCGCAACAGGCTCGCCTCAGGCTGCGGCCCCGCCCCCAGTGCGGGAAAATACAGATGCTCAACGAAATCACGGCTCTGGTGGAGGCCAATGGTGATGACGACCAACGCTTGCGGCAACTGTTAACCGACATGCGGATAAAGGCGGTGGCCTTCGCCAAAGAAACCTTTGGCGGGCAGCCGCTTGTCATCCCCTCCAGGAGAAATGAACCAGCATGACGCTCTATATTCGAGAAACCGCCGGCGGCCAAGATCAATGGTCAGACTATGAGCAGCTTGGTTTTGCCGTGAGCTGCATGTTACATCACCGAAATTACAGCCTTCATCCGATAAAAAGCGTTCAAGAGCGCTTGATATTTGCCATACAGCACGGGCAGATCAAGTTTCTTTTCGACACCAATGACCAACCGCTGGCCTATGTTCTCTGGGCCTGTCTGACGGAGGACACCGAAACGCAATTGCAACGCGATCCGGGGTTCCCACTTCACCCTTCCGAATGGAATGAGGGAGACAGGATATGGCTGCTCGATTTTTGTTGCAGGCCCGGTTTCGCACCTCAGGCAATCAAGCGCTTCAACAAGCTCAAACCCTGGGGAGAGGGCCAGGTGCGCTGGCAGAACAGAAAGAGAAAGGTAATGACGCTGGCCTGATCCGCACGGCCCGCTCCTTAAATAAAACGAATGGAGAGCCCCTCGATGGACGGATTTGTACTCATGGCGATCAAACGAATCGCGGTAGAAACGGCATTTTTCTGTGAAGGCCCCTATGACAGCGATAACGGATTTGAGCGTCTGATGGCCTGTAAAACCCGCAGCGACTTGAACAATAGCGCGTTTGGCGATGTCTTCCTGCATTCGTTTCTTCGCGGCAAAAGCGTGGAAGAAATAAAAAGCGTTGTCCTAAATTCGGCAATTCAATTGATTGTTGCGATTAAAAAAGTATCGGCGGAAATCGCCGAACAAATTTTATTGCAGACTCCATTGCCACCAGAGGCCATAAGTGTCGCCAGGCCAGCTAATACCTGCACCGTCTGAAGTCTGAACCTTGCCTAAACGGCGCCCACGCGGCGCCGTTTTTTTTCGCCTTCATCCATTCTGTGAAGTTATACTTTGCACAATTTCACGGCACAGAGGAGCCCACATGTCCAGCACTGCCAGCGTCAGGTTACGCCCATTGGAACGGGACGATCTGTCGTTCGTCCACCAGATGGACAACAACGCCAGCGTTATGCGCTATTGGTTTGAAGAACCCTACGAAGCCTTTGTCGAACTTTCCGATCTCTACGACAAACACATCCACGATCAGAGCGAGCGCCGCTTTATCATCGAGCACGAAGGCGCCAAGGTCGGCCTGGTGGAACTGGTGGAGATCGATCACATCCACCGCCGCGCAGAATTCCAGATCATCATCGATCCCGCCCACCAGGGCAAAGGCTACGCCAGCACCGCCGCCCGCCTGGCGATGGACTACGGCTTCTCGGTGCTGAACCTGTACAAGCTGTACCTGATCGTCGACAAGGAGAACCCGAAGGCGATCCACATCTACAGCAAGCTGGGCTTTAACGTGGAAGGCGAGCTGATCGACGAGTTCTTCGTCAACGGCGAATACCGCACCGTGCTGCGCATGTGCATCTTCCAGCCGCAATATCTGGCGAAGTTCAAAACGCCGGGCGATAAGCCGCTGGTGAAGTGACGGTCTGCGAGAAAAAAGAGAAAACCCGCGCTGGCGGGTTTTTTATTGGCGAATAACCGGCTAGTATTCGGTGATGCCATTTTTACCGGAAAATGAGCTGATAAAAAAGCCAAGAGCGTATTTAACCGGAATAGTGGATGAAACAGTAACGCACCGCAATAACAAGAACCTTTCCTCTGAATTTCTACGAAGGAGTAACGTAAATGGCTAAAGTTTCAAACCTGCTGCTTTTTATCGGCCTGGCGATGTTTGCCATCGCCGTAACCCTGAATATATATAGCGGCTACACGTCCGCAGATCCCAACAGCACCCCGCTGTTTTCCCCGCTCTGGTGGACGCGCTGGTTCCCGCTCTATGCCTCGGGCGCTGCATTGTTGGTGGTGGGGTTGGTATTGCGGGTTACGGCTAAAGGCCGCGCGCATTAAGGATTACCATTTCAGCACCGCCGAGCCCGCCACAGCTATTATCGACATGAGCAATTATATTGATCATCATCGACAACATAATTGTGGTTGATAATAAATTGCAGAGAATGGATTGAATTCCACATGATGAAAAATGAATAAAACAAACTCGCCGGCAATCAGACTTATGCCATGCCTTAATTCATGCCGGCTTAATGCGCGGGTAAAATAAAACAGCAGACGCAGGCCGACTGCAACGGCCATTGCCGGCGACGGAGCGAAAACCTCCGTCGCTCATCCCTCACCCATACCGCCCGGTAATATAATCCTCGGTGCGGCGCTGACGCGGCGAAGTGAAGATGGCGTCGGTGTCGTTGTACTCCACCAGCCGCCCCTGATGAATAAAGGCGGTGTAGTCGGAGACGCGTGCCGCCTGCTGCATATTGTGCGTCACCAGCACCACGCTATAGCGCTGCTTCAGCGCGGAAATCAGCTCTTCGATGGTCAGCGTGGAGATCGGATCGAGCGCCGAGGTCGGCTCGTCGAGCAGCAATACTTCCGGCTCGATGGCGATGGCGCGCGCGATCACCAGGCGCTGCTGCTGGCCGCTGGACAAGCGGAACGCATTTTCGCGCAGCCGGTCCTTCACCTCATGCCACAGCGCGGCGGCGCGCAGCGAACGCTCCACCGCTTCATCCAGCAAGCGCCGGTCGCGCACGCCCTGCAGGCGCAGGCCGTACACCACGTTTTCATAGATCGATTTCGGGAACGGGTTCGGCCGCTGGAACACCATGCCCACCCGCCGCCGCAACGCCGCCACGTCGATCTGCGCGCCGGAGATCGCCGCGCCGTTCAGCTGCAGTTCGCCCTCGATGCGGCAGTTGTCCACCAGATCGTTCATGCGGTTGAAACAGCGCAGCAGCGTCGATTTGCCGCAGCCCGAAGGGCCGATCAGGGCCGTCACCCGGTGTTTCGGGATACGCAGCGAGATATCGTGCAGCACCTGTTTGTCACCATAAAACAGGTTCAGGCCGTTGACCGCCAGCGCGGTCTGTTCATCGTCGAGATGCTGGACATCCAGCCGGGGCAAACTGCCTGGCGTCATCAAACCCATTACGCACTCCCCAAAAATAGCGTCATTGTTACTGCGACCATGCTCGGTACCGCTCCCTCAGCGAATGGCGGATGCCCATCGCCGCCAGATTCAAACTCACCACGATCGTCACCAGCAAGAAGGCGGTGGCGAACACCAACGGCCGCGCCGCCTCCACGCTCGGGCTCTGGAATGCCATATCGTAGATCTGGAAGCTCAAATGCATGAACTTCCGCTCAAGGTGCAGATACGGGAAAATCTCGTCCACCGGCAGCACCGGCACCGATTTCACGACCCCCACCAGCATCAGCGGCGCGGTCTCCCCGGCGGCGCGCGCCACCGCCAGGATCAGACCGGTCATCATCGCCGGCGCCGCCATTGGCAGCACGATGCGCCACAGCGTCTCGGCCCGGCTGGCCCCCAGCGCCATCGAGCCCTGCCGCAGCGAGGTGGGTATGCGCGACAGCCCTTCCTCGGTGGCGACGATCACCACCGGCAGCGTCAGCAGCGCCAGCGTCAGCGCCGCCCACAGCACGCCGGGCGTGCCGAAGGTCGGGTTGGGCAGGGATTCAGGATAGAACAGCTGATCGAGCGTGCCGCCTATCATATAGACGAAGAAGCCGAGGCCGAATACGCCATAGACGATCGAGGGCACGCCGGCCAGATTGACCACCGCGATGCGGATCACCCGCGTCAGCAGATTGTTGCCGGCATATTCGTGCAGATACACCGCCGCGATCACGCCAAACGGCATCACCACGATCGACATCAGGATCACCATCAACACCGTGCCGAAAATGGCCGGAAACACCCCGCCCTCGGTATTCGCCTCACGCGGGCTGTCGATGAGAAACTTCTTCACCTGCTCGCCCCAGTGCGCCAGCTTCTCGGAGGTGCTCATGGCGTTCGGGTACCAGGCATCGCGCACCTGGCTGAGCGGAATGGTCAACGTCTGCCCGTGCATGTCGCGCAGCAGCAACGCGTCGCGCTGGCGATCGCGGTTCAGCCCCGCCAGACGTTCGGACAACAGCTGATACTGCCGCTGCAGCTCCAGCCGCTCGGCCTTGATCGCGTCCTGCGCGCGGGCGTCCAGTTTATCGTCGCGCTGCAGGCGCTTTTCCCGCAGCCGCAACGCGTCAAACTGCTGATTGATGCGCGCCATGTCGCGGAATTGAATGTCGTGCGCCTGGCGCGAGAGCGCGGCGATTTGCGGCAGGCGCTGCTGCAACGCCTGCCCCAGATTGCGGCCGGTCAGCGGTTGCCCGTCTTCCAGCAGCCCCGCCAGATAGCCGTAAGCGGTGCCGTGGCTGTCGCGTTCCAGCACCAGCAGGCTGCGCGGCGCGCTTTGACTGCGGATATCGCTGGCCAGCAAGGTGCGGAAATCCTGCCCCTCGCGCTCGCGGTTGCCGACCTTAATCAGATAACGTTCGACGTTCTGCGCCTCGCCCGGCGGCGTGACGCCCGCCTCGGCCAACTGGCGCCGGGAAATGCTTTGTTGCTGGTACAACTCGCCGATCACCGTCACCGGCCCGGCACCGTTCTGATTCAGTTCGAACTGATAAACCGGGCTCGGCCAGAAATAGCGCATCCCCTGCCCGGCCAGCAGCAACAGAATGCCGATCAGCGCCAGCAGGCTGACGGCGACCGAACCGGCGGTCAGCCACACCCACGGCGACCCGCTCTTCACCCAGCTTTTCATGGCGCCTCCTGATTCGGCGTGTAGCGCTTGCGCAGCCGCAGGCGCACCGCCTCCGCCAGCGTGTTGAACACGAAGGTGAAGACAAACAGCACCAGCGCAGTCAGGAACAGCACGCGGTAATGGCTGCTGCCGGAAACCGCCTCCGGCATTTCGATGGCGATATTGGCCGCCAGCGCTCGCAGCCCCTGGAACAGGCTGCCGTCAATAATCGGCGTGTTGCCGGTGGCCATCAGCACGATCATGGTTTCCCCCACCGCGCGGCCAAAGCCGATCATCAGCGCGGAGAAAATGCCGGCGCTGGCGGAAGGCAGCACCACCTTGATCACCGTCTGCCATTGGGTGGCGCCCAGCGCCAAAGAACCCTGGCTCAGGGTGGCCGGCACGCTGAACAGCGCGTCCTCCGCCAGCGAGAAAATGATCGGCACCAGCGCGAAGCCCATCGCCACGCCCACCACCAGCGCATTGCGCTGGTCGTAATTATCCCCCAGCCAGAAATGCAGCGGCTCACCAAACAGCACCACCTCCAGCCGCGGCCCCAGGCTGAGCGCCAGCCACACCGTCAACGCCAGCAGCGGCAACAGCAACAGCAGATCGACGCCCGGCCGGCAGCGCGGCATAAAGCGATGGGTCAACGCGCCGCACAGCAGCACCGCCGCCGCCAGCAACAGCGGCAATGCCAGCACCGCCAACAGATACTGCTCGATGATCGGCGCCAGCCAAATGCCGGCCACCAGCCCGATCACCACCGTCGGCAGCGCGCCCATCACTTCGATAGCCGGTTTGATCACCCGCCGCAGCCCCGGCGTCATAAAGTAAGCGGTATAGATGGCGCCGGCCAGCGCCAGGGGAATAGCGAACAGCATCGCGTAAGCCGCCGCCTTGAAGGTGCCGAAGATCACCGGCATCAGGCTGAATTTGGGTTGGTAACTGTCTTCGCCGGAGGTGGACTGCCAAACATAGGCCGGCTGCGGGTAGTTCTCATACCACACCTTGCCCCACAGCGAACGCCAGGTAACGTCCGGATACGGGTTGTCGAGCGCATAGCGCTGCCAGCCCTGCGCGCTCTCCAGCAGCAGGCCATCGCCGCGCGGCGCAAACGCCATCTGCTGCACCTCGGCGCCCAAACGGGTATTCAGCAGCGGCTGCGGTTGAATGGTGGAGAACAGCGAGAAGCCGCCATCGGGCCGCAGGGTGGCGAACACCCGGCGATAGGGCTCAGCCACCGTCAGCTCCTGCCCGTCGGCGCCATGGTCGAAATGCTGCACCGGCGTCAGGCGCCAGCGCTGCTCTTTTTCTACTTCGAACCACTCGCGCAGATTGCCGTCGGCGCCCTTGATCAACAGCGCGCTGCCGCCGGGCAGCGCCGTCATCTGATACGGAGCATGTTCGCCAAGGGTACGCGTTTCACGCAGCTGCAGCTGCGCGCCGTCGATCTGATAACGCGCCAGCCGGTTGCCCGCCAGCAGGTAAAGCTGGCGGCCATCCGGCGTCAGCACCAGTTGTTCTGCATTCTGTTCCAGCGGCCGCTCGCTGAACTGCGGCGGCCGATCCGGGCTGAAACGGCCGAACACCAGCCGCCGATCGTCGGTCACCCCGGCCAGCAGATACTGCCCGCGATGCGCGTCCGCCAGCGACAACAGCTTCAGCGGCTTGCGCTGCGGATCCAGCGCCAGCGGCGGTTGGCCGAGTGGGAACAGCCACTGCGGCCGGCCGTTTTCCGCCGTGGCGAAATCCGCGCGCGCCACCACCAACCGGCCGTCGGCCTGCGCCAACGCGAACAGATCCCGCTCTCCGGCGGCCTGCGCGAGCAGCACCGGTTTGGCCAGCAGCGTTTGCTGCACCAGCGGTGTCTGGGCCTGGCCGCTCGGCGCCGGCGACAGACGATAAAATTGCCCCGTGCCCTGCGCATCGATGCGATAACCGACGCGCTGCTGCACGTCCATGCCCAGCGCCAGCGCCGGGGAAGACGCCACAATCGGCAGCGGCTGAACTTGCCCAAGCGAGGCCGGTTTGAACAGCGGCAGCACCGCAAACAGCAGATAAACGAAGATCAGCATCAACGTCATCAGCACCATCAGCCCGCAGGCGGTCACTGCCGCCTGCACGCCGCGGTCGATGCGCCCGCGCAGGCGATCTCGGGGATGTTGATTTGCCGTCGTCTGTGTCATGTGTCTCGCTGTCGCTGATGTAATCGGGCTTACGCCGTAAGATAACCGGGCATCTTATGTCAGTTTTATGACGTTTGCATGACAAAGTTACCCGACTCAACCCAGGTTTTTTACACTGCCAACAGACAATATGAATTTGATATATTGCTGAAAAATGACCATAAACACGCTTTATAACGCCAAGAATAAGCCTGCTAACCGTCATTTCATGCTGATCGTTTCACTGCCGGGCATCCCGCCGCGGGGAAAATTTATTGTCGGCGAAAAACGCCGCGCGCCAACGCAATGGATATGTTGGACTTTCCTGTCAATCTCTCGCAATAATGATGAAGGACACTAGAGCGGCATCCGGGCGCTGCGTCCCGGATCCTATTCTAAAATTGAACTGGAGTGGCAATGGGTCAGGAAAAGCTCTACATCGAAAAAGAACTAAGCTGGTTATCCTTTAATGAACGCGTGTTGCAGGAAGCCGCAGATAAGAGCAATCCCCTGATTGAACGAATGCGTTTTCTGGGCATTTACTCCAACAACCTCGACGAGTTCTATAAAGTCCGCTTCGCCGATCTCAAACGCCGCATCCTGATCAGCGAAGAGCAGGGCTCCGCCGGCGCCTCGCGCCACCTGCTGAAAAAGATCCAGGCCAAGGTGCTGAAAACCGATCAGGAATTCGACGGCCTGTACAACGATCTGCTGCTGGAAATGGCGCGCAACCAGATCTTCCTGATCAACGAACGCCAGGTGTCCGAAAACCAGCAAATCTGGCTGCGCCAGTATTTCAAACAGCATCTGCGCCAGCACATCACGCCGATCCTGATCAACCACGACACCAATCTGGTGCAGTTCCTGAAAGACGATTACACCTATCTGGCGGTGGAAATTATCCGCGGCGCGCGCACCGACTATGCGCTGCTGGAAATCCCGTCGGACAAAGTGCCGCGCTTCGTCAATCTGCCGCCGGAAGCGCCGCGCCGCCGCAAGCCGATGATCCTGCTGGACAACATTCTGCGTTACTGCCTGGATGAGATTTTCAAAGGCTTCTTCGACTACGACGCGCTCAACGCCTATTCGATGAAGATGACCCGCGACGCCGAGTACGATCTGGTGACCGAAATGGAATCCAGCCTGCTGGAACTGATGTCCTCCAGCCTGAAACAGCGCCTCACCGCCGAACCGGTGCGCTTCGTTTATCAGCGCGACATGCCGAACGAGATGGTGGAACTGCTGCGCGGCAAGCTGGGCATCTCCAACTACGATTCGGTGATCGCCGGCGGCCGCTATCACAACTTTAAAGACTTCATCAGCTTCCCGAACGTCGGCAAGGCCAATCTGGTCAACAAGCCGCTGCCGCGCCTGCGCCACATCTGGTTCGACGGTTTCCGCAACGGCTTCGACGCCATTCGCGAAAAAGACGTGCTGCTCTACTACCCGTACCACACCTTTGAGCACGTGCTGGAGCTGCTGCGCCAGGCGTCGTTCGATCCGAGCGTGCTGGCGATCAAAATCAACATCTACCGCGTGGCGAAAGACTCGCGCATCATCGAATCGATGATCCACGCCGCGCACAACGGCAAAAAGGTCACGGTGGTGGTCGAGCTGCAGGCGCGCTTCGACGAAGAGGCCAACATTCACTGGGCGAAGCGCCTGACCGAAGCCGGCGTACACGTAATCTTCTCGGCGCCGGGGCTGAAAATCCACGCCAAACTGTTCCTGATTTCGCGCCGTGAAGGCGATGAAATTGTGCGCTATGCTCATATCGGCACCGGCAACTTTAACGAAAAAACCGCGCGCATCTATACCGACTATTCGCTGCTGACCGCCGACTCGCGCATCACCAACGAAGTGCGCCGGGTGTTCAACTTTATCGAGAACCCCTACCGGCCGGTCACCTTCGACAACCTGATGGTGTCGCCGCAGAACTCGCGCCTGAAGCTGTATGAGCTGATCGACAACGAAATCGCCAACGCCCAGGCCGGGGAACAGGCCGGCATTATGTTGAAAATAAATAATCTGGTGGATAAAGGGCTGGTAGATCGGTTATATACCGCGTCCGGCGCCGGCGTGAAGATCCGCCTGCTGGTGCGGGGCATGTGTTCCCTGATTCCCAACCTGCCGGGGATCAGCGACAATATTCAGGTGATCAGCATCGTCGATCGCTTTTTGGAACACGATCGGGTTTACGTTTTCGACAACAAAGGTGACAAACGGGTGTATCTGTCCTCCGCCGACTGGATGACCCGCAACATAGATTACCGTATCGAAGTGGCGGTATCGCTGCTGGATCCGGCGCTGAAACAGCGCGTTCTGGACATTCTGGAGATCCTGTTCAGCGATACGGTCAAGGCCCGTTATGTGGATAAAGAACTGAGCAACCAGTACGTGCCGCGCGGCAACCGCCGCAAAGTGCGCGCCCAGGTGGCTATTTACGAGTATTTAAAAGCTCTGGAACAACCAGGACAGTAGGCCAGCAACTATGCCGCTAAAAAACACTGCAACGAACAAACCGCAGGAAATCGCCGCCATCGACCTCGGGTCGAACAGTTTCCACATGGTGATCGCCCGCGTCGTCAACGGCGCCTTACAGGTATTGGGCCGTTTAAAACAGCGGGTGCACCTCGCCGACGGATTGGACAGCAACAACGTACTCAGTGAAGAGGCGATAGAACGCGGCCTGGCCTGCCTGGCGCTGTTTGCCGAACGGCTGCAGGGCTTCCCGGCGGATAACGTCACCATCGTCGGGACCCACACCCTGCGCCAGGCGGTGAACGCCGAAGTGTTCCTCAAGCGCGCCGCCAAAGTGATCCCCTACCCGATCGAAATCATCGCCGGCCAGGAAGAAGCTCGCCTGATCTTCATGGGCGTGGAGCACACTCAACCGGAGAAAGGCCGCAAGCTGGTGATCGACATCGGCGGCGGCTCGACCGAGCTGGTGATCGGCGAAGACTTCGAGCCGCTGCTGGCGGAAAGCCGCCGCATGGGCTGCGTCAGCTTCGCCCAGCTGTTCTTCCCCGGCGGCGAGATCAGCAAAAACAACTTCCGCCGCGCGCGGCTGGCGGCGGCGCAGAAGCTGGAAACGCTGGCCTGGCAGTACCGCATTCAGGGCTGGCAGTACGCGCTGGGCGCCTCGGGCACCATCAAGGCCGCCCACGAAGTGCTGGTGGCGATGGGAGAAAAAGACGGTCTGATCACCCTCGAACGCCTGGAAAT
This sequence comes from Serratia sp. JKS000199, assembly GCF_900215455.1. NCBI lineage: Bacteria > Pseudomonadati > Pseudomonadota > Gammaproteobacteria > Enterobacterales > Yersiniaceae > Serratia > Serratia sp. JKS000199. Next base: position 3,070,083 of record NZ_LT907843.1, read on the forward strand.
GCTCGCCGAACAGGTGCTGCAGTTCAAAAGCTTCAGCTCACTGAGCCTGCCGGGGCTGTCGGAAGATCGCCAATCGGTGTTCGTGCCGGGGCTGGCTATTCTGTGCGGCGTGTTCGATGCGCTGGCGATCCGCGATCTGCGCCTGTCTGACGGTGCGCTGCGCGAAGGCGTGCTGTATGAAATGGAAGGCCGCTTCCGCCACCAGGACATCCGCAGCCGCACCGCGAAAAGCCTGGCCGATCACTACAACATCGACCGCGAACAGGCCAAGCGGGTGCTGGAAACCACCGAACTGCTCTATTCGCAGTGGATGGCGCAAAACACCAAGCTGGTGCATCCGCAATTGGAAGCCCTGCTGAAATGGGCCGCCATGCTGCACGAAGTGGGGCTGAGCATCAACCACAGCGGCATGCATCGCCATTCGGCTTACATTCTGCAAAACTCCAATCTGCCTGGCTTTAACCAGGAACAGCAGCTGCTGTTGGCGGCGTTGGTGCGTTTCCACCGCAAGGCGATCAAGTTGGAAGAGCTGCCGCGCCTCAACCTGTTCAAAAAGAAACACTACCTGCCGCTGATCCAGCTGCTGCGTCTGAGCACCCTGCTCAACAACCAGCGCCAGTCGACCACCACGCCGGAAACGCTGCGCCTGACCACCGACGACAACCACTGGACGCTGCGCTTCCCGGCCGGCTACCTGGCGCAAAACAACCTGGTGCAGTTGGACTTCGAGCGCGAGCAGGCCTACTGGAACGACGTCGTCGGCTGGAAGCTGCTGATCGACGAAGAAGGTTCGCAAGACGAACAACGCTCCGCCTGATCCCCCGCCCCCTGCCAGCCAGGGGGTTTTTCTTTCCGCCCCCGCTCCGCCAACCTAAACGAAACCCTAATACGGCGCGCCGCTCGCCGGAAAAAAATGGACAACTTTTGTCATCAGCGCCTAAAATCCGGTTACAAATTCTCGAGCGAATAACACAGGACACCGGCATACCGGGTGATATATGCGCAAGAAAACCACCGGACAGATGACGAAGATAGTGTTGTTTATCAGCTTTATCATTTTAGTCGGCCGACTGCTGTACGCCGCCGTGGTGGCGGTGCCTCATCATCAGGAAAAAAAGCAGGCCGCTGCGCAAAACGCCGCCGAAGTCAGCACGCCGCAACAGGACGCCTCCTCTGAATAACCGCCGCGCCCCGTCCGTTTCATAAAAATGACTCCGGCACTCGCTATGCTCTATCTTTTAATGAGCCTGCGTCAGGAACGCCGAGCGCCCGTTAAGGAACACCATGTCAGCCGCAACCCATAACGTCAAAAAAGTCGCTGAACACCGCCAGCGCATTCTCACTCTGTTGTTGAACAATAAGGAATTGGTCGACGGCATTCTCGGCCGGCCAGGGGATGAACACGCCCTCAGCCAAAGCGAACTGCTGAACCAGACGGCGGAAATCACCGGCCTGCTTGACGACATGCACGCCGCCGACCTGGCGGACCTGCTGGAAGCGCTGCCGCAGGATGAACGTATGGCGCTGTGGCGGCTGGTGGGCAACAGCAAGCGCGGCCAGACGCTGGTGGAGGTCGCCGAGCCGGTCTGGGACAGCCTGATCGAGGAAATGAGCGACAAAGACCTGCTCAAAGCGATCAAAACGCTGGACGTCGACGAACAGGCCTACCTGGCGCAATACCTGCCGCGTAACCTGATGGGCCGGTTGCTGACCTCGCTGGAGCCGGAGCAGCGCGCTCAGGTGCGCGAGATGAGCCAGTACGCCAAAGACAGCGTCGGCTGGATGATGGATTTCGAACTGGTGACGGTGCGGCCGGACGTCACGCTCGGCGCGGTACATCGCTTCTTGCGCATGCGTAAAACCATTCCCGACGCCACCGATAAACTGTTCGTCACCGATCGCAAAAACACCCTGCTGGGCGAACTGCCGCTCACCGCAGTGCTGCTGAACGACCCGGAGATCCCGGTGCGCGAAGTGATGGACAGCGATCCCGCCACCTTTCAGCCCGAAGACAAGGCCGATGAAGCGGCCGGCGCGTTCGAACGTTACGACCTGATCAGCGCCCCGGTGGTTGATGCCAAAGGCAAACTGATGGGCCGCCTGACTATCGAAGAGATCGTCGACGCCGTCAACGAAGAGAGCGACACCAACCTGCGCCGCATGGGCGGTTTAAGCCCGGAAGAAGACGTGTTCGCCCCGGTCAGCAAAGCGGTTAAAACCCGCTGGGCCTGGCTGGCGATCAACCTCTGCACCGCGTTCGTCGCCTCGCGCGTGATCGGCCTGTTCGAGCACACCATTTCCCAGCTGGTGGCGCTGGCGGCGCTGATGCCGATCGTCGCCGGCATCGGCGGCAACACCGGCAACCAGACCATCACCATGATCGTGCGCGCGCTGGCGCTGCACCAGATTGAAGTCGGCAACATCTCGCGCCTGATGCTCAGAGAGCTGGGCGTCGCCATCATCAACGGCGTGGTGTGGGGCGGCATCATGGGCGTGATCACCTGGCTGCTGTACGGCGACGCGGCGATGGGCGGCGTGATGACGTTGGCGATGCTGCTCAACCTGCTGCTGGCGGCGCTGATGGGCGTGGTGATCCCGATGACCATGCTCAAACTGGGCCGCGACCCGGCGGTCGGCTCGAGCGTGCTCATCACCGCGCTGACCGATACCGGCGGCTTTTTCATCTTCCTCGGCCTCGCCACTCTGTTCCTGCTGTAATACGCCAAAAGCCGGCCTCGCGCCGGCTTTTTCGTCATTCTGTCGCCGGGCTGGCGTTAACGCAGTAAAGTCGGGCTTCCCGGTAGGTTTTCCTCTCGCGCTGTACTACCCTTTGCCAATAAATCGTCTTAATTCATCCACGTCATGAATCCAATCACTGACAGAGGCCATCGGTAAGGGTGTCTATGGATATCAGCGCGCCGAACACGTTCGGCACACACAAAGGCGTCGTGGTGACGCATTCCCTGTTCGTGGCGCTGGCGACGTTTTTGCTCGCCTTGCTGAGCCTGTCGCTGTCCAGCGAAGCCCGCCACTTCACGCCGCTGTGGTTCCCGACCGCCGCCGCAATCGCGGTGCTGTACCGCCACGCCCCGCGTCACTGGGGGCTGCCGCTGCTGGCCAGCGGCCTCGGCATCGTGCTCGCCAGCTTCTTGCTGTTCGGCGTCAGCGTCACTCCCGTCAAGCTGGCCGCCATCAACCTGCTGGAAGCGGCGATTTGCGCCCTGCTGTTGCGCCGCATGCTACACCCGTACGATCCGTTGAATGATCTCGCCAGTTGGCTGCGTTTTGTGGTCTGTGCGGTGATTTTTACCCCGCTGTTCAGCGCGCTGCTGGCCGCCGGCCTGGTACCCGCGCCAGAGCAGCCTTTTTGGCAGCCGTTCGGTACCTGGTTCATTTCCGAAGCGATAGGGGTACTGTCGCTGGCACCGATCGGCCTCGCTTACAACCGTCGTACCCTGACGGCGCTGAACCCGTTTCCATTATTGCTGACACTGATGGTTACGCTGGCTTTCAGCTTTATGGCGCTGACCTATCTGCCTTTTCCGTTCACGTTCGTGATTTTGCCGCTGCTGTGGGCAGCCATCGCACTGCCGCGTTTTGAGGCGTTCACCGTTTGCTTCTGCACCCTCTTGCTGATCACCGTGATGATTTCGCTGGGACTGCTGCATTTTCAGGCTACCGGCAAACACCTTGGCGATCTCGGTCTGTACTTGCCGATGCTGCTGATTTTAATCCCGGCGCACGCAATGGCGGTGGTGATGCACGCCTTCCGAGTGGAAAAACAGCATATCGTCGAAAGTGAAAGCCGCTTTCGCAGCGCGCTGGAGTATTCCGCCATCGGCATGGCGCTGGTGTCGCCGCAGGGCAAATGGCTGCAGGTCAATCAGGCGCTGTGCACGCTGCTCGGCTATACGCCGGAGGCGCTGCATAAGCTGACCTTTCAAGAAATTACGCATCCCGACGATCTCAACGCCGATCTCAGCCAGTTGCACGACCTGCTCGATGGCCATATCAGCAGCTATACCCTGGAGAAACGCTACATTCGCAGCGACGGCCAGACCGTTTGGGCGCTGCTGGCGGTTTCGCTGGTGCGCGACGCCGAAGGGGTGCCGTTGTACTTCATCTCTCAGGTGGAGGACATCAGCGATTTGAAGCGCAGCCAGGCGGAAAACAACCGGCTGGTGGAGCGCATAACGCTGGCCAATCAGGTGGGCGGCGTCGGCATCTGGGAATGGGTGATAAGCCAGGAAAACTTCACCTGGGATCAGCGCATGTTCGAACTCTACGATCTCAATTCCGACCAAACGCCGACGTTGGCGCTGTGGCGCACGCTGTTGGTGCCGGAAGATCGCGACCGCACCGATCGCGAGCTGGCCGAGATTCTGGCTCAGCCACGACCATTCGTCATGGAATTTCGCATCACCACGCGCGGCGGCAAGTTACGCCATATTCGCGGCCAGGGCAATGTGATCCTCGACGACCAGGGCCAGCCGCTGCGCATGATCGGCACCAATATCGACATGACCGAGCTCAAGATCCTCGCCGAAGCGCTGCACGAGGAGAAAGAGCGCTTGCACATTACCCTCGACGCCATCGGCGAAGGGGTGATCTCCACCGACGGTCACCAGCGCATTACCTTTATGAATCCGGTGGCCGAGCAGATGTGCGGCTGGCCGCTCGATCTGGCGATCGGTATGCCCGTCGCCGGCGTGGTGCGCCTGACCAACGGCAAAGACGGCCCGGAAATCGAAAACCTCACGCAATACCCACGGCAATGGCCGGCGGATTATGCGCTGGTGCTGCACAGCCGCGACGGGCGTTATTTCGACGTACAGCAGTCGGTCTCACCGCTGAAAACCCTCGACGGGGAAACCATGGGCGCGGTGATGGTGCTGCAGGACGTCACCGCCTCGCGCGAACTGATGAAAAAACTCAGCTACAGCGCCTCGCACGATGCGCTGACCGGATTGCCGAACCGCACCCGCTTCGAGAAACAGCTGAAGGCGGCGATCGTCGCCGGCGGGGAACCGTCGTCACCGCATTCGCTGGTGTTCCTCGATCTGGATCGGTTCAAGGCGGTGAACGACACCGCCGGCCATGCGGCGGGCGATGCCCTGCTGCGGGACATCGCCCAACTGATGCGGCATCAGCTGCGCCATAGCGACTGCCTGGCCCGGCTGGGCGGCGACGAGTTCGGTCTGATCCTGTACGACTGCCGGCTGGAACAGGCCAAATCGCTGGTGCAGCAAGTGGTTAATCAAATCAGCCAGCACCCGTTCTACTGGGAAGGGAAGATTTACCGCGTCGGCGCCAGCGCCGGCATCACGCGCATCAGCGCCGACGCCAAAAGCAGCGAACTGCTGGCGCAGGCCGATATCGCCTGCTACACCGCCAAGCACCAGGGGCGCGGCCAGGTTTATCTGTACGAAACGCGGCAGAAACAGCTGCTGGAGCGGCAACACGAGGTGCTGAGCCTGCAGGAAGTGCAGACGATCATCAGCGAGGGGCAACTGCGGCTGCTGACTCACGCGGTCGCACCGCCGGCGACGCCGCTGTCGGCCGCGTTTCACCAGGTGAAGCTGCAGGTGATGGCGCCGGACGACCGCCCGCTGTCGCACGAGGCGTTCATCGCCGCCGCGCAGCTGTACGGCCTGATGCCGGACATCGACCGCTGGACGGCGGCGCAACTGCTGGTGAAATATGCCGACGACATCAAACGCAAAGGGCTGTCGCTCGCGCTGCCGCTGGCCATCGACAGCCTGCTGAGCGCCGACTTCCAGCGCTACCTGACTGAAACGGTGCGCGCTTCCTCGCTGCCGCCGCAGGCGCTGCTGTTCAGCGTCGATGAGGCCGCAATACTGGAGCACGCCGCGCAGTGTCGGGCATTTCTCCGCGAACTGCAGCAGCAGGGCTGCCGGCTGATCGTCAACGGCTTCGGGCATAACATCAATGCGTTCGATGAGCTCAGCGACCAGAGGATCGACATCATTCGCATCGATGAGCGCTTTATCACCAACGTGCACTGCAACCAGATGGACGAGCTGATGGTCTCGATGCTCAACGGCGCGGCGCATCGCATTAAAGCGCAGACCTTCGCCGGACCGGCTCACCAGCCGGTGACGCTGCAGGCGCTGCGCGACATCGGCGTCGATCTGGCGGACGGCGACCAGGTGGCGCTGGAGCAGCCGCTGGCGGTGTTGCTCAGCGACGGCTATTTCGGCATCCGTTAACCCTCTCCCCCTCTCAGGCGCCGTCTCCCGGGCGGCGCCTCGCATCTCGTTCGTTACATGATATTAACCAAGACAAGATTAGTGATATAAATAACACCTGAAGCTTAAACGATTAAGTAAGATGAAATCCCCATGCGAACATCGACGTATCCGTTGATTTTCCTCGACAGGTGATGGCTCAGAGACAAGGGACTATGGAAAAGAAATGGTTTTCCGCCAGGGAACTGATGGGTAAGGCGGGGTTGCCCTCAACCCCGCAAGGGGTCAATCTGATGGCCCGGCGCGAAGGCTGGGTCAGCCGCCGCCGCAGCGGCGTACAGGGCAAAGCGCTGGAATACCATATCGACAGTCTGCCGTTCGGCGCGCGCAGCCTGTCGGCGTTGCGCGAAACCGACCATCCGGATTACGACGTCAAACGTCAGGATCCGGTACGGGTCTGGATCGAGTATTACTATCACCTCACGCCGGCCGAACGGGAAAAGCTGCTGGCGTTCCTGATGCGTGAAGGCATGAGCCGCCTGCTGCAGCTGATCGAGTCTCCCCGCTAGCCGCGTTCAACTCTCCGCTTCCGGCGCCCAGCCGCCGTTGTGCCACAGATGCAGCGTGGCGTAAGAGCGCCACGGGCGCCAGCGCTCGGCGTAGCGTTCAATCTGGCGCGGCGTCATACCGGGGAAACGCTGTTTGATCAGGTAGTCGCCGGCCAGGAACACGTCCGGCCACGACCAGGCGCGCATCGCGATATAGCTGGCGGTCCAGCTACCGATACCCGGCAGCGCGGTCAGCGCCTTGATGCCCTGTTCGATATCCAGCACGTTGTCGAGCTGCAGCCGTCCTTCCCCCAGCGCGCGGGCGATCTCGATCAGCGCCGCCGCGCGCTTCACTTGCACCCCGAGCGGGCGCAGTTCTTCAGGCTGCAGCTGCGCCACCCGTTCTGCCGTGGGGAAAACGTGGGTGATGCCCTCATGCGGCGTCGCCAGCGCTTCGCCCCAGCGTTCAGCCATCCGCCCGGCGAAGGTCGCCGCCATTTTCACGCTGACCAACTGCCCCAGCACCGCACGCGCCGCCTGCTCGAAACTGTTCACGCAGCCCGGCAGGCGCAACCCCGGCGCATCGGCCGCCAGCGAGCCCAGCGCCTCATTGATGCGATCCGGCGCGGCGTCCAGATCAAACAGCAGGCGCACCCGGCGCAACACCTCCGTCGTCACCAGACTGAGCGTCGGCGCAATCTCGACCCGAACCCGATTGCGCGCCTCTTCCGGCTGCACGCTGAGCCAGCCGCGGTGTTCCGTGCCGCCCTGGCTGACGGCGATCGAGCGCAGGTAGCGGCGCCCCTCGACCCGCTCCACGCCCTGCACGGCGCGCGCCTGCAAGAAATTCAGCATGCGCGCCCAGTCATAGGGCGGCCGATAGCCCAGGTGAAACACCAACCCGCTGGCGGCGGCCCGTTCACCGCGCGCGCCGCCGCTGCGCAGCGCCGAAGGGATCAGGCGGTAACGCGCCTTGAACAGCTCGTTGAAACGCCGCAGGCTGCCGAAACCGGCGGCGAACGCCACCTCGCTGAGCGGCAGATCGGTGTCCGCCAGCAGGCGCTTGGCCTGTAGCAACCGGTGCGACTGCGCGTAATCGATCGGCGAGGCGCCAAACTGTTCGGCGAAGATGCGCCGCAGATGGCGATCGGAAATGCCCAGCCGCGCCGCCAGCGCTTCGCAGCTGTGTTCGGACAGATACCCCTGCTCGATGAGCTGCACCGCCACCTGGGCATAGCGGTTGCCCAGATCGATCAGCGCCAGGCCGGGCGCCAGTTCCGGTCGGCATTTGAGGCAGGGGCGAAACCCCGCCAGTTCAGCCGCCGCCGCGCTCGGATAAAAGGTGCAGTTTTCCAGCTTCGGCGTGCGGGCGCTGCACACCGGGCGACAATAGATGCCGGTGGAAGAGACGCCGACGAAAAAACGGCCGTCGAATTTGCGGTCACGCGCGCGCAGCGCGTCGTACAACGCTTGCTGTTGAGTATTCATGGCAACGCTCGGGTTCGGTTTTTTCTGCATTATGGGACTCGGCTAGCGCGCTGACGTGCGGAATTCGGACATTAAGTTACGCACCTTCCCACCGTCCAGATTAGCGATTGTCTTTAATGATTATGCGTCTGAACAGTGTTCAGACGCACCATTTTCACCGCCACCGACATAAAGCCCCGCTGCCCGACGACTTATTGCCCCTGGCGCGGTACCCCCAATGCCCGGCGCATCAGCCCATCGAAGGCGCGATCGGACAACAAGCGCCGCAGAAAAATCAGCGGTTTCGCGCCAAACCCCACGGCATAGCGCGTTTTCGGACGATGGGCGGCGACGGCTTTGGCGATCGTATCGGCAATCACGCTCGGCGGCGATTGCCGTTTCTTGCTGGCGTCGCTGACCATGGCGTGGGCGACAGCGTGAGCCTGAGCGGCGTACTCGCTCTGGCCGGAAACGCCGATCAGTTTTTCCGCGGCGATATCCGCCCATTCACTCTGGATGCCGCCGGGTTCGATCACCACGACGTCGATGCCGAAAGGTTGCACCTCCATGCGCAAACAGTCGCTGATGGCCTCCAAGGCGAATTTGGTGCCGTGATACCATCCGCCCAGCGGCGTATGTATTTTCCCGCCCATCGACGTAATATTGATGACGGTGCCGGAGCGCTGCGCTCGCATGTGCGGCAAAATCAGCTGCGTCAGCCGAACCGCACCGAACACATTCACATCAAATTGAGCGCGAGCCTCATCCGCAGAAACGTCTTCAATAGCGCCATAGGAGCCGTAACCGGCGTTATTGACCAACACATCGATACGCCCCGTTTCGGCGATGATGGTCTTTACCGCCTGCGCCATGGAAGCATCGTCGGTGACGTCCAACGGCAAAACGCGAATGCCGGCGGCAGCCAGAGCCTGCATGCGTTCAACCCGGCGGGCGGCCGCATAAACGGTATGCCCGCGCTGCTTTAACGTGACGGCGGTGGCTTCGCCAATACCGGACGAGGCGCCGGTCACCAGGATCACTTTGGACTTCATACTGACTGCTCCTTATTAGGATGATTGCGTTGGCGACTGCCTGCGCAGTCTGTATGTTGTCCACTTTAAGCGACGGGCCCTGCCGCAACCATGTCGAACCGCGCCAATCAACTCGCAGAATGCGCCAACGTGAACAGCGCCTCTCGGCTAATTCAGCCGCATCGCCTGGCGAGCCGCTTCCGGCGTTTGCCCTGTCCATTCGTGAAAGGCGCGGAAGAAAGAGTTCGGCTCTTCAAAACCGAGCAAAAAGGCAATCTCTCCGCTGGTAAGGGTCGAATGCTTAAGATAGTGGCGCGCCAATTTTTCCCGGGTGCCGTTGCTCAGCGAACGAAAACTCTCGCCCTCATCTTCCAGACGCCGCTGCAGCGTCCGGCGGCTCATGCCCAATCTTGCCGCCACCGCGTCGATGCCGGCGGTATTGCTGGGAATCAACTCCAGCAGCACCGCACAAACGCGCTCTCCGGTGGTTGCCGTGGCGTCCAGTTCACTGAGGCGACGACGCAGCTCGGGTTCGAAAACGCGCCACATGCCCTCATTCACTGTCAAAAAGGGACGCAAGGCATCTGCGGAGGAGAAAGTAATGCCCGGCCCTGCCCCAGGCGTTACCGCGCAGCCGAAGAAGGCTGCCAAGGGGCGTGAAAGGGCTGCAGGCGGCAGTTCAGGCAAGGTGATACGGCGCGCTTTTACCGGTTCGCGCGTGGCAAGCTGCGCCAGCCGAACATAAAATGCCAGCTCAGCCACCAGTAAAGACGCCGGTACCGCCTCCTCCGCCAACAACCAGCGGGGTGAAATCGTCATTTCGCCTTCAGGGCCGATGGCGAGCTCCAGGCTCATCGGCGCCGTAAGTTGCTTGTATTTCGCTAACCGCTGGACAGCTTGCGCCAGATTGGCGCTGCACAGGGCGGCGAATATCGGAGGGTCAAACGATTCCGTTGACATCAGCGCAACGATTTTCAACGGAAACAACGGGTCGCCCGTTCCTTCCTCCATCGCGCGCCAGAAGCGGAAATATTCTTCCGTAGTGATCCCTTCAGCGGTGCGTGACAACAGATCTTCAGGCAATGCAGCCCGGCGTAAAACATCCGTCGGCTGGAGCCCCAGATCTTTCAGCAGGGTTCTCCAGCCGATATTCATGAGAAAGGTCGAGTTGCGCGTCATGAAATCCTCATCACAGAGTCATAGGGAAAGGCATTCCCCGCTCGGAATACCTGTTGAGTATAAAGAAATGGCGTGCGTCTTGATGGGCGAAGCACGCCATTTTCATAGCCGACTGTGCCATTGCTGCGGCTTGAGCGTTATCCGCACTGAGAAAGTTCGCGCACGCCGCCGCGCCCGCTAAATTTTTCGACACTCGCGCATTGGCGCATTGCCCGCCGGCCCCGTCTCGGGTAAAGTCGCCCCCCTTCATTGGCATGGGGACAAAAAAGAGATGTTTATTGGATTCGATTACGGGACAGCCAACTGTTCCGTTGCAGTGATGCGCGACCACGGCCCCGAGCTGTTGACGCTGGAAAACAACGCGCCCTATCTGCCTTCGATGCTGTGCGCGCCGACCCGCGAAGCGGTGAGCGAATGCCTGCACCGCCATTGGCAGATCCCGACCGGCAGCGAAGAAAACCAGCAGCTGCTGCGCCGCGCCATCAGTTACAACCGCGAAGAAGACATTCCGGTCAACGGCGACAGCGTGCTGTTCGGCCTGCAGGCGCTGGCGCACTATATGGAAGATCCGGAAGAGGTGTATTTCGTGCGCTCGCCGAAGTCCTTCCTCGGCGCCAACGGCCTGAAACCACAGCAGATCGCGCTGTTCGAAGACCTGGTGTGCGCCATGATGTTCCACATCAAACGCCAGGCAGAAAATGTGCTGCAAACCGGCATCGATCAGGCAGTGATCGGCCGGCCGATCAACTTCCAGGGCATCGGCGGCGACGAAGCCAACCGGCAGGCGCAGGGCATTCTGCAACGCGCCGCCGAACGCGCCGGTTTCAAGGACATTGAATTCCAGTTCGAGCCGGTGGCGGCGGGGCTGGACTTCGAAGCGACGCTGAGCGAAGAGCAAACCGTGCTGGTGGTGGACATCGGCGGCGGCACCACCGACTGCTCGGTGCTGCTGATGGGGCCGCAGTGGCGCAACCGCGCCGATCGCCAGCAGAGCCTGCTGGGCCACAGCGGCTGCCGGGTCGGCGGTAACGATCTGGACATCATGCTGGCCTTCAAGCAGCTGATGCCGCTGTTCGGCCTGGGCGGCGAAACCGCGAAAGGCATCGCCCTGCCGGCGCTGCCTTACTGGAACGCGGTGGCGACCAACGATGTGCCGGCGCAAAACGATTTCTACAGCGCCGCCAACGGCCGCGTGCTGCGCGATCTGATCCTCGACGCGGCGGAGCCGGAAAAGGTCAAGCGCCTGCTGAAAGTGTACCAGCAGCGCCTGAGCTACCGATTGGTGCGGGCGGCCGAAGAGAGTAAGATCGCCCTGTCCGGCCAAACGGCCATCAGCGCGCCGCTCAATTTCGTGCAGGCCGATCTGGCGGAGAACATCAGCCAGGATCAGCTCGCCGACGCCATCTCGCAGCCGTTGATGCGCATTCAGGAGCAGGTCAGCGCCGCGCTGGCCAGCAGCCAGACCGCGCCGCAGGTGATCTACCTGACCGGCGGCAGCGCGCGTTCGCCGCTGCTGCGCGCCGCGCTGCAACAGCAGCTGCCGGGCATTCCGATCGTCGGCGGCAACGACTTCGGCTCGGTCACCGCCGGGCTGGCGCGCTGGGCGCAAACGCTGTTCCGTTGACAGCCCAAGGGCGCGGCTCGCCGCGCCCTTGTTCATTGGAGGCTATGCATCATGTCGACCATCCTTACCCTCGACAGCGCCAGGCTACGGCTGCGCCCCTGGCGCGACGACGACCTGCCGGCCTTCGCCGCGCTCAACGCCGATCCGCAGGTCATGCGCTATTTCCCGGCGACGATGACGGCCGAGGAAAGCCGCGCGCAGGCCGAACGCATCCGCACCTTCCTGCAACAGCACGGCTGGGGGCTGTGGGCGGTGGAAGTGAAAAGCGGCGCGCCTTTTATCGGTTTTGTCGGGCTGGCGCGGCCGGGCGACGATCTGCCTTGCTCCCCCTGCGTGGAGATCGGCTGGCGGCTGGCGGCGGCCCACTGGGGCAACGGCTACGCCGCTGAGGCGGCGCGCGCCGCGCTGGCGTGCGCCTTCGACACGCTGCATTTGCCGGAAGTAGTGGCCTTCACCGCCGAAGATAACCAGCCGTCGCGCCGGGTGATGACGCGCATCGGTATGCGCTTCGACGGCGAAACCTTCCTGCACCCGCGTCTGCCGGCGGGCCATCCGCTGCAAAAGCACGTCTTATACCGGCTGAATCGACAAACGTGGCGCGAACGCCACGGCGATTAATACAGCGTATCCTTCAGCCGCTGCGGCAGCGCGCTGTCGTACTCCTCACCGTCGAAGCGCGTTTGGCTCACCGCGGCCAAAATATGGCCGGGGCTGGGCAGCACCGAACGCTCGAGGCGGCTGGCCTCTTCCCATAACCCCGAACGCAAGATCGCCCGGCTGCACTGGAAGAACACCGCCTCCACCCGAATGCGCAGCACCGAACGCGGCAGCTGGTTGCGGTGGGCGAAGCGCTGCAACACCGCCGGCGCCACCACGATCTCCGCCCGCCCGTTAATCCGCAGCGTTTCGCCGATGCCGGGGATCAGCAGCAGCAGCGCCACCCGGTTGTCGTGCAGGATATTGCGCAGGCTGTCGATGCGGTTATTGCCGCGCCGATCCGGCAACAGCAGGGTTTTCTCGTCTTCGATATGAATGAAACCGGCCGGATCGCCGCGCGGCGAGACGTCCATGCCGTCCGGCCCCACCGTCGAGAGGGCGGCGAACGGCGCCGCCTCGATAAACGGACGGTAAGCCGGGTGGATGTAGCTGACTTCTTTAAAAACCGAGGGCGCGGCGGGCTTGCCGTACAGCTGTTCCAGCGCCGCGAGGTCGTTGATGATATCGCCAGACATTGCAGTTTCCTGAATGAGTCATATTGACCCCTTCAGCATAGAGCAAAATCGCCGGCGGCTCTTACTCGGCGCTGGCGTGGTTCAGCGTCTGAATGTCGTCCGCATCCAGCGTCAGACGCGTGGCGCTGACCAACTCATCCAGCTGCGACAACGAGGTGGCGCTGACGATCGGCGCGGTGATGCTCGGACGCGCGATCAGCCAGGCCAGCGAGACCTGCGCCGCAGAGACGCCGTGTTTGCCCGCCACCTGATCCAGCGCCGCCAGGATGCGGAAACCGCGCGGGTTCAGGTAGCGTTCGACGATGCGATCGCCGCGCTGGCTTTTGCCCTCATCCGCTTTGCTGCGGTATTTGCCGGTCAGAAAGCCGCTGGCCAGCGCGAAGAAGTTGATCACCCCGAGGCCATGGCGCTGCGCCACCCCCTCCAGCTCGGCTTCATACCCTTCGCGCGCATACAGATTGTATTCCGGCTGCAGGGTTTCGTAGCGCGCCAATCCGTTGCTCTCGCTCACCCGCAGCGCTTCTTCCAGGCGATCCGCCTGATAGTTGGAGGCGCCGATCGCCCGCACCTTGCCGGCCTTAATCAACGCATCGAACGCCGCCAGCGTCTCTTCCAGCGGCGTATCGCGGTCATCGTCATGCGACTGATAAAGATCGATATAATCGGTTTGCAGGCGCCGCAGCGAATCTTCCACCGCCTGCTGAATATAGCGCGGCGACAGACCCTGTTTGCCTTCGCCCATCGGTTTACCCACCTTGGTGGCGATGATCACCTGGTCGCGCTTGCCGCTCTTCTTCAGCCATTCGCCGATGACGGTTTCCGATTCGCCGCCCCGGTTGCCCGGCGCCCAGCTGGAATAAACGTCGGCGGTATCGATAAAGTTGAGCTGATTGTCCACCAGCGCATCCAGCAGGCTGAACGAGGTCGCTTGATCCGCCGTCCAACCGAACACATTGCCGCCAAAGGTCAACGCCGGCACCTGAATGCCTGAGCGGCCCAATTCTCTGTTGCTCATCACCTGCTCCTGTGGGAAAAGATTCGCGGGTTAATTATTAGCGCCAACCAGGATAGAACGCTAAAACGGATTGGCTATAAGCTGAAACAAATCACTTATAAACATAGCACGCTCAAATCACCCACTTATTAGGACAATGCTGACGGTTCCTCCATATTTCCTTCATTTTTATGCCGTCCCCGCTGGCTAAACTAGTATCCTGTAAGGAGTGTCATTTTTGTGGCAATGAGTGCCCGCACCCCTGCCTTTTGGAGAGAATTTTCGCCGCCATGAATGCAAAACCCCAACGCCGTTCCCTGATGCCGCGCCTGCTGGTTGCGGCCATCCTGGTCATCGCCGCCGTCTTCGCCTGGCGTTATTTTAACGCCGCTCAACCGCCGGCCGGCACGGCCCCGGGCGCGCAGCAGGCCGGCGGCAAAGCGGGGGCCGGTCGCGCGGCGGGCGGGCGGCGCGGCGCGCCGATGTCGCCGGTGCAGGCCGCGACGGCCACGCAACAGACGGTGCCGCGCTATCTTTCCGGCTTGGGCACCGCCACCGCCGCCAATACCGTCACCGTCACCAGCCGGGTCGACGGCCAACTGATGGCGATCCACTTTACCGAAGGCCAGCAGGTCAAAGCCGGCGATCTGCTGGCGGAGATCGATCCCCGGCCGTTCCAGGTGCAGCTGACCCAGGCGCAGGGGCAGTTGGCAAAAGATCAGGCCACGCTGGCCAATGCCCGGCGCGATCTGGCGCGCTATCAGCAATTGGTGAAAACCAATCTGGTTTCCCGTCAAGAGCTGGATACGCAGGCCTCGCTGGTGCAGCAAACCGAAGGCGCCATCAAAGCCGATCAGGGCGCGGTCGACAGCGCCAAACTGCAGATCACCTACAGCCGCATCACTGCGCCAATCGACGGCCGCGTCGGGTTGAAACTGGTCGACGTCGGCAACTACGTCACCAGCGGCAGCACCACCGGTTTGGTGGTGATCACGCAGACGCACCCGATCGACGTGGTGTTCACGCTGCCCGAAGGCAACATCGCCGATCTGCTCAAGGCGCAAAAAGCCGGGCCGGTGAGCGTCGAAGCCTGGGATCGCACCAACCAGAACAAGCTGACGACCGGTTCGCTGCTGAGCCTGGACAACCAAATTGATACCGCCACCGGCACCATCAAGCTGAAAGCGCGCTTCGCCAACGAAGACGACGCGCTGTTCCCCAACCAGTTCGTCAACGCGCGGCTGCAGGTGGATACCCTGCACGATGCGGTGGTGATCCCGACCGCCGCGCTGCAGATGGGCAACGAAGGCAACTTCGTCTGGACGCTCAGCGAAGACAACAAGGTCAGCAAACACCGGGTCACCGCCGGCGTGCAGGACAGCCGGCAGGTGGTGATCAGCGCCGGCCTCAACGCCGGCGATCGGGTGGTGACCGACGGCATCGATCGCCTGACCGAAGGCATGCAGGTGGAAGTGCTGGCGCCGAACGACGCGCCTGCGGCGTCAAAAGCCAAGCGCGAACCTGACGTTCAGAGGAAGTCCTGATGCAGGTGATGCCACCGACCCGCGGCGGCGGCCCTTCCCGCCTGTTTATCCTGCGCCCGGTCGCCACCACCCTGCTGATGGTGGCGATACTGCTGGCGGGGATCATCGGCTATCGTGCGCTGCCGGTTTCCGCGTTGCCGGAAGTGGACTACCCGACCATCCAGGTGGTGACGCTGTATCCCGGCGCCAGCCCGGACGTGGTCACCTCCGCCATTACCGCGCCGCTGGAACGCCAGTTCGGCCAGATGTCCGGCCTGAAGCAAATGGCGTCGCAAAGCTCCGGCGGCGCCTCGGTGGTGACGCTGCAATTCCAGCTGGCGCTGCCGCTCGACGTCGCGGAGCAGGAAGTGCAGGCGGCGATCAACGCCGCCACCAACCTATTGCCGAACGATCTGCCCTACCCGCCGATTTACAGCAAGGTTAACCCGGCCGATCCGCCGATCCTGACGCTGGCCGTCACCTCCACCGCCATGCCGATGACGCAGGCGGAAGACATGGTGGAGACGCGCGTAGCGCAGAAAATCTCTCAGGTGACCGGCGTCGGCCTGGTGACCCTGGCCGGCGGCCAACGCCCGGCGGTGCGTGTAAAACTGAACGCCGCGGCGGTCGCCGCCTATGGCCTGAACAGCGAAACCATCCGCACCGCCATCAGCAACGCCAACGTCAACTCGGCAAAAGGCAGCCTGGACGGCCCGACCCGCTCGGTCACCCTGTCCGCCAACGACCAAATGAAATCCGCCGACGACTATCGCCAGCTGATCGTCGCCTATCAGAACGGCGCGGCGATCCGCCTGCAGGATATCGCCACCATCGAACAAGGGGCGGAAAATACCCGACTGGCGGCCTGGGCCAACCAGCAACAGGCGATCGTGCTGAACATTCAGCGCCAGCCCGGCGTCAACGTCATCACCACCGCCGACAGCATCCGCGAAATGCTGCCGACGCTGATTAAAAGCCTGCCCAAGTCGGTCGACGTCAAGGTGTTGACCGATCGCACCACCACCATCCGCGCCTCGGTCAGCGACGTGCAGTTCGAGCTGCTGCTGGCGATCGCGCTGGTGGTAATGGTGATCTACGTGTTCCTGCGCAACGTGCCGGCGACCATTATCCCCAGCGTGGCGGTGCCGCTGTCGCTGGTCGGCACCTTCGCCGCCATGTATTTCCTCGGCTTCTCTATCAATAACCTGACGCTGATGGCATTAACCATCGCCACCGGTTTCGTGGTGGATGACGCCATCGTGGTGATCGAGAACATCTCGCGCTACATCGAGAAAGGGGAAAAGCCGCTCGACGCCGCGCTGAAAGGGGCCGGCGAGATCGGCTTCACCATCATCTCGCTGACCTTCTCGCTGGTGGCGGTGCTGATCCCGCTGCTGTTCATGGGCGACATAGTCGGCCGCCTGTTCCGCGAGTTCGCCGTGACGCTGGCGGTGGCGATTTTGATCTCCGCCGTGGTATCGCTGACGCTGACGCCGATGATGTGCGCCCGCATGCTCAGCCACGAATCGCTGCGCAAGCAGAACCGCTTCTCCGCCGCCTCTGAGCGCTTTTTCGAGCGCGTGATCGCGCGATACGGCCAGTGGCTGAAAACGGTGCTTAACCACCCCTGGCTGACGCTCGGCGTGGCCGTGGGCACCCTGGCGCTGACGGTGTTGCTGTACCTGCTGATCCCGAAAGGCTTCTTCCCGGTGCAGGACAACGGCATCATTCAGGGCACGCTGGAGGCGCCGCAGAGCGTTTCGTTCAGCAACATGGCCGAGCGCCAGCAGCAGGTCGCGGCGCAGATCCTCAAAGATCCGGCGGTGGAAAGCCTGACCTCGTTCGTCGGCGTCGACGGCAGCAACGCCACGCTCAACAGCGGCCGGCTGCAGATCAACCTGAAGCCGCTGAGCGAACGCAGCGACCGCATTCCGGCGATCATCAGCCGGTTGCAGCAGCAAACGGCGCAGTTCCCCGGCGTGAAGCTGTACCTGCAGCCGGTGCAGGATCTGACCATCGATACCCAGGTCAGCCGCACCCAGTACCAGTTCACCCTGCAGGCGATGTCGCTGGACGATCTCAGCCTGTGGGTGCCGCAGCTGATGGATGAGCTGAAACAAACCCCGCAGCTGGCGGACGTCACCAGCGATTGGCAGGATCAGGGGCTGGTCGCCTACGTCAACGTCGATCGCGATTCGGCCTCGCGCCTCGGCGTCACCATGAGCGACGTGGACAATGCGTTGTACAACGCCTTCGGCCAACGCCTGATCTCCACCATCTACACCCAGGCCAATCAATACCGGGTGGTGTTGGAGCACGACGTCAGCGCGACGCCGGGGCTGGCGGCGCTCAATGAGATCCGTCTGAGCGGCAAGGACGGCGCCGTGGTGCCGTTGAGCGCCATCGCCAAAATCGAAGAACGGTTCGGCCCGCTGTCGGTCAACCACCTCGACCAATTCCCGTCGGCCACCGTCTCGTTCAACGTCGCCGCCGGCTACTCGCTCGGCGAAGCGGTAGACGCGGTCACCCAGGCGGAAAAAAATCTCGCCATGCCGAAAGACATCACCACCCAATTCCAGGGCGCGACGCTGGCCTTCCAGGCGGCGCTCGGCAGCACGCTGTGGCTGATTTTGGCGGCGGTGGTGGCGATGTATATCGTGCTGGGCGTGCTGTATGAAAGCTTCATTCATCCGGTGACCATCCTCTCCACCCTGCCGACCGCCGGGGTCGGCGCGCTGCTGGCGTTGATGCTGGCCGGCAGCGAACTGGACGTGATCGCCATCATCGGCATCATCCTGCTGATCGGCATCGTGAAGAAGAACGCCATCATGATGATCGACTTCGCGCTGGCGGCGGAACGCGAACAGGGTTTATCGCCGCGCGACGCCATCTATCAGGCCTGCCTGCTGCGTTTCCGGCCGATCCTGATGACCACGCTGGCGGCCTTGCTCGGCGCGCTGCCGCTGATGCTGAGCACCGGCGTCGGCGCGGAGCTGCGGCATCCGCTCGGCGTCTGTATGGTCGGCGGCCTGATCATGAGCCAGATCCTGACGCTGTTCACCACGCCGGTGATCTACCTGCTGTTTGACAAACTGGCGCGCAACACGCATCGCCAGCCGGATACGCAGGAGCTGCCGTGAAATTCTTCGCCCTGTTCATTCACCGGCCGGTGGCCACCACCCTGCTGACGCTGGCCATCGCCATCAGCGGCGCGATCGGTTTTCGCCTGCTGCCGGTGTCGCCGCTGCCGCAGGTGGATTTTCCGGTGATTTCGATCAGCGCGTCGCTGCCGGGCGCCTCGCCGGAAACCATGGCCTCCTCGGTGGCGACGCCGCTGGAGCGCGCGCTGGGCCGTATCGCCGGGGTCAATGAAATGACCTCGATGAGCTCGCTCGGCAGCACCCGGGTGATTTTGCAGTTCGATCTCAGCCGAGACATCAACGGCGCCGCGCGCGACGTGCAGGCGGCGATTAACGCCGCGCAAAGCCTGTTGCCGACCGGCATGCCGAGCCGCCCCAGCTATCGCAAGGTCAACCCTTCCGACGCGCCGATCATGATCCTGACGCTGACGTCGGACATCTACAGCCAGGGGCAGCTTTACGACTTCGCGTCCACCCAGCTGGCGCAGAAGATCAGCCAGACCGAAGGCGTCGGCGACGTTTCCGTGGGCGGCAGCTCGCTGCCGGCGGTGCGCGTGGAGTTGAACCCTTCGGCGCTGTTCAATCAGGGCGTTTCGCTGGATGCCGTGCGGCAGGCCATCAGCAACGCCAACGTGCGCCGCCCGCAGGGCGCCGTCGAAAACCCGCAGCAACGTTGGCAAATCCAGGCCAACGACGCGCTGAAAACCGCCGACGCCTACCGCCCGCTGATCGTTCATTACAACAACGGTTCGGCGGTGCGGCTCGGCGACGTGGCCGAGGTCAAAGATTCGGTGCAGGACGTGCGCAACGCCGGGATGACCGACGCCAAGCCGGCGATCGTTCTGGCCATCAGCCGCGCGCCGGACGCCAACATCATCGAAACCGTCGATCGCATTCGCGCCGAGCTGCCCGCCTTGCAGGAGAATATCCCGGCCTCGATTCAACTCAACGTCGCGCAGGATCGCTCGCCGACCATTCGCGCGTCGCTGGCCGAGGTGGAACAGTCGCTGGCGATCGCCATCGGGCTGGTGATCCTGGTGGTGTTCATCTTCCTGCGCTCCGGCCGCGCCACGCTGATCCCGGCGGTCGCCGTGCCGGTGTCGCTGATCGGCTCGTTCGCCGCCATGTATCTGTGCGGCTTCAGCCTCAACAACCTGTCGCTGATGGCGCTGACCATCGCCACCGGCTTTGTGGTGGACGACGCCATCGTGGTGCTGGAAAACATTTCCCGCCACGTCGAGGCCGGCATGAAACCGATCAACGCTGCGCTGCTGGGCGCACGGGAGGTCGGTTTCACCGTGCTGTCGATGAGCGTTTCGCTGGTGGCGGTGTTTATCCCGCTGCTGCTGATGGCGGGCCTGC
Organism: Serratia sp. JKS000199; assembly: GCF_900215455.1. Lineage (NCBI taxonomy): Bacteria > Pseudomonadati > Pseudomonadota > Gammaproteobacteria > Enterobacterales > Yersiniaceae > Serratia > Serratia sp. JKS000199. The sequence continues at coordinate 3,090,392 of NZ_LT907843.1, forward strand.
CCGGCCGGCTGTTCCGCGAATTCGCCGTCACCCTGTCGGTGTCGATCGGGCTGTCGCTGATCGTCTCGCTGACGCTCACGCCGATGATGTGCGCCTATCTGCTGCGCCACCAGCCGGCACGTTCGCAGCGGCGCGCGCGCGGCTTCGGCAAAATGCTGCTGGCGCTGCAGCAGGGATACGGACGCTCGCTGAACTGGGTGCTTGGCCACTCGCGCTGGGTGCTGGCGGTGTTCCTCGCCACCATTGCGCTCAACGTCTGGCTGTATATCAGCATCCCGAAAACCTTCTTCCCCGAACAGGATACCGGCCGCCTGATGGGCTTTATCCAGGCCGATCAGAGCATCTCGTTCCAGGCGATGCGCGGCAAACTGGAAGATTTCATGAAAATCGTGCGCGAAGATCCGGACGTGGAAAACGTCACCGGCTTTACCGGCGGCTCGCGCACCAACAGCGGCTCGATGTTCATCTCACTGAAACCGCTGTCGGTACGCAGCGACGACGCGCAGAAAGTGATCGCCCGCCTGCGCGCTCGCCTGGCCAAAGAACCGGGCGCCAGCCTGTTCTTGATGGCGGTGCAGGATATCCGCGTCGGCGGCCGCCAGGCCAACGCCAGCTACCAATATACGCTGCTGGCGGATGACCTCGCCGCGCTGCGCGACTGGGAACCGAAGATCCGCGCCGCGCTGGCGGCATTGCCCGAGCTGGCGGACGTCAACTCGGATCAGCAGGATAAAGGCTCGGAGATGGATCTGGTCTACGATCGCGAGACCATGGCGCGTCTCGGCATTTCGGTGTCCGACGCCAACAACCTGTTGAACAACGCCTTCGGCCAGCGACAGATTTCGACCATCTATCAACCGCTCAACCAATACAAAGTGGTGATGGAAGTGGCGCCGCCTTACACTCAGGACGTCAGCTCGCTGGACAAGATGTTCATCATCAACAACGAAGGCAAGGCGATACCGCTCTCCTACTTCGCCAGTTGGCGACCGGCCAACGCGCCGCTGTCGGTCAACCATCAGGGGCTGTCCGCCGCCTCGACCATCTCCTTTAACCTGCCGGACGGCGGCAGCCTGTCGGACGCCACCGCCGCTGTCGAGCGCACCATGACTCAGCTCGGCGTGCCGTCCACGGTGCGCGGCGCCTTCGCCGGCACCGCCCAGGTGTTCCAGGACACCCTGAAGTCGCAGCTGATCCTGATCCTGGCGGCGATCGCCACGGTGTATATCGTGCTCGGCGTGCTGTACGAGAGCTATATCCATCCGCTGACCATCCTCTCCACCCTGCCTTCCGCGGGCGTGGGGGCGCTGTTGGCGCTCGAGCTGTTCGGCGCGCCGTTCAGCCTGATCGCGCTGATCGGCATCATGCTGTTGATCGGCATCGTGAAGAAAAACGCCATCATGATGGTCGACTTCGCGCTCGAGGCGCAGCGCAACGGCGGCATCAGCGCCCGCGAGGCGATTTTCCAGGCCAGCCTGCTGCGCTTCCGGCCGATCCTGATGACCACGCTGGCGGCGCTGTTCGGCGCGCTGCCGCTGGTGTTGACCAGCGGCGACGGCGCGGAGCTGCGCCAGCCGCTCGGCATCACCATCGCCGGCGGTCTGGTGATGAGCCAGTTGCTGACGCTGTACACCACGCCGGTGGTCTATCTTTACTTCGACCGGCTGCAGGCGAAGTTCCGCCGCAACAAGCAGCTGGCCCCGCTGCCGCACTAATGGCCGACCGATGCTGATGAAACACACCGCCACGGTACGTTGGCAACTCTGGATAGTGGCGTTCGGCTTCTTTATGCAGACGCTGGATACCACTATCGTCAATACCGCCCTGCCCTCGATGGCCGCCAGCCTGGGGGAGAACCCGCTGCGCATGCAGTCGGTGATCGTCGCCTATGTGCTGACGGTGGCGGTGACGCTGCCGGCCAGCGGCTGGCTGGCGGACAAGGTCGGCGTACAGCGGGTGTTTTTCAGCGCCATCGTGCTGTTTACCCTCGGCTCCCTCCTCTGCGCCCGCTCGGCAACCCTGAACGAGCTGATCGCCTCGCGCGTGCTTCAGGGCATCGGCGGCGCGATGATGGTGCCGGTCGGCCGCCTGACGGTGATGAAGATCGTGCCGCGCGAGCAGTACATGGCGGCGATGACCTTCGTGACGCTGCCGGGCCAGATCGGCCCGCTGATGGGGCCGGCGCTGGGCGGACTTCTGGTGCAATACGCCAGCTGGCACTGGATTTTCCTGATCAATATTCCGGTGGGCATCGTGGGCGCCATCGCCACGCTGCTGCTGATGCCCAACTACCAAATGCAGACCCGCCGTTTCGATCTCAGCGGCTTTTTCCTGCTGGCGATCGGCATGGCGTCGCTGACGCTGGCGCTCGACGGCCACAAAGGCATGGGCCTGACCGGCGGCGCCATCGCCGGCCTGGTGGCGCTGGGCGCGGCGGCGTTGTTGGGGTATGTTTGGCATGCCTACGGCAATAGCCGCGCCCTGTTCTCGCTGCGGCTGCTGCGCACCCCGACCTACAAGATCGGGCTGCTGGCCAGTCTGCTGGGGCGCATCGGCAGCGGCATGCTGCCGTTCATGACACCGCTGTTTCTGCAGGTGGGCATGGGCTTCACGCCGTTCCACGCCGGGCTGATGATGATCCCGATGATCATCGGCAGCATGGGCATGAAGCGCATCGTGGTGCAGGTGGTCAACCGCTTCGGCTACCGCAACGTGCTGGTGGCCGCCACGCTGCTGCTGGCGTTGGTCAGCCTGAGTTTCCTGCTGGCGGCGATGCTCGGCTGGCTGTGGCTGCTGCCGGTGATACTGTTCTTCCAGGGGATGGTCAACGCATTGCGCTTCTCGGCGATGAATACCCTGACGCTGAAAGACCTGCCGGACCGGCTGGCCAGCAGCGGCAACAGCCTGTTGTCGATGGTCATGCAGCTGTCGATGAGCCTCGGCGTCAGCGTCGCCGGCATCTTGATCGGCAGCTTCGCCCATCACCAGGCGGTGGCCGACAGCCCGGCCATCCACAGCGCATTTATTTACAGCTACTGCTGTATGGCGTTGATTATCGCCCTGCCCGCGCTGGCCTTCGCGCGCGTGCCGGCGGATAGCGCGCCTAACCGCACGCTGGCCAAAGAGCCGGGCACCGGCTCAACGAGGTTGCAATGAAGATAGGCATTACCGGGAAGCTGTTCCTGGCCATTTTCGCCACCTGCATGCTGGTGTTGATCACCATGCACTGGGGGGTGCGCGTCAGCTTTGAGCGTGGTTTTATCGACTACATCAAGAGCAGTAACGAGCAGCGCATCAACATGCTGAGCGAAGCGCTGGAGGAACAGTACAGCCATCATGGCAACTGGATATTCCTGCGCAACAACGATCAGGTGGTCTACCAAATCATGCGTTCGTTCGAGCAGAACAGCGACAGCAGCCACAACCTGCCGCCCAAGGGCTGGCGCACCCAGTTTTGGGTGGTGGACAGCCAGTTCAATCGGCTGGTCGGGCATTCCGGCCCGTTGCCGAAAGAGGGGCCGCGCCACCCGATCCGCTACAACAACGAGATCGTCGGTTGGGTGCTCACTACCCCGGTCGAACGCCTGACGCGCAATACCGACATCAACTTCGATCGCCAGCAGCGCCGCACCAGCTGGATCATCGTCGCGCTCTCCACCCTGCTGGCGGCGGCGGTGACCTGGCTACTGTCGCGCGGCATGCTGGCCCCGGTTAAACGCCTGGTGGCGGGCACCCATCGATTGGCGGCGGGCGACTTCACCGCCCGCGTGGCGGTCAGCAGCCAGGATGAGCTGGGCAGGCTGGCGCACGACTTCAACCAGTTGGCCACCTCGCTGGAGAAAAATGAACAGATGCGCCGCGCCTTTATGGCCGACGTGTCGCACGAACTGCGCACGCCGCTGGCGGTGCTGCGCGGCGAGCTGGAGGCGCTGCAGGACGGCGTACGCCAGCCGACGCCCGCGTCGCTCAGCTCGCTGCAGGCCGAGGTGTCCACCCTGACCAAACTGGTCGACGACCTGCACCAGCTTTCGCTCTCCGATCTCGGCGCGCTGGCCTATCGCAAATCGTCGGTGGACTGCGTGCATCTGCTGCAGATCGCCGTCGCCGCCTTCCGCGAGCGCTTTCGCGCCAAAGGGCTGGAGATCGTCACCCATCTGCCGCCCCAGGCGCCGCTGTTCGGCGATCCCGATCGCCTGAATCAGCTGTTCAATAACCTGTTGGAAAACAGCCTGCGCTACACCGATGCCGGCGGCCGGCTGGAAATCAGCGCCGAGCTGCAGCCGGGGCGGCTATCCCTCTGCTGGCAGGACAGCGCGCCAGGCATCAGCGATCAGCAACTGACGCGCATTTTCGAACGTTTCTACCGGGCGGAAGGCTCGCGCAACCGCGCCAGCGGCGGTTCCGGATTGGGGCTGGCGATCTGCCACAACATCGTGGAAGCGCACGACGGGAAAATCCGCGCCGAGCATTCGCCTTTAGGCGGCGTGCGCATTACAGTAGAATTTGCTACCCCGATAAAAAATAAGGCGCCCTGATGGACATTCAGAATCAACCCGTGCAGATCATGATTGTTGAAGATGAGCCCAAGCTGGGCCAGCTGCTGGTGGATTATCTGCAGGCGGCGGGCTACGCCACCCGTTGGCTGACCAACGGCAACGAAGTGGTGCCGACCGTGCACCAGCATCCGCCGGCGCTGATCTTGCTCGATCTGATGCTGCCGGGCGCCGATGGGCTGACGGTGTGCCGCGAGCTGCGCCGCTTCAGCGACGTACCGATCGTGATGGTGACGGCGAAAATCGAAGAGATTGACCGCCTGCTAGGGCTGGAGATCGGCGCCGACGATTACATCTGCAAACCCTACAGCCCACGCGAAGTGGTGGCGCGGGTGAAAACCATCCTGCGCCGCAGCTATCGGCCACAGGAGAACGCGCGGGAAGATGATCTGCTGCACATCGATGAACCGCGCTTCCAGGCCAGCTATCAGGGGCAGTTGCTGGATCTGACGCCGGCGGAGTTCCGCCTGCTGAAAACGCTGGCCAGCCAGCCGGGCAACGTGTTTTCGCGCGAGCAGCTGCTGAATAACCTGTATGACGACTATCGGGTGGTCACCGACCGCACCATCGACAGCCACATCAAAAACCTGCGCCGCAAGCTGGAGCTGATCGACGGGCAAAAATCCTTTATCCGCTCGGTATACGGCGTCGGTTACCGCTGGGAAGCCGAACCCTGCCGGCTGGTGAATGGGGTTTAGGGGAGAGAATCGACCGCGTTCCACCAAGGCGCGCGGTCAGCCACACCCTGTTGTCGCTCATCCGACAGCAGGAAGTCGTGTGGTAGGGCTGTGTTAGCGATCATTCTCAACAGAGGCTCCCAATCTTTATCGCTGCCCTCGCTTTTATCATTTCCTACTGACCGTTCGATTTTTTCCATCCTTGGCGCTCCTGTGCAAAATTTGCCCTATTTTATCTCTGCGAGGTGAACCCGCCAAGATGAAATCGCGAGTGTTCCACGGCTTAGACGTCCCAAATACTGCGCTGCGCAATCACCGCCCCTCCCTTAGCTTCCCGTGCGGCGCCGGGCTTCTCGGGCGAAAACTCCGCGCCGGCGCAAAAAAATTGCGCATTTTTTCGACTAAGCTGCTGTGAGGTTTAGCCACCGATTTTCAAGCGATTGGCTACACTTACATCACGAATCGGAACCTACAGGAGAAGAACCATGGCAATCGGTCATTACGAGCTGAAAAAAGCAAAGAACGGACAGTACCACTTCAACCTGAAAGCCAGTAACGGCGAGATCATTCTGGCCAGCGAGATGTACGCCAGCAAAGCGTCGGCGGAGAACGGCATCGCCTCGGTGCAGACCAATTCGCCGCATGAAGCGCAGTTTGAACTGAAGCACAGCACCAGCAACCAGCCCTACTTTGTGCTGAAGGCCAAGAACCATCAGGTGATCGGCGTCAGCGAAATGTACAGCTCCGAAAGCGCAGCCAAAAACGGTATCCAGTCGGTGATTAAAAACGGCCCGACCACCGATATTCGCGATTTGAGCGCCTGATCCCCCGTTTCGCCCGCGCGGTGGCCGCCATCGCGCGTTTTCCGTTTGACCGGGATCAATCTCCCTTGAATAAATCCGGTTAACTGCTGATTTTTTGCCGCGCCGCGGCTACAATCCCCCGCTTTTACTGCGCCATCAGGTGGCGTGGTGCTGACCTGAAATCAGACCGAGACACACTATGTTTACACCGGAACTTCTCTCCCCGGCCGGAACGCTGAAAAACATGCGTTACGCCTTCGCCTACGGCGCCGATGCGGTTTACGCCGGCCAGCCGCGCTACAGCCTGCGGGTGCGCAACAACGAGTTCAACCACGAGAATCTGGCGCAGGGCATCAACGAAGCGCACGCGCTGGGTAAAAAATTCTACGTGGTGGTCAACATCGCCCCGCACAACGCCAAGCTGAAAACCTTCCTGCGCGATCTGAAACCAGTAGTCGATATGGGCCCGGATGCGCTGATCATGTCCGATCCTGGCCTGATCATGATGGTGCGCGAAGCCTTCCCGCAGATGGACATCCACCTGTCGGTGCAGGCCAACGCCGTTAACTGGGCGACGGTGAAGTTCTGGAAACAAATGGGCCTGACCCGCGTGATCCTGTCGCGCGAGCTGTCGCTGGAAGAGATCGCCGAGATCCGCGCCGAAGTGCCGGACATGGAGCTGGAGATCTTCGTCCACGGCGCGCTGTGCATGGCCTACTCCGGCCGCTGCCTGCTGTCCGGCTATATCAACAAGCGCGATCCCAACCAGGGCACCTGCACCAACGCCTGCCGTTGGCAGTACAAGGCGGAAGAAGGCAAAGAGGACGACACCGGCAATATCGTGCACCTGCACGAGCCGATCCCGGTGCAGACCGTCGAGCCGACGCTGGGCATCGGCGCGCCGACCGACAAGGTATTCATGCTGTCTGAGGCGCAAAAACCAGGCGAATATATGAGCGCCTTCGAGGACGAACACGGCACCTACATCATGAACTCCAAGGATCTGCGCGCCATCCAGCACGTAGAGCGTCTGACGCAGCTCGGCGTGCATTCGTTGAAGATCGAAGGGCGCACCAAGTCCTTTTACTACTGCGCGCGTACCGCCCAGGTCTACCGCCGCGCCATCGACGACGCCGTTGCCGGCAAACCGTTCGATCCGACCCTGCTCACCACGCTGGAAGGCCTGGCGCACCGCGGCTATACAGAAGGCTTCCTGCGCCGCCACGTGCACGAAGCGCAGCAGAACTACGAATACGGCTCTTCGCTCTCCGAGCGCCAGCAGTTCGTCGGCGAGTTCACCGGCGTGCGCCGCGAAGGCTGGGCGGAAGTCGACGTGAAGAATAAATTCTCACTCGGCGACAGCGTCGAGATGATGACGCCGGGCGGCAACGTGCTGTTCACCCTCGAAAGCATGCAAAATAAGAAAGGCGAGCCGATTGAGGTCGCGCCGGGCAACGGCCATATCGTTTATTTGCCGATCCCGCAGGATATCGATCTCAATTATGCTTTGCTGATCCGCAATTTGGCGGAAGAAAATAGCGCCGGAGCCTAACAATGAATCGCCGTCATTCGGCGGCGATTTTTAGCAAATATTAGAATTGGATCACATCAATGTGCCCGCAGCTTGGTTACTATCACGCTGCTTAAAACGAACAACGAAAATATTTGCATAGCAATACTAGGAACCACCTCCTTAGCCGGCCCAATCTCCCTTGGGCTGGCTTTTTCTTTATGGGCCCGCCATTGCCGCCGGCGCGCCTATTTCTCATTACGTTTTCCCGTTATCCATTTTAATAAAAATAATAACGCCACATCGATATATAAATAACGCTATAGCGATTAATCCTGCCGCCATTAAAATTGCGCTTATTGTCAGGTTAAATTCAGATAAATTCGCATCGTCTTCATATTCACGGCGCAATGGGAAATAACCGGAATTAGCTGAATATTCTGATGGCTTGGCGGCCTGGGCTGGTTTATCTTGAGGCATTATTGGTTTTCCGCCGGAGGAGCTCGGCAATGCCTCAACACTCACATGCACCAGCACTGCTTATCATCAACGGCAAGGGCGCCGGCAACGAAGAGCTGCGCCAGGCCGTCAACCGGCTGCGCGAAGAGCAGATAACGCTGCACGTGCGCGTCACCTGGGAACACGGCGACGCCGCGCGCTACGTCGCGGAAGCCGCTCGGCTCGGCGTCGGCACCGTCGTCGCCGGCGGCGGTGACGGCACCATCAACGAAGTGGCCGCCGCGCTGGCGCAACTGCCGGCGCAAGGTCGGCCGGCGCTGGGCATTTTGCCGCTCGGCACCGCCAACGACTTCGCCATGGCCTGCAACATTCCCCTCTCGCCCGAGCAGGCGCTGCAGCTGGCGATCAAGGGCCGCTCGGTGCCTATCGATCTGGCCAAGGTCAACGGCGAGCGCTACTTCATCAACATGGCCACCGGCGGCTTCGGCACCCGTATCACCACTGAAACGCCGGAGAAGCTGAAGGCGGCGTTGGGCGGCGTGTCCTACTTCGTTCACGGCTTATTGCGCATGGATACGCTGCAGGCCGACCGCTGTGAAATCCGCGGGCCGGACTTCCGCTGGGCCGGCGAAGCGCTGGTGATCGGCATCGGCAACGGCAAACAGGCCGGCGGCGGCCAGGAACTGTGCCCCAACGCGCTGATTAACGACGGGCAGTTGCAGCTGCGCCTGCTGATCGCCGATGAACTGCTGCCGGCGCTGGTGGCCGCCCTGTTCAACGACGAAGAGAGCAACAGCATCCTCAGCGCCGCGCTGCCGTGGCTGGAGATCGACGCGCCGCATGAGATGACCTTCAACCTCGACGGCGAGCCGCTCAAAGGCCGCCATTTCCGCATCGAAGTGGTGCCGCAGGCCATCGAATGCCGCCTGCCGCCGAACTGCGCCCTGCTGGGCTAATCCGGCTCTGCGCCCGCTCGCCGCTCGGAACACCAAGGCAGGCGAGATCGAACAATCAAGCACTTAGCGCGCCGGGGGCGATCGTCCCCGCGTATTTGGCCTCGCAAATGGCATTTCCTCTCAATCGCATCTATTGTTTGTCCTTGCCGGATCAAGTTCGGTAGTATCGCTTTACAGCTTCAATCACCGCTTTTTTACTTCGCCGGTGGTCAAAAACCCTTGCATTGCCGGTGTATGAAGAAGCTTAATCGGGAGTGAATCATGACTGATATTGTGCAGTTGCTAGGAAAGGAAGCGGAAGATCTGCTGCAACACCGCTGTACCACTATCCCCGCCGAGAATCTCTACCTGCCGGGCGCCGACTTCGTCGACCGCGTAATGATCGATAACAACCGTCCCAACAGCGTGCTGCGTTCGATGCAAACCCTGTTCAACCACGGCCGCCTGGCCGGCACCGGCTACCTGTCGATCCTGCCGGTCGATCAGGGCATCGAGCACTCCGCCGCCGCCTCGTTCGCCGCCAACCCGCTGTATTTCGATCCGAAGAACATCGTCGAGCTGGCGATTGAAGCCGGCTGTAACTGCGTCGCCTCCACTTACGGCGTGCTGGCGTCGGTATCGCGCCGCTACGCGCACAAGATCCCGTTCCTGGTCAAACTCAACCACAACGAAACGCTGAGCTACCCGACCCAGTACGACCAGACCCTGTACGCCAGCGTCGAGCAGGCGTTCAACATGGGCGCGGTGGCGGTCGGCGCCACCATTTACTTCGGCTCCGAGCAGTCGCGCCGCCAGATCGAAGAGATCTCGATCGCCTTCGAGCGCGCGCATGAGCTGGGCATGGTCACCGTGTTGTGGGCCTATCTGCGCAACCCGGCGTTCAACAAGGATGGCGTGGACTACCACTCCAGCGCCGATCTGACCGGCCAGGCCAACCACATCGCCGCCACCATCGGCGCCGACATCGTCAAACAGAAAATGGCGGAAAACAACGGCGGCTACCGCGCGGTGAAATTCGGCTATACCGACGATCGCGTCTACACCAAGCTGACCACCGATCATCCGATCGATCTGGTGCGCTACCAACTGGCCAACTGCTACATGGGCCGCGCCGGGCTGATCAACTCCGGCGGCGCCGCCGGTGAGAACGACCTGCAGGAGTCGGTGCGCACCGCGGTGATCAACAAACGCGCCGGCGGCATGGGCCTGATCCTGGGGCGCAAGGCGTTCAAGAAATCGATGAAAGACGGCGTGGCGCTGATCAACGCTGTGCAAGACGCCTACCTGGACAAGAAGGTCACCATCGCCTGATGTGACGGACCACCTGTCCTCAAGCCCGGCTAGCCGGGCTTTTTTGTGCCCGCTTTCTCCCCCTCATGCCACAGACCTTCTCTTTCTTTCACTTTAAACTTTCGAAATAAAATATTTATCTTTCAAGCTGTGATCTATTTAAAACAAATAGCCCAACAAAGTGACTACTGTAAGGCCCATGGCGACAGAGCCGCCGTTCGCTCCAGGCCATATCAGTCCATTACAGGAGAACATAATGATTGAGCTAATCACCCACGGCGCCGAGTGGTTTATCGGCCTGTTTCAGAAAGGCGGTGAAGTGTTTGTCGGCATGGTGACCGGCATTTTACCTTTGTTGATCAGCCTGTTGGTTATCATGAACGCGCTGATCAAATTTGTTGGCCAGGAACGTATCGAACGATTGGCGCAGCGCTGCGCGGGCAACCCCGTCTCGCGTTATCTGCTGCTGCCGCTGATCGGCACCTTTGTCTTCTGCAACCCGATGACCCTCAGCCTGGGGCGCTTCATGCCGGAGAAATACAAGCCGAGCTACTACGCGGCGGCCTCCTACAGCTGCCACTCGATGAACGGCCTGTTCCCACACATCAACCCCGGCGAGCTGTTCGTTTACCTCGGCATCGCCAGCGGCCTGACCACCCTCGGCCTGCCGCTCGGCCCGCTGGCGGTGAGCTATTTCCTGGTGGGGCTGTTCACCAACTTCTTCCGCGGCTGGGTCACCGATCTGACCACCAGCCTGTTCGAACGCAAGATGGGCATCCGTCTGGATCGCCAGGTGCAACTTTAATTCGTGGAGTGCAGCATGAGTGCTTATATCCGTATTGAAAAAGGCGCCAGCGGCTGGGGTGGCCCCCTGGAGCTGCCGATAGAGCCCGGCAAAAAAGTGGTGTACATCACCGCCGGCACCCGGCCTTCCATCGTCGATCGCCTCAGCGAATTGACCGGTTGGCCGGCCGTCGACGGTTTCAAAGAGGGCGAGCCGCCGGCGGAAGAGATCGGCGTGGCGGTGATCGACTGCGGCGGCACCCTGCGCTGCGGCCTGTACCCGAAACGCCGCATTCCGACGGTCAACATCCACGCTACCGGCCAGTCCGGCCCACTGGCGCAGTTTATCCTCGAAGACATCTATGTCTCCGGCGTGCGCGACCACAACATCAGCCGAATCGACGCGACGGAGAACCCACCCGCCGCCGCCGCCGTTGCAGCGCCGCCCAAGGCGCGCGACTACGACACCAGCAAGAAGATCACCGAACAAAGCGACGGGCTGCTGGCGAAGGTCGGCATGGGCATGGGATCGGTGGTGGCGGTGTTCTTCCAGGCCGGGCGCGACACTATCGACACCGTGCTGAAGACCATTCTGCCGTTTATGGCATTCGTCTCGGCCTTGATCGGCATCATCATGGCCTCCGGCCTCGGGGACTTTATCGCTCACGGCCTGACGCCGCTGGCCAACAGCCCGATCGGCCTGGTGACGCTGGCGCTGATCTGCTCATTCCCGCTGCTGTCGCCGTTCCTCGGCCCCGGCGCGGTCATCGCCCAGGTGATCGGCGTGCTGGTCGGGGTGCAGATCGGCCTCGGCCATATCCCGCCGCAGCTGGCGCTGCCCGCGCTGTTCGCCATCAACGCGCAGGCCGCCTGCGATTTCATTCCGGTCGGCCTGTCGCTGGCGGAAGCCAAACAGGACACCGTACGGGTCGGCGTGCCTTCAGTGCTGGTTGGGCGCTTTCTGACCGGCGCGCCAACGGTCCTGATCGCCTGGGCCGCCTCGGCCTTTATTTATCAATAGCATGATTTCCAGGGAGACGTTTATGCACACCATTTTTCATACCACCATCACGCAGATCGGCGGCTGCGCCCGCGACGCGTTGCTGGACAACATGCTGATCACTTTCCGGGAAGGCGCGCCGGCGGATATCGAAGAGTTCTGCTTTATCCACCGCCACGGCGCGACCGCCGGTGAGCTGCAGGTCGGCGGCGTGATGGAACTGGCGCAGCAGCGCTACGCCATCACCGCCGTCGGCAGCGTCGCCACACAGAATCTGCGCGAACTGGGCCACATCACCGTGCGCTTCGACGGCGAAGCCGAAGCCGAATTCCCCGGCTCGATCCACGTTTCCGGCCCGACGCCGACCGATATCCCGTTGGGCAGCACGCTGTCATTTATCGCATAAGGAGTAGACCATGTCTGAAGTAGCTGTAGTGATCGGCGGCGGCCAAACGTTAGGCGCCTTTTTGTCCCACGGGCTGGCGCAGGCCGGCTATCGGGTGGCGGTGGCCGATCTGAACGCCGACAACGCCAATCGGGTGGCGCGGCAGATCAACGAAGAGTACGGCGCAGGCAGCGCCTGCGGTTTTCAGGCCGACGCCACCGACGAGCAGAGCGTGATCGCGCTGGCGGCAGCGGTTGACCGGGAGTTTGGCCAAACCAACCTGCTGGTCTACAGCGCCGGCATCGCCAAGGCGGCGCCGATCACCGACTTCCCGCTGGGCGACTTCGACCGCTCGCTGCAGGTGAACCTGGTGGGCTATTTCCTCTGCGCCCGCGAGTTCTCGCGCCTGATGATCCGCGACGGTATCGCCGGGCGCATCATTCAGATCAACTCCAAGTCCGGCAAGGTCGGCAGCAAGCACAACTCCGGCTACAGCGCCGCCAAGTTCGGCGGCGTGGGGCTGACGCAGTCGCTGGCGCTCGATCTGGCGGAATACGGCATTACGGTGCATTCGCTGATGCTCGGCAACCTGCTGAAATCGCCGATGTTTCAATCGCTGCTGCCGCAGTACGCGCAAAAATTGGGCATCGCGCCGGACCAGGTGGAGCAGTACTACATCGACAAAGTGCCGCTGAAGCGCGGCTGCGACTACCAGGACGTGCTGAACACCCTGCTGTTCTACGCCAGCGATAAGGCCTCTTACTGCACCGGCCAATCGATCAACATCACCGGCGGCCAGGTGATGTTCTGAGGCCACCGACGCCCCCTTCCGCGGAAGGGGGCATAAGGAGAACCCCATGACACAAGCTTTGATCGCCTTCGCGCTGCTGGCCTGGCTGCTGCAAATCGCCTTCGGCTGGTGGCAACTGCAACGTTTCAACCGCGCCTTCGACGGCTTATGCCGACTGGGTGCCGTCGGCGTCGGCCGCTCCGGCGGCCGTTTTCGCCCGCGGGTGGTGCTGGCGCTGGCCTTCGACGCCGATCGGCGGGTGTGCGGCAGCCTGTTGCTGCGCGGCCTGACCGTTTTCGCCCGGCCCCGCCCGCTGCCTCATTTGCACGGTTTGCATCAGCGGGATTTGCGCCCGGATGTGATCTTCCCCGAGGATCGCGCATGCCAGTCTGCACTATCGTTAGCGATTGAACCCAAATCGTGATATTTTCACATTAAAAGGCATTACCTTTCATAGTGAATTATTCAGCGAGGGGAAATGCCCCACTCTTGTGAACGGGAATCGCGATGAAACCAAAGCAGCGGCAGGCCGCTATCCTTGAATATCTGCAGCAGCATGGCAAAACGGCAGTGGACGCCCTGGCCGAGCATTTCTCCACTACCGGCACCACCATCCGCAAAGATCTTACCCTGCTGGAAGAAGAAGGTGAGGTGATCCGCACCTACGGCGGCGTGGTGCTCAGCCGCGACGACGGCGATCAGCCAATCGACCGTAAAACCCATATCAACACCGAGAAAAAACGCCGCATCGCCAGCGCCGCCGTGGCGCTGATCGCCGACGGCGACTCGCTGATCTTCGACGCCGGCAGCACGGTGCTGCAGATGGTGCCGCACCTGGCGCAGTTCAATAACATCACGGTGATGACCAACAGCCTGACCATCGTCAACGCGCTGGTGGAACTGGACAACGATCAGACCATCCTGATGCCCGGCGGCACCTACCGCAAAAAATCGGCCTCGTTCCACGGCAGCCTGGCCGAATCGGCGTTTCAGCAATTCAGCTTCGACAAGCTGTTTATCGGCGCGGACGGCGTCGATCTCAACGCCGGCGTCACCACCTTCAACGAAGTGCACAACGTAAGCAAAGCGATGTGCGAAGCCGCCGGCCGCATTATTTTGTTGGTGGACTCCTCGAAATTCGGCCGCAAGAGCCCGAACGTGGTGTGCGAACTCAGCGCCGTCGATACGCTGATCACCGACCGAGACATCAACCCCGATTACCACGCCGCCCTGCAGGCGAAAGGCATCAATATCATTCTGGTAGGAGACCCCGATGAGTAACGCCAACGCCCTGCTCGCCTTCGCCCGCGAAACGCTGGAGATCGAGTTGACCGAAGCGCAGCGCCTGCTGGCGCGCCTGGATGACAATTTCGTCTGCGCCTGCGAGCTGCTGCTGAACTGCCGCGGCAAAGCGGTGATTTCCGGCATCGGCAAGTCCGGCCATATCGGCAAAAAAATCGCCGCGTCGCTGGCCAGCACCGGCACGCCGTCGTTCTTCGTTCATCCGGCGGAGGCGCTGCACGGCGATCTCGGCATGATCGGCGCCGACGACGTGGTGGTGTTCATCTCCTACTCCGGCCGCGCCAAAGAGCTGGATCTGATCCTGCCGCTGCTGGCGGAGAACGGCATTCCGGTGATCGCCATCACCGGCGGCAAAGAATCGCCCCTGGCGCAGGGCGCGGCCTGCGTACTGGATATCGGCGTCGAGCGCGAAGCCTGCCCGATGGGGCTGGCGCCCACCTCCAGCGCGGTCAACACCCTGATGATGGGCGACGCTCTGGCGATGGCGCTGATGCGCCAGCGCGGTTTCAATGCGGAAGACTTCGCCCGCTCGCACCCGGGCGGCAGCCTGGGGGCGCGCCTGCTGAACCGCGTGCATCACCTGATGCGCACCGGCGATCGCCTGCCGCGCGTGAGCGAAAGCGCCAACGTGATGGAAGCGATGCTGGAACTGAGCCGCACCGGGCTCGGGTTGGTGGCGGTGTGCGACGCGCAGCAGCGGGTAGTGGGCGTGTTTACCGACGGCGACCTGCGCCGCTGGCTGGTGAAGGGCAACAGCCTGCAGGATCCGCTCAGCCCGGCGATCACCCGCCCCGGCTATCGGCTGCCGGAGCAGTGGCGCGCCGGCGAAGCGCTGGAAGCGCTGCACGAACAGCACATCAGCGCGGCCCCGGTGGTCGATATGGACGGCGTGCTGGTGGGGGCGCTCAACCTGCACGATCTGCATCAGGCCGGCATCGGCTGATCAACGCCGGGGGCGGCATCGTCAGCGCCCCCGGTCAGATCATTTCCAGTCGGGATTGTTCTCGAACTGCTGCTTAAGCAGCGCTTTCATGTCGTCATCCGGCTTGCCGAGCCACTGGTACTTGGCGTATTTCTTCGGATGATCGACGGCTTCCGGCCGATCTTCCACTTCCACCCGCACGCCCCAGGCCTGGGATTTGTCCGCGCTGAACGCCACGATCAAAAAGTTGTTGCCGCAGTCGTGCGGCTTGCACAGGTTGCCGACCAGATACTCTTTGCCCTTCCAGCTCAGGTTTTGCGCCGGCGTAGAGGTGCCGACGCCCTTGCGCGCCCAGCCCGGCATCCGCGCCTGGCCTTTGACCATGTTTTGCCAGCTGGCCTGATACCCCGGCTGCTGAATCAAATCCGATGTGGTGACGATCTGCTGAGCAAAGCTGCCCGCGCTGAAGCTGAGCAGTGCGCCGAAGAGGGCGCAACGCAGCGCCTGGTGTCCCGTCATAGTCCTTCTCCCTAGGTTAAATCAGGTTTCGCCCGTAAACCGGGCCTGAACTAGTCAGACCACGGTTGCGGCAAAAAGTTGACTCACCACCAGGCGTGAAAATGATGCACCGGCCCGATGCCGTGCCCCACTTCCAGCGTGTCCGCCTGTTGCAGCGCGTGTTGCAGGTAGTCCTTGGCGGCGGCCACCGTGGCCGCCCAGTCGGCATGGCGCGGGCGCAGCGCCGCCAGCGCGGCCGAGAGCGTGCAACCGGTGCCGTGGGTGTGGCGGGTGGCGACGCGCGGCGCCGTAAAGCGCTGCTCGCCTTCGGCGGTAAACAGCCAGTCCGGGCTCTCGCTTTCGCTCAGGTGGCCGCCCTTCATCAGCACCGCCCGGCAGCCCATCGCCAGCAGCGCCCGCCCCTGCTCGCGCATCTGCGCTTCATCTTCCGCCGGCGCGCACGCCAGCAGCGCCGCCGCTTCCGGCAGGTTCGGCGTAATGATCGACACCAGCGGCAACAGCTCGCGCCGGATAGACGCCACCGCCTCCGGCGCCAACAGCGGATCGCCGCTTTTCGCCAGCATCACGGTATCCAGCACCACGAATTCCGGCCGGTAATGGCGCAGCCGTTCGGCCACCGCCTGCACGATGTCGGCGTTGGCCAGCATGCCAATCTTGACGCTGTCGATGCGCACGTCGCTGAACACCGAGTCCAGCTGCGCGGCGACGAACGCCGGATCGATGTAATACACCGACTGCACGCCGCGGGTATTTTGCGCCACCAGCGCGGTGATCACCGAGGTGCCGTAGGCGCCAAGCGCCGAGAAAGCCTTCAAATCGGCCTGAATGCCGGCGCCGCCGCTGGGATCGGTGCCGGCGATGGTCAGGGCGTTAATGCGTTTCATCACAGATCCTCCCCGCGCAGTTGATACAGCGCATCGAGGAACGCCGGCGTAAAGCTGCCCGGCCCGGCGGCCTGCCTGGCCGCCAGGCCGCCGCAGTGGGACATCACCCGGCAGGCGGTCGCCACGTTGTCCAGGCGATCGCCCGGCAGGGCGCAAAACGCCGCCACCACCGCCGACAGCGCGCAGCCGGTGCCCACCACCCGCGTCATCAGCGGGGAGCCGCCTTCGATCGCCCAATCGCGCTGGCCGTCGGTGACGTAATCCACCGCGCCGGTGACCGCCACCACCGCGCCGCTGCGCTGCGCCAGCTCACGCGCGGCGGGCAAGGCCGCCAGCGAGTCGTCGCCGCTATCCACGCCGCGGCCGCTGGCCAGCAACCCGCTGAGCGCCATGATTTCCGAGGCGTTGCCGCGTATCGCCGCCGGTTTCTCGTCCAGCAGCTGTTTGGCGAAGGCGGTGCGGTAGGAGAGCGCGCCGACCGCCACCGGATCCAGCGTCCAGGGCTTACCGGCCCGATTGGCGGCGGCCACCGCCGCCCGCATCGATTCGGCGCGCAGCGCGTTGAGGGTGCCGACGTTGATCAGCAGGCCGTCGGCCAGCGCGCTGAACTGCGCCGCCTCTTGCGGCTCCACCACCATCGCCGGAGAGGCGCCGAGCGCCAATAGCACGTTGGCGGTCAGCGACTGCACCACTTCGTTGGTCAGGCAGTGGATCAGCGGAGGCCGCTGTTGGAATTGGGTCAGGCAGGCCGCGGCGCGGGCGCCGGGTAGTGCATCAGGTCGAGCGATCATATTCCTCCCAACCGGCGTTCAAGAAGGCGGCGCCGGTTGAGCGGCCGTGACTTCCCTACGCTGGCATTATCCAGATCAGGTAATACGGGTATTTCTCAGCCTTCACGCGGAAGGGCACCCCGAGTCATGAAAATCAATAGGTTGTGATCAACGTTGCGTTAATCCCTGCAGGGGATCATGCCAGCGGCGGCGCGGACAAACAAGCGATTAAATTGGCCCAGCGGGCATACGCCGCGCAATGCGCTATAGTGAGCACAAACCACCGGGAGATGCCATGCAGATAAGACCCTACCAAGAGACCGATCGCCCCTTCCTGCGCACGCTGTACCTGGCGTCGCGCAAGGCGGCGTTCGGCTGGCGCGATACCTCAAACTATCAGTTGGAAGATTTCGACGGCGCGACGCTGGGCGAAGCGATTTGGGTGGCGGAAGACGGCGGCGCGCTGCTGGGATTCGTCTCCGTCTACCGCGAAGATAACTTCATTCATAACCTGTATGTCGATCCCCATCAGCCGCCGCGCGGCGTCGGCAGTGCGCTGCTGCATGCGGCGCAAGCCACCTTCACCGCCACCGGTTCGCTGAAATGCCTGGTGAAAAATGAAAAAGCGCTGGCGTTCTACCGCAAGCACGGCTGGCGCATCATCTCCACTGGCAACGACGGCGAAGAAGATTATTACCTGATGCACTCACCGGCCCGCTAGCCCTTACCCGCCGCATCCGGCATCCCGCGCAGCGTCAGCCGCCAAAACAGCAATGCGCTCAGGCTGACGCCCGCCCCCAGCCAGCAGACGCCGCTCCAGCCCGCCCAGGCGTACACATGGGTGCCGGCAAAGGCGCCCAGCCCGCTGCCGACGGCGTAAAACAGCATGTAGCAGCCCACCAGCCGGCTGTGCGACTGCGGATGCGCGCGGAAGATCATGCTCTGGTTCAGCACGTGGATCGCCTGGCCCGCCAGATCCAGCAGCACGATGCCCGCCACCAGCCAAACCAGGTCGCTGCCGAGCAAACCGAGCGGCAGCCAGGCCAGCGTCAGCAGCAGCAGACACACGCCGCTGGCCGCCTGCCCCAACCCGCGATCCGCCAGATGCCCGGCGCGCACCGCCGCCAGTGCGCCCACCGCGCCGACCAGGCCGAACGCCCCGACCGCGGCATGGGTGAAGTTGAACGGCGCCTGGCTCAGCGGCAACACCAGCGAACTCCAAAAGAGGCTGAAAGCGCCAAACATCAGCAGCGCCAACATGCCGCGAATTTGCAGCGTGCGGTCATGCAGCAACAGGGTCAGCATTGAACGCAGCAGCTCGGGATAACTCAGCGTACTGGGAGCGGTGCGCGGCGCAGGCAGCAGGCGCAACAGGATCGGCAGCAATACCAGCGTCACTCCAGCAGAGAAGAAATACACCGTGCGCCAACCGCCAACGTCCGCCAGCGCGCCGGACAGGGTGCGCGCCAGCAGCAACCCCAGCACCACTCCGCCCTGCGCCGCACCGACTACCCGCCCGCGCTCCTGCGGCGCCGCCAGTGCCGCAGCGAAAGCGATCAGCCCCTGCGTCATGGCAGTGCCCAATAAGCCTACCAGCAACATCCCTACCAGCAGCCCGGATGCGCTGTGCGCCCAGCCCACCAATAGCAGCGCGCCAATCAGCCCCAGCTGCTGCCCCGCCAGCAACCGATGCCGGTTCAACCGATCCCCCAACGGCACCACCAACAGCAACGCCAGCGCGCAGCCCAACTGAGTCACGGAGATCACCATGCCGACCGCCGCCAGGCTGATGGAAAAATCATGGGCGATGGCGTCCAACAGCGGCTGCGCATAGTAAACGTTGGCCACGCTGAAGGCGCTGGCGGCGGCCAACAGCAGCACCAGGGGGGCCGGCAGGCGCCCCAGCACCGCACAGGGAGGATCCAACAGTTTGTCGCTCATTGCACACCTCAATCTGGTTTCATTATTAAACCCAATGAACTTTAGGTGCAGAGGTTTTATAATGCAACCACAATATGCAGCTGGAGATAACCGTCGTGAAACGTAAAAGCCTGGAAGACGCGCCGTGCCCGGTGGCGCGCACGCTGGATGTGATTGGCGACTGGTGGTCGCTGCTGATCGTGCGCGACGCCTTCGACGGCGTCACCCGCTTCAGCGAATTTCAAAAAGGGCTGGGGATGGCGAAGAACATCCTTGCCACCCGGCTGCGCGCCCTGGTGACGCACGGCGTGCTGGAGATCGTGCCCGCCGCAGACGGCAGTGCCTATCAGGAGTATGTGCTGACCGAGAAAGGCCGCGCGCTATTTCCGGTGATCGTTGGCCTGCGCCAGTGGGGGGAAGATCATTTGTTCGCCGAAGGAGAGGCGCATTCAACGCTGGTGGAAAGCGACAGCGGCCGCCCCGTGCCGCGCCTGACGCCGATCGGCAACGCCGGGCAGACGCTCACCCCGCTTAACACCCGGGTGGTGAAGGTATGAAGAGTCTCAATAAGGCCTGCATCACCTTGCGCTATTGCATCTATTCTCGAACAGCTTCCGCAATCCCCTGCGGGTAATGTATAGTCCGCGTTTTACGGAGATCCCATGCTGACTAACTCATCCATTCGTCTGAACAAATACATTAGCGAGAGCGGTATCTGCTCACGCCGCGACGCCGATCGATACATCGAACAGGGCAACGTTTTCATCAACGGTAAACGCGCCACCGTTGGCGCCCAGGTATTTGCCGGCGATGTGGTGAAGGTTAACGGTCAGCTGATCGAACCGCGCAATGAAGAAGATCTGGTGCTGATCGCGCTGAACAAACCGGTCGGCATCGTCACCACCACCGAGGACGGCGAGCGCGACAACATCACCGACTTCGTCAACCACAGCAAGCGCATCTTCCCGATCGGCCGCTTGGACAAGGATTCGCAGGGGCTGATCTTTCTGACCAACCACGGTGACCTGGTCAACAAGATCCTGCGCGCCGGCAACAATCACGAGAAAGAGTATCTGGTGACGGTCAACAAGCCAGTGACCGACGAGTTTATTCGCGGCATGGGCGCCGGCGTGCCGATGCTTGGCACGGTGACCAAAAAGTGCAAGGTGAAGAAAGAAGCGCCGTTCGTGTTCCGCATCACGCTGGTGCAGGGGCTAAACCGCCAAATCCGCCGCATGTGCGAACACTTCGGCTATGAGGTCACCAAACTGGAACGCACGCGCATCATGAACGTCAGCCTGAAAGGCTTGCCGCTGGGCGAATGGCGCGATCTGACCGATGACGAGCTGATTGAGCTGTTCAAGCTGATTGAAGGCTCTTCGTCCGAGGCTAAACCGACGAAGAAAGCCCCGGCCAAATCTTCCCCGGCGAAAAAACCGAGCGCCGGCGGACCGAAAAGCGCCGATAAAACCGCTGCGCCGGCCGGCCGCAAGCGCTTTACCCAGCCAGGACGCAAGAAAAAAGGGCGTTAAACGTCCTTCCCTGCTCAGCCCGCCGTTGCGCGGGCTTGGCGAGGGCGAAACCCTGACCACCACCTAGACGAGTCTGATTGAAAACGAGGAAAAATCAGGGGGTAAGAGTAAGAGTCACTATTTTTTTAACAGCGTGGTCTTACCGTCAGGCTCTTGAGCCAAAGTCTTCCCATCCAGACTGATAAAAATCCTTTTATTAGCATCACCATTAATAATCATCGCTATATCCTTATAGATACATTTGTTCTTGGCATCGCCCTCGGCAAAACAATGATAGTCATCAACACTTCCATCATTGCTACCCGTCGGAGCGGCAACATAGCCATCAAAATTCATTACGGCAACGGTAAAGTGACTCTCGTCTTTGATAATATGATATTTTTCCTGAAGTTTATCTTTATTATCATTCCACCAAGATATTTTACCTTCCGTGGTCAACGGAAGGTATTGAACATAAACAGCAGCACCATCAACCCGCACAACATTAGCCGGCCTGACAAGCACCCAAACCAACCAAAAAGCCGCTACGGCAACCAAAGAAAAGAACGCAACCTTTTTCTTGTTAAGCATAGTTTTCACCTGTCACTATTATCTTCGCGCCAAAGTTGGTGAAAAAGGGTCTAAACGCGAACTCTTTATACCTTTGAAGTACAAACCAAATCCTGAAAAAACCAATAGAATTAAACGTTAACTTGCTAATATCTTCTTTATCCAATCCAAAATGATCCTGAGCTTTATAGCTAATCACGGCAGTATATCTATTACCTTGAAAAACCAAAGAATCAACACTGATCTCTGTACTGTTGACCTCATGCACACTGACTCCCATTCCATTTATGCAGTCTTCCCAGCGAACATATTTTGGCAAACGGCTCTGTGATAACTGAAGAGCAAATGCCTCTTTATTCAGCCGATATGAGTTAAAGTCAAAGGTGTCGAGAACACTTTTAATTCGAATTAGCGTACTATTTTCTGATTTATCGCTCAGTATCAGCCTTTTATAGGCTAAATCCATTTGAACATCTTGAAAGTCAGTTCCGTTATTGCACTGCATATGATTGAAAAGCTTAACTATCAAGCCTTGATAAACGCCAGTAAAAGAAAAGTATCTCGATGCAGCTCTCAGCTCATCAAAAAGCATGGCAACCGCCTTTTCTTTTCCTGCTGCCGGAATATTTCGCGTTGCCGGATGATCATAGGGCGATTTATAAGTACTCCAATCGATAAACGTTGATACTTGCCCCAAGCGATACCGTTGCTTAAGTGTACGTTCATCCATATCGCCATATTGCATATCATCCGCAAAACGGTCGTTAAAAGGCTTCTTGCTGGTGAAAATCGTTAACGGCCTTGTCAATTCACGCATTGGAAAATCAGTCCCTTGCCCATACCAATAAGAGCATTAATCATACAGGCAATCCCGCCCTGCTCATATCGGGAAATGTCTTAGCGCCCCCTTACTCAGGCTCACGGGAAACTTAATGCCCACCATAAAAAAGGCCCGCACCAAGCGGGCCTGCAAGTACCAGAGAAGTCTAGAGGAAAAATCAGAACGACCAGCGCAGGTTGGCGTTGACCGAATTGACGCGGGTATCGGCGCCGAATTGCCCCTGATAGCCGACATCCAGCGTCGCAGCGCGCGACAGCTTCACGCTCACGCCGATATCGCCCACCATCACGTTGTCATCCACGGCCTGGCCCTGAGTGACGAACGCGTCGCTGCCGGCAAACGCCATGCGCGATGAGGTGTTCTTATCGCCGTAGGCATGTTGCCAGCCGAGCGAGCCGTAAAGGCTGACGTTCTTCGGCAGTTCAGTCACGCCGCGCACCCCGAGCGTGGAGTAGAAGGTGTCCATCGTTTCATTGCGCACGCTCAGCGCCGCCGCGCCAC
Source organism: Serratia sp. JKS000199 (assembly GCF_900215455.1). Taxonomy (NCBI): domain Bacteria; kingdom Pseudomonadati; phylum Pseudomonadota; class Gammaproteobacteria; order Enterobacterales; family Yersiniaceae; genus Serratia; species Serratia sp. JKS000199. The sequence goes on from NZ_LT907843.1 coordinate 3,113,338, forward strand.
CCGACTCCTGGAAGCTGTCGGTATGCAGGCGGATGTAGCTCAGGTTGATGAACGGTTCGACGTTCATCTCCGGTTGGCCGAAACGGTAACCCGCTTCGGTGAACGCCAGCAGCGAGTTCGCGTCATAATCCGACTTCAGCCGATCCGAGAAGCCGCTGAAATCGACGTTGCGCTTGCCTTCAATCTTGTGCCAGGTGTAACCCAGCGCGCCGCGCAGCGAGAACGCATCCTGTTGCCCGGCCGCATACAGGCCGAGGTGGTAGTTGTCGGTATCGGCCTTGGAGCGGCGGCTGTCGACGTCATAATCGCCGCGGCTGTAACCGAAGTAACCGCCGATGCGCACGTTATGGTCCGCCAGCTTGCGATCCGCCCCCAACAGGAAGCCGGTGGTGTTGCCATCCAGCTTGCCCACGTTGCCGTTGCCGCTGTTCCTGCCCCAGGAACTGAAGGTCTGGCCCCAGACGCCGCTGTTTTGCGCCTGCGCCGGTTGCACCAGCGACATCGCCAACGGCGGTACCGGCAGACTGTCATTGTCGAACAGGCGCAGCATGCGCTGGTTCAGCACGTTGAACAGCTGGGTGCTGCCGGCGATCAGGTTAGACTGCATCGACGGATAGACTTCGCCGGACAGCTGATTGAACGCCTCACGCGCTTCCGGCGCGCTCAGCAGCAGCAGCGAGTTGTACAGCGCCAGTGAAGGACCGCGCTGCGCCAGCGTGGAGAGCGCGCCGGCGGTATTCCACTGGTTGCCGCTCTCGGCCACCGTTTGGAAAATGCCCTGCTTGCCGCTGCCTGGATTCTCGCCCCCCGGATTTTCCCCGCCTGGGTTTTCTCCGCCCGGATTCTCGCCCCCTGGATTCTCACCGCCAGGGTTTTCTCCGCCCGGATTCTCACCACCTGGATTTTCCCCACCCGGATTCTCGCCGCCTGGGTTTTCACCGCCCGTGTCTTTCTGCGCGATAGTCAGATCCACGGCGTTGGCGCTGTGTTTTAACGCCACATCGAGGAAGGCGGACTTGGAGACCGCCGACGCGAACTGGCCGTCAATACCGCCGTCCGAGGTCAGAATGCGGTAGCTTTGGCCGGTTTTATAGCTGGTTTGCGGATCCAGCGCCGTAACCTGCACCTTGGCCCGATCGCTGATGGTGGTTTTGCCCGCCACCAGCAGTTGATCGCTGCGGCCGTCGCCGGCGATATCGACGTCATAGAAGGATTCGCCGATAAAGTTCAGGTAGCGTTTCAGCGTCAGCGTGCCGATATTGCCGTCGCCGGGCGAGATATGGCCGCCGGACTGGATCTCGGTCTGGCCCAGCGTGCCGTTGCCGCCCAGCGTGCCGCCGGCCTTGATCGACGCGGCGCTGCTGTAGCCCAGCCCGTTATTGACGTCGGTGCCCGCCGTCGCGTTAAGGATCAGCGTGCCGCCGTTCTCGGCGCCGAGGGTTTGGATCTCGAAGATGTCGTCTTCTTTCTGGGTATTGATGTCGCTGGCGATGATGAGCTTGCCGCCGCGCGCGGTGACGTTCGCCTGCAGCTCAGAGAGATCGCCGTTCAGCGTCGTGTGCCCGGCGCTGTTGATCACCTCGCCTTCGCCGCTCATCTTGTTGCTGAAAACGTAATTGCCGTCGGTATGGTTAAAGTACACATAGCTGCGGAACAATCCGCCTCGCAGGGCGATCGCCGTCTGGGCATCGATAGTGCCTGCAGCGCCCGCCGCGCCGAGCGTCGGTTCGGTTAACCCGGTGCCGGTGTCCATATTGCCGCGGCTGCCGATAATCAGCGCGCCGCGGTTCGAGCCGGAACCGGTCTTGCCCAGCACCACTTCGTTGCCGCCGGCGGAGAATGTCCCGCCGTCCATGACCGCCAACACGCCGTTGCCGTAATCGCCGACGTTGACGCTGCTGCCGCTGGTAAACCGTGAGCCGTTGCCGGCGATCGTCAGCTCGGCAGTTTTACGCGCGCCCGAGACGCCCGCCACCTGAATATTACCGACGTTGACCGCAGCGCCGTTCAGCACGTCCAGATCGCCGTAGAGCGTGAGCGCACGGCCGACGTTCCACTGGGAATTGTCCCCCTTGACCGTGGCTTTCGGGCTCAGCGTATCGGTCTCACCCGGCCCGCTGCCATTGCCGATGCGTGCGTCAAAGGCAGTGTTCAGCACCGCGCCGTCTTCAATCGCCAGCGTGGAACGTGCCCCCAGATCGGTGCCGACGCTGAGAAAATTGCTGGTAACGCGAGAACCGGCGCCGGTGGCGATAAGGTGGCTGTCATAGCCACGGGTGGTGCCGACCACGATCTCTTTCGCGCTGGCCAGCGCACCGTCTTCAACCCGCAAAGTGCCCCGCCCCAGATTGAGGCCGCCGCGCAGCACGAACTGATCGTTCACCGCATTCAGCTCGGCGTTCGGCCCGCGGACCGTGACTACGCTGTCATGAATTTGGCCGTTGAACATCCGGCCGATATTGATGTTATAGGCGCTGATCTTGCCATTCTCGATCAGCAGGTTGCCGCTTTGGTTACGGCCGACGTAAACGTCCCCGGTGTAGGCCAATGATTCGGTAATTTTTGAGTCGCCGTCAAAAATGGCATCGTCTGCGCGAGCGATATCGGCGGGCGCCAGCATCAACAGCGGCGCGGAAAATAGAGCGAGGTAAAGTTTGGAAAGCGGTGTTTTAACCGCTAAAGAATGCGATGTCGTGTCATTCACGGGCTATCTCCGTACTCGTTAGCGTGATGTCGCGGAATGTATTGTTATAAGAAAACTCAATGCGCTAGAGGAGGTATGAGGCGTTATTCCGCGCACGCAGGTTTATTGATCGTCGAAGCAAAAGCTTATTGCCCCCCGGCGCTGGCGCTCCGACGATGGAAAACCAGGAAGCGGCAATACCGCCTCCAAAGCGAATTATTTATGGGTGACTACCGGTGTACAGGTCGGCGCGCTCAGCGACGGCGAGGAGCCTAAAATTCCCGGCATCATCAGCGATGAACAATCGAAAATTCGGCCTTTTTCTGTGGTGGCGCGATAAGAAAGTTTTTGGCCGCCCAGCGCATCCGGCTGCGCGCCATTGACATTGGTCACGGTAATTTCGTCCGATGAACCCAGGCCCAGCATTTTAGCGGTTTCCGCCTGCAGCAGCGGAATGGCCTGATCGGTTTTCAGGGTGGAACAACCGGCTATCATCATCGTAACGGTTAAAGCGATAAGTGGTTTCTTCATAAATTATCCTTTATAACCAATCAGTTAAAATTACCGATTGGCTTTATGTTTTCTCTTATCCAAATCCTCGAATAATATATTTCCCTTTCCTAAACGAAAAAACCCTCCTAAAGTAGGGAGGGTTGATAATAACTCATCAGACCTATCTGATATTTGAAGGCGAAAGGAGAATCCTTTGGGGCAGGATTATGCGTTGGTCGTTGATGACCATCCATTGGTAGCAAGCGGCATCGCTAATTTTCTCAGCACGCATTGCCGATTCAAACAGGCGCATGTGGTGACCACAGAAGAGAATTGCTACCGTCATATTAGGGAAAATGGCCCGCCGCGTTTACTGGTGATCGATTTTTGGCTCTCTTCCGGTACGGCGTTGAAATTACTCAAAGAAGTAAAGCAACTTTATCCTCAGGTGCGGATCTTGGTGGTTAGCGGCGACGAGAATAACGATATCTGGCAGAAAGTGCACACTGCCGGCGGGCATGGATTTGTATTAAAAAACGAACCTCCTGAATTATTCGCCAAGGCGGTCTTTGCGCTGAACGATAATCAGGAATGGTTTCCTGACGGGAATGAATTCGCCGTTAAAAGCAACAACGAGCATTTAAAAAAATTTAATTTAACCCCGCGACAAATTGACGTATTAAATATGATGATGCGCGGCCTGCCCAATAAAAGGATCGCCGCGCAGCTGTCTATTTCCGAACCCACCGTCAAAGAACACATCAGCAATATTTTGAAAAAGATCGGCGTCAACAGCCGGGTCGAAGCCATTACGCTGTTGCACGGCAAACGGGAGCCGTCGCAATGAGGTTTTTCCAGAATTTACAAAATGATGGCATCTCACCACGCGCGCAGATCCGCCTGCTGGACAACACCTTCATGCGATTGGTGTTCAGCTTTACCGCCGTACCTTTCGTCGGCATCCCTTTTGCCATCTGGATTTATTTGCTGGGGGATGAACTTGGCCCAACCATTGCCTGGATCATGGTTTACCTGCTATGCGCCGTGGCGATCAGAATATGGCATCGGCGCTACCTGCGCGAGGCCAAAGAAAATGATGAAGACACCGTGCTGCGCCGCTGGCTGCCGCGCATTAATAAGGTGGCCTTTATTCACGGGCTGGGGATCTCCTCACTCTATTTAATTACCCCGCAGACCCATAACTTTGACTTTTTCCTGCTGCTCAATATCAGCATCGCCGCGATCGTCGCCGCCAACGCAACGCATCTGACGCCCGTCATCAGCACCTTTACGCGTTTTTTCTTCGCCTCCTGGGGGCTGCTGAACCTCGGTATCATTTGGCGGCTGGAAGACGTGATGTTCATCGTGCTGATGCTGAACTTGCTGTACGGTTTCGCCATTTATCGCCACGCGTTAACCTCACATGCGTTCTTTATTCAGCAAGCGCTGCTCGAAGAGCAAAGTTCGCGCCTGGCGGAACAGTTCCGCCAGGCCAAAGAAGAGGCGGAACAGGCGCTGTTGGACAAGAACCAGTTCCTGACCACCGCCAGCCACGATCTGCGCCAACCGGTGCACGCCATGGGTTTTCTGATCGAAGCCATCATCCACAAAAACCGGGACGACAGCCTGACGCCGCAGCTGCTGGATCTGCAGCAGAGCGTGCGCTCAGTGCATCTGATGTTCAATTCGCTGCTTGATCTCAGCAAGATCGAATCCGGCAACGTGCGCACCGCCGCCACCCATGTGGATATCGGCGCACTGCTCGACTCAGTGATCACCCTGTTCCGCGAAGAGGCCAACAGCCGCTCGCTGGCGCTGCGCACCTGGCGGCCCAGGCGGCGCATCAGCGTGATGGGCGATCCGCTGCTGGTGCGGCAATCGCTGATCAATCTGATCCAAAATGCCCTGCGCTACACGCAACGGGGCGGCGTACTGATCGCCATCCGCCCGCGCGGCGCCGAGTGCCTGGTGGAAGTGTGGGATACCGGCGTAGGCATCGCCGACGAAGAGAAAAGCAAAATCTTCTCCCCTTACTACCGCCCCGAGCTGGCGTGGAAGATAGACAGCGCCGGGCACGGGCTGGGGTTGGCAGTGGTAGCGCGCTGCGCCAAGCTGATGAAGGTGAAGTACGGCATGCACTCCGTCGAGGGCAAAGGCTCGCGCTTCTGGATGCGCTTTGCGCAATACCTCGGCGAAGACAAAGCGCCGGAGAGCGCGGCGACGTACGACAACACCGCCACGCCCACCCGCTACGCGCCGCTGCGGGGATCCTGCCTGGTGGTGGACGATGATCCTTTGGTGACCTCCGCCTGGGAAAGCCTGATGAGCACCTGGGGCATCACCGTGCGCTGCGCGGCCTCCGCCGAGGAAGCCTTCGCCATCGTCGACGACGGCTTTACGCCGTTCGCCGTGCTGTGCGATCAACGCCTGCGCTCCGGCGAGAGCGGTTTCGACATCCTCAAAGCGTTGTTCGAACGCCTGCCGGACGTGAGCGGCGCCATGGTCAGCGGCGAGTTCAATTCGCAAGTTCTGCAAGAGGCCGAGCAGGAAGGCTATCTGGTGCTGCGCAAGCCGCTGGAACCGGCCAGGCTGCATGCGCTGTTGACGCAGTGGGGGGCAAGTTAACTACACAGATGGCGCAGGTTATCCGCCAGCAATAAGGCAGGCTCAATGAATAAAACATTAAGCCTGCCGCATTTTACGCTGCGTTATCTAAATACGATTAATCGCATTTAGGCGGTTCTGGTTTGCAGACCGGCGGCTCAGGTTTACATACCGGCGGTTTTGGCGTGCAACCGCCCCAGGCATTATTCCACGCGTTTCCCCAGCTGTTAACAACCTTGCCGATAATAGCCAGACCCAGGCCAATCGTTGCGCCGTTCACCTGCTGAACTTCTGTTGAGTTTAATTCTCTCATTTTTCATCTCCATTCACTAAAAAGAATCAATTAAAAAAGACTGCTTTTTATGAACCGTCGGTTCACGCTTTAGGTATAAGGTGCTCGATAAATTAACTCAATAACGAAAATCTTAATTAAAGATGAAATAAATATAAAATTTTATATTTCATCAAACAATTACGCCATTGCATTTACAGGCTGCAAAGTAATTACCCGATCTGCCGATGCAATCGTCGATGGCCGATGAGCAATGATAACGCGGGTCATTTTCAACGAGGATATGGCTTCGTTCACCCTTTTTTCATTGTCCAGATCCAAATGACTGGTGGCTTCGTCCATAAACAGAATACTGGGCCTTCGATATAACGCGCGGGCGATAAGCACCCGCTGTTTTTGCCCGCCGGAAAGGCTCCCCCCCAATTCGCCCACCAACGTTTCATATCCCATCGGCATTTTCATAATATCGTCGTGAATATTGCAATGCTTGGCGCATTCAACGATAAATTCCGTATCGGGATGAGCATCAAAACTGCATATGTTCTCGGCAATTGAACCGGCAAGCAGTTTATCTTCTTGCAATACACATGCGATGCACTCCCGATAATTATTAATGCCGATATCATGAATGTTAATGCCGTTGATAAACAAACGCCCTTCCGTCGGTTCCAACAGCCCGCACATCAGCTTCATCAACGTGGTTTTGCCGACGCCTGAAGGCCCGACGATCGCCACGCTTTCTCCCGCCGCGATCTGCAGGCTGAGCCCGGGGATCACTGGGCGCGAAAGGCTATCATATTGATAAAGCAGATCGCGCACTTCAAAAGTCACCGCCTCGTTGGGATTGCATATCTTGCGATAGGGCTTCTCTTCCTCTGTCGTAGAAAGCACGATGTCCGCCAGCCTTTCATTATGCAAATTCAGCATTCGCAGCCGAATGACCATATCGATAAGATTTGACGCGCGATCGGAGAATTGCCCCCGATAGGCATTAAAGGCGACAAACATGCCTAATGTCATTTGACTGTCGATCACTAAAGACGCGCCTAACCACAAGATAACGATTTGATCGCAGGCCGCAAGAAACGCATTCACGCCGCCAAAGAACATATCGAGCTTCGTCACCCGAATATTGGCGTTTGCCGTATCGATATTTAAATTTAACCAGAATTGCGAACGCGTTCCCGCCAACCCCAACGACTTCAGCGTCGCGATGCTGTACAGCGTCTCCATAAAATGTGAGCTGGCTTTCGCCGACTTCACCAATTGCTCCTCGGACGCTTGCCGATAATAGCGATAGGTCGAAAGGCGCAGCAGAACATATAAGACCGTAAAGCCGGAGGCTACCCACACCAGCCAGCCACCGTACATGAACATCATGATAAATACGCCGACCGACATGATGCCATCAATGATGCTGGAAACGATACTGGTGGTAAACGTGGTGCGAATGGCGTCCAACGAGCCAAAGCGCGATTGAATATCACCCAGCTTGCGCTTTTCAAAATAGGCAAGCGGGAGCTTCATCAGATGATCAAACAGCCCTGATTTCCACTGTATATCGATCAGCGCGCCCATCACGATGGAGATCCACGAGCGAAACATCGAAACGCAGGTGCGGAACAAGATAAAAAACAGTAAACCGACGCAAATAATGACCAATAAATTATGGTCGCCGGCCTGGATGACGTGGTCCATCACCAACTGAGTCCCGACGGGCATCAGCAGATTGACGGCCTCAATGACCAGCGACAGCGCGAAAATTTTTACCAGCGCGCTTTTAAGACCGGTGACATTGCTGAGCAGTTTTCTAAAGTGCAGGCGATTTTTCTGCACCACAGGCGTGAATTCACTGCTTGGCCATACCTCTAAAGCGATTCCGGTAAAATGAAGGGAAAACTCCTGCAGGCCGATAACCCGGCGGCCAAATGCCGGATCGTGCAGGGTTATCCGCCCACCGCGAATGTTGACCAGGACCACAAAGTGATTCATATCCCAGTGCAATATGCAGGGCCTTTTCACCTGGTGAATCTCATCCAGGCTCAAGGATAAAGCCCGCGTTTTCAAATTGAGATTCTCGGCGATCGCGATCAGCGAGCTCAGGGTGGCGCCGCGGGCCGAGATATCAAACTTCTGGCGCATCGACAGCATATCGATGTGCATGCCGTAATAGCCGCACACCATCGCTAAACTGGCCAGCCCGCATTCGGCGGCCTCCGTTTGCAAGACCTGCGGCACTTTTCTTCTGAGCGACAGGTTCAGCTTGCCAACGATATTCTCATAAACTTTATTCACGAAGTGGCCCCGACACACTGTTTTTCATGTCATAAAATGGCGCGAACATCCATTGGTAGATGGGTCTTTTCTCCAGGAAAAGCGTGGCTTGCGCCTTCATGCCGCTTGAAAGGTTCAGCTTCTTTCCCTGATAGCCGAATTGCGTGTTATCGATAGCCACCAGCACTTTGTAGTACGACTCAACCAGTTCAGCCGATTGTCGAGTTGGCGAACTGCTGTAAGTGGACATTTCCTGAATCGATGCGGGAACATAAGCGATGCTTTCGATCACGCCGGGAAACTGACCAAATTTTTCATACGGGAAGGCGTCATAGCGAACGTTGATGTGATCGCCTCGGCTCACGTAAGGCACGCTGCTGTTGGGCAACCATAAAACCAAATAATAGATGGCATGATTACTGGGGATTAATTGCGCCAGGCTGTCTCCCGTATTGACCATTTGCCCAGGCGTCACGCTGAGCGATTCAACGCGCCCGTCCGCCGGCGCATTGACAATCAACGAGCCGCTGGCGTCCGCTTCGGCCAGCTGCCGCAGGAGATCATTGCGCTGAAATTGATATTGTGAGATTTGATTATCGAAATCGGACGCTCTTGTCGCGAGATCGCTATTCAGGTTAGTTATCTGCAAAGACTCTTGAATGCTTTGGTTATAGAGACTGTGGAACGTACTCTGCTGCTGATAGTAGAGGTAAACCTGGTTATTCAGCTGATCCCGATTAATGAGCCCCTTACTGCGATACTCATCGTAATTTTTCATGGTTTCGCGCATGAAGTTAACGCCGTTGCGTGAATTTTCGACCATCTGTTTGGACTGGCTGTGCGCCAGTTTATATTGGTCAATCTGCGCTTGCAGATTGACCAGGGTCGTTTTCTTGTTCGCCTCCAATTTGGCGATGATGCTATCGACCTGCGCCAGTTGATTTTCTATCGCCTGCCGCGTGCTTGCGCTGACGGTGCCGGAATCCGTCACCCTGCTGACGTCTATCTGATAAAGATGCTGCCCTTTTTTTACCTGATCGCCCACATTGACAAAGCGTTGTGCAATGAATCCCTGCTGAGTAGCAAATATATTGACCGATCTTGGCAGCGTCGTGACCTCTCCGCCCACGCTGATACGCCGGGTATAACCGCCATAGGTCACGAAAATGATCAGCACAGAAACGAATGAAAGTGAAATGCCCGCGATGACCCAGGCCGGCAATCCTGCAATTAACAATGCTTTTCCTGCCCATTTAGAACGACTGTGCGATAAGGCCTCTTCCCTAAACAAATTCTGACCTCTCCATATATAGCGACACCGTTCATTTTTATCTTATCCCTGGCCCAACACGGCGCTTATTTAGATTTAGTCTTTGTTGGCAAAACCCACAAGTAATAATAATCTTAAAAAAACACAAAACTGCTGAAACGTCACAAAAAGTGCGACCCTAATATTAGCGACGGCGTTATGAGTTGCATATTTCAACGCCGACCTCTTTAATCTAAGCGTATTCTCATCAAGCCGTCATTCACAGAGGCTGCGAGAATTAAGCGGCGAAACGCTTTACGTTTCGTTCCTGAGGTATAGGGATAAAGTTGAAAGGATTTACTATGAAAGAGCTAAATACTGCAGAGATCGAAATCGTTTCTGGTGCGGGGATTATTTCCGATACGGCAAGCTTTGTATCAGGATTTGCCGGCGATGTTATCATTGATACCGTAAAATTGGCCAATGATGCGCTTAATACCCGATTGATCTCTTCCGTAGGCCAAGGGTTCAACGCGATCGGTTTTGGCTTGGGCGCCGTTCATAATGTCGCGGACTCGCTTGGCTATGCGGCATTTAAAAGCGTTGCAGCCGTAGGCTCCCTGCTGGGTGGGGATGCAAGCCGTATCGAATATCATTACGAGAAAGAATGGGGTGCTTGAAAACAAGCGGCTCCCTCTGAAAGGTTAATGATGCTAACCACCTGCCCAATCAGGTGGTTATTTCAATTACGCACTCACTAACTCTTCTGTTTGAAAACCGCTTTGGTCAATGGAGAGGAGAACACGTTGTGCGGATCGTACTTATTCAGCACGTTGCAGGCATGATTCCAACTGTCATTGTTCCCTGCCCCGGCATTAAAGCTGCGCGGAATGTTTTCTTCGAGTACGGTTTTATCCTGCCACGCGGCCTGTGACGTATAACCCCAGCCTTTACTCCACTCTACGCGAACCGTCGCATAGTCGCCCGCATAGTGGCTAAAAATCCATTTTTCCATTTCACTGTAGAATTTATTGGCATCCGGCGTATCGGGCATGGTCAGAATATCCAACCAGATCGCGACATCCCATTCCGGATGGGATTCAACGGGACGAATAGCCGAAAGATCGGGAGCAATGGCATTGGCCACCGCGCTCTCTTTTGCACTGTCCAATCCGGTGACGCGAATTTCAATCGGGCCATTCATCGGAAATGAATTCTTGCGCTGGTAATCGGCCACCATTTCTTCATATTTTTTCGTGAAATCGTGCAATACGTTTTGAATATTGCTCCGCTTCGTGATTATCGCGTAACCATTGGCCGTCACGCGCAGCGTTGTCGGCTTCACATACAACAGCAGATCCTTGCTCCACCCCCACAGATCCGCCGACACGGTGGCCCCTAAACCAATGCTGACCAACTCCATCTGCGCCTTGCCGAGTGTCGGGGTCAGCTCCGGGTGGCCATTATTGATTTTTTTAATGATATCGGAAATTTTAACCGGCAAATTATCCGAGAACGGATAGTTAAATGGACCATTAACCGGTTTTGACACTTTTGGGAAGCTGTCTTCTTGCTTCCACACTTTCAGCCATGGTTTTTCCGTGAACGGGAACCAAATGACTTCAACGCGCCCGCACAGATCCAAGAAATGGCTGAAGGTATTTTTTGTCGTGCTTGCAGTGGAAAAAAGATCCGCCGCGGTGACATTAACATAACTTTGACAGCGTAAACGCCGGTTGCGCGGCACCTGCAGCGTCACTTCGCTGATAAAAGCCCGGCCGACATGCACCAGGAATGCCGAGCTCTCCGCATTATCACGCGTAAACTCCTTTAATTCATACTTCGACCGCGCCTGATCCCAGACGACAGCTTTTAGCGACACCACGCTATTGCTCACGGAACCAAAACTGGCAAACTCAGCCAGAGGCTCATCTTTTGCCGGGATGCAGGTTCCATGGCCGCCGATGGCAAGCACGCCGCCCAGGGTCAGATCGCCAGGCGCCGGCGTCGCGTAAAAGCCGAGTTTCTTTTTTTCTAATTCAGTGAGCAAAGCCTGCATTGTCACCCCCGTTTGCGCGGTGACGTATCCATGCTCTCCCACTTTATTGATTGAGATGTTTTTGAATTTTCTGGTGAGGTCGATCAGCACGACATTGCTGTTATCCTCCCCGTTTGCAATAACGAGCGGGGACCAGTTGTGCTTGATGCCAACCGGACGCACGCAATATTTATTCTCATGCGCCCAGTTAATTACGGCCAAGAGCTCATCCGTATTTTGTGGATAGCAGGTCAGAATATGATTGCCGGAGATTTCTTTTGACCAATTAACAAAATTGACATACTCATAGCCCACAGGGAACGTGTTCAAACTAGAACCAGTCATAACTGACTTCCTTTTAAAATTAAAATAGATAGAGATAAAAACGGCAACAGCCCGAGCGCTAATTGATCCCCCTGATAAGCACCTCCTTTTCCTTGGGATAATCCCTCTGTTTTACTGCCCGATTAGCGTCAAGACTTGCCAATATAAATCAACACCTTGACGTTAATTTCCGCGTATTGAAAATTCTTTTCTTTATGCAACTCAATTAAAAAGCCGTTTCTTATTCGCACGCCAAGCAAAGGAAGATAGGCGTCATAGATGCTGTCAAAAAAAACCAGGTATTCGTTCAACCTGCCGTTAAACTCGAACAATAAATACTGCCCTCTTATCAACGTCAGATTGCGTGTCTCGTAGTACCCTTTGCTGAGCGTTACTTCCCAACCGGATGAAGCCAACTTTACCGTGCGCATTGACGTATCGGTATTTTTCCCTGTGCGGCTGCCGTATTTCTGTCGTTCCTCTCCTCCAGAGCTGGAAGCATTCATTGAATGATAGAGAAAAAACTTATATCCCTTAAGCAGGTATATGTTCTTGGGCATTTCGATAAAATGATATGCTGACGGATTTTGTATTAAAAAGGGAGGGAGATGTTTGGAAAAGTCCCATTCCTGGCTCGTTCTAAAGTCCTTTGGGCTTTCACCGAAAAAGCGTTGAAAGGCGCGGCTAAAAGCCTGCTGGGAGCTAAAGCCGATAGCAGTAGCCACTTCCAATACTTTTAAATCAGACTGTTTGAGCATGACGGCAGACTTGCTCAGACGCCTATTTCTGATATACGTCGCTATTTTCATTCCCGTATAACGCTGAAACATTCTTTGCAAGTGCCATTTCGAATAACCAGACAAATCCGATAACTTTTCTATCGAGAGATCATGCTGTATATTCATCTCGATCAAATTAACTAGCTCGACCACGATACTATGCTGGTAACTCATAATGACATCCATGCCCTAACAAAACCCACCCTCAGACAACCTGCTCATTGGGCTTTTATCCATTAAAATGAAAAACAAAGCGCTGCCGCAATCATGCAATTAGGATTAGAATGTGAAAAACAATGAACCTTTTATAGTTGATTGACAAAGAGATACTTCTTTTTGGGTAGACATCCTCCTTGTGACGTTATTGGTATAATTCTTATAAAGCTTTTCCCTGGTGAAGGCTTTTCCTGTCTCTTTCATCTTGACCAATATCCATCCTGACGTTGTGCAACTAAGCAGTCAAAAGAAAGCATGTCCTGGCATCCGTTGATAAATCGTTTGCCTCCCTCTCGGCGGTGCATTTTAATACCCTTACATTTAGAGTAGCCTATGTAGATAGCTTAGAAAATATCAAATGCCAGATAATTACACAGTTCGCACTTTATGTTACGACAATAATTAAAAGATAAGAAAAATCATATAATTAGAATTTCAATTCCAAGCAATGAATGCCGATAAAACGTAGGGCTCGCCCTTGAGAAGGGTTATTAAATACAATGAAGCCGCTAATTTCCCCAATAAAAACAGAAGGAAAGATTTATAAAATAAGAAATAGACTAATTCATCGCATCCTTCTGATATATTTATTCGTCAGACCAAGTCTTTCAGAAAAATCCCATAAAAAGACTCATGGAGTCCTTTAATTTTCGCAGAGAATTAATTAGCTACGCCATCGCCCGATGCCGATGAGTCGACGCGCCTCAATACGGCAATTCATTTTAATGCCGCGGCCCGGCGGATACGGTGAATAAAGCCCCGTTATCCGACGACATCATCGCACCGGCGAAGTGCGCGTGGTTGCAGAATACCGTTCTGCGGATAGGCGCAAAGCCGAGATGGAAAACGCCGCGTCTCAGGAAATGAGCCGTAAGCAAAGCGCAGGCGGCTCCGCGCGGGCTGTCCTCTCCGTTCGCGCCTCTCTCAACCCAGCCCTCTTGCGGATCGGAGGCCGTCTACGGCACAGGGCGCCAAACATCGGGCATAAAAAAACCCGCCGTTAAGCGGGTTTGGTTCTCATGTGCGGTTCACTGACGCCAGCCTACGCCGGACGCGGGATTACTCCCACTCGATCGTCGCCGGCGGCTTGCCGCTGATGTCGTACACCACGCGGGAGATGCCGTCCACTTCGTTGATGATGCGGTTGGACACGCGGCCGAGGAAGTCATACGGCAGATGCGCCCAGTGCGCGGTCATGAAGTCGATGGTTTCCACCGCACGCAGGGAGACCACCCAGTCGTATTTGCGGCCGTCGCCCATCACGCCGACCGAGCGCACCGGCAGGAACACGGTGAACGCCTGGCTGACTTTGTTGTACAGATCGGCTTTGTGCAGCTCTTCGATGAAGATGGCGTCGGCGCGGCGCAGCAGATCGCAGTACTCTTTCTTCACTTCGCCCAGCACGCGCACGCCCAGACCCGGGCCCGGGAACGGGTGACGGTACAGCATGTCGTACGGCAGGCCCAGTTCCAGGCCAATTTTGCGCACTTCGTCTTTGAACAGCTCTTTCAGCGGCTCGACCAGGCCCAGCTTCATCTCTTTCGGCAGGCCACCCACGTTGTGGTGCGACTTGATCACGTGCGCTTTGCCGGTGGCGGAAGCGGCGGATTCAATTACGTCCGGGTAGATGGTGCCCTGCGCCAGCCATTTCACCTGCTCTTGCTTGCAGGCTTCTTCGTCGAACACTTCAACGAACACGCGGCCGATGATTTTACGCTTGGCTTCCGGCTCGTCGACGCCCGCCAGCGCGGTCAGGAAGCGGTTTTCCGCCTCGACGTGCACGATGTTCAGGCCGAAGTGGTCGCCGAACATTTCCATCACCTGCTTGGCTTCGTTCAAGCGCAGCAGGCCGTTGTCGACGAACACGCAGGTCAGACGCTTGCCGATGGCGCGGTGCAGCAGCATCGCGGTCACGGAGGAGTCAACGCCGCCGGACAGGCCGAGGATCACGTGGTCTTCACCCACCTGCTCGCGGATGCGCTCAACCGCATCTTCGATGATGGTCGCCGGCGTCCACAGGGCCTCACACTGGCAGATGTCCAGTACGAAGCGCTCCAGCATGCGCTGGCCCTGACGGGTGTGGGTCACTTCCGGGTGGAACTGCACGCCGTAGAAGCGTTTTTCTTCGTTGGCCATAATGGCGAACGGGCAGGTATCGGTGCTGGCGACGGTCACGAAGTCGGACGGGATCGCGGTCACTTTGTCGCCGTGGCTCATCCACACGTCCAGCAGCGGTTTGCCGGCCGGGCTGATGGCGTCTTCGATGTCGCGCAGCAGCGCGCTCTCGTTGACGATTTCCACCTGCGCGTAGCCGAACTCGCGTTCGTTGGAACCCTGCACATGGCCACCCAGCTGCATCGCCATGGTCTGCATGCCGTAGCACACGCCCAGCACCGGCACGCCGGCGTTGAACACGTAGTCAGGGGCGCGCGGGCTGCCGGCTTCGGTGGTGCTTTCCGGGCCGCCGGACAGGATGATGCCGCTTGGGTTGAATTCGCGGATCTGCTCTTCGCTAACGTCCCAGGCCCACAGTTCGCAGTAAACGCCGATTTCGCGCACGCGGCGGGCGACCAGTTGGGTGTATTGCGAACCGAAGTCCAGTATGAGGATGCGATGCTTATGGATATTTTGTGTCATGTGAGGCGAATTCCAGCAACAAGAGAAAAAGAGCGAAAATGTATGTTTTCGGGATGGGGCTTAGCGCCCCACCCCGGCCTCTCACTCAGGAGAGGTTAAGGCATCAGCCCATGCGGTAGTTCGGCGACTCTTTGGTGATGGTCACGTCGTGCACGTGGCTTTCCTGAATGCCGGCGCCGCTGATGCGCACGAACTCCGCCTTGGTGCGCAGATCGTCGATGGTGGCGCAGCCGGTCAGGCCCATGCAGGAGCGCAGGCCGCCCATCTGCTGGTGCACGATGGCTTTCAGCATGCCTTTATAGGCCACGCGGCCTTCGATACCTTCCGGCACCAGTTTGTCGGCGGCGTTATCGGTCTGGAAGTAACGGTCGGAAGAGCCTTTGGACATCGCGCCCAGCGAGCCCATGCCGCGGTAAGATTTGAACGAGCGCCCCTGATACAGCTCGATTTCGCCCGGAGATTCTTCGGTGCCCGCCAGCATGGAGCCGACCATCACGCAAGAGGCGCCCGCGGCGATCGCTTTGGCGATATCGCCGGAGAAGCGGATGCCGCCGTCGGCGATAACCGGAATACCGGTGCCTTCCAGCGCTTCCACCGCGTCGGCGATGGCGGTGATCTGCGGTACGCCTACGCCGGTCACGATGCGGGTGGTACAGATGGAGCCAGGGCCGATACCCACTTTCACCGCGCTCACGCCGGCTTCAGCCAGCGCTTTGGCGCCCGCCGCGGTCGCGACGTTGCCGCCGACGATCTGCAGATCCGGGTATTTGGCGCGGGTTTCGCGGATGCGCTGCAACACGCCTTCGGAGTGGCCGTGCGAGGAGTCGATCAGCAGAACGTCAACGCCTGCCGCCACCAGCGCATCAACGCGCTCTTCGTTGCCGGCGCCGGCGCCGACCGCCGCGCCCACGCGCAGACGGCCGTGCTCGTCTTTACAGGCGTTCGGCTTACGTTCCGCTTTCTGGAAGTCTTTAACGGTGATCATGCCCAGCAGGTGGAAGCTGTCGTCCACCACCAGCGCTTTTTCTACGCGCTTTTCGTGCATCTTCTGCAGCACCACGTCGCGCGCTTCACCTTCTTTCACGGTGACCAGGCGATCTTTCGGCGTCATCACCGCAGTCACCGGCTGAGTCAGATCGGTCACGAAGCGCACGTCGCGGCCGGTAATGATGCCGACCAGCTCGTTGTCTTCGGTGACGACCGGATAACCGGCGAAGCCGTTGCGCGCGGTCAGCTCTTTCACTTCCTGCAGCGTGGTGGCCGGGGTAACGGTCTGCGGGTCGGTGACTACGCCGCTTTCATGTTTTTTCACGCGGCTGACTTCTTCAGCCTGGCGCTCGATGGACATGTTTTTGTGGATGAAGCCCAGGCCGCCTTCCTGCGCCAGCGCGATGGCCAGGCCGGATTCGGTAACGGTATCCATGGCTGCGGACAGCATAGGGATGTTCAGGCGGATGGTTTTGGTCAGTTGAGTGCCGAGCTCTGCGGTGTTAGGCAGAACCGTGGAGTGGGCTGGAACCAGGAGGACGTCGTCAAACGTCAGAGCTTCTTTAGCGATACGTAGCATGGGCAATATCTCACCAGGGTGGGCTGTGAAAAAGATAAAATATTGCCGCGGCATTATACAGAGCGGAATCGGTTGCCTCCAGCACTTTCTTACAAAAAGTCTTGATTACCTTTTTCAGCCATGTAGTATCGACCAATTAAGTGATTGTTTTGAAATTTGATCTGGGTCACATGTCGCTACCTGTTTCGCCTTCCATTTTTACCGTAAGCCGCCTGAATCAGACGGTTCGCCAACTGCTGGAAATGGAAATGGGGCAGATTTGGCTCTCCGCCGAGATCTCCAACCTCTCCCAGCCCGCCTCCGGCCACTGGTATTTCACGCTGAAAGACGACCGCGCCCAGGTGCGCTGCGCGATGTTCCGCAACAGCAATCGCCGCGTCACCTTCCGGCCGCAAAACGGCCAGCAGGTCTTGGTGCGCGCCAGCATCACGCTGTATGAACCGCGCGGCGACTACCAGCTGATCGCCGAGAGCATGCAGCCCGCCGGCGACGGCCTGCTGCAGCAACAGTTCGAGCAGTTGAAACAGCGCCTGAGCGCCGAAGGGCTGTTCGATCAGCAGTTCAAGCAGCCGCTGCCCGCCCCGGCCAAACGCGTCGGGGTGATCACCTCCGCCAGCGGCGCGGCGCTGCACGATATCCTGCAGGTATTGCAGCGGCGCGATCCGTCGCTGCCGATCGTCATCTACCCCACCTCGGTGCAGGGCGCGGAAGCGCCGATGCAGATCGTGCGCGCCATCGAGACCGCCAACCGCCGCGATGAATGCGACGTGCTGATCGTCGGCCGCGGCGGCGGTTCGCTGGAGGATCTGTGGAGCTTCAACGACGAACGCGTGGCGCGGGCGATCTTCGCCAGCCGCATTCCGATCGTCAGCGCCGTCGGCCATGAAACCGACGTCACCATCGCCGACTTCGTCGCCGACCTGCGGGCGCCGACCCCTTCCGCCGCCGCCGAACTGGTGAGCCGCAATCAGCTCGAGCTGTTGCGCCAGCTGCAGTCGCAGCAGCAGCGGCTGGAGATGGCGATGGATTACTACCTGGCGCAGCGTCAGCAGCAGTTCACCCGAATTCATCACCGTTTACAGCAGCAGCATCCGCATCTGCGCCTGGCGCGCCAGCAGACGCTGCTGTTCAAGCTGCAGCGCCGAATGGAAGACGGCATGCAGCAGCAGCTGCGCCTGGCCGCCCGCCGCAGCGAACGCGCCCAGCAGCGGCTGGCGCAGGTGCAGCCGCAGGGCCGCATTCACCGCTACCAACAGCGCGTACAGCAGCAGGAATACCGCCTGCAGCAGGCGATGGAGCGCCAGCTCAACGCCTACCGCCAGCGTTTCGGCGTGGCGTGCAGCCAGCTGGAGACCGTCAGCCCGCTGGCGACGCTGGCGCGCGGCTACAGCGTGACGCAAACTCCGCGCGGCGAGCTGCTGAAAACCACCAAGCAGGCGCAGGTCGGCGAGCTGCTGAAAACCCGCCTGCAGGATGGCTGGGTGGAAAGCGAGGTGAAAACCATCACCGTCGCCAAAAAGCCGCGCAAGAAGCGCGCGGCCGAGTAAGCCCTACTCCAGCGTAAAACGCTCGCCGGGTTCACCGTTCACCCACAGCGCGCGCGTTTCGCCTTCCGGCAGGCTGAGCGTCAGCGTGCGCCAGGCCGGGCGGAAATGCCCTTCCGTCGTGATATCCAGCATGATGCGCTGATGGTCACAGCGCATTTCCCAGCGCAGCCACAGCGCCTCGCCCTGCCGCCAGCCGTCGCTTTCGCCGTCGTCCTCAAACAGCAGCCCGCCGCTCGCCCCGCCGCCCTTGAGCGGAAACAGCCGCAGCTCGCGCCGATCGTCGGCGGCCACGTCCACATGCGCCAACCGCTGCGACAGCGGCAGCGCCGCCCCGGCGCGCACCAGCAGCGGCAGACGCACCAACGGCGCCGCCAGCGTCACCGTCTGGCCGCCGCCGAACCACTGGCCGCTGTAGAAGCAGTACCAGCCTTCGCCGTTATCCGGCAGATACACCGAACGGCGACGTTGCCCCGGCTCCACCACGCTGGCCACCAGCAGATCGCGGCCAATCAGAAAATCGTCGTTTTCGCCAAAGGTGCGCGCATCCTGTTCGTGATCGAGAAAAGTCGGGCGCAGCATCGGCTCGTCGTCGGCGCAGGCCTGCCACAGCAGCGTGTAGAAATACGGCAGCAGCCGGTAACGCAGGTTGATCGCCTCGCGCACCGCCGGGGTGGCGGCCGGGTACATCCAGGGTTCGTTGACCGTGGCGTCGTCATTCCAGGAGTGGATGGTGAAACGCGGGTGCATCACGCCGTTTTGTACCCAGCGCACCAGCAGCTCCGCGTCCGGTTTGTCACCGGAGAAGCCACCGACGTCGTGGCCGAGGTTATACAACCCGGACAGGCTCATGCCCAACCCCATGCGAATGTTGTAGCGCAGCGTCTGCCAGCTGGTGCGATTATCGCCGCTCCAGGTCTGCACGTAGCGCTGCATGCCGGCGCAGCCGGAGCGCGAGATCAGGTACGGCCGCCGCTGCGGCGCAAAGCGCAACTGGGCCTCCATCGAGGCGCGCATCATCAGCAGCGGCATCACCGGGCGGAGATGTTTGATGGCGATCGGCCGTCCAAAGCCGTGGCAGCGCGCTTCGCCGTCCCACACTTCGTACTCGTTGTTGTCGTTCCAGGTCGAATCGATGCCCATCTCCAGCAGCTGCTGTGTGACGCCCTGCTGCCACCATCGCACCGTCGCCGGATTGGTGAAGTCGAGGTGCGATCCTTCGTCGTCCCAGAAGCTGGAGCGTTCCGGCGCGTCGCTTTGCGAATCGCGGATAAACAGCCCCTGCGCCGCCACCTCTTGATACTGCGGATGATCCTGCAGCAGGCACGGCTTGATGTTGGCCGCCAGCTTGAGGCCGGCGTCGTGAAACGCCTGGCTGAGCAGCCTGGGCTGCGGCACCTTGTCATAGTTCCAGTTAAACACGTAGCGTTTGTTGTTGATCGAGGTGTAGCCCGACGACAGCTGGAAAGAGTCGCAGGGGATGGCATGTTGGCGGCACAGCGCAATGAACTGTTGCAGCTGCTGCTGGGCGTCCGGCGCGTCGGTGTAGTGCATGGTCGAACCGCTGTAGCCCAGGCTCCACTTCGGCCCGAAGTGGGTGCGGCCGGTCAGGCGCACGAACGCCTTGGTGACATCCAAAACCTTCGGCCCGAGGAACAGGTAGTAATCCAGATCGCCCGCTTCGGCCTGATAGCGGCGGTAGGCCGTATGGTAGTTGTCGATCTCGTTGCCCAGATCCAGCCAGCAGCTGCTCAGGTTGTCGTAGAACAGGCCGAAGCTCGC
Organism: Serratia sp. JKS000199; assembly: GCF_900215455.1. Taxonomy (NCBI): domain Bacteria; kingdom Pseudomonadati; phylum Pseudomonadota; class Gammaproteobacteria; order Enterobacterales; family Yersiniaceae; genus Serratia; species Serratia sp. JKS000199. The sequence goes on from NZ_LT907843.1 coordinate 3,133,819, forward strand.
CTCCGGCCCGCGGGTGATGGTGAACGGAATGTGCTTGTACAGCGGATCGGTGCTGGCGGCGTTGTAGCCCATCGCGTCCAGATTGCGCATCTCGAAGCGGCGGCCGGTGCGTTCCAGATCGCCGGCCTTCTCCCCCAGGCCGTAATAGCGCTCATCGGCGAAACGCCGCTGGTAATGCGCCACGCCGTCGCCATGCGCGTTGAGCAGGTAGGCGCTGGTCGGCCGATCCGCCGCCAGCGGCCGCCACTCGCCGGCGGCATTGCAATACTCCCACGCCAGCCACAGCGGCTGATGCACCGTCACACGCAGCAGCGGCGTGCTGACCACCAGCCGATCGCCCTCCCGGCGCAGCTGATAGCCCGGCAGGTTGAAACCAGCGACGCTGAGCCGATCTCGCCCCTCCCAGGGCACATCCTCCTGCGGCGCAATGCTCCAGGTGCGATCCAGCGCCAGCTCGCCCTCACGTTTGATCAACACGCGGAACAGACCGTCTTCCAGCACGTACAGGCAGAAACGGTGGCGTTCATCGACCAGCAGCTCGACGTGGTCGGCATGCTGCGCCGCCAGCGTCCAATTTTTCAACGTTTTCATACATATTCCACTTAGCTGTGTGAAGGGGTTTTCTTACCGCCGCGCTCGGCGATCAGGGCGATCAGGAACAGGGCGCCGATCAAATCGAAGAAGCCCATCGCGATAAACAGCGGGTTGAAGCCGAGGGTGTCGGATACCGCGCCGATCAGGAGCGTGAACAGGAAGCTGGCGATCCAGGCGCTGGAGCCGCGCATGCCGTTGACCGTCGCCATTTGGTTTTTATCGAACGATTCCACCACCAGGGCGCTGAGCATGCAGGAGATCACCTGATGGCCGAATCCGCCGATCGAGATCAACGCGATCGCCACATAGGGATCTTGGGTGATCGCCACGAACGCCAGCGACACCATCAGGAAAGCGCCGGTCACCGAGCTGGCGACCACCGAGTTGACGCGGCTGCAGCCGAACCATTTGCGGTATAGGGTGGTGAGATAGCCGCTGGCGACGCTGCCGATATCCGCCGCCAGGAACGGCAGCCAGGCGAACATCGCGATCTGCTTCAGATCCATGCCGCGTTCGGTGGCCAGGTACAGCGGCACCCAGAAACTGAAGACCGCCCAGGCCGGCTCGGCGAGAAAGGCCGGGATGGCGATGCCATAGAATTTCTTGTTCTTGCACAGGCTGGCCAGCGAAGTGAAGAACGGCAGCTTCGGCAGCACCGGCTCGTTGTCTTCACGGATCAGATCCAGCTCTTGTTGGCTGAGGTTCGGGTGCTGCTGGGGCGAGTGGTAGAACAGCCACCACAGCACTACCCAGATCAGTGCCAGCCCGCCGGAGAACAGGAACGCGCCCTGCCAGCCGAAGGAGACGTGGGCGATGACGATGATCGGCGGCGCCAGCATGGCGCCGATGGAGAAACCGACGCCCGCCCAGCCGGCGGCGATCGGACGCTCCTTCTTCGGGAACCAGTCGGAGATCGCCTTGGCGTTGGCCGGGGTGGCCGCCGCCTCCGCGCCCCCCATGAAGAAGCGCAAAATGGCCAGTTGCAGCCAGCTGCCGGCGCCGGCGTGCAGCATGCACACCACCGCCCAAATGCCCGCGCAGATCAGAAAGCCCATCTTCAGGCCGATGACGTCGATCAGCCAGCCGCAGATCGGCTGAAATACCGTATAGGCCAACTGGAACGACGCCACCACCCAGGCATATTGCTCGGTGCTCATGTTCAGGCTGGTTTTCAGTTCCGGCGCCAGAATGCCCAGCGAGTTGCGGGTAATGTAGTTGACCGTGACGCCCAACAAGAACAGCGCCAGCATCCACCAGCGTAGCGATTTGAACTTGCGCCGGCCGCTCTGCGCGACCGTCTGATTGATCTCCACACTCATCGGTTCTCTCCCCGCGGCCGCCCGTGACAACGACGCGCGCATTGGTAGGGTACATTGCGCTATCAAAAGGGGACGGTGAACACAGGCCAACGCCCGCATAACAGACCGGCAGTTCATCACAACCCCATGATTTATTTTGTGTTTTCTTCTTTGCACACCGTTAAAATTGGACTGACAAGTCGTTAAAATTGGTGTACCAATGCAGACTACTCAGCGATCACGCACAGCGAAACGGGGTTTTTTGCAAAGATTTTCACAGGCGGGTGAAAAAATAGTCATAATGGCCGCAGGATCCAGTCAAAGTGCTGAAAAGCCGCAGTGAAAATATTCTCATGGACGAATTTGAAGGAGATCACAAAATGAACGGAAAGCTGAAAATCCAGGAGATCGCCCGCCAAACCGGGCTGTCGATCAGCACCGTTTCCCGCGTGCTGGCGGGCAAGGCCAACACCAGCGCCGAAGCGCGCCGCAAGGTGCTGGAATGCGCGCAGCAAAACGGCATTCTACAGGGCATTTCCAGCGGCCGATTGATGTTGAACAATGTGATGGTGTTCGCGCCGCAGCGCGCGTTCGACGTGCGCACCGATATCTTCTACTACAAGGTCATTCAGGGCATCGCCGCCGCACTGATGCAGCACGAGGTGCGCATCCGTTACTGCGGCCTGGAAGAGCAGCACAGCGACGGCGCGCTGTTTCTGGAAAAAATGAGCGATCCGCACACCGAAGCGGCGCTGATCATCGGCATCGACGACGAGCATATCCATACCCTGGCGGCCGATCTGCCCAAGCCCTGCGTGCTGATCAACTGCACCGATCGGCAGATGCGGCTGGACAGCGTCTCGCCGGATCATCAGCTGATCGGCGACTATTCCGCCAGCTATCTGTTCCAGCAGGGGCACAGCCATATTCTCAACCTGCAGTGTCTGCGCCGCCACACCATGGAGCTGCGGCTGGCGGGCATCCGGCAGGCCTACGCGCGGCATCATCTGCCGTTCGACGACGGCCGCCATCTGGTGACCACTTCCGGCTTCGGCAGCGAAGAGGCCGAACAGGCGCTGAGCACCTACCTGAACCGCGCCCCGCTGCCGACGGCGATCCTGGCCGGCGGCGACTACATGGCGGTCGGGGCGGTCAAGGCGCTCAACAAGCGGGGGCTGAGCGTACCGGGCGACGTATCGGTGATGAGCACCGATGGCTTCAACCTGGCGGAAATACACGACGTGCCGCTGACCTCGGTACAGGTGCCGCGCGATGAGCTGGGCTACGAGGCGATCCAGCTGCTGCAGCGGCGCATGCTGCGCGCCGACGCGCCGCCGTGCAACCTGCTGCTACATGGCCGGTTGGCGGTACGCGCCTCGGTGCGGCGCATAAGTCCCCACAAGACCACCCCGGCGGTGAGCACGCATAACCACAGGCTTTATGACGAGTAGACTACACTTAGGCTCAGTGCATTCATTCGATGAGGTAAATTTTTTGCCTAAGGAGAGCCACTATGCAAGCCCAGCGCATGCGTTCCGTCATTCCTCCCTACATGCTGCGCCGCATTATTGAACACGGTAACGCCCCGCAGCGCGACTGCGCGCTGCACACCCTGAACCACGTGCAAAGCCTGCTCGGCAACAAGCCGCTGCGTTCACCGACCGAGAAAAACGCCCGAGCCGGCGAAGCGCTCCGCGATATCTACGACGCCCAGAACGGCACCCAACTGCCCGGCAAACAGGTGCGCAAGGAGGGGCAGCCCAGCAACCACGACGTGGCGGTGGACGAGGCCTACGACTATCTCGGCGTCACCTACGATTTCTTCTGGCAGGCCTACCGGCGCAATTCGCTGGATAATAAAGGGCTGCCGCTGGTCGGCAGCGTGCACTACGGCAAGGAGTACCAGAACGCTTTCTGGAACGGCCAGCAGATGGTGTTCGGAGACGGCGACGGCGAGATCTTCAACCGTTTCACCATCGCCATCGACGTGGTCGGCCATGAGCTGACGCACGGCGTGACCGAGAGCGAAGCCGGGCTGATCTACTACCAGCAGTCCGGCGCGCTCAACGAATCGCTGTCTGACGTGTTCGGTTCGTTGGTCAAGCAATTCCACCTGCAGCAAACCGCCGATAAAGCCGACTGGCTGATCGGCGCCGGTCTGCTCGCCAAGGGCATCAAAGGCAAAGGGCTGCGCTCGATGTCAGCGCCCGGCACCGCCTACGACGACCCGCTGCTGGGCAAAGACCCGCAGCCCGCCAGCATGAAGGATTACATCCAGACCAAGGAAGACAACGGCGGCGTGCACCTCAACTCCGGCATTCCCAACCGCGCGTTCTACCTGGCGGCAACCGCGCTGGGCGGCTTCGCCTGGGAAAAAGCCGGCTACGTCTGGTATGACACGGTGTGCGACAAAGCGCTGCCGCAAAACGCCGACTTCGCCACCTTCGCCCGCGCCACGGTGAAACACGCGCAGGCGCGTTTCGATCAAAGCGTGGCGGACAAGGTGCAACAGGCCTGGCATCAGGTGGGGGTGGAGTAATGAAACCGCTGCCGACGCTCAATCAGGATACGGTCATTGAGCTGGCGCGCGAGGGAGGCTTCGCCTACATTCCCAAACTGGCGGGCCAGCGCCGCATTGCGCTGGCCGATATCACGCCGGAGCAACGGCAGCGCCTGAATCAGTTGCTGAATCAGACGCTGCCGTACGCCCAGGAAGAGGGCCAACCCAACTCCCCCGGCTGCGGCGACCAGCGCTACTACCGCGTACAGATCAACTACACCAGCCCCACCCTGAGCACCGAGATCGTGCTGTTAATCCCGGAAAGCAGCGCGCCGCAGGCGCTGGTGGATTTGTGGAAAACCGGCCAGGTGGATGAGTGAGGGCTTACAGCGGCTGATAGCTGAAATTCACCCGTTTTTTGGAGATCAGCCCGTGCCCGTTCTGGCACAGGTAATCCACCGCCCCGCAGGCCTTCAACTCTTGCAGCGGCTGCCCGCACTCCGGGCAGCTCGCCAGCTGCCGATAATCGCGCTGACAGGCGGCACAATGGTAGTGACCCGCTACCCAATTCATGGTCTGACGACAGTGCGGACAATGCGCATCCATAACAGCTCCCAGGTTAAATCGCGCCCCATGAGCGCAAGAAATAGATCCCCAACGCGGTGGTGAAGAACGACCCGACGGTGGTGATAGCGATAATGTTGGCCGCCAGCGTGGCGTTGCCGCCCATAGCGCGCGTCATCACATAGCTGCCCGAAGCGGTCGGCGTGGCGGAAAACAGGAAGATAATGCCCAGCGCCGCCCCCTGAAACCCGCACAGCCAGCCGGCCAGCGTCATCAGGAACGGCACCAGAAACAGCTTGGCCGCCGACGACAGCGCCGCCACGTTGGACGAGCGGAACATGGCGCGAAAATCCAGGCTGGCGCCGGTGCACAGCAGCGCCAACGGCAGCGACAGCGCGGAGATATAGCTGCCGGTCTGGCGGATCACGGTCGGGATGCCCAGCCCGGTTTGCGCATACAGCAGCCCGCACACCAGGCCGATGATCAGCGGATTGGTGACAATGCTGCGCAGCAGCGACAGGTGGCTGATTTTCTTGCCCTGCCCGCCCTGCAGGCTGCGCGTGAGGGTGATGACCGACAGTATGTTGAACAGGATCACGGTCACCGTCAGGTACAGCGAGGCGAGCGCAATGCCTTCGCTGCCGTAGGCGGTCATGGCGTAGGCCAGACCGACGATGGCGGTGTTGGCGCGAAACCCGCCCTGCACGAACACCCCGCGCTCACGCGGTTCTTTCACCACCCACCTGGCCGCCAGCTCCAGCAGCAGGAAGGTCGCCAGCGTGCCGACCGCGCCGAACAGCACCAGCGGCAGATTGCCGAGCAGCTGCGGATGGTTGGTGGCAATGCTGAAAAACAGCAGGCACGGCAGCGCCAGATTGAACACCAGGCGGGTCGCGCCATCGACGAAGCGGTCATCCATCAGGCGCCAATGGCGCAACAGGATCCCCAGCAGCATCATCAGCAGATTCGGCACGGTGACGTCGAACGCAAAACTCCAGGTTTCCCAGGACATGGTGTTCCTTCAGACAGGCAAGGTAATCTTCAGATAATAAAACGATTTCGGGCCAATAAAAAAGGGGCGCGGCATCACTGCCGCGCCCCTCATGAGCGATTACTTGCTCTTTTTCAGGTGGCTCATCAGGCGTTTGCGCTTACGCATCTGGGTCGGCGTCAGCAGGTTGCGTTTGCCGGCGAACGGGTTGTCGCCCTCTTTGAACTGGATGCGGATCGGCGTCCCCATCACGTTCAGCGAGCGACGGAAGTAGTTCATCAGGTAGCGCTTGTACGAATCGGCCAGATCGCTGACCTGGTTGCCGTGGATCACCACGATCGGCGGGTTGTAACCGCCGGCGTGGGCGTATTTCAGCTTCACGCGGCGGCCGCGCACCAACGGCGGCTGGTGATCGTCAACCGCCATCTGCATGATTTTGGTCAGCATCGAGGTGTTTACGCGACGGGTTGCGCACTCGTAGGCTTCCTGTACCGATTCGAACAGGTTGCCGACGCCGCTGCCGTGCAGGGCGGAAATAAAGTGCACGCGCGCGAAGTCGACGAAGCCCAGACGCAGATCGAGCATCTCTTTCACGTGCTCGCGATCTTCTTCGCTCATGCCGTCCCACTTGTTGACCGCAATCACCAGTGAGCGCCCACTATTGAGGATAAAGCCGAGCAGCGAGAGGTCCTGATCGGAGATGCCTTCACGCGCGTCGATCACCAGCAGCACCACGTTGGCGTCTTCAATCGCCTGCAGGGTCTTGATCACCGAGAATTTCTCGACGGTTTCGGTCACCTTGCCGCGTTTGCGCACCCCGGCGGTGTCGATCAGCACGTATTCGCGTTCGTCACGCACCATCGGAATGTAGATGCTGTCGCGGGTAGTGCCCGGCATGTCGTACACCACCACGCGCTCCTCGCCGAGGATACGGTTAGTGAGCGTAGACTTACCTACGTTCGGGCGGCCGACGATCGCCAGTTTGATCGGCAGATCCTGCGGATTGAACGCTTCTTCCGGCTCTTCGTCTTCTTCGCCTTCCAGCGTTTCGCCGTTTTGCTCGGCCCAGTAAGCGGCGTTGGCCTCTTCCTCGGTCAGCTCGACGTCTTCCGGTTTTTCCGGCACGAACGGCACCAGCACGTGTTCAATCAGCTGGGTCACGCCGCGGCCGTGAGAAGCGGCGATAGCGAACACTTCACCCAGACCGAGCGAGTAGAAATCGGCGGTGGCGGTGTCCGGATCCAGACCGTCGGTCTTGTTGGCCACCAGGAATGTCGCCTTCTGGCGGCTGCGCAGGTGCTGGGCGATGCCCTGATCCGCCGGCATCAGGCCGGCGCGGGCGTCGACCATGAACAGCACGATGTCCGCTTCTTCGATCGCCAGCAGCGACTGACCGGCCATGCGCGTTTCGACGCCGTCTTCGGTGCCGTCGATGCCGCCGGTATCGACGATGATAAATTCATTGCCTTCGATTTCAGCACGACCATACTTGCGGTCACGCGTCAGCCCCGGGAAATCCGCCACCAGCGCATCGCGCGTATGGGTTAAACGGTTGAACAAGGTGGATTTACCCACATTCGGGCGCCCGACCAGCGCGACGACAGGTATCATTGTTGAAGCCTCATTACTTAATAATCAATGCGTTACTGCACTGTGGATAGACACCAGCGGTGCAGCTTATAAAATACGAAACGGCCCCTGAACATTCAGGAGCCGTTTTCCCCTTCATCTTTCGCGCCACAGCGGCGTTGTCTGCGCACCTTCGCCTCGGTCACTTAGCTCACTAAGCTCCCGAGGACTCATGCGCTTGCCGCCTGGCTGCAACCCGAAATCATTCGGGTGCAAGAAGGGATACGACGAGCGGCGTTAGCGGGTGAAAGCGTAAACTTTCCCGCCGCGAGCCTGGATGACCAGCTTGTCGCCGGCCACCATCGGCGCAGACAGGAAGCCGGAGCTGTCCACTTCCTGCTGGGCGACAAAACGGCCATCGGTGGTGTTGACCCAGTGCAGATAGCCTTCGGCGTCACCGGTCACCAGATAACCATTATACATCACCGGCGGCGTCAGGTTGCGGTGCAGCAGATCGCTCTGCGTCCACACGGTCACGCCGCCTTCGGTGCTGAGCGCCACCACGCGATCGTTCTGGTCGATCAGGTAGATGCGGCCCGCGTCGACGATGAAATCATTCACCGAACCCAGCTCGCGTTTCCAGATGATCTGACCGGAACGCAGATCCAGCGCCGTCAGGTTGCCGTTGTAACCCAGCGCGTAGACCACGCCGTCAACGATCACCGGCGTGGTGTCCACGTCGTTCAGGCGATCGATTTCGGTCGCGCCGCTCGGCTGAGAAATGCGCTGTTGCCAGATCAGCTGGCCCTGCTGCATCAGCACGGCGCTGACGCGGCCGTTGTCACCGCCGACGATGGCGGCGCCAAAGGCGACGGCTGGCGCGGATTCACCGCGCAGCGACAGCGAAGGCATATCCAGGTTAACCGTCCACTTCACCGCGCCGTCGGCTTCGTTCAGCGCCTGCAGCATGCCGTTGGAAGTATGCACCAACACCATGCCGTCGCTGACAACCGGACGGGAGATCGCTTCGCCGGCCACTTTGGTCTGCCAGGCGATGGCGCCGTCGGCGGTGTTCAATGCGTAAACCACCGCTTTTTCGCTGCCGACGTAAACCTTGTCACCCGCAACCGTCAGGCCGCCCGACAGCAGCGCAGACAGGTTGCTGGAGAAGAAGCCGGTCTTCTCGGAAAGATTGACCTTCCACTTCTCGTTGCCGCTGTCGGCATCCATCGCTTTCACGATGCCGAAGCGATCGGCGGCGTAAATGGTGCTGTCCTGATAGGCCGGACGCAGGTGGGAGTAATACTCACCGATACCGTCGCCCACCGAGGTGCTCCACGCCTTGTTCGGCGTAAACTGATTTTCAACTTTCGGCAACGGCGACATGGTAACCACGTCTTCTTCGCTGTTAAACAGCGAGCAACCACTCAGCAAGGCAGCGGAAACCAGTCCGACCAAGAGTGTTTTACGCAATTGCATGGGAATTCCCCTTAGCTGGACAAGTTATTCAATTTCATGCGCAGCAGAACCTGCAGCGCTTGAGAAGCGTTGGACTCAATGCCTTTGCTGTAAGCTTCGCGCGCGCCCTTGGCGTCGCCCTTCGCCAGCAGCACATCGCCGCGCACATCCTGCATCATCGCCGCCCAGCCTTCGCCTTTCACGCCATCCAGCGTTTTCAGCGCTTCATCCAGCTTTTTCTCCTGCAGCTGGACGCGCGCCAGACGCAGGTCGATCATCGCCAACAGGTTGTCGTCTTTGGTCTGGCCCTGCGCCAGCGCCAATTGTTGTTCCGCCTTGGCGAAATCATTCTGTTCGACAAAGTGCTTGGCCAACTGCAGCGCGGCCAGTACGCCGTAGCTGTTGCCGTTGGCCTGGACAAATTTCTCTGCGGTAGCCACGTCATCCGGCTTGCCGGCCGCCAGACGATCGCTGGCTTCCTGATAGGATTGCGATGCCGCCATCATGTTGGAGTTTTCATGGCTCTGCCAGTAACGCCAGCCAACCAGGGCACCAATTCCGAGCACCACGCCCACCGCCAGCGCTTTGCCGTTCTCGGCAAAGAACCGACGCAGTGCGTCGACTTGTTCGTTTTCAGTGGTATAGACTTCCACGGTGTCCTTCTCCTTAACCTAACATCAAAGCCAGACGCGCAGCGACTTCGCTTTGCGCCAGCGTTTCTTGTTCACCACTGCGCAGGTCTTTCACCACCACCTGCTGCGCCGCCACTTCGCTCTCGCCCAGGATCAGCGCGATGCGCGCGCCCCATTTGTCCGCACGGGTGATCTGCTTCTTGAAGTTGCCGCCGCCGTAGTTGGTCATCAGCTTCAGCTGCGGCGCCGCGTCGCGCACCTGTTCAGCCAGCCGCATCGCCGCGCTCTGGGTGCCCGCGCCGGAAGAGATGACGTAGACGTCGATAGCCGACGGCGCCTTGAATTCCGGGTTGACCGCCTGCACCAGCAGCACCAGACGCTCCAGGCCCATGGCGAAACCGACCGCCGGGGTGGCGCGGCCGCCCAACTGCTCGACCAGACCGTCGTAACGGCCGCCCGCGCAGACGGTGCCCTGCGCGCCCAGGCTGGTGGTCACCCACTCAAACACGGTGCGGTTGTAGTAATCCAGACCGCGCACCAGGCGCTCGTTAACGGTATATGGGATACCTGCCTGCGCCAAAAGTTCACACAGACCGGCGAAGTGAGCACGGGATTCTTCATCCAGGTACTCGGACAGGCGCGGCGCGTCGTTCAACAGCGCCTGCACCTCAGGATTTTTGGAATCCAGCACGCGCAGCGGGTTGCTGTACATGCGGCGTTTGCAGTCTTCGTCCAGCACCTCGACGTGCTGCTCCAGGAACGCCACCAGCGCGTCGCGGTAGTTGGCGCGCGCCTCCAGAGAACCGATGGAGTTCAGCTCCAGCTTGACGTGCTCGGCGATGCCCAGCGCTTTCCACCAGCGGGCCGTCAGCAGGATCAGCTCGGCGTCGATATCCGGGCCTTGCAGGCCGAACACTTCCGCGCCCAGCTGATGGAACTGGCGATAGCGGCCCTTTTGCGGGCGCTCGTAGCGGAACATCGGGCCGATGTACCACAGACGCTGTTCCTGATTGTACAGCAGACCATGTTCGATGCCGGCGCGCACGCAGCCGGCCGTCCCTTCCGGACGCAGCGTCAGGCTTTCGCCGTTGCGGTCTTCGAAGGTATACATCTCTTTTTCCACGACGTCGGTCACTTCGCCGATCGCGCGTTTGAATAACGGGGTCTGCTCTACAATCGGCAACCGGATTTCGCTGTAACCGTAGCCGCCCAGCACCTGCTTGAGGGTGCCTTCAATACGCTGCCATAATGCCGTTTCTTCCGGCAGGTAGTCGTTCATGCCGCGGATGGCTTGAATGTTCTTTGCCACGTGAGTTCTCTGTCCGTTGTCTGTAAAAATGAACCTGATTATAGGGACTTTGCCGCCCGGTATTCAACGCGGATGCGGTTTTCCGCCCTTCAGGTGCATAAACAAGCGGGCCAACAGGCCCGCCGTGTAGCGATAACGCTTATTTTTCCAGCAGATTGACCGTGATACGGTTGCTTTCGTCCATCATCGCGGCCTTGGCGCGAATCTTCGCTTCCAGCTGGTCGATCATCTGTTCGTTGTCGAAACGCTCTTTCTGGCGCACGCCGTCTTCGTAGAAGCCGCTCTTCTTGTGGCCGCCGGTCACGCCCATGGTGGACACCAGCGCTTCGCCCGGGCCGTTCACCACGCAACCGATGATCGAGACGTCCATCGGCGTGATGATGTCTTCCAGGCGCTGCTCAAGCGCGTTCACCGTGCCGATCACATCGAACTCCTGACGCGAACAGGTCGGGCAGGCGATGAAGTTGATGCCGCGCGCGCGGATGCGCAGCGACTTCAGGATATCGAAACCGACCTTCACCTCTTCGACCGGATCCGCCGCCAGCGAGATGCGCAGGGTATCGCCGATGCCTTCAGACAGCAGCATGCCCAGGCCGATGGCCGATTTGACCGACCCGCTGCGCGCGCCGCCGGCTTCGGTGATGCCCAGATGCAGCGGCTGATCGATGCGCGACGCCAGCAGACGGTAGGATTGCACCGCCAGGAACACGTCCGACGCCTTGACGCTGACCTTGAACTGGTCGAAGTTGAGGCGATCGAGGATATCCACGTGGCGCATGGCGGATTCCAGCAGCGCTTCCGGCGTAGGTTCGCCGTACTTTTCCTGCAGATCTTTCTCCAGCGAACCGCCGTTGACGCCGATGCGAATCGGGATGTTCTTGTCGCGGGCGCAGTCCACCACCGAGCGAATGCGCGATTCGTTGCCGATGTTGCCCGGGTTGATGCGCAGGCAGTCCACGCCGTATTCGGCAACCTGCAGCGCGATGCGATAATCGAAGTGGATATCGGCGACCAGCGGCACGTTGACCTGCTGCTTGATCAGCTTGAACGCCTCGGCGGCGTCCATGGTAGGAACCGAAACGCGGACGATGTCGACGCCCACGCGCTCCAGCGCTTTAATCTGATTAACCGTTGCTTCAACATCGGTGGTACGGGTGTTGGTCATCGACTGCACGGCAATCGGCGCGCCATCACCAATAGGCACCTTGCCGACGTAAATGCGTGTAGATTTTCGACGGTTGATGGGCGCTTGGTTATGCATTACTTACTCTCCATTGCTGCTCTGACATCACGACCGGGGCCGCGCGATTACTGCGCGGCGACGGTCAGGCGAGCAACACGGTTTGACTTAACGAACCGGCTCAAATCAACCGGTTTACCCTGATACTGGATCTGTACTGCCGCCGGCGCGCCGATGGTCAGTTTGTACGGCGCAGTGCCGGTCAGGTTCAGCTTGCCGCCCTGCTTCTGGGTGCCGCTGAACAGCGTTTTACCGCTCGCGTCGGTCACCTGCAGCCAGCAGTCGGCGGAGAAATCCATCACCAGCGCGTTCGGATCGGCCGCCGGCGCAGCCACGCCCGCATCGGCGGTCGGCAGCGGCGATTGCGCCGCCGGCGCGGTTTCCGGCAGGGTGGTCTGGCTTGGCGACACCACGGCAGGCTGTTGCTGAGCCGCGCCCGGCGTCTGGGCGGTCGCCGCCGGCGCCTGAGCCGCTGCGCCGGTATCGGCCGGCGCGGCGCTGTTGTCGGTCAACGGCACGTTGGTGCCGGCGTCGGCGTTGCCGTCCGTCAGCGGCACGGACTGCCCTTCGTTATTCTGTGAAAGCTGCGCGGAGGATTGATCGGCCATGGTGGCGATCTCTTCCTGCTGCGCCTTGTGGTTTTGCCACCACCAGGCGCCGGTCAGGCCAATCACCACGAACACGATAAGCCAGGTGAAGCTCATCAGCCAGCCGTCGCGTTTCTTGCGGCGCTTGCCCAGCGAGAAGCTTTGCATCGGCGCCACTTTCGCCATCTTCAACGGCGCCTGCTTGGCCAGCATCGGCAGCAGTTCGTCTTCCGGCAAATGCACCAGCTTGGCGTAGGAACGAATGTAGCCGCGCACGAAGGTGGACGCGAGGTCAGCGGACACGCTGTCTTCCTCGATATCGCGCACGGTGGACATTTTGAGACACAGGCGTTCTGCAACGGCCTGTTGGCTCAGCCCGAGTTGCTCACGGGCCTGACGCAGGCGCTGGCCCGTCGTCATGGATACGGTTTTATCTTGGGAGGCTTCAGTATTCATTAGCTAAGAACTGCTGGTACTGTTTGGATTGTGGAAAACTTCGCGCTAACTGCTTGCCATAGCGTTGAACGCTATCCTGACGGCCGGCTAACGCGGCGAAACGAATCTGTAACCATAAGCTGCTGGCGCTAGCCGGCAGAACATGCTGATAAACATCCAATAAAAGTTGCGACTGGGCGCGCTTCCCTTCTCCAAATTGCTTTTCGGCCTCCGCCAACAGCGGAGCGCCTTTGTCCGGATCGACTTTCAGCGCGCGGCTCAACAGCGTGCGCGCTTCATCGTTTTGTCCGGCCTTGAGAAAACAGTAACCTGCGTTTTCCAGGCTGTCAGCGACCTGACCATAATCGGGCGCCAGCGCCGCAGCGCTAAACTGCTGTTGCGCCGGTACATACTGCCCTAAACTGCAAAGAAACGCACCGTAATTATTCAGTACGGTGCCATTGCCCGGCGCAAGTTTGAGCGCTTGCCGATAACGCTGTTCGGCCGCGGCGTTTTCACCGATCCGCTGCGCGTAGAGCGCCATGCCCAACTGCGTGCGGTAATCCTGCGGGGCCGCGTCCAGCGCCTTTTCCAGGTTCTGGCGCGCGGCGTCCATGTCACCTTGCTGCAGGTACTCCAGCCCCAGCTGCAACCGCGTCTGGCCCGCCTCAGCGACCTGTGCTTCCTTTTCCGGCGATGAGCCGGAACACCCGGCCAACAACCCGACCGCCAGCCACACACCCCACAGTTTCAGCTTCATGCCCGCATTCATTTCCTTATCGGCCGTCAGCTAACGCCCATTAGCGTCAACATCTCGCATAACAGGCTGTTAGATAACAAAAAAGGTGCTATAGGATTCAGACCGCCCGTACGTTGATAGGTTCCCCGGCCATTTTCTTTTTCAGGGTACGCTTGGTACGGTCGATCACTTCACCCGCCAGTTGCCCGCAGGCGGCGTCGATATCGTCACCGCGGGTTTTACGAACAATAGTCGTAAAGCCGTATTCCATCAACACCTTGGAGAAACGATCCACCCGGCTGTTGGAGCTGCGGCCGTAAGGGGCGCCCGGGAACGGGTTCCATGGGATCAGGTTGATCTTGCACGGCGTGTCTTTCAGCACTTCCGCCAGCTGATGCGCATCGTCGGTGCTGTCGTTGATATGATCCAGCATCACGTACTCGACGGTGACGCGCCCCTGGTTGGCGTTGGATTTCTCCAGGTAGCGACGCACCGCGGACAGGAAGGTCTCGATGTTGTACTTGCGGTTGATCGGCACGATCTCATCGCGGATGGTGTCGTTAGGCGCGTGCAGCGAAATGGCCAGCGCCACGTCGATCATGTCGCCCAGCTTGTCCAGCGCCGGCACCACGCCGGAGGTAGACAGGGTCACGCGGCGTTTGGACAGGCCAAAGCCGAAGTCGTCCAGCATGATTTCCATCGCCGGCACCACGTTATTCAGGTTGAGCAGCGGTTCGCCCATGCCCATCATCACCACGTTGGTGATCGGGCGTTGGCCGGTCACCTTCAGTGCGCCGATGATTTTCGCCGCGCGCCACACCTGGCCGATGATTTCCGACACGCGCAGGTTGCGGTTGAAGCCCTGCTGCGCCGTCGAACAGAATTTGCACTCCAGCGCGCAACCCACCTGCGAGGAGACGCACAGCGTCGCGCGGTCGGCTTCCGGGATGTACACGGTTTCGACCTGCTGATCGCCCACCTTGATCGCCCACTTGATGGTGCCGTCGGCCGAGCGCTGTTCTTCCGCCACTTCCGGCGCGCGGATTTCCGCCACGCGCTGCAGCTTGCCGCGCAGGACTTTGTTGATGTCGGTCATCTGCTCGAAATCGTCGCAGCAGTAGTGATAAATCCACTTCATCACCTGATCGGCGCGGAACGGTTTCTCGCCCATTTCGGCGAAGAACTCGCGCATTTGCTGGCGGTTCAGATCCAGCAGGTTGATTTTGGCCGCAGCCGGTTGCTCCACGTTAACGGAGGGGGTAGTCAGCGAATTATTTTCAGACACGGTGTGCTCGGACGTGATGGGTTCTAACATAATGATCTCTGGCCTCGTTATTACACGTTATGGCGCTAAAGAATGGAAAGTAAGTTGTGCATTTCAGCCCGCGAGATTCGGGTGGCGGCACTAAAAACACGCCCCTGACAAGTCGTCTTATCAGGGGCGCGGCATTGTACAAATTTTAGTAGCGGGTTTCTATGGCTGAAAGGCATTCAGGGCATTTTTATTGTTTCAGCCGGTGAATGCCTGGCTATCAGCTCAGAAACGGCACGATTAACGTGCGCAGATTTCGCTTTCGTTGAAGAAGTAAGCGATTTCACGCTGTGCGGATTCAACGGAGTCGGAACCGTGAACGGCGTTAGCGGTGAAGCTGTCCGCGTAGTCGGCGCGCAGGGTGCCGGCCAGTGCGTTGTCCGGGTTGGTTGCGCCCATGATGTCGCGGTTGCGCTGCACGGCGTTTTCAGATTCCAGAACCTGCACCATGATTGGGCCGGAGGTCATGAACTCTACCAGACCGTCGAAGAATGGGCGGCCTTTGTGCTCAGCGTAGAAGCCTTCAGCTTGCTCGCGAGTCAGACGCAGCATTTTAGCGGCGATGATTTTGAAACCGGCGCGCTCGAAACGCGCGTAGATAGCGCCGATGTCGTTGTTGGCTACAGCGTTTGGTTTAACGATGGAAAAGGTACGTTCTACGGTCATGATGGCCTCTGTATGACTTCCAAAACAGGCCGGTCTGCAATGTTGCCGGCCTTCTCAAGTGGCGCAGATTATATGTGCGCCGTTAACGCTTGCCTACGGGAAAATCAACATTTCATTAAAAAAATATGATCTTCCTGCGGCATTTCCGACCACGCGCCGCGTTACTGGGTTTTGTCGGTGGACGGGATCAAATTGCGCAGCCAGCTGCCCCAGCGGCGCTGATAAAACGGCTGCGTATGGGCGATCAGGTAGTGGCTGATGCCGCGCTCTTTCTCCGACACCAGGCAGAAATCGACCGGTTCGTCATTCGGCGCCGTTTCGCTGGCGACGCTGCCGGCCTCGTTGATCAACGCCTCGATCTCCGCCGGTTCTGCATCCACTTCCAGCCCGATCAGCAGATTCGGCTTCTCGTCCGCCGCCTGGTCGTGCATCAGCGCCAGAAACGCGCGGCGCACCGGTTTGCGCTGGCTGAACAGCGTGGTCAGCGCATCCACCATCGCCGACGGGTACTCTTCGGGCTGCCCCAACAGGATTTGGGTTTCTTTGTCGACGTAATGCTCCACCGGTTTGACGACGCCGCCGGTCGCCAACAGCATCGCCACCTCTTCCGGGTAGAACTCTTTGCCGTACTCCGCCTTCGGGTTGAGGAACAGATCCGCGCCCTGGGTGATTTCGAACAACACCCGCGCCGGCATGGCGATGAACGGCTGTTCGTCCTCAACGGCCTTCTGCAACGCGTCCAGCGAGGTGAAGAACGGAATGATGCTGCCGCCGTCCTGCTTTTCCCAATGCTGGATATTGACCGGCGTATCCGCGTTCAGCGTGATGTCGCCGTCCTGCTGCACCTGCTCGCTGTCGCCGAGGATCAGCACCGTGGCGTCGAGCAGTTCACGGAAGAACGCCGGACGGTGGGCCGGCTCCGTCACCGCCAGCTTCAGCAGGCGTTCAAGCTCGTTCTCGCTCGGGGCGGCATCGTGATGATGGGAACTCATGGCAAACTCCAGGGATCAAATAGCGAGGCCCAGCATGCTGGGCCCCGAAGATAATGCGCATTCTAGCGCCCGACGCGGCGGGCGTTCAATTATTTGGCTTTGCTCAGCAAG
Organism: Serratia sp. JKS000199; assembly: GCF_900215455.1. NCBI lineage: Bacteria > Pseudomonadati > Pseudomonadota > Gammaproteobacteria > Enterobacterales > Yersiniaceae > Serratia > Serratia sp. JKS000199. The sequence continues at coordinate 3,150,816 of NZ_LT907843.1, forward strand.
AGATTGGCCAGGGTGCGCACGCCCAGCCCGGTCGCGCCGGCCGACCACTGCTCCACCGCGCCTTTGCGGTAGGTGGCGGAACAGTCGATGTGCAACCAGCCTTGCTGGTAGTTCTTAACGAAATGCGACAGGAAGGCCGCCGCGGTGCTGGCGCCGGCGGTGTAGGCCGGGCCGGCCACGTTGTTCAGCTCGGCGAAGTTGGACGGCAGCTGGCTGCGGTGGAACTCGGCCAACGGCAGACGCCAGAACGGCTCTTGCTCGGCGGCGGCGCTGCTCAGCAGCTCCTGCGCCAGCGCATCGTCGAAGCTGAACAGGGCGTGGTAGTCGTTGCCCACCGCGGTTTTGGCCGCGCCGGTCAGGGTGGCGCAGTCGATAATCAGTTGCGGATTCTGCTCAGAAGCGTCGATCAGGCCGTCGGCCAGCACCAGGCGCCCTTCCGCATCGGTGTTCATCACCTCAACGGTTTTGCCGTTGCGGTAGCGAATGATGTCACCCAGTTTGAAGGCGTTGCCGCTGACCATGTTGTCGGCGCAGCACAGGTACAGCTTCACGCGCTGCTTCAGGCCGCGCGCCGCCGCCAGCGCCAGGGCGCCGGTGATGGTGGCCGCACCGCCCATGTCAGCCTTCATCGAATCCATAAAGGCGCTCTGTTTCAGGCTATAACCGCCGGTATCGAAGGTGATGCCCTTGCCGACCAGGCAAGCGAACACCGGCGCGTCCGGGTTACCGGTCGGGTTGAAGTCCAGCGCCAGCAGCACCGGCGGGCGCTCGGAGCCGCGGCCGACGGTGTGGATGCCGGCATAGTTCTGCTCGCGCAGATCTTCGCCCTTGGTGATGCGGTAGCTGACGGCATCGCAGCCGACGTCGCACATCAGATCGACGGCGCGGGTCGCCAATTGCTCCGGCCCCAGCTCTTCCGCCGGCATGTTGATGGTGTCACGCACCCAGTCGACGATCTTCAGGCGCTTATCCAGCTCCTGACGCGCGGCTTCCGGCAGTTCGGCCCATTCGACGTTGCGCTGCCCTTTCGGCCCGCGATAGCCTTGCCAGAACGCCCAGCTGTTTTCCAAATCCCAACCGTCGCCGGCCAGCTTGACGTTTTTGATGCCCTGGCCGTCAATTTTGCGGCCCGCGCGCTGGATCGCGCCCAGCTTGTCGGCGCCGGTCAGGTGGATGGTCATCCCTTCGCCGTTGGTGCTCAGCAGCGCTTTCTCGCCCCAGCGGGCGTCGGCAGGTTGTTGCGACAGCGTGACCTGCATGAATTCTGTTGTCATAGCCTTCTTACTCCGGATGTTCCCTTTATTATTTCATTAGGGCTTTATTGCATACCCTATGGATTTCAAATTGCAGCTAGGCGCCCAGCGATCTCATCCCCAGGAGCTTACTCAGGTAAGTGACTGGGGTGTGATCGTGCAGGTAACAACGCTGCGGTTTGAAAGACGACGGGTATGTCGGATACAAAATAAACGGGCCGCCCATGGCAGCCCGTTACGCTATTTACTCCGCTTCATCTAACCAGACCAGCAGGATCGCTTCCAGTATTTTTTCGTTGGAAGCCTGTGGATCGTCATCGAACTCTTCCAGATCGCAGATCCACTGATGCATGTCGGTAAAACGCACGGTTTTCGGATCGGTGTCCGGGTATTGGTCGTACAGGGCTTCGCCGATTTCACGGCTGTCGGTCCACTTCAGTCCCATTATGATCTCCGGGTTGACGCTGCGGCTAACAATTAATGCTCACGCGCGTGGTTGACGGTGTAGCGCGGCATTTCGACCACCAGATCTTCGTCGGCGACCAGCGCCTGGCAGCTCAGACGGCTTTCCGGCTCCAGCCCCCACGCTTTGTCCAGCATGTCGTCTTCCAGCTCGCTGCTCTCTTCCAGCGAATCGAAGCCTTCACGCACGATGCAGTGGCAGGTGGTGCAGGCGCAGGATTTCTCGCAGGCATGCTCGATTTCAATGCCGTTGCGCAGCGCAACGTTGAGGATCGACTCCCCTTTTTCGGCTTCCAGAACCGCCCCTTCAGGGCAAAGGTCTTGATGGGGCAGGAAAACAATTTTAGGCATGGTTAAACCTCATCCACAGAATGGCCAGCCAGCGCGCGGCGAATGGAAGCGTCCATGCGGCGCGCGGCAAAATCTTGCGTTTGTGCATCTAATGTTTTGATGGCGTCTTCGATAGCGGCGGGATCTTCACCCTGCGCCGCCTGCTGCAACGCCTGGGTCGCGGCGGCGATCGCCTGGCTTTCCGCCTCGCTCAGCAGCGCGGCGTCGGTGGCCAGCGCGCCCTGCAGGCTTTCCAGCACCCGCGCGGCTTCCACGCGTTGCTCCGCCAACTTGCGCGCGCCCACGTCGCTTTGCGCGTTGGCCATCGAATCCTTGATCATGCCGGCGATTTCGCTGTCCGACAGGCCGTACGACGGCTTGACCTGGATCGAGGCTTCCACGCCGGTGGATTTCTCCATCGCGGTGACGCTCAACAGGCCGTCGGCATCCACCTGGAAGGTGACGCGAATATGCGCGCCCCCGGCAGGCAATGGCGGCAGGCCGCGCAGCGTGAAGCGCGCCAGCGAACGGCAATCCTGCACCAGCTCGCGCTCGCCCTGCAGCACGTGGATCATCATCGCGCTCTGGCCGTCTTTAAAGGTGGTGAACTCCTGTGCGCGCGCCACCGGAATGGTGGTGTTGCGCGGGATCACTTTCTCCACCAGGCCGCCCATGGTTTCGAGGCCCAGCGACAGCGGGATCACGTCCAGCAGCAGCATGTCGCTGTCCGGCTTGTTGCCCACCAGAATGTCGGCCTGGATCGCGGCGCCGATGGCGACCACTTTATCCGGATCGATCGACGTCAGCGGCGTGCGGCCGAAGAAGGCGCCCACCTGCTCACGCACCAGCGGCACGCGGGTGGAACCGCCGACCATCACCGCTTCCAGCACCTCGTCGGCGGCGACGCCGGCGTCTTTCAGCGCGCGGCGGCAGGCCATCAGCGTGCGTTTCACCAACGGAGCGATCAGCGATTCAAACTGGGCGCGGGTCACTTCACCCTGCCAGCCGGCCACCTCGACGCGCACGCTGTCGGCATCGCTCAACGCGATTTTGGCGGCGATGGCGGCATCCAACAGTTGGCGCTGCACGCCGTGGTCGCTGCGATCGGCCACGCCGGCCTGCTCGCGCAGCCAGTCGGCCAACAGGTGATCGAAGTCGTCGCCGCCCAGCGCGGAATCGCCGCCGGTGGCCAGCACTTCGAACACGCCGCGGCTGAGGCGCAGAATGGAGATATCAAAGGTGCCGCCGCCCAGATCGTAAACCGCGATCACCCCTTCCTGGCCGGAATCCAGCCCATAGGCGATCGCGGCCGCAGTGGGTTCGTTCAACAGACGCAGAACGTGCAAGCCGGCCAAACGCGCCGCGTCTTTGGTGCCCTGGCGCTGCGCGTCGTCGAAGTAAGCGGGAACGGTGATCACGACGCCATCCAGCTCGCCTTCCAGCGCCGCTTGCGCGCGCGCGGACAGGGCTCGCAGGATATCGGCGGAGACGCCGACCGGGTTAACCGCGCCGGCGGCGGTGACGATCAGCGGCAGGCCGTTGTCGCTGGCCTGAAATTGATACGGCAGGTTCGGGTAACGTTGCTGCACGTCCGCCAACGAGCGGCCCATCATGCGTTTGATGGAGCTGACTGTATTGGCCGGATCCTGCGCCGCCTGTTGGCGCGCATCCCAGCCGACGCGCTGCGCGTCCGCCTGATAATGCACAACCGAAGGCAGCAAATGGCGACCCTGTTCGTCGGCCAGCGTTTCCGCTTGCCCGCTGCGCACCGTGGCGACCAGCGAGTTGGTGGTGCCCAAGTCGATGCCGGCGGCCAGACGTCGCTGGTGCGGCGCGGCGCTGAGGCCAGGCTCACTAATTTGTAATAAGGCCATGTTGAAGCTTCCACAATCAGAATCAGAAGGTGTTACTCAAAACCCAGCAGTTTTTCTTCGAGTTGTTCAACCTGTTGCTGGAGTTTGTCCAAGAAGCGCAGCTTGCGCACGGTGTCGGCGGCGTCCGCCCACTGTTCACTGTCCAACTGCTGCAGCATCAGCGCGCTGCGCTGTTTGACCGAGGCGGCCAGCCGCGCGCCGAAATCGGCCAGCAGGCTTTCCGCCTCCGGCTTGCGCTCAATGGCGTCGAGCTCTTCGCGCAGTTCCAGCTGTTCCATCAGGAACGCGGTGTCGCGCATCGTATGCTGTTCGTTGCCCAGATCGAAGCCGTGCAACGATAGCATATACTCCGCGCGTTTTAACGGGTGCTTCAGCGCCTGGTAGGCTTCGTTGATGGTCGCCGCCTGCTGCAACGCCATCAGGCGTTCGCGCTCCGGCTGGTTGGCGAAACGATCGGGGTGGAATTGGCGCTGCAGATCCTGGAAGCGGGACGCAAGCAGGCTGCCGTCCACGGTGTAGCGAACTGGCAGCCCGAATAAAGTAAAGTAATCCATAGCGTGCTCTGGGCGTTAGCGGATGAAGTTCCCCCGCCGAAACGGGGGAGCACGATGGACTGTCAGACGTTGAAACTCTCGCCGCAGCCGCACTCGCTTGAGACGTTCGGGTTGTTGAACTTGAAGCCTTCGTTCAGGCCTTCCTTAACGAAATCAAGCTCGGTGCCGTCAAGGTAGACCAGGCTCTTGCCGTCGATGATCACCTTGATGCCTTTGTCTTCAAACACGATGTCGTCATCGTTGGCTTCGTCAACAAATTCCAGCACGTACGCCATCCCGGAGCAGCCGGAAGTTCGCACTCCCAGACGCAGGCCGAGACCTTTGCCGCGGTTCGTCAAAAACGCCTGAACACGCTGCGCAGCGCTGTCGCTCATGGTAATAGACATCACAACCTCACACTTCACATCAAAGCCCGGCGCGGCCGGGCCGACTCAGACAAATTACTTGGCGCTATGCTTGCTCTTATAGTCGGCAATCGCTGCTTTGATGGCGTCTTCAGCCAGGATCGAGCAGTGAATTTTGACCGGCGGCAATTCCAGCTCTTCGGCGATCTGGGTGTTTTTGATCGCTTCAGCCTGATCCAGCGACTTGCCTTTCATCCATTCGGTCACCAGCGAGCTGGAGGCGATGGCGGAACCGCAGCCGTAAGTTTTAAAGCGCGCGTCTTCGATGATGCCTTCATCGTTAACCTTGATTTGCAGCTTCATCACGTCGCCGCAAGCCGGCGCCCCTACCATGCCGCTGCCGACGGTAGGATCTTCGTTGTCGAAAGAACCCACGTTGCGCGGGTTTTCATAATGATCGATTACTTTTTCGCTGTAAGCCATGACCTTGCTCCTGAAACCTGAGAATTAATGATGCGCCCATTCGATGCTGTTGATGTCCACGCCCTGCTTGAACATCTCCCACAGCGGGGACAGATCGCGCAGACGGCCGATGGATTTACGCACCAGTTGAATGGTGTAGTCGATCTCTTCTTCCGTGGTGAAACGCCCCAGGGAGAAACGGATCGAGCTGTGCGCCAATTCATCGCTCATGCCCAGCGCGCGCAGCACGTAGGACGGCTCGAGGCTGGCGGAGGTACAGGCTGAACCGGAAGAAACGGCCAGGTCTTTCAGCGCCATGATCAGCGACTCGCCTTCAACGTAGTTGAAGCTGACGTTCAGGATGTTCGGTGCGCCGTGCTCCAGATCGCCGTTCAGATACACTTCTTCCATATCTTTCACGCCGTTCCACAGACGATCGCGCAGGGTGCGCAGACGCGCCATCTCTTCGGTCATCTCTTCTTTGGCGATGCGATAAGCTTCGCCCATGCCGACGATCTGGTGGACAGGCAGGGTGCCGGAACGCATGCCGCGCTCGTGACCGCCGCCGTGTACCTGCGCTTCGATGCGGATGCGCGGCTTGCGACGCACATACAGCGCGCCGATGCCTTTCGGGCCATAAATTTTGTGGCCGGAGAACGACATCAGGTCGACTTTCAGCTTGCTCAGATCGATAGGCAGTTTGCCCACGCTCTGGGTGGCGTCAACGTGGTAGATGATACCGCGCGCACGGCACATTTCGCCGATCGCTTCGATATCCTGCACCACGCCGATTTCGTTGTTGACGTGCATGATGGAGACCAGGATGGTGTCATCGCGCATCGCCGCTTCGAGATCCTGCAGGCTGATGATGCCGTTGCTCTGCGGCGCCAGGTAGGTCACTTCAAACCCTTCGCGCTCCAGCTGACGGCAGGTGTCGAGCACGGCTTTGTGTTCGGTTTTGCTGGTGATGATGTGCTTGCCTTTTTTCTGGTAGAAATTGGCAGCGCCTTTGATCGCCAGGTTGTCGGATTCGGTCGCCCCGGAGGTGAAGACGATTTCGCGCGGATCGGCGCCCACCAGTTCGGCGATTTGGTTACGGGCGATGTCTACCGCCTCTTCCGCCTGCCAACCGAAACGGTGGGAACGGGAAGCCGGGTTGCCGAAAGTGCCGTCCAGGGTCAAAAACTGCATCATCTTCTCAGCAACGCGCGGGTCAACCGGCGTCGTTGCTGAGTAATCCAGATAAATCGGTAATTTCATTGCTCTTGTGCTCCGTACATCACTTCCAAAAACTAAAATAATTTCGCCAGCTGCTTATGCGCGCAGATTAACGTTGATAGTTTCTTGCGGACGACCGTTGGCCGTGCGGCGCGTATCGTTGTTTTGACGATCCGCCACCACCAGCACTTCCTGGTTGTTGACCAGTTCAGCCAGCGTAATGTTGTTCAGGAACCCGCTGATGCGCTCGCTCAGATCGCGCCACAGGGCGTGGGTCAAGCAGCGATCGCCGCCCTGACAGCCTTCTTTGCCCTGGCAACGGGTTGCATCTACCGATTCATCGACGGCAGTGATGACAGCGCCAACGGCGATCTCACCCGCGTCTTTACCCAGCAGATAACCACCGCCCGGACCGCGCACGCTGGCCACCAGGCCATTCTTGCGCAGACGGGAGAATAATTGTTCCAGATAAGAGAGCGAAATACCCTGGCGTTCGGAAATGTCCGCCAGTGGCACCGGCCCTTCCTGGGAATGCAGCGCTACGTCGAGCATAGCGGTTACGGCATAACGGCCTTTGGATGTCAGTCTCATAGCTCAATGGTTACCTGTTGGTCAAATATGGCCGAAAGTCTGACATTCCTGAGTAAAACAGTCAACTATTTAACCTAGTAATTAACTCAAGTATTAGCACGTTTTGAACTTAGCAAGAACAAAGGTATATAAAATACATGTTATAACCTTTGGATAACTAATACTATTGTCGCCCACCGTTATGCCACATCAATTAATTACCTTGATGTTTATCCTGTTTCTCGATCGAGGTCAGCATGCCGCGCAGGATATTCAGCTCCTGCCCTTCCGGGCGCGCGCGGGTGAACAGCCGGCGCAGGCGGCTCATCACCTGGCCCGGATGGGACGGGCGAATGAAGCCGGTACGCTGCAGCGTCTGCTCAAGGTGCTGATAGAAACGCTCAAGGTCGTCCACCAGCGGATACGGCGTCTCTTCCAGCTGCGGCGCGCCCGCCTGTTGGCGATCGAGGTAAGCCACGCGCACTTCGTACGCCAGGATCTGCACCGCCATCGCCAGGTTCAGCGAGCTGTAGTCCGGGTTGGCCGGAATGGCGACATGGTAGTGGCACTTCTGCAATTCATCGTTGGTCAGCCCGACGCGTTCACGGCCGAACACCAGCGCCACCGGCGCGTGCTCGCCCTCGTGCACCGCGCGCACGCCGCATTCGCGCGGCTCCAGCATCGGCCACGGCAGGGTGCGAGAGCGCGCGCTGGTGCCCACCACCAGGCTACAGCCGGCGATGGCGTCATCGAGGGTATCGACGATAGTGGCGTTGCCGATCACGTCGCTGGCGCCGGCGGCCAGGGCAATGGCCTGAGAATCGGGTTTGATCAGCGGATTAACCAGATAAAGGTTGGTTAACCCCATGGTTTTCATGGCTCTGGCGGTCGAGCCCATGTTGCCGGTATGTGAAGTCTCTACCAGAACAATGCGGATATTGTGCAGCATACAAACTCTGAGCGTGGCGGAAAATCGCAGCATCTTAACACAGCCGTAGGCAATTTGCCGAACAGCTGCTATACTTCGCGCCGTTTCCTGTTCTTTAACATCCTAGTTGGAAGATACCCATGCATCCGATGCTGACTATCGCCGTGCGCGCTGCGCGCAAGGCCGGTAACCTGATTGCCAAAAACTACGAAACCCCGGACGCTGTAGAAGCGAGCCAGAAAGGGACCAATGACTTCGTCACCAACGTCGATCGCGATGCAGAGCATCTGATCATCGACGTCATCCGCAAGTCTTATCCGCAACACAGTATCGTGAGCGAAGAACGCGGTGAGCTGATCGGCGAAGATCGCGATGTGCAATGGGTGATCGATCCACTGGATGGCACTGCAAACTTCATCAAACGTTTCCCTCATTTCTCCGTTTCCATCGCCGTACGCATCAAAGGCCGCACTGAAGTGGCCGTGGTTTACGATCCGATGCGCAACGAACTGTTCACCGCCACGCGCGGTCAGGGCGCCCAGCTCAACGGTTACCGTCTGCGCGGCACCAACGCCAAAGATCTGGATGGCACCATCCTGGCGACCGGCTTCCCGTTCAAAGTCAAACAGCACGCAACGCCTTACATCAACATCGTCGGCAAGCTGTTCACCCAGTGTGCGGACTTCCGCCGCACCGGTTCCGCTGCGCTGGATCTGGCCTATGTGGCCGCCGGCCGCGTAGACGGTTTCTTCGAAATCGGCCTGAAGCCGTGGGACTTCGCCGCGGGCGAACTGCTGGTGCGTGAATCCGGCGGCCTGGTCACCGACTTCGTCGGCGGCCACAACCACTTCAGCTCCGGCAACGTGGTAGCAGGCAACCCGCGCGTCGTGAAAGCCATGCTGGCCACCATGCGCGAAGAACTGAGCGAAGCGCTGAAGCGTTAATCGCCAGAAGCGAATCGAAAAAAGCGCTGCCGATGCAGCGCTTTTTTTATGCCCGTCAGCGGGAGAAGGGGCGGATGCCGCCGCCGAATTCCGGCTGCGCGCTGACGTACAGCAACAGCCCGGTGGCCAACAGGATCAGGCCCCCGGCCAGCGCCAACGATCCCCAGGCCACCGCGCTCCAGGCGGCGGGCGCACGCGAGCGGCTAAGGCGCACCGCCAGCCGTCGGCTGTAATGCACCAGCAGCGCCAGCATGGAGATGGTCAACGACGTGCCGAACGCCATCGCCAGCGCGGAGATCACTCCCCAGCCGAACACGCCGATCACCTTGGAGAACAGCAGCACCAAAATCGCCCCCGAACAGGGACGCATGCCCATCGCCAGCACGATGGCGGTCTGGGTGCGCCAATCGCTTCCCGCCTGCAGCTCGCTGTCGCTCGGCAGATGCCGGTGGCCGCAGCCGCAATCGGCGCTGTGCACATGCTCCGCCGTCAGCGGCGTCAGGCTGTTAATGCGCAGCGCCGGCGCCGGGCGCATCGCCTTGATCGCCGCAAACAGACGTTTCAGCGCGCGCCAACTCAGCAACACGCCAAGCAACATCACCAAAATAAAGCTGCCCTTCTCCAGCCAGAAGCTGCTTTGGTGCAGCTGGCGCGAAGAGAGCTGCAATATCACCAGCATCAGCGTGACCAGCGCGATCGCCACCCCGCCCTGCACCAGCGAAGCGGCGAAGGTCAGCTTCAGGCTGCTTTTCAGCCGCGCCGGGTGAGTGGCCAGATAGGTGGCGATCACCACTTTGCCGTGGCCGGGGCCGAGCGCATGCAAAACGCCATAGCCGAGGCTGAACAGCGTCAGCGCCAACCCTGCCTGCTGCGGCGCGGCCTTCACCTGTTGCAACAACCCCGCCATCTGCTGGTGCAGCGCTTTTTGCCATACCACGCTCTGCATCAGCAGCTGCGGCCAATAGTGCCACGCCAGCAGCGCGGCGGCCGCCAGCGCCAGCGTGAACGGCAGCAGCGGCCACAGGCCGAAAGCCCAGTGGCGCCGGTTTATCGTCGGTTGCGAGAGATTCAGCGACATTGCAGCGTCACCCGCTGGGCGAACTGCTGCCCCAGCGCCAGGTCTTCACCGGGCGAGTCGTTCTTGTCGAGCGACAGCGCATAGGCCTGCAGCGACGCATTCGGCTTCGGCGTCATCAGCTTGTAGCTGCACTGCTGCGCCATCTCCGGCGGCAAATGCAGCGCATTTTGGTCTTTATAGGTCATATCCACGAAATAAGTCGGATCGTAAGTAGAAAGCTCGAACGGCTTGCCCGCCAGCGGCTGCGGCTCGGCCAACGGCAGCACGAACTCCAGTACCGCCTGGTTGCCCTGGCGCGACAGGTGATATTCGCTGGGCAAGTTCAGGTATTTCACCGGCTTGCCGTCGCGGTAAAGGTCGGTGAAATAGTGCTGCCCCAGCACGTTGGCCATCACTTCCGCCGCCAGCTTTTTCCACACTTCCGAATCGCTCTTGGCGTTTTTCGCATCGTAGAGCAGATCCGCCGAGGTGATTTCATCCATCACCCACACCATTTTCAGGCCGACCAACCGCTGATCCTTGGCGACGAAGGTGGTGTTCATATCGATAAAGCTGTGCGGATGCGCGATCGCACCGGCGCTGAACACGGCGCCAAAGGCAGCCAAAAGTCGACGTAACTTCATCATTATCCTGCTTTACCTATATTTGTTATAACGTAACACAAATAAATGTCGAACGGCCCGCCTCTGCCGGCGATATTTGTGACGAAAGTTGTAAGCCGAAGTAAAAGCCGCGCGTTAACCCTGCCGGCACAAAGCCTTTTGCTATGCTTAGGCATAATCGCAACCTTTTATGCCGGAAGGTGATATGAGCCTGGACACCTCTCCCGTGCCTGAGCTCTCCGGACAACAACGGCGCTGCCATCTGCTGCTGATGCTGTACACGCCGGAGCCCGAGTTACAGCTGGAGACCCTCAGCCGAATCAATGGCGTCGCCCCCCCGATAACCCGGCAAGATATAGCCGAGGTGGCCAGTGAAATCCAGCGTTTCCACCATCTGGAGATCGCCGTCGATCCCGACCATGGCTACCGATTGAGGGGCAGCGCGCTCAACCAACGCCTGTGCCTGCTCCATTGGCTAAGGCGCACCCTGCGCTGCAGCCCGCGGTTCGTCGAAGACGATTTCGCCCCGCGCCTGCGGCAAGCGCTGGCGGCCGATGCCGAGTTGACATCGCTGTTGGCCCAGTCGCTCGACGCCTGCGAGCCGCTGCTCAATCGTCACTTTGACGCGCGCGACCGCCAATTCCTGCAGCATTATCTGCTCTACTGCGCCTGGCAAAACCGCCTGCAGCAACACCCGTGTTTCGACGCCGTTCAGCGCGACTGGCTGCGGCAAAAACCGGAGCAGCAAGCCGCCGCCTGGCTGCATCAGACCTGCAACCGGCTGTTTAACCAGCCGCCGCACGCGGACGAGCGCGATTTCCTGGCGCTGACCTTCACCCTGTTGAAAAGCCACAGCTACCACAGCAACGACTCGGCGCATGAGCAGCGGTTGATGACGGCGATCGACAGCATGGTCGAGCGGTTCCAGCAGCTGTCCGGCATGGCTTTCAGCAGCAAGGCGGAGCTGGTCAGCCAGCTGTTCGCCCATCTGGCGCCGGCGCTGGAGCGCTGCCGTTTCGCCATCGGCATCGACAATATGCTGCTGGAAGAAGTGGTGCGCAAATACCCGCGGCTGATGCGCACCACGCAGGAAGCGTTGAAACCGCTGGAGCAGGAGTACGGCGTGCATTTTTCCAACGAGGAGGCGGGCCTGGTGGCCATCAGCTTCGGCGCCTGGCTGATGCAGGACAACGCGCTGCAGGAAAAACAGGTGCTGCTGCTGACGCTGGATAACCCGCAGTTGGAAGAGGAAGTGGAATATCAGATCCGCGAGCTCACGCTGCTGCCGCTGAACATCAAGTATCTGCCGCTGAGCGACTATCTGTGCGGCGGAGCGCCGCAGGGCGTCACGCTGGTGATCACCCCCTACGCGGCGGTGCACAGCGCTCCACACCCGCCGCTGATCTATACCGAACTGCCGCTGGAAAACCGCCAGCGCCAGGCCATCCGCGCGCTGCTGGAAGCCCCTTAATCACCGGCTGACGCTGACCGCCGGCGGCCGGATGAACAAGGCCGGCACCGCGACCGCCGCCATCACCCAGAACACCCCGCCCTGCCAATGTTCGAACAGGAACCCGGCAATGACCGTCATGACGGCGATACCGCCGCCCATCGCCAGCGCCGAATACACCGCCTGCAGTTGGATCACCTCTTGCCCCTGGCGCGCGGCGATAAAGCGCATCGCCGCCAGATGGCACACGGTGAAGGTGCCGCAGTGCAGGATTTGGATCAGCAGCAGCCAACCCAGCTCGGTGCTGTAGGCCATCAGGCTCCAGCGCAACACGCCGCAACAGGCGGAAAGCAGCAGCAGGTTGCGCGCATTCCAGCGGCGGAACAGCACGTTGCTGCTGGCGAAAATAATCACTTCCGCCACCACGCCCAGCGACCACAGATAACCGATGGTCGAGGCCGAATAGCCCGCCTCCTGCCAGTAAATGGAGCCGAAGCTGTAGTAGCCGGCGTGCGCACCCTGCAGCAGCGTGACACACAGCAGGAAGCGCCACACCGGCCCTTCTTTCAACAGCGCCCACAGCGAACGCTCGGCCCCGCCGTGCGTGCGCGCTTCGCCCTGCGGCATCACGCTCGGCTTCAGCAGCATGCCCAGCAGCATCGCCAGCACGCTGAGGATCAGGCTGTAGAGAATGGCGTTATGGCCCCACACCGCCACCAGTTGCCCGGTCAGCGCCGAGCCGATGACGAACGCCAGCGAGCCCCACAGCCGCACCCGGCCATAGTCCATGCGGATCTGCTTTTGCCAGGTGGCGGCCAGCGCGTCGGTCAGCGGCACCAGCGGCGAGAAGAACAGGTTGAACCCCGCTATCACCAGCATCAGCCAGCCCCAGCCGTTGCCGAAGCAGAAGCCAACCGCGAAAGCCAGGGTCAGCAGCGCCAGCAGGCGCAGCGCGGAAACCAGATGAGAGGGATCTTTAACGCGGGGAGCAATCAGTAAACTGCCGAGGAAGCGGGCCACCAAACCGGCGCCGAGCAATATGCCGATGGTTTCGGGCGCGATGCCCTCGCCTTTCAGCCACACGCCCCAGAACGGTAAGAAAATGCCGTAGGAAAAAAAGTAGGTGAAATAACTGAGCGCGAGCCAACGCGTGGATTGCAGAACCATGATCCCTCCGGAGTGAGGGCAATACTTTGACAGAGCTCACACCTGCCCGCAATCTTCATTCCACGTCAATGCGTTAGAGTGCCAGACAGCTCACAGTTTGCCGCGAGCGGCCACAAAAAAACCCGCCGCAGCGGGTTTTTTCAGGCAAAAGCGGGATTATGCGTAAACCGGCAGGCGGGCGCAGATATCCAGCACTTTCTTCTTGGTGCGTTCGATGGTGGCTTCATCGTTGATGTTGTCCAGCACATCACAGATCCAACCGGCCAGTTCGCGCACGTCGGCTTCTTTGAAGCCGCGACGGGTCACGGCCGGGGTGCCGATACGCACGCCGGAGGTGACGAACGGGCTCTTCGGATCGTTCGGCACGCTGTTTTTGTTGACGGTGATGTTGGCACGGCCCAGGGCGGCGTCCGCTTCTTTACCGGTCAGGTTTTTGTCGACCAGATCCAGCAGGAACAGGTGGTTATGGGTGCCGCCGGAGACCACTTTGTAGCCGCGCTGCAGGAACACGTCCACCATCGCCTTGGCGTTGACCGCCACTTGCTGCTGGTAAACCTTGAACTCAGGCTCCATCGCTTCTTTCAGCGCCACCGCCTTGCCGGCGATCACGTGCATCAGCGGGCCGCCCTGGCCGCCAGGGAACACGGCGGAGTTCAGCTTCTTGTACAGCTCTTCGTCGCCGCCCTTCGCCAGGATCAGGCCGCCGCGCGGGCCCGCCAGGGTTTTGTGGGTGGTGGTGGTGACGATGTGCGCGTGCGGTACCGGGTTCGGGTACACGCCGGCGGCGATCAGGCCGGCCACGTGCGCCATGTCGACGAACAGATAAGCGCCGATGCTGTCGGCGATTTCGCGCATTTTGGCCCAGTCAACCACGCCGGAGTAAGCGGAGAAGCCGCCGATGATCATTTTCGGCTTGTGGGTTTGCGCCTGTTTGGCCAGATCGTCATAGTCGATTTGACCTTTGTCGTCGATGCCGTAAGGCACCACGTTATACAGTTTGCCGGACAGGTTAACCGGGGAACCGTGGGTCAGGTGGCCGCCGTGCGCCAGGTTCATGCCCAGAATGGTGTCACCCGGCTGCAGCAGCGCGGTGTAAACGGCGAAGTTAGCCTGGGAGCCGGAGTGCGGCTGCACGTTGGCGTAATCGGCGCCGAACAATTCTTTGGCGCGGTCGATAGCCAGCTGCTCAACGATATCCACGTATTCGCAGCCGCCGTAGTAACGCTTGCCCGGATAGCCTTCAGCGTATTTGTTGGTCAGCTGGGAACCCTGAGCCTGCATCACGCGCGGGCTGGTGTAGTTCTCAGACGCGATCAGCTCGATGTGCTCTTCCTGACGCACCACTTCCTGCTCCATGGCACGCCACAGTTCCGCATCGTAATCGGCAATGTTCATTTCACGCTTTAACATCCGGCATCTCCTGACTTAAATCAGCTAACTAAAAAATCACCAAATAACTACCCGTTTGGGTTCTGGGCCACAGTGTAAACCGTTTCGCCCCACCGAAGATAGGTCTTGACAGAGGTTTTTACGCAAACGATTGGCATAAGGCGGCGCAAGGCTTTGATCCGCTAAACGCCGCCGTTTATCAACGGACATTTCCTCATGCGAACGATGCGCTTTTTTCATGTTCTGTGAGCGCGATCGACGCCGGAAGAACACCGCAACGAAAACAAGGGTATTTACAAGCGGCGTGGAACTCAATAAGATGCATTTAAAATGCATCATTAAAATTCTCGTCAAGATCCCAACCCAAGGAGCGCTCCCATGCTGGATAGCCAAACCATCGCCACCGTTAAATCCACCCTTCCCCTGCTGGCTGCGACCGGGCCGAAGCTGACCGCCCACTTTTACGATCGCATGTTCGCGCACAACCCGGAATTGAAAGACATTTTCAACATGAGCAACCAGCGCAACGGCGATCAGCGTCAGGCGTTGTTCGACGCCATCTGCGCCTATGCCGCCAACATCGAGAACCTGGCGGCGCTGCTGCCGGCGGTGGAGCGCATCGCGCAGAAGCACACCAGCTTCAATATCCAGCCGGAGCAGTACCAAATCGTCGGCGGCCACCTGCTGGCGACGCTGGACGAAATGTTCAGCCCGGGTCAGGAAGTGTTGGACGCCTGGGGCAAAGCCTACGGCGTGCTGGCCAACGTGTTTATTCAGCGTGAAGAGCAGATTTATCAGCAGAGCGAAACCGACAACGGCGGCTGGCGCGATCTGCGCGCATTCCGCATCCTGAAGAAACAGCCGCAGAGCGACGTGATCTGCAGCTTCGTGCTGGCGCCGGTGGACGGCGGCCGGGTGGCGGACTTCAAACCGGGGCAATACCTGGCGGTCTACATCAAGCACGACAGCCTGGAGCATCAGGAAATTCGCCAGTACTCGCTGACCGCCTCGCCAAACGGCGAGTTCTACCGCATCGCGGTGAAGCGCGAAGATCAGGGGAAAGTGTCCAACTACCTGCACCGGCAGGCGCAGGAAGGCGACGTGATCGACATCGCCCCGCCGCACGGCGACTTCTTCCTCGACGTGGCGCCGACCACGCCGGTGGCGCTGATCTCCGCCGGCGTCGGCCAAACCCCGATGCTCGGCATGCTCAACAGCCTGCACGACAATCAACACCAGGCGCAGGTCCACTGGCTGCACGCGGCGGAAAACGGCAGCGTGCATGCCTTTGCCGAGGAAGTGGCGGATATTGCCGGGCGCATGCCGAATCTTAGCCGCCATGTGTGGTACCGCGAGCCGGGCGCCGATGACGTGGAAGGCCGCGACTACCACAGCCGCGGATTGATGAATTTGAGCACGCTGCAAGGCAGCCTGGCCGATCCGCAGATGCACTATTACTTCTGCGGCCCGGTGGCCTTCATGCAGTTCGTGGGCAAACAGCTGCTGGAGATGGGCGTAGAGGCCGAACGCATCCACTACGAATGCTTCGGCCCACATAAGGTGCTGTAATGCTTGCGGAGCGCGGCCGTCAGACCGCGCTCCCTCTTTATTTCGCCTGCAGTTGGCGCGCGTCCTGCACCTGCTGCACCGTCACCGGCGCCGCCTGGTTGCCCCAGCTTCCCCGCAGGTAGCTCATCAGATCGGCCGCCTGCCGATCGTTCAACGCCCAGCCATAAGCCGGCATGTCAAACGCCATCGCCTGCTGCGTGATCGGCGTATGCGCCCCCTCCAGCACCACCCGCAGCGCGGTCAGCGGATTGTCCGCCGTTACCGTGGCATTGCCCGCCAGCGCCGGAATGGCGAAGTCAGTGCCCTCCCCCTTATTGCCGTGGCAGGTCGAGCAGTACATCGCATAGGTCGCCTTGCCGCTCGGGTTATCCGCCTGCGCAGCCTTCGAGGCGGCCCCGGCGACGGGGCCCGGCGCCAGACTGCGCAGGTACACCGCGATGGCGTTCAGATCGCCGTCGCTGAGGTACTGCGTGCTGTGGGCCACCACCTCGCTCATCGGCCCGGCGACCGCCGCATGGCGGCTGCGGCCGGTTTTCAGCAGCGCCGTCACCTCTTCCGGCGGCAGGCCGCGCAGGTTGGAAGCGTACCAGCCGTCCAGCTCGGCGCCGCTCAGGAACACCGGTTCCTTACCGTCCAGCCCCTTCTCCTGCATCGCCCAACCGCGCGGCGTATGGCAGCTGCCGCAGTGGCCCGCGCCCTGCACCAGGTAGGCGCCGCGGTTCCACTCGGCACTTTGCTGCGGATCGGCCTGATACGGCTGGTCGTCGTGGAACAGCTGGTTCCACACCGCCAGCGGCCAACGCATCGACAGCGGCCAGCTGATGTCGCTGGCGCGGTTGGCGACGTTCTGCGCCGGCACCTCGTTCATCAGATAGTCATACAGCGCGCGCATGTCTTCCGCGCTCATTTTGGCGTACGAGGTGTACGGCATCGCCGGATAAAGCCGGTGACCGTCTTTGGCGATCCCCTGACGCATGGCGCGATCGAACTCTTCGAACGAGTAAGCGCCGATGCCGTGCAGCTTGTCCGGCGTGATGTTGGTGGCGTAGATAGCCCCGAGCGGCGTCGGGAACTTCATGCCGCCCGCCAATTCGGCGCCGCCCGGCGCGGTATGGCAGGCGGTGCAGTCACCGGCTTTGGCGACGTATTCCCCGGCCGACATCGCCTGGGCCGAGCCGCCGGCGGCCAACAGGCTCAACAGGTACAACGAACGCAGACTCATGCTCCCTCCTTGGCGGCAACCTTGCCATAGGCCAGTTCGTTAACCGCACGCCACGCCTGATCGATCGCCGAGTTGGCGTACGGGCTCCAGTCGGCATCGGAGTTGGCGATAGCGATCTTGCCGATCGGCTGCCGCGCCGTTTCGATGATTTTCTTGGCTTCGTCTTCGTCGTCAAACAACCCGTTGAGGAAGTAGGAGTAACCGTGCGACCAGCGGTTGACGGTGATCGCCTGAATGTCGCGCTGATGATCGAAACCGGCCTCGCCCAGCATGCCCTGCAGCTGTTCGCGGATCATCTGCTCGTGCACTTCGAACGGCGTGCCCAGCAGCAGCGCGCGCCCTTTGCGCGACTGTTCGCGCGTGCTGAGGCCGCTGCCCGGCAGCGTCGGCACATACACCATATGCAGGCCGATCGGCCGATCCGGATCGCGCGGGTGCTGATAGCCGCCCATGCTCACCGGATAGTCCAGCTTCACGCGGCTGTACGGCGCGGCCGGCGAATAGACCTCGTGCACGCCCAGCTTGATGAACGGCTGCCAGTTGCGGATCACCACCTTGCTGTACACCAGCGGCGCCTTGACGTTCTGCTTCAGCGCCTCCTGCTGCTCGTGCGCCATCTCCGGCACCAGATACGGGATCATCATGTTGTAGCCGGCCATCACCACCTGCCCGGCGCGCACTTTGGTCATCTTCTCGCCGGTCATGTAGGTGACTTCCACCTTGTCGCCGACGTTGGCCGCGTGCAGCCCGGTGCTGTTCAAGCGCAGCTTCACCGGCGACTCCGGCCGATCGAGCTGGCTGTAGTCGAATTTAGCCAGCACCACGTCGTTCATGTCCTTGCCGGCCGGAGCCACCGTCGGGATCAGCTGGCGCACCATCAGGCGCGCCAGCGTGGCGTTGCCGTCCGGGAAGTGGAACACGTAAGGATCGTCGAGATCCGCCTGCGACTCTTCGTCCAGCGGCGGCAGATTCATGCCGTTCAGGCCCGGCAGATCGCAAATACGCGCATCGCTGCACGAGGTGCCATCGATGCCCACCGCCTGGAAATCGTTGGTGGTCTGCTGGAAATACCGGATCGCCAGCTCGCTCAGGCCCACCTTCTCGCGCAGGAACTGGGTGTAGCTGTGGGTGTCGAGCCATTCGACCTTCTGCTCCAGCGTCATCTCCGGCAGATAATCCTTCTCCACCGTGTGCAGCGCGATCAGCGCCTGGCGATCGCTTTCCGGCAGCGGGAAATCGCCGATGAACGCTTCATAAGAGCGGCCGTTGAGCCGATCGCGCGGAATGTCGTCCGCCACCGTGCGCCCCGGATCGCCGCTCACCACCTTGTCGACGCCGAAGTTCTTGCGATCGAAGTAAACCCCGCGGCTCAAATTCAAATCCGGGTAGAAGGTGGTGTCGAAAGCCTGTTCCAGTTGGTCGATATCGACGCCGAGCTTGCGCAGCAGCCCCATCGCCACCGGGCTGAAGTTGGAACGCGGCGACTGCAGCGATTCACTGCCGCCGTAGCCGAGCAGCATGCCGTCGTCGCTGTTGAACTCGTTGCGCTTGGCGTGGCCGCCGAAGTCGTCGTGGTTGTCGATCAAAAGAATGCGCTGCCGCTCGCCTTTCAGTTGCTGCCAGAAACAGGCGGCCGCCAGCCCGCTGATGCCGGCGCCCACCACCACCAGATCGAACTCTTCAACGGCGGGTACGCTGCCGAAATCAAAGGTTTTGCCGTCGCGCCCCAACTGGTGCGCATGCTCGAACGAGCCCGGATGGTTGCCCCGCAACCCGGTCAGCGCCGGCGGATAGTACAGGGCTTGATTAGCGGTTTGCGGCGACGCGCGCAAGATTTGCAGCGGCGTCAACCCGGCGGCGATGGTGATCGCCACTCCGTTGAGAAAATCGCGTCTGGTGATACCCATATAGGCTTCCTTTCAATTTTTATTATCATCAGCCGGCCGGAGCCGGCTCGAAGGCCGCGCTATTGTGCGGATAATTACTGTAAAATCAATGTTTGAACATCACATGACGAATGGCCGTGTAATCCTCCAGCCCGTACATCGACATATCCTTGCCGTAGCCGGACAATTTCTGGCCGCCGTGCGGCATTTCGCTCACCAGCATGAAGTGGGTGTTCACCCAGGTGCAGCCGTATTGCAGGCGGGCGCTTAAGCGATGCGCGCGGCCCACGTCGCGGGTCCACACGGACGACGCCAGCCCGTAATTGGATTCGTTCGCCCAGGCCAGCACCTGCTCTTCGTCGTCGAACGGCGTCACCGTCACCACCGGGCCGAACACTTCGCGCTGCACGATCTCATCGTCCTGGCGCGCGCCCGCCAACAGCGTCGGCTGGAAGTAGTAGCCCGGCCCTTTCACCTTCTCGCCGCCGGTCACCACCTGTACGTGCGGCAACGCTTTGGCTCGCTCGACAAAACCGGCCACCCGCTCCAGATGCTGGGCGGTAATCAACGGCCCCAGCTCGGTGCTCTCGTCGTCCGGCGCGCCGATCTTCAGGCTGGCCACCGCCTCGCCCAACCGCTTGACCAGCTCGGGATAAATGCTTTTCTGCGCGTAGATGCGGCAAGCGGCGGTGCAATCCTGCCCGGCGTTGTAGAAGCCGAAACCGCGAATGCCGTCGACCACCTGCTGCAGATCGGCATCGTCGAACACCAGCACCGGCGCCTTACCGCCCAGCTCCATATGGGTGCGCTTAATGCCGGCGGCGGTGTGGGCGATGATGTGCTCGCCGGTGGCGATCGACCCGGTCAGCGACACCATGCGCACCTTGTCATGCCCGGTCAGCCGATCGCCCACGCCGGCGCCGCGCCCGAACAGCACGTTGAGCACGCCCGGCGGGAACAGCCCGGCGGCCAGTTCGGCCAGTTTGAAGGTGGTCAGCGGCGTCTGCTCAGAAGGCTTGATCACCACGCAGTTGCCCGCCGCCAACGCCGGCGCCAGCTTCCAGGCCGCCATCATCAGCGGGTAGTTCCACGGCGCGATCGAAGCCACCACGCCGAGCGGATCGCGGCGGATCATCGAAGTGTGCCCGGCCAGATACTCGCCAGCGGCCATGCCGGTCAGGCAGCGGCTGGCCCCGGCGAAGAAGCGAAACACGTCGGCCACCGCCGGCAGTTCGTCATTCAATACGCAGTGATAAGGCTTGCCGCAGTTGAGCGACTCCAGCCTGGCGAAGGTCTCGGCATGCTCATCGATCAGATCCGCCAGCTTGAGCAGATGCTCGGCGCGCTCCTTCGGCGTGGTTTGCCCCCAGGCGGCGAACGCGGCGTCCGCCGCCAGCACCGCGCGATCGACCTGCTCCGGGCTGGCCTCCGCCACCTGCGCGATCACTTCGCCGGTCGCCGGGTTATACACCGGCTGGGTCGCGCCCTGGCCATTCACCAGTTGGCCGTCAATCAACAGTTGGCTTTGCATAGGGTTATCCTTTTATCAGAGGTCGGGTAAGGAAATTATTTGCCGCTGCCGGCGACGCTTTCTCCACCTTTGGTCAGGTAGTAAGCGCCGAGGATCGGCAGCATGGTCAACAGCATCACCGACAGCGCCACCACGTTGGTGATCGGCACGTCGCGCGGGCGGCCGAGCTGGTTCAGCAGCCACAGCGGCAGCGTGCGCTCGTGGCCGGCGGTAAAGGTGGTCACGATGATTTCGTCGAACGACAGCGCAAACGCCAGCATGCCGCCGGCCAGCAGCGCCGAGCCGAGGTTCGGCAAGATCACGTAACGGAAGGTTTGCCAGCCGTCGGCGCCGAGATCCATCGACGCTTCGATCAGGCTGTACGAGGTGCGGCGGAACCGGGCGATGACGTTGTTGAACACGATCACCACGCAGAACGTCGCATGGCCGACGACGATGGTCAGGATGCCGGGCTCGATGTTCAGCGCCTTGAACGCCGCCAGCAGCGCCAGGCCGGTGACGATCCCCGGCAGCGCAATCGGCAGCAGCAACAGCAGCGAAATGCTGTCCTTGCCGAAGAAATCGCGCCGATACAGCGCCGCCGCCGCCAGGGTGCCGAGCACCAGCGCGATGGCGGTCGCCAGGCAGGCGATCTGCGCCGACAGCAGCACCGCATCGATAATGTCCTGCCGCCCGGCGGCGACATTGAACCAGTGCAGCGTGAAGCCCTTCGGCGGGAAGCTGAAGGCCGCGTCCTCGGTGTTGAAGGCGTAGATGGCGATGATCGCCAACGGGAAATGCAGGAAGACAAGTCCGCCCCAGGCGGCCAGCTTCAGCCCTAAGGGCGCGCGTTCAGAGTGCATCGAAAGCCCCCAGACGTTTGACGATGGAAAGATAGATGGCGATCAGGACGATCGGCACCAGCGTAAAGGCCGCGGCCATCGGCATATTGCCGATCGCGCCCTGCTGGGCGTACACCATGCTGCCGATGAAATAGCCCGGCGGCCCCACCAGCTGCGGCACGATAAAGTCGCCCAGCGTCAGCGAAAAGGTGAAGATCGATCCGGCGGCGATGCCCGGCACCGCCAGCGGCAAAATGACGTGGCGGAAGGTCTGCGCCGGCCGGGCGCCCAGATCCGCCGAAGCGTGCAGCAGCGAGGGCGGCAGGCGCTCCAGCGCCGCCTGGATCGGCAGGATCATGAACGGCAGCCAGATATAGACGAACACCAGAAAACGCCCCAGCCCCGAGGTCGACAGCGTGTTGCCACCGACGCCGGGCACCGTCAGCAGCGACGCCAACAGCGGCTCCAGCCCCAGGTGCTGCAGGAACCACTGCGCCACGCCGTCTTTCGCCAACAGCAAAGTCCAGGCATAGGCTTTGACGATATAGCTGGCCCACATCGGCATCATCACGGCGATGTAAAAGAACGCCTTGACGCGGCCGCTGGTGTAACGCGCCATGTAATAGGCGATGGGGAACGCCAGCGCCGCGCTGGCCAGCGACACCAGCACCGCCATGGTCAGCGTGCGCAGGATAATGTCGTAGTTGGCCGGGTTGAACAGCGCCGCGAGGTTGGCGAAGGTCAGATCCGGCGTCACCGCCATGGTGAAATCGTCGAAGGTGTAAAATCCTTGCCACAGCAGCGTCAGCAGCGAACCGAGGTACACCGCGCCGAACCACAGCAGCGGCGGCACCAGCAGCAAAAGCAGATACAGCGTCGGCCGGCGATAGAGCCAGGTCGACAGCGCGCGCACGGTACCGCCGCGCGCCGGGGGGGAATCGATGCTCATGTCCATCTCACCTCTCCTCCAGCAGCGGCACCATCGCCGCGCGCGGCCAGCAGGCGACGATCGGCTGGCCGATCTGCCGCTGTTGCCCTTCGGCGATCCACTGCGGATTGGCCTGGCTGACCAGCAGCTTTTCGCCGCCGTTCAGCGCGATTTCATACCGCGTGGCCGCGCCCTGGTAATGGATTTCCTGCAGCGTGCCCTGCACCTGGATCTCGTCCTGCGCCGCGCCGCCGTGCTCCAGCAGGCGGATATGTTCCGGCCGGATCGAGAAGGTTCGGCTTTCGCCGAGCAGGCGCTGCGCCAGCTCGCTGCGCACCACGTTGGAGGTGCCGACGAACTCGGCGACGAACGGCGTCTTCGGCCGCATGTAAAGTTCGCGCGGCGTATCCACCTGTTCGATGCGGCCGTTATTGAACACCGCCACCCGATCGGACATCGACAGCGCTTCGCTTTGATCGTGGGTGACGAAGATAAAGGTGATGCCCAGCTGACGCTGCAGCTTCTTCAGCTCACCCTGCATCTGCTCGCGCAGCTTGAGATCCAGCGCGCCGAGCGGCTCGTCCAGCAGCAGCACCCGTGGCCGATTGACCAGCGCGCGCGCCAACGCCACGCGCTGACGCTG
The DNA here is from genome assembly GCF_900215455.1 of Serratia sp. JKS000199. Lineage (NCBI taxonomy): Bacteria > Pseudomonadati > Pseudomonadota > Gammaproteobacteria > Enterobacterales > Yersiniaceae > Serratia > Serratia sp. JKS000199. The sequence goes on from NZ_LT907843.1 coordinate 3,174,041, forward strand.
GCCGCCCGACAGGTGCGCCGGTTTGCGTTCGGCAACGAAACCGAGCGCCACGCTCTCCAGCGCCTCTTGCGCCCGCGCCAGCCGCTCGCGTTTGGCGACGCCCTTCACCATCAGGCCGTAGGCGACGTTTTCCAGCACCGACATGTGCGGGAACAGCGCGTAATCCTGAAACACGGTGTTCACGTCGCGCTGATACGGCGGCAGGTTGGCAGCTTCCTGACCGTGAATGCGAATCGAGCCGGAAGTCAGCTGTTCAAAGCCAGCGATCAGGCGCAGGCAGGTGGTTTTGCCCGAGCCGGATGGCCCGAGCATGGAGAAAAATTCCCCGTCCTGAATGTCGATGGATACCCGATCCACGGCGCGAACATCGCCGAAAGTCCGCGAAACATCGATGAATTGCACGGCAATGGTCATTTTCTGTGCTCCATACTGATGTGATTCGGGCGCAGCGAGCCGCGCCCCCGCGGCTTAGCGGCCGCCCATGATGGCGATGTAATCCTGGGTCCAGCGGCTGTACGGCACGAACTTGCCGCCCTGCGCCTGCGGCGTTTTCCAGAAGGCGATTTTGTCGAACTGGTTGAAGCCGTTGGTTTCGCAGCCCTTCTCACCCAACAGCGCGCTGGCCTTGCAGCCCGCCGGTGAAGCCGGCACCGACCCGAACCAGGCCGCCACGTCGCCCTGCACCTTCGGCTCCAGCGACCAGTTCATCCACTGGTAGGCGCAGCTCGGGTGCTTGGCATCGGTATGCAGCATGGTGGTGTCCGCCCAGCCGGTCACGCCCTCTTTCGGGAACACGGTGGCGATCGGCTGCCCCTCGCCCTTCAGGGCGTTGGCCTGATACGGCCAGGCGCTGGAGGCCACCACGCCTTCGTTTTTAAAGTCGCTCATCTGCACCGAGGTGTCGTGCCAGTAGCGGTGGATCAGCGCGTGCTGGCTGCGCAGCAGCTTCAGCGCCGCCTGATACTGCTCTTCGTTGAGCTGATAAGGATCGCTGATGCCGAGCTGCGGCTGGGTGGCCTTCAGGAACAGCGCCGCGTCGGCGATGTAGATCGGGCCGTCGTAAGCCTGCACCCGCCCCTGGTTGCTCTTGCCGTCCGGCAGGTTCTGCTGCTGGAAGATCACCGCCCAGCTGTCCGGCGGCGTCGGGAAGGTTTTGGTGTTGTACATCAGCAGGTTCGGCCCCCACTGGTACGGCGTGCCGTAAGTTTTGCCGTCCACGGTATACCAGGCGCCGTTCAGCAGGCGCGGATCGATGTTCTTCCAGTTCGGGATCAGCGCGGTGTTGATCGGCTGCACCCGCTTGCCGAAGATCAGGCGCAGCGAGGCGTCGCCGGAGGCGGTCACCAGATCGTAGCCGCCCTTGGCCATCAGGCTGACCATTTCATCGGAGGTGGCGGCGGTCTTCACGTTCACCGCACAGCCGGTTTGCTTCTCAAACTGGGTGACCCAGTCGTAGTTTTTGTCGGACTGGCCGCGTTCGATGTAGCCGGGCCAGGCGATGATGTCCAGCCGGCCTTCGCCTTTGCCCAGCGACTGCGGCAGATCGGCCGCCTGAGCCAGGCCGCACAGCACGGTGAGACAGAGCGCGGAGACGGTGGTGGTGACTGCGGTAGTTTTTCTCATCGTAATTACCCCTGTGTTGCGTATCTGTGTGCGGCAGGGAACGGCTGCCGCCCGATTTTGCTTTATAGAACCGCTAGAAGCTGGCTTTGAACTTCGCCATTACGTGCCTGACAACGCTGTAATCCTGCAGCGAATCGCTGGACAGATCCTTGCCGTAGCCGGAGCGTTTCAGGCCGCCGTGCGGCATCTCGCTCGCCAAGGTGAAATGGGTGTTGATCCAGGTGCTGCCGTACTGCAGATGGGCGGCGATGTGCAGCGCCCGATCGATATTTTGCGTCCATACCGACGAAGCCAGCCCGTATTCCGAGTCGTTGGCCCATTCGACCGCCTGCGCCAGATGCTCGAAGCGCGTGACGCTGACCACCGGGCCAAACACCTCGCGCTGCACGATTTCGTCGCTTTGCAGGCAGCCCGCCAGCAGGGTCGGCTGATAGTAGAATCCCGGCCCGGAGTGCGCCGCGGCGCCGGTGATCAATTCGATATGCGGTTGGCTGAGCGCCCGCTCGACAAAGCTGGCGACGCGATCGCGCTGGCGGCTGCTTATCAACGGGCCGATCTCGTTGTCCTGATCGCGCTTGCGGGCGAAGCGCAGGCTGGCGACCGCCTCGCCCAGCGCGTCCACCAGTTTGGGATAGATGCCGGCCTGCGCGTAGATGCGGCAGGCGGCGGTGCAGTCCTGGCCGGCGTTGTAATAGCCATAGGTGCGAATGCCGTTGACCACTTCGTCAAGATCGGCGTCGTCGCAGACGATCACCGGCGCCTTGCCCCCCAGCTCCAGATGGGTGCGCTTGACGCTTTTGGCCGCCGCCTGAAGAATTTTTTGCCCGGTGACGATATCGCCGGTGACCGACACCAGCCGCACCTGCGGGTGCCCCACCAGCTGGCTGCCGACCCCTTCCCCGCCGCCGTAGACGATGTTCAGCACGCCCGGCGGCAGGATCTCCTGCAGCGCCGGCGCCAGCGCCAGAATAGTCAGCGGCGTGTGCTCGGACGGTTTGAACACCACGGTATTGCCCGCCGCCAACGCCGGCGCGATCTTCCACGCCGCCATCATCAGCGGATAGTTCCAGGGGGCGATCGAGGCGACTACGCCAATGGGATCGCGGCGGATCATCGAGGTGTGGCCCGGCACATACTCACCGGCCAGCTGCCCTTGCTGCGTGCGCACTGCGCCGGCGAAGAAGCGGAACACGTCGACCGCCGCCGGCAGATCGTCATTGAGCGCCTGATGCAGCGGTTTGCCGCAGTTGAGGGCTTCCAGCTGCGCCAGCTGCGGCGCCTGCCGCTCGATGGCGTCGGCGATGCGCAGCAACAGCGTGGCGCGCTGGGCCGGCGTGGTGCGCGACCAGTGGCTGAACGCCTGCTGCGCGGCTTTTACCGCGCTGCCGACCTGCGTCGAAGAGGCTTCGGTCAGGGCGATCAGCGTCTCGCCGTTGGCCGGATTGACGATGCATTCCTGCTGGCCTTCGCCGTCGATAAGCTGACCGTTAATGAACTGCTGACAGGACAAACCTGAGAGAACCTGCACATCCGCCATCGCCTGACGCCCCTAAGTGACAAAAACGTTAACTAAATGTGAATAAGTTAGTTTTAATCAGCCTAAGCGAGCCTCTGGCGGGCAACAAATTCTAAATACTGAACGCCGCGTTCGATTAAATCGAATGCTTAAGCCCGGCGGCGTGTTTGCTGCCGTTCTCGCGCGCGATGGTGAGGAACGGCGTCACCAGCTCCGGCCGCGCGCTGCCGCGCCGCCATGCCAGCCCGATATCCAGCGGCTCCAGCAGATCGTCCAGCTTGCGCGCCTCGATCATATTGCCCTCCAGCGACCAGGCGCGGTACGCCATGTCGGGCTGGATGGAGACCCCCATCCCCGCCGCCACCAGGCTGCGCACCGCCTCGGTCGAGGCGGTCTTCATCGCGATCTCCGGCTTCAGCCCGGCGCGCGCCCAGATGCGCCGCGCGTGCACGTCCATTTCATCAGCGTTGAGCTGGATCAGCGGCTGTTTGGCCACGTCCGCCAGGCTGATGCTCTCGTGCTCCAGCAGCGGGTGCAGCGGCGGTAGCCACAGGCGATACGGCGAGTGCATCAGCACCTCGGTCTGCAGCGCGTCGCGGTCTTCGATGTTCGACAAGATCAGCACGCCGATGTCGATCTCGCCGCTAACCAGCAGATGCTCGATGTACGGGCGTTCATCTTCAACCACCTGCACGGTGACGTTGGGATAGGCCGATTTAAAGCGCGTGAGCAGCTCCACCAGAAAGTAGCCGGCCACCAGGCTGGTGACGCCGACGGTCAGCTTGCCGGTCAGGCTTTCGGTGCCGATCTGCAGGCTGCGCTTGGCGTTGTCCACCGTCGCCAGGATCAGATACGACTGACGCAAAAACTGGTGCCCCTGATGGGTCAGCGTCATGCCCTTGGCGTGGCGATCGAACAACCGCACGCCGATCTCGGTTTCCAGCTGCTGGATAGCGAGCGTCAGCGAAGACTGGGAGACAAACACCGCCTGGGCGCCGGCGGAGATCGACCCGGTTTCCGCCACGGCGATGAAGTGGCGGATTTGGCGTAACGTCATCATCCCCATCGCCTTTCAAGCCGCTGCGTTGTTGTCTGCGTTCGCTTACCCCAGTCACTTACTTGAGTAAGCTCCTGGGGATGCACGCCCTTGCCGCCTAGCCGCAACTTGAAATTCATTGGGGATCACCTTAATCAAAATAGTTACGTTGATTGTAGATCTCGCGAGAGAAGCGATCGGGAAAAGTATCAAAAACGCGATAGCGTTCGCTTTTTTAGAATGCCGACAGGCAAAAATGGGGGGAACAATGAGGCGAAGAAGTGCGATGTGCGGGGGGACAGAAATGACAAGGGCGCAGCAAGCTGCGCCCTGATGACCGATGATCCTGCGGAGGATCAGATCGCTTCTTCGTCCTGCTCGCCGGTACGGATGCGCACCACGCGCGCCACGTCGAAGACGAAGATCTTGCCGTCACCGATCTTGCCGGTCTGCGCCGTCTGCATGATGGTTTCTACGCAGGTGTCGACGATGTCGTCGGCAACCACGATCTCTATCTTCACCTTCGGCAGAAAGTCGACCATGTACTCGGCGCCGCGGTACAGCTCGGTGTGGCCCTTCTGGCGGCCGAAGCCTTTGACTTCGGTGACCGTCATGCCGGTGATGCCCACTTCGGCCAGCGCTTCGCGGACGTCATCCAGTTTGAACGGCTTGATAATCGCGTCGATCTTTTTCATCTTCTTTCCTTATTACCAATTTTTGCGGCCAAAACCGGATGTGATGGGATAACGGCGGTCTTTGCCGAAGTTACGGGCGGTGATGCGCGGCCCGACGGCGGCCTGACGCCGCTTGTATTCGTTGATGTCCACCAGGCGGATCACCTTGCGCACGATCGCTTCGTCGAAGCCTTCGGCCACCAGATCGGCGACCGACTTGTCGCGCTCAACGTAGCCTTCCAGGATCGCATCCAGGATATCGTACGGCGGCAGGCTGTCCTGATCGACCTGATCCGGCGCCAGCTCGGCGGACGGCGGACGATCGATCACCCGCTGCGGGATCACGTAGGAGACGGTGTTGCGGTATTCGGACAGCTTGAACACCAGCGTTTTCGGCACGTCCTTCAGCACGTCGAAACCGCCGGCCATATCGCCGTACAGCGTGGCATAACCCACCGCCATTTCGCTCTTGTTGCCGGTGGTCAGCACGATGCTGCGGCGTTTGTTGGACAGCGCCATCAGCACCACCCCGCGGCAACGCGCCTGCAGGTTTTCTTCGGTGGTGTCGCGCTCGGTGCCGGCGAACATCGGCGACAGCTGGCCCATAAAGGCGTCGAACATCGGTTCGATGGAGACGATATCGAACTCCACGCCGAGGATTTCCGCTTCTTCCTTGGCGTCGGCGATGCTGATATCCGCGGTATAGCGGAACGGCATCATCAGCGCCTGCACCTTGTCTTTACCTAACGCATCCACGGCGATCGCCAGCGTCAGCGCCGAGTCGATGCCGCCGGACAGCCCCAGCACCGCGCCTTTGAAACCGTTCTTGGTCACGTAGTCGCGCACCGCCAACACCAGCGCCTGATACACCTGCGCCAGCTGCGGCAGTTCGGCGGCCGGATCGGCCATCGGCACCACGTCCAGCTCGTTGAATTCCAGGCGAGTGACCTGCTCGTCGAAGGCCGCCAGACGGTGGGTCATGGTGCCGGCGGCGTCGAAGACCTTGGAGCAGCCGTCGAAAATCAGCTCATCCTGGCCGCCGACCTGGTTGAGGTACACCAGCGGCAGCTGGGTGCGCTGGCAGTGGCCGGCCATCAGCGTTTTGCGGATATACGGTTTTTCGCGGTTATACGGCGAGGCGTTGATCGACAGGATAATCTCCGCGCCGGCGGCCTTGGCGGCGTCGATCGGCTCCGGGAACCACAGATCTTCGCAAATCAGCAGCCCCAGACGGTAGCCTTTCAGTTCCACCACGCAGGTGTCGTTGCCGGCGTGGAAATAGCGCTTCTCATCGAACACGCCGTAGTTCGGCAACTGCTGTTTGAAGTAGCGGGTCAGCAGGCGGCCTTCGGCAAACAGCGACAGCGCGTTGTACAGCTTGTCGCCTTCGCGCCACGGGTGGCCGACCAGGATCGCCGTCTCGGCGGAAGCCTGCTGCAGGCGCAGCAGCTGCGCATCACAGCGCTGATAGAAATCATTGCGGTACAACAGGTCTTCCGGCGGGTAGCCGGACAGCGCCAGTTCGGTGAACATGACCAGATCGGCTCCCGCCTTCTGCTGCTCCTGCACGATTTGCAACATGCGTTCGGTGTTGCCTTCAATGTCGCCGACCAGCAGGTTCAGCTGGGCCAGGGCGATGGAAAGTGATCTGCTCATTTGTGTACGATCCCGCTTAATACGTTCCATGGTGCTCTACGCCGGGGCGCGCCGCGGCAAAGAGAACGGAGTGTAAATCATTCCGCCGGATTTGTTGAGAACCTGCGTGGCAGGCGCCGGCGGGAATCTGTCATTCTTTGAAATCGTTGGCGTCCAGCTCGTGGCGCGACAGCAATTTGTAAAACTCGGTGCGGTTGCGGCCCGCCATGCGCGCGGCCTGGGTCACGTTGCCCTTGGTGATCTGCAGCAGTTTGCGCAGATAGTGCAACTCAAACTGGTTGCGCGCTTCGGCGAAAGTCGGCAGCGCGGTGTTTTCCCCTTCCAGCGCCTGTTCCACTAGCGCCTCGCTGATCACCGGCGCCGAAGTCAGCGCCACGCACTGCTCGATGACGTTGACCAACTGACGCACGTTGCCCGGCCAGCTGGCGGTCATCAGCCGCTTCATGGCGTCGGTCGAGAAGCTGCGCACGAACGGCTTGTGCCGCTGAGCCGCTTCGCGCAACAGGTGATTGGCCAGCAGCGGAATGTCTTCGGCACGCTCGTTGAGCGCCGGGATCTTCAGATTCACCACGTTGAGGCGATAGTAGAGATCTTCGCGGAACTCGTTCTTCGCCATCGCCTTTTGCAGATCGCGGTGGGTGGCGGAGATAATGCGCACGTCGATGTCCAGATCGCGGTTGCTGCCCAGCGGCCGCACCTTGCGCTCCTGCAGCACGCGCAGCAGTTTCACCTGCAGCGACAGCGGCATGTCGCCTATCTCGTCGAGGAACAGCGTGCCGCCCGCCGCCGCCTGGAACAGCCCCTCGCGGCTGCTGACCGCGCCGGTGAAGGCGCCCTTGGCGTGGCCGAACAGTTCGGACTCCAGCAGTTGCTCCGGCAGCGCCCCGCAGTTGATGGCGATGAACGCCTTGCCCGCGCGCGGGCTGGCGGCGTGGATCGCCTGCGCCAACACCTCTTTGCCGGTGCCGCTCTGGCCGTTGATCAACACGCTGACGTCGGACTGGGCCACCATTTTCACCTGCTCCAGCAGCCGCAGCATCAACGGGCTGCGGGTGACGATGTCTTCGCGCCAGGCGTCGTCACCCGCGGGGGAGGCCGACAGCGACAGCGCCTCGTCGATGGCCTTATAGAGCGCATCGCGATCCACCGGTTTGGTGAGGAAGCTGAACACCCCCTGCTGGGTGGCGGCCACCGCATCGGGAATCGAACCGTGCGCGGTAAGAATGATCACCGGCATGCCCGGCTGATGCTTTTGGATTTCGGCGAACAGCGCCATGCCGTCCATCTCATCCATGCGCAGATCGCTGATCACCAGATCGATCTGTTCGCGCGCCAACAGGCGCAGCGCTTCCTGGCCGCTTTCGGCGGTGGTGACGTGAAAACCTTCGCTGGTCAGGCGCATGCCCAGCAGCTTCAGCAGGCTGGGATCGTCGTCAACCAATAACAGGTTGGCCGGTTTGCGTGCGGTCATTGCGCGTGGGACTCCTTATTGGCGGGGTGCGGCGTATAGGTGTCTTCCGGTTCAACCGGCAGCGCGGTGCCTTTTTCCGGTTCGTCCTGCGTTTCAGCGCCTTTGGCGGCCGCGCCGCTTTTACCGGCGGCTTCGCCCTTCTGCTGGCCCGCGCCGTTTTCCGGGATTTCCCCTTGCAGCTGCTTGCGCGATGAGAGCTGGCGTTCGATATCGGTCAGGTTTTCCAGCTTGCGCGAGGTGTCCTGCAGCTGCGACTGCAGGCGCGCCTGATTCTGGCGCAGCGAATCGATCTGGCTGTCGCTGCTCTCCTGCAGATGCTGATAACGCGCTCTCTCATCGAACAACGTGATCTGCAGCATCTGCTGCTGGCGCCACAGCTGCGTCAACGGACGTAGCGAACCGGGGAACTCCATCCGGTAACTGTTGATCCTGTCGAGCATCTGGCGGCGTTCACCGGAGGTCGGCTGTGCGCTCCCCAGCAGGATGCTCTGTTTGAAAACGCCGGACCAGCTGTCGCCCGGCACCGTTTTCGCCAGCGCACGCGCCTGGGTCGAGCCGATGCGATCGGCGCAGTCCATCGCGCGCAGCCAGTAGAGCGCGTTATCCAGCGCGTCCTTGTCGTCCAATTGCCACAGGGTATCGCAAGCCGCGGTGCGGTAATCGATCACCTTGGTATCCGGGATCGCCTCTTGCTGCTGAGCGCTCAATCCGCCGCTGACGGCGCGATCGACGCAGCCCGCCAGCAACAGCGGCATAAAGAAAACGGCGCCCAGCCAGGTGATCGGGCGTTTGCCGAGCGGCGCTCTGTGCGTGGCACGCGGTGAACGTTCGGTCTGTGAAAGACGAAGGCGTTTAGACCATGTGTACATTATTTATTCATTCTCGGCGGTTAACGGCAGTTCAATGCGGAAGCAGACGTCTGCACCGGCGACCGTCGCCAGTTGCAGCTCACCGCGCATGCGACGGATACAGTCCTGAGCGATGCTCAACCCCAGTCCGCTTCCTTTTACCGCCCCTTTTCGCTGGTGACTACCCTGGAAAAAAGGCTCGAAAATCATGGCTCTTTCAGCCTCGGGGATCGGCGTGCCGGTATTGGCGACGTCGATTTGCACCCGTTGTCCAACCTGACGGCTGCGGATCCAAATGTTACCGGATTCCTTGCCGTAGTGCACCGCATTGGAGTAGAGATTATCCAGCACGCGCATTAATAGCGTAGGCTCTGCCCAGCAGATTTCCGCTTCCAGCGCGATTTCGGTGGAAATCATCTTCGCCCGCGCCGGCAAACTGTGCGCGGCGACCACCAAATCGACCATCTCGCGCAGCTCGACGTTCTCGTGCTCCGCCGGGCCATCGGCCAGTTTGCGGTTGTAATCCAGCAGTTGTTCAATCAGCTGCTGCAGGTGGCGGCTGCTGTTGTCGAGGATCGTCACCACCTCTTTCTGGTCGGAAGTCAGCGGCCCCGCCACCTCGTCGGCCAGCAGTTCGGTGCCTTCGCGCATGCTGGCCAGCGGCGTTTTCAATTCGTGCGAGATATGGCGCAGGAACTCGTGGCGCTGCGACTCCAGCCACGCCAGCCGTTCGCTCAGCCAGATGATGCGCTGCGCCAGCGAACGCAGCTCGCGCGGCCCTTTGAACGATGCGGTGCTGCCCAACGCGCGCCCTTCCCCCAGGCGGTTGATCATCCGCTCCACGGCCTTGACCGGCCCGATGATCATGCGGGTGAACAGCACCACCAGCAGCACGCTGACCAGGAACAGCAGCAGCGCCTGCCAGCCGAAGAACTGGCCGCGCTCGGCGATGGCCTGCTGCAGCTGCTGGCCGCGCGAGAACACCACCGCGCGCGTGGCCTGCACCATTTCGGCATTGGAGCGCGAGAACGACTCGAGCAAGGCGGAGGCTTCTTGGTCCGGCCCGCTGTTATGGCACTTGATCGCCGCCAGCTGGGTCAGCAACTGACGCAACGTTTGGTAGTAGCGCTCGTCCGGCAGAATCGGCGCGTGGGCGTCCAGCATCTGCGAATACTGCTTGCGCTGATTTTGGTACAGCTTCTGCAGCGTGGGCTCAACCAGCACGCAGTACTGACGATAGCTGCGCTCCATCTCCAGCGCCACGCTGGTCATCGCCTCGCTGCGCCGCGCGTCCACCAGCGTGGTGCGGTTGATGTCCGCCGCCTGCGCGCTCAGGTGATCCAGACTCTGGTAGGCCTGATAGGCCAGCACCAACAGCGGCAGCAGCACCAACAGGAACGCCAGCAGCACCAATTGCCGCAGCGAACGGGGGAATAAACGCCATTTTTTCAACGAAATCATCTCATTCTCTCAGGCCTGTCACGATGCTAACTGACTCGCCGGAAAGAGAAAAGCCCGGCAAGGGAGAATCCTGAACGCACAAGGAAAAAGCCGCGGGATCGGTGAACCGCGCCGATAAGGTTGGCCTGCCAATGACATACGGTCCCGGTAACAAAAACCGGTACGAAAGCGAGAGTGTGGGAATAGCGTCTGCGTTCGAGGGCATAGGCAACGAAACAGGGGTAAGCGCAGCGTTGAGAATTGACGCCGGGGCAATAAGCTTGCCCCGCCGCAAGGAAAGTGTGGATGCCCTTGAACCTCGTCCCCAGGGTGATGTAGCGCAGCGGCTGGCATCGAACAGGACGAATAGCATCCGTAAGTATCCAGGATTGATGAACCCTTCATCACAGTTGGATACAGGCGGTGCCTCACTCCACGTGTCGCCCGATGCTTGATAAAGCCGCTTGCGCGGTCTGTTATCGGTTTGGTTGGACGATAGGCACCATTTCTTTGGCATCATTCGGAGGCTTATGAGGTAATTTGCCGTCTAATTACGGCACCGTCATAAAAAGGTGAATGAGCAGCCGCCGAGAATAATGCACGTTACGTGCCAACTTTGCAACAAAAATCATAACATAATGATTTTATTTGATAATAAATAAAAAAAGGTAAATCCATGCACCCAATCAGCACCAATGCACGATGAAAAAAACACCACCCTGTCGCCAAACGCCGACAACTAAAGTCAAACCTGTTTACCGACAATAAAATCAATGGGTTAAATGTCTCCATTTAGCGACAAGCAAACCAGCGCTTGTCGCTAAATGCAGACACTGCCGCCAATCGCCGAGTGCCGGCCATAAAAAAGGGCGCAATTACTTGCGCCCTCTGTACGGTGGTGGCCGTTTTTAGCCCAGTTGCTTACGGGCGTTGCGGAACATGCGCATCCACGGGCTATCCTCGCCCCACTCTTCCGGGTGCCAGGAGTTGCTGACGGTGCGGAACACGCGTTCCGGGTGCGGCATCATCACCGTTGCGCGCCCGTTGGCGCTGGTCACGGCGGTGATGCCATTCGGCGAACCGTTCGGGTTAGCCGGGTAAGCTTCCGTGACCTGACCGGCGTTGTTGACGAAACGCAGCGCCACCAGGCCGTGGCTTTCCAACGCCGCCAGATGCGCCGCATCGCGCACTTCGACATGCCCTTCGCCATGGGAAACGGCGATCGGCATGCGCGAGCCGGTCATGCCCTGCATGAACAGCGACGGGCTGGCCGCCACTTCCACCAGGCTGAAGCGCGCCTCGAAGCGATCCGACAGGTTGCGCACGAAGCGCGGCCAGTGTTCGGCGCCCGGGATCAGCTCACGCAGGTTGGACATCATCTGGCAGCCGTTGCACACGCCCAGCGCCAGCGTCTGCGGACGGTGGAAGAACGCCTCGAACTCGTCGCGCACCCGCTCGTTGAACAGGATAGACTTCGCCCAGCCTTCGCCGGCGCCCAGAACGTCGCCGTAAGAGAAGCCGCCGCAGGCCACCAGCGTGTGGAAGTCCTGCAGATCGCGACGCCCGGCCAGCAGATCGCTCATGTGCACGTCCACGGCGTCAAAGCCGGCGCGGTGGAACGCCGCCGCCATTTCAACGTGGGAGTTCACCCCCTGCTCGCGCAGCACCGCCACTTTCGGGCGAGCGCCCTTGGCGATGTACGGCGCAGCGATGTCTTCCTCGGGTGCGAAGGTCAGCTTCACGTTCAGGCCGGGATCTTGTTCATCCTGCTTGGCCTGATGTTCCTGATCGGCGCACGCCGGGTTGTCGCGCAGACGCTGCATCTGCCAGGTCGTTTCCGCCCACCAGGTGCGCAGGGTATTGCGGCTTTCGCTGTACAACGCTTTGCCGTGCTGATTGATGACGAAACGATCGCCGGCCTGTACGCTGCCGATGTGATGCACGTTGTCGGTCAGACCGTGCTGCGCGAACGCCCGCTTCACGTCGTCGAGACGTTCGGCGCTCACCTGGATCACCGCGCCCAGCTCTTCGTTGAACAGCACCGCCAGCGCATCGTCGCCGAGGCCATCGAGGTTAACCTCTACGCCGCAGTGACCGGCGAAGGCCATCTCCGCCAGCGTCACCAGCAGGCCGCCGTCAGCGCGGTCGTGATAAGCCAGCAGCGCGCGATCGGCCACCAGCTGCTGCATGGCGTTGAAGAAGCCCGCCAGCTGCGCGACATCGCGCACGTCGGCCGGTTTGTCGCCCAGTTGGCGATAAACCTGCGCCAGCGCGGTAGCACCCAGCGCGTTATGGCCGTTGCCCAGGTCGATCAACAGCAGCGCGCTGTCGCCCTTATCGGTGCGCAATTGCGGCGTCACGGTGTGGCGCACGTCTTCCACGCGGGCGAAGGCGGTGATGACCAGCGACAGCGGCGAGGTCATTTCACGCTGTTCATTGCCTTCCTGCCAGCGGGTTTTCATCGACATGGAGTCTTTGCCCACCGGAATGGTGATGCCCAGCGCCGGGCACAGCTCTTCGCCCACCGCTTTCACCGCTTCGTACAGGCCGGCGTCTTCACCCGGGTGGCCGGCGGCGGCCATCCAGTTGGCGGACAGCTTCACGCGCTTCAGGCTGCCGATTTCCGTGGCGGCCAGGTTGGTCAGCGCTTCCCCGACCGCCAGGCGGCCGGAGGCGGCGAAGTCCAGCAGCGCCACAGGCGCGCGTTCGCCGAGCGACATCGCTTCGCCATAATAGCTGTCCAGACTGGCGGTGGTGACCGCGCAGTCGGCTACCGGGATCTGCCACGGGCCGACCATTTGGTCGCGCGCCACCATGCCGGTGACGGTGCGGTCGCCGATGGTGATCAGGAAGGTTTTCTCCGCGACGGCCGGCAGATGCAGCACGCGCTTCACCGCGTCGGCCAGCGTGATGTTCTCACGCTGTACCGCCTGGCCCTGCGCCTGCAGACGGGTCACGTCGCGGGTCATCTTCGGCGTCTTGCCGAGCAGCACGTCCAGCGGCATGTCGATCGGCTGATTGTCGAAGTGACGATCGTTCAACGTCAGATGTTGCTCTTCGGTCGCTTCGCCGATCACCGCGTAAGGCGCGCGCTCGCGGCGGCAGATCTCGTCGAACTGCGCCATCTGCGCCGGGGCGATCGCCATCACGTAACGTTCCTGCGATTCGTTGCACCATACTTCCAGCGGGCTCATGCCCGGCTCGTCGTTGAGGATGTCGCGCAGTTCGAAACGGCCGCCGCGGCCGCCGTCGCTCACCAGCTCCGGCATGGCGTTGGACAGGCCGCCGGCGCCGACGTCATGGATAAACAGGATCGGGTTCTGGTCGCCCAGCTGCCAGCAGCGGTCGATCACTTCCTGACAGCGGCGTTCCATTTCCGGGTTGTCGCGCTGCACCGACGCGAAGTCCAAATCGGCATCGGACTGGCCGGACGCCATCGATGACGCCGCGCCGCCGCCCAGACCGATATTCATCGCCGGGCCGCCCAGCACCACCAGCTTGGCGCCGACGGTGATTTCCCCTTTCTGCACGTGATCGGCGCGGATGTTGCCGATACCGCCCGCCAGCATGATCGGTTTGTGGTAGCCGCGCAGCTCCACGCCGTTATGGCTGTTGACGCGCTCTTCATAGGTGCGGAAGTAGCCCAGCAGCGCCGGGCGACCGAATTCGTTGTTGAACGCCGCGCCGCCCAGCGGGCCTTCGGTCATGATGTCCAGCGCGGTGACAATGCGCTCCGGTTTGCCGAAGTCCTGCTCCCACGGCTGTTCAAAGCCGGGAATGCGCAGGTTGGACACCGAGAAGCCCACCAGGCCGGCCTTCGGCTTGGCGCCGCGGCCGGTGGCGCCTTCGTCGCGGATCTCGCCGCCGGAGCCGGTCGCGGCGCCCGGCCACGGCGAGATCGCCGTCGGGTGGTTGTGGGTTTCCACCTTCATCAGGATATGCGCGTCTTCCTGATGGTAATCGTACGTGCCGTTCTCCGGCGCGGCGAAGAAGCGGCCGACCTGCGAGCCTTCCATCACCGCGGCGTTGTCTTTATACGCCGACAGCACATAGTCCGGCGTCTGCTCATAGGTGTTCTTGATCATTTTGAACAGCGACTTGGGCTGCTGTTCGCCGTCGATGATCCAATCGGCATTGAAAATCTTGTGGCGGCAGTGCTCAGAGTTGGCCTGCGCAAACATATAGAGTTCGATATCCGTCGGGTTGCGCCCCAAACCGGTAAAGGCATTCAGCAGGTAATCGATCTCGTCCTGCGCCAGCGCCAGGCCGAGCCGGACGTTGGCCTGCTCCAGCGCGGCGCGCCCTGCGCCCAGCACGTCGACCGACTGATACGGCGCCGGCTGATGGTGCGCGAACAGCTGTTCAGCCTGTTGCAGCTCGCTGAAGACGGTTTCCATCATGCGATCGTGCAGCAGCGCGGCGAGCTGGTGCCACTGGGCTTCCGTCAGCTCAGGCGCCTTGACGTAGAACGCCAGACCGCGCTCCAGCCGCAGCACCTGTTGCAAACCGCAGTTGTGGGCGATGTCGGTGGCTTTGGAAGACCAGGGGGAAATGGTGCCCGGGCGCGGCGTGACCAGCAGCAGCCGGCCTTCGGGGGCGTGTTCGGCGAGAGAAGGACCGTACTTGAGCAAGCGCTGAAGTTTGGCGTGTTCTTCGGCACTTAGCGGTGCGCTAACATCGGCAAAGTGGACATACTCGGCGTAGATATCACTGACGGGCAAGTGGGCGTCCTGGCAGCGGGACAGCAGTTTGGTAATGCGAAAAGCCGATAAAGCGGGCGAACCACGCAGAATTTCCATAATCAAAGTTCTCTCGTCTTCGAAGCGACGGATAAGACGCTTCATTGGGCGCAACAGGGGAAAACGCGCGTCATTATAGAGAATCCTCGCCGCCGACGAAACCGTTTGCGTAGGGATTATTGATAAAAGCGCGCCGCACCGTCGAATTGTCATAACGTGTCAATAAAGTTGCACACTGGCGTTTTGTTGCGCAAAATGCCCCCCGCACTGGTGATTTAACCATGAGAAAAGTCGCGGTTGTCGTCGCCGGCGTACCTGTGCCACCACTGGATAACTATTTGAAACGTCTTAAAATAAACTACATCCTCATCGGCGTTGTCACCCTGCTTCTGGCTCTCGCGCTGTGGCCCAATATCACCTGGCGCAGCGGCCAGGGCGGGCAACTCCAGGAGATCATTTCCCGCGGCGAGTTGCGTATCAGCACGCTGAACTCACCGCTGACCTATTTCAACACCAAGCAAGGGCCGGGTGGGCTCGACTACGAACTGGCCAAGCGCTTCGCCAACTACCTCGGGGTAAAACTGGTGGTGATCCCCCATCAGAACATCAATGACCTGTTCGACGATCTGGACGACGACGACGCCGACCTGCTGGCGGCGGGCCTTATCTACAACCAGGAGCGCCTCAGCCGCGCGCGCACCGGCCCCGCCTACTACTCCGTTTCCCAACAGCTGGTGTACCGGCTGGGCACCCCGCGGCCAAAAGGCTTCGCCGACATCAAAGGCAAGCTGGCGGTCGCCTCCGGTTCCGCGCACGTCAGCACGCTAAAGCAGCTCAAACAGGATAAATACCCGGATCTCGCCTGGGAGTCCTCCAGCGATCTCACCTCCAAAGAGCTGCTGGAGCGGGTTGCCGACGGCAAGCTGGACTATACCCTCGGCGATTCGGTGACCATCGCGCTGCTGCAGCGCATCCATCCGCAGCTGGCGGTGGCGTTCGACGTCACCGACGAAGAGCCGGTCACCTGGTACCTCAAACGCGACGGCGATGACAGCCTGTACGCGGCGATGCTGGATTTCTACAGCCAGATGGTGGACGACGGCACCCTGGCGCGGCTGGAAGAGAAATACCTCGGCCACGTCGGCAGCTTCGACTACGTGGATACCAAAACCTTCCTGTCGGCCATCGACTCGGTGCTGCCCAACTTCCGCCCGCTGTTCGAGAAACACGCCAACGAGATCGACTGGAAGCTGCTGGCGGCCATCGCCTATCAGGAATCGCACTGGAATCCGCAGGCCACCTCCCCCACCGGCGTGCGCGGCCTGATGATGCTGACCCGCGCCACCGCCGACGGCCTGGGGGTCAACGATCGCCTCGATCCGGAAGAGAGCATTCAGGGTGGCGCCCTGTACCTGCAGCGGCTGATGGCCAAGGTGCCGGACAGCGTGCCGGAAGATGAGCGCATCTGGTTCTCGCTGGCGGCCTACAACATGGGCTGGGGCCATATGCTGGACGCGCGCAAGCTGACCAAAACGCAAAAAGGCAATCCGGACAGCTGGGTCGACGTCAAACAGCGCCTGCCGATGCTCAGCCAAAAGCGCTACTACCCGCAGCTGACCTATGGCTATGCGCGCGGGCGTGAAGCCTACAACTATGTAGAAAACATCCGCCGCTACCAGGTCAGCCTGGTGGGTTATCTGCAGGAAAAAGAGAGAAAGGCGGCGCAAGCGGCCGCCGAGCAGGAAGCGTTGGGAAAAGGCTATCCGACGGTGATGCCGGAACTGGCGCTCAACTACTGATTATTCCGGCTTATCCGCCGCCCGCTGCGCCAGCTTGAGCGCTTTTTTCTGTTCGCGGCGCAGGCGGAAGAAATTGCTCAGGGTGGCGGCGCATTCGTCCGCCAGCACGCCCGAGACGATCTCCACCTGATGATTCATGCCCGGATGGCGCAAAATATCCACCAGCGAACCGGCCGCGCCGGTTTTCTCGTCGGCGGCGCCGTACACCAACCGGCGGATGCGGCTGTGCACCATCGCGCCGGCGCACATCACGCAGGGTTCCAGCGTGACGTACAGCGTGGCGTTCAACAAGCGGTAGTTTTGCAGCACCGCGCCGCCCTGGCGCAGCGCCATGATCTCGGCGTGCGCGGTAGGATCGTGCCGGCCGATCGGCCGGTTCCAGCCCTCGCCGATCACCTGATTGTCCAGCACCAGCAGCGCACCCACCGGCACCTCGCCCTCTTCCTGCGCGCGCAGGGCCAGCTGCAATGCCTGACGCATCCAGTACTCATCGTTATATTCAGTCATCGCATAATTCCTCGTGCGCTTTTGCGGCGGGCATTATACACACTAGCCTCCCTTTGTCGTAGCCGCCCGCCAATGGCTATACTGGCCACATCAGCGTGTGATTCAGGGACAAGAAACATGAAACTCAGTAAAAAGAACGCCGTCGTGGTGCGCAAGGCGCTGGACGGCTGGGTTGGGGAAGGTGCCTTGACCCCCGAGCAACAACAGCAACTGCTGCTGCATGTGGACGTGCAGCCTTTCGACTGGCGACGGCTGGCGCGCTATGCGTTTCTCGCCGCGCTGGCCTCGTTGCTGATCGCCGTCACCAGCCTGTTCGCCGACAGCGCACTGCTTGAATGGCTGAGCGAACTGTTCCGCTTCGACGCGCCGGTGCGCATGGCGATCGCCGGCCTACTGGCGGCGCTGGCCTACGTCTGGGCGCTGCGTCGTCGTCAACGCCACCCGGAAAAACGCTACGGCAATGAGGCGGCGCTGTTTGTCGCCGTGTTGCTCACCGCCTGCG
This sequence comes from Serratia sp. JKS000199, assembly GCF_900215455.1. NCBI lineage: Bacteria > Pseudomonadati > Pseudomonadota > Gammaproteobacteria > Enterobacterales > Yersiniaceae > Serratia > Serratia sp. JKS000199. Next base: position 3,191,852 of record NZ_LT907843.1, read on the forward strand.
CCTTATGGCAACTGGGCGTCTGGCTGGATAACGGCAGCGGGCGGGTTTCCGTGCTGCTGCTGGTCGCCGCGCTGCTGTACGGCGCGATCGGCTGGTTCAGCCGCTCCGGGCTGGTGTGGTGGTTCGCCTTGCTGTCGCTCGGCAATGCCTTCGGTGCCGAGACCGGCTACCTGTCCGGCTGGGGCGCCTACTGGCTCGGCATGAGCTACCCGATTCGCTTTATCGCCTTCGGCGCGGTGCTGATTGCCGCCGCATTGCTGCTGCGGCCGCTATTGGCGCAGCGCGGCCTGCAGCGGGTGTCGCTGGCGATGGGCCTGCTGTACCTGTTCATCGCGCTGTGGCTGCTGTCCATCTTCGGCAACTATGGCGATCTCGACAGCTGGTACCGCGTGCGCCAAATTGAGCTGTTCCACTGGAGCCTGCTGTTCGGGCTAGCCGCCCTCGCCGCCATCTGGCTGGGGTTGAAGCATGACGACGCCATGCTGCGCGGCTTCGGGCTGACCTTCCTCGGCATCAACCTCTATACCCGCCTGTTCGAATTTTTCTGGGACAGCATGCCGAAGGCGATTTTCTTCGTGCTGCTTGGCCTGAGCCTGTGGGCGCTGGGGCATTATGCGGAGAAGATCTGGCAGCTCGGGCGCAAACCGCACGACGTAACCGACGACTGAACGCGGCAGCGATAACAGCAAAGGGCGGAATCTTCCGCCCTTGGTTTATTCCAGCTGCTGCAGCTCGCCCTGCTTGCTTACCCGCCAGCGGTGCTCACAAAAGAACAGCAGCGGATTATCCTGCTTGCTGTCGCTGTAACCGCTGTACAGCTTCAGCGGCACACCGAGCCGCTGCTCGAGCTGCACCACTTTCTGCGCCCCCAGGCAGCGCAGGGTCAAGACCCAGCCGCCGCAGCGGCGCGTGATGCGGCTGCCGATCAACCGTACCCGCGGCAGAAACGCCGAATCGCGATACACCTGCTCCACCAGCCGCTCCGGCGAGCCGGTAATCAGCCACACTTCGGCATCGTGCTCCTCCAGGTACTGCCGCAGCCGCATTTGCACCACCGGAAATGCGGTCACCTTCTGGCGAAAGGCCTCGATAAACTGCCGCTCCAGCGCCTTTAGCGTCGCTTCGGAACGCCCGAAGGTGATCGCCCACAGCAGCAGGCTCATCGGCCAACGCGCGGCGCGTCCCAGCAGCAGCAGCGCCAGACCGATCGGCAGCAGCAGCGGTATCACCAGCAACAGGTTCAGCGGTAAGCGGCGCAGCAGAAAACGCAAGAAACTGCCGAACATATCCTCCTGATGCAGGGTGCCGTCCAGATCGAAAAAGACCACGCGGCGCCCCTCTGCGGCCGGTTGTTGCTGCTTGTCGCTCAAACGCTACTCCTCGGGATCGTTGAACCCCATCATCCAGGTGAAGAGAAAACCGGCGATAATCGTAATCAGCATCCCCGCCAGATACAACATCACCTTACCTGAGACGATGGTCAACGCCAAAGGCAGCCCCGAAATGCCGAAGGTGATCACCGTCGCCACCTTCCAGTAGCTGATCAGCGCTCCGCCAACCGCACCGCCGAGGCAGGCGCCGATAAACGGCCGGCCCAGCGGCAGCGTCACCCCGAAGATCAGCGGCTCGCCGATGCCGAGAATGCCGACCGGCAACGCCCCTTTGATCACCTTCTTCAGCCGCGCGTTGCGGGTTTTCAACAGCACCGCCAGCGCCGCCCCCACCTGACCGACGCCGGCCATCGCCAGGATCGGCAACAGCGGGTTGGAACCGTGCGCCTGCACCAGCTCGACGTGGATCGGCACCAGCCCCTGGTGCAAGCCGGACAGCACCAGCGGCAGGAACAGCCCGGAGAGCAGCGCCCCGACAAGCAGCCCGCCCTTGTCGATCGCCAGATTGGCGCCGTGGGCGATGGCATCGGAAATGGCGCCGCCGATCGGCTGCAGGATCAGGATCGCCAACGAGGCAGTCACCAGCGTGGTTAGCAGCGGATTGAGGATCAGTTCGACCGACTCCGGCAGCAGCGTGCGCAGGCGTTTCTCCACCCAGCACATCAACGCCACCACCAGCAGTACGGCGATCACCCCGCCGCGCCCCGGCTGCAGCGCCTCGCCGAACAAGGTGATCTGCGCCAGCGCCGGGCTGGAGAGGATCCCGGCCATCACGCCGCCCATCGCCTGTGAGCCGCCGAACACCCGCGCGGCGTTCACCCCGACCAGAATGTTCATGATGGCGAACACCGCACTGCCGAAGATCGCCAGCAGCCCCAGCGCGTTCGGGTAGTCCACCGCCAGCTGGCCGGCGATGTCGGGCCGTTTCAGCAGGTTGATGATGCCAGTGATCAGGCCCGAGGCGATAAACGCCGGGATCAGCGGAATAAAAACGTCGGCCAGCTTTTTCAGCGCGCCGCTCATCGGCGCCGCGTATTTCTGTTTGGCCTGCGCCTTGGTGCGGGCGGCGTCACCAACGGCGGGCTGCGCGCTGCCGCTCAGCAAAGCGCGCATGGCGTCCACCACCTTGGCGGCGGCGCCTGGGCCGACGATAAACTGATGCTGTTCACCCTGCTTGATATAGCCCTTCACGCCGGGCAACTGCTTGAGGGCCGCCAGATCCAGACGCTGTTCGTCGCTGACCTCGACGCGCACCCGCGTCATGCAGTTCTCCAGTTTGAGGATATTGCCCTCGCCCCCCACGCCCGCCAGGATCTGTGTCGCCAATGCCGTTGTCTTGTCCATCGCCGCCCCCACCGTGAATTAACGCGCCAACGCCGCGCGCAGGTAGCCGTCGTGCCGCTGCAGCCGCTGCTGAGCCTCATCGGCGCTGACGCCGGCTAAAATCATCAGGATCGCCGGTTTGACCTCAAAGCCGGTCTGCGCCAGCGCCGCCTCCGCCTGAGCGCGTTCGGCGCCGGTGGCCTCCACCACGATGCGGCAGGCGCGATCCACCAGTTTGACGTTGGTGGCCTTCACGTCCACCATCAGGTTCTGGTAGACCTTGCCCAGCTTGACCATCGCGCCGGTCGACAGCATGTTGAGCACCAGCTTCTGCGCGGTGCCGGATTTCAGGCGCGTTGAACCGGTCAGCGCCTCCGGCCCCACCACCGGCGAGATCGCCACCTGCGCTTCGTGCGCGATCGGCGAATCCGGGTTGCAGGAGATGGCCGCCGTCGGGCAACCCAGCCCGCGCGCATAGCGCAGCGCGCCGATCACGTAAGGCGTGCGCCCCGAGGCCGCCAACCCCACCACCATATCGACGGCGGTCAGGTTCAGCGCCCGGAGGTCGGCCTCGCCCAGGGCTGCGTCATCTTCCGCCCCTTCCACCGCTTTGAACAGCGCACCCGGCCCGCCGGCGATTAGCCCCACCACCACACCGTGCGGCACGCCGAAGGTCGGCGGGCACTCGGAGGCATCCAATACGCCCAGGCGCCCGCTGGTGCCGGCGCCCAAATAAATCAGCCGCCCGCCGGCCTTCAGCGCCACCGCGGCCAAATCGACCGCCTGCGCGATCGCCGGCAGCACCTTTTCAATCGCCTCCGGCACCTTGCGATCTTCCTGGTTAAAGCAGCGGACCATGTCCAGCGTCGACATCTCATCCAGCCCCATGGTGGCCGGGTTGCGGGTTTCCGATACCAGTGCGCCTAAGTTCATCTGTTCACCTTTGAATTTTTAATTCACAAAATTAAATCAATATTTGAATATTTTATTCAACAAAGCGAGCGCTATTTGCTATTTTAACGACGAGCTCACAAAAATTTTCACCGCGCGTTTTCGCTGCCTGCGTGGCAAAATGGCCGCTGGTTTCCAGGGAAAGATCAATGAGTACCCTTCTGCGCATTCGCCAGATGTATCCGACACTGGCGCAAAACGACCGCAAGCTGGCGGATTTTTTGCTGAACAATGCCGAACAGGCGCGCCATCTCAGCTCGCAAAAGCTGGCCCAGCTGGCCGGCGTCAGCCAGTCGAGCGTGGTGAAGTTCGCCCAAAAGCTGGGCTATAAAGGTTTCCCGGCGCTGAAGCTGGCGCTGAGCGAGACGCTGGCCCAGCCGCAGGCCGAACCGGTAGTGACCGTTCATAACCACATTCTCAGCAGCGACACGCTGAAAACCGTCGGTGAAAAGCTGTTGGCGGAAAAGCAGGCGGCGCTGCGCGCGACGCTGGACATCAACAGCGAAGAACGGCTGCATCAGGCGCTGGACATGCTGCGCCAGGCGCGCCGGGTGATGCTGATCGGCATCGGCGCCTCCGGGCTGGTGGCCAAGGATTTTTCCTTCAAGCTGCTGAAAATCGGGGTGATGGCGGTGGCCGAAGCGGATATGCACGTTCAACTGGCGGCGGTGCAGGCGCTGGACAAACGCGATCTGCTGGTGGCGATCTCCTTCAGCGGCGAGCGGCGTGAAATCAATCTGGCGGCGGAAGAAGCGCGCCAGGCCGGCGCCAGGGTGCTGGCGCTGACCAGCTTCTCGCCCAACGGCCTGCAGCAACGCGCCGATCACTGCCTCTATACCATCGCCGAAGAGCCCCGCACCCGCAGCGCGGCCATCTCTTCCAGCACCGCCCAGTACGCTCTCACCGACCTGCTGTTTATGGCGCTGATCCAGCACGACCTCGATCATGCCCGCGACCGTATCAGGCACAGCGAACAATTGATGAAAAAGTTGGTTTAACCGGTATAATCGCCGCTGCGAAAAATACCCCTGTTAATAATGAGAGATACGTCATGGCCCTGCTAATCACACGCAAATGCATCAACTGCGACATGTGCGTACATTGATTTATTTTTCATGGTAATCAGCAGATTATGATTGCGTGTTATAGTTTGCGTTCCTTCACCTCACCGCCTGAACCTAGCCTAAATTTCTCCCCGCAACACAAAATCGTCTGATTATTGTCTTAGCCGACTTGCTAAAGCTCATGGGTCAGCCAGATAATACTGTATGTATAAACAGACATGATGGATGAAATTTATGGGTAGCATTACACTCGCCGGGCGGCAGATTTTCGTTCTCAATGAGAATGACAGGTACCCAGAGCTACAGCAAAACAGCCCACCTTTTTTCGCAATCCGCGAAGATGAAGAAGGTCAACACTGGCTTTATGTTTTACATAAGGGAGGCTGGCCGCTCGTATCAAATGTGCCGTTTCAGACTCAAGGTAAAGCCGTTGATGCGGCCATAGCGTTTAATTTTGATGTGCTTTACAAGTGATAGGTGCTGCCCCTGCCGATGTTCAACCGTCCGAACAATACGAGGCCAGCAACGGGGCAGCAGATTTTAGATAGGGTCAACGTTCACATTTTCAAGAGCGGCAGTTTCCTCGACTGCTTCCGGTGCTGCTTCAACCTCGCGCGCAGGCATTTCCAGGCGCAGATCAATCCATCGCCCAGCCGGAATATCCATCGGCTCACCGGCCACAATCGCGGCTGTGTCGATGTCAAAGCGGCGCTTGCTGACCTTCACATAGATCGTGCCATCCTTGCCGGTGTTGGCTGAGACAAAGCACAGGCGGTTGCCGTTCACGTCCTGCGGCACTTCGATGTTCCAGCCATCTTCCGCAAAACCTAAAGCGCCGGTGACTTTGTAAACGCCAACTGAAACACGCTCAGCTGATACTCCTTCCGCTTCACCGTTCACAGCCGCGCAACCAGAGAGTGAAAAACCGCCAGAAAGATAGTCGTCTTGCATTGACTCCGGAGAACTCGCCAACCTGGCGATCGGCGATGCTGCTTTCAGGAATCCGTTACCGTCTACGGTAGCGTTGTAATCTGACCAAGTATTTTTAATGGCGTAAGCTTTATATCCTAGAGGCTGCTCAGCCTGCCATTTGTAATCCCCCATTGGTACAACATCCAACATGGGGCTTTCACGAATGCTGCTTAGCAGTGTTATATTTGGCACATTGAATGCCGGACCACAAACCCATAGCTCCCAACGTGAAATTGTATTGTTATAGAGGGCGCCAAACTCAATATCACTTACTGAATTTGGTGTTAAACCTAGCGAGAGGATTTCAAGCCCGCGCGCATGTAACGACGTTATAGTTGACCCTCTGCCAGTAAAATACACATATTTAATGTCCATTCCTATAACGCCATAATTTCGACCTCCAATAACGGCAAAATGCACTGCGGTGGCTCCGGTTGAAGATATGGGGCATTCTGCAATTTTACAATAACGTCGCGCACCTATTGGACCATTAATTCGTGGAGGAACAATCTGACCATAACCACCATTTTTTATAGCGCTGGCAAGAGTTCCCGCCGCATTGTTTTCGCTAATTTTTGCCGCCGCTGCCGATGCCGCTGATTTATCTGCTGATAACGCTGCATCGGCACGCAGGCGATCGACCGTCTGCACAATCTCTGGTGTGATATCACTTTCACCTGGACGCCGCAGGAAATCATTGAGTGTACCGGGTAGGGAGTCGGTATAAACCTCTATCGTGCCTACTCGTTCCGGTTGTGCACCATAAACTGACACAATCACCTCGTAGGCTCCAGGCTCTACATTAAGCGAATAGCGGCCCGTATCATCGGTGACAGATTGCGACTTTGCCAAATTCAACACCGTGGATGATGTTTTCATTGAGCGCATAGTAATAGTTACGCCAGAACGAGAATCACCGTAAGGCCCCTTTAAAACTCCGCTGATTAATACCATTTAATAATCTCCCATGCTTTTTATTTTTTCAGGTTATCCATTGCAGCTTCCAGTCGTTCTATTTTTTCCATCAACGCAAGAATCGCTTCGTGATGTAGCCCGGCTGAAACACCTGAACTATCTGGGGCTAGAACGTCTTTTACAATCGTGCCGTCACTAAACTCCATGTCGCCGGAAATAAACACTGATTCGGGAAACACTTCTTGTATTTCTTGTGCAATAAAACCAACCCCTGCGCTTCCATTAGATTTAAGATTCCACATATAGCCGCGCAGCTTTTTCATTTTCCCTAGAGGGTCTTGTATGAGGCGAACATTATCCTTAATTCTTATATCTGAACTCTCCACCCATTTCCCGTTAGCAGCATAGGCATTCCCATCAGATGACATTGAAAATGCCACTACCAGACCGCCTGTTGCATTTGCGATGCGGTATCTGAACCCCCCAGTTCCCTGTCCTCGGTTATTGACGAATTCACTGACGCCATTGGAACCATCCCAGCCTATCGCCGTGCACGCATTCGATATGATGCTTCCCGTTCCCTGAATTCGTACTGCACTGGTAATCAGCCCGCCGGTTTTATTGTCTATGGTCCCCAGCCTCACATCATCACCAGCGGCAACTGTTCCTGATGTTGCGCCGACGTTTCTTGTCGCAGAGTTGCCAAGGCCAAGATTTGTACGTGCAGTAGCAGCGTCTTTTGCTCCCGTACCTCCCTGCGCAACGGTGATTGCTGTGCTCAATGCCTTCAGCTGGGTTATATCGTTATTCACCCCTTTAGCGGCTTTATTTTCCAATGCCGTAGTAAAGCTATTCCAGGCTGGGCCGGTATAGGTACTGCCGTCAGGTAACGTCACCGTTATGTTTCCGGTGCCGCTGAATACCTGTTGCCAGTTGTTTTTATCGAGGTTCAGTCCGCGTAGCGCTTTCGCCGTCTCTGCGGCAAGCTGGGCGGTAATGGTGTTCATCGCGGCGCGCGGTACGGCATACCATGCTGCACCCGCCTGCGTTGGGCCGTCATAGGCTTTAATCAGCGTCGCCTGTGTGGCGCTATCAACGGTTTTCACCGGTAGCGTATAGGTGACGCCGCCGACGACGCTCACGATGAAATCACCGGCTTTCAGCTCGGTATTGAACGCCGTCCCCGCACCTTTCACTACGGCGGAGTTGTTCGTTAGGGTAAGAGTGCCTGCGGGCATGATGCTCTCCTAAATCGTTGCATAAAAAAACCGGCTCAGTGGCCGGTTGTCAGAAGTAATGGGCTGCGTTTATAACCATGAGCGGCATCTGTGACGAGTACCATCGGTTTGATGTATTCCACTGGGTCTGTATTCTTCTCCCTGATTCAGAACGCCAGAATTGGACGGCGCTGCCGTTAAACCGATAGCCGCAGCTGTAGTAGTTATAAACCCCGCCGCTACCTTGAGAGTCACCACGCATAAACGCATTAACGGCAAGGGGGATCATTGGCCTGGCTATCCCTGTATCGATTAAATCTTCGGGGTTCCTGCCGACATTAACCGAACGCCCATCCCAAACTAACGGCTCTGTATCGCTGGTGAATGTGTTATTACCGGCGGCGTTCTTAATCACCATTCCGTAACCGCGTGGTGTCGGTGGGTAATAACCGCTGTTCATAATGACCACTTTCACATTGGCAGTGGTTAACACCGCTTCACCCGAACCATTATCACGCGATACCGTTAATTCGTTATATTGCACAGCATGGTAAATAGAAACGCCGGGGTCATCGCACCGAACAAAGACAACCTTGGTGTTATCATTTTGAACGACTGGCAATGTCCATTTGCCGTTAATCGTCACTTCCCCTTTCCAGGCAACAAAACCCAGCCGGGACGAACTGTTAATGCTCATCCAGTCCACCGAGTTTCGAATCATTATTCCATACGTGCCTGAAACTGATTGCGGCGGTTGAACCTGGTATATGCTGAACTCGGTAAAGAACGCCTGCTGATTTGCATTGGTAAAATCAACAATTATCCTCCCACCATCGGTTCGCCATCCAGTAACCCCGCCGTAAGACGGGGGATTTGTCTGACTGCCGAATATATACCCGGTCTGACCAACCAGAAATACCGGGTTCCCAGCGACGTAATCAGGCGGAGTATAAATCTTTTGTTTATTGCCATCCGCCCAGGGTTCTTTATCGTTGGCTAATAGTGAAATGCTATTAACCGCCGCCAGCTCTTTGCCATTCATCCACAGGCCATACGCCACGCTACAACCTCCCCATTCTCACCCGCAGATTACCGCCAGCGTCATAAACATTAATCTGGTCGCCGCGTATCTCCATGCGCCCGTTACCGTCGCCACCGTTAATCTGGATTTGTCCAGCCCCTGCGCCGCTTTTATCCATCCGCCAGCCGCTGGTTGCGCTGAAATTGTCGGACTGAATAAAGCCGCTGATTTTGGCATTGGTGATTGCCGCATCCGCAATTTTCGCCGACGTGATAGAAGCGTTCTGAATGAAAGCATCGCTGATAAACACCTGGCCGTTGACTACAGCGAACGGCGAGTATTGCGTGTCGCCGCTGCCGCTCATCAACACGAACTGATTGGCGTTGAACCCGATACGGGTGATGACGGGTTTGCCGGTTTCTGCCAGCACGGCGATCGACATGCCCGCGTTGTAGAACACGCCGTTAACCCTCACACCGGCTTTCAGTGTGTGGATTGCCGTTGCGCCGTCGGCATCGACTGTTGCCGTCAGCTTGTCCTCCAATACCGCTGTCACGTCATCAATTTGCGCCTGCACCTGCGTAGACAGTTCAGCCAAGGCGTGATCGACTTCCGCTATCGTGGTTTTCACCACCAGAATATCAGCCCGCACCGTGCCGTATTGCGCCCACTGGTGTTCCACCGTCGCGTTGTTGGCCAGCGCGTTCTGGATGATGGCCTCAATGTTTGTGTCAATGTCGCCAGTGAGGCGGTCGCCGTCTTTGTCGGTCAGAAACCCATCGCCGATACTCTCCAGGTAGTCACCGGCATTTGCGTTGGATTGCCCCTTAATCCAGCCTGTCCAGTCGCCCTGATTGCCGGTACGGTCTTGCAACCGCGCGCGGAACCAGAATTCCTGCCCCGCCTTCAACCCGGTCATGGTGTGGGTGTGCAGCGGATACGGGATATCGGCCAACAACATCGCGTTATTCCCGGCGGCGTTATCTGCATACTGAATTTCGGTTTTCAGCGTGTCCTCGGCCCCGTCTGGGAATCCCCAATCGAGCTGGATACCCCAAAGTAACGGAGAAGCCTTGAAGCCGACCGGCACCGGCGGCTTGCCTTCTTTCCCTTTCAGGTAGGTTTCGATCGACGTCGCCCAGATAGACGATACGTCACTGGCGTTGATGGCCCGCACGCGAACTAGGTAGCGCCCAGCGTAAATTCCTGGCACCTCGAATCCCAACGCAGACGTGCGCGGCATCGATACCCAGTTACCATTATCTTTCCGCCATTCAGCCTCATACGCTATCGCGTTATCCACTGCCCCCCAGGCGGCGCGCAGGGTGGTAATCGCGATGCCCTGGCTCACCGAGGAGTAGCTGTCGATGGTGATGTTTTTCGGCGGGGCTTGCACGCCAGGAGGAATAATCGATATCGGGCGATCGTCGATGCGCGCGCCGGTATCGATGCGGGCGTACTTGTTCGGGTCATGCTCGGTAGCATTAATCGTAAAGGTGTTATCGCCATTATCGGCAATACCCACCACACGGTAGAGCTGAACAGCCAGATCATCAGCATCGATAGACCAGGCAGACTCCGACACGGGTATCTCGCTATAGGCAGTGGTAACGGTCACCACGCGATCATTCACCGCCTGCACGGTGCGAGCCTGTGCTTTGCCTGAAGGCAGGTTAATGATCAGGCGATCGCCGACTTTAGCGCCTGGCTTTCTGTCCAGCTTCAACTTGCGACCGTCCACCGCACTGATACGGCCACCGATCACCCGACCGGCAACCATCTGATCGGCCACGCCGACGATATGCCCAGGCATGGGGATCATGCCATCGAGGCCAACAGAGAAAGTAACCGTGCGGTCTTTGCTGTTGGTCAGCAATGCCCAGCGGCCCCGGCGGTTTGCCTCGCTCTGGCGGGTACAACCGATCGCTGTCAGCTCGGTTTGGTTCACGTCGTACCGGCGCACCAGGTCGCTATCAAATACGGCCTCTATCGCATCGGCGTAGTGGTTCGCCGGATCAGACCAACTGACCATCGCGGTGCTGTAGCGGGTGCGCTCGCTGGCAGACGAATAGGTAAACTTGCCGTCGATAACGTTGGCACGGGTATAGGTAAAGTCCATATCGCGCGGCATATCCGCCAGGGCAACCATTTGGTTTTGTCCCCAATAGGTCATGCCACGGAAGATACCGGCCAGATCGCTCAGCACCGTCCAGGCATCCTCGCGGGATTGAATGTAAACGTTGCAGGTAAAGCGTGGCTCCATGCCATCACCGCCGCGACCATCTGGCACCAGCTGATCGCAATACTGGGCGATGCGGTACAGTTCAGACTCGGATATTTGAGTTGAGTCGATGCGATCGCCCAGGCCAAAGCGGTCGGCTAAAATAATGTCGTAGAACACCCAGGCCGGATTATCGCTGTAGGCCCACTTATAGCCCCCCGTCCAAACACCGGTATAGCTGCGCGTTTCCGGGTCATAATTGTCAGGCACGCGGATAACCCGTCCGCGCGGCGCACAGCTGATCTTCGGGATGTTCGGAAACTGTTTTGAGTCAAACTCAACGTAAAGCAGCGCCGTGTTCGGGTAGCGCAACTTGGCATCAATAATTTCGGTCAGCGCCTCGATGTTCATGCGATCAGCAATCCGGGCGCTGTTAGCGTTAGGCGTCAATCGGCGAACGCGCACCTGCCAGCCCGTAGTGGCCTTCGGTAAGTTGATGCGGTGAGAACGCTCATATAGCGAGGTGGTTTTGTCGTCGATTGCTGCCGTTAACATTTCCTGATAGCTGCCACCATCGGTGGCCACATCAATGGCGTATTCGATGCGGTAGCCGTTAACGTCGCCGTTGTCCTCTTGCTTTTGCAGCATAGGCCAGCCGAAGCGCAGACGCACAGCGGAAAGTTGCAGGTTCGATACTGACCGAACCCACGGCGTGCCGCTTTTCAGTTCTGTGCCGACGGTGATCTCGTTTTCAACAGCAGGAATACCCTGAATATAATCCTGTGCCTGCGTACCTGGGCGAAACTCCCAGCGGAAGCCGGGGAAATTTTCAGAGCCATCGGCATTAAGTGCGGGGGTGCCGTCAGCAAAAATGTTTGTGCCATCCAGCCCACCGGCAAACTCTCCCTCTCCCAGGGCAAATAACATTTTCGCTCTGGCGATCGATTGAACGCTGTCTGGCGATTCTACCGGCGTGTGGCCGCCACCACCGCCACCTTTCCGCCCACGGATAATTTTCTGTGCCATATTTCGCCCATAAAAAAAGCCGCTATTGCGGCTGTCTGTTCAAACGAATGTCGTTATTGCTGGTCTTCGGTATAGATGCCAGCGGATATAACCGCCCCGCCTATCTCGCGCGTGCCGTATAGCACACCAACAGGATTACCCTGCGCCGTTGTGTTGACCGGCCCGCCAAAGGCATAACTCGGTTTGTTGTCCTGGTCTTGGCGCATGCGCAGTCCGCCAGCTTGAGGGGATAGCATTTGCACAATGCCGCCAAGAGCAAGAGAGGCTCCCATCAGGCCAACGGAAGTTGCTGTGGTTGCTGACATCATTGCCGCTCCACCTATAACTGGGTTCCAAGCAGCCAGTGCAATTAATGCTACCCCGGCAATGGTTTGAAAAAGCCCTGCACGTTTACTTCCAATGACCACTGGCACCAGGTGAATGTCTTCCGTGCCTTTTGTCAGCTCCATTTCATCTTGACCAACGTTCCGTTTCCCCACAAATACAGCGAAGGTCAGCCCTCGCTTATGAGCTTCCAACATATATCGTTCAAATCCGTCTATTAGATTTTTCATAGCATCGATAGCTTTTGGAACATTGTGTGCACGATATTTAAAATTTTCACCAAACAACCTAATCATCGGGCCGTGGAAGTGAATTACTCTTAATGGCACTTCGATAAAACTCATATACCCCCCAATAAAAAACCCGCCTAGGCGGGTATATAACGAGAAACCAATATACTATTTACATGCATTAACTGCCGACTCATAGAAGTCCATATCGCGTTTCTTATAAAATAAGAAATCGCTGCCAGAGTCAGTATTTTCCACATCAATTAACATTACAACACCTCTAGACATATCATTTATCTGAGCTGTATACCCATGCTTCGTAGGTTGTGGGTTAATTGGTGAGATGGTGTTTTTTTCATTCCAAACATTAAGAACGCATCCAATATATGCATCCGCTGTTTTAATTGTATGGCCTTGGATAGCCGGTGTTGTCAATCGAAGTTCGTTAGCCGTAGTTGAACAGCCAGACAAAATTATTGTGGCAATTACAGCGATAATTTTCTTCATTACCCTTTTCCTTAAGCTGAAAAGTGGAATGATAGCATCACATCAGTTCTTTGTGGCGCAGCACCTTCACAGTTCTCTCTTTCCAATAACCACCGTAAGGCACCCGCTGGCTGAGCATGCCGTACATGTGGTGCAGAAACATACCATCTTCGAGAAGAATACCGGCATGGTTCGCCACCGGTGCGGAAACCTGCATAATCACCATGTCACCCGGCATCGGTGGGCCGTCGAACTCCCGAAAACCGCAGTCGTGCCAGTTGTCCATGTAGAGATTTTCGCCCCGCTCCCACCACGGATAATCAACGCGGTAATCCTGGAGCGCTATGCCGTGCTCCTGCCGGAAATAGCTCATAATCAGCCCCCAGCAGTCGGTATGCCCCAGCACGAACTGGCGACCTATCAGCGGTAATTCCCCGCGCGGCATGATCGTTCTCAAGTCACCCTCCGGCCAGCTTGCAATCGCCCAGGGCAACTCCATCGCGTCGCACTGGGCTTTGTCCAGCTCGCTCGGCTGCGTGGTGGCATCCGGGTGACTGTGCACAATCATTGTGATCGTCCCCCACTCGGCAGCGGTCACATAATCCTCTGGTGACAGGTGAAACTGCTCGGTGGGATTGTCCGCCAGATTACGGCAGGGAAAGTAACGCTCAACGCGGGATTTCTGCGCCACGATGCCGCAGCACTCGCGCGGATACTCTGCCTCGGCGTGCGCCATAATGGCCGCTATGGTTTTCTCTTTCATAACTCTACCTACTGCTTAATCAGCGCTGCGCCGGGGAAGCCGCCGAACGGTAAGGGCTCAGTCTCACCAAAACGTTTTTGGCAATCACTCAACAGTCCACCGCAGCGATCTTTACTTGGGTCATCCACCGGATTGCCCTTGTCGTCAAAGTATCGCGTGCCTGCGTAATCGCAACCATTACCGGTGCGATACCATCCACGCGAACACCAGGTGCACAGGCTGTGGATTTGGCGGGTCGGGATGCGCAATCCCCGCAGGTCTGCCGGGCTGGAGAGTTCGAACTCCACCGCTTCATCGCTTTCCGTCGCCTTGCGATCGATGTAGAACACCTGTAGCTTTTCCTGCACCGGGTCAGCCGTTGGGTTCCCTTCTGGAAAATTCCGGGCATCAAGGTAATGCACCAGCGTATCGTGGATCAGCACCTTGGCCTGGGCCATATCTTCAAACTGAAGGCAAAGTGCAGTGATCAGGCCGTTGATATTGGCAACCGTCAATTTCGGCTCCGTGCTTTGGCTGTCGGAGGATATTTCCAGCCCTTCAACGGAAAACGGCCACGGCCCGTACTCTTTGCCCTGCCACCAGATCGATTTTGCGGGTAGTTTCGTTTCGTCCCCGCCAGCAGCGGCCAGTTCTTCAGGCGTATAGGGAAGCGTGTCGCTGTGAAAGCGCAGAATATCAGCGCCGAACTTTGTACCGTCCACTTCAACAAGACGAACGCGATTGCCCGGCTCCAACTTCTGCAGGTCTGTATTCAGCATGATTAATCTCGGTTAAACGTGGAAGGCCTCGGTAAACGTGGCCGTCAGTGAATAGTTTTCGCCGCCCATTGCAACAGGCTTATAGCCTTCGCAGCGATAGAGGCCGGGAACATTGGTCGGTGGTGTCCATTGGAATGACTTCACCCCTTGATGATCTTCAAGAAAGGCGATGATAGACGTGATGTAGCTGTACTTACCGATAAAGGTCAAATCCCATGAGCGAATGATCGGGTTGATACCATCACCGGAAACCTGCATATAACCATCGCCGAACTGCGCCTTCCTGATACGAAATCGGGTATCACCGGCGGCATTGACGCGCGCCGGATAGTTGAATGTCTGAATGGCCATTACATCCCCTTGATTGCTTTCCAGATAGGCTGGCCGGGCTTCAGGTTCCGGTTGATGACCTTCTGGCTTTCCTGCGCGGCGATGCTGCCCATCTGCTTGCCAAACTCTTCCCAGCCCTGATCGGCCTGAGTATTCACGTTGCCGCTGCCTTCAATCGTGATGTAGACGTTCGGCGCAGCAGCAGCTTGCTGTGGCATACCAATAGCCCGCACACCCAGCGAACCGTCCGCCCCCCGTTTGAGCGGCATGATCGCCTCCGGGCCAGCCTCGCCCATCAGGCCAGCGCCCTTAGCGAACGCAAACATGGTGGGATTGCTGACGATCTGGCCGCTGTACGCGCTCAGTGACGGCGACGAATAAACGCCGCCTTTTGCGTTGGCGAACATCGGTACTTGCCCTGGGTCATTGCCGGAGGGTGCGAAGAAGTTCATTCCGGCTTTCAGTGCGTTGAACATCGCCATCTTGATCATCATGCTGGCGAGATCGGTCAGGACAGACTTGGCGAAGTCGTTAAAACTGGCTTTGCCTGTGGTGACAAAGTTGGCCAACATACCGGTCATGCCGTCAAATGTTCGGGTGGTAGCGTCTTGCACCTGCCCATAAACGTTACCGGCATTGGCTGACCAATCCATCATTCCCTTTTTCAGCCCTGCGGTGTAATCGCCCTCGATAGCCGCTTTTTCCTGCGCAGCATTGCGGACAATATCGAGTTGCCTCTGCTGCTCACTGGCGAGAATGGCCGTCTGTTGCATGTACTGTTCGGACGTTTTGTCCGTCACTTCCTTATCCAGCTGCAAGCGGTGTTGCTGGAACGACTGCCGGATTTGCTGTTCAGCCACCATCTGATCGTAGGCATCAGTGGACATGGTCATCTGCGCATTACGGTTGGCGTACTCCTGCTGTTTCGCGGCCGTTTCCATCACCAGGCTACGGGTTTGTTCCAACAGTTTTTTGCCAATCTCACGTTCACGGTTTGCCTTTTCCAGCGCCACATTCTCGGTTAATTGCGCCCTGATCTGGTCTTGCATGGACAACAGACTTTTTTGACCGGCGGTCAGCTTCTTACCCTGAAGGCCTGCTATCTCCTGATCGAAGGCCACCAGCTTTTTCTGCGATTCGGTCAGTTTGTCGGTATCTTGCGCCTGTGCGCGCAGCACTGAGGATTGTTGCTGCAACTGTTGCAGACGCCTTACCCCTTCACTATCGCTATACGCAGCCCCTTTGGACTTTGCGCCATACTGCTTGTTAATGCCTTTCAGCGCCTGCGCGTATTCGTCTGCCGTCAGTTTTCCGGCCTTAAATTGCGCCGACACAATACCCGTTAGGCGGGCCTGTTCCTTTTTAGGATCAGCACCAGCCTTAATCGCTGCGGAGACTTCATTCTGTAGCTTTAACTCTTTACGTGCGGCTTCCTGTTCCTGTTGCCGCCGCTTGTACAGCTCTTCGTTGGTTTTCTTCACCTCGTTAGCGGTATCGTTGCTGATATCCAGCTTAACGCCCTGTGCCAGTGCCTGCGCCTGGCCGGTTTTCATGTGTGCCTGACCGATGATATCGAACGCGGACGCCACTTCATTTTTCAGCGACGTCCAGATAGACGCCAAGCCGCTGACGCTGTTCTCCTGCTCGGTGACTTTGGCTTTCACATCATCAAGGTATTTCTGCTGAAGTAACGCCGTCGCTTCACTGGTTTTGCCCTGCCTGGACAACGTGGCGATATGATCGATAAACGTGGTGTTGAGCTGAACGCCCTGATTGGTCAACGCCTCCATTGCCTTGAGAGGTTCACCGCTCAGGCTTGATAGCGTCGAAACAAGATCATCGGATGACATACCCAGCTCGTTCATCCGTGTGCCGGTTTCAGCTATGTCCGACAGCATATTGCCACCGAATCCTGCGCCGGCGGCGCTGGTGACAGCCTTAACCGCATTCTCTGTGCCGCCAAGCGTCATCGTCAGCATGCGCAGGTCATTCACCGTCATAATGGCCTGAAGCCCTGACTTTTGAAGCGCTGCGGTATATGCCTTGGTCTCTGCCTCCCCTTTTTGGAACGCGGTATACAATGCGGTGGCACCGGCAACCGCCGCCATGATGCTTAAGCCTACCGGGCCACCCAGCAGGGCCAGCGCACTTTTCATCAGGTTAGTGCTGACCGCTGCCGCACGCGCCGTAAAGGAAACCTCCTTGTTGGCCACGCTGATTTGGTTCAGGGAGGAAAGCAGATTGGTTTTGCCCTGGGATTCGGCAATATCTGCCGCCAGCACCGCTTTTGAGGCCTGCGCCATTTTCTCCTTGGCGCTGACCTCGGCAAGATCAGCCTCGCGCACCTTGCGGTGAATGTCGGCATACTCTTTCTGGTAGCTGACCGAAAGGCCGTAGAGCTGGTTCTCCTGATTTTTTGCCGCATAGAAGCGCGCCATTTCCTGAGCCTGCTCGCGGGATGCTTGAGCCTGTTCACGGGTACGCTTAGCCGCATCGAACTGTGCCTGGGCCTGCTGGCGTGCAGATTGCGCCTGTTCAATCTGGCCCTGTGCCGCCTTGTTAAACTCAAGGGCAGCAGCCTTCGCCGCTTCGCGTTGGGCCTCCCAGCCGCTGGTCAGCCCCTTAAATCCGATGAAAGTGCGGTCGAGCGTCGGGATTAATGTATTGGCCAGCGTGCTGACCGCAATGTTACTCCCACCAGCCAGGCCGCTGATCACACTTCGCAGCCCTTCGAAGCCGCCCTGACTGGCGCTAAGCGCACCACTCAACGAGTTAAGCTGACCGCCGGTGCGCTTCGCCTGATTGCCTATCTGGGTCAGCGCTTCGGTGGTTTTCTGGCTTTCCTGCTGCGCCTTGCCGGTAAAGTTTTTTGACGCGGTTTCTGCCGTTCTGAATGAATCGACAATTTGAGATTTAAAACTGGCGGAATTCAGGTGCAACGCTACCGCCAGAGTAGCTACATCGGCCATTACATGAGCGCTCGCACAACGGCAGCACACTGTTCATCAACATCAGATGCGACAGGGGCTGACAGATTGACAGGGGGCGGGGCAGCAGTATCGGACGTTGCCTTATCCACCAGCGAATAGAATGCCTCCCAGTGCTGGATAATGGAGGCCGGGAGGGCTGCAATTTTTCTGACGTCTGGCTCACCGAAGCGATCGGCCAACTGATAGATCAGCCATAGCCACGGTGAGTGGGTCAGTTTTTTTCGGCTTCCTCCAGCGTGCCGTAGCTGTGGTTCTGGATAGCGCGGATTGCATCAAATAACGCCGCGTTATCATGCGCGGCCAGCAGTTCCGCCGGTGAAGGCAAATCAGACGCCGGTACTGATTTACCCTGCTCGTCAACCAGTGCAGAGAGGATCAACTGAGCACCCAGCAGTGTTGCTGCCTTTTGGTCACTCTCTGCCTGCGCCTTTCCAAGCCCTTCGTCGTAATCCATCAGTTCACCGGCGGTCAGGCGTCGGATGTGTACCGGCACGCCAAACAGCGTGTGCGGCACCGCCGTATTGGTGGGTTGAAGCAGCGCGGTCTTGAGGTTGATTTTCTTCTGGGTCATGCCATGTCCTTACTTAATCGTTACGGTTGCGGTTGCGCTGTTGACAGTGTCTGACCGCTCGGCAGACAACACCACGCGATAAGCGCCTGCATCCGCCGCCACAACTGAGTTTTTGGTATAAGTGGCAGAGGTTGCACCGCTGATGTCAGTGCCGTTTTTCTGCCATTTGTATTTAACGGGCTTGCCGTTACTGGAGGTAGCCGCAACAGTCAGGGACAAATTGCCCCCGACTGCCAGATCAGCGCTCTTCGGCTGGGTAGTCACGCTGATCACACCTTTGGGGCCACAGCTCCCCAGGTGTTGCTGTTCTGCTTGCCTTGCACCGTGATCTGAATGACTTCACTCGCCGGAGCGGTGATTTCGTTCATCTTCCAGCCGGACAGCGAGAGGATCGAGGTGGAGGTGCGGCCGTTCGGCAGCTCAACATAGAACTGAACGGTTTCGCGGTTGTCCGCTGCGGTCAGGAACGCCGCAAAATCGGTATTGGATGGATCGTCGATAAACCCGATCGACTTCTCCGCGCCTTCCGGCAGGTCGGAGATAAATTGCTTTGTGGTGTCGATAAGGGTCGTGCAATCGACAAAACTGCCGGTCTGCCCCATCTCGCCCACAGCCTTACAGTTAACCAGCGCCTTCATGGCCGTCGGTGCTGCGCCGACAGCGCCCCACTTAACAACCGTGCCAGCCGGAAGCATGGCGTACTCTGGCGACGTTTTATCAGCCATAATTTCCCTCACTTAATGATTGTGGCAGCGGTCGCTACCGGTTTTCGATGCCGTAGCGGAGTTCTGCCGCCAGGATGCGTAATACGCGGGTTTTGTTGTAATCCAGCGCCGGGCGGATAAACGGTAGGGCAACCTGCTTAACCGTGCCGAATTCCTGCGCCAGCGCCTTCATGTGATGCTTCTTGCTCGGGCCGACCTTGAATGTCATTACCGTCAAATAACGGGGATCGTTCATGCGGCTCGTACTGCGGATTTTTATGTCGTCCCGCATGTGCGGCCCGGTGCTGCTCTCATCAAAACCGGCATGCTGTTTCATGTCTTCCAGCACCGGCTCCAGCGCCGCTCGCCCGGCATCTCGCAATACCTTGACCGCTTCATCTCCCATCGCCTTTAGCTGGCGCTCCAGAGAATCAAGGCCCGTAACGTTTATGCTGATCATGTGGCGTCCTCCGGGTAGCAGATGACGTAATCACGCACCAGCCGGTACTGAACGCTGTTGTTGGTGAGGGTGGTTGCTCCCTGTTGCATCGTGCCGCGTGTCACTGTCTGAACGGGCCAGCGCCCAATATGCCCGTGCTGAATGCTCTCCCAGGCTGCGCAAATAGCCTTATCCAGTTCAATGAGGCGCGCGTAATCGCCGATGACATAAAGCGCGACCTGAAAGCGCCCCTGAATCAGTGCCGTGCTGGCTAGCCCGGTATCAACTTTCGGGTTGCTGATCTTCTGATACGTCACGCCTTCCTGTTCCGGGTCAGGTAACAGCAGCGGGTACGCTGGCAGGTTCGTTAGTGCCTCCAGTGCCGCTTTGATTTCATACTCGATCATGACGAATATCAGCCTCCGCCGTAATTAACAGCCGGTCTCGTTGTGACCGGTCAGGCGCACGAACGGTAAAAGTTCGCTGCTGAAAAACCACCTGCCAATCAACAGTAATTTCATCCCGTGGCCGCAGTGTGAACAGCATGGTTTCCACTACCTGCCCCTGTTCACCCGTGCGAATTTTTCGGTTGGAGATCGGCTCCGCATCGGCCCAGACCTCTATAACAAATTCGAAGGATTTCACCGGCGCACCAGTTTTGTCGTCACGAATTATTACGGGTCGAAACAACTTGATTCGGTTATGAAGCTTGCCAGCCTCCATAATGCCCCCCTACAGATTGATGAAACGGTAGGGTTCAAGCAGCGATTTAAACCCTGATGGCAACGCCTGTGACTCCCTGTTCTCGTACCAAAAGCCCACCGCCAACATGATGGCCAACTTGATGTCGTCGGTAATAACAAGCCCGTCAGTATCACTTTCCGGCACCTCTTCGTCGTACAACGAGCGGTTGATATAATTTTCCGCCCGAGACTTAGCCGCACCAGCGTAAGTTTTCAGCAAACTGTCCTCTTCTCCCCCGTCAATGCGGCACTGGAGACGCAGTTCTTCGATGGTAGGTTTCATGCCAAGCTCCATGCCCGCAACCCAATAACCAGATTGCGGGCATAAAAAAACCGCCGAAGCGGTAAACGTTTTTTCGGGTTTTGATTAACCGCCAGCGGCTGGCTTACCGACCAGCGCCTTGATCGCCGCCGTATCTTCCAGAACGCAGTCAAAGCGGTGGAACGCCAGGAAACCGGTCTGGTCAAATTCGACATAACGCTCGGTCAGACGCTTCAGCACCATATAAGTAACCCGGCGCAGGATGAAACGATCGAAGTCGCCGCAGAAGATGAACTTATTACCCGCACCAACATCAGCAATAGCCTGATCGATAACGTAAGGCACCTGCAGAACAGTCGCCGGTGCGCCGCCGATAATGGACGGCAACCACAACGGACGCCCCTGGCCATCTTCCATCTCTTCCACCAACTTCAATGTGGCATCGTTGAACGCCCAGCGGAATTTAGGGCCATTGCGATACGCCGGGTCGATGCTGTGTTTCAGCGTGTTCATCTCTTTCCAGGTGAACTTGTCAGCGGCGGCGGCGTTGACCGTGCCGGTAACTGAAGCCTCAAGCCCTTTAGGTTGCAGCGGTGAACCTGCGCCAGTACCTTTTACAAGATAACGTGCTTCCCCGCGGCCGATACGCTCAGCGATACGCTTGGCCAGATAGGCTTCCATATCAATACCGCTGTCTTGCAGCAGTTCATTTGATACGCGGATGATCTTGGACGACAGTTTTTTTGCGCCCAGAGTTGCACCGCCAAACTCGGTATCCTCTTCGGAAGCCGCTTTGTTTTCGCCCAGCAGTTCACCTTCTTCCGTGGTTCCATCCGCCGTCGCCCAGGCGATATCCTGGCCGTTGGAGGTATTGAGAATTTGCGCCACGCCTGCAATACCACCATAGGCTTTCATGGACTCAACAACTTTGTTGAGGAACTGGGTCGGTACGGTATACCCGCCCTTTTCGTCAGGAGCAGTACCTTGAGCACGCAGCTCTCGTAATGCCTGGCGTTCTTCGGCACTCAGCTCACCTTGGCCGTGGCGCATCCAGCGATCGAATACTTGTGCCCGTTTGTCCGGGTCTTGGCCATTCGGATTTTCTTTCTGTTTCTTGCGCTGCTCCTCTTCCTGCTGATCGATAAACGACTGATCCAGTGAGCGAAGGGATTCTTCCCGCTCGATCCGTTCGTCGATGGATTGCAGCTCACCCTGAGCATTCTTCCATTCGGTGCGCTGTTCTTCAGTCCAGACGTTTTCACCAATTTTGTCATGCAGTGCGCGCATGTCGGTGGCGATGGTGTTACGTTTTTGCTTCAGTTCGTGCAATTTAGTTGCAGACATAGTTTTTCCTTACGCGTTGAGCAGAGTCAGCAGGCGCTCGCGCGCCATTCGTTGATTTACGGCGTTGGTGACAGCGCCGCTTTCGCGCGCCTCCTGCCATGCTTTCATAGAACGGACGGCAGAATCTGCCGCCTGATAGGCCGGGTACGTCACAGGGCTGACGTCATACAACCGGGAGAATTTGTGGATTTCGCGGATAACCACGCCTTCCTCATCCTCGTACCAGCGATCGCCGTCGCGGGCGACGCGGAACGCAAAGGAAGACTGGTTAATATCCCCGCGTTTCATCGGCGCCAGCACCAAATCACGAATGGTCTGTGTGTCTGGGGCTTCGATGTCGTACTGTAATCCCCGTTCATCAACGGAAACCTTGAGCGTTCCCGAGGTACTACGGCCTAAAATAAAATTGGGGTCGTGGTTAAACAGCCCGCGAACGTCATCATTAAGCACGTCATCGAATGCGCCTGGCTTAATGATTTCGCGAAAGCCCCAGAGTGGTTCGGAGCGAATGTTGAACACGGAGCCATAACCGATAATCCGCGTCGGCTGGTCTTCCTGCTGTTCAGCGCGCACCTCGCCGGTGTAACAGCGCATTTCTCTGTCACTCATCGGTCTTGTCCTCTTTGGTGTCATCGTTGAGTTTGAATTTCGTAGGATTTGCCGCGTTAACACTGACCAGCATTTCATCCAGCCCATCAACCGGATTCATATCCTCGAAAGCTCGGGCCTCGTTTCGGCTCATCCAACCGTCGGTGATCGCGTAGTGGTAGAATTGCGCGCGCTCCTGCGGTGTGCCTCGCATCAACCCAGCCAGGTTAAACCTCACGTAAAAGCCTGCCGTCCGCTCCGCACGGGTAAACAGGCGTCGGTTCAGCTCCTGCTCCCAGTTAGCCACCCACGGCATGATCGTGTAACGGACAAACTGAATGGCTTGAGAGGTGATATTGCTGAAGGTGGCTTTTTCGAGGTCGTTAATCATGTGCGCTGGCACGTTGAATATTCCGGCTATCATTGATCGGTTCAGCTTCATCATGTCGATAAGCTGAGCATCGACCGGCGACACAGTGAGCGCCTGATAATCCAAATCAGCAGGGAGCAGAAGTGTTTTGTTTTCCTGGCTTCGCAGCGCCACCGCCGCTTTTTGCCAAAGTTTCTTTAAACGGTCCCACCCTTCCGGCTTCAAGTCGCCTTTAACAGATACGATCCCCGCCGGTCTGGCGTTGCCACTGAAAAATGAACTGGTGTACTTCTGCCCGCTCATCCCCATACCTATCGTTTCGGCATGCTGCATGATTGGGCTTAGGCCCATCTTCTGGTTATTACCCAATGCGCGGATGTGGATCATGTCGTCAGGACTGACGGCAAAACTCCCTTCCTCGTTATAAAGTCCGTAGGTATAGCGGCCTCCGGTTTTTAACAAGGTGGTTTCCCACGGCATACAGGCTTCCAGCTCAGTCACTTCACCACGCCGGGAACGATGCACGCGGGTATAACCGTTACCCCAGCCCAAAACATGGCGCTGCTTCAACTCGCGCCATTTGTAACTTGTCTGCCACTCGTTTGGTTCGTCGTGAACCAAATAAAAAACAGGATGATCGCGGGCGGGTGAAACGGTATTTCCATCCTTTCGCATAACATGAAGCGGCATCTGCGCAACGTTTGAGGCCAGCACATAAATGCAGGAATAAACCGCCGCCAACTTCATTGCCGTTTCTGGGCTGACATATACATCAGAGTTGAAAATACCGTCAGTTTCGGCCATTTCAGCGGTGATCGGGTTTGCCGGGTTTTCCAGCGGTTCATTACGGAATAGCGCGTCAAGTATCACGTTTCCTCCTCCTGGCGGCGATAAGCGCAAATGCCAACAGAGCAGCTCCGGCAGACTGCAATGCGGTTGCCGTGCCAAATTGCAGGTAAATTCCGCCCACCAGCAGGCCGAGGCCAGTCAGCCCGATAGCATCGATAATCAGTGTTTTCATAGGAATACCAGGTCTTCGTCCGGGTCGAGAGTCGATAGGAAATCACGCGGCTCATTCAACAATGCACGCCCTAACCCCATCATCAGGGAAACAGCACCATCAATTTTGTTGCCATTCCCTTCTTTGATGGGGCGAACAATGTCATCACTGCCAGGCGGGTGTTTACCCACTACGTTTGAAATACACCACGTCATAAGCGGGTTTCCATCGTGGTGGAATCTCCCGGCAGCTATTGCAGCCTCAATTTCACGCATAGGGTCGCTCATATTTGTGAAGTTCTGAGTAATCGTTATTGGCTCTAGACCTTCATCCGCCAACATATGAGAAATACTGGTTGCTCCATAGGGGTCAATCGGGCACGAGGCTATTTTTACGGTTTCACGTAATTTTAAAATAGCCTCAAAAATAACTCGATAATCCACCTCGGCTCCATCTGTAGGGATCAATACTTCCTGATTTACAAACGATTGATAGCGCTCCGCCACCGTTTTTAGTGCAGGGTCAGTGGAATAAACCGTATCTTCAGGAACCCAGAACATAGGGCCAACACAATAATAATGGCTTAGTCCGTCAATCTCTCTACGGAACACGGGAACCACAGCGTTAAGGTCAAGCTTGGAAGCAAGGTCAATCCCCAAATAGCACTCATCACCAGAGAAGTCAGATAGCTTGAGACTTTTATCTGCCGCACCCATCCACTTTTGCAGGTTGTAATAAGCAGCTTTAGAACTCACCCACTTATTAAAGTGTTTGGTCAGTATTTTATTTGTCTGGCTTGGCGTAGACATAGCAAGTAATTGCTTGCTTTTTAAATATCCTTCTTTCAGCGAAACACCATAATTAGGATTGGCCTTTATCAAAGCCTCTGGTTTTGTCCAATCATCATCATCGTCAATTGTATAAATAATACCGAAGATGGATTCATTCTCTCCGCCTTCTCTTATACGCTTGAGTATTTCAACAACCTGTGCCCGTTTTTCGTAACATGGGGACGATATATCAAAACCAGCAGTCGTAATGATTAACGTCATGGGCTGTTCGCGCGCGCCCATGCCGGTTGTCATTGTCGTGTACAGGGCATCAGTATCATGCTCATGATATTCATCAATGATCGCACATGATGGGGAGTCCCCATCGCCAGGGTCGCCAATGACAGGGACGAAAATTGAACCGTCCGGGCGCGTCATCTTTTTTGCCCAGGGCTTGATACTGAATTTATTCCGCATCGCCGGGAGTTTTTTTACCATTGCCAGTGCGGGAGCAAACACTTTCCATGCCTGCTTTTCTGTTGTCGCGCCGCAGTAAACTTCCGCCGCGTACTCACCATCAGCACAGAACATGTAATTACCGACCGCTGCGGCAATTGCCGATTTACCGTTCTTTCGAGGAACCTCGATATAGATTTCAGTAAACCGGCGGAAGCCGCTGTCTTTGCGCACCCACCCAAATGGCACACCTAACGCGAACTTTTGCCACGGCTCAAACTCAATACGCTGTTTCCGACGCGCCCACTCACCACTGGTGTGGGGCATTTTTTGCGAAAACCGGAGAAATCGCTCGGCCTTGTTTTTGTCGAAGCGGTAAGGCCACCGCTGATCTTTAGCGCGCTCCAGGTCATCAAGATGTCGCTGGCAAGCGAGGACGGTTAACTGACAAGCCAGAATCTTCCCGCCAACAACGTCCCGCGCATATTGGTTCGCTGCATTGACGTTCGGATATGTAGCCATCAATCAAACTCATCAAATTCGTTCCCTTCATCGTCCGGGTCGTTTTTGCCGCTCGTCATTCGAATACGGCTGAGCGGGTCTAACCCAAGGAGTGAACCCAGACGGGCGATTTGCGAAACAGAGTCATTTCTTACGTTAACAGCGGGGTGTTTTTTCTCACCGCCCATTTCGCTTGATACTGTCAGGCCGTCTTTCGCAATAACGTTTTCAGCCTCAACCATCAAATGAAACGCGTTGCAGTAAGCCAAAAGGATCGGCGCATCTTCCAGCTCGAAAACTCCACGCTCAATTAAAATCTTGCTCTGTGTTTTCCAGAGACGAATTGCGATATCCCCCATCAGTTCTGACGGAGGGGCAATCCTTGTTAATTTGCTCTTCCTGCCGACGGGTAAATTGGGTTTACGTCCGCCACCTGAAGAGCGCACCGCTGATGGCATAAAGCCCTCCAATTAATAGGCAAAATCTTCCGGAAAAAAAATCCTTATTTTGGGCGCGTAAAAATTTACCGGAAGCGGCGGTACTTTAGGTCGAGAGGGGTAGAGATTTTATCCCCCCCCCCTCCCCCTGGCTTAATCGAGATAGAAATCGTCGTTGACCTGCCGACGTCGTGCGCTGCTGGCGTTGTGCGGGCAAGCGCTGGAGGTATGCCCAGAGCCGCCACAGTAACCACAGCTAAGGTTTGCGCGCCTGGCTGAGCCGCTGTGGGTATGCGGGCAGTTCGCGCGCGTATGCAGCTGTGAGCCGCAGAATGTGCAGCGTTGGTAGCTCATCGCAGTCTCTCCGTGGCGGTCTTCTTGCGGTGGCATGGCCAGCACAGGCTTTCAAGGTTCGTATCGTCATCGGTTCCGCCATGCGCCTTGGCCTTAATGTGGTCTACGGTAGTAGCAGCTACGGCGCGCCCATTGCGCAAGCATTCCTGGCACAGGTGATTGTCACGCTTCAAGATACGCTTACGCCTGGTTGTCCAGTCGCTGCCGTATCCTCTCTGGTGTCTGCTCTTGCCTTGCTGGTGATTCTCCCAGCCAGTGTTCTGATGTTCTTCACAGTAGCCAGAGCGGTCTGTCGTAGTGTTTCGGCATCCACGTTTGCGGCATGCTTTCGGTGTTCTCGGTGGCATGCTATCTCCCGGCGCTCTGCGCCCACTTGATTAACGCCTCCATGCGTGAGGCGCACACCTTCATTTCGCTCTGCTTGGCGTGCAGCGCTGTCACTGCATCACCGAACGTTGTGCCGGTAAACGGCGCGTCATCGCACTGTTGCAACAGCACCGCTGGCGGCAGGACGTATATCATCTGCGTGCTCTGCGGCTTTGGCCTGTCCGCGCAGGATGTTGAGAGCAGCACCAGGCAGAGGCTTGTTGCTACAGCCGCTCGCGTCCAGAGCCTCGCGCAACGCTTTGTTTTCTGCATCAGCCTTTCCCCTCAGTTTCCGCTCTCTTTCCAACTGCGCGGCGCTCGCTTGTCTGTCAGCGTCGGAAGCCTGTTTCATCGCCACCAGCGCAGCGTCTTTGGTATCCAGCTTTTCTACCAGCGCGCCGTTGTCCCTTTTGGATTTATCCAGGTCATCGCGCAGAGAAAGCGTGTAGAGCACCAGCACTGCGGCCAGCAGCGCCACCAGCAGAGGCCACGCTTTGATGATTACATCCCACCACCAGCGCCAGCTCATAACAGCACCTTGCAAGCACGTTCGAAGCGTTCGCTCCTGTCCTGCAGGCCGTTAGTCCCGCCGTTAATACGCCGCGTTGTCAACTCGACATCACCAGCGTTGCGGCCACAGTCGTTAGCTTTCCAGTACCAGCCAGCCGAACGCATGCCGTTCAGGTCTTCTTCCAACAGCTCAGGATGACCAACAAGGTCAAGCTTCAGCGCCGGGCCGCAAGCCATGTAATTTTTCAGGCCGGTCGTTTGCATCAGCCCACGTCCGCGATACTTCCAGCCGTCGCCGCTGGCGCTGTTACCCATTCTTCCGCCGTAGACCAGATTGGCAATAGCTTCCTGCTTGGCTGGCTGCTGGGCTGTACGCCCCAACATCCGGCACTGATAGTCAGTCAACCGCTTGGCTTTCGATTTGGGGCCGAATGTAGCGATCAAGCCATCAACGCTGTAGTTGAATGACTCGACTTTGGCCGTGAAGCCGTTCGACTCATGGCCGATTTGAGCGATAAACATCGCCTGCTCTAACGGCTTGTTGATGCCGAATTCTGCAAACGTTACGAGCAGGTGCGGATACCAGCGCGCAGCTAACCCGGCGCTAATACCTGCCGCCCGTTGAAAGTCGTTTTGTGTCATAGGTCTATCTCAAGAAAGGTTTAGCCAGGTGCATGACATTCCCGCGTGCCGCCAGCACCGTGACGCAAAACGCGATATTGATGAATGTCTCCGACCAATCGGCACAAACGTACTCACCGGTCAGGATGCGGATTGGTACGGACGCCGCAGCGATAATGAGGAAATAAGCCGCCCATGCGGCTAATGGCCGATGAGTGCCACCAGCCCTGCGAAATGTCATCAGACGCAACGCGATAGCCGTGCAGGCCACCGCATTCACAATCAAGATAATTTCACTGGCCATCACCACTACCTCCCCGCAGCCGCTTAAACCACTGCCCCGGATTTTCCGACTGCTTGCTGATGTACATGAAGATGCGAACCGCCACAGCAGCAGCAACTACAGCACCCAGCGGCCTTTCTGCGTGAATAGCGTCCGGGGTCAGGTAGTTGATCGCGTCAGTGACGAATCCAGCCGCCAACGTGCCAATCATGAATGATGCCAGGAACGACGCCAGACGATGCCAGATTGAAAGATCAGCTGCCGACAAGACATAAATCACAGCACCAGCGAAAGCCCCGATGATTACGCCCGTATCTGCTCCAGCCACCAGCCCAGCAATAGTGATACCGCCAATCATGTAAGTCCCTGCGGCGGTACTGGTTACCGGTTCGGACATGAGTTATCTCCTGTGTTAGCTCAGCCGATGCCGGGCGTTAGATGCAAAAAGCCCCAGCAGATGCCGAGGCAGTTCAGTTTTCCGGGAATATCTCCCGTTGTGTTTGTTCGAACCGTTCAGACTCCATCTCTACACCAAGACCGATACGGCCCAGCTTGATAGCGGCTTTTATCGTTGAGCCAGACCCCATGAAGAAGTCGGCCACCACGTCACCGGGGCGGCTACTCGCGCTGATGATGTGCTCCATCATCTCAGCCGGTTTTTCGCAAGGGTGTTTGCCAGGGTAGAAGGCCACCGGCGGATAGTGCCAAACGTCAGTGTGGGGAACCGCTGCCGTTACCGTGAAGGGGCGGCGGAGCGATCGGTATTCCTGGCACAATTCCAAATATTCGCGGTTCAGTGTCCGGTATTCCCGCACCAGCTCATGATGGGGCCGATTCAATCCACCAGCCTGCTGCCGCTCTTTTGCGATGCGGTCAAATAACGCCTGGAGCGCCTGATACTGCTTTTCGCTTGGCAACTGCCATTGGCTCTCTGAGAACCAGTGGCTGCACATCTGCGTTTTTGTTGCCGCGTTGATTTCCTTCGCTGACACGCCGAGGGATTGCCGGGCCGTTCTGAAATAATCAATCAGCGGCTTAAAGACGTTTTGCTTCAGCTCTCCACTCTTCGCGGCGAAGCCGTCTACCTTCGGTTGCAGCGGCCCGGCATAGTGACCGGCGAAAATGATCCGCTCAGTCGATGGGAAGAAAGCCCGTAGCCCTTCTTTGTGCTGTCGCTTCCAAGCCCCCGAGGGTTTAGCCCACACGATATGGCTCAGTACGTCGAAACGTTGACGCACCAGCAGCTCAGTATCGGACGCTAACCGGCTACCGCAGAACATGTAAAGGCTACCGTTCGGTTTCAGCACCCGCCAGAATTCCACCAGCAACGCATCAAGCCAGGCGAGATACTCGGCCTCGTTCTTCCACTGGTTATCCCAATCGCAAGATTTAACCCGGAAGTAAGGCGGGTCAGTCGCTATCAGGTCTACGGAGTTGTCCGGCAGGGTTTTGATAAACGCTGTTGTGTCAGCGTTGATAAGACGTGTTTCTGAAATCATAAGCGCCCTTAGTTGATACGCTCGTCCTGCTGTTCGCAGCACGGGCAAAGGTTCGCTTGTGACCATTGACATGAGCACCTGGCGGACGGGGTGTTACCTCACCCTCTCCGCCGCCCACTTCACAAACATTAAGGCGAAGCCCCATCACCCCGCTGCCGACACAACCCCTCAGTTGGGACACCGGTTAATGTTGGATGAGGCTTCGCTTTAATTTTTCCATAAAAAAAGCTGCCCGGAGGCAGCCTTAGTAGAGTTTAGGGTCAGCGGAATGTTCAGCCTTCCTTTCAACACAGCGTTTTCATCTTTCAAGCGGCCAACTTCTTTTTTAAGTTCTTCGGCCTCACGTTCGGATCGTTCCTGGTCACGCTGGAGACCTTTCAGAGCTTCACCTTGCGCTGCTTGCACTTCTTTCACCGAGTAGATTGCGCTTTCAGTTGTGTCGACGGTGTTAACCAGCCGATTACCAAAAAACGCTACGACGGCCATCGTCACACCGACCATGCCTGTCAGAATCCACACCTTTACACCAGAAGCATTGTTGTCTTTGTCAGCTATACCCACCACCTTCTTACCTGTTGATATCACCCAGCGTGCAGCCGCGCCGCTGGAACCAACAAGCATTTTAGCCACTAATCAGTGGCAAGGTCTTCATAAATTATAAGGTTAGCTGATTGAATGGTTACTTAATGAGCGAAAGTAACCAAATCCCCCAAACAGGGACGACGAGGAAGGCCATTGTGTACACAACGATTGGCTGAATGTTGTTCATTAAGATTCATCCTTAGCGACTCACATCTTGCGAGTGCATTAACAACGTACACAAAAATTATTGGGGTTACAACCGAAAACTATTACCACTTGGTAAATTTAAGCAGTAACGACGGCGCAGAATAATACGCATGTGTAAGCATGTTATCAACAACTAATCGACAATCCATGCGACTTTGTTTGTTGTAACTCTGTACAACGCCTTTGGTATGGATAAGTACCAATCCTAGCACCTCATCCATCTTTCACTCCTAAATAGAAAACCCGCTCAGTGGCGGGTCATTTTGTTGCATCGCTTGATGGTACAGCTTCGCGAAAGCATACCTGTATTATGCAGTTTCTCTGGCTATTTTCAAGCTATTTTTGCATTTTTCTTCATTTTCGATGCAGTTAGCAGCACGAACGGCGACGAACACCGCAGAATTGAATATCTCAATGCACCAGCGCACCCGATCATCAGCCTGATCGCGGGTCAGCCAAGGCGCGTAATGATTTTGCATATAGCGCCCCAGCACCGAGACCGTATTGTTCCGGCCTGTGTAGAACAGCTTGCCGATGATGTAGACCGGGTTATCGTGCTTCATCGACGCCAGCACCGCTTTTTCCATGAAGTCGCATTCCTCGCCAGCGTCAGCAGCCACCAGCATCGACTCAAGCGAGCGGTGCGGCCAAAGAATTGTGGTCGCCTTCTTCAACTGCTCTTCCCCGCGATACCCAAGTTTGCGCAGGTCGCCTAGCACTTTTACGATTCGAGCCGCGCTTTCGTCGTCCCACTGCTCAGGCACAATTTGCCCCCATACACCGCTGCCGCCGCTGCACTTCAACTTCCCATCGGTGTTGCCGCCGTACATATCGCCCCAGGCGTTCAGCAGCGAGGTGATCCACAATGTTTGCAGCCGGGTCAGGCGCTGGTACTTGCCCAGGTATTTCTTGCGAGGAACACCGGCAACAGTCGCCCAGGCGTTGTGTTTGATTTCTCGTTTCTGTTTTGGGGTCATCATGCTGCCTTCTCCTGCTTCAATGCTTTGCGTTTGGCTTTATACGTGTCGCGGATGCGCTCATAGTCACTGCGGCCCAGCTTGCCGACTTTCGGCGGAGGCCCCATTAACCGGTCAAAACGTGCCTGCCCGATTTTTGCTATCAGGTTAGGGCGGTACTCGCTCAGGTTCGCGGATTTGAAGTTGTTACAGACCGAGCACTGCTTGTGGCAGTTATCTTCATCAAAGCGCAGCTCCGGGTGGCTCCCAACGGTTCGGTAATGCCCGGCGTGATATTGGCCGGTGTGGTAGCGTCCACAGCTGATGCATGGCTCGTCGGCGTCGCGTTCGCGGATGTAGGCGTTAAATTCGGTCTGCGCCTGGTTGATGAAGTAGCGCAGCGGCTTAACGGCCAGTTTGCGAATTTTCAGCTTGTCCTTGCGTTCCCTTTCCGCCTGGCGATTACGTGCGTCACGCTGGTATGCGATAGCGCAGAGCGGGTCACAGACCTTTTGCAGGTACTTCACCGGCGTGAATGTTTCACCGCATTGGGCGCACTTTTTCGCCTTGTACTGCTTCGGCTTAGTTGGTTTTTTCATTGTTTTCCTCGCGTGGGAATACCCACTCGTAGACCTCTGAGCCGTTAAGCAGCAGATCGTTAAAGTCGCCGGATTGCGGCCAGCGGATGGATACTTGTTTGAGATCGTTCTTTGCCAGCAGGTTGGCGCGGGCGCACTCAAACGCCGCTGCGTGACCAGATGCGTTCTTGTCTGCGTCGGCAAAGATGATTAGATGTTGCACTCCACGCGGTACGCGGAACTTCTTCATGAAGGTGGTGTTCAGCGTCGCCCATGTGTTGCATTGCGTGATTTGATGGCAGGACAGCGCTGTTTCGATGCCCTCGGCGATGCCAAGCGTGGATGACGGCGGAAACATGCGGATAGCGACGGAGCTGGCGTGTTCCAGATAGCTGTCCTCCTGTAGCTTCATCATCTTTTTCGGCGCGCCAGCTACCGTGGCTTTTTTGTCCCCGTCGAGGAGGGTGCGGTGCAGGTAGCACAGTTCGCCTTTGTCGTCCGTTGCCAGCGCATAGATGGATTGGTATTCGCCACCCGCTGCGCGTTGCCGGTCGCAGTAGCGCACGTTGTCTTGTGGCAGACTGGTGATGCCGCGCAGCTTCAGGTAACGGTCTGCGCCGGTGCCTTTCAGACTGGTCAGCGATGCAAACTTGCAACTCACGCGCTGGCGTTGCGAGGCTATGCCAGATGAAGGGCCACCAGCTTGATACCCCTCTTCCGGCGAGTAGACGCGGCCCACAAGCTTATCAACCTCTGCCGCCAGCGTTTTAAAGTCCTTGCCGGTTGCGCCGGTCAGCAGCGCCCAGCCGTCACCCGCGCCGCATGCGCAGATGTAAGAGCCAGTGCCGTTCTTGTCGTCGCAACGATATTTGCCCTTGCGGCCACACAGCGGGCATTCACCCTTAAAATGTTTTTTCCCAGTTACCGGGGGTAGGCCGTAAAACTCGAATATTTTCGGCCAATGGCCGATAGCTGCCTGTTTGGTATTCATGCGGCTTTCCCTTCGTTTTGCTTAGATTTTGCGTATGCGATCTGCGTTGATTTGATGAAGTTGCTCACCACTGGTGTGATGGCCATCGGTGCGTGATACAGCCCTTGCGGCCATACCCCGAATTTTTTGCGGTAGACATGTGAGCACCAGCCGTCACTGACCGGTTTACCCTGTGCGGCTCGGGTGCGTTGGTAATAGAGGATTTGACTCCACCAGGCTTGTTTCACTTCTTTGGTGACAACCTCCTTGGCTTGCTTCACTTTTTTCAGGCCGCGTGACTTATCGGTTTCTACGTCCTCACCGGCGATCGGCTTGAAGCCACATTTCGGGCAGATGTAGACGCCGACCGGCTTCACGTAGTGGCATTGGGTGCATTCTTTCGGCAGGCGTTCAGGCTGGTCTGTCTTAACAACGCGCGCTGGCGTTTTCTCCATCCCGTCAGAACTGGCGGGCAGGTAGTCATATTCGATATCGTCGGGATAGCCGAGCTTATGCACGGTGCCGGTGTGATCGAAAATGAGGCAGTGGTCTTTACCAGACGCGGGACGCAGGCCGCGGCCAAGAATCTGAATCCAGCGCATTTCCGATTTGGTCGGACGCGCGAAGATGATGCAGCGGACATCGCTATCAAAACCGGCCACCAGCACGCCGACGTTGATGATGATCTTCGTTATGCCCTGCTCGAAGCGACGGATCGTCATCTGGCGGTCTTCGTGTGGCGTCGCCGCCGTCATCACTTCAACGGTCACGCCCGCCTTGCTGAATTCGACGGTCACGTAATTTGCGTGGGCCACGTTGACGCAAAAACATATGGTCGGGCGATCTTCCCCATTCTCCAGCCAGTTCTTAACGATATCGCCCACCAGCGTCGGGTCGCTCATTACTTCTGCCGATTGCGTTTCGTTGTAGTCGCGCCCATAGCCCGCCTGCTCTGACGTCTTAACGTCGCTCAGGTCTGGGTGCGATGGGGCGTAAAATTCGTATTTGCTCAGCGCGCCGATAGCTATCAGCTCTTTCATCGTCGTCGGCTTGATCAGCTTCTGGTAATACGTCCCCAGCCATGCCGAGAACGGAGTACCGGACAACCCGATCACTTTCACGCCTTTAGCGGTCAGCTCGTCGATGAACTCCAGCATTTTTTTGCGCTTCAGGTGGGCTTCGTCGATGATCAGCAGATTGATGTTGTCGGGGAAGTCGCGGCGGATCAGCGTATCGGCTGATGCGATTTGAATAAGGCGGTTCGGGTCATATGCCGGATGGTCGCGCCAGATGTAGCCGATTTCCTCGGCTGGCAACCCGTACTCAATAAAACGCGTTGCGGTCTGGTCGAGCAGGACGGTATACGGGGCCACAAACATTATGCGCATGTTGCGGCTGATGAACCCGCTGGCGATCAGCGCCGCGATTGCGGTTTTGCCGAACCCGACCGGGGCGTACATCATGAACGAGGCGTATTGCTTCCACGCCGCGCGCAGCATGTTCAGTGCAACTATCTGTTTTTCGCGTGGCTGGATTGTAAGCGTCATCGTTATCTCCTCGTTTAATCGTCTAGCCGTCTAAATGTCCGTTTGGCGTTTTTAAACACTCGATCCCTTAAAGATCTTCTCTCTGGTAAAGCCCGTTCCTTCCCCCACACCCCAACCCGATCACCCCCCTTTCCCCCCTCTTACCCTTCCCCTCTCCCCCGTTTAAAAAAACACCGGCTAAAAAATTCATGCCGCTACCCTGTTTTGCCCCACCAGCGGTGGCGCGGTTGTCATGCCCTGGCCTGCCCGTGAATACCGCTCGACGTACAGCCGCAGGCGCGTGTTAGCCGCTTTGCGGCCTGCGTTCTCCTGCCGGTAAGAAACCTCCTCGGCGTCAAACGCTGTGCGGTAAGCCTCCTCGTAGGCGTGCGCAATCTTCCCGCGCTGTCCGTGCGGTAACTTACCGAGCTGGTCTTGAATCCATGCGGCATCCTCGCGGCAATACACCGCAGGCATGGCGGTTCGAACAAACGATGCAGGCTGCATACGCTTACCCTCCGGTTGTGAAATACAGCAGTTCCTACGGCATAGGGCCGCACCACTTCGCTTTGTGGATTGGGGTGACTTCCGCCGGACAGAACACGCTATAGAGCAACAGGATGTGCTCCTGGAACGTCGCGATCAGGCGGTAGGTATTGGCGTCCAGCGCTTTACGCTCGGCGGCGTCTATCTCGCCGTCTTCGGTAAATTTGCGGACAAGTTCGGAGTGCTTGCCGATGTACTCAATCGCTTCCATCAGCTTGGCGTTGATGTCGTCTCGATCGACGTCTTCAACTTCGGGCAGACGCACGTTCACGCTGCGAGACTGGCGGGATACAGCGTCGGCAAAGTGGGTATTGCCACCAGCTCGCTGTAAAACCATGAACCAGCCGATCGGGAAAATTTGGTTGCTGTTTGGGCGAAGACGGTTAAACAACGCGTCTTCCGTAACCCCCAACCACTGTGCAGCCTCAGCATAGCCACCAGGCAGACCAGTGATGATTTTTCGGGCGGAATTGACCACCCATTCAGGCTGTTTTTCTGCCTGCCAGTCCGGCGCTTTTTGCTGTGACACAGTTGTACTCCTCGGGCTGTGGTTACTTCTTTGTTTCATTTGCTGGAAACTTACTTCCGCGCTAAGCAACTTTTGGAGGAAACAAATCGTCTAGATTTGCTTCACTTCCTAAGTTATTTAGGACTGATACCAGGTGGCGGCAGCCGTTTAGGTCTGGGATGCGAATGCCAGACTCATAGTTGGCAACTCTCGATTGAGTCCAACCGCAGGCCTCTGCCAACACAGACTGGGTTATGCCCAGTTTTTTCCTCTCTGTGGCAATGTTGTTCATAGTGATTCCTGTTAATGGGTTGCTGAAAACAATTAAACACGAAATGTGTTTTCAATGCAAACACAAAACGTGAAAAGCCATTTAACACGCTTTGTGGTAGAAAATTGATATGAACACGAATGAAAAAATCGCGGCACGCCTCAAATCACTAAGAGCTTCCAGGGGCCTTTCTCAAAAGGAACTTGCAATCCGTTGCGGATGGAAGTCTCAATCGCGTATAGGAAACTATGAGTTAGCAGAGCGAGGGGTCAGCATCGACGATGCAATAACGATTTCAAAGGCTCTGGGCGTCTCCCCTTCAGAATTACTATTTGGTGAGACAGCGACTTATGCTGGTCACGTCGTTGACGTGAAGGAATCGAATCCTTATCCAGTTTTAAATCTTGATACTGTATCCAAGCACATCGTTGATATGAAAATAACTTCAACCAATGATCTGAATAGCTGGATAGAGTCTGATGCCGAATTGGTTGGTGATGGCTTCTGGATTTCGGTACCTGATGAGTCTATGTCTTCGTCTTCAGGGCTTAGCATCCCCCAGACTGCTTTTGTTCTTTTTGATACAAATAGAGATTTGAAAAATGGTGACCTTGTGGCGATTAAGTTTAATAGCTCAGAGCGTGCCACCTTCAAAAAATACGTTGAAGAACCGGGGCTAAAGTTCCTTAAGTCTTTGAATCCATTGTGGCCAATCATACCAATTACAGAGGATTTTAAGATCTTAGGCATAGCCGTTGAGGCAAAAATTAAGCTCACCTGACATCATAGTTCAGCCGGTTCACATACCGGCCCCCCTCCATTTCACACATTCAACGATTCAAACCTACCCTCCCCCGCAAACTAAATTCACTTAAAAAACAAGCAATCACATTTCATCGTTTTACAAAAACACATTTCGTGTTGACACATAAACCACAATACGTGATTATTGCCCCATCAACCCGGAACGCCACCAGCAAAACACCGCCGCAAACGTTACGGACGCTCTTTAACAATCAGGTTTAGTCACCCAGCACTGAGCAGAGAGATCTGCACAACTCAGTACCCGGCAGTCCCCAGCCCTTACGGGGGTATGGCACCAACGGCATGCAGCGGACAGGACTGGGTGGCGATTTATCAACAAAGGAGAATCAAGCCAATGAAGCAGTAAATCGGCTCATGGCCTACAGGCCAGCCACGCGACGACGGTGTTACAGGTCGGGTTCCCACGGCGACGCAGTGAGGGAAAGGAGGCGTAAAGCATCACTAAGTAACCGGTTAGCGCCCGGCGAACGCATCAGCAGCTTCAAATGACGAGTGGATTTACCCTGCCGCTGCCAGTTTGGGGCGGTAGTCATAAAACCACTACAACAGAGGGTTACATGATGCAACTCGAACAAAACGCGAATTGGCAGACTAAAGCGCGCGGCGACAACGACAGCGAATATCAGATTTACCTTGCCTGCGCTGATGATGGTAAAGGCAATGAATTTATGACCGGAAAGCCGCTGAAAACCTATGACGAGTGGCTGGCCAGCTAACACCCACCGCGCCGTACGGGGTGCAATAGCAGGACTATCTATGCGCAAAATTGTTTTGACTAACCGCATTCGCCGCCGAGCACGCCGGGAATTGCGCTCACAGCGTCGCCGAGCATTCAAGGCTTATGGCCATTGCAATAAAGCCAGCCTGCTGAATAGCTACGCCCGCTGGTACTTCTGAAATAAATAGCCCCGGCTGCAGACGCCAATCTTTGCCGGGGCATGACCAGTAGAACGGAGATTCAACATGATCAACCACAATGCTAACACAATCGTTGTAGACGGTATGCGCGTTGTCCCATCCGTGCAGGCCGTTCGCCTCACCTTCTTTACCCGCCTGGTGAAAATCCTCTGCCAGAAAGGCTACCCGCTCTAAAAACTTACCGTGTGTAGTCTTTGGCGGCCGCCGAGCTTCAACCAACCCAAAGGAGGATGAAGATAATGTTCGTAGGCGAGCCGCCCTTTTTCATAGAGAGAAGAATTCAGGCATCCATTTAACCGTGGAGGGCGTCACCCGGCCCGAGTTCTTCTCTGTATGTGACGAGGAGAAATAGTATGTCTGAAAGCAAATGCACTCCCTTTAGCCAGCAGCTGGCTTATATCAACAAAGGCACCTTAGACCAGGAGCTTACCGAAGCTCTGGCCGAGGTTATTAAAATGGTTCGCGAAACCGGCAAGAAAGGCGCTGTTACTTTGACGCTTAATTGCCAGATGTTGAACAGCCGCGACGAAAACACGATGAAAATCACCCCGAACATCAAGAAATCCATTCCTGAACTGGATCGGGCTGACACCATTATGTTCTCAACCGCCGATGGCGATTTAATGCGTGATGATCCATCTCAAGTGCAAATGGATTTGAAAGTCATTGATACAGCCCCCGCCGCAGCGCCTATTAAGCTGCAAGCCCACGGCTAATTAATTTAGCCAGCAACGTTAATATTAATTAAGGAAAATAGCATGCAAGAACTTGCAAGCCTCGCTAATGGCTCAGTACGCGAAATTCAGGAATTGGCACTGACCGCGTTCACGCCGAAAACGGATATTCCAGTAGCTGTTGTGCCTAATGATCATAACGTCAAATCTCTGGAGAGTTATCAACTTCAGCCGTCCTTAATTCGCCAGGCGGTCAAGCTCATTTCAGCATCTTCACTGATTGCCTACGTTAAAAAGTTTTCCGACGAGCGCACAGCAATTTTCGCCGATAAAACAGCAACCCGTATCGAAGCGGTTCTGGATTACCACTCGGCCCCAAATTCCGCTGAGTGGGCTAATCATCGTGCTGTTTACGATTGCCCGTATTCCGATGAGTGGCAAGCGTGGGCCGAACGTGACAGCCGCGCGATGAACCAGACGGACTTTGCAGAGTTCCTCGAAAACCACATCCACGACATAGCGCCGATCAGTGATGACTACAAAGGCCCATCTGGTACGGCGTTGTTGGAAATGGTGCTGGCGTTCCAAGAAACCCGTAAAGCTGAATTCAAATCGGTGCGTCGCCTGCAAGATGGCACGTTCCAAATGAGCTATAGCGATGAAAAATCGGGGAGCGGTAATACCTCCCTGCCGGAAAAAATCAGCCTGGCTATCGCACCATTCCATAACGGCGCGCCTTACCAGGTTGAAGCCCGTATCCGCTACCGCCTGAAAGACGGCGGCTTAGCACTTTGGTACGAACTTATCGAACCGAAAAAAATCGTTGAGCACGCTTTTACTGAGATCGTCGTAGACCTGGAAAACCAGCTTGAAAACATCCCGGTTTATGAAGGCTCAATTAAATAAAAGTGCAGTCTTATGCGTCACCGTGTGTGGCGCATAGTGAAGCATTTTCACCCCCTCAGAATGGAAGATAATTATGGCAACTTTAAGTCAGCGTTATTCTGCAAAAGAAAGCATCGGTTCAGATATCACTACCCGCAAAACGTTTCTGGTTCCACTCAGTGAAATTTATGCTGAAGATGGCTATAACGTTCGCGAATTAAATCAGGCGCACGTTGAAGAGTTTAGGGATGCGTTTATTGCGGGGGAATATATACCACCGCTGGCAGTTGAAGTGACTGAGCAAGGCGTGAAGGTTATCGACGGTCACCACCGCTTCCACGGTGCGCTGTTGGCAAGTGAAGCTGGCCATGAAGTAATGCGTCTTGAGTGTAAGGATTTTGTGGGTACTGAGGCCGATAAAATCGCCTTCATGGTCACCAGTTCGCAAGGTCTGGCACTTACCCCTATCGAACGTGGCGCGGCCTATCAACGGCTGGTAAATCAGGGCTGGACTAACGCGGAGATCGCAAAGAAAGTTAAACGCTCCGAGTCCGATATCCTCCAGCACCTGCAATTGCAGGAATGCAGCCCCTACATCAAGAGCCTGGTGCGCGCTGGTTCCATTAACTATGCCCTGGCTATTCAAATTAACCGCGAGCATGGTGTATATGCCGACCGTGAAGCCGCGCGCTTAATGAAAAAGGCCGAAGAGTCCGGCAAGAAAAAAATCACTAAGAGCGTCGCCCAGCCACAATTCAGCGCCAAGAAAGCCCGTCGAATGCTGGAACTATTGTTTGATGCTGTGCCAATCGTGCAAGGCGATACCGATTCACTGATGTTAGCCAAAGGCGTTAAAGACGAGGTCATGCAGATAATAAATGATTATCGCAATGAAGGCCACCAGCAATGAGCATCAACCTGAATAATGCGCCTTTGTGGATTACTGCGAAGGCGCTGGAGAAATTAAAACAGTTCCGCGCAGGTCGATTATTCCCCAAAAAATCCTATGGCAAGAAATTCCTGACCCTTCGGGTAAACAAACGCTGGCGCTTACTTTCAAAAGACGATGGCCATAATTGGCTGTTGCTTACCCACAATGATTACAACTGCGCGCTCGATAAATAGAGGAGGTGCGTGATGCCAGCGAATGAACTGAAGCCATGTCCTTTCTGCGGTGTGCACGGACATGGAAACGTGCAGTTGCAGCACCGCTCCAGCCTTCTCGGATGGCAGGTCCTCTGCTTGTCGTGTGGATCCCGTGGCCCGATTGGTGACCATGACGATGCTATAGAGCGTTGGAATCACCGCACCAGTGCCAGCACTACCGTGACGGAGAGTAGTTAATCAATACCACGCTATGATAAATTAAAAATGTCGTGCTATCGTATACGCTTCACTGTTTTATGTGGGGTTCTTATGACATGTCGAGTATGTGAAAAACAGCCAAGAGGGCGGCGTCAACCGCCTTTAGAGTGTATGAGGTACATCCATGAAGAACAAGGAGAATACATAAGCCTGCATGGTCGTGGCACCGAGGAAAGCTACTATGTTTGTACTGAGTGCGGGCATAAATGGTTACATGAAACAGGCAATTGTGGCATGGGGTGGCAACCTTAAGACTGGCTATCACGATGTTATCAAGCCGTTACCTAGCCCAGCATTTCATCCAACGTAGGAAATAAAGTGATGGCGAAAGTTATTTTTATCGATACCGGCATTGAGGAAGAACATGAGATTGACTTTGAGGTTCGTGCGGGACAAGCAATAACGCTTATTCGTGATGGTGTGAGTAAAAAATACATTGTCGATATTGTCTCTGGGCCTATTTATGAAAGCAAATGTCATCCCACCCTTATTAGAGTCAGAGAAACGTAAAGTTCACTCATGATTATACTACCGCCTACGGGCGGTTTTTTATTACCTGGAGAATAGTTGATGAAGCACCTAATGCTTGACCTTGAAACGTTGGGTAAGAAGCCCAGCGCCCCTATCTTGACTATCGGCGCTGTGCTTTTTGATCCTCGCACCGGCGAGCTTGGCGAGCAGTTCTACACCGCTGTAGACCTGCAAAGCGTCATGGCCGGTAAGGCGACACCTGACGCCGATACGATTATTTGGTGGATGAAGCAAAGCAGCGAAGCCCGCGCGGCTATCTGCGTTGACGGTGCGCCGTCGTTGCTGTCGGCGTTGTATGACCTGAATAAGTTTATCCGGGCCAATGTCGCCAATCCTCGTAGCCTGCGCGTATGGGGGAACGGCGCTGTATTCGATAACGTGATCCTGCGTGAGTCTTACCAGCGTGAATGCGTTCCGTTGCCGTGGGAGTGGTACAACGACAGGGATGTGCGCACTATCGTTGAGCTTGGCCGCGAGGTTGGCTTTGATCCTAAGCGTGATATGCCGTTTGACGGCGAGCGCCATAACGCATTAGCCGATGCTATCCATCAGGCGAAGTATGTTTCCGCAATTTATCAGCGCCTGTTTTCAGGCCACCAGCAAGATTAAATCAAGGGGGGTTCATGAATAATAAAAAAGAAGGTACAGAGCTGGATTTGCTAACCCCAGAAGAGGTGTGCAAACTTATTGGAGGGGTTACTACTAAAACTTTGAGGGATTGGAACAATAATCACCGTCACCGGCAGATTTTAGCGCCCATTCGGTTTACACATAAAGTAGTCCGGTATGAGCGCAAAAATGTTTTGGCTTTTATTGCTAAATGCAGAAGCGTTTATTAACGTTTCTTTCTTAATAACGCAACCTGAGCGAGTATACTAGTCTCATGTGCCTCAAAGGCCAGCCGCTTCAGTGCCATCTCTTCATTTAATATTTCGTCGGAGAAATCATAAAACTCGCCCATAGGGTCTGATTCTTTGTCAGAGTGATGCATACACAATATGCTTATTTCCTTCGAATCACTTCGTGAATAACCTTTATCTCTCATCGTGGCGATAACATTACTCTTCAGGAATTTTCGGCACATTGTATTAAATGCACCTTCTTTCCCCTTCACCGTACCATCATGCCTAATACCTTTCACGGCGTTCTCTGGGCTATAAATTTTTATAAGCTTGTCCAGAGAACGCTTGGAAAATGGCTGTGATGGGTCACGCGGTTGGAGGAACACGTAATCTTTATTGCACCCTTCGACAGAATCCCTCCACGCCTTCTGCTCTTCAAGAATCTTCCCGATGCCTGGCGTTATAGGTAGCCGGAATTCTTTCTGGGTTTTCATAGCCCCGCGCATGCCAATTACCCCAGCCGGATATACTATTTCCCCTACCTGCTCATTGATAAAACTCCATCGCAAGTTGCTGACGTTGATCGGCCTGACGCCAGTTAGGATCATGTACCGCATCGCATTTTTCTGATGCACTGATTTGGCCGCAGCGATGTTTAGCCACAACCCCGCGATAGACTCAATATCGGTAAACAGGCGTGTCGGCGTCGGCTTCTGGACTCTCGATGATATGTAATCACTCGGCAGACTGGCGGCAACGTTGCGCCCGTTACAGTAACGTGGCGCGCCAAACTTCCATAGCCGTCGCAGTTCTGCTGATAGCTCCAACGCCTGATTATTGGATTTGGTTTCTATCCAGAGATCGAAAACTTCAAGCAGGCGGTTATATGTCACATCGCTGAAAACCTCACGCTCACCGAACGCGGCGGCTATTTGTTTCGTCCGTGTGCAGTAGGTTTTGAAGCTATCCTCCCCCAACTTTTTACGCTGAACTTTAGCGTATAAGTCCTCTTCATACTCTCTGATTGCCTGTTGTACCGACTCAGCTTTCAAGCCATTATCGGCGATGTCCTGAGCTTTCTCCCTGGCGATCTGAATAGCCATTTCTGGCCACTCCCCCAGTTTTTTACCCTTAAGCCCCATCTTCTTTGGAAACTCAGCGTAGAACGTGACCTTTCCTGCTTTGCTAAAATCTATGCGCAGATAGTTGTCTTTTTCGTACTTCGATCGCCGAGCTTGGCCGAGGTGCGCCAAAATGATTTTGGCGGCAGCAACACAGATTCTCATGTGTGAGCTTGCATAAGGTGGCTTGCAGTCTTCCCAACGCGCAGATGCGGCCAAGAACTCATCATTTTTGGGGATATCCTGCATCTGTGTTACAGTGCGCGGCATTGATATTTCCTTGTATCAGAGGCCACCAGCACTAAGCTCACACATGAGGTTAAATCTGGGGGCTAAAAAAGGCATGTGTTGCCATTCTGTGTTGCTGAACATGGTTTTTCAATGTTTCAAACACTGTATAAATATACACATAGTGCGGAATCGTGCGCAATAACTAAAGCCTATAAATGCATGATTTAAATAGATTAAACTCGTAAGTGATTGATATGGCATTACTAATAACAAAGCGGTGTATCAACTGCGACATGTGCGAGCCGGAATGCCCGAACCAGGCGATTTCGATGGGCGATGAGATCTACCAAATCGATACCGACCGCTGCACCGAGTGCGTTGGCCATTACGATACGCCAACCTGTCAGCAGGTCTGCCCCATCGACAACACCATCATTACCGATCCGCAGCATCGCGAGACTAATGAGCAGCTGTGGGATAAGTTCGTGGTGTTGCACCACGCCGATCGCATTTAACCCGCCGCAGGACTGACAAGGGCGCCGCAGGGCGCCCTTTCTATTTTCAGCTTTCGACGATCACCGTCGCGCAGGCATAGCGCCGTTCATCGGCCAGCGAAACGTGGATCGCGGTGACCCCCATCTCCCCCGCCAGCTCGGCGGCGCGGCCGTGCAAACGAATATTCGGTTTGCCCAACGCATCGTTGAACACCTCGAACTGGTTGAACGCCAGGCCGTTGCGAATGCCGGTGCCGAACGCCTTGGCGGCGGCCTCTTTCACGGCGAAACGCTTGGCCAGAAAGCGAATCGGCTGCTGGTGCTGCTGGTACAGCGCCCATTCGGCGTCGCTCAGCACGCGGCGCGCCAGACGATCGCCGCTGCGTTCCACCACCGCTTCGATACGCGCCATCTCGACGATGTCGGTACCCAGCCCGAGCACCGCCATTACCGGCGCGCTTCCCGCATCAGCACTTTCATGTCGGCAACCGCAGCCGGCAGCCCGCTCATCACCGCCTGGCCGATAATCGCATGGCCGATGTTCAGCTCGTGCATTTCCGGCAGCGCGGCGATCGGCTGCACGTTGTGATAGGTCAGGCCGTGGCCGGCGTTGACCTTCAGCCCCTTCTCGGCCGCGTAGGCGGCGGCGACCGCGATGCGGCGCAGCTCGGCCTGTACCGCCAGCTCGCCCTGCGCTTCGGCGTAGGCGCCGGTGTGGATTTCGATATAGGGGGCGCCCACCGCCACCGCCGCGTCGATTTGGCGATGATCGGGATCGATGAACAGCGAGACCAGAATGCCCGCCTGCGCCAGGCGCTCGACCGCCACGCTCATTTTGTCCAGCTGGCCGGCAACGTCCAGGCCGCCTTCGGTAGTCACTTCTTCACGCTTTTCCGGCACCAGGCAGCAGAAGTGCGGCTTCAGCTCCACGGCGATGTCCAGCATCTCGTCGGTCACCGCCATCTCCAGATTCATGCGCGTCTGGATGGTCTGGCGCAGCAAGCGCACGTCGCGGTC
Organism: Serratia sp. JKS000199; assembly: GCF_900215455.1. NCBI lineage: Bacteria > Pseudomonadati > Pseudomonadota > Gammaproteobacteria > Enterobacterales > Yersiniaceae > Serratia > Serratia sp. JKS000199. The sequence goes on from NZ_LT907843.1 coordinate 3,236,699, forward strand.
GGTGATGTGGCGACGGTCTTCGCGCAGATGCACGGTAATGCCATCGGCCCCCGCCTGTTCGGCAATGAATGCCGCCTGAACCGGATCCGGGTATTGGGTTCCGCGCGCGTTACGTAACGTGGCGATGTGATCGATATTGACGCCCAGCAGTAAATCAGCCATGACAACCTCTAAATACGATTTTCAGTGCCAGCAGTTTACACGCGGGTGCAGAACGGCAAAAGGGGAAAAGGTCAGGCGTCGTCGACCGGCGCATTCGGCTGTTTGCGCACGAATTGGCGAAACAGTTCGCGGCTCTTCAACGGCTTGCCGCCGAGGTAGGGTTTCAGCGCCATGCGGGTGAAACGCTTGGCGGCGCGCAGCGTCTCGGCATCAGGAAACTGCCGCTCCGCCAGCGCGCGCAGTTCGCGCCCAGTGAAGCTGTAGTGATCCACCACCAGGCTGGCGATAAAGCCTTTCTCTTCACGGTAGCGGTAGGTCATGGCGTCATCCACCGGCAGGCCGCTGCCGGCGCAGTGCAGGAAATCGAGGCCGTAACCCAGGTGCTGCAACAAGGCCAGCTCGAACTGGCGCAACGCCTGTTCCGGCGAGCTGTCTTCCGCCGCCAGCGCCTGCAGGCACTGCAGGTAGTCGAAGAACAGCACCGAGTAGTTGGTTTCCTGCTCCAGCACGCGCGCCAGCAGTTCGTTCACGTACAGGCCGCTGTAAAGCATCATGCCGCTGAGGGGTAAACCGAGAGAGACCGCTTCGGCGTTGCGCAGCGTTTTCACTTCGCCGCGGCCGCCCCAGCGCACTAACAGGGGGGTAAAGGGCTGCAGGCAACCCTTCAGATTGGAGCGGCGGCTGCGCGCGCCTTTTGCCAGCAAGCGCACCCGCCCATGACCTTCGGTAAACAGATCCAGCATCAGACTGGTTTCACTGTACGGCCGCCCATGCAGGACGAAAGCGCGCTCCCAGCCGTCCACGGATCGTTACTTCAGATCGTCAACATAGCCCAGGCTGCGCAGCGCACGTTCGTCGTCCGCCCAACCGGATTTCACTTTCACCCACAGCTCCAGATGCACTTTGGCATCGAACATCTGTTCCATGTCCTGGCGCGCTTCGATGCCGATGGTTTTGATCTTGGCGCCCTTGTTGCCGATGACCATTTTCTTCTGGCCTTCGCGCTCGACCAGGATCAGGCCGTGCACATCGTAGCCGCCGCGATCGTTAGCCACGAACTGTTCGATTTCCACCGTCACCGAATACGGCAGCTCTTCACCCAGGAAACGCATCAGCTTCTCGCGGATGATCTCGGACGCCATAAAGCGCTGGGACCGATCGGTGATGTAGTCTTCCGGGAAGTGGTGTTCCGCTTCCGGCAGCAGCTTGCGCACGATGCCGGCGATGGTGTCGACGTTCATCCCTTTCTCGGCGGAGATAGGCACCACGTCGAGGAAATTCATCTGCTGGCTGAGGAACGCAATGTGCGGCAACAGCTTGGATTTGTCGGTGACGTTATCGACCTTGTTGATCGCAAGCAGTACCGGGCAGCGCAGGCTGCGCAGCTTGTTGACCACCATTTCGTCGTCGGCGGTCCAGTTGGTGCCTTCGACCACGAAGATAACCAGTTCGACGTCGCCGATCGAGCTGCTGGCCGCGCGGTTCATCAAACGGTTGATGGCGCGTTTTTCTTCGATGTGCAGCCCTGGGGTATCGACGTAGATCGCCTGATAGGCGCCATCGGTGTCGATGCCCATGATGCGGTGACGGGTCGTCTGCGGCTTACGCGACGTAATGGAAACCTTCTGCCCCAGCAGTTGGTTCAGCAACGTCGATTTGCCCACGTTCGGGCGGCCGACGATGGCGATAAAACCGCAGTGTTGTTTTACTTCACTCATTCAAGCTCCAGCTTTTTCAGCGCTTGTTCCGCTGCCGCCTGCTCGGCTTTACGGCGGCTCGAGCCGGTGCCCACCACGGGCTCGCTCAAACCACTCACCTGGCAGTGGATGGTAAACTCTTGGTCGTGCGCTTCACCGCGAACCTGCACCACCAAATAAGAAGGCAACGGCAGATGACGCCCCTGCAAAAATTCCTGCAAACGGGTTTTCGGGTCTTTCTGCTTATCACCGGGGCTGATTTCGTCCAACCGGCTGCGATACCAGTCCAAAATCAGACGCTCGACGGTCTGGATGTCGCTGTCCAGGAACACGCCGCCGATCAATGCCTCCACCGTATCCGCCAGGATTGACTCGCGGCGGAACCCACCACTTTTCAATTCGCCCGGCCCAAGCCGCAGACATTCGCCCAGGTCAAACTCGCGCGCCATCTCCGCCAGCGTGTTGCCGCGCACCAGCGTGGCGCGCATGCGGCTCATATCGCCCTCGTCTACGCGAGGAAAGCGGTGATAGAGCGCATTGGCGATGACAAAGCTAAGAATCGAGTCACCCAGAAACTCAAGACGTTCATTGTGTTTACTGCTGGCGCTGCGGTGAGTCAAAGCCTGCAGTAAAAGCTCCTGCTGTTGAAAAGTGTAGCCCAGCTTCCGCTGCAGCCTGTTTATTACGATGGGGTTCATGAGTTACCAATAGATCAAGAATGCGTCAAAAACTTGCAGCATACGGAACAGGCCTGCTTCGCCGAAAGCCGATCCAAAGCTGTTTCGTTTGCAGTGGCTCCCAGCAGGAGCCAACTTTTATCGCTCGAGAAAGTATTCTACAACGAGTGGAAACATAATGCTGTGTTTATATCCCCTTAATCTTTCACGCCGCAGCCTGCTGCGGCGTGAAATTGACAGGGAATAAATCAGCGATTAATGAATGCCGCCAATCCGGCTGAAACGCACGCCGGTAGGCCACTCGCCTTCCTGCTTTTCAAAGCTCATCCAGATGGCCGTGGCTTTACCCACCAGATTCTTCTCCGGCACAAAGCCCCAGTAACGGCTGTCCGCGCTGTTGTCGCGGTTGTCGCCCATCATGAAGTAATGCCCGGCCGGCACCACCCACTCCGCCAGCGGTTTGCCCGGCTGTTGGTAGTAAGCGCCCACCTGATCCTGCGTGCCCGGCACGGTCAGGATGCGGTGCGTCACGTTGCCCAGGCTCTCCTGACGTTCACGCAGACGAATGCCGCCCTGCGGCACGTTGTCATTCAGCGGGATCTGGTAGAAACCGTTGCTGGCCTCGCCCATGCCACTGCGGCTGAACAGCTGTACGAAGTCGCTCGGCTGCGCGTCGGCGTAGGTGACCGCCAGCGCGGTATCGCAGGACTGCCCGCTGTTGCACGACGGCTGCACCGTAACGCGCTTATTCACCGGATCGTAAGTAATACGGTCGCCCGGCAGGCCAATCACGCGCTTGATATAATCCAGCTTCGGATCCAGCGGATATTTAAATACCGCAATATCGCCGCGCTTCGGATGACCGGTTTCAATTAGCGTGGTCTGGGTTATCGGATCTTTAATGCCGTAAGCATATTTCTCCACCAGAATGAAATCGCCAATCAACAGCGTCGGCATCATTGAGCCGGACGGGATTTGGAACGGTTCGTAAATAAACGAGCGCACCACAAAGACCAGCAGCAACACCGGGAAGACCGATGCCCCGGTCTCTACCCAGCCTGGCTGCTTAGCCACTTTCGCCAGCGTTTTATCGTCTACTGCGCCCGCGGTCTGCTCGTTGACCGCCGCAATCTTCGCGCGGCGGGCCGGCGCCCATTTAAAGCGCTCGAAGCACCAGATGATCCCGGTGACCAGGGTGGCCAACGCCAGGATCAGGGCAAACATATTCGCCATGCAAACTCCCTCGTTTCGCGAACTCGTCGCGGTTACTTGCCGTCTTTACCGACGTGCAGAATGGCCAGGAACGCTTCCTGCGGCAGCTCGACGTTGCCGACCTGCTTCATGCGCTTCTTACCGTCTTTCTGTTTCTGCAGCAGCTTTTTCTTACGGCTGACGTCACCGCCGTAGCATTTCGCCAGCACGTTTTTACGCAGCTGCTTCACGGTGGAGCGCGCGATGATGTGCGTGCCGATCGCCGCCTGAATCGCGATGTCGAACTGCTGACGCGGGATCAGATCTTTCATCTTTTCCACCAATTCACGGCCGCGATACTGCGAGTTGTCGCGGTGGGTGATCAGCGCCAGCGCATCCACGCGCTCGTTGTTGATCAGCACGTCCACGCGCACCATGTCGGAGGCCTGGAAGCGCTTGAAGTTGTAATCCAGCGACGCATAACCGCGCGACGTGGACTTCAGGCGGTCAAAGAAGTCGAGCACCACTTCCGCCATCGGGATTTCATAGGTCAACGCCACCTGGTTGCCGTGGTAGACCATGTTGGTCTGCACGCCGCGTTTCTCAACGCACAGGGTGATGACGTTGCCCAGGTATTCCTGCGGCATCAGCATGTGGCATTCGGCGATCGGCTCGCGCAGTTCCTGGATGTTGTTCAACGGCGGCAGCTTGGATGGGCTGTCGACGTAGATCACTTCTTTGCCGGTGGTTTCCACTTCGTAGACTACCGTCGGCGCGGTGGTGATCAGATCCAGATCGTATTCACGCTCCAGACGCTCCTGAATGATCTCCATGTGCAGCAGACCAAGGAAGCCGCAGCGGAAGCCGAAGCCCAACGCGGTGGAGCTTTCCGGTTCGTAGAACAGGGAGGCGTCGTTAAGGCTCAGCTTGCCCAGCGCATCGCGGAAAGATTCATAGTCGTCGGAGCTGATCGGGAACAGACCGGCGTACACCTGCGGCTTCACTTTTTTGAAGCCCGGCAACGCTTTATCCGCCGGCTGACGCGCCTGCGTCAGGGTATCGCCCACCGGCGCGCCGAGGATGTCTTTGATCGCGCAGACCAACCAGCCCACTTCGCCGCAGTTCAGCACGTCGCGATCGACCTGCTTCGGCGTGAAAATGCCCAAACGATCGGCGTTGTACACCTGGCCGGTGCTCATGACCTTGATCTTGTCGCCCTTGCGCAGCGTCCCGTTCTTGACGCGCACCAGCGACACGACGCCCAGGTAGTTATCGAACCAGGAGTCGATGATCAGCGCCTGCAGCGGCGCATCCGGATCGCCCTGCGGCGCAGGAATGTCGCGCACCAGGCGCTCCAGCACGTCGGGCACGCCGACGCCGGTTTTGGCCGAGCAGCGCACGGCATCGGTGGCGTCGATGCCGACGATGTCTTCAATTTCCTGCGCGGCGCGATCCGGATCGGCGGCCGGCAGGTCGATTTTGTTCAACACCGGCACCACTTCCAGATCCATTTCGATCGCGGTGTAGCAGTTGGCCAGCGTCTGGGCTTCTACGCCCTGGCCGGCGTCCACCACCAGCAGCGCGCCTTCGCAGGCCGCCAGCGAGCGGGACACTTCATAGGAGAAGTCAACGTGGCCTGGGGTGTCGATAAAGTTAAGCTGATAGGTCTGCCCATCCAGCGCCTTGTAATCCAGCGTGACGCTTTGCGCCTTGATGGTGATGCCGCGCTCGCGCTCCAGATCCATGGAATCGAGCACCTGCGCAGCCATTTCACGGTCGGACAGGCCACCGCAAATTTGGATAATGCGGTCAGACAGCGTCGACTTACCGTGGTCAATATGGGCAATAATGGAGAAATTTCGTATATGCTTCATTATAAAAGTTTTTCTGCCTTGGTATTTCTGAATTACTCGCCTATAGAAACCCGCATGGACCTAAAGCGACAGTGAATGGGTTAGGCCGTCTTGCACCTGAATCGCTGCATTCTACATGCCACACCACTGAAAACCTAGCGATCGGTGCAGTGAAGGCATTCTATTATGCGCAGCTAAATGTTACAGGGCGCCCCGGCTGATGAAAACAGATGTTAACACGGGCTATACGGCCTGAACCCAAGGCTTGCAGGTGCTCCGTGGCCGTCAAACTCCGGCGCTAATACATAACCGGCCGCAGCGCAATAAACCCCTTCTGAAATTATCGAAAAAGAATATTTGGATCAACCTCTTAGAATTCGATTTTGCCCCACATCCTTTAGGAAAAACCCCATATACGCCACCACCGTCCCTCGGATAGAAAGGGCATGAACTCCGCGACAAAACATTATTCCGGGCACTACATCGGCAGCCCACCGGGGTTCACCAGCATATCTGCGTACGTTGATTGGAAGGTGCATTATGATCGATAAAGGGCAAATGCTGAGCCGGCACGATTTTTCGAAGGTCAACTGGGGCATTCTGGCGGCGGCGGCGCTGCTGTTCAGCGTGGGTGCGGCGCTGTTGGTGCTGCCGCTGCTGAGCAGCATTGATGAGAACGACGTCATCACGCTGTTGCAGGCCGGCGCGGGCACAATTTTACTCGGCTGTACGCTGCTGGCGCTGCGGCATTACCTGCGCCCGGTGTTGACATATCGGCTCTACGAGCACGGCGTGCGGGTCTTTGACGGCCACCATCACAAAGAGCGTTTCATTCCGTTTGAGAAAATCGGCGACATCTATCGCTTTCGCGGCGGCAAGGCTTTTGGCGGGTTGTTTGACGTCACGGCGTTCCGCGCCGGCGCGGATCAGCCCTGGTGCACGGTCTTCAGCAATGTCGCCCATTCGTGGCGACTGGCGGACGTGATCGTCGATCAGCAGCTGCAGCAGCGCGGGCCATTGGCGTTGAACGCGCTCTATCAGGGGGAGACGGTGTCGTTTCACACGGTTGAGGGCGACGCACGCTGGCTGTGGCAGTTGCTGCTCGGCAAACGGCAAGGCACGCCGACCGAAACGCTGCGGCTGAGCGCCACCCTGCTGACCACTGAACGGGGCAACGTGCCTATCGAGCAGATCCGCGCGTTGGAAAATCATCCGCAGCGCGGCATCCGCTTATTCGACGGCCAGGGTAATGTGCTGTTCGCTATCAACGATGATTCGCTGCTCAGCGCCGATCTGTTCATCGCGCTGCTGGAACATATGATCCACAACCGCATCCCCGCCTATCACAACCCGGCGATGACGCGGCCGTCGGTTTAAATCAGCGGGGAGTTTTCCGCCTGCATGCGCAGTGCGGTAGGCGGTAAGCCAATCTGCAGCACCACCGGCTGATAGTCGGCCTGCTCGCCCAGACGCCGGGCCAAGCGGCGCGCCAGCATAAAGGCCACCCCGCCGCCCAGTACGGCGCCGACTGCCGCCGAGGCGTCGCTGCCGAAACAATATTGCAATAACGCGCCGCCCAGCATCATGCCCAGCAGCGGCGTCAGGTAAACCAGCATGGCGGAGCGCAGCAGGCTGCCTTCCGCAATGCCGACCTCGACGCGCTGCCCCGGCTCGAGCGGCTGATCGATATGCACCTGCAGCTGATGCTCGGTTTCCGGCACCAGCTCGTTCAACGCACGCGCGCCACAGCCGGAGCGCGCGGTGCAGCTGCCGCAGCCGGCCTTGGGTTCACAGCGCAGCAGCGCTACGCCCTGTTGCCACGAAACCACCGTGGCCCACTCTTTCATCATTACGGCGATACCTTGAAAGAAATGCTGTCGGCGATGCGTTTGGCCGTCGCCGGCGGCAATTCGCCCACAATCGTGATTTCGTTGCCCGCGCGCACTTCGGTCTGGATGGTGCGGCGCCCTTGACGGTAGTACTGCTGCCCGGCTCCGCTGCCCGCCGGGCTGACGTTGACCGAGAAGCTGAACAAGCCGTCGCTGTAAAGGCGGGATTCAACCGGCACGGCGACGTTAGGCAATTTGCGGCGGTTGCGCGCCACCTCGTCTACCCCCGCCGGCAGCCAGCCGGTGCTCCAGCTCAGCTGGACGTTTTCCACCGCCGGCAGCGACAGCAGCGGCGGCAGGTTGGCTTTGAGCAGCCCCTGCATCGCGCCCTGCACGTCGGCGCCGACCGCGAAGGAGATCACCCGATATTGCTCCAGCGTTTCGCCGTCGCGATCGAGCAAATCCACCCGCAGCGGCAGCTTGGTGTCCTCGTCCATCCAGACGATGTAGCTGTAGCGGGAACCGTCGCGCGCCACCACGCGCAGCACTTCACACGGCCGATCGGCGATGCGGGTGCTGCCCACGGAGATGAAGTCGTAGTACTTGGCCAGGCGGGTGAAATCAGCATAAACGATCGCCGGCAGCGCATCGACGATGTGATCGCCGGTGAGCGTGAACGGCTCCAGGCCGGGTTCGAAGTAGCTGATCCCGCCGCCGCGCTGCAGCACTTCGCGGCGCGGGCCGTCCATGTGCAACAGCTGGCCGAGCGGCACGTTGCCGATCACCGCATGGCGATAGCGCAACGACTCGATTCCCTGCTTGCTGATGCTGATGTAGGCGAGCTCGTAATTGAGAGAACGGCTGGCGCTGCTCATCTGTTGCAATAACGCCCCGGACGCAGTCGGCTGCGCCGGGGCGATGCTGGAATAGAGCAGGCTGCCCGTCAATAAACAAACGGAGAACCAGATTTGCTTCATTACTGCTGTTGCATTCCTAAAGACTGAGTTCCGGGAACCTGAATGGCAGCCTGTTGCGGATTGCTTTGCTCAAGCTGCAGCTGATCCGAATGCAGGCGACGTTGCAGTTCATAGTCCTGCAGCATGGCGTTGATACGCTTACGCTGTTCCTGCACCTGCTGCTGTTGGCCGCTGCCGGTGGAGAAACTGTCGGCAGGAACGCCCAGGCTGACCGGTGAGGCCTGGCCCATGATCGGCAGCGTGGTGAAGGCCGGCGATTCGGACGCGTTCGATGACGCAGAAGGCTGGTTGTAGTGCTGCACGCCGACGATGACCGCCAGCGACACGCAGGCCGCCATGCCGATTTGCGTAATCTGGCTCGCCCAAGGACGCACTTTGTCCCAGAACGGCATTTTCTGCCAGGTGTGAGGCTGCGGCTGAGATTCCTGGACGGCGGAAGGCACCAGCCGGGCAGGTTCTTTCTCAAGTGCAGCGGCGACGCGATCGGCGATATCGAAATGCATCACTTGTCCGATATCACCCCGCAGTGTGTCACGTATCAGGTGATAGCTCTGCCAGCTTTGCTGAAGCGTTCGATCTTGCGACAGAGAACTCAACAGCTCGCTGTCGAACGATTCACCATCCATCAGAGCGGAAAGCTTTTCTTTCTGCATGCCTAAGTACCCTTCCTGTGCCCGCCATTGCTAACGCTGGATCAGCGGTTGAACTTTATTATCGATAGCTTCCCGGGCGCGGAAAATACGCGAACGTACGGTTCCGACCGGGCAATCCATGATGGCGGCTATCTCTTCGTAGCTTAGACCATCCAACTCCCGCAGGGTAATCGCCATGCGAAGATCCTCAGGGAGAGACTCAATGGTACGGAAAACTATCTGTCTCAGCTCTTCTGACAACATTAAGTTCTCAGGGTTCGAAATTTCTTTCAGTGCGCCCGCACTTTCGTAATTTTCCGCATCGTTGGCGTCCACATCACTGGATGGCGGACGGCGCCCCTGAGCAACCAGATAATTCTTTGCCGTGTTCACGGCGATTCGATACAACCAGGTATAAAAAGCGCTGTCGCCACGGAACGATTCCAGTGCGCGATAGGCCTTGATAAACGACTCCTGCACCACATCGGGCACATCGCCCTGCGGCACATAGCGGGAAACGAGACTCGCCACCTTATGCTGATAGCGCACTACCAGTAGGTTAAACGATTTCTGGTCGCCCTTTTGGACCCGCTCAACCAGAACTTGATCCGTTAACTGCTCGCTCATCCGAGGTAAACTCTCCCCAAATCCGTCTCCACGCGTAAAATTGTACTGCCAGCCATACATTATTTTCCTGAGCAAGCACTCGCTTGGAGTTCATATAGAACACGAAGTTCCATATCGCCATTGTTTTTTCTGTTGATGTCACCCTATCCGTGGCTTTTGCCCGGACAGTTAGGCTAACATGAAATTCACTCTTCTTCTGCACACATCATACGTTATGCAACCATCATCTGAACATGTTAGCGATGTACTGATCGTCGGCAGCGGCGCTGCGGGCCTGTCACTGGCGCTGCGCCTGGCGCAGCATTGCAAGGTTACCGTTCTCAGCAAGGGGCCGCTCAGCGAGGGGGCCACCTTTTACGCCCAAGGCGGGATCGCCGCGGTGTTCGATGAGACGGACAGCATTGCCTCACACGTTGATGACACTTTGATTGCCGGCGCCGGCCTGTGCGACAAAGAGGCCGTCGAATTCATCGCCGGCAACGCGCGCCACTGCGTGCAGTGGCTGATCGATCAGGGCGTGCTGTTCGACACCGAGGTCAACGCGCAGGGCGAGGCGCATTATCACCTCACGCGCGAAGGCGGCCACAGCCATCGCCGCATCCTGCACGCCGCGGACGCTACCGGTAAGGAAGTAGAGACCACGCTGGTGGGGAAAGCAAGCGCTCACCCCAATATTTGCGTGATGGAACGCCGCAACGCGGTTGACCTTATTACCTCGAACAAAATCGGCCTGCCGGGCACCCGCCGAGTCGTGGGCGCTTACGTCTGGAACCGCGAGCTCGAGCGGGTGGAAACCTACCGCGCCAAAACGGTGGTGCTGGCCACCGGCGGCGCGGCCAAGGTATACCAATACACCACCAACCCGGACATCTCCTCCGGCGACGGCATCGCCATGGCCTGGCGCGCCGGCTGCCGGGTCGCCAACCTGGAGTTCAACCAGTTCCACCCGACCTGCCTGTTCCACCCACAGGCGCGCAACTTCCTGCTGACCGAAGCGCTGCGCGGCGAAGGGGCTTACCTGAAGCGCCCGGACGGCAGCCGCTTTATGCCCGATTTCGACCCGCGTGGCGAACTGGCCCCGCGCGATATCGTCGCCCGCGCCATCGACCATGAAATGAAGCGCCTGGGCGCCGACTGCATGTACCTGGATATCAGCCACAAGCCGGCGGAGTTCATCACCCAGCATTTCCCGATGATCCACGAAAAGCTGCTGACGCTGGGCTTCGATCTGACTCGGCAACCGATCCCCATCGTCCCGGCGGCGCACTACACCTGCGGCGGCGTGATGGTCGATCAGCACGGCCGCACCGATCTCGACGGGCTGTACGCCATCGGCGAGGTCAGCTACACCGGCCTGCACGGCGCCAATCGCATGGCGTCGAATTCGCTGCTGGAGTGCCTGGTTTACGGTTGGTCGGCGGCGGAAGACATTCTGCAGCGCCTGCCGTTCATCCAGCAGGCCAAACAGGTGCCGCACTGGGATGAAAGCCGGGTGGACGATGCGGACGAACGGGTGGTGATTCAACACAACTGGCACGAGCTGCGGCTGTTCATGTGGGATTACGTCGGCATCGTGCGCACCACCAAGCGCCTTGAGCGCGCCCTGCGCCGCATCAACACGCTGCAGGCGGAAATCGACGAGTACTACGCTCACTTCCGCATCTCCAACAACCTGCTGGAACTGCGCAATCTGGTGCAGGTGGCCGAGCTTATCGTGCGCAGCGCCATGGCGCGCAAAGAGAGCCGCGGCCTGCACTACACGCTGGACTACCCGGATTTGCTGCCGGAAGCGCTGCCGACCATTTTGCAACCTTAAACTCTGCGACAGGGCGCCTTATCGGCGCCCTTTTCTTTTCAGTAGAACAGGTAGAAGTCGGTGATCAACCGGCGGAAATCGTCGGTATAGCTGCCGTCGGCCTGTTTGATCGCCAGCGCCTGCTCCCGCAGCGGCGTTTCCCGCCGCGTCAGCGCCAGCAACATCCGGTGCAGCGGCGTATCGGCCCGATCGCTGACGTTCACTTTCGCCGCCGTGTGCCAACCGCTTTGCTGCGCCAGGCGTTCGAATTCGGCGCCGATGTCGTGCGGCAGCACCACGCAGAACGTGCCCTGCGCGGCCAACAGCTGCGCGGCGCAGGCCAACAGCGCCTCGTGCGTCAGGGTTTCGGTGTAGCGCGCGTTGTGGCGCGCCTGATCGCGGCAGACCACCGCCGGCTCAAAATAAGGCGGATTGCTGACGATCAGATCATACTCAGCGGCATGCTGCTGCGCATAATGGTGAATATCCTGCGCATGCACGCGGATGCGCTGCGGCCACGGCGATTCCGCCGCGTTTTCGCGCGCCTGGCCGGCGGCGGCTTCATCCAGCTCCACCGCGTCGATGGTCACTTCGTCGCCGCTGCGCTGCGCCAGCATCAGCGCGATCAGCCCGCTGCCGCTGCCGATGTCCAGCACCCGGCGCGCCTGCCCCAGCGGCGCCCAGGCGCCGAGCAGCACCCCGTCGGTGCCCACTTTCATGGCGCAACGATCGTGGGCGACAAAGAATTGTTTAAAGGTAAAACCCCCGCGGCGCGGGGTAAAATCGGCTTTCGATCGCTTGCTCACACTCACCACCTGGCTATAAAACTGGCGTAGCATAAGGCAATCTGATCGGCGGGAAAAGAGCGGCTTTCCGCTTAAATAGGTGAAGATCGCGGCCAACCCGTCTATAATCGGCGCCCCAAGTAGAGGTAGACCATGACAGCAACCACTTTTTCCGAACTCGAACTCGATGATCGCCTGATCGACGCGCTGCGCGACAAAGGCTACGATCGCCCCACCGCCATTCAGGCCGCTGCGATCCCGCCGGCGATGGACGGGCGCGACGTCTTAGGTTCGGCTCCGACCGGCACCGGCAAAACCGCCGCCTTCCTGCTGCCCGTGTTGCAGCACCTGCTGGACTTTCCACGCAAGAAATCCGGCCCGCCGCGCGTGCTGATCCTGACGCCAACGCGTGAACTGGCGATGCAGGTCGCCGATCAGGCGCGTGAATTGGCTGCTCATACCTCGCTGGATATCGCCACCATCACCGGCGGCGTCGCTTACATGAACCACGCGGAAGTGTTCAGCGAAAACCAGGACGTGGTGGTCGCCACCACCGGCCGCTTGCTGCAATACATTAAAGAAGAGAACTTCGACTGCCGCGCGGTGGAAACCCTGATCCTCGACGAAGCCGACCGCATGCTCGACATGGGCTTCGCGCAGGACATCGAAACCATCTCCGCCGAAACCCGCTGGCGCAACCAGACGCTGCTGTTCTCCGCCACGCTGGAAGGCGAAGCGATCCGCGAATTCGCCGAGCGCATCCTGAAAGAGCCGGTGGAAGTGGAAGCCGATCCGTCGCGCCGCGAACGCAAAAAGATCCTGCAATGGTACTATCGCGCCGATGACGTGCAGCACAAAACCGCGCTGCTGATCCACCTGCTGAAGCAGCCGGACGTGCAGAAATCGGTGATCTTCGTGCGCAAGCGCGAGCGCGTGCATGAGCTGGCCACCTGGCTGCGCGAAGCGGGCATCAACACCTGCTATCTCGAAGGCGAAATGGTGCAGGCCAAACGCAACGAAGCGGTCAAACGCATGATGGATGGCCGGGTTAACGTGCTGGTGGCCACCGACGTTGCCGCGCGCGGCCTGGATATCCTCGATATCACCCACGTGTTCAACTTCGACATGCCGCGCACTGCGGATACCTACCTGCACCGCATCGGCCGTACCGGCCGCGCCGGGCGCAAAGGCACTGCCATTTCGCTGGTGGAAGCGCACGACCATCTGCTGCTGGGCAAAGTGGGCCGTTACCTGAACGAGCCGCTGAAAGCGCGCGTGATCGACGAACTGCGGCCGAAAACCAAGGTGCCGAACGAGAAGAGCAACGGTAAACCGTCGAAGAAAGTGCTGGCCAAGCGCGCGGAAGACAAGGCGAAGAACAAAGAAAAGGCCAAGGTGAAAGTGCGCCATCGCGACGCCAAAAACGTCGGCAAACGCCGTCAGGCGAAGGCCAAACCGGCCGGCGACGCGCAATAACCGCCGCTGCCTAAGAAAAAACCGCCTGTACAGGCGGTTTTTTTATGGGCGTTTACTGCTGCGCGTAATGCGTGGCCAGGCGGCGCCCCTGCAGCCATTTATCCAGCTCGCGGAACTGCGCCTTCAGCTCGTCATTCTGCAAATGCGCCGGCGTTTGCGAGAAGTAAAACTGGAACGCATAACCCTGCTGATTGCGCGCCCGGGCATCGGCACCGGCCTGCAACAGCAACAGCGCCAGGTGCGGCGCGTTGATCTTCGCCGCCAGATGCAGCGGGGTATCCCCCAGCCGATCGCTCAACGTGGTGTCCGCCCCGGCCGCCAGCAGCAGCCGCAACTGCTCCTCACGCCCGGCCAGCACCGCCGCCGCGAGCGGCGTGGCGCCGGTAACGGCATTGCGCACGTTCACCGGCGCCCCTTCGGTCAGCAACAACCGCAGATACTGTGCGTCTTGCAACATCGCCGCGGTGTGCAGCGCGCTGTTGCCGTCCAGCCCCGCCGTCGCCGGGTCGGCACCGAGCTCCAGCAACGTCTGCACGCTGGCCGGCTGTTGCGAAAGCACCGCCCACTGCAACAGCGTGACCTGCCGCTCGCCCCGTTCGCGCAAGCGCTCCTGTGTGGCCTGCGCACCGATGCCCTGCGCATCGCCGCGCGCCACCGCCTGAGCCAGCGCCTGGTTGCTGCGGCCGTCAAACGGTGAAATCTCCTGCCCCATCAGTTGCTCCTTAGCCATCATCAGTAAACCGGTCACCGCGACCAGCGCCAGTAAGGCTATCGCCAGCGCCCGCCGCAAGCGACACCCTTCAGGCATTGGCCTTCGCCTCCCACGGCTTTTGTTCCGCCATCGAGCTTATCACCTTGTCGATGCCGTGCGCCGTCAGGCTGCGATCCAGATGCTTGCTCGGCCGCCAGTCATCGATGCCGGTCAGGGTATCGTTGTTGGCCAGGGTAATGTTGTGGCCGATGGCGTCCGGGATCAGCGAAGTCGATTCCTGAGTGCTGGTCAGCATGTCATATTGCTCGCTGTAACGGCGAATGCCGCCGGCTTCGGCGTCTTTCTTCGCCGCCGCCGGATCGATCCCCAGGCGATTCAGGGTGTAATCCGACACCCCGGCCGCATTGAAGGTGACCGCGACGGTGCCGGTCGCCAGCGCCGCCGTGGCCGCCAGACCACCGCCGAGCGAATGACCGGCGATCACCAGCGCATCGCCGAAGGCCGCCTTGGCGCTTTTGGCGGCGGCAACCGCCTGATTGTACTGCACATCGTCATAACCCGTCGCCTGCCGCACGTTGCTCAGCCAGTCGCGCCAGTCGTTGGTGCCGGCGAACGCCAACACATACTGCTTGTCGTTGCTGTAAATCCCGGCCTGGAAACCGCTGCCCGCGTCGTGCAGGCTGGCGGGATCGATGCCGAACCCGAGCAACGCGCTGTCGCTCAGACGGTTGAACCCGGCGGCGCCCTGGCCGTTCAGCGAGTAAACGTCCTTGGCCAACAGCGCCAACGCATAATCGCCTTCCTGAGATTGTTGCCCCCGGGTCACGCCCGGCGCAACCGCCGTCGGCGCCGCCGCAGAGATATCGCCGACCAGCGTATTCAACAGGTTCTGCGCGTTCAGCGTATTCTGAGAAGGGGTGGCCACCGGCGCCGGATTTGCCGGCGCGGCCGCAGGCTGCGATGCCGTCGCCGTTTCGGCAGCGGCGCGAGGTGTAGGGATCGCGGTCACCGGGGATACTGCAGAGGTAAAACTTAAAGGCATACTCATGCCGACTCCTTGTCGATAGACTTTTTTATTTAGCACCTGAATAGGTGCTGATTTAGCTATCGGCAGGTCGGATGAGTTCTGTATCAGGAATGCTTATCTTTGTGCAGAATGTGATCCGCCTTCAGTTTTCGGCTATCAAGCACAAAAAAGGGAGCCGAAGCTCCCTGATTGACTGCGCCGCCGATTACAGGCTTTCGGTAAAGGTGCGGGCGATAACGTCGCGCTGCTGTTCCGGCGTCAGGGAATTGAAACGCACCGCATAGCCGGACACGCGGATGGTCAGCTGCGGGTATTTTTCCGGATGCTTGACCGCGTCTTCCAGGGTTTCGCGACGCAGCACGTTGACGTTCAGGTGCTGGCCGCCTTCCACGCGCACGGTCGGCTGCATTTCCAGCGGCACTTCACGGTATTCGATCTGGCCCAGATCGCTGACCGCGACAACCTGATCTTCCGCGTAGTTGGCCTTGGCGCACACGCAGCGAGCTTCCGCTTTTTCATCGTCCAGCAGCCAGAAAGAATTCACCAGCGCCTGGTCGTTCGCTTTGGTAATTTGAATACCGGTAATCATTATGTTGCCTCCGTACAAGGGCGTAAAAATTCACATCGTGAGAAAACCCAATTCTGGTTTCGGCCATTTGGTAAAACCATTGTTGTCTTGTTGTTCTGTATACCAGCCTGACCGGGCCAGTTCTTTGATTAAAGTCAATTTTTACCGGGTAGGCACAAGGCGTGAAGGGGCAAATTTATGTTTTATATCAATTTTCCCACTGCGGCAAAAACCAATTATTTTTGTAAATTTTCAAAAATAATTGCATTACGCGTGACAGTGAGAAATGAAAAGCGGGTTTCGCTGCGCGGGCCGACACGGTAAGCTATAGCCCATGAATTGCTAAAGAAAACAAAGGAGAGCGTTTATGGCCACCTCCCTCACCTGGCATGACGTGATCGGCAAAGAGAAAGAGCAGCCCTATTTTGTTGAAACGCTCGCCTTTGTTGCCGCTGAGCGCCAGGCCGGTAAGACCATTTATCCACCGCAGAAAGACGTGTTCAACGCGTTCCGCTTTACCGAGCTGGCGGACGTCAAAGTCGTCATCCTCGGCCAGGATCCCTACCACGGCCCCAATCAGGCGCACGGCCTCTCTTTCTCGGTGCGCCCCGGCGTGCCGGCGCCGCCGTCGCTGGTGAACATGTATAAAGAGCTGGCGACCGACATTCCCGGTTTCGAACGCCCGGATCACGGCTACCTGCAAAGCTGGGCCGAACAGGGGGTGCTGCTGCTCAATACCGTGCTGACGGTGGAAGGCGGCCGCGCGCACTCGCACGCCAACCTGGGCTGGGAAACCTTTACCGATAAAGTGATCGCCGCCCTGAACGAGAACCGCGAAGGCGTGGTGTTCCTGCTGTGGGGCTCGCACGCGCAGAAGAAAGGCAACTTTATCGACCGCAACCGCCACCATGTGCTGAAGGCGCCGCACCCGTCGCCGCTCTCCGCGCACCGCGGTTTCCTCGGCTGCCGCCACTTCTCGCAGGCCAATCAGCTGCTGGAGCAGCAAGGGCTCACGCCGATCGACTGGATGCCGCGCCTGCCGCAGGCGTAGTCCAGAGACAAAAAAGGCACCCTCGGGTGCCTTTCTTTATGCCGTTGCCGGGGCGATTACGCCTTGGCTTTGGAGACCGCGACCATCGCCGGACGCAGCAGGCGGCCGTTCAGCGTATAGCCTTTCTGCATCACCATCATCACGTGGTTCGGCTGGTGATCGGCGGATTCCATCATGCTCATCGCCTGATGTACTTCCGGGTTGAACGGCACGTTGACGTCGCCGACGATTTCGATGCCGTACTTGCGCACCACGTCCAGCAGCGATTTCAGCGTCAGCTCGATGCCTTCGATCATCGCGGCCAGTTCCGGATTGTTTTTATCCGCCAGATCCAGCGCGCGCTCCAGGTTGTCGATCACCGGCAGCAGATCGCCGGAGAATTTCTCCAGGGCGAACTTGTGCGCTTTCTCGACGTCCAGTTCGGCGCGGCGACGGATGTTCTCCGCTTCCGCTTTGGCGCGCAGCAGGCTGTCGCGCTCGTGCTGCTGAGCTTCCGCCAGTTGGGCTTCCAGTTCGGCGATACGCGCATCGCGCAGATCGACGCCTTCCGCCGCTTCCGGCAGCGTATCCTCGTGATGAGCGTGTTGTTCCATTTCTTCCGAGACTTGCTCGTTTGGCGTCTTCTGTTCTTTACTACTCATGAATATCTCCGCGTTTTAGCATTAATCTCGCAACTTGGCTTATTATGGGGATCAAAACCGGGGTTTCAAGTCAACCGGTCACAATGTGGGGCATAAACGGGTCCCGGTGAGGAAAATCACAACAAATGAATAAAAAATTCGCCTGTATTGGCATTGTTGGCCACCCGCGTCACCCTTCAGCGCTGGCAACCCACGAGATGCTGTTCCACTGGCTGGTCGCCCGCGGCTATTCGGTGATGGTCGAACGCCAAATCGCCCATGATTTGGGGCTGAAAGACGCCGTCACCGGCAGCCTGGCGGATATTGGCCAGCGCGCCGATCTGGCGGTGGTGGTCGGCGGCGACGGCAACATGCTCGGCGCCGCGCGCGTGCTGGCGCGCTACGACATCAAGGTAATCGGAGTCAACCGCGGCAACCTCGGTTTCCTCACCGATCTCGATCCCGACAACGCTCTGCAGCAGCTGGCGGACGTGCTGGAAGGCGAGTACATCGACGAACAGCGTTTCCTGCTGGAAACCATCGTGCATAAAGAGCACCAGCAGTGCCGCATCAGCACCGCCATCAACGAAGTGGTGCTGCACCCCGGCAAAGTGGCGCACATGATCGAATTCGAGGTGTATATCGACGATCGCTTCGCCTTCTCGCAGCGCTCCGACGGCCTGATCATCGCCACGCCGACCGGCTCCACCGCCTACTCGCTCTCCGCCGGCGGGCCGATCCTCACCCCGTCGCTGGAGGCGATCGCGCTGGTGCCGATGTTCCCGCACACCCTTTCCGCCCGGCCGCTGGTGATCAACGGCGACAGCACCATCCGCCTGAAATTCTCGCAGATCGGCAGCGATCTGGAGATCAGCTGCGACAGCCAGATCGCACTGCCGATCCAGGAAGGCGAAGAAGTGCTGATCCGCCGCAGCAACTTCCATCTGAACCTGATTCACCCGAAGGACTACAGCTATTTCAACACGTTAAGCACCAAGTTGGGCTGGTCGAAAAAATTGTTCTAAAATCTGCATCGGCCACTTTACTGTATATAAAACCAGTTTATACTGTATGAAACTACAGTTATGTGTTTATACACAGGAAGGTTCCCATGCTGGCGCAATTAACCATCAGCAACTTTGCTATCGTTCGTGAGTTGGAAATCGATTTTCAACCGGGCATGACGGCGATCACCGGTGAAACCGGCGCCGGCAAATCCATCGCCATCGATGCGCTGGGGCTGTGCCTCGGCAACCGCGCCGACGGCAACGTGGTGCGCCTGGGAGCCGCCCGCGCCGACATCTGCGCCCGCTTCTCGCTGGCGGACACCCCGTCCGCGCGCGCGTGGCTGGAGCAAAACCAGCTGGACGACAGCAACGAATGCCTGCTGCGCCGGGTGATCAACGCCGACGGCCGTTCGCGCGGCTTTATCAACGGCACCGCCGTGCCGCTGTCGCAGCTGCGCGAGCTGGGGCAACGCCTAATCCAAATCCACGGTCAACACGCCCATCAGCTGCTGCTCAAGCCGGAGCACCAAAAAGCGCTGCTCGACGCCTACGCCGACGAACCCGCCCTGCTGGCGGCGATGAGCCAGGCCTACCAACGCTGGCATCAGAGCTGCCGCGAGCTGGCGCACCATCAGCAGCAGTCCATCGAGCGCGAAGCGCGCAAGCAGCTGCTGCAATACCAATTGAAAGAGCTGAACGAATTCGCGCCGCAGGCCGGCGAGTTCGAACAGACCGACGCCGAGTACAAGCGCCTGGCCAACAGCGGCCAACTGCTGACCCTCAGCCAGCAAACGCTGCAGCTGCTGGCCGACAGCGACGAGAACAACATGCTCAGCCAGCTTTACAGCGCCAAACACCTGCTGCTTGAGCTGGCCGGGCTGGACGATAAGCTCAGCGGTCTGCTGGACATGCTGGAAGAGGCCTCTATCCAGATCAGCGAAGCCAGCGACGAACTGCGCCATTACGCCGATCGCATGGATCTCGATCCCAATCGCCTGCACGAGCTGGAACAGCGCCTGTCGCGTCAAATCAGCCTGGCGCGCAAACACCAGGTCGCGCCGGAAGAGCTGCCGCAGCTGCATCAGCAGTTGCTGGATGAACAGCAGCTGCTGTCTCAGCAGGAAAGCGACCATGAGCACCTGAATGAGGCGGTGACCCTGCATCACCAGCAGGCGCTGGCGCTGGCGGAAGAGCTGCACCAGAAACGCCTGCACTACGCCGCCGAGCTGACCACGCTAATCACCGACAGCATGCAGGCGCTCTCCATGCCGCACGGCAAATTCAACATCGACGTGCGCTTCGAACCGCAGCACCTGAGCGCCGAAGGGGCCAGCCGCACCGAGTTCTGCGTCTCCACCAACCCGGGGCAGCCGCTGCAGCCGCTGGCGAAGGTCGCCTCCGGCGGTGAGCTGTCGCGCATCGCGCTGGCCATTCAGGTGATCACCGCCCGCAAGATGGAAACTCCGGCGCTGATCTTCGATGAGGTGGACGTGGGCATCAGCGGCCCGACCGCCGCCATCGTCGGCCGTCTGCTGCGCCAGCTCGGCGAATCCACCCAGGTGATGTGCGTCACCCACCTGCCGCAGGTGGCTGGATGCGGGCATCAGCACCTGTTCGTCAGCAAGCAGACCGACGGCACGGTCACCGAAACCCAGATGGCGCCGCTGGATAAACGCGCCCGGCTGCAGGAGCTGGCGCGCCTGCTCGGCGGCAGCGAAGTCACCCGCAATACGTTGGCGAACGCCAAAGAACTGCTGGCGGCATAAAAAAGCTCAACTTTTTCACTTTCCTGCGGTCTGACAGTGACGCTGTTGGCCCGAGAAATATCTAAAGTGCGGCGCGGCGGTGATCCAAAGCCATCTCAACAGCCTGAAAAAGGCCAAGCGCTTGAGGTGCTAAAGGAAAGCCAATGCGTCGCAACGTGAAAGATGAAGGGTATAAAGGTTTCCAACTGCCGCAAGGTCTATTATCATCGGCATCCTATGCCCTAAAGGAATGTGATTACTATGCGCTGTAAAACGCTGACTGCCGCCGCTGTAGTTCTTGTGATGCTGACTGCAGGCTGTTCTACTTTTGAAAAGGTGGTTTATCGTCCTGACATCAACCAGGGGAACTACCTGACGTCGACCGACGTGGCGAAAATTCAGAAAGGGATGACCCAACAACAGGTCGCTTACACATTGGGCACCCCAATGCTGCAAGACCCGTTCGGAACTCAGACGTGGTTCTATGTGTTCCGCCAGCAGCCTGGCCATGAAGATATCACCCAGCAGACGCTGACGCTGACCTTCGACAGCGCAGGCGTGTTGACCGACATCCAGAACAAACCGGCGCTGACCAAGTAATCGGCGCTGACCGCTCTTCCGGCCCATGAGGGGGCATGGTGTTCCTCATGACAGTCGCAGGCTGCAACGCGGAAGAGAAAATCAGTTTCAGATAAAAAAATAAGGCGCTATAAGCGCCTTATTTTTTTGCCTTTTCTGCCCGTTGCCGGCGCAGCTCTTTCGGATCGGCGATCAGCGGCCGGTAAATCTCCACCCGGTCGCCATCGTTCAGCGTATCGCCCAGCTTGGCCGGGCGGCTGTAAATGCCGATTTTGTTGCTTTTAAGATCGATATCCTGGCGCAGCTCCAGCAGGCCTGAAGCCTGAATCGCCTGCTCGACGCTGCTGCCCTCGGCCAGCTTCACCTTGCGCAGGTACTGCCGCTCCGGCAAGGCGTACACCACCTCGACCTGGATGTCAGACACTGTAGACCTCTTTCGCCCGCTGGGTGAATGCCTGCACCATGCTGCCCGCCAGCTCTTTGAACACCTTGCCGAACGCCAGCTCAATCAGTTTGTTGGTGAACTCGAAGTCCAGGTGCAGCTCCACCTTGCAGGCCTCTTCGCTCAGCGGCGTGAACTGCCAGCCGCCCATCAGCTTGCGGAACGGACCATCGACCAGTTGCATATTGATGCTCTGGTTATCCAGCAGCGTATTGCGGGTGGTGAAGGTCTTGCTGATACCGGCCTTGGCGACGTCCACCGCGGCGGTCATCTCGTTGGAGGTAGCGTTAAGCACCCGGCTGCCGGTGCAGCCTGGCAGAAAATCGGGATAAGAATGAACATCGTTAACCAACTGATACATCTGCTCGGCGCTGAACGGCACTAATGCAGACCGACTGATCTGGGGCATATCATTTCCTGTAAGACATAAAACGTACAGATAATACCATTTATCTGGCGGCAAACAAAAAATCTGCTAAGGGATGAGGGCACCAAAAATGCGAAAAATTGCGCAGGTGCTGAACGGGAAAGGATTTCTTTCGCTGAAGCATCCAGTATAATGAACGCACTATGACAAAGAAAAAAGCACACAAACCCGGTTCCGCCACCATTGCCCAAAACAAGCGTGCGCGCTTCGAATACTTCATTGAAGAAGAGTTCGAGGCGGGCCTGTCGCTGCAAGGGTGGGAAGTTAAATCGCTGCGTGCAGGCAAAGCCAACCTCAGCGACAGCTACGTGACGTTCCGTGACGGTGAAGCCTACCTGTTTGGCGCCACCATCACCCCGCTCAACGTGGCTTCGTCGCATGTGGTGTGCGATCCGACGCGTACCCGTAAACTGCTGCTGAACCGACGCGAGCTGGACACCCTACTCGGCCGCGTCAACCGCGACGGTTACACCGTGGTGGCCTTGTCCCTGTATTGGAAAAATGCCTGGAGCAAGATCAAGATCGGCGTAGCCAAAGGCAAGAAAGAGCACGACAAACGCGATGACATCAAAGATCGCGAATGGCAGACGGCGAAAGCCCGTATCATGAAGCACGCCAATCGTTAAGCCGCTGGCTTATCGAGGTAAACTTCTGGTATACTGCACAAAGTTACTTGGGGCTGATTCTGGATTCGACGGGATTTGCGAAGCCCTAGGAGCATGCCGAGGGGCGGTTGGCCTCGTAAAAAGCCGCAAAAAAATAGTCGCAAACGACGAAAACTACGCTTTAGCAGCTTAATACCCTGCTTAGAGCCCTCTCTCCCTAGCCTCCGCTCTTAGGACGGGGATCAAGAGAGGTCAAACCCAAAAGAGATCGCGTGGATGTCCTGCCTGGGGCTGAAGCGTTAAACTCAATCAGGCTAGTCTGTCAGTAGCGTGTCCATCCGCAGCTGGCCGGCGAATGTAAAGATTGGACTAAGCATGTAGTGCCGACGGTGTAGTAATTTCGGACGGGGGTTCAAATCCCCCCAGCTCCACCAAATACGTCGCCAGTGAACCAGATAGACCCGGCGATAATAGCGAAAAAGCCCACAACTTCGGTTGCGGGCTTTTTTGTTTTTGTCACATTCAGGGAGGAAGCCCCTTGGCCCGGGCTCCCCCGGGCCGATGCAGGCTAGTGATCCAGATAAAGGTAATGCAGCCAGCTGGTCATGCGCAGCAGCACTTTGCGCATCACGGAGACGTGCTCGAAGTGCCCGGTATAGACCGCCGCCTGAGCGCTCACGCCGTCGGGCAGATGATCCAGATCCGGGTTGGCCGCCAGATCGATCATCACGTACACCCCTTCCCGGCCCGGCGTGGCGCTCAGGCCCTGCAGTGCGCCGCTGGCCTGGTAGCTGCCGTCCGGTATCGCCGGCAACACCCGGCTCACGGTGCCGCCATAAACCTGTCCCGGCAAACCGTTAAACACCACTTCAGCCTGATCCCCCTGCGCCAAGCGCAGGATGGCGTTCTGGCGGAATACCGCCACCACCTGGCGCTTTTGCTGCGGGATAAAGATCATCACCGGTTTGAACGGCAAGCGCACCGCCGCCGTGCCCGGCCGCGCCAGCACCTGCGTGACATAGCCATCGCTCGGCGCACGCACCACCGTTTGTTCCAGGTTGTAACGCGCTTCGGCTATTTGCGATTTCAGGCTGGCTATCGTGGCGTCTTCGCCGTCATAGCGCCCGGACAACCGCGCCTGTTCCTGTTGGAACTGGGCTTTCGCCGCCTGCAGCGCGGCGGATTGCGCCTGATACTGCTGCTGCGCATGGCTGACGTCCTGCTCCGAAAACGGATTGACCGGCATGGCCGCCCCTTTCGCGTAGCGCTGGTAATCTTTACGGGCGCGCTCAAACTCCACGTTCGCCCGCTGCACGTTGGCGGCGGACTCGCTAAGCGCTGCCCGACGCGTTCTGATCTCCGCCTCCACCCCGGCCAGATCCGCTTCCAGCTTGGTGAGCCGCGCGCGGTAGCGACTGTCGTCGAGCCGGAACAGCACCTCGCCTTTGCGCAGCAGCACGTTGGTTTTCTCCGTCACCTCAACGATCATGCCCGAGACCTGCGGCACCATCGGCACCGACACGGCAATTTTCTGCGCCCGATCGCTGTACGGATGGTTGTAGTTCATCGTCAGAATCAAGGCGCCGACGATAAATATTCCGCCAAGCACCGCAGTCGGCACGGTCCATTTGTTGACCGGAATGCGGAACAGTTTAAATACGCCGTAGCTCAGCGCCACGTAGCTGAGAATAATGAGCAAATCCATAGGCTACGCTCAACTTACCGTGGAGCCGGGAACCGCCGTCGGCTTTTCCTGCAGGCGTTGTAATTCCGCTTCGAGCACTGCGATGCGCGCCTGCAGATCCGTTGAGGGTTCCGGCCTTTCACTCATGCCCCAGCCGCGTTCCGGCCGATAGAGCGTCGCCCAGATCCACAGCAGCGGCCAAATGGCGTGCAGCGTAAACAGGCTGACCCAACCGGCGACGTGAATCGCATCCTGATGCGGATGGCGGCGCTTCTTCGCCAGTAAATAAGGAATGTCATGAATAATAATGACGCCGTAGAATAATATCAGGAATACTGCGATCAGTACGCCTAAAGCAAAATAGTTAAGAAACATGTAAAGTCCTGGTTGAGAATAATGGAAATAAATAATCTCTATAGCGTGTTATATTGTCTGATATCGTTGGCGATGGTATCGATGGCATTCTTCACGTCGGTGACTTTCAGCTGTGCTTTCTCATTATTAAGATTTTCCCCCGAAGCCTTACGCACCACTTTAATGACCGGCTGATTGGTCGCGGCATCGATAAACTCGCCTTCCATATAGACCGCGCTCTCCATAGTACGGTGCCCGGTGACGCTTTGCGTCGCGGCGATCAGCAGCGTGATTGGCAAGACTTCATAGACCTGCAGCCCTTTCTTCTGCGTGTCGATCGCCGTGATGGCGCCGCGGAAAATCAGGGTATGCTCGCGCGGCATGTCCACCAGCGTAAAATGGGTGCCCATCGCCTGCTTAAACTGCTGGTTGGTGTAATTCAGGATATTGTCGAGCGCGCGTTGGCTCACCATCTCGCTCGGTTTCGGCCGCGGGAAATAGATCATCGGTTGATACACCAGATATTGATAACGGGAAAAATCGACGTTCTTGTCCTTCCAATATAAAACGTCTTTGCCGGACGCGGATTGACCTTTATTGATATCGTTATAATTGGTCAGAAAGGTCGAGTATTTTTCTTTTTCGGTCACGGCGGACGAGCACGCGGCCAGTAATAACAGCGCAGGTAAAATAACCGCTCTTGTCACTTTCATTGACGGATTTCTCTTTATTTTTGTGGATAGCAAATAATCAAATCGAATGATACCCACCCACCCGTGATAAGTCATATGACAATGCCGCCAAAGGTGTATATCATTTTTGATATACAAACTCATACGAGCCGGCCAGTGAAAGAGAAAGACTTCCGCATTGAAGAACTCAGGATTGTCCGCGTCATTGCCGAAACGGCGAGCGTCAGCAAAGCGGCGCAGCTGTTGGATATGCCGCAGTCTAACGTGTCGCGCGCCCTCACCGCGCTGGAGCGGCGGCTCGGGCTGGAGCTGTTCTTGCGCGGCCCGCGCACTCTGTCACTGACCGAGTTCGGCGAACAATTCTTGCGCCGCGCCTCGCAGTTGCTGAACGAGCATAGCGATCTGCTCGATATGGCCGGCACCTATAAGCGCAGCCTGAACGGCATGGTCACGCTCGGCGCGCCGATCGGCATCCACGCTTTCCTGGCCAGCTATTTGCTGCCGCCGCTGCTGCACGCTGCGCCGGCGCTGACTGTCGATCTGGTAACCCGCAACCCCGACGAACGCGAGAAAAAATATGGCGCAGTATTCGACAGCGACTGCGATTTGCTGATCAGCTTTTTCCAGCCGCAAAACGAAAGCCTGATTGCCAGGCCCTTTACCCGTTTTCGCGTCGGGCTGTTCGCCGCGCCGGATTACATCGCCCGCTCGCCGCTGAATGAGCTGGATGAACTGTCGCAGCATCGCTGCATTACCTTGCGCATGCTGGGCGGCATCCGCAATACCTGGAGCGGCTACAGTGCGCAGGGGGAGTTGGTGCAGGTCGAGATCAACGGCGCCAGCGTCTGCGATAACATTCTGCCGGCGATCGAGCTGGCCAAACAGGGCCTGGGCATCGTCTACGCCCCGTATTATTCCGTCGCCGCCGAGCTCGATGCCGGCACACTGCTGCCCTGCCTGGCGCGCGAGCGCGGCATCGATATGCAGGCCTACCTGATCTACCGCCGGCGCGGCGTGTTGCCGCACCGCGTGCAGGTGACGATGGACAGCATCATGGAAAGCGTCAAACTGCACGCACACCGGCTGATATAGCCAAGAAAAACCCCGCCGCAGCGGGGTTTAACGCATCACATCAGCGCAAAATACCTCACCGCCCCTCTTTCTCCCCCAGGAAGAAATACCATAGCGGAATGGAAAGCAGCAGGGTGAACACCAGCGTATACAGCAGCACCATCAGGCTCTGCATGATCACCATCTGTGCGCTCCAGTCACCGATCGGCAGCTGAAACTGTTCGACGGTGCCACCGAGGATCGCCCGGCCCATCACGCAGCCGACCGCCACCGCCACTGTCGCCACCGCCGCGCGGAACTTGCGCACCTCGGCGCGGCGGGCGGCCGCTTCCGGCGTTTCGTCCCGAAGCCCTTGCCGCTGGCCGCGCCAGCGCCCTACGTCCACCAGCAGCAACGCCGCGAGGCTCACGCCCATTACCGGCAGGCAATAACCCAGCGCCAGTGCTACCAGCAGCGTGACGGCGCGGGCAGGCAGGGAAAGCGCCAGCCAGGCGGCAACCAGCGTCTGCACCGGATGCTGCGCACCCGCCGCCGGGCGGCGCATCCACCACATGCGGTAACCCAGCACGATCGTCAGGCACAGCCCGAGGCCGAACGCCGCCAGCAGCAGCTGATTCGGCAAGCCGAACAGAATGCCCATGTGGGCGTCGATGCCCCAGCGGGTCAGCTTGGCGATGATCGGGAAGGTGTCGAACCGCACCTGATCAATGACGGCGAAGCTTTGCGGCGCGATGGCAACCGCGTCCACCTGCGTTGGCCAGCTGCGATCCACTTCGGTCACCGTCCAGGCTTTGCCCTCACCTTTCGGCTGGCGCAGCTCGACCTTAGCGGCGTCTATTCCGGCGGCGCGCGCGGCATGCAGCGCCCGATCCCAATCGCCGTTCAGCGCATTGCTTTGCGCGGCAGGGCCCATCTTCATGCCCGGCATCATCCCGCGGTGCTCGGCGTGCGGATCGGTCGGCGTCTGCGGCGCATCGGCCTGCAGGCTGGTGTTGACCTGCGGCGTCAGCCAGCCCAGGTTGGCCCGCAGCGCGTCGATGTTGCCGCCGGCCCACTGCGACCAGGTCAGCCCGGTGGCCGAGAAGAACAGCAGCCCGGCCAGCAGCGCCACACCCAGCGTGATATGCCAATGGCGGTTAGCGGCGAAGCCCCCTTTCGCCCTTTTCAGCTTGCGCTTCGGCCGCGTCGCCAGCCACAGCGCCACGCCGCCCAGCGCGGCCACCCACAGCCAGGAGGCCGCCAGCTCGCTGTAGTTGCGGCCCAGATCGCCAAGCAGCAGGCTGCTGTGCAGCTTATCCAGCCAGGTGCGCAGCGGCAGTACACCGGAGGTGCCGTACACCGTCATATCGCCCTTGATCGCCAGGGTATAGGGATCGACAAACAGCGCACGTGACTCGGAAGCGCCCAGAGCAGTACTCGCGAACTGTACGCGCGTGGTGTCCATTGCGCCGGGAGCCGGACGCACGGCGTAAATGCGCGCCTCGTCACCCGCCGCACGGCGGGCGGCGGCGATCTGGTCAGCCAGCGATCTCGCCTGCCCGTGCGGCTCGGTGAAAAGCGCATCGCGATACAGCGCCTCTTCAAGTTGCGGCGTCAACACATACAGCGTGCCGGTCAGTGCAGCGACCAGAATAAAAGGAGCGACCAGCAGGCCGATATAGAAATGCAGCCGTCTGATCAGGTTCAGCATCGCGCCACGCGGCGATGCGGCAGGTGGAGTTTTGGTTATTGAAGACATGGCCTTTCTCGTTTTTCAAACTGTGCGCGCAGGCAAACCGTTCGCAGCGATACGGACGGCGTTACCCATGATCAAGCAATAGGGAAAAACGGTTGGCCGGGCGGCCCGCGCGGGCTCGGCCGCAGAGTAAGGCGCCGAAGGGGCGGAGAAACGATGCGCGGCGCGCAAGGCAGGCGCGCGATGCGCGTCATCAGCCACAGCAGCGGGACGAATGCCCACAGCAGTAGCGGCACGTGGATCAGCAGCTCGCAATAGCCGCAGAAAATCATCTCCGCAGGATCCATGCCGTGGTGGCCGGCATGTTCGGCGGCGGGCATCGCCATCGCGTGCATGTCGTGCGGCATGGCGGCTGCCGTCTGCGTCATGCCGCCCATCATCGGGTGGTGCGTCAGCGATTTCGACACCATCGGCGCCACAAACAGCAACAGCACCGCCAAAATGGCGATGCAGGCGGTAAAGCGTTGCTGTAGCTGACGTGGCACTCTCATCGCGGCGGCGAATTAACCCGGTCGGTGGCGAACAAGCGGCCAGTGTAACCCGCGATGCGCGATGAGGTGAAAGAAAAGTCAGGTTTGTCTTACCCGCCCCCGGCGAGGGCGATCACAGCGCCCGCGAGTAGACCCGCGAGGCTTCGCCCCAGGGGTGATAGCCGAGCCCGTTATAAACGAAGCCGCTGCGCTCGTAGTAGCCTTCCAGATCGGTGCACAGGTGCAGCTGCGGGAAGCCCAGCCGGCGGGTTTCCGTCGCCACATGCTCAATCAGCTTGGTGCCGTAGCCCCGGCCGCGCTGCGTCTCTTCTACGTAGAGCGCACACAGCCAGGGATACAATTCCCCACGGCTGATAAAGTCGTTGGTAATCAGCCCCGCACAGCCGAGGATCTGGTCATTTTCCATCAGCAGGTACCACTGCGGCAGCGGGTTGGCGGCGCCGAGGCTGCGGTTGATGGCGTCTTCATACATCATCAGCGTCTCTGCCGTGGCCCAGTGCCGCTGAAAATACGCAATGGCGCGCGGTGCCAGCTCGGGCGCTTGCCGCACCGAAATCATGTCCATCGTCATTCCCGTTATTCATGTTGTCAGCGTAGAATTATGCAGCAATATGCACGGTATGGCAGCGGCATTCCGCCGCCGTCATTCACCCCAAGGAGTCATCATGACGCAAAATATCTATGACAATCAGGCCTTCTTCGACGGCTACGCGCAGCTCAGCCGCTCGCAGCACGGCCTGGACGGCGCGCCGGAATGGCCCGCCATCCGCCGCATCCTGCCGGATTTACAGGGCAAAAGCGTGGTCGATCTCGGCTGCGGCTACGGCTGGTTCTGCCGCAGCGCCCGCGAACAGGGCGCAGCCAGCGTGCTGGGGCTGGACGTCTCGGAAAAGATGCTGGCCAAAGCGCGGGAGATGACCGCCGACTCGGGCATCGAGTACCGTCGGCAAGATTTGGCGCAGCTGCAGCTGCCGCCGGAAAGTTACGATCTGATCTACAGCTCGCTGACGCTGCACTACCTCGAGGATCTAGCCGCGCTGTTCGCCACGGTTTACGCCGCGCTGAAACCCGGCGGGCAGTTCATCTTCACCGCCGAGCACCCGATCTACACCGCCCCGGCGCAGCAGGGCTGGCTGACCGACGGCAACGGGCAGAAATCCTGGCCGGTCAACGGCTACCAACGGGAAGGCCGGCGCGTCTCCAACTGGCTGGCGGAAGGCGTCATCAAGCAGCACCGCACGCTCGGCAGCTATATCAACCCGCTGGCGCAGCAAGGGTTTATCATCCAGCATTTGAACGAATGGGGCCCCAGCGCGCAGCAAATCGCCGCTACCCCGGCGCTGGACGAAGAGCAGGAACGCCCGATGATCTTCATTCTCGCCGCCCGCAAACCCGCCTGATTGATCCGCAGTAAACCGTTCACACCACCACAGTTGGGGAGGCCGCCTCCCCCCAACGGCTATTGTACCGGCAGCGCCGCCCCGTGCGCCGCGAAGTGCGTCAGCGCCTCGCCCTCCATGCGATAACGCACCCACTCGCCCTGCGGCTGCGCGCCGATGCTGAGGTAGAAATCGATAGCCGGCTGATTCCAGTCCAGCACGCTCCACTCCAGGCGGCCGCACTGCCGCTCGCACGCCAGTTGGGCGATGTGCCGCAGCAGCGTTTTACCGGCGCCCGCGCCGCGATGCTTCGGCGCCACGTACAGGTCTTCCAGATAGATGCCGTTTTTACCCAGCCAGGTGGAGTAACTCATAAAGAACACCGCATAACCCGCCGGCTCGCCGTTCACCGTACAAATCAGCGCTTCGGAACAGGCGCCCGGCCCAAACAGGCTGCGTTCGATGTCCTCCACGCTGGCCCGCACCTGCTCGCGCGCCTTTTCGTACACCGCCAGCTCGATAATCATATCCAGAATCAGTTTGGCGTCGCTTTTTTGCGCCGGGTAAATCTCAATGGTCATGGCAAGTCCAGTGTGAGTTGATGGCCGTGCTTGCCAGCATACAGCGCCTCTCATGCTGCATGAACGGCATTTTCATCAACAGGCAATGAATATCATGCATCTGGATTTGAAACGCCTCGATCTCAACCTGCCGCGGGTGTTCGAAGCGGCGTTATAACGCGGGTTCGCCGATCGGCAGATACCCCTGCCACAGCGGCCGGGCCGGTTCGCCGTGCGGGTTGGCGCGCAGATGAACGTGGTAGCCCTGCAGCGCCTGCAGCAGCAGGCAGTCGTCCACCTCAGCCAGATCATCTTTGTGCTGCTGCGCGCTGTCCGTCAGCAGCGCCCGTTTGGCTTTCTCCTTCGCCTCGTCGGCGGAGCGCGCCACAAACAGACCGAACTGGTGCAATTCCGCCAGCTCATCGCTGCGGTAGCCGCCCACGTTGACGAAAAACAGCTTCTCTTCACCGGTAAACGGCGCAGGCTCCAGACTCACGTCGTAACCGTCCGCCCAGTCGATGCGCGCATAGCCGTCGACATGCACCTTGCGCTTATCGCCGAACCACTTTTCGCGCAGCAGCGGATACGCTTCTTCCGGCCGATCCGCCGCCGCGAACTGCACGTCGTGCAACTCAATATTGGCGCCCGGCGCCGTACCGCCCACATAAAACATCAATAATCCCGGCATGTTAGTCTGCTCTCCCTGGTGATAATCGCTGTATAATTTAATACATAACGAAACACCTGCCAACGGCGGCGCCATTCTGTGTTATCAATAGATGAGGTTTAATCTGTTGTGGAGGAACGCATGGCATTCAATATCGGTGATTTTGTACAACGCACCACCGGCGGCCCGAAGATGACCGTGGTGGCGATCGACGGCGAAACCCTGGTTTGCAGCTGGAATGAACTGGGTAAAGAACAGCGTACGGAGGTGCAGGCCAACGAGGTGGCGCTGTACCACGAAGACGGCGATTTCGGCGTCTGCTGAATGATCGGGGCGCGCCCCGCGCCCCGTTATCGCCTCAGGCGCGAATGTCCTGGTAGGCTGGGGTGGTATCGAACTCATGCTTGGCGAACGGGCACAGCGGAATGATTTTACGCTGCTCCGCGCGCATTTTCTCCACCACCAACGCCACCAGCTTTTTGCCGACGCCCTGCCCCTTCAATGACTCATCCACCCAGGTGTGATCGATAATGGTCAGCTTGTCGCCGCTCGGCACGAAAGAGATCTCGGCGATCAACTTGCCGTGCTCGTCATTGATATAAAAACGCTTCTCGTCCGCCAGTATTTTATGATCCATATTATTTCTCCCTATATTTCAGTGCGCCGCTGGGGCAAGTATCGATAACGCGTTTCACTTCGGCCGCGTCGGCATTGTCCGGCATAATCCACGGCCGGCGATTCAGGGTAAAAATAGCCGCGTTGCCACGTACACAGTTGGCGGAATGGCGGCATATCGCGCTGTTAAAATAAACGTCAATCTTGTCGCCGGAATAACGGCGGTAACCGGCGGCGGTCAATTCTTCATCCATCATGGCCTCACATTGCCCGTTTTATTGTTTTTGCTCCAGGCTCAAGTATAGGCAATGCCGCTGGCTTCACCACGCCTCTCGTCCGCCGAAAAAAGTGGCGCAACCGCCCGCCGCAGCTAGAAAAAAACGTAAATTGTTCTAATCTTTAATCAGCAAGACAACATAATTCCGACAGTGGCTAAGGAGTTCGAAATGGGTGATAGCTCAAAAGACGGCGTAATTCTGCTGTCCCGCATTCTACTGATGGTTCTGTTTATCATTTTCGGCTGGATGAAACTGGTCAACTTCGGTGCGACCGTCACGGCGATGGAAGGCTATGGCACGCCGATGCCTTATTTGGCGGCGATTGTCGCCGTGGTGGTGGAGTTTATTTTCGGCATCGCGCTTATTCTCGGCCTGTTTACTCGCCCTATCGCGGTCATTTTTGCCCTGTATGTGTTGGGCACCGCGTTTATCGGCCATCCGTTCTGGAAAATGACCGGCATGGAAATGATGGGCAACGAAATCAACTTCTTTAAAAACATCAGCATCATTGGCGGTTTGCTGCTGCTGGCGGTGACTGGCGCCGGCCGTTATTCGCTGGACTATAAAATATTTAATAAATAATTCATCGATGGCCGGCGATATGCGCCGGCCATTTTATTTCGGCTATCCTTTCACCGGCTGCGCTTGGCGTGGCGCTCAAAGTTTTCCGCCCTGGCCTGCGCCGATTTACGCAGCGTGACATAGCAGGCGCCCTCGCCGCCGTCGCGCGGTAAGGCGCGGCAAAACGCCTGCACCTGTTCAAACTGCGCCAGCCATTTGGCGACGTAACTGCGCACGATATTCGGATGGCTTTCGTTCTGCCGCCCGCGGCCGTGCACGATAAGCAGCGAACGCAGGTTTTGCGCCTCCGCCTGCATAATGAAGCGGAACAGCGCCTGCCGGCTGGCTTCAACCGGCTGACGCAGCAAATTCAGCGACGCCTGCGGCGGGTAACGCCCATTGCGCAGCTTGTCCAGCACGCCCTGCTGAATGCCTTCCCCTTTGAACTCCAGCGGCCGATCGCAGGGGATCACCTCGAGGAAATCGGTGCTGAGGAAGTTTTCCTGCCGCAGCCGCTGCGCTTCGCGCCGCGCGCTTTTGTCCACCGCCTCCTGCGGCTTGAGGTACAGGGTCTGCCGCCTGCTCGCCAGCGGCACCACGTCCGCCATCGCCTGTTCAAAAAAGTCTTTTTCCTGCTCGCTCATGTTCCACCTCTCTTGAACGGCAGCCTTTACGGCCGGGGATGGGGACGATTGTAAGACGCCTTGGCGCGGTTGCAAGCCGGGAATTGTCAGCGGCATTTGTCTCAATTGTCGTCAACGGGTGAGCTTGCGAGCAGTTTTCGCTATACTGCTAAGCCATCATTGAGTGCCGCAAAGGATCGAGCCCATGACAATGCGCGAGCTGGAAATCCAGTTTCAAAATGCGATGAATGAGTTGCAGAGCAGCTTCGAACGGCAACACCGCGAATGGCAACGGAGCTACCAGGCGCTGCAGCAACTGCTGGAAGAAGCCAAACAGCGCGAAGCCGCGCTGCGGGCGCAGAATGAACAACTGGCGCGCAAACTGAGCACCGCCAGTTCGGTGCCGGAGCAGCATGCGCTGGTCAAGCAGATCAAAATGCTCGGCGCCCATCTGGACGCGCTGGCCAAAGACGCGGCCACCTTCAATCACCACCTGCGCCAACAGAGCGCGGTCGGTAATTTCAGCGGCGAACAGCATTGATAGCGGGCGCTGTCGCACAGCGCCTCCCGCCCCTCTTCTGGCGTACTGAGAGTATAATAAAGCCTAAATGACCTGGATCATCCTCGCCGCCCTGATCGTCGTATTCATCATCGGTTACCGCATTTTGACGTCCGACACCCGTAAAGCCATCGATTCGTTGGCCCATCTGCTGAGGGTCAAACCGATGCTGATCGAATCGATGATCCAGGAAATGGGCGGCCGCCAAAGCCAGACCTTTATCCGCATGCTGAACAACGGCTATACCGAAGAGATGCACCAGGCCGCTTACCTGCTGTTCATCTACCTGACGTTCATCAAACAGGCGGACGACGAGCAGATTGGCCATTGGCGCGACGTGCTGCTGCGCGCCGGGCTGTCGCCGGAGCTGCACGCCGAGCACACCGAAGCGGCGCTGTTTTACTTCGCCGAGTTGGATATCGATGCGTTTGAACTGGCGCAGTTCCGCCGCGCCTACAACGAGCGTTTCAACCGCGAAGCGTTGGCCCACGGCTGATAGCGTCCCCCTGGCGGGGGACCGTTTACAGGAACATGCTGTAGAGGTAACGCGACAGCGCTTCGCGCGAGCTGAAGCCGTGTGCGATGCCGTAACGCTGATTCGGCGCGTCGCTGCTTAAATCCAGGGGAAATTCCAGATATTGCTCGCTGGTGCGCACCGGCGAGGTCGGCGTGGCGAAATGCACGCTTTTCTCTTTCAACGCCGGGTGGATCACCAACGCGGTTCTGCCCATCCGCGCTTCGCGATTCACATACACGTAGTGTGCACCCTTGCGGTAACCATAGGCCTGATCGGTGATATAATCACGCTCAAAGCCGGTATTCTCCAACACTTTAGCCACTTCATCCGGCCGTAAATACATCGATTCCTCCTCTCATTCTGGACCGCTGAGCGACCTTACCGTAATCATTCACCGAAACAATGATTTTCTGGGGAGGAATCCGGGTTTCGGACTATTCCTGAATCAGACCCGGCTGCGCTGCAGCAGGCGCAGAGTGAGCAACACCCCGAGCGCCACCAGCAGCGCCGCCGCCAGATAAATCGACGGCACGCCCGCCTGCCCGATCAGCAGCCCGGCCAGCGGGCCGGTGATGCCCAACGCCAGGTCGAGGAACGCCGAATAGGTACCGAGCGCCGTGCCCTGATTCTGCGGCGGCACCTGTTTCACCGCCTCAACGCCCAGCGCCGGGAACACCAGCGAAAAACCGGCGCCGGCCAGCAATGCGCCGGTTTGCACCATCCAGGGTTCGCCAGCCTGCCAAATCAACAGCAGCCCGACGATCTCAACCAGAAACGACGCCAGCGTCACCTTCAACCCGCCATGGCGGTTGATGACATTGCTGAAGATCAGGCGAATGCCGACGAAGGCGCAGCTGAACAGCGTCAGCGAAAACGCCGCGCCGCTCCAGCCTTTGTCGGCGTAGTAAAGGGTGATGAACGTGGCGATCACGCCGAAGCCGACGGTGCCCATCGCCAGCCCGAGACCATAGGCCCAAATGCGGCCGAACACCGCGCGAAAGGCGATGCGTTGCCCGGCGGCGATCGAGACGTCCGGCTTGCCGCTCGCCAACAGCAGCGCCACCGCGACCGCCAGCACGATCAGCGCCGCCACCCCGGCCAAGCCCCACTGCTGATTCAGATACACGCCGAGCGGCGCGCCGGCCGCCATCGCGCCGTAGGTGGCGACGCCGTTCCAGGAGATCACCCGCGCGGTGTGCATCGCCCCAACCCGGCCGATGCCCCACAGCGTGGAGCCGGTGCTGGCGAAGCTTTCGCCGACGCCGAGAAACACCCGCCCCACGCACAGCAGCAGCAGGCTGAGCCACGGCCAACCGTCAAAGCCGAACGCCAGCGCGTAAAACAGGCCGCTGGCGCCGCAGCAGGCCAGGCCGAACAGCACCACCTTCTTCGGCCCCAACTGATCGGCGTAACGCCCGGCATGCGGGCGGCTGAACAGCGTGGCGAAGTACTGCGCGCTGATGATAAGGCCCGCCAGCACCGAGTTGTAGCCCAGGTGGTCATGCACAAACCCCGGCAACACCGCCAGCGGCAGGCCGATGGTCAGGTAGCAGACGAAGGTGAACATCACCACGGACAAAATACGTCGGTTCAGTTGGAGGTTATTTTCTGCGGTCATCGAAGGCGGCTCGCATCGGACGGGGTAGACGAAGCCCTCCAGCATACCCCGACGAGATTTGATGATAAATGAGAGAGTGATAACGAATTATTATTTCGCTAACGGTTTGCCGCCACCCGCGCGCGCAGAAAATCGATAAACGCCCGCACCTTCTCCGACACGTGGCGGGTGTTCGGGTAGAGCGCATAGATACTCTGCTCGGGGAAACGGTGATCCGGCAGCAACCGTTGCAGCCTGCCGGCGTCGATGTCGGGCTGCGCCAGCCACGCCGGCAGCAGCGCCACCCCGGCGCCATGCAGGGCGAACGCCAGCAATGCCGCGGCGCTGTCGCCGGTGAGCGTCGCCGCATCCGCGACCTTGAACAGCACCGCGTCGCGCTGCGGCGTGACCACCTGCCAGCTGAGGGGCGAACTGAGCCGGCTGTGGGCGATCCACTGCGCCTGCGCCAGATCCGTCAGCGAATGAATCGGCCGCTCGGCCAGATAATTCGGCGCCGCCACCGGAAAGATGGCGAAGCTGTCGATCAGCGCCGCGCGGTGGCTGGAATCCGCCAGCTGGCCCAGGCGGATCGCCACGTCGAAGCGCTCAGAG
The DNA here is from genome assembly GCF_900215455.1 of Serratia sp. JKS000199. NCBI lineage: Bacteria > Pseudomonadati > Pseudomonadota > Gammaproteobacteria > Enterobacterales > Yersiniaceae > Serratia > Serratia sp. JKS000199. The sequence continues at coordinate 3,273,178 of NZ_LT907843.1, forward strand.
ATCAGATCGGCATGATAAGAGGAAGACACATGCTGGATGCGCAGGCGCGGATGCTGCCGCGAAAACGCCGCCAGCGCCGGCACCACGACCTGCGCGCCATACTCAGGCGTGCTGGTGATACGCAGCACGCCGCTCAGCCCGTGATGATCGCGTCGCACGTCGTCGAGCACGTTCTCGGCCTCCTGCAACAGCTGCAGGCTGCGCTGGTAGAAGCGTTCGCCGGCATCGGTCAGCGACAATCGGCGGGTGCTGCGCGCCAGCAGTGACACCCCCAGCTCATTCTCCAGCTGCTTGACGTTAAAGCTCACCACCGCCTTGGTTTGCCCCAGCGCCGCCGCCGCCGCGGTAAAGCTGCCCGCTTCCACCACCGCCGCGAAGATCGCCAGACGCTGCAAATTCAGCATTTCGCCGCCCTTATTGTCAAAATCATTTTGACAGTGTAATCGCCCGCCGCCGATTTATCCGCACTTTTCCCCCCGATACACTGCTCGCCTTCAACCGGAGGCACCATGTCTTATCGCAGCAAAGTGGCAATCGTCTATCTGCTCGGCTTTTTCGTCGATCTGATCAATATGTTTATCGCCAACGTCGCCTACCCCGCCATCGGCCAGGCGATGGCGGCGTCGGTCAGCCAGCTGGCGTGGGTCAGCAACGGCTATATTCTCGGCCTGACGCTGGTGATCCCGCTCAGCGCCTGGCTGGCGCAGCGCATCGGCGGGCGGCGGGTGTTTCTGCTCTCGCTGGCGCTGTTCATGCTGGCCACCCTCGGCGCGGGCAACGCCGACAGCATCGGCGCGCTGATCGGCTGGCGCACCCTGCAAGGCATGGGCGGCGGTTTGCTGATCCCCATCGGCCAGACGCTGACCTATCAGCTGTACCGCAGCCATGAACGCGCCGGGCTGTCGGCCGCCATCATGTTGGTGGGGCTGCTGGCGCCGGCGCTGTCACCGGCGCTGGGCGGCTGGCTCGTCGATAGCCTGGACTGGCGCTGGGTGTTTTTCGCCAACCTGCCGCTGGCGGCCCTGGCCCTGGCGCTGGCGGCGCTGTGGCTACGTGCGGAAACGCCGACGGCGGCGTGCAAACCGCTCGACGCGACAGGATTACTGAGCGCCTGCGCGGCGCTGACGCTGCTGCTGCTCGGCCTGACCCGGCTGAGCGAAGCCGGTCATCAGGTTTCCGGCGCGGCGCTGCTGGCCGCCGGGCTGCTGGTGCTGGCCTATTATCTGCGCCATAGCCTGCGCACCCCGCAGCCGCTGCTGAACCTGCGGCTGGTCGGCGATCCGCTGCTGCGCAACGCCATGGCGGTTTATTTGTGCATTCCCGGCCTGTTCATCGGCGTCAGCCTGGTGGCGATGCTGTATTTGCAAAACCAGCTGGGGATGCCCGCCGCGCAGGTCGGCGGCCTGATGCTGCCCTGGGCGCTGGCGTCGTTCCTGGCCATCACGTTGACCGGCAAAAGCTTTAATCGCCTCGGCCCGCGGCCGCTGCTGATCGCCGGCTGCCTGTTGCAAGGCGCCGGCATGCTGACGCTGGCGCAGATCGATCAGGCCGGGCAGCACGCGTTGCAGATCGCCGCCTTCGCCCTGATGGGGTTCGGCGGCAGTCTGTGCAGCAGCACTGCGCAGAGCAGCGCGTTTCTGCAGATCCCCGACGGCCAATTGGCGGACGCCAGCGCACTGTGGAATATCAACCGCCAGCTCAGTTTTTGCCTCGGCGTGGCGCTGCTCAGCCTGCTGCTGAATCTGCTGCTGACCGTGTTGCCGCCCGCGGCGGCTTACCGAACCTGCTTCATTCTGGCGGGCGCCAGCGCACTTATCCCGCTGTTGCTGTGTCTGCGCCTCGCCAACCGCGCCATCGTGCGCCAACTCAATGCTCAACAGGATGCTTTATGAACCCGTATTTTACCGAAGTGATCGACGCCCACATCGCCATTGAACGCTGGCTGGGCAAAGGCGCCGGAGAGGAGCAAGCGCTGCTGGCGCGCTTTACGCCGGATTTCAGCATGATCGCGCTGAACGGCGCCCCGCTGGATTTCACCGCGCTGTGCGCTTTTTTCCGCGCGCATCGCGCCGCCAAACCGGGACTGGAAATCGAGATAGAAGAGATGAAGCTGGTGGCCGAATGGCCGACTGGCGCGGTAGTCAGCTACCGGGAAAAACAGAGCCTGCCGGGGCAAAGCGCCACGCTGCGCTACTCCACTGTGGTGTTTGAACGCCTGCCCGACGCGCTCGGCTGGCGGCATTTGCACGAAACCGCCGCGGCGCAATAATTACAGGAAGCTGCCGGCCAGAAACAGTTCCCAACCGACGATCATCCCGCACAGGGTTACCGCGCTGAAAATGACTTCAAACAGATAGCGATGGATCATCGTGAGTAGCCTCAAAAGAAGACACCCGGAAAGACCGGGTGTCTGGAATACGGGCTGTAGAGTGCGGAACCTTGTCGGTTCCGCAAACATCACTTAATTAAGCTTTTTTACCGGCTTTTTTGTGGTGTTTTTTAGCGGCCTGAGCTTTCTGCACTGGCGCTTTTTTGTGGTGTTTTTTAGCAGCCTGGGCTTTCTGAGCTGGCGCTTTTTTGTGGTGCTTTTTAGCGGCCTGAGCTTTCTGGGCTGGCGCTTTTTTGTGGTGCTTGGCTTTCTTGTGGTGCGTTGCTTTAGCTGGCGCTTTTTCAGCCGCTGGCGCAGCGGTAGTGGTGGTCGCAGCTGGCGCGGTGGTGGTAGCCGGAGCAGTAGCTGCAGTATCAGCAGCGAAAGCAACAGAAGACAGACCCATAGTGGCAGCAACGATCAGCGCTAATACTTTTTTCATCTTTAAATCCTCAGAGTGTTGTTTCGGTAAGCTCCGGTGGAGCCGTTGAAACAGATACTAGTGGAATCAAACGGCCGTTTCCGTGAGTGATTGGTTTCGCCGAGTAACCAAATGTACAAAGCCCAGGTGCCGGCAAACACCTGCGTGACGGCGGTTTTTTTCCGTGATCGGCCACACAAATCTCGGCATGGTCTACACTTAAAAGACATGTGTCGAAATGGAGAGCTGAATGTTTAAGAAAGCGGAAAGAACAGAACGCGATATCGATCAGGATGTGACTCTGTTGGCCGATACGCTGGATGAAGTGTTGCGCGAGTCCGGTGACAAGACCAAAGAGGAACTGAAAGAGCTGCACAGCAAGGCAAAAGGCGTGCTGCGCGACGCGCGAGCGCGATTCAACGGCTCCACCAGTCTGACACAACATGCGCGCGACGCGGTCGATCAAGCCGACAGCTATGTGCGTGACAAACCTTGGCAGGGCGTAGGGATCGGTGCCGCCGTCGGCATCGTGCTCGGCGTGCTGCTAGCCCGGCGTTAACACCCCTGCAGTCATAAAGATAAAACAGATGTGCGTCTGGCCCGCGGAAATCGCGGGCCGTTTAATTTGCGTGTTTAAACAGCTGTGCCAGCCCCTGTACCGCCCGCTCCGCCTCCTCTCGCCGGCTGAAATTGGCGAACCCCAGCAGTAACCCCTGCCCCGCCGGATGGTCGATTCGCCAGTCCGACAACGCCTGCACCGCCAACCCCTGCTGCCAGGCTTGCGCCGCTAGTGGCGCATCCGCCAAGCCGTCGCGCAGCCGCGCCAACAGCTGAATGCCGCCTTGCTGCGGCACCACTGTCAGCCACGCCCCCAGTTGCCGTTCCAACGCCTGCGTCAGCCACTCGCGCCGCTGGCGGTACAACGGCCGTATGCGTTTCAGGTGGCGGTAGAAATGCCCTTGCCGGATAAAATCCGCCACGCCGGCCTGCAGCAGCGGCGGGCAACCGCAGCCACGCAGCCGGCTGCTGCGCGCAAAGGCCTCCGTCAGGCCGACGGGCACCACTAAATAAGCCATGCGCAGCGCCGGGAACAGCGTTTTGCTGAAGGTGCCGGCGTACAACACCCGTCCCTGAACATCGAGGCTTTTCAGCGGCGGCAATGGCCGCCCGTGATAGCGAAACTCGCTGTCGTAGTCATCCTCGAGGATCCAGGCCCTGCGCTGCTGCGCCCAGTCGAGCAGCGCCATCCGCCGCGCCAGGCTGAGCGAGACGCCGAGCGGGCTTTGATGGGTTGGCGTCACCACCGCCAGCCGCGCCTCAGGCGCCGTCAGCATACCCGCGGCCACATCCATGCCCTGTTCATCCACCGGCACGGCGACCGGCCTGACGCCGGCGGCCTGCAGCAGCGGACGCGTGACCGGATAGCCGGGATCTTCGATCCATACCGCGTCGCCGGCATGTAACAGCGTCTCCGTCACCCAATCCAACAACGCCGGATAACCGGCACAGAGGAAAATTTGCTCCGGCCGGCAGCTGATGCCACGCGACAAATGCAGATAATGGGCGATCGCCTCACGCAGTTCAGGCAGGCCGCTGACCGGCGGCAGCGCCAGGGAAGCCACTGTGGAACCGCGCAGCTGACGGGCGACAATGCGCTGCCACAGCGCCCGTGGAAACGCATCCAGCGCGGGCACCCCCAGCTGGAAAGGCTGCAGCATGCCCTGCGGTTGCAGCGGATCGGGCGCCATCGCCGCCAGCGGTGGCGCAGAGGATACCGCGCCCGGCGGCATGTGCGGCAGCTGCGGCGAGACATAGGTGCCCGCCTGCCCGCGACTCTGCAAGAAACCTTCGGCGATAAGTTGCGCGTAGGCACTTTCCACCGTGGCGCGCGCCACACCCAGATCGCTCGCCAACCCGCGCACCGAAGGCAGCCGGCTGCCCGCCGTCAGGCTGCCCTGGGTAATGGCGTCTTTAATCCGCTGGTAAATCTGCCGGTACAGCGGCTCGGCGAGCCGGCTGTCCAGCCGCAATGAAGTCAGGAACGGTGGCATCATGGCCCGGTTAAATAATCATTTTATGGCCCTATAGCATAGACCATAAGGCCGCTAAAGTAGCGCCATGATTTCGTTACTACCGATTGAGGTTGACCATGATTAAGCAACGTTTGAACTATGCCGAGCTGGCGCCCGCCCCGTACAAAAATATGGTGAGCGCGCTGATGGCGCTGGAGAAAGGTGCCCTGGACAAGGCGACCATCGAGTTGATGTTTATGCGCGTTTCGCAGATCAACGGCTGCGCCTACTGCCTGGACATGCACGGCAAAGCGCTGCGCGAAAGCGGCTTCAGCCATGCCAAGCTGGATACGCTGGCGGGCTGGCGCGTCAGCCATGAATTCAGCGAGCGCGAACGCGCCGCGCTGGAATGGGCCGAGTCGGTTACGCTGATCGCCGCCACCGGCGCGCCAGACAGCGCTTTCGAGGCGCTGAAAGCGCACTTCAGCGATACCGAGATCGCCGATCTTACTTTCGCCATCAGCATCATGAACGCCTTCAACCGGCTGGCCGTCAGCATGCGTCAGTAATGCGCTCGCCTCCCCCTCTTGACTCTGAGGGGGAATTTCACACCCGCAAAAATTTTTCCCCTCGCCTTTTCCAGCCCCGGCGCGGCCTGCGCGCAAAACCCGACAAAACACCATATATAGCGTGGTTGATAAAACAAATATCAACATATAGTATTTTATCTATCAGCCGCAGGGAATGTTGTTCGGCTGATAACGCCGTCAGAAACGCCAGGAACAATGCTCCGTTCTCTGACTTGTCCGCCTTTCCCTCAGCTTAAAGGTAAATGCGAATCATGAGCATTATTATTTACAGTAAGCCGGACTGTGTCCAGTGCAACGCCACCTATCGCGCATTTGATAAACAGGGGATTGATTATCAGGTGATCGACCTCACTCAAGATCCGCAGGCGCTGGACCACGTTAAATCCTTAGGTTATCAGCAAGTTCCGGTGATTATCGCCGGTGACGATCACTGGGCCGGTTTCCGGCCGGACAAAATCGGCGCGCTGGCGCTCACCTGCTGAGGCCCGACGATGAATCCGCTGGTCTATTTCTCCAGCAGCTCGGAGAACACCCACCGATTCGTTGAGAAACTGGGCCTGCCGGCGATCCGCATTCCGATCGCCGGCGCCCGCAGCAAATTGCTGATGGAACAGCCCTATATCTTGATCGTGCCCAGCTATGGCGGCGGCAGCGCCGTCGGCGCGGTGCCGATCCAGGTGATCCGCTTTCTCAACGTTCCGCAAAACCGTTCATACCTGCGCGGCGTCATCGCCGCCGGGAACACCAACTTCGGCGCAGCATACGGCATCGCCGGCGACATCATCGCCAAAAAATGCCAGGTGCCTTTCTTGTACCGCTTCGAGCTGCTCGGCACTACGCAAGACGTTGAAAACGTTAGACAGGGAGTAACCGCATTTTGGCAACGACAGAACTGACCAGGCCCGAGACGGGCGCGCTGGATTACCATTCGCTCAACGCGATGCTCAATCTTTACGATGCGGAAGGCCGGATCCAGTTCGATAAAGATCGGCTGGCGGCGCGGCACTACTTCCTGCAGCACGTCAACCAAAACACCGTGTTCTTCCATAACCTGGAGGAAAAGCTGCGCTATCTGGTGGAAGAAGGCTACTACGAGCCGCAGGTGCTGGCGCAGTACGAATTCCCGTTTATCAAGCAGCTGTTCCAGCAGGCCTACGCCAAAAAATTCCGCTTCGAGACCTTCCTCGGAGCCTTCAAGTACTACACCAGCTATACGCTCAAAACCTTCGACGGCAAGCGCTATCTGGAGCGTTACGAAGATCGGGTGTGCATGGTGGCGCTGACGCTGGCGGCGGGCGACACCGCACTGGCGCAGGATCTGGTGGAAGAGATGATTTCGGGCCGCTTCCAGCCGGCCACGCCGACCTTCCTCAACTGCGGCAAACGCCAGCGCGGTGAGCTGGTCTCCTGCTTCCTGCTGCGCATCGAAGACAATATGGAATCGATCGGCCGGGCGGTGAACTCCGCGCTGCAGCTGTCGAAACGCGGCGGCGGCGTGGCCTTCATGCTGAGCAATATTCGTGAGGTGGGCGCGCCGATCAAGCGCATCGAGAACCAGTCCTCCGGCGTCATTCCGATCATGAAAATGCTCGAAGACGCCTTCTCCTACGCCAACCAGCTCGGCGCGCGCCAGGGGGCCGGCGCGGTGTATCTCAACGCCCACCACCCGGATATCCTGCGTTTTCTCGACACCAAGCGGGAAAACGCCGACGAGAAGATCCGCATCAAAACGCTGTCGCTGGGGGTAGTGATCCCGGACATCACCTTCGAGCTGGCGAAGAACAACGAAGAAATGTACCTGTTCTCGCCCTACGACGTCGAACGGGTGTATGGCACGCCGCTGTCTGAAATCAGCGTCAGTGAAAAATACCGCGAGATGGTGGACGACAAGCGCATCCGCAAGTCGCGCATCAACGCGCGTGAGTTCTTCCAGGTGCTGGCGGAGATCCAGTTCGAATCCGGCTACCCCTACGTCATGTTCGAGGACACGGTCAACCGGGAGAATCCGATCGCCGGGCGCATCAACATGAGCAACCTGTGTTCGGAGATCCTGCAGGTCAACCGCGCCAGCACCTATCACGAGGATCTGAGCTACGATCGCATCGGCAAGGATATCTCCTGCAACCTCGGCTCGCTGAACATCGCCAAAACCATGGACGCGCCGGACTTCGGCAAGGCGATCGAGACCGCGATCCGCGCGCTGACCGCGGTGGCCGACATGAGCGATATCCGCTCGGTGCCGTCGATCGCCGAAGGCAACCGCAGCGCCCGCGCCATCGGTCTGGGCCAGATGAACCTGCACGGTTACCTGGCGCGCGAGCGCATCTTCTACGGCTCGGAAGAAGGCATCGACTTCACCAATCTCTATTTCTATACCGTGGCCTATCACGCCATCCGCGCCTCGAACCGGCTGGCGATCGAACGCGGCGGCACGTTCGACGGCTTTGAGCACTCGCGCTATGCCAGCGGCGAGTACTTCGACAAGTACACCGAACGCGACTGGCTGCCGCAAACCGAGCGGGTGCGCGAGCTGTTCGCCGCCGCCGGCATCGCTATTCCGGGCCGCGACGAGTGGCGCGCGCTGCGCCAGTCGGTGATGATGCACGGGCTGTACAATCAGAATCTGCAGGCGGTGCCGCCGACCGGCTCCATCTCGTACATCAACAACGCCACCTCCAGCATCCATCCGATCGTCTCGCGCATCGAGATCCGCAAGGAAGGCAAGATCGGCCGCGTTTACTATCCGGCGCCGTACATGACCAACGACAACCTGGCGTATTACCAGGATGCCTACGAGATTGGCCCGGAAAAAATCATCGATACCTATGCCGCCGCGACGCAGCACGTCGATCAGGGGCTGTCGCTGACGTTGTTCTTCCGCGATACCGCCACCACCCGCGACATCAACCGCGCGCAGATCTACGCCTGGCGCAAAGGCATCAAGACCATTTACTACATCCGCCTGCGCCAGATGGCGCTGGAAGGCACCGAGGTGCAGGGCTGCGTGTCCTGCGCGCTGTGAGGCAACTTATGACGACCGTAACATCGGCGCCGCTGGTGCGCGCCATCAACTGGAACATCATCGAAGACGACAAGGATCTGGAGGTGTGGAACCGCCTGACCTCCAACTTCTGGCTGCCGGAGAAGGTGCCGCTGTCCAACGATATCCCGTCCTGGGCCACGCTGACGCCGAAGGAGCAGCAGCTGACCATTCGGGTGTTTACCGGGCTGACGCTGCTGGACACCATCCAGAACACCGTCGGCGCGCCGGCTCTGATCGCCGATGCGCTGACGCCGCACGAAGAGGCGGTGTACTCCAACATCAGCTTTATGGAGGCGGTGCACGCCCGCTCTTACAGCTCAATCTTCTCCACCCTGTGCCAAACGCCGGACGTGGATGACGCCTATCGCTGGAGTGAGGAAAACCGCGCGCTGCAGAAGAAAGCCGGCATCATTCTGGCGCACTACCGCAGCGACGATCCGCTGCTGAAAAAGGTCGCCAGCGTGTTTCTCGAGTCATTCCTGTTCTATTCGGGCTTTTATCTGCCGATGTACTGGTCCAGCCGCGCCAAACTGACCAACACCGCCGATCTGATCCGCCTGATCATTCGCGACGAGGCGGTGCACGGCTACTATATCGGCTATAAGTTCCAGAAAGGGCTGGAGAAAGTGGACGCCGCACGGCGCCAGCAGGTGAAAAACTTTGCCTTCGACCTGATGCAGGATCTGTACGACAACGAGGTGCGTTACACCGAGGAACTGTACGACGGCGTCGGCTGGACGGAAGACGTGAAGACCTTCCTGCACTACAACGCCAACAAAGCGCTGATGAACCTGGGGTATGAAGCGCTGTTCCCGCCGGCGATGGCGGAGGTCAACCCGGCGATCCTGTCGGCGCTGTCGCCGAACGCCGACGAAAACCACGACTTCTTCTCCGGTTCAGGGTCGTCCTACGTCATCGGCAAGGCGGTCAACACCGAGGATGAGGACTGGGATTTCTGAGGACATGACAGCGATGCCGGTCTTTCAGGCCGGTATCGTGCATTCAATACCCTTGTTCTTTCTGACTGCGGATCGCCAGAACAAACGCCGTATCGATATCAGGAATGTATTTGTAGAGCGCCAAATAACCGCGAGCTTGCTGCCCAATAATCAATTCACGCAGCCCTGCGCCAAGGGACCGTCCGATCAATGGATTATGTTCCAATACCGCAATTGCCTGGATGATTTCCTGAATGCGCCGCCCTGAATCCGCAGCGCCATACTGAGCCAAATGAGCGAGAATACGTTCGATATCATCCCTGACCTCTGGCGCCAACTCGACATTTGCCATCAGCGCCCCAATTTTTTAACCGGAGGTTTGACAGCGGCAGTATCACCCGCTGCGTAATTTTCCAAATAACCGCGCATCTCTTTCCAAGAGACCGTCTCTCCCGTCGCAATTATCTTGGCATAGCGTTTTTCCGCTTCATTCTCAAAGTCGCGGCGCAACTCTTCCTGCTGCGTTTTCTCCGCTATTGCCTGCAAAATAAAGCTGTGAGACGTTACGCCAACCTGCTCGGCGACGGCAGCGACTCGGGCTTTAAGCTCATCTGGAATACGAATGGTCGTCGTCGACATAATCGCTCCTAACGTCGGTCAATCACATGTAGCTCAATTGTGCTACATGCAGTCTGGCAGCGCAATAATGCAGAGGATTATTTCACCGATTGACGCGGCTCTAGCCGCCGCCAGATAGCGCGTTTCTCCGCATCGCTGGCGGTCGGCCAGGCGGCGATCTCCGCCCGCGTGCGCCGGCATCCGCGGCACTGCGGGGTTTCGTCGTCAATCCGGCACAGGCTGACGCAGGGCGACCTGACGCCGGGATGAAACTGCTGATTGTCGCCCGTCATACGCTGCCCTTGATGTGATGAGTTCCGCCACAGGATACCCGATCCTGCGGCGGCGCGTCGTCAATCAGATGATGCCGCCGTTGGCGCGCAGGGTTTGGCCGTTGATCCAACCGCCGTCGGCCCCGGCGAGGAAGGCCACCGCCGCAGCGATATCGTCCGGCGTGCCCAGGCGCTCCAGCGGCGCCATCTTCGCCAGCCGCTCGATAAGCTCCGGGGTTTTGCCGTCGAGGAACAAACCGGTGGCGGTCGGTCCCGGCGCGACGGCGTTCACCGTGATATTGCGGCCGCGCAGTTCTTTCGCCAGCACGCTGGTCAGCGCTTCGATCGCCGCCTTACTGGCGGCATACATGCCGTAACCCGGCTGCAGCAACCCCACCACGCTGGAGGAGAAGTTGATGATGCGGCCATTGTCGCGCAGGCGCTTCGCCGCCTCGCGCATCGCATTGAAGCTGCCTTTCAGATTGATGTCGAGCAGGCGATCCACGTCTTCGTCACGCATGTCCGCCACCGGCGCCAGCGCGATCACCCCGGCGTTATTGACCAGCACGTCGACGCCGCCAAACGCCTGTTCGGCGCTGTCGAACAGGCGGGCGACCGCAGATGCATCGCTGACGTCGGCTTTGACGCTCAAGGCGCGGCCGCCGCCCTGTTCAATCTTGCGCACCAGCTCATCGGCCGGTGCCGGGTTGCCCGAATAGTTGATGATGACGGTGAAGCCATCGGCGGCCAGACGCTCGGCGATGGCCGCGCCGATACCGCGCGATGCGCCGGTGACGATGGCGACGGAGGGAGTTTTCTGATTCATCGGGAGATCCTTAAAGAAAACGACGAGGGTAACGTTAATCATGCACTCTTTATCACGGCGAATAAGCCCCGATTCTCTGGCATCATCATCCCAAATTATCGAACAATGTCCCCAAGGCGCTTACGATGGCCGCCCGTTGGGCGGCCATCTCCATTACAGCGCGCCGTAGTTCAATGGCACCCAGGCGTAACCGTCGCCCTGGCGGTTCAAATACCCCAACCCCGGGAACGACAGGTGTGCGCCCCCCACCAGCTCGCTCTGCCGCGCGCTGTCACCAAATATCCGTAGCCGCTGAGCGACCGCCGCCTTGGCGTCATTATCAAAGCTGATAGCCACCTTCGGATGCGGCATCTGCACCGCCGCCACGTGGATCAGATCCCCCAGCAGCAACAGCTTCTGGCCCTGGCTGGTCACCTGATACACGCTATGCCCCGGCGTATGGCCGTGGGCGGCAAAGGCGGCAATGCCCGGGGAAAGCTCACCGTCACCGCTGAACGGCTTAAAGTGGCCGGCCGCCTGATACGGCTTGATCACTGCCTGAGCCCTTTCGAAGTTGCTTTTACTGCCCGCGCTAGCCTGTTTCAGTTTGTCCGCGCTTAGCCAGAAGTCCGCGTCCTGGCTGGCGGCGCGCACCACCGCATTGGGGAATACCGCCTTGCCGTCGTGCGTCAGCCCGCCGAGGTGGTCCGGGTGCATGTGGGTCAGGTAGATCTCATCCACCTGCTCCGGCTGGTAGCCCGCCGCACGCAGGTTATCCACCAGCTTGCCCAGGCCGTCGCCCAGCAGTTGGCCGGCGCCGCTGTCGATCATCACCAGCTTGTCGCCGGTATTGATCAGATAAGCATTGACCGACGTGACCACCGGCAGGCTTTGATGCTGCTCGGCTACCCCGGCGGCGATCTGCTGCGGCGTACGGCCCAGTAACAGCTTATCCGCCGGCAGGCGAATAATGCCGTCGGACAACGCGGTCACTTCAAAGCTGCCCAGCATGATGCGGTAAAATCCCGGCGTCGGGGTTTTGGCCTGCTGCGCGGCGGCGCCGGCCTGTAACGACATAACGGCCAGCGCCGCGCCCAACAGACAACGTTTCCAGAACATGATGACTCCTTGTGAGAATTGAACAGCGCTAAGTATTGACGCAAAAAGTCCGATGCGCCTGTTTAATAAATGCCTTTGATAAATATATAAATAATATATTCATTATGAATAATTTTGTTTGCCAAGCCACACAACCCCAATCCATATTTTCTCGTGCGCCGCTTCGTTATTTTTCTTACTCCCTAAACCACGAGTAAGGAAATATGATGAGCTATCAATTCGAAAACCTGGTCTTTGAAGGCGGCGGCGTAAAAGGCATCGCCTATGGCGGCGCACTGGAATTGCTGGAGGCCAAAGGCATCATGCCGCAGATCAAGCAAACCTCCGGCGCCTCAGCGGGCGCCATCGCCGCGCTGCTGGTCGGGCTGGGCTGCAGCTCGGCCGACGTGACCAAGATTCTGTCGGCGATGGATTTTAAAAAATTCCTCGATTATAACGGCGGTTTTTTCGGCACGCTCCAGGACGCCTATCGCCTGTTCAATCAATACGGCATCGCGCCCGGCGATTATTTCTATCAATGGTCACGCGATATTATCAAACAATATACCGGCAACCCGGATATTACCTTCGAACAGTTCGAAGCGATGAAGGCGGCGAAAGGGTTCAAGTCGATTTACTTTATCGGCGCCAACCTCAACAGCGGCCAGCGAGAGGTTTATTCTCACCGTACCACGCCGCGCATGAAAGTGGCGGATGGCCTGCGCATTTCGATGTCGTTCCCGTTCGCCTTCGTGGCGAAGAAAAATGCCCTGGGCGACCTGTGCATCGACGGCGGCATGATCGACAACTACCCGGTGCGGCTGTTCGACTATGACTTCTCCGCCACGCCGCCTTACATCGACAGCACCAGCCAGCGCATCAACACCCGTACGCTGGGCATTCGCCTGGACTCCGCCAGTGAAATCGCTCAGGCCGCCGGTCAGGGCGGCCCGCGCACGCCGGTCAACAACCTGTTTGATTTCACCCTGGCGGTGGCCAACGTGATGCTGGACATCCAAACCAAGGTGCATCTGGACAGCGATGACTGGAAGCGCACCGTGTATGTCGACACGCTCGACGTCGGCACGCTGGAGTTCGGCATCAGCGAGGAGAAGAAACGCGCGCTGATCGAATCCGGCCGTCGCGGCGTAGAGCGCTACTTCGCGTGGTACGACGCCGCCATGAAGCAAGCGGCGTAACCGGCAGTTCCCCGCCCGCGCGTCGGGCCGGCGCGCGGGCAAAAAAAATCCCCGCGGGGGCGGGGAAAGGCAAAGTAACGCTAAGGATTTATAGGAGTTATACGAAGAACTTGGCCAACACCAGCAGCGACAGCGAAACGTTGATAGCGCCGCCGATACGGGTTGCGATCTGGGCGAATGGCATCAACGACATGCGGTTGCCGGCGGTGAGGATCGCGACGTCGCCGGTCCCGCCCTGCCCGCTCTGGCAGCAGGAGACGATCGCCACGTCGATAGGATGCATGCCGATTTTCTTGCCGACGAAGAAACCGGTCGCTACCAGCGCGCTGACGGTGGTGACGATCACGATCAGATTCTGTACGGTGAACGCGTCCACCAGTTCCTGCCACGGCGTGATGGCTACCCCGACGGCGAACAGGATGGGATAGGTCACGGCGGTGCGGAAGAATTTGTACACCACCTGCGAGCCTTCCTGAATGCGCGGCGACACCCCGTGCGCCAACTTCACCGCCACGGCGGCGAACAGCATGCCCACCGGCGCCGGCAGGCCGATCAGACGGTGCAGCAGCATGCCCACCATATACAGCAGAATGGCCAACAGCGCGCCGCAGGCGATGGTGCTGACGTCCACCTTGCCGCTGATTTTTTCCACCGCGCTCATGTCGCTTTCACCCTGCTTGCTCGGCATCAGGCTGCCTTCGCCGGTCAGGTGCGGATAACGCTTGCCCAGCTGGTTGAGCAGGCCGGCGATGACGATAGCGGTCAGGCTGCCGAGCATCACGATAGGCAGAATGCGCCCCAGCGCCACGCCCTGCTCCATGTGCAGGATCGCGGCATAGCCCATCGACAGCGGGATCGCCCCTTCACCTACGCCGCCGGCCATGATCGGCAGGATCAGGAAGAAGAAGATCTGGAACGGTTCCAGGCCCAGCGCCATGCCGACGCCCATCCCCACCAGCATGCCGACGATCTCGCCGCACAGCATGGGGATGAAGATGCGCAGGAAGCCCTGGATCAGCACCTGGCGGTTCATGCTCATGATGCTGCCGACGATGATGCAGCAGATGTAGAGGTAAAGAATGTTGGTCGATTTGTAGAACTTGGTGGTCGACTCCACCACCACGTCCGGCAGCAGGCCATAGTGCACCAGCGCGGAAGGAATGAAGGTGGCGCAGATCGCCGCCGCGCCCATTTTGCCGATCAGCGGCAGGCGCTTGCCGAATTCGCCGCAGGCGAAACCGAAGAACGCCAGGGTGGCGACCATCACCACGATATCGCTCGGCAATTTGCCTTCCAGGCAGTCGAGCAGAATCAACACGCCGGCCAGAATAAAGAACGGTAACGGAATAATCCCTACTTTATAATTATCCAGTATCCGCCACCATTTCTCACGCAGAGGAATATCAGCGGCCTTGTCTTTGGCTACGAGGTAAGAATCATCTGTTGTGCTCATAATCTGGCCTCTTATTAGTTTGTTCAGCCATCATAGAGAAGCGCACGGATTATCTGCTGTGATTATGTTCAAAATTAAAAAGGGTTTTTAATGGTGGTTATGGTTTCTATGGGGTTAATTAAGATTATGTAAAAATCAGCGTGGTTTTAATGGTGTTAATGCCGTTTTTATTTTAAAGCTTATCAACTTTATCGCAGACGAACAATTCTCGTCCGGTTCACTCTAATCCCGTGTGAGGGATCACAAGTTGATCGGGCGCAATATTACACACCCCGTATCTCGTGATAGGGTAAGGCTTCAGGATCTCTTTACGGTGAAGCTCCGCCATGCGCCTTAAACTCTCATTTCAAATCAAGCTGTTTCTGTGCCTGGTGGCCTTCTCCTGCCTGCTGCTGAGCTGCATCGGCGCCTACACCTATTACCAGCTGGATGCGCAGCTGCACCGCGATCTCGGCGCCCGCGCCCAGGTGCAGGCGCGTGAAATCGCCCTTATCCCTTCGTTGGTGGATGCCGTAGAAAAAAACGACGCCGCCAGGATCGCTGCGTTGATGAAAAAAATCCGCGCCAGCAGCGACGCCAGCTATATCGTCATCGGTGATAATCATGCCCGTCATCTCTATCATTCAGAATATGAGGGCCGCCTGGGCACGCCGATGATCGGCGGTGATAATAAAGAAGTATTGGAAGGAAAAAGCATTATTTCCATTCGCAAGGGCGGCATCGGCGTTTCATTACGCAGCAAGGCGCCGATTCTGGATGAAAATAATCACGTCATCGGCATCGTTTCCGTCGGCTATTTGAAATCGCATATCGATAATTTAAATGCCAGGACATTAACGCAAATTATCGGTTCCATCGTGCTGCTGCTGATCGCCCTGTTCGTTTTTTCCTGGCTGCTGTCGAAAAATCTCAAACGCCAAATGTTCTGGCTGGAGCCGAAAGAGATCGCGCTGCTGGTGCGCCAGCAAAAAGCGCTGCTGGAAGCCATCTATGAGGGCGTGATCGCCATCGATCCGCAGCTGCGGATCATCACCATCAACCATGCGGCGCGTGAGCTGTTGGATCTGCATCAGCCCGCCACCGGCCTGCTGGGCCGGCCGATCGGCGACGTGATCCAGGCCCAGCCGGACTTTTTCGCCGTCGCGCACTTGGAGCACGACACCCATGACGAGGTGTGCCGCTTCAACCACGTGCGGGTGATCGCCAGCCGGGTGCGCATCATGCAGGAGCAGGAGCTGCAAGGCTGGGTGATCAGCTTCCGCGACAAGAACGATATCAATACCCTGAGCAGCCAGCTCAGCCAGGTGAAACGCTATGCCGACAACCTGCGCATCATGCGCCACGAGCAGCTGAACTGGACCGCCACGCTGGCCGGGCTGCTGCATATGCAGCGCTACGACGAGGCCATCCGCTATGTGGAAGCCCAGTCGGAGGGGGCGCAGGAGATCCTCGATTTCATCTCGCAGCGCTTCAGTTCGGCGGCGCTGTGCGGGCTGCTGCTGGGCAAATACTCCAGCGCCAGAGAGAAAGGCATCGAACTGCGTTTCGATCCGGCCTGCCAGCTGCGTCAGATCCCGGCGGCGCTGAATGAGACCGAACTGATGTCGATCGTCGGCAACCTGCTGGATAATGCGGTGGAGGCGACGCTGCACTGCCCGGCTCCGCACGACGCGATCGAACTCTATATCAGCGACGGCAGCGACGAGCTGGTGATCGAGGTGGCGGATCGCGGCACCGGCATCGCCGAGGAGATTCGTGATACGCTGTTTGAACAGGGCGTGACCACCAAAGCGGATAAAAGCGACCACGGCATCGGCCTGCATCTGGTCGCCAGCCACGTGGCGCAGGCGCACGGCAGCATAGAAGTGTCGGACAACGAGCCGCACGGCGCGATATTCTCTATATTTATCCCTAAATAAAACCCATAACCCGATTTTTTTGAGCACCCGATTATGTCACACCAAACACTGGACGTTCTGATCGTGGAAGATGAGCCGCAACTGGCGACGCTGCACGCAGAGTTCATCGAGAAAAATTTCAACCTGCGGGTGGTGGCCTACGCCGCCACGCTGGCCGAAGCGCGGGCCAAAGCCAACGAGCATCAGCCGCGGCTGATCCTGCTGGACAACTTTCTGCCGGACGGCCAGGGCATTGAGCTGATGGAAGAACCGGCGGTAAAGAATCCCGCCTGTTCGGTGATTTTCATCACCGCCGCCAGCGACATGCATACCTGCAGCCAGGCGATCCGCAACGGCGCCTTCGACTACATCATCAAGCCGGTGTCTTACAAACGGCTGCGCAACTCGCTCGAGCGCTTCATGCAGTTCGTGCAGACCCAGCGCACCTTCAAAATCATCGATCAGGACAATGTCGATGCGCTGTACAACCTGCAGTCGAAGCAGTTCTCCAGCGAACCGAGCGCCAAAGGCATAGAAACCAACACGCTGGAGCTGGTGCAGGCGCTGTTTATCGCCCAGCCGGCGGTGGCGCATGCGGTGGAAGACGTGGTCGAACAGGTCGGCATCAGCAAAACCACCGCTCGCCGTTATCTGGAATATTGCGTCGCCACCCAGTTCGTGCGGGTGGAGATGCTGTACGGCAATATCGGCCATCCGCGCAGGCTGTATCGCAAGGCCTAAGGCTGCCATCTGGCTGTCATACTAAGGCGATAACATGACGCTCGACGATATCCCCCTCGATATCGGCACCTGTCGTTAAAACTGATGAAATACTGATGACTTTTGCCCGGCCTCTGGTCGGGTTTTTTATTATCCGAACGGCAGGCGCGGCGCCCAAATATTTCTCTGCGCCACACCGTATTATTTCCCCAAAAACCAAACCATTATGGCGAATAATGGCCGTCAATTTTGAGTCACGGGCCAAATTACCATAACTAATTAAAACCTTGATGTAAACCACTAATATCCCATTTAAATGACATTGAGGGTTGTTTCAGATATTCACTGTGTTAGGGTAAAAAGCTCTTTTATTTTGCTAAGGACAGCCCATAACGCTTTAATTAAACCAGAGGAAACAGCAAATTGCATGGCAATTAAACTCGAAGTAAAGAACCTGTATAAGATATTTGGCGAGCACCCGGAACGCGCATTCAAACTGCTGGATAAAGGTCTGACAAAAGATCGGCTGTTTGAAAAAACCGGCTTATCGCTCGGCGTAAAAGACGCCACTCTGGCCATTGAAGAAGGCGAGATATTTGTCATCATGGGGCTCTCCGGTTCCGGCAAGTCCACCCTGGTACGCCTTCTCAATCGTCTGATAGAACCCACCCGCGGTCAGGTGCTGATCGACGGTGAGGACATCGCCAAAATATCCGACACCGCGCTGCGCACCGTGCGGCGAAATAAGATCAGCATGGTATTTCAGTCATTCGCGCTAATGCCGCATATGAATGTTCTGAATAATACCGCCTTTGGCATGGAATTAGCCGGAATACCGCTGCAGGAACGCCAGGAAAAAGCGCTGGACGCCCTGCGTCAGGTCGGGCTGGAAAATTATGCGCTGTCTTATCCGGATGAATTATCCGGCGGCATGCGTCAGCGCGTGGGATTAGCCCGCGCGATGGCCAATAACCCGGATATATTATTGATGGACGAAGCCTTCTCGGCGCTCGATCCGTTAATTCGCACCGAAATGCAGGATGAGCTGGTGAAATTACAGGCTCAGCATCAGCGCACCATCGTGTTTATTTCCCACGATTTGGACGAAGCGATGCGCATTGGCGATCGCATCGCCATCATGCAGGGCGGCGAGGTGATCCAGGTCGGCACGCCGGACGAGATCCTCAATAATCCGGCCAACGACTACGTGCGCACCTTCTTCCGCGGCGTGGACATCAGTCATGTGTTCAGCGCCAAGGATATCGCCCAGCGGCGTCCGGTGACGCTGATCCGCAAAACCCCCGGTTTTGGCCCCCGCTCGGCGCTGCAGCTGCTGCGCGATGAGGACCGTGATTATGGTTATGTTGTTGAACGCGGGAAGAAATTTATCGGCGTGGTGTCGATAGAGTCGCTGAAAAAGGCGCTGTCCGCCAATCAAACGCTGGACGATGCCCTGCTTGAGGCCCCCGCCGCCGTGCCGGCCGACACGCCGCTCAGCGATCTGATCTCCCTGGTCGCCCAGGCGCCGTGCGCGGTGCCGGTAGTGGGCGAAGAACATAACTATCTCGGCATCATCTCCAAGGCCATGCTGCTGCAGGCGTTGGACAAGGAGGGCACAGCCAATGAGTGATACCACGCAAACCCAAGATCCCTGGGCTACCGCACCGGCCGATGCCGGCGCCGCCCCCGCTCACGATGCCGTCGCCAACGCCGGCGACGCCTGGTCCAGCGCGCCGCCGCCGGCCGCTCATGACGCCGCCGGGCAAGGCGCCGATTGGCTCAGCAGCGCCCCGGCGCAGCCTGAGCACTTCAGCCTGCTTGATCCGTTCCACAAAGCCTGGGTGCCGTTTGATTCCTGGGTCACGCAAGGCATCGACTGGCTGGTGCTGCACTTCCGCCCGCTATTCCAGGGCATCCGCGTGCCGGTAGACGTGATCCTGAGCGGCTTCCAGCAATTGCTGTTGGGCATGCCGGCGCCGATCGCCATTCTGGTGTTCTCGCTGGTCGCCTGGCAGATCGCGGGCCTCGGCATGGGCGCCGCGACGCTGCTCTCTCTGGTCGCCATCGGCGCCATCGGCGCCTGGTCGCAGGCGATGGTTACGCTGGCGCTGGTGCTGACCGCGCTGTTCTTCTGCATCCTTATCGGCCTGCCGCTCGGCATCTGGCTGGCGCGCAGCAAGCATGCCGCCAAAGTGATTAGGCCGCTGCTCGACGCCATGCAGACCACCCCGGCCTTCGTCTATCTGGTGCCGATCGTCATGCTGTTCGGCATCGGCAACGTGCCGGGCGTGGTGGTGACCATTATCTTCGCGCTGCCGCCGATCGTGCGTCTGACCATTCTTGGCATCAAGCAGGTGCCGGAGGATCTGATCGAGGCCGCCGAATCCTTCGGTGCCAGCCCGCGCCAGCTGCTGTTCAAGGTGCAGCTGCCGCTGGCGATGCCGACCATCATGGCCGGCGTGAACCAGACGCTGATGTTGGCGCTGTCGATGGTCGTCATCGCCTCGATGATCGCCGTCGGCGGTCTGGGCCAGATGGTGCTGCGCGGCATCGGCCGGCTGGATATGGGCCTGGCCGCCATCGGCGGGGTCGGCATCGTGATCCTGGCGATCATTCTCGATCGCCTCACCCAATCGCTGGGGCGCGATCGCCGCAGCAAGGGCATCGGCCGCTGGTACCGTCGCGGCCCCATCGGGCTGTTTACCCGTCCATTTATCAAACAAGCCTGACGCTTTTCCCGCCGGCGGCTGCGGCCCCGGCGGGCCAGGGCACCACCACATCAAAAGAGGGGAAACACTATGCGCACCACGGGCATCTGGGCTCTCGCCCTGACGACACTGATTGGCTCACAGAGCGCCATCGCGGCGGATTTACCCGGCAAGGGAATAGCGGTACAGCCGGTACAAAGCACCATTTCCGAAGAGACGTTCCAGACGCTGCTGGTCAGCAAGGCGCTGGAAAAACTGGGTTACGACGTGAAGGAACCGCGCGAAGTGGATTACAACGTCGCCTACACCTCCATCGCCTCCGGCGACGCCACCTTTATCGCGGTCAATTGGGATCCGCTGCACGCCGATCAGTACAAGGCCGCCGGCGGCGACGCCAAGTTCTACCGCGAAGGCGTCTACGTCAACGGCGCCGCGCAGGGCTACCTGATCGACAAGAAAACCGCCGAGCAGTACCACATCACCAACGTCGAACAGCTCAAGGATCCCAAGATCGCCAAGCTGTTCGACACCAACGGCGACGGCAAGGCCGATCTGACCGGCTGCACCCCGGGCTGGGGCTGCGAGGCGGTGATCAACCACCACATCAAGGCCTATGGCCTGAGCAATACCGTCGAACACAACCAGGGCAACTACGCGGCGATGATCGCCGACACCATCACCCGCTACAAAGAGGGCAAACCGGTACTGTATTACACCTGGACGCCGTACTGGGTCAGCGATGTGATGGTGCCGGGCCGCGACGTGGTCTGGCTGCAGGTACCGTTCTCTTCCTTGCCGGGCGAGCAGAAGAACGTCGATACCAAGCTGCCTAACGGCGCCAACTACGGCTTCCCGGTCAACACCATGCGCATCGCCGCCAACAAGCAGTGGGCCGAAGCCAACCCGGCGGCCGCCAAGCTGTTCGCCATCATGAAGCTGCCGATCGCCGACATCAACGCGCAAAACCTGCGCATGCATGAAGGCCAGGCTTCGGAGGCCGACATCCAAAACCACGTCAACGGTTGGATCAAGGCGCATCAGGCGACCTTCGACGGCTGGGTGAAAACCGCCGCCGAGGCGGCGAAGCCGTAACCGATCGGGGGCGCCTCTGCCGCGCCCCTACCCCGCCAGATCGATGCCGCTGAACTGTAAAAAACGGGCGGCGGCGTTCGACAAGGGCTGCGGCCAGATGCAATACACCTGGCGCCGCGGCCCGTCTTCAATCGGAATCGACACCAGCGCGCTTAAGCGTTGCGCGGTCGAGATCGGTACGATGCCCGCCGCCAACCCGCGCCGCACCAGATTCTCCAGCCATTCGATATGATCGATTTCAAAACTGACGTGCCGGCGGATGCCCGCCGCCTGAAAGGCGCGGTCGGTTTGGCGCCGCGCGCCGGTGCCGCTGTAGAAATCCACCAGCGGCACTTCCGCCAGCGCCTGCAGGTTCACCCGCTCGCGGTTGGCCAGCGGGTGCTGCGGCGCCACCAGCGCCACCAGCGGCTCATCGGTCAACTGCCGGTGCGACATCGGCAGCAGATCGACATCGCCGGGCCAGATGCCGACGAACGCCATATCGCACTTCTGCAGACGCACATCCTCCAGCAGGACTTCGCTCATGCCAACGTACAGGCGGATGTTCACCGCCGGATAGTGGCGATGAAACTTGTCGAGCTTTTCGGTCAGATCAATCGCGTTTATGGTTGAAATCGTGCCGATGGTCAGGGTGCCGGACACCGCATCGCCGGCGGCGGTCACCTCTTCCACCAGCGCCTGCTGCGCCGCCAACAGGCGCTGCGCCGACGGAATGAAAGCCTGGCCGGCAGGGGTCAACCGCACCCGGCGCGAAGTGCGCTCAAACAGCGTACAGCCCAGCTCTTCTTCCAGTTTGGCGATCTGGTGGCTGAGCGCGGACTGCACCGTATGGCAGCGCTGCGCCGCCCGGGTGAAACTCTGTTCTTCCGCCACCGCCAGCGCATAGCGGATCTGTTTCAGGTTCATGGCATCTATCTTGAAATGAGATAAATCAAATGAAAATTATACATTGGTTTCCGCAGACGCGTTGCCGGATACTGCGCGCTATCTTCTTCCCGTGATGAAAAAAACATGAACCAACAAAACGCCCATCCGGGCCTCAGTCCGGCGCTGACCGTGCTGATTGCCATCGCAACCGGTCTGGCGGTCGCCAGCAACTATTACGCGCAACCGCTGCTGGAAACCATCGCCACCGGTTTCAACCTGTCGGTCAACCAGGCCGGCTTTATCGTCACCGCCGCGCAGCTCGGTTACGCCACCGGCCTGCTGCTGCTGGTGCCGCTCGGCGACATGTTCGAACGCCGCGGCCTGATCGTGTTCATGACGCTGCTGGCCGCCGGGGGCATGCTGATCACCGCCACTTCAGCCACGCTGCCGATGATGATCCTCGGCACCGCGCTCACCGGGCTGTTCTCGGTGGTGGCGCAGATCCTGGTGCCGCTGGCCGCCACGCTGGCCCACCCGGAAAAGCGCGGCAAGACCGTCGGCATCATCATGAGCGGTCTGCTGCTCGGCATCCTGCTGGCGCGCACCGTCGCGGGCGCCTTGGCGTCGTTCGGCGGCTGGCGCACCATCTACTGGGTCGCCAGCGTGCTGATGATCCTGATGGCGCTGATCCTGTGGCGCGCGCTGCCGCGCTATAAGCAACACTCCGGGCTGAACTACCCGCAGCTGCTGGCCTCGATCTTCAGCCTGTTCTGCCGCACGCCGCTGCTGCGCACCCGCGCCATCCTCGGCGCCCTGTCGTTCGCCAACTTCAGCGTGCTCTGGACCTCAATGGCCTTTCTGCTCGCCGCGCCGCCGTTCAACTATTCCGAAGGGGTGATCGGACTGTTCGGTCTGGTGGGCGCCGCCGGAGCGCTGGCCGCTTCGCGCGCCGGGCATCTGGCGGACAAAGGCAAGGCCGGGTTGACCACCACCGTCGGCTTGGTATTGCTGCTGCTGTCCTGGATACCTATCGCGCTGGCTAAACAATCGCTGTGGGCGCTGATCGCCGGCATCCTGATCCTCGATCTGGCGGTGCAGGCGGTACACGTCACCAACCAGAGCGTGATGTATCGCATCATGCCGGAGGCGCGCAACCGCCTGACCGCCGGCTACATGACCAGCTACTTTATCGGCGGCGCGCTCGGTTCGTTGCTCTCCGCGTCCGCCTATCAGCATGCCGGCTGGTACGGCGTGGCCGCCGTCGGAGGGGTGTTATGCCTGCTCAACCTGCTGACCTGGTGGCTCGGCAAGCATCACGATCCGCAGGGGCCGGCGGCAATCTGATTATCGTGCAAATAGTCACTAAAGAAATTTATTAGCGGTGCAGGGTATAAACATTACTTACTCTCTGGTAATGTTCTGGGCATAAACTATTGACGACCTATCTACCCTGCGACCCACAACCATGCAAAGCCAAGCTGCAGACAGCCTTACTCCGCCCGCCGTCAGCGCCACCTTCGCCAACGGCGTCGTCGACAGTTTGCCGATCGTCATCGGGTACGTGCCGGTGGCGTTCGCTTTCGGCCTCAGCGCCGTCAAACTGGGCTTTTCCCCACTGGAAAGCATTTTCTTCTCCTGCATCATCTACGCTGGCGCCAGCCAGTTCGTGATCACCGCCCTGCTGAGCGCCGGCATGTCGCTGTGGGTCTCCGCGCTGACGGTAATGGCGATGGACGTGCGCCACCTGTTGTATGGCCCGGCGCTGCGTCACCGCATCGTCTCGCGCCTGTCGCCCGGCAAAACGGCGCTGTGGGCCTTTGGCCTGACCGATGAGGTCTTCGCCGCCGCCACCGCCAGGCTGATGCGCAATAACCGCAGCTGGAGCGAAAACTGGATGCTGGGCATCGCGCTCTGTTCCTGGCTCTCCTGGGTAGCCGGCACCGCGCTCGGCGCGCTGTTCGGCAACGGCCCGCTGGAGCAGTTCCCGGTGATCGAGGCCTCGCTCGCCTTCATGCTGCCGGCGCTGTTTCTCAGTTTCCTGCTGGCCGCTTTCCGGCGCCCGCAGAGCCTGACCATCGCCGCCGCGCTGGCCGGCGCGCTGCTCGGCGTGGTGCTGTTCTCCATTCCGGTCGCCATTTTGGCCGGCATCGGCGCCGGCTGCGCCGCCGCCCTGTTCCAACCCCCGCACGCGGAGGCCAGCCATGAACACTGATGTGTTGGTGATCGGCCTGGTGGTGGGCTGCGCCAACTACCTGTTCCGTTATCTGCCGCTGCGGCTGGCGCCGGCGCGCGCTCAGCCCGGCATCAAACGCGGCAAAGCCGCCCTGCTGCTCGACAGCATCGGCATCGCCTCCATCTGCGCCCTGCTGGTGGTCTCCAGCACGCCGGTGGTGATGCGCGAACCGGACAAGCTGCTGCCGACGTTAGCGGGGTTCGCCGCGCTGGCGCTGTGTTTCTACCGCAGTAAAAGCATCATTCTGTCGACGCTGCTCGGCGCGACGGCCTTTGGCGTCACATTAAAATTGTTAATGTTTTTCGGCCCTGGCTGACGCCGCCTCCGACCGTTTGGCTTCACACTGGCGTTTTCAGGCGTCACATCTTTACAAACACTGACAAATGACACGAATTGCTAAATTATCCGCACGGCTGAACATTTACATTATTTGTCACCGTCGTTACTATCTCGAACGAAATTAATGAGGCCCTAAATTATGGAAAGCTCGTTTGCCCCCATAGAACAAATGCTGAATTTCCGCGCCACGCGGCAGAAAGATTTCCCTTATCAGGAAATCCTGCTGACCCGTCTGTGCATGCACATGCAAGGCAAGCTGCTGGAAAATCGCAATAAGATGCTGAAAGCGCAGGGGATTAACGAAACACTGTTTATGGCGCTGATTACCCTGGATGCGCAGGAAAGCCACAGCATCCAACCTTCTGAGCTAAGCTCTGCCCTGGGCTCCTCGCGCACCAATGCGACCCGCATCGCCGACGAGCTGGAGAAGCGCGGCTGGATCGAGCGCCGGGAAAGCGACAACGATCGCCGCTGCCTGCATCTGCATCTGACGCCGCAGGGGGAAGAATTTCTCAGTCAACTGCTGCCGCCGCAGCACCAATGTCTGCATTTCCTGTGGTCCACGCTGACCGACGATGAGCAAAAACAGCTGGAACAGCTGACGCGCAAATTGCTGGCACGTCTGGATCAAATGGAAATCACAGAACAGTTACCCTAATTCACAATTTCTGTTCAGGTACCTACTTATGCGATCCCCATTTCACTGGAGATTCACCCCGCTGTTCGCCGTGTTGCTGCTGGCCGGGTGTGCTTCTACCGATAATATTGCCCCGCAATCCACGCTGATGGATCCGCAGAGCCTGCAGTTGGCTCAGCCGAAAGTCAGTTCGCTGGCCGTCAGCCCGCAGTGGTGGCGCGCCCTCAAGGATCCGCAGCTGGACGCCTTGATGACGCAAACGCTGCAAAGTTCGCCGACCCTGCGTCAGGCCGCCGCCCGCGTGCGCGAAGCGCAGAGCGTGGTAGGCGAAGCCAACGCCGCCAACGGGCCGAACCTGGATCTGAACGCCAGTACCCAGCGTCAGCGCGTGCCGCAGAACGTCAATATGGGGCTGGGGTATCCGCATAAGCCGATCTATTCAAGCTCCAACTCGCTGGGGTTGAACCTGGCGTACGAGTTCGACTGGTGGGGCAAATACCGCAACCAGGTGAACGCCGCCAAGGCGCAAGTGAACGCAGCGCGCGCCGAGCAGGAACAGGCGGCGCTGACGCTGACCAGCTCGGTGGCGTCCGCCTATTATCAGCTGCAGAGCAATCTCGCGCTCGAGAAGCTGCTGCAGCAGGAAGTGAACAACAACGAGCGCCTGACCGCGCTGCGCCAACAGCGCTATCAGGCCGGCCTGACCGGCGTCGACGTGCCGCAACAAACCCAGGCGCAGTCCGACGTCGCCAAACAGCAGATTCTGCAGCTGCAGTCGCAAATCGAACAGCTCAGACACCAGCTCGCCGCGCTGGCGGGCCAGGGGCCGAACGCCATGCAGCACCTGCGTCAGGTGCCGCTACCTGCAGACAACCTGATGGCGCCGCAGGGCGAACTGACGGCGGATCTGCTGGGCAAACGCCCGGACATCGCCGCGCAACGCCAGCTGGTGGAGTCTTACAGCCAGCGCGTCAGCGCCGCGCGTAAAGAGTTTTACCCCAGCCTGACCATTTCAGCCTTCGCTGGCCTGATGACCACCAATACCAGTGGCACCAGCCCGAATCTGTTTGAAGCGGCCAGCCAGGCCTGGAACGTGATGCCGGCGATCTCGCTGCCGATCTTCCACGCCGGGGCCCTGCGCAGCAAGCTGGGCGAGGAATCCGCGCTGTATGACGAAGCGGTGGAATCCTACAACCAAACCATCCTGAATGCGGTACAGGAAACCGCCGACGCCATCACCATCCAGCAGAGCTCTGCACAACAGCAGCTGCAGGCGGCGTCCGCGGCCCAGTCGATGCAACAGGTGTATCAGGTCGCCAACGCCCGTTACCAGGCAGGGATTATCGGGCGCGACGATCTGTTGACCAGCCAGACGCAGCTATTGCAGCAGCAACAGGCGGAGTTGAATGCCAGCAGCAATTTACTGCAGGCGAAGATAGGACTGATCCGCGCGTTGGGCGGTGGCTATCAGGCCCCGGCCGCAGCGGATTCGAAAGCATA
This sequence comes from Serratia sp. JKS000199, assembly GCF_900215455.1. Classification (NCBI taxonomy): domain Bacteria; kingdom Pseudomonadati; phylum Pseudomonadota; class Gammaproteobacteria; order Enterobacterales; family Yersiniaceae; genus Serratia; species Serratia sp. JKS000199. The sequence continues at coordinate 3,299,989 of NZ_LT907843.1, forward strand.
ATAATATAAGGTTTGGAGAACACCATGAGCGCAAGCGCGGAAACCCAAAACCCGCAGCAGCCGAGCGGCAAAAAGAAGCAGCGCAAATTTTGGCTGCTGTTGCTGACGGTTATTTTCATTGTTATAGGGGTGGCTTATTTAGTGTATTGGTTCCTGGTGCTGCGTCATCACCAGGAAACCGACGACGCCTACGTCTCCGGCAACCAGGTGCAGATCATGGCCCAGGTGTCCGGCAGCGTGAACAGCGTCAACTTCGACAACACCGACTACGTCAAGCAGGGCGACGTGCTGCTGACGCTCGATCCGACCGATGCCGAGCAGGCGTTTGAACGCGCCAAAACCGGCCTGGCCAACAGCGTGCGTCAGACCCACCAGCTGATCATCAACAGTAAGCAGTATCAGGCCAACATCGCCTTGCGCAAGACCGATCTGAGCAAGGCCGAGAACGATCTGAAACGTCGCGTGGTGCTGGGCAGCGTTGACGCCATCGGCCGCGAAGAGCTGCAACACGCTCGCGATGCGGTCGACAGCGCCAAAGCCGCGCTGGAAGTGGCGGTGCAGCAATACAACGCCAACCAGGCGATGGTGCTGAACACCCCGCTGGAACAGCAGCCGGCGATCCAGCAAGCCGCCGCGCAGATGCGCGACGCCTGGCTGGCGCTGCAGCGTACCAAAGTGATCAGCCCGATTACCGGCTATGTCTCGCGCCGCAGCGTGCAGGTCGGCGCGCAGATCGCCGCCGGTTCGCCGCTGATGGCGGTAGTGCCGGCCGATCACATCTGGGTTGACGCCAACTTCAAGGAAACGCAAATCGCCAATATGCGCATCGGCCAGCCGGCGACGGTGGTCAGCGACGTCTACGGCGACGACGTGGTGTATCAAGGCAAAGTGGTCGGTATCGACATGGGCACCGGCAGCGCCTTCTCGCTGCTGCCGGCCCAGAACGCCACCGGCAACTGGATCAAGGTGGTGCAACGTCTGCCGGTGCGTATTGAGCTCGACGCCAAGCAGGTGGCCGATCATCCGCTGCGCATCGGTCTTTCGACGCTGGTGACCGTCGACACCGCCAACCTGGACGGCCGCGTGCTGTCTGACGTGGTGCGCGACAAACCGCTGTATCAGAGCGACGCGCTGGCGTTGAATCTGGCGCCGGTTAACCAGCTGATCGCCGACGTGATCCATGCGAACGCCGGCTAAGCGCGCGGGAGGCCATCTTGCCACAGAAACCGCTTGAAGGCGCCCAGCTTGCCTGGATGACGGTCGCGCTCGCCATGGCGACCTTCATGCAGGTGCTGGACTCCACCATCGCCAACGTGGCGATCCCCACCATTGCCGGTAACCTCGGGTCTTCCAACTCGCAGGGCACCTGGGTGATCACCTCGTTCGGCGTGGCGAACGCCATCTCGATCCCGATCACCGGCTGGCTGGCGAAACGCATCGGCGAAGTGCGGTTGTTCCTCTGGTCCACCGCGCTGTTCGTTCTCGCCTCCTGGCTGTGCGGCATCTCCAACAGCCTCGGCATGCTGATCTTCTTCCGCGTGATCCAGGGCGTGGTGGCCGGACCGCTGATCCCGCTGTCGCAGAGCCTGTTGCTGAACAACTACCCGCCCGCCAAGCGAGCGATGGCCCTGGCGCTCTGGTCGATGACCGTGATCGTCGCGCCGATCTTCGGGCCAATTCTCGGCGGTTACATCAGCGACAACTACCACTGGGGTTGGATCTTCTTCATCAACATCCCGATCGGCGCCTTCGTTATCCTGGCGGCGATGGCGACGCTGAAGGGGCGAGAAACCAAAACCGAGATCAAGCCGATCGACACCGTCGGTCTGGTGCTGTTGATCGTCGGCATCGGTTCGCTGCAGGTGATGCTCGATCAGGGCAAGGAGCTGGACTGGTTCAACTCGACCGAGATCATCACCCTGACCGTCGTGGCGGTCGTGGCGCTGCTGTTCCTGGTGGTCTGGGAGCTGACGGACGATCATCCGGTGGTGGATTTGTCGCTGTTCAAGTCGCGCAACTTTACCATCGGCTGTCTGTGCATCAGCCTGGCGTACATGCTGTATTTTGGCGCCATCGTTCTGCTGCCGCAGCTGCTGCAAGAGGTGTACGGCTATACCGCCACTTGGGCGGGGCTGGCGTCGGCGCCGGTCGGGCTGATCCCGGTGCTGCTGTCGCCGATCATCGGTAAGTTCGGCAACCGGCTCGACATGCGCAAGCTGGTGACTTTCAGCTTCATCATGTATGCCGTGTGCTTCTACTGGCGCGCCTATACGTTTGAACCGGGCATGGACTTCGGCGCTTCGGCCTGGCCGCAGTTCGTTCAAGGTTTCGCCATCGCCTGCTTCTTCATGCCGTTGACCACCATCACGCTGTCCGGCCTGCCGCCGGAACGCATGGCGGCGGCATCGAGCCTGTCGAACTTTACGCGAACCCTGGCAGGGTCGATCGGCACCTCGATCACCACCACCCTGTGGACGCAGCGCGAATCGCAGCATCACGCGCAGCTGACGGAGTTCGTCAACCCGTACAATCCGCAGTCGCAGGAGATGTACCGGCAGCTCGAGCAGCTCGGCATGAGCAAGCAGCAGGCGTCGGCCTACATCGCCAACGAGATCACGGCACAGGGGCTGATCATCTCCGCCAACGAGATTTTCTGGCTGTCGGCCGGGGTATTCCTGGTGCTGCTGGCGCTGGTGTGGGTAGCGAAACCGCCATTCAGCTCCGGCGGCGGCGGGGGCGGTGGCGCTCACTAAGCTTCAATAAACGAAACGGGCGCCCTGAGGCGCCCGTTTTTTTATTCGACGTAATGAAAATCACGCCTGATTCTGACGCCACCAGTCCGCCAGCAGAATGCCGGTCGCCACGGAAACATTCAGGCTTTCTACCTTGCCGGTGCCGCCGATAGACACGTTCATATCGCCCTGCTGCCAAGCGCTGTCGCTGAGGCCGTCGCGCTCCTGGCCAAGCACCAGCACCATCTTGGCCGGCAGCTTGGCCTGCGCCAGCGCGGTGCCTTTGTGGCTGGAGGTGGTGACGATGGTGTAACCCGCCTTGCGGAAGGTATCCAGCACCGACAGGAAATCATCGGCGTTGATCGCCTTGATGTGCTCCGCGCCGCCTTCTGCGGTACGCACCGCCGCGCCGGATTCCAGCAACGCCGGATCCTGCAGCAGCACGCCGTTGACGCCGAAGTGGGCGCACGAACGGACGATGGCGCCCAGGTTATGCGGGTTGCCGACTTCTTCCAGCGCCAATACGCAGTCGGTCGCCGGCGCAGTTTTCAGGTAGGTCTGCGCATCCAGGCCCTGACGCTTTTTGATCAGGAAGCAGACGCCGCCGTGGTGCTCGGTGCCGGAAGCCTTGGCCAGCTCTTCCTCATCCACCACGTGGTAGGCTTTGCGGTTAGCCGCCATCCAGCGCAGCGCTTCACGGAAGCGCGGCGTGACCGACTGCACGAACCAGGCGCGCACGATCGCTTCCGGACGGCTGGCGAACAGCGCCTGACAGGCGTTCTCACCGTAAACGCGGGTTTCTTCCGCGCGCTGGCGGCGCAGCTGTTCCGGATCGATAAAGCTTTTGCCGCTGATGCCGCCGTGATCGAACGCCGGCTCTTCACTCGGCGCGCGCGACACGGTTCTCCACGGCGACTCGTTGCCGCCGCGATCTTCAGAGCGCGCCGGACGGCGAGGACGATCGCTTTCACTGCGGCGGGAATCGGCTCCGCGACGGTCATTGCCGCCGCGCGCCTTGTCTTGACCGGTGCGGCCCGAGCGCGCACCGTCAGCCGGACGGCCTTTGCCGGCCGGACGTTTATTCTTGTTGCGGTCGTCGCCGTTGTCGTCGTCGCTGCGGACGTACATCACTTTGACCTTACCGTTCTTGCCACTAAATGAATCGTTCATTGTCTTCTCCACCAACGCGCAGGGCGCGAAGATTACCTGATGTTGGTGCATGAAGCCACCAACTTGCGCTAAAAGCTCCCAACTATCACATCCATTGAACAAACCTCATTGTTCATGCGCCGGGTTTTGCCGATAATCGTCAGCATTAAAGAAACATCTCCGCAACCGCGTTGCGGGGACCCGGCTTTCTCAGTACCCGAGGTCAACATGAATACAGTTTGTGCAGCTTGCAATGCCACCAACCGTGTGCCGGAAGAACGTCTGGCGGACAACGCGAAATGCGGCCGCTGCGGCCATGAGCTCTTCGACGGTGAAGTGATCAACGCCACCGCCGCCACGCTGGACCAGTTGCTGCAGGACGATCTGCCGGTCGTGGTCGATTTTTGGGCGCCGTGGTGCGGCCCGTGCCGCAGCTTTGCGCCGATCTTTGAAGACGTGGCCGAAGAGCGCGCCGGCAAAGTGCGCTTCGTGAAAGTGAACACCGAAGCCGAGCCGGAACTGAGCGCACGTTTCCGCATCCGCAGCATCCCGACCATCATGGTGTTCCGTCAGGGCAAGATGGTCGACATGCTCAACGGCGCGATGCCGAAGGCGCCGTTTGACAACTGGCTCAACGAGTTAGTGTGATTCGGCAAGTATAGGCCGTATCCCGCCATCGCGCGCGAACGCGCCCCGATCGAGCCCGCCCCTCCCGGCGGGCTTTTTTCTGCGTTACAATAGCGGTTTTTCCCCAGGATCGTTATGACCGACAACGCCGTACTTCGCCTGCGCCAATTCCGTTTAGACCGCGCCACCCGCCCCTTTCTGGCGCGCGGTTGCCGGGTGGCGCGTTGTCAGGGGTGCCTGCTGCCGCATAAGAACTGCCTGTGCGACACCATTCGCCCGCAGCAGGCCGGCAGCCGTTTCTGCCTGATCATGTTCGGCGCAGAGCCGCTCAAGCCCAGCAACACCGGGCGCCTGATCGCCGATATCCTGCCGGACACCCAGGCGTTCCTCTGGTCGCGTACCGAGGTCGATCCCGCCCTGCTGGCGGCCATCAACGATCCGACACGGCAGCCTTACGTGGTGTTCCCCGCATCCTACGCCGACGCCGAGCGGCCGGTGTTCAGCGAACTGCCCGTCGGCGGCAAACCGCCGCTGTTCATCATGCTGGACGGCACCTGGGCGGAAGCGCGCAAAATGTTCCGTAAAAGCCCGTATCTCAATCAATTCCCGGTGTTTTCACTCAACGTCGACGCCGCATCGGCCTACCAGCTGCGCGAAGCCAGCCGCGCCGAGCAACACTGCACGGCGGAAGTGGCCGCCGCCCTGCTGCAACAGGCGGGCGATATGCCGGCCGCTGACGGATTGAATCAGCATTTCCGCTATTTCCGTCAACAGTATCTGGCGGGAAAACCGACCCGACCGGAGGCACCGGTCACAGCAATGTAGCCATAAAGCGCCTAAAATCAGGCGTAACGTTGCCAAAAGGAGCCGTGCATGAGCCAGCGAGGGTTAGAAGCGCTACTACGTCCCAAATCGATCGCCGTGCTGGGCGCTTCGCAGCAGCCGGGCCGCGCCGGCAACCTGATGATGAGCAACCTGCTGGCCGGCGGTTTCGGCGGGCCCATCTTGCCGGTGACGCCGCGCTACAAGGCGGTATGCGGCGTCATGGCCTATCCCGACGTCGCCAGCCTGCCGCTGACGCCGGATCTGGCGATCATCTGCACCCACGCCAGCCGTAATCTGGCGCTGATTGAAGCGCTGGGCCAACGCGGCTGCAAAACCGCCATCGTGCTCTCTTCGCCGCCGGAACAGTTCGCCGAGCTCAAAGCCTGCGCGCAGCGTTACGCCATGCGGCTGCTGGGCCCCAACAGTCTGGGGCTGCTGGCGCCGTGGCAAGGCATCAACGCCAGCTTCTCGCCGGTGCCGATCCAAAAGGGCAAGCTGGCGTTTATCTCGCAGTCCGCCGCCGTCGCCAACACCATTCTCGACTGGGCACAGCAGCGCGAAGTCGGCTTCTCCTATTTCATCGCGCTGGGCGACAGCCTGGATATCGACGTCGACGACCTGCTCGACTTTTTGGCGCGCGACAGCAAGACCAGCGCCATCCTGCTGTATCTGGAAAACATCAGCGATGCGCGGCGCTTTCTCTCCGCCTCGCGCAGCGCCTCGCGCAACAAGCCCATTCTGGTGATCAAAAGCGGCCGTAGCCAACAGGCGCAATTACTGCTCAACAGCCAACTGGGGCTGGACGCCGCCTATGACGCCGCCATCCAGCGCGCCGGCCTGCTGCGCGTCCAGGATACCCATGAGCTGTTCTCGGCGGTGGAAACCCTCAGCCATATGCATCCGCTGCGCGGCGAACGGCTGATGATCGTCAGCAATGGGGCGGCGCCGGCGGCGATGGCCTTGGACGAACTGCTCGGCCGCAACGGCAAGCTGGCGACGCTGAGCGAGGAGAGCCTGGCGACGCTGAGCGACGCGCTGCCGGACTTCATTCGCGCCGGCAACCCGCTCGACCTGCGCGACGACGCCACGCCGCAGCGTTATCTGGCGGCTCTCGAAGCGCTGCTCGACAGCCACGACTATGATGCGCTGCTGCTGATCCACGCGCCGAGCGCGGCTGCGCCCGGCACCGCCACGGCGCAGCGGCTGATCGACGCGCTGCATCGCCATGCGCGCGGCAAGCGCATCACCTTGCTGACCAACTGGTGCGGCGAATACTCTTCGCAAGAGGCACGCCGGCTGTTTACCGAAGCCGCCATTCCCACCTACCGCACGCCGGAAGGCGCGGTCACCGCCTTTATGCATATGGTGGAATACCGCCGCAACCAGAAGCAGCTGAAGGAGACGCCCGCGCTGCCGGTCGGCCTGACCGCCAATACCGCCGATGCCCACCGCCTGATTCATCAGGCGCTGGCCGAAGGCGCCACCCAGTTGGATACCCACGAGGTGCAATCCATTCTGCAGGCTTATGACCTGAGCACCCTGCCGACCTGGATCGCCGAAGACAGCGCCGAAGCGGTGCACATCGCCGAGCAGATCGGCTACCCGGTGGCGCTGAAGCTGCGCTCGCCGGATATCCCGCACAAATCGGAAGTTCAGGGCGTGATGCTTTACCTGCGCACCGCGACCGAAGTGCAACGCGCGGCGGAGGCGATCCTCGACCGCGTGAAGCGCACCTACCCTCAGGCACGCATCCACGGCCTGTTGGTGCAGAGCATGGCCAACCGCGCCGGCGCCCAGGAGCTGCGCATCGCCGTGGAGCAGGATGCCATTTTCGGCCCGTTGATCATGCTGGGAGAAGGCGGCGTAGAGTGGCGCCAGGAAAATCAGGTCGCGGTCGCGCTGCCGCCGTTGAATATGGCGCTGGCGCGTTATCTGGTGCTGCAGGCGGTGAAAGGCGGCAAGATCCGCGGGCGCAGCGCACTGCGGCCTTTAGATATCCCCGGGCTGAGCCGCTTGCTGGTGCAGGTTTCCAACCTGATCCTTGACTGCCCTGAGATCGCCCGGCTGGATATTCACCCGGTGCTGGCTTCCGGCAGCGAGTTCACCCTGCTGGACGTTTCGATGCAGCTCGCACCGTTCAGCGGCGATCCGCAGGCGCGGCTGGCGATTCGGCCTTATCCGCATGAGCTGGAAGAGACCATCGTGCTGAAAGACGGCAGCCAATGCCTGTTCCGCCCTATCCTGCCGGAAGACGAGCCGGCGCTGAAGCATTTCATCGACCGGGTGACCAAGGAAGATCTCTATTACCGCTACTTCAGCGAGATCAACGAGTTTACCCATGACGATTTGGCCAACATGACGCAGATCGACTACGATCGGGAAATGGCCTTTGTGGCGGTGCGGGCAGACGAGATTATCGGCGTGACCCGCGCGCTGTCCGATCCGGACAACACCGACGCCGAATTCGCCGTGCTGGTACGTTCCGACCTAAAAGGCGTGGGGCTCGGCCGCCAGCTGCTGGAGAAAATGATCGCCTATGCGCGCGCGCATGGCCTGACCCGCCTGAGCGGTATCACCATGCCGAATAACCGCGGCATGATCGCGCTGGCGCAGCGGTTGGGCTTTGGCATCGAGGTGCAGCTTGAGGACGGCATCGTCAATCTGACGCTGCCGCTGCAGGCCGACGACGCGCAGTGACCTGCGTCGCAATGCGCTACGAATCCACCACTTAACGCCAAAACATACGCACAATCGAGGCAACTAATGGTATTATCGCCCGATTATTCGGTTTATTGTTTTTAAGTCTGTGGCGTTCCGGCCATCAATCATGAGAGAAGAAGCGCACTGTGATGTTGTCAAAATTTAAACGTAGCAAACATCAACAACACCTTGCACAACTGCCCAAACTCCCCCAGACGGTTGCTGATGTTCGTACTCTGTACGCGCCGTCCGACTTTCGCGCCACGCTGCTGGATTCCATCGCCAACGCCACCCAACGTATCTATCTGGTGGCTCTGTATCTGGAGCATGACGACGCCGGGCGTGAGATCCTCAACGCGCTGTATCAAGCCAAACAGCGGCGGCCCGAGCTGGAAATCTGCGTGCTGGTCGACTGGCACCGCGCACAGCGCGGGCGCATCGGCGCCGCCGCCGCCAATACCAACGCCGACTGGTACTGCGCCATGGCCAGCCAGCATCCGGAACAATCGGTGCCGATCTACGGCGTGCCGGTCAATACTCGCGAAGCGCTGGGCGTATTGCATTTAAAAGGTTTTGTGGTCGACGATACCGTTATCTACAGCGGCGCCAGCATCAACGACGTCTATCTGCATCAGCATGAGAAATACCGTTACGATCGCTACCAGTTGATCACCAACGGCGTGCTGGCCGATACTCTGATCGATTACATCAAGCAGCATCTGCTCACCGCCGGCGCCGTACAACGCCTGGATCGCAGCGATCGGCCGAAAAGCCCGGAGATCAAAAACGAAACCCGTCTGTTCCGTTTCGCCCTACGCCGCGCCGGTTACCACTTCCGCGGCAAAGCCGGCAACGATGAGCTGGCGGTGACGCCGATGGTTGGGCTAGGCAAACAAAGCGTGCTGAATAAAACCATTCATCACCTGATGTCATGCACCGACCAGAAACTGACGCTGTGCACCCCCTATTTCAACCTGCCGGCGCTGCTGGTGCGCAACATCATTTATCTGCTGCGACAAGGCAAGCAGGTGGAAATCATCGTCGGCGATAAAACCGCCAACGATTTCTATATTCCGGAAGACCAGCCGTTCAAAATCATCGGCGCGCTGCCCTACCTGTATGAGATCAACCTGCGCCGCTTCCTGAGCCGGTTGCAGCGTTACATCGACACCGGCCAACTGATCGTGCGTTTGTGGAAGGATGGCGATAACAGCTATCACCTGAAAGGCATGTGGGTAGACGAAGAGTGGCAGCTGATTACCGGCAATAACCTCAACCCGCGCGCCTGGCGGCTGGATCTGGAAAACGCCATTCTGATCCACGATCCCAAGCAAGAGCTGCGCGAGCAACGGCAGAAAGAGCTGGAATGCATCCGTACTCATACCACTGTAGTCGGCCATTATCAGGAACTGCAAAGCATTCAGCAGTATCCGATCAAGGTGCGTAAGCTGATTCGGCGTCTGCGCCGTATCCGTATCGATCGGCTGATCAGCCGTATCCTGTAAGCGGTATGCTGACCCCGGCCAAGGCCGGGGTTTTTATTACAGCTGTATCTCCTTGCCTTTGCGATGCAACCGGAGCGAGACCAGCAGCGCCAGCAGGCACATGCCGGAGACATACCAGAAGAAAGCGTTCTCCACGCCAAACGATTTAAGCGACAGCGCGACATATTCCGCCGAGCCGCCGAACATGGCGTTCGCCACCGCATAAGACAAGCCCACCCCTAAAGCACGTACCTCCGGCGGGAACATTTCGGCTTTAAGCAGCCCGCTGATCGCGGTGTAAAAACTGATGATGAACAGCGCCAGCACGATCAGGCCAAACGCCATATAAGGATTACTCACCTCTTTCAGAGCGAACAGGATCGGCACCGTCAACACCGTGGCAAAGGCCGAGAAGATCAACATCGAGCTGCGACGGCCGATTTTGTCCGAAAACGCGCCTACCGCAGGCTGCAGCAGCATAAAGACGAACAGCGCGACGGTCATGATGGCGCTGGCCAGCTTGGCGTCCATACCGGCGGTATTCACCAGATATTTCTGCATGTAGGTGGTGAAGGTGTAGAAGGTCAGCGAACCGGCGGCGGTAAAGCCCAGCACCATCAGGAACGCCTTGCGATTTTTCCACAGGCCCGTCAGCGAACCGGCATCTTTGTGGTTACGCGTCTTCGCATCGGAGGTTTCATTCAGCGAACGGCGCAGGTACAGCGCAACTACCGCCAACACGGCCCCCAGGGCAAACGGAATGCGCCATCCCCAGGCTTTCAGCTCTTCGGCGGGCAATATCTGCTGCAGGATCACCAGGACCAGCAACGCCAACAGTTGCCCGCCGATCAGCGTCACGTACTGGAACGAGGCGTAAAAGCCGCGTCGCCCCTTGATCGCCACCTCGCTCATATAGGTCGCGCTGGTGCCGTATTCTCCCCCTACCGACAGCCCCTGGAACAGGCGGGCGATCAGCAGCAACGCCGGCGCCCAGCTGCCGATCGATTCATACGTCGGCAGGCAGGCGATCACCAGCGATCCGGCGCACATCATGCAGACTGAAAGCAGCATGGAGTTTTTTCGGCCATGCTTGTCGGCAATATAGCCGAACAGCCAACCGCCGATAGGTCGCATAAAGAAGCCGGCGGCGAAAACACCAGCGGTTTGCAGCAGCTGCGTGGTGCTGTTGCCCGCTGGAAAGAACGAGGCGGCAAAATAAATGGAACAGAAGGAGTAAACGTAAAAATCAAACCACTCCACCAGATTGCCTGATGAAGCCCCGACGATAGCGAAAATGCGTTTCTTGTTATCCAGCGCCCCCTGTTCGACGCCGTGCTCATCCCCAAGAGCCGATGTTGTTTCTGTCATGATGTATTCTCCGAGCCATAACAATGATGAAATTTGGCTTCCTGCCGCCCTGGTTGTTACTTTATTGTTATTTATAAGTTAACAGCCAAACTTAATAGCGGACGAAGAATATCTGACATTCAGAGAAACAATGCGTTGGTTTTGTGATGAATATTAAACAGTACGATGAAAGCTGAAGCGGATTACAACGGGGATTTTCCATTTTACGCACAGCAAAAATCCCTGAACGTCAGTTCAGGGCTTTCGGCTTTATTTGATGCCTGGCAGTGTCCTACACAATTCGTCTCATCCTGAGACTCTCCCCTCCGGGGCCGCCGCACGCGGCGTTAAGGCCCGTTCCCGACGGGCCTTTCGCATGCCCATGCTCGAGCAGAACGCCAGATAACAGACAAAACAAAAAGCCCCATGCTTTCGCATGAGGCTTTTTGCTTTGTTTGATGCCTGGCAGTGTCCTACTCTCGCATGGGGAGACCCCACACTACCATCGGCGCTACGGCGTTTCACTTCTGAGTTCGGCATGGGGTCAGGTGGGACCACCGCGCTATTGCCGCCAGGCAAATTCTGTTTCATTCCAACCGCTTCACTTCCATGAAGCCATCAGAACCAATCTTGGAACGTCGCTGAAAATCTCTCTAAAAACACCTTCGGTGTTGTAAGGTTAAGCCTCACGGATCATTAGTACTGGTTAGCTCAATGCATCGCTGCACTTACACACCCAGCCTATCAACGTCTTAGTCTTAAACGTTCCTTCAGGGACCTTAAAGGCCCAGGGAAGACTCATCTTGAGGCAAGTTTCGCGCTTAGATGCTTTCAGCGCTTATCTTTTCCGCACTTAGCTACCGGGCAATGCCATTGGCATGACAACCCGAACACCAGTGGTGCGTTCACTCCGGTCCTCTCGTACTAGGAGCAACCCCTCTCAATCTTCCAACGCCCACGGCAGATAGGGACCGAACTGTCTCACGACGTTCTAAACCCAGCTCGCGTACCACTTTAAATGGCGAACAGCCATACCCTTGGGACCTACTTCAGCCCCAGGATGTGATGAGCCGACATCGAGGTGCCAAACACCGCCGTCGATATGAACTCTTGGGCGGTATCAGCCTGTTATCCCCGGAGTACCTTTTATCCGTTGAGCGATGGCCCTTCCATTCAGAACCACCGGATCACTAAGACCTACTTTCGTACCTGCTCGAGCCGTCACTCTCGCAGTCAAGCTAGCTTATGCCTTTGCACTAACCTCACGATGTCCGACCGTGATTAGCTAACCTTCGTGCTCCTCCGTTACTCTTTGGGAGGAGACCGCCCCAGTCAAACTACCCACCAGACACTGTCCTCACCCCAGATTATGGGGCCGAGTTAGAACATCAAACATTAAAGGGTGGTATTTCAAGGATGGCTCCACGCAGACTGGCGTCCACGCTTCAAAGCCTCCCACCTATCCTACACATCAAGGCTCAATGTTCAGTGTCAAGCTATAGTAAAGGTTCACGGGGTCTTTCCGTCTTGCCGCGGGTACACTGCATCTTCACAGCGAGTTCAATTTCACTGAGTCTCGGGTGGAGACAGCCTGGCCATCATTACGCCATTCGTGCAGGTCGGAACTTACCCGACAAGGAATTTCGCTACCTTAGGACCGTTATAGTTACGGCCGCCGTTTACTGGGGCTTCGATCAAGAGCTTCGCCTTGCGGCTGACCCCATCAATTAACCTTCCAGCACCGGGCAGGCGTCACACCGTATACGTCCACTTTCGTGTTTGCACAGTGCTGTGTTTTTATTAAACAGTTGCAGCCAGCTGGTATCTTCGACTGGCTTCAGCTCCATCCGCGAGGGACTTCACCTACATGCCAGCGTGCCTTCTCCCGAAGTTACGGCACCATTTTGCCTAGTTCCTTCACCCGAGTTCTCTCAAGCGCCTTGGTATTCTCTACCTGACCACCTGTGTCGGTTTGGGGTACGATTTAATGTTACCTGGAGCTTAGAGGATTTTCCTGGAAGCAGGGCATCAACTACTTCTGCACCGTAGTGCATCGTCATCACGCCTCAGGGTTGATATGCAACCGGATTTACCAGGTCACACCCCCTACACGCTTAAACCGGGACAACCGTCGCCCGGCCAGCCTAGCCTTCTCCGTCCCCCCTTCGCAGTAACACCAAGTACAGGAATATTAACCTGTTTCCCATCGACTACGCTTTTCAGCCTCGCCTTAGGGGTCGACTCACCCTGCCCCGATTAACGTTGGACAGGAACCCTTGGTCTTCCGGCGAGCGGGCTTTTCACCCGCTTTATCGTTACTTATGTCAGCATTCGCACTTCTGATACCTCCAGCAACCCTCACAGGCCACCTTCAACGGCTTACAGAACGCTCCCCTACCCAACAACGCTAAGCGTCGCTGCCGCAGCTTCGGTGCATGGTTTAGCCCCGTTACATCTTCCGCGCAGGCCGACTCGACCAGTGAGCTATTACGCTTTCTTTAAATGATGGCTGCTTCTAAGCCAACATCCTGGCTGTCTATGCCTTCCCACATCGTTTCCCACTTAACCATGACTTTGGGACCTTAGCTGGCGGTCTGGGTTGTTTCCCTCTTCACGACGGACGTTAGCACCCGCCGTGTGTCTCCCGTGATAACATTCTTCGGTATTCGGAGTTTGCATCGGTTTGGTAAGCCGGGATGGCCCCCTAGCCGAAACAGTGCTCTACCCCCGAAGATGAGTTCACGAGGCGCTACCTAAATAGCTTTCGGGGAGAACCAGCTATCTCCCGGTTTGATTGGCCTTTCACCCCCAGCCACAAGTCATCCGCTAATTTTTCAACATTAGTCGGTTCGGTCCTCCAGTTAGTGTTACCCAACCTTCAACCTGCCCATGGCTAGATCACCGGGTTTCGGGTCTATACCTTGCAACTATTCGCCCAGTTAAGACTCGGTTTCCCTACGGCTCCCCTATACGGTTAACCTTGCTACAAAATATAAGTCGCTGACCCATTATACAAAAGGTACGCAGTCACACCACGAAGGTGCTCCCACTGCTTGTACGTACACGGTTTCAGGTTCTATTTCACTCCCCTCGCCGGGGTTCTTTTCGCCTTTCCCTCACGGTACTGGTTCACTATCGGTCAGTCAGGAGTATTTAGCCTTGGAGGATGGTCCCCCCATATTCAGACAGGATGTCACGTGTCCCGCCCTACTCATCGAACTCACGACCTGTGCATTTTAGTGTACGGGGCTATCACCCTTTGCTGCGCGACTTTCCAGACGCTTCCACTAACACACAAGCCGATTCAGGTTCTGGGCTCCTCCCCGTTCGCTCGCCGCTACTGGGGGAATCTCGGTTGATTTCTTTTCCTCGGGGTACTTAGATGTTTCAGTTCCCCCGGTTCGCCTCATGCCACTATGTATTCATGACATGATAGTGTGTCGAAACACACTGGGTTTCCCCATTCGGGTATCGCCGGTTGTAACGGTTCATATCACCTTACCGACGCTTTTCGCAGATTAGCACGCCCTTCATCGCCTCTGACTGCCTAGGCATCCACCGTGTACGCTTAGTCACTTAACCTCACAACCCGAAGATGTTTCCATCGTTCGCGCTGCAAACATTTGAGAGACTCTATGACAGGTTACTCTTCATCCCAATACATCTACGGAGGGATAAATTTCAGCCGTCATGTTTCAATTTTCAGCTTGTTCCAGATTGTTAAAGAGCAAAATACTTCGCAGCATACTGTCGCCAATATACTCTGAAGTATTCAATACCGGACTATATGGTGGAGCTAAGCGGGATCGAACCGCTGACCTCCTGCGTGCAAGGCAGGCGCTCTCCCAGCTGAGCTATAGCCCCATACAGTCACGTGCAGTACCTTTTCCACTTACAAGAAGTGGTAGGCCTGAGTGGACTTGAACCACCGACCTCACCCTTATCAGGGGTGCGCTCTAACCACCTGAGCTACAAGCCTATAAAGGTATTTCTGCTCGTTACTTTCTATCAGACAATCTGTGTGAGCACGCCACTCGAATCAATATCTTTAGGTAAGGAGGTGATCCAACCGCAGGTTCCCCTACGGTTACCTTGTTACGACTTCACCCCAGTCATGAATCACAAAGTGGTAAGCGCCCTCCCGAAGGTTAAGCTACCTACTTCTTTTGCAACCCACTCCCATGGTGTGACGGGCGGTGTGTACAAGGCCCGGGAACGTATTCACCGTAGCATTCTGATCTACGATTACTAGCGATTCCGACTTCATGGAGTCGAGTTGCAGACTCCAATCCGGACTACGACGTACTTTATGAGGTCCGCTTGCTCTCGCGAGGTCGCTTCTCTTTGTATACGCCATTGTAGCACGTGTGTAGCCCTACTCGTAAGGGCCATGATGACTTGACGTCATCCCCACCTTCCTCCAGTTTATCACTGGCAGTCTCCTTTGAGTTCCCGGCCGAACCGCTGGCAACAAAGGATAAGGGTTGCGCTCGTTGCGGGACTTAACCCAACATTTCACAACACGAGCTGACGACAGCCATGCAGCACCTGTCTCAGAGTTCCCGAAGGCACCAATCCATCTCTGGAAAGTTCTCTGGATGTCAAGAGTAGGTAAGGTTCTTCGCGTTGCATCGAATTAAACCACATGCTCCACCGCTTGTGCGGGCCCCCGTCAATTCATTTGAGTTTTAACCTTGCGGCCGTACTCCCCAGGCGGTCGATTTAACGCGTTAGCTCCGGAAGCCACGCCTCAAGGGCACAACCTCCAAATCGACATCGTTTACAGCGTGGACTACCAGGGTATCTAATCCTGTTTGCTCCCCACGCTTTCGCACCTGAGCGTCAGTCTTCGTCCAGGGGGCCGCCTTCGCCACCGGTATTCCTCCAGATCTCTACGCATTTCACCGCTACACCTGGAATTCTACCCCCCTCTACGAGACTCTAGCTTGCCAGTTTCAAATGCAGTTCCCAGGTTGAGCCCGGGGATTTCACATCTGACTTAACAAACCGCCTGCGTGCGCTTTACGCCCAGTAATTCCGATTAACGCTTGCACCCTCCGTATTACCGCGGCTGCTGGCACGGAGTTAGCCGGTGCTTCTTCTGCGAGTAACGTCAATTGATGAGCGTATTAAGCTCACCACCTTCCTCCTCGCTGAAAGTGCTTTACAACCCGAAGGCCTTCTTCACACACGCGGCATGGCTGCATCAGGCTTGCGCCCATTGTGCAATATTCCCCACTGCTGCCTCCCGTAGGAGTCTGGACCGTGTCTCAGTTCCAGTGTGGCTGGTCATCCTCTCAGACCAGCTAGGGATCGTCGCCTAGGTGAGCCATTACCCCACCTACTAGCTAATCCCATCTGGGCACATCTGATGGCAAGAGGCCCGAAGGTCCCCCTCTTTGGTCTTGCGACGTTATGCGGTATTAGCTACCGTTTCCAGTAGTTATCCCCCTCCATCAGGCAGTTTCCCAGACATTACTCACCCGTCCGCCGCTCGTCACCCAGGGAGCAAGCTCCCCTGTGCTACCGCTCGACTTGCATGTGTTAAGCCTGCCGCCAGCGTTCAATCTGAGCCATGATCAAACTCTTCAATTAAAAGCTTGATGTGCTTCCACTCGAGAAGCGATGCTCAAAGATTTACTGCATGAATTTTACTTCAGTTAGTCACTCTTCAAGACTTGATATTTTTTTGCACCCGAAGATGCTGGATATCGTCTTGTGGAGTGCCCACACAGATTGTCTGATAAATTGTTAAAGAGCAGTGAGTTAGGCGCTTTCGCTTGCTAACTCGAGGTGGCGTATATTACGCTTTCCTCTTTCAGAGTCAACCCTAATTTTCAGGATTTTTTCTCTGCGACCCCCGGATACTCTGTGAAGTTGTTCACATGTTCCGTGTCGATGGAGGCGCATTATAGGGAGCCGGTTCAGAATGACAAGCGTTAATATGCATTTTTTATCTGACCGCTCACTATTCATTCGTAACGCCTATTAAACCCGCTTTTTGATGGCTGCCGGCAGGTCCGCCAGGCTGTTTAGCACCCAATCGGCCAGCTTTTCGCCCTGCTCCGTCACCGGCTTGCCGGTACGCACCAGCACCTTGGTGCCGACGCCGGCCGCGATCGCCGCCTGCATGTCTTCCGGTTTATCGCCCACCATATAAGAAGCGGCCATATCGATGTTCAATTCCTGCTGCGCTTGCAGCAACATGCCCGGCTGCGGCTTACGGCAGTCGCACACCTGGCGATACTCTTCTACTGCCGCCTCCGGATGATGCGGGCAGAAATAGATGCCGTCGAAGTCGACGTCGCGATCGGCCAGCGACCAGTCCATCCACTCGGTCAGGTACATAAACTGGTCTTCGCTGAACTTGCCGCGCGCAATGCCGGACTGGTTGGTCACCATCACCAGCGCGAAGCCCATCTTTTTGAGCTCGCGACAGGCGTCGATCACGCCGTCGATAAAGTGGAAGTTGTCGATTTCATGGACATAGCCATGGTCAACATTAATCGTGCCGTCACGATCGAGAAAAATTGCTGGAACGCTTTGTGTCACCGCTTTGCTCCTGAGGGCCTGTATACGCTGACAGTATCGCATGTTTTACCCCACGCTGAGAACGCCGGAGAACGTCGTTGGTCATTGACTTAGACGTCTAGACGCCTTAACATCTGAGGCATACCTTGGTTCCACGCCGAGGTTTACTTTTATCTAGCCACGGGCAACCACGCTAAAATAAGAAGAATATGATTAAACTTTCTAACATCACTAAAGTGTTCCAGCAGGGTTCGCGCACCATTACCGCGCTCTCTGACGTGACCCTTCACGTTCCTGCCGGGCAAATCTATGGCGTCATCGGTTCCTCCGGCGCCGGTAAAAGCACGCTGATCCGCTGCGCCAACATGCTTGAGCGCCCCACCTCCGGCCAGGTGCTGGTCGATGGCCAGGATCTGACGTCTCTGTCAGAAAGCGAACTGACGCGCGCCCGTCGCCAAATCGGCATGATCTTCCAGCACTTTAACCTGCTCTCTTCCCGTACGGTGTTCGGCAACGTGGCGTTGCCGCTGGAGCTGGACAATACGCCGCGCGCCGAGATCAAAAAGCGCGTGACCGAACTGCTGGAACTGGTCGGCCTGGCGGACAAGCACGACGCCTACCCGGCCAACCTGTCCGGCGGCCAGAAACAGCGTGTGGCGATCGCGCGCGCGCTGGCCAGCAACCCTAAAGTGCTGCTGTGCGACGAGGCCACCAGCGCGCTGGATCCGGCCACCACCCGTTCCATCCTGGAACTGCTGAAAGACATCAACCGCCGTCTGGGCCTGACCATTCTGCTCATCACCCATGAAATGGACGTGGTGAAACGCATCTGCGACCAGGTCGCGGTCATCAGCCAGGGGCAGCTGATCGAAAAAGACAGCGTCAGCGAAGTGTTCTCGCACCCGAAAACGCCGCTGGCCCAACAGTTCATTCAGTCCACGCTGCATCTGGATATCCCGGACGACTACGCCGCGCGCCTGTCGCCGGAGCGTCAGGGCGACCGTCAGCCGCTGCTGCGCCTGGAGTTCACCGGTCAGTCGGTCGATGCGCCGCTGCTGTCTGAAGCCGCTCGCCGCTTCAACGTGAACAACAACATTATCAGCGCCCAGATGGATTATGCCGGCGGCGTGAAATTCGGCGTGATGCTGGCGGAGCTGCACGGCAGCGACGAAGACGCGCTGGCAACGATTAAGTTCCTGCAAGAAAATCAGGTAAAAGTAGAGGTTCTGGGTTATGTCTGAGGCAATGATGTGGTTGATGGCGCGTGGCGTGTGGGAAACCGTCATGATGACCTTTGTCTCCGGCTTTTTCGGTTTCGTGCTCGGCCTGCCGGTCGGCGTGCTGTTGTATGTCACCCGCCCGGGGCAGATCATCGCCAACAATTCGCTGTATAAGATCCTGTCCGGGCTGGTGAACATCTTCCGTTCCATCCCGTTCATTATCCTGTTGGTTTGGATGATTCCGTTTACCCGCATGATCGTCGGCACCTCGATCGGTCTGCAAGCGGCGATCGTGCCGCTGACCGTCGGCGCCGCGCCGTTCATCGCGCGCATGGTGGAAAACGCCCTGCTGGAGATCCCGTCCGGTCTGGTGGAAGCGGCGCGCGCCATGGGCGCCACGCCGATGCAGATCATCAAGAAAGTGCTGCTGCCGGAGGCCCTGCCGGGCCTGGTCAACGCCGCGACCATCACCCTGATCACCCTGGTGGGCTACTCCGCCATGGGCGGCGCGGTCGGCGCCGGCGGCCTGGGCCAAATCGGTTACCAATACGGTTATATCGGTTATAACGCCACAGTTATGAATACCGTATTAGTATTACTGGTAGTTTTGGTTTATCTGATCCAATTCTGCGGCGATCGCATCGTCAAAGCCGTTACCCATAAATAGTTTCACAGCATATTAATGCGAGTCTAATGAGGAAGGGATATGTCGTTAACATTTAAATCCATCGCGACAATTGGCGCACTGATCGGCACTCTGGCTCTGGCGGGCTGCGGCCAGGATGAAAAGAATCCAAACCACATCAAGGTCGGCGTGATCGTCGGCGCTGAACAGCAAGTGGCCGAAGTGGCGCAGAAAGTGGCGAAAGAGAAATACGGTCTGGACGTTGAGCTGGTCACCTTCAACGACTACGTGCTGCCTAACGAAGCGCTGAGCAAAGGCGATATCGACCTGAACGCCTTCCAGCACAAACCTTATCTGGATCAGCAGATCAAAGATCGCGGCTACAAGCTGGTGCCGGTCGGCAGCACCTTTGTTTACCCGATCGCCGGTTACTCCAAAAAAATCAAATCGCTGGACGAACTGAAAGAGGGTTCTCAGATCGCACTGCCGAACGATCCGACCAACCTGGGCCGTTCGCTGCTGCTGCTGCAGAAAGTCGGTCTGATTAAACTGAAAGACGGCGTTGGCCTGCTGCCGACCGTACTGGACGTGACCGAGAACCCGAAAAACCTGAAGCTGGTTGAGCTGGAAGCCCCTCAGCTGCCGCGCTCTCTGGACGATCAGCAGATCGCGCTGGCGGTGATCAACACCACCTATGCCAGCCAGATCGGCCTGACGCCGGCGAAAGACGGTCTGTTTGTGGAAGATAAAGACTCGCCTTACGTCAACCTGCTGGTTGCGCGCGAAGATAATAAAGACGCGGAAAACGTGAAGAAATTCGTTCAGGCCTACCAGTCTGACGAAGTGGACGCCGCCGCCAACAAAATCTTCAACGGCGGTGCCGTGAAAGGCTGGTAAGCGCTTATTCACCAATTTTATTCCTATAATTGCAAGACGGGCCAAGGCCCGTCTTGTTATTTCCGCCATAGATTGCTTCAATAGCGCCACTTTCATTAAGGCAGAGGAATCTCAATGCGTGTTTTACCTCTCTGTTTGTTAGCGCTCGCGCTGGCCGGATGTTCATCGCAACGTATCGCGCCATCCTCAACAAACAGCACCAGCAAGCCGACCACGACCGCCCCGGCCAAGACCACGCCGGCCGCCCGCCCCGCTCCGGTAAAACTGTATAAAAGTGCAGAAGAACTCGTGGGTAAACCATTCCGCGATCTGGGTGAAGTGTCCGGCGAATCGTGCCAAACCACCGTACAAGACTCCCCACCGAATCTGGCTACCGCCCGTAAACGCATGCAAATCCGTGCGTCTTACATGAAGGCCAACGCCGTGCTGCTGCACGACTGCCAGATTGTCAGCGGCGTCGCCGGTTGTTACCAGCAGGCCGTTTGCCAGGGCTCGGCGCTTAACGTCTCGTCTAAATGACCGAATTCGTTTTTGAGCAGATCGGCGTGATCCGCTCGCCGTATAAAGAGAAATTCGCCGTGCCCCGCCAACCGGGGCTGGTCGAAGACGGTGGCGGCGAACTGCTGCTGCTGCCGCCTTACAACCAGGCGGAAGCGGTTCGCGGTCTCAGCGATTTCAGCCATCTGTGGGTGATGTTCATTTTCCATCAAACCATGGAAGGCGGCTGGCGCCCGACGGTACGCCCACCGCGTTTAGGCGGCAATGCCCGCATGGGCGTGTTCGCCACCCGCTCCACCTTCCGCCCCAACCCGCTCGGCATGTCGCTCATTGAGCTCAAAGGCGTACGGGTGAAAAACGGGGAAGTGGCGCTGGAACTGGGCAGCCTCGATCTGGTCGACGGCACCCCGGTGGTGGACATCAAGCCTTATCTGCCGTTCGCCGAGAGCCAACCGCAGGCCCGCGCAGGCTTTGCCCAGGCCGCGCCCGCCGGCGATATGCCGGTGCGTTTCGCGCCGCAGGCGGAACAGCAGCTGCAGCAACATCAGGCGCGCTACCCGCAATTAAGGCGTTTTATCAGCCAGGTGCTGGCACAGGACCCCCGTCCCGCCTATCGTAAAGGAGAGGACGTCGAACGGGATTACGCCGTCTGGCTGCTGGATTTCAACGTGCGCTGGCGCGTCGTGGACGGCCACACCGAAGTGCTGTCGCTCGACCCGCGTTAAAATTCCGCCGCCTCTCTTTTGGCGACCCGCTCGCGCTGGTAAACTAAATCACTTTTTGGCCGCCACTCTGGCAGCCCGATGCAATTTGCAGTTCTAACGGAACCAAAACACCATGCGTACTAGCCAATATCTGCTCTCCACTCTGAAGGAGACACCTGCCGACGCCGAAGTGATCAGCCACCAGCTGATGCTGCGCGCCGGGATGATCCGCAAGCTGGCCTCCGGTCTTTACACCTGGCTGCCGACCGGCCTGCGCGTTCTGAAAAAGGTTGAAAACATCGTTCGCGAAGAAATGAACAATGCTAACGCGATCGAAGTGTCCATGCCGGTGGTTCAGCCTGCCGACCTGTGGCAGGAAAGCGGCCGTTGGGAGCAATACGGCCCCGAGCTGCTGCGTTTCGTCGACCGCGGCGACCGTCCTTTCGTGCTGGGCCCGACGCATGAAGAAGTGATCACCGATCTGATCCGCAACGAGATCAGCTCGTACAAGCAGCTGCCGCTGAACTTCTTCCAGATCCAGACCAAGTTCCGTGATGAAGTGCGCCCACGTTTCGGCGTGATGCGTTCCCGTGAGTTCCTGATGAAGGATGCCTACTCCTTCCATACCTCGCAGGAGTCTCTGCAGGAGACTTACGACGCGATGTACGAAGCGTACAGCAAAATCTTCAGCCGCATGGGCCTGGATTTCCGCCCGGTGCAGGCCGATACCGGCTCGATCGGCGGCAGTGCGTCGCACGAATTCCAGGTGCTGGCAGACAGCGGTGAAGACGATATCGTGTTCTCCACCGGTTCCGACTTCGCCGCCAACATCGAGCTGGCGGAAGCGGTCGCTCCGGCAGCGCCGCGCGCGGCGGCCAGCGAAGAGCTGCGCCTGGTGGATACGCCAAACGCCAAAACCATCGCCGAGCTGGTCGAGCAATTCCAGCTGCCGGTGGAAAAAACCGTGAAGACGCTGATGGTGCGCGCCACCGAAGAGAGCGGCCATAAACTGGTCGCCCTGCTGGTGCGCGGCGATCACGAGCTGAACGAAATCAAGGCCGAGAAGCTGGCGCAGGTTGCCGCGCCGCTGACCTTCGCCACTGAAGAAGAGATCCGCGCCATCGTCGGCGCCGGCCCGGGTTCCCTCGGCCCGGTCAAGCTGCAGATGCCGGTGGTTGCCGACCGCAGCGTAGCGGCGATGAGCGACTTTGGCGCCGGCGCCAACGTCGACGGCAAACACTACTTCGGCATCAACTGGGAGCGCGATCTGCCGCTGCCGCAGGTGGCCGACATCCGTAACGTGGTGGAAGGCGACGCCAGCCCGGACGGTCAGGGCACGCTGCTGATCAAACGCGGCATCGAAGTGGGCCATATCTTCCAGCTCGGCACCAAGTATTCGGAAGCGATGAAAGCGACCGTACAGGGTGAAGACGGCCGCAACCAGGTGCTGACCATGGGTTGCTACGGCATCGGGGTGACGCGCGTCGTGGCCGCTGCCATCGAGCAGAACCACGACGAACGCGGCATTATCTGGCCGGACGCCATCGCGCCGTTCCAGGTCGCTATTCTGCCGATGAACATGCACAAGTCGTTCCGCGTGCAGGCGCTGGCCGAAGAGCTGTACAACACCCTGCGCTCCCACGGCATCGACGTGATCCTCGATGACCGCAAAGAGCGCCCGGGCGTGATGTTCGCGGATATGGAGCTGATCGGCGTGCCGCACTCTATCGTTATCGGCGACCGTAACCTCGACAACGAAGAGATCGAGTACAAAAACCGCCGCGTCGGCGAGAAGCAAATGATCAAAACCGGTGAAATCGTTGATTTCCTGCTGGGCCAGATCAAACGCTAAACACCGAGCGTCAGCGAATAAAAAACCCGCCTAGGCGGGTTTTTTTATGTCCATGGGGACAGGGGAAGTTAGTTGTTGCTGCAGCTTTTACTGCGGTCGAACGCGATTTTGCCGTCCGGCACCACCGCCTTCTCTATCTGCCCCTCTTCCATCGACGGCTGCACGCTGAAGTGCGCGTTGAAAGTCAGAAACACCGGCTCACCGGCATTCTTATTGGCTTTGGCGTAACCTTGCTCCAGCGCGATGTTGTTATCCACCGGGAACGTGATGCCGGTGGCGCAATCTTTGAACACCGCCGCGTCGGCCATATAGGTGTAGCTGCCTTTCATCACCATCGGCGTTTTAGGCAATGGCTTCTCGACCGGCTCCAGACGATAATTCAGCTTGGAGGCGATCGGCGCGCCGCTGCGATCCAGCATCTCAAGACTCTTGCCCACCGGGCGGAAGTAGCGTTTTTCCCCGGTGCTGTCAGTCAGCACCAGCTTATCCGCCGTGCGCGCCCATTTGCCGTAGTCGGCGAAGGTCTGATCGCCGTCTTTGGTGCCGCGATAAGTTTCCTGCAGCACAAAGGTGCCGTCCTCATCCAGGAACAGCGCCGTATCCAGCCCGCCGCAATCGGCGCAAGGCAACACCCCTTGATAACTCTGCGGCATCGCCTGCAGCGGTTGTTCCTTCGGTTGATAATGATTGTTGCATCCCAACAACGAGAGTGCGCCTGCCGCCAAGAACAGGGCTACCGTAATTTTCTTCACAGTTATTCTCCTACTGTGTTCATGTATTCCTAAGTGCGAACCTTGCCACGCAGCGCCTTGGTGGCGCCCTTACGCGCCTTGCCTTCCAAACGGCGCAATTTTGCCCCTTTGGTCGGCTTGGTCGCCTTGCGCGTTTTTTCCACCACCATCGCCTGCTGAATCAGCGCGACCAATCTGGCCAACGCCGCTTCGCGATTCAATTCCTGACTGCGATACTCTTGCGCCTTGATAATCACTACGCCATCAGCGGTAATGAGATGATGATTCAGCGCCAGCAGCCTTTCCTTATAATACTCTGGCAGGCTGGATGCCCGGATGTCAAAGCGCAAATGGATCGCCGTTGAGGTTTTGTTCACGTGCTGGCCACCCGCGCCCTGCGCGCGGATCGCCGTCAATTCCAGCTCATTATCCGGTATGGCTACGTTTCTTGACAGTTCCAGCACCGGTCACACCTGTGCCTGCTGCCACTCGGCAAACTGGATTTCCAGACTATTCTGAGCATCAGACAGCCAAATAGTTCCCTCCTGCAGCGTTGCCTGCAGCGTCATGGTGCGGCTGGCCAGCGCCGTCAGGCGCGCCAGCTGTTCGTCATCGAGGAAGCGCACGCTCAGGTTCTTGTAGCCGGCCACTTTTCCCTGCATCGCCTGCCACCAAACGTGCGCGGCGCGCTCGCCGTAAGCGTACAAGACCACGCGCGGCGACTGGTTGCAGGCCTTGCGGATGCGTTTCTCGTCGGGCAATCCCATCTCGATCCACATTTCCAGCCCGTTGTGGTCGTTGCGCTGCCAGATCTCCGGCTCGTCGTCGGCGCTCAGCCCTTTGGTGAACACCAGCCGCTCGTCGGCGTGGCAGATCCAGGCCAACAGGCGCAGCATCATGCGTTGCTCATTTTCGGACGGGTGTTGCGCCAGCGTCAGCGTGGCGTCGTGGTAGAAGTGACGATCCATATCAGCAATATTGACCGCGGCTTTATAAATGGTTGCTTTCAGCGCCATGGGTGACCTCGTTATTATCCGGCGACAGTGTACTTGATCAGGGCCAAACCCCGCCAGCGCGGCCAGGCTGCGGCAGTGCGAAAGGCGTGCCGGGGTGCTGATAACTCCATAACAGCTGTGCTATAGTCGTCTAGGATAGGATAAAACTCCGAGAGCCTGCGCCTCATCGCGATAGTAGTCTTGATGATGCAGAGGTTCTTAAGGGAGGAAACTGTGCAACAATACTGTGAGTTAGTACGCCGTACTTACGCCGAGATTGGCAGTGGAGATCTTGGCTACGTGCCTGATGCGCTGGCTTGTGCGTTAAAGGCATTGGACGATGTCGCAGCGAACCACGCGCTACCGTCCTCCGTTAGGGAACAGGCGGCCTTTGCCGCCGCTAACTTATTGGTGAGCGACTATGTTGATGAATGATGAGTACCAACCCATCAATTGCGATGACTACGACAACCTGGAACTCGCCTGTCAGCATAAACTTATTCTGAAGCTGGAGTTACGCGACGGAGAAGTGATCGAGGCCAAGGCGATCGACCTGCTGCAAAAGAAACGCGTTGAGTATCTGACCATCGAACAGAACGGCCAACAGCGCGACCTGCGTCTGGACCATATCAGCAGTTTCAGTCATCCGGAAATCGGTACCGTGGTCGTCAGTCTGTCGGACTGAGCAGCGGTAACCCCATCCCAACAGGGCAGCCCAACGGCTGCCCTCGTCATTTAGGGCTTCAGGCTGGCGTAATAAGCCGCCAGATCGGCGATATCGTCATCCGACAATCCCGACACATAGGCTTTCATCACCTCGGCCTGGCCGCCGTTGCGTTCCCCTTTCTTATACGCCTGCAACGCGTGCTGCAGGTACATGGCGTTCTGCCCGGCCAGATTCGGGTACATCGGCACCGTCACCTTGCCCTGCGCGCCGTGGCAGGCCGCGCACGCGGCGGCTTTGGCCTGACCGGCGGCCGCATCCCCCGCCGCCAACGCCGGCAGGCTGAACAGGCCGGCGGCCAACAGCGCGATTTCCACAAACTTCATCATTGCTCCTCACGATTATGATTTTTTTCCCAGCGCAGCCGCCACGGGCGTTCGCCTTCCGGCACCTGCCCCGCCTCACAGACGAATACGCCCAGCGCGGCGATCAGCTGCTCATCATAATAAATCAACGGGATACGTTCACGCTGCCAGGGAGGAATACCCAGCTCCTGCCACAGTTTTTTTATCGGCCGCGAATGGGCGCGCCCCACGATGCGCACCGCGCCCCGTAAGCCGCCGAAACGAATGCTAATCTGCTGCGATGGCAGCGGCGCGCGCAGCGCCAGATCACCCTCACCGGCAACCAACTGCCCCAGCCCGTCCGGCAACGTCAGCGTCTCGTCAGGCTGCCAGGGCAGATGCACATCGCGCAGTGCCGCCAGCGGCGGCAACAGGTGCAATCGGCCTCGGAAGCGGCGGATCTGATAGGCGCCGAGCTGCAGCTGCGGTTCGGCATCTTCCCGGCTGAGCGCCACCTCCTCCCACAGACGCTGCAACTGCTCACGCGCCGGCATGGTAACGTTGAACAATGCGATCCAGCGCCGCAACAGAGCGAAGCGCCGCACCGGCGAACAGGCCGTCAAACCGTCGATCGCCAATGAGCGATCCGCCGCCAACAGGCTTTGCAGCGGTTCCGCCAGCAGCTCGTCCAACAATTGTTCCTGTTCGGCGCACAGGCTGGCGCTGCGCGCCACCGCCGAAGCGAAGTGCGGCCAACGTTGATTGAGCTGCGGCAACACCTGCAACCGCAGGAAATTGCGATCGAAGCGCGTGTCCTGATTGCTGTCGTCGTCTATCCAGGTTAAGGCGTGGCGTTGCGCGTAATTTTCCAGCGTTTGACGCGAGCAGCCCAGCAGCGGCCGCAACAGCAGGTGCTCGCCCAGCGTGGCGCGCGCCGCCATCGCCGACAATCCCGCCGGCCCGCTGCCGCGCTTGAGCGCCAACAGGAAGGTTTCGCTTTGATCGTCAAGGTGTTGGGCGGTGAGCAGCGCTTCGCCCTCCGCCAATGCTGCACTGAAAGCGGCATAGCGCGCCGCACGCGCCGCCGCTTCGATGCCGCCCTGGCGGGCATCCACCTGCACGTGCGTAACCGTCAGCGGGATCCGCCACTCGGCACACCGGCTGCGGCAATGCTCAACCCAACGGTCGGCAAAGGCGCTCAGGCCATGGTGCACGTGCAGCGCACGTAGCTGCAGCGCCGGACGTTGGCGGCGCAACGCCGCCAGCAGATGCAGCAGCACGCTGGAATCCAGGCCGCCGCTAAACGCCACCAGCAGCCGCTGCTGCGCGCCCAGCTGTTCCGCCACCTGCGTCGTTAATTGATCAGTATCCATCGGTAGGCTTTGTCACTTCTACATAGCTGCACGTTAACCCCGCCTACCGCCATCAATCAAGCATTAACCGTCCGGGCCTGGCGTCGCGTCAGCAGCCACCAGCCGCCCAGCACCGCGATCACCGCCAGCGCACATCCGGCCGCTCCCCAGCCGATCTGGGCGAAAATGCGGCCATACGCCTGCATCGCCGCCCCTTCGATGTGATCCTCGGCGGTCTGATTGGCGATAATGCCCGCCAGATAGTTGGCGATCGAACCGGTCGCCAACATATAGATGCCGGTCAACACGCCGGTGGCGCCGGGGATATTCAGCCGGGTGATCTGCGCCATCGCCACCGGATCGATAAACAGTTCGGCAAAGCCCATCACCGCCAAACCGGCGATCATCAGCCCCATCGATCCCGGCCCGTGCAGCCGCGTATTGAGCGCCATCAGCGTAAAGCCGACGCCGATCAACAGCAGACCGAAGGCGAACTTGCACCAGATGCGCAGCGTGCGATCGCCATCGCCGCTCGCCAGCCAGGCCAGCGCCACGCCGCCCAGCATCACCGCGCAGGCGTTAACCGACTGGAACAGCGCGGTCGGCACCGTCCAGCCAAACCAGCGCCGGTCAACGAAATGATCGATAAACAGGCTGATGGAGCTGCCGCCCTGCTGGGCAAAAGCCCAGAACAGCGTGCCCAGCAGCATCAGTACGATGATCTGCCACAGCCCCCGGCGCTGGCCGGCGTCCGCACGCAGCATAATGCGCGCCACCAGCGCCACCGCCGCCACGCACACCAACCCGAGCAAATAGCCGGCCCAGCCGCGTTCAAACAGCAGCGTGAAGAACAGCGGCGACGCCAGCAGCGCCGCCAGCAGCCATCCCCAGTGCGGCAGGCCCAGGCTCCTGGCGCGCATCAGCGGTGCATTCACGCCGCGCGTGTGGCGGAAATGGCGTCCGCCCAGCAGAAAAATCACCAGACCGGCGAACATGCCGATCCCGGCCAACGCAAAGCCGACGTGCCAGCCATAGCGCTCGGCCGCCAACCCGCAGGCGATCGGCGCCAGAATAGATCCGACGTTGCCGGCGGCGTACAGCAGTGAGAAGCCCCCTTCGCGGCGCGAGTCCTGCGCCGGATACAGCTCGCCCAGCAGGCAGCTGATATTGGATTTGAACAGGCCGTAGCCGCAGATGATGATCGCCAGCGCCAGATAGAGCGACTGGGCGGAGACCGCGC
The DNA here is from genome assembly GCF_900215455.1 of Serratia sp. JKS000199. Taxonomy (NCBI): domain Bacteria; kingdom Pseudomonadati; phylum Pseudomonadota; class Gammaproteobacteria; order Enterobacterales; family Yersiniaceae; genus Serratia; species Serratia sp. JKS000199. The sequence continues at coordinate 3,328,506 of NZ_LT907843.1, forward strand.
TCAGGCCGAGCACGATATGCCCCAGGGTCATCAGCGCCGCGCCGGCGATCACCGCGACGCGGTTGCCCAGCAGGCGGTCGGCGAGCCAGCCGCCAAGAATAGGAGTGACGTAAACTAACGAAGCGTAAGCGCTGTAGAGATCGATGGCGTGGCTGTCGGTATAGCCGAGTTGGTGGGTCAGATAGAGGATCAATAACGCACGCATGCCGTAAAAGCTGAAATATTCCCAAATTTGTATCGCTACGACATAGTAGATTGCGCGCGGCTGTGAGGGTGTTTTCATGGTGGTCTCCCATCAGTCGGTGAACGACAAAGGGGAAGCGCGAGCGCCTCCCCTCTTATTGGCTGCGGTTATTTCGCCTTCAGCACTTTCACCCGATAACGTCCGTCCGCCTGGCGATAGGCGCCGTGAATGTCGGTTTCAAAGCCCGGATAATGCGCGCCGATTTCGCACAGCATCTGCAGGAACTCCAGCACCGGCCGGCTCTCTTCGGTCAGCATCTCGCCCGGCATCACCAGCGGCACGCCCGGTGGGTATGGGAGGATCATGTTGGCATTGACCTTACCGACCATCTCTTCCAGATAGACCTCTTCCACTTCGCCGTGCAGCTCTTTCTGGAACGCCTGGTACGGATTCATCACCATGGTTGGCAGCACTTCGAACGCGCGGTACATCAGGTCCGGCAAGTTGTGTTGCTCCACCAAGCGGTGAATGTTCTGCGCCAGATCCTGAATGCGCATGTTTTCATAGAAATCAGGCGCTTCCTGATACAGCGAAGGCAGCATGTTTTTCACCCGCAGGTTCAGGTCGAACGAGCGTTTGAAGTCGGTCATCGCGCGCAGCAGGCTGAGCGCCTTGGTTTTATCGATGCCGATGCTGAACAGGAACAGCAGGTTGTAAGGCCCGGTTTTCTCGACGATGATGCCGCGCTCGTCGAGGTATTTCGCCACGATGCTGGCCGGGATACCGAACGGCTGCATCTCGCCTTCCTTGCTCATACCCGGGGTCAGGATAGTGACCTTGATCGGGTCCAGATACATGTGTTCGTTGTCGATGTTCTTGAAACCGTGCCAGGCGCTGTCGGAGCGCAGCGGCCAGCATTCCGGCTCATCGATATGCTCCGGCTGCCAGACGTCGAAGAACCAGCCGTCGGACTCGACTTTCAGGCGTTTGATCTCTTTGCGGAACTTGATCGCGCGCTCGATAGAGCCGTTGATCAGGCGCTTGCCGGCGTTGCCTTTCATCATCGCCGCGGCGGTTTCGGTCGACGCCACGATGCCGTAGTGCGGCGAGGTGGTGGTGTGCATCATGTAGGCTTCGTTGAAGGTCTCTTCGTTGATGTCACCCTTCACATGAATCATCGAAGCCTGCGAGAAGGCCGCCAGCAGTTTGTGGGTGGACTGGGTTTCATAGATCACCTTGCCCTCCACGCGGCCGCCGCTCATGCCGCACTTGCCTTTATAGATCGGATGGAAGTTGGTGTAAGGCACCCAGGCGGAGTCGAAATGGATCGACTTCACGTCCAGAGTGTTCTTGATAAAGTCGGTGTTGTACAGCAGGCCGTCATAGGTGGAGTTGGTGATCACCGCATGCACCGGCCAGGTGGCGTTCGGGGTCTCCTTCACGCGTTTGGCGATGGTGGCGCGCTGGAACTCGCTCTGCGGAATGCCGCCGAGGATGCCGTAGGCATTGCGGGTCGGGCGGAAGTAGATCGGCGTGATGTCGCTCATCATCATCAGGTGAGTCAGCGACTTGTGGCAGTTACGGTCAATCAGCACCGTGCTGCCCGCCGGCGCCGAATACATGCCGACGATCTTGTTGGCGGTGGAGGTGCCGTTGGTCACCATGTAGCTGCGCTCGGCGTTGAACACGCGGGAAATGTACTCTTCCGCCTCTTTGTGCGGGCCGGAGTGATCCAGCAGCGACCCAAGCTCGGACACCGAAATCGAGATATCCGACTTCATGGTGTTCGGGCCGAAGAAATCGTAGAACAGGCTGCCCACCGGGCTTTTCTGGAAGGCTGTGCCGCCCATGTGGCCCGGCGTACAGAAAGTGTATTTGCCTTCGCGCACGTATTTGAACAGCGCCTTGGTCAACGGCGGCAGGATGGTGTCGATATACTCGTCGGTATTCTGTTTGATCTTGGCGGCGATGTCGGTTGCCGCGCCGAGCGCATACTCGAAGAAGCGCACCTGCATGCGCAGATCGTTCAGGCTGACGTCCAACGTGGAATAGGTGTTGGCGAATGCGTACAGCGGCATGTATTCGTTCAGCTGGCTGATCTCTTCGCACAGCTCCAGATTGTATTTGTCCCAGTCGAAGATCACCCCGCACAGACGGGCGTTGTTCTCGATCAGTTTCAGCAGGTCTTCGCGATCGTTAGGGTAAACGATGCGGAAATCCAGACTTTCCAGCGCCTGATGCAGTTCACGGATAGGCTCTTCTTTGAAGTAGACACCCATGTGATTCATGATGGCGATAACGTTCATATGCATTTCTCCTGGCAAAGCAAGCCCCTTCCCGTCGCGGCTGACAGGTCGGAAAGAAAGGGGCTGGGTAAATTCAGTCGGTCAGCGGACGCGAATCAGTGCGCTTTGGCCGTGGTGTTTTCATCGACCGCCGCTGCATTGGCAGCCTGGCGGGTATTCATTTTCCGGGCGTAGAACATCAGGATAATCAGGCTGATGATAAAGGTGCCGGACAGTTCGAAAGAGTTGGCGCCCATCAGCGCGATGAAGCAGAAGCCGCAGCCGCACACCGAAGCGATCAGGCTCAGCAGGTTGCGCACGTTGACCCCTTCGAAGCGAATCAGGTCTACGCAGGAGTAGAAGTAAGGCAGCATGGTCAGCAGCACCGCGATGCCGGTCAGCTCGCCGAACAGATCGGAAGCCTTGCCGCCGGCGGAGCTCATCAGGGTGATCAGCACCATCAGCGCGGTCATTTTGCAGCTCGCGAGCAGCAGGCCTTTTTTCGGAATGCCGTTTTTATCCAGCTCGCCGTACACTTTCGGGAAGTTGCCGTCGTTGGCGGCGCGCACCCCGGCCTGGCCGACCAGCATCATCCATGACCCGAGCGAGGTCAGGCAGGCAAAGGCGGTGAACGCGGAAACCATCGGTGCCGCCCAGTTGCCCATAATCGCCGAGGCGCTGATGGCGAACGGCGCGCCGCTGGCGGCCATTTCAGACGCCGGGAACATGCCGCTGATCACCTGGGTGGCGGCGATGTAGATGATGCCCGCCAGGCCGGTGCCAAGCATGGTCGCCAGCGGCACGGTGCGTTTCGGGTTTTTCACCATGCCGGTGCTGACCGCCGCGGATTCCACGCCGATGAACGCCCACAGGCACAGCAGAATACTTTTGATGACCGCATGGCTGTCGGTGGTGCCGGAGGTATTCCAGTTAGCCTGGTAGGTGGCGGCGTCAAACCAGTGCCAGCCGAGGGTGGCGGTTACGATCACCGGGATCAGCACCAGCACCAGGCCCAGGGTGGTCAAGCGGCTGACCCAGGTCCCGCCCAGCATGTTGACGAAGGTGAAGATCCACACGATGGCGATACAGGCGATGCCGGCAGGCACCGGGTTGTTCAACGCCGGGAAGAAGGTGGAGAGATAAGAAACGGCGGTAATGCCGATGGCCAGGTTGCCGATCCAGTTGGCATGGTAATAAAGCACGCCGGTCTGGAAGCCGAACGCCGGGGAAATTTCACCGGCGTAGGCGATAGGGCCGCCCTGCTGCGGGTTTTTGGTCGCGAGGCGGGCGTACACGTAGGCCAGCGACATCGCCCCGATAATCGAGATCACCCATCCCCAAATGGCGATGGATCCGAGACTCGCCAGGTTGGCGGGCAATAAGGCAATCCCGCTCCCCATCATATTACCGGCGACTACGCCGGTGCAGGCAATAAGCCCTATTTTCTTGGGTGAAGCCATGGTCAGTTTCTCCTGATTTACGTTTCTTATAAGCCACACCCATAAATAAAAGATTTTAATGAGCCGGCTTGATAGTCAGGATGCTAACCATCGGCAGAAATAAAGTCCTAAAGATAAAGTGAGATTACGCTCATGATCATACAAATGATAATCTGAGGTTTTTGATTAACACATCAAGATAAAAAGGTAAGCTAAAGAAAAGATAAACATCGTTAAAAAACAGGATAATAACCAGGTTAATCACGAATAACAAACGGCAGAAAAGGAACGATATTGCGCAGCAAAATAACACAATGGCGCAACATATCTTCACCAATAAATAACGCCGCCGGAGTTCCCTGAGAATAATGGCGGCGTGGTTCTGGTGAATTATTGGCGCTGATAGTTATTTAAATAAGGCACCACGTTGGTCAATGACGTCTGGAATACGCCATTGGTGATCCAATGCAAGGTATCTTCACCGGGGCGCAGGTTGAACGCGGTAATATAAGAATCCGCCGCCAAATGATTCTGCCCCTGCATTTCATACACTTTGCCCAGCAGCACATAATTCAGCCACGACATTTGCAACTCAATCCCCAGCTCGATCGCTCGGTGCGCATCGTCAATGCGTCCCTGCGCCAGCGCATCAACCGCCAGAACTTGCTGCACGATCGGCGTATTTTTCAATTCGGGGATGGTCGCCAGATGGCTGATATCGGCGCGCAATTGCGCCAGCCCCTGGCTGTCGAACGGTTGATAAGAGTTGCGCAGCACATCCACCAGCGCTTTTTCCGCCAGCAGGTAGTGGAAATTCGGCGCGCTTTTAATCAGCTCGCTCAGCTGCGCGCTGGCGCGAGTCAACGAATCGGCGTCGCCGTGGATCAACAATTGATGCGCCTGGTAGAAGCGCTGCAGCAGCGGCCCGTTATCCGGCAGCAGCTGCGCCAGACGCTGTTCCAGCTGCGGCGGCCAGGGCTGTTTCAGCGCGGCGGACAGGCTGGCGAGGAAGTCGCTTTGGATCTTCAGCTGGTTATCGGCGGTAATGAAGTAACGCTTGTCCAACATGATTGAGCTGTCGGCGTTATCCACCAGCCGTACGGACAGGAAACACTGCTGGGCGCGGTAGTGGCGCTGATTGACGAACTCGATATACAGCGACTTGCCCGAGTTGCTGGGGCCGGAATAGTTGTAATTGGTTTGGTCGTGCACCAGGAAGGTCGAGTAGGTGTTGAGCGAATCGGTGATCAGCTCGCTGACGCCCACCACATAGGAGAGCTGCGGCATCCAGTTGCTGCAGCTCTCGCCGCCCTGGATGCGGATATCGATATCGCGCGGATTGAGCAGCACCGGCATGGTCGATACCGGCACGCGCTGCGACAGCGTGGCGATGCCGACAAACGCCACGCAGACGCTGAGCGCCGCCAGAAACGCCAGCCACACCCAGAACGTCGAGCGGCGATAAAAGCGCGGCTGCTTTTCGCCGGGTGCGGCAACCGGCGTTCGGGTCCGGCTCGGCGGCACGTACGGCGTATCGTCTTCATCATCGCTGCCGTCTTCCGGCTCATGCATGATCACCGCAATCTGCGGCGCCGGCGCAGGGGCGGGCTGCGACTCCCCGTCTTCACACCAGATCACCGAAGCCGCCAACTTATACCCGCGCTTAGGCACGGTGATAATGTATTCCGGACTGTCGCTGTCGCCGTCTTTCAGGTATTTGCGCAGTTCTGAAATGCATTGGGTCACCACGTGATTAGTGACGATATTGCGCTTCCAAACGCTATCGATCAGCTCGTCGCGGCTCAGCACCACATCGGGGTGCCGGGCGAAATAGCACAGCATGTCGATCAGGCGCGGTTCCAGCGTTTTCTGGCGGCCGTCACGGCTGATGGTATTGTCGGCAGGGGTAACCAGCCACTCCCCGACGCGAAAAGCAGGCTCTTGCATGGCGGAAATAACTCTGTAGGCATGTGGGGCAAGGGCGCGATCATAGCATAATCGCCCCCGGCTGTGGCCGCCGGGAGGCGATTAAGCCGTTAACTCTCGTATAATTCTAACGGTAAACCATCGGGATCGCTGAAAAAGGTAAAACGAGATTGAGTATAAGGATCGACGCGTACCGGTTCGCAGGCGACGCCGGCCGCCTGCAGATGGGCGATGGCTTGGTCTATATCGTCAACGCTGAACGCCAGATGGCGCAGGCCGCAAGCCTCCGGGCGGCTGACGCGGGCCGGCGGCGAAGGGAAAGAAAACAGCTCGAGGGTGTATTGCCCGTTGAGCGCCAGATCCGCTTTCCAGGAGTCACGCTCCTCGCGGTAAACTTCACTCAGCAGGGTAAAGCCGAGAATGTCGCAATAGAAATGCTTACTGGCGGCGTAGTCCGCGCCAATGATCGCGATGTGATGCACCTGACGTAATGCCAGCATAGAAACCCTCTCCTGTTCATTCTGATGGTGCACGGTATCCGGCGGCGATGAGGCCGTCAATGAGGAAGCCCGGCGCATCTTTCCAAACCGCCGGGCGCATTATGGCCTTATGGCTGCGGGGCTTTCAGCACCTTCACCAGATAGCGTCCGTCTTCCGTCAGCTTGGCGCCGTGGATGTCGGTTTCAAAACCGGGATAGCGCTCGCCGATCGAGCACAGCATCAGCAGGAAATCGAGCACCGCCCGGCTCTCTTCGGTGATCATTTCCCCCGGCATCACCAGCGGCACGCCCGGCGGATAAGGCAGTATCATATTGGCCGCCACTTTGCCCACCAACTGATCCAGCTCGCAGGTTTCCACATTGCCGCGCACCTGCTCCTGGAACATCTGGTGCGGCGTCAGCTTCATTTCCGGCAGCACGTCAAACGCCCGCTGCATCAGGCGCGGCAGATCGTGTTGGCAGATCAGGCGATGAATACCGGCGGCCAGCTCCTGGATGCGCATATGGCGATAGAAATCCGGATCCTCGGCGTACAGATCCGGCAGCATGTTCTTCACCCGCAGGTTGAGATCGTAGGCGCGCTTGAAGTCGGTCAGGCCGCGCAGCAGGCTCATCGCCTTGGTTTTATCGATGCCGATGCTGAACAGGAACAGCAGGTTGTACGGCCCGGTCTTCTCCACCACGATGCCGCGCTCGTCGAGGTACTTCGCCACCAGCGCCGCCGGGATCCCCTCTTCCTCCAGCGCCCCCAGCTCATTCATGCCCGGCGTCAGGATCGTCACCTTGATCGGATCGAGATACATATGATCGCGATCGGTCTGGCCGAAACCGTGCCAGTTATCGTCCGGATCCAGCGGCCAGCACTGCGCTTCATCGATCTCTTCCGGCTGCCAGATATCGAAGAACCAGCTGTCGCTTTCCTCGCGCAGCCGCTGCACTTCACGGCGAAAATGCAGCGCGCGCTCCACCGAACGGTTGATCAAGCGGCGCCCCGGATTGCCGCGCAGCATGGCGGCGGCGGTCTCCATCGACGCCACGATGCCGTAGTGCGGCGAAGTGGTGGTGTGCATCATGTAGGCTTCGTTGAAGGTGCTCTCGTCGTAGTCGCCCTTGATATGAATCATCGAGGCCTGCGAGAAGGCCGCCAGCAGCTTGTGGGTGGATTGGGTTTCGTAGAAAACCTTGCCGGGCACCCGATCGCCGCTCATGCCGCTCTTGCCGTCGTAAATCGGATGGAAGTTGGTGTAAGGCACCCAGGCGGAGTCGAAGTGGATCGACGGCACCTCCAGCGTCTGCTTGATGTAGTCGGTGTTGTACAGCAGGCCGTCATAGGTGGAATTGGTGATCACCGCATGCACCGGCCAGGTGGCGTTCGGGGTCTCCTGCACCCGGGCGGCGATGCTGGCGCGGGTAAACTCGCGCTGCGGAATGCCACCGAGGATGCCGTAGGCGTTGCGCAGCGGGCGCAGATAGATCGGCACGATATCGCTCATCATCAGCAGGTGGCACAGCGATTTGTGGCAGTTGCGGTCGATCAGCACCGTGCTGCCCGCCGGCGCTGAATACATGCCGACGATCTTGTTGGCGGTGGAGGTGCCGTTGGTGACCAGATAGCTCTGCTCGGCATTGAAGGTGCGCGCGATGTACTCTTCGGCCTCCAGATGCGGGCCGGTGTGATCCAGCAGCGACCCGAGCTCGGTGACCGAAATCGAGATGTCGGCCTTCAGGGTATTGGCGCCGAAGAAGTCATAGAACAGGCAGCCCACCGGGCTTTTCTGGAACGCGGTGCCGGCCATGTGGCCCGGCGTGCAAAAAGTGTACTTTCCTTCGCGCACGTAGTTGAACAGCGCCTTGGTCAGCGGCGGCGTAATGGTGTCGATGTATTCCGCCGTGTATTGCTGGATGCGCTGCGCGATATCGTCTGCCGCATTCAGGCCATACTCGAAGAAATAGAGCACCATGCGCATTTCATGCAGGCTGACGTCGAAGGTGGAGTGAGTATTGATAAAGGCGTACAGCGGCAGGTATTCGTTCAGCTCGTTGATCTCGCTGCACAGCTCCAGGCTGTAATCGTCCCAGTCGAAGATCACGCCGCAGATGCGGGCATTGGCTTCGATCAGCTTCAGCAGGTCACCGCTGTTTTTGGGGTATACCAGCTGGAATCCCATCGCGCCCAGCGCCGCGTGGAGCTCGCGGATCGGCTCATCTTTGTAGTAGACGCCCGTCGGGCCCATGATGGCGATGATATTCATCGGCAGCTCCTGTCAGTTAACGGCCAAGTCTCTATAACACCACGAAAATCCGGCGGTGTGTAGCCAAAAAAAAACCGCCCGGAGGCGGTTTATTACCGTGAAGATCGCAACTCAGCAGTAGCCGTAGTTCATCAGACGCTGGTAGCGACGGTTGAGCAACTCTTCGTCGTTCAGGCCATCCAGATCTTTCAGATCGGCCAGCAGCTGCGCTTTCAACGCGGCGGCCATCGCCGGCACGTCGCGGTGCGCGGAACCCAGCGGCTCCGGGATCACCGAGTCGATCAGCTTCAGCTCTTTCAGACGCGGCGCGGTGATGCCCATCGCTTCCGCGGCCAGCGGCGCCTTGTCGGCGCTCTTCCACAGGATGGAGGCGCAGCCTTCCGGCGAAATCACCGAGTAGGTGCTGTACTGCAGCATGTTCACCTTGTCGCCCACGCCGATCGCCAGCGCGCCGCCCGAGCCGCCTTCACCGATGACGGTGCAGATGACCGGTACGTTCAGGCGCGACATCTCACGCAGGTTGCGCGCGATGGCTTCCGACTGGCCGCGTTCTTCCGCGCCCACGCCCGGATAAGCGCCCGGGGTATCGATAAAGGTGATGATCGGCATTTTGAAGCGGGCGGCCATTTCCATCAGGCGCAGCGCCTTGCGGTAGCCTTCCGGCGCCGGCATGCCGAAGTTGCGGCGGATCTTCTCTTTGGTCTCACGGCCTTTCTGGTGCCCGATGATCATCACCGGGCGGCCATCCAGACGCGCAATCCCCCCGACGATCGCTTTGTCGTCGGCGTAAGCGCGATCGCCCGCCAACTCTTCGAAGTCGGTAAAGATGTGTTTGATATAATCCAGGGTATAAGGACGGCGCGGGTGGCGTGCCAATTGGGCAATCTGCCAGGCCCCAAGATCGGCAAAAATCTTGCGCGTCAGCTCAACGCTCTTTTCACGCAGGCGCTGAACCTCTTCGTCCAGATTAATATCTAATTTTTCGTCTTGACGGCTGACTGCAGTCAGCGAGTCAATTTTCGCTTCCAGCTCTGCAATCGGCTGTTCAAAATCAAGAAAATTCAGACTCATAGCATTCCTATTTTAGTCAAATTCCAAGTCCACCTGCTCATTGCCTACCAACGTCCGCAAGTCTATCAACAAGCGGTCGGTGGGCGTCACGCGCCAGGTTGCGCCAAAACGCAGCTTGGCTCGCGCATCTTCCCGTTGATAGTAGAGATGCACTGGAATCGTCCCCGAGCGATGGGGTTCCAACGACTGACGGAGACGGTTCAAAAGCTGGTCATCAATTTGCCTGTCAGTCAGCGAGATAGCAAGCCCGCGAGCGTATTTTTCCCGGGCTTCACTGATGTCCATTACCTCGCGGGCCATCATTTTAAGCCCGCCGCTAAAGTCATCAAAGCTGACCTGTCCACTGGCGATAAGGATACGGTCTTTTTCCAACAAATGCTGGTATTTTTCTAACGCTTCGGTGAATAGCATCACTTCCAGACGGCCCGAACGGTCATCCAGCGTACAGATGCCAATGCGGTTGCCGCGCTTGGTCACCATCACCCGCGCGGCGACCACCAACCCGACGGCGGTGGTCATTTTGCCCCGATCCGTCGGGTGCATGTCTTTCAAACGCTGGCCACCGGCGTAACGTTCGATCTCCTTGAGGTATTGGGTGATCGGGTGGCCGGTCAGGTACAGCCCCAGCGTTTCCCGTTCACCGTCCAACACCACCTGCTCCGGCCAGGGCGCGATGTTGGCGTAGGATTGCTCCACCTGCTCCGGCGCTTCCGCCAGCACGCCAAACATGTCCACCTGGCCGATAGCTTCGGCTTTCGCATGCTGATCCGCCGCTTTCAACGCGTCGCCGAGCGAATTCATCAGCGCGGCGCGGTGTGGCCCAAGGCGATCGAACGCCCCGGACATGATCAGTTTTTCCAGAATGCGGCGGTTCAGTTTCTTGATGTCGGAGCGCGCGCAGAGATCGAACAGGTCTTTGAAATAACCTTGCTCGCCGCTGTTGCGCGCTTCGATAATGGCTTCGATCGGCCCTTCCCCCACGCCCTTGATGGCGCCGATGCCGTAAACGATCTCGCCGTCGTCGTTGACGTGGAAGTGATACAGGCCGCTGTTGATGTCCGGCGGCAGGATCTTCAGCCCCATGCGCCAGCATTCGTCCACCAGACCCACCACTTTGTCGGTGTTGTCCATATCGGCGGTCATCACCGCCGCCATAAACTCGGCCGGATAGTGCGCCTTCAGCCACAGCGTCTGGTACGACACCAGCGCGTAGGCGGCGGAGTGCGATTTGTTGAAGCCATAACCGGCGAATTTCTCCACCAGGTCGAAGATTTTCACCGACAGTTCGCCGTCGATGCCTCGCGCTTTGGCGCCGTCTTCAAAGCCGCCGCGCTGCTTGGCCATTTCGACCGGGTTCTTTTTACCCATCGCACGGCGCAGCATGTCCGCGCCGCCCAGCGTATAGCCGGCCAGCACCTGGGCAATCTGCATCACCTGTTCCTGATACAGGATGATGCCGTAGGTCGGCTCCAGCACCGGCTTGAGCGACTCATGCTGCCACTGAATGTCCGGGTAGGAGATCTCTTCGCGGCCATGTTTGCGGTCGATGAAGTTATCCACCATGCCCGACTGCAGCGGCCCCGGACGGAACAGCGCCACCAGTGCGATCATGTCTTCGAAGCAGTCGGGCTTCAGACGTTTGATCAAATCTTTCATGCCGCGCGATTCAAGCTGGAACACCGCCGTGGTTTCCGAACGCTGCAGCATGTCGAAGCTTTTCTTGTCGTCGAGCGGGATGGCGGCGATGTCGATCGGTTCCAGCCCGGTCTTGGCGCGCCGGGCGTTGATCATCTCCAGCGCCCAGTCGATGATGGTCAGGGTGCGCAGACCGAGGAAGTCGAACTTCACCAGCCCGGCGTATTCCACGTCGTTCTTGTCGAACTGGGTCACCGGGTGGTTCCCTTCGGCATCGCAGTACAGCGGCGCGAAGTCGGTGATCTTGGTCGGCGCGATCACCACGCCACCGGCGTGTTTACCGGCGTTGCGCGTCACCCCTTCCAGCTTGCGGGCCATGTCAATCAGCGCTTTGACCTCTTCGTCGGCCTCGTAAATCTCCGGCAGCTGCGGTTCGGCGGCGAAGGCTTTCTCCAGCGTCATGCCCGGATCCGGCGGCACCAGTTTGGAGATGCGATCGACGAACCCGTACGGGTGCCCCAACACGCGGCCTACGTCGCGGATAACCGCTTTCGCCGCCATGGTGCCGAAGGTGATGATCTGCGATACCGCTTCGCGGCCGTACATCTCCGCCACGTGCTCGATTACCTGGTCACGTTTCTCCATGCAGAAGTCGACGTCGAAGTCGGGCATCGAGACACGTTCCGGGTTCAGGAAGCGTTCGAACAGCAGGTCGAATTCCAGCGGATCGAGGTCGGTGATTTTCAACGCATAGGCCACCAGCGAACCGGCGCCGGAGCCTCGCCCTGGGCCCACCGGCACGTTGTTGTCCTTCGACCACTGGATAAATTCCATCACGATCAGGAAGTAGCCGGGGAACCCCATCTGGTTGATCACTTTCAGCTCGACGTCCAGACGCTCGTCGTATTCCGGGCGGCGCTGCGCGCGCACTTCAGGATCGGGGAACAGGAACTCGAGGCGCTCTTCCAGCCCCTCTTTCGATTTGAGTACCAGGAAGTCCTCGGTACTCATATCGCCGGTCGGGAACTGCGGCAGGAAGTACTCGCCGAGGCGAATGGTGACGTTACAGCGTTTGGCGATTTCGACGCTGTTCAGCAGCGCTTCCGGGATGTCGGCGAACAGCTCGCACATCTCGTCTTCGCTGCGCATGTATTGTTGCGGGCTGTAGTTGCGCGGCCGCTTGGGATCGTCCAGCGTAAAGCCGTCGTGGATGGCGACGCGGATCTCATGGGCGTCGAAGTCATCTTCCACCAGGAAACGCACGTCGTTGGTGGCCACCACCGGCAAACCGCGCTCGGTGGCCAGCGCCACCGCCGCATGCAGATAGTTCTCTTCGTCCGGGCGGCCGGTGCGGATCAACTCCAGGTAGTAGCAGTCGGGGAAATATTGCTGGTAGAAATCCAGACACTGATCCACCTGCGCCTGGTTGCCGCGCAGCAGGAACTTGCCGACGTCGCCCTGACGCGCGCCGGAAAGCAGGATCAGCCCTTCGCGATGTTCAATCAGCCAGTCGCGATCGATGATCGGGCCGGCGGCGCCGTAGCCGCGCTGATAGGCGCGGGAAATCAGCAGCGTCAGGTTCTGGTAGCCTTCGTTGTTGCTGGCCAGCACCGTCAGCTGAGCGAGTTCGTCGCCCAAGACTTCGCTTTGCACATGGAAATCCGCGCCGATGATCGGTTTGATCCCGGCGCCGTGCGCGCTGCCGTAGAACTTCACCAGCCCGCACAGGTTGGTGAAATCGGTGATTGCCAGAGCAGGCATGGCTAACGCGGCGGCTCTTTTCACCAGCGGCGCCGTCTTGGCCAATCCATCAATCATGGAGTAGTCACTGTGGACGCGCAGGTGAATAAAACGAGGTTCGGCCATCTCCAGATACCTGATTGAAGGGGCTCAGCGTGCTGAGCCCGGGTTAATGCTATCGTCGAGCCGGTCAGGCTCGCAGGCTACAGCGCGAGCGCCCTTTTCACCGGCGCGAAGCTGCGGCGATGATGCTCGGTGGCGCCCAGCGCGGCCAGCCGCTCCAGGTGGAAGGCGGTCGGGTAGCCTTTATGCTGCGCGAAACCGTAGTCCGGGAACTCGCTGTCCAGCTCGGCCATTTCGCGATCGCGCGTGACCTTCGCCAGAATGGACGCCGCGCTGATCTCCGCCACGCGGCTGTCGCCCTTCACCACCGCCTGCGAACGCATCGGCAAGCTCGGGCAACGGTTACCGTCGATTAAAACCATGTCCGGCGCGATATGCAACCCGGCCACCGCGCGCTGCATCGCCAACATGGTGGCGTGCAAAATGTTCAGCTGGTCGATTTCCGCCGGTTCGGCGCGCCCCAGGCTCCAGGAGAGCGCTTTGGCGACGATTTCGTCATACAGCGCCAGCCGGCGTTTTTCACTGAGCTTTTTGGAGTCCGCCAGTCCGACGATCGGCCGCGCCGGATCGAGGATCACGGCGGCGGTGACCACCGCGCCGACCAACGGGCCGCGGCCCACTTCGTCCACACCGGCAATCAGCGTGGCAGCGGGATAGATAAAGGGTTCAATCATGCTTTCGCCAGCTCCAACACAGCCTGAGCGGCCTGTTCGTCCGCACCGCAACGGATGCTTTGGTGCAAGGTAAGGAAAGTCTGTTTCAACGCGTCGGTTTCCGGGCTCTCTTCCAGCAGCGGCATCACGGCGGCGGCCAGTTTGTCCGGGACGCAGTCATGCTGCAGCAGTTCGGTGACGATCTCCCGCCCCGCCAGCAGATTCGGCAGCGAGACATAAGGCGTTTTCACCAGCTTCTGCGCCAACCAGAAAGTGAACGGCTTCATGCGATAGCCCACGACCATCGGGCACTTGGCCAGCATGCATTCCAGCGCCGCCGTGCCGGATGCCAGCAGCGCCGCGTCGCTGGCGATCATCGCTTCACGCCCCTGCCCATTCAGCAGGTGTACGGTCAGATCCGGCGCCACTTCGGCCTTGATGCGCTCAAACTGCTCACGCCGTTTGGCGTTGACCAGCGGCACCACCACTTCCAGCTCGGGATAACGCGTGCGCAGCAGCTGCGCGGTTTTGAGGAAGTCGGCGCTCAGCATCTCGACTTCGGCGCCGCGGCTGCCCGGCAACAAGGCCAAACAGCGCGCCTGCGGAGCGATGCCAAGCTGAGCGCGCGCCGCCAACCGATCGGGCTGCAGCGGCATGGCGTCCGCCATGGTGTGACCGATAAACCGGCAGGGGACGTTGAAACGATCGTAAAACGCTTTTTCGAAAGGGAGAAAGGCCAGCACCAAATCGGTGGCTTTGCCTATTTTGAAAACGCGCTTTTGTCGCCAGGCCCACACTGAAGGGCTGACATAGTGGATGGTGCGAATGCCGCGCTGCTTGAGGCGGCCTTCCAGCGTGATGTTGAAGTCCGGCGCGTCGATGCCGACAAACACGTCCGGCCGCAGCTCACCGAAGCGGCGGGTAAGATCCTTGCGGATCTTCAACAGGCGTGGCAAGCGCTCGAGCACTTCCACCACGCCCATTACCGCCAGCTCTTCCATTTCGTACCAGGCTTCGCACCCTTCGGCCTGCATCAGCGGGCCGGCGACGCCAACGAAACGCGCGTCAGGGATCTGCGCTTTGAGCGCACGGATCAAACCGGCGCCGAGAATGTCACCGGAGGTTTCTCCGGCGACCAATCCGATAGTCAATGGACGATTCGACATAACTCAGCGAATGATGCCACGGGTAGAACGGGTGAAGAAATCGAGGTACTGCTGCACCACCGGCTGCTCTTTGGCCAGGGCTTCGATTTCCGCTTTCGCTTCATCCAGCGTTTTTTCGCTGCGATACAGGATTTTGTAGGCGTTGCGGATCGCCTGCATTTCATCCTTGTCAAAACCGCGGCGCTTGAGGCCGACCGCGTTGACGCCGAACGGCGTAGCGTGGTTGCCCTGAGCGATGACGAACGGAGGCACATCCTGAGCGACACCGGAACAACCGCCTACCATCACATGCGCGCCGATAATGCAGAACTGATGGATCGCCGTCATGCCGCCGATGATGGCGTGATCGTCGATTTCCACATGCCCCGCCAGCGTGGCGTTGTTGGCCAGCACGCAAGCGTTGCCAACTACGCAGTCGTGGGCGACATGCACGTTGACCATCAGCAGGTTATCGTTGCCCACTTTGGTCAGGCCGGTGCCCTGCGCGGTGCCGCGGTGGATGGTGACGCTTTCGCGGATGCGATTGCGATCGCCCACTTCCACACGCGTCGGCTCGCCCGCGTATTTCAGATCCTGATTCACTTCGCCGATAGAGGCGAACTGATAAATCTGGTTATCGCGGCCAATCTTGGTAATGCCGTTCACCACCACGTGGGATTTCAGCACCGTGCCGGCGCCGATTTCCACCTGGGAGCCGACGTAGCAGAAAGGGCCGATATGCACGCCGGCGCCAATCACGGCGCCTTCTTCGACTATCGCGCTAGGATGGATAAAGGCGGTTTGGTCAATCACGGATTAAGCCTCCCGGCTGCGGGCACACATCATGGTTGCTTCGCAGACAATTTTACCGTCAACGGTCGCCACGCCTTTGAAGCGAGTCAGACCGCGGCGAGTTTTCTCGAAGGTGACTTCCATGACCATCTGATCGCCTGGCACCACAGGGCGCTTGAAGCGAGCTTCATCGATACCAGCGAAGTAATACAGCTCGCCCGGTTCCAGTTTGCCGACGCTTTTAAACGCCAGGATGCCGGTGGCCTGCGCCATGGCTTCCAGAATCAATACGCCTGGGAAAATCGGTTTGCCAGGGAAGTGGCCCTGGAAAAACGGTTCATTCACCGATACGTTCTTCACCGCACGCAGATATTTGTGCTCTTCAAACTCGAGGACGCGGTCGACCAGCAAGAACGGGTAACGGTGAGGAAGCAGATCCAAAATTTCTGCAATATCCAGAGTATGAGTGTCAGTAGTCAAAATACTCTTCCTGTCTCTAAAAACTGATGGCATCAACAACACGGCCTGCGCTGACCCCAAAAGGAGATCATCATGCAGGCCGCAAATTAACATCTCTTTGCGCTTTTGGTCTCACGACCAACGCGTTTCGTTTTGTACCCGCGAGAGCGGGCGGCAATGACTAGTCTTTTCCGACTTTACGTTCGACAGCTTTCAAGCGCTTGCTGATCTCATCGATATTCATTACCAACGCAGCGGTTTTACGCCAAACCTTGTTAGGCTGCAACGGAATGCCCGAAGAGTATACCCCAGGTTCGGTGATTGGTCGCATAACCATTCCCATTCCGGTAACAACAACCTTGTCGGCAATTTCCATGTGACCGTTGATCACGCTGGCGCCGCCAATCTGGCAGTAGCGGCCGATTTTCAGGCTGCCGGCCATGATCACACCGCCGGCGACGGCGGTATTGTCGCCAATCACGACGTTATGTGCAATCTGGCATTGGTTGTCGATGATAACACCATTCCCGATTTGGGTGTTATCCAAAGCGCCGCGGTCAATGGTGGTGCAAGCGCCGATTTCGACGCGATCGCCGATAATCACCGTGCCCAACTGAGGGATCTTGATCCACTCGCCGCGCTCATTCGCATAGCCGAAACCGTCTGCGCCGATCACGGTGCCCGACTGAATCAGGCAGCGCTGGCCGATTTCGACCGCATGATAAATCGTTACGTTCGCCCACAGACGCGTTCCCGCGCCGATGCGTGCGTGTTTGCCGATGAAGCAGCCCGGGCCGATAACCACGTTATCGCCAAGCACCGCACCCGACTCGATCACCGCGTTCGCCCCAATGGCGACGTTCTGCCCCAGCTGCGCTTCAGGCGAGATCACCGCGCTTGGCGCGATATCCTGAGCCGGCGACGGCGTGGTGTCCATCAGCTGCGCCATGCGCGCATAGGTCAGGTAAGGGTTCTTAACCACCAGCGCCGCAGCACGGCAGTGTGGTAAATCCGCTTCGGTAAGCACCACGGCGCTTGCCTGGCAGGAAGACAGCTGCTCTTGATAGCGGCTGTTTGACAAAAACGTGATTTGGCCAGGCTGTGCCGAATGCATAGAAGCAATGCCGGTGATGACGAGATCGCCATCACCGTGCAATTGTGCATCCAACTGCTGCGCTAAATCAGCCAGTCGAATTGAAAGCATGTGTTATTTAACCTGTTTCAGCACGTCAGCAGTGATATCTTTGGAAGAGTCTGCATAGGCAACGGCGTTGGCGTCGATCACCACGTCATAACCGCCTTTGCTCGCGACAGATTTCACCGCGTCCTGAATGCGGCTCAGGATCTTGTTACGCTCTTCCATCTGGCGACGACGGTTGTCCTGCTCGAAAGCCTGGGCTTTCTGAGAGAACTGCTCGCGCTGCGCCATCACGTCTTTTTCCAACTTGCTGCGGTCGCTGGCTTTCATGGTAGCGCCGTCACGCTGCAGACGTTGCATTTTGGTCTGCAGGCTACGTTCCATGTTCTGGAGTTCGCTTGCACGGCCTTTAAACTCGTTTTCCAGCTGTTTAGCGACCGCTTCGCGGGCCGGCAGCTGTTGGAAAATGCTGGAGACGTTAACGACAGCGATCTTATCTGCTGCCTGAACGCCAGCTGAAGCAGCCATTGCTAAACCGAGGCCTGCGGCACACAACCACTTTTTCACTATAAACTCCTTACCATCACCCATTTGTGTCATATGACACTGAAGTACACAATTTGCCAGACTTGTCCCACCAAACAATGAGAATCATCTCCCTCTGCCGGCGGGCGCCTGGCCATTGCGATTCTTAATAACTGTTATGCCCAGAGGCGAGACCCGTTACCAGGTCTTACCGATGTTAAACTGGAACTGTTCGGACTTGTCGCCTTCGTATTTCTTGATCGGGTTGGCGTAAGAGAACACCAATGGCCCCAATGGCGACATCCACTGCAGCGCGATACCGGCGGAAGAACGAATATTGCTGGCCTTGCTGTAGTCCGGCACGCCGTACATCAGCGTATCGTTGGTATTCTTCCACTTGGTATCCCACACGGTACCCGCATCGATGAACAGCGACGTGCGCACAGAGTTGGCGTATTTCTCGCTGATGAACGGCGTTGGGGTGATCAGCTCCAGGCTGGCGACCGCCATGGCGTTACCGCCCACCGCGTCATCCGAACCACAGATGCTCTGACGATCGGTGGTGCTGCCGGCGTTGAACTGGCACTGGTACGAATTGGAGTTGTAGTACACCGCCTTCGGACCAATGGTGTTGGACTGGAAGCCACGCACGGTGCTCGAACCACCGGCGTAGAAGTTCTCGTAGAACGGCATTTCCTTGCCGCCCAGCCCATCCGCGTAACCCAGACGGCCGCGACCCAACAGCACCCAGGTGCGGTCGTCGTTGATCGGCACGTACTGTACGCTGTCCAGCGTCACCTTGTAGTATTCGTTGTCCGACCCCGGAATGGTGACCTTGCCGTTCAACGTGGTGCGGTTACCCGAAGTCGGGAAGTAGCCGCGGTCCAGGTTGTTGTAGGTCCAGCCCAGGTTCAGGGTAAAGTCGTCCGTCGAGTAGCTGGCGCGGTCGGTCTTGTTCGCATCCACGCCCATCGAGTCGAGGTAACGCCACATGGCGATCTGCGGCTGCATGTTCGACAGGCCGTTGTGGACATAGCCCAGGCCGGTGCGCAACGAGTTGTTTTCATTGATCGGGAAGCCCAGCGTGCCGTCAACACCGTAACTCTTGTTGGTGTAGTCGGACAGATCCGCGTTATCCGCTTTAAAGTCGTTGTAGAAGACGCGGCCGCCCAGGCTCACACCGTCAACTGTGAAGTACGGGTTGGTGACCGAGAATTCGGTATACGTCTGGTAATCGTTCTTGGTGCCGCTGATGCCGACCGAGTAGCCGGTACCCAACCAGTTATCCTGCTGCACGCCGGCCTGGAAGCTGACGCCGCTCTCGGTGCCGTAACCGACGCCGAAGTTAAAGGTACCGGTGTTGCGTTCTTTAACCTTGTAGGTCACGTCGACCTGATCGGCAGTGCCCGGCACACGCTGGGTTTCCACGTCAACCGTTTCGAAGTAGCCCAGACGGTTCAGACGCTCTTTGCCCTGCTCGACCTGCTCGTTGCCGAGCCAGGCGCCTTCCATCTGGCGCATTTCGCGACGCAGTACGGAATCCTTGCTGGTGTCGTTGCCTTCGAACTTGATGCGACGCACGTAGAAGCGGTTGCCCGCGTCAACGTTGACGTGCAGTTTGACGGTTTTATCCGCGTCATTGATCTCCGGCTGGGTGCCGACGCGCGGGTAGGCGTAACCATAACGGCCCAACATCGTTTTGATGTTGTCTTCCATTTTGGTCACTTTGCTGCCGTTATACAGCTCGCCCGGCTCGATTTTGGTGATCTGAGCGACTTCCGCCGAGTGGCCGGCCAGGTTGCCGTTCACGATAACATCAGAAAGCTTGTACTGATCGCCTTCGGTGATGTTGATGGTGATGTAGATGCCTTTTTTATCCGGCGTCAGGCTCACCTGGGTAGAATCGATGTTAAAGCGGGCATAGCCGCGATCCAGATAGAAGCTGCGCAGGGTTTCGAGATCGCCCGCCAGTTTTTGCTTCTGGTATTTGCGATCGCCGACCAGGTTCCACCACGGCACTTCGTCACGCAGCTGGAAGCGCGAGATCAGTTCGTCGTTGGTGAAGGCGTGGTTGCCGACGATGTTGATTTGTTGAATCTTGGCGGAGACCCCTTCCGTGAACACCAGCTTCAGGTCGACACGGTTGCGCGGCAACGGCGTGACCACGGCTTTCACCGAGGCGCTGTATTTACCAACGCTGTAATAGAAGTCTTCCAGCCCTTTTTCAATGCTGGAAATCGTGGTGCGGTCGAGCGCCTCGCCCACCCGGACGCCGGAGGCTTCCAGGTTTTGCTTGAGCATGTCATCCTTCACCGACTTGTTGCCGGAGAAAGTGATGCTGGCGATGGTAGGACGTTCCTTCACCTGCACGATCAAGGTATTACCATCGCGCAGTACGCGCACGTCCTCGAAGTTGCCGGTGGCAAACAAGGCACGAATGGTATTACTGATGTCATCGTCAGTGACGGTATCGCCGACGCGAACCGGCATGTTGAGTAACGCCGCACCGACGGCAACTCGCTGCAGGCCTTCGAAATGAATGTCTTTCACTACGAACCCGTCTGCACCGTATACGGTGGCGCTGCCAAACAGCAGCGACGCTATGAGCAACTTTTTCATCGCCATCGTTGTTATGCGTTCTTCCTAACCTATCCCCGCCCCTAAAGGCGGGAAAAATCATTGAAAAGTGCAAGACCCATCAACAACACCAACACGATCGAACCTATGCGGTAGCTGTAGTCCTGTACTCGCTCGGAAACCGGCCCACCCTTCAGCTTTTCTATCGCCAGGAAGAGGAGATGCCCACCATCTAACACCGGTAATGGGAACAGGTTGATGATCCCCAGGTTGACGCTAATCAACGCCAGGAACATCAGATAATACACGAATCCGACTCCGGCTGACGCCCCAGCTCCCTGTGCAATCGAGATCGGGCCACTCAGGTTGTTCAGCTTTACATCACCGGTTATTAATTTGCCCAGCATGTTGACCGTCAGCCGCATCAGCTGCCAGGTCTTGTCGCCGGCCTGATACAGCGCCGGGAACGGTCCATACTGGCGAATCGTCTTATACTCTTCCGGCAGCGGCAGCACCTTTGGAATGATGCCTGCAAACCCCACCGATTTGTCTTTTCCCACCGGCTTTGTATCCGGTATCAGCGTCAAAGACAAGGGGGCGCCGTTTCTTTCAATCTCCAAAGCCAGCGGTTGCCCCGGGCCATCGTGGATACGCTTCACCAGCGTCTGCCAACGACCCAACGGCTGACCATCGACTTTAACGATCCTGTCCCCCGCTTGTAAACCCGCCTTTTGCGCCGCCGAGTTCGGCTGCACTTCCGCCAACACGGATTCGATCTGCGGGCCGCGCGGCATAATCCCCAGCGCGACAACGGGATCCTGCTTGTCCGGTTCAAAGTTCCACTGGCGCAAGTCCAGGGTTTTGGTCACCACCTGCGAAGAGCCGAACGGCGCTACGCCGACTTCGGTTTGCGCATCGCCAATCTTCGCCACCAGCGCCAGACGAACTGACTCCCAATCAGGCGTTTCGATGCCGTCAACCGACTTTAGTTCCATGCCAGACGAAATTTCAGCCTTGGCGGCGATCGATTGCGGCGCGATTTCGCCGATCACCGGACGGAAACTCGGCACGCCGATGATGAACACCAGCCAGTAGGCAAGGATAGCAAACAGGAAGTTGGCGATGGGGCCGGCGCTGATGATGGCCGCGCGCTGCCAGACGGTTTTATTGTTGAAGGCCTGGTGGCGCATCTCCGGCGCCACCGACTCCACGCGCTCGTCCAGCATCTTCACGTAGCCGCCGAGCGGGATCAGAGCGATAACGTACTCGGTGCCCTGGCGATCGGTTCGGCGCCACAGCGCCCGGCCAAAGCCGATGGAGAAGCGTTCAACGCGCACGCCGCAACGACGGGCAACCCAAAAGTGTCCGAACTCATGCACGGTAATCAAGATACCGAGC
Organism: Serratia sp. JKS000199; assembly: GCF_900215455.1. Taxonomy (NCBI): domain Bacteria; kingdom Pseudomonadati; phylum Pseudomonadota; class Gammaproteobacteria; order Enterobacterales; family Yersiniaceae; genus Serratia; species Serratia sp. JKS000199. Next base: position 3,350,348 of record NZ_LT907843.1, read on the forward strand.
GCAATCAGAAACGCCACCAGGTTCCAAAGCACGCTGACCATCATCCCTCACTTTCCGTCATCGACGGATTAAAACACCAACAGCATCAGGCAGGCAAACACCGGCACCGCCGCGGTCAGGCTGTCGATACGATCCAGTATGCCGCCATGACCGGGAATCAAATGCCCGCTGTCCTTGATGCCCGCTTCGCGTTTGAACATGCTTTCGGTCAAATCGCCCAGCACCGAAGCCAGCGCGGCGATCACCGAACAGGCCAGCAGCGTGGTCGGCACCACGTTCAGCGGCGCGTAGCGGCCGAACAGCCACGAGATCACCGCCGACGTCAGCAACCCGCCGATCAAACCTTCCCACGTTTTGCCCGGTGAGACCTTCGGCGCCAGCTTATGCTTGCCGAACAGCTTGCCGAACATGTAGGCACCGGAATCTGCGCCCCACACCAGCAACATCACGTACAGCAGCCACCAGGCGCCGGTAAACGGGTTTTGCTCGTAGCCGAACTGGCGCAGCGCCAGCATGCCCCAGAAAAACGGCACGATGGTCAGCAGGCCAAACAGCAGGCGCAGCGGGCGCGAATTGCGCCAGATAGCGGCCGAGCCGGGATAGAACAGCACCAACAGCAACGCCGCCAGCCACCAGGCCAACGACAGCCACAGCGAGCCGCTTATCTGCGGCACGGATTGATGGTAAGCGGGGACGCTGAGCATCATCAGCGCAAGCAGAAAACCGCACAGTATCGCCAACCAGATGCGCTGCGAACGGGAGGTAAAACCGGCCAATTGGCCCCACTCCCAGGCAGCTAACATGCACACGACGAGCGTTACCAGAGCAAAGGCCAACGGCGGCAACAGGAACAGCGCCGCGATAACGATCGGGATTAAAATCAGAGCAGTTATGAGGCGATACTTCAGCAAAAGTTCTCCCTAGGACGCATCGGCGCCGTTAGGTGTTGTTCCCCCGAAGCGGCGCTCACGTTGTGCAAATGCATTCAGCGCACCTTCAAAGACAAGTTCATCGAAATCAGGCCAGAGCACATCAGTAAAGTAAAGTTCAGCATAGGCGATTTGCCACAGCAGGAAATTACTGATGCGATGCTCGCCACCGGTGCGGATAACCAGATCCACCGGCGCCAGGTCGCTCATGCAAACCCGCTCGTTCAATAATTCCTCGCTGATCTGATCCGGGTGCAACTCGCCTACCCGTACCTGTTCGGCCAGTTCCCTTACTCCCTGAATGATATCCCAACGGCCGCCGTAGTTGGCAGCGATATTGAGCGTCAGGCCATCGTTATTTTCCGTCAGAGCTTCAGAGCGGCGGATCCGCTCCTGCAAACGCGCGCTGAATCGGCTGATATCGCCGATCACTCGCAGCCTGACGTTATGTTTATGCAGGCTTTTTACTTCACTATCCAAAGCGCGGACAAAAAGCTCCATCAGGGCAGAGACTTCCTGCACCGGACGGTTCCAGTTTTCGCTGCTGAAGGCATAAAGCGTGAGCGCATCTAAATGGTGGCTGGCGGCAAAACTGACCGCGCGGCGAACCGATTTCACCCCTGCTTTATGACCGAAGACACGTAACTTGCCCTGACGTTTGGCCCAGCGTCCGTTACCGTCCATGATAATGGCGACATGGCGCGGCCCCGGGGAAGATGGATTAGCCTCTTGTTGGTTTGCGGACGACATAACTCGTACTTATTTCCTCAATAGAAATATAACTGCCTTTCCGGAACATCAGGCCCTTACGCGCAAAAAAAGCCGTGTGCCCGACACGGCTTTCAGCCTGCCCTTGCGACACCCGGCGCAGCCGGGCCGCCATTGACGCACAAGGCGCCAATCGGGCCATAATTCAACGGTATAACCGCTGACAGGTGGCGCAGACTATACCACCTCAGCGGGGCATGAACAAACGGCCCCGCTGCGGCGCACGCGAATTACGAGCAAAATCGGATAATCACCGTGATCGGCCGCACAACGCGCGAACCCGCTCCTCAGCGGCGGCGCGCGCCTGACGGTCAATGTCTAAGACCGCTTCGATGCTCGTCGGTTCCTGCAGCGCGAGACGTTCCACCACCTGGCGATTGACCGCCGCGATATCGGTAAAGCGAATCTGCTGCTGCAAAAATGCCGCCACGGCGATTTCGTTGGCCGCGTTCAGCGCGGTGGTGGCCGCCTGGCCGGCATCAAACGCTTCGATCGCCAAATACAGGCAAGGATAACGCTCACGCTCCGGTTCGGCGAAGGTCAGCGAACCGATACGGCAGAAGTCCAGCGCCTCCACACCGGAATTCACACGCTGCGGATACGCCATCGCGTGAGCGATTGGCGTGCGCATATCCGGCGTCCCCAACTGCGCCAGCACACTGCCGTCTGCATAGCGCACCATCGAGTGAATCACCGACTGCGGGTGCAGGATCACTTCCATTTGCTCGGCCGAGGCGTTAAACAGCCAGCGGGCCTCAATGTATTCCAGACCTTTGTTCATCATGGTGGCGGAATCCACCGAGATCTTGCGGCCCATCGACCAGTTTGGGTGGGCGCAGGCTTGATCCGGCGTCATCGCGGCGAACTGTTCCAACGGCGTGGTGCGGAACGGGCCGCCGGAACCGGTAAGCACGATGCGCGAAACACCATGACTGTCCAGTGAAGAGTATCCCAACTGACGCTGAATGTTCTCAGGCAAACTCTGAAAAATCGCGTTGTGCTCGCTGTCGAGCGGCAGCAGTTGCGCCTGGCTTTGCCGCACCGCGTCCATAAACAGACGGCCGCAGGTGACCAGCGACTCTTTGTTGGCCAGCAGCACCTGCTTGCCCGCGCGGATCGCCGCCAGCGTCGGCAACAGCCCCGCGGCGCCGACGATGGCCGCCGTCACTTGATCGACGTCATCCAAAGCGGCCAATTCACAGGCCGCTTGTTCCCCAGCCAACACTTCGGTAGCGACACCGTTCTCCGCCAGGATAGCGCGCAGCTCGCGCGCGGCGCTTTCATCCGCCATCGCGGCAAACGCGGGCCGAAATTCCATGCATTGCTGCGCCATGACCGCAACGTTGCGGCCGGCCACCAGCGCTTTGATCGCAAAACGGTCGAGATTCGCCCTGACCACGGCCAGGGTGCTGGTCCCTACCGAGCCGGTCGAGCCAAGAATGGTCAGTTGCTTCATGAGTTCACTCTGAATAACTGTCTGATGAGATCGGAGGTGCTCCAGTGTGGAACCTTGGACACCGCTTGTCCATGATCTTTCAGTACGATGAAACGGGATCTGCGCCACAAAAAACAAAGCGCCGCCCAGGCGACGCTTTTTTTCTGCGCGATGCTGATTAGAATTCCATCAGCTCTTTTTCTTTCTCCGCCAGCGCGGCGTCGACCAGCTTGATGTAAGCGTCGGTCATTTTCTGAATCTCGTCTTGTGAACGACGCTCTTCGTCTTCGCTGATCTCTTTATCTTTCAGCAGCGCCTTGACCTTGTCGTTGGCGTCGCGACGCACGTTACGCACCGCTACGCGGCCCTGCTCGGCTTCGCCGCGCACGATCTTGATCAGATCCTTACGACGTTCTTCGGTCAGCGGAGGCAGCGGAACGCGAATGTCAGAACCGGCGGAAGACGGGTTGAGGCCCAGATCAGAGCTCATGATCGCTTTCTCAACGGCCTGGCTCAGGCTGCGGTCGAATACGTTGATTTTCAGCGTGCGGGAGTCTTCCACGGTCACGTTGGCCAGCTGACGCAGCGGCGTAGCGGCGCCGTAGTATTCCACCATGATGCCATCCAGAATGCTTGGAGAAGCGCGGCCGGTACGGATCTTGCTGATTTGGTTTTTGAATGCTTCTACGCTTTTTTCCATGCGTGAATCAGCATCTTTTCTGATTTCATTAGTCACGTTGCAAACCCTTGGAAGCTGGTTACTTGGCAGGCGATACTCAAGTATAGCCCGTAATCGTACTCGAAGAGCGCGCGGCGCCTGGCGTCACGCGCTCCGAAAAAGAGGTGTGAACAGCCTTATTTGCTGATCAGCGTACCTTCGTTCTCACCCATCACCACGCGGCGCAGCGCACCGGGCTTGTTCATGTTGAACACGCGGATCGGCAGACCGTGATCGCGGGCCAGCGTAAACGCCGCCAGATCCATCACTTTCAGCTCGCGCTCCAGCACGTCCTGATAGGTTAATTGTTCATACAGCGTCGCATCCGGGTTTTTCACCGGATCGGCGGAGTATACGCCATCCACTTTGGTGGCTTTCAGCACCACGTCCGCTTCGATCTCGATGCCGCGCAGGCAGGCAGCGGAATCGGTGGTAAAGAACGGGTTGCCGGTACCGGCGGAGAAGATCACCACGCGGTTGTTGCGCAGCAGGCTGATAGCCTCTGCCCAGCTGTAATTATCACATACGCCGTTCAGCGGGATCGCTGACATCAGGCGGGCGTTCACATAGGCACGGTGCAGTGCATCACGCATAGCCAGGCCGTTCATCACGGTAGCCAGCATTCCCATGTGGTCGCCCACTACGCGGTTCATGCCAGCTTGCGCCAGCCCCGCGCCGCGGAACAAGTTCCCGCCGCCAATAACTACACCGACCTGAATTCCCAGTTCGACCAGCTCTTTCACTTCCTGAGCCATGCGATCCAAAACGCTGGCGTCGATACCAAAACCTTCTGCACCTTGCAGGGCTTCGCCACTCAGTTTAAGCAGAATACGCTGATATACGGGTTTTGCATTGGTTGCCATGGTGTTCTGTCCTAAGAAGCAGTATTAGTATTGGGGATTTCAGCCGATGAAACGCGCCTGAGGTGAGCATCACGCTGCAGGGCCTGCCACCGGTGTAATTCTGGCTGGATAGTATGGAACCGCCAGACGGCGGTTCCATCGACAGTCATTAAGACTGTTTGCTCATCGCGGCAACTTCAGCAGCGAAGTCGGTTTCGACTTTCTCGATGCCTTCGCCCACTTCGAAGCGAATGAAGTTGGTCACGTCAGCGTTGTGCTCTTTCAGCACCTGAGCAACGGATTTGCTCGGATCCATAACGAAAGGCTGACCGGTCAGAGAAACTTCGCCGGTGAATTTCTTCATGCGGCCTTCAACCATTTTCTCTGCGATTTCTTTCGGCTTGCCGGACTGCATGGCGATGTCCAGCTGAACCTGGTACTCTTTTTCTACCACTTCAGCAGACACGTCTTCTGGCTTCACGAACTCTGGCTTGCTCGCCGCAATGTGCATTGCGATTTGCTTAACCAGCTCTTCGTCAGCGCCTTTAGCCGCAACCAGAACGCCGATGCGCGCGCCGTGCAGGTAGCTGCCCAGCACGTCGCCTTCCAGGGAAGCAACGCGACGAATGTTGATGTTTTCGCCGATTTTTGCCACCAGCGCTACGCGCTCTTCTTCGAACTGTGCTTTCAGCACGTCAACGTCAGTGATTTTGCCGGCCATAGCGGCATCCAGCACTTTGTCGGCGAACGCCTGGAAACCGGCGTCTTTCGCAACGAAGTCAGTCTGGCAGTTAACTTCCAGAATGATGCCGTAGTTGCCTTCGATCTTGGTTTTGATCACGCCGTCAGCAGCTACGTTGCCTGCTTTTTTAGCGGCTTTGATCGCACCGGACTTACGCATGTTTTCGATTGCCAGTTCGATGTCGCCGTTGGATTCAACCAGCGCCTTCTTGCAATCCATCATGCCAGCGCCGGTACGCTCGCGCAGTTCTTTTACCAGGGCAGCGGTAATATCAGCCATTTATTTTTCCTCGGTTATCTCGCGTGGAGACAGTTCTCATTCAGATAAGCAAAGGGGGCCTTTACAGGCCCCCCTAACCAACATATGTCAATACCTGGTTAATAAGGGCTCAGTGACGAGCTTGCCTTATTATTCAGCTTCTACGAAGCCTTCTTCCGCCTGAACGGCCAGATCTTGAGAACGACCTTCACGCACAGCGGCAGCAACAGCAGTCAGGTACAGGTTTACTGCACGGATTGCGTCGTCGTTACCAGGGATGATGAAGTCAACGCCGTCTGGGTTGGAGTTGGTATCAACGATAGAGAATACCGGGATACCCAGGTTGTTGGCTTCTTTGATCGCGATGTGCTCGTGATCGGCATCGATAACGAACAGTGCGTCTGGCAGACCGCCCATATCTTTGATACCGCCCAGGGAGTTTTCCAGCTTGGCCAGTTCACGAGTGCGCATCAGCGCTTCTTTCTTGGTCAGCTTGTCCAGGGTGCCGTCTTGAGACTGGATTTCCAGATCTTTCAAACGCTTGATGGACTGACGAACGGTTTTCCAGTTAGTCAGCATGCCACCCAACCAGCGGTGGTTCACGAAGAACTGGTCACAGCTGTTCGCAGCGTCTTTTACCGCTTCGCTTGCTGCGCGTTTGGTACCAACGAACAGGATCTTGCCTTTACGGGAAGAGATCTTGCTCAGTTCAGCCAGAGCGGCGTTGAACATTGGTACAGTCTGCTCCAGGTTGATGATGTGAACCTTGTTACGAGCGCCGAAGATGAAAGGCTTCATTTTCGGGTTCCAGTAACGGGTCTGGTGACCAAAGTGAACACCAGCCTTGAGCATGTCGCGCATGGAAACAGTTGCCATGATTAAACCTCTATAGATTAATTGGGGTTATGCCTCCACGTATCCCATAACGCCGACCCTGGCGGCGACAAGTCACCTCAGGGCACCCCGGCGGATGTGCCGATACGTGTGTGTTATTTACACAAAATGAGTGCAGTTAAAGTATTTTCGGCTCATTCCCGCCAGGTCACAAGAACCAAGACACGGATCGCCGGCGCGCTTTATACCATAAACCCGCCGCCGACACCAACTTTTGTTGCGTTTCGCCGGGCGTCAGGAAATGAAATTTGGCAGCCCCCGGCCGGGCTGATACCATAAGTCACTGCTTCTTATTGTCGACGATAACGACACCTGCGGACGAATTTCATGGCAATCTCAATTAAAACACCTGATGACATCCAAAAAATGCGCGTGGCCGGCCGCCTGGCCGCCGAAGTGCTGGAGATCATCGAGCCGCACGTCAAACCTGGCGTGACCACCGGCGAGCTGGACCGTATCTGTCACGAGTACATCACCAACGAGCAGCAGGCCATTTCCGCCTGCCTCGGCTATCACGGCTTCCCGAAATCCGTGTGCATTTCGGTGAACGAAGTGGTGTGCCACGGCATCCCGAGCGACGACAAAACGCTGAAAGACGGCGACATCGTCAACATCGACGTGACCGTGATTAAAGACGGTTTCCACGGCGACACCTCGAAGATGTTCATCGTCGGCAAACCGACCATTCTGGGCGAGCGCCTGTGCCGCGTTACTCAGGAAAGCCTGTATCTGGCGCTGAAGATGGTCAAACCGGGCATCCGTCTGCGCACCCTGGGCAAGGCTATCCAGCAATTCGTCGAAGCCGAGAAGTTCTCCGTGGTGCGCGAGTACTGCGGCCACGGCATCGGCGAAGTGTTCCACGAAGAGCCGCAGGTGCTGCACTATGACGCGGACGACGGCGGCGTGGTGCTGCAGCCGGGCATGGCCTTCACCATCGAACCGATGGTCAACGCCGGCGACTACCGCATCCGCACCATGAAAGACGGCTGGACGGTAAAAACCAAAGATCGCAGCTTGTCGGCGCAGTATGAGCATACTATTGTGGTGACTGATAACGGCTGCGAGATAATGACGTTGCGCAAGGATGACACCATCCCCAACATCATTACGCACGAGATGTAAGCACCGCGGCGAACGCCGCGTGCAGAATATCACCAGGCCGGCTTATGCCGGCCTTTTTTATGGGCTGCGCACTATGTCTGACAATCTTCTTCAACAGGCGGCCCCGGCCGTGCCGATGCCGCCCGCCTCCCCCAGCGCCTACGGCGACGACGAGCTCACCTGCCCGGTGCTGAAACAGCGGCTGGAACAGTTTCAGCTGTGGCTGGCGGCGGCGTTCGACGCCGGCTCCAGTGCAGAAAGCCTGGTGGCGGCGCGCAGCGACTTCATCGATCGCCTGCTGCGCCGGCTGTGGACGTTCTACGGCTTTGAAGATATCCCGGAAACCGCGCTGGTGGCGGTCGGCGGCTACGGCCGCGGCGAGCTGCACCCGCTGTCGGATATCGACGTGCTGGTGCTCAGCCAGCGCCGGCTGACGGAGCAACAGTCGCAGCGGGTCGGCGAATTCATCACCCTGCTGTGGGATCTCAAGCTGGAAGTGGGCCACAGCGTGCGCACCCTGGAAGAGTGTCTGCTGGAAGGGCTGGCGGATCTGACCGTGGCCACCAACCTGATCGAATCGCGCATGATCTGCGGCGACGTCGCGCTGTTCCTGCAGATGCAAAAACATATCTTCAGCGACGGCTTTTGGCCTTCGCCGCAGTTTTTCCACGCCAAGATCAACGAGCAGCAAGAACGTCATCAGCGCTACCACGGCACCAGCTATAACCTGGAGCCGGATATCAAAAGCAGCCCCGGCGGCCTGCGCGACATCCACACGCTGCTGTGGGTGGCGCGCCGCCACTTCGGCGCCACCTCGCTGGACGAAATGGTCGGCTTCGGCTTTCTCACCCAGGCCGAACGCAACGAGCTGAACGAATGCCAGAGCTTCCTGTGGCGCATCCGCTTTGCGCTGCACCTGGTGCTGCCGCGTTACGACAACCGTCTGCTGTTCGATCGCCAGCTCAGCGTCGCGCAGCTGCTGCGCTATGAAGGCGAAGGCAACGAGCCGGTCGAGCGCATGATGAAAGACTTCTACCGCATGACGCGGCGCGTCAGCGAGCTGAACCACATGCTGCTGCAGCTGTTCGACGAAGCCATCCTGGCGCTGGACGCCACCGAAAAACCGCGTCCGCTGAACGACGATTTCCAACTGCGCGGCGATCTGATCGATCTGCGTGACGAAACGCTGTTCATCCGCGAGCCGCAAGCCATCATGCGCATGTTCTACCTGATGGTGCGCAACCGCGAGATCAAAGGCATTTACTCCACCACCGTGCGCCAGCTGCGCCACGCGCGCCGCCACCTGAAACAGCCGCTGTGCACCATCCCGGAAGCGCGCGATCTGTTCATGGCCATCCTGCGCCACCCCGGCGCGGTGTCGCGCGCGCTGGTGCCGATGCACCGTCACAGCGTGCTGTGGGCCTATATGCCGCAGTGGGGCAAGATCGTCGGGCAGATGCAGTTCGATCTGTTCCACGCCTATACCGTCGACGAACACACTATCCGGGTGCTGCAGAAGCTGGAGAGCTTCGCCGATCCGCAAACCCGGCCGCGCCATCCGCTGTGCGTGGAGCTGTATCCGCGCCTGCCGCACCCGGAACTGCTGCTGCTGGCGGCCTTGTTCCACGATATCGCCAAAGGGCGCGGCGGCGATCACTCGATCCTCGGCGCGGAGGACGTGGTGGAGTTCGCCGAGTTGCACGGCCTCAACTCGCGAGAAACCCAACTGGTGGCCTGGCTGGTGCGCTGCCACCTGCTGATGTCGGTCACCGCGCAGCGCCGCGATATCCAGGATCCGACGGTGATCCAGCAGTTCAGCAGCGAAGTGCAGAGCGAAACTCGCCTGCGCTACCTGGTATGCCTGACGGTGGCGGATATCTGCGCAACCAACGAAACCCTGTGGAACAGCTGGAAGCAGAGCCTGTTGCGCGAGCTGTATTTCGCCACCGAGAAACAGCTGCGCCGCGGCATGCAAAACAGCCCGGATCTGCGCGAACGCGTGCGCCACCACCGGCTGCAGGCGTTGGCGCTGCTGCGCATGGACAACATCGACGAAGAGGCGCTGCACCGCATCTGGAGCCGCTGCCGCGCCGACTATTTCCTGCGCCACTCGCCGAATCAGCTGGCCTGGCACGCCCGCCATCTGCTGGCCCACGATTCCACCCAGCCGCTGGTGCTGGTCAGCCGCCAGGCGACGCGCGGCGGCACCGAGATCTTCATCTGGAGCCCGGATCGTCCTTATCTGTTCGCCGCCGTCGCCGGGGAGATGGATCGCCGCAACCTGAGCGTGCACGACGCCCAGATCTTCACCAACCGCGACGGTATGGCGATGGACACCTTTATCGTGCTGGAGCCGGACGGCAGCCCGCTGGCGCAGGATCGCCACGCGGCGATCCGCCAGGCGCTGCTGCAGGCCATCACCCAGCGTGAGTACCAGCCGCCGCGCGTGCGCCGCCCCTCTTCCAAGCTGCGCCACTTCAGCGTGCCGACCGAGGTCACTTTCCTGCCGACCCACACCGATCGCCGCAGCTACTTGGAGCTGACCGCGCTCGACCAACCCGGCCTGCTGGCGCGGGTGGGCGAAGTGTTCGCCGATCTGGGGCTGTCGCTGCACGGCGCGCGCATTTCCACCATCGGCGAGCGGGTCGAGGATTTGTTTATCCTGGCCGACGGCGAGCGGCGCGCGCTCGACCAAGAAACGCGCAGAAAGTTGGAGCAACGGTTGACAGAGGCCCTCACCCCAAACGATAAAATGTGATACAAGTAACTTTTTACCGACAACATCAGGAAAGAGAACAGCATGCAGCAATTACAGAACGTTATTGAAAGCGCCTTCGAACGCCGTGCGGACATCACCCCGGCGAACGTAGACACCGTAACGCGCGAAGCGGTAAACCAGGTGATCGGCCTGCTGGACAGCGGCGCCCTGCGCGTCGCCGAGAAGATCGACGGTCAATGGGTCACCCACCAGTGGCTGAAGAAAGCCGTGCTGCTCTCTTTCCGCATCAACGACAACAAGGTGATGGACGGCGCGGAAACCCGCTACTACGACAAAGTGCCGATGAAATTCGCCGACTACGACGAAGCACGCTTCCAGAAGGAAGGCTTCCGCGTCGTGCCGCCGGCCACCGTGCGCCAGGGCGCGTTCATCGCTCGCAACACCGTGCTGATGCCGTCTTACGTTAACATCGGCGCCTACGTCGACGAAGGCACCATGGTCGACACCTGGGCCACCGTCGGTTCTTGCGCGCAGATCGGCAAAAACGTTCACCTGTCCGGCGGCGTCGGCATCGGCGGCGTGCTGGAGCCGCTGCAGGCCAACCCGACCATCATCGAAGACAACTGCTTCATCGGCGCGCGTTCCGAAGTGGTGGAAGGCGTGATCGTGGAAGAAGGCTCGGTGATTTCGATGGGCGTCTACCTCGGCCAGAGCACCCGCATCTATGACCGCGAGACCGGCGAAATCCATTACGGCCGCGTGCCGGCGGGCTCGGTGGTGGTTTCCGGCAACCTGCCGTCGAAAGACGGTTCTTACAGCCTGTACTGCGCGGTGATCGTCAAGAAAGTCGACGCCAAAACGCGCGGTAAAGTCGGCATTAATGAGTTATTGCGTACTATCGACTAAATTGAAATAGCGGGTGATTCACCCGCTATTTTTTTGTCTGCGTTTCGCTGGCAGTCACAGTCGCAGATCTCGCTTTCCGCCATAATCGCAGTCGTGGAATATAACGATCACATCTAAAGAGGGCGCAGTATGTACGATAACTTGAAGAGTTTGGGCATCAATCAACCGGAAGACGTCGATCGCTATAGCCTGCGTCAAGAGGCCAACAACGACATCCTCAAGATCTATTTCCGCAAGGACAAGGGCGAGTTCTTCGCCAAGAGCGTGAAGTTCAAGTATCCGCGCCAGCGTAAAACCGTGGTGGCGGACAACGCCGGCCAGGGCTACAAGGAAATTCACGAGATCAACCCGAACCTGCGTTACGTGATCGACGAGCTGGATCAGCTGTGCCAGCGCGATCAGGTGGAAGTGGATCTGAAGCGTAAAATCCTCGACGACCTGCGCCATCTCGAAGGCGTGGTGTCGCACAAGATTGCCGAGATCGAAGCCGATCTGGAAAAACTCACCCGCGGCAAATAATGCGGATCGGTTGACCCGCATCATCGTTAAGGCGCCCTTTTGCGGCGCCTTTTTACGTTATGACTGCAGCAGCGTGCCCCACTGCTCGACCCACGGGCAGGCGGCCACTTCCGGCTCCGGCTGTTCCATCGCATCGATTTCCAGCACTTCGCCAACGCGGGTGGCGCCCTGTTCCTGCAGCAGCGCATCGAACGTGCGCCCGGCGCCGCAGAAGTGGTCATAGCTGCTGTCACCGAGGGCGATCAGCCCATAGCGCAGCTCCGGCTGATAGCCAACCTGATCGCGGATAGCGTGGAACAGCGGCGCGATGCTGTCCGGCAGATCGCCCTGCCCGGTGGTGGAGGTGATCACCAGCGCGTAGTGCTGACGATAAAACTGCCAGGCCTCCAGCGTGCCCTCTTCGAACAGTTTGACCTCATGGCCCTGCTCGCTGAGGATGTTTTGCGCCTCTTCCGCCACCAGCAGCGAATTGCCGTAGACCGTTCCCACGAAGATACCAACCTGAGCCATGGCTCCTACTCCCTTCATTACCTTTAAAAATTGTCAGCTATCCTGACCGTTAGCCGCGTTAAACTCAACCCCGGCAAGTTCAGGGAATACCCCCGCCCAGCCGAACTGCGCCATCCCCCCTTGCCAGGCCTCGTCCCAGCGCGCCGTTACCTGCAGCGGCTCGCCGGTCACCGGGTGCGTCAGCTGCAGATGGCTGGCGTGCAGCATCAGGCGCGGGCAACCGAAATGCTGCGCCATCCCGCGATTCTGCCGCAGATCGCCGTGCTTGCTGTCGCCGATGATCGGGTGGCGCAGGTGCGCCATATGGCGCCGCAGCTGATGTTTGCGGCCGGTTTCCGGCTGCAGTTCCACCAGACTGTAACGCGCGCTGGCGTAGCGGCCGACGGCCACCGGCATCTCTACCTGCGCCAACGGCCGGTAGTGCGTCACGGCCGGCTGCGGCCCCTTGTCGGCATCGGCATGTTTATCGGCGATTTTATCCAGCTCCGCCGTCAGCGGGTAGTCGAGGGTCGCCTCCTCCTGCACGTAACCGCGCACCACCGCATGGTAGGTTTTCTGCACCTGATGCTGCTCGAACTGCTGCGACAGCAGGCGCGCCACCTCGCTGGAGAGCGCCATCAGCAGCACGCCGGACGTCGGACGATCGAGACGGTGCACGGTAAAGACGTGCTTCCCGAGCTGATCGCGCACCGTCTGCATCATAAAGCGAGTTTCATGACGGTCCAGCCAACTGCGGTGCACCAACCAGCCCGACGGTTTGTTCACCGCCACCAGGTGTTCATCCTGATACAAAATCTCAATCACATCGCATTCCCAGGTCAATAGCCGTTTCGGGCGCGAGTATAACAGGCATGAGACGCAACGCTAGTTCACCCATTCGATGGTCACCAGGCGCGTATCGGCGCGGCCGCGATCGTCCACCGCCCGAATGCGGTAGCGCCCGTTGTTGATCGGCCGCCAGTCGATCGGTTTTTTGCTGGCGCTGCTGCCGAGATAGATATCGTCGACGAACCAGTACACCGTCTTGCTGTCGGCGTCCGTCACCGCATTGAAGGCGATTTTGTCCCGTCCCTGTTGCGACTGGCGCAGGGTATAAGTGGTGTTTTTCAACGGCGAGGTGATGCGCGGCGCGTTGCCGCCGACGGCGATGCCGTTGTCCTTGCAGCGATTGACCGGCGGCGCCCGCTTCGGCAGCCCGGCCTGGGCGAACACGTTGGCCAAATCGGAAGGCCAGAATTCAAAAATTTCGGTGCGGGTCTGCGCCGCGTCATACGGCGGGCAAACAACCTCGCCGCTGTGAATATCCAGCACCACCGGCCGGTAGACGCTGTCTACCTTGATCGGCGACTTGCCGGGAATGAACCAGGTCTTGCCCTTTTGCTGGCACCACGGCGTCGGCAGATCGCCGCTGGCGAGACAGATGTCTACCCGCCGCAGCCGCTTGGGGAACGGATGTTTCGGTTCCCGCAGGGCGGGATAGCTGGCGTTGACGCTGTCGATGATATTGAAAAACAGCGGCGCGGCCGCCTCGGCGCCGACCAACGCATTGTTGCCGCGCCCATCGAAGTTGCCTTCCCACACCACCAGCACGTAAGGGCCGAAAATCCCGACGCTCCAGGCGTCGCGAAAGCCCCATGAGGTGCCGGTCTTCCAGTACACCGGCAGCGACGAAGAACGCTGCGCCAGCGTATCGCCCGGCCGCCGGTGCTGGCGCAGCATATCCAGCGTGATGAAACTGGCCTCCTCGCTCAACAGCCGCACCGGCCTCGGTTCACCCTCGTTCAGCCGCAATCGCAGCGGCCGCAGCTCGCCGCGGTTCGCCAGCAACGCGTACAGCTTCGCCAGCTCCTGCGCCGTCACCTCGCCGCCGCCCAGCACCAGCGACAGTCCGTAGTGGCTCTCATTGGCCATATTGGCGACGCCGGTCAGGCGCAAAAACTGATAAAAGGTCGGCTGACGCAGCTGTGAGGCGACATAGACCGCCGGGATGTTACGGCTGAAATTCAGCGCGTCGGTGGCGGTCACCGGGCCGAGAAAACGCCGGTCGAAATTTTCCGGCGCATAGGCGCCGAACGACGAAGGCACGTCTTTCAGAATGGTCATCGGATGCAGCACGCCCTGCTCCATGCCCAGCGCGTAGATGAACGGCTTCAGCGTCGATCCCGGCGAACGCTTGGCGTTGGTGCCGTTCACCTGCCCCTGGATCGGACGATTGTAATAGTCCGCCGAGCCCACCAGCGCGCGCACCCCCATATCGCGGCTGTCCACCAGCAGCACCGCGGCGTTTTGGATGCCGCGGCTGCGGTTGCGGGCGATAAAAGCGTTGACCTGCCGTTCGACCAGCCGCTGCAGCCCGGCGTCCAGCGTCGTGTCTACGCGGGTATCGCGCTGCACCAGTTGCTGCGTCTGCAGGCGCAGCTGTTCGATAAAGTGCGGTGCGATATAAGGCACTTGTTCAGGCTGCCGCAGCGCCAACGGCAGGCGGAACAGCGTTTGCTGGCTGGCGTCGGTGGGGTAAACCCGCTGCCAACGCTGGAACAGACGATTGCGCGCCTGCGTCAACGCCGCGCCGAGCACGCCGGTTTTCGGCTCCAGACGGTAGCTGGGTGACTGCGGCAAGACCGCCAGCGTCAGCGCCTCCGGCAGAGTCAACTCCCGCGGCGGCTTGGCGAAATAGATCAGGCTGGCGGCGCCGATGCTTTCAATGTTGCGGCCGTAGGGCGCGTAATTCAAATAGGCTTCCAGGATATCGCGCTTGGAGTAGCTCAGTTCCAGCTGCACCGCACGCAGCACCTGCAACACCTTGCCGCCCGGCGTACGGGTATTGAGATGCCAGCGCATCCGCGCCAGCTGCATGCTGATGGTCGAACCGCCCTGCATTTTGCCGCCGGCGACATAGCTGCGCCAGAAACCGCGCATCAGGCTGACAGGGTTAAAGCCGGGGTTATAGTAGAACCAACGATCTTCGTGCAGCAGCAACCCGCGCACCGCCAGCGGCGACACTTGCTCCAGCGGGGTCCACAGCCGGTAGCGATCGTCGTTGGCCAGCGTAATGCGCAGCAGCGCGCCGTGCCTGTCGTAATAAACGGAAGACTGCGGCAGCCCCTGCCACAGGGGCGGATGCGGCCACAGCCGAATTGCGGTCAACAGCAGCGCCAGTAAAAACACCGCCATCAAGCCGTTTTGCAGCACGCGCCCGGTCAGGATCTTCATACGTTCTCAGCATTCCGGCGCCAGACGCTGGCCTGGCGCCGGATACGGCCTAGTCGTTGCCCGCCGGCACCACCACCAGCTTGCCGCCGCCGGCCGACATGGCCTGCACTTCTCGGTCATACATGGCTTCGCCGTAGGCCGGTGGAATAATAAAGCTGCCGGTATTGGTGGCCTTGATCTGATAGACGAACTCCTGCACCTCGGTGCCGGCGCTGCCGTAGATAATCACCCGATCTTCACGGATGTCGCTGTAATCCGGCGCCCAGGTGGAGCCGGTGGCGGCCAGCGGCGACTGCCAGCCGCCGCGATCGTCGCTCTCCTCACCGGCATCGGCCGGTTCCGGCGGCGTCTGCTGCACCACTTCGAACCCGCCCGGCAGCAGATCGACAATCGCCAGGTTGCTCTGCCCCTCTTTCGAGTTGGCGCGCACCTTCAGATGGACGTTGATCTTCTGCCCCAGCGTCACCTGCGTCACCGCTTTGCCTTGCTCGTCGGTGTAATCGCGGACAATCTCAATGCCGCGCGACAGCGCTTTTTGCGGCGCATTCAGGTCGTAACCGGCCTGCGTCACCACATACCAGGCCGGCGCATTGCCGCCGTTGGTGAAGCGCACGGCGGTGGCATCAGCGTTGAACTGCCCCTGAACGAACAGCCCCTGCAGCTCACTGATGCGCTGCGGGTCGCCGCCGCTTTTGCCCACCTGCACGATGCCTAACGCGTCCGCATTGGCGGATTGCGCCGCCACCTGGGCCGAATAGCTTTCCAGCGCCAGGATGCTCATTGCAGAGGAGTAGGTGGTGTAACGCTCTTCCTTCAGTGCCTTGACCATATTCTCCAGCACCTGCGGCGGAATCGACGCCACCTTCTCAGGGAAGTGACGGGTAATCAAATACAGCCGCGTCGCATCCTGCACCAGCGGATCGAAATAGTTCTGCGTCCACCAGGCGCTGTCATAGGCTTTGCTCAGTTGCTGCCAGCTGGGTTGCAACAGCGCGGCGGCTTCGTCGTCCATCTTCAACAAACGATAGGAAGAGGCCAGATACAGCGCGCTCAGATCGGTTTTCCACCCTTCGCCATAGCGTTTTTGCAGCGTATCCTGCACGGCCGCCAGCGAGTTGGTGGTCACTTCGCCCTGCAGCGTCAGCAGGTAGACCGCCCAACTACGCAGGCGCAGCAGATACAGATCATCGAAACCGCTGGCCGCCAGCTCGCGCAGCGCGCCGTTAGCTTCGTCCAGCATGCCTTCCGGCAGGGCGTAACCCGCCGCTTTGGCTTCGAGCAGATATTGCACCACATAAGGCGTGACGAAAGGATCGGCATCCGGCGACGAACGCCAGGCGCCGATCGCCCCGCTGTCGTTCTGACGGGCGCGCAGCACGCCCAGCAGGTTGCGCAGCTGCTTGCTGACTTCCGCCTGGCTCAGGCTGCCTTTCATCTCTGGATGGCGGCTCTGCAACATCAGCGGAATGGAACGGCTGACGATCTGCTCGGAACAGTAATACGGATAATCCGCCAGGTATTGCGCCAACCCGCTGGTCAGCACCAGCGGCGAATTCGACACCGCCGCCCGGCGCTGCGCGAAAGCGTCGAACATCTGGCGCAGGCCATCGACATTCTGGCTGCCGCCGCTCATGCGCCCCATCACCGATTGAGTACGGTACGGCGCCGCCGGCCGCACCGAGGTGCTGACGGTGCG
Source organism: Serratia sp. JKS000199 (assembly GCF_900215455.1). Taxonomy (NCBI): domain Bacteria; kingdom Pseudomonadati; phylum Pseudomonadota; class Gammaproteobacteria; order Enterobacterales; family Yersiniaceae; genus Serratia; species Serratia sp. JKS000199. Next base: position 3,367,598 of record NZ_LT907843.1, read on the forward strand.
ACGGCTGGCCTGGTCGCCGTAACGGGCGTCGAACACCAGCGGCGCATCGCCCAAAACGGCTTTGGCGCGCAGACGGAAGGCGATCACGCCCTCGCGTTTTTCCGCCAGCGTCAGGCTTTGCGTCGCGTTGCCCACCACCTCCAATTGCGGCGGCGGCGTCAGCAGGACGTTGATGGCTGCCGACTGGCCGTTCAGCCCTTCGAGGTTGTTGCTGACGCCCACGCTGACGTCGAACTCATCGCCCGGCGCCACCATCGCCGGCACGTTCGGCGTCATGATGAAGCTGTCGCGCACCGTAGCGGCGGTTTGCGCCTTGCCGATTTTCTCCGGCGTCACCGAAATCGCCATGACGCGGATCTTGCCGTTGAAGTAATCCGGCACCGGATAGACGAACTGTTTCTCGCCGCTGACCTCGGTAATGCCGGACCAATAGGCCACCGGCTTATCGTGCTTGCGCTTGAACGGGTTGAGGTTGAGATCCAGCCCTTCGCCCGCGTCGCCGCCCGGCGCCGCGGTGAGCGCCATCAGCTTGCTGAACTCCGGCAGGATCAGATCGAGGATCTGCGAGCTACTCACGTTCAGTTCACGCTTGCTGAAGAAGAACTCCAGCGGATCCTTCAGGCGGTAACGCGCCACCTGCAGAATGCCCTCATCGACGGCAAACAGCGCCACCTGCTGCGGCGCATCGGTCTTGACCGTCATCGTCAGGTTTTCACCCGGTTTGATGACCTCCGGTGCCGTCACCTCAAGGCTGTTTTGGCGCGCCTTGGTGCTTATCTTGAACGGCATCACGCCGTAGCTCAGCGGGCTCATGAAGATCTCGCTGGAGTTGATGTCGCGCACGAACTGCACGTTGATGTAGCCGTTGCCCTCCATGCCGGCCGGCACGCGGATCGTCTGCACCGAGCTGGTGGTGTCGGTGTGGAACCACTGCCAGGCGTAAACCTTGTCCTTCTCGATGGTGATCAAGCCGCTACCGGTATAGGGCGCGTTAATCGCCACCTCGATCTCTTCGCCGGGCTGGTATTCCGCCTGGTTGAGTTTTAGCTTCAGTTCGGCGTTGCGATCCAGCGAACGGCTCAGGTTGGCGTTGCCGGCCACGCTGTAGGCGACGCGGTTGAGCGTCTTGCCCTGCGCATCTTCGATCACCAGCACGAAGTCGCCCGGCTTATCGGTCGCCAGCCGCAGATCCGCGCCCTGATCGCCCAGCGCCAGCGGCTGTTCCGAGAGCTGCACTTCCTTCATCTTCGACTGGTATTTGTAAACGCCCGAATCCTGTTTGGTCAGCACCGAAATGTATTTCTGTTCGATCAGCACCTGCTTCAGGTTCGGCATGGCGATCTGTTTCAAGGCCGGATCGATGGCGATCACGTTCAGATGCCGCTCCGCATCGCGATTGATGTAGCCCAGATCGCCGTCGGCCTTCACCCCAATCAGGTAATCGTAAGGCGAAACCAGCGTACGGGCGGTAGCCGCCACCGAGCGACCGCCGCCGGCAACGAACGCCTCCGACAACAGCTGCAGCTGATAAGTGGCGTCGGCGTAAGATTTCAGATCGAGCGGAATATCAGCCGCTCCGTGTTCATCGGTGGTGCGATCTTCCAGCTCGGTTTCGAACCCGTCGCTGTTTTGCCGGTTTTCGTAGAACGCATAATCCGGGAAACGATCGAAGCTTGGATACATTGGCCGCAGCGTCAGCCTGGTGGTCACACGGCGATCTTGCGCCGGGGTGCCGAACAGGTTCTGCACATCGATGCTGGCCTTCAGCTCAGACGGTTTGACCCAGCCTTGCTGGCGGTCTGGCGTCAACGCCAGCTTCACTTTCAGTTGATCCGGCTCGAACTCCTTCACATTGACTGCGGTATGGCCGAGCAGCGTGGAGGTGTCGTTGTTTTTGCCGATCAGATACAGATAAACGTTCCACTCGCCGGTGGGCGAGTTTTCATCGGTGGTATAGCTCAGTTCGTTGAAACCGCTGGCGCCCAGCGTCAGCGGCACGGTGGACATCAGCTTGTCGCGCGGATCGCGAATTTCGGCGCGCACCGGCACGCCGGCGAGGCCAACGCGCCAGTCGGCGGCGCGAGTGATCAGGCCGATATTGAAGGTATCTCCCGGCCGATACACGCCGCGGTCGGAGAACAGGTAGCTGCTGAGCGTGCGCGGATCGGTCGGCGTTTGTTCACCGGCAACGTCGAAGCGCGAGAAATCCAGCCCGCGATCGTTATAGCTGCCGGTCGGCAGGAAGGAGACATCCCCTTCTTTCTCCACCAGGAACATCACCGGCTGGCGCTCGTTGGTGTACACATCCAGCGCCGGGAAACGCACGTGGCCGTCGGCGCCGGTGGTTTGGCTGAGCAGCGTCACGCCGTTTTTGGCCACCACCGATACGTTGGCGCCGCTGACCGGCGCACCGCTTTGGATCGACTGCACGAAGACGTCGCGCGTCTTATCCTGCGAGCTCTTGGCGACGATGCCCAGATCGGTCACCACCACAAAACGCGAATCGCCGACGTCGGACTGCTCTTCCCCTTCGCTTTCATCTTGTTCCTGATCCTGCTCGGCGCCCGCCTCTTCCGCCGCCGGTTTGCGATTTGGCTGCCATTCCGACAGCGTCAACAGAAACACCCCGCGATGGGAACTGGCGTTGGTGGAGAGATAGCGGGAAAGATCGATGCCCTGATAGTTCACTTCCCCCGGCCGCTCGTTGTTGAGCGCCGTCTGGTATTTGAAATGCTCGGTGAAATACTCATCGTTGAGCCGGTTGAATTCCGTGGACGAGTATTCCCGGCTTTTGAAGGAAACAATGTGCTGCAGCTGACTCGGGATCACCCGCTTGATGTCCAGCCGCAGGCCCGCCACGTTGCGCGCCGCCACGCTGATCTGCTTGTCGCCGTTGACCGACAGCAGCGAGCCCTGCGACATGAACTGCAGCGATTTCGGGAACTCCGGCACTTCGACCACCCGATAAACCTTCTTCGGCATTTTGTAACCGCCGGCGGAGATCAGCTGGTTATCGATCTCGAGCAGCATAAAGCGGTGCGCCGGGGCGTCAAAACGGAAGCTGAACTGCGGCTGATAGGCCTCTTCCGCCTCGTTAAGTGTCAACGGCAGCGGCGTCGCCTGCGCCAGCACGTTCTTGCCGACGCTGTCTACCGTCCATGGGTAAAAGTCTTCAGCATCATTGGCGGCCTCGGCATCGCTCGGATCGTGCTGCGGCAGCAGCCAGGCTTTCGCGGCTCGCGCCAGCTCTTTATCCTTCACCGCATCGCTGAAACCAACCACCAGCGCACGCTGCCCTTTGCCGCCGTCGGTGTCCACCACCTGGGCGCTGGCGTCGCTCAGCGCCAGGCTGTACAGGGTAGGAACCTTGACCCAGTTGCTTTTCGCCTCTTCGACCGCGTTGCCGGCCGCCGTCGATTTAACGCCCTTGCCGACGGTCAGATGTACCGCGCCGCCCTGATCCAGCGCCTGCAGCGGCTCGGAATGCACCCAAGCGTTCAGTTTTTTCTCGTCATATACCAGAGAGAAATTCAGCTTCTTCTCGGAGGTGGCGCTGCCTTCTTTCAATCCCAGCGAAATCTGTTTTTCAAAGCTGGCGACGTCGACCGGCGCGTTGAACTGCAGATTGAAAATCGCGCTGCGTTTCTGCGCATTCTGCGGATCGCGGTAGTACTCGGCCTGCCCCAGACGGTAGCCGAACGCAGGCACGGTGAAGGCATAGCGGGTTTTGGCGAGTTTGACCTGCGGCGCCAGCAAGGTAGCGGGCTCGAGGGTCACGTCATATTTCGCGCCCATCGGCAGCGGCTTTTTCGGCGTGAACACCAGCGTCGATTCATTGTTCCACGCCCACTGCCCTTCCGCCGTCGGTTTGAGGGTGATGCCGGCGCTCACGGTTTTGCCCACCGCGGCGATCGGCGCGACCGAGCCGCTGAAGGCCAGACTCACCGTTTGTGGCGCTTGCCGGGCGGCGGTGTAATCTATCGGCGCGGGGTTAGCCAGCGATGCGCTGACCTCCTGAACCACCATCGGCGCCGGTTCGATCGGCTGAGGCCGATTTTGCCACCAGTGCCAACCGTAAAACGCGCCGCCCGCGGCGCCTGCCAGCAGCAGCAGGCCCAGACCGATCGCTTTCGGATGTTTATCCACGCCGCTTTCCAGCCGCAGAAAACCGCGCGGCAGCGCAGCCCACCAGGCCGGCGCGCGCCAGCTGAGGTTGCCGACCAGCGGTCTCAGCAACCGCCCCAACAGCGACAAGACCCCACCCAACAGGCGGCAAACGCCCTTAACCAGGGTAAAAGGCAAACGAAGGATAAACCTTAATAAATCCATTATTGCAGCACCTCATCATCCTAATGCAGCCCCCGGTCAACCGCCGCGGTTTAACCGAGCCGAAAGACGCCGTCGGCTCTCCTGCCCGGCATCCGCGCGAGTACTCTACACTGCCGGGCGGCAAAAATCTGCGCGCCGCCGGCGAATTACGGCTCTTTATTCAACATCAAATCCAACTGCTGCAGCAGCACCAACAGCGGCAGACTGCTCGGCTCACGCTCCTTCAACGCCTCCTCGAAGTAAGGCGTGATGGCAAAACGCGTCGGCAGCGGCGCTTCGGCGTCCAACAGCGCATACATGCGTGGCAGAAACACCCACTGCAGCCAAGCCTCGGCCGACATGCTGTCGATGCAGAACGGCTCGGTGCTGGAGAAAGCCTCAGGCTCGGGCGGCGCGGCCTGCCACAAGGCCAAATCGCGCATGGATTGTTCAATCGCCTGCAAACTGCGGCGAACCTGATTATGTATACTCATCTGCATTCCCGATCTCTTTTCATCATGATATTCAGCTCGCTGGCTGAGAGGCGGCAAAGCATAGCATTTTTATAGCCCAAATTTGGCGCGCCCGAGACCGGCTGCCGTTTTTATCTGGTGGCGTGCGCCGCCGCGCGGCACAATAGGCCCACCGAATTCACCACACAGATAAAGATTCATGTCCGTAATAACAGAGAAAAAAAATCACGCGACGCCCGGTAAGGCCATGCTGGCCTCGGTCACCGGTTACGCCATGGACGGGTTTGACCTGCTGATCCTCGGCTTTATGCTGCCGGCCATCAGCATCGAATTAGGATTAACCTCATCGGCCGCCGGTTCGCTGGTCACCTGGACGCTGATCGGCGCAGTGCTGGGCGGCGTGATCTTCGGCCATCTCAGCGATCGCTTCGGCCGCATCCGGGTGCTGACTATCACCATCCTGATGTTTTCCCTGTTCACCGGCCTGTGCGCCGTGGCGCAAGGCTATTGGGATCTACTCGCCTATCGCACGCTGGCGGGCATCGGGCTGGGCGGCGAGTTCGGCATCGGCATGGCGCTGATCGCCGAAGCCTGGCCGGCGGAGAAACGCAACCGCGCTTCAGCCTACGTCGGCATGGGCTGGCAGTTGGGGGTGCTGGCGGCCGCTTTCCTGACGCCTTTGCTGCTGGAACATATCGGCTGGCGCGGCATGTTCCTGGTCGGCCTGCTGCCGGCGCTGGCGTCATTCCTGATCCGCCGCACGCTGGGCGAACCGGAGGAATTCGTGCGGCAAAAAGACGCCGGGCAGCCGCTCTCCTTCCTTCAGCGTTTGCGCCTGCTGTTTAAGGATCGCGCCACCAGCAAGGCCAGCATCGGCATCTTCATTCTCTGTTCGGTGCAGAACTTCGGCTACTACGGGCTGATGATCTGGATGCCGACTTATCTGGCGAAAAACTTCGGCTTCTCGCTCACCAAGTCCGGCCTGTGGACGGCGGTGACGGTGGTCGGCATGACGTTCGGCATCTGGCTGTTCGGCGTCCTGGCCGACCGCTTCGCCCGCTGGAAGATTTTCGTGCTGTATCAGGTCGGCGCGGTGGTGATGGTGATCGGCTACGCCCAGTTGAGCGATCCGATGCTGATGCTGTTCGCCGGCGCAGTGATGGGCATGTTCGTCAACGGCATGATCGGCGGTTACGGCGCGTTGATTTCCGATACCTATCCGGTGCAAGCGCGCGCCACCGCGCAAAACATCCTGTTCAATCTGGGACGCGGCGTCGGCGGCCTGGGGCCATTGGTGATCGGCGCGCTGGTGACGCAGGTGTCGTTTACCGCCGCCATCAGCCTGTTGGCGGCGATTTACCTGCTGGATATCTACGCCACGCTGTTCCTGCTGCCGAAAAAACAGGGCGCAGGCGATACGCTGGGCGCGATTGGTTAACGCGGAAGAAGGATTGAGACGGGGCGCACGCGCGGCGGAATAGAACAAAAAGTTGGGGGCACTGCGTTAACAGTGCCCCCGGTTCGTTTTATAGCCATCCCGCTACACAGCATGCTCCCTGCTCAATCCTTGAAAACTTTTCCTGCGGCCATCCTGACCAAGTGGTCCTTGCATCATCCTGCAGCATCGTCCTGACGCGGTTCCTCAGCCTTCCTGACCCGCCGACAGTCCTGCGCCGGCTCTCAATCTCCGTCCTGGAGGTGTCCTTGGTTTCAATCCTGAAACATCCTGGGCATCTCCTGACGCCATCCCTCGCTCTTGCCTGAGCGCATCCCTTTCTTCTTCCTGAAGCTGCATCATCCTGATGCTTTCCTGCTCCGCCGGGTCCGTGCCGGTAATGATAAGATCGCTCAAATTTCCCGGAATCACAAGGGTTTGAGAGGTGTCTCACACTAAATTAAGACTAAGAGTTATCCTAAAGAAATTCTAACCAATTGATCTGGATAACAATAATCTCATGGTCCAAAGAGAGGTGAAAAAAATTAAGAGCGATCTCTCACAGCCCGTGTGAGAGATCTCTTACACGACCGACGGCGAATCCGCCGCGCTTCAGTCCAGCACTGGGCGCAGCGCATCGAGGAAATTCCCCAGCGTCGCCGCCAACAAGGTGCGCTTATCGCTGCCGAACTGCTCCAGCACCACGTTGCCGCTGACGTTGCACAGCGACACCATCGTCATCTCGGATTCGGTGGTCGCCAGGAAGAGGGTCGGTGACAATTTGAGGCGCTTTTGCGTCACCAGATGGCCGATCAGATTCTCCTGCAGGCGGATGAAATCCTCTTCGCTCCATACCTGCAGCAGGCTCAGGCGATGCTCCCCAAATTGCGCGCTCATGTCACCGGCGTATTGCTGCGTGTAGAAACGGTGCGCATCCGGCTGCAAACGCAGCTCCAGCGCGGCCTCGACCTTCTCCAGCGTCGCCGCCGGTTCGAAAGGCTGCGGCAACCACAGCACGTCGTCCTCGCGATTCTCCACGATGCAGGGCGACGGCACGCCGTACAGCGCCTCGCTGGCCGGCGCGTGGCCGCGCTCTTGCTGCCACAACTCGACATAGCGTTGAGTGAATTCACGCAGAGCGTGCGATACATCATGGTCCATATTCTTTCTCGCATACGTTAAACTGACGGCCATTGTACCTATCTCTGACCGAGGTGACAGCAGATGTCCTCATATCAAGACCACCAGGCCCTGTCAGGGCTGACGCTGGGCAAACCCACCGCCTATCGCGATCGCTACGACGCCACGCTGCTGCAGGCGGTGCCGCGCAGCATGAACCGCGAGCCGCTGGGGCTGTATCCCGACAACCTGCCCTTCCACGGCGCGGACATCTGGACGCTGTACGAACTCTCCTGGCTGAACGCCAACGGGCTGCCGCAGGTGGCGGTGGGCGAGATCGGCCTCAACGCCGACAGCCTGAACCTGATCGAATCGAAAAGCTTCAAGCTGTATCTCAACAGCTTCAACCAAACGCCGTTCGCCGATTGGGAAACGGTGCGCAGCACGCTGCAACGCGATTTGTCCGCCTGCGCCCAAGGCGAGGTGAGCGTCACCCTGTTCAGCGTCGACCAACTGGAAGGCAGCCCGATCGCTCGTTTGGCCGGCGACTGCATCGACCAGCAGGATATTCGCATCGACAATTATGAGTTCAACGCCGACTACCTGCAGAACGCCGCCGGTGAAGAGGTAGTGGAAGAGCAATTGGTCAGCCACCTGCTGAAGTCCAACTGCCTGATCACCCATCAGCCGGACTGGGGCTCGGTGCAGATAAGCTACCGCGGCGGCAAGATCGATCGCGAAGCGCTGCTGCGCTATCTGGTTTCCTTCCGCCACCACAACGAATTCCACGAGCAATGCGTCGAGCGCATCTTCAACGATCTGATGCGCTATTGCCGGCCGCAAAGCCTGACGGTTTACGCCCGCTATACCCGCCGCGGCGGACTGGATATCAACCCGTGGCGCAGCAACGTCGCATTCGCTCCCGAGCACGGCCGCCTGGCGCGCCAATAAGTGCGAAACATTGCTCAACAACTGAGCTAACGAGCGGTTTGTGTTGGTAAAAGCGCAGGGACGGCGGTAAGGTTAAAACGAGGCTGCGGCCGGGCAGAGCGCCCGCTTCGCCGCAGCACGCCAACCATAACGAGATGCTGTTTTGCTGCGTATGGATTACTACCGCCCCACACCGGGTGCAAAGGAGTTACCTTGATTACACACATCAGCCCGCTTGGCTCTATGGATTTATTGTCGCAGCTGGAAGTAGACATGCTGAAGCGCACCGCCAGCAGCGACCTGTACCGCCTGTTTCGCAACTGTTCGCTGGCCGTGTTGAACTCCGGCAGCCAAACCGACAACAGCAAACAGCTGCTGTCGCGCTATGAAACCTTCGATATCAACGTGCTGCGCCGCGAGCGTGGCGTGAAGCTGGAGCTGGTCAATCCGCCGGAAGAGGCGTTCGTCGACGGCCGCATCATCCGTTCACTGCAGGCCAACCTGTTCGCCGTGTTGCGCGACATTCTGTTCGTGCACGGCCAAATCGCCAGCGCCGGCCGTTTCCAACACCTGAACCTGGAAAACTCGGCCCACATCACCAACCTGGTGTTCTCGATCCTGCGCAATGCGCGCACGCTGCATCTGGATGAAGATCCCAACATGGTGGTGTGCTGGGGCGGGCACTCGATCAACGAGAACGAATACCTGTACGCGCGCAAGGTCGGCAGCCAGCTGGGCCTGCGCGAGTTGAACATCTGCACCGGCTGCGGGCCGGGCGCCATGGAAGCGCCGATGAAAGGCGCGGCGGTCGGTCACGCGCAGCAGCGTTACCGCAACAGCCGCTTCATCGGCATGACCGAACCGTCAATCATCGCCGCCGAGCCGCCTAACCCGCTGGTGAACGAGCTGGTGATCATGCCGGACATCGAAAAACGTCTGGAAGCGTTCGTGCGCATCGCGCACGGCATCATCATCTTCCCGGGCGGCGTCGGCACCGCCGAAGAGCTGCTGTACCTGCTGGGTATCCTGATGAACCCGGAGAACAGCGAACAGGTGCTGCCGCTGATCCTGACCGGGCCAAAAGAGAGCGCCGATTACTTCCGCGTGCTGGACGAGTTCATCATGAACACGCTGGGCGACGCCGCGCGCCGTCACTACACCATCATCATCGACGATCCGGCGGAAGTGGCACGGCAAATGAAAAAAGCCATGCCGCTGGTGAAGGAGAACCGCCGCAACACCGGCGACGCCTACAGCTTCAACTGGTCGATCCGCATCGCACCGGATCTGCAGCTGCCGTTCGAGCCGACCCACGAGAACATGGCAAACCTCAATCTGTATCCGAACCAGCCGCCGGAGCAATTGGCCGCCGCGCTGCGCCGCGCCTTCTCCGGCATCGTGGCCGGCAACGTGAAGGAAAACGGCATCCACGCCATTGAGCAGTTCGGCCCGTACAAGCTGCACGGCGAACCGCAGATGATGAAGCAGATGGACAGCCTGCTGCAGGGCTTTGTCGCCCAGCACCGCATGAAGCTGCCGGGCAGCGCCTATGTGCCCTGCTACGAAATCGTCGCCTGATCCTCAATCCCGGGCGGCGTAACGGCCGTCCTGTTTTTTCTGACCTTGCCGCCCATGATGATACACCTACTGATTGTCGACGCCCTGAACCTCATCCGCCGCATTCACGCCGTACAGGGCTCCCCTTGCGTCAACGCCTGTCGCCACGCGCTGCAGCAGTTGCTTCAGCACAGCCGCCCGACCCACGCGGTGGCGGTATTTGACGAGGACGACCGCAGCGAAAGCTGGCGTCACCAAATTCTGCCGGACTACAAGGCCGGGCGCTCGCCGATGCCGGAAAACCTGCAACAGGAGATGCCGCAGCTGCGTGAGGCCTTCGCCGAACTGGGCGTCGCCAGCTGGCATTCACCCGGCAACGAGGCAGACGATCTGGCGGCCACGCTGGCGGCGAAGGTCGCCGGCGGCGGCCACCAGGTGACCATCGTCTCCACCGACAAAGGCTATTGCCAACTGCTGGCGCCGAACGTACAGATCCGCGATTACTTCCAGAAACGCTGGTTGGATATGCCTTTCGTGCAGCAGGAATTCGGCGTGCTGCCGCAGCAACTGCCGGACTACTGGGGGTTAGCGGGGATCGGCAGCAGCAAGATCCCCGGCGTGGCCGGCATCGGGCCGAAAACCGCCGTGCTGCTGTTGCAGCAGTCGGGCAGTCTGGACGGGATCTATCAGCACCTGGAGCAGGTGCCGGAGAAATGGCGCGGCAAGCTGGAGCAGCACCGCGAGCTGGCCTACGTCAGCAAACAAGTCGCCACGCTGCGCACCGATCTGTCGCTGGACGGTAACCTGCAGCAGCTGCGCCTGCCGATACAATAAGGGCGCTGCAAGCAGCGCCCTTCATCAGGTTTAACGCGATTAATCGCGCTCGTCGCGGCGGCCCGGCACCGCCGACCACATGCGGCGCACGTGTACGGTGATCTCTTCGCGGTCGTGATACAGCTGTTTGGCGTGCACTTCAGCGCTGATGCCGGCGGCGCTCAGCGCTTCGCGGATGCTCATCAGGTTTTGCGACACTTCCTCGTAGCGTTTTTTCATCGGCAGTTTGAGGTTAAAGATCGCTTCGCGGCACCAGCCTTTCACCAGCCACTGAATCATCAGGCTGGTCACCTTCGCCGGTTTTTCCACCATGTCGCACACCAACCAATAGATCTTGCTGCTGTTCGGCTCGAACTTGAAGCCGTCGGCGCGGTGATGCGTTACCTGGCCGGTTTCCATCAGGCTCGGCGCCATCGGGCCATTATCCACCGAATGCACCATCATGCTGCGCTTCACCAGCTGATAGGTCCAGCCGCCCGGGCAGGCCCCCAGATCGACCGCATGCATGCCGCTGGCCAGGCGCTCGTCCCACTCGTCGGCGGGGATGAACACATGGAACGCTTCTTCCAGTTTCAGCGTCGAACGGCTCGGCGCATCGGCCGGGAAGCGCAGACGCGGAATACCCATGTAGAACGGCGAGTTGTTGTTGCTGTAGGAGTAACCGACATAGCAGCAGCCCGGCGCGATGAAGAACACGTGCACCACCGGGCGAGTCGGGTTCTCCCGCGCCATCAGCACCTTCTGCTCACGCATCGCGGCGCGCAGCGGCACCGTCAGCTTGCGGCAGAATTTCATCAGCTCTTTGCTTTCGTTGGTGTCCGGCACTTCCACCCGCAGCTCGCCGCCGCGATCAACCACGCCGATCAGCATGCCGACGATCGGCGATACCCGATCTTCCGGCGGCAGATCGCGCAGCAGCTCACCCACCACGAGCATTTGGCGGGCGAAAATCAGTTCGCGGAACGGAATCTCCCGCGCCAGGCGGTCGGCATCGTCCGGCTGATAGCATTCGAACAACACGTAACCGCTGTGCTCTTTTACCCGCGCAAAGCCGTAAATCTCCAGCTGGGCGGCTTTATCGGTGATCTCCGCCGCACACTCTTTTTCGAAGCCGGGGCGGCAGTACAACGCAATCTTATTCATGGCGCTCGGCCTTTTTCCTCAGACGCAAAGCGCCAATCAACATCAATATCCAGCCGATCAAGAAGCACACGCCGCCAACCGGCGTGATATATACCCAGACCTTCAGGTGCGACAGCGCCAGACAATAGAGGCTGCCGCTGAACAACACGGTGCCGAACGCCAACAGCGCTCCGCTCCAGTAAAACCACAGGCTCACGCGGCGCTGCATCGCGACCGCCAGCGCCAGGATGGCCAGGGTGTGGAACCCCTGATACTCCAGCCCGGTGCGGATCCAGGCCATTTCGTTGGCGCCCAGCGTGCCGCTTAACACATGCGCGCCGAATGCGCCCAGCGCGACAAACACAAAGCCGCTGATAGCGGCGAAAACCAGCATGGAACGGCTGCTCATCGTGATCTATCCCATTAAAAATCACCGGCCGCGGCAAGGCGGCGGCCGGCCTTATTGTTCGTAGCGGAAGCGGAACTTCTCTTGTTCGCTGGCGGCACGCGCCAGGATCCACTGCCGGAAGGCGGCTATTTTACCCAGTTCTGCCTGGCTGTCATGACATACCAGATAAAAAGCATTTTTACTGACCAACACATCGTTGAACGGGCACACCAGACGACCGGCTTCAATCTCGGTTTGCGCCATCACGTTGTTCACCAGCGCCACGCCCTGACCGTGCACCGCCGCCTGCACCACCATGGCGCTGTGGCTGAAGATTGGCCCCTGCTGCACGTTGATGTGCTGCAACCCCAGCTGGCGCGTATAGGCCAGCCAGTCGCGACGTGAAACGTCATGCAGCAGCGTATGATAAGCCAGATCGTCTGCGGTTTTCAGCGGATGATCGCCGGTCAGCAGGCTCGGCGAACAAACCGGCAGCAAATATTCCGCATACAGGCGCTCGGCGCGCAGCCCCGGCCAATTGCCGCGGCCATAGAAAATCGCCACGTCGACGTCGTCCGCCAGCTTGTCCTCTTCACGGTCCACCGCCTGGATGCGCACGTCGATGCCCGGATAAGCTGAGTTAAAGCCGGACAGACGCGGCACCAGCCACTGAATGGCGAAGCTCGGCGGCAAACTGACGGTCAATGCCCCCTTGGCGCTGCGCGCCTGCAGCTTGCGCGTCGCCTCGTTGATCGAAGAGAAGATCTCCTTGATATCAAGGTAGTAACTTTGCCCCTCTTCGGTCAGCAGCAGCGAGCGATTGCGCCGGCGAAACAGCTTCAGTCCGAGGAAGTCCTCCAGCGACTTGATCTGGTGGCTCACCGCGGCCTGAGTCACGAACAGCTCTTCCGCCGCCTTGGTGAAACTCAGGTGGCGAGCGGCCGCATCGAACACGCGCAGCGCATTGAGGGGAGGTAAGCGTTTAGACATTAAATTAGCTACTTTTGTGTAACATTAATCCGAATGATTCGGCGCCGAAAATCGGGCGGCTTTGTGTGGCAAGCCATGGACAAACGCTAACGGCGCATTGCCATTAGTTTTTTTAATCCGAGCCATTATAATTTGTCCGTTGAGGATGCGCCAGCAAATACCTATAGTGGCGGCACTTCCCGGGCCGGAACGAAAAGGGAGTGGGTGTCGAGGACGCCGATGAACTTTTGGCTTGTGGTTGTGATGTTGTGTTTGCAAATTGTCCGGCGATTCCGGACATGGTAGCTAGGCTACTGTTTTTTCACTTCCTGTACATTTACCCTGTCTGTCCATAGTGATTTTATGCAGCACCGCAAAACTTGCGGTGCTTTTTTTTTGCCTGACGGTTACTGGTTGCTTTCAACCATCTCTTTCACATCGGCGCGGTTGATCTGCTGTTCGACGCCGTTGGCGTCTTTATAGCTGATCATGCCGGTATCGTTATCCACTTTAGGCTTGCCGTCAGCGACAATGGTGCGTCCGTCATTGGTATGCATCACGTAGTTGCTGGAACAGGCGGCCAGGGTGAACGTAAGCATCAGGGCAGAGAGAACTGCGGCTGTTTTCTTCATTGAGGACTCCTTTTTAGTTTTAAATGCTGATAAATACCTTTTATGCGTATAGATGCGATTAACAAGCGCACGTTTAATAGCATAACAAACTTTCCCAATTTTGCCAGGCGATAAGTCCTAATCGGCGCGAACGCTTGTCTCCGGCGGCAAAATAGGACAGGATCACCCATCGACTCAAGCCAGTGACAATCAGGGTATGACGCCTTTTAACCCCAGCCTTTTTCGCCAACAGTTTCCCGCGCTCGCGCAGGACGGCATCTATCTGGACAGCGCCGCCACCGCGTTGAAGCCGCAGGCGGTGATCGACGCCACGCAGCAGTTTTATCGCGACGACGCCGCCACCGTGCACCGCAGCCAGCATCGGGCGGCGCAGGATCTGACCGCCCGTTTCGAGCAGGCGCGCGGCCAGGTCGCGCAACTTATCCATGCGCCGTCGGCCGACGACATCGTCTGGACGCGCGGCACCACCGAGGCGATCAACCTGGTGGCGCAGAGTTATCTGCGTCCGCGTCTGCAGCCGGGGGATGAAATTCTGGTGAGCGAAGCGGAGCACCACGCCAACCTGATCCCCTGGCTGATGGTGGCGGATCAAACCGGCGCGCGGGTAGTGAAACTGCCGATCGGCGCCGACCGTCTGCCGGACCTGGCGCAGCTGCCCGCCCTGCTCAACGATAGAACCCGCCTGTTGGCGCTGGGGCAAATGTCCAACGTCACCGGCGGCTGCCCGGATCTGGCGCCGGCGATCGCGCTGGCCCATGCCGCCGGCGCGCGCGTGATGATCGACGGCGCACAGGGCGTGGTTCACGACCCGGCCGACGTACAGCGGCTCGATATCGATTTCTACGCCTTCTCCGGCCACAAACTGTATGGCCCGACCGGCATCGGCGCGCTGTACGGCAAATCCGAGCTGCTGGCGCAGATGGCGCCGTGGCAAGGAGGGGGAAAGATGTTGACCCAGGCGTCGTTCGACGGTTTTATCCCGCAAAAACCGCCGCACTGCTTCGAAGCCGGCACGCCAAACATCGCCGGCGTGCTGGGGTTGGCCGCCGCGCTCACCTGGCTTCGCGAACAGGACATGGCGGCGGCGGAGCGCTACAGTCGCGAGCTGGCGGATCGGGCAGAACAGCGGTTGGCGCAGCTGCCGGGCTTTCGCAGCTTCCGCAGTTCCGGTTCCAGCCTGCTGGCGTTCGATATCGCCGGCGTACACCACAGCGACATCGTCACGCTGCTGGCGGAGCAAGGCATTGCGCTGCGCGCCGGCCAGCACTGCGCGCAGCCGCTGATGGCGGCGTTAGGCGTCAGCGGTACGTTGCGCGCGTCGTTCGCCCCCTACAATACTCAACAGGACGTCGATACGCTGGTCAGCGCGTTGACCCACGCCCTCGACCTGCTGGCCGACTGACTTGATTCCCGGAGACGCTATGCTCGCCCCCCATCCTTTTGGCCGAGAGATCACCGCCGAAGCGTTAATCGCCACCTTCAGCGCGCTGAAACAGTGGGAAGACCGCTACCGACAACTGATTATGCTCGCAAAACGGCTGCCGTCGCTGCCGGAGGCCTTGCGCAGTGAAGAAATGGCGTTAAGCGGGTGTGAAAACCGCGTCTGGTTGGGGCACCAGTTGCTGGAAGACGGCACGCTGCACTTTTATGGCGACAGCGAAGGCCGCATCGTGCGTGGCCTGTTGGCGGTGCTGCTGACCGAAGTGGAAGGGAAAACGCCGCAGCAGATCGCCGAATTGGATCCGCTGGCGCTGTTCGACCGCCTGGCGCTGCGCGCTCAGCTGAGCGCCACTCGCGCCAGCGGGCTGGCGGCGTTAGCCGCCGCCGTGCAGGCGATCGCCGCCCGTTACGCCTGACGCGCCGCCTTCGCCACCATCTTTTTCAGCGCGTGCGACACGGCGACGAAGCCGAAGGTGGCGGTGACCATGGTCGCCGCGCCGAAACCTGCGCTGCAATCCATTCTTTTCGGCCCCTCCGCCGTACTGCGCGAAGCGCATACCGAACCGTCCGGCTGCGGATAAACCAGCGGCTCGCTGGAAAAGACGCAGTCGATGCCCAGCTTGCCCTTGCCGTTTTTCACCACGTTAAAATCGTGCTTCAGCCGCTCGCGCAGCTTGGCGGCCAGCGGATCCTGAATGGTTTTCGCCAGATCGGCCACTTCGATTTTGGTCGGATCTATCTGCCCGCCGGCGCCGCCGGTGGTCACCACCGGGATCTTGAAGCGGCGGCAGTATGACAGCAGCGCCGCTTTCGGCCGTACGCTGTCGATTGCGTCGATGACGTAGCTGAAGTTATGGTCCAGCAGCTCGGCGACGTTGTCCGGGGTAATGAAATCGTCAATGCAGGTCACCCGGCATTCCGGGTTGATCGCCAGGATACGCTCCGCCATTACCTCGGTTTTCGATTGCCCGACATGCTGACGCAGCGCGTGGATCTGACGGTTGGTATTGGTGACGCAAACATCATCCATGTCGATCAGAGTGATGGCGCCGATGCCGGTGCGCGCCAGCGCCTCAGCCGCCCAGGAACCCACGCCGCCGATGCCGATCACGCAGACGTGCGCCTGCGCGAACACCGCCAGCGCCTGCTGGCCGTATAACCGCGCCGTGCCGCCGAAACGCTGCAGATAGGCTTCCGAATAAGCTGTGCTCATAACGCTTTAATTACCTTCGTAATGCAAATGATAAGGGCCGGAAAATCCGGCCCTTGCGGGTCAATCTTTTCACGCCGTGCGCGTTTAGCGGGTGACCAGCAACGAACCGCCGCCGTTTGACTGATTGGCGCTGAACAGCTGGCCGCCGCCGTTGTTCTTCAGCACCCAGACGCGGCCATAGTGGTTGTAGTAGCCCGCCGAGTGGCCGGCTTCCGGCCCGATGCCCTGATACATGTCAAAATGCTGGCCCTTGATGGCGCCGCCCACGTCGAGCGCGACCATCAGACGCATCTCGTATTTTCCCGTGAATTTACCCTTGTTGTCCAGCAGCGGCACTTCGGCCAGCAGCGTGGTGCCTGCCGGGATCAGTGAACGGTCGGAGGCCACCGACGCTTTGGCGATCAGCGGCACCGCGCTGGCGCCTTTCACCGGCGCAAAAGCTTCCGGGCGGAAGAACACGAACGACGGGTTCTGCTCCAGCAGCTCGCGCACCTCTGCGGCGCTGTGGGTATCCGCCCACTGACGGATCGCCTGCATCGACATGTCCGCCTTGGCCACTTCACCGCGATCGATCAGCACTTTGCCGATGCTGCGGTAGGCGTGGCCGTTCTTGCCGCCGTAGCCGAAGAACACCAGCGGCTGACCGTTGCCGTAGTCGACGTAGCCGCTGCCCTGGACTTCCATCATGAAGTTGTCCATCAGCGAGTTGGTGTAAGCGATGATATAGCGATCGTCGAGCGCGCCAGAATAAATGCCCGCGCGATCCGGCAAGCGGCTCCTACCCTTCGGCGGCATGCGGTACAGCGGATAACGGAACTCGCCCTGTTGGGTATAGCGCGCCTGCACCACCGGCGTGTAGTAGCCGGTAAACTGCACGTTGCCGTAATTGTCGACGCCTTCCATCTGGTAAGCGCTGAGGCCGTACTGGCTCAGCATGCGCGTGTCGGCGCCGGACGCCATCCAGTTTTGCACCGCCTGATAGGTGCTGTTGTTGCGGTTAAACAGCGAAGGCGACGCGTACTTGATCTCCATCAGCTGATCCGAATAATCCTTGGCGTTGACCGGCGAACCTTTGGCGTTGGGCTGATTGACCAGCTCCAGCGATTGATCCAGACGGCCGTCCTTATATTGCTGACCCCGATCGGTCGGCTTGGACGAACAGCCCGCCAATACCGCCACCATCAACCCGCCCAGCAGGTATTTGCCCCAACGTCCTTTCATCGCGCACACTCTCAAACTGATATGATCTACCGGCTGAACGATAACAAACGCTCATTGATAAAGGAATCGCTGCAAATAAAAAAAGCCGCACGGAGGATGGTGATGAAAAAGAAGGCAAATTGCGGGCAAATTCAGCAGAAAAACGGGTTTAGGCCAATAAAATGCAAAAAGGGTTTGCAACAAAACGCATGGAGAGTATAGTGCGCATCCATCGGACGCGGGGTGGAGCAGCCTGGTAGCTCGTCGGGCTCATAACCCGAAGGTCGTCGGTTCAAATCCGGCCCCCGCAACCAACCGATGCCGCAGTGGCGGTATTTTGCGTTTGGGTTCGATAACAAAGTATTACACGGACGCGGGGTGGAGCAGCCTGGTAGCTCGTCGGGCTCATAACCCGAAGGTCGTCGGTTCAAATCCGGCCCCCGCAACCAACCGAATGCCGTACCAGCGGCATAACATGAACGGTGGTTTCGTCGTAATACCGCATCAAGACGGACGCGGGGTGGAGCAGCCTGGTAGCTCGTCGGGCTCATAACCCGAAGGTCGTCGGTTCAAATCCGGCCCCCGCAACCAACTCTTGATGACAACAGATAAGCACCCTGACGGGTGTTTTTTTGTATCTGCAATCCGCAAAAACAGCCGGACTTGCGCCCGGCCCTGCCGCTATCGGCTCGCTAACGCGCCGCCGTTGGCGAAATAAGCCTTGATGCCCGCCAGAATCGACTCCGCCACCTGCTGCTGGAAATGGCTGGTGCGCAGCTTGCGCTCCTCTTCGATATTGCTGATAAACGCCGTTTCCACCAGGATCGACGGGATATCCGGCGCCTTCAACACCGCAAAACCGGCCTGATCGACGCGATTCTTGTGCAACCGGTTGATTTTACCCATCCGGTTCAGCACTTCCTTGCCGAACTTCAGGCTATCGTTGATGGTTGCGGTCTGGATCAAATCGAACATGGTGTGGTCGAGATAGCGGTCGCCGCTCTTGCTGACGCCACCGATTTGGTCCGAGGCGTTCTGCGTCTGCGCCAGGAACTTGGCCGCCGAGCTGGTGGCGCCTTTGGTGGACAACGCGAACACCGATGACCCGCGCGCGGCGCGGCTGGTGAAGGCGTCGGCGTGAATCGAAACGAACAGATCGGCGCGCTGCTTGCGCGCCTTGGCGACGCGCACCTTGAGCGGGATAAACACGTCTTCATTGCGCGTCATGAACACCTTCATGTTCGGCTCGCGCTTGATCATGGCGCTCAGCTTGCGGGCAATCTGCAGCACGATGTCTTTCTCGCGCGTCTTATACTTGCCGATCGCACCGGGATCTTCGCCCCCGTGGCCAGGATCCAGCATGATGACGATCGGCCGATCGCGCCCCGCCTTGCCGGCCTGCGGCGCTTCGGGCGGCAGCGTGCGCTCCAGATCGCCTTTGTTGTAATCTTCCAGTAACGCCAGTAGCGGATCATACTCCTCGCCGCCGCTGCCGCCCTTGGTCGGGTAGAGATCCATCACCAGACGGTTGCGATACTCCGGCACCGGCGCCAGCGAGAACATGTGCGGGCTGACGCTTTGCTTGAGCTCCAGCACCAGCCGCACGGTATTCTGATCGAACTGGCCGACGCGCGCCTGCTTGAGATAAGGATCGTCGGCGCGCACCTGCCCGGCGATGCCCTTCAGCACGCTGTTGAGATGCACGCCTTCGATATCCACCACCACGCGATCGGGATTGGTCAGGGCGAACTGCTTGTATTTCAGTTCGACGTTGGATTCCAGCGTGACGCGGGTATAAGTGGAGGACGGCCAGACGCGCACGGCAATCACGTGCGATGACGCGGCGAAGCCCGTGCGACTCACACTCAGCAACCAGCTGGCGGCAACGCCCTGTAATAAACGACGGCGGCCCAGATTGTGATTAGCGTTTGGCATGCGGCTCCGGCAGTAATAACTGTTTACAACAGATGAAAAAAACACCAATGACTTGGGAATGCCGAAAACTTTAACCAATCATTCCAGCCCTGTCATCAGAAAATCTTTTTATGGTTTTTCAATTTATTAACGATTTAGCGCCCTTAGCTCGCTCTTCATGACGATTTCCCACTTGCCATTGGCGCAATAAAAGAATAAAAATACAAAAATATCGTATAAATATGCAAAGAGGTTTGCCCGTGAAGGAACGTAGTACAGAGCTGGTGCAAGGATTCCGTCACTCCGTCCCCTATATCAACGCCCACCGCGGCAAGACGTTTGTCATCATGCTCGGTGGGGAAGCCATCGAACACGAGAATTTTTCCAACATCGTCAATGATATCGGGCTGCTGCATAGCCTGGGCATTCGCCTGGTGGTGGTTTACGGCGCTCGGCCGCAGATCGACGCCAATCTGGCGCAGCACAACTATGAACCGATCTACCACAAGCATACGCGCGTGACCGACGCCCATACGCTTGAGTTGGTCAAGCAGGCGGCCGGTTTATTGCAGCTGGACATCACCGCCCGGCTGTCGATGAGCCTCAACAACACGCCGCTGCAGGGCGCGCACATTAACGTGGTCAGCGGCAACTTCATCATCGCGCAGCCGCTGGGCGTCGATGACGGCATCGACTACTGCCACAGCGGCCGCATTCGCCGCATCGATGAAGAAGCGATCCATCGTCAGCTCGACAGCAACGCCATCGTGCTGATCGGCCCGGTCGCCGTCTCGGTGACCGGCGAGAGCTTCAACCTGACTTCGGAGGAAGTCGCGACTCAGCTGGCGATCAAACTGAAAGCGGAAAAAATGATCGGTTTCTGCTCCTCGCAGGGCGTGACCGACGCGGAAGGCAACATCCTTTCCGAGCTGTTCCCCAACGACGCGCAAAAGCGTCTTGAAGAGCTGGAGGAAGGCGGTGATTACCATTCCGGCACCGTGCGCTTCCTGCGCGGCGCGGTGAAAGGCTGCCGCAGCGGCGTGCGCCGCAGCCACCTGATCAGCTATCAGGAGGACGGCGCGCTGGTGCAAGAGCTGTTCTCACGCGACGGCATCGGCACCCAAATCGTGATGGAAAGCGCCGAACAGGTGCGCCGGGCGACGATCAACGACATCGGCGGTATTCTGGAGCTCATCCGGCCGCTCGAACAGCAGGGTATTCTGGTGCGCCGTTCGCGTGAACAGCTGGAGATGGAGATCGACAAGTTCACCATTATCGAACGCGATAACCTGACCATCGCCTGCGCGGCGCTGTACCCGTTCCCGGAGGAAAAAATCGGCGAGATGGCCTGCGTGGCGGTGCATCCCGATTACCGCAGCTCTTCGCGCGGCGAGATGCTGCTGCAGCGGGTGGAAAATCAGGCGCGGCAGATGGGATTGAAGAAGCTGTTCGTGCTGACCACACGCAGCATCCACTGGTTCCAGGAGCGTGGCTTCACCCCGGCGGAGGTCGACGTGCTGCCGATGCAGAAACAAGCGTTGTACAACTACCAACGCCGCTCCAAAATTCTGCTGGCGGATCTGTAATCCCTGTGGGCGCGGCCGCTACCGCGCCCCTTCATCGCTTATTCCATCGTCTGCAGCCGTTCAGCCAATCCGCTGCGACGCTGGGTCGGCGTGCGAATGGCCCGCAGCAGCACCGCGTCCGTGGCGTACAGCGAGAGCTGCTGACGCGCACGGGTGATCGCGGTATAGACCAGCTCACGCGTCAGCACCGGCAGGAAATGGTTCGGCAACACCAGAACCGTATGCTCAAACTCCGATCCCTGGGACTTGTGCACCGTCATGGCGTAAGCGGTTTCATGCGCCGGCAAACGGCTCGGCTGCACCGACTTGATGCTGCCGTCCGGCAGTTGGAAATGCACGCGCAGCTCGCCGCGCTCATCCGGCAGAGTAATGCCGATATCCCCATTGAATAACCCCAGCGCGCTGTCGTTGCGGCCGATCATCACCGGCCGCCCCCGATACCAGCGGCCGAGCACACCCGGTTTGCGGTCGATCAGGCCGGCGCGCTGCAGCCCGAGTTCAATACGTTCATTCAGGCCGGCGACGCCGAACGGCCCTTCACGCAGCGCGCACAGCACCTGGAAGCGGCTAAAGGCGGCCAGCACCGCCGCCGCATCCGCGCCTTCGGCAGTCAGCCGCAGATAGTCGCGATAGCCCGCCACGCACGCGTCCAGCAGCGCCTGATACTCTTCGCTCGTCGCCAGCGCATAGCCCGCGACATCGCCGAAACGGCCGTTTAATGCCGCCAGCGCGCGATCCCCCGCACCGGCGTTGACCGCCAACGCCAGTTGACCGATGCCGGAACGGGCGTCGAAGCGATAGCTCTTACGCAACAGGCACAGGCTGTCGCGCACCGCCGCTTGCGCGTCGGCCCGCTGCCCAGCGATCGAACAACCGGTCAGGCGGCTCAGCTCTGCGGCGCGCGCCTCGCTGTATCCCTGCTCGGCAAAACGGCAAATATCCCCCAGCACCGCGCCGGCCTCTACCGAAGCCAGCTGATCGCGGTCGCCGAGGAAAATCACCCGGGCCCGATCGGGCAACGCCGCAATCAGGCGCGCCATCATCGGCAGATCGACCATCGAGGCCTCATCCACCACTAACACATCCAAATGCAGCCGGTTACCGCGGTGATAGCGCATGCGCTGACTGTTGGGTTGCGCCCCCAACAAACGGTGCAACGTCGCCGCCTCCGTGGGGAACAACGCCTGCTGCGCCGGGGTCAACGCCAGCTGACGGCTGGCGCTGCCAAGCGACTCCGTCAGGCGTGCCGCCGCCTTGCCGGTTGGCGCCGCCAGCTGAATCCGCAAGCGCGCGCTTTCATCCAGCTGCACCAGCGCCGCCAGCAGTTTAGCGACGGTGGTGGTTTTACCGGTGCCCGGTCCGCCGGAAATCACCGCGATGCGCCGCGTGGCAGCCACCGCAGCAGCGATCTTCTGCCAGTCGGGTTCATCGCTCGCCGCGCCGAACAAGCGGTCGAGAATGGCGCGCAACGCCTCCTCCGGCACCGTCAGCGATTCACCTTCACCGCCGATAAACGCCGCCACTTCACCTTCGTTTTGCCACATGCGTTGCAGATATAAGCGCTGCCCACGCAGCACCAGCGGCGTAGCGCCGCTGCCGTCCCCAACCGCCGCGCTGCTCGCCAGGCGCTGCTGCCAACGTGCGCTATCCGGTCGCCCGGCCGCCTCCCACAGCGCCAGCGCCAGCGCCGGTTGGCGCCCTTCAAACAGCGTGTCCGCCTGCAGCTGCTCCAGCATCAGGCAAACATGCCCCGCCCCCGCCTCTGCGCTCAGACAGGCGGCGGCCAGTAAAATATCAGGCTCGTCTTCGCTCGCCACCACGCGGGCGAACTGCACGTCCAGCGGGCGCAGCGCGCCAAGCGCCACCGCCTGCTCCAGCAGTGCGATCATGATTTTTCCTCCGTCGCCGCAGCTTCGCCGCTGAACAAGCTATCCATTCCCGCCACCAGCTCAAACGCGGGGAGACAGGTGAAAATGCCGTTGCCCGGGTGCGCCGCATCCACGCCGCGCAGGAACAGATAAATCACCCCGCCGAAATGGCGCCGGTAATCATAATCCGGCAACCGATGGCGCAAATAACGATGCAACGCCAGCGTATACAGCTGGTATTGCAGATCATAACGATGCTCCGCCATCGCCTGCTCCATCGCCGGCCGGGTATAGGCGCTGCTGTCCTCCCCCAGCCAGTTGGACTTGTAGTCCAGCAGGTAGTATTTGCCTTGCCAGCAGAACACCAGGTCGATAAAGCCTTTCAGCATGCCCTGCACCTGATGGAAATCCAGCGCCGGGCAGCGGGCGGAAAGCGGATCGTAACGCTTCACCAGAGCATCGAGCTCCTTCGCCTGCAACAGCCGGTTAATCGGTAAATAGAACTGCAGCTCTGCCTGCTTATGCTGCGGCGTCAGCGCCGCCAACGTCACGCCGCTGTCATCGAGCGGCGTATTGAGCAGCACCTGCATCCACGCCAGCAGTATCGGTTGCCAGTGTTCGGCAAACCCTTGCTGCTGCAGCTGTTCCAGCAGCCACTGTTCGTCGAGCGGCTGGGTGAAGTCCAGCGTTTCAAACAGGCTGTGCAGGAAGGTGCCGGGCGTTGCGCCGCGCGGGAAGGTATGCGGTGTAAGCGCTGGCTCACTTTCTTCCCCGCGCTCACCGGCCGCGTCGACATCCAGACGCGGCAGCAGATCCTGCATCAGGCTCGCGCCGTGCTGTTGCAAACCGGTATAGCTGGTCACCCGCCAAAAATCCTGGATCCGCCGGGTAAAGCTTTTCGCCGCCAACGCTTCGGCCAGCGACGCCTGGGGTTGCCAGGGTTCTGCATCCGGCGGTTCAACCAGCGACAGCGCGATACCGCCACCCACCAATTGCTGCAGCCGCTCCTGCAGATACACGGCATCGCCGGGCTGCCCGCCCTGCACCAGATAGCCCAATGCGCTGCGGTGCAGGTCGGTATCGCCCTGTTTCTTGCGCGTGCCCTGGAACAGCGGCGCAATGCCGATACTGCAGTGGTACACCGAGCGGGTCAGCGCCACATACAGCAGACGCAGATCCTCCGCCAACCGCTCCTCCTCCGCCCAGGCCTGGCTCTCTTCATTGGCGTCGAGGTCCAGCAACGCCTGGAAACTGTGGCGATCGTGATACAGCGCCTGCTGCTGCTGGCGGAAGTTGCCGACGAACGGCAGCCACACCAGATCGAACTCCAGCCCCTTGGACTTGTGGATCGTGATCACCTGCACCAGATGCCGGTCGCTCTCCAGCCGCAGTTGCTGATTGTCGGACTGGCGATTAGGCTGAGCGATCTGCTGCGCCAGCCAGCGCACCAGCGCATGCTCGCTGTCGAGCTGCGCCGCCGCTTCTTGCAACAGCTCCCCCAGATGCAGCACGTCGGTCAAGCGACGCTCGCCGCCGGCGCTGGCCAGCAGGTTCTCCGCCAATTGGCGAGTTTTCATCACCTCGCTCAGCATCGGCAACACGCCGCGGCGCAGCCAGAGCGTGCGGTAATTGTCGAATTCATTAACCAGCGCGTCCCAGGCGCGCTCATCGCGGCTCAGGCCGTCCAGCGTCGGCGCGTCCAGCCCCATCAGCCCGGTGGCCATGGCGCTGCGCAGCGTGCGCTCCTGCTCCGGCGCCAACACCGCCTGCAGCAACCACAGCAGGTCTTTGGCCTCCGGGGTGTCAAACACGCTGTCGCGGTTGGACAGGTAGACCGACGGAATAGACAGCGCGCTGAGCGCATCGCGCACCAACGCCGCCTCGTTGCGGCTGCGCACCAGCACCGTGATATCAGAGGCTTGCACCGGCCGTGACGCCTTGCCGCTCTGCAGCCGCGCCAGGCCCTGCTGCCCGGCGCTGAGCCAGTCGCGAATTTGCGTGGCGCACAGGCGCGCCATTAGCTGTTGGTAATCACTTACACCCGCGCCTTCCCCCTGCTGCAGCCAGAATTGCATCGCCGGCTGCGGCTTGCCGTGCAATTCAAACGCCAGCCCTTGGTTCTTTTCCGCCGCGTTAACCTCAATAAAGGGGATTTGGCCGAACAGGAAAGGTTTTTCTACCTGAGAAAACAGGTGATTGACGCTGGCGACCATCGACGGCGACGAGCGCCAGTTGGTCTCCAGCGTATAGTGGGCGCTCACCTCTGAACGCGCGCGCATGTAGGTAAAGATGTCGGCGCCGCGAAAGGCGTAAATCGCCTGCTTGGGATCGCCGATCAGCAGCAGGCCGCAATCAGGCCGGCCGACGTAAAGTTTTTGGAAAATACGGTATTGCTGCGGATCGGTATCCTGGAATTCATCGATCATCGCCACCGGATAGCGCTGGCGGATCGCCTGCGCCAACTGTTCGCCGCCGCCGCTTTGCAGGGCGCTGTCCAAACGGCTGAGCAGGTCGTCAAACCCCAGCTCGGCGCGCTGGCGCTTTTCCTGCTGAATGGAGGTGCGGATCTCGCTGAGCGCGCGCGCCATGATCAGGTCGCGCAACGTCAAGGGTTCATCGAACAGTTCGTCTATCGCCGTGAACAGCGCATGACGCGGCGGCTCGCCCTTCTTGGTCTTCTCCAGCAGCACCGACTGGCGAAACTTGTCCAGCTCCTTCGGCAGTTGGTAATCCTGGGTCTCCTGCCCGCTCCATTCGCCGACCTTGTTCAACCAGTTCGGCAGGTGTTTGCTGCTGTAGCTGCGCTTATCGACGCCGGACTGGGCGATTAACGCCTCAAGATCGCCCGCCGCCGCCCGCCATTGCGCCTTGATGGCGTCGATGCGCGCGACGATCTGCTCGTGGCGCATCAGAACGGTTTCTTCGTCCTTCGGTGGTCGCCGCAGCGCCGGCGCTTCACCGTGCAGATAACCGGAAAGGTCGGCCAGCAACGCTTCCGGGCCGCTCCACTCCTGGCTGATCGCACGCGCCACGCCCAGCGGCAACGGATAGCAATGACGGCGCCAGAAATCGGCGCAGGCCTGCCGCCGCAGCGGCAGTTCGTCCTGCACCAGCGTTTGTTCAAACAGCATGCCGGACTCGAAGGCGTTGTGGGTCAACATCCGTTGGCAAAAACCGTGGATAGTGTAAATCGCCGCTTCGTCCATCTGCCGCTCCGCCGCCAGCAGCTGCGCAGCGGCGTCAGACAAATCGTCAATTTCTTCCATCAGCGCCGAAAACAGCGGGTTAGCGCTGATGCCGCGCACGCAGGCGATGCGCAGCCCGTGGATATTGTCACGGATACGCCCGCGCAGCTCCTCGGTGGCGGCCTCGGTAAAGGTCACCACCAGGATTTCTTCGACCGTCAACGGGCGGGGAAACGCCGCTTCCCCCCCCAATCCCAGCAGCAAGCGCAGATACAGCGCGCCGATGGTAAAAGTTTTACCGGTGCCCGCCGACGCCTCGATCAGGCGTTCGCCAAACAGCGGCAGCGTCAGCGGTTCTAGCCTCTGCGGGGCGACTTCCGTCATGGCGTAGCCACTTTACGCGGCAGGATCTGCTGCAATGCCGACGCGTTCGGATAGGTGACCCAATCCTTAGGCGCCGCGTAATCCGCTTTGTCCTGCCCGCTGCCGCTGACCTGCGACAACACCGCCAGCCCCTGCGGCTGGATCACTGCCTGGTGGAAATAATCCGCCAGTTTGGTCGGCGTCAGCTGTTGCACCTGCGCGATCAGCTTCTGGCGGGTATCAAAGGCGAAGTTGCCGCGATCGAAATCATTGGCGAACCGGCTGGCCTCCTCGCTGAGGGTTTGCGGCCGCTGTTTGAGTTCGTTGATCAGCGCCTGTTTGTACTGCTCAAAATCGGCCTCGCTCATTTCACGCAGGCGTTTCTCGGTTTTCGGATAGAAATCCTGATAGCGCTGGTACAGGTAGGCCGGCTGTTTGCTGTTGCTCTGCAACAGGAAGCCTACGCCCCACTGGCGGCCCACCGACATCGGGAAGGCAAAGACCGCATACCCCAATTGTTCCTGAGTGCGCAGCTGGCTGTAGAACCACGGCTGAATAATCTGCCCCAACAGCGAGCTGTAGGCCATGCCGGTCACTTCGTCGTAACCGGTCGGTACGTAGACCGCCGCCAGCGCCGAGTCGGTGCTGCTGCCTACCTGTTGCAGGTTGGCCAGCTGATTCTTGTCCACCACCACGTCTTCGCCGTGCCACCACTCAATACCGGTACAGCCCAGACGGTGCTTCAGCGTCGACGCCAGCGTATCGACCTGTTGCTTGCTCATGTTGCCCACCACCAGCAGCTCCGGCGTGGCCTCGGCCAGCAGGCTGTCGCGATACGCCAGCACGTCTTTCAGCGTCAGCGTTTTCAGCACTTCGCGGCGCTCGCTGCGTTCGGAATACGGCACGCGGGAAACCATCTGCACCGGCTGAATGGCCAGTTCAAACGCCTTGCCCTTCTCGGCGGCGTCCAACTGCTCCAGGTACCAGGACTTGGCCTGCGCCAGCTGATCTTCCGTCGGCGTGAAGCTGGAATAGCCCTCGATCAGCGCCGTCAACAACTGCGGCAGGCGCTGGGTAAAGCCGTTGGCGTTAAACATCAGGCCGTTGTTCGGCGACGTCGAGAAACTCAACCCGCCGACCGACGCCTGATAGCTCAGCTGATCCAGCGCCAGGCCGGCCAGATAATCCGTCAGCGAGAACAGCACCTGGTTGCGCGCGGAATCCATGGTCTTGGCGTTGCGGAAAGCGACGGTGACATCGGCCTTCGGCTCATCGGCGAAGTAACGGCTCGGCATATACAGCACGCGCAGGCCGGGCTTATCCACTACCATTTCCGGCTTTTTGAATTCATGCGACGGTTTGGTCAGGGTGAAATCATCCGGAATGTACGGGTTGAGCGCCGGCAATGACAGGGAAATGCCGCTGCCCAACTGCTGCCACTGCGTAAAGCGCTGTGGCGTGATTTTGTCGACCTGGTAAGGCGCATTGACGAAATAGGCCGTCTTGTTGTGCGGCTCATCGGGGCTGACGAACCAGATGCGCGCATTTTGCGGCGTCATGGCATCCAGACGTTCAGCGATCGCCTTAGGATCATAGCGATCGGCCAGGTAAGGCGCGTCCAGCGCATGCTCAACCGGCACGCGCAGCATAGTGTCCACCAGCCATTCGATGTAGTCCATGTCGCGCGTGATCGACGGATAGCGGAAGTCCAGGTTCAGAACATGCGAGATTTCGTCGAAGTAGCTCTGCTTGATACCTTCGCTGCGCAGCATTTTCAGGTAGTTGAAAATGGCGGCGACGACTTGGTCGCGCTGGGCCAAGCCTTTGTCAGTCAGCGAGACGCTGATGGCGAAGACGCCGCCGTTGCGATCCACCATCGGATCGGCGCCGGCATTGATGGCGTCCGCCAATCCCTGCTTCTGCAACCAGTCGGACAGGGTATTTTTACTGCGGTTGCCGATCAGGTAACCGATGTAGGTATCGGTTTTGCTGCGAAACGCGGCGCTGTTGTTATCGATGCGGAACTCAACCTTCAGCTGCTTGCGCGGCTGCGCCGGCACATAGTGAATGATGATGCCCTGCTGCTCCGGCGTGACGGCCGGTACGGTGATCGGCGGCACGCTGGCGTCATGATTCGGCACGCGGCCAAAGGTTTTTGCGGCAATGTCAGCCAGCTGCGGCAGCGGTTGATTGCCGTACAGCACCCCCATCATCAGATTGGCGGAGTAGTAGCGCTTATAGAACCCCATCAGCTCATCGTGTAACTTGCTGCCCGGCTTGTCTTTCAGCGTGTCCAGATTACCGCCGGAGAAGCGCGCGCTCGGGTGCGCCGGGTTGAGGGTTTCCGCACCGACCTGCGCCATACGCATGCCGTCGCGCGAACGCGCCATCGTCAATTCTGCATTCACCGCGTTGCGCTCGCGATCGGCATTGCCCGGATCCAGCAACGGCTCCGCAATGGCGTCGGCCATGCGATCGACCGCCGGCTCCAGCGCGTCATTCTCCACTTCCAGATAGAAGGCGGTGCGATAAGAAGCCGTGCTGGCGTTGTGGCTGCCGCCGTGCTTTTTCAGGAATTCGGACAGGTTTTCCGGCTCGGGATAACGTTTGGAGCCCATCAGCACCATATGTTCCAGATAGTGCGCCAAGCCCAGTTGGCTGTTCGGATCTTCGAGCGACCCGACCGGCAATGCCAGCGCCGCCAGCGATTTCGGCGCCTGGACATCGGACACCAGCAGCACCGTCATGCCGTTAGCCAACTTGATCGCCTCGTACTGACGCGGATCGTGCTCGCTCTTGTTGATCTTCTCCGCCAGCGGTTGCCATCCTTGTGCGGCCCAGCTCAACGGCGCCCAACACATAGCCAATAATACCAGCCCGGTGATGCGGGCCAACTGTCTGCGCATATCCAAAATAAACCCCTATTCTGACATCGCCACGCCCACTCCCTGACGCTGGCGACGTACATCAAAACCACATAACCAAATCTGTACTCGCCGGGTTCTTCGCCAATGTGGCGCCCCAAAACGCGGCGGGTATATGCCTGTACGTTATGTAAGACCGGGAATTACCCCAATGGTTGAATATAACCTTCGTTATTTTTACCACCTCCCGCCGCACAGCACCACCGGGGGATTGTTACCCCAGGTTATGACGCGCCACCGGCAGCAGATAACGCTCTGTTTCGGCCAGTATTTGCGCCAGGTAGTCATTGTCCAATTGGCGGAACACTCGCTGAACATAGGGATCTTCCCCTTCTCCGGGAATGCGCTGATCGCCCTGCCAAGCCTGCAGCAATTTGGCGCGAGCCTTTGCTTGCGCTTCTTCCTCCCAGTCGATTTGCTGCGTTTCCGGCTGATAGCACTGACTCAGCCACGCCCAGCCGCTCTTGTTCAGCAACAACAGCGGCTGACACAGACCGCGCTGATAGCCCGCCAGCAGTTCCGCCAGCTGCGCTTGCGCCTCTTCAGGCGCAAGCGCGGCAAAGCGCCAGGCGGAGTTCTTGCGACCATACATGCGGCTCTCGCCGGTGCCGCCGGCGCAGCAGTACACCAGGTGCTCCAGCCACAGTAATATGCCGTCCACCGCCGACAACGTGGCGGGCCGCCAGCGCAACAGGCCGTCATCCTGCACCTGATGCAGCCAGCCGCTGAGGCGCACGCCAGCAATATCGATGTCCAATTCCAGGCTGTGGCTCTCTGCGCGTTCCGCACGCACCTGCTCGGCCAGTTCGCTCATCTCTTCCTGCTGCTTTTGCCAATAGATCTCGCCGAAGGCGCCATAGGGCAACCCCCCGGCGGCGCGCACCCGTTGGAACAACCGTTCGGGATCGTCGCCGTCAATCAGGGTATTCAGCAGTTGGCTGTTGAACTGGTAGCGGCTGAGGTTATCCAGCGTGAAGGGCTCTTCGTCCGGCAGCTCGGTCTCTTCCAGGATAAAGCTGACGCCCAACCGCAGCTGGAAGAAGGCGCGAATAGGATGGCGGTAAAACCGCAGCAGCTCATCCAACGCTATTTGCTGCAGCGCTTCGGCGGGCAGCGGCTGGTTGAAGGCCGGGTGCGCCGCCCCGCGCCCGTCGGCGGCGGGCAGCCACTCGGCGGCATAGCTTTGCGCTTCCGAGCCCGGCAAGAAATTCTCGGCGGCGAACGGCATGCGCGCATGCCACTTCAGCAAATGCTCGCCCACTCGCCGGGCGCTGTCGTCTGCGGTGCACGCCTCGTCTCCCGGCAGGCAATAGCTTTGCTCCAGATACTCCAGCAGCTCGGTAACCAGCACCGAAGGATAGCGCGGGCTGTTGTCCTGAATGGAACGGCCAATGAAGCTGATATACAGCCGTTGTTGAGCGGACAGAATCGCCTCCAGGAACAGATAGCGGTCGTCATCGCGCCGGCTGCGGTCGCCGCGCTTGACCTGCTGCGCCATCAGATCAAACCCCAATGGCGGCAACGTGCGCGGATACACGCCGTCGTTCATGCCCAACAGGCACACCACCTTGAACGGAATCGAGCGCATCGGCATCAGCGTACAGAAGTTGATTTGCCCGGCGAGGAAGCGCTGGCTGATGCGCTCCTGATCGAGGCGCGCCGCCAAATCGTCGCGCAGAATCGTCAAGGGCACGTCATCCGGATAGCGCGCCGCCAGGCCAAAATTGATGGCCTGCTGCCACTGCTGCTCGATCAATGCCAGCACCACTTCGGTATCGCTATCCGCTTCGAAGAAGGCATCCAGCAGCTGTCGGCACAGCGGTAGCCATGCCTCGAGCGAGCGCGCTTCGCTCAAGACTTGCCGCCAATGGCTCAATTGGGCCAGCAGATCCGCCAACTGCCCCGCCAGTTCGGCGACCAACCCGCTCGACTCGTCGTAAGGCAAAATGCCCTGCCAATCGCCGGCGTTGCTGTCCATCGCGTAACCGAGCAGCATGCGCGTAATGCCGAATCGCCAGGTGTGCTGGCCCGTGGCGGGCAGATCCAGTTCTCGCACGTTATCGTCGTCCAGCCCCCAGCGCACGCCGGATTCACCGACCCAGTGACGCAACAGGCGCAGCCCCTCTTCGCCAATGGCGAAACGGGCGGCCAGGGCCGGCACTTCCAACAGCGCCAGCACCTGTTCCGACGTAAAGCGGCTTTGCGGCAGATCGAGCAGGGAGATGAACGCCTGCAAAGCCGGATGCGCCTGTCGCGCTTTACGATCAGAAATGGCGAACGGCAGGTAGCGCTCGGCGGGAGCATTGCCGAACACGGCCTGAATATAAGGCGTATAGCTGTCGATATCCGCCACCATCACGATGATGTCGCGCGGCGTCAACGCGGGATCCTGCGCGAGCATGGTCAGCAGTTGATCGTGCAGCACCTCCACTTCCCGCTGTGGGCTGTGGCAGGCGTGCAGGCTGAGGGAACGATCTTGCGGATCGAGCCTGCGCTTGCTGAAACTGCTTTCCAGCGTTTCCGCCGTGATGCCGATCACCGCGTGATCTTCCAGCTCCAGCATATCGCGTTGAACGGCGTGCAGCATGGTATCCGCCGGGATATCGACAAAGGCGTCGACCTCTTGCGCCCCTTCCATCTGCGACAGCAAATAGAGGTGATCGCGCCCGAGCTTGCCCCAGGAGGCCAGCAGCGGGTTACTGAGCTGCTGCTGCCCTTCAGCGTCAAACAGACGCGCCGCGTCAGCCGGTTCGCGAAACAGCCCTTGCTCGCGCGCCTGATGATAGTGACGGCGCTTGCGGCTCTGCAAGCGGGCCAGGAAAGCGTAATCCTGAATGTCGCCCCAGTAATAACGACAAGGGTTGGTGAACATCAGGTGGATATCGATATGCCGCCCCAGCGCCTGCAGCGCCTCCAGATAGACCGGCGGCAACGCCGAGATGCCGCAGATAAACACCCGCGGCGGCAAACCGGGCGGACACGTTGTTGCCTGCTCCAGCGCGTGGATAAAGCGGCTGTACAGATTGGCGCGGTGCCATTCCGGCTGCCCCAATTCGCGCGTGTACTCCACCAGCCGCGCCCAGAGCGGCGCCTGCCACTGCTGAGCCTCGGGCAGACCGTCGATGCGTTCGCCGCGCTGCCAGCTCTCCAGCCACTGCGGGCGATAAACCAAATACTGGTCGAAAAGGTCGGCAACCCGGCCGGCCAATTGGTGGATTTTTCGCTTGTCGCCGTCATCGGTGAGATAGTGCTGCAGTGGCGCGAACGCCGGCTGGGTCAGCATCTCCGGCAGCAACCACATCAGCTTCCAGGTCATGGCGTCCTTGCTGAAGGCGCTCTCTTTCGGGATATCCGGCAACACGCGGGTGAACATGTCCCAAATGAAGGTCGCCGGCAGCGGAAACGCGACATTGGCGGCGATGCCGAACTGCTCCGCCAGCTGCATTTGCAGCCATTGCGCCATACCGGGGCTCTGAACCAGCACCACTTCCTGTTGAAAAGGATCGGCCAACGGATCTCTGGCTATCAGCGCGCTGGTCAGCGTTTTCAATAAATCCAGCTGATTGGAATGATAAACCGTGAACATGATGGCTCCTTTAAAACAAGATACGTACCGGCTCAAAAACGGGTGCAATACCAGCGGCTCAGCGTCGCCCACTGCCGTTGCGGAGTTTGTACTCTGACCGTCAATCGGCGGCAATCCGCATCCGCGCCGTCGAACGCCGTCTCGCGTCGCCAGCCTTCCGGCAGCGGTTCGGCATCGAGCCGACCGGTGACGGCGAATGCCTCCAACTGCTGATGCGCCATCACCCAGGCTTGCCGGTAGTGCCACTGGCGCTGGAACGACTGCAACAGCACCTGATGATACTGTAACAAGCCCAGCAGCGACACCGAGAACAACAATGCCGCCACCAACACTTCCGGCAGGCTGAAGCCGTTGCGGGATAACCGCCCTGCGCGAGCGTTAACCCTCACAGTCGGCCGGCCTTTTCTCGGGGCAAAAATCCAGCCGGCCGCCCGGCTGCGCTTGCACCCTGCCGACCGATTCCGCACCGTCAAACGCGCCCCATTGATACAGCCAAAGCAGCTCACCGCCGCGCATCTCCCCAAGGCCGCGTACCGTCACGACGCCCGCTCTGGCAGACAGCCGGGCGCAGGCCGTCAGTTCCGCGCGCTGCCTGCATAACCAGGCCGCCGCACTCAGCTCGGCGCGCGGCCAACGCTGGAGCATGCCCCAACTCAGCGCCGAAGCGGCCTGATTGTAAGCCTGGAGGTAGCGCTGCTGATCGGCGGCCAGTAACAGCGCGTTATCCAATTGCCGGTGCTGGGCATTGAGCAACATCAACCCCAACGCCAACAGCAACATTACCGCCGCCAAAGTACTGCCGCCTCGCTGGCTCCACCGGTTCATGGCAACGCCGCCATTTCGACGTTCCCGCTCAGGCTGCGCCTGATACGCGCATCGCCGACAGAGCGCCCCGCCAGAGTCAAACGGGCCAGCGCACCGCCATGCTCCCCGCGCTCTATCGCCACATGAAACCGCTCAATCTGCACTTCGTCACGATCGAGCAGCCGCTCCCAGCCGCCGCCGTCGCATTGGCTTACGCCGCGCTGCCCTTCCAAGCCGCCATTGCGCAGCCGATAACCGAAATAACCTGCATCCTCGCCCGAGGTGAGCCATTGCCCGCTGCGGGTGATGTCGTAAGCGACGATAACGCAGCTGCCCGCCGCTTCTCCCGCCGCCTGGCCGATCAGCAGCGGGCGGCCGGCGCACTGCCCGGCACAGAAACCGGCGCGGCGCAGGTCCTTCTCGATGCCGAACGCAAGTTGCCGCAGCGTTGACTCCAGCCGAAAATGCTGGCCGACGGCCACGTTTTGCTGGCGCAACAGCGGGTAGGTTTTCGCGGCGCCGAGCGCGATCACGCTGCCGAACACCAGCGCCAACATCACCTCCGGCAAGGTAAAACCGCGTTCGACAGTCAGCATGGCGCGGTCCCCCTTATCCGGAGCCCTTCGCTGCACAAACGCAGCCGCCCTCGGGCGGACAGCACCAGCCGCAGGCCGCCTGCCTCGTTGCTGAGCAGGATGTGCCCCGCCTGCGCGGTATTGCGCAAGCCGTAAAACCCGATCTCTTTGTCGGTGTAGCCGCTCAAAACGACGTCGCGGTAAGACGGTGAGAAAACGGAACCCTCGGCGGAAGCGCAATCCGGCGGCGGCACACCGCCGCCCAGGCACCAGGGCGTGCCGTTCTTGAACCACAGCAGCGTCGTGCGGTTGCGCCAGTTGGCGTCCGCCTGCAGTCGCAGTAAAAATGCCAGCAGCTGCTGGGCAGTATGTTCCAGGCGCAGCGTTTGCTGATGGTGGCGCCATTGACCGACGCCCCAGCCGGTGAGCATGCCGGCGATCAGGAGCGCCGCCAACAGCTCAATCAGCGTCATGCCACGCTGGCGGTCATCGATGTTCGAGAGCGTATTTTCTTTCATGCGGCCAGTTTAAGGGCCGTAACAAGGCGGTAAAGCCGCATGCGCAAGCCTTGCGGCAAGCTGCGCAATGTTTTCCCTATAGCGACAAATGGCGACAATAAAATGCGGCGCGGCGCGCAATGCGGATAAAAAAAGGGGCGCAATCGCTGCGCCCCTGGTGTGATGCGGTTAAGGTCAGATCGCGACCGGCGCCTTGATGACCGGGTGCGGATCGTAACCTTCGATCTCGAAGTCTTCGAAACGGTAATCGAACAGCGAAGCCGGCTTGCGTTTGATCACCAGCTTCGGCAACGGACGGGGTTCACGCGTCAGCTGCAGCTTCGTCTGTTCCATATGATTGCTGTACAGATGGGTATCGCCACCGGTCCAGACGAAGTCGCCAACGTCCAAATCGCACTGCTGCGCCATCATATGCACCAACAGCGCGTAGCTGGCGATGTTGAACGGCAGGCCGAGGAACACGTCGCAGGAACGCTGGTACAGCTGGCAAGAGAGCTTGCCGTCCGCCACGTAGAACTGGAAGAACGCGTGGCACGGCGCCAGCGCCATCTGGTCCAGCTCACCGACGTTCCAGGCGGAAACGATGATGCGGCGCGAATCCGGATCTTGTTTCAGTTGCTGGAGTACGTTGCTCAGCTGATCGATCTGACGACCGTCCGCCGCCCCCCAGGCTCGCCACTGCTTGCCGTACACCGGGCCGAGATCGCCGTTTTCATCGGCCCACTCGTCCCAAATGGTGACCTTGTTGTCACGCAGATAGGCGATGTTGGTATCGCCGTTCAGGAACCACAACAGCTCATGAATGATCGAACGCAGATGACATTTCTTGGTGGTCACCAACGGGAAGCCTTCCTGCAAATTGAAACGCATCTGGTGGCCGAAAATCGACAACGTGCCAGTGCCGGTACGGTCGGCTTTAGGAGTGCCCTCGGCGAGCACCTTGTTCATCAAATCCAGATACTGTTTCATTTGTCCCTCACGACAGTTGTTGCTGCGGGCGACGACGGTACGCCCAAATCATCATAATAACACCGGCCACCACCATCGGGATGGACAGGATCTGCCCCATGCTGATCACGCCGTCGAACAGGCCAAGCTGGGCATCCGGCTGGCGGAACGCTTCAACGATGATGCGGAATGCGCCATAACCGATCAGGAACAGGCCCGATACGGCACCCATCGGCCGCGGCTTGCGGATGAACAGGTTCAGAATGATAAACAGCACCACGCCTTCAAGCAGCAGTTCATACAGCTGGGACGGGTGACGCGGCAGCACGCCATACTGATTCAGCAGCGGCAGCAGAGAAGGATCGGCGGCGGCGAGCGCCACGTCTTCGCTGCGCGAGCTTGGGAACAGCATCGCCCAAGGGGTGTCGGTGGTCACGCGGCCCCACAGTTCACCGTTGATGAAGTTGCCGAGGCGGCCGGCGCCCAAACCGAACGGGATCAATGGCGCGATAAAATCGGAAACCTGGAAGAAGGTGCGTTTGGTGCGGCGAGCGAACCAGAACATCACCAGAATCACCCCCATCAATCCGCCGTGGAACGACATGCCGCCATCCCAGACTTTAAACAGATAGAGCGGATTATCCAGGAACAACGGCAGGTTGTAGAACAGCACATAGCCCACGCGGCCGCCGACGAATACGCCCAGGAAACCGGCGTAGAGCAGGTTTTCCACTTCGTCTTTGGTCCAGCCGCTGCCCGGCTTGTTGGCGCGGCGCACCGCCAGCCACATGGCAAAAACGAAGCCGACCAGATACATCAGGCCGTACCAATGCAAAGAAACCGGGCCAATGGAGAAAATGACCGGATCAAATTTAGGAAACGCCAGATAGCTATTGCTCATCTATCACCACAACATGTCTGTTATTTTTCCCCATGCGGGGGCGGCAGGTGCCAAACGTCGGCGCAGGTTGTCACACGCCTTTCAAACGGCAGCGTTGGCCGCTGCGGTTTGCAAGACGACGAACATGCGTCGCGCTGAGGTTGCGCATCATAACATAGGCTTAGCGCGGTCCGGGCCGGCAGCGCGGGAAAAGTTCTGTAAAAAAATCACATCGCGCGGCGATTATCTGCCGCCGCGAATCAACCCGCCCATGCCGCGTCGCTCCATAAACGCCGCCACCAAATGGCGCACTTCCGTGGTCATTTGGGTGTTCAACACTCGGTGCGCCAACACTTCGGCGTCGGCAAGATCGATATGCCGCAGCAGGTATTTGATGCGCGCCACGCTGCGTCCGTTCATGCTCAGATTGCGATAGCCCATGCCTACCAGCAACAGCGCGCCCATCGGATCGCCGGCCAGTTCACCGCACAGGCTAAGCTGCAGCCCGGCCGCTTTCCCCTGTTCGGCGATCAGCTTCAGCACCTGCAGCATCGCGGGATGCAGGCTGTCGTACAGCGAGGCTACCCGCGTGTTGTTGCGATCCACCGCCAGCAGGTACTGGGTCAAATCGTTGGTGCCTACCGAGATGAAGTCGACGCGCCCGGCCAAATGCGGGATCAGGAAAATCATCGACGGCACTTCCAGCATCACGCCGATTTTCGGTTTCGGGATCGCGTAGCCAAGCACCTCTTCCACCTCGCGCCCGGCGCGGTCAATCAAGCGCTTGGCCTCATCGACCTCTTCCAGGCTGGTGACCATCGGCAGCAAAATGCCCAGGTTGCCGGTGCCGGCATTGGCGCGCAGCATGGCGCGCACCTGTATCAAAAAAATCTCCGGCTGGTCCAGAGTGATGCGAATGCCGCGCCAGCCCAGGCAGGGATTTTCTTCGCTGATCGGCATGTAGGGCAGTTGCTTGTCGGCGCCGATGTCCAGCGTGCGCAGCGTGACCGGTTTGTTGGGGTAAAGCTGCAGCATGCCTTGATACTGCGCGACCTGTTCTTCTTCAGAAGGGAAACCGCTTTGCAACATGAACGGAATTTCAGTGCGGTACAACCCCACGCCGTCCACCCGGCCGCCCAACAGCTGTTCATGTTCCGGGCTGAGGCCAGCGTTCAACATCACCTGAACGCGTTCGCCGCTTTTCAACTGCGCCGGCTGTTCGACGTCGTCTTCCGCCAGCTTGCTCAGTTCCTGTTCTTCGCTGATCAGCCGTTGGTATTCCTGCACCAGCACCGGCTCAGGATCGACCAGCAGTTCGCCGCGATACCCATCAACGATCAGCAGCCGCTGGCTGAGCAGAGAAGGCTGGATGTCGGCGCCCATCACCGTCGGCACCCCCATCGCCCGCACCAAAATCGCCGCATGCGAATTGGCGGCGCCGTCGCGCACGACCACGCCAACCAGGCGATCCTGCGGCACTTCGGCCAGCAATGTCGCGGTCAGTTCATCCGCCACCAGCACAAAACGCGCCGGCCACTGGGTGGCGCCCTGAGTGGTGTCGTCGAGGTGGAACAGCAGGCGCTGACCCAGCGCGCGCAGGTCGCTGCCGCGCTCGCGCATATAGGTGTCCTGCAGTTTGGCGAACTGTTCGGCAAAGGCTTCTATCACCTGCTTCACCGCCCATTCCGCCACCGAGCCGTTGTCAATTTCGGCGAACAATTCGCGCTTGAGGCGGGCGTCGTTTAGCAGGTGAGAATAAAGATCGAAGATCGCCGCGCTCTCTTTTTGCGAGCTGGCGGCAAAACGCTTGCTGAAGCGGCGAAATTCCGCGCCGGCCTCTTCCAACGCCAACGTCAGGCGCTCGCGCTCGCTGGCGGTGTCCAGCGTCGACGCGCGGTAAACCTGATCGAGCGAAGGCTGGCTGCTGTCCTGCCACCCTTCCGCCACCGCTACGCCGGGCGAGGCCGCCAGCGCGCGCACGCGCGTTTGGCGATACTGGCCGAAAATGGCATTAAGCTGCGACTGTGAAAGGATCCCGGCCATCTGCGTGGCCAGGGTGACCATGAACGACTCTTCGCTTTCGTCGAACTGGCGCAGCTCGCGCTGCTGCACCACCAACACCCCCAACAGCTGGCGCCGGTGAATGATCGGTACCCCGAGGAAGGATCGGAAACGATCCTCTTTGACCTGCGGAACGTACTTGAAGCTGGGATGGCTTTGGGCATCGGCCAGGTTGATGGGTTCGGCCCGGCGGCCGACCAACCCGACGACACCTTCGTCAAACGCCAATGCGATAGTGCGCCCGCGCGGCTTTTTCAGCCCGCGCGTGGCCATCAGGTAGTAACAGCGGCGATCGTTGTCCGCCAGGTAAATGGAGCACACTTCGGTGTCCATCGCCAGACAGGTTTCATTGACCAGCAGATCCAGCGCATCCGTCAGACTGGCCGCCGCGGCCACCTTCTCTACAATTTCTCGCAAGCGCGTGAGCATAGTCGGCTTAACTTAACCTCTCTTTCGGCGATAAGCGGGGGCCTGCCGCGGCGCCGCCTGCTCTTGCATCGGCATCACGGTCACGGCGAATTCTTTCATCACCCGGCGGTAGACGTCGCGTTTAAACGACACCACCTGGCGCACCGGATACCAGAAGCTCACCCAGCGCCAACCGTCGAACTCCGGTGTGCTGCTGCGCTGCATGTTGATATCAGCGTCATTGCACAGTAGCTGCAACAAAAACCATTTTTGCTTTTGGCCGATACAAACCGGCTTTGTGTCCCAACGCACCAAACGTTTCGGCAATTTATAGCGCAACCAGTTGCGGGTCGAAGCCAGGATGCGCACATCCTTTTTACTCAGCCCCACTTCTTCGAACAGCTCACGGTACATCGCCTGCTCCGCAGTTTCGCCAGGGTTAATCCCACCTTGGGGAAACTGCCAGGAGTGCTGACCGTAACGGCGGGCCCATAAGACCTGCCCCTGACGATTACAGATTACGATACCAACATTCGGGCGGTAGCCATCATCATCGATCACCGGACTACCTCGATAAGCTTAAATTCGCATAGATGTCCTGATTGTTTCACACAAGCTACAGGCGGTAAACCACTGCTTTACGGCGCTGCGGGCCGGATAACATTGGGATAACTCACAGATATAGGCAAAGTTATAAACATGCATCGGCATTTCAGACCGGTTTTATTCACTTTTTCTGTGGATAGGTGTGTGTAGAACTCGAGGGATAAGCCGGTAAAACTCTCGTCCCCGAAAATCCCTCCTCACACCGAAAAAACAATATTACTCATAAAAACATATAATTAACCAATATCCCACAGTTATGTACAGGGCAAAAATGTGATCTATGCACGGTAAGGATCTTACCCTGGCGAAAGATCCACCAACGCCGTTTTTATCCACAGATTATCCGGGCAAGTTACGCACAAAACGGACAAATTCGTAAAAAACCGCCCGAGTCAAGGCTGTAAATTGAACCAGTGATCGGTAAAAATTTGGGTTATCCCATAAATCTGTGGATAAATAGGTGTAAGATCCTGTTTATTGTCGGTGGCTTCAGGTGAACAAGCCTCGCGGGAGCATTGTCGCCCGCGCAAGGAAAGAAAAAAAGTCATGTAAAATCATGCTACTATTATTCTTTTCCCCAGGCGACTGGGGTTACCGTTTCCCGTGTATCTTTGCAGTACGTTTTTCAACCAAATTCGACAGGCTTGATTTATGGCGTTTTTATCCCCTCTGCCACCCCCGCCGGAAAATGAACGGCAGCTGTTCGAGCGCGCTCAGGCGCTGGCCGGCTTCAGTTTTGGCGAACTGGCCGCCCGCGCGCAGTTGCCGATCCCCAAGGATCTGAAACGCGATAAAGGCTGGGTGGGCATGCTGCTGGAGCTGTACCTCGGTGCCATGGCCGGCAGCAAACCGGAACAGGATTTTCCCGAGCTGGGCATTGAGCTGAAAACCATTCCTGTCGACGCCGCCGGCAAACCGCTGGAGACCACTTTCGTCTGCGTGGCCCCACTCACCGGCAACAGCGGCGTCACCTGGGCCAGCAGCCACGTTCGCCACAAGCTGGCGCGCGTGTTGTGGATACCGGTAGAGGGCGAACGGCAAATCCCGCTGGCGCAGCGCCGCGTCGGTTCGCCGCTGCTGTGGAGCCCGAGCGCTGCAGAAGAAGAGATGCTGCGCCGCGATTGGGAAGAGCTGATGGATCTGATTGTGCTCGGTCACGTAGAACGCATCACCGCACGCCACGGCGAAGTGCTGCAACTGCGCCCCAAAGCGGCCAACAACAAGGCGCTCACCGAAGCCATCGGCGAACAGGGGCAACCTATCATGACGCTGCCGCGCGGTTTCTATCTGAAAAAGGGTTTTACCGGCGCGCTGCTGGCAAGACATTTCTCAATCTAAGCGATTTCGTTTAACTCTGGTTTAGCTAACCCTGTCAGCGCCACGATAAACGCGTATAATTCACGCTTTGCATTTATTAAGTATTAAGGTGTGTCGGGCAATGTTCGAATGGATTATGGATCCCAATGCCTGGTTAGCGTTAGGTACGCTAACCATTCTTGAGATCGTACTGGGTATTGATAACATCATTTTTCTGTCGCTGGTGGTGGCCAAGCTGCCCAAAGCGCAACAGAACAAAGCTCGCCGGCTCGGGCTGGCCGCCGCCATGCTGATGCGTCTGGCGCTGCTGGCCTCCATCGCCTGGGTGATCCGCTTGACGCACCCGCTGTTCACCGTGCTGGATCACGCCATTTCCGCCCGCGATCTGATCCTGCTGCTCGGTGGATTGTTCCTGATCTGGAAAGCCAGCAAAGAGATCCACGAAACCATCGAAGGCACGGAAGAAGAGCACCACACCAAGGTGCACAGCTTCTTCGGCGCGATCGTACAGATCATGCTGTTGGATATCATCTTCAGTCTGGATTCGGTGATTACCGCCGTAGGCCTTTCCGATCACCTGTTCATCATGATGGCGGCGGTGGTGATTGCCGTCGGCGTGATGATGTTCGCCGCACGGCCGATCGGCGAGTTCGTCAATCGCCATCCGTCGGTGAAAATGCTGGCGCTGGCGTTCCTGATCCTGGTGGGCTTCACGCTGATGCTGGAAAGTTTCCAGGTGCACGTGCCGAAAGGCTACATCTACTTCGCCATGTTCTTCTCCATGTCGGTAGAAGCGCTCAATCTGATGCGCAGCAAGAAAAACCGTTCGCCGGAATAACCCTACGCGGAGGCCGCCATCGGCGGCTTCCGCCGTTTCGTTGCCCCCCTCATTTCAGTTTTTCTTATCAGATAAAGACTTATCTGAGACGCTCTCTGCCAAGAGTTTGCTAATCTTGAAAGAACATTGTTTTCTGCATAATCGAGGATCCGCAGGATGAAAAAGTGGGTAATGGCAGTGTCTGCGCTGGTTATGGCCGCCGGTTTGGCGGGATGTTCCAGCGACTACGTCATGGCGACCAAAGACGGCAACATGATCCTGACGCAAGGCAAACCGGAGATCGACACAGACACCGGG
Organism: Serratia sp. JKS000199; assembly: GCF_900215455.1. Lineage (NCBI taxonomy): Bacteria > Pseudomonadati > Pseudomonadota > Gammaproteobacteria > Enterobacterales > Yersiniaceae > Serratia > Serratia sp. JKS000199. The sequence goes on from NZ_LT907843.1 coordinate 3,409,896, forward strand.
CTCATCAGTTATAAAGATGAGAAAGGCAATCACCGCCAGATCAACGGCGATCAGGTTTCCCAGGTTATCGAACGCTAATCACCGCACGCCGGCTATCGCCCGCTCGAGCGCGGTAGCCCTCATTCGTGTCCGCACGGAATCCGCTTCCCCCATCTTCACCGCTTGGTTATAGTCAGGAAAGGCGACATCGCCGCCCGACGGACTTTGCGCCGTCTTCTGAATTGGGCTCCTGTTTCACCGGGCCGCACGGCCCGTCAGCGCTAACAAGAAAGGAAGGCCGTTAATGCAATACCACCGTATTCCCCACAGTTCTTTAGAAGTGAGCGTGCTGGGACTGGGCACCATGACCTTTGGCGAACAGAACAGCGAAGCCGACGCCCATGCGCAACTGGACTATGCATTGGCCGCAGGCGTGAACCTGATAGATACCGCCGAACTGTACCCGGTGCCGCCCCGCCCGGAAACCCAGGGCCTGACCGAAAGCTATATCGGCAGTTGGATCAAAGCGCGCGGCAATCGCGAAAAAATCGTCCTGGCCAGCAAAGTCTCGGGCCCGGTGCGCGGCACTGACAGCAGCATCCGCCCGCAGCAGGCGCTCGATCGCAAAAACATCCGCGCCGCTCTGGACGCCAGCCTCAAGCGGCTGAACACCGATTATCTCGATCTTTACCAATTGCACTGGCCGCAGCGCGCCACCAACTGCTTTGGCAAACTCAACTATCAATATACCGATGACAAAGCCACGGTCACGCTGCTGGAAACCCTGGAGGCGCTGACCGAGCAGGTGCGCGCCGGTAAAATTCGCTATATCGGGGTCTCCAACGAAACGCCCTGGGGCGTGATGCGCTATCTGCAACTGGCGGAGAAACACGAGCTGCCGCGCATCGTGTCGATTCAAAACCCGTACAGCCTGCTGAACCGCAGCTTTGAGATTGGCCTGGCCGAAATCAGCCAGCACGAAGGGGTAGAACTGCTGGCCTATTCCAGCCTGGCGTTCGGCACGCTGAGCGGTAAATACCTCAACGGCGCTAAACCGGCCGGTGCGCGCAATACGCTGTTCACCCGCTTCAACCGTTATTCAGGGCAGCAAACCCAACGGGCGATCGCCGAATACGTGGCGCTGGCCAAAAAACACGGGCTGGATCCTTCGCAGATGGCGTTGGCCTTCGTGCGTCAGCAGCCGTTCGTCGCCAGCACCCTGCTGGGCGCCACCTCGGTGGAGCAGTTGAAAATCAACCTCGACAGCCTCGACGTGATTCTGGATGAGGACGTGCTACAGGCGCTCGAAGAAATCCACACCCGGTTTACCATTCCGGCGCCTTGATAGCCTGAGGGCGCAGCCTGGCTGCGCCCCGTTTCACCGCCGCTGCGACCACCACAACGCGCTAATCGCCAGCGCAAACACCACGCCAAACCCTACGCCGACGCCCACCACCGGCACGCCCAGCTTCACGACCAAAGAATACAGGCCCAGCATCAGTAACATCGCGGCGTTTTCACCCAGGTTTTGCACTGCGATCGCATTGCCGGCGCCGACCGAATGTTTGCCCCGCTCCTGCAGCAACGCATTGAGCGGCACGACGAAGAAGCCCCCCAGCATGCCGATGAGCGCCAGCAAGACGTAGGCATTGAGCATGGTCGTTTGCAGCGCAAACACCGCGACCGCGACGCCGATCAGGATCCCGGCCGGCATACAGCGTTTCACCGTTTTAAGCGTGACGAAGCGCGCGGCGGCACCCGCGCCCACCACGATGCCGACGGCCACCATGGCGTTCAGCAGCGTTGGCGTGGCGTTATCGGCGATGCCGAGCGCCACCGGTACCCACAGCACCAGCAGAAAACGCAGCGTCACGCCGGCCCCCCAAAACAGGCTGGTGCCAATCAATGAGAAACGCGTCTGTCCATCGCGCCACAGCGTAACGCAGGCAGCAAAGAAGCTGTGCGTCATGGCCTGCGGACGCCACGAAGCGCCAGGACGCGCCGCCGCCAAACGCGGAATATACAGGTTGGCGACCACCGCTCCCGCGTAAACCAACGCGCAGGCCGCCAGCGCCGCCGCCACGTGCCAGTCCGCCAGAATACCGCCGGCCACCGAACCGGTCAGAATGGCCGCAATGGTCGAAGCCTCGATCAGGCCGTTAGCCTTGACCAGTTTCTCACCGCTGGTGATCTCGCCCAGAATGCCGTATTTGGCCGGTGAATACGCGGCGGCTCCCACACCGACCAGGCTGTAACCCAGAAACGGATTACCCCCAAAACAGATCACCAATGCCCCCGCCAATTTCAGGGCGTTGGCGAACATCATCACCCGCCCTTTGGCAAAGCTGTCGGCGATCTGGCCGACGAACGGAGCCAGAATGATATAGGTGGCGACAAAGGCCATCTGCAGGATCGGCTGGCTCCAGTCCGGATACAGCTGCTGCTTGATCAACGCCAGCGTGGCGAACAGCAACGCATTGTCGCCGAACGCCGAAAGGAACTGCGCGCTGATCACCGCGATCATGCCGCGTGACAACAAAGGGGATTCGGTCGAAGGATTCATCAGGCACTCTCCGGCTGTTCGGCCATATGACGCAGGGTGACGAAATCAGGTTTGCCGCTGCCGAGCACCGGCAGCGTTTTCAACAGGCGAATATCGCGCGGCACCGCCAGCTCCGGGCTACCCAGTTCGCGCGCCACCCGCAGCAATGCCTCGCGGGTAATGGCGGGATCGGTGGTGAACAGCACCAACGCCTCGCCTTTGCTGCTGTCGCTTTTGACCGTGGCGGCATGCAGTTTATCCGGCGACAGCCGTTGCGCCAGCAATTCGACGCTTTCCAGCGACACCATCTCGCCCGCCAGCTTGGCGAAGCGCTTCACGCGCCCGCGAATGGTGCAGTAACCCTGCTCATCCAGGCTGACGATATCGCCGGTGTCATACCAGCCCGGCTGCAGCACGCCGTTCGCATCTTCCGCCGCCGGCGGCTCCAGTTCGCCGGGGCGTTCAACCCGCAGATAGCCTTTCATGATATTCGGCCCCTTCAGCTGCAGACGGCCGCCGTTATCAATACCCGGCACCGCGATCAGACGCGCCTCCATCTGCGGCATGATACGGCCGACGGTGCCCACCTTGGTCGCCAGCGGCACGTTGATCGAGACCACCGGCGCGCACTCGGTCACGCCATAGCCTTCCAAAATGCGGATGCCGTATTTGTCCTGGTAGATCTGTTTGGTGCTGTCCGCCAGTTTCTCCGCGCCGGCCACGACATAGCGCAGGCGGGCAAAATCATACGGATGCGCGAAACGCGCATAGTTGTTAAGGAAGGTCGCCGTGCCGAACAGCACCGTGCAGTTACGGTCATATACCAGCTCCGGCACCACGCGATAGTGCAGCGGGCTGGGGTAGAGGAAAATGCGGCTGCCGGTGATCAGCGGCGTAAGCAGCCCCACCGTCAGGCCGAACGAGTGGAACAGCGGCAGCGACGACATGAAGCGGTCGCGCGGCGTGAAATCGGCGATGGTGCGGATTTGTTCTACGTTGGCCAGCAGGCTGGCGTGCGAATGCACCACGCCCTTGGGATGGCCTTCGGATCCGGACGTGAACAGGATCAGCGCCGGATCCTCCGGACGTTGCGGCAACGCCGCGCGCTGCGGCTGCAGCAAGTGACGCAGGATCCACAGCTTATCCGCCAGCGTGACCGTCTCTTTCAGATCTTCCAGATACACCCAGTTAGCCTGCGGCACCTGTTCCGGCAGGTGGGTCAGCTTGCCTTTCTCCAGAAACTGGCGCGAGGTGACGATGGTCTTGATGCCGGCGGCCGTCATCGCGCTGTTCAGGCCGTTGGCGCCTGCGGTGTAGTTGAGCATCGCCGGGATGCGATTGCGCAGCGAAGCGCCGAAGATCGCCGCCGCGGTAATGGTGGCGTTGGGCAACAGCAGCCCAACGTGCTCCCCCTCGGCGGTAAAGCGCTGCAGAATGCGGCTGACGCCCAGCGATTTCTTGACTAGCGTCTGGTAACTGTCTTCTTTGAAAGCGATGTCTTCGATACACGGCTTGCGGCGCCCATAGCGGTGCTGCGCCGCCAGCAAGGCATGGAACAGCGTTTGCGGCTCGCGCGTCTCCATGCGCGCCCGCATCATGATCTGCATCAGCCGATCGCCCGCCAGCGCCCGGCGTTCACGCGCGCGCGGCGCTTCCGGCATCGGCAGCGTGGTCGGCGGCAAGATGCGGATGCTGATTTGCGGGAACCAGCGGATCTTGAACACCCCGGCCATGCGGCCAAACGGGCTGAACTCCGGGCCATCGATCCGCACCGGCACCACGGTCGCGCCCGATTTGGCGGCGATAAACGCCGCTCCGTCGTAAATTTTCATCAGCGCGCCGGTCACGGTGATGCGCCCTTCAGGGAACACCACGATCGGCCGTCCCTGCTCGACCATGCGCACCAGTTGCTTGACGGCCATCGGTTTGGTGGGATCTAGCGAGACAAAATCGATGTAAGGCCGCAGCCAGCGCATAAACCAGCTCTCGCCGATGCTGGCATAGACCGCAAACACCGGTTTTATCGGCAGGAACAGCGCCAGCAGTACGCCGTCGAGGAAAGAGACGTGGTTCGGCGTAATCAGTAATTTTTGCCGTTCGAAGTGCTGGACGTCCCCTTCGACCCGTACCCGAAACAACAGGCGAAACAGCGCGCGCAGCAGTGAAAAGATCATGCCCTTCTCCCTTGGCCATGGAGGCGTAAATCGTTGTAGGGAAAAGAATACTATATGGCAGGCAAAAAAAAACCTACGCATCCGCGTAGGTTGGTGCAATTGAAAATGGCTTCAGCATGCAAGGCACGCTGATTTCTCACCAATCAATACCTCTGGGATCACCTACTCTAGAGAGATGGCGTGCAGGAAACTACCACCGAATCGCAAGAGTTCTGCTCCAAATGCAACCAGCTGTAAATTTCCCGCGATCTGCTGTAATAACTCAATGAAACTTAAATAATCGCCGCAGCGGAAAGATCAATAATGATGCGTCATCCGCAGGAAGCGAGTGGGGGGAGAAAAAAAGCCATGCGCATATGCTGGTAAGTGCAGCACATGAGGGTTCGGCCTAATCAAGACTGAAGCAGATCCTTTAATCCCTCTTGTCTCCTCAACGCTAAAGCAATCAATTAACGAAAACTATTCTCAAACGCAAGAGCCAAGTTAGACGTGATATCCAACGTGTCATTTTCATCAACTTATGCAATTCGTTTTCTTGCTTTTCAAGCACGGCAACAATAAAAAGACAAAGTCAAAAAGCGCCAACTAACAACAGAGCCGCCTCCAGACCTTGCTGTTATCGTGATCTCACGGCAAAAGTGCACGCCGAGGATAATTAATTATTAATAATTAAAAAAACCGCAAGCAATAAAACCTATGCATTAATAACCAAACAGAGTTAACAATTAAAAAAGAATAACAAAAACCAAAAAACCAGAATATAAATCTATTTTTACATAAATTTTTAGCACAATATTGCAAGAAATGAGATTGAAAAATAAAATAGCCATGCATTGAATCGCTAGTAAAACGTTGCGAAACCCTTGCTTTATATTTTCAAGCAATACGATTTTTATTTATTTAGTGGCATATTCTCAGAAGGAAATCTGAATAATGAAGAAATATTTATTTTTAGCCCTACTACCTCTGTCGTGCACGAGCGTACTGGCCGCAAAAACAGCCAGTACGTCTGTAGATTTCTCCGGAGAAATTTATAATAACACCAGCTGCAGTATTGCTGCCAACACCAATAGCATTGATCTTGGCCGCCATTCCAGCGAAGCTTTTGATAAAGTAAATCCTGTCCAGTTGGAAGGCAACGGCATGGGCAGCATCCCGTTCACCGTAAATTGCACGGCACCGACCAACATGGGTATTGAAGTTACCAGCGCCAGCGGCGATGCCGATTATCAATATATGGACAGAAACTTCACCGCATCGCTGGCAAAAGACGCCAGTAATAAAGATATCGCCGTGCTGGGCCTTGCACTGTCAGATATCGCTATGGATGGTGAAACCGTGCGTGCGGCGCTGATTCCTGAAGGCGATGATATTTTCGATTTAACCAATGTAACTAACGGTGCAGATCACGAACAGGCGATGTTCTCTGTTGCCTCAGGTAATCGCTTTGCGGTCACATCAGATGCTAATTACGACAATATGGCGATCGGCCAGAACCTGAGCGGCACATTCAACTACCGTTCATTCCTTACCCCGCTTAGCTACATTGATGATAAAAGCATCCAAATGCAAGACAGCATTGCATTGCAAGCTTCTGTGAATCTTTCGGTTCACTACCTGTAATCACCAGGTGGGGACACTTCGCTGTTCCCACTTATTTCAGCCTCTTTGTTTGGCAAAATATCTTAACGTCCTTTGACTAGAGTTCGTTATTCTCCGCTATTCAGGAAATAAAATGAAAGGTCTCATCCATTATCTTACCGCAATATTTATATTGCTTACTCCATTTCATGGCCAAGCAACCATTAAACTGGAAAAAATAAGCCTCTTGGTCAATCAAGAGAAAGGAGAGACAACGGTAAGAGTCGATAATATCGGTAATTATCCTGTGTTGCTATTCTCATCCGTTGTTAAAAATGCATTAAGCAAGCAAGGAGAAGATCCCTTATTCATTCTTTCTCCGCCAGCCGCGCGTATTGATCCGGGTAAATCTCAGCTGGTACGCGTCATGCTTGCCGATCCCTCGGGACTTGATAAAACCCGTCAGCAAATGCGCCATATCTATTTCCAGGAAATTCCCGATATGGGAGAAAAAAGCAACCAGCTTAAGGTGAATACTCGGCATCGGGTCGTCGCTATCGCCACGCCCTCCGCGCTAGTGGAAAACAAATCTCCCTGGCAAACCTTGCATTGGCAACAAAATGGGCATTCTATACAAGTCAAAAATCTCAGCCCTTACGTTGTCAGGTTAGCCCCTACCATCACCGTACAACCCAGTAACCAGCAGTTTGTTTTAGAACAACCTTATTTGCTGCCTGGGCAAACGATCGGTACACGTAAGAGCGATAGGCTTACCATCCCCCCCTCCCGTTTGCACTTCACGCCAATCAGTAACACGGGGCGCGCCATACCCGATATCACGGTCAACCTTGCCCCAATCCAGTGAGGCAGCCTTTGAAATTGCATATACCGCTACGTCTACTGGCGTTTTGTCTGCCTATTGGCTATGCCTCGACCAGTCTGGCCGATTACGATATTGAAATGATGCGGGCACTTGGACTACCCAGTGAGATTGCTGATTACTTTTCCTCTGGCGCGAAATTTCCCGCAGGAAAACAAGCGCTATTCATCAACGTCAACGGACAAAATCATGGACGGCATGAAGTCAACATAGACAAACAAGGCGAATGGCAATACGACGCTGAACTCGTAGAAAGCCTGGGATTACACCCCTGCAAGCTCAACACTCAGGCAGAAATGCTGATGAGCCAATGTTATCAAGGCAGCCGCATCGACAATGAAACCGGTAATAATCAATTGATTTTGCTGTTGCCCGAGCGCTATATCCGTCGACAACCGGCGGACTATGAATTTGGCGGCCATGCCCTGATGCTGAATTATACCGCGAGCCGATTCGACAGCCAAAATCACAGCAGTGATTACGCGGCGTTGGAAACCGGCTTCAACAGCAACAATTGGCTGTTTCGCCATAATGGCACCTATAACAAGTCAGAACGACATCAGGGGTACACGCCTTATAATAGTTATCTGCAGCGGACATTGACGGATCACGACGCCATGATGCGTTTGGGACGAGCGACGTTATCAGATTCGCTTTACAGCGGCATTACCTTAGATGGCCTGCAATGGCTGCCTGACTCGTCGCTGTCATTGAGTCAACGCAGTGATGTGCCGGTAGTCGAAGGTATCGCCGAGAGCCAAGCCAAGGTTGAGATTTTTCAGAATGGCAGATTAGTTTACGCCACGCAGGTGCAACCGGGCACTTTCCGCCTGACCGATATCCCTGCGCAGTTCGACGCAGTCGATTTGTCCGTCACCGTCACGGAAAGCAACGGTAGCCGCAAACAATTCATCGTCCCTTATCTGACGAGCTCAGGACACTCTACTCCCCGCCAGGGCAGTTACTCCCTTGCTCTCGGGCGCACTCACAGCCTGGCAAAAAGCACAGAAATGCCTTTCATCACTGGCTCATTCTCTTTGCCATGGCTCAACCAGCACCAGGTGAGAGGGGGAAGTTTCCTCAGCCGCGATTATCGCGGCATCGCCGCCGGTTATAGCGTTGCCAATAGCGATTATCGTTTTACAGCCTTGAGCCACGTGGCGCAGTCGTCAAGCGGAAAGGGCACCAAGCTACAGCTGAATAGCGCATTACCCCTGATAAAAAACCTTAAGCTGAACGCCGGTTACAGCATCCAGTCAGAGCGATACCGCTCGCCTACACAGCTCCGTTCTCCGCGTAAAGATGACGGCGAAGGAACTTATTGGCCTGTATCGCACGGTGCATCATCTTCACACCAACGTCAAAGCTACAGCCTGGGCCTAGGCTGGCACCATAAATACATCGGAAATCTTTCTTTAGGCGTTACACGCGCTGAAGGCGGAGATAAGCAACAAAATCAACGAGTCTACGCCTTCTGGAACCGTCAATTTGGCGCAGCCACCGTTGGCGTTAGCCTGGAAAAAGAGCGCAGCCGCGAGGTTCGCGATAACGATACCAGGGTGTTCGCCACCCTTTCATTACCGCTGGGAAAAAACCGACGTTATAGCGCCAATATGATAAGCAACGGAAGAAATCGTAGCATCAGCAATTCGCTTTCCGGCCAAGCGTTGAATGGCGATCTGGCTTATGGATTCAATGCAACACAGGGCACCCAATCCAACAACGGCACCTACTCAGGCAATGTGAACTATTTGAGTCCGTTCACAACGCTTTCCGGCAGCTATAGCCATCTGTCAGAAAATCAGCAGGCATTTTACTACAGTGCCTCTGGCTCCCTGGTGGCAGACAGCAGCGGGCTAACGCTCTCACCACAGAAAATCGGCGATACCTTCGGCGTCTTGTCGATACCGGGCCTCGCCGGAGTCAGCGTGTCTACGCCAGGCGGCAAGGTGAAAACCTATGGCAAGCAAGGTAAGGCGATCATCCCAAGGCTGCGTGAGTATCAACCAAGCCTGATTAACGTAGACACAAGCACCTTACCTCCCGGTGCCGATATCGATAACGGCGTGCGCAAGATCAATCTGGCACGTGGCAGCGTTAAACATATCAATATCGATGCCATTAATACATTGCGGGCCATTGTCCAGATTAGCTATGCAGACGGCACCAAACCCGCTATCGGCAGCATGATTTTGGATGAACAACAACAAGTGGTCGCTTTTACCAATGATCAGGGCGCAGCCTTCATTGAACATCAGAAAGCGCACCGCGCGACGAACGATGCGTCTTCACAACGCTTCAGCATGAAAAACTCTTCGGGACAGGCATGTTATTTCGCAATTGCTGCAGACACCTCTTCCCGCAATCGTGCCGGCATCAGCCACTCCGAAGCAGTGTGTCGCTAAACGTTCATCGATATCAGGAGAACACATGAAAGTGATTTATTATGGGTTGGCAGCCATAGCCATCAGTTTTGGGGCTAACGCTAACTGCACGCTAACGACCACACAAAACAGCATTTATCTGGGGGAGCACAATATTGGGACACTGTCTCAGCAATCCACTCTGCTGCACAGCGCCCCATTGCAGTATCGGTTGACTTGCGATGAACCAGTGCAGTTGCAGGGGTTCACTCTGCGGGAGAATAGAAACCTGGCAGAAGGAAGCGGCGCAACCGATGCTTCTAGCTATCTCAGCCTCACGGTTGATGAATTACGCAACGGTGATGGTGAGCCCCTTTCCTTTTCACTTGCCCCCGGGCAACCACGCCAAAGACATCTACCCAACTATCGTCTATCCGTCGATCGGGAAGCATTACACATCCTTGTACCGGATAACGAGGTTGGGCAACACTTCACACTGTCATTAACAGTCTCCAGTTTCGCCGCGTCCGCGACACAACTGCGTCAACAGCAACGCGATAACATCCCGCTGTCGACCCAATTGCTGGTCAGCGCTAACTATCTTGATCCCGACGTTCGGTGAATGCGCTGACCTCGACCAGGCAGCTCATGGCGTTCGGCCCCTGCGTCAGCGGCGAGGTGCCGATATCCAGCGTCAGCACGTTCGGGTTGCCCGCCTGCTCGACCGGCCGGCGCTGCGCGTCGAAACCCGGCTCGAACCAGGCACCGGTCGCCATCAGCACCACGCCGCGCGTCACGCCATCGGTGAGCGATACCCCCGCCAGACAGCTGCCGCGCGCGTTGCTGACCAGCACTTCGGCGCCGTCCGCCACACCGCGCGGCGCCGCATCGTCCGGATGCATGTACAAGGTTTCTCGCCCGGCGGTCTTGTTGCCCTGCGCCAGCGGCGCCGGATCCATCTGGCTATGCAGGCGATCGCTCGGCTGAATGGAGATCAGGTGCAGCGGCCAGTTTTTGGCCTGCGGCGCGCCCAGCCACTCCACCGGCGGCCGCCACTGCGGATGCGGAGCGAAATCTTCGTAGCGATAGCCGGCGATCCGCTCGCTGAACAGCTCTATCTTGCCGCTGGGCGTTTGCAGCGGGTTAGCCTGCGGATCGGCGCGGAATGCGTCAAAAAATACGAACTCTTTAGCCGGCGCGGGCAGCTCGACATAGCCCCGTTGCCAGAAGGCCTCAAACTCGGGCCAGGCGACGCCGGCGCGCTGCTGCGCTGCGCCGCATTGCCGGTAGATAGCTTCGATCCAGGCCCGCTCGTCGCGATTCTCGGTAAAGCGCTCACGATAGCCGAGACGCTCCGCCAGATCGGCGAAGATATCGAAATCGTTGCGCGCCTGATGCTGCGGCGCAATGGCCTGATGCATCGCCAACACGTAGCGATCGCGCGACGAGCCGCCGATATCGTTACGCTCCAGCGAACTGGTGACCGGCAGCACGATGTCTGCCATTTTGGCCGCCGCCGTCCACCAGATATCTTGAACGATCACCGTGTCCGGCTTCTGCCAGCCCTCCACCAGCCGATTCAACTGCTGATGATGATGGAACGGGTTGCCGCCAGCCCAGTGCACCAAATGGATATCCGGATAATGCCGCGTCTCGCCGCAAAATTGATAGGCCTCACCGGGGTGCAACAGCATGTCGCAGATGCGCGCCACCGGGATCGCCAGCCCGGCCGGATTTTCGCCTACCGGCATGGTCGGCGCAGGCGTGTCCACGCGTGGATTGCCGACGCCGTTCATCGAGCCGTGGCCGAACGAGAAACCGCCGCCCGGCAGCCCCACCTGGCCCAGCATCGCCGACAGCGCGATCATCATCCAATACGGTTGCTCCCCCCGATGCGCGCGTTGCACGGAGTAGGAACAGGTGATGAAACTGCGCACTCCGATCAGTTGCCGCGCCAGCAGCGCAATGCGCGCCGCCGGAATGCCGGTAATAGCGCTAGCCCAAACGGGGGTTTTCGCCACGCCGTCACCGGCGCCGTTCAGGTAATCCGCCAGCTGTTGATAGCCCACGCAGTGGCTGTGCAGGAAGGCTTCATCCTGCGCACCCAGCCGCTGGATTTCGTAAGCCAGCGCCAGCATCAGCGCCACGTCGGTATTCGGCCGGATCGGGATCCATTCCGCGTTGACGAACTCGGGACAATCATCGCGCATCGGGCTGATGTTGACAACCGGCGTGCCCTTGCGCGCCAGCTTTTGCAGCCAGGGCTTGAGCGCATGTTCCGCCGCGCCGCCGGAAGAGACCTGAGCGTTTTTCAGCGCCAACCCGCCAAACGCCACAAACAGCTCGCAATGCTCCACCACGCTCGGCCAACTGGTGACGCGCCCGGTCAAGGGCGAGAAAGTGCCGATCACATACGGCAGAAAGAACTGCGCCGCGCCCCAGCTGTAGTTGCCCTGCTGATCGACTCCGCCGCCGCCGCTGAAGTAGAACCGCCGCACCAGCGAGCGGGCATGGTGCAGCCGCCCGGCCGACGACCAGCCATAAGAGCCGGTAAACAGCCCGGAGGCGCCGTAACGCTCGCGCACCCGGCGATTCTCCTGCGCCACCAAATCGAGCGCTAACTCCCAATCCACCTCGACGAAATCTTCCCTGCCGCGCAGCGTCCGGTCGCTGCCCTCGCGCTTTTGCAGCCACGAGCGGCGCACCGCCGGCTTGCGGATGCGTTTGTCGGAGTAGACCATCGGGACGATGGAATCGAGCAGCGGCGAAGGATCAGGATCGTCGACGAAGGGTTCACAACGGATAAGCCGGCCGTCTTCAACCACGGCGGTATAAGCGCCCCAATGGGCGAGCTGCGGATAGCGTTTAATGGACATGGCGTTCTCGGCGCAAATCGGAATGCACAGACGTTACCTCAGCCCGCCGCCAGTGCCAACGTACAAATTGCGCTATCGTTCGGTAGCAGTCGGTTATGCGTACAGACGCGAAGAGATTCTGCAACCGCCACCACAAGTTGCGCACGAGACCGCTTGCAGCCCCGGTTTTTTTCCGCAAAACTGGGGGATGTAAGCGATTACCCAGGATGTGTTGACTGATATGGCTACGATAAAGGATGTTGCCAGGCTGGCGGGTGTTTCCGTGGCCACGGTATCCCGCGTGATAAACAATTCCCCCAAGGCCAGCGAAGGGTCGCGCACTGCGGTGCAGGCCGCCATGGAACAGCTGCAGTATCACCCTAACGCCAACGCACGAGCGCTGGCGCAGCAATCCACCGAGACGCTGGGGCTGATCGTCTCCGACGTTTCCGATCCCTTCTTCGGCGCGATGGTCAAGGCGGTCGAGCAGGTGGCCTACGCCACCCACAATTTTCTGCTGATTGGCAACGGTTACCACGACGCCGAAAAAGAGCGTCAGGCGATTGAACAGCTGGTGCGGCACCGCTGCGAAGCGCTGGTGGTGCACGCCAAAAGGCTGAGCGATCAGGAACTTTGCGGCTGGATGCAACAGATCCCGGGCATGGTGCTCATCAATCGCACGCTGCCGGGGTTTGAAACGCGCTGCGTGGCGCTCGACGATCGCTACGGCGCCTGGCTGGCGACCCGACATCTGATCCAGCAAGGGCACCAGCGCATCGCTATCATCTGCTCCACCCACCAGATTTCCGACGCCACCGATCGTCTGCAAGGCTATCTCGACGCGCTGCAGGAACACGGCATTGCGGTGGATGAAAAGCTGATCGCCTACGGCGAACCGGACGAGATCGGCGGCGAACAGGCGATGACCGAATTGCTCGGCCGCGGCCGTTCGTTCTCCGCCATTACCTGCTACAACGATCCGATGGCCGCCGGCGCGCTGTCGGTGCTGAGCGATAACAGCGTCGACGTACCGGGAGAAATTTCGCTGATCGGTTTCGACGACGTGTTGATTTCGCGCTACCTGCGCCCACGCCTGACCACCATTCGCTACCCTATCGTGGCGATGGCCACCCAGGCGGCGGAGCTGGCGCTGGCGCTGGCCAACCGGCAACCGCTGCCGGAAATCACCAACATGTTCAGCCCAACGCTGGTGCGCCGCCACTCGGTCGCCACCCTCAACAACGCGCACGAACAGCCGTAATCATGCCGCCGCATGGGTGAGCCGTCACCCATGCGCTCAGATTGCGCAGCCCGCCGCATTTCTCGCTTTTGGATTTTTTCCGCTCCCTGCGTTCGTGCAGATTGTTGGCACAATAACCTTTACACTATATAGCATAAACGCTATATTCTGAGCGCATCATGTGGCAAGTGGTGACCGTCGAACGATTCGACGACTGGTTTTTGGCGCTGAACAACGCCCAGCAAACAAGCATCCTGGCGGCGATCTTCAAATTACAGACGTTCGGCCCGCAGTTGGCGCGGCCGCACGCCGATACGCTGCATTTTTCCGACGCGGCCCGGCAGTTGAGGGAGTTGCGCGTTCAACATCGCGGGCGCCCTTTCAGGGTGTTTTTCGCCTTTGACCCACAGCGGCAAGCAGTATTGCTGTGCGGTGGCGATAAAACCGGCGACAAACGCTTTTACCAGCGCATGTTGCCCATCGCTGCCATGGAATTTTCACATTATCTGGCAACCCGGAGGTAGTGCAGATGGCCAAACCGTTATCCCAACTGATCGACAAGCTCGATCCCGCCGTCGTTGCCACAGCCAGGCAAAAAGCGGACAAGGAAATTTTCGAACTGCGGCTGGCGATGTTGAGGGAAGAGCTGGCGGTCTCTCAGGTTGAATTGGCGAAGCGGCTCGGCATCAGCCAACCCTCCGTCGCCAATTTGGAAAAGCGCGGCAGCGAAATAAAGCTGTCGTCGCTCAAACGCTATATCGAGGCGATGGGCGGCACGCTGTCGCTGGATGTGCAATTGCCCAATGGCCAGCACCGCCGCATGACGCTGTGAAGCGGGCGCAAGGCGCCCGCCCGCTTATCAGATAAGTTCCAGCGCGATCAGTTCTTCGATGGTTTGGCGGCGGCGGATCAAACGCGGCTCGCCGTTTTCGAACAGCACTTCAGGCAACAGCGGACGGCTGTTGTAGTTGGAGGACATCGATGCGCCGTAGGCGCCGGTATCGTGAAACACCAGATAATCGCCGATCTGCACCGGCGGCAGCTCGCGGGTTTCCACGCCGCCGCCCGCCTGCTGGGTGAAGACGTCGCCGGATTCGCACAGCGGCCCGGCGATCACCGTGTCGCGCAGCGGTTGTTCCGAGGTGTCGCGCCCATCGGCCGGCAACAGCGAAATATGGTGATAGCTGCCGTACATCGCCGGGCGCATCAGATCGTTAAAACCGGCATCCACCAGCACAAAGTGGCGGCTGCCCATGTCTTTTACCGCCCGCACCTCGGCCACCAATACGCCCGCCTCCGCCATCAGGAAACGTCCGGGTTCAATCTCCAACTGCACCGGGTGCCCCAGATGCGCGGCGATGCGCTCACGCGCCCGGTTCCACAAACCGAAATAGTGTTCGGTATCGATCGCCTCTTCGCCGTACTGATACGGGATAGACAGACCGCCGCCGGCGGAAATGGCGCTGATGTCATGACCGAGATCGATCACCTGCTGCACCATCGCATCGCAGACGCGCTCCAGATGCTGGTAATCGACGCCGGAGCCGATATGCATATGCACGCCGATCAGCTTCAGGCCGTAGCGGCGGATCTTCTCCACCGCCTGCGGCAGGTCGGCATACCAAATGCCGTGCTTGCTGTTCTCGCCGCCGGTGTTGGTTTTCTGGCTATGGCCATGGCCAAACCCCGGATTAATGCGCAGCCACACCGGATGCCCCGCGGAAGCCTGGCCGAGCTGATCCAGCATATCGATGGAACCGGCGTTGACCGGGATCTTCAATGCGCTGACGCGCGCCAGCGTCGCGTGATCCAATACGTCCGCGGTAAACACGATATCGCTCGGCTCGCCGCCCGGCTGAAAACCGGCCTGCAGCGCCCGCTCGATTTCGCCGAGCGACACCGAATCCACCTTCACGCCCTGCTCGCGCATCAGGCGCAAAATATGAATGTTCGAACAGGCTTTCTGCGCGAAACGGATAGTGTCGAAGTGGCGCAGCTGAGCGATGCGCTGGCTGATGATGTCGGCATCATAAGCCCAGACCGGGCAACCGAAGCGCTGCGGCAAGGCCAGCAGGTTAGCGGCGTTCAACGCGGTGGAGGTGTCGTGCAATGGGCGTGGCATGGCTATATTCCCAATTCGAAAGTAACGGCAGATAAGCCCATAGTGCCGCACGCTGAATCGGGTGGAAAATATCTATTTAGCCGTAGTCTATTCATTTATGATATAGCTTTCTCTACAGTCGAGCAGCCTCGTCATGCACAGCATCTCTTTGCGGCAGATAGAAATCTTTCGGGCGGTGATGACCACCGGCAACCTGACCGAGGCGGCAGCCCTGCTGCAAACCTCGCAACCCACCGTCAGCCGTGAGCTGGCGCGCTTTGAGAAGCTGATTCGGCTGCAGCTGTTCGATCGGGTTCGCGGGCGCTTGTCCCCCACGGTGCAGGGCCTACGGCTGTTCGAAGAGGTGCAACGCTCCTATTATGGCCTCGATCGCATCGTCAACGCCGCCGCCGGCATTCGCCAGTTTCAGCAGGCGCAGCTGTCGATCGTGTGCCTGCCGGTATTTTCCCAATCGCTGCTGCCGGCGGTGTGCCGGCCCTTTATCGAACGTTACCCGGAAGTCAGCTTCAGCGTGATCCCGCAAGAATCGCCGCTGCTGGAAGAGTGGCTGTCGGCCCAGCGCCACGATCTGGGGCTGACGGAAACCACCCTGACGCCGGCGGGCACCGAGCGGGTAACGCTGATGACGTTGAATGAGGTCTGCGTGCTGCCGGCGGGCCATCCTTTGCTGGCGAAAGGCCAACTGACGCCGCAGGATTTCGCCGGGCAAAACTTTATCAGCCTGTCGAGCACCGACAGCTATCGCCACTTGCTCGATGCGCTGTTCGCCGAGCAGGGCGTCGAGCGCCGCATGGTGATGGAAACGCACAGCGCGGCGTCAGTGTGCGCCATGGTGAGAGCCGGCGTGGGGGTCTCGATCGTCAACCCGCTGACGGCGCTCGACTATGCCGGCAGCGGCGTGCACGTGCGGCCATTCAGCATCGACGTGCCGTTCACCGTCAGCCTGATACGGCCGCTGCACCGCCCTTCATCGGCGCTGGTGACGGCCTTTATCGACCATCTGCATCAACAGGCGGCACTGTTCTCCGCCCGCCTGGCCGCCGCCGTCAAACGGTGAAAACGGCGTGGGAATGTTGCCGCGGCCTTAGCGCAGCGTCGCCTGCCACTGCGGATCGCTGGCGAACCATTCCACCAGAAAGTCCAGCATGGTGCGCAAGGTGGCGGGCATTTGTCGGCGTGAGGTGTAGATGCCGTAGATACCCATCGATTGCGGCCGGTAACCCGGCAGCAGCTCCACCAGTTCGCCGCTGGCCAACAGCGGCGCCGCCGAATAGTAGGGCTGCAGGGAAATGCCCGCCCCCTGCACCGTACCGGCCATCAGCACCACCGATTCGTTGGCGCTCAGGTTGCCGCTGACCGCCACCGCCGATTTCACCCCCTGAGCGTCGAAATGCCACAGGCTTTTGCCGAAATAGGAATAAGTCAGGCAGTTGTGTAACGCCAGATCCTGCGGCTGGCGCGGCGTGCCGTGCGCCGCCAGATACGCCGGCGCGGCGCACACCACCGACGCGCAGGTGGACAGCGGCCGGGCGATCAGGTTGGGATCCAGCTCATTGGTGATGCGCAGCGCCAGATCGATGCGCTCTTCCACCAGGTTCACCGCCCGGTTGTTCATCTGCAGATCGACCGCCACCTGAGGGTGACGCTTCAGATACTGGGCGACGGCCCCCACCAGCGCCGTTTGTCCGAGCGATTGCGAACAGGTGATGCGCAGCAGGCCGCGCAGTTCGTCGCTCTGCCCTTCCTCCACCAGATCGATTTCCCCCGCCAGCGCCAACATTTGTCGGCAGCGCTCCAAAGTACGCTCACCGGCGTCGGTCAGACTAAGCTTACGGGTAGTGCGGTGCAGTAAACGCGCCCCGGCCCATTGCTCCATCTGGGCCAGGTAGCGAGTGACCATCGCGCGCGACATCTCCAGCGTTTCCGCAGCGGCGATCATGCTGCCGCGATCGACGATGGTGACAAAAACCTCAGCGGCGGTAATGCGATCCATGATTAGTCCGATTTATGCAACGAATAATTGCTTATTATCCGGTTTTTCTATCGCTTTATGCAACCTAACATCATTACAACATTAACCGATACCTAAGGACCTCTGCCCATGTTTAAGAAATCACTGTTAACTCTGGCCTTCACCGGCGTCGCCACCCTGAGCACCTACGCCACTGCTGCCGATACCCTGACCATGGAAGTGTATAACCCGGGCGAGAAAAGCGTGTTCCCGGTGTCTTCCGAAATCGTCAGCGGCAAACACGAAGTGGCGCTGATCGACGCACAGTTCCAGCGCAACGATGCCGAAGAGCTGGTGAAAAAGATCAAGGCGACCGGCAAGAAACTGACCACCGTCTACATCAGCCACTCAGATCCGGATTTCTATTTCGGTCTGGACGTGATTAAGGCCGCTTTCCCGGAGGCGAAAATCATCGCTTCGCCTGGCACCATCAAGGACATTAACGCCACCAAAGACGGCAAAATCGCCTACTGGGGCCCAATCCTGAAAGACAACGCGCCGAAAACCGTGATCGTGCCGCAGCCGCTGCAGGGCGACAGCTTCACCATCGACGGCCAGAAAGTGGAAGTGAAAGGCCTGAACGGCCCGACCCCGGATCGCACCTTCGTGTGGATCCCGGCGCTGAAAGCGGTCGTGGGCGGCGTGGCGGTCGCCGGTGACAATATCCATCCGTGGATCGCCGATAACCAGAGCGTAGAATCGCGCCAGCACTGGCAGCAGACGCTGAAAAACATCGAAGCGCTGAAGCCGCAGGTCGTCGTGCCGGGCCACTTCCTGCCGGGTGCCGCACAGACACTGGCATCGGTGCACTTTACCCAAAAATACCTGACCACGCTGGAAGCCGAACTGCCGAAAGCCAAGGATTCCGCCGCGCTGATTGAAGCGATGAAAAAGCACTACCCGACGCTGAAAGACGAATCGAGCCTGGAACTGAGCGCGAAAGTGCTGAAAGGCGAGATGAAGTGGCCGCAATAAGCGCCCGTGCGTGATTGAACCAGCCCTGGCGCCGCGGCGGCTTGCCGCGCGCCAAGCGAGGAGTAAAAATGACCGAAACCACTCTGCATTACATTTTCGATCCGCTGTGCGGTTGGTGCTACGGCGCCGCACCGCTGGTGAAAGCGGCTCAGAGCCTCCCCGGGCTGAAGGTCGTGCCGCACGCCGGCGGCATGATGACCGGCAACAACCGCCGTCAGATCACCGACGAATGGCGCAACTACGTCATTCCGCACGACAAGCGCATCGCCGAGATGACGGGCCAGCCTTTCGGCGAAGCCTATTTCAACGGCCTGCTGCGCGACACCACGGCGGTGATGGATTCCGAGCCGCCGATCACGGCTATCCTGGCGGCGGAAAAACTGGCGGGACGCGGGCTGGACATGCTGCACCGCATTCAGCAGGCGCACTATCAGGAAGGGCGACGCATCGCCGACACGCCGGTGCTGGAAGCGTTGGCGAAAGAGCTGGGGTTGCCTTCGGCGGCGTTTATCGCCGAAATGCGCTTCAACAGCGGTGCGCCGACCGCGCAACACATCGCGGAAAGCCGGGCGCTGCTGGCCAAAGTGCAGGGCCAAGGCTTCCCGACCTTTGCGCTGCAGGATAGCGAGGGCCAGCTGCATCTGCTGCCGGCCGGCAATTATCTGGGCAATGTGGAAGCCTGGAAGAATCTGTTGGGCGCCGCCGCGCTGGCGTAACCCTTCTCGCCCCGGCCACCGGGGCGGGTCATTCGACCCGCACGAACCGCCCTTCCGCCCGCACATTGTGGCCGAACCCGCAATCCCCCCGCGTATGCATCTCCAGCGCTTGCTCGCCAAACGCCATCGTCACGTCGCAGACCTGCGCGCTTTCCGAGTCATGTTGATGGTAGACGGCCTTGCCGTGCTCAATGGGCAGCTCGGCGGTGAAGTCGCCCATGTTCGGGCCGTAATACAGCCCCATCTGCGGCATGGCGTAGCCGGAAAAATCGATCAGCCAGCGCTCGCCCTGCGGCTTCACCACCACTTCGCTCCACACCCCGCGCCCGGCGTATTGCCAGTACACGCCGCCCGGCCCCTGCGGCTGCGGCCGCTGCGCCAGGCGTTGGCGCAACAGACTCATGTTGTGCTGCGATTTGTCATCGTGCGGCGCCAGCGCCAGATAGGCCTGCGCCTTGAGCAATTCGCCGGCGTGCATCAGCGACAGCGCCACGTTGTTGTAAGCCGTGGCGACAGCCTGCTCGCTCAGACCGCAAAACTCGCTCCAGGCCGCCTGATCGCGAAAAATGTCGGCGGCTTTGGCGTAATCCTGGCGCTGATAGGCCTTTTTTCCCAGTTCGGCGTAGCTCGCCACCTTTTGGCAGTCGGCGGCGATGTCCGGCTCGTCAATGTGCGCCCAGGCCCGGGCGCTGGCGAAGACACCGCAGGTCAGCAACAGGGGAAACCAAGCCTTCATCGTTTATCCTTTCTGCAAAAATTCGGCGCCAGTATAACCGCCCGGCGCCGGAGTGTATGCCGCAATTGCGCTCACCTGCGCGCCGCCGGCGATTCAGCCGCCTTATTTCAAACGGTTAGCGGAGTCAAAACTGCTTACAGTCGCGGTTTGTTTGTTACCGGCCCGCAGCCCATGCTGAACAAAATACCGCAATTAACGAGCCGTTATGAACGCAACCCCCTTGCAGAGACACGCCATTTGGCAGTTGATCAAACCCTTTTGGGTGTCGGAGGAACGATGGCGCGCCTGGATGATGCTGATCGCCATCGTCGTCCTGTCGCTCGGCCTGGTCTATATCAGCGTGCAGATCAACCAGTGGAACCAGGTGTTCTACGACGCGCTGCAGAACAAAAACTACCCGGTATTCAAGGCGCAGCTGTGGCGCTTTACCTATCTGGCGCTGATCTTCATCGTGCTGGCGGTCTACAAGATCTACCTGACTCAGGGGCTGCAGATGCGCTGGCGGCGCTGGATGACGGAAAGGTTCATGGGAAAATGGCTGGCGCACCAGGCGTATTACCACACCGAGCAGCAGCAGATCGTCGATAACCCCGATCAGCGTATCGCTGAAGATCTCAACGTGCTGACCCAATATACCCTGTCGCTGTCGCTCGGGCTGCTCTCCAGCCTGGTGACGCTGTTTTCCTTTATCGACATTTTATGGCATGTCAGCGGGCCGATGACCTTCGCGCTCGGGCAACACGCCATCACCTTGCCCGGCTATATGGTGTGGTTCGCGCTGCTGTATGCGGTGTTGGGATCGCTGCTGATCTGGTGGGTCGGCAAACCGCTGGTCATGCTGGGCTTTAACCAGGAGCGGTATGAGGCGAACTTCCGTTTCGGCCTGATCCGCATCCGCGAAAACAACGACGCCATTGCGCTGTACCACGGCGAACCGCGCGAGGCGCAGCAGTTGGGTGACCGTTTCGACACCATTCGCAGCAACTGGTGGGCGATCATGCGCATCACCCGGCGGCTCAACATCGCCACCAACTTCTACGGCCAGTTCGCCATCGTGTTTCCCCTGCTGGTGGCGGCGCCGCGCTACTTCTCCGGCGCCATCCAGATGGGCGGCCTGATGCAGATCGCCTCGGCCTTCGGCCAGGTGCAGGGCGCGCTGTCGTGGTTTATCGACGCGTTTAACGATTTGGCGACCTGGAAAGCCTGCGTTAACCGTCTGGCCGGCTTCAACGCCGCCGTCGATCAGGTTCACCATCAGCCGCGCGGCATTCAACTGCGGGAGGAGACCGCCCATCCGTTAACGCTGGACAACCTCAGCCTGCACTTGCCCGACGGCCAGCCGCTGCTGACCGGCGCCGAGATGACGCTGCAACGCGGCGATCGCCTGCTGATCGTCGGGCCTTCCGGCTGCGGCAAGTCAACGCTGCTGCGCGCCATCGCCGGTATCTGGCCTTACGGCGCGGGCGCCATCGGGGTAGCGGGCAACGCCAACATGCTGTTCCTGCCGCAGCGCAGCTACATTCCGATCGGCACGCTGCGCGAAGCGCTGAGCTACCCGAGCCTGGCGTCGGAATACAGCGACGCGCAGCTGATGCGGGTGCTGGAAAACTGCCGCCTGAAGCACCTGCAGCGTTGGCTGGACACCTCCGCCAACTGGAGCCATCGCCTGTCGCCGGGCGAGCAACAGCGGCTAGCCTTCGCCCGCGCCCTGTTGATTCGCCCGAGCATCCTGTTCCTCGACGAGGCCACCAGCGCGCTGGACGACGAAACCGAGCAACTGATGTACTGCCTGCTGGTGGATGAACTGCCGGACGTGACGCTGGTCAGCGTGGCGCACCGCAACAGCGTGGCGAAATACCACCAGACCTGCTGGCGCTTCAGCCGCGGCGAAGACCAACCGGCGCGTCTGGCGCTGAGCCCGTTGCCGGCCTAACTCACGGAGCCGGGCGCGCCCGCGCCCGGTTTTCGTTCAGATGCCGTCGGCCTGCGCGTCTTCGCACTTCACTCGGCGGCGTTCATGCCACAGGCTGGTCAGGCCGCGTTTACCGCACGCCAGCGCCACCTCGCGAAATTCATCCAGGCTCAGTCCGTCACGCTCCAGCATCATTTCCGCCGCCAGCTGCATGTTGACGCCGGTCAGCACTTCGCAATCACCCCGCGCATCCGCCAGTTCACAGGCGCTGCGAAAAGGCGAACCGCCGAGCATGTCGGTCAGGAACACCACGCCGTCCGGCTGCGCCACCGCGACCAGCGCCGAGCGTAAGGCATCCCTGAGCTGCGCGGTGCTCATCTGTTCGGGGAAATCGACCGCCGCGCAATGTCGCTGCGGCCCCACCACCTGTTCCACCGCCTGCAGCAGCCCGGAGGCAAAGCCGCCGTGGCCGGTAATCACAATGCCTGGCATATCCCGCTCCTCATAAAATGCCGATAAATTTGCCCGCCACGCCGATCGCTACCGTGACGCCAATCAGCTTCACCGGCGAGAATCCGCGCTTCATCAGGAAGAAAATGAGCAGCGTGAAGCACAGCGGCAGCAAGTTGGGCATCAACTTGTCCAGCACGTCGGTCTGCAGTGCCACGCTGGCCTTGCCGGCATGCATCACCAGCGGCGTGGACAGGTGCACGTACGAGGCCACCAGCGCGCCGATCACCGTCATGCCGACAATGGAAGCGGCGTGAGAAATGCGCCGCGTATGGGTCTTCAGCAGCGCCAGCGCGCTGGTGCCGGCCTGATAGCCGTAGTGCGCCAGCCCAAAACGCAGGCCGAAGTGGAACAGGTTGAACAGCAGCAGGAAGACGATCGGCCCGAACAGGCTGCCCTCCAATGCCAGCGAAGCGCCTATGCCGGCGCAGATTGGCAACAGCGTCAGCCAAAACAGCGCGTCGCCGATACCGCCGAGCGGCCCCATCAGCGCCACTTTCACCGCGCGAATGGTGGAGATCTTTTCCTTGTTCTGCTCCATCGCCAGCACCAGTCCGGACAGGAAGGTGACGTCGAACGGGTGCACGTTGATAAATTCCATGTGCATCTTCATCGAGTTGGCCAGATCCTGCGGGTTGCGGTGGATCTTGCGCAGCGCGGGGATCAGCTGATACAGCCAGCCGCCCGCCTGCATGCGCTCGTAGTTGAACGACGCCTGCAGCAGCAGCGAACGCCAGGCCATGCGGTTGATGTCGCCGCGCGTCAGCGCTTCGGCGGGCCGGCTGTCCAGATAGTCGTCCTGCTCCACCTGGCTGGTGGCCAGCGCCTGCGCCATACGCTGCTCGGCCTTTTGCGCCAGCAGATCGTCGGAATCGTTAAATGCCATCTTCGGCGTCCTCCTGCGGAGCGGGCCGGGCCGTCGCCTCTGCCGCGCCGCGTTGCGTGTTGAAGAAATCAATCAAAGCGATCGCCAGGGCGCCCAGCGCCACCGCCAGGATCGGCAGCTTGAGAAACGTGACCGAGATGAAACCGAGGATAAAATAGGCTACGTAGGTTTTTTTCATCATCACCTTCATCAGCAGCGAGAAACCGATCGCCGGCATCATGCCGCCCGCCACCGCCAGCCCGTCCAGCAGCCAGCCCGGCGCTTTCTGCACCATGGCGCTGGCTGCATCGGCGCCGAAGTAAATCGGCAGGAATGCCACCACGAAATAGAAGATGAACAGAATGCCGATGCCGAGATAGTTCACCCGTTCAATGCCGCGCCAGTTCAGCGCTTTCACCATGCGATCGCAGCGGTGCATCATCGGTGAGAACAACGTAAACAGCAGCGTGATGCAGCCCTGCACCGCGATCGAGAACGGCACCGCCACGCCGATCGCCACTTTAGGATCGGCTTTGGTCAGAATGGCGAATGCGGTGCCGATCACCCCGCCGATCACCACGTTAGGCGGTTGGGCTCCCGCCAACGGCACCATCCCCATCCACACCAGCTCCAGCGTGCCACCCACCAGCAACCCGGTATAGACATCGCCCAAAATCAGCCCCACCAGCGGCCCCATCACTACCGGCCGGTGGAAGTGGGTCAGACCGTCGAACAGGTCAACCCCCGCCAGCCCGGCCAACAGCGCAATCAATAACGCATCCGTCAACATGCTTTCCCCCTGGCTCAAAAGAGCAGTTTGCCGATCGCCTCACCCGCTTCATCCGGCACCCGTCGCACTTCGCACTCCACGCCCAGTTCCGCCAGCGCGCGGAACGCGGCCACGTCGCCGTCGTCCAGCGACACCGTTTTGTGCACCTGCCGCTTCCCCTCGGCGAAGTGCATATTGCCGACGTTGACGAAACGGATCGGCACCCCGCCGCGCACCAGCGTCAACACGTCCTGCGGCGTTTTGCACACCAGAAAGATCTTCTGCCGATCCGCCGCCTTGTGGATCACGTCAATGGTTTTCTGCAGCGTGAAATAACGGGTCTGCACCCCTTCCGCCACCACCATGTCCATCAGGTTCTGCTGCACCGGATCGGCGGCGGCCTCGTCGTTGGCCACCACCACCAGGTTGGCGCCGAGGGTATTGGTCCAGGTCACGCCCACCTGGCCGTGCACCAGGCGATTGTCGATGCGGGTCATTAAAATGTTCGGCATGCTAGCGGCCCTCCGGGTAACAGGCGGCGTGGTAATCGTCGAGTACCTGCGTCACTTTATGCAGCACCCACTCCTGCGGATCGGCGCTCAATTCGCCGGCGTTCAGCGCCCGCGCCTGATCCGGCAGGTACTGGCTGAGCAGCGCCAACGGCGCCGGGCTGCGGCGCAGGTTGTCCAGCAAACCGTCGACCGCCTGCTGCACCTGCGGCTGCGGCCAGTAGTAACGCACCCGATCGCTCAGGCTGTAGTGGCGATCGAGATACTGCTGGTGCGGCGTACCGTGGTAGTAGCGGCTCCACTGCTGCGGCTGCTCGCGCATCACCTGCTCCAGCGTGGCGCGCAGCTGCGACGACTGGCTTTCCCCCAGCCATTCACGCTCGATGCGATCGAGAGCGAACAGCGCTTCTCGCAGCGCAAAGGTCAGCGCCGGCCCCACCTTTAGGATGGCGAAGTGATCGCGCACCAACTGGCGATAGGCCTGCGGCGGTTGGTAATCCGTAGAGTGCGCTTCATAGATCATGCCCGGCTGCCGTTCGATGAAATGGCTCAATGCGTCGGCGCGCTGCGGCTGATAACGTTCGACGCTGTGGTGATCGAACTCGACGCCCGGCTGCACCACCAGCGCAATGGTTCGCTGCCAGGCATCGTTCAGCTCGGCTTTTTGCCAGGCGATACGGTGCATTTCCAGCGTTTGCGCCACCGCCTGCGGCGTGGTGACCTGCAGGCCCGCCAATGCCTCCTGCGCGCCGCCCGGCACCGGCACCTCGGTGCCGATCACATAGACCGGCGCTTCGCCGCCGCTCTGCGCCCAGGCGCGTTCCGCCACCGCGCACAGGCGTGCCGCACGCTCGGCGACCGCCGCATCCCCCAGGGGCGAGGGATCGCCGGCGCACGACATGGAACAATCGAGATGAATTTTGCGAAATCCGGCGCGAACGTAATCGTCGATCAACGTTTCCGCCAGCGCCATCGCTTCCTGAGCCGGGCGATCCTGCCAGGCGTTCGGCCCCAGATGATCGCCGCCCAGCCACACGCGCTCGCGCGCCAGGCCAACCTCATCCGCCAGACGCCAAAGCGCATCGCGGAACTGGGCCGCCGTTTGGCCGGTATAGCCGCCGAACTGATTGACCTGGTTGGAGGTCGCTTCCACCAACACCGGCGTGCCGCGGCTTTTAGCCTGCCGCAGCGCGGCCTCCAGAACCCAGGGATGGGCGGAACAGACGGAAAAAATCCCGACCGGCATACCGGCCTTGTGCTGCTCGACAAGCTGTAACAACTGCTGCATGAAGCCCCCATGCAGGCGCCGTGCTACCGATCGGCGATGATGACCTCCACGCCCAGCTCGGTTAACGCCCGCTCGTAATCGTCCGGAAGACGGCTGTCAGTGATCAGCCGATGGATTTGTCCGGCTTCGCGAATCATGCAAAAGCTCTTGCGACCGAATTTGCTGGCATCCGCCACCGCGATAATCTCGCGCGCCACCTCGCACATCACGCGATTGAGGTGCGCTTCACCGGGGTGAGGCGTGGTGATGCCGGCGCTCAGATCGAACCCGTCGACGCCCAAAAACAGCTTGTCGAAGCGGTACTGACGCAATTGCTGCTCGGCAGCCGGACCGTAGAGCGAGTAAGAGTTGCGGCGCACGCTGCCCCCCAGCACCATGACTTCCACCCCGTCGTTTCCCGAAAGCTCATAGGCAATGTTCAGCGCGTTGGTCATCACCACCAGATCGCGCCGCCCCTTCAGGAACGGCACAATCTGCGCGGTGGTTGAACCGGAATCGAGGATCAGCGCCTCGCCGTCGCGCACATAGCCGGCCGCCGCGTTGGCGATCAGCGTTTTGACATCGCGATTCAACCGCCCTTTGTCCCGCAGCGGCCGATCGAAAGCGAATTGCTGATTGAGCATTGCGCCGCCGTAAGCGCGCAGCGCACACCCTTTTCGTTCCAGAAAGCGCAGATCGTTGCGGATCGTCACCGTGGATACTGCAAACTGTTTGCTGAGCTGTTCCACACGCACGCTGCCGTGCTCGCATAACAGATCGATGATGTGTTCACGTCGCTTTGCGGTATTCACTGGCATGAGCTGCGGTCCTCAGGTTTCCGGTATCGCCGGGGAGAAGATGGCTTTCGCTCTACTGCGCTGGCATTACAGCAAAGCGAAAGCAATGAAATTGTGATCGGGCTTACAGCCCCGTTTTAGCAAAAAAACCGCCAAAAAACCTTTCGAATCGAAACGAATCGAAAAGCAAAAAAAATGGAATGGGAGAAAAATGAAATGCCATGACGAGCATGAGCGCCGGAGAGCAGCCGCACCGGCGGCGGCAGAAGTGAAAGCGCCGCAGACCCCGTCCTGCCCCATGACTTTTAGTTCGCTAAGTGACCAGGATCACATAATGGTAATTATCCTGCAGCCGGCGGGGGTCAGCCCTCTCCATCCCGCCGGGCCATCCCCTTGTCAGCACGAGCCATCTTCCCTACACTTGCGATCAGATATCGGCTCCTTGTCGGTACGTAAGCGTTAACGTCAATCAACGCATCACGCCATGCAGCGCTGATTGTCTGCATGCCCTGGTGCGAGGAACTCATGCCGCAACCCGCTTCATCTTCATCATCATCCATCGCGACCCCGCGTCGCCGTTTGCATCGCCCTGCTCTGCTGATCGTTGGCATCATGCTGATCGCGGCTAACCTGCGCGCCGCCCTCACCAGCGTCGGCCCGCTGCTGGAACAGATTCAGCAACAGCTGGCGTTGTCCGCCACCGCCGCCGGCCTGATCAACTCGCTGCCGCTGATCCTGTTCGCCGTCCTCTCGCCACTCACCCCGGCGCTGGCGAAACGCTTCGGAATCGAACGCACCCTGGGCTTTGCCCTCGCACTGCTGGTTTGCGGCATCGCGCTGCGTTCCCTGCCGCAAGACGCCATGCTCTGGCTGGGAAGCGTTCTGATCGGCGCCGCCATCGCCTTCGCCAATGTGGTGCTGCCAACGCTGGTGAAAAGAGATTTTCCTCATCGCGCCGCCGCGATGATAGCGGCCTATGCGGCGGTGATGTCACTGGTCGCCGCCATCGCCTCCGGTCTGGCGGTACCGCTGGCTTCCCTGGCCGATCTCGGCTGGCGCTTCTCCTTGCTGTGCTGGGGATTACCTGCGCTGTTGGCGCTGTTGATCTGGTTGCCGCAGCTGCGGCGCACAGCCACACCCGCAGCCAAAGAGCCACAATCGGCAGAGCCGCAACGCTATCGCTCTCCCTGGGGCAGCGCGCTGGGCTGGCAAGTGGCGATGTTCATGGGGCTGCAATCGATCGCCTTCTACACCATTATCGGCTGGTTCAGCGCCTTTGCCGTCAGCCACGGCGCCTCAGCCCAGCAGGCGGGCTTCGAGCTGTTCGTTTATCAGGTGGTGGCGATCGTCGCCAACTTTGTCATGGTGGTGATTTTGCCGCGGGCGCGCGATCAGCGGGCGATAGCGCTGGGCAGTTCTCTGCTGATCTTTATCGGCGTCGGGGGATTATTGGTGCAACCCGCCAGTTCACTGGTGTGGCTGACGTTTGCCGGGTTGGGAGCGGGGAGTTCGCTGGTGCTGGCGCTGTCGTTCTTTGGATTGCGCAGTCAGCATCATCATCAGGCGACGCTGCTGTCGGGCATGGCGCAATCCGTCGGTTATCTGTTGGCCGCGCTGGGACCCACCTTATTCGGCCTGTTGCACGATCTGACGGAAGGCTGGCGCTGGCCGTTGATCGCTCTGCTATGCCTGACCGTCTTGCAAATGCTGTTCGGCGCGCTGGCCGGCCGCAGCCGCGTGATCGGCTAACGTCGCTGAACGATGGGCCGCGCCGCTTCGGGAGCGGTATCCTGCCATAAATCTTCAATAAAGGCGCGCTGCTCATCGCTCAGCCCCCATGAAGGCGGAATTTTTGACTGCGCGCGACGCTGAACGCCCTCACGGTTTTTAGCCTGCTTCTTGTTCACGAATCGTCTTCCTGCTTAACCTGCTAACTCAGTAACCAGTAAATCACGGCAGCGGTTAGCAGCCAGAACAGCCCGCTACCGATAAACACACACAGCCATGCTTTACGTTTGATATTTGATCCATCCTTGCTCACCACAGCGCCCCCAACCAATAGATTAAACCACTCAAAATAAAATTATTGATCTATTTTAACGATCAATAAAGTCGTTTTTTCCTATGGAAATTTAAAAAAATGCTGCTACCCATAGGTCTGCATTGCCGAATCAGCCACAACGGCACCGTGGATATCACTGTTATCGGCAGGCGAGAACGTGTTTTGATAGGCGAACGAATGCGCAGTGTGCCACACCTTTAAAGGTCAAAATTAAACCACCGGTAAATAATTCAAACATCAATTATTTGACTGGTCGTAAGCCAAATCGGCAGCAGACAGCATTGGAGGAGCGAGAGAAAATGAAGCGACGCACTGAAATAATGCGCGGGAGAAGCGCCGGCCCGTTTTGGTCTGGCACGGGCCGGCGTAAGTTAACCGATTCTGCTGACGGAATCCCGGCTGGCGTGTTCACGCTCGCTGCCGGTCAACTCGCGTAAATGGCCTGAGCGCATCTCCAGCAACCGATCGGCGTGTTCGAAATAGTGATCGTCATGGCTGATGGCGAACACCGTTTTGCCTAACGCGCGCAGCGCCGGCAACAGTTCGCGATAGAAAATGCGCCGGAACTGCGGATCCTGATCAGCGGCCCATTCATCCAACAGCAAAATATCGCGTTGTTCCGCCACCGCCAGCAACAGGGCCAGACGTTTGCGCTGCCCCTGCGACAGTTGCGGGTTGGTCACTCTGGCGCCGTCGAACTGCAATTTGCTTTTCATATTCAACCGTTCAAGCCAATGCGCGACCAGCGCCGTATCAGGTTCGCCGCCTTCCGGTCCTTGTAAACGATCGAACTGATGAAAATCGGTGAAAAT
The DNA here is from genome assembly GCF_900215455.1 of Serratia sp. JKS000199. Lineage (NCBI taxonomy): Bacteria > Pseudomonadati > Pseudomonadota > Gammaproteobacteria > Enterobacterales > Yersiniaceae > Serratia > Serratia sp. JKS000199. The sequence continues at coordinate 3,439,573 of NZ_LT907843.1, forward strand.
CGCTGAAAACAGCCGGCGATAGTCCGGCATATCCGCCGCGGTCTGTGCGACACCATCCAGAACGATGTGCCCGCTTACCGGCCGATACAATCCGGTCAACAGCATCGCCAGCGTTGACTTGCCGCTGCCGTTGCCGCCGATAAGAAACACCAGCTCACCGCGCCGCAGCGTCAGATTAAGCGGCCCGACGGTAAAACCGGGCTGTTGTTCCGCATCTGCATAGTGAAAAACCACGTCGCGCAGCTCCAGCGTCTGCCAGGAACGGCCAACGGCGGCTGGAAACCCCGGCTGATACTCGGCCAGACGCAGCGCTTTCAGCTTGTTGAAGGCCACTTCGGCGCCGACCAGCGTCGGAAACGCCCCCACGGCCTGCAGTAAGGGCGTGCGCAAGAACAGCAGCGTCAGCGAGTAGGTCGCGGCCACCGTCGAGTCCGCCCATCCCAAACTGTTGGCCATAAAGAACACCAGCCCGATCACCCCTAACATCATGATGTTTGACCAGTTGAGCGCACTCAAATGGAAGGTATCGGCGCGAATGATATGGTAGCGATAGGCTTGCGCGTCGGGCTGATAGGCCTGCTCGTATAACGCCTGCGCCCGTTTGCGGTTCAACGTCAGTTCCTTACGGCCGTCAATCACCGATTCATAACGATGATAGAGACGCTCTTCTGACTCGCGCAAACTGGCCATATGGCGATAAACCCGTGACACCAGGCAGCCGCTACCCACCACGGTCACCGCCACCCAAACCGCCGTGACCGCCAGCATTTTCGGCGATAACCACCCCAGATAGGCCGCTGCCCCCAGGGTCAAAATCACCCCTTGTACCAATTCGGGCAAGCGCACGAAGGCGATGGTGATATTGCGGATGTCACTGGACAGACTGGCCAGCAATGAGGCGCTGCCTAACTGTTCGAGGCGCTCGATCTCGGTATCCAGAATGCGCTTCACCAGTTGCCCACGCAGCCGATAGACGAAGTAATGGCCCAATGTGGTCAGCGCCAGCTGTGAACCCAACGTGACCGCTATCAACAATGCCAGCAGGGCGAGAAACATCGGCAACACGGCCAATGGGTTGCCGCTGACGTCCATCAGATATTGATTGATAAAAGCAATGATACCGATGCCTAAACCGGCGCTGGCCATGGTCAATGCCATAACCGCCAGAAATGGCCAACGATACTGGCGATAAACCACCCGTAGCAGTTCCATGAACAAACCTCTGAAGTCGCGATCTGGCAGGCATTGTAAGCGGCGTGAGAATGAGATCAAGACGAATTCTCATCATAGTTTATCAAGCACCGGTCGGGGTGAGGCGTTATCGCGGTTGCCGCCTGCCGGCGACCAATTCGCAGCATCGTTCGCTTTAGGCGCTAAATATTCGCCAATTAAATAAGCTGCTCAAGAACATAGATCTATAAAATCAAAATGCATTCACTAAAAAAATAGCAAAAAATAAAAAGATAAAATAAACCCATGAATTCACAAATAAAATTATTTATTTCCTTTGCTGCCTATTATGTTCCAATGCTTTAATAAAACTTCATGATGGAAATCGCCAGTACCAGATACGCAGGAAAGGAAAATGAAAAAAAGGAAATTCCTTAGCCAGATTGAAATTGAACAACTGATTGCCGCCGTGCATGAGGGTAAAAATAGCATTCGAGATCGTTGTTTACTATTAATGTGCTTCATTCACGGCTTGCGGGTGAGCGAACTGCGATCATTACGCCTGCAAGATATTGATCTTACCTCCCATCGGATCCATATATCTCGGCTAAAGAACGGTTTTTCCGTTCAGCACCCCATTCAGCCGCGAGAACGACAGGCGCTGTTAAACTGGCTGGCCCAGCGGGCGAACTATCCTGACGCCAATTCCCCATGGTTATTTCTGTCGCGCCACGGCGGGCAAATTTCACGTCAGCAACTGTATCGCCTAATGAGAATGTACGGTGAAATGGCCGGCATTAGCGTTCAGGTTCATCCTCACATGCTGCGACACTCCTGCGGTTACGCGCTTGCAGATAACGGGGTCGATACGCGCTTGATTCAGGATTATTTAGGGCACAAAAATATCCAGAATACGGTGATCTACACCGCAACCAATGTAGAGCGATTCCGCACGATCAGCATTTAATCTTACGATGGAAATAACGATGCAGGCGCTCATCTTCTTTTAACATGCGCATCGAGTAAGGTAAAAATATCGGATGGGAAAATGCAGCCCGGCACGCCAACAACGGTCTAATTCAGCACTATTCCAACGCCGAGCTGCTTTCATCCACCCGCCCAGGGGAACACTTGTTTGATTGTTTTTTCAACGCCTATGCTACCTGCTTATACCCTGTCATTAACGATTAAGTCCCCTTTGACCACTTCCCGCCAAATTGCCGCGTAATATTGCCGTGCAATGAAAACAGTTCGCTGTCATTCTTCACCTGCAGTTTGCGCATGGCGCTGCATTTATGCGCGCTGATCGTCTTGATGCTGCGGCGTTGCAATTCGGCAATTTGCCGCAGGCTCATGCCGTTGAACAAAAAGGCCAACACATCAGTCTCGCAGCGAGTCAGCTTTCGGGTGAACACCTCATCTGCGCTAACCGAGGGGGCCAGAAAAGTCCCTATCTGTGGGCTCAACACTCGCTCCCCAAGCAAGACCCGATTAAAAAACTCCGCCACCAGCGGTAAAGCGTCATCTCTGGCGACGATGCTGACATTGGGCTGAGGCAACAATCGCCCTAACTCTTCTGCATTACGGCAACGGGTATAGGCAATCACCCGTAATTCGGGCAGTTGCGTGCACAGGGCCAGCAACGCTTCCCTGCCCTTAGCGGGCGTCTCATCTTCACCGTCCAGTTCGGTAATCAGCACGTCAGCCTGCTGATAGACCACGCTATCCACTACCGCACGTACGCTGGTTTCCTTTACGACGACTTTTACCTGGGTTGGCAGCGTTTTTAAAAAACTGGCCAACCCTTCCAGCGTCAATGGACATCTGTCCATTAATGCTATGTTCAGCGGTTGCTGACGCCATAAATGCATAATCTGCTCCTATGCTTGCTTGCCCACGAGACCTCGTGCGCTTGCCTAGCGAACCAAGGATGAACCTTGCGCAGCCATCCATTTCCCCTGAAGATACAGTTCCCCATCGCTGTGAAACCCCAGCTTCAACATCGCATTGCGTTTATGGGTGCTGACGGTGCGGATATCACGGCACATGGTCAGCGCCACGCTGGTCACGCTCTTACCGGAAAACAGTTGGGTCAACACATCCAGTTCCTTCGCCGTCAGCGGTTTATCGGCGCCAGCCTCATGCAATTGACGTTGGCGTACCCGGTGGCTGAAGCTGCAACTGCCTGTCAGGACTTGCTGAACACAGTGGGTCAATGCAATAGCCGGTTCCTGCTTCAGCATCAGGCCGCGAATACCGGAAGCGATGAGCTGCCGCAACAGCCTCGGTTCATCCAATGCCGTACAGATGACAATCGCGGTGTCCGGCGAGTTTTCCCGCACCTCAGCGATCAGCTTGAATCCCTCCAATACCGACTCTGATTGACCACACAGCTCCATCACCAATAAACGATGCGGATGCTCAGTCAATAAGGCTCTCAGTTCCACCAGATTTGCCACCTGCCGAATGTTGCCAGGTTGGAGACCACAGGATTCAATCAACCGGTTTCTCATCCCCAGAGCCGTCATGGCGCAGGGTTCCATGACAGCCACGGCACCCGCCGCTTCATTGCCCGCCGCCAAGGCCATTCCATTGGGATAATTGATTTTCATATCATCACCTTAACTCTGTCGTTAACCTTCCGCCCACGCCGGTCCTTTTGTCCCATTGCCTACTGATAGACAAAAGTGACCTGCAGAGCGCCGTCTATTGAACCTGGCGTCGATCCGCCATGGGTGCTGTATGCCCGCGCACGTAAATCGAATCTGGCATTATTCGTCGCGCGATCCACCAGTTGCGTCATGCTCTTGCCATTGCCCAGGTTGGCCCCTTGGCTATTCTGCAACTCAATTTGCACCCGACGAGAGCCGCCGTTGCTCTTGTACAAGCTGGCGCTTTCCTCGGCGGGCGTCCCGCTGAAGGTCGCGACGACAGAGGTGGTGGTGCTTGGGCAGTTTTTTAACGTCAGAGGAAACTCTATCCAGGGGCTGAAAGCCCCGGACGTCGCCAGGGTAGCAGCGGAAATATCGTCTCCCAAATTGACGGACACAGTGCCGTTCGCACCGTCGATTTCGCAGGGGGCGGCTTTAATGTTGCCGCTAATCACTATTTTCGATACCGCGAGCGCCGCCGGTACGGTCAAAAGCAACGCGCCGGTCAGCGCCAGGTTGCAGCCAAAACGATTACACATTTTCACCATAATCTGCTCCTTGTCGTTAAACGCAGGGGCCCGTCAGCCCGCTGCCGTTGAAATATCCGTTTATTGGATTTCGGCCTGAATGGTTGCCGTGGCATTAAACTGCCCCACTGAAGGGGCTTGCCCGGTGGTATTGATCGGATATACGCTGATCCGCGAACTGCCGCTTTGGTCGGGATAGTTGAAGTCATCGATGGGCAAGCGCCCGCTCTGCGGCCGAATCACATTGCCCTGCATATCCTTAATCATCACGCCGATGTCGCGGTTGCTGGTCTTCAGCGCCTCCGGCATGTTGCCGTCGGCCTCGCCGCGAAATGACAGACTGACTTTGACGCCCTCGGAAATATTGCGACAAGACAGCGTCAGCGTTCTCTCTTCCGGTGTGAAACGAGGTGGCATCGCGCCTTTCGTTTGGAAATGGGTGCTGACGATATCGCCAAAGTCGATCACCACCGTCTGGGGACTGATCTCGCAACTCTGCGGCACGGTGACGGTACCGCTCATAGAGATGGTGGAAACCGGCGTATCGCTTTTCACGCCACTCACTACCGATACATACGTTTCCACCAGTCGGGTATTCGGGATCGCCGTCACGCCAACGAAGGGCCGACGGAAATACAGGTGAATGCGCCCACGCGCGCCGCTGTTGTAGGGCGAACGGGCGCAGGATTCATCATCGCCATCCATGCTGGTCTTACGGTTAGTCTCATTGGTAAAGGGTGCAGCAAGGTATTCATTGCGCTGCCCCGCCACGAAGACCTCGCTGGCGACGCCCAAATATTCGTTCAACGCGTAATACGTCAATCCGCCCTCCTGAAATACCGGGTTGGTCAACAGCATTTTGGCGGTGATGTAAGAAGCCGTGCGAGCGGTACATTCGCATTTCACATAATACGAACCGGGCAAGTTCCATGCGTTCTTATCCGCGTTCTTGATAATCCGCCCCGTCACGTTTTGCGATGGGTCGCTTAAGCTTGGGGAAAAGGCAAATGAAAAGCCGTGCGTTCCTGATATCGGCGTACACTGCCCTGGCGCCGCCTGCGCCTGCTGTACAGCCAGTATTGCGCACGCCAGCAGCCCACCGGCGATCGCCCTGCGTTGAATCGATATTCCTGTCGCCATTGTCTGCACCTTATAAACACAGTCCGTTAACGAGACGTATTCCGCCGCTCTCTGGCTGATTAGCCAATTGATAGTTAGCCTGACACTGCTGAGCCGCGTCATTGCCCCACTTAACCTGCAGCCGGCCACTCTCCGCCATGCCGGCCAAATAAACCTGCCCGCCGTCACCGACAATGCCGGCATTATCAGAGGGGCTATTGAGATTGCTGACGGTGGCGCCGAACGGCACCGGATTGCCACTGCGCGTCAGTAATGTCAGCAACACGCGGGCACCGACATCCGGATTGAAGCTGGCACGCACCACGGCGCCACGGGTTGGGATCACCGTTTGGCTGCTCAAGGTCATATCGACATCCTCGGCGAAAGACTCGCCGTCCAGGCCGACGATATTGCGCCGATAAGGCGTCAGGTAAGGCACAACCGCATAGCCGCGCCAGTCGGTGCTGACCCCGGTCTGGTTCAAAACATCCACCCCTGAAGCGCCGGGCGCCTGCACTAATGCCACCGTATCGCCCAGCGGCTGCGACAGCGTGACGCCGTTTTGGTGCACCAGAACACCGCCCTGCACGCCGTAGCTCACCTGTTGGCGATGGCGATCGTAGCCATACCCCAGGTTCCACTCGGCGAGGGCGCCTTTGTAGTCCGCCTGAATATTACCGTTCGCCCCCACGCCCCTGCCGGTGTAGCCCTGGCTGATGCTGTAGTTCAGGTTGTTGCCCGGCAAAGCGGTGCCGCTCAACCCAAGATTGTTGCTGGTGGCGCCGTTGCGGCTGGCGTTCATGTTGTAGGTGGCGTAGCTGCCAGGCAGCCATTTGCTGAGCGGCACGCTGACGTTGAAGGCCACGATATGGTCGCGAATATTGCTGCGGTTGCCGTTGTTGTCATACCCGTTCTGGCTGAAGGTGTAATTCAGTCCGTAACTGACAGCTTCCCAACTGTTGTTGTAGCTGAGGCTGACCGACTGCGAACGACGATTGTCATTCCAGTAGTCTTCGTTAAACAGGCTGAGCGACAGCGTTCCTCCCAGATCCCACAGGCTCTGGCTCATCGTCAACTCGGCACGGCTCTTTTTGTGATCGTTATAGATCGCGCTGTTGCCGCCGTAACTCTCCAGCGCCTCTTGCAGGCTATAAAAACCACGCGTGGAATAGCGGTAGCTGGCCAAGCTGAAGTTAGTGCCGGTTTCAATGAAGTTTTTGCCGTAACGCAGGCGCCATGATTGCCCTTGCTCTTTCGGCCGAGTTTCCTGCTTGGTCCATGCCTGAGTGACATCAGCGGACAGCGCCCCCACCGCCCCCATGTTCTGCCCCCACCCCAGCGCCAGAGACTGGTACTTACTGGCGGCTTGCACGCCGCCGTACAACGTGGCCCCCCACGGCAAACCGTAGATGCCGGTGGCCTGGCTGAACGGACGTTCATCAACGCCGCCGCTGTATGAACGGTATTTCCCGCTGGTCAGGCTGTATTTGAAACGCCCTTCACGCTGCAATACCGGCACCACGGCATAAGGCACCACGAAATGTTGCTCCTGCCCGTCAGCCTCGCGCACGCTGACGTTCAGATCGCCGCTGCCGCCCGTGGGGTACAGATCGGTAATTTCAAACGCACCCGGCGGCACATAACTTTGATAAATCACGTAGCCGTTTTGCCGGATCACGATTTGCGCGTTAGTGCGCGCAATCCCGCGCACCACCGGCGAGTAGCCCTTCATACTGTCCGGCAGAATGTCATCTTCAGAAGCCAATTGCCCGCCGCGGAACTGTACGCTGTCGAACACCTCGCTGGACGTTGTGCTGTCGCCCAGAGTCAGGCGGCTTTGCAACGCAACAATATCGCGCTGCAGATAGGTATTGATTGAACGCCAGGATGAAGCGCCGCCGGTGTAGTGATTCCAGATGGAATAGTTACGCAAACGCCAGGCGCCCCAGTTGATGCCCGAGCGTAAATTGAGGTAATAGTTATTGTTGTTCTGCCGTTCGCTGCCGCGTGTTTGGCTATTGGCGCCGCTGAAGTTGTAATTGACCAACAACGCCGGTATGCCGGAGTCCCATTTATCCGGAGAAACATAATCGCGCGCATTTAAGTTCAATGCCGCTTGCGGAATGCTCAGATTCAATCTCAGCTGATTAAACTGGAACACCGTCGAAGCCTGAGGAATGGCCTGCGCCAGATTGACGCAGCGCTCCTCCGCCGCGATCGCCGGGAACATGGAGACTCTCACCCCCAATTCGGCCAATTTTTCCGCGCTGAAACAAGGCTGCAGCGCTTGCTTTCCGCCAGCCGTCGGCATCAGCCGGAACTCGACGTCGAGACTGTCAACCTGTTCGCCGTTAAGGTAAAGATCGACCCGATAAGTGCCGGGCGCCTGGCTGTTGTTTTCCTCAAATACGGAGAGATCGGCGCCACGCAGCGCCGGGTTGTCAATCTCCAACAGCGCCGGGTTGAAGTAATCACGTGCATGCGCTGCACCGATTGGATAAAGCAGCGCCACCTGGCAAGACATCAAACCGGCCAAAATCGATCGTGTCCCTGGTAAACCAATGCTATTCGGGTTATTCATCCTTTTAACTCCCTGTCCCGATTGGCTCAGCCGCCTAAAATTCAGGTAAGCCGAACGCTGGCCCCAGCGTTACTCCGGGGCCAAAAAACACGCATCGCGGCCCGGCTATAACGTGCCGGTATAGGTCTGGCCGGTTCCGCCATAGTCGTTGATGATTTGCCAGCTCAGGCTGCCTCCCCCACCCTTCGCCGTCGGTAACGGAAAACTGGCGGTAGCTTGCGGCGCAACCATGGTGTTGCCGGTAATGGCACTGCCGTTCAGCTTCAAATTAAAAAAGGTGAGGTAATAGGGTGAAGGGTTGGTCACCTGCAGCCGATCGCCGCTGCGCCGCCACGTTACTTTGCCGGCCGCTTCTTCCGGATTGCCGGCCAGTCCCTGGGGACGATAAATCAGCTTGATGCGGGTCTTGATCGCAATTTGCAGCGTGTTTTCTTTCTTTTCTACCGAAGGAATAGACTTCACATTCAGCCAATACAGCGATTCTCTGTCCGTCGGCAAATTGCCGCCCGCACGCACTACGCGCAGCAGGTTATTTTGGCCGCCGTCCAAGCGAAACAACGGTGGGGTGATGATAAACGGCGCTTTAGCGCTTTCCCCCTCTTGAGCATCGACCCAGGATTGGATCAAATAAGGCACCGCATCCGGATTATTGATATTCAGAGCGGACTCTTTTTTACCTCCGTCGTATATCAGCCGTGTCCCGCCCACGATCACGCCGGCCTGAGCCGGAGCCCAAAGCGCCATCAATAACGCTGCCGTCAGCGCAAAATATCCCGCTTTCATTTTGTTATCTTCCCCGATGAATAAAGAGCCAGAGACACAGCCTCTGGCCCATTTTTCTAACGCTCACGCCGATATAACGGCGTGAATTTACTGATAGGCGATAGTGAAGTTGGCGGTGGCGTTCGCGCTACCGACGGAAACGGTATCGTAAGCGTAATAACGCGCCACAAAGCCCAGAACGTTGTCTTTGTTCTCTGCCAGCGTATATACGCGGGAATCGTTGCCGATATTGAGCACATTGCTGGCATCATCCAGCAACTGTACGCCAACGCCACCAGCAACATCGGCGGCGTCAGTCAGCTTCAACAACCCGGACTGGCCCTGAACTTGAGTGCCGTCAAAACGCACGGTGGCGCCGGTGACAGTCGCCGGGCAGTTTTTTAACACCAGGTTGAATGCCTTGGCACCTGCAGTATTAGATTGAATAAACGCATCTTTGGCGATCTTACCCAGAGCGACCTGCTTGTTTTGGGAGTCCGGATCAACGGTGCACGACTGATCGGTGATGCTACCGGTGATATTCAGCTTGCCATCAGCGGCAAATACGGAGGTGGTAAATGCAGACGCGGTCAAAACAGCTACAGCCAGCAGATTCTTTTTCATCCTACTTTCCTTAAAATTATGCAAAATATGCATGGTTTTATTTCCGACATATCCTTAATGTCATTCCCTTTTATTTAGTTCCACGAAGAGCAAATACCCTTGACCAAACTTATTGATGGCCTAAGGCTTATTCACCCAAACGATTCATTTTGAACTAAAGTGACTCCTTTGGTTTTTAAAACCAAAAAACAAATAAAAGACAGAATTTAAAGCCAAATAGAAAACAAAATAACCTCAAATCAGACCAAAAAACCAAGGGATTGGCCGATTGATTTAAACTGACTTTTCTTTGATTAGGATTTTGCTTAGATGGCTGGAGTGCGGAAGAAATGAAACATTAACTCAACTATATGTTTTTAAATAAAATTCCCCTTTGTCAGACAAAGTGAGCGTAGGAATATTGACATTGTTTTTACGCGTCCTTACAGTATGTTTCAGTTTAGTTCAAAGTGACTCCTTGCCGTTACTCTATTAAATCGCGCTTACCAAATTTCTTTAAAGCGCTGTGCATTGCTGGCGGTATAAATCACTGTATTCTGAATATTTCGGTGCCCGAGGTAATCCTGAATTAATCGGGTATCGATACCTCGGTCCGCCAACGCAAATCCGCAACCATGCCGCAGCATATGCGGATGGGCGTTAATCTCCAGTTTCGCCACCTTACTGTAATGACGAAGCAGGCCGTAAATACGTTGGCGCGACAAACGCCCGCCCCGATTGGAAAGAAATAACCATTCCTGATCGGCCCAACGGTGTTGCCGGCGTTTATCCAGCCAACGCCGCAAACATTGCCTTTCTCGCAGATAAAGCGGATGCACCGTGGAAAAACCATTCTTCAAGCGATGAACATAAATGTTGCCGCCTTCCAGATCGATGTCCGACAAACGCCATCCCCCAATTTCGCTGGCGCGGCAACCATGAATAAAACACATATAAATCAGACAATAATCGCGTTCTGGATTCTTTCCATGCAGCGTGACCTCAAGCAGTCTCTCCACTTCAGAAGGCGTCAGATGTTTACGATTAGACATACAACCTCTATTACTTTGATCGGAAAAATGTGGCTGTCATTTTCCTTTTACATCACCACAATGGACACTCAGGGTTTCCCCTGGCTATGGATAGGTTCCTGCATCCAGCGCGGAGTATAACGGATTTGCCAAACGCGAACAGTGTACAGGGATTAATCCCCCCTTCAGCGCCCCCCTTGAGGCCCCCTCATTAATGAAAACCGCAGCTCAACTGCCACCATCAGAAATAATAAGGACGTCATACTTCCCGATTCACTTTAGTTTGCGTTAATACTTCCATTTCACACATGCGCTAAAATTGGCAAACAAACCGACAAAACAAAGAAAAATCCTAATAAAATCGCGAGGCGCCATGGGTTTCAAAGCGTTATACGGCTCGTAAAAAAACGAAATAAATCCGCCGGCGCGAACGTATCTTAACCAAACCGATAAGTATTAATCTTTATGTGAATCGATAAGAGGAAAGGTCAGGGCAGGAGGAAATAAAAGTCACGATGGGGAATAACCCAGGTCTGACCGCCGCACACGGCCGCCTGGGGGGGGAGAATTATTGACTGGTCATAACGTGACACAGCTCGCCAAGGGTCAGATCAGGCCGTTCGATAAACATTTCCGCATTGAGCGTAATGCCGAACTCACGCCTAACCAGCAGCATCAACTCCATATAATCTAGGCTGTCCAACCCCAACTGTTGCAGCGGCATATCGGCCGATAGCAGCGTTCTGTCCAATCCTTTGGCTTCATACAACAGGCCGCAAATCGCCTCATACAATCGATGATACTTTTCCATATGCCCTACCATTATCCATTGTGATTGCCGAATACCAGCGCTGCATTGGCGCCGCCGAAACCGAAGTTGAGACTCATGACATTGCGCAAACGACCGCGACGATGCCCCTCGCGGATATAATCGAGATCGCATTCGGGATCGCTCTCGTGCAAATGGCAGGTTGCCGGCATCATTTGCTGCTGCAACGCCTGTAGGCAGACGATCGCCTCAAAGCTGCCGGATGCGGCGAGCAAGTGCCCGGTATAGGATTTCGTGCTGGAAATGGGTGTGCGGTAAGCATCGCGCCCCAAAGCCGCCTTGATCGCAGCGGTTTCGTTCACATCGCTTTGCGCCGTCGACGTGCCATGCGCATTGATATAGTCGATTTCATGATTGCCTAGCCCCGCCTGTTCCAGAGCCCATCGAATGGTTTTCACCTTGGCCTGCGGATCCTCCGCCGGTGCGGTGAGGTCAAAAGCGTCTGAAAAGTTGCCGTATCCCTTGACCTCCCCCAGTATTGTCGCGCCGCGCGCTAAAGCCGCCTCTCGCTCCTCAAGACACAACACGGCGGCCCCTTCCGCCAACACGAAGCCACTGCGCTCCCGGCTGAACGGGCAACTGGCCTTGGTGATATCCTTTTGCTCCCGACTCAGCAAACGCAACGCGTCGATGTTCCATATCGCGCCATTGCCGCTCAGTGATTCCGACGCGCCGGCCAACATCATTGAAGCGCGGCCGCTGCGGATCACCTCAAACGCATCGCCAATCGCGATGCCGCCGGTCGCACAGGCCGCCGCCGGCGAACTTTGATAACCCCGTAACTGCCAATGTTGGCCGCATATGGCGGTCGCAATATTGGGCATTGCGTGAAAACAGCCAAACAGCTGCCCCATGCCGGATTGCAGATAGTCCGCATTGTTTTGCATGATCTCATCCTGGCCGCCCCAGCCGCTGCCGATAATCACCCCGCAGTCCAACGACGAATAAAAATGCCCTGGCCTCACGTGGCCAGATGAAAACGCCATGTCGATCGCCTCCGAGGCGGCGGCCAGCGCCAGCCTGGCGAATCTGGGCAGCCGGCGGCTTACCCGCGCGGCAACGTCTTCCAACGCCGGTTCGGCCTCCAGCAAAGCAAAAAAGCGCGCGTGGATCCCCGCCGCCGATTTATCGTGATAGCGATAGGCCAAACGGTTGGCCATGATCGCCTGCCAGTTTTGCTGCGCGTTGCCACCCAGCGCGGTGACGGCGCCGTAACCGGTGACCACCACGCGTCTTGTATTCCGTTCTTTGTCCATGCTTACTCCCCTTGCCCGGATGCGAAAGCCTCGTTGCCGCCCAGCGCCAGCCAGAGCTGCATCGTGGCGTTCAGGTAGCGATATTGCAGTGCCGACAGTGAATTCTCGCTGGCTAACACCGCCTCTTGCGCGTCCAACAACGTTTGCAGCGCGACGGAACCGGCCTGATATTGATGGCGGGCCAATGCCACGGCTTGTCGCCCCATCGCCAGATGCCGCTGCTGATTGCCGATTTGCCGCTGCGCTTCCAGACGTTCCCGCATGGCGCTGTCTACCTCAGACAGCGCGCGGTAAACCGTATCGCGAAATTGAATCTCCGCGCGCTGCGCCTGCAACGCCGCTTTGTCGCTGGACAAGCGCATCTTGCGCCACTCGATGAACGGCAGCGTCAACGTCGCGCCCAGCGAGCGCGAAGGTTCACTGAACCATTGGCGGAAAAGCCCGCTGCCGGCATCCAGTGCGGCATCCAGACTCAGCGTCGGATAAAAACGCAATGTAGCGGCCTCCGCACCGGCCAGCGCCGCCCGCAGGCGCCGCTCCGCCGCCTGCACATCCGGCCGTCGCGCCATCACCGCCGCCGGCAGACGTGGCGCAATGGGCACCTCGTTGATCGGTAGCGCTCGCCTTTCGCTGTATCGCAGCAAGGGTGAACGGCCGAACAACAGCGCCAGCGAGTTGCGAGCGTCTTCCCGCTGCCGTGCCAGTTCATCCCGTTGATTCTCACGCGCCAATAGGTTTTGCTCCGCCTGCAACAACTCGAATCGGCCGACGTCGCCGGCGGTGTGACGTGCCGCCACCAGCCGTACAGTCTCACGCGCGAACGCCACCGCCTGTTGCTGATGGGTGACTTGCTGATTCAAATCGGCGATCTGCCAATACCCGCGAGCGGTAGCGCCGATCAAAGTCAACGCGGTATTGCGCCGATCCAACTCCGAAGCGACGGCCAGCCACTGAGCCTGCTCGCGAATGCGCGCCAGCTTGCCCCATAAATCCAGTTCATAACTCAGTGACAGCCCTGCGCGGTAACTTTCTTGCGGCCGCGCCGCGCCGCGCAATGCCTTGGTATTGCGGCCACTCAGGCTGGCGGCCAGGTCGGGGGTCGCATTGCCGGCTACCAACCCGGCCTCCAACATCGCCTCACGCCACTGCAATCCAGCCAGCGCCAGATCCTGATTCGCGATGAGCACGCCATCGATCAGCGAGGAAAGCTGCGGATCATTGAAGTTTTCCCACCAGGCGACGCCTGCCCGCAATGAACCGGAACGTTCATCGACCACGCGCCACTGCTGCGGCAACGACGGTGGCGCCGTGGCGTCGATCGGCCGCCCTCCGCAAGCGCTCAAAGACAGCATGACCAGTCCATAAATCAAAAGTCGGTTCATTCTCGCGCCAACGCCTCCACCGGCTGCAGGCGCGCGGCGGCACGGGCTGGAAAGAAGCCGAACCCGACGCCGATCAACGCCGAGAACCCGCAGGCCAGCAGCAATGGCGGCCAGGTAAAGATCATCGTCACCTGCGGCGCCAAGCTGCTCAGAATCCCTTTAACCAGCGCGGCGCAGGCGATCCCCAACACGCCCCCCAGGCTGCAGATCACCACCGCCTCAATCAAAAATTGCCGCATAATGTCTTTCTCAGCGGCGCCCACCGCCAATCGAATACCGATCTCATGGGTTCGTTCCGTCACCGAAACCAACATGATGTTCATCACCCCCACCCCGCCGACCAGCAGCGAGATGGCGGCAATCGCGGTAATCAGCAATCGCATGGAGTCGGAGGCACGCTGAATGGATTGCGTCAGCTGATCGTCGGTCAGCGTGAAAAAATCCCGCCGGCCATGTTCTACGGTCAAACGCCGGGTCACATCCCGCCTTGCCGCTTCCAACGTCAATTTTTCATTCACTCGCATCACAATCGATTCCAGCGGCATATCGCCGGCGATGCGGCCAGTCAGGGAGGTATGGGGCAGCCAGGCAAGCGGTTGAGAACCGGCGTATTGGGCGCCGCGGCGCTGCGCGACGCCGATCACCCGATAAGGCACCCCCGCGATCAGCAAAACCGCGCCCACCGGATCTTGCCGGGAAGAAAACAGGGCCTGTTGCAGCAAGGGATCGATCACCGCCACCGGTGCGCGGTCACTCAGATCCTGCGCAGTAAACAGGCCACCGGAAAGCAGCCGAATGCCCTGCGTGCGGAAATACCCTTCGCCGACGCCCATCACGGCGAGCGGCACCTGCTTGCCTTCGCGCACGGCCGACAGTTGAGTGCTGATGACCGGCGAAACGCTGTCGACATAAGGCAAGGCCGCCAGCAGCGCTGCATCCCGCGCACTCAGCGAACGCGCAAAATCGGGACGCGTTTTTTCCCATCCCAATCCGGGACGAATGTCCAACGTGCTGGAGCCGAGCTGGCTGATTTCCCTGAGGATGCTTTGGCGTGTGCCTTCACCGATGGCGATGGCGGAAACGACCGCCGCAATGCCGATGATGATGCCGAGCATCGATAATAATGCCCGGACCCGATGCCCTAATAATGCCCGCCAAGCCATGCCGAGCGCCTCTCGCAGCGCCGCCCAAGGGCTCATGCGTTTCAGCGGCGCAGCCAACGCCAGCGGCCTCTCGAACGCAAAACGCTGTCGGGCGGCATCGTGGCGACGATCCGCCACGATCTCGCCGTCGCCGATCTCAATGATCCGCTGCGCCTGCTCGGCGATCCGCCGATCGTGCGTCACGATGACCACGGTGTGTCCGACAGCGTTCAGCTCATGCAAAATGGCCATCAGCGCCTGACCGCTGACGCTATCCAACGCGCCGGTAGGTTCATCGGCCAAAATGATTTCCGCGCCGTTCATAAGAGCTCGGGCAATACTGACCCGCTGCTGCTGCCCACCGGAAAGCTGCGCCGGACGATGGCCACCGCGCTGCGCCAACCCGAGGCGAGCCAACAAATGCGCGGCCCGCAGGCGGCGCTCGGCGGCCGGCATGGCGGTATACAATGCAGGGATCGCCACGTTCTCACTGGCCGTCAGATAGGGCATCAGATGATAGCGCTGGAAAATAAAGCCGATATGCCGACTGCGGAGCCGCGCCAGGCGATTGCCGTCGGCTTGCCCAATCGCCACCCCGTTGATGTACACATCCCCCTGAGAAGGCTTGTCCAGACAACCAATAATATTCATCAACGTCGATTTTCCGGAGCCGGAGGCGCCGACGATAGCGACCATTTCTCCCCGCTGAATGCTCAGGGAAACGCGTTTGAGGACCGTGATTTTCTGCTCTCCGGCTTGAAACTCGCGCGAAACGTTCTCCAAAACGATAATGGGATCCGTGCTAGCTGACATGCTCACCCTCCGTATCTGGCTGGTGTTCCAGCAGCACTTGCTCACCCACTCTCACGCCTTCCAACACTTCCGCATAGCGGCGATCGCGCTTCCCGATGCGCACGCTGCGCGCGACAACCCGCTGGCCTTCCAACACTCTGATCTGATAGCGCTCGCCATCCAGAGCCTCTCCCAATGCCGCCATCGGCAGCCGCACCACCCCCGTGGCGCGTTCGGTAATGATGAATACCTGCGCCGTCATCGCGGTGCGTAATCGACGTTCGCCGTTGGCGACGGCAAATACGCCGTTGTAATACACCGCCGCCGTTTGCTGGCTTGAATTTCTGCCCAGCGGATCGGCTTCCAGCGCTTCTGCCGGCGCTTGCTGTATCGCACCCATGACCCCCTCATATCGGCGGCGGGGATCGGCGGCGACATAAAACCACAGCGGCTGCCCCGCCCTCACCTGCAAGATGTCATTTTCCGATATGCGGGTATGCACCATCATCGTATCCACGTCTGCCATCACCAAAATGGTCGGTGCGCTTTGCGATGAGACGATGGTTTGCCCTTCCTGAGTGACGATACCCAGCACTTCGCCGTCGATAGGCGCGGTAATACGGGTAAAAGCCAGGTTGGCTCTCGCCGTTTCCTGCGCGACTTCGGCCTGAACGATCTGCGACTCGTTCACTTTCAACTGCGCCAGTTGCGCGTCGTGCTGCGCCTGCGCTTTTTCCAAATCGCTGGCCACGCCGGCACGATCTCGCGCCAACGCCCTTTGCCGCGTCAACTCCAGTTGGTACTGCTTGAGCTGCGCCTGACTCGCCAATTTCTGCGCCTGCGCGCTGCGTAATTCGGCCTGCGACTTGCGCAGTTCGTTAAGTTGCAACGTCGGATCTATCTCGGCCAACAGCTGGCCCTGAGCCACTCTGTCCCCCGGTTTGACATACAGTTTTTTCAGTTGGCCGTTGACCTGCGCGCCAACGTTCACCTGCCGGGCCGGTTTCAAAATGCCGGTAGCCAACACGCTTTTTTCGATGTCGCCGCGATCGACGCGCGCCGTCTGCGGCGGTGATACGTCAGGCGCCCGATTCAACCCTAACAGCCCGCCGGCCAGCCCCCCCAACACGATCGCCACCAGCGCCACACGCCGCCAGCGTTTCTTTCCGGGCACGTCACTCCACCTCAGCACAGTCATTCATCCTGGTGTCGACGGCGGCCAACAACCGGCCCTGCGACAAGTGCAGCACCCGATCAAACAACGGCAGCAGCCGCGGGTTATGCGTCACGGTCACCAGGGTTTTACCCTTCTCGCGGCAATGCGCTACCAGAGCCGACATCACCGCCGCAGCGGTTTTTTCATCCAGATTCGCCGTCGGTTCATCCAGCACCAACACCGGACAACGGCTGTACATGGCACGCGCCAGCAACAGACGCTGCCGTTGCCCCAGCGACAGCCCGGCATGGCTCTCTCGCACCAGAGCGTTCACGCCTCCGGGCAGCTGCGCCACCGCATCCGCCAGCCCCAAACTGCATAGCGCCTGTTCCACTTGTCTCTGCTGGCCCGGCGCCGACGGGGCGAACAGCGTGACGTTTTGCAACACCGAGGCATTGAACAGAATGTCCTCCTGGCTTTGCAGGAAGAACAGCCGCTGCGCGGCGGCGTTAGCCAGCACGCGGCCATCCAGCGTCAGTTCCCCCCGCTGCGGCGTCAACAGACAGGCGAGCACCTTCAGCAAGGTGCTCTTGCCCGCGCCGGAACCGCCGCAGATGGCGATACACTCGCCCCGTTCCAGCGTCAGCGACAGGTCGCGCAAAACCGGTTGGCCGGCGTCGTACGCGAAGCTCACCCCCCGATACGCCAACTGCACATCAAAATGGTTCACGCTTTCGTCGCCAGACCCGGTACGCAGAGATACGGAAGGAAACAGATCCCGCGCGCGCTCATCGATCACGTGCAGTTGGTTTTTCTGCAGGACGGCAAAAAAGATCTTGCTGGTGTAAGAGGTAAAAATTTCGCGCAGAAAGCTGTAGGCGAAGAATGCCCCCAGACTGAGTTCGCCCCCCTTTAGCAGCGGCAGCGCCAGCAGCATGAACACCACCATTTCCAGGCTGCCAATCAGTTGATAAATGCTGCCCTTGACCTGCTCATAGACTTTTTGCCGCTGCAGGCAGTTGAACAGCGAACGGGCATGCTCGGCAAAGCCCTCTTGCCGCTGGCCGGCGAGCCCGGCGGACTTGATGGTCGAAAACCCCTGAATGGTTTCCAGAATAAAATCATTCTGCGCCGCCCCTCTCACCTGCAGCTGCTGGGTGAAGTGGCGATCGCGATAAATGGCCCAAACGCTGATCGCCCCCATCAGCAGTACGCCGGCAATCGGCACCAGCGCCAACATCGGGCTCAAATAGCCCATCACCGCCAGCGCGATAGCAGCGATGATCCAGTCGGTGCGCAGGCCGTTATCCAGCTCGATTTTCTGGCCGGCGGCCATCTGCCAGCTGGTGAAACGACTGAAAATCTCGCCGGGCGCGCGCTTGCTGAAGAAATTCAGCGAATTTTCCAGCAGGCGGGAAAACCCGGCGGCGCCGTGCAGCAACACGAAGTTTTTGATAAAACGCTCGGTGATGATGCGCGCCATCAAGGCCAGCGCCGTGGATGCCACAAACGCCAGCAGATAGTAGGCGTAAGGGAACGCGACCTCACCGGCCATGGCGAACACCTGATTGATCGCGCTGGCGACCATCATCGGCATGATGAACAGCGTCAGCGAGATAAGAAACGTCATCGCCGCCAGGCGATAAATGCCGGCGATGCCGGCGGTATCCTTCAGGCTTAAACTGGCGAAAGCACCGCGTCGGCGGCTCCGCACGGCGGGGGCGGTGGACGGTAAATCATCGCGATCGAGCACCAATGCGTAGCCGCTGATTTCCGCCTTCAGGGCGGCGTACGGCAGCAGCTGTTGCCCCAACGCCGGATTCATTACGCACACGTAACCGCCTTGACGATATGCCAGCAGTACATAGTGGCCCGCGCCGTAATGCAGAATCGCCGGTAAAGGCAGCGCCGCCAGATCCCGGTGCTCGAACGCCACCGGATAAGCCGGCAACGCCAACTCCCCTAAAATGGCGCACAGCGTCGCCAGCGAAGTGCCGTGTTGCGAAGCGGGGTAACGCTCACGCAGTTCCGCCAATGGCGCGCGAACGCCCTGCGTTTCCGCCAGCATGGCGATGCAGGCCAGCCCGCATTCATTGATTTCGCTCTGCAAGACCGGCGTAGGGAGGGTGTTTTCCATGCGTAGTGATATCCCTGACTTATTCGTTGATAAAAAATAAAGAGTGCGAATGCCACAGCAGCCAATCATCCGCATGTCGCCGCAGGGTGCGCTCGACGATCGCCGGCACGGCGCGGCCGACCTGTTCTGTGGCAATCGGTTCTTCTATGTGAATGCGAACGCCGCGCTCGTAATAAAGCGAATAGCACACCACTCGAGCCCGCATCGCTCGAGATAACCGAACGATGCCGCTATGCAAATGCGCTGGCCGGTTGAACAAACGGCAAGCCAGTTTGGCCGAGGCGTCCCGGGTGCTGTTCAAGGTGTAATCCGGCGTGATGTCCGGGAAGAGGATGATGTTGCGCCGATGCTCCGTCGCCTCCAGCAGCGCCTGCGACAAGGTGCCGGCAATATGCCGGGGATCGTCGTGAATCGAGCAATAGTCGAGCCGCTGCCGCCATTCCCCCTCAGGCGCTCGCCGCGCTAACGTCTGTGCGTCGCCGGAAACGATCACCGTTGCCCGCCCTGGATAAACGCCCGCGCCGACCAGCGTCGCCAGCACATCGGAAACCGTGTGCATCGGCGCCAACAACACCGGCACCCCGGCGCGATGCAGCGGCTCCACCACCTGATTGAGCTGTGAGGTGCACTGCGCCAAATGCTCCATCAACGCGGCGTTGCGGGCCTGGATCGCCGCCAAATCCAGCCATTGTCGCCGCTGCATCAGCCAGGCGAAGTCCAGCCTGCCGTCGCCCAACAGGCTTTGGCGATTCGCCTCAGCGACCGCTTGCCGGTGGCGAAAACGGCGTTGCTGCAGACCCCACCTCAACCGCCTCTGCATCTTTAGCCACAGGCGATAATCCACGCGCCGCAGCAGAGCGCACGTCAGACTCCGGCTCACCCCGGTGCGGACAGCCGAGAGACGCGCCACGGCGTCCAGGCCGTTACGCCAGGCCAGAAAGCCCCGAACCGCGAGCAGGCGCATCAGGGGGCCAGCGGCTTATCGTGCTGCAACAGCGACAGCAGTTGCTGGCTGAAAGCGGAAAACTCACGGTCTTGCAACGCCAGCCATTTGCGATTGACGATAAAGCTGGGGGTCGCGTTGACCTGGTAATAGCGGCTTACCGCCGTCATATACGCCAACAGTTCCTTGACCCGCTCTGAATCTCTGGTCCGCTGATAGGCGGCCTCGTCGATGCCGTTGGCCACCAACCAGGCGCTGAGCTGCTTTTCATCCGCCAGATTGAGGTTTTCTTTGATAATGGCGCGGTAAGCGGCGGGACGATGCTGCGCCTCGATCCCCATGACCGTCAGGGTGGCGAAGAGGGGCGCAAAGGCCGCCATGCCGGCGTGATCGTCGTCGCTGAGATGCAGGCGCACCAATTTGGCTCCCGCCGGTAAGCGTTTTTCCAGCTCGGCCACGCCGCTTTCGTTAACTTCACAATAGTGGCAGGCGTAAGAGAAGACTTCGACAATGGCGTTATCATCTTGCAATGGGCTTTGCTCTATTTTTTCCGGAGAGATAAAACTCAGGCTTTCCGCCGCCGGCGAGGCCATAACGTAATGCTGGAAATAAAGCGCAGTCAAAAAAGAAGAGGCGAAAATAATGACGAGCGTGTAACTAAAAAACAGCAAAGGACGTTTATACATAGCAGACGCATCCTGCGAATAAATAAATACTCACTTGAGCATGAGCGTTATAAATCAGAAAGGGAGATTGACGGTTCAGCGATAAAAAAGGAATTCATCTCCGTTATCAGGCGGTGCGCGCAAGCGCCCCGCCTGTCCATCACTAACCTAACTGCAAGCGTTCAGCTCGCATCAGCTCGGGATTGTCGGCGTGGAAGGGCAGCTCGCCACCGGCGCCGGACGATAGTTTTTGGTCACGCCGCCAAACTTATCGGAACAGGTGGTCACCAGTTGGCAAGTGCGGTTATTGCCACCGCCCACCCAGGCAAATTCCTTGGTACACACAAAAGTACCGCCGACGATGTTTGCCGCTTCAGACAGATTGATTTTCTTCATTACAATATCCTTATATATATTAAAATATAAACACACTACCCATCACTCTGCCTGCAAGACAGAGTAATTCTTCAATACATTGAAAAACATTTAATTGATAACAATGAGAGCGCTGCGGGAAAAAGAATAGCCCTCTCACACAAGCAGATCAATACAATTATTTACACTGCACCGCAGGCTTAGTGGAATAAGTAACGTTTGATATAAGGATTATTCTAATTTAATTACTTATAAAAACATGGAAGTTAATTTCACCCCCGGAATAGCCACGATTTATTTGAAGGATAATTCTCAGTTTAAGAGGTAATTAACCAAGAAAATTTCAGATCCGACCAGTTAACCGGCGCTGGAAACAGGCTGAAAAGATTGCTTCCTGCCGCGCCGGACTTACACTGAGCAACAGGACTCTCACTCTTAGGATGCCCATGCTCGCGACTCACGAATACGCCAACGACCTGATTCTGTTTGCCCTGATTGTCGACTGCGGCTCGTTCAGCAAGGCGGCGGAGAGCGCCGGCATTACCAGTTCGGTGGTCAGCAAACGCATCGGGCGGTTGGAAAAATCGCTCGGCGCCCGGCTGATGTACCGCACCACCCGCAGCCTGACGCTGACCGAAAGCGGCCAGGCGCTCTACCAGCAGGCCAAGGAGATCGGCGCCAAAGTGCAGGAAGCGCTGTACGCCGTCAGCGAAAAGAGCGAAGAGCTGACCGGCACCATTCGTATGTCGGTGCCGACCATTTCGGGTGAGCTGCTGCTGAGTGAAAGCGTGGCGGAGTTTTGCGCCCAGCACCCCAGCCTGAAGGTCGAGATGCGGCTGGAAAACCGCTTCGTCGATCTGGTGGAAGAAGGCATCGATCTGGCGATCCGTACCGGCACCATGCCGGACTCCAGCCTGATTGCGCGGCCGATCTTCGATTCCCGCTGGGTGATCGTCTGCTCGCCGGGCTATCTGGAGAACCACCCCGAGCCGCGCAATCCCGACGATCTGCTTAGCCACAACTGCCTGACCTATACCTATCAAGAGAGCGGCACCGCCAACTGGCTGATGAAGCGGCCAGGGCGCAACGAAATCTACGAGCTGCAGGTTGACGGCAACCTGTCGGCCAACAATGCGCGGGCGATCCGCAAAGCGGTGATCGGCGGCCACGGCATCGCCATGGTGCCGCGCTGCATGGTGTACGAAGATTTGCAGGACGGCAAACTGACGGAGATCCTGGCCGGCCACTGCGGCAAGGTATTGGGCATTTACGCCGTCTACCCTTATACCCGCAATCTGCCGTTAAAAACTCGCCTGCTGATCGAACATATCATCGGTTCCTATCAAAATATCAGTCACTACTTTTAAGTTTCCACTCCTGATTATTTCCACGCGTCGTAAAGTACCGCGTGGATTACCGCATTTTTGGACATGAACTCGTGAACATTAACGCCTAATTAATGTGATCCAGCGCATTCATTACACAACATAAAAACCCATCCAATTGATTTTAAATCAATTTAATTCAGCCTCAACAGCCGACATTTTTCCCGCCGCCGGCACCATTCGCCGACGTTAAAAAATTATCGCGTGGCATCATCGCCAACGTTGTGATTAGAATGAAAATGTTGCGGTAATTAACCTTTCAGTTACATATCTCTGCCCATAAAAATAATAACCCTGAGGATCTTATGCCCCTGCTTTTCAGTATTGCGCCCATCGTCCTGCTGATATGGATGATGACCAAAAGGAATGGCGTGCCCTCTTATCTGGCCCTGCCGTTGACGGCCGCCGTGGTATATGTCCTGCAGCTCTGGTGGTTCGATGCCTCACTGCGGCTGCTGCATGCCAATATCATCACCGCGCTGGTCTCGACGCTGACGCCGATCACCATCATTGCCGGCGCCATCCTGCTCAACAAACTGATGCAGGTAAGCGGTGCGGAAAACGTGGTGCGCCGCTGGTTGGAAACCGTTAGCCCCAACCCGGTGGCCCAACTGATGATTATCGGCTGGGCGTTCGCCTTTATGATCGAGGGCGCCAGCGGCTTCGGCACCCCGGCCGCCATCGCCGCGCCGATTCTGGTCGGGCTGGGCTTCAACCCGCTGCGCGTCGCCCTGCTGACGCTGGTGATGAACTCGGTACCGGTCTCCTTCGGCGCCGTGGGCACCCCCACCTGGTTCGGCTTCGCCAACCTCGGCCTGTCGGACGCCAGCCTGCTGGAGATCGGCCGGCAAACCGCGCTGATCCACGTTGTCGCCGGCTTCGTCATTCCTCTGCTGGCGCTGCGCTTTATCGTTTCCTGGCAGGATATTCGCCGCAACCTGCCGTTTATCTTGCTCAGCGTGCTGAGCTGCACCGTCCCCTATCTGCTGCTGGCCCAGGTGAACTATGAATTCCCGGCGCTGGTCGGCGGCGCTCTCGGCCTGGCGCTGTCGGTGCTGCTGGCGCGCGGCGGCATTGGCCTCGCCCGCGCGGAAAAACCGCAGAGCGCCGCGCAGGCGGTGCCGTTCATGCAGGTGGTCAAGGCGATGACGCCGACCCTGCTGCTGATTGCTATCCTGATAGTGACGCGCATTCACCAGTTGGGCCTCAAGGCGCTGCTCAACACCACCACGCTGCTGTGGCAGGAAAACCTCGGCTGGCTCGGGGAGCTGCGCATCAGCCAAGCGCTGATCGTCGAACTGCGGCAGGTGCTGGGCACCTCCGCCGCGGCCGGCTACAAAACGCTGTATGTCCCGGCGCTGATCCCGTTCCTGCTGGTGGTGGTGTTGTGCATTCCGCTGTTCCGTCTGAATGGCGGCCAGGTGCGGCAAATGTTCAGCGAAACCGGCGGGCGCATCACGCGCCCCTTTATCGCCCTGTTCGGCGCGCTGGTCATGGTCAATCTGATGATGCTGGGCGGCGACAACGCGCCGGTGATCCTGATCGGGAAAGCGTTGGCGGCGCTGACCGGCGAGAGCTGGCTGCTGTTCTCTTCGTTCCTCGGCGCGCTGGGCTCGTTCTTCTCCGGTTCCAACACCGTTTCGAACCTGACGTTCGGCGGCATTCAGCAATCGATCGCCCAGAGCAGCGGCCTCGACGTCAATCTGACGCTGGCCTTGCAGTCCGTCGGCGGCGCCATGGGCAACATGGTATGCCTGAACAACATTATCGCGGTCTGTTCGATCCTGGGGATCGGCAACGCCGAAGGCAAAATCATCAGAAAGACCGCGCTGCCGATGCTGGCGTACGGCGGGATCGCGGCCGGTATGGCGGCGATCCTCTCGCTCTGACTGACAACCCGTTATTTGCAAGAAGACAAGAAGGTAAACACTATGATCATCTCCGCGTCAACCGACTACCGGGCCGCCGCCCAGGCCAAACTGCCGCCGTTTCTGTTTCACTACATCGACGGCGGGGCCTACGCGGAGCATACGCTGAAGCGCAATACCGCAGATCTGGCCGATATTGCCTTGCGCCAGCGCGTGCTGCGCAATATGTCCGAACTCAGCCTGGAGACCACGCTGTTCGGCGAGCAGTTGGCGATGCCGGTGGCGCTGGGGCCGGTGGGGCTGACCGGCATGTACGCCCGCCGCGGCGAAGTGCAGGCCGCGCGCGCCGCGGCCAAAAAAGGCATTCCGTTCACGCTGTCCACCGTGTCGGTCTGCCCCATCGAAGAGGTGGCCCCGGCGATCGATCGGCCGATGTGGTTCCAGCTCTACGTGTTGAAAGACCGCGGCTTTATGCGCAACGCGCTGGAGCGCGCCAAAGCCGCCGGCGTGAAAACTCTGGTGTTCACCGTCGACATGCCGGTGCCCGGCGCCCGTTACCGCGACGCCCACTCGGGGATGAGCGGCCCCAACGCCGCCCTGCGCCGCGTGCTGCAGGCGTTTACCCATCCGCAGTGGGCCTGGGATGTCGGCCTGTTCGGCAAGCCGCACGATCTGGGCAACGTCTCGGCCTACCGCGGCAAACCGACCAGCCTGGAAGACTACATCGGCTGGCTGGGCGCCAACTTCGATCCGTCGATTTCCTGGAAAGATCTGGAGTGGATCCGCGAATTCTGGGACGGCCCGATGATCATCAAAGGCATTCTGGATCCGGAAGACGCCAAAGACGCAGTGCGCTTCGGCGCCGACGGCATCATCGTCTCCAACCACGGCGGCCGCCAGCTGGACGGCGTGCTGTCGACCGCGCGCGCCATGCCGGCGATCGCCGACGCGGTGAAAGGCGACATTACCTTACTGGCCGATTCCGGTATCCGCAGCGGCCTGGACGTGGTGCGCATGATCGCGCTGGGCGCCGACAGCGTGCTGCTGGGGCGCGCCTTCGTCTATGCGCTGGCGGCGGCCGGCGAAGCCGGGGTGGCTAACTTGCTGGATCTGATCGACAAGGAAATGCGCGTCGCCATGACGCTCACCGGCGCGAAAACCATTGCGGAGATCAACGCCGGATCGCTGGTCAGAAACGCCTGACTCACAGCGGCTGCACGCCATCCGGATAAGCGTTGTAGCTCATCTTGCTGATGAAGGCCCCGGCCGGTGACACCAACACCCGGCCGGCGGCGTCCAACCCGAGGAAGGTGCCGGTGCAGCGCCCGGAGATAAAGTCGAAGAAGAACACCGAGCACACCGGGATAATCTTTTCCCGGAAGGTGAACAGGAACATCTCGTCCTCAAACTTGTAGTAAGTGGCGTAATCCATGTCGCCGTGCCCGAACTGCTCGCCGCGCAGGTTTTGCCAGGCATAACGCTCGGTGTTGACGTAGAAGTGCTCGTAGTAATGGTTGGGGCTGTAAACGTTCAGCGTGCGATAACCGATCAGCTCGCGGGTCAGATGCGGCGCGATGCCGCCCGGCGTGACGCCGGCAATCAGCCCAACGTGGAAGCTTTGCTTGAGGCGGGATCCCTTTTCCACCGTTTGTTCGGGCAACAGCGTGCTGCGCACCAGCAGCGCCCGGCCGCTGTCGCGGTTGAGCACCAGCGTCAGGCATTCGTTGCCCGGCGACTGCAGCGGAATATTGAAGAAATAGCGCGCGGCGGAGGTTTGCACCTCTTCGTAAGCGTCCTCACCGCTCTCCCCTCCCCAGGCCCACAACACCCGTTGCCGGTCGGCGCTGAAACGCAGCGTGATGTCCCCGCCGTCTTCAAAGGCGATCTGCAGCGTTTTGCCGCGCCAGTCCTGGGTACCCGGCAACCGGTTGGTATCGATGCCGCGCGCGAAATCGTCGTAATTCTTCCAGTCCGGCTCGGCATTTTGATTCAGTACGGATGATTCTGCTGACATCTTCGCTCTCCTTAATTGAATGGGATAAAACTCGTCTCAAACGTCGGCGACGCCCGCCGGCTTCACCGCTCGGCGGTTCACCACGGCAGGGGCGGTTTCATCGAGAAAACAACTCAGTACCCCGGCGCACACGGCACCGGCGGCCGCCAGCCACATTACGCTGACCAGGCCGTAGCGATCGGCGATCAGCCCGGCGATAAACGGCGCCAGGCAGCCGCCAATCACCTCGCCGATCCCCATCACCAGCCCCAACGCGGTGGCGATGCGCGCCGGCGACACCGTTTCCGACGGGATGGTGGCCATAAACAGCGTGAAACAGCCAAGGCCGGTATAAGACAGGAACACCAGCACGCCCAGCAGCCACGGATTGGCGACGTAGCTCAGGAACAGCGGGCAGCACACCGCCAGCAGCGAAAAGAAAATCAGCGTCGGTTTGCGCCCAAGGCGATCGGAGATCGCCGGTACCGCCACGCCCCAGAAGACCCAGGCGGCGCCGATGGCGCTCATGATGCCGCCCATCGTGCCTTCACCGAAGCCACGGTCGGTCACCAAAAAGTTAGGGGTGAAGGTAATGATGATCATGAACCAGGTGACGAACACGCAGGAGATCAGAATGCACAGCGCCACGTTCTTGATTTTGAACAGCTCGCCGTAAGCGGCCTTGCCCGCCGGCTTACCCGCCGCCGGCGCGGCGCTGAAAGCGGGATCCTTTTTGCCGTTCACATAGCGATAGATCAGCCACGCCAGAATGATGCCCGGCACGGCGGTCAGGTGAAACGCCATGCTCCATCCCCACTTCTGCGCCAGATAGATGATCAGCGGCGGCGCGATGATGCCACCCAACAGCCCCGGCGCCGCGCCCTGGATCAATCCCATGTTGAAACCGCGGCGCTGCGGCTGCGATCTTTCCACCATCAACGATTGCGCGATCGGCAATACCGGCCCCTCAGCAATCCCCATCAGCGCCCGGAAGATCAATAACATGGCAAACCCGCTGACCAGCCCCGACAGCGCGGAGAACAGCGAAAACACTAAGATGGACAGGATCAGCATCGGCTTACGGATATTAAAGCGATCGGCTATCGCCCCCAACCCGGCGCCGGACAGCGCCCAGGTTAGCGCCAACACCGCCGACAGCGTGCCGAGATGCACGTTGCTGAGCTTGAGGTCGGCGGCAATCATCGGAAACAGAAACGAGATGGTCAGACGATCGACGAACACGCAGCCGAACACGAAAAACAAAATAATCAGCAACCGGTTCTCTTCACTTAATGCTCTGCGTGCCGCTGGCGATGTATTCATAGCGTCATTTGTCCATAAGTTAACTTATGAATGGCGACCCGCCATGGCATAAGTGTGTTAAGCGCTCGGCCAAGAGAGAAATTGGCCCTCCGTCACGACAACAACTCATTAACATGTTAATGACATAAAATTATCGCAAGCCGGCGGTCTGTCAACCGGCGCTCTTCGAGAGACAAATGAAATTCTGAACGGGTACTATTTCAATATCGCATTATCACCTTCAGGTTATTTATCCTTCTGTTCTTGATACATATAAAATAATGTCCGGTACTTTCTTGCGATTAAAAAAAGCCTGTTTGCACGTTATTTGCGAATAATCCCATCGATGACGCTTCAGGCTTATTAATTTTTTATCGGCATTGAATGATCCCCGCACGCGCTTCAGAGCCATTTTTATCTATTGAATCATCTCGTTTTATTTTAAGGCCGCAGAAAAAACTAACTCTTACGAGGGAAAGGCCAACGGCGGGGTTATATAACCCCGTCTGGACAATAACAAAAGCGCAGAGCGTGACGTAAATCACGACAAATATGCCGTATCCTGCAAAGCAATTATGCTCGCAACAGCAATTATCTATTGCGATTAGGGCTGTTTATCTCAATTAAGCGCCATGCAACACTTCGTGCCATCGTTCGACACCGCGCCGCAAGGCCTGAGACGGAGTGACACATGAGCATCGAAAAATTAACCCGGGAGCCGCTTTCCATCGGCATCGAGTTGCCGCTGGACAACGATTGGTCCACCAGCGGGCAGCTGAAACGCCAGCAGGACGGGCGGCCGTTCGGCGTGCCGGACATGAGCGAACACGCTGCGCGCATCAAGCTGGCCGATGAGCTCGGCTTTCGCGCCGCCTGGGTTCGCGACGTGCCGCTGTATGATCCGGACTTCGGCGACGCCGCGCAGGTGTTTGAGACCTTTACCTACCTCGGCTACCTGTCCAGCCTGACGCGCAATATTCTGCTCGGTACCGCGGCCGTGGTGCTGCCGCTGCGGCAGCCGTGGCTGGTGCGCAAAGCGGCTTCCACGCTGCAAACGCTGAGCGGCGATCGTCTGTTGCTCGGCGTCGCCAGCGGCGATCGCCCCGTGGAGTACCCGCTGTTCGGCGCCGATTACGCCGCGCGCGGTGAAAGCTTCCGCGCCAGCGTCGGCATTCTCAAAGGGGAAGCCGACAGCGCGCTGCAACCGGGACTGCGCCTGCTGCCGGCCACGCCGCCGCCGCCGCTGCTGGTCGCCGGGCTGGCGCAACAAACGCCCGAGTGGGTGGGGAAAAATATGGATGGCTGGCTGTCGTATCCCGGCACGCCTGCGGACCACGTTTCGCGGGTCAAACTCTGGCGCAACGTAGCCGGTGACAAGCCCTACGTCAGCTTTATTCATCTCGACCTCACCGATAACGCCGACGCGCCGATTCAGCGCCATCGCTTCGGCATCAAGAGCGGCCGCAATGGGTTGATTCAGGAACTGAGCGCCATGCGTGACGCCGGGGTCAACCATATCGGCCTGCATTTTCGCCGCAACCAGCGGCCGCTGGAAGAGACGATGCAGGAGATCGGCCAATGGGTGTTACCGGAATTCCATCGCGCCTGACGCCCGCTTTAGCCCGCTATTCCGACCTGAGCGGGTCTTTGCCCCGTTACCGGGGCTTTTTTATTTCCGCCGCTGCTGGTTCATAACAACTCGGTCTAATCCCTGCCGTCAAACGGCGGCATGATGACAAGGAAACGAGCCACCATGAGGAATGAGCAATGACGGCAAAACTGACAGAAGCAGGCTTTTGGCGCAAAACCGCCGACTCTTCATCGCTGCGCGAGCCGCGCGTGCTGATCCGGGTCTACGTCAACGAAGGCGAGATTGACCGCGCCATCGCGTTTTACGAGCAGCTGCACGGCGTGGAAGCGGATATGCGTTTCGACTTCCCCGAGCATCGGCTGGTGCTGGCGGCGGTGGGGCCATTTCTGATCCTGGAAGGCTCGGAAGAAAACCTGCGTCCTTTTCGCAGCACCGTCGGCACGTTGCTGGTCGATGACATTTATCCCTACCACCAGCGGCTACAGGCCGCCGGCGCCGATATCTTCTTTGGCCCGGTGGAAGTGCCCACCGGCGCCTGTTTCAATGCGCGCCTGCCGGATGGCACGATTATCGAATACGTGCATCATCGGCCGCGCGCGGACGAATAAGCCGCCTCAGGGGAGCGCCGGCTTCATGGCGTAGCCGCGCAGATCCTTGCGCAGGCTGAGCATGTACAGCACGATCACCGCCGAGAAAGGCAAGCCGCACAGCACCACGGCAGTCTGCATCGCGCTGAAACTGCCGGCGTACAGCAGCCCGGCGCACACCAGCGTGGTGACCGCCGCCCAGAACACCCGCAGCCAGGCCGGCGCGTCATCGTGGGCGGAACCGCCCTGGCAGGACAGATTCGCTATCATCAGCGTGCCGGAATCGACCGGCGTCAGGAACAGCACGAAGCTTATCACCACCACAAAACCGGCGGTCAGCTGGGTATAGGGCAGGTATTCGAACAGCTTGAACACCGCCATCGGCGGATCGCTGTGCGCCACCTGCCCCAGAATCGCTTGCCCGCCCTCCAGCACCAGACTGATGGCGGTATTGCCGAAGATCGACAGCCACGCCAGCGTGAACCCCAGCGGGATCAGCAACACGCCGAAGATCAGTTCGCGGATGGTACGGCCTTTGGAAATACGCGCGATAAACAGCCCGACAAACGGCGCCCACGCCACCCACCAGGCCCAATAGAACAGTGTCCAGGCTCCCTGCCACTGGCGCGCCTTGCCGTACAGATACATATCGAAGCTGCGACTGACGAGCGAGGTCAGATAATCCCCAATGTTCTGCAACATGCCGTTGAGCAGGTTCAGCGTCGGGCCGGCCAGAAACACGAACAGCAACAGCAGGCACAGGAAGCCGACGTTGATGTTCGACAGCATGGCAATGCCCTTCTCGACGCCGGTGACCGCCGCCAGCGTGGCCACCACCATCATCACCACGATCAGCGCCAGCAGCACGCCGGTGCTTTGCGGAATGTCGAACAGGTAGAACAGCCCCGAGTTCACCAACAGCGCGCCGATCCCCAGGTTGGTCACCATCGAGATAACCGTCACCAGAATGCCGAAGCTGTCCACCAGATGGCCGACGCCGCCGTGGATGCGCTCGCCGAAGATCGGGTACAGCGCCGAACGCAGCGCCAGCGGCAAACCGCGACAATAGGCGAAATAGGCGAGCGCGGTGGCGATCAACGCATACAGCGCCCAACCGTGCAGCCCCCAGTGTAAAAAGGTCAGCGCCATCGCCTGCCGCGCCGCCTGTACGCTGCCGCCGTCGCCTTCCGGTGGCGACAGGAAGTGATCCAACGGCTCATAGGCGCCGTAATATACCAGCGCAATGCCGATGCCCGACGAGAACAGCATCGCCACCCAGGAGGGATAGCTGAACTGCGGCGGCTCGTCATCCTGGCTGAGGCGAATATGGCCAAAGCGCGACAGCGCCAGCCAGAACACGAACACCATACAGGCGACCATCAACAGCATGTAATACCAGCCGAACACGTCGGCCACCCAACTTTGCGCGACATTCAGCCACTGTTTGCTGGCGGCGGGAAACAGCACAATCAGCGCCCCCAGCAGCAAGATCACCGCGGCTGAGCCGAAAAATACCGGGACATTCAATCTGACAGGTTCTTCGTCAAGCGATGGAGGAGTTTTTATTGTCATTGGCAGGCTTCCATGATGCGAAAGACAGACGATTTAAATGCAACTTTTGATTAACATTTTATCGTCATTTATTTGACATTTTCGCAGCATATAGAGTATTGATTGACCGTTCAATCAATCAAATTCAAAGTGTGATTTGCCTATCAGTTGGGGAAAATATGTACCGCAGAGACATTCCTGAGCAGCGCAAGGAGCAGTTGATTAACGCCGCCTTCGAAACCATCAGCGTGGTGGGGTTGGCCGGCGTCACCCTGTCGCAGGTGGCGAAAGAAGCCGGGCTGTCGACCGGCATCGTCAGCCACTATTTTGGCGATAAGGAGGGATTGTTGAGCGCGACCATGCGCAAGATCCTGCGCGATCTGCGCGACGCGGTGGCCGAGTGCCGCGCTCAGGCGGCGAGCGACAGCCAGTCGCAGCTGTGCGCCATCATTCAGGGCAACTTCCACCCCAGTCAAACCAACGCCATTTCCATGCGCGCCTGGCTCGACTTCTGGGCCGCCAGCATGCACCAGCCGGTGCTGCGCCGCCTGCAGCGCGCCAACGATCGGCGGCTCTATTCCAATATATGCAGCCAGTTCCGCCGCGAGCTGCCGCTGCAGCAGGCGCGCGACGCGGCGCGCGGGCTAGCGGCGATGATCGATGGGCTCTGGCTGCGCGGCAGCCTGGCCGGGGATGACACCGATCTGCAGCAGGATTACCGCATCGCCTGCGAGTACGTGATACAACGGCTCAAGGCCGCGCCATCGATGGTGTGAACGGCAGCGTCAGCGCGGTTCCTGCTCTTCGCTGTACTGGGTTTGCCACATGGCGGCGTAGCGGCCGTTCGCCGCCAACAGCGCCTCATGCCCCCCGCGCTCGACGATCTCCCCCGCCTCCAGCACGATGATCTCATCGGCGTCCACCACGGTGGAGAGCCGATGGGCTATCACCAGCGTGGTGTGGTTGCGGCTCACCTCGCGCAGGTGCCCCTGGATTTCGCGCTCGGTCTGGGTATCCAGCGCGCTGGTCGCCTCGTCGAACACCAGGATGGCCGGATTTTTCAGGATGGTGCGCGCGATCGCCACCCGCTGCTTTTCACCGCCCGACAGCTTCAGCCCACGCTCGCCCACCCGGGTGTCGTAACCGTCGGGCAGACCGACGATAAAATCATGGATATGCGCCAGCCGCGCCGCACGCTCGATTTCTTCATCGCTGGAGCCGGTTTTGCCATAGCCGATGTTGTAGCGCAGCGTATCGTTGAACAGCACCGTATCCTGCGGCACGATGCCGATCGCCTGCCGCAGACTGGCCTGGGTCAGTTGGCGAATGTCCTGGCCGTCGAGGGTAATGGCGCCGCCCTGCACGTCGTAAAAGCGAAACAGCAGGCGCGACAGCGTGGACTTGCCCGCGCCGGAGGCGCCGACCACCGCCACCGTGTGGCCCGCCGGAATGGTAAAGCTCACCTGCTTGAGGATCGGCCGACGCGTGTCGTAACCGAAGCTGACCGCGTCGAACCGCACTTCGCCGCGCTCGAGGCGCAGCGGCTGCGCATCCGGGCTATCGACGATCTCACGCTTTTCCTGCAGCAGATCGAACATGTTCTCCATGTCGATCAGCGCCTGGCGCACCTCCGAGTAGATAAAGCCGAAGAAGTTCAGCGGCTGGTACAGCTGCAGCAGGTAGGCGTTGACCAGCACGAAGTCGCCGACCGTCATCGTCCCCTGCGTAATGCCCTGCGCCGCCATGGCCATCATGACGATCAGCCCGATCGAGATAATGGCGGTTTGCCCCAGGTTGATCGCGGTAAAACTGAATTGGTTCTTGATGGCGGCGTATTCGTACAGCCGGCGCGACAGATCGAAGCGCTCAGCCTCGAACGCTTCATTGCCGAAGTACTTCACGGTCTCATAGTTCAGCAGGCTGTCGATGGATTTGCTGTTGGCGTCGGCGTTGGCCTTGTTGAGCTCGCGGCGAAAGCGGGTGCGCCAGCTCACCGCCAGCACGGTGAACAGGATGTAGCAGCCGACCGTGGTCAGGATCGCCAACGCGAACCAGCCGTTCAGCATATGCCACATGATCGCCGTGACCAGCGTCAGCTCGAACAGGATCGGCACGATGGAGAACAACAATCGCGACAGCACCGTGGACACCGCCTGGGTGCCGCGCTCGATAGACAACGACAGCCCGCCGGTCTGGCGCTCCAGATGGAAGCGCAGGCTCAGCGCATGCAGTTGGCGAAACACCCGCACGCCCAACAGGCGCGTGGCGTTCTGGCTGACGTGGATAAACATCACGTTGCGCAGTTCCTCAAACAGCGCGCCGCCCACCCGCGCCACGCCGTAGGCGACGATCAGCCCCAGCGGCACCGCCAGCATTTTCGCCGTCTCGCCGCTCAGCGCATCGACCATCGCTTTGTAGGCCAGCGGCACCAGCGTGGTGCTGACCTTGGCCGCCACCATGAACACGAAGGCCACCACCAAATACCCCCGCAGCCGCGGGTTGTCTTTCGGCCACAGATAGGGCAGCAGGAATTTCAGCAAGCGGGAACGATCCATCATGTAATATTCATCTTCTCGGTCGGGCTCGCGGCGCATGGCCGCGCGGGGGTTATGAGTTTGGCCTGGCCGGCGGCGAACGCCGCAGCCATTCCGTTTTCCTGCGATGGCAACTCAGCATCATCCGTCAGGAGAGGCGGCGGCGACTCGGGCAAAGTTCAGGCATGGAGGAGACAATCACATGACCCAGACGTATGCAAAGCGCTTTGCGCAGGTCTTTGACTATATCGACCGCCACCTGGACGAGGCGCTTACCGTCGACAAGCTGAGCGAAGTGGCCCATTTTTCGCGCTTTCACTTTCAACGCCAGTTTAGCGCGTATTGCGGCATCTCGGTGTGGCGTTATATCCAGTGGATGAGGCTTAAACGCGCCTCTTACCGCCTGGCGTATAACCCGCTGGAGCCGGTGATTGACATCGCGCTGGACGCCGGCTTTCAAAACCCGGAGTCCTTCAGCCGCGCCTTCAAACAGGCGTTCAGCCAAACGCCGAGCCAGTTTCGCAAACAGCCGGCCTGGATCGATTGGCAGCAGCGCTTTCCCGAACCGAAACACAGAAGGAAACACCCCATGAAGGTAGACATTGTCGACTGCCCGGCCACGCCGGTGGCGATGCTCGAACATCGCGGCCCGTCCGCGCTGGTCAATGAAACCGCCGCGCGCTTTATCGAGTGGCGTAAAACCAGCGGCCTGTCGCCGGTCAGAAGCAGCCGCACGTACGGCATCGCACCGCACGATCCGGCCACCACCGAAGCGCAGGACTTCCGCTTCTACCTCTGCGGGGAGGTCACGGCGCCGATCCCGGAGGACAACGCCTTCGGCGTGGTGAACAGCATGCTGCCGGCCGGACGCTGCGCGGTGCTGCGCCATCTCGGATCGCTGGATGGGCTCTCGGAAAGCGCCCGCTATCTCTACAGCGAGTGGTTGCCGGCCAGCGGCGAGGAGCTGCGCGACTTTCCGCTCTATTTCCACTACCACAACTTCGTGCACGAGGTAGCGGAATATGAACTGGTGACCGATCTTTATCTGCCGCTGAAATAGCTGACATCCGGCCCCGCAAGGAGCCGGATTGACGTTAACAGGACGGCGACGATCCCTGCGGCGGCAGATAGCGCTGCGGATCGAGCGCGGTGGCGCGGTAGCGGATCTGGAAATGCAGGAACACCGAATCGGTGCCGGTGCTGCCCATGGTGCCGATCTTCTGCCCCGCTTTCACATCCTGGCCATTGCGCACCAGCGTGGTGTCGTTGTGCGCATAGGCGGTAATAAAGTCTTCGCCGTGCTTAATCATGATCAGGTTGCCGTAGCCGCGCAGTTGGTTGCCAACGTACACCACTTTGCCCTTGGCGGAAGCATAGATCGGCTGGCCGCGTTTACCGGCGATGTCGATGCCCTTGTTGCCGCCATCGGCATTGGAGTACGCCTGCACGATCCGGCCGCTGGTCGGCCAGCGCCAGCAACGTGCGGCGCCCGGCGGCGGCGTTTGCTTGGCGATCGCGGCGGAAGACGAGGATGTTTTACGGCGCGTAGCGGCGGTTTTGGTCGGCGCGCCGCCGCTCAGCCGCAGTTTTTGCCCCACTTCCAGATTATAGGGCGGGCGTATCTTGTTGATTCTGGCCAGATCGCCGACTTCGCTGTCGGTGATCCAGGCGATGTAGTACAGCGTATCGCCCCGTTTGACGGTGTAGGACTTGCCGGTGTAGCTGCCCTTCGGCAGTTTGTCGTAGTCGCGGTTGTAGGTGTTTTTACCCGAACACCCGGCCAACAGCAGCCCCAATGTCAGACACACCGCGATGCGGCGCCACCTTGCCAGCTTGCTTCCTGTGCTCAAATCCTGTCCCCAATCGTCTTTTCGGTTCTGATACGCGTCAGCCGCACAGTGTAACATTTGCGCCGGGTCAGTCAAAAACCCCCAGACGGTCTATGCTAAACAGGTAAGGATGACTGATTAATTACCCAACGACGAAATGGAGTACTGTCATGTTGAACCTCGACCGCAATAATCTGCCCCTCCTGAGCGAAGAGCTGCTCAAAAAGCAACGCACCACCCTGCTGATCATCGCCTTCCTGCTGCTGGCGGGCGGCATACTGTGCCTGGTGAATCCTTTCGCCTCCGGCGCAGCGCTGAGCATCGTAGTGGGCATCCTGCTGCTGTTGAGCGGCGCCGGGCTGATTATCGCCATGATAGCCAACCGGGCGCAGAATACCTGGCCGATGATCGGCGGCATTCTGCTGGGCGTGGCCTACCTGATTATCGGCTATGTGTTCATCACCAGCCCGCTGGCGGGCATTCTGGCGCTGGCGGTCTACCTCGCCGTGCTGTTTGCGCTCGGCGGCATCGCGCGCCTGGCGGCAGGCTATATGCGCCGAGGCCTGCCGGGCAACTGGCTGCAGTTCGTCATCGGCGTGCTCGATTTGATCATCGCCTGGATGCTGATCGGCTCAGGCCCGGCGGCGTCGGTGACGCTGGTGACGGCGATCGTCGGCATCGAGATGCTGGTCAGTTCCTTTGCCCTGTTCCAGGCGGCGAATCTGTTTAAACGCGCCTGATCGTAACGGCCCGCCGACGGCGGGCCGCCATCCCCTCCCCATTTGCAAACAAAACAAGGCGATACCCCCTCAGCTTGTCCGTGGTTATCTTCATCGGTAAGTGCCAATATAGGCGAAGACAAGGGAGCTGAAACCGATGACAACCCATTCCAAACCGTTGAACTCGCGGGAAGTCTGCCTGCAATTACGCCACTTCAACCAGGTAATCGGGCAACAATGCCGCAATATGGCGCGCCAAAAAACCGCTTGCCCGTGCTGCCTGACGGACATCGCCACCGGCTGCGACGCCGGTATCAAACTGTGTGGACAGCAGTTGGCCAAACCCAACCCGCAAACCCCGTTATTCCGGCAGATTCGCAACCTGCTGCTCGACCTGCGCGCAGAAGCGATAGGGGTTCACAGAATAGACGTCCTGAACCGCACCAATAACGAAATCTCCTGGCTGTTGCGCGAGCTTTATTTCGAGACATTCTGAACACGAGGGCCGCGCGCCCATCGCTTGATACCTGCCGGTGCGGGCAAGATGCCGCGCCGTTTCACCGCCGCACCAGCCGACTTTTCGCCACGTTATCTTTTTGCGCTCTCCCCACTTTACGACCGCCATCACACCTCGCCAACCCCACATTGCGTTGGTTATAGAGTCGTCTACAATTCAATCGAATTACCCCCTACAACATCAGAAATTATTATTATTAGAGGTGATTATGTTACAGAAACACGAAAACGTAATAAGTATGACTGTACTAAGCCCGCAAGCCACCCAAGAGCTGATGCCCTCATTTTCTTCCTTGCCCCACACGCAACATGCCGACGGCAAATATCGCCTGCGCCGTTATTCCGTCGTGAAATACCTCAACCCCAACATCGCCGAAGTGGGGCCGCGTACCTTCATGCAGTCGGATCAGATCAACCATTTCCAGGGCAACGTGGTGCGCCGCTTCGAGCCTATCGACAGCGCCGTGCTGCAGAGCGCCGGCATGGCGGAGATGTGCAACCTGTTTGCCGAAAATAACGAACTGCCGGAAGGCGCCGAGATAGAGATCCACCAGATGCGCGTGGTCGCCATCCAAAAAGATACGCTGGTGGCGCCGGAAGGCATTCACCAGGACGGTTTCGACCATATCGCGATGATCGCCATTCACCGCCACAATATCGTCGGCGGCGAAATCATGCTGTACGACGACAGCCGCCACGATCCTTTCTTCAAAAAAGCGCTGGCCGACGGTGAAGCCGTGCTGTTGGCGGACAGCAAACTGTGGCACAACGCCACGCCGATCAATACCGTAAGCCCGAATGAAGAAGGCTATCTGGATCTCTTCGTCCTCACCGCTCGGGGAGAGAAAGCATGACCTTTACCCCCGAGCTCGCCCGACGCCAGTTCAGCGCCCTGTCCCGGCAGATCGACGGCAAACCGGCGATCTTTTTCGATGGCCCCGGCGGTGCGCAAGTTTCCCGGGCCGTGCTGGAAAAAATGACCGACTATCTGGGGAAGTACAACGCCAACCTGGGCGGGCACTACTTCTCCAGCCGGGTTACCGGCGAGGTGATGGGCCAGGCGCGCGAATCGGTGCGCGCCTTGTTAAATGCGCCGTCGCCCGACAACATCGTCTTCGGCATGAACATGACCACGCTGACCTTTCATCTCAGCCGCATCATCAGTCGCGATTGGCGGGACGGCGATGAGGTCATCGTCACCGCGCTGGATCACTACGCCAACGTCTCCAGCTGGCAGCAGGCCGCCGCCGACAAAGGCGCCGTGGTGCATCAGATAGCGCTGGAGAGCGCCGATTGTTCTCTCGACGCGGCAAAAGTGTGCGCGCGCATCAACGCCAACACGCGTCTGGTGGCGGTCAGCTACGCGTCCAACGTCACCGGCAGCATCGTCGATATCAAAACCATCGTTGAAGCCGCGCATCGGGTGGGCGCGCAGGTGTATGTCGACGCCGTTCATTACGCGCCGCATAACCTTATCGACGTGCAGGCGTTGGGATGTGACTTCCTGGTGTGCTCCGCCTACAAATTCTTTGGCCCGCACGTCGGCATGGCCTACATCGCGCCGCAGTGGCTGCAGCGCCTGCGGCCGTATAAAGTCGAGCCGGCCACCGACGTCGGCCCCGGCCGTTTCGAGACTGGCACGCAAAGCTTCGAAGCGCTGGCCGGCGTCGCGGCCGCTATCGAGTATCTGGCGCAGTGGGGCGCGCCGGGCGCACCGTTAAGGCAGCGTTTGCAGGAGAGCTTCGCCGCCTACCACCGGCATGAAGAGGCGCTGTGCCGCCACTTTTTGCAACGGCTGCAGCAACTCGACGGCGTGCGACTCTATGGCAATCCCCAGGCGGACAGCGCGCGCCGCACGCCGACCTTCGCCCTGACCTTCAGCGGCCATACGCCAGACGCGATCGCCCGTCACCTCGGGCAGCACAACATCTGCGCCGGCAGCGGGCATTTCTATGCGCTGGGCCTGGTTAGGCAACTGGGGCTGCAGGACGGCGGCGTGCTGCGCATCGGCATGATGCACTACAACACCCTTGATGAGATCGATACGCTGTTTGAAATACTCGCCAAGGAGATCCTCGGTTAATGCGCCATAACGGCCCGACCGGTTTTCCGGCGGGCCACACAGCATAAATAGCCGTGCGTGTCGCCGGAGGCGTTAAACGTGAATAACGCTCCCCCTGTTTGAGGGGTTGGGTAGAATAGGCGGGATTTTTTTGAAAAGGGATTTTTACGTTGAGAAAATATGCCGTTATCACCGCCGCGTTGATGATGTCTTCCTGCGCTACGCCGGAAAAGTGGGAAGCGCAAACGGCGGCTCCGACACCCCTTGAAGCCGCCAGAGCAAGCTGCCGACAAGAAGCCGAACAACGCTATCCCGTGAGCCTGTCTTTAGACACCCGCTCGCCTGTATTCTCCTCCATGAATATCAACGGTGCGGATATCCCCAATACTCACGGCGTCGTTTTTCCTTCGGACCGTAATGAAATGCGCAGAAAAGAACACGTTAATGCCTGCATGAAATTGGAGGGATGGGAAAATAAGAATAAGGTGACGGGGTTATTGGCCTTTTTATTTAACTAACGGCAACGTGAATTATTCGGAATTACCGCACAGAGACAGCGGTAATTCCGCTCTATAGAGCGGCGTCGGCCTCCTGCGCCAGCCCGACTATTTTGCTACGATATTACAGTCACCACCTTTCCTCCATTCAGGGCGATAATCAAACAAATGGAATAAATCAATTTATGAGTGAGAAAGACACCTCCTTAAATAAGCCGCAAAGCCATATCAACAAAGCGGTATTCTTCACCTCTGCAGTCCTCATTTTTCTTCTGGTCGCCTTCGCCGCCTTTTTCCCCGACGTCGCTGACAAAAACTTCAAGCTTCTGCAGCAACAAATCTTCACCAACGCCAGCTGGTTTTATATTTTGGCCGTGGCGCTCATATTGCTCAGCGTGACGTTTCTGGGGCTTTCTCGTTACGGCGACATCAAACTTGGCCCCGATCATGCGCAACCCGATTTTCGCTATCACTCCTGGTTTGCCATGCTGTTTTCGGCGGGGATGGGCATTGGTCTGATGTTCTTCGGCGTGGCAGAACCGGTTATGCACTATCTCTCGCCGCCGGTCGGCACGCCCGAGAGCATCGAGGCGGCCAAACAGGCCATGCGCCTGACCTTTTTCCACTGGGGGCTGCATGCCTGGGCGATCTACGCCATCGTGGCGTTGATTCTGGCCTTCTTCAGCTATCGGCATGGCCTGCCGTTGACCCTGCGCTCCGCGCTTTATCCGATCATCGGCGATCGCATTTATGGCCCTATCGGCCACGCCGTCGATATCTTCGCCGTCATCGGCACCGTATTCGGGGTCGCGACCTCGCTGGGTTATGGCGTATTGCAGGTCAACGCCGGGCTTAACCACCTGTTTGGCGTGCCAATCAACGAAACCGTTCAGGTGATATTAATCGTGGTGATTACCGGGCTGGCCACCATTTCCGTGGTTTCCGGGCTGGAGAAGGGCATACGCTTTCTGTCGGAGCTGAACCTCAGCCTGGCGCTGTTGCTCCTGGCCTTGGTCTTGCTGTTGGGGCCAACCGTTTTGCTGTTGAAATCCTTTGTGGAAAATACCGGCGGCTATCTGTCCGAGCTGGTCAGCAAAACCTTCAACCTGTATGCCTATGAACCCAAATCCAGCAACTGGCTAGGCGGATGGACGCTGCTCTACTGGGGGTGGTGGCTCTCCTGGTCGCCTTTCGTCGGGATGTTCATCGCACGGGTTTCCCGCGGCCGAACCATCCGCGAATTTGTCACGGGCGTGCTGTTCGTCCCGGCCGGCTTCACCCTCATGTGGATGACCGTGTTCGGCAACAGCGCCATTTACCTCATCATGGAAAAGGGCGCGACAGATCTCGCCACTACGGTACAACAAGACGTGGCCTTGGCGTTGTTTAACTTCCTGGAGCATTTCCCATTCTCCAGCGTGCTTTCGTTTATCGCCATGGCGATGGTTATCGTCTTTTTTGTCACGTCCGCCGACTCCGGCGCCATGGTCGTGGATACGCTGGCTTCGGGCGGCTCCAGCAACACGCCGGTATGGCAACGCATTTTCTGGGCGTCGCTGATGGGCATCGTCGCCATCGCCTTGCTGATCGCCGGGGGGCTCAGCGCGCTGCAAACCGTCACCATCGCCAGCGCGCTGCCTTTCTCGGCCATCTTGCTGATATCCATTTACGGTTTGCTTAAGGCGCTGCGTCGCGATCTGACCAAGCGCGACAGCCAGAATATGGCCACCATCGCCCCTACCGCCGCCCGCAATCCTATCCCCTGGCAGCGCAGGCTGCGTAATATCGCTTATCTGCCAAAGCGCTCGCTGGTTAAGCGCTTTATGGACGAAGTCATCCAGTCGGCCATGACGCTGGTGCAGGAGGAGCTGAGTAAGCAAGGCACGCTCAGCAGCATCAACACCGGCGCGGAAGATCGCATTCGTTTCGAGGTTGATTTAGGCGATGAGCTTAACTTTATCTATGAAGTCAGACTGCGCGGCTACAGCTCGCCGACCTTCGCCCTGGCCGGGCTGGATAATGATGAACAGCAAGCCGAGCAGCACAAATATTATCGCGCGGAGATCTACCTGAAAGAAGGCGGCCAGAACTACGATGTCATGGGCTGGAATCAGGAGCAGTTGATCAACGATATTCTCGACCAGTACGAAAAGCATCTGCATTTCTTGCATCTGGTGCGCTGAATGCCGACATGCCGTCCCCAGGGGCGGCATTTTTTTGCCCTGCTTTCTTCACCACGGCGCTGACACAAGTTTGGGTCGCCGTTCACCTCGTTTATTCCCCCTAGGGAAGGACATAATCCATCGTGTAGCGGTGCGCGCCTTGGTCGATCTCGATCGTCATCGATCCACTCAATTGCGTCAGCTCACCCGTCCCGGAATCGGGGACGACCGTCAACTGCAGCGACGAAACCCCACGGTTCATGGTGCCGCTGTGCTGTAACACGAAGCTGCCCTTGTGGCCATGCAAGGTCCCCGTTACGCGCTCCATTGCCACATAACCGGCAGAGCCATGCGCATCCATGCGTACAGCCAGCATTTCTCCGAGGCTGGCCGCAGTCAGGTCACCATGAAATTGCTTATCAATCGTCATCCGACTGAGCTTGGCCGTCTCAATTTCGGCCGTTGCGGTTTGCGGCGTCAATTTGATGTCGAATGTTCCTGTCGCATGCATTTTACAAACCCCTTTGTTAAGGTTGATGACACAGACGCATCGGTGCGCGCTGCGTTCCTGGCAATGGCCGCGGCAAAGATTAAACGCGCCCATACAGATCAATCTGTCGAGTTATAAAATCGTCATTATCTTCCAGCAGCTATCGCGGCGCATAACGCGGCGCGAAGACATATGTGAATGTATCAGGAGCGACCAGGTAGATGATTGCAAAAACGCGACAAGTCGCCCCGCATGACGGTAGCTCAAGATGACGGCCGGGAATGCCAAACCGCGCGGAGTGCTGCATCCGCAGCCGACGCAAAGTCAGTTTATACACGAGCGCCACTCGCCATCAGCTGCGTTGGCCGATCTGGTCGAGCACTACTGGTGCGTGCGCTGGGATCTGCGGGAGTTACCGCCTCAGCGGCAAGCGACGCTGCCCCACCCCAACGTGCATCTGGTGATCGAACGGAATGAATCATACGTTTACGGCGTTCACACCGATCGCTTCGAGCGGCTCCTTGAAGGGCGAGGCTTCGCCTTTGGCATCAAGTTTAAGCCGGGCGGCTTCCATCCCTTTCTGCAAGCGCCCATATCGACGCTCGCGAACCGCTCGATGCCTGCGCAGACCGTGTTTGGCGCTGATTGCCAGTCGCTGGCGACGCGTATCGCCACGTGCGCTACGACGAGTGCGATGACGCTCGTGGCGGAGGCTTTCCTGCTGGCGCGGCGGCCCCAACCCGATCCTAACGTCGCGCGAGCGAACAGGCTCGTGGCCGCTATCGCCGACAACCTTGGCATAACGTCGGTAAACCAATTGCTGGGCACTGCGGCGATAGACAAACGCGCGCTACAGAGGCTATTTCATAAGTACGTAGGCGTCGGCCCCAAATGGGTGATCCAACGCTATCGTCTGCATGAAGCCATCGCGCAACTGCAGGCTCACGCGCCGCGCGATTGGAGCAGGCTGGCGCTGGAATTGGGCTATTTTGATCAGGCCCATTTCGCTCGCGATTTTCGCGCTCTGGTGGGCCAGTCGCCCAGC
The DNA here is from genome assembly GCF_900215455.1 of Serratia sp. JKS000199. Lineage (NCBI taxonomy): Bacteria > Pseudomonadati > Pseudomonadota > Gammaproteobacteria > Enterobacterales > Yersiniaceae > Serratia > Serratia sp. JKS000199. Next base: position 3,482,825 of record NZ_LT907843.1, read on the forward strand.
GAGTATGTCAGGTCCCTGCACGCGGAGAATAACGGCATACAGGCGGCCTTTGCCAAACGCTGACCTGCTTTATTGAGAGACAAGGCGCAATGTCAGAATGACTTCGGCGAGATGAGTGCCAGAGGCTGAAACGGGAAATAACGCGTGCTGTGAACGTGTAAGACGAAGGAGTAAACGGGCTTGGAGCGGGTGAAGGGAATCGAACCCTCGTATGCAGCTTGGGAAGCTGCCGTTACTCCATCTCTACATTGTACTTTTCTTGTAACTGATCCTGTGAGAATACAGGAACAGAATCATGGCGACCAAGGGTAATCAATATCTATACCAAAACAGGGACGGCATTTGGATCTTTCAGGTGTTTGTCCCAAAGTACATGCGGGCAATCTGCGATGGGAAACGCGCCTTCAGGAAAAGCACTGGAACACGGGATTTGGTGCAAGCGCGTAATTTTCGTGACCACATGATCATTGAGTTCAACAAGATCAAAAATCAGCTTAAATCTGATACGCCTGAAATCCGTGTTCAATGAGGCATTGCCGCCATTCATTCTTTTACCGGAACACAGCCAAAAAGAACGGCGGTTATTCCACCCACAACGACAAATAAGCCACAACTTGAGCAGGCTCCTCTTGCCTTAGCTACGGTTAGGGACGAGTACCTAGCGGAATATCAGGACAAGCGTCAGCTTGCCACACTGTCTAAAACACTACTCAGCGTTAACCTATTTCTTGAAGCTGTTGGCGAGCCAAATATCGCACTGAAGGAGATACGAAGAACACAGGTTTCTGGTTTCATCAAGGAACAGAAGCGGCAGAAGTCCTCTCAGATCGTCCAAAACTACCTATCAAGCCTTTCGGCAGTTTATGAGTACGCCCGGCGCTGTTATGACGATCTCCCTGCTGATTGCCCTTTCAAAGGCCATGCGTTGGAGGCTAAGTCCACTGTCGAAAGCTACGAACCCTTTACTATTGAAGACACAACAAAACTGCTAAACGCGGCAGACGATGAACTGAGGGATGTGATCTTAATCGGACTGTATCAGGGGATGAGGTTAGATGAGATCTGTAGCATCAGGTGCGTCGATGTGATCAGCGATGGCGGCGGGCTATCGCTCCACATTAACAAGAGCAAGACAAAAGCGGGCATTCGCACAATTCCGGTGCATTCGCTCATTGTTGGAGTAATAGAGAAGTACCTGAGCAGGGGTAATGAATATCTATTGCCTAGCGCAAACAGCGTTACTCGGAGCGATGGGAAGAAAGCGCCGTATTTTAGTCAGAAATTCACACGCTTGAGAAATCGTGTCTTGCCTGCTGCAAGCGATAGGCAGTGTTTCCATAGCTTGAGGGGAATGTTCATCACCTGTTTGGACAGGCAGAACATAGACGACAGCAGGATAGCCGCACTTGTGGGCCACACACAGAAAACCATAGCAAAACAGGTCTACAGCCGAGGGGCCTGGCTGGATGATTTAAGAAAGATCATAGAGTTGGTGGATTATGATGGGTTGCCCCACCAAAACGAGTAAACTTTTTCAGAAATGGAGCGCCCCAGGGGCGCTCCATTGAGTATAAATGTAACTACGGTTTTTTCTTTTGAGGCCTCGGATAGTTGATAGTTTCCGTAACCGTAGTTTTGGGGTTTTTCTTAACTTCTTTCTCAGTCACAAATTGTCCAGTAATCGCACTACGACCAACTTTGCGTTTTGACATCGATACAACCTCACTCAGATATTTGGTGAGAAGGCGGAATAATCCGCCCTCATTGTTTAGTCTCTTTTAACCAGCCTTCGAAGGCTTATCGTAAGACGCCATCATGCCGTCGTTATAACCTTTGGCATACGCTGCCTTAGGGCTTTTATGACGAACGGTCCCCGCTTGGCTTTCAGGTAGAGAATCTAGGTCAACCCAAGCTTGCGAACTGCGTTTAAAGCCTTGTTGCAAGCCTTGTTCATAAGCGCAACCGCAGCACTTATGACGACCTTCCCCCCCCTGATCGTCAGGAAGTGATGTAAACAACTGTGAGTACCGATGACGGTTATAGCAAATTGCCATGTTGTAGAACCTTAGCCCTTTGGGCACAAAATGGTTTTACAAGGCCCGTCTATGCTGTCTACAATCCGATTTATCGAATGTAAGAAAGTAGCTAGCTGACGGTTAACTAAGAGTCGCCAAACTCTTAGAGGCCTTGCTTCTAGGAAAGCCGAGTTCACAATGTGGATTCGGCTTTTTTATTGCCAAGGAGTTTCAAAACACTATATGTAGTGCCCCTTCATTCCTTGGGTAACAAGATAGTGAGAAAAAACGGCGTTTGCAAGTGAACAAAATCGACCTAATTTGTGGATAAGTTGGGAGTGGAATACAACTTGCAGCACCTAACCGCGCGCCGCAACTGGTTAATCCAGCTTGTCAATATTTAAGATAGAATTTTACTAACTTACTGAAAAAACCGATCGTTTGGCGATTTATTAAGCTGCATGAATCAAATTGCATAAATACAGTTAAATGTCATTTAATAGCCAGCTAATAGTAACAAATAAAGATAAAAGCAAGATTGAATGTATAAAAAATAACCTGAAATGTACCGTAGTCCTCCTGCCCCCTCTTCAGTGCACGTCCAAATAAGAGATTAATTTATCCAGTAAAAACAGTATATTGACGTTTTTGTTATGCGTTCTAACGAAATTTATGTGGGGTGTGTTGCTAGGCCAATTTCATTGCCGCTGTTGGTGTAAAGGATGCAAAGGATGCAAAGGATGCAAAGAGGTTGGAGATTAGAGAGTAATTCTCATCAGATTCAGCCCCGTCATAACTTGGCGGGGTTTTTTATTGCCTGGAATTTCCCCATAGCAGCCATAAAACCCCGTTGGTGGTAACACACAAAGCGGAGCGACAGCATCAGTGATCTACTCATAGCAAAGACTTATCAGGATAACCGTGTATCCCATTAGGGAAGCGTGGCCGAAACGCTGGCAGAGCCTGCATATCGTGTGCAGGGACGAAAACCACCATGAACCTGTTTAGAGACATCGGGCTTAAATGCGCCTTGCTATGAGCTTTCTGTGAGTATTTAGAGCCTACGGCGGGGCTAAGTTTTCTTGTTTTGCTATCGCGGTAAGACATTGGAACGACCGCCGACGGTTTGATATGCACACAGATCAACCACACACCAAACAGTGACAGTTACGGGTGTAGTTCAATGGGGCTAAAAGCATTGTAGGTGAGAAACCAACTATGCTGGAAGCGCTTATAAATCAATTATTTGATTTATAAGGAAATTTTGGAGCGGGTGAAGGGAATCGAACCCTCGTATGCAGCTTGGGAAGCTGCCGTTCTACCATTGAACTACACCCGCATCGGTGTGCGACAGGCATTATAACCGGTTATCGGCGGCGGGCAAGCGGAGATGGCGCGTAACTGTCGATGTTTTAAGCGGTTAAGTCCCGCAGACGAAAAAAAACCGGCGCAGTTGCCCGCACCGGTTGTTGCACGCTAAACGCGATTATTTCTGCGGGCGCATCGCCGGGAACAGAATCACGTCGCGGATGGTGTGGCTGTTGGTGAACAGCATCACCATACGGTCGATGCCGATGCCCAGACCGGCGGTCGGCGGCAGGCCGTGCTCCAGCGCGGTGACGTAGTCTTCGTCGTAGAACATCGCTTCGTCGTCGCCGGCGTCTTTGGCGTTCACCTGATCGGCGAAGCGCTGCGCCTGGTCTTCGGCGTCGTTCAGCTCGGAGAAGCCGTTGCCGATTTCACGGCCGCCGATGAAGAACTCGAAGCGGTCGGTGATTTCCGGGTTCACGTCGTTGCGGCGCGCCAGCGGCGACACTTCAGCCGGGTACTCGGTGATGAAGGTCGGCTGAATCAGATGGCTTTCCGCCACTTCTTCGAAGATCTCGGTCACGACGCGGCCCAGGCCCCAGCTCTTCTCAACCTTGATGCCGATGGATTCAGCGATGGCCACCGCTTTGCCCATGTCGGCCAGGTCAGCCAGATCGGTTTCCGGACGGTATTTCTTGATCGCCTCGGTCATGGTCAGCTTCTCGAACGGCTTGCCGAAGTCGAACACTTCGTCGCCGTACTGCACCTGAGAGGTGCCCAGCACTTTCTCGGTCAGGGTGCGGAACAGCGTCTCGGTCAGCTCGATCAGGTCTTTGTAATCCGCGTAAGCCATGTAGAGTTCCATCATGGTGAACTCTGGGTTGTGACGCGGAGAAACGCCTTCGTTACGGAAGTTGCGGTTGATTTCGAACACGCGCTCAAAGCCGCCGACCACCAGACGCTTCAGATACAGTTCCGGCGCGATGCGCAGGTACATGTCGATATCCAGCGCATTGTGGTGGGTGATGAACGGACGCGCCGACGCGCCGCCCGGGATCACCTGCATCATCGGGGTTTCGACTTCCATGAAGCCGCGTTCCACCATGAAGTTACGGATAGCTGACATCACCTGAGAACGCACCTTGAAGGTGTTGCGCGATTCTTCGTTGGCGATCAGATCCAGGTAACGCTGGCGGTAACGGGTTTCCTGATCCGCCAGGCCGTGGAATTTGTCCGGCAGCGGACGCAGCGCTTTGGTCAGCAGACGCAGTTCGGTGCAGTGGATCGACAGTTCGCCGGTCTTAGTTTTGAACAGCTTGCCGCGCGCGCCGAGGATATCGCCCAGGTCCCACTTCTTGAACTGCTCGTTGTACACGCCTTCAGCCAGATCGTCGCGCGCGACGTACAGTTGAATGCGGCCGCCCACGTCCTGCAGCGTAACGAAGGATGCCTTGCCCATAATGCGGCGGGTCATCATGCGGCCGGCGACGGTCACTTCTACGCCCAGCGCTTCCAGCTCTTCGTTGTCTTTATCGCCGTACGCGGCGTGCAGTTTGTCGGAGGTGGAGTCGCGACGGAAGTCGTTCGGGAACGCAATGCCGTTCTCACGCAGGCCGGCCAGTTTCTCGCGACGGGACTGCAGTTCGTTATTGAGATCCAGCGCCTGATCGGCGCCCTGTACTTGTTGTTCAGACATTTCTATTCCTCATAACCCGGCTTTCAAACTTGCCTCAATGAATTTATCCAGGTCGCCATCCAGTACGGCCTGCGTGTTACGCGTTTCGACGTTGGTGCGCAAATCCTTGATGCGGGAGTCATCCAGCACGTAAGAACGGATTTGGCTGCCCCAGCCGATGTCGGACTTGTTGTCTTCCATCGTCTGCTTATCAGCATTTTTCTTTTGCATCTCAAACTCGTACAGCTTGGCTCGCAGCTGTTTAAACGCTTGATCCTTGTTCTTATGCTGAGAACGGTCGTTCTGGCACTGCACCACGATGTTGGTTGGCAGGTGAGTAATACGTACGGCGGATTCGGTTTTGTTGACGTGCTGACCGCCCGCACCGGAGGCGCGGTACACGTCGATACGCAGATCCGCCGGGTTGATTTCGATATCGATATCGTCGTCGACTTCCGGGTAGATGAACACCGAGCTGAACGAGGTATGGCGACGGCCGCCGGAGTCGAACGGGCTCTTGCGCACCAGGCGATGCACGCCGGTTTCAGTGCGCAACCAGCCGAACGCGTAGTCGCCGATGATCTTGATGGTGGCAGACTTCAGGCCCGCGACGTCGCCGTCGGACTCTTCGATCACTTCGGTCTTGAAGCCCTTGGCTTCGGCCCAGCGCAGGTACATGCGCAGCAGCATGCTGGCCCAGTCTTGCGCTTCGGTGCCGCCGGAACCGGCCTGGATATCCAGGTAGCAGTCGGCGCTGTCGTATTCGCCGGAGAACATGCGGCGGAATTCCAACTGATCCAGCTTGCTCATCAGTTGATCCAGCTCGGCGACCGCTTCGTTGAAGGTTTCTTCATCGTCGGCTTCCACAGCCAGTTCCAGCAGCCCGCCGACGTCTTCGCCGCCCTGCTCCAGCTGATCGATGGTTTCAACGATGGCTTCCAGCGCGGCGCGCTCTTTACCGAGCGCCTGTGCGCGCTCCGGCTCGTTCCAAACGTCCGGCTGTTCCAGCTCGGCGTTGACTTCTTCTAGGCGTTCCTTCTTGGCATCATAGTCAAAGATACCCCCTAAGAACCGCAGTCCGCTCGGACAGGTCCTGAATTCGGTTTTTTACCGGGTTAATTTCAAACATGGTTTCGTTCTTTTACGTTGATGTCGTCGATGGCGGAATGCCATTGGAACCGCTAATTCTAACGGATCCGGGCGGCAGTTTATAGCGAGTTGGTCAGTTTTTGTGGCGATCGGGAAGGATGCAGGGGATTGGAGAGCCCAATCCCCGAATTGTGTTCAATTTCGCCTCAGCGCGGCCAAAGATGCTGGATCAGCAGCTGCACGTTGCGGTTGCCGCGAAACTCGTTGACGTCGAGCTTGTAGGCCAGTTCGACCTCGCGCACGCTGCTGTCCGGCCACAGCGTGGTGTCCACGTTGAACGCGATGCCGTCGAGCAGCGGGCCGCCGCCGAGCGGTTCCACCATCAGCTTCAGGTGTTTTTCGCCCACCAGCCGCTGCTGCAGAATGCGGAACTTGCCGTCGAAGGTCGGTTCCGGGAACGCCTGGCCCCACGGGCCGCCCTCGCGCAGCAGCTCCGCCGTGGCCAGCGATAGCTCCTGCATCGCCAGTTCGCCATCGGACCAGATCACCCCTTCCAACATCGCCGGATCGAGCCATTCGCCCACCAGCTCGCCGAAACGCTGGCGGAACTCGTCGAATTTGGCCTCTTCCAGCGACAGCCCGGCCGCCATCGCGTGGCCGCCGAACTTCATCATCAGCCCGGGGTTCAGCATATCCAGCCGCTCCAGCGCGTCGCGCATGTGCAAGCCGGGCACCGAACGGCCGGAGCCTTTCAGGATGCCGTCGCCCGCCGGCGCGAAAGCGATCACCGGACGGTGGAAACGCTCTTTGATGCGCGAAGCGAGGATGCCCACCACGCCCTGATGCCATTCCGGATGATACATCGCCAGCCCGTAAGGCAGCTCGGTGCTGGTGCGCTCCAGCTGATCGCACAGCTGCAGGGCTTCCACCTGCATGCCCTGCTCTATCTCGCGTCGCGTCTGGTTCAGCGCATCGAGATCGTTGGCCAGCATGCGCGCCTGCGCGATGTCGTCGCTCAGCAGCAGCGCCACACCGATCGACATGTCGTCCAGCCTGCCGGCGGCGTTGAGCCGCGGGCCGAGGGCGAAACCGAGATCGTTGGCCGCCAGTTGGCGGGCGTCGCGGTTGGCCACTTCGAGCAGCGCGCGGATGCCCGGTCGGCATTTGCCGGCGCGAATACGGTTTAACCCCTGATACACCAGAATGCGGTTGTTGGCGTCCAGCGGCACCACGTCGGCCACGGTGCCGAGCGCCACCAGATCCAGCAGTTCCGCCAGATTCGGCATCGCCAGCGCGCGCTGCTCGAACCAGCCGCTGTCCCGCAGCCGGGCGCGCAGCGCCAGCATCAGGTAGAACGCCACGCCTACCCCCGCCAGCGATTTGGACGGGAAGGCGCAGCCGCGCAGGTTGGGGTTAACAATCGCTTCAGCCGCCGGCAGGGTCTCGCCCGGCAGGTGGTGATCGGTCACCAGCACCTGCATGCCTTTGGCGTGCGCCACGTCGACGCCGGCGTGGGAGGAGATGCCGTTATCGACGGTAACAATGAGTTCTGCGCCGCGCGCCGCCGCCTGCTCCACCACTTCGGGGCTCAGGCCGTAACCGTCTTCGAAACGGTTAGGCACCAGATAATCGACGGCTGCGCCGCCCATGCTGCGCAGCGCCAGCACCGTCAGCGCGGTGCTGGTGGCGCCATCGGCGTCGAAATCGCCCACCACCATGATGCGGCGACCGTCGGCCAGCGCTTGCTGCAACAGGCTGACGGCGTCGTCGATGCCGTCCAGCTGTTGCCAGGGCAGCATGCCCTTAACGCCGCGCTCCAGCTCTTGCTCAGCCTGCACGCCGCGCAGGGCGTAAAGCCGACGCAGAAGCGGCGGCAAACTGGCGGGCAGATGCGTGTCGTCCGCCGCCGGGCGGCGGCGTAGTTGCGTTTTGATACTCACCGGCGATTAACCACCGGCTTTGGTGGCGGCCTGATGCGCGTCCAGCATGGCGGCCATCTCTTTCGGCCCCTGATAGCCCGGGATCATCATGCCGTTTTCCAGGATGATGGCCGGCGTGCCCTGAATGCCGAACTGCACGCCCAGCTCGTAATGCTTGCTGATGTCGGTTTTGCAGGTCGCCGGAGAAACGGCGTCGCCCTTCATGGCGGCGTCGAACGCCTTGGCCTTGTCGGCGGTGCACCAGATCGACTGCATGTCTTTTTCAGCCTGGGAAGCCAGCCCCTGGCGCGGGAACGCCAGGTAACGCACCGTAATGCCCAGGTCGTTGTACTCTTTCATCTGCTGATGCAGTTTGTGGCAGTAACCGCAGGTGATATCGGTGAACACGGTGATCACGTGTTTCTCTTTCGGCGCTTTGTAAACGATCATCTGATCTTTCAGCGCTTCCATCTTGGTGCTCAGCAGTTGGTTGGTCACGTTGACCGGCTCTTTGCCGCTGACGTCGAACAGCGGGCCCTGCAGGATGTGCTTGCCGTCTTCGGAGGCGTACAGCACGCCGCTGTCGGTCAGCACGGTTTTCAGACCGTTGACCGGCGAAGGCTGCACGTCCGCCTGCTGAATGCCCAGGCTGGCGAGCGCTTTTTTGATCGCCGCGTCATCGGCATGGGCGGCGCCGGCCACCGAAGCCACCAGCAGAGAGAGCAGCATTAAACCTTTTTTCATTGTTCCAATCCTTTCGAACCCGCCGCTCAGGCGCGCGGGTGATGCTGTTGATGTAGCTGTTTCAGTCGTTCGGTCGCTACATGAGTATAAATTTGCGTGGTCGAGAGATCGCTGTGGCCTAACAACATCTGTACGACACGGAGATCGGCCCCATGGTTCAGCAAATGGGTGGCGAACGCGTGCCGCAACACGTGCGGCGACAGACGCTCGCTGTCGATGCCCGCAAGGATGGCATAGTGTTTGATGCGATGCCAGAACGTCTGTCGGGTCATTTGCTGACACCGGTTGCTGGGGAACAGCACATCCAGCGTCTGGCCGTTGACCAGCCACGGGCGCCCGTGCTCCAGATAATTTTCGATCCAGTAGACCGCTTCTTCGCCCAGCGGCACCAGCCGCTCCTTGTTGCCCTTGCCGATCACCCGCACCACGCCCTGACGCAGGCTGACGTCGCTGATGTTCAACCCCACCAGCTCAGAGACCCGCAGCCCGGTCGCGTACAACACCTCGAGCATCGCCTTGTCGCGCAGCTCCAGCGGCTGATCGACGCAGGGCGCCTGCAGCAGCGCATCGACCTGCGCCTCGCTCAGATCCTTCGGCAAACGCTGCGGCAGCTTCGGGGAAGCCAGCTGCGCGGTGGGATCGTCGGCGCGCAGCTTTTCGCGGTACAGATACTGAAACAGGCGACGCATGGCGCTCAGCAAGCGCGCGGAGCTGGTGGCCTTGTAGCCGCCGTCCACCCGCTCGGCGAGAAACGCCTGCAGATCCAAGGCCTGCGCCTGCAGCAAGTCGGTGTTTTGCTGGCCAAGCCAGGCGCCCAGGGCCTGCAAATCCAGCCGGTAGGAGGCCAGCGTATTTTCCGCCAGATTGCGCTCAAGCCACAGCGCATCCAGGAATTGTTCAATCAGCGCATTGTCTTGCTGTTGCACGCGGTCCTCTCTTCGTTGCATTTCCACCCGCGCCATTATGCCTTAAGCCGACGCAAATCAGGTATACTCGCTGCAATTCTCTAAACAGCAACGTAACGGTTTACACATGAAGATTGGTCTGTTTTACGGCTCCAGCACCTGCTACACCGAGATGGCGGCAGAAAAAATCCGTGAGATTCTGGGTGAAGACCTGGTCGACCTGCACAACCTGAAAGACGTCTCGCCCAAGCTGATGGAGGACTATTCCATTCTCATCCTCGGCATCCCGACCTGGGATTTCGGCGAACTGCAGGAAGACTGGGAAGCGATCTGGCCGCAACTGCCGGCGCTGGATCTGAAAGGCAAGATCGTCGCCATGTACGGCATGGGCGATCAGCTCGGTTACGGCGAGTGGTTCCTCGACGCGCTGGGTATGCTGCACGATCACATCGCACCGCTGGGCGTGCAGTTCATCGGCTTCTGGCCAACTGAGGGCTTCGAGTTCACCAGCCCCAAACCGCTGAGCGCCGACGGCAAACACTTCGTCGGCCTGGCGCTCGATGAGGTCAACCAATACGATCTGAGCGAAGAGCGCCTGCAGCAATGGTGCGAACAGATCCTGTTGGAAATGGAGCCGCTGCTGTAGCCGCTATCGGGCGATCTTCCCCAAACGCCGAGCGCCGGCGACATGATTCGCGCCGGCGCCCCCTATCAGTCTTGTTCGCCGTCACCCGCCGGCGGATACAGCAACAGCTGCCGCAGGTGGCGCCACTCCTCTTTGCTCATGCAGTCGGAAGCCAGCCACAGCCGACGGCGCTTTTTGCCCTCCATAGGCTGTAGCGTCAGCAGCAGGCCGTAGCCCGGCATCCAGGGCTTTTTCGCCAGCCGCCACTCGCGGCCGTGCCAGCTGAAACGCCTGTCCGCCAGCAGCCGCAGTTCACCCTGCACCGCAGCGATGCGCTTCTGGCTGCGAATGCACTGAAACACCACCAGCGTCAGCAACACCAGCCAGAGCGGACCAAAGCCTTCCGGCCAGGGCGAAATCAGGATCAGCAGGATCAGGACGCCGTGGGTCAACAGAGAGAACAGCTGGGTGCGCCAGGAAATGCGGATATCACATCGCCACTGGGCCACGATCTTTATTTCGCGTTTGGATCAGGGTCACCATTCTTTGCAGCTCGCTGTCCTGCGGCGCGCCATGATTCATCAGCCAGTTGAACAAATCGGGATCGTCGCACTCGAGCAGACGGATGAACAGCGCCTTGTCCGCGTCATTCAGGCTGTCGTATTCGTATTCGAAGAACGGCATGATGGAGATGTCCAGCTCGCGCATGCCACGACGGCAAGCCCAGTGAATACGTGCTTTGTTGTTAATATCCATGTTGTTATGACTCACCTCTTTTCAGCGCGGCAGCGCCAGCGCAGGGTTCAAATGACACACTGTATGGCAACGCCGTCGCAATATAATTCCATCAACCGGGGATCTGTCTGCAAGGGTGCCCTGGCCGCAAGCCTATAGAGTAACAATTTGACATACACGCCGGGAAGGCGCTTTGTGGCGGAAAACGCAATAAAGCGCAAAATGCCAAAAAAAGCGCTCCCCGGCGCCGCGGCGCGAATAACAGTTTGCAAAGCCCGCCGCCTCTTTTACCATGGGTTCAATACCCTTCAGGTAAGCTAAACGTTGAGCAGGAACTTACTATGGCGCATAACATTCCATTCCCACCCCGTCAGCCCTCCGCTTCCACCCATCTGCCCCTGACGCTGATCTCGCTGGAAGATTGGGCGCTGGTGACGCTGAACGGGCCGGACGCGGTGAAATATCTCCAGGGCCAGGTGACGGCGGACATCGACGCGCTGGCGGCCGATCAACACGTGCTGTGCGCCCACTGCGACGCCAAGGGCAAAATGTGGAGCAACCTGCGTCTGTTCCACCGTGGCGAAGGCTTCGCCTATCTGGAGCGCCGCAGCGTGCTGGACAGCCAACTGGCTGAAATCAAAAAATATGCGGTGTTTTCCAAAGTCACCATCGCCGCCGATAATGACGCGGTATTGCTGGGGGTCGCCGGTTTCCAGGCGCGCGCCGCGCTGGCGGGCCTGTTCGCCACGCTGCCGAGTGCCGAGCACCCGGTGGTGCAGGAAGGCGAAACCACGCTGCTGCACTTCGCTGCGCCGGCGGAACGTTTTCTGCTGGTGACCCGCCCCGCCGTGGCCGAACAGCTGATCGGCAAACTGCATGATCAGGCGGAACTGAATGACAGCAGCCAGTGGCTGGCGCTGGAGATCGAAGCCGGTTATCCGATTATCGACGCCGCCAACAGCGCGCAGCTGATCCCGCAGGCCACCAACCTGCAGGCGCTGGAAGGCATCAGCTTCAGCAAGGGCTGCTATACCGGCCAGGAGATGGTGGCGCGCGCCAAATTCCGCGGCGCCAACAAACGCGCGCTCTACTGGCTGGAAGGTAAAGCCGCTCGCGCCCCGCAGGCGGCGGAAGATCTGGAGCTGCAGCTGGGTGAAAACTGGCGCCGCACCGGCACCGTACTGGCGTCGAGCCAATTGGCCGACGGCACGCTGTGGGTGCAGGTGGTGATGAACAACGATTTGGACGCCGACAGCAAGCTGCGGGTACGCGACGATGCCGCCAGCCAGTTGGCGATCAAACCGTTGCCCTACTCGCTGGCCGAAGAGAAATAATCCGTCGGCCGCAGGCGCCCTGCCTGCGGCCATCTTCGTTACTCGTCCAACTCCCCGTCGCGCTGCACCAGATAAATCAGCACCAAAATGATGGTGATGAAGAAACGAAAGGCATCGGGAACGCCGTTCCACTGCTTCGACATCCACATGCCGAACCACTCGCCGCCTATCGACATGAAACCGACCTGCCAGGTGAGGAAGCCCAGCGTCAGGCCGACCACCGCCAGCTTTTTGCGACCGTTGAAGGCCCTGGCGGGCAGTTTCAGGCCGCCCAACAGTCGCAGGCCGCCGATCCAGCACAGCAGCGCGGTCAGGCTTTCCAGCGCGATGATGAAAATATAACCGGCGTGATGCAGCCACGGCGTCTGTATCGAGCGATAGCCGATGGTGGCGTCGGGGAAAATCGTGTCCATCATAAAGACATGGCGCACAAAGGCGAAGTTGGAGCCGTAGTCGGTGATGTTGCCGAAGGCGACCAGCGAAGCGAACAAGGCGATAGCGCAGACCAGCAGCGCTTTGGATAAGCGAACGATCATCTTGGTGAGTCCTGAACAGAGGTTAAAGAAACGGTATGCGGGCTCAGAAATGAAGGAACGGGCTTGCTGGATACCCGAAAGAAGCAAGCGCCTCTTTTTTAAAACAAAAGAGGCGCCAGTTCAATACGCATTCAGACGTAGCGGCAACGCTTAGACGTACAGGTAGATCGCCATGAAATGGCAGGCGCTGCCACCGAGCACGAAGCCGTGCCAGATGGCGTGGCCAAAGCGAATGCGCTTGGAAGCGTAGAAAATCACGCCCAGGGTATAGACCACCCCGCCGATCGCCAGCAGGGTGACGCCGCCGGCCTCCAGCCGCGTGACCAACTGATAAATCACGATCAGCGACAGCCAGCCCATCGTCAGGTAGGTCACCAACGACAGGGCTTCAAAACGGTGGGCGAAGGCCAGTTTGAACAGCACGCCGAGCAGCGCCAACCCCCAGATTACCGCCATCAATCCCTTCGCCAGCGGCGAATCCAGCCCCACCAGCAAAAACGGTGTGTAAGTGCCGGCAATCAGGAGATAAATGGCGCAGTGATCGAACTTTTTCAGCCAATGCTTGGCCTTCTGGTGCGGAATCGCATGGTACAGCGTGGAAGCGAGAAACAGCAGAATCATACTGCCGCCGTACAGGCTGTAACTGGTGATGGCCGTCGCATCGGCGCCGGTATTCACCGCCTGCACCAACAGCAACACCAGGCCGACGATGCCGAACACCAGCCCGATGCCGTGGCTGATGCTGTTGGCGATCTCTTCCGCCCACGGATAAGCCGCGGCGACAATCTTATTGGTCCCGGCTTTCACTACGTCCGTTTTCCCCATAACGCGCAACCCCTCAAAATGCCCTGCTTTGTTCGAAATTAACGCAAAGCAGCTTAACTGAGAATAATTCCAGTGTACACGTGTACGCTAAAATAAAAATGTGAACGCGTGTAACCATCGAAATCCCCTGCCCGGTGGTCTACAATCGTCAGGCTTCAACCCACCCACCTTGAGGTTTACACCATGTCATCCGCTGTACCCGCGTTAGATTTCGGTTCAATGACCCAGGCCATCCAGTTCCTGATGGAAATCGATAAGTTGAAAGGCGTGCAACGCCGCACCAAAGTGCTGGGCATCCAGCGCCAGGAAAACTCCGCCGAACACAGTTGGCACTTCGCCATCGCCGCCATGAGCCTGGCCCCGTACGCCGGTGATGACGTAGACATTCAGCGCGTGATCCAGATGGCGCTGCTGCATGACATCGTGGAAATCGACGCCGGTGACGTACTGGTCTACGATCTGGCCGCCCGCGCGGCGATCCACGATCAGGAAGTGGCGGCGGCGCGCCGTCTGTTCGGCATGCTGCCGCAGACACAGCGCGAGTATTTCACCGCTTTATGGCAGGAGTATGAAGATGGCGAAAGCGCCGATGCCCGCTTCGCCTTGCTGCTGGATCGCACCATGCCGATGCTGATGAACCTGCACAACGAAGGCCAGAGCTGGGTGGAAAACGGCATCAGCCTGGAGCAGGTACTGTCGCGCAATGCGGCGATCGCCGACGTGCATCCCGAGCTGTGGCGCCACCTGGAGCAACATCTGCGGGACGCGCAGCGCAAAGGCTGGTTGAAATAGGGGAACCGGGCTGCCGCCTCCGCGCCGCAGCCCGTTATCGTCACGCGAACGTCCGTTGGCGTTCCAACGCCTCCTCATAGCTCGGCATCGATCCCGCCGCACCGGCGCGCTCCACGCAGACCGCCGCATAGGCGGCGGCAAAGCGCACCGCCTCGGCTAACGGCACCTGATTCGCCAGTTGCGCCGCCAAGGCGCCGTTAAACGCATCGCCCGCGCCGGTGGTGTCTTTCGGCTGTGCCGGAAACGCCGGGATCAGTTCGCTGTTTTCCCCGTCCGAGAACAACGCCCCTTGCGTGCCCAACGTCACGATCAGCAAACGAATGCCCTTGGCGTGCAACACCTGCGCCGCCTGGCGCGCCGAAGCCACATCGCGCACCGGCACGCCGGTCAGCAACGTGCACTCGGTGGCGTTGGGCGTCAGCAGATCGACCTGCGCCAACAGGCTGTCCGGCACCAGCTGAAACGGCGCCGGGTTGAGTATGATGAACGTTTGCGCTTCGCGGGCAATGGCGATCACCTGCTCGATCGCCGGCAGGTTGTTCTCCAATTGAGTCAGTAGAATATCCGCCGCGGCGATCGCCGGCCGGCACTGACGCACCTCGTCTTCGCTGACCGTCAGGTTGGCGCCGGGATCGACGGCGATCATGTTTTCCGCATCCTCGCCGGCAACGTAGATAAGCGCATTGCCGGTGGGGCAATCGCCGGTAGAGAACAGCGTCACCGCATCGAAACCGGCGGCGGCGAGGTGGCGCCGGGCGAACGTGCCGAAGTCGTCGCGTCCCACCTTGCCGATATAATGCACCCGCGCTCCGGCGCGCAGCGCGGCGGTCGCCTGGTTGGCACCCTTGCCGCCCGCCCCCATCATGCTGTTGCGGGCGATCAGCGATTCGCCGGGCTGCGGAAAGCGCGCCATGCCGGCGACGATATCCAGGTTGAACGAACCGAACACGCAGACTTTGCCTTTCATTGCTGGTACTCCCTGCTCAATTGGAGGTGGCGCCGGGCGGCCAGACAGGCGCCTTTGCTGCCGGTTTCATCGCTGAGGCGGCTGACGGAGATCGTCAGCCCCTGCGCCGGCTGCGGCGCGCGCAGATGACGGCGGATCTCTTGCTCCAGCCGCGCCAGCGGAAAACCGCGCATGGCGATCACGCCGCCGCCCAGGATCAGGCGCTGGGGGTCGATCACGTTCATTTCGACGGCGATGGTCTGCGCCAATCGCTCGACGAAGCGCTGCAGATCAGGATGATCGCCGTGGCGTTCGAACAACCGGTCGAACGGCGTTTGCGCCGCGTTGGCGCGCGCCCAGCCGGTTAGCCAGTGACCGGACGTCAGACTCTCGACGCAGCCCCGTTTACCGCACGGGCATTCGCCCTGATGGCCCGGCCAGGGAATGTGCCCCAGCTCGCCGGCGGCGCCGTGCGCGCCGTGGTAAAAATCGCCGTTCAGCCACAGGCTGTTGCCCATGCCGGTGCCCAGATACAGCCCGACCGCCACCTGCGGCAACGCAGGCAGCTGCTGCAGATCCCACCACAGCAGATGATTGACGTCCTTGTCCATTCGCACCGGCAGCGCCAGCAAATCGGCCAACAGCGCCGCCACCGGCTGAGTGTCCAGCGCCGGGATAAACGGCAGCGACAGCACCCGTGAGCGATCGCGGCTGAGGATCCCCGGCAGCCCCAGCATCACCTGCGCCACCTGACGATCTTGGCAATGCCCGGCGATCAGCCGGCCCAACGCCGCCAGCGGATCGGCCTGCCGCGCCCAGTCGGCGGTCGCTATCTTGCGGTAACCGCTGAATTCACCTTCATCATCCATCAACAGCAGGCGGGTATTGGTGCCGCCGACGTCAACGCCAAGAAAATACCGCATCATGTCCCCCGCCTCAGGCCGCCTGCCGCATCTGATCCAGCATTTTTTCCCATGCCGTCTCCAGATCCGGATCGAGATTGAACAGCCCGGAGCTGCCGACGATCAACACTTCTGCACCGGCACCCATCAGATCGCGGTAAGTGCGCTGGTTGCAGGATCCGTCGATCTCGATCAGATAGCGCAGATTTTGTTGGCTTTTCAGATCGCGCAATTGGCGGATCTTTTCCAGCATCTCGGGAATGAACGGCTGCCCGGCATAGCCCGGATCGACGGTCATGACGGTGACCTTGTCCAGCAGGTGAAGGTAGTGGCGAATAAACTCCACCGGCGTGGCCGGGTTCAGCACCACCCCCACTTTTTTGCCCAGCGCGCGGATTTGATTGATCACCCGAAACGCGTCGCGGTTGATGGTTTCAGCGTGCGGGCAGATAAAGTCCGCGCCGGCGCGGGCGATTGGCTCGATAAAGTCGGTCGGGTTCTCCACCATCAGATGCACATCCAGCAACAACGAAGTGTGCGGGCGGATCTGTTCGATAAAGAACGGCGACAGCGTGATGTTTTTAACGTAATGCCCGTCCATGATGTCGATATGCAGCATATCGGCGCGGCGGTTCAGCACCGCCAATTGCTGGCGGATATCCATCAGGTTCATGCACATCAGTGAAGGCGAAATCTGGTATTTCATTAGCGTTATCCTGCGCAAAAGGGAAAAGGATCAGTGGCCCGCCGCGGTTCTGGCCTGGGCCGCGCTGCGGCGCATCGCCCGCCGCTGCCGATAGCGATGCCGGAAAAACTTCAGCGCCAGCACCGCGATCAGCACGGCGCCCCACATCGCCAGACTGAAATGCGGGCTGACGTTCATCAGATTCAAACCGGTCGCGATCACCTGTAGCACGATCAGCGCCAGCACCACGCCGCTGACCCGGCCAAAACCGCCGAACGGATCGGTGCCGCCCAGAATGATCGCCAGCACCGTGAGCAGCAGGTAAGAGTCGCCGTAGCCCATGCGCGCCGAGTTGAAGCGCGCCATCATCACCAGCCCGGCAATGACGCACAGCAGGCTGGAGAGGGTGTAAATGGCGATCAGCACCCGATGGGTATTCACGCCGCTGAAGTGGGTGGCGTTGATGTTGCTGCCGCTCATGTAGATGCATTTGCCGAGCCGGGTTTTCTGCAGGAACAGCGCCAGCAAGGCGGCGACCGCCAGGAAGATCCACAGTGGCACCGGCACGCCCAGCACGCTCTCGGCGCCGATAAACCGCACGATCTCCGGCATGCCGCTCAGGGCTGCGCCGCGCGTCAGGTAGATGCCGATGCCGTTGACCGTGGTCATGGTGGCCAGCGTCACCAAAATCGGGTGCGCGCCGACGTAGGCCACCAGTGCGCCGGTCGCCGCGCCGATAAGCCCGGCCAGCAGCATCGCCGCCGCCAGCGCCAAGGCCAGACACAGCGCCTGCAAGCCCAGCCCGGCGTCCGCCGGCAGGTAGCTGATGAACAGCCAGGCCATCAGCAGGCTGGTCAGGTTGGCGCTGGCGATAATGCACAGGTTCAGGCCGCCGCTGAGGATCGGAATGAACATCGCCAGCGTCAGCAGGCCCAGCTCCGGCAGCTGGAAGGCCACGCTGGTGAAGGTGGCGCCGCTGAAGAAGCGCCCCGGCATCAGCAGGCTGAAGGCGAGCACCACCGCCAGCAGCAAGGCCAGCAAACCGACGGCGGCCCCGTCCAGACGAAATTTCAGGTTGTTGCCCATCAAGCGCTCCTCAGGCGAAACCAACGTCGGTTTCTTTGCGTTTCTTGTAGTGAGTGACGGTGATCGCCGCGACGATCACCAGACCGATCACCACGTTCATGAAGTAGCTGGACACGCCGATCAGGTTAAGGCCGTTTTTCAGCACGCCGATCAGGAACACGCCCATCAGCGTGCCGACAACGCTGCCCTTGCCGCCGTTCAGGCTGGCGCCACCCAGCACCGCCGCCGCCAGCACGTCGAGCTCGCCGCCCACCAGCGCGTTGGGCACCACTTCCCCCATGCGATACACCTGCACCAGGCCGCCGATCGCCGCCATCGCGCCCAGATAGCCATAGGCGAACAGATGCAGCAGGCCGACGCGAATGCCGATGCGCCGCGCCGATTCCGCATCCCCGCCCACGGCAAACAGCTGGCGCCCGAGGTGCGTTTTGTTCAGCAGCAGCCAGGTCAGCAGCGCCACCGCCAGCATCACCAGCGTCGGCAAACCGAGCTGATAGCTCTGCTCACCCAGTTGGAACGGCAGCACGCTGCGCGGCAGCGTCCACCAGTCCGGCAATGCGTACAGGCTGCGGCCGTTGGTCAGCCACATCAGCATGCCGAACAACAACGCCTGCATGCTGATGGTGACGATGATCGAGACGATGCGCAGGCAGTAGATCAACAGCGCGTTGACCATGCCGAGCGCGGCGCCGATCGCCAACGCCAGCAAAATACTGCCCGCCGGGCTGGCCAGGCCATAATGCGTCGCCAGCGTGGCGATCAGGTACTGCACCACCGAGGCGACTGCGGCGAAGGAAATGTCGATGCCGCCGGTCACCAGCACCACGAACAGGCCGAGGGCGAATATGCCGCTCACCGCGTAGCTTTCGCTGAGATCGAGCAGGTTTTGCACCGTCAAAAACTGATCGCTGAGCAGCGAAAAGACGATGACCGTCAGCAGCAGCACCCAGGCCAGGTAGCCTTCGTTGCCGCGCGGTTTCAGACTGAATCTACGCATTAACCGCCTCCGCCAGCTGCTGCTGGCTCACCTGCTCCGGCAGGTACTCGCCGATCACGCTGCCGCCGCTGAAGTGCAGCACCCGATCGCAGTTGTAATACACCTCGGGCACCTCGTCGGAGATCAGCAGAATCGCGATCCCCTCCTGCGCCAGCAGATGGATCAGTTGGTAGATGCTGGCCTTGGCGCCGACGTCGACACCGACGGTCGGCGAGTCGAGGATCAGGATCCGCGGTTGGGTCAGCACCCACTTGGCCAACACGATCTTTTGCTGGTTGCCGCCGGACAGCGTCGAAACCGCCTGCTCCGGATCCGCCACCCGCACGCCAAGTTTGGCGATCCACTCCGCGACGATGCGATTCTTGCGGTAGTCGTCAATCAGGCGAAAACGCCCGCGCAGCTTATCGAGAATGGTCAGCACCGCGTTGTCCGCCACCGACTGTTGCTGCACCAGGCCGAGCGTCAGGCGATCCTCCGAGACGTAGCCGATGCCGGCTTTGATCGCGTCCTCATGGCCGCGAAAGCGCACCGGTTTGCTGTCGAGGTAAAGCTTGCCGCTGTCCGGCCGGGTCATGCCGAACAGGCTCAGCGCCAGCTCGGTGCGCCCGGAGCCGAGCAGTCCGCACAGCCCGAGCACCTCGCCCTGATGCAGGCGGAAGCTGACATCGTGATACTGCCCGGCGCGGCTGAGACGATCCGCCTCCAGCATCACCCGATCCTTATTCATGCTCGGTGACTTCAGGCGATAGTCCAGCGTCAGGCCGGTCATCAATTCGGTCAGGCGATCGCCGGTGATCTCCGCCGCCGGCCAGGTGCCGATCTTGTTGCCGTCGCGGATCACCGTGACGCGATCGGAGATCTCCAGCACCTCGTCCAGCCGATGGCTGACGAACACCACGCAGATGCCCTGCGCTTTCAAATAATCCACCGTGCGCAGCAGCTGATTGACCTCGGTGCGGGTCAGCGAGGCGGTCGGTTCATCCATGATCACCAGCCGTGCCTGCGCCACCAGCGCGCGGCAGATCGCCACCTGCTGGCGCTGGGCGATCGGCAGTTCCGCCACCGGTTTGTCGAGATCGAGATTGAAATTCAGCTCCTGCAGCAGGCGCTCGGCGGTGCGCCGCAGCCTCGCCGGGCGGTGCCATCCCAATAGCCCGTGCAGGTTGTGCTCAAAGGCGATGTTTTCCGCCACCGTCAGGTTGGGAAACAGCGACAGATCCTGATAGATCACCTGAATGCCGAAGGCGCGCGCCTGATCCGGCGATAGCCGGCCGAAGGTTTGCCCATCGAAGGTAATGCGGCTGCCGTCATCCGGTTGATACACGCCGGCGATCGCCTTGATCAACGTACTCTTGCCGCAGCCATTGGTGCCGGCCAGGCAGTGCACCTCCCCCGGCATCAGCGCCAATGAAATATCGTTCAGCGCGCGCTGCCCGCCGAAGGTCATCGACAGCTGTTGCAGTTCGATAAGCGGCGCGCCCCTCGTTGCCGTATTGCCGGAAATCGCCATGATTACAGCCCCATCTTCACCAGCTTCGGCAGGTTTTGCTTATCCAGGCTTTCGGTGGCATTGCCGAGAATGGTGTGCTGCTGCGCATCCACCTGCACCTTGCCCATGCCTTCGATGGTCATGCCATCGGTGATTTTTTCGCCCTTGTGCATCATGTCGGCGATGCGCACGAACACTTCGCCCGCCACCATCGGGTTCCAGATATAACCGCCCTTGATGGCGCCGCGATTGACCAGCGAAGCGCCCTGCCCTGGGCTGAACGGCCCGATGACGCAGATATCGTTGCTTTTGCCGCGGTTGAGCACCGCGCGCCCGGCGCCGATCGGCCCCTGCGAACCGAACGCCAGCACGCCTTTCAGATCGGGATATTTGGCCATCAGATCGTTGGTGGTGCGCACGCTGTCATCCAGCGATTCCCCCACGCCGAACTTGTCGCCCACCAGCTGCATGTTCGGGTAGTGCTGCTTCTGGTAATTGATGGCCGAGTCCGACCAGGTGATGTGCAGCGGCACCGTCAGGCTGCCGACGTATACCGCGTACTTGCCCTGCTCTTTCATGCAGGCGGCCAGCGCTTTCATGTGGTTGACCCCGTGCTGCGAGGCGTCCACCAGCTCAAAATCCCAGTCGGCGTACTTCTGGCCGGGGGACTCGTGCACGATCACTTTGATGCCCGCCTCCTGCGCGCGCTTGAGCACCGGCTCCAGCACCCGGGCGTCGTTCGGCACCACGCCGATGATGTCCACCTTCTGCGCGATCAGATCCTCGATGGCGCGCACCTGCAGCGCCGGATCCGCCGCCGTCGGCCCGACCATCCAGGCGTCGATGCCGCGTTTGGCGCTCTCGCTTTTGATGCCGGCCTCCATGGCGTTGAACCAGGGAATGCCGCCGATCTTCACCACCACGCCCATTTTCAGCTTGTCCGCCGCCTGCGCGGAGACCGACAGCAGCAGCGAGGCAAACAGACCGACCAGTACGGATTTTTTCATTGTTCTCTCTCCACAAGTGTTGGCTGTAATAAAAGGTTTTCGTTGTTGTTATCGCGCCGCCCTTTTCGCGACGGGTGAAACTTCAATCACATCGACGTTGTTCCAGGCCAATTCCTGACGAAACTCGTCATCGCCAAGCCTGTCGGTGATCAGCGTATCTATTTCCCGGTAATGGCAAATGCGGGCGAACGAGCGGCGGCCGAACTTGTTGCTGTCCACCAGCAGGAACTTGCGCTCCGAGGCCAGCAGCATCTGTTGCTTCAGCCGCGCATGGTGCTCATTGCTCTCGCGGATGCCGCCGTCCTGGCAAATGCCGTGGCAGGAGAAAAACAGCTTGTTGATCACGAACTCTTTCAGCATCTGCTCCGCCAGCACGCCGATAAAATCCTCGTACTTGGCGGAATACTCGCCCCCCAGCCCGATGGTGCGCACGTTGGCCTTGCAGGCCAGCGTCTGGATGATGTGCAGCGAGTTGGTCAGCACCACCAGCGAGATATCCGGCAGCTGGCGCGCCAAAAACCAGCTGGTGGAGCTGCTGTCCAGCAGCAGGCAATCCCCGGGCGCGATAAACTCCAGCGCGCGTTTGGCGATGCGCGTCTTCTGCTCCGGCGACTCATTGCTGCGCTGGCGGAAGGACTCCCCCTGATCTATCTCGGCGGGCACATAGGTTTTTTCCACCGCCGGCGGCTCGACGAAGACCGCGCCGCCGTGGCTGCGCAGCAGCAGGCCGCGCCGTTCCAGCAGGGCCAGATCACGCCGCGCCGTCTCGATAGAGATGTGGCACAGCTGCGCCACCTCCTGCACCATCACGCGGCCGCGCTGGCTCAAGACTTCGGTAATAAAGCGATGACGTTCTACAGGCAGCATGTTTCTTTTCTCCTCCACGACGATGATTACGATATCGATTTGCCGCGCCGCGTTTTGCGCGCAGACGCAAAGCGCATCGCCCCGCGATCGGTCAACGCTCGCGCTGTGATAGTTGTCAAAAAAATCGGGAAGGAAATGAAATGAATAATTACGAAAGTGTGGAGTAACAGACAGTTATGATGCGCGACCGCCTGAGACAGACAGGAGAGAAACGGTAAACGGTCACAATTCCACGTTCCGCGGCATGACCGTTAATGACCGTTTGTGTGGTTTTGACCGAGCGCCGCAAGGAGACAGCCGGCGTTGATAACGCATTACCTGAAAAAACAGCAAAAAAAATCCGGTGAGAATCTCACCGGATCGTTAGCCGCCTGACACAAATTATTCCTCGTGCTCATGCTCTTTCAACATCGCCTCACGCAACACGGCGTTCAGGCGTTTCTGATAGCCTTTGCCTGGTCGCTGAAGCCAAGCCAACACATCCGCATCGATTCGGATGGTTTTTGATACTTTCATCGGCTTATAAAAACGCCCCTGAACCGCAGTCTGCCACGTTTCTTCCCCCAGCGCCGGCGCATCGGCATAATCGATTCCCTCGTCCGGCAACGCACTCAGTGAAGCAATTTGCGCTTTCTGCTCCTCCGTCAACGGCGGGAGTACGCTATGGGCCAGATTTTTGGCGGAATTTTTGCGCTTCATATCTTCCCCTCTCTTTGGCATCGGCCTTGCGTGCTGAAATGATACGCACGATCTCTACTGTATCGCCTTCGACATCCGTTTCGATCGTCGTATGTGCCACCAGCAACAGCAAACAGGATCCGACCATACCGATCGTTTGCCAACGTTCTTCTCCATCCTCGATCCTTTCCAGCACAGCCAAATGGTTGGGATCCAGAAAAACCCGTTGCGCTATCTCAAAACTGACACGGTGTTTGCGCTG
Organism: Serratia sp. JKS000199; assembly: GCF_900215455.1. Lineage (NCBI taxonomy): Bacteria > Pseudomonadati > Pseudomonadota > Gammaproteobacteria > Enterobacterales > Yersiniaceae > Serratia > Serratia sp. JKS000199. The sequence continues at coordinate 3,506,246 of NZ_LT907843.1, forward strand.
GTTACTGTGATTTTTATCCTGATTCCATTCAAAATAAACATACATTTTTGTAACTACATTTTGGTTGTTATTTAATCAAAATACATCACCTCCGAAGGGATGTCAAAATTCTCCGGATGCGTTCAACGCCCGCCTGCGGCCTCGATAAAGGTGCCGGTCACGTAAGACGCGGCGTCAGACAGCAGCCAGGCGATCGCCTCCGCCACTTCCTGCGGCTGGCCGCCGCGCTGCATCGGTAAACTGTCCTTCACGCGATCCACCCGGCCGGGTTCGCCGCCGCTGGCGTGCATCTCGGTATAGATGAATCCGGGCCGCACGCCGTTGACGCGGATGCCCTGCGCCGCCACCTCGCGCGATAACCCGATGGTCAGGGTATCGACGGCGCCTTTCGAGGCGGCGTAATCGACGTATTCCCCCGGCGCGCCTAAACGGGAAGCGGCGGAGGACACATTGACGATAGCGCCGCCCTGCCCGCCATGGCGCTGCGCCATGCGCTTCACCGCCTCGCGGCAACACAAGAAATACCCGGTGACGTTGGTGCCGAGCACCTTATTGATGCGCTCGGCGGTCAACTGTTCAATGTTCGCCTGCCGGAACAGAATGCCGGCGTTGTTGACCAGCGCGCTAAGCGTGCCCAGCCCGGCATCCAGCGCCCTGAACATCGCCATCACCTGCGCTTCATCGGCCACGTCGGCCTGCAGCGCCAGCGCCTTGCCGCCCTGCGCCTCAATCTCCGCCACCACCTGCCGCGCCGCACTTTCGTCGCGCAGGTAATTCACGCCCACCGCATAGCCCTGCCGGGCCAGCAGCAACGCAGTCGCGCGGCCAATTCCCCGGCTTGCGCCGGTCACCAATGCCACTTTCATCATCGTATTTTTTCTCTGGTTGGCGATGTCGACAACGGCCTGCGCACAGGCCTTCCGTTTGCCCGTCAGAGTATAGAGCGGCGCCCTAAAAAACGCTTCAAAGCTGAGCCAGGCGGCGCAGCTGCTTTTTAATGCGCGACTTGGCGCAGCCGTAAGCGTCCGTCTCCGCCGCCTGATGCACCCGCTGCAAAGCGGAAGCATGATGGCCGCCGTGGCTATGGCTCTGCGCATCACTGCGAAAAGACAGCATCAACAGAACGAGCAGTATCGCCACGCCTGAATACATCAGCCGCCGCGAGGCGCCCGCGTTCGGGAAACCTTCAGTCTGCATGTTTCGCTCCCTCAGCCATGATTTCGAATGGCAGCAAAATAACTGAAATTCCCCCCCGCTCCCTTAACGCGAGATTAAAGCCAGATTAAGGTTTGCTTAAGAACGCGTAGGCAGAGCGGTTTTCCTCGTTGTCTTCCCGCCAGCGTTATAGTTAGATAATCGCGACTCAAGGCTCTCAGCGGAAATAACGTGAACATACTGTTGGTGGAAGACGACCTGCAATTAGGCAAGGCGCTGTGCCGAGCATTGGAGCTGGCCGGCTTTAATTTGTGCTGGGTGCGCCTGCTCACCGACGCGGAAAATAAACTTTCACCCGGCGGGTTCGATTTGATGCTGTTGGATCTCACGCTGCCGGACGGCGACGGTTTGCAGAAGCTGATCGCCTGGCGCGCCGCCGGACAGAATATCCCGATCATCATCCTGACCGCCCGCGATCGCATCGAGAGCCTGGTGAACAGCCTCGACTCCGGCGCGGACGACTTTCTGGCCAAACCTTTCGCGCTGCCCGAACTCATCTCGCGCGTCAAGGCAGTCAACCGGCGCATGGCGGGCTTCGCGTCTCAAACCTGGAGCCTCGGCGCGCTGTATCTCGATCCGGTCAACCATCAGGTCATGCTGGATAACGAACTGCTGATGCTGTCGAAAAAAGAGTATCACCTGCTGCACGAACTGATGCGCTGCGCCGGCACCGTGGTGCGCAAAGCGGTGTTGGAACAGCGGCTGTTCGGCCACGGCGATAGCGTGGAAAGCAACTCGCTGGAAGTACACATGCATAATTTACGCCGCAAGATTGGTAAAGAAAGAATCATTACCGTACGCGGCATTGGCTATTTGCTGAAGAAAGAGTAGCGGGATGATCGGTTTCAAATCCTTCTTTATGCGCACCATTATTTTCCAGGTCCTGGCCATTTTATTATTGTGGGGGATCCTCGTCGCCTGGGTGAAGTACTGGTATTACCCCGACATGGAGAAATATTTCGATAACCAGCAACGCATCGTCGCCGCAGGCATCGCCAATATTCTCGATGAAACCGGCACCGATAATATCGATTACCGCGGCATCATCAAAACCATTGAAGGCATGTACATTGATTCCATCAATAACGGCATGCAGGATGAAATCGACTATCACCCGCTGTTTGTGGTTTACGATCGGGACAGCCGGGTGCTTTACAGTTCGCAAACGCAGGGAGAACCGCTGCGTCTGCCGCCTTCGGTGCTGTCCGGCTCCGTCAATTACGCCGGCGCCAACTGGCACCTTGCCGGCAGCTGGAGCGAAAAGCGCCAGTACCGGGTGATCGTCGGCGAGTCTTTCAACGATCGCACCACGCTGTTCGGCAACCCGGCGGAAAGCACCGCCGTACCGCTGTTGGGCATTCTGGCGGCGATCATCATTACCTTGCTGTTTACCGCCTACTTCAGCCTGCGGCCATTGCGCCAGATCGCCCGCACCATTTCCGATCGCCAGCCTGGCAACCTGTCGCCGCTCAACGTCAGTGAGCAGTATCAGGAAATCCGGCCGGTGGTGATGGAGGTCAACAAACTGATGGCGCGCATCGACGCGGCCAATCAGCGCGAGAAACGCTTTATGGCCGACGCCGCGCACGAGCTGCGCACGCCGATCGCCGCCGTGCTGGCGCAGCTACATTTGCTGACCCAGGTCAGCGAGCAGCAGGAGCGCCGGGAAATCATCGGCGACATGCAGCAAGGGCTGGATCGCGCGGCGTCGCTGTCACGCCAGCTGATCAACCTGGCCAAGCTGGAGGCAGAAGATTTTCCGCTGAAGATTGAGGCGGTGGATATCTATGCGGAGATCGGCAAATGCATCGCACAGCACGTCCCCTATGCGCTGGAGAAAGATGTCGAACTGTCGCTCGACGGCAGAGAGGATGTGGTGGTGAGTACCGACCGCCATGCGCTGATCGCCATCTTCACCAACCTGCTGGATAACGCGCTCAAGTACGCGCCGCCCGGCAGCCGCATCGAGGCTAATATCCGCTCGCTGGCGCCGCTCGGCTGCTATATTACGTTGCGCGATAACGGCCCGGGGGTGAGCGAAGAACACCATTCCCGCCTGTTTGAACGCTTTTACCGCGTGCCCGGCACGCAGCAAACCGGCAGCGGGCTCGGATTGGCCATCGCCCGAAACCTGGCCGACAAAATCGGCGCGCAGCTGCGCGTCACCGAAGGCCTTGACGATCGCGGCATCGGCTTCATCATCGATTTGCCGGAAAGTTATCGGCCACAGACTGAGAGTGAACAACGACCATGATTGCCCCTGTTCTGCTGCAACGGCAGCAACTCGACCGGCTATGGGATATCGACCGCAGCGAAATTATCGACACACTGTATCGCCTGCGGGACGGCAAGTTGCAATCCTATGCGGAGTACTACGACGTGCGCGGCTGGGATCCGCACGATCGGGAAACCTATACGCCAATCCACGCAGCGTGCTTCGATCGCGGCGGCGCGTTCTTCGCGCTGTTCGAAGGCGAGGAGATCGTGGCGGCGGCGGCGCTGGACACCGAGCCGCGCGGCCCACAGCGGGATCTGCGCCAGCTGCTGTTCTTTTACGTCAGCGCGCACAAACGCGGCCAGGGGTTAGGCAGGCAGCTGTTCCAGCTCTGCCTGCGTCAGGCGGCGCAAGACGGCGCCGCCGGGCTGTATGTCTCCTCCATCCCCAATAAAAGCACCGTAGACTTCTATCTGGCGCAGGGCTGCCGGCTCATCGAACAGCCGGATACCGAATTGTTCGCCCGTGAGCCGGAAGACATTCACCTGGTCTGCCCTTGCCGCTAGCGGCCGGGGTTAACGGGCGATGCGCATCACCGAACGCACGTCGCTTTTCTTGTTCAGATCCCACACCTCGGCGATCTCCGCCAACGCGTGCTCCTGCGTCTCGATAGTGAGCGCTCCGGTCGCCGCCAGCGCCAAAATCTCGGTCGCGTAGCGCTGCATCTCCGGTATCGGCGGGAAGTTGCCGGTACCGCTGCCGAGGATCTGCAGCTGATTGCTGCGCAACACCGCCGCCGGCAGCCGGATGTCCGGCGCGGCCATCGAACCGACATTGACCAAGCGAATGCCGCGTCCGCCGGCGTAAGACGAGAGATCGTGATTATTGAGCGTCGCCAGCAGCGCTTCAGTCGCCGGGCCCCAGATGTAATCGACGATTACCTGATAACCGCCCGGCCCCGCCGCCGCCGCGAAGGCCTGCGTCAGCGCCTCGCCCTGCAGGCTCAGATCCACCGTGGCGTCTACACCCAATGCCTCCAAAACACTCAGTCGACGGCCGGCGGCAACAATGCGTCCGGCCCCCGCCTGACGCGCCGCCGCGACCGCCAGCTTGCCCGAGGTGCCGGTGGCGCCGATGATCAGCACCGTTTCACCGGGCTGCAGATCCGCCCGCCAGCGCAGCGGCAACCAGGCGGCGAAGGCCGGATTGATCAGCGCGGCCGCCGTGGCGTCGTCCACCGTCGCCGGCACCGGCACCGTCCAGGACGCGACGCTGCGCTCTGCCATCGCGCCGTAAGGGCGACGGAAAGAGGCGAAGTACACCCGTTGCCCGTCCGCCGTACGGCCCACGCCGTCGGTGCCGGGCACGATCGGCAATTGCTTCGGGCTGGAATAGTGGGTTCCGGCGACGGTGGCGCGATCCAGCTGTTTGATGCCGGCCGCCAGAACGTCGATCGGCACTTCATTCGCCTGCGCCTGAGGCTCCTCAAAGGTGCCGAAAACCGGGGGTTGCCCCAGCGCTGTTACGATTGCCGCTTGCATGGTGACTCCTCAAATCGTGGGAACGTACAGGAAAGAATAGGCCGCTATAAAATAAAAAGGGACACCGCATGATGCGGTGTCCCCCAAACACAAACTTTGCCGAACGTGTTATTCGTAATCGCTCATCGGCACGCAAGAGCAGAACAGGTTACGGTCGCCGTACACGTCGTCCAGACGCTTAACGCTCGGCCAGTACTTGTTCTCGCGTACGCCGGCCACCGGGAACACCGCCAGTTCGCGGCTGTACGGATGCTGCCAGTCGTTGACCAGCTCCGCCTGGACGTGCGGCGCATTCACCAGCGGGTTGTCTTCCAGCGGCCATTCGCCCTTGGCGACGCGGTCGATTTCGCTGCGGATCGCCAGCATCGCATCGATAAAGCGATCCAGCTCCACCTTGCTTTCCGACTCGGTCGGCTCGACCATCAGCGTGCCCGCCACCGGGAACGACATGGTCGGGGCGTGGAAACCGAAGTCGATCAGGCGCTTGGCGATGTCCATTTCGCTGATGCCGGTCTCTTCCTTCAGTGGACGAATATCGAGGATACATTCGTGCGCCACGCGGTGATCGCGGCCGGTATACAGAATCGGGTACGCGTCTTTCAAACGGGTGGCGATGTAGTTGGCGTTCAGGATCGCCATCTGGCTGGCCTGCTTCAGGCCCTCCGCGCCCATCATGCGGATGTACATCCAGCTGATAGGCAGGATGGAGGCGCTGCCGAACGGCGCCGCGGAGACCGCGCCCTGCTGGGTGGTCACGCCGTCGATCTGCACCACGCTGTGGCCCGGCACGAACGGCGCCAGGTGCGCTTTCACGCCGATCGGGCCCATGCCCGGGCCGCCGCCGCCGTGCGGGATACAGAAGGTCTTATGCAGGTTGAGGTGCGACACATCCGCGCCGATGTAGCCTGGCGTGGTGATGCCCACCTGGGCGTTCATGTTGGCGCCATCCAGATACACCTGACCGCCGAACTGATGCACGATCTGGCACACTTCACGGATGGTTTCTTCATACACGCCGTGGGTCGACGGGTAGGTCACCATGATGCAAGAGAGTTCTTCGCCTGCCTGCTCCGCCTTGACGCGCAGATCGTGCAGATCGATGTTGCCGTTCTTGTCGCAGGCCACCACCACCACGCTCATGCCCGCCATCTGGGCGGAGGCCGGGTTGGTGCCGTGTGCCGAGCTCGGGATCAGACAGACGTGGCGGCCCGCTTCGTTGCGGCTTTCGTGGTAGCGGCGGATCGCCAGCAGGCCGGCGTATTCGCCCTGCGCGCCGGAGTTCGGCTGCATGCACACCGCGTCATAGCCGGTCAGCTGCACCAGCCACTGGGACAGTTGGCCGATCATCTGCTGGTAACCGGCCGCCTGCTCCGGCGGGCAGAACGGATGCAACTCTGAGAATTCAGGCCAGGTGATCGGGATCATTTCCGCCGCGGCGTTCAATTTCATGGTGCAGGAACCCAGCGGGATCATCGCCTGGTTGAGCGCCAGATCCTTGCGCTCCAAGCGATGCATGTAACGCATCATCTCGGTTTCGCTGTGATAGCGGTTGAATACCGGGTGGGTCAGGATCGGATCCTGACGCAGCATGGCGGCCGGGATCGATTGGCTATTTTTGCTCACCGCCGCGTCCAACGCGTCGATGTCCAGACCGTGATTGTCGCCGGCCAACAGTGCGAACAGCGTTTGCACGTCTTCACGCGAGGTGGCTTCATCCAGCGTGATGCCGACGGCGCCGTGAATGTCGGTACGCAGGTTGATGCCGAAGCTCAGCGCGCGCTCCAGCACGGCGGCCTTGTCCTTCACTTCGACGGTCAGGGTGTCGAACCAGGTGTGGTGACGCAGCGTCAGGCCGGCCTTCTGCAGCCCGGCGGCCAGAATGTCGGTCAGGCGATGGATGCGCCCGGCGATGCGCTGCAGGCCTTGCGGGCCGTGATACACCGCGTACAGGCTGGCGATGTTGGCCAGCAGCACCTGCGAGGTACAGATATTCGAGTTGGCTTTCTCGCGGCGGATATGTTGCTCGCGAGTCTGCATCGCCATGCGCAGCGCGGTGTTGCCGGCGGCATCGCGGGAAACGCCGATAATGCGGCCCGGCATCGAACGCTTGAACTCGTCGCGGCAGGCGAAGAAGGCGGCGTGCGGGCCGCCGTAGCCCATCGGCACGCCGAAGCGCTGCGCGGAGCCGAACACCACGTCGGCGCCCTGCTTACCCGGCGCGGTCAGCAGCACCAGAGCCATGATGTCGGCAGCCACGCTGGTGATGATTTTGCGCGATTTCAGTTCGGCCAGCAGCGCGCTGTAGTCGTGCAGTTCACCGGTAGTGCCCACCTGCTGCAGCAGCACGCCGAACACGCCGTCCAGCTCCAGCACTTTTTCCGCTTTATCGACGATGACGTCGAAGCCGAAGGTTTCGGCGCGGGTGCGCACCACGTCCAGCGTTTGCGGATGCACGTCGTCAGCCACGAAGAAACGGTTGGCGTCTTTCAGCTTGCTGGCGCGTTTGGCCAACGCCATCGCCTCGGCGGCGGCGGTCGCTTCATCCAGCAGCGAAGCGGAGGCCAGATCCAGACCGGTCAGATCGAGGGTCACGGTCTGGAAGTTCAGCAGCGCTTCCAGACGGCCCTGCGACACTTCCGGCTGATAGGGGGTATAAGCGGTGTACCAGCCCGGGTTTTCCAGCATGTTGCGCAGGATCACCGGCGGCGTCAGCACGGCGCTGTAGCCCATGCCGATATAGGATTTGTAGCGCTGATTCTGCGAGGCGATCGCCTTCAGCTCAGCCAACGCCTGATGTTCGGTCGCCGCGTCGCCGACCGGCGGCGGCCCCGGCAGCTGAATGTCCGCCGGCACAATCTGTTGGATCAGCGCGCTGAGCGAGCGAGCGCCCACCGCTGCCAGCAACTCCTGGCGTTGTTCCGCAGAAGAGCCGATGTGGCGTTCAATGAACGCTTCGCTGTGTTCGAGTTGGCTGAGTGTCTGAGTCATTGCTACAAATTCCTGAATGCTTGCGTGATACGGGATATAGCTTGAACGGTAACTAAAACGCCCCGGCCGAAAGGCCTGGGGCGTGGTCACGATTACTCGTCGATCGAGGCCTGATAAGCTGCGGCGTCCAGCAGGTTCGCCAGCTCGCCTTCGTCGGAGGCTTTAATCTGGAACAGGAAACCGTCACCGTAAGGTTCGCTGTTCACCAGTTCCGGAGAGCTTTCCAGCTCGCCGTTCACCGCCACGATTTCGCCGCTGATTGGTGCGTAAATGTCCGATGCCGCCTTGACGGATTCCGCCACGGCGCAATCTTCACCGGCGGCGACGCTGCGGCCCACTTCCGGCAGATCGACAAACACCATATCGCCCAGCAGTTCCTGCGCATGTTCGGTGATGCCTACGGTGTAAACGCCGTTACCTTCTGCACGAACCCACTCGTGGGAAGATGCGTATTTCAATTCTGTTGGCACATTGCTCATCGCCGGTTACTCCTTCGAAGAAATAAAAGAATCAATCAATAAAAAATCAATTTGTCAGCGGCTTGCCGGCGCGAACGAAACCGGGCTTGGTCACTTTGACCGGCATTTCACGGTTGCGGATCTGCACGATAGCCTGCTCGCCGATGCCTGCCGGCACGCGTGCCAGCGCGATGCTGAAGCCCAGCGTCGGAGAGAACGAGCCGCTGGTGATCACGCCTTCGTGGGTTTGCCCCGCCGCGTCGGTGAAACGCACCGGCAGCTCATTACGTAATACGCCTTTTTCCGTCATGATCAAGCCGACCAGTTGCTCGGTGCCCTGCTCGCGCTGTTGTTCCAGCGCTTCGCGGCCGATGAAACGGCGATCTTCCGGCTGCCAGGCGATGGTCCAGCCCATGTTGGCGGCCAGCGGCGAAACGCCTTCATCCATCTCTTGCCCATAGAGGTTCATGCCCGCTTCCAGGCGCAGGGTGTCGCGTGCGCCCAGACCGGCCGGCTTGACGCCCGCGGCCAGCAATTTTTGCCAGAAATCCGCCGCCTGCTCTTTCGGCAGCGCGATCTCATAGCCGGCCTCGCCGGTGTAACCGGTGGTGGCGATGAACAGTTCGCCGGCCTGCACGCCGAAGAATGGCTTCATGCCTTCGACCGCGCTTTTTTGCTCCGGGGTGAACAGGGTGCCGGCGCGCTCTTTGGCCTGCGGGCCCTGCACCGCGATCAGCGCCAGATCGTCGCGCACCGTCAGCGCGACGCCATACGGTGCGGCGTGCTCTTCGATCCAGGCCAGGTCTTTGTCGCGGGTGGCGGAGTTCACCACCAGGCGGAAATAGTCTTCAGTGAGGAAATAAACGATCAGGTCGTCGATCACGCCGCCGGAGGCATTCAGCATGCCGGTGTACAGCGCTTTGCCGGGTTGGGTCAGTTTGGCGACGTCGTTCGCCAGCAGGTAGCGCAGGAACTCGCGGGTGCGGGCGCCGTGCAGATCCACAATGGTCATGTGAGACACGTCGAACATGCCGGCATCCTGACGCACCGCGTGGTGCTCATCGAGCTGCGAGCCGTAGTGCAGCGGCATCATCCAGCCGTGAAAGTCTACCATGCGCGCACCGCACGCCACATGCTGGTCGTACAGTGGGGTTTGCTTTGCCATCTTTTCCCTCTTTCCACTCGTCGCTAGAAGTTAGGGTGCTGCCACGCAATGCGGCGGAGCCTGGCTCGCGGCCCGATCGCCATGGCGCACTGACTGCTCAACACAAATGCTGCGCCGGGACGGGCGGAAACTGCGTGCAACCGCCGTGACGCAAACGATACCTTTCCCTCGAACTTATCACCGAACGACCACATTAACCATAAGTTAAAATAGGCTCATCGCCGTTCCGGGGCGGTAAAACGCCGGGCTAGTGTGCAGAGTTTTTCACTGGAAAAATGCGCCTTAAGGCACAAAATTAACAATTAAAGCGGCAAAACACCGAACTTATATAACAAACCTATGGCCTCACATGGGATCCGGACTTTTGATAACCGAACATGGAATTAGAAAAAGTAATGATAAAAAGCGGCTGAAATTAGATTATTTCAAATGAAGGGTTATATAAGGAAAAGCGATGGAATAAGGCGGGAAGCGCGAGCCCGGTGCGGGCCCGCAGAAGGAAGGGATCAGGCAAGCCACTCGGGCAGATCGTTCAGGCCCATCGCCTGACGCACCAGCTTCGGTTTGACGCCCGGCAGGCTGTCTGCCAGCCGCAGGCCCACGTCGCGCAACAGCTTTTTGGCCGGGTGATTGCCGTCGAACAGTTCGCGGAAACCCTGCATGCTGGCCAGCATTACCGCCGCGCCATGTTTGCGGCGGCGCTCATAACGGCGCAAATAGAGGTGCTGGCCGATATCCTTGCCCTGCCGCTGCAGGCGGCGCAGTTCGGAAATCAGCTCGGCGGCGTCCATGAAGCCCAGGTTAACGCCCTGGCCGGCCAACGGATGCACGGTATGCGCCGCATCGCCCACCAGCGCCAGGCGGTGCGCTGCGAAGCTGCGCGCATAGCGGCCGGTCAACGGGAACGCCAGCCGTTCGCTTTCCAGGCTGCAAGCCCCCAGGCGCATGTCGAAGGTCATCGCCAGTTCGCGGTTGAACTGCGCCGGTTCCAGCCGTTTGAGCCTTTCGGCTTCTTCCGGCGTCACCGACCAGACGATAGAGCTCAAATACGGATCGCTGAACGGCAGGAACGCCAGAATGCCGTCGCCGTGGAAAATTTGCCGCGCCGTCGCCTGATGCGATTCTTCGGTGCGAACGGTGGCCACCAGCGCGTGGTGGCGGTAATCCCAGAAGGTGAGCGGGATATCGGCATGCTGGCGCAGCCACGACTGGGCGCCGTCGGCGCCAATCACCAACCGGGCGGTCAGCATGCGGCCGTCCTCCAGCGTGACGAAGGCGTCGTTCTCGCCCCACGCCACCTGCTTGAGCGCGGCCGGGGTAATCAGCGTGATGTCCGACAGGCTTTCGGCGCGTTTCCACAGCGCCTGCTGGATCACCGAATTTTCGATGATGTGGCCGAGATGGCTGAAGCCGCACTCGTCGCCGCGGAAGGCGATTCTGCCGAAGCTGTCGCGATCCCACACTTCCATCGCGTTATAGGCGCTGGCGCGCAGCTGGAGAATGTCGTCCCACACGCCGATGTGCTGCAGCAACCGCTCGCTGGCGGCATTGATGGCGGAGACGCGCAGGGCCGGCTGTTCCGACGGCGGCGCCATCTCCGGCTGGCGCTGCTCCAGCACCGCCACGCGCAGCCCGCTGCCCTGCAGGCCGCAGGCCAACGCCAACCCCACCATACCGCCACCGGCGATAATCACGTCAAATGATTGCATGCTGCTCGATTTCCTTAAATAACGCGCGACGCCTTGCCGCGCCGCGCTTTGGGCGCGTTAAAGCGCCCGACCATGTCTCTAACGTTCCACCCAGCCCAGCGTACGCTTAGCGAAGGCATCGCGTATCGCCGGCAAACGTTCCATCGCCATCAGCCCCAGATTGCGGCCGATCACCAGCGGGCCATAACGGTTGGCGAACAGATGAATCAACCCATCGGTCACGCCGATCGTCGCCCGCTGATCGTTTTGCCGCCGCTGCTGATAACGGCTCAGCAGTGCGTAACCGCCGGCGTCTTCGCCGCTGTCTGCCGCTTCCGCCAGCGTTTCCGCCAGCGACATCACGTCGCGCAGGCCAAGGTTGAACCCCTGCCCGGCGATAGGATGCAGCGTTTGCGCCGCGTTGCCCACCAGCGCCAGCCGGTGGCTGACATGGCGATCGGCGGTCAGCAGACCGAGTGGGTAACTGTGCCGTTTACCGGCTTTGAGGATGCGCCCCAGCCGCCAGCCGAAGGCCTGTTGCAGCTCGGCGATAAACCGCTCGTCGTCCCAGGCATCCACCTGGGCGCGATCTTCGCGCGCATGGCACCATACCAGTGAACTGCGCCCCTGCGACATCGGCAACAGCGCCAGCGGCCCATAGCGGGTAAAGCGCTCAAAGGCGCGCCCCTGCGGATCTTCCGCCGTGGTGACGTTGGCGATGGTGGCGAACTGCGGATAGTCCTCCTGCCGCCACTGCATATTGCAGGCTTGCGCCAGCGCAGAGCGCGAGCCGTCGGCCGCCACCAGCAATTGCCCGCGCAGACGCTGGCCGTTGTCCAGCAGCACTTCCGCCCGCTCTGCGGTGCGAATCACGTCCACCACCCGCGCCGGGCAGTGCAGCGTAACGCCGGGGGCCTTGGCCAGCAGCGCGAACAACCGCTGCCCGGCGTCGTGCAGTTCGATCACCTGGCCGAGCGCATCGACCTGATAATCTTGCGCCTGCAGATTCACAAACCCGGCGTGCCCGCGATCGCTGACGTGCACCTGAGTGATCGGCGTAGCGCAATCGCGCAGCGCCGGCCAAACGCCGATGCGCGCCAGCTGTTGGCAGGTGCCCTGCGCCAGTGCGATGGCGCGGGCGTCAAAGCCCGGATGGCTGCGGTCGTCCGGCCGGGTCGCCTCGACCAGATCCACCGCCATTCTTCCCTGAGTGAGCGACGAAATGGCCAGCGCCAACGTCGCGCCCGCCATACCCCCGCCAACGATAATAACGCTCATGCTACGACCTTGCCGCCGCCATCAAAGCCTCGATGGCATCGGCGTCTTTCACCACGGTGGCGGTCAGGTTTTCATTGCCGTCGGCGGTGATCACGATATCGTCCTCGATGCGGATGCCGATGCCGCGGTACTCCGCCGGCACGTCCGCATCCGGCGCGATGTACAGCCCCGGCTCCACGGTCAGCACCATGCCCGGCTCCAGCAGCCGATCGCGGCTCGGCGTGCCGTAGTGGCCAACGTCGTGCACGTCGAGACCCAGCCAGTGGCTCAGCCCGTGCATGAAGAACTGACGGTGCGCCTGCTCGGCGATCAGCAGGTCGACTTCACCTTTCAATACGCCCAGCTCCACCAGCCCGACCACCATGATGCGCACCACTTCGTCATTGACTTCGCGAATGCTGGTGCCGGGTTTGAACAGTTCCAAAGCGCGCTGCAGCGACGCCAGCACAATGTCGTACACCGCGCGCTGCGGCCGGCTGAACTTGCCGTTGACCGGGAAGGTGCGGGTGATGTCGCCGGCGTATCCCTGGTACTCGCAGCCCGCGTCGATCAACACCAGATCGCCGTCGCGCATCTGGCTCTCGTTCTCGGTGTAGTGCAGGATACAGCCGTTTTCGCCGCTGCCGACGATGGTGTTGTAAGACGGGTAACGGGCGCCGAGGCGGGTGAACTCATGATGAATTTCCGCTTCCAGCTGGTATTCGAACATGCCCGGACGGCATTTTTCCATCGCGCGGGTGTGCGCCAGCGCGCTGATCTCACCGGCGCGGCGCATCACCGCCAGCTCTTCCGGCGACTTGAACAGCCGCATGTCGTGCAGCCACGGCCGCCAGTCGGTAACGGTGGCCGGCGCCTGCAGGTTCTGGCGGAACCCCTTGCGCAGCTTGTCCAGCGCGCTGAACAGGATCTGATCGGCATAGGCGTATTCGCCCTGCGCGTGGTAGACCACGTCCAGGCCGTTGAGCAGCAGGTGCAGTTGGTCATTGATTTCATCGAACGGCAGCGCGCGATCCACGCCCAGCTTTGCCGGTGCGGCGTCTTGCCCCAGGCGGCGGCCAAACCAGATTTCCGCCGTCAAATCGCGCACCCGGTTGAACAACACGCTGTGGTTGTGCGTTTCATCGCTTTTAATCAGCACCAGCACCGCTTCCGGCTCATTGAAGCCGGTCAGGTACCAAAAATCGCTGTTCTGCCGGTAGGGATAGTCTGAATCTGCACTGCGCGTCGTTTCCGGCGCAGAGAAAATAACCGCCGCACTGGCCGGCGCCATTTTCGCCAACAGCGCCTGGCGGCGGTTGTTGAATTCCTGCTGAGTCATTACCTTCTCCTGAAATCATGCCATCCGCACCGCCGGCGGAGAGGCGATAGAACGTTTAGTGCAGCGTCGGTTTGATATTTTCCGGCGCCGTCGGTTTGTGACGGGTGAATTCGCCGTGGCACATGATGGCGGCGACCCGCACATACTCCGCCACTTCTTCCAACGACTGTTCCAATTCTTCCTGATCTTCGTCTTCGTCGTAGCCCAGCTGCGCGATATTGCGCAGATCGTCAATCGCTTCACCGACTTCGTCTTTCACCTGAGCCAGCTTCGGCTGCATCATGCCCAGCCCGAGCAGGAAGTGGTTGACCCAACCGGCCAGCGCGTCGGCGCGATCGAACACGCTGACGATCTCCCCTTCAGGCAGCATCAGTTGGAACAGGAATTCGTCATCTTCCAGCGTGTCACGCGTCGCTTCATACAGCTGCTGCAGCGGTTGGCTAAGCGCCTGCGGGAAGGCGACGCCTTCGTTGGTCAGATCGTGCACCAGCGCCTGCCAGCCGGCATCACGGCTGCCGCCGCACAACAGGCCGCTGATCAGGCCATGCATTTCTGCCGCGGTCAGCGCCACCGACTGCTGGTTGAGGGCCACGGTCAAAGATTGGTAACTTGGAAATGTATTCTGTATAGACATGCGCATTCGTCATCGTTGGCAGGATAAGTTCGTGTTATGCTACCACCAAGGTCCGTCGCTATACCAGATAAGCGCGACACCTCAGTGGCTAGTTATAATCGCGATGTGGCAGGTTTCACACTGCGCCGGCGGGTGACGAAAGTGCGGTAAATACGCATTTTGAAACCCTTTTTTGACTGGCAATGTCCGCCACAGTAGATTACAACCAGGTACTGAAAAAGGGGTTGTATCTTGGTACCGAGGTATATATAGTGGCGCCCGCTTTGACGGCCCGGCCCGGGCGGACAAGGCTGGCGCGAAATTTAGGCAGGAAGGTGGCATGTCTGCACAACCGGTAGATATTCAAATTTTTGGCCGCTCGTTAAGAGTCAATTGCCCGCCAGAACAACAAGATGCGTTGAATATGGCGGCGGACGATCTTAACCAACGGTTGCAAGATCTTAAAGTTCGCACTAGAGTCTCCAATACTGAGCAACTGGTTTTCATCGCGGCATTGAACGTCTGTCACGAACTTGCTCAAGAACGGTTGAAAACCCGTGACTATGCGTCCAATATGGAACAACGCATACGGATGCTGCAGCAGACCATTGAACAAGCGCTGCTTGAACAAGGTCGCATCTCTGAACGTCAGGATGCACAATTCGAATAACTTAAGTTGTTGAAAGCCAAGTTTTCGGCAACGAGTACAAAATTTCTCTGAGATGTTCGCCAGCGGGCCAGTCCCCTGAGCCGATATTTAGTACAAACAGAATGTGTTGCTCCGCGATCGGTGAGCACGCTCGGTGCGCCGAGAAGCCTTAAGATTGCGACGGCACGTTCACCTTGAACCATGGGTTCAAGGGTTACAGCCTGCGACGGCATCTCGGAGATTCCCCTTCTCAGCGGTTTTGTGTGCTGAACGCCACACTGAGCAAGCCTGATACGATGTCTTTTCAACCCCAATTCGCGCAGCAGCGCCAAGCCATTCGTCAACTCATTCGCCAACGTCGGCGCGAGCTTACGCCCGAGCAGCAACGCTTTGCCGCAGAAAAGATAACCGAACGCCTCACCGCACACGCGCGCATTCAAGCGGCGCACAACATCGCGGTCTTCCTGTCGTTTGACGGCGAACTCGATACCGGGCCGCTGATCGAGCGTCTGTGGACGCTCGGCAAACGGGTTTACCTGCCGGTGCTGCACCCGTTCAGCCCGGGTCACCTGCTGTTCCTGCGCTATGCGCCGGAAACGCCGCTGGTACGCAATCGCTTCAATATTCTCGAGCCCCGCCTCGATGTGCGCCAGGTGTTGCCGCTGGGCGAACTTGACGTCGTGCTGACGCCGTTGGTGGCATTCGATCATACCGGGCAGCGTTTGGGCATGGGGGGCGGTTTCTACGATCGCACCCTGCAAAACTGGCGCAGCGGCGGCCCCTATCCCATCGGTCTGGCCCATGATTGCCAGCAGGTGGAGCGCCTGCCGACCGAACACTGGGATATCCCGCTGCCGGAAATCCTCACCCCGCTCTGCAGCTGGGCGTGGCGGGAGCCCAAATAGCAAAAGGCCGGATCGCTCCGGCCTTTTTCGTTGCGGCGAGCCGCCGAATCAGAACAGCAGACGGGCGCGAATGGTGCCGTCGATGGCCTTCATGCGCTGCAGCGCGGCGTCGGCGCGCGCGGTTTCCGCTTCGATGTCGATCACCACATAGCCAATTTCCGGCCCGGTTTGCAGATACTGCGCGGCGATGTTAACCCCCTCTTCGGCGAAGATCTGGTTAATCTGCGTCAGCACGCCCGGACGGTTTTCATGGATGTGCAGCAGACGGCTGGCGTTCGGGCCATGCGCCGGCAACGACACTTCCGGGAAGTTGACCGCCGACAGGGTCGAACCGTTATCGGAATATTTCGCCAGCTTGCCGGCCACTTCGTCGCCGATGTTTTCCTGCGCTTCCTGAGTGGAACCGCCGATGTGCGGCGTCAGCAGCACGTTATCGAACTCACACAGCGGCGAGTTGAACGGATCGCTGTTGGTCGCCGGTTCTTCCGGGAAGACGTCGATCGCCGCCCCCGCCAGGTGATTGCTGGCCAGCGCGTCGCACAGCGCGGGGATATCCACCACGGTGCCGCGCGAGGCGTTGATCAGAATAGCGCCCGGTTTCATCAGCGCCAGCTCTTCCGCCCCCATCATATTCTTGGTCGCCAGCGTTTCCGGCACGTGCAGCGTCACCACGTCGCTCATATTGAGCAGATCGGACAGATGACGCACCTGTTGCGCGTTGCCCAACGGCAGCTTGTTCTCGATATCGTAGAAGAACACCTTCATGCCCAGCCCTTCGGCCAGAATGCCCAGCTGGGTGCCGATATGGCCGTAGCCGATGATGCCCAGTTTTTTGCCGCGCGCTTCATAGGAGCCCACGGCCAGTTTGTGCCACACGCCGCGGTGCGCCTTGGCGTTGGCGGCCGGAATGCCGCGCAGCATCAACAGCAGCTCGCCCAGCACCATTTCGGCCACGGATCGGGTATTGGAGAACGGGGCGTTGAAGACCGGAATGCCGCGTTTGGTCGCCGCTTTCAGGTCAACCTGGTTGGTGCCGATGCAGAAGCAGCCCACCGCCACCAGTTTTTCTGCGGCGGCGAACACCTCTTCGGTCAGATGCGTGCGCGATCGGATGCCGACGAAGTGCGCATCGCGGATGGAGGCCTTCAGCGATTCGGTGTCTAACGCACCCTTGTGGTATTCGATGTTGGTATAACCGGCGGCACGCAAATTATCGACCGTGCTCTGATGAACCCCTTCCACCAACAGGAATTTAATCCTGTCTTTCTCCAATGATACTTTTGCCATTTACCCGACCCTATGTTCAGACTTCAGAAGCGGCTGTGACGACACAGCTCCCATCCAACATAACAAAAATAACGCGGGCGGCAATACAAACGATTGCCTGCCCGGCAGGACAAGGCGCAGCGTTGATGGCGGTTTACGGCAGAAAATGCCATAGGGAAAGTTTTCGGCAGAAGCTTTGGGGAGTCAGTTTTCACAATGTGACATAAGTCACCAAATTTGCCGCTTTTTAGAAAAGATGTTTTAACCGAAGAAATATGCGGCCCGGCACTGCCGGGCCACAGGCCGCAGAGGCTTATTTGACCACTTTCACGCCTTCCGGGGTGCCGACCAGCGCCACGTCCGCGCCGCGGTTGGCGAACAGCCCCACGGTCACCACGCCGGCGATGCCGTTGATCTTGTTCTCCAGCGCGATAGCGTCGGTGATGCTCAGGTTATGCACATCGAGGATCACGTTGCCGTTGTCGGTCACTACGTTCTGGCGATACTCCGGCAGGCCGCCCAGTTTCACCAGCTCACGCGCCACATAGGAGCGGGCCATCGGGATCACTTCCACCGGCAGCGGGAATTTGCCCAGCACGTCCACCTGCTTGCTGGCGTCGACGATGCAGATGAATTTCTTGGCGATGGCGGCGATGATCTTCTCGCGCGTCAGCGCCGCGCCGCCGCCTTTGATCATCTGCATGTGGCCGTTGATTTCGTCCGCGCCGTCCACGTAGATATCGAGCGAGTCCACTTCGTTGCTGTCGAACACATGGATGCCGAGGCTTTTCAGCTTGGCGGTTGAGGCGTCTGAGCTGGACACCGCGCCTTCAATCTGGTGCTTGATGGAGCCCAGCGCGTCAATAAAGTGGGCGGCGGTAGAGCCGGTGCCCACCCCGACGATGGTGCCCGGCGTCACGTATTCCAGCGCCGCCCAGCCCACCGCTTTTTTCAGTTCATCCTGCGTCATAATATGTCCCTTGCCTCTGTACGAAAACGTGTGCGTATTATAGGGTAAAACGCTGTTTTTCACGCCGGCAGGATCACACTTATTTACCGCAGCCCGCATTTTTACCCGCTTGGCGGCGAGCTGGGGGCGTGATTTTTCCACCTGCGCCGCACGCAAAATGTGGCATAGTGCCGGTATCATTCTAATTTAAGGGATATCTTTCCGATGAAACGCCCAGACTATCGTACGCTGCAAGCGCTGGACGCGGTGATCCGTGAGCGCGGCTTCGAGCGCGCCGCGCAAAAACTCTGCATCACGCAATCGGCGGTATCCCAACGCATCAAACAGCTGGAAAACCTGTTCGGCCAACCGCTGCTGGTCCGCACCGTGCCGCCGCGCCCGACCGAACAGGGGCAAAAGCTGCTGGCGCTGCTGCATCAGGTGGAGCTGCTGGAAGAAGAGTGGCTGGGCAACGACACCGGCGTCGATACGCCGCTGCTGCTGTCGCTGGCGGTCAACGCCGACAGTCTGGCGACCTGGCTGCTGCCGGCGCTGAAGCCGGTGCTGGCGGACTCCCCCATTCGTCTGAATCTGCAGGTGGAAGATGAAACCCGCACCCAGGAGCGGCTGCGCCGTGGTGAGGTGGTGGGCGCGGTGAGTATTCAGCCGCAGCCGCTGCCGAGCTGCCTGGTGGATCGGCTGGGGGCGCTGGACTACCTGTTCGTGGCCTCCAGCGGCTTCGCCGAGCGCTATTTCCCGAACGGCGTCACCCGCTCCGCGCTGTTGAAAGCGCCGGCGGTGGCCTTCGATCATCTCGACGACATGCACCAGGCATTTCTGCAGCAGAACTTCGATCTGTCGCCGGGCAGCGTGCCCTGCCACATCGTGAACTCATCGGAAGCCTTCGTGCAGCTGGCCCGTCAGGGCACCACCTGCTGTATGATCCCACATCTGCAGATCGAAAAGGAGCTGGCATCCGGCGAACTGATCGATCTGACGCCGGGGCTGTACCAGCGCCGCATGCTGTACTGGCACCGCTTCGCGCCGGAGAGCCGCATGATGCGTAAAGTGACCGACGCGTTGCTGGAGCACGGTCACCAGGTGCTGCGCCAGGATTAAAACGAAAAAAGGTTCGCCGCAGCGAACCTTTTCTTCATGACAACCCCCTTACTGCGCGGCGTTGCGCTGCAGCTCGAACACCACATCCACCTGATCGTCGAAGTGAATGCTTTGCTGTTCATAGGTTTGCGCCGCGTCGTTTTCCGCCGCCGCGCCGGCCGCCTTATACATCCGCGCCACCGGCATCGGCTGGTAGTTGGCGACCCGGTAGCGAATGCTGTACACCGGCCCCAGCTTGGCGTGGAAGCCCTTGGCCAGGGATTCGGCCTGCTGAGTCGCGTTCTCGATCGCTTTTTGCCGCGCCTGCTCGCGATACACGTCCGGCTTGGCGACGCCCAGCTCCACCGCGCGGATCTCGTTCAGGCCGGATTTCAGCGCGCCGTCCAGCAGCTCGTTCAGCTTGTCCAACTGGCGCAGGGTAACCTGCACCTGGCGCACCGCCCGGTAGCCCTTCAGCACCGACTCGCCGGTTTTCAGGTAATCGTATTCCGGCTGGGTGCGCAGGTTGGCGGCGCTGATGTCTTTCTTCTCGATGTTGTTTTTCTGCAGGAAATCAAAGTACTGCGCCACGCGCTCGTCCACCTGCTTCTTCGCCTGGGCGGCGTCTTTGGAGGAAACGCTCACTTCGATCGCCAGAGTGGCGATATCCGGCGTGGCGTCCACGCTGGCGGTGCCGGAGGTGACGACGTGCGGCCCTTCAGGCAATTCAGCCGCCTGCAGCGCCATCGGTAGCGTCCCTAATCCGACCATTGCGGCCATAGCCAATGCTTTTAGCTTCACAGTGTCTCCTTAATGACAGGCTGTCTCTGATCGCCGGCTTTTCCCTGCGAGAACCGCCGGTTTCCTGGCATCAAACGTAGCATATCGCACGGCGTTTTGAATTCGGATTAGTGACAAATTCTTATAAATTTGCCCCCTGCCAGGCCAGCTGCAGCGCGATGCCCCACATCACCAGACCGACCAGCGCGTTGATGATGCGCTGCGCCCGCTGGGTGTTCAGCCACGGCGCCAGCCAGGAGGCCAGCAGCGCCAGGCCAAAGAACCACACCGCCGACGCGCTGACCGCGCCAAGCGCGAACCAGGAACGCACGTCCGCCGTCAGCTGCCCGCCCAGGCTGCCGAGCACCACGAAGGTATCCAGATAGACGTGCGGATTCAGCCAGGTGACCGCCAGCATGGTGACCACGAGGCGCCAGCGGCTCTGCGCCAGCTCCTGCGCCGCGGCCTGCGCCGGTTGTGGGCTGAAGGCGGAACGGAACGCGCCCCAGCCGTACCACAGCAGAAACGCCACCCCGCCCCAGGTCACCAACGCCAGCAGCAGCGGCGAGCGGGTCAGCAACGCGCTGCCGCCGAAAATACCGGCGCAGATCAGCACGATATCGCTCAGCGCGCACAATGAGGCGATCATCAGATGATACTGACGGCGAATGCCCTGATTCATCACGAATACGTTCTGCGGGCCCAGCGGCAGGATCATGGCGGCGCTCAGGGCAAAGCCCTGCAGGAAGACGGCTAGCATGGGAAATTCCTCGAATGATAAAAGGCGCCGGACGTGGGCGCGTATCGGTCAACACGCGCATCATACGAGGAAGCGATCATTAGGTGAAATTGATGTTTCTAATCAAGTATCAGAGATGCTAATACCCTGTGGGCGCCAGGCCAGCGCCGCCAGATTCGCCCATCGGCGAAAAATTCGCTATCATCCGCCCCTCCTCCCTCCAGCCGGCCGACCGATGTCTACGATTACCGATACCTTCATCGCCCCGCCCTGTCATGACCAGATAGAGATCCTCTATCAGGACGATCATCTGGCGCTGATCAATAAACCCGCCGGGTTGCTCAGCCTTTCGGGCAAAAATCCGCAAAATCTCGACTCGGTGCACTATCGGCTGGTGCAGATCTTCCCCGGCTGCACGCTGGCACACCGCCTGGATTTCGGCACGTCCGGGTTGATGGTGGTAGCCCGCAATAAGGCCGTCAATGCCGCGCTCTGCCGGCAGTTCAGCGAGCGCACCGTCGGTAAAATCTACAGCGCGCTGCTCTGCGGCCATCTGGCGGATAACGAAGGGGTAATAGACGCGGCGATCGCCAAAGATCCGGCGCTGTTCCCGCTGATGTCAATTTGCGCCCTTCACGGCAAGCCCGCTCGCTCCCGCTATCGGGTCATCGAGCGTTTTTATCGTGAAACGGAAGGCGGGATCTCGCTGCCGCTGACGCGGGTACAGCTTACCCCAGAGACTGGGCGCACCCACCAGCTGCGTATTCACAGCCGGCAATTGGGCCATCCTATTTTAGGCTGCGATCTGTATGGTGGGCGCCTGCTGCCGGGTGCCGAGCAGACGCCGCGGTTGATGCTGCACGCCAGCGAACTGGACTTTGTGCACCCCATCCGCGGAGAGCGGATAACCGCTCGTCACGCCGCGCCGTTCTGAACGCGGCTTACCACATCAAATCGTCAGGCACTTTAAAGTCGGCGTACGGATCGTCTTCATCCTGCTCTTCCTGACTCAGCGCGCTGTGCAACACAATGCTGCCCGCATCGCGCTGCGCGATTTTATCGGCGACGCTCGCGGGGATAATCGCGTATTCACACTCTTCCCGGTTCTCGACCACCAAGCGGGCAATGGCGAGGCGGCCATTGATCAGTTGGGTCTGCGTCGCCTTATCCACCAGGATTTTTTTGATCAGGTTGCCATCGGTGAAGTTAAAACCGATATCGCCTTTCGCCAGAACGATGCGATTCATCTCGATCAGCTGCTTCACCTGCGCCTTGTATTCTTTGGACAGCGCGGCTTGCTTTTGCTGCTCGTTCAGCTGCTTATCGCGCTCAAGCTGCGCCTTTTTATTCTCTTCCACCGCCTCTCTGGCCTCGCGGGCCTGAACGCGTGATTTTTTAGCCGTTCTTTGGACTTTGGCCATTTTCTTGCTGGTTACCAAGCCCGCTTTGAGCATCTGCTCTTGTAAGGTGAGTTTTGTCATGTTCGTGTCTGAAGCCGTGGGATCATGAAGGGATTATACCCGTAATTTTTCAGGCTGCACCAGGTTGCCGGCCCAACCCATCGGCGGTTTGCGCCGCAGAGCAACGGCGGTAAAACGGCCCGAACGCCCGATCATGAATACCGCTCATGTGGTAATGAAATTAAGTCTCTTTCACTCCCTCCGGGACTCTGGCAAAAATAGACCTCATTAACGACAGACAATATGAAATCGGCTGAATAAAAAAATAGAAAAACAAGCCATTGAAAGAAATGGATAAATCCAGCCTTCATATCATATAACAGGATGCTATAAGACGATGAATACAGACTTTACCTTTACGATTAAGAGCAGTTCTTTCGACGAAGATTATAACCCTTCTGAAAATACGCGTATCACCACCAACTTTGCCAATTTGGCCAGAGGGAAAAACCGCCGGGAGAACCTGCGCAACACGTTGGTGATGATCGACAATCGCTTTAATGCATTAGCCTATTGGGATAACCCCAAGGCCGATCGCTACTCTGTCGAGCTGGAAATCATCTCGGTTGAGATGCGCATCGAAGATCAGGGCGCCAGCTTTCCAGTTATCGAAATCCTGAAAACCAACATCATCGATAAAAAAACGCAAAAGCGTATCGAGGGCATCGTCGGGAACAATTTCTCGTCTTACGTGCGCGATTACGACTTTAGCGTCTTGCTGCCGGCGCACAATAAAAACGCGGCGGAATTTACCATTCCGGATGATTTCGGCGATTTGCACGGCAATATCTTTAAGCACTTCGTCAATTCAAACGAATACCATGAAAATTTCAGCAAACCGCCGGTGATCTGCCTCAGCGTATCCAGCAAAGACACCTACCATCGGACGGGCAATCAACACCCGGTCTTGGGCGACGAGTATCGGCAAGACGGCGCTTCATTGACCGACCGGTATTTTAAAAAAATGGGCCTGCAGGTGCGCTATTTCATGCCGAAAAATAGCGTTGCACCCCTGGCCTTTTATTTCCCCGGGGATTTGCTGAGCGATTACACCGACCTGGAACTGATCGGCACCATCAGCACGATGGAGACCTTCCAGAAAATCTATCGGCCTGAAATTTACAATGCCAATTCGGCGGCGGGGCAATGCTATCAGCCAAGCCTGAATAACCAGGATCATTCATTAACCAAGATTGTTTACGATCGCGAAGAGCGTAGCCAGTTAGCGATTGAGCAGGGGAAATTTACGGAAGAGCAATTTATCAAACCCTACAAGCCTATTCTTGAGCAATGGTCTGCTCACTACGCGCTTTGATTCACTTAAATACAGGTCACCTATCATGAAAATATTGCTCCCCACATCGACCGCCGGCAGCTTGCCCAAACCGGTCTGGCTGGCCCAACCGGAAACCCTGTGGTCGCCCTGGAAATTGCAGAATGAAGAACTCATCGAAGGGAAACAGGACGCTCTGCGTTTGTCACTGGCAGAGCAACAACAGGCCGGCATCGATATCGTCAGCGATGGCGAACAAACCCGTCAGCACTTCGTCACGACGTTTATCGAGCATCTCAGCGGCGTCGATTTCGAAAAACGCGAAGTGGTTAAAATCCGCAAT
Source organism: Serratia sp. JKS000199 (assembly GCF_900215455.1). NCBI lineage: Bacteria > Pseudomonadati > Pseudomonadota > Gammaproteobacteria > Enterobacterales > Yersiniaceae > Serratia > Serratia sp. JKS000199. Next base: position 3,530,187 of record NZ_LT907843.1, read on the forward strand.
CGCTATGAGGCGAGCGTGCCGACGGTCGTGGGGGCGGTCTCGCGTCAAAAACCCGTTTTCGTTGAAGACGCCAAATTTTTACGCCAGCTGACCACACAGCCGATTAAATGGGCCCTGCCGGGGCCGATGACCATGATCGACACACTCTATGACAACCACTATAAAAGCCGCGAGAAATTAGCCTGGGAGTTCGCGAAGATCCTCAATCAGGAAGCCAAAGAGCTCGAGGCCGCAGGCGTCGACATTATTCAGTTTGATGAGCCCGCATTTAACGTGTTCTTTGACGAGGTGAATGACTGGGGCATCGCCGCCCTGGAAAGAGCCATTGAAGGGCTTAAGTGTGAAACCGCCGTACATATCTGCTATGGATATGGGATTAAAGCCAATACCGACTGGAAAAAGACGCTGGGCTCGGAATGGCGACAATATGAAGAGGCGTTTCCGAAACTGCAAACGTCCAACATCGATATCATCTCGCTGGAGTGCCATAACTCGCACGTGCCCATGGATCTGCTTGAACTGATCCGCGGCAAAAAGGTGATGGTCGGCGCCATCGACGTAGCGAATCATGCCGTTGAGACGCCGGAGGAAGTGGCCGACACGCTGCGCAAAGCGCTGCAGTTTGTCGATGCCGACAAACTCTATCCGTCGACCAACTGCGGCATGGCCCCCCTGCCCCGTCAGGTCGCCCGCGGCAAGCTGAATGCGTTAAGCGCAGGCGCCGAGATCGTGCGCCGAGAGCTGTTAGCCAAATAACCTTGCCTGCGCCCGCCACAGACACCTCCTGCGGCGGGCGATTATCAGCGATTCCCCCTCCACGCAACGCCCCCGATCTGGTGTATACTCGGATTTCTACGCGATGCCAGCCACAGCGGTTTTGGTTCAGGCCTGGCCTGAACAGCCCTCAGCCAGCCCACACCAGCCGAATAACAGTGGAATAACCATGAGCCCAAATACCGCTCGCATCAGCGAAATCATCGATCGCGCCAGGATCTCCCCCTACCAAATCCTGATCCTGACCCTGTGTTTCCTCATTGCCCTGCTGGATGGCTTCGATACCGCCATCATCGGCTATATCGCGCCGGCGCTGCGTGAAGAGTGGGGCCTGCACCCCTCGCAGCTTTCTCCTGCCTTCGGCGCGGGGCTGTTCGGCCTGCTGATCGGCAGCCTGCTGTTCGGGCCGATCGCCGACGCCATCGGCCGCAAACGCGTGCTGCTCGTCGCGGTGCTGGTGTTTGGCGGCTGCACCCTGGCTTCTGCCTATACGCAATCGATAGAATCCCTGACCTTGCTGCGCTTCATCACCGGCATTGGCCTCGGGGGCGCGATACCGACCTGCATTACCCTCAGCTCGGAGTACTCACCGGCGCGCCGCCGCATGCTGATGGTCACCCTGAGCTGGAGCGGCTTTACCGCCGGGCTGGCCCTGGGCGGCCTGCTGGCCGGGCAGATCATCCCGGCGTTCGGCTGGCGCGGCGTGCTGCTGGTCGGCGGCATTGCGCCATTGGCGCTGCTGCCGCTGCTGGCCTGGCAGATGCCCGAGTCGGTACGCTTTATGGCTGCCAACGCCAAACATGCCGATCGGCTGCGCCGGGTGGTCGAACGCATCACCGGCCAGCGTTGGGCCGGCGTGACGATTGTCGATGACGAGCGCCCACCGCAGGCCACATCGCCGATATCACACCTGTTTATCGAAGGCCGCGCCGTGCGCACCCTGCTGCTGTGGGTGGCGTTCTTCTGTTCGCTGTTCGTGTTCTACCTGCTCACCAGCTGGCTGCCGACCCTGCTCAAAGACGCCGGTTACGATATCGCCCACGCCTCGCGCATCGGCGCGATGGTGCCGCTCGGCGGCACCCTGGGCGCCATCCTGATGGCGCTGCTGATGGATCGGATCGGGCCATACCGCGTACTGGCCGTCTCCTACCTGGGCGCCGCACTGGTAATTGGCGCGACCGGGTATCTGATGGGCGACGTCTACACGCTGGCCGCCGTCGTGTTCCTTATCGGCTTCGGCGTGGCCGGCGCGCAAAACGGCCTGAACCTGGTCTCCGCCACCCTTTATCCGACCGCAGCCCGCGTCACCGGCGTCAGCTGGGCCATGGCCAATGGCCGCTTCGGCTCAATTGTCGGCTCGATGCTCGGCGCCTGGATGATGGCCGCCGCCGGCTCGACGGAAGTGTTCTTCCTCTGGCTGGCGCTGCCGGCGCTGCTGGGCGCCGCCGCCATCTTCCTGCTCTATCGCCTCAGCCTGCGCCGCCGCACGCCGCTCACGGAACCGGCTGCGGGCATCTGACCTCGCGGAAAATAAAAGGCCGAGACGCCATCGGTAGCATCTCGGCCTCTCATGAGAAACCCTTAACCTATCGGTTATTTTTCAAAAGCGCTTGCCGCTATAGTGCACTGTTTTCCTTGTCATTGGCTTCCTTTATGCACTCATCGACATTTTTAAAATCATATTGCAGATAAACGCTCCCAACCCCACTATTGACGGCGGTCGCTTCAAGCATAATCCCCTGCAAATCGTTCTTGAACGGTTTATCTTTTTTCTCTTCCCAGTCAATACCGAAATAGCGTTCTTTTTTAAGCAGCCCCATCATCCAATCACCAGGTTCTTTCCATAACGACCCCGGCAACAGCAAGTCAGTAGCATTTCCTTTGCCATAATTAGCGGTCAATGATTTAGCAATGTCCTTCACCCTGGACTTTAACTCCACCCCATAACTGTCTGTATTGATATCACCGCTAAGCGCGCGAATTCGGCATAAACCAACCTTGGGAGAGATGAGCAAAATGTAGGTTTCAAAGGCGTAATACGTTTTGGGGACGACCTCCGTAGTATAAATATTAAGACGATTCGGTATTGCCGTTAAGGTAACGCCTGTCATGTCCTCGACGTTCTTTTTCGTCAACCCCATTTGCAGTCCAAACGGCCCAATGCCGGGCGGAAGCAACGCGTCTTTCGCCACCGGTTCTTCCCGCTGATTGGATTTTGAAGCGGTTGATGTTGCATGATGGGCTATCGTCGGAACGGCCAGGCCATATTTCGCCGACAGCAATTTTTGCTGCAACATCGCCAGACTTTGCTCTTGAGTGGCTATCGTTGCCTTTTTTATCGACCCCACCAGACCACCATCGTATTGTGCGGCCTCTTGTTTAGCGGTCGATATTTCCCGAGTCAGCATTGCCAATTCGGCGGTGAGCTTTTCCGCCAGCTTCAGATCCGGCGCGGTCTGGTTCGTGACAATCTCAACCTTTGATCCAGACTCAATCGCATTGATTCGTTGCTGAATAAGCGCCTTGTTCGTTTTCAGAATTTCCAGTCGCGCCATCACCAGAGATTTAATCAAGCCGCCGTTTAACGTGTCCTGCTGTTTAGCTGCGTTTTCAATCTCGGCATCCGTACTCACCAGCTCTGACTTTAAATCGTCTACTTGCTGTATTTGTTCAGGCGACAATGCTTTTGGCCCACATCCAGAGATCAAGACGCTCAATAATGCGGCAATAACAGCCCTTTTCATTTCATCCCTTTCCTATCGACAATCCACAAGAAAGCTATGGTATCAGAGAAGGAAACAGTAACAACGAAAAGTCGTTTTTACCGCGACTTATTGAGCTTCTCGTTATTACGCCCGCATCTACTTGTCATAGGCCGCAATTTCCGAAGGCGCATATCGGCTTGGCGCCAATATCGATACAGCGGAGACAGATTGAATGGCTGCCTGGCTAATACGGGGAAAATAGCAATAAAAAAGGGGGCAAGGCCCCCTTCTCTGTTATTCCGCCTTGGCGGAAGCGTCTTCGGTGCGATACAGGTGCACATCCATCTGCGGGAACGGAATGCCGATGTTGTGGGCATCCAGCGCGCGCTTGAAGTTTTCCATCAGATCGAAGTACACGTTCCAGTATTCCGCATTGGTGGTCCAGGAACGGGTCACGAAGTTCAGCGAGGACGGCGCCATCTCGTTCAGACGCACGGTCACGCCTTTGGCGTGCATGATGCGTTTGTCGGCGGCGATCACGTCGCCCAGCACCTTCTTCACCACGTCGATATCGGCGTTGTAGGCCACGCCCACCACGATATCCACGCGGCGGTTCGGTTCGCGGGAGTAGTTGATGATGTTGCCGGCGATGATTTTACCGTTCGGCACCACGATGGTTTTGTTGTCGGCGGTGCGCAGGGTGGTGGAGAAAATCTGCACCTGATCGACGGTACCGGCCACGCCGCCCAGATCGACATATTCACCCACGCGCAGCGGACGGAAGATCACCAGCAGCACGCCGGCGGCGAAGTTGGACAGCGAGCCTTGCAGCGCCAGGCCGACGGCCAAACCGGCGGCACCCAGCACCGCGATCACCGAGGTGGTCTGCACGCCGACGCGCCCCAGCACGGCGATGAAGGTGAACGCCAGCACGCCGTAACGCACGATCGCCGACAGGAAGTCGGCCACCGTGGCGTCGATGCCGCGCAGCTTCATCACGCGGTTCAGCGCATTGCCGACCACGCGGGCCACAATCGAACCGATGATCAGGATAACGATGGCGGCGACGATATTCACCGCGTACTGGATCAACAGATCCTGATTCTTCACCAACCAGTCGCCGGCACCGTTGATGCCGTCTACTACATTCAAATCTTTCATTCGTGTCGTCCTAACTCAGTCCCTAACGGGAGAAACTCGCAAAAATACACTGGCCTCGGCGGCCAGTAGGAAACCACGCCTAAGGGTAACCAACATTAAAGGCTCATGCCAACCATCAGCATTAAAAATAGCCGAAACCGCCCGCCGCTTCTTCTATGCTGAGAACAGCGCGTTGGCCATTTCACGACAAGGGATCCGTTCTTCATGCACATTCGCTCTTCGCTCAAACACTATTGGCAAGTGCGGCCCAGGCTGCTGTTTTCCGTCGGCGCCGGGCTGCTATGCTTTCTGCTGCTGCCCGCCCAGCTCTCGCTGCTGCAACGCTTGATGATCGGCTGGAATACGCTGGCCTGGCTCTACCTGCTGTTTCTCTGGCGGCTGATGCTGGTCAGCACGCCGCAGCACATTCGCCAAATCGCCCGGCGGCAGGACGAAAGCGCCAGCATGGTGCTGGCGTTAGTCAGCCTCGGCTGCCTGGTCAGCTTACTGGCGATCCTGTTTGAATTGAGCAGCGCCAAACAGGTGGCCGGCTCTCTGAAAACGCTGCATTTGCTCCTGACCGGCGCCACGCTGGCGGTCTCCTGGCTGCTTCTGCCGACCGCCTTCACCATGCACTATGCTCATCAGTTTTATCGCCAGGGCGCACAGCAGGATCCTTTGCCGCTGCTGTTCCCCGGCAATCTCGCCGATCCCACCTATCTGGATTTCGCCTACTTCTCCTTCACCATCGCGGTCGCGTCGCAAACCGCCGATGTGGCGGTCGGCGCGGCAGAGGTACGCAAAATCGCGCTCGTGCAGTCGGTTATTTCGTTCGTGTTCAACATGCTGATCCTGGGCCTGTCGATCAATGTCGGTGCCGGCCTGCTGGGCTGAAAACGAAAAAGGCTCCCCGCAGGAGGGAGCCTTGTACTTCATGCAACAGGTGCCGAAGATTACAGAACGTCTACCGCGTTCAGATCTTTGAAGGCCTGCTCCAGACGCGTCACCATGCTGGTTTGCGCTGCGCGCAGCCATACGCGTGGATCGTAGTATTTCTTGTTAGGCTGATCGGCGCCTTTCGGGTTGCCCAACTGGCCCTGCAGGTAAGCTTCGTTCGCTTTGTAGTACTGCAGGATGCCGTCCCAGGTCGCCCATTGGGTGTCGGTGTCGATGTTCATCTTGATCACGCCGTAACCCACAGACTCTTTGATCTCTGCGTCGGTAGAACCGGAACCACCGTGGAACACGAAGTTCAGGCTGTTGTGCGGCAGGTTGAATTTCTTGGACACGTAATCCTGAGAATCGCGCAGGATGGTTGGAGTCAGCTTAACGTTGCCTGGCTTGTACACGCCGTGCACGTTACCGAACGATGCAGCGATGGTGAAGCGCGGGCTGATGGCGTTCAGTTTTTCGTACGCGTAAGCCACGTCTTCCGGCTGGGTGTACAGAGCGGAAGCGTCCATATGGCTGTTGTCCACGCCATCTTCTTCACCGCCGGTGCAGCCCAGTTCGATTTCCAGCGTCATGCCGATTTTGGCCATGCGCTTCAGGTAGGCGCTGCAGATCTCGATGTTTTCTTCCAGAGACTCTTCAGACAGATCGATCATGTGGGAAGAGAACAGCGGTTTGCCGGTAGCGGCGAAGTGTTTCTCGCCGGCGTCCAGCAGGCCGTCCAGCCATGGCAGCAGTTTCTTCGCGCAGTGGTCGGTGTGCAGGATCACCGGCACGCCGTAGTGTTCAGCCATCTGGTGAACGTGGTGTGCGCCGGAGATAGCGCCCAGAATCGCTGCGCCCTGAGGCACATCGGTCTTCACGCCTTTGCCGGCGATGAATGCGGCGCCGCCGTTGGAGAACTGAACGATGACCGGCGCGCGCACTTTAGCCGCGGCTTCCAGCACTGCGTTGATGGAGTCGGTACCCACGCAGTTTACCGCTGGCAGCGCAAAGTTGTTCTCTTTAGCAACTGCGAAGACTTTCTGAACGTCATCACCCGTGATGACACCCGGTTTTACGAAATCAAAAATTTTAGACATGTTACTTTGTCCTGTTTCGTCGGCCGTAGATGGATGTAAATCGATGTTTTCACGCCGCGCAGCATTTGCCGCGCGGTATAAAACAAACGGGCGGCTTTCGCCTCCCGTTGTCTGAATTACTGCTTAGCGCGCTCTTCCAGCATCACGACTGCAGGCAGCGGTTTCCCTTCAACGAATTCCAGGAATGCGCCACCGCCGGTGGAGATGTAGGAGATTTTGTCAGCGATACCGAACAGATCGATGGCTGCCAGAGTGTCGCCGCCGCCAGCGATAGAGAAAGCGTCGCTATCGGCGATCGCGCGGGCGACAATTTCGGTGCCCTTACGGAAGTTAGGGAACTCGAATACGCCAACCGGGCCATTCCACAGAATGGTTTTGGCGTTCTTCAGGATAACGGCCAGACGCTCGGCAGAGACGTCGCCCATATCCAGAATTTGCTCGTTGTCCTGGATCTCGTTGGCCTGCTTCACGGTCGCGGTCGCGGTCTCAGAGAACTCGGTCGCCACGCGCACGTCGGTCGGCACCGGAATGTCGCAGGTTTCCAGCAGTTTCTGCGCGTTCGGGATCAGATCCGGTTCGTACAGGGACTGGCCCACGTTGTTGCCCTGCGCCGCCACGAAGGTGTTGGCAATGCCGCCGCCGACGATCAGCTGATCGGCGATTTTGGACAGGGAATCCAGCACGGTCAGTTTGGTGGAGACTTTAGAACCGCCCACGATGGCGACCATCGGACGGGCCGGGTTACCCAGGGCTTTGCCCAGCGCTTCCAGCTCGGCGGACAGCAGCGGGCCGGCACAGGCGACAGGCGCGAACTTGCCCACGCCGTGGGTGGAAGCCTGCGCGCGGTGCGCGGTGCCGAACGCGTCCATCACGTACACGTCGCACAGCGCCGCGTATTTCTTGGACAGGGTTTCGTCGTCTTTCTTCTCGCCCTTGTTGAAACGGACGTTTTCCAGCACCACCAGTTCACCTTCGGCGACGTCGACGCCATCCAGATAATCCTTCGCCAGACGCACTGGGGATTTCAGGTGATCTTTCAGGTAGTTGACCACAGGCAGCAGGGAGAATTCTTCGTTGTACTCGCCTTCGGTAGGACGACCCAGGTGGGAGGTTACCATCACGCGGGCGCCTTGCTTCAGCGCAGCTTCGATAGTCGGCAGGGAAGCGCGGATACGCGCGTCGGAAGTCACTTTACCGTCTTTTACCGGCACGTTCAGATCGGAGCGGATCAGTACGCGTTTACCCGCCAGATCCAGATCGGTCATCTTAATTACAGACATGGTGAACCCTCTTTATTGAATCTCTATAAAATTGCCTGAGCAGCGCGCCAATCACGCCGGCGCCGCCGTACTAGAAACCGCTGGCGGCCATTGCCCGTGTTGTATCCAACATCCGATTGGCAAAGCCCCATTCATTGTCGCACCAGACCAAGGTCTTTATCAGGTGCTGCCCGCTGACCCGGGTCTGCGTACCGTCGACGATAGCGCTGTGCGGGTCATGGTTAAAATCGATCGAGACCAATGGTAATTCCGTGTAGTCAACTATACCACGAAATGATTCCCGTGCGGCCTTTTGCAACAGCTGGTTGACCTCCGCCACCTTCACTGCGGCGCTCACGCTGACGCTAAGATCGATAGCCGTCACGTTGATGGTCGGCACGCGCACCGAGATAGCCTCGAAGCGATCGCAAAACTGCGGGAAGATGCGGGTGATGCCCGCGGCCAGCTTGGTATCGACCGGAATGATCGACTGGCTCGCCGCGCGGGTGCGCCGCAAATCCGCGTGATACGCGTCGATCACCGGCTGATCGTTCATCGCCGAGTGAATGGTGGTCACGGTGCCGGACTCGATGCTGTAGGCGTCGTCCAGCAGCTTGATCACCGGAATAATGCAGTTGGTGGTGCACGAGGCGTTGGACACGATGCGATGTTCCGCCAGCAGCGTCTGATGGTTGACGCCGAACACGATGGTGGCGTCCAGATCGTTGCCGCCCGGATGGGCGAACAGCACTTTCTTCGCCCCCGCCGCCAGATGGGCCTCGCCATCCGCCCGGCTGCCGTACACGCCGCTGCAGTCCAGCACCACGTCGACGCCCAGTTCGCCCCAGGGCAACTGCTCCACCGCCGGTTGGTGCAACAGGCGAATCGCGTCGTCTCCGACGCTCAGCGTGTCGCACTCTTGCCACACATCCCAGGCGAAGCGGCCATGGCTGGAGTCGTACTTCAGCAGATGGGCCATGCCTTCGGCGTTCGCCAGCTCATTGATCGCCACCACGGAGATTTCCGCCCGTCGGCCCGATTCGTACAGTGCGCGCAATACGCTGCGGCCGATGCGGCCAAAGCCGTTTATCGCTATGCGGATGGTCATGCTGCTCCTGAAAAAGGGCCGTCCACGCCGGGTTGACTCACCGGCGCCGCCCGGCGCTGACTGGTTGTCTCACTAACCCGCATAGAGTAGTGGATCGTACCGCCCGCTGTGAATCGCCGAGTTTGCATTATTCCCGCGCTTCAGCGGTTTTTCACCGCCGTCACATCGGCATTTCTGTCGAAGAGTGCTTCAACTGAAACGCTTCAGCTGAGCATAAACCAAAGTTTTGGCAAAAGGAACACGTGCGACAGTTCCTCAGGTAACGGATGGGAATTTTACGAGCATAAGATGATCTGGCGCACATTTTTGGCCTTAAGACCGCGACGGATTTTCACTCGCCGGCACCGTTTCGCCGTAGTGCTCACAAAAATAGTCGCGCAGAAATTCGACGGTCACCCGCACTTTCGCCGACGTTGCCAGCCGGGAAACGTACACCGCCCAGATATTGGCCGGCTGATAATACTCCGGCAGGATGTGCACCAGTCGGCCGCTGTCGATGTTCTCTTTCACGTCCCAGGCGGAACGCAGCGCGACGCCCTGCCCGTCCAGGCACCACTGATGCACGATTTCGCCGTGGTTCGACGCCAGCGCGCCCGTCACCTTTACCGTTTCTTCACCGCTCGGCCCCTGCAGCCGCCACAGCCCGAACGGATGATCGCGTTCTTTGATCACCAGACAGGAACGGCCCGCCAGCTCCGCCGGGTTTTTCGGCGCCCCGTGGCGCTGCAGGTACGCCGGCGAAGCGCACAGTATGCGCTGGTTGTCCGCCAGCTTGCGCGCAATAAGATTGGGGGCGATATCGTCGCCGATGCGGATATCCAGATCGAAACCTTCGCTGACCAGATCCACCAGCCGATCGGAAACGTCGAGCCGCAGTTCCAGCTGCGGATACTGCCGTGCCAGCGCCGACAGCGCCGGCGCGACGAAACGCCGGCCAAAGCCGAAGCTGCTGACCACTCGCAGCATGCCCTGCGGCGCCTGGCGCACTTCGGACAGCTCGTCCATCATCTGATCGACATCGTTGAGAATGCGCTGCGCCCATTCGTAGATGCGCTCGCCGTCTTCGGTGATCGCCACCCGCCGCGTGGTGCGGTGCAGCAACGACACGTCCAGCGTCTTCTCCAACAGCGCGATGCGCTTGCTGATAAAGGCCGGCGAAACGCCCAACTCTTCGGCGGCGGCGGCAAACCCGGCGCGGCGCGCCACCAGCACGAACACCCGCAGGTCACTCAGGATCGGCATATTGTTCATGATTCGTGTTTTATGTTTCACCGTTTTCAGGATTGATTAACAGTTAGTCAATTATAGGATAACAGTGTTGTCAATCTCCCCTACCTACAAATGAGACCTCTGTATGAGCAAAACTTACAAGATTGCCGCCATCCCCGGGGACGGGATCGGGCGGGAAGTGTTGCCGGAAGGCATACGAGTATTGCAGGCGGCGGCGGCGCGCTGGGATCTGTCGCTGGAATTCGCCACCTTCGAGTGGGCCAGCTGCGACTACTACCAGCACCACGGCCAGATGATGCCGGACGACTGGTTCGAGCAACTGAAAGGCTTCGACGCCATCTATTTCGGCGCCGTCGGTTGGCCGGACACGGTGCCCGACCATATCTCGCTGTGGGGTTCGCTGCTGAAATTCCGGCGCGACTTCGAACAGTACGTCAACCTGCGTCCGGTGCGGCTGTTTCCCGGTGTGCCCTGCCCGCTGGCGAACAAGCAGCCGGGCGATATCGATTTCTACGTGGTGCGCGAAAATACCGAAGGGGAATACTCCTCGCTCGGCGGACGGATGTTCGAAGGCACCGAACGCGAGATGGTGATCCAGGAATCGGTCTTCACCCGTCAGGGCGTGGACCGCATCCTGAAGTACGCCTTTGAGCTGGCGCAACAGCGCCCGCGCAAACGCCTGACCGCCGCCACCAAGTCCAACGGCATGGCCATCAGCATGCCGTACTGGGATGAGCGCGTGGCGGAGATGGCGCGCCAATACCCTGATATCGCCTGGGACAAACAGCACATCGATATTCTGTGCGCGCGTTTCGTGCTGAACCCCGAACGCTTCGACGTGGTGGTCGCCTCCAACCTGTTCGGCGATATTTTGTCGGATCTCGGCCCGGCCTGCACCGGCACCATCGGCATCGCCCCCTCGGCCAACCTGAACCCGGAGCGCAACTTCCCGTCGCTGTTCGAGCCGGTGCACGGCTCGGCGCCGGACATTTTCGGCAAAAACATCGCCAACCCGATCGCCATGATCTGGAGCGGCGCGATGATGCTGGACTTCCTCGGCGACGGCGATGCCCGCTACCGCCAGGCGCACGACGGCATCCTGCAGGCGATTGAGCGCATTATCGCCGACGGGCCGCGCACGCCGGACATGCGCGGCGACGCCTCCACCCAGCAAGTCGGCCAGGCGATCGCCGCCCTGCTGCAACGCTGAACGCCGCAGATTTTCCCGCGCAGGGCGCCCTTCCGCGCCCTGCTTTGCCACGTCCGTTTTTCCGCTTCGATCGCTGCCGCAAATCCGTTGAAAACCACCGCAGAAGGCACGCCAATACCCCGGTCAAGATCACAACAAATTGTTTACATACTGTGTTTTATCCTTTTACAGATGCCCCAATTGTGGCCCTCCTGTAATTTGTGCACACTCGAAAATGTTAATGAAGAGTGAATATTCCCGGTAGCGACCCACCGGGCGGTTTGCTCCTCGCGGTGTAACAAAACAAATGGTTCAAGCCAATAAGGCCCGGGCGCACCCTACGCTTTGCGCACCGGCCCACCACCGATAACAGGAGTTCACTCCCATGCAGAGCAATCCCAAAAAGGATGTCACGCTCATCGCCATCAGCCTGTGCAGCATTGCGCTGATCGCCCTTTGCCTGATGCTCTTTCCGGCTCAATCCGCGCTTATCGCCAACACCATTTTCAACGGCGTCACCCGGCTGTTCGGTTCAACCATTCAAATCCTGGTGCTGATCGCCCTGCTGGTGGTGCTGTATCTGGCGTTGAGCAAATACGGCAATATCCGCCTCGGCGAAGGCAAACCGCAATACTCCACGCTGGCCTGGCTGTTCATGTTCATCTGCGCCGGCCTGGGCTCGTCTACCCTGTACTGGGGGGTGATGGAATGGGCGTATTACTACCAGACGCCGGGGCTGAACATCGCGCCGCGCACCCCGAAGGCGCTGGAATACAGCATCAGCTACTCCTTCTTCCACTGGGGCCTGAGCGCCTGGGCGACCTACGCCCTCGCCTCGCTGATCATGGCCTATCACTTCCACGTGCGTAAGAACAAAGGGCTCAGCCTGTCGGGGATCATTTCCGCCATCACCGGCGTGCGCGCCAACGGCCCGGTCGGGCGGGCGGTGGATCTGATCTTCCTGGTCGCCACCGTCGGCGCCCTCACCATTTCACTGGTGCTGACCGCCTCCACCTTTACCCGCGGGCTGACGGCGCTGACCGGCATTCCGGACAACTTCGCGGTGCAGGCGACGGTGATCCTGCTGGCGGCGGTGATCTTCTGTCTCAGCTCTTACATCGGCATCGACGGCGGCATGCAGCGCCTGAGTAAAATGGTCGGCTGGGGCGCATTCGCTTTCGCCGGGCTGGTGCTGCTGGTCGGCCCGACCGAATTCACCATCAACAACACCATCAACGCCATCGGCCTGACGGCGCAAAACTTTCTGCAGATGAGCCTGTTCACCGATCCGATGGGCGACGGCAGCTTCAGCCGCAGCTGGACGGTGTTCTACTGGCTGTGGTGGATCTCCTATACTCCGGGCGTGGCGATGTTCGTCACCCGCGTCTCGCGCGGCCGCAAGATTAAAGAAGTGATCTGGGCGTTGCTGCTCGGCAGCACCCTCGGCTGCTGGTTCTTCTTCGGCTCGCTGGAAAGCTACGCCATGCACCAGTTCATCAGCGGGCAGCTCAACGTGCCGGAGATCCTCAGCACCCAGGGCGGCGAAACCGCCGTGCAGATGCTGCTGACGGCGCTGCCGCTCGGCAAGCTGTTCCTCGCCGCCTATCTGTTCATCATGATCATTTTCCTGGCCTCGCACATGGACGCCGTGGCCTACACCATGGCCGCCACCAGCACCCGCAACCTGCAGGAGGGGCAAGATCCCAGCCCGATGCTGCGGCTGTTCTGGTGCGTAGTGATCACCCTGATCCCGCTGTCGATCCTGTTTACCGGCGCCTCGCTGGACACCATGAAAACCACGGTGATCCTGACCGCACTGCCGTTCCTGCTGGTGCTGCTGGTGAAAACCTACGGTTTCGCCCGCTGGCTGAAGCAGGACTACGCGGCCATCCCGGCGCACCTGATCGAAAGCAGCCCGCCAACGCTGCCCGAAGCGCCGCCGGCCGGCGAACTCTCCGCTCCATCGTCGTATCAACCGCGCCCTATGGCGAAATGACAATAAGAAAAGAGGAAGGTTAACTTATGAGCACTCTGATCCCTGAATTTACCTTACCGAAAGATTTCTGCGCCGACGCACGCGAGGCCTACACCATACCGGCCCGGTTCTACACCCACCAGGCGGCGTTCGAGCACGAAAAAGAGCAGGTGTTCGCCACCAGTTGGATCTGCGTGGCGCACCGCAGCGAGCTTGCCCAACCGAACGACTACATCACCCGCGAGATCATCGGTGAAAACATTCTGGTGGTGCGCGGCCGCGATAACGTGCTGCGCGCCTTTTACAACGTCTGCCCGCACCGCGGCCACCAACTGCTGGCGGGCGACGGCCGGGCGAAAAACGTCATCACCTGCCCTTATCACGCCTGGGCGTTCAAGCTGGACGGCGAGCTGGCGCACGCGCGCAACTGTGAAAACGTGCAGAACTTCGATAAAGAAAACTCGCACCTGGTGCCGGTGCGGGTCGAAGAGTACGCCGGGTTTATTTACGTCAATCTGGACTCGCAGGCCGGCACGGTGGAAGACCAACTGCCGGGCCTCGGCGCCAAAGTGCGCGAAGCCTGCCCGCAGGTCGACGATCTCAAGCTGGCGGCGCGTTTCGTCACCCGCACCCCGGCCAACTGGAAGAACATCGTCGACAACTACCTCGAGTGCTACCACTGCGGCCCGGCGCATCCCGGCTTCGCCGACTCGGTGCAGGTCGATCGCTACTGGCACACCCTGCACGGCAACTGGACGCTGCAGTTCGGCTACGCCCGCCCTTCCGAGCAGTCGTTCAAGTTTGAAGAGGGCAAAGAATCCAGCTTCCACGGCATCTGGCTGTGGCCGTGCACCATGTTCAACATGCCGCCGCTGGAAGGCATGATGACGGTGATCTATGAGTTCCCGGTCGATGCGGAAACCACCCTGCAGCACTACGACATCTACTTCACCAACACCGATTTGAGCGACGAACAGCTCAAACTGATCGACTGGTACCGCGACGTGTTCCGCCCGGAAGATTTGCGGCTGGTGGAAAGCGTGCAAAAAGGCCTGAAGTCGCGCGGCTATCGCGGCCAGGGGCGCATCATGGCCGACGGCGCCGGCAGCGGCGTCAGCGAACACGGCATCGCCCACTTCCACAACCTGCTGGCGCAGGTTTATCAACCTTGATGCGACGGGGCCCGCAGGCCCCTTTCCCCTGACTTGTGAGGTTCTTGTGAATATTTCCGATCGGGCGCTATTCCGCCAACAGGCATATATCAACGGCCAATGGCGCGACGCCGACAACCAGGAAACCCTGCCGGTGAGCGATCCCGCCACCGGCCAACTCATCGGCAGCGTGCCCAACATGGCGACGGCCGAAACCCAACGGGCGATCGACGCCGCCCAGCAGGCGCTGGAAGGCTGGCGCGCGCTGCCGGCGCAACAGCGCGCGCAGCTGCTGCGGCGCTGGTTTGAACTGATGCTGGAACACCAGCAGGATCTGGCCAACCTGATGACGCTGGAGCAAGGCAAACCGCTGGCTGAATCGCTGGGTGAGATCCGCTACGCCGCCTCCTTTATCGAATGGTTCGCCGAACAGGCCAAGCGCGCCAACGGCGACATCATTCCTTCGCCGAGCAGCGATAAACGCCTGATGGTGCTGAAACAGGGCATCGGCGTGTGCGCGGCGATCACGCCCTGGAACTTCCCGGCGGCGATGATCACCCGCAAGGCTGCGCCGGCCCTGGCGGCCGGCTGTACGCTGGTGGTCAAACCCGCCAACGAAACCCCTTATTCGGCACTGGCGATGGCCGAGTTGGCCGAGCGCGCCGGCATTCCCGCCGGGGTGTTCAATGTGGTGACCGGCAATTCGCAGGCGATCGGCGCCGAGCTGACCCGCCACCCGCAGGTGCGCAAACTCAGCTTTACCGGCTCCACGCCGGTGGGCCGCCTGCTGATGCGCCAAAGTTCGGACACCATCAAGAAAGTGTCGCTGGAGCTGGGCGGCAACGCGCCGTTCATCGTATTTGACGATGCGGACATCGATGCCGCGGTGGAAGGCGCGCTGATCGCCAAGTATCGCAACGCCGGGCAGACCTGCGTCTGCGTCAACCGGTTCTACGTGCAGCGCGGCGTTTACCCGCAGTTCGCCGAGAAGTTTGTCGCCCGCGTGGCAGCGCTGCAGGTCGGCAACGGCTTCGAAGCCGGCGTACAGATTGGCCCGCTGATCAATCGCAAGGCGCGCGATAAGGTGTTGGAGCTGCTCGATGACGCGCTGAGCAAAGGCGCTCAGGTGCTGACCGGCGCCACGCCGCACGCGCTGGGCGGTAATTTCTTCACCCCGACGGTACTGGGCGACGTGCAGCCCGGCTCGCTGCTGCTGGAAGAAGAGATCTTCGGCCCGGTCGCGCCGCTGGTGATATTCGATGACGAAGCCGAGGCGATCCGCCAGGCCAACGACACCATTTACGGCTTGGCCGCTTACTTCTACACCCGCGATGCGGCGCGCATCTGGCGCGTTTCGGAACGGCTGGAGTACGGCATGGTCGGCATCAATACCGGGCTTATCTCCAACGAAGTGGCGCCGTTCGGCGGGGTGAAACAGTCGGGGCTGGGGCGTGAAGGCTCCGAATACGGCATCGAAGACTATCTGGAGCTCAAATACCTGTGCCAGGCGGTATAACTTTTTCATGCGCGGGGACGCCCGCGCTTTGGAGCCAATGAATGACCAGCTATCAGATGCTTGATGTCCGCGTCGTCGACATCGAAACCGTCACCGCACGGGTCAAGCGCTTTACCCTGGCGGATCCGCAAGGCCGGCCGCTGCCCGCCTTCAGCGGCGGCAGCCACATCATCGTGCAAATGCAGGACGGCGAGCAGCGCTACAGCAACGCCTATTCGCTGCTCAGCTCACCGTTCGAACTCGAGCATTACCAGATCGCCGTTCGGCGCGAGTCTCCTTCCAAAGGCGGTTCCGACTTCATGCATGACCGGTTGGCGGTCGGCGATACGCTGACCATCAGCACCCCGAATAACCTGTTCGCGCTGGCGCCGGAAGCGCAACATCACGTGCTGATCGCCGGCGGCATAGGCATCACGCCGTTTATGGCCCATCTGCATGAGCTGCAACGCAGCGGCCAACGCTACCATCTGCACTACTGCTTCCACAGTGAAGAGCACAACGCCTTCCAGCAGCAGCTGATGCAAGCGCCGTTCGCAGACAACGTCAGTTGCCATGTCTCCAGCCTTGGCGGCCGGTTGGATCTGGCGCGCACGCTGGCCGATGTGGAACCCGGTGCCCATATCTACGTCTGCGGCCCGGCGGCGCTGAACGAAGCGGTTTACCGGATCGCCGCCGAACTGGGCATCGCCCCCGGTCGCTTGCACAGCGAAGCCTTCGCCGCCGAAGACACGGCGGGCGGTGCCTTTACGCTGGTGCTGGCCCGCTCAGGTATTGAGCTTGAAGTGGCGGAAGACATGACCATCCTGCAGGCGCTGGAAAACAGCAAGGCGGCCAAGGTCGAGTGCCTGTGCCGCGAAGGCATTTGCGGCACCTGCGAAACCCGCATCGTCGAAGGGGAAGCCGATCACCGCGATCAGTATCTCAGCGAGGAAGAACGCGCGGCGCAGCAGACCCTGTTGATCTGCTGCTCGCGCGCCAAAGGCAGCCGGCTGGTGCTGGATTTGTAAAAGGAGCG
The DNA here is from genome assembly GCF_900215455.1 of Serratia sp. JKS000199. Classification (NCBI taxonomy): domain Bacteria; kingdom Pseudomonadati; phylum Pseudomonadota; class Gammaproteobacteria; order Enterobacterales; family Yersiniaceae; genus Serratia; species Serratia sp. JKS000199. The sequence continues at coordinate 3,547,282 of NZ_LT907843.1, forward strand.
CCCGCAACGGCGGGCGTCCTGGTTAAGCTTTCGGGAATATCCACAGATGCTCGGCCGGCAGGGAGAGCCGGCACAGCGCCCGATCGCGCGCCTCGTGGCCATAGGCGCGTACCACGAAATCTTCGGCCACGGTGCGGAACAGGTATTCCCAGCGATCGCCGAGATACATGCTGGTCAGCAACGGCAGCTCAAGCTGATTACCCTGTGGATCTTCACCCAACCGCACGCGCTCCACGCGGATCACCGCCGTGCCCTCCTGCCCGACCTGCACGCCTTCGCCCGCTTTGCCCCACAGCGCCCAATCCTTACCTTCGATGCGCGCCCGGCCATCTTCCAGCGCCACGATCTTGCCAGGCAACCGGTTGTTGCTGCCCATGAATTCGGCGGTGAACAGCGTGGCGGGCGAACCGTACATCTCCTGCGGCGTGCCCTGCTGTTCGATTTTGCCGTTATTGAGCAGCAGGATGCGATCGGAAATGGCCATCGCCTCGTTCTGATCGTGGGTCACCATCAGCGCCGACAGACCGAGCTTGATGATCAGCTCGCGCAGAAATACCCGCGCTTCTTCGCGCAGCTTGGCGTCGAGGTTGGACAGCGGCTCATCCAGCAGGATCACCGGCGGGTTGTAGACCAGCGCACGGCCGATCGCCACCCGCTGCTGCTGGCCGCCGGAGAGCTGGTGCGGATGGCGCTTGGCCAAATGCCCCAGCCCGAGCTGATCCAGCACCGCCTGTACCCGTTGGGCTATTTCCGCCGAGGCGGTCTTACGCAGCTTCAGCGGATAAGCGACGTTCTCAAACACCGTTTTGTGCGGCCACAGGGCGTAGGACTGAAACACCAGCCCCAGGTTGCGCTCTTCGGCGGGAATTTCGCTGCGCGCGCTGCCGTTGTAAACCGCGCTGTCGCCGATGACGATTCGCCCCTGGCTCGGCTTCTCCAGCCCGGCCACCGCCCGCAGCAACGTGGTTTTGCCGCTGCCCGACGGGCCCAGCAGTGAGACCACTTCGCCCCGTTTCAGATCCATCGACACCCCTTTCAGCACCGGGTTGTCGCCATAGGTCAAATGCAGGTTCTCTACCGAAAGTTCAATCATGTAATTTCACTCCAAAGCGCAAAGCGATCCCCAGCCCCAGCACCACCAGCAGGATATTGATGAACGACAGCGCGGCGACGATATCGATGGCGCCCGCGGCCCACAGGGAAACCAGCATCGAGCCGATGGTTTCCGTGCCCGGAGACAGCAGATACACCCCGGTGGAATATTCGCGTTCAAAGATCAGGAACATCAGCAGCCAGGAGCCGATCAGGCCGTAGCGCGACAGCGGAATGGTAACGTGTCGGGTGATCTGGCCGCGGCTGGCGCCGGCGCTGCGCGCGGCTTCCTCCAGTTCCGGCCCTACCTGCAGCAGCGTGGAAGAGATCAGCCGCAGGCCATAGGCCATCCACACCACGGTGTAGGCCAGCCAGACGCTGAAGATGGTGCTGCGCAGCGAACGCAGCCAGACGATCACGTTCTCGCGCAGCCATTCGGCCATCGGCAGCACGGACAGCCAGCCTTCCTTGAGCGATTTATCCAGCCACATCGGCAGGAACAGGAACACCCACAGGAACGCCAAACCGGCCAGCAGCCCCGGCACCGCGCGCGGCACCAGCACGCTGTAGTCGAGGAAGCGCGTGGCGCCGTCCGGCTTGCGGTGCATCGCGATGCCGATAAACAGATAGCACGCGACCGCCAGCGCCCCGCCGATCACCCCGATCGCCATCGAGTTGACGATGGCGCGCAGCAGGTTGGGCTGCGCCCAGATGGTGCGGAAGGTGTTGATCGACAGTTCGTCCCAGACGGAAACGCCCACGCCCCAGTTGGAGATAAAGGCGCGCAGCACCACGCCGATCAGCGGCACGCCGATGGTCACGGTCAGCCAGAACATCACCACCGCGCCGGCCACCCAGCGCCATTTGCCCAGCGGCAACGCGCGCGCCTGCGAGGCTTTGCCCTTGACGGTGACGAAACGGTTGGCGGTACGCATCAGCCTGCGCTGCAGCATCACCAACGGAATGGTGATGCAGATCAGCACCACCGCTACCGCCGCCATCAGGTGGTAAGACGGCGTGCCCAGCTTGTTGGTCAACTGATACAGGTAGGTCGCCAGCACCAGGTTGCCTTCCGGATCGCCCAACACCAGCATCAGGCCGAACACCTCCAGCCCGAGGAAGAACAGCAGCACCCCGGCGTACAGGATAGACGGCCGCACCATCGGCAGGCTGACGGCGGTCATCACCTGCAGCGGCGTAGCGCCGGCGGTGCGCGCCGCTTCTTCAACGTCGGAGCCCACGCTGCGCAGCGCCGAGGAGATGTACAGGTAGGCGTGGGGCACGTGCGTCAACCCGGCGATAACCACGATGCTGGCCATCGAATAGATGTTCCACGGCACGAAGCCCAGCAGCGCCTCCGCCCACAGCGAGAAGAAGCCCACCGGCCCCGCCGCCACCACGTAACCGAAGCCCAGCACCATCGGCGACACGAAGATCGGCACCAAAATCAGCGGTTCGATGAGCCGCCGCCCCGGCAGATCGGTGCGCACCATCAGGAAGGCCAAAATGCCGCCGAGCGGGATAGCGATGATCACCAGGCCGAATGCCAGAATAAAGCCGCTTCTCAGCGCCTTGTAGAAATCCGGATCGGTAAAGATGAACTCGAAGGCCTCCAGGCTGAAGACCTTGGAGGGAGAGAAAAACGGAGCCGAGAGGAAGCTTTGAATGATGATAAACGACAGGGGGACATAGATAACCAGCGCGGTTATCAACACCACCAGGCCGCGCGGCAGGCTCTGCCACTTTCTGCGCCATGCTTGCATAAATGCTCCCTATGGTTGTAAACGACGACCAAAGGGCGCGCGCCTGTACGTCAGGCGCGCGTCCGAATGCAGTCCCTGTTATTTCGCCGCGGCGGCGCGCCATTGTTTGATGTAGTCGAGACGCTTGGCCGGCTGCAGATATTCCAGCAGGCTGTCATCGACCGGGATCGGTTTGAGCGCGTTACCCAACAGCTTGGTCATGCCATCGATGTCGTTCTTGCCTTCGATGTCGTTGCGGATCGAGGGGATATCCGCCTGATTGGCGAGAATATTTTGCCCTTTCTCCGACAGCACATAGTCAAACCACAGCTTGGCGGCGTTAGGGTTGCCGGCCTCTTTACCGATGAAGCTCACGCGCGACAGCACCAGGGTATAGTCTTTCGGATAGACGATGCCGAGCGACGGATCGCTCTTGGCGCGGGCCTCGGCGTATGAACCGAGGATATTGAAGCCGATCAGGTTTTCACCGGAGGAAACGCGTTCCATCATGGTGCCGGTGGAGGATTGCACCGCCAGGCCACCCTTGGCCACGTCGGCCAGCGTTTTGAAGTAGTTGGGATCGGCCTTGAAGTCCTGCACCGACAGCATGAAGCCGACGCCGGATTTTTCGATGTCGTAAGTGGTGACTTTCTTCTTGAATTTGTCCGTCTGGCCGGCGATCAGCTTGGCCAGCGCCGCATGCGAATCCGGCACATCGCCTTGCGGGATCAGGCGTTTGTTATAGATAAACACCACCGGCTCATAGGTGGTGCCATACACCTTATCTTGCCATACCGCCCATTTCGGCAGTTGAGCCTGCTCGGGAGAGGCGTATTCCTGCGCGTAATCGCCCGCCAGTTTCAAAATGGTGTCCATCGACGAACTCCACACCACGTCGCCGCTGGTGCCGCCGGCCGCCTGCTCGCTGATAAAGCGGTTATACAGTTCGGTGCTGTTCATGTCGTTGTATTCGACCTTGATGCCCGGATACAACGCCTCGAACCCCTGGATCAGCGGCGCCGCCGCCTTGGTGTCGGTGGTCGAGTAAATCACCACCTTGCCTTCTTTCTTCGCGCCGTCGACCAGTTTCTGGTAGTCGGCGGGGTAGCCCGCCGGGAAGGCCGCATAGGCGGAAACGGAGCCCAGTAAGGTGATTGCAGCCACGGTAGCGCTGATTTTTTTCATCATCATCCATCCCCAGATCACATTTAATAAACCAAAAATTAACATACAGTTAATAATTGCGACGAGGCAACGGCGTTGCTTGTTATCTTTCGGTTTTGTGAGGTTGGACGTTTTTCAGTCAATACCCACGCCCGGCGGCGCGGGCTTTACGGCGCTTCCTGTCGCAAACTATTCGGCCAGGCGAGAACGCCGCAGCAGGCGAATTCGCTGTACGATGGCGACCCTGCAACGTCAGAACAAAGCCGGCATTCGACCCGCGATATGCCGATCTTTTTCCCCCGTAAACCGGCCGAAGACGGCCACGTCTCTTTCAAGCCGCACATCGAAATTCCGCTGTCGATAGACAGGGTGGCGCGCTAACGCGCTGCCGGGTCGGCCGCCATGATCCCTCTGTGCAGCCGGTTCACGCCAGGATAAACAGCGCTGTATTAATCAGGTTTTTGTCGCCGAATTATTATATCCTGCCGGACGAAAATTTTTGCGGGCGTACGCAGCCCCACGCGCCTCCTTCTGCAGCGCTTCATTTCGCAGCCAGGCCGTTTATTTCATGAATACAGGCAGTGCCATACCGTTATGACCAAGAGTTTATCCCCGAAAGACATTATCGCCCTGGGCTTTATGACCTTCGCCCTGTTTGTCGGCGCCGGCAACATCATTTTCCCCCCGCTGGTGGGGCTGCAGTCCGGTGAACATCTGTGGCCGGCCGCACTCGGGTTTATGGTGACCGCCGTCGCTCTGCCGGTGATCGCCGTGATCGCGCTGGCGCGCGTCGGCGGCAGCATCAGCCTGCTGACCGGCCCCATCGGCCGCACCGCCGGCCTGCTGTTGGCGACCGTCTGCTATCTGGCGCTCGGCCCGCTGTTCGCCACCCCGCGAACCGCCAATGTTTCTTTCGCCCTCGGCATCGCGCCCTTCACCGGCGACGGCGCCCTGCCGCAGTTCATCTACAGCCTGCTGTTCTTTACCCTGGCGATGGTTGTGTCGCTGTATCCCGGCCGCTTGCTCGATAACGTCGGCCATATTCTGGCGCCGCTGAAAATTCTGGCGCTGGCCGCGCTCGGCATCGCCGCCCTGGTGTGGCCCGCCGGTGCGCCGGTCTCCGCCGTCGGCAGCTATCAGGCCGCGGCGTTTTCCACCGGCTTCGTGCAGGGTTATCAAACCATGGACACGCTGTCGGCGCTGATGTTCGGCTCGATTATCGTCACCGCCGCCCGCTCGCGCGGCGTCAGCGACAGCGGCCTGCTGCTGCGCTACACCCTGTGGGCCAGCCTGATCGCCGGCGTCGGCCTGACGCTGGTCTATATCTGTATGTTCAAGCTCGGCGCCGGCAGCGGCAGCCTGGTCGGCAGCGGTGCTCAGGATGGCGCGGCAATCCTGCACGCCTATGTGCAGCACACCTTCGGCGATCTGGGCAGCGTCTTTATGGCGGTGCTGATGTTCATCGCTTGCCTGGTGACGGCGGTCGGCATGACCTGCGCCTGCGCGGACTTCTTCTCCCGCTACCTGCCGCTCTCTTATCGCACGCTGGTGGTCATCCTCGCCCTCTTCGCCATGCTGGTCTCCAACATGGGGCTGGCCAACCTGATCCGCGTCTCACTGCCTGTACTGACGGCGATATACCCGCCTTGCATCGCGCTGGTGTTGCTCAGCTTCAGCCAGAACCGCTGGCGCAGCGCCAGACGCGTCTTCGCGCCGGTGATCGCTACCAGCCTGGTGTTCGGCCTGGCCGATGGCCTGAAGGCTTCAAGCTTCAGCGGCCTGCTGCCCGCCTGGTTCGATAAGCTGCCGCTGGCCGAGCAGGGTCTGGTCTGGCTGCAGCCTACGCTGTTGGTGCTGTTGCTGGCGGCGGCTTACGACCGGTTGCGCAGCGCCGAAAGCGTCAAGACCGCGTCGTAATCGCGATTTCCGCCCATAAAAAAAGCCGGTCATGATGACCGGCTTTTTTATCGGCTTGCGCCCGGCGGCTTACTTCAGCAGCGCCTGCGCCTTGGCCACCACGTTGTCCACGGTGAAGCCGAACTCGGCGAACAGCTGCTCCGCCGGCGCCGACTCACCGAAGGTGGTCATGCCCACGATAGCGCCGTTCAGGCCCACGTACTTGTACCAGTAGTCCGCGATACCCGCTTCCACCGCCACGCGCGCCGTTACCGCCGCCGGCAGCACCGATTCGCGGTACGCCGCATCCTGCTTGTCGAACGCGTCGGTCGACGGCATCGACACCACGCGCACCTTGCGGCCCGCCGCGGTCAGTTTGTCCGCCGCCTCCACCGTGATGCCCACTTCGGAGCCGGTGGCAATCAGGATAACGTCCGGCGTGCCCGCACAGTCTTTCAGCACGTAGCCGCCGCGGTACACGTTCGCCAGTTGCTCTGCGGTGCGCGGCTGCTGGGTCAGGTTCTGGCGCGAGAACACCAGGGTGGTCGGGCCGTCGTTGCGCTCGATGCCGTACTGCCACGCCACCGCCGATTCCACCTGGTCACACGGACGCCAGGTGCTCATGTTCGGGGTCACGCGCAGGCTCGCCAGCTGCTCCACCGGCTGGTGGGTCGGGCCGTCTTCGCCCAGACCGATGGAGTCGTGGGTGTAGACGAACACGTTGCGCAGCTTCATCAGCGCCGCCATGCGCACCGCGTTGCGGGCGTATTCCACGAACATCAGGAAGGTCGCCGAGTACGGCAGGAAGCCGCCGTGCAGCGCGATGCCGTTGGTGATGGCGGTCATGCCGAACTCGCGCACGCCGTAATGAATGTAGTTGCCCGCCGGGTCAACGTTCAGCGCTTTCGAACCGGACCACATGGTCAGGTTGCTCGGCGCCAGGTCGGCGGAGCCGCCCAGGAACTCCGGCAGCACCTTGCCGAACGCTTCCAGCGCGTTCTGCGACGCCTTGCGGCTGGCGATGTTGGCCGGGTTGGCCTGCAGTTTTTCCACGAACGCTTTGGCGTCCGCTTTCCAGTCCGCCGGCAGCTCGCCGTTCATGCGGCGCTTGAACTCGGCGGCCAGTTCCGGGAAGGCCCTGGCGTAGGCGGCGAACTTGTCGTTCCAGGCCGCTTCCTTGGCCTGACCGGCTTCCTTGGCGTCCCACTGGGCGTAGATGTCCTGCGGAATTTCAAAGGCGGCGTATTTCCAGCCCAGCGCTTCGCGGGTGGCGGCCACTTCGGCGGCGCCCAGCGCGGCGCCGTGCACGTCATGGGTGCCGGCCTTGTTCGGCGAACCGAAGCCGATAACGGTCTTGCACATCAGCAGCGACGGCTTGTCGGTCACCTTGCGGGCTGCTTCAATCGCGGCCTTGATGGCGTCCGGGTTGTGGCCGTCGACGTTGCGCACCACGTGCCAACCGTAGGCTTCGAAACGCAGGGCGGTGTCGTCGGTGAACCAGCCGTCGACGTGGCCGTCGATGGAGATGCCGTTGTCATCGTAGAAGGCGGTCAGCTTGCCGAGCTTGAGGGTGCCGGCCAGGGAGCAGACTTCGTGCGAAATGCCTTCCATCATGCAGCCGTCGCCCATGAAGGCGTAGGTGTGGTGGTCGACGATGTCGTGACCAGGGCGGTTGAACTGCGCCGCCAGGGTGCGTTCGGCGATGGCGAAGCCGACGGCGTTGGCGATACCCTGGCCCAGCGGGCCGGTGGTGGTCTCAACGCCCGGGGTGTAACCGTACTCCGGGTGGCCCGGGGTTTTGGAATGGAGCTGACGGAAGTTTTCCAGCTCGCGCATCGGCAGGTCGTAGCCGGTGAGGTGCAGGAGGCTGTAAATCAACATGGAGCCGTGGCCGTTGGAGAGCACGAAACGGTCGCGGTCAGCCCAGTGCGGGTTAGTCGGGTTGTGGTTGAGGTAGTCACGCCACAGGACTTCGGCGATGTCCGCCATGCCCATAGGGGCCCCCGGGTGGCCGGAATTTGCTTTTTGTACGGCGTCCATGCTGAGTGCGCGGATGGCGTTGGCAAGCTCTTTACGAGAGGACATGTTTTACTCCAGGTCGGATAAAAAAAGCAGTCAAGTTCCCTATTTTCTCAGACTCCACATCACAACGGCAATCCCTAATGCCAAATGAGAGCGAGTTCACCACTTATTAGCACGATTGGACGCTTTTTCGGAATAACACTATTCTCGCCCCGTCTGGCGTACACTAGGCTCTTGCGGCAAGATAGCCTCAAAGCAAAATGACTCTTTTACCTTGTTACCTTCACAGGAAGATGGCGTTATGAAGATCCGTACCTCTTTGATTGCGTTGGGCATTGCCACCTTGGCAACCGGCTGTCAAAACCTGAATACCGAAACCCTGATGCAGTCCGGCGCGCAGGCGTTCCAGGCGGCGACCCTGAGCAACAACGACGTTAAGGCCCTGAGTGATAAATCCTGCGCCGAGATGGACAGCAAGGCACAAATCGCGCCGGCCGACAGCACCTATGCCAAGCGTCTCAACAAAATCGCTGCGGCGCTGGGCGACAACATCAACGGCACCCCGGCCAACTACAAGGTCTACGTGACCAAAGACGTCAACGCCTGGGCGATGGCCAACGGCTGTATCCGCGTTTACAGCGGCCTGATGGACATCATGAACGACAACGAAGTGGAAGGCGTGCTGGGCCACGAAATGGGCCACGTGGCGCTGGGCCACACCCGTAAAGCGATGCAGGTGGCTTACGGCACCGTGGCGCTGCGCACCGCGGCGTCCTCCGCCGGCGGCGTTATCGGCTCGCTGTCGCAGTCGCAGCTGGCGGACATCGGCGAGAAGCTGGTCAGCGCCCAGTTCTCGCAGAAGCAGGAAAGCGAAGCGGATGATTATTCGTTCGATCTGCTGAAAAAGCGCGGCATCGATCCGAACGGCCTGGCCACCAGCTTCGAAAAACTGGCCCAAATGGAAGCCGGCCGTCAGAGCAGCATGTTCGACGATCACCCGTCTTCCCAAGCGCGCGCGCAGCACATTCGCGATCGCATCGCGGCAGAGAAGTAACAACGAGAACGCCCGGCAACCGCCGGGCGTTTTTTATCGTATCAATACAGGGTTTTCTGCGGCGGCCCGGCGAAGGTCAGCGGCCCGACCTGCTTCATGTCCACCTCAACCACCGACGGCCCCGGGTAGTTGATCGCTTCGGCCAGCACGCCGTTGAACTGCGCCGCCGCCTCGACCTTCCAGGCTTTCAGCCCCATCGCTTCGGCTATTTGAGTAAAGGCCGGCGTATGCAGCTCGTTGTAATACTGGCGCCCGGCGAAATACTTGTCCTGAATGCCGCGCATCACGCCATAGCCGCCGTCGTTCATGATCAGCAGGGTGATGTTCACCTGTTCCTGCGCCATGGTCGCCAGTTCCCCAAGGCCCAGCGCCAAACCGCCATCGCCCACCAGCCCCACCACCTTGCGCTGCGGGTTGGCGATCGCGGTGCCGATCGCCATCGGCAGCCCCATGCCGATAGCACCGGCCAGCGAGTGAATGTTGCACAGCGGCGAGATCGCGCGGAACAAACGGCTGCCCCAGACGCTGCCGGATACGGTGATATCGCGCACCAGCAATCCGTCCTGCGGCAGCGCGGCGTCGATGGCGTCGTTGAGTTTGGCGTATTCACCGGACTGCTGACGCAACGCACTCTCCGCCTGCTGCACCGCCCCCGCGATCTCGGCATCCCACTCGGCGTTGACCTTCTCGCCGGGGCTCAGCCGCGCCGCCAGCGCGGCCAGCAGCGCCGCACAGTCGCCATTGATCTGCTCATCGGCCAGGTAGTTGCGGTTGGCCGCCGCCGGATCGATATCAATCTGCACCAGCGGGCGCGGCAGCGGCAGCGTCCAGGTGCGGGTTTCATTACTGCGCAGCCGTGAACCGGCCACCAGCGTCAGGTCGCACTGCGTCAGGATAGCCTCGATGCTCGGCGAGTTGTGGAACGCCCGCAGGCTGCGCGGATGGCTGTCCGGCAGAATGCCGCGCCCGTGGGTGCTGGAGATCACCGCCACGCCGGCGTCCGCCAGCTTGCGCACCGCATCGCCGCAGGCCAACGCGCCGCCGCCCAGCCACAGCAACGGGCGCTTGGCCTGTTTCAGCCGCTGATGCAGCCGCTCCACCGCCGCATCGTCCGCCTTCGGCAGCGGCGCCGGCGCCAATGCTTCGGTCAGCACCGAGCGGGAAACCAGGCTGCTTTGGATATCGATCGGGATCTCGACCGCCACCGGGCCGCAGGGCACGGTTTGCGCATCCAGGATCGCTCGCTGGATCACCGCCACCGCCTGTTCCGGCGAATTGACCCGGTAGGCGCGCTTGGAGCAGGCGCGCAGAAAACCGAGCTGATCCCGGGTTTCATGAATAAACCCGGCGTCGGCGTCCAGATAGGCTTTTTCCACCTGGCCGGTGATATGCAACAGCGGCGTGTTGGCGTTAAGCGCTTCAATCATCGCCCCCACCGCGTTGCCCGCGCCGGCGCCGGTGCTGGTCAACGCCACGCCCAGGCCGGAGAAGCGCCCATGCGCATCGGCCATGGTGACCGCGCCCGCTTCGCCGCGCGCCGGCACGAAACGAATTTTATCGCGCTGCCCCACCGCATCGGCGATCGGCAGATTATGAATCGAAATGATGCCGTACATCGCCGACACCGCGTACTGTTCCAGAGTCCGGGCTATCGCCTCGCCAACCGTGATTTTATCGCTCATCATCTGCCTTCTTAGGGTAGTCGTTATTAGGGTTATGCGTAGAGGTGTCGGCCTAGTCGCTCCAGCGGTTCACCTGATGGCTCAGCGCCAGATACACGCTTTTCTGCTGCATGTAGGCCTTGATGCCGTTCAGGCCCTTTTCGCGGCCCAGCCCGCTTTCCTTGAAACCGCCGAACGGCGTGGAAATCGAGAACGTTTTGTAGGTGTTGACCCAGACGGTGCCGGTTTCCAGCCGCTCCGCCAGCGCCATCGCCCGTGGGAAATCGCGGCTCCAGATGCCGGCCGCCAGGCCGTACACCGAGTCGTTGGCCTGTTCGATCAGCTGTCGCTCGTCGTCGAACGGCAGCGCCACCAGCACCGGCCCGAAGATCTCCTCCTGGCAGACGCGGGCGTCGTTGTTTAAACCTTCAATAATGGTCGGCAGGTAATAGCTGCCGCTCGCCAGTTGCGGATCGGCCGGCGCTTCACCGCCGATGACCACCCGGCCGCCCTCCTGCCGCGCCAGCGCCACGTAGTCCGCCACGCTTTGCCGGTGTTTGGCGCTGATCAGCGGGCCGAGATGCACGCCCGGCACCAGCGGGTTGCCGATGCGCAGCCCCGCCGTCAGTTCGGTCAAGCGCGCCAGCAGCGGCTGATACAGCGAACGATGCACGAACAACCGCGAGCCGGCGATGCAGGCCTGCCCGGCGGAGCTGAAAATGCCGTAGCAGATGCCGCGCGCCGCCTGCTCAAGATCGGCGTCCTCCAGCACGATGGTCGGCGATTTGCCCCCCAATTCCAGCGAGGTGGAGATCAGCTTGTCGGCGGCGATGTGCGCCAAATGGCGCCCGGTGCTGGTCCCGCCGGTAAAGGCGATCTTTTTCACCAGCGGATGGCGCGCCAACGCCTCGCCGATCACCGAACCTTTGCCCGGCAGCACGCTGAGCAGCCCGGCAGGAAGCCCCGCCTGTTCGAACAGCTCGGCCAGCTTTAGCGCCATCAGCGGCGTGGCTTCGGCCGGTTTGAGCACCACCGCGTTGCCCGCCGCCAGCGCCGGCGCCACCTTCTGCATTTCGCTGGCGATCGGTGAGTTCCACGGCGTGATGGCGGCGATCACCCCCATCGGTTGATACTGACTGAGCGTCATCACTTCGGCGCTGCGCGGGGTCGGCAGCTCGCCCTCCAGCACCTCGCAAGCGGCGGCGAAGTAACGCGCGGTCGCTGCCGCGCTGGCCACCAGGCCGCGGGTTTCCGCCAGCGGTTTGCCGTTGTCGCGCGTCTGCAGCTCGGCCAGCTGTTCCTGCTGCGCCAGAATCAGGTTGCTGACGCGGTAGAGAATTGAGGCGCGTTGGTGCGGCACCAGCCCACGCCATTCCGGCGCGCGCCAGGCCTTTTCCGCCGCCTCAACCGCCTCGTTGACATCCTCGACGTTAGCGGCGCGCAGCCGCGCGTTGACGCTGCCGTCGGCCGGGAATACCGAAGCCATCTCTTCGCCGCGCCCTTCACGCCAGCGCCCGGCGACAAAAATATTCAATCGTTCCATGCTCCGCTCCTGCCGTTCAGGCAATAAAACCGCCGTCCACCAGACGGCGGCAGGCTTGTACCGCGCTCAGCGCCGCCAGGGTTGATGTTTTGGGATTGCTCACCAGCGGGGTGCCGCTCAGCTCGATGTGAAACTCGCCAAAGTCGCCGCATACCTGCAGCCGATGGGTATTGCGCCGGGTGGCGGGATCGACCTGCAGGCGTACCCGAGTGGCGTCCATCCCCAGGCCGTTGAGAGCAATGGTGGCCGCCACGTTGGCGTTGGCCGGGAATAAACGCGCCGCTTCACGCGCCGACCCTTCAAAAAATACCTGCGCTTCGCTCACCGCATCGAGATCTATCAACTGTTCCGCCGGGCTGCCGCGCCAGCTGGCCGGACTTTTGCTGGCCTGATAGGTCACGCTCTCCAGCCCGCCTTCGCGCGCCGACGCCAGCCCGTCCATGCCCGCCACCGCGCCGGACAGCACGATCAGCTGCCCGTGATGGCTGCGGCAGGCCTGCTGCAACCGCTGTTGCAATGCGGCATCCGCCAGCGCGCCGGTCGAAATCAGCGCCAGCGGCCAGCCGCGCTGCAGCACCGCTTCGCCAAACTCCGCCACCGCCTGCTGGCTGGCGCACTCCAGCACCAGATCCGGCCGCTGCGAACACTGCTCCGGATGGGTCAGTGCCTGCACGCGCCCAGCAAAAGCCTCATCGATCGCCGCATGATGAGCTGCGCGCGCCAGGATCCAGCCGACCTCCACGCCTTCAGGCAAACGGGCGATCACTTCCTTCGCCATCGCGCCATAGCCAATCATCATGATCTTCTTCATCTTTTTCGGCCCCTGCTACACATGGCGGTTAAAGCCGCCGGAAACGTCCAGCGCCGCGCCGGTGGTAAAGGAAGCCAGCGGCGAAGCGAGGAACAGCAGCGCCTGCGCCGGTTCCTGCGGCTTGCCGAGGCGCTTCATCGGGATGCCGCGGCGTTCGGCGATCGCCGCCGTCCACTGCTCCCAGCTTTGATCTTTATCGCTGCGATCGTCGAAACGGCGGCGCCATTGGCCCGACTCCACCATCCCCAGCAAGATCGAGTTAACCCGAATGCCTTTGCCCACCAGCTCTTTCGACAGCGTCAACGTCATATTGAGCAGCGCGGCGCGCGCCGCCGAGGTGGCGATCATGTGTTCTTCCGGCTGCAGCGCCAGCAGCGAGTTCACGCAGGTGATAGACGCGATATCCGATCGTTCCAGCGCCGGTAAAAACGCCTGCACCGGGTTGATCACGCCGAACAGCTTCAGCTCTGCCTCATGCAGCCAGGCTTCGCGCGGCGTCTGGTCAAAGTGGGCGACGAAGCCCTGACCGGCGTTGTTGATCAGCAGATCCACGCCGCCGAAACGCGCCGTCACCTGAGCGGCGAACTGCGCCACCTGCTGCGCATCCAGCACGTCGCAGCGCAGCGCCAGGATCTCCGCCTGCGGGAAGTCCGCGCGCAGGCTGGCCTCCGCGCCGGCCAGTTTGTCCGGATCGCGGCCGCAGAACGCCACCTTCGCCCCTTCGGCCAGCAGCAGTTTCAGGGTTTCGAAACCGATGCCCGATGAGCCGCCGGTCACCACCGCCACCCGATCCTCAAGCTGAAAATTCATCGTTGGATTGCTCCCGTAAAATCCCGCAGATAGCGGTTGAAACACGCCGGCGCATCGAGGTAGCTGGCGTGACCGGCGGCGGCAATCAGGCGCAGCGTCGCATCTTGCTCACGCGCCAGCTCGGCCGCCTTCTCCGGCGGCGTAATGCGATCCTGTTCACCGCACCACACTTCCAGCGGGCCGCGATAGCGCGCCAGATAGCGGCCAATATCATCGTTGGCCAGCATCCAGGCGGCACTCAGAAAACCGTCGGGATCGAGCTGCTGCATGCCGTTACGCACCCAGGCGATATCCTGCGGATCCGCACCTTCGCGCAGCAAGGCCGCCGCCCGCTGCTCGCCGTAGCCCACCGGCCCCAGCGTCTCCATCATCTGTTGGCGCTGGCCGTACACCTGTCGGCGTTTTTCCTCCGGCGCCGCGGCATAGCCCTGCGCCGGATCCGCCAACACCAGCCCACATAGCCCGTCCGGATAGCCGGCGGCGTAGGCGCTGCCGATCAGCGCTCCCAGCGAATGGCCGACGATCAGCGGCTGCGCCAGCTGCAGCTCATCAATCAGCGCCGCCAACGCCGCCGCATAACCGGCGGCGTCAGCCTGCGGATCCGCCAACGGCAGGCTGCCGCCGTAGCCCGGCGCGTCCCACGCCAACAGACGATGGCCGTCCGTCAGGCCGCTGTCGTTAAACTGCTTGATCCACGAGGCGGATCCGGAACTGATGCCGTGCAGCAACACCACCGGCCGCCCCTGCCCGGCCTCGCGCCAGCTCAGGGTATACGCCCCGCAGCGCGCCCGTTGGCGTTGCGCCAGGCCGTTCATCAGTTACGCTTCACTTTGGACAGCGGGTGGTCCGCCGGATAAGTCGGGATCTCCGGCTTGGCGGTGCCGAGCATCACGCACATCAGCGCCTCTTCCTCGCCGTGGTTGAACAGGCCGCGATACACGCCCGCCGGCACCGAGATCAAATCGCGCTCTTTCAGCCTGGTTTCGTAATACTCTTCGCCATCCTGGATCATCAGCGTGATGCTGCCTTTCAGCATGAAGAACACTTCTTCCACGTCGTCGTGCAGGTGCAACGGGCCCTCGCACTTCGACGGCAACACCATGGTGGAGAAGGTGAAATTGCCCGCCGGAATGGTGTTGGCGTCGCTGGCCACGCCGGTGGCGCCGGTGCCGATGTAGCGCATCTGCGCGCGGCGGTATTTCGGGTCGAAATCGGCCTGGAATTTCAGCGCGTTCCAGTCGTATTTGCGGCCTTCGAAACGGGCGATGCGCGACTCCACCCAGTTTTCCATCGACAGATCCTGCGGCTTGACGCCGGCTTTGTTCTCAACCTGAGACATGTTGTCACTCCTCTGTTGAAACGATTGATTAATCAGTACTTTCTCAGCAACGGCAGCAGAATGAGGCAGCCGACGAACGCCATCACCACCAGGAACAGCAGGCCGTTATCCATATTGCCGGTGGCGGCGATCAACGCCCCCATCAGCACCGGCGCCAGCGCGCCGGCAAAATTGCCCAGTCCATTGAAAATGCCGCCGGCGGTGGCGCTGACCTTGCTGCTGGTCGCCTTCGCCAACAGCGCGAAAATATTCGGCGCGCCGGCGCCCCACATAAAGGTGCTGAAAGCCATGGCGGCGATCACGCTGTAAGTGCCCTGCAGGTGCAGCACCACCGCCAGGCCAAGGCCGGCGCCGCACAGCGACAGGAAGCAGGCCAGCGCACGCCGATCCAGCTTGTCCGACAGCCAGGCGCCCAGCACTTCACCGAGCAGCATGGCGATGAACGGCAGCGAAGAGAGGTAACCGGCATGTTCCAGATGAATGCCTTTGCCCTTGATCAGATAGCTCGGCAACCAGCCGTTCATGCCCCACAGGTAGGTCAGGAAGGCGATATTGAACAGGCAAATCATCCAGAAATGCGGGCTGCGCAACAGCTCGCGGCGATGCTGTTGGCGTTCGGACACCGCCGGCTTGGCCGCCGCCGCCGGACGCGACACGTTCAGGTGGCGCATGCCGAACAGCACCAGCAACATCACCGGCAGCGTCAGAAACGCCATAAAGAAGAAGGTGGCCTGCCAGTCGAAGGTATTGAGGATGTACAGGGTGACCGGGAAGCCGAGCGCGGCCCCGAGCGGCGTGCCGAGCAGCCACAGCATGGTGGCGCGCGCCTGCAGCTGCGGCGGGAAGGCCTGACGAATAATGGCGTAGGCCATCGGCAGCAGCGGCCCTTCGGCGATGCCGAGCAGAATGCGCAGCGTCATCATGGCGTGATAGGAGCGCACCAGCCCCATCAACACCATCAGCACGCCCCACACCACCATCATGCCAATCAATACTTTGACCGGATTAAGCCGATCGCCGATGCCGCTGAGCAGCATCGAGGAGATGCCGTAGGAGAACAGAAACGCGCTCATCAGCAACCCCAGCCGCGCCGGGTCAAAACCGATGCCCAGCGCCTGCTGAAACTCGGCGTCGGAAAACAGCGCCGCGATGCTGATTTTGTCGAAAAACGCCAGCAGCACGCAGGCGAACAGCGCGATCGGTACCGACCAGCGCACCCGCTGCTGCGGATTTTCGGCAACGGTTTCCCCCGCCCGTCCAGCGCGGGCGTCAATGTCTTGTGTAGTCATAAAACGCTCCCGAGGTTCGGGCGTTATTTCAACGCCATCAAAGAAAACTCCGCATCCGCCAGCTGCTGCGGATCCAGCACCCGGCCGCTCGCCAGCCAACGCTTGCCGAGCTTGATGGTGCGCGCGTCGTTGAACGCCACCATCTGCACCAGCTGCCGATCGGCGTTCAGCGTGAAGAACACCTGCGACTGCGGCGTGCGGCGCACCACATGGTGCACGCCGCCGCTCGGCACGCCGAGGATCTGGATATTGACGTCGTATTGATCCGACCAAAGCCAGGCCACGTCGTCATACGGAGCGGCGAAGGCGTCGAGCATTGCGCAGGCGGTGCTGATGGCCTGATTTTGCGCGTAGGCCCAGGACTGCAGGCACAGGCCGAGCGTCGGGTGGCGCGCCACATCGCCCGCGGCGAAGATTGCCGGATGGCTGGTGCGCCCCTGGCCGTCGACCACGATGCCGGACTCGATAGCCAGCCCGGCGCTGCGCGCCAGTTCGAGATTCAGCTCGACGCCGATCCCCACCACCACCAGGTCGAAGGCCTGCGGATCGCTGACTTCGCTGCCGATCCAGGCGGCGCCGTCGCGATCTTCCAGCGAGATCTCGCCGCAGCCGCACAACACCGTCACGCCCTGCCGGCGATGCAGTTCGAGCAACGCCTGTGAGACATCAGCGCCGACGCTGCGCATGCACAGCGCAGGCTGGCGCTCAAACACCGTCACCTCAACGCCGAGACGGCGCACAGAAGCGGCGATCTCCAGCCCGATCCAACCGCCGCCGACGATCGCCAGGCGACGGCAACTCTGCAGGCCCTGCCGCAACCGGGCCGCATCATCCCAGGAACGCAGCGTCATCACGCGCGGGTGCTGCGCCCAGGCGGCGCCCGGCAAACGCGGCCGCCCGCCGGTGGCGATCAGCAACTGCTCGAACTGCAGCCGTCGCCCGTCGCTGAGCGTGACGATTTGCTGTTCGGCGTCGATAGACTCGGCGCGCAGCGGGCGACGCCAGTCGATGTTCAGCTCCGCCACCGCCTGTTCGCTGAACAGCCGGCTCAGGGGAGCAGCGGCATCCAGCAGCGCCGCTTTCGACAGCGGCGGCCGCTCGTAAAAATCGTAGGGTTCGTCGCTTATCACCGTCAGCCGGCCGCTGTAACCCCGGTCACGCAGCGTCTTGGCCGCCCAACCGCCGGCCTGGCCGCCGCCGACGATGACAATGCCCGCCTGTTCCGGCCGGTTCATAACGCTTGCGCCTTTTTATGCTGGCGGCGCGTATCGTGATCGATGCCGCCTTCTACCGCCCATTCGGTGAAGGAGACCAGCGAATGTTCCAGCTCGCGCGGCTGCCAGTTTTCCGTCAGATAATCGTCGTTGGTGTAGTACTCGAACGCGCCGCCGGTCGGGCTGTTGACGTACCAGAAATACGCCGAGGAAATCGGGTGGCGGCCAGGGCCGATGAAGGTGCTCCACTGCTCTTTGTTCATGGCGATGCCGCCGCCGATCACTTCATGGATATCGCGCACGGTGAACGCCACATGGTTCAGGCCGCGTGGGCGGTTGGGCAGCTTCAGCAGGAACAGATTATGGTGACCACCGCGCGCCTGGGTGCGCAGGAAGACGGCGCGATCGATATAGCGATCGGAAACCTGGAAATCCAACAGCTCGCGGTAGAAACGCTCGGTCGCCGCCAGATCGTCAACGAAGAACACCACGTGGCCGATATTGATCGGCTGCGCCTGCGAGTAGACCGGGCTGGGTTGATCGATGCGGCGCACGTCGCCCCATTGGTTGATCGGCGTGACCGGCACTTCGACCGCCTGCTGGCGGCTGACGACGAAGCGCAGCGTCATGCCGTTGGGATCGCGGCATTCCAGCTCTTCCCCCACCTGACGAAAGCCGGGCATCAACGCCAAACGCGGCTGCAGACGCGCCAGATCCGCGGGCGATGCCACGCCCCAGGTCATGCGGCGCAGGGTGGAACCGCCTTCAAACGCCGCAGGCAGCGCCGCGCTTTGCAACGGGTGCAGAACGACCCGCGCCCCGCTCAGGGTAGTGAATTCGCGCTGCGGTTCGCCCCAATGTTGCGTGGCGGGCTGCAGGCCAAAGTCATGCATGAATTTTTCGCAGGTTGGCAGATCTTCGACGCCAAACTCCAGTTTTTCGATTCCGATTACGCTCATTGCTCAGCCTCACGTTCTCGCTGTATACGGTTTTCAGGCATGACTGAACCCCGGCCCCTGTTTGCTGTGGGCCTTATCCCTGCCTGAGTGAAAGAGTCGGTCCTGTCGGTTAGCCGACGTTGGCCTGCGGCGGCGCGCCGAGGAAGCCGGAAATTTTCTCCGCCGCATCGCGCACTTCCATGCGCAGCCGCTCGCGATCCGCTTTCGGGATCTCATCGGACGGCACCATGATGCTGACCACCGCCTCGACCCGCTGCTCACGGTTGAAGATCGGGTAGACGATCGAGGAGATGCCGTGGCGGAAGAATGATTCGCCGATCACATAGCCGCGCGCCTTGTCTTGCTGCACCATCTGCCACAGCGTTTCGCGATCCGCCGGGGTGCCCGGCGCGTTGCCCGGCAGCTGCTCGTCCGGATAGAGTTGCTCGAACTCGCTGCGGGTGGCGCTGGTCAACAACATGCGGCCAAGCGAGGTTTGGTGCACCGGCAAACGGGTGCCGACGCTGACCTGGTTGATCTGCGAACCGGCGGCGCTGACGCGAGCGATGTAGATCACGTCGCGCCCGTCGCGGATCGCCAGATGACTGCTGCACTGGCTGCGATCGCGCAACTGCTCGATCACCGGCTGGCCGGCCTGTGCCACATCCAGCGACGCGATGTATTCGAAGCCGAGGCGCAGCACCTTGATGCCGAGCGCAAAGGTGTTGGTGCGCGGATTGCGCTCCAGGAAGCCCAGGTGCTCGAGCGTCTGCACCACGCGGTAGGCGGTGGCCTTCGGCATATCAACCAGGCGATGCAACTCGGCAAAGGTCATTTCCTTATGCTGCTCGCCAAACGCCAGCAGCAACTGCAATCCGCGATCCAGTCCCGGGATCAGATACTTACATGCTTGCTCGTCCGCCATCTCTCGCTCCTGCGCTGTGCGCCTGCCCTGCGGGCCGTCAGTTGAATACGAAGCCGCCGTTGACCGGCAGCAGTTGGCCGGTGACGAAATCCGCCAGCGGCGACAGCAGATAAAGCACCGTGCCGTTCACATCGTCCGGATGCTGCGCCCCGGCCAGCGCGCGCCCCTGCTCATACAGCTGATGGCGCTCGGCGGGCACATACTCGGTGGCTTCCACCCGCGTCAGGCCCGGCGCAATAGCGTTGACGCAGATGCCCTGCGGGCCCAGCTCGCGCGCCATCGATCTCGTCATCGCGATCACCGCGCCTTTGCTGGCGACATAGGCCATCAGGCGCGGCGCGCCCCACAGCGCGGTGTCCGACGCCACGTTGACGATCTTGGCGTGCGGGTTGCGCGCCAGCAGCGGCACTGCCGCCTGGCTCACCAACCAGGTGCCGCGCACGTTGACCTGCATTACCCGATCCCACAGATCGATGTCGTATTCCATCATGGTTTTACCGCCGACGCCGGTCGCCAGCGCCGCGTTGTTCACCAGCCCGTCGATCCCGCCGCCTGTGGCGATCTTCTCGAACGCCGAACGGATCGAATCCGGTGAGGCCAGATCGATGATTTGCGTTTCCACCTGAGCGCCCTGCTCGCGCAACGCGGCGCCGCTCGCCGCCAGCTCATCCGCCAAAATGTCGCACATCACCACCTGCGCGCCGGCAGCGGCAATGGCGGCGGCGAAGCTGTAGCCCAGACCGCGCGCCGCGCCGGTGACCACGATGCGCTTGCCGTTCAGCAGGCCGTTCACTGCGCCGCCTCCCGCTCGCGCAGCGTCGCCAGCTGTTTCTGCGCCTCTTTCTGCATCAGGCGGCGCAGGCGCGACAGACCGACGTCGTGCTGGTACAGGTATTCGCGGCCACGGGCATTAGGCGCCATGTTTTCAAGCACGATGCGATCCTGCTCGAGGACGTCCCAATGCAATGATTCCAGGCGATTGCGATACATGAAGCGCCACATGTCGCGCTGCCAGTCTTTGACCTTACGGATGCGCCAGAAGAATACCCGGCAGTGATCCTTGTCTTCCGGCACCACCATACCGATGATCCAGAAGTGGCCGCCCGGCCCGAAACGTTTCTTGTACGGGATCGACAGACGCATCCAATACGCGCCGCTGTTGCCGAACTCCACCCAGTCGAAGTTGACGCCGATCTGGCCGTTTTTCTTGAAGATAAACCCGCTATCGGTCGGCTCCAGCCCCATGTCCGCCTTGCGATCCCCTTCCGCCATCGAGTGCGAGGAAGAGTGCAGGTAGGTGCCGTGCATCGGATCCATCACGTTTTCCAGGGCGTATTGGTAGTTGCAGTTCCAACTGGCGGTACACAAGAAGTGGCTGTACGACGCTTCGTCCGCCAGCTCTTGCGGGAAAGTCAGCTCCGCCGGCGCTTCATCCGCCGTCACGCCAAAATAGAGGAACACCGCGCCGTAGGCTTCTTTGGCCGGGTAAGCGCGCAGGCATTTTTGCCCCACCAGCGGGCAGCGATCCACCGCCGGCACGTCTTTCACCGTCCCGTCGCCGCCGACTTCCACCCCGTGATACCAACAGGCGATGCGATCGCCGAGGTTCCACCCCATGGAAAGCCGCGCGCCGCGGTGCGGGCAGCGATCTTCCAACGCGTGTATCTGGCCTTCACCGTCGCGCCACACCACGATTTGTTGCTCAAGGCGGGTGATGCCGACCGGGTTGTTGCCTACTTCCCAACTGGCCAGCACCGGATACCACATGCCGCGCAGCCCCTGGTCAAGATAGTCCTGCAAGCTCTGTTCGGAGGATGTTGTGTTTGCTGTCATTGTCTTCTCCCGGGTGTCGATCAGAAACCGTTAACGTGAAGGAATTCGCGGAACGTCGCCTCATTCCACGGCTGGCCGCTGCGATCGAACAGGCGGCGCTGATTCAACGCGCTGACGATCTGTTCCAGCTCTTCCGCGCCCTGATCGAAAATCGTTTCCAGCGCCGCCACCAGCGCGGTTTCGAAACCGTCCGGCACCCGGGCACGGTTTTGCCACACAACGTTGCGGAACTGGCCCGGCTGATGGATTTGACCGTTGCCGCCTTCGCGGGCCGGCGTCACCTGTTGGGTGTCCGGCAGCCAGGGATTGAAATCGGTGATGTGCTGCATGATTACTCCTCCGCGATAAAGGTGATCTGGATTTGGTTGTCGACCACCCGGGTGGGATAGGTTTGCAGATCGCGGCCGCCCGGCTCACGCAGGCACTGGCCGGTGCGCACGTCAAACAGCGCTTCGTGCAGTGGGCACTCAACCTTGCCGTCGTCTACAAACCCCTGGCTGAGCAAGGCGTAAGCATGCGGACAGACGTCTTCCAGCGCATAGTAGTTACCGTCGAGCAGGTAAACCCCGATCTCTTTGCCTTCCACTTTGCCGGAGAAAGGAAAATCTTCTTTCACCTGAGACACTTCGCACACATTCTTCCAGCTCATTGCTTTTATCCTCTATCTGATTGTTTCATATATGAAACTCAGTTTCTTATTTAATACAGTCACTATAAGTCTGGCGAAACTTTCGTCAAGCGAGCGGCGCGGCAAATGTTAATGAAAGGTTGTTTAAAAATGACAAATGCGGGAAGGATCACGAAATAATGCACCGATATGAAAAACCTATGTCAGTTGTGCGCTCTTCAGCTAGTTTATGGCAAAAATTGCGTTGATCCTGGCGGCGCATTGCGCGTAAAAGAGTGCTCTCGCTGTCTTTTACACCCAATTTTATAACAATAAATTTACATAAATCGGCCTCATCCCCGCGTTTGCGCGTAATGGCATCCGCAGGTGAGTTTACTGCTGCCTGAATTCGTCAACCGCTCGCACTGAGGAACGCGCCGTGCAACAACGTCAACGCTGGTTTGGGGTGATCGCCCTGCTGTTTCTGATCGTTATCGCCTATGCGGATCGGGTCAATATCGCCGTGATGTTGGTCAATCCCGACTTCCTGCAACACTTCCAACTCGGCGGCGACCGCGCCCACCAGGGCACGCTGATGACGGTGTTTTTGCTCGGCTACGGTCTGTCCGCCATGTTGCTGACGCCGTTTCTGGAAACGCTGATGGGTTATCGCCGCGCGCTGACGCTGAGCGTGGTGCTGTGGGCGCTGCTCACCGCCGCGTCGCCGCTGGCGGGATCGCTGATGCTGCTGTGCGTGGTGCGCGCGCTGCTTGGCGTCAGCGAGGGGCCGCTGTTCTCGCTGAAGACCATGTACATCAGCGATCATTTCGCCGCCGACGAGCGCGGCAAGCCCAACGCCATCAGCGCGCTGGGCGTTTCGTTGGGGCTGGTGCTCGGCTTTCCGCTGGTGAGTTTTCTGATGGCGCACTTCGGCTGGGCGATGTCGTTTCACCTGCTGGCGTTGCTCAACCTGCTGCTGGGGCTGGCGCTGGTGCGGCTGTTCGTTCATCCCCTCGCCCTGCCTTCACCCTCGCGCCCTGCTGCTCCGCAACCGGTGCTGAGCCGCGTCTGGCACACCTTTACGCTGGCCTGGCGCACGCCAATGCTCGGCTGGATCCTGCTGATCGAGATCGCCACGCTCAGCTATCTGTGGGGCTCCAGCTCCTGGTTGCCGGCGTATCTGACCGATGAAAAGGGGTTCTCCATCAAGCAGATGGGCTGGATGGCCGCGCTGCCTTTCATCGTCAGCATCGCCTCCAAATACCTCGGCGGCGTGTTGCTCGATCGTATCCGTCCTTATCAAGCGCCGCTGATCTTCGTCTGCGGCGGCGCAGCGACCGCGCTGTGCATCTATGGCGTGATGAACAGCCATCAGCTTGGCTGGATCGCCTTCTTCCTGCTGGCGGCCAATGCCTGTTGGGGCGCGCAGGGCGCGGCGATCCCTACCCTGCTGCAACATTATGCGCGGCCGGAGGCGGTCGGCAGCGCCTATGGGCTGATCAACGGCATCGGCAATCTGTTTTCGGCGTTTGTGCCGATGGCGATGGGCATGGTGATGGCCAGCCAGGGTAAGGTGTCTTCAGGCTTTGCGGTGCTGATCGCCTCGCAGTTGCTGACATTGCTGGCAGGCGGCGCACTGTTTGGCCGCATGTTGCTGGCGCGGCAGGTGAAGCGGGCATAGCCTGTTCCCGCACCGTTGCGGCAGAGAAAGCCAATGGCCTTGAGAGGGTGCTCATGGATCTGGACGCCATCAACCAGCAGACGGGGGACATCCCCCGTCGCCGGGTTGCCTTACCGTTCGGATTCGTAAGCCAAAATGGCCGCAACCTCCGTAGTGCCCGTTCGGATCCGCAGCTCGCACAGCGTGCTACGGGTTATCCATGCCAGTGATATTACCGTGGCACAAATAACCACCAGTTTTAACAGGCTCCGTTTGTTCGGCATCATGCCTTCTTCTCCTTGCCTCGCGGCGGGTAAGAGGCTAACTTAACGTTGCTGGCGTTAGAGTAGGCCTCGGGTTGATGAATATCGACTCGGGGCTTTTCTCTTTGTACCTTTCACGCAGGCTCTAGATACAAAGATCCAGAGCACCCGCCCGCAGTATATTCATCCTCCCCGTTATCCCGGTTCCTTTTTACTGACTCCGTTTCATTTCTGCGCAAAATTGCGCAAAGGCGTTGCAACAGACTGAAAATCGCCGCACGGATGGCGACAAATGAAATAAAAAAAGCGGCCCCCATACGATGGGAGCCGCTTTTTCAGCGAGGCGTGGCCTGGCGTCAGGCGTGTTTCTTGGCCGCCTGCAGGTACAGCATCTCCAGACCCAACGTCGCCGCGGCCAGCGCGGTGATCTCGGACTGGTCATAGGCCGGCGCCACTTCCACTACGTCCATGCCGACGATATTCAGCGACTGCATGCCGCGCACCAGTTTCAGCGCGCGATCGGAAGTCAGGCCGCCGATCACCGGCGTGCCGGTGCCCGGTGCGAACGCCGGATCCAGGCAGTCGATGTCGAAGGTCAGGTACACCGGCATATCGCCGACGATGCCTTTGATCTGGGTCAGCAGGTCGTCCACGCTGCGATCGTTCACCTGCGCGGCGTCCAGTACGGTAAAGCCATTGTCGTGATCGAACTCGGTGCGAATGCCGATCTGCACCGAGTGATGCGGGTCGATCAGGCCTTCGTTCGGCGCATGATAGAACATGGTGCCGTGGTCGAACTTGCTGCCGTTGGCGTAGGTATCGGTATGGGCGTCAAAGTGCACCAGCGCCAGCTTGCCGAAATGCTTGGCGTGCGCACGCAGCAGCGGCAGGGTGACGAAGTGGTCGCCGCCGAACGAGAGCATGCGCTTACCGGCCTTCAGCAGTTTCTCCGCGTGCGCCTGCAGCTTGTCGCTCATGTCCTGCGCATCGCCGAAGTTGAACACGATGTCGCCGCAGTCAACCACGTTCAGGCGATCGCGCAGATCGAAGCTCCACGGCCAACGGTTGCCTTCCCAAGCCAGGTTGGTGGACACCTGGCGGATGGCCGCCGGGCCGTGACGGCCGCCGGCGCGACCGGAGGTCGCCATGTCAAACGGAATGCCGGTGATGACCCACTCTGCATCGCTGTCGTAAGGCATGAAGTTCAGCGGAAAGCGCAGGAAACCAAAGGCGTTGGACACTAATGAATTATCGGACTGATGGCCTAAGGTGCTCATAGTAAACCCTCGTAGTTCAACAAGTTGCCGGGCGCAGACGCCGGGCCGTGACAAAAAAAAATCCCTCCCGCGTCGTTAGCCCGACGAGAAAGGGATTTATTCGATGTGTGTTTCGGTGCTACCGATACGGCAGATTATGGCCGCATTTTGTTCATGCTTCAAGGGGGCCGATATCGCCCCCCTGAAGAAGGCGGTTACTCGTCTTCCAGATACGTGTAGCCGTACAAGCCAGCTTCAAACTCTTCCAGGAACTGCGCCTGCAGCTCGCTGTCCAGATCGGTTTCTTTGACTTGATCGCGGAACTTGGACAGCAGCGCGCTCGGATCGAGCTGCACGTACTCCAGCATATCCGCCACGGTATCGCCCTCGTCGGACAGCTCGGTCTCGACGCTGCCGTCCGGGAACACGTACACGTCAACCGAGGCGGTGTCGCCGAACAGGTTGTGCATGTTGCCGAGGATCTCCTGGTACGCGCCGACCATGAAGAAGCCCAACGCCGGCGGGTTCTCCGGATCGTATGGCGGCATCGGCATGGTGGTCGCCACGCCGTCGCCGTCGACGTAATGGTCGATGGTGCCGTCGGAATCGCAGGTGATGTCGAGCAGCACCGCACGGCCTTCCGGCGGCTTATCCAACCCTTCCAGCGGCAGCACCGGGAACAGCTGATCGATGCCCCAGGCATCCGGCATCGACTGGAACAGCGAGAAGTTGACGTAGAACTTGTCCGCCATGCGCTCTTGCAGTTCGTCGATGATCGGGCGGTGTGCGCGGTTGCTCGGATCGAGCTGCTGCTGGATCTTGTTGCAGATGTTCAGATACAGCTGCTCGGCCCAGGCGCGCTTGGTCAGGTCCAGCATGCCGTGCGCGTATTGGGTATGCACGTCGTGCAGATCCATCTGGCTGTCGTGCAGCCATTCGCGCAGCGAGCGGCGGTTTTCCGGCTCGTTCATTTCCAGCCAGGTTTCCCACATGCTTTCCAGCGCGCGCGGCGCGTCGGCTTCCGGCGGCTGCGGTTCGCTGAACTCGTTGCGCTCTACGCCGATCACGTTGGAGACCAGCACCGTGTGGTGCGCGGTCACGGCGCGACCGGACTCGGTGATCACCGTCGGGTGCGGCAGGCCGTGTTCGTTACAGGCGTCGCCGATGCCCCAAATCACGTTGTTGGCGTATTCGTTCAGGCCGTAGTTGACCGAGCAATCGGACTGCGAACGAGTGCCTTCGTAGTCGACGCCCAAGCCGCCGCCCACGTCGAAGCACTGAATGTTGACGCCCAGCTTGTGCAGCTCAACGTAGAAGCGCGCCGATTCGCGCACGCCGGTGGCGATGTCGCGAATATTGGCCAGCTGCGAACCCAAATGGAAGTGCAGCAGCTGCAGGCTGTCGAGGCGGCCCGCTTCACGCAGGGTTTCCACCAGCTTCAGCACCTGCACCGCCGCCAGACCGAACTTGGATTTTTCGCCGCCGCTCGACTGCCATTTGCCGGAGCCTTGCGATGCCAGACGCGCACGCACGCCCAGGCGCGGTATGACGTTCAGCCGCTCGGCTTCTTCCAGCACCAGATTGATCTCGGACATCTTCTCGATCACCAGGTACACCTTGTGCCCCAGCTTTTCCCCGATCAGCGCCAGACGAATATATTCACGATCTTTATAACCATTACAGACGATCACCGATCGGGTCATGCCGGCATGCGCCAGCACCGCCATCAGTTCGGCCTTGGAGCCGGCTTCCAGCCCCAGCGGTTCGCCGGAGTTCACCAGCGATTCAATCACGCGGCGATGTTGGTTCACCTTGATCGGATACACCAGGAAATAGCCGCCCTGGTAACCGAAGGACTCACGCGCGCGTTTGAACGCGGCGTTGATAGAGCGCAGGCGATGCTGAAGGATCTGCGGGAAGCAGAACAGTGCCGGCAGACGTTGGCCGTCTTTCTGGCGCGTTTTCACCAGTTCTGCCAGATCGACGCGCGCCTGCGGGACATCCGGATCCGGGCACACGCTGATATGGCCCAGCTCGTTGACGTCATAGTAATTGTTGCCCCAGTAGGCGACGTTATAAGTACGCAGCATCTTGCTGGCATTACGATCATTCATGGCAACCTCCTGCATGGAGCGCAAAGATAAAGACTCGCCCGCAACCGGCGGACGGTGAATCAACAGATCATCAGACATGGTTCGCCTCACATTCCGTACTGACGAAACCGTCAGCCACTATCGCAGCTACAACCCGCGAGAACAACCCAACAAGCCGCGCCGGCGGCAGCGAAGAGAACTGCCGTTCGCGGTCAGCGATCGGTTTATCACTCATATAATTGTAAGACACCCTGTTCAAACCTCGTGAATCGGGCCAAGAAACATCCCACAGGAAGGCTGCAGGCTACCCTTGTTCAGTTCTTCAGACGACCGTTAGCCGGCCCGAGAATCCTGAGTAGCGGCCAAGTGTTTATCGCACCTGGTAAGTGACAGAGAGACAAGACGGGAAATAGCAGAAGAATGTGCGCCAGAACGGCACTGCTGTTGAGAACCAACAACCGGTAGACAACGGATCATTAATCCAACCACCTCCACGCGCGCCGTTCACAGTGAACGACCCAGCCTCTAAAATAGTGTAAGAACGTGACCGTTCGATGAAGCGGCGGCGCCACGGCGAACGCCCGCGACGGATAATAGCGCAATGCCGACGAATGCAAAGCGGAAGTTTACCGTACCTTCCCCCACGCCAGACCGCCGTACTGTGCAGCAAATGAACCGCGCGCGCAGTTTATACCGGTAAGCAGGTTAAAAAGCAAAATGAAAATTCGCCGAAAACTGTTTCAAGCGATGAAAATGGCGCCAACCCGTTTGCGCAAAAGAGCGAAAGCGCAAAAAATTACTGGCAATCTGGCTAAACCCTGACCTAAAATAGACGTCCAGATGTTAATCCATCTATACTGGTTAACTGATAAACTGCTTAACGGCTTTGCCTGAGGGGCGTTGCAGGATGCATCTCGCGCCATCAGCGGAAGACCCTTCGCTTCGATGCCGGATCTCCAGCGCTGTGCAGTAATTTCTAACCCGTCTTATGCAAGGTAAAGAACACAATGGCTAAACACCTCTTCACGTCCGAATCCGTCTCCGAAGGACATCCAGATAAAATCGCCGATCAGATCTCCGATGCCGTCCTCGACGCCATCCTGGAACAAGATCCGAAAGCGCGCGTCGCCTGCGAAACTTACGTGAAAACCGGTATGGTGCTGGTCGGCGGTGAAATCACCACCAGCGCCTGGGTCGATATCGAAGAGATCACCCGCAAGACCGTGCGCGAGATCGGCTACGTTCATTCGGACATGGGCTTTGACGCCAACTCCTGCGCAGTGTTGAGCGCCATCGGCAAGCAATCCCCGGATATCAATCAGGGCGTTGACCGTACCGATCCTCTCGAGCAGGGCGCCGGCGATCAGGGCTTGATGTTTGGCTACGCCACCAATGAAACCGACGTGCTGATGCCTGCGCCTGTCACCTACGCGCACCGTCTGGTGCAGCGCCAATCCGAAGTGCGTAAGAACGGCACCCTGCCGTGGCTGCGCCCGGACGCGAAGAGCCAGGTGACCTTCCAATACGACGACGGCAAAATCGTCGGCATCGACGCCGTCGTTCTGTCCACCCAGCACTCAGAAGACATTTCGCTGAAAGATCTGCAAGAAGCGGTGATGGAAGAGATCATCAAGTCGGTACTGCCGGCGGAATGGCTGACAGCGGGCACCAAATACCACATCAACCCGACCGGCCGTTTCGTTATCGGCGGCCCGATGGGCGACTGCGGCCTGACCGGCCGTAAGATCATCGTCGACACCTACGGCGGCATGGCTCGCCACGGCGGCGGTGCCTTCTCCGGTAAGGACCCGTCCAAGGTTGACCGTTCCGCGGCATACGCGGCGCGCTACGTGGCGAAAAACATCGTCGCCGCCGGCCTGGCCGATCGCTGCGAGATCCAGGTGTCTTACGCTATCGGCGTAGCGGAACCGACCTCCATCATGGTGGAAACCTTCGGTACCGAGAAAGTGCCAACCGAACAACTGACGCTGCTGGTGCGCGAATTCTTCGATCTGCGCCCATACGGCCTGATCCAGATGATGGATCTGCTGCAGCCGATCTACCGCGAAACCGCCGCCTACGGCCACTTCGGCCGCGAACACTTCCCATGGGAAGCGACCGACAAAGCTGCGCAGCTGCGCGATGCCGCCGGCCTGAAATAAGCCCCGACATCAACATGAAAAACGGCGAGCCAAGGCTCGCCGTTTTTTTTGAACGGATGGGTGCTCATGGATCAACGCATCGACTGCCGGCCGGCGGAGGCAAGGCCCCCGCCGCCGGGTTGCCTTACCGTTCGGATTCGTAAGCCAAAATGGCCGCAACCTCCGTAGTGCCCGATCGGATACGCAGCTCACACAGCGTGCTGCGGGTTATCCATGCCAGTGATATTACCGTGGCACAAATAACCACCAATTTTAACAGGCTCCGTTTGTTCGGCATCATGCCTTCTTCTCCTTGCCTCGCGGCGGGTAAGAGGCTAACTTAACGTTGTGATGCGTTAGAGTAGGCCTCGGGTTGATGGATATCGACTCGGGGCTTTTCTCTTTGTATCTTTCACGCAGGCTCCAGAGACAAAGATCCAGAGCACCCGCACGCAGTATATTCACCTCCCCCTCTCTTCCCGCGTTCCTTTTCACGTTAAATGTCTTTCTTGCGCAGCGACACGCAACGCCTTGCAAGGCGTTGAAAAAAGGCCCAGCAACGCTGGACCCTTGATGGCGAAGAAGGCAAAGTAGGGGTGAAGCTTACGACGTCTGCTTACGCAACAGATAAACGAAGTACGGCGCGCCGATAAAGGTCGCCAGTAACCCCGCGGGGATCTGATACGGAAACAGCAGCATCCGCCCGCACCAGTCGGCAAATACCATCAGCAAACCGCCCAACAGCGCGGCGATCACCATTTGCGGCAGCGCGCGGCGGAAGCCCAACATGCGCGCCATGTGCGGCGCCATCAGCCCGACAAAGCTCAGCGGCCCCACGGTCAGGGTTGCCATGGCGGTCAGCGTGGCGGCCAACAACAGGATGGTCAATCGCGCAGGCGTCAACGCAATCCCCACCGAACGGGCGGTGGCGCCGCCGAGCGGCAGAATGGTCAGCCAGCGGCGGCACAGCGGCGCCAATATCATCAATCCGGCGGCGATCAGCGCGGTGCGCAGCGCCTGCGCCGGCTCCACCGAATAGGTTGAACCGGAGAGCCAGGTCAGCAAGCCCCCCATACGCGGATCGCCGCTGGCCAGCAGCAGGAAGATGACGGTGGTAAAGGCGGTGCTGAGCGCGATGCCGGCGAGCAACATGCGTTCGGTAGAGAAACCGCCGCGGCCGGCGGCAATCATGATGATCAGCAGCGTAACGGCCGCCCCCAGACTGCCGGCGGGCAGCAGCCAAACGAAGGCGTCGCCCGGCACCATAAACAGCATCATCACGACGCCAAAAGCGGCGCCGGAGCTGATGCCCAACACTTCCGGGCTGGCCATCGGGTTGCCGGTCAGCTTCTGGATCAGCGTGCCGGCGACCGCCAGCATCATGCCCGCCGCCAACGCCGACAGCACCCGCGGCCAGCGCCACGGCAGCAAGGCGTCCAGCTCCTCGCCCAGGCTCCAGTGCCAGCCGCCGGCGTTTTTGCCCAGCATCAGCGCCAACGTCAGGCCGATCAACAGCACGACGCCGGCCAGCGCTGCCCAGCCAGGCAGATTCCCGCGCTCGGCAGGCACCTTGTCGCCAAGGTTCATCGGTGGCGGCGTGGCGGCGCTGCGCAAACGCGGCAGCAACCACAGCAGCAGCGGCGCGCCGAACAGCGCGGTGGCCGCCCCGGTCGGGATCTCACGCCACACCTGCGCCACCCCAATCATCACCTGATCGGTCAGCCACAGCAGCAACGCCCCCAGCAACGGCGCCAACATCATGCGATGCGCCAGGCGGCGAGCGCCCAGCATCTTCGCCATCAGCGGCGCAAACAGGCCGATAAAGCCGATAACGCCCACCGCGCTCACCAACATGGCGCTGAAAATGATGGCCAGCCCCAGGGCGCAGAAGCGCGCCATCGACAGCCCCAACCCCAGGTTGCGCGCCACGCCGTCGTCCAGCCCCAGCAGCGTCAGCGGGCGCAGCAATAGCGCCGCCAGCGCACCGGCCACCAGCAAACGCGGCAGGATAAACTGCACCGCGCTCCAGTCCTGTTGGTTCAACGCGCCAGTGCCCCACAGGAACATGCCCTGCAGCTGATCGTAATTAAACAGCGCCAACAGACTGTTGACTGCGCCGCAGTAAAGCCCCAGCACCAGCCCGGCCAGAATCAGCGTCACCGGCGACATCCGCTTGCCCCAGGCGACGCCGAACACCAGCCCGCCCACCGCGATCGCCCCCACCATAGCGGCCAGCTGACGAGTGAACTCGCCCCCCGGCAGCACCCACAGCGTGGCGATGGTCAGGCCGAGCTGCGCGCCGGCGGCCACGCCGAGCGTCGACGGTTCCGCCAACGGATTGCGCAACACCTGCTGGAACAATACGCCGACCAATCCCAGACCGGCCCCGGCCAACAGCGACACCGTCAACCGCGGCAGCAGGCTGTAATGGAACAGCATTTGCCGCACGTCGTCGATGTCCGGCGCGCTCAGCGCCCGCGCCCATTGCGCCGGCGGCAGTTGCTGCGTCAGGTTGTATATCGTCAAACCGCCTGCCGCCGCCAGCAACAGCAGGATCAGCGTCAGCGGCAATTTCCGAATGCCCGCATTCATGCCGCACTCTCCTGAGCCTGCGCCAACAGGCGGCAAAACCGCATCGTCGACAGCGTGGCACCGTAGAACCACACCGCCGGCACCTGCCGCAGCTGGTTTTGCCGCACGAAGGGCAATGACTGCCACAGCGGCGTCGCGCTGACCTTGTCCATCATCGCCTGATTGCCGTGATCGAGATAAATGACTCGGGCGTTACGCACCGTGGCCAACCGTTCAATCCCCACCACCGCCGTGCCCCAAAAGTCGGTTGGCTCCTGCCAGGCATTGCGGATGCCCAGTTGGTCCATCGCTTCCTGGAACAGGCTTTTCTGGCCGATGATCAACGCATGGCGGGTGTCGATCAGGGAAAACAGCAGCAACGGTTGCCGGGTGTAGCTTTGCAGGCGCTGACGCGCATCCTGCATAAAGCTGTCGAACTGCGCCAGGTGGTTTATCGCCCGGCTTTCTATGCCTAATCGTTGCCCCAGCGCCAGCAGCGACTGGCGGGCGACGGTCAGCGGTTTGCCGCTGCCGTCGTTGAAGCCGAAGCTCATGGTTGGCGCGATGGGTTGGATTTTTCGCGGCGTCGGGCCATAGCCTTGCGACAGCAACACCAGCGAAGGCTGGAGCTGCTGCAGCAGTTCGAGATTCGGTTCGGTACGCTGCCCGACGTCGACGACCGTCGCCGGCAGCTTCGGTTCCGCCACCCACAGGTTGTAGTTATGGACATCGGCCACCGCCAGCGGCGTCACGCCCAATGCCAACAGCAGCTCGATCGGCAGCCATTCCAGCGCCGCAACGCGCGCGATATCCGGCGGCGCATCCGCCGCTCGCCCGGGCAACGATCCCAACAGGGGCGACAGCGCCAGCGCCATCAACAGGCGGCGGCGCAGCGGATCGTGAGAAGAAGTGAATGCAGAGGACATCAGTAGACAAAACTCACCGGCGCGCCGCCGCTCGGGTGCGGCAACGTGCCCATAGGAATACCGTAAATTTGCTCCAGCACCGGCCCCTGCATCAGTTCCAGCGGGCCGCCCTGAGCGATCATTTCACCGCCGCGCAGCGCAACCAAATGGTCGCAGTAGCGCGCCGCCATATTGATGTCGTGCAGTACGGCGATCACCGTGAGATCGCGTTCGCGGCTCAGGCGCTGGATCAGCGCCAGCACCTCGACCTGGTGCGCGATGTCCAGCGCCGACGTCGGCTCGTCGAGCAACAGGCAGCGGCTATCCTGCGCCACCATCATCGCCAGCCAGGCGCGTTGGCGCTCGCCGCCGGAAAGGCTGTCCACCAGGCGGTGGGCGAACGGCTTCAGCCCCACCAGCGCGATGGCCTCTTCCACCTGTTGGCGATCGTTGGCGCCAAAACGCCCCAGCGCGCCATGCCACGGATAGCGGCCGACGGCCACCAGCTCGCGCACCGTCATGCCTTCCGCCGCCGGCAACTGCTGCGGCAGGTAGGCCACCTGGCGGGCGAAGGATTTGCTGTCCCACTGCGCCAACGGCTGCCGATTGAGCAAGACCTGACCGCCGCTGGGCGCATGGTGCCGCCCGAGCAGTTTCAACAGGGTGGATTTACCGGAACCGTTATGGCCGATCAGGCCGCAGACTTTGCCCTGAGGAAAACGGAGCGACAGCGGTTGCAACAGCACCCGGCCGGGAACGGCGAAGCTGGCGTTATCCAGTGCGAACGTCGCGCCGGGATTAAGAAGTTTGTCCTGCATAGATCCTGCTTTTTCCGGGGCGACGCGCCGCCGCCCCGGCTATCCGGTTAGAAACGGAAGGTTGCGGTGGCGACCACCTGGCGTTCTGCGCCCCAGTAGCAGGCGTAGTCGCGGTAGCAGCTCGATACGTAAGTCTTGTCGAACAGGTTGTTGATGTTGACGCCCACGGACGAGCCCGGCAGGCCAAAGCGCGCCAGATCGTATTTAATGGTGGCGTCCACCAGCGTGTAGTCCGGCACCTTGAAGGTGGTGTTATCGCTGTTGAAGCTCGAGCTGGAGCCAACGTAACGCACGCCGGAACCCAGCGTCAAACCGCTCACCGCTGTTTCGTGGAAGGTATAATCCGCCCACAGCGACGCCATGTGTTTCGGCACTTCGACGGTCGGTTTGCCCTGATAGGTGTTGTCCTTGGTGTACTTCGCATCGGTGTAGGTATAGGAGGCGATCAGGTTGACGTTGGCATTCAACGCCGCCTTGGCTTCCAGCTCCACGCCGCGCGAACGGATCTCGCCACTCTGCACGCTGAACTGCGCGTTATCAGGATCCGGTGTCAGGTTGTTGTTCTTGGTCAGCTGATACAGGGCGCCGGTCAGCACGATTGGGCGATCCTTCGGCACGTATTTCACGCCGGCTTCATACTGCTTGCCGATCGAAGGTTTGAACGTACTGCCCCCTTGCGTCGTGCCCAAAT
Source organism: Serratia sp. JKS000199 (assembly GCF_900215455.1). Lineage (NCBI taxonomy): Bacteria > Pseudomonadati > Pseudomonadota > Gammaproteobacteria > Enterobacterales > Yersiniaceae > Serratia > Serratia sp. JKS000199. The sequence goes on from NZ_LT907843.1 coordinate 3,581,620, forward strand.
TCGGCTCAAACGACTCGCTGTAGCTGAAATACGGCGTCACGCCGTTGTCGAACAGATAGTTCAGGCCGCCGCGCCAGGTGAACTGCCGGTCGGTCTGCTGGCTCGTCGAACTCGCATCACGGTTGTAAGCGGAGGTCTTCGCCCAGTCATAGCGCCCGCCCAGCGTCAACAGCCACTGATTCCACTCCCCTTGCTCCTGCACATACAGGCCGGTTTGCTCCTGACGGTTCAGATAATGGTAGGGGAAGTTGATGTTGACCGCGTCATTCCCGTATTGCGGATGGGTCATGCTCAGCCCGTCCGCTGTGCCAAATGCGGCATTGATATCGTTACGCATGCGCATGTAGTCCACGCCGAACAACAGCGTGTGGTCGATATCGCCGGTTTTCACCTTCGCCTGCGCCTGAGTATCCACCGAGAAATTGTTCAGGTGCTCTTTCGACTGAACATAGGCGCGGTTAATCGTCGTCGGCGTCGCAGCAGAAACGCCACTGCCATAAATACTCTTCATGTCGGTGTCCAGCTGCAGATAGCGCAGGTTCTGGCGCACCGCCCAGGTATCGTTGAAGGCGTGTTCGAAGCTGTACCCGATCATCCGCTGTTTGCGGGAGGTATAGTTGCTGGCTTCGCCTTCGTTGAAATCGGTCGGCAGCTTACCGCCGTTCGGCAACGGGATCAGCGTGCCCTGCTTCGGCAACCAGCCGTAATAACCGGTATAAGGATCGTTTTGAATGTTGGCCAGCAGCGTGAAGTTGGTTTTGTCATCCGGGCGCCAGCTAAAGGACGGCGCGATCGCATAGCGCTTCTCTTTGCTCATGTTTTGCTGCGCATCGCTGTCTTTCGCCAGGCCGGTCAGGCGATAGGAGTAGATGCCCTGATCGTCCAGCGCGTCGCTGAAATCGAAACCGGTTTGGAACAGGTTATCGGTGCCCATCTTGAACTGGATTTCGCGCAGCGGCTCGGTGGTTGGCCGCTTGCTGACCAGGGCGACCAGGCCGCCGGGGTTGCTTTTGCCGTACAGCACCGAGACCGGGCCGCGCAGCAGCTCGGCGCGCTCGAGGAAATAAGGATCGATGGACGCTTCGCTGTAGTTATCGCCCAGCAGCCGCAGGCCATCCAGATACTGAGTGGTGTTGGTGGCCGGGAAGCCGCGGATCGCCACCGCGTCATAGGTCGTGGAGCTGCCGCGGCTGGCGAATACGCCCGGCGCATAGGCCAGCGCGCCTTTCACCGTATCCGGCTGGCGCATGTCCATCTCTTCACGCGTTACCACGGAAACGGACTGCGGGTTCTTCTCGATCGGCGTATCGGTTTTGGTGCCGGTGGCGCTGCGCTTGGCGACATAGGTGCCGACCGGCCCCCAGGCGCTTTCCTGCTGGGCGGTGTTGCTGCTGCCCACAACGGTAATCGTGTCTTCCTTGGCGGCCGGCTTGGCGTCGGCGGAAAAAGCCGGCATCGCCAGCGTACCCAACGCCGCAGCGACGGTGATCGCTAACGCGCTGACGGGGGTACGGCCCTGCTTGGCCGCGGATGATGAAAGACGCTTGGTCGGCATAGTTGATTTCTCTGATGAATTATTAAATGACGAATGTAAACGATAATAATTATTATAAGCGTCGCATTTTATGCAGAAGCCAAATTAAACTGCAAGCCGAATTCATAGGGCAAATAGGTTAAGGATTAGGCGCTTAGCCATGCGGTTAACAGGGAAATAAAACGAGCGGAAAAACAAAAAAGCCCGCAACCAAGGTTACGGGCTTAATAACAAAGAAAAAATTTTCACCGGGGCCGACGCCCCGGTAGCGATTACTGGCCGAACATATCCTTGATCCAGCCGGCGACGCCATCGCCATCTTTTTGCTCACCCGCCGCCGGTTGCTGCTGTTGCTGCACCGCCGCCTGGCTGGCCTGGCACAATCCCTGCGGATTGTCGGTCCAGACCGGGATGGTGCGCCAGCTGCCGCCGCCGCAAATGAAGTTGCCGGCAGAGTCGATACTCATCTGGTTAATGCCTTCCGGCGGCTGCAGCATCAGCGGCAGCGGCGTCTGGTTTTCCAGATAGCGACGATAGAGGGTCAACGCACCGTTGGCGCCGGTCAGCTTGGCCGGGCCGTTGTTGTCGCGCCCCACCCAGGCGATCGCCACTTCCTTGCCGTCGATGCCGGCGAACCAGCTGTCGCGCAGATCGTTGGTGGTACCGGTTTTCGCCGCCAGGTTATAGTTCGGGAACTTCACCGACAGCGAGCGGGAAGTCCCGCGCGCCACGCCCTGCTGCATCGCGTACAACGTCAGGTAAGCGGCCTGCGCCGGCACCATGCGTTCCGCCTGAGGGAAGCTCTGGTACAGCACCGTGCCGTCTTCGGCGATCACCGAACGCACCGCCGACAGCGGCGCACGGTTACCGCCGCTGGCGATGGTCTGGTACTCCTGAGCGACTTCCATCGGCGTCAGGCCAATCGCCCCCAGCAGCATCGAAGGCACCGGGTTGATCTCCGCTTTCGGGATACCCAGGCGTTGCAGCGTAGCGCTGATCTGATCCAGCCCGACCGACAGGCCGAGATTCACCGTCGGCACGTTCAGCGAGTTGGCCAACGCATCCACCAGCATCACCTGACCGCGGAATTTGCGATCGTAGTTGTTCGGCTGCCAGACGGCGCCGTTCGGCTGTTTCAGCGACAGCGGCGCATCCGCCAGCCAGGTGTTGAGGCGGTATTTGTCCGGCTCGGACAGCGCGGTCAGGTACGTTGGCGGTTTGGCCAGCGAGCCGACCAGGCGTCGCGCCTGCATGGCGCGGTTGAAACCGGCGAACTGCGGGTTGGCGCCGCCGACCATGGCGCGCACTTCACCGCTGAAGCGATCGACGATCACCATCGCCGCTTCCAGATCCTGCAGGTGACGCGCAGCGCGCAGCGCCGGGATGCCGTCTTCGACCGCTTTTTCCGCCGCGTCTTGCGACACCGGATCCAGCGTGGTGAAGATCTTCACGCCGGACAGGTCATTCACCTTATCGCCCAGCTTGGTCTGCAGTTCCTGACGCACCATCTGCATAAACGCTGGCTGCGGCGTAATGACGCCGCCTTTCGGCTGCACGCCCAGCGGACGCGCGCTCAGCATGTCATACAGCTCGCCGTCGATCACGCCCTGGTTCTGCAGCAGTTTGAGAACCAGATTGCGGCGTTCCAACGCCAGTTTCGGGTTACGCCACGGGTTATACAGCGACGCGCCCTTGACCATGCCGACCAGCAACGCCTGCTGATCGAGGCTCAGCTCATCCACCGGGCGGCCGAAGTAATACAGGCTGGCCAGCGGGAAGCCGCGGATCTGGTCGCTGCCGCTCTGGCCGAGGTATACCTCGTTCAGATACAGCTCCAGGATGCGGTCTTTGCTGTAACGGTAATCCACCAACAGCGCCATATAGGCTTCGTTGGCCTTACGCCACAGCGAACGTTCGTTGGTCAGGAACAGGTTCTTCACCAACTGCTGCGTCAGGGTGCTGCCGCCCTGCACCGCGCGGCCGGCGGTCAGGTTGGCCAGCACCGCGCGGCCGATGGAGTACGGGCTGATGCCGTCATGCTCATAGAAGTGGCGGTCTTCCGTGGCGATCAACGTATCCACCAACAGATCCGGGAAACCGGAGCGCGGCACGAACAGCCGCTGTTCGCCGTTCGGCGACTGCAGCATGGTGATCAGACGCGGATCGAGGCGGAAGAAGCCGAAGCTGCGGCCGCTGTCCAGGTTTTCGATCTTCGCCAGGCGGTTATTCTGGAAATCGAGGCGGGCGCGGATCTGCCCTTCTTTACCATCCGGGAAGTCGAACGGGCGGCGCAGCATCTCGATGCTGTTGGCCTGCACGGTAAACTCGCCCGGACGCGTCATGCGGCTGACCTGGCGGTACTGCATGCCTTCCAGCAGGTTAACCATCTCCTTCTTGCTGTACGGCATGCCCGGTTCCAGGTTGACCATGCGGCCGTACACCGCCGCCGGCAGCTGCCAGACTTTGCCGTCGATGCGGCTGCGGATCTGCGAGTCCAGGTAGACGCCATAGATCGCCAACAGGACGGCGAGCACCAGGATCAGTTTGATAAACAGGCCGAGCCAGCGGCGTTTTTTACGCGGCGGAGTCGCTTTCACCTTACGCGGCATGCGTTCCTCCTCCTCTTCATACTCGTCATCGTCATACTCGTCTTCTTCGTAATCGTCATAATCGTCGTCTCGGCGACGGCGCGGCGGCTTGCGCGACGCGGTGCTTTTTGGTTGTTTTCCTTTGCGCCCGATGGGCTCGCGGTCATCCCCAGCCATGGCTGTTGTTCTCCGAGCTTGCCGACACTGCCGGCCATAATGAGTCGTTTAATCTGTGCCGACGCCGTGGCGCTGAACAGAAGAAACATCTGAATTCCAAACCTTAAACGATCGCGGCCTACTGATATTTCTTCGTTCGGCGCGTCGGGGCCGCCGTGGCCGGATCGTCCGGCCAAACGTGTTTCGGGTAGCGGCCCTTCATCTCTTTTTGCACCTCGCGATAGGCGCCTTGCCAGAAGGCCGCCAGATCGCCGGTGATTTGCAACGGCCGGTGCGCCGGTGAGAGTAACTCAAGCACTACCGGGATGCGACCCTCCGCCAACATCGGGCTGCGCTGCTCGCCGAACATTTCCTGCAAACGCACCGCCAGCGCCGGCGGTTTGCCGGCCTCATAACGGATCGGCAGGCGGCTGCCGGTCGGCACAGTGTAATGAGTGGGTAATGCATTATCCAGCCGCTGTTTTTGCTGCCAGTCCAACAGCCGGGACAACGCCTCGGCGAGGTTGACCTGCTTCAATCCGCGCAGATCGCGCACGCCGTTCAGCGACGGCAGCAGCCACTGCTCCAGCGCCGCCAGCAGCGGCTCTTCATCCATCGCCGGCCACTCCGCCTCCGGCAGCCAGACTTGCGCGCACTGCAGGCGCACCCGCAGTTGTTCAGCTGCGCCCTCCCAGTTGAGCACCGCCAGCCCCTGCGCGCGCACCCAGTCGAGCAGCGCCTGCTGCAGCTCTTCGTCCGCCGGCTTGGCCAGCGGCTGCGCGCGCAGCGTCAGACGGCCGATCTGCTGGCGTTTCCAGGCGCGCAGCGTCCCCTTCTCTTCATCCCACTCCACCGCCGTGCGCTGCATAACCATCGCCGGCAGCTGCGCCGCCAACGCCTCGATATCGACCGGCAACGCCAACAAAATACGCGCATCGGGGCTGTTGTGGCCCTGCAACAGGTTGGGGACAATCAACCAGGGCGCGCGCGACAGCGCCTCGTCCTGGTTCATCGCCGCGCCCAGGCCGTTGGCCAGCAGGTAGCGGCCATCCTGACCGCGACGCTGGGCGATGCGATCGGTAAATGCCAGCGCCAACAGCCGCGGCGCCAAATCGGCGTCAACTTGCCCCGCACGTTGCGGCAGACGTTTGGCCAACTGTGCGGCGCGCTGCCGCCAGTTCGGCTGCGAGCGGCTCAGCCAATAACCGATATCCATCTGCCCGCCGCGCGGCGGTTCTTCCAGCAATGCCGCCAGCAACGCGGCCGTCGCCAGGCCGTCGGCGCTCAGCGCCGCGCCGGCGACCAGCATCGCCGCCAGCCGCGGTTCACATCCCTGAGCGGCCATTTGGCGCCCCGGCGCGGTGAGTTTGTCGCCGTCATCCGTGGCCCCCAGCCGGTGCAACAACGCCCTGGCCGCCGCCAATGCCGCTGCCGGAGGCGCGTCAAGCCAGGTCAGCTGCGCCGGATCATGGCACCCCCACTGCAGCAGCTCGAGCCAGAAGCCGGTGAGATCGCTCTGTAAAATTTCCGGCTCAGCATGTTCCACCGCGCGCTCCGCCTGCTCTTTGGCGAACAGATGCCAGCAAATGCCCGGTTCCAGACGCCCGGCACGCCCGGCGCGCTGCACCATCGAGGCCTGACTGATGCGCTGCGTCGCCAGCCTCGTCAAACCGTTGCGCACGTCGTAACGCGCTACGCGCTCCAGGCCGCTGTCCACCACCAGCCGAATGCCCTCGATCGTCAGGCTGGTCTCGGCGATGTTGGTCGCCAACACCACTTTGCGGCGGCCCGGCGCCGCCGGCTGAATCGCTTTTTGCTGTTGCGCCAGAGGCAGAGCGCCATACAGCGGGCAAAGATCGGTATCACTCGCCACTTCGCCGGTCAAACGTTCCAGCACCCGGTTGATCTCCGCTACGCCCGGCAGGAACAGCAGCAAAGACCCCGGCTGTTCGGCCAGCATGCGCTTCACCGCCGCCGCTACGCCATCCTCCAGCCGCTGATGGCTGGCCAACGGCTGATACAGGCGTTCAACCGGGAAACTGCGCCCCTCGGACACCACCACCGGCGCCTGCGGCAGCAGCTGCGTCATACGGGCGTTATCCAGCGTGGCCGACATGATCAGCAGTTTCAGATCGTCGCGCAGCCCTTGCTGCACGTCGAGCAGCAGCGCCAGCGCCAAATCGGCCTGCAGGCTGCGTTCGTGGAATTCGTCGAGGATCACCAACGACACGCCCTGCAGCTCGGCATCCTGCTGCAACATGCGGGTGAGAATGCCTTCCGTCACCACTTCCAGCCGGGTCTGCGGCCCGCTTTTGCTTTCGGCGCGCATGCGGTAGCCCACGGTCTGGCCGGGCTCCTCCCCCAGTTGCTGCGCCAGGCGATAGGCGACGTTCTTCGCCGCCAGCCGCCGCGGCTCCAGCATGATAATGCGCCCCGGCAACCCGGCCTTCGCCAGGAGCTGCAGCGGCAGCCAGGTGGATTTACCGGCACCGGTCGGGGCGTGCAACAGCACCTGCGGGGCAGACTGCAGCGCAGCCAGCAACTCATCGAGCACTGCGCTGACGGGCAATGAAGACACTGAATTCTCCGTAGTGGTTAGCGTTAAACGGCGTACAGTGTAGCATTAGCTTTATCCCCGTAACCTTTCAAACTGTTGCCGCGTTAGCTATAGTACGGAGCTCATTCGTGCGCCGCGCCCCTCGCGGGGCCGCTGCCAGTAACGTTTACCGCTGTTCCCGACCGTATTGTCATGCATTTGCCGAGCCCTTATGTCCAATTCGCGCCGCCTGTTTTTCGCCCTGTCCTTGCCTGACGCCCTGCAACAGCAGGTGGTCCGCTGGCGCGCCGAGGCGTTTGCACCGGAGGCCGGTCGGCCAGTGGCGGCGGCCAATTTGCACCTGACGCTGGCGTTTCTCGGTGAAGTCAGCGCACAGAAAGAACTGGCGCTGCGTAAGTTGGCCGGCCGTATCGCTCAACCCGGCTTCAGCATGCGGCTCGACGATCTCGGCCATTGGCCGCGGCCCGGCGTGGTCTGGCTCGGTACCCGCCGCGCGCCGCGCGGATTGCTGCAGCTGGCCGAGCTGCTGCGTTCGCAGGCCGCACGCAGCGGTTGCCATCAAAGCGCGCTGCCGTTCCATCCGCACATCACGCTGCTGCGCGCCGCTACCCAGCCGGTGGCGATCCCGCCGGCGACGCCGGGCTGGGCGTTCAGCGCCGACGCCTTTTCCTTGTATGAATCGGTGTTCGAAAACGGCCGCACCCGTTACCAACACCTTGAACAGTGGCCGCTGGCCAAGCAGGCATCCCCATGATTTTTTCTCCACCGCTGCGCTCCGCCACGCTGATCAAACGTTACAAACGCTTTCTGGCTGACGTGATCACCCCGGAAGGGGAAACCTTTACGCTGCACTGCGCCAATACCGGCGCCATGACCGGCTGCGCCACGCCCGGCGACACCGTGTGGTACTCCACCTCGGACAACCCCAAACGCAAATACGCCCACAGCTGGGAGCTGACCCATACCCAACAGGGGCACTGGATCTGCGTCAACACCCTGCGCGCCAACGCGCTGGTGCGCGAGGCGATCGAACACAATTTAATCAATGAATTATCCGGTTACAGTAAAATTAGCGGCGAAGTGAAATACGGCGGTGAAAACAGCCGTATCGATTTGTTATTACAGGCAGAAAATCGGGTTAACTGCTATATTGAAGTTAAGTCAGTCACATTACTGCAACAACAACGTGGTTACTTTCCTGATGCGGTAACGCTCAGAGGGCAAAAGCACCTGCGTGAGTTGCTCAGCGTGGTTGAAAGCGGGCAACGGGCGGTATTGTTCTTTGCCGTGTTACACAGCGGTATTGAGCAGGTCGCACCGGCACATCATATAGATGAGCGCTATGCGGCGCTGTTGGCACAGGTCCGGCAGTTGGGAGTGGAAGTGGTTTGCTATGGGGCAAAATTATCACCTGACGGTATTTATCTCTGCGATAAGCTGCCGTTTTTTATCGATTAGCGCAGCCGGGTCCCTATAAATAGACAACCGGCCAGCACGATCGCCAAATACGCCTTCCTTCACACGATTGTCAAGCGGGCGACAGGAATAATTGCCAACCTACCTTCCTTCTGTTATTTATAGCGGCCTGTTTTTCCCCCGCATTGGGGATTCGATAGTGCGTGTGTATGTAGGAGAAGCAACATGCAAGAAGGGCAAAACCGTAAAACCTCGTCCTTGAGCATTCTCGCCATCGCTGGGGTGGAGCCGTACCAAGAGAAGCCGGGCGAAGAGTACATGAACGACGCCCAGTTGTCGCATTTCAAGCGCATTCTTGAAGCGTGGCGCAACCAGCTCAGGGACGAAGTGGACCGTACTGTATCGCATATGCAAGAAGAGGCAGCCAACTTCCCTGATCCGGCCGACCGCGCTACTCAGGAAGAAGAGTTCAGCCTTGAACTGCGCAACCGTGACCGTGAACGCAAACTGATCAAAAAGATCGAGAAAACGCTGAAGAAAGTGGAAGACGATGATTTCGGCTACTGCGAATCTTGTGGCGTGGAGATCGGTATTCGTCGCCTCGAAGCGCGTCCGACCGCCGATCTGTGCATCGACTGCAAGACGCTGGCTGAGATCCGCGAAAAGCAGATGGCCGGCTAATACCGCTACTCTACATGATTGGAGCTGCATCATGGCGGCAAAAATGCGCATGCCGATGAGCTTACTCAAGTAAGTGATTCGGGTAAGCAGGCGCAGCTAACACAGATGCAGTTTCAAGCATAACGAGTATGTTACCGCTGCGGCGTGCGCATCCGCGTGCGCCGCACAGAGAAAAGGGAACCCCTCCCCTCTGATATGCAAGAAAGTCATTATGTGGGGCGCTTTGCCCCATCGCCTTCCGGGGATCTGCATTTCGGCTCGCTGATTGCCGCTCTGGGAAGCTACCTTCAGGCTCGCGCCCAACGCGGGCAGTGGCTGGTTCGCATCGAAGATATCGACCCGCCGCGCGAAGTCCCCGGCGCCGCCGCTCGCATCCTGTCCGCGCTGGAACATTATGGTCTCCACTGGGACGGCCAGGTCATCTATCAATCCCAACGTCACGACGCCTATCGCGCCGCGCTGGATCTGTTGCAGCGCCAGGGTCTCAGCTATTACTGCACCTGCACCCGCAGCCGCATCCAGCAAATCGGCGGATTGTACGACGGCCACTGCCGCGATTTGCAGCTCGGCCCGCAGGGCGCCGCCATCCGCTTGCGTCAGACCGCCCCCGTTTACCGGTTCCACGATCGCCTGCAGGGAGAATTGCACGCCGATCCGGCGCTGGCGGGAGAAGACTTTATCATTCGCCGCCGCGACGGGCTGTTCGCTTACAACCTGGCGGTGGTGATCGACGACCATTTTCAGGGCGTGACCGAGATTGTCCGCGGCGCCGATCTGATCGAACCGACGGTGCGCCAAATTGCCCTTTACCGCCAGCTGCAGGCGCCGGTGCCCGCCTATGTGCATCTGCCGCTGGCGCTGAGTGCCAACGGCATCAAGCTGTCGAAGCAAAACCATGCGCCGGCGTTGCCCGCTGGCGATCCGCGGCCGGTGCTGATCGCCGCGCTGAAATTTCTGCGCCAACCGCTGCCGGAAAGCTGGCAAGATCTTGACCTGCCATTATTATTGAGCTGGGCGATCGAACACTGGCGGTTGGAAAACGTGCCGCGTCAGGAGGCTATCCCTCTGGATGAAAACACGCCGGCATTCTCAAAGGAGCCATGGTGAGCTATGATTAGCCGCTATTTTTTGTTAGCTCCATTTTTATCAGTCACTATCGAGGTGTACCATTTTTACCCGAGTAGCCAACTTCTGTCGTAAGGTACTGACCCGCGATGACAAGCTGCCCCGCGACGACGCGGCGGCCGGCGATAAAAACGTAGTCCGCGAAGAGCGTGCCGCGGCGCCAAGCCGCCCTGCGCCGCAGCCGCGCGCCGCCGATAACGGCAGCAACGCCCCTGCCCGCCGCTCAACGCCGCGCAAGCGTCCGCCTTTCCCCCTCGCCGAGAGCAACGACTCGATGACCGTGATCCCGCGCGAACAGCACTCGATTTCGCGCAAAGACATCAGCGAGAATGCGCTGAAAGTGCTTTATCGCCTGAACAAGTCAGGCTACGAGGCTTATCTGGTCGGCGGCGGGGTGCGCGATCTGTTGCTCGGCAAAAAGCCGAAAGACTTCGACATCACCACCAACGCCACGCCGGAGCAAGTACGCAAGCTGTTCCGCAACTGCCGCCTGGTCGGCCGCCGCTTCCGTCTGGCGCACGTGATGTTCGGGCCGGAGATCATCGAAGTGGCCACCTTCCGCGGTCACCACGAACAGAATCAGGAATCCGACAAGAATTCCTCCCAGCAGGCGCAAAACGGCATGCTGCTGCGCGACAACATCTTCGGTTCGATCGAGGAAGACGCCCAGCGCCGTGATTTCACCATCAACAGCCTGTACTACGGCGTGGCGGATTTCACCCTGCGCGATTACGTCGGCGGCCTGAACGATCTGAAACAAGGCGTGATCCGCCTGATCGGCGATCCGGAAACCCGTTACCGCGAAGATCCGGTGCGCATGCTGCGCGCGGTGCGCTTCGCCGCCAAGCTGGATATGCGCATCAGTGAAGAGACCGCCGAGCCGATCCCGCGTCTGGCTTCGCTGCTGCATGAGATCCCACCGGCGCGTCTGTTCGAAGAATCCCTCAAGCTGCTGCAGGCGGGTTACGGTTTCCAGACCTACCTGAAGCTATGCGAATATCAGCTGTTCCAACCGCTATTCCCGCTGATCGCCCGCAACTTCACGCCGAACCACGATACGCCGATGGAGCGCATTCTGGTGCAGGTGCTGAAGAACACCGATCATCGCCTGCAGAACGACATGCGCGTCAATCCGGCCTTCCTGTTTGCCGCCATGCTGTGGTACCCGCTGCTGGAGCACGCGCAGAAACTGGCGCAGGAAAGCGGCCTGGCGTACTACGACGCCTTCGCGCTGGCGATGAACGATGTGCTCGACGAGCAGTGCCGCTCGCTGGCGATCCCGAAACGCATTACCACGCTGGTGCGCGATATCTGGCAGCTTCAGCTGCGCCTGTCTCGTCGTCAGGGCAAACGCGCGCACAAACTGATGGAACATCCGAAATTCCGTGCCGCCTATGATTTGCTGGCGCTGCGTGCGGAAGTGGAAGACAATCAGGAGATGCTGCGTCTGGCCGAGTGGTGGGGTGAGTTCCAGGACGCCACGCCGGCGCGGCAGAAAGCCATGCTGAGCACCCTGGGTGACGATCCGGCGCCGCGTCGCGCGCGTCAACGCCGTCCTCGTCGCCGGGCACCGCGTAAAGAAGGGGCATAATGATCCGCGTTTATATCGCGCTGGGCAGCAACCTGGCGCAGCCGCTGCAACAGGTTAACGCCGCGCTGGAGGCGCTGGAGCATCTCCCGCGCACCCGGCTGGTCACCTGTTCTTCGTTTTACCGCACCAAGCCGCTGGGGCCGCAAAACCAGCCGGACTTTCTCAACGCGGTGGTGGCGCTGGATACCCTGTTGCCGCCCGAACAGCTGCTCGACCATACCCAGGCGATAGAACGCAATCAGGGGCGCGTGCGCAAGGATGAACGCTGGGGGCCGCGCACGCTCGATTTAGACATCATGCTGTACGGCGACAAAGTGATCCATACCGATCGCCTGACCGTACCGCATTATGGCCTGAAAGAGCGCGAATTCATGCTCTACCCGCTGGCGGAAATCGCCCCCGATCTGATTTTCCCCGATGGCGAACCGCTCGCCAGCTGCCTCAAGCGCGTGCCGGAAAACGGCATGGCGCTGTGGCACTCGCCAAAACCGAAATCCTGACCCGCCTACAGCGCCAGCCGCGCGACGAACCCGCCTGTCGGGCGATTGGCGAAACTGACCTGTAAACCATGCAAGCCGGCGATACGCTGCACGATCGATAACCCCAGCCCGCTGCCGGTTTGCTCCTGTCCCGGCGGGCGATAGAAGCGTTCCCCCAACCGCGCCAGATGCTCTGTCGTCACCCCCGGCCCCTCATCCTCTACCGTCAGCGAGCGCTCGCTCAACGTCACGGTGACCGCGCCGCCCTGCGGGGTGTAACGCACCGCGTTGTCCAGCAAGTTGCGCAATAACAGTGACAGCAGCAGAGTCTGCCCCTGACGCACCGGCGGCGTTCCCTGCTGTTCATAACGCAGCGTCACGCCCGCCGCATGAGCCAGCCGATCCTGTTCCGCCAGGGTCATCATCACCAGTTCGTTCCAGTCAATGGGCGCCAGCTCGGCCAGATCCGACAGCGAATCCAGCCGCGACAACGTCAACAGCTGATCCACCAGCCGGGTGGCGCGATCGATGCCGACCGTCAGATTGTCCAGCGCGTGCTCGCGCATCGGCGCATCCTCCCCCGCCAACTGTACCACTTCGGTCTGCACCCGCAATGCCGCCAGCGGGCTGCGCAATTCGTGCGCGGCATCGGAGGTGAAACGCCGCTCCCGCACCAGCAACGCATTGATGCGGGCGAACAGCGCGTTGAGCGCATCCACCAGCGGGCGCACCTCGGTTGGCACCTGGCGCGCATCCAGCGGCGTGGCGTCATCGGGTGCGCGCCGACGCAAACCGGCGGCCACCGCACGCAGCGGCCGCAGCTCGCGCCCGACCATCAGCGCAATCAGCAACATCAGCACCGGCAGCGTCGCCAGCCAGGGCACCAATTGGCCGGTCACCATGCCCAGCGCCATATCGCGCCGGTAATCCCACTCCTGGCCGACCACGATGCGGTAGCGCCCGTCCGGGCTGGTCAACCATACCAGGCGCCAACTGTCGTCATCGCCTTTGCGTTCGCCGTCGGTAAAACCTTCACGCTCCCCGTCAAACAGGAAGTCGGCACCGTTCTCGCCGTCGTTGAGCAGCATCTTGCCTTGGCGATCGAAGATGGCGAACGCCAGCGCGTCATCATCTTGCTCGCCCCGTTTGCCATGATGCACCAGCTTCTTGGTTTTCGGCAGGCTGCGCGCGCTTTCATCGGCCAGCAGATCGCCGAGGTTGGCGGTCGCCAGCCGCTTGGCGAACAGCATCTGCTGGGTGTCGAACACTTCGTTGATGGTATTGCGCGACATCACCCAGGCCACCACGCTGGCAGTGCACCAGGTCAGCAGCGCCAACAGGCTGAAAATCAGGATCAGACGCAGCCGCAGGCTGAGGCGCTTCACGGGGCATCCCCCAGCGTATAGCCCACACCGTGGATAGTACGAATGAAGCCGTTGCCCAGCTTGCGCCGCAGGTGGTGAATATGCACCTCCACCGCGTTGCTGCTCACCTCGTCGTCCCAGTTGTACAGCTTCTCCTGGATCAACGGCCGCGCCAACACGCGCCCTTTGTTGTGCAGAAACAGCTCCAGCACCGCCAATTCGCGCGGCGTCAGCGTCACCGGTTCGCCGTTGCAACTCACGCTGCGGGTGGCGCTGTCGAACACCACGTTGCCGTGCGTCAGCTGTGGCATCAGTTGGCCGTGACGACGGCGGATCAGCGCCTGCAGGCGCGCCGCCACTTCGGCCAGCGCGAACGGTTTGCACAGATAGTCGTCGGCGCCGCTTTGCAACCCGCTGACCCGTTGCTCCAACGCATCGCGGGCGGTAAGGATCAGCACCGGCACATCCTGCCCGGCCTGGCGCCACTGGCGCAGGAGATCCAGTCCATCGAGGCCCGGCAGGCTGAGATCGAGGATCACCGCGTCATACGGCGCGCTGCCCAGGGCGTTTTTACCAACCGCGCCGTCGGTGAACCAGTCCAGATTGAAGCCGAGTTTGGTCAGCCCGGCCTTGATGCCGTCCCCGATCAGTTTGTCATCTTCGATCAGCAGAATTCGCATGAGTATCCCTTTTGAGTCATGACGCCATTGCACCACAAGGTTCTTAAGAACCGCTTAAGCATGGCGATCCGCGCTACCCACCCCGATCGGGTTACAGTAGAATGGCTGCACTTTTTTGCAGTCTGGGCCTGCGTAAGCCGCACGGCCCGTTTCAGGAGACGTTGTGATGAAACCCACCACCGTGACCCATTTGCGCCAGTGGAAACAGGAGCAACGCAAGTTTGCTACCCTTACCGCCTACGATGCCAGCTTTGCCAAGCTGTTTGAAGAGCAAGGCATTAAAGTCCTGTTGGTGGGCGATTCGCTGGGCATGACGCTGCAGGGCCACGACTCCACGCTGCCGGTCACCGTCGCCGACGTCGCCTATCACACGCGCGCCGTGCGCCGCGGCGCGCCGGCCTGCCTGTTGCTGGCCGATTTGCCGTTCATGAGTTACGCCACCCCGGAACAGACCTTCGCCAACGCCGCCGAGCTGATGCGCGCCGGCGCCAACATGGTGAAACTGGAAGGCGGCAGCTGGCTGTGCGACACGGTGAAAATGCTCGCCGAACGCGCGGTGCCGGTATGCGGCCACCTGGGGCTGACGCCGCAGTCGGTCAACGTGTTCGGCGGTTATAAGGTGCAAGGGCGCGACGAACTGGCCGCCAAACAGCTGCTGCAGGACGCGCGGAATCTGGAGCTGGCCGGCATTCAGCTGCTGGTGCTGGAGTGCGTGCCGACCGAGCTGGCACGCCAGATCACCGAAGCGCTCTCCATTCCGGTCATCGGCATCGGCGCCGGCAACGGCACCGACGGCCAAATCCTGGTGATGCACGACGCCTTCGGCATCACCGGCGGCCACACGCCAAAATTCGCCAAGAACTTCCTGGCGCAAAGCGGCGATATCCGCACGGCGGTGCAACACTACATTCAGGAAGTAGAGCAAGGCCTCTATCCGGCGGCTGAACACTCTTTTAACTAAGCGATGGTTCCAGGAGTCACCCAATGATTATTATCGAAACCCTGCCGCTGCTGCGTCAGCAGATCCGCCGCTGGCGCCAGGAAGGCAAGCGCATCGCACTGGTGCCGACCATGGGCAACCTGCACGACGGCCATATGACGCTGGTCGATGAAGCGCGCGCCCGCGCCGACGTGGTGGTGGTGAGCGTCTTCGTCAACCCGATGCAGTTCGATCGCCCGGACGATCTGGCGCGCTACCCGCGCACGCTGCAGGAAGACAGCGAGAAGCTGACCCGCCGCGGCGTCGATCTGGTGTTCGCGCCGGCCCCGGCCGCGGTCTATCCGCACGGGCTGGAGCAGCAAACCTATGTCGACGTGCCGGGCATCTCCACCATTCTGGAAGGCGCAAGCCGGCCGGGCCACTTCCGCGGCGTTTCCACCATCGTCAGCAAGCTGTTCAACCTGGTGCAGCCTGATTTGGCCTGTTTCGGCGAGAAGGACTACCAGCAATTGGCGCTGATCCGCAAAATGGTGGCGGACATGGGTTACGACATCGACATCGTCGGCGTGCCGACCGTGCGCGCCAAAGACGGCCTGGCCCTCAGTTCACGCAACGGTTACCTGACCGCCGAAGAGCGCAAGGTTGCGCCGCAGCTGAGCAAAATCATGAACGCGCTGGCGCAGCAGCTGGCCAATGGCGAGCGCCATGTCGAAACGCTGTTGGAACAGACCGCCGAGCAACTGCGCGCCGCCGGCTTTACGCCGGATGAGCTGTTTATTCGCGATGCCGACAGCCTGCAGCCGCTGACGGTGGACAGCCAACGGGCGGTGGTGCTGATGGCCGCCTGGCTGGGCAAAGCGCGGCTTATCGACAACCAGCAGGTTGACCTGACGCTGTAAGTCATTTTTTATACTGTCGTCATCCTGCCGCCCTGACCATAGGTAGACAATGGCGGAACGATCGGTGACGATAGAGATTGCAGGGATGCAGGAGAGATGTTCAACCCCAACGCCTGTGAAGGCCGATATTCAGTTAGGTAAAGCTATGATACGTACTATGCTGCAAGGCAAGCTGCATCGCGTCAAAGTCACTCAGGCTGACTTGCACTATGAAGGATCCTGCGCCATCGATCAGGATTTCCTGGAAGCGGCCGGCATTCTGGAATATGAAGCGATCGATATCTACAACGTGGATAACGGCCAGCGCTTCTCCACCTACGCCATCGCCGCCGAGCGCGGTTCGCGCATCATTTCGGTCAACGGCGCCGCCGCGCGCTGCGCCTGCGTGGGCGACAAACTGATCATCTGCTCCTATGTGCAAATGACCGACGCCGACGCCCGCCAACATCACCCGAAAGTCGCCTATTTCGAGGGTGACAACAACCTGCAGCGCAAGGCGAAAGCCGTGCCGGTTCAGGTCGCCTGACGGTAAAACGGGCGCCTCGCGCGCCCGTTCTTTTCCTTACTGCACCACCGTGCCCGGCTTGTTGGCTATCCGATCCGCCATGGTCTGGATCGAGTCGGTGCGCAGAATATACAGCCGCTTCAGCGTATAGGGATTATCCCCCGGCTTCACCTTGCCCTGCACCGTGGTCACCGCCAGATGGAAACCGGCGTCCTGTGCCGCCTGGATAGCCCGCTGGTTATAGCCGCCGAACGGGTAGGACAGATACAGCACGTGCGGGTTGAACTGCGACAGCGCGCGGCGCGAACGCTCAAAATCGAACTCGATATTGTGCAGCGAACGGCTCAGCAAAATCGGCTGGCGATTGCCGTCGGTGCGATGCAGGAAGTGGGTGTGCGACTGCACGTCGAACACGTCCTGAATCTGCTTGAGCTCCGAGACGCTCATAAACTGCAGCGAGTCCGGGTTCCATTTCTGCGGATGACGCTTGATGCGCGAAGAGATGATGAACGCCGTCGCGCGGAAACCGTAATCCTTCAATACCGGGTAAGCGTAGCGATAAACCGATTTCAGCCCGTCGTCGAAGGTCAGCACGATCGCCTTGCCCGGCAGGTTGATCTGATTCTTCAGGTAGGCTTCCAGCTGATACAGCGAAATGGTGTCGTAGCCCGCCTGCTTGAGGTAGGTCATCTGGTTGCTGAACGCCACGTCTGAGGTGGTGGTCGAAGTATGGCGGAAGCGCTTGTTCTCTTCGTTTTTCAGCAGGTGATGGTAAGTCAGCACCGGTATGCCGTTATCGATCTCGCAGTCCAGCTCATTGACGAACCCCAGCCGATCGCCGATGTTGACCTCGTACCAGGTATTGTTCAGCCGATCCTTCAGCTTGCCGATGATCGGATAACGCAGATTGCCTTCCAGCGTGCCGAAGACCTCGCTGTCCTTGTCCGCCGCGGTGTATACGTCGATCGCCTTTTGGGTGATCAGATTCTGGTTGGTCAGCGGCTTGTTCAGCTCGCCCAGATCGTCTTGCACCTTGCGCGACTTCTTCAGCTCGCGCACGTCGTCTTTATCGATAAAGCCGGTGCCGTGCCCGAATTTGAATTCGTAGTATTCCGCATCCGCCGGGAACACCTGGATCAGTTGCCCGCGCTTCACTTCCCCTACCGGGATCACATGCTCGCCCACCAGCGAATAGACTTCGCTGTCGCGCTGCGCTTCCATGTATTCAGATTTAACCGCGCCGTCTTCCGACAGCAGATTCGCCAGGCTCACAGGGGAAACCAACGACATCAGAATGCCGAGTAACCCAGTCGCCAACTTGTATTGAGGCCGCATGATGATGTTCTGCTTACGAGTGCGTAATGACAAAAATGAAGGAAATGTGGAGCGCCAGCATAGCACGATTTGAACAGCGGGGAACTAGCGGTTATTTGAGCGATTCTATTGATTTACGCGCCGCCTGCGCCAAATCGGGAAAAGCGCCCCCGCCGGGAAAACGAGGGCGCATCAGGATCAGCTGCGCAGGCCGCGGCCGCGTTCGATCAGGTACCAGGACAGCAGGTAGAACACCGTGATAAACGCCACCAGCACCGCCATGGTGAACGCCAGCGGCACGTCGTTGATGCCGAGGAAACCGTAGCGGAAACCGCTGATCATATAGACGATCGGGTTCAGCTTCGACACAGCCTGCCAGAACGGCGGCAGCAGCGACAGCGAGTAGAACACCCCGCCCAGGTAGGTGAGCGGCGTCAACACGAAGGTCGGGATCAGGCTGATGTCGTCGAAAGTGGTGGCGAACACCGCGTTGATCAGCCCCGCCAGCGAGAACAGGATCGCCGTCAGCAACAGCGTCAGCGCAATCACCCACCAGGCGTGCACCTGCAGCGGCACGAAGAACAGCGAGATGATGGTCACCAGCACGCCGACGCAGATACCGCGCGCCACGCCGCCGCCGACATAACCGGCGATCACCACGTGGGTCGGCACCGGCGCCACCAGCAGTTCCTCAATGTTGCGCTGGAATTTGGCGCTGAAGAACGACGACGCGACGTTGGCGTAAGAGTTGGTGATCACCGCCATCATGATAAGGCCGGGCACGATGAACTGCATGTAGCTGAAGCCGTGCATATCGCCGATGCGCGAACCGATCAGGTTGCCGAAGATGATGAAGTACAGCGTCATGGTGATCACCGGCGGCACCAGGGTCTGGATCCAGATGCGCGCGAAGCGGTTCACCTCTTTAGCCCAGATGCTCTGTAAGGCCACCCAATACAAACGCGTCATGC
Organism: Serratia sp. JKS000199; assembly: GCF_900215455.1. Classification (NCBI taxonomy): domain Bacteria; kingdom Pseudomonadati; phylum Pseudomonadota; class Gammaproteobacteria; order Enterobacterales; family Yersiniaceae; genus Serratia; species Serratia sp. JKS000199. The sequence goes on from NZ_LT907843.1 coordinate 3,600,420, forward strand.
TTTCTCTCCATTGCCGTTAACCAGGGTGACAAACAGCTCTTCCAGGCGGTTCGCCTTGTTGCGCATGCTCAGCACCTGCACGCCCTGCGCGCTCAGCTGGGCGAACAGGCCGTTCAGCCCCTGTTCACGCATCACCTCCACTTCCAGCGTCGAGGTATCCGTCAGGCGGCTGCGGTAACCGTCCAGCTTCGGCAGCGGGCTTTTCGCCGCCAGATCGAGGATAAAGGTTTCCGACTTGAGCTTGGCCAGCAGCCCCTTCATCGAGGTGTTTTCCACCAGCTCCCCGTTCTGGATGATGCCGATGTTGCGGCACAGCATCTCCGCCTCTTCCAAATAGTGGGTGGTGAGGATGATGGTGGTGCCCTGGGCGTTCAGCTCTTTCAGGAAGCCCCACATCGAGCGGCGCAGCTCGATATCCACCCCGGCGGTCGGTTCATCGAGGATCAGCAGCTTTGGTTGGTGCATCAACGCGCGGGCGATCATCAGACGGCGCTTCATGCCGCCGGACAGCATGCGAGCACGCTCGTTGCGCTTGCCCCACAAGTCCAGCTGATTGAGGTACTTTTCGGCGCGCGCCATCGCTTCACGCCGCGTGACGCCATAGTAACCCGCCTGGTTCACCACGATCTGCAATACGGTCTCAAACGGGTTGAAGTTGAACTCCTGCGGCACCAGGCCAAGCTGGCGCTTGGCGTTGACGATGTCTTTATCGATGTCGTAACCGAACACCCGCACGCTGCCGGCGGTTTTATTCACCAGCGAGCTGATGATGCCGATGGTGGTGGACTTTCCGGCGCCGTTTGGCCCCAGCAGGGCATAAAAATCCCCCGCCTCGACGCTCAGGTCGATGCCGCGCAGCGCCTTGACGCCACCGGCGTAAGTCTTGGTCAGCTGCGCTAATTCCAGTGCATAATTCATATGTAAAATAGTACCTTATAACGATGAGTATGCCGCCGCGCCCCCTGTTTGCGAGGCTTGAAACAATAACAATAATCCTAGCATCGACGGCGTTTTCACTGCGTCGAATCCGTGCGGTAAATGAGGTTGCACCACTGTTCCGATTTCCAAATTGTGACGCTTACCCTATATTACCCCAACGCAATCTGTTCGTTACGGGTCAATCACCTCCATGAAAGAAATCGAAGAGCTTATCGCCAACAACCAGGCCTGGTCGGCCAATATCAGTCAGGAAGACCCGGATTTTTTTGAACGTTTAGCCCAGGCGCAAAAGCCCCGCTTCTTATGGATTGGTTGCTCTGACAGCCGCGTTCCCGCAGAACGCCTGACCGGCCTCGAGCCGGGTGAACTGTTCGTCCATCGCAACGTGGCGAACCTCGTTATCCACACCGATCTTAACTGCCTGTCGGTGGTGCAGTATGCGGTAGATGTGCTGGAGGTCGAACACATCATCATCTGCGGCCACCTGGGCTGCGGCGGCGTGCAGGCCGCGGTGGAAAACCCGGAGCTGGGGCTGATCGACAACTGGCTGCTGCACATTCGCGATCTGTGGTACAAGCACAGTTCGCTGCTGGGCGAGCTGCCGCCGGAACAGCGTTTCGACATGCTGTGCGAGATCAACGTCATTGAGCAGGTATACAACCTGGGCCACTCCACCATCATGCAATCGGCCTGGAAACGCGGCCAGAAGGTGATGATCCACGGCTGGGTGTACGGCATTCAGGACGGCCGTCTGCGCGATATGGAAGTGCTGGCGACCAGCCGCGAGAGCCTGGAGATGGGCTACCGCAAAGCGATAGCCAAACTGAAGCAGGATAAAGGCGTATAATCCCGCCGCGGGCGCGGCAGGCCGCGCCCCACATCAATTACTCGTCCAGCAGCACCACTTTGCCGACGTACGGCAGGTGACGGTAGCGCTGGGCGTAGTCGATGCCATACCCCACCACGAACTCATCCGGGATCGAGAAGCCGACATATTCGACCGGCACCTGCACTTCACGGCGCTCAGGCTTGTCCAGCAAGGTGCAAATCGCCAGCGATTTCGGCCCACGCAGCGCCAAAATCTCGCGCACTTTGTTCAGCGTGTTGCCGGAATCGATGATGTCTTCCACGATCAGCACGTCTTTGCCGCGAATGTCTTCGTCCAGATCCTTGAGGATCTTCACGTCGCGAGTGGTGGACATGCCGCTGCCGTAGCTGGAAGCCGTCATGAAGTCGACTTCATGCGGCACGTCAATCGCGCGGCACAGATCGGCCATGAACATGAAGGAGCCGCGCAGCAGCCCGACCAGCACCATGTCACTGCCGCTGTCGCGGTAATGTTCGGTGATCTGGCGGCCGAGTTCGGCGATACGGGTCTTAACTTCCTGCTCGGAAATCATTACGTCTACAGTGTGTTTCATAGTATTCAGGTCAGTTGCCGGAAGAAAGGCGCAGAGTTTAGCATAGCCTTTCGCCGGTGGCGACGCGAGCGCGCCGCCACCTGAGCGACGGGCCGCGATCATTCGCCGACGGTAAAGCCCATCATCATGCCGGTATCTTCGTGTTCCAACAGGTGGCAGTGGGCCATATACGCATGTTCACTGCTTGCCGGATGATCGAAGCGCACCAGCACTTCGCTGCGCCACCCTTCGACGCGCACTGTGTCCTTCCAGCCGCTGCGATGCGCCGCCGGCGGTTTGCCGTTCTCCGACAGGATCCGGAACTGGGTGCCGTGAATGTGGAACGGGTGCAGCATCATGTCGCCCTCGCCGGAAATGGTCCATTTTTCATACTGGCCCCGTTTGGCGGCAAACATCGGTTTGTTCATGTCGAAGGCCTTGCCGTTGATCATGTTGCCGTGGCTGAAGTCGAACGGTTTAGCGTTGCCCTGCGCGCCGCCATGATCCATCCCGGCCATCTTGCCATGATCCATGCCTTTCATGCTGCTCATGTCGCCGTGGTCCATGCCCTGCATGCCGCCCTTCTCCATGCCCTTCATGTTACCGTGGTCCATGCCTTTCATGTCTCCAGCGCCCGTCGCGCCATGATTCATGCTCATGCCGGCCATCGCCTGATGACCATAACGATCCATCAGCGCCTGCATGCCGAGCATATCCAGCTGCGGATCCATCATCAGCTGCAGCCAACGCTCCTGGATGCCGGCAGTGGCAGGCAATGTCGGCAGCTTCACCAGGCTGTCCGGCATGGTTTTGATGCCCTGCGCCAACGACGGCTGAATGCGCAACACCGGCAGCGGCCGATCGAACGGCGCCAGCGTCATGCCCATCTGTTTCACCGGCAACGTCACGATGTCGAACGCTTTCCCGTCGGAGGCATCGACCAGCACTTCAAAGCGCTCGCCCATCAGCATCGGCAGCTCGGTCAGCTTCACCGGTTCCGCCAGGAAACCGCCGTCGCTGGCGATGACGTACAGCGGACGGTTGTCACTGGCCGCCAGATTCAGCGAGCGGGCGTTGCAACCGTTGAGGAAACGCAAACGCAGCCAACCGCGCGGCGCCAGATGTTGCGGGTACTGCGCGCCGTTGGTAAACATGCGATCGCCAAACCAACCCACCGCCGCGCTCATCACGTCCAGGCGATATTCGATCTGGGCATCTTTGCCCAAGCGCTTATCCTGCAGGATCACCGGAATGTCATCCTGCCCCCAGGTTTTCGGCAGCGGCAGTTTGGCGCTTTCATCGTCTTCCAGCAGCACCAGCCCCGCCAGCCCCATCATCACCTGGCTGCCGGTTTTACCGTGGGTATGCGGGTGGAACCAGCAGGTGGCCGCCGGTTGATCGACGGTGAAATTCACCGTGCGCGTTGCGCCGGGATGGATCAACGCCTGCGGGCCGCCATCGACGTCGCCGGGGATTTCCAGGCCGTGCCAGTGGACGGTACTGGCTTCCGCCAGGCGGTTTTTGATATCGACCGTCACCGGCTGACCCCGCTGCAGCTTCACCGCCGGCCCGAGCAGCGCGCCGTTGAATCCCCAGGTTTTGGTGGCGGCGCCGGGCAACCAGCGGGTTTCCCCCGCCTGCAGCGCCAGCGCAATCTTTCCCTGCGCGTCGGGCGTTAACAACGGGGGCACCGGCAGGGCCGGCCGCTCGGCCGCTAAGGCGGCCCGGCTCCATAACGGCAATGCGCTCGCGGCGCCCAATGCAGCGGTCAATTTAATAAAATCACGGCGTAACATCGCTGACTCCCTTTTCTCAGTGACATAACTCAACGCGGCCAGCCTAAACCTTCCCCCAGGCGGAAGGTCAAGCCTTTTCTGGCGGTATTTTAAGCTATGCCTCACAATCAAGAGCGCGCCGTGGGTGAGCGCTATGGCAGCGCCCGTCAGCAATAAAATTTGGTGCCTTTACAGGCAAGTGTGGTAACGTCTGCAGACGACAAACAGGCCTATTTCATGATGAAAAAAACAACGTTAACGATGCTGTTGCTGGCGATGCTGGGCTTCTCCAACGCCAGTCTGGCGCTGAATGAATCCGAGGCGGAAGATCTGGCCGATCTGACGGCGGTATTTATTTATTTGAAAAATGATTGCGGCTACAACGATTTGCCAAATGCGCAAATCAAGCGCGCCATCGTCTATTTCGCGCAACAAAACCGCTGGGATTTGAGCAACTACAACAGCTTTAACATGAAGGCGCTGGGCGAAGACAGCTATCGCGATCTGAGCGGCATCGCCATTCCAACGCCCAAGAAGTGCAAATCGCTGGCGCGCGACTCCCTGAGCCTGCTGGCCTACGCCAATTAATCTTCCCCCTCGCCCGTCCGCCCTCCGCTCTCTCTGTCTGAAATTCAACCGTGCATCGCCAGGCAGAGTTAGCTATGATGTTGCGCCGATTTTTCATGGCTGTTATTACGGAGTTTCCCGCACATGACCCAGAAAGAAATTTGGTACGAAACGCTGCATACGGGCTTCGGCCAGTACTTTTCGGTAGAGAAGGTGCTGTACCGCGAGAAGACCGATCATCAGGATCTGGTGATCTTCGAGAACCCGGTGCTGGGGCGCGTGATGGCGCTCGACGGCGTGGTGCAAACCACCGAGCGTGACGAGTTCATCTATCACGAAATGCTGACCCACGTGCCGCTGTTGGCGCACGGCCAGGCGAAGAAAGTGCTGATCATCGGCGGCGGCGACGGCGGTATGCTGCGCGAAGTCAGCCGGCATCCTGGCGTTGAGCAGATCACCATGGTCGAAATCGACGCCGGCGTCGTCGAGTTCTGCCGCCAGTACCTACCCAACCACAGCGCCGGCGCCTATGACGATCCGCGCTTCAAGCTGGTGATTGACGACGGCGTCAACTTCGTGAATCAAACCGACGAAACGTTCGATGTGATCATCTCCGACTGCACCGATCCGATCGGCCCCGGCGAAAGCCTGTTCACCTCGGCGTTTTATGAAGGCTGCGCCCGCTGCCTGAATGAGGGCGGCATTTTCGTCGCGCAAAACGGCGTCTGTTTCCTGCAGCAGGACGAGGCGGTCAACAGCCACGCCAAACTGAGCCGCTACTTTACCGACGTCAGCTTCTATCAGGCGGCGATCCCGACCTATTACGGCGGCATCATGACCTTCGCCTGGGCGAGCCAGAACCCGGCGCTGCGCCAGCGCGATCTGCCTACCCTGCAACAGCGCTTTAACCAAAGCGGCCTACACTGCCGTTATTACAACCCGGCAATTCACGTCGGCAGCTTTGCCCTGCCGCAATATTTGCTCAATGCCCTGAACGTAACACGTTAAGCGAGAAGATAAAGGAGGTGGCCCAAATTGCATAAGCTAAAACTGCACGGCTTCAACAACCTGACCAAGAGCCTGAGTTTTTGTATTTACGATATTTGTTACGCCAAAACCGCGGACGATCGCGATGGCTATATCGCCTACATAGACGAACAATATAACGCCAACCGGCTGACCGAGATCCTGAGCGAAACCTGCTCGATCATCGGCGCCAATATTCTGAACATCGCGCGTCAGGACTACGAGCCGCAGGGCGCCAGCGTCACCATCCTGGTCAGCGAAGAGCCCATCGATCCGAAAGACGTCGATACGTCGGAACACCCAGGCCCGTTGCCGAATACGGTCGTCGCGCACCTGGACAAAAGCCATATCTGCGTGCACACCTACCCGGAAAGCCATCCGGAAGGCGGGCTGTGCACCTTCCGCGCCGATATCGAGGTCTCGACCTGCGGCGTCATTTCGCCCCTCAAGGCGCTGAACTACTTAATTCACCAGCTGGAATCCGACATCGTCACCATGGACTATCGCGTGCGCGGTTTTACCCGCGACGTGAACGGCGTGAAACATTACATCGATCATGAGATCAATTCGATCCAGAACTTTATGTCGGAAGACATCAAGGCGCTGTACCACATGATGGACGTGAACGTTTACCAGGAAAATATCTTCCATACCAAGATGTTGCTGAAGGATTTCGATCTGAAGCACTACCTGTTCAACGCGGAACCGGAGGCGTTGAGCGCAGCCGAACGCAAGCAGATCACCGATCTGTTATGGAAAGAGATGCAGGAAATCTATTACGGCCGCAATATTCCGCATCTGTGATGGAAAGGGCGCGGCGCGCCGCGCCCTGATGCTTAGTACTTCAGCATGAAAGAACGATAGGCCTTCAACACCAGCAGGAAATCCTCAACGCCGCAGAATGAGAGGCTTTCTTCGTCGTAGTAGTTCATCCCCTCTTCCATTTCGTCGCCCTCGAACTCCAGCTGATTGGCGCGGATCATCACTTCTTCACCATCCATCAGCAGCGTATATTCATGGCCTTCCAGCTGCCATTGGCGCTCGCTGCCTTTGACCTCGGCCGCGCCGGCTTCAATGCGGTCCAGCAGGTTGAAATCGCCTTTGACTTCTTCATTGATCCAATGGCCAATCGCTTCATGCCCCATCGAAAATCTGACGATCACCTGACCGGTGACGTCACGCAGAAATTCGTAATCCATAGCATGCCCTCCTGAGCCTTTTTTCTTAGTGTAAACATAAATGGCGGACTAACTCAGTGAGCGCTCGCAAAGTTGGCAACTGAGCAAAATAAAACGGGAGGCCAAGGCCTCCCGTTAAACAGTTGCGCAATATAGCGGCTTACACGGCGGTTTGGAAGATCACGCCGTCGGCTTTTTCGGTGTACTGACCCAGTTGGTCAAAGTTCAGGTAGCGGTAGGTATCCGCCGCCGTCTTATCGACCTGCGCCATATAGGTCTGGTACTCGTCCGGCGTCGGCAGGCGGCCCAGCAGGGACGCTACCGCGGCCAGTTCGGCAGACGCCAGATAGACGTTGGCGCCGGTGCCCAGACGGTTCGGGAAGTTACGGGTTGAGGTGGAAACCACCGTCGCGCCGTCCGCCACGCGCGCCTGGTTGCCCATGCACAGCGAGCAGCCCGGGATCTCGATACGCGCGCCGCTCTTGCCGAAGACGCTGTAGTAGCCTTCTTCAGTCAGCTGAGCCGCATCCATCTTGGTTGGCGGCGCCACCCACAGACGGGTCGGCAGCTGGCCCTTGTGCTGATCCAGCAGCTTGCCCGCCGCGCGGAAGTGGCCGATGTTGGTCATGCAAGAACCGATGAACACTTCATCGATTTTGCTGTTGGCCACGTCAGACAGCAGGCGCGCATCGTCAGGATCGTTCGGCGCACACAGGATCGGCTCTTTGATCTCGTTCAGATCGATGTCGATCACCGCTGCGTATTCCGCATCCGCATCGCCTTCCAGCAGCTGCGGATCCGCCAGCCATTTTTCCATGCCCTGAATACGGCGCTCCAGCGTACGGCGATCGCCGTAGCCTTCGGAGATCATCCACTTCAGCAGCACGATGTTGGAGTTCAGGTACTCTTCAATCGGCGCCTTGTCCAGCTTGATGGTACAACCGGCGGCGGAACGTTCGGCGGACGCATCGGTCAGCTCAAACGCCTGCTCGACCTTCAGATCCGGCAGGCCTTCGATCTCCAGAATGCGGCCGGAGAAGATGTTTTTCTTGCCCTTCTTCTCGACGGTCAGCAGCCCCTGCTGGATCGCGTAGTAAGGGATGGCGTGCACCAGATCGCGCAGGGTGATGCCCGGCTGCATTTTGCCTTTGAAGCGCACCAGCACCGACTCAGGCATATCCAGCGGCATCACGCCGGTCGCGGCGGCAAACGCCACCAGGCCGGAACCGGCCGGGAAGGAGATGCCGATCGGGAAGCGGGTGTGGGAATCGCCGCCGGTGCCGACGGTGTCAGGCAGCAGCATGCGGTTCAGCCAGGAGTGGATCACGCCGTCGCCCGGGCGCAGCGAGACGCCGCCGCGGTTCATGATGAAGTCAGGCAGCGTGTGGTGCGTGGTCACGTCGACCGGTTTCGGGTACGCGGCGGTGTGGCAGAACGACTGCATGACCAGATCGGCGGAGAAGCCGAGGCAGGCCAGGTCTTTCAGCTCATCGCGGGTCATCGGGCCGGTGGTGTCCTGAGAGCCGACGGAGGTCATCTTCGGCTCGCAGTATTCGCCAGGGCGAATGCCGGCGACGCCGCAGGCGCGGCCGACCATTTTCTGCGCCAGCGAGAAGCCTTTGTTGCTGGCGGCTACCGGTTTGGCGATGCGGAACACGTCGCTGTGCGGCAGACCCAGCGCTTCGCGCGCCTTGGTGGTCAGGCCACGGCCGATGATCAGCGGGATACGGCCGCCGGCGCGCACTTCATCCAGCAGCACGTCGGTTTTCAGCTCGAAGTTGGCGATCAGCGCGCCGGTTTCGTGGTTGCGCACTTCACCTTTGTACGGGTAAACGTCGATCACGTCGCCCATGTTCAGCTCGGACACGTCCACTTCGATCGGCAAGGCGCCGGCATCTTCCATGGTGTTGAAGAAGATAGGCGCAATCTTGCCGCCCAGCACCACGCCACCGCCGCGCTTGTTCGGCACGTGCGGGATGTCGTCGCCCATGAACCACAGCACCGAGTTGGTGGCGGATTTACGGGAGGAACCGGTGCCGACCACGTCGCCGACGTAGGCCAGCGGGAAGCCTTTCTTGTTCAGCAGCTCGATCTGTTTGATCGGGCCGACGCTGCCCGGCTGATCCGGCACGATGCCTTCACGTTCGTTTTTCAGCATCGCCAGCGCGTGCAGCGGGATATCCGGGCGCGACCAGGCGTCCGGCGCCGGAGACAGGTCATCGGTGTTGGTTTCGCCGGTCACTTTGAACACGGTGACGGTGATCTTTTCCGCCAGCTCCGGGCGCGACAGGTACCATTCGGCATCGGCCCAGGACTGCATGATCTGCTTGGCGTGCGCGTTGCCGGCTTTCGCCTTCTCTTCCACATCGTAGAAGTTGTCGAACATCAGCAGCGTGTGGGACAGCGCTTTGGCGGCGATCGGCGCCAGCTTTTCGTTGTCCAGGGCTTCGATCAGCGGATGAATGTTATAGCCGCCCTGCATGGTGCCTAACAGTTCAATGGCTTTCTCGGGGGTAACCAGGGGGGATGTCGCTTCACCTTTGGCGATGGCCGCCAGGAAACCTGCTTTGACGTAGGCGGCTTCGTCGACGCCCGGTGGAACACGGTTAATCAGCAGGTCTAACAGGAATTCTTCTTCGCCTTTTGGCGGATTCTTCAGTAGTTCGACCAGCGCGGCCATTTGGGTGGCGTCTAGCGGCTTAGGGGCGATGCCCTCAGCAGCACGCTCGGCTACGTGCTTACGGTATTCTTCTAGCACGACGTTCTCCTCGCTCTCATTGTCATTTATTGTGCCTGGCGTATATGCAAACCGGGTTTATACCCTTTGGGTTTCACTCTGTGGCTAGGCGATCGGCCCGTAAAGGCCCCGAAACGGTGATTGGGGCAAACAAGCACGGTCAAACAGCGTTACAGCATGAAAGACTGATGGGTAGAGCGCACGGCGATATTGATGCCATCTATCCTGACGGGGCACTGCTGTCGATGTCCTGGACTGTAAGGTACAGTGCCCGGTTCCGCTCAGCCAGCATATCAGGATTTGAAACGGTTGTTAATTCGTTCACATAAAAGCAACATTAAATCTTTGCTGAATCGTTGAGCGCAGCGTAATCGGCTGCCGGACAAACAGGGCATTATATCCACATAATTAAAAAGGATATAAGCATGAGGATCGGAATTTGGCGCAGCGGCCACAAAAAACCGCGTTCTGCATCTGAGCAAAAAAAACGGCCCCTTCTCAGGAGCCGCTTGTTAACCGGTCAAACCAGCAGAATTACTTCTTCTTGGCTTTCGGGTTAGGCAGGTCGGTGATGCTGCCTTCGTAGATTTCCGCCGCCAGGCCCACGGATTCGTGCAGGGTCGGGTGAGCGTGGATGGTCAGCGCGATGTCTTCCGCGTCGCAGCCCATCTCGATAGCCAGACCGATTTCACCCAGCAGCTCGCCGCCGTTGGTGCCGACAATCGCGCCACCGATGATGCGGTGAGTTTCTTTGTCGAAGATCAGTTTGGTCATGCCGTCTGCACAGTCGGAAGCGATCGCACGGCCGGAAGCCGCCCACGGGAAGGTGGAGGTTTCGTAGCTGATGCCTTTCTCTTTCGCTTCTTTCTCGGTCAGACCCACCCACGCCACTTCCGGCTCGGTGTAAGCGATGGATGGGATCACTTTCGGATCGAAGTAGTGCTTCATGCCGGCGATAACTTCTGCGGCGACGTGGCCTTCGTGCACGCCTTTGTGCGCCAGCATCGGCTGGCCGACGATGTCGCCGATGGCGAAGATGTGCGGCACGTTGGTGCGCAGCTGTTTGTCGACGTTGATGAAGCCACGCTCGTCAACTTCAACACCGGCTTTGCCGGCATCCAGCAGTTTGCCATTCGGCACGCGGCCGATCGCCACCAGCACCGCGTCGTAACGCTGTGGCTCTGCCGGCGCTTTTTTACCTTCCATCGTGACGTAGATGCCGTCTTCTTTGGCTTCTACCGCGGTCACTTTGGTTTCCAGCATCAGGTTGAACTGCTTGCTGATACGTTTGGTGAAGACTTTCACCACGTCTTTATCTGCCGCCGGGATAACCTGATCGAACATTTCAACGACGTCGATCTGTGAACCCAGCGCATGGTATACGGTGCCCATTTCCAGGCCGATGATGCCGCCGCCCATAACCAGCAGACGCTCTGGGACGGTTTTCAGCGCCAGCGCATCGGTAGAATCCCACACGCGTGGATCTTCATGAGGAATGAATGGCAGTTGGATCGGACGAGAACCTGCAGCGATGATGGCGTTGTCGAAGTTGATGGTGGTTGGGCCGTTTTCGCCTTCAACAACCAAGGTGTTAGCGCCGGTGAACTTGCCCAGGCCGTTGACCACTTTCACTTTACGGCCTTTCGCCATGCCAGCCAGACCGCCGGTCAGCTGAGTAATGACTTTTTCTTTCCAGACGCGCACTTTGTCGATGTCGGTTTTCGGCTCGCCGAAAACGATGCCGTGTTCGGCCAACGCTTTGGCTTCTTCGATCACTTTGGCAACGTGCAGCAGTGCTTTGGAAGGGATACATCCCACGTTCAGGCAAACCCCGCCCAGAGTGGAATAACGTTCAACCAGAACGGTTTCAAGACCTAAGTCAGCGCAACGAAAGGCTGCAGAGTAACCTGCCGGGCCCGCCCCAAGTACCACGACCTGAGTTTTAATTTCAGTACTCATCATGACCTCTTAATTGATTGTCCGGCGGGTCAGACGTCATTTTTATTGCTAATCGATCTCATAACGCCCTTCATCCACCGGGACGCTTACACCGCGAGCAGTTTACAGAATTGTTAATAATCTGCAAAGCGTGTTCGAGTGACCCGTGTCTCAACAATTTTGTCGAGTTATGCAAAATCCGACAAAACTGCTACAGAATCGTCAGGGGCGCAGCATGCTGCGCCCCTTTTGCATTACATCACCAGACGGCGAATGTCGGACAACATGTTGTTGATGATGGTGATGAAGCGCGCACCATCGGCACCGTCGATAACGCGGTGGTCGAAGGACAGCGACATCGGCATCATCAGGCGCGGCATGAACTCTTTACCGTTCCAGACCGGCTCCATCGCAGACTTGGAGACACCCAGGATAGCCACTTCCGGCGCGTTGACGATCGGCGCGAAGTGAGTTGTCCCGATGCCGCCCAGGCTGGAGATGGTGAAGCAGCCGCCCTGCATCTCGCCCGCGGTCAGCTTGCCGTCGCGCGCTTTCTTGGAGATGGTCATCAGCTCGCGAGACAGCTCGGTGATGCTCTTCTTGTTCACGTCCTTGAACACCGGAACCACCAGGCCGTTCGGGGTATCTACCGCCACGCCGATGTTGATGTATTTCTTCAGCGTCAGCTTCTGACCGTCTTCGGACAGCGAGCTGTTGAAGCGCGGCATCTGCTCCAGAGCGGCAGCGACAGCTTTCATGATGAACACGACAGGCGTGAACTTCACGTCCAGCTTGCGCTTGGCCGCTTCTTCGTTCTGCTGCTTGCGGAACGCTTCCAGATCGGTGATGTCGGTTTTGTCGAAGTGAGTCACGTGCGGGATCATCACCCAGTTGCGGCTCAGGTTCGCGCCAGAGATCTTCTGGATGCGGCCCATTTCGACTTCTTCGATCTCGCCGAACTTGCTGAAGTCCACTTTCGGCCATGGCAGCATGCCTGGCAGACCGCCGCCGGCAGCAGCCGGGGCCGCTTCAGCGCGTTTCACCGCGTCTTTCACGTAAGCCTGAACGTCTTCGCGCAGGATGCGGCCTTTACGACCGGTGCCTTTCACTTTCGCCAGGTTAACGCCGAATTCACGCGCCAGACGACGAATGACCGGAGTCGCGTGCACGTAGGCCGCGTTCTCGGCGAACTCGCCTTTGTCTTCAGCTTTCGCAGCCGGAGCGGCGGCTTTAGCGGCGGCCGGCGCCGGCGCAGCGTCCGCTTTAGCGGCTGGAGCGGCGGCAGCGGCAGGCGCAGCGCCTTCCACTTCGAACACCATGATCAGGGAGCCGGTTTTCACTTTGTCGCCGGTCGCGATCTTGATCTCTTTCACGGTGCCCGCGAACGGCGCTGGCACTTCCATGGAGGCCTTGTCGCCTTCCACGGTGATCAGAGACTGCTCGGCGGCAACCTTGTCGCCCACCTTGACCATCACCTCGGTCACTTCGACTTCGTCACCGCCGATATCCGGCACGGCGACGTCTTTAGCCGCAGAGGCCGCAGGCGCTGCGGCGGCAGCCGGTGCTTGCGCCGCAGCCGGGGCCGCAGCGGAAGCGGCGCCGGCCACTTCGAACACCATGATCAGGGAACCGGTTTTCACTTTGTCGCCGGTCGCGATCTTGATCTCTTTCACGGTGCCCGCGAACGGCGCAGGGACTTCCATGGAAGCCTTGTCGCCTTCCACAGTGATCAGGGACTGCTCGGCTTCCACCTTGTCGCCCACTTTCACCAGGATCTCGGTCACTTCGACTTCGTCAGCGCCGATATCCGGCACGGCAACGTCTTTGGCCGCAGCGGCAGCCGGAGCAGCTGCTGCTGCCGGTTTTTCTTCCGCTTTCGCCGCCGGTGCAGCTTCCGCTGCGCCTGCCGCTTCGAAGATCATGATCAGTTTGCCGGTTTCGGTTTTATCGCCGACCGCCACTTTGATCTCTTTCACCACGCCCGCCTGCGGGGAGGGCACTTCCATGGAAGCCTTGTCGCCTTCCACGGTGATCAGCGATTGTTCCGCTTCAACTTTATCGCCGACCTTCACCAGAATCTCGGTGATTTCGACTTCATCTGCACCGATGTCCGGTACGTTGATTTCGATAGACATTATTCAGTACCTCTTAGGCCAGACGCGGGTTAACTTTTTCCGGGTTGATGTCGAATTTCTTGATTGCATCAGCAACCACGGAAGCTTCGATCTCACCGCGTTTAGCCAGTTCACCCAGAGCAGCAACCACCACGTAGGACGCATCGACTTCGAAGTGGTGACGCAGGTTTTCGCGGCTGTCCGAACGACCGAAGCCGTCGGTGCCCAGTACGCGATAATCGCTGGCCGGCACATAAGTACGAACCTGTTCGGCGAACAGTTTCATGTAGTCGGTAGAGGCTACCGCCGGCGCGTCGTTCATCACCTGAGCGATGTAAGGCACGCGTGGCGCTTCGGTTGGGTGCAGCATGTTCCAACGCTCGCAATCCTGGCCGTCGCGCGCCAGTTCGGTGAACGAGGTCACGCTGTAGGTGTCGGAACCCACGCCGTAGTCCTTCGCCAGGATCTGCGCAGCTTCGCGCACGTGGCGCAGGATGGCGCCGGAGCCCAGCAGCTGCACCTTGCCTTTGCTGCCTTCCAGCGTTTCCAGCTTGTAGATACCCTTGCGGATACCTTCTTCCGCACCCTGCGGCATCGCAGGCATGTGGTAGTTTTCGTTCAGCGTGGTCAGGTAGTAGTACACGTTTTCCGGGTTGTCGCCATACATGCGCACCAGACCGTCGTGCATGATCACCGCCACTTCGTACGCGTAAGCCGGATCGTAAGAGATGCAGTTAGGGATGGTCAGAGACTGAATGTGGCTGTGGCCATCTTCGTGCTGCAGACCTTCGCCGTTCAGGGTAGTACGGCCCGAGGTCCCGCCGATCAGGAAGCCGCGCGCCTGTTGGTCGCCCGCTGCCCAGCACAGGTCGCCGATACGCTGGAAACCGAACATCGAGTAGTAGATGTAGAACGGAATCATCGGCAGATCGTTGGTGCTGTAGGACGTCGCTGCGGCCAGCCAGGAAGAGGCTGCGCCCAGTTCGTTGATGCCTTCCTGCAGGATTTGGCCTTTCTCGTCTTCTTTGTAGTAAGCAACCTGCTCACGGTCCTGCGGAGTGTACTGCTGGCCGTTCGGGCTGTAGATACCGATCTGACGGAACAGACCTTCCATACCGAAGGTACGCGCTTCGTCGGCGATGATTGGCACCAGGCGATCTTTGATCGACTTGTTCTTCAGCATCACGTTCAGGGCACGCACGAAGGCGATAGTGGTGGAGATCTCTTTGTTCTGCTCTTCCAGCAGCGAGCTGAAATCTTCCAGCGCCGGCATTTCCAGCTTCTGGGTGAACTCAGGCAGACGCGTCGGCACGTAGCCTTTCAGCGCCTGGCGACGTTCGTGCAGGTATTTGTACTCTTCGGACTCTTTCTCGAAGGTGATGTACGGCAGTTTTTCGATGTCAGCATCGGCAACCGGCACGTTGAAACGATCGCGGAAGTGGTGAACCCCTTCCATGTTCATTTTCTTCACCTGGTGAGCGATGTTTTTACCTTCCGCGGTTTCACCCATGCCGTAACCTTTGATGGTGTGGGCCAGGATAACGGTCGGTTTGCCTTTGGTGTCCTGCGCTTTTTTCAGTGCAGCGAAGATTTTCTTCGGATCGTGACCACCACGGTTCAGCGCCCAGATTTCGTCGTCGGTCATGTCTTTGACCAGCGCCGCGGTCTCCGGGTAACGGCCGAAGAAGTGCTCGCGCACGTAAGCGCCGTCTTTGGATTTGAAGGTCTGGTAGTCGCCGTCCAGGGTCTCGTTCATCAGCTGAACCAGTTTACCGCTGGTGTCTTTGCGCAGCAGCTCATCCCAACGGCCGCCCCAGATCACTTTCAGCACTTGCCAGCCTGCGCCGGAGAAGATGCCTTCCAGTTCGTTGATGATCTTGCCGTTACCGGTGACCGGGCCGTCCAGGCGCTGCAGGTTGCAGTTGATGACGAACACCAGGTTGTCCAGCTTCTCGCGGGTGGCGATGGTGATGGCGCCTTTGGATTCCGGCTCATCCATCTCACCGTCGCCCAGGAAGGCGTAAACGGTCTGCTCAGAGGTGTCTTTCAGGCCGCGGTGTTCCAGGTATTTCAGGAACTTCGCCTGATAGATGGCGCTGATTGGGCCCAGGCCCATGGATACGGTCGGGAACTGCCAGAATTCCGGCATCAACTTAGGATGCGGGTAAGAGGACAGGCCGTTGCCGTGCACTTCCTGACGGAAGTTGTTCATCTGTTCTTCGGTCAGGCGGCCTTCAAGGAAGGCGCGCGCGTAAACGCCCGGAGAGATGTGGCCCTGGAAGTAGACCAGGTCGCCGCCGTCTTTCTCGTTGCGTGCGCGGAAGAAGTGGTTAAAGCAGACTTCATAGAAGGTCGCGGAAGACTGGAAGGAAGCCATGTGGCCGCCCAGCTCCAGGTCTTTCTTGGATGCGCGCAGAACGGTCATGATCGCGTTCCAACGGATCGCAGAGCGAATGCGGCGTTCCAGATCCAGGTTGCCTGGGTAAGCCGGTTCGTCTTCTACCGCGATGGTGTTGACGTAGTTGTGCGCTGCAGCACCGGCCGCAACGTTAACGCCGCCTTTGCGGGCTTCTCCCAATACCTGATCAATCAGAAACTGAGCTCGCTCAACACCCTCTTCACGGATGACCGATTCGATCGCCTGCAGCCAGTCGCGGGTTTCGATCGGATCCACGTCATTGTTTAAACGTTCTGACATGGTGGTATTCCTTATCTGTCTAATGGTTTGTTTGGAGCCTGTCTTCCTGTGTTCTGTGCCAAAACACACGAAGACAGGCCCATCAGTTTAGTTGCCGCTTAAGTACTTAACTAAGTACCTCGAACTTAACCCCCGCAGGCTGGTGTACCCTGAAGAGGACAGCTCTTAATCCTTGCGTTGCTGGAGACGCCGCAGCGATCTCTCGCGCCGAGTATGCTCCCGGCTGAGATCCAGCAAGATTTCCTCGATAAACGCCAAGTGGCGATGCGAGGCTTCACGGGCCTTTTCCGGCTCGCGTGCCACAATCGCCTCAAAAATTCCGGCGCGGTGGCTGCTCACTTTTGCCAACATCTCACGGCGCGAGTAGAGCAATTCAAAGTTCTGACGCACGTTCTGTTCCAGCATCGGCCCCATGCAGCGTAGCAGGTGAAGTAACACAACGTTGTGAGCGGCTTCAGTCACGGCGATTTGATACTGCATGACCGCATCGGCTTCGGCGTCGAGATCGCCGCTGTCTTGAGCCTGTTGAATCACGATGTGGCAGTCGCGGATGCGCGCCAGATCTTCATCGGTGCCGCGCAGCGCCGCGTAATAGGCGGCAATGCCTTCCAGCGCGTGACGGGTTTCCAGCAGATCGAACTGTGATTCGGGATGGTCGGCCAGCAGCTCGGCCAGCGGATCGCTGAAGCTCTGCCACAGATTAGTTTGCACGAAGGTGCCGCCGCCCTGACGGCGCAGGAGCAGCCCTTTCGCTTCAAGGCGCTGAATGGCCTCTCTCAGAGAAGGACGGGAGACATCAAATTGTTTCGCCAGCTCGCGCTCCGGAGGCAGTTTTTCGCCTGGGCGCAGTGTCCCCTCGAGGATCAGGTATTCGAGCTGTTGCTCGATAACATCTGACAACTTGGGTTGGCGGATTTTGCTGTAGGCCATGAGTGAATTCTTCTCTGCGAATGGCGCGGAGTCAATTGGTAATACCAATTTCAAAAACGTGACGGTAAAGTAACAAAGTATTCACCTCCTGTCCATACGGGCCTTGATCGAAATCAGGTTACCCGCACATTTTAACACCCCGCTGAAAACCCCGCTGCAAACCGGTAACGCCGTGATGGTATTACCATTTACGCGGCGGGTTGGGGATTTAACTTTTACCAAACCTTACGCAAGGCAGAGTGCAAACTTTTTGCCCGAGTTTTATTGCATGGTTATTACGCTTTAATGAATGGCTATTTGGCGAACAGCGCAACGGCGGTTCGTTCATTATTTGAACGCGGCCCACCGTTCAGATCTACGTTATTTTTGCGCATTATGTGATTTGTTGCTTATTTCATGCACTGAATCCCCCCTGCCGTCACACAACCCGCATTTTGTTTCCTAAACTGCTGCAATCTTAATCACTCACACGACAAAGCAGGTGCAAACCGACGCGCATAACATTATTCTCTGCCAAACGGTAGCGGCGCCGTGGAATTAATAGCTATAACGCCGTAAATAAAACAAAACACACATCGTAACCACTGCTTTACAGGCAGGTGGGCATTCACAACGACAGAGGGTTAGATTGATGGATGGTCAACAGCATGGTGACCAGCTGAAGCGCGGCCTGAAAAACCGCCATATTCAGCTCATCGCCTTAGGTGGCGCAATCGGCACCGGGTTATTTCTCGGTATCGCTCAAACAATAAAAATGGCCGGCCCGTCAGTGCTCCTCGGCTACGCCATCGGCGGCTTCATCGCGTTTCTGATCATGCGCCAGCTGGGGGAAATGGTGGTGGAAGAACCGGTCGCCGGTTCCTTCAGCCACTTCGCCTACAAATACTGGGGCAACTTCGCCGGCTTCGCCTCCGGCTGGAACTATTGGGTGCTGTATGTCCTGGTGGCGATGGCGGAGCTGACGGCGGTCGGCATCTACGTACAGTACTGGTGGCCGGAGATCCCCACCTGGGTTTCCGCCGCGGTATTCTTCCTGGCGATCAATGCCATCAACCTAGCCAACGTGAAAGTTTACGGCGAGATGGAGTTCTGGTTCGCCATCATCAAAGTGGTGGCGATTATCGGCATGATCGTGTTCGGCGCCTACCTGCTGTTCAGCGGCATGGGCGGCCCGGAAGCCACCGTCACCAACCTGTGGGCGCAGGGCGGGTTCTTCCCGAACGGCGTCATGGGCCTGGTGATGGCGATGGCGGTGATCATGTTCTCCTTCGGCGGCCTCGAGCTGGTCGGCATCACCGCCGCCGAAGCCGACAACCCGCAAAAAAGCATTCCGAAAGCCACCAATCAGGTGATCTACCGCATCCTGATCTTCTATATCGGTTCGCTGGCCATTCTGCTGTCGCTGTACCCGTGGGGCAAAGTGGTTGAAGGCGGCAGCCCGTTCGTGCTGATCTTCCACGCGCTGAACAGCAACCTGGTGGCGACCGTGCTGAACATCGTGGTGCTCACCGCCGCGCTGTCGGTCTACAACAGCTGCGTCTACTGCAACAGCCGCATGCTGTACGGCTTGGCGCAGCAGGGCAACGGCCCGAAAAGCCTGCTGAAGGTCGACGGCCGCGGCGTGCCGGTGGTAGCCATCGGCATTTCCGCCCTCGCCACCGCGCTGTGCGTGCTGATTAACTACCTGATCCCGGGCCGCGCCTTCGAACTGCTGATGGCGTTAGTGGTATCGGCGCTGGTGATCAACTGGGCGATGATCAGCCTGGCGCACCTGAAATTCCGCGCCGCCAAAAACCGCGAAGGCGTGGTGCCGAAGTTCAAAGCGTTCTGGTACCCGTTCAGCAACTACCTGTGCCTGCTGTTCATGGCCGGCATCCTGGTGATCATGTACCTGACGCCGGGCATTCAAATCTCGGTGCTGCTGATCCCGGTATGGGTGGCGATCCTGGCAGTCGGTTACGCCATCAAACAGCGCAGCCAACGTGTCGACGGCGTCACCAGCCGTTGAATCCCGTGACCGCGCAATAAAATGGCCCGCAGATGCGGGCCATTTTTTTCGTCTGAACGCCGCTTACTTGCGCAGCGCTTTCACCTGCTCGGCGGTGACGTCCGCCGGCAAACCGCCCCAGGTCACCCGCAGGTAATTCACCAGTTCCGCCACTTCAGCATCGCTCAGACGCTCGCCGAAGCCCGGCATACTCTGCATGCTTTCACCGTTCGGGAACTGCTGGGCCGGCAGGCCGTCCAGCACCGACACGATCAGGTTCTTGCCGTCCGCCTGGCGCAGCGTGGCGTTATCGCGCATCGCCGGTGCCACATGCGGTTTGCCCTCACCTTCGCGCGCATGGCAACCGGCGCACTGATCCAGATAGGTCATGCGCCCGGCATCGCTGCCCTGGCCCATTTTCACCGGCACCGCCGCCGGCGGCTGCTCGCCCATCAGATACAGCGCCAGCGCCTGATGATCTTCCGGCGTCAAATGACGGGTGCTGAGATCCACCACCATATGCATCTCACTGAAGGCCGAACCCTGCGGCGCGAGGCCAGTGCCGAGGAAGCGGCTGACGTCCTGCGGCGTCCAGCCGCGCTGCGCCAAGCCGTGCGGCGTAATGTCCGGCGCCATGAAGCGGCCGAGATCGCCGCCCTGCATCGGCTTGCCGAGATCCATCTGTCCCAGCGCGCCGCGCGGCGTGTGGCATTCGCCACAGTGGCCCAGCACGTCGGCCAGATAGCGGCCGCGCTGCCATTGCGGCGAGCTGCCCTGCGAACTGGCCGGCAGCGGATCCTGGCTGCGGAACAGCAGATTCCAGCCGATCAGCGCCATGCGCTGGTTGAACGGGAACGGCATGTCGTTGGCCGGAATGGCCACGTCCACCGCCGGGCGCGTCATCAGGTAAGCGTAGATGTCATCGGCGTCCTGACGCGAAATGCCCTTGTACGAGGTGTAAGGCATCGCCGGGTACAGGTGCCGTCCGCCCGGCGCCACGCCCTGCGTCAGCGCCAGGAAGAAGTCGTCCTTGCTCCAGCGCCCGATGCCGTGGTCGGCCGACGGCGTCAGGTTGCTGCCGTAAATCGTGCCGAACGGCGTGTCCAGCGGATAGCCGCCGGCCAACGGCGCCCCGCCGCTGGCGGTATGGCAGGCGGCGCAGTCGGCGGCCTGCGCCAGATAGCGGCCGCGCGCGATCTGTTCGGCGCTGGCGGTCACCTGCTGCACCGGGCCGTCGTAACGGCGGTTTTCCCGCCACCACAACAGCGCAATCACCACGATCGCCACCAGCACAATCAACATTGCGAGACGTTTTTTCATTGCGCCGTCTCCTTCAGCAGGCCCGGCGTTTTCAGCACCACGTCGCGCACCGCTTCGTAGTAGCGCACGTAGCCGGTGCAGCGGCAGATGTGGCTGTCCAGCGCCTGCTCGATGGCGTTCTCCAGCTGATCGCGGGCGATCGGCTCACGCTTGAGCTTTTCCACGAAGATGGTGGCGGCGTTGACGAAGCCTGGCGTGCAGTAGCCGCACTGGAAGCTGTAGTGCTCCAGAAACGCCTGCTGGATCGGCGACAGCTCAACCACCTCCCCCTGTTCGTCCACCCTGGCGTGGCCTTCGACGGTGCGCACTTTCTTGCCGTTGAAGAAATGCGCGCCGGTGATGCAGGTGCGCACCTCTTCGCTGGTGCCGCTCGGGTGATCGACAATAGCCACGCAGGCGTGGCAAATGCCCTGCCCGCAGCCGAGGCGCGAACCGGTCAAATCGAGATACTCGTGCAGGAAATCGATCATCATCAAGCCTTCCGGCACCTCGATCGGGCCGTACTGTTTCTCGTTGATGGTCAGGGAAATCGGCTGGGTTTTAATGCTCATTGTAATACCTCACGAATATTTTCTGCACGAACGGGCAAATCACGGAAACGGTGGCCGGTGGCGTCGGCAATGGCGTTGACCAGTGCGGCCACGATCGGGATCATCACCACTTCCGCCATGCCTTTCGGCGGATCGGTTTCCGACAGCGCCGGCAGGATGTCGCCGCTCTGTTTCCATACCGCCACGTCGCTGGCGCGCGGCAGGTGGTAACGGTTGAAGTTCCAGGTGCCGTTGCCCGGGCCGTCTTCGTACAGCGGTAAATATTCGTGCAGCGCATGGCCGATGCCCATCGCCAGCCCGCCCTGCAGTTGGCCGGAAACCAGTTCCGGCACGATCAGGTTGCCACACTCCATGATTGAGTGGTGATTCAGCAACTCCACCTGGCCGGTGGCGATATCCACCGCCACTTCCGCCAGCGTGCCGACGGCGCTGTAGTAGGTCACCGCCGCATTGTTGCGCTGGGTCGGCGGGTAGTAGACCTGCCCGCGCGCCAGCGGTTTGAATTCGCCGCCGGCGTTGCGCAGCGCCATGCCGTCGATCGGCAGGCGTTCGCTTTTGCCGTTCAACGTGAAATCGGCCTCCGCCCACTGCCAGCGGTTGAACACATGCACCGCCGCGCCGGTGACGCCGCCCATCTGATAAGCCGTCTTGGCCAGCAGCTCGAGGCTCAGCACCGACATGCCCGCCGCCGTCAGGCCGCCTTCGACCCAACGCGCATCTTCGCGCCGCACCACCAACGGCGCCGCCTGGCCGCCGCCGATACCAGCCTGCCACAGCGCCATCGCCGCCGGCCACAGGCCGTGATCGAAGATCAGGCGCGCCGCTTCGCGGGTGCTGTGCGAGAAGTAATAGGCCGAGTTGCTGGCGCTCGACGGCGAACAGTAGCTCGGCGTCCAGTTGGGGTTGGTTTGCAGCTTGTCCTGCTCTTCCTGCGACATCAGGTAAGGATCGCCGCTGGTGACCATCGGCAATACCGACCAGTCGGTGACCGAGAAGTGCGCTTCGTCGGCCGGTTTGCCCAGCCACTGCGCGCACAATACCGACTGCGAGGTCGACATGCCGGTGCCCATCTCCGCGCCACTGTGATGCAGGATGATGCGGCCGTCTTCGCTCAGCTCCACCCGGGCGAACGAGGTTTCCGCCCCGGTGCCGAAGTCTTTCTGCACGCAGCCGAAGCCGACGCCATAGCGCTTGCCGGGATGACGGCTCTCAAACTCGGCCTTGCGTTCGGCGCGCTTAAGCCATATCTCATGCTTCGCCGCCTTTTCCAGTACTTCATCGGCGCGGATCGCACCGGCCGGGATCGCCCCCTGGGTGTTTTTCATGCCGGATTTCAGCACGTTGCGCAGGCGGAACTCGATCGGGTCAATCTTCAGCTCGGCGGCCAACTCATCCACCATCATCTCGGTGGCGGCCATGCTCTGCAGCGTGCCGTAACCGCGCGCCGAACCAGCGTCGATGGCGCGTGAAGCCAGCCCGACCGACGACAGATCGCTTTTCGGGAAGTAGTAAATCGACTGGGCGGCGGTTGCGCCGACCATCACCACCGAAGGGGTAAAGTTGCTGCGGCCGCCGCCGTCCGCGGTCATGTCACCGAGGAACGACTGCATGACGCCGGTCTGCTTATTCACCGCGATGCGGTAGTTCATGTCGAACGCGTGGCGCTTCAACGCCGTCTGGAACTGTTCGAAGCGATCGTTGGCCAGGCGCACCGGGTGACCGTCGCCGTACATCGCCGCCACCGCGCCGTAATACGGGAAGTTGTAGTGGTCTTTCGAGCCGTAGCCCACGGTGTAGCACGGGTGCAGGATCAGCTGTTTCACCGGCGGATTGCGCTTGGCCAGCATGCGCGGCATCTCGTCGGCCACTTCCTGCGGCGACTGCGTCGGCACCACCAGATGCAGGGTTTGCGTCTGCGCGTCGAACCAGCCGTTGGCGTTGTCCGGCTCCAGCGCCGAGGTGTCTATCGACTGCGTGGTGTAGCGGCGCGACATTACCAGCCAGTCGGCCGGCGGATTCGCCAACTCGTCGGCGATCATCCCTGCATAGCGCATGCCCTCCTGATCCAGCTTGCCGCCCTCGCGCCCTTCCGGCCACACCGGCAGGTGTTTTTTCATCGACACCGGGAAGATCGGCGTGTCCTTCAGGCTGGAGAAGCGATCGTCGTCGAACGGCTGTTCTCCCCCCACCCGCACATAGCGGAAGCTGCCCCAGGGATCGCGCTCGAGCGGGCCGGTCACCGCGCCGTATTTGATGGTTTCTTCGCGGAATTTCAGCTTGTCCTTGGCGAAGCGGAAACGGGCGAAGTCGTGATAGATCAGGATCGCCACCGCCTGGCCGAGGTAGGCCGGGGTTTTGCCGCTCGGCAGCAGCATGTCATCACCGTAGAACGCCGGAAAGGCCAGGCCGTCGCGCGCCAGATCTTCCGCCGTCACCAGGCGATCCGGCTGCAGATCGTCCCCCAACAGCGACAGATCGACCCCTTCGAACAACCGGTCGGCCTTGGTCACGCGCAGAATGAAGGCGTGCGCCTGTTTCTGCGGCCAGTGCGGCATGTCCACCGCGCGGATGTCGCGCGCGAACACCTTCTGCCCCATGACCTTGGCGCGGCCGTCGATACGGAAACGCACGCGCTTGGCCTGCGGATCCCAATTGGGCGACTGGAGGATTTTTTGCTCGAACAGCGCGGCGTAGGCGCGGCTGTACAGGGGCGCGAGGTACACGGATACCCCCGCAATCACGGCGCTTTTGATAAAGCGACGCCGCGACGGGTTGAAATTGCTCATAAATAAGTCCTTCACGTCTTTCTTGTAATTGGTTTTTGTTCGCGGTGTTGTTGCGCAAACGCTGACGACCTTGCCGTAGACGTCATAAGCATATGCTTATAACTAAAATTATGTGATGATTAACAGGCTGTTTTCAACAAAAAAACATTTGCAAAACACATAAGGTTTGTACGCTAATAAATAATTTGCGCAAACGCGGGCTTGAACCATGATCACGGGCATCATTATTACCGCCGCCGGACGCGGGGAGCGCTTTATTCGGGCCGGCGGCCAGGGCAACAAACTGAACGCCGGGTTTGCCGATGCGGTGGGCGAGCGGCGTTCGCTGTTCGAACACACCCTGCGCCAGGCGCTGGCTTCCGAGCTGCCGGTGCAGGTGGTGACCCGTCCGGATAATCTGCCGGTGCTGGCAGCCTGCGCCGCCAATCAGGTGCCGGTTACCCTGCTCGCCAGCGCGGGCCTCGGCGACTCGATCGCCGCAGGCGTTGCGGCCACGCCGCACTGGCAAGGCTGGCTGATTCATCTGGCCGATATGCCGTTCGTCGGCGCCGATGTCTTCCGGCAGGTGGCGAGCGCCTTACGGCAACACGCGATCGTACGCCCCAGCTATGCGCAACAGCCCGGTCACCCGGTCGGCTTTTCCGCCCTATTGCGCAAACAACTTTGCCAACTGCGCGGCGATAATGGCGCCCGTGGGCTGCTGCAAGGCGCAACGGTGCACCTGTTGCCACTTGAGCACCCCGGCGTCGTGCAGGATATTGATCTTCCATCGCAACTTCCGGCCAGCGAGTAAATTCACCTATGCAACATCTTGATGTCACCGTGGTCAGCCAGGCGATAAGCTGGCTGCAACACCAGCCGGTCTGGTTATGCACCGTCCTCAGCACCTATGGTTCTTCGCCGCGCTCGCCGGGCGCGCTGATGGCGGCGACCCGCGACGGCCGCTACAGCGGTTCGTTGTCGGGCGGGTGCGTGGAGGAGGACTTTCTGCGCCGCGTAGCCGCCGGGGAGTATCAGGCGGCCAGCCAGGTGATCCGTTACGGCGAAGGCGGTATGACGCCCAACGTGGCGCTGCCGTGCGGCGGCGTGCTGGACGTGCTGATCGAGTATCTGCCGGCGGGAGAAGCCAGCGTCGCTTACCTGCGACGCATCGCCGGCGCGCTGGAAGGGCATCACGCGTTGATCAAACGCCTGACGCTGCCCCACGCCTGCCACAGCCTCGAGCAGAGTCATTTCACCAGCGCCACCCAGGTGGAACGCCGGCTCGAACAGATTACCCTGCATATCGCGGCTGCACCGCGCCTGCTGATCGCTGGGCTGTCCAGCGTGGCGCTGTACTGCGCCGATTTCGCCGTGGCGCTGGGGTTTGAGGTGCTGGTTTGCGAGAATCGCCCGGAGGCGC
Source organism: Serratia sp. JKS000199 (assembly GCF_900215455.1). Classification (NCBI taxonomy): domain Bacteria; kingdom Pseudomonadati; phylum Pseudomonadota; class Gammaproteobacteria; order Enterobacterales; family Yersiniaceae; genus Serratia; species Serratia sp. JKS000199. Next base: position 3,625,768 of record NZ_LT907843.1, read on the forward strand.
TGGATAACTTCGCCGCCGAGTTAAAACCGGGCGTGACGCTGCTGCGCCAGTTTCCGGCCAAGTTCATTGAGGACGGCGGTTGCCACGCCAATACCGCCGTCGTGGCGCTGACCCACGATCCGCGTATGGACGATCTAACGCTGATGGAAGCGATCCACACTCCGGCGTTTTACATCGGCGCCATGGGATCGCTGAGAAACAGCGCGCGGCGGCGCCAGCGGTTGCAGCAGATTGCCGAATTCACGCCGCAGGAGTTGGAACGCATCCATGCGCCGATCGGCCTGCCGCTGGGCAGCAAAACGCCGGCGGAGATCGCCCTGGCGGTGATGGCGGCGATCGTGCAGCAGAAAAACCGGCGGCCGGCCGCCGACGGGATCAGTGCAGCGGCACCACCGGCACCAGATGCTGCAGCTCCAGATGCAGCTCCTCTTTCCCGCTCAGCGAATAGCTGAACACCGTCATGTCCGGCCCGTCACCGCGGGCCAGCCCCATTTCGGGCAGCACCTGCGTGTAAATTTTAATGATGTGATCATTGAGCGCCACCGGCTTGCCGGAATAGCGAAAACGGCAAAACTCGCCGTGGATCTCCGGCAGCGGCTCCAGCGTCACGCCTTCACGCAGCGGATAGTCCGTCGTCACGCCCAGGGTATAGTCGACCCTGACCCGCTCGCCGTCCGGCACCAGTTGGGTAAACGAATAGGTTTGCGTCGGGCGCTCGCCCAACAAGGTGTAAAACTGCGCCCGCAGCGCGCTGCGCTGCGGCAGATGCGACTTATCCAACCTCTCTATGTCCAGGTGGTAAGCGTACTGCTTGCCGTGAAAAGCGTATTGCCCTCTGGCGATGCTGACGCGTTCAACCTCAATATCGCCGGGCTGGCTGGCCGCGAGTGAACGCACCAGATTGCTGAAGTCCTGTTTGCGGGCATGACGATAAACGCTGGGCGACTCGGCGAAGTGTTTCTTGAAACAGCGCGAGAACGTCTGCTGATTATCGAATTGATATTCAACCGAAATGTCCAGAATGCTCTTCTGCGTGAAGCGCAAGGCGAAGGCGGCGAGGTAGAGGCGACGAGCGCGGATGTAGGAGGCTAACGACAATCCGGTCTGCTTCTTGAACATGCGCTGCAGGTACCATTTCGTATAGCCTGACTTGGCGGAAACGATATCCAACGACAGCGGATTGGTCAGGTTGTCTTCAATCCAGACCAGCAATTCCTTGATGTGACTTTCCTGCGTTCCCATGTGCTTGCCGAACCTTATGTTACCGATATTCCATTAGTCGAATTTTAGTGCTATCCGCGTAGGGTATACAGGTTAAAACTCGCCGTCCAGCAAGCTACAGGACTTTACACAGTCCCCCTTCACCGCCCGCGAGCGGCGAAGGGGGCAACGCTTATTTCAGGCAGCTGGCGCATTGGCCAGCCTGGATCTTCTGGAAGAAGTCATTGCCTTTGTCATCCACCAGGATAAACGCCGGGAAATCTTCCACTTCGATTTTCCAGATCGCTTCCATGCCCAATTCAGGGTACTCCACGCACTCCAGGCTCTTGATGCTCTGCTGCGCCAGCACCGCCGCCGGGCCGCCGATGCTGCCGAGGTAGAAGCCGCCGTGCTTGTGGCAGGCATCCGTCACCTGCTGGCTGCGGTTGCCTTTCGCCAGCATGATCATGCTGCCGCCGTGAGATTGCAGCAGATCGACGTAGGAATCCATACGCCCGGCGGTGGTCGGCCCCAAGGAACCGGACGCATAGCCTTCCGGCGTTTTAGCCGGGCCGGCGTAGTAGATCGGGTGATCCTTGACGTACTGCGGCAGGCCCTCACCGCGATCCAGGCGCTCTTTCAGCTTGGCGTGCGCGATATCGCGGCCAACGATGATGGTGCCGCTCAGCGACAGGCGGGTGGAAACCGGGTACTGCGACAGCTGTTTGAGGATCTCGGCCATCGGACGGTTGAGATCGACCTTGATCGCCTCGCCTTCCCCGGCCTGGCGCAGCTCCTGAGGAATGAATTTACCCGGATTGTGCTCCAGTTTTTCCAGCCAGATGCCGTCGCGGTTAATCTTGCCTTTGATGTTGCGGTCCGCCGAACAGGAAACGCCCATGCCGACCGGGCAGGAGGCGCCGTGGCGCGGCAGACGCACGACGCGGATATCGTGCGCGAAGTATTTGCCGCCGAACTGCGCGCCCAGCCCCAGGTTCTGCGCCTCTTGCAGCAATTCCGCTTCGAGTTCCAGATCGCGGAACGCCTGACCATGCTCGTTGCCTTCGGTCGGCAGGCCATCGTAATACTTGGTCGAGGCCAGTTTGACTGTTTTCAGCGTCGCTTCCGCCGAGGTGCCGCCGATGACGAACGCCACGTGGTACGGCGGGCAGGCCGCAGTGCCCAGCGTGCGCATCTTGTCGACCAGGTAGTTTTTCAGCTTGCCCGGCGACAGCAGCGCCTTGGTTTCCTGATACAGATAGGTTTTGTTGGCTGAACCGCCGCCCTTGGCGATGCACAGGAACTTGTACTCTTCGCCGTCCACGCTGTAGAGATCGATCTGCGCCGGCAGGTTGCTGCCGGTATTGACCTCTTTGTACATATCCAGCGCGGCGTTCTGCGAATAGCGCAGGTTCTCTTCGATGTAGGTGTTGTACACCCCACGCGACAACGCTTCTTCATCGCCGCCGCCGGTCCAGACGCGCTGGCCCTTTTTGCCGACGATGATCGCCGTGCCGGTGTCCTGGCAAGTCGGTAAAATACCCTTGGCGGCGATTTCTGAGTTACGCAGAAATTGCAGCGCAACGTACTTGTCGTTTTCGCTGGCGTCCGGATCTTTGAGGATATCGGCCACCTGCTGTTGGTGCGCCGGGCGCAGCATGAACGACGCGTCGTGGAACGCATGCTGGGCAAGCAGGGTTAACGCTTCAGGGGCAACTTTCAGTATTTCCTGGCCTTCAAACTCGCTCACGGAAACGTGGTCGCGGCTCAGCAGGTAATATTCGGTATCGTCTTTCTTCAGCGGGAACGGATCTTGATAGTGGAACGGTTTATTCGACATTGATCTCTCACTTGCAACATCAGCTGCGTTAAATTCACACTTGCGGCGCGCGAGGCGGCGCCTTGTCAAAAAACTGCCTTCACCTTACGTATTTTTAATCAGTCAGTTATTGCGCCAAATCGCAAAATAACCGCTCTTTGCGTAAGGGATTGCCACAGGCGGCGTTTCAACCTTGCTCGGTGAGAACTGCGGGTACAGGCTCATCATGCACGCTTTATTATCCCGCAGTTAACACATTGATTACAATCCATCGGTGGCGATCGCTTTATCAATGTGGCGAAAAAGCGCCGGATGCGATTTGCGCCGGTGCGTATTGTCAGCCGCCGCGCCATTGCTTAAGCTAGCCGCAATGAACAAACCGAGAATCCCCATCGCGCTGCAACAAGCGGTGATGCGCTGCCTGCGAGAAAAGCTGCAGTTGGCCCGCCGGCATTTTGCCGTCGAGTTCCCCGAACCCAGCATCGTCTATCAGCAACGCGGCACCAGCGCGGGCACCGCCTGGCTGCAAAGCTGGGAAATCCGCCTGAACCCGGTGCTGCTGCTGGAAAACCAACAGCCGTTTATCGATGAAGTGGTGCCGCACGAACTGGCGCACCTGCTGGTGTTTCGCCAATTCGGCCGGGTGGCGCCGCACGGCCGCGAATGGCGCTGGATGATGGAAAGCGTGCTGCTGACGCCCGCCAGCCGCACTCACCGTTTCGAAACCGCCTCGGTGCAAAGCAAGACCTTCCCCTACCGCTGCGCCTGTGGGCAGCACCAGCTCACCATTCGCCGCCATAACCGCGTGCTGCGCGGCGAAAGCGAATACCGCTGTCGCCGGTGCGGCGAAAAACTGAAATTTCTTGCTAGCGAGAACCTTTAGTTAAACGATTTATACGTTAAAACAAGCAAATATCGCCATTTGCCACTACCGGCAAGTTCCGTTACCCTGCCTGCTTTTCCAATTTTGAGCTGTTTTGGAATATGCTTCGCAGAATTTTGTTTATGGCGGTTTTCGCCGCAGGCGCCGTACAGGCGCACGGCATCAATAACTTCTCTCAGGCCAAAGCGGCGGCGGCCAAGATTAACCGGGATGCGCCGGGCAGCTTTTACTGCGGCTGCCGCATCGACTGGCAAGGCAAGAAGGGCATCCCGGATCTCGCCGGCTGCGGCTATCAGGTGCGTAAAAACGCCCAGCGCGCGCAGCGCATCGAGTGGGAACACGTGGTGCCGGCCTGGCAGTTCGGCCACCAACTGCAGTGCTGGCAAGACGGCGGACGCAAAAACTGCAATAAGGACGCCACCTATCGCCAGATAGAAACCGATCTGCACAACCTGCAGCCGGCGATCGGCGAAGTGAACGGCGACCGCAACAACTTCATGTACAGCCAATGGAACGGCGGCGCAGGCCAATACGGGCAGTGCCCAATGAAGGTGGACTTCAAGAATAAACAGGCGGAGCCGCCCGCCCGCGCCCGCGGCGCCATTGCCCGCACCTACTTCTACATGCGCGATCGCTACCAGCTGCGGCTGTCACGCCAGCAAACCCAACTGTTCGAGGTGTGGAACCGGCAATATCCGGTGAGCCAATGGGAATGTCAGCGTGAAGCACGTATCGCCAAGGTGCAGGGCAACCACAACCCCTATATTCAACAGGCTTGTCAGCAGCGGAAAAGCTAACCTACTATAGCCTTTATCTTTCATGGCGCCGCCAACCCGCGGCGCCGTTTCGTCAGGATCAGACTACCCATGCGCATACCCCGCATTTACCATCCGCAGCCGTTGACCGACCGGGCGGAGATCGCCCTCAGCGAGGACGCCGCCAACCACGTCGGGCGCGTGCTGCGCATGAGCGCCGGCCAGGCGCTGCAGCTGTTCGACGGCAGCAACCAGGTGTTCGACGCCGAGATAGTCCGGGTGGACAAAAAGAGCGTGCTGGTGCGCCTTGGCGACGCCCGCGTGGAGGACATCGAATCGCCGCTCAACCTGCATCTGGGCCAGGTGATCTCGCGCGGCGAGAAGATGGAGTTCACCATCCAGAAATCCATCGAGCTGGGCGTCAACGTCATCACCCCGCTGTTTTCCGAGCGCTGCGGCGTCAAGTTGGACGGCGAGCGTCTGGCGAAGAAAATCCAACAATGGCAGAAGATCGCCATCGCCGCCTGCGAACAGTGCGGCCGCAACCGCATTCCCGAAATCCGCGAGGCGATGTCGCTGGAGGCCTGGTGCGCCGAGCAGGACGGCAGCCTGAAACTCAACCTGCACCCGCGCGCCAGCCACAGCATCAACACGCTGCCGCAGCCGGTAGACCGCGTTCGCCTGCTGATCGGCCCGGAAGGCGGTTTGTCCGCCGACGAAATCGCCATGACCACCGACCACGGATTTACTGATATTCTGCTGGGACCACGCGTTCTGCGTACCGAAACCACAGCGCTCACCGCCATTACCGCTCTGCAGGTCCGCTTCGGCGACCTGGGTTAAAGGAGAAAAGATGATTAAGCTCGGCATCGTGATGGATCCTATCGATTCCATCAACATCAAGAAAGACACCAGCTTCGCTATGCTGCTCGAAGCGCAGCGCCGCGGTTACGAATTGCACTACATGGAGATGAACGATCTCTATCTGCACGCCGGTGACGGGCGCGCCCGCACCCGCCTGCTGAGCGTGAAGGAAGACAAGGAGAGCTGGTTCAGCTTCGGCGCCGAGCAGGATCTGGCGCTGCACGATCTGGACGTGATCCTGATGCGCAAGGATCCGCCGTTCGATACCGAATACATCTACGCGACCTACATTCTGGAACGCGCCGAAGTCAAAGGCACGCTGGTGGTCAACAAGCCGCAAAGCCTGCGTGACTGCAACGAGAAGCTGTTCACCGCCTGGTTCTCGGAACTGACGCCGGATACGCTGGTCAGCCGCAGCGCCGCGCACATCCGCAAATTCCACCAGCAGCACGGCGACGTCATCCTGAAGCCGCTGGATGGCATGGGCGGCGCGTCTATCTTCCGCGTGAAGCAGGACGATCCTAACCTGTCGGTGATCATCGAAACCCTGACCGAACACGGCAGCCGTTTCTGCATGGCGCAGAACTTCCTGCCGGCGATCAAGGACGGCGACAAACGCATTCTGGTCGTCGACGGCGAGCCGGTGCCCTACTGCCTGGCGCGCATTCCGGCGCAGGGCGAGACCCGTGGCAACCTGGCGGCCGGCGGCCGCGGCGAAGCGCGTCCGCTGAGCGAGAGCGACTGGAAAATCGCCCGCGCTGTCGCGCCGACGCTGAAAGAGAAAGGGCTGATCTTCGTCGGCCTGGACGTGATCGGCGATCGCCTGACCGAAATCAACGTGACCAGCCCAACCTGCGCGCGCGAAATTGAGGCGGCATTCCCGATCTCGATTACCGGCATGCTGATGGACGCGATTGAAAAGCGCCTGGCGGCGAAGTAATGCGTCATGCGGGCGGCCTGCCGCCCGCTATCCTGCATCGCGCCCGCCAAAGCACGCCTTTCCGGCAGCGGCTTGAAAGGCGGCGGGTATAGCCGCATACTGGCGGCTGTTTATTTTCTCACCCATTGATTACCTTATACTAACGCCATGAATTTACAGCACCATTTTCTGATCGCCATGCCAACGCTGCAGGATCCTCGCTTCAAGCGCTCGGTGATTTACATTTGCGAGCACAATGAAGAAGGCGCCATGGGTTTGGTGATCAATAAACCGGTGGAGCAGTTCACGGTAGCCACGGTGCTGAGCAAGCTGAAGATCATGCCGCCTGCGCGCGATCCGGCCATCAGCCTGGACAAGCCGGTGTTCGCCGGCGGCCCCCTGGCGGACGATCGCGGATTTATCCTGCATACGCCGCGCCACGGCTTTGGCGCCAGCATTCAAATTTCCCCCAACACCATGATCACCACCTCGAAAGACGTGCTGGAAACGCTCGGCACGCCGGAGCAACCGGACGACGTGCTGGTGGCGCTGGGTTATGCGGGTTGGGAAAAGGGCCAGTTGGAGCAGGAAGTATTGGAAAACGCCTGGCTGACCATCGAAGCCAACACCGACATTTTGTTCCGCACGCCGATCGCCAGCCGCTGGCGCGAGGCGGGGAACCTTTTGGGTATCGACATTCGCAGCATCGCCAACCACGCAGGACACGCCTGATGAGTAACCGCACCATTATCGCCTTCGACTTTGGCACCAAAAGCATCGGCGCGGCCGTCGGCCAGGAGTTGACCGGCAGCGCCCGCGCCCTGCCGGCTTTCAAAGCGCAGGACGGTTCGCCGGACTGGCTGAAAATCGAAAAACTGCTGAAGGAGTGGCAGCCGGATTTGGTGGTGGTCGGCCTGCCGCTGAACATGGACGGCACCGAACAGCCCGTTACCGCCCAGGCGCGCAAGTTCGCCAACCGCCTGCACGGCCGCTTCGGCATCCAGATCGATCTGCATGACGAGCGTCTGAGCACCGTGGAGGCGCGCGCCAACCTGTTCGATCGCGGCGGCTTCCGCGCGCTTGATAAAGGCAGCGTGGATTCCGCCTCCGCGGTGGTTATCCTCGAAAGCTGGTTCGAACGGCAGCTGGGCTAAACGCCCGTTCCCTCCCCCGCGCAGTCCCCCAACACACCGGCGTCGATCCGCTGCTGCAAACCTTGCTCAAAGGTTTGCATGCCGGACTGCGCGCCGGTTTGCAACACGCTCGCCAACTGATGCGTTTTCCCTTCACGGATCAGGTTGCTGACCGCCGCCGTCGCCGTCAGCACTTCAAAGATCGCCACTCGTCCGCCGCCGGGGCGCCTCATCAGCTTTTGCGCGATCACCGCTTGCAGGCTGCCCGCCAGCTGGGCGCGCACGTAGGGTTTCTCTTCCGCCGGAAACACGTCCACCAGCCGTTCTACCGCCTGCGGCGCGCTGCGGGTATGCAGCGTCGCCAGCACCAGGTGGCCGGTCTCCGCCGCAGTGAGCGCCAGCCGGATGGTGGCGGTATCGCGCAGCTCGCCCAGCAGGATCACATCCGGATCTTCGCGCAGCGCGGCGCGCAACGCCGCATCGAAGCTGTGGCTGTCGCGGCCGATCTCCCGCTGCTGGATCAGCGATCGCCGGCTGCAATGCAGGAACTCGATCGGATCTTCCAGCGTCAAAATATGCCGCTGCTGGTGCCGGTTGATCTCGTCGATCATCGCCGCCAGCGTGGTGGACTTGCCGCTGCCGGTGGCGCCGGTGACCAGGATCAATCCGTCGGCGCGCCGCAGCAGCGCCGGGACGATGGCCGGCGCCGCCAGCTCGGCAAGCGAAGGCGATTGCCCGGCGATACGCCGCAACGCGAGAGAAATCCCCGCGCTTTGTTGAAAAACGTTGGCGCGCAACCGCTCCCCGCTCGGCCTGTGCAACGCCAGATCGACCTGCCCCAGCCGCCGCAGGCTCTCGCGCTGCTGCGCATTCAGCAATCCATCGCAGAGGGCCTGCACGCCTTGCGCCGTCAGCGTTTGTGCCGCCGCCAGCGGCTGCAGTTCACCGTCGATGCGCAACATCGGCGGATGACCGGCACAAAGGTGCAGATCGGAAGCATTATGCTTTACACTAAGGGCCACGAATTCATCGATATCCATATCACTCTCCCGGGTCAATAATGAGCACTATCCAACAGAACCTGCAGGATGTCAGAAACCGCATCGCGGCCGCCGCGCAAAACTGCGCGCGGACGCCGGAAGACGTTGCTCTGCTTGCAGTCAGCAAAACCAAACCTGTGGCGGCGATCGAAGAAGCCATCGCCGCCGGCCAGCGCGCCTTCGGCGAGAACTACGTGCAGGAAGGGGTAGACAAGATCCGGCATTTCGCCGAGTCGTCGCAGGGCGGTGAGTTGGTGTGGCACTTTATCGGCCCGCTGCAATCCAATAAGAGTCGGCTGGTGGCGGAACATTTCGCCTGGTGTCATACCGTGGATCGGCTGCGCATCGCCCAGCGCCTGAGCGATCAGCGCCCGGCCGACATGCCGCCGCTCAACGTGCTGATTCAAATCAACATCAGCGATGAGCAGAGCAAATCCGGCATCGCGTTGAACGAACTGCCGGCGTTGGCCGACGCGATCGCGGCGCTGCCGAATCTGGCGCTGCGCGGCCTGATGGCCATCCCGGCGCCGGAAACGGATTATCAGCGGCAGTTGGCGGTATTCAGCCGGATGAACGACGCATTTCTCGCCCTGCGTCAGCGTTATCCGCAGGCCGATACGCTGTCGATGGGCATGACGGACGACATGGCGGCGGCGATCGCCGCAGGCAGCACCCTGGTGCGCATCGGCACCGCAATTTTTGGCGCCCGCGACTACTCGCAGGCCTGACAAACAGACGAGGGATTTGATGCAACATCGCAAGATTACCTTTATCGGCGCCGGCAACATGGCGCGTGCAATCATCGCCGGCCTGGTCGCGGGCGGCTATCCGGCCAAATCCATCAGCGTCTGCGCCCCGTCGCCGAAAAACCGTGACGCGTTGGCGGCGGACTACGGCATCGTCAGCAGCGGCGACAACGTCGCCTGCGCGCGTGAAGCCGACGTCGTGGTGCTGGCGGTCAAACCGCAAATGATGGCCGACGTGTGTCAGCCGCTGCACGAACAGGTCGATTTCGGCGGCAAACTGGTGCTGTCGATCGCCGCCGGCATTCAGGTCAGCCGTTTCTATCAGTTGCTCGGCGACCAACTGGACATCGTGCGCATCATGCCCAACACCCCGTCGCTGGTCGGCAAGGGCATGAGCGGGCTGTACGCGCCGGCGCAGGTCAGCCAACAGGATCGCGACTACACCGGCGATTTAATGGCCTCGGTCGGTAAAGTTTGCTGGGTAGATGACGAAAATGGCATCAACGGCGTGATCGCCGCCGCGGGCAGCGCCCCGGCTTATTTCTTCCTGTTTATGGAAGCGATGCAAAAAGAGGCCGAACGCATGGGCTTCGACAGCCAGACCGCGCGCGATCTGGTGCAGCAGGCCGCTACCGGCGCCGCCGCGCTGGTTGAAGCCAACCCGGATACGCCGCTGGGCACGCTGCGCGAGCAGGTGACCTCCAAAGGCGGCACCACCGCCGAAGCGCTGCGGGTGTTCAACGAACGCCAACTGCCGGAAACCGTGGCGCAAGCGATGCAGGCCGCCGTTTCCCGTGCGCAAGAAATGGAAAAATTATTTTAAATAACCCCGAGTTAAGGAGAAGGACCACTTCATGCTAACGCTGACTTTCCTGGTCAAGACCGTTATTGATCTGTACGTGATGGTGCTGTTGCTGCGCATTTGGATGCAATGGACGCGCACCGATTTTTACAACCCGTTCTCGCAGTTTGTGGTGAAGATCACCCAACCGGTGGTCGGCCCGCTGCGCCGCATCATCCCAGCGCTTGGGCCTATCGACAGCGCTTCGCTGCTGCTGGCGTTCCTGCTGATGACCATCAAGTACCCGCTGCTGCTGCTGATACAAAGCCACGCGCTGTCGCTCAGCCCGTATAACCTGCTGTTCGGCCTGATCTCGCTGGTCAAGTCCGCCGGCTACCTGATCTTCTGGGTGATGATCATTCGTGCGCTGATGAGCTGGGTAAGCCAGGGCCGCAGCCCGATCGACTACGTGATGTACCAACTGACCGAACCGTTGATGGCGCCGATCCGTCGCATCATCCCGGCGATGGGCGGCATCGATTTTTCCGCCATGGTAGTGATCCTGATCCTCTATCTGATCAACTACCTGGGCATGGATGTGTTCGGCGAGATCTGGTTCCTGCTGTGAGTGCAGTCACTCCCGTGCTGGACGGGCTGGCGATCAGGCTATATATTCAGCCGAAAGCCAGCCGCGACCAAATTATCGGCTTGCATGGCGACGAGCTGAAAGTCGCCATCACCGCCCCGCCGGTCGACGGCCAAGCCAACGCCCATTTGATCAAGTTTATCGCCAAGCAGTTCAAAGTGGCGAAAAGCAACGTCACCATCGAGAAAGGCGAACTGGGGCGGCATAAACAGTTACGCATCGTGAATCCGCAACAGATCCCCGCCGTGGTCGCGGCGCTCATCGAATAATTTTCAAGGTAGTCATTATGCAAAAAGTCGTTCTTGCCACCGGTAACCCGGGCAAAGTGCGCGAACTCGCCGACCTGTTGGCCGATTTCGGCCTGGACGTGGTCGCGCAAACCGATCTGGGCGTGGAGTCCGCCGAAGAAACCGGCCTGACGTTTATCGAAAACGCCATTCTGAAAGCGCGCCATGCGGCACAGGTCACCGGCCTGCCGGCGATCGCCGACGACTCCGGTCTGGCGGTAGATGCGCTGGGCGGCGCGCCGGGCATCTACTCCGCGCGCTACGCCGGTGAAGACGCCGACGATCGGCAGAACCTCGACAAGCTGCTGGCGGCGATGAAAGACGTGGCGCCGGGCCGGCGCGGCGCGCAATTTCACTGCGTGCTGGTCTATCTGCGCCATGCGCAAGATCCGACGCCGCTGGTGTTTCACGGCAGCTGGGCCGGTGAAATCACCGAACAGGCCGCCGGTGAAGGCGGTTTCGGTTACGATCCTGTCTTCTACGTACCGGAGCTGGGCCGCACCGCCGCCGAGCTGAGCCGCGACGAGAAGCGGGCGATTTCGCACCGCGGCAAGGCGCTGAAGCTGATGTTGGAAGCCATGCGCAATGCTTAAGCTGCCCCCGCTGAGTCTCTACATCCACATCCCGTGGTGCGTGCAGAAATGCCCGTACTGCGACTTCAACTCCCATGCGCTGAAGGGTGACGTGCCGCATCAGGAGTATGTCGATCATCTGTTGGCGGATCTGGATGCCGACCTGCCGCTGGCCGGCGGCCGGGAAATCAGCACTATCTTTATCGGCGGCGGCACCCCCAGCCTGCTGAGCGCCGAGGCGATGCAAGCCTTGCTGGACGGCGTGCGGGCGCGCATTCGCGTCGCCGACGACGCCGAAATCACCATGGAAGCCAATCCCGGCACCGTGGAGGCCGATCGCTTCAGCGGCTACCAGCGCGCCGGCGTCAACCGCATCTCCATCGGGGTGCAAAGCTTCAGCGCCGAGAAGCTGAACCGTCTGGGGCGCATCCACGGCCCGGAAGAAGCCAAACGCGCGGCGACGCTGGCGACCGGCCTCGGCCTGCGCAGCTTCAACCTCGATCTGATGCACGGCCTCCCGGATCAGTCGCTGGAAGAGGCGCTGGACGATCTGCGCCAGGCTATCGCCCTCAATCCGCCGCACCTGTCGTGGTATCAGCTGACCATCGAGCCGAACACCCTGTTCAGCTCGCGCCCGCCGGTTTTGCCGGACGACGATGCGCTGTGGGACATCTTCGAGCGCGGCCACCAGTTGCTGAGCGCCGCCGGCTATCAGCAGTATGAAACCTCGGCCTACGCCAAGCCGGGCTACCAATGCCAGCACAATCTCAACTACTGGCGCTTCGGCGACTATCTGGGGATCGGCTGCGGCGCGCACGGCAAGGTGACCTTCAGCGACGGACGCATCCTGCGCACCGCCAAGACCAAGCACCCGCGCGGCTTTATGCGCGGCGACTACATGGACAAGCAGCATGAGGTGGCGGCGGCGGATCGGCCGTTCGAATTCTTCATGAACCGCTTCCGCTTGCTGGAAGCCGCGCCGCGCGCCGACTTCGCCAACTACACCGGGCTGACGGAAAGCGTCATTCGCCCGCAGCTGGACGAAGCGCTGGCCAAAGGCTATCTGGAAGAAACCGCGGAGCACTGGCAGATCACCGAGAAGGGCAAACTGTTCCTCAACTCGCTGCTGGAACTGTTCCTGGCGGACGACGAGTAAAAAAAAGCGCTGAATGATCAGCGCTTTTTTATTGGTGTTAATCCGGGTAAAACGTCTGAGACAGAATCTGCTGAGTTTCCCAGATGCCGTTTTCCGGATACACATCCAGCCCGGTTTCGGCCGTGGCGAGCGCAACGGCCTTCGACCAGACGACATCCAGCCAATCGGCATCGCTCAGTTTACCTTTTAGGCTGGGCGACTCTTTCAAGCTGTAAAGCACCTCTTTGCGCTGCGCTTTAATCGTTCTTTCCCAGCTGGTTCCGCGCCTGGCCGGCTGATATTTCCATTTAAGCAAATGTGCAATCAGCACCGTCATCCGGCTAGCAAGTTCCCTTTGCTCGCTCTTCCCCACGTCCTCAATCTCCTCGGCGATCTTTTCAATATCGATCTCAGACAATTTTCCGGAGCGCAAAAGAGCGGCCTGTTCATTTGCCCAGGCAACAACATCGGTTTCGTAACGTGTATGGCTCATAGCGTCCTCCGTAAACATCCATAAATCTGTACGTAGTTTGATCAGTCTGTCAGATAAGCTTCAGAAGGTCAAAAAACGGTCTACCAAGAAGATTCTTAAATCACTTCAACGCGTTAAGCAGATCCTTGCGCTGGGTTTCCAGTGCGGTGACGCGGTTGCACACGTCATGACCGAAGTTCTGGAAGTCCTGTTCCTGGTTGTTCCATTCGTTCTGGATCGCCTTCTGCAAGCCGCCCAAATTGCCCATGATCGCCTGCAGCGGGTTGCCGCCGCTGTTGGCGGCCTGTTTGACGCCCATCTCGTTCAGGCTGTCCTGCAGCACGCCGCCCATGCTCTGCTGCACGATGTTGCGGCCATCCTGTTCCACTTGGTCAATCGCCTTGTGGTGGAAGGTCAGGCCGTCGCTGCGGTGCTCGATGATGCGGTTCATCTGCTGTTTCAGCTGGCCATTCAGGGTGGTCAGCCGGTTGCGCACGTTGCTGTTGCTGCCCAGCTCTTTGACGATCACCTTATCCAGCGCTGCGCGGGCTTTCTCCAGGTGTTTCTGCGCGCCGTCGTCGATCCACGGCAGCTGCTTGCGCAGCGCGCTCTGGTAACTGAAGGCTTTCTGCCGCTGGCTGTCGCTCAGGCTCAGCGCCTGACCGTTGCGGATCACGTCACCATCCGGCGAAATTTGCAGGTCGCCGCTGGCGCCTTTCACCTGCACGCTCTGCGGGCTGATGATCACATCGTCCTGGGGTTTAACGCTGCATTGGTACTCGGCGTGGGCCTGCGCGGCAGTCGCCGCCAGCAGCAGTAAGGCTAACCCGGTTTTCTTCAACATAGCTTCTCCTGACTCCCATCCAGATTGGGATTAAAAAATCGAACGACCGATACGTTGAGACAACAGTTCCAGCGCCGCAGTTCCCGCCAGCGAGTTGCCGGAAGCATCCAGCTCCGGCGACCAGACGACGATCGACAATTCGCCCGGCACGATGGCCACGATGCCGCCGCCCACGCCGGACTTGCCCGGCATCCCCACCCGATAGGCGAATTCGCCGGCGCCGTCGTACATGCCGCTGGTCATCATCAGGGCGTTGATCTGCCGGGCCTGCAGCGGGCTGATCACCGTCTCGCCGTTGAGATCGCGGCCGTGATTGGCCAGATAGACGAAGCTGCGCGCCAGCTCCACGCAGCTCATGCGCAGCGCACAGTAGTGGAAATAGGTTTGCAGCACGGTGATCACGTCGTTCTCGAAGTTGCCGAACGACTTCATCAGATAGGCGATGGCCGCATTGCGATCGGAGTGTTCGAACTCGGAGCGCGCCACCCGCAGGTCATAGGCCAGGTCGTCTTCGCCGGCCAGCTGGCGCACCACCTCCAGCATGCGCTGTTTGGGGGCGCTGAGCCGGGTTTGCAGCATGTCGCACACCACCAGCGCGCCGGGGTTGATAAACGGATTGCGCGGTTTGCCCTGCTCCATCTCCAGCTGCAGCAGCGAATTGAACGGCAGGCCGGAAGGCTCTTTGCCGACGCGCCGCCAGATCTCATGCTCCTGATAGCGCGTCAGCGCCAGCGTCAGACTCAGCACTTTGGAGATCGACTGGATGGAGAAGCGCTCCGCGGCGTCGCCGGCCTGGAACAGTTCGCCATCCACCGTACACACGGCGAGCGCCAGCCGATCGGCGGGCACTTCCGCCAACGCCGGGATGTAGTCGGCCACTTTTCCCTGGCCAATCAGCGGGCGCACCTGTTGCAGGATCTCTTCCAGCAACGCGTTATCCAATGTTGTTACCACCTCGGTCACACTCCGGGCAAAACAAAGGCGCCGTTAAGGCACCTTAAATCCATCCCCGTCATACTTGAATCCGCATCTGTGTTGGCTGCGAGCGCTCACCCCAGTCACTTACTGAAGTAAGCTCCTGGGGACTCACCCTCTTGCCGCCGTGATGCGAATCCAATTATTTAGGGGGAAATAAGCGGCGCGAAGCCGCGCTCATCGGGCAAGCGCGATCAATCCCACCAGATATCGAACAGATCGCTGACCTTAACGTCGGTCAGTTTGCGCGCTTCCAGCCAGTTTTTCACCAGTTCGCGATGCTCGTCGGTGCAGTGGCCGATCTTCTGCAGGCAGATCAAACCTTCCCACTGCAGGTAGCCGCTGCCGTCAAACGCCAGACCGTTCGGCTCGATCACTTCATCGATGAAGGTATCCAGCGTGCTGTCGATATCTTCCACCGACGTGCCTTCGGCGAAGCGCCAGGCTACGGAGAAACCCAACTCCTGAAATTCTTCAATGTGCAACTTTTTACGTAAACGACGACTGCGGTTCTTAGCCATTATTCTTTCCTCTCAAACATCAAGTCCCAAACGCCATGTCCCAGGCGCTGGCCGCGTAATTCAAATTTCGTCAGTGGGCGCGAATCCGGACGCGGCACATAATCATTATCGCTGGAAAGATTACGGTAGCCTGCGACCCCGTTCATAACCTCTAACATATGTTCCGCATAAGGTTGCCAATCGGTGGCCATGTGGAAGACGCCACCGGTCTTCAGCTTGCGCAGCACCAGTTCGACAAACGGCGTTTGCACGATGCGGCGCTTGTTGTGGCGCGCCTTGTGCCACGGATCGGGGAAGAACAGCTGCACCATGTCCAGCGAGCCGTCCGGGATCATGTTTTCCAGCACTTCAACCGCATCGTGGCACATTACGCGCAGGTTGCTCAGCTTCGCCTCATGGGCGTCGGCCAGGCAGGCGCCCACGCCCGGCGAGTGTACTTCGATCCCTAAAAAGTTCTGCTGCGGGTTGTTGCCCGCCATGGTCACCAGCGAGGCGCCCATGCCAAAACCGATCTCCAGCACCGTCGGCGCTTCGCGGCCGAACAGCGCGGCGAGATCGACAGCGTCAGCCTGATACTCCACGCCCATCACCGGCCAATAGTTCTCCAGCGCGTGCTGCTGGCCTTTGGTCAGCCGCCCCTGGCGGCGGACAAAACTGCGGATACGGCGCATCGCGCGGCCGTTCTCATCAAATTCCGGGGAGATGACGTCATTAATCATAGTGCTTTCTGTCTGTTTGGCTGCCAATTAGGGAAACGCGCATTATGCAAAGATACATTGGTTTAGCAAGTGTTCATCTTCTGTACCCGCCGTGCGGCGTCGGAAAGTTCCGGTTTACAGCATCATGACTCTATGCTGCAATCTCGCTTCATTTTCTGCCGGATAACGACTCTTCATGATGCAAGCACAACAATTCGCACAGGTGGTGCTTGACTGGTACCAGCGCTACGGCCGCAAAACCCTGCCATGGCAGCTGGAGAAAACCGCCTATCAAGTATGGCTCTCCGAAGTGATGTTGCAACAGACCCAGGTTGCCACCGTCATTCCTTATTTTCAGCGCTTTATGGCCCGTTTTCCCAACGTGCGCGCGCTGGCGGAGGCCCCGCTGGACGAAGTGCTGCATCTGTGGACCGGCCTCGGCTATTACGCCCGCGCCCGCAACCTGCACAAAGCGGCGCAGACCATTGTCGCACAGCACGGCGGCGAGTTCCCGACAACCTTCGCAGAAATCGCCGATTTACCGGGCGTCGGCCGCTCCACCGCCGGCGCGGTGCTATCGTTGGCGCTGGGCCAACACTATCCGATCCTCGACGGCAACGTGAAGCGCGTGCTGGCCCGCTGCTACGCGGTGGAAGGCTGGCCGGGCAAAAAAGAGGTCGAAAACCGGCTGTGGAAAATCAGCGAAGAAGTCACCCCGGCCCAGGGCGTCGGCCAGTTCAACCAGGCGATGATGGATCTGGGCGCCATGGTCTGCACCCGCTCCAAGCCCAAGTGTGAGCTCTGCCCGCTCAACGTCGGCTGCCTGTCTTACGCCAACCACAGCTGGGCCAACTACCCCGGCAAGAAGCCCAAGCAGACCCTGCCGGAAAAAACCGCCTACTTCTTATTGCTGCAGCACGGCGACCGCGTGTGGCTGGAGCAGCGCCCGGCGGTGGGCCTGTGGGGCGGCCTGTTCTGCTTCCCGCAGTTCAGCGCGCGCGTGGATTTGGAACTCTGGCTGCAGCAGCGTGGTCTGAAAGGCAAGCGCCTGGAACAGCTGACCGCGTTTCGCCACACGTTCAGCCATTTCCATCTCGATATCGTGCCGATGTGGCTGTCGCTCGACGCGGCGGGCAGCGGCATGGATGAGGGCGCGGGTCTCTGGTATAACTTAGCGCAGCCGCCGTCGGTCGGGCTGGCAGCGCCGGTGGACCGCCTGTTGCAACAGCTGGCGAAGCAGCCCCCGATCCAACAAAACTTATATGGCGATAGCGCCATCGATGAGGAATTAGCATGAGCCGCACCATTTTTTGTACTTTCCTTCAACGCGACGCCGAAGGCCAGGACTTCCAGCTTTATCCCGGCGACGTCGGCAAGCGCATCTACAACGAGATCTCCAAGGAAGCCTGGGGCGAGTGGATGAAGAAGCAGACCATGCTGATCAACGAGAAGAAGCTGAACATGATGAACGTGGATGACCGCAAACTGCTGGAAGAGGAAATGATCAAATTCCTGTTCGAAGGGCACGACGTGCACATCGAAGGCTATACGCCGCCGAGCGAATAACGCTGTTGGGGCCAGGCGCTGGCCCGCTTCAATCCTCTTATACTTCTTCCAAACGGCTTTAAGATGAAGAAAATTTTAGCTTTGCTCGTAATAGCGCCTTTGCTGATCTCCTGTTCCGGCAAAAAAAGTGAAGAAATCAACGAAGCCTGGATCAAAGACACCAACGGCTTCGACATTCTGATGGGCCAATTCGCTCACAACATCGAGAACATCTGGGGTCTGAACGAAGTTCTGATCGCCGGGCCGAAAGACTACGTCAAGTACACCGACCAATACCAAACCCGCAGCCACATCAACTTCGACACCGGCGCCATCACCGTCGAGACCATCGCCACCACCGATCCGGCCGCGCACCTGCGCCAGGCGATCATCAGCACGCTGCTGATGGGTGACGATCCGGGTTCGATCGACCTCTATTCCGACGCCAACGATATCCAGATCAGCAAAGAGCCGTTCCTGTACGGCCAGGTGCTGGATAACAAAGGGGCGCCGATCCGCTGGGAATGGCGCGCGGCGCACTTCGCCGATTACCTGCTGCAGACCAAGCTGCAAAAACGCACCTCCGGCCTGCACGTCATCTACTCGGTCACCATCCAACTGGTGCCGAACCACCTGGACAAACGTGCGCATAAATATCTGCCGATGGTGCGCAAGGCGTCGGAAAAATATGGCGTGGACGAGTCGCTGATCCTGGCTATCATGCAGACCGAATCGAGCTTCAACCCGTATGCGGTGAGCGGTTCGGACGCGCTGGGCCTGATGCAGGTGGTGCAGCACACCGCCGGTAAGGATGTGTTCCAGATGCGCGGTAAATGGGGCACCCCGAGCCGCAGCTACCTGTTCGATCCGGAGAACAACATCGATACCGGCACCGCCTACCTGGCGATCCTGCAGAACAACTACCTGGGCGGCATTCAGAACCCGACCTCGCGCCGCTATGCGGTGATCACCGCTTACAACGG
Source organism: Serratia sp. JKS000199 (assembly GCF_900215455.1). Classification (NCBI taxonomy): domain Bacteria; kingdom Pseudomonadati; phylum Pseudomonadota; class Gammaproteobacteria; order Enterobacterales; family Yersiniaceae; genus Serratia; species Serratia sp. JKS000199. The sequence goes on from NZ_LT907843.1 coordinate 3,644,586, forward strand.
CGGCGCCGGCAGCGTGCTGCGGGTGTTCTCCAGCGACAGAACGCGCGCGGTGGGCATCATCAACGGCATGCAGCCGGGCGACGTGTACCAAACGCTGACCACCAAGCACCCGGCAGCCGAGTCGCGCCGCTATCTGGTGAAAGTGAATACCGCGCAGAAGAGCTACCGCAGAAAGTAGCGCTTCCCGCGTGGATAGAAGAAGGGCCGGTGCGAACCGGCCCTTTTTTCATGGCTTGATCATATAGCCGAAGATGCGCTTCCAGCCGTGATCTTTTTTCTCGATGTAGACCCCCTGCAGCTCCGGCGAGAAGCCCGGCAGGCGGTTGATGCCCTCCTCGAGCGCCAGGAAGTAGCGCTGCACCGCGCCGCCCCACACTTCGCCCGGCACCACGCACAGCACGCCCGGCGGATACGGCAGGGCCCCTTCCGCCGCGATGCGCCCTTCCGCCTGGCCGATCGGCACCAGCTCGACGTTGTCGCGGATAAACTCCACGTTGGCGTCCTGCGGGTTCATCACCACCGGCGGGAAATGATCCTGACGGAACATCTCCTTTTGCAGCTGCTTAACGTCAAAGCTGACGTACAGATCGTGCATCTCCTGGCACAGCCGGCGAATGCTGTAGCCGCGGTAACGCTGCTCGTTCTTGCGGTACACCGTCGGCAGCACCACGCTCAGCGGCGCATCCTCTTCGACATAGCGTTCGAACTGCGCCAGCATCTCCACCAGCTGTTCCATCTTGGCCGGGTTCTCCGCCGGGGTAAGCAGGAACAGGATCGAGTTGAGATCGCACTTCTCCGGCACGATGCCGTTCTCGCGCAGAAAGTTGGCCAGAATGGTGGCCGGCACGCCGAACTCGGTGTATTGGCCGGTCGCGGCGTCAATCCCCGGCGTGGTCAGCAGCAGCTTGCACGGATCGACCAAATACTGATCCTGGGCGTAACCTTCGAAGCCGTGCCACGTCTCCCCCGGTACGAAGGTGAAGAAGCGCGCGTCGTTGGCGATCAGATCGGTATCGTAATCCTGCCAGTCCTTGCCCGCCACCTGCAGCGGAATAAACGGCTTCAGCTGCGAGCAGCGCGTGAGCAGCTGTTTGCGCGTCTCGATGCCCAGCTTGACGCAGTCCATCCACATGCGGCGCCCGGCGGGGCCGGCGTGCATCTTGGCGTTGACGTCCAGCGCGGCGAACAGCGGATAGAACGGGCTGGTCGACGCATGCAGCATGAATGCGTTGTTCAGATGCTTATGGTTGCAGTGGCGCTTTTGCCCTTTGATATGGTCGTCTTTCTTATGGATCTGCGACGTCTGCGAGAACCCCGCCTGCTGTTTATGCACCGACTGGGTGACGAAAATGCCCGGATCGTGTTCGTCCAGCTCCAGCAGCAACGGCGAACACTCTTTCAGCATCGGGATAAAACCTTCGTAGCCCACCCAGGCGGAGTCGAACAGGATGTAATCGCACAGGTGGCCGATGGTGTCGATCACCTGGCGAGCGTTGTAAATCGTGCCGTCGTAGGTGCCAAGCTGAATGATCGCCAGCCGGAACGGCCGCGCCGCCGTGGCCTTCTCCGGCGCCACCTCGCGGATCTGCTCGCGCAGGTAGCGCTCGTCGAAGCAGCGCGCATCGATGCCGCCGATAAAGCCGAACGGGTTGCGGGCGGTTTCTAGATACACCGGCGTGGCGCCGGCCTGGATCAGCGCCCCGTGGTGATTGGATTTGTGGTTGTTGCGATCGAACAGCACCAGATCGCCACGGGTCAGCAGCGCGTTGGTCACCACCTTGTTGGCCGCCGAGGTGCCGTTGAGCACGAAGTAGGTTTTATCAGCGTTGAACACCCGCGCCGCATGCTTTTGCGCATCCTTGGCCGAGCCTTCGTGGATCAGCAGATCGCCCAGCTTAACGTCGGCGTTGCACATGTCGGAACGGAAAAGGGTTTCACCGTAGAAATCGAAAAACTGCCGGCCGGCCGGGTGCTTGCGGAAGAACTCGCCGCCCTGATGTCCTGGACACGCAAAGGTCGAATTCTCCATCTCGACGTAGGTCTTCAGCGTTTTGAAGAACGGCGGCAGCAGCGCCTGCTCGTAGGCGTCGGCAGCGGCCTCCAGCTGCGCCATGTAGAATGGCTTGCTGGCGCCGGCCAGCAGCGCAAAGACCCCGCTGACAAACGGCAGATAATCCGGGGAAAGATGCTCGTCCCCTTCCACCGCCACGAAGGTCGGAATATCGAACCCCGTCGCCTGCAAGCGCGCCAGAATGCCGGCATCCACGTCGGCGACCGACACCACCACTGCCGCCACGTCGGTGTAGTCCGTCTGCTCTACGCGCACGATCTGGCGCAGCGTCTCAATGGTGGCGACCAGGCTGGCGCTGGTTGCGATTTTCAATTCTTTCATCATGCTGACTCTCAAACGGTGAAGGATGAGGGTGTGCCACCGGCACGGTAATGAGATAACGCGGTTATCCCGGTAAAAGCGATACCCGGGCACGGCAGCATAAGCGGCGTGCGTGACCGCCTCATGATCGGGGACCATCAGGCAGCTATCGGGGGAACTGGTCTTGGCAGCGTCCGACAGGCATCAGTAAAATCAGGGCCGCAGCGCTGGCTTTACGCATGCCTAACAGCGAGCATCAGGCGGCCTTACCGCATGATCGGCAGGCGTATTCGGACGGATGGCGTTCGGAGCAAGCAAAGACGGAACGGTGGCGGCGTCAGAGGTCTGGTGCGCGACAGCGCTTGAGCGACAAAACCAGTCATGCCAATAACCCTCTGACTTATAAGAAGCGGGAACACCGTCAGGGAACGGAGAGTGCTAAAATTTGCGCAATGATTGCATGATTCGTTACGAGGTTCAAGCGAGAATCATCTGGGTTGAGCTTGCGTTAACGCAAGCATAACTTATTGTTACTTAACAATAAACATGAAAAACAACATTGATAAAGTGGTATAAATACACGTTTTTTATGCATATTTATTGGGTGCCGATATCGCCACAGGCTCTAGCGCCTCGGGTTCGCTGCCTGAAAATAGAGCAACCGATCGGCTTTGTGACAGAAAGCGATTGACGCCATCCGACCAATACGGTTTAATGCGCCCCGTTGCCCGGATAGCTCAGTCGGTAGAGCAGGGGATTGAAAATCCCCGTGTCCTTGGTTCGATTCCGAGTCCGGGCACCATATTCAGAAGAACCCGCCTATGGCGGGTTTTTCGCTTTCTGGGGTACGGACTCTCCATCGAACTGCGTTCGATTATTCGGCCAAAGGCCTCACCCTACGGGCCAGCGCTAAAGCGCTGTTCAACGCGGCGCCAGCGCCGGTTGTCCGAGTCCGGTCGCCCTATTCAGAGAACCCAGCCTATGGCTGGGTTTTTGCTTTGCAGGGACAGGACTCTCCATCGAACTGCGTTCGATTATTCGGCCAAAGGCCTCACCCTGCGGGCCAGCGCTAAAGCGCTGTTCAACGCGGCGCCAGCGCCGGTTATCCGAGTCCGGGCACCATATTTAGAAGAACCCGCCTATGGCGGGTTTTTCGCTTTCTGAGATACGGACTCTCCATCGAACTGCGTTCGATTATTCGGCCAAGGGCCTCACCCTGCGGGCCAGCTCTAAAGCGCTGTTCAACGCGGCGCCAGCGCTGAGACCTTGAATACCGAGCAGAAGTGCTCCTGTTCCTATCTCTTTAACCTAAATCTCGGCCTTTATATTCGCAGTCTTAATTGATGCCCGCCCCCTGCCCTGTGTTTACGGCACTGTATTATTTCCATTTGCGCCATAACCCAACCCTCCTTATTTTCGCCGTCATTTGAATTAATACGCAAACACGGGATACCATTAATGTTTTCATTCTGCGCCTGATAAAAACCCACAGCCACAAACCGATAAAAACATTAAATAACAATCAATTAAACAGAGCCCCATCACATAATCCCCTGCCGTTATTAAAAATAAACCAAAAATGCGGTCGGCACTCACCTTGTGATTTTTTGATAAATACCGTCCGTTGCCGCTGCTAATTTACCGACAGGCGTTCTTAAAACATCACATCGGTGAAGATCGTCATATCACCGTAATAGAACGCTTAATTTAGCCTGCTCACCCACTGATATTTTGGCCTTTTTTGGCTCTGGCATTAAACACCCGTTGAGAAAAAACATATGGAATATGGTTTATCAGACAATGGCGAACAGCCGGATCAACATGGCAAGGGCGTCAGCCGCAGAAATGTCTTGCTCGGCCTGGCGTCAACGCTTGTCGCCACCGCATTGGCCGGCGCCCCATTCCTCACGCTGGCGGAACAGCATACCGCCGCGCAAAACCCCCTGCTTTTTGCCCGTTTCTTCGCGCTCTCCCGGCAATTGACAGAACGTCAGGATATTGACCCTGGCATTTCGGCTCGTATTTTCACTGCGTTGAGCCTCGCAAACCCGCAATTCTCATCACAGGTTGAGCGATTAAGCGCACGCGTGAAGGCCGGACAAAGCGCCCGGCAACTTCAGCAAATCGCCGGCCAACTGGGGCTCTCGGCATTGGTCTCGGCCATCGTCACCGCCTGGTATACCGGTACCGTGGGCCAGGGGGCAAACGCCAGTCTCATCGCTTATAAAGATGCCCTGATGTATCGCCCGGTTAAAGACGCCTTGATTGTGCCCACCTATTGCGGCAACGGCCCGCTTTGGTGGACCGCCGCCCCGCCTGAGGTTAACGCCTTACTGCCCTCTGAGAGCTGAATCATGAAAAAACCGGTATTCACGGCTGATGGCGATGCCTCGGCCGATATTGTCATCGTCGGCTCGGGGATCGTCGGCGGCATGATGGCGGACCAGTTGGCCGGCCAAGGCTATTCCGTGCTGGTATTGGAGGCGGGCCTGCGTATCGATCGCGCGCAGGCCGTCGAAAACTGGCGCAATATGCCGTTTGATAACCGTGCGGGCTCCGATTTTCAAGGCTTGTACCCGCAATCAGCCTACGCCACCGCGCCGCTCTATTTTCCGCCAAACGATTATGTCGCGTTAAGTGGCCCAAGCGCGGACAGCTTTAAGCAGGGCTATTTACGCACCGTGGGCGGCACGACCTGGCACTGGGCGGCCTCCTGCTGGCGCCATCTGCCAAACGATTTCAAAATGAAAACGCTGTACGGGGTTGGCCGCGACTGGCCCATCGCCTATGACGATCTCGAGCCCTACTACTGCCGCGCGGAGGAGGCGATTGGCGTCGCCGGCCCAAACGATCCGGCCAAACAATCGCCTTCAGCGCGCAGCAAGCCTTATCCCATGGATATGGTGCCCTGGGCCCACGGAGATACGCGGTTCGCCGAAGTGGTCAACCCGCACGGTTACCGCTCCGTACCGATCCCCCAAGGGCGCAGCACGCGACCATGGCAGGGGCGGCCCACCTGCTGCGGCAACAATAACTGCCAACCTATCTGCCCGATTGGCGCCATGTATAACGGCATCCATCACATCGAACGCGCCGAAATGAAAGGAGCGCTCGTGCTGGCGGAAGCGGTGGCGTACAAAATCGATACCGATGGACAAAATCAGGTTACCGCCGTGCATTGGCTGGACAACCAAAAGCGGTCGCACAAAGCCAGCGCCAGCGCGTTCGTCCTGGCATGCAATGGCATCGAAACCCCGCGCCTGCTGTTGATGGCCGCCAATGCGCAAAACCCGAATGGGATCGCCAACAGCTCCGATCAGGTTGGCCGCAATATGATGGATCACTCCGGCTTTCACTGCACCTTCCTGGCGAAAGAGCCGCTGTGGCCAGGACGCGGCCCGGCGCAGAGCAGCTGTTTGGTCGGCCCGCGCGATGGGGATTTCCGCAAGCATTACTCAGCCAACAAGATGATCCTCAATAACATCAACCGCGTTTTGCCGGCTACGCGTCAGGCCCTGGCGCAGGGCCTGGTGGGGAAAGCGCTGGATGACGAGATCCGCCGCCGCGCGGCGCACGGCGTCGATTTGTCCATCAGTCTGGAACCGCTGCCCGATCCCAATAACCGTCTGACGTTGAGCGCAACGCGCAAAGACGCCCACGGTTTGCCTTGCCCGGACATTTACTATGACGTGGGGGACTATGTGCGAAAAGGGGCTGAAGCGGCGCACCGGCAGCTCAAGCATATTGGCCAATTGTTTGATGCCGATGAATTCACCATCACCACCAGCCTGAATGCCAATAATCACATTATGGGCGGCACCATCATGGGCAACGATGAGAAAAATTCCGTGGTGAACGGCGATTGCCGTGCGCACGATCATCCGAACCTGTGGCTACCCGGCGGTGGCGCCATCCCTTCAGCCAGCGTGGTGAACAGCACGCTGACGATGGCGGCCCTGGGCCTTAAAGCGGCGGACGACATTGCCCGCAAACTGGCGGTGAAATCATGAGAAAACCTGCAAGGATAGCCTGGCTGGCGCTGCTCTTCGCGGCGGGCGGCGGCTCGGCGTTCGCCGCCGACGAAGGACCGTATTTCGGCGCCGAGCTGATTGAAAAAGGCGAGCGGCTCGCGGTGGCGGCGGACTGCCAGGCCTGCCACACCCAAACGGGAGGCGGCGAGCGATTTGCCGGCGGTTACAGCATCGCCACGCCGGTAGGCGTGATTTACACCACCAACATCACCCCCGACAAGGAAACCGGCATTGGCCGCTACAGCGAAGCGCAATTCGCCCGCGCCGTGCGTGAAGGCATTCGTGCGGACGGCACCCCGCTGTACCCGGCAATGCCTTATACGTCATACGTCAAATTGAACGACGAGGACATTCACGCGCTGTACGCCTACTTTATGAACGGCGTCGCCCCCGTCGTTCAGCACAACAGGCGAACCGAACTGCCCTTCCCCTTTAACCTGCGCTTTATCATGCCGGCCTGGAACAGTTTGTTTCTGGAAGAGGGGCATTTCAGCGCCGACAGCCGCGAAGATGCGCAATGGAACCGCGGCGCCTACCTGGTCAACGGCCCTGGACACTGCGATACCTGCCATACGCCGCGCAACGTGTTACTGGCTGAATACAGCGGGCAACCGCTTTCCGGCGCCATGGTCGGCAGTTGGTATGCGCCCAATATTACTTCCGACCCGATCAGCGGCATTGGCGGATGGAGCCAGGCTGAGCTAATCCAGTATTTGAAAACCGGGCGCGCGGCGGGAAAAAACCAGGCGGCGGGGGGCATGGCGGAAGCGATAGAAAACAGCCTGCAATATTTGTCGGACGACGATCTGGCCGCGATTGCCGCTTACCTGAAAAACAGTCCGCCGATCAGAGATCGACGCGATACGCGGCCGGCAGACAGCTTTGGCAAGCCGTTCAACGTTGAACCCGAGCTGCGCGGCGCGCATCCGCCGACCGCCAACGAGACGGTGATTGACGGCGCCGCCTTGTTCAGCGGCAACTGCGCCAGCTGCCACCAACCCGACGGCAGCGGCAGTCAAAACCAGGCCTATCCATCGCTGTTCAACAACACGGCGACGGGCTCGCGCAATCCCTCCAATCTGATCTCGGCCATTTTGTTCGGCGTCGAGCGCCGCGTCGGGGATCAACATATCCTGATGCCGAATTTCGGCCCGCAATCCTATGTCAATCCCTTGAACGACCAACAGATTGCGGCGATCGGCAACTATGTCTTGCAACATTACGGCAACCCCGCGGCGCACGTCACCGCCGAAGACGTTGCGATCCTCAGACGAGGGGGCCCGGCGCCCTTGCTGGCCGAGATGCAGCCCTATATGGCACCGGGGTTGGGCGGCGGCGCGCTGGCGCTACTGGCGGCCATCGCGTGGCGGGTGCGCAAACGCCGCGGCGCGTGATTCACGCCAATTAAAGCTCCCTACGCTGGCGGCCGCAGGGAGCTTGTCTGCCGGCGCGCAAGGCTCTGATGCCATACGCCAATGATGTGCTAAAAATAGGCCCCGCCGGCGTTTTGCACTATTTTGGTTATGTCTGCCTGTTCATTCTGGGCGGTGCCTCGCTACGACGATAAACCCTGTACACCGTTCGCCTCGGTCACAAAACACAGTCAATCACGCCAGGAGCCCGACCATGAAAAACGCAACGTTCCCCAGCATCGCCAAGTTTTCCTTTCTGTCTTTATTATTGCCGGCCTGGATCACCCAGGCCGCTCCCCCGCAGCCGCAGCCGGGCAGCACCGCGCAAATCGTTTTGATTGGCACCTGGACAGGGGAAAGAGACGGCGATCGGGTTCAGCCGCCCGTTTATCCCAGCCAGGGGATGTATCGGTTGGCGCTCAACGAAGACGGCAGCCTGCTGCCATTGAATCGCATAAAAATGGACAGCCCTTCCTGGATAGTTCTGAGCAAAAATCGCCAATTTGCCTATACCACCAATGAAACTCAGCAAGGCCAAATCAGCACGCTCAGGCTCGGCAAAGGCGGCGACCCGCAACGCATCAGCGGCATCGACTCGCAGGGACAAGAGCCGACGCATGCCGCCATCAGTCCAGACGGGCGCTACTTATTGGCCGCCAATTACTCCAACGCCCCCGGGCATGCCAGCGTCATCGTGGCCCCCATTCTCCAGAACGGTGAACTCGGCGAGGTGCTGCAGCGCTTTCCCTTCACCAAGGGCTCAGAGGCCGTTGCCGAGCGGCAAGCCAGCGCCCATATTCACTCCGTCAACTTCACCCCCGACGGGCGCATGATGTACGCCGCCGATTTAGGCGGCGACATCATTCATGCCTTCTTCTACGACGCGGCAAATAAGGCCGCGCCGTTCAGGCTCGCGCCGGATTACGATTTGTCGTTTCCGCCGGGCACCGGCCCGCGACATATGATCTTTACCGCAAATGGCAGATTCGCCTACGTGATCAGCGAAATGTCGGCGAATATTTTTGCCTACCAGATTAATAACGATCGGTTGGAGAACATCCAGACATTAGCGCTGACGGAAAGCACCCGCGCGGATGCAAAGGGCGGCGGCGGGCTGGCGTTTTCCCCTGACGGAAAATACCTCTATGCGAGCAATCGCCAAAAAACCAACGAAATCGTGGGTTATAAAATTAACCCGAAGAATGGCAAACTCACGCTGATTGGCCGCACGCTTTCCGGCGGAATCGAACCGCGCGCTTTCGCCTTCGATAAAAGCGGAAAGTTTTTGCTAGTCGCCAATGTGTTTAGTAATAACGTTACCGTATTACAACGCGATCTGGATACCGGCGAATTATATGGCAACGGCGTAAGCGTCCAGATAGGTACGCCAACTGACGTTAAATTTATCCACGAGTAAATTATTGCTGCGGCAATCCGTTTGTCGCAGCGCCAACATCGATTCTCTTGCCCACACGAGCGCCATACTTTACCCCATTCCCATGGCGTTTAACGTGTCGATAACGTGAACGCTCAGGTAATGAGAATCATCATCAGCGGCAAAGGAATTATAAAAGAGAAACGCCAAAACAATTCAAACCGGGTTGATATCATGGCGGCTACATTCAGGCAAGTTCCGGCGGCACACGGATATCCTTGCACGTCACGCCGTCGCTGAACCTAAACGAACCTAAACGTCAAACTGTCGGCCAATCGGTTTTTAATTGGCGCTTTTCCAACGTCAACAGGCGCCTCTGTATATAACATGAACATTCACTCATTGAAATTAATGCATATAGGGATAATTTCCCGCCATACAGGCCCGCAAACAACAAAACTGGGCGCATTGGCCGGTGTGAAAGCGGATACCCCCATGCCGCCCAGACGCAATAGCTCTCGCATCCAAAAGATAATAACACATTGAATACAATGATAAAAATACCATCAAAACGGCCTAATTTCATAATTTCACTTTAATTTCATCTTTTCAAAAAGCGCTCAACGCCTAATATCATGTTATTTCACCTTCCCAGAATCCCTTTTAACGCTATTCTAAGCAGCGAATACCTGATTCAAGAAACACAAGCCGAACGCAGAACGGCGTATACACGTTAACAGTCAATAGTCGATGCCAATCCCATGCGGCTTATCCTCTTTGCGGAGTGTCGTTTACATGGAATGATGAACGCGGTTTCTAAGATTATTGCTTAAGAATATTAATTAAACACATACGCAAACTTTCGCAGGGACTTTCATGGAAAGAAATACACCCGTAGCCTTTACCTGATGTGCTACCGAATTCTAAACGGGCATTTAAAAATGACGCATTTTTAACCCGCATATCTTTTAATTATTTTTAATTCATGTCGTTTACTTATAAGAAAAAGGCAGCCTGGTTGCTATAAGCCAACCCCTTTGCAGCCGTATTTCTGGGTATTATTCTCATTATACTGGAGCTTATTAATGAATCAGCGTTTCGATATCATCGGTATTGGCCTTGGCCCGTCGAATCTTAGCCTGGCGGCCTTAGGGAGCGAAATCGAGGGATTTACGGGGCAATTCCTTGAGCGCAAACCTCATTTCTCCTGGCACCCGGGCATGATTTTGGCTGACTGCAACATGCAAACCAACTTTTTAAAGGATTTGGTGAGCGCGGTTGCCCCAACCAATCCCTACAGCTTTCTCAACTATCTGGTAAAAAACCGAAAATTCTACCGTTTCCTGACGACCGAACAGCGTACCGCATCGCGTGAAGAGTTCGCCGATTACCTCACCTGGGCCGCAAGCGGGATGGGATCGTTGGCGTTCAATCAAGACGTTCAGCGAGTCGAGTTTGACGATCGGCAACGCCAGTTCGTGGTGACCACCTCACGGGAAATCTTCCACGCCAGACACGTAAGTATCGGTATTGGCAAGAAAATAAAGTTACCTGATTGCGTGACGGCGCAAAACGATCGCTGTTTCCACGCCAGCGAAATGATGCTGCGCAACCCTAATCTGGCAGGCAAACGCGTGGCGATCGTCGGCGGCGGCCAGAGCGGCGCCGATCTGTTCCTGAATATTTTTAAAGGGGAATGGGGGCAGCCGGAACAACTCGACTGGATATCGCGGCGCAACAATTACAACGCGCTTGATGAGGCGGCCTTTGCCAATGAATATTTCACGCCAGATTACGTCGAGAGTTTCTACTCACTGGACAGCGCGGCCAAGCGGCATATGCTGGCCGAACAAAAGATGACCTCAGACGGCATCACCAGCGAGTCGCTGCTGGCCATCTATCGCGCCATGTACCACCGCTTCGACGTACTGCGCGAGAAATTATGGGTGCGCCTGCTGCCCAGCCGTTCGCTGACGGCCGTAAAACACACGCTGGATAACGCCTACCAACTCGAAACGCGTCATCATCTCGATCACGGCGAGGAAATCTTCAAGGCGGACGTGGTGATCTTTGCTACCGGTTATCAATCGGCGACGCCTGAGTTCCTTGCGCCTCTGGCCCACCGACTGTTGACCACGGCGGACGGCGAGTACCGCATAGCCCCGGACTTTACCTTTGAGTGGGAAGGCCCGGCGGAGAACTGCTTATTTGCGATGAACGCCAGTATGCATAATCACGGCATTGCCGATCCTCAGCTGAGCCTGATGGCGTGGCGTTCGGCCCGCATTCTTAATCGGGCGTTAGACCACCAGCCATTTGATTTGGGAACAACGCCGACAGCCATTCAATGGCGCAGTGAAGGCGCGCCACCCGCGTTTTAAATACAAGAACGTCTTAATCATTGTCACTATGCTTTGATGGAATTACGTATATGAAAAGACAAATAAACAAGTTCATTATGAATCAGTTGGCCGTATTGGCCCCCGAATTCAAGGCCAGATTGATCTACAAAAGAGCATTTGGCAAACCGCTGAACTTGCAGGCGCCATCGACCTGGAATGAAAAAATCAATCACCTTAAGTTGAATGACTACAGTAAAAATGCCTTAGTCACTCAATGCGCAGATAAATATGCGGTTAGAGAGTACATCAAGGCAAAAGGATGTGAAGAGATCCTAAATGAGCTGTACTTTGCCTGTGATTCGGTACAGGAGATCCCATGGGAAACGCTGCCTGAGAAATTTGTCATCAAGGGGAATCACGGCTCAGGATATAATTTAATTTGCCAGAATAAACAATCGTTGAACATTAAAAGCGCCTCCCAGCTGATCGATGGCTGGATGAAAGACGATTACTGGAAAACCTATGTAGAACTCAACTACAAAGGGATACAAAAAAAGATCATTGGAGAAAAGTATATCGAATCGGCCAATGGTCACGGGCCTGAAGACTACAAAATTTATTGTTTTCGCGGCGTGCCATACTGCACCTTGCTGTGCGTCGGCAGGGATACCGGGACGCCGAAATATTACTTCTTCGACAAAGATTTCAAGTTCCTTTGCTATAGCGAGGACTGCCTGGCGTTGAGCCAGGAGGAGATAGATGCCTTCGTGAAACCGGAGGGATACGATGAGCTGTTTGAGTATGCCGCTCGTTTGTCAGCGCCCTTCGAGTTCGTGCGCGTTGATTTCTACATCTCTCAGGGCCAAATCATTTTCGGTGAGCTGACCTTTACCCCCTCGGCCGGGCTGGATACGGATATTCTGCCACCGACCGATGTTTTGCTTGGCAAGATGCTGACGCTGCAACAGCACTGATTATCATCAACAAAAGGCGGCGCAATTCCCCTGCGCATCCATCAAACAGGAGATACCGGCCGGCGTTTTCGCAGGCCGCCCGCCGGCATCTCACTGTGGGGCGGCGGGCCGGCACCGCCCCGCCACCTGCGCTTAATCCACTGCGGAGTGGCTTGCACCGCCATCGGGAACGTTCCCCCTTGGGCGACATAACCCCTTGAAAAACAATGGCATTAGAACATTAATAAGAATCGTTTACATATTTATAATAAAATGTTCTATATGTATAGGAAGCTATAATATAAGATACCGGAAAGTTTCCCTGGTGTTGTTGTGTGTCTTTGCCCTATTTTATAGGGCTTTTTTTTCGCTAACACCCATTGATGATTGAGTGTTTTTGCACCCATCAGCAGATTACCCCCTCAAAAAAACATAATCATTTCTAATTAATCGTAACCCTTCTTATTCCTGACTTGCCAATAATAACAATGAGTTGCTATTAACCCTGCGAAGCATCAGGCAGCCACCGCCTGACCCCGGCCGCACTTCGCCACTGAAATACCCGCCCGAAGGAGAGGTTTTTACTGGGCGCGTACCGATGCTAATATCGGCCTTTTTCGAGGACGCTGCCCCGCATGTTATTGTCTCACCGGCATTTTATCTGCACGCTTCTGGCGCTCGCCATCGGCTTTTGGTTGCCGACTGCCGTGCAGGCCAGGCCCGATCTGGAACGCAGGATCGGCGTGACCGTCGCCGATAGCGACTCTGCGGATTACCGCTTCAGCGATCTGCGCTTCACCTCCGCCGATGGTCAACGGCGTTACCGCGTCCGTATCGCCCAGCCGCGTCGGGCGCCTGCGCCTGACGGCTATCCGACGATTTATTTCCTCGACGGCAATGCGGTGCTGATGGAGCTGAACGCCAGCTTACTGGCCAGATTGGCGACGGCGAAGCGGCCACCGGTGCTGGTGATGATCGGCTATGACAACGATCTGCGCATCGATGCCGCCGGCCGCGCCTACGACTATACGCTGCCTCTGCCGACGGGCATGAAGAAACCGCCGCAGGCGGGCGGGGGCGCGGAGGCCTTCCTGCAATTGATTGAAACGCGGATCAAACCGGCGATCGCCGCCAAACTGGCGGTCGATCAGCAGCGGCAAACGCTGTGGGGCCATTCCTACGGCGGGCTCTTCGTTCTGCATACGTTATTCGCCCATCCCGCCGCCTTCCAGCATTATATCGCCGTGGAACCCTCGCTGTGGTGGGGCAACGGCATGATCCTGCAAGAGGCGCAGCAGTGGGCGGAACGGCATCCGACGCCGGCGGCAAGGCTGCAGTTGTGGGTGGGTCTGGCGGAGCGCGAGCGCGCGGCCCCGCCCGGCGTGAAGAGCCCTGCACTGCCGGCGAACGCGGCGCAAATGCTGGCGGAACGCCTGGCAAAGCTCGACGGTCTTACCGTCGGCTATCGGGAATGGCCCGACTTGGGACACGGCGCCATGCTGGGTGCCGCCATCGAGCCGGCACTGAGCAGCGTGGCATATGAAGACTAAAGGAGGGTATCGACCGCATTTTCATCGGCGGCTCATATCTTCTGATAAGAAGAGCGTTTAATATCTGAGACAGCGCGCAGTCATCGCGGAACGGATGCGCAAAAACAAAGTGGCTCCCCCGTCGGCAAGTTAGCTTGCTCTATCCGGTGGAGCCGTACAGTACTGCAGTTTTCCCGGTGGGGCCCTGGTGAGGCGCAAGTAGGAAAAGATGGTGTTGGCAGGGCATTTCAGCGTTTTAATACTGCCTGTTTCGCTATTTTCTTCACCCTGTGATGCTTACTATAAGCGCCCGCCTGCACGGCGGAAAAGGGTGAAAACCACCCTTGAAATACATTAATAAAAGTGATAATAGAAGCGGTTGGGGCGAAAGCGTCTAGTTCAGATTTGAATAATTAAATCAGGGAATTATATTAAAAATGAATATTAATATCACCGACAAACCCAACCCGCAGGATGAAGAGTTCGTTATCGACAGCCTCTGGGCGCACAACCATAAAACCCAGCCCGTAGACATTCACCCGCTGTTCCTGACCGTCACCGACGACAACCAGCAGATCGTCGGCGGTCTGGTCGCACGTACCTGGTGGGGCGGCCTGGAAGTACAGTATCTTTGGGTCGGCGATCAATGCCGCAAAAGCGGTTACGGTCGCCAACTGATGCAGCTAGCCGAAGAAGAAGCCCGCAAGCGCGGTTGCCATATGGCCTACGTCGATACCTTCGATTTCCAGGCCAGAGGCTTCTACGAAAAACTGGGCTACCGAGTCTATGGCGAGCTGGGTGACTATGCGCATCGCCATACCCGCCATTACCTGGCTAAAAGCCTGTAACGCGGCCTGAGCGGCGCAGAGGTGGGTATGGGTTCATCGCATAAAAATAATGAATCTTATTTCAAGGGCCTCATCACCATGATGGAGCACCTGAGCGAGCCCTGGGGCATCAAAGACCAGCTGTCCCGCCACCTCTATATGAACCGCGCCGCTTATCTCTATACCAATACGCCGCTGAATTTCGACGTCGCGGGAAAATATGACCACGAATTCCCCGCCGACTGGGCCGATTCCGCCGCCGACTTTATCGAGCATGACAAGATGACCGAAGCGGCGCGCGATCGGGTCACGGTCATCGAGACGCACTACTGGTATGGCAAAGACAGCCTGACGCCGTTTATCAGCGAAAAGCTGCCGGTCTACAACGATGACAAACAGGTGATCGGCGTGATCTGGAACGCCAAGCCGATGAACAGCCTGTCGCCGCTGAAATACATCAATCAGCAAAAACCCAGCATCTTGACCACCGAAGTTAACAACGAGCTGTTCACCCGCGCCGAGCTCGATGTCATTTTCCTTATGCTGCAGCGATTTACGGTGAAAGAGATCGCCAAAATCTATAACGTCAGCAATAAGACCATCGAAAACCGCATTTATAATATTTACCAGAAGGCCAACGTGCATACTCAGCAACAGTTTGAGGAGTATTGCAAATACGCCAACCTGGATAACTACATTCCCGATCGCCTGATAACCAAGGGCATTCAGTTTATTTGAACCGCAAGGAAGATCTCACCGTGATAAAGATCGAAGATTATCCGCTCACCCGGGTGCCGCAGGATAAAAGAGTCTCGTTTTTAAGCGTGGCCATCGTGCATATGGGCATGCTGACCGCGCTGGACCAGTTCATGCTCGGCGCCGTGCTCGGCAACTCCATGACGCTGATTGACGCCTTCACCGCCATTTTCGTCGGCAGCCTGATCTTCGGCGTGGTGACCTATGGGCTTGGGATGGCGGGCATGCGCGAAGGGATTTCCGGCAGCCTGCTGGCGCGCTGGTGCGGCTTTGGCCGCCTGGGCTCGGTGCTGATCGGCGTGGTCGTGGCCGTCAGCCTGCTGGGTTGGTTCGGCATTCAAAACGCCATTTTCGCCAAGTCGCTCGATTTCGCGCTCGGCAATAAGCTGGGCTTTGGCCTGGCCGCCGGGCTCTCGGGCACGCTGTTGACCATCCTGGTGGCATTCGGCTTCAAGGCGTTGCGCATCGCCGCCCGTATCGCGGTGCCGATGTTCATTATGCTGGTGGCCTATATTTCGGTGACCGCGCTTTCCGGCCATAACCTGCAGGAGATCATCCAGCTGGCGCCGCCGGGTGAACCATTGACCATCAGCGCCGGCATCACCATCGTCGTCGGCGGCGCCATCGTGGCCAGCCTGATGACGCCCGATCTGACCCGTTACTCCAAAAACGGCAAACACGTGCTCGGCGTTACGATCTTCACCATCGTCGCCGGCGAGTTCGTGGTGAATGGCCTGGCTATCCTGATCGCCAAAACCCTGGGCACCGCGGATGTGGTCACCATCATGTCGCAAGCGGCCGGCGGCGCCGGTTTGCTGGTGGTGGTGTTTTCCACCCTGCGCGTCAACGATCTCAACCTGTACTCCTCTTCGCTGGGCATCGTCAACGCGGTGGAAGGCATCACCGGCAAAAAGCTGAAGTACACCTACACCACGTTGGCGATCGGTATTCTGGGCACCACGCTGTCGGTGCTGGGCATTCTCGACCGCTTCGTCGACTTCCTGACGGTGCTTGGCGTGGTCTTCCCGCCCCTTATCGGCATCATGTTGGTGGACTATTACCTGCTGCGCAGCCACCGCAAAATCCTGGACGAGAGCCGCCGTACGGGCCAGTTGCCGAACGAAACCCCAACCATCGGCTGGGCGGCGATCGTCGCCAGCATCGCCGGCGGCGCCGTTGGCCTGGCGACCGAATGGGGCGTACCGACCATCAACTCACTGGTGGCCGCCAGCCTGCTGTATTGGGTGCTCAAGCTGGCCTTCAGTCGGGCGCAAAAACCCCTGGCCTCGCAGAAGTCGCTCTGATTTTCGCACAGGCGTTAACGCACTCCTCCGATGACGGGGGAGTGTTTTATTGCTCGCAAAATGCGGAGTTCAGCGCAAAGGAATAGGCCGATCGCGCAGACAAACGGCCGTGGTGATGAGGGTCCCTGGTGTCGGTAGCAAGCTATCCATTATGCTCAGAGTGCGGGAACATCCCCCTCTGAGCTTTTTATTATAAAAGTCGTTAGCTTCAGTGTTTTGATCGTAAAGAAAAACTTCAGCTTGCATGAACAGTAGCCCATGAAATCGCCTTTGGTCAACATAAAAGTGAACATAAAATTGGCTTTTGTGTTCACTTTTCCATAAGCAAAAGCTAATCAATTGATTTGCACAGCTTTATCATTTCCCCAAACCGCCTTCCGCATCCACGTCGCCCGCCCCCCGCCAAGCCGCTGACAGAAAGCAATAATTAACGAAAATAATCAGTCTGTTATCCTATTCCCTGCGCCTTTTTATCTGGACAACGCCAACGCGTAAGATATAGTGAAGCCAGCGTAATGTTTGTAAGGACAGCCTATGAAAACCCCCAACGCACAGCGCAAAATCAACATCATTAAAAATATTGAATATCTAATGCGTACCCGCGGTGAAACCAAGGCTTCCTTTTCCAACCGCAGCGGCCTGACGCGCACTACCCTATACAAAATTCTTGATGGAAGAGTGAACAACGTTCAGCAATCCACCGTTAATCGGATTTCAGATTTTTTCGGTGTCTCCTGTGAAGAGATCGAAGACTACGATCTGGAAAAACTGGAGCTGCTCAACGAAACGTTGTCCACCGAAGGCAACAAGAACCCTTCCGCCATTCCGGTGATCCCGCAGTCGCGCTATCTGGCCGTCTCGCAGCGCAAGATCGGGCAACTGGTCACCGAGTTTCCTTTGACTTATTTCTTCGGCGATGAGTCGAACATGTTGGCAATGAAAATAGAGACCGAAATTAAAGGGTCATTCATTCCGGGCGAAGTCATTATCATCAAACGTCCGCCGGTACTGATTTGCGATTCACCTTTGCTGTATCACTCGGGAAAAAGCGGCTTCTTTGTGGTTGACGACAAAGACAGCGAAAGCATGGACAAACGCCTTCAGGAGACGGTGCAATTCCTGGGTTATATCGTTGGAGAAAGGTTATAAATGGAACCGAATCAGAAGTTCAAGCTGTTGGGCTTCACCCGACATGGCACCATCGCGGCCAATGTCATGGTATTGGCCACCGGCAAAACCATTACCATGGGGCTCAATGAGCTGGCCGACAGCGAAATATCGGAAGATCTGAGCCGGCACGAGCTGCAGGCGCTGTACCGTAAACTCTACGGCGACAATCAACAAAAAACCGCCTATGAGCTCAGCGATCGCCATGAACGTTCCTGGTACGCCTACCTGATTATTACCGTGGCGCTCAGCGTGATTTATATCTTCTCGACGCTGTGCGGCGTCAAGCCGATCCAAATTCCGGTGCTGAATCTCATCACGCCGCCGGCGATCTTCATCTATCCGCTCACGTTCATCCTGGTGGACATTCTCAACGAGTTCTATGGGTTGCGGCTGGCCAGACGCACCATCATCATCTCGTTCATCGCCAACCTGACCTTCGTTCTCGGCGTCTGGGTGACGACGCTGGTGCCGAGCATTCCACAGTGGGAGTACAGCGAGACCTACAACGGCATCGTGCACAGCATCATGGCGGTGCTGGTGGCCTCTTCGGCGGCCTATCTGATCTCCGAGAACGTCAACTCCTATCTGCTTTGCAAGATCAAAGAGTTGACCAACTCCCGCTACCTGTTCGTGCGCGTGATCACCAGCACCGTAATCGCATCGGCCATCGACAGCGTGGTGTTCTGTACGCTGGCGTTCTACAACGTGCTGAGCAGGGACATCATCAAAACCATGATCCTGTCTCAGTTCCTGATCAAGGTGGTTTACGCCCTGCTGGGCGTCGGGCCGATTTACGCCACCCGCAGTCTGTTTAACCGCTACATCAATACCGAACAAGCAAAGGGCAATGAATATGCATATCCAAAAGCAAGATAAGATCACCCATCTTGGCGCGAACTCCGATTATCCGGACCAATATGCTCCCGCATTGCTCGAAGCCTTGCCGCGCGCACGCGGCCGCGATCTGATCGGCGTGGACGAACGGCAGCTGCCGTTCAGCGGCTTTGATCTGTGGACCGCCTTCGAGTTGTCGTGGCTCAACGGCAAGGGCAAACCGGTGGTGGGCATCGGCGAATTTACCTTCCCGCACTCCTCTTCCAACCTGATCGAATCCAAATCGTTCAAGCTGTATCTCAACAGCTTCAACCAAACGCGCTTCGACAGCGTGGAACAGGTGAGCGCCGCCATGCAGAAGGATCTGTCGCAGGCGGCCAATGGCCAGGTCACCGTCAAGCTCTATCCGGGTCTGGAAGGTTATCCGGCGCAGATCGATCGTCTGCCGGGCATCAACATCGACGATCTGGATATCGCGGTCGACGACTTCGCCTTCAAACCGGAATACCTGAGCGGCGCGGCCGATCAAGGGGAGCACGTAGCGGAGACGCTGTCTTCCAATCTGCTGAAATCCAACTGCCTGGTCACCAACCAGCCGGACTGGGGCAGCGTGGTGATCCGCTATGAAGGCCGCAAAATCGATCGCGAAAGCCTGCTGCGCTACCTGATCTCCTTCCGCCAGCACAACGAATTCCACGAGCAGTGCGTCGAGCGCATTTTCAACGACATCAAGCAGAGCTGCCGCCCGGAAAAACTCAGCGTGTTCGCGCGTTACACCCGCCGCGGCGGCCTGGACATCAACCCCTTCCGCAGCGATTTCGAAACGGCGCCGACGCTCGGCCGCCTGATCAGACAGTAAGCCTCATCCCCCAATGCTCCCGCCAGGGAGCATTGTTTCTCTCGCTTTCATCTCCCTGTTATTTTTCGCCATTATCGTCGTCAGCGGCTATCTTCAAAGCACACTGACGGAGATTAACGACGCATGCCTGACCTTTCTCGCAGAGACATCCTGCGGGCTGCCGCCATCGGATCGGCGTTCTCGCTGTTGCCCGCCTCGATTCGCAAAGCGCTGGCCATTCCCGCCAATAACCGCACCGGCACCCTGCGCGACGTCGAACACGTGGTGATCCTGATGCAGGAGAACCGCTCTTTCGATCACTACTTCGGCACCTTGCCGGGCGTGCGCGGCTTCAGCGATCGATTTACCATTCCACTGCCCGGCGATCGCCTGGTCTGGCAGCAACAAGGCGCCGAACGGCTGGTGCTGCCCTACCATCTGGACAGCAAACGCGGCAACGCCCAGCGCGTCACCGGCACGCCGCACTCGTGGGTGGATGAGCAAGCCGCCTGGGATCACGGCCGCATGAGCGCCTGGCCCACCTACAAAACGCCGGCCTCGATGGGCTACTACCGCCAGCAGGAGCTGCCGTTCCAGTTCGCGCTGGCCAACGCCTTCACCCTGTGCGATGCCTATCACTGTTCCATCCACGCCGGCACCAACACCAATCGGCTGTTCCACTGGACCGGCACCAACGGCCCGTCCGCCGCCGACGTGGCGGTAGTGGTCAACGAATGGGACAGCCCCGGCCCGGCAGAGATCGGCTACCGGTGGACCACCTATCCGGAACGGCTGGAGGCGAGCGGCGTCAGTTGGAAGGTATACCAATTCCTGCCGGACAACTTTACCGACAACCCGCTGGCGGGCTTTCGCCAATACCGCGCCGCCAGCATTCAGGTGGGCAACCCGGCTCGGCCGCCAAAAGACTTCAACGCCTTCGTGCCTTATCGCGACGAGCTCAACGCGACCGCGCCGCTGTACAAAGGCAACGGCAACACCCTGCCGGCCGCCGACGGCAACGATCTGGACGCCATGCTGGCCGGATTCCGCACCGACGTGCAGCAGGGCAAACTGCCGCAGGTCAGTTGGATCATCGCGCCGGCGGCCTATTCGGAACATCCCGATCCCTCCAGCCCGGTGCAGGGCGGCTGGTTCACCCAAGAGATCCTCAACGCGCTGACCGACAACCCGGAGGTGTGGAGTAAAACCGTGCTGCTGGTCAACTACGACGAAAACGACGGTTTTTTCGATCATATGCCTTCGCCTTCCGCGCCGTCGCTGCGCGAAGACGGCAGCTTCGCCGGTAAATCGACGGTGCCGTTCGATACCGAGATCTTCCAGCACGTGGCGCCGCCCGGCTCGCAGGACCAGCCGCCGCCGGACGGCCGCATCTACGGCCCCGGCCCGCGGGTGCCGATGCTGGTGCTGTCGCCCTGGAGCCGCGGCGGCTGGGTCAATTCGCAGATCTTCGATCACACCTCGGTGCTGCAATTCCTGGAAAAGCGCTTTCAGGTGCATGAACCCAACATCAGCGCCTGGCGCCGCGCGGTGTGTGGCGATCTCACCTCGGCGTTCAACTTTGTCGATCCTAACGGCGAAGCATTGCCGAGCCTGCCCGCCACCAGCCGCCACGCCGCCGACGGCCTGCGCCAGCGTCAGGAGCAGCTGCCGCAGGTGCCGCTGCCGCCGCCCGCCCGCCAGCGTTTGCCACACCAACGCCGCCTGGCGCGCCCTTCTCGCGCACTGCCCTATCAGCTGCACGTCGAGGCCAGCGTCGCGGCCGAGCAGCGGCGCGTAACGCTGAACCTGTTCAATACCGGCGAGCAAGGGGCGGTGTTTCACGTCTACGACCGGCGAGATCTGACGCAGATCCCGCGCCGCTATACCGTCGAGGCCGGCAAGGCGGTCAGCGACGACTGGCAGACGGAGGACGAGTACCATCTGTGGCTGCTCGGCCCCAACGGCTTTCATCGTGAAATGCGCGGCGCGCTGAGCCGGCCGCAGCCGGAAGTACGTTTGCGCCCGACGGGCCGCAGCCTGCTGCTGCAGTTGGATAACCCGGGTGCCGAAACGGTGACGGTCACTCTCGACCGCTGCCCTTACACGCAACAAGGCCCGTGGCCCATCACGCTGCCTGCGGGCGGCAGCCACCGCCAAACGTTTGACGCCCGCGCCAGCGGCGGTTGGTATGATCTTGCGCTGCACAGCGCCGGAGGCTGGCGGCGCCGCCTGGCGGGCCGACTGGAGGATGGCGAACACAGCGTCAGCGACCCGCTGATGGGCCAGGAGTAGCCTATCGACAGCGAAGAGGTTCAAAAAGCGAAAGGATATCGCTTATCATTGCGTTCTCGTTCCTAGCCGATTACTCAAGGATCTCCATGTCCGCTGTTCTTATCGCCAAAGCCGGCCGCTGGCTGGCCGCCTGCGTTTTGCTGTTGGCCGGCGCCGCTCAAGCCGCGCCGATCGTCGTTACCGATGTCGCCGGCCGTCAGGTTACGCTGCCGCAACCGGCCAAGCGCGTTATCCTGGCCGACGCCCGCGCGCTGTTGGCGCTGAATATTCTGCATCCGCAGGAGCCGCTGAAAAACATCATCGCCTGGGACAACTCGCTGAAGGTCAAAGCCCCGGATCTGGTTGAGGCCTATGCGAAAAAATTCCCGCAGGTCATGCAAATCCCCACCTTCGACAACCCCTACACCAGTGACTTCAGCGTGGAGAGCGCGGTGGTGCGCCAACCGGACCTGATCATTTTCGACATCGGTCTGCTGAGCAAATTGAAGGACAGCGGCGTACTGACCCAGCTGGAAAAAGTCGGCATCCCGGTGCTGATCATCGATTTCCGCCAGCAGCCGCTGACCAACACCGTCGCCAGCATGGCGCTGTTGGGCAAAGTGTTTGACGAGCAGCCCAACGCCGACGCCTTTATCCGTTTCTATCAGCAACGCCTCGAGCTGGTGCGCCAGCGCGTCGCCACGCTGAAACCGGAGCAGCGCCCCAGCGTCTTCATCGAACGCAGCGCCGGCATCAAAGGCGAGCAGTGCTGCAATACCTTCGGCAAAGGCAGCTTCGGGCAGTTTATCGATACCGCCGGCGGCGACAATATCGGCAGCAAACTGTTTTCAGACATGGGCGGTGAAGTGAACGTCGAACAGGTGATCGCCAGCAATCCGGATTTCTATCTGCTGACCGGCGCCGACTGGAGCCGTGGCCATCGCGGTACGCTGGCCGTGCCGCTGGGCTACACCACCGATATGGCCACCAGCCAAAAGAAACTGGCGCATCTGCTGGATCGCACCGGCATTAACGTGTTGAAAGCGGTGAAAGAAAAACGCGTGATGGCGATTTATCATCAATTTTACGACACGCCGCTCAACTTTATCGCGGTCGAGGCGATCGCCAAATTCCTGCACCCGGCGCTGTTTAAAGATATTGATCCGCAAGCGGATATCGAAAGCGTGCACCAGAAATTCACCGCGCTGGATTATAGCGGGGTCTTCTGGCTTACGCCGCAATAATCCCCGCCAGGGCCCGCCAACCGGGCCCTGCTACCGGCATCCTTCATGTAGTTACCCGCTTAACTATTCCATAACAATTCTATTTACTTGCCAATAATTATCATTAAGATTGTCGTTTCTAAAAAAACACATCCGGGTCTGAAACTTCTAAGGCATTATTATGTCAATTCTTTTTCGCCTCTCCCTGCTGGCGACCTCTATCGCCGTTGCTTTCCCCATCCTTGCTGCTGATAACTCATCTCAAAACGATGCCGATACGGTAACCGTCGTCGGCAACTGGCTGGACAACCCTGATACCAGTTCGGTGCTGCTCAACCATCCGGGCGCGCGATCCATCGTCACTCAGCAGCAGATGCATGAGCAAGGCGACCAAACCATCGCCGACAGCCTGCGCGGTGTGCCCGGCGTGCAGGTGCGCGACAGCAACGGCACCGGCGGCAGCGACATTTCGCTCAACGTCGGCGTGCGCGGCCTGACCTCACGCCTTTCTCCGCGATCCACCATTCTGATGGACGGCGTTCCGTTGGCCGTCGCGCCTTACGGCCAGCCACAGCTGTCGATGGCGCCGCTGTCGATCGGCAACCTGCAATCGGTTGACGTGGTGCGCGGCGGCGGCGCGGTGCGTTACGGGCCGCAAAACGTCGGCGGCGTGATCAACTTCGTCACCCGCGACATTCCAAAAGCGTTTGGCGGCACCGCCGGCGTGCAAACTCAGGGCGCCAGCCACGGCGGCCTGAAGACCCTGACCAGCGCCTCGGTGGGCGGCACCGCAGATAACGGCTTCGGCGCCGAGCTGCTTTACTCCGGCCTGCACGGCCAGGGCTACCGCGACAACAACGACAACACCGACATCGACGATTTCATGCTGAAAACGCGTTATGCGTTCACCGATCGTGACGAACTGCTGGCCAATTTCCACTACTACGACGCCAAAGCCGGCATGCCGGGCGGCCTGAGCAGCGCGCAATACGCGCAGAACCCGTTCCAGTCCACGCGTCCCTGGGACCAGTTCGAAGGCCGCCGCAAGGATATGTCGTTCAAATACAAACATCAGGAAGACGACAAACAGTTCGAAGTGTTGACCTACTTCACCGACAGCTACCGCGGCAGCAACATCGAGTCGGAAGGCACCGGCAAAAATGCCGGGTTGCGGCGCATGGTGTCCTATCCGCGCCACTATTCGACCTGGGCGATCGAACCAAGCTATTCGCAACTGTTTCGCTTCTGGGATATGGCGCACGAGATCACCCTCGGTTACCGCTACCTGAATGAAACCATGGATGAAAAGGCGTCGCGTTCGGCCTGGTATAACCCGGCGAATGTCGGCGCCACGCCGGATACCCCGGACTATTACCAGCACACCTCCGGCGGCACCGCAGCCAACGCGTTCTATATCGACGATACCATTAACGTCGGCAACTGGACGGTCACGCCGGGCCTGCGTTATGAAAGCATTCGCACCCACGTGGACGATTCGTTCAACAACATCAGCCGCGAGAAAAGCTACAGCGAACCGCTGCCGTCATTGAACGTGATGTACCACCTGTCCGACGCCTGGAAACTGTTCGCCAACGCCAACACCTCGTTCGGCAGCATGCAGTATTTCCAGCTGACCAAAGGCGGCAACGGCAACCAGCCTGCGCCGGGGCTGACGGCGGAAAAAGCGCATACCTATGAGTTCGGCACCCGCTACGACGACACCGTGGTCAAGGCCGAAGCCACGCTGTTCTATATCGACTTCGATAATCAGCTGCAATACATCAGCAACGATGTGGGCTGGACCAACATGGGCGCCACCAAGCACAAAGGCATCGAGTTGGCGCTCAGCTACGATCTCAGCGAGCTGAACCGCGCGCTGGACGGCGCCAGCGTCTACACCAGCTATACCTACACCAAGGCCAGCACCGACAAGGGCGACTTCGCCGGTAAAGACCTGCCGTTCTACTCGCGCCAGGTCTATACCGTCGGCACACGCTACGCCACCGGCAACTGGATATGGAATCTGGACGGTTACGCGCAGTCCAAACAGCATTCGCCGGGCACCGGGCCGGAGTACGTCACGCAGGAAAGCGCCGATGGTCAGTTCGGCAATATCGCCGGTTACATGGTGTGGAACATGCGCGGGGAATATAATTTCGGGCCGCAGCTATCGAACCTGACGCTGGGCGCCGGGGTGAAAAACCTGTTCGATCAGCGCTACTTTACCCGCTCCAACGACAATAACTTCGGCAAGTACGTCGGTGAACCGCGCACCTTCTTCGTGCAGGGTTCCGTCGCATTCTGACCCCCAGCGCCCACTACAGGCGCTTCGTTCATCCATACCGCCCGCTCGCATCGCGGGCGGTATTTCCTGCGCCTGACCCGCCCTATTTTTTGATCTTGCTCACTCCCCAAACGCCTGACGCATTATTTCATTGCTTTGCTAAACCGGTTCTTCTATTTTAGCCACCCATCAGACATCGGTAGAAACAGGGATTAAGCATGGCGAATCGCGTATGGGTGCTGGGCGACGCAGTGGTCGATTTGGTGCCAGAAAATTCAAACAGTTATCTTAAATGCCCCGGCGGCGCGCCGGCTAACGTGGCGGTGGGCGTCGCCCGCTTGGGCGGCGACAGCGCCTTTATCGGCCGAGTGGGGCAAGACAGTTTCGGCGCCTTTCTGCAGCAGGTGCTGAGCGAAGAAGGGGTGGATATTGACCATATGCTTTCGGATCCCGAACACCACACCTCCACGGTGGTGGTGGATCTCGATCAGCACGGTGAGCGCTCATTCACGTTTATGGTGCAGCCCAGCGCCGATCTGTTTTTGCAGCCCGACGATCTGCCGGCTTTCCAACGGGGCGAATGGCTGCACCTCTGCTCCATCGCGCTGTCGCAGGAGCCCAGCCGCAGCACGGCCTTTACGGCGATGGAACGCATGCGGGCAGTCGGCGGCCGGGTCAGTTTCGATCCCAACATCCGCGAAGAGGTCTGGCGTCAGCCGGAAGCGCTGCGCCCCTGCCTGCAAAAGGCGCTGCTGCTGGCGGACGTGGTGAAACTGTCGCGCGAAGAGCTGGTTTTCATCAGCCATCTTGACGATGTGGAGAACGGCATCCGCTGGATGATGCAAACCTACCCGTTGCGCCTGTTGCTGGTCACGCTGGGCGGCGACGGCGTCTACGTGCATGACGGCCAACGGCTGCGTCATTTCCGCGCGGCGCCTGTCGTGCCGGTCGATACCACCGGCGCCGGCGACGCGTTTGTCGCCGGGCTGTTAGCGGCGCTGGCACGCCTTCACGCATTGCCGCAAGAAGCGCAATGGCCGGCGATTATCGCCCAGGCTCAGGCCTGCGGCGCGCTGGCCACCACCGCCAAAGGCGCCATGACCGCCCTGCCCCGCGCCGAAGAGCTCGCCGCTTTTCTGCGCTGATCCCCTGCAACCACGGCGATCCCCTGGGCGCCGTGGTCTTTTAACCCCACGATTTGCGCACTCGATCACAATAGCTGAATCGGGTTAGCAAACTTGATTGCCAGTCCGCTTCTCGATCGTTATCTTTCGCCATGAAAAACCGGTTTAGCAATTTAGCAAAAAATAATAACAACCCTTCCCGGATGATAGACGATGATGAAAAAACTCAGCTATTTGGCGATAACAACAGGGCTTTTCCTCTCCACTTCTGCCGCTGCAGCCTCCGGCGACGGCAGTATCGAGGCGCGTCTTAACGCGCTGGAACAACGTCTGGCGCAGGCGGAACAGCGCGCCGCTCAGGCTGAAACCCGCGCCACGGCGGCGGAACGCCGGGCGCAACAGCTGGAGCAGCGCACCGCCAGCACCGAGCGGCAAACCGCGCGGGTCGCGCAACGCGCCGCCGCGCTGGAAACGCAATCCCCCGTGACCGGCGCGCTAAAACTGAACGGCTTCAACGATCTGAAGCTATACGGCGACGTGGAGTTCAATCTGGACGGCGCCAGCCGCAGCGGCCAACTGACGTCGTTGAAAGGCAGCGATCACAAGGATTGGAAACCCGGCAACAAAGAGCGCTGGGACATCAACGGCCGCATTCTGGTGGGGCTGGACGGCTATCGCCGCAATCCGGACGGCAACTTCTCCGGTTTCAGCGTCCAGCCGCTGGCGGACATGACCGGCAAAATGAACCTGGACGACGCCACTTTCTTCTTCGGCAATGAAAAGAACTGGCAAACCAAAATCGGCCGCTTCGAAGCCTACGACATGTTCCCGCTGAATCAGGACACTTTCATTCAGTATTCAGGCAACACCGCCAACGATCTTTACGCTGACGGCTTTGGCTATATCTATATGATGAAAGAAGGCCGTGGCCGCAGCAGCAGCGGCGGAAACCTGATGTTGAGCAAATACGCCGGGGATGTCTATTTCGAACTGAACACGCTGGTGGAAGACGGCACTTCGCTGTTCCAGGACAACAGCTACCACGGCAATGCGCTGAACAATAAGAAAAACGTCGCCTATTTGCGCCCGGTGATCGCCTGGAAGAAAGAGGCCTTCAGCATCGCGGCGGCGATGGAAAGCAACGTGGTGAATAATGCCTACGGCTATCAGGACAGCCAGGGCCGCTTCGTCGATCAATCCAAGCGCAACGGCTACGGCATGACCATGAGCTGGAACACCAACGCGGCCGATCCGGATAACGGCGTGGTGGCCAACCTGAGCACCGCCTACCTGGACGCCGCCGGCGAGCAGGACTTGACCGCCGGCGTCAACGTGCTGTGGCGGCGCTTCGAACTGGGTTATATCTATGCGCACAACAACATCAAAGAGTTCAATACCGCCGGGATCGCCGCCGATATCCACAATCCGCTCAGCGAGCCGGGCAACTACGACATCCACACCGTTCACGCGTCGTATCAGATACCTAACATTATGAATATGAAGAATTTCAATGTGTATTTAGGCGCCTATGTTTCGCTGCTGGAAGCCAACGCCGAGAACAAGATCGCCAACGGCGACAACGACCAGCGTTACGGCGTGCGCGCCAGATTCAAGTATTTCTTCTGACATCGATGAACGTATTTCCGCCGCGTAGAGCGCGGCGGCATTTTAATTCAGCAAGGGGACAACATGGACATTACCGCAACCGCCAACGCGCTGTTGCCGCTGCTCGGCGGTAAAGAGAACATCGCCAGCGCCGCCCACTGCGCCACGCGCCTGCGCCTGGTGCTGGTGGACGACAGCAAGGTGGACAAAGAGGCCATCGGCAAACTGGACGGCGTCAAAGGCTGCTTCAGCAACGCCGGTCAGATCCAGGTGATCTTCGGCACCGGGCTGGTCAACAAGGTGCATGCGGAATTCATCAAGGCGGCGGGCGTCAGCGAATCCAGCAAGGCCGAAGCCGCCGATATCGCGGCGAAAAAGCTCAACCCGCTGCAGCGCATCGCCCGCCTGCTGTCGAACATCTTCGTGCCGATCATCCCGGCCATCGTCGCCTCCGGCCTGCTGATGGGGCTGCTCGGCATGGTGAAAACCTATGGTTGGGCGGATGCCGACAGCGCGCTGTTCGTGATGCTGAACATGTTCAGCTCGGCGGCGTTCATTATCCTGCCGATTCTGATCGGTTTCACCGCCGCCCGCGAATTCGGCGGCAACCCCTACCTGGGCGCCACGCTCGGCGGCATTCTGACGCACCCGGCGCTGACCAACGCCTGGGGCGTCGCCGGAGGGTTCCATACCATGAACTTCTTCGGTCTGGAGATCGCCATGATCGGCTATCAGGGCACGGTATTTCCGGTGCTGCTGACGGTGTGGTTCATGAGCCTGTTGGAAAAACGCCTGCGCAAGGTGATCCCCAACGCGCTGGATTTGATCCTGACGCCGTTCCTGACGATCGTGATCTCCGGGTTTGTCGCCCTGCTGTTTATCGGCCCCGCCGGCCGGGCGCTGGGCGACGGCATCTCCTTCGTGCTCAGCACGCTGATCGCCCATGCCGGTTGGTTCGCCGGCCTGCTGTTCGGCGGCCTCTATTCCGCCATTGTCATCACCGGCATCCATCACAGCTTCCACGCGGTGGAGGCCGGGCTGCTCGGCAACCCCAACATCGGCGTCAACTTCCTGCTGCCGATTTGGTCGATGGCCAACATCGCTCAGGGCGGCGCCTGCCTGGCGGTGTATTTCAAAACGCGCGATGCCAAAATCAAAGCCATCGCGGTGCCTTCAGCCTTTTCCGCCATGCTCGGCATCACCGAGGCGGCGCTGTTCGGCATCAACCTGCGCTTCGTGAAACCGTTCCTGGCGGCGCTGGCGGGCGGCGCGCTCGGCGGCGCCTGGGTGGTGGCCAATCATGTCGGCATGAACGCGGTCGGGCTGACGGCGATCCCCGGCATGGCGATCGTGCAGGCCAGTTCGCTGGTCAGCTATATCATCGGCCTGGCGATCGCGTTTGGCAGCGCCTTCGCCCTCTCCCTGCTGCTGAAATATAAAACGGACGCGCAATGATGGAGGAACTCAGCTTAATCAAACAGGCACTGCGGGCGGTCATGAACGGCCTGCCACTCGCGCTGCGCGATCCGCACCGCCCGGCCTGGCATCTGGCGCCCAGCGTTGGCCTGCTGAACGATCCCAACGGCTTCATTCAGCACAACGGCGTTTATCATCTGTTCTATCAATGGAATCCGCTGGGCTGCGACCATCGCAACAAGTGCTGGGGACATTGGCAGTCGACCGACTTGCTGCGTTGGGCGCATCAGCCGATCGCCCTGGCGCCGGGCGCCTGTTACGACAGCCACGGCTGTTACTCCGGCTCGGCGGTGGTGGCGGAAGACAAAATCACGCTGATCTACACCGGCAACGTGAAATTCCCCGATGGCTCACGCACCGCTTACCAGTGCCTGGCTCAGGAAAGCGATCGGGACGAGTACCGCAAACTCGGGCCGGTGCTGCCGCTGCCGGCGGGCTACAGCGGGCACGTACGCGATCCGAAAGTGTGGCGTCATCAGAATGCGTGGTACATGGTGCTCGGCGCGCGGGACTTGCAGGATCGCGGCAAGGTGCTGTTACTGCGCTCCGCCGATCTGCGCGGCTGGCAACCGCTGGGCGAGATCGCCGGTTCCGGCCTGAACGGCTTAGGCGAATTCGGCTACATGTGGGAGTGCCCGGATCTGTTCTCGCTGGACGACGCTGACGTGTTGATCTGCTGCCCGCAGGGGCTGGCGCCGCAGCCGGAACGCTACCTCAATCGCTATCAGGCCGGTTATCTGATCGGCAAGCTGGATTACCGCCAGGCGGCCTTCCGTCACGGCGAATTCCGCGAACTGGACGCCGGCTTCGAGTTTTATGCGCCGCAGACGACGCTGGCGGAAGATGGCCGCCGCTTGCTGTTCGGCTGGATGGGCGTGCCCGAGCAAGATGAAGAAGCCCATCCGACGCGCCGCTACGGCTGGATCCACACCATGACCTGCCCGCGCGAGCTGTCGCTGCGGCATGGCCGCCTCCAGCAGCGTCCGGCGCGCGAGCTGCAACAGCTGCGCGGCGAACGAACATGCTGGCAGGGCCGCGCCGATGGCGCCCCCGCCTGCGCGCTGGGGGCCGCGGAGCTGCAGTTGGCGCCGCAGGGCGCGTTCAACGCCGCCTTTGGCGACGCAATGACGCTGAACTGGGACGGCGAAAGGCTGCGGCTGACGCGCGCTTCCCTGGCCGACGGCCAGCCGGAGCACCGTTACTGGCGCGGCCCGGTCACGCATCTGCAGCTGCTGTTCGATCGTTCCAGCGTGGAGATCTTCATCAACCGCGGCGAGGCCGTGATGAGCGCGCGCTACTTCCCGGCCATTGAGCCGCAACTGCGGCTGTCCGGAAACGCGCCGCTGGCGTTGGAATACTGGCCGCTGACGCCATGCATGCTAGAATGACGCATCCTCCGATGACTTCAGATGGCGTCAGTGAAAAAAAATAAACGCATTACCATCAGTGACATCGCCACGCTGGCCGGGGTGTCGAAATCGACCGCCAGCCTGGTGTTGAACGGCCGCAGCAAGGAATACCGGGTGTCCGACGACACCCGCGACCGCATTCTGGCGCTGGCGCACGAGCACCATTATCAGCCCAGCATCCACGCCCGCTCCCTGCGCTCCAACCGCAGCCACACGCTGGGGCTGGTGGTGCCGGAGATGACCAACTACGGCTTTGCGGTGATTTCACGCGAGCTGGAAACGCTGTGCCGCGAAGCTGGCCTGCAGCTGTTGATCGCCTGCACCGATGAAAACCCGGCGCAGGAGATGATGGCGGTGAACAGTCTGGTACAGCGGCAGGTGGACGGCTTGATCGTCGCCTCCAGCCAGTTGAACGACGCAGAATACCAGAAGATCAACGCCGGGCTGCCGGTGGTGCAGATGGATCGCCTGATCGCCGGCTCCGAACTGCCGCTGGTGATCACCGATTCGGTCAATTCGACCGCCGACCTGGTGGAAACGGTCGCGCGCCAACATCCGGATGAAATCTATTTTCTCGGCGGGCAGCCGCGCATTTCGCCGACCCGCGATCGCCTGGCCGGCTTCCAGCTTGGCCTGGAGCGCGCCGGCGTAACGTGCAAACCGGAATGGATCATCAACGGCAACTATCACCCCAGCTCAGGTTACGAGATGTTCGCTCAGCTGTGCGCACAGCTGGGGCGTCCGCCCAAAGCGCTGTTTACCGCCGCCTGCGGCCTGCTGGAAGGCGTATTGCGTTATCTGACTCAGCATCAGCTGATGGAGAGCGACATTCACCTGTGCAGCTTCGACGATCACTACCTGTTCGACTGCATGACGCTGAAGATAGACACGGTCGCGCAAGACTGCCTGGCACTGGCGCAACATAGCTTCGACAATGTCACCGCGCTTATCGACGAGCGGCCGCTGGAACAGAACGCGCTGTATCTGCCGGGCCGCATCCACTGGCGCCATGCCGGTTCCAGGGATTTATTGGCAAAGGCGTGACATCGCTTTAGCCGTAAAAAAGGGCGCCTGAGCGCCCTTTATCGTTTTGCTGCCGCTACTTGGCGGCGCCTTCCATGCCCACCAGCCCCACTTTCAGGTAACCGGCTTTACGCAGGGTGTCCATCACGCTCATCAGCGTTTCATAGTCCACGCTCTTGTCCGCCTGGAAGAAGATGGTGGTTTCTTTGTTCGCCTGAGTGCGTTGATCCAGCACCGAGGTCAGCTGATCGGCATTCACCGGCTGATCGCCGACGTAGAGCTGCTTGTCGGCCTTCACCGACAGGAAGACCGGTTTTTCCGGCCGCGGCTGCGGCTTGGCGGAAGAAGCCGGCAGATCGACGCGGATATCTACCGTTGCCAGCGGCGCGGCCACCATAAAGATGATCAACAGCACCAACATGACGTCGATAAACGGCGTCACGTTGATTTCATGCAGTTCGCCGCTGTCGTCCAGATCTTCATTTAAGCGCATCGCCATGACTCACCCCGCCCGCAGTTGATGTGCGTGCTGTGAGCGCTTGGCTTCCGCCGTTGCGGCCAGATCCAGATCGCGGCCCTGCAGCAGCAAGACCTGTGCCGCCACGTCGCCCACCTGGGCGCGATGGCCGCTGATAACGCGGGCGAAGATGTTGTAGATCACCACCGCCGGGATCGCCGCCACCAGGCCCATTGCGGTCGCCAGCAGCGCCTCGGCGATGCCCGGCGCCACAACCGCCAGGTTGGTGGTCTGCGAATGGGCGATGCCGATGAAGCTGTTCATGATGCCCCATACGGTACCGAACAGGCCGACGAACGGCGAGATGGCGCCGATGGTGGCCAGAAAGCCGTTGCCGCGGCCCATATTGCGGCTGTAGGCCGCCACGCGGCGCTCGAGGCGGAAACCGGTGCGCTCTTTGATGCCGTTGTTGTCGTCAGACTCGGCGGACAGCTCCAGCTCGTTTTGCGCATCGTTCAGCAGCACCGCGCTGACGCTCTCCGGGGAGAAATTTTGCGCCAGCTCGGAAGCTTCATCCAACGAGCGCGCGTCGGCCAGCGCCGACTGCTCACGGCGCAGACGGCGCTTGGCGCGCAGCAGTTCGCTGCCTTTGGCGAACAGAATGGTCCAGGTCACGATAGACGCCAGCACCAGGCCGATCATCACCGCTTTCACCACCGCGTCGGCGTGCTGGTACATGCCCCAAATGGACAAGTCCATACCGCGGGTTTCCGGCGGCTGGATCGTGGGCGCCGGGTTCACCGGCGTGATGCTTTCCGGCGCGGCGGCTGCAGGCGCAGGCGCGGCGGCCGGCGCAACGCTTTCGGCAACGGCCGGATGGGTCGCCGGCGCAGCCTGCGCGCTGCCGGCCAACCCTACGACCAGCACCATTGAAGCCATCAGGCTGCGGCCAAAGGCCTTGCCCCACTGCGCCCGGCCCTGGCCGAACGATCCTTGATTTAAATTCTTGCCAGCCGTTTTCACGCTGTGCCTCCACCCATTACCGATCAAAATTAAGGAATAATTCAGCGTGCGATCATATCAAACCAACCGGGGATTGATAGTAGTTCTCATTATTATTTACCAAATAAACGAGAAAATTTTAGACACCTCCGCAACCAAACGCCAATCCACGCCCGTTCACCGCTAAAAGCCCCTTTTATAGGGCGATTTCGTTACTTTTCTCCCACAACGGCGCAACAACGCCACGCTGCCGAACGGCGTCTCGACCGATGAATGGGCTTCTCTCTGGCCGCTCGGCAGAAGGATGACGCGAAAAATGCGCGGGCGGCAGCCAATTATAGCCGTTTCTATATCCAGAAGTTAAAACGTCTGGATGGCTATAATAACTCATGCTAACGTAAGGGCTATCGCAAACGGGCAGTGCAGAGCAACCAGAGGTGAGCCAGGTACCATGACGTCAAAACACATCGAAACCACGCTGATCGGCGCCGGCCGCGGCAAACGCTACACCCAGGGCTCCGTCAACCCCGTGACTCAACGCGCCTCTTCCCTGGTCTTCGACTCCGTCGCCGCCAAAAAACAGGCCACCGCGCAACGCGCCCACGGCGAGCTGTTTTATGGCCGACGCGGCACGCTGACCCACTTCGCGCTGCAGGATGCGATGGTGGAGCTGGAGGGCGGCGCCGGCTGCGTGCTGTACCCCTGCGGCGCGGCGGCGGTGGCCAATGCGATCCTGTCGTTCGTCGGCGCCGGCGATCACCTGCTGGTCACCGGCTCAGCGTATGAACCGACCCAGGACTTCTGCACCCACATCCTCGGCCGCATGAACGTCAGCACCACCTATTTCGATCCGCTGATCGGCGCCGACATCGCCACGCTTATCCAACCCAATACCCGCGTGGTGTTCCTTGAGTCCCCCGGCTCCATCACCCTGGAAGTGCAGGATATCCCGGCGATGGTGCAGGCCATTCGCGCCGTGGCGCCGGACGTGGTGATCATGATAGACAACACCTGGGCGGCGGGCGTGCTGTTCAAGGCGCTGGATTTCGACATCGACATTTCCATTCAGGCCGGCACCAAATACCTGATCGGCCATTCCGATTACATGCTCGGCACCGCCGTCGCCAACGCGCGCTGTTGGGAGCAACTGCGCGAGTACTCCTATCTAATGGGGCAGATGGTGGATGCCGACACCGCCTACATGGCGAGCCGCGGCCTGCGCACCCTGAGCGTGCGGCTCAAGCAGCACGAACGCAGCAGCATTGAGGTCGCCAACTGGCTGGCCGAACGGCCGGAGGTGGCGACGGTCAATCACCCGGCCCTGCCCAGCTGCAAGGGCCACGCGTTCTACCGCCGCGACTTCAGCGGCTGCAACGGGCTGTTCTCTTTCGTGCTGAAAGAGCGGCTGGATGAGGCGCAGCTGGCCGCTTACCTGGACAACTTCAGCCACTTCAGCATGGCCTACTCCTGGGGCGGCTTCGAGTCGCTGATCCTGGCCAATCAGCCGGAAGAACTGGAAGCGATCCGCCCGGCGGGCGGCGTCGATTTTTCCGGCACGCTGGTGCGGTTGCATATCGGTCTGGAGAACGTCGAAGACCTGATCGCCGATCTGGCGGCCGGCTTCGATCGCCTCAACGGCGTGCGCTAAGGCGGATTCCGGTAATTTTCTTCGTCTCGTTTAATGTCGGCTTAAGCTATTAGCGGTACACTAACCGGGTAACTGTCAGATACGGTAACCGCCGCATCCTGGAGAACGTGACCCCGGGCGCAACCGGCATGCAACAGGACATAAAATGGATGTATTACGAGAGATTATTCATGCGCTTTGGCAGCAGGACTTCATCGCCCTCGCCGATCCCAGCGTGATTTGGGTGGTTTACGCCGTACTTTTCACCACCTTGTTTTTGGAAAACGGACTGCTGCCCGCCTCCTTCCTCCCCGGTGATAGCCTGCTGTTGCTGTCGGGCGCGCTGATCGCCAAAGGCGTGATGGGCTTTGCCCCCACCCTGTTGATTCTGACCGCCGCCGCCGGCCTCGGCTGCTGGCTGAGCTATATCCAGGGCCGCTGGCTGGGCCACACCAGCCTGGTGAAAGGCTGGCTGCTGCAACTGCCGGCGCAATACCATCAGCGCGCGCATAACCTGTTCAACCGCCACGGGCTGACGGCGCTGCTGATCGGCCGCTTCCTCGGCTTCGTGCGTACGCTGCTGCCGACCATGGCCGGCATTTCCGGGCTCAACAGCTCGCGCTTCCAGGTTTTCAACTGGCTGAGCGCAGCGATCTGGGTCTGCGCGCTGGTCGGCCTCGGCTACGCTTTCAGCCAAATTCCGCTGGTGAAACGCCACGAAAGCCAGGTGATGACCGGCCTGATGCTGCTGCCGCTGCTGCTGCTGTTCGTCGGCCTGCTCGGCGCCATGCTGGTGGTCTGGCGTAAAAAACGCGCCTCCTCTTCCTGATCCCGGCGCGCTACAGCGCTTTCTCGACCAACGCCAGGCGAGGCGGCAACTTGCTCACCAGCGTATCCACCGCCAGCCGCACCTTCAGCGGCAGGTGAGGCGTGTGCGGCCACACCGCATGCGCTTCAAAGGCGGCGCCGGGCCGATCGCGCAGCAGGCGCACCAGCGCCCCGCTCAACAGCTGCTCACGCACCAGCCAACACGGCAGCCAGGCGATGCCGAACCCGGCCGTCGCCGCATCCGCAATCGCCTGCAAATCGTCCATCTGCAATCGGTTATTCGGCATCACTTCCTGCGGCTCGCCGTTCTCGTCCAGCACCCGCCAGCTGCGCCGCGCGCCGGCGCGCATATAGGTCACCGCCTCGTGCTGAGCCAGTTGCTCAATGCTGTGCGGTTCGCCGCACCGCTGCAGATAGGCCGGCGAGGCGCACAGCGTCATGCGGTGATCGCCGATGCGCCGCGCCACCAGCCCATTGCTGTTGGCCAACGTGCCGTTGCGGATCGCCATATCGAAGCCGTCCTCAATCAGATCCACCACCCGATCGCTGAACGACAGCTCCAGCTCCAGGCCGGGATGCTCACGCGTCAGCTCGGTCAGCAGCGGCGCGATGCACATGCGGCCAAACAACACCGGCATCGATACCCGCAGCCGGCCACTGACCTGCCGCTTGCCCGACTCCAGCAGCGTTTCCGCGCCGCGGATCTCCTCCAGCGCCCGCAGGCAACGCTCATAGAACAACGCGCCATCGTCGGTCAGGCTCTGGCTGCGGGTGGTGCGATGAAACAGCCGCACGCCCAGCCGCTGTTCCAGCCGGGCGATCGTTTTCCCCACCGCCGAGCGC
Source organism: Serratia sp. JKS000199 (assembly GCF_900215455.1). Lineage (NCBI taxonomy): Bacteria > Pseudomonadati > Pseudomonadota > Gammaproteobacteria > Enterobacterales > Yersiniaceae > Serratia > Serratia sp. JKS000199. The sequence continues at coordinate 3,681,500 of NZ_LT907843.1, forward strand.
GACAGGTGCAGCCGACTGGCCGCCAACGCAAAACTGCCCGCCTCCACGGCGGTGACGAATACCGAAATGCCGCTCAATCGATCGCTCATGGTTTGTCGCTCTAAAAGAAACAATCTGCGGAAATCTTATCGCCACTGGCGAACCTTCATCAACGATATTATCGACAGGTCGTTAATCGCAGACTTTGGAGAACATCATGACCGACACGATGCAACGCTGGACGATGGACGCCCTGGGGCGTGAACACCTGCAGCTGACCACCGACGCGATCCCGCAGCCGGGGCCGCGCGAGATCAGAGTGAAAGTGAAGGCGGTAGCGCTCAACTACCGCGACAAAATGATGATTGAAAGCGGCATGGGGCTGACGCTGCCGCAGTCGTTCACCCCCACCTCGGACATGGCCGGCGAGGTCGACGCCGTCGGACCCGGCGTCAGCCGTTTCCAACCCGGCGCCCGGGTCATTTCTACCTTCAGCCCCGGCTGGATCGACGGCCGGCAAAAACCGTACGGCAATGCGCGCCAGGCGCCTTACCACACCCTTGGCGGCTTCTATCAGGGCGTGCTGGCGGAATACGTGATTTTGCATGAAGACTGGTTGGTGGCGGCACCGGCGTCGCTGGACGACGTGCAGGCCAGCACCCTGCCTTGCGCCGGGCTGACCGCCTGGTTCGCGCTGGTGGAACAGGGCAAACTGCATGCCGGCGAGACGGTACTGGTGCAAGGCACCGGCGGCGTGGCGTTGTTCGCGCTGCAGATCGCCAAAGCCCACGGCGCGGAGGTCTATGTCACCTCCGGCAGCGATGAAAAGCTGGCGCGAGCCCTGGCATTGGGCGCCAATCATGGCATCAACCGGCTGGACGGCGATTGGGTGGAGGCGATTTATGCGCTGACGCAGGATCGCGGCATCGACCATGTGATCGATACCGTCGGCGGCCCGAATTTGGGCAACTCGGTGCGCGCCGTGGCGGTGGGCGGCCGCATCTCAGTGATCGGCGTGCTGGCGGGCGCCGAGATCTCCGCCCCCGCCGGCCTGCTGCTGCTGAAATCGGCGGAGATCCAGGGCATCGGCGTCGGCCACCGCCGCGCGCTGGAAGATCTGGTGCGCGCCGTGGACGCCGTCAACCTGCAGCCGGTGATCGACCAGGTATACCGGCTCGATCAACTGCCGCAGGCGTTGGATCACCTCGATCGCGGCCCGTTCGGCAAGATCGTGCTAACCCCATAGCCCGCCGCCCGGCGGCGGCTCACCCCTCCAGCATCAGCGGATTGGCGTCGCGCAGCCGGGCGACTTCATCCCCCGGCGTGACGCCAAACAGGCGTTTGAATTCACGGCTGAACTGCGACGCGCTCTCGTAGCCGACGCGGATCGCCGCGGTACTGGCCTTCAGGCCATCATGCACCATCAGCAAACGCGCCTTGTGCAGCCGGTACGACTTCACGTACTGCAGCGGCGAGGTGTTGGTCACCGCCTTGAAGTTATGGTGAAACGCCGACACGCTCATGTTGACCTCGCCGGCCAACTGCTCGACGTTGAGGCTCTCGGCATACTGATTTTCTATGCGCCGCAGCGCCTTGGCGATCTGACTGAAATGGGTATGACGGTTGACCAGCTCCTGCAGCGACGCGCCGCAGGCGCCGCGCAGCACGTAGTAGAGGATCTCGCGTACGATCTGCGGCCCCAACACCCGAGCGTCGAGCGGCTTGGCCATCACGTCCAGCAGACGTTCGGTGGCGCACAACAGCTCTTCCGTCAGCTCGGCCAGGTTTACGCCGTTGCTCTCCGCGCGCGGCTGCATCAGGTAGTCGTCGTCGCCGATGTCGATCAGCAAGTCCTGCAGCATTTGGGTATCGATATTGACCGCCAATCCAACCAGCGGCAGCTCCGGGCTGGCGAAGGTTTCGCACTCGAACGGCAGCGGCACCGTCATCAGCAGGTAGTTGCGCGGATCGTACTGGAACACCTTGTTGCCGCAATAGCCGACCTTGTGCCCCTGAAAGATGATGACGATCCCCGGTTCGTACATCACCGGCTGGCGCGGGCAGTGGCGATCGACATACAGGATCTTCACCCGCGGCACCGGTGACGGCGTATAGCCGTTGCCGGTGGCGATAGCCATCGCCTGGCGCGCCATGCGGCTGCGCAGCGCATCGATTTCAGTCACGGAAACACCCTCTTACAGTCAGAACGATTCGGCATAAATCATAATTTAAAACTCTCTATTTCTACAGTCATCTGTAGAAATAGGCAATAACCAAACAGGAATGTGCATTGTGCGTTACCGCCAGGTTGCTGACAATACGGGCCAGAAACCTTTGCGCCGCTTTGGCGCCCGCCTGACAGAAAGAGAGAAATCAGCCATGCAAAACTTCATTCTGCATACCCCAACCAAAATCCTGTTCGGCAAGCAGCAAATCGCCGAAGTGGCCGGCCAGATCCCGGCGGACGCGCGCATTCTGATCACCTACGGTGGCGGCAGCGTGAAGAAAAACGGCGTGCTCGACCAGGTGTATAGCGCGCTGGCCGGCCGCGACGTGCGGGAATTCTCCGGCATCGAACCTAACCCGACCTACGAAACCCTGATGAAAGCGGTCGAGGTGGTGAAAACGGAAAACATCGATTTCCTGCTGGCGGTCGGCGGCGGTTCGGTGGTTGACGGCACCAAGTTCATCGCCGCCGCGGCTCGTTATACGGCCGACAGCGATGCCTGGCATATTCTGCAGACCGTCGGCAGCCACATCACTGACGCGGTGCCGATGGGCTGCGTGCTGACGCTGCCGGCCACCGGTTCAGAATCCAACAGCGGCGCGGTGATCACCCGGAAGAGCAGCGGCGACAAGCAGCACTTCTTCTCACCGCTGGTGCAGCCGCGCTTCGCCGTACTGGATCCGGTGGTGACCTACTCGCTGCCGCCGCGCCAGGTAGCCAACGGCGTGGTCGACGCCTTCGTACACACCCTGGAACAGTATCTGACCTACCCGGTCGACGCCAAGGTGCAGGATCGCTTCGCCGAAGGCCTGCTGTTGACCCTGCTGGAAGACGGCCCGCGCGCGCTGGCCGAGCCGGAGAACTATGCGGTGCGCGCCAACGTGATGTGGAGCGCCACCATGGCGCTGAACGGCCTGATCGGCGCCGGCGTGCCGCAGGACTGGGCGACCCACATGCTGGGCCATGAGCTGACCGCCATGCACGACCTCGACCACGCGCAAACGCTGGCCATCGTGCTGCCGGCGCTGCTGCACGAGAAGAAAGCGCAGAAACGCGAAAAGCTGCTGCAGTACGCTGAACGCGTCTGGGGCCTGCGCGAAGGCAGCGAAGACAGCCGCATCGACGACGCGATCGCCGCCACCCGCGCCTTCTTCGAGCAGATGGGCGTGCCGACCCGCATGGCGGATTATCAGCTCGACGGCAGCAGCATTCCCGCGCTGCTCGACAAGCTGCAGCAGCACGGCATGACCGCCCTGGGCGAGCATCAGGACATCACCCTGGACGTCAGCCGCCGCATTTATGAAGCGGCGCGTTAATCGCAAAACGGCGATTTTTTGCTAGGCTTTAGTCTTCGTCAGCCATTTTTCGCCGCATTCTGCGCTCGGCCGATCGCCGGGCGCAGTCGGGCGCCTCAGCGCGCCGCCGCTCGTTTCGCACCCTTCGTCTTACCGCTCATTCGCAGGGAGAGCGGGGAGAAAATCGCCCTCCCGCCACCGCTGAAATTAGGCTGGCAAACCCGGCAACCGCCCATTTTGCCAACTAGAATTTATCTATAGCCGTTTCGGTGCCGCAGGCGCCGCAATCCGTACACAAGGAGATGCGCATGACAACGCAACAACCCATCATCAAACTCCACGATGGTAATCTGATGCCGCAGTTGGGTCTCGGCGTTTGGCAGGCGAGTATTGAAGAGACCACCCGCGCGGTCAGCAAAGCGCTGGAGATTGGTTACCGCTCCATCGACACCGCCGCGATCTACAAGAACGAGGAAGGCGTCGGTGCCGCGCTGCAGTCCAGCGCGCTGCCGCGCAACGACCTGTTCATCACCACCAAGCTGTGGAACGACGATCAGGGCGATCCGCTGGCGGCGCTGGAAACCAGTCTGGAAAAGCTCAAGCTGGACTACGTGGATCTGTATCTGATCCACTGGCCGCGCCCGCAGCAGGATCAATACGTCTCCGCCTGGCGCGAGCTGATCAAACTGCGCGAACAAGGCCTGGTGAAAAGCATCGGCGTGTGCAACTTCCATACGCCGCACCTGCAGCGTCTGTTGGATGAAACCAACGTGGCGCCGGTCGTCAACCAGATCGAGCTGCACCCGTTGCTGCAACAGCGCCAGCTGCGCGCCTGGAACGCCACGCACCATATCGCCACCGAATCCTGGAGCCCGCTGGCGCAGGGCGGTGAAGGGGTATTCGACCAGCCGCTGATCAAGGCGCTGGCCGAGAAATATGAGAAGACTCCGGCGCAGATCGTGGTGCGCTGGCACCTGGACAGCGGCCTTATCGTGATCCCGAAATCGGTCACGCCGTCGCGCATCCGCGAAAACTTCGAGGTGTTTGATTTCAAACTCGATAAGGACGAACTGGGCGAGATCGCCAAGCTGGACGTCGGCAACCGCCTGGGGCCGGATCCGGATACCCTGTAACCCCCTCAAGCCCTCTCCCGCCGGAGGGGGCTTTTCCTTCCCGCACATTGCTCCTTTGCGCCGCCTGACGTTATGATGACGACGCCGGAGGCTCCGGCCACCGGTTAACGCCGTTAAAAAAACAGACAAGCACGGAGCACCATGAAATTCTCTTTCTCACACGGGTCACGGCTGGGCATGCTTTGCATCATGCTGGTGCTGGCGGGTTGCGCCGGCAAGAAACAGCGCGTCAGCTACGATCGCCACGCCTTCGATAGCGCCATTCAAGACGCCGCCAGCGAATACGGCGTGGACGCCAAGCTGATCACCGCCATGATCCAGGTGGAGTCCGGCTTCAACCCTTCCGCAGTGAGCAGATCCAATGCGATCGGTCTGATGCAGCTGAAAGCCGATACCGCCGGCTGCGACGCCTACCGCTACAAAGGCAAACGCGGCTGCCCGGACGACGATGACCTGCGGGATCCCGACACCAATATCGATCTCGGCGCCGCCTATCTGGCCACCTTGCAAAAACAACAGCTTAAAGGGATCGCCAATCCCGTCACGCTGCGCTACGCCACCATCATCGCCTACGTCAACGGTACCGGGGCGCTGCTGCGCACCTTCTCCAGCAACCGCCAGCAGGCGATCGCGATGATTAACAACCTGTCGCCGGAAGCCTTTAACTGGCACGTGCGCAAATACCATCCCGCCCCGCAGGCGCCGCGCCATTTGATGAAAGTGGAAGCCGCTTACGAACGGTTGTAATTAGCCAAAGTAAAAAGGAGAACCCGAGGGTTCTCCTTTTTGTTTGCGCGCGGGCCTCGTCGTTACGGCTTGGCCTTGCGAATCGGTTTGCGCGGTGGCCGGTTGGACGGCGTGCGCTGCCGATTGATGTCGGTATGCTTGGTCAACGCCGGTCGGGTGTGGCGCTGCAGCCGTTTCGCTTCGCGCTGCTCGTCGATGCTCGGCGCCGGCACCAGACACTCGCGGCGGCTGCCGATCAGGTGCTTCAGCCCCATCTCTTCCAGCGCGGTGCGGATCAGCGCCCAGTTGGCCGGATCGTGGTAACGCAGCAGCGCCTTATGCAGGCGACGCTGGCGCTCGCCGCGCGGCACCACCACGTCTTCACTCTTGTACCCCACCTTGCTCAGCGGGTTTTTGCCGCTGTAATACATGGTGGTGGAGTTGGCCATCGGCGAAGGATAGAAGTTCTGCACCTGATCGAGGCGGAAACGGTTCTTCTTCAGCCACAGCGCCAGGTTCACCATATCTTCATCGCGGGTGCCCGGGTGCGAAGAGATGAAGTACGGGATCAGGTACTGCTCTTTGCCCGCCTGCTTCGAATAGTGATCAAACAGCTGTTTGAAGCGATCGTAGCTGCCCATGCCCGGTTTCATCATTTTCGACAGCGGGCCTTCTTCGGTGTGCTCCGGCGCGATCTTCAGGTAGCCGCCGACGTGGTGGGTCGCCAGTTCCTTGATATAGCGCGGATCTTCCACCGCCAGATCGTAACGTACCCCGGAGGCGATCAGGATCTTCTTGATGCCCTCCAGCGAACGCGCGCGGCGGTAAAGCTTGATGGTCGGCTCATGGTTGGTATCCATATAAGTGCAGATCTCCGGATACACGCACGAGGCGCGGCGGCAGGTCTGCTCGGCGCGCGGGTTGGTGCAGCGCAGCATATACATGTTGGCGGTCGGGCCGCCCAGATCGGAGATCACGCCGGTAAAGCCCGGCACTTTGTCGCGGATCTCTTCGATTTCGCGAACGATCGAATCTTCCGAACGGCTCTGGATGATGCGCCCTTCGTGCTCGGTGATCGAACAGAACGAACAGCCGCCGTAGCAACCGCGCATGATGTTCACCGAGAAGCGGATCATGTCGTAGGCAGGAATGCGCTCCTGACCGTAGGACGGGTGCGGCACGCGCTGGTAAGGCAGGGCGAAGACGCTGTCCATCTCCGGCGTGGTCAGCGGGATCGCCGGCGGGTTGATCCACACGTAGCGATCGCCGTGTTTTTGCATCAGCGCGCGGGCGCAGCCGGGGTTGGTTTCATGGTGCAAAATGCGCGAGGTGTGCGCATACAGCACCTTGTCGCCCTTCACTTTCTCGAAGGACGGCAGCAGCACGTAGGTCTTCTCCCACGGCTTCGGCTTGGCGGCGCGCACCGTGACAGGCTTGGCTTCCGGCTCCTTCGGTTTGGCGCCGTCGGCGCACGGCAAATCCTCGCCGTACGGGTTCGGGATAGGTTCGATGCGGCCCGGCTTGTCGAGGCGGGTGGAATCCACGCCGCTCCAGCCCGGCAGCGCTTCTTTACGCATCACCGCGGTATTGCGAATATCGTGGATATCGCCGATCTTCTCGCCGGCGGCCAGACGGTGCGCCACTTCCACCAGCGGGCGTTCGCCGTTGCCGTAGATCAGCATGTCGGCTTTGGAGTCCACCAGCACCGAGCGGCGCACGGTATCCGACCAATAGTCGTAGTGGGCGATGCGACGCAGGCTGGCTTCAATGCCGCCCAGCACGATCGGCACGTCTTTATAGGCTTCTTTGCAGCGCTGGCTGTAGACCAGGGTGGCGCGATCCGGGCGCTTGCCACCGACGTTGCCGGCGGTGTAGGCGTCGTCGTGGCGCAGTTTGCGATCGGCGGTATAGCGGTTGATCATCGAATCCATGTTGCCGGCGGTGATGCCGAAGAACAGATTCGGTTTCCCCAACCGCATGAAGTCTTCTTTGTTGCTCCAGTCCGGCTGCGCGATGATGCCGACGCGGAAGCCCTGCGCTTCCAGCATGCGGCCGATGATCGCCATGCCGAAGCTCGGGTGATCGACATAGGCGTCGCCGCTGATGATGATCACGTCGCAGCTGTCCCAGCCCAGTTGATCCATCTCTGCTCGCGACATCGGTAAAAACGGCGCGGTGCCATAACATTCCGCCCAATAAGGCTTATAAGAAAACAGTTCACGATCGGGTTGGATCAGGCTGGTGGTGCTCATTCTGCTGCTCTTTTTACAGGTTAATTAATCGCCGGGCGGCGATTATACGCACTAGTGGCAAAAAGAGCATGGTTATTTCGCTAACCATTCACCTCGAATTCATAAACGTCGCTGCGGCACAAGATATCGCTGAACTCCAGCGCCTCGCCCCGGGCGTTGCGGCTGGTTTGGATGATGTGCAACAACGGCGCGCCGCACGGTACGTTGAGCAGCTCGGCGACCTCGCCGCTGCAGGACACCGCCTTCAACAAAAAGTGTTTATCTTCAGGCACGATGCCGCGCGATTGCCATAACGCATACAGCGAATGCTCCAGCTGCGCCGGTTCAGGCAGGAAGCGCAGCGGAATATAGGTGGTTTCCAGCGAGACCGGGCTGCCGTTCAGCAAGCGTAAACGCCGCAGTTTGACCACCTCATCCCCTTCCGCGATCCCCAGCGCCGCCGCGGCCTTGGCCGGCGCGCCGACCCGTGCGCGCAGCAGCCATCGGTTGCTGACGCTGCTGCCGTGACGCAGCGCCTGAGCGGTAAAACCGCTGTCCTTATCGAGGGAATAGCCGATACGCATCGCCACGCGGGTGCCAACGCCCTGCTGCCGCGAAATCAGCCCCTTCTCCTCCAGCAGTTTCATCGCCTTGCTGACGGTGACGCGCGACAGCGCCAAACCTTCCGCCATGTGCCGCTCCGGCGGCAGAAATGCCTCCGCCGCCAGCACCTGCTGCCTGATCGCGGTTTCTATCGCCGTCGCCAGCTGAATATAGCGCGGCGCCGCCGCCCCCTGCGCCAGATGTTCACGCAGCCAGGCCATAAAATCCGTCATTCGCCCGCCCTCTTGTTCCGCCCTATGCCCAAACTTCGCTTTCTCCTATCGCCGATCCGGCGATAAAGCCTCTCACCATAACTAAAATATTGCTAATGTTTTCAGAGGGACATCACAATTTTTATTCAATGGACTTTCATTGGATCTAGATCGCGCGTAATCTGTGCTTATTGATGTTGAAACATCAATGGCACCAACACCAGGGATCCACCTTTAAAACAACTAAAAATCCGCTGCCGACCAGACAGGACGCACCTGATGGTCAGGCAGCGGGCATACGCTGTCCGCATCCCGTTCGCTGAAGCGGATGGGCGACCCTTTGGGATGAATTGCCCGCTTCTCGCCGTACCCGATGGGTCACGTTGCCCAAGACGCCACTACAAATGACAAATAATAAGCAACGGTGCTAATGGATAGCTTGCTCACGGCTCATCATCCCCTCGCGCGATCCCCCTTGCGCCGGGTGAAACGGACTGATGCCTGCAAATAAAAACGTTCTCTCTCTTCCAAACTCCGCTGCAGACCCACTCTTTGTCTACACTCATTGGCGCCGTGCGGTCGGCAAGCCTCATCCGAGGCGGCGGCCGCAGCGCCAACAAAATCGCTTTTCAGTTAACTGCGGCGGCCCTCAAGGCCCTGCGCAACAGGGATCAATTGCTATGACCGATATCAATCGCAATGAAGCATGGAAGGTAGAGAGCACCGGTATCGACCGGGTGCCGGATGCGGAACAGACCGGGCGGCCCATCGAGCTGTTTTGGATCTGGTCGGCAGCCAATATCGGCATTCTCGGCGTGGTGTATGGCGCCATCATCGTCGGCTTCGGCTTATCCTTCCTGCAATCGGTGCTCGCCGCCTTGTTCGGCGTCGCCAGCTTCGTGCTGGTTGGCCTCACCAGCTTCGCCGGCAAGCGCGGGCGCACCTCTACGCTGACGCTGTCGCGAGTGATTTTCGGGCTGAAGGGCAACGTGGCGCCTACCCTGTTCAGTTGGATCAATCTGATGGGCTGGGAAGCGGTCAACGTGATCACCGGCACCCTGACGCTGGCGGCGCTGTTCGAGGCCTTCGGGCTGGGGGCCAGCCATCTGCTGACCGCGCTCAGCCTGTTGCTGTTCGCCGGGCTCACTATCGTCGTCAGCCTGCTGGGGCAGAATACCGTAGTCTGGATGCAAAGCTGGTTCAGCCGCATCTTCGGCACCATGACGCTGATCGTGGTGCTCTATATCCTGTTCAACACCGAGTGGAGCCAGGTGCTGGCGCTGCCTTCCGGCAGCTGGCTGACCGGCTTCCTGCCGGCGGTCTCGGTGATCGCCGCCGGTACCGGCATCAGTTGGGCGATCGCCGGCGCCGATTACAGCCGCTATCAAAGCCCGAATTCGTCGAGCAAAAGCATTTTCGCCGCGGTGATGGGCGGCGCCTGTTTGCCGCTGATGCTGCTGATGCTGGCCGGCATTCTGCTTTCCGTGCAGCTGCCCGATCTGGCCAACGCCGCCAATCCCATCGCGCTGATAGGCTCAGTGCTGCCCGCCTGGATGGCGATCCCTTATCTGCTGGCCGCCACCGCCGGCATCGTCACCATCGCGGTGCTCAGCCTGTATTCCGCCAGCCTTAACCTGCTGACCATCGGCGTGCAGGTCAAACAGTGGTTGGCGGTATCGATCGACGCCGTGGTGGTGCTGGGTATCGCCCTGTATGTGCTGTTCATCTCCGGCGATTTTATGGGGCCGTTCATCTCCTTCCTGGTGTTCTGCGGGGTGTTCCTGGCGGCCTGGGAGGCGATTTTCCTGCTCGATTACCTGTGCCTGCGCCGCCACCACGGGTATGATGGCAACGCTTTGTACGGTCTGCATGGCCAGAACCGCGGCGTGCGCAAAGCCCCGCTGTTCTGCTGGTTCCTCGGCGCCCTGTGCGGCCTGCTGGTCACCAAAACCGGTTTTATCGACGGCCCGCTGGCTAAAGGCTTGTTTGCCGACTCCAGCCTGGGGCTGTTTGTGTCGTTTGCGGTTAGTCTGATCGCTTACGGTCTGTACCTGACCCAACGCAGAGAACATCAATGAATGAGTGGGAAGCTGTAACGCCTGTCCTGGTGATAGGGGGCGCGGTCGGCGATCTGGTGATGACGCTGCCGCGCCTGCCGACCAGCGGCGAAGATATCGAAGCCCAGCCGCAGGCGCGGCAAATCGGCGGTTGCGCGTTCAACGTGGCGCGCGCGCTGACGCGCCTTGAAGTGCCGGTGATCAACGGTATGCCGGTCGGCAACGGCGAATGGGGCGCGGCGATCGAAGCCGCCATGGGCGAACTGGGGCTGGAGGTGCTGTTGCGCCACGGCCAGATGGACAATGGCTGGTGCCTGGCGCTGGTGGAGCCGAACGGCGAACGCACCTTCATCACGGTTTCCGGTTGCGAAAGCCAATGGAATAAAGCGCAGCTGGCCACGCTGCCGCTGACGGAACACACCCTGATCTACGCCAGCGGCTACGAGCTGGCGGGCGAAAACGGCGAAGCGCTGCGCGAGTGGCTGACGCGCATGCCGTTCGACCAACCGCGTCTGATCGATCCCGGCCCGCGCATCGCCCAGCTCAGCGAAGATTTCTTCGCCATGCTCAGCGACAGCCACACCCTGCTGACGCTCAACCGCGACGAAGTGGCCGCGCTGTGCGGCGCCGGCGACGCCGTGGATGCCGCGCAGCGCTATGCCGCCGCCCGTAACCTGACGCTGATCTGCCGCCTGGATCGCGACGGCGCCTGGATCTGCGACGGCCGCACGCCGCCGCTGCACGTTCCCGCCTATCCGGTGGACGTGGTCGATACCATCGGCGCGGGCGATGCCCACTGCGCCGGTTTGCTGGCGGGGCTGTCCGCCGGCTGGCCGCTGCCGCGGGCGGTCGATCTGGCCAACCGGGTCGCCGCCTGCGTGGTGGCCAGCCTCGGCGCCGCCAATCCACCGGACCGGCATCAACTGCAACAACGCTTCCCGCAGGCCTGACGTTTCAGGGCGCCACCATCCAGCGCCCTCAGCCTTACTGCGCCGCCGCCGCACTCTCCTGCGGCGAGTGGCGATAGTTGAAGCTCAACGCGAACACAATCCCCAGCACCAGCGTATACAGCGCAAACACCAGCCAGATGCTCTGCCAGTCTTTCACGCCGTCATGGCTGAAGAAATCCACCACTTCGCCGCTGGCGAGCGCCCCCACATAGGCGCCCAGACCGTTGACCATGGTCATGAACAGCCCCTGCGCGCTGGCGCGGATGCGGTGATCGGCCTCCTTCTCGACGAAAATGGCGCCGGAAATATTAAAGAAGTCGAACGCGCAACCGTAAACGATCATCGACAACAGCAGCAGCACGAAACCAAAACCGACCGGTGTGCCGTAGGCCAGGAACAGGAAACGCAGCGTCCAGGCCGCCATGCTGATCAGCATCACCTGCTTGATGCCGTAACGGCGCAGGAAAAAGGGAATGGTGAGGATAAAGAACACTTCAGAGATCTGCGACAGCGACAGCAGCACCGCCGGATACCGGACGCTGAGGCTGTCCTGATACAGCGGATTGAGCGACAGATCGTGCAGGAACGGGTTGCCGAAGGTGTTGGTTATCTGCAGCGCCGCGCCGAGCAACATGGCGAACAGGAAAAACAGCGCCATGCGCCGCTGGCGAAACAGCACCAGCGCATCCAGCCCCAGCACGCTCACCCAGCGCTTCGACTCGGCCGCGCGGTTGGTCGGGCAACGCGGCAGCGTCAGCGAATAGGCGGACAGCAGCAGCGACGCCGCAGAAGCCAGATACAGCTGCAGATTACTGAGCTCGATTTGGCTGAAACCGACCAGCCACATTGCCAGAATGAATCCCACGGTGCCGTACACCCGCACCGGCGGAAAGTCCTTTACCGTGTCAAAGCCGTGCTTCTCCAGGCAAAAATAGGAAATGGCGTTGGAGAGCGCGATGGTCGGCATATAGACCATCGCGTTGAACAGCATTACCCAGAACATCAGCATCGGTTGCTCAACCTGCGCCGCACAGTACAGCGCCAGCGCCCCGAGCAGGTGGCAAAGCGCATACAGGTAGTTGGCCCTCATCCAACGGTCGGCGATGATGCCCGCCAGGCCCGGCATGATCAGCGCCGCGATCCCCTTGGCGCTGTAAACCATTCCCACCTGCATGCCGCTGAAATGCAGCGTGTTGATCATATAGGAGCCCAGCGTCACCAGCCAGGCGCCCCAGATAAAGAACTGCAGGAAAATCATCACCTTCAATCGTGTTTTTATCGCCATCGCCATCACCTTGTTATTATGCTTTCAACGATGATTGGTGCGGCGGGCCCACTGCAGCCCGCCGCCGGTTTGCTTACGGTGTCACAGCGTTTTGAACAGCTCGCGGATAAGGCGCATGAAATCGTCCGCCGCCAGCGCCGCGCAGCTGAGCGTTTGTTCGTGAGAAAGAGGCGTATCCGACAGCCCTTCGGCGTAGTTGGTCATCGCGGACACCACCAGCACCTTGAGACCGCAGTGGCGCGCCGTCAGGACTTCCGGCACGATCGACATGCCCACGACGTCGCAGCCGAGGGTCTGCATCATGCGGATCTCCGCCGGCGTTTCGAAGTTCGGCCCGGTGTAAGCGGCGAACACCCCTTCCGCCAGCGGGATGCCCGCGCTTTCGGCCACCGCCGCCAGTTGGGCGCGCAGATCGCGATCGTAGGCGTTCGCCAGGCTGAAGAAGCGCGGCCCGAAGCGCTCGTCGTTGGCGCCGACCAGCGGCGATTCCGGCATGAAATTGATATGATCGGTAATGGCCACCAGGCTGCCCGGCGCTACCGAGCGGCGCAGCGAACCGGCGGCGTTGGTCGCCAACAGGAATTCGCAGCCCAGCAGTTTGAAGGTGCGCACTGCGGTGGTCATCACCTGCATGCCGCGCCCTTCATAGAAGTGGCCGCGCCCTTTCATGCACAAGACCGGCACGCCCTCCAGCTTGCCGGCGACCAGTTGCCCGGCGTGGCCGACGACGCCGCTCACCGGGAAGCCCGGCAGCGCCGCGTAATCGAGGGTGACGGTTTCAGTCATCACCTCCGCCAGAGCGCCGAGCCCAGAGCCGAGAATCAAGGCCGCTTTCGGCTGAAAACCCGGCAGACGTGCGCGGACAACATCGGCGCAGATAAAAGCATCTTCTTGATTAAACATCGTATTCTCTCTTTAAGCGGGGGACAATAAGCCCCATAGTAGAGAGCGAGGCGCGGCCGAGGCCAATACATTCTTGGCGGCCGATTTATTCCATTTATCTATAAGTTGAGCTGCGTCACAGGAGGCGATACCCCGGATGAACCCGCCCCATGCCCTGCCCGATCCCGGTCGGATTAACTTCCGCCTACTGCACTATTTCCGCGTGGTGGCGGAAGAGATGAATTTCACTCAGGCGGCGCGGCGGTTGAATATGTCACAGCCGCCGCTCAGCAAGCACATCAAGGAACTGGAGAGCCAGCTCGGCGTGGTACTGTTCAAACGCACCACCCGCTCCATGACGCTGACGCCGGCTGGCCGCACGCTGCTGCGCAACGTCGAGCGGCTGCTGGATCAGGCCGACAGCGCGCTGCATCAGGTGCAACAAATGGGGCGCGGCGAAGGCGGCCACATGGTGGTCGGCATGGTCGGCACCTCGGCCTGGGGCGGCTTGATTGCGGCGCTGCGGCGATTCAGCGAGCGGAGCGCCGGCGTCACCTGGTCGGTGAACGAGCTCACGCCCAGCCAGCAAATCATCGCGCTGCAAAAGCGGCATATCGACATCGGGGTCTGGCGAGAGGCGCAGCAACAGACGCTGCCGGGGTTGACCTGCCAACGGTTGGCGTGCGAAAGCATCGCCGTGGTGCTGCCGCTTGATCATCCGCTGGCGCAGCAGGAAAACATTCCGCTGGCGGCGCTGCAGAACGACAGCTTCATCGTGCTGCCGCCGCATGAGGCCAGCCTGGGGCTGTATCTGCACAATCTGTGTCTGCAGCAGGGATTTTTGCCGGACGTCGCTTATCAGGTCAATGAACCGCAAACCCTGCTGGCGCTGGTGGCGGAAGGCTGCGGCATTACGCTGCTGCCGGACAGCTACGGCCGCATCCCGTGGCCCGGCGTGCGGTTTTGCTCGCTGCAGCAGGCGCCCCCGGCGGATCTGTATGCGGTATACCGTACCGACAGCGTCACGCCGGTGGTGCAGGCTTTTTTGGCGATGCTGCGGGCGCCCTAAGCGGCCCGCAGAGCGGGTTACATCGTCGGCTGCACCATCAGCTGGCCGGCGGTGCCGCGATCGGCCATCTCCAGCGTCTGGCTGTAATACAGGAACGGGAAGTGTTCGGAGGTGGATTGGTTGAAATACACCAGCAGCTCGACGTCGCCATCGACCCAGACGGTATCCTTCCAGCCGCGATCTTCCGCCATCGGCTGCGCGCCGTTGACGCGTTTAATCAGGAACTGCACGCCCTGAATATGGAACGACTGCGGCGTATCCGCATGAATGTTCCAGCGTTCCCAGGTGCCTTGCTGCGCCTGTACGTCGATGCGGTTCATGTCCCAAATTGCGCCGTTGATGCCGACGCCGCCGTCGCCCAGGCGGAAATCGCGGGTGCGGCTGGCGCTGCCGTCCAACAGCTGATCCGCCAGCAGGCGCATCGGCAGGTTGTCGGTCACCAGCGGCAGCAGGCCGGTCGGGCGCAGCGTCAGCACCTGGGTGGACACCAGAATGCTCGACGGCTCGAACAGGCCGCGCAGGCGATCCATGATGCCCGCCGCTTCACCGGCGGTGATGGTCACCTCGTCGCCCTTCGACATGTCGATCAGCACTTCCCGGCGCTCGCCCGGCGCCAACGACAGCTGCTGCACCGCAACCGGCGCAGGCAGGAAGCCCTGATCGCTGGCGATCACGTTGAACGGCCGCCCGTCGCTGAGCTGCAGGGTATAACGCCGCGCGTTGGAGGCGTTGAGCAAACGCAAACGCACCCAGCCGCGCGACACGTCGACATACGGGTTTTGCACGCCGTTGACCAACAGCGTATCGCCGACGAAGCCGCCCTGCGACGGCGCATCGTATTGCGGCGTGCCGAAGTTATCGAAGCGTTTGTCCTGAATGATCAGCGGGAAATCGTCGACGCCGTAGTGGTTGGGCAGCGGCAGCGCTTTGCTGACGGCATCCTCCACCAGCCACAATCCGGCCAGCCCGTTATACACATGCGGCGCCATGCGGTTTGGCGTGTTGGCGTGGTACCAGCAGGTAGCCGCCGCCTGACGAATGGGCAGCACCGGCGACCAGTCGACGTTGGGCGACATCATGCGCGGCGCGCCGCCCATCAGCGTGCCCGGCACCTGCAGACCGCTGATGGTCATCGCCACCGGCTCCTGCAGGCGGTTGCTGTAGATCAGTTTGACGTCGTCGCCGCTGTAAACCCGCACCGTCGGCCCCAGGTACATGCCGTTGATGCCCCACACCGCCGCTTTGCGGTTATCCATAAACGCCCAGTGGGCGCGCTGCAAGGTCAGGAACAGCGGCTGACCGCGGCGAGACTCCAGCAGCGGGGGAATGGGTAATGGGGTCTGCGTTCCGCTCGCCTCAGCCCTCAGCGGCACGGCGCCCGCGCACAGCGCCAGGCCCGATGCCTGTAAAAACTGACGTCGACTGAGTGACATATTTTCTCCATGAAAAGCAATAACTAAACCGTGTGCAAAACCCAAACGCCCGCCAATCAAGATTAGCAGGCGCTCAGGCGTTAACGGCGCTGAACGCCAATTAAAAAACTCTTCTTTGAAGCCGGTAGACTCTTATTTTTTGGCGGCGTTGCGCTGGGCGACTTCGGCGTCCAATTCGGCGATTTTCGCCTCCATCAGCTCGCGGCAATGGGCCGCCAGCTCGCGCACGTTTTCTTTGCCGTATTTGCTGGTATCCACCGGCGCCAACATCTCGACGATCACATGGCCGTTATTCCAGCGATTAAGATTTATATTACCGCTGGTGGTGGATACGCAGATAGGCACAATCGGCACGCCGGCGGCGATGGCCGCGTGGAACGCGCCGGTTTTAAACGGCATCAGCCCACGGCCGCGGCTGCGGGTCCCTTCCGGGAACATCCAGATCGAAATGTCTTTCTTCTTGAACTGCTCCGCCACCTGGGCGATGGTGCCGTGCGCCTTGGCGCGATTATCACGATCTATCAGCAGATTACCGGTCAGCCAATACAGCGGGCCGAAAAACGGGATCCACACCAGACTTTTTTTACCGACCGTCACGGTGCGCGGCTGCACGATATTAGAGGCCGTCACCATGTCGTAGTTATTTTGGTGGTTGGCGATATAGATGCAGTTGCCGTTGTTGGCCGCATCGGCCGGCACGCGGGTTTCAACCTTGATGCCGAACAGCGTCGACAGACGACCGAAAAGATGGCCGAAGGTCGCCACATGGCGAGGATTACGCGGACTGAACAAGCAATAAACCGAACCGAAAATACACACCAGAATACAGAAAAGAGTGGCGAGAACGGCACGCAAAATCAATAACATAACAACCTCATTAGCACACTGCCAACGCAGTTTACTTCGCTGCGCAGATTCCTTTACTCATTATTTGCCGACCAAGCGGAAAGCACGCCTATGTCGCCTGCATTTCTCGCTATTTTCCCGCCAGGCGGCAGTACGCACAATAATTTTATGCGCAGAAATGTTAACTATTTGGAAAATAAACGCCAGCAAAAATAAATAAGGCGGCCACAGCATGCTGCGACCGCCCGTTAACGCTGGTGCCAACGCTTACTCTTCGCTGTCGCCACCCGACGCCCGCACCGGCGCATCCACTTCGACGCGATCGATGCGCTGCAGGCCGCGCGGCAGTTGGGTGCCCTTGCGGCCGCGTTCCGCACGGAACTTCTGCAGATCTTCCGGACGCAGCGTCAGCTTGCGTTTGCCGACGTGCAGCGTGACAGACGCCTGCGGCGGCAGCACGAACAGCCAGGCCAGCTTGTCTTCACCGGCGGCGGCCTGCGCCGCCGGAATGGAGACGATCTTGTTGCCCTTGCCCTTCGACAGCTGCGGCAGATCGGCGACCGGGAACATCAGCATGCGCCCGGCGGCGGTGATCGACAGCAGCATATCGTCTGCGCCGTGGATCTCCATCGGCGGCAGCGCTCTGGCGTTGTCCGGCAGCGTGATCATCACCTTGCCGGCGCGGTTGCGCGCCACCAGATCGTTAAAGGTGCAGACGAAACCGTAACCGGCGTCAGACGCCATCAGCAGCTTCTGATCGTCGGCCGCCATCAGCACCTGCTCGATGGTGGCGCCCGGCGGCGGCGTCAGCTTGCCGGTCAGCGGCTCGCCCTGCCCGCGCGCCGAAGGCAGCGTCATCGGATCGAGCGCATAGCTGCGCCCGGTAGAGTCGATAAATACCACCGGCTGATTGCTCTTGCCGCGCGCCGCGCCGCGGAAGCTGTCGCCGGCCTTGTAGCTCAACCCGGTCGGATCGATGTCATGGCCCTTGGCGCTGCGCACCCAGCCCATTTCAGACAGCACGATGGTCACCGGTTCGGACGGCACGAAGTCATGCTCGCTCATCGCCTTGGCTTCCGCGCGCTCGGTCAGCGGCGAACGGCGATCGTCGCCGTAGGTCTGCGCATCGGCCTGGATCTCTTTCTTAATCAGCGTATTCAGCTTGCGTTCGGACGCCAGCAGCGCCTGCAGCTGATCGCGCTCTTTCGCCAGTTCGTCCTGCTCGCCGCGGATCTTGACCTCTTCCAGCTTGGCCAGGTGACGCAGTTTCAGCTCGAGGATCGCTTCCGCCTGAGTATCGGAGATGCCGAAACGCTGCATCAGCACCGGCTTCGGCTCATCCTCGCTGCGGATGATGTGGATCACCTCGTCGATGTTGAGGAACGCCACCAGCAAACCTTCGAGGATATGCAGGCGCTTGAGCACCTTCTCGAGGCGGTAGTTCAGGCGGCGACGCACCGTATCGCGACGGTAGGCCAGCCATTCGGTGAGGATCTCCACCAGCCCTTTCACCTGCGGGCGGTTGTCCAGACCGATCATGTTCATGTTGATGCGGTAGCTGCGCTCCAGATCGGTGGTGGCGAACAGGTGATTCATCACCTGCTCCAGATCGATGCGGTTGGAACGTGGCACGATCACCAGACGCGTCGGGTTCTCGTGATCGGATTCGTCGCGCAGGTCTTCGACCATCGGCAGCTTCTTGGCGCGCATCTGGCTGGCTATCTGCTCCAGCACCTTGGCGCCGGAAACCTGATGCGGCAAGGCGGTGATCACCGCGCTGCCATCCTCTTTCTTCCACACGGCGCGCATGCGCACCGAGCCGCGGCCGCTCTGGTAAATTTTGCGAATTTCATCGCGCGGGGTGATGATCTCGGCTTCGGTCGGGAAGTCCGGCCCCTGCACGAACTCGAGCAGGTCATCGAGCGAGGCGCCCGGCTTGTCGAGCAGTGCCACCGCGGCGGCGGCGACTTCGCGCACGTTGTGCGGCGGAATGTCGGTCGCCATGCCAACCGCGATGCCGGTGGTGCCGTTCAGCAGGATGTTCGGCAGGCGCGCCGGCAGCATCTTCGGCTCTTGTAGCGTGCCGTCAAAGTTCGGGATCCAGTCGACCGTGCCCTGGCCCAGCTCGGCCAGCAAGACCTCGGCGTATTTGGACAGGCGCGATTCGGTATAACGCATCGCCGCGAACGACTTGGGATCGTCCGGCGCCCCCCAGTTCCCCTGGCCGTCCACCAGCGGATAGCGATACGAGAACGGCTGCGCCATCAGCACCATGGCTTCATAACACGCGCTGTCGCCGTGCGGGTGATATTTACCCAGCACGTCGCCCACGGTGCGGGCGGACTTCTTGAATTTGGCGCTGTTGGTCAGCCCCAGTTCAGACATGGCGTAGATGATGCGGCGTTGTACCGGCTTCAAACCGTCGCCAATGTACGGCAACGCCCGATCCATGATGACGTACATGGAATAGTTCAGATAGGCGTTTTCAGTGAATGTGTGCAGCGGTAAACGCTCTACACCGTCATGAGTCAGATCACTCATTACTCAATTATCCTCAGACCGTGGCTTGGCAATCCCTTGGACGACAAAAGGCATCGCTTGTCGATTCTGCCCGCGATAGTAACCCATCTGCAGGGTGGCTGTCACAGTTGGCGCAAGGATCGCCGGCGGCGGCCGGTTGCGCGCTGCGGTTTATGCAAAATTTCGCTGTCTGGCGGCCCGTTTATTGACTGGCAGTCAACACTGTTGTGCGCTGGATCGCATTTTTACTTGCCTGCCTAACGATTACACTCGTCGCCAGCGAGATGGTTTCCGCCTTTTCGGCGGGAAGCATGCCATATCTTAACTCTGACGGGAGCCGCGAAAGATGAGCAATATCCTGATTATCAACGCTAAAAAACAATTCGGCCATTCCAACGGCGAACTCAACCAAACCCTGAGCGACGTGGCGGAAAGCTTCCTGCGCGATCTGCAGCACGATGTGCAGGTCACCGTGGTTGACGACGGTTATGACATCGAAGCCGAGGTAAAGAAATACCTGTGGGCCGACGCGGTCATCTACCAGATGCCGGGCTGGTGGATGGGCGAACCCTGGATCCTGAAAAAATACATCGATGAAGTGTTCACCGCCGGTCACGGCAGCCTGTATGCCAGCGACGGCCGCTCTCGTTCTGACGAAAGCAAAAAATATGGCTCCGGCGGCCTGATCCAGGGCAAAAAATACCTGCTGAGCCTGACCTGGAACGCCCCGCTGGAGGCCTTCACCGATCCCGATCAGTTCTTCCACGGCGTCGGCGTCGACGGCGTTTACCTGCACTTCCACAAGGCCAACCAGTTCCTGGGAATGGAAGCGCTGCCGACCTTTATCTGCAATGACGTGATAAAACAACCGGATATCGAAGCGGACATCGCACGTTATCGCGAGCATCTGGCGAAAAATTTTGCTTAACTGACGCAGAACATACTCATCAACGAGGTAAGCATGATCACCGTAATCGCAGAAATCAAAGTGAAACCCGGCCACCGCGCCACCGTACTGCAAGCCATTGAAAAGCTGGTGCCGCTGGTGCTGGCGGAAGAGGGTTGCGGCGAATACACGCCGATGGTCGACAGCAATACCCAGGCGCCGTGGCAGAAGCGGTCGCCGGATTCGGTGTTCATGCTGGAGAAATGGGAAAGCATGGCGCATCTGGAAAAACATCTGGCCATTGAGCACATGCTCAAACACCGCGACACCCTCAAAGACAGCGTGCTGGACACCGAGATCTACATCCTGGAAAACGCCCTGTAAGCTCCGCCTTATCCTGTAAGCTCCGCCTTATAACGTCTGCGCGTCGATGTGCGCGCTGACGTAGTCAAGAAAACAGGTGATGCGCGCCGCCAATTGCGTATTGCGGTAATACACCGCATTAATCGGCTGGCGCACGTCCAGCGTCTCCTGCTCCAGCAACGTCACCAACTTGCCCGCTTCCCGATCGCGCCGGGTCATAAAGTCTGCCAGCTGTACGATCCCCTCGCCCCGCAGCGCCAATTGCCGCAGCGTTTCACCGCTGGACGCCGAGATCGTCGGCGTGATGGCGAAATGCGGCGCCTGGCGATAGCGCAACGGCCATTGGTTCAGCGATTCCGGTTGGGTAAAACCGAGCAGACAATGCCGGTGCAACGCCTCCACGCTCTGCGGCGTGCCGTGCTGCTGCAGATAAGCCGGGCTGGCGAGGATGCGCAACCGGCTGGCGCCCAGCGCGCGCGCATGAATGGTCGAATCGCGCAACGCGCCGATGCGAATGGCGATATCCGTGCGTTTTTCCAGCAGATCGATGATCAGATTGTCGGTGTTCAGCTCGAGCGAAATTTGCGGATAACGTTCCCTGAACCCCGCCACCAGCGGCACGATGACGTGCTCCATAAAAGGCGCAGCCGCATTGATCCGCAGTCGCCCGGCCGGCATCTGCCGGCGCACCGCCATTTGTTCTTCGGCATTTTCCACCGAGTTGATGATCGTACGCGCATGGCTCAGGAAGCTTTGCCCCTCTTCGGTCAGCTCCAGGCGACGCGTAGTGCGGCGCATCAGGGTGGTATCGAGCTTATTCTCCAGGCGGCTGAGCGCGCGGCTGATGCCGGAAGTCGTCTGGCCGAGCCGATCGGCGGCGGCGGTGATGGAACCGCTGTCGACCACCGAAGTGAACGCCAGCAATTCTTCGAGCGTGATCTTCATGCATTCCGGCCCAGGTTATCGGGCGCCGCATGAACGCCCTGCGGGAAAGCCGGCCCGGCATTTCACCGGGCCAGGGTCAGGCTCAGACCGCCAATTCGGCCATGTCGCCCTTGTCTTGCAGCCAGTTGCGGCGATCTTCCGAACGCTTCTTGGCCAACAGCATGTCCATCACCGCCAGCGTCTGATCGACATCATCTTCCGCGACCGTCAATTGCACCAGACGGCGGGTGTTCGGATCGAGGGTGGTTTCGCGCAGCTGCAGCGGGTTCATCTCGCCCAGCCCTTTAAAGCGCTGGACGTTCGGCTTGCCTTTCTTGCGCTTCAGCTGTTCCAGCACGCCGGCTTTCTCTTCTTCATCCAGCGCGTAGAACACCTCTTTACCGAGATCGATGCGGTACAGCGGCGGCATGGCCACATAAACGTGCCCGCCTTTCACCAGCGAACGGAAGTGGCGCACGAACAGCGCGCACAGCAGCGTAGCGATGTGCAGGCCGTCGGAGTCCGCATCCGCCAGGATGCAGATTTTGCCGTAGCGCAACTGGCTGAGATCTTCGCTGTCCGGATCGATGCCGATCGCCACGGAAATGTCATGCACTTCCTGCGAGGCCAGCACTTCGTCCGAGGAGACTTCCCAGGTATTCAGGATCTTGCCCTTCAGCGGCATGATCGCCTGATATTCGCGATCGCGCGCCTGCTTGGCCGATCCGCCCGCGGAGTCCCCTTCCACCAGGAACAGTTCGGTCATGGCCAGATCCTGCGAGGTGCAGTCCGCCAGCTTGCCCGGCAGCGCCGGCCCGCTGGTCAGCTTCTTGCGCACCACTTTCTTGGCGGCGCGCAGACGGCGTTGGGCGCTGGAAATCGCCAGCTCGGCCAGCTGTTCCGCCGCCTGAACGTTCTGGTTCAGCCACAGGCTGAAGGCATCTTTCACCACGCCGGAAACGAAGGCCGCGCACTGACGCGAAGAGAGACGCTCTTTGGTCTGCCCGGCGAACTGCGGATCCTGCATCTTCACCGACAGCACGTAAGCGCAGCGATCCCAAATATCCTCCGCCGACAGCTTCACGCCGCGCGGCAGGATGTTGCGGAATTCGCAAAACTCGCGCATCGCGTCCAGCAGCCCCTGACGCAGACCGTTGACGTGGGTGCCGCCCTGCATGGTCGGGATCAGGTTGACGTAGCTTTCGGTCAGCAGCTCGCCGCCTTCCGGCAGCCACAGCAGCGCCCAGTCCACCGCTTCGGTATCACCGGCGAAATTGCCGACGAACGGCGCTTCCGGCAGGGTGATCAGGCCGTTAACCGCTTCCATCAGGTAGTCGGTCAGGCCGTCCTGGTAGCACCAGCGCTGCTCGGTGTTGTTCACCTTGTCGATGAAATAGATCTCAACGCCGGGGCACAGCACCGCTTTGGCTTTCAGCAGGTGAGTGAGGCGCGATACCGAGAAACGCGGGCTGTCGAAGAACTGTTCGTCCGGCCAGAAGTGCACGCTGGTGCCGGTGTTGCGTTTGCCGCAGGTGCCGGTCACCGTCAGATCTTGCACTTTGTCGCCGTTTTCGAAGGCGATGCCGTAGACGTTGCCGTCGCGGCGCACGTTGACTTCCACCCGCTTCGACAGGGCGTTGACCACCGAGATCCCAACGCCGTGCAGGCCGCCGGAGAACTGGTAGTTTTTATTCGAGAATTTACCGCCGGCGTGCAGTCGGCACAGGATCAACTCAACCGCCGGCACGCCCTCTTCCGGGTGGATGTCCACCGGCATGCCGCGGCCGTCGTCGATCACTTCCAGCGACTGATCGGCGTGCAGGATCACGTCGATACGCTTGGCATGTCCGGCCAACGCTTCGTCGACGCTGTTATCGATCACCTCTTGGCCGAGGTGGTTTGGGCGCGTCGTGTCGGTATACATGCCGGGACGACGGCGCACTGGTTCTAGACCGCTGAGTACTTCAATGGCATCAGCGTTATAGCTGGATTGAGTCATCGTTGATTATTTTTTCGTGGTTAAAGGGAGGTGCCGGAACGGTCCGTCAGACCGCGTTTAGCCCTAAAAAATCCACAATCTGGGGGAAGTAGTGCTCGAAACCGACGAAGGCGTGGTTTCCACCCGACTCCACCGTTTGCCGACACGCGGTGTAATACGCCACTGCCTGGCCGTAATCGAGAATTTCATCGCCCGTTTGCTGCAGCAGCCAGATTAAATCCGGCGACTCCAAAGGATCGATCTGCATCACTTTCAGATCGTAAACGTGACGAGACTCTAACACATATTGCTGGCCGGTGTAGGGGTTCTCGTTGGCGCCGAGATAGTCGACCAGCAGCTCAAACGGCTTGACCGCCGGGTTGACCACCACCGCCGGCAGCGAAAAACACTGCGACAGCCAGGTGGCGTAATAGCCGCCCAGCGAGGACCCCACCAATCCGAGCGTTTGTCCGGCGCGTTCCAGCACCAGATTTTCCAGCATTTCGGCGGCCTCCGCCGGAAAGGCCGGCAACTGCGGCACCAGCATCTCGATAGCGGGATGGTGTTCGGCCAGCCAGGCCTTGAAGGCCACCGCCTTGGCCGACTGCGGCGAGCTGTTGAAACCGTGCAGGTAGAGCAGTGTCGAAGGCATCAGTATCCATCCGAGTCCATATCGGGGCGGAAATCGTCGTTTTCCAGGCGGAACACCTGCGTCTCGACGCGGCCGTCCGGCAGCAGATCGAGGTAACGCCAGCCGGGGGAGACGTCGTCGATGGTAAAGTTAGTGCAGTGCGGCTTGAATTGCACGCAGGTGGACGGCGTCGCCAACAGACGCCGGCCCTGCCATTCCAGATCCAGATCCTGGTGAATATGACCGCACACCACGGTATTCACCTTCGGGTAGCGCAACAGGATCGCGCCCAGCATATGCGGGTTGCGCAGGCTGTGCTGATCGAGCCAGGTGCAGCCGGAAGGCAGCGGATGGTGGTGCAGCAGCAACAGCGTGTAACGCTCGGGGTGCGCCTGCAGGCAGCGCTCCATCCACTCGAGCTGGTATTCGCTCAGCTCGCCGTGCGGTACGCCGAACACCTGACTGTCCAACATCAGCACCTGCCAGTTATCGCCCAGCAGCACCTGCTTGGAAGGGGCGATGCCGGCGGCGGCCAACGCGTCGACCATCGCCGGTTGGAAATCGTGGTTGCCCGGCAGCCACACGCACGGGGCCGGCAGTTGCGCGATGCCGGCGGCGAAGTGGCGGTACGCCTCCTGCGAATGATCCTGCGCCAAATCTCCCGTGGCGACGATCAAATCGACATCGCGGCGCTGCGCCTGAATGGCGTCCAGCACCGCGTGATAGCTGCGATAGGTATTGATGCCGAGCAACGTCTCGTGTTCGCCGGCAAAAAGGTGGGTATCTGTTATTTGTAGAATCCTGACCGCGGCCCCACTCGCCACGGGCAGTTTAAACAGGCTTTCCAAATGGTGTCCTTTGTTATTTCAGTCTGTCTAACAAACCGGAACCGCCATCGCTCCATGCGCCAAACAGTAGCGCAGCCAATCAGCAAGAAACTGGTTAATTTGATGCTTTTCGTCGCGTTGATGCAACTTTTTATTAGGATAATCATAACGCGCTTTAAAGCGGTAGATCTGCTGACTGGAACACACTTCCGCAACCATGGCGTCATGGTATAACCGCACCGTCATCGCGGGCAGGCTCCAGTAGCTGACCGCCGGAAAGATCTGCTCGATCTCCACCAGCGACGTGTAACGCGTGGACTCAACAATGGTCAAACGATAGCTAGCGCCGTTCACCTGATAAGTCACCGTTTCGCCCGCTTCGTCGTTGCGCGGCAGCAAGCGGCGCAATTGCGCGAAGTTGGTTTCGCACAATCTCATCATTTCGGGGAAATCAGGGGTATAGCGCTGTTTCATTAGTTGGCCCACTCTTTTCTCAACGATTCATGGTGCAACGCCAGCCATTGCAATGCAATCACTGATGCGGCGTTATCGATCGCGCCCTCTTCCACCCAGCGGTAAGCCTGCTCGCGGCTGACCACATGGACGCGAATATCTTCATGCTCTTCCGCCAGGCCGTGGATGCCTTCGGCGGTGCCGGCGTCCACCTCGCCGACCATGATCGACAAGCGTTCGCTGGTGCCGCCGGGGCTGGCCAGATAGCTCAGCACCGGCTTGCAGCGCCCGACCACCACGCCGGCTTCTTCCTGCGCTTCGCGGCGGCACACGTCTTCGACGCTTTCGCCGGTTTCGATCATACCCGCCACCATTTCCAGCAGCCAGGGCGAATTACTGGTATCGACCGCGGCGATGCGCAGTTGTTCAATCAGCACCACTTCATCGCGCACCGGGTCGTAGGGCAGCAGCACCGCCGCATGGCCGCGCTCGAAAATTTCACGCGTGATTTCAGGACTCATTTCGCCATTGAACAAGCGATGGCGAAACCGGTATAAATTGAGTGAAAAAAAACCACGGTACAGCGTCTCGCGTGCAATAATTTCTACATCTTTTTTATCGAAGGTGACGGGTGACGGCTGCGAACGGTTCATGCGCGAATTCTCCTGCGTGAGTATGCCGATAAAATAAACGGTTTTGATGACAGAAACAGCGGGTCTCACCGCCGCCGCTTTATGTTAGGCTGTTTTTCGCCGCCGGACGCGGCGCGTTTGTGCGCTCGCGGGTAATAGCGGGAAACAATCCTGATTGTCAGCCATAATATCAGCTGCAGTCGGCCCGGGCAGTACGCCAAGGTAAATGGGCGGTCTGAAAGGTAAAAGTTACGTGAGATGGCACATTCAGCCACCTGATGCGTACCGCAGACTCTGCTAGAATCGGCAACTATTTCGTCTATCGTCAGCGCTAACATAGCAATATTGCTGCACAACAAGGAATGCAAATGAAGAAACTGCTCCCCCTTCTTATCGGACTGAGCCTGGGCGGCTTCAGTGCAATGAGCCAGGCAGAGAACCTGCTGCAGGTCTACAAACAGGCCAGGGAAAGTAACCCGGATCTGCGCAAAAGTGCTGCTGACCGCGACGCCGCATTCGAAAAGATCAATGAAGCGCGCAGCCCGCTGCTGCCGCAGCTCGGTTTAACCGCAGGTTACGATTACACCAACGGTTATCGTGACAGCAATGGCGTTAACAGCAACGTCACCAGCGGTTCGCTGGCATTGACGCAGACCCTCTTCGACATGTCGAAATGGCGCCAGCTGACGCTGCAGGAAAAGAGCGCCGGCATCTCCGACGTCACCTTCCAGACCGCAGAGCAGTCGCTGATTCTCAACACCGCCACCGCCTACTTTAACGTGCTGAAGGCGATCGACACGCTGTCGTACACCCAGGCGCAGAAAGACGCGGTGTACCGCACGCTGGATCAAACCACCCAACGCTTCAACGTGGGCCTGGTGGCGATCACCGACGTGCAGAACGCCCGCTCGAACTATGACACCGTGCTGGCGGCCGAAGTCTCCGCCCGCAACGATCTGGATAACGCGCTGGAAACGCTGCGCCAGGTGACCGGGGCCTTCTACCCGGAGCTGGCCTCGCTGAACACCGATCGCTTCAGCACCCAGCGCCCGGAAGCGGTGAACAACCTGCTGAAAGAAGCGGAGGCGCGCAACCTGAGCCTGCTGTCCGCCCGCCTGAGCCAAGATCTGGCGCGCGAACAGATCCGCGCCGCACAGACCGGCTATATGCCGACGATTGACGTCAGCGCGTCAACCGGCATCAGCAATACCAAATATAACGGCTCAAACACCGGCGGCGCGAATGCCGCACGCTACAGCGACTCCGATGCGGGCCAAAATAAAGTGGGCATCAGCTTCAACCTGCCGCTGTACAGCGGCGGCGCGACCAACTCGCAGGTTAAACAAGCGCAGTACGGCTTCGTCGGCGCCAGCGAACAGCTGGAAAGCGCTCACCGCAGCGTGGTGCAGACCGTGCGTTCATCGTTCAACAACGTTAACGCTTCGATCAGCAGCATCAACGCCTACAAACAGGCGGTGATCTCCGCGCAGAGCTCCCTGGACGCGATGGAAGCCGGTTATCAGGTCGGTACCCGCACCATCGTCGATGTGCTGGACGCCACCACCACGCTGTATAACGCCAAACGTCAGCTGTCCGACGCGCGTTATACCTATTTGATCAACCAGCTGAACATCAAGTCGGCGCTCGGCACGCTGAACCAGAACGATCTGCTGCTGCTGAACGGCGCGTTGGGCAAGCCGGTATCGACCGCGCCTGACGCCGTCGCACCGCAAAACCGCGCGCAGGACGCCTATGCGGACGGTTATCAGGACAATGCGCCGATGCAACAGACTGCGGCGCCGGCACCGGCGGCCACTCGCGCATCCGCGCCGGCCGTTACCACCAGCCAACCGGCTCGCCACAGCGGCAACCCATTCCGCAACTGATGTCCGCACGCTGACAAACACGGGGTCCGGCCTGCGCCGCGCCCCGTTTTTTTTGTCCCGATTTTCCCCGCTTCTGCCCGCCGCCTCACAGCCGCCGCTGCGCCAGGTGATATCATCGTCACTCTCGTTTTCGCAGTTGGATGAGGTTCGATGGACAACGATTCACGTTGGCAGCAACTGATTAACGACGGCGAACTGCCGCCGCCGCTGCGCCCGACGCCGGCGGTGTACGCCTCCTGGCTGCGTTGCCGCAGCCTGATGCAGCCCGATGTCTGGCAAGCGCCGCACCGTGCGCAGGGCGCCACCTTCGAATCGATTTGCCGCCGCAAGAACGATCTGCTGACGCTCGGCCAGGCGGCGCTGGAAGACGCCTGTGAATACATGGAGCCGCGGCGTTGCCTGCTGATGATCCTCGACGAGAGCGGCTGCATGCTGTGGCGCTGCGGCGACGCCCAAACCTGGGAACATCTGCAGCAACTGGGGTTCGCCCCCGGCGCTTACTGGGCCGAAGGACAGATAGGCACCAATGCCCCGGCGCTGGCGGCGGCGGAAGGCCACCCGGTGCGGGTGAGCGGTAAAGAACACGTGCGCCGAGCGCTGCACGGCTGGTCGTTCTGCGCCACGCCGGTCTACGACAACAGCGGCCGCCAGCGCGGCTCGATCGCGCTGGGCTGCCTGCTGGCCGACTGCGCCGCCGGCGATCTGTCGCTGACGCTGGCCATCGCCCGCGAAATCGGCAACTCGCTGAACGCCGACGGCCTGCTGGCGGAATCCAACCGCCATCTGAATCAGCTTTACGGCCTGCTGGACGGCGTGGACGACGGCGTTATGGCCTGGGATCACCGCGGCTACCTGCAATACATCAACCAGCGCGCCGCCGGCCTGCTGAAGCTGGACGAACAGCAGAGCCAGGGCAAGCCGTTGGCGCAGCTGTTGACGCTGCCCGCGCTGCTCAAGCGCGCCATCGCCGATCGCCAACCGCTGCAACACGTCGAAGTCACCTTCGAAAGCCAGCGGCAGTTTATCGCCGCCTTGTTGACGCTCAAGCCGATTTTCGACGGCGATCGCTGCAGTTTCATCGCCCTGCTGCACCCGATCGAACGGCTGCGCCAGTATGTCAGCAGCCAGCTGGGGCGCGTCAGCCACAGCTTCGAACAGATGCCTTCCGCCTCGCTGGAGATGCGGCGACTGATCCGTTACGGGCAGCAGGCGGCCAAAGGCCAGCATCCGATCCTGTTGCGCGGAGAAGAAGGCGTTGGCAAAGAGCTGCTCAGCCAGGCTATCCACAACGCCGGCGAACGCGCCGCCGGGCCGTATATCGCCCTCAACTGCCAACTGCTGCCGCAGGCGCAGGGGCTGCGTGAGCTGCTGGGCAGCGACGCCAGCGAAGAAGAGGCGGGCCAGCTCAGTAAATTCGAATTGGCTAACGGCGGCACGCTGTACCTGGAACAGATCGAATACCTGCCGGCGGAGATGCAGTCGGCGCTGCTGCAGGTGCTGAAAACCGGCGTGGTGATCCGCCTCAATTCCAGCCGGGTGATCCCGGTCGATGTGCGGGTGATCGCCAGCAGCGCCGCCGACCTGCCGCTGCTGGTGCAGCAAAACCGCTTCCGCCGCCAGCTGTTTTACAGCCTGCAGGCGTTCGAGATCCAAATCCCGCCGCTGCGTCAGCGGCTGAGCGATATTCCGCTGCTGGTCAAACACCATCTGCGCACGCTGGAGCAACATTTTCAGTGTCGCTTCCGGGTGGATGACGAGGTGATGGCTCAGCTGGCGCTCTATCTGTGGCCGGGCAACGATTTGGAACTGAAAGGGGTGGTGGAGCGCGCGGCAATGATTTGCCACGGCCACCACATCCAGCTGGCGGACCTGCCGGCGCACCTGCTCGGCCAACCGTCGCTGCTGGAAAGCGATCCGCAGCCCGGCGCGCCGCTGTTGACGCTGACGGACATGGAGCGCCAGGCGATCCTGCGGGCGGCGACCGTCAGCCGCGGCCAACTGACGGAAATGGCGCAGTTGCTGGGCATCGGCCGCACCACGCTGTGGCGGAAGATCAAACAACACGGGATCGACATCCGCCAGTTCAAGCTGCGCGCCTAGTGGCTGAGCTGCAACACCCCACGCGCGGCGTCCAGCATCGCCTTCTGGCCGCTGCGGGTTTTGCTCAGGCAATCCTGCATGCCGACCACCATCGGAATGCCCATCGCCTTCGCCAGAATGGCGCTGTGCGAGAGGGCATTGCCGCCGCTCAGGCAGATGCCGAGCACCAGTCGGCGATCCAGCATCACTACCTCTGAGGGCATCAGCTCATCCATCACCAGTATTGACGGCTCTGCGAGCGCAATGGTCGGCAGCGGCTGCCCCTGCAGGTGGCACAGCGTGCGGCGCAGCATGTCGCGCACGTCCAGTTCGCGCGCCCGCATGTAGTCGTCATCCAACTCGCGGTACTCTTCGGCGATCGCCTCCAGCACCTGCCGCCAGGCCTGCTCGGCGCTGCACAACTGCTGCGCAATGCGGGTGTAAGCCGCCTGCTGCAGATCCGGATCGTCCAGCAGCATGCTGTGGGCGCCGAAGATAGCCGCCTGCGGCTTGCCGATCAGCGTGCCGGTGCGCTCCGCCAGCCGGTTGAGATCGCTCAACGTGTGCTGCAGCGCCTCCCGCAGGCGTTGCTGTTCGCCCAACACCTCGTCCGCGCCGATCCGGCGCTCGGCGGCTGACGGCCAGACACTGCGGGCCTGGAACACCGGCCCGCTGGTGACGCTTTCCGCCACCGGAATGCCGTGCAGCGAGGGCTGCTGCCGCTCGGAGACCGTCTCGCCAAAATGCTGCTCCGCCAGCGTTTTGAACGCCGCCAGCGCCTCGTCCGCCTGCGCGCCGTCGGCGATCAAACGGATGGTGTCGCCGTGGCGCACCTGCAGCAGCGCCAGCTGATTGAGGCTGCGCGGATCGACGCACTGCCCCTGTTTTTCCAGCACCAGCTCGGCCTTGAACGGCGCCAGCGCTTCGACCAGCCGCGCCGCCGGGCGCGCGTGCAGTCCGTGCGGGTTCTGCACCGTCCAGGTTGCGCTTTTGCCCTGCGCCAGCGGCAAGGCCGCGCGCTTCGCCGTAGGTGAAGCCTCGCTCAGCTGCGCCTGCTTGGCCTGCAGCGCCCCCTGCGCCTCCGCCACCACCTGCTCCAGCGAAGCGCCGGAGTTGGCGGCCACCACCGCCGCCAGCGTGCCTTCGATCAGCGGCGCGGCGCACAGCCGCACCTTGGCGGCCAACTCCGGATCCAGCAGATCGAGCGCGGTTTCGGCACTGAGCAGCGCGCTGCCCAGATCCATCAGCACCAGAATGCCATCGCCGTCGGCGACCGCTTCGATCGCCTCCATGACGTTGACCGCGTCGGTACCGATCGGGTGCTCCTCGTCATCCACGCCCGCCGCCAGCGCCAACTTGCAGCCGTCGCCGCGCATCATCTGCCGCGCCAGTTGCTCAACGCCGCGCGCCAGCAACGCGCTGTGCGACACCACCACGATATTAATCATCTCGCCTCCTGCTAACTGCCGGCGACCTCGGCCAGCGTTTTCATCATCAGCATCACCGAAGTGGCGCCGGGATCCTGGTGGCCGATGCTGCGCTCGCCCAGGTAACTGGCCCGCCCCTTGCGCGCCTGCATGGTGATGGTGCTCTCCACCGCCCGCTCGGCGCTGTCGGCGGCGCGCTGCAGCGCCTCCGCCACGCTCAGGTTCTGCTGCGCGGACTGGCCGAGGCTTTCCACCACCGGCCACCAGGCATCGCACATGGTCTTGTCGCCCGGCTCCGCCTTGCCGCGCATCACCACGCCTTCCACCCCTTCCTGCATCATTTGATGCAGCTCCGCCAGATCCAGGCTTTGCTTGGCGTTCGCCGCCTGCGCCGCGCGGATGAAGAAGGTGCCGAACAGCGGACCGCTGGCGCCGCCTACGCTCGACAGCAGCGTCATGCCGGTGTTTTTCAGGATAAAGCCGATATCCTTGTCCGCCACCGACGGCAGCTTTTCCACCACCTTATTGAAACCGCGATTCATGTTCAGGCCGTGGTCGGCATCGCCGATCTCGGTGTCCAGTTGGGTAAGAAAATCGCGCTCTCGGCTGAACACTTCGCCGCAACGCATCAGCCAATCGACGACCTGTGGTTTGGTCAACGCCATAATTCCTCCTCAGCAACCCCAACGCAGCGCAGGCGTTTTCACCGGCGCATCCCACAAGGACAACAGTTCGTCGTCCACGTTCAACAACGTGATGGACACGCCCTGCATATCGAGCGAAGTGCAATACGCGCCCACCAGGTTGCGTTCGATGATGATGCCCGCCTCGGCGCAGCGCTCCGCCAGCCGATGGTACACGCCGTACAGCTCGGACAGCGGCGTGGCGCCCAGGTTGTTGACCAACGCGATCACCCGATCGCCGCGCGTCAGCGGCTGCTTGGTCTGCATCTCGTCGCGCCACTCACCCTGTTGGCGATCCCAGACGCGGATCGTGCGCTGATAGTGGCCGTGGTCGATCAGCGTATGGAACATGTCATCCACCGCCGCGTTGAGCGTGGTGAACGGACGGCGCGCAATGCCCGGCTCGCCGTGAATGCCGACGCCGAACTCCATCTCGTTCTCCGCCAGGGTGAACGAGGGTTTGCCGGCGGCGGGGACGGTACAGGCGCCCAGCGCGATACCGATCGAATGCCCGTGGTTGTTGATGCGATGCCCCAGCGTCACCACGCTGTCCAGATCGTCACCGCGCGCCGCGGCGGCGCCCAGCAATTTCTCCATCAGCACGGTGTTGGCCACCCCGCGCCGCCCGGCGGTAAACAGGCTGTCCTTGACCGCCACGTCGTCATCCACCAGCACCGTCGCCACCGCGACGCCGCTGTCGTGCAGCAGCTCGGTGGCGGTTTCGAAGTTGAGCACGTCGCCGGTGTAGTTCTTGATCAGCAGCAGTACCCCGGCGCCGCCGTCGATCGCCTGACCGCACTCGTACATTTTATCCGGCGTCGGCGAGGTGAAAATCTCGCCCGGACAGGCGCCGTCGAGCATCCCTTCACCGACGAAACCGCAGTGCATCGGCTCGTGGCCGCTGCCGCCGCCGGACAGAATTGCCACTTTGCCCGCTACCGGCGCGTCGGCGCGGGTGACGAACGCCGGATCCGCATGCACCAGCAACTCGGGATGAGCCTCCGCCAGCCCCTGCAACTGCTCTTCCAACACCGACTCGACCTGATTAATCAGTTTTTTCACGATGGTTTCCTCTGTAAGCCAGGGGCGCGGCGCACCGCGCCCCAACGGTATCAATGACGCAGCAGCCAGGCGGCGCCGAGCCGATCCGCCGTCAGGATCGCCGCCTGCACGCCAGCAGGGGTGACCTTGAACGGCATGTTGTGAATGGTTTCGCCGGCGGCGCAGCTGGCCTCGGCCACCGCCATCGTCTTCGTCGCCGCGTCGCCGGTAACGCCCATCTGCGCCAGCGTGATCGGCAAGCCGATGCCATGACAAAACGCCAGCACGGTTTCAATCTGCGCCATAGGGCTGTTCTGCAGCACCAGCTGCACCAGGGTGCCGAACGCCACTTTTTCGCCGTGATAGAGGTGGTGACACTCCTCCAGCACGGTGAAACCGTTGTGAATGGCGTGCGCCGCCGCCAGCCCGCTGCTCTCGAAGCCGATGCCGCTCAGATACGTATTGGCCTCAATGATGCGTTCCACCGCTTCCGTCACCACGCCGGCCTCGACCGCCAGCTTGGCCTTCACCCCTTCGGCCAGCAGCGTGTCGTAGCACAGCCGCGCCAGACTGAGCGCCGCCAGCGTCGATTTGCCGCCGGCCATGCTGGTGGCCTGAGCGTCGAAGCAGGCCTGCGCTTCGAAATAGGTGGAGAGCGCGTCGCCCATGCCGGCTACCAGCAGGCGCACCGGCGCTTTGGCGATGATGGCGCTGTCCATCACTACCATGTCCGGGTTGCGCGGGTAGATCAGGTATTCGGCGAATTCGCCCTGTTCGGTGTAGATAACCGACAGCGCGCTGGTCGGCGCATCGGTGGAGGCGATGGTGGGAATGAGCACCACCGGCAGCCGTTGGTAGTGGGCGACGGCCTTGGCGGTGTCGAGCGTCTTGCCGCCGCCGACGCCGATCACCCCGCGGCAGCCGTGGGTCTGCAGCTCGCGGCCAAGCCGGTCTATCTCTTTACGGCAGCACTCGCCGTTGAAGCGGGCCGCATGATGTTTCACGCCGTGCTGCTGCAGGCTGCCCATCAGGGTGTCTCCCGCCAACTGCATCACGAAGTCGTCGGCGATCACGAAATAATGGTCGGCGAGGGATTTGGCGTATTCGCCGACGGCGGCCAGCGCATTGGCGCCCTGAATGTATTTGCCTGGTGACTGGATGATTCTCAACATAACCGGATCCTTGTAGGGAGTTGGCGATGGTAACGTTCAGATATCAGGTGATGACGCGCCGACTTCGCCGCCGGCTTGTTGTTGTGCTTCGACTATGAGCGCCTGCCGCCCGCCTGGCGAGCCACGCGATTTTTGTTCCATTATGGAACATCATCATAGCGATAACGTTTCATGATGAAACGCCAATGCGCGTTTTTTCGCCGCGAAAGCGAACTGGCGCACACCCCAACGTATAACTGCGTAAAGAGTGGATTCTGCGGGCGTTTCAGCTTTAATTTTGACCATGTTTCCCCTATCCTTAGCGCCACTACTGGGAAAGGGCGAAAACAGCCCGCATGATGGGATTGATAACGATGAAACGGACAAAAAACATCAACCAAGAGACGTTCCGCAAATCCTGGCGCAGCTACCGTGTCGCGCCCGTGGCTTTGGCGATCAGCGCCGTCTTTATGCTGGCCGGCTGCGAGAAGAGCGATGAAACGGTCTCCCTGTATCAGAATGCCGATGACTGTTCGCGCGCCAACCCTTCGATGAGCGAGCAGTGCACCACCGCCTACAACAACGCCCTGAAAGAAGCGGCGAAAACCGCGCCGAAATACGCCACCCGCGAAGACTGCGTCGCCGAGTTCGGCGAAGCGCAGTGCACCCAGGCGCCGGCTCCGGCGCAGGCCGGCATGGCGGCGGAATCGCAAAGCAGCGGCAGCTTCTGGATGCCGCTGATGGCGGGCTACATGATGGGCCGCCTGATGGGCGGTTCCGGCTTCGCGCAGCAGCCGCTGTTCACCTCCAAGAACGCCGCCAGCCCGGCGAACGGCAAGTTTGTCGACGCCAGCGGCAAGAGCTACGGCCCGGCCACCGCCGGCGGTCGCACCATGACGGTGCCGAAAACCGCCATGGCGCCGAAGCCTGCGGTCACCAACACCGTGACCCGCGGCGGTTTCGGCGAGACCGTGGCCAAGCAGACCAGCATGCAGCGCAGCAGCGCCACCTCCAACTCCGGCTCTCGCAGCATGGGCGGTTGATGCATGAAACGTATTGCCATTACCGAGCGCCCGGACTGGCGCGAAAAAGCGACCGAGTTCGGCTTCCGTTTCCACACCATGTACGGCGAGCCGTACTGGTGTGAAGACGCCTATTACCAGTTCACGCTGGCGCAGATTGAAGAGATCGAAAATGCCACCGCCGAGCTGCATCAGATGTGCCTGCAGGTGGTGGAGAAAGTGGTCGCCAGCGACGAGCTGATGGCCAAGTTCTGCATCCCGAAACACACCTGGGAATTCGTGCGCAGCTCCTGGCGCACCAACCAGCCGTCGCTGTATTCGCGTCTCGATCTGGCCTACGACGGCGTCAATCCGCCGAAGCTGCTGGAGAACAACGCCGATACGCCCACCTCACTGTATGAAGCGGCCTTCTTCCAATGGCTGTGGCTGGAAGACCAGATCAACGCCGGCAAGCTGGATCCGGAATCGGATCAGTACAACAGCCTGCAGGAGAAACTGATCGAGCGTTTCGCCGAGCTGAAAGCGCATCACGGCTTCGGCCTGTTGCACCTGGCCTGCTGCCAGGACAGCGAAGAAGATCGCGGCACGGTGCAATACCTGCAGGACTGCGCGCAGGAAGCCGGTCTGCCGACCGAGTTCCTGTTCATGGAAGAGATCGGCCTCGGCGAGAAAGGCCAGTTCACCGATCTGCAGGATCAGGTGATCGGCAACCTGTTCAAGCTCTATCCGTGGGAATTCATGCTGCGCGAGATGTTCTCCACCAAGCTGGAAGACGCCGGCGTGCGCTGGCTGGAGCCGGCCTGGAAAAGCATCATCTCCAACAAGGCGCTGCTGCCGCTGCTGTGGGAAATGTTCCCGAATCACCCTAACCTGCTGCCGGCTTATTTCGCGCAAGACGATCATCCGCCGATGGATCATTACGTCACCAAACCGCTGTTCTCACGCGAAGGCGCCAATATCCAGATCGTCGAAAACGGTCAGGAAGTGGCGCGCGTCGATGGGCCGTACGGTGAAGAAGGCATGATCGTGCAGCAGTTCCATCCGCTGCCGAAGTTCGAAGACAGCTACACGCTGATCGGCAGCTGGCTGGTGAACGATCAACCCTGCGGCATCGGCCTGCGCGAAGATCGCGAACTGATCACGCAGGATCTGTCGCGCTTCTATCCGCACACAATCCTCGGCTGATCGCCCCGCTGAAGGCAAAAACGCCAGTCTCTGACTGGCGTTTTTCTTTAGCCCACCTGCACCGACAGCATGCTCAGCGCTCCCATTTCGATACCGTCGATCGGCACGCTGATGGCCTCTTTTCCATCCCAGCCGCCGAGCACATACAGCAATGGCAGATAGTGTTCCGGCGTCGGGTTCGACAGCGCCGCGCCCTCATGGCGCATGAAATCCACCAGCGGGTGGTTATCGCCCCGATAACGCAGGTTATCCCGGACAAAGTTATTGAAAGACTCCGCCCACGGATAGGCGCTGGTATCGCCCTGCCATTTCACCATGCGCAGGTTGTGTACCACGTTGCCGCTGGCGACGATCATCACGCCCTCATCCCGCAGCGCCGCGAGTTTGCGGCCCAGCTCATAGTGGTAAGCCGCCGGCTGAGTGCCGTCGACGCTGAGCTGCACCACCGGGATATCGGCATTGGGATACATCTTGATCAATACGCCCCAGGTGCCGTGATCCAACCCCCACTCGCCGAGATCCGCCGTTACCGGCACCGGCGCCAGAATGTGCTGCAGCTGCGCAGCCAGCGCGGGGGAACCCGGCGCAGGGTAGCGGGTATCAAACAGCGCCTGCGGGAACCCGCCGAAGTCGTGAATGGTTTTGGGTTTTTCCATCGCGGTGACCGCAGTGCCGCGGGTATACCAATGCGCAGAAACCGCCACGATCGCCTTCGGACGCGGCAATGACTCACCCAACGCACGCCATGCCTGGGTGTAGCGGTTGTCTTCCAGCACGTTCATCGGGCTACCGTGGCCAAGAAACAATGCCGGCATACGAGAGGTGTTCATAGAGCGATCCTTAGTTCAAATTGTGCTATGGCGTTACATTACGCGCTTTGCCGCAGCAACACAGCCGGATAACCGTGATGAAGATATTCAATAAATTTGAATTAAAAATCGCAAAAATGCACCGGCAAACAAAAAGTTAAAAAATGAATGATTTTCAAATGATTAATAAAAATCATGAATACAATGGCATTACTGCCACACAGATCTAAATTGTGAACAATTTATGTATTTTTTGTTAACACAATCGATACACTCCTCCTGCCGTCGACAGGGTGTTGGCAGCCCGTCGGCGCTACGGGAATCACGTCTCACCAAGGAGGAATTCATGTTCAGACTCACACTGGCAACCCGCCTGGCGCTTTCCATGTCCTTGTTAGCCACCGGGGCGGCAGCCGCCAAAGCGACGGACAACGCGCCGCTGACGCAGCGCGAAGACCCTTACTTCCTTCAGGCGCAAGCTCAGCTGCAACAGCGACTGAAACAGACCCCAAACACCAACCGCGCTAAAAACGTCATTCTGGTGGTCGGTGACGGCATGGGGTTTTCCACCGTGACCGCCGCCCGTATTTTTGAAGGACAGCAGCGCGGCGTGGACGGCGAATCCAACGTGCTGGCCTGGGAAGCCTTCCCCTATCTGGCGGCAGCCAAAACCTATTCCGCCGACGCCCAAATCACCGACTCCGCGCCCAGCGCGGTGGCGATGACCACCGGCGTCAAAACCATCAACGATCTGATGGGTCTCAACCATACGGCCGCCCTCAACAACTGCGAGGATCAGCAAACCAAGGCCGTCACCACGCTGTGGGAGATGGCCGCAACGCTCGGCATGTCCACCGGCGCCGTGACGACCGCGACCATTACCCACGCCACGCCGGGCGCCACCTATGCCCATATCGCCAACCGCGACTGGGAGTCTGACGCCAAAATGCCGACGGATGCCCTGGCCGCAGGCTGCCGCGACATCGCGCGCCAGCTGGTGGAAATGAAATACGGCAACGGCCTGAACGTGGCGATGGGCGGCGGGCGCGCCAACTTCCTGCCCGACAGCGTGAGCGATCCGGAATATCCCGGCAAGAAAGGCGCCAGAAGGGACGGCCGTGACCTGACGCAGGCCTGGCTGCAACGCTACGGCGAGCGCGGACAATACGTCTGGAATCAGGCCCAGTTCGACAAAATCGAACCGGGCAACGTCGACCATTTGCTGGCCCTGTTCGAGCCGTCGCACATGAACTTCGAGCATGACCGGCGGCAAGACGCGGCGGGAGAGCCTTCGCTGGCGGAAATGACCGGCAAGGCCATCGATATTTTGGCCAGGAATCCCGAAGGCTATCTGTTGCTGGTGGAAGGCGGGCGCGTCGATCACGGCAGCCATAACGGCAACGCCTACCGCACGCTAAGCGACGCGGTCGCCCTGAACGAGGCGGTGAAAACCATTGTCGGCAAGGTCAACCTGGACGAAACGCTGGTGATCGTGACCGGCGATCACAGCCACACGCTGACCATCGCCGGCTATGCCAAGCGCGGCAATCCTATCCTCGGCATTTCCGTCGGCGTCGACGGTAAACCTCGGCTGGGCAGCGACGGCAAGCCCTACACCACCCTCGGTTTCGCCAACGGCCCCGGCGGCGCGATCCCGCTGACCGAGCGCCCGGCATTGACCATGGAGCAAACCACCGCGCCCGACTTTATTCAGCCGGCGCTGGTGCCGCTGAAAAGCGAGACGCACGGCGGGGAAGATCTCGGCATCTACGCCATCGGCCCCTGGGCACATCTGTTCCAGGGTACGGTTGAGGAGAACTACACCTTCCACGTGATGAATTACGCCAGCCGCATCAGCGAACGCCTGTCAGAACGGTAGATACAAAAAAGCCGCATTACGCGGCTTTTTTATCGTTGAAAGCGGCCGGCTATCAGCTGGCTTTTTTCTCGTGCGCCTGGCGGTAGGCCACCAGATCTTCGATGGTCAGCACCACCATGTCGTGCTGTTTGGCGAAGGCGATCACTTCCGGCGCATGCGCCATGCTGCCATCGTCGTTGGTCAGTTCACACAGCACGCCGGCAGGTTTGAAACCGGCCATGGAGACCAGATCGATGGTCGCTTCGGTGTGGCCGCGACGGCTCAGCACGCCGCCCGGCTGCGCGCGCAGCGGGAACACGTGGCCCGGACGGTTCAGGTCGCTCGGCTTGGCGCTGTCTGCCACCGCCGCACGGATGGTGGTCAGGCGATCGGAAGCGGAAACCCCGGTGGTTACGCCCTGCGCCGCTTCGATGGTCACGGTGAAGGCGGTCTGGAACTGGCTGGAGTTGTTGGTCACCATCATCGGCAGCTCAAGCTGCTGACGGCGTTCTTCGGTGATGCACAGGCACACAATGCCGCTGCCGTGGCGAATGGTCAGCGCCATCTGCTCAACGGTCATGGTCTCCGCGGCGAAGATCATGTCACCTTCGTTTTCACGGTTTTCATCATCGAGCACCATCACGCCGCGCCCGTTGCGCAGTGCGTCGATCGCGCGTTCAACGCGTTCTGTCGGCGTGCCGAAGTCTGAAAGTAGCGTCTGATTCATGGTAAAAAACCTCATTAAAAATTATGGATTACCAGAACCAGGGCGATCTTGAGGAGTAGCTAGCAATAGCTAAAAAAATAACGCAAGCGGGCGCATGCCCGGCAGATACCGTTACTCTCTCCCATCCGGACTATAACCGTCGGCCCCGGAATTACACCGGATCTGCTGACCTCTAACCGGCCTTTACAGGCTGGCTGAGCGCTCGCGGGCTTTCACCGTAGAAGGTGATTTACCGCCGGTGGGGACTTTCACCCCGCCCTGAGAATAAGCAAGATGACTATAACGCTAATGGATAGACAGGGCAATTGGCAAAAGCACAATTCGGCCACGCGCGGCGAATGCGCTTAATGGTGTTTATCCGGCGGGCAACTCGCATTACACTAAGCGGCAGCTATTAAACTCTGAAAGGGATACGCCATGATTGACCCGAAAAAAATCGAACAAATCGCACGCCAGGTTCATGAGTCCATGCCTAAAGGCGTTCGTGAATTCGGGGAAGACGTTGAGAAAAAAATCCGTCAGGTGCTGCAGTCGCAGTTGACCCGCCTGGATTTGGTTAACCGCGAAGAGTTCGACGTGCAGACTCAGGTGCTGTTGCGCACCCGCGAAAAGCTGGCGCTGTTGGAACAGCGCATGGCCGAGCTGGAAAGCAAGCTGAGCGCGGCGCCGGCCGCCAAACAGGAAGACGAATAATTCCCGCCAAGGGCGCGCACCGCGCGCCCTTGTTCTTTACGTCGCCCGGCGTTAGCCGCGCCCGTCTTTGATCGCTTTGATGATGTTGGTGGTCGACAGGCCGTCTTCAAAGTTCAGCACTTTGACATCGCCGCCGTTGGCCCACACTTCCGCACTGCCGGCAATCTCTTCCGGCTTGTAATCGCCGCCTTTCACCAGCAGATCCGGCAAGATGTCGGCGATCAAGCGCTGCGGCGTGTCCTCCTCGAACGGCACCACCCAATCCACCGCTTCCAGCGCGCCCAGCACAATCATGCGGTTCTCCAGCGCGTTGACCGGGCGTTTTTCCCCTTTCAGGCGTTTGGTCGACGCATCGCTGTTCACCGCCACGATCAGGCGATCGCCCAGCTTGCGAGCATTGGCCAGATAAGAGACGTGGCCGGCATGCAGAATGTCGAAGATGCCGTTGGTCATCACCACTTTTTCGCCGCGCTGACGCGCCTGCGCGACGGCCTGTTTCAACTGCGCTTCGGTCATCACGCCAAAACCGGTCTCGGCGCGGCCGCGCACCGCGTTCTCCAGTTCGATCGGCGACACGGTGGAGGTACCGAGCTTGCCCACCACCACGCCGGCGGCGGCATTGGCCAGGAAACAGGACTCTTCCAGCGAGTTGCCGGCGGCCAGCGAGGCGGCCAGCACGCCGATCACGGTGTCGCCGGCGCCGGTCACATCGAACACTTCCTGCGCCTGGGTCGGCAAGTGCAGCGGCTCAACGCCCGGCTGTAGCAGCGTCATGCCGTGTTCGGAACGGGTAACCAGCAGCGCCGACAGCTCGAAATCCGCTACCAGCTTCATGCCGCGTTCCACCAGTTCCGCTTCATCCTTACAGTGGCCCACCACCGCTTCGAACTCGGACAGGTTCGGCGTCAGCAGCGTCGCGCCGCGATAGCGCTCGAAATCGGATCCTTTCGGATCGATCAGCACCGGCACCTTGGCGGCGCGCGCCAGTTGGATCATGCCCTGCACCTGGCTGAGCGCGCCCTTGGCGTAATCGGACAGCACCAGCGCGCCGATCTGCGGCAGCGCCTGCTGAATGCGCTCCAGCATCGGCTGCGGATCAACGTTGGAGAAGCCTTCTTCGAAGTCGAGACGGATCAGTTGCTGGTTGCGCGACAGCACGCGCAGCTTGGTAATGGTCGGATGGGTCGGCACCGAGACGAAGTCGCAGCGCACGTTGACTTCATTCAGCTTGGCGCTCAGCGCCCGCGCCGCATCGTCGATGCCGGTCAGGCCCACCAGACGGGAAGTGGCGCCCAGCGAAGCGATGTTCATCGCCACGTTAGCCGCGCCGCCGGGACGCTCTTCGATGGTATCGACCTTGACCACCGGCACCGGGGCTTCCGGTGAAATGCGGCTGGTCGGCCCATACCAATAGCGATCCAACATGACGTCACCGACCACCAGCACACCGGCGCGGCGAAAATCAGGCAGCGTAACTTTCATCCGATAACTCCAAAAAAGAACAAAATTTTAGTGGCGCAGATATTACCACAGACCGCCGGAATACCCGCAAAAAGGTATTAATCCAGCCATTTGGCCCAGCTGGCGCGCACCTGCTCGCGCTCGGCGGCAAACAGCCCGCTGCCGACCTTGCCGGAATGTTCCTGCAGCGCCAGGTGGTGGATCTCGTCGCGCATGGTGACATAGGCCTGGGTCAGCGCGCGCGCCTCTTCATCCGGCATGATGTCGTAATTGGCCATCAGCTCGAAGATGCGCACGTTGTCCGACCAACGCGTCAGGCGCGGTTCACCCGGCGCATAGCGTAAGACCAGATATTGGGCGATAAATTCGATGTCGGTAATGCCGCCCTCATCGGCCTTGATATCAAACAGATCGCGCTGCTTGTTGCCGAGATGGTTGCGCATCTTTTCGCGCATCTCGCGCACTTCGCGCTTCAGGGTCTGCGCATCGCGCGTTTTGCACAGGATCTCGCGCCGGATCGCGTCGAACTGCTGATGCAGCGCCGGATCGCCGTGCACGATGCGCGCGCGCACCAGAGCCTGATGCTCCCAGGTCCAGGCTTCGTTTTGCTGGTAGTCGGCGAACGCCTCGACGGTGCTGACCAGCATCCCCGCGGCGCCGGAAGGCCGCAGGCGCGCGTCCACCTCATACAGAATGCCCGAGGACGTGCGGGTGCTGAACAGATGCATCACCCGCTGCGCCAGCCGCAGGTAGAACTGGCGGCCGTCGATGCAGCGATCGCCGTCGGTCATCACCTCCGGCGGGCAATCCAACAGGAACACCAGATCGAGATCGGAACTGTACCCCAGCTCCCAGCCGCCCAGTTTGCCATAGCCGATCACCGCAAAGCCGCGCCCCTCCCGCTCCTGCAAATGGGTGGGCTGGCCATAGCGCGCCACCATGTCGCTCCAGGCCTGTTGCACCACCGCGTCGATGATCGCCTCCGCCAGATAAGTCAGGTGATCGCTCACTTTCATCACCGGCAGCGCGCCGGCGATATCCGCAGCGGCGATGCGCAGCTGCTGAGCCTGTTTGAACTGACGCAGCGCCTCCAGCTTTTGCTCTTCGTCGTCTTCCGGCACCCGCAGCAGATACTGCCGCAGCTCGCTGCGGTAGGCGTCCAGCGCCACCGGCTGATACAGCGTGGCCGGATCCAGCAGCTCGTCCAGCAGCAGCGGGTAACGCGACAGCTGGTTGGCGACCATCGGCGACGCGGCGCACAGGCGGATCAGATGGCTGAGCGCCGCATGGTACTCCACCAGCAACTCGAGATAGGTAGTGCGGGTGACGATGCTCAGCAGCAGCTGCGCCAGCCGCACCAGCGCGGTCGGTGCGTCCTGGCGCGGGCATACCTCCGCCAGCAGGCGCGGCATCAGCTGATCGAGCACGTCGCGGCCACGCGGGCCGATGGTGCGCTTGTCGACGTCGTGACGAAAATCGGCGATGGTGCGCAGCATCTGTCGACGCGCCTCTTCGTCCAGGTGCGGCGTCAGCGGCGCCAGCTCGTTCTCCTCCAGCGCGTCCTGCCACAGACTGTGATAGTGCTGGTAATCGGGATCTTCGCCGACATCCGGGCTATCGTCGCCGATCAGGTCGTCGAACACCGCGCGCACCGCCTGCATGTGCACGTCCAGCGCCGCCATCAGCGCCGGCCAATCCGCCAACCCCATGCCGTAGGCCAACCGGGCCTGATCGAGCGCCTCCTGCGGCAGCGTCTGGGTTTGCTGATCGCCGATCGCCTGCAGCAGGTTCTCCAGCCGCCGCAGGAACAGGTAGGCGGCGCTCAGCGCCCGCACCTGCTTGCTTTCCAGCAGCCCCAGCTCGCCCACCGCCTGCAGCGTCGGCAGCAGCGAACGCCCCTGCAGCGCCGGTTCACGGCCGCCGCGGATCAGCTGGAATACCTGGGTGATGAATTCGATTTCGCGAATGCCGCCGGCGCCCAGCTTGATGTTGTCCTTCAGGCCGCGCCGCCGCACTTCACGGGCGATCATGCCCTTCATGTTGCGCAGAGACTGAATGACGCTGAAATCAATGTAACGACGGAACACGAACGGCCGCAGCGTTTTACGCAGCTCCTGGCTGTAGGCGTCTTCCGCCCCGCCCATCAGGCGCGCCTTCACCATCGCATAGCGCTCCCAGTCGCGCCCCTGCTCCTGATAATAATCTTCCAGCGCCGCGAAGCTCATCACCAACGGGCCGCTGTCGCCGAACGGCCGCAGCCGCATGTCGACGCGATAGACAAAGCCGTCGATGGTCTGTTGATCCAGCGCCTTGATCAGCCGCTGGCCAAGGCGGGTGAAGAACTGAGCATTGTCCAGCTCGCGCCGTCCGCCCTGAGTCTGGCCGTTTTCCGGGTAGGCGAAGATCAGATCGATGTCCGACGAGAAGTTCAGTTCGCCGCCGCCCAGCTTGCCCATGCCGAGGACCAGCAGCGGCTGCGGTTCGCCGTCGGCATTGCACGGCGTGCCCCACTCGCGGCAACAGGTTTGGTACAGCCAGTCGCGCGCGCTGACGATCAGCGTCTCCGCCAGCCCGCTCAGCTGCAGCAACGTTTCTTCGGTCGCACACAGCCCCTGCGCCTGCGCCCAGGCGATGCGCACCAGCGTTT
Source organism: Serratia sp. JKS000199 (assembly GCF_900215455.1). Taxonomy (NCBI): domain Bacteria; kingdom Pseudomonadati; phylum Pseudomonadota; class Gammaproteobacteria; order Enterobacterales; family Yersiniaceae; genus Serratia; species Serratia sp. JKS000199. The sequence goes on from NZ_LT907843.1 coordinate 3,726,311, forward strand.
CGCGGCGAAACAGACGCAGCGTGCGCATCAGTTGCGCTTCGTCGCGCACCTCTTCCAGCTCGTCCTGCAACCAGGCGGCGTAGTGTTGCCACTCGCCGGGCGCCGGCGGCTGTTCGCGCAGCGTCGCCAGCCAGGCCGGCTGGGCGAGCAGCGCGTCGCTGACGAAGTCGCTCGACGCCAGCACCCACTGCTCTTGCTCGCTAAAGGCGCAGTCCGCGCCGTGAACTTCCTGAAAACGCTGCACAACCTGCTGTGCCTGAGCCTGTAACGCGGCTGAAAGTGGCGACATAGTGTTTGACCCGTTCTGCGGCCCACGGCTGGCGGGCCGGTTGGATTAACGAAGCGCGCCGTTTAACCAGAATGGCGCATGCGATAAGGCCTGTTTGCGGCTGGCTTCATACCAGCCCTGGCGGCGCTCGCTCAGCGCCGCCTGCAGCTCGCGCCAGGCGTCGATATAAGGCCCGGTCTGCTCGTCGGGGTAAGCGCCCGACAGCAGGACCAGCGCCGAAATCTGACGCGTCAGGCGCGGCAATTGTTCCTGATATTCATCTTCGTTCAGCGTACGGCTGAAGGCTTCTTTCAGCTCCGCGCCGCTGCGCCCCAGCATGATGTCGCTGAAGCGTTTGAAAGAACCGTCCAGTTTGGCCTGCCCTTTGGCGTCGATAAACGGCCGCCAGGCGCCGCGCACCAGCCATGATGTGAGCGCCAACTTACATTGCAGATAGGCCGCGCTGTAGCACAGGTTCTCCGGTTGCGCGGCTTTGTCCGCCAACAGCGGTTCGAGCTCGGTCAGGCGGGCGCGCAGATCGGCGCTGGCCTTGCGCGGCACCAGGCCGCCGAAGATCACCAGCGCCTGGCGGATAGTGCCGACCGCTTCGAGGACCGCCCCGCGCGCCTGAGCATCGCCGCGCAGCCACAGCTCCTCATGGTACTGCCAATGGTTGAGCGCCAGTTCGAAGGCGGCGATCATCCCCTGCTCCACGGTCGCCTTCGCCGCCGGCTTCAGCACCCGCAGCGGGCGCACCTCGCGCGGCGGATTGCCCTGCGCCAGGTGGTAGCCGCGCGCCGCCTTGCTCAGGCTGCCCTGACGCAGCCCGCCATGGGCCGCCAGCTCGCCGGCCAACGCCAGCAGATCGGCGGTGTTGCCTTTCAGCAGCTCCAGTTCGATCTCGCTCAGGGCTTCGCTGAGGTCACCGGCACGCACCTCTCCCTGATCCAAGCCAATCTCGATCTCGCTTTGGCCGTAAGTGACCCCCCACTTTTCACGCGCAAAGTCGGTACGGAACAGCGGCTGCAACGCCTGCTGCAGCGCCGCGATATCACAATCCTGTGGCCAGATGTCGGCAGGAAACTGCGCCAGCGCCAGCTGCGGCTCGGCGATAGCGACGTTGTATTCCGGACGTTGGTGCAGGCCGGCCACCACTTTACCGGCGGTTTTGATGGTCATCTCATAACGATCGTCGAAACCGCGAATGCGCAGCCCCATGTCGTGATTGCGCAGGAAGTTATCGGCCGTTTCGAAGTAAATGTTGGTCAGTTTTTGCGGCGCGGAATGCTGATGCGGCCAGGCGGCAAGCCATTGCGGCAGAGCGGCCACCGCTTGCGGCGCGGCGATGAATTTCAGTTCAATTTCAACGGTCATAATTCTTTAACACCAATAAGTTATGCATTCACGTCTGTTTCAGCGCGGCGCGTTCGGCCGCCGCATACTGCCCAATGACGCACAGTTGCCGTTATCTTACCGCGATTCCCGGCGCCTTAACCCTGCTAACTGTAGAAAAAACCTGTTACGTTATAAAACGCCGCGCAACTCACAGAATCAGCCACAGTAAGATAGTTCTCATTCCGGTTTTGGCGTTGCGTCGTCAGACTGAACGCTCTACTATCGTTCCATAAATTCACCAAGAAACGATGAACTAATGCAGAAATTACGCCTGATTTGCCTTGCCGCGCTGAGCTTCAGCATCACTTGGGGCGCACATGCCGAAGATAAACGCTATATCTCCGATGAGTTAAGCACTTACGTCCATAGCGGCCCAGGTAATCAGTACCGTATTGTCGGCACTCTGAACGCCGGTGAAGAAGTCACCCTGCTGAGCGTCAACGACAGCACCAACTACGGCCAGATCCGCGATCCGAAAGGCCGCACCACCTGGATCCCACTCGATCAGCTCAGCCAGACGCCGAGCCTGCGCACCCGCGTGCCCGAGCTGGAACAGCAGGTGAAAACCCTGACCGACAAGCTGGCCAACATCGATAACACCTGGAACCAGCGCACGGCGGAAATGCAGGAAAAAGTCGCGGGCAGCGACAGCACCATCAGCAGCCTGCAGAAGGAAAACCAGGATCTGAAAAACCAGCTGGTGGTCGCGCAGAAGAAGGTTAACGCCGTTAACCTGCAGCTCGACGACAAACAGCGCACCATTATTCTGCAGTGGTTCATGTACGGCGGCGGCGTCGCCGGCGTCGGCTTGCTGCTGGGCCTGCTGTTGCCGCACCTGATCCCGCGCCGCAAGAACAACAATCGCTGGATGAACTGATCTCAGTATCGTTCAGTTTGAGTATGGGCGCCTGCGGGCGCCCTTTTCATTGGCGCCGACATCCCGCGGCCAATTCATGTAATCTGATAGACAGAGCCTTACACGATATTCAGGAGTCAACAGTGCAGATTTATCTGGTCGGCGGCGCCGTTCGCGACAGCCTGCTCGACATTCCGGTGGTCGATCATGATTGGGTGGTGGTGGGCGCCACGCCGGCCGAGCTGCTGGCATTGGGCTACCAGCAGGTCGGCAAAGACTTTCCGGTATTCCTCAATCCCGACACCCACGAGGAATACGCGCTGGCGCGCACCGAGCGCAAATCCGGCCAGGGATACACCGGTTTTACCTGCTATGCCGCGCCGGACGTCACGCTGGAGGAGGATCTGCTGCGGCGCGATCTGACCATCAACGCCATCGCCCGTTCCGCCGAGGGAGAGCTGATTGATCCTTACGGCGGCGTGGCCGATCTGCAGGCGCGCGTGCTGCGCCACGTTTCCGACGCCTTCGGCGAAGATCCGCTGCGCGTACTGCGCGTGGCGCGCTTCACCGCCCGCTTCGCCCACCTGGGTTTTCGCATCGCCGACGAAACGCTCGCCCTAATGCGCCGGATGGCGCACAGCGGTGAACTGGCCGCGCTGACCGCCGAACGCGTCTGGAAAGAAACGGAAAAGGCGCTGCAAAGCCAGAGCCCGCAGGTCTATTTTCAGGTGCTGCGCGACTGCGATGCGCTGGCGGTGCTGTTCCCGGAAATCGACGCGCTGTTCGGCGTGCCGGCTCCCGCCAAGTGGCACCCGGAAATCGACACCGGCGTGCACACGCTGATGGCGTTGGCGATCGCCGCCCGCCTCACGCCGGAGGTGGACGTGCGCTTCGCCACCCTGTGCCATGACCTCGGCAAGGGATTGACGCCAAAAGAGTTCTGGCCGCATCACCACGGCCACGGCCCGGCCGGCGTGCGGCTGGTTGAGGCGCTGTGCCAGCGGCTGCGGGTGCCTAACCCGGTGCGCGATCTGAGCAAGCTGGTGGCCGAGTACCATGATCTGATCCACACCGTGAACAAGCTGCGGCCGGAGACCCTATTGAAGCTGTTCGACGCCATCGACGTCTGGCGCAAGCCGCACCGGCTGGAGCAGATGATCCTGACCAGCGAGGCGGACGCGCGCGGCCGTACCGGCTTTGAGGAGAATCCCTATCCACAGGGCGACTATCTGCGCCAGGCGTATCAGGTGGCGAACGCGGTATCGATTAAAGAGGTGGTGGCCAGCGGGCTGCAGGGCACCGCGATCCGCGACGAGCTCAAACGCCGCCGCCAGCAGGCGCTGGCCGAGTGGAAGCTCACCCAAACCATCATCAACGATCAGGCATAAAAAAACCCCGCGGAGCGGGGTTTTTTCTTGGCGTGAAGGCTTACAGGAACACCATGTAAACCACGGCCGCCACGATAAAGCGGTAGATAGCGAACGGCACGAACGAGATGCGTTTGATCAGCGACAGGAAGGTCTTGATCGCAACCAGCGCCACCACGAAGGCGGTGACGAAACCGACGGCGAACATCGGCAGGTCGCCCCAGGTCAGGAAGTGCAGGCTCTTATACAGATCCAGGCCGCTGGCGCCAATCATCATCGGCACAGCCAGAATGAAGGAGAACTCGGACGCCGCATAGCGGTTCACGCCCACCAGCATGCCGCCGGCGATAGTGGAACCCGAACGGGAGAAGCCCGGCCACAGCGCCAGACACTGGAAGCAACCGATCATGAACGCCTGACGGTAAGTGATGTCATCCAACCCTTCCGCGCTAGGCTTCTTCGGCTTCAGCCATTCCGCCGCCAGCAGCAGCAGGCCGCCGACCACCAACGCGTACATCACGTTTTTCGGCGCAAACAGCGACTTGATGAAATCATGGAAGGCCAGCCCCAGCACCACCGCCGGGATCATCGCCAGCAGGATGTGCCCCAGCTTCAGCTGGCCGCTGGTTTTGCCTTCGTGCTCCACCGGCTTGCCGCCGAAATGGATGCCGATCAGACCGAACAACCGGCGCCAGAACATCACGACGACGGCCAGGATCGACCCCAGCTGGATAATGACTTCAAAGGTTTTGGCTTTGTCGCCGGTAAAGCCCAGCCACTCGCCGACGATGATCATATGCCCGGTGGAAGACACCGGCAAAAATTCGGTTAATCCCTCGACAACCCCAAGAACAAACGCAATAAACAGTGAATGCATGTCTGCCATGTGCTTCGCTCACCCCATAAAATAACGGCTATCACATAAAAAAGCGGCAATGCTTAAAGACAATGCCGCTAAAACAATTCTCAGGATTAAGACCAGGTTAACGGTCTTTCGTTGCAAGCAGATGACATAAAATCATGCGGGACGGGTGCCGCGCTCAATGATCACGCCGACCCGATTGGCATGTGCTACAGCGCCCGGTTTGCTGACCTTAATACGGACCCAGGGGGAATTGAAGCGCTGGAGCAAAATTTCAGATATTTCCTCCGCCACGCGCTCCACCAGCGCGAACCGGTTCGACTCCACGTGTTGGATCACGGCATCGCTGACGTCGGCATAGCTCAGACAGTCATTTACGTCGTCGCTGGCGGCGGCCGGCCGGTTATCCCAGCCCATTTCGATATCGAACACCAGCTTCTGACGAATGCCCTGTTCCCACTCATAAACGCCAATGGTGGTAATTACGGTAAGCTCTTCAATAAATACGATATCCATCACGTCATTCTCTGTTTTTGGCCTTGCCGGATACCACTTCCAGCGGAATGTGCGTATTATCCATAGATGTTGCGAGTAAAACGACCATTATTAAACGGAACCGCGTTATGAGTGCTACCGCGCTTGGCATGATTATCTTCGCGTATCTGTGCGGCTCGATTTCGAGCGCGATCCTGGTTTGCCGGATCGCCAGGCTGCCGGACCCGCGTGAACATGGCTCAGGAAACCCCGGAGCGACCAACGTCCTGCGCATCGGCGGCCGGCTGGCGGCGGCGGCGGTGCTGGTGTTCGATATTCTGAAAGGGATGTTGCCGGTCTGGCTGGCCTACAAACTCAATGTGCCGCCGCTGTATCTGGGCCTGACGGCGATCGCCGCCTGTCTTGGGCACATCTATCCGGTGTTCTTCCACTTCCGCGGCGGTAAAGGCGTGGCGACGGCGTTTGGCGCCATCGCGCCTATCGGCTGGGATCTGACCGGCCTGATGACCGGCACCTGGCTGCTGACGGTGTTGCTCAGCGGCTACTCTTCGCTCGGCGCCATCGTCAGCGCGCTGATCGCCCCGTTCTACGTCTGGTGGTTCAAACCGCAGTTCACCTTCCCGGTGGCGATGCTCTCCTGCCTGATCCTGATGCGGCATCACGACAATATTCAGCGCCTGTGGCGCGGCCAGGAAGGCAAGATTTGGGGCAAGTTCCGCAAGAAGAAAAACGACGCGGATGAGGATAACGGCGACCAGCCGAAAGACGAATAACGTAAGGGCCGGATAATCCGGCCCTTTGTTTTATACCGCAGGCAGTTCCGCCAGCGGCCAGCGCGGCCGCACCGACACGCTCAGCTCCGGGTTGGCGCCGCTCTTCAGCCGCACCATGCCGGCATAGGCGATCATCGCGCCGTTGTCGGTGCAAAATTCCGGGCGGGCATAGAACACTTCCCCGCCGCGTTTCTGCATCATCTCCGCCAGTTTGGCGCGCAGCGTACGGTTAGCGCTCACGCCGCCGGCCATCACCAGGCGTTTGAAGCCGGTTTGCTCCAGCGCGCGTTTGCATTTGATCGCCAGCGTATCCACCACCGCATCCTCGAAGGCGCGGGCGATGTCGGCACGCGTCTGATCGTCGTTGCCGTTGGAGCGGATGGTGTTGGCGGCGAAGGTTTTCAGGCCGGAGAAGCTAAAGTCCAGCCCCGGACGATCGGTCATCGGCCGCGGGAAGGTGAAACGCCCCGCCGTACCCTGCTGCGCCATCTTCGACAGCATCGGCCCGCCGGGATAATCCAGGCCGAGCAGCTTGGCGGTTTTGTCGAACGCTTCGCCGGCGGCATCGTCGATCGACTCGCCCAGCAGTTCATATTCACCGATGCCGGTGACGCTGATCAGCTGAGTGTGGCCGCCGGAGACCAGCAGCGCGACGAACGGGAACGCCGGCGGGTTATCTTCCAGCATCGGCGCCAGCAGGTGGCCTTCCATGTGGTGCACCGGCACCGCCGGCACGTTCCAGGCGAACGCCAGCGCGCGCCCGACGGTAGCGCCGACCAGCAGCGCGCCTACCAGGCCCGGCCCGGCGGTATAAGCCACGCCGTCGATATCGGCCGGGGTCAGGTTGGCCTCTTTCAGCGCCGCCTGAATCAGCGGCACGGTTTTGCGCACGTGATCGCGGGAGGCCAGTTCCGGCACCACGCCGCCGTAGTCGGCGTGCAGCTTCACCTGGCTGTATAATTGGTTGGCCAACAAACCGGTTTGATCGTCATACACTGCAATTCCGGTTTCATCGCAGGACGTTTCTATACCCAGTACTCGCATTACATTTCCCATCATTCACGTGCGGCCGCCAGTCTACCACATTCCGCCGCATTTACCGCCGATGCGGCGCATCTTGTCACCGGCTTGCGCCTATGTCGATGATTCATCCAGAAAATGCCCGAGCGATTAAACACGAGCATTTTTTTCTGATTAGTCTATAATCAGCGCCCGGTGCAAAATTGCGCACGTTGCGGCAGAGCGACGCGGGTTTCAATTTGCTGTGATGCTTTACAAAGCAGCATCCATTGGAGTAAAATTCCGCACCATTTTGAAAAGGCTGGCGCTTGGCCAGCAACAAACCGAATTTTATTGAGGTGAGAGGCACATGCCGGTAATTAAAGTACGTGAAAACGAGCCATTTGACGTTGCTCTGCGTCGTTTCAAACGCTCTTGCGAAAAAGCAGGTGTTTTAGCTGAAGTTCGTCGTCGTGAGTTTTATGAAAAACCAACTACCGAACGTAAACGCGCTAAAGCTTCTGCTGTGAAACGTCACGCGAAGAAACTGGCTCGCGAAAACGCACGCCGCACTCGTCTGTATTAATTCTTCGGGGGCAACCCCACCGCGTGAATTTCTGATTTTCAAAATCGCGCAGACCGAGTAGTTGCATACGAAGGCCGTGCTTTCCGAAAGGAATGCGCGGCTTGTTCTCGTTTATAGGCTAATGAAGTAAGGGCTTATGGCTGGACGAATTCCGCGCGTATTTATCAATGACTTGCTGGCTCGCACCGACATCGTCGATTTGATCGACGCCCGCGTGAAGCTCAAGAAGCAAGGCAAGAACTACCACGCGTGCTGTCCGTTCCACCACGAAAAGACGCCTTCATTTACCGTTAATGGCGAAAAGCAGTTTTATCACTGTTTTGGATGTGGTGCGCACGGCAACGCCGTCGACTTTTTGATGAATTACGACCGACTCGAGTTTGTCGAAACCATCGAAGAGCTGGCGACCATGCACGGGTTGGAAGTGCCTTACGAAGCGGGCACCGGGCCGACCCAGATCGAACGCCATCAGCGCCAGAGCCTATACCAACTGATGGAACAGCTCAGCGCGTTCTATCAACAGTCACTGCAGCAGTCCTCCGGGGCGCCGGCGCGCAGCTATTTGCAGCAGCGCGGATTAAGTGACGACGTTATTCGCCATTTCGCCATCGGCTTCGCGCCGGCGGGATGGGACAACGCCCTGAAGCGTTTCGGCCGCGACGCCGACTCGCGCCGCGCATTGAACGATGCCGGCATGCTGGTGACTAACGATCAGGGGCGTTCGTACGACCGTTTCCGCGAACGGGTGATGTTCCCCATCCGCGACAAGCGCGGGCGCGTCATCGCCTTCGGCGGCCGCGTGCTGGGCGACGGCATGCCCAAGTACCTGAACTCGCCGGAAACCGAAGTTTTCCATAAGGGCCGCCAGCTGTACGGCCTGTATGAAGCACAGCAGAATCACCCTACCCTGCAGCGGCTGCTGGTGGTGGAAGGGTATATGGACGTGGTGGCGTTGGCGCAATTCGGCATCGATTATGCCGTCGCCTCGCTCGGAACCTCGACGACGGCTGAACACATTCAGCTGCTGTTCCGCGCCACCGACAACGTCGTCTGCTGTTACGACGGCGACCGCGCCGGCCGCGAAGCGGCCTGGCGGGCGCTGGAAACCGCGCTGCCGTACCTGAACGACGGGCGCCAGCTGCGGTTCATGTTTTTGCCCGATGGCGAAGACCCGGACACCCTGGTGCGCAAGGAAGGCAAAGAAGCCTTCGAGCAGCGAATGGAGCAGGCGCAGCCGCTGTCCACTTTCCTGTTCGAAAGCCTGCTGCCGCAGGTGGATTTGAGCAGCCCGGACGGGCGCGCCAAGCTGAGCACGCTGGCGCTGCCGCTGATTACTCAGGTGCCGGGCGAAACGTTGCGCTTGTACCTGCGTCAGGAGCTCGGCAACAAGCTGGGGCTGCTGGACGACAGCCAGCTCGACAAGCTGATGCCCAAGCAGGCTGAAAATGCGAATCCTTATCAGGCGCCCCAGCTAAAACGCACAACCATGCGTATACTGATAGGGTTACTGGTGCAAAATCCGCAGTTGGCTACACTTATCCCTTCGCTGGAAGGGTTGGAGCAGACCAAACAGGCGGGATTGCCGCTGTTCGTCGAACTGGTGCAGACCTGTTTGGCGCAGCCGGGCCTGACAACCGGGCAATTGCTGGAGCTGTATCGCGACAACAAATTCAGCCAGCAGCTTGAAACCTTGGCGACCTGGAACCATATGATCGTTGAGGACATGGTCGAACAGACCTTTTTGGATACGTTGGCCAGCCTGTACGACTCGGTGCTCGAGCAACGGCTGGAAACGCTGATCGCGCAGGCCAGAACGCGCGGCCTGAGCCCGGAGGAACGTGAAGAAGTCCGTTCCCTCAACCAGGTTTTAGCGAAGAAAAACTGAATACCAAACGGCTTAAGTGCCGATAATTGCGAGGGCAGAGCCCTGCACAGTGCCGCCATAGTGGGCCGCGGCGATAACGAAAACGCCCCAAATGCTATTGTTGGCGGTTTCGCCGACCGACACCAACCTAAATACTCTGAAGTGTGGATACCGTCTTATGGAGCAAAACCCGCAGTCACAGCTGAAGCTACTTGTCACCCGTGGTAAGGAGCAAGGCTATCTGACCTATGCTGAGGTCAATGACCATCTGCCGGAAGATATCGTCGACTCCGATCAGATCGAAGACATCATCCAGATGATTAACGACATGGGCATCCAGGTGATGGAAGAAGCACCGGACGCCGATGACCTGCTGCTCGCCGAAAACTCGAACAGCACGGACGAAGATGCGGAAGAAGCCGCCGCACAGGTTCTGTCCAGCGTGGAATCCGAAATCGGCCGCACCACCGACCCGGTGCGTATGTACATGCGCGAAATGGGTACCGTCGAACTGCTGACGCGCGAAGGCGAAATCGACATCGCCAAGCGCATCGAAGACGGCATCAACCAGGTGCAGTGCTCGGTTGCCGAATACCCGGAAGCCATTACCTATCTGCTTGAGCAGTACGATCGCGTCGAAGCGGGCGAAGCGCGCCTGTCCGATCTGATCACCGGCTTCGTCGATCCTAACGCGGAAGAGGACATCGCCCCAACCGCGACCCACATCGGTTCCGAACTGTCGAGCGAAGAGCAAGACGACGACGAAGAAGATGAGGATGCCGAAGACGACGACACCGAAGACGACAACAGCATCGATCCTGAGCTGGCGCGTCAGAAGTTCGCCGAACTGCGCGATCAGTATGAAGCGACGCGTCTGGTGATCAAAAAGAACGGCCGCAGCCACGCCAGCGCCGCGGACGAGATCCTGAAGCTGTCTGAAGTGTTCAAGCAGTTCCGACTGGTGCCGAAACAGTTCGACTTCCTGGTCAACAGCATGCGCACCATGATGGACCGCGTTCGCACCCAGGAACGCATCATCATGAAGCTGTGCGTTGAACAGTGCAAAATGCCGAAGAAAAACTTCGTCACCCTGTTCGCCGGCAACGAAACCAGCGATTCCTGGTTCGAAGCCGCACTGGCGATGGCCAAGCCATGGTCGGAAAAGCTGAAAGACGTGGCTGAAGACGTGCAGCGCAGCCTGCAGAAACTGCGTCAGATCGAAGAAGAAACCGGCCTGACCATCGAGCAGGTCAAAGACATCAACCGTCGCATGTCGATCGGTGAAGCGAAAGCTCGCCGCGCGAAGAAAGAGATGGTTGAGGCAAACCTGCGTCTGGTTATTTCCATCGCCAAGAAATACACCAACCGCGGCCTGCAGTTCCTGGATCTGATCCAGGAAGGCAACATCGGCCTGATGAAAGCGGTAGACAAGTTCGAATACCGCCGCGGCTACAAGTTCTCGACGTACGCCACCTGGTGGATCCGTCAGGCTATCACCCGCTCCATCGCCGACCAGGCGCGCACCATCCGTATCCCGGTGCATATGATTGAGACCATCAACAAGCTCAACCGTATTTCGCGCCAGATGCTGCAAGAGATGGGCCGCGAGCCGACGCCGGAAGAGCTGGCCGAGCGCATGCTGATGCCGGAAGACAAGATCCGCAAAGTGCTGAAGATCGCCAAAGAGCCAATCTCGATGGAAACGCCGATCGGCGACGACGAAGATTCGCATCTGGGCGACTTCATCGAGGATACCACCCTCGAGCTGCCGCTGGATTCCGCGACCTCGGAAAGCCTGCGTTCCGCCACCCACGACGTGCTGGCCGGCCTGACCGCGCGCGAAGCGAAAGTGCTGCGCATGCGTTTCGGCATCGACATGAACACCGACCACACGCTGGAAGAGGTTGGCAAGCAGTTTGACGTTACCCGTGAGCGTATTCGTCAGATCGAAGCCAAGGCGCTGCGCAAGCTGCGTCACCCAAGCCGCTCCGAAGTGCTGCGCAGCTTCCTGGACGACTAAGTCCGGCGGTTGCACTCAAAACAAAAACCCCGGCCTGCCGGGGTTTTTTTATGCCTCAGAACATGCTGTTGCCGCTGGCGGTCTTCTCCGGCACCGGCTGCGTCACGTCCCAGTGCTCGACGATTTTTCCGGCGCCGTCGAGACGGAAGATATCGATGATCGCCGCTGTCTTGCCGGCCTCGCGCCCGCTGACTTCCACATGCAAAATCACATAGTCACCGTCGACGAACGCCTGTTTTACCTCACTGTGCGAGTTGGGGTAACGCGTTTTCAGCAGCTCGACAAATTGACGAAAACCCGCCACGCCGTCTTTGGCATTAGGGTTATGCTGCTTGTACTGCTCGCCCAAAAACGGCCGCGCCGCCGCAAAATCCTTGTTGTTCAGCCCCTGCCGATAAAACTCCAGCACGTTCTGCTTGTTGCGCGCTTCCTGCGGCGAATGCCCCGCCTGCGCAGCACCGGTCACCAATAGCAGCGCCATCACACAACCTTTCATCATCGATGTCATCGCATACTCCCTTATGTCATTGCAGCGCCAGGAACAGCTCGCGATAGCTGGCGGTAAGCTGCTCCAGCGTGGCGCGGTTCAATCCGCTGGGGTTGGGCAATACCCACACCTCGGTTTCCCCCAGCGTCAGCGTCTGCTTGCCCCAGGGCGCGTTTTTCACCCCAAAGGCGGTGGTGAACGCCTGCTTGCCCAAAATCGCCAGCGCGCGCGGCTGATAGCGCAGGATCTTCTCTTGCAGCGCCTCGCCGCCGCTGCGCAACTCGTCGCGCGACAGCTCGCTGGCCGCCACCGTCGGGCGCGCCACCAGAGCGGTAATGCCGCAGCCGTTGTCCTTCAACTGCTGCCACTGCTCCGGTGCCAACTGGCTCTCGGTAAAGCCGGCCTGATGGATCACCTTCCAGAAGCGGTTGCTGCCGTTGGCGAAAGGGTAGCCCTGATGGGCGGAAGAAAGGCCGGGGTTGATGCCGCAAAACACCACCCGCAGGCCAGGCGCCAGAAGTTCCATGAGTATCGTGAGTCCATTGCAGGGATTTACTGCGGTTATCGCAAAATCCGCCAGCAATTACAACAGGCTAGAACTGCGCAGAAAAGCAACATACGGGCGGGTAACAGTAGACCGCCGCTTAAGGATTCCCTATAATCTCGCGGCTTGGCCCCTTAGCTCAGTGGTTAGAGCAGGCGACTCATAATCGCTTGGTCGTTGGTTCAAACCCAACAGGGGCCACCAAATTTTAGCTTTAAAATCATATAAAAAAGCCACTTTTCTCGAAGTGGCTTTTTTATTTCTTGCTCACAGTGGCGGTAAAATGGCGGCAGTATGCCAACACTCTCAGCTATCTTTCCCCTCTTAACCAGCCTATAGACAGACTTACCAGGAAGCCGGCAAAGAAGATCGCGACAGCCGCAGCGATAGATTTCCACCACTCATCAAACCAGAACAAGGCAACAAATGCCGCTATAGAGAACAGGCCAATGACTATGGACTCAGCCAAGTCAGCAGTTTGTCGGCCAACAAATTTAACGAACTTCACAAGAAAGGATTTTAGCCAGTTCATTGATTTTATTACTTAACGATAGGAAGTCATCATCACTTAACCATTAGTTAAAATCCAACCGCTGGCTTTTGATTGATCTATCCGCTATCGCTCGCCTCTCACAAGGCTACACAAAGCAATAGTGACAAACACCAGCAACAGGAATATTGCCGCGCTCAGAATTCGTTGCCACCATTCGTCGAACCAGAACAGTGAGCCAAACGCAGCGACAGAAAATATCCCGCCCAAAATCGCTTCCACAAGGTGCGACAATCCTTTACCGAGCTTACTGCCCCAAGACTTTAGATAGCTCATGATTCACACCTTCACAGAACATTTTCGATTTGCTGGTATAGGCAACAAAGGGTTCAAGATACTCCTCCGCCAGAAAGTAGATCATGTCCAAATTTCGTGGCGTGAGCTTATGGTACGTTGAGGGATATTGTTCCCGCAAACGACGCGAAGAAACGGAGGCCTGTTCAATAATTCCTTGTAAAAGAATGATGTTTAGCCCAGCAATGGTGACACCTTTGAATACCCATTTGAAAAGTGTGCTGCCGATAACCTTTTTCAAAATATGGTGTGTGATTTGCTGAACCAGAATGAACTGCGTCCCCATACGTCCTGTAAGATAACCCTCTACATGGTTTAATTTTTGGCTTAGCACGGTTTGTGTTTGCAGATCCATCCGCTGATAGCAGTCACGGATAATCACCGCTATCAGCTCACGTAGCGGGGCTTCGATACCATAGCCGGCACGAACGACCTTGATGAACCGTTCCGTTTCGATTTCATTGCGGCGCTTAAGCTCTCGACCGCCGAGCCCTGCTCCCTGCCATGTCCCACGAGCACTATAGGCAATGCTCCTTGGTAAAGACTCTATTCCCTCAAGAATTCCTTGAGCTACGGCTTTCGCATCCATAACAATCCCTTATCAGCGCCCTGGCCGTACCCTATACTAACTTCGCTTAAAATATCAACACCCCTTTCATCCTAATGAAGGGCGCCCCTCGGCATAATGGCTTTTTTGTTTCCCGCTGCCGTGCCACACTTCCCTCTCGGCATTCCTGATTTATTCCGACTCATAAGGCCCCTGCATGATCGTCAACTGCGACCACGACAACCTTGATGCCTGGCTGGCGCTGCGCTCGGCGCTGTGGCCCACCTGCCTGCGGGAAGAACACCGCGCAGAAATGCGCGAAATATTGGCTTCGCCGCACCACACCGCGTTTATGGCGCGGGGGCTGGACGGCGCTTTCGTTGGCTTTGCCGAGATCGCGCTGCGCTACGATTACGTCAACGGCTGCGAATCGTCGCCGGTGGCGTTTTTGGAAGGGATTTACACCGTCGAACGCGCCCGCCGCCAGGGCTGGGCCGCGCGCCTGATCGCGCAGGTGCAGGAGTGGGCGAAGCAACAGGGGTGCAGCGAGCTGGCGTCGGATACCGACATCGCCAATCTGGACTCCCAACGCCTGCATGCGGCGCTGGGCTTTGCCGAAACGGAACGGGTGGTGTTTTACCGCAAAATGCTGGGCTGATCAGGCGATCTTGCTTTGCCGCTGATGCGCCAGCTGCTCGGCGCGCAGCAGCCTCTTCCCCACCAATATTAACCAACCCCCATCCCCATCCCCATCCAGCGTTTGCCGTGGCACTCTCACCGGCACAGCAACCGAATCGGTCGCCCATCAACATAAGGCTATCAAATACAATCACAATGAGCGTAATTGGTTCTATTTTGATTGGATTTGTCGCCTTACTTTATTTTGAAAAACTTATAATGGGGACATCACATACCCGCAGATACCGCTCAATAGAACAGGAGATTGGCATTTATGAAACTGACCAGCCAAAGCTTTAAAGAAGGAGAGTTCATTCCCGGTGAGTTCGCCTTCGCTGTCCCCGATGCCGCCAACCATGTCGCTTTATCGAGAAATCGCAACCCCCATCTGGCCTGGAGTGAAGTGCCTGCAGGCACGGAGTCTTTCGTGATCGTCTGCCATGATCCCGACGTGCCAAGCCGTGGTGGTGATGTGAATCAAGAGGGTCGGGTTGTGCCCGCATCGTTGCCGCGCGTTGATTTCTTTCATTGGCTGCTGCTCGATATTCCGGCCAGTACCGTGGAAATTGCGGCGGGTTCTCAATCGGACGGCGTAACGCCGCGTGGCAAAGCCGGGCCAAGCGCACCCTCAGCCTATCGCCACGGCATCAATGACTATACCGGTTGGTTTGCCGCCGACGAGCAGATGAAGGGGGAATACTACGGTTACGATGGCCCATGCCCACCGTGGAACGATACGTTAGTTCATCATTATATATTCACGGTTTATGCGCTTGCTACCCCCGGTTTGGATGTGCAGGGGCCTTTGACAGGGGCTAATGTGAATGCCGCCCT
Organism: Serratia sp. JKS000199; assembly: GCF_900215455.1. Taxonomy (NCBI): domain Bacteria; kingdom Pseudomonadati; phylum Pseudomonadota; class Gammaproteobacteria; order Enterobacterales; family Yersiniaceae; genus Serratia; species Serratia sp. JKS000199. The sequence goes on from NZ_LT907843.1 coordinate 3,741,730, forward strand.
GGCGGAAGCGCCGGTGTTAGCCCAGGCGAGCCTGACGGGCCTCTACAGCCTGAACCCAAACGTAGCGCCGACGGTGAAATAACCCCATGAAGGAGCCGAGCATGAACCGGAACAGTTCCTCCAGGCCAATGAAAACCAGACGCGAGCCAGATGCGAAGCGTTTGCCCTGGTATTCTCCTTCGGGGGCTCCGGTGTCAAGGCGCCGGCTATGCGGGGTGTGTCAGCCGACATTGAAACGCCAGCTGCATACGCCGCAATTCGTCTTCCATGAAGCGACGGTCTTGTTGATCGTGGCCGGCCAGCTCGATATTACAACGGCCTCACACCACCTCTCTCTGGAGAACCCCGGCGAACTGGTCTTGATCGCCCCCAATACCCGTGCAGATTTGGTCAAAACACCGGTCGACATCGATCGGCCTTTTCGCTCGCTATTCCTGACGCTGTCGGCAGAATTGCTGGATACCTTTCACCGAAACCGGCAAGCTTCGGCCCCCATTCGCTATACAGACTACGCGTGTAACACGCTGCCTCTGAACGAAGATCTGTCGGCGACGTTTTATCACGTGATTGAAAGCGTGGAAAAACAAGAAATCAGCGATATTCGCCTGCAATATCGCCTGTTGGACTTTTTGACCGCGCTGGCCGAACGGGGGCATGTTTTCACGCATTTGCCATTGGATAGCGCATCACAGCGCCTGCGCACCTTGATTTTTGAGGCTCCGGAACAAAACTGGACGGCGGAAACAGCGGGAAAAACGTTAGCGATGAGCCCGGCAACGTTGCGGCGGCGTCTTGCCGCCGAACAGACGCGCTTCGAAGACTTGCTGATAGACGTCCGTATGCATCACGCCATGATGTTGGTTCAAACCACCCGATGGGATATGACCCGCATTGCAGAAGCCTGCGGCTACAAATCCAGAGCGCGTTTTAGCGAACGCTTTCAAAAGCGTTTTGGTTACGCGCCTTCCGCCATCAGATAAAACGCTGGGCTGATCAGGCGGCCTTGCTTTGCCGCTGATGCGCCAGCTGCTCGGCGCGCAGCAGGATCTCCTGCAGATCGTCCTCGTCGATATCGAACAGATCTCCCTCCATCAGCGCCTCGTGCAGATCGGCGCGGGTGATGGCAACGGCATCGATCGGCAGATTGGCCGGCTTGGCCTCCGCCGGCGCCAGCGCGTGCGGGTAGCGTCGCCCGGCCAGGTTATTGAACAGAATGGCCAGCGCCGCCAGCAGCACCGAGTTCAGCAGCACCGGGTACAGCACAAAGTGATAGCCCATCTGGTGAATGCCGGGGCCGCCGAGGATGGCGGTCAGCGCCACCGCGCCGCCCGGCGGATGCAGGCAGCGCAGCTTGAACATCAGGCCGATGGCCACCGCCGCCGCCACGCCGCAGGCCAGGCCCGGATCGGGGATCAGCAGACCGGCACTGACGCCCACCGTCGCCGCCAGCGCATTGCCGCCGACGATCGTCCAGGGCTGCGCCAGCGGGCTGTTGGGCACGCCGAACAGCAGCACCGCCGAAGCACCCATCGGCGCGATAAACCACAGGTTCACCTCACCCAAAATAAAGTGGCTGATCCAGCCGGCGAGCATCAGCCCCAAACCGGCGCCGACGCTGGAAATCAGCATCTCTCGCTTGCCCACCGCCAGCGGGTGCGGCCACAGGCGCGCAACTCCCACTCTTACCCGTTCTATCCACTGCGTCTTCATGTTACCCGATACGGCTCAATTCACGTGTTGGCAACAAATATATCACGTCGCGCCAGCGCCGCCTTCCGCCGCGTCATAAAAGAACTTTTAGGCTAACAGATTGATTTTTAGCCTCCCCTCAACAATGATGAATGTTCCCCCCTTAACCCCGAGGAACCGCCGATGTCTCAACCGATCACCGAGCTTTATACCGACAGTGAATTTTTCAGCCCGTACGCCATGTCCGCCTTTGTCGTGCTGACGGAAAAAGGCATTCCGTTCACCGTGAAGCCGGTGGACCTGGCGAAAGAAGAGAACAAAGAGGCGGCCTACGCGGCGCTGTCGCTCACCCGCCGGGTGCCGACGCTGGCGATCGGCGAGTTCCAGCTTTCGGAGTCTTCGGCGATCGCCGAATACCTGGAAGACATCCACCCGGCCCACGCCGTATACCCGCGCGACGTGAAGCTGCGCGCCAAGGCGCGCGAGATCCAGGCCTGGCTGCGCAGCGATCTGCTGCCGATCCGCGCCGAGCGCTCGACCGAGGTGGTGTTCAACAACGGCAAGTTCCCGCCGCTGTCCGAAGCCGCGCAGGAGGCCGCGCGCAAGCTGATCGCCGCCGTAGAAAAACTGCTGAGCCACGGGCAGGACAATCTGTTCAGGGAGTGGTGCATCGCCGACACCGATCTGGCGCTGATGCTCAACCGGCTGGTGATACACGGCGATCCGGTGCCGGAGCGCGTGCGCCACTATGCGCACAAGCAGTGGCAGCGCCCGTCGGTGCAGGCCTGGCTGGCGTTGTCGGAAAAGCGGCGCGCGTGAGAAAAAAATCGGCGGCCACGACGCCGCCGTTCTCAATGCCGAGAAACAACATCACTGCTTGAGGGAAGGCAAATCACCATCCAGAGGGCAGATAGCCTAACAATGAAGCGATGGCGTACACCGCGCTGGCCAGGTACAGCAACACAATGCTGATCTGCAGCAGCGGATGCGTGATCCAGTTACACTGCCAGCGTGGGGTTTGGTCGCCGTGTTTGCGCGCGCCGCGCAGGATCAGCATCGGCATGATCGACAGGATCACCCCGCTGAACACCCCGGCGAAGTAGAGCGCGTTGACGAACGACACCAGCCCGCTGTAGGCCAGCGCGAACGGCGGCACCACCACCAGCAGCAGCACGCCGAAGCGGCGCAGCGGCAGCTCGTCGTTGCCCAGCCGGAACTTGTCGAAAATATTGGTCAGGAAGCTGCCGCCCAATCCCCAGTACGAGGTCAGCATCGCGCACAGCGCAAAGATGTTGGCGGAGAAGAACGCCCACTGCCCCAGCGCCTGGCCCCAGGAAATGGTGGCCACGTCGGAGATGTCATTCAGCCCGCTGAGCGCAATCACCGACATCGGCACCGCCGCCAGCAAAATGAACGTCACCACCATGCCGACAATGATCGCCTTCGGCAGTTGCTCCGGTTTGTCGGCAAAGCCGCGCGCCATTTCCGGCACGATGTACTGCGCCGAGAAGCAGAACACCACCACGTTGAACACCGGCACCATATAGCGCCAGTCGCCGTCCAACAGGTTGCGCATCTGGGTGGTGTCTTTCAGCAGCGTCGCCGCCACCAGGGCGGTCAACATCACCACCATGCCGATGCTGATGAACTTCTCGCCGCGGCCAATCGCTTTCAAACCGAGGTACAGCACGCCGGCGGCGGGCACGAAGAACAGCAGGCTGCCCAGCGCCGGCGAGATGCCGAACAGCGATTGCAGCAGCTTACCGCTGCCGGTCATATAGGCGGTGAGCGCCCCAACGCTGTTGACGCATACCGAAGCGAACATCAGCCAGGCGCCCAGGCCGCCGACGTAGCGCTTCGCCAGTCCGCTCAGCTGCAGATGCGCGCGGGTACGCAGCGTGGATTCGGCGACGTACAGCATGGTGATGGTGGTCAGGCTTCCCACCAGCACCAGCCAGAACAGCAGCGGCAGAAAGCCGGCCTTGCTGGAGGCGTAGGCGATGGAGAGCACCCCGGCGCCGATGTTGGTGCCGACGATCATCGCCACCCCTTCGAGGAAACTTAACGATTTGGCGGGTGCAGGTGCTCGCACCCCGGCGGCAAGCACCGGAGAAACAGAGATATTATCAGACATGCATCATCCTTTATCGCCCGGCGACACTGGCCGCCGGGATGGGTTAACGTCCTGACGCTCAACAGCTCACATCGATACACAGGTATTTCAGCTCCAGATATTCTTCTATCCCGTAGCGCGATCCTTCACGCCCGAGCCCTGACTGTTTCACGCCGCCGAACGGCGCCACTTCGTTGGAAATCAACCCGGTGTTGATGCCGACCATGCCGTACTCCAGCGCCTCCGGCACGCGCCACTGACGCGCGGCGTTCTGCGTGAACAGGTAGGCGGCCAGGCCGAATTCGGTGTCGTTGGCCATGGCGATGGCTTCCGCCTCGTCATGGAAGCGGAACAGCGGCGCCACCGGCCCGAAGGTCTCTTCTTTGGCGAAGCGCATCTTCTGCGTTACGCCGGTCACCACCGTCGGCTGGAAGAAGGTGCCGCCCAGCGCGTGCGGCTGGCCGCCGGTGGCGATCTGCGCCCCTTTGATCAGCGCGTCGTCGATATGGCTCTGCACCTTCGCCACCGCATCGCTGTCGATCAGCGGCCCCTGGGTAGTGCCTTCCTGGCTGCCGTCTCCCACTTTCAACTGCTCGACCGCCGCCACCAGTTTCTCCGCCAGCCGCTCGTAGATGCCGTCCTGCACGTAGATACGGTTGGCGCACACGCAGGTCTGGCCGCTGTTGCGGAATTTGGAGGCCATGATGCCCGCCACCGCCGCGTCCAGATTGGCGTCGTCAAACACGATGACCGGCGCGTTGCCGCCCAGCTCCAGCGACAGTTTCTTGATGCTCGGCGCGCACTGCGCCATCAGGATGCGGCCGACCTCGGTCGAACCGGTAAAGCTCAGCTTGCGCACCACCGGGCTGTCGCACAGCACTTTGCCCACCTGCGCCGCTTCGCCGGTCACCACTTGCAACACGCCGGCGGGAATGCCAGCGTCCTGTGCCAGCTTGGCCAGCGCCAGCGCGGTCAGCGGCGTTTGCTCGGCCGGTTTGACGATGATGGCGCAACCGGCCGCCAGCGCCGGCGCCACCTTGCGGGTGATCATCGCCGCCGGGAAATTCCACGGGGTGATGGCCGCGCACACGCCGATCGGCTGCTTCACCACCACCAGACGCTGCGAAGCCTGCGGCGCCTGCAATACCGCGCCGTCCACCCGCTTGGCCTCTTCGGCGAACCAGGTGATGAACGACGCGGCGTAGGCTACTTCGCCGCGCGCTTCCGCCAGCGATTTGCCCTGCTCGGCGGTCATCAGCTGCGCCAGATCTTCCTGCGCGGCCAACACTTTGTCGGCCCAGGCCAACAGCAGCGCGGAACGCTGCTTGGCGGTCAGCTGTTTCCAGTCGTTTTGCGCCCGCTGCGCCGCCGCGATCGCCTGCTGGGTTTCCTCTTCGCTGACCAGCGGAATGCTGGCCAGTTCGACGCCGGTGGCCGGGTTGATCACTGCTTCACGTTTGCCGCTCAGGGCATCGCACCACTCGCCGTTGATCAGACACTGGCTGCGCAACAGCTCGGGATTATTCAATTTCATGCCGATCGCTCCTTAGTGGGCCAGCGCGCGGGACAGAATGCCCATCGCCTTGGTGAACTGATCGTCCGGGATGGTCAGCGGGTAGAGGAAGCGGATCACGTTGCCGTTCACGCCGCAGCTCAACAGCAGCAGCCCTTCCTCCATCGCCTTCTGCTGCACCTGACGGGTGATCTCCGCCGAAGGCTTGCCGGTAACCGGATCGTTGAACTCCACCGCCACCATCGATCCCTGCGCGCGCACATCGGCGATCGCCGGGCTGGTTTTGCGCGCCTGCTGCAACACTTCCACCAGATGCTGGCCGAGACGCTGAGCGCGCTGGCACAGCTGCTCTTCGTCGATCACGTCCAGCACCGCGTGCGCGGCGGCCACCGCCAGCGGGTTACCGGCATAGGTGCCGCCCAGCCCGCCCGGCGCCGGCGCGTCCATCACCTCGGCGCGGCCCGCCACCGCCGACAGCGGCATGCCGCCCGCCAGGCTTTTCGCCATAGTGATCAAATCGGGCTTAACGCTGTAGTGCTCCATGGCGAACAGCTTGCCGGTACGGGCGAAGCCGGTCTGCACTTCGTCGGCGATCAGCAGGATGCCGTGCTGGTCGCACAGCGTGCGCAGCGCCTGCATGAAATCGGCCGGCGCCACGTTGAAACCGCCCTCGCCCTGCACCGGCTCCAGCACAATGGCCGCCACCTGCTTGGGATCGATATCCGCTTTAAACAGGCGATCCAGGCTGTTCATCGCGTCTTCGGTGGTCACGCCGTACAGCGCGTTGGGATACTGGCCGTGGAACACCGAGCCGGGGAATGGGCCAAAGCCCAGTTTGTAAGGCGCCACTTTGCCGGTCAGCGCCATGGTCATATAGGTGCGGCCGTGGAAGCCGCCGCCGAAGGTGATCAAGCCCGGACGGCCGGTGTAAGCGCGGGCGATCTTCACCGCGTTTTCCACCGCTTCCGCGCCGGTGGTGAAGAAAGCGGTTTTACACGGGCCGGCGATCGGCGCGCGCTGGTTGATGCGCTCCGCCAAAGAAACATAGCTTTCGTAAGGAACGATCTGATAGGCGGTGTGGGTGAAGGCCTGCAGCTGCTTTTCAATTGCGGCGATCACCTTCGGGTGACGGTGCCCGGTGTTCAGCACGGCGATCCCCGAAGCAAAGTCGATCACTTCTTTGCCTTCCACATCCCACAGCGTGGCGTTCTCTGCGCGCTCGGCGTAAAAACCACACATCACGCCCACTCCGCGCGGGGTGGCGTCCTGACGGCGTTGGTTCAATTCTGCGTTTTTCATGCTGTTCTCTCCGGTCGGTGCCAGTTACACGTTTCGTTCACATTCGTGAAACAATGCCGTTTATTTACACAGGATGTGGCCCTATAATCGAGTGCCAGTTACGAATAATTGAGGGATCCAATTGCGCTCATTGAGTGGTGATCTGTTGCTGCAGCGCCTTGGCGAACAGCCCGATGACAAGCTGCACAAGCGGCTTTACAACGCGATCCGCACCAGCATTCTCGACGGCAGCCTGCCGCCCTCCAGCCGCCTGCCCGCCTCACGCGATCTGGCGCAGGAGCTCAGCCTGTCCCGCAACACCGTGTTAACCGTTTATGAACAACTGCTGGCGGAAGGCTACGTGTCGGCGCGCGCCGGCAGCGGCACCTTCGTCGCCGACACGGTGCCGGACAGCTGCCTCTCCACCGGCGGCGCCCCGGCGGACGGCAGCGGGCAACCGCGACGCGTCGAACTGTCGGCGCGCGGCGCCACGCTGCTGCACCACGCCAGCGCCAGCCCCAAACAGTGGGGGGCGTTCATTCCCGGCGTCCCTGACGTCAACGCCTTTCCCCATCAGTTGTTCAGCAAGATCCAGGCGCGCCTCAGCCGCCGCCCGACGCCGCAGCGGCTGACCTACAGCAATCAGGGCGGCAGCCCGGAGCTGCAGCATGCGTTGGTGGAGTATTTACGGGTGGCGCGCTCGGTGCGCTGTTCGCCGGAGCAGATCCTGATCACCGAGGGCATCCATCAGGCGATCGATCTGGTGACGCGCATGTTGTGCAATCCGGGGGATGACGCCTGGATCGAAGAGCCGGGCTATTGGGGGATCCGCAATATTCTGCGCATCAATGCGCTGAACATCTGCCCGCTGGCGGTGGACGAAGCCGGGCTGGTGCCGCCGGAGCAGCCGACCAACCCGCCGCGGCTGATCTTCGTCACCCCGTCGCACCAGTATCCGCTCGGCTCGGTGATGAGCCTGGCGCGCCGCCAACGGCTGCTGGCGCTGGCGCGCAACGCCGCCGCTTGGATCGTCGAGGACGACTACGACAGCGAATTCCGCTTTTCCGGCCAACCGATCCCGGCGCTGCAAGGGCTGGAAGCCGACGCGCCGGTGATTTACATCGGCACCTTCAGCAAAACACTCTACCCGGCGCTGCGCCTCGGCTATGTGGTGTTGCCGCCGCCGCTGGTGCAGGCGCTGAAAACCGCCCACGCCGAGCTGTACCGCGGCGGGCACCTGCTGATCCAGAGCGCGCTGGCGGAGTTCATCCAGGCGGGGCACTACACCGCGCATATCCGCCGCATGCGGCTGCTGTACGCCCGGCGGCGCGCCTTCCTGACCGGCTTGATCGAACGGCACCTCGGCAAACAGGCGCTCAGCGAGTTCAACAGCAACGCCGGATTGCACCTGATCCTCAACCTGCCGGACGAGGCCGACGACGTGGCGATCGCCGCCGCCGCCGGCGCGCAAGGGGTGCTGGTGCGGCCGCTGTCGCGCTACTACATGCTGCCCAATCGGCGGCGCGGCCTGCTGATGGGTTTTGCCTGCGTGCCGGAAGAGCAGATGGCCGCCGCCTTCACCCAACTGCTGGCGTGCATCAACGCCCCGCACTAAGTCAGAGCGCCGCCCACCTGCCTCACCAGGCCTGAAGCCACCAGCCGTCTGCCTGTCGGTGCAGGCGGTGCGTCGGCCGCAGCGCCTGCAGGAAGTCTTCGTCGTGCGACACCACCATCATCGCGCCGGGGAAATCCGCCAGCGCGGTTTCGATCGCCAACGACGACGCCAGATCCAGGTGGTTGGTTGGCTCGTCGAGCAACAGCAGCTGCGCCGGTTGTCGCCGCCACAGCGCGCAGGCCAACGCCGCCTTGAGCCTTTCACCGCCGCTCAGCGAGCCCAGCGGCAACGCGATGCGATCCGCGCCAAGCTGCAACTGCGCCAGCCGGGTGCGCAACGCGCCTTCCGCCAACGGCGAATCCTGTAGCACCAGATGCTCCATCACCGACAGGCCCGGGTCGAGCTGCGACAGGGTTTGATCGAGGTAGGCGGTCGACAGCGGACAATGACAATGGCCGGAAAGCGCCGCCAGCCGGCCGAGAATAGTCTTCAGCAAAGTGGATTTGCCGCAGCCGTTGGGGCCGGTCAACGCCACGCGCATCGGGCCATCGATACGCAGATCCAGCGGCGGCGCGCTGACGAACGGCAGCTGCAGCCGCTCGAGCACCAGCACCTGCTTGTTCGCGTTCACTTCGCTGCCCGGCAGCGCCAGCAACACCGGCGGTTCCTCTTCCACCCGCTGGTAGGCTTCGCGCACCGCCGCATCGAGGCTGTCGCGCCGATCCTGATGCTGTTTGCGCAGCGTGCCGAGGCTCTCTTTCGCCGCCGACTTGTAGGCCACCCGCTCGAAAGAGGCGATATTCAGCGTATCGACGACGCGCAGCGTTTGCGCCGAGCGCCGCTGGCTCATGTCGTGCTCTTTCTGTTGGCGGGCGCGGGTGCGGCGGCGCTCCTCGCGCGCATGCTCCAGATCGGCGCGCGCCGCCTGCTGCTCCGTATCGCGCTGGCGACGGTAGTCATCATAGTTGCCGCCGTAGCTGCGCAGCGCGCCGGGCGTCAGTTCGACGATGCGCTCCATGCGCGCCAGCAACTGCCGGTCATGGCTGGCGATCAGCAACCCGCCCCGCCACTGATCCAGCTGCTGATACAGCCAGGCGCGCCCGACGCTGTCGAGGTGGTTGGTCGGTTCGTCCAGCAGCAGAAAATCCGCCTCGCCGAGCAAGGCGCCGCACAGCGCCGCGCGCATCCGCTCGCCGCCGCTCAGCGAACCGGCGGATCGCAACGGATCGAAGGCCGGCAGCCCGGCGGCGGCGAAGGCGTTTTGCAGGCGATCGTGGAGATCCCATCGCCCTTCCAGACGATCGATATCGTCCGCCAGCGGCCGTCCCTGCTCGAGACGCGCCAGCGCGGCGAACGCCTCGCCATAGCCCAACAGCTGGGCCAGCGTGGTGTCCGCGGCGATCTCCGGTTGCTGTGCAACGTAAGCTACTGCGGCATGAGATTCGACGTGCCCGTTGCCCGGTTGATCCAGCCCGGCGATCAGGCGAAGCAGCTGGGTTTTGCCGACGCCGTTGCGCCCTACCAGGCCGCAGCGCTGCCGGTCGAAAGCGAGATCCAGCGGGCCGAACAGCGTTTCGCCGTCAGCAAATTGGCAGGTCAGTTGATGTAAAACGAAATAAGGGGACTGCGCTGAATGAGCCATAAGCACTCCTGAATGAGATCAAAACATCCCCACAGGGCGCGAGAGCGCACAGCGTGGGACACGATATCAACAGGTGTGGGTGTTCATTTTCGGTAATGGCTCCGCAGAGAGAAGGAATTTACAACGCGTAAAGGCTAACCGATCTTTTGTTCGTTATGCAAACAGAGTCTGAGATTCATGACATCTATCACATTCGGCGCAACGCAAATTCCCAAGCGGCGCGACAACGGCTAGATTTATCTCATCCGACCACTTGTGTTCACATAATAATAACAGATGCTCATCCCCAATCGCTTTCAACCTGCAGCTAGGCGGCAAGTTCGGGCGTTCCCAGGAGCTTACTCAAGTAAGTGACTGGGGCGAGCGAACGCAGGCAACAACGCTGCAGGTTGAAAGAGGCGGGGGATGAACGATGGAGAGTGCAATGAGCAATTACCCTCACCTGCTGGCGCCGCTGGATCTCGGCTTCACCACCCTGAAAAACCGGGTGCTGATGGGATCGATGCATACCGGCCTGGAAGAGCTGCCCGACGGCCCGCAGCGCCTGGCCGCGTTCTATGCCGAGCGCGCCGCCGCCGGCGTGGCGCTGATCGTCACCGGCGGCATTGCCCCGAACGAACAGGGCGTGGTGTTTCGCGGCGGTTCGATCCTCAACAGCGAGGAGCAATTGCCTCACCACCGCCCGGTAACCGAGGCCGTCCACCGGGCGGGCGGCAAAATTGCGCTGCAGATCCTGCACACCGGCCGCTACAGCTATCAACCCAAGCTGGTGGCCCCTTCCGCGCTGCAGGCGCCGATCAACCCGTTTACGCCGAGCGCGCTCAGCGCAGCGGAGATCGAGCAGACTATCGCCGACTTCGCCCGCTGCGCGGCGCTGGCGCAGCAGGCCGGCTATGACGGCGTTGAGGTGATGGGATCCGAGGGTTATCTGATCAACCAATTCTTGACGACGCGCACCAATCAGCGCGACGACCAATGGGGCGGCAGCTTCACCAACCGCATGCGCTTCGCCGTCGAGACCGTCAGGGCGGTACGCCAGACCGTGGGCCCGGAATTCATTCTGATCTACCGGCTGTCGATGCTCGATCTGGTGGAAGACGGCTCCAGCTGGCAGGAGATCGAGCAGCTGGCGCTGGCGGTCGAACAGGCAGGCGCCACGATCATCAATACCGGCATCGGCTGGCACGAAGCGCGCATCCCGACCATCGCCACCATGGTACCGCGCGCCGGATTCAGCTGGGTGACCCGCAAGCTGATGGGCAAGGTCAGCATCCCGCTGATCACCACCAACCGCATCAACGATCCGGCGGTGGCCGAGCAGGTGCTGGCGGACGGCTGCGCCGACATGGTGTCGATGGCGCGTCCGTTTCTCGCCGACGCCGCCTTTGTGCAGAAAGCCGCCGAGGGGCGCGCCGACGAGATCAATACCTGCATCGGTTGCAACCAGGCCTGTCTCGACCAGATCTTTGAAGGCAAGCTGACTTCCTGTCTGGTCAACCCGCGCGCCTGCCGTGAAACCGAAATGCCGCTGACGATGGCGGAAAAGCCGAAAAAATTGGCGGTGGTCGGCGCCGGCCCCGCCGGGCTGGCGTTTGCCACCACCGCCGCCAGCCGTGGTCATCAGGTGACGCTGTTCGACGCCGCCGAGCAGATCGGCGGCCAGTTCAACATCGCCAAGCAGATCCCCGGCAAGGAAGAATTCCATGAAACCCTGCGTTACTTCCGCCGTCAGCTGGCGCTGCGTGAAGTGACGGTCAAACTGGGCGCCAAAGTCGAGGCGGCGGATTTAAACGAATTCGATGAGGTGATCCTCGCCTGCGGCATCGTGCCGCGCACCCCGGATATTCCCGGCATCGAGCACGCCAAGGTGCTGAGCTATCTGGATGTGCTGCGCGATAAAAAACCGGTCGGCCAGCGGGTGGCGATCATCGGCGCCGGCGGCATCGGCTTCGACACCGCCGAGTACCTTAGCCAGCACGGCGTCTCCAGCAGCCTGGATCAGGCGGAATTCAACCGCGAATGGGGCATCGACGGCCGCCTTGAACAACGCGGCGGGCTGGCGGCGCAAGGCCCGCAGGCACCGCGCGCCGCCCGGCAGATCTACCTGTTGCAGCGCAAAACCAGCAAGGTGGGCGAAGGCCTGGGGAAAACCACCGGTTGGATCCACCGCGCCAGCCTGGCGATGCGCGGCGTGAAGATGCTCAATAGCGTCAGCTATCGGCTGATCGACGATGAAGGGCTGCACATCACCCGCGCCGAGCAAGAGAGTTGCCTGCCGGTGGACACGGTGGTCATTTGCGCCGGGCAGGAACCGCGCCGCGAACTGCAGCAGCCGCTGCTGGCGATGGGGAAAACCGTGCATCTGATCGGCGGCGCCGACGTGGCCGCCGAGCTGGACGCCCGCCGCGCGATCGATCAGGGCACGCGGCTGGCGATGGCGCTGTAAAAAAGGGGCGCACCGCGCCCCTGATATTGATGACAAACCTCATCCCTATGCCGGGGTGGCAGAGAGCAGCGAATAGAAAACAAGGAAAATCAATTTATTGATTTTCGGCTGATAACCACAAAGGGGGAAAAACCACGCTTTTTCCCCCTTTGTCTACAGCCTGAGGGGCGCACCGCGCCCCTTGTTATTGATTCTCAGCGACGCGCGCCGGATTTCACCGCTCTCAAGATCACGAACTTCTTGTTCGAGGCCACCAGCGTGCAGTTGCCGAACAGACGTTTGAGCTTCTGATGGTAGTCGAGGTGACGGTTGCCGACGATGCGCAGTTCGCCGCCCACTTGCAGGCAGCGCTTGGCGTCGCAGAACATCTGCCAGGCGGTGTGATCGGTAATGGCGTGTTGCTGGTGGAACGGCGGGTTGCACAGCACCGCCTGCACGCTTTCGCGCTCGATGCCCGCCAGCGCGTTGTTCACCTCAAACTGGCAACGGTCCAGCTCTTGCGGCAGGTTGTGCTCCACGTTCAGCTCGCTGGAGGCCACCGCCATGTAGGATTCATCGACGAAAGTCACCTGCGCGTCCGGATTCTGCGCCAGCGCCGTCAGGCCAATCACGCCGTTGCCGCAGCCCAGATCGACGATATGGCCATTCAGGCCGCGCGGCAGATGCTCCAGGAACAGGCGCGCGCCGATATCCAGGCTGCCGCGCGAGAAGACGTTGGCGTGGTTGTGGATCAGCCAATCGGTGCCGTCCAGCGTCCAGTTGGTGGTTTCCGCCGCCGCCGGCGGGACAATGTCCGCCGCCTGGCAGAAGATCAGGCGCGCCTTCTTCCACGCCAGGCTGGTGCGCGTCGGGCCCAGCACCTTTTCAAACAGCTGCATCGTCGAAGTATGCACGTCGCGCGCTTTGGCGCCGGCGACGATCAGCGTGTCTTCGGTCACGACGTGGCGCAGCGCGCGCAGCTGCTGTTCCAGCAGCGCCAGCGCTTTCGGCACGCGAATCAGCACCACCGCCGGCGCCGCCGGCAGCTCGGCCAGGCTGTCCAACAGCGTGACCTGCTCAGGATCCAGACCGTTGAGCTTGAGGTTGTGACGCGTCGCCAGCTGGCTCATGTACGAGTCGCTGACGCTGTAAGGACGATGCGCGTGCAGCGCACAGGCCAGGGTGCCGAAGTTATCGTTGAAAATCAGCACCGGGCGGCCACCGATATCTACGTTTTCAAGCTGTTGCAGCAGATATTCGTCCGCCGCTTCCCACGCCTGCAGTTGGGTGGATTCTTCCTGTTGGGGATAACGCTCCAGCTCAAGTTGCTGTGTTCCCAGATCGAGTTGGCTCATTGCCCCTCCTGACTGATAAAATTTGGGCTGTTTATCCCCTAAAAACGCCCGTCAGTAAAATGTTTTTTCGGATAAATTGCGTATTGCGCCGCGTATCTGAAAACCTGCGCCCCTTTTCTCCTTCAACAACATTAACCTTTCCCTCCCGAGCACCCATGCCGATGTTTTTTTTAACCTGACGGGGTGTAACTTTAAATGTTACACTGCCAGTCCCTATGGAAGGGGGAAAGCATGATTAAATCTTTCCGCGATCGCTATCTGGAGCAGTTCTATCTGGAAGGCAGGCGCAGCCGTCTTATCCCCGGCGCGCTCGAGCGGCAGTTGGCCAGAAAGCTCGATATGTTAGCCGCCGCGCAGCAAGAGCGTGATTTGCATCACCCCAAGGGTAACTATTACAAGCGGCTATCCGGGCCATTTCAGGGATGGTCGAGTCTGCGCGTCAATATGCACTGGCGGCTGATGTTCCAGTGGCGGCATGATGCCGCCGAAAAAATTTACCTCGATCCTCACCAAGATACCTGAACGAGGGGGAACCTATGTTGGAAACCACGACTCGCGAACCCACCACGGTGGGAGAAGTGCTGCAGGAAGAATATTTAACGCCGTTAGGCATCGGCCAAGAAGAACTGGCAAAGGTATTGGGCGTCACCCGCGCCACCGTCAATCGCCTGTGCAACGGGCATCGACGCATGAGCGTTGCCGAGGCCAATCTGTTTGCCGATCTGTTCGAAACGACCGCCGACTTTTGGCTAAACCTGCAGGCGGCACACGATCGCTGGGAAGCCAGACAGGCCGATGCGCAGCGTGTGCGGCTGCGGCCAATTAAAGAAATACTGGGACGCAATATCACTCATGCATGACATCGAACTCGCCTACCTGCAAGGCTACCCGGCGCATCTGCAAAGTCAGGTGCAGCAATTGATCCACCAGAACCGGCTGGGAGACGTGCTGCTGCAGCGCTATCCGCAGGTGCACGACTGCACCACCGACAAATCGCTGTATCAGTTTACCGTCGATCTGAAAAACCAGTATCTGCGCAACGCCCAGCCGCTGAGCAAGGTGGCCTACGACAGCAAGATCCACGTCATGAAGCACGCGCTGGGCCTGCACACCGCCATCTCCCGCGTGCAGGGCGGCAAGCTGAAAGCCAAGGCGGAAATTCGCGTGGCGACGGTGTTCAAGGTCGCGCCCGAACCGTTCCTGCGCATGATCGTGGTGCATGAGCTGGCGCACCTGAAAGAGAAAGATCACAACAAGGCGTTCTACAGCCTGTGTTGCCATATGGAACCGGATTACCACCAGTTGGAGTTCGATACCCGGCTGTATCTGACGCACCTTTCGCTGTTCGGCGAGCTGTATGCATAGCGAATGAGGGCGTGATAATCTGCGGTTTTAAGCCTGGACCGGAGTTCGCCATGATTCGCTTTGCCGTCGTCGGCACCAACTGGATTACGGAACGTTTTATCGATGCCGCCCATGAAAGCGGCAAACTCAAGCTGAGCGCCGTGTATTCACGCTCCCTGGAACAGGCGCAGGCGTTTGGCGCCAACTATCAGGTCACGCAGTTTTTCGACTCGCTCGAGGCAATGGCCCAGTCCGATGCCATAGACGCGGTGTATATCGCCAGCCCCAACTCCCTGCACTGCCCGCAATCGCTGCTGTTCCTGCGCCATAAAAAGCACGTGATCTGCGAAAAACCGCTGGCCTCCAACCAGCGCGAAGCGGAACAGCTGGCGGCCTGCGCGCGGGAAAATCAGGTGGTGCTGTTCGAAGCGTTCAAAAGCGCCTATCTGCCGAATTTTCTGGCGCTGCAGCAGGCATTGCCGAAAGTCGGCCGGCTGCGCAAAGCCTTCATCAACTACTGCCAATACTCTTCGCGCTACCCGCGCTACCTGGCCGGCGAGAACCCCAACACGTTTAACCCGCAGTTCTCCAACGGCTCCATCATGGATATCGGCTACTACTGCCTGGCCAGCGCGGTGGCGCTGTTCGGCGCGCCGCAGTCGGTGCTCGCCAGCGCCACGCTGTTGGAGACCGGCGTGGACGCCCACGGCACCGTCTGCCTGAACTACGGCGATTTCGACGTCACGCTTTCCCATTCCAAGGTCAGCGACTCGGCGATCCCCAGCGAGATCCAGGGAGAGGAAGGCACGCTGATTATCGACAAGATTTCCGAGTGTCAGGGCGTGGCGCTGACGCCGCGCGGCGGCAACCGCCAGGATCTGAGCCAGCCGCAGCACATCAACACCATGCTGTATGAAGCGCTGGCCTTCGCCGAGCTGGTGGAAAATCACCGGGTGGAACATCCGGGGCTGGAGAATTCGCTGATCGTCGCCCGCCTGCTGACCGATATCCGCCGCCAGACCGGCGTCGTCTTCCCCGCCGACGGAGAATGAGATGAAACCGCTGCTCGTGATGCAAACCGGCGACGCGCCGCAGGCCATTCGTCAGGAATTGGCCAACTTTGATGGCATGTTCCTGCAACAGGGCAATATCGACGCCGAACGCGCGCACATCGTACACTTGCCCGCCGGCGAGCAGCCGTTGCCGCCGGCCGCCTATTGCGGCGTGGTCATCACCGGCTCGCCGGCGATGGTGACCGAACAGCTGCCGTGGAGCGAGGCTGCGGCCGAGTGGCTGCGCCAGGCTATGGCGATCAAACTGCCGCTGTTCGGCGTCTGCTACGGCCACCAGCTGTTGGCCTACGCGCTCGGCGGCGAAGTGGGCTACCACCCGCAGGGCATGGAGGTGGGCACGCTGGAGATCGAACTGCTGCCCGCCGCGGCCGAAGACCGGCGGCTCACCCTGCTGCCGCCGCGCTTCAAAGCCAACCTGATCCACTCGCAGAGCGTGCTGACGCCGCCCGCCGGCGCGCAGACGCTGGCGCGTTCGCAGCAGGACGCGCACCAGATCCTGCGCTATGGCGATCATGCCCTGACCACCCAGTTCCACCCGGAATTCAACGGCGCGGTGATGGGCCAGTATCTGCAGTGGCTCGGCGAGCTGCATCCCGAGCAGCAGGCCCGCTATCAGCAGCAACAACAACAGGTTAGCGACACGCCGTTCAGCCGCCTGCTGCTGCAGGGATTCGTCGTCAGCCTGGGCGCGCAAAAAGCGTTGGCCGGCTAACGCGATTCACGTTGACCGCCGACACATTTTGCATTACTTTCTGCTCTGCAAAGGGGAGTAACTTCATTGCCGGTCAATCGTCATTACGATGCGCAAGCATCCGGTTACCGGGCAACCTGATGTCAAAGGTGTAACCACCTTCATCAACGTTGTAAGTGAGACCTTGCCGGAAGGCGAGGTTTGCTTGCAGCGTTCACAGAGCGGCTGGCGTCTTCCGACGTTGGCCGTTTTTGTTTTTGAAGGATACCTCTGATGATGAATTCCGTTGGCACACCGTGGTTATGGGGCAGCTTCGCCGCCGTCATAGTCGTGATGCTCGCAATCGACCTCCTGTTGCAGGGCCGTAAAGGCGCGCACACCATGACCCTGAAGCAGGCCGCCAGTTGGTCGCTGGTGTGGGTCAGCCTCTCTCTGCTGTTCAATTTCGGTTTCTGGTACTACCTGAATGAAACCGCCGGGCGCGCCGTCGCCGATACCCAGGCGCTGGCCTTCCTGACCGGCTACCTGATCGAAAAAGCGCTGGCGGTGGATAACGTGTTCGTCTGGCTGATGCTGTTCAGCTACTTCGCCGTGCCGGCCAACCTGCAGCGGCGGGTGCTGATCTACGGCGTGTTGGGGGCGATCGTGCTGCGTACCATCATGATCTTCGCCGGCAGTTGGCTGGTCAGCCAGTTCCAGTGGCTGCTGTATCTGTTCGGCGCTTTCCTGCTGTTCACCGGTATCAAGATGGCGCTGGCGAAGGAAGACGACTCGGCAATCGGCGACAAGCCGCTGGTGAAATGGCTGCGCAGCCGCCTGCGCATGACCGACAGCCTGGAAGGCGAGCGTTTCTTCGTGCGCCGCAACGGCATCCTGTTCGCCACCCCGCTGGTGCTGGTGCTGATCCTGGTGGAACTGAGCGACGTGATTTTCGCGGTGGACAGCATCCCGGCGATTTTCGCCGTGACCACCGACCCGTTCATCGTGCTGACCTCTAACCTGTTCGCCATCATGGGCCTGCGCGCCATGTACTTCCTGCTGGCCAACGTGGCGGAACGTTTCTCGATGCTGAAATACGGCCTGTCGGTGATCCTGGTGTTTATCGGTATCAAGATGCTGATAATCGACTTCTTCCACATCCCGATCGGTATCTCGCTCGGCGTGGTGGCGGGCATCCTGACGCTCACCTTGCTGATCAACGCCTGGGTCAATCGCCGCAACGATCGCCTGGCGAAGAAATAACCATAATCTGTTATCCGGGGCGCTAGTCGCCCCGCGATTGTTTGGCAATTCCCCCAAAACGCCAAACGTTATTACGATCACACAAATGTAACCAGTATGTTATCAAGTGTTGATCCGCGCTCAGAATTTCACCCTCGCCTCTTTCCAACATCATTCGATTACTGAATACTGATTCGGCAAACACACTTAGTTACAGAATCATATAAAGCTGTCCGGCGTCGTTCCCGCCGCGGCGGCCAGATAACATCAGGAAGAGAAGCACTATGCAAAAACTACTACAAAGGATGACTCAGGGCAGCCTGGTTAAACAAATCATGGTCGGCCTGGTGGCCGGCATTCTGGTGGCGCTGGTTTCGCCGGCGGCCGCGGCGGCCGTCGGCCTGCTCGGCACCCTGTTCGTCGGCGCGCTGAAAGCGGTAGCGCCACTGCTGGTGCTGATACTGGTGATGGCCTCGATCGCCAACCATAAACAGGGGCAGAAAACCAACATTCGCCCCATCCTGTTCCTCTATCTGCTGGGCACCTTCGCTGCGGCGCTGGTGGCGGTCGTCGTCAGCTTTATCTTCCCTTCCACGCTGGCGCTGACCACCGGCGCAACCGACATCACCCCGCCAGGCGGCATCGTGGACGTGATGAAGGGCCTGTTGATGAGTGTGGTGGCCAACCCGTTCCATGCGCTGATTAACGCCAACTACATCGGCATTCTGGCGTGGGCCGTCGGGCTGGGGCTGGCGCTGCGCCACGCTTCCGAAACCACCAAGGGGCTGATCAACGACATGTCCCATGCGGTCACGCTGGTGGTGCGCGCGGTGATCCGCTGTGCGCCGCTCGGCATCTTCGGCCTGGTGGCCTCCACGCTGGCGGAAACCGGCTTCGGCGCGCTGTGGGGCTATGCGCAACTGCTGATGGTGTTAATCGGCTGCATGCTGCTGGTAGCGCTGGTGCTCAATCCGCTGATCGTGTACTGGAAGATCCGCCGCAACCCGTATCCGCTGGTGTTCGCCTGCCTGCGCGAGAGCGGCGTGACCGCCTTCTTCACCCGCAGCTCCGCCGCCAACATCCCGGTGAACATGGAGCTGTGCAAAAAGCTGAACCTGAATGAGGACACCTACTCGGTTTCCATCCCGCTGGGCGCCACCATCAACATGGCCGGCGCGGCGATCACCATCACCGTGCTGACGCTGGCGGCGGTAAACACGCTGGGCATCGCGGTGGACGTCCCGACCGCCCTGCTGCTGAGCGTGGTGGCCGCCCTGTGCGCCTGCGGCGCCTCCGGCGTGGCCGGCGGCTCGCTGCTGCTGATCCCGCTGGCGTGCAACATGTTCGGCATTCCGAATGACGTGGCGATGCAGGTGGTGGCGGTCGGCTTTATCATCGGCGTACTGCAGGATTCGGCGGAAACCGCCCTCAACTCCTCCACCGACGTGCTGTTCACCGCCGCCGCCTGCCAGGCGGAAGACCAGCGGCTGGCGAACGAAGACCCGCTGAAGGTGCGTTAATCGCGCGTTGCTTCATAAAAAGGCGCTCCCTCGAGCGCCTTTTTTGTCAGCTTTACAGCGTCACCCCGCTTTTAAAGATCGCCAGCTCGCGAAAGTCGTTGGTTTCATTACGCGCCGGACGCCCGTTGGCAATCTCGACAATCAGATCGATGAAGCGGCTGAGCAGCGTCTCCATCGCCACGCCGTGAACCAGGCTGCCGGCGTCAAAATCGATCCAGTGCGGTTTCTTCGCCGCCAGCTCGCTGTTGGTCGCCAGCTTCACCGTCGGCACAAAGCCGCCGTACGGCGTGCCGCGTCCGGTGCTGAACAGCACCATATGACAGCCGGCGCCGGCCAGCGCGCTGGTCGCCACCGCGTCGTTGCCCGGCGCGCTGAGCAGATTCAGCCCCGGCACGCGCAGCCGCTCGCCGTATTTCAGCACGTCCACCACCTGGCTTAGCCCCGCCTTTTGGGTGCAGCCAAGCGACTTCTCCTCCAGCGTGGTGATGCCGCCGGCCTTGTTGCCCGGCGACGGATTCTCATAAATCGGCTGCTGATGGGCGATGAAATAGCGTTTGAAATCGTTGATCATGTCGACGGTTTTGTCGAAGGTTTCTCCATCGCGGCAGCGGCTCATCAGAATGCGCTCGGCGCCGAACATCTCCGGCACTTCGGTCAGCACCGTGGTGCCGCCGTTGGCGATCGCATAGTCGGAAAACCGCCCCAGCAGTGGGTTGGCGGTAATGCCCGACAGCCCGTCCGAACCGCCGCATTCCAGGCCGAACTTCAGCTCGCTCAGGCGGCCCGGCTCGCGGCGATCGTGGCGCATCTCCCGATACAGCTCGTGCAACAGCGCCAGCCCGGCCTCCACTTCGTCGTCCTGCTGTTGGCACACCATAAAGCGCAGCCGCCGCTCGTCCCCTATCCCCAGCGTGGCGCGAAAGGCATCCACCTGATTGTTCTCGCACCCCAGCCCGATCACCAGCACCGCGCCGGCGTTGGGATGGCGCGCCATGTTCTGCAGCATGATGCGGGTGTTGGCATGATCCTGCCCCAGCTGCGAGCAGCCGAACGGGTGGCTGAACAGATGCACGCCGTCGATCCCGTCCGCCTGTGTTTGCTGCAAAAAGCGCTGCTGGATCTGGCGAGCGATACCGTTGACGCAGCCGACGGTCGGCACGATCCACAGCTCGTTGCGGATCCCCACTTCGCCGTTGGCCCGGCGGTACAGCTGCACCTCGCGATCCGCCGCCTGCGGCGGCAGCGCCGGGAACTGCGGCTGGTAACGGTAGCTGTCCAGATCGCTCAGGTTGGTTTTGACGTTTTGCGAATGAATATGCTCCCCAGGCGCAATGGCCGCGAGCGCATGGCCGATCGGCTGGCCATATTTGATGATGTCTTCACCCTCGGCGATCGGGCCGAGTGCAAACTTGTGCCCACGCGCCACCGGCTGCGCCAGTTTGACGACCGCGCCTTCCAGCTCAACGCGCTCTCCGGCAGCCAGATCGCGCAGCGCCACCGCCACGTTATCCTGCTCGTGAATCTTTATCGTACTTTGCATAAACCGGTCCCGGATAACGGCTACGCCAGTTCAATGGCGAAATAGTTTTTGGCGTTGTCGAAGCAGATGTTTTTCACCATCTCGCCCAGCAGCGCGATATCCGCCGGCGCTTCGCCGTCCGCCACCCAGCGGCCGATCATCTGGCAAAGGATGCGGCGGAAGTATTCATGGCGCGTATAAGACAAGAAGCTGCGGCTGTCGGTCAGCATGCCGACGAAGCGGCTCAGCAGCCCGAGCTGGGCCAGCTGCGTCATTTGGCGCTGCATGCCGTCCTTCTGATCGTTGAACCACCAACCGGAGCCGAACTGCATCTTGCCCGGCGTGCCTTCCCCCTGAAAATTGCCGATCATGGTGCCGATCACTTCGTTATCCCGCGGATTGAGGCAATAGAGAATGGTTTTCGGCAGACCGCCCTGCCGCGCCTGAGCATCCAGCAGCCGCGACAGCGGTTCCGCCAGCGGCCGGTCGTTGATCGAGTCGAAGCCGATATCCGGCCCGACGGCGGCCAACATGCGGCTGTTGTTATTGCGCAGCGCGCCGATGTGATACTGCTGCACCCAGCCGCGACGCCGGTATTCGCCGGCCAAAAACAGCAGCACCGCGCTTTTGAACTGGGCGCTCTGTTCCGGCGTCGGCAGCTCGCCGTTCAGGCGGCGCAGCAGGATCGCATCCAGCGCCGCTTCATCGGCCTCGCCGAACACCACCACGTCCAGCGCATGATCGGCCACCTTGCAGCCGTGGGCGGCAAAGTGATCCATGCGCTTGTACAGGGCGTCGCACAGCGCGCTAAAGCGGCCGATGGCGGTGTCCGCCGCCGCCTCCAGCTGCTGCAGATAGTCGTTGAAGCCGGGCGCATCGATGGTGAAAGCCTTGTCCGGCCGCCAGCTCGGCAGCACTTTGATAGCGAAACTGCGATCGTCGGCGATCGCCCGATGATGACGCAGATCGTCGATCGGATCGTCGGTGGTGCCGACCATTTTCACGTTCATTTGCTGCATGATGCCGCGCGCGCGAAACGCATCCTGCGCCAGCAGCGCATTGCCGCGCTGCCAGATTTCATCCGCCGTGGCCGGCGATAACAGCATATCCGTGATGCCGAACGGGCGGCGCAGCTCCAGATGCGTCCAGTGATAGAGCGGGTTGCCGATGGTGTGCGGCACCGTGGCGGCCCAGGCGTCGAATTTCTCGCGATCGCCCGCATCGCCGGTGCATAACCGCTCCGCCACGCCGTTGGTGCGCATCGCCCGCCATTTGTAGTGATCGCCCCGCAGCCAGATATCGTACAGGTTGCTGAAGCGGGTATTCTCCGCGATCTGCTGCGGCGGCAAATGGCAGTGGTAATCGAAAATCGGCTGCTGCGCCGCGTAGTCGTGATACAAGCGCCGGGCAAATTCGCTGTCCAGCAGGAAATCTTCGCTCAAAAACGTCGCCATCTCGGGCTCCTTACTTGCCGTGCGGCACGGGGTTCGAATCACAAAAGTTATCACACCAATTTTCACTAGCGTCCAGCAAATTTTTCCCGATGTCTGCCGTTCATCCTCTCTCTACGCCTTTTTTCGCT
This sequence comes from Serratia sp. JKS000199, assembly GCF_900215455.1. Taxonomy (NCBI): domain Bacteria; kingdom Pseudomonadati; phylum Pseudomonadota; class Gammaproteobacteria; order Enterobacterales; family Yersiniaceae; genus Serratia; species Serratia sp. JKS000199. The sequence goes on from NZ_LT907843.1 coordinate 3,764,310, forward strand.
CAATTTACCGGCAAAAATGCCCTATTTCACCGGCCACAGTATTGCTCAGGCGAATAATTCCTTTTGTGATATCACTCAACTTTTAAACCTGTATGACAGGTTATTGTCTCGCCAGCCGCATCGACGGCCACACCTTCAAACGGGGAGACACTTCGGATGCGTAAAATTAAAGGGTTACGCTGGTACATGATCGGACTGGTGACCATCGGCACCGTGCTGGGTTACCTGACCCGCAACGCCATCGCCGTGGCGGCGCCGACGCTGGAAGATACGCTGCACATCACCACCCAACAGTATTCCTATATCGTCGCCGCCTACTCCGCGTGCTACACCGTGATGCAACCGGTGGCGGGCTACGTGCTGGACGTGCTGGGCACCAAGGTCGGCTACGCCATGTTCGCCATTCTGTGGGCGCTGTTCTGCATGGGCACCGCGTTGGCCAACAGTTGGGGCGGGCTGGCGTTGGCGCGCGGCGCGGTCGGCATGGCGGAAGCGGCGATGATCCCCGCCGGGCTGAAGGCCAGCAGCGAATGGTTTCCGGCCAAAGAGCGTTCGATCGCCGTCGGCTATTTCAACGTGGGCTCGTCGATCGGCGGCATGATCGCCCCGCCGCTGGTGGTATGGGCCATCGTCGCGCACAGCTGGGAGATGGCGTTCATCATCACCGGCGTGCTGAGCCTGATCTGGGCCATCTGCTGGCTGCTGTTCTACAAACACCCGAAAGATCAGAAGAAACTGAGCCAGGAAGAACGCCGTTACATCCTCGAAGGCCAGGAAGCGCAGCACCAGACCTCTAACGCCAAAAAGATGTCCGCCTGGCAGATCGTGCGCAACCGCCAGTTCTGGGGCATCGCGCTGCCGCGCTTTCTGGCGGAGCCGGCGTGGGGCACCTTCAACGCCTGGATCCCGCTGTTCATGTTCAAGGCCTACGGTTTTAACCTGAAAGAGATCGCCATGTTCGCCTGGATGCCGATGCTGTTCGCCGATCTCGGCTGCATCGTCGGCGGTTATCTGCCGCCGCTGTTCCAGAAGTATTTCAAGGTCAACCTGATCGTCTCGCGCAAGCTGGTGGTGACGATGGGCGCGGTGTTGATGATCGGCCCCGGCATGATCGGCCTGTTCACCAGCCCTTACGCGGCTATCGCGCTGCTGTGCGTCGGCGGCTTCGCCCATCAGGCGCTGTCCGGCGCGTTGATCACCCTCTCTTCCGACGTGTTCGGCCGCAATGAGGTGGCGACCGCCAACGGGCTGACCGGCATGGCGGCCTGGACCGCCAGCACGCTGTTCGCCCTGGTGGTCGGCGCCCTGGCAGACACCCTCGGCTTCAGCCCGCTGTTCGCCGCGCTGTCGGTCTTCGACATTCTCGGCGCCATCGTCATCTGGACGGTGCTGCAAAACCGCCCGGCCGCCGACCCGCAGCCGGCCGCGCTGCAGCCCACCCCGGCGCGCAGCTGATCCCCCGCCCGGCCGCTGCGCCGGGCCCCTTGCTCCTCTGGCAGCGGTGCCGAATAAGTGGTATAACAAATCCGATGGCCACGCGCCCCTTCCCACCGCACCGTATAGAGCATTCACTATGGAATTCACTGAAACCAGACGCCTGTATCAGCAACTGGCCGCCGAGCTGAAGCAACGCATCGAAAGCGGCCGTTACCCGGTAGGCGACAAGCTGCCGGCCGAGCGATACATCGCCGAAGAGATGAATGTCAGCCGCACCGTGGTGCGCGAGGCGATCATCATGCTGGAAGTGGAAGGCTATGTGGACGTGCGCAAGGGATCCGGGATCCACGTGGTGTCCAACCAGCAAAAGCACCTGGTGGTGCCGGGCGACAGCATCGAGTTCGCCACCGCCGGCCCGTTTGAGCTGCTGCAGGCGCGCCAGCTGATAGAAAGCAACATCGCCGAATTCGCCGCCACCCAGGTGACCAAGCAGGATATCGTGCAACTGATGGAGATCCAGGAGCACGCCCGCAAAGAAGACCGTTTCCGCGACTCGCAGTGGGATCTGAAGTTCCACGTGCAGGTGGCGCTGGCCACCCAGAACACCGCCATGGCCACCATCGTGGAAAAAATGTGGGTGCAGCGGGTCAACAACCCTTACTGGAAGAAACTGCACGAGCATATCGACGAACGCTCGATCGCCAGCTGGTGCGACGATCACGATCAGATCCTCAAGGCGCTGATGCGCAAAGATCCTTACGCCGCCAAACTGGCGATGTGGCAGCACCTGGAGAACACCAAGCAGATGCTGTTCAACGCCACCAGCGACGACTTCGAATACAACGCCGACCGCTATCTGTTCGCCGAGAACCCGGTGGTGCACCTGGACGGCGTGAGCCACGAGCCGAAATAGCCACGGCGGTCAAAAACCGTCGGCTTATGTCAGGTAATGTAAAATCCGCTGAATCGATGCCGGAACCGCCGTTTGCCGTGTACTATTTCACCGTCGGCAACGTAGATTTCCCTGTTGCCAATCGTGCTATTTTGGTAGAGTTAGCCCACTTTTTTACCCATTGCTGCGGGGGCGGGACGCGAATAAATGCGCTGGTTGTTTGCCATGCTGATTGCTCTTTTCTGCTGGACCGGTTCGGTCTCCGGCCAACAGCTATGCGTGGCGTCATCCAAGCCCACCCCCAGCGCGCTGAGCAGCCTGCCGCTGCTGGCGGAGCCGGCGCTTTCCCCCTATGATCATGTGTATCGGGCACCGGCCGAAGCGCGCCGCAAAGCGCCCGGCAAGTTGCCGCTGCTGCTGCCCAGAGCGTACTCTTTCCCCGGTTCGCTGCTCGCGTCCTCCCTGCCGGCGCCGGTCTATACCCTGGCCGCAGAGCCGGGCTACCGAATTCGTTTCCCCCGCCAGGACACCCCGGCCCCCAACCGGCTTGCCCAGGTCGACTGGATGCTGGACACCTCCAGGCAACAAAGTCGGCAGGCCGGCTGGAAAGAAAGCAACATGCAGTACCGTGGCACGCTGACTTACCACCTATGACCGGTGTCGCACCGCTTAGAAACCTTAAAGCAACGCCGTTTCATCGTTATCAGCATTCAGGATCGCCGCGCGCTTTCAGCCCACGCCCGCTCCGCCGCTGAGATAAAAATAAACAATGACGTTTTAGGAACACCGGATGGACATCATTAAAGAACTGATACATGCCTTATGGCAGCAGGATTTTGAGACGCTGGCGAACCCTTCGTTGGTGTGGACCCTCTACATCCTGCTGTTCATGATCCTGTTTTTGGAAAACGGCCTGCTGCCGGCCGCTTTTCTGCCGGGCGACAGCCTGCTGATCCTGGTCGGCGTGCTGATCGCCAAAGGCACCATGGGCTTCCCATTGACCATCGTTATCCTGACCGTCGCCGCCAGCCTGGGGTGCTGGGTCAGTTACATACAGGGCCGATGGCTCGGCAATACGCGAACGGTGCAAGGCTGGCTTTCGCATCTGCCGGCCCATTACCATCAGCGTGCGCATAACCTGTTCCACCGCCACGGCCTTTCCGCCCTGTTGGTCGGCCGCTTCCTGGCCTTCGTGCGCACCCTGCTGCCAACCATCGCCGGCCTGTCCGGCCTGAGCAACGCACGCTTCCAGTTCTTCAACTGGATGAGCGGCCTGCTGTGGGTCTTGATCCTGACGACGCTGGGCTTCGCCCTCGGAAAAACCCCGGTATTCCGCAAGTATGAAGACCAGCTGATGTTCTGCCTGATGATGTTGCCGCTGGTGTTGCTGGTGGTCGGCCTGGTCGGCTCGCTGATCGTGCTGTGGCGCAAGAAACGCGCCAGCGGCCAGAACCCGGGGAAAGGGGCGTGACAGCAAAGCGCCCGCGCTGGCAATACGTCCTGATGATCGCGCTCGCCCTGCTGGCGCTGGCGACGCTGTTGGTGCCCTGCATGGTGCGCACCGAGAGCGAGCTGCGCATTCGCGCCAGCCAGCAAGGGCTGTCGCTGCCCGACGGTTTTTATGTCTACCAGCGCCTGGATGAGCGCGGTATCCGCATCAAAAGCATCACGCCGGAAGGCGATGGCTTGGTTATTCGTCTGGATTCGCCGGAGCAGCAGTTGCTGGCGCGTGAAGCGCTGCAAACCATCCTGCCTCCCGGCTACCACATCGCGCTGAGCGAATCTCCCGTGCCAACGCACTGGGTGCGCGAATTTGCACGCTCCCCACTCAATCTGGGATAATCCCCTTCAAATGAAGGGGATTCCTTTCATTGCCGTTATCTTCATTTTCATTCGCATCATTTAGCTCAAAAAACAATCAGTCGCGCCGAATTTCGGCTGATTCTTTGGGGGCGCGCCGGTTTCATGGCTATGCTGAAGGATAACTTCAGCCGGCGATGAACGCCCTCCTCTCGCGCTGCCGCCTCAGGCAGTCAGGAAAGCGGATGCCTGTTCAGGCATCCCATGAAAAGGAACTGAGAAATGAAATTTCGCCACTCACTGTTACTGCTGCTGCCACTCTGCGCGCTGCCGACGCTGTCCTCGGCCGCTGAGGGCGGCTGCGCCGCCAAAGCGCAAAATATCCAGCAGCAAATCGACTACGCGACTCAGCACGGCAACACCCACCGCGTGGATGGGCTGAAAAAAGCGCTGAGCGAAGTGCAGACCCACTGCACCGAAGCCGGCCTGCAGGCCGAACGCCAGAAAAATATCGCAGAGAAACAGCGCAAGGTGGACGAGCGCCGGGAAGAGCTGAAAGAAGCGCAACAAACCGGCAAGCTGGACAAAGTCGCCAAGAAGCAGCAAAAGCTGGCCGAAGCGCAGGCTGAATTGAAACGCGCCCAGGCGGAATAATTTTTTTACACCAGCGGATTTATCGATGAGAGCCCCATCACACGGGATTTCTTAAGCATATGGAATTGATGTCTGGTGTTATCTGCTGGTCATCACCCCTTTGCTCCGGCGAAAAAATCCGCTATGTTAAAAGTCTGTCGAAATAAACGTTAAGGAATAATCACATGGCACATGATTCAAATGCAGAAAACTTACGCGCTGAACTGAAGTCCTTAGCCGATACGCTGGAGGAAGTGCTGAACTCCTCCACCGACAAGCCGAAAGCCGAGCTGGAGAAGCTGCGCTCGAAGGCGGAAGGCGCGCTGAAAGAGACTCGCGCTCGCCTGAGCGACGCCGGTGACAAGCTGGCTTCGCAAACCAAACAGATCGCCGGCCAGGCCGACGACTATGTGCGCGACAACCCGTGGACCGGCATCGGTATCGGCGCGGCGGTCGGCGTGGTGTTGGGCGTGCTGCTCGCGCGTCGTTAATCATGGCTGAACAACCGCAAGTGCGCGCGCAGGGCCCCGCTAAAGGGGTCCTGGATATCGGTCAGCGCATCATCACGATCCTGGTCGGCATGGTGGAAACCCGTGTCCGGCTGGCGGTAGTCGAGCTGGAAGAGGAGAAAGCCAACCTCATTCAGCTGCTGATCATGGCCGGCATGACGCTGCTGTTCACCGCCTTCGGTTTGATGAGCCTGCTGATCCTGATCTTCTGGGCCATCGATCCGGTCTATCGGCTGGTGGCGCTGGGTGCGACAACCGGCGTGCTGCTGTTCCTCGCCGTAGTCGGCACCATCTGGACGCTGGTCAAGGCCCGTCGCACCACGCTGCTGGGCGCCACGCGCAAGCAACTGGAGCTCGATCGCGCCGAACTGGAGCGAGAGCCATGAGCCGCCGCCGCTATCTGGAATGGAAAAAAGAGAGGCTGATTCGGCAGATCCAGCAACAGCGTCTGGATCTGGCCGAACATAAGTCTCTGTGGCTCGAAAAGACCGAACGCATCGACCGCGGCTGGCAAACGGTGTTTGGCCTGCGCCGCTATCTGGTGCTCGGTTCCAGCGTCATGGCGCTGTATGGCATCCGCCATCCCAGCAAGATGATCCGCTGGTCGCGTCGCGCTTTCGGCGCCTGGAGCGCTATCCGTCTGTTTAAAAAGACGTTTTCCGCCAAGTAAGCCGCTTGGTCTTTCCTTCAAACCTCCTGTTGCTCTGCCCGCATTTTCTCCCTTGATACAACGCGTCCAACCCCAGGGCCGGGCAACCTGCTGATCGGCGGCATTTTATTAGCACGCTAAAGATTCAGATTTTTTGAAAAATTACGACAGTTTTACTTGCTAACAACCTGAGCACTTCCCGCTTAACATTCACTCCATCAATACGATACGAGCCGGACAGGGCGAATGTCCTGATATACCGCTCGTTGACATGGCTTCCGCCGAACAGGCATACAAAAACACTTTGGAGTAGATGATGAAAAAATTAGAAGATACAGGTTTGTTGGTTGCTCGTATTCTGATGCCAATCCTGTTTATCGTGGCAGGCTACGGCAAAATGGGTGACGCCTACGCCGGTACCCAACAGTACATGCAATCGATGGGCGTGCCTGGCTTCTTGCTGCCGCTGACCATCCTGCTGGAATTTGGCGGCGGTCTGGCGATCCTGTTCGGTTTCCTGACCCGCACCGTGGCGCTGTTCACCGCCGGTTTCACCATCCTGACCGCGCTGCTGTTCCACACTGATTTTGCGAACGAAGTAAACCAGCTGATGTTCATGAAAAACCTGACCATCGCCGGCGGCTTCATCGTGTTGGCGGTCGCAGGCCCAGGCGGCTTCAGCATCGACCGTCTTCTGAACAAGAAATGGTAATCTAAACTGTCATTCAGGGCCCGGCATGCCGGGCCTTGTCGTTTTTTAACTCGGACACCAAGGAGATTCCCATGGGACAACTCGTCGATGGCGTTTGGCAAGACATCTGGTATGACACCAAATCTACCGGCGGCCGTTTCAAACGTTCAACCGCTCAGTTTCGCAATTGGGTGACCGCCGACGGTCAGCCGGGCGAACACGGCGTGGGCGGCTTCCAGGCCGAAGCGGGCCGTTATCACCTTTATGTTTCTCTCGCCTGCCCCTGGGCGCATCGCACGCTGCTGATGCGCAAACTGAAAGGGCTGGAGCAGATCATTCCGGTCTCGGTGGTGCACCCGCTGATGCTGGAAAACGGCTGGACCTTCGGCCAGGATTTTCCTGAAACCACCGGCGATCCGCTGTATCACGCCGACTTCCTGTACCAGATCTACCTGCGGGCCGATCCGCACTACAGCGGGCGCGTGACCGTACCGGTGCTGTGGGATAAACAGCGGCAAACCATCGTCAGCAACGAGTCCGCCGACATCATCCGCATGTTCAACAGCGCGTTTGACGGCGTCGGCGCTCGGGCAGGCGACTACTACCCGACCGCGCTGCGCGGCAAGATCGATGAGCTTAACGGTTGGATTTACGATCAAGTGAACAACGGCGTGTACAAGGCCGGTTTTGCCACCAGCCAGGAAGCCTATGACGAAGCGGTCAACGGGGTATTCAACGCGCTGGAACGCCTGGAGCAGATCCTGGGGCAGCATCGTTACCTGACCGGCGATCGGCTGACCGAAGCCGATCTGCGTCTGTGGACCACGCTGGTGCGTTTCGATCCGGTGTACGTCACCCACTTCAAGTGCGACAAACACCGCATCAGCGACTACCTCAATCTGTACGGCTTCCTGCGCGACATCTACCAGATGCCGGGCATCGCCGAGACGGTCAGCCTGCCGCACATTCGCAACCACTACTACCGCAGCCACGCCACCATCAACCCGCACGGCATCATTTCCATCGGGCCGGCGCAGGATCTGGACGAGCCGCACGGCCGCGACCAGCGCTTCGGTTAAGGTGAAAAAAATCCCCTTGCCGCCCGGCAAGGGGATCTCACCCAACCGACGTTAACGCTGCGCGAACAGGCGCGGAATCTCACGCAGGAACCAGGCTTTCGCCTCCCCCATGCTGTCGCGCCGCCAGGCCATGATGATGTCGGCTTCGCGGCTGTATTCCGGCCCGACCACGCGCAGCCGCCCGGCTTCGATATCTTTCTCCACCATCGGGTACGGCATGGTCGCCACCCCCAACCCGGCCAGCAGCGCCAGGCGTTTGTCTTCAATGGTGCTCACCGTCAGGCGCTGTTGCTTGTCCAGCAGCTGTACGGTCAATACCGGGCGCTCACGGGCGGTGTCGGCCACCGCAATGCCGCGGTACTTCACGCGGGTCACTTCGGACAGCGGCTCCGGCTCCAGGTGGATCGGGTGATCCGGCGCGGCGACATAAACGCTCATCACCTTATACAGTTTGCGGGTGTTGATCTCCGACGACGCGCGGAAATGCATGTCCGGCGCGATCACGATGTCGGCTCGCCCCTGCTCCAGCCGCTCCCAGGCGCCCGCCAGCACCTCGGTGAAAATGGACACCTGGGTGTTGGCTTTCAGCGCCAGCTTGTCGACCAGCGGAAACAGCAGGCTCGGTGGCGACAGCGCTTCACTGACGATAGTCAGGTGAGTTTCCCAACCGCGCGCCAACGCTTCGGCGTCGGTGGTCAGCTTATCGGCCGCCTCCAGCAGCACCCGACCGCGTTCCAGCAACATGCGCCCCACGTTGGTGAACTTGGTGCGGTGGCCCGAACGGTCGAACAGCACCACGTCCAATTCTTCTTCCAATTTTTGCATGGTGTAGCTGAGTGCCGACGGCACCCGGCCCAATTCGTCGGCGGCCGCGGCGAAGCTGCCGCGCCGGTCGATTGCATCCATCACCCTTAGTGCCTCAAGCGTGAGCGCCCGATCTCTGGCCATCGCATCCCTCTGTCAGGAAATTTGAATATGCCGACCAGATTAACTGGCTAACAATCCGACGTCCAGATGCTTACCATTTGGATAATGAATTTAGAGAGCCGATTGCCATGATTACATGCAGAACAGCACAACAATGCGGGCAAGCTGACTTTGGTTGGCTGCAGGCTCGCTACACCTTTTCCTTTGGTCACTACTTCGATCCCAAACTGATGGGCTACGCGTCGCTGCGGGTGCTGAATCAGGAGGTGCTGGCGCCGGGCGCGTCGTTCCAGCCGCGCACCTATCCCAACGTGGATATCCTGAACCTGATCCTGCAGGGCGAGGCGGAATACCGCGACAGCGACGGCAACACCACGCGCGTTAAAGCCGGCGAAGCGTTGCTGTTGGCCACCCACCCGGGCCTGAGCTACAGCGAGCAGAACGTCAGCAGCGATACGCCGCTCACCCGCCTGCAGCTGTGGCTGGACGCCTGCCCGGAACGCAGCAACGAACGGGTGCAGCGCCTGGCGCTGCCGGCGGCGGGCAGCCTGCTGTTGGCTTCGCCGGACGGCGCGCAGGGCAGCCTGCAGCTGCGTCAACAGGTCTGGATCCATCATCTCGATCTGCAGCCGGGCGAAGAACAAACGCTGACGATTAACGGGCCGCGCGCTTATCTGCAGTCGATACACGGCACCATCGCCGCCACCGGCGAGCGCCACGAGGAACAACGCCTGACCTGCGGCGACGGCGCCTTCGTGCGCGAGGAGAATCGCCTGACGATCCGCGCCGAGACGCCGCTGCGCGCGCTGCTGATTGATCTGCCGGTGTAAGCCGGCCGGAAAACGAAAAACCCCGCGCAACTGACGTTGCGCGGGGTTTTCTTTTGTCGAGGGAGTTGACCGGTAAGCCGGGTTCTGTCGTGGACAGTCATTCCTCTAGGCCAGCAATCGCTCACTGGCTCAAGCAGCCTACCCGGGTTCAGTACGGGCCGTACCATGTGAACCCCTATTTGGCCTTGCTCCGGGTGGAGTTTACCGTGCCACGAACTGTTGCCAGCCGCGCGGTGCGCTCTTACCGCACCCTTTCACCCTTACCTGATCCCGCTTGCGCGGGCCATCGGCGGTTTGCTCTCTGTTGCACTAGTCGTAGGCTTGCGCCTCCCAGGCGTTACCTGGCACCCTGCCCTATGGAGCCCGGACTTTCCTCCCCTCCATCTGTCTCCCCGAAGAGGACGGCAATGAAGCGGCGACTGTCTGGTCAACTCCGGCGCGGATAGTAGCGTCGCGGCGGCGGCAGGTCAACCGCTTTACGGCTGTTGTTGCTCCAGCGCGTGCTTATACAGCGCATTTTTCTTCACGCCGTGGATTTCCGCCGCCAGCGCCGCCGCCTTTTTCAACGGCAACTCTTTTTGCAGCAGCGCCAGCGTGCGCAGCGCCTCAAGCGGCAGCGCATCCTCCTGCACCTTGTGGCCTTCGACGATCAGCACCATTTCGCCGCGGCGGCGCACTTCATCTTCCTGCACCCACGCCAGCAGCTCGCCCACCGGCGCGCCGTGGATGGATTCCCAGGTTTTGGTCAGCTCGCGCGCCAGCACGACATAACGCTGCGGGCCCCAGACGGTGACCATGTCCTGCAGACTTTCCAACAGGCGGTGAGTGGATTCGTAGAAAATCAGCGTGCGCGGTTCCTCCGCCAGCGCCATCAGCGTATCCTTGCGCCCCTTGGTTTTCGCCGGCAGAAAACCTTCGTAGCAGAAACGGTCGGAAGCGACGCCCGCGGCGCACAGCGCGGTAGTGGCGGCGCAGGCGCCCGGCAGCGGCACCACGCGAATGCCGGCCTCGCGGCAGCGGCGCACCAGGTGATAGCCGGGATCGTTGATCAGCGGCGTGCCGGCGTCGGAAACCAGCGCGATGCTCTGGCCTTCCTGCAGTTTCGCCAGCAGCTGATCGGCCTTTTGCTGTTCGTTGTGATCGTGCAGCGCGAACAGACGCGCGTTGATCGCGAAGTGTTGCAGCAGCAATCCGGTATGGCGCGTGTCTTCCGCCGCGATCAGATCAACGCTTTTCAGTACCTCTAACGCGCGGTGGGTAATATCGCCCAGATTGCCGATTGGGGTGGGCACCACATACAGCGTTGATGCAGAAATGACTGATTGTTGGTGTTGATTCATTGTTTCATCCGGGTTGCCGATTTAATATTGAGCATCTTGAAAAAAACATCACTGGATACAGTATGCTTTCCTCAACATTCGTTCGTACCAAAGCAGGGCGTTCCAAGCCTGTCCGACTTACCGCAGTCATCGCGGCCGCCCTTTTCCTGGCAGGCTGTCCGAGTCGGGCCCCGCAAACGCCGCCCGCCAATATACAGGACGAAGCGAGCGCCAGCTCCGATTACTACCTGCAGCAGTTGCAGCAAAGCAGCGATGATAACAAGGCTGACTGGCAATTACTTGCTATTCGCGCCTTGCTGCGTGAAGGAAAACTGCCGCAGGCCGGCGACCAGTTGAATCAGCTGCCGAAAAACCTCAGCGGCGCACAGCAGACCGAACGCCAGTTGCTGACCGCCGAACTGCAGATCGCCAACAAGAGCTACGTCAGCGCCCGCAGCACGCTGGGCCACCTGGACAGCGGTGCGCTGTCGCCGAATCAAAAGGTGCGCTACTACCAGGCGCAGATCGCCGCCAACCAGGGCAAAGCATCGCTGCCGCTGATCCGCGCCTATATCGCTCAGGAGCCGTTGCTGACCGGCAAGGCGCACCAGGACAATCTGGATCAAACCTGGCAGGCCCTGCTGCAGCTGACGCCGCAGGAGATGAACAGCCTGGTGATCAACGCCGACGAGAACGTGCTGCAAGGCTGGCTGGATCTGCTGCGTGTCTATCAGGACAACAAGCAGGATCCCGATCTGCTGAAGGCCGGCATCAAAGACTGGCAGAACCGTTATCCGAAGAACCCGGCGGCCAAAACGCTGCCGGCTCGCCTGAATCAGGTGCTGAACTTCACCCAGGCCTCCACCTCGAAAATCGCCCTGCTGCTGCCGTTGAACGGCCAGGCGAAAGTGTTCGCCGACGCCATCCAGCAAGGGTTCGAAGCGGCGAAAAACGGCGGTTCCCTGCCGGCGCCGCAGCCTCAAGCCGCGCAACCGGCCGGCGCGCCGGCCCAAACGGCGCCGGCCGATCAGGCCGCTGCCGGTGACATCAACGCCAACGGCGCGGTCAGCCCTTCGGCGCAAGAGAGCCAGCCGGCCGTGACCGCCGCGCAACCCGCTACGCCGTCCAGCGCGCCGATAACGCCGCTGCAGGCCGCTAATGCGCAGGTCAAAGTGTACGACACCACCAGCCAGCCGCTGGCCGCCTTGCTGAGCCAGGCGCAGCAGGATGGCGCCACTCTGGTGGTCGGGCCGCTGCTGAAAGAGAACGTCGATCAGCTGTCCGCCAGCACCACCACGCTGAACGTGCTGGCGCTCAACCAGCCCGAAACGCCGAAGGACAATCTGAACATCTGTTACTTCGCCCTGTCGCCGGAAGATGAAGCGCGCGACGCCGCCCGCCACATCTGGGAACAACAGAAACGTCAACCGCTGCTGCTGGTGCCGCGCGGCGCCTTCGGCGATCGCGTCGCCAAGGCCTTTAACCAGGAATGGCAGAAGCAAGGCGGGCAAACCGTGCTGCGTCAGGACATCGGCTCCGCCGGTGAACTGCGCCAGATGGTGAACAGCGGCGGCATCCGCATGAGCGGCACGCCGATGTCGAGCGCCCCGGCGCCGCAGAGCGTGACCATCGCCGGGCTGACCATTCCGGCGCCGCCGAGCGACGTGCCCGCCGCTACCGGCGGCAGCGTCGACGCGGTGTATATCGTCGCTACCCAGTCCCAGCTGACGCTGATCAAACCGATGATCGACATGGCCACCAGCTCGCGCGGCAAACCGGCGATGTACGCCAGCTCGCGCAGCTACCAGGCCGGCGCCGGCCCGGACTTCCGTCTGGAAATGGAAGGTCTGCAGTTCAGCGACATCCCGCTGCTGGCCGGCTCAAACCCTCAGCTGTTGCAGCAGGCCAGCGCGCGTTTCCGCAACGATTACTCGCTGGTGCGCCTGTATGCGATGGGGATGGATGCCTGGACATTGGCCAACCACTTTGCTGAAATGCGCCAGCTGCCGGGCTTCCAGGTTTCCGGCACCACCGGCACGCTGAGCGCGTCGCCGAACTGCGTGATCAACCGCAAGCTGCCTTGGCTGCAATATCGTCAGGGTACGGTCGTGCCGGTCTCTTGAACCCACGCGCCGCCGGGGCGGGCTATGAGTTACTGGCCCGCCGTCATCTGGAACGCGCCGGGCTCACCTTCTGCGCCGCCAACGTTGCGGTGCGCGGCGGTGAGCTCGACCTCATCATGCGCGACGGCGCCACCTGGGTGTTCGTCGAAGTGCGCTACCGCCGCAACGACGCCTTCGGCGGCGCGGCCGCCAGCGTTACCTCTCGCAAACAACAGCGGTTGCTGCACGCCGCCGCCGTCTGGCTGGCGGGGCGCGGCGCCAGTTTTGACACATCATCTTGCCGTTTTGATGTTTTGGCCATTACCGGTAGCCAGTTAGAATGGATACCCAACGCCTTCAATGCGGATTAATTGGGGTTTTGCGGCGCAGACCGGCCCTTTGACTTAGTGGATTAATACAACGTGCTGGATAGAATTAAAGTCTGTTTTACCGAAAGCATCCAAACCCAGATCGCGGCGGCGGAAGCGTTGCCTGACGCCATTTCCCGCGCTGCGATGACGCTGGTTCAATCCTTACTCAACGGCAACAAAATCCTGTGCTGCGGCAACGGCACCTCGGCGGCCAACGCACAGCACTTCGCCGCCAGCATGATCAACCGTTTTGAAACCGAGCGCCCCAGCCTGCCGGCCATCGCCCTCAACGCCGACAACGTGGTGCTGACCGCGATCAGCAACGATCGCCTGCACGACGAAGTGTACGCCAAGCAGGTGCGCGCGCTCGGGCACACCGGCGACGTGCTGCTGGCGATTTCCACCCGCGGCAACAGCCGTGATATTGTGAAAGCGGTCGAAGCGGCCGTGACCCGCGATATGACCATCGTCGCGCTCACCGGCTACGACGGCGGCGAGCTGGCCGGGTTGCTCGGCCAACAGGATGTCGAGATCCGCATCCCGTCGCACCGCAGTTCGCGCATTCAGGAAATGCATATGCTGACCGTAAACTGCCTGTGCGACCTGATAGACAATACGTTATTCCCCCACCAGGACGATTAAGGAACTGAGATGAAGCTAAAAGCCACATTTGCAGTGCTGTCCAGCGCCCTGCTGTTGCAAGGCTGTATCGCCGGCGTCGTCGTCGGCAGTGCGGCCGTCGCCACCAAAACCGCCACCGACCCGCGCAGCGTAGGGACCCAGGTGGATGACGGCACGCTGGAAGCCAGGGTAGAAAGCGCCCTGAGCAAAGACCAGCAGTTGAAGAAAGAGGCCCGGGTGGTCGCCACCGCCTATCAGGGCAAGGTGCTGTTGACCGGCCAGTCGCCTAACGCCGATCTCACCGCGCGCGCCAAGCAGATCGCCATGGGCGTGGAAGGCACGACCGAAGTGTATAACGAAATTCGCCAGGGCACGCCTGTCAGCCTGAGCACCGCGTCCTCCGACACCTGGATCACCACCAAAGTGCGTTCGCAGCTGTTGACCAGCGATACGGTGAAATCGTCCAACGTGAAAGTCACCACCGAAAACGGCGAAGTGTTCTTGCTGGGCCTGGTCACTCAGCAGGAAGGACAGTCGGCGGCGCAGATCGCCAGCCAGGTCAGCGGCGTGAAGCACGTCACCACCGCCTTTACCTATGTGAAATGATCCTTCAGGCAAGGGGGCTTCCCCTTGCCGATTTTCTGTACGCTTCCCGCTGTTTTACCCTGGTTTAATGAGCCGCGTTTAAAGTAATCTCTCACTTCATTACGGATAAAATTCAAATGGACAGAATTTTAATCGGTTTTCTCACTGCCGTTTCTTTATTCACCGCCGGAGTTTCCGCCGCCAATCCCACTCAGGATACGCCCCGCGCCGAACATGCCCCGCCCCCGATGACCGGTCAAACCGTTGCTACTCAAGGCGCGATCACGGTCGACCAGGTAAAAATCAATTATCAGGCGCAAACCGGGGTGCTGGAATTGAGTAAAGAGGATCCGGAAGATCCCGTGACCGGCATGTTCTATGTTGCGTATTTCAAAAAGAATGAGAATAAGAACGAAAGCAGGCCGATTACCTTTATCTACAACGGCGGGCCGGGCTCCGCCTCGCTGTGGCTGCATATGGGGGCGCTGGGGCCTAAACGGGTTATCGCTACTCAGCCAGAGAAAACACAGCTGGCGCCTTACCAACTCACCGATAACCAATACAGTCTGCTCAACGTCAGCGATCTGGTGTTTATCGATGCCCCCGGAACGGGTTACAGCCGCTTTTCCAGCAGTGCCGCCAGCCAGCCGGAGAGAGCGCAGCAAAAAGCACAGAGTGCCAGCAACGTCTATGGCGTCAACGGTGATGCTCAGGCTTTTTCTCAATTTATCGTTCAGTTTTTAACGCATTACCAACGCTGGAACTCACCTAAATATTTATTGGGTGAAAGCTACGGCACTACCCGCTCGGTGGTATTGGCCGAGACGCTAAAAAATCAGAATATCGATCTTAACGGTATTATCCTGATGTCGCAGTTTCTGAACTACGACAATAACGTCGACGATCCCAATCAAAACCCCGGCGTCGATCAACCTTACTATCTGGCGCTCCCAACCTACGCAGCCAGCGCATGGTACCACCAGCGGCTGCCGGGCAAACACCAGAGCCTGAAAACCCTGTTAGACCAGGCCGAGCAGTTTGCGCTGGGGACTTATGCCCCAGCCTTACTGCAAGGTGCCAATCTGCCTGAAAAAGATCGCCAAACGCTCGCCGAGCAGCTTTACCAATTTACCGGCATTCCGGCCGATTATTGGCTCAATGCCAATTTGCGCCTGAGTGGACCGGTCTTCGCCAAGCAACTGTTGCGCAGCCAAGACGAGACCATTGGCAGAATCGATACCCGCTATCGTGGGCCGTCGCTGGATAATATCGCTGAAACGTCCAACTACGATCCCAACGTCAGTGCAATTACTTCCGCCTACGTCGCGCAATTCCACGATTATCTTGGCAAAACGCTGCATTTTAGCGCCGACCAAAACTATCGCGCATTTTCCAATGAGGTCTATGACTGGAACATGTCCAGCAACAGCCGGGACAGATCATTTAACGTGTTGCCGAACCTGTCGCGAGTGATGAAAATGACTCCGACAATGAGAGTGATGGTGATTGGCGGGGTTTACGACCTGGCCACCCCTTACTTCGTCGCCAAATATGAGATGAGCCATCTGCCCGTGTCGCCCAAATTACGCGACAATATCCGTTTCTATTGGTATGACACCGGGCATATGCCGTACGTGGATGAACTATCGCTTAAAAAGATGCACGCGGATTTAACTGCATTTATCAGCGAAAAGCCCTGATGCGGCATTAGCCACCGAAGAGAGGGATACCTTGCCCGAAAGCAGGGTATCGCTTGGTTAATCCAGCTTGTTCTCTTTCAGGAAACCTTCCCCACCCAACTGGCGCATCTGGCGCATAATCCACTGTTGACGCTGCACCACATAACCGGACGGCGCATCGGCCCTGAAGCGATGCGGATTCGGCAATACCGCCGCCAGCAGCGCCGCTTCGGCCGCGGTCAGGCGCTTGGCCGGCTTATGGAAAAAGCGCTGTGAAGCCTCTTCCACGCCGAACACCCCGTCGCCGAACTCCACGATGTTCAGATACACCGTCAGAATACGCCGCTTGGTCCACACCAGCTCGATGCCCGACGTCAGCCCGGCCTCCAATCCTTTGCGCAGCCAGCTGCGGCCATCCCACAAAAACAGGTTCTTGGCGGTCTGCTGCGACAGCGTGGACGCGCCGCGGATGCGCGTCGGGCGCTTCTCGTTGTGGCTGAGCGCCTTTTCAATGGCCGCCACATCGAAGCCCCAATGGTCTGGAAACTTCTGATCTTCGGCCGCCATCACCGCCAGTGCCATCTGCGGCGAAATGTCGTCCATCGACACCCAGTCCGAATGAGCGACGTAGCCGAAGTCGCCGCTCAGCCAGGCGCTGATCTGCCGCTCCACCATCACGGCGGAAAACGGCACCGGCAGGAAGGCGAAGGCCACAATGCCCAACACCCACAGGCCGATAATCGCGATGACGCCGCGTTTCAGCCAATACCACGGACGCAGCCGCCGCCATCCGCCGACCGATTTGCTCATTCAGCCAGTTCCAGCACCCGCGCCACCAGTTTATCGATGCCGACGGCCGCCTGCGCGATCGACGGCGCCAGCATATAGGCTGGCGTGGTCACGATCTTGTGCTCGCTGTCCACCACGATGTCGTCCACCGGGCAAATCACCGGCTCGCCGCCCATGGCGTCAATCACTTCTCCCAGGTCGGGATCGTTGCCAATGGTCAGCCGCGCTTGTTGATCGAGCAGCTTCGGCAACAGCGCCGGTGCGATGCACATCAGGCCAATTGGTTTGTTGGCCTTATGCATCTCGCGCGTCAGACGCGCCAACGCTTCATCGACCCAACATTCCGCGCCGGCCTCGGCGAAATTGCTGAGATTCTTGGCGGCGCCAAAGCCGCCGGGCACAATCAGCGCATCCAGCTGCGCGGCCTCCGCCAGCGCCAACGGCTGCACTGCGCCGCGGGCAATGCGCGCCGATTCAATCAGGACGTTGCGCGATTCCGCCATCTCCTCACCAGATAAGTGATTAATAACATGGCGTTGCGGTTTATCAGGCGCAAAACACACCGCCTGCGCGCCGGCACGGTCCAGCGCCAGCAGCGTCAGCACCGCTTCGTGGATCTCCGTACCGTCATAAACGCCGCTGCCGCTGAGGACTACACCCACCTTTTTCATCACTCTTCCTCCTGTCGCTGCTGTCAACTGGTTCGTGCTCGGAGTTGACAAACACTAATCTACATCACACATTTTAATGAATCTTCTAACAAGAGCGCTTACATTTGCTATGTTGTTGGCTGTATGATGTTTAGGAATTCGCTACAACCTGCTCGACCAGAACACTGAAACCAATACGCAGGTTCACAATTTCCCTGGTGTTGGCGCAATATTCGCGCACCCCGGCTCACGTCGGGGTCATTTTTTTTCAGCGTTCTCTACCCAAGCCCGCAGTACCTGCACGTCGTTACGCCACTCTTGCTTCAGCTCATCTACCCAGTCCTGCACGTTATCCCACCAGGCCGGCAGCGTCGGCGTTTGAATCTGTTGCGCCAACTGCTGCAGGTGACGCAGGCCGACCGAACCGGCGGCGCCCTTGATCTTGTGCCCTTCCTCGGTGATGCCTTTCTGATCGCGCGCCGTCATGTTGGAATCCAGCACCGCCAGATAACCCGGCATCATCTGTTCGAACATCTCCAGACTTTGATGGATCAACTGCGGACCAACCAGGTCCATGTACTGCTCCAGCATCGCGGTATCGAGTAACGACTCATTAATCTGCATCGCCTTGTGCTCCGTTTTCTTAGAAGTGTGAGAAGGTTGATGATCCCAATAGTGTTTGATGACCTTGGTCAGCGCCGGCACCGACAGCGGCTTGCTCAGCACATCGTCCATGCCCGCCTCGAGATACTCTTTTTTGTCTTTCAGCACGTTGGCGGTCAGGGCCACCAACGGCGGCAGCGCCTGCCCGGCGTAACGCTCGCGCAGCGCCCGGGCGATATCCAGCCCGGTCATGTCCGGCAGTTGGATGTCCAGTAGCACCAGATCGAACTCGTCCGGATCGAACATCGCCAGCGCGTCATGGCCGTTCATCGCCACCTCGACGCTGTTGCCCAGCTTCTCCAGCACCGAGCGCGCCACGATCACGTTCAGTTCGATATCTTCCACCAGCAGGATGTGCAGCGCCGGCAACGGCAGCTCCTCTTCCTCCGGCGCCGCGCTGACGGCTTCCTGCACCGCCGGCGCCTTGATGGTCAAAGTGAAGCAAGAACCGTGCCCTTGTTCGCTGCGCACGGTAATGTCGCCGCCCATGCTCTGCGCCAGCCGTTTGGAGACCGCCAGCCCGATGCCGGTGCCGGTGGCCGGACGGCCGCCGCGCTGATCTTTCACCTGATAATACATGGCGAAGATCTTGTCCTGCTCGTCCTGCGGGATGCCCATGCCCGAGTCTTCCACTTCGAACACCAGCTTCTCCTGCGCCTCGCGCCGCACGCGCACCACAATTTGCCCCTGTTGGGTAAATTTCACCGCGTTGCCGATCAGGTTCCACAAGATCTGCCGCAGGCGCGTGCCGTCGGTCACGATCTGCTGCGGCAGCGGCGTCTGCGGCTCCATGATGAACTGCAGCCCTTTCGGCTGCGCTAGCAGGCCCGAGAGATTCTCCAGATCCGCCAGGAAACCGGTGAAGTCCACCGGCTGGTTGTCGAGCTGCACCTTGCGCCGCTCGAGCTTGTCCATTTCGATAATGTCGTTGAAGATATTGCCGAGGGTGATGGCGCTGACGTGAATGGTCTTCAGGTATTTCAGCTGCTCGTCGTTCAGCTCGGTATCAAGCAAAATGCGGCTCAGGCCGACGATGCCGTTAAGCGGCGTACGCAGCTCGTGGCTGATCGTGGAGATAAAGGTGGTTTTCTCCCTGCTGGCGTTCTCCAGCGCGTCCTGGTAGCGCTTACGCTCGGTAATATCGCGGCCGAAGCCCATCAGCCCGTGGCGTTTGCCCACCCGGTCGTAAAACGGGACCTTGCGCAGCTCGAAACAGGCCTTGCGGCCGTCGGGATACACCAGCCACTGTTCGTAGGTCAGCGAAACGTTGTGGCGGAACACCTTCTCGTCGGTCTCAATGACCTTTTCGGCGATCTCCTGGCCGTAGACGTCGAACGGCGTCAGGCCGATCAGCTGTTTCTCGCTTTTGCCGGTCAGCAGTTCCATCGCGCGGTTACAGCCGGAAAACTCTTTATCTTCGTTGCGGTAGTAGACCAAATCCGGCGAGGCATCGAGGAAGGAACGCAGCAGCGCCGATTGCTGGCCCAGCTCAATCTGCGCCTGCTCGCGCTGCTCCATCTCTTCCGTCAGCTTTTCCATCACCTGCAGGCGCTCTTCTTCCGCTTTGATACGGTCGGCGATCTCCTGATTCAGCTGGCTGATATTGTCTTTGAGCTGCTGATTAAGCTCCAGATCGCGGTGGCGCATCTCTTCCAGCTTGTCCACCAGCCGCGCCAGCCGTTGGCGCGACTCTTCCAGCTGTTCCACCACCACCGAGAGAAAGTAGACCGCCCACGGGGTGATCAACAGACCGAAGAAGATTGAACGCACCACGTCGATGCTTTCCACTTCGCCGCGCAGCAGCATGGTCACCGCCATCTGCACCACCATCGCCAGCACCACCAGCGCCGAGGCCAGCAGCAGCGAGAAGCGCACCAACCCCAGTTTCACCATTAAATCAACGTAGTACTGGGCCAACACCCGGATTTGCTTCATAGCGGCTCCCATCAGACATAATCTTTTGAATCATACCGTAAAACCGCTATGAGATAAGGCGGCAAACGCCGAAGTGTGGCAAAAATTGCACTTCAGAGCGGCATTCCGGGGCGGTAGCGCCGCTTTTCATCCAGCGCGCTGCCCTGCCCGCCGTATTGCTGCAGATAAGCGCCGACCGCCTGCATGCCGCTCCAGCGGTTTTCGCACCACAGCGGCGCCAGCAGCGTCGGCCGACGGGCGCTGGCGGAAAGACGGTGGTACACCACCTCGCCCGGCGTATGGCGGACCATCTCCCCGGCGCTGGCGGCGTAGTCCTCCAGCGCCAGTTCGGGCAACCGCCCGGCAAACCACGCCCGCGCCAGGGTACTGCCGGTGACGACGTGCAGCGGATGCAGTTTGATGCCATCCACGCCGGTCTCCGTCACCCGCTGCAGCGTGAGCAGATGATCGCGCTGAGTTTCTCCCGGCAGCCCGACGATCAGATGGCAGCACACCTTCAGCCCGCGCTGCCGGGCCAGTCGCGCAGTCTGCTGATAACAGCGAAAATCATGGCCGCGGTTGATGCGCTTCAGCGTTTTATCGTGCGTCGTCTGCAACCCCAGCTCCAGCCACACTTCATAGCCTTGCTCGCGGTATCCCGTCAGCAGATCCAGCGCGGCGGGCGGCACGCAGTCCGGCCGGGTGCCGACGCACAGGCCGACCATGGCGCTCTGCGCCAACGCCTGCCGATACATCGTCTCCAGCCGTTCAACCTCCGCATAGGTGCTGGTATAGGCCTGGAAATAGGCCAGATAGCGCCGCGCCCGATCGGCCCGCGCGGCCTGCTGCGCCAGCTGTTCGGCGATGCTCTGCCGCTGCATCGCTTCATCGGCGAACGAGGCGACATTGCAGAACGTACAGCCGCCGCGCCCCAACGTGCCGTCGCGGTTAGGGCAGCTGAATCCGCCGTGCAGCGTGAGTTTATGGATCTTTTCGCCATAGCGGCGCTGGAGATCCGCGCCAAACATATTGACTAATTGCGGCAACTGCATAATCTTGGTGGTTCTCTGTGTTCAAAGCCGCGATGCTAATAAGAAACGGTTTTTCCCGCGATGACAGAGATCAACGCTTTCCCCGCAAGGCGCCATCAGGCATAACTATTCATCATAAACGCAAATCAATTCACTCTAATTCTGATGAATTATTCTAATCGTCACGCAACCGTTAACGGCAATATGACAACACGGTGAAAAATAGTCATAAACATCAGCTAAGCAATATCTTATAGAATAAAATTCTGGCATTAACCCCCGCACTAGCATGGTGCAGAGATTAAGAGGTTGCACTATAGTGAGACAGCTCACACTTCTGCGGGGATCGGTGTTGCCCCACGACAGTGCAAAAATGCATTAAAATACTTATTTTTCAAATAAATAAACATCATTAATTCGATAAGAATCTATCTTAAGCCCACATTTGACCTGCGAATTCTTTCTCGCTAAGTTGGAAGTCCGCTGGAAGCTTTCTGGACGGGCAAACGTCTCGTCATATTTATGCAGTAATTGAAGACTCCCTCTTAAAACAAGTCCTATACCACTTGTGAGACCGTCACGAGAGGCCATTGATGGAGGGCGGAAAAGCAGATTGGCGGGGTTAACTTGCTGATTGGACTTCTGCCTGAAATTGGGAAGCCCCCTCGCAGTAGGTTGTGAGAGTCACGCAGAGCCTGGGGAGGTTCACGATATGTTGTACGATAAATCCCAAGAGAGGGACAACTGTGGTTTCGGCCTGATCGCCCACATAGAAGGCGAACCTAGCCACAAGGTGGTGCGCACCGCCATTCACGCGCTGGCGCGCATGCAGCACCGCGGCGCGATCCTCGCCGACGGCAAGACCGGCGACGGCTGCGGCCTGTTGCTGCAAAAACCCGATCGCTTCTTCCGCATGGTGGCGGAAGAGCGCGGCTGGCGTTTGGCCAAGAACTACGCCGTCGGCATGATGTTCCTCAGCCAGAATGAAGAGGAAGCGCGCCTCAGCCGCCGCATCGTGGAAGAAGAGCTGCAAAACGAAACGCTGTCGATCGTCGGCTGGCGCGAAGTGCCGACCAACCCGGACGTGCTGGGTGAAATCGCCCTCTCCTCCCTGCCGCGCATCGAGCAAATCTTCGTTAACGCCCCGGCCGGCTGGCGCCCGCGTGATATGGAACGCCGCCTGTTCGTGGCGCGTCGCCGCATCGAGAAACGCGTGCAGGACGACAGTTTCTACGTCTGCAGCTTCTCTAACCTGGTGACGATCTATAAAGGCCTGTGCATGCCTGCGGATCTGCCGCGCTTCTATCTCGATCTGGCGGACCTGCGCCTGGAGTCGGCCATTTGCCTGTTCCACCAGCGCTTCTCCACCAACACCGTGCCGCGCTGGCCGCTGGCGCAGCCGTTCCGCTACCTGGCGCACAACGGCGAAATCAACACCATCACCGGCAACCGCCAGTGGGCACGCGCCCGTACCTATAAATTCCAAACGCCGCTGATCCCGGATCTCCAGGCCGCCGCGCCGTTCGTCAACGAAACCGGCTCCGACTCCAGTTCGCTGGACAACATGCTGGAGCTGCTGCTGGCGGGCGGGATGGATCTCATCCGCGCCATGCGCCTGCTGGTGCCGCCGGCCTGGCAGAACAACCCGGACATGGACGGCGATCTGCGCGCCTTCTTCGACTTCAACTCGATGCACATGGAGCCGTGGGACGGCCCGGCCGGCATCGTGATGTCCGACGGCCGCTACGCCGCCTGTAACCTCGATCGCAACGGCCTGCGCCCGGCGCGCTACGTGATCACCAAAGACAAGCTGATCACCTGCGCCTCCGAAGTCGGCATCTGGGATTACCAGCCGGATGAAGTGGTGGAAAAAGGCCGCGTCGGCCCCGGCGAGCTGATGGTGATCGACACCCGCAGCGGCCGCATCCTGCACTCGGCGGAAACCGACAACGATCTGAAAAGCCGCCACCCGTATAAAGAGTGGATGGAGAAAAACGTCAAACGCCTGGTGCCGTTCGAAGATCTGCCGGACGATCAGGTCGGCAGCCGCGAGCTCGACGACGCGCAGCTCGAAACCTATCAGAAACAGTTCGGCTACAGCAGTGAAGAGCTGGATCAGGTGATCCGCGTGCTGGGCGAAATTGGCCAGGAAGCCACCGGTTCGATGGGCGACGATACCCCGTTCGCCGTGCTCTCCAGCCGGCCGCGCATCGTTTACGACTATTTCCGCCAGCAGTTCGCGCAGGTCACCAATCCGCCGATCGATCCGCTGCGTGAAGCGCACGTCATGTCGCTGGCCACCAGCATAGGCCGCGAAATGAACGTGTTCTGCGAAGCCGAAGGCCAGGCGCACCGCCTGAGCTTCAAATCGCCGATCCTGCTGTACTCCGATTTCAAACAGCTCACCACGCTGGAAGGCGAATACTATCGCGCCGAGACCCTCGATCTGACCTTCGATCCGCAGCAGCAGGATCTGGAGCAGACCATTCGCGCCCTGTGCGACGAAGCGGAACGTAAGGTGCGCGAAGGCGCGGTGCTGTTGGTGCTGTCCGACCGCGCCATCGCGCCCGGCCGCCTGCCGGTGCCTGCTCCGATGGCAGTCGGCGCCGTGCAAACCCGCCTGGTGGAAAAAAGCCTGCGCTGCGACGCCAACCTGATCGTTGAAACCGCCAGCGCCCGCGATCCGCACCACTTCGCCGTACTGCTCGGCTTCGGCGCGACCGCCATCTACCCGTATCTGGCCTATGAAACCCTGGCCAAGCTGGTGGACAGCCAGGCGATCGACAAGAAATACCGCGACGTGATGCTGAACTACCGCAACGGCATCAACAAAGGCCTGTACAAGATCATGTCCAAGATGGGCATTTCGACCATCGCCTCTTACCGCTGCTCCAAGCTGTTCGAAGCGGTCGGCCTGCACCGCGATCTGGCGGATCTGTGCTTCCAGGGCGTGGTCAGCCGCATTGGCGGCGCCAGCTTCAGCGATTTCCAGCAGGATCTGCAGAACCTTTCCAAGCGCGCCTGGCTGAAACGCAAACCGCTGGAGCAAGGCGGCCTGCTGAAGTTCGTACACGGCGGCGAATACCACGCCTACAACCCGGACGTGGTGAACTCGCTGCAAAAAGCGGTGCACAGCGGGGAATACAGCGACTATCAGGCCTACGCCAAGCTGGTGAACGAGCGGCCGATTGCCATGCTGCGCGATCTGCTGGCCATCACGCCGAAAGGCGAACCGATCCCGGTCGATCAGGTCGAACCGGCGGAGTCGCTGTTCAAACGCTTCGACACTGCGGCGATGTCGATCGGCGCACTGAGCCCGGAGGCGCACGAGTCGCTGGCGATCGCCATGAACGGCCTCGGCGGCTTTTCCAACTCCGGCGAAGGCGGCGAAGATCCGGCGCGCTACCGCACCAACAAAGTATCGCGCATCAAACAGGTGGCCTCCGGCCGCTTCGGCGTGACGCCGGCCTACCTGGTGAACGCCGACGTGATCCAGATTAAGGTGGCGCAGGGCGCCAAGCCGGGCGAAGGCGGCCAGCTGCCGGGCGACAAAGTCACCCCGTACATCGCCAGATTGCGTTATTCAGTGCCGGGCGTGACGCTGATCTCCCCGCCGCCGCACCACGACATCTACTCGATCGAAGATCTGGCACAGCTGATCTTCGACCTGAAGCAGGTCAACCCGAAGGCGGTGATTTCGGTGAAATTGGTGTCCGAGCCGGGCGTCGGCACCATCGCCACCGGCGTGGCGAAAGCCTATGCCGATCTGATCACCATCGCCGGTTACGACGGCGGCACCGGCGCCAGTCCGCTGTCTTCGGTGAAATATGCCGGCTGTCCGTGGGAACTGGGCCTGGTGGAAACCCAGCAGGCGCTGGTGGCCAACGGTCTGCGCCACAAGATCCGCCTGCAGGTGGACGGCGGCCTGAAAACCGGCGTGGACATCGTCAAAGCGGCGATCCTGGGCGCGGAAAGCTTCGGCTTCGGCACCGGGCCGATGGTGGCGCTGGGCTGCAAATACCTGCGCATCTGCCACCTCAACAACTGCGCGACCGGCGTCGCGACTCAGGACGACAAGCTGCGCCGCGATCACTACCACGGCCTGCCGGAACGCGTGACGAATTACTTCCAGTTTATCGCGCGTGAAACCCGCGAGATCATGGCGCAACTGGGCGTGAGCCAGTTGGTGGATCTGATCGGCCGCACCGAGTTCCTGACCGAGCTGGACGGCATCTCCGCCAAGCAGAACAAGCTGGATCTGTCGCCGCTGCTGAAAACCGCCACGCCGCATCCGGGCAAAGCGGTGTACTGCACCGAAAGCAGCAACCCGGCGTTCGACAAGGGCCTGCTGAACAAAGAGCTGCTGGCGCAGGCGCAGCCGCATATCGAAGCGAAACAGGGTAAAACCTTCTACTTCGACATTCGCAACACCGACCGCTCCGTGGGCGCCATGCTGTCCGGCGCTATCGCCAACGTGCACGGCGATCAGGGCATGGCGGCCGATCCGATCAAGGCGCACTTCTCCGGCACCGCCGGGCAGAGCTTCGGCGTCTGGAACGCCGGCGGCGTCGAGCTGACCCTGACCGGCGACGCCAACGACTATGTCGGCAAAGGCATGACCGGCGGCAGCATCGCGGTGCGTCCGCCGATCGGCTCCGCCTTCCGCAGCCATGAAGCCAGCATCGTCGGCAACACCTGCCTGTACGGCGCCACCGGCGGCAAGCTGTTCGCCGCCGGCCGCGCGGGCGAGCGTTTCGCGGTGCGCAACTCCGGCGCCATCACCGTGGTGGAAGGCATCGGCGACAACGGCTGCGAATACATGACCGGCGGCATCGTCTGCGTGCTGGGTAAAACCGGCATCAACTTCGGCGCCGGCATGACCGGCGGCTTCGCCTACGTGCTGGACGAAGACGGCGAGTTCCGCAAGCGCGTGAACCCGGAGCTGGTGGAAGTGCTGGATGTCGATCAGTTGGCGATCCATGAGGAGCATCTGCGCGGCCTGATCACCGAACACGTGCAGGCGACCGGCTCTTCCCGCGCGGAAGAGATCCTGGCCAACTGGCCCGAGTGGGCGCCGAAGTTCGCCCTGGTCAAACCGAAGTCCAGCGATGTCAAAGCGCTGTTGGGTCACCGTAGCCGTTCCGCAGCCGAGCTGCGGGTGCAGGCGCAGTAAGAGGTAGGTCATTAATGAGCCAGAACGTTTATCAATTTATCGACCTGCAGCGTGTTGATCCGCCTAAGAAACCGCTGAAGATCCGCAAAATCGAGTTCGTCGAGATCTACGAACCGTTTTCGGAAACCCAGGCCAAAGCCCAGGCGGACCGCTGTCTGTCCTGCGGCAACCCGTATTGCGAGTGGAAGTGCCCGGTGCACAACTACATCCCGAACTGGCTGAAGCTGGCCAACGAAGGCCGCATCATGGAAGCGGCGGACCTGGCGCATCAGACCAACAGCCTGCCGGAGGTGTGCGGCCGCGTATGCCCGCAGGATCGCCTGTGCGAAGGGTCTTGCACCCTGAACGACGAGTTCGGCGCGGTCACCATCGGCAATATCGAGCGTTACATCAGCGATAAGGCCATCGAAATGGGCTGGAAGCCGGACATGTCGCACGTGCAGCCGACCGGCAAGCGCGTGGCGATCGTCGGTGCCGGCCCCGCCGGGTTGGCCTGCGCTGACGTGCTGACCCGCAACGGCGTCAAAGCGGTGGTGTATGATCGTCATCCTGAGATCGGCGGTCTGCTGACCTTCGGCATCCCGGCCTTCAAGCTGGAAAAGGAAGTGATGGTCAAACGCCGCGGCATCTTCAGCGAGATGGGCATCGAGTTCCAGCTGAATACCGAAGTGGGCAAAGACGTCAGCATGGAGACTTTGCTGAGCGAGTACGATGCGGTGTTCCTCGGCGTCGGCACCTATCAATCGATGCGTGGCGGGCTGGAGAATGAGGAAGCGCAGGGCGTGTACGACGCGCTGCCGTTCCTGATCGCCAACACCAAGCAGCTGATGGGGTATGAAACCGAGCAGCACGAGCCTTATGTCAGCATGGAAGGCAAACGGGTGGTGGTGCTGGGCGGCGGCGATACCGCCATGGACTGCGTGCGCACCTCGGTGCGTCAGGGCGCGACGCAGGTCACCTGCGCCTACCGCCGCGACGAGGCCAACATGCCGGGCTCCAAGCGCGAAGTGAAGAACGCCCGGGAAGAAGGGGTGGACTTCCAGTTCAACCTGCAGCCGCTGAGCATCGAACTGAACAGCGCCGGCCGCGTGGCCGGGGTGAAAATGGTGCGCACTCAGCTGGGTGCGCCGGATGCCAACGGCCGCCAGGCGGCGGAGCAGGTGCCGGGTTCCGAGCACGTGATCGACGCCGACGCGGTGGTGATGGCGTTCGGCTTCCGCCCACACCGCATGGACTGGCTGGCGGCGCACGACGTGCAGCTCGATAAACAGGGCCGCATCGTGGCGCCGGAAGGCAGCGACAACGCATTCCAGACCAGCAACCCGAAAATCTTCGCCGGTGGCGACGCGGTCCGTGGCTCCGACCTGGTGGTGACGGCGATCGCCGAAGGCCGCAAAGCGGCAGACGGCATCATGAACTACCTGGAAGTGTAAACCTTCCGTACCGCCAAAGGCCCGGCACATTGCCGGGCCTTTGTTTTAACCGGCCACGCTTTGTAACAACCTCCCCCCTCCTCACAGCCTCAACGCGCTATAGTATTGAGTTAGCACCATTGCAGGGCGCGGCTGCGCCTGACACCGAGATAAGGATAGCGAACATGAAATGCTCCATTTCCCTGTTGGCCGGCGCACTGCTGGCCGTCAGTTTCAGCGCCTCAGCCCTGGCGCTGGATTCGCAGGAGGTCGGTTACAATATCGAAGCGCGCGGCGCGCGGCCGGTCGTGGCGCAGTTGGGCAAGGCCGGGCAGTTCAGCGCCGTGGAAAACAGTATCCGGTTGGGGGACGACAACTGGATTGCTCTGGCGCCCAAGCTGGCCGGCGGCGGCAATGCCGGATTTACCGCCGGCATCAAATCTGCCCTCTCCGCCGCCCTGATCTACAACCCGGCGGCGGTATTGCAGGCGCTCAACAAAGGCAACGATCTGCCGCTCAATGACATCTGCACCGCGCCACCGGAAGTGCAAGGCGACACCGCCATCACCAGCTTCCGTGAGCGCGCGGCCCGCGCGCTGTCCACCGTGCGCGTAGGCGATCTCAGCGCGCCGCGCGATGCCTGCATTGCCGCCTTGAAAGGCTGATCCGCTTCCTCCGGGCAAAAAAAAGCACCCCACGGGGTGCTTTTTCGTTTGTTCACGCGGGCTTATTTCACCACGCGCAGCGCCGGGCGGCCACCGCGCGGCGGCTGCGGCGGTTCGTCGTCCGGGCCGTCATCTTCTGCGGTATCCGGGCGATCGCCGTCGATCACCGACATCAACGTTTCCGAAGGGATCGTCTCATTGTCCAAACCTTCGAACACGCCTTCGCTTTCGTCGTAGGCGGCTTCCGGTTCAAACATCGTGCCAGCGCCGTTCTCACGCGCATAAATCGCCAGCACGGCGGCCATCGGCACCGAAACCTGGCGCGGCACGCCGCCGAAGCGCGCGTTGAACTGCACGTCTTCGTTGCCCAACGCCAGGTTGCCTACCGCGCGCGGCGCGATATTCAACACGATCTGGCCATCGCGCGCGAACTCCATCGGCACCTGAACATCAGGGCGAGTCACGTCGACCACCAGGTGCGGCGTCAGCTGGTTATCCAGCAGCCAGTCATAGAACGCCCGCAGCAGATACGGGCGACGCGGCGTCATCTGAGACATGTCCATCGCGCTTAGCCCCGGGTTTGCAGGCGCATTTCACGCTCGGCTTCGGTCAGGGAAGCCAGGAAAGCGTCGCGTTCGAAGACGCGGGTCATGTAGCCTTTCAGCTCTTTGGAGCCAGCGCCGCTCAACTCGATGCCCAGCTGCGGCAGACGCCACAACAGCGGTGCCAGGTAGCAATCCACCAGGCTGAACTCTTCGCTCATGAAATACGGCGCCTGCCCGAAAATAGGCGCGATCGCCAGCAGCTCTTCACGCAGTTGGCGGCGGGCGGATTCTGCTTCCTGACCGCTGCTCTTCTCGATCTTGTCCATCAGCGAGTACCAGTTCTTCTCGATGCGCAGCATCATCAGACGGCTCTCACCACGGGCAACCGGGTAAACCGGCATCAGCGGCGGGTGCGGGAAGCGCTCATCCAGGTATTCCATGATGATGCGGGATTCATACAGGGTCAGTTCGCGATCGACCAGCGTAGGCACCGTCTGGTAAGGGTTGAGGTCAATCAGATCTTGCGGCAGGTTATCCATTTCGACCTGCTCGATCTCGACGCTGACACCTTTCTCCGCCAGTACGATGCGTACTTGATGGCTAAAAATGTCGGTCGGGCCAGAGAACAGCGTCATTACCGAACGTTTGTTGGCAGCGACAGCCATGAAAACCTCCAAGTTATCTAGAAAATACTGCGAATAGCCAACTGACAGGCTGCTATCCTGAATAATCTTGCCGCAGGCCGGCAGCACGCAGCGCGACCCGAACCCATAAAAAACCGGCCCAGGAGGTCAACTGCACGGCGAACAGGCGCAAAAGTGGGTGATAGTTTACCAGATTTTGCTTGTTTTGTGGGGGCGCTGCGGCGAATTCATGTTGAATTGTCTGATATGCCACAGATTTTAGTCGGGGACAGCGGATTTCAGGCATAAAAAAACCCGGTGAAGCACCGGGTTTTTTGCGTAAATCGCACTGCCGAAGCAGCGGAAATTAACGCTTGGAGAACTGCGGACGACGACGTGCTTTACGCAGACCGACTTTCTTACGTTCAACCTGACGAGCGTCACGGGTGACGAAGCCAGCTTTACGCAGTTCAGAACGCAGAGTCTCATCGTACTCCATCAGTGCACGGGTGATACCGTGACGGATGGCGCCAGCTTGACCGGAGATACCACCACCTTTAACGGTGATGTACAGATCCAGTTTGCCAACCATGTCGACCAGTTCCAGCGGCTGACGAACTACCATGCGGGCAGTTTCGCGACCGAAGTACTGTTCCAGGCTGCGCTGGTTGATAACGATGTTACCGTTGCCCGGCTTGATGAAGACGCGAGCGGCGGAGCTTTTGCGGCGACCAGTGCCGTAGTATTGATTTTCAGCCATTGCCATTAATCCCGATTAAATGTCCAGAACTTGCGGTTGCTGTGCCGCGTGATTGTGCTCGGTGCCCGCGTAAACTTTCAGTTTACGGAACATAGCACGACCCAGCGGGCCCTTTGGCAGCATGCCTTTAACCGCGATTTCAATCACGCGCTCAGGACGGCGGGCAATCATCTCTTCAAAGGTCGCTTGCTTGATACCACCGATGTGGCCGGTGTGGTGGTAGTACACTTTGTCTGTACGCTTGTTGCCGGTTACAGCAACTTTGTCAGCGTTCAGAACGATGATGTAATCACCGGTATCCACGTGCGGGGTGTATTCCGCTTTATGCTTGCCGCGCAGGCGACGAGCCAGTTCAGTAGCGAGACGGCCTAAAGTTTTACCATCTGCATCAACAACGTACCAGTCGCGTTTTACGGTTTCTGGTTTAGCTGTAAAAGTTTTCATTAGAAAGCTTACCCAATAATTAGTTACACGTTGGTGAACACCCAAACGCTCGAAAACAGTTGAGGCTCACACGACCATACAAGTCCAGCAAACCTACCCCTTCGAATAGCCATTGCCGGCACTATAAAGTTTTTGGGAAAAAAAACTTTGTTGTAACGTGGGGTCGCAAGATTATAGAGAAGTCGCTCACAAAGATCGAACGGTTTTTGAATGGAAAATAAATTTATCGCCGGCGGCGGACAACCGGCGATACGGCGGCGGCAAGCCCGGCAGACTCAGGGCAAATGCGGCAGCTTGAGGTACTCTTCGCTCTGCATTTCCTGCAGGCGCGACAGGCAGCGCTGGAATTCAAATTTCAGCTGCACCCCCTGATAGATCTCGAACATCGACGCTTCGGCGCCGATCACCAGCTTGATGTGCCGCTCGTAGAATTCGTCCACCAACGCCAGGAAACGGCGCGCGGTATTCTCTTTCAGCGGCCCCATCACCCGCACATTATACAGGATCACGCTGTGATACAGCCGCGACAGTGCGATGTAGTCCAGTTGGCTGCGCGCCTCTTCGCACAGCGTGTGGAAATCCACCGCCAGCACGCCGTCCACCGAACGGATAGCCTGCAGCGGCCGATGGTTGATCTGCAGCACCGGCGCGTCCTCCCCCGCCTTGCCCGCCAGCTTGACGAACATCCGATCCAGCGTCTCGCGCGTCTGGTCGCTCAGCGGCGTCAGGTAGAGGTGCGCCTGGGTCAGGGTACGCAGACGATAGTCGATGCCGGCGTCGACGTTCATCACGTCGCAGTACTCGTTGATCAGATCGATGGCCGGCAGGAAACGCGCCCGCTGCAGACCGTTGCGGTACAGATCGTCCGGCGGGATGTTCGACGTGGCCACCAGCGTAATGCCGCGCGCGAACAGCGCCTGCAGCAGCGTGGCCAGCAGCATGGCGTCGGTGATGTCGGACACGAAGAATTCGTCGAAACACAGCACGTCGGTCTCGGCCTTAAAGCCGTCGGCGACGATTTCCAGCGGGTTTTCCCGCCCCTGCAACTCGGTCAGTTCTTCATGCACCCGCAGCATGAAGCGGTGAAAGTGCAGACGCATTTTGCGATCGCCCGGCAAACTGTGGAAGAACATATCCATCAACCAGGTTTTGCCGCGCCCGACGCCGCCCCACATATACAGCCCCTGCACCGGGCGCTGCGGCGCCGTGTCGCCGCCCTTGCCCAGCAAGCGGCTGAGCTTACCGCGCAGCCCGCCGGCAGGCGCGCTCGCCGCCGGCTTTTGCAACAGAGCCTGATAAATGCGATCCAGTTGAGTGACGGCCCGGCGTTGAACCTCATCGGCCTGATATTCCCCCGCATCCAGCGCCTGCTGGTAGCGAGATAACGGTGATAGTGCCTGCATCTGTTCGATGTTCCCTAAGAACGCTTAGAAATTATTTAGCCAACGTTGGCGGCAAGTTGATGCCGATTCGCACCGTTATCGCCACAAATGCCCGCTGCGGGCGCCGCTGAAAACCCTGTAAAAATTAGGTGGAAGCGCATCAGGATTCCACTCGGACAAGGTTAACGGTTATAGTGGATATTATTAAGTGAAAAATCCCTGCGGAACAACGAAGTCAAAATAGGAGTCATCATGACCTGGGAGTATGCGCTGATTGGTTTGGTCGTCGGTATCGTGATTGGTGCGGTGGCGATGCGTTTTGGCAACCGTAAATTACGTCAACAACAAGTCCTGCAGAACGAGCTGGACAAGAGCAAAACCGAGCTGGAAGAGTACCGTCAGGAGCTGGTCGGCCACTTTGCCCGCAGCGCCGAGCTGCTGGACAACATGGCGCGCGATTATCGTCAGCTGTATCAGCACATGGCGAAAAGCTCGAACAACCTGCTGCCGGATCTGCCGATGCAGGAAAATCCGTTCCGCTATCGCCTGACCGAAGCGGAAGCAGACAACGATCAAGCGCCGGTGGAAATGCCGCGCGACTATTCGGAAGGCGCCTCCGGCCTGCTGCGCGGGCAAAGCGCGCGCCGCGACTGACCCCCTTCGCCCGCGGGGCCACCCGCGGGCTTCCTCCGTTTACCGTCTTGACCTTCCCTCGCATTACCTTTACTGAACTTTGCACGCAAATTCACGGTCTTACCCTTCACTATGACAAGGTGATTGCCTTATCATCAAATTTTCATCGGCAGGTATTGAGAGAGTTATAATCAATGAAGAAAAAGTCGTTAATTCTTAGTGCATTGGCAATGAGCCTCGGCCTGACGCTCAGCTCCGTACCGGTGGCCAACGCGGCCCTGCCCGTCGCCGTTCAGGGGCAGCCTCTGCCGAGCCTGGCGCCGATGCTGGAAAAAGTCTTGCCCGCCGTAGTGAGCGTGCATGTCGCCGGCACTCAGGTGCAGCGTCAACAACTGCCGGAAGAGTTCAGGCGCTTCTTCGGCCCTAACTTCCCCGGCCAGCAGCAAAGCTCCCGTCCGTTTGAAGGGCTGGGTTCCGGCGTTATCATCGACGCCGCCAAAGGCTATGTGCTGACCAACAACCACGTCATCAACAACGCCGATAAAATCCGCGTGCAGTTGAACGACGGTCGCGAGCTGGACGCCAAGCTGGTCGGCCGCGATGAGCAATCCGACATCGCCCTGCTGCAGCTCAGCGACACCAAAAACCTGACCGCCATCAAGATGGCCGACTCCGATCAGCTGCGCGTCGGCGACTTTGCCGTCGCGGTCGGCAACCCGTTTGGCCTGGGCCAAACCGCCACTTCCGGCATTATCTCGGCGCTGGGCCGCTCCGGCCTGAATCTGGAAGGGCTGGAAAACTTCATTCAGACCGACGCCTCCATCAACCGCGGCAACTCCGGCGGCGCGCTGGTTAACCTGAACGGCGAGCTGATCGGCATCAATACCGCCATTTTGGCGCCGAGCGGCGGCAACGTCGGCATCGGCTTCGCCATTCCGAGCAATATGGCGCAGAACCTGAGCCAACAGCTGATTGAATTCGGCGAAGTGAAACGCGGCCTGCTGGGCATCAAGGGCAGCGAAATGACCCCGGATATGGCCAAAGCCTTCAACACCGACGCGCAGCGCGGCGCCTTCGTCAGCGAAGTGTTGCCGAAATCCGCCGCCGCCAAGGCCGGCATCAAGGCCGGGGACATTCTGGTTTCCGTCGACGGTAAACCGGTAAGCAGCTTCGCCGAGCTACGCGCCAAGGTGGGCACCACCGCGCCGGGCAAAACCCTCAAAGTGGGCCTGCTGCGCGACGGCAAACCGCAGGAAGTCTCGGTCACGCTGGACAATAGCGAGAGCGCCTCGACCAACGCCGAAACGCTGTCGCCGGCGCTGCAGGGTGTTTCCCTCAGCAATGGCGCGTTGCCGAGCGGCGACAAGGGCGTGAAGGTGGAGAACGTGGATAAAGGGTCAACGGCGGCGCAGATCGGCCTGCAGAAAGGCGACGTGATCATCGGCGTCAACCGTCAGCGCGTGGACAACATCACCACGCTGCGTAAAGTGTTGGAGGCCAAGCCACCGGTGATGGCGCTCAATATCGTGCGCGGCAACGAAACCATTTATCTGCTGCTGCGTTAATTTGTGCAAAAACCGGGCTCGGTGACATACTGCGCCCGGTTAACTCATGCTATCCTCCGAACATCGTTCACCACACCACGAAAACTCCATGTTTGCTAAGCTCTTGCGTTCTGTCGTTATCGGTCTCATCGTTGCCGGCCTGCTGTTGGCCGCACTGCCCATGCTGCGTTCTTCCAACGGCCTGTTTGCAGACAAACCTGAGAGCACCAGCGACGAAACGCCAGTGAGCTACAACAAAGCGGTGCGCCGCGCCGCGCCCGCCGTGGTGAACATTTACAACCGCAACCTGAACGGCGCCGCCAACGTGCTGTCGCTCGGTTCCGGCGTGATCATGAATGAACGCGGCTATATCATCACCAACCGCCACGTGATCAAAGACGCTCAGCAGATCACCGTGGTGTTGCAGGATGGCCGCCGCTACGAAGCGCTGTTGGTCGGCTCGGACGGCCTGACCGATTTGGCGGTGCTGAAGATCGATCCCGGCAATTTGCCGGTGATCCCGACCAATAAAAATCGCGTTGCCCACGTCGGCGACGTGGTGCTGGCGATCGGCAACCCCTATAACCTGGGGCAGACCGTCACACAGGGCATCCTCAGCGCCACCGGCCGCATCAGTATGAGCACCACCGGCCGACAGACGTTCCTGCAGACCGACGCCTCCATCAACCGCGGCAACTCCGGCGGCGCGCTGGTCAACTCGCTGGGCGAGCTGATCGGCATCAACACCCTGACCTATGACAAAATTACCGACGGCGAAACGCCGGAGGGCCTCGGCTTCGCCATTCCGATCGAACTGGCCACCAAAATCATGGACAAGCTGATCCGCGACGGCCGTGTGATCCGTGGCTATTTCGGCATTCAGGGCAAAGAGATCATTCCGCTGCGCTCCTCGAATTCCGGCATCGATCGCCTGCAGGGCATCATCGTGACCGAAATTACCCCGAACGGCCCGGCGGGCAGCGCCGGTTTCCAGATCAACGACATCATCATCAACGTGGATAACAAACCGGCGGTATCCGTGCTGGAAACCATGGACCAGGTAGCGGAGATCAGGCCAGGCACCGAGATACCGGTTATCGTGCTGCGCGACGGCAAACGCATTACGTTGAAAATGACGGTGGGTGAATTCCCGGAAGACAGCAATTAAAAAAGGGCCGGCATTGATAGCCGGCCCTTTGATTTTCATCCTGCCGACGCAGCCGCGCCGGCGCTAATGCCTTACTCGCCTTTCACACGCTCGATGTTCGCACCCAGCGCGCGCAGCTTGTCTTCAATACGCTCATAGCCGCGATCAATATGGTAGATGCGATCGACGACGGTCACGCCGTCGGCGATGCAGCCGGCGATCACCAGGCTGGCGGAAGCGCGCAGATCGGTCGCCATCACCTGAGCGCCGGACAGCTGTTCAACGCCATGACAGATCACGGTGTTGCTCTCGATTTCCGCGTGCGCCCCCATGCGGATCAATTCCGGCACGTGCATGAAGCGGTTTTCGAAGATGGTCTCGGTGATAACGCCGGTGCCTTCCGCCACCAGGTTCAACAGGCTGAACTGGGCCTGCATGTCGGTCGGGAAGCCCGGGTGCGGCGCGGTGCGCACGGTGACCGCTTTCGGGCGCTTGCCGTGCATGTCCAGGCTGATCCAGTCTTCGCCCACTTCGATATCGGCACCGGCTTCACGCAGTTTGGCCAGCACCGCATCCAGCGTATCCGGACGGGTGTTGCGGCACATCACTTTGCCGCCGGAAACCGCGGCGGCGATCAGGAAGGTACCGGTCTCGATACGGTCAGGCAGCACGCGATACACGCCGCCGCCCAGACGCTCGACGCCCTCGATGGTGATCTTGTCGCTGCCTGCGCCGCTGATCTTCGCGCCCAGCGTATTGAGGAAGTTGGCGGTATCGACAATTTCCGGCTCACGCGCGGCGTTCTCGATAACGGTCGTGCCGGTCGCCAGGGTCGCGGCGCTCATGATGGTCACGGTCGCGCCCACGCTCACCTTGTCCATCACGATGTGCGCGCCTTTCAGACGGCCATCGACGGACGCCTTGACGTAACCTTCTTCCAGCTTGATCTCGGCCCCCAACTGCTCCAGGCCGGTGATGTGCAGATCGACCGGACGCGCGCCGATCGCGCAGCCGCCCGGCAGGGAAACCTGGCCGCGGCCGAAACGTGCCACCAGCGGCCCCAGCGCCCAGATGGAAGCGCGCATGGTTTTCACCAGATCGTAAGGCGCGCAAAACTCGTTCACGCCGCTGGCGTCCACGAAGACCGAACCGTTGCGCTCAATCTTGGTGCCCAACTGGCTGAGCAGTTTAATGGTGGTGTCGATGTCCTTCAGCTTGGGGACATTCTGCAGCTCGACCGGCTCTTCCGCCAACAGGGCGGCGAACAGGATCGGCAGGGCGGCGTTTTTGGCCCCGGAAATAGACACTTCACCGCTCAGGCGGGTCCGACCCTGCACACGAAATTTATCCATCTGACTACTCTCTGTTATCTAATCTGAAGCTGCCCGCCCGGCAGGGCAAACAGCCTTAAAATCCGTTGAGTTTGCGGTCTCGCTGCCACTCTTCAGGGGTGTACGCCTTGATAGACAAGGCATGAATGCGGTTGTCCGCAATGTATTCCATCAGCGGTGCGTAAACCGTCTGCTGTTTTTTGACGCGGCTCATGCCGGCGAACAGTTCGCCGACCACGATCGCTTGAAAATGGCTGCCGTCGCCCGTCACGTGCGCTTCATCCAGTGCCAATGCCTGCATCAGCACGTCTTTAATCTCGTTGGTTTCCATAGTATCCAGTTCTGCCGCTAAAGGATCATAAACAGCCTAGTATCTTAGTGGAATACGATGTTTTCTTAAACTAAAGAAAAAGCCCCTGCATAACAGGGGCTTTGTATCGTTTAACCACGCAAAGGCGGTGTAAAACGCCGCTAACCGGCGGTATCGACAGGCATTATCGCCTGCAGGTTATAGAGCGCGATCAGCGTTTTCAGACGCTCGGTGACGCCGAAAATTTTTAGCGCGACGCCACGTTGGCGCTGCTCTTCCTGCAGATGCAGCAACAGCGCCAGCCCGGAGGAGTCCACGCGCTGCAGTTGCGCCACGTCGATCGCGGTTTTATCCGCCATCAGCGCGTCGCGCTGCCGCCACAACGGCAGCAGCGTTTCACGGTCCAGTTCACCGCGCAGGATCAGCGTCTGCTGCTCTGATTCGAAGCTGAGCGCTGCCGACATCAGTTTTTCTTGTCCAGCGAGATGGGCTGCGCGGCAGCGGCCTGCAGCTGTTTGGTCAGGCCGTCGATGCCCTGAGTACGCAGCGTAGACGCCCACTCGTTTTGCTTGGTGGTGATCATGCTGACGCCTTCGGCGATCATGTCATACGCCTGCCAGTAGCCGGTTTTGCTGTTCTTGCGCCATTGGAAATCCAGGCGCACCGGCGGGCGGCCGCCGTTGTCGATGATGGTGACGCGAATGGCCACGATGTCGGCATTGCC
Organism: Serratia sp. JKS000199; assembly: GCF_900215455.1. Taxonomy (NCBI): domain Bacteria; kingdom Pseudomonadati; phylum Pseudomonadota; class Gammaproteobacteria; order Enterobacterales; family Yersiniaceae; genus Serratia; species Serratia sp. JKS000199. The sequence continues at coordinate 3,802,174 of NZ_LT907843.1, forward strand.
CAGCGGCTGTTCAGGCGCGATCTGGTAAGTCTGGCCGTGGTACATCGCCAGCGCCTGGCCGTAAGCCTGCTCCAGGTAAGCCTGGAAAGCGGTGAAGTAAGCTTCGCGCTGCGCAGGCGTCGCATCTTTGTAGTAACGGCCCAGCACCAGCGCGCCGGCGTATTTCACCTGCACGAACGGCATCAGTTCCTGATGCACGATGGAACGCAGGTAGTTCGGGTCCTGCTTGATCTTCGGCTGTTCGTTCTTCAAACGGCTGAAGGTCTTCTGCGCCGCGTCTTGCATCATGCTGTAAGGATTGGTTTGGTCGGCTGCGCTCGCCAGCGGCGCAACCACCAGCAGAGCCACCATCAGTAAACGTTTAAACATGCAGGTATCCTCTCTTAATGATTTGGAACAGCGGGTTGCGGTGCAGCGCCGGCAGCGGGCTCAGCGGCCGCGTCTCCCGGTTTGGCGCTGTCCTGACCGCCGCTTTTATACAGGAACTGGCCGATCAGATCTTCCAGAACCATGGCTGATTTAGTGTCCTGAATGGTGCCGCCGTCTTTCAGAATGGTGGTGCCCATATCAGGATCTTCGAAGCCCACGTTAAGCGCCAGATATTGCTCGCCCAGCAGGCCGGAGGTGCGGATCGCCAGCGAACTGGTATCCGGGATTTCGTCGTACTTTTTCTGGATATCGAGCGCCACGCGCGGCGTGTAGGTTTTCGGATCGAGTTCGATGTCGGCCACGCGGCCGATCACCACGCCGCCGATCTTCACCGGCGAACGCGGTTTCAGGCCGCCGATATTGTCGAACGTCGCGTAAACGCGGTAGGTCGGCTCGCTGCCGATCGATTTAAGGTTCGCCACCTGCAGGCAGATAAACACGATGGCGCACAGCGCGATCAGCATGAATGCCCCAACCCAGATTTCACTCTTCTTCGTTTGCATCGAATCAATTCCCAAACATCAGTGCGGTCAGCACGAAATCCAATCCCAACACCGCCAGTGACGAATGCACCACGGTACGCGTCGTCGCCCGGCTAATCCCTTCAGAGGTAGGCACGGCGTCATACCCGTTGAAAATGGCAATCCAGGTTACGGTAATGGCGAACACCACGCTCTTGATCAGGCAGTTGAGCAGATCTTTTTTCCACTCTACGGCGCCTTGCATCGCCGACCAGAAGAAGCCGCTGTCGATGCCTTTCCAATCCACGCCGACCACCGAGCCGCCCCAAATGCCGATCGCCACGAAGATGATGGTCAGCAGCGGCATGCTGATCATCCCCGCCCAGAAACGCGGCGCCACGATGCGCCGCAGCGGATCGACCGCCATCATTTCCAGGCTGGAGATCTGTTCCGTCGCCTTCATCAGGCCGATTTCCGCCGTGAGCGCGGAACCGGCGCGGCCGGCGAACAGCAGCGCCGTCACCACCGGCCCCAGCTCGCGCAGCAGCGACAGCGCCACCATCATGCCGAGGCTGGCTTCAGCGCTGTAGGTGGTAAGCACGATATACCCCTGCAGGCCCAGCACCATGCCGATAAACAGCCCGGAAACCATGATGATCAGCAGCGACTGCACGCCGACGCTGTAAAGCTGTTTCAACAACAGCGGCCACTGCTTGCCGGGTTCCGGCCGGCCAATCAATGCGTTGAACAGCATCAACCCGGCGCGGCCGAAGCTGGCGCTGGTGTTGATGCCACTGCGCCCCAGAGACGCTAACGCTCTTAATAACATGAGCTTATTTACTCCCTAAGCCTAGCAGTTCAGTCTGATAATCCCCGGCCGGATAGCGGAACGGCACCGGTCCATCCGCTATACCATCCAGGAACTGGCGCACGCGCGCATCAGGATTGTTCTGCAATTGCTGCGTGGTGCCTTCGGCAATCACCCGGTGATCGGCCACGATATAGGCGTAGTCGGCGATGCTCAGCACCTCCGGCACGTCGTGCGACACCACGATGCAGGTAATGCCCAGCGCATGGTTCAACTCGTCGATCAGCTTGACCAGCACCCCCATGGTGATCGGATCCTGGCCAACGAAGGGTTCGTCGAACATGATCATTTCCGGGTCCAGCGCGATCGCGCGCGCCAACGCCGCCCGGCGCGCCATGCCGCCGGAGAGTTCATTGGGCATCAGCTGCGCCGCACCGCGCAGCCCGACCGCTTCCAGCTTCATCAGCACCGTGCTGCGCAGCAGGGGCTCAGGCAGGTTGCTGTGCTCACGCAACGGGTAGGCCACGTTTTCGAATACGGTCAAATCGGTGAACAGCGCGCCCGACTGGAACAGCATGCTCATCTTTTTGCGCGCGTCGTACAACTGACGGCGGGACAATGCGGGAATGTTGTCGCCGTCAAACCAAATCTCCCCGCGGTCCGGCGTCAGCTGACCGCCGATCAGACGCAGCAGCGTGGTTTTGCCGATGCCCGACGGCCCCATGATCGCCGTGATCTTACCGCGAGGCACCGTCAGGTTGATGTCTTCAAATATCCGCCGGTCGCCGCGCGAGAAGCTCATGTCGCGCACTTCGACCAAATTATCTGCCTTTTGGAGCATGTTAATGGACCCTTTACGACTCATCTTTTGCAGAATCTACCCGTGATGTTAAAGCAATGGGCGCAATCCGTCTCATCTTTACAAAAACTTACTGCCATTTCGCAACCAATGATGCCATTGGTTTTACTTTTCCGCGCCACCCGGTCAAAATTGGCGCCATAACGAAAAAAAACGAAAGTGTTCAACAATTAGCCGGGAAAAACCGTTGCTGCGCTCAAGCGCACGCACCGGAGGGCAAGCAATACCGCCGCATTGACGGCTTTAACCAACGAACCGGGATAATACCCGACAAAGGACCCTGCATGTTTCTCGCAATAGCATTATTAATCGTTGGTTTATTTCTACTGGTGTATGGTGCAGACCGCTTAGTTTATGGTGCTGCCGTGATTTCCCGTTCGCTTGGCGTGCCGCCGTTGATCATCGGCATGACCATCGTCGGCATCGGCACTTCACTGCCGGAGCTGATCGTGTCCACCACCGCCGCGCTGAACGGGCAGATAGATATGGCCGTTGGCAACGTATTAGGTTCCAACATCACCAACATTTTATTGATCCTGGGCGTCGCAGCGCTGATTCACCCGCTGGCTGCACGATCGGAAATACTGCGGCGCGAACTGCCGCTGATGTTAGCGGTCACAGTATTGTGCGGTTTCGTGTTGATGGACGGCACCCTGAGCAGGCTGGACGGCGTGCTGCTGCTGACCGCCGCCGCCGGTTTCATCCTGCTGATGCTGAAAATCGCCCGGCTGGCGCAGCGCGAGGGCAGCGACAGCCTGACCATGGAGCAGATCGCCGAACTGCCGCAGGACAGCAGCAATACCGTAGCGGTGCTGTGGCTGGTGCTGGCGTTTATCATTCTGCCGCTCTCTTCCAGAATGGTGGTCGATAACGCGACGGTGATCGCGCACTATTTCGGCCTGAGCGAACTGGTGGTCGGCTTGACCATTATCGCCATCGGCACCAGCCTGCCCGAGCTGGCCACGTCCATCGCCGGAGCATTAAAGGGCGAAGATGATATGGCGATTGGCAATATCATCGGCTCCAATATTTTCAACACGGTGATCGTGCTGGGCGTCCCCGCCCTGCTGTCGCCGGGCAGCGTGGACGCCGCCGCCTTCCAGCGCGATTACTGGGTGATGCTGGCGGCCAGCGTGCTGCTGAGCGTGCTGTGCATCGGCCGCAAACACCGCATCGGCCACCTAGCCGGCGCGCTGTTATTATGCGGCTTTATTGCGTATCTTGCGGTGCTGTTCTTTAACCCTTTCAGTACTTTCGGCTAAACCGACGGGAATGAGTATGTCGAACATTGAGTTGCAACCGGGCTTCGATTTTCAACAGGCCGGCAAAGAAGTGCTTCAGATAGAGCGTGACGGGCTGGCTCAGCTCGACAGCTACATCAACGCAGACTTCACCCGCGCCTGCGAAACGATCGCCGCCTGCGGCGGCAAAGTAGTGGTGATGGGCATGGGCAAATCCGGCCATATCGGCTGCAAGATCGCCGCGACCTTCGCCAGCACCGGCACCCCCTCATTCTTCGTTCACCCGGCGGAAGCCAGCCATGGCGATTTGGGCATGGTCACTCCGCAGGATATCGTGCTCGCCATCTCCAACTCCGGTGAGTCCAGCGAGATCCTGGCGCTGATCCCAGTGTTGAAACGGCAGCGGATCACCCTCATCTGCATGACCAACAATCCGGAAAGTTCGATGGGCAAGGCGGCGGACATCCACCTGTGCATCAAGGTGCCGCAGGAGGCCTGCCCGCTGGGGCTGGCGCCGACCACCAGCACCACCGCCACGCTGGTGATGGGCGATGCGTTGGCCGTCGCGCTGCTGAAGGCGCGCGGTTTCACGCCGGAAGATTTCGCGCTGTCGCATCCGGGCGGCGCACTCGGCCGCAAGCTGCTGCTGCGGGTTAGCGATATCATGCACAGCGGCGACGAAATGCCCCACGTCAGCGCCGACGCCTCATTGCGCGACGCGCTGCTGGAAATCACCCGCAAAAATCTGGGTCTGACGGTGATCTGCGACGATCTGATGAAAATCGCCGGCATCTTTACCGATGGCGACCTGCGCCGGGTGTTCGATATGGGCATCAACCTGCACGAAGCCAAGATCGCCGATGTCATGACGCCGGGCGGCGTGCGGGTGCGTCCCAACCTCCTGGCGGTCGATGCGCTGAATCTGATGCAGCAACGCCACATCACCGCGTTGCTGGTTGCCGATGGCGACCAGTTGCTGGGTGTGGTACATATGCATGACATGCTGCGTGCCGGCGTCGTTTAATTAAGGAATAGAACGGAATGGGTATGGTAGAAACCTGCTACGGGCCGGTAGAACAAGAGGTTATGGCGCGTGCCGGGAACATCCGCCTGTTGATTTGCGATGTTGACGGCGTACTGTCGGACGGCCTGATCTTCATGGGCAACAACGGTGAAGAATTGAAGGCGTTCAACGTGCGCGACGGTTACGGCATCCGCTGTCTGAAAACCTCCGACATCGAGGTGGCGATCATTACCGGTCGCTCCGCCAAGCTGCTGGAAGACCGCGCGCAAACGCTCGGCATCACCCATCTGTATCAGGGGCAATCCGATAAGCTTTTGGCCTTCCGCGAACTGTTGGATAAACTGTCGTTAACGGCGGATCAGGTCGCCTATATCGGCGATGACCTGATCGACTGGCCGGTGATGGCGCAGGTGGGCCTGGCGGTCGCGGTCGCAGACGCTCATCCGCTGCTGACGCCGCGAGCCCACTACGTCACCCGCATTGCCGGCGGCCGCGGCGCGGTGCGCGAACTGTGCGACATCATTCTTTTGGCTCAAAATAAGCTGGAGGACGCCAAAGGGCTGTCGATATGAGTAAAACCAAACTTTGGATCACCATCCTGTTGACGGTGATCGTTCTGGCGCTGATCGGCTGGAACATGACGGACTTCAGCGACGATACGGCTCCTGGCCCGGCTAACGATCAGGATCCGACCTACCAGAGCCAGCACACGGTCACCGTGGTGTACAATCCGGCCGGTAAACTGAATTATAAGCTGGTGGCGGAAGACGCGAAGTATTACACCGCCGGCGAGCTGAGCTGGTTCACCCAGCCGGTGATGACGCTGTTCGACGAGAATGCGGTGGCCACCTGGTCAGTTCGCGCCGATCGCGCCAAACTGACGAAGGACCGGATGCTGTATCTGTATGGCCACGTCGAGGTAAACAGCCTGACCACCACCTCGCAGCTGGAAAAAATTAAGACGGACAACGCTCAGGTAAACCTGGTCACCCAGGACGTCACCTCCGATGACGAAGTCACGCTTTACGGGACCAATTTTACCTCTAACGGCATGAAAATGCGTGGGAACCTGCGGACCAAAACCGCTGAGCTGATTGATAAGGTTAAGACCAACTATGAAATCCAGAACCAAAAACCAACTCCGTAATCTGTTGATCGGCAGCTTAGTTTTGGCCGCCAGCGCCCCTGCTCTGGCGCTGAAATCCGACTCCAGCCAGCCGGTCAGCATCGACTCGCTCAAGCAGTCGTTGGATATGCAAAGCAACGTCAGCACCTTTACTGACAACGTGGTGATCAAACAGGGCACCATCGATATCCGCGCTGACAAGGTGGTGGTCACCCGTCCGGGCGGAGATCAGAATAAGACCTATATTGAAGCGTTCGGCAACCCGGTAACCTTCTACCAGATGCAGGACAGCGGCAAGCCGGTCAAAGGCCACGCGCAGAAAGTGCGTTACGACGTGGCGACCCAGCTGGTGACCCTGACGGGCAACGCCTATCTGGAGCAGCTCGACAGCAACGTGAAAGGCGATCGCATCACCTATCTGGTGCAACAGCAGCAAATGCAGGCGTTTAGCGACAAAGGCAAACGCGTGACAACGGTTCTGGTACCGTCGCAGTTGCAAGACAAAAACGGGCAAAAAAAGAGTAACTAATCACTTATGGCAACACTCATCGCAGAAAATCTGGCGAAAGCCTACAAGGGCCGTAAAGTTGTCGAAGACGTCAGCCTGAAAGTGAAATCCGGCGAGATCGTCGGCCTGCTCGGCCCGAACGGCGCCGGTAAAACCACCACTTTCTACATGGTGGTCGGCATCGTGCCGCGCGACGCCGGGCGCATCGTGATCGACGAGGAAGACATCAGCCTGTTGCCGCTGCACGCCCGTGCGCGCCGCGGCATCGGTTACCTGCCGCAGGAAGCGTCGATCTTCCGCCGCCTGAGCGTGTACGACAACCTGATGGCGGTGTTGGAGATCCGTCCCGATCTCACCAGCGAACAGCGCGAAGACCGCGCCAAAGAGCTGATGGAAGAGTTCCATATCTCCCATCTGCGCGACAGCCTCGGCCAGGCGCTGTCCGGCGGTGAACGCCGCCGCGTCGAAATTGCCCGCGCGCTGGCGGCCAACCCGAAATTCATTCTGCTGGACGAACCCTTCGCCGGGGTGGATCCGATTTCCGTTATCGACATCAAAAAAATCATCGAGCACCTGCGTGACAGCGGCCTGGGCGTGCTGATCACCGACCACAACGTGCGCGAGACGCTGGACGTGTGTGAACGCGCCTACATCGTCAGCCAGGGCAAACTGATTGCCCACGGCACGCCGGATGCTATTCTGGCCGACGAGCAGGTTAAACGCGTTTATCTGGGCGAAGAGTTCCGCCTCTAAGCGCCGGCGCGTCCTGCGGGACGACACCGTTAACGGAAGTAGACAGAAAACTATGAAGCAAGGTTTGCAACTCAGGCTCAGCCAACAGCTGGCCATGACACCTCAGCTCCAGCAGGCGATCCGCCTGCTGCAGTTGTCCACGCTTGAGCTTCAGCAAGAGATCCAGCTGGCGCTGGAGAGCAATCCGCTGCTTGAACAGACCGATCTGCACGACGAAATCGACGCCAAAGAAACCCAGGAGACCGAGGGGCTCGATACCCGCGAGGCCTTGGAGCAGAAAGACATGCCGGAAGAGCTGCCGCTGGACGCCACCTGGGATGAAATCTATACCGCGGGCACGCCGTCCGGCACCGGCACCGACTACAGCGACGACGAGCTGCCGGTCTATCAGGGCGAGACCACCCAAACGCTGCAGGATTATCTGATGTGGCAGGTGGATCTGACGCCGTTTTCCGATACCGACGCCGCCATCGCCACTTCCATCGTCGACGCGGTGGATGACACCGGCTATCTCACCGTCCCGCTGGAAGACATTCTGGAAAGCCTGGGCGACGAGAACGTGACCCTCGAGGAAGTCGAGGCGGTGCTGAAGCGCGTGCAGCGTTTTGATCCGATCGGCGTCGCCGCGCGCGATCTGCGCGATTGCCTGCTGGTGCAGCTCTCCCAATACGCCAAAGATACGCCTTATCTGGCCGAAGCGCGGCTGATCATCAGCGAGCATCTGGATCTGTTGGCCAACCACGACTTTCGCAGCCTGATGCGATCAACCCGGCTAAAAGAAGATACACTGAAAGAAGCGATGCTGCTGATTCAGTCGCTCGATCCGCGCCCGGGGCAGTCGATCAATACCGGCGAATCGGAATACGTGATCCCGGACGTGCTGGTGCGCAAGACGCAGAACAAATGGACGGTCGAGCTCAACGGCGACAGCGTGCCGCGTTTGAAGATCAATCAGCAGTACGCCGCGCTGGGTAACAGCGCCCGCAGCGAAGCCGACGGCCAGTTCATCCGCAGCAACCTGCAGGAAGCCAAGTGGCTGATTAAAAGCCTGGAGAGCCGCAACGAGACGTTGCTGAAGGTCACCCGCTGCATCGTCAGCCAGCAGCAGGCGTTCTTCGAGCAAGGCGAAGAGTTTATGAAACCCATGGTGCTGGCGGATATCGCCCAGGCCGTGGAGATGCATGAATCGACGATCTCGCGCGTCACCACGCAGAAGTTTCTGCACAGCCCGCGCGGCATTTTCGAATTGAAATATTTCTTCTCCAGCCACGTGAATACCGACAGCGGCGGCGAAGCCTCCTCGACGGCGATCCGCGCGTTGGTGAAGAAATTGATTGCGGCGGAAAACCCCGCCAAACCACTCAGCGACAGCAAGCTGGCCACCCTGCTCGCCGATCAGGGGATCATCGTGGCCCGGCGCACCGTCGCCAAGTACCGAGAGTCTTTGTCCATCCCGCCGTCGAACCAGCGCAAACAGTTGGTTTGACCTCTATTGAGAAGGAAGACACTATGCAGCTCAACATTACCGGACACCACATCGAAATCACCGATCCGTTGCGCGAGTTCGTGAACAACAAGTTCGCCAAACTCGAACAGTATTTTGATCGCATCAATCAGGTGTATGTTGTATTAAGTGTGGAAAAAGTGCAGCAAATTGCGGAAGCAACGGTGCACGTGAATGGAGGCGAGTTGCACGCCACCTCGGAAGACGAGAATATGTATGCCGCAATTGATACGCTGATCGACAAATTGGCACGTCAATTGAACAAACATAAAGACAAATTGAAGCAACACTGACACCCTGACCCATTCCGTGAGGCGGCATCCGTCGCCGCCTCTCCCTTCGGCGCGTGACCCGCATGGGTGACGCGCCGAACGGTAATCAGGGTCAAAACCGACGAAAAACCGCCTTGCCGGGTTCGCCCGGCGGCGCGGTTTTAAGTGAAGATGAGATGAACAACGAATATATGCAATTAAGCTCGGTGTTAAACATCGAGTGCACCAAAAGCTCGGTACACTGCACCAGCAAGAAGCGGGCTTTGGAAATTATCAGCGAACTGGCCGCCAAACAGCTCAATCTGCCTTCGCAGGTGGTGTTTGACGCGGTTCTCACCCGGGAGCGCATGGGCAGCACCGGTATCGGCAACGGTATCGCCATTCCCCACGGCAAACTGGAAGAGGACACACTGCGGGCCGTTGGCGTGTTTATCCGTCTCGACCAACCCATCGCTTTCGACGCTATCGACAATCAGCCGGTCGATCTGCTGTTTGCGCTGCTGGTGCCTGCCGATCAGTGCAAAACCCATTTGCATACGCTGTCGCTGGTCGCCAAACGCCTGGCAGACAAAACCGTATGCCGCCGCCTGCGCGCCGCGCAGAGCGACGAAGAACTTTACCAAATCATCACCGAGTGATGCCCGGCCGGCGTGACTTCCAGCCCGGATAACGATACTGTTTTACGATGATGGATCCGGCTACGGCCGGAATAACAAAGTTTAACGGTGGCGATGAACGCCGCCGCGATGCCAGGGGAGTTGCCACATGGTGCTGATGATTGTCAGCGGCCGTTCCGGTTCCGGAAAATCCGTCGCCTTGCGGGCGCTGGAAGACATGGGTTTTTACTGCGTTGACAACCTGCCGGTGGTTCTGCTGCCGCAGCTCGCCAATACGCTGGCGGAACGCAATATCTCCGCGGCGGTCAGCATCGACGTGCGCAACATGCCGGAATCGCCGGAAGTGTTCGAATACGCGATGACTCAGCTGCCGGACAGCTTCTCGCCGCAGCTGCTGTTCCTCGACGCCGATCGCAACACGCTGATCCGCCGTTACAGCGACACCCGCCGCCTGCACCCGCTCTCCAGCAAAAACCTGTCGCTGGAAAGCGCGATCGACGAAGAGAGCGATCTGCTCGAACCGCTGCGCTCGCGGGCTGACCTGATTATCGACACCTCGGAAATGTCGGTGCACGAACTGGCCGAAATGCTGCGCACCCGCCTGCTCGGCAAACGCGAGCGCGAACTGACGATGGTGTTCGAATCCTTCGGCTTCAAGCACGGTATTCCTATCGACGCCGACTACGTGTTCGACGTGCGCTTCCTGCCTAACCCGCACTGGGATCCGAAGCTGCGGCCGATGACCGGTCTGGACAAGCCGGTAGCGTCGTTCCTCGATCGCCATACCGAAGTGCATAACTTTATTTACCAGACCCGCAGCTATCTGGAACAGTGGCTGCCGATGCTGGAAACCAACAACCGCAGCTACCTGACGGTCGCCATCGGCTGTACCGGCGGCAAACACCGTTCGGTGTACGTGGCGGAACAGCTGGCCGATTACTTCCGCTCGCGCGGCAAGAACGTGCAATCGCGCCACCGCACGCTGGAAAAGCGCAAACAATGACGGTCAAACAGACGGTTGAAATCAAAAACAAGCTGGGCATGCACGCGCGCCCGGCGATGAAACTGTTCGAACTGGTGCAAAGCTTCGACGCCGAAGTGATGCTGCGCAACGAAAGCGGCACCGAAGCCGAAGCCAGCAGCGTCATCGCGCTGCTGATGCTGGACTCCGCCCAGGGTCGGCACATCGAAGTCGAAGCGACCGGCCCCGATGAAGTCAACGCGCTGGCGGCGGTGGTCGAGCTGTTCAACTCCGGGTTTGATGAAGATTAGTCGCTGAGACTCTTCCCATGCGTCGCCTCGGCGCATGTGTTGCCTCCGCCCTTCCCATAGTGTAGCCCTCCCGTTTCTCATTTTGCGAATCCGCTTCCAGAAGCAGCCGTAACCGCCTGTAAATTCACGTTATGGATTTACCCCCACCACGGTAATCGCAATAGTGTGTAACGCAAAAACAGACAACAGGCGGATGTTTCCCCACGCTTTGCTTGCGGGACAACAGAAAGTTTACAATTTGTGAACTTCACCGGCAGTCGCTATAATGTTCACCGGGTAGGAATCGAAGGAACGATGCATATCATTTCCAGGGAACCGTTCAATAACGCAACGAAGCAATATCCCAATGAAGCCACTGCTCTCGAGGCCATTTATAAAGCGTTGCGACGGGGTGAGTTCCGCACGCCGGACGAGTTAAAAGCGCTTTTTCCTTCGCTCGATCGTATGAAGTACAAAGAGAAATGGTGGGTCATTGACGTCGGCGGCAACCACCTGCGGATCTTGTTCTTTGCCAGCTTCGAGACACAGAAAGTCTTCATAAAGCATATCGTTAGCCACGCCGAATACGACAAGCTGATGCAGCACTATCGAAGGAGTTCGTCATGATTACAGATGCCATTAAGGCGGCCGATGCGCTACTGCGCGCCGTACCCTTATTGCAGGGCAGCCACGCTCAGCAAGACTACCGAGAAGCGCTCGAATTGGTGGAATATCTGCTGGAAAACGATGAACGCCATCCGCTGATTGACATGTTGGCAAAAAAAATCGCCGAATATGAAGACAACAGCGCCGAATTTACCGCATTCAACCAGCGTATCGCCCAACTCCCGCAGGGGGTGGCCGCGCTTCGCGTATTGATGGAACAGCACCAACTCAGCCAAAGTGATTTTGAACATGAGATCGGCAAAAAGTCGTTGGTCAACCAAATCCTGAACGGCAAAAGATCGCTGACCATTCCGCACATTATGGCGCTGGCCAAACGCTTCAATCTGCCCCCAGCCCTGTTCCTGCCGGAAGCGGATTAATTCCCCTCAACTCCGGCTCAGGCAGTCCAGCGCCACCGCCTTAAAACTGTCGAAGCTGTCGCTGCCCAGCAGGCGGCTCATTGAGCGTTCACGCACGAAGGTGACGAACAGCTCATAGATCGCCATCGCCTCTTCATAGTCGCTCTTGCTGATCGCCAGCAGGAAAATCACGTGCGCGACCTCGCCCTCGCCCCAGGCGACGCCCTGCGGCGCCAGTAGCGTCACCACCACGGTCTTTTTCGCCAGCAGCCCCAGCGAGTGCGGCAGCGCGATGCCTTCGCCCAGCAGCGTGGAGACGATCGCCTCGCGTTCGACCACCGACGGATAAAAGTCCGCGCCGACGTACCCTTCCCGCTCCAGCTGGCCGCACACCCGGCTGAACAGTTCCGCCTGCGTCAGCGGCTCGTTGAGCACCATGAAATGCTCGGCGTCGAAGAACTTCTCCAGCATGTACGGTCGGGTGCGATCCACCAGCACCAGTTTGCCCAGTTGCTCCAGCTGATAATCGGTCGGGAACGGCGACATCACCACCACCGGCTTGTTCTTTTCGCCGATGCGGGCGTTGGAAATCACGAAGTCTTCGTCGATGTGCGCGAGCATCTCATAATCGCGCAGCGAGACGATGCGCGTCATCACCAGCTGCGGGTACTTGCGCGCAATCTGCGCCTGGATCATGCGCACCGTCGAGTTGCCGGTGTCGCACACCAGCATCACCTGCGGGTGGCGTTCATAACCGATGTTGTAATGTCGCTCCAGCCCCACGCCGATGTGCAACACCAGATAACCGATTTCGTTCTCGCTCAGCGTATAAGGCGTGTACTTGCCCCAGCTGGAGACCGCCGCCAGCGTCACGTCGTAAGCCATCGGATAGTGCTGCTTGATGTTGGCCAACAGCGGATTGGGGATGTTGATCTGGTATTTCACCCGCGTAATCATGGTCTTGATATGGGTAAGCAGATCGGCCCGCAGCTGCTCGTCGCCCTGCAGGTTGTAGTTATAGTGTGCGTTGATGTAGGAAAGAATGTAGTCCACCAGCGCTTCTTCATCGTCGGCGTTGATTTCGGTCGGCTGCACGTCCTGCACGCGGCGCGCGGCGATGTTGACCCGCAGATAGGCCTCTTCGGCCATCGAGATCTCTTTGCCGGAGGCCGCACGCAGCTCCGCCGCCAGGCGGGTCGACACCTGGCGCACCGCCTCGTCGCCGTCCTCCACCTCGAAGTCCGACAGCGGATAGCCATCGTTGATGCGCCGCAGCGCCACCGCACAGTAGAAAATCAGGTACTGCTCGCCCTCGTCGGTCAGACGAATGGCATATTGCGACAGCAGCGGGTGCAGCAATCCGGCGAACGCCGCCACCTGCGGCTGCAGCAGGATCTCGTTGTTGAGCAGCGGGTTCTCGGCGTCGGCCAACTGCAGCTGGAACAGCAGGTCGGTCAGGCAGGCGCGGATCGCCATCTCCGCACCGAACAGCTTCATGCCGTAGCGCGGCTTGGTTTCGATCGTCAATTGATAGTGCGCCAGACGCTCTCTCACCTCAGCCATGTCGTTTTGCAGCGTGCCGCGGCTGACGAACCACTCGTCAGCCAAATCTTCCAGTTTAAGGGAGAAGGCTGAGGTCAAAAAACGCACCAGCAGATAATGCACTCGCTCCTGCGCGCTGCGCGGGGTGGCGTGTTTGCGGCGCTCCTGATGCTGCAGGGCGCTGAACAGCGCGGCATTATCGACCTGCAAACGATAGCCGGCCCCGCGGCTATGCACGAAGCGCGCGCCATATTTGTCCAGGATCTCGTTCAGCGCGGTGATATCCGCCCGCACCGTGCGGGTGGACACGGCGAAACGCTTCGCCAGCTCATCCTGCGGCAAAGTCTCGGTTTGCAAAGCATCGAACAAGTAAGCCAAACGCGGGTAAGGAAATCGCACCATTCTGTGTCCGTCAATCAGGCGGCCCGCCCGGTGAACCGGGCGGGCCACAGGTTACTTCGGCGGCGGCAGGAACGCCATTTGCGAGGGGCTGCCGATCGGCAGATAGCCGCCCACAAAGCTGAGTTTGCCGTCCGTCGGGTTGACGCTGAAGCGGGTGACGTTATCGCTGCGCTGGTTCAACGCATACAGATAGCGGCCATCCGGGCTCAGCGCCAGCGAACGCGGATAATCGCCGCGGGTCCAGGTTTCCGCCACCGGTTTCAACTCACCGCCGGCGCCCACGCTGAACTGGGCAATGCTGTTATGCAGCCGGTTGGCGACGTACAGCGTGTCGCCGTTCTTGCTGAGCGCCAGCCCCGAAGCGAAGCTGGTGCCCTGATAGTCGGCGGGCAGCGCGGAAACCGCATGCAGTTGTTTCAGAGTACCTTTTTGGCGATCAAAACGGTAGCTGGTCAACGTCGAGGCCTCTTCGTTCACCAGCAGCACGGTTTCGCCGTCCGGATGGAACACAAAGTGACGCGGCCCCGCGCCGGCGGAAGAGGCGGCGATCCACGGCGGATCGTTCGGCGTCAGCCGGCCGCTCGCGGCGTCAAAGCGCCATTGGTAGATGCGATCCAACCCCAGATCGGTGGAGAACACGAACTTGCCGCTCGGATCGCTGGCGATCATATGGGCATGCGGGCCGTTGTGATCGCTGATGGCGAAGCTGCCGTTCACCGCTGCCGCCGGTTTGGCCGCGCCCGCCGGGCCCTGTTGCTGCTGCACCGAGCTGGCGGCGCCCAGGCTGCCGTCCGCTTCAATCGGGAAGACCGCCACGCTGCCGCTGACGTAGTTCGCTACCAGCAGATGCCTCCCGTCCGGCGTCGAGGTGAGATACACCGGCCCTGCCCCCTGCGAATCCACCTGGTTGAGCTGCGTCAGTGCGCCATCGGCCGGATTGACCCGGTAGGCGGTGATGCCGCCGTGCTTGCCGCCGTTGAAATCGGCCACTTCGCTGGCGACATACAGCGTCTTGCCGTCAGTGCTCAACGTCAGCTGCGCCGGATTCGGCACGTTGCTGACCAGCGTAACCTGGCTCAACGCGCCGCTGGCCGGATCGACCCGCACTCGGTAAACGCCTTCGCCGTTGGGATTGTAGGTGCCGATATAGGCAAAATGAGATGACGTGGAGTTCATTGCATCCTCAGCATGCAGCGCCGGGCCGGTCACGGCCAGCAGCGCCAGGAACAACGCGGCGCGTCGGGTTGGAGCCTGCCAGTTTCGCATAGTAGTCCTCAATATAGGTAACGGCGCGGCATGCCGCGCCACGGGAAAACCTTCGCCTCCCAGCGTTTACCTCATCCCATTACGCGTTCAACCCACCAGCTTTTTGGTCATCGCCAGCAGGGCTTTCACGTCCTGCGGACGCGTATCGCCGCTGGCGGCGTCGATGATCGAGCTGTAGATATGCGGGATCACGCGTTTCACGCCGGCCGCCAGCGCGATCTCGACGATCGGCTCAAAGTTCTCCAGATCGATACCGCCGGTCGGCTCCAGCATGAAGTCATGCTCGGCGCAGGCCTTGGCTACGTACTGGTACTCGTCCTTGCACTTCAGGCCGCCCATCGGGAAATACTTGATGGAGCTGCCGCCCATGTCTTTCAGCAGGGCGATGGCGGTTTCCACCGGCACGATGCCGTCCGGCGCCGCGGCGCTTAATGGGCCGGTAGAGATCTTCACCCAACCGACGCGGCCGGTCGGCGACACCAGGCCGTTGACCACGCTGTCGTTCTGGCCCAGCAGCGCGCGGCTGGCGCCGACGCCGGTGAACACCTGGTTAACGTGCTGCGGCTGCACCTGCTGAGCGATCAGGCTGACCATCGCCGACTGCTTCGGATCGCCGGCGCCCAGGCCGACCGAGAGCGCGTTTTCAATCAGGCGCGCATAGCGCAGCATGTCGGTCACCGCGCTGTCGACGTCCGGGTAGTTCTTGGAGAGCACGCCCACCAGCACATGGCCTTCCGCCGCAGCGTAGATGTCCTGCGCGTTGGCTTTGGAGCCGGCCAGCACGTTCAGGCAGACGCGGTCGCGATAGTAGTTAGGCTGCAGCTTCATGCTTGTTTCTCCGTAAACAGATTTTTGATACAGGTAAAGACGGTCATCAGTTGCCGCTCGTCGACGCTGCGCACGTCGACCTCAATCTTGCCTTCGTTGGCCTTGTAGCCGCGGAAGTAGATGGCGATATCGCCGGTTTTCAACGCCTGGACGATGTCATAGGTCGACCGCCCCAGCACCGCCTCATCAAAGGTGATCTCGGCGCGAGCGATATCGCGGCCGGCGCTGTCCCAGACGGTCTTGGCGCTGACGCCGGTCAGGGTGTTGAGGCTGTCGAGGAACGGCGTCATCCGCTCCACCATCTGTTGCCCGGTGGTTTTCTCAAGCGTCAGATAGCTTTCAATCGCCTGGGTCAGGCCGAGGATGCCCTCTTTGCCGACCTTCATCGCCCGGCCGATGCCGCCGGATTGCAATTTCACCCACTCGACGTACTGTTTCTTGCCGATCACGAGACCGCTGGTCGGCCCCTCGATGGCTTTGGCGCCGCTGTAGATCACCAGATCGGCCCCCATCTGGTAGTAACACATCAGATCTTCTTCCGCCGCGGCGTCGACGATCAGCGGCAGGTTATGCTTGCGCGCCACCACCGCCGCCTGTTCGACGGACAGAATGCTTTTCTGCACGCAGTGGTGCGATTTGACGTACAGGATCGCCGCAGTCTGCGGCGTGATGCAGGCTTCAATCTGCTCCGGCGAACATTCGTTGGCGTACCCCGCCTCCACCACCTTGCCGCCGCCCAGCGCCACCATGGTGTCCACCGGCGCGCCGAAGTTGACGTTGTGGCCGCGCGGCAGCACGATCTCGCGCGGCACGGCGATCGGCGCCGAATGCAGGTTCACCAGCAGATTGGCGTTATCTTTAACGATCACCGCCGCCACCGACTGGGCGATGCCCGCCGAGGCGCAGGAAACGATCACCGCATCCTCCACGTTGAGCAGATCGGCGATGTAGGCGCCGGTCTTGTTGACCAGATCCTTGATTTCGAAATAGTGGTTCAGGCCGTAATCAACGGCGTCGATCACGTCCTGGCGCGGCGTGGAAACGCCGAGAATGGTCATACGGCCGGAGGTGTTGATCACCTGCTTCAAACCGTATTTTTCATAAATCGAAGACATGGCTTGCCTCCCCTTGTTCGGTTAATAGGATTTCCCCGGCCACCACCGCGGCCAGCGGCACCAGCAGCCGTTCGCCCTCGGCGGTTTGCCCTTCGGCGTCGGCGAAGACCTGTGGTTCGCGGCGCAGCTCAAACAGCGTGAAATCGGCGTCATAGCCCGGCTCCAGCCGCCCTTTGCCGCTCAGCTGCAGCGCCGACGCGGCGTTCTCCGTCACGCAGGCGATCACCTGCGGCAGCGTCAGGCCGACGCTGAAGAATTTGGACATCACCGTCGCCAGGCTGTGCACCGGCCCGTTCATGCGGTTGCGGCAGTAAATATCGGAGCTGATGGTGTGCGGCAAAATGCCCAGTTTGATCGCCTGGCGCGCCACCTCGAAGCTGAAGCTGGCGGTGCCGTGCCCTACGTCGAGCAATACGCCGCGCCGCAGCGCGCGCTGGATAGACTCGCGCAGCGTGCCCGCCGGCGTCAGAATGCGGTTCGGTTTGCCGTTGTAGCAGTGGGTGATGATGTCGCCACGGGTCAACAAATCGGCAATCTCGTCCAGATCCGGCGGGTTGTTGCCGATATGCACCATCAGCGGCAGCCGACGGTTTTCCTGCTGGATCTCTTTGGCCAACACCAGCGGCCGGGTGCCGTTCTTGCCCACCACGCTGCTGCTCATGCGCGCCTTGATGCCGATGATAAAGCCGGGGTGGTTGGCGATGGCCTGGCCGGCCTCGCGCTTGTCGATGTCCGTCAACTCCGCCAGCTCGTTCTGCCGCAACAGGCCGATGCGCGAGATGTTGAGGAAGGCGAAAACGTTGGTTTTGGCGCTGCGCGTCAGTTGATAAAAAGCGTCGATATCGTCGGCGCCGGTGCTGCCGGCATCGACCACGCTGGTGACGCCGCTGGCGATGCCGACCCGATCCGGCTCGTCATGGTAGATCGGCGATTCGGGATAGCAGTGCACGTGCGCATCGATCCAACCGGCGCTCAGGCGGCAGTTGCCCGCCAGATCCAGCTGGCGAACGGCGCTGACGTCCGCCGCCAATCGCCCCACCGAGGCTATTTTGCCGTCTTTCACCGCCAGATCGATCAGCGTATCGTCCGCCAGTCTGGCGCCTCTGATTACTAAGTCATACATACCGCATTGCTCCTGTTAGCCCGGGCGCCGCCGCAGCCTCGGGCGGCGCCTGGCGCAGGCCTCTTAAGAAATGGCTACCGGGAAGATCGCCCCCAGGATCATCGCGCCGAGGATCGCTCCGCCGGTGATCGGTTTGCCCCAGATATAGAACAGCAGCGCGCCGAGCAGCGAACCGATGCCGATCGGGATCGAGGCGGTCATCGCCGACAGGATGATCAACGGCCCGAGGAAGCGGCCCGAGGAGTTGCCCGCGCCCATCATCACGTCAGCCCCGTAGGTGGAGTTGCTCTGATTGATGGTGAATTTGCGCGCCAGAATGATCACGTAACCGATCGCCAGGCCGATGATCAGGCCGGTGGCCAGCGAAGCGGCGAAGTTGGCGACCGGGAACACGATGCCGGCCCCCAAAAGCAGCGCCGGTACGCCCAGCCCGACGCCGGTCTGGATCGCGCCGCCGATGTCGAGGATGCCCACCAGTGAACCTTCGATGATGCGCGCGAACAGGAAGCTGGCGCCGAACGCCGCCACCGCGCCGTACACGCCGGTATCCATCCCCGCCCGCAGCATGGAGACGAAGGCCACTTCGTTAAAGGCGCCGATGCCGTACAGGTAGTACATGTGCGTCCCGGCGAACACGCCGGAGGACAGCAGGCCAACAAAAATCGGGAATGACCAGTCGGCGTACCAGAAGCCTTTTTGGGTTTGCTCTTCCATCATCCCGCTCCTTATTTACCGCTCAGGGTGTTGTGAATGGCGTCCAGCCAGCCCGGCACGCCGAGGCTGAAGGACTCGAGAACTTTCATGTCGAAGCCGCGGAAGAAGCCGCTCAGCACGAACAGCAGCACGATCACCGCCATCATGATCTTGGTGATTTTGTTCCAGCCGCTCTCTTCCACGCCTTTGCCGATCAGAATGCCCAGCACCAGGCCCGGTACGGCGTTGCCCATGATCAGCTGCGCCAGGCCGCCGAAAATGGTGCCCCAGAAGCCGGAACGGCGCCCGGCGTCGATCGCCGCCAGCCAGAAGATCACCGGCATCACGGTGTTCACCAGCAGGTTGGCCGCCGGCACCAGCACCTTGATCGCGGTGACCTGCAGCGCGGCAGGCACGGCGGAAGCGGTGGTATTGAGGAAAGCCACCACCAGCATGCCGATGATGCCGCAGGCGATGGCCATTTTTTTCGGATCGTGCAGCGTTTGCGCCAGATTGCGGTTCTTGACCATCAGGGCCGCCGCGCCCCAGTGCGGGATGATGCGGTGATCGACGTCCTGCGTGAAGGAGCCCGCCGCCACGGAAGACGCCCAGGCGTTGAAGAAGAAGCCCAGACCGAATGAGAAGTGGGAAGCCGGATCGCCCTCGCAGGAGTTCAGCTCGCCCAGGGTGCGAAACGCCCCCATGCCCTGTGTTGTCGGCGCGTGGAACATGCGTGCGGCGCCGGCCCCTACGCCAACCCCCACCAGCCCACCGATAATAATCGATTTAAATAAGATGATTAAAAACATCAGTATACCCTTTCATTTATGCTAACGTTTTTATTTCGTGACGAAGACAACCTTCTCGGTATTGATAATGGTTACGTTCACGGTTATTTCCAGAGAAACGGCATAGCTCTTTCTTTCACGCGGCAAAAAGAAGAAAAGAAATTTCTCTTTTGTTATTTTCTCTTCCGCTTTCACCACGCTGACGTCCTGCGGCTCGATGCGCAGCAGAATATTGTTGGTGGACTTTAATACCGCGCCCTGCACATTAGCCAAGGCGGAAGCAAAAGCTTTCGCTTTGCTGTCGCCTTTACCCTCCACCTTTACCGATGTGGTATATTGCTCTTTCATTATGGGTTGCCATGTTTTTTGACGTAGGCTTCCACCAGTTTCTGGCCCAGCTCTTCTTTATCCATAAAGCCGAACCCCAGCACGTTGCAGCCTTCGTTAATTGCCGTCACGCCCTCTTCCACCGAACGCATGCCGTATTTGGCTTTGTAGCCGTATTTGGTTTGCGCGGTAATCGCGCCGGCACCGCCGCTGCCGCAAAAAGAGATGCCCAGCTGCGCGTTTTCCGCTTTCATGACGTCGCCCAGCTTCATATCCGCCGCCACGCCGGGGATAACCACCGCTTTTCCGCCTGCGTTTTCAACGCCCTGGCCGACTTTCTGCCCTTTTCCCAAACGATCGCCGATCACTACGGTAATTTGACCCATGGTATATTCTCCTGATTGAAATCGATGCGTTAACCGCTATGCGTTATTATCTTTCGCCACTTCGAAGTGCACGGACAATAAATAGGCTTCTTCGATAGGCAATGTGTCAAACTGATCCACCACGCGCTCCGCCATTTGCATGGACTCGGCGGAAATTTCGTCGAACAGTGATTTATCCACCTCCGGCAACGGCTCACCGGTTATTGAGCGCAGCACCATGGCGCGAATATGCGATTCCAGCATCTGTTGCTGCACCGCATTGGTATAAATATTCTCAGCATTCAGCATCGCGGTAATATCCGCCAGCACCCGAGCGGTGATCTCACCGGCTTCGCTGATATCGGATTGTTCAATTTCTTTTATCGAAGCAGATCCATCATTCACTTTTCAGTACCCCTAGATCCCACATTAATCAGTAAGCCGTAAAGCGCATCACCTGAATAACCCGCTTTCTGTGATGTCTTTACCCTACCCCCGGTAAGATTTTCTGTGGAGACCGGTTTTTTCCAGTTCGAAGTGGAAATCGAATGACGCGCGGAGATCCATTTCGCAAAACGGCGTTAAGGCGAAAAAGTAAATGAGATAACAATTACATAACCCGGCTAACGGTTTTTTTTGCCTCGATTGACGATAAAAGCCTTCGTGATCGGGATCTCTTTCTTTTCTCGCCCCAACCGCCTACTATCAATGGGACAAATCGACATTACCCACACCCCCGCTCCTCTGGCGCGGGGGTGTTGCTTTGTGTTGTTTTTCCGAATTTATGGGTGCACAGACTGGCGCCCTTTGATTTGACTGGAGAGTGGAATGACCAAACCCATCATTACTATTAATGAGCTGGATGCGGAACGCCTGGATGCGCTATTGGAACAACCGGCCTTTGCCAACACCGACGTCGCCGCCGCGCTGAACGACGAGTTGGATCGCGCGGAAATCCTGCCGCCGGAGAAAATGCCGGCCAACGTGGTGACCATGAACAGCCGCGTGCGTTTTCGCGATCTGCACACCGATGAAGAGCACGTGCGCACGCTGGTTTACCCGGCCTCGCTGAAAGACAGCCACGATCAGCTGTCGGTGATGGCGCCGCTGGGCGCAGCGCTGCTCGGCATGCACGTCGGCAAGCAGATCTCCTGGCAATTGCCGAACGGTGAAGAAGCGCGGATTGAAGTGCTGGAATTGCTGTACCAGCCGGAAGCGGCGGGCGAATACCACCGTTAAGCGGTTCTCAGGGCGGCATCCGGCCGCCCTTTCTGTTTCAGAGGCAGATAGCGATCAGCACGGCGATCAGCAGCAGCACGTAGATTTTGGCATGCAGCGCATCGCTCACCTTCGGCAAACAGCGCCTGGCAAACACGATCCCCGCAATCCCCGCCACCACCAGCAGCCCCAGAATGTTCAGATTGACGTAGCCCAGATACTGCGGCCCGCTCATCTCGCGCCATCCCAACACGATATACATCAGCGCCCCGATCACCGCCACCGGGATCGACAGCGGGTTGGCGGCGCTGACGCAATACTTCATGTCATAGCCATGGCGGCGCAGCAGCGGCACGGTCATCACGCTGCCGCCCACCCCCAGCAGCGTGGCGATGCCGCCGATCAGCGGCCCGCCGCCCCACAGCGTGGCAGGGGAAAGTTCAGCGCGCGCCGGTTTGGTCAGGAACCCCCGGCGGAACAGACAGTCAGCGATGGTCACCGCCATATAGGCCACGAACAGCACGCGGATCACGCCGTCCGCCAGCAGCGAGGAGGCAAACGCGCCCAGCGCCGCGCCGATGCCGATGAAAAAGATCAGCGGCACGATGGTTTCCCGCAGCAGGTTGCCGCTGCGCCAGTTGGTCAGGGTGGCGTACCCCGCGTTGAGGATCATCACCGCCGTCGAGGTCGCCACCGCAATATGCATCGCCTGGCCGGGCTGCTCGCCTGAGGCGGAGATCAAATGGTAAACGAAAGGCACCACCACAAAGCCGCCGCCGAAGCCGAACAGAATGGTGGTGATGCCGGTCAGAAAACCGGCACCCAGAACGATTAACATTTCAATCATGGCCGTGCGCCCGCACGAAGTCGTCGAACCCGGCGCAAAACTGCCCCGCCAGCGGGTGGAAACGATCGCCGACGAACAGCCCCAGATACTGCTCGCGCACGGCGTCGTGATCCACCAGCTCAATGCCCGCCTGTTCCGCCTGCGCCAGCGTCTGCGCATCCGGGAAGCCCCAATAGCGCGAATCGCCCTGCTTTTCCGCCGCTATCGCTTCGCTCCGTTCCGCCCGCATCAGCTGGCGCGCCAGGAAGGTGCCGCTCTGCACGCCCAGCAACATCATGTTTTCCAGGAACGACAGGTCGTGGCGCAGCTCGGCGGGCAGGCGGGCGAGCACCGGGCCGGCATCCCAATGTTCGTCCATTTCATGCAGCGTCACCGCACAGTCCTTGTCACCGTTCATCATCGCGCGGAACAGCGTCATCACCCCGCGATAGCGCGGCAAGTCGCCCGGATGCAGGTTCCACAGCAGCTTGCCGCGCCGGCTGAAGGCCTGCACATAGTCGGCGGAAAATTTCTGATAACAGCGCAAAGAAATCACCCCGTCCATATGACCCAGGCTGCTGATAAACGCGGCGTCATTGATGTCGAGAACGCGATGCGCTTTGACTCCGGCGGCGGCCAGGAACAGAGCCGGCGGCTGATAGGCGCCCTCACAGGCGGCGGCGTTGCGGCCAACGAACGGGAACACGAAATCGTTCAGCACCTCGCGCTCATACAGCCCCAGGCGGCGAACCGCCGGCTCCTGGGCGCGGCCGCCGCTTTTCGCCAGGGGGAAATACACCGTAAAAGCACACTCGCCTTTCAGGGCGGCGATCAGATCCTGACACACCAGCCAGGAGAAAATGTCGTTGCCGACAAAGAGCGCTACGTTTTTCATGCTTCAGCCTTCTTTGCGTTGAAAATAGGGTTGTTAAACACGATTTTGCTGATATCTCGCGTGATGGATTCCATCGCCGAGGTGTAAAAAAGGTCGCCCTTGGCGGGCGCACCGAGCGAGTAGAGATGCTGCTCGCGGCCGCGGCGATCGGCGATTTTCAGCGTGTGCGGGTTGCACTTCACGCCGCCGAACAGGTTCTCCTGCACCACCCCGTCTTGCAGCAGTTGATGGCTCAGGCGGTTGGGCGGCAGTTGATAAGAAGGCGTGGTGCAGTTGAACAGATACTGCGCATGCACCCGCGTCTCATGGCAACGAAGGATAAATCCGTCCGCCCCCTTGCTGATATCCGCCAGGCCACCGCAGGCGCGCAGGCGTTGGCTCTCCAACGCCGCCACGATCTTGTAGGCGTTCTTGATCGGCATGGCGTGCCGATTGCGCATCCAGGAGGAGTTGTAAAAGCGCATGAAGATCTGCCGGTTGTTGGCATCCATTTTGACCCAGGCGGCGCACACCGTCGGATGGATCGCCGCCAGGTAGCTGCAGATGTGCTCCCGGGCAAAGCGCGCCCGGTCGAGGCTGTCCGCCAGATCGCGGTAGCAATCGCGCCTTTCCCCCAGCGCCGAGAGCACCGTCAACCGTTCCGGCCCCGGATAGTGACGCGCCAGCGCGGCGTTGATCGCATGCACCAGCTGATGCGCATCAATAAAATCGTTACCGGCGACAAAGCGCCGCAGCCCCTCAACAAACGCCTCCGGCGGCGGACGCATCAACGCCGGTTGCACGCTGGGGAACAGGCCCGAACGCGACAGGGCGCAGATATCGGTGGCCCCCAGGCGCTCCATCAGTTCAACGATGGCGTCGATCGCCGTCAGGCTGCAGCCGATCACGCCGATGGTTGAGTAAGGGTTGATCGGCGGCAGATCCCGGTGGGCCTGATAAGCGATCACCCCGTCCACCGGATAGAGACATTCCGGCGGGTTATGCCCCGAACACAACACCAGCGCGTTCATCTGTTCGGCGGCGCCGCAGGCGGTGGTCAGCCGATAGCCTGCCTCGTGCGGCGCAATAGCATTCACTTCGGCGGTCACGAAATTCAGCGCCACGTTGCTGTCCGCCGCCATATACATCGTCATGTCGCGAATAAAATCGAGATATTCCCGATACAACCAACGCGGCGGATAACGATCCTGGCAAAACTGCGGGAAATGCATGGCGATCCAATCGACGAAGTGCGCGTCGTCGAAAATATCCGCCGACATATTTTCTGGCGTCATATTTAATATATGGCTGTCAAAATCGCTGCTGTATGCCATACCGCCCTTGAAGCCCTGCTTGTCGAACACCGTCAGGGAAAGCGGCCTTTTGCAATGATTAACCGACTTATTTTTTATAAAGTTATACGCAAAAGAGATGCCGGCGGCTCCGCCGCCAATCACACCGAACTTATACATGAAATATCACCTTATAGTCATTGAACTGCGCTAAGAACTATTGCTTCAGGTGTTGGAATAAAATGACGATTTATTCCTTATTAACTTCTTGTATTGCGAGAACGAAAACCTTCTTCTCACCCCGGTGTGAAAACTTGCGCGGGCTTTATGGCCGATAAAATAACGGCGCCCCGGACAAGCGTTATTTTTCTGCCCCGATAGTAGGGCGACCGCCGCTGGCTTGCTTTATATGAAAGGCCAACTATCATTGCGTTTCGGCCAACCTGCCGCCAAAGGGGACACATGCGCAACGTCCGCATTGATGACATCGACCACGTAGCGCGCGCGGTAATCGCCATCGGCACCGATTATCCGCCGGGGCATTTGCTGCCGATGCACAGCCACCGGCGCGCGCAGTTGCTGTACGGCGCCACCGGCGTCATGCACGTTTTCACGCAGCAAGGCAATTGGATCGTCCCGCCGCAGCACGCGGTGTGGCTGCCGCCACAGATGCCGCACGCGGTGAGAATGGTCGGCGTCACTACCCGCAGTCTGTACCTCGAACCGGGCGCGTTGCCCGCCGAACAGCCTCAGGTTTGCCAGGTGGTTAGCGTCACCCCGCTGATGCGCCAACTGTTGATGGCGGCGGTGGACATGCCGCTGGAGTATGAGCGGGAGGGACGCGACGGGGCGCTGGCGACGCTGCTGCTGCACGAGCTGGCCCGGCTGCAACCCTTGCCGTTGCACATCCCGCTGCCCGCCGATCCTCGGCTGGGCGAGCTGTGCCGCGCCTTTTTGCAGCACCCCGACGCCCACGACTCCGCGCAGCAATGGGCCCCTCGTCTGTACATGAGCATTCGCACCTTCAGCCGCTTCTTTCGCGCGCAGACCGGCCTGCCTTTTTCGCAATGGCGTCAGCGCGCCTGCGTGGTGCTGGCGTTGGCGCTGCTGGCCGAAGGGCGCAGCGTGACGCAGGTGGCCATGGAGATGGGATATGACAGCAGCGCGGCGTTTTCAACCATGTTTCGCCGCGTGCTGGGGCAGGCGCCCTCCTCCTATCTGACGGAAGACGGGCGCGACGGTTGACGGGTTAGCGGAATTTCTTGTGGTTGGCGTCGCGGGTCTGCTTGAAGCCCTGCGCCAGCTGCTTGGCTTCGGCGACTTTGCCCTGATTGGCCAGCGCCAGCGCCTGATCGATCTGGCCGATCAGGGTATCCAACCCGCTGCGGAAATCTTTCATCTCCGGGCTGTCGGCGGCTTTGCTCTCCAGTTTCGGCGGAGTGCCCTGCTTGGCATCCTGCGCGGCGGCGCGCATGTTCTGCAGGCTCTGTTTGAGGGTGGCGGCGGAGTCGGTATTCAGCACCGTTTTGTAGTTTTCCGCCAGGGTGTCCATATCGTCGCCCAGATCGGCGGCGGCCGCCAGCGAACTGGCCGCCAGCAGCGTCAACGCCGCCAGCGCTTTCAGGGTATTCTGCATGTTTGCTCACCTTCCAGTTATTGTTTTAGTTAACCCACCGCTACCATAGGCAAGGCCGGGCAAAATCGAAACCGGAGATTTGTAAGCAAGGTTGAGGCGGGATAACGCGCGGCCGGCGGGCGCCGACCGCACAGAGGATCACTGGCCGGCGATCTTCATTTCCGGCAGCAGCACCGAACCGCACTGGATATTGCTGCGGGTTTCGATATCGCTGCCGACGCTGACGATGTTGCGCAGCATGTCTTTCAGGTTGCCGGCGATGGTGATCTCGCTGACCGGGTACTGGATCTCGCCATTTTCCACCCAAAAACCGGCGGCGCCGCGAGAATAATCGCCGGTGACGCCGCTGACGCCCTGGCCCATCAATTCGGTGACCACCAGGCCGGTGCCAAGCTGTTTCAGCATGCCGGCGAAGTCTGCGCCCTGCCCGGCAATGCGCCAGTTATGGATGCCGCCGGCATGGCCGGTGCTGTGCAGGCCCAGCTTGCGCGCCGAGTAGCTGGTCATCAGCCAGGTTTGCAGCACGCCATCCTTGACGATATCGCGCCGTTGGGTGCGCACGCCCTCGCTGTCGAACGGCGTTGACGCCAGCCCTTTCAGCAGATGCGGGTGTTCCTCGACGGTCAGCCACGACGGCAGGATCTGCTTGCCGAGCGCGTCCAGCAGGAAAGTGGATTTGCGGTAGACGCTGCTGCCGCTGATGGCCCCCACCAGATGGCCGAACAGCCCGGTGGCCACTTCGGAGGCGAACAGCACCGGCGCCTTCATGGTCGACAGTTTACGCGGCGCGAGACGCGCCAGCGTGCGGCGGGCGCACTCCTGCCCCACCCACTCGGGGCTGTGCAGATCGCCCATCGCACGGCCGATGGTGTAAGCGTAATCCCGCTCCATGTCGCCGTCCTGCTCCGCAATGACGCAGCTAGACAGCGAATGACGGCTGGAACAGTAGCTTTGCAGCATGCCGTGGCTGTTGCCGAACACCTTGATGCCGTAGTGGCTGTTGAAGCTGCCGCCTTCGGTGTTGGTAATGCGTTTGTCCGCCGCCAGCGAAGCCTGCTCGGCGCGCGCCGCCAGCTCGATGCCGCGCTCGGCGTCCAGCTCGGTCGGGTGGAACAGATCGAGATCCGGCGCCTCAAACGCCAACAAATCTTTCTCCGCCGGGCCGGCGCAGGGATCTTCAGAGGTGTAACGCGCGATGTCCAGCGCCGCCTGTACGGTGCGGGCGATGGCATCCGGGCTGAGATCGGTGGAAGAGGCGCTGCCTTTACGCTGACGGTGATACACGGTGATGCCCAGCGCGCCATCGCTATTGAACTCGACGTTTTCCACCTCGCCGAAGCGGGTGCTGACGCTGATACCGGTCGATTTGGTGACCGCGACTTCCGCCGCGTCGGAACCGGCGCGTGCCAGCTCCAGAGCCTGAGAAACGGCCTGTTCCAGCGCCTTGCGCTGTTCTGCAACTTGAGTGACTACTTTCATCAATCTGCCATAATTAATCAGAAAATCGTTGAGAAAAGTGCCGGAGCGGCGTAGTTGTGCACGCGGGGCGGCGCGCAAAAATCCTGAGATCTCTGCCGTTGAGTCTAACAGGAACCGCGTTGAATTTCGCATAAAGCCGGCAACCTGTTAGGATTAGCCTCTTTTTAACGGAGCCTACCATGAACAAACAGCCTGAAGACTGGCTCGACGATGTCCCGGAGAATGAAAACGAGGACGATGACGAGATTATCTGGGTCAGTAAAAGTGAAATTAAACGTGATGCCGAAGCGCTGAAAGACCTGGGGGCCGAAATGGTCGATCTGGGCAAAAACGCGCTGGATCGCATTCCGTTGGACGAAGATTTGCGCGCCGCCATCGAGCTGGCGCAGAAGATCAAGAAAGAAGGCCGTCGCCGTCAGCTGCAGCTGATCGGCAAGATGCTGCGCGCCCGCGATATCGAGCCGATCCAGACCGCGCTCGACAAGCTGAAAAACCGCCACAACCAACAGGTTTCGCTGTTCCATAAGCTGGAAGCGCTGCGCGACCGCCTGGTGGAAGAAGGCGATGACGTCATTCCGTCGATTCTGGATCTGTATCCGGCCGCCGATCGTCAACAGCTGCGTTCACTGGTGCGCAATGCGCAGAAAGAGAAGGCCGCCAACAAGCCGCCTAAGGCTTACCGCCAGATCTTCCAATACCTGCGCGAGCTGGCCGAAGCGGCTGACTAAGCGCCGCCGCCATCCCGGGATGAACCCGTTTCATCCCCGGTGATGCGCCGGTTCGCCGCTGCTTTCGCGGATATTGAAACGCAGGCTGCCTTCCAGCTCTTCTTCCGCTTCTTCAAACAGCAGAATGATCGCGCCAAAACGACGTTTACTGCGGGCATTGAGGTGGGTGAACTCGATTTCCACCGGCAGACCGATATCGCCGGTCACCACGTCCCACAGCGCGTCGAGGTTGGCGCCAAACCCCTCGTCCAGCGCAAACTTATGCGCGAAATCGCGGTAGAAGGCCGGCACATCCTGGATCTGCTCAAAATCAAACTCTACTTTTGCCATCAAACTCACTCCACACGAATGAAGTTTTTGTAATGGTCACGCGAGACGAAGATCAGACCGTCGCTCGAATACAGCAGGCGATCGGCGCCGCGCCGGCCACACTGGTAATTGATGTCCGCTTCACGCCAGACCCGGCCGCCGGCGCTCGGCAGTTGCCCTTCACGGTTAGAAAATCGATCGCCGCCAATCGCCTTGCCCGGCAATACCGAACAGAGGTTGCCTGAACGCGGGTCCCAGCCCTGCTCGCGCGCCTGCTTCTTGGTGATGTAATAATCCGGCAGCCGCTGATGCTGCTGCAGGTAACTCACCACCGTTTGCTGCTGCGTGAGCCGATCGATGCTCTGTTGCTGCCCCGCAGGCGCTTGCACCACCGCCGCATTGCCGCCGATCGCACGGTGCTCGTTGCCGCGCAACGCGCTGAAGACGGCGATGACCACGGCGATGACAATCGCCAACAGAATCCGCTTGTTCATGACATTCCCTGAAATTATGCCGCCGGAGGCGCCGCAGCTCCCCCAGGCTAGTTAGGTATATAGTCGACCTGGATGAAACTAAGATGACCGACACGTTGCGTTTTCGCGGCGGTGAGGGTTTCATCCATTCATGTCAATGATGCCACTTTCCAGCCGTTCTGGCACTCGGAGTCTCTCTGAAAACGAGCCGCCTGCTCTGAGACGGCCCGCCGAACAACGACTGCTTACAGTATAGTCAGGGAAGGCGCCGCACAGCGCGGCGCAACAGGAGGGAACGCATCAATCGATCAAGGCGTGGCGATAGCGGTGCAGCATGTCGGCCAGGCGTTTCACCGGCCCGGTGACGCTGAGCGGCGCCTGATTGTCGACCAGCTTCTGTTGGTACTCGTTCATTTCGCCCAGCAAGCGATCGTAGTAGTAGGCGCGCTTGACGTCGTTCTTGGCGGAGACCACCCGATCGGCGGTGCTGCGGATCTGGCGGTGGAAGGCCGACAGCTCTTCGCTGGCCGGAATTTCCGCTCGCTGCATGCGCTGGTGGGCGATGATCAGGTTCAGCGCCAGACGATACTTGGCGATGTCGTTCGGGAACATCATCAGCAGCTGATTAAGCTGCTGATACAGCGCGGGCAGGTGGTTTTGCCGACGGCGCGCCGCCTTGGTGGTCAGCGCCGACACCGCGCTGCTGACGAACTGGTTGAGCAACGTGCGGCCGGTGCGTTCGCGCGAATTATCGCGGATCAGCAGCAGCACCATCAGCCCGACGCAGCTGCCGAGGAACTGGCCCAGCGCCCCGTCGAGAAACTGGGTCACGTTGAACTCCATCGGGTTGCTCAGCACCAGAATGTTGATGGTCCCCGCCAACAGCCCCAGCGAACCGAGCCGCCGCTTCTGCACCTCGATGCCGATGAAAAACGCCAGCAGGCCGAGGCTGAGACACAGCAGCAAAATGCTCTGCTGGGTCGCCGGCAGGATCACCATGAAGAACAGAGAACCGACCGGGATTGCCGCCAGCATGCCCAGCACGAAATCCATCGCCACCATGCGCGGCGCCGGGGTGCGCATCGCCAGCGAGGTGATCACCGCAATGATCACCA
This sequence comes from Serratia sp. JKS000199, assembly GCF_900215455.1. Taxonomy (NCBI): domain Bacteria; kingdom Pseudomonadati; phylum Pseudomonadota; class Gammaproteobacteria; order Enterobacterales; family Yersiniaceae; genus Serratia; species Serratia sp. JKS000199. The sequence goes on from NZ_LT907843.1 coordinate 3,832,451, forward strand.
TAAAACCGCTGCCGGACGTCCAGCCGGTCCACAGCCACAGCAGGCAGCCGAAGGCCGTCGCCACAAAGGTGCGCAGGCCGTTGATCATCGCGTGATGCCCTTCCGCCGAGGTCGGCTTGACCACGGTTTCATTGCTCAATACGCCCTCTTCCACCGCGCTGATGCTGCAGTTGGTGTGCACGCCTTTCGACAGCAGCAGGTAGCGCGTCGCCGCGCCGACCCAGCCGGTGATGGTCGACAGCGTTTCCTCGGAGCGATGCGTGGTCAGCACCTGACGCAACAGCTTCATGCGTTTGTGGATCTCCTGCGGGGTCTCCGCCGGAACCATCAGCTGTTCCCGCAAACTTTCTTTCAGCGCCTGCGGGTGATTCAACAAGATCAGATAGGTTTCACAGGCCTGGGTGATCAGCGTCAGCGACAGGGTATGCAGCGCTTTCACCCGTCGGTTGACCTTCTGCCAGCGCGAGGATTCCATCATCAGGTTGTTGCGCATGCCGTCCAGCGCCGTGGTGCTCTTCACCAGATTGCTCCAGGCGCGGTCGATGTCCTCTTTATCGGCATGGCTGATGCACATCTGCATCAGGCGGTATTGATCCACCAGCAGCTTATCCACCGCCCGATCGATGTCCTGCTTGATCGAACGCGGCGAAAACAGCAGATCGGCCAACACGGCGCTGACGATCCCCAGCACGATCTCGCTGCAACGCTCGATGGCGAACTGCGGCGCTTCCAGCAGGTGGGCCTCGCTGGTGGCGACCGTCACGATGATGATCAGCGCGGTATAGCCGGCCAGCCCCCAGGCGTAGGAGTTCTCCACCTTGATAAGCGAAGAGAGCCAGGTGCAGAAACCGGCCCACATGCAGCACAGCATCAGCATCACTACCGGCGCGCGGGCGGTGGTGATGATGATGAGCAGGCCGACGAAGCAGCCGATAAAGGTGCCGATGATGCGCAGCCAGCCGCGATGGCGAATGGCGCCGGAGAAGGGTTCACCGCCGGCGGCAAAGGCCGGGCCGGCGGCGACGATGGCGGCGGTCATCGCCGACCAGCGCGGGGTTTCCAGATTGAGATGGAAGCCGACGAACAGCGCAAACACAATCGCGAAGCTGAGTTTGAAGGCAAATCTCAGCCGGATAAAGGTTGGGCTGCTCATTAGCCGAACTCACGCAGCCGGTGCATCAGGCGCACAAAAGGCGAGCCGCTGTCGGCATTGCGATCGTTCTTGCCGACGATCACCACGGTGGCGGTGGTGCCGGCCGGGTACGGATGCTGTTGGTCCTTGGCGTCCAGCAGGATCTTCACCGGCACGCGCTGCGCCAGGCGCACCCACTCCAGGTTGCTGTCGATCGAGGCCAACCCTTTGTTGTTCACCGTGCTGCTGCTGTTGTTCACCGCCGCCGCCACGCTATCGACGGTGCCGTGCATGATGCGGTTGCTGCCGAGCGGGGTAATCTCCGCGCGATCGCCCTTATTCAGGCCGTTCAGCTTGGTCTCTTCCAGGTACGCCAGGATGTAGAAGGAATCTTTCTTCACCAGCGCCACCGCGACCGACCCGCGGGTGATGTATTCACCGGCGTGTACGTTGAGGTTGGTGATCCAGCCATCGGCCGGGGCGCGCACCGTGGTGCGCTCCAGATCCAACTGCGCCAGCTCGCGAGCCGCAATGGCCTTCGCCAGCTGGTGCTGCACGGTCTGCAGCGAGTTGTTCGACTGGTCAATCTCTTCCTGCGACATCGCCTGCACGCCCAACTTCACGCGGCGGCCGGCCTCACGCCGTTTTTCCGCCGCCAGCGTCTGATAGTAGGCGACGTCGGCGCCGGCTTCCGCCAAGGCCTGCTCATAACGCGGCCGATCGACCACGAACAGCACCTGGCCTTTCTTGACCAGTTGGTTGTCCACCACCGGCACGTCGGTCAGCAGGCCGCTGACGTCCGGCGCGATCGCCACCACGTCGGCGGTAAACTTGGCGTCACGCGTCCACGGCGACTCGGTGTAGAACACCCAGGCCTTGAATACCGCGGCAATGCCCAGCAGCACAAGAATCAAAGTGATCGCGATTCGGGTTATTTTTATCGAAAAATTTTTCACAGCGACCTCAAACAAAAAGACACGAAATCAGATAAAACAAGCAGCAATACAGCGCGGTATTAAACAGCGCCGGATGCCAGACAAAATCGTAAATCCCCGTCGGCTGCAGCAGGCGGCGCAAGAGAAAAAACAGCGCCAGCGACACCAGCAGCTCGAAAAACACCGGCGGAAACGACAGTCCGAAGATGACCATAACCGGAAGCAAACTCATCACTTTTTCCTTATTGTTCACTGCGCCGGGGAAAGACAGGTCTCGCCATTCACATTCTCTTTACATTTTAGCGTGCGCGCGCCACAAATCTTGACCAGGCAGCTTGTCCAGGTCACGAACCCGAAAAAAGGTTAAACTTTGGGGCAGACATCCACGACAGGGATTGCGAGGGTGCCGGAGGAGCGGCAGGATGACGTCGCCGCTCGCTCTCGCACGTTGGTGAGGTCTATTCACCCGACCACGTTATATTAGCCTGCTTACTATCAAGGCATCAACAATCTGTGATCTAAATCACTTTTAAGCCAGAGTGAATAATGGAAAGATTAAAACGCATGTCGGTATTCGCCAAAGTGGTTGAGTTCGGGTCGTTTACCGCGGCCGCGCGCCAACTCGACATGAGCGTTTCATCGATCAGCCAAACCGTCTCGAAACTGGAAAATGAGCTGCAGGTCAAGCTGTTGAACCGCAGCACGCGCAGCATCGGCCTGACCGAGGCCGGCAAGATTTACTATCAGGGCTGCCGACGCATGCTGCAGGAAGTCAGCGAAGTGCATGAGCAGCTGTACGCGTTTAACAATACGCCCGCCGGCACGCTGCGCATCGGCAGCTCGTCCACCATGGCGCAAAACGTGCTGGCGAACATGACCGCCGAGATGATGAAAGAGTACCCGGGTCTGACGGTCAACCTGGTGACCGGTATACCGGCGCCGGATCTGATCACCGACGGTCTGGATCTGGTGATCCGCACCGGCGCGCTGCAAGACTCGAGTCTGTTCTCGCGCCGCCTGGGGCAGATGCCGATGGTGGTGTGCGCCGCCAAAAGCTACCTGAGCCAGCACGGCACGCCGCAGAAGCCGAGCGACATGGTCAACTTTTCCTGGCTGGAGTACAGCGTGCGGCCCGACAGCGAATTCGAACTGATGTCGCCGGAAGGCATCACCACGCGCATTTCCCCGCAGGGGCGCTTCGTCACCAACGACTCCTCCACCATGATCCGTTGGCTGAAAAACGGCGCCGGCATCGCCTACGCCCCGCTGATGTGGGTGATCGAAGAGATCAAACGCGGCGAGATCGAGATCCTGTTCAAAAGCTACCATTCGGATCCGCGGCCGATCTACGCGCTCTATACCGAGAAGGACAAACTGCCGCTGAAGGTACAGGTGTGCATCAACTATTTAACCGACTATTTCGAACGCGTAGCGGCGGTCTATCAGGGTTATCGCTGAGCAGCGCTTAAATAGCGGCGCGCCAGCGCGGCCAGCAGCATCAGCGCCAACATGCCGATGCCCCACAGCAGCCAGACGGCGTAGCCCGCCCAGGCCAGTAGCAGAGGAAAATAGCTCGCCAGCCCGCTGCCCAGCTGTTTCAGCCACGGCAGCCAAGTGTCCAACACCGTCTGCGGCACCAGGCTCAGCGCACCGTTCACCGGCAACGTTGCGTTTCCGGCCGCCTCCGCCAACGTCGGCAGCCAGGTCAGCAGGCCGGATACGCCCCAGGCCAGCAACGTCCACAGCGCCATGGCGCCGAGCAGCAGCGCGACCGTCCAGCCGCCCCGATTCACGGCACACCGCCGCCGCACTGCGGACAAAAGCGGCTGCCCGGCGGCAACGGCGCGGCGCACTGTCCGCAGGTGGCGCTCACCGCAGCAAACGGCTGGCCGCAGCGGTGACAATAACGCGCGCCCGGCTTATTCACGGCCCGGCATTCCGGGCACTGCGGCCCCTGTTCGCCATGCTGGCTATAGCGGTTGCCATGGTGGCCACCGCCGTGGCCCGCGCGCCGATGACCGCCGTTAATACCGCCTTGCCCCAACAACCTTTTCAGTAAGCTCATCCCGCCTCTCCTCTGTGCATTCACGCTGAAGCTCACTGTAAACCCTGGAGTAAACTCCAGGGTAAAGCCCGGCGATGAGGATTTACGTTTCATTACATCGTAATAATGGCAAGGCTTTGATGCCGTTAACAAAAGCATCATCGGCATTATCCCACGCCGCTGCGCTGCGTTATGCTGCGGGCACCTCTCCCTGCATTAGGAATAACCATGAAAAAAATCATACTGGACTGTGACCCGGGGCATGACGATGCCATCGCCCTGCTGCTGGCCTGGGGCAATCCGCAGATCGACCTGCTGGCGGTCACCACCGTGGTGGGTAACCAAACGCTGGACAAAGTGACGCGCAACGCCCTCGCGGTGGCACGCATCGCCAATATCACCGGCGTGCCCTTCGCCGCCGGCTGCCCGCGCCCGCTGGTGCGCAATATCGAAGTGGCACCCGACATTCACGGCGACTCCGGCCTCGATGGCCCGGTGCTGCCGGAGCCTCACCTGCAGCTGGACTCGCGCCACGCGGTGGATCTGATCATCGATACCGTGATGGCCCACCCGCCCGGCAGCGTGACGCTGGTGCCGACCGGCGGCCTGACCAATATCGCCATGGCGGTGCGTAAAGAGCCGCGCATTGCCGAGCGGGTCAAGGAAGTGGTGCTGATGGGCGGCGGCTATCATGTGGGCAACTGGAGCGCGGTGGCGGAGTTCAATATCAAAATCGATCCCGAGGCGGCGCACATCGTGTTCAATGAAAAATGGCCGCTGACCATGGTCGGGCTGGATCTCACCCACCAGGCGCTGGCCACGCCGGCAGTCTGCGAACGCATCGCCGCCCTCGGCACCCGGCCGGCCGCCTTCGTCGGCGAACTGCTGGCATTCTTTGGCCGTATGTACCAACAGGCGCAGGGCTTCAGCGCCCCGCCGGTGCACGATCCTTGCGCAGTGGCCTATGTGATCGATCCGAGCGTTATGTCGGTGCGCAAAGTGCCGGTGGATATCGAGCTGACCGGCACCCTGACGTTGGGCATGACGGTCGCGGACTTCCGCGCGCCGCCGCCGCCGGACTGCCACACCCAGGTCGCGGTCAAACTGGATCAGGATAAATTCTGGGATCTGGTGGTGGATGCGCTGGAGCGGATCGGCGACGTGGAGTAAGCGCACAAGAGACGAGATTAACGCGCTTGGGCAGGCGCGTTAGTCTGTATTCTGCCGCGGCAACGGGAGGCTCAAGCCATAACCGCTTTTATTTCCAATGCAACAGAACAATCCTAATAATAAATTATTTCATGAAAATTTAAAAAAACAGATAAAGAAAGGAAGAATCTTAATAAAATTAAAACCATGAAAATCACATTGAATTTAAAAACCAGCAATGGGAAACGATGAAGCAAATCTCCGCCCTCACGCCGCCACTGACGGCATCAATTAAACAAGCAGATACCTCTTTTATTCTTCACACTGCCTGCCAATATAGACCATTGCCGGGATGTCCCTCGATATCCACACACGCGATAACCACAGACAAAACATTGATTTTAATTAATAAAAATAATATTAAGATTAAAAATTGACTGAATCACAATAGATTTGAGAAAATAGCGCGTCTGTTTTTGCAAACAACAAAAATGCCTTTTGCGAGTGAAAAATACGGCTTAACCTTTCTTTGGGCAAACAGCCTCGCGCATTCTCAGGGCAAACATTATTTATCGCTTTACCATAAAGACGGTTTAAATTTCCCGTGAGACATTTTCGATTTCAACATTACACGCATTTCAACACCAGGATAAAGGATAGGGAATAATCAAAGCATGCATTTAATAAACGCTATCAGGCCTTGGCAGGTTAACCATGGCCGATAAATCTCCCGCTAACGCAGCGACCATCGCCGTGCTGCCCCTGCTGCTGATCTGGATGGCGGCGGTCCTGCCGATTTATTACCCCAACATGGGCGGCGACGGTCTGGCGCTGCCGCAAAACATTCTGGCCTGGGGCGTCATGGCGCTTACTACGCTGATCGTGACGTTTACCGTTTGCCTGGGTCGCATCCGCCTTTCGCTCACGCCCACCGCACGCCTGTTGCTGCTCGGCATCGCCTTGCTGGCGCTGCCGTTGCTGTATACCCGCCCCGAATGGCGCGAAGACGCCCTGTGGCGCTGCGCCGGCCTGCTCGGCGGTTGGTTGTTCTATGTCGCCTGCCTGCAGCTGCGCGTCACCGCCCGGCAGCGCGAGCTGCTGCTGTTCGGCCTGTTGTTTGCCGTCGGCATTCAGGCGTTGTTGGCGGCTTTACAGCTGTTCGCCCCCTCGCTGGCCTGGGTATCCCCTAACGGCGGCCGGGTCTACGGCGTCTTTCAGCAGCCGAACGTGCTGGGCAGCTTTATCGCCACCGGGCTGGCTTTGGCGCTCTGGCTGCTGCTGGCTCCCTACTCTGCGCCGACGCGGCGGCAAATCCCGCGGCTCGCGCTGCTGGCCGCTTTCTCCGCCCTGCTGGTGCTGATCCAGTCGCGCGCCGCCTGGTTGGGGGCCGCATTGGCGGCGGCGCTGCTGCTGTGGTGCTTTGCCCACCAACGCCCGGCCGCAAGCCGCTGGGCCGGCGGCGCGCTGCTGCTGGGCGCCGCGATCGGTCTGACGGTGCTGTTCACCGGTTTCGGTCTGGATGGCCGCGCTGGCCTGATCGGACGGGAGCTTTCCAACAGCGCGCGCCTGACCATGCTGCACGACGTCGGCGCCATGATCCTGGCCAAGCCGCTGCTGGGCTGGGGCTACGGCGGCTTTGAATACAGCTTCGCGCACTTTCGCCTGCAGGAAATGCCCTGGAGAGAAGTGCTGGAAGTCGCCGGGCATCCGCACAATGAAATCCTGCTGTGGTGGGTCGAGGGCGGCCTGACGGCGCTGGCAGGTATCGCTATCGTCCTTGCCGCCGGCGTACGGCTGCTGAAAAGCGCCTGGCAACGGGATCGAGAACAGCAGAACGGTGCGCGCGTCGGCCTGTTCCTGGTGCTGCTGCCGATGCTGATACACACTCAGCTGGAATACCCTTTCTATCTGTCTGCGCCGCACTGGCTGGCGTTTCTGCTGCTGCTGGCGCTGCTGGACGGCCAAACCGGCGAGCCCCGCCCGCTGCCGTTCGCCAAAGCCCTGAGCCTGCCGGTGGCGCTTGCGGCGCTCGGCGTGCTGGTGATGGCGGCCTTCGCCTGGCAAGGGCGCATGGCGCTCACTCAGTCGGAGCGCACTATGCTGGCCAACATCGACAGCATCGAGCAGATGCCGCCGCCGGCCGCCTGGATCTACCGGGAGCGCAAAACCTTCGACGAGCAATCTCACGCGCTGCTGGTCTATAACCAAACGCGCGATGATGCCCTGTTGACCGGCTATCGGCAGTGGGCCAATGCCTATCTGCAGCACCGCATCGACGCCAACGTCTACGCCACGCTGATCATGATCTTGCGCTATCAGGGGGATCAGGCACAAGCCGATGCTCGCCAGCGGGAAGCCGCTTTTCTGTTTGCGCGGGATGCGCGGTTCAGGTAGGGACAACGAGGTGAGAGCGATGCCTCGCCGCTCTCACCTGCGTCATTTTATGTAGCAAAATTAACGCGGCAAAATCGCGCACTCTTTATCCAGCAGCGACTCTACCGAAGCGCGATTGCCGACGTCCCAGCCGCGCTTCGAGGCCAGCAAAATAAACCCCCGTTGGCCGCCAAACGTAGTGGGCACTAACGCCACGCCATATTCCGCCATCTGCGGCGGCGACAGATGGAAATAATCCGCCAGATCCTTAATCGGGTAAACGCCCATCGCGGTTGGCTGCATCACGCGGCGCGCGTAGTAGGTGTGGCGCAACAGCTTATCCGGCAAGGGCCGCCATTGTTCCTGTATGTAGGGGCGTTCCGCCTGCAATTGACGCCGCACGTCCTCACGCAGACAGGTCAGGTGAATATGCAATTGGTTTTGGCTGCGGCCGTATGCGGAGTTGATCGCCATGCCCAACATATCATCCGGCACCGGCCCGCCATATTCGGCGGCCAGCCGATAACGCATCAGCCAGGCATAGCCAAAATAGTCCGTCCGTTCCCCGGCCAACAGCTGCGGGCTTTCGATGCCGGAGAGCGGCGCCGTCGGAACCAGAATAAAATGATAGGGGTAACGCGGATTTTGCAGCACGCTGAAGCCCTGGGCCTTCCCCTGCGGCATATAAATCTGCTCACAGGGCGCCGGATCGCGCTTTTGCTGATAATTGGCCATGCAAAGCTTATCGACTACGCCCCACAGCGCATCGGAGCGGGCGCAGCCCGTCAGGGACAGGACGCCCAGCGCCAGCAGCCAACGCCGGGCGGGTATAGCCAGACGCGTCATCATCGTATTGCTCTGTTTTTTCGCCACGTCAATTTTATTCCATTATATCGTGCAGGCTACGGCGTCCTGCCGCGCTTAGCGTTACGAATGCGAGAAAGGCCGCAAAATGGAGCATGATTGAGGGGCCAACGCGTGGCCCCTGGAGGAAAAATTACGCCGTGCCGCCGACGGTGAGCGTGTCCAGTTTCAGCGTCGGTTGGCCGACGCCCACCGGCACGCTCTGGCCTTCTTTGCCGCACACGCCCACGCCTTTATCGAGCGCCAGATCGTTGCCGACCATCGAGATCTGCTGCATAGCCTCGATGCCGGAGCCGATCAGCGTCGCCCCCTTCACCGGTTTAGTGATGCGGCCCTTCTCGATCAGATAGGCTTCGGTGGTGGAGAACACGAACTTGCCGGAGGTGATATCCACCTGGCCGCCGCCAAAGTTCGGCGCGTACAGGCCGTACTCAACACTGGCGATGATCTCTTCCGGCGTCGATTTACCCGCCAGCATGTAGGTATTGGTCATGCGCGGCATCGGCAGATGCGCGTAGGACTCGCGGCGGCCGTTGCCGGTCGGCGCGACGCCCATCAGGCGCGCGTTGAGCTTGTCCTGCATGTAGCCTTTCAGCACGCCGTTTTCGATCAGCACGTTGTACTGGCCCGGCACGCCTTCGTCGTCGATCGCCAGCGAACCGCGGCGCCCTTGCAGGGTGCCGTCGTCCACCACGGTACACAGCTCAGACGCCACCAGCTCGCCCATATGGCCGCTGAACACCGAGGTGCCGCGCCGGTTGAAGTCGCCTTCCAGGCCATGGCCCACCGCTTCGTGCAGCAGCACGCCCGGCCAGCCGGCACCCAACACCACCGGCATATTGCCGGCCGGCGCCGCTACCGCGCCGAGGTTGACCAGCGCCATGCGCACCGCTTCTTTAGCGTAAGCGTCGGCGCGCACGTCGCCGTCGACGGTTTCCAGGAAGTAGTCATAGCCGAAACGGCCGCCGCCGCCGCTGGAGCCGCGCTCACGCTTGCCGTCCTGCTCCACCAGCACGCTGACGGAAAGGCGCACCAGCGGGCGAACGTCCGCCGCCAGCGTGCCGTCGGTGGCGGCCACCAACACCTGCTCGTAAACGCCGGTGATGCTGGCGTTCACTTCCTGCACCCGCGCATCGGCGGCGCGCGCCACCTTGTCGACGCGGTGCAACAGGGCGATTTTCTCTTCGCGCGGCAGGCTTTGCAGCGGATCGAGCAGCGGGTACAGCGCTCGATAACCGATTTCGCCCAGGGTATGCGCCCGCCCGTCGCCCTGCTCGCGCACGATGCTGCGCGCCGCCTGGGCGCTCTGCTGCAGCGCATTCAGAGTGATCTGATCGGCATAGGCGAACCCGGTCTTCTCACCGCTGACGGCGCGCACGCCGACGCCCTGGTCGATATTGTAAGAGCCATCCTTGATGATGCCGTCCTCGATCACCCAGGCTTCGTGATAGCTGGACTGAAAATAGAGATCGGCGTAGTCGATACGGCGTTCTGCCAGTTGACCCAGTACCGAGTACAGGTCTTGATGACTCAGCTTGTTGGTAGCGAGTAACTGCTCACTGACAAACGTCAGACTCATAATGGTTTCACTCTTGATTGGAGGATAACTTGTCAGACGGCGCCGTCAGCGACGTCTGGAATCGGTTGTGCTGCAGCACCGGCATCTGCGCACGAATATTTTTCAGGCTTGCGGCGTCCACGCGCACCTTCAGTGCCGCCACGGCGTCCGGGTTCTCGGCCAGTACCTTGCCCCAGCCGTCGACGGCCAGCGTGTGGCCCCAGGTGCGACGGGTCGGCCCGTGGCGCCCCACCTGCGCCGGCGCCAGGATCATGCACTGGTTCTCGATCGCTCGGGCACGCAGCAGGATTTCCCAATGCGCCTCGCCGGTTACCCGCGTAAAGGCCGCCGGCACCGAAATCAGTTCGGCGCCCTGCGCCCGCAGCGCCTGGAACAGCGCGGGGAAGCGCAGATCGTAGCATATGGTCATGCCCAAACGCCCGACCGGCGTATCCACCACCGTCAGGTGCTGCCCATGCTGGTAGGTATCCGACTCGCGGTAATGGCCGTGCGCGTCGTTGATGTCCACATCGAACATGTGCAGCTTGTCGTAGCGGGCGCGGATCTCGCCCTGCTCGTCGAACAACAGGCTGCTGGTGGTGATAAGCTCCGGGTTCTCACGGCTGACGAGCGGCATCGAGCCCACCAGCAACCACACGCCATAGCGGCGCGCCAGTTCGCGCACCGCATTCTGCAGCGGGCCATCGCCCTGTTTTTCCGCCTGTTGGCGGTAGGCTGCGGAGTTGGCGAACAGCAGCGCGTTCTCCGGCGTCATGACCAGTTTTACCCCGGCATTGAGCTGCTTAATCTGCTGTTCAATCTGGGCCAGGTTATCGCGCACCTGATCGCCACTGCACAACTGCAACAACGCAACGTTAGCATTCCTCATGACGCCTTATCCTCCTTTGACTTACGCTGTACCTCATTGATCTTCGGCTGGTCGAGATCGCCGCCGATATGGTAGCGAATCAGCGAAATCTTGCTCCACAGCGGCCCCAGCACCTGCGAGGCGGCGAACACCGCCGCGCCGACGATCGGGTTAACGACAAACGCCGTGGCCACGCCGACGGTCGCTGAAATCGCCGGCGCCACCACCGCTTCCATATCGATGCGGCGGCGCGCCAAATCGATCTGGCCGCTCATAGCAATATCCGCCGCCAAGCCATCGATCAATAGATTATCAGTATGCATTATGCCATCTTTCAGCCAGGCGGTACTGCGGATGGAATCAAAGTAGAAGCCTTTGCCGAAGGTATCGCTGAAGTCGAACTGCAGCTTGCGCAGCAAAGCGTCGAAGCTGACCAGCCGCAGCAGCTGACCGGCGCGGCCGCCGCCCATGCTGTCGATCTCGCCCTTGCCCATTTTGACCTGCAACGCGCCGCTCAGCGTATCGACCCGCGGCTGCCACGGCGTGCCATGCCAGTACAGATCGAAATCCACGTCGTAAGGCGCTCCCTTGAGCGGAATGGTGATGCCGAAGAAGGCGGCGGTTTCATCAATCTTGCCGCCGAGCAGCTTGCCTTTCAGCGAGCTGCGCTCTTCCTGCGCGTTTTGTTTCCACAGGCCGGTGGCGGTCATGCGTCCTTGGCCGGTATCGACCAGGCCGTGATCCAGCGTCAGAGTATCGCCCCGATTAGTCAGATCCGCCTCGACCTTGCCGAGGTTCTGCCCCAGTACCCAGCACGACTTGCAGCGCAACATCAACGAAGGCCAGTCGCGGAAGGAAACTTTTTCGGTCGACGGCGGTGGCGTGCCCGCCGTGTTTTTCGTCTCTGCGAACTGCGGGTTGTAATACAGATAATTGATATCGGCGCGCCACGGCCCGCGATCGGCCACCCGCAGGCTGCCGTCCACTTCGTCGCTCTTGGCGCTCACGAGGGTAGCGCCAAGCTGTTTCTCGGCCGACAGCGTCAGCTTATGCCAGGCCTGGCCGCCCAACAGCAGCTGCGGCGTGGTCAGCGCCACGGTGGTGGGGAAGCTGAAACCGCCCACCTGGCCGCTGCCGCCGCCCTGTTTCAGCGCCGGCGCGAGCAGCGCCAGCCACTGCTCACCGTCCAGCGCCGGCAGATTCAGCGTCATCGACTTACCGGCCGGCAGCGGCGGCGTGCCGCCCCCGTTGGTTTGCCAGGCGGCGCGCGCCAGATTCACCTGTTTTTTATCGAAGTTCCATTCGCTGTTGAAACGGTTCTGTTTGCCCGCGCTGCCGGTCAACATGAAGCCGTTCAAACCGCCTTTGACCTTGACGTTCACCGGCAGCGCCTCTCCCGGCGCCTTGTTCAGCGGCGAAGGTAAGTGACTGCTCACTTTCTTCAAATCCGCGTCGAGACCGATATCGTAGCTGGCCGAACCTTGGTGCGGCAGCGTGATGGCCACCTGGCTCTGCCAGGGCGCGCTGCCGCTGAGCGCATCGGCGGCCTCTTTCGGCAGGCCGGGGAACTTGCCCGGCTGCCAGTCTCCTTTCAGACCAACGTTGACCTTGTAGTCACGCTCGCCTTCCTGCGTAGTGAAGTTGACCGCCACCGGTTGCCCGAACCAGTTGGCCGACAGGGTGTCGCTCTCCAGATTGCCGTTGTTGAAACGGAATTTGCCGCTGAGCTTCTGCAGCTCGCTTTCCAGCGGTTTTATCAGCAACGAATTATTGTTCAGCGCCACTTCACCGGTGGCTTTGACCTGCTCGCCGTCCAGCGGGATATCTAGATGTAAGCGCCCACTGACATCGCCGCCGATCTGCAGCTGCTCCAGCGCCGCCCCCAGCGAATCGTGCAACGGCGTCTGCATAAAGTAGTCATGCACATCGCTGCCCGCACCTGCGACTTCGGCGTCGATCAGCAATCGCTCTTTCAGGTAATCCGGGATCACCGCGCTGATATTTTTACCCGCCACCTTGCCCAACCGGGTTTGCGGCGCATGCATCCACAGCCCCTCGTTGGCGAAATCGAGATCGATCGCCAAATCGGTCAGCGCCGGCCAGCCCGGTTGGAACTGGAAGGTGGCATGGCGCAGCGGTACGAAGACTTCGAACTGTCCTTCGTTTTTGCGATACGGGAAGTGCTGCGGATCGCCGGAATAAATCAGCGTGGCGTTATCCACCTGGCCGCCCTGAATGGCGCCGCTCAGGTAGTCCACCAAATGCTTGCCCATCAACGGTTCCGGGAAATAGCGCCAGGCGTCGGCGCCGTCATACAGGCGGATGCCCGCCAGGATGTTCAGCCACGGATCGCCCTTGGCCGGCTGCTGATAACGGAAATCGCCGTTGACCCACAGCGACTTCGCCTTGACGTCCAGCCCCTGGCTCGCCAGTTCCCAGCCCTGATCGTTGTAACGCCAGGTCAGCGCGCCACGCGCGCTGCTGATTTCAAGCGGCGCGCGGAACATGTCGCCGTAAGGCAGAGTGCTGTCGGTGAGCCCCAGCGTCAGGCGGCCGTTCTCCACCCCGCCGCTCAACGCCCCGGAGAAGTGGTTAACGCCCGGCAGCAGTTCCCAACGCTGCCAGCTGACATCGCGCCACAGCGCCTGGAAACGGCTCTTTTCCGGCTGCTTGAGCGGAATGTCCAGCGCCAGCGCTTCCAATTGCCCCTGCGGCTGCAGATCGTTCCAGCGGTCGAGCACGTCCGGGCTGAGGAACGAGAAGGTCGGCAACAGCGCCGACAGACGCTCCAGCTGAATATCAGTCGCGCGCACACGCAGTTCTTCATTCTGCGCCGGCCCCATGAATTCGGTGTTTTCCGGCAGCCACAGCGCGGAAAGCCCGCCCTGCGGCCAGGCCTGGCCGTCGGTGCTCAAACGCAGTTGCGGCACGTCGAGCTGCCAACCGGTGCCCTGGCGGCGCAGCGACAGCGCCAGATTATCCACGTCCAGCCGGTGCTGCGCGGCGCCGGTGTCCCAGTTGGCCGCCCCCTGCTTGAGCAACGCATTGCCGCCGGCGATCTGGCCGTTCTGCACCTGCAGCCAGGCCGCCAGGCTGAAGTCGGCGCTTTCCAGCCCGGTGTTGGCGCGCAGCCAGCGGGTAAACCAGGGTTTCATGTCGATGTTATCGGCCTGCAGGTAGACCGTGCCGGTATCCAGCAGGCCCTGATTATCGCGCAGGTCCATGCGCAGCTGCACCACGCCGTGTTGGCCGTTCAGCGTAGACAGACTGATCTGCCCCTCGGCGCGGTGGCGATCGCGGCCGTTGAGCCAGGTCAGCTGGGGAATGTCAAATTCGGCGCGCGCGCCGGCGGGCGTCAGGAACGAGATACGGCTGTCGCGCAAATCGAAATGATCGAGCTGGCGCAGCATCAGATCGCTGATCTTGCCCGGCTCAAGGCCTTCGCCCTGCTGGTCGCCGCCCAGCGTGGCGTTCAAGTCGAGGCGGAATTGGTAGAAGGTCAGATCGCGGAACTGCCAGCGCCAGTGCAGCAGCGACTGCCACACGTCCAACGCCAGCGTCACGCGCTCGATATGCACATCGCTTTTGGGCAGCGTAGCGCTCAGGTTGCGCATTTCAAGCTGCGGGCCGAACGTTTCCCAGCTGCCCTGCACGAAATCCATCCGCACGGGCACGCCGGACAGTTTCTCCACCTGCGCCAGCAGTTGGGGGCGGTAGTCGTTCAGCTTCGGCAGCATCAGGCGCAGCCCGCTGATCAGCAGCGCCACAATCACAATTAGGGTGGCGCCTGTTGCTAACAGAATCCCAGGCAGTCGCCTCACGCAGTTCTCCTTGCTCCGCTGCCTGGCAACGGGAATATCTATGCACTGACGGGCCCGGCGTGCCGGGCCCCTACCGATGTCGGGCGGGCTACATCATGACGACGTCGAACTGCTCCTGGCTGTACAACGGTTCGATCTGCACCTTCACCTGTTTGCCGACGAAGATCTCCACTTCGGCCAGCGCGTGCGACTCTTCGCTCTTCAGCGCTTCGCCGACCGCCGCGGAGGCGTACACCAGGAAGCGATCGGAATCGTAGGCGTGATGCACGCGCACAATTTCGCGCAGGATCTCGTAGCACACGGTTTCCACCGTTTTCACGGTGCCGCGCCCATTGCAAGTAGGACAATCGTGACAGAGCACATGTTCAATGCTTTCACGCGTTCGTTTACGCGTCATTTCAACTAAGCCTAGCTGAGAGAAGCCGTTGATCGTGGTTTTTACCCGATCTTTACTCAACGCCTGCTCCAGCGAGTGCAGCACCCGGCGGCGATGCTCTTCGTTGTTCATATCGATGAAGTCGATAATGATGATGCCGCCCAGGTTGCGCAGCCGCAGCTGGCGGGCAATGGCTTGCGTCGCCTCGATGTTGGTATTGAAGATGGTTTCATCGAGGTTGCGGTGGCCGACGAAGGCGCCGGTGTTGATGTCGACGGTGGTCATCGCCTCGGTCTGATCGATGATCAGATAACCGCCGGACTTCAGCTCCACCTTGCGCTCCAGCGCGCGCTGGATCTCGTTTTCCACATCGTACAGATCGAAAATCGGTTGGCTGCCGGTATACAGCTCCAGCTTGCGGGTGATGTCCGGGATATACTCGCCGGTAAACTCCACCAGCAGATCGTGCGTCAACCGCGAATCGACGCGAATGCGATCCAGCGCCGCGCCGGCGAAGTCGCGCAGGATTCGCTGCGCCAGCGCCAGCTCGCCGTACAGCTTGTATTTGGTCTGGTTGCGCTTCTTGCGCTCCATCACCTTGGTCCACAGGCGTTTGAGGAACGCCGCGTCCTGCGCCAGCTCCTCCTCGCCGATGCCCTCCGCCGCGGTGCGGATGATAAAACCGCCCAGCTCGTCGCAGTGCGGCGCAACGATGGACTTCAGGCGTTCACGCTCGGCTTCGCTTTCAATACGCTGCGACACACCGACGTGCGCCGCGCCCGGCATGAAGACCAGATAGCGCGAAGGCAGCGTAATGTCGGTAGTCAGACGCGCGCCCTTGGTGCCGAGCGGATCTTTCACCACCTGCACCATCAGGTCTTGCCCCTGGCGCACCAGCTCGGCGATGTCGCGCACGTGGAAGTTTTTCCGCTCGTCGCCGGCGACGCATTCGGTATGCGGCATGATGTCGGAGGCGTGCAGGAAGGCGGCCTTGTCCAGGCCGATGTCGACGAACGCCGCCTGCATCCCCGGCAGGACGCGGCTGACGCGCCCTTTATAGATATTGCCGACGATGCCGCGTTTGGATTCGCGTTCGATATGAATCTCTTGCAGAATGCCGCCATCGATATAGGCGACCCGCGTTTCAGACGGTGTGATATTAACCAGTAGCTCAGCTGTCATGCCTTCTCCTCAGAGCCGGTCGATAATGGCAGCGCCCATCAACCGGTTCTTACATCACGTAATGCGACAAAATTACTGAGCAGCTCATGTGTTTCGACCAGTGGCAGACCGACCACCGCGTGATAACTCCCGGTTATCGTTCTGACGAAACAACCACCCTTTCCTTGAATGCCGTAGGCGCCCGCTTTATCCATCGGTTCGCCCGTAGCAATATAGTCGCGGATATCCTGTTGCGACAGGCTGCGGAACGTCACGTCGGTCACCACCAGCTGGCAACGCACGTCTTGGCGATCGGCGATCGCCACCGCCGTCATCACCTGATGCTGTTTGCCCGACAGGGCCGCCAGCATCTGTGCCGCATGGGCTTCGTCGCGCGGCTTCTCCAGCACCCGGCCGTTGAGCACCACGATGGTGTCGGCGCCCAGCACCGGCCGATCTTCCTGCGCCAGCGCCACGCCCGCTTTGGCCTTGTCCTGCGCCAGGCGGCGCACATAGGCTTCTGCGGCTTCGCCTTCCCGGCGCTGCTCTTCGGTATGCGTCAACAGGATGTCGAACGATACGCCCAGCAGGGTCAGCAGTTCACGTCGACGTGGGGAGCCGGAGGCCAGATAAAGCGAAGTCATTGAGATACCCTTACTGTACGGCGAACTGACGGCGGATTTTGCGCATCAACAGGAATAACCACGGCCACAAAATGCCGTTTACCACACTACTCCAGAACACCTCTGGGCGGAAAGAGACGTTGATCACTAAAAACTCAGCCCAGAACACCACCACGTCCATCGACAGCGACAGCAGCACGACGATCAGCGCCTGTTGCCACAGCGCCATATTGCGGAACAGTTGGAATTTGAACGCCACCAGGTAGGCGATGATGCCCAGCGCCAGCGCGCGCACGCCCAGCGTGGAGCCGAGGATCAGATCCATGATCAACCCCAGCACGAAACCGGTGCCGACGTTGACGCGGTGCGGCAAGGCCATCACCCAGTAAATGAGGATCAGCACCAGCCACGAAGGCCGGAACATGTAGATCTGTTCCGGCCACGGCATGATTTGCAGCACCAACGCCACCAGGAACGACAGCCAGATGATCCAGCGCCCGTGGCTGCGGTAACTGTTCATTGCACCACTCCCGCCGCGGCAGGCTGGGCTGGAGGCTGGGCAGACGCCGGAGCGACGGTTTGCGGCGCCACGCCGGTGGCCGGCGCCGGCAGCTGCGGCCCGACCGAACCGGCAGGCGGCAACACCTGCGGCATCATCTGCATCAGGCGCTCATTGGCCACGCGGTGAACTTCGTCCGGCGGCAACGGCATGTCGCCGTTGCGATCGGCGCCCCACAGCAGCAGCAGGTAGCGCAAGCGCTGCAGACCGGCGGTCGGCCGTGCCTGAATCACAGTGTAAGCGCGTTGATTGTCGACCTTGACCGAAGAGACTACCGCCACCGGATACCCTTCCGGGAAACGGCCGCCGAGGCCGGAGGTCACCAGCACGTCGCCAACGCGGATATCGGTATTGTTCGGCAGGTGTTCCAGCTGCAGATCGTCGGCGCAGCCGCTGCCTGCGGCGATCACCCGAATATCGTTGCGCAGCACCTGAATCGGCAACGCGTGCGAGGCATCGCAGATCAGCAGCACGCGGCTGGTCACCTTCGCCACCGCCACGACCTGGCCAACTACGCCCTTGTCACTGATCACCGGCTGGCCTTCATAGACGCCGTTGTCCGACCCTTTGTCGATAACGACCTGGTCGCTGTACGGATCGGAACCGGTGGAGATCACCTGGGTGACCATCTTGTGTTCGTCCTGGCGCAGCGGGGAACCCAGCAGCTCGCGCAAGCGGGCGTTTTCCTGCTTGAATTGGCCAAGAAGAAGAATATCGCTGTTTTTCAGCAGCAGTTCCTGCCGCAGAGCTCGGTTTTCCAGCTCCAGCTGTTGGCGGGTGGCCAGCGTTTCCGACACGCTGTCCAAAACTTTACGCGGCCCGTTGGCCAGAAAATAGAAAGGGCTGACTGCGGTGTCCATGTAGTTACGTATCTTCACGAACGTGCCGAGCCGGCTGTCGGCAACGATCAGGCCAATGGCCGCGATCACCGCCAAAAAAAGTCGCAGTTGCAGGGAAGGCCCCCTGCTAAAAATCGGCTTCATAAATTATGCGAGTTCCTCGACAACAGAAAGAGGAACCGTACCCGATTTTCGCTGTGCGCATTCATCCGATACGATTCCTCCTTCCAGGGGCTGACTATTCTTCGCTGAACAAATCGCCGCCGTGCATGTCGATCATTTCCAACGCCTTGCCGCCGCCGCGCGCCACGCAGGTCAGCGGATCTTCCGCCACCACGACCGGGATGCCGGTTTCTTCCATCAGCAGGCGATCGAGGTTGCGCAGCAACGCGCCGCCGCCGGTCAAGACCATGCCGCGTTCGGAAATGTCGGAGGCCAATTCTGGCGGGCACTGCTCCAGCGCAACCATCACCGCGCTGACGATGCCGGTCAGCGGCTCTTGCAGGGCTTCGAGGATTTCATTGGAGTTCAGGGTAAAGCCGCGCGGTACGCCTTCAGCCAGGTTACGGCCGCGCACTTCGATTTCGCGCACTTCGTCGCCCGGATAGGCAGAACCGATTTCGTGCTTGATGCGCTCTGCGGTGGCTTCGCCGATCAGCGAGCCATAGTTGCGGCGCACATAATTGATGATGGCTTCATCGAAACGGTCACCGCCGATGCGCACGGAAGAGGAGTACACCACGCCGTTCAGCGAGATCACCGCCACTTCAGTGGTACCGCCACCGATATCCACCACCATGGAGCCGGTCGCTTCGGAAACCGGCAAGCCTGCACCGATCGCCGCCGCCATCGGCTCTTCAATCAGGAACACTTCACGCGCGCCGGCCCCTTGGGCGGACTCGCGGATAGCGCGGCGTTCAACCTGGGTTGCGCCGACCGGCACACAGACCAGCACGCGCGGGCTTGGGCGCATAAAGCTGTTGCTGTGAACCTGTTTGATAAAGTGCTGCAGCATTTTTTCGGTCACGAAGAAGTCGGCGATCACGCCGTCTTTCATCGGGCGAATAGCCGCGATGTTGCCGGGGGTGCGGCCCAGCATCTGTTTGGCGTCATGACCGACGGCCGCTACGCTCTTTGGGGAGCCGGCACGATCCTGGCGAATGGCAACCACCGAAGGTTCATTCAGTACGATGCCTTGCCCTTTAACATAAATCAGGGTATTGGCGGTACCCAAGTCGATGGACAAGTCGTTGGAAAACATGCCACGAAATTTCTTAAACATAACGAAAGGATAATCCTGCAAGCTGGGGGCGGAAAATAAAATCCGCCTACTTTACCAACCACACGAAGCAGCGACAAGGCGCAAAAACGTTCTACTTCGGTGAAAAATAGTCTGTATTGTTTCTGCTCGAATGCACGGAAATTGGATGAGGCCTGAATTCCCTGAACAAAGGCTCAGTTTACCACCCTGTCAACGCACGAAACGGCGTAACACAGCTCATAAAATCTAACATATTCCCTGATTGCCGCCGGTGGTAAGCACCTACCAACGTCAACCAGATAAAGGCAGACAAGAGCCTATCTCAAATAGGCGTTGTTGTCGCAGGCAGTTTGGAAAAAACTCCAAAAAGACGGTAACGAGGCCCAGATGGATCCGGTCCTCATTCTACGTCAATTTTTGTCCGTCAATCAGCTTAAACACGATAACGACGTGAATATTTTTTACGCCCCATGTCGATCGGTTCCGGCGACGCGAAAAAGTCGCCCTGCCCGCCATGGATCCCACGCTCTTTCAGCGTCTGCCATTCGTTGCGCGTACGTACGCTGGCAGCGAACACCTGAGCGCGCGTGCCCGCGCAGGCGCCGGTCAGGCTCTGCACGAACAGCTGATTTTCGTCCCGCTTATCGATACTCCGCACCAACCCCGGGTGGAGCTTGACGATCTCCACCTGCAACGACTTGATATAGGACGTACTGACCACGGTTAACCCCGCTTTGGACACCGCCAGGCGGCAACCCAGCCCTGACAGCAACCTCAGCACCGGACGCAAACGGTCGATATGTTGACACACATCTGCCTCCGCAAGTTCAATCAGAATTCGTCGACGCTGACTTTTTTCGCACTGCAACAGCGTATCGCGCAGCCAGCGTTGGAAAGAGCGCTGCAAAATCGAGTCCACGCACAGCGGGAACGCCAGCGTTTCTTCAGGCCACTGCGCCAGCAACGGGATGATGCGGCTCACCTGTTGGCGATCGTAACTCTCCGCCAACCCCAATTGCTCCACCAGCGGCATATATTCCGCCGGCAGCAATTCCTGGGCGCCGTCATAAATTCGGCTCATGATCTCACGGTGGTGCACCTCGCCTTCCACGGTCACCGCCGGTTTCTGATACAGCCGCGGGCCGCCGCGCGCCAGCACCTGTTCCAGCAGCGTGCGCCACTTGACGCTGCCGCGCCCCTTTTCCGGCACCTGGCTGTCGTACACGTACCAACCGTTTTCGCCCTGCAGCGTGGCGTGCCGCGTCGCCTGCTCCGCGTAATCGATCACCTGCTCCGTGGTCTGGCCGCTGCGGTACGCCACGATGCCGATGTGCAGGAAGGCCTCACGGTCGATCATCGCCGTGGAAGGCAAGGCATCGATGGCGTTGACCAGCTGTGAGGCGATGCCGTCGGCCTCCTTCAGCGTGCGATGCGGCAGCAAGACGGTAAAATCGCTGTGAAAATAGCGCGCCAGCAGCGCCGACGGATAGCGCATCACGAAGGTAGACAGCAGATTGACCAGCGAATACATCAGCTCCTGCACCGCCACGCTGCCGTGCGTGTCGCGCAGGGTCTCGAAATCGGGCAGCCGCACCATCATCACGATGCCGTGCGAGCCTTCCTCTTCCAGCTGAGTGGTCAATTGGTTATCGAAGAACAGGCGATTGTTCAGCCCGGTTTTGGCGTCCTGCGCCGCGAAGGCGCGGATCAGCGTATCGACCCGGCTGCGCTCCTCCCGGGCTTCCGCCAGATCGGCCAGCAGGCGGTCGAGCGCCCCGCTGACGTTGGCCGGCCATTCGCGCACGTCGCCCTGCATGACGTTTTCGCGCTCGCCGTTCAGAATGCGCCGCGCGCGGCGCTCCAGACGATCCTCGCCGTCGGCCTGTTCACGCAGCCAGCGCAGGCTGAACAGCAAAATCACCACCATAACGACGATCGACAGCGTGACGGCGGCCGTGGATTGCAACGTGCGCACATCGCTGGCGAAGGGATCGAGGTAGGTGATTTGCAGCGTACTGCCCGGGTGCTGCAACAGCGGCCGCGAGACCTGACGATAGCCGTTCAGCGCATCCCAGGGCTCTTTTTTCGCCGTCGGCAATTTATAGTCGAGGAGCTTGCTGGCGCCGGCCTCTACGCGGATCGACACAATGCCGAGCGGGCGCATGACAATCGGCAACCATTTCTCCTGATCGCGCGGCGACTCGCGCAACATGGCTTGATCGAGAGACGTGACCAGCGAATCAAAGCGACGTTCCTGGCGATCCTGGGTAACGTAAAAGAAGCTGTATGAGCATCCCATCAGCATCAAAAACATCGCCAGCGCGACCAACAGAGTGATCAATGCAGAGAGTTTGGTGGTAAATCGCATCCCTGTGCCTTGTCCGCTATGGTTAAGTGAGTGTTCACCCTTTAGCTAAAAGGGGCCGTCCAACCCTAACAAGCCTTGCTGAGGAATTAAACCTGCAAGCGCCGTTTTTGTCCTTTATCAGGACTTGGGCCGCTTATTATGCATATAGTCAAATAAATGTGATTCAGCCATTGATAGAAAAGTGTAAACGAGAGGAAGAGTGACATGCGTGCACTGTTATTGGAACAACAAGACGACCAAACTCTGGCTCATATCAAAGATATCGGCAGCGATCGGTTGCCGGAAGGCGATGTTACCGTCGACATCAACTGGTCCAGCCTGAACTACAAGGATGCGCTGGCGATCACCGGGAAAGGCAAGATCGTGCGTCATTTCCCGATGGTGCCGGGCATCGACTTCGCCGGCACCGTGCGCCACAGCGGTGACGCTCGCTTTAAAGAGGGGCAAAGCGTGGTGCTCACCGGCTGGGGCGTGGGTGAACACCACTGGGGCGGCCTGGCCGAGCAGGCTCGCGTCTCCGGCGAGTGGCTGGTGCCGCTGCCGAACGGCCTGGATGAGCGCAAGGCGATGATCATCGGCACCGCCGGCTTTACCGCCATGCTGTGCGTGATGGCGCTGGAGGAAGGCGGGGTACACCCGGACGACGGCGATATCCTGGTTACCGGCGCCAGCGGCGGCGTGGGCAGCACCGCCATCGCCCTGCTGGCGGCGCTGGGGTACCGGGTGACCGCCATCAGCGGCCGCGACAGCAATACCGACTACCTGAAAGCGCTCGGCGCCAAAGAGGTGATGTCGCGCGATGGCTATATCGACACGCCGCGTCCGCTGGAGAAACAGCTGTGGGCCGGCGCGGTGGACACCGTCGGCGACAAACTGCTGGCCCGGGTGCTGGCGCAGATGAACTATAACGGCATCGTCGCCGCCTGCGGCCTGGCCGGCGGCTATCAGTTGCCGACCACCGTGATGCCGTTCATTCTGCGCAATGTGCGCCTGCAAGGGGTGGACTCGGTGCATACGCCGCTGCATCGCCGCCAAACCGCCTGGGAACGGCTGGCCGGCATTCTGCCGGACAGTTTCTATCAGCAGGCCACGCACGAAATCACCCTCGAACAGGCGCCGGCCACCGCCGCCGCGCTGCTGAACAACCAAATCACCGGCCGCACTCTGGTGAAAATCCGCTGACGGACTCCCCCCGGCGACGGGGGGCTCACCGGCGTCTGCGAAATTTCATATTTTCCCGCGTCCCCTCGCTTCCGGCCGGCTTTAGCGCCATGCTTATTTCATGGAGCCCCGTTAACCGCTCGCGGGCGGCGGGCATCAGTCGCGGAGAACATAAGCATGAACAAACACCCCAAATTGACCGAGGCCGACGTCACGCCGGAGAGCGTATTCCACCAGCGGCGCAAAGTGCTGCAGGCGCTCGGCATCACCGCCGCCACGCTGGCGCTGCCTACCGGCGCACAGGCGGACCTGCTGTCGTGGTTCAAAGGCAACGATCGTCCCAAGGCGCCGCCGGGCAAAGCGCTGGAATTCAGCAAACCGGCCGCCTGGCAGGCGCAACTGGCGATGACGCCGGAAGACAAGGTCACCGGCTACAACAACTTCTATGAGTTCGGCCTCGACAAGGCCGATCCGGCCGCCAACGCCGGCGGGCTGAAGACCGAAGGCTGGAAAGTGCGCATCGACGGCGAAGTGGCGAAGCCGATAACGCTGGATATCGACGATCTGATGAAGCGTTTCCCGCTGGAGCAGCGCATTTATCGCATGCGCTGCGTCGAGGCCTGGTCGATGGTGGTGCCGTGGATCGGTTTCGAGCTGGGCAAGCTTCTCAAGCTGGCCGAGCCGAACGGCAACGCGCGCTACGTGGCCTTCCAGACGCTGTACGATCCGGAACAGATGCCCGGCCAGAAAGATCGCTTTATCGGCGGCGGCCTGAAATATCCCTACGTCGAAGGGCTGCGGTTGGACGAGGCGATGCATCCGCTGGCGCTGCTGACCGTCGGCGTGTACGGCAAAACCCTGCCGCCGCAAAACGGCGCGCCGCTGCGGTTGATTACGCCGTGGAAATACGGCTTCAAAGGCATCAAGTCGATCGTGCATATCCGTTTGGTGCGCGATCAGCCGCCGACCACCTGGAACCAATCTGCGCCGAACGAGTACGGTTTTTACGCCAACGTGAATCCGCACGTCGATCATCCGCGCTGGTCGCAGGCCACCGAGCGTTTCATCGGCGCCGGCGGCATACTCGACGTCAAACGCCAACCGACCCTGCTGTTTAACGGCTATGCCGATCAGGTGGCGTCGCTGTATCGCGGCATGGACCTGCGGGAGAATTTCTAAGTGCGCCTGACGCCTGTTCATATCAAATGGCTGAAAGCCGCCCTGCATCTGGCGGCGTTTTTGCCCTTTCTCTGGTTGGTGTTGGCGGTGGATCAGGGCTGGTTCAGCGCCGATCCGTCCAAGGACATTCAGCATTTTACCGGCAGGATGACGCTGAAACTGCTGCTGGCCACGCTGGCTATCGCCCCGCTGGCGCGCTACGCCCGGCAACCGCTGCTGATCCGCTGCCGCCGCCTGGTCGGGCTGTGGTGCTTTGCCTGGGGCACGTTGCACCTGATAAGCTACTCTACGCTGGAACTGGGGCTGAGCAATCTAGGCCTGCTGGGCAGCGAGCTGGTGAACCGCCCGTATCTGACGCTCGGCATCCTCACCTGGTTGATCCTGCTGGCGCTGGCGGCCACCTCGACGCTGTGGGCGATGCGCAAACTGGGCGCCAAATGGCAAACGTTGCACAACTTCGTCTATCTGGCGGCGATCCTCGCGCCCATCCACTATCTGTGGTCGGTCAAAACGTTTTCCCCCCAGCCGTTCATTTACGCGCTGTTGGCGGTGGCGCTGTTGGGCCTGCGTTACAAGAAATTCCGCGCCTGGTGGCGCTGAATCGCGCGGCGGCGCGTGGGATTGCCGCTGAAAAACGCGCGCCGCCGGCGGGAACTTTTTTTGTGTTCCAGCGCTCATATTCCTGTCACGGCTCCCCGAGTTCGTCGATTTGGGGTTGAATATCTTCGCTGATAAGACCAGTATTTAGCTGCGAATTGCTACGATATCGTTATAATGCCCGACCTTGTTTCTGTTCTCAGGGTGAATTTGCCCCTTAACAGGTGACAAATCGGTAACATCGGGTTATTTTCTACGATGATGGTTTTATTGCCGGAGATACCAGCACAATGGCGGATAAGTTTCACATTTTGCTTCTGAACGGCCCCAATCTCAATCTGCTGGGGACGCGTGAGCCGGAGAAGTACGGCAGCACGACGCTGACAGAGATTGTTAACGGATTGGAAAACCAGGCATCCGCATTGGATATTACCCTGAGCCATCTGCAGTCCAACGCCGAGCATCAGCTGATCGATCGCATCCATCAGGCGCGCGGCAATACCGATTTCATTCTGATAAATCCGGCGGCGTTCACGCATACCAGCGTGGCGCTGCGCGATGCGTTGCTGGCGGTGCAGATCCCGTTCATCGAGATCCACCTGTCCAACGTGCACGCCCGCGAACCTTTCCGCCATCACTCTTATCTCTCAGACGTAGCGGTAGGCGTGATTTGCGGCCTCGGCGCGGATGGCTACGCTTTCGCTTTACAGGCAGCGGTTAACCGTCTGTCGAAAACCCACTAATTGCTCCACAAAAAGAGTACGGAATCACACTCATGGATATTCGTAAAATCAAGAAACTGATCGAACTGGTTGAAGAATCAGGCATTTCTGAACTGGAAATCTCTGAAGGCGAAGAATCGGTTCGCATCAGCCGTGCCGCACCGGCGCAGGCTTATCCCGTCATGCAGCAGGCCTACGCGATGCCGGCACAGCAGCAGCCAGCCCTGGCTAACGCCGTTGCCACCGCGCCTGCGGCAGAAACCCCTGCAGCACCGGCGGCCGTGAGTGGCCACGTCGTTCGTTCCCCAATGGTCGGTACCTTCTACCGCACCCCAAGCCCGGACGCGAAAGCCTTCGTGGAAGTGGGCCAGAAAGTGAACGCCGGCGATACCCTGTGCATCGTTGAAGCCATGAAAATGATGAACCAGATCGAAGCGGACAAGTCCGGCGTCGTGAAAGCCATCCTGGTGGAAAACGGCCAGCCGGTCGAATATGACGAGCCGCTGGTCGTCATCGAATAACGAGGCGCCCCCATGCTTGATAAAATTGTTATCGCCAACCGCGGCGAGATCGCGCTTCGCATCCTGCGTGCCTGTAAAGAACTGGGCATCAAGACCGTTGCGGTTCACTCCGCGGCCGACCGCGATCTGAAACACGTTCTGCTGGCCGACGAGACCGTCTGCATCGGTCCTGCGCCATCGGTAAAAAGCTATCTGAACATCCCGGCCATCATCTCGGCGGCGGAAATCACCGGCGCAGTGGCGATCCACCCGGGCTACGGCTTCCTGTCCGAGAACGCCGACTTCGCCGAGCAGGTTGAACGCTCCGGTTTCATCTTCATCGGCCCGAAAGCCGAAACCATCCGCCTGATGGGCGACAAGGTTTCCGCGATCAACGCCATGAAAAAAGCCGGCGTGCCCTGCGTGCCGGGCTCCGACGGCCCGCTGACCGATGACATGGATAAAAACCGTGCCTTCGCCAAGCGCATCGGTTATCCGGTCATCATCAAGGCCTCCGGCGGCGGCGGCGGCCGCGGCATGCGCGTCGTGCGCAGCGACAAAGACCTGGAGCAGTCCATCAACATGACGAAAGCGGAAGCCAAAGCGGCTTTCAACAACGACATGGTGTACATGGAAAAATACCTGGAGAATCCGCGTCACATCGAGATTCAGGTATTGGCCGACGGCCAGGGCAACGCCATCTATCTGGCCGAGCGCGACTGCTCCATGCAGCGTCGCCACCAGAAAGTGGTCGAAGAAGCGCCGGCGCCGGGCATCACCAGCGAAATGCGCCGCTATATCGGCGAGCGCTGCTCGAAAGCCTGTGTGGAAATCGGCTATCGCGGTGCGGGCACCTTCGAGTTCCTGTATGAAAACGGCGAGTTCTATTTCATCGAAATGAACACCCGTATTCAGGTAGAGCACCCGGTTACCGAAATGATCACCGGCGTGGATCTGATCAAAGAGCAGCTGCGCATCGCTGCCGGTCAGCCGCTGTCGATCAAACAGGAAGAAGTGAAGATCCACGGCCATGCGGTAGAATGCCGTATCAACGCCGAAGATCCGAACACCTTCCTGCCGAGCCCGGGCAAGATCACCCGCTTCCACGCGCCAGGCGGTTTCGGCGTGCGTTGGGAATCTCATATCTACGCCGGTTATACCGTACCGCCGTACTATGACTCCATGATCGGCAAACTGATCACCTACGGCGAAAACCGTGACGTGGCGATTGCCCGCATGAAAAACGCCCTGGCTGAACTGATCATCGACGGCATCAAAACCAACGTTGAGCTGCAGCAGAAGATCATGAACGACGAAAACTTCCAGCACGGTGGCACCAACATCCACTATCTGGAGAAGAAGCTGGGTCTGCAGGAAACCTAAGCAGGCACGCAGCATCGTCTGACGAAAGGCCGGTTAATCACCGGCCTTTTTCTTTGGCGCTGACGCCAGTAACGGCTTGGCAAAACGCCGTCATGCCGTAAAATTCCCTACCTTTGATGAATCCATCACCGTAAACCTATGGGAGACACGGATGGACAAACGCTTTATTCAGGCGCACCGCGAAGCGCGCTGGGCGCTGGGGCTGACGCTGCTCTACCTGCTGGCCTGGGGGCTGGCGGCCTACCTGCCGGACAGCGCCATCGGCGTCACCGGTCTGCCGCACTGGTTCGAAATGGCCTGCCTGCTGGTGCCGCTGCTGTTCATCGGCCTGTGCTGGCTGATGGTGCGCACGGTGTTCCGCGACATTTCGCTGGAGGACAGCGATGCAAACTGAAGTGATCCTGCCGCTGGTCGCCTACCTGTTGCTGGTGTTCGGCCTGTCGGTGTATGCCTATCGCCGCCGTCAGAACGGAAATTTCCTCAGCGAATACTTCCTCGGCAACCGCTCGATGGGCGGCTTTGTGCTGGCGATGACCTTGACCGCCACCTACATCAGCGCCAGTTCGTTTATCGGCGGGCCCGGCGCCGCCTACAAATACGGCCTGGGCTGGGTACTGCTGGCGATGATCCAACTGCCGGCGGTGTGGCTGTCGCTCGGCGTGCTGGGCAAGAAATTCGCTATCCTGGCGCGGCGCTACAACGCCATTACCCTCAATGACATGCTGTATGGCCGCTACCAAAGCCGCCTGTTGGTGTGGCTGGCCAGCCTCAGCCTGCTGGTGGCGTTCCTCGGCGCCATGACGGTGCAGTTCATCGGCGGCGCCCGCCTGTTGGAGACCGCCGCCGGCATTCCTTATGACACCGGCCTGCTGATCTTCGGCATCAGCATCGCGCTGTACACCGCCTTCGGCGGCTTCCGCGCCAGCGTGCTGAACGACGCCATGCAGGGGCTGGTGATGCTGCTTGGCACCGTGCTGCTGCTGGTGGCGGTGATCCATGCCGCCGGCGGACTGGACAGCGCAGTAAGCAAACTGCAGCAGATCGATCCGGCGCTGGTGTCGCCGCAGGGCGGCGATCAGATCCTCAGCCTGCCGTTTATGGCGTCATTCTGGATCCTGGTGTGCTTCGGGGTGATCGGCCTGCCCCACACCGCCGTGCGCTGCATCTCCTACAAGGACAGCAAGGCGGTGCATCGCGGCATTCTGCTCGGCACCGTAGTGGTGGCGGTGCTGATGTTCGGCATGCACCTGGCCGGCGCGCTCGGCCGCGCGGTATTGCCCGATCTCAAGATCCCCGATCAGGTGATCCCAACGCTGATGATCACCGTGCTGCCGCCGTACGCCGCCGGGATCTTTTTGGCGGCGCCGATGGCGGCGATCATGTCGACCATCAACGCCCAACTGCTGCAATCCTCCGCCACCATCATCAAGGATCTCTACCTGGGCGTGCGGCCGCAGCAGATCCACAACGAGCGATTGATCAAGCGCTTCTCCAGCCTGACCACGCTGATCCTCGGTCTGCTGGTGCTGCTGGCGGCCTGGCGGCCGCCTGAGATGATCATCTGGCTCAACCTGCTGGCTTTCGGCGGGCTGGAGGCGGTCTTCCTGTGGCCGCTGGTGCTGGGCCTGTATTGGGAACGCGCCAATGCACAGGGAGCGCTTAGCTCAATGGTGTCGGGTGCGGTATGCTATACGCTATTGGCCAGCTTCAACTTGCAACCGGCGGGGCTGCACCCTATCGTGCCTTCGCTGTTGCTCAGCCTGTTGGCGTTTTATCTCGGTAACGTCGTCGGCGAAAAGCGCCGGGCGGCGTCATCATTACCCTCTTGAAGAGAATTGCTATGCCTTGGATCCAACTCAAACTGAACACCACCGGCAGCCAGGCGGAAGACCTGAGCGACGCGCTGGTGGAAAGCGGCGCCGTGTCGGTGACCTTCCAGGACACCCACGACAATCCGGTGTTCGAACCCTTGCCGGGTGAAACCCTGCTGTGGGGCGATACCGATGTGATCGGCCTGTACGACGCCGAAACCGATATGGCCGAGGTGGTGGCGATGCTGGAACAGCACCCGCTGCTGGGCGCCGGTTTCCGCCACAAGATAGAACAGCTGGAAGACAAGGACTGGGAGCGCGAGTGGATGGACAACTTCCACCCGATGCGCTTCGGCGAGCGCTTGTGGATCTGCCCGAGCTGGCGTGACGTGCCCGATCCCGACGCGGTCAACGTGATGCTCGATCCGGGCCTGGCGTTCGGCACCGGCACCCACCCGACCACCGCGCTGTGCCTGCAGTGGCTGGACGGCCTCGATCTGGCCGGCAAAACCGTTATCGACTTCGGTTGCGGCTCCGGCATCCTGGCGATCGCCGCGCTGAAGCTGGGTGCGGCGCGCGCTATCGGCATCGACATCGATCCCCAGGCCATTCAGGCCAGCCGCGACAACGCGCAGCGTAACGGCGTTTCAGAGCGTCTGGAGCTGTATCTGCCGAAAGACCAGCCTGTCGACCTGCTGGCGGACGTGGTGGTCGCCAACATCCTCGCCGGCCCGCTGCGCGAGCTGGCGCCGCTGATCGGCTGTCTGCCGAAGGCCGGTGGCCATCTGGGGCTGTCCGGCGTGCTGGCCAGCCAGGCGAGCAGCGTAGCGGAAGCCTACGCAGAGAAGTTCACGCTCGACCCGGTCGCCGAGCGCGAAGAGTGGTGCCGCATTACCGGCCGCCGCAAGTAAGCGTCACGGTATAGTGCCCCTCTCGTCCACCGGCCCTGCGCCGGTGGATTTTTTTTGTCCGGCGATCGGCCCTCGGGCGGCACAAAATTTTATGCAATTTTTCGCCGCTCAACGACGGATCGCCCTGAGAATGCGCCTTCCAGGCAGGCTATCCCGGCAAAAATAGCGGGCGGATGCAGATAATATCCTGCGCAAAGGCGAATATTTTGCCGCACACAAAATAAGCACTTTTCGTCAACTTATTGTAAAATATATATAATATTTTTATGAATCGCCGCGTAGCGTATTTTTCGTCCTAATATCGGGCCAATTGGTTAAAGTTTGGCCTTTCATCTCGACGCAAAAATGCGTAATATACGCGCCCTTGCGGACACAGTATGGTCACTCTTTGTCTATGCGCATTGGACACCACCAGCTTACTAATTGCCTGATTGCGGCCCCGATGGCCGGTATTACAGATCGCCCGTTCAGAACCCTCTGTCATGCAATGGGTGCTGGGATGGCTGTATCCGAAATGCTCTCCTCCAACCCGGAGGTGTGGCGGACGGATAAGTCGCGTCTGCGTATGGTGCATAGCGATGAACCTGGGATCCGCTCCGTGCAAATTGCCGGATGCGATCCTGATGATATGGCCGCCGCCGCGCGTATCAACGTGGCCAGCGGCGCGCAGATCATCGACATCAACATGGGATGCCCGGCCAAAAAAGTGAACCGGAAGCTTGCCGGGTCCGCTTTGTTGCAGTACCCGGATCTGGTTAAACGGATCCTCCACGCGGTGGTCGACGCGGTGGATGTGCCGGTAACGCTGAAGATTCGCACCGGCTGGGCGCCAGAGCACCGTAACTGTGTAGAGATTGCCCAACTGGCCGAAGACTGTGGTATTCAGGCCCTGACGATTCACGGCCGAACCCGCGCCTGTCTGTTTAACGGCAACGCGGAATACGACAGCATTCGGGCAGTTAAGCAGAGTGTTTCCATTCCGATTATCGCGAATGGGGATATTACTGACCCGCATAAAGCCAGAGCAGTGCTCGACTACACCGGGGCCGATGCCCTGATGATAGGCCGCGCTGCTCAGGGGAGACCCTGGATCTTCCGGGAAATCCAGCATTATCTGGACACTGGGGAGTTGCTGCCGCCGATGCCGCTTGGCGAGGTGAAGCGCTTGTTGATTGGGCACATTCGGGAATTGCACGGCTTCTATGGCCAAGGCAAGGGATTCCGGATTGCTCGTAAGCACGTGTCCTGGTATCTCCAGGAACACGCTCCGAATGACCAGTTTCGGCGCACATTCAACGCCATAGAGGATGCCAGCGAACAGCTGGAGGCGTTGGAGGCATATTTCGAAAATCTTAGCGTAAAAAAAGAGCTGACAGAACTATGTTCGAACAACGCGTAAATTCTGACGTACTGACCGTTTCTACCGTTAACTCACAAGATCAGGTGACTCAAAAGCCTCTGCGTGACTCGGTTAAACAAGCACTGAAGAACTATTTTGCTCAACTGAACGGTCAAGACGTAAATGACCTGTATGAGCTGGTACTGGCTGAAGTTGAACAGCCACTGTTGGACATGGTGATGCAATACACCCGTGGCAACCAAACCCGCGCAGCCCTGATGATGGGCATCAACCGCGGCACGCTGCGCAAGAAGCTGAAAAAATACGGCATGAACTGATACTAGTCAGTTAACGTGTTGAAAAGGCGCTTTATCTCATTTGATAAGCGCCTTTTTCTTTGGGGCACGCCCGGTTTGCAGGCAATAAAAAAGGCCGCAACGCGGCCCTTGGGGTAAAAAGCGGAGACCTTACTCGGTCGCTTTGTTTTTGAGGCTTTCCGCCCCTTGCTTGGTCTTGTCCCAAGCCTTCTCCGTACCCTGTTTGGTGGAGTGCCAGGCTTTTTGCGAGCCTTCGCTCACTTTACTGCCAACGCTATCGCTCTTGCCTTCGGCGGCGTGCTTGGCTTTCAGCTTCAGCTCTTCACCCTTGTCCTGAGACTGGTGCAACTTTTCTTTGGCGGTATCCGCCCCTTTATGCGCCTCAGCGACAACCTCGTTGCTGGCGTGAGCGGCGGTGTTGGTCGCGGTTTCAGCAGCGAACACCGGGGAAGCGAGCAGCAGTGCAGACAAGGCAATGATTGATTTCTTCATAAGTCCCTCTTTTCTCAGATACGTGCCATTCGTCATGAAACAAGATGGCATGAAACGCCCCTTGAACGATTTAAGAATAGGACTAAAACCAAAAAAATCGATATAAAATTTTATTACAAACAGTTTTATTGATTTTTTATGCCACTAAGCAGCATGAGCGGGGAAAGCGCACGAAAAAGTTAAATTTTTCCTGTCACAAAACTATAATTTGTACGAATTTTTAACAAGCACTAACAGGGATGGATTCTATGGTTGCCGCGATCATTATCGGCATTTTTATCATCAGCTTCCTCTACGCACACTCCCGCGGCAAAGAGAAACAAAAGCTTACCCGTCAGCTGTTCGATCACTCCACGTTTATGGGGCCGATCAACATGTTTATGACCGGTTTCTCCCGTTTGCCCGCCAAACAGCCCTATTTCGACGAAAAAGGCTTCCCGGAGCTGCAGACGCTGACCGACAACTGGCAGACGATCCGCGAAGAAGCGGTGCGCCTGCAGGATCATATCAAAAAGGCGCAGTCGCATAACGATGCCGGCTTCAACACCTTCTTCAAACGCGGCTGGAAACGTTTCTATCTGAAATGGTACAGCGACAGTCACCCTTCGGCGCAGACGCTGTGTCCAAAAACCGTCGAGCTGCTCAACCGCATCCCGTCGGTCAAGGCGGCGATGTTCGCCGAGCTGCCGCCCGGCAGCCACCTGGGTAAACACCGCGATCCTTACGCCGGCTCGGTGCGCTATCACCTGGGGCTGATGACGCCCAACGACGATCGCTGCTTCATCGAAGTAGACGGCGAGCAGCACAGCTGGCGCGACGGCGAGGCGGTGATCTTCGATGAGACCTACGTGCACTGGGCGCAGAACGCCACCGATCAGACGCGCATCATTCTGTTTTGCGACGTCGAGCGGCCGATGAAATGGCGCTGGGCGCAGGCAGTCAACCACTGGGTCGGCGCTACGCTGATGTCGGCGGCCAGTTCGCC
Source organism: Serratia sp. JKS000199 (assembly GCF_900215455.1). Taxonomy (NCBI): domain Bacteria; kingdom Pseudomonadati; phylum Pseudomonadota; class Gammaproteobacteria; order Enterobacterales; family Yersiniaceae; genus Serratia; species Serratia sp. JKS000199. Next base: position 3,865,779 of record NZ_LT907843.1, read on the forward strand.
GAACGACGATCAGGACCGCACCGGCGGCATCAACCGCATCTTCAAATACGTCAACGCGGTGCGCGATGCCGGCCAACGCCTGAAAGCGCGCAACCGCCGCGGTTACTACCTGCTGAAATGGCTGGTGATCGCCGCGATCTTCGCCGCGATTATCATTCCCAGCCTGTAAAACGCGCCAATCCTCAACTCAGGGGCAACGCGAATGAGAATATTCGCATGCCCCTCTTCCGCCACACCCCGTACCCTGTGTTAGCATAAGCATTCCTAGAGCCGCCTCCGCTGGCCAACAGCTATCCCTCCGAAGCCTGATAGCAGCGCAAACCGCCCTTCGAATGTAAATGTTTAGTCAATTATGGAATTCCGACTAAACCCTGGCCGTACCCGGGTGTCTGAGTAGTCGTATCGCTATCGAGTGGAACCTTTATGCGTTACAGCTTGCTGCCCCTTTTAACGTATAAAACGAGTTTCTATGAAATCAGCCAAAGCATTTCAACTGGCCTTGCTGCACCCGCGCTACTGGCTAACCTGGTTCGGCCTCGCTCTGCTGTTCCTGCTGGTACAGCTCCCCTATCCGCTGCTCTACCGTCTGGGGGTGTGGATGGGACGCACCTCGATGCGTTTTCTCAAGCGCCGCGTCACCATCACCCGTCGCAACCTCGAGCTGTGCTTCCCCGAGATGGACGAAGCGCAGCGCGAGCGCAAAGTGGTGGGCAATTTCGAATCCCTCGGCATGGGCCTGCTGGAAACCGGCATGGCCTGGTTCTGGTCAGATAAACGCGTCAAGCGCTGGTTCAACGTCTCCGGCATCAACCACCTCAAAATGGCGCAGCGCGACGATCGCGGCGTGCTGGTGATCGGCGTGCATTTTATGTCGCTGGAGCTGGGCGGCCGGGCGATGGGCCTGTGTCAGCCGATGATGGCGATGTACCGTCCGCATAACAACAAGGCGATGGAATGGGCGCAGACCAAAGGCCGCATGCGTTCCAACAAGGCGATGATCGATCGCAAGGATTTGCGCGGCATGGTGCATGCGCTCAAGCGCGGCGAGGCGGTGTGGTTCGCGCCGGATCAGGACTACGGCCCGCGCGGCAGCGTATTCGCGCCGCTGTTCGCCGTCGATAAGGCCGCCACCACCAGCGGCACCTTCATGCTGACGCGCATGGCCAACCCGGCGCTGGTGCCGGTGGTACTGATCCGCCGCGAAGGCGGCCGCGGCTACGACCTGCTGATCCAACCGGCTCTGGAAGACTATCCGCTCAGCGATGAACAGGCAGCGGCGGCTTACATGAACAAAGTGATCGAGAAAGAGATCATGCGGGCGCCGGAGCAATACATGTGGCTGCACCGCCGTTTCAAAACCCGACCGGCTGGCGCGCCCTCGCTGTACTGACCCTCTTTTTTTCAGCCCGGCCAACGCTGGGCTTTTTTGTGCGCCGCGTTTAAAAATCTGCGGCTCGGGATCCCGCTTTCCTGTAATCTCCTTTTTTACCCGCACAGGAAAGGAAATGATGAAAGCTCAAGTCCGCATTGCTCTGGTCGGTGATTACAACCCGCAAGCCGTGGCCCACCAGGCTATCCCCGTGGCACTCCAGCTCACCGCCGCCCACCTCGACATCGACGTTCAGCCCCAGTGGCTCCCGACCGAAACCCTGACCTCCCCCGACGCGCTGCAAGATTTCGACGCCATCTGGGTGGTGCCGGGCAGCCCGTATCGTCACGACGACGGCGCCTTTATGGCGATCCGTCATGCGCGGGAAAACGACGTGCCGTTCCTCGGCTCCTGCGGCGGTTTTCAATACGCCATCGTCGAATACGCACGCAATGTGATGGGCTGGCACGACGCCGGTCATGCGGAAACCGACAGCGGTGGCCGGCTGGTGATCGCCCCATTGAGCTGCTCGCTGGTGGAAAAAACCGGCGACATCGTTTTTCAGCCTGACACCCGCGTCGCGCAGGCCTACGGCAGCCTGAACGCCCATGAAGGCTACCACTGCAACTTCGGCGTGAATCCGGACTTCGTCGCCGATCTGCAGCGTTTCCCGCTGATCATCAGCGGCCACGACACCGAAGGCGACGTACGCGCCATCGAACTGCCGGGCCGGCGTTTTTACGCCGCCACGCTTTTCCAGTCGGAACGCGCCGCGCTGCGCGGCGAGCTTTCACCGCTGGTGGTGGAACTCGTCAAAGCCGCCGCCAACGGGTAAACAAAGGTTCATCGGCGCCATCGGGGCGTTGTCACCGGATAAAAAAAGCCCTCTTGCGAGGGCTTTCTGATCGTCTATCCCGCCGACTTACGCCTGTCCGAGATCGCCCAACGCCAGATTGAAGTGCTGGCCCAGCTCACGCCGGTGAACCGGATGCTCCATCATCGACACATGGTCGCCGTTGACCTGGCTGACGCGGACGGTCGCCGGCGGCAACAGCCTATCCCATCCCAGCGCGGAAGCGTCTTCGCGGCAATATCCCGCCTGCTTGATCTTCTGCCAGTACGCCTGGAACTGCTCGTTCTGCGAATTGGCGGAAACCTGCTCCTGCTTCGCCTTGAACAGATGGATCTTGAGCGATGCAGGCTGCACCTGAGTCGCTTCCACCAGCTTGGCGTAATGGTGTCGCTGTTGCCAGAGGGCCGCCTCGTCGGCCACTTCCGCACGCTGAGTCTTGATCCCGGCGCGTTGCACGGCCGCTATCGCCTCCGGTAACGGCAGCTCGGCCAACTGCTGACAGAACTGCGGATCCGGCCTCTCCTGCGTGGATTCCACCCAGTTCAGCAACAGCTGGACCGGGCTGTGCATCGCCTCCACCGGCCGCAACGTGTCAATCAGCCCCAGGAAAGCGACCGCTTCCCCGCTCGATTGCAGTTGCTCGGCGATGGCATAGGCCAACACCCCGCCGGAAGAGTACCCCGCCAGATGGTAGGGTCCCTGCGGCTGCACTTCGCGAATCAACGCCACGGCGCTGGCGGCCATGTCGCTCATGGTCGCCGGCTTCTCCTCCACCGCCGGCCACGGCACAGCGTAGACCGGGAAGCTTTCATCGATCTCCTTGGCCAATTCAAATACATAAGAGTGATCGCCAAAGCCGGTCGGGACGAAGAACAGCGGCGGTCGGCTGCCGCTGCTGCGAGCCGGCACCGCTTTGCACAGCGGAGCCTCGGCGGTGCGACGATCGATCCGTTCGGCCAATTCGGCCAAGATCGGATGGTTGAAGATCGCCTGTACCGGCAAGGTGATGCCTTGCTGACGCAGTTGGCTGGAGAGACGCACCGCCAGCAGTGAATGGCCGCCGAGCTCGAAGAAATTGTCGTGGCGTCCTATCTGGCCAATCTCTAGCAGCTCGCACCATGCCCGCGCCAGCGTCGTTTCGGTCTCACCCTGAGGCGCCGCATACTCCCGAGCGCCGACTGCCGCACACTCCGGCTCCGGCAAGGCGCGCCGATCCAGCTTACCGTTGGCGGTCAACGGCAGCGCATCCAGCCAGACATAAGCCGACGGCACCATGTACTCCGGCAACCGTTCGCTCAAATAGGCCCGCAACTGCCCTTGCAGCGCGCTGCGTTCCCCCTCGGCCGCCGGTACGATCCAGGCGACCAGGCGCGGGTGGTGCTCCGTCGAACAAACCTGCACCACCGCTTCCCGCACCCACGGGCTCGCTGCCAGCTGCACCTCGATCTCGCCCGGTTCGATGCGGAACCCGCGCAACTTGACCTGCTGGTCGCACCGCCCTTGGTATTCAAGACAGCCGTCCGGCAGATAACGCGCCAGATCGCCGGTACGATACATGCGGCCGCCGCCGACCGGGTTGAACGGATCGCTCAGGAAACGCTGCGCCGTCAGTTCCGGCCGGTTCAGGTATCCCAACGCCACCCCCACGCCGCCGATGTGCAGTTCTCCTATCGCCCCCATCGGCACCGGGCGCCCACGGGCGTCCAACAAGTACGTGCGGGTATTGCCGATCGGTTTACCAATCGGCAAACGCGCCTCCCCTTCGGCCCGCTCGATACGCGCCGTGGTCGCAAAGGTCGTGGTTTCCGTCGGCCCATAGGCATGGATCAGTTGCACCGGCCCTTGTTCTTGCAGCAACCGCGCATAAGCGCCCGGATCCTCTTTCTCCCCCCCGCTGATCAGATATTTCAGCTGCGCCAGCGCGCCGCTGATGCTGTGCACATACTGATTGAACAACGCGGTGGTCAAGAACAGCGTGGTGATGCGATGACGCTGCAGTTCGGCCGCCAGACGTTCGGCTTCCATCATGACCTCCGGCGCTATCACCACCAGCGCACCGCCGTTCAGCAGGGCCGCCCACACCTCCATCGTGCTGGCGTCAAACGCCGGGTTGGCGGCAAAGGCAACGCGGTCTTCAGCGTCAAAGGCGGCGTAGCGATTGTTGCGCACCAAACGAGTAATGCCCTGGTGCGGCGTCATGACCCCTTTCGGCGTACCGGTCGAACCGGAGGTATACATGATGTAGGCCGTCGTGCCGCTCGACAATCGCAACGCCGGATTACCGTCATTGCCTTCGCAATCCTCGACCGGCAGCTGCGGAATGCCCTCATTGCCGGCGGTCTCTGCCAGCATCAGACACGCGCCGCTGTCATTGACGATCCACGCCTGACGCGCGGTCGGCAGTTGCGGATCGAGGGGCACATACGCCGCACCGGCCTTGACGATCGCCAGTTGGGCGCAAACCAGTTCGATGCTGCGCGTCAGCCGCACCGCGACCCGATCGCCCGGTTGTACGCCGCGCTCAATCAGCCGGTGCGCCAACCGGTTAGCGCGCGCATTCAACTGCGCGTAACTGAGCTGCCGCGCCCCCTGGATCACGGCGACGGCCTGTGGCGTCAACTGCGCCTGTTGTTCAAACAGTTCGTGCACGCAGGTATCCGCCGGGTAAGGTTCCGTCGTATGATTCCAACTGCACAGCTGCAGCGCATACTCCTCATCCGGCATCACGTCCAGTTCGCAGATCGGTGTCTGCGGCGCCTCTTCCAGCGCCTGCGCCAAGGCGCTCAACGCCTGCGCCATGTAACCGCACACGCGCAGCGCTTCAATCGGCTGTCTGACCTGCGCCGTCAGGCCCAACGAATCGCCGCCGTCCTCGACCGACAGCACGAACGGATAGTTGGTGCGTTCCTGGCTATCCAACAGCGTCACGCCGGCCGGCAAGGCAGTCTCCTCGCCGCTGTTATGCCGATAGTTCAGCAGGGCGCTGAACAGCGGCGTGCCCGCGGCGACGCCGCTGCAGCGCTGCGCCAAGGCCAGCGGCGCATGCTCATGGGCCAGCAGTCCGCTCAGCCGGATATGCGCCTGCAACGCCGCCGATTCTGCGCCAACCTCATTGACATCCAGCCGCAGCGGCAAGGTGTTGATAAACAGTCCGAGCGCCCGTTCCGCCCCGTCTCCGGCCTGCATGCGGCCCAGCAACACGGTGCCGAACACCACCTCATCGCGGCCGGTGGCGCGCGCCAGCACCTGCGCCCAGGCCAGATGGCACAGACTGGCCAGGCTGACGCCCATCCGTCGCGCCTGCCGCCGCAGCTGCTGATTGAGCGCATGCGGCAATGCCAGGTGCGCCGTCGAGATATCTCGCCCTTCGCCATGCACATCGCTCAGGCCGAACGGCAGCGACGGTTCATCGATATCCGCCAGCAGAGTGCGGAAGAACTGCTCGTGTTCAGCGTTGCTGACGCCGAGCCGCGCCTGCGCCACCGCGTTGCGGAACGGCGGCGCCTTGGCCAATTCGTCTCCGCGTCCGGCCAGGATCAGATTGATTTCCTCCTGCATCACCGCCAGGGTCGAGTGGTCGCCGATCAGGTGATGCCACTGCTGGAGCACACACCAACTGCCCTCCTCTTCCCGTGCAGCGACAAAGCTCAGTAACGGCGCGCGCGTCAGGTCTGGCCGTACGCGGCGCGGATCAAACAACGCCGTCAGCCGCGAACCGATATCGCCCTGCGCCGGATCGAGCCGCAGTTCTTGCAGCGACAACTCGGCCTTGCGCCACACCACCTGCACCGGCGAAGACACGCCCTGGGTGATGAACGCGGTGCGCAGAATGTCATGGCGGTCGATCACCTGCTGCATCGCCGCCAGCCAGGCATCCAGACGCGCACGGCTGTCGAAACGCAGCACCGCGGACAGCTGGTACGGATCGCCCTGCTCCGCCAGCAGATGGTGGAACAAAATCCCCTCCTGCAGCGGCGACAAAGCGTAGATGTCCTGTACGTTGGCCACACCGCCCGGCACCTGCGCCACCACCGCGTCGATCTCCGGCTGGCTCAGCGCCGCCAGCGGCAACATCTCCGGCGTAATGGAAGCGCAACCCGGTTGGATACCGTTGGCCGGCACGCTCACCTCTTGCTGCGTGACCAATGTCTGCGCCAACGTCGACAGCGTCGGCGCGGTGAACAGCGTTTGTACCCCGGCGCTCAACCCCACACGGCGCAGCTGCGCCATCAGTTTGACCGCCAGCAACGAATGGCCACCCAGTTCGAAGAAGTTATCGTGACGTCCTACACGCTCAATGCCCAGCAACTCGCGCCAGATCCCCGCCAGCAGCGTTTCCAGCTCGCCTTCCGGTTCGGCGTAAACCTCACGCACGTAGGCGTCCTCTTGCGGCTCAGGCAGCGCGCGCCGATCCAACTTGCCGTTCGGCGTCAGCGGTAGCGTATCCAGCGCAACCCAGGCCGTCGGCAGCATAAACTCCGGCAACATGCCCGCCAGATACTGCCGCAGCGTCACCGCCAACGTCTGGCGGTCCGCTTCAGCCTCCGGCACCACCCACGCCACCAGCCGTTTATTGTTCGCTTCGCCGAGGACATCCACCACCGCTTCGCGCACCGCCGGATGACCAGCCACTCGCGCCTCGATTTCACCGCATTCGATGCGGAAGCCGCGAATTTTCACCTGCCGATCGTTACGGCCTTGGTAGTCGATATTGCCGTCCGGCAGGTAGCGCGCCAGGTCGCCGGTACGATAGATCCGGTCTCCGGGATTGAAGGGATCCGCCAGGAACCGTTCTGCCGTCAGTTCGGCGCGATTGAGATAACCCAATGCCACGCCGGCACCGCCGATATAGAGCTCACCGGTGGCCCCGAGCGGCACCGGCTGCAAATGCTCATCCAGCAGATAGATGTGCGTATTGCCGATCGGCCGGCCGATCGGCAGGCGTTGCCATGGCCCCACTTGTTCAACTATCGCCGCAGTGGCGATAACGGTGCCTTCCGTCGGCCCATAGGCATTGACCAGACGCACCGGCCCCGCCTCTTTCAGCATACGAGCAAAGGCGTGCGGATCCGCGGCTTCACCGCCGCTGATCAGATATTTCAGCTGCGCCAACGTCGCGGCGATGCTATGGACATATTGGTTAAACAACGACGTGGTCAGGAACAAGACGTTAATCTCTTGCCGCACCAGCGCTGCCGCCAACGCATCGGCATCCGTCAACACCTCCGGCGCAATGATCGCCAGACTGGCGCCATTGAGCAACGCGCCCCACATTTCCAACGTGCTGGCGTCGAATGCCGGATTAGCGGCGAAAGCAAAGCGATCGCCGCGTTCGAACGCCGCAAACCGATTGTTAATCGCCAGTCGGAGGATGCCTTGATGCGTCACCATCACGCCTTTAGGCGTGCCGGTCGAGCCCGAGGTATACATGATGTAAGCCGGTGCGTCGCCGGCGCGAGCCACCGCCGGATCGTGGGTCGGATCCTGCCGCAGACGATCGATACGCAGACATTCGATCTCGCCGGCTATCTCGCGATCGAGATCGCGATCGCACAGGATCAACGTCGTTCCGCTGTCGCCGATGATCCACGCCTGCCGCGCAACAGGCAGGTGCGGATCGAGCGGCACATAAGCGGCGCCCGCCTTGAGGATCGCCAACTGGGCAATGACCAGAGAGAAACTGCGTTCGAGCGACGTGGCCACGCGGTCGCCGGGGCGTACACCCTGTCCGATAAGTTGGTGTGCCAGTTGGTTAGCGCGGGCGTTCAATTGCGCGTAGCTAAGGCTGTCCGCCTCGTTTACCAACGCGATGGCATCCGGCGTACGCCGCGCCCACTGTTCAAACTGGGCGTGAACAGGGTTCTGCGCCGGATAAGCTTCCGCGGTTCGGTTCCAGCCATACAACAGCAGTTCGCGCTCGGCAGCCGGCAGCAGATCGATATGCGAAGCAGACTGCGAAGCGTTTGTCGCCATCGCCCGCAGCACCTGCACCAGATAGGCGCCGTAACGCTCGGCGGTGGCGCGATCGAACAACGCCGTGGCGAAGTTCAGCGTGCCGCTGATGCCTTCGCCGGTATCGGCCAGATCGAGCGTCAAATCATACTTGGCGATCCGATAGCCCAACTCGGCGCTCTCGGCCTGCAGTCCAGGCAGCGGAATATTGCGCACCGAGCCGTCCTGCCAGGCCAGCATCACCTGGAACAGTGGGGTATAGCCCAGATGGCGCGGCGGGTTGACCAGCTCCACCACCTGCTCGAACGGCAGATCGCGGTTTTCCTGCGCCGCCAGCACCGTGTGGCGGATCCGTTCGAGCAGCGTCGGCAGAGCCGGATCGTCGCGAAGATCGATGCGCAGCGCCAGCGTGCTGACGAAGAAACCGACCAGCGATTCGGTTTCCAGCCGGCTGCGGTTGGCCTCCGGCGTGCCGATCACCAGCTCCTGCTGTCCGGCCATGCGCGCCAGCACCAGACTCCAGGCCGCCAGCACCGTCATAAACAGCGTGCCGCCATGCTGTCGGCTGAATTGACGCAGCGCCTGCGTCAACTCGGCGTCGATCGCGATCGGCACTTCTGCGCCGCTGAAAGACTGCACCGTCGGGCGCGGCCGGTCGGTCGGCAACGTCAGCAGCGCCGGCGCATCGCTCAGCGTTTCACGCCAGTATTGCGCCTGCGCCGCCAGCCGTTCCGGCGTCAGGTAGCGACGCTGCCAGGCGGCGTAATCCGGGTATTGCAAGGTCGGCGGCGGCAGCGGATCGGCCTCGCCGCGACGGAAAGCGCCGTACAGCACGCCCAATTCGCGCAGCAGTATGCCGGTCGACCAGCCGTCGGAGACGATGTGATGGCAGGTGAGCAGGAACAGATGCTCCTCATCCGCCAGGCGGAGCAGCGCGGCGCGCACCAGCGGACCGGAACTCAGCTCGAAAGGCGCCTCCGCCAGGTGCTGCGCCAGTTGCCGCGCTCGGCTTTGGGTATCCTGCTGCCCACGCAGATCGTGAACCGTCAACGGCAGCGCGTCTGCCGGCAGAATGTGCGTCTGCGGCTGCCCCTCGACGGTGATAAACCGGCTGCGCAACGCTTCGTGACGGGCATAGAGCGCATCCAGACTCTGCCGCCAGGCAGGCAGATCCAGCTCGCCGCGCAGGCTCAGCGCCAGCGGGATATGGTAAGTTTCACTCATTCCCTCCAACTGGGTCAGGAACCACAAGCGCTGCTGAGCAAACGACAGCGGCAATGCGGCGTCGCGCGGCAGAGCTTCGATCGGCGGCAGCGCTTCACTCGTCCTTTGCAGTTGCTGCGCCACTACGTGCAGCGTCGGATTGGCGAACAGGGTCTGCAACGGCAGCTGCCATTCCATCTGTTGCAGACGGTTGGTCAGACGTACCGCCAGCAGCGAGTGGCCGCCCAGTTCGAAGAAGTTATCGTGGCGGCCAACCCGCTCCACGTTCAGCAACTCGCGCCAGATCTCCGCCAGCAGCGTTTCGCGCTCACCCTGCGGCGCTTCGTACGCCGCCTGGCTCTGCATCCCCTGCGGCTCCGGCAGCGCCCGCCGGTCCAACTTGCCGTTCGGCGACAGCGGCAACGCCGCCACCACCACCCAGGCCGACGGCACCATGTAGTCCGGCAGCGCCGCGCTCACATGCTGCCGCAGCGCGCCCGCCAGCGTCTCTTCCGCCACGTCCGCCGCCGGCACCACCCACGCCACCAGCCGTTTGTCGTCGCCCACCGCGCGCGCATCCACCACCGCTTCCCGCACCGCCGGGTGCGTCGCCAGCGTCGCTTCTATCTCGCCGCATTCGATGCGGAAGCCGCGGATTTTCACCTGCTGGTCATTGCGCCCCAGGTACTCGATGTCGCCGTTCGCCAGATAGCGCGCTACGTCGCCGGTGCGGTACATGCGCCCGCCCGGCGCGAACGGATCGCTCAGGAAACGCTCCGCCGTCAAGTCGGGCCGATTCAGGTAGCCCCGCGCCACCTGCACCCCGCCGATATACAGCTCGCCCACCGCCCCGAGCGGCACCGGCTGCCCGTGCTCGTCCAGCAGATAGATGCGCGTGTTGGCGATCGGCCGACCGATCGGCACCGACACCCGGTCCGCCTCCCGCGAACAGTGCCAGGCGGTGACGTCCACCGCCGCCTCCGTCGGCCCATACAGGTTATGCAACTCCGCCTGCGGCAGCCGGCGGTAAAACTCCGCCACCAGCGCCGCCGGCAGCGCTTCCCCGCTGCACATCACCCGCACCACGTTGCCGCAGCGCGTCGCCGCCTGCTCATCTGCCAGGAAGCTTTGCAGCATCGACGGCACGAAGTGCAGCGTGGTGACGCCGTACTCTTCGATAGCGCGGCTCAGGTAGTCCGGATCCTTGTGCCCTTCCGGCTTCGCCATCACCAGGCGCGCGCCGACCATCAGCGGCCAGAAGAACTCCCACACCGAGACGTCGAAGCCGAACGGCGTTTTTTGCAACACCGTGTCCGCCGCCGTCAGGCCGTAGGCCTCCTGCATCCACACCAGCCGGTTGACCACCCCGCGGTGTTCGTTCATCGCGCCCTTCGGTTTACCCGTCGAACCCGAGGTGTAAATCACGTACGCCAGGTGCGACGCCTGCGCGCGCCGTTCCGGGTTCTCGGCGCTCAGCGTCTCCGGCAACGCCGCCTCCAGCGCCAGCTGCGGCGTCGCAGGCTCGCCCAGCGCCGCCCGGCCGGCGGCGTCCGCCAGCAGCAGCACCGGGTCGGCATCCTGCAGGATGTACTGCAGGCGCTCGCCCGGATAGGCCGGATCGAGCGGCACATAGGCGCCGCCGGCCTTGAGGATACCGAACAGCGCCGTCACCATGTTCAGGCCGCGTTCGGCGCACACCGCCACCCGGCTGTCCGGGCCGACGCCGCGCGCTATCAGCGCGTGCGCCAGCCGGTTGGCGCGGGCGTTCAGCTGGGCGTAGCTCAGGCTTTCTGTTCCACTCACCAGCGCGATGGCGTCCGGTGTGCGGCGCACCTGCTGCTCGAACAGCGCCGCCAGGGTCTGATCCAGCGGGTAGTCACGCTCGGTGCGGTTCCAGCCATGCAGCAGCAGTTCGCGTTCCGCCTCAGGCACCACCGCCAGTGAACATACCGGCGTTTCCGGTGCCTGCTCCAGCGCTTGCGCCAGCGAGCCCAGCGCCTGCGCCATATAGTCGCACACCCGCTGGGCATCGACCGTCTCTGTCACCTGCGCCGTAATGCCGAGCGAATCGCCGCCGTCCTCCACCGACAACACGAACGGATAGTTGGTGCGCTCTTCGGCGCTCAACAGGCTGACGCCTTCGGGCAGCGACACTGCCTCGCCGTTGTTATGGCGATAGTTGAGCAAGGCACTGAACAGCGGCGCCCCAGGGCTGACGCCGCTGCAGCGCTGCGCCAATGCCAGCGGCGCATGTTCATGCGCCAGCAGCCCGCTCAGCCGCACGTGTGCCTCTCTTGCCGCCGCCTCCGCGCCTCGCCGATCGATGTCCAGGCGCAGTGGCAATGTGTTGATAAACAACCCCAATGCCCGTTCCGCGCCTTCGCCGCCCTGCAGGCGACCCAGCAATACGGTGCCGAACACGACCGCGTCTCGCCCGCTGACGCGCGCCAGCACCTGCGCCCAGGCCAGATGGCACAGGCTGGCCAGGCTGACGCCCAGCCGCCGCGCCTGACGTCGCAATCGCAGATTCAGCGCCGAAGAGAGCGCCTGGTAGCGGCTGACGATTTGCCGTCCTTCACCATGCACATCGCTCAGGCCAAACGGCAGCACCGGCTCGCTGATATCCGCCAACATGTCGCGGAAGAAGCTTTCATGTTCTGCTTCGCTGAGCGTCAGGCGCGCCTGCGCCACCGCATTGCGGAACGGCTGGGCGGCGCCAAGCCGTGCGCCGCGACCGGCGAGGATTTCGCTGACCTCTTGCTCCATAAAGGCCAGCGTGGAGTGATCGCCAATCAGATGATGCCACTGCTGCAAGGCGCACCACCGGCCATCCTCCTCTTGCGCGACGGTAAAGTTGAGCAGCGGCGCACGGGTCAGATCCTGTCGCTGATGCAGCGGATCAAAACCGGCCGCCAACTGTTGCCAAACCGGGCCGTCGGCCAGATCGAAACGCCGCTCGCTCAGTGCCAGTTCGGCCTTGCGCCACACCACCTGCACCGGCGAAGACACGCCCTGCGTGATGAACGCGGTGCGCAGAATGTCATGGCGATCGATCACCTGCTGCATCGCCGCCAGCCAGGCATCCAGGCGCGCGCGGCTGTCGAAACGCAACACCGCGGACAGCTGGTACGGATCGCCCTGCTCCGCCAGCAGATGGTGGAACAAAATCCCCTCCTGCAGCGGCGACAAAGCGTAGATGTCCTGTACGTTAGCCACGCCGCCCGGCACCTGCGCCACCACCGCGTCGATCTCCGGCTGGCTCAGCGTCGCCAGCGGCAACATCTCCGGCGTAATGGCGGCGCAACCCGGCAAGATGCGGTTTTCCGGTATGTCGATTTCCCCTTGCGCGCTCACCGCCTGCGCCAGCGCCGCCAGCGTCGGCGTTGAGAACAGCGTCTGCACGTTCGCCGCCAAACCGGCACGCCGCAGTTGAGCCATCAACTTCACCGCCAGCAGCGAGTGGCCGCCCAGTTCGAAGAAGTTATCGTGGCGGCCAACCCGCTCCACGTTCAGCAACTCGCGCCAGATCTCCGCCAGCAGCGTTTCGCGCTCACCCTGCGGCGCTTCGTACGCCGCCTGGCTCTGTATCCCCTGCGGCTCCGGCAGCGCCCGCCGGTCCAACTTGCCGTTCGGCGACAGCGGCAACGCCGCCACCACCACCCAGGCCGACGGCACCATGTAGTCCGGCAGCGCCGCGCTCACATGCTGCCGCAGCGCGCCCGCCAGCGTCTCTTCCGCCACGTCCGCCGCCGGCACCACCCACGCCACCAGCCGTTTGTCGTCGCCCACCGCGCGCGCATCCACCACCGCTTCCCGCACCGCCGGGTGCGTCGCCAGCGTCGCTTCTATCTCGCCGCATTCGATGCGGAAGCCGCGGATTTTCACCTGCTGGTCATTGCGCCCCAGGTACTCGATGTCACCGTTCGCCAGATAGCGCGCTACGTCGCCGGTGCGGTACATGCGCCCGCCCGGCGCGAACGGATCGCTCAGGAAACGCTCCGCCGTCAAGTCGGGCCGATTCAGGTAGCCCCGCGCCACCTGCACCCCGCCGATATACAGCTCGCCCACCGCCCCCAGCGGCACCGGCTGCCCGTGCTCGTCCAGCAGATAGATGCGCGTGTTGGCGATCGGCCGACCGATCGGCACCGACACCCGGTCCGCCTCCCGCGAACAGTGCCAGGCGGTGACGTCCACCGCCGCCTCCGTCGGCCCATACAGGTTATACAACTCCGCCTGCGGCAGCCGGCGGTAAAACTCCGCCACCAGCGCCGCCGGCAGCGCTTCCCCGCTGCACATCACCCGCACCACGTTGCCGCAGCGCGTCGCCGCCTGCTCATCTGCCAGGAAGCTTTGCAGCATCGACGGCACGAAGTGCAGCGTGGTGACGCCGTACTGTTCGATAGCGCGGCTCAGGTAGTCCGGATCCTTGTGCCCTTCCGGCTTCGCCATCACCAGGCGCGCGCCGACCATCAGCGGCCAGAAGAACTCCCACACCGAGACGTCGAAGCCGAACGGCGTTTTTTGCAGCACCGTGTCCGCCGCCGTCAGGCCGTAGGCCTCCTGCATCCACACCAGCCGGTTGACCACCCCGCAGTGTTCGTTCATCGCGCCCTTCGGTTTACCGGTCGAGCCCGAGGTGTAAATCACGTACGCCAGGTGCGACGCCTGCGCGCGCGGCGCCGGGTTCTCGGCACTCAGCGTCTCCGGCAACGCGGCCTCCAGCGCCAGCTGCGGCGTCGCGGGTTCGCCCAGCGCCGCCCGGCCGGCGGCGTCCGCCAGCAGCAGCACCGGGTCGGCGTCCTGCAGGATGTACTGCAGGCGCTCGCCCGGATAGGCCGGATCCAACGGCACATAGGCGCCGCCGGCCTTGAGGATGCCGAACAGCGCCGTCACCATGTTCAGGCCGCGTTCGGCGCACACCGCCACCCGGCTGTCCGGGCCGACGCCGCGCGCAATCAGCGCGTGCGCCAGCCGGTTGGCGCGGGCGTTCAACCGGGCGTAGCTCAGGCTTTCCGCGCCGCTCACCAGCGCGATGGCATCCGGCGTGCGGCGCACCTGCCGCTCGAACAGCGCCGCCAGCGTCTGATCCAGCGGGTAATCACGCTCGGTGCGGTTCCAGCCATGCAGCAGATGCTCCCGTTCGGCGAGCGGCAGCAAATCGATATGGGATACCGATCGCGGGTTATTCAGCGTCATCGCCCGCAGCGCCTGTACCAGGTAAACGCCGTAACGCTCGGCGGTGGCGCGATCGAACAACGCCGTGGCGAAATTCAGCGTGCCGCTGATGCCTTCGCCGGTATCGGCCAGATCGAGCGTCAGATCGAACTTCGCCGCGCTGTATTCCAGCCCGGCCAATTCGGCCTGCAGCCCAGGCAGCGGAATATCGCGCACCGAGCCGTCCTGCCAGGCCAGCATCACCTGGAACAGCGGGGTATAGCCCAGATGGCGCGGCGGGTTGACCAGCTCCACCACCTGCTCGAACGGCAGATCGCGGTTTTCCTGCGCCGCCAGCACCGTGTGGCGGACCCGTTCGAGCAGCGTCGGCAGATCCGGATCGTCGCGAAGATCGATGCGCAGCGCCAGCGTGCTGACGAAGAAACCGACCAGCGATTCGGTTTCCAGCCGGCCGCGGTTGGCCTCCGGCGTGCCGATCACCAGCTCCTGCTGTCCGGCCATGCGCGCCAGCACCAGGCTCCAGGCCGCCAGCACCGTCATAAACAGCGTGCCGCCATGCTGTCGGCTGAATTGACGCAGCGCCTGCGTCAACTCGGCGTCGATCGCGATCGGCACTTCTGCGCCGCTGAAAGACTGTACCGTCGGACGCGGCCGGTCGGTCGGCAACGTCAGCAGCGCCGGCGCATCGCTCAGCGTTTCACGCCAGTATTGCGCCTGCGCCGCCAGCCGTTCCGGCGTCAGGTAGCGACGCTGCCAGGCTGCGTAATCCGGGTATTGCAAGGTCGGCGGCGGCAGCGGATCGGCCTCGCCTCGACGGAAAGCGCCGTACAGCGCGCCCAATTCGCGCAGCAGTATGCCGGTAGACCAGCCGTCGGAGACGATGTGATGGCAGGTGAGCAGGAACAGATGCTCCTCATCCGCCAGGCGGAGCAGCGCGGCGCGCACCAGCGGCCCCTGCGTCAAATCGAACGATTGAGTGGCCGCCTGACGACACAGCGTTTCAGCCTGCGCGGGGTGACGTCGCAGATCGTGGAACGCAAGTGGTAACCCGTTTGCCGGCAAAATCTGTACCTGTGGCCGATCTTCCCTGGTGATGAACCGGCTGCGCAGCGATTCGTGGCGCGCATAGAGCGCGTCCAGCCCCTGTTGCAACGCCTGCCGGTCCAACCGACCGCGCAGCCGCAACGCCAGCGGGATATGGTAGGTTTCGCTCATCCCCTCCAACTGGGTCAGGAACCACAGACGCTGCTGAGCAAACGACAGCGGCAATTCCCCATCGCGCGCCACCGGCAGCATCGGGATCGATTCCTGCGTCGGCGCAACCTGCAGCGCCTGGGCCAACACGTGCAACACCGGACTGGCGAACAGCGCCTGCAACGGCAGCTGCCATCCGGCCTGTTGCACGCGGTTCGCCAGGCGCACCGCCATCAGCGAATGCCCGCCCAGTTCGAAGAAGTGGTCGTAACGGCCAATCCGTTCTACGCCCAACAGCTCATGCCAGATAGCCGCCAACAGATTTTCTGCCTCGCCCTGCGGCGGCGCATAGGCCTCGCGCGCACAGGCGTCGACCTGCGGCACCGGCAGGGCGCGCTTGTCCAATTTGCCGTTGCCGGTCAGCGGCAACGCCTCCAGCCAAACGTAAGCCGCCGGCACCATATAGTCCGGCAACCGCGCCTGCAGATGCCGGCGCAATTCGGTCGCCAGCGTAGCGCGTTCCGTCTCCGGCGCCGGAACCACCCACGCCACCAGTCGCTTATTCCCGTCGCCATCGTCGATAGCGTCCACGGCTACGCTGCGCACGCGCGGATCGGCGCTCAGCTGCGCTTCCACCTCACCGCACTCGATGCGGAAGCCGCGGATTTTCACCTGCTGGTCGTTGCGCCCCAGGTATTCGATATCCCCCCCCGGCAGATAGCGCGCCAGATCGCCGGTGCGATACATGCGCGCACCCGGCGCCCGGTTGAAAGGGTCTTCGAGAAAACGTTCCGCCGTCAATTCGGGCCGGTTCAGGTACCCTCGCGCCACCCCTTCACCGCCGACGTACAGTTCGCCGATCGCCCCCATCGGCACCGGTTCGCCATCGCCGCCCAGCAGATACAGCCGCAAATCCGGAATACGGCAGCCGATCGGGCTGGCGACGATCGCCGTATCCTGCGCCGACAGCGGCCGGTACGTCACGTGCACCGTGGTTTCGGTGATGCCGTACATGTTGACCAATCGCGTCTGCCGGTTCTCTGGACGAGCAAACCACGGCGCGAGATCGGAAGGCTTCAGCATTTCACCACCGAACACGATCTCGCGCAGCTGATGGCGCGCTTCGCTGTGTGCCTGAGCCTGGATAAAGGCTTTGAAGGCGCTCGGCGTCTGATTCAGTACCGTGATGCCGCTGCGGCAGACGAAATGATAAAAGTCCGGCGCCGAACGGGCGATCTCCTGCGGTACGATGAACAGCTGGCCGCCATACAACCAGGCGCCCCAGATCTCCCAAACCGAAAAGTCGAAGGCGAATGAGTGGAACAGGCACCACTTGTCGGCGGCGCTGAAGTTAAACCAGGCGTTGGTGGCGCTGAACAAGCGCGCGACCTGGCGATGCTCCACCATGACCCCTTTCGGTTTGCCGGTCGAACCGGAGGTGTAAATCACATACGCCAGGTGTGATGGCCGCACCTCGACGTCCTGCAGATCGTCGCTTTTCCCCGTCAACGGCTGTTCCAGCGCCAATACCGGCACCTCGCAGCCGCCCAGCGCTTGCCTGCCAAGTTCATCCGCCAACAGCAGCACCGGCGCGGAGTCCGCCAGGATGTACTGTAGCCGCTCTCCGCTATAGGCGGGATCCAACGGCACATAGGCGCCGCCGGCTTTGAGGATCCCCAGCAACCCGGCCAGCATCGGCAGACCGCGTCCGGCGCACAGCGCCACCAGACTGTCCGGTTGTACGCCAAGCTCTACCAGCCGATGGGCCCATCGGTTCGCCCAGGTATTCAATTCAGCGTAAGTCAGGCTGTCGTCGCCGTATGTCATCGCCGTCGCATCTGGCGTGCGTTTGACCTGCGCTTCGAACAGCCGATGCAGACACGCCGCCGGCGAGTGCGAAGCAACGGTGTGATTGAGGCTCTGCAGCAACTGCGTGCGTTCTTCCTCGGAAACCAGATTGAGTTCGCCGATGGTGCGACGATGAGAGCCCGCTCTCACCGCGTCGTTGAGCAGCATCAGCAGATGTTGCGTCGCACGCAACATCTGTTCGTCAGCCACTGAGGCGGCGTCGTATACCCAACGGAAGGCGCCGTCAGCCTTGCAGATTTGCAATACCGCGCGCGAGCCGGAAGCCATGATGGCAGCCACGCCCTCGTCTTCAGGCTGCAACCCTGTCTCTGAACGCCGGCTGACGATCGATACCGCCGTCGGCCAAGCTTGGGGCGCCCGCAGATCCGCATCGCCCGTCAGCAACGCGGGATGATAATCAGCATGAGCGCGCAACCGGCCGTATTCTTGTTCCAGCGCGGCCAATGCCTGCTGGAAATTGTAGGAGTGATCAACTGAGACCTGCAGCGGCAGCACGCGCGCGCTCAGGTGAGCCCAACGTCCCCAATCCCGATCGTTCGACGTAATCCAACCCAGCTGAAAATCGGTTTCATTACACATGCGCGCCAGATAGAGGGTTGCTGCCGCCAGCACCTGCTCGCCGGCAATCTTTTCCAGGCGCTGCCAGGCCGTGGCCTGCCAGCGTGCGGGAAGGTCCGCCCGGCGGTCAGGCCCTGGCGGGAACGGCGCCGGATAAAAGCGTGTCAGACGCGGTTGCCAGAAAGCGGCGCTGTCAGCGCTGGCGCCATACGCCGCGCCTAACAGCGAAGCTTCGGCATCGCTAAGCGTCGGCAAGACCGAGCCGACAGACAGGCCGCAGGCCTGCGCCAGCGCATCACCCGGCTGAATCGAGCCGTCGGCGCGCAAGAACGGCCCGACGCGCACCACGCCGGGATGCGCGGCGATCTCCCAGCCGTCGGTCTCGATGCGCAGCAGGGTGCCGGGTTCGGCCTGGCGTTCATCGCTCACCGCCAGCAGCGTCGTCACGCCCAGCACGCGCTCCGCCAACAGTATCTTCGTCGCGCATCCCGCGCCATGGCTCAGCGAGCTCACCAGGCGCTGCAGCGCCTGAGCCGGGCGATCCCAACGGATGATGCCGCCGGCAGGCGGTTGCCGCCGGTTGGCGTAAAAGCTGCCGCCGGCCTCGGCATCCGCCAACGTCGCCACTTGCCGATCCAACGCTTCGATCGTTCCCGTCGTTGAAGCGTTCAGCGCGCGTAAAATGAACTGGAAACGACGCTGCAAAACATCCAGATCGTCTAATGAATTTGCATAGGCGGCGTCAGAAAAAGTGACGTCCAGTTCATTCGCCTGCTGGTCTTCATACAGCATAATCTGTAGATCGCCGGACGGAATATTGCCACCGTAATACCAACGGGTGCGGCATCCCCAGAAAGGATCGCCGTGGTCGAAAGAAACGATGTTAATTGAAGGGCCAAACCAGGCGGAATCCGTCGCGCCATTATCACGCCGAATATCCTCCCCGCGATATAATTGATGGCGAACCACTTTCGCTATTTCAGCCGCCACTTTCTGGATAAATTCAGCCAGACTTAGTTGAGGTTCAACCTTAATAATCAAAGGGACAACGTTAGAGGTCATACCAATACTGTTTCGTTCCCTTGTCCCGGTCACCGGCATGCTGAAATTAAGATATTCGCTGCCGGTTAAGCTGTAGAAACATAATGCTACGGCGGCGGCCAATATATGCGCACGGTGTACGCCGATATTGTCGGCCTGCCGCTGCAGCCGATCCAGGGCGTCTTTTTCCAGCAGCTGCGTGTTGTGGTGCATCGCAGCGTCCGGCGTCAATACGGCCCTGCGTGACAAGCTCTGCGGCGCGGCGGCGGTGTATTCCCGCCAAAACGCCTGATCGGAAGAAAAGCGCGAAGAGTCGCGGTACTTGATGTCGTTTTCATACAGCAGAGAGAAATTGCAGTTGGCGAATTCAGGGATGACGCCGCCGGACGCCAGCGCGTTATAGTAAGCCGCGATGCGCCGCATCACTTCCTCAGCGCTGCGGCCGTCGGTGATCATATGGTGGAAACGGCGATAGAGGATGTAGCGCTGTGGTGCGAGCGTAATGACATAAAAACTAAAAGGTTCTTCTCCCGTAGCGCGGCGCGGCAGCGCCGAATCCGCCACCATCCAACGTCTGGCCGCCTGCAGAGGATCGGGCTCCTTGCTGAGATCGAGCGTGAACAGCGGCTCATGTGTACGTGGCGCGCGGTATTGATAAAGCTCACCGTCTTTTTCCACAAAATGCGCTTGCAGAGCCGGCGTTTCTTCGACGATGGCGTCGATGGCTTGCCGCAGCAGTTTAACGTTGAGCGGCCCGTCGACCTGTCCGTAGCCCCAGATATTGAACGACAAATCTTTGGAGATGTTTTCCCCCAGCCAGAGTTCACGCTGGGCGGTTGTTATTTCATGCAGCTCAACTTTCTCCGTTGCGGCCTGAGACCCTGCACGGAATTCCCCACTCTTCACATCAGTTTGTTTGTTCATAATATTCTCTAGCACGTTTTCATTACGTTAATGAAATAGACCGTCAGGATTTAGGCAAAGACTGGCCGCCCGACAGTTCAAGTCAGAATAAAAAAACCGTAGAAAAGCTGGGTCTCCCCCAACTAAGAAAGGATAGAATGGCTAATCCAGAGGTCCCCCCTGTGCCTCAATTTGCTGAGCTGTGAAGTATAGGAGAGGATATTTTTTTTGGCGAAACGTGCGAAAGGGAATAAATGACCATTTTATTTCCCCGATATTACTCAGGGATGACGAGGGTATTGAACTTGTATTAACCTGAGATGATTAGAGAATAATTAATATTTTTTTGTATTATTCACCGAGGTTAATATGCAGCAATTCTTACGATAAGAGCCTCTCCATATCAATAAGTTATACTTTATTGTTTGAAAAACAATAATTAATAATTTAATTAATTCATTGTCATCGAAATTTATGCCCGGTTTTATCGGCAGCGGCTCTATCGCTTTTTGTTATAACAATGGGAAAAATTATGCTGAAAAAATTTTGCGTTTTTTCGTGCGCAAATCAACGGCACCGTTCCCAACCGCAGACAATGTCAATGGGGCGGCAGAGCCCGCCCCAAGAGGTCTTACCACATCAGCCGGCCGATCAATGGCGCGGCCACGACCGTGATGATGCCGGCCAGCATCATCACCAAACTCGACACCACGCCCTCCTGCGGCCCCAGCTCATAGGCGCGGGCAGTGCCGGCGCCGTGCGACGAGGCGCCAAATCCGGCGCCCTTCGCCAGACGGCTGCGCACCGCCAGCCGCAAAAACAAAATATCCCCCACCGCCATGCCGAACACCCCGGTGATCACCACGAACAGCGCCACCAGATCCGGCTGCCCGCCCATCTGTTTGGCGGCCTCCAGCGCGAACGGCGTGGTGATCGACCGCACCGCCAGGCTGCGCTGCACCTCTTCCGGCAGCGTCAACAGGCGCGCCAGCCACACCGAGCTGTACACCGCCACCAGCACCGCGGTCGTTACCCCGGCGGTCAGCGACAGCCAGTGGCGACGGATGATATGCAGATTCTCGTACACCGGCACCGCGAAGGCGATGGTCGCCGGCCCCAGCAGCCACAGCAGCCAGTGGGTTTCACCGATGTAGTCCTGATAGGAGATATGGGTGACCACCAGCAGCAACACCAGAATCATCGGCGTCAGCACCAGCGGCATCAGCAGCAACGTGCGGCGGCGGCGATAGAGTTTCTTGTTGGCGAAATACAGCGCCAGCGTCGCCAGAAAACAGGCCAGGCTAAGGATAAAATCATTCATGGCGCTGCTTCCGCCGCTGCAGCCAAATCTCCAGCCGATACACCCTGTCCACCACCAGCCCGGTGGCGCCCAGCGTCAGCATGGTGCTGACTGCGATCACCAGAAAGATCTTCCAGCCCTCGACCATCAGCAGCTGGGCATAGTTGACCACCGCCACCACCGCCGGCACGAAAAACAGCAGCATTTCCGCCAGCAGCCAGCGGGAGCCGGCCTTGACCCAGCTGAGCGGCAGAATGCGCAGCAGGATCAGCGCCAGCAGCATCAGCATGCCGACGATATTGGCGGGGAGCGGCAGGTGGAATTGTTGCACCAGGCGATCGGCGATCAGGAACAGCGCCGCATACAACGCCACCTGAATCGGCACCTGCAAGCGGGTCAGCAGGGAGGGGGCAACGCGGCGTAACGCCAGAGACATGAAAGATGACCTCAAACAATAATTGACGGCCTACAGTATACGCAGCCGGGAAACCACGCCTGAAATGAATTAAAATTATCGACATCATGCCGTCCGGGAATAGTTTCCCGCCGGTAGCGTCCCCAAGGAGAACCCTAACGTGGATGTCCGCACCCTGCGCTACTTCGTTGAAGTAGTGCGCCAGCAAAGCTTCACCCGCGCGGCGGAAAAACTGTTCGTCACCCAGCCCACCATCAGCAAAATGCTGCGGCATCTGGAGGAGGAGCTGGAATGCACGCTGCTGATCCGCGAAGGCCGCAAGCTGCGCCTGACCGACAGCGGCCAGGCGGTGTATCAGCGCGGCCTGACGATCCTCGACGAATTCCGCCAGTTGGAGGCGGAGCTGGAAGACATCAGCTCGGTGAAAAAGGGCGTGTTGCGGCTGGGCATTCCGCCGATGGTCGGCAGGCAGATCGCCGATCTGATCCGCCGCTTTCGCCAGACCTACCCCGGCATCGAATTGAAGATTTCCGAGCTGGGCGGGCTGTCGGTCGAACAGGCGGTGATGTCCGGCGAACTGGATCTGGCGATGACGGTGTTGCCCTTCGACTCGGAGCAGCCGCTGACCTTTCTGCCGCTGCTGGGCCACCCGATGTGCGTGGTGGCGCCGCGCACGCCGCAGTGGCTCAACCGCACCAGCATCAATATCGCCGAATTGGCCGACAGCCCGATCCTGATTTATAACGAAGACTTTGCGCTGTACAAGATGCTGATGAAGGCGTTTCGCCTGGCCGGTTTTGAACCGCAAATCGCGGTGCGCAGCGGCCAATGGGACTTCCTCGCCTCGATGGTGCAGGCCGGCGTGGGCATCGCCATGCTGCCGGAGCCGGTTTGCCGCTGGCTGGATAAGGAAAACCTGGTCTGGCTGCCGCTGGAACCGCGCATGGAATGGAAAATCGGCCTGATCTGGCGCCAGGGCAGCTATTTGTCGCACAGCGCGCAGGCCTGGATCGCCTGCTGCCGCGACTACTGGCCGCCGGTCAAGTAGCCAAAAAACAAGGGCCGCACAGGCGGCCCTTCAGGATGGGGATAACGAGGAAAAACGTTTATTCCTCCTTCTGCGTTTACCCCTCGCGCTCGATCAACAGCGCTTCGAGCAAATCGAGATCGTGCAGCAGTTTTTGCAGCGTCTCGTTGCTGATTTTCTGCGTGGCACGCAGGTGGTACAGCTCGCCGCGCTCGGCGCGCAGCGCCGTCAGGCGGAAACGCCGCTCGAGGTTTTCCATCGCCAGCGCATTCTCGATATCGTCTTTCGACGCGATACGCCGCCGCAGCATGCCCGTCACCCGCGAGCTGACCTCTTTCAACACCTGCGGATCGAGGTTCTCTTCGGTATCGGCGACCAGGCGCTCTTCCATTTTATTCACGCTCTCGATCGCCACCTCGGCCGCCATGGCGATCGCCATGCGCTCTTCCTGCTTGCTGGCGCTCTTGTCGGTCACCTGCACGCCGCGCAACAGCAGCGGCAACGCCAGCACGCCGACAATCAACGACAGCAGGATCACCCCGGCGGCGATAAACACCAGCTGATAGCGCGCCGGGAAGGCGGTGCCGTCGCTCAACAACAGCGGTATCGACAGCACGCCGGCCAGGGTAATCGCCCCGCGCACCCCGGCGAACGACGCCACCCACAGCTCACGTGTGCTGTAATCGCCGAACTGCAGCGGACGCTTTTTCATAAAGCGGTTGCTGGCCTTCTTCATCACCCACAGCCAGGTGAAACGCAGCACCAGCAGCGCGGCGTAGATGGTGGCCACGTCGGCGAACAGATACCAGGTCTGGATGGTCGGATCCAGCTCCGCCTGCAGGATGGAGGTTTCAAGAATGCCCGGCAGCTGCAGGCCCAGCATGATGAACACCATGCCGTTGAACACGAATTCCAGCATCGCCCACACGCTGTTGGCGCGCAGGCGCATCGCCAGCGGCGCGTTGCGGATCACGCCGGATTGGCTGATGGTCATCCCCGCCGCCACCGCCGCCAGGATGCCGGAAACGCCGATATGTTCGGCGATCAGGTAGGACGCGAACGGCAGCAGCAGCAGGAACACGATCTGGGTCGCCGGATCGTCGCCGCTCCAGCGGCTCATCACCCGCAGCGATTTACTGTAAGTCCAGGTGACCGCCACGCCGGCCAACAGGCCGCCGATCGCCACTTTGAGGAATTCAAGGGTCGCGCCGCCCACGGTGAACACCATCGTGCCCATCGCCACCGCGATGGCGAACTTGAGCGACACCAGGCCAGACGCGTCATTCATCAGCGCCTCGCCCTCGAGCACGCCCATGATCGGCTTGGGAATCCGCCCTTTGCCGACGATGCCGGACAGCGCCACGGCATCAGTCGGCGACAGCACCGCCGCCAGCGCGAAGGCCGCCACCAGCGGAATGCCCGGCACCATGGCGTAGATCAGATAACCGACGCCGACCACGGTGATCAGCACCAGCACCAGCGCCAGGCCGAGAATTTCACGCCCGTGATGCAGGAACTCGCGCGTCGGCGTTTTCCAGCCGTCGGCGAACAGCAACGGCGGGATGAACAGCACCAGGAACAGTTCGGGATCAAAATCGACGTGCAGCCCGAAATGCGGCCAGGCCAACAGGGCCCCGATGGCGATTTGCATCAGCGGCAGCGGCACCTGGAACGGCAACATGCGCGTCACCACCCCGGACAGGGAGACCACCAGGATCAAAATGAGGATTGTAAAAAAGATTTCCATGCTTTCCTTAGACTCTACGATTCAGACGACATCGGCTCAGGGCCTGCGTTGGTCCCGATAGTAGATCACTTTTTTTACAGCCGTTAAAGCTTGTTGTGCCTTTCAAAACGCGGTGCAGAGCAGAAGAAGACTTATCTTAAGAAGGGAATTGCCGTCACAGGCTCCCCCGCCCGATGGGCGAGGGAAACCCAAGAGGCTTAAATCGCCCAGCCGCCGGCGTAGAACGCCACCAGCGCCACGGCGATCAGCACGGTGCCGATGTTCAGCTTGCGCCATTCGCCGGAGAAGATGCGGCCGATGACCAGCGAGCTGAAGCCCAGCATGATGCCGGTGACGATGTTGCAGGTCAGCACGATGAACACGGCGCACAGCAGGCCGGCCATCGCGTCGACGAAGTCGTTGAAGTCCAGCTTGGTGACGTTGCTCAGCATCAACAGGCCGACGTACATCAGCGCCGGCGCGGTGGCGTAGACCGGCACCAGATAGGCCAGCGGCGACAGGAACAGGATCAGCAGGAACAGAACGCCGACCACGGTGGCGGTCAGGCCGGTCTTGCCGCCCGCGGCGGTGCCGGCGGCGGACTCGATGTAGACCGCGGCGGGCGCGGCGCCCACCAGCCCGGAGAAGATGCTGCTCAGGGAATCTGAGGTCAGCGCCTTGCCGCCGTTAATGATCTGGCCGTCTTTGTCCAGCAGGTTGGCCTGCCCGGCTACCGCGCGGATGGTGCCGGTGGCGTCGAACACCGCGGTCATCACCAGCGCCAGCACGCTCGGCAACACCACCGGCTGCAATGCGCCCATGATATCCAGGCTGAAGATCAACGATTTGCCGTCAGCGTCCGCCAGGCTCGGCATGGCGAACAGCCCCTGATATTTTACCGCCGGGTCGAAGATCAGGCCGATGATGGAAATGGCGATGATCACCAGCAGAATGCCGCCGGGCACGCGCAGTTTCTCCAGGCCGAAGATCACCGCCAGGCCGACCAGCGTCATGACGACCGGGAAAGAGGTGAACGCGCCGAGCGCCACCGGCAAGCCATCCAGCGGGTTCTTCACCACCAGGCCGACGCCGTTGGCGGCGATCAGCAGCAGGAACAGCCCGATGCCGATGCCGGTGCCGTGCGCCACGCCCATCGGCAGGTTGCGCAGGATCCAGGCGCGGATGCCGGTGACCGAGATGACGGTGAACAGCACGCCCATCAGGAACACCGCGCCCAGCGCCACCGGAATGCTGATATGTTGGCCGAGCACCAGGCTGAAAGCGGTAAAGGCGGTCAACGAGATCGCACAGCCGATGGCCATCGGCAGGTTAGCCCACAGCCCCATCAGCAGCGAGCCCAGACCGGCCACCAGACAGGTGGAAACGAACACCGCCGCCGGCGGGAAGCCCGCTTTGCCCAGCATGCTCGGCACCACGATCACCGAGTACACCATCGCCAGGAAGGTGGTCAGCCCCGCCACCACCTCCTGACGCACGCTGCTGCCGCGCGCGGAAATTTTAAAATAGCCATCAAGCCCGCCGGTTGGTTTTGCGGCGTGGTTCGCTTGAGAGTTCGACATAGGTTACTTCCCCTGTGTTTCATGAATCGGCCCGTCGCAGCAGGCCTGTAATCTCGCCCGCGCCTGATCGCCACGTAATCGTTTACGTCACGTTCCGCTTCCTTGCCCTTCCGTCGCACCGCCAACGGCGATGCGCACCAAGGCAAACGTTTAACTCGCAGCGCGCGGTACGGGTGATTTATGGTGGTTTATTCAAGGCAAACGATTATCCTGCCTTCCCTAGCGTCTAATCAACTAAAGATCGCGGCAATTTATGCAGAAAGCGGCGGGAAGGGCTTCTGCGCGAAAAGACGGGGCGATCCTGCGCCCCTGCCAGCCTGTTTCACGGCGATCTTATTGCGCCTGCACCGCTGCGGGATCCATATACATCAATTCCCAGATATGGCCGTCCAGGTCCTGAAATCCGTGGCCGTACATCACGCCATAGTCCCGCGGCGGATGATAGGTATTGCCGCCGCCGGCGATCGCCTTGCGCACCAGTTCGTCCACCGCCGCCCGGCTGGGTTGCGACAGGCACACCAACACTTCGGTGGCCTGTTTGGCGTCGCCGATCGGGTTCGGGGTAAACATCCTGAATTTGTCGTGGGTCAGCAGCATCACGTAAATCGTGTCGCTGACCACCATGCAGGCGGCGGTATCGTCGGTAAATTGCGGGTTGAAACTGAAGCCGAGCTGGGTGAAAAACGCCATTGAGGCGGGCAGATCGCGTACGGGCAGATTTACGAAGATTTGCGTAGCCATGGGCTACCTCCGATGAAGAATGACCCCATCGAGTATAGCCCATCCGCTTAACTCAGCAGGTCGTAAGGGCCGCCCTGTTCCAGCGCCCGCTGGTAGGCGGGCCGGGCGTGGATGCGCTGCAGGAAGCCGCGCAGTTTCGGGCAATTGTCCAACGCGCCGCGCGCCGCCATCGCCTCGAGCGGGAAGCTCATCTGTATGTCCGCCGCGCTGAAATCGTTGCCGACGAACCAGCTGCCCTTGTTCAGGTGCTGTTCGAGATACTCGCAGTGCGGCGCGATCTGTTTGTCGAGGTATTCGCGCTGTACGCCCTTGCCGATCGCGCCCGCCACCGGCCGCAGCAGCCAGGGGATCGGCGGCTGGCCGAGACGGCTGAACACCAGCTTCATCACCAACAGCGGCATCAGCGATCCCTCTGCGTAGTGCAACCAGTAGCGGTATTGCTGGCGCGCGTGGAAGTCCGTCGGCATAAACATGCCCTGTGCGTCGTAGGCCTCCTGCAAGTATTCGATAATGGCGCCGGATTCCGCCAGCGTCAGATCGCCATCGACGATCACCGGCGATTTGCCCAGCGGGTGGATCTTTTTCAGCGCCGGCGGCGCCAGCAGAGTGTGCGGATCGCGCTCGTAGCGTTGCACCTGATAGGGCACGCCCAGCTCTTCCAAAAACCACAGAATGCGCTGCGACCGCGAGTGATTGAGATGATGAACAATGATCATGATGACGCTCCCGTCCGCTGCCACACCAGTTCGCCGATCTGCACGCCGTTGCCGAGCTGCAGCGGCACCGTGCGCAACGTCAGCCGATCGGCGTTAAAGGCGTAAAAGCGCACCTGACGGCTGCCTATCCAATTGGGGAACGAGCAGCCTTCAACCTGATGCACCACCCGTTGCTCGCTTTCTTCCACCTGATAACGGCCGAAATAGCAAATCATATTGATGAAGGCGGCATGGATCTCCCGCTCGGATCCCTGCGCCAAATCGTCGGCGACGAAACGCGGCCGCACGGCGCTGTATAGCTGCGCCGCCATTGTGCCGTTGGCCTCATAGTGGATGCGCCCCAACACCTGCTCGCCCAGCGGGTAATTCAGCTCGCCGTTCTGGTTTTTGAACGCCGACGACACCAACGCCCAGCTGCCGATAAACGCGTTTACCGTCATGACGCTTCTCCGGTTAAGGATCGTCTGTAAAGGGTAGTGGCAATTTTTGCCGCACGCCAACGGCTGAAAAACCATCAATTTATTTGACAGAGATACTCAAAACTCTCCGATTTTTTATTCACACCCGGTGCACTAGTATTTAACACATCGAGAGACAACGCGCTCTCACCTAATAAATACTCTGAGGAACACATCATGAAAAACGTCAAAATTTTTGCTACCGCTGCACTGCTGGCTACCGCTTCTTTCGCGACCTTCGCCGCTGACCTGCCAACCAGCCAGCCAGCCGCAGACGCGCAGAAAATCGGCGTAGTCACCGTGAGCGGCGCCGCCAACCTGAGCGCGCTGGAAAGCGAACTGGCCAGCAAAGCCGCTGCGTCGGGCGCCAGTTCCTACCGCATCGTCGCCGCCGGCGGCCAAAACAAACTGTACGGCACCGCAGAAATCTTCAACTGATCGTCGGACAGCCAATCGACGGAAGAAAGAAGCCCCGCAAGGGGCTTTTCTCGTTTCAGGCGGCCAGAGCTCTTTGTGGACAGTGATCGCCATTCATTTCACCCATACTGAATGACAGCGCAATACCCTCACCCACTTTGGAGAAATAGCATGACGACAGCACAACCTCTGCAAGGCAAAGTCGCATTCGTTCAGGGCGGCTCCCGCGGCATCGGCGCCGCCATCGTGAAACGGTTGGCGAACGAAGGCGCCGCCGTCGCCTTTACCTACGCCGCCTCGGCCGATCGCGCCGAAGCGGTGGCGAGCGCCGTGACCGCCGCCGGCGGCAAAGCCCTCGCCATCAAGGCCGACAGCGCCGATGCGTTGGCGCTGCAGCAGGCGGTTCGCCAGGCGGTGAGCCACTTCGGCAACCTGGATATTCTGGTGAACAACGCCGGGGTGTTTACGCTGGGCGGCACCGAGGAACTGGCGCTGGACGACCTGGATCGCATGCTGGCGGTCAACGTGCGCAGCGTATTCGTCGCCAGCCAGGAGGCGGCGCGCCACATGAATGACGGCGGGCGCATCATCCACATCGGCAGCACCAACGCCGAACGCGTGCCGTTCGGCGGCGCGGCGGTGTATGCGATGAGCAAATCGGCGCTGGTCGGCCTGACCAAAGGCATGGCGCGCGATCTCGGCCCGCGCGGCATCACCGTCAACAACGTGCAGCCCGGCCCGGTGGACACCGAAATGAACCCGGACGCCGGCGAGTTCGCCGATCAGCTCAAGCAGCTGATGGCGATCGGCCGCTACGGTAAAGATGAAGAGATCGCCGGTTTTGTCGCCTACCTGGCGGGCCCGCAGGCGGGTTACATCACCGGCGCCAGCCTGAGCATCGACGGCGGCTTCTCGGCGTAACATCCAAGCCCCGCGAGGGGCTTTTTATTGGCTTGCCGCGGTATGCAAGCCTGACGACGTCTATGCAAGCTTGTTTCCCCTGCCCACGCTTTACGCCGCCAATCCCGCGTGAAAGACAACAATCGAATCAGTTTATGTACAAAAACGGAATAGTTTATTGACGATTCTGTTATTTATTCACCTCACTGCCCCCTTTATCCTTCGCTCCATCGTGTCGTACCGGACACCCTTATTTTTCGAATTTTCGAACACAGGATAAAGATATGAAAACCATGACCACCGTTATTTCACTCGCTCTGTTTTCCACGCTGTCGTTTAACGCTGCAGCAGAGAGCGTTACCGCAACCGGCAGCACGCTGGATTCCACCGAAGCCCTCATCGCTAAAAAAGCGCAAGAGGCCGGCGCAAGCGGCTACAAAATCACCAGCGCCTATATGGGTAATTTCGTCACCATGAGTGCTGAGCTGAAAAAATAATATCAATGACGCCGCTCGCCCGGCGTTATTTATTTCCGCATAAAGAAGTCATCGTCGGGTGGTTATTCACCACGCCTTGTTATAAGGCATTACGCTAATACACCCCGCGCACCCAAAAATGAGCTTCTTTCTCCACCGGTTATTATTCGGCGGCCTGATGTCGCCCATGTCCGGACGGCTCATTTTCATTCACCCTGCAATACGTTTTTATAAGGATGAGTCACTGATGAAATCATTGTATCGCCTCTCCCTCTTGCTGCCTTTGCTTGCCACAGTGCCTGCACACGCCGCAGAGTCCGCCGCTCAGCCGTCAGACTGGTATCCTTCCGTTTACGGTGCAAAAGACGAAATCGGCGCGGCCAACCTGCTCACGCCAGAAGGGGTATTACAGTCCGTGCAGTTGGTAAAACAAGGCAAGACATTGTCATTGGCGGTGCCCGTCGATAAAGATTTCCCGGCGTTCCGCCACCGCAGCTTCCGCTTATATAATATTCAGCCTGGTCAGCAGGACGGTAAAACGCTTGGCCCAAATAAATTCACCTTTAATGATGAATTGGTGAATGCCTGGACCGGCGTCGGCACTCAGTTGAATGGCATTGGCCATATCGGCATCGACAATGTTTATTATAACGGCAATAAGGCGGCGGATTTCGTCACCGTAGATGGCGTGAAAAAATTGGGCGTGGAAAAAGTGCCGCCCATGGTCACACGCGGCGTCGTACTCGATATGACGGCTTATTATAATAAAGCGATCGTTCCGGGCGGCACCGAATTTTCCGTTGCGGATATTCAAGCGGTGCTTAAAAAGCAGGGCATCAGTTTACGCAAAGGCGACGTTGTCTTGTTCAACACCGGCTGGCTGGAGCTGATTGGCAAAGACAATAAAAAGTTCCTGGAAGTTGAACCGGGTATCGGCATGGAAGCGGCGAAATGGTTGGCTGACCAAGGCATCGTGGCCTTCGGCGGTGATACCTGGGCTTCCGAAGTATACCCTAACCCGAAAAATGACGAAGAGTTCCCGGTCAACCAATACCTGCTGGCCAAACGCGGCGTCTATAACCTGGAACTGATCGACAGCCGCCCACTGGTGCGCACGAAAACCTGGGAATTCCTGTTCGTGCTGGGGCAACCGCTGTATGTCGGTTCAACCCAGGTTAACATCAACCCGGTAGCAATTTACTGATTGGCGACACCGCCGCAGAAAATCGGCAGTGAGCGCCCACAAAAAACCCCGCCTGAGCGGGGTTTTTTTAGCGCTGTCGCCAGGCTTAGAACGGAATATCGTCGTCGAAATCCATTGGCGGTTCGTTGCTGGTCGCCGGAGCGCTGTTCTGCGCCGGACGAGACTGCTGCTGGCCGCCGCTGAACTGGTTGCCGCCCTGTGGCTGTTGAGGCTGGCCCCAACCGCCCTGGCCGCCGGCAGATTGACCGGCCGGTGCGCCGCCGCCCTGACGGCCGCCCAGCATCTGCATGGTGCCGCCGACGTTAACCACGATCTCGGTGGTGTAGCGATCCTGGCCGCTCTGATCCTGCCATTTACGGGTCTGCAGGGAGCCTTCGATATAGACCTGAGAGCCTTTGCGCAGGTATTCGCCCGCCACTTCAGCCAGTTTGCCGAACAGCACGACGCGGTGCCACTCGGTCTTCTCTTTCTGTTCGCCGGTCGCTTTGTCACGCCAGCTTTCGGAGGTCGCCAGGGTAATGTTGGCCACTGCGCCGCCGTTCGGCATGTAACGGACTTCTGGATCCTGACCCAGATTCCCGACCAGAATTACTTTGTTTACGCCTCTGCTGGCCATGAGCACTTCTCCCGATGATTGATTTCTACACAGTATAAACGCGTCAGTTTACCACGCTGAGTACGAAACCACACCCGTGTTGATAAGTGCGAATTGCATTCCAGAATTGTCTTTCCAATCGACCTTATTGCATTCGCATACTGGATATCCATTCAGGTTTTTTTGTGTCATAATTATGCGTTTCGACCTGGCTGTGCCGGTTTTTTGCGAGATCCATCACAAAATCCCCCGCAAAAATCGCGACAGGCGCGGTGTATCATCAAGACGGGAAGTGTAAATGGACAATATCGAAGTTCGTGGTGCTCGAACCCATAATCTGAAAAACATCAACCTGATCATCCCGCGTGACAAACTGATCGTCGTCACCGGCCTGTCCGGTTCCGGCAAGTCTTCGCTGGCTTTCGATACGCTGTATGCCGAAGGGCAGCGGCGCTATGTCGAATCACTCTCCGCCTATGCGCGCCAGTTCCTGTCGCTGATGGAAAAACCGGACGTCGACCATATTGAAGGTCTGTCGCCGGCGATCTCCATCGAGCAAAAATCCACCTCGCACAACCCGCGATCCACGGTCGGCACCATCACCGAGATCCACGACTACCTGCGCCTGCTGTTCGCCCGCGTCGGCGAGCCGCGCTGCCCGGATCACCATGTGCCGCTGGCGGCACAAACCGTCAGCCAAATGGTCGATAACGTGCTGAGCCAGCCGGAAGGCAAGCGCCTGATGCTGCTGGCGCCGGTAGTGAAAGATCGCAAGGGCGAGCACACCAAAACGCTGGAAAACCTGGCCGCCCAAGGCTACATCCGCGCGCGCATCGACGGTGAAGTGTGCGATCTGTCCGATCCGCCGAAGCTGGAGCTGCAGAAAAAACACACCATCGAAGTAGTGGTCGACCGTTTCAAGGTGCGCGACGACATGGCGCAGCGCCTGGCCGAATCGTTCGAAACCGCGCTGGAGCTCTCGGGCGGCACCGCGGTGGTGGCGGACATGGACGACGAAAAAGCGGACGAGCTGCTGTTCTCCGCCAACTTCGCCTGCCCGATCTGCGGCTACAGCATGCGCGAACTGGAACCGCGCCTGTTTTCCTTCAACAACCCTGCCGGCGCCTGCCCGACCTGCGACGGCCTGGGCGTGCAACAGTTCTTCGATCCGGATCGCGTGGTGCAAAACCCCGAGCTGTCGCTGGCCGGCGGCGCGATCCGCGGCTGGGATCGCCGCAACTTCTATTACTTCCAGATGCTGCGCTCGCTGGCGGAGCACTATGAGTTCGACGTCGAAGCCCCGTTCAACACCCTGAGCGCCAACGTGCAGAAAGCGGTGCTGAGCGGCTCCGGCAAAGAGTCGATCGAATTCAAATACATCAACGATCACGGTGACACCACCGTGCGCCGCCACCCGTTCGAAGGCGTGCTGCACAACATGGAACGCCGCTATAAAGAGACCGAGTCCAGCGCGGTGCGCGAAGAGCTGGCGAAGTTCATCAGCAACCGCCCTTGCGCCTCGTGCCACGGCACCCGCCTGCGTGAAGAAGCGCGCAACGTGTTCGTCGAAGACACCACGCTGCCGGAGATCTCCGATCTGAGCATCGGCCATGCGATGACGTTCTTCCAGAACATGAAGCTCAGCGGCCAGCGCGCCAAGATCGCCGAGAAAGTGCTGAAAGAGATCGGCGATCGCCTGAAGTTCCTGGTGAACGTCGGCCTGAACTATCTGTCGCTGTCCCGTTCGGCGGAAACGCTCTCCGGCGGCGAAGCGCAGCGTATCCGCTTGGCCAGCCAGATCGGCGCCGGTTTGGTGGGCGTGATGTACGTGCTGGATGAGCCGTCGATCGGCCTGCACCAGCGCGACAACGAGCGCCTGCTGGAAACGCTGATCCACCTGCGCAACCTCGGCAACACGGTGATCGTGGTGGAGCATGACGAAGACGCCATCCGCGCCGCCGACCACGTGATCGACATCGGCCCCGGCGCCGGCGTGCACGGCGGCCAGGTGGTGGCGGAAGGCACCGTCGATGACATCATGGCGCAGCCGGAATCGCTGACCGGCCAGTTCCTCAGCGGCAAACGCGAGATCGCCATCCCGGCGCAGCGCGTGCAGGCCGATCCGACCAAGGTGCTGAAGCTGAGCGGCGCGCGCGGCAACAACCTGAAGGACGTGACGCTGACGCTGCCGGTCGGTCTGTTTACCTGCATCACCGGCGTGTCCGGCTCCGGCAAGTCGACGCTGATCAACGATACGCTGTTCCCGATCGCCCAGCGCCAGCTTAACGGCGCCACCATCGCCGAGCCTGCGCCGTTCCGCGAAGTGACCGGCCTGGAACATTTCGACAAGGTGATCGATATCGATCAGAGCCCGATCGGCCGCACGCCGCGCTCCAACCCGGCCACTTACACCGGCATCTTCACCCCGGTGCGCGAGCTGTTCGCCGGCGTGCCGGAGTCGCGCAGCCGCGGCTATACGCCGGGCCGCTTCAGCTTCAACGTCAAGGGCGGGCGCTGTGAAGCCTGCCAGGGCGACGGGGTGATCAAAGTCGAGATGCACTTCCTGCCGGACATCTACGTCCCGTGCGACCAGTGCAAAGGCAAACGCTATAACCGCGAAACGCTGGAAGTGAAGTACAAAGGCAAGAGCATCCACGAAGTGCTGGAGATGACCATCGAAGAAGCGCGCGATTTCTTCGACGCGGTGCCGGCGCTGGCGCGCAAGCTGCAAACCCTGATGGATGTCGGCCTGTCCTACATCCGCCTCGGCCAGTCGGCCACCACGCTCTCCGGCGGTGAGGCGCAGCGCGTCAAGCTGGCGCGCGAGCTGTCGAAACGCGGCACCGGCCAGACGCTGTATATTCTCGACGAGCCGACCACCGGTCTGCACTTCGCCGATATCCAACAGCTGTTGGCGGTGCTGCATCAGCTGCGCGATCAGGGCAATACCATCGTGGTCATCGAGCATAACCTGGACGTGATCAAAACCGCCGACTGGATCGTCGATCTGGGGCCGGAAGGCGGCAGCGGCGGCGGCGAGATCCTGGTCGCCGGCACGCCGGAAACGGTCGCCGAGTGTGAAAAATCGCACACCGCGCGCTTCCTGAAACCGCTGTTGGAAAAATAACGGCGGATGATACGCTCAACGAGGCGCCCTATTCCGCCTCGTTGAGCAATCAACCTATCCCTCTGCGAGAAACATTAAATACCCTTCTCTGCATCATTCCTTTAAAAACAGGCGCTTTGAACCCAGCCAATAATAAACTCGCCCCATCATGCCATTTGTTTGGCTTTTGTTTATTCCCCATGCGTTTCACTATTGCGGTGAAATAACGCCAATGGCGCGCCGTCGCCTGTCGATTAATCAATATAAACATGGCGTTTATCAATAAGCCGTCATTTAAACGTGGGCCTGCGGGCCGTTTATTCAATGGGATGATATGAAGGTGTTTAACGTGGATAATAAACTGGGTACCTCTGCCGCCGCCCTGCTCTTTCTTTTTCCCCTCGCCGGTCAGGCGCAGGACGGCGAAGCGTCTTTAACGCTCGCCGGCGGCCTCGCCGTCGCTCCCGCCTATGAAGGCTCGTCTTTTTACAGCATTGAACCGCTGTATCAGGTGAATGCCGGCTATCAAAACGCCAGTTGGGGAGAATTCAGCGCGGGCAGCGAAGGGGCGCGCTGGCAATTCCCCATCGCCGGGCCCGTCGGCATCGCGTTATTGCTCAACTATGACGCCGGCCGTGACGAGGAAATCAAAACCTTGCGCGGGCGCAACACTCGACTCAAAGGCATGGGCAAACTGGGCGGCGCGCTGGAAGCCGGCGCTGAGCTGAGCTACCAACTCGACCCCTTCCGCGCCTATGTCAAAGGGATGCAGGCGACGCGCAAACGCAGCTACGGCGGGGAAGAACTGGGCCACACCGCCTATGTGGAAAGCGGACTGACCGGGCAATATCCGCTCAGCGAACAGCTGACGCTTATCGGCAATCTCTCCACCACCTGGGCCAACAGCGGCTATCAGCGCGGCTATTTCGGCGTGACGTCGCAGCAGGCGCAGCACAGCGCCTTCAGCGCATATCGGCCGGGCAGCGGCTTCAAGGACGCGACGCTCACCGCCGCACTCAACTACCAATGGCGACCGAACGTGGCCTTCCAGGCCGGGGTCGGCGTAACGCGCCTGCTGGGCGACGCGGCCGACAGCCCCATCGTTGAGAAAACCACCTCGGGCATGGCCTTCACCAGCGCCAGCTACAGTTTTTGACGTTTTTGCCTAAGTCTGTGCAGGAAGGGATAAACGCCATGATTAAAAAACGAACTACAGTTTAGCTGAGTGTTAGGTAAACGGATGGATAATTAAACATTCATTATTTACCTGACAATGTCAGGCGTGGCTTTCCCTTATTAAGGATATTTTATGTGTCAACATCATGCGACGGAATGTCGTAATTTCACCGCATTTCGCCACCGCTGGGAAATGCCCATGATCTGGCTATCTGCGATAATTACCTTGTTCGGTTTTTTATTTGGCATCGCCGCCGTCGTGGTAAATACGGATGGAACTGCACTTGGGTTGGGAGACGACGCCAAGGAAACATTGGATACCCTCAGCCTGCTCGCGTTATTACCGCTGATCCCGATCGCTTTCTATATTTACCGTTTCTATCTCGCCGCACAGGCGAAATCCAACGCCTTGCGCATCGGGCCGGCGCAATTTCCGGAACTGTTCGCGCTGTATCAGGATATCGGCCGTCGGCTGGAACTCAAGACGCTGCCCAAGCTTTATCTGACCAACGGCAACGGCGTGGTCAACGCCTTCGCGCTGGAATGCAACCGCCGCCAGCGCTACGTGGTGATCCATGCTGAAATCGCCATGCTGATGCCCACCGCGCCGGAGATCGTGGAGTTCGTGCTGGCCCATGAATTGGCCCATCACAAGCTGCGGCACGTGTCGCTGTGGCGTCTGGCGATCGGCGTTGTGCCGCAGTCGCTGGTGCTGCCCGGCCTGGCGACCACTCGCGCGCAGGAGTATTCCGCCGATCGCGTGGCGCTCGCGGTGTGCCCGAACTACGCCAACACGGTGCGGCTGCTGGCCGTCGGCCCCTGGATGCAGCACGGCGTGAATCCGCAGGCCTGGCTGGAGCAGTGCGAAGAAGAGAACAAGGAGCTGTTTGTT
Source organism: Serratia sp. JKS000199 (assembly GCF_900215455.1). Taxonomy (NCBI): domain Bacteria; kingdom Pseudomonadati; phylum Pseudomonadota; class Gammaproteobacteria; order Enterobacterales; family Yersiniaceae; genus Serratia; species Serratia sp. JKS000199. The sequence goes on from NZ_LT907843.1 coordinate 3,902,625, forward strand.
CGCATCAGCAATCTGCTGTCAGACCATGCGGTGATGGTCAAACGCTTCAAGGCGCTCAAAGACATCGAGATGCACGGCTTCGAGCGCCATGGCAGCATGTTTTAATCCGCCCGAGGGCTTACAGCGTTTTCAGCACGCGCGCCGGGTTGCCGCCCACCACGCAGTTGGCCGGCACGTCTTTGGTCACCACCGCGCCGGAGGCCACGACCGCATTATCGCCGATGGTCACGCCCGGATTGATCACCGCGCGCCCGCCGATCCACACGTTGTTGCCAATCTTGACCGGCTTGCCGAACTCCGCGCCGCCGGCGCGGGTCTCGGCGTCCAGCGGATGAGTGGCGGTGTAGATATGCACGCCCGGCGCCAGCAGGCAGTTGTCGCCGATATGCACCTCGCACACGTCGAGGATCACGCAGTCGAAATTGGCGTAGAAGTTCTTGCCGAGATAGATGTTATAGCCGTAGTCGCAGCGGAACGTCGGCTCGATGGCGCCGCCTTGATAGCCGCCCAGTAGCTCGTCCAGCCACTGTTTGCGCAGCTCGCCCTCTTCCGGCGATGAGTGGTTGTAGCGATGCGTTATCTGGCGCGCGCGCCGACGCTCGCTGCGCAGCAGTTCATCGCCGGCGTCGTACAGTTCCCCGGCGATCATCTTGCGCTTTTCTTCGCTCATGGCCATGTCGGCCTCCTTCATCCGCGTTTCTTGAATGCCCAAGCGTAGCCGCTTTAGCCCGGCAATAAAAAGGGAACGTTCCCAACTTAAAGCCCTGATCACGGTTTAACGCGAGAAAGCAGGAGAAAACGGGCGGCGCCGCCGCCCGGCAATCAGGCGCGCAGTTCCTGGCGCACGTGTTCGGGCAGGCCTTCCACCACCAGTTGATAGGAGCTGTCGATCAACGTATAAAACTGCGAGTTCGGCAGGTTGCCGTCGAGAAATACCGTATTCCAATGCGCCTTGTTCAGGCCATTGCAGGCGACGATCTCAGGGTGGTGTTCGCGCAGGCTTTCCGCCAGCTCCGGGCTGGACTTGACCGCCAGCGCCGGCCGCCCTTCCACTTCGCACACCATGGCGAACATCACGTCGCCCACCTTTATCTGGCTGGCCTGCCACTGGTTCTGGTCGCTTTGCTCCGCGCCCGGCTTCGCCATGCAGTACTCCAGCAATGCGCTGTTATTCATTGGGTTATTCCCCCTGTAATGTGGCCACAATACGGCGTGCTCCGCCGTGGATGCGGTGCTCCCCCAGCCAGATGCCCTGCCATGTGCCCAACATCAGCCGCCCGTGCCTGACGGGCAGCGTCAAGGAAGCGCCCAGCAACGAGGATTTGATGTGCGCCGGCATGTCGTCCGGCCCTTCGTAGTCATGTTGATAGGGGGCGTTTTCCGGCACCTGACGCAGAAAATGCTGCTCCATATCGGCTCGCACCGTGGGATCGCAGTTCTCGTTGAGCGTCAGCGAGGCCGAGGTATGCTGCAGCAACAGATGCAGCAGGCCGGTTTGCAGGCGGTGTAAGTGGGTTAACTGGTTGGTGATCTCGTCGGTAACCAGATGAAAGCCACGCGCTTTTGCGCTGAGGATTAGCGTTTGCTGATGCCACATGAGTGAGCGCCCCTCAATCAGTATATTCTCTCTCCGGTTTGCGGCAACTTCGGCGGCGCGCCGGCAATAAAAAAGGAGCGATATCGCTATCGCTCCCGATGAACGTCCGTTCAGACTAACAGGCGTTACTGCACCGCAGCAAACGCCTCGGCTACCTGACGCACGTTGTCGTGGTTCAGGCCGGCCACGCACATGCGGCCGCTGTGGATCAGGTAGACGCCGAACTCTTCGCGCAGGCGATCGACCTGCGCCGCGCTGAAGCCGGTGTAGCTGAACATGCCGCGCTGCGCCAGCAGGTAATCGAAGTTGCGCTGCGGCAGCGCGCTCTTCAGGGTGTCCACCAACGCGTGGCGCATTTCGAGAATGCGGGTGCGCATGCTTTCCACTTCATTGAGCCACTGGGTTTTCAGCTCAGCGTCGTTCAGCACTTTAGCCACCAGCTGCGCGCCGAAGTTCGGCGGGCTCGAGTAGTTGCGGCGCACGGTCGCCTTCAGCTGGCCCAGCACGCGCCCGGCCGCTTCTTCGCTTTCACACACCACCGACAGGCCGCCGACGCGCTCGCCGTACAGCGAGAAGATCTTCGAGAACGAGTTGCTCACCAGGCACGGCAAGCCGGCCGCCGCAATGGCGCGAATGGCGTAGACGTCCTGCTCCATACCGCCGCCGAAGCCCTGATAGGCGATGTCGAGGAACGGAATGATCTCACGATCGGCGATCACCTTGATCACTTCGTCCCACTGGGCGGGGGTCAGGTCTGAGCCGGTCGGGTTGTGACAGCACGGATGCAGCAGCGCGATGCTGTGCTTCGGCAGCTGTTTTAGCGCAGCCAGCATGGCGTCGAACTTCACGCCCAGGCTTTCGCCGTCAAAATACGGATAGGCATTCACCTTGAAACCGGCGCCGCTGAAGATGGCGACGTGGTTTTCCCAGGTGGGATCGCTGACCCACACCTGCGAATTCGGGAAGTAGCTTTTCAGGAAGTCGGCGCCCACTTTCAGCGCGCCGGAACCGCCGACGGTCTGAATGGTGGCGATGCGCCCCTGCTGCAGCATCGGGTGCTGCTCGCCGAACAGCAAATGCTGGATGGCGGTGCGGTAGGATTGCAGCCCTTCCATCGGCAGGTATACCGAGGCGCCGTGCTCGACGCTGTTCAACTGCGCTTGCGCCGCGGCGACCGCGCGCATCTGCGGAATAACGCCCTGCGCATCGTAGTACAGGCCAATGCTCAGGTTCACCTTGTGCGCGCGCGGGTCTTGTTTGAATTTTTCCATCAGCGACAGAATGGGATCGCCGGCATAGGCGTCAACGTTCTGGAACACGTTTTTTTCTCCTGGTTTATTTATTGTGGTTTGGGCACAGCGTTACGTTCCTAATATAGACGGAAAAGCGTATTCGGTTTCAGCTTTCTCGCGTCACCGGCAACAAACCGTTTTCCTTGATGCGATTGAGCACCACCGCCGTTTTGATATGCGCCACGCTTTTGTGCGGCGACAGCGTCTGGCTGATGAACTCGCTCAGCGCCGGCAGGTCCGCCACCGCCACTTTCAGCAGGTAATCGGCGTCGCCGGTGGTCTTGTAAGCGTCCAGGATCGCGTCCACGTCCTCCAGCATCTGATGAAAGCTGTCGATCTGCTCCTGAGCGTGCGTGATCAGGCTGACTTCAATCAGCCCCACCAGCCCCAGGCCGACCGCCTCCGGCGCCAGCCGCGCGTGGTAGCCGCGGATCAGCTGCGCCTGCTCCAGGCTGATGCGCCGCCGTGAACACTGGGAAGCGGAAAGCCCCACCAGTTCGCTCAGCTCCTGATTGGTCAAACGGCCGTTGGCCTGTAACAGCGTCAGGATTTTCATATCAAAATCGTCAATGTTGTACATAGCCACCTGTAAACTGTGTTAATAAATGTTGACGTTACAGCCTACCAGTTTTTTTACCGTTGCCGACGTCACACCCTGGCGCTTAAATCGCGTACAGCAGCAACGCCCGGCGTTTTCGCCGGTAAGCGGCATAAAAAACGGCTAACTCATGCAGGCAAACGACAATTAACGGCGAAGTAACGCATAAAACCACGAATGTATAAAAAGGACGCCAGATGAAAAAGTTACTCCCTCTCGCGCTGCTGCTCGCCGCCGGCAGCGCCGGCGCGCAATCCCACCTGGACAAAGTGCTGCAGCAAAAGACCCTGGAGGTCTGCACCACCGGCGACTACAAGCCCTACACCTTCCTCAAGGAAGATGGCAGCTATGAAGGCATCGATATCGACATGGCGGAATCGCTGGCGAAGAGCCTCGGTGCCAAGGTGAAGTGGGTGAAAACCAGCTGGAAAACCCTGACGCCGGACTTCGCCTCCGGCAAGTGCGACATCGCCATGGGCGGCATCTCCGTCACGCTGGAGCGACAAAAACAGGTGTTCTTCGCCGACAAGCTGGATACCGACGGCAAAATTCCGCTGGTGCGCTGCACCGACGTGAAGAAATACCGCACGATAGAACAGATCAACAAACCGTCGGTGCGTCTGCTGGAACCGGCGGGCGGCACCAACGAAGCCTTCGTGCACGCCTATCTGCCAAAAGCCAAGCTGACGCTGACGCACGACAACATGAGCATTTTCCAGCAGTTGGTGGATCGCAAGGCGGACGTGATGATCACCGACGCCTCCGAGGCGCTGTACCAGCAGAAGCGCTATCCGAAGCTGTGCGCGGTGAATCCGACCAAACCGATGCAGTACGGCGAAAAGGCTTATATGCTGCCGCGCGACGATCTGAGCTGGAAACTGTATGTGGATCAGTGGCTGCACCTGGCCAAGGCGACCGGCGAGTATCAGAAGGTTATCGACAAGTGGTTGGCGGTAAAGAAGTAACCCGCTGAGAAACGGGGCCGACGCGCGTCGGCCCCTGCGGCGTATCAGTCGCCGATGTATTCCATCGCCACGCGCTGCGTGAGCTTGGTGATCAGTTCATAAGCGCTGATGCCGGTACAGGCGGCGATGCGCTCGACCGGCAACGCCGGCCCCCACAGCACCGCTTCATCCCCCACCTTATCGGCGGCGTCCAGCCCGAGATCGACCGAAATCATGTCCATCGACACCCGGCCGACGATCGGCACTTCGCGGCCGTTGATCAGGATCGGCGTGCCGGTCGGCGCGCTGCGCGGGTAGCCGTCGCCGTACCCCATCGCCACCACGCCAAGGCGAGTATCGCGCGGGCTGATCCAGGTGCCGCCATAGCCCACCGCTTCACCAGCCTTGTGCTCGCGCACCGCGATCAGGCTGGATTTCAGCGTCATCGCCGGCTGCAGACCATGCTCGGCGCCGCTGCCGTTATCCAGCGGCGACACGCCGTACAGAATGATGCCGGGGCGCACCCACTCGTTGTGGGCGTCCGGCCACAGCAGCGTGCCGCCGGAGGCGGCGACCGAGCGATGGCCCGGTTTGCCGCGCGCGAACTGCTCGAAGCAGGCGATCTGTTTCAGGGTGGCGTCGGACTCCGGCTCGTCGGCGCGGCTGAAGTGGCTCATGATATTGACCGGCTGCGCCACGTTGCGGCAGGCGCACAGACGCTGATAAAACGCCTCCGCCTGTTCGGGACGCACCCCCAGCCGATGCATGCCGGTATCGAGCTTCATCCACACCGGCACCGGGCGCGCCAGCTCGGCCTGTTCCAGCGCCTCGAGCTGTTCGATGCTGTGCACCGCGGTTTCGATGTTGTTCGCCACCAGCACCGGCAGGTCTTCGGCGCTGAAGAAGCCTTCCAGCAGCAGGATCGGCTTGACAATGCCGCCGGAGCGCAGCATCAGCGCCTCGCCGATGCGCGCTACGCCGTAGCAGTCGGCGTCTTGCAGGGTGTGTGCTGTTTCCAGCAGGCCATGTCCATAAGCGTTTGCTTTCACAACGGCAATCAGGCGGCTTTGCGGCGCCTGGCGGCGCACCTGTTGCAGATTATGTCGCAGAGCGCGGCGGTCGATTACAGCGGTTGCCGCTTTCATTTCAGTTCCTTAGCTGATTATTCGTCATCGTATTGTGGCCCCGCGTAGTTATCGAAACGCGACCACTGGCCGTTAAAGGTAAGGCGCACGGTGCCGATTGGGCCGTTACGCTGCTTACCGATAATAATTTCCGCGATCCCTTTCAGATCGCTGTTCTCGTGATACACCTCATCACGATAGATGAACATAATCAGGTCGGCGTCCTGCTCGATGGAGCCGGATTCACGCAGGTCGGAGTTGACCGGGCGTTTGTCGGCGCGCTGCTCCAGGCTTCGGTTCAGCTGCGACAGCGCCACCACCGGCACCTGCAGCTCTTTCGCCAGCGCCTTCAGCGAGCGCGAAATCTCGGCGATCTCCAGCGTACGGTTGTCGGACAAGGCCGGCACGCGCATCAGCTGCAGGTAGTCGATCATGATCAGGCTAAGCCCGTCGTGCTCACGGAAAATGCGCCGCGCGCGCGAGCGCACCTCGGTCGGCGTCAGGCCGGAGGAGTCGTCGATGTACATGTTGCGCTTCTCCAGCAGGATGCCCATGGTGCTGGAAATGCGCGCCCAGTCCTCGTCGTCGAGCTGGCCGGTACGGATGCGCGTCTGATCCACGCGCGACAGTGACGCCAGCATACGCATCATGATCTGCTCGCCGGGCATCTCCAGGCTGAAGATCAGCACCGGTTTCTCCTGGGTCATCGCGGCGTTTTCGCACAGGTTCATGGCGAAGGTGGTTTTCCCCATCGATGGACGGGCGGCGACGATGATCAGATCGGACTTTTGCATGCCCGCGGTTTTCTTGTTGAGGTCCTGATAGCCGGTATCGACCCCGGTCACGCCGTCATGCGGCTGCTGATACAGCTGTTCGATGCGCGAGACGGTGTCTTCCAGGATGCGTTCGATGCCCTTCGGGCCCTCGTCTTTGCTGGCGCGGTTCTCGGCGATTTGGAATACGCGGGATTCCGCCAGATCGAGCAGGTCTTCGCTGCTGCGCCCCTGCGGATCGTAGCCGGCGTCGGCGATTTCGTTAGCCACCGAGATCATTTCGCGCACCACCGCGCGCTCGCGTACGATGTCGGCGTAGGCGCCGATGTTGGCGGCGCTCGGGGTGTTTTTCGACAGCTCGGCCAGGTAGGCGAAGCCCCCCACCGAGTCCAGTTCGCCCTTCTGTTCGAGCGATTCGGACAGGGTGATGAGGTCGATAGGCTTGCTCATCTCCAGCAGACGCTGCATCTCGGTAAAGATCAGGCGATGCGGGCGGCTGAAGAAGTCGTTGGCGACCACGCGTTCCGCCACGTTGTCCCAACGCTCGTTATCCAGCATCAAACCGCCCAACACCGACTGCTCGGCCTCCAGCGAGTGCGGCGGCATCTTCAGCCCTTCCATCTGACGATCTCTGGAACGCTCTCTGGTTTCGTCCGCGTTTGTTTTGTTGGTTGGTTTTTTTCCTGCCATGAAACGTAGTCTTTATCCGGTTGCGAATGAAGGATCCTGACGCGAGAGTATACGTGATTTTTGCGTCATAACCGATGCAAAAAAGGTATTGACCCCCGCACGGGCGAACTGGATCTCCGATAATAAAAAGAATAGGGTGAAATCAGACACTCCAACGAGGTAACCCTATGGCCAAGCGCATTCAATTCTCCGCCGTCGGCGGACCGGAAGTCTTGCAATACGTTGATTTTACACCGCTCGATCCGGCTGCCGGTGAAGTGCAGATCGAGAACAAGGCGATCGGCATCAACTACATCGACACCTATGTGCGCAGCGGGCTGTACGCGCCGGCCAGCCTGCCGAGCGGCCTCGGCACCGAAGCGGCCGGCGTGGTGGTCAAGGTCGGCGCCGGGGTCAGCGCGATCAAACCGGGCGACCGGGTGGTGTATGCGCAGTCGTCGCTCGGCGCCTACAGCGAGATCCACAACGTGCCGGAAGAGAAAGTGGCGCTGCTGCCGCACAACCTGAGCTTTGAGCAAGGCGCCGCTTCTTTCCTGAAAGGGCTGACGGTGCACTATCTGCTGCGCCAGACCCACGAAGTGCAGCCGGGTGAAGTATTTTTGTTCCATGCAGCCGCCGGCGGCGTCGGGCTGATCGCCTGTCAGTGGGCCAAAGCGCTGGGCGCGCGCCTGATCGGCAGCGTCGGCTCCGACGAGAAGGCGGCGCTGGCGAAGCAGGCCGGCGCCTGGGCCACCATCAACTACCATAAAGAGGATATCGCCCAGCGGGTGGCCGAGCTGACGCACGGCGAGAAGGTCGGCGTGGTGTACGATTCGGTGGGGCAAAGCACCTGGCAGGCCTCGCTCAACAGCCTGAAGCGGCGCGGCCTGATGGTCAGCTTCGGCAACGCGTCCGGCCCGGTGACCGGCGTCGATCTGGCGCTGCTGAATCAGAAGGGCTCGCTGTACGTCACCCGCCCTTCCCTCAACGGCTACATCACCAACCGCGCCGAGCTGCAGTACGCCAGCAACGAGCTGTTCTCGCTGATCGGCAGCGGCGCCATTCGGGTGGAGGTGAGAGACGAGCAGAAATTCGCGCTGGCCGACGCCCAGCGTGCGCACCAGGTGCTGGAAAGCCGCAGCACCAGCGGTTCCAGCCTGCTGATCCCCTGATCGCGGCCAAAGAAAAGGGCTCCTTGCGGAGCCCTTTCTGTTACTGCGTTTTGTAGGGGTAGAGCAGAGTCCGCCAGAGACAGGGGTTGCTTTAGCAACACGAATTTTAGGTGTCTCTCACGGTGATGAAATCGGTCGCATCACTGCATCGACCCACATCCTAACAGCCCCGTCCGGCAAAAAACACGCTTTATGTGCCACATCGCCGGGGAAAACTGCCAAGCTGTGATCGCTGCCGCATTCGCGGTGCGGGAAATTGTGCAAGTTTCAGTGTGACTGTCTGATTATTCAGCAAAAAATCAGTAACGCCGGATCTGGGGTTTCTGCATTGAACGGTAAATCCATACCCCAACCACCGCCAAAATCAGCCACGGCAGCAGCTTAATGACCACTGCGAACAGCCCGCCCAACAGCATGAATGCCGCCGCCGCCAACAGCGCTGCGAAGATCCCCAGCAGCGAGATGCCGGTCACCATCAGCATCACCACAAAACCAATGAGAAAGAAGATTTCCAACATGATTGCTCCTTTGCAATACAACGTATCTGCAGAGTGGATTACAAGAAGCGTGCCAGAACGGCGGATGGGCTAACCTATTGAAAACCGAAGGCAGGCATCCGGTAACGCACCGAACGCCTGGTGAAAAACACTAACTATTGGTCAAATTTTTTGTGGATTACGCCATTTCGACGCGCGGCTGACGCACCAGCGCCAGCGCCTGCTCCACCACCCGCGCATCGGCGCCCGGCTTGTGGGCGTTCTCGCTCAGATGGCGACGCCACTGGCGCGCGCCCGGCACGCCCTGGAACAGACCGAGAATATGGCGAGTAATGTGGCCAAGATAGGTGCCGTTAGACAGCTCGCGCTCGATATACGGATACAGCGCTTCGACGATCGCCACGCTGTCCGGCACCGCGGTCTGCGCGCCGAACAGTTCGCTGTCGACCCGCGCCAGGATACCCGGATTCTGATACGCCTCGCGCCCCATCATCACGCCGTCCAAGTGCTGCAGGTGCTGCTGCGCCTCTTCCAGCGTTTTCACCCCGCCGTTAATGGCGATGGTCAACGCCGGGAAATCCCGCTTCAGCTGATAGACGCGCGGATAGTCCAGCGGCGGCACTTCGCGGTTTTCTTTCGGGCTGAGGCCGGAGAGCCAGGCCTTGCGCGCGTGGATGGTGAACATGTCGCACTCGCCGCGCCCGGCGACGGTCTCGATAAAGTCACACAGGAAGGCGTAGCTGTCCTGATCGTCGATGCCGATGCGGGTCTTCACCGTCACCGGGATCGACACCACGTCGCGCATCGCCTTGATGCAATCGGCGACCAGCGCCGCCTGGCCCATCAGACAGGCGCCGAACATGCCGTTTTGCACCCGATCGGACGGGCAGCCGACGTTGAGGTTAATCTCATCGTAACCGCGCTGCTCCGCCAGCTTGGCGCAATGCGCCAGCGCGGCCGGATCGCTGCCGCCCAGCTGCAGCGCCACCGGATGCTCTTCTTCGCTGTAGGCCAGATAGTCGCCCTTGCCGTGGATGATCGCGCCGGTGGTCACCATCTCGGTGTACAGCAGCGTTTCCTTGGTCAGCAGGCGGTGGAAGTAACGGCAATGACGATCGGTCCAGTCGAGCATCGGCGCGATGGAGAAACGATTGGCGGCGTAGGTTGGGGCGTGGTTGTCTTTCGTCATGCTGAGTTACTGGCTACCTGAGTCTGTCTGGGTTCAACGAACGGCGCGCGGCCGCAAACGGCTATTATAACGACAATCGGCGCCGTTGGGAAAACCCGCTTGCCGCCGGCAAAAATAAGCGGAGACAAGGCGAATAAACCCGCTCGTTCAGGTGTTATCTCATTACGGGCGCGCACGGCGCCTCTGCCTTGAGGACATAACCATGAACAGCTTCATTAAACGCCTGCTGGCATCGGCCATTGCCGGCTGCCTGCTGTTGTCCGGCGCGGCGCTGGCGATGGGCGGCGACGGCAGCGGCCAAACCCCGCCAACCTGTCCGAAAGGCCAGGTCTACGACAGCAAAACTCAGACCTGCATGGTAGATAAAAGCGGCAAGGTCGACGACGCCGACCGCACTAACTACGCCTATGCACTGGCGAAAAGCGGCCGTTATCAGGAAGCGCTCGATATGCTCAATACGTTGAAAAATCCCAACACCGCCGTTGCGCTGAACTATCGTGGCTACGCCACGCGCAAGCTTGGCCGCACCGATGAAGGGATCGGCTATTATTTAAAATCAGTAGCCCTCGATCCGAAATACCCCAAAGTGCGCGAGTACCTGGGGGAAGCCTATATGCTGAAAGGCCGGCCCGATCTGGCTCGCCAACAGCTGCAGGTGATCCAGTCGCTGTGCGGCACCGGGTGCGAGGAGTACCGCGATTTGGCGGCGGCCATCGACCGCCACCCGGAATCTTGATCCGACGCGCCTGCGGAGGTGACTATCAGCGGCGATGCGATACGCGATGAACTCGGCCACTATCTCTCCCGCCTGTGGCGCTATGCGCTGGTGCTCTCGCACCGGCGGGATGTCGCCGACGATCTGGTGCAGGCTACCTGCCTGCGTGCGCTGGAGCGCGCCGCGCAATTCACCCCCGGTTCACACCTGGATCGCTGGCTGTTTTCCATCTTGCACTCTATTTGGCTCAATGAAATTCGCGCCCAACATCTTCGCCAGGGGCAAGGCTGCATGGCGGCGGAAGAGCTGGGCGATGCGGACAACGGCGAACAGCCGGTCTGGCTCCATGAAGTGATGCGGCGCGTCAGCCGGCTGCCGACGGCCCAGCGCAACGCGCTGTTTCTGGTGTATGTCGAAGGGCTGTCTTACCGGGAAGCCGCAAAAGTGCTGGCGGTGCCGATCGGCACCGTCATGAGCCGTTTGGCGACCGCACGTCTGGCATTGGCCGATGACCGCCCGTTGGCAAACGCCGGCCCGCACCGCAAAGAGCGCCATCCCGCCCCCTTGCCTCCTGCTCGTCGATAACGCCCTATTCCAACGAGCGGATAACCCGGCATGGCTGCCCCAGAGGGGGTTATTGAGCTTTGCCCAAATAAACTAGAGGTAGCAACGCTTTAGAATCGATTACCTTTTACCATTGTAAATACTCTGATACTATGTTTTTATTAACGTCATAAGGAAATATAAGGATATTCCTAAAAAAAGGAAAATCGTGGAAACCGCATATTTATTCTCTTATGATATCTGCTATTTACCAACATAAAATATATGATTACTGAAAAAGTAAAAATAAGGAAATTACAATAATCATGTTTAAAATAAAGATATCAATACTACATTGGCCATTGAAATAATAATTATCGAGCATACCATAATTTACTAGCCCTCAGGTATAAATACCGCCAAACCAAGGAGACCTTAATAATGAAGCTTACTTCATAACGAAGTTTAACCAAGGTGTTCAGGGCAATATTTTTAGTTTTCTAAATTAAAAAGTGCAAATAACTAAATACCATAATCATTCAAAAAGGTAATTATGAAAAAATTAGAATCATTACAGTACGCTAGAGCGATAGCAGCTATGCTTGTCGTCATAGACCATACTGTAACGCAATTCTCGCTCTATCAGTCTACAGGCATTGACTTTATTGATACAATGCTTAAGAAAACAGTTAATATGGGTAACATTGGCGTATATGTTTTCTTTGCTATCAGTGGCTATATAATGTCCTATACGACAAAAAACAAAACCTTTGATGTTTCATATGCTAAAGTTTTCATACAAAAAAGAGTAAAGAGGATATATCCTTTATATTGGGTATATCTTTCAGTATTTCTTGCATTATGGGGTTTAGGCCTGGCAATGCGCTCCCATCACTATAGTGTCTCACAAATATTATTTTCATATCTTCTCATACCATATGGAATAACGGAAGATAAAATAACACCACCAGTTTTGACACAAGCATGGACATTAAGATATGAAATGCTATTTTATATAACATTTGCATTTTTCATAATGTTAGGAACAAGCAAGAAATTAATGCCGATTTTATTACTTGTATTTTTTTCAGCATTAGTAATGCTTTCACACCTTAATATATTCCCTGCGGCAGAATTGAATTTATTTTTCTCAAATTGGTTACTTTTACTTTTCGTACTGGGGATATTACTAGAGAAAAACCAACATGTTATAACAAAAGTTCTGGCAGGAGTGAATAATCATACCCTGTGGATAATTACAACCATATTGATACTAATAGCGACCTACATTGACAAACCTGTAATCCTAGACTACCTATTAAGCGTATTGATACTGATTTTTATCTTACCGATTAATCAAGATAGTAAAACCCTCTTAAAGATTGGTGATGCATCATATACTATATACTTGAGTCACTCATTCATAGTGTTAGCTTACGGAATGGTATCTAAAAGCACTTCCAATATATGGACATGCCTAATTTCCGGCTTTATCACAATACTTGCATCTGCCATTTTAGGTATATTGCTGTATGAAAAAATAGAAAAAAGAATACATCGTTAATTGGAACATAAATAATTAATGGCCACTTAATAAAAGTGGCTATCAAAATTATAAAAAAACGTCTCATCAAATAAAAAACCATGAAACTCAATAAAATATATAGCATCAAGGATAGCGCAAAGCAGTAAAATCTAATAAGATTACTATTAAATCACTCATCATTACACGATTTAAAATAATATTGTTACAGACAATATTATTTTTGCCATGTGCCCCCTTCCCCCCATAATCCCCCCTTTATAGACCTTACGATACATCCCGATCAGTTCTTCATCGCGGCTGTTGTACTCCAGGCCGCTTAACAGCTTCTCTCTTTCCGTCATCACACAGGGCTCCTGCTCATCACGCGGGTGAAAGGCGTTATACCGCTCTCGTCCCCCGCTCTCCAGCGCTAAAACCGGCAACGTTGATTTGCCGCCCGACGGCGGGGAAAAGTTGTGACGCATCTCTCTTTTAGCGCGATCGACGCGCCTTTCCCTGCGCTATCATCAGGGGAAAAGGGGGCAACTCTCGGCGATTCGCCGTAATCATGGTAAAATCGGCTTTTTTACGTACCGGGATATTTGCGATGAACTCAACCACCCAGGAAAAGCTGCTGGCGCAGGCTGAACGCCTCTGCCAGCAACGTAATGTGCGATTGACGCCGCAACGGCTGGAAGTGCTGCGTCTGATGACTCAGCAACCCGGTGCAATCAGCGCATATGACCTGCTCGATCTGCTGCGCGTCGCCGAACCGCAGGCCAAGCCGCCGACGGTATACCGCGCGCTGGATTTTCTGCTGGAGCAAGGGTTTATCCATAGAGTGGAATCGGCCAACAGCTACGTGCTGTGCCACCATTTCGAACAGCCGATGCATACGTCCGCGCTGTTTATCTGCGACCGCTGCGGCCAGGTGACCGAACGCACCACCGAAGGCGTGGAGGAAACGCTGCAGAAGCTGGCACAGGAAGCCGGATTTGCACTGCGGCACAGCGTGGTGGAAGCGCACGGTCTGTGCGCCGGTTGCGTTGAAGTTGAAGCTTGTGACAGCAAGCATGACTGCGCCGAACACGATCACAGCATCGCCATCAAGAAGAAGTAAGACGAAGTCAGGTACTTCCCTGTACCTGCGGCCGGGGCGCCAGAGGATGGAGCGACGCCGGCCTGCGCTGTTGCCGGCCGCCGTCAGTGGCGGCCCTGCGTGTTACCAGCGGTGTTTGGTGTGATCTTCCCAGGCCTTCACCTCTTTTTCGGCCGCCTCTTTCTGGTAACCGTAGCGCTCCTGAATTTTGCCGACCAGCTGTTCGCGTTTCCCTTCGATGACCGTCAGATCGTCATCGGTCAGCTTGCCCCATTTCTCTTTCACTTTGCCTTTCAGCTGCTTCCAGTTACCGTCGGCTTGATCTTTATTCATAGTCTCTCCGTTAACCTGTGGTGAATCAGTGATCCCTGTTGCCGGTCGGGGTTAACCAGAAATTTTTCTGGCCGATGCTTCCTTCACCTTAAGAAGCACCGCTCCCCTTCATTTACCAGCCACATGATTCATTCTAGTTAAACATGGAAATAAAAAAGCCAAAACACAGAATAAAAAACCATTAACAAACAAAATAAAAACAAAAAACGCTAACAAACAACGAACTAACGCGAACAGATCAAGGCTGAAAACATGTAAGCAAACATGACCAAAATCATAAGAAAAACTAACCATTAACCCAACAAAACGTCCGGTTTAATGTGCAGTAAACCAGCTGCCGCGCACCTGGTGACGGTGCCAAATCCAGCCCAATGCCACGCCACGCAACGTCAGAAACACCGCCAGCGCCAGCCAGAGCCCGTGATTGCCAAGCAGCGGCACACTGAACAGCGTCAGACCGTACCCTGCCGCGGCCACCGCCATGCTGTTACGCATCTCAGCGCCGCGCGTGGCGCCGATAAACATGCCATCCAGCAAATAGCACCACACCCCGACCAGCGGCAAAATGACCTGCCACGGTAAATAGTGGGCGGCCAACGCGCGCAGCTCCGGTAGGGAGGTCAACGCCGCCACGATCTGCTGGCCGGTAACGGCATACGCCAGGCCGAAGGCCAACGCGACCAGCCCCGCCTGCCTGCAGGCCGCGTGCCACACCTTACGCAGTTGGCTGCCGTCCCGGGCGCCGTAGGCGTGGCCGGAATGGGCCTCCACCGCATAAGCGAAGCCGTCGAGCGCATAGGCGGTAAACGTCAGCAGGTTCATCAACACCGCGTTAACCGCCACCACATCGCTCCCCAGGCGAGCGCCGAAAATGGTCAGCGACGCAAAGCACAGCTGCAGCAGCAATGAACGCAACATGATGTCGCGATTGAGCGCCAGCAGGCGACGCAGATCGCCACGCCAGGCCTGACGCAACATCGCCAGGGTAATACCACGCAGACGCATCACCCGCCACGCCAGCCACAGGCCGAGCAATAGCGTGGCATATTCGGCGATGGCGGTGGCCGCCGCCGCCCCTCGCACGTTCCAACCCAGGCCCATCACCAGCCAAATATCCAGCACGATGTTCAGCAGGTTGCCGACGATCAGCAGGATCACCGGCGCACGCACGTACTGCACGCCGAGCAGCCAGCCCAGCAGCACCAGGTTGGCCAGCGCCGCTGGCGCACTCAACCAGCGGATCTCAAGAAAACGCCGCGCCTGCTCCAGCACCTCGCCATCGCCGCCGACGATCCGCAGCGCCAGTTCAATAAGCGGGTAGCGCAACAGGACGATCGCCCCCCCGGCCAACAACGCCAGCAGCAGCGGTTGCATAAAGGCGCGCGCCAGCGCCTGCGGGTTCTTCGCTCCCAGCGCCTGCGCCGCGAGGCCGGTGGTGCTCATGCGCAGGAACAGCAGCAGCATGAACAGGAAGCTGGTCGCCACCGCGCCGATCGCCACGCCTCCCAAATAGATCGGGCTGTCGAGGTGGCCGATCACCGCGGTGTCCACCAGCCCGAGCAGCGGCACGGTGATATTGGAGAAAATCATCGGCAGGGCGAGGCGCCACAGGGCTTTATCGGTGTCGCTGGTGAAGGCGGAAATCAGGCGCATGATGGGATGTTCCTGTGACAGAGTGACGAAGGGCGAAGTCAGAAACAAAAACGCCCCAAAACAGGGGCGATTGATACAGGGAGCGGCGGTGATGGCGCGGCGATTAAATCCAGTCGCCGTTGCGGATCACGCCGACCGCCAGCCCTTCGATCGTGAAATTCTGCTGGCGCAGATCGACCACGATCGGTTGGAATTCGTTGTTCTCCGGCAGCAGTTCAACCACGTTGCCGTGCTTTTTCAAGCGTTTGACCGTCACTTCGTCTTCGATGCGCGCGACCACGACCTGGCCGTTGCGCACGTCTTGTGTTTTGTGCACCGCCAGCAGATCGCCGTCCAGAATGCCGATGTCGCGCATCGACATGCCGTTCACCCGCAACAGGAAATCGGCGCTCGGTTTGAACAGGGATGGATCCACCTGGTAGTGCCCTTCGATGTGCTGCTGCGCCAGCAGCGGCTCGCCGGCGGCGACGCGGCCGATCAGCGGCAGCCCTTCTTCTTCTTCCATCAGCAGGCGGATACCGCGCGACGCGCCGGAGACGATTTCGATCACGCCTTTGCGTGCCAGCGCCTTCAGGTGCTCTTCGGCGGCGTTAGGCGAACGGAACCCCAGACGCATCGCGATCTCGGCACGCGTCGGCGGCATGCCCGTTTGCGAAATATGATCGCGAATCAGATCGTAGACCTCTTGCTGTCTGGTAGTTAGTGCTTTCATTCCGCCCCCTGTTTGTTTATACAGTCTTGCTGTGAGTATATACAGGTAAGCGCGGATTGGGAACCGAAGAATAAATAAAAATCAGTCAGTAGGCACTTTGCGTCAGCCAAAATGCTGCCACAAGACCGTGCCCCAAACGAACAGCGCGAGTACGATCGCCAGCGACACCGCCGCCGATCCCATGTCCTTGGCCCGCCCGGACAGCTCATGGTGTTCGCTGCCGATGCGATCCACCACCGCCTCGATCGCGCTGTTCAGGATCTCGACGATCATCACCAGCGCCACCGATCCGATCAATAAAATGCGCGCTATCGCACCCACGTCCAGCCAGACAGCCAGTATGATAGCCAGGAGGGTCACCACCAGTTCCTGGCGGAACGCCGCCTCGTGTTGCCAGGCGGCGGAAAGCCCTTTATAAGAATAGCCGGCGGCCTTGATGATGCGGGTCAATCCGGTTGCTTGGTTTGCCATGTTTTCGTGCCTTTCTCAGAGGTCGGTCATAATAAAAAGAGTCTAGAACAGTCCGCGCTGACGGCTCTCGGTTTTCGAACACCACAGATCTGCTACCCGGTTTCTGGTATGCTTGCGGCGCATTGCTAACAAGAGGCTTCACGTTGTTATGTCAGGTTGGCGTAAAATTTATTATAAAATATTGAATTTACCACTTAAATTGTTGGTAAGAAGTAAGGTCATCCCTTCAGATCCGGTTACCGAGCTAGGGTTGGATCCCTCACGGCCGATTTTGTATGTTTTACCTTACAATTCCAAGGCGGATTTGCTGACGCTGCGCACCCAGTGCCTGGCGCAGGATCTGCCCGATCCGCTCAACGCGCTGGAGATCGACGGCACCGTGCTGCCGAGCTACGTGTTCATTCACGACGGCCCGCGCGTGTTCCGCTACTACACCCCGAAAGAAGAGTCGGTAAAGCTGTTCCACGACTACCTGGATCTGCATCGCAGCAATCCGGATCTCGACATTCAAATGCTGCCGGTTTCGGTCATGTTCGGCCGCTCGCCGGGCCGCGAAGGCCACGGCACGCCGCACCTGCGTCTGTTGAACGGCGTGCAAAAATTCTTCGCCGTGCTGTGGCTCGGCCGCGACAGCTTCGTGCGCTTCTCCAACACCGTTTCGCTGCGCCGCATGGCCACCGAACACGGCACGGATAAAACCATCGCGCAGAAACTGGCGCGCGTGGCGCGCATGCACTTCTCGCGTCAGCGCCTGGCCGCTGTAGGCCCAAGCCTGCCGGCCCGTCAGGATCTGTTCAACAAGCTGTTGGCGTCCAAAGCGATCGAAAAAGCGGTCGAGGACGAAGCGCGCAGCAAAAAGATCTCTCACGAGAAGGCCCAGCAGAACGCCATCGCGTTGATGGAAGAGATCGCCGCCGACTTCTCCTACGAAACCGTGCGTCTGTCCGATCGCGTGCTGAGCTGGACCTGGAACCGGCTGTATCAGGGCATCAACGTCACCAACGCCGAGCGCGTGCGCCAGCTGGCGCAGGACGGCCACGAGATCGTCTACGTGCCCTGCCACCGCAGCCACATGGACTATCTGCTGCTGTCCTACGTGCTGTATCACCAGGGCCTGGTGCCGCCGCACATCGCCGCGGGCATCAACCTCAACTTCTGGCCGGCCGGCCCGATCTTCCGTCGCCTGGGCGCGTTCTTCATCCGCCGCACCTTCAAGGGCAACAAGCTTTACTCGACGGTGTTCCGCGAATACCTCGGCGAGCTGTTCACCCGCGGTTACTCGGTGGAATACTTCGTGGAAGGCGGCCGCTCCCGCACCGGGCGTCTGCTGGAACCGAAAACCGGCACCCTGTCGATGACCATCCAGGCGATGCTGCGCGGCGGCGCCCGTCCGATCACGCTGGTGCCGATCTACATCGGCTACGAGCATGTGATGGAAGTGGGCACCTACGCCAAAGAGCTGCGCGGCGCCACCAAGGAAAAAGAGAGCCTGTTGCAGATGCTGCGCGGCCTGCGCAAACTGCGCAATCTGGGCCAGGGTTACGTCAACTTCGGCGAACCGCTGCCGTTGACCGCTTACCTCAACCAGCACGTGCCGCAGTGGCGCGAGTCGATCGATCCGATCGAAGCTCAGCGCCCAAGCTGGTTGACGCCGACGGTCAACGATCTCGCCGGCCAGATCATGGTGCGCATTAACAATGCCGCCGCGGCCAACGCCATGAACCTGTGTTCCACCGCGCTGCTGGCCTCGCGCCAGCGTTCGCTGACCCGCGAACAATTGCTCGAGCAGCTCGAGTGCTACCTGCAGCTGATGCGCAACGCGCCTTACGCGCATGACGTCACCGTACCGACGCAGACGCCGGACGAGCTGCTGGATCACGCGCTGAACATGAACAAGTTCGAGGTGGAAAAGGACAACATCGGCGACATCATCATTCTGCCGCGCGAGCAGGCGGTGCTGATGACCTATTACCGCAACAACATCCACCACCTGCTGGTGTTGCCGTCGCTGATCGCCAGCATCGTCATGCATCATCGCCGGGTATCGCGCGCCGAACTGCTGCGCCAGATTGGCATGATTTACCCGATGCTGAAAGCCGAGCTGTTCCTGCATAACGACAAGGAGCAGCTGCCGGACGTGCTGCGGCCGATGATCGACGAGCTGATCCGCCAACAGCTGATCTGCGACAAAGGCGACGAGCTGGTGCTGAACCCGGCGCGCATTCGCCCGCTGCAGCTGCTGGCCGCCGGGGTGCGCGAAACCCTGCAACGCTACGCCATCACTATGTCGATCCTCAGCGCCAACCCGAGCATCAACCGCGGCGCGCTGGAGAAAGAGAGCCGCATCATGGCACAGCGTCTGTCGGTGCTGCACGGCATCAACGCGCCGGAGTTCTTCGACAAGGCGGTATTCTCCACCCTGGTGGCGACGCTGCGCGAAGAAGGCTACATCAACGACAGCGGCGATGCGATCCGCGAGCACACCCTCGAGGTGTACAACATGCTGAGCGATCTGATCACGCCGGAAATCAAGCTGACCATCGAAAGCGTCAACATGCCGGAAGAGACCAACGCTCTGCCGCAAACCAATGCGCAAGAAGAGAAAGACGAGTGATTTCGCCCGGCGCGGAAACACAAAAGGCACCCCGAGGGGTGCCTTTTTTCTTGCTGCAGGAAACCGTTACGCCGGCAGATAGCTGAGCGCGATGCCGATAAACACCACCAGCCCGACATAATTGTTCTGCAGGAAGGCCTTGAAACAGGCCTCGCGCTCGCGCCCGGCGATCTGCTTCTGCTGGTGAATGAACAGCGCGCCCGCCAGCAACAGCGACCAGTAAAACGCCCCGCCGAGCTGCGCCAGATAACCGACCCACACCAGCAGCAGCAGCGTCGCGAACTGCAACAGCCCGACGATCAGCTTGTCATAACGCCCGAACAGGATAGCGGTGGACTTGATGCCTATTTTCAGATCATCGTCGCGATCGACCATCGCATACAGCGTGTCATAAGCCACCGTCCAGCAGATGTTCGCCAGCAGCAGCAGCCAGCAGCTGAGCGGCAGCGATTCGCTGACCGCCGCATAGCCCATCGGAATGCCCCAGCCGAACGCGGCGCCCAGCACGAACTGCGGCAGGTTGGTCACCCGCTTCATAAAAGGATATACCCAGGCCAGCGCCAGCGCCGCCAGCGACAGCCAGATGGTCATCGCATTCAGCGTCAACACCAGGCAGAACGAGATCAGCACCAGCACCACGAACAGCACCTTGGCCTCTTTCGCGCTCACCCGGCCGCTCGGCATCGGCCGCCCGGCGGTGCGCTTTACGTAGCCGTCCACCGCGCGATCTGCGTAATCATTCACCACGCAGCCGGCGGCGCGCATCAGGAACACGCCGAGCACGAACACCACCAGAATCGACAGCGGCGGCACGCCTTTCCCGGCCAGCCACAGCGCCCACAGCGTCGGCCACAGCAGCAACAGCGTGCCGATCGGTTTATCAATGCGCATCAAATGGCTGTAAGCCCGCCATTTACTTTGAGTCACGCTTCCCTCCAACGTCTTGCTCTCCTCTCTTATGCGGGAACCGCTGAATACAGCGGCGAAGCCGGTAAAAACAGTTCGGTCAGCAGCAGCGGCTTGCCCGCCAGCCGCAGCCGTGAACGACGCGCCCACAGCGCGTCCTGCCGGCCGATATGGATATAGTCGCGGGTCAGATCGCCGCTGCTGAACAGATAGCGCCCGAGCGGCAGCGTCCCCAGATCCACCAACGCCTGATCGGGGCCGGTCAGCGTATGTTCCGGGATCACCGTGCGCCCCAGCAGCCAGGGCTGGTCGTCGCCCAGCAGCACCACTTCGCGCAGCCAGTAGCGCGGGCTGTCGGGCAGGTGGTTCGCCTCGTCGCCCAGCGCCTCGCGCGTGACGAAGCATTCGCGCTGCGGTTCAACGCGCACCTGGGCGCAATGGCGTTCAAATCGGCGGGTCATGGAGCCTAACTCCATCAGCCAGTCGCTGACGGCGGCGGGCGCCGGAGGATCCTGTTCGGATAACCACTCCAGCGGCGGCAGGATGGAATCCCTGATGCCAGACATTGCTTTACTCCTCGCCTGAACCGCAGCCGGTACGGCGCGCCAGACGATACAAACTGTTAACAGGCCCCCATTGTAGCGCAGAAATGCGAAAGCGGCAGGCTGATTCGTGGCGAAAACGGCAGGCCTATCGGCCGGAAAAACCGGGGTTCTGTCATCTTTTTGCCATCCGCATTCTCTATCTTCATTTCCCGGCGCGCTGACGATTCTGTGATCGCCCGCAAAGTTTCAGCTTCCTCGCGTTGTGTTATCTACGCGCGTAGATACCCTGATACAGCAGCGTTGAATCGCCATGCGTCCGACATGATTTGTCGGCACACCTTTGTTGCCGGCACCAGGGAAACCATCTTTAACCGCGCCCCTCCAGGCGCAGAACAAAAGAGGATAGCACTGCCATGAGCGAAACAACGCTTGCCCCTTCACAGACCGCCGACGCCGCGCTGGCGGCCGATGAACGCCTGGCGACCAAAGAGGGGCGCAGCCAATTTTGGCGCGCCACCTTCTCCTGCTGGCTCGGCACCGCCATGGAATACGTCGACTTCGCGCTGTACGGCCTGGCGGCCGGCATGGTGTTCGGCGACGTGTTCTTCCCGGAAGCCACGCCGCTGGTGGCGCTGCTGGCCAGTTTCGCCACCTACTCCGTCGGCTTCGTCGCGCGGCCGATCGGCGCGCTGGTGTTCGGCTGGATCGGCGACCGCAAAGGCCGCCGCGTGGTGCTGATCACCACCGTGGCGCTGATGGGCCTCTCCACCACGCTGATCGGCCTGATCCCGTCCTATGCGCAAATCGGCGTCTGGGCGCCCGCCTGCCTGGTGATCCTGCGCTTCGCGCAGGGGTTCGGCGCCGGTGCGGAGCTGTCCGGCGGCGCGGTGATGCTGGCGGAATACGCGCCGGCCAAGCGGCGCGGGCTGGTGGCGTCGATCATCGCCATCGGCTCCAACAGCGGCACCCTGCTGGCGTCGCTGGTATGGCTGCTGGTGCTGCAGCTGGACAAGGAAGACCTGATGAGCTGGGGCTGGCGCATTCCGTTCCTCGCCAGCATTCTGATCGCCGGGGTGGCGCTGTACCTGCGCCGCCACGTGCGGGAAACGCCGGTGTTCGAACGCGAGCTGCAGCAAAACCACCAGCGCATGCTGGACGCCGCCCAGGCCGCGCCGGATACGCGCAGCTACCTGCAACGTACCAAAGCGTTCTGGGTGATGCTCGGCCTGCGCATCGGCGAAAACGGCCCTTCCTACCTGTGCCAGGGCTTTATCGTCGGCTATGTCGCCAAGGTGCTGATGGTCGATAAATCGGTGCCGGCGTTGGCGGTGTTGATCGCCTCGCTGTGCGGGTTCCTAGTGATCCCGCTGGCCGGCTGGCTGTCCGATCGCTTCGGCCGCCGCATCACCTACCGCTGGTTCTGCCTGCTGCTGGTGCTGTATGCCTTCCCGGCGTTCTGGCTGCTCGACAGCCGTGAACCGGCTATCGTCATCTCGGTGATCGTGGTCGGCATGTGCATCGCGTCGCTGGGGATCTTCGGCGTTCAGGCGGCCTACGGCGTCGAACTGTTCGGCGTGAAGAATCGCTACTCCAAGATGGCGTTCGCCAAAGAGCTCGGTTCGATCCTCTCGGGCGGCACCGCGCCGCTGATCGCCACCGCGCTGCTGTCCGGTTTCGGTCACTGGTGGCCTGTCGCCTGCTATTTTGTTGTAATGGCGGCCATCGGCTTAATCACCACCTTCTTTGCTCCCGAAACCCGCGGCCGCGATCTCAACCTGCCGCAGGATGCCGCGTAGCGAGAAGGCGAACAGGACCTCAATTTGGATAATCACTCCGCGCGACGCGTTACCCGCGCCGACGTGGCCCGCGTAGCGGGCACCTCCGTCGCCGTGGTCAGCTATGTGATCAACAACGGCCCGCGCCCGGTGGCGGAAGCCACCCGGCTGCGCGTGCTGGCGGCGATCGAGCAGACCGGCTACCGGCCGAACGACATCGCGCGGGCATTGGCCTCCGGCAGCACGCAAACCTACGGGCTGGTGGTGCCGGATATTTCCAACCCGTTCTTCGCCACGCTGGCGCGGGCGCTACAGCAGGAGGCCTTCAGCCGCGGCCGCGTGCTGCTGCTGGGCGACGCCGGCGATGACCGGCAGCGCGAGTATGAGCTGATCAATAACCTGCTGCGTCGCCAGGTCGACGGCCTGCTGTACACCAGCGTCGATCGCCATCCGTGGTTCGAGCTGATCCGCGCCTCCGGCACGCCCTGCGTGATGATAGACACTATCGACAGCCAGGCCAGCGTCTGCGCCATCCGCGTCGACGAGCGCGACGCCGCCTGCCAGGCGACCCGCCATCTGCTGCAGCACGGCTATCGCGACATCGGCATTTTTATCGGTCCGCTAACCATGCTCAACGCGCAGGATCGCCTGAACGGTTGGCGCGATGCGCTGCTGGAGGCGGGCATTGCGCCGCGCGACGAGTGGATTTTCGAGGCGCCTTACACCCGCCAGGGCGGCTACCAGGCCACCCAGCGCATGGTGCAAGGCCCGCGCCCGCGCGCCGTTTTCACCTCCAACGAGCAGCAGGCGCTCGGCTGCCTGTCGGCGCTGGCGGAGCATGGGTTGCGCGCGCCGGACGATCTGGCGCTGATCTGTTTTAACGGCACGCAGCAATCCGAATTCAGCGTGCCGCCGCTCAGCGCGGTCGAGCAGCCTATCGACGCCATGGCCAAGCGGGCCATCGCCATGCTGGCCGCCGGTGCCGCGCCCGCCGAGCTGCATGAATTCGCTTTTCAACTGCGCATCCGCCGCTCGTGCGGCTGTTAGCGGTTTTTCAGGACACCTTCTATGCGTTTGATCATTGATTGCGATCCCGGCAACGGCGTTCCCGGTGCCAACGTCGACGACGGCCTGGCGCTGGCCCTGGCGCTGGCGGCCAAACCGCAACTGCAGCTGGAACTGATCAGCATCGTGGCCGGCAACACCCCGCGCGAAGTGGGCTTCGCCGTCGCCAGCGAGCTGCTGGCGCAAAGCGGCTACCAGGTGCCGGTCGCCCTCGGCGCGGCGCGCGCCCTGAGCGAGCCGCCGGAGCCATGGCGCGCGCATCTGGACAGGCCGATCGCCGATCCCAAGCTGGCGGCGCTGTGGCGCGACTTGCCCGCGCCCTCACTCGCCAACGCGCCCGCACCGGACGCCGCCATCGCCATCGGCGAGCTGATCTGCCGCCATCCCGGCGAGATAACGCTGGCGGCGATCGGCCCGCTGACCAACGTTGCGCACGCCATGCAGCTGTACCCGCAGATGGCGCAGGCGGTGAAAGAGATCGTGATCATGGGCGGCGTGTTCAACGTCGAGGGATACATCAAGGACACCAATTTCGGCCTGGATCCGGAAGCCGCGCGGCTGGTGCTGAACAGCGGCGCCGCTATCACGCTGGCGCCGCTGGACGTCACCACCCAGACCATGCTGACCCAGGCGGATCTGGCCGCACTGACGCAGCCGGATACGCCGCTGTGCCGCTATTTGCGCGCCACCACGCAGCCGTGGATCGACTATTCGCGCCATACGCGGCGCCTGCCGGGCTGCTGGATCCATGATGCGCTGGTGATCGCCTGGCTGCTGGCACCGCAGCTGGTCACGACCGAGATGTTCCATGTGGATGTGGCGCTGGAAGGGGCGCTGACACGCGGCAGCTCACGCCGTTGGCGGCCGGACAGCCTGCGCCTGACGGTCGGCATGCCGCCGCCGCAGGGCAAGCCGGTGCGCATCATGCAGCAGGTCGATAACGCCCGTCTGCTGGCGTTGATCGGCGCAACGCTGGCCCGCGGATGAAAAAAGGTGCGCCAAAGCGCACCAATCATCGAGCCAGCATCGGCAGCGTCGGGTGTTACCCCTTGCCTTTTACGCTGCTGATAAACGTTTTACGCGCAGTGGTCGAGCCCAGTTTCTCGGCCTCATTCATCAGTTTCAGCGCCTTGTCGATATCGCCCGCCTTCACCGCCTGCTTGATGCCCTTATTGAAGTAGCTTTCGGTATCGTTGAGCATCGGCTCCGCCGGTTTCTCCGGCGTCGGTGCAGGCGCCGTCACGGCGGCCGGTGCGGTTGATCCCACCACCACCGGCGCCACGGTCGGCGCAGGCTGCAGCATGCCGATCATCACGTTGCCGGTGCCCTGTTCCGCGGTCACCTTGAGCTTCAGCGTGCCGGTCGTCGCGTGGCCGGCGATCGGATCCGGGATATCCGGCACTGCGTTGCCCACGCCCTGCGCGTAGGCCTTGGCCGGGTTAGTCAACTGCGTGGTTTTCGCCAAATCCTGACGGGTGGTGTACACCAGCAGGTAAATCTGTTTTTGACCGAGCGCCGGCGTCAGTTTCAACGTGCCTTCGAGGCGATCGGAGGACATCGCTCCCGGCGGCTGGTAAGGGAAATAGCTGCTCGGGTAATACGCCGCCGGGCGTAGATGCTCGTCCAGCACCAGCACGCTCGGCGCGTACAGCGAATTGTTCTTGGCGAGGCTGCTCAGCGTCACTTCCAGCGAACCGCGATCGGCCGGCAGCGTATAGGCGGCGATCGCCCCCTGAATGTCGCCCTGATTGAGCTGCGGGCTAACGGCGTCGAGCTTCACTTCTTGCGACACCGGCGGTTGCAGCGGCTGCCACGGCAGGCTTTGCAGCGTGGCGGCGCTGATGGCCGGGGCGACGGAAACGTTGGCCGGCGTATCGGCGTTGGCCGCCAAAGGCGCGCCGACGGTCAGCGCCAGCGACAGGCAGAGTGACAGCAGATTCTTTTTCATCGTTATATCCTCTTTCAGCACCGCGGCGGATCAGGCAAGAGATCGGGCCGCGGCGAATGCGGTTGGGGGAGAGCCGGCGGCCCTCCCCGTCCTGTCGTTACCACCAAATTTCCATCTGGGCGCCGAAGGTGACTTCGTCATCCTTGCCGCGGCTGAAGGTATGCATGCTGGTGTCGTTGTAAGCGGTGCCGGCGTTATACCCGGTGTCATCGCCGGTGGCGTAGCCCCACTTCTCGTCCCACTTGGCGTAGGTGGCGAACAGGCGGATGGCCGGACGCGACCAAATGCTGTTGCCCGCCTGCCATTGCTGCGCCAGGGTCACTTTATACTGGCCGTTGCGATCGCCGGTGCGCTGAGATTTGACGTTGTCGTAGCCGGCTTCCAGCAGGGTGCTCATGATCGGCGTCCATTTGTACATCGGGCGCACGCCCACGGTGTACCAGGTGGTGCCGTTGTTGTTGTCGCGGTCAATGTCCTGGAACATGGCGACGTACATCAGCGCCCACTGATCGTTGAAGTCGATGGCGCCGTGATCCAGCACGCGGATCATCTTGCCGTTGTTATCGATGGTGGCGCCTTCGTTGCGGCCGTTGTTCTGCGAGGTCATCGAGTCGGTGGCGTACTGCAGCACGAATTTGTTGTAACCGTTCAGGATGCTTTGCGTGTGTTCGGCGGTGAACATCCAGCCGTCTTTGCTGGCGCCGTCGGCCAGGCGGTAGTTATCCTGCGCATTGGCTCGGCCGTAGTCCACGCCCAGCTCCAGGGTGCCGCCCGGGTTCAGCTCCAGCCCGGCCAAGCGCACGTCGAAGGTATCGTTGACGGTCGGACGCTGTTTCCATTCGTTATCCAGGTAGCCGTAAGAGCCGCCGGATTCCGAGTTGCGGGTCACGGCGGCGGACAGCTTGCCGAAGCCCAGATCGATGTTTTCCAGACCGGCGCCCGGGCCGGAGATATCCCAGTAGTAGAAGTCGATCATGTGAACGTCATGACGCTGATAGAAGCGCTTACCGGCCCACAGCGTGGAGCCCGGCAGCCACTCGATCAGGTTTTTACCCTGCACGTTCACTTCGCGGAAGCCCGGGGTCACGTCTTCCCAGTCAGAACGCTGCGAGACCGAATAGGCCAGGTTAGTGTCGAAATAGAAGCTCTTGTCGCCTTCTTTCCACACTTCCTGCCCCAGTTTCAGTTCGGCGTAGGTTTCGCACTCGTTGCCGAGACGGTATTTGCTCGCGGCGCCGGTGGCCTTGAAGCACTGTTGCTCACCGCCGCTGCCGGTCCAGCCGATGCCGGAACGGGCGTAACCGTGGAAATCCACGGCCAGCGCCTGAGTAGAGAGAACACCGGCGGCGACAGCCAGTGCCAGAGGAAGTTTGCGCAGAGTAGTCATCATTATTCTCCTGTTATACCGACTTTGATGCTTTAAACGCCCGGCTCCTGGTGCAGCCGTTTACATGCCGTACCGTCTTCACGGAACAGGTGGCAGCGGTGAGGCGGCAGGCCGATGGCGAATGTGGCACCTTCTTCTACCAGCACCACGTCATTCTGGCGGTACACCAGGTTTTGACGGATGGCCGGGATTTGGATATGGATTTGCGTCTCGTTGCCGAGCTGCTCCACCACCTGCACGTCGCCGGTAAGCCGCACTTCAGAGGCTTCGCCGGGCAGCAGATGTTCAGGGCGAATGCCCAATGACAGGTTGGCGCCGGGTTGGACGCCCGCGCCTTCCACCGGCAGCCAGACCAGCTGGCGGTTGGGCAGTTCGACCTGCACCTGTCGCGGCTCCGCCGCGGTGACCTTGACCGGCAGGAAGTTCATCTTCGGTGAGCCGATAAACCCGGCGACGAAGCGGTTGGCCGGGTAGTGATACAGCTCCAACGGCTTGCCGACCTGCGCCACGCGACCGGCGTCGAGCACCACGATCTTGTCGGCCAGCGTCATCGCTTCGACCTGATCATGGGTGACGTAAATCATGGTGCGCTGCAGGCGCTTGTGCAGACGGGAGATCTCAATGCGCATCTGCACCCGCAGCGCGGCGTCGAGGTTGGACAGCGGCTCGTCGAGTAGGAACACGTCCGGCTCGGCCACCAGCGTGCGGCCGATCGCCACGCGCTGACGCTGCCCGCCGGACAGCGCCTTCGGCCGCCGATCGAGCAGGTGCGCCAACTGCAGCACCTCGGAAACCTGGTTCACCCGTTGATTGATTTCCGCTTTCTTGGCGCCGGCCAGCTTCAGGCCGAACGACATGTTGTCCGCCACCGACAGGTGCGGATACAGCGCGTAAGACTGGAACACCATGCCGATGCCGCGCTCGGAAGGCGGCACTTCATTCATGCGTTTCTCGCCGATCAGCAGGTCGCCGGAGGTGATGTCCTCCAGCCCGGCGATCATGCGCAGCAGCGTCGATTTGCCGCAGCCCGACGGCCCGACAAACACCACAAACTCGCCGTCTTCGATGGTCAGATTGACGTCTTTGGAAATCACGGCCTCACCGAAGGCCTTATAAACGCTGCGCAGTGTCACGCTAGCCATGCGTTACTCCCCTGCTTTCGCAGTTAACATGTCGTGTGAAAATGGCGGAGGCAAAGCCCGCCAAAACCCATTGATGACCCTCTTGCTGCGCGCCGTGCTGCCATGCCAACGGCAAGGTCGCCTCAGACGGCGCGGCCGCCTGAGTATAAGGCTGCAGGTTTATCAGCGCTTCAAGGCATTGATCCTGATGGGTAATAAGTAAGCGCACCACGCCATCGCGCTGGCTGACCGCGCTCAGCTCGCCGCGCTGGAAAAGCGGCGAACGGCGCAGGGCCAGCAGCGTCTGGCAGTAACGCAAGGTGGAGTGGCTGTCGTGCTGTTGGCGACTGATGGCCAACGCGCGGTGTTCGATCGCCACCTGCTGATACCAGCTGATCTCCCCGGCGGTGACCTGTTCGGGGGCTTCATGCCACGGCATCGGCGTTTGCGCGCCGCGCGGATCCTGCAGGCCGGCGGCGTGCGGCAGCCCCAGCTCCTCGCCCTGGTACAGGCAGATCGGCGCCGGCAACATCGCCAGCAGCGTCAAAAAGGCGGCGGCGGAACGCAGGTCGCCCTGCCCCCAGCGGCTGACCACCCGAGGCTGATCGGCGTCGCCGGTGCTCCACAGGCTGTCCGCCAACGTGGCGCGGCGGGCATGCAGCACCGCCACCAGCTTTTCCGCGCTGAACGGCATCACGTCGAGCGCCAGCGCGCCGTGGACGAACCGCTGCACGTCGGCGGCATGACGAACGCGATGGGCTTCGTCGGCGTACCACAGCGTCAGCCCTTCGCCCGTCACCGCCGTTTCGGCCTCCGGCGCCAGCGTCTGCGGCAGCAACAGACCGTCGATCGACAGCGCTTTCAGGTACGGCAGCGCCGCCAGCATGCCGTGCGCGTCGCCCACGCCGTCCCCGTTTCCGTCACGGAAACTGGCCGGATGGATCCGGTACAGGGTGGGCTGAGTGGCGATAGGCATTGACGACATAAATCCGGTATCCCTGCTGCGCGTGGCGTTAAAAATCAATGGGCCGATAGTGCGGGAGTCGCCGGAAAGGGTAATCATCCGTAACAGGATTTTTCATGGGGGAGGAGACGGGAGGATGAGAGAACGACCGCGGCGATGAGAAGTTCCGCGCTTAAGGCAAATCTGTGATCAAGCCGGCAAAAATCGCCCCCCTATTTTGTGCCTGACGCCACAGAATAGAGCGCAACGTTAACTGGATCACACTCCTCATCTCAGGGGCGTAGAGGGGGGGAGGATGAGAATATGTCGCGTTGTGACCCACTATGATCGCGAAACGTCTCTCCTTGATTTATGTGCCCACAAAAAGAAGGACTGGATTATGACTCGCAGCATTACCCTCGCCCGTACGCTGGCGCTCTCGGCACTGGCTACTCTGGTGCTCTCTTCTTCCGCCTTCGCCAAGATAGAGGAAGGCAAACTGGTTATCTGGATCAACGGCGACAAGGGCTATAACGGCCTGGCCGAAGTCGGCAAGAAATTCGAAAAAGACACCGGCATCAAAGTCACCGTCGAGCATCCCGACAAGCTGGAAGAGAAATATCCGCAGGTGGCCGCCACCGGCGACGGCCCAGACATCATCCTCTGGGCCCACGATCGCTTCGGCGGCTATGCGCAGTCCGGCCTGCTGGCCGAAGTCCACCCGTCCAAAGCCTTCCAGGACAAGCTGTTCCCGTTCACCTGGGACGCCGTGCGCTATGACGGCAAGCTGATCGGCTACCCGATCGCCGTCGAAGCGCTGTCGCTGATTTACAATAAAGACCTGGTCAAACAGCCGCCGAAGACCTGGGAAGAGATCCCGGCGCTGGACAAACAGCTGCGCGCCAGCGGCAAAAGCGCCATCATGTGGAACCTGCAGGAACCCTACTTCACCTGGCCTATCATCGCCGCCGACGGCGGTTATGCCTTCAAGTATGAGAACGGCAAATACAACATCAAGGATGTCGGCGTCGCCAACGCCGGTTCGCAGGCCGGCCTGCAGTTCATCGTCGATCTGGTGAAAAACAAACACATCAACGCCGATACCGATTACTCGATCGCCGAAGCCGCGTTCAACAAAGGCCAGACCGCGATGACCATCAACGGCCCGTGGGCCTGGAACAACATCGAGCAGAGCAAAATCAACTACGGCGTGACGCTGCTACCGACCTTCAAAGGCAAACCGTCCAAACCGTTCGTCGGCGTGCTGACCGCCGGTATCAACGCCGCCAGCCCGAATAAAGAACTGGCGACCGAGTTCCTCGAGAACTATCTGCTGACCAACGAAGGGCTGGCGGACGTCAACAAAGACAAACCGCTGGGCGCGGTGGCGCTGAAGTCCTACCAGGAAACGCTGGCCAAAGATCCGAAGATCGCCGCCACCATGCAGAACTCGCAAAACGGGGAGATCATGCCGAACATTCCGCAGATGAGCGCTTTCTGGTACGCCGAACGCAGCGCGGTGCTCAACGCCGTCAGCGGCCGCCAAACGGTGAAAGCCGCGTTGGACGATGTGCAGACCCGTATCACCAAGTAATGTCGTCGTGCGGGGCGCCGTGGCGCCCCGCCGTTGCTTCACAGAAAGGAACGCCCTATGCAATTCGCTCACGCCGGGACGCCCGCGCGTAAAAAATCGAAGTGGTGGCAAAGCGACGCGCTGAAATGGCTGGTGGTCGGCCTGTTCAGCCTGGTGACCTGCTACCTGATTGTGTTGATGTATGCACAGGGTGAATACCTGTTCGCCATCCTGACGCTGATCCTGGTCAGCGCCGGGCTTTACGTCTTCGCCAACCGCCGCGCCTACGCCTGGCGCTATGTGTATCCCGGCGTCGCCGGCATGGGATTGTTCGTCCTGTTCCCGCTCATCTGCACCATCGCCATCGCCTTTACCAACTACAGCAGCACCAACCAGCTGACGTTTGAGCGCGCGCAATCGGTATTGATGCAGCGTCAGTTCCAAAGCGGCAAAACGTTCACCTTCGGCCTCTACCCGGCGGAAAACCAGCGGTGGCGCCTGCAGCTGACCTCGCCGGACAGTGAACAGCCGCTGATTTCCGAGCCTTTCCGCCTCGACGCGACGCCGCCGCTCCCCCTGAAATTGACGGCCCAGAGCTCCGCGCCGCAGGGCGAACCCGCCACGCTGCGGGTGATCACCCAGAACCGGCAGGCGCTGAGCCAACTGGTGGCGCAGCTGCCGGACGGCGATGAATTGCGCATGAGCTCCCTGCGCCAGTTCTCCGGCACCCGCCCGCTGTATGCGCTGGATAAAGACGGCAGCACGCTGACCAATAACCAGACTCAGGTGCGCTACCGGCCGAACGGCGACATCGGCTTCTATCAGGCGATCAACGCCGACGGCGGCTGGGCGCAGGAAACCCTGAGCCCAGGCTATACCGTCACCACCGGCTGGAAAAACTTCCTGCGGGTGCTGCAGGACGAGGGCATCAAAAAACCGTTTGTGTCGATCTTCATCTGGACCCTCGTGTTCTCGGTGATGACGGTGATCCTCACCGTGGCGGTCGGCATGGTGCTGGCCTGCGTGGTGCAGTGGGAGGCGCTGAAAGGCAAGGCTATCTACCGCGTGCTGCTGATCCTGCCCTATGCGGTACCGTCGTTCATCTCGATCCTGATCTTCAAAGGCTTGTTCAACCAGAGCTTCGGCGAGATCAACATGATGCTCAGCCACCTGTTCGGCATCAAACCGGCCTGGTTCAGCGATCCGCTCACCGCCAAGAGCATGATCCTGATCGTCAACACCTGGCTCGGCTACCCGTACATGATGATCCTGTGCATGGGGCTGCTGAAGGCCATCCCGGACGATCTGTACGAGGCCTCGGCGATGGACGGCGCCAACCCGTGGCAAAACTTCTTCCGCATCACCTTCCCGCTGCTGATCAAGCCGCTGACGCCGCTGATGATCGCCAGCTTCGCCTTCAACTTTAACAACTTCGTGCTGATCCAGCTGCTGACCAACGGCGGCCCGGACATGATCGGCACCACCACGCCGGCCGGCTATACCGATCTGCTGGTCAGCTACACCTACCGCATCGCCTTCGAAGGCGGCGGCGGGCAAGACTTCGGGCTGGCGGCCGCCATCGCCACGCTGATCTTCCTGTTGGTGGGCGCGCTGGCGATCCTGAATTTGAAAGCCAGCAAGATGAACTTCGATTAGGGAGAATAACGATGGCCATGGTTCAACCCAAATCCCAGCGCCTGCGCCTGTGGATGACCCACATTTTGATGCTGTGCTTTATCGCCCTGATCATGTTCCCGCTGCTGATGGTGGTGGCCATCTCGCTGCGCGCCGGCAACTTCGCCACCGGCAGCCTGATACCGGAAACCCTCTCCTGGGATCACTGGCGGCTGGCGCTCGGCTTCAGCGTCACCCACGCCGACGGCAGCGTGACGCCGCCGCCGTTCCCGGTGCTGCTGTGGCTGTGGAACTCAGTCAAGATCGCGGCGATCACCGCCATCGGCATCGTGACGCTGTCCACCACCTGCGCCTACGCCTTCGCCCGCATGCGTTTTCGCGGCAAGAGCACGCTGCTGAAAAGCATGCTGATCTTCCAGATGTTTCCAGCGGTGCTGTCGCTGGTGGCGCTGTACGCCTTGTTCGATCGCCTGGGCCAGTACATTCCGTTTATCGGCCTCAACACCCACGGCGGCGTGATCTTCGCCTATATGGGCGGCATCGCGCTGCATGTCTGGACCATCAAGGGCTATTTCGAAACCATCGACAATTCGCTGGAAGAGGCGGCGGCGCTGGACGGCGCCACGCCGTGGCAGGCGTTCCGGCTGGTGCTCCTGCCGCTGTCGGTACCGATTCTGGCGGTGGTGTTCATTCTGTCGTTTATCGCCGCCATCACCGAGGTGCCGGTGGCGTCGCTGCTGCTGCGCGATGTAAACAGCTACACGCTGGCGGTGGGCATGCAGCAATATCTCAACCCGCAGAACTACCTGTGGGGCGATTTCGCCGCCGCCGCGGTGCTGTCGGCGATACCGATTACCGCCGTGTTCCTGCTGGCGCAGCGCTGGTTGGTGGGCGGCCTGACGGCCGGCGGCGTGAAGGGGTAATTTGTGCCACTGCAGTGCGTTTGATGTTTTTCCTTATCTTTTACCCTATGGATTTCAAGTTACAGCCAGGCGACCAGCTCGCTAAGCCCAGGCGCTTACTTCAGTAAATAACTGGGGTTAGCGAGTGCAGTCAACAACGCTGTCGCTTGAAAGACGACGGGTAATGATATCCTGTGTCTTTGGCGGTCTTTGGCCGCCATTTTTATCGCTACTCCCGTTTCAGGCGATCGGTGTTGGCCAGATAGAGCGTCACCACCAGCACCAATATCGCCGCCGCGTAGATCAGGGTGTCGATGGGATTTTTGTGATCCACGATAATCAAACGAATAATCGCGGTAATGCCGATATAAATAAAATAGCGCAGCGGGAAATGATAACCCGACTCAAAATACTTGACGATCAAGGCGATAAATTCAAAGTACAGAAAATAAATCACGATGCCTTCAATCAACAGGTAAGAAGACGACTCTTCGCTGTTGATAAATAACACCTTCGCCAGATGGATGGTTTCCTTGACCAGAAACACCACCAGAATTGCCGCCAACAGCAGAAGGCCCACGTTCAGCACTCGCTGCAGCCCTTTCGCTATCATTATCGAACGCGACGTTTTTGCCATAAAACCTCTCTCTGAATACCGCTTATATGATTCAAGCTTGCCAATATAGGCATTGTCCTAAAAATTACGCCCTTCGCGAAAGCACTTTAAACCCCATTTAATTCATAAAGTTATAATAAGATGTTTCTGACTTATAGATTTGTAGCAAATCGAAATGTCAACTATCATGGGTCACAGAGATCTTTACATAAAACCAATAACCTCGAATTAACAAGGGAATTCTTTATGCGCGCTAAACTTAACGGACTGGTCGCTGCGGGCCTGTTTACCTGTGCATTGTCCGGCCACGCCGCCGGCCTGGTAGCCCCTGACAACGATCTGCGTAACGATCTCGCCTGGTTGTCTGACCGCGGCGTCATCAACGTCAGCCTGTCCACCTGGCCGCTGAGTCAGGAAGAGATCAGTTCCGTTATCGCGCAGGCCAAACCGGTCACCAATACCGAGAAAAACGTCATCGACCGCGTGCAACGCCGCGTTGACGCCCTGAAAGCCAACATCCGCGTCAGCGGTTACGCCTCGACCGATAAACCCGGCACCCCGCAGGGCTTCGGCCAAAACGAGTACGCCGACGATCGCCTGACCATCGGCGCCGGCGCCAACGGCGAGTTCTGGGACGTGCGTCTGCAGGGCTCGGTGGAAGGCGACCAGCGCGTCAGCGACGGCTCCAAATTCAATATGAACGGCTCCTACGGCGCGGTGAAAATCTGGAACCAATGGCTCTCCTTCGGCGAGGTCTCCCAGTGGTGGGGCCCGGGTTACGACGGCAGCCTGATCCGCTCCGACGCCGCGCGCCCGGTCGCCGGCTTTATGCTGCAGCGCGCCGACCAATCGCCGTTTGAAACGCCGTGGCTGTCGTGGATCGGCCGCTGGCAATACCAGTTGTCCGCCGGCCAGCTGTCGCAGTACAGTTCTGTACCGCACACCAAACTGATCGGCGGCCGTTTCACCATGATGCCGACCGACTTCCTGGAATTAGGGGCATCGCGCATCATGATGTGGGGTGGTGAAGGCCGTCCGCAGTCATGGAGCTCGTTCTGGGATGGTTTTACCGGTAAAGATAACGATGATTCAGGTAAAGGCAACGATCCGGGCAACCAGCTGGCCGGTTTCGACTTCAAGCTGAAAATGCAGCCTTTGATCGGCCTGCCGGTCAGCCTGTACGGTCAGTTGGTGGGCGAAGATGAAGCGGGCTATCTGCCGTCGCAAAATACCTATCTGCTCGGTCTGGAAGGCCACCCGGAATGGGGCCCGACCACCATCAACTGGTATATCGAAGGGTCAGACACCCGTTCGGATATGAGCCGTAAAAACTATGTGTACACTCACTACACTTACAAAGGCGGCTACTACCAACAGGGTTACCCGTTGGGCCACGCGATGGGCGGCGACGGCCAGATGCTGTCCGGCCGCGTCGAGCTGGTGCTGGACGACAGCCAGCGTTGGAGCACCCGCGTGGTTTACGCCAAGGTGAACCCACTGAGCCAAAGCATCAACCAGGCGTTCCCGAAATCCGATACGCTGAAGGGCATTCAGCTCGGCTGGGGTTACACCTTCCCGTCACAGGTTAAGTTCGACACCAGCCTGTGGTACACCGACAACGATCACAGCACCGCCGATGACGTGGGCGCCGGCGTCAGCTTCGAAGTGCCGATCAACCTGTAACTTTTTGCAGACGTAAAAAAACCCGCCGCGGCGGGTTTTTTTATTGGCTCAGATCAGGCGATTAGCGCCATTCCTTGAAGCGGTTGATCAGCGCATTGGTCGAGCTGTCGTGGCTGCTGATTTTCTCGCTGCCCGCCAGTTCCGGCAGGATGCGGTTGGCCAGCTGTTTGCCCAACTCCACGCCCCACTGATCGAAGGTGAAGATGTTCAGGATTGCGCCCTGGGTGAAGATCTTGTGCTCATACAGCGCAATCAGGCTGCCCAGGCTGAACGGGGTGATTTCACGCAGCAGGATCGAGTTGGTCGGACGGTTGCCTTCAAACACTTTGAACGGCGCCACGTGTTTGACCTGCTCAGGGGTTTTACCCTGCGCCGCGAACTCGGCTTCCACCGTCTCCAGCGACTTGCCGAACGCCAGCGCTTCGGTCTGGGCGAAGAAGTTGGACAGCAGTTTGGCGTGGTGATCGCCCAGCGGGTTATGGCTGATGGCCGGCGCGATGAAATCGCACGGCACCAGCTTGGTGCCCTGGTGGATCAGCTGGTAGAACGCATGCTGGCCGTTGGTGCCCGGCTCGCC
Organism: Serratia sp. JKS000199; assembly: GCF_900215455.1. Taxonomy (NCBI): domain Bacteria; kingdom Pseudomonadati; phylum Pseudomonadota; class Gammaproteobacteria; order Enterobacterales; family Yersiniaceae; genus Serratia; species Serratia sp. JKS000199. Next base: position 3,938,821 of record NZ_LT907843.1, read on the forward strand.
CCAGATGATCGGGCCGGTCTGGTAATCCACCGGATTGCCGTTGCGATCGACGTACTTGCCGTTGGATTCCATGTTGCCCTGCTGGAAGTAAGCGGCAAAACGGTGCATGTACTGATCGTACGGCAGAATGGCTTCGGTTTCGGCGCCGAAGAAGTTGTTGTACCAAATACCGATCAGCGCCAGCAGCACCGGCAGGTTTTTCTCCGCCGGCGTTTCGGCGAAGTGCTTATCCATGGCGTGCGCGCCGCTCAGCAGCTGCTCGAAGTTGTCGTAACCGATGGACAACGCGATCGACAGACCGATCGCCGACCACAGCGAGTAACGGCCGCCGACCCAGTCCCAGAATTCGAACATGTTGTCGGTATCGATGCCGAACTCGGCCACCGCTTTGCCGTTGGTGGACAACGCAGCGAAGTGCTTGGCCACGTGTTGTTGATCGACGGCGCTGCTCAGGAACCAGTCGCGCGCGCTGTGGGCGTTGGTCATGGTTTCCTGAGTGGTGAAGGTTTTGGACGCCACCAGGAACAGCGTGGTTTCCGGGTTCAGCGGCTGCAGCGTTTCGGCGATGTGGGTGCCGTCAACGTTGGAGACGAAGTGCATGTTCAGGTGGTTTTTATAAGGGCGCAGCGCTTCGGTCACCATGTAAGGGCCGAGATCCGAACCGCCGATGCCGATGTTCACCACGTCGGTGATCGGCTTGCCGGTGTAACCTTTCCACTCGCCGCCGATGACGCGCGCGCAGAACTGTTTGATCTTGGCCAGCACCGCGTTCACTTCCGGCATCACGTCTTTGCCGTCGACCAGGATCGGGCTGTTGCTGCGGTTGCGCAGGGCAATGTGCAGCACCGCGCGATCTTCGGTGCGGTTGATCTTCTCACCGGCGAACATCGATTTGATGGCGCCTTGCAGATCGGTTTCTTTCGCCAACGCCTGCAGCTTCTCCAGGGTTTCCTGCGTGATGCGGTTCTTGGAATAGTCCACCAACATTTGATCGTTGAAGGTCGCGGAGAACTTGGAGAAACGATCGCTGTCCTCGGCGAACAGGTCGGCGATCCGTACGTCTTTCATCTGTGCATAATGTTGCTGCAGGGCTTGCCAAGCAGCGGTTTGACTAGGATTGATATTTTTCATAGCAACACTCTTAGGCTTGAGAATAAAAATGACGCGTTTGTCCGATTGTAGCCTGTTCGACTGTGATTATGATCGCTTTTCTTGCGATAGGCGCTAACTGTCAACGCATTGCCGCCTCGTTTCAGCTTTCACTCTATACTTTTGGCTAACGGCCTGTTATCGGGGTTGCCGAATTGTCATCAGGCTGTGTCATCGTCGCTTATTTCGTCATTTGAAAGGGATCTCGCTTATGGAATTATCCGCCCCACTCATGTTGGTGCTTATCGGCCTGGCGTCGCTGCTGGCGCAGTGGCTGGCCTGGCTGCTGCGCCTGCCGGCCATCTTGCCGCTGCTGCTGTTCGGCATCGTGCTCGGCCCGACGGTGCATCTGGTGCAGCCGGATCTGCTGTTTGGCGATCTGCTGTTTCCGCTGGTGTCGCTGTCGGTGGCGATCATCCTGTTCGAAGGGGCGCTGACGCTGCGTTTCGAGGAAATTCGCGGCCTTGGCGGCGTGGTGCGCAATCTGGTCACCGTCGGCATGCTGGTCACCTTTCTGGTCATCAGCCTCGCCAGCTGGTGGCTGCTGGATTTCCCGCCGGAGCTGGCGGCGTTGATCGGCGCGGTGACGGTGGTGACCGGGCCGACGGTGATCGCCCCGCTGATGCGCGTCGTGCGGCCGAACGCCAATATCAACCAGGTGCTGCGCTGGGAAGGGATCGTCATCGATCCGGTCGGCGCCATCTTCACCCTGCTGGTGTTCGAGTTCATCGTGCTGAAGCAGAATGCGGAATCCTATACCCACCTGTTTTGGACGCTGGGCGTGACCGCCGCCGTCGGCCTGATCGCCGGCGCGCTGTTCGGCTACCTGCTCGGCCTGGCGCTGCGCCGCGTCTGGCTGCCGCGCTACCTGCAGAACCTGGCGGTGCTGGCGATCATGCTGACCGCCTTCGGCGTTTCCAACGCCATCGCCGACGAATCCGGTTTGCTGACCGTCACGGTCATGGGCATCTGGCTGGCCAACATGCGCGACGTGGATACCAGCGATATTCTGGCGTTCAAAGAGGAGCTGTCGGCGATCCTGATCTCGGCGCTGTTCATCATTCTGGCGGCGCGGCTCGACATCCAGGCGCTGTGGAACATGGGCTGGCCGCTGCTGCTGCTGCTGCTGGCGGTGCAGTTCATCGCCCGGCCGCTGTGCATCGCGGTGTCGACCTGGCGCTCTTCCCTGCACTGGCGCGATCGGCTGCTGCTGTGCTGGATCGCCCCGCGCGGCATCGTCGCCGCGGCGGTCAGCTCGCTGTTCGCGCTGACGCTGCAGCGCAGCGGCTATCAGGGCGCCGACCGGCTGGTGACCGTGGTGTTCGCCATCATCATCGGCACCGTGGTGTTGCAAAGCCTGACCAGCGGCATGATGGCACGCTGGCTGCGGGTGCAACAGCAGAAACCGCGCGGCGTGCTGATCGTCGGCGCCAACAGCGTAGCGCGCATGCTGGCGCAGGCGCTGATCAAGCTGAACGTGCCGGTGATCGTCACCGACAGCAGCTGGGAATACTACCGTCAGGCGCGCATGGACGGCATTCCGGCCTACTATGGCCACGCCTACTCCGAACACGCCGAGAACTATCTCGATCTGAGCAATATCGCCCAGGTGCTGGCGCTGTCGCCCAATCGTCACCAAAACGCGCTGGCCGTCTATCACTTCGGCCACCTCTTCGGCGAGGATCACGTGTTCGCCATTCGTTCGGGGGCGCCGTTGAAAGGGCGCGGCGCCAGCGCAGAAAGTTCGCGTTTCCGCCGGCACGAAATTTTATTTAATCAGGAAGCCACCTACGGCCGTCTGAGCAGCCTGCTCGCCAGGGGGGCCACCATCAAAGCGACCAAATTGAACGAAAATTTCGGTTGGTTGGAGTATTTGGAAAAACATCAGGGCGTTATCCCGTTATTCAGCCAAAAGGAAGACGGTTCTCTGCAACCGATTGGCGCCGGTTCCACGCCTGCGATGCCCTGTACGCTTATCGCGCTGGTGCAAGATGAAAATCCCTCACCGTCTGTACGTTGACAGAATGACGATAACCGGCTATTCCTAACAGCCTACTTGCGCACCCGGTGCGCAAGCCAGAAGAGGCGCGTCGCCCAGGTAGAGTGTCAGAGGAGCCGTTTCTCCGTTGACGGCACCCGAGGGGGAGCGACGCCGAGGTAGGGTAATGGCCGGCCATTATCGTATCGACTACAGGGGCTGAATCCCCTGGGTTGTCACCAGGGGATCGCCCGCAGGGCGATCGACAAGGTGGGGCGCTTCTGGGTGTATCGTAGCCTGACCTCTACGCCTGCCCCCTGTTTACCGCTCTCCCCTTGTGCCAAGGCTATGGAATTACAGTGCTCCCAAACGGGCATCCCTGACACGAGGTTTCTACATGAACCAAGCAGTACCCCAGAATTCCACCGTGGTAGCCAAGTTCGGCGGCACCAGCGTCGCCGACTTTGAAGCCATGAACCGCAGCGCCGACGTCGTGCTGGCCAACCCGCAGGTCCGCCTGGTGGTGTTGTCCGCCTCGGCGGGCGTCACCAACCTGTTGGTCGCCCTGGCCGAGGGTTGCGAGGCCGAGAAGCGCAACTACCAGCTTGATGAAATTCGTCGCATCCAGTACGCCATCCTCGATCGCCTCGCGGCACCTGCGGTGATCCGCGACGAGATAGACCGCCTGCTGGAAAACATCGCCATGCTGTCGGAGGCCGCATCGCTGGCCACCTCGACGGCGTTGACCGACGAGCTGGTCAGCCATGGGGAGCTGATGTCCACCCTGCTGTTCGTTGAAATCCTGCGCGCCCGCAACGTGCAGGCCGAATGGTTCGACGTGCGTAAAGTGATGCGCACCGACGATCACTTCGGCCGCGCCGTGCCGGACAGCGCCGCGCTCAGCGAACTGGCGCAGGCGCAGTTGCAGCCGCGTCTGCAAGAAGCGCTGGTGGTCACCCAGGGCTTTATCGGCAGCGAACCGAAAGGCCGCACCACCACGCTCGGCCGCGGCGGCAGCGACTATACCGCCGCGCTGCTCGGCGAGGCGCTCGGCGTCGGCCGGGTGGATATCTGGACCGACGTGCCGGGCATCTACACCACCGATCCGCGCGTGGTGCCGGCGGCCAAGCGCATCGATAAAATCGGTTTCGAAGAGGCGGCGGAAATGGCCACCTTCGGCGCCAAAGTGCTGCATCCGGCCACCCTGCTGCCGGCAGTGCGCAGCGACATTCCGGTGTTCGTCGGCTCCAGCAAGGATCCGGCGGCCGGCGGCACGCTGGTGTGCAACACCACCGAGAACCCGCCGCTGTTCCGCGCGCTGGCGCTGCGCCGCAAGCAAACGCTGCTGACGCTGCACAGCCTGAACATGTTGCACGCGCGCGGCTTCCTGGCCGAGGTGTTCAACATTCTGGCGCGCCACAATATCTCCGTCGATCTGATCACCACCTCGGAAGTCAGCATCGCGCTGACCATGGACACCACCGGCGCCACCTCCGTCGGCGGCAGCCTGCTGACTACCTCGCTGTTGACCGAGCTGTCGTCGCTGTGCCGGGTGGAAGTGGAAGAAAACCTGGCGCTGGTGGCGATCATCGGCAACCAGCTGTCGCGGGCCTGCGGCGTGGGCAAAGAGGTGTTCGGCGTGCTCGATCCGTTCAACATCCGCCTGATCTGCTACGGCGCCAGCAGCTATAACCTGTGCTTCCTGGTGCCGGGCGAAGAAGCCGAGCAGGTGGTGCGCACCCTGCACCACAACCTGTTCGAATAAGTCATTATCCCTGATTGCGGGCGCAGCATGCTGCGCCCCTGCGTCTAAAAAATCCGTTCAAAACCGGCAGGGGTTCAGCTTGTTGAACCCGCAAAAAACACAACCACTCCCACCGTTCTCAATCTGGCTAAGGAAAACCTGCATGCTGGCAATACTCACGCGCTTATTCCCCCTCTGGGCGATACTGCTGTCCGTCGCCGCCTATTACACGCCGAGCACCTTTACCGGCATCGGCCCCTACGTCAGCCCGCTGCTGATGCTGATCATGTTCGCCATGGGCGTTACGCTACGGCTCGACGACTTCAAACGCGTGCTGGCGCGCCCCGGCCCGGTGGCGGCAGGCATCTTCCTGCATTATCTGATCATGCCGCTGGCGGCCTGGATCCTGGCGATGCTGTTCCGCATGCCGCCGGATCTGTCCGCCGGCATGGTGCTGGTGGGCAGCGTGGCCAGCGGCACCGCGTCCAACGTGATGATCTACCTGGCCAAGGGAGACGTGGCGCTGTCGGTGACCATCTCGGCAGTTTCGACGCTGGTGGGGGTGTTCGCCACGCCGCTGTTGACCCGCCTGTACGTCGATGCCGAAATCAGCGTCGATATCATGGGCATGCTGCTCAGCATCCTGCAGATCGTGGTGATCCCGATCGGCCTGGGCCTGATCGTCCACCATACCCTGACCCAAACGGTGAAGCGCATTGAACCGCTGCTGCCGGCGCTGTCGATGGTGTGCATCCTGGCGATCATCAGCGCGGTGGTGGCGGGCAGCCAAAGCCACATCGCCTCGGTCGGCCTGGTGGTGATCGTCGCGGTGATCCTGCACAACGGCATCGGTCTGTTGAGCGGCTACTGGGGCGGCAAGCTGTTCGGCTTCGACGAATCCACCTGCCGCACGCTGGCGATTGAAGTCGGCATGCAGAACTCCGGGCTGGCGGCCACGCTGGGCAAAATCTACTTCTCGCCGCTGGCCGCGCTGCCGGGCGCGCTGTTCTCGGTTTGGCACAATCTCTCCGGCTCGCTGCTGGCGGGTTATTGGTCCGGACGCCCCATCAAGAAAAAATAAACCGCCTGCGGGGACGCAAACATTTGCGTCCCCGTTCTTCTCTGCGAAATTTCGTATTTCCCACTGGTCGGATTGTCATAATTCCCCCCATCCTCTATTATCCGTGAAAAATAAAAATTCAGATTCTTCCTATCCATGCCGATAATGTTGGCAAGGGGGAGAGATGCTCCACTTTTTTTAATTAATTAAGTCACCAGGGTTGTCCGCCAAAAAAGAAGCAGCCTAATTATTATTTAGATCTATACCCACCGTCTTATTTGCTGCGGCAAATCGAGATACCTCGCAATGTGCATGTCGCTCATTATTTCGGGCCGGCCGTCGGTCGCCCGTGGTTAACCTCATGGATTGGGCTGGCTGCCCCGGCAGCCTCTCATAATGGATTACAATGATAAAAAAAATCACCGCCTTGATGCTGCTGGTCAGCACGGCCCTTTCCGCTGAAACCCTGCCGGATTCCCACATGATGCGGGATATGTCGATGGGGGAATCACGCCGCGCGCTGCAAGACAGCACGCGTGAAGTCAACCAGCTGATTGAACAGCGCCGCTATCAGCAACTGAAGCAACAGCGCCTGCTGGCGGAACCGGAACCGGCCGCGCCCGCCCTGCCGCAATCCGCGCAGTGCCTGCCGATCGCCGGCGTTTACCTGCAAGGCATTACCCTGCTCTCGCCGGCCGATTTGTCGGCCCTGAGCGCGCTGCCGGAAAACTGCATCAGCAGCAACGATATCAATCGCCTGACCCGCGAATTAACGCGCCTTTATGTGCAAAAAGGCTATATCACCGCGCGCGTGCAAATTGTTCGCCCTAATTCGCAGGGGGAATTGGGGCTGAGCGTGACCGAAGGATTTATCGAGAAAATAGAAGGCGGCGATCGCTGGGTCAACAGCCGATTATTATTTCCTGGGCTGGAAGGCAAGCCGCTGAAATTAACCGAACTCGATCAAGGATTGGATCAGGCCAATCGTTTGCAATCGAATACCACCAAGCTGGATATATTACCCGGCCGCCAGGTTGGCGGCTCGGTCATTCGTTTGCGCAATCAGCACGCCAAGCCCTGGCTGATTACCGCCGGCACGGATAATTACGGCCAGAAAAGCACCGGCCAGTGGCTGGCACGCGCCACCGCCACGCTGGACAGCCCGTTCGGCCTGTCGGACTTCGTCAGCCTGAACGCCAACAGCACGTTGGAAAACCCGGCTCACCGCTACAATCGCGCCTACACCCTGCTCTATTCGCTGCCGTACGGCGCGTTCACCTTCAGCGGGTTCGCCAGCTTCTCGTCCTATGAGAACCACCAGCAGCTGCCGCACAACGTGGTCAAACTGCACGGTCAGACTCAACAGTACGGGCTGCGCAGCGACTACGTGTTTTATCGCGACCACGATCAGATAGACAGCCTGAGCGGCCAGTTGACCTACAAGCGCATCGACAACTACTTCGAAAGCGTGCGTCTTGAGGTCAGCAGCCCAACGCTGACCCTGGCCGAGCTGAGCGCCAGCCACCTGCAAATTCTGCCCCATGGGGTATTCAGCGCCAACCTCAGCGTCGAGCAGGGCCTGCCCTGGCTGGGCGCCGATCGCCACCCGAGTTCGGTGCACCTCGACAGTCAATTCACCAAGGGCAAGCTGTTCGCCAACCTGAGCCAGCGCCTCAAGCTGGGTGACGCCACCTATCAGCTCAACAACCTGTTCTACGGCCAATACAGCCGCGACCCACTGCCCGGCGTGGAGTGGCTTAGCCTTACCGATCGCAGCGCCGTGCGCGGCTTCAGCCGCAGCACCCAGTCCGGCGACAACGGCTGGTATCTGCAGAACACGCTGTCGCGCAGCTTCAATTTAGGTGCCGCCACGCTGACGCCGCGCCTTGGCGCCGACGTCGGCCGCATTCTGCCGCGTCAGGACAACTCGGGCTGGCGCAGCAGCGCCGGGGTGAGCAGCGGCGCCACGTTACGCTACCGACAGGCGCTGGTCGATCTGGAGGTCAGCCGCGGCTGGATTTTGTCGAACCACGCCACGCCTGAAGATCCCGTTCAGGTGCTGGCGCGCTTTTCTTACACCTTTTAATCAGCAGTTTTGCAGGACCCCACGGCAATATACGGAGATACATGGATGAAAAATAATAACTTCAGACTTTCGGCGGCAGGCAAACTGGCCGCCGCGCTGGCGATAATTCTCGCCGCTTCCGCCGGCGCCTACGCCGGTGAGATCGTCGCGGCCAACGGCGCCAACGGCCCCGGCGTTTCCACCGCCGCCACCGGCGCCCAGGTGGTCGACATCGTCGCGCCGAACGGCAACGGGCTGTCGCATAACCAATATCAGGACTTCAACGTCAACCAGCCCGGCGCGGTGCTGAACAACTCCCGCGAGGCGGGGCTGTCGCAGCTGGCCGGCCAACTGGGCGCCAACCCCAATCTGGGCGGGCGCGAAGCCAGCGTGATCCTCAATGAAGTGATCGGCCGCAACCCGTCGCTGCTGCACGGCCAGCAAGAGATCTTCGGCATGGCGGCCGACTACGTGCTGGCCAACCCGAACGGCATCAGCTGCCAGGGCTGCGGGTTCATCAACACCAGCCGCTCCTCGCTGGTGGTCGGCAACCCGCTGGTGGAAAACGGCCTGCTGCAGGGCTACAGCACCCTGGGCAACCGCAATACCCTGAGCCTCAACGGCACCCTGAACGCCGGCGGCGTGCTGGATCTGATCGCGCCGAAGATAGACAGCCGCGGCGACGTCATCGTACAAGACTTCACCCACCGCAACGGCAAAGTGACGCCGGCGGCGATCAACGCCATCAGCGGCCTTAACCGCGTGGCGCGCGACGGCAAGGTGCTGGCCAGCGAGCAACCGACGACCGCGCTGGACAGCTACTACCTCGGCAGCATGCAGGCCGGGCGCATCAACATCATCAACACCGCGCAGGGCAGCGGCGTTAAGCTGGCCGGCACGCTGGCCGCCGGCGACGAGCTCAAGGTGAAGGCCTACGATATTCGCAGCGAAAGCCGCGTTGAGGATGCCAGCAGCAACCGCAACGGCGGCGACAACTACCAGAACTACCGAGGCGGCATCTATGTCAACGATCGCAGCAGCAGCCAGAAGCTGACCCGCACCGAGCTGAAAGGCAAAAACATCAGTCTGGTGGCGGATAACCACGCACACCTTACCGCCACCGATATTCGCGGCGAAGACATCACCCTCCAGGGCGGCAAGCTGACGCTCGACGGTCAGCAGTTGAAGCAGACTCAGGGTCACACCGACGACCGCTGGTTCTATTCCTGGCAATACGACGTCACCCGCGAGCATGAGCAACAACAACAGGCGGGCAGCACCGTCGCCGCCAGCGGCAACGCCAAACTCATCAGCACCCAGGAAGATGTGAAACTGTTGGGCGCCAACGTCAGCGCCGACCGGGCGTTGAGCATCAAAGCGGCACGCGACGTGCACCTCGCCGGGCTGGTGGAGAAGGATAAGTCCACCGAACGCGGCTACCAGCGCAATCACACTTCCAGCCTGCGCACCGGTAGCTGGAGCAGCAGCGACGAAAGCGAAAGCCTGAAGGCCAGCGAACTGCGTAGCCAGGGCGAACTGACGTTGAAAGCCGGCCGCAATGTCGCAACCCAGGGCGCCAAGGTCCACGCCCAGCGCGATCTGACGATCGACGCAGATAACCAAATCCAGATCGGGGTGCAGAAAACCGCCAACGCCAAAGCGGTGCGCGATGACAAAACCTCCTGGGGCGGCATCGGCGGCGGCGACAACAAGAACAACAGCAACCGCCGCGAAGTCAGCCACGCTTCCGAACTGACCAGCGGCGGCACCCTGCGCCTGAACGGCCAGCAGGGCGTCACCATCACCGGCAGCAAGGCGCGCGGCCAGAAAGGTGGCGAAGTCACCGCCACCCACGGCGGCCTGCGCATCGACAACGCGCTGAGCACCACCGTGGACAAAATCGACGCGCGCACCGGCACCGTGTTCAACATCACCAGCAGCTCGCACAAGGCCGACAACAGCTACCAGAGCAGTACCGCCAGCGAACTGAAGTCCGACACCAACCTGAAGCTGGTCAGCCGTAAGGATACCGACGTGATCGGCAGCCAGGTCGCCAGCGGCGGCGAACTGAACGTCACCTCACAGACCGGCAACATCAACGTCAAGGCCGCCGAGCAGCAGCAGAACATCGATGAGCAGAAGACCGCGCTTACCGTCAACGGCTATGCCAAAGAGGCCGGCGACAAGCAATACCGCGCCGGTGTACGCATCGAACACACCCGCGACAGCGAGAAAACTACCCGCACCGAGAACCGTGGCGCCACCCTCAGCGGCGGCAGCGTGAAGCTCGAAGCGGATAAGGACGTGACCTTCAGCGGCTCCAAATTGGTCGCCGACAAAGGCGACGCCAGCGTCAGCGGCAATAAGGTTTCGTTCCTGGCGGCCGACGACAAAACCACCTCGAACACCGAGCAGACCAAGGTCGGCGGCGGTTTCTACTACACCGGCGGCATCGACAAGCTCGGCAGCGGCGTAGAGGCCGGTTACGAGAACAGCAAAACGCAGGCGCAGAGCAGCAAGGCCGTCACCTCCGGCAGCAACGTCAAAGGCAACCTGACTGTCAACGCCCGTGACAAGCTGACCCAGCAAGGCGCACAGCACAGCGTCGGCGGCGCCTATCAAGAAAACGCCGCGGACGTCGATCACCTGGCCGCTGCCGACACCGCCAGCACCACCACCACCAAAACCGACGTCGGCGTGAACATCGGCGCCAACGTCGATTACAGCGCAGTGACCCGTCCGGTCGAGCGCGCGGTCGGTAAGGCGGCCAAGCTGGACGCCACCGGCGTCATCAACGACATCGGCAGCATCGGCGCGCCTAACGTCGGCCTGGATATCGGCGCACAGGGCGGCAGCAGCGAAAAACGCAGCAGCAGCTCGCAGGCGGTCGTCAGCTCGGTGAAAGCCGGCAGCATCGACATCAACGCCAAAAGCGAAGTGCGCGATCAGGGCACGCAATATCAGGCGAGCAAAGGCGCGGTCACGCTGACGGCGGACAGCCACCGCAGCGAAGCTGCGACAAACCGACAGGAAGAGCAGAACCGCGATACCCGCGGCAGCGCCGGCGTACGCGTCTACACCTCCACCGGCAGCGATCTGACCGTGGACGCCAAGGGCGAAGGCGGCACCCAGCGCAGCAACAGCAGCGCCAGCCAGGCGGTGACCGGCTCGATCGACGCGGCCAACGGCATCAACGTCAACGTGAAAAAAGACGCGGTCTATCAGGGTACCGCGCTAAACGGCGGCAGCGGTAAAACCACCGTCGACGCCGGCGGCGATATCCGCTTTGATCAGGCCAGCGACAAACAGAGTGAGAACCACAGCGGCTTTAACGTCAAAGCCTCGGCGAAGGGCGGCTTCACCGCCGACAGTAAAAACTTCGGCGCCGGCTTCGGCGGCGGCACCAACAACGGCGAAAGCAGCAGCAGCACCGCGCAGGTCGGCAACGTCAGCGGCCAACAGGGCGTTGAGCTGAAGGCGGGCCGCGATCTGACGCTGCAGGGCACCGACGTCAAGAGCCAGGGCGACGTCACTCTGAGCGCGGGCAATAAGGTCGCGCTGCAGGCGGCGGAATCGACCCAAACGCGTAAGGAGAGCCAACTGTCCGGCAATATCGATCTGGGTGCCGGCAGCAGCGACAGCAAGGAAAAAACCGGCGGCAACCTCTCCGTCGGCGGCGCCTTCGACATCGCCAAGGTGAATGAGTCCGCGACCGAGCGCCAGGGCGCCACTATCGCCTCAGACGGCAAAGTCACCCTGTCCGCCGGCGGCAAAGGCGATGACGCGCTGCATCTGCAGGGCGCCAAGGTCAGCGGCGGCAGCGCCGCGCTCGAGGCGAAAAACGGCGGCATCCTGCTGGAGTCCGCCAAGAACGAGCAGCACAAGGACAACTGGAGCCTGGGCATCAAAGCCAACGCCAAAGGCGGCCAAACGTTCAACAAGGACGCCGGCGGCAAGGTCGATCCGAACACCGGCAAAGACACCCATACGCTGGGCGCCGGTCTGAAGGTCGGCGTGGAACAGCAGGATAAAACCACCCACGCCAACACTGGCATCACCGCGGGCGAGGTGGCGATCAACAGCGGCAAAGACACCCGTCTCGCCGGGGCGCGCGTCGATGCCGACAGCGTCCAGGGCAAGGTGGGCGGCGATCTGCGCATTGAAAGCCGCAAAGACGTTGAGAAAGGCGTGAAGGTGGATGTAGATGCCGGCCTGAGCCACAGCAACGATCCGGGCAGCAGCGTCACCTCCAAGTTGTCGAAGGTGGGCACGCCGCGCTACGCCGGTAAGGTGAAAGAGAAACTGGAGGCCGGGGTAAACAAAGTGGCCGACGCCACCACCGACAAGTACAACAGCGTGGCGCGTCGCCTCGATCCGCAGCAGGACACCACCGGCACGGTCAGCTTCAGCAAGGCCGACGGCAAAGTCACGCTGCCGGCAACGCCGGCCGGTGAAAAACCGCAAGGCCCGCTGTGGGATCGCGGCGCACGCACCGTCGGCGGCGCGGTGAAAGACAGCATCACCGGTCCGGCCGGTCGCCAGGGGCACCTCAAGGTCAATGCCGACGTGGTGAACAACAACGCGGTTGGCGAGCAGTCGGCGATTACCGGCAAGAACGGCGTGGCGCTGCAGGTCGGCGGCCAAACCCAACTGACCGGCGGCGAGATCCGCAGCCAGCAGGGCAAGGTGGAACTGGGCGGCGGCAAGGTCAGCCAGCAGGACGTCAGCGGCCAGCGCTATCAGGGCGGCGGCCGCGTCGATGCGGCCGCCACGATCGGCGGGCTGCTAGGCGGCGCGGCGAAGCAAAGCGTCGACGGCAACGTGCCGTTCGCCAGCGGCCATGCTTCAACTCAGCAAGCGGACGCCAAAGCCGGGGTGTTCAGCGGCAAATAACGTGCCCCAACGCAACGCCCCCGGTTAAAACCGGGGGCGTTTTTTTACAGCGTGCTCGGGGTGTCTTCCCAGTCGCGATCGTCGTCCTTGGCATCCTGATCCAACACGTTGTAAGCCACGGCGCAGAACAGCGAGTTCAGGCGCTTCATGTCCCCCAACAATCCCAAATGCAACGAACTGGTCTCGATGCTCTGCACGTTTTGCTGGTGCAAACGATCGACGTGCGCGTGCGCGTAGCGGCGATCCAGAATGCGGAAACGGTGCTTGGAACGGCGCAGGCGCTTGGCGCTGGTGACGTCGCCGGACAGGAACACCGACAGCCCCAGGCGCAGATTGCCGATCAGCCGTTCGTGCAGTCCGTCCAGCTCCGCCAACCCTTCCGCCGAGAAAGCGCGGCGCGCGGCGTGCGACTTGGCGCCCACATCGCCGGCCATGCGCTCGATGATGTCGCCCGCCTGTTCCAGGTTGAGCGCCATTTCGATGATCTCCGCCCAGCGGCGCGAGTCTTCCTCGCCCAGATCTTCCTTCTGGATCTGCGCCAGATACAGCTTGATGGCGGTGTACAGCACGTCGACGTCATCGTCGAGGCGCCGCACCTCTTTATCGACCCCCTGCTTACCGTGCAGCACCTCACGTTGCAGGATCATCATGTGTTCCACCACGTCGCCCATGCGCAGCGTTTCGCGCGCCGCGTTGGCCAACGCCAGCGTCGGCGTGTCCAGCGCGCTGGCGTCCAGATGGCGCGGCCGCATGCGCGGATCGTCGGCCGCTTCGTCGACGATCAGCCGTTCGCACAGCGTCGCCATCGGCCCGGCCAGCGGGATCATCACCAGGCAGCGGATCAGGTTGTAGAACACGTGGAAATAGATCACCAGCTCTTCGCTGCCGCCCGGCAGTTGAGCCATCAAATCCGCCAGATAGGAGACGAACGGCAGCACCAGTATGCAGCCCACCAGCTTGAACAGCAGGCTGCCGAGCGCCACGCGCCGCCCCGCGGCGTTCTGGCCGCTGGCGTTGATCATCGCCAGCAGGCCGCTGCCGAGGTTGGCGCCGATCACCAGACAGAGCGCCACCTTCAGCGAAATCACGCCGGATGCGGTCAGAGTGGCGGTCAGCAGTACCGCCGCCAGGCTGGAATAGCTGACGATAGCGAACAGCGCGCCGGTCAGGGCATCCAGCATCACGTCGCCGGTCAGCGACGAGAACAGCACTTTCACCCCGGCCGCCTGGGTGATCGGCGTGGCGGCGGCGACGATCAGCTCCAGCGCCAGCACGATCAGCCCAAGGCCGATCAGGACGCGTCCGATCTGGCCGATCCGCATTTGCTTGCGGCTGAGGAACAGGAAGACGCCGACCAGGATCAGCAGCGGCGACAGCCAGGAAAGATCGAAGGTCAGCACGCGCGCCATCAGCGCGGTGCCGACGTCGGCGCCCAGCATGATCACCAGCGCAGGCGCCAGCCCCACCAGCCCCTGCGCGACGAAAGAGGTCACCAGCAGCGCGGTGGCGTTGCTGCTTTGCACCAGCGCGGTCACGCCGATGCCGGAAACGAACGCCAGCGGTTTTTTCTCAACGCTGTCGCTCAACACGCGCCGCAGATTGGCGCCGTAAACCCGCATGATCCCGGTGCGCACGATGTGGGTGCCCCACACCAACAGCGCCACGGACGAAAGCAGGTGAAGAAGGGTCAGCACGGAAGATACGCTCCATTAACGCCCGGCCAAAGGAGGCTGATACCCGATGCTTGTCACGCGACGCAGAGAGGCGAGCCAAAGGATGACGGATACAGCGCGCGGTCCCGCCTGCCGGGCGTGGGTCTGGCAGGACAGCGGGCGGGCGGCAGACCGCAGAAGAGAAGGGTTAATGCGGCGGCGGGAAGGCCCCGGCGCCGCGCTGCGAAGTCATGCAACTTCCCGCAATACAACAGGTTCCAAGTGTAGCCCAATTTCCGCGCCGTCGGGCCGCAGGTCGGCCACCGAACGGTTGAGCACGTCAACCAGCAATTCTACCTCGCAAACCTGAATCCGATACCGTACCACATTCCCGAGCAAACTGTGACCCAGGATCACCCCGCCGATCCCCTGCCCGGCCGGCAACAGGCCGATCGACTCGGGGCGGATCGCCACCTTGCCGACATAGCTGCGCCCGGTCAAGCGGCCGGCCTGTTCGGCGCTCAGCAGGTTGTAGTTGCCGATAAACCCGGCGGCGAAGGCATCCGCCGGCTGGGTATACAGGGTTTCCGCATCGCCGCTCTGCACGATCTGCCCCTTGTTCATCAGCACGATGCGATCCGACAGGGTCAGCGCCTCTTCCTGATCGTGGGTGACGAAGATCGCCGTCAGGTTCAGCTCGCGCTGAATGCGCCGGATCTGCTCGCGCAGGTGTTTGCGAATACGCGCATCCAGCGCCGACAGCGGTTCGTCGAGCAGCAGCAGACGCGGGCGAGTGACCAGCGATCGCGCCAACGCTACGCGCTGACACTGGCCGCCCGACAGCTGATGCGGATAGCGCTTCGCCAAATCGCTCAGCTCCACCAGCGCCAGCGCCTCCTGCACCCGCTGTCCGATCTGTCCGGCCGCCAGCTTCTGCATTTTCAGGCCGAAGGCCACGTTGCCTTCCACCGTCATATTGGGAAACAGCGCATAACTTTGAAACACCATGCCGATGCCGCGCTTTTGCGGCGCCAGCGGCACCAGATCCTGGCCCTGCAGCAAAATTTGCCCGCTGTCGACCGGGGTCAGGCCGGCCAGACAGCGCAGCAGCGTCGATTTGCCGCAGCCGCTAGGCCCCAGCAGGGTGACGAACTCCCCCTCTTCGGCGGTGAAATCGATATCCTGAAACACCTGGGTCTGGCCATAGTGTTTGTTCAGGCGGGTGACGTTGAGATAAGCCATCGGGTTAGCCCTTGTTTTTATTCAGCAGGTTCGCCAGCCAGGTGACGAGCAGCACCACGGCGAAATAGGAGATGACCAGCGCGCTGGTAAAGTGCCCGCTACCGTTGCGCATATTGAACAGATAGACCTGCAGCGTTTCATACTGGCTGCCCACCAGCAGGTTGGCGAACACGAACTCGCCGATCAGGAACGAAAACGACAGCAGCACGGCGATCGTTCCGCCCTTGCGCAGGTTCGGCAGCACCACCCACAGCGCCGCCTGCCAGGTGCTGGCGCCGAGCAGGTGCGCGGCGTCCATCAGATCGCGCAGGTTGATCGCCTGCATGTTGTTGCTGATGGCGCGGTAGATAAACGGCAGCGCGATGGTGAAATAGCAGCCCACCAAAATCCAGGGGGTGCCGAGCAGCGGCAGCGGATCGGCGGCGAACAGCTGCATCAGCCCCACCGCCGACACCACCGGCGGCACGGCGAACGGCAGCAGGATCAGCACGTTCATCACCGCGTCCAGCTTGGGGAAGTAGTAAGCGATCACAAACATCGCCGGCAGGATCACCACCACTGACAGCAGCAACGTGCCAAAGCAGATCAGCAGCGAGTGCCACAGCGCTAGCAAAAAGCGCGAATCGCTCCACAGCGCCGTCAGCCACTTCAGGGTAAAACCGTCCGGCAAAATGGTGGCGCCCCACTGGGTGGCCAGCGCGTAAACCAGCGTCGCAGCCAGCGGCAGCAGCAGAATCAACAGCAGCAGGCCGGTCACCGTGCGGTGGTACAGGCGTTCAACACGCGACATGAGCATTCTCCATCCGATTATGAGCGCGCATTGAGGTAGCTCCTGCGCAGCATCCATTGGTGGATCACCGTGATAAACGCCATCATCGCCACCAGCAGCATCGCCAGCGCGCTGGCCAGGTTCGGATCGAGGGAGATGTCCCCCGCCACCAGCGCCGAGATGCGGATCGGGATCACGTTGAAGTTGCCGGTGGTCAGCGCGTACACCGTGGCGTAGGCGCCCAGCGCGTTGGCCAGCAGGATGACGAAGGTGCCCATCAGCGCCGGCGCCAACACCGGCAGGCCGATATGCCGCCAGTAGCGCCAGGGGCCGGCGCCGAGCAGCGCCGCCGACTCGCGCCAATCGGCGCGCAGCGCATCGAACGCCGGATACAGCAACAGCACGCCCAACGGGATCTGGAAGTAGGTATACAGCACGATCAGGCCGCTCTTCGAATAGAGGTTGAAGCTCTCCATCAAACCGTATTTGCGCAGCAGCAGCGTCAGGCAGCCGTTCAACCCCAACAGAATGACGAAGGCGAACGCCAGCGGCACCCCGGCGAAGTTGCTGGTCATGTTGGTGAACGACATCACGAAGTCATGAAAGCGGGTCTGGCCGAGCTGGCGAAGTGAGTAACTGCCCACTAATGCAATCAGCAAGCCGTAGACGCTCGACCACAGCGAGATCTCCAGCGAGAACTGAAAGGCCTGCAGGTAGAACGGCGACGTAAGGATATCGACATAGTTGCCCCATCCCCAGCCGCTGCTCTCGCTGAAAAAGCTGTGAACCGCGATCCACACCAGCGGGGCGATCTGAAACGCGCCGAACAGCACGATAAACGGCAGCAGGCACAGCGCGGCGATCCATTTGGTTTTGCTGTTCATCGCGCATCCTGCGCCAGCAGCGCCCGGCAGCGCGGTTTGTCGTGCGGCGCCTGCAGCAGATCGCAGATCGTGCCGCACAGCTCGGTTTGCTGCGGATCGGCGTCGTCCAGGCTGAAGCCCGCGCCGAACACGAACAGCGGCACCTGGCGCTCTTCCGGCAACACCCCGCCGTGGCTGCGATCGTCGTTCATGCCGTGGTCGGCGGTAACCAGCACCTGATAACCGGCCGCCAGCCACTCGGGCAAATAGCGCGACAGCGAGCCGTCGGCGCGGCGCGCCGCGTTGCGGTACTGCGGCGAAGAGAGGCCGAAGCGGTGCCCGGCGTCGTCGATGTTCATCGGGTGGATCAGCAGAAAATCCGGCTGATGACGCTGGCGCAGGCTTTCGGCGTCGTCGAACAGATGGCTGTCGGGATAGCCGTCGTCGTAATAGAAATGGCCATGCTGAATCGGCAGTTCGTGAGCGTCGGTGTGGCGGTCGCGCGCGGCGTCGAACGGTGTGCGGTTATACAATTCGCTGAACCAATGATACGCGGCGGCGGCGGTGCTCAGCCCGGCGGCGCGCGCGTAATGAAACACGCTTTGTTGATGAGAAAGGCGCGAGACGTGGTTGTGCACCACGCCGCTCTCCACTGGCGTGACGCCGGTGAGGATGCATTCATACAGCGGCCGGGAGAGCGAGGGCAACTCGCTCTCCAGCAGGTACAACCGCCCGCGTCCCGCCGCGCATTCGGCCTGCAGATACCCCATGGCGTCGTGCGCCACCCGGTAGTTGAGGCCGTCCAGCAGCACGAGGATCGTTTTCATGGTGCGTTAACTCACTGCTGCATAAACATAATGACGTTTTCCTGCCACAGACGCGGCAGCGCTTTGGCGCTTTGTTCCCAGGCCGCCGGATCGGCGATCGGGTGCGCATTCTTGTACTGCTCGGCTGGCAGCAGCTTGGCCTTGACGTCGTCCGGCAGCGTCAGATGTTCGGCGCGGATCGGGCGGGCATAGCCGCGCGCCAGGTTGATCTGGCCGGCGTCGGAGAAGATGTATTCGCGCGCCAGCTTGGCGGCGTTCGGGTGCTTGGCGTATTTATTGATGATGGTGGTGTAGCCGGAGGTGATCGAGCCGTCCGACGGGATCAGCACTTCAAAACGGGTTTTGTCGATCTGATCGCGGTAGTTCAGGCCGTTGAAGTCCCACACCACGCCAACCTGCACTTCCCCTTTCTCCAGCGATGCGATCACCGGGTTACTCAGGCTCAGGCGACCGGCCTTGGCCAGCTTGCCGAAGAATTCCAGGCCCGGCTTGAGGTTTTTCTCGTTGCCGCCCATGGCGTAGGTGGCCGCCAGCACGCCGCTGGCCGCCTGCGACGCGGTGCCGACGTCGCCGATGGTGACCTGATAGCTGCCCTTGAGCAGATCGGCCCAGCTGCGCGGGATGTCTTTCACCTGCTGCTTGTTGATGATGAAGGCGATGGTGCCGGTGTAAGCCAGCGCCCAGTGGCCGTCTTTGTCTTTCGCCCACTCCGGCACCTGATCCCAGGTAGAGGGTTTGTAGGGCTGCGTTACGCCCTTCTGCACCGCCACCGGGCCAAAGGCCGCGCCGACGTCACCGATGTCCGCCGTGGCGTTGTTCTTTTCCGCATCAAATTTGGCGATCTCCTGCGCGGAGCTCATGTCGGTATCGACATGTTTCAGTCCGTACTTGCTCAACAGATCTTGCCAGGTGCCTTTCCAGTTGGCCCAGCTGTCCGGCATGCCGACGCTGTTGACTTCGCCTTCTTTCTTCGCGGCCTGCTCCAGCGCCGCCAGATCGGTATCCGCGGCCCAGCTCATCTGGCTGGATAACACGATGGCACTGGTTAACACAGAAGCGCACAAACGTTTCATAACTGATGCTCCAGGTGGTAGTGTGGGGATGGCTGGACTAGTCCAGCAAGGACCAAACCAATCTAACGGACGAATGTGATAATTATATGTCAGCTTAAAAAAGCGACAGTTTTATCCCCCATTGCAACGGCGAAAACGCGACGCTGGTCTACCTTAAGGAAGGCCAAACGCACTGAAACGGGACACCCGCTGTATGAGTGAAGCACCGACGACCGTCGCCACCATCTGCCAAACGCTGAGCGCCCGCATCACCGCCGGCGAGTTCGCCGCGGGCGGCAAGCTGCCCTCCGAACGCGCCCTGAGCGAGCAATTCGCCACCACCCGCATTACCTTGCAGGAGGCGCTCGGCCAGTTGGAGGCGCAGGGCGTCATCTACCGCCAGGTGCGGCGCGGCTGGTTCATCTCGCCGCCACGTTTGATCTACAACCCGCTGCAGCGCAGCCATTTTCACGCCATGGCGCAGCAGCAGGGCCGCGCCGCGCATACCGAAGCGATCGATAGCGCGGTCGTCACGCTCGAAGCGCCGCTGGCTGGCCGCCTGGCGCTGCCTCCCGGCGCGCAGGCCTATCGCATTCGCCGGCTGCGCTACATCGACGGACGCGCGGTGCTGTACTGCGAGCACTACCTCAATCCGGCCTATTTCCCCGGCATTCTGGACGAAGATCTGACCCAGTCGCTGACCGCGCTGTACGCCGCGCGCTACGGCATTCACTACGGCCGGGTGCGTTTCGACATGCTGCCCACCCTGCTGCCGCAGCAGGCCGCCGCCATGCTGAAAGTGACCTACGGCAGCCCGGCGCTGTTCATTACGCGGGTGAATCGCGATCAGCACGACAGGGTGATCGATTGCGACCTGGAGTATTGGCGGTACGACGCGCTACACATCGATGTGGAAGCGCTGTAAATGACAAGGGCGCATCGCTGCGCCCTTAAAGAGGAAAGTCAGTCGGCGTCGTAGCCGAGGTTTGGCGCCAGCCAGCGCTCGACCTCGCTCACGCTCATCCCTTTACGCGCCGCGTAGTCTTCCACCTGATCGCGCTGGATCTGCGCCACCGCGAAGTACTTGCTCTCGGGGTGACTGAAGTACCAGCCGGATACCGCCGCCCCCGGCCACATGGCAAAGGACTCCGTCAGTTCCATACCGGTGTGGCGGTTGACGTCCAACAGCTGCCAGATGGTCGCTTTTTCGGTGTGCTCCGGGCAGGCCGGGTAGCCCGGCGCCGGCCGGATGCCCTGATAGTTTTCCCGGATCAGCTCCTCGTTGCTCAGGCTCTCGTCGGCGGCATAGCCCCAGTGCAGCTTGCGCACCTGTTCGTGCAGGTATTCGGCGAAGGCCTCCGCCAAACGATCCGCCAGCGCCTTGACCATGATTTTGTTGTAATCGTCGTGCTGCGCGTCGTACGCCGCCGCCAGCGCGTCTTCCTCCAGCCCGCCGGTCACCGCGAAGGCGCCGAAGTAGTCGGCTTTGCCGCTGCTTTTCGGCGCCACAAAGTCCGCCAGGCAGTAGTTCGGGAAGTCGGTTTTTTCCGTCTGTTGCCGCAGGTGGCGGCTCACCGCCAGCACCTCGTCACGCCGTTCGTCGCGGTATACCTCCACGTCGTCGCCGACGCGGTTGGCCGGGAACAGGCCGTAAACGCCGCGCGGGTTGAGGCTACGCTCGGCGGCCAACCGATCCAGCATCTGATTGGCGTCATGGAACAGGCGCTTGGCCTCTTCCCCCACCACCTCATCCTCGAGGATGCGCGGGTATTTGCCCGCCAGCGACCAGGTCATGAAGAACGGCGTCCAGTCGATATAGTGGCGCAGCGTCTCGATGCCGGCCGACACCGGAAACACGCCAAGCTGCCGCGGCGCCGGCGGCTGATAGTCGGCCCAGTTCAGCGCCATGGCGTTGGCGCGCGCCTTGTGCAAATCGACCGGCGGCGTGCGCGGCTTTTTGCGCGCGTGTTGAATGCGCACCGTTTCATACTCTTTGCGGGTGCGCGCCACAAACTCGTCGCGCTGGGTGGCGGACAGCAGCGCCGACACCACGCCCACGGTGCGCGAGGCGTTTTGCACGTAGGTGGTCGGGCCGCTGTAGTTCTGCTCGATTTTCACCGCGGTGTGCGCCTTGGAGGTGGTGGCGCCGCCGATCAGCAGCGGCAGCGTAAAGCCCTGGCGCTCCATCTCTTTGGCCACGTTGACCATCTCGTCCAGCGACGGCGTGATCAGCCCCGACAGGCCGATGATGTCGACATTCTCCTCGCGCGCGGTGCGCAGGATTTTCTCCGTCGGCACCATCACGCCAAGATCGACGATTTCATAGTTGTTGCACTGCAGCACCACGCCGACGATGTTCTTGCCGATGTCGTGCACGTCGCCTTTCACCGTCGCCAACAGGATTTTGCCCGCGGAGGTGCCTTGCTGCTTGCTGGCCTCGATGTACGGTTCCAGGTAGGCCACCGCCTGCTTCATCACGCGGGCGGATTTCACCACCTGCGGCAGGAACATCTTGCCCTCGCCGAACAGATCGCCGACCACGTTCATCCCGGCCATCAGCGGCCCTTCGATCACTTCGATCGGGCGTTCGGCCTGCTGCCGCGCTTCTTCGGTGTCCAGTTCGATAAACTCGGTGATGCCCTTCACCAGCGAGTATTCCAGCCGCTTCTCCACCGGCCAGCCGCGCCATTCCGCCTGCTGCACCGCCGCTTCGCCGTCTTTGCTGCCGCGGTACTTTTCCGCCAGTTCCAGCAGGCGTTCGGTGCCGTCCTCGCGACGGTTGAGGATCACGTCTTCTACCGCCTCGCGCAGCTCGCCAGGCAGAT
Organism: Serratia sp. JKS000199; assembly: GCF_900215455.1. NCBI lineage: Bacteria > Pseudomonadati > Pseudomonadota > Gammaproteobacteria > Enterobacterales > Yersiniaceae > Serratia > Serratia sp. JKS000199. The sequence continues at coordinate 3,960,940 of NZ_LT907843.1, forward strand.
CGTCGTAAATCGCCAGCTGCCCGGCGTTGACGATGCCCATGTCCATGCCGTTGCGAATGGCGTGATACAGGAATACCGCGTGGATCGCTTCACGCACCGGATCGTTGCCGCGGAACGAGAACGACACGTTGGACACCCCGCCGGAGATCATCGCGTGCGGCAGGTGGGTTTTGATGTCGGCGCAGGCTTCGATAAAGTCGACGGCGTAGTTGTTGTGCTCGTCGATGCCGGTGGCGACGGCGAAGATGTTCGGATCGAAAATGATGTCTTCCGGCGGGAAACCGACGCGTTCGGTCAGAATTTTATAGGCGCGGCGACAGATCTCGAACTTGCGCTCGCGGGTGTCCGCCTGGCCCACTTCGTCGAACGCCATCACCACCACCGCGGCGCCATAGCGGCGCACCAGCCTGGCGTGGTGGATAAAGGCCTCTTCGCCCTCCTTCATTGAGATCGAGTTGACGATGCCCTTGCCCTGAATGCACTTCAGGCCTTTCTCGATAACGGACCACTTGGAGGAGTCGATCATGATCGGCACCCGGGCGATATCCGGCTCGCCGGCGATCAGGTTGAGGAAGCGCACCATCGCCGCTTCGGCGTCGAGCATCCCCTCGTCCATGTTGATGTCGATGATCTGCGCGCCGCTCTCGACCTGCTGACGCGCCACGTCGAGCGCCTCATTGTATTTCTCTTCTTTGATCAAGCGTTTGAAACGCGCCGAACCGGTGACGTTGGTGCGCTCGCCGACGTTGACGAACAGGGTGTTGGCGTCGATGGTCAGCGGTTCCAGACCGGCCAGGCGGCAGGCGACCGGGATATCCGGCAGCCGGCGCGGCGGCACGCCCTCGACCGCCTTGGCCATCGCGGCGATATGTTCCGGCGTGGTGCCGCAGCAGCCGCCGATAATATTGAGGAAGCCGGCCTGCGCCCACTCCCCGACCTGGCGCGCCATCTCGGCCGCATCCAGATCGTACTCGCCGAAGGCGTTCGGCAAACCGGCGTTCGGGTGTGCGGTGACGTAGGTCTCCGAGATGCGCGCCAGCTCGGCGACGTACTGACGCAGCTCATCCGGCCCCAGGGCGCAGTTCAGGCCGAAGGTCAGCGGCTTGACGTGGCGCAGCGAATTGTAAAACGCTTCGGTGGTCTGGCCGGACAGGGTGCGGCCGGAGGCGTCGGTGATGGTGCCGGAAATCATGATCGGCAGTTCCACCCCCAGCGCTTCGAATTCGGTTTCCACCGCAAAAGCGGCGGCCTTGGCGTTCAGGGTGTCGAAGATGGTTTCGATCATGATCAGATCGACGCCGCCTTCCACCAGCGCGCGGGTCGATTCACGGTAAGCCGCCACCAGTTCATCGAACGAGATGTTGCGGAACGCCGGATCGTTGACGTTCGGCGAGATGGACGCGGTGCGGTTGGTCGGCCCCAACACCCCGGCGACATAGCGCGGTTTTTCCGGCGTGCGCGCCGTCCATTCGTCGGCGCAGGCGCGCGCCAGGCAGGCGGCCTGATAGTTAATCTCGGCGGACAGCGACTCCATATGGTAGTCGGCCATGGCGATGGAGGTGGAGTTGAAGGTATTGGTCTCAAGGATATCGGCGCCCGCCTCGAGATAGGCGTAATGAATGGCGGTGATCACTTCCGGCTTGGTCAGCACCAGCAGATCGTTGTTGCCTTTCAGATCGCTGCGCCAGTCGGCGAAACGCTCACCGCGGAAATCGCGCTCATCCAGACGGTAGCTCTGGATCATGGTGCCCATGCCGCCGTCCAACACCAAAATGCGCTGCGCTAACTGGCGGCGCAGTTGTTCTACTCGATTCGTCACTGTAACCCCTTCCATTGCCATCCAGCCCATTGCTCAACTGCCGCAAAAACCAACGAGTCATCCTAGCACAGCTTGTAAGGACAAAGGGCCAGGCGACAATTGAGAGTTTTTCAGGTTGTGCGCCAACACCTCCGATGAGCTGACGGCGGCTTGCAATTCATCGACAAAAAACGAAAATGAATTCCATCATACGGAAAAAGGAATCTCACCCATGGCCACCCCTGCTCCCGCCAAGCGCGGCAAGAAGCCCCGCGCAGCAGCCCCCGCCGCCAGTGCGGCGACCGGTCAGGTACAATCGTTGACCCGTGGCCTGAAACTGTTGGAATACATTTCGGAAGCCCAGGGCAACGTGGCGCTGACCGATCTGGCCCAGCAGGCCGGCCTGCCGAACTCCACCACTCACCGCCTGCTCACCACCATGCAGCAGCAGGGATTCGTGCGCCAGGTCGGCGATCTCGGCCTGTGGACCATCGGCTCGCACGCCTTTGTGGTCGGCAGCAGCTTCCTGCAAAGCCGCAACCTGCTGGCGATGGTGCATCCGACGCTGCGCCGCCTGATGGAGGAATCCGGCGAAACCGTCAACCTGGCGGTGCTGGATACCAGCGAGTACCAGGCGATCATCATCGATCAGGTGCAGTGCACGGCGCTGATGCGCATGTCGGCGCCGATCGGCGGCAAACTGCCGATGCACGCCTCCGGCGCCGGCAAAGCGTTCCTCGCCACCCTGCCGGACGATCAGGTGACCAAACTGCTGCACAAGAAAGGCATGCACACCTACACGCCGCATACCCTGACGCCGCACAACCTGAAAGAGGGGCTGGCGCAGATCCGCAAACAGGGCTTCTCCTTTGACGACGAAGAGCACGCGCTCGGCCTGCGCTGCGTGGCGGCCTGCATCTTCGACGAGCACCGCGAAGCCTTCGCCGCCATTTCCATCTCCGGCCCGGTGTCGCGCATCACCGACGATCGTGTGATCGAGCTGGGCGCGCTGGTGATCCACGCGGCGAAAGAGATCAGCCTGGCCTACGGCGGCGTGCGCTAATCCTGTTCATCCGAGGGGCGCCCCAGTGCGCCCCTGCTCCCCTGCCATGCTCTGTTGTCAGCATGTAACAGGCTGTCGGCATCCTGTTTAGCGCACAGGAAAAAAGCTTGAAGCCGATCACAGTTAGCGATCCTCACGGCGAAAGCCCATTGCAACCGCTCAAACTTCCTTCGACAATGTTACCGATAACATGTTACCGGTAACAATCAAACTGAACGAAGGTAACGTCACCCGGTGTTTTGGAGCCAAGCCATGACCAACAATCAAAATCGCATTTACGTCGTTATGGGCGTTTCCGGCAGCGGCAAGTCCGCCGTCGCCGCCGCCGCGGCCCGCCAACTCTCCGCCGGCTTCCTCGACGGCGACTTCCTGCACCCGCGCAGCAACATCCTGAAGATGGCCGCCGGGGAAGCGTTGAACGACGACGATCGCGCGCCGTGGCTGGCCGCGCTCAACGACGCCGCCTTCGCCATGCAGCGCACCAACAACGTGTCGATCATCGTCTGTTCGGCGTTGAAAAAGCAGTATCGCGACCGCCTGCGCGCCGGCAACGGCAACCTGTCATTCATCTATCTGCACGGCGAGTTCCCGGTGATCGAATCCCGCCTGGCGGCGCGCAACGGCCACTTCTTCAAGCCGCAGATGCTGGTCACCCAGTTCGCCGCGCTGGAGCAACCGGGCGCCGACGAGAACGACGTGATGGCGATCGACATCAATCAGCCGCTGGACGCGGTGATCGCCGATACCGTGCGCCATATCCAGAGCTTCCTGCCGCAGGACGTGTGCGCGTGAGTACCGTAACGCTGGTCGGTACCGCAGTCGGCTCGGTTTTACTGCTGTTATTCCTGGTGATGAAGGCGCGCATGCACGCCTTCGTCGCGCTGATGCTGGTGTCCATCGCCGCCGGCATTTTCTCCGGCATGCCGCTGGAACACATCGCCGACACCATGCAGAAAGGCATGGGCGACACGCTGGGCTTCCTGGCGATCGTGGTGGCGCTCGGGGCGATGTTCGGCAAGATCCTGCATGAGGTCGGCGCGCTCGATCAAATTGCGGCGCAATTGCTGAAACGATTCGGACAAAGCAAGGCGCACTACGCGCTCGGCATCGCCGGGCTGATCTGCGCACTGCCGCTGTTCTTCGACGTGGCGGTGGTGCTGCTGATCGGCATCGTGTTCGCCGTGGCGCGCCGCACCGACGGCAATATCGTCAAGCTGGCGATCCCGCTGTTCGCCGGCGTGGCCGCCGCCGCCTCCTTCCTGCTGCCGGGGCCGGTGCCGATGCTGCTGGCGTCGCAGATGAAGGCCGATTTCGGCTGGATGATCGCCATCGGCCTGGTGGCGGCGGTGATCGGCATGCTGATCGCCGGCCCGCTGTACGGCAGCTTTATCAGCCGTTTCGTCAACTGGCCGATGCCGCCGGAAGAGAATGAGCCGACGCTGGCCAAGGGCAATCTGCCGTCGTTCGGCTTCAGCCTGGCGCTGGTGCTGTGCCCGCTGGTGCTGGTCGGCATGAAAACCATCGGCGCGCGGCTGGTCACCCCCGGCTCGCAGCTGCAGCAGTGGCTGGAGTTTATCGGCCACCCGTTCACCGCCATCCTGCTGGCCTGCCTGATCGTGATTTACGGTCTGGCGAAGCCGCGCGGCATGAGCAACGAACAGACCCTGGCCATCTGTTCCGCTGCGGTGCAGCCGGCCGGGATCATCCTGCTGATGACCGGCGCCGGCGGGGTGTTCAAGCAGATCCTGGTGGATTCCGGCGTAGGGCCGGCGTTGGGTGACGCCATGATCGGCGCCGGCCTGCCGATCGCCGTGGCCGCCTTCGCGCTGTCCGCCATGGTGCGGGTGATTCAGGGCTCGGCCACCGTCGCCTGCCTGACCACCGTCGGTCTGGTGCTGCCGGTCACCAGTCAGCTCGGTCTGAACGGCGGGCAACTGGCCGCGCTGGCCATCTGCATCGCCGGCGGCTCCATCGTGCTGAGCCACGTCAACGACGCCGGCTTCTGGCTGTTCGGCAAATTCACCGGCGCCAACGAACTGCAAACGCTGAAAACCTGGACGGTGATGGAAACCATTCTGGGCAGCGTCGGCGGCGCCATCGGCATGATTGCATTCACGATGTTTTAAATCCTAAATCGCCCCCGGCCTTGCACACCAGGGCTGCAAATCACCCCCGGGGGCACCGCCACAGGCGGCGACTATAACAACAGCAATGTGAGGAAGGCATGATTAATCCAACCTTGTCCCGTGTCACACAGCGCATCATCGACCGTTCCCAGGCCAGCCGCGCCGCCTATCTGGCGCGTATCGAGGCGGCCCGCTCCCAAACCGTCCACCGCGCGCAGCTCGCCTGCGGCAACCTGGCCCACGGCTTCGCCGCCTGTCAGCCCGATGACAAGGCGTCGCTGAAAAACATGGTGCGCAGCGATATCGCCATCATCACCGCTTACAATGACATGCTGTCGGCCCACCAGCCGTACGAACACTACCCGCAGCGGCTGAAGCAGGCGCTGAAGGCGGTCGGCGCCGTGGGCCAGGTGGCCGGCGGCGTGCCGGCGATGTGCGACGGGGTGACGCAGGGGCAGGACGGCATGGAGCTGTCGCTGATGAGCCGCGACGTGATCGCCATGTCGGCCGCCGTCGGCCTGTCGCACAATATGTTCGACGGCGCGCTGTTCCTCGGCATCTGCGACAAGATCGTGCCGGGGCTGGTGATGGCCGCCCTCTCCTTCGGCCATCTGCCCGCGCTGTTCGTGCCGGCCGGCCCGATGAGCAGCGGCCTGCCGAACAAGGAAAAAGTGCGCGTGCGCCAGCTGTACGCCGAGGGCAAGGCCGACCGTTTGGCGCTGCTGGAGGCCGAGGCGGCCTCTTATCACGGCATCGGCACCTGCACCTTCTACGGCACCGCCAACACCAACCAGATGGTGATGGAAGTGATGGGTCTGCATCTGCCGGGCGCCTCCTTCGTCCATCCGGACACGCCGCTGCGCGACGCGCTGAACGACGCCGCCGCGCGCCAGGTGACCCGACTGACCGATACCGCCGGCAACTACCTGCCGATCGGCCGCCTGGTGGACGAGAAAGTGGTGGTGAACGGCATCGTCTCGCTGCTGGCCACCGGCGGCTCCACCAACCTGACCATGCATCTGGTGGCGATGGCGCGGGCGGCGGGCATCATCATCACCTGGGACGATTTCTCGGAGCTGTCGGAGGCGGTGCCGCTGCTGTGCCGCATCTACCCGAACGGCCCGGCCGACATAAACCAATTCCAGGCCGCCGGCGGCGTGCCGCTGGTGGTGCGCGAACTGCTGCAACACGGCCTGCTGCACGAAGACGTGCACACCGTGGCCGGTTTCGGCCTGCGCCGCTACACCCAGGAACCGTGGCTGGACAACGGCCAATTGGTATGGCGCGAAGGCGTGGCCGGCTCGCTCGACGCCAGCGTGATCGCCAGCGTGGCCCAGCCGTTCGAACATCACGGCGGCACCAAAGTGATGGCCGGCAATCTGGGCCGCGCGGTGATGAAAACCTCGGCGGTGCCCGCCGATAACCAGATCATCGAAGCGCCGGCGGTGGTGTTCGACAGCCAGCACGATATTGTGCTGGCGTTCGAAGCCGGCAAGCTGGATCGCGATTGCGTGGTGGTGGTGCGCTTCCAGGGGCCGCAGGCCAACGGCATGCCGGAGCTGCACAAGCTGATGCCGCCGCTGGGCGTGTTGATGGATCGCGGCTTCAAAGTGGCGCTGGTGACCGACGGCCGCCTGTCCGGCGCCTCCGGCAAGGTGCCTTCCGCCATTCACGTCACCCCGGAAGCCTATACCGGCGGCCTGCTGGCGAAAGTGCGCGACGGCGATCCGATCCGCGTCAACGGCCGCAGCGGCGAGCTGCAGGTGCTGGTCGACGCCGACGAGTTGGCGCGGCGCACGCCTTGCCAACCCGATCTGAGCGCCGAACACATCGGCTGCGGCCGCGAGCTGTTCGGCGCGCTGCGCAGCCAGCTGTCAGGCGCCGAGCAGGGCGCCTGCTGCATCAAATTTTAATCGATAGCCTGGCCGCATCGCCGCCTGGCGGCGGCCACAGAGGAGAACGTCAGCATGAACAAGTGGACAACAAGCGCCGAGCAGATCCTGACGGCGGGGCCGGTAGTGCCGGTCATCGTGATCAACAAGCTGGAACATGCGGTGCCGCTGGCGAAAGCGCTGGTCGCCGGCGGCGTGCGGGTGCTGGAGGTGACGCTGCGCACCGCCTGCGCCATGGACGCCATTCGCGCCATCGCCCAAGAGGTGCCGGAAGCGATCATCGGCGCCGGTACGGTGATCAATCCGCAGCAGCTGCGGGAAGTGACCGAGGCCGGCGCGCAGTTCGCCATCAGCCCGGGGCTGACCGACGAGCTGCTCAAAGCCGCCACCGCCGGTTCCATTCCCCTTATACCGGGCATCAGCACCGTTTCCGAGCTGATGCAGGGCATGGATTACGGCCTGCGCGAATTTAAATTCTTCCCGGCGGAAGCCAACGGCGGCGTAAAAGCGCTGCAGGCGATCGGCGGCCCATTCCCGCAGGTGCGTTTCTGCCCGACCGGCGGCATCTCGCCGGACAATTACCGCAGCTATCTGGCGCTGAAAAGCGTGCTGTGCATCGGCGGCTCCTGGCTGGTGCCGGCGGACGCACTCGAAAGCGGCGACTACGCGCGCATTACCGAACTGGCGCGCGCCGCCGTCGCGGGCGCCCAGGCCTGATTTACATCGCAGCGGTGGCGGCCGGCAGCGCCGCCCCGCTGCGCTGGCTGAACCGCTGCTTCTTGCGATAAGCGAACACGTCTTCCACATGCCCCTCGCGGATGCGCTGCTGCAACCCGCGCCAATACTCCGCGGTAAACAGATCGCTGTGCAACTCTTCAAACACCTGCCGAATGCGCCGATCGCCGCACAGGAAGTGGCGGAACTCTTCCGGGAACACATCGTTGGGCGCGATGCTGTACCACGGCTCGCTGGCCAGCTCGTCCTCCGGATAACGCGGCGGTGGAATGTCGCGGAAGTTGACCTCGGTCATGTAGCAAATCTCGTCGTAGTCGTAGAACACCACACGCCCGTGGCGCGTCACGCCGAAGTTCTTGAACAGCATATCGCCGGGGAAAATATTGGCGGCGGCCAACTGCTTGATCGCGTTGCCGTACTCTTCAATCGCATCGCGCATTTGCTGGTCGTTGGCCTGCTCCAGATACAGGTTCAGCGGCGTCATGCGCCGTTCCATATACAGATGTTTGATCACGATGCGATCGCCGAGATCTTCCAGCTTGCCCGGCACTTCACGCCGCAGCTCCGCCAATAGCTCAGGGCTGAGACGCGCCTTGTCGACGACGAAATTTTCGTACTCCTGGGTATCCGCCATGCGCCCGACGCGATCGTGCTCTTTCACCAGCTGATAGCAAGCCATCACCTGCGCCTGCGTCACCTCTTTCTGCGGGGCGAACTCATCCTTGATCACTTTAAACACCCGATCGAAGGACGGCAGGGTGAACACCAGCATCACCATGCCTTTCACGCCCGGCGCGATGATGAACTGTTCCTGTGAGTGCGCCATAAAGGTCAGGTATTCGCGATAGCATTCGGTTTTGCCGTGTTTTTGGCAGCCGATCGCCATGTACAGCTCGGCGGTGGTCTTGCCCGGCAGGATCTCGCGCAGCCACTCCACCATCGCCGCCGGCAGCGGTGCGTAGACCATGAAATAAGAGCGGGCGAAACCGAAGACGATGCTGGCCTCGGCCTTGCCGGTCAGGCAGGCGTCGATAAACAGCGCGCCCGATTCGCTGTGGTGAATCGGCAACAGGAACGGGTAAACGCCGTCGGCCAGGCGCAACTTGCCGACCAGCCAGGCGGCCTTGTTGCGATAGAACAGCTCGTTGGCGATCTGGAAGGTCGCCCCCGTCAGTTGCTGTGGGCTGAAGGCGCGTTGCAGCGCCTGAATGATGTAGCGAATGTCGCGTGTCAGATCCTCCCACGGCAACCGCAGCGGCAGATCGCTCAAGATGCTGCGCAGCATCGCCGGCAGATCGCCATTGGGGGTAAAATCGCGCGCCAGCGGACGCGGAATGTCGCGAAAACGCCGTTCCGGCTGCGAACTGAAGACGAACAGCTTGTCCGGCGTCAGATCGCGATGCTTGAACAACCGGCAATAGACCGAGTTGAAGAAGCTTTCGGCGATCTCAAAACGCGGGTAGTCCGGCAGCAGGTCGATATAGACCGCTTTGACCCGGCTGGGGAAGTCGGCGTCGAAATATTTCTGCCCGGTGATGCATTTAAGCTGCTCCACCACCAGACCGACGTGATGGTCGTACAGATGGATGCGCTTTTTCATCGCCTGCTGCACCGCCGGCCAGTCCGCCTGCTCAAAGCGCTGCTGCGCGCCGGCGGTCACTTCCAGAAAGCGGCCGTACTGCGCATCGAAGCCCTGCAGGATCGTCTGTGCGATCAACAACTCCAGTTTTGCCGCCATCCTTACCCCCGCCAGAAAAAGAAGCCTGCGCATGCAGGCTCCGGGTGAAACGTCTTCAAGCTTGCCGCATCAGAACTGCTGTTCTTCCGTCGAACCGGTCAGCGCGGTGACCGAAGAGGCGCCGCCCTGAATGATGGTGGTGACCTTGTCGAAGTAACCGGTGCCCACCTCTTGCTGGTGCGACGCGAAGGTGTAACCGCGCTCCACCGCGGCGAACTCCGCCTGCTGCACCTTCTCGACGTAGTGTTTCATCCCTTCGCCCTGCGCATAGGCGTGCGCCAGGTCGAACATGTTGAACCACATGCTGTGGATGCCCGCCAGCGTGATGAACTGATACTTGTAGCCCATGTCCGACAGCGCCTGCTGGAAACGGGCGATGGTCTGGTCGTCGAGGTTCTTCTTCCAGTTGAACGACGGCGAGCAGTTGTAGGCCAGCAGCTTGCCTGGGTATTTGGCGTGGATGGCGTCGGCGAAGCGCTGGGCGGCATCCAGATCCGGCGTTGAGGTTTCGCACCACACCATATCGGCGTAAGGGGCATAAGCCAGACCGCGGCTGATCGCCTGCTCGACGCCGGCATGGGTGCGGAAGAAGCCTTCCGCCGTACGCTCGCCGGTGACGAAGGCGCTGTCATACGGATCGCAGTCAGAGGTCAGCAGGTCAGCCGCATCGGCGTCGGTACGGGCGATCACCAGCGTCGGCACGCCAAGCACGTCGGCCGCCAGGCGCGCGGCGACCAGTTTCTGGATCGCTTCTTGCGTCGGCACCAGCACTTTGCCGCCCATATGGCCGCATTTCTTCACCGCCGCCAGCTGATCTTCAAAGTGTACCCCGGCGGCCCCGGCGGTAATCATCGCTTTCATCAGCTCAAAGGCGTTCAACACGCCGCCGAAGCCGGCTTCCGCATCGGCGACGATCGGCAGGAAATAATCGGTGTACCCTTTGCTGCCCGGCTCAATCTGGTTCGCCCATTGGATCTGATCGGCGCGGCGGAAGGTATTGTTGATGCGCTCGACCACCTTCGGCACCGAGTCCACCGGATACAGCGACTGGTCAGGGTACATGGCCGCCGCGCTGTTGGCGTCGGCCGCCACCTGCCAACCGGACAAGTAGATGGCCTCGATGCCGGCTTTGGCCTGCTGCAGTGCCTGGCCGCCGGTCAGCGCGCCCAGGCAGTTCACGTAGCCTTTGCGCGCCTTGCCGTTCAGCAACGCCCACAGTTTGGCGGCGCCGTTTTGCGCCAGGGTGCATTCCGGGTTGACCGAACCGCGCAGATTGATCACGTCTTCGGCGCTGTAAGGGCGAGTGATGCCTTCCCAACGGGCCGATTTCCATTCCTGTTCCAGCTGCTGGATCTGTTGAGAGCGAGAGGTAGACATAATTTTTATCCTTTCAGTCATGTAGGGTTGATTGGGAAAGTTCAGGCCAGCAACTCATAGCCGGGCAACGTCAGGAAATCGATTAATTCATCTTGCGTGGTGATGCGCTCCATCAGGCGCGCCGCCTCTTCGAACCGGCCGGCGTTAAAGCGCGCTTCCCCTACTTCTTCACGCACCACCAACATCTCTTCTTGCAACATCTGGCGGAACAGCGCCTTGGTGACCGGGCGCCCGTCGTTCAGGCTCTTCTCGTGGTGGATCCACTGCCAGATAGACGTACGGGAGATCTCCGCCGTCGCCGCATCTTCCATCAAACCGTAAATCGGCACGCAGCCGTTGCCGGAGATCCAGGCTTCGATGTACTGCACCGCCACGCGGATATTGGCACGCATCCCCGCTTCGGTGCGTTCGCCGTCGCACGGCTCCAGCAGTTGCGCGGCGCTGATCGGCGCATCCTGCTCACGCAGCACGTCCAGCTGGTTCTGGCGATCGCCCAATGCGTTGCCGAACACCTCCATCACCGTGTCCGCCAAGCCCGGGTGCGCCACCCAGGTGCCGTCGTGGCCATTGTTGGCTTCCAGCTCTTTGTCCGCCCGTACCTTGTTCAGCACCCAGGCGTTTTTTTCGGCGTCTTTGCTCGGGATAAACGCCGCCATGCCGCCCATGGCGAAGGCGCCGCGCTTATGACAGGTTTTGATCAACAGGCGCGAATAGGCGCTGAGGAAAGGTTTTTCCATGGTCACCGACTGACGGTCCGGCAGCACGCGATCGCCGTGGTTCTTCAGCGTTTTGATGTAGCTGAAGATGTAATCCCAACGGCCGCAGTTCAGACCGACGATGTGATCGCGCAGGTGATACAGGATCTCGTCCATCTGGAACACCGCCGGCAGAGTTTCGATCAGCACGGTCGCCTTGATGGTGCCGCGCGGCAGATCGAAACGATCCTCGGTAAAGCTGAAGACATCGCTCCACCAAGCCGCTTCCTCCCAGGACTGGGTTTTCGGCAGGTAGAAATACGGGCCGCTGCCCTTGGCCAACAGCTGGCGATAGTTGTGGTAGAAGTACAGCGCGAAATCGAACAGGCCGCCGGGGATGGCTTCATCACGCCACAGTACGTGCTTCTCCGGCAGGTGCAAGCCGCGCACGCGAGCGATCAACACCGCCGGATTCGGTTTCAACTGGTAGATTTTGCCGGCTTCATTGGTGTAGGAGATGGTGCCGTTAACCGCATCGTGCAGGTTGATTTGACCGTCGATGACTTTGTCCCAGCTTGGCGCCAGCGAGTCTTCGAAGTCCGCCATAAACACTTTTACGTTGGCGTTCAACGCATTGATCACCATCTTGCGCTCGACCGGCCCGGTGATCTCTACCCGGCGATCGCGCAGGTCTTGCGGAATGCCGCGGATCTGCCAATTGCCTTCACGAATGGAATTGGTTTCCGAAATAAACCCAGGCAATTCGCCGCGATCGATATTTTGTTGCCAGCGGGCACGCGCCGCCAACAGCTCATTGCGACGTGGCGTGAATTTCCCCACCAGTTCCGCCAGAAATTCAACCGCTTCATCCGTTAACACCTGGCGCTCCGCAGCGGCGAAACCCTGCGTAAACCTTAACTCCGTGCCTGCTATCTGTTGCGTCATGACCTTGCTCCTTCCCATCGTTGCACCCGGGCGACCGGCGCATTTTCATCAGAAATCACTGTGGATCAGGGCGGATGAAACGATCCTAAACTGGTCAGATCTCATCCCGATAGCGTTAAGAATACCCAACAAAAAATAAAAATCAAAAACCATTTCCATTTTATTATTAAATATTTTATTAACACTTTATTATCAATTGGTTAGGATAAATAACACGATCAACAGGTAAGGAAATCGGTTCCAATAGAATTGCAAAGACGGACTAACGCGTTGTTAGGCAATGGTTTTTTGGGAGAATTGACGGGTAAAAAGAGGATCGTGCAGAGGATGAGCAGCGCGGCGGCCTCGATTCAGCCGCCGGCAGGCAGAAAAGATCAGTCGAGAGTCGGATTCATATGGCGCAGATCGTAAGGCGTGATCTGGTAGACGTAATAGTTGAGCCAATTGGAAAACAGCAGGTGGCCATGGCTGCGCCAGGTGGCTTTCGGTGTCAGTGCGGGGTTGTCATCGGGGAAGTAGTTGAGCGGTACGGCAGGATCGAGGCCAGCTTCGTTGTCGCGACAATACTCTCCCGCCAGCGTCATTGTATCGTATTCCGGATGGCCGGTGACGAACGCCAGGCGCTTATCCCTGCTGGCGAACAGGTAGGCGCCGGCCTGCTCGGATTCGGCCAGGATGTCCAGGTCGGTATATTGGCGAATCACCTCGGTCGGGAAATCGGCATAGCGTGAATGCGGCGCCAGGAAGCTTTCGTCGAAGCCGCGCGTCAGCAACGCATGCTGCTGCAGCGTTTGGTGCGGATAAACCCCGGAGAGTTTCACCTCGCGCGTCATCTTGGGAATGCCGTACAGGATGTTCAACGCCGCCTGTACCGCCCAGCACACGAACAGCGTGGAGGTAACGTGATGCTTGGCCCAGTCGATCACCCGTTCGATCTGCGGCCAGTAGGCAACATCGCAGAAATCGACCAGCCCCAGCGGCGCGCCGGTGACGATCAGGCCATCGAAGTTCTCGTTCTGAATATCCTCGAAGTCGCAGTAGAAGTTGTTCAGATGCTCCGCCGGCGTATTCTTCGACTCGCGGCTGTCGATGCGCAGCAACTGGATATCAATCTGCAGCGGCGAGTTGGAAAGCAGGCGCAAAAACTGGTTTTCCGTTTCGATCTTCTTTGGCATCAGGTTGAGGATCAGCACTTTCAGCGGCCTGATTTCCTGTGTTTTTGCCCGTGAGGATGTCATCACGAAGACATTCTCACCGCGCAAGAAATTGACCGCAGGTAACTCATCAGGAACACGAATCGGCATTGCTTAACCCTCACACATCCATTTATACGTTTAGACTTCTAGATGCCCGAAGATAGCGTTTTTTTCCGTCGATGTCGAGCGTTCAGCGGAAAGGTGAAAATGTTTCATTGCGCGAGCTGCGTCAGGATCTTGGCAGGGAGGATGAGAGGTACTGAAAGCAAAAAGGCCATCCTTTCGGATGGCCTCTTGGCTTATTTGATGCTTGGCAGTGTCCTACAGTATTCGTCTCATCCTGAGACTCTCCCCTGCGGGGGCCGCCGCAAGCGGCGTTAAGGCCCGTTCCCGACGGGCCTTTCGCATGCCCATGCTCGAGCAGAACGCCAGATAACAGACAAAACAAAAAGCCCCATGCTTTCGCATGAGGCTTGTTGTTTTATTTGATGCTTGGCAGTGTCCTACTCTCGCATGGGGAGACCCCACACTACCATCGGCGCTACGGCGTTTCACTTCTGAGTTCGGCATGGGGTCAGGTGGGACCACCGCGCTATTGCCGCCAAGCAAATTCTTTTTTCTGCCGAACTTCTAAACCCACTTTAAATAAAGTGGTGCTGATACCCAGAGTCGAACTGGGGACCTCACCCTTACCAAGGGTGCGCTCTACCAACTGAGCCATATCAGCACGCTTAATTTGATGCCTGGCAGTGTCCTACTCTCGCATGGGGAGACCCCACACTACCATCGGCGCTACGGCGTTTCACTTCTGAGTTCGGCATGGGGTCAGGTGGGACCACCGCGCTATTGCCGCCAGGCAAATTCTGTTTCATTCCAACCGCTTCACTTCCATGAAGCCATCAGAACCAATCTTGGAACGTCGCTGAAAATCTCTCTAAAAACACCTTCGGTGTTGTAAGGTTAAGCCTCACGGATCATTAGTACTGGTTAGCTCAATGCATCGCTGCACTTACACACCCAGCCTATCAACGTCTTAGTCTTAAACGTTCCTTCAGGGACCTTAAAGGCCCAGGGAAGACTCATCTTGAGGCAAGTTTCGCGCTTAGATGCTTTCAGCGCTTATCTTTTCCGCACTTAGCTACCGGGCAATGCCATTGGCATGACAACCCGAACACCAGTGGTGCGTTCACTCCGGTCCTCTCGTACTAGGAGCAACCCCTCTCAATCTTCCAACGCCCACGGCAGATAGGGACCGAACTGTCTCACGACGTTCTAAACCCAGCTCGCGTACCACTTTAAATGGCGAACAGCCATACCCTTGGGACCTACTTCAGCCCCAGGATGTGATGAGCCGACATCGAGGTGCCAAACACCGCCGTCGATATGAACTCTTGGGCGGTATCAGCCTGTTATCCCCGGAGTACCTTTTATCCGTTGAGCGATGGCCCTTCCATTCAGAACCACCGGATCACTAAGACCTACTTTCGTACCTGCTCGAGCCGTCACTCTCGCAGTCAAGCTAGCTTATGCCTTTGCACTAACCTCACGATGTCCGACCGTGATTAGCTAACCTTCGTGCTCCTCCGTTACTCTTTGGGAGGAGACCGCCCCAGTCAAACTACCCACCAGACACTGTCCTCACCCCAGATTATGGGGCCGAGTTAGAACATCAAACATTAAAGGGTGGTATTTCAAGGATGGCTCCACGCAGACTGGCGTCCACGCTTCAAAGCCTCCCACCTATCCTACACATCAAGGCTCAATGTTCAGTGTCAAGCTATAGTAAAGGTTCACGGGGTCTTTCCGTCTTGCCGCGGGTACACTGCATCTTCACAGCGAGTTCAATTTCACTGAGTCTCGGGTGGAGACAGCCTGGCCATCATTACGCCATTCGTGCAGGTCGGAACTTACCCGACAAGGAATTTCGCTACCTTAGGACCGTTATAGTTACGGCCGCCGTTTACTGGGGCTTCGATCAAGAGCTTCGCCTTGCGGCTGACCCCATCAATTAACCTTCCAGCACCGGGCAGGCGTCACACCGTATACGTCCACTTTCGTGTTTGCACAGTGCTGTGTTTTTATTAAACAGTTGCAGCCAGCTGGTATCTTCGACTGGCTTCAGCTCCATCCGCAAGGGACTTCACCTACATGCCAGCGTGCCTTCTCCCGAAGTTACGGCACCATTTTGCCTAGTTCCTTCACCCGAGTTCTCTCAAGCGCCTTGGTATTCTCTACCTGACCACCTGTGTCGGTTTGGGGTACGATTTAATGTTACCTGGAGCTTAGAGGATTTTCCTGGAAGCAGGGCATCAACTACTTCTGCACCGTAGTGCATCGTCATCACGCCTCAGGGTTAGCATGCAACCGGATTTACCAGGTCACACCCCCTACACGCTTAAACCGGGACAACCGTCGCCCGGCTAGCCTAGCCTTCTCCGTCCCCCCTTCGCAGTAACACCAAGTACAGGAATATTAACCTGTTTCCCATCGACTACGCTTTTCAGCCTCGCCTTAGGGGTCGACTCACCCTGCCCCGATTAACGTTGGACAGGAACCCTTGGTCTTCCGGCGAGCGGGCTTTTCACCCGCTTTATCGTTACTTATGTCAGCATTCGCACTTCTGATACCTCCAGCAACCCTCACAGGCCACCTTCAACGGCTTACAGAACGCTCCCCTACCCAACAACGCCTAAGCGTCGCTGCCGCAGCTTCGGTGCATGGTTTAGCCCCGTTACATCTTCCGCGCAGGCCGACTCGACCAGTGAGCTATTACGCTTTCTTTAAATGATGGCTGCTTCTAAGCCAACATCCTGGCTGTCTATGCCTTCCCACATCGTTTCCCACTTAACCATGACTTTGGGACCTTAGCTGGCGGTCTGGGTTGTTTCCCTCTTCACGACGGACGTTAGCACCCGCCGTGTGTCTCCCGTGATAACATTCTTCGGTATTCGGAGTTTGCATCGGTTTGGTAAGCCGGGATGGCCCCCTAGCCGAAACAGTGCTCTACCCCCGAAGATGAGTTCACGAGGCGCTACCTAAATAGCTTTCGGGGAGAACCAGCTATCTCCCGGTTTGATTGGCCTTTCACCCCCAGCCACAAGTCATCCGCTAATTTTTCAACATTAGTCGGTTCGGTCCTCCAGTTAGTGTTACCCAACCTTCAACCTGCCCATGGCTAGATCACCGGGTTTCGGGTCTATACCTTGCAACTAGTCGCCCAGTTAAGACTCGGTTTCCCTACGGCTCCCCTATACGGTTAACCTTGCTACAAAATATAAGTCGCTGACCCATTATACAAAAGGTACGCAGTCACACCACGAAGGTGCTCCCACTGCTTGTACGTACACGGTTTCAGGTTCTATTTCACTCCCCTCGCCGGGGTTCTTTTCGCCTTTCCCTCACGGTACTGGTTCACTATCGGTCAGTCAGGAGTATTTAGCCTTGGAGGATGGTCCCCCCATATTCAGACAGGATGTCACGTGTCCCGCCCTACTCATCGAACTCACGACCTGTGCATTTTAGTGTACGGGGCTATCACCCTTTGCTGCGCGACTTTCCAGACGCTTCCACTAACACACAAGCCGATTCAGGTTCTGGGCTCCTCCCCGTTCGCTCGCCGCTACTGGGGGAATCTCGGTTGATTTCTTTTCCTCGGGGTACTTAGATGTTTCAGTTCCCCCGGTTCGCCTCATGCCACTATGTATTTATGACATGATAGTGTGTCGAAACACACTGGGTTTCCCCATTCGGGTATCGCCGGTTATAACGGTTCATATCACCTTACCGACGCTTTTCGCAGATTAGCACGCCCTTCATCGCCTCTGACTGCCTAGGCATCCACCGTGTACGCTTAGTCACTTAACCTCACAACCCGAAGATGTTTCCATCGTTCGCGCTGCAAACATTTGAGAGACTCTATGACAGGTTACTCTTTATCCCAGTACATCTACGGAGGGATAAATTTCAGCCGTCATGTTTCAATTTTCAGCTTGTTCCAGATTGTTAAAGAGCAATATCTTAAACATGACTCGGAAGTCATCTTTAAGATATGGTGTATCGTCAGATACTTGAGACCGCCGCTTTCACCGGGTGGGTCGGAAGCTTGGCGTCCCCTAGGGGATTCGAACCCCTGTTACCGCCGTGAAAGGGCGGTGTCCTAGGCCTCTAGACGAAGGGGACACGACACCGTACTTTTATGACGCTTTTGCTCGTTACTTTTTCATCAGACAATCTGTGTGAGCACGCCACTCGAACTAATATCTTTAGGTAAGGAGGTGATCCAACCGCAGGTTCCCCTACGGTTACCTTGTTACGACTTCACCCCAGTCATGAATCACAAAGTGGTAAGCGCCCTCCCGAAGGTTAAGCTACCTACTTCTTTTGCAACCCACTCCCATGGTGTGACGGGCGGTGTGTACAAGGCCCGGGAACGTATTCACCGTAGCATTCTGATCTACGATTACTAGCGATTCCGACTTCATGGAGTCGAGTTGCAGACTCCAATCCGGACTACGACGTACTTTATGAGGTCCGCTTGCTCTCGCGAGGTCGCTTCTCTTTGTATACGCCATTGTAGCACGTGTGTAGCCCTACTCGTAAGGGCCATGATGACTTGACGTCATCCCCACCTTCCTCCAGTTTATCACTGGCAGTCTCCTTTGAGTTCCCGGCCGAACCGCTGGCAACAAAGGATAAGGGTTGCGCTCGTTGCGGGACTTAACCCAACATTTCACAACACGAGCTGACGACAGCCATGCAGCACCTGTCTCAGAGTTCCCGAAGGCACCAAAGCATCTCTGCTAAGTTCTCTGGATGTCAAGAGTAGGTAAGGTTCTTCGCGTTGCATCGAATTAAACCACATGCTCCACCGCTTGTGCGGGCCCCCGTCAATTCATTTGAGTTTTAACCTTGCGGCCGTACTCCCCAGGCGGTCGATTTAACGCGTTAGCTCCGGAAGCCACGCCTCAAGGGCACAACCTCCAAATCGACATCGTTTACAGCGTGGACTACCAGGGTATCTAATCCTGTTTGCTCCCCACGCTTTCGCACCTGAGCGTCAGTCTTCGTCCAGGGGGCCGCCTTCGCCACCGGTATTCCTCCAGATCTCTACGCATTTCACCGCTACACCTGGAATTCTACCCCCCTCTACGAGACTCTAGCTTGCCAGTTTCAAATGCAGTTCCCAGGTTGAGCCCGGGGATTTCACATCTGACTTAACAAACCGCCTGCGTGCGCTTTACGCCCAGTAATTCCGATTAACGCTTGCACCCTCCGTATTACCGCGGCTGCTGGCACGGAGTTAGCCGGTGCTTCTTCTGCGAGTAACGTCAATTGATGAACGTATTAAGTTCACCACCTTCCTCCTCGCTGAAAGTGCTTTACAACCCGAAGGCCTTCTTCACACACGCGGCATGGCTGCATCAGGCTTGCGCCCATTGTGCAATATTCCCCACTGCTGCCTCCCGTAGGAGTCTGGACCGTGTCTCAGTTCCAGTGTGGCTGGTCATCCTCTCAGACCAGCTAGGGATCGTCGCCTAGGTGAGCCATTACCCCACCTACTAGCTAATCCCATCTGGGCACATCTGATGGCAAGAGGCCCGAAGGTCCCCCTCTTTGGTCTTGCGACGTTATGCGGTATTAGCTACCGTTTCCAGTAGTTATCCCCCTCCATCAGGCAGTTTCCCAGACATTACTCACCCGTCCGCCGCTCGTCACCCGGGGAGCAAGCTCCCCTGTGCTACCGCTCGACTTGCATGTGTTAAGCCTGCCGCCAGCGTTCAATCTGAGCCATGATCAAACTCTTCAATTAAAAGCTTGATTTGCTTCCACTCGAGAAGCGATGCTCAAAGATTTACTGCATGAATTTTACTTCAGTTAGTCACTCTTCAAGACTTGATATTTTTTTGCATCCGAAGATGCTGGATATCGTCTTGTGGAGTGCCCACACAGATTGTCTGATAAATTGTTAAAGAGCAGTGAGTTAGGCGCTTTCGCTTGCTAACTCGAGGTGGCGTATATTACGCTTTCCTCTTTCAGAGTCAACCCTAATTTTCAGGATTTTTTCTCTTTCTTCCCGGCCGCTGTGTGAAGTGAATCACTTGCGCCGTGTCGATGGAGGCGCATTATAGGGATCCGAGTTTTTTGCACAACCCCTTTTTTGATCTTTTCTTTCTGTTTGCACACTTTTCAGCCCTTCCGAGTGGATCTTGTGCGATCAGGGCCATTTTCCGCAGGATCCGGCGCTGCGATTGGTTGTAATTCCATCGTCAGAGTCTAGTATTGCCGGTAAATATGATCCCGACGTGAGGCAAGCACCATGTCCGATGCAGTACGTTCTTATCTTCAATACACCCCCAAACTCGGTCAGCGCGTCTTGATCGATCCTTCCAGCGTCGTCATCGGCGACGTCGATCTGGCGGATGACGTCAGCATCTGGCCGCTGGTCGCCATTCGGGGCGACGTCAATGCGGTAAAGATCGGCGCACGCAGCAACATACAGGACGGCAGCGTACTGCATGTGACTCACCGCTCCGAACATAACCCCGACGGTTATCCCCTGTTGATTGGAGAAGACGTGACCGTAGGCCATAAAGCGATGCTGCACGGCTGCGCCATCGGCAACCGGGTGCTGGTCGGTATGGGATCGATCCTGCTGGACGGTGTAGTAGTAGAAGACGACGTGATGATTGGTGCCGGCAGTTTAGTGCCGCCGGGCAAACGCCTGGTCAGCGGCTATCTCTATATGGGCAGCCCGGCACGCCAGGTTCGGCCGTTGACCGCCGCCGAGTTGGAAGGATTGCTTTATTCTTCGAACAACTATGTACGCTGGAAAGATGAATACCTGTCGGAAGACATCTGACGGACGCCCCGTTCCCTATAAAGAGAACGGGGTTGCATTTATGCCGCCAGTTCGCTGCGCAACTGGCGCAATACCGGCTCAATCTCTGGCATCACTCCATGCCAAAGCAGGAAAGCATGCGCCGCCTGCCCCACCAGCATGCCCAACCCATCGGCATATTCCGTTGCCCCCTGCTGCTGCGCCCAGGCCAGGAATGGCGTAGCGCCCTGCTGATAGAACATGTCATAGCAACGAGTGTGTGCATTAACTACGCCCGCCGGCAACGCCGGGATCTCTCCGCTGATGCCGGACGCCGTCGCATTGATCACCAGTTCGAACGCTTGCTGATCCAATTGATCCATCGGCGCCGCCGAGATCTCCCCCAGATGCCGAAAAGCGTCTGCCAACGCCTGGGCTCGGCTGAAGGTGCGGTTGGTGATCGTTAGCCGACAGCCGAAAGACAGCAGCGGCAGGATCACGCCGCGCGCTGCGCCGCCGGCGCCCACCAGCAGGATGCGATCCTGCGGCCGGATCAATTGCTGACGCTGTAGATCGGTCAGCAACCCGATGCCGTCGGTGTTATCCCCCAACAGCTCGCCATTAGGCAATACCTTCAGGGTGTTGACCGCACCGGCCATCGCTGCGCGCTCGCTCAGCTCAGAAGCGGCCGAATAAGCACGCTCCTTGAAAGGCACCGTGACGTTCGCCCCCAGCCCTCCGGCGCGGATAAACGCCTGCAGGCTGGTTTCAAAACCGTCTAACGGTGCCAACACCGTCCCATAAGGATGCTCAATGCCGGTCTGGGCAGCAAACAGCGCATGAATTCGCGGCGACTTGCTGTGGCCGATAGGGTTGCCAAATACCGCAAACTTCTCCATGCCCATTACCTCTAGCCCTGACGGATCTGTTCGCCGGTCAGAACGTCTCTGATTTCGGAAGGATTAAGACGGCCACCCACCTTGCCGCGCAATACCGGGAAAGCTTCGCCGAACTGCCGCGTAACCTCATCCGCACTGCGGCATGGCTCCAGCCCACTGAGATTGGCGCTGGTCGACACCAGCGGCTTGCCATACTGCCGGCACAGCTGCTGCACCAACGGATGATCGCTGACGCGCACCGCCAGCGAGCTGAAGCGTCCGGTCAGCAAACGCAGCGTCTCCGGCCGAGCGGGCAAAACCCAGGTTACCGGCCCAGGCCAGCTGGCAAACATCGTCGTGCGCTGCTGTTCGCTGAGCGCACTGTCGTCGATATAAGGTTTAAGCTGTGCATAGTCGGCGGCGATCAAAATCAGCCCCTTTTCCCACGGCCGCTGTTTCAGCGCCAGCAATGCATTGACCGCCTGCTCGCTGTCGGGATCGCAACCCAGGCCGAATACGGCTTCGGTGGGATACGCAATCACCTGCTGTTGATGCAAAGCATCGATGATAGATAAAAGGTTCGGGCTTAATTCTGAGTTCATGATGTGATTATTCTGTAGTCGCGACGGGTTTTCCGCACAGCTTGCTGGCACAGCACAGGACGGGGCCTTTTGCCGTGCGCTTTTCCATCAGCAGCGGATAATGGCAATAGGCGCACTCACCGGCGACAGGTTTAACATTGAGGGCAAACTGGCATTCCGGGTAACGATCGCAGGAATGAAAAACTTTGCCGTAACGCGACTTGCGCTGCAGCAGTTTGCCTTGGCCGCACTGCGGACAGGTAATGGCGGTTTCGTCAGGCTTATCGATCACTTCAGTGTGATCGCACTGCGGATAATCGCTGCAGCCGATAAACATGCCATAGCGCCCCTGGCGCAGCACCAACGTCGCCTGACATTTCGGGCACTGTTGCCCATCCAAGACCTTAACGATATGTCCATCGGCCTGCGCTTTCAGCGGCCGAATATATTGGCATTCAGGGTACTGGGAACAGCCGAGGAAGGGGCCGTGGCGACCGCTACGGATCACCAGTTCGGCCCCGCATTCCGGACAGGGTTCATTTTGCCTGGCGGCAAAAATCGCGTTTTTTGTCATAACGTCTTCTATGCGCGTTATCGGCTCAATGCAGATAACCTTCGTTCACTTCAAACAACAGTTCTTCCATTTGCTGATAGGCGCTTTCATATCCGGGGATATTAAACAGCACCATCAACACGACCCATTTCAGATCTTCGAGATCGAATTCCGCATTATCCAAAGCCATAACGCGGTCGATAACCATTTCACGGGTTTCGAGGTTCAATACCTGAATCTGTTCCAGGAACAGGAGAAAACCACGGCAGCCGGCGTCCAGACGTGCGCCTTCTTCTTCGGTGTAGATCCGCATTGCCAGCGGATCGGCATCCATAAAGTAAGGGGCATTTTGACCCTCTTGCAGGTCAGCCAACTTCTCAAGCCAATTCAACGCGTTGTAGATATCATCCCGATGAAACCCCGCCTGTGCGAGATCATCGGTCAGTTGATCCTGATCGATGCGCATCTCTGGTTCATTGTGGATATAAGTTTCAAACAAGTACATGAGTACGTCGAACATGGCTTGCCCTCCTTATTCGGACATAGCCGCCGGGTACAGCTGCGATCCATCCTGCTAACTCCAGCTCGAGTAACTTGATTACCACCACTGGCACAGGTTGGCCGGCACGTTCAGCGACGACGTCAACAGGTGTCACCTCATCTCCTACGTTAGCCAACACATCGCCAAATGGCAATTCAACTTCAGCCTGCGACGCACAAATAGTTGTATTTTCGTTCAGTGACAGCCATTGAAGGCCGCTTCCCAGCAATTCGGCGATATCTTTCGGCCCGGTGACCAGATGCGCGCCCTGCTGGATTAACCAATGCGTCCCCTCACTCATCGGGTTTCCTAATGGCCCAGGCAAGGCGAACACCTCACGCCCCTGCTCCAACGCGTAGCGAGCCGTCACCAGGGTACCGCTGCGCAGCGAAGCTTCTATGACCAGAACCCCCAGGCTGAGCCCGCTGATAATGCGGTTACGGCGTGGGAAATGGTCGGCCAGAGGCAAATCGGTGACTAAATGATCTGAAATCACGGCGCCGCCCTGCTCGACTATCTGCTCCGCGAGCCGGCGGTGCCGGCGCGGATAGATATTGCCCAGCCCGCTGCCCAACACCGCAATCGTGCAGCCATCGGCCGCCAGCGCCGCACGATGGCAAATGCCGTCGATGCCGATCGCCAAACCGCTGGTGATGGTGAAACCGCAACGCGCCAACTCCTCGGCGAAATGGTTCGCCCAACGCTCGCCGTAATGGCTGAACTGCCGGCTGCCGACCATAGCGAGCTGAGGTTGCAACAGCACCCGAGGATCGCCCTCGATCAGCAGAAACAGCGGCGCGTCGTCGATCTGAGCCAGGTTTTCAGGATAGCCGGGCGCCCCATAGTTCAGCATACGGTGCGCCGGCTCCTCCAGCCAACGCAGGGTGGCCGCCAGATAGACGGGATCCACTCGGTTGAACTGTGCCTGCTGCCGTTCGTTCAATCCCAGCTCATGCAACACGCGGCGAGGCTCGCCACTCATTTGCGATAACTGTCGCACTAGCCGACTGGCCACGACGGTCTGTAGCCCCGTGACTCCCCGCATCCGTAAAGCGATCTCTTCCGGCCGCATCGTCTGTTCCCTCAGCAAAAACGGTGGTATTGCCAATCTGAGCAATTGGTGCGCAATGCTGTCAATCAGGTCGGGAAATGTCTAGAATAGAGGTTAAACCTCGTTCATTACTCGGATACAGATCTAAAGATATATGTCAGTCTTGCAGGTATTACATTTCCCAGACGAGCGTCTGCGCAAAGTCGCAGCGCCGGTAAAAGAAGTCAATGCAGATATCCAGCGCATCGTGGATGATATGTTTGAAACCATGTACGCAGAGGAAGGCATTGGCCTGGCTGCGACTCAGGTGGATATCCATCAGCGCATTATCGTGATCGACGTCTCCGAGAATCGCGATCAGCGCCTGGTGCTGATCAACCCGGAGCTGCTGGAAAAAAGCGGCGAAACCGGCATCGAGGAAGGCTGTCTTTCCATTCCCGAGCAGCGTGCGCTGGTGCCGCGCGCCGCGCAGGTGAAGATCCGCGCGCTGGATCGCGAAGGCAAACCTTTCGAGCTGGAAGCGGACGATCTGCTGGCGATCTGCATCCAGCACGAGATGGATCACCTGATGGGTAAACTGTTCGTCGATTACCTGTCGCCGCTCAAGCGTCAGCGCATTCGTCAGAAACTGGAAAAAATGGCCAAGCTTCAAGCCCGCGCCTAACCGATCAGGAAATCAACGTGTCTGACTCTTTACGGATTATTTTCGCCGGAACACCAGACTTCGCAGCGCGTCATCTTGACGCGCTGTTGTCATCTGAGCACCAGATTGTCGGCGTATTCACTCAACCCGACCGTCCGGCAGGCCGCGGCAACAAGCTAACGCCCAGCCCGGTCAAAATGCTGGCCGAACAACACCAATTGCCGGTATTTCAGCCTAAATCGCTGCGCCCCGAAGAGAACCAGCGTCTGGTGGCGGATCTCAACGCCGACGTGATGGTGGTGGTTGCCTACGGGTTGATTCTGCCGCAAGCGGTGCTGGATATGCCGCGTCTTGGCTGCATCAACGTACATGGTTCGCTGCTGCCTCGCTGGCGCGGCGCGGCGCCGATCCAGCGTTCGCTCTGGGCCGGTGACAGCGAAACCGGCGTGACTATCATGCAGATGGATGTCGGTCTCGATACCGGTGACATGATGCACAAGATCGCCTGCCCGATTGAGAGCAGCGATACCAGCGCCAGCCTCTACGACAAGCTGGCGCAGCTCGGCCCGCAGGGCATGCTGACGACGCTGCGCAAAATGGCCGACGGCAGCGCCACCCGCGAAGTGCAGGACGAGTCGCAGGTCACCTACGCCGAGAAGCTGAGCAAAGAAGAAGCTCGCCTGGATTGGACACTGTCCGCCGCACAGCTGGAGCGTTGCATCCGCGCCTTCAACCCTTGGCCGATAAGCTACTTCACCATCGATGAGCAACCGGTGAAAGTGTGGCAGGCCAGCGTAATGGCGGAAAGCGCCAACGCGGAGCCGGGCACCGTTGTCCATGCCGACAAGCACGGCATTCAGGTGGCGACCGCCGACGGTATCCTCAATCTGATCCAACTGCAGCCCGCCGGCAAGAAACCGATGTCGGCGCAAGACCTGTTAAATTCACGTCGTGAATGGTTTACCCCGGGTAACCGGCTGTAAGTCACCCCACTGCCCGGCCGTTCATCGCCGGGCCGTTATTTTCTTAATGCCGATCGTTATCAGCTTCAGCCTATGAAAAATAATTACAATCTCCGCAGCATCGCTGCCAAAGCCATCGGCCAGGTGCTGGATCAAGGGCAGTCACTGAGTACTGTCCTGCCGGCGCTGCAAACCTCCATCAGCGATAAAGACCGCGGGTTGCTGCAGGAACTGTGCTTCGGCACGTTACGCGTACTGCCGCAGCTCGAATGGTGCATTCAGCAATTGATGGCCAAACCGCTGACCGGCAAGCAACGTACACTTCACTATTTGCTGATTGTCGGCTTGTATCAGCTGCTGTATACCCGTATCCCGGCGCACGCCGTACTCGCAGAAACCGTGGAAGGTGCGGTGGCGCTGAAACGCCCACAGTTGAAAGGTTTGATTAACGGCGTCTTGCGGCAATTCCAGCGCCAGCAGGAAGAACTTCTGCAGCGCGCCGCCAACAATGACAGCCGCTACCTGCACCCGAGCTGGTTGCTGAAACGCATCCAACAGGCTTATCCCGCCAACTGGCAACAGATCGTCGACGCCAATAACCAGAAGCCGCCGATGTGGCTGCGCGTCAACCGCCTGCATCACACCCGTGAGGCTTACCTGCAGCTGCTGACCGACGCCGGCATCGCCGCGGAGCCTCATGCAGACTATGCCGACGCAGTGCGGTTGCTGGCACCTTGCGCCGTGACCGATCTGCCAGGGTTCGCCGACGGCTGGGTCACCGTGCAAGATGCCTCAGCCCAAGGCTGTGTTGATCTGTTGGATCCACAAGACGGTGAACAGATCCTCGATTTGTGCGCCGCGCCCGGCGGCAAAACCACGCATATTCTGGAAGCGGCGCCGAAAGCACAGGTTATGGCCGTCGATATCGACGAACAGCGTCTGGCGCGGGTGAAAGAAAACCTGCAGCGTCTGCGTTTGCACGCAGAGGTTAAACTGGGCGATGGCCGCACACCGCAGCAATGGTGCGGTGACAAGCAGTTCGACCGTATTCTGCTGGACGCGCCTTGTTCGGCCACCGGCGTGATCCGCCGTCATCCCGACATCAAATGGCTGCGCCGCGAACGCGACATCGCCGAACTCGCCGCCCTGCAGGCCGATATCCTGGAAGCCGTCTGGCCGCATCTGAAATCAGGCGGCGTGATGGTTTACGCAACCTGCTCTATTCTGCCGGATGAAAACAGTAGCCAGATCGCCGCGTTCTTGCAGCGCCATGCCGATGCCAAGCTGGTTGAAACCGGCGATGCGCAGCGGCCGGGACGGCAGAATATCCCGCATCCCGAGGACGGCGATGGCTTCTTTTACGCTAAGCTGATTAAAATGTAATTCTTCAGGGTGCCCACGCGCCCTAAGTCTTTCAGTGTGAAGCAGAGAACACGATGAAAATAATTATTCTTGGTGCCGGGCAGGTTGGCGGGACGCTGGCGGAAAACCTGGTAGGTGAAAACAACGATATCACCGTCGTCGATACCGACTCCGGCCGGTTGCGTCAGCTGCAGGATAAATTCGATCTGCGAGTGGTTCAGGGACATGGTTCTCACCCCCGGGTGCTGCGCGAAGCTGGCGCAGAAGATGCCGACATGCTGGTCGCCGTCACCAACTCCGACGAAACCAACATGATCGCCTGCCAGATCGCCTATTCTCTGTTTAATACCCCCAACCGTATCGCCCGTATCCGCGCGCCGGAATATATCCGCGAGTCGGAGAAACTGTTCCTGCCGGAAGCGGTGCCAATCGACCATCTGATTTCGCCGGAGCAGCTGGTCATCGACTATATCTACAAGCTGATTGAATACCCCGGCGCGCTGCAGGTGGTCAACTTCGCCGAAGGCAAGGTCAGCATCGCCGCGGTTAAAGCCTATTACGGCGGCCCGCTGGTCGGCAATGCGCTCTCTTCGATGCGCGAACACATGCCGCATATCGACACTCGCGTCGCCGCCATTTTCCGCCAGGATCGGCCGATTCGTCCGCAAGGCTCGACCATTATCGAAGCCGGTGATGAAGTGTTCTTCGTTGCCGCCTCACAGCACATTCGCGCGGTGATGAGCGAACTGCAACGGCTGGAAAAACCTTATAAGCGCATCATGATCGTCGGCGGCGGCAACGTCGGCGCCGGCCTGGCCGCCAAGCTGGAGAAAGACTATAAC
The DNA here is from genome assembly GCF_900215455.1 of Serratia sp. JKS000199. NCBI lineage: Bacteria > Pseudomonadati > Pseudomonadota > Gammaproteobacteria > Enterobacterales > Yersiniaceae > Serratia > Serratia sp. JKS000199. Next base: position 3,988,735 of record NZ_LT907843.1, read on the forward strand.
GTCAAACTCATTGAGCGCAATCAGCAACGTGCCGCCGAACTGGCCGAACAGTTGCACGATACCATCGTGTTCTACGGCGATGCCTCCGACCAGGAACTGCTGGCCGAAGAGCACGTCGAGCAGGTGGATGTATTCATCGCTATCACCAACGACGATGAGGCCAACATCATGTCGGCCATGCTGGCCAAGCGCATGGGCGCCAAGAAAGTGATGGTCTTGATCCAGCGGCGCGCCTATGTCGATCTGGTACAAGGCAGCGTGATCGATATTGCCATTTCACCGCAGCAGGCAACCATCTCCGCGCTGCTTGGGCATGTGCGCAAAGCGGATATCGTCAGCGTTTCATCGCTGCGCCGCGGCGTGGCGGAAGCGATCGAGGCGATTGCCCACGGGGATGAAAGCACGTCCAAAGTGGTCGGCCGCATCGTCGAAGACATCAAGCTGCCGCCGGGTACCACCATCGGCGCGATCGTGCGTGGCGACGACGTGATCATTGCCAACGGCAACAGCAAAATCGAACAGGGCGATCACGTCATCATGTTTATTACCGACAAGAAATTCGTGCCTGACGTTGAACGCCTGTTCCAACCGAGCCCATTCTTCTTGTAGAACGAATTTATTTGGCTATGGTCTATAATCGCGTGGTTGTTCTCTGCCTTGGGAGGAGATAAAACTTCTCTCCTTTTGTGGCAAAGGGAAATTGCTTTGTTAAACTTGAGTTATTAATTCTGCAAGGGGTGCGTTCTATGAGTATGTTGAAAGAGTTTCGCGAATTTGCCATGCGTGGCAACGTGGTCGATCTGGCCGTCGGTGTGATTATCGGTGCCGCATTCGGCAAGATCGTTTCGTCCTTCGTGGCTGATATCATCATGCCACCGCTGGGCTTACTGATCGGCGGCGTCGACTTTAAACAGTTCCATCTGGTATTACGTGAAGCTCAGGGCGCCGTACCGGCGGTGGTAATGAACTACGGTTCATTCATCCAAACCGTATTCGATTTCGTGATTGTCGCCTTCGCCATCTTCCTGGCGATTAAATTGATGAACAAAATGCGCCGCAAACAGGAAGAAGCGCCCGCAGCGCCGCCAGCACCTACCGCAGAAGAGAAACTGCTGACGGAAATCCGTGATTTGCTGAGCCAGCAACAGCAGCCAAAACTGTAAGACAGCGTTTGGTTATGCCAATAAAAAGCCACCTGATAAAGGTGGCTTTTTTAATGCCTTAAAACCAGAAGGCCAGTGGTAAATTATCGCTTGATACTTTACCACTGGCCTCCCAGTTACCGCCTTTGTTGTGTTTTTCTTTACGCCGATAGCTGCCTTTGCCTTTCACATTCTTTTCTACCCGTTGACGGAATAGCGGATCATGCAACAGCGCCTCAATGGCGTTATCTTGAATCTGGCCTTTGGTGTGACGATATTTCGTCATGGTAATGCTCCTGTAAAATATGAGGGATAAAACGGGGCGATAATACTGCCGGCGATATAAAAATTAAAGTGCCGTCAGCAACCTTTTTTGCCTTTGTCATCGCTGGCGCCCTGTTCCAAAGTTTCCAGGATCGAACAGTAGTTGCTGGTATGGGCGGTACCGCAGCAGGCGTCGCTCAGCCGTTTCAACGATTCACGCATCCGGGTCAGCTCCGCCAACTTGCTTTCCACTTCGCTCAGGCGCGCATCAACGATAGACTTCGATTCCTGGCAGGTGTGATGTTCCGGATCGACCCGGATCGACAGCAGCTCGGCGATCGTTTCCAGAGTAAAGCCCAACTGCTTGGCATAGCGGATAAAACGCAGCCGCTGCAGATCCTGCTCGGTGTACAGCCGATAACCGCCTTCAGTACGGACATTGTGATCCATCATGCCCTGCTTTTCATAGTAACGCACGGTATCCGGCGTCACTTCGGCAAGCTTGGCCAACTGACCTATCTTGAACATTACTTCTCCTCTCGGGTGAGTTTACCGTCCAGCGCACGCTGATATTCGCCATGCAAGAAGTCCGTGCTCATTCCAGCGTGACGCAACCGATGTTTCAGCAGCGCCATGCGCTTGCTGAGATCGACATAGTCCGGATGCTCACTGTTGATCCCTTGCAGTAAGTGAGCAACGGTTAATGCCTCTTTGCGATCTTCCAGCGCCGGCGGCAGATAACCGGCATTTTTCAGCAGGCGGTAACCGGCGCGTAGCTCAGCAGGCACCGCGCTGTCATCGTCCAGCACGAGCGGTTGTCCCTGGCCGGGCAGATTGTCGAACTCGCCTTTATCCTGGGCATCAAGGATATGACGTTCCGCCCATTGGTCGAGCAACCCCATAACAGACAGCCTCAGTGAGCTTATTGAATGAGTCTAAGCATAACGGATAGGAGCGGGGATCTTAAGCTCGGCGGGGGGAATTGAGCACATTTGGCTGGATTTGGACGTAAAAAAACCGGGCAAGCCCGGTTTTTTTACGCGTCTACAGATTACTCTGCAGTTGCTACTTCTGCTTGAGACTCAGCACGATCAACCAGCTCGATGTATGCCATCGGCGCGTTGTCGCCTGCGCGGAAGCCACACTTCAGAATGCGAGTGTAACCACCGGCACGGCTCGCGAAACGCGGGCCCAGCTCGTTAAACAGTTTTGCCACGATCTCGTTATCACGAGTACGGGCGAATGCCAGACGACGATTAGCTACGCTGTCGGTCTTGGCAAGAGTAATCAGCGGCTCAACAACGCGACGCAGCTCTTTTGCTTTTGGCAGGGTCGTCTTGATGATCTCATGACGAACCAAAGAGCCGGCCATGTTACGGAACATAGCCTGGCGATGGCTGCTGTTACGGTTCAGTTGACGACCACTCTTACGATGGCGCATGACCTTATCCTTCTCAGTAAAACCTTAACCTGTGATCCGGTTACTCGTCAGCAATGCTTGCCGGCGGCCAGTTTTCCAGGCGCATGCCCAGAGACAGACCACGTGAGGCCAGCACGTCTTTAATCTCGGTAAGAGATTTTTTACCCAGGTTTGGCGTTTTCAGCAACTCAACCTCGGTACGCTGTACCAGATCACCGATGTAGTGGATAGCTTCTGCCTTGAGGCAGTTAGCAGAGCGGACAGTCAATTCCAGATCGTCAACAGGGCGCAGCAAGATCGGATCGAATTCCGGTTTCTCTTCTTTAACTTCCGGCTGACGTACATCACGCAGGTCAACGAAAGCTTCAAGTTGTTCAGCCAGAATGGTGGCCGCACGGCGGATCGCCTCTTCAGGATCGATCGTGCCATTGGTCTCCATCTCGATGACCAGCTTATCCAAGTCAGTACGCTGTTCTACACGCGCAGCTTCAACATTGTAGGCGATACGCTCTACAGGGCTGTAGCAGGCGTCAACCAACAGACGACCGATTGGGCGCTCATCTTCTTCCGAATGAATTCGGGCAGAAGCCGGCACATAACCGCGACCGCGCTGAACTTTGATACGCATGCTGATAGCCGCGTTCTCATCAGTCAGGTGGCAGATCACGTGCTGAGGCTTGACGATTTCGACATCACCATCATGGGTGATGTCGGCAGCGGTCACAGGGCCAATGCCAGATTTATTCAGGGTAAGAATAACTTCGTCTTTGCCTTGAACTCTCACCGCCAGCCCTTTCAGGTTGAGCAGGATCTCCAGGATATCTTCCTGTACGCCTTCTTTGGTGCTGTACTCATGCAGTACACCATCAATCTCAACCTCGGTCACCGCGCAACCCGGCATAGATGAAAGCAGAATACGGCGCAGTGCGTTGCCAAGAGTATGGCCAAAGCCACGCTCTAAAGGCTCAAGGGTCACCTTGGCGTGCGTCGAACTGACTTGCTCGATATCTACCAGGCGCGGTTTTAGAAACTCTGTCACAGAACCCTGCATTGTGTCCTCTCTTTGGTACTAAGCTTTACTTGGAGTAAAGCTCGACGATCAGGTGTTCGTTAATGTCCGCAGACAGATCGGTACGTTCAGGCATACGCTTGAACACGCCTTCCATCTTAGCAGCATCAACTTCCAGCCAAGTCGGCTTTTCACGCTGCTCAGCCAGCTCCAGAGAAGCTTTAACACGAGACTGCTTTTTAGCTTTCTCGCGGATGCTGACTACGTCATTCGGAGATACCTGATAAGAAGCGATGTTAACAACGCGACCGTTTACCATAACTGCTTTGTGGCTAACCAGCTGACGTGACTCTGCACGAGTAGCGCCGAAGCCCATACGGTAAACAACGTTGTCCAGACGACCTTCCAGCAGCTGCAACAGGTTTTCACCGGTGTTGCCCTTCAGGCGGGTTGCTTCTTTGTAATAGTTACGGAATTGACGCTCCAGAATGCCGTACATACGGCGAACTTTCTGCTTCTCACGCAACTGAACACCGTAATCAGACAGACGCGGTTTACGCGCACCGTGCTGACCAGGTGCTTGTTCAATTTTACACTTGGAATCGATCGCGCGAACGCCAGACTTAAGGAACAGGTCTGTGCCCTCACGACGGCTCAGCTTGAGCTTAGGACCCAAATATCTTGCCATTTTCTTTCTCCAACAATCCTAAAAGCTGCGTTACACGCGGCGCTTTTTCGGCGGACGACAACCGTTATGAGGGATCGGAGTCACATCAGTAATATTAGTGATGCGGAAACCAGCCGCGTTCAGAGCGCGGATAGTAGACTCACGACCAGGACCAGGTCCTTTAACCATAACTTCCAGGTTCTTGATACCGTATTCTTTTACTGCGTCAGCACAACGTTCTGCTGCAACCTGTGCTGCGAACGGAGTGGACTTACGAGAACCACGGAAACCGGAACCACCGGCTGTTGCCCAACCCAAAGCATTACCCTGACGATCAGTGATGGTAACGATGGTGTTGTTGAAAGAAGCATGGATATGAGCCACGCCGTCAGAGACTTGCTTTCTTACACGCTTACGTGTACGAACAGGTGCCTTTGCCATTATTCAATAACCCCGATTATTTCTTGATCGGCTTGCGCGGACCCTTACGGGTACGAGCGTTGGTCTTGGTGCGCTGACCGCGTACCGGCAGACCACGACGATGACGCAAACCACGATAGCAACCAAGGTCCATAAGACGCTTGATGCTCAGGGTAATTTCACGACGCAAATCACCCTCAACGGTGTATTTGGCAACTGCATCACGAAGCTTTTCGATTTGCTCTTCAGACAGCTCACTGATCTTAACATTTTCAGCAATACCCGTGGATGCACAGATAGCCTGTGAACGGGTTTTACCGATACCGAAGATCGACGTTAAGGCGATAACGGTATGTTTATGATCAGGAATGTTAATGCCTGCTATACGGGCCACTATGCACTCCTACTATTTTATACAGCAACACCATTCTGAAAAGCCCGTTTTCAGGATACTCAAATAATGTTGCAGTGCGACATACAAAAGATTGGCTGGCTAATCTAGCCAGCTCAACCCAACTTTGCAAGAAAAATATGCGAGATAATCAGCCTTGACGCTGTTTATGCTTCGGCTCGGCGCTGCAAATCACACGAACGACACCGTTACGCTTAACGATTTTGCAGTTACGACATAATTTCTTGACGGAAGCACGAACTTTCATTTTTACTCTCCGTAACTTCTCAAACGAATCTGACTAGCGGTTATAGCCTTTCAGATTTGCTTTCTTCAATGCAGACTCGTACTGACTTGACATCATCAGAGTTTGCACTTGAGCCATAAAGTCCATGATGACGACAACCACGATCAGTAGCGAGGTACCACCAAAGTAGAATGGTACTTTCATTGCATCACGCATGAACTCCGGGATCAGGCAGATGAAAGTAATGTACATCGCGCCCACCAGGGTTAAACGCGTCATTACTTTATCGATATACTTCGCCGTTTGCTCTCCCGGACGAATTCCTGGTACGAAGGCACCGGACTTCTTCAGGTTATCTGCTGTCTCACGCGGGTTGAATACCAACGCCGTGTAGAAGAAACAGAAGAAGATGATTGCAGACGCATAGAGTAACACATAAAGCGGTTGCCCTGGCTGCAAATACAGCGAAATCGTAGTCAGCCAGTTCCAACCGGTACCGCCCCCAAACCATGATGCAATCGTGGCCGGGAACAGAATAATGCTGGAAGCGAAAATCGCCGGGATAACACCCGCCATGTTCACTTTCAACGGTAAGTGTGTACTCTGTGCTGCATAAACACGACGACCTTGTTGACGCTTCGCATAGTTAACGACGATACGACGTTGACCACGCTCGATGAAAACAACGAAGAAGGTTACTGCAAACACCAATACTGCAACCAACAGCAGCAGGAGGAAGTGCAGGTCGCCTTGCCGCGCTTGCTCGATAGTATGGGCCACTGCCGGCGGGAGCCCCGCTACAATACCCGCGAAGATAATGATCGAGATACCGTTGCCGATACCGCGCTCAGTAATCTGCTCACCCAGCCACATCAGGAACATTGTCCCGGTGACCAAGCTCACAACCGCAGTAAAGTAGAATGCAAAGCCTGGGTTTAACACCAGGCCCTGCATACCAGGCATATTCGGCAGACCGGTAGCAATACCGATCGACTGGAATATGGCCAATACCAGCGTACCGTAACGGGTGTACTGACTAATCTTGCGACGGCCAGCCTCCCCTTCTTTCTTGATTTCCGCCAACGCCGGATGAACCACCGTCAGCAGCTGGATAATGATCGACGCCGAAATATACGGCATGATCCCCAGAGCAAAGATAGAAGCACGGCTGAGGGCACCACCAGAGAACATGTTAAACATTTCAATGATAGTGCCTCTCTGCTGCTCAAGCAATTTGGCAAGCACAGTGGCATCGATACCAGGAATCGGAATGAAAGAGCCGATGCGGAAGACAATCAGCGCGCCGATGACAAACAAAAGTCTGCGCTTCAGCTCGCCGAGCCCGCCTTTAGCACTTTGAAAATCTAATCCTGGTTGCTTAGCCATCTGCTACTTATTCCTCAATTTTACCGCCAGCAGCCTCGATAGCAGCACGAGCGCCTTTGGTGACACGCAGACCACGCAGGGTTACCGGACGAGCGACTTCGCCAGAAAGTACAACTTTCGCGAATTCGATCTGGACACCAACTACGTTAGCGGCTTTCAGCGCGTTCAGGTCGATAACATCGCCTTCAACCAGAGCCAGTTCAGACAGACGAACTTCTGCCGTGATCATCGCTTTGCGTGAAGTGAAGCCGAATTTCGGCAGACGACGGTACAGAGGCATCTGACCACCTTCGAAACCACGACGTACGCCACCGCCAGAACGAGACTTCTGACCTTTGTGACCACGGCCGCCGGTTTTACCCAGGCCAGAACCAATACCACGACCTACACGCTTAGGCGCATGCTTGGCACCTTCAGCCGGAGACAGAGTATTTAAACGCATCTGTTACTCCTCAACTTTAACCATGTAGGAAACCAGGTTGACCATACCGCGAACAGCAGGAGTATCCTCGCGCTCTACGGTGTGACCAATACGACGCAGACCCAGACCGAGCAGAGTAGCTTTATGCTTCGGCAGACGGCCAATTGAGCTGCGAGTTTGTGTAACTTTAATAGTCTTAGCCATGGTCAATTACCCCAGAATGTCGGCAACGGATTTACCACGCTTAGCAGCGACCATTTCAGGAGACTTCATATTCGCCAGAGCGTCGATAGTTGCACGAACCACGTTGATCGGGTTGGTGGAACCATAAGCTTTAGCCAATACGTTGTGCACCCCAGCAACTTCGAGAACGGCGCGCATTGCACCGCCCGCGATGATACCGGTACCTTCATGAGCAGGCTGCATGAACACGCGAGAACCCGTGTGAGCGCCCTTAACAGGGTGCTGCAGGGTGCCGCTGTTCAGCGCGACGTTCATCATGTTGCGACGGGCTTTTTCCATCGCTTTCTGGATCGCTGCTGGAACTTCGCGTGCTTTGCCGTAGCCAAAACCAACGCGACCGTTACCATCACCAACTACAGTCAGTGCGGTAAAGCTGAAAATACGGCCACCTTTTACGGTTTTAGATACGCGGTTTACCGCGATCAGCTTTTCCTGCAGTTCGCCAGCTTGTTTTTCGATGTGAGCCATCTTAAACCTCTTCCTTAGAACTGAAGGCCAGCTTCACGGGCAGCATCTGCCAGTGCCTGGACTCGACCATGATATTGGAAACCGGAACGGTCAAAGGATACTTTCGCAATCCCTTTTTCCAACGCGCGCTCAGCCAGAGCTTTACCTACGGCTGCTGCTGCGTCTTTGTTACCGGAATACTTCAGTTGCTCCGCGATAGCTTTTTCTAAAGTAGAAGCGGCTACCAGTACTTCAGAACCGTTTGGAGCAATCACCTGTGCGTAAATGTGACGCGGGGTACGATGTACCACCAGGCGGGTTGCACCCAGCTCTTGGAGCTTGCGGCGTGCGCGGGTCGCACGACGGATACGAGCAGATTTCTTATCCATAGTGTTACCTTACTTCTTCTTAGCCTCTTTGGTACGCACGACTTCGTCGGCGTAACGAACACCCTTGCCTTTGTAAGGCTCAGGACGACGGTAAGCGCGCAGATCTGCTGCTACCTGGCCAATTACCTGCTTATCAGCGCCTTTCAGCACGATTTCAGTTTGGCTTGGGCATTCAGCAGTGATACCTGCTGGCAGCTGGTGATCGATAGGGTGAGAGAAGCCCAGGGCCAAATTCACCACGTTGCCTTTAACGGCAGCACGATAACCAACACCTACCAGTTGAAGCTTCTTGGTGAAGCCTTCGGTAACACCAACAACCATTGCGTTCAGCAGAGCGCGCGTGGTACCCGCTTGGGCCCATGCGTTAGCAAAACCTTCGCGCGGAGCGAAAGTCAGTGCGTTAGCTTCTTGCTTCACTTCAACGGCGTCGTGGATAGTACGAGTCAACTCGCCGTTTTTACCCTTAATCGAAATAACCTGACCGTTGAGTTTTACCTCTACGCCGGCAGGAATGACGACGGGTGCTTTTGCAACACGAGACATTCTTTCCTCCCGAATTAAGCTACGTAGCAGATAATCTCGCCACCAAGACCAGCCTGGCGAGCTGCACGATCGGTCATAACACCTTTAGAGGTAGAAACAACAGCGATACCCAAACCGGCCATAACTTTTGGCAGCTCATCTTTTTTCTTGTAGATGCGCAGACCTGGACGGCTGATACGTTGAATGCTTTCTACCACAGCTTTGCCCTGGAAGTACTTCAGTACCAATTCCAGAACAGGCTTGGCGTCGCCTTCGATTTTGAAATCTTCAATAAAACCTTCTTCCTTCAGCACGTTGGCAATTGCCACTTTCAGCTTGGAGGAAGGCATGGTGACCGCAACTTTGTTCGCGGCTTGACCGTTACGGATACGGGTCAGCATATCCGCGATCGGATCTTGCATGCTCATCTGTCTTTACTCCCGTGATTCAATTGGTAATTACCAGCTAGCCTTTTTCAAGCCTGGTACTTCACCGCGCATAGCGGCTTCACGAAGCTTAATACGGCTCAACCCGAATTTGCCCACATAACCATGTGGACGGCCAGTTTGGCGGCAGCGTTTACGCTGACGAGACGGGCTGGAATCACGCGGCAGAGTTTGCAGCTTGAGAACGGCATTCCAACGATCTTCATCGGATGCGTTCACATCAGAGATAATAGCTTTCAGTTCAGCGCGTTTTGCAAAGAACTTGTCAGCTAATTTCACGCGCTTGACTTCGCGTGCTTTCATTGATTGCTTAGCCATCAGTAACCCTGCCTTACTTGCGGAACGGGAAGTTAAAAGCAGCCAGCAGCGCGCGGCCTTCATCATCAGATTTCGCAGTAGTGGTAATGGTAATATCCAAACCACGAACGCGATCGACTTTGTCGTAGTCGATTTCTGGGAAGATGATTTGCTCACGCACGCCCATGCTGTAGTTGCCACGGCCATCGAATGACTTGGCGGACAGGCCACGGAAGTCACGGATACGTGGAACAGCAATGGAGATCAGACGCTCAAAGAACTCCCACATGCGTTCGCCACGCAGAGTTACTTTACAGCCGATCGGATAGCCCTGACGGATTTTGAAGCCTGCAACGGATTTGCGGGCTTTGGTGATCAACGGTTTTTGACCGGAGATAGCTGCCAGGTCCGCTGCTGCGTTATCCAGCAGTTTCTTGTCAGCAATCGCTTCACCAACACCCATGTTCAGGGTGATCTTCTCGACCCGAGGGACTTGCATGACAGAGTTGTAATCAAACTGAGACATCAGTTGTTTGACTACCTCGTCTTTGTAGTAATCATGCAGTTTCGCCATCGTATTACTCCAAATTACTTGATAGTTTCGCTGTTAGATTTGAAGAAACGGACTTTTTTGCCGTCTTCGAATCTAAAGCCTACACGGTCAGCCTTGCCGGTAGCCGCGTTGAAGATAGCAATGTTAGAAACCTGAATTGCAGCTTCTTTCTCAACAATGCCGCCTGGTTGGTTCAGAGCCGGAACCGGCTTCTGGTGTTTCTTAACCAGGTTGATGCCTTCAACAATGACCTTGCCAGCAGACAGGACATTTTTTACTTTACCGCGCTTACCTTTGTCTTTCCCGGTAATCACGATAACTTCGTCATCACGACGGATCTTCGCTGCCATGTTCGCTCCTTAGAGTACTTCTGGTGCCAGAGAGATAATTTTCATGAACTTCTCATTACGCAGTTCACGAGTTACCGGCCCAAAAATACGCGTACCGATTGGCTGCTCGCTGTTATTGTTCAAAATAACGCATGCATTGCCATCGAAGCGAATGACAGAACCGTCCGGGCGACGTACACCCTTCTTGGTGCGCACCACTACCGCCTTCAGAACATCGCCTTTCTTCACCTTACCGCGAGGAATTGCTTCCTTGATGGTAATTTTGATGATGTCGCCGACGCCTGCGTAGCGACGGTGCGAGCCACCTAGAACCTTGATACACATTACGCGACGTGCACCGGAGTTGTCGGCGACGTTCAGCATAGTCTGTTCTTGGATCATTTTAGTGCTCCGCTAATGTCAACTACTACTTTAAAGACCCAAGTAAAAATTAGGCCGTTGAAAAGCCCCATAACCGAGGGCGCAGCATTATAACACCGCTTACTTGGTATGGGTAGAAAAAATAAACGGCTCATTTTCTGAGCCGTTTATTAAGTGAGAGCCAGCTACTCTATTACAGAATCGCTTTCTCTACAACGCGAACCAACGTCCAGGACTTGGTCTTGGACAGTGGGCGGCATTCGCGGATTTCAACCACGTCGCCGGTACCACATTCGTTGTTCTCGTCATGTACGTGCAGCTTGGTCGTACGTTTGATGAATTTCCCGTAGATTGGGTGCTTCACAGTACGCTCGATAGCAACAACGATGGATTTCTCCATTTTATCGCTAACAACACGACCCTGCAGGGTACGGATAACTTCAGTCATTTACACACCCGCCTTTTGAGTCAGTAAAGTCTTAACGCGTGCGACGTCACGACGCACTTGTTTCAACAGGTGAGTTTGTTGCAGCTGGCCACTGGCCGCCTGCATGCGCAAGTTGAATTGCTCACGCAGCAGGTTGAGCAGCTCGGCATTCAGCTCTTCAACGCTTTTTTCACGCAGCTCTTGTGCTTTCATTACATCACCGTCTTAGTTACAAAGGTGGTTTTGATCGGCAGTTTCGCTGCTGCCAGTTTGAATGCCTCGCGGGCAACCTCTTCTGGCACGCCGTCCATTTCGTACAGGACCTTACCAGGCTGGATCAGGGCAACCCAATACTCCACGTTACCCTTACCTTTACCCATACGCACTTCCAGCGGCTTCTCGGTGATCGGTTTGTCCGGGAATACACGGATCCAGATCTTGCCTTGACGCTTAACTGCACGAGTCATTGCACGACGAGCTGCTTCGATTTGACGAGCAGTCAGACGGCCACGGCCAACAGCTTTCAGACCGAAAGTGCCGAAGCTAACATCCGTACCTTGCGCCAGACCACGGTTGCGGCCCTTGTGCACCTTACGGAATTTTGTACGCTTTGGTTGTAACATCAGCGACTCTCCTTACTTGCGGCCTTTACGCTGCTGCTTTTTAGGTTGAGCAGCCGGTTCCGGTTGTTCAACTGCAGCCATACCACCCAGGATCTCACCTTTGAAGATCCATACCTTAACGCCGATTACACCATAAGTGGTGTGCGCTTCAGATGTGTTGTAGTCGATGTCCGCACGCAGAGTGTGCAATGGAACACGACCTTCGCGGTACCATTCGGTACGTGCGATTTCAGCGCCGCCAAGACGGCCGCTTACTTCAACTTTGATACCTTTAGCGCCAAGACGCATTGCGTTCTGTACTGCACGCTTCATAGCACGACGGAACATAACGCGACGTTCCAGCTGAGAAGTGATGCTGTCAGCAACCAATTTAGCGTCGAGTTCCGGTTTACGGACTTCGGCGATGTTGATCTGTGCAGGAACGCCAGCGATGTCCGCTACGACCTTGCGCAGTTTTTCGACGTCTTCACCTTTCTTGCCGATAACGATGCCTGGGCGAGCAGTGTGAATGGTCACACGGATGCTCTTCGCAGGACGCTCGATAACGATGCGAGAAACGGAAGCTTTCGACAGTTCCTTAGTCAGGAATTGACGAACTTTAAAGTCGCTGTCCAGGTTGTCAGCGAATTCTTTGGTATTCGCATACCAAGTAGAGTTCCAAGGTTTGACAATACCCAGGCGAATACCATTAGGATGTACTTTCTGACCCATTGCTAGTCTCCAGAGTCTCAGCGATCGGACACAACCACAGTAATGTGGCTGGTGCGCTTCAGGATGCGATCTGCACGACCTTTTGCACGCGGCATAATGCGCTTCATGCTTGGGCCTTCGTCTACGAAGATTTTCGTAACTTTCAGATCATCGATGTCAGCGCCATCGTTGTGTTCTGCGTTAGCAATGGCAGACTCCAGCACTTTCTTAACCAGACCAGCAGCTTTCTTGTTGGTGTAGGTCAGAGTTTCCAGAGCTTGCGACACTTTCTTACCGCGAATCAGGTCAGCAACAAGGCGAACCTTCTGAGCAGAAGAACGAGCGTGGCGATGTTTAGCGATAGTTTCCATCTCTTCCTCCTACCTTAGCGCTTTTTAGCTTTTTTATCAGCCGCATGGCCGCGATAAGTACGAGTCGGCGCGAATTCACCCAGTTTGTGACCGACCATTTCATCGGAAACGAACACTGGTACGTGCTGACGACCATTATGGACAGCGATGGTCAAACCGATCATGTTAGGAAAGATCGTTGAACGACGGGACCAAGTGCGCAAAGGCTTCTTGTCACCGCTTTCCACCGCTTTCTCTACCTTCTTCAGCAAGTGCAGGTCAATAAAAGGACCTTTCTTGAGAGAACGTGGCATGGCTTATCCTCTAATTATTTTTTGCTACGGCGACGTACGATGAACTTATCAGTACGCTTGTTGCTACGGGTCTTCTTACCTTTGGTCTGAACGCCCCACGGAGTTACCGGGTGCTTACCAAAGTTACGACCTTCACCACCACCGTGCGGGTGATCTACCGGGTTCATCGCCGTACCGCGAACGGTAGGACGAACACCACGCCAACGTGCAGCACCTGCTTTACCCAGAACGCGAAGCATGTGTTCAGCGTTACCGACTTCACCCAGGGTGGCGCGGCAATCAGCTGGAACTTTACGCATTTCGCCGGAGCGCAGACGCAGAGTTACGTAGGAACCATCACGAGCAACGATCTGAACGTAGGCACCAGCGGAGCGAGCCATCTGGCCGCCTTTGCCTGGTTTCATTTCTACGTTGTGAACCGTTGAACCAACTGGAATGTTGCGCATCGGCAGGGTGTTACCCGCTTTGATTGCAGCATCAACGCCAGATTGAATCTGGTCACCAGCTTTCAGGCCTTTCGGCGCCAGGATGTAACGGCGTTCGCCGTCTTTGTACAGAACCAGCGCGATGTTCGCGGAACGGTTCGGATCGTACTCCAGACGCTCAACCACAGCAGGGATACCGTCTTTGTTGCGCTTGAAGTCAACCAGACGATAATGTTGCTTGTGGCCACCACCGATATGACGGGTGGTGATACGGCCATTGTTGTTACGACCACCGCTTTTGCTCAGTTTTTCCAGCAGCGGGGCATAAGGTTTACCCTTGTGCAGCTCAGGGTTAACCACTTTAACAACGTGGCGACGACCCGGAGATGTAGGTTTACATTTAACAATTGCCATTGTTCTTACTCCTCCGACTTACTCTGCGCCGCCGATGAAGTCCAGATTCTGGCCTTCTTTCAGGGTGACGTAAGCTTTTTTCCAGTCGCTACGACGACCAACACGCTGACCGTGACGTTTCACTTTCCCTTTAACAACCAGGGTGTTCACGTCTTCGACTTCGACTTCAAACAGTTTCTGCACTGCAGCTTTGATTTCTGCTTTGGTCGCGTCTTTGGCAACTTTGAGAACGATGGTGTTGCTTTTTTCCATCGCAGCGGATGCTTTTTCAGATACGTGCGGTGCACGCAGCACTTTCAGCAAACGTTCTTCACGGATCATGCCAGCATCTCCTCAACTTGCTTCACAGCATCAGCAGTCATAACCACTTTGTCGAAGGCGATCAGGCTAACCGGATCGATACCTGCTACATCGCGCACGTCAACCTTGTACAGGTTGCGAGCTGCCAGGAACAGATTCTCATCCAGTTCACCGGTCACGATCAGCACGTCTTCCAGAGCCATATCTTTCAGTTTCTGTGCCAGCAGCTTAGTTTTAGGCGCTTCTACAGAGAACTTCTCGACAACGATCAGACGATCTTGACGTACCAGTTCGGACAGGATGCTTTTCAGCGCGCCGCGGTACATCTTTTTGTTTACTTTCTGACTGTGGTCCTGCGGCTTAGCAGCAAAGGTCACGCCGCCTGAACGCCAGATCGGGCTCTTTACAGAACCTGAACGCGCACGGCCGGTGCCTTTCTGACGCCATGGCTTTTTGCCGGAACCAGTTACTTCAGCACGGGTCTTCTGAGCACGGGTACCTTGACGGGCACCTGCTGCATAAGCAACAACAACCTGGTGTACCAGCGCTTCGTTGAAATCACGACCGAAGGTAGTTTCGGAAACAGTCAGCGCGCTTTGCGCGTCTTTCAATACTAATTCCATTGCTATCCCCTTACGCCTTCACAGCTGGTTTAACGATCAGGTTGCCACCGGTTGCGCCCGGTACAGCACCCTTAACCAGCAGCAGGTTGCGCTCAGCGTCAACACGTACTACGTCCAGGCTCTGAACGGTTACGCGCTCATCACCCAGGTGGCCAGCCATTTTCTTGCCTTTGAACACTTTGCCCGGAGTCTGGTTCTGACCGATAGAACCCGGAACGCGGTGAGACAAGGAGTTACCGTGGGTAGCGTCTTGGGTACGGAAGTTCCAGCGCTTAACAGTGCCAGCAAAACCTTTACCTTTAGAAGTACCGGTAACATCGACTTTTTTAACGTCAGCGAAGATTTCTACGCTAATTTCCTGACCTGCAGCGAATTCTTGACCTTCTTCCAGGCGGAATTCCCACAGACCACGGCCAGCTTCAACGCCAGCTTTAGCGAAATGGCCCGCTTCCGGCTTGGTTACACGGTTAGCTTTTTTGCTACCAGTGGTAACCTGAACGGCACGGTAACCGTCGGTGTCCAGGCTTTTAACCTGAGTCACGCGGTTCGCTTCAATTTCAATTACGGTTACTGGGATAGAAACGCCATCTTCAGTGAAGATACGGGTCATACCCACTTTTTTACCGACTAAACCAATCATTGTTTCAACCTCTCAATCGCTCAATGACCTGATTAACCCAGGCTGATCTGCACGTCTACACCGGCAGCCAGATCCAGACGCATCAGAGCATCAACGGTTTTCTCGGTTGGCTCAACGATGTCAACCAGACGCTTGTGAGTGCGAATCTCGTACTGATCGCGCGCGTCTTTGTTGACGTGCGGAGAGATCAGAACGGTAAAGCGCTCTTTGCGAGTTGGCAGCGGGATCGGACCACGGACTTGCGCACCAGTGCGCTTTGCAGTCTCGACGATTTCCGCGGTTGATTGATCGATCAGACGATGATCAAACGCTTTCAGGCGGATACGGATTCTTTGGTTCTGCATGAGACCAGAGCTCCAATTATTTATAAACGTAAATAATTACTCCTCACACCCATTTCGATTGATGGGGGAGTGTAATCGTCAACATATAACCCCCATATCGGGAGTATTGTTCGAAAGGCAAAAAAGGCCTGCCAATCGACTGATTCGCTAAAATCAGGCTTACCAAGATTAGGTAAGCCCGCGCATTATACGCAAAATGGCCCAGGAAGCAAGCCGCAGTTGGAAATATGCTCAGGAAATCGTCATTTTTGCGCGTTCAGTGGCCGTTGGCGTGTTAACACGGCGAACAGGGAATGAATTAGGCTTGGCGGGAACACTCTCCCCTGCCCCACCGAGAAAACGGCCGCCGGCAGGAGAGACGATGACGAATGGACGGAAGGCTTACTCTTTGCGCTCTAAAATCTGGGCCTGGGCATAGTTCTGAATACCGAGACGGGCAATCAGATCCAGCTCCGTTTCCAGCCAGTCGATATGCTCTTCTTCATCGGCCAGGATTTCAATCATCAAATCGCGGCTGACGTAATCGTGGATCGAATCGGCATAGGCGATGCCTTCGCGCAGGTTCTTGGCGCCCGCCAGCTCCAGCGCCAGATCGGAACGCAGCATCTCTTCGATGTCTTCGCCGATGTTCAGCTTGCCGAGATCTTGCAGATTCGGTATCCCTTCCAGGAACAGGATACGCTCGATGTAGCGATCGGCATGTTTCATTTCGTCGATCGACTCGTGATATTCCTTGTCGTTGAGGCGCATTAAGCCCCAATTCTTGAACATGCGGGCGTGCAGGAAATATTGATTGATGGCAACCAGCTCGTTGCCGAGCAATTTATTGAGGTGAGCAATGATCTTTTTATCGCCTTTCATAGGTAACTCCTCCTGGCCAGTTCTAAAAGTGTAGAACCTGTAAGCCAAGAGTCAAAAATAACCTTACCCTTTGTTAGGCAACTTCATGCATTGGGATGATAGTTCCGCGTTCCTCCACCATAATCTGTCTTGCCTGACGAATGCACTTTCCACAATCGGTACCAATCGGCACAAGTTCACGCAGTTGCTTCATGGTATGGGGATTGTGCTGACGCACCGCATTACGGATCGCTTTGTCAGTCACCGCATTACACAGACATACATACATAGAGAGACTCACTTCTTAACCAATGCATTGAGTCTAAATAGGAATGGTTTTTATTTCAATTAAGATTTGTACAAATTGCATAAAAAAAGGGCACCGAAGTGCCCTTTTTTGTGTCGAAAAATTATTCGCGATTAAGCGATAACTTTAGCAACAACACCAGCGCCTACAGTACGGCCGCCTTCACGGATTGCGAAACGCAGACCGTCGTCCATCGCGATTGGGTGAATCAGGGTTACAACCATGTTCACGTTGTCGCCTGGCATTACCATCTCTACGCCTTCTGGCAGTTCGATGGTACCGGTCACGTCAGTAGTACGGAAGTAGAACTGTGGACGGTAGCCTTTGAAGAATGGCGTGTGACGACCACCTTCATCTTTGCTCAGGATGTACACTTCAGATTCGAACTGGGTGTGCGGCTTGATGGAGCCTGGTTTAGCCAGTACCTGACCACGTTCGATTTCTTCACGTTTGATACCACGCAGCAGAACACCTACGTTCTCACCAGCACGGCCTTCGTCCAGCAGTTTGCGGAACATTTCAACGCCAGTACAGGTAGACTTAACGGTGTCTTTGATACCAACGATTTCAACTTCTTCGCCAACTTTGATGATACCGCGCTCAACACGACCGGTAACAACGGTACCACGACCGGAGATGGAGAATACGTCTTCGATTGGCAGCAGGAACGGCTTGTCGATAGCACGCTCTGGCTCTGGGATGTAGCTGTCCAGCGCTTCGGCCAGTTCGATGATTTTCGCTTCCCACTCAGCTTCGCCTTCCAGCGCTTTCAGCGCGGAACCGCGGATCACTGGCAGGTCGTCGCCTGGGAAGTCGTACGCGGACAGCAGTTCGCGAACTTCCATTTCTACCAGTTCCAGCAGCTCTTCATCATCAACCATGTCGCATTTGTTCATGAATACGATGATGAAAGGAACGCCAACCTGACGACCCAGCAGGATGTGCTCACGGGTCTGAGGCATTGGGCCGTCAGTCGCAGCAACTACCAGGATCGCGCCGTCCATCTGAGCAGCACCGGTGATCATGTTTTTCACGTAGTCGGCGTGCCCTGGGCAGTCAACGTGCGCGTAGTGGCGAGTCGGGGTGTCATACTCAACGTGAGAGGTGTTGATGGTGATACCACGAGCTTTTTCTTCTGGCGCGTTATCGATCTGGTCGAAAGCACGTGCAGAACCGCCGTAGGTTTTAGCCAGAACGGTGGTGATCGCTGCAGTCAGGGTAGTTTTACCGTGGTCAACGTGGCCGATAGTACCAACGTTAACGTGCGGTTTTGTACGTTCAAATTTTTCTTTAGACACGGCTATATTCCTTACTATAGCGCTCTCCCCTTCTGGAGAGAGCACGGGACTTTGGTTTTAACCCTGCGGCTTATTTGCCACGGGCTTCGATTACGGCCTGAGCGACGTTGTTCGGTGCATCATCATACTTCAGGAATTCCATGGTGTATGATGCGCGACCTTTAGTCAGAGAACGCAGCTGAGTTGCGTAGCCGAACATTTCGGACAACGGTACTTCAGCGTGGATCTTAACGCCAGTCACTTCAGATTCCTGACCGCGCAGCATGCCGCGACGACGGCTCAAGTCACCGATAACGTCACCGGTGTTCTCTTCTGGAGTCTCAACTTCAACCTTCATGATAGGCTCAAGCAGAACTGGTTTCGCTTTCTTAAAGCCTTCTTTAAAGGCGATAGATGCGGCCAGTTTAAACGCCAGTTCAGAGGAGTCAACGTCGTGGTAAGAACCGAAGTGCAGACGAATACCCATATCTACTACCGGGTAACCAGCCAACGGACCAGACTTCAGCTGCTCCTGGATGCCTTTATCAACGGCAGGGATGTATTCGCCAGGAATTACGCCGCCTTTGATGTCGTTGATGAACTCGTAACCTTTCGGGTTAGAGCCCGGCTCCAGTGGGTACATGTCGATCACAACGTGACCGTACTGACCGCGACCACCAGACTGCTTGGCGTGCTTACCTTCAACATCGGTAATCTTCGCGCGAATCGCTTCGCGGTAAGCTACCTGAGGTTTGCCCACGTTAGCTTCAACGTTGAATTCACGCTTCATGCGGTCAACGATGATGTCGAGGTGCAGTTCACCCATACCGGCGATGATGGTCTGGTTAGACTCTTCGTCAGTCCATACGCGGAATGACGGGTCTTCTTTAGCCAGACGGCCCAGAGCCAGACCCATTTTCTCTTGGTCAGCTTTGGTTTTTGGTTCAACGGCGATAGAGATTACCGGCTCAGGGAATTCCATACGCTCCAGGATGATTGGAGAGTCTGGATCACACAGGGTGTCCCCGGTGGTCACGTCTTTCAGACCGATCGCAGCGGCGATGTCGCCTGCGCGAACTTCTTTGATCTCTTCACGCTTGTTGGCGTGCATCTGAACGATACGGCCGAAACGCTCGCGCGCAGCCTTAACGGAGTTCAGCACGGTGTCGCCGGAGTTAACAACGCCGGAGTACACGCGGAAGAAGGTCAGGTTACCTACGAACGGGTCGGTAGCGATTTTGAACGCCAGAGCAGAGAACGGCTCGTCATCACTTGCGTGACGCTCAGCCGGGGTGTCTTTACCGTCGTCCAGGATACCGTTGATCGCAGGAACGTCAGTTGGCGCCGGCAGGTATTCGATTACCGCATCCAGCATCGCCTGTACGCCCTTGTTCTTGAACGCAGAACCACAGGTAACCAGGATGATTTCGTTGTTCAGCACGCGCTGACGCAGAGCGGACTTGATTTCTGCCTCGGTCAGCTCTTCGCCGCCCAGGTATTTTTCCATCAGCTCTTCGGAAGCTTCCGCAGCGGATTCGATCAGGTTCTGGCGCCATTCTTCAGCCAGTTCCATCATGTCAGCCGGGACGTCTTCGTATTCGAAGGTAACGCCTGCGTCTTCTTCGTTCCAGTTGATCGCCTTCATCTTCACCAGGTCGATAACGCCGGTGAATTTGTCTTCTGCGCCGATAGCCAGCTGCAGAGGAACAGGGTTAGCGCCCAGACGAGTTTTGATCTGGCCAACAACTTTCAGGAAGTTAGCGCCCATACGGTCCATTTTGTTAACGAACGCGATACGTGGCACTTTGTATTTGTTAGCCTGACGCCATACGGTTTCAGACTGTGGCTGAACACCACCAACAGCACAGTAAACCATTACCGCGCCATCCAGCACACGCATGGAACGTTCTACTTCGATGGTGAAGTCAACGTGCCCTGGGGTGTCGATGATGTTTACGCGGTGCGGTTCGAACTGCTTGGCCATACCAGACCAGAAGGCAGTCGTCGCTGCAGAAGTGATGGTAATACCACGCTCCTGCTCCTGTTCCATCCAGTCCATGGTGGCAGCGCCGTCATGAACTTCACCGATTTTGTGGTTTACACCGGTGTAGAACAGAATACGTTCGGTAGTGGTGGTTTTACCGGCGTCGATGTGAGCACTGATACCGATGTTACGGTAGCGTGCAATGGGTGTTGTACGAGCCATTTGATTCCTCTATTCCTAGGGCGTTCAAGTTCAGTTAACCCAAGCGGGCCGATTTGACGCGCCCGCTTGGTTAGCATGACTACAGCCAGATGATTACCAGCGGTAGTGGGCGAACGCCTTGTTGGCTTCGGCCATACGGTGAACGTCTTCACGCTTCTTAACAGCAGAACCTTTGTTCTCTGCTGCGTCAGACAGCTCGTTCGCCAGGCGCAGAGCCATGGATTTATCACCGCGTTTACGTGCAGCATCAACGATCCAACGCATTGCCAGAGCATTACGACGAACCGGGCGGACTTCAACTGGTACCTGATAAGTAGAACCGCCAACGCGACGCGACTTAACTTCTACAGTCGGGCGAACGTTGTCGAGAGCGACTTCGAAAGCTTCCAGGTGATCTTTACCAGAACGCTGAGCCAGGGTCTCCAGCGCGGTATAGACGATTGCTTCTGCAGTAGATTTTTTACCGTCTACCATCAGGATATTTACAAATTTGGCCAGCAGCTCAGATCCGAACTTAGGATCTGGCAGGATTTTACGTTGGCCGATTACGCGACGACGTGGCATGGAAATACTCCGTTGTTAATTCAGGATTGTCCAAAACTCTACGAGTTTATTTTGACATTAAAGTTAAAACGTTTGGCCTTACTTAACGGAGAACCATTAAGCCTTTGGCTTCTTCACGCCGTACTTGGAACGAGCTTGCTTACGGTCTTTAACACCGGAGCAGTCAAGTGCACCACGGACGGTGTGGTAACGCACACCTGGCAGGTCTTTTACACGACCGCCACGGATCAGGATTACGGAGTGTTCCTGCAGGTTGTGGCCTTCGCCACC
The DNA here is from genome assembly GCF_900215455.1 of Serratia sp. JKS000199. Lineage (NCBI taxonomy): Bacteria > Pseudomonadati > Pseudomonadota > Gammaproteobacteria > Enterobacterales > Yersiniaceae > Serratia > Serratia sp. JKS000199. Next base: position 4,010,323 of record NZ_LT907843.1, read on the forward strand.
GATGTAGGAAGTCACTTCGAAACCGTTGGTCAAACGCACACGGCAAACTTTACGCAGTGCGGAGTTTGGTTTTTTCGGGGTAGTGGTATATACGCGGGTGCATACGCCACGTTTCTGCGGGCAGGCTTCCAGCGCTGGAACGTTGCTTTTAGCAGCCTTCACAGAGCGTGGTTTGCGAACCAGCTGGTTAATTGTTGCCATTAAAAAAGCTCCTGGTTTTTGCTTCGTACTAGCTTCGTAAACATGTGATAAATCCCCTCGTATGCACTACTGGCAAAGTACGAGGACGCAGAATTTTAGGGCTGACCAGTATGGGTGTCAAGAAATATACAACATCACCGTCATCACCAGGCCATTTGGCTGCGGTGTTGTTCGGTTAATTCAACGAAGTGATTATAGCCGACGACAGTGATTTTGTGCGAAAAATGACCAATCAACCCCCTGGCTTCCAGGTCGTCCTGCAGCGCATAAAGGGATATGGGGGCGGCGAGCAGCGATTCAAGATGGGCGCTACCAACAAGGCCTGCGAGCACGCCATCCTGCAGCAGCAGCAGCGCGTCGCCCTCCGCGGTCAGGCGCAACAGCGCGGGCAGGTCACATTGGTTTGGCGAATTGCTCAGGGTATACAACATCAGAAGTTCCTAAAACGTCATTACGGCGTCGTAGCCGGCCAATTCACGGCGCAGTTCGTCCGGCGCCAGCACCTCGGCATCCAGCACCCAATCGGTCACCTGACTCAGCCCGCGTTCCTGCAGCGAAGCCTGGCACAGATAACACCGCTCCACGTCATACAGCGGCAGTACGCCGAAAGTGGCGATATAATTGCGCGCCAAAATCTTTTCCGGTTGCTGGCCCGGCAACAGCTGCAACACGCCATCACCGATAAAAAACACCCCCAAATCCTCACTGAGCGCCGACGTGGCGAGCAGCGCATCCAGCCCTTCCCTGCCGCCGGCGCCGCCATGCGGCCCGTGGGTGAAAACAAAAGCGACTCGTTTCATCATTTCCTCAGAACTGCACCAGACGGTCGCAACTCAGCGACGCTTCGGCCAGGGAACCCAGCCCGCTCAGGGTAAAACCGGGCTGCAGGTTGGCGCCGGCCAGCCCCTGCTGCTGCGCTTCCTGTTCGTCGGTGACGCCCCGACGCAGCGCGGCGGCCACGCAGACGTTGAGCGCTACGCCGTGTTGCTGCGCGAGCTGCGTCCAGCCGCGCACCAGATCGAATTCGTCGCTGGCGGGCGCGGTTAACCGGTTGGCGTTCAACACCCCTTCACGGTAGAAAAAGACGCTGGAAAGACGGTGCCCTTTCGCCAGCAAAGCCTGAGCGAATTGATAGGCGCTGCTGGCCTGCTGCGTGCCATAAGCCGGGCCGGTAACCAACAGACAATAGTCGAGCATCAGCGGTCGCTTCCCACCAGATCGCCGCTTTTAAACTGGCGAATGTACAGATAGACGGTGTGTTTGGAGATATTCAGACGATCCGCCACCTGGTTGATCGCATCCTTGATGTCGAAGATGCCTTTCTCATAGAGATTGAGCACCACCTGTCGATTCTTGGCGTTATTGGACACCGAGCGGTCGGCGTTCACCTCTTCGATGGTGAACTCCAGCGTCTGCGCCACCAGATCGTCGACGGAAGAGGCGAAGTTCACCGACGACGGCACGTCCTGCGCTGTCGGCGGCATAAAGGTTTGCATGATCTGCGAGAACGGCACGTCGAGGTTCATGTTGATGCACAACAAACCAATCACCCGCTGCTCGCGATTGCGAATGGCGATAGTCACCGATTTCATCAATACGCCGCTCTTGGCGCGGGTAAAGTAGGCTTTCGACACGCTGCTGTCGTCGCCGGCCATGTCGTGCAGCATGCGCAGCGCCAAGTCGGTAATCGGCGAGCCGATTTTGCGCCCCGTGTGTTCCCCGTTGGCGATGCGCACCGCCGAGCTGTTCAGGTCTTCCAGCGCGTGCAATACGATTTCGCAGTGGCCGCCGATCAACATCGCCAGCCCGTCGACCACCGCTTCATAGGATTTCAGGATTTCATGATCCGTTTGAGTAAACGGACGTTCATTCAGCAAATCAAGTTCGCTGGCTTCGCTGGATAAAAGCGAATTCGACATCGAAGATACCACCCTCATAGATCGCCTGTGCCAGGGGGCGCAGCTAAAACCGCTCGGGCCGGATCGCTGCCGTCGTCGGCGCGCTGCAGCGCGGCTGGCTGAGAGCGGCATAAAACGGCGCGATGACATCCGCGGGCGAGGCGGCCGGGAACAATTTTAGGTACACGCCCTAAGGGGCAGACGCATGACTGATAAGTCAGAATTATTAGTCTAGCAAAGCGGCCGGAGCAAAGTCCTTGCGTTTGCGCGTGGTATTGACGTTAAGCCCGATGCCCGGCAGGCGTCAAGCGTTCAATGGAGAGAGCGGTAGCGGCTGCCGAAATGAAAACCGCCGCGGAGGGCATCCGCGGCGGTGGCAAACAGAGCGACGAGATTATTTCGCTTTGGCGTCGGCTTTGGCGTCGGCCGGTTTTTCGGCTTTAGCGTCAGCTTTCGGCGCCGCTTTCACATCCAGCAGCTCGACGTCGAAGACCAGCGTGGAGTTAGCCGGGATGCCCGGAACGCCGGTTTTACCGTAGGCCAGCGCCGGTGGGATCACCAGCTTGATTTTGCCGCCTTTCTTGATGTGCTTCAGGCCTTCGGTCCAGCCAGGGATCACACCATCCAGACGGAATGACAGCGGCTCACCGCGGGTGTAGGAGTTATCGAACTCGGTACCGTCGGTCAGGGTGCCTTTGTAGTTCACCACCACGGTGTCGCTGTCTTTCGGCGCTTCACCCGCGCCCGGTTTCTCTACCTGATACAGCAGGCCGGATTCGGTTTTCTTCACGCCTTTTTCTTTAGCGAAGCTGTCGCGATACTTGGCGCCTTTGGTTTCGTTGTCCTTGGCGTCCTGCTCCATCTTCGCCTGAGCGGAAGCCTTCACGCGCGCTTCAAAGCCCTGCAGGGTCTTTTCGATGTCGGCGTCGTTCAGCTTGCTCTTGTTAGCGAAAGCGTCCTGAACGCCGGCGATCAGCTGATCTTTGTCCAGCTTGATGCCCAGCTTCTCTTGCTCTTTCAGAGAGTTGTCCATGTAACGGCCAAGAGAGGCGCCCAGTGCGTAAGCCGCTTGCTCGTCGTCGTTTTTGAACTTGCCGGTGCTTGGCGCTGCTGCCGCGTCTGCCGCCGGTTTAGCGGCATCGGCTGCCATGACCTGGGTCGCATTCAGAGCAAAAGCCATGGTGGTTGCCAGAAGCGTGACTTTAAACAAAGATTTCATCCATTTCTCCAATGTCTGAAGCAATGCCCCAAACAATCATTAGGTAAGATAACCGGGCTACTATAGCTGCCTGAAACAAAACAAAACAGTCGCACAGGTAACCAATCGAGTCAAAGTGTGACTCCCGCTTTGCCAAGAAGTTTCCCGCTGCGTGCTACTCACATGATAAATCAGATTTTTCTTGCAGAATATTCGGCGAGGTTAGCAAAAAACGGCGAATCAGGCGTGCAGCTTTTCAGCACTTTACACTGCCGATCGCAACGTTGCGCGCCGCCCAAAGAAATAGCGCGGGCAAACCCGACGCCAGCTGTTACCATAGCGCCGAATCAGGATTTTATCGCGTCAGAGGTAGCCTCATGCACAACGCCGACATTCAAAGCCTGCTACAGCGGCTTGAAGAACTGGAAAGCCGTCAGGCTTTTCAAGAGCTCACTATCGAAGAGCTCAACCAGACCGTCACCCAGCATCAGATGGAAATGCTGAAGATGCGCGAGCACCTGCGCATGTTGACCGACAAACTGCGCTCGACCCAAACCTCGATGATCGCCTCGCAATCGGAAGAAACCCCTCCGCCGCACTATTGAGGGGCGCCGCGCATAAAAAAGGGCAGCCAATGGCTGCCCTCTCGTCTCGGGATTGCGTTCTGCTTAGTGGCAGCCGCAACCGCCGTTGCCGCAACCGCCTTTACCGTGGTCGTGACCATGGTCGTGATCGTGGCTATGGCCGTGACCGCCGCAGCAGCCTTCACCGTGCTCGTGGTGATGATCGTGCTCGCCGTGTACGTGACCGTGCGCCAGTTCTTCTGCGGTCGCTTCGCGGATCGCGACAACTTCCACGTTGAAGTTCAGGTTTTGGCCGGCCAGCATGTGGTTGCCGTCAACCACAACGTGGTCGCCGTCAACTTCGGTGATTTCAACCGGTACCGGGCCCTGATCGGTGTCAGCCAGGAAACGCATGCCGACCTGCAGTTCGTCAACGCCCATGAAGACGTCTTTCGGTACGCGCTGCACCAGGTTTTCGTCGTAGTTGCCGTACGCGTCGTTCGCGCCGACGTGAACGTCAAAACGATCGCCAACGTCGTGGCCTTCGAGCGCTTTTTCCAGACCTGCGATCAGAGAACCATGCCCGTGCAGATAGTCCAGCGGTGCGCTCACCGGAGACTCATCAACCAAAACACCGTCTTCTGTACGTACTTGGTAAGCCAGGCTGACCACCAAGTCTTTTGCTACTTTCATGATATCTCCTACCGTTGGCTACTAGGACGCGCACCGTTATCGGGATGCGCGCCTTTTCCGGACAGATTGTAACGGAAATCTGCCTCGCTGTACCCTCCGGGATAAAAAAACGCTACTTCGGCTGAAAAATGCCGATCACCTGCTCTTGCGGTCGAACGTGTTTTTCCACCTGTTGTTCGGTCTGGCGCTGGTGATGGCCGCACTTGACGCACTCCACCACTTCCACCTGATCCTCCCGCCATACCGCCAGCGTATCCATGGCGCTACAGCTCGGGCACACCGCTCCGGCGATAAATCTCTTACGTGTTGCAGACATCGTTATGCTCCCGCTTATTCGTATTCATCCCAGCCGTCAAACTGGCGACTTTCTTTTTGCATTTCGCGATGGAAGAGCTCTTCCAGCTCGCGCCGCGCCTCTTTCACGCGAGAAATTTGCGCCACGTCGCCCTGATGCGGCGGCATCAGCTCACGCAGCATGCGCATATCCAGACGACGGAAATGCTGCTGGGCGCGAAAGGCCTGATGCGGGTGCATGCCCAATTCCATCAGCGCCTTGCGCCCCAGTTCCAGCGCGCTGGAGAAGGTCTCGCGGCTGAACTGTTTTACGCCCGCCTGCAGCAGCTCATGCGCCTCCACGCGGCCGCGCGCGCGCGCCAGGATGCTCAGGTTCGGGAAGTGCTGCTGGCACAGCCGCACGATCGCCATGGTGTCTTCCGGCTCATTGCTGGTGATCACGATCGACTTGGCCTTCTCTGCGCCTGCCGCGCGCAGCAGCTCCAGCTCGGTGGCGTCGCCGTAATAGACCTTGTAACCGTAGCGACGCAGCACGCCGACGGCGCTGACGTCGCGTTCCAGTACGGTAATGCGCATTTTGTTGGCCATCAGCAGGCGGCCGATCACCTGGCCAAAACGTCCGAAGCCGACGATGATCACCTGCGGATCGTCATCTTCCACGTACGGCGTCTCCTCGTCTTCGTCTTTGGCGTTATAGCGGCGCGCCAAAATGCGATCGATGGCCTGCATCAACAGCGGCGTGGTCATCATCGACAGCGTCACCACCACCAGCAGCAAAGAGAGTTGATCCGGCTGCAGCACCTTTTGGGCGCCCGCCGCCGAAAACAGCACGAAGGCGAACTCACCGCCCTGGCTGAGCACGCCGGCGAACTGCAGGCGAACCGAACTGCGCAGGCCGAACAGGCGCGACACGCCGTAGAGCACGCCGGATTTCACCGCCACCAACGCCAACACGCCGATCAACACCTCGGCCAGATGGGTGTAGAGCACGCCGATATTCAACACCATACCCACCGAGATAAAGAACAGCCCCAGCAGCAGCCCTTTAAACGGCTCGATGGAGATCTCCAGTTCGTGGCGGTATTCGCTCTCCGCCAGCAGCACGCCGGCGATGAAGGTGCCGAGCGCCATCGACAGGCCGAGCGTCTCCATAAACAGCGCCGAGCCGAGTACCAGCAGCAGCGCCGCGGCGGTAAAGATCTCGCGCACGCCGGAAGCGGCGATATAGCGGAACAGCGGCCGCAGCAGGAAGCGGCCGCCGATCAGCATGCCGCCGAACGCCGCCACCTTGAGCGCGATCTTCGCCCAGTCGTCGCTGGTGCCGCCGGCGCCGGCCAGAATGGGGATCAACGCCAGCGCCGGGATCACCGCCATATCCTGGAACAGCAGCACCGAGAAACCCAGCTGCCCGCCTTCGTTGCGGTTCATGCCCTTTTCGCGCATCAGCTGCAGCGCCATGGCGGTGGAAGACATCGCCAGGCCAACGCCGCCGATCACCGCCGCCTGCCAGGCGAAGTGCGTCAGGTACAGCAATGCGCCCAGCACCGCCGCGGTGATCAGCACCTGGCCGGCGCCGGCGCCGAAAATCGAGCGCCGCAGCTCCCACAGCTTGCTGGGGTTCAGCTCCAGGCCGATGATGAACATCAGGAACACCACGCCCAGCTCGGAGAAGTGCAGGATCTCGTCAACGTCGCGAATAAAACCCAATCCCCACGGGCCGATGGCGATGCCGGCGATCAGATAACCCAGCACCGCGCCGATCCCCAGGCGACGGGCGATCGGCACCGTCACCACCGCGGCAAACAGGAACAGTAAAATGGCGGTCAGTAAGGTCGATCCTTCCATGATCACCGCCCCCCGTGCGGCAGCGGGTGGCTCAGCCACTCCCCGTAGGCGTCTGCGTGGCTGCGCAGCACCTCCGGCTTTTGCCGCCGCGCCCAATAGACCACGAACGGCGTCAACCAGTGCATATGGCACATCCCGGCGGTCAACTCGAACGGCCGCAGGATATCTTCCATCGGATAATGGTTATAACCGCCGGTGCGGTAGGCGCCTTCCGGCTCGCCGGTGGTGATCACCGAACGCCAGTATTTGCCCGCCAGCGCATTGCCGCCCACGCCGCTGGCGAAGCCGCGCGCCAGCACGCGATCCAGCCATTCCTTCAGCAGCGCCGGGCAGCTGTAGGTATACAGCGGGTGCTGAAACACGATGACCTGATGCTCACGCAGCAGCTGTTGTTCGTGATGAATATCGATAAAAAAATCAGGGTAGTGCGCGTAGAGATCGTGCACGGTGACATGTTCCAATTGCTGCGCCGGTCGAAGCAAAACCCGGTTCGCCACCGAGTCATGGGATTCCGGATGGGCATACAGCAGCAAGACCTTGGGCGGCTGCGACATCATTCCCCTCCAAAGCGTCGTCAGGGTAGCGGTTTTCCGTTACCATGCATCGCAAAGACAAAAACAGCGCGCGGTGCGCGTTCTGTTACCTTAATGATAATTTAACATACTCTGAACATACGGCGCTTTATGATTGTATTCTCCTCGCTACAAATCCGACGCGGCATCCGCGTCCTGCTGGACAACGCCACGGCGACGGTTAATCCAGGTCAGAAGGTCGGCCTGGTCGGCAAAAACGGCTGCGGCAAATCCACGCTGTTGTCGCTGCTGAAGGGCGAGATCGCGGCGGATGGCGGCAGCTTCACCTTCCCCGGCAACTGGGCGCTGGCCTGGGTCAACCAGGAGACGCCGGCGCTGGACGTGCCGGCGATCGAGTATGTTATCGACGGCGACCGCGAGTTTCGCCAGCTCGAAGCCGAACTGCAGGCCGCCAACGACCGCAACGACGGCCACGCCATCGCCACCCTGCACGGCAAGCTGGACGCCATCGACGCCTGGACCATTCGTTCCCGCGCCGCCAGCCTGCTGCACGGTCTCGGCTTCTCCAACGAACAACTGCAAAGCCCGGTGCGCGACTTTTCCGGCGGCTGGCGCATGCGTCTTAACCTGGCGCAGGCGTTGGTGTGCCGTTCCGATCTGCTGCTGCTCGACGAACCGACCAACCACCTGGATCTCGATGCGGTGATCTGGCTGGAGCGCTGGCTGAAAAGCTATCCCGGCACGCTGGTGCTTATCTCGCACGACCGCGACTTCCTCGATCCGATCGTCGACAAGATCCTGCATATCGAACAGCAGACGATGAACGAGTACACCGGCAACTACTCGTCGTTCGAACGCCAACGCGCCACCAAACTGGCGCAGCAGCAGTCGCTGTATCAGCACCAGCAAGAAAAAGTGGCGCACCTGCAAAGCTATATCGACCGTTTCCGCGCGCAGGCGACCAAGGCCAAGCAGGCGCAGAGCCGCATCAAGATGCTGGAACGCATGGAGCTGATCGCCCCGGCGCACGTCGACAACCCGTTCACCTTCAGCTTCCGCCCGCCGGAAAGCCTGCCGAACCCGCTGCTGCGCATGGAAAAAGTCAGCGCCGGGTACGGCGACAAGGTGATCCTGAAGTCCATCAAACTGAACCTGGTACCCGGCTCACGCATTGGCCTGCTCGGCCGCAACGGCGCCGGTAAATCGACGCTGATCAAACTGCTGGCCGGCACCCTGGAGCCGCTGAGCGGCGAGATCGGCCTGGCGAAAGGCATCAAGCTGGGTTACTTCGCTCAGCACCAGCTGGAATTCCTGCGCGCCGACGAATCGCCGCTGCAGCACCTGAGCCGCATCGCGCCACGGGTGCTGGAGCAACAGCTGCGCGATTATCTGGGCGGTTTCGGCTTCCAGGGCGACAAGGTCAGTGAAATCACCGAACGCTTCTCCGGCGGCGAGAAGGCGCGGCTGGTGCTGGCGCTGATCGTCTGGCAGCGCCCGAACCTGCTGCTGCTCGATGAGCCGACCAACCACCTGGATCTCGACATGCGCCAGGCGCTGACCGAGGCGCTGATCGATTTCGAAGGCGCATTGGTGGTGGTCTCGCACGACCGTCACCTGCTGCGCTCCACCACCGACGATCTGTACCTGGTGCACGATGGCCAGGTCGAGCCTTTCGAAGGCGATCTCGACGATTACCAGCAGTGGCTGATCGATCTGCAGCGCCAGGAAAGCCAACAGGACGCGCCGGAAAAAGAGAGCGGCAGCAACAGCGCACAGGCGCGCAAGGATCAAAAACGCCGCGAGGCGGAGTTCCGTACGCAAACCCAACCGCTGCGCAAGCAGATCGCCAAACTGGAACAGCAGATGGAAAAACTGGGCGCCGAACTGGCGGCGGTGGAAGAGCAGTTGGCGGATTCCGCACTGTACGACATCAGCCGCAAGGCCGAGTTGACCGACTGCCTGCAAAAGCAGAGCCAGGTCAAATCCGCGCTGGAAGAGACGGAAATGACCTGGCTGGATGCGCAGGAACAGCTGGAGCAGTTAACGCAGGCGTTCGACGCCTAACCGTTTTTACGCCTTGTAAAAGGGCTTGTCCCCCAGAATGGTCGCGCGGTGCATGATGCGCCGCTGCGGCAGATAATCCGCGTTGGCGTAGTGCTGCGTCACGCGGTTATCCCAGATCGCCACGTCATTCTCCTGCCAACGCCAGCGCACCTGAAACTCCGGTTTGGTGATGTGAGCAAACAGGAAATTCAGTAAAGCGTCGCTCTCCTTCGGCGCCAGATCGACGATCCGCGTGGTGAACCCTTCATTGACGAACAGCGCCTGCCGGCCGCTGACCGGATGGGTACGCACCACCGGATGCAACAGCGGCGGGTTTTTCTGCACCGCCAGTTGCCAGCGCTGATGCTCTTCTTCACTGCCGCGATGCTTGTGCTCCGGGAACGACTTGGTGAAGTCATGTTCCGCGCGCAGCCCCGCGAGCAGCGTTCTGAACGGTGCCGACAGCGCCTCATAGGCGGCGATGCCGCTGGCCCACAGCGTATCGCCGCCGGTGGCAGGCAGCGTCTTGGCCGCCAGGATCGCCCCCAGCGGCGGGTTCTCGATAAAGGTCACGTCGGTGTGCCAGTTGTCGTTGTCCGGCGGGTTGTCGTCGTGGGTATCGAGCACGATGATCTCTTCCACGTCGGTGGCGTGCGGATAGACCGGATGGATGTGCAGATCGCCGAAGCGGCCGGCCAGATCGCGCTGCTGCAGCGGCGTGATCGGCTGGTTGCGGAAGAACAGCACCTGATGCTTGAGCAGCGCATGATAAAGCTGTTCAAACTGGCCGTCGCCCAGCGGCCGGGCCAACTCGACGTTTTCCACCAGCGCCCCGATGTAAGGCCCCAGCGGGGTGATATTCAGACGTTCGTTCATTGCTGTACTCCATGCCACGGGGTCAATCGGCGCTGCAGGGCGCGCAGCCCCAGCTCCAACCCAAATGCAATCACCGCAATCACGCCGATGCCGGCCAGCACCACGTCGGTCGCCAGAAACTCACCGGCGGATTGCACCATAAATCCCAGGCCGCGCGTGGCGGCGATCAGTTCGGCGGCTACCAGCGTCGACCAGCCGACGCCCAGCCCGATGCGAATGCCGGTCAGGATCTCCGGCAGCGCGCTCGGCAGCACCACGAAACGCAGCACCTGCCAACGCGTGGCGCCCAACGCGCGGGCGGCGCGCACCCGTACCTGCGCCACGCTGCGCACGCCCGCCACGGCGGACAGCGTCACCGGCGCGAAAATCGCCAGATAAATCAGCAAGATCTTCGAGGTTTCGCCGATGCCGAACCAAATCACCATCAGCGGCAAATACGCCAACGGCGGCACCGGACGATAGATCTCAATCAGCGGATCGAGGATGCCGCGCACCGTGTCGTTCAGCCCCATGGCGATGCCCACCGGAATGCCGACGATCACCGCCGCCAGCAGCGCCACCAAAATGCGCCCCAGGCTGGCCGCCAGATGCTGCCACAGCGTGGCGTCCATAAAGCCTTGCGGGCTGGCGATGGTGATCAGCTGATGCAATACCTGCTGCGGCGCCGGCAGGAACAGCGGGCTGATCAGCTGCAGCGCCGTCACGCCCCACCAGACGATCAACACCGTCAACAGCGTGGCGCCGCTCAGCCAAACGTTGCGCGGCACGCTGAAACGGCGCGTCGCTTTGCCCTGCGGCTGCGCCGCGGCCTTTAACGTGGAATGCAGGCTCATAACAAGGCCTCGCGCTGTTGGAAAACTTTGCCCAGCACGTATTCGCGCTGCGCGATAAATTCAGGATCGGACTTAATTGAGCGGCAGGCTTCGCCGTCGGCATAGCGTTGGCCGAAGTTCAGCGACAGCCGCTCCACCACCTGCCCCGGCCCCGGCGACAGCAGCAACAGCTCGCTGGCGAGGAACACCGCCTCTTCAATATCGTGAGTGATCAGCAGCACCTGCTTGCCGGTATCGCGCCAGATGGTCAGCAGCAGCTCTTGCATCTGCTCGCGAGTGAACGCGTCCAGCGCGCCGAACGGTTCATCCAGCAACAGCAGACGCGGATCGGCGGCCAGGGCGCGGGCGATGCCGACGCGTTGGCGCATGCCGCCGGAAAGCTGCCAGATGAAATGCCGCTCGTAACCGGCCAGACCGACGCGCTGCAACATCTGCTCCGCCACCTGGCGGCGCTGCGCCTTGCCGACGCCGGCCAGCTGCAGGCCGAACTCGACGTTGTCCAGCACGTTACGCCACGGCAGTAAACCCTCATGCTGGAACACCACGCCCCGTTCGGCGCTTGGGCCATGAACGGACGTTCCATCCAGCGTGATGCTGCCAGCTGAAGGCTCGATAAACCCGGCGATTAAATTCAGCAGCGTGGTTTTGCCGCAGCCCGACGGGCCGAGCACCACCACCAGTTGCCCGGCGGCGATCTGGAACGACACGTCACGCAGCGCGGGCCGCCCCTGATACTCTGCTGAAAGATGGCTGACGTTTAGCATCCTGCTTCCTTACGACTGCGGCGCAGCCTGCACCTGTTTCACAAAACGGTCGGTCACATAAGCGCTGTAATCGCTGTCGACCTGCGGGATCTTGCCCTGCTGCTTGAGGAATTCGGCGGTATCGCGGATCGCCTTGTCCACCGGCTGGCCGAGTTGGGCGACCTGATCCGCCACCGGCAGATAACGGTTCCCCTTCACCAGCTCCGGCACCTGCGCTTCCGGCACGCCGCTCAAGCGCGCCAAGGTGCTGAGATGGCTCGGATCTTTCAGCCACTGTTCCGGCGCTGCCAGGTAGGCCTTCTGCGCCTGCAGGGCGCTGGCGGCAAAGGCGGTCACCACGTCGGGATGTTTCTCGGCGAAGTCTTTGCGCACCACCCACACGTCCAGGGTTGGCGAACCCCATTCGCCCACCTGCGCGGAGTCGGTCAACACCTTGCCCTGTTTGGCCAGTTCGTTGACCACCGGCGCCCAGACGTAGGCGCCGTCGATGTCGCCGCGCTGCCAGGCGGCGGCGATGGCCGGCGGCTGCAGATTGAGGATCTTCACCTGTTCAGGCTTGATGCCCCAATGTTTGAGCGAGGCCAGCAGGCTGTAATGAGTCGTAGAAATAAACGGCACCGCGATGCGCTTGCCGATCAGATCCTGCGGGCTTTTGATGTCATTCTTCACCACCAGCGCTTCGGAACTGCCGAGCTGCGAGGCGATGAGGAACACTTCGATGGGGAGTTTTTGGCTGGCGGCCACCGCCAGCGGGCTGGAGCCGATATTGCCGATCTGCACGTCGCCGGAGGCCAGCGCGCGCAACACGCTGGAGCCGCTGTCGAACTTACGCCAGTCGACGGTCGCACCGGACTGTTTGGCGAAGCTGTTTTCCGCCTGCGCCACCTTGGCCGGCTCCGCCGACGTCTGGTACGCCACGGTGACGTCCACCGCATAGGCGCTGGCCGCGCTGAGCGACAGCGCCAGCAGCGCCGCGTTGCGTAAAGAAAAGAGTTTGCCCGCCATGTTCCGCTCCGTTGATAAAAATCTGTTCAGTTGCTGACAGTTTTATCTGAGCGATGACGGGCGATAAAAGAATAAAAAAGTCTTCTTTATTACCTTAGGTAATATTAAAGCGAATCACAGCACGATCGTCCCGCGCAAGAACACGTGAGCGTAGCCGCCGAGCAACGTGCGGTCCCCTTGCAGTTCGCAGAACAGCTCGCCGCCGCGCGCCGAAATCTGCCGGGCGTGCAGCCGATGGCGGCCGAGACGCGCCGTCCAGTAAGGCATCAACGTACAATGCGCGGAACCGGTCACCGGATCCTCGCCGCCGTCGAGCGTGAAATAGCGCGAAACGAAGTCCACGGTGTCACCCGGCGCGGTGACGATCACCGCGCGGCCGGCCAATGCGATCAGCGCCGGGATGTCCGGGCGCAGCGCGCGCACCTGCGCCTCATTTTCCACCACCGCCAGCAGCGCTTTCGCCTGCCACACTTCCTGCGGCTGCACGCCCAGCAGCGCCGCGAGGCCCGCCGGTTCGGCGACTTTCTGCGGCGGCCTGGCGGGGAAATCAAGCACCAGCCGCTCCCCGTCCCGCTCATCGCGCTTGACGAACAGCTCGCCGCTGGCCGATCTGAAGCGAATATCCTTCAGCGCCGGGTTAACCGCGCTGAACATCACATGCGCCGCCGCCAGCGTGCCGTGGCCGCAAAGATCGACCTCACGCTCCGGGGTAAACCAGCGAATGGCGGTCATGTCGCCGTCATCCCAGACAAAGCTGGTTTCCGGCAGGCCGATCTCGTTGGCGATCGCCTGCAGCCGCTCCGTCGGCAGCGGCTGCGTCAGCAGGCAGACCCCGGCCGGGTTGCCGCGCAGCCCCTCACCGGTAAAGGCGACCACGTGATAATAGTTTTCCGCCATCGTTCCGCTCCTTAATGCCAAATCAGTAATACACAGGCTGCAGTCAGCAGCCCCATGGAAACGTTGAAGATAATCCAGGCCTTTTTGCTGCGCAGCAGGCGGCCGATCACCGTGCCGAACGCCAGCCAGATAACGCCGGCGACGATGTTGACCGCCAAAATGCCCAGCGCGATCGCCGCAATGGAACCGTTGTACTTATCGCCCGCCAGACTGAAGCTCGCCACCGCGCCCAGCGCCATCAGCCAGGCTTTCGGGTTGAGGAACTGCAACAGCCAGCCCTGATACAGCCGCACCGGCTGCGGCGGCGCCACGTCGGTTTCCAGCTTTTCATAGGCGGCGGTGGCGACTTTCCACGCCAGCCACAGCAGGTACAAACTGCCGAGGATTTTCAGGATCAGGTGCAGCGACGGGTAAACCAGGATCAGGCTGCCGACGCCGAAGGCCACCAGCAGCAAAATGCTTTGCATGCCGAGCATGATGCCGATCATCAGCCACAGCGAACGCATAAAGCCGAAATGAGCGCCGGAGGTGGTCAGCAGCAGGTTATTGGGGCCAGGCGTGATGGCGGCGACCCACAGGAAGCCCAGCATCGAAAGGAATAAACTCGGTTCCATGGCACGGGTGCTCCTCACCCAAGGCGCTTTTTTGCAGTATCATTGTCAGTTATTGGTATTGAAGCTAACAGTGCGCCTGGGATCTCACAATAGTCGCCAACAACATTTTTACTCCGCCTATGCATGACGTCTTTCGCCCCCTGACCGGGGCCAGTAACCCGCACCTGCAAACGCTGTTGCCGCGGCTGGTGCGCCGCCGCGTGTTATTGAAACCGCATTGGCAACGGCTGGAATTGCCCGACGGCGATTTCGTCGATCTCGCCTGGAGCGAGGATCCGGCGCAGGCGCGCGACAAACCGCGCGCGGTGCTGTTCCACGGTCTGGAGGGCAGCTTCTACAGCCCCTACGCGCATGGCCTGCTCAACGCCTGGCGCGAACGTGGCTGGCTCGGGGTGGTGATGCACTTTCGCGGCTGCAGCGGCGTGCCCAACCGCAAACAGCGCATCTACCACTCCGGCGAAACCGAAGACGCGCGTTTCTTCCTGCGCTGGCTGCACGACCGCTACGGCGAGGTGCCAACCGCGGCAGTAGGCGTTTCGCTCGGCGGCAACATGCTGGCCTGTTATCTGGCGCAGCAAGGCGCCGACAGCCTGCTGCAGGCGGCGGTGGTGGTCTCGGCGCCGCTGATGCTGGAGCCCTGCGCCTATCGCATGGAGCAAGGTTTCTCCCGCGTCTATCAGCGCTACCTGTTGGGGCAGCTGAAACAAAACGCCACCCGCAAGCTGTTGCACTACCCGGACACCCTGCCGCTCAAGCTGTCACAGCTGAACGGGTTGCGGCGCATCCGCGAATTCGACGACGCCATCACCTCGCGCATTCACGGCTTCAGCGACGCCACCGATTATTATCGCCGCTGCAGCGCCCTGCCGCTGTTGCCGGCGATCCAAACGCCGCTGCTGATCATCCATGCGAAGGACGATCCCTTCATGACCCATGAGGTGATCCCCGACGTCGCCGGCCTGCCGCGCAATATCGAATATCAGCTGACCGAGTTCGGCGGCCACGTCGGCTTTGTCGGCGGCACGCTGAAAAAACCGCACATGTGGCTGGAGCATCGCATTCCGGCCTGGCTTTCCCCTTATCTGGACATCCCGACGTGATCATTCCCTGGCAAGAACTGGCAACCGACACCCTGAACAGCCTGATCGAATCCTTTGTGCTGCGTGAAGGCACCGATTACGGCGAGCACGAACGATCGCTGGAGCAGAAGGTGGAGGACGTGCGCCGCCAGCTGAAAAACGGCGAGGTGGTGCTGGTGTGGTCGGAACTGCATGAGAGCGTCAACATCATGCCGCGCGGTCAGTTCCGCGCCGGGCAGGAAGAAATTTAGTGGCGCCCGGTTCTATGACTGACGGAAAAAATCAGGTAACAATGGGACATTGCAAACCAGCGCGCGCCATTTTTTCCTGACATAGAGAGCGTCAACAAGAGCCACAATAATCCCCTGACGCCGGCGCATTCAACACGGAGTGACAACCACCATGTCTGCCAAACATCCCGTTATCGCGGTGACCGGTTCCAGCGGCGCCGGCACCACCACCACCAGCGTGGCGTTCCGCAAAATCTTCCAACAGCTCAACATTCGCGCCGCCGAGCTGGAGGGCGACAGCTTCCACCGCTACACCCGGCCGGAAATGGACGCGGCGATCCGCAAGGCGCGCGATCTGGGCAGACACATCAGCTATTTCGGCCCCGAGGCCAACGACTTCGGTCTGCTGCAGCAGAGCTTTATCGAGTACGGCAAAAATGGCACCGGCCGTTCGCGCAAGTACCTGCACACCTACGACGAAGCGGTACCCTACAATCAGGTGCCGGGCACCTTCACCCCGTGGGAGCCGCTGCCGGCGCCGACCGACGTGCTGTTCTACGAGGGGCTGCACGGCGGTGTGGTCACCGAGCACCATGACGTGGCCAACCACGTCGATCTGCTGGTCGGCGTGGTGCCGATCGTCAACCTGGAGTGGATACAGAAGCTGATCCGCGATACCGGCGAACGCGGCCACTCCCGCGAGGCGGTGATGGATTCGGTGGTGCGTTCGATGGAAGACTACATCAACTACATCACGCCGCAGTTCTCGCGCACCCACATCAACTTCCAGCGCGTACCGACGGTGGATACTTCCAACCCGTTCGCCGCCAAAGCCATTCCCTCACTGGATGAAAGCTTCGTGGTGATCCACTTCCGCGGGCTGGATCAGATTGACTTCCCCTATTTGCTGGCGATGCTGCAGGGCTCGTTTATCTCGCACATCAATACGTTAGTGGTGCCGGGCGGCAAGATGGGGCTGGCGATGGAGCTGATCATGGCGCCGCTGGTGCAGCGGCTGCTGGAAGGCAAGAAGATCGAATAAACGCGTTGAGCGCGGCGGCGGGCCGCGCTCCGTCTCGATTACGCCGGCTGGCGGATCTCGAAGCTGTGGGTCACCGTGGCGGCCTTGTTGAGCATCAGCGCCACCGAGCAGTACTTCTCCGCCGACAGGTTCACCGCTCGCTCTACGATTTTGTCGGTCAGATCCTGGCCGGTGACGATGAAGTGCAGGTTGATATGGGTGAACAACCGCGGGGCTTCTGCACGGCGCTCGGAGGTCAGCTTCACCTCGCAGTCGCGCACGTCGTTGCGCCCTTTTTGCAGGATGGACACCACGTCGATCGCGCTGCAGCCACCCACCGACATCAGCACCATCTCCATCGGGCTGGGCGCTTTATCGCCGGCGTTGCCGTCCATCAGCACCTGGTGGCCGGAGGCCGATTCACCCAAAAACGTTAACCCTTCCACCCACTTAACTCTTGCCTGCATTCTGGTCACTCCGGTTGATTTCTTAAAATCAGAGTACGCTTTCGCATAGAAACAGGCAACGTAACCTGATGCTAATCATGCTGAAGCGAGACAACACGAGACACCCGCCTTACTCTGTGCTACAAACAGAGCCGCAATAAATCTTTCCGGGACACTGAATTTCAGGGAAACGCCCAGAGAAAGGCTCCTTTACCGGTATGTTAACAGAATGTAGCTTGCAGCGCTTACGGCAAGTTAATATGCTAGAGCGACAGCGTATTTTTATGACACGCCTCAAAACTTGCCGGTAGCCCTCGCTCATAACTGCGGCTACAGGCGGGTTTTACAGGGAACTCTGACCCCTGTGACACAAGGCAGCGATAACAACAGAGGATAACAGCGAATGGTTCTCGGCAAACCGCAAACAGACCCTACTCTCGAATGGTTCCTGTCTCATTGCCATATCCACAAATATCCATCGAAGAGTACGCTGATTCACCAAGGTGAAAAGGCCGAAACGCTTTACTACATCGTGAAAGGCTCCGTCGCGGTGCTGATCAAGGATGAAGAAGGTAAAGAGATGATCCTGTCCTACCTCAACCAGGGGGATTTCATCGGCGAGCTCGGATTGTTCGAAGAAGGTCAGGAGCGCAGCGCCTGGGTTCGCGCCAAAACCGCCTGTGAAGTGGCCGAAATTTCCTACAAGAAATTCCGCCAGTTGATCCAGGTTAACCCGGACATCCTGATGCGTCTGTCCGCCCAAATGGCGAGCCGCCTGCAGGTCACTTCCGAAAAAGTGGGCAACCTCGCCTTCCTGGACGTCACCGGCCGCATCGCGCAAACCCTGCTGAATCTGGCGAAGCAACCCGACGCCATGACTCACCCGGACGGCATGCAGATCAAGATCACCCGCCAGGAAATCGGCCAGATCGTCGGCTGCTCGCGTGAAACCGTTGGCCGTATTCTGAAAATGCTGGAAGACCAAAACCTGATTTCCGCCCACGGCAAGACCATTGTCGTCTACGGCACCCGTTAATCCCTGAAGAAACGGCGCAATCTGCGCCGTTTTTTTGTCTGCTCTCTGCCATGTGGCGCCGCCTGATTTACCACCCGGAAGTCAACTACGCACTGCGACAAACGCTGGTGTTGTGCCTGCCGGTGCTGTTTGGCCTGCTGATTGGCCAGCTGCAGCTCGGCCTGATGTTCTCTCTGGTGCCCGCCTGCTGCAATATCGCCGGTCTGGACACGCCGCATAGGCGCTTCTTTAAACGGCTGATCGTCGGCGGTGCGCTGTTTGCCCTCAGCAGCCTGCTGCTGCAACAAGCCCTGCTGTGGCACGTGCCGCTGCCGGCGCTGATGCTGGGCCTGGCGCTGCTGCTCGGCGTCACCGGCGAAATCAGCCCGCTGCACGCCCGGCTGTTGCCGGCGGCGCTGGTGGCCGCCATCTTCTCCCTCAGCATGGCCGGCACCGTGCCTCTCTGGCAGGCGCCGCTGCTGTACGCGATCGGCACCGCCTGGTAC
This sequence comes from Serratia sp. JKS000199, assembly GCF_900215455.1. Lineage (NCBI taxonomy): Bacteria > Pseudomonadati > Pseudomonadota > Gammaproteobacteria > Enterobacterales > Yersiniaceae > Serratia > Serratia sp. JKS000199. The sequence continues at coordinate 4,028,877 of NZ_LT907843.1, forward strand.
GGCTTATTCACCTGGTTCTGGTTCCGGCTGTGGAAAGAGCAGCCGATGCGCGAGACGCTGAGCCAGCTCTATCTGGAACTGGCGGACTACTTCGAAGCCAAATACTCGCTGCTGACTCAGCACACCGATCCGCAGACCGCTCTGCCGCCGCTGCTGGTGCGCCAGCAAAAGGTGATGGATCTGATCAGCCTGCTGTACCAACAGCTTAATTTCCTGCCGCACGCCAACAACCTCGATCAAAAGCGTCTGCAACGCGCCTTTCAGGTGGCGATGGATCTGCAGGAGCACATCACCGTCAGCCTGCACTTGCCGGAGGAAGTACAAAAACTGATGGAGCAGAGCCAGGCCGAAGCGATCATTCGCCGCAACGCTCAGGTGATCGCCGGGCGGCTGCGCGTGGTGGCGCACGATATTCTCTACCATCAACATTCGAAGCGCTTTTCCATGACGCACGAACTGGCGGCGCTGGAAAAAATGGCGGCGCAGCATCCCGACAACCCGGTCGGCCAGTTTTGTTACTACCATTTCAGCCGCATTGCCCGCCTGCTGCGCACCCAGCATCCGCTGTACCGCCGCGATTTGATGCCCAGCCAGCATCGCCTGCCGTTTTGGCCGGCGTTGGCCAGCTACCTGTCGTTCAAATCCACGGCGCTGCGCAACGCCGCACGACTGGGGGTGACGCTGGCGGTCGGCAGCAGCCTGGGGGCGGTATTCAATCTGCCGAAGCCGTACTGGATACTGCTCACCATCATGCTGGTGAGCCAAAACGGCTATAACGCCACCCGGGTGCGTATTCAGCACCGTGCGCTCGGCACGATCGCCGGTTTGTTGCTGGCGGCCGGGCTGTTGCAGCTGCAGTTACCGAAAGCAGAAACACTGAGCATCATGCTGATGATCACGCTGCTGGCCTACCTGGTTTCGCGCAAGAACTACGGGCTGTCGGTGATTGGCTTTACGGTCACGGCGGTTTACACCCTGCAGCTGCTGGCGCTGAACGGCTCGCATTTTTTGGTGCCGCGTCTGATCGATACGCTGATCGGCTGCGTGCTGGCGTTCGGCGGCACCATTTGGCTGTGGCCGCAGTGGCAAAGCGGGCTGCTGCGCAAGAATGCCCATCAGGCGCTGGAAAACGATCAAGCCGCGCTGCGGCTGATGCTGAAGCAACCGGAGCCGGACGCCACCGCGTTGGCCTATGCCCGCATGCAGGTCAACCAGGCGCACAATGCGCTGTTCACTTCGCTCAATCAGGCGATGCAGGAACCGGGGTTCGCCTCGAACTATCTGGCGGACATGCGGCTGTGGGTCACTCACAGCCAGTTCATCGTCGAACACCTGAACGCCATGACCATCCTGGCGCGCGAGCACTACATGCTGACGCCGAAGCTGGCGGAAGCGTATCTGCAAACCTGTGAAATCGCGCTGCAAAGCTGCCAGCAGCGGTTGGAATACGACGGCCCGAGCAGTGACAACAGCGGCATCATGCAGCCGCCGGATCTGCATCCGGAGATGCCCGTCACCGAGATGGAACGTCATTTGCGGCGTATTCTGTCGCACCTGAGCGTCATGCACACCATTTCGTCGCTGGCCTGGCGCCAGCGCCCGCACCACGGCATCTGGCTCAAGCGTAAACTGCGCGATCAATAAGGGCGCGGCATGCCGCGCCCCGTTATTCGCCGCAGGTGCTTCAGGCGTTGATCACATCCTGCACCGCCAGCTCGAACAGCGCCATGCCGGCCTCGATGTCCTGCAGCTCCACCACCAGCGACGGCGCAAAGCGGATCACGTTCGGCCCGGCGTTGAGGATCATCAGCCCACGCGCGGCGGCGGCGGTGAGGAAATCGCGCGCTCTGCCGTGATAATGCGGCGTCAGCTCGGCGCCGATCAGCAACCCCATGCCGCGAATGGCGGTGAAAATACCGTATTTATCGCCGATATTCTGCAAAGACTGTACATACAGCGCATGGCGCTGCTCGATGCCGCTCAGCACCTCCGGCGTATTGATCACATCCAGCGCCGCCTCCGCCACCGCGCAGGCCAGCGGGTTGCCGCCATAGGTGGTGCCGTGAGTGCCCACCTGCATCACCGACGCAATCTCTTCGGTAGTCAGCATGGCGCTCACCGGGAAACCGCCGCCCAGCGCCTTGGCGGTGGTGAGAATGTCCGGCGTCACGCCATAATGCATATAGGCGAACAGCTTGCCGCTGCGCCCCATACCGCTTTGCACTTCATCGAACACCAGCAGCGCCTGATGTTGGTCGCACAGTTTGCGCACGCCTTTAAGGAAGTCGGCGTCGACCGGCGTAATGCCGCCCTCGCCCTGAATCGGCTCCATCACCACCGCGCAGGTGTGGTCGTCCATCACCGCTTTCACCGCCGCCAGATCGTTGAACGGCACGTGCACGATGTCGGCCGGCTTCGGCCCGAACCCGTCGGAATATTTGGCCTGCCCGCCCACCGACACGGTGAACAGCGTGCGGCCGTGAAACGCGTTATAGAAGGCGATGATTTTGGTTTTATAGGGGCTGTGGCGGGTGATAGCGTAATGACGCGCCAGTTTGAACGCCGCCTCGTTGGCCTCTGCGCCGGAGTTGGCGAAGAACACCCGATCGGCGAAGGTGGCGTCGATCAATTTGCTCGCCAGGCGCAGCGCCGGTTCATTGGTGAAGACGTTGCTGGTATGCCACAAGGTTTCGCCCTGGCGTTTGAGCGCCTCGACCAGCGCCGGATGGCAGTGCCCCAGCGCCGTCACCGCTATGCCGCCGGAAAAATCGATGTACTCTTTTCCCTGCTGATCCCAGACCCGGCTGCCTTGGCCGCGCACCGGCACAAACTGGGCGGGTGCATAAACAGGCAGGATCACCTGGTCAAAGGTGCTGCGGCTCACTGCGGATTTGTCAGTCATTTTCGGCTCCACCCTGAAGGTTTTTCAGCGCTATCGCGATGTTATAATGAAAATATAATCACGAAATATGCATAAAAAAACACTAAAGCGCAAATGCAAAACGCCTGACGGGCGAAAAAAATGCGAAGGGATTAACGCCTGAGAAAATTGTCCAACAGCTGATGGCCCTGCTCGCTGAGCACGCTTTCCGGGTGGAACTGCACCCCTTCCAGCGCCAGCGTGCGGTGGCGGATACCCATGATCTCGTCGCGCACGCCGTCGCGTTCGCTCCAGGCGGTCACTTCAAAGCAATCCGGCAGCGTATCGGCTTTCAGCACCAACGAATGGTAACGCGTCACGGTCAGCGGATCGCTCAGGCCGCGAAACACGCCGACGCCCAGATGGCGAATCGCCGAGGTTTTGCCGTGCATCACCGCGCGGGCGCGCACCACCTCGGCGCCGAACGCCTGCCCCAGCGCCTGGTGCCCCAGGCACACGCCGAGGATCGGCAGCTTGCCGGCGAAATGACGAATGGCAGCCAGCGAGATGCCCGCTTCGTTCGGGGTACAAGGGCCGGGGGAAATCACCAGATGCTGCGGCGCCAGCCGCTCGATATCGGCCAGCTGCAGCTCATCATTGCGCTTCACCACCACCTCGGCGCCCAACTCGCAGAAGTACTGGTAAAGGTTATAGGTAAAGGAGTCGTAGTTATCGATCAGCAGCAGCATGTTAGGTCCGGCAGAGAAAAACGCCGCCATAGTTTACTGATTTAACCCGCCGCTGCCGACGATAATTTCCGCTTACTTTTTACGGCCGCCGGTGATCGAGCCCAGTACGCCGCGCAGGATCTGCCGGCCGAGATCGCGCGCCATGCTCTTGGCAGCGGTCTGGACGATGCCGTCGCGTTTGCCGCCGCGCGGGCCGGTGGAACCGAACAGCAGCTCGTTCAATCCGTCCATCAGGCCGCCGCCCGTCTGTTGCTGCGCTTGCGCCTGCGGTTGCTGCCCCTGCTGCGCAGTGCCGACGGTGGCGAAGCCGCCCGACGACAGCTTCTCGTAGGCGGACTCGCGGTCAATCATGTCTTCATAGCGGCCATACAGCGGCGACTTGTTGATCGCGCTGTTCAGCCCTTCCGCGCCGAGCATGCCCATCTTGGATTCCGGCGCGATGACCATCGCCCGCTCCACCACGTTCGGCCGGCCCTTTTCGTCGAGGAATGACACCAGCGCTTCGCCCACGCCCAGCTCGGTGATCGCCGTTTCAGCATCGAAGGCCGGATTGGCACGCAGGGTTTGCGCCGCCGTTTTCACCGCCTTCTGATCGCGCGGCGTAAAGGCGCGCAGCGCATGCTGTACGCGGTTGCCCAACTGGCCCAGCACGCTGTCCGGGATATCCAGCGGGTTCTGGGTGACGAAGTAAATGCCGACGCCTTTGGAGCGGATCAGGCGCACCACCTGTTCGATCTTGGTCAACAGCGCCGCCGGCGCGTCGTTGAACAGCAGGTGCGCTTCATCGAAGAAGAACACCAGCTTCGGCTGTTCAGGGTCGCCCACTTCCGGCAGATGTTCAAACAGCTCGGCCAGCAGCCACAGCAGGAACACTGAATACAGCTTCGGCTGATTGATCAGCTTGTCCGCCGCCAGCAGGTTGATCACGCCATGACCGTTGGCGTCGGTTTTCATCAGATCGTTGATGTCCAGCATCGGCTCGCCGAAGAACTGGTTGGCGCCCTGCTCTTCCAGCGTCAGCAACCCGCGCTGGATGGCGCCGATCGACGCGGCAGAGATATTGCCGTACTGAGTCTGGAATTGTTTGGCGTTATCGCCGACGAACTGCACCATGGCGCGCAGGTCTTTCATGTCCAACAGCAGCAGCGCGTTGTCATCGGCGATTTTGAACACCAGTTGCAGCACGCCGCTTTGCACCTCGTTCAGATCCAACAGGCGCCCCAGCAGCAGCGGCCCGAGATCGGAAATGGTGGCGCGGATCGGATGCCCCTTTTCGCCGTAAATATCCCACGGGATAATGGTGCAGGCCTGCGGCTGCCAGTCGGTGACGCCAATCGCTGCCAGGCGCGCCTGCAGCTTCTCGGAAGGCACGCCCTCGGCGCCGATGCCGGAAAGATCGCCCTTCACGTCCGACAGGAACACCGGCACGCCGATGCGCGAGAACTGTTCGGCCATTTTTTGCAGCGTCACCGTCTTGCCGGTGCCGGTTGCCCCGGTAATCAACCCGTGGCGGTTGGCCAACGCCGGCAAAATCACCAGATCCTGTTCCGGTTTTCCGTCTTTCATCGCCTTGGCGATAATCCGTGGTTCACTCATTTTCTGTTCCTTTGACGCTGACGCGGCGCGAAACGCGCCTGTTGATGCAATAAAGCTATAAGCGCCGCGTAACCCCGTCAAGGACAAACAAAAAGGGCGCCGTCGGGACGCCCATGATGCCTGTCTTTTCAGAATCCCCCTAAGACCTGCGTCACCCCCGCAGCCCCAGTTGCTCCTTCAGCGCTTTCAAATAGCGCCGGCTGACCGGCACCGGATCGCCGGCGGACATGATCATCTCCGCCGCGCCGCCTTCTTCGAAGCGGATCTCGCGCACCTGCTCCAGGTTGACCAAATACTGCCGATGGCAGCGCACCAGCGGCGTACGGCTTTCCAGCGTGCGCAGCGTCAATTCGGTGAAACACTCCATGCCGTCGCGGCGCACCACGAATACCCCGCTCAGTTTGGAACGGATCGCCAGCACCTCGTCGAACCGCAGCAGATAGATGCGGCTGTGGCCGGTGCAGGGAATGTATTTCAGGTAGCCGGCGCTCTCATCCAGCGCCGCCACGTCCTGCGGCGCACTGCGCTGCCGCAGGCGTTGCAGCGTCTTGCTCAGCCGCTTCGGCTCCGCCGGCTTCAGCAGATAGTCGAAGGCGTGCTCCTCGAACGCCTGCACCGCGTATTCGTCGTAGGCGGTCAGAAACACGATGTGCGGCATCCGATTGGGATCCAGCATGCCGACCATTTCCAGCCCGCTGATGCGCGGCATTTGAATATCGAGAAACACCACATCCGGCTGCAGCCGGTGGATCTGGCTGATGGCTTCGATGGCGTTGGCGCATTCGCCGATGATCGCGATCCCCGCTTCGGCCTCCAGCAGATGGCGCAGGTTGTCGCGCGCGGAAGGCTCATCGTCAACAATCAGTACGTTTAACATCAGGCGGCCCTCTCCATGGGAACATTGAGCGTAATGCGGGTATAGGCGTCCGGCCGGCAATCCACCTGCACACCATAGCCTTCGCCGTAGCGCACGCGAATGCGTTTATCTACCAGATTCATACCCAGCCCGCTGCAGTTCGGTTTCGGCTGGAACAGCCCGGCGTTGTCCGTCACCTGCAGCAGCAGATGCTCGCCTTCGCAGCAGGCGCCGATTTCGATGCGGCCCACGCCCAACAGATGCGAGGTGCCGTGCTTGATGGCGTTCTCGACGATCGGCTGCAGCGAAAACGCCGGCAGCCGCGCCGCCAGCAGCGCCTCGGGCAGCGATACCGCAATCTCCAGCCGATCGGCGAAACGCGCTTTCTCGATCTGCAGGTAGGCGTTCACATGTTCTATCTCGTCCGCCAGGCTGACTTCATCATCCGAGCGCTTGAGGTTTTTGCGAAAGAAGGTCGAAAGGGACTGCACCAACTCGCAGGCGCGCTCGCCATCACGGCGGATCACCGCCACCAGCGTATTCAACGCATTGAACAGGAAATGCGGGTTGACCTGCGCATGCAACAGCTTGATCTCCGACTGCGCCAACAGCTGCTTGTGGCGCTCGTACTGTCCGGCCATGATCTGCGCCGACAGCAGGCTGGCGATGCCTTCGCCCAGCGTGCGGTTGATGGTGCTGAACAGCTGGCTTTTCGGTTCGTACAGCTTGATGGTGCCGATGACCCGCTGGTTTTCGCCGCGCAGCGGGATCACCAGCGTCGATCCCAGCTTGCAGGCCGGATTGATCGAGCAGCAGTAAGAGAGCTGGTTGCCGTCGGCGTACACCACCTCGTTGTTGTCGATGGCGCGATGCGAATGCACCGAGGCGATCGGCGTCCCCGGCAGGTGGTGATCGTCGCCGATGCCGATAAACGCCAACAGCTTGTCGCGATCGGTGATCGCCACCGCGCCGATACCCAGTTCCTGATAAATCACCCGGGCGACCTTCATGCTGTTTTCCTGATCGAAGCCCTGCCGCAGGATACCCTCGGTGCGCTCGGCGATTTTCAGCGCCTTGGAAGAGAAAGCGCTGGTGTATTTCTCGAACATCGCGCGCCGATCCAGCAGGATTTGCATAAACATCGCCGCGCCGACGGTATTGGCGATCATCATCGGCAGCGCGATGTGTTCCACCAGCTGCAACGCCTCGTTGTAAGGACGCGCCACCGCCAGAATGATCGCCATCTGCAACACTTCCGCCACCAGCGCCACGCCGCCGACGAACAGCGGATTGAACAGCAGCTCGATGCGCCCGCGGCGCATGGCGATGCTGTGTACGATACCGCCGACCAGGCCTTCCGACACCGTGGAGATCGCGCAGGCCACGTCGGTCATGCCGCCGAGCGTATACCGGTGCAGCCCGCCGGTCAGCCCGACCAGAAAGCCTACCGACGGCCCGCCCAGCAAGCCGCCCAGGACCGCGCCTATCGCGCGGGTATTGGCGATCGAATCCTGAATGTGCAACCCGAAATAGGTGCCCATGATGCAGAACACCGAGAAAATCACGTAACACAGCAGCTTGTGCGGCAGGCGAATAGTCACCTGCATCAGCGGGATAAACAGCGGGGGTTTGCTCAGCAGATAGGCGATGACGAGATAGACGCACATCTGCTGCAACAGCAACAGCACCTGGTTAAATTCATACATGGCAGCAACTCATCCAGAGACAACAAAGGGCGAACGCCGGATTTCCGGTCTGGTTATTGTCTGCCGATTAGAGCATGGGGCGCGAGAGAAAACAGTGATGAAGGCAAGGCTTCGTGAGGAAGGACGGCCGACCCCGGCGGGATCGGCCAAAAAACTTACGGCAGCACCTTGGCCGACAGAATCACCACCGGTTTGGTCGGCACATTCTGGTAAGGGCCGACGTTGCCGGTCGGCACCTGAGCGATCTTGTCCACGACGTCCATGCCTTTCACCACTTTGCCGAACACGGCGTAGCCGAAGTCACGCTGGCCGTGATCCAGGAAGGCGTTATCGGCCACGTTCAGGAAGAACTGGCTGGTGGCGCTGTCCTTGTCGGCGGTGCGCGCCATCGAAATGGTGCCGCGCAGGTTGCGCAAGCCGTTGTCGGCTTCGTTCTTGATTGGCGCCTTGGTGGATTTCTGCTGCATGTCAGCGGTGAAACCGCCGCCCTGAATCATAAAGCCAGGGATCACGCGGTGGAAAATGGTGTTGTTGTAGTACCCGCTGTTCACGTAATCGACGAAATTCTGGGTGGAAACCGGTGCCTTCTGACTGTCGAGCGCCAACTCGATATTCCCTGCCGAGGTGGTCAGCATGACATGAGTTTCACCGGCGGCGAGCGCCGCTGGCGCCATCGCTGTCAGGGAACACAGCGCGACGAAGGTCACTAAAGTACGTTTGAACATTAACGGGTCCTTTCTCTGAGAGACAAACAACGGAAAAGCGCTTTGATTCTAAAGAGCTGTATCGGCAAGTGCCAGCCATTTACCTATATTTACCCAATTACGGGACATATCCTAGGTGGCCCTGAATTTTGCTGCGGAAAGTATGGGCGCAGAAGGCTTTTTTGCCAACCGCGTCACGCATTTTTTGCCCAGCGCCACCCCGGGGCGTTTTTTGCGATCTACCTCGCAGTTTGCACACCCGTTGCCGTTACCCTATATAAATGAGAGCGCTCTCATTATAAAAAGAACGGATACTGAGGTATCCCACGGCGGCGTTGCCGCGCAACCCCTGGAGAAATGACGTGAGTGAATTGATGACTGAAGTCAGCCCTGAGTTTGAAAGCACCATCATGGAACTGCTGGTGTTCTCCGGCAGCGCGCGCAGTAATGCGTTGATGGCGTTGCGGCAAGCGCGCGCCGGTGACTTCGCCGCCGCGGCCAAACACATGGTCGAATCCAAAGAGTGGGTGAAGAAGGCGCACCTGATCCAGACCGAGCTGATCGGCCTGGACGAAGGCTGCGGCAAGCTGGCGATCAACCTGATCACGGTACATGCGCAGGATCATCTGATGAACGCCATGGTGATCCAGGATCTGGCCGACGACATGATCGAGCTCTATCGCCGTCAGTCGCAAACGGAGGGCCGCTCATGAGCACGCTCAAAATCGCGGTGATTGGCGGTGGCAGCAGCTACACTCCCGAACTGGTCGATGGGCTGATCCAACGCATCGATGAGCTGCCGGTCACCGAGCTGGCGCTGGTGGACGTCGAGCCAGGCCGCCAAAAAGTGGAAACCATCGCCGCCCTGACCCGCCGCATGCTGGCGCGCCACGGGCTGGAACAGGTGAAGGTCAGCGTGCACTTCGCGCTGGACGAAGCGATTCGCGGCGCCGCTTTCGTGCTGACCCAGTTCCGCGTCGGGCAACTGCCGGCGCGCGCCGACGACGAACGGCTGGGCCTCAAATACCAGCTGCTCGGCCAGGAGACCACCGGCGTCGGCGGCTTCGCCAAAGCGCTGCGCACCATTCCGGTAATGCTGGATATCGCCCGTCGGGTGGAAAAGCTGGCGCCGGACGCCTGGATCATAAACTTCACCAACCCGGCCGGCATCGTCACCGAGGCGGTGTCCCGCTTTACCAAAGCGAAGATCATCGGCCTGTGCAACGTACCGATCAGCATGCATCACATGATCGCCAACATGCTGCAGGCGCCTTACGCCGACGTGCAGCTGCGGTTTGCCGGTTTGAACCACATGGTCTGGGTGCATCAGGTCACGCAGCAGGGGCGCGACGTCACCGGCAACGTGATCGACATGCTGTGTGACGGCGCGGCGCTGACCATGAACAACATCAAGGAAGAGCCCTGGCAGCCGGACTTCCTGCGCGCGCTCGGCGCCATCCCCTGCCCGTACCACCGCTATTTTTACCAGACCCGCGAGATGCTGGCGGAAGAGATGGCCGCCGCCGGCGAGCGCGGCACCCGCGCCGAGCAGGTGATGCAGGTAGAAAAAGAGCTGTTCGAGCTGTATGCCGATCCGCTGTTGAACAGTAAGCCGGAGCAGCTCAGCTTCCGCGGCGGTTCTTTCTATTCCGAAGTTGCGCTGGAGCTGATCCGTGCTATCCATAATAATCTCGGCACGCAATTAGTGGTCAACACCGCAAACCGCGGCGCAATCCATGGCCTGCCGGACGATGCTGTGATAGAAATCAACTGTATCGTCGATGCTCAGGGCGCGCATCCGCTGACCTTCGGCCCGCTGTCGGAACCGATGCAGGCGCTGACGCAGCAGGTGAAAGCCTACGAACGCCTGACCATCGAGGCCGCGGTGCACGGCGATCGCCACAGCGGCTTGCTGGCGCTGATCGCCAACCCGCTGGTGGGCAACGCCAATCTGGCGCAGCCGTTGCTGGACGAGGTGTTGACGATAAACGCGCCGTATTTACCGCAGTTCAGGTAAGCGCCTGCGCGCGGTATGACAGGGGTTCGGCGCGCCGAACCCATTTTTTTAGCCGTAATCAGGAGTTGGACGATGGTGACACTGGAAGATGTCGCGGCGCTGGCGGGCGTATCGCGCGCCACCGTATCGCGGGTAGTGAACGGCGACAGCAACGTCAAAGCGCCGACCCGCGAGAAGGTTGAACGCGCCGTCGCCCAGCTCGGTTACACCCCCAACCCGGCGGCCCGCGCGCTCGCCTCCAGCCACAGCAATACCCTCGGGTTGGTCACCACGTCGTATCGCGGCGGCTTCTTCGGCGCGCTGATGGACTTCGTGCAAACCGAGGCCGAATCCCACGGCAAGCAGCTGCTGGTGACCCAGGGCCGCAACAGCGCCGAAAACGAATGGCAGGCGGTGCAGCGGCTGTTCAGCCTGCGCTGCGACGGCGTGATCCTGCACGTGCGTTTTCTCAGTGACGATCGGCTGCGCCAGCTGGCGGCGGAGCAACGTCATTTCGTGTTGCTCGATCGTCTGGTGCCGGGGCTGGAAGACCGCTGCGTCACCTTCGATCATCCGCTCGCCAGCCGCATGGCGACCCAGCAACTGCTCGACGCCGGCCACCGGCGCATCGCCTGCATCAGCGGGCCGCGCGAACGGCCGTCGAGCCGCCTGCGGCTGCAAGGGTTTGAAGAGGCGATGCAGGCGGCGAATATCGAGCCGGTGGCCTGTCTGGAGGGCGTTTACGATCTGGAAAGCGGTTACCGCTGCGCCGATCGCCTGTTGCGGCAGGCCGCGCCGCCCAGCGCCATCTACTGCTGCAACGAAGAGATGGCGATCGGCGCCCTGCTGGCGATCAACGAGCACCGCCTGCGGGTGCCGCAGGATATCTCCTTGATCTGCTACGACAGCGGCGAACGCGCGCCCTTCGTCCGCCCGGCGTTGAGCAGCGTACACTTTCCCATCAGCGAGATGGCGCAATACGCGGCGCGCAGGTTGATCGATCCCGCCACCCCGACGCACCGTTTTGAGCCGACGATCATCAACCGTGATTCCATTGTGACGGTACGCAAATAGATCACAATAATGCGTATCATCCCTTCATGGGTTGCATCAAAAAATCGACAGCCATCACAAAAAATCCCGTTGTCTGTGCTAGGATCCGCCCCCTGGTGGCCTGAACGGGACTTTTTTCTGCGTTTGCCAGGAAAAGCCAGCGGCCTTATGCCAGTTTTAAAACCTCTAACAGACATATTCAGGCCTATATAATGAATGACAGTAACCGCATACGGCTTACCTGGATCAGCTTCTTTTCGTACGCGCTGACCGGTGCTTTAGTGATCGTCACAGGGATGGTGATGGGAAACATTGCAGAGTACTTTAATCTGCCGGTTTCCAGCATGAGTAACACCTTTACTTTCCTCAACGCCGGCATTTTGATTTCGATCTTCCTCAATGCCTGGCTGATGGAAATCATCCCGCTGAAGCGTCAGCTGATCTTCGGCTTTGTCCTGATGGTGCTGGCGGTGGCAGGGCTGATGCTCGGCAAGAGCCTGACCATGTTCTCGCTGTGCATGTTTATCCTTGGCGTGGTTAGCGGTATCACCATGTCGATCGGCACCTTCCTGATCACCCACATGTATGCCGGCCGCCAGCGCGGTTCACGCCTGTTGTTCACCGATTCCTTCTTCAGCATGGCCGGGATGATTTTCCCAATCGTCGCCGCCATGCTGCTGGCTCGCCATATCGGCTGGTACTGGGTTTATGCCTGCATCGGCCTGCTGTACGTGGGGATCTTCGTGCTGACCCTGTGCTCCGACTTCCCGGTGCTGGGCAAGAAAGGCGCCGACGCCGGTCAACCGGTCGAGAAAGAAAAATGGGGCATCGGCGTGCTGTTCCTCTCGATCGCCGCGCTGTGCTACATCCTTGGCCAGCTGGGCTTCATTCAGTGGGTGCCTGAGTACGCCACCAAGTCGTTCAACATGGACATCGGCCAGGCCGGTAAGCTGGTGAGCGACTTCTGGACCTCATACATGGTCGGCATGTGGGTGTTCAGCTTCATCCTGCGCTTCTTCGATCTGCAGCGCATCGTTACCGTGCTGGCCGCGCTGGCCACCGGCGCGATGTACCTGTTCGTCAGCACCGACAATCCGGAGCACCTGGGCTACTACATCATGGCCCTGGGCTTCGTTTCCAGCGCCATCTACACCACGCTGATCACCCTCGGCTCGCTGCAGACCAAGGTCTCCTCGCCGAAGCTGGTCAACTTTATCCTGACCTGCGGCACCATCGGCACCATGCTGACCTTCGTGGTCACCGGCCCGATCGTGGCGAAAGGCGGGGCGCACGCGGCGCTGACCACCGCCAACGGCCTGTACCTGGCGGTGTTCGTGATGTGTCTGCTGCTGGGCTTCGTGACCAAGCACCGCAGCCACGGTCACGTGACGCACTGATTTCTTCGCATCAAATACATCAAGGGCGCCCGCAAGGCGCCCTTTTTTTGCGCCTTAGCGCCGAAAATCCACCGTCTCATCCTGCTGCAGATGCAGCGTGGTTTCCGCCGGCCGCGTTTCGGCGATCACCGCGCCCTGGCGAATCGAATAACGCACCGGCGTCTGGCGGCGCACCGCGTCGAAACCGCTTTCCGCCGGCAGGATCACCAGGTTGGCGCTGTTGCCGGCCGCCAGGCCGTAGTCGCTCAGGTTAAGAGTGCGCGCGCTGTGGCTGGTGATCAGCTTCAGCCCGTCGTCGATTTGGCCATAGCCCATCAGCTGGCACACGTGCAGCCCCATATGCAGCACCTGCAGCATGTTGGCGGTGCCGAGCGGATACCAGGGATCGAACACATCGTCGTGGCCGAAGCAGACGTTGATCTCCGCCTCCAGCATCTCCTTCACCCGCGTCACGCCGCGCCGTTTTGGGTAGCTGTCGAAACGCCCCTGCAGGTGAATGTTCACCAGCGGGTTGGCGACGAAGTTGATGCCGGACATTTTCAGCAGGCGGAACAGCCGCGAGGCGTAAGCGCCGTTGTAAGAGTGCATCGCCGTGGTGTGGCTGGCGGTGACTTTCTCCCCCATCTCCAGCTTCAGCGCCAGCGCCGCCACGGTCTCGACGAAACGCGATTGCTCATCGTCAATTTCATCGCAGTGCACGTCCACCAGCCGATCGTATTTTTGCGCCAGCGCGAATGCCTTGTGCAGCGACTCCACGCCGTACTCGCGGGTGAACTCGAAATGCGGAATGGCGCCCACCACGTCGGCTCCCAGCCGCAGCGCTTCTTCCAGCAATGCTTCGCCGTTGGGATAGGAAAGGATCCCCTCCTGCGGGAAGGCGACGATCTGCAGCGTTACCCAGGGCGCCACCTCCTGCTTAACTTCCAGCATGGCGCGCAGTGCGGTCAGCGTGGGATCGGAAACGTCGACGTGGGTGCGCACATACTGCACGCCGTTGGCGATCTGCCACTTGAGCGTTTGCCAGGCGCGTTGCTTGACGTCTTCATGGGTCAACAAGGCTTTGCGTTCTGCCCAGCGCTCAATCCCCTCAAACAGCGTGCCGGACTGGTTCCAGGCCGGCTGGCCGGCGGTTTGCGTGGTATCCAGATGAATATGGGGTTCGACGAATGCCGGCAGCGCCAGCCCGCCCTGCGCATCCAGCACGTCGCTGCGCCACTCCTGCCCTTCCGGCTGCGGCACCAGATGCGCAATGCGCCCCTGTTCTATCGCCAGTTGCCACAATCCTTCATGCCCGCTTAAACGCAGGTTGTCGATAAACTTCAATGGACGTTTCACCACCCTTCACCTCTGCCGTTGCGCTGGTTTTCTTCATCATACTGGCAGCGGATCGCGCTGACAAAGTCGCCGTTGCATGCCGGCCTGCGCGTCTACTCCCAGCGGGGTAGTTGGTGCGCGACCTGACTCGCTTCAGCTAAAGGTGAATAAAATCCGCAACTTATCAAAAAACGTGGAAAATCATTCATATACCACGTTGTGGGTATATAAAGGCGCGATTGATTTGCATCAATAAATTGCCCCTCGGGAGGGATAAGGTAAGCCTAGGAAACCCGAATTTTGAGGCAATAATGAGCAGAGTCAAACTTGCCGTGATCGGCAATGGCATGGTCGGCCACCGGTTCATCGAAGATCTGTTGGATAAAGCAGACAAAGACCTATTCGACATCACCGTATTTTGCGAAGAGCCGCGCATCGCTTACGATCGCGTGCATCTCTCTTCCTATTTCTCGCACCATACCGCCGAAGAGCTGTCGCTGGTGCGCGAAGGCTTTTACGAAAAGCACGGCGTGAAGGTGCTGATCGGCGAACGCGCCATCACCATCAATCGCGACGAGAAAGTCATCCACTCCAATACCGGACGCACCGTCTATTACGACAAGCTGATCATGGCCACCGGCTCCTATCCGTGGATCCCGCCGATTAAAGGCTCGGATAGCCAGGACTGCTTCGTTTACCGCACCATCGAAGACCTGAACGCCATTGAAGCCTGCGCGCGCCGCAGCAAACGCGGCGCGGTGGTCGGCGGCGGGCTGTTGGGGCTGGAAGCTGCCGGCGCGCTGAAAAGCCTGGGGGTGGAAACGCACGTGATCGAATTCGCTCCGGTGCTGATGGCCGAACAGCTCGACCCGATGGGCGGTGACCAGCTGCGCCGCAAGATCGAGCGCATGGGCGTCAAAGTACACACCGGGAAAAACACCCAGGAGATCGTCAACGGCGGCGGCACGGCGCGCAAAACCCTGCATTTCGCCGACGGCAGCCTGCTGGAAGTGGATTTCATCGTTTTCTCCACCGGCATCCGCGCCCAGGACAAGCTGGCGCGTCAATGCGGACTGGAGATCGGCCGCCGCGGCGGCATCGCCATCAACGACTGCTGCCAGACATCGGATCCGGACGTGTACGCCATCGGTGAGTGCGCCGCCTGGCGCGATCGCACCTTCGGCCTGGTGGCGCCGGGTTACAAAATGGCGCAGGTGGCCGCCGATCACCTGCTGGGCCGCGAAAACGGCTTCCAGGGTGCCGACATGAGCGCCAAACTGAAACTGCTGGGCGTAGACGTCGGCGGCATCGGCGATGCCCACGGCCGCACCGAGGGCGCCCGCAGCTACGTTTATCTGGATGAGAGCAAAGAGGTCTACAAACGCATCGTGGTCAGCGCCGACAACAAAACCCTGCTCGGCGCAGTGTTGGTCGGCGATACCAGCGATTACGGCAACCTGCTGCAGCTGGCGCTGAACGGCATCGCGCTGCCGGAAAACCCGGACGGCCTGATCCTGCCGGCCCATGCGGGCAGCAAGCCGGCCATCGGCGTGGATTCGCTGCCGGAAAGCGCGCAGATTTGCTCCTGCTTCGACGTCAGCAAAGGCGACATCATCCGGGCAGTCAACCAAGGCTGTCACACCGTGGCGGCGCTGAAAGCCGAAACCAAGGCCGGCACCGGCTGCGGCGGCTGCATCCCGCTGCTCACCCAGGTGTTGAACGCCGAGCTGAGCAAGCAAGGCATCGAGGTCAACCACCACCTGTGCGAACACTTCGCCTATTCACGCCAGGAGCTGTTCCACCTGATCCGCGTCGAAGGCATCAAGTCGTTCGAGGCGTTATTGGCCAAATACGGCAAAGGCTACGGCTGCGAAGTCTGCAAACCGACCGTCGGCTCGCTGCTGGCCTCGTGCTGGAACGAATACATCCTCAAACCGCAGCACACGCCGCTGCAGGATACCAACGACAACTTCCTCGGCAATATCCAAAAAGACGGCACTTACTCGGTGATACCGCGCTCCGCCGGCGGCGAAATCACCCCGGACGGCCTGCTGGCCATCGGACAGATCGCCAAGGAGTACAATCTTTACACCAAAATGACCGGCTCGCAGCGCATCGGCATGTTCGGCGCGCAGAAAGACGACCTGCCGGCCATCTGGCGCAAGCTGCTCGCCGCCGGCTTTGAAACCGGGCACGCATACGCCAAGGCGCTGCGCATGGCGAAAACCTGCGTCGGCAGCACCTGGTGCCGCTATGGCGTCGGCGACAGCGTCGGTTTCGGCGTCACGCTGGAACATCGCTACAAAGGCATCCGCACCCCGCACAAAATGAAATTCGGCGTCTCGGGCTGTACCCGGGAATGCGCCGAAGCGCAGGGCAAGGACGTCGGCATCATCGCCACCGAAAACGGCTGGAACCTGTATGTTTGCGGCAACGGCGGCATGAAACCGCGCCACGCCGACCTGCTGGCCGCCGATCTCGATAGCGAGACCCTGGTGCGCTACCTTGACCGTTTCATGATGTTCTATATCCGCACCGCCGATAAGCTGCAGCGCACCTCGGTATGGCTGGAGAGCCTGGAAGGCGGCATCGATTACCTGCGCAAGGTGATCGTTGACGACACGCTCGGCATCAACGAGCAGCTGGAAGCGGATATCGCCCGCCTGCGCGAGGCAGTGATCTGCGAGTGGAAAGAAACCGTCGAGCACCCGGAAACGCAGCTGCGCTTCGCCCACTTCATCAACAGCCCGCTGCGCGATCCGAACGTGCAGGTGGTGGCCGAACGTGACCAACACCGCCCGGCGCGCCCTGACGAGCGCATTGCCGTCACCCTGATCGACACCGAGGAGAGCCAAGCATGAGCCAGTGGATTACCGTTTGCCCCATCGCCGACATCCTGCCCGGCACCGGCGTGTGCGCCCTGATCGGCGATCGGCAGGTGGCGGTGTTCCGCCCCTATGCCGACGAACAGGTGTTCGCCATCAGCAATATCGACCCGTTCGCCCAGGCCAGCGTGCTGTCGCGCGGGCTGATCGCCGAGCATCAGGGGGAGTTGTGGGTCGCCAGCCCGCTGAAGAAACAGCGTTTCCGCCTGTACGATGGCCACTGCCTGGAAGATGACAGCCGCTCCGTCGCCAGCTTCACCAGCCGGGTGGTCGACGGCATCGTGCAAGTCGCGGCATAACCTTTCGGGGGCGCATCCCGCCCCCACGCCGATAACCCTGAGGAATGCCGATGGACTACCTGCCGATTTTCTGCCAACTGCAACACAAAGCCTGCCTGCTGGTCGGCGGCGGCGAAATCGCCGAACGCAAGGCGCGCCTGCTGCTGGACGCCGGTGCGGCGCTGACCGTCAACGCCCTGGCCTTCAGCCCGCAGTTCCACCAGTGGGCGGCAGAAGGCCTGTTGACGCTGGCCGAGGGCGAATTCAGCCCGGCCCTGCTGACGGAAAAATGGTTGGTGATCGCCGCCACTGACCGGCTGGAGGTCAACGCGCGGGTGTACCAGTGCGCCAACCAGCAGCGGGTGTTCTGCAACGTGGTCGATGACCCGAAACGCGCCAGCTTTATCATGCCGTCGATCATCGATCGTTCGCCGATCGTGGTGGCGGTGTCCTCCGGCGGCAAAGCGCCGGTGTTGGCGCGGCTGCTGCGCGAGAAGCTGGAAGCGCTGCTGCCGCAACACCTCGGCAAGCTGGCGCAGCTCGGCGGATCGCTGCGTCAACGGGTGAAACAGCGCTTCAGCAGCCTCGGCGCGCGCCGCCGCTTCTGGGAGCGGCTGTTCGCTCACGATCGGCTGGCGCAATCGCTGGCCAATGACGACGCGGCTCTGGCCGAACGCCAGCTCGAACAGCTGTTCAGCGAACGGCCGGAGGATCGCGGTGAAGTGGTGCTGGTGGGCGCCGGGCCGGGCGATGCCGGCCTGCTGACGCTGAAAGGGCTGCAACAGATCCAGCAGGCCGACGTGGTGGTTTACGACCGGCTGGTCTCCGAAGCGATCATGACGCTGGTTCGTCGCGACGCCGAGCGCATCTTCGTTGGCAAACGCGCCGGCCATCACTGCGTGCCGCAGGAGCAGATCAACCACATCTTGCTGCAGCAAGCGCGGCAAGGCAAACGCGTGGTGCGCCTGAAGGGCGGCGATCCCTTTATCTTCGGCCGCGGCGGCGAAGAGCTGGAAACGCTGGCGGACGCCAACGTACCGTTCTCGGTGGTGCCGGGCATCACCGCCGCCTCCGGCTGTTCCGCCTACAGCGGCATCCCGCTCACCCACCGCGACCACGCGCAGAGCGTGCGTCTGGTGACCGGCCACGCCAAGGCCGACGGTGGATTGGACTGGGCGACGCTGGCCGCCGGGCAACAGACGCTGGTGTTCTATATGGGGCTGTCGCAGGCGGCGGAGATCCAGCGCCGGCTGATCGCGAACGGACTGCCGGCCGCCACACCGGTGGCGCTGGTGGAAAACGGCACTTCCTGTCGCCAGCGGGTGATCGAAGGCGAGCTTGGCCAACTGGGCGCCTTGTCCCTGCAGGCCGCCAGCCCCAGCCTGATCATCGTCGGCAGCGTGGTCAGCCTGCGCAGCAAGCTCAATTGGTTCGCCAGCGAAGCCCCGCCCGCCGGCCTGGCGCAAATGGCGTGATACCGACGTAAAAAAAGCGGCCCAAGGCCGCTTTTTTTATTTGCGCCGGCGTTACGCCTGCGGCGGTACGAAACCGACGGCCTGATAAACCTTCGCCAGGGTTTCCTGCGCGCGTGCACGGGCTTTGGCGGCGCCGTCGCGCATCACCTGCTGCAGGTAGGCTTCGTCGTTGCGGAAGCGGTGGTAACGCTCCTGCAGCTCAGCCAGCATGCCGGAGACGGCTTCCGCCACCGCGCCTTTCAGGTGGCCGTACATTTGGCCTTCGAACTCGGCTTCCAGCTGCGCGATGCTCTTGCCGGTGACGCCGGCGAGGATGTCCAACAGGTTGGAGACGCCCGCCTTGTTGACCACGTCGTAACGCACGACAGGTGGCTCTTCCGAGTCGGTCATTGCGCGTTTGATCTTTTTGGTCACCGCTTTCGGATCTTCCAGCAGGCCGATCACGTTGTTGCGGTTATCGTCCGACTTGGACATCTTCTTGGTCGGTTCCTGCAGCGACATCACGCGTGCGCCGGATTTAGGAATAAACGGCTCCGGCACTTTGAACACGTCGCCGTACAGCGCGTTGAAACGCTGGCCCACGTCGCGGCTCAGTTCCAGGTGTTGTTTCTGGTCTTCGCCCACCGGCACCTGATTGGTTTGATACAGCAGGATGTCCGCCGCCATCAGCACCGGATAGCTGAACAGCCCGGCGTTGATGTTCTCCGCGTAGCGTGCGGATTTGTCTTTGAACTGCGTCATGCGGCTCAGTTCGCCGAAATAGGTGTAGCAGTTCAGCACCCAGCTCAGCTGCGTGTGCTCAGGCACGTGCGACTGCACGAAGATGGTGCTTTTTTCCGGATCGATACCGCAGGCCAGATACAGCGCCAGCGTATCCAGCGTGGCTTTGCGCAGCTTTTCGGCGTCTTGGCGCACGGTGATGGCATGCAGATCGACGATGCAGTAGATGCAGTCGTAGTCGTCCTGCATCTGCACCCACTGACGCAGCGCACCCATGTAGTTGCCGATGGTCAGTTCGCCGGACGGCTGCGCGCCGCTAAATACGATGGGCTTACTCATGTTTAAATTTCCTGATTCTCTAAAGATGACAGCCCAAGAGCGGGCAACAAATCGGCGAAGCGCTCCAACACCCGATCGGGGTGGCTCAGGGCGATCGATTCGCCGTAGTTATAACCGTAGGTAAAACCGACGCTCGGGCAACCGGCCCCCTGAGCGGCTTGAATATCGTTGCGCGAATCGCCGACGAACAGCAGTTCATGCGCTCGCAACCCAAGCTTGCCGAGCACCAGATACAACGGCGCCGGGTGAGGTTTCTTTTCCGTCACGTCGTCGCCGCCGATCACCAGCGAAAAATACTCGCCAATGCCCAGCGATGCCAGCAGCGGCGCCACGAACGGCGTCGGCTTGTTGGTCACCAATGCCATCGGGTAACCGTGCGCGGCCAGGCGGGCCAGCGTCTCTTGCACCTGCGGGAACAGGCGGCTGCCGCTGTCAACAGTCTGCGCGTAGAAATGATCGAAGCGCTCACGCAGCCGGCTGCACTGCTCCGGCGTGTCTTCCGCTTCCGCCCAGCGCAGCGCGCGCTGCACCAGCACGTCGGCGCCGTTGCCGATCCAGGTGCCAACTCGCTCTTCACCCGCTTGCGGCAGCCCCCTCTCTTCCAGCGCCATATCGATGGCGGCCGCGAGGCCCGGCGCGCTGTCGACCAGCGTACCGTCAAGATCGAAGGCCAGTGCGCGGATCGCGCCGAAATCAGCCATGGGAAACCTTCGCCAGCTCGCTGCGCATTTCGTCGATCACCTTGCGGTAGTCCGGCTGGCCAAAGATGGCGGAACCGGCGACAAACATATCGGCGCCCGCGGCGGCGATTTCGGCGATGTTGTCCACCTTCACCCCGCCGTCGACTTCGAGACGGATATCGCGGCCGCTGTCGTCGATCAGTTTGCGCACCTGGCGCAGCTTGTCGAGCGTGCCGTGGATGAACGACTGGCCGCCGAAGCCCGGGTTGACCGACATCAGCAGGATCACGTCGATTTTATCCATCACGTAATCAAGATAGCTCAGCGGGGTCGCCGGGTTGAACACCAGGCCGGCCTTACAGCCGTGCTCTTTGATCAGCTGAATGGTGCGATCGACATGTTCGGAGGCTTCAGGGTGGAAAGAGATATAAGACGCGCCGGCCTTGGCGAAGTCAGGCACGATGCGGTCCACCGGCTTGACCATCAGATGCACGTCAATCGGCGCGGTAATGCCGTAGTTGCGCAGCGCTTCGCACACCATCGGACCGATGGTCAGATTGGGCACGTAGTGGTTGTCCATGACGTCGAAGTGCACCACGTCGCCGCCTGCGGCCAGCACGTTAGCGGTATCTTCACCTAACCGGGCAAAATCTGCCGACAGAATGGACGGGGCAATCAAAAACTTTTTCATCCGCTTCTCCAAACGTAGGGTCGAGTTGTTATGCGCCGGGGTGCCCCCGGCTTAGCGATACAGCGCCAAAAGCTCGTTCACTTTGCTGCGGCCGAGAATATTGCGGCTGATCGTGCGGCGCGCTTTCACCACATACAGCGCAGCATGCTGGTACCAGTCGCGCGTCAGCTCGGTATCGTGATTGGAAATCAATACCGGCACCCGGCTCTCTACCGAGAGCTGATGCGCCAGATGCGCCAGGCTCTGCTGATCGGCGATGCTGAAGCTGTTGGTGTGGTAAGCGGTGAAATTCGCCGTCGCCGACAGCGGCGCATAAGGCGGATCGCAATACACCACGGCGCCGGCTGCAGCCTTCGCCATGGTATCGCGGTAATGCTCACAGACAAAAGTGGCATTGCGCGATTTTTCAGCAAACCAGTAGAGCTCTTCTTCCGGGAAGTACGGTTTCTTGTACCGGCCAAACGGCACATTGAACTCGCCGCGCAGGTTATAGCGGCACAGGCCGTTATAGCAGTGACGGTTCAGGTACAGGAACAGCAGCGCCCGGCGGTAAGGCTCGGTGCTAGTATTGAACTCTTCTCGCAGCAGGTAAAACTGATCCGAGTTATTGAATTCATCGGCGAAAAGCGTGCGGGCATCGCGCACGAAGTCATCCGTGCGCAGCTTAACGATGTTATACAGGTTGATAAGATCGCTATTGATGTCGGCGAGAATGTAGGCGTCGTAATCCGTATTCAGAAAGACGGATCCCGCACCCACGAAGGGCTCGATTAAGCAGTCTCCCGCCGGCAGATGGCGACGAATCTCATCTACCAGCGGGTATTTTCCACCAGCCCATTTTAAAAAAGCGCGGTTTTTCTTCATGCCGTCAATTAGCTACTTATACAATTCAGAGCGGCGGATTGTACTCTGTTTCAGACAGCACATCAGCGCACAAATTTAAATGATTTATTTTTTAAGATCTTGCTGCACTTGGTGTACAGGTCGAACCCATGGTTTTTTCGCCTGCACATCGGCCGGCAACGAAGCAATGGCGCGCTTCGCTTCCGCAGAAGACGCATAGTTGCCGCTCACCAGCACGTACCACGGCTTGCCGTCACGCTTGGTGGCGTACACCAGGTAATTCTGCAGCTTCTGCTGTTTGGCATAGGCGTTCAGCGTATCGGAACGCGAAGCGCTGCTCAGTTGCAAGGTATAGTGGCTGCCCGGCGCAGACTGCACAGAACTGCCACTGCTGGCGACCGCTCCCGCTTTCGCGGTGGAAGACGGCTTGGCCGGCGGCGTATACACCGTAGTCGGTGATTTATGCTGCGTTGCGGTCGGTTTGGCGGCGGCGGTTTTCGCCGGCGTCTTATGCTGTTGCGGGGCAGTGCCCTGCACAGGACGCGTCGCT
This sequence comes from Serratia sp. JKS000199, assembly GCF_900215455.1. NCBI lineage: Bacteria > Pseudomonadati > Pseudomonadota > Gammaproteobacteria > Enterobacterales > Yersiniaceae > Serratia > Serratia sp. JKS000199. The sequence continues at coordinate 4,051,569 of NZ_LT907843.1, forward strand.
TCGCGCGCTGCGGCGCCGCTCATCACCGTGGCCGGTGCGGTCGGCAACGTCGACGCTGCGCCGGTCATGCCCTGCGTAGCGGCGTCAACCTGCCCCTGCTGCTGCGACAGCGCATCCGCCATGTTGCCCGGCAAATCAACGCGCTGCTGCGCACCGCCTTGCTGAGGCTGCGTTTGCGCTTCGGTCGGCGTGCCGGAGATCGGCGGAACGCTGACGTTCTGCGGTTGCTGCGGCTGAGTCGCGCTCACGCCGTTATTATCGTGGGTATCCGTCGTGCCGCCCGGCACGCCGTTATTGGCGGTGGTCAGCGACGAAGAACCGGACAGGTTGATATCGCGGGCCGCGCCGTTTTGCGCGCCGCTCTCCTGAGCCGCTTCATGTTTGGTCGGCGCCTTCAGGGCTGAACCGATGCCGATAATCAGCAGCAGCAGCACCAAAATGCCGATGCCAATCATCAAATGCTGGCGCGAAACGGCGAAGCGCGGCGCGGCGGCCGGCTTGCGCGAACGCGTAGGACGACGATCGCTGCTATCAGGTCTGAGATCGTCTTCCGGTTTAAACTCGTCCATCTGAAACCCTCCAACTAGAGGCAAAAGCCCACCACCGTAGACCTACCGTGGCACGGGCGGATTAACCCGATGATGGCAAAGCGACACCCGTCGTGCTCTGCTCACTGTATTAATATAGATGCTAATGGCGGCTAAGCCACTGTTACTTAGTCCGATTTAATTACGCTTCCGCTCAGGCAAGCAGGCGGCGATCGACGCCAGCACCAGCTCATGCCCTACGCCGCCGCGCACTTCCGCCGCACCGATCGCGGTCGGCAACACCAAACGCAGTTCCCCCGCCAGCACTTTCTTGTCGCGCAACATGTGCGGCAAGTAGGATTCCGGCGTCATTTCCTGCGGCCCGCAGACCGGCAAGCCGGCGCGCAGCAGCAGCGCTTTGATGCGCTCGATGTCTTCAACGGAGAACTGGCCGAGACGGTGCGCGGTTTCCGCCGCCATCACCATGCCCGCAGCCACCGCCTCACCGTGCAGCCACACGCCGTAGCCCATCTCGGCTTCGATAGCATGGCCGTAAGTATGGCCCAGATTCAGCAGGGCGCGCAGACCGCTTTCGCGTTCGTCTGCGGCCACCACCTCGGCCTTCAGCTCGCAGCAGCGGCGAATACAGTAGGCCAACGCCTGCATATCCAACGCCATCAGCGCATCGATGTTATGTTCCAACCAGACGAAAAACTCGCGATCGAGGATGATCCCGTATTTGATGACTTCGGCCAGGCCGGAAGAGAGTTCACGCGTCGGCAGCGTTTTCAGGCAATCCAGATCAACCACCACCGAAGCGGGTTGATAGAAAGCGCCGATCATGTTTTTGCCGAGCGGGTGGTTGACGGCGGTCTTGCCGCCCACGGAGGAGTCCACCTGCGACAGCAGCGTGGTGGGAACCTGAATGAAGCGCACGCCGCGTTGGTAGCACGCGGCGGCAAAGCCGGTCAGATCGCCGACAACGCCGCCACCGAGCGCGATCAGCGTGGTATCGCGCCCGTGCGGTTTTTCGAGCAGCGCCGAAAACACCTGCTCCAACACCGCCAGAGATTTGTACTGCTCACCATCGGGAAGAATCACCTGATCCACCACGACGCCGCTCTGCTCCAGCACCTGCCGGACACGCTCCAGATAGAGCGGCGCCAGGGTCTGGTTGGTGACCAACATCGCTTGTTCACCCGCCTTTAACGGCATAAAAGAAGCCGGATCGTCAAACAATCCGGCGGCGATGGTAATCGGGTAGCTGCGCTCCCCAAGCGTTACAGTAATTCTCTCCATGTCGCGCTTAGTTCTCTGTATGGTACGGCGGTGGTTGATCCCCGCAACGGCGGGGAACACAAATCAGTTTTCCGCATTGGCCGACGGCGAACGCGAAAATCAGCAATCAGTTGCTTTCCAGCATGTTGATGATCTGGTTGGCAACCACTTTAGCGCTCTGATCGTCGGTGCGAATGGTGACATCGGCAATCTCTTCATACAACGGATTGCGCTCTTTCGCCAAAGCTTCCAGCACTTCACGCGGCGGAGAATCAACCTGCAGCAGCGGGCGTTTTTTATCACGCTGGGTACGAGCCAACTGCTTTTCGATCGTGGTTTCGAGATAAACCACCACGCCGCGCGCGGACAGACGGTTGCGCGTTTCGCGCGACTTCACCGAACCGCCGCCGGTCGCCAACACAATCCCTTGTTTTTCCGTCAGTTCATTAATGACTTTTTCTTCACGATCGCGGAAACCTTCTTCCCCTTCCACGTCGAATACCCAGCCCACGTCAGCTCCGGTACGTCGCTCAATTTCTTGATCGGAGTCGAAGAACTCCATATTGAGTTGCTGAGCTAACTGACGGCCAATAGTGCTTTTGCCGGCACCCATAGGCCCAACCAGAAAGATATTGCGTTTCTCTGCCATGTTTTTCGGTATTACTAAGACAATTCGTTAATGTTAACCCGCCCCGCCAATCAAATCAGCGGCGGGACCTAAACTGAAACCTCATGAGCGATAGTGCGAGATCAGACGAAAAATTATCTCAACACTCTTGGTAGTTTGGCAACCGAATAAATCGCAATCCACGCCGCGGGAGGGAAACCATATGTTTTTAACGGCGTCTTGGCGCTAACAAAAAACCTCGGTGCTCAATTCGGTAACCCTTGTAAGCTAAATCGGCCGCAGCGTCAAACGCAGATCCCCCCAAGGGGATAAAAAAGTGTATCTGCTCATCAACTTTAGGCGATTTGCCGCCCGGCCGACAGGCCGCCGCTTATCCCTTAATCAGGGTTGGCGTAATAAAGATCACCAGCTCGCGTTTTTTCTGTTGTGCGCCGCTCTGCCGGAACAAGCCCCCCAGCAGCGGCGCATCCCCCAGTCCCGGCACCTTGTCCGCCGTCTTGCCGCGATGCCGTTGAAAAATGCCGCCGAGCACCAGGGTTTCGCCGTTTTTCACCGTGATCTGCGTCTTAATCTCCTGTTTATCGATGGTCAACGCCTCTCCGGCCCCTCGGCTGATGGCGCGCCCCGGCATATTTTGGCTGATCTGCAGCGTCAGCGTGATGCGCCCGTCCGGCAACACCTTCGGCGTCACCTCCATGCCCAGCACCGCCTCTTTAAACTCGATGGCGGTCGCACCGCTGGCGCCGCTGGACACTTCATAAGGGATCTCCGTCCCTTGCTTGATGCTGGCGGTTTGCAGATGCGCCGTCAGGAGACGCGGGCTGGCGATGATCTCCACCTGATTTTCCTGCTCCAGCGCCGTCAGCTCCAGGCTCAGCAAACGCCCGCTGATGCGCGCCAGATGGAAACCGGCGTTCACCGCGCTGCGCTCCAACGGCAGGTTAACGCCGATATTGCCCGGCCGCAGCGGCCGCGCCGGCCTGTCGTCGGGCGCCAATCCCCAACGCACGCCGAGCTCACGCAGGCTTTCGCTGTTGATGGTCACGATATGCGCCGCCAGTTGCACCTGTGCCAGCGGCGCATCCATTTCCGTTATCCGCTTTTTCAACTGCGCCACAATCGGCGCGGTGTCGCGCAGCAGCAGCGTATTGGTGCGTTTATCCGCCAACACGCTGCCACGCTCGCTCAGCAACGCGCCACGTTGGGCGTTGAGGCTTTCGGCAATTTCCGCCGCATCGCCGTTTTGCACGGTCATCGTCAGGCTGTGCAAGGGTTGCCGCTGCGCCAGCGCCTCTTGCAGCTGTCTTTTTTCCCGCGCATCCGGCTCCGGGGAGATCAGCATCACGTTACCCTCCCGCGTCATCGTCAGTTTGCCCATACGCAGGGTCAGCGCCAGCGCCTGGGGCCAGGGCACATCCTCCAACCGCAGCGTCAGGTTGCCGCTCACGCCCGGCGCGGCGATCAGGTTCATCTGCCGATAATCCGCCAAGGCCTGCAGGATGACCGTGACCGGCGCATCCTGAAACTCCAATGAGATTATCTGTTTATCCTGAGCCTGCGCGGCGCCGAGCGCCAAACACCCTAGCGCCAAGCCCAGTCCAGCGCGTCCTTTCATGATTTGTCATCCTTGTCGTCGATCATCAGCGATATGTCGTCGCGGCTCGTCGGGCACTCCGGTTCGGCCGTCAGCGCCTTCAACGTCAGGCTGCGCGCCTGCACCTGCGTCACCTGCCAGCGCTCGGCAAGCACCCGTTGTTGCGGCCGCAGGCGCAACCATTGCCCCGCCGGCGTCACCACCCAGCCATAGCGCTGCATCGGTTGCCCGATGACGCCTTTCAATCGCCAGCCCGCCGGGGATGTCTCTGTCTGGGCGCAAGCAGGCATCGGAGGCGGCGCAAACGGGTCGCGCGGTTCGGCGCATAAGGCCCACGGCCATAGCAGCCACCACCAACGGCCGGATCTTTTACTCATCGGCCAGCTCCTCGGCGGCATCCTGTAAAACCAACCGCGCCGTCATGCCCTGCGGCGGCGTCTCCACGCTCAATTGTTCGAGACGCAAATCGGCGGGCAGCGCCTCCAGCAGCGCCAACAAACCGGGGTAGTCAATGCGCAAGCTCAGCGTCTGCCGCGGCGGTTTTTCCTGCCGCTGCCAGCGTAATAAGGCGCCCCCCGCACGTTGCAGCCCGTTCGTCAGATCGCCGGTGGCGGCCGGAGTGAGCGGCGTCGGCGGTATCAGGGCGACCGGCGCCTCGTCCAGTTGGCGCTGCGCCACGGCGATCTGTTGCAGCAAGCGCTGTTGCCGCTCTGTCGCACTTTCCCGCTGACGCCATTCGTCTTGCAGCATCCAGCCCCCACCCAACAACGCCAACGTGCCGATGCCCAGCCATTGCGCGGCCAGCAATCGCCGGCCCGACAGGCCCAGCAAGAAGCGCAGCCCAGATGGCAAACGGTTATCCATCACGCCCCCATTGCGCCACCAGATGAAAGGCGTACAGGCCGTCGTCGCGTTGCGCCACCTCCGCCAAACGCAGCCGCGGTAACGCGGGCATCCCCGCCAGCCGCCGTTCGAACTGCGAAATGGCGGCAGGAGAACGGCTCAATCCACGCAGCCGCAGGCCGTTCGCCGCATCGCTGTCCAACGCCGTGAGCCACAGCGGTGGGGGGAGGCAGGAGGAGAGTTGCTGCAGCAGTTGCAAATAACGCCGGTTATGTTGGGCATTGCGCGCCTGCCGTTCAGCGAGGGCGCTGTATCGCGCCCGTTGCGCCCGCTCTTGCTGCTGCTGACGGACGAGCAGCGTCACTGCCGCCAGCTCTTCTTCCAACAGCGCCAGCCGCTCCTGACGCTGCGCCTGTTGATGACGCAGTTGGCCGGCGACGAGGCCCCCTGCCAGCAACAGCACCGTTATCTGCAACAGCAACACGCCCAGCCAGAAGCAGCCGCGCCGCCGATCGCGACGTTGCCGCCAGGGCAAAAAGTTGACCTGGTACATCAGCGGTCCTCCTCGCGCAGCGCCAGACCGCCGGCCAACGCGAACGCTGAGGGATGCACGGGCAACGGCGGACGCAGCTGCGTGAAGGCGCTGAGCGGCGACCAGGAAAGGCAGCCGACGGGCAAGGCTCCTGCCAGCACGCTGCCGGCATAGACCGGTCGATCATCGTCCGCCGGCGTCTGGGCTTGCAGCGCCCGCAGCGCCTGCGCGTCATCGTCGCCCGGCGTCAGCCCGAACGCGAACGCGCCGTCGGCCGGCGCCACCCACAGCCATTCTCGCTCGAGACGATGCATCAGCCCCGCGGTATGCGGCACGCCCGCCGCCGTCGCCATCATCCGCAGCGCGCAAGGCGTAATATCGACCGCTTGCGGATGCAGGCCCGCCTGGCGCAGACAGTGCAGCCACTGCTGCAGCTCCTGCCGCCGCGCGGCGGTCAACAGCAGCGCCGCCCCCTCCGCCGGCGCAGCGCGATAGTCGAGCGCCAGCGTCTGGCCGTCGAGTGGGAACTGCTTTACGCCGTGACCAACGATATAGTCGCTGCGTTCCGGCTCGCGCAGCCGCGCGTCCGGCTGCGCCATGCACTGTTGCAACACCCGCTGCGCCGGCAGGGCAATGCGTAAGGAAATATGTCGCGGCAGTTGGACGCGCCATTGCCGCAGCGCCCGGATCAGGGCTTCGGAAGGTGCCAGGCAGCCGTCGCGTAAAACCGCCTGCGGCAGCGTCTGTTGCCACCAGTGACGCAGTTGCCAGCCGTTGCGGCGGCGTTGGACCGCCAGCGCCCGCACGCAGTCGATTTGTATATCCAGCCCCACCTGCCATGCTTGAGGGAACATGTTTCACAAGCCTCCATAACATCCGATGATAAAAGAACATATCCATGTCGCAGGCTTGCCTTTATACTACCGCGCGGTTGTTTATAAACTGCCCAAATGACTTAGAAATGGGAAATCTCAGGTGAAGTTCGTAAAGTATTTACTAATCCTTGCAGTATGTTGCATCGTGCTGGGAGCAGCCTCGATTTTCGGCTTGTACAAATATGTCGAGCCGCAGCTGCCCGACGTCGCAACGCTGAAAGACGTGCGGCTGCAGATACCGATGCAGGTTTACAGCGCCGATGGCGAACTGATCGCCCAGTACGGCGAGAAGCGCCGCATTCCGCTGAAGTTGGATCAAATTCCGCCGGTGATGGTGCACGCATTTATCGCCACCGAAGACAGCCGCTTCTATGATCACCACGGTGTCGATCCGGTCGGCATCTTCCGCGCGGCCTCCATCGCGTTGGTCTCCGGCCACGCTTCCCAGGGGGCCAGCACCATTACCCAACAGCTGGCGCGTAACTTCTTCTTAAGCCCGGAACGCACCCTGATGCGTAAAATCAAGGAAGCCTTCCTGGCGGTACGCATCGAGCAGATGCTGACCAAAGATGAAATCCTTGAGCTGTATCTGAACAAGATCTACCTGGGTTATCGCGCTTACGGCGTGGGCGCCGCCGCGCAGGTCTATTTCGGCAAGGACGTCAGCCAGCTCACCCTGAGCGAGATGGCGACCATCGCCGGCCTGCCGAAAGCGCCGTCCACCTTCAACCCGCTCTATTCGCACGATCGCGCCGTTGCCCGTCGCAACGTAGTGCTGTCGCGCATGCTGGACGAACACTACATCACTCAGGCGCAGTACGATCAGGCGCGTTCTGAAGATTTGGTCGCCAACTACCATGCGCCGGAAATCAGCTTCTCCGCCCCGTATCTCTCCGAGATGGTGCGTCAGGAGATGATCAAGCGCTACGGTGAAAACGCCTATACCGACGGTTATAAGGTTTACACCACCGTGACCAAACGGCTGCAGCTGGCGGCGCAGGAATCGGTGCGCAATAACGTGTTGGCCTATGACATGCGCCACGGCTATCGCGGCCCGTCAAACGTGCTGTGGAAAGTCGGCGAAGCGGCCTGGGATCGCAAACAGATTGTCGACTCGCTGAAAAACCTGCCGAACTACGGCCCGCTGGCGCCGGCGGTCATCACCGCCGCCAACCCGCAGGAAGCGACGGCGATGCTGGCCGACGGCAGCAGCATTGCCCTGCCGATGGCCACCATGCGCTGGGCGCGCCCATACCGTTCAGACACTCAGCAAGGCCCAACGCCGAAACGCGTCACCGACGTGGTGCAGCCAGGCCAGCAGGTCTGGGTGCGTAAAGTGAACGAGGCCTGGTGGCTGTCGCAGGTGCCGGACGTCAACTCGGCGCTGGTTTCCATCAACCCGAACGACGGCGCGGTGAAAGCGCTGGTCGGCGGCTTCGATTTCAACCAGAGCAAGTTCAACCGCGTCACGCAGGCCCTGCGTCAGGTGGGCTCGAACATCAAACCGTTCCTGTATACCGCCGCGATGGATAAAGGCCTGACGCTGGCCACCATCCTGAACGACTTGCCGATCACCCGTTGGGATGCCGGCGCCGGCACCGACTGGCGGCCGAAGAACTCGCCGCCGACCTACGATGGCCCGATTCGTCTGCGTCAAGGGCTGGGGCAGTCGAAGAACGTGGTGATGGTGCGCGCGATGCGTGCGATGGGCGTCGACTACGCGGCGGAATATCTGCAGCGCTTCGGCTTCCCGGCACAGAACATCGTGCATACCGAATCGCTGGCGCTGGGCTCCGCTTCCTTCACCCCGATGCAGCTGGTGCGCGGTTACGCGGTGCTGGCGAACGGCGGTTATCTGGTCGATCCGTACTTCATCACCAAAATTGAAGACGACAACGGCAATACGGTGTTCGAAGCCAAACCTAAAGTGGTTTGCAGCAGCTGCAACCTGCCGGTCATCTACGGTGATACTCACCGTTCGGCCGTGCTGTCCGATGACAACATCGAAAACGTCGCCACCTCGCAGGAAGGCAGCAACAGCACGGTGCCGATGCCGCAGTTGGAGCAGGTAACCCCGGCTCAGGTGCAGCAGGACGGCGACCAACAGTATGCGCCGCACGTGATCAGCACGCCGCTGGCCTTCCTGATCCACGACGCGCTGAACAGCAACATCTTCGGTGAACCGGGTTGGATGGGCACCGCCTGGCGCGCCGGGCGCGATCTGAAACGTCATGATATCGGCGGTAAAACCGGTACCACCAACAGTTCCAAAGACGCCTGGTTCTCCGGCTATGGCCCGGATACCGTGACGTCGGTGTGGATCGGCTTCGACGATCACCGCCGCGATCTGGGCCGTTCGACAGTGTCCGGCGCCATCCCGGATCAGATTTCCGGCGGCGAAGGCGGTGCCAAGAGCGCCCAGCCGGCGTGGGACGACTTCATGAAGATCGCGCTGGAAGGCATTCCGGAGCAGAAAGTCACGCCGCCTCCGGGCATCATCAGCGTCACCATCGACAAGAGCAGCGGCAAGCTCTCTGGCGGTGGCGGCGGCAGCCGTTCCGAGTACTTTATCGAAGGAACGCAGCCGACGGACTACCCATCGCGCGATACCGGCACCACGCTGACCGATCCGGGCGGCGAAAGCCACGAGCTGTTCTGATCGAAAAGGGCCAGAGAAATCTGGCCCTTTTTTTATGCGGCGCGAAGCGTCTCAGCGCGAAGCGCGCAGAAACGCCTCGGAGAGGAACAGCGCGCTGACGTTGCGCGCCTCACGGAAATCCGGTTCCGCCAGCAGCGCCATCATGTTGGCGATCGGCCAGCGCACCTGCGGCAGGGGTTCCGGTTCGTCCCCTTCCAGGCTCTGCGGGTAGAGATCGTGCGCCAGCACAATATTCATTTTGCTGGAAAAGTAGGATGGCGCCATCGTCAGCTTGCTGAGGAAATCAAAGCGTCTGGCGCCGAATCCCACTTCTTCCATCAGCTCGCGGTTGGCCGCCTCCAGCACCCCCTCGCCGGGATCGATCAACCCTTTCGGGAAGCCCAGCTCATAGGATTCAGTGCCCACCGCATATTCGCGGATCAGCAGCAGGTCATCGCCAATCACCGGTACAATCATCACCGCCTCGCGATCCGAAGGCCGCATGCGCTCATACACCCGCCGCACACCGTTGCTGAATTCCAAATCGACCGACTCGACGTTGAACAAACGCGAACGCGCGACCGTTTCCACTTTCAGAATTTTAGGTTTTTGCAGGTGTTTATCCATGATTGCCTCAAAGAGGTTGCCCAGGCGCGGACAGGGCAACCGAAAAAATGATTGGCGTAACGCACGGCTCGTTGGCGCTCAAACGCTGACCAAATTCGATCTTGATCACATTGTGCGTTAAGGGCAAGCTCGGCCGCAACGCGCATGAACAGTAATTTACTTTCTTTTAACAAGCGTCGCCAGCCGCGGGCGATTTTCTGCACTGATTCAGCAAACAGCGCGCATGAAAATAGGATAATGCCGATATCGACAGCAGGGGCCGGTTGCTAGTATCACGCAGGCAAGAATCAGTGATAAAATGACCTTGCTTCATGAAGGAATGAGATCCAAAGCGAAAATCTGTTTGTTCCCTCATTAGTTCTGGGTGCCTCCTGGCGGTTTACTCCGTATAATATTCAGCTTTTCATCAGGTTGGCGAAATTCACGGGTGTGAGATGGGGATTGCATGAGCACAATAGTGTTGATATTGGCCTTAGTGCTTGTCTGCCTGATTGCCGCCGGCCTGTACCTGTGGTTCAAGGCCCGCCACCCGACGGCGCTGGCGCGCACGCTGCCGTTTATCAAACCCGCCCACCGCAAGCTGACCGACGAAGAACGCGCGGCGGTCGAGTTCTACCTTAATCAACAAAACAAGCTGAGCAACAAACTGTTGCCCGGCGGCGGCGCTACGCTGCCCGCAGCCAAACTGGCGCTCACCCCGCAAAGCGATAACGTTTATCCCGTGACGCACGCCATCACCCGTTACGGGCTGGCCAGCGACGATCCCAATAAATGGCGCTATTACCTCGACGCTGAAGAGGTGCACCTCCCCCCGTTTTGGGAACCCTATATCACCGCCGACAACCATGTGGAAGTGATCAAAACCCAGACGCTGCCGCTGGTGATTTCGCTCAACGGGCACTCGCTGAAAGATCATATCCACGACCGGCCGCAGCCGCCGGTCGTGACCGCCGCGCCGACCAAAAACGCCTCCATCCGCAAGGAAGAGAGCGAGCATGTCGAGCTGGTGAACATTCGCAAGGAAACGCCGGAAGAGCATGCGCTGAACCGGCCGAACGGCATCCGTGAAGCCGTCATCATCTCCGCCGCGCTGCTGCTGCTGTTCTTCAGCCTGATCAGCCCGGTGCTGGTGATCCCCTGGATGATTTTCGTGGCGGTGCTGATGATCGCCTGGGGAGGGTGGAACCTGTTCCGCCGCCCGGCGTCGCGCGAGTTGAAAGAGATCCACTGCCTGCGCGGCACGCCAAAGCGCTGGGGCCTGTTCGGCGAATCCGGCCAGGGGCAGATCAGCAATATTTCGCTCGGCATTATCGATCTGATCTATCCGCCGCACTGGCAACCGTACCTGACGCAGGATCTGGGCAAAACCACCGATGTGGACGTCTATCTCAACCGTCAGGTGGTGCGGCAGGGGCGTTTCCTGTCGCTGCATGACGAAGTGAAGAATTTCCCGTTGCAGCAGTGGGGCCGCAATGCGGTGCTGGTCGCCAGCTCGGCGCTGGTTCTGCTGCTGCTGCTGATCTATATCCCGCTCAACCTGCCGTTGACCCTCAGCATGGCCTGGCTGCAAGGCGCGCAAAAAGTGGAAGTGACCAGCGTACAGGCGCTGGAGGCCACGCCGCTGCGCATCGGCGACACGCTGAAAGTGCGCGGCAGCGGCATGTGCTATGTCCCGCCGCCGGCCAACGGCGGCGGCGCCGTCAATTTTGCGCCGTTCGACTGCTCCGGCATCTATTGGAACACCGCCGCCCCGCTGCCGCAGCCGGAATCGGAAGTCATAGACAAAGCGACAGCCCTGCTGGCGACGGTCAGCGGTCAGCTGCATCCGAGCGGCGCCGATCAGAAGGTCAACCCGCAGCTGGCCAGCGCCATCGAGAAATCCGGCATGATCCTGCTGGACGATTTCTCCGATATCGTGCTGAAAACGCAGGATCTGTGCCAGACGGAAAACGACTGCGTACGGCTGAAAAACGCGCTGGTTAACCTGGGCAACGCGAAAAACTGGAGCAGCCTGGTGAAACGCGCCAAATCCGGCGCGCTGCAAGGCGTCAACGTCCTGCTTCGTCCGGTCAGCGCCGAATCGCTGGAAAGCCTGACCAAAGTGGCCACCTCGTCGTTCATCTTCAATGAGACGCGACTGGCCGCCGCTGCGCTTAACAGCCCGCCGCCAGGTGGTTTCCTGATCCGCAGCGACGAAGGCCGCCAGTGGGTCAGTCACCCCCAGCCGCAGACGCCGCAAAGCGAATACAACGCGCTCGACCAGTGGAATGAGCTGCAGCGCCAGTCCAACCTGCTGCTGCATACCCCATTCCAGGCGCAGGGCGTGATCACCAGCCTCAGCGTTGACGCCAACGGCACTCGCCACGTGGCGTTGCACAGCGAACCGGACATGATCACCCTGTGGCGCTATCTCGGCACCAGCCTGTTGTTGCTGGCCGTAGTGGTCAGCCTGGGTTATAACGCCTGGCGGCTGGTGCAGCGTCGGCGCATCAATCAGCACCGCGTCGCCGATATCCAGCGTTACTACGACAGCTGCTTCAACCCGCAGCTCAATCCGATGTCGATGCGGCCGATGGCCTGAACCTGACGCCGGGGCTTCGGCCCTGTCATCCGCTTATGCTACGCTAACGCTATTATTCTCATCTGCGGACTGCCCGTCGGTCCGCCCGTGGAGTTTTTATGGTTCCCGAGTTTGATTGGCCGCAGATCGATACCGTGCTGCTGGACATGGACGGCACATTGCTGGATCTGGAGTTCGACAGCCACTTTTGGCTCAGCCTGGTGCCGCAGGCGCTGAGCGAAAGGCGCGCCATTCCGTTCGACGAAGCCCGCCACATCATCGAGCGGGAATATCAGGCGGTGCAGCACACCATGAACTGGTATTGCTTCGATTACTGGAGCGAGCGGCTGGATCTGGACATTTACCGTATGACCAGCGAAGTGGGCAGCCGCGCCCGGCTGCGCGAAGACACCGAGCCTTTTTTACGGGCGCTGCGCGACGCCGGCCTGCAAACCATTTTGCTGACCAACGCCCATCCGCACAGCCTGGCGGTGAAAATCGAGCATACCGGCCTCGATCGGCACCTTGATTTATTGTTTTCCACCCACACATTTGGTTATCCGAAAGAAGATCAGCGTCTGTGGCAGGCAGTGCAACAGCACACCGGATTCAACCCGCAGCGCACGCTGTTTGTCGACGACGGCGAGCCGATCCTCGACGCGGCGCGCACTTTCGGCATTCGTTACTGCCTGGGCGTGCAAAACCCGGACTCCAGCACGGCGGAGAAAAGCTTCCAGCGCCATCCGTCGATGCGCGACTACCGCCTGCTGATACCGGCGCTGGCCAAGGGGGAAGCATGAAGGAAAAAGCGACGCGCGACGACGCGGTCCGACTGGATAAGTGGCTGTGGGCCGCACGCTTCTACAAGACCCGCGCGCTGGCGCGCGAAATGATCGACGGCGGCAAGGTGCATTACAACGGCCAGCGCGGCAAGCCGAGCAAGATTGTCGAGCTCAACGCCGAGCTCAAACTGCGGCAGGGCAACGAAGAACGTACGGTGATCGTGCTGGCGCTGACCAGCCAACGCCGCGGCGCCAACGAGGCGCAGCAAATGTATCAGGAAACCGAAGCCAGCATCGCCAACCGCGAAAAAATGGCGCTGGCGCGCAAGATGAACGCGTTGACCATGCCGCATCCGGACCGACGTCCGGACAAAAAGGAGCGGCGCGACCTGATGAAATTTAAATTTGGTGAGCAGGAATAACCCCTCACCGCAATGAGAGAAGATTATGTCCAACCATGACCAATTGCACCGTTACCTGTTTGAAAACTACGCGGTGCGCGGCGAGCTGGTTACCGTCAGCGAAACCTATCAGCAGATCCTGAACAACCACGACTACCCGGCGCCGGTGCAAAAACTGCTGGGCGAGCTGCTGGTCGCTACCAGTCTGCTGACCGCAACCCTGAAGTTCGACGGCGACATCACCGTTCAGCTGCAAGGCGACGGCCCGCTGAAGCTGGCGGTGATCAACGGCAACAACCGCCAGGAGATGCGCGGCGTTGCGCGCACCCAGGCGCCTATCGCTGACGACAGCACCCTGCATCAGATGATCGGCAACGGCGTCATGGTCATCACCATTTCCCCGACGGAAGGCGAACGCTATCAGGGCGTGGTCGGTCTGGAAGGGGAAACGCTGGCCGAATGCCTGGAAGCTTACTTCCGCCAGTCTGAACAGTTGCCGACCCGCCTGTTCATCCGCACCGGCGAAGCGGAAGGCAATGCCGCGGCGGCCGGCATGCTGCTGCAGGTGCTGCCGGCGCAAGACGGCAACCTCGATGATTTCGCTCACCTGGTGCAACTGACCAACACGGTCAAAAGCGAAGAGCTGTTCGGCCTGCCGGCCAACGAGGTGCTGTACCGTCTGTATCATCAGGAAGAAGTCACCCTGTATGAACCGCAGGACGTGCAATTCCGTTGTACCTGTTCACGCCAGCGTTGCGCCGACGCGCTGCTGACGCTGCCGACCGACGAAGTGGCGGACATGCTGGAGCAGGACGGCAATATCGACATGCACTGCGACTACTGCGGCAGCCACTATGTCTTTGACCCGGTTGATGTTGCCGCGTTGTATGCGGGCAACGCCGGCGAAAGCGATCGGTTGCACTAAGTCACACCCTCTCGGCGGGCGCGCCCGGCGCCCGCCAAGCCCCGCCGTTTGCACGTTTGCTTTTTTCCGTGTGCTATCTCTCAGATCGTAACGAAATACCGCCTAAAACGTTAAATATTTGATACCCATCGCGGTTACGCACCGTTAGATCCCTACAATTGCCGCCAGAAATTCTGTGACCAAGGAGTAGTAACATGCGCGTTAAAGGTATAACCCCTCAGGATCTGGCCGCTTACGGCATTCACGACGTCAGCGAAATCGTTCACAACCCGAGCTATGAACTGCTGTTTAAGGAAGAAACAGACCCATCTCTGGAAGGTTTTGAGCGTGGGGTAGTCACCAAGCTGGGTGCCGTCTCCGTCGATACCGGCATCTTCACCGGCCGTTCGCCGAAAGACAAATACATCGTCCGTGACGACATCACCCGCGATACCGTGTGGTGGGCCGATCAGGGCAAAGGCAAAAACGACAACAAACCTCTCAGCCCGGAAGTCTGGGCCGATCTGAAACACCTGGTCACCGAGCAACTGTCCGGCAAGCGCCTGTTCGTGGTGGATACCTTCTGCGGCGCCAACGCCGACTCGCGCCTGAAAGTGCGTTTCATCACCGAGGTGGCCTGGCAGGCGCACTTCGTGAAAAACATGTTCATCCGCCCGAGCGACGAAGAGCTGGCAGACTTCGAGCCGGACTTCGTGGTGATGAACGGCGCCAAATGCACCAACCCGAACTGGCAGCAGCAAGGCCTGAACTCGGAGAACTTCGTCGCCTTCAACCTGACCGAGCGCATGCAGCTGATCGGCGGCACCTGGTATGGCGGCGAAATGAAGAAAGGCATGTTCTCGATGATGAACTACCTGCTGCCGCTGAAAGGCATCGCCTCGATGCACTGCTCGGCCAACGTGGGCGAGAAAGGCGACGTGGCGGTGTTCTTCGGCCTGTCCGGCACCGGCAAGACCACCCTCTCCACCGATCCTAAGCGTCAGCTGATCGGCGATGACGAGCACGGCTGGGACGACGACGGCGTGTTCAACTTCGAAGGCGGTTGCTACGCCAAGACCATCAAGCTGTCTGAAGAAGCCGAGCCGGACATCTACCACGCCATCAAACGCGATGCGCTGCTGGAAAACGTCACCGTGTTGGCCGACGGCAGCATCGACTTCAACGACGGTTCGAAAACCGAGAATACCCGCGTTTCTTACCCGATCTACCATATCCAGAACATCGTCAAGCCGGTGTCCAAGGCGGGTCACGCCACCAAGGTGATCTTCCTGACCGCCGACGCCTTCGGCGTGCTGCCGCCGGTATCGCGCCTGACCGCCAATCAGACTCAGTACCACTTCCTGTCCGGCTTCACCGCCAAGCTGGCCGGCACCGAGCGCGGCGTGACCGAGCCGACGCCAACCTTCTCCGCCTGCTTCGGCGCCGCATTCCTGTCGCTGCACCCGACGCAGTACGCCGAAGTGCTGGTGAAACGCATGCAGGCCGCCGGCGCCCAGGCTTACCTGGTCAACACCGGCTGGAACGGCACCGGCAAACGCATCTCGATCAAAGATACGCGCGGCATCATCGACGCCATCCTGAGCGGTGAAATCGACAAGGCGGAAACCGTTACCCTGCCTATCTTCGATCTGGCGATGCCGACCGCGCTGCCTGGCGTGAACCCGGAGATCCTCGATCCACGCAACACCTACGCCAGCCTCGAGCAGTGGCAGGAAAAAGCGCAGGATCTGGCCGAGCGCTTCATCACCAACTTCGACAAATACACCGACACGCCTGCGGGCGCCGCGCTGGTCAGCGCCGGCCCGAAGCTGTAATTCGGTAGCGTTACCTCTTCAGCTAAGGCGCGGATCCCGCGCCTTTTTTTATTTCAATTGATTGCTTTTTAACCGGTGAGACGAGAGAATAAGTCAATGCAATCATTGATAGCAAAGGAGGTTTCAATGGCTACTATCACCGTCAGAAATCTGGACGACGAAATCAAAGAGCTGCTGCGTATCTCAGCGGCGAAAAACGGCCATTCCATGGAAGAGGAAGCGCGCATGATCCTGAAACAGGCGCTGGTGAAAAAGCCGCCGCGCTATGGATTGGGTACCTGGATGCATCAGCACTTCGCCGAATTCGGCGGCGTTGAGCTGGAGATCCCACCGCGTGACGCCGTGCCGCCACGCATCGTCACCTTTGATGATGAAGATGACAACGCATGATCATTATCGACACCAACGTCATTTCAGAAACGCTGCGTCCCAGCCCGTACTACAACGTCATTAACTGGTTAAATGAAAAGGACAATGACGAGCTCTATCTCAGCGCCATTGTCCTCGCCGAACTGTTCAGCGGCGTGGCCTGCATGCCTGACGGCAAACGCCAGCGGGATCTCAAGCTGAAATTGGCGGACGCCATTGAATTGAAGTTCGAGGGGCAGATATTGCCGTTTGATGGGCTGTGCGCGATGCAATACGCGGAATTGACGGCAAGGAATCAGCTGTTGGGTAAAGCGATGAGCGTGCCCGATACCCAAATCGCCGCCACCTGCCTGCATTACGGCGTCGCCCTGGCCACCCGCAATACCAAAGACTTCCTCCACTGCGGCATCGAATTAATCGATCCGTGGCAGGCGCCGACCGGCCGCCGGTTGCATGAGGATGCGGCGGAATACTACGTAATGAGCAGAAAGTCCTGACGGGGCCGCAGCGGCGCGGCCCACATCAGAAGTCAGGCGGTTTCCCTGGCCGTTTGATGGCCGTTGGTCGACTCTTTTTTCTCCATCGGCAACGGAATATAAGCGCGGATCAATAGCCCGCCGCGCTCGCTGGTGCCGATATCCAGTTCGCCGTCATGCGCGTCGATAATACGCTGCACGATCGCCAGCCCCAGGCCGGTGCCGCTGGTGCTGCGCGCGCTGTCACCGCGTACGAACGGCTGCAGCAGGTGCTTCAACTCGTCCGGCTTGATGCCCGGGCCGTCATCTTCCACCTGGAACCAGCCGCGCTGCAGCTCACGGCCGCTGCTGACCTTGATCCAGCCGTTGCCGTAACGCGCCGCGTTCACCACCATATTCACCGCCGCCCGTTTAATCGACAGCGGATGCACGTTCATCATCAGCTCGCCCGGCGACAGCGCGGTTTCAATCACCCGCTCATAGCCGCTCTCGGCCGCGACCACTTCGCCTAAAATGGCGTTCAGATCGCTGCTTTCGGTCGGCATTTCCTGCCCGGTGCGCAGATAATCGATGAACTGCTCGATGATGGCGTTGCACTCTTCGATGTCTTTATTGATCGACTCGGCCAGATAGCCGTCTTCGGCGCTCATCATCTCCGTCGCCAGGCGGATGCGCGTCAACGGTGTGCGCAGGTCGTGGCTGACTCCGGCCATCAGCAAAGTGCGGTCATCCGCCAGCTGTTTGACGCCCGACGCCATCTGATTGAATGCGCGAGTCACCGACCGCACTTCGGAAGCGCCATACTCGCGCAGCGGCGGCGGAATAATGCCCTTGCCCACCTGCAGCGCCGCATGTTCCAGCTCCACCAGCGGGCGGTTTTGAATACGAATAAACAGCCAGGCGCCGCCGATCGCGAGCAGCATAATCGCCAGCGTATAGCGGAACAGCGGCGAGAAATCGCCCTGGTGGATTTCCGTCAGCGGCACGCGCACCCAGATATCGGGCTGCAGCCAGGTTTTCAGCCACACCACCGGGGAGTTCTTGTTCACCTCCACCCGCACATCGGTCGGCCCGCCGAGCTGCTGCGCCATCTGCTGGCTGAGGAACTGGTAGTGCTGCGCCCAGCGCAGGCCGCTCTCCTCCGCCGCCGAGTTGGTGTAGAGAGAGATGCCCAGCTCGCGGTAGATCTCACGGCGGAACGCCGGCGGCACCTCCAGCAGCGTGCCATCCTCCAGCTGCAGCCGATCGGTCATCAGCATACGCACTTCGTAGGCCAATACCTTGTTGAACTGCTGCAGGCTGGGCAGGATGGCGAAGTTCAGCACCACCAGATAGGTCGTCACCAGGCTGACGAACAGCAAGGTGACGATCAACAACAGGGTTCGGGCAAACGAGCTACGCGGTGAAAAGCGCAATCGCCTCATGCCTTACTGCCGTCCGGGACGAAGACGTAGCCGAGACCCCACACGGTCTGGATATAACGCGGATGCGCCGGATCTTCTTCAACCATACGGCGCAGACGAGAGATCTGCACGTCGATGGAGCGTTCCATGGCGCTGTATTCGCGGCCACGCGCCAGGTTCATCAGCTTATCGCGCGACAGCGGTTCACGCGGGTGGCTGACCAGCGCCTTCAGTACCGCGAACTCGCCGCTGGTCAACGGCATCGGCTCGTCTTCGCGGAACATCTCGCGGGTGCCGAGGTTCAGTTTGAATTTGCCGAAAGCGATCACCGCTTCTTCCTGCGAAGGCGCGCCCGGCAGTTCGTTCGCCTGACGGCGCAGCACCGCGCGGATACGAGCCAACAGCTCACGCGGGTTGAACGGTTTAGGAATGTAGTCGTCGGCGCCGATTTCCAGGCCCACGATGCGATCGACCTCTTCGCCTTTCGCGGTGACCATAATGATCGGCATCGGGTTGCTCTGGCTGCGCAGGCGGCGGCAGATGGACAGGCCGTCTTCGCCCGGCAACATCAGATCGAGCACCATCAAATGGAAGGATTCACGAGTCAGCAAGCGATCCATTTGCTCAGCGTTGGCAACGCTGCGAACCTGGAAGCCCTGCTCGGTTAAATAACGTTCTAAAAGCGCGCGCAGGCGCATGTCATCATCGACAACCAGGATCTTATGATTCTCTTGCATGGTATTACTCCCAAAGGCTTTATTGCCTGACTCGAATATTGTTAGAAAACCTTGCCATTTGAGACAGCGTTTAATGGTATGTATTCTAGACGAAATTGTTACAAAGCTTATTCTTTTCCCCATTTATCAACAATTTTCAGTGAATGTCGACGGGGGTTCGTCAAAATTTCGCCCTTTATCGGCGCAATGTGGGGCGACGGCCCAATTTTGTGCAATTTCGCCACCGGGAAGCGCCCGGTGGCGTTCAGCTCTCGGGTCAGGAAGTTTGCAGGAAACGCGCCAGCTGCCTGCGCAGCTGCCGGTTCTCTTGCTGTAGCGCATCAACCCGGTCGAGCAGCGTCAGCGCCATGGCGATCCCCGGCCAGTCCAGATCCAGCTCCGCCCGCAGCCTGCGTGCGCGCTGCAGATGGCTCAGCGCCGGATAATCAAACTCCCAGCGCGGCTGCGCCGGCTCCAGCGGCACGATAACGCCCAGGCCGACGATCTCGACCAGCTCGTCCTCGGAAATCTCCACCCTCTGACACAATTCCACCACGGTGAAAGTGATCTCTTTTTTCATCATCTGCTTTACTCCCATTCCGCGCGCGGGTTGAACGCCGCCTGTTCAGCCAGTTCCCGCCACAGGGCGCTGGCCTTCTCGTTCGGCTTCGGCGGCATCACCACCTTGAGAATAACGTACAGGTCACCGGGCTCTTTCTTGCCCGCCAGCCCTTTGCCTTTGACCCGCAGCCGTTTGCCGCTCTGGCTGCCGGCCGGCACGGTCAGCGCGATTTTGCCGGTCAGCGTCGGCACCTCAATGCTGGCGCCGAGCGCCGCTTCCCACGGAGCGAGCGGCGCCACGATGCTCAGGTTGTGGCCGTCTATCTCAAACAGCGGGTGCGGCGCGAGGCGGATAACCAGATACAGGTCGCCGTTCTGGCCGCCGCCCACGCCGGCAACGCCCTGCCCCTTGAGGCGAATGCGCTCGCCGTCGCCCACGCCGGCCGGAATTTTCACGTTCAGCGTCTTGCTGGCTTCGCTTACCTGCCGCCCCAGTTCGTCGTACACCGGAAGCTTGTAGGAAATCTCGCGGCTTTGACCATGCAGCGTTTCCTCAAGGAACAGCGGCACCTCCATCTCCAGATCCTGGCCGCGGAAGCCATGCCCGCCATGCGAGTGCGAAGCGGAACGGTGCCCGCCCGCCGCCCGCCCGCCGAACATGCTCTCGAAGAAGTCGGAGAAGTCTTGCGCGTCGGCGCCGCCACCGTGCCATGAGGCGCTCTGCTGATAGCCGCCGTGATCGCCGCGCGCCTGGCGGCCAAAGTTGGGATCGTTGCGATGCAGCCGGATCTGATCGTACTCGGCGCGGCGCTCGTCGTCCTTCAGTACCTCATAGGCTTCGGCCAGTTCCTTGAACTTGCTCTCAGCGTCGTCTTCGGTGCTCACGTCAGGGTGATATTTACGCGCCAGCCGGCGGTAGGCCGTTTTGATGGTTTTCAGATCGGCGTTGGGCTCAACGCCCATCGTGGCGTAGTAATCTTTAAATTCCATGCGGTAATACCTTCAATGTGTTGGGTTGTGCGCCAAAATTCCTTGTCTCTCTCGCCAGATATCCTCCTTTCGTCACATTCTTTTTCCGCTATCGCTAAGCATACTCCCGATTGTTAAAAGCTGCGCAAACTGAATAAAAACCGTGCGACAAGGCGCAGGCCCGCGCGCCATTTTTAAAGCCCTCCGCATTCACGTACACTGTGGCGGTGGCCCCATAAAGATAAATCACGATGAGAACTCAACTGATAACCCGTGAAGGGTATGACAAGCTCAAACAAGAGCTGGATTACCTCTGGCGCGAAGAACGCCCCGAGGTGACCAAGAAAGTGACCTGGGCCGCCAGCCTGGGCGACAGAAGCGAAAACGCCGATTACCAATACAACAAGAAGCGGCTACGCGAGATCGATCGCCGCGTCCGCTATCTGACCAAATGCCTGGAGCAGTTGAAGATCGTCGATTACTCCCCGCAGCAGGAAGGCAAAGTGTTCTTCGGGGCCTGGGTGGAGGTGGAGAATGACGACGGCGAGATCAAACGTTTTCGCATCGTCGGCTACGATGAGATTTTCGGCCGCAAGGATTACATTTCCATCGATGCGCCGATGGCGCGCGCCCTGCTGAAAAAAGAGGTCGGGGACGTCGCCACCGTCAATACCCCGCTGGGCGAGGCGCAGTGGTACGTTAACGAGATAAACTACCCGAAGTAAGCTTTCAGCTTTTTCCGAACCGCCGCCAACGCCGCCGCCTGAGCTGTTCTCCACGCCGCGGCCGCGCGGCGGCGGCCCGCTCCACTGGCATT
Source organism: Serratia sp. JKS000199 (assembly GCF_900215455.1). Taxonomy (NCBI): domain Bacteria; kingdom Pseudomonadati; phylum Pseudomonadota; class Gammaproteobacteria; order Enterobacterales; family Yersiniaceae; genus Serratia; species Serratia sp. JKS000199. The sequence continues at coordinate 4,072,904 of NZ_LT907843.1, forward strand.
TTCCGCGATCAATCCGTATAACTGTCCCCTGTTTATTCACCGTTCTCAATACAGATACCAGACCTATGAATGACCCACTGAGCCGCATTATTGCAACAGAACTGCAGGCCCGGCCGGAGCAAGTCGACTCCGCCATCCGTCTGCTGGATGAAGGTAATACCGTGCCCTTTATTGCACGCTATCGTAAGGAAGTCACCGGGGGCCTGGACGACACCCAACTGCGCCAGCTGGAAACCCGCCTGGGTTATCTGCGTGAACTGGAAGATCGTCGTCAGACCATCCTGAAGTCGATCGATGAACAGGGCAAACTGACCGAACAACTGGCGGGGGCGATCAACGCCACGCTGAGCAAGACCGAACTCGAAGACCTCTACCTGCCGTACAAACCCAAGCGCCGCACCCGTGGCCAGATCGCCATCGAAGCCGGTCTGGAACCGCTGGCGGACACGCTGTGGCAGGATCCGCAACAGCAGCCGGAACAGCTGGCTGAACGCTACGTCGACGCCGAGAAGGGCGTGGCGGACGTGAAAGCCGCCCTCGACGGCGCGCGCTATATCCTGATGGAGCGCTTCGCCGAAGACGCCGCGCTGCTGGCCAAGGTGCGCGACTACCTGTGGAAAAACGCCCATCTGGTCTCCAAAGTGGTCGAGGGCAAGGAAGACGAAGGCGCCAAGTTCCGCGACTACTTCGATCACCACGAACCGATTTCCCAGGTGCCTTCGCACCGCGCGCTGGCGATGTTCCGCGGCCGCAACGAAGGTGTGCTGCAGCTGGCGCTGAACGCCGATCCGCAGTTTGAGGAAGCGCCGCGCGAAAGCCAGGCGGAGCTGATCATCATCAATCACCTCAATCTGCGCCTGAACAACGCTCCGGCCGACGCCTGGCGCAAGGCGGTGGTCAACTGGACCTGGCGCATCAAGGTGCTGCTGCACCTGGAAACCGAACTGATGGGCACGGTGCGCGAACGCGCGGAGGATGAAGCGATCAACGTCTTCGCCCGCAACATGCATGATCTGTTGATGGCCGCGCCGGCCGGCATGCGAGCCACCATGGGCCTCGATCCGGGCCTGCGCACCGGGGTGAAAGTCGCCGTGGTCGACGCGACCGGCAAACTGGTGGCCACCGACACCGTCTATCCGCACACCGGGCAAGCGGCCAAAGCCGCCGCCATCGTCGCGGCGCTGTGCATCAAACACAACGTGGAGCTGGTGGCGATCGGCAACGGCACCGCTTCACGTGAAACCGAGCGTTTCTATCTCGACCTGCAAAAGCAGTTCAGCGACGTCCGGGCGCAAAAAGTGATCGTCAGCGAAGCGGGCGCGTCGGTGTACTCCGCGTCCGAACTGGCGGCGCAGGAGTTCCCGGATCTCGACGTGTCGCTGCGCGGCGCGGTGTCCATCGCCCGTCGTCTGCAGGATCCGCTGGCGGAGCTGGTGAAGATCGACCCGAAATCCATCGGCGTCGGCCAGTATCAGCACGACGTCAGCCAGAGCCAGCTGGCGAAAAAGCTGGACTCGGTGGTGGAAGACTGCGTGAACGCCGTCGGCGTCGATCTGAACACCGCTTCGGTGCCGTTGCTGACCCGCGTGGCCGGCCTGACGCGCATGATGGCGCAGAATATCGTCAACTGGCGCGACGAGAACGGCCGCTTCAGCAACCGTGAACAGTTGCTGAAAGTCAGCCGTCTGGGGCCGAAAGCGTTCGAACAGTGCGCCGGCTTCCTGCGCATCAACCACGGCGACAACCCGCTGGATGCCTCTACCGTCCACCCGGAAGCCTACCCGGTGGTGCAGCGCATTCTGGCCGCCACCGAGCAGGCGCTGCAGGATCTGATGGGCAACGCCTCGGCGGTACGCAGCCTGAAAGCGGTCGATTTCACCGACGACAAGTTCGGCGTGCCGACGGTCACCGACATCCTGAAAGAGCTGGAGAAGCCGGGCCGCGACCCGCGTCCGGAGTTCAAAACCGCCACCTTTGCCGAAGGCGTGGAAACCCTCAACGATCTGCAGCCGGGCATGATCCTGGAAGGGTCGGTCACTAACGTCACCAACTTCGGCGCCTTCGTGGATATCGGCGTGCATCAGGACGGCCTGGTGCATATCTCCTCGCTGGCGGACAAGTTCGTCGAAGATCCGCACACCGTGGTGAAGGCCGGCGACATCGTCAAAGTGAAGGTGATGGAAGTCGATCTGCAACGCAAACGCATCGCGCTGAGCATGCGTCTGGATGAGCAACCGGGCGAAGGCTCGCCGCGCCGCGGCGGCAACGCGCCGGCACAGGCGCGCGACAACGCCAACCGTTCGGCGCCCGCCAACAAGGCCAAACCGCGCAATGCGGCGCCGGCCGGCAACAGCGCCATGGGCGACGCGCTGGCGGCGGCTTTCGGCAAGAAACGCTAAGTCAGACCAACAGGGCGGAGCCTGCTCCGCCCTTTCCAATGAAGAAAACTTGCGGCATTTTTGACCCGCCTCAATAAACCATCATCTTTTTATTTCCCGTTCTTGTGTGACCGTCCTCCCATTATTCAGGCAGCAAAAATCCCTTCTGCAGCCGTTTATTAACAACTCCGTTAACACGCATTTTTCATCTCGCGAATTGTGAGAGAAACACAAATGGTTACCGCTCGCATTACGGCGGAATAATGTTATTGAATTGCCTTTCACCAGAAATAAAAAAGGAAAAAACGCCATCGCCATTTGCAAACGAGAAACCCTGGCTACAAATACATAACTGATTTAACTCGCCATTCTCATTTGTCGCCGCGTATAAGCGGTGGTAAAACGGGGATTATCAAGGGGGCCAGCCAAAAAGCGGCCGCCGCCAAAATAATTGGTTACAATACCCTTACTTTTTGCATTGAATGCGATAATGATAATTACTATTATTTTCGCTCACTTTATTGCATGACCTTATGGATGAATACCGCCGACGGCGTGGCATTTTCGCCGGCAACGTCCAATTATCATCAGCCCGATGCTCATCGGCACCCGGAAGGTTAATGACATGCAGCTTCAACCTAAACGCACATATAAGATTGTCGGCTTTTCCAGCGAGATTGCGCCGGCCTACCGCCAAAAATTGTTATCGCTCGGCATGCTGCCCGGCTCTTCGTTCGACGTGGTGCGCGTCGCGCCGCTGGGCGATCCGATAGAAATTAAAACCCGCCGCGTCAGCCTGGTGCTGCGCAGGAAGGATTTGGCGCTGCTGCAGCTCGACGGCCAGCCCTGAGCCGGCGCGCCCTCCGTTTGCCGGTGCGCCTTTGCGCCGGCGCTGTTCTCCTTGAAGACGACACGCAGAACTATGAAAAAACTCACCATCGGCTTAATCGGCAACCCGAACTCCGGCAAAACCACGCTGTTCAACCAACTGACCGGCGCGCGCCAGCGGGTCGGCAACTGGGCGGGCGTGACGGTCGAACGCAAGGAAGGCCATTTCACCACCCCGCAGTCCGACGTGCGGCTGGTCGATTTGCCCGGCACCTACTCCCTGACCACCATTTCGGAGCAGACGTCGCTCGATGAGCAGATCGCCTGCCACTACATTTTGAGCGGCGACGCCGATCTGCTGATCAACGTGGTGGATGCCTCCAACCTGGAACGCAACCTCTACCTGACGCTGCAGCTGCTGGAGCTGGGCATTCCCTGCATCGTGGCGCTCAACATGCTCGACATCGCCAAAAGCCAGCATATCGATATCGACGTCGCCGCTCTGTCGGCGCGCCTCGGTTGCCCGGTAGTGCCGATGGTCTCCACCCGCGCCGATGGCATCGGCGTGCTGAAACAAATGATCGACAATCATCGCATCAACGAACAGCAGGCGCTGGTGAACTACCCGCCGCTGCTGCTGAAAGAGGTCGCCACGCTGAGCGACGCCATGCCGCAAACGCTGCCGGCGGCGCAGCGCCGCTGGCTGGCGTTGCAGATGCTGGAGGGCGACATCTACAGCCACCGTCTGGCCGGCCCCGCCGTGGCGCGGCTGCCAGCGGCCATTCAGGCGCTGCAACAGCAGCAGCAGGAGGACCCGGCGCTGGTGATCGCCGACGCACGCTACCAGTCCATCGCCGCCCTGTGCGACGCGGTCAGCAACTCGCAGCAGGCGATGCCCAACCGCCTGACCGACATGCTGGATAAAGTGATCCTCAACCGCTGGCTGGGCGTACCGATCTTCCTGCTGGTGATGTACCTGATGTTCCTGCTGGCGATCAATATCGGCGGCGCGCTGCAGCCGATCTTCGATATCGGCTCGGCGGCGATCTTCATTCAGGGCATTCAGTGGCTCGGTTACACCCTGCACTTCCCCGACTGGCTGACCGTCTTCCTGGCGCAGGGCGTCGGCGGCGGCATCAACACCGTGCTGCCGCTGGTGCCGCAGATCGGCATGATGTACCTGTTCCTGTCGTTCCTGGAAGACTCCGGCTACATGGCGCGCGCGGCGTTCGTGATGGACCGCCTGATGCAGGCGCTCGGGCTGCCGGGCAAATCCTTCGTGCCGCTGATCGTCGGCTTCGGCTGTAACGTGCCGTCCATCATGGGCGCCCGTACGCTGGACGCCCAGCGCGAGCGCCTGATCACCATCATGATGGCGCCGTTCATGTCCTGCGGCGCCCGTCTGGCGATCTTCGCGGTGTTCGCCGCCGCCTTCTTCGGCCAGGACGGCGCTGGGGTGGTGTTCTCGCTGTATATGCTCGGCATCGCGGTGGCGATCCTGACCGGCCTGGTGCTGAAATACACCCTCATGCGCGGCGAAGCCTCGCCGTTCGTGATGGAGCTGCCGGTTTACCACGTGCCGCACCTGAAAAGCCTGCTGCTGCAAACCTGGCAGCGGCTGAAAGGCTTCGTGTTGCGCGCCGGCAAGGTGATCGTGGTCGCCAGCATGTTCATCGGCGGCCTGAACAGCTTCTCGTTCAGCGGCAAAACGGTCGACAACATCAACGACTCCGCGCTGGCTTCGGTCTCCAAGGTGCTGACGCCGCTGCTGCAGCCTATGGGCGTCCACAGCGATAACTGGCAGGCCACCGTCGGCCTGGTGACCGGCGCGATGGCGAAAGAAGTGGTGGTCGGCACGCTGAACACGCTGTACACCGCCGAGCACATCAATAAAGAGGCGTTCGACGCCGCCAACTTCAACCTGCTCGACGAGCTGGGCGGCGCGCTGCAGGAAACCTGGGATGGGCTGAAAAACACCTTCAGCCTGAGCGTGCTCTCCAACCCGATCGAAGCCAGCAAGGGCGACGGCGAGATGGGCGTCGGATCGATGGGCGTGATGAGCAGCAAATTCGGCTCCGGCATTTCCGCCTACAGCTACCTGATCTTCGTGTTGCTGTACGTGCCTTGCGTCTCGGTGATGGGCGCTATCGCCCGTGAATCAAGCCGCGGCTGGATGACCTTCTCAATCCTGTGGGGGCTGAACGTCGCCTACTCGCTGGCGACGCTGTTCTATCAGGCGGCCACCTTCAACCAACATCCGCAGTACAGCCTGACGGCGATCCTGGCGGTGGTGCTGGTAAACCTGCTGGTGCTGTTTGGCCTGCGCCGGGCGCGCAGCCGCGTCACGGTTCGCCTGGGCAACGCCACGCCGGCGGCCTGCTGTCAGGGCGCCAAAGGGAGCTGCCACTGATGGCCGGGCTGCTGCAGGTGCGCGATGCGTTGGCGCTGCGCGGCAGCGCCCAGGCGCAGCAGCTCAGCCAATCGCTGGCGACGCCGCTGCCGCTGGTGCAGGCGATGCTGGACCGTTTGACGGCGATGGGGAAAGTGGAACGCATCGAACAGGATGACGGCGCCTGTCTGAGCGGCGGCTGCAAAAGCTGCCCGCAGGGCCAGGGGTGCAGCACGGTGTTCTACCGACTGAAGGCCTGACGTTCAGGGGCGCCGCTGCGGGCGCCCCTTTGCCGTTCAAGGCTTATTGCTTGTCTTTGTAAACTTCGGCGATGGCGCTGAATTTACCGTGTTCGCGGCCCGCCAGGATCACGTAGTATTGACCGCCCTTTTCGTCCGCCAGTTTGGACAGCTCTTCCTTGGCATCCATCGGCGACGTGGTTTCCGCCGTGGTGGTCACGGTGCCGATCTTCTCGTATTTACCCGGATTCTTATCCAGATCTTCCTTGGTCAGCAGGGTTGCCGCCATGGAGCCGAAAGACACCGAACCCAGCACTGCCGCTGCAATAATCATCTTCAATGATTTCATGACACTAACCTCTCAATGGATAATTTATCTGTTATGAAAGCCGTCCAGGATCCATGCGTAGTACTGCAGGCTGCCGCGACATCCTCAGGCCTCGTTGCTTTCCCTGACGGGGCCTGTTTCCCAGAGACGAAACGCCAAAATGAAAATCGCCGCACGCGGTCTTTTCATTTTGCAGCCAACGCATTGACTCACTAAGTATTGAACAGCTTTGTCTTTTATCCACCCGGCAGCGTTTTTTTTCGCGCTCTATCGTGCGTTTTCACGCTGCATTCAATGTGCTGCAATAAACGCTTCGATCATCGTCACAAATTCATCGGGATGAGAGATAAACGGCGCATGGGCGGCTTTAGCCACGATCTGCGACGTGGAGTTCGGCCAGGCGGCGTCGAGCAGCTCGGCGACCTTGCGCGGCACCAGCCCGTCCAGATAGCCGTAGATCCGCAGCAGCGGCAGATTCAACTCCGCCAGCGGCGCGCGCAGATCGGCGGTGCGCAGGATCTCCAACCCGCCGTTCAACACTTCGACGCTCGGCGTCGGTTGGTTGAGCACCACCGCTTTCAGCTGGCGCGCATCCTGACGCGCGCTCTCGGTGCCCAGCGTCTGCAGCGCCAGAAAACGCTCGACGGTGCGCTGGAAATCCAGGCTTAGCTGGTGCTGGAAACCGCTCAGCACGTCCGGACGGATCCCCGGCCACTCATCGCGGGCGGCAAAGCACGGCGAGGAGGCCACGGTGATAAGCCCGCTGACCCGCTGCGGCTGCATCAGCGCCGCCTGGCTGGCCACCAGCCCGCCGAGCGACCAGCCGAGCCACCAGGCCTGCGGCGGGGCGGCCGCCAGCACGATTTCCGTCATCTGCGCCAGCGACAGGACGCCGAACCCCTGGCTGCGGCCGTACCCCGGCAGATCGACCAGGTGCAGGCGAAAATGCGGCGTCAGCCGCGCTTGAATGCAACTCCACACTTCGGCGTTCAATCCCCAGCCGTGCAGCAGCACAAGATCGCGTTCACCTTCACCTATTGTTTGCCAGTACAGCGCTGTCATTGGTTATTGTCCTTTCATGCTTACCCGTCTCGGAGACACTATGCTATCAATCCGCAGCCGCTGTTGGCTATGCCGACAGCCATTGAGCCTGATGCGTCATGGCCTCTGCAGCTGCTGCCTGCGTCACCTGCCGGCCAGACCGCCGTGTTGCCCGCGCTGCGGGCTGCCCGCCGGGGAGACGCGCACGCCCTGCGGCCGCTGCCTGCAACGGCCACCGCCCTGGCAACGGCTGGTGTTCGTCGGCGACTACGTGACGCCGCTCAGCGGCTTGGTAAAAAGGTTCAAGTTCCACCGCGCGCCCGAGCTGGCGCCGGCGCTGGCGCGCCTGATGCTGTTGCGCTGGCAGCAGGCGCGCAGAGAGCAGTATCTGAACAGACCCGACCTGATTTTGGCGGTACCCTTGCATGCAACACGCTGCTGGCGCCGTGGCTATAACCAGAGCGATCTGCTGGCCCGGCCGCTGGCGCGCTGGCTGGGCTGCGCCTACCGGCCCGCCGCCTTGCGCCGGGTGCGCAAAACCGCTCTGCAACAGCGGCTGAGCGCCTCTGCCCGCAGACGCAATCTGCAGCGCGCGTTCGCCTGTACCGTGCCGGTCGCCGGCCGGCATATCGCCCTGGTGGATGACGTGGTGACCACCGGCAGCACCGTCTCGGAGATCGCGGCGCTGCTGCGGCGGCAAGGCGCCGCCTCGGTGCAGATATGGTGCGTTTGCCGCACGTTGTAGTGCCACGGCAATGGGCGTATTATAACCGACTATAGAAGTCAACTATTGAGCTAATGCTATGATCCGTATAACAGATGCTGCACAGGAACACTTTGCCAAACTGCTGGCAAATCAAGAAGAAGGCACCCAAATCCGCGTATTCGTGATCAACCCGGGCACGCCGACGGCCGAATGCGGTGTCTCTTATTGCCCGCCGGACGCGGTAGAAGCGACGGATACCGAACTGAAGTTCGACAAACTGTCCGCCTATGTCGATGAACTGAGCGCGCCGTATCTGGAAGACGCCGAAATCGACTTCGTGACCGACCAGCTGGGTTCTCAGCTGACGCTGAAGGCGCCGAACGCCAAGATGCGCAAGGTCGATGACGACGCGCCGCTGATGGAACGCGTGGAATACGTGCTGCAGTCGCAGATCAACCCACAGCTGGCGGGCCACGGCGGCCGCGTAACGCTGATGGAGATCACCGACGACAACATGGCTATTCTGCAGTTCGGCGGCGGTTGCAACGGCTGTTCGATGGTCGACGTCACGCTGAAAGAAGGCATCGAGAAAGAGCTGCTGCAGAAGTTCCCGGAGCTGAAGGGCGTGCGTGATTTGACCGAGCACCAGCGCGGCGAGCACTCCTACTACTGATACCCTTCTTACTTGAAGTTGCAGCGTTGTTGGCCGCATGCGCGCACCCCAGTCACTTACTTAAGTAAGCTCCTGGGGTTTTACGCACTTGCCGCCTAGCTGCAACGCCAATTAATTCGGGTATCCGTCATTTGGATGGGACTAAAGTTCTCGTCCTTTGACCTAATACAACGACACCTCATCGTCACCCCACCGACACCTTGCGTCGGCGCTTGTCCAAATCCTTCAGCAGCCGGTTTATCCGCGGGTCGGCGAACATCTCCTCCAACGTCCGGGTCAGCTTGCGCCGCCAGTTAGGGTACTGATCGCTGGTGCCGGGGATGTTGACCGGATCGGCCATGTCCAGCCAGTCTTCCGGCTGCAGGCCAAGCAAGGCGCTGGCGCTGTCGGCGACATAACGCTGCAGGCCGCGGTTGAGCAGCGGGCTCATGCCGAGCAGCGCCGCCTTCTTGCCCACCTTCTGCGGCACGCAGCCATAACGATGTAATCCATCCAGCAGCCCCTGCTTGGCGCGTTCTCGATCGGCGAACAGCGCCCGCAGGATTTCCGCGTCCGGGTAGAGACCCAACCGGTTGCCGAGCGTCAGATCGTCGCTTTGCCAGTAGCCGCGCAGCGTCGGCAGATCGTGGGTGGTGATGGTCGCCATCGCCTGTACCGGATAGGCCTGCGGCGCGCGGAAATGGTGTTCGCCGTCGCTTTCGAAATAGAGCACTTTGTAGGAGTAGACGCCGCTGTCGCGCAGCTTGCCGACGATTTCCACCGGCACCGTGCCGAGATCCTCGCCGATCACCATGCAGCGGTGGCGCTGGCTTTCCAGCGCCAGCACCGCCAGCAGATCGTCCACCGGGTATTTGACGTAGGCGCCGCGATCGGCGGTTTCACCATACGGGATCCACCACAGCCGCAGCAGCGCCATGACGTGATCGATACGCAGCGCGCCGCAGCTGGTCATGTTGGCGCGCAAAAGATCGATGAACGGCTGATACCCGCGCGCCGCCATCACATGCGGATCCATCGGCGGCAGGCCCCAGTTTTGCCCCAGCGGGCCCAGAATATCCGGCGGCGCCCCGACCGACGCTTTCAGGCAGTACAGCTCGCGGTCACACCAGGTTTCCGCCCCGCCTTCCGCCACCCCGACCGCCAGATCGCGATACAGGCCGATCGGCATCTGCTGCTGCCTGCTCTGGTCAAAACACTGCGCGAACTGGGTGGCCGCCAGCCACTGCAGCCACAGGTAAAAACGAACCGTTTCCTGGTGTTCAGTGCAGAACTGCCGCACCGCTTCGCTATCCCCCTGCCGATAACGTTCGGGCCAGGCCGGCCAGCCCCACTGGCTGATGTCATCCGCCGCCAAATGGGCATGCAGCGCGTCGAAGGCCGCTTGCCGATACAGGCTGTCGCCGCCGTCCGTCACGAATTGCTCGAACGCCTGACGCTGCGCGTCGTTTGGCTTGCGCGCCTGAAATACCGGAAACGCCAGCTTCAGCGCCGCCAGTTTCAGCTGCATCACGGCGGTATAATCCACCCACTCCGCAGCGCGCGCTTTGGCGAGCTGTTTCTGCGTCGCCGGCTTCTGCCACCAGCGCTGCGCCGCGTCGCTGCGCTGGAAATCCTCCACCGCGTTGACGTCGATATACGCCAGGTTCAGCCAGCGGCGCGACGAGGGGCTGTAAGGGCTGGCGCTCTCCGGGTTGGCGGGGTACAGCGCATGGATCGGGTTGAGGCCGACGAAAGCGCCGCCGCGTTCCCCCACCTCTTCCACCATCAGGCGCAGATCGCCGAAATCGCCGATGCCCCAGTTGCGATCGGAGCGCAGCGTATACAGCTGAACGCAGGCGCCCCACAGCTTTTTGCCGGTCAACAAGGCGTCCGGCTCGAAGCAGCGCCTCGGCGCGACGATCACGCGGCATGACCACTGCCGTGCGCCCTGGCTCAACGTCAATTGGTGGTAACCCGCCGGCAGCTCGCCGGGCAGCGTCAGGGTCTTGCGCGCGCCGACGCGCCCCTGCAGGCATTCGCCGTCTTCACGCTGCAGCGCCCACAGGTATTCGCCTTCGCCCGTCGGCGTCAGCGCCAACGGCGCGCCCTGATAGAACACCTTGACCGCCGGTAACGGCGGCGGCGCGGTATCCTGCACCGCATCATCGGCCCACTTCATGGCCGCCAGCAGCTTGCGCTTGGTCTGCGGCTCAATCGCCTGCCGTTTGCCGTGAGCATTGATGAAATCGGCAGCGATCCCCGCCTGCGCTGCCGCCTGATCGATACGCTTGCGATCCATTCGCTCTCCTTAACGTTTGGCTTGCCAGATGCGCTGCTGGTAATCGCGGATCGAGCGATCCGAGCTGAACATGCCGACGCGCGCGGTGTTAAGGATAGTCCGCCGCGTCCACTCGTCCCGATCGCGATACAGCTCATCGACCCGGCGCTGCGCCTGGCAGTACGAGGCAAAGTCCGCCAGCACCAGATAGGGATCGCCGCCTTCCAGCAGGCTGTGCAGCATCATGTCGAACGCGTGCTTGTCGCCATGGCTGAAAGCGCCGCTCGCCAGTTCATCCAAAATCGCCTTCAGGTGCTTGTCCTTCTTGCGGTAGCTGAGCGGATCGTAGCCCTTCGCCACTATCGCCTTCACCTGCTCCACGGTATTGCCGAAGATAAAGATGTTGTCTTCGCCCACCTGCTCGGCGATTTCGACGTTGGCGCCGTCCAGCGTGCCGACCGTCAGCGCGCCGTTCAGCGCCAGTTTCATGTTGCCGGTGCCGGAGGCCTCTTTGCCGGCGGTGGAGATCTGCTCGGAGATATCCGCCGCCGGGATCATCAGTTCGGCCACCGACACGCGGTAGTCCGGGATGAACGCCACTTTCAGGCGATCTTTCACCAACGGATCGTTATTGATTTTCTCGGCTGCCTGATTGATGGCGTAGATGATGTTCTTCGCCAGGTAGTAGCCCGGCGCCGCCTTGGCGCCGAACAGGAAGACGCGCGGCACGATGTCCAGGTTCGGGTTGTCGCGCAGCTGGCGATACAGCGACAGGATGTGCAGCAGATTCAGGTGCTGGCGTTTGTACTCGTGCAGGCGTTTGATCTGCACGTCGAAGATCGCGTCCGGATCGAGCGTCAGCCCCATCACGCCGTGCACGTAATGAGCCAGCGCCACCTTGTTGTCGCGTTTGATCTGCTGATAACGCTGGCGGAACGCCGCGTCGTCGGCGAATTTCTCCAGCCCGCGCAGCGCGTCGAGATCGCCCGCCCACTCCACCTTCAGCGTCTCGTCGATCAAGCCTGACAGCGCCGGGTTGCACTGTTTCAGCCAGCGGCGCGGCGTGATGCCGTTGGTGACGTTATGGAATTTGTTCGGCCACAGCTGGTGATATTCAGGGAACAGATCCTTCACCACCAGATCCGAATGCAGCTGCGCCACGCCGTTAACCGCAAAGCCGCTGACCACGCACAGGTTGGCCATGCGCACCTGCTTGTCGTGGTGCACCGCCAGCTTGGCCCACACCGCCTCGTCGCCCGGCCAGTGCTTATCCACCAATTTTTTAAACCTGGCGTTGATCTGTTTGATGATGGAGAAATGGCGCGGCAGCAGGCTGCGCACCAATTTTTCATCCCAGCGCTCCAGCGCTTCCGGCATCAAAGTGTGGTTGGTGTAGGCGAAGGTGTTGCTGGTGATCGCCCAGGCCGCCTCCCACTCCAGCTGATGCTCGTCCAGCAGAATGCGCAGCATTTCCGGAATGGCGATGGTCGGGTGGGTGTCGTTCAGTTGGATCACTTCATACTTCGGCAGTTCTTCAATCTTGCGGCCGGCCTGATGGTGCTTGCGCAAAATGTCCGCCACCGAGCAGGCGCACTGGAAATACTGCTGCATCAGGCGCAGGCGTTTGCCGGCCTGATGGTTGTCGTTCGGGTAAAGCACCTTGGTCAGCTTATCGGCTTCTACGCCCTGCTTCTCAGCCTGCAGGAATTTGCCGTCGTTGAAATCGCCCAGGTTGAACGGATGCTGATGGGTCGCCTGCCACAGACGCAGCGGCTGCGCCACGCCGTTGCGATACCCCAGCACCGGCAGATCCCAGGCTTCGCCGCGCAGGGTGAAGGCCGGGCGCCACAGTTCGCGGCCGTCGGCCTGCTTCTCCAGCTTGCCGCCGATGCCCACGTCCACCGCCAACGCGGCGTTGTGGCGGAACCACGGATAGCTCTCGCGTTGCCAGTTATCCGGCGCCTCTTGCTGTTGCCCACCCTGGAACGACTGGCGGAACAGCCCGTACTGGTAGTTCAGCCCATAGCCGGTGGCCGGTTGTTCCACCGTCGCCATCGAGTCGAGGAAGCAGGCCGCCAAACGCCCCAGCCCGCCGTTGCCCAACGCCGGATCGGTTTCCTGCTCGAGCAGATCCGCCAGCTTGACGTTCTGCTCGGCCAGCGCCTGCTCGACGGTGTCGTACCAGCCCAGGTTGATCAGGTTGTTCGCCGTCAACCGGCCAATCAAAAACTCCATCGAGATGTAGTTCACGTGACGCAGCGGTTTGGCGCTTTTGCGCGGCGCCGGCTGTGCGGCCAGTTGCTCGGCCAGCGCCGCACTGACGGCTTCCCACCATTGATGTTGCGTCATTTGCTGCGCGGAACTGAGGCCGAACCGTTGCCACTGACGGGCGAGCGCCGCCAGAAAAGCATCCTTCTTGAGCGTAGGCTGTGACATAAGGAAAACTCTCTATCCAGTAAGTGGGTCAAATTGCCGCTATCGTGCCGGTGAGAAAGCCTGACGGCATCATCCCGCCTGGGGATTAGCTGGGGAGGAGGATTGGGGCGTAGCTGGAATTGTGATCTCAGGCACTTTTTGACTCCCTTGCAACGATGCAAAAAAGCCCGCCAACGCGTGCGGCGAGCACTGAGAACGTTAACCATGACGTTAGCACAAGTATTCGCGCTGCTGAAGTTTTGTCCATGGCCGGAAATGCGATCCGCAACCGCATCGCCGTACTCCGACGCCAAACGTAAAAAAGTGTGATCGATAGCAACTTAACTCCAAGCCGATGCGGAAGCTTGTTGCAATACGTTTAGGGTTGGCAGAAGTTAGGGGGAGCTATTAATTACGAACCATAAAATAATTAGCGCCACTCCAATCCCGGCGGGAACCGCGATTTATATCCTGGAATACTATGCTGATCCCATCAAAACTGAGCCGCCCGGTACGGCTGCAAAATACCGTGATCCGCGATCGCCTGCTGGCCAAACTGGCCAGCGCGGGCAACTATCGTCTGACACTGGTCAATTGCCCGGCGGGATACGGGAAAACCACGCTGATCGCCCAATGGGCGGCCGGCAAGGCCGATCTGGGCTGGTATTCCCTGGATGAGAGCGACAACCAGCCGGAGCGTTTCGCCAGCTACCTGATCGCGGCGCTGCAGCAGGCCAGCGGCGGCCGCTGCGTCAAGAGCGAAGCGCTGAGCCAGAAGCACCAGTACGCCAGCCTGTCGGCGCTGTTCGCCCAGCTGTTTATCGAGCTGGCCGACTGGCATCAGCCGCTGTACCTGGTGATCGACGACTATCACCTGATCACCAACGACGCCATTCACGAAGCCATGCGCTTTTTCCTGCGCCATCAGCCGGAAAACCTGACGCTGATCCTGCTCTCGCGCACCCTGCCGCCGCTCGGCATCGCCAACCTGCGGGTGCGCGATCAGCTGCTGGAAATGGGCACGCAGCAGCTGGCGTTCACCCATCAGGAAGCCAAACAGTTCTTCGATTGCCGCCTGGCGGCGCCGATGGAACAGCAGGACAGCAGCCGCCTGTGCGACGAAGTCGAAGGCTGGGCCACCGCGCTGCAGCTGATCGCGCTGTCGGCCCGCCAATCCGCCTCCTCGGCCCAACTGTCGGCCAAGCGGCTGGCGGGGCTGAACGCCAGCCATCTGTCCGACTATCTGGTGGACGAAGTGCTGGATCACGTCGATGCCGATGCGCGCGCCTTCCTGCTGCGCTGTTCGGTGCTGCGCTCAATGAACGATGCGCTGATCGTGCGGCTGACCGGCGAAGACAACGGCCAGCAGCGGCTGGAGGAGCTGGAACGCCAGGGGCTGTTTATCCACCGCATGGACGACACCGGCGAATGGTTCAACTTCCACCCGCTGTTCGCCTCTTTCCTGCGCCAGCGTTGCCAGTGGGAACTGGCGCTGGAGCTGCCGGGGTTGCACCGCGCCGCCGCCGAAGGCTGGCTGGCGCTGGGGTATCCGGCGGAGGCCATTCACCACGCGCTGGCGGCCAGCGACGGCAGCATGCTGCGCGATATCCTGCTGCAACACGCCTGGTCGCTGTTCCACCACAGCGAACTGGCCTTGCTGGAGGAGTGCCTCAACGCGCTGCCGTATGAGCGCCTGATCCAAAACCCCAAGCTGGCGCTGCTGCAGGCCTGGCTGGCGCAGAGCCAGCACCGCTACAGCGAGGTCAACACCCTGCTGGAGCGCGCCGAGCGCACCATGCGCGAACAAAAAATCGAGATAGACCAAACGCTGCACGCCGAGTTCGACGCCTTGCGCGCCCAGGTGGCGATCAACGCCGGCAAACCGGAAGAAGCCGAGCGGCTGGCGACCGAAGCGTTGAAATTCCTGCCGCTGTCCAGCTACTACAGCCGCATCGTCGCCACCTCGGTGACCGGCGAAGTGCACCACTGCAAGGGCGAACTGGCGCGCGCGCTGCCGATGATGCAGCAGACCGAGCAGATGGCGCGTCGTCATCAGGCCAACCATTACGCGCTCTGGGCGCTGCTGCAGCAGAGCGAAATCCTTATCGCCCAAGGCTTCCTGCAGGCCGCTTACGAAACCCAGGATAAGGCGTTCGAACTGATCCGCGAGCAGCACCTGGAACAGCTGCCGATGCACGAATTCCTGCTGCGCATTCGCGCGCAGATCCTGTGGTCGTGGTCGCGTCTGGACGAAGCGGAAGACGCGGCGCGCGCCGGGCTGAAAATTCTGGCGAACTACCAACCGCAACAGCAGCTGCAGTGCATCGCCATGTTGGCCAAATGCTCGCTGGCGCGCGGCGATCTGGACAACGCCAATACCCATCTGCAGCGCTGCGAAACCCTGCTGCACGGCGCCCATTATCATCGCGACTGGCTGACCAACACCGACAAGTCGCGGGTGATCCACTGGCAGATGACCGGCGACATCACCGCCGCCGCCCAGTGGCTGCGCCACACCGAAAAGCCCGGCATGGCGGACAACCACTTCACGCAGGGCCAATGGCGCAACATCGCGCGGGTGCAAATCCTGCTCGGCCAGTATGACGAGGCCGGGGTGGTGCTGGATGAGCTGAACGAGAACGCCCGCCGCCTGCGGCTGGTGAGCGATCTGAACCGCAACCTGCTGCTCAGCAACCAGCTGTACTGGCTGCAAGAGCGCAAGGGCGAAGCGCAGCAGGCGCTGATCGAAGCGCTGTCGCTGGCTAACCGCACCGGCTTTATCAGCCACTTCGTCATCGAAGGCGAAGCGATGGCACAGCAGCTGCGCCAGCTGATCCAGCTCAACACGCTGCCGGAGCTGGAACAGCATCGTGCCCAGCGCATCCTGCGCGACATCAACCAGCATCATCGGCACAAGTTCGCGCATTTTGACGAGAACTTCGTCGATAAGCTGCTGACCCACCCGCAGGTGCCGGAGCTGATCCGCACCAGCCCGCTCACCCAGCGCGAATGGCAGGTGCTGGGGCTAATCTATTCCGGCTACAGCAACGACCAGATCGCCGGCGAGCTGGACGTGGCGGCCACCACCATCAAGACGCACATCCGCAACCTGTACCAGAAACTGGGCGTAGCCCATCGCCAGGAAGCGGTGCAGCAGGCGCAGCAGTTGTTGAAGATGATGGGGTACGGCGCCTGATAGTCAGCGCTGGCCGTAATAAGCGCCGGCGCCATGTTTGCGGCTGAAATGTTTCGCCGACAGGTGTTCATCGATCCGGCGCAGGCCGGGGTTAATGCCCCGGCTGATCCACGCCATCTTAGCCACCTCCTCGAGCACCACCGCGTTATGCACCGCCTCATCCGGCGAGCAGCCCCAACTAAACGGACCATGCTGATACGCCAGAATGCCGGGAATGTGCAACGGCTCGCGCCCGCACAGGGTTTCGATAATCACCCGGCCGGTGTTCAATTCATATTCCCGCGCCACCTCTTCCGCCGTCAGCGCGCGGGTGCAAGGAATGTCGCCGGAAAAATAGTCGGCATGGGTGGTGCCAAACGCCGGTATCGCCTCACCCGCCTGGGCCCAGGCGGTGGCGTGAGTGGAGTGCGTATGCACGACGCCGCCGAGTTGTGGGAATGCCCGGTACAGCGCCAGATGCGTCGGCGTATCGGATGAAGGCCGCAGTTGCCCCTCAACAACCTCCCCTCGCGCATTCACCACCACCATATCTTCCGCCCGCATCGTTTCATAAGGCACGCCGCTGGGTTTTATCACCATCAGATCGCTGGCCCGATCGATGCCGCTGACATTGCCCCAGGTATAGGTCACCAGCCCGTGCTCAGGCAGCGCCATATTGGCTTTGTAGACCTGCCATTTCAGTTGTTCCAGCATGTTAGCTCCCTATTTCCAACCCGGCCTCTGCCATGCGTTCAACCACCCAGGCACGCGCCTCCCGCACCACCTGCAGCGGGTCGGGCGCCTTCTCGCTCCACATTTCGAGCAGATAGGGGCCGCGATAGCCGCTCGCAAGCAGCGTTTCGAAGCAGCGGGTGAAATCGACCACGCCCTCGCCGAACGGCACGTTCTTAAACTCTCCCGGCCGCGTATCCTTAACGTGCACCGCTACGATATGCCCGCGTCCGGCTACGAGCTCCATCTGCACATCGTTGTCCCAGGCAGACAAATTGCCGATGTCCGGGTATAGCTGAAACCATGGGTTATTCAGGTAGTGGACATAACCCAGCGCCTTGCTGATCGAATTCATCAGCGCATAATCCATGATTTCCATCGCCAGCATGACCTGCGCGCGGCTGGCCATCTCCACCGCCTGCGCCAAGCCGGCGCGGAACCGGGCGCGGGTCTGCGCAGTAGCCTGTTGGTAATAAACGTCATATCCGGCCAGTTGGATCACCCGTATGCCGGTATCCTGCGCCAGCCGGATGGCCTTGCGCATGATCTCCAGCCCCCGCTCGCGCGTCCTGTCGTCTTCACTGCCCAACGGAAAACGCCGATGGGCGCTAAGGCACAAAGAAGGGACGCGCACACCGCTGGCCGCAACGGCGCCGATCAGCGCCAGTCGCTGCTCGCTGTTCCAATCCAGCCGCGCCAGACGGCCGTCGCTTTCATCGATCGACATTTCAACGAAATCGAATCCCAACTCCCCCGCCAGTTGCAAGCGCGTCAGCCAGTCCTCGCCCGGCGGCAACGCCTTCTCGTAGATGCCCAACGGTACGGATTTTTGCAACATAACCGCTCCTCAGCCCCACAGTTGGACGATGACGCGTTTAAATTCCCGCGCCGCCGCGACCGGATCGGCGGCATCGCGAATGCTGCGCCCGGCGATAAAAACATGGATGGGAATGCCCCGGAACAGAGGCAAATCCGCCAATGACAATCCGCCGGTAACCGTCACCTTGAAACCCATCTCGCTCAGGCGATGAACCGCGCGGATATCGTCATCGCTCCAGGCGACGCCCGCCGCCTGCGCGTCACGGCTGCGGTGATACACCACCTGACCAATACCCGCCTCACGCCACGCCTGCGCCTGTTCCCAGGTCCAAAATCCCGTCAGTTCGATCTGCACGTCGCCACCGAACTCATGCGCCACCTGCAGCGCGCCCTTGGCCGTATTGATGTCAGCGCAGCAGATCACCGTGATCCAGTCGGCGTGTGCCTCGAAGCACATCCGCGCCAAAATTTGCCCCGCATCGGCGATTTTCGCGTCCGCCAACACGATGCGATCCGGATACAGCGCTTTCAGATCGCGCACGGCCCGTACGCCTTCCGCCACGCACAAAATAGTGCCGACCTCAATGATGTCGACTTCGGCCGCGATCAGGCGCGTCGTATTGTAAGCCGCGGCCATGGACAGGTTATCCAGCGCCACTTGCAGCATCGGTAAATGCGTTTTCATTGCATGTCTCCTTCAATTCGCCGCCGCCGCGGACGTTTTGTCGATTAACGCCAGTACCTCGCTCGCCCGGCGACAGGCCCGCAAGCGATCGAAGTTCGCCTCATCTTCGAACAGGTTAACCACTTGCATGATGCCCACCTCCTGATGCGTTTTGGCGTCCACCGCCGCCATGGTGATCAAGATATCTATCGGATCGTTGTCCTCATCGCCGAAGCACACCGGCGTTTTCAAGGTGACCAAGGCGAAGCCGGTTTTCAGCACCCCTTCCTCCGGCCGACCATGCGGCATCGCCAGGCCGGGCGCCAACACGAAGTAAGGGCCGTGCCGTTCGACGCCGGCCAGAATGGCGTCGAAATAGCGAGGCTCCACCACGCCGGCGGCCACCAGCAGATCGACCCCCAGCCGCACCGCCTGACGCCAGTCGGCAGCCTCCGCCTGCAGGTGAATAGCGTTGTTCTGCGCCAACGAATCGCTCAGCTTCATGACTCGCTCCTCACTGCTTCAAATCTTGCGGAAAATGCGCGCCGATGACTTCCATCAGCTTCGGACCGAAGTCGGCAGCCGAGAGCATATTGCGCACCCCGACTACGTATTTGTTGCCGCTGACGACGATCTCATCCGCGACATGGGTGGAAGCGATGATGATGTCAGCCCCGCTCAACTCGGATTTGTATTCCCCCACCGCACAGCTGTTGACCGAATGATCCACGCCTTGCTGCGTTAAAAATTGGTCGACTTTCATTTTCATGATCATGGAACTGCCTTGTCCGCAACCGCACACCGCCAGGATTCGTACCGTCATAATCTGCACTCCTATTAACGTGACGCTGGTTCAACCGATTGTTTTTCAGCATCTTCCTCCGCGCGCAGGGTGCGCCCGGCGAAGAACATGTACAGCAGCGCGATGGCGATCACCACGCCCATAAACCACAGGCCGAAGCTCAGCCCTTGCATCAGCGGCGGCGCCAGAATCGACCAGTCCGCCATTCCCATCCAGGCGCTCAGCCCGGTCAGCTTGATGGCCCACACGCAGCCCAAGATCTCTATCATCCCCATCACCAGGCAGATCTTCATCGCCGCGCGCCAGCCGCCAAAGTGGTTAGCGAACACGCCGATGGTGGCGTTAGAGAAGAACATGGGAATGAAACCGGGGATGATCATGATGGAAGCGCCGCACGCCAGGAGGATGCCGACGGCGATCAATTGGCCGATGGTGCCCCACATAAAGCCCCACACCACGGCGTTGGGCGCGAAGCTATAGATGGCGGCGCAGTCGATGGCCAGTACCGCACCGGGGATCAGGCGTTGGGAAATCCCATTGAAGGCCTCGGTCAATTCGGCGACGAACATGCGCACGCCCTGCACGATGATGAAAATCGCCACCGCGAACATCAGCCCGGTTTGCAGGATATAGATGCTCCAGTGGGTTTTACCGGCCATCGCCTGCAGGGTATCCAAGCCGAACGAGCAAAGAATGATGCCGAAGAACAGCGTCATCACGATGGCGGTGGAAACGATGTTGTCATGGAAAATGTTCAGCCACCCGGGCAGCTTCAGATCTTCCACGCTGTCCTCTTTTTTACCGAGATACGGCGCTGCCTTATACGCCAGCCACGAAGCGAACTGCTGTTGGTGCCCAATGGAGAAACCGCTGTTTTCCGTCACCGCCTGCGTCGGTTTGAACATCATGTTGGACGTGATGCCCCAATACAGTGAAGCCAACAGCGCGCTGCACAATACCGTTGTCCACATGCCGTAGCCCAGAATGTAGAAAAATACCGCGATCAACCCCACCTGCTGAAACATGATATGGCCGGTAAGCATGATGGTACGGATGCCGGTAATGCGCCTCAACAACACGTAGAGTATGTTCAGCGCCAGCGCCAGCAAGACCGCGTAGCCGACCCAGCTATAGGCCTCCCCCATCCGATCGATGGTGGCCATCATCGAGGCATAGGTATCTGAAATCGCCCCGTTGATGCCGTACACCTCGGACAGCTTCGCCACCACCGGTTTGAACGTGCCGGTCAGGATGCCGGAACCGGCTTGCAGCAACATGAAACCGATAATGGTTTTGATCGTGCCTTTGATAATGACCGCCGCGCTTTTGCGCAGCAACGTGTAACCCAGCAGCGTAACCAGCCCCAACAGCAGCGGCGCATTGGTCATCACCTGGTTAAAAAAGACGGTGAAGATGGTGTAAAGAGTTTCCATACGGCTCTCCCGAAAAGGTTGGCATGCAGGTAACGCCTTCACCATACCAATCACAAGAAATCACAAAAAGATCATAAATGATTATTTGTGAACAACCTCGCAAGTTAAAAATCAATTCCACTAACATTCAATGAATTAGACGGCTTACATTTTATTACTCATTGAATTTAATAGCAGTTAATCAAACAAAAAGGAGATAAAAGGACGGCGTAGCACGTAAATCCGGCGGTGTTAACGTGTATTTCGATCGTTGTCAGTTGAAAAAAACGGTGCTAGATTCGATCAAAACAAATCACATAAAATCTTTAAATGATTATTTGTGATTGCATTATCACCGCCAACGAGGAACGACCCATGAGTAAAGTCAACGACATCACCCGCGAATCCTGGATATTGAACACCTTTCCCGAATGGGGCACCTGGCTGAACGAAGAGATAGAGCAGGAGAAAGTTGCGCCCGGCACCTTCGCCATGTGGTGGCTGGGCTGTACCGGTATCTGGCTCAAATCCGAAGAAAGCGCCAATCTGTGCGTCGACTTTTGGTGCGGTACCGGCAAGCAGAGCCACGGCAACCCACTGATGAAAACCGGCCACCAAATGCAGCGAATGGCGGGGGTGCGCAAGCTGCAGCCTAACCTGCGCACGACCCCATTCGTACTGGATCCCTTCGCGATTACCCAGCTCGACGCCGTCTTGGCCACGCACGACCACAACGATCACATCGATGTGAACGTCGCCGCGGCGGTGTTGCAAAATTGCGCCGCCACCGTTCCGTTTATCGGGCCGCAAAGCTGCGTGGATATCTGGATTGGTTGGGGTGTGCCGCCTGAGCGCTGCATCACCGTCAAACCTGGCGACGTGATAAAAATCAAAGACATTGAAATTCATGCGCTGGACGCCTTCGATCGCACGGCGCTCATCACACTGCCGGTGGAACAAAAAGCAGCGGGCGTTCTGCCGGACGGCATGGACCTGCGGGCGGTCAACTACCTGTTCAAAACGCCGGGCGGCAACCTTTATCACAGCGGCGATTCCCACTACTCCAACTATTACGCCAAGCACGGCAACGATCATCAGATCGATGTCGCCCTCGGTTCCTACGGCGAGAACCCGCGCGGCATTACCGACAAGATGACCAGCGCCGACATCTTGCGCATGGCGGAATCGCTGAACGCCAAGGTCGTGATCCCCTTCCACCATGACATATGGTCGAATTTCCAGGCGGATCCGCAGGAAATTCGCGTGCTGTGGGAAATGAAGAAAGACCGGCTCAAATACGGTTTTAAACCGTTTATCTGGCAGGTTGGCGGCAAGTTCATCTGGCCGCAGGATAAAGACAATCTGGAGTACCACTACCCGCGCGGTTTCGATGATTGCTTCACCCTCGAACCCGATCTGCCCTTCAAGTCTTTCTTGTAATCAACCGGTGTTGCATACGGATGCGCGCTTTTGAACGGGAATGATTCAAATCGTCAAACGGCGCGCATATAATCATAGGCAACGACGTTTTCTCTCTCCGACGGAGCCCGCATGACAGAGTCCCAACGCCACAACGCCATTCTCGATCTCTTGCAGCGCAAGGGGCAAATCTCCGTGGCGGACGTCATCGCGGCGTTTGACATCTCTCCGGCTACCGCGCGCCGGGACATCAACAAACTGAATGAAATCGGCAAATTGCGCAAAGTGCGCAACGGCGCCGAAGCCACACAAACTCCGCGCCCGGCCTGGACGCCGCTCAATATCCACCAAACCCAGCATCTGGACGAAAAAATGCGTATTGCGGCGGCTGCGGCACAGCTCTGTCAGCCGGGTGAAAGCGTGGTGATCAATTGCGGCTCCACCGCATTTCTGTTGGGCCGTGAAATTTGCGGCAAGCCGGTTCAGGTGATCACCAATTATCTGCCACTGGCCAATTACCTGATCGAGCAGGAACACGACAGCGTGGTGATCATGGGAGGCCAGTACAACAAAACCCAGTCGATTACTCTGGCGCCCCAGGACGGCGACGCCACCCTGTACGCCGGGCACTGGATGTTCACCAGCGGTATCGGCCTCACCGCTGACGGCCTGTATAAAACCGATATGCTGACCGCGATGGCGGAACAGAAGATGCTCAACTACGTCGGTAAACTGGTGGTGCTGGTCGACAGCAGCAAAGTCGGCCAACGCGCCGGCATGCTGTTCAGCCGCACCGAGCAAATCGCCATGGTGATCACCGGCCGCGCCGCCGATTCGGCGATCGTTGAGCAACTGCGTCAACAAGGGGTGGAAGTGCTGCTGGTGTGAGAAAACCACAACCTTGCTCTGGTCTTAAACGCCGCAGAGTTGGTTACAATAGCGGCGTCCCCCAATAATGAGGCAGTCAGCAGTATGGAACAGTTCGAAGCGATCAACGTTGAACAGGCTTACACCCGCTGGAAAGAGGGCAGCGCCGCCCTGGTCGACATCCGCGATCCGCAAAGTTTTGAAGCCGGGCATACGCCGGGCGCCTTTCACCTCACCAACGCCACCCTGTCGGCCTTTATGCAACAAAACGACTTCGAGCGGCCGGTGATGGTGATGTGCTACCACGGCAACAGCAGCCGCAGCGCGGCGCAATACCTGCTGCACCAGGGGTTCGACGCGGTCTACAGCATCGACGGCGGCTTCGAGGCCTGGGCCCGTCAGTATCCGCAAGACGTGGAAACCTCTGCCTGATCCCCGCTCCCCGCCGTGCGTCGGCGGGCTTCCCCTTCGTTTTTATGCGCGTTTTCGCGGGTTTTTCGCAGATCCGTTTGCCAGCGCTCAGGATTTCGACGTTATAATCGGCCGTCAGGGTCGCCGGCGCGCAAGCAGCGGCCAAAATCATTCACTTACGACGGAAGAGCAATGGTTAGAGTAATCGCCGTATCCAACCCGCGCCTGGCGCTGGCCTTTGTCGACTATATGGCGACCCAGGGCATCCGGCTTGAGCTGCGCAACAGCGGCGAGGCGGCGGAAATCTGGCTGGCCGACGAAGGTCATCTCGAGCAGGTGCAACACGAGCTGCAGCAGTTTCTGGTCGATCCGCTCAACCGCCGTTATCAGGCCGCCAGCTGGCAGACCGGCCATACCGACGCCGGCCTGCACTATCAGAGCGAGTCCTACCTGCACACCCTGCGCAGCAAAGCCGGGCCGCTGACGCTCGGCGTGATGGTGCTGTGCATCGCAGTCTATATTCTGATGCAGGCGCTCGGTGACGATACCGTGATGTACTGGCTCTCCTGGCCGCAGGACAGCAGCCAATACACCCAGCTGTGGCGCTGGATCAGCCATGCGTTCCTGCATTTCTCCCTGCTGCATATCCTGTTTAACCTGATGTGGTGGTGGTATCTCGGCGGCCAGATGGAAAAACGCCTCGGCGCCGGCAAGCTGTTCGTGCTGGCGGTGGTGTCGGCGTTCTTCAGCGGCTGGGCGCAATCGCTGTTCAGCGGCGCGCTGTTCGGCGGGCTGTCAGGCGTGGTCTATGCGCTGATGGGCTATGTCTGGCTGTCGGGCGAACGGGCGCCGGAGCGCGGCCTGATGCTGCCGCGCGGCCTGATGGTGTTCTCGGTGCTGTGGCTGGTGGCCGGATATTTCGATATTTTAGGAATGTCGATCGCCAACGCGGCACACGTAGCCGGTTTAGTGTTAGGGTTATTGATGGCATTTTGGGATACGCGTCATCGCGCACACAACGAACAATAACAGCCGGGAGCTATGCCCAGCGGGCATAGCGGGCGTTTTAGGGGATTATCGTGAAGCAAACACAGCGTCATGACGCAATTATCGAGCTGGTGCGCCTGCAGGGTTACGTCAGCACGGAAGAGCTGGTCGAGCATTTTGACGTCAGCCCGCAAACGATTCGCCGCGATTTGAATGACCTGGCCGACCAGAACAAGATCCAGCGTCACCACGGCGGCGCGGCGCTGCCTTCCAGCTCGGTCAACGCTGCCTATAACGATCGCAAGGTGATGTGGTCGGAAGAGAAAGCCCGCATCGCGCAGCGCGTCGCCAGCCAGATCCC
Organism: Serratia sp. JKS000199; assembly: GCF_900215455.1. Taxonomy (NCBI): domain Bacteria; kingdom Pseudomonadati; phylum Pseudomonadota; class Gammaproteobacteria; order Enterobacterales; family Yersiniaceae; genus Serratia; species Serratia sp. JKS000199. Next base: position 4,097,807 of record NZ_LT907843.1, read on the forward strand.
GGACGGCGCCACGCTGTTCATCGATATCGGCACCACGCCGGAGGCGGTGGCCCATGCGCTGATGAACCACAAGAACCTGCGCGTGGTCACCAACAACCTTAACGTCGCCACCCTGCTGACCGCCAAAGAAGACTTCCGCCTGATCCTGGCCGGCGGCGAAGTGCGCACCCGCGACGGCGGCATCATGGGCGAAGCCACCCTGGACTTCATCTCCCAATTCCGTCTCGATTACGGCATTCTCGGCATCAGCGGCATCGATATGGACGGCTCGCTGCTCGAATTCGACTATCACGAAGTGCGCACCAAACGCGCGATTATCGAAAATTCCCGCTGCGTGATGCTGGTAACCGACCACTCCAAATTCGGCCGCAACGCCATGGTCAACCTGGGCAACATGAACCTGATCGACTACCTGTTTACCGACCAGCTGCCGCCGCCGAGCGTGATGAAAATCATCGAACAGTACGACGTGCAGCTGGAGCTGTGCTGATTCGGCCTTAACCTGCGGGGCGCGCCGCCGCCCCGTTTCATCCCTTTAACCCCCTCACCGACAGCCGTTTGCGCGCCCGCGCCATATCCATGCTACTTGTGTGACTATCATCACCAAACTGTTACCTCTATCACGCCTAAATGTTTTTGTTTGGTTAAGTCTTGGCTTGCTTGTTGGTTTTTGATTACAATCATGAGCGAAAACGAACATGAAAGAGCTATTTCGAACATCTGGAGGAAGATGACGTGGAAACCAAAGACTTGATCGTTATCGGTGGCGGCATCAACGGTGCCGGCATCGCGGCGGATGCTGCCGGGCGCGGGCTGTCGGTACTGCTACTGGAAGCGCAAGACTTGGCCTGTGCTACGTCTTCCGCCAGTTCCAAACTGATCCACGGTGGCCTGCGCTACCTGGAACACTACGAATTCCGTCTGGTGAGCGAAGCGCTGGCCGAACGTGAAGTGCTGCTGAAACTGGCGCCGCACATCGCGTTCCCGATGCGTTTCCGCCTGCCGCACCAGCCGCACCTGCGTCCGGCCTGGATGATCCGTATCGGCCTGTTCCTGTACGATCACCTGGGCAAACGCACCAGCCTGCCGGGCAGCAAGGGGTTGCGCTTTGGACCAGAATCGGTGCTGAAGCCTGAACTGAAGCGCGGTTTCGAATATTCCGACTGCTGGGTCGACGATGCTCGCCTGGTGGTGCTGAACGCGCAGGAAGTGGAAAAACGCGGCGGCGAAGTGCGCACCCGCACCAAAGTGACCCGCGCATGGCGCGAAAACGGCCTGTGGATGGTGGAAGCGGTCGATATCGACAGCGGCAAAACCTTCACCTGGCGCGCCAAAGGCCTGGTGAACGCCACCGGCCCGTGGGTGAAAAACTTCTTCGACGACGGCCTGAAGCTGAAATCGCCTTACGGCATCCGTCTGATCAAAGGCAGCCACATCGTGGTGCCGCGCGTGCACGATCAGCCGCAGTCTTACATTCTGCAGAACGAAGACCACCGCATCGTGTTCGTGATCCCGTGGAATGACGAGTTCTCCATCATCGGCACCACCGACGTGGAGTACAAAGGCGATCCGAAAGACGTGAAGATCGACGAGAACGAAATCGCTTATCTGCTGAAAGTGTACAACGATCACTTCAAGAAGCAGCTGGGCCGCGACGACATCGTCTGGACTTACTCCGGCGTGCGTCCGCTGTGCGACGACGAATCCGATTCACCGCAGGCGATCACCCGCGATTACACGCTGGACGTGCACGACGAGCAAGGCAAGGCGCCGCTGCTGTCGGTCTTCGGCGGCAAGCTGACCACCTACCGCAAGCTGGCCGAACATGCGATGGAAAAACTGGCCCACTACTACCCAGGCTGCGGCCCGGCGTGGACCAAAAACGCCACGCTGCCGGGCGGTGACATCGACGGCGACCGCGACGGTTACGCGGCCAAACTGCGCCGTGCGCACGGCTGGCTGCCGGAAGCCCTGGCGCGCCGCTATGCCCGCACCTACGGCAGCCAGAGCGAGCTGATCCTGGCCGGCGCCAACGGCCTCGCCGATCTGGGCGAAGATTTCGGCCACGGTCTGTATGAAGCCGAACTGCGCTACCTGACCGAGAAAGAGTGGGTCGTGGAGCTGGACGACGCTATCTGGCGCCGCACCAAGCTGGGCATGTGGCTGGACGAAGCGCAGCAGGCGCGCGTGAAAGCCTGGCTGGCGGAACACGCGAAAACGAAAGCGCTGTCGCTGGCTTCCTGAGCCGCAGCGTAACGAAAAAGGGCCGGTTATCCGGCCCTTTGCTTTTTTTCTGTCCGCTTTACAGCTTCACCGGCTTAATGTGCCAAATTTCATCCGCATATTCCTGAATGGTGCGATCGGATGAGAAGTAACCCATATTGGCGATATTCAGCACCGCGCGCCGCGTCCACTCGTCCTGATTGAGATACACCTCGTCCACCTTGTCCTGCGTGTCCACATAGCTGCGGTAATCCGCCAACAGCTGATAGTGGTCGCCGAGGTTCACCAGCGAGTCGAACAAATTGCCATAGCGCTTCGGCTCCTCAGGGCTGAACATGCCGGTGGCGATCTGCGTCAGCGCCTGATGCAGCTCTGGGTCTTGCTCGTAGTACTGTCGCGGGTTGTAACCGTTGCGGCGCAGTTCCTCGACCTGCTCGGCGGTATTGCCGAAGATAAAGATGTTCTCCTCCCCCACGTGCTCGCGCATCTCGACGTTGGCGCCGTCCAACGTGCCGATGGTCAGCGCGCCGTTCAGCGCGAACTTCATATTGCTGGTACCCGAGGCTTCGGTGCCCGCCAGCGAGATCTGTTCCGACAGATCCGCCGCCGGGATGATGATCTGCGCCAGGCTGACGCCGTAGTTCGGAATGAACACCACCTTCAACTGGGTATGCACGCGCGGATCGTTGTTGATCACTTTGGCCACGTCGTTGATCAGGCGGATGATCTGCTTGGCGGCATAGTAGGCCGAGGCCGCCTTGCCGGCGAAGATCACCACCCGCGGCACGCGCTCGATATCAGGGTCGGCCAGTAAACGGTTATACAGCGTGATGACGTGCAACACGTTGAGCAACTGCCGTTTGTACTCGTGAATGCGTTTGATCTGCACGTCGAACAGCGCATCCGGGTTAACCACCACGTTGAGCGTTTTGGCGATGTACAGCGCCAGCCGCTCCTTGTTCTGCCGCTTGGCGCGCTGCACCGCCTGCAGGAAGCTCGGGTAATCGATGTTGGCCTTGATCTCGCTCAGCTGGCTGAGATCGGTGCGCCAGGTTTGGCCGATGCAGTCGTCCAACACCGCCGCCAACGGCGGGTTGGCCAGCGCCAGCCAACGACGCGGCGTCACCCCGTTGGTTTTGTTGCAGAAACGAGTCGGGAACAGCCGGGCGAAGTCGGCGAACAGCGACTGCACCATTAGTTCGGAATGCAGAGCGGAAACGCCGTTGACCTTGTGGCTGGCCACCACCGCCAGCCACGCCATGCGCACCCGACGGCCGTTGGTTTCGTCGATGATCGAGACCCGCGCCAGCAGATCGTTGTCGCCCGGCGCCACCTCCTGCACCATTTTGAGGAAGTGATCGTTGATCTCGAAAATCAGCTGCAGATGGCGCGGCAGGATGCGGCCGAGCATGTCCACCGGCCAGGTCTCCAGCGCCTCACTCATCAGCGTGTGGTTAGTGTAGGAGAATACCTGCTCCACCACTTCCCAGGCGTCGAGCCACTTGAACTTGTGCTCGTCGATCAGCCGGTGCATCAGCTCCGGAATCGACAACACCGGGTGAGTGTCGTTGAGGTGAATGGCGATCTTGTCCGCCAGGTTGTCGAAGGTTTTGTGCATCAGCCAATGGCGATTGAGAATATCCTGTACCGTGGCCGACACCAGGAAATACTCTTGTCGCAAGCGCAATTCACGCCCGGAGGAGGTCGAATCGTCCGGATAGAGCACGCGCGACACGTTCTCAGAATGGTTTTTATCTTCCACCGCCGCGAAGTAATCGCCCTGATTGAACTTGCCGAGGTTGATCTCGTTACTGGCCTGCGCGCCCCACAACCGCAGCGTGTTGGTGGCGTCGGTGTCGAAACCGGGGATCACCTGATCGTAGGCGATGGCCACGATTTCTTCGGTCTCCAGCCAGCGGGCCTTGGCCCCCTCCTGCTGCACGCGGCCGCCGAAGCGCACCTTGTAGCGGGTGTTATGGCGCGGAAACTCCCACGGATTGCCGTACTCCAGCCAGTAGTCCGGCGATTCCATCTGTTGGCCGTTGACGATGTTCTGCTTGAACATGCCGTACTCATAGCGAATGCCGTAGCCGCGCCCCGGCAGCGCCAGCGTCGCCAGCGAGTCGAGGAAGCAGGCCGCCAGCCGGCCCAGACCGCCGTTGCCGAGCCCGGGGTCGTTCTCTTCCTCCAGCAGCTCCGCCAGGTTCAGCCCCATCTCGTTCAACGCGTTGTCGATGTCCTGATAAATGCCCATCGACAGCAGCGCGTTCGACAACGTGCGGCCGATCAGAAACTCCATCGACAGGTAATACACCTGCCGCACGTCTTGAGACAGCTGGGCGCGGTTGGAGCGCAGCCAGCGCTCCACCATGCGATCGCGCACCGCGAACAGGACGGCGTTGAGCCAGTCGTGGCGGTTGGCGATCGCCGGATCCTTGCCGACGATAAACATCAGCTTATAGGCAATGGAATGTTTCAGCGCTTCCACACTGACCGTAGGTGAGGTGTAACTAAACGGTGAAGTCATGGCTTTTAATCCCTAATGGGGAGCCCAGCCATCCGCCGCGGAATAGCTGGCCCCGCTGAACATGGGCGCGGTACGCTGCGCCCCGACAATCTACCCTTACGGTTGCCCGCCGCGCGTCAACCCGCGACGCGAATCGCGGGCTACAAGCGTTGATAAAGCGATAAATACTCTTTCGCCGCCACCGGCCAGCCGAAGTCCACGCTCATGGCGTGGCGCTGAACGTGGCGCCAGTGTTTCGGCCGGCTCCACAGCACCATGGCGCGGCGGATGGCGTTGCCCAGCGCGACAGCGTCGCAATCGTCGAACACGAATCCGCTGGCGGTGCCGTCGGCCAGGTTCTCCAGCGCGCAGTCCACGACCGTGTCCGCCAGTCCGCCGGTGCGGCGCACCAGCGGCAGCGTGCCGTATTTCAGGCCGTAGAGCTGCGTCAGGCCGCAGGGCTCGAAGCGGCTCGGCACCAGAATGACGTCGGCGCCGCCGATGATGCGGTGGGAGAAGGATTCGTGATAACCAATCTGCACGCCGACCTGCTCAGGGTAGTCGGCGGCGGCGGCCAGAAACGCCTGCTGCAGCACCGCGTCGCCGGCGCCCAGCAGCGCCAACTGCCCGCCCTGCGCCAGCAATTCGGGCAGCGCCTGCAGCACCAGATCGAGGCCTTTCTGGCTGGTCAATCGGCTCACCACCGCGAACACCGGCAGCGATTCGTCCACCTTCAGCCCCATGGCCTTTTGCAGATGCAGCTTGTTTTTGACCTTGCTTTTCAGATCGTCGGCGTCGTAGCGGGCGCTCAGCCGCGGGTCGTGGGCCGGATCCCAAATCTTGTCGTCCACGCCGTTGAGGATGCCGCTCAACCTGCCTTGCCGCTGCCGCTCCTGCAGCAGCCCCTCCATGCCGTAGCCAAACTCCGGCCGGGTGATCTCGCGCGCATAGGTCGGGCTGACGGCGGTCACGTGGTCGGCATAAAACAGCCCGGCCTTGAGGAACGACATCTGGCCGTAGAACTCCAGGCCATAGACATCGTAAAACGACGCCGGCAGCCACAGCTCGGTCACGTGATGGGCGGAGAACAGGCCCTGATAGGCCAGGTTGTGCACGGTGAACACCGAACGCGCCGGGTGACCGTTGGCGGCCAGATAGGCGCAGCTCAGGCCGGCATGCCAGTCGTGGGCATGCACCAGCTGCGGGCGCCAGTAGCGATCCAGCCCCTTGGCCAGCTCGCAGGCCATCCAGCCCAGCAGCGCAAAGCGCCGGTGGTTGTCGGGGTAGGCGTACATGGACTGATCGTGGTATGGGCTGCCCGGCCGGTCATACAGCCAGGGCGCATCGATCAGGTAAATGCCCACGCCATGGTAGGTGCCGTAACGCAGGCCGACACGGCCGGCGAACGAGTCTATCTCCGCCACCAGCACGGTGTCGGGTATGCCGTTGCGTACGTCAGGGAAAGCGGGCAATAGTACCCGAACATCGGCGCCTTCGGCGATTTGCGCCGCCGGCAGCGCGCCAACCACGTCTGCGAGTCCGCCCGTTTTCAGCAGGGGGAACATTTCAGAACATACGTGTAAGACCTGCATTATCACTCCTGAAAGTCGGCCGAAGGCCTCTGGATAAGAAATAAAGCAGGCTTGCCGCTGTTATGTGTGCCGCGTTGCGCAAGCCATCGAACCGTTCATCGGGCGGCAGGCTATCGTTCTGCCCCCCACGTTAACTCACAATTTTGACAACATTTCGCGCGTCACCAGCACGATGCCGCCTTCCGAGCGATAGAAACGCTTGCTGTCCTCATCGGCGTTTTCCCCGATCACCATGCCCTCCGGAATATGGCAGGCGCGGTCGATGATGCAGCGCCGCAGGCGGCAGGAACGGCCGACGTTCACGTCCGGCAACAATACGGTAGAGTCGATGGTGCAAAACGAGTTCACTCGCACGCGCGGGAACAGCACCGAATGCACCACCACCGAGCCCGAGACGATGCAACCGCCGGACACCAGCGAATTCATGGTCATGCCATGGCTACCGGAGCGATCCTGCACGAACTTGGCCGGCGGCAGCGGTTCCATGTGGGTGCGAATCGGCCAGGCGCGGTCGTACATGTCCAGCTCCGGCGTCACCGACGCCAGATCGAGATTGGCGCGCCAGTAAGCGTCCAGCGTGCCCACGTCGCGCCAGTAAGGCGGCAAGTCGGGGTTGGACGTCACGCAGGACAAGGTAAACGGATGCGCCCACGCCGCCTGCTGCGCGGTGATTTTCGGGATCAGATCCTTACCGAAATCGTGGCTGGAGCCGGGGGTCGACATATCCTCTTCCAGCAGTTGGAACAGGTAGGCGGCATTAAAAATATAGATGCCCATGCTGGCCAGCGACATATCCGGGTTGCCCGGCATCGCCGGCGGATCGGCGGGCTTTTCCAGAAACTCGATGATGCGGTCGCTTTCATCCACCTTCATCACGCCGAATTCGCCGGCTTCGCTGCGCGGCACCGGCAGGCAAGCCACGGTGCACTGAGCGCCCTTCTCGACGTGGTCGATCAGCATGCGCGAATAATCCATCTTGTAGATGTGATCGCCCGCCAGGATCACCACGTATTCGGCCTCGTAGCGACGGATGATATCCAGGTTCTGGTACACCGCGTCGGCGGTGCCCTTGTACCAATGCTCGGTGCTGAGGCGCTGCTGGGCCGGCAGCAGATCGACGAACTCATTCATCTCCTCGTTGAGGAACGACCAGCCGCGCTGAATGTGCTGCACCAGCGTGTGCGACTGGTATTGGGTGATCACGCCGATGCGGCGGATGCCGGAGTTCAGGCAGTTCGACAAGGCGAAGTCGATGATGCGGAATTTGCCGCCAAAGTGGACGGCGGGCTTGGCGCGGGTGGAGGTCAAATCTTTCAGACGTGAACCGCGGCCGCCGGCCAGGATCAGCGCTACGGATTTAATCGGCAGCTGGCGCGCCAACATCAGGGGGTCTTTATTTTCAAACCTAACCATAGCGGACTCCTTTTATTATTTCCGTACCAGTACGCAAAGCGAGCGCGCGGCCTGGTGCCAGGCGGGCAATACCGCCCGTGAGTCTTCCTGAGTGAACGGGGCGACAACCTGCCAATCGCCTTCCGGCAACCTCATCTCCGTCGTTTGCGGCGTGGCGTTGATCAGCAGCAGCCAGCGCTGCGACAGCAGGATCTGCATGAGCGACTCGCCCTGCTCCCACTGCTGCGCGTCGAGCGCCTGCCCTTGCGCGTTCAGCCACTGCACGCTGCCGTCGTCCTGCTGCCACCAGCGGTCCTGCTGCAGCGCGGGGATCTGGCGGCGCAGCGCGATCAGCGCCGCGACGTAATCGGTCAGCGCGTCGTCCGCCGTGGCCCAATCGAGCCAGGTGGTGGCGTTGTCCTGACAATAGGCATTGTTGTTCCCCTGCTGGCTGTGTCCCTGTTCATCGCCGGCCAGCAGCATCGGCGTTCCCTGGGACAGCAACAGCGTGGCGAGCATCGCCCGCTGGCTGGCCCTGCGGCGTTGCACAATGGCGTCGTCGGCGACCAGGCCTTCGACGCCGTGGTTGTTGCTGAAATTGCGATCGCTGCCGTCGCGGTTGCCCTCGCCGTTGGGCTGATTGTGTTTCTCATTGAAGCTGACCACGTCCTGCAGGGTAAAACCGTCATGGGCGGTCAGCATGTTGACGGTGGCGTAAGGCGCTCGCCCGCGCTGGTTATACAGATCGCTGGAAGCGGCAAAACGCCGGGCGAACTGGCCGAGCGACACGCCGCTCTGCAGCCAGAAACGACGCATGTCATCGCGGTAATGATCGTTCCATTCGGCAAAGCGGCCGGGAAACGCCCCCACCTGATAGCCGCCGGGGCCAATGTCCCAGGGTTCGGCGATCAGCTTGCAGCGCGACAGCACATCGTCCGCCAGCATCGCCTGGAACAGCGGCGCATCGCGATCGAACCCCGGCGTGCGGCCGAGCACGCTGCCCAGATCGAAACGGAAGCCGTCGACGTGGCACTCCCGCACCCAAAAACGCAGGCAATCCATCACCCAGGCCACGCCCTGCGGCTGATCCAACCGCAGCGTGTTGCCGCAGCCGGTGTCGTTGACATAGTCCCCTTCGGGCGTCAGCCAGTAGTAGCTCAGGTTATCGATGCCGCTCAGCGACAGCATCGGCCCGTCCATATCCAGCTCGGCGCTGTGGTTGAACACCACGTCGAGGATCACCTCGATGCCGGCTTTGTGCAGCGCCTTGACCGCATCGCGGAATTCGTTCAGCGGCGTGGCATCGGTGCTCAGGCTGGCGTAGCGGTTGTCCGGCGCATAGGGCGCCAGCACGTTATAGCCCCAATAGTTGATCAGCCCCAACCGCTGCAGGCGCGGTTCGGAGGTATGTTGCTGCACCGGCAGCAGTTCCAGCGCGGTGATGCCGAGGCGTTTGAAGTGGGCGATCATCGCCGGGTGCCCCAATGCGGCGAAGCTGCCGCGCAGCGCCGGCGGGATCTGCGGGTGCAGCAGCGTCAGGCCGCGCACGTGCGCTTCGTAAATCACCGTCTGCCCCCAGGGCGTGGCGGGCGGGCGATCGTCCTGCCAGTCATACTGTTCGTCCACCACCACGCACTTCGGCATCAGCTCCGCGCTGTCGTGCGGGTCCGGCTGCTCGTAACCGCCGTGCAGGTGCGGGTGATCCGCCACCGGCCCTTCCACCGCGCGCGCGGCCGGATCGAGCGCCAGTTTGTTGGGGTTAAAACGCTGTCCGTTCGCCGGGTCAAACGGGCCGTAGACCCGGTAACCGTAACGTTGCCCCGGCCTGCCGCCCGGTAAGTAGCCATGCCAGATATCGCCGCTGCGCGCCGGCAGCGGCAGGCGCACTTCGCGCTGCTGGCCGTCGAACAGGCACAGCTCCACCCGCTCCGCGTGCGCCGAGTACAGGGTAAAGTTGATGCCTTCGCCGTCGTAATGCGCGCCCAGCGGCGCGGCGAGGCCGGCCGTCAGCTCCGTCATGGCGCCTCCCGCAGCAGATAAATGGTCGCCAGCGGCGGCAGCGTTACGCAGATGGAGAAGTCGCGGCCGTGGCTGCCGACCGCTTCGGAAGAGACCCGCCCCTGATTGCCGGCGTTGCTGCCGTGATAGTGGTGCGAATCGGTATTGAGGATCTCGCGGTAGTCACCGGCGCGCGAGAGGCCGATGCGGTAGCGGTAGCGCGGCACCGGGGTAAAGTTGCTGATGGCGATCAGCTCATTGCCCTGCGAATCGTAGCGCGCGAAGGCGAACACCGAGTTATCGTGATCGTCGACCACCAGCCACTCGAAGCCGTCAGGCCGGTAGTCGCGCTCGTACAGCGGCGCCTGCTGCCGGTAGCAGTGGTTCAGATCGCGCACCAGCCGCTGCACGCCGTTATGCCAGTTATCCAACCCTTCCAATAAATGCCAGTCGAGGCTGGTATCGAAATTCCACTCGCGCCCCTGTGCGAATTCGCAGCCCATAAACAGCAGCTTCTTGCCCGGATGCGCCCACATAAAGCCGTAATAGGCGCGCAGGTTGGCGAATTTCTGCCAGGCGTCGCCCGGCATACGGTCGAGGACCGATTTTTTGCCGTGCACCACTTCATCGTGCGAGATAGGCAACACGAAGTTCTCGGTATAGGCGTACAGCATGCCGAAGGTCATCTGGTTGTGGTGATACTTGCGGTGCACCGGATCGCACTTCATGTAATTGAGCGTGTCGTGCATCCAGCCGAGGTTCCATTTGTAGTGGAACCCAAGGCCGTTGGCGTCCGGCGGCAGGGTGACGCCGGGGTAGTCGGTGGATTCCTCCGCCAGCGTCACCGCGCCCGGCTGCGCCTGGCCGATAGTCTGGTTGGTATAACGCAGGAAGGCGATGGCCTCCAGATTCTCGTTGCCGCCGTAGTAATTCGGCACCCACTCGCCGTCGGCGCGGCTGTAGTCGCGATAGATCATCGACGCCACCGCATCCACCCGCAGCGCGTCGATGCCGAAGCGTTCCAGCCAATACAGCGCGTTGCCCGCCAGGTAGTTGCGCACCTCGTGGCGACCGTAGTTGTAAATCAGCGTATTCCAGTCCTGATGGTAGCCCTCGCGCGGATCGGCGTATTCGTACAGCGCAGTGCCATCGAAATTCGCCAGGCCGTAGGCGTCGCTGGGGAAGTGCCCCGGCACCCAGTCGAGGATCACGTTGATGCCCGCCTCATGCGCCGCCGCCACAAACGCCCTGAAGTCGGCCGGCGTGCCGAAGCGCCGGGTCGGCGCATACAGCCCCAGCGGCTGGTAGCCCCAGCTGCCGTCGAACGGGTGCTCGTTGACCGGCAGCAGCTCGATATGGGTGAATCCCATGTCCTTCACATAGTCGATCAGCTGCACCGCCAGTTCACCGTAGCTGAGCCAAAAGTGATTATCGGTGTGGCGGCGCCATGAGCCGAGATGCACCTCGTAAATGGCGATCGGCTGGTCAAAATCGTTGGCGCGGCGGCGCGCCGGCGTCGACGGCACCACCTCCGGCAGCGGCGCCACCAGCGAGGCGGTATCCGGGCGCATCTGCGCCTCAAAGGCGTAAGGATCGGCTTTCAGTTGGGTATTGCCATAGCAATCGACGATTTCATATTTGTACAGCTGCCCGGCCCGCACGCCGGGCAAGAACAGCTCCCAGATGCCGTTCTCACGCCGCAGACGCATCGGGTGGCGGCGGCCGTCCCAGAAGTTGAATTCCCCCACCACCGAGACGCGCTGCGCGTTGGGCGCCCAGACCGCAAAGCTGACGCCGTCGACGCCATCCAGCGTGACGAGGTGAGCGCCCAGCCGTTCATAGGGGCGCAGGTGCGTGCCTTCGGCCAATAACCAACTGTCGATATCCTGCAGCAGCGGGCCGAACCGGTAGGGATCGTCGACGATCTGTTGATGATCGCGCCAGCTGACCTGCAGCTGATAGCGGAAAGGATTTTTTCGCCGCGGCACCACGGCGCTGAAGAAACCGCGCGGATCGTCGCAGTTCAGCTGCACCAGTCGCCGGCCGGTTTGCTGTTCCACCAGCCAGACTGCGCCAGCGTCCGGCAGCAGCGCGCGCACTTGCAGACCGTTATCGGTCGCATGCATGCCAAGCAGAGCAAAGGGATCGGCGTAATGGCCGGAGATGATCTGATCAATCACGTCACGATCGGGAAGTACAGGCATAGTCTTCTTCCTTAGATTAACAGCATGATCTAAGCACGGCTTGTTGGTTATTCCTTGGCCGTTTTGGTCATCATGCAATGCATTCGGACTCTAAAGCGTGATTGCGGTCGGTTATTGACCAATCTTTACTCTGCCGACCTGAATTTCGCTCTTTATGCTTATTTTTTGAAATATTTCAGTCATGGTGAAAAAGTGTTCACCCCTGCGTTAAGCATAGCCAATGTCTGTTAAAAACTGCTCGGCATTGGTGAGGAAAATTCTTCATTAAGAAAACTGCCAGCCTGACGGCATCTGCATGTGGCGGCCGACGAGAAGAGATGCGGGGTACAGCCCAATGAAACGAGACTTGCGATAACGCTGCCCGACGCGGCGCGCAGCGAACAAAAAAGCGGAAAATAAGGCGTTAGGGGGCTGAAAGCGCTCAGCCCCCAGGAAGTGCGGGTTTACAACAAAGTACAGAAGCAGCAGGTATCGCCTATTCCAAAGCAGAGATCACCTTCTCAAGAAACGATCGCGCCGTGTATCCCCATGGCGCTGGTGCAAACTCCCCATCAGCAAGTTCAGCAACAGCAAGTTCAAGCTGTTGTTCCTCAGGATATTGCGCCAGCAACGCTCGTGCTTCATCGACGGTTTTTCTCACTGTCGCGGTATTTTCCGTCTCCCGATAAGAGGCCAGGATCTCTTCTACAGACTCTCCAAATAAATCATAATCTTGCCCAAAAAAAACACGCACAAGTGTACCGAGATTAGCGACTGAAAAGCCCATAGGGTCCCTTATCTGATAATGGGGTAAGCGGTTAAAATGTAATACGGCTTACCGTTGTAAATTTTCTTTAGCAAGACAACCCGCACGCTGTTGGACGTTAATTGAATTGTGCTTCCTTGCCTGTAGCCAAAACCAACCGCTTTACCCACCTTATGCGTGAGTTCAAGCACGTTGGCCGAAGTAGGCTGTTGCGCCCAGCGCTTAATAAGCGCGTTATTCACTTTCAACGCCCGACTAATCGCGTCTTCAGCAGTACGTAAATCTGTAAATGTCGAGGCTGACTGTAAACCAGGACTCTTTGCCAAGCGCTCCAGCAGCTCTTCTGAACTTTTAGCAACATGCTTAGCAATAGTGTGCCCACCTCCTTTTGCACCGGCTATAGACTCGTGTTCAAGCAATTTTAATTGCCCCACCCGAACGGAAGCCACGCGTACAGCGCCTAAAGCGGTTGCAAACACCAAAGGAACGGCAATATCTACCGTTAAACCGACGTTGTAAGCCATATCTTCGTCGGCCCCCAGACTCTGAGCCAGCAAAACCGCCGACTTGTAAGTGTCTGTAGTCAATGATCGGCCGGTAATGATCTGATTTGATGCGGTTTTTATGCTATCCATGCTATGAGTGCCAACGACCACGCATCCCACTTTGGTTAACAATGTTGGGTCAGGCGCATAGCACATCACCCCAGCCCCAAGAAGTTCGACGACTCCCCCCGCTAAACCCAGTCCCCCCATGAGCCGATTACCCCAGGTTTCCCCTTCTGTGACCGTGCTATCCGACATCACGGCCGCTAGCTGCACGGGTGAAAGCGCGACCTGCAATCCTTCGTTGGAAATCATATCCCTATACCTGCGCTATGTTGCCAATGCGCTTATAAATATCACAGGGAAGATTAACTTGTAACCACATTCAGACCATACCGACATGACTCCGCTCATATGAAAAAGCCCGCAATAAGCGGGCTTTGAAATACAACAGATGAACTGGCGAGCGGGTTTACAGCAGGATGCGCAGCATGCGGCGCAGCGGCTCGGCCGCGCCCCACAGCAGTTGGTCGCCCACGGTGAACGCCGACAGGTACTCCGGCCCCATATTCAGCTTGCGCAGACGGCCGACCGGCGTATTCAGCGTGCCGGTCACCGCCGCAGGCGTCAGTTCGCGCATGGTCAGCTCGCGGTCGTTCGGGATCACGCGCACCCAGTCGTTGTGCGTCGCCAGCATCTGCTCGATTTCCGGCAGCGACACGTCTTTTTTCAGCTTCAGGGTGAACGCCTGGCTGTGGCAGCGCAGCGCGCCGACGCGCACGCACAGGCCATCGACCGGGATCACGCTGCCGGTGTTGAGGATCTTGTTGGTCTCCGCCTGGCCTTTCCACTCTTCACGGCTCTGGCCGTTGTCGAGCTGCTTGTCGATCCACGGGATCAGGCTGCCGGCCAGCGGCACGCCGAAGTTGTCGGTCGGCAGTTTGCCGCTGCGGGTGGCCTCGGTCACCTTGCGTTCGATATCCAGAATGGCGGAGGCCGGATCCTGCAGCTCTTTCGCCACATCGGCGTGCAGCATGCCCATTTGGGTCAGCAGTTCGCGCATGTGGCGAGCGCCGCCGCCGGAGGCCGCCTGGTAGGTGGCAACCGACGCCCACTCAACCAGATCGTTGGCGAACAGGCCGCCGAGGGACATCAGCATCAGGCTGACGGTGCAGTTGCCGCCGACGAAGGTTTTGATGCCTTTGTCCAGGCCCTGCTGGATCACCGCGTGGTTGACCGGATCCAGAATGATGATGGCGTCATCCTGCATGCGCAGCGACGAGGCCGCGTCGATCCAGTAACCCTGCCAACCGCTGGCGCGCAGCTTAGGATAAACTTCGTTGGTATAATCGCCGCCCTGACAGGTAATAATGATATCGAGCGCGCTCAGGGCGTCGATGTCATAGGCATCCTGCAGCGTGCCCTGCTGGCCGCCGAAGGCCGGCGCGGCAGAACCGTGCTGCGAGGTGGAGAAAAAGATCGGGCGAATGGCGTCGAAATCGCGCTCTTCCGTCATGCGTTGCATGAGAACCGAGCCGACCATTCCGCGCCAACCGATGAAACCAACGTTTTTCATGATATCTGTGTCCCGCCCGGATAAGGGCTTATTAGGTGATAACGAGTTGTGTGCAATATCTCCTCACCTTACAAAATGTCGGCGCGGGCGCAAAGTGAATTTATTCGATGGCTGGGGATTTCTCAGCAATCCTTCTTATAGGCAAGGACGCGGCCGAAAAGGCCGAGGCGTTTTCCCGATCACGAGGTCACCATGACAGAGATGATTTCCGCTACGGTATTGCTGTTTTTAATTATGGATCCGCTGGGCAACCTGCCGATTTTCATGTCGGTGCTCAAGCACCTGGAACCGCGCCGCCGCCGCGTGGTGTTGATTCGCGAGCTGCTGATCGCCCTGCTGCTGATGCTGATCTTCCTGTTCGCCGGCGAGAAAATTCTGGCGTTCCTCAACCTGCGCACCGAAACCGTCTCCATTTCCGGCGGCATCATCCTGTTTCTGATCGCCATCAAGATGATTTTCCCCTCGCAGGAAGGAAACAGCTCCGGGCTGTCCGCCGGCGAGGAGCCGTTCCTGGTGCCGCTGGCGATCCCGCTGGTGGCCGGGCCGTCGATTCTGGCTGCATTGATGCTGCTGTCGCACCAGTATCCACATCAGCTGCCCCATCTGGTGGCGGCGCTGTTGATCGCCTGGGGCCTCTCTGCGGCCATTTTGCTGATGTCGAACCTGTTCCTGCGCCTGCTGGGCAGCAAAGGCGTCAGCGCGCTGGAGCGGTTGATGGGGCTGATTCTGGTGATGCTGTCGACCCAGATGTTCCTGGACGGCGTGCGGGCTTACATGAAGCTGTAGGCGCCTGGCGGCGCCGACAACGGCCCGCGCTCAGCGGGCGGTAACGCGGCGAATATAGGCGAGCGTATCGGCGACCACGCCGTCCAGCGGCTGGTTGATGTCGATCGCCTGCACATCCGGCTCCTGCTCGCCCGGCTCTTCCAACGTGGCGAACTGCGAAACCAGCATCTGCGGTTTGAAGAAGTGGCCTTTGCGCTGCTTCAGGCGCTCCTCAATCACCGTTTTATCCCCTTTCAGGTAGAGGAAATGCAGGTTGCGATTGCCTTCGCGCAGGCGGTCGCGATAGCTTTTTTTCAGCGCCGAACACACCAGCAGCGACACCGGATTGGTGCGTTGCATGGCGAAGATGGCGTCGTTGAGCGCAGCCAGCCACGGAGCGCGATCGTTGTCGTCCAGCGCATGCCCGGCGGCCATTTTGTTGATGTTGGCGCGCGGATGCAGATAATCGCCGTCCAGCATGGCGGCATCGGCTTCCCGGGCGACGGCGCTGGCCACGGCGGATTTACCGCTGCCGGACACCCCCATCAGGATAA
Source organism: Serratia sp. JKS000199 (assembly GCF_900215455.1). Taxonomy (NCBI): domain Bacteria; kingdom Pseudomonadati; phylum Pseudomonadota; class Gammaproteobacteria; order Enterobacterales; family Yersiniaceae; genus Serratia; species Serratia sp. JKS000199. The sequence goes on from NZ_LT907843.1 coordinate 4,113,907, forward strand.
ATACGTGATTCTGCGGATTACTCATTGTGTCATGCCCTTATGGGAACTGGCGCGAGCGCGCCAAATGCGTCCCAACTGATAAAGATACTCTGGAACGCCGACGCCCCGCAGGGCGTCGGATAACGATTATACGACCGTCGCCAGCAGCAGGCAGCCCACCAGGCCGCACACCGAGATGATGGTTTCCAGCACCGACCAGGATTTGATGGTTTCCATGATGCTCAGGTTGAAGTACTCCTTGAACAGCCAGAAGCCCGGATCGTTAACGTGCGAGAAGATAACGCTGCCGGAACCGACCGCAATCACCATCAGCTCAGGGCTGACGCCGGTGGTGGCGATCAGCGGGGCGACGATGCCGCCGGCGGTGATCGCCGCCACGGTGGCGGAACCCAGCGCCAGACGCAGCGCGGCGGCGATCGACCAGGCCATCAGGATCGGCGAAACGTTGCTGCCTTCCATCAGGCCGGCGATGTACTGCTCGACGCCGCTGTCCACCAGCACCTGTTTGAAGGCGCCGCCGCCGCCGATGATCAACAGCATCATGGCGATGATTTTAATCGAGTCGGTGATGGTGCCCATCACTTCATCCATGGTGCGGCCGCGGTTCAGGCCGAAGGTGAAGATGGCGATCAGCACGGCGATCAGGGTCGCCATCACCGGGTCGCCGAAGAACTCGGCGAAGCGCAGCAGGCTGTGGCCCTTCGGCAACACCATTTCAGCCACCGCGCGCAGCGCCATCAGGATCACCGGCACCAGCGACGTGGCGACGCTGACGCCAAAGCTCGGCATCTCCGCGTCGGTAAAGGTTTTCGGGTTGTACAGGCCTTCCGGCACCGGCTTGTCGATGCCTTTCAGGAAGCGGGCATAGACCGGGCCGGCCAGGATCACCGTCGGGATCGCCAGCAGCGTGCCGTACAACAGGGTTTTACCCATGTCGGCATGGAAGATGGTGGCGATAGCGGTCGGGCCCGGGTGCGGCGGCAGGAAGCCGTGAGTCACCGACAGCGCAGCGGCCATCGGCACGCCGACGTACAGCAGCGGAATGCGCGCGGAGGCGGCGATGGTGAACACCAGCGGCAGCAACAGCACGAAGCCCACTTCGTAGAACAGCGCGAAGCCGACGGTGAAACCGGTCAGCACCACCGCCCATTGAATGTGTTTTCTGCCGAACTTGTCGATCAGCGTGGTGGCGATGCGCTGTGCGCCGCCGCAGTCCGCCAGCAGCTTGCCGAGCATGGCGCCGAAGCCCATGATCAGCGCCAGGCTGCCCAGCGTGCCGCCCACGCCGGCCTTGATGGAGCCGATGACCTTATCGACCGGCATCCCCTGTGCAATCCCGACCGCCAGAGCAACCAGAACCAGAGAGATAAAGCCGTTCAGCTTGAAGCGGATCATCAGCAGCAGCAGCAGCGCTACGCCGCCTGCAACAATCACTAATGGCATAGTTTTTCTCCAACCTTTTATCGCGACTCTCTTTACGATAGGCGTAAAGCGTGCGGTTGTTTTATTTTTAGGCTCTTTCCCGGTGTTTAAGAAGAGCTGTAGGTGTTGTTGATTCAGAGGTTCAGTCTTGCAGCAAGATGACCGCCCACTCGTTGTTACCGGTATCATGATACCGGTAACAACATAAGCCTCGGAACCGGGTAAGCGGTTAAAATTCGCGTTCTGGGACAGAGATCAAACTTATGTCGGCAACGAGCGGCGGGCTTACAGGCGGGATAACCAGCGCGCCTCAGGACGCGCTGCAAAAAGAAAGGGTGTTAAAACAGAACGTTAAAATGGCTCAGATGCTGCCGCCTGGGATCACGGTGAAACCGACGTCCACCATGCGCGGACACACCGTTTCGCCGCGCAGCCGGGCCAGCAGGCGCTCGGCGCCGATCTGCCCCATGCGCTCGCGCGGGGTCAGCACGCTGGCCAGCTTCGGCACCATCACCTGACCGATGTCATGGCCGTGGAAACCGGCGATCGCCATGTCCTGCGGGATCGACAGCCCCTGTCGCTGGCACTCGAAGGCCGCGCCGATCGCCAGGTCATCGTTGGTGCAGAAGATACTGTCGATCTGCGGATAATCGCGCTGCGCCTGGCGCAGCAGCTCGCCGCCGGCGGAATAGGAGGAAGACCGCGCGGTCATGATGCTGTACGGCTCCAGGCCGGATTCACGCATCGCCTGCTCATACCCCTGTTGTTTGATGATAGTACGTTCATCCTGACGGGCGCCGAAGTAGACCACGTGACGGTGGCCGTGCGCGATGATTTGCTGCGTCATCTGGCGCGCCGCCTCGAAGTTGTTGAAGCCCACCGCCAGATCGATGCACGGCGAGACGCAGTCCATCAGCTCTACCACCGGAATGCCCGCCACCTCGATCATCTTCAGGGTGCGCGGCGTGTGGTGGCGCTCGGACAGGATCAAACCGTCGATATTGTAAGACAGCAGCGAGGTCAGACGCTCTTCTTCGCGCTCCGGCAGATAGCCGTAGTGCGCCAGCATGGTCTGGTAGTTGTGCGCGTCGGTCACGCTTTCGATGCCGCGCAGCACTTCGGCGAACACCTGGTTGGTCAGCGACGGCAACAGCACGCCAATCGCCCGGCTGGTGGCGTTGGAGAGAATGTCCGGCGCGCGGTTGGGGATGTAGCCCAGCTCATCCAGCGCGACGGCGATTTTTTGCTGCAGGGCGGCGGAAACCTGGTCGGGATTGCGCAGATAACGGCTCACCGTCATCTTGGTCACGCCCACCTTGTCCGCCACATCCTGGAGTACCGGCCGTTTTTTCTTCATTATCAATGAACTGACTAACCGTGAATGGGCAGTCATTTTAGCAAAAAAAACGGCGCGCCGATATTGTCGGTTATGCGACGGCCAACGCAAAAAGGGCTCACACCGTGAGCCCTTCATACGCAGACAAAGGGGGAAAAAGCGTGGTTTCTCCCCCTTTGTGACGAGCAGCCGAAAATCAATAAATTGATTTTCCTTGTTTTTATATGTTTTGCCGGCGTTAAGTCAGGCAACGTCGGCAGGCGAATCACTCACTTCAAGGGCTCACACCGTGAGCCCTTGATATTTACCGCTTAATCACACCGGCGGCAGATCGAACAGCAGGATTTCGCTCTCTTCGTCGGCCTGAATCGTCAGCGCCGATTCATCCCACACCGCAAACGCGTCGCTGATGCCGGCGGCCTGGCCATTGACCGAGACCTTGCCGCGCACCACCTGGATCCAAATGCGGCGGCCGGCGTCGATCGCGTATTCCGCCTGCTCACCTTTATTCAGCGCCCAACGCGACAGCGTCATGTCCTGGAACACCTTCAGCGAGCCGTCACGCGCATCCGGCGACAGCACCAGCTGACGGCCCTGCGGCGCGTCGAACATGCGCTGTTCGTAGCGCGGCTCCAGCCCGACCTGATCCGGGATGATCCAAATCTGGTACAGGTGCAACGGACGATCCTGATTGGCGTTGTACTCGGAGTGACGCACGCCGGTGCCCGCACTCATGATCTGGAATTCACCGGCCTGTATCTGCTCTTTGTTGCCCATGCTGTCCTGGTGTTCCACCGTGCCGCTAAGCACGTAGGTCAGGATTTCCATGTCTTTATGCGGGTGAGTACCGAACCCCTGCCCTGCGTCGATCACATCTTCGTTGATCACCCGCAGCGCCGAGAACCCCATAAAGTTCGGATCGTAGTAATCGGCAAATGAGAAGGTGTGCCAGCTATCCAGCCAGCCATGATTGGCGTGGCCGCGGTCTTCCGCTTTACGTACATAAATCATATTCAACTCTCCTCAATGTTTTTTTACAGTCTAGTCCTGCCAGCAGAATAAGAAAGCGTAAAAAACTCATGCCTCTGTTCAAAAATTTCGATGAAATGAAACGGCGGATGGGCAGCGGATTTGTTGAAGGCGGAAGCGGCTGAAAAATGGCAAAAAAAAAAGCCAGCACCCGAGCTGGCTAAGTAAACACTGGAAGCAATGTGAGCAATGTCGTGCCTTCGCAGCGAGAGTATCAAGGGTTGATGCCCTCCCCGGAACGCATCGCAATAATAATCATTATCATTCGCACCTGTAAAGCGTTTTTTTTGACCCGTTTAAATAATATTGACTCAAGGCAGTAAACGGATAAATTCAGAGGTTATTCAACCGGTAAGCGACAGGAGCAGCGAGATGAGCGAGATCGTGATACGCCACGTGGAAACAACGGATGCGCAGGCCCTGCATCATCTTTATTCTCAGACGCCCGTCTACCGCGATACGCTGCAGCTCCCGCTACCGTCCGTCGAGTCCTGGCAGAAGCGCCTCGCCAATCCCGAACCGGGCACGCATAACCTGGCCGCCATCATCGACGGGCAGCTTGCCGGCCAGTTGGTTGTGATGCTGAATCAGCGCGTTCGCCGCCGCCACGTCGCCACCTTCGGCATCGGCGTCGATCCGCGCTACCACGGTAAAGGCGTCGGCAGCCGCCTGATGCAGGCGATGCTCGACCTGTGCGACAACTGGGCGGCCATCGAGCGCATCGAACTGACGGTGTTCACCGATAACCCGGCGGCCATCGCGCTGTACCGCAAATTCGGCTTTGAGATAGAGGGCACCAGCCGCGCCTATGCCATGCGCGACGGCGTGCTGGTCGATGCCTACCATATGGCGCGTCTGCGCTCCGGGCAGCCACGCGCAGATGCGTGATCTCATCCCCCCGCAGGGGCCGCTGCGCCGGCCCCTTAACATCAACCGCCGAACCTTTTTACAAGCGCTGGCCGGCTTGACGGCCGCCGCCGGCATGTTCTCTCCCCTCACCCCATTAGGTGCCGCTATGCCAACTTCCGCCACCGGGCGCCCTGGCGCCCGCAACCTGATTACCGATGTGCCGGGCCTGAAGGTCGGCGTGGCGCAAGACAGCCGGGTGCGCACCGGCGCGACGGTGATCCTGCCGGACAGCCCGGCGATGGCCGCCGTGGACGTGCGCGGCGGCGGCCCCGCCACCCGGGAAACCGACGCCTTGGGCGAAGACAATCTGGTGCAAACCATCGATGCGCTGACGTTCAGCGGCGGTTCAGTTTACGGCCTGGCGGCGGCGGACGGCGTCGCGGCCTGGCTGGGGCAACAGGGCCGAGGCTACGCGCTGCGCCCAGCGCCCGGCGTGCCGGTCTCCCCGATCGTGCCCACCGCCTGCCTGTACGATCTGGCCAACGGCGGTGACAAAAACTGGCAGCTCACGCCGCCGTATCGCCAGTTGGGCATCGACGCGGTCGGCAAGGCTGGATTGGACTTTCCGCTGGGCACCGTCGGCGCCGGCTACGGCGCCATGACCGGCATGGGCAAGCTGAAAGGCGGCCTCGGTTCGGCGTCTATCGCCGCCGCCAACGGCGCTACCGTCGGCGCGCTGGTGGCGGTCAACAGCCTGGGTGCGGTGGTAGCGCCCGGCACCCGCGCTTTCTGGGCGACGCCCTATGAAATTGACGGTGAATTCGGCAACGGCGGCGCGGCGGCGCTGGCGCAACTACGCGCTCAGGGCGAAGACTGGATGGTGCAAGAGCCGCAGGGCGGCAGAAAGAACACCACCCTGGCCTGCATCGCCACCGATCTGGCGCTGACGCGCGTGGAGTTGAAACGGGTGGCCATCATGGCGCAAGACGGCATGGCGCGCGCTATTCGCCCGCTGCACAGCCCGTTTGACGGCGACGTGGTGTTCGCCCTGTCCACCGGGCAGCGCGAAGTACAGGGCAGCCGCGAACTGGCGGTGCTGCAAATCGGCGCGCTGGCGGCGGACACCCTCGCTCGGGCGATCGCCCGTGGCGTGTATGCCGCCACACCGTGGCCAGGCAGCCAGGTTGCCACCTGGCGAACGCTCGGCGGCTAACGCGCCGCCATCAAAAAGGGGCGCTGGCGGCGCCCCTCGAGTTTTATTGCCCCTTACCGCTTAAATGCCGGCGGTTTCCCGAATATAGCGGCGCGCTTTCACAGCATACTCGAACGGGTTGGCCAGCGCCGGATCCTGCTCGGCTTCCACCACCATCCATCCCTTGTAACCGCGCTCGTCCAGCAGCTTGAACACCGGCCTGAAGTCGATCACGCCATCACCCGGCACGGTAAAGGTGCCCTTCTTCACGCCGTCGAGGAAGCTCAGCTTGTTGGCCTTCACTTCCGCCACCACCTCATCGCGCACGTCCTTCAGATGGACGTGGTTGATGCGCGGCAGATACTTCTCCAGGATCGCCATCATCGCCTGCTGGCTGCCTTCCGAATAGTAGGCGTGGCCGGTATCGAACAGCAGGTAGACGTCGTCGTTGACCATGCTCATGTAGCGATCGATTTCGGCGGTGGTCTGAATGCCGGTGCCCATGTGGTGATGCAGACACACCTGCATGCCTTTGCCGGCGGCGATCTTCGCCAGCTCGTTGTAACCGTCGGCCACCCGCCGCCACTCTTCATCGCTGAAGTACGGCTTCTCTTCGAACACGCCTTTGGTGGTGCCCTGAATGCTCTTGCTCTGTTCAGAACAGCCGATCACCCTGGCGCCCATGGCATGCAGGAAATTCATGTGGTTGATAAATTCATCGATGGTTTTGTCTTTCTGACCATCGGCGAAAAAGGTGCTGAACCAGGCGTTGCAGATCTGGATGCCGCGAATATCCAGCATCGGCTTCAGCACCGCCGGATCGCGCGGATATTTGCTGCCCACTTCGCTGCCGGTGAAGCCAGCCAGCGCCATTTCGCTGACGCACTGCTGAAAGGTGTTTTCCTTGCCCAGATCGGGCATATCGTCGTTGGTCCAGCCGATCGGCGCAATGGCCAATTTCACGTTGTCTTTATTCATGGTCTGCCTCGGTCCTTGGAGGGCCGCCGGTGCAAACGCCGCCGGCGAGCCGAATAAGATTAGTTGCCCAACAGCTCTCTTTCGATGCGCTCTCTGGTCGCCACCGCCTGGCTCGGCATCTTTTCCGGATAGCCGAACAGCGAGGTGCAGATGATCGATTCGCCGCCGACCTTGAAGCTGCGGTTGGCGAATTCCATGTCGCGCAGCGTCTGGAACAGGGCATCGAAATTCACCTCGCCTTCGCCGATGCCGACATGCTGGTGCACCGCGGCGTCAACGCCCGGCGGGTTGACGATATAGCGGCAGTGCTTGGTGTGGTTCATGGTGTCGGCGATCAGCACGTGGGAAAGATCGTCCCCGGCGTACTTCAGCATGCCGGCCACGTCGCCCTGACCCTTGTCGTAGTAGAAGGTGTGCGGCACGCTGTAGAGGTATTTGACGTGGTCGCTGCGCAGCGACTTCACCAGATCGGCGGTTTCGTTGCTCAGCTCGCAAAAGTCCCACGGGTGCGACTGGATCTCCATACGGATACCCTCGCGCTCGACGATCGGCAACAGCTCCTCCATCGAGCGATACCACAGCTCCTCGCAGATCTCCGGCTCGTTGGGGTTACCGGCCAACTCGGTGTTGATCACCTGCACGCCCATTTCCACCGCGATTTCGATCATCCGCCGCCAGTTTTTGACCGCCGCCTGGCGGCGATCTTCCCCTGGCCCGGACCAGCGATACACCACGATAAATGAGGAGATCTCCACGCCGGTCGCTTTCAGGGCGTTTTTATACTCCGCCATGATTTCGCGGCTGGCCTTCGGATGCTTGTAAAACGGGTTGATCTGCGGGTGCGGCGACTGCTCGATGTACTTATAGCCCCAGTCCGCCACCTGCTGAACCATTTTGGTCACGCCCAAATCCCGGATAACGTCGACATCAAAAGCGATCTTCATGGTCACTCCTCTGCAATCGTGGGTACGGGGTTCAAGCCGATGGCTTGTTGTAAAACGCCGGGCGCGCCGGCAGGGTCACCGGTACGATCTCGCCGCTGAGCTGGGCCGCCACGCAGGCGTCGGCGGTCACGGCGGCGGCGTAGCCGTCCCAGGCAGAAGGCCCGGTCAGTTGGCCCGCGGCCACGTCGTTGATGAACCCCTGCAGCTCGACGTCATAGGCGTCGATAAAGCGATCCTTCCAGTCGGTCAGGATTTCGGTCGACAGGCGGGCGCCGCTGCGCAGCTGCACCGAGGACGGCTCCGGCAGTTTGGCGATGCCGGTTTCCCCCACCACTTCACACTGAATGTCGTAGCCGTACTGGCAGTTGACGAAAATCTCGACGTCGATGCGGGTACCTTTGGCGGTTTCGAACAGCACAATCTGCGGATCTTTCAGATGCGGGAACGCCTTCGGGCTCTTGCGCGGGAACACCACCTGCACCGACACATAGTCGTCGTCGAGCAACCAGCGCAGCACGTCGATTTCGTGGATCAGGGTGTCGGTGATCGCCATATCGGTGGTGTAAGCCTCGCCGACCGTCGGGTTGCGGTGCGCACAGTGCAACATCAGCGGTTCGCCGATCTGGCCGCTGGTCAGCACCTGTTTCAGCGCGCGATAGCCCTGGTCATAGGGGCGCATAAAGCCGACCTGCACCAGCCGCTTGCCGTACTTCGCTTCGGCATCGACGATGTTTTTGCAGCCCTGCGCGGTCACCGCCAGCGGTTTCTCGCAGAACACCGGTTTGCCGGCGGCGATGGCCGCCAGCACGAATTCTTCGTGGCTCGGCCCCCAGGAGGTGACCAGCACCGCCTGCACGTCGGCGGCCTTGATCAGATCGTGGCCGCTGTCATACACCCGCGCATCCAGCTGCAGATCGTTCACCACCTTGGCGGCGTTGTCGCGATTGATGTCGTTCACCGCCACGACGCGGGCGCCCTGCAAAACTTGACTGCAGCGACGGATATGATCGCGGCCGATGGCGCCGGTGCCGATAACCCCAATGTTCAAAGTCATTTTCGCTACCCTCTGGAAAGTGTGTTGTGTTCGAAAACGAATCAGTAATCGCGCGCCTTATCGATGTTTTCCTGCAGCTTGCGCGCCACTGCGACGATTTTCTCGCTGTCGGCCACCTGAGCGCCGCCCACGCGCCACCAGCTGAGGTACTTGTGCACCATGGTCTTCGGCAACACTTTGATGTCGAGCAGCGTGGACACGGTTTGCCTGCGGGCGTCGGCCAGCGCGTCGAGCAGCTGCTGCTCGGTGGTGACGCGATAGGTTTTGCAGCCGTAAGCCGCCGCCAGCATGGCGAAATCGACCGGCACCAGTTTGCCGTCGAGCTTGCCGCCCTCTGGATTGCGGAAGCGGAATTCGGTGGTGTAACTGTCCATGCCGTGTTCCATCTGCAGGTTGTTGATGCAGCCGTTGGTCATGTTGTCAAACAGCACCACGTTGATCTTGCAGCCTTCCTGAATCGAAGTGACCAGCTCGGAATGGAGCATCATGAAGGTGCCGTCGCCCACCATCGCGTACACCTCGCGCTGCGGCTCGGCCAGCTTGACCCCCAATGCGGCGTTCACCTCGTACCCCATGCAGGAGTAGCCGTATTCCACGTGGTAACCGTGCTCGCCATGGTTGTGCCACACCCGTTGCAGGTCGCCCGGCAGGCTGCCGGCGGCGGCCACAATCACGCTGTCCGGCGGCAGCTCGCGGTTCAGCACCCCCAGCACCCGGCTTTGCGTCATCGCCGAGTCGGTCTGAGCGATAAATTCGGCGAACACCCGTTCGCGATCGAGGTGATCGTCTATTTCCGGCACAAAGCCTGCGCCGCTGTATTCCACCGCGTAAACCCGCTCGGTCTCTTCACGCTGGGCGCCGCGCGCCGCGGCGATGGCGTCGCCCCAGCCGGCGCGATAATCAGCCTGCGCCAGCAGCGCGCTCAGTTCGCTCAGGCCCTCGCGGGCGTCCGCCAGCACCTGCACGCCGTCGAGCTTGCCGGCGTCAAAGGCGCTGACGTTGATATTGAGGAAGCTGACGTCCGGATGTTGGAACAGCCATTTGGACGAGGTGGTGAAATCGGTGTAACGGGTGCCGACGCCAATCACCAGATCGGCCTGTCGAGCCAGCGTGTTGGCCGCCAGGCAGCCGGTTTCGCCGATGCCGCCGAGATTGAATTCATGATCGCTCGGCACCGCGCCTTTGCCGGCCTGGGTTTCGGCGAACGGAATGCCGAAGCGCTCGGCGAATTCGCGCAGCGCCCGCCCGGCCTGCGAGTACTTCACGCCGCCGCCGCACACCAGCAGCGGTTTGCGTTTGGCCGTCAGCAGCGCCAAGGCGTCCGCCAACATGCCATCGGTCGCCGGGCGGCGATCGAGCCGGTGTACGCGTTTTTGGAAGAAATAGTCGGGGTAGTCGTAGGCTTCCCCCTGCACGTCCTGCGGCAGACACAGCGTCACCGCGCCGGTTTCCGCCGGATCGGTCAGCACGCGCATCGCGTTGATGCAGGCGCTCATCAGCTGCTCCGGCCGCACGATACGGTCCCAGTACTTGCTCACCGCGCGGAACGCGTCGTTGGTGCTGATGCTGAGATCGTAAGACTGTTCGATTTGCTGCAGCACCGGATCCGGCTGGCGGGAAGCGTAAACGTCGCCTGGCAGCAGCAATAAAGGGATGCGGTTGGCGGTGGCGGTAGCCGCGGCGGTGATCATATTGGCGGCGCCGGGGCCGACCGAGGAGGTGCAGGCGTAAATCTGCCGGCGCAATTTCTGCTTGGCGAAGCCGATCGCCGCGTGGGCCATCCCCTGTTCGTTGCGGCCCTGGTGCACCCGCAGATCGCCACTATCCTGTTCCAGCGCTTGCCCCAACCCCAGTACGTTGCCGTGGCCGAAAATCGCGAAAATGCCCGCGACGAATTTGGTTTCCACCCCGTCGGCCAGCAGATACTGGTTATCGAGAAATCTGACGAGCGCCTGCGCCATGGTTAGCCTGATCTTGCCCATTTACTCACCCTTTAGATTGAGGGCCGCCCCGGAAAGGGCTCGCGCCGAGCCGACAATCCCGTGTTTGTGTTACGCGGCGGCAGCTATTATCTTGAGCAGGCGATGCCCGCTGCTCACGAAGTCGACAACCTGAAACGTGAAGCGATTATAAACAAATATATTTTTCATAAAATCACATTACAGAAGAAACATTTCATTTTGCGATAAAGATCGCATATTAGATGAAAAGCCCGTTTCATCTCGTGGTTTGGCCTTTACCGGCTTAGCGCCGCGCACCAGCCGGGGAATGCCATCAGCACGCAGGGCGACCGTCTTTCATCCTGCCCCGGCGCCTCTTTGCCACACGCCCTCCGCCACCCTCTCATGGCGACTTAATCCGCTTTTTCCGCTCCTCCGTCGATGTTTTAAACGCATCACATTTTTGGGGTGTAAATTTCATTCCATATTGAAATTGAAATTTTCATTCCCCATACTGTTCCCATGCTTCCTGCAAGGCGCCACGCTCGGGCCGCCGCCGGAGTTTTGCTTAAACAGAAGGAAACGGGTATGGCTACACAAGAAAAACAGCTTGATGTCATTTGTCTCGGGCGCATCGCCGTCGATTTCTATGCTCAGCAGATCGGCGCGCGTCTGGAAGACGCCGGCACATTCGCCAAATACCTCGGCGGCTCTTCCGGCAACGTGGCCTACGGCACCGCCATTCAGGGGTTGAAATCCGGCATGCTGGCCCGCGTCGGCGATGAACACATGGGCCGCTTTCTGCGTGAAGAGCTGCAGCGCGTCGGGGCCGATACCCGCTGTCTGATCACCGACAAACATCGGTTAACCGGCCTGGTGATCCTCGGCATCAAGGATCAGGAAACCTTCCCGCTGATCTTCTACCGCGAAAACTGCGCGGACATGGCGCTGACGCCGGACGACATCGACGAAACCTACATCGCCAGCGCGCGCGCGCTGGCCATCACCGGCACGCACCTGTCGCACCCGAACACCCGCGCCGCCGTGTTGAAGGCGCTGGAATACGCGCGCCGCCACGGTTTGCGCACCGCGCTCGACATCGATTATCGCCCGGTGCTGTGGGGGCTGACGTCGCTGGGCGACGGCGAAACCCGCTTTGTGGAATCGGCACAGGTGACCCGCGAGCTGCAGGAAGTGCTGCACCAATTCGATCTGATCGTCGGCACCGAAGAGGAATTTCATATCGCCGGCGGCAGCACCGATACGCTGACGGCGCTGAAAAACGTGCGCCGGACGACCGCGGCCACGCTGGTGTGCAAGCGCGGCGCGCAGGGCTGCTCAGTGTTCGAAGATGACATCGCCGACGACTGGGCGCAGGTGAAGCTGCACGCCGGCGTGCGGGTGGAGGTGCTGAACGTGCTGGGGGCCGGCGACGCCTTTATGTCCGGTCTGCTGCGCGGCTATCTGAACGATGAGGGTTGGGATCAGGCCTGCCGCTACGCCAACGCCTGCGGCGCATTGGTGGTCTCGCGCCACGGCTGCGCGCCGGCCATGCCGACCAAACGGGAGCTGGACGACTACCTGCAGCGTGAACACCAGGTCACGCGCCCGGACCGCGACGCGCGCCTGAACCACCTGCACCGGGTCACCACCCGCAAGCAACAGTGGCCGGAACTGTGCGTGTTCGCCTTCGATCACCGCAAGCAGCTGGCGGACATGGCGCGCGAAGCCGGCGTCGGCGAGGAACGCATCCCGCGTCTGAAGACCTTGCTGCTCACCGCGGCGCAACAAGCTGCCGCGCAGGCCGGGCTCAACGGCAACAGCGGCATTCTGGCCGACACCACCTACGGGCAGGCGGCGCTGAACGAGATCACCGGCCAGGGATGGTGGATCGGCCGGCCGGTGGAGCTGCCCAGCTCGCGCCCGCTGCGCCTGGAGCACGGCAATATCGGCTCGCAATTGATCGACTGGCCGCAGGAGCACGTGGTGAAGTGCCTGGTGTTTTATCACCCGCACGACGCGGCGGAACTGCGCCGCGAACAGGATGCGCTGATCGCCGACGTCTACCGCGGCTGCTGCAAATCCGGCCATGAGCTGCTGCTGGAGGTGATCCTGCCGGACGGCAATGCCGACAAGGACGAGCGCTATTACCTGGAGATGATTGAACACTTCTACCAGTTGGGCATTCAGCCGGACTGGTGGAAACTGCCGCCGCTGAGCGCGGAAAACTGGCAGCGGGTCGGCGCGCTGATCGACGCCTGCGATCCCGACTGCCGCGGCGTGCTGATCCTGGGGCTCGACTCCCCGGAGGCAGTGCTGAAGGCGGGCTTTGCCGCCGCCGCAGATGCGCGCTGGGTGAAAGGTTTCGCCGTCGGCCGCACCATTTTCGGCCAACCTTCGCGCCGCTGGCTACAGGGGGAAATCGACGACGCGGCCCTGATCGAGCAGGTGAAACAAAAATACCTGACGCTGATCGGTTTCTGGCGCCAGTACCGTCCGCAGGCGGGCGGCGCGCACTGACAGCAACAGCAGGTTCACGTCCCCTTAAGGCCATTTCGCCGCTTTAAGGGGATTTTTTTGCCCATTTTCTGTGAAGTCGCGCAATGTGCGATCGAATAAATCGCTTTTTGAGGAAATGAAATTTCCGCTCCGTCTGTTAAAATACCCTGTCAATATTTCAGGCGTCAGGCCAATGCGCCTTCACCCCACTGCGAGCCGAATGGATGAACAACCCAACTCAACTTTCGCTGTTACAGGACGAGATCCGCCACCGTTATGAAACGCTGAGCAAGCGTTTGAAGCAGGTGGCGCGCTACATTTTGGATAACAGTAACAGCATCGCTTTCGATACCGTTGCCTCCATCGCCGCACAGGCCAGCGTGCCGCCCTCCACGCTGATCCGTTTCGCCAACGCCTTCGGCTTCAGCGGCTTCAACGAAATGAAGCAGGTGTTCCGTCAGCATCTGATGGAAGAGACGGTGAACTATACCGAGCGCGCGCGCCTGTTCCGCCAAACCTCCACCGACGACAACGTCGCGCCGGAGAAACCGGCGGAGATTCTCAACGTATTCACCATGGTCAACGCGCAGGCGCTGCAGCAGCTGGCGATGCAGATCGCCCCCGAGCAGCTGGATCGCGCCGTCGATTTGCTCAACAACGCCGAAAACATCTACGTGATCGGCCTGCGCCGCTCGTTCAGCGTCGCTTCCTACCTCACCTATGCGCTGCGCCATCTGGAGCGCCGCGCGTTTCTGATCGACGGCCTGGGCGGGATGTTCACCGAACAGCTGAGCATGGTGAAACCGAAGGACGTGGTGATCGCCATCAGCTATTCGCCGTACGCCCGCGAGGCGGTGGAACTGGTGGAATTGGGCGCCAAGCGCGGCGCGCAGCAGATCGCCATCACCGACAGCCAGGTCAGCCCGCTGGCCGCCTTCAGCGACGTCTGTTTCGTGGTGCGCGAAGCGCAGGTGGACGGGTTCCGCTCGCAGGTGGCTTCGATGTGCCTGGCGCAGACGCTGGCGGTCTCGCTGGCGCTGAATAACGCCCGGGACGAGTAAAGCTGACAAAAAAGCCCGGCAAGCCGGGCCTCAAGCGCCTATTGCGCGGCGGGGTAGCCGTCGCCGTTAATCCAGGCGTGGTCTTTTTCCCAGGTGAACTTCCACTGCCGCACCGGCCCGGCCATCACGTTGAGGTAATAGTTGTCGTAACCCGCCAGGGTCGCCACCGGGTGATAACCGCGCGGCACTTTCACCACGTCGCGATTGTAGACCGGCATGCACTCGTCGAGCGTGCGGTCGTCGGTATAGACACGCTGCATGCAGAACCCTTGCTCCGGCTGAATGCGGTGATAGTACGTCTCTTCCAGATAGGTTTCGTCCGGCGAGTCTTCTTGATCGTGCTTGTGGCTCGGGTAGGAGCTGGTGTTGCCCTCGTCGGTGTAAACCTCCACCACCAGCAGACTGTCGGCCGGCTCGCTGTCCGGCAGAATGTTGTGCACCAGCCGCTGGTTGCGCCCCTTGCCGCGCCGCTCCACGCCGATATCCGCCGGCGTGATCAGCCGTGAAGGCAGGTGGCCGCCGCCGGGCGCGCTGCACACCGCCAGCTCCACATCGGTTTCCGCCCGCACGTCGATGCGATCGTGGTGCGGCACATACACCGCATACGGCGGCGTGCGCTCGAACGGACTCATGCGTTTGCCGATATGCGGGTATTCGGCGCGCAGCGTGGCGACGGAGGCGATACCGGCCACCAGCACCAGGCACAGCTCCTTATCGCCGCACTCAAGCTGCAGCGACTGCCCGGCGGCCAGACGGTAAACGTCAAAGCCGACATAGCGCCAACCGGCATTTTCCGGCGTCACGTGCTGGATGCGCCCTTCGGCGTTCGGCGTCTGACATTTGGCAAGCAGTGAAGACATCTCGATTCTCCTGTTAACTCCCCGTGCAAAGGCCGCTGCCCCAAAGGAGCAACGGCCTGGCCTGAGTGTGAAAGCGCTTAGCCCAGCGTCGGCATGCTGAATTCGGACACCGTCTGCTGCCCGGCCGGCCAGCGCGCGGTGGCGGTCTTCATGCGCGTGTAGAAGCGCACGCCGTCGGTGCCGTGCACGTTCAACGCGCCGAACACCGAGCGCTTCCAGCCGCCGAAGCTGTGGAACGCCATCGGCACCGGCACCGGCACGTTGACGCCGACCATTCCGGCCTGCACGTCTTGCACGAACTGGCGCGCATAGTGGCCGCTGCCGGTGAAGATGGCGCTGCCGTTGCCGAATTCATGGCCGTTCACCGTGTCGATGGCGGTGCGGTAGTCCGGCACCCGTACGATGCCCAGCACCGGCCCAAAAATCTCTTCGCGGTAGATGCGCATGTTCGGCGTCACATGGTCGAACAGCGTGCCGCCGACGTAGTAGCCTTCAGGATAGCCCGGCACCTGATAGTTGCGGCCGTCGGCCACCAGGGTGGCGCCTTCTTCCACGCCCAAATCGATGTAGCCCAGCACCTTTTTCTGGTGAGCGGACGACACCAGCGGCCCCATTTCATTCTCTTCGCCGCCCTGCTGCAAGCCCGGCCCGACGCGCAGCTGCGCGATCAGCGGCTTCAGTTTGGCGATCAGTTTATCGGCAGTGTCGTCACCGACCACCACGGCGATCGGCAACGCCATGCAGCGCTCGCCGGCAGAGCCGAACGCGCCGCCCATCAGCGCGTTGACCGTGGCGTCCAGATCGGCGTCCGGCATGACGATCGCCTGGTTCTTCGCCGCGCCGAAGGCCTGCACCCGCTTGCCGTGCGCGCTGGCGGTGGTATAGATATGTTCCGCCACGGTGGAGGAGCCGACGAAGCTCACCGCCTGAATGCGCGGATCGGTGCACAGCTGCGCCGCCTCTTCATTGGCGCAGTGCACCACGTTGAACACGCCGTCCGGCAAACCGGCTTCCTTCAACAGTTCCGCCAGGCGCACCGAGGCCGAAGGCACCAGCGCCGGCGGCTTGAGGACGAAGGTGTTGCCGCAGGCCAGCGCGATGGGGAACATCCACATCGGCACCATCGCCGGGAAGTTGAACGGAGTAATGCCCGCCACCACGCCCAGCGGCTGCATCAGCGAGAAGCTGTCGACGCCGCTGCCGACGTCCGGCGAGTACTCGCCTTTGATCAGATGCGGGATGCCGCAGGCGAATTCGACCACTTCCATGCCGCGCGTCAGTTCGCCCAGCGCATCCGAATACACTTTGCCGTGCTCGCTGACGATAAGCTCGGCCAGCTCGTCGCGGTGCTGTTCCAGCAGCGCCTTGAAATTGAACATGATGCGCGCGCGGCGCAGCGGCGTAGTGCGCGACCAGTCGGCGAACGCCCGGTGGGCCACGTCGATGGCCTGCTTGACTTCGGCGGCGGTGCTCTGCGTGACGCGCCGCTCAACCTGCCCGCTGGCCGGGTTGTGCACGTCGACGGTCTGATTGCTGCTGCTCAGGCACACCTGCCCGTCAATAAAGTTACCCACGGTTTTCATGTCACGCCCTCTTTTCAAGTCCGCTGTCGCCTGGCCACACGCAGGCGGCGCGGCGTTAATCGTCCCGCTCGCCAAACCCCGTCGGCAAGCCGGCTACATCCTGACCGGATGCAGCAAACTCTATTTCATTGAAAAAAAAGTTTCAAATAAATTGTTTTGAAAAATTTGTTTTTAGTGCGTGAGGTCGCAATTTTGCGGTGTCGATCGGGTTGGCGCTTTCATTACCGCGCCAATCAAGGCGCGGTTTCGCAGGAGAGTCCATCGCTAATGCACACTGACTTTGCTACAGAAAATCCGCACTGCGCCTGACCTGCGGCCGTTACCGCCTCCCTCCGAGCGCCCAAGGCGCCCGGATCGCTCGCGACGGTTTTTTTTGAACTGGATCTAAAAATCAATATTCCATTATTCACTAATTATGAAATAAATGTTCTTGTTTGTTCCAGCATTTATCAACGACATCGCCTTGATGACAGGCACGGTTCACACCCTTCCGCTCGCCCTCTTCCCGACACCCCAACCGTGCGGACGGAAGCCAGGATAAAAATCGGAGCAACACATGTCATATCAGCGTAAGCACAATACCGGTTACATATTGCGAATTTGCGGCATCGCCGCCCTGGGCGGCATTCTGTTCGGCTACGACACCGCCGTGATCTCCGGCGCGATCGAAGCGTTGAAAACCTATTTCAATCTCAGCCCGGCCGAAACCGGCTGGGCCGTCTCCAACGTGGTGATCGGCTGCGTGGTCGGCGCCTTCGCCGCCGGGCCGCTGGCGGCGCGCTGGGGCCGTAAAAAAGCGCTGATGCTGGCGGCGCTGCTGTTCACCGTTTCCGCCGTCGGCGCCGCATTGGCCCCGACCTTCACCTGGTTCGTCATTTACCGCATCATCGGCGGGCTGGCGGTCGGCATCGCCGCCACCGTGTCGCCGATGTACATGTCGGAAGTGTCGCCGAAAGACATGCGCGGGCGGGCGCTCAGCATGCAGCAGTTCGCCATCGTCTTCGGTCAGATCGTGATTTTCTACGTCAACTTCAAAATCGCCAGCCTCGCCAGCGAAGCCTGGCTGGTGGAAATGGGCTGGCGCTGGATGTTCGCCTCGGGCGTGATCCCCTGCATTCTGTTCTGCATCCTGGTGTTCGTCATTCCTGAATCGCCGCGCTGGAACGTGATGATGGGCCGCGACGATCAGGCGCTGGCGATGTTGACCAAAGTCTCCAACGCCGCCCACGCGCAGAATCTGCTGAAAGAAATCAAAGACTCGCTGCAGCAGGATCAACAGCAGCAGCACCGGAAGCTGAACTACGGCGATGTGCGGGTGCGTTTCATCCTGTTCGTCGGCTGTATGATCGCCATGCTGCAACAGGTCACCGGCGTTAACGTGATGATGTACTACGCGCCGGTGGTGCTGAAAACCGTCACCGAAAACGCGCAGGAAGCGCTGTTCCAGACCATCTGGATCGGCGTGCTGCAGCTGGTCGGTTCGGTCATCGGCGCCATGCTGATGGATCGCATGGGCCGCATTCCGTTGATGCGTTACGGCACGCTGGGCGCCATCGCGGGCCTGCTGCTCACCTCGTACGCGCTCTACACCCAGGCCACCGGCTATTTCGCGCTGTTCGGCATGCTGTTCTTCATGGTGTTTTATGCGCTCTCCTGGGGCGTCGGCGCCTGGGTGCTGGTGTCGGAGATCTTCCCGAACCGCATGCGCGCACAGGGGATGAGCATCGCCGTCGGCTGCATGTGGGTCGCCAACTTCGCGGTGTCGCAGTCGTTCCCGATGATCAACGATCACCCTTACCTGTTCTCGCATTTCCACGGCGCCTTCCCGATGTGGATCTTCGCCGCCTGCTGCCTGTTCAGCTACTGGTTTATCGGCCGCTATATCCCGGAAACCAAAGGCGTCTCGCTGGAAAAAATGGAGCAGGTGGTGTTGGCCAAACGCCACCGCCAATCCCAGCCCGACGGCAAGCCGCTGCCGCTGGAAAACGGCAAATCCTGATCTCTCAACCCTGACCGCTGGAGTCATGCCCATGAACATTGCGCTGGACCGCTTCTGCATTAACCGCAAGATCGCGCCGAATCTCGATCTGGACCGTTTTTTCCGCCTGGTGAAACGCTGCGGGCTCAGCAAAGTTGAGCTGCGCAACGACATGCCCAGCGGCAAGGTGACCGACGATCTGAGCGACGCGCAGCTCAACGCGCTCGCCGCGCAATACGGCATCGAGATCGTCACGATCAACGCCCTCGGCAGGTTCAATCTGATGGATGACCCGGCGGTGCTGCAGCAGCGCGCCGAAGCGATGCTGGCGCAGGCGCAGGCCATCCGCAGCCGGGCGCTGGTGCTGTGCCCGCACTGCAGCGCCGACGACACGCGCAGCGAGCAGCAAAAACGGGACGACACCCTCGCCGCGTTGCGGCTGCTGGCACCGCTGTTTGCCCGCTATGGCGTACAGGGATACGTCGAACCGCTGGGCTTCGGCATCAGCTCGCTGCGATCGTCGCTGCTGACCCAGGCGCTCATCCGCGACTCGGGCGCGCCGTACCGCATCGTGCTCGATACGTTCCACCACTATCTGAGCGGCGTGACGCAGGCCGACTTTGACGCGCAGATCCAGGTGGCGCAGATCGGCCTGGTGCATCTGTCCGGCGTGGAGGACGGGCGGGATAAAAGCGCGCTGAGCGACGAAGAGCGCATCATGCTGAGCGAGGGCGATCGGCTGGAGAGCCGCCGCCAGGTGCAGAACCTGGAACGCCTGGGCTACACCGGCGTCTATGCCTTCGAACCGTTCTCTTCACAGCTGGGCCGCTGGAGCGAGGCGGATATCGAACGGGAAATCCGCCAGAGCATCGCCCTGCTGCAAGGGTAAACAAAACGGCCTCCGCGGAGGCCGTTTTTCATGGCGTTACTTCAGATTGCCGACCACCAGCTGATGGCGCTCATTGTAAAACTTACGGTAGGCCAGATAGCAGGCGATGATGGTCGACAGGCTGGCGGTGGAAAGCAGCATGAAGGTCACCATAATCTGATATTTGATCGCTTTCACCGGATCGATGCCGGCGAAGATCAGCCCAGACATCATGCCCGGCAGGCTGACCAGCCCAACGGTTTTCGCCGAGTCGACGGTCGGGATCAGCGAAGCGCGGATGCTGTCGCGGATCAGCGCCGCCGACGCGAACTTAGGCGTCGCCCCCAGGCTGAGCATCTCCTGAATCTTCTGCTGCTCGCTTTTGAAACGCTGGCCGAGGTTGGTATAGCACAGCCCCACCGCCACCATGGCGTTACCGGCGATCATCCCGGAGATGGGGATCACCTGCATCGGCGTAAATTCAATGGAGCCGGTCAACACCAGCACCGCCAGCGTCAGCACCGCGCCGGTGGTGATGGCGATAAACGACGTCACGAACGCGTGTTCGACGTACTTGCTGCGTTTCTTGGCGTTGTAGGCCGCGTTAAAGCAGATGAACAGCACCATCAACACGGTGAGAACGGCGTTATCCAGGTCGAAAATATACTTCAGCACGTAGCCGACGATGATCAGCTGCACCACCGCGCGGCAGATGCTCCAGATGATGTCCTTTTCCAGCGCCAGCTTTTCCCGGTGGCTGATCAGGATGGCGACCACCACCAGCACCATCGACAAGCCCAAGGATTCGTTGGTGATGTTATGCTGATTCATGCTGTTGCTCCTGTTGCTCGGCGCCGTGCGCGCGCAGGGTAATCACCTCGTCCGCATGCGCGATCTCTTCGGTGTCGTGCGTGACCCACAGCACCGCCAGCCGGTGTTCCGCCACCAGCTGATGCACTATCTCATTGACGTTTCGCTTATTTTCCTCGTCCAGCGCGCTGGTGATCTCATCGAGCAACAGCACTCGGGGCATAAACTGCAGGTTGCGGATCAGGGACACGCGCTGCTTCTCCCCGCCGGACAGTTCATTGATGCTTTTCGTCAGCATCGCCTCCGGCAGGCCGAAACGCGCCAGATCGGCCTTCATTTTTCGCTCGGCCGGCGGTTCCTGGCGGATCTGATACGGCAGCGCCAGATTGTCGTAAACCGTATTGCCGAACAGCGCCGGCGTCTGGAAGCAATAAGAGACCTGCTTGCGATACGCCTCCGGCGACATCTCGTCGATCGCCTGGCCGTCAAAATAGAGGCTTCCGCTGGTCGGATTCATTAAGGAAGAGATGATTTTCAGCAGCGTGCTTTTTCCGCAGCCGGAAGGCCCGGTGATCAGTTTGAACTCGCCCTCACCCAACGTGAAAGAGACGGAGTCCAGGATCACCTGGCGGTCTATTTGATAATGAATATCATCCAATCTCAGTATGTCTTTCTTTTCCTTCATTACGATGCCAGCTCCCTACACCTGTTCCCGTCTGAGCGATAAGTATATGGTCGCAAAAAACATCTTAGCAATGCCTGCGCGGAGGGCGGAAAGCTGAGAGGAGGATTGGCGGAGCGAAACGCCCCGCCAAATAATAAGATTAATTAATGTTTAGCTGTAAGATAGTCAAAAGCGACCGTCAGGGTCGAATCACTCTTTTTTTATCGCTGCCTGTTCGTCGCAGCTGTACCAGCGTAGAGAATTGTTGATGCTGCGGTGGGTGCAGCGGACCTTGCCCTCCTTTTCCAGCGCCAGCAGCAGGGTGCGGGTGGTATAAATGTTTTCACCGCATTTATCAGCCAGCTCGCGGGTCTTCGGCCACTGCTCCGGCGGGGGATGATGGCCGCCGGAGCCTTCCACACGATCCCTGCACAATCCTTGCAACACATTCAGCATCAGCGATTTTCTGCTTTCAAACGTTTTCGGCGCCTTGGCCATAGCATTCCTCCTGAGTGGTTACTGCTGAGCTCCCCGCTCACGACTGCACGTCAGCGATGCGCAGGGTATAAATCATGGTGGCGTCCGGAGGGATCGCCGGCGGGCTGCCCTGCTTGCCGTACGCCAGCGCCGGCGGCACCACCAGCGTGATCGAGCCGTGGCGCTGCAGCTTCTCGATAGCCGCGCGAAACAGCGGCGGATAGCGCGTCAATGGCTGCGAGATCACCGTTCCCGCCAGCTCCATGTCTTTGATCACCCGGCCGTCGGTCAGGCTTTCGCGCACCACGATATCCACCCGATCGTCGGCGCCGATCGCACCGCTGCCGGCATAGTCCACCCGGTAGTAGAAACCGAGCGCATCTTGCTTGACTCCCTCCTGGCGGGCGAAATCGGCCAGATAGGCCTTGCCGTCCGGAGGGGGAGCCTGTGTCTGTTGCGTCTGCTGCAAACGTTGCTGCGCCGTGCGCAGCGCGCTGTCGATGGCGGCCTCATCCAGCCGCAACCGCCCGGCCAGGGTATCGGCGATGCCCGCCAGCAAAAGCCGCCGATCCGCCTCCAGTCCCGCACGCCGGTTCTCCTGTTGCAGATGCAAAATATCGCGCCCCAGCGATACGCCGGCGGCATACGCCTGCTTGTCCGCCTCGCTGGCCAGCACCGGGGCCTCAGCCGCCTGCCGCCGCTCAGCCAGCAAGGTGTCTACCCGCTGTCGTTGCTGTGCCAACTGCGCCGTCAAGCTTGCGCTGCGCTGTTCGGCCCGCGTGAGCGAAGCGGCCAGCGCGGTGACCTCAGGCAACGGCGCAACGGCCTGCCGCAACGCCTTCAGGGCATCGGCCAGCGGCCGAATATCGACATCGGTCCGCTCGCTTTTCGGCGCCGCGGCGGCCTGAGCCGCCGCCAACTGGCGCTCCAGCTGACGGATTTTCTCCGCCTGCTGTTGTACAGAGTGCTTCAGAGAAGTTAAACGAGCGCCGTCTGCCCCCGCGACGGCGGCCGGTTTGGCGGCCGGTGCGGGCGCCGGTTTACGCGCGGTTTCCTCCTTGAGCGCGGCCGGCGGAGCCTGCCGCTGTTCGGCAAATTTCAACAGGGCGGGAATGCCGTCGTCAGCGGCGCAAACGGCGCCGCTCAGCGCCAACAGCCAAAGCCCCATCGCCCATCTTTGCGCGCATCGCTTCATGGCTACAGATTCTCGACCCGGTTGGACAGATCGGACATCAGCTCATGTTCAACGTCGGCGCAGAATTTCTCGGTTTTATATTGATAAAGAGCATCAATCGCTTTACGGGTGCTTTCATCCACATTGCCGCGCACGCCGGCATATCCGGAAGCGTTGGAAAGCAGACCGTTAAAATAGGCAATGCGTTTTTGGTAACTCTGCGGATTAATATTTTTTAATGAGTTAACCCGTTGCTGGCAAAGCGCGATACGTTGTTCATCGGATTTATCATTAGGATTGTTCTGTGAAAGTTTTTTCACGGAATTCAGGTTTGTCTTGCTACCGCCCACGCAGCCTGACAGCGACATGACAGACAGTAAAAATATAGCAGAAACTACCGTGCGGCGGCCGCCGCAAGCATTAATCATCGTTATCATTCCGTTTATAATCCTTTAATTGTCACTTAGGTCATCATTATGTGGCGAACGGCAACAGCACATGCCTTAATTTGATTAATCAAAATGGGTTAGGCAGTGAAAAATCCCTATACCGCAGTGCGATAGAATAATTCACTACCGATGACATTGTTATTTAATTGTTAATGAATTAGACCTAAACGCGGGCTAAACACGAATAAAAAAACCAATCCCCTAGGAGAAGAAAACCACGAAACAACAATAAAAACAATAGATTATGTTTTGTATTTTGTTTCTAAAGGGAAATTCATCATCTGCTGCCTCAGGGCGATATTAGCAAAACAATATGGCGAATTGTAGGTATCAGCCTATTTCCCCCGATCTAATATCTCGCATATCGTTATTTATATAGTGATTTATACTGGATAATATTTGTATACGATCTATTGGTTTTAAAGCAAATATATTTCTTTTTCCTTTTGGTTTTATATTCTGAATTTGACTTAATTTAATAAAATCTATTTCCAAGCAATACTATTATTTGCAAGAATATTCCCAGCAACACGCCACACGTAAAACTCGTATTTTATTTACCAGAAAATCCATTGTCGATTTTCCCAATCTCGTTATTTCTCATAAATAACGGATGTTGGCGTATTGCCCAGAGCAAAAGGATCTGGCTCCAACCGTACGGCCGGCGACATGACGTTGCCGCCGCTGCGGGGGATTTAGATGTGCTGTTCTTTTTATTTAAAAACTCTCTACAGGAACCTGAGAAATGAAACTGAATAAATTAATGCTGGCAACCGTGATTGCTTTCGCTTCTGCATCTGTTGCTCACGCCGCATCTAATCAGGGCAGCGGTAAAGTCACCTTTACCGGCGAAATTATCGATGCGCCATGCAGCGTCGCGCCGGAATCCGTTGACCAAACCGTACCAATGGGCCAGATCAGCAGCCGCATCCTGGCTAACCAGGGTAAATCCAGCATGCAACCTTTCAACATCGAACTGAAAGATTGCTCCATCTCCACCATGAAAAACGTCAAGGTGACCTTTACCGGCACGCCTGATCCGGTCAACAACAAACTGCTGGCCCTGAGCGGCACGGCAACCGGCGCCGGCATCGTGATCTACGACAACCTGCACTCCAAGGAAGTGGAACTGGGCACGGCGACCGACGGTCAGGGCCTGAACAACGGCGACAACTCGCTGAAATTCGCCGCTTACCTGCAGGGCAGCAGCGCCTCCGCCGCCGTGGTGCCGGGCGACTTCACCAGCGTGGCCAACTTCACCCTGGCTTACCTGTAATACCCCACAGGGGATGTCTCAGGGCATCCCCCGCTTGATTGCATGCCGACGAGAGCGGCAAGGGAACAGGGCAAGACAGGGAGACGCCAGCATGACTATCCGCCTTTGCGGCCTGTTGCTCATCGCGCTCAGCGTAGGCAGCGCGGCGGCGGCAGTGAAAAATCAGGGCCACGGCAAAGTCAGCCTGGGCGGCACCATCGTTGAAACGCCGTGCGGCATCGCCAGCGACAGCCTGGATCAAACCGTCGATTTCGGTCTGATCTCCATGACCGATGCCTCGCAGGACGGGCAATCGGTGCTGATCGGCAGCCGCCGTCATTTCACGATCAAACTGGTGAACTGCGAACTGGCCAGCCAGGTGAAGCCTGACTTCATCTATCGCGCAGCCAACGTCACCTTCGACGGCACCGCCGACAGCCGGGATCCTTCCCTGCTGGGCGTTTACGGCGAGGCGCAGGGCGTGGCTATCGAGCTGTTGACCGATGCCGGCACCCCGATCCCGCTCGGCAGCACGACGGCGGATTACCAGATCGTCGCCGGCGACAACACGCTGCGTTTTGGCGCGCAGTTGCGCCTGCATCCCGATAAGGCACGGGCGGGCGGCTTCAGCTCTCTGGCCAAATTCACCCTGTCTTATCTCTAGCGCCGGCGGGCGCTGCACAGCATTACGTATTCAGGTCGCACGGATGACCTGCTATTGGGCGCGGACTTGCCATGAGTGATTATGCTATGACGTCATTACTGACACGGAAACACCTACCTCTTCTCGTCATTCTATCTTTCCTCTGGGTGCGTCCGGCATTTTCCGCCACGGAATTCAATACCGACGTCCTGGATATCGGCGAGCGCAGCAAAGTGGATCTTTCGCGTTTCTCCGATGCCGACTACGTCATGCCCGGCGCTTATTTGCTGGACATCAAGATCAACCAGAAAACGCTGCCCCAGCGCAGCATTCAGTATTTCCCGTCGCCGGATAACAAGAGCGGCAGCCAGGTGTGCCTGCCGCCTGATCTGGTGGAAAAAATGGCGCTGAAAGAAGAAGCGGCCAAAAAAGTCACCCTGTGGCACGACAACCAGTGCGCCGACATTCGCGGCATCAAAGGCGCGACCGTCTCCGATCGCATCGGCGGCGGCGTGCTGGCGATCACCATCCCGCAGGCGTGGATGAAATACTCCGATCCCGACTGGACGCCGCCCGAGCAGTGGGACGACGGCATTCCCGGCCTGCTGCTGGACTACAACCTGAGCGGCCAGTTAGGCAAGCAGAATCACAACAACAACACCGCCCAGAACCTGAGCAGCTACGGCACGCTGGGCGCCAACCTGGGCCCCTGGCGCCTGCGCGCGGACTACCAGGCCAATTACAATCAGCAGGCCGGCGATCGCAGCACCGGCTTCGACTGGAACCAGATCTACGCCTACCGCGCGCTGCCGATGCAGGCCGCCAAGCTGACGCTGGGTGAGATTTATCTCGACTCCGGGGTGTTCGACGCCTATCGCTTCACCGGTCTCAACCTGGCCAGCGACGAGCGCATGCTGCCGCCGAACCTGCAGGGCTACGCGCCGGAAGTGCGCGGCATCGCCAAGAGCAACGCCAAGATCACCGTCTCGCAGGAAGGCCGCACGCTGTACGAAACCACCGTGCCCGCCGGGCCGTTCGCCATTCAGGATCTCAACAGCTCGGTGCGCGGCAAGCTGGACGTCAAGGTGGAAGAGCAGGACGGCACCGTCTCGACCTTCCAGGTGGATACCGCCACCATTCCGTACCTGACCCGCCCGGGCTACGTGCGCTACAACGTGGCGCTCGGCAAAACCTCGGCCTACGACCACCGCACCCAGGGCCCGCTGTTTTCCGCCAGCGACTTCTCCTGGGGGCTGAGCAACGCCTGGTCGCTGTATGGCGGGGCGCTGCTCGGCGGCGACTATAACGCCTGGGCGCTCGGCCTCGGCCGCGATCTGAACGTGTTCGGCGCCATGTCGTTGGACGTCACCCAGTCGATCGCCCGTCTGCCCGGCGAACCGACCGCCAGCGGCATGTCGTTCAAGCTCAACTACGCCAAACGGTTCGATGAGCTGAACAGCCAGATCACCTTCGCCGGCTACCGCTTCTCGCAGCGCAAGTTCATGAACATGTCGCAGTACCTGCAGGAGCGTTACGGCGATTACGACAAGAATTACAACGGCCGCCAGAAAGAGCTGTACACCATCACCGCCAGCAAAACCTTTATGGCGGAAGACAGCGCCAAGGCGATCACCGCCTACCTGACCTACTCGCACCAGACCTATTGGGATGCGCGAACCCAGGACCGTTACGGGCTGTCGGCCAGCAAGCTGTTCAGCGTCGGCGATATCAGCAACATCACCGCCTCGCTGTCGGCTTACCGCACCTATTACCAGGGCCGCACCGACGACAGCGTGATGCTCAACTTCACCGTGCCGATCGGCGACCGTCGGCGCGTCGGTTATGCGCTGCAAACCAACAACGGCGATGTCACGCAGACCGCGTCGTACAACGACTACAGCGATCCGGACAATACCTGGCAGGTCAGCGGCGGCTTTAATCAGTCCGGCAAATCGCTGGCGCGCGGGTACTACACCCACAACGCCTCGTTTGGCTCGCTGAACGCCAGCGCCTCTTACCAGCAGGACAGCTACTCGTCGATCGGCGGCTCGTTCCGCGGCGGCCTCACCGCCACCCGGCACGGCATCGCGGCGCATCAGAACTCGAGCAACGGCGGCAGCCGCATGATGCTCGACACCGACGGCATCGCCGGCGTGCCGATCAACAACGGCCGCGCCTACAGCAACCGTTTCGGGCTGGCGGTGATTTCCGACATCACCAGCTACTACAACACCGACACCCGCATCGACGTCAACAAGCTGGCGGACGACGTCGAGGCCACTCGCGCCGTGGTGCAAGGCACGCTGACCGAAGGCGCCATCGGTTACCGCCACTTCGAGGTGGTGAAAGGCAGCAAGCTGTTGGCCACCATTCGCCTCGCGGACGGCAGCGAACCGCCGTTCGGCGCCGCGGTGCTGAGCGAGAAAGGCCGCGAGGTCGCGGTGGTCAACGACGGCGGCTCGGTTTACCTGACCGGCGTGCAGCCGGAGGAAAAACTGGACGTCGCCTGGGAAGGCCAACGCCGCTGCCGCATCGTGATCCCGGGCGCCGCCAAGCCGCTGGACCAGCTGCTGCTGCCGTGCGCCACTCTGTAATCCGTAACGCTGAGAAATGATGACATGAACAAACACCCGATAACGCTACTGACCGCCGCCGGCCTGGCCCTGAGCGCCGTACTGCCCACCGCCGACGCGGCGATATCGCTGGATCGCACGCGCGCCGTTTATGTGAGCGACGCCAAATCGATCAGCCTGAATATCGTCAACGAAAACAAAGAGCTGCCCTTCCTGGCGCAGTCCTGGCTGGAGAACGAGCAGCACCAGAAAATCACCTCGCCGCTGGTGGTGCTGCCGCCGCTGCAGCGCGTGGAACCAAGCGAGCGCAGCGTGGTGCGCATCACCAAGACGCCGGAGGCGGATCGCCTGCCACAGGATCGCGAGTCGGTGTTCTACTTCAACCTGCGCGAAATTCCGCCGAAAAGCACCAAAACCAACGTGATGCAGCTGGCGCTGCAAACGCAGATCAAACTGTTCTATCGGCCGAAAGCCATCGTCGCGCCCAAGGGCCAGGTGTGGCAGGAAAAGCTGGTGTTCCGTAAAAGCGGCGGCGCCATCACCGTCGACAACCCGACGCCGTTTTACATCACCCTGACCGGTATGACGCGGCAGACGCAAAAACAGGGCGGCGGCGCGATCGGCGGTTTTCAGCCGCTGATGCTGAAGCCGAAATCCAGCGAAAGCCTCAAGCTGCAAGAGACCGGCATGAACAGCTTCGTCATCACCTACATCAACGACTACGGCGGCCATCCGGAGCTGCGCTTCGTCTGCAATGGCGGCGTTTGCACCGCCGTGCCCGAGAAAAAATAAGGAGGTCCAGCATGGCTGAATTCACCGATCGACTGCGCCCGCTGCTGCTCGGCGCACTGCTGTGCGGCGGCGGCGCGATGGCGGCAACGCCGCTGGGCGTGATCGAAGGCACCACCGGCACCGTCAGCTTTCACGGCGGCCTGCTCAGCTCCCCCTGCAGCCTGACGCCGGACAGCCGGGATCAATCCGTCGATCTGGGCGACGTCAGCGCACGCGACTTCCGCAACGCCGGCGATCGCAGCGCGCCGGTGCGTTTTCGCCTCTCGTTCCGCAACTGCCTGCTGGGCGCGCGCGCGCTGGCGGATAACCCGGCCGGCCCGCGCAACGGCGACGCCGGCCGCCTCTACCTGCAGGGAGAGCAGGCCGCCACGCTGGTGTTTCTCGGCGAAAGCGATGTCGACAACCCATCGCTGCTGAAGCTGAACGGCGGCGTGCAGGGCATCGGTCTGCGGCTGCAAGACCAACAAGGCCAGGCGCTGGAGCTGAATCAACGCAGCCGCCCTTACATTCTGCAACCCGGTAGCAACACCCTGTGGTTCAGCGCCAGCGTGGAATCCACCCAGCGGGCGGTGATGGCGGCCGGGTTCGCCGCCGTGGCGCACATTCAGGTGATTTACCTGTGAGGCTCGAGAACGCGATGAAAACACAACTGACCAAACTCTGCCTGCCGCTGGCGATCGCGCTGGCGGCCCCCGCCGCCTGGGCCAACGGCTACGTCACGCCGGACGGCGGCCCCAAACAGTTCTATATCGATCTGAATCAAAGCAACATCACCAACCAGGTGGGGTTCACCAAACAGTTTCCCTATTCATTAGGCGGTACCTATACCGGCAAGGCCTACTGCGATACGCCGATCCCCCGAAGCCCGCACTTTTACAAGTCGGATTCGGCGCTGCCCCCCTCTGACTACGGCAACGGCTTCTTGCAGTTGAACGACTTCCTGGATTTAAAAGCCGAAGTGTGGATTGCAGGTAATAAGAAGGCCTATGTCACGGTGCCTTTTTACAACGAATCCAACGAGTATCCCAATCACAGTTGCTCACCGCCCTATGTGCAGGTCAACAACTATGAAAGCGGTTCAAAAGGCCGCATCACCTTCCGGGTGCGCAAAAAGATCATCAACGGCGTCGAGATTAACGATCGGCAGATCATCGAGATGTTCGGCCGCCTCGGCTCGACCGACGGCGGTTTCGGCCCCAATCCGATGGCGCAGGTGTTTATCCAGTCCGCGATCCTTTACGTGCCGGATAAATGCGTAGTGAACGAAGGCCAGCTGATCAACGTGGAGTTCGGCGAAATCGGCGGCAGCGATCTCAACGGCTCGAACTATCCGCAAAGCATTCCGGTGCGCTTCCAGTGCGAGGGCGGCAGCTTCGAGGACGGCACGCTGAACATCAAGCTGGCGGTGTCGGGCACGGCGGCCGCCTTCAGCAACGAGGTGTTCAAAACCGACAAGAACGATCTCGGCATCCGGCTGACGCACAACGGCCAGTTGGTCATTCCGAACGAGTTTTACCCGGTGCCGAACATCGGCAACGGCGGCTCCTGGAACCTGGTGGCGGCGCCGTTCGCCAACGGCGGCGCGGAGATCGGCGAAGGGGAATTCAACGCGTCGGCCACCATCGTGGCGGCATTCCAGTAACCGAGGGAGGAACGGAAAATGCGTCTACGCGCTTTAGCGCTGCTCAGCTGCGCGTCCTGGTGGTTTGCCGCCATGCCGGCGGCGGCGAACACCGAGCTTATCGGCGCGCCGGTGCAGTTCCACGGCACCGTGGTGAGCCGGCCGTGCAATATCGAACCGCAGTCCGCCGATCAGCTGGTGGAGATGGGCACGGTGATCGTCAAAACCCTGTACCGCTACGGCCATACCACGCCGGTGCCGTTCAGCATCAAGCTGACCGACTGCAAGACCACGGTGTTCAAATCCGTCAGCGTGACCTTCAGCGGCACCGAAGACGGAGAGATGCCGGGCAAGCTGGCGATCAACAACGGCGCGAACGGCGCCGCCATCGCCCTGTTCGATCATCAGGGCGCAGACATCGATTTGAATAAGGCCACCAGCGCCGTCGCGCTGCAAAACGGCCCCAACAGCCTGAACTTCACCGCCTATGTGCAAGGGCGGCCCAGCGCGATTCAAAACCAAAGCATTACCGAAGGCGAATTCACGTCCATCGCCAATTTTGTGCTGGCGTACCAATAAGCCTCGCACCGTCCCAGGGAAATCAGGAAAACGACCGGCGCGCGAACGCCGGCGATGGGCCGTCACCGTTTGCTCCGGCGCGGCGCCACGGCTTTTTAAGGAGTCACCCATGCCAGATATTCGCTTCACGCTGTTCGACAGCGATAACTTCTACCAGCAGGGGCTGCGTCTGCTGCTGCAGGACTATCTGCACTCCCTGAACGAATGCCACCGCCGGTACCCGCAGTTCTCGCCGCTGGCGCTGCAGGCGTTGGATAACATCGAAATCGTGTTCCGCACGCCGGAAGAGCGCTGGGGCTGCGCCTGTTGTTATCAAAGCCCTCACGGCGTTCCGCGCCAGCGGCAGCTGACCCTGCTGATCCTCGACGACGCGACCCAGCAACAGGTGAAAAACCTGCCGCCGCTGTTCAGCATCCATCGGCGCGATTCGGCCTACGCCATTCGCCTCAAGCTGCAGATGGCGTTGGAAAAGTTCATCCTGCATCCGTGGGTGGCGCTGCACGCCGCCGGCCAGTGGAAATGCCAGGCTTGCCGCATCGCCGCGCTCAGCCACTGCGAGAAAAAGGTGCTGGGTTTGATGAGCAGCGGCATGTCCGCCTGCAGCATCGCCGGCCTGCTGCAGCGCAGCCAGAAAACCATCAGCGCCCATAAGCGTTCGGCGATGCGCAAGCTCAACGTGCGTAAAAACAGCGAGCTGAATAAGGTGCTGCTGAATCAGCGCGGGCTGAGTTGACTGACAACGGACTCGCGAGTGCCGACAGAGTGGTTTACTCTGAATACTCATTTTTGCACTGCACAGCGAGCCGGAATGCATGCCCAGAACAGCCCAAGTCGTTGACGTCCCCGCCCTCGGCGAGATTGACCGCCAGGCGGGGCAGCTAAGCCACCAACTGGCGCAGGCACTGCGCCGGGCCATCCACAAAGGCGATCTGAAAGCGGGCGATCTGCTGCCTTCGACGCGCCGGCTGTCGGCGGCGCTGAATCTGGCGCGCGGCACGGTATTGGAGGCGTTTGCTCAGCTGACGGCGGAAGGCTTTCTTGAACCGCAGCCCGGCTCCGGCACCCGGGTCGCCCACTATCAGGCGCCGCGCCGCACGCCACACGCCACGGTGCAAACCGCTCCGGCCACAGCCGTGCCGCTTTCTTCACAGGCGCAGCATCTGGCGCGTTTTGCCGCCCAGGCGCGGGCGCTGCCGTCGGTGCCATTCACCGTGTCGGTCCCGATCGGCGATACCGCGCCCGACGATATCTGGCGGCGGCTCGGCAACCGCATCCGGGCGCGCGGCCCCGGCGCCCCATCCGGCTATGGCGATCCGTTGGGCGCCCTGCCGCTGCGCGAAGCCATCTGCGATTATGTGCGCCGTTCCCGCTCGGTAAACTGCACGCCGCAGCAAATCCTCATCACCGCCGGCACCCAGCAGGGACTGTATCTGGCCGCGCAGATCCTGTTGGACGCCGGCGACAGCGCCTGGGTCGAGGACCCCGCCTACGCCGGCATCACCGCCCTTTTTAACAGCCTGTTTCGCGATCGGCACATGATCAGGGTGCCCGTCGCCGACGACGGCATCGACGTCGCCGCCGGCGTGCGCCTGGCCGCCGACGCCCGAGCCGCTTTTGTCACGCCGTCTCATCAATATCCGCTGGGCATGCCGATGAGCATGGCGAAAAGAAGCGCCCTGCTGGCCTGGGCCAGAGAACGGCAGGCCTGGATCGTGGAAGACGATTACGACAGCGAGATGCGCTACGCCGGCCACCCGTTCCCTTCGCTGCAAGGGTTGGCGCCCGAGCGGACGCTCTATCTCGGCACCTTCAGCAAGGTGCTGTTCCCTTCGCTGCGATTGGGTTACGCCATCGTGCCGCCGCCGCTGGTCGACGCCTTTTGCGGCGCCCGGATCCTGATGGATCGTCACCCGCCCAGCGCAGATCAACACGTACTGGCCGCCTTTATCGCCGAAGGGTATCTCGACCGGCATATCCGCAAAATGCGCGGCGTCTACGCCGAGAAACGCCGGGTGCTGATCGAGGCGATCAACGCGCGCATCCCGGCCGAATTGGGGAGGGTGCAGCCCTGCGATCAGGGCATGCACATGGTGCTGTGGCTGAGGAAAGATCTCGACGACGTGCAGGTCGCCCAGCAGGCCAACGAAGCCGGATTGGCGCTGCGGGCGGTATCGCCGATGTATGCGCCCGGCCACGGTGAGCCGGGTCTGGTGCTGGGGTTGGGCGGTTACGATGACCGCCAGGTGCAGCAGGCGGTGGAACGGCTCGGCGAAGTGATCCGCGCCTGCGCCCGCAACGGGGCCTAGCGAGAAAAGCGCTTGGCGCCGAACACGCAAACCACCACGCCGGCCATCACGGCGATCATCATCGGCTGGACGGTTTCCTGCAGCAGCCAGCCCGCCAGCGCCAGGCCGAAGAACGGCTGCAGCAGCTGCAATTGCCCGACGGCGGCGATGCCGCCCTGCGCCAGGCCGCGATACCAGAAGATAAAGCCGATCCACATGCTGAACACCGAGACGTAAGCCAGCGACAGCCAGGCGGCGCCGCTGACGACGGGCCAAGCGGCCGGCGCCGCCCACCATGCGGCCGCCAGCGTCAACGGCAACGCCGCCACCAGCGCCCAGGAGATCACCTGCCAGCCGCCGATCCGGCGCGACAGCACCGCGCCTTCGGCATAACCCAAACCGCACAGCAGCACCGCGCCGACCATCAGCGCATCTCCCTGCCAGGCGCCGCCGCTCCCCTGGCTCAGCGCGAACGCCCCCACCAGCGCGGCGCCAATGCCCGAAAAAGCCCAAAAAGCGGGCTTGGGGCGCTCACCGCCGCGCAAGACGCCAAAACCGGCGGTCGCCAGCGGCAGCAGGCCGATATACACCAGCGAATGCGCCGAGGTGGTGTGCTGCAGCGCCAGCGCCGTCAGCAGCGGAAAACCGATGACCACGCCGAGCGCTACAAACAGCAACGGCGGCAAATCGGCCCGCGTCGGCCGCGCCTGGCGAGTGATCCGCAGCGCGCACAGGGCCAGCAAAGCGGCGATCGCCGCCCTGATCGCCGTCAGAAACAGCGGATCGAGCTCCAGCACCGCCACCCGGGTGGCGGGCAACGAGCCGCTGAAGATAATCATGCCGAGGAAACCGTTCATCCAGCCCTGAGCCGAATGCCCGACCTCGGGATGAGCGGGGGTAACAACGAGAGTTTTTTCAGACTGACTGTCCATCATGCGAATGCTCCGCACGCCTGAGGCATACCGAAATCGGCAACCCGCGAGGCGAGGTCATAGTGAAAGAGAACATCGTTCCCCGGCGTCGCTTGCCGGGGCTGCGTTCTATTTTTCAGATAAAGCGGTTCACAGACAGGTCCAGATAGCGAGATTTTCACTGTGCCGGTTGCCAAAGTGCGCCGCTAACGCCAAAGAAGGGCGTTTTTCGGGCTGTCCTTGGCCGTTTGGCGGCATCGCCGGCGGGGTATCATGGACTTTTATGCGTTTTTGCAGAACAGGACAAGGTGCGGCGCCGTGGTGAAACCCTTCTTACGCAGTGGCAGTTTGGATGATGTGCTGGCTTTAGGCGAAAACGGGCAACCGATCTACGCCTGCGCGCAGCAGCTGCGGGAAACCCTGCGTCTTCGCCGACAGCAGCAGGCCGCCGACTGTCTGGCGATCCCCCAGCCGAACGAAAGCGGCACGCGCATCGACTGGTATGCGCCCTTTCCGGGCAAGGTGACCTCCTGGCTGGCGGCAAGCGATGCCCAGCGCGCGCAGGCGGTGCGCCACCTGGAACACTGTCTGGCGACCTTCCGCAGCCTGACCGAACAGACCCGGGCGACCGATCACCCCAGCCACCGCCTGTTCGGCGCGCTGCTGGCCAAAGCGATGCACATTCCCGATCCCAACCACGTCTACCTGGTGGACGATCGGCCGGTGCTGACCTTTTGGGGCTTTATCAAACCGCAGGCGCAGAGCCCGGACGATCCGTTAGCCTGCCTGCGCCCGCTCGAATCGGAAGTGGAAAAACCGGCGCCGATCGCCGCCGCGCCGCGCAAACCGGCCGTTGTCGAACCGGTAAAACCGGCCCCGGCCGCCGAGCCTGAACCGGTGCCCGCCCCGACGACGCCCGCCGAATCCCCCGCCGTTGTTCGCCCGCGTCGACGCCACGCGCTGTGGCTGTTGCCGGTACTGCTGCTAGGCAGCGCGGCGCTGGCCGCCTGGCTGCACCGCTCACCGCCGCCGCAACCGGCGATGCCGGCTGAGGTGCGCCCTCCGGCACCGCCGGAAAAAACCGCCGCGCCGTTGCCTGAGCTGCGCTTGCCGCTGGCGCACGCCACGCTGATGCCGCCCCCCCCGGCGCCGGTCATCCCGCAGCCGGCGGACAAAAATGCGCTGGTGCTGCCGCCCGAGGCGGTGAAGGCCGGCTCCACCCGTTTCCTTAACGGCAAATGGCGCGCCACGGTGGCGCTGAAAGATCCGATCACCGGCAAGCGCCCCAGCCTGCAATACCGCCTGAACGCGGGCAAAGGCAGCGCCGTCATCGCCTACGGCGACGGCGTCACCTGCCGGGTGGCGGTCGAGGCCGGGCTGATGCAGTCCGGCAATCTGGTGATCAACAGCCGCACCAAAGCGCGCTGCAGCGACGGCAGCCGCTACCAGATCCCGGAAATCGTCTGCCGCCAGGGCGAGACCGGGGCCGCGGAATGCACCGGCCGCTACGATGCGGACACCACCTATCCCATGACGTTCAAGCGCGAGAGTAAATGATGCTGGCACCCCTTACGGACTACAAACACGGCATTACGCTGATTCAGGACAGCGGCATTCAGTTTATGGACTTTGCCCTGACCCCGCGGCTGGACGCCGAGTTTCCCGGCAAATTCGTGCGCAAGACCGCCAGCGGCCCGCTGCTGCGCCTGCAATGGGAGGCCGAGAGCGGCAAATATCAGCTGCCGGCCGAGGGCGGGCAAGCCGCCGAAGTGGTGCGGCCGGAGTTCAGCTACCCGCTGCAGCAGTCGCTGCGCCTGCTGGATAAGCTCTGGCTGCCGTTGCCGTTCTTGCGCTATACCGCCTCGGGGATATTTTTGTCAGGCCCGGATAACTGGGCTCGCCTGCAGGTGGTGCAACTGGATGAACCGGATCAGGACGGCAACCTGCTGCGGGTGGTGCTGGCCTTCGATACCCGCGCCGCCGCGCCCGGCCAGGAAGCGTTGGCGCCGGGCAAGAGCGATCTCGGCGCCGATCTGAGCTTCGCGCTGGCGCACCGCAACCACGAGCTGGGCGAGTTCCTCGATCTGACCTGGGTGGACGGCTGGCTGCGCGAGGCGTTCAGCCAGCGCGCCGCCGAGCGGGAACAGCGCGCCGAGGCGGAGATCAACGCCGGGCTGAAAACCTTCGAGTATCAGGCGCACTACCTCAACCTGTTGCACATGCTCGGCCATCAGCTGACGGTGCCGCAGATAAAAATGGCGGCGGCGACGCTGCAACAGCCGGCGATCGACGTCGATCTGGTGCTGGACGTCGGCAATTCTCACACCTGCGGCGTGCTGGTCGAAGACCATCCGGAAGAGAGCAACGGCCTGAAGCAAACCTATGAGCTGCAGCTGCGTTCGCTGTCCGAACCGCACTGCGTCTACAACGAACTGTTCGAGAGCCGGGTGGAATTTTCTCGGGCCGCGTTCGGCAAGCCGCATCTGTCCTTCCAGAGCGGACGCGACGACGCCTTCCAATGGCCGTCCATCACCCGCATCGGCCGTGAAGCCGCGCAATTGGCGCAGCGACGCGAAGGGCATGAAGGCACCACCGGCATCTCCAGCCCGCGCCGCTATCTGTGGGACGAAGAGCGCTATGCGCCCGGCTGGCGCTTCAACGAGCGGCACGAGCCGATGGCCGCCGCCGCGCCGTTGACCACCTTGATCAACGACGAGGGCGTGCCGCTGTCCGCCTTGCCGACGGCCGAACGGCTGCCGGTGTTCGCCGCCCATTACAGCCGCAGCGCGGTGATGAGCCTGATGCTGAGCGAGCTGTTGGCGCAGGCGCTGATGCAGATCAACAGCATCGCCCAGCGCAGCCGCATGCCGAACGCCGCCGCCCCGCGCCGTTTACGCGCCATCATCCTGACGCTGCCGTCGGCGATGCCGAAGCCGGAGCGGGAGATCTTCCGCCGCCGCATGCAGGAAGCGATCGGGCTGGTGTGGAAAGCCCTCGGCTGGCACCCGCAGGATGCGCCGTTCGACGGCGCGCACACTCGCTTCCCGGCGCCGCAGGTGCAGATCGAGTGGGACGAAGCCACCTGCGGCCAGATGGTCTATCTGTACAACGAAACCCAGGTGAACTTCGCCGGCCGCACCGACGCCTTCTTTGCCGCCATGGCTCGGCCCGATCGGCCGCTGGCGCCGGGTGAACAGCCCGGCAAGACGCTGCGCATCGCCTCCATCGACATCGGCGGCGGCACCACCGATCTGGCGATCACGCACTACTCGCTCGATGACGGCGTAGGCAACAACATCAAAATCAACCCGCGCCTGCTGTTCCGCGAGGGCTTTAAGGTCGCCGGCGACGATATCTTGCTGGACATCATCCAGCAGTTTGTCTTGCCCGCCGTGCAACAGGCGTTCGAGGCCGCCGGCGTGAGCGCCGCTGCGGCGCTGATGGACAAACTGTTCGGCAACGAAGGGCGCATGGACGGGCTTTCCACCCTGCGTCAGCAGGCCGCGCTGCAGATCTTCATGCCCGCCGGACGCGCGCTGCTCGCCGCCTATGAGCAGTACGATCCGCTGGACAGCCGCGCGGAAATCGCCGCCGGCCTCGGCGATCTGCTGCCGCAGCGGCCGACGCCGCAGGTGCTGGCGTTTATCAACGGCGAAGTGCAGCGCGAAGCCGACAGCGA
This sequence comes from Serratia sp. JKS000199, assembly GCF_900215455.1. Classification (NCBI taxonomy): domain Bacteria; kingdom Pseudomonadati; phylum Pseudomonadota; class Gammaproteobacteria; order Enterobacterales; family Yersiniaceae; genus Serratia; species Serratia sp. JKS000199. Next base: position 4,151,412 of record NZ_LT907843.1, read on the forward strand.
CGCCTTCGATATCCTGCACACCCCGCTGGTGATCCGTCTGGCCGATCTGCACGCCGCTTTCTTGTCCGATCGCATCGGCATCGGCCGCTGTCTGCGCCTGCTGGCCGAAGTGGTGGCGCTGTACACCTGCGACGTGTTGCTGCTGACCGGCCGCCCGGCGCGCTTCCCCGGCGTGCAGGCGCTGCTGCGCCACCTGCAGCCGCTGCCCGCCAGCCGCATTCTGCCGCTCGAGGGCTACCACACCCGCAGCTGGTACCCGTTCAACAAACGCGGCCGCATCGACAACCCGAAATCCACCGCTGCCGTGGGCGCCATGCTGTGCCTGCTGGCGATCGATCTGCGGCTGGAGAGCTTTTACTTCAACGTCGGCGATTTCCAGCCCTACTCCACCATTCGCTATCTGGGCATGCTGGACGGCAACAACATGCTGGCGGACGATAACGTCTATTACCGCGACATCGATCTGGATCGCGCCGATTTCGCGCTCGATCCCGCCGGCAGCTTCCAGCTGCGCGGCCCGCTGCGTCTGGGCTTCCGCCAGCTGGACAACGAACGCTGGCCGGCCTCGCCGCTCTATACGCTGACCATCAATGACGCCCAGTTGGCGCGCAAGCTGGCCGGCGACGCGGTGATCGGCCTGCGGCTGGCCATCACCGCCAGCGCCGAGCAGGGCGCCGAGAGCGTCAAGATCGCCCAGGCGCTGCTGGCCGACGGCAGCCCCGTCCCGGCGCACCACCTGCAACTGAAACTCAATACCCTGGCTGCCAGCGCCTCCGGTGCGACCCACTACTGGATAGACAGCGGGAGCATTTACCCACGATGAACACGCAAACCCTCGCCCCAGCGGCTCCGAATAACGCGCTCAGCGCCGGCATTTTGCAGGCGATCGACTGGGTGGACGCCGCACGCCATCACTCCGCCCGCCTGGAGCGGGAAGCCGATCGACTGATACAGCGTTTGCGGCGTTGCCATAACCGCGCCGCACTGTTGGAAAACACACGGCCTGCGCAGGTCGCCATCGGTTTATATGGCCACAACGCCGCCGCCAAAGCCCATCTGTTGGCGGCGCTGGCGCCCGGCGCGAAGCGCTTCGACGCGGACCTTTCGCTCGCGGTGCGCTACTGCACGGCGGCCGAGGCGGGGCCCGCCGATTATCCGATCGCCCTCGCCTTGCTCGATGAAGCGCAGTGGTTGGCCATGACGATTGACGCCGCCGCGATGAGCGGCTTTCGCCCGGACTGGGACGCCCGCGCCATCGCCGGCCACCTGCAAGCGCTGACGCGCCACCGACAGGCGGTAGCCATCGATGGCCTCGACGGCAATGCCGTACTGGCGCTGTGGGACAGCCTGCGCCGCCACGGCGACAAAGAGCAATCCACGCTCGACAGGCACTTCTGGCCGCAGGCGGTGACGCTGGCGCCGCAGTTGAGCATCGATGACCGCGCGCGCCTGTTTGCGCCGCTGTGGGGAGAGGAAGCGACGCTGACGGCGCGTTACCGCCAGCTGGCGCACGCACTGCATACCCTCGACGGCAGCAGACGGGTTCATGCCCCGCGCCGCGCGTTGGCGCTGCTGACCGCAAGCGCCGCACCGGAAAACGCCACGATCGCCGTCATGACCGAAAACGGCGATGAACGGGAGATCGCACTGAGCGATCTGGCCTGGCTGACCGCAGAATTGACCACCCTGCTGCCGCAGACGACGCAGGCAGGCTTGCCCGCCGACGTGGCGCTGATCGACCTGCCCGGCAGCCGCATCTGTCCGCAGGCGGAGCCGGCGCAGCGTCTGCAGCAGGCGAAGCGCGCCCATTTACTGGCCCGTTGCGCCGACGGCCTGCACGCCAGCCTGCTGCTGGTGACCGATGCCGCCGCCACGCCGCAGGACACCGCGCGCGTCGGCCAGGCGCTCGCCGATTGGGTCAACCACACCCAGGGGGAAACCCCGGCGCTGCGCCAGCGCCGCAAGCCCGGTTTAATCTGGGCGATCACGCCGTTCGACCTGCGTCAGGAAGGCAAAGCGCGGCCCGACGATGCCGTCCAGCGTCAGGTCGGCGAGCCCGGCGACAGCTGGGCCACGCTGCTGGCGCTGGATGAACAGGACTGCCGCCGGATGGTGAACTACCTGGCTGCACAGGCGCGCCCGGCCCACAAACAAGCGCGCTTGCTCGAACAGCGTGAAGAGTTGCAGCGCGAACTGACGGAAAGCCTGCTCGGCAACTGGCTCTCCGTCGCCGATCCGCACGCGGCGCAGCAACGCGCCCAGCAGCTGTTGCGCGCGTTGCAGGCGCAGGCCGGCCGCCACGGCGAACTGCTGGAACGGTTGCTGCCCCAGCGCGATACGCTGCGCCAGCTTTATCAGCAACAGCAGCATACGACGCCGTCCCAGACGACGCCGCCTTCGCCGTTTGGGCTGGATATCGATCTGTTCGGTGCGCAAGACCCTGCGGCGCCCGGCGAGCAGCCCGCATCGCCTTTCGCCGCGCGGATCTTCGCCGACTGGGTCAACCATCTGCGCGCGCTGCCTGACAGCCGCCGGTTGCTGGATCTGCTCGGCGTCGACAGGCCGCACCTCGAACTGCTGGTCGATGCGCTGATCGGCGCCGCCTGCCGCCTGCGGCTCGACGACGAACTGGAGCGCGCGCTGTGCGCCAGGAGCTTGCCGGAACAGGGTGAAGATCGGCAGATCAGCCAGGCGCTGGCGCTACTGGGCGACTTCGTCGCCTGGCTCGGCTTCCAGCGGCGCGACGCGGCCACGCGCCCCGAGAGCCGCGTCAATCCCGGCCAGCCGATCTTTACCCCGCCGCCGCAGCCGGCGGTGGACTGGAGTGGCCAGCAGCGGCTAACCCGGCTGGCGCCGACGCCGACCAAAAATACCGCGTTTTATATCTATGACTGGCTGATCGGCCTGCAAACCCTGCTGGCGGAGAATGCCGCGCAGGCGCAGCCCGCGCTAGCAGACGAGCAGCGCGCCGACCTGGCGGCGATCGTCGCGGCCCTGCGCGCTGCGCCGTAGCAGGCGCCATCCGGGCCGGACGCCGCCGCGCGATCAGTGGCAGGCCGGCCCGGCCGACATCACTTCGCGAAAGTGGGTGACCAGCGGGCGCAGGTTGGCCTTGTGCCACACTGCCCACAGCTGCGTGGTGTATTGCATCCAGGGCAGCTCGCGCAGCACCACGCCTTGCGGCGCGTTATGCCGCAGGCTGTGCTGGATAAGCGTCATCCCCAACCCGGCGGCGACCAGCCCCAACGCCGTCAGCGGCTCGCCCGCTTCCAGCCGAATATCCGGATCGAACCCGGCCTTCACGCAGGCCGCCACGAAGTCGTCGCGCGAATGGGCATCCTCTTTGTGGATCACCGAGATCCAGGCCTGATCGGTGAGATCCGCCGGCTGCAGCGTTTCCCTGTCCGCCAGCGGATGCGTCTGCGGCAGGGCCAGCAACATGCGATCGTCCAACACCTGCGTATAGTTCAAATCCTGATCGTCGCGATCCGGCGCCGTATTGACCAGCGCCACGTCCAGGCTACGCTGCCGCAGCCCTTCCAACTGCATGGAAGAAGGCTGGCTGTAAAGCACGATGTGCACATCCGGCCGGGACACCCGCAGCGACCGCAAGGCGTTCGACAAGACGCCGGAGTGCATCGCATTTTCGATATAGCCGATGCACAGCCCACCGTCTTCACCCCGCCCCAGGCGGCGTCCGAGCGATTCGAGCCGGTTGGCGTGCGTCAACAGCGCGCGGGTTTCGGCCAGAAACGTCTGGCCGTCAGCGGTCAGGCGAATGCGCTGCTGATTGCGCTCAAACAGCATCAATCCGAGACGTTCCTCAAGCTGGGAAATCTGCCGGCTCAGCGGCGACTGGGAAATGTGCAGCCGTTCGGCAGCGCGGCCGACGTGCTCCTCTTCCGCCACCGCGACGAAGTATTTCAACTGACGTAAATCGATCATGTGAGACCTCAAAGGACTTAACTTAGACAAATTATGTCCTATCAAGTCACAACTTGCCACGCTATCTTTAGCCTCGTGACGGGGCAGACGCACTGTGCGCCCCCCAATTTCCCTGAAAAGATAACGTATTGAGGACCTGACATGAGCATCAGAAATATTTTACCCGGCAAGATCGGTTTGGGCGGCGCACCGCTCGGCAATATGTTCCGCAACATCCCGCAAGACGACGTGCAAGCCACCGTCAGCGGCGCCTGGGATCTGGGCATCCGCTACTTCGACACCGCGCCGCTCTACGGTTCCGGCCTGTCGGAAATCCGCATGGGTGAAGTGCTGTCGCACTACCCACGCGATGAGTATGTGCTGAGCACCAAAGTGGGCCGCATCATGCTGGACGAAGAAGAAGACACTTCCGCCCGCGATCTGGGCGAGAAAGGCGGTTTGTTCGAACACGGCTTGAAGAACAAAATAGTCAACGACTACTCCGCCGACGCCACGCTGCGTTCCATCGAAGACAGCCTGAAGCGCCTGAAAACCGACCGCCTGGATATCGTCTGGATCCACGATCCGGCCCAGGATTTCTACGGCGACAACTGGATTGAACAGTTCAACATCGCCCGCACCGGCGCTTTCCGCGCGCTGACCCGTCTGCGTGAAGAAGGGGTGATCAAGGCCTGGGGCCTCGGCGTCAACCGCGTCGAGCCTTGCGAACTGGCGCTGGGCCTGAGCGAAACGCAGCCGGACGCCTTCCTGCTGGCCGGCCGTTACAGCCTGCTGGATCATGAACGCGCGCTGCAACGTTTGATGCCGGAAGCCCTGGCGAGCAACGTCGACATTGTCGTCGGCGGCCCTTACAACTCCGGCGTGCTGGCCGGTGGCGAGCACTACGAATACCAGAAAGCATCCCCGGCGGTGCTGGCGAAAGTGGCGCAAATCAAAGCGATCGCCGCTCGCTTCCAGGTCGACATCAAAGCCGCCGCGCTGCAGTTCTCGCTGGCTAACCCGGCGGTCGCCGCCGTGATCCCCGGTTCGAGCCGCCCTGGCCGGATGGCCGAAGATCTGGCCGCGCTGGACGCCGTTATCCCGGCTGAATTCTGGGCCGAAATGCGCCGTCAGAAACTGGTGGCCGACAACGCGCCGCTGCCGATTCGTTAAGTTTTATGGGGCCGCATGGCCCCATTACCCCCATTAACTCGATGAGATACATGATGAAACTGGATCTTTCAGGCAAAGTCGCCGTCGTCAGCGGCTCCACCTCTGGCATCGGCCTCGGCATCGCACGCGGGCTCGCCAAAACGGGCGCCACCGTGGTGATCGTCGGCCGTCAGAAAGCCGGGGTCGATAACGCCATCGCCGACATCAGCGCCAACGTGCCCGGCGCGCAGGTGCGCGGCGTGGTCGCCGATCTCGGGACGGAACACGGGGCTGCAACCCTGTTCGCCGCGGAACCGAGAGCCGACGTGCTGATCAACAACCTGGGCATTTTCAACGATAACGACTTCTTTACCGTGCCCGACAGCGAGTGGATGCACTTCTATAACGTCAACGTCCTCTCAGGCGTGCGGCTGGCGCGCCACTATGCGCAGAGCATGACCGAGCAGGGTTGGGGACGCATTATTTTCGTGTCGTCCGAATCCGGCGTCGCCATCCCGGCGGACATGATCAACTACGGCGTCACCAAAAGCGCCAACCTGGCGGTGTCTCACGGCCTGGCGAAACGCCTCGCCGGCACCGGCGTGACGGTCAACGCCATCCTGCCGGGGCCAACCTTTACCGAAGGCCTGCAAGACATGCTGGCGGATGCGGCGGCCAAATCCGGGCGCAGCGCCCGCGATCAGGCCGACGAGTTCGTTAAAACCGAACGCCCAAGCTCCATCATTCAGCGCGCGGCGGACGTCGATGAAGTGGCCAACCTGGCCGTTTACCTCGCGTCTCCGCTGTCTTCGGCCACCACCGGCGCGGCGCTGCGCGTCGACGGCGGCGTCGTAGACACGCTGGCAATGTAACCCTGTACCCGAAACCGATATTAAGAGAGAAAGAAAATGGCTACTACATCCGTCTCAATGGACATCCCGGCATCCGCCGACACCGTATGGCAACTGATCGGCGGCTTCGACGCCCTGCCTGACTGGCTGCCGTTCATTCCGAAAAGCGTCATTTCGCAAGGCGGCCGCGTGCGCACTTTGACCACCGCCGACGGCGGCACCGTCATCGAGCGGCTGGAAGCGTTCGATAACCGTCAACGCAGCTACAGCTACTCCATCATGCAGGCGCCGTTCCCGGTGGTGAATTACCTGTCCACCCTGTCAGTGCACGCCACCGACGACGCCAACGTGGCGCGCGTGGAATGGTCGGGCAGCTTCACGCCGGTCAACATCAGCGACGACGAGGCCATCGCCCTGTTCAGCGACATCTACCAGGGCGGCCTGGATGCGCTGAGCGGTAACTTCCCTCGTTAACGCTTGAACACTCAAGCCCCACGGCCGATGGCTGCACCCATCGGCCGTTTTTTTTTGGTTTGGCCGCGCGAAGCGGCAACGCCGCGAAACAGGATAAATCCGCCATCGCCGCTTATGCTGTAAAGGAGATGTTCATTTGAGGAGATGACCGTGCGCCCTTTCAACCTGCAACAGTTGGATCATGTGGTTCTGCGCGTGCGCGATATGCAGAACAGCCTGCGTTTTTATACCCAGGTCATCGGTTGTGATATCGCCAAACAGCGGCCGGATTTGGGGCTGGTGCACCTGCGCGCCGGCGCCTCCATGATCGACCTGGTGGACGTCAACGGCGTGCTGGGGAAAAAAGGCGGCGAAGCGCCCGATCTTCATCGGCAAAATGTCGATCACGTCTGCCTGCGCATCGATCCGTTCAACGAAGACGCGTTGTTGACCTACCTGCGATCGCAGGGGATCGACGCGGATCCCGCCGAATCGCGCTACGGCGCGGAAGGCGACGGGCCGTCGATTTATTTCAGCGATCCGGACGGCAATCGCGTGGAATTGAAAGGGCCGGCGCTCGATTAACCGCTTTGGTTACCTTCGATAGCGGACAGCCGTTGGCGATCGGTCACCCGCAGTGATTTGTTTTTAAACTGAATGATGCCTTCCGCCGCGAGCTGCGCCAGCGCGCGGCTCAGTTGTCTGACGGAGATGCCCAATCTCGCCGCCAGCGCCTCCCGGTTTTCCAGCTCAATCAACTCCCCTTCGCTCTTTACCTTGAATAATAAAAATTTTCGCAGTTTATATTCCGCCGTCAAAACGCCGTTCGCATGCAGCAAGGAGGAATTCAGCAGCTTATTGCTCAATTGCCGGCAGATAAAGGTGAGGAATGCCGGGTCGCTCAGGGCGTGATTGTTGATGACCTCTATCGGTGCCGCGAGAAGCAGCGCGTCGGTCACCGCCTGCACGGTGCTGAACAGCGTGCGCTGCGCCTGGGAGAACAGCTCCAGATCGCCAATTACCGAGAAATCCGTTTCGAAGGAAAAGACAATGTGCGCGCCATTCACATCAAAATTCTCAACCTGCAATTTTCCCTGCACGAGAAAAAACAGGTGGGTCAAACGATCGCTTTGCGTCACCAGGTATTCGCCGGCTTCGACGCTCACCAGGCGCAGTGCGGCGAGCAGCGTGGGCGAAAGCGCCGTTTGCAGATCGTGAACCTCAATGAACGCTTCTTTTAGCTTGCTGTCACCGACCGTTTTCAAGGCGATTCACTCCCAAGGCTCATCCTTAAACGTCTTGCCTCCTCGCTTTCGACTGCGTTCAGCATAGCCGACGCGCTTCAGAACGAAAAAGGACATCTGACCTTTTTTGCCTTGGGCCGCCTGGGTATTTTCTCCGTACCCCCTACGAGGAGATTGCCATGCGACACATTCTGATAGACACCGATACCGCTTCCGACGATGCCGTTGCGCTGCTGATGGCGTTGCGCGAACCTGGCGTGAAAGTGGAAGCGATCACCGCGGTCGCCGGAAACTGCCCGCTAGAACACTGCGTCAAAAATGCGCTCATTTGCGTGGAAAAAGCGGGAACCTATGCTCCTCCGGTTTACGCCGGCATGGCGAAACCACTGTTTCGCACGCGCTATCACTCGCACCATATTCACGGTGAAGACGGCATGGGCGACATGGCCTTGCCGACCCCACGCTTGGCCGTAGAACCCGTTCATGCCGTGGACGCCATCATCGACTGCGCCGCACGGCTCAAGGGCGAGCTGGAAATCGTCACCCTGGGGCCGCTGACCAATCTCGCGATGGCGGTGCTGAAAGCGCCCGCGCTGGCCGAAAAAGTGAAGCGCGTGTATGTCATGGGCGGTTCCGGACTGACGCCCGGCAATATCACCCCGCTGGCCGAATTTAATTTTTACGCCGACGCCGAGGCTGCGCATCTGGTGCTCACTGCCGGGCTGCCGCTCACTCTCGTCGGCTGGGAGATCGGCATGGGGGAAGCGTTTATCGACGAACGCGATATAGAACGATTGAATAACCTCGGCGAACTGGGACGCTTTGCCGTGCGCTGCAATCGCGCGCTGATGGCGTTCAACGCACGGCGCACCGAACGCAAAGGGTTTGATTTGCCCGATCCGACCACCATGGCGGTGGCGCTCTATCCAGATATCGTCGAGACCAGTCTGGAAGCGTATTCATGGGTAGAATATAAAAGTGAGAGGTCTTACGGCCATTACGTCATCGATTCCACTCAGCTTACCGGCGAACCGGCCAATGCGCGCGTGATTACCCGCATTAAGCCCGGCCTGTTTAAAGAAAAACTGTTCTCGTTGTTATCTCAGCCGTTAATGAAATAAGTGACCCGCATGAAATTCGATCCAAGAAAATTGAAGAAAGTGGAATTACACGTCCATTTGGATACCTGTTTAAGCTACCACTATTTAAAAAAGGTCGACCCGCAAATAACCAGAACGGCATTTAATCGGCAATTTGTCGCGGCGAAACGATGCGCCGATCTGGGGGACTTTCTAAGCAAGATAGCGCCGCAAATAGATCTATTGCAGACAAGCCAGGCGATAGCGCTGGCCGTCGAGGACTTATTCGCGCAGTTGGCGGCGGATAATGTCATCTATGCCGAGCTGCGCTTCGCGCCGCTGCTGCATACCCGGCTGGGGTTAACCGGCGAAGCGGTGGTCGAGACGGTGCTGGCGGCCATGCATAACGCCTCGCGGGCTTACGGCATCGCCGCCGGGCTTATCCTATGCACGCTGCGGCATTTCGACGCGGCCGCCAGCCTGCAAACGGCGAAGCTGGTTATCGATTATCAGGGAAGCGGCGTGGTGGCGCTGGATTTGGCCGCCGATGAAGCACGTTACCCGCTGACCCACCATGTGGCGGCCTTTCGCACCGTGCTTGCCGCCGGCGGCAACGTCATCGCCCACGCCGGTGAGGCGAAAGGCCCCGACAGCGTGCGGGAAACGCTAGATAGGCTGCAGGTGTCACGCATCGGCCACGGCGTCAGAAGCATCGAGGACCCTGCGCTCGTCGAGCGCCTGGTAGCCACCGGCGTCCTGCTCGAGATCTGCCCCAGCTGCAATCTCACCTGCAATTTGTTCGACAGCATCGACGATCATCCGATAGATCGGCTCAAAAAGTGGGGGGTGCGGCTAAACGTGAATACCGATGCGCGCACCGTCGTCGATACCACGCTGAACAAGGAGTACCAGCTGTTGCATGACGCCTTCGGCTGGCAGGATGACGATTTTAACCGCAGCAACCGACAGGCGCTGGAGGCGAGTTTTCTCGACGGCGATACTAAAATTAAATTAATGAGTCAGCTCAATGCCGGGTCGATGTGACCCGGCGCGTTTCAAGGCCAACCGGCGTTTTAACGCCCCTGCGCCGCCAGCGCCTGGGCGCAGGCCCAGGCCGAGCTCCAGGCCCACTGGAAGTTGTAACCGCCCAGCCACCCGGTCACGTCCACCACTTCGCCGATAAAATAGAGCCCCGGCGCCTTGTGGGCTTCCATCGTCTTGGAAGAAAGTTCGTTGGTGTCGACGCCGCCGAGCGTCACCTCCGCCGTGCGATAACCCTCGGTGCCGTTCGGCTGCACGCGCCAGTTCTGCAACAGATCCACCAGTGCCGCCTGCTGCGGCGCATTCAGCTGCTTCAGCGTCGCCTCCGGCAGTTGTCCCAGGGTCTGCAAGCATTCCACCAGCCGCTTCGGCAAGTGCAGCGCCAGGGTGTTTTTCAGGCTTTGGTTAGGGTGCTGCAGGCGCTGTTCATCAAGGAAGCCCGCCAGATCAAGCTCAGGAAGTAAGTTAATGCTCACATACTCACCCGGTTGCCAGTAGCTGGACAGCTGCAATACCGCCGGGCCGGACAGGCCGCGATGGGTGAACAGGATGCTTTCACGGAAGCTGACGCCGTTCTCGGCGGTGATCACCGCCGGCACCGACACGCCGGACAGCGTTTGCACATGCTCCAGCAGCGGCTTATGCAGGGTAAACGGCACCAGCCCGGCGCGCGTCGGCAGCACCCTGAGGCCGAACTGCTCCGCCAGCTTGTAACCGAACGGCGAGGCGCCCAGCCCCGGCATGGATAATCCGCCGCTGGCCACCACAAGTGAGCGAGCACTTACTTTTTCGCCATTCAGCGCCAGCGCGTAGCCGTTCTCGGTTTTCTCCACGCCCAGCACTTCGCTGCGCAGGCGCATCGTCACCTGGCCCAGCTCGCACTCTTTGACCAGCAGATCCACCACCTGCTGCGCCGAATCGTCGCAGAACAGCTGCCCCAGCGTTTTTTCATGGTAGGCGATGCCGTAACGGTTGATCAGATCGATGAAGTCCCACTGGGTGTAGCGCGCCAGCGCCGACTTGCAAAAATGCGGGTTGTTCGACAGATAGGCCGCCGGTTCGGCGTACATGTTGGTGAAGTTGCAGCGCCCGCCGCCGGACATCAGGATCTTGCGGCCCGGTTTTTTGCCGTTGTCGAGCAGCAACACGCGGCAACCGAGTTGCCCCGCCTGCGCGGCGCAAAACATGCCGGCGGCGCCCGCCCCAATCACTACGACATCAAACTGTTCCACCTGAGCCTCACTTATCAAAACCACAATCGCGACAAAAGAGCGCCATATTACGCCGTTTCGCCGCCGGTCACCGCCAAATTCACGGCGGCAGATTGTAAAGCCCCCGCGCCGCCAACGCCATAGTAAGAAAATATTACAGAGGTCAGAGCAGATTAACGCATTGATATTCCATATTTTTGTTATAGACACGCCACCATTTCGTCATGTCCAAATCAAAAAAACGTCATATTTTCCTTTTCCCCGGCACCGGTTGTCACTGATAATGCGCGGCGTTCATGTCCACAAACTGGCGTAACGCTTATGCTGCATTTGTTCGCTGGCCTGGATTTCCATACCGGCCTGATGTTAATTCTCGCATTGTTGTTCGTGTTGTTTTATGAAGCCATCAACGGTTTTCATGATACGGCCAATGCGGTCGCTACAGTTATTTATACCCGCGCCATGCGCTCGCAACTTGCGGTCGTGATGGCAGGTTTGTTCAACTTTCTTGGCGTAATGCTCGGCGGTTTGAGTGTTGCTTACGCCATCGTCCACTTGTTGCCTACCGATCTGTTGTTGAACGTCAGTTCAGCACACGGATTAGCCATGGTCTTCTCCATGCTGTTGGCGGCAATCATCTGGAACCTCGGCACCTGGTATTTCGGTCTGCCGGCGTCCAGTTCCCATACGCTGATAGGCGCAATCATCGGTGTCGGTTTAACCAACGCCCTGATGACCCACACTTCGGTCGTGGATGCGCTTAACGTCCCGAAAATGATTGGCATTTTCCTTTCTCTGCTGTTCTCGCCGCTGGTCGGCATGATGGTGGCGGGAGTAATGGTGTTCGCCTTGCGCCGCTATTGGAGTGGCACCAAGAAACGCCAGCGTATCCACATGACCCCAGCGGAACGTGAAAAGGTCGACGGCAAACGCAAGCCGCCGTTCTGGACCCGTATCGCGCTGATCCTGTCGGCGATTGGCGTCAGCTTCTCGCACGGCGCCAACGACGGTCAGAAAGGCATCGGCCTTATCATGCTGGTGTTGATCGGCGTTGCCCCGGCCGGCTTCGTGGTCAATATGAATGCAACCGGTTATGACATCACCCGTACGCGTGACGCCGTGACCCACCTGCAGCAATATTACCAGCAGCACGGCGACGCGCTGTCGCATGCGGTGTCGTTGACGCCGCTGGTGCCAAGCCCGGATGACGAAGCCACGCCTGGCAAACCGGCCGAGTTCCACTGCGACAGTTCGCGCGCCATGCCGGCGATCGAGCTGGCTCAGGGCATGCTGACCAACCTGCAAAGCTACGATCAGTTGACGGTTGAGCAGCGCAGCCATTTGCGCCGCCTGCTGATGTGCGTGACCGACACGGCGGATAAAGTCGCCAAGCTGCCGGAAACCTCATCCGCCGACCAGCGCTTCCTGAAGAACCTGCGTCAGGATCTGCTGCAGACCGTCGAGTACGCGCCGATGTGGATCATCGTCGCCGTCGCGCTGGCGCTGTCGCTCGGCACCATGGTGGGCTGGAAACGCGTAGCCACCACCATCGGCGAGAAGATCGGCAAGAAAGGCATGACCTACGCCCAGGGCGTATCGGCCCAGATGACCGCGGCGCTGTCGATCGGCGTGGCGAGTTATACCGGCATGCCGGTCTCCACCACCCACGTTCTCTCTTCGGCGGTTGCCGGGACGATGATCGTGGACGGCGGCGGCGTGCAGAGCAAAACCGTGAAGAACATCCTGTTGGCTTGGGTGCTCACCCTGCCAATCTCGATTCTGCTTTCCGGTGCGCTGTATTGGGTCGCGTTGAAGCTGATCTAAGCGACAAGCATCATGAGGAAGGCGGCCGCATGGCCTAATGCCAGTCAGTTAAGCCTGACTGGCATTTTTTTATCCATCCTCTGGGCGTTTTGTGCAGGAGAATTGCCGTAAAACCCTCGCATTTCTCTGATGCCGTAGCGAACGGCAATTGTAGGGGCCGATGGCGCGGCCCCTACACCCACGCCTTTGCTTAACACCGCCTGTCCGCTGCGCAGATACCCTCGCTGCGTCTGCGTTGTCGGGCGGGTCGGCTGCGACAAACGTCCCTGTTAGTCTCGCCTCAACCGGCCTTCCCTGGCCGGTTGCCCCTGACAACGCCGCCTTGCTCGGCAGCCGGTGATGCGCGCCAAAGGTCAACACCCGAGCTGGCAGCTACCGGGCAACCCGTACTTCATGAGGTTATCGCAGAGAAGAGGAATCGGAGATGAGCACGGTATTGGACGCCCTTGAAGACGCCGAACGCAGGCATAGCGCATTAGGCGAAACCGCCATGGACGGCGGTTTCAGGTGAGACAGGCAGGGACGCCTGTCGCAACCGGCCTCAATGCGGTATGGCGGAGCGAGGGGAGTTGGCAAAGCCAACCGTCTGATAGGGCAAAGGCGCGGGTTGCCAGGGGCCGCGCCTTTCGGCCCCTGGCTCGGTCGAGGTGCAGGAGCCTCATGATGCACCTCTCATTTATCGACCGAAAACGTCACGAGTACTTCAAAAAAACGCTAACTGGTAAGCATTAGGCCGCATGGCCGCCTTTTTTTTGCCTGCATCAAGGGAAACAGAAAGGCATTAATACCAAATCATCATCGCTATCAGGCAGATGACCACCAGGCCGCACAGGGCCGAAGTCAGCATAAACTGCCCGCGCACCCGCTCGCAGCGGCGAATAAACTCCGGATCGTGGTGCTCGACATAGCGCTGCGCGAAAATATAACGCACCAGCCTCAGTTGCTTGCTGGGTTGGCCGTGGGCGGTAAAGAAACCGCCGCCGTCGACATATTGGTACAGCAGCGGGTCACAGCCGCGCAATACCACCAGCAGCGCGCGCAGAGAAGAGTAATACCGCACCATGTTAACCACACACACCACACACAAGGCCCAAAACAGCGCGACGGTACTGATCATGATTGCCCCCTCAAGGCGTTGTTATCCGCGGCCATCCGCCGGGTCCAACCGCCCTACCTCATTACCCGATACTCTGCTGGAGCTTACCGCTCTCATCCCCTTTTTTAGCCTGCACGGGCCACGCCCATAACCCACCGCCTCCGAAGACGTTGCCGCACCGCACGATGAGATTTGCACGGCATGGTTCTACTCAGAGGAGAAATGATGAGGCCCATATCCATCATTGTAGGTTAATGAAACGCAAACTGGCCTGAGCAGTGGATAAAATTTACCGCCCTGTGCCGAAAAGTCACCTGCCGGGGCGTTATAAGCGATAACCGCCCGTTTTCGATTAGGCTGTTTTTATGGATAGTCTATCCCGCGCCACGCCGCTGATCTTTCCCCCCACGCTGGCTAGACTCAGGTTTCCGTTACGCTTATCCAAGGAAACTGTTATGGCAAACCATTCAATCAAGGGAAAAACCGTCCTGATCGCCGGCGGCGCCAAGAACCTCGGCGGGCTGATCGCGCGCGATTTGGCTGAGCAAGGCGCCAAAGCGGTGGTGATCCACTACAACAGCGCCGCCTCCAAAACCGAGGCGGAGAAAACCGTCGCCGCCATTCAGGCCGCCGGGGCGCAAGGCGTCGCGCTGCAGGCCGATCTGACTACCGCAGGCGCGGTCGAGAAGCTGTTCGCCGATGCTGTCGCCGCCGTCGGCAAGCCGGATATCGCCATCAATACCGTCGGCAAGGTGCTGAAAAAGCCGCTGATCGACATCAGCGAAGCCGAGTACGACGAGATGACCGCGGTCAACGCCAAAACCGCGTTCTTCTTCCTGAAAGAAGCGGGTAAGCACCTTAACGACAACGGCAAAATCTGCACGCTGGTCACCTCGCTGCTCGGCGCCTTCACGCCGTTCTACGCCGCTTACGCCGGCACCAAAGCGCCGGTGGAGCATTTCACCCGCGCCGCCGCCAAGGAGTTCGGCGAGCGCGGCATCTCCGTGACGGCGGTCGGCCCCGGCCCGATGGATACCCCGTTCTTCTACCCGGCGGAAGGCGCGGACGCCGTGGCCTACCACAAGACGGCGGCGGCGCTGTCGCCATTCAGCCAAACCGGCCTGACCGATATCGAAGACGTGGTGCCGTTCATCCGTCATCTGGTCAGCGACGGCTGGTGGATAACCGGCCAAACCATCCTGATCAACGGCGGCTACACCACCAAATAAACCCGGCGGGGGCACCTATCGCCCCCGCACCTGCTCGCGCGCAACCGCGCCATGCGGCTACACTCTCTGTCAGAAACGGCGCCAAGGAACAGCAGGTCAACGAGATGGACAGATTCAATCAATACCGCGTATTCGTGCAGGTGGCGGAGATGGGCAGCTTTATCCGGGCGGCCCATGCGCTGGAGGTGCCGCGCGCCTCGGTGTCCGCCGCCGTTCAGCAACTGGAAACGCAGCTGGGCGTGCGCCTGCTGCACCGCACCACACGGCAAGTGCGGCTGACCGCCGACGGCGAACAGCTGCTCGAACGGCTGCGCCCGCTGCTGGCCGAGGTGGAGGATATCGATCAGTCGTTTCAGGCCAGCCAACGGCAGGCCTCCGGGCGGCTCAGCGTCGATGTGCCGAGCCGCATCGCCCGTCGGCTGATCGCGCCGGCGCTGCCCAGCCTGCTGCGGCGCCACCCTCATCTGCAGCTGGTGCTCGGCTCCGCCGATCGCGCCATCGATCTGGTGCAGGAAGGGGTCGACTGCGCGGTGCGCGTCGGCGATCTGCACGACAGCAGCCTGGTGATGCGCCCGCTCGGCCATATCGCGCTGATCAACTGCGCCAGCCCCGCCTACCTGAGCGAATTCGGCCATCCTCTTCATCCCGCCGATCTCGCCGAGGGGCACTGGAGCATCGGCTACGCCTCGCCCAAAACCGGCCGCGAATCCCCCTGGGAATACCTGACCGGCGACGGGCACACCCAGCGGCTCGACTTGCCCAGCCGGGTGGTGGTCAACAACGCCGAAAGCTATATCGCCTGCTGCCGCGCCGGGCTGGGATTGATGCAAATCCCGCGCTACGACGTGCAACACCTGCTCGACGCCGGTGAACTGGTGGAAGTCCTGCCCGGTTACCGCGCCGCCTCCATGCCGATCGCCCTGATCTACCCCCATCGCCGCCAGCGTTCCCGCCGTTTGGCGGTGTTTCACGAGTGGTTTGAAAGCCTGCTGCAACCGCATCTGGAGCGCTGATTGCACATTTAGCGCTATACTTTGTTTAATAACGCTTATAATTCAAGCGGTCAGACCGTTAAAACCCGCATAACCCTTAGGCTTTTTCGCCGCGCGGGTGTACAACGAAAGGTATCGTGCGCAGAGATTTTCGATGCGGCGCAGTGTGATCGCCCCAACATATCATTGCGTTATCCGAATGATACTATGGAACCAAAAGCGCCAGGCGGGTACACGGAACGCCTGCTAACCCTTTTTAATCGGCATGTTTATGGAAGGAGTATTCTTATGGCTTACAAACACATATTGATCGCGGTAGACCTATCCCCGGAAAGCAAGATCCTGGTAGAAAAAGCCGTCTCTATGGCGCGGCCGTATAACGCCAAAGTTTCTCTGATCCACGTCGATGTCAACTATTCCGATCTCTATACTGGCCTTATCGACGTCAATCTCGGCGACATGCAAAAGCGCATCTCTGAAGAAACCCACCAGGCGCTGACCGAACTGTCGCAAAACGCCGGCTACCCGATCACCGAGACCCTGAGCGGCAGCGGCGATCTGGCGCAGGTGCTGGTGGACGCCATCAAGAAATACGACATGGACCTGGTGCTGTGCGGCCACCACCAGGACTTCTGGAGCAAACTGATGTCTTCCGCTCGCCAGCTGATCAATACCGTGCACATCGATATGCTGATCGTGCCGCTGCGCGACGAAGAAGACGAATAAAGTAAGCGCCGGCTAACTTAACTGCCCAACGCCCGCGCCCTGCGGGCGTTTTTCATGCCGCTACGCCGATTAATCGCTTGATAATCAACCGCCCTCCGATGATATAGTCGCTAAAGACACAACATCCTCCCCCGAGCATCACCTATACCCAAATCTATAAGAAATAGCGGGGGAAAATTTAATGCTAAAAGGAGTTATCCATGGAATATGCCGTATCGGTAGAGTCTTTCCTGTCCTCGTTACAACGCCATAACCCCCACCAGCCGGAATATCTGCAGGCCGTGCGCGAAGTGTTCACCTCGCTGTGGCCATTTATCGAGCGCAACCCGCGCTATCGCGAACAGGCGCTGCTGGAGCGCCTGGTGGAGCCCGAGCGCATCATTCAGTTCCGCGTCAGCTGGGTGGACGATCGCGGCCAGGTGCAGGTCAATCGCGCCTTTCGTGTCCAGTTCAACTCGGCCATCGGCCCCTACAAGGGCGGCATGCGCTTCCACCCGTCGGTGAACCTGTCGATCCTGAAGTTCCTCGGCTTTGAGCAGACCTTCAAGAATGCGCTGACCACCCTGCCGATGGGCGGCGGCAAAGGCGGCTCCGATTTCGATCCGAAGGGCAAAAGCCAGGGCGAGATCATGCGTTTCTGCCAGGCGCTGATGACCGAACTGTATCGCCACTTGGGCCCGGACACCGACGTGCCGGCCGGCGACATCGGCGTCGGCGGCCGTGAAGTCGGCTTTATGGCCGGCATGATGAAGAAACTGTCCAACAACACCGCCTGCGTGTTTACCGGCAAAGGGCTCTCCTTCGGCGGCAGCCTGATCCGCCCCGAGGCGACCGGCTACGGCCTGGTGTACTTTACCGACGCCATGCTGCAGCGCCACGGCTTGGGCTTTGAGGGCATGCGGGTGGCGGTGTCCGGCTCCGGCAACGTGGCGCAGTACACCATCGAGAAAGCGTTGGCGCTGGACGCGCGCGTGATCACCGTGTCGGATTCCGGCGGCACTCTGGTGGACGAAGACGGCTTCACCACCGAGAAGCTGGCGCACCTGGCGGAGATCAAAAACCAGCGCTACGGCCGGGTGGCGGACTATGCCCGCGAACGCGGCCTGACCTACCTGGCGGGCCAGCAGCCGTGGAACGTGCCGGTGGATATCGCCCTGCCGTGCGCCACCCAGAATGAACTGGATCTCGAGGCGGCGCAGACGCTGATCCGCAACGGGGTGAAAGCGGTGGCGGAAGGCGCCAACATGCCGACCACCATCCAGGCCACCGACGCCTTCCTCGACGCCGGGGTGCTGTTCGCGCCCGGCAAGGCGGCCAACGCCGGCGGCGTGGCCACCTCGGGGCTGGAGATGGCGCAAAACGCCGCGCGCATCGGCTGGCGGGCGGAAAAAGTGGATGTACGTTTACAACATATCATGGCGGATATTCACCATGCCTGCGTGGAATACGGCGGCGAGGGCAAGCAAACCCACTATGTACACGGCGCGAATATCGCCGGTTTCGTTAAGGTTGCGGAGGCGATGCTGGCCCAGGGCGTGCTGTAATCGGGCGCAAAGGTGATCTTGTTCACACATCGATTAAATGCTTCAATGCCGGCCTCTGCGCCGGCATTTTTTTCCGCGTCCAAGCCATCAAAATGATGCATGAAAGTTAATTAAAGGTTAATAAAAAGTTATTTATGGCCGTTTAATTGGTAGTAAGTTTACCACCACCAAATAATTAAACATTTATTTAACACTAAATACGCCAGTATTTTACTTAAATGTGCGCAGATCACATTTTATTAACTTCAGCTACGCCCCCTCTTCCATTCCTTTGTAATCTGCAGCGGTGGAAAAACCGCCACCCCTACAGATAAAAAAAGGTACAGCTAATGAAATTTAACCTCGCATTATTAAATGCATGTGTGGTTTCTGCGTGCATGTTATCGACAACACCTGTGTTCGCCGCTGATAAATATGAGATTGCCGTGGTCGCCAAAGTGACCGGCATTCCGTGGTTCAACCGCATGGAAGTGGGCGTCAACGAAGCGGCGAAAAAACTCGACGTCAACGCTTACCAGACCGGCCCGTCTACGCCGGATCCGGCTGCGCAGGTCAAGGTGATTGAGGATCTGATCGCCAAGAACGTCAACGCCATCATCGTGGTGCCGAACGACGCCAAGGTGCTGGAGCCGGTGCTGAAAAAAGCGCGCGACAAAGGCATCGTGGTGCTGACCCATGAATCCCCGGACCAGCAGATCGGCCAGTGGGACATCGAGACCATCGACAGCGAGAAATACGCGCAGGCCAACGTCGATGAGCTGGCGAAAGACATGGGCGGCAAAGGCGGCTACGCGATCTACGTCGGCTCGCTGACTGTGCCGTTGCACAACGCCTGGGCCGATTCCGCCATCAAATACCAGAAAGAAAAATACCCGGACATGTTTGAAGTCACCTCGCGCTTGCCGGTGGCGGAAAGCATCGACAAATCCTACGCCACCACGCTGGATCTGATGAAAACCTATCCGCAGATGAAGGGCATCATCGGCTTCGGTTCGCTCGGCCCAATCGGCGCCGGCCAGGCGGTGGCCAAGAAACGCGCCAAGGACAAAATCGCGGTGGTGGGCATCGCCATGCCGGCGCAGGCCGCTCCTTACCTGATGCGCGGCGACATCAAGAAAGCGCTGCTGTGGGATCCGAAAGACGCCGGTTATGCGCTGGTGACGGTGGCCGACCAGCTGCTGCAGGGCAAAGAAGTGAATAAGGACCTGTCGATCGAGGGCCTCGGCAAAGCCGACGTCGATATGGAACACAAAGTGATTCGGTTTAATAAGATTTTGGAAGTGACCAAAGACAACGCCCAATCGCTCGGATTCTGATTTTTCGCGTAATTTCGCCACACCGGGAAAGTAGTTAAACCCTCGTAGGGGCGCAGCAACGCTGCGCCCAGGGCTTCGGCCGCTACGCAAGCACAGGTTAACGTTATGACAGCCTCCCCCGCATTTATCACCCTGGAGAATATCAGCAAGCGATTCCCAGGCGTGCTGGCATTAGACCAGATCAACCTGACGCTGAATAAAGGCGAAGTGCACTGCCTGGCCGGGCAAAACGGCTGCGGCAAAAGCACCATCATTAAAATCATCTCCGGCGTCTATCAGCCGGAAAAAGGCGCCAATATTTCGCTGGAAGGCAAACTCTTCCACGCCCTGACGCCGCAGCTGTCCGGTTATTACGGCATACAGGTGATCTACCAGGACCTGTCGCTGTTCCCTAACCTGACGGTGGCGGAAAACATCGCCATCCACCGTTACCTGCCCGGCGGCCACTTCTGGGTGCACAAGCGGGTGATGCGCCAGACGGCGCTGGACGCCATGGCGCGGGTCGGCGTACACATCGATCCCGATAAAAAAGTAGAAAAACTGTCGATCGCCGATCGGCAGCTGGTGGCGATTTGCCGCGCCATCGCCGCCGAAGCGCGCTTGGTTATCATGGACGAACCGACCGCCTCGCTGACCCGCCAGGAGGTCGACGGCCTGCTGCGGGTGGTCAACGAACTGAAGGCGGCCGGCATCTGCGTGGTGTTCGTCAGCCACCGATTGGATGAAGTGATGGAAGTCGCCGATCGCATCAGCGTGATGCGCGACGGCAAGCTGGTGGGCACCTGGCCGGCCAGCGAACTGGACAGCCATGAACTGGCGTTCCTGATGACCGGCCAACGCTTTCATTACAGCCCGCTGCCCCCGCTGCCGCCGGCCGAACAGGCGCCGCTGCTCGAGGTGCGCAACCTCAGCCGCGGCGAGAAATACCGCAACGTCAATCTGGCGCTGCGCGGCGGCGAGATCGTCTCGATCGTCGGCCTGCTCGGCGCCGGCCGCACCGAACTGTGCCTCAGCCTGTTCGGCATGACGCGGCCGGACAGCGGCGAGATCCGCATCGAGGGCCGGTCGGTGCAGCTGCACAACAACCGCGAAGCGGTGCGCCACGGCATCGGCTACGTGTCGGAAGATCGTCTGACGCAGGGATTGATCATGGAGCAATCGATCTACGACAACACCATCGTCACCGTCTTCGATCGGCTGCATACCTCGCTCGGGCTGCTGGATCACGCCAAGGCGACCGAGCTGGTCAACCGGCTGATCCGCGATTTGAACATCAAGGTGTCCGACAGCGCATTGCCGGTGAAAACCCTGTCCGGCGGCAACGCCCAGCGCATCGCCATCGCCAAATGGGTCGCGACCCAGCCGAAGATCCTGATCCTCGACTCGCCCACCGTCGGCGTCGACATCGCCAACAAAGAGGGGATCTATCAGATCGCCCGCGATCTGGCGCAGCTGGGCATGGCGGTGCTGATGATCTGCGACGAGATCCCGGAAGCCTATTACAACAGCCATCGGGTGATGGTGATGCGCAAAGGCGAGCTGATCGCCGAATTCGCGCCGCACCAGAGTACCGAACAACAGATCGCCGAGGTGGTGAATGGATAAGTCATTATTGGCCCGCCTGGCCGGGCGGCACGAGTTTTATCTCGGCCTGCTGGTGCTGCTGCTGGCGATCGGCCTAAGCGCCGGCACCGATGAGTTTCTGACGCTCGGCAACCTGACCGACGTCGCCACCAGCTACGCCATTCTCGGCATCCTGGCCTGCGGGCTGTTCGTGGTGCTGATCGCCGGCGGCATCGACATTTCGTTCCCGGCGGTCACCGCCATCGCGCAGTATGTGATGGCCAGTTGGGTGATCCAGCACGGCGGCAGCTTCCCGCTGGCGTTCGCCCTGGCGATTGGCGTCGGCCTGCTGCTCGGGCTGGTGAACGGTTTCCTGGTGTACTGGCTGAAGGTGCCGGCGATCATCATCACCATCGCCACCCTTAACCTGTTCTACGGCCTGCTGGTATACGCCACCAACGGCACCTGGCTGTACGGCTTCCCGGACTGGTTCATGAACGGCATCAACTGGTTCTCGTTCCAGGGCGCCGACGGTTACGACTACGGCCTGACGCTGCCGCTGCTGTGCCTGCTGGCAACCATCGTCGTCACCGGCGTGCTGATGAACCGCACCCGGCTGGGGCGCCAGATCTACGCCATGGGCGGCAACCGCGACGCGGCGTCGCGCCTGGGGTTGAACCTGCTGCGGCTGCACTTCTGCGTCTACGGCTATATGGGCATTCTGGCCGGCGTCGCGGCGGTGGTGCAGGCGCAGATCACCCAGTCGGTGGCGCCCAACTCGCT
Source organism: Serratia sp. JKS000199 (assembly GCF_900215455.1). Taxonomy (NCBI): domain Bacteria; kingdom Pseudomonadati; phylum Pseudomonadota; class Gammaproteobacteria; order Enterobacterales; family Yersiniaceae; genus Serratia; species Serratia sp. JKS000199. Next base: position 4,173,440 of record NZ_LT907843.1, read on the forward strand.
GCTCGGCTTCGAGCTGACGGTATTGGCGGCGGTGGTGCTGGGCGGCACCAGCATGAGCGGCGGCCGCGGATCGTTGACCGGCACCCTGCTCGGCGTGGTGCTGCTGGCCTTCCTGCAAAACGGGCTGACGCTGCTCAGCGTCTCGGCCTATTGGCACCAGGTATTCAGCGGCGCGATCATTTTGATCAGCATCAGCACCACCGCCTGGAACGAAAAACGCAAGCTGCTCAAGGAGATCTGACATGACGCAGTTAACTCGGTTGATCCCAAACGATCGGATCATTCGCCTGCAGGGCGCGATCATCATCGCGGTGGCGCTGCTGTTCGCCGGGCTGCTCGGATCGCGCTTCTTCAGCCTCGGCAACTTCCAGTCGATCGCCTCGCAGCTGCCGATCCTCGGCCTGCTGGCGCTCGGCATGGGCATCACCATGCTGACCGGCGGCATCAACCTGTCGATCATCGCCGGCGCCAACGCCTGTTCGCTGGTGATGGCGGCGATCATCGTCAGCCATCCCAACCAGCCGCTGTTCCTGGCGCTGGCGCTGTTGGCCGGCCTGCTGGTGGCGGTGGCGATCGGCGCGCTCAACGGCGCGCTGGTAGCCTGGATAGGCGTCTCGCCCATCCTCGCCTCGCTCGGCACCATGACCCTGATCACCGGCCTGAATATTCTGCTGTCCAACGGCGCGGTGATCTCCGGCTTCCCGGCGGCGATTCAATTTCTCGGCAACGGCGCCGTGCTCGGCGTGCCGGTGGCGCTGATCCTGTTCCTGCTGGTGGCGGTGGGTCTGTGGCTGCTGCTGGAGCACACCACGCTGGGGCGCAGCCTGTACCTGATCGGCTCCAACGAGCAGGCCACCCGCTTCAGCGGCGTGAACACCGCGCGGGTGCAGATCGCGGTGTACATCCTGTCGGCACTGCTCGGCTGGGGCGCCGCCCTGCTGATGATGGCCAAGTTCAACTCGGCCAAGGCCGGCTACGGCGAATCTTATCTGCTGGTGACCATTCTGGCCTCGGTGCTGGGCGGCATTAACCCGGACGGCGGCTTCGGCCGCATTCTGGGGCTGGTGCTGGCGCTGATCGTGCTGCAAATGTTGGAAAGCGGCCTCAATTTGCTGGGGGTCAGCAGCTACCTGACCATGGCCCTGTGGGGCGGCGTGCTGATCCTGTTTATCGCGTTACAGAATCGAAAAGCCTGAGGAGAAAATAATGGCGAGCTATTTTATTGGCGTAGATGTGGGCACCGGAAGCGCGCGCGCGGGCGTATTCGATCTCAATGGCCGCATGGTCGGCCAGGCCAGCCGGGCCATCGATCTGTACCGGCCGAAGGCGGATTTCGTCGAGCAGTCGTCGGATAACATCTGGCAGGCGGTGTGCAATGCGGTGCGCGACGCGGTCAACCAGGCCGACATCAACCCGATCCAGGTCAAAGGGCTGGGCTTCGACGCCACCTGTTCGCTGGTGGTGCTGGATAAAGAAGGCAAACCGCTGACCGTCAGCCCCTCCGGCCGCACCGAGCAGAACATCATCGTGTGGATGGATCACCGGGCGATCGCCCAGGCCGAGCGCATCAACGCCACCAAACACCGGGTGCTGGACTTCGTCGGCGGCATCATTTCGCCGGAGATGCAGACGCCGAAACTGCTGTGGCTGAAGCAACACATGCCCACCACCTGGGCCAACGCCGGTTACCTGTTCGATCTGCCGGACTTCCTCACCTGGCGCGCCACCCAGGACGCCACCCGCTCGCTGTGCTCGACGGTGTGCAAGTGGACCTATCTCGGCCACGAGCAGCGTTGGGACAAGAGCTACTTCCAGCAGATCGGGCTGGAAGACGTGCTGGAACACGACGCCGCCAAGATCGGCAGCGACGTTAAAATGATGGGCGAGCCGCTGGGCCACGGCCTGACTCAGCGCGCCGCCAGCGAGATGGGGCTGATCGCCGGCACGGCGGTGAGCGTGTCAATCATCGATGCCCACGCCGGCACCCTCGGCACGCTGGGCGCCACCGGCGTCTCCGGCGAGGTGGCCGACTTCAACCGCCGCGTCGCGCTGATCGGCGGCACCTCCACCGGTCATATGGCGATGTCGCGCACCGCGCGCTTTATCGGCGGCGTTTGGGGGCCGTATTACTCGGCGATCCTGCCGGAATACTGGTTGAACGAAGGCGGCCAGTCCGCCACCGGCGCGCTGATCGACCACGTCATCCAGTCGCACCCGTGCTATCAGGAGCTGCTGGCGCAGGCGAAAACTCAGGGCCAGACCATCTATGAGGTGCTGAACGCCATTCTGCGCCGCATGGCCGGCGAGCCGGAGAACATCGCCTTCCTGACGCAGGACATTCACATGTTGCCGTACTTCCACGGCAACCGCTCGCCGCGCGCCAACCCGACGCTGACCGGCATCCTGACCGGGCTGAAGCTGTCGCGCACGCCGGAGGACATGGCGCTGCACTACCTGGCCACCATTCAGGCCATCGCGCTCGGCACCCGCCACATCATCGAAACCATGAACCACAGCGGCTACAGCATCGACACCATCATGGCCAGCGGCGGCGGCACCAAGAACCCGATCTTCGTGCAAGAGCACGCCAACGCTACCGGTTGCGCCATGCTGCTGCCGGAGGAGAGCGAAGCGATGCTGCTGGGCGGCGCGATGATGGGCACCGTGGCGGCCGGCGTGTTCGACACCTTGCCGGAGGCGATGAGCGCCATGAGCCGCATCGGCAAGACGGTGACGCCGCAGACCAACCAGATAAAAAGCTACTACGATCGCAAATACCGGGTGTTCCACGAGCTGTACAACGACCACATGAAATACCGCCGGTTGATGCAGGAGGAGGCGTGATGCAGCAAGAGTGGCGGCAGGCCGTGCAGGGCTGGCAAACCTACAGCCAGGAGCTGGCGCAGCTGGGCGAACGCCTCGATGCGCGCACCTGGCAACGGCTGCTGGCGCTGCTGGCCGACTGCCGCGGTAAAATCGCCGTCACCGGCGTCGGCACCTCGGGGATTGCGGCGCGCAAGATAGCCCATATGCTGGCCTGCGTGGAGCGGCCGGCGGTCTACCTCGACGCCACCGGCGCTGCGCACGGCGATCTGGGTTTTCTGCGCGCCGACGATCTGCTGATCCTGATCTCGCGCGGCGGCAATTCCGACGAGCTGACCCGCCTGCTGCCGACGCTGCAGGCCAAGGGGGTGACGCTGATCGCGGTGACGGAAAACCCGCATTCCGCCATCGCGCAGGCGGCGCAGCTGACGATCGCCACCGGGGTGCAAAAGGAGATAGATCCGCTGAACATGCTGGCCACCACCTCAATTGTGCTGGTGTTGGCGATCTTCGACGCCGCCTGCACCTGCCTGATGACGCGCAGCGGTTACGATAAGGACACCTTGCTGGCGGTGCATCCGGGCGGCGGCGTGGGGAAAAGTTTGCGGGAGGAAAACTGAGGGCCCGACACCGCGGGCCCGGCAGACATTACAGCGGCATGTAGATATCGAAACGGTGGCTTTTGGTCAGCGTGGCGGCGTGCGCCGGCACATCGGCCAGCGGCGGCGCGTAGTCCGGGCGTTTCACCACCACGCGCTTGGTCGCCAAACGGCGCGCCGGTTCCAGCAGGCCGTCGGCGTCATCGTCGCTGCCCACCAGCGATTGGAACACCCGCATCTCTTTCTTCACCAGCGCGCTTTTCTGCTTGTGCGGGAACATCGGATCGAGATACACCACCTCCGGGCGCGGGCTGAGATCCGCCAGCGCCGTCAGGCTGGAGGCGTGCAGCAGCGTCAGACGATCGCGCAGCCACGGGCCGATTTCCGCATCCTGATAGCCGCGCTGCAGGCCGTCGTCCAGCAACGCCGCCACCACCGGATTGCGCTCCAGCATCCGCACCCGGCAGCCCAGCGCCGCCAGCACGAAGGCGTCGCGCCCCAGCCCGGCGGTGGCGTCCACCACGTCCGGCAGGTAACTGCCCTTGATGCCGACCGCCTTGGCCACCGCCTCGCCGCGGCCGCCGCCGAAGCGGCGCCGGTGCGCCATGGCGCCGGAGACGAAATCGACGTAGATCCCGCCAAGCTTCGGCTCGTCGCGCTTGCGCAGCTCCAGCCGCTGCGGGGTCAGTACCAGCGCCATCGGCGCGTCGTCGTCGGACGTCAGCCGCCAGCGCTGCGCCAAAACAGACAAGGCGCCGGGATCGGCGCCTGCTTCACACAATACACACACGCTCACGTGTCGGGTTATCCTTTAATGCCGTAATGGCGCAGCATAGCATCCAGCTGCGGCTCGCGGCCACGGAAGCGTTTGAACAGCGCCATCGGCTCTTCCGAACCGCCGCGCGACAGGATGTTGTCGAGGAAGGATTTGCCGGTCTCGGCGTTGAAAATCCCCTCTTCTTCGAAGCGCGAGTAGGCGTCGGCCGACAGCACTTCCGCCCACAGGTAGCTGTAGTAACCCGCCGCGTAGCCGCCGGCGAAGATGTGGCTGAAGGCGTGCGGGAAGCGGCCCCAGCTCGGCGAAGGCACCACCGCCACCATTTTCTTCACTTCCGCCAGCGTCGGCAGGATCTGCGCCCCTTTCTCCGGGCTGTATTCGAAGTGCATGCGGAAATCGAACAGACCGAACTCCAGCTGGCGCAGAATGAACAGCGCCGCCTGGTAATTCTTGGCCGCCAGCAGCTTGTCGAGCATGGCCTTCGGCAGCGGCTCGCCGCTCTGGTAGTGGCCGGAGATAAACGCCAGCGCTTCCGGCTCCCAGCACCAGTTTTCCATAAACTGGCTCGGCAGCTCGACCGCATCCCACGGCACCCCGTTGATGCCGGAGACGCCGGCGGTATCGATCTGCGTCAGCATGTGGTGCAGACCGTGGCCGAACTCGTGGAACAGCGTAGTCACTTCGTTATGGGTGAACAGCGCCGGCTGGTCGCCCAGCGGGCGGTTGAAGTTGCAGGTCAGGTAAGCGACCGGTTTTTGCAGCGTGCCGTCAGCCTTGCGCAGGCTGCCGACGCAGTCGTCCATCCAGGCGCCGCCGCGTTTGTTTTCGCGGGCGTACAGATCGAGGTAGAAGCTGCCGCGCAGTTCGCCGTCGGCGTCGAACAGATCGAAGAAGCGCACGTCCGGATGCCAGGTATCCACGTCTTTACGCTCTTTGGCGGTGATGCCGTAGATGCGTTTCACCACTTCGAACAGCCCTTCCACCACCCGCTGTTCCGGGAAGTACGGGCGCAGCTGCTCGTCGCTGATGGAGAACAGGTGCTGCTTTTGTTTTTCGCCGTAATAGGTGATGTCCCAGGCGTCGAGCTCGTCCACGCCATAGTGCTGTTTGGCGAAGGCGCGCAGCTGCGCCAGCTCCTGCTCGGCCTGCGGGCGGGCGCGCTTGGCCAGATCGCTCAGGAAGCCGATCACCTGCTCCGGGCTTTCCGCCATCTTGGTCGCCAGCGACTTGTCGGCGTAGGTGTCAAAGCCCAGCAGCTGAGCCAGCTCGTGGCGCAGCGCCAGCGTTTCCGCCATCACTTCGCTGTTATCCCATTTGCCGGCGTTCGGCCCCTGATCGGAGGCGCGGGTGGCGAAGGCGCGGTACATCTCTTCGCGCAGCGCGCGGTTGTCGGCGTAGGTCAGCACCGGCAGGTAGCTCGGCATGTCCAGCGTCAGCAGCCAGCCGTCCTGCTCTTTGGCCTGCGCCATCGCCTGGGCCTGTGCCAGAGCGCTTTCCGGCAGGCCGCTCAGCTCGGCTTCGTCGGTAATCAGTTTGCTCCAGCCCATGGTGGCGTCGAGCACGTTGTTGCTGTAGGTAGAGCCCAGTTCGGACAGGCGCGCGACGATCTCGCCGTAGCGCTGCTGTTTGTCCGCCGACAGGCCGATGCCTGAGAGTTCGAAATCGCGCAGCGCGTTGTCCACCGCCTTGCGCTGCGGCACGCTCAGCGTCTCGAACGCCGCGCCCTCTTTCAGGCTGCGGTAGGCCTGGTACAGCCCTTCGTGCTGGCCGACCCAGGTGCCGTACTCGGACAGCAGCGGCAGCGCCTGCTCATAGGCGGCGCGCAGCTCCGGGCTGTTTTTCACCGAGTTCAGGTGCCCGACCGGCGACCAGATGCGAGACAGGCGATCGTCCGACTCCGCCAACGGCTGACACAAATTGTCCCAGGTGAACGGCCCCGGCTGCGCGACCACGCGCTCTACCGCGGCGCGGCAGTCCGCCAGCGCGGATTGCACCGCAGGCACGATATCTTCAGGGCGGATCGCCGAGAACGGCGGCAGGGAAAACGGGGTCAGCAACGGATTTGTCATAGGGCAGTCCTGATTAGCGTTGGGGCCCGCCGCGAGGGCGAGCCTTAAAATGCGTATGAATCTCTAACATGGAGCCGGGCAACAGGAAAATCAATGCCCGGCGTTGATCGTTCGTGCCTTAAACGGCGCATTGGCGAATGCGGGCGGCCAGCGCCGCCAGCTGTTCGTCGTCGGCGCGCGCCGCATCGTGGGAGGAAATGTAGCCTTCGTAACGCGTGAAAAACTTCGGCGAGGTCGATTCGATCGGCCGCCACTGCTCCAGCGACGCAGTGCCGTGCAGCGGGATCAGTTTGGCATGCACATGGTCGACGCCGTAGCCCTCGAACACCATGCCGCAGCGGCCGACGTCGTCGAACGCGCGATCCAGCTGCCGCGCCACCCGCTTGGTCGCCAGCATCAGCGCGCTCAGCACCTCGTCCGGCAGATCAAACGCGTAGCTCGGGTGGTGCGCCTTGGGGATCACCACGCTGAAGCCGTCGGTGTTGGGAAAGATGGACAGGAACGCCAGATGGTCGTCGTCTTCCCAGATTTTATGGCACGGCGCCTTGCCCGCCACGATGTCGCAAAAAATGCAGCTCATCCTTTCTCCTTGTGATTCACAGCGTTTCAACCCGTTCGAATTCTTCGAATACCAGCCACATGTCCGGCGCAAAGCTCCCCTCGCGGGTAAAGAATGCCTGATGCCCCTGGCGCCAAAACGCCAGGCTTTTGTCGCCTTCGCCCTCTTTGGCCGCCATCTCGGCGGTCACCTGGTCGTAGCGCACCAGGCGCAGCGCCAGGGTTCTGATCACGCAGGCCGGTTCGCCGCGGCCATCGAGAACGATGCTGTAATCGCCGATCCTCGGGGTTTGTTCCCGACGATAGCTCGCATAGGAACTGCAGGTGGCGGTTTTATCCCCGCTCAGCACCAACCCCAGCAGTTCGTCGGCTAACGCGGGGCCGTCGCCGAACGCCCAGCGCGCCGCGTCGGGGTAATTCGCCAAAATCGCCTGTTTGCTCATCGTCCTGTCCCTTTCTGTTAACGTCTGCGGCAACGGAGTCCGGTTTTTCCCGGCCAGACAGTTTATACTGTGCAGATTATAAGCCTTATTGCATTGAATGCTCCGTCTGCGGAGCACAAGGAACCGCCACCCGTCATGTTAAGTTATCGCCACAGTTTCCACGCCGGCAACCACGCCGACGTGCTCAAACACACCGTTCAGAGCCTGATCATCGAGTCGCTGAAGGAAAAAGAGAAGCCGTTCCTGTATCTGGATACCCACTCGGGCGCGGGCCGTTATCAGCTCAGCGGCGAACACGCCGAGCGCACCGGCGAATACCTGGAAGGCATCGGCTTGCTGTGGCAACGCGACGATCTGCCCGAGGAGCTGGCGGCCTACATGAGCGTGGTGCACAACTTCAACCGTTCCGGCACGCTGCGCTACTATCCCGGCTCGCCGCTGATCGCCCGCCAGCTGCTGCGCCCGCAGGATAAAATTCACCTGACCGAGCTGCACCCGAGCGATTACCCGCTGCTGCGCAGCGAGTTCCAGAAAGACGAGCGCGCCAAAGTGCAGCGCGCCGACGGCTATCAGCAGCTGAAATCCCAGCTGCCACCACCTTCGCGCCGCGGCCTGATCCTGATGGACCCGCCGTATGAAATGAAGACCGATTACCAGGACGTGGTCAAAGGCATTCAGGAAGGCTACAAGCGTTTCGCCACCGGCACCTACGCGCTGTGGTACCCGGTGGTGATGCGCCAGCAGATCAAACGCATGCTGCGCGATCTGGAAGCCACCGGCATTCGCCGCATCCTGCAGATCGAGCTGGCGGTGAAACCCGACAGCGATCAGCGCGGCATGACCGCTTCCGGCATGATCGTCATCAACCCGCCGTGGAAGCTGGAACAGCAGATGAAAAACGTGCTGCCGTGGCTGCACAAGGTGCTGGTGCCGTCGGGCATCGGCCACCATCTGGTCAACTGGGTGGTACCGGAATAATCCCCGGCAGGGCGCGCTTTGCCGCGCCCTGCGTCCGCCTATCGCAGCCATCGACGCAATCTTTGCGACAAACCCCGGTCAGGCGTTAAACTCTTACCCTCTTCAAATTCACAACTCATGGAAATCCCAGATGACGAAACATTACGATTATCTAGCAATAGGCGGCGGCAGCGGCGGTATCGCATCGATCAACCGGGCAGCCATGTACGGCCAAAAGTGTGCGCTGATTGAAGCCAAAGAGCTGGGCGGCACCTGTGTAAACGTGGGTTGTGTACCGAAAAAAGTCATGTGGCACGCGGCGCAGATCGCCGAGGCCATCCATCAGTACGGCCCGGACTACGGCTTCGACACCACCGTCAACGCCTTCGACTGGAAAAAGCTGGTCGCCAACCGCACCGCCTATATCGACCGCATTCACAACTCCTACGATAACGTGCTGGGCAAGAACAAGGTTGACGTGATCAAAGGGTTCGCGCGCTTCGTGGATGCGCACACCGTGGAAGTGAACGGCGAAACCATCACCGCCGATCACATCCTGATCGCCACCGGCGGCCGCCCAAGCCATCCGGCTATTCCGGGCGCGGAATACGGTATCGACTCCGACGGCTTCTTTGAGCTGGACGCCATGCCGAAACGCGTCGCCGTGGTGGGCGCCGGCTATATCGCCGTAGAGATCGCCGGCGTGCTGAACGCGCTGGGCGCGGAAACGCACCTGTTCGTGCGCAAGCACGCGCCGCTGCGCACCTTCGATCCGATGATCGTCGACACCCTGGTGGAAGTGATGAACACCGAGGGGCCGAGCCTGCATACCGAATCGGTGCCGAAAGCAATCGTCAAGAACGCCGACGGCAGCCTGACGCTGCAGCTGGAAAACGGCAAGGCATTCACCGTCGACTGCCTGATTTGGGCCATCGGCCGCGAACCGGCGACCGACAACCTGAACCTCGGCGTGACCGGGGTGAAAACCAATGAGAAAGGCTACATCGACGTCGATAAGTTCCAGAACACCAACGTCAAAGGCATCTACGCGGTGGGCGACAACACCGGCGCGGTAGAACTGACCCCGGTCGCCGTGGCCGCTGGCCGCCGCCTGTCCGAGCGCCTGTTCAACAACAAGCCGGACGAGCACCTGGACTACAGCAACATCGCCACCGTGGTGTTCAGCCACCCGCCGATCGGCACCGTCGGTCTGACCGAGCCGGAAGCCATCGAGAAATTCGGCGCGGACAACGTGAAGGTGTACAAATCCTCCTTCACCGCCATGTACAGCGCCGTGACGCAGCACCGCCAGCCGTGCCGCATGAAGCTGGTGTGCGCGGGTAAAGAAGAGAAGATCGTCGGCCTGCACGGCATCGGCTTCGGCATGGACGAGATCCTGCAGGGCTTCGCGGTGGCGGTGAAGATGGGCGCCACCAAGAAGGACTTCGACAACACCGTGGCTATCCACCCGACTGCGGCGGAAGAGTTCGTCACCATGCGCTGAGGCGCTACGTTTATCCTTCTCTCAGGCCGGGGTAAATACCGGCCTGTTCTTTTTGTGCGGTTTACTATTCCCTTCGCACCCGCCTGCTTTTTCTGCCATTATTCTGCCTGATAAATTAGCGGGACTGATACAAACCTCCCCGCGCCTCTGGAGAACGCCGATGCTGTTCAAACTATGCAAAACCCTTGCGATGGCCTGCGTGGCCCTGATTATCGCCCAGAGCAGCGCGCTCAGCTTTACCCTGGAAGTGGCGGGCAAGATCGACAACGTGACCGATCCGGTCAAAAAAAGCTATCTGTTCACCGATAAACAGCTGTTGGCGATGCCGGTGCACAGCATCACGACCTCCACCTCCTGGACGCCGCAGAGGAAGTTTGAAGGGATTTCGGTGGCCGACATCCTGGAGCGCGTCGGCGCCAAGGGCGAGACGCTGACCTTCTACGCGCTGAACGATTATTACATCGACGTGCCGTTGTCCGACGTCAAGAAGTACAACATGATCCTGGCCTACAAGATGGACGGGGAGATGCTGAAGCTCAGAAACTTCGGCCCGCTGTTCCTGGTTTACCCGCGTGACGCCGCCGGGCCTGAGCTGAACTCGCCGTTGTACAACTCGCGCTTTATCTGGCAAGTCGACAGGATCGTGATCAAATGAAGCTGACGACCTTTAAGAACGGCAGCAGGCTGGCGATACCGGCCATCTTCGCCGCGCTGTTTCTGGTGGCTTCGACCGTCACGCTCTATTACTACAGCGCCACCCTGTCGAAGAAAGGGCTGTATGCCATCGCCGGCACGCAGGAGAACTACTCCTGGTCGATCGCCAAGTTCTCCATCAAGCTGGCGGAATTCGACACGTTCGTCGAGCAGCAGAGCCACGCGCCGCAGGTGGACAACGACAACCTGCGGCTGCGGTTCGAAATCCTCTATTCGCGCTTTTACGTGCTGGAAACCGTCTCCGAATCCACGCAACCGCTGTACGCCGAGCCGGGCTACCCGGAAGTGGTCAAGCAGATGCGCCTGCAGATGGATCGCATCGATAAACTGCTGGATAACCCGAAAATCGACTTCAATCAGGTTTTCGCGGCCATGAAGGCCATTAAGCCTTACGCCATCGAAATGGCCAACCTGACCGACCACGCCGAGGTGAAGCAGCGCACCGCCGCCTATGAGGACTACATCGAGAAACGGCACATCATTTTCTATGGGCTGGTGATTGTCATGTTCTCGGTGATCGCGCTGATCGCCATCACCCTGATCGTGTTCCGTCAGCAGCGGCTGACCATTCGCCAGCAGGCCAAGGCGATCGAGGCGGAGAAAGCGACCCGCACCAAAAACGCCTTCCTCGGCGCCATCGGCCACGAACTGCGCACCTCATTGCAGAGCGTGATGTCGGCCATCGACGTGCTGGTGAATACCCGGGTATCGGCGGAGCATGCGGACACCTTCCAGCGGCTGGAGACCGCCGCGCAGCAGATCGAAAGCCAAATGAAAGATCTGACCGACTACGCGCACCTCGACAGCGGCATGATGGAGCTGCGCATCGTGCCGTTCGACGCGCAGAAGCTGATCGCGGAGACCGCCAACGAAATCGCTACTTTGACCCGCAAAGAGCAGGTCAAACTGAGCTGCGAGGTGGAGTGCAGCCACCTGTTGGTGCATTCCGACCCGCTGCGCATCCGGCAGATTATCGTCAACCTGCTGACCAACGCCTACAAATACACCGAAAGCGGCAGCATTACGCTGCACAGCTGTCTGCGCCGTCAACCCGGCGGCAGTTCGTTGATTATCGAAGTGACCGACACCGGCATCGGTATCGAAAAAGACCAGCTCGATCAGATCTTCAAACCCTTTACCCAGTTGGATCAGTCGCATACCAAGCAATATGCCGGCGTGGGGATGGGGTTGGCGATCGTGCACGGCCTGGTGACGCTGCTCGACGGCACCATCACGGTGTACAGCGAAATCAAGAAGGGCAGCACCTTTATCGTCAGCATTCCGGTGCAGATCAGTGAAGAAGAACGCGCCGACGAGCCCGCCGCCGCCAATGCCTCTCTGCAGCAGAAACCGCAGCAGGTGCTGGTGGTGGATGACAACAAGTCGGTGGGTGACGCCTTTGCGGCGTTGCTGGATAAGCTGGGTTACCAGCACGAACTGTGCGACTCGCCGGAGCGCGCGCTGCAGAAACTGCTCAGACGCCCTTACGACGCGCTGTTGCTGGATCTGCAGATGCCGGGCATCGACGGCGCCGCCCTGGCCAGGCAGCTGCGCAATCGTCGCGGCCCCAACCGCCATGTGCCGATCATCGGCATCAGCGCCTACACGCCGGAGCAGCTCACGGCGGATCAGCGCGCGCTGTTCGACAACTACCTGATGAAGCCGGTTCGGCTGGATGCGCTGTCGAACGCGCTGGCCGAGGTGTTCCCCGCTAAAGATTAAAACAGCGTTGCAGTGCGGCTTCGATCACATGGAGCCGCACCGGTTTTTCATAAGGGCCGAGCACATCGTACTCGCGCATCGCCTGAGCGATTTCCGATTCGCGTCGATCGGTGCCCAGCTCACCGGTCAGCACCAGTACCGGCGCGTCCGGGTTGTCGGAGGCGCGGATGGTGGCGATACAGCGATCCGCCGTTTCTTCACCGATTAGCCAGTCCACCACGTAACCGTCGAACAGGCTTTGCTGCAACGCCTGACAGAAGCTGTCGACGTCGTAAAACGCCACCGCGTTGAAACCGCAGCCGCCAAGATACTTGGCCAACTCATCGGCCGCCTGATGCGAATCGTCCAATACCGCAATGCTCAGACGCTCGTCGTCGCCATAGCCGGGCCGGATTTCGATCAGCTCGACGCCATAACGCGGCCCTGCCGGCGCCTCATCGGCGCGATAGATATGCCATTGCCCCTCGATGCGCAGCGCCACAAATTCCGCCGGCCGCCCGGCGGGAAGCTCGTCGCCGATGTGCCCGACGCAAGGCATCGCGACCCCTGCCACAAAAAAGATGGCATCGCGCGCCATGTTCGGTTCGGCCGCCTCGTGTTCGGCACTCAAATCGGCGATCGCCGCCGGCGTTTCTCCGAGCGCGGCCGCGACGCTGTTGATCTGTTCCAGCGTCCAGGGGCTTTGCCCTTTCAATTTGCGGTGCGCATGTGAAAAACTCAGATCCAAGATGCGGCTGAGCTCTCGGGCATGCTGACGTTTTCCAATCCCGTAATGTAAAAACAGCTCTCTGACCCGATTGGCAATCGACTGTGAATCGAATTTTTGGTGATTGTTATCCATTTGTTCCTTCGATTTTTTTTACTGATTTATCAGTCGTTTTGATTATTTCTGCTGAAAAAGCCACATCTAAAACTAGCATCCCATGCAATTATGCGTTAAAAACGTTGCTTGACATACCATGTTGCATCGTCAAACATGGTATCAAAAGAGACATACAGCAATACACTATAAAAAAACAACACCAGCACGTTTTTTAATAATAACCATAGTAACACCAGGGAAAATTTGTTCCGTTGCCGCTACTGAGACGATGCTCACATCGCTCGGACTGCATAAGCAAAACGGGGCTTGAGCCTTTAGCGCTAATCTGTTTTACCCACTTTTGAGCCGGGATCCGTCAGGGTCCCGGTTTTTTATTGTCCTGACGCCGCGCCATCATACGTTCTCCCCCCACCGCCGCAAATAAAAACGGAGCCGGCATGCCGGCTCCGTTGTCGTTGTAATGACCGCTGAACGTCAGAAGCGCCAGGTGAAGCCGGCGTTGACGCTGTTGTCCTGATGGTGCTGCGACAGCAGCCCGCCATAGCCCAGCGACAGCGAGGCGTTTTCGTTCACCGCCACTTCCGCCCCCGCCTTCAGCACCATGCCGTCACGCGACACCGGCACGCTGTCCACCACGAACGGCGCGTTGCCGCCGTTGAACCGCAGCCCGGTGCCACGCGCCAGCCCGCCGTACTGGTGTTGCCATCCCAGCTCGCTACGCAGCGCCACCGTCGTGCCCGGGGTCACCTGCCACGCGGTGTCCGCACGCAGGCCCAGCGTCGACACCGTCGCATCCGTGTGCTGCTTGTCGCCGCGCAGTGCCGCCGCGCCGCCGCTTTCCGCGATGCCGTTGTTCTCGAAGTTCACGTACGCCAGGTTGACGAACGGCTCCAGGTTCAGCCACTCGCCCTGCACGCTGTAGCCCGCTTCCGCGAACAGCTGTTCGGTGCGCGCGCTGTACTTCGCCGTGTCACGGTCCGACTGCATCCCGTAGTTCACCGACCGTTTGGTGTCGATGCGGTGCCAGGTGTAGCCCGCCCCGCCACGCAGCGCCAGCGCCCCGAACTGCTTGTCGCCGTACGCCGCCAGGTGGTAGTTGTCGCTGTCCGCCTTCGACCCGTAGCCGCCGTGCAGCGAGGTGCGGGTGTAGCCGGTCGCCACCCCCAGCCGCCAGTCGGCCGCCGCCGCCGAGTCCAGCCCCACCAGTACCCCGTAGGTCGAGGCCTGATAGCCGGTGGCGTTGGCGTCGCCCGACGCGTGGTCCCACGCCCCCAGCAGCTGCGCCCAGGCGCCGTCCTCGTCCGCCTTGATGGCCGACGAGCTCGCCAGCCCTTCCGCCTGACGCAGACGCCCGTTCAGCGCCTCACGCAGGTAGCGGCTGTCGTTCACCAGCGCCGACGCGATATCCGCATGGATTTGCCCCGACAGCTGACGGAACGCCTGCCGCGCCTCGCCCGCCGTGCCGCTGTTAAGAACGCTTTCGTACACCGGGTTGCCCGCCGTCAGCGCATCCGCCGCCGCCGCCACCGCCCGCTCGTTCGGCGTCTGCGCCACGCTGGCGAAGCTCGTGCCGTTGCGCCCGACGCTCAGCGTCACCCCGGCCGGCTGGTAGCTCAGCCCGGTGCCGAGGAACAGGTAGTTCGGCGCCACCGCGTCAAACTGCCCGCTCACCCCCTGCTGCGCGCTCAGGATGGTGTACTGCTGGCCCAGCAGGCTGCGCACCTCGCTTTGCGTCAGCAGGTTGGCGCTGTTCTCCAGCGTCACCGCCACCTCGCCGCCGCCGATCGTCGCCGATCCGCTGCTCTGGATCCGATCGCTCTGGCCGTTCGGCCCCACTTCCACCGCGTAGCGCGAACCCGGCTCGAAGCTGACGTTGCCCGCCACGTTCAAGGTGCCGATCGAGTTGCCCGGCGCCACGGTGCCGCCGCGGCGGGCGGTCAGCGAACCGACCGTGCCGCTGCCGCCGACGATGCCGCCACTCTGCACGCTGACGTCCGAGGTGACCGAGCCGTTGATCGCCAGCCGCCCCTGATTGACCAGCGTCGGGCCGGAATAGGTGTTGTTACCGGTCATGACCAGCGTGCCCATCCCTTCCTTGGTCAGGCCGCCGTGGCCGGAGATGTTATTGGAGTAAACGTCCAACTCACAGCTGATATCGTCACACTTCCTGGCATGCAACGTACCGGCATCCACCTCGGCGCCCAGTCCCGGAATATTGACGACAAACTGGGTCGGGCCGTAGGCCACGCCCGTCGGATCCGGGATGCGGAACTCTGCGGGAATATCCTCGACGGTATAGAACATGCCCGGGCCGTTGATAGCCTTGCCCAGGTTGATCATCCCCCAGCCGTAGAGCGCGTCGATGCCCGGCGCGCCCATGTCAGTGGCGGTGGTTTTCAGCACGTCGGCAATCTGCGCCGAGTTCATGTACGGGAAACGCTGCAGCAACACCGCCACTGCGCCGGTGACGTGCGGGGTCGCCATCGAGGTGCCGTTTTTATTGCCGTAGTCCGACACCAGATTGGCCGGATCGGAACCGTTGGCCACGGTGCTGTAGATTTTGCTGCCCGGCGACGAGACGCAGAAGCTGGCGGTATAGCCGCAGCGGGACGAGAAGCTGCTGATGGTGTAAGGCACGCTGTTGGCCGATGCCGCATCCTGCGCCACGCTGGCGACCGACAGCCAGTTCGGCGCGATGTCCGGTACGAAGTAGGCCAGCCCGCTGATCACATCCGGTTGGTTGTAATTGCCGTCGTTACCGGCGGCGAACAGCACCAGAATATTTTTGCGCGCCGCGTCGATGGCGCCCTGATAGCCTGCGCCGGCCAGGCTACCGAGCAGCGGCTTGACCTGATCGAATTGCTCCTGCGCATCCTTCAGCTCGAAGTGCAGCGCGTTAGGATCGCGGCCGCCGTCGGACAGGAAATCGGGAATGCTGACGCCCCAGCTGTTGTTAATCACCCGCACGCCGCTCTTGATCATCGCCTGCCAGCCGGCATTGGTGACGGCGCCGTCCAGGCCGAGGAATTCGCCGTACGCCGGGCCGTCGTTGTCATTATCGACGCTGATCACCTGCGAATCGAAGGCCACGCCGTGCATGCCGACGCCGTCGCGATTCGCCGCGCTGATCCCCGCGACGTGCACCCCGTGATTGCTCAGCATGCCCTGCGAACCGCTGTAGAAGTGGAAGGTGCCGTCGAAGTAAAAGCGATCGCCGGCGTTAATTCCCGGCCGGTGCGGATCGGTATAGGCGCGGTAGCCTTCGGTGACGACGTTGATCAGTTTGCCGTCGCCGGCGAATTCGGGATGGCGGTTAACCGGAGTGTCGAAAATGCCCACCTTTTGCCCTTTGCCGGTGTAGCCGGCGGCGTAGGCCTCATCGGCGTGGATCGCCCCCAACCCCCAGTTGGCGTTGAATTCAGCGCTGCGCCAGCTGGCCGGATCGCCGGGTTGGCCATTCACCTCGTGCGGCGCCGCCTGCGCATACCCTGCCAGCGCCATGCAGCAGACCAGCGCATTCAGCCGCCACGGCGAGCGACGAACGTTTCCTTTGCTATCAAAACCCATTGTTGTTGTCATTTCCTTACCTTTTGCTTGTTATTGGCCGACGCCCCAGGTGCGCCGGGTTCTCATTAGCAGGATGTGAAAAAGGAACCACCCGCAGGCGGTTCCCGTACAAGGATTGAGTCGATGTTGCTTAGAAACGCCAGGTGAAGCCGGCGTTGACGCTGTTGTCCTGATGGTGCTGCGACAGCAGCCCGCCGTAGCCCAGCGACAGCGAGGCGTTTTCGTTCACCGCCACTTCCGCCCCCGCCTTCAGCACCATGCCGTCACGCGACACCGGCACGCTGTCCACCACGAACGGCGCGTTGCCGCCGTTGAACCGCAGCCCGGTGCCACGCGCCAGCCCGCCGTACTGGTGTTGCCATCCCAGCTCGCTACGCAGCGCCACCGTCGTGCCCGGGGTCACCTGCCACGCGGTGTCCGCACGCAGGCCCAGCGTCGACACCGTCGCGTCCGTGTGCTGCTTGTCGCCGCGCAGTGCCGCCGCGCCGCCGCTTTCCGCGATGCCGTTGTTCTCGAAGTTCACGTACGCCAGGTTGACGAACGGCTCCAGGTTCAGCCACTCGCCCTGCACGCTGTAGCCCGCTTCCGCGAACAGCTGTTCGGTGCGCGCGCTGTACTTCGCCGTGTCACGGTCCGACTGCATCCCGTAGTTCACCGACCGTTTGGTGTCGATGCGGTGCCAGGTGTAGCCCGCCCCGCCACGCAGCGCCAGCGCCCCGAACTGCTTGTCGCCGTACGCCGCCAGGTGGTAGTTGTCGCTGTCCGCCTTCGACCCGTAGCCGCCGTGCAGCGAGGTGCGGGTGTAGCCGGTCGCCACCCCCAGCCGCCAGTCGGCCGCCGCCGCCGAGTCCAGCCCCACCAGTACCCCGTAGGTCGAGGCCTGATAGCCGGTGGCGTTGGCGTCGCCCGACGCGTGGTCCCACGCCCCCAGCAGCTGCGCCCAGGCGCCGTCCTCGTCCGCCTTGATGGCCGACGAGCTCGCCAGCCCTTCCGCCTGACGCAGACGCCCGTTCAGCGCCTCACGCAGGTAGCGGCTGTCGTTCACCAGCGCCGACGCGATATCCGCATGGATTTGCCCCGACAGCTGACGGAACGCCTGCCGCGCCTCGCCCGCCGTGCCGCTGTTAAGAACGCTTTCGTACACCGGGTTGCCCGCCGCCAGCGCATCCGCCGCCGCCGCCACCGCCCGCTCGTTCGGCGTCTGCGCCACGCTGGCGAAGCTCGTGCCGTTGCGCCCGACGCTCAGCGTCACCCCGGCCGGCTGGTAGCTCAGCCCGGTGCCGAGGAACAGGTAGTTCGGCGCCACCGCGTCAAACTGCCCGCTCACCCCCTGCTGCGCGCTCAGGATGGTGTACTGCTGGCCCAGCAGGCTGCGCACCTCGCTTTGCGTCAGCAGGTTGGCGCTGTTCTCCAGCGTCACCGCCACCTCGCCGCCGCCGATCGTCGCCGATCCGCTGCTCTGGATCCGATCGCTCTGGCCGTTCGGCCCCACTTCCACCGCGTAGCGCGAACCCGGCTCGAAGCTGACGTTGCCCGCCACGTTCAAGGTGCCGATCGAGTTGCCCGGCGCCACGGTGCCGCCGCGGCGGGCGGTCAGCGAACCGACCGTGCCGCTGCCGCCGACGATGCCGCCGCTCTGCACGCTGACGTCCGAGGTGACCGAGCCGTTGATCGCCAGCCGCCCCTGATTGACCAGCGTCGGGCCGGAATAAGTGTTGTTACCGGTCAGCACCAGGGTGCCGATACCCTGCTTGGTCAGGCCGCCGTGGCCGGAGATATCGTTGCTCCAGACGTCCAGCCCGCACAGCACATCGCTGCAGACGCGCTCGGTCGGTTTGCCCTTGTCCAGCACCGCGCCGACGCCCGGCAGATCCACCACGAATTGGGTCGGGCCGTAAGCCACGCCCGTCGGATCCGGAATACGGAACTCCGCCGGAATATCCTCGGCGGTCACCAACATGCCTGGCCCGTTGATAGCCTTGCCCAGGTTGATCATCCCCCAGCCGTAGAGCGCGTCGATGCCCGGCGCGCCCATGTCGGTGGCGGTGGTTTTCAGCACTTCCGCCACCTGTGCGCCGCTCAGATACGGGAAACGCTCCATCAGCACCGCAACGCTGCCGGCCACGTGCGGCGCCGCCATCGAGGTGCCGCTGTATTTGGCGTAACCGGTCGTCAGATTCTCCACGCTGGTGCCTTCAATCACCGAGCTATATACCCGGGTGCCCGGCGCCGAGACGCAGAAGCTGGCGGTATAACCGCAGCGAGAAGAGAAGGTGCTGATGCTGTAATCGCCGGTATTGGTGGGATCCTGCAAGCTGGCGACCGACAGCCAGTTCGGTGCAATCTCCGGCACGAAATAGGCCAGACCGGCCATGGCATCGGGGTTATTCAGATTGCCGTCGTTACCGGCGGCGAAGATGGTGACCACGCCGCTGCGCGCCGCGTCGATCGCGCCCTGATAGGCGCCGCCGGGCTTGGTGCCAAGGATCTGTTTGATCTGATCGAACTGCTTTTGCGCATCGTTTACTGTGAAATGCGGATAAGCCGGGTCATAACCCCCCTCATCAAACTTTTCGGTAATGCCGATGCCCCAGCTGTTGTTGATGATGCGCGCGCCGCTGGCCACCAGCGCATCCCAACCGGCCTGGTACACCGCGCCGTCGTTGCCGAGGATGATGCCGTCCTCCGGGCCGGGATCGCCGTTTTCGGCACTGATGATCTGCGCATTGAACGCCACGCCGTGCATGGCGCCGCCGTCGCGGCTGCCGGCGGCGATGCCGCCCACGTGGGTACCGTGCGAACCGAGCGTGCCATCGGAGTCCACGCTCGGCGTACCGTCATAGCGGAAAGTGTCGCCTTTTTTCACCGGAATATAGGGATCGGTGTATTCGCGGATGCCTTCGGTAACCAGATTGATCACCTTATTCTCACCGGCAAACTCCGGGTGCTTGGCGTAGACCGGCTGATCGAAAATGCCAAGTTTGATGCCTTTTCCGGTATAACCGGCGGCGTAGGCCTGGTCGGCGTGGATCGCCCCCAGCCCCCATTCCGCGTTGAACTCACTGCTGCGCCAGCTGGCCGGATCGCCCGCTTTGCCGTTCTCTATATAGCTGGAGGCCTGCGCGCCGCCGATCGCCGTCAGGCAGATCAGCATCGCGCTCCATTGTGCGCGATGAACTCCGATTTCAGGCCAGCCGAAGGCCGCCCGAGCGGATTTGACTCCTCTAAGTTTCTTCTCCATCCCAGATACCGTCCGTTGTTGTTTGCAAATGTTTTATAAGATTTTTTGTGTAACAGTTTGGTAACACCAAATAAATAAAGCACAACAATCTCAAGTGCGCTTAATGTGTCACTCGGCAGTTCGGTGGGCGGAGAGAACGTTTCAGGGATGAATCAGACGGGGGACGATAAGGAAAGAGAATGATCTCGCTCAGCGCTGAGGCGGCATTTATTCGCGGGGGATAATTAAATTAATACAATGATAAATAATGATATTTAATTAAAAGACAACCAAAGAAAGCGTCGCATGAAAAGTGCTTAACAGGCGCTTTTTATCACTTTTAATTATAACTTTTGCCAATATTTACTCAGTGAATTATGCTGATTTTTCACTCAGGCAGCGGCAAAAATTGGATTATCCTGCTGATGTTTTTTTGCTGTTCATCGCATCCTCTTCCGCCTGACGCAGGATGGCTTTGGCCATCCATTGCGTGACATCCTGGATACCCTCAAGCTCCAGCCCCCAGATATCTTTCAGCACCAGGAACACCTCAGAACCGTAAATCAGCGAGAAAGCATGAATCACTCTCTGTAAAGAATCTGGCGGCAGTTTACCCTGCAACGGCTCTACCGCCAGCGCCAGCAGCCGCTTGCGGTTGCCGCGCACGAACTTTTCGCCCGGCGTGGCGTGCGCCCACTGCTGCAAAGAGAGCTGCAATGCGGCGCGCAGCGCCCCTTCGTGTCGCTCCATCTGAGGATAGGCCAACGTCAGCAACTGCTGGATGCGCTTCAGGGCATCGTCGTCCTGCGGGCGCCACGCCAGAATAGGCCCCAGACTTTCCGCCACCACCGCAGTAATTAATGCGCTTTGGGTCGGGAAATAGCGGTAGGCGGTCGCGCGCGATACCTGCGCATGCGCCGCCAGATCGGTGATCGATGGAAACGCGCCCTCGCCATACAGCGTCATTGCGCTGGCCAGCAACAAACGATGTGTTTTCGCCCGGGCGGAGGTCAGAGAAAGGTCGGACGGGGTGGGAAAAGCATTTATCGGCACTTAAACCTCATACATCTGTACACGCTTGCGCGACAGGCGAGACGCCACTGCCGACAGGTTGACGACAAAGGGTTGGCCGCGCAAAAAGCTCAAAAATGAGACAGGAGTCCCATTTTGCACTGAGCTGCCCTTGCAAAAATGATACTGCCGTCTCATTATATAAATACATTAACCAATTTAATTTAAATGCCAACACCAGGGCACCTAAAAAAACATAATACATTAATTTTCAAATAAAAATTAGAAACACCCCGGAAAAATCCATGAAAGATACTTCAAATTTTGTCTATATTGCTACCACAGCAGATACGAAAGGACAAGAGTTGGAGTATGTGCGGCGGCTGATTGCCAGCCTGAATTTACCCACGCGAACCGTCGATCTCTCCACCCGAAGCTTGCCGTTTGACTCCCCGGCCGATATCGGCCCAGAAGAGGTCGCTCGCCACCATCCGGCGGGCGCAGGCGCGGTCTTTCTAGCCAGCCGCGGCCAGGCAATCGCCGCCATGGCGACCGCTTTCGAACGTTTTATCCTGACGCGCCGCGATATCGCCGGCCTGCTTGGCCTGGGCGGCTCCGGCGGCACCGCCATCATCACGCCGGCAATGCAGCAGTTGCCGATTGGCCTGCCGAAATTGATGGTCTCGAGCATGGCGGCGGGAGACGTTTCCGCCTATGTCGGCGCCAGTGATATCAGCATGTTGTATTCGGTCACCGATCTCGCCGGCCTGAACCGTATCTCGCGCCGGGTGCTGGGCAATGCGGCGCGCCAGATAGCCGGCGCAGTCCGCTTCGCCGCTGTCGATCATCACGACGACAAGCCCGCAATCGGCCTGACGATGTTTGGCGTCACCACCCCCTGCATTCAGGCGCTGGTTGCCGATCTTGAGCCGCAATGGGACTGCCTGACGTTTCACGCGACCGGCAGCGGTGGCAGAGCGCTGGAAAAACTGATCGATAGCCGGCAACTGCACGGCGCCATCGATTTGACCACCACCGAAGTGACCGATTACCTGTTTGGCGGTGTGCTGCCCTGCAATGCAGATCGTTTCGGTGCTATCGCGCGTACCGGCATCCCGTGCGTACTCTCCTGCGGCGCGATCGACATGATCAACTTCGGCGCGCTGAATACGGTGCCGGCTCGCTACGCGAACCGCCTGCGCCATCATCACAATCCGCAAGTGACGCTGGTGCGCACCAGCCCGCGGGAAAATGCGCTAATCGGACATTGGATTGGCGAGAAAATCAACGCCTGCGCGGGCGAAGTGCGCTTCGTGATCCCGGCGGGCGGCGTGTCGGCGCTGGATGCCCCTGGGCAACCGTTCTGGGATCCCGCAGCGCTGGCCGCCTTTACGCAAACGTTGGAGGAGACGGTGCACGCCACCCATAAGCGCCGGTTAATAAAAACGCCTTACCATATTAACGATCCGCGCTTTGCGCAGGCCGTTGCCGAACAGTTCCGACATATTGCCGGTGGGGAATGATAATCACTCGCTGCCGGGTCTGCCGGAGATAACGCCGAAAAAAAAGGCCAGACAAATAGTCTGGCCCTTTTTTATTTACCGCGAGCGTATATTACTGACCGGAGGACATCTGCTCCTTCATTTTATTCATATGGTCCATCATCTTTTGCTCACGTTTCTGATAATTCTCATTGTATTGTTTTTTCTGCTCAGGGGTCAGCAGGTTATACATTTTATTTTCCGCCTTGGCGCGTTCCAGCATGCGTTCGGATTGCGCTTTGCCGATCGCGTCAATTTGCGCCTTCGCCTTCGCTTCATCGAAGCTGTCGGAAGCCACCAGATTATGCAGCGCCTGGCGTTCCTCTTTCATGCCCGGACCGCGTTTCGAGTGCGACTCTTTCATGATATCGCGCATTTGCTGGCGCTGCTGCTCGGTCAGGTTCAGCCCGGCGAACGGGCCGCCTTTACCTTCACCCTTGTGATGCATCATTTTCATCGGCGCGGCATCCGCAGCCGGGGCCGCCGTCGTATCAGCGGCGAACGCCGCAGAAGCAGAACCCAGAGCCAGCGTGGAAGCAATAAATAAAGCCGTCAATTTACGCATAATCATTTCCTTAAAAATTTTTCTTCATCAGGAGCGCTGTACGTTAACAGGCTCATTCGTTCGTCGAAGATAATAATAGGCTGATAAAATTCAAGTAATGCGAGGGTGTGTAAACTTTTTAAAACCCGTCACGGGTTTATTCACCAATTATGAGAAAACTATGAAGAAGGCGTTTATTTGATGGAAATTTTAATTTCCCGGCAAAAATCTCCCCGACAGGGTTATTTTTCAGCCGCCCTCTCACCGCTATAATTTACTCGCCCACAAGGCAACCTTGCATCAACCGTTTTTCGTTAGCGGGG
Organism: Serratia sp. JKS000199; assembly: GCF_900215455.1. Taxonomy (NCBI): domain Bacteria; kingdom Pseudomonadati; phylum Pseudomonadota; class Gammaproteobacteria; order Enterobacterales; family Yersiniaceae; genus Serratia; species Serratia sp. JKS000199. Next base: position 4,196,636 of record NZ_LT907843.1, read on the forward strand.
AAGCCGGTACAAACTTCGCACGACCCGATGTTCTCCTCCTACACTTTAAGGCAACCGGTCGCCGGGTGGCGCGTACACCGCAAAACTAATCATTGCTTATAGAATAGTTTCCATTACCCGCCCCGCCTGTGAAAACCTGTTATATGATGCACAGACGCGCACGGCGACCACTTTCGGGCCCACAGGCCGCCAGCGGTTCTTCGTGCTGACCGGCCGCCCGTGCTCTTTTGAGGAATCATCATGTCCGCAGACCAAGGCCCTGAGCTTCTTAACGCCCACTTCGGCACCCAGAGCCCCCACTGGCGGCTGGCGTTTGACAGCAATGCCCTGGAGCTGTCCGCCGTTAAGGGCAAAGCCCACGTCGCGGTGGCGCTGAGCGCCATGGACGCGGCGAAAATTCGCCGTTTGACCGGCGTGACCGCCAGCCTTGAACTCACCATTACGCTGGCCGGCGAACCGCTGCATCTGCATCTGGTCGGGCGCCGCGTCAATAACCTCGAATGGGCGGGCACCGCGTCCGCGTTCAGCGATACCCAATCCGTGGCGCGCGATCTGGTGCATGGGCTCTCCTTCGCCGAGCAGGTGGTGTCCGAAGCCAACTCGGTGATCGTGATCGTCGACCAGCACGGCCGCATCCAGCGCTTCAATCGGCTGAGCGAGGAGTACACCGGGCTGCACGAACACGAGGTGATCGGCAAGAACGTTTTCCAGCTGTTTATGAGCCCGGAAGAAGCCGCCGCCTCGCGGCGCAACATCGCCGGCTTCTTCCGCAACGGTTCTTCGTATGAGGTGGAACGCTGGGTAAAGACGGTCAAGGGCGAGCGACTGTTCCTGTTTCGCAATAAGTTCGTGCACAGCGGCAGCGGTAAGAACGAGGTGTTTCTGATCTGCTCAGGAACCGACATCACCGAAGAGCGTCGCGCGCAGGAACGGCTGCGGGTGCTGGCCAACACCGATATCATCACCGGCCTGCCGAACCGTAACGCCATCCAGGACAAGATCAACCACGCCATCGCCACGCGCGGCGAAGAGAGTTTCGGCCTGGTGTACCTCGATCTCGACAACTTCAAAAAGGTCAACGACGCCTACGGCCATATGTTCGGCGATCGGCTGCTGGTTGAGGTCTCGCTGGCGATCCTCGGCTGCCTGAGCCCGGATCAGGTGCTCGCCCGCCTCGGCGGCGACGAATTTTTGGTGCTGGCGCCTCAGACCGATCGCGAACGTTTGCAAACGCTGGCGCAGCGCATCATCGATCGGCTGAAGACCCCTTTCCGCATCGGCCTGATCGAAGTGTATACCGGCTGTTCGATCGGCATCGCGCTGTGCCCGGAGCACGGTAACGATCTCGACAGCCTGATCCGCAGCGCCGATACCGCCATGTACGTCGCCAAGGAGCACGGCAAACGCACCTATACCGTCTTCTCGCCGGAGATGAACAAGCGCGTCGCCGAATACATGTGGCTGGACACCAACCTGCGTAAAGGGCTGGAGCAAAATCAGCTGGTATTGTATTACCAGCCTAAAATCGACGCGCGCAGCGGTGAAGTGCACAGCGTGGAAGCGCTGGTGCGCTGGGATTCGCCGGAGCGCGGCCTGATCCCGCCGCTGCAGTTCATCTCCTACGCCGAGGAGTCCGGCCTGATCGGCCCGCTGGGCCAATGGGTGCTGCAGACCGCCGCCTGCCAGGCGGCGCAGTGGCGAGAGCGGGGATTGAATCTGCGGGTGGCGGTCAACCTCTCCGCCCGGCAGCTGGCCGATGACGGCATCGTCAACGATCTGCTCGGGGTGCTGCGCCGTCACCGCATGGCCCCTTGTCTGCTGGACTTCGAGTTGACTGAAAGCAGCCTGATTGAAGACGAAAACCGCGCGCGCGTGCTGATCACCCGGCTACGCGAGCTGGGCGCGCAGGTGCATCTCGACGATTTCGGCACCGGCTATTCGTCGCTGGCGCAGCTGGCGCGTATTCCGCTGGACGCCATCAAGCTGGATAAAAGCTTCGTGCGCGGGGTGAATTTCAACCCGGTTTCACAATCGCTGGTGCGCGCGATCGTCGCGGCGGCGGAGGCGCTGGCCTTCCGCGTGATCGCCGAAGGGGTGGAGACCGAGAGCGAAAATCAGTTCCTCGACGAGGTCGGCGTGGACGAAAAGCAGGGCTTTCTGTTTGCGCGGCCAATGCTCCCGGAACAGCTGGAGCATTGGCTGCAGTCCTATCGCCCGCGCTCACCTTCCGCGTGAGGCGGGCGCGTTAACGTTAGCCGGCACGACGCAGGTTCAGGGTGTGGCGATCCTGCAACATCACCAGCCGCTCGATGTAGGCGCGATCTTTTTCCTCAATGGTGAAGGCCGAGTGCACCCAATCCTCGGTAATGTCCATCAGCTCGGAACGCGTCAGCTGCAGCACGCGCTGACGCGCCCGTAACATGGCGCGCATGCCGTTGAGCTTCGGCCGGATGGTATCGATGAAAGTGCGCGTCGCCATGTAGGCGTCGCCGGGCTGGAACAGCTGATCCACCAGCCCACGGCTCTCGAACCACTCTGCGGTGTGCGACTCGCCGCCCCAAATCAGTTCTTCGGCCAAGCGCATGCCCGCCTTGCGCGCCACCAGCGAGTAACCGCCCATGCCGGGAAACAGGTTGAACGCAATCTCCGGGAACCCCATGCGCGCATTGTTCTGCGCCAACACGAAATGGTGCGCCAGCGCCGCTTCAAAGCCGCCGCCCAGCGCGCTGCCTTCGACCATCGCAATGCTGACCGCGCCGGTATCGAAACCGCGCGCCGCCGCATGCACGCAGTCGATGCAGGCACGCGCGTAGGCCATCATCGCCTCGCGTTTGCGGTTCTTGATGGCTTCGGCGAAGAACTGCAGATCGCCGCCGACGTTAAACATGTTCGGCACCAGCGAGCCGGTGACCCAGAAATCGAACCGCAGCGAAGACTCTTTCGCCGCCTGCGCCAGCGTCATGATGTCTTCGATCAGCGCCTGATTAAAGCAAGGACGCGGCGCAGCGCGCAGCAGCATCCACATGATATGCCTCTCCTCTTCATAGTAGGCGGAAAGCTGCGACAGATTGCCCGCTTCGGTAAACGGACGGCAGGTGGGGTGATTAAGCAATTTCATAAGACCTTCCAGTTTTTCTGTTGATGACGGGTGAGACCGTTCCAGCCCCTACGGCTGCAGCGGAGCGGCGCTCGGCAACGCGTGGCGCCACATCATGAGTAAACGCTTTCTCGCCGACGAAACAGATAAAAATTGGAGGTAGGGAAGTGAAAAAAACCGAGGCGCGGCGGGGTTTTCATAGGAATTTTACCTATCGGCCGCCTCCTGGCATTTCATGCCGGGCGCTAACACGTTAAGCTCGGAAAATGACCGTTTGCCGCCCCGGCGCTCAAAACGCCGCGGGGCTTTGGCTATAATCAACGCGGATACATGCCGTTTAACGTTAAGGAAATCGTGAAGTAATGCCTACAGGACCAGACCAGGAACGCCGCCAGCCCGCACAAGACACGCCGCCGAAGCCGCTTATCGCCATCAAGACCGGCCATGAAACGCTCGACCGCCGCATCAGCGGTTTTTCACGTCTGATTGAACGCATCAAAGCCTGGCCGAGCGTTGCGCACCTGCTGCGCGCCGCCGAACGCTTTAACGATCGGCTGGGCAGCCAGTTCGGCGCCGCCATCACCTATTTTTCATTCCTCTCGCTGATCCCGATCCTGATGGTGTCGTTCGCCGCCGCCGGTTTCGTGCTGGCTTCCAACCCGGATCTGCTGGCCCGTTTGATCAACCGGATCGTCGGCAGCATCAGCGATCCGACGCTGGCCAGCACGCTGAAGAACACCGTCAACACCGCCATTCAGCAGCGCACCACCGTGGGATTGACCGGCCTGGCGCTGGCGCTCTATTCCGGCATCAGTTGGATGGGCAACCTGCGCGAAGCGATCCGCGCGCAATCGCGTGACGTCTGGGAGCGCAATCCGCAGGATCAGGAGAAAATCTATTTCAAGTACACCCGCGACTTCATCTCGCTGACCGGCCTGGTGGTCGCGCTGATTATCACGCTGTCGCTGACCTCGGTCGCCGGCTCGGCGCAGGCGGCGATCGTCAACGCGCTGGGGCTGGACGGCATCGAATGGCTGCGGCCGGCGCTGACGACGATCGCGCTGTCGATCTCGATTTTCGCCAACTATCTGCTGTTCCTGTGGATTTTCTGGATGCTGCCGCGCCACAAACCGAAGAAAAAAGCGCTGCTGCGCGGCACCTTGCTTGCGGCTATCGGCTTTGAGGTGATCAAGTTCGTGATGACGATGACGCTGCCGCAGGTGGCGAAATCGCCCTCCGGCGCGGCCTTCGGCTCGGTGATCGGGCTGATGGCGTTCTTCTACTTCTTCGCCCGCCTGACGCTGTTTTGCGCCGCCTGGATCGCAACGGCCGACTACAAAGGCGACAAAGCCTTGCCGGAACGCGAGCCGCCGGCACGCTGAAGCCATGCAATCGTGCCGGTGTTCTCGCACGCGCCGGCACTTTCCTCTGGTTAATAAGCAAAAAACCAGTCAATCCCTCTAAATCATGCGGCATGGCATTCGAAAAACCAGCATAACAAACTACCCAGTCACTTTTCTTTCCCGTTTTTACAGCCATTCACACTGTATGAACCCCATTTCTCAACGTTTAACGCTACAGAAAAGAAGCCAGGTAAAACATTAGTCTTTTTAACCGGTTAGCGGCGGCGCTGCCCAGAGTTCCAGCGTTGAAAAGGCGGAATGCTGTCACTAAGATGGATTTTTACCCCCTCCAACAATAAGAAATAGATATGCAAGCCACCATCGCACCCCCACTCGACGCCGACGACGCGTCTACACCGGTGAATTCCCGCGGGAAAGTCATCGTCGCCTCGCTGGTCGGCACCGCCATCGAGTTCTTCGACTTTTACATCTACGCCACCGCCGCGGTGATCGTGTTCCCGCACATCTTCTTCCCGCAGGGCGACCCGACCACCGCGACGCTGCAGTCGCTGGCCACCTTCGCCGTCGCCTTTGTCGCGCGCCCTATCGGCTCTGCGCTGTTCGGCCACTTCGGCGATCGCGTGGGGCGCAAGGTGACGCTGGTCGCTTCGCTGCTGACCATGGGGATTTCCACCGTGCTGATCGGCCTGCTGCCGAGCTATGAAACCATCGGCATCTTCGCCCCTATCCTGCTGGCGCTGGCGCGCTTTGGCCAGGGGCTGGGGCTGGGCGGCGAATGGGGCGGCGCCGCCTTGCTGGCGACGGAGAACGCGCCGGCCAAAAAACGTGCGCTGTACGGCTCCTTCCCCCAGTTGGGCGCCCCGATCGGCTTCTTCTTCGCCAACGGCACCTTCCTGCTGCTCTCGTGGCTGCTGAGCGACCAGCAATTTATGGAATGGGGCTGGCGCGTGCCGTTCATCCTCTCCGCCGCATTGGTGCTGATTGGCCTGTACGTCCGGGTGTCATTGCATGAAACGCCGGTGTTCGCCAAAGCGGCCAAGGCCGGCAAACAGGTGAAAGTGCCGCTCGGCACGCTGCTGAGCAAGCATCTGAAAGCCACCATCCTCGGCACCTTCATCATGCTGGCGACCTACACGCTGTTTTATCTGATGACGGTCTATTCGATGACCTACGGCACTGCACCGCAGCCGCTGGGGCTCGGTTACTCCCGCAACAGCTTCCTGTGGATGCTGATGGTGGCGGTGATCGGTTTCGGCGTGATGGTGCCCATCGCCGGCCTGCTGGCGGACGCGTTCGGCCGTCGCAAGACCATGATCGCCATTACCCTGCTGATGATCGGCTTCGCGTTCCTGTTCCCGACCCTGCTGGGTTCCGGCAACCAGGCGCTGGTGATGGGCTTCCTGCTGTGCGGCCTGAGCATCATGGGGCTGACCTTTGGCCCGATGGGCGCGCTGCTGCCGGAGCTGTTCCCCACCGAAGTGCGCTATACCGGCGCATCGTTCTCCTACAACGTCGCGTCGATTCTCGGCGCGTCCGTGGCGCCTTACATCGCCACCTGGCTGGCGGCCCACTACGGGCTGTTTTACGTCGGCATGTACCTGGCGGCGATGGCCGGGCTGACGCTGCTGGCCCTCCTGCTGATGAAAGAAACCCGCCACCAGTCGCTGTGATCCTCTGCGGCCCCTCACTGCGGGGGGCCGCACGCGTTGTTCGTTTCCTGTCATAAAACCGGGCTATGCTGGACGTTTCTCTCGGTAACAGGATCGGCCGATGTCTCTGCGTCGTGGGGTATTTGTCTGCGTGGCGCTGCTGGCGGCTCTCGCCATCGCGCTCTATTACGGGTTGAAACCCGACCATCCCGATGCGCTGTGGCGCATCGTCAGCCAGCAATGTCTGCCCAATCAGCAGGCGCATGACAACCCGGCGCCCTGCGCGCAGGTGGATGTGCAGGCCGGTTTCGTGGTGTTTAAAGATCGCAACGGGCCGCTGCAATACCTGCTGATGCCCAGCGCCAAAATCACCGGTATCGAAAGCCCGGCGGTGCTGGACGCCGCCACGCCGAATTTCTTCGCCCAGGCCTGGCGCGCGCGCCACGTGATGGCGGAACGCTATGGCAAACCGATCGACGACGGCGATATTTCACTGGCGATCAATTCGGAATATGGCCGCACGCAAAACCAGCTGCACATTCATATCTCCTGCCTGCTGCCGGCGGTAAAACAGCGGCTGGCGCAGATCGGCCCCCATTTCATCGAGCAATGGCAACCGCTGCCCGGCGGCCTGTTGGGGCATGACTATCTGGGGCGGCGGGTGACCCCCGCCGAACTGGAACAACAGGGCGCCTTCCGCCTGCTGGCCTCCGGCCTGCCGCGCGCCGACGGGCGCATGGGCAGCTTCGGCCTGGCGATGACCGCGCTGCCGGACGGGGATTTCCTGCTGCTGGCAACCGAGCGCAGCCTGCTGCCGTTCACCCTGGCCTCGGCGGAAGAGATCCAGGATCACGACTGCCGGCTGCTCACGCCGCCGCCGCGCACCTGATTATTTTTTGCCTTTCATCTCCCGCAGGATCTGCCCGCACTGGTTCTCCTCGCCGCCTTCACTGGGCGAGACCAGCGCCAGCAGCGCCGCCGCCGGCGTCAGCACCGCCCCCAACGCCACCGCCGCCGCGCCGCGCGCGATCAGCGGTCCGGCTTTGACCCCGGCGTCTGGATGCTTGAAGGTGCCTTTCACGTACAGCGGCGATCGCAGGGTCAGCACGCGCATCCCCTTGCTTTCCGGATCGATGGACAAATCCAGCCGTTCGGTGGCGAGGTTGGTGTTGCCGGTGATGTTGATCACCGCGTTTTCGGTGTCGAACACGAACAGTCGCGGCGCGGCGACGCCGCTGCGGATGCCGACGTCCGCCGCCGCGCAGTTGATGCCCACCACGTCGTCACCGAACAGCTGCGCCACCAGATAGTTACCGACGTTCAGACCGAGGATCTCCATCAGGCTACGGCTGATCACCCCGTTATTGATCAGCAGGCGCAGATCGCCGTTGCTGGTCGCCAGCAGCTCGGCCACCGAATTGCCGCTGCCCGTCAGCCTGGCGTCGCCGTTCATCTGCCCGAGGCTGCGCTTCATCGCCTCCACGTTCGGCAACAGCTGTTTAAGCTGAAGTTTGCGTGCATGCATATCCACCTGCCCGCGCATCGGCTTTTTGCCGCCGTCGAGGCGCACGACAGCGTTCAGGCTGCCGCCCGCCATGCCGAAGCGCAGCGGATCCAGGCGCAGTTCGCCATTGTTCAGCTTCAGGTGCGTGGCCAGATCGCTCAGCGGCAAATCGCTGCCGCGTTCAATGCGCGCGGCGGCAAACTTCACGTCCGCATCCATCTTGCTCCAGCTTTGCGTATCGAACTGTTCGACCGGCAGCACCTTATCCGCCGGCTGACGGCTTTTCTCGCCGCGCCCGGCTTTGGCGGCGTTGGAGTCGGCGCCGATCAGCGGCGCCAGATCCGCCAACCTCAGCTGCCGGGAGTTCACCGCACCGCTCAGCGTGGGCCGCGGTTTACCGGCAACGTACTTCAAGCTGCCGTGAATGTCGCTGTCGCCGATTTTTCCGTCGAATTTCTGGTACTCAAACACCGCGCCGCCCGGCTGATGCAGACGGGCGGTCAGATGACCATCGGTCGCATACGGCGGGGTATTCGGCAACAACACGCCGGTCAGGCCATAGAGGTTGCTCAGGCTTTCACCGGAAAATTTCAGCTGTACATCCAGGCCGCCGAGGTTCAGCGGATCGGACAAGGTGCCCGCGACCACCACCCGGGTGCTGCCGGAGCGCACATCGGCCTGCAGCGGGAACGGCAAATCGGCGCTCTGCAGCGACAGCATGCCGCCAATCTTGCCGCTGCCGCTCAACGGTTCGCCGTTATATTTGCCCTTCACCTGCCAGCCGAAAACGTAATCGGGGGTCGCGGTCTTGTCGCCGCCCTGTTTGCCGGTCACTTCACTGAACGGCAACGGCTTGCCGAGCGGATCGATGACGGCGCGGAAATCCGCCTTCAGCGTGGCGTCTTTAAAGGCGATCTGCCCCTTGTCGAATACGATGTCGTGAACGGTGAACGACCAGTCGGAAGGCGGCTGCTTGGGATCCTGGCCGGCAGCCAGGTCAAACGTCCAGTTGTTGTCGCCGTTGGCCAGACGTTGCAACGAAGCATTCGGCTGCTTCAGCCAGATGCGCGGGATCAGCAGCTCTTTACCCAGCAGCGCCAGCGGCGCAATGCTGGCGTCGACGCGCTGCAGCGTCACCATGCTGTCGCCGGGCATGTTTTTCGGGTTACCCAGCCACACGTCTTCGGCGTGAATATGCGGCCAGGGCACCCAGGCGCGCCAGCCGCCCTCATCCGGATTGCGCGACCAGTCGACGCCCAGATCGCCGCGAATGGCGAACGGTCGCCGCAGTTCGGCCGACACTTTGTCGTTGATGGTGGGCTTGAGTCGATTCCAGTCGAAGGTAGCAATGAAGATCGCCAGCGCGACGATCAGCAGCAGCACAATGCCGCCCAGCCAGCTGAAAACCTTTCCTGTTCTTGTCATAGCGGCTCCCTCAGCGCATAAATCGGGCTGCCGAATGAAAGGAAAAGGAGTTAGCAGCCCCGTTTAAGCCTAGCTGAGGATAGGCCGGAGTTCACGCCGGCGTGCCGGGCGCGGCGAACAGCGTCGGCACGCTGTGCAGAGTTTCAAAGCACGCCGGGCGGGAAAGGTAGTAGCCCTGGGCAGCCAACGCGCCGGAACGCTGCACCAGCCGCCACTCTTGTTCGGTTTCCACGCCCTCGACGATCACCCCGTCGCTGTGCTGGTTCATCATCTTGATCAGGGTGCCGAGCAGCTGGACACCCTCTTCCGACTGTTTGAGCAAGGTAAACAATTCGCGCGCCACCTTGATGTATTGATAACGCCAGGCGCCGACGGCGGAGAAGTTGGCCAGCCCGCTGCCGAAATCGTCCAGCCACAGCCGCTCGCCGCCGACGATCTGCTGCAGCGGGCGGTTTGACGCCGTTTCGGCGTGCTCCACCAGCTCGAAGCGCAGATAAGGCATCTCGGCGATCTGCCGTTGCAACGCGCTATGGCGCTGCAATGCTTGCAGCGCGATGCCGTCGATATTGACCGACACCATCACCGCGTGACGAATGAACAACGCCTGCCAGCGCTGCAACAGCGCCAGCTGTTCCTGGATCACCCGCAAGCGCTGGGCGACGCCGAGCGCGGAAAAATAATGCTCCGGGGATTGCCGCTTGTCCGGCTCATTCGGGTGATACACCGCCGTCAGCAGTTCCACCGCCAGCAACGCGCCGCTGGTGCGATAAATCGGCTGGAAGGTATACAAGCGCCGGCATTGCCGCCAGTAGCGCCGCGATTTGGCGCAGGCATAGAGGGCAAAACAAGGCGCCAGCAGACCAGAGATCAGATTGGTTATCATCGGTACTATCGCCGTGGCGGGGAAATGAGAGCGCTGCCGCTGTTTCTTTACCCAGCTTATCGGCAACGCAGCGTAAAACTTTAAGCCGAATTGCCGCCCGTTTCGCCTCCGTCCTGCCCGCGTTCGCCGATCGCGATCATAAAAAATTAAAACGCCGTTTTAATTTATTGACTCCCTGACCGCCTTGCGTGGAGACTGGCGGCTATTGCTTCTTCTTTAGCCAGGGCTTATTGACGATGACTATCCGAAATCTCGCCGTGATCGGCGAATGCATGATCGAGCTGTCGCAGCAGGGCGCACAGCTGACGCGCGGCTTTGGCGGCGATACCCTCAACACCGCCGTCTACCTCGCCCGCCAAATGCCGGAACAGACGCTACGGGTGCATTATGTCACCGCACTCGGCACCGACAGTTTCAGCGGCGACATGCTGCAGGCCTGGCGGCAGGAGAAGATCGAGACCGGGTTGATTCAGCAATTCGACAACAAGCTGCCGGGCCTGTACCTCATCGAAACCGACGCCGCCGGCGAACGTACTTTCTACTACTGGCGCAATGACGCCGCCGCCCGGTATTGGCTTGCGGGACCGCAGGCCGACGCACTGTGCGAACGGCTGGCGCAGTTCGATTACTTGTACCTCAGCGGCATTAGCCTGGCGATCCTCGCGCCTGCCGATCGCATGAAACTGCTGGCGCTGCTGCGCCGCTGTCGCGCCAACGGCAGCAAGGTGATCTTCGACAACAATTACCGTCCGCGCCTGTGGCAAAGCCGTGAGGAAACGCAGCTGGCCTACCGCGAGGTGCTGGCCTGCACCGACATCGCCTTCCTGACGCTGGATGACGAAGCGTTGCTGTGGGGCACGCAGCCGGTTGAACAGGTGGTGGCACGCACGCAGGCGCTCGGCGTCGGCGAGATCGTCATCAAACGCGGCGCACACGCCTGCCTGGTGTTCAGTATGGCAGGGGAGAAACTTGAGGTGCCGGCGATCGCGCTGCCGCCAGAGCGTGTCGTCGACACCACCGCAGCGGGCGATTCTTTCAGCGCCGGTTACCTGGCGGCCCGCCTGAACGGCGGCAGCGCCCAACGGGCGGCGCAGCGCGGCCATCTGCTGGCCGCTACGGTGATCCAGCATCGCGGCGCCATCATTCCCGCCGCAATGATGCCGGAGGCATAAAAAAAGCCGGCATCGCTGCCGGCTCTTTCTCTTTGTGCTTTGCCTTGCGGAAAATCAGCCCGCGACGGCGATGCGTTTCATATCGGTCATGTAGCCGCGCAGTTTACGGCCGACGGTTTCGATAGGGTGGCTGCGCACCGCTTCGTTCACGTCGCGCAGCTGCGCATTGTCCACCGCCGTACCCGTCACAGCTTTGCCCAAATCGCCCGCCTGCAGGGTGGTCATGAAGTCCTTCAGCAGCGGCACCGCCGCGTTGGCGAACAGGTAGTTGCCGTACTCTGCGGTATCGGAGATAACCACGTTCATTTCATACAGACGCTTACGCGCAATGGTGTTGGCGATCAGCGGCAGCTCGTGCAGCGACTCGTAGTAAGCCGACTCTTCGATGATGCCGGCATCGACCATGGTTTCGAACGCCAGCTCAACGCCCGCTTTCACCATCGCCACCATCAGCACGCCGTGATCGAAGTACTCTTGCTCGCTGATCTTGCCTTCAAACTGCGGCGCATTCTCGAATGCGGTTTTGCCGGTCTCTTCGCGCCAGGTCAGCAGTTTCACGTCGTCTTCCGCCCAGTCGGCCATCATGCCGCTGGAGAACGCGCCGGAAATGATGTCGTCCATGTGCTTCTGGAACAGCGGCGCCATGATGGTTTTCAGCTGTTCGGACAGCGCATAGGCACGCAGCTTGGCCGGGTTGGACAGGCGATCCATCATCAGGGTGATGCCGCCCTGCTTCAGCGCTTCGGTGATGGTTTCCCAGCCGAACTGAATCAGTTTCTCGGCGTAAGCCGGATCGGTGCCCTCAGCAACCAGCTTGTCGAAGCACAGCAGCGAACCCGCCTGCAGCATGCCGCACAGAATGGTCTGCTCGCCCATCAAATCGGATTTCACTTCGGCAACGAAGGAAGACTCCAGCACGCCGGCGCGGTGGCCGCCGGTCGCCGCCGCCCAGGCCTTGGCGATCGCCATGCCTTCGCCTTTCGGATCGTTTTCCGGGTGAACCGCAATCAGGGTCGGCACGCCGAAGCCGCGCTTGTACTCTTCACGCACTTCGGTGCCCGGGCATTTCGGCGCGACCATCACCACGGTGATGTCTTTACGCACCTGCTCACCCACTTCAACGATGTTGAAGCCGTGGGAGTAACCCAGCGCCGCGCCGTCTTTCATCAGCGGCTGCACCGCGCGCACTACGGAAGAGTGCTGCTTGTCCGGCGTCAGGTTGACCACCAGATCTGCCTGCGGGATCAGGTCTTCGTAGGTGCCGACCTTGAAGCCATTTTCGGTCGCCTTGCGCCAGGAAGCGCGCTTCTCGTCGATCGCTTCTTTGCGCAGGGCATAGGCGACATCCAGACCGGAATCGCGCATGTTCAGACCCTGGTTCAGCCCCTGGGCGCCACAGCCGACAATCACCACTTTTTTACCTTTCAGGTAGCCGGCTTCGTCAGCAAATTCGTCGCGCGCCATAAAGCGGCATTTACCCAATTGCGCCAACTGCTGACGCAGGTTCAATGTGTTGAAATAGTTAGCCATGGTGGTACTCCGGTTTGATGTTGTCTTGCATTGTTATTTTCATTCCCCGCCCTGTCTGTGCGGAGATTCGTTAAACTCAATGTATAACAGGAAATGCGTTGCTTAAATTGATATATTGAGAACGTGATATTGCAATTTTTGCAACACTCTCACTGCGAGCGTATCGATATGGATTTACGTGATTTAAAGCTGTTCCTGCATCTGGCCGAAAGCCATCACTTCGGGCGCACCGCCAAGGCGATGCACGTCAGCCCGTCGACGCTCTCCCGCCAGATCCAGCGGCTGGAAGAGATCCTCGGGCAGCCGCTGTTCCTGCGCGATAACCGCACCGTGCAGCTCACCGACGCCGGCGAACAGCTGAAAGAATTCGCCCAGCAAACGCTGCTGCAATATCAGCAGCTGAAGCACTCGCTCGGCCAGCACGGCCCTTCGCTGAGCGGCGAACTGCGGCTGTTCTGCTCGGTGACCGCCGCGTACAGCCACCTGCCGCCGATCCTCGACCGCTTCCGCGCGCAGCACCCGCTGGTAGAGATCAAGCTGACCACCGGCGACGCCGCCGACGCGGTCGACAAGGTGCAGTCCAACGAGGCCGATCTCGGCATCGCCGGCCGGCCGGAAACGCTGCCCGCCAGCGTGGCGTTCACCAAAATCGGCGAAATTCCGCTGGTGCTGATCGCGCCGGCGCTGCCCTGCGCGGTGCGCAGCCAGGCGTTCGCCGACAAGCCCGACTGGGCCGAGATCCCCTTCATCTTGCCGGAGCACGGCCCTTCGCGAAAACGCATCGAACTGTGGTTCCGCCGTCACCGCATCAGCAATCCGCTGATTTACGCCACCGTCGGCGGCCACGAAGCCATCGTGTCGATGGTGGCCTTGGGCTGCGGCATCGCGCTGATCCCGAGCGTAGTGGTGGACAACAGCCCGGAACCGGTGCGCAACCGCATCTCGCAGCTGGATAACATCTCGATGGTCGAACCGTTCGAGTTGGGGGTCTGCGTCCAGAAAAAACGCCTCAGCGATCCGCTGATCGACGCCTTTTGGCGATTGCTGCATCCCCGCTGACGCGGGGTTTTTACAGGTCGGCCGGATCGACCTGCTTCATCGCCTCCACCTGCATCAACCAGTGATAGAGCGGCTCAAGCTGCAAAAACGCCCCGGCCAGCAGCGGCGCCAGATCGGCGTTGAACAGCTTTTCAACTTCGCTGTCCGTCACCATCACCGCGAACGATTTGCGGTTGTACCAGGTGGCGATCTCCGCCGCCTGCTCCTTGACCAGCGGACGCTTGTAGCTCTCGCCCACCAGCTCGAACGGCGGCCGGCAACAGGCGGCCACCTCCAGGAAAGGCTGCGGCCGCTGTTTCAGCGTATGGCGGAACAGATCCATGGTCGGCTTGTTGGCGCTGTAGTAACCGAGCCCATAGCGCAGCATGTCCGGCCCCAGTTCGAAAAAGTAGACCGGCGCATCTTTCCAGTCTTTGCTCGGGCGCTTGAACGTCAGCCACATGCGGCTGCGGTAGCGCGACTTGTCGTGAGAAAACCGCGTATCGCGATGAATGCGCGACAGCGTTTTGCCGATCGCCGGGCGAGTCTCGAACTGCGGATCGATCGCCAGCATGCTGGGAGCAAGCTGCTCCACCAGCGCGCGAAACGGCGCCAGCAGCTCGCGATCGTAGATGTCGCGGTTGCCGTCGAACCACGCCTTATCGTTCTCGATCCGCACCTGCTGCAGGAAATTCAGGCCCTGCTGGCTAAAGCCGGAGAAAGGTTGCGTCATAAGTTTTTCCGTTCTGACGGTTTATCGGGTATTGCGCAGATCTTCCCTCTGCCAACGGCGTTTGATAAACACGCGCCGACGCGTGCGGAAATAGGCGACATACAGGTAGAACGCCGCCCGGTTGCTGAACAGCGCCCCGCCAACCGCGCCCCCCAGCAGCAGGGCGCCGGTGGCGATGCCGGTCATGCCCGCCGCCCACGCCGCCGCGGCGCCGAGGCAACACAGACCGAGCATGCCAAGGTAATATTGCAGCAATACCACCCCGCTGTTTTTACCCTGCACCAGTTGGAACAGGATCAGCGTCATCCACACCGCCACGATCGCGCCGCTGCCCATCAACACGGCGGCGGAGGTCTTGCCGCTCCAGGCGGCCGCCACATCCGTGACCAGACCCATCACGCCCGCCAGGCCCAGCATCAGGCACACCATCAGCAGCATGACGTTGCCGACGCCCGGCGGTGACAGCCGCTGGCCCGGCGTCATGAAATGCTGCTCGAGCTGCGCATCCACGCCGGCGAAAAGCGCACGATCGCGCGCCGCGATTTGGCTTTCCATCTCCCGGCCTTCTGCCGCTAAACGGGACAACCGGTCGGATAAACCCACCGGACTCACCCCTGCAAAAAGAAGCGGAACGCCGGGTTGTCGGTTTCGTCGTGGCAATCGTAGCCCAGCGCCTGCAGGTGCCGCTCGAATTCCGGCTCGCTTTGCGCCAGTTCGAAGGCCGCCAGCACCCGGCCGAAGTCGGTGCCGTGGCTGCGATAGTGGAACAGCGAGATGTTCCAGTGCGTGCCCAGCGTCTGCAGGAACTTCAGCAGCGCGCCCGGCGACTCCGGAAACTCAAAGCTGTACAGCCGTTCGCGCAGCGGCTTCGACGGACGCCCGCCCACCATGTAGCGCACGTGCAGTTTAGCCATCTCGTCGTCCGACAGATCCACCACCTGATAACCGTCGGCGTTGAGTTCGTCGATGATCTCCCGCCGTTCGGCGTGGCCGCGCGTCAGCCGCACGCCGACGAAAATGCAGGCGTTGTCGGCATCGGCGTAGCGGTAGTTGAATTCGGTCACCGAGCGCCCGCCCAGCAGTTGGCAGAACTTGAGGAAGCTGCCCTGCTGTTCCGGAATGGTCACCGCCAGCAGCGCTTCGCGCTGTTCGCCCAGTTCACAACGCTCGGAAACATAGCGCAGCCCGTGGAAGTTGAGATTGGCGCCGGACAGCACGTGCGCGAGACGCTCACCCTGAATGTTGTGCTGCTGGACGTACTTTTTCAGCCCCGCCAAAGCCAGCGCGCCGGAAGGCTCGGCAATGGCGCGCACGTCCTCGAACAGATCTTTGACCGCCGCGCAGATGGCGTCGCTGTCCACGGTGATCACGTCGTCCAGATACTCACGGCACAGGCGGAAGGTTTCGTCGCCGATGCGCTTCACCGCCACGCCTTCGGCGAACAGCCCGACGCGCGCCAGATCCACTGGATGGCCGGCATCCAGCGCCGCGCGCAGGCAGGCGGAGTCTTCCGCTTCGACGCCGATCACTTTGATCTGCGGCATCAGCTGTTTGATCAGCACCGCCACCCCGGCGGCCAGGCCGCCGCCGCCGACCGGCACGAAAACCCGATCCAGATGCGCGTCTTGCTGCAGCAGCTCCATCGCCAGCGTGCCCTGCCCGGCGATCACCGTCGGGTGATCGAACGGCGGCACAAAGGTCATGCCCTGCTGTTGGGAAAGCTCGATCGCCTTCGCTTTTGCCTCGTCGAAATTGGCGCCGTGCAGCAACACTTCGCCGCCGAAGCCGCGCACCGCATCCACCTTGATGTCCGCGGTGGACACCGGCATCACGATCAGCGTTTTGATGCCCAGCCGTTTACCGGAGAAGGCGACGCCCTGCGCGTGGTTGCCGGCCGAAGCCGTCACGACGCCGCGCGCCTTCTGCTCTTCGTCCAGCCCGGCGATCATCGCATAGGCCCCGCGCAGCTTGAAGCTGTGCACCGGCTGGCGATCTTCGCGCTTCACCAAAATGGTGTTGCCGAGGCGCGAAGAGATTTTGCTCATGGCCTGCAACGGGGTGACTTGCGCCACCTCGTAAACCGGCGAGCGCAGTACCGCTCGCAGATATTCCGCGCCGCAGGGGGCGCTGGGTAGGGGTTGAGAGACCGCCATGCTGCTTATCCCCCCAGTTTGCTCTTGTCGCGCACCGCGCCTTTGTCGGCGCTGGTGGCCAACGAGGCGTAGGCGCGCAGCGCGAAGGACACCTGACGTTCACGATTTTTCGGCGTCCAGGCCGCGTCGCCGCGCGCCAGTTCCGCCTCATGCCGCGCCGCCAGCTCCTTCTCGCTGACGTCCAGCTGGATGCCGCGATGAGGAATGTCGATTGCGATCATGTCACCGTCCTGCACCAGGGCGATCAGGCCGCCGCTGGCCGCTTCCGGCGAAGCGTGGCCGATGGACAACCCGGAGGTGCCGCCGGAGAAACGCCCGTCGGTGATCAGCGCGCACGCCTTGCCCAGCCCCATCGATTTCAGGTAAGTGGTTGGATAAAGCATTTCCTGCATGCCCGGCCCGCCTTTCGGCCCTTCGTAACGGATAACGACCACGTCGCCCGCCACCACTTTGCCGCCGAGGATCGCTTCTACCGCGTCATCCTGGCTTTCATACACTTTGGCCGGGCCGCGGAAGGTGAGGATTTCTTTATCCACGCCGGCGGTTTTGACGATGCAGCCGTTTTCCGCCAGGTTGCCGTACAGCACCGCCAATCCGCCGTCCTGACTGTAGGCGTGCTCACGGGTGCGGATGCAGCCTTCCTTGCGGTCGGTGTCCAGCGAATCCCAACGGCAGTCCTGAGAGAATGCCTGCGTGGTGCGGATACCGGCCGGCCCGGCGGAGTACATTTTCTTGACGCTTTCGTCGCGGGTCAGCATCACGTCGTAGGCTTCCAGCGTCTGCGGCAGGGTCAGCCCCAGCACGTTGTTCACCTCGCGGTTCAGCAAGCCGGCGCGATCCAGCTCGCCGAGGATACCGATCACGCCACCGGCGCGGTGCACGTCTTCCATGTGATATTTCTGCGTGCTCGGCGCCACCTTGCACAGGTGCGGCACTTTGCGCGACAGGCGATCGATGTCTTCCATGGTGAAGTCCACCTCGCCTTCCTGCGCCGAAGCCAGCAGGTGCAGCACGGTGTTGGTCGAGCCGCCCATGGCGATGTCCAGCGTCATGGCGTTTTCAAATGCCGCCTTGTTGGCGATATTGCGCGGCAGCGCGCTCTCGTCGTCCTGCTCGTAATAGCGTTTGGTCAGCTCGACGATGCGCTTGCCGGCGTTGAGGAACAGTTCCTTACGATCGGCGTGGGTGGCCAGCAGCGAACCGTTGCCCGGCTGCGACAGGCCCAGCGCTTCGGTCAGGCAGTTCATCGAGTTGGCGGTGAACATGCCGGAGCAAGAGCCGCAGGTCGGGCAGGCGGAACGCTCGATCTGCT
Organism: Serratia sp. JKS000199; assembly: GCF_900215455.1. Lineage (NCBI taxonomy): Bacteria > Pseudomonadati > Pseudomonadota > Gammaproteobacteria > Enterobacterales > Yersiniaceae > Serratia > Serratia sp. JKS000199. Next base: position 4,214,496 of record NZ_LT907843.1, read on the forward strand.
CGCTGTCGGCGTCGCTGACGTTCGGGTTCGCGCCCTGGATCATCGCGTCCACCAGATCCAGCTTGATGATCTGGTTGGAGAGTTTGGTTTTGCCGGCTTCCATCGGGCCGCCGGAAACGAAGATCACCGGAATGTTCAGGCGCAACGCCGCCATCAGCATGCCCGGGGTGATTTTGTCGCAGTTGGAGATGCACACCATCGCGTCGGCGCAGTGGGCGTTCACCATGTATTCGACCGAGTCGGCGATCAGCTCGCGCGACGGCAGGGAATAGAGCATGCCGCCGTGGCCCATGGCGATGCCGTCATCCACCGCGATGGTGTTGAACTCTTTGGCCACGCCGCCTGAAGCTTCGATCTGTTCGGCGACCAGTTTGCCCAGATCGCGCAGATGCACGTGGCCCGGCACGAACTGGGTAAAGGAGTTGACCACGGCGATGATCGGCTTGCCGAAATCGGCGTCGGTCATCCCGGTCGCGCGCCACAATGCGCGGGCACCCGCCATATTGCGGCCGTGGGTGGTGGTGGCGGAACGGTACTTAGGCATGCTCTTTTCACTCCAAATGTATTTATGGCAGGCGGCGAACGAACCGCCTGGATATTTCTTATCTTGTCTGTCTTGTCGTCCGCCACGCTGCGCGGCGAGCCTTGTCGTTACGGGTTTACCGGATCCAGCCACCCGTATTTGTCTTCGGTCTTGCCGCTGAACAGGCCGAAGAACGCCTGTTGGATCTGTTTGGTCACCGGGCCGCATTTGCCGATACCGACCTGAATGCCGTCCACGCTGCGCACCGGCGTGATTTCCGCCGCGGTGCCGGACATGAACACTTCGTCGGCCAGGTACAGCGATTCGCGCGACAGCACCTGCTCGCGCACGTCGAAGCCCATGTCTTTCGCCAGCTTGATGATCGCGTCGCGGGTGATGCCCGGCAGCGCCGACGAGGTGAACGGCGGGGTATAGAGCACGCCGTCTTTCACTTCAAACAGGTTCTCGCCCGCCCCTTCGGAAATGTAGCCGTGCACGTCGAGCGCGATGCCTTCCTGATAGCCGTGGCGGCGCGCTTCGCTGCCCACCAGCAGGGAGGAAAGATAGTTGCCGCCGGCCTTGGCCGCAGTGGGGATCGTGTTTGGTGCGACGCGGTGCCAGGAGGAGACCATCGCATCGATGCCTTGATCCAGCGCTTCTTCACCCAAATAAGCGCCCCAAGGAAACGCCGCGATAATCACGTCCGTTTTATAACCGGCCGGCGGGTTGACGCCCATGCCGACATCGCCGACGAACACCAGCGGACGAATGTACGCGCTGACCAGGTTGTTCTTGCGCAGCGTAGCGCGGCAGGCTTCCATCAGCTCGTCGACGCTTTGCGACACCGGCATGCGGTAGATTTTCGCCGAATCGTGCAGGCGCTGCATATGCTCGCGATGACGGAATACCACCGGCCCCAAGTGCGAGTCATAGCAGCGTACGCCTTCAAACACCGACGTGCCGTAATGCAACGCGTGCGACATCACGTGCACTTTGGCCTCGGCCCAAGGAACCATCTCACCATTGAACCAAATGTAATCGGCTTTCTTTGTCATTGTTATTTATCCTTCTCGGCGCCTCAGGCGCGTATTTGTTGTGATGTTGGCTGCTGGATCTCGACGCAGGAGACGTCCATCAGTTTGCTTAATTGAGATGACAACAGGTCGACCGGACGCGGGCTGGCAACGGTCAATTCGATATTGATGCTGTCGGCGTTGGCCGGGGAAACCATATTCATAGCACAAACCTGAAAGCCGCGATGACGCACGACCCGCAATACGCGCTCTAACATTTCGGGGCGAAAACGCGCCTGGATCGAGAGTTGATGCTGCATCATGATATTTCCTCCAACATGGTTTCGTTGCCGGCGCCCGGCGGCACCAGCGGCCAGACGTTTTCGAGTTCGTCGATAGAGACCTGCAGCAGATAAGGGCCTTCGGTGTTGAACAGCGCCTCGAGCGCGCCCTCCACCTGATCCTTGCGGCTGATGCGCTGGCCGGGAATGCCGAAGGCGGCGGCCAGCATCAGGAAGTCGGGGTTATCGGACAGGTTGGTTTCGCTGTAGCGGCCGTCGAAGAACAGCTGCTGCCATTGGCGCACCATTCCGAGGCGCTGGTTGTCCAGCAGCACGATCTTCAGCGGCAGCTGTTTGCGCTTAATGGTGCCCAGTTCTTGCACGTTCATCATGAAGGAGCCATCGCCCGAGACACAGATCACCGTATCTTGCGGACGCGCGATCTGGGCCCCGACCGCCGCCGGCACGCCGAACCCCATGGTGCCGAGGCCGCTGGAGGTGATGAAATTCTCCGGGCGCTCGAACGTCATGTGCTGCGCGCTCCACATCTGGTGCTGGCCGACGTCGGTGGTCACCACGCTGTTGGCCGGCTTGCGGGCGGACAGCTGGCGCAAGAACAGCGGCGCGTAAATCGGCTGGCCGGGATGATCGTAGCGGCAGGCGTGATCGGCTTTCAGCGCCGTCACCCGTTGCCGCCAGGCGGCGATGTTCAGCGGGCGCTGCAACGCCGGCAGCAACGCTTTCAGATCGCCCTGCAGGGCCACATGCGCCTGGCGCAGCTTGCTCATCTCCGCCGGGTCGATGTCCATGTGGATCACTTTGGCGTGCGGCGCGAAGGCATTCAGCTTGCCGGTCACGCGGTCATCGAAACGCGCGCCGACGGCGATCAGCAGATCGCACTCCTGCACCGCCAGGTTAGCGGCCTTGGTGCCGTGCATGCCCAACATGCCAAGGTACAGCGGATCTTGCGCATCCGGCGCGCCCAGCCCCTTCAGGGTGGCGACGTTCGGCATGCGGGTCACCGCGATGAACTCTCGCAGCGCCGGCACCGCCTGCGCCATGCCCACGCCGCCGCCAACGTACAGCATCGGTTTATGCGCCTGCGCCAGCAGCTCAGCCGCCTCGGCCAACGCCGCCGTCGGTAACGCCGGCGCTTCATCGACCGGCATCAAATGCGGATGCAAGTCGCCTTGCGCCAGCTGGATGTCTTTCGGGATATCGATCAGCACCGGGCCAGGACGGCCGCCGGCGGCGATGGCGAAAGCTTCCGCCATGATGCCCGGCAAGGCATCCAGCGATTCCACCAGGAAGCTGTGCTTGGTGCAGGCCAGAGACAGGCCGAGAACATCGATCTCCTGAAAGGCATCGGTGCCGATCAGCGCGGACCCCACCTGACCGGTGATGGCGACAACGGGAACGGAATCGAGCAGCGCATCCGCCAGCCCGGTGATCAGGTTGGTGGCGCCGGGACCGGAAGTGGCGATACAGACACCGACTTTGCCGGTGGCGCGGGCGTAACCGATGGCGGCCATGGCGGCGCCCTGTTCATGGCGGCACAGCAGGTGTTCCACGCCGCCGTCGTACAGCGCATCGTACACCGGCATGATTGCCCCGCCCGGATAGCCGAATACGGTATCCACACCCTGCGCACGCAACGCTTGAACTACCCACTGAGCGCCATTCATAGTTATTTCCCCGCCTTACTTCGACAACCGCAGGATTTTGTTCTGTTTTTCATGCTCTGCCCCTTGCTCCACTTTTCTCTTGCCAATAAAAAACCCCCGGACCTGACGGTGCGGGGGTTCTCTTGCGATTCCGGCTTGTTTGCTAAGCCTTTCTTCGTCCAAGTGCAGCCCCGCACGGTGGGATAATAATCACCACCACGCTAATCACGACTAGGCTAATCACTTGGGCAAAGGCTTTCATAATGGGTTTGTTCACTGTGCTCATTCAGAACTAATGCTTACAGAGGTACCACAGCCGCGCGCGACATGACAACACTTTTTTTGCGTTATTATTCGGCGCAATCTGGTCATACCTCACGCGAATCGCCCGGATTTCACACGTTGGCGCGCATACCTGGATTTTTCACCGCGCCGGTGATGGCCTTGCCGCGCGTATCCTTGCCGAAGAACACCAACAGAGCGATCGCCACCGCCACCGTCCCGGCAACCATGGCCATCGCCAGGCCGTAATTATGCCCATGATGCTCGGCGAGGGTGGCTTGCAGCGTGGCGTTGACCGAAGCGATCAGGTTGCCCAGCTGATACACGAACCCCGGCAGCACCGCGCGGGTGTTGGCCGGCACCAGCTCGGTCAGGTAGGTCGGCACCACGCCCCAGGCGCCCTGCACCATGAATTGCATCAGGAAAGCGCCGATCCCGAGCATCAGCGAACCGCTGGAAAACGCCCACAGCGGGATCACCGGTAACGCCAACAATGCGGCGATGATAATCGCTTTTTTGCGGCCGATTTTTTCCGATAACGAACCGAAGAAAACGCCGCCGATAATTGACGCGATATTGTAGCTAATGGCGATGATACTGACGGTTTTCGGATCGAAACCGTGCTGAACTTTCAGAAATACCGGATACAGATCCTGCGTGCCGTGAGAGAAGAAATTGAACGCCGCCATCAGCAGCACCAGATAGCAGCACAGCTTCCAGTGGCTCTTCAACACCGGCAGCAAGGCGCTGCTTTCTTTACGTTCACGCGCCGCCAGCCACACCGGCGACTCCTGCACGCAATAATAAATAAACGGCAGCAGCAGGATCGGCGCCGCGCCGATGACGAACATGCCGCGCCAGCCGACCGTTTCGAACAGCAGGCCGTACACCACCGCCGCCAGCAGATAACCGAACGGATAGCCGGCCTGGAAAATGCCCGACATCAAGCCGCGCGAGCGGTCCGGTATGGTTTCCATCGCCAATGATGACGCCACGCCCCAGATACCGCCCATCGCAACGCCGTACAACACTCGTAACAGCAAGAAGACCGTCAGCGAGGGCGCGGCGGCGGAGAGCAGCTCAAACACCGAGAAGAAGACGATATTCAGCATCAGGATCGGTTTGCGGCCATATTTTTCCGCAGCGCGCCCGAAGATCAGCGCGCCGATCGGCCGCACCGCCAGCGTGAGCAGAATCGCCAACGTGACCTGTTCCAGGCCGACGTGAAAGGATTGTGCGATGTCGCTGAGTAAGAATACCAGTACGAAAAAATCGAAAGCGTCGAGCGTCCAGCTTGAAAAACTGGCGATTGCCGCATTGCGTTGCAGCGGGGTCCAACCAAACATAGTGTTATCCCTACCGTAGAGTACGAAGTCAGGAGATTTAGCGGCTGCCGGGCAGACTGCCGCGGCGGTCGGAGTGTGTTAAAGAAGTGATTTTTCTTTTAATCAATTGTTAAATACACCCATCAAGCCTATGGCTGCAATGCGTACAGGCCGCTAATGTGTTGCAGGCTTCAGCGAATTGTTAATGGGTATTGCCACAGGCTGCGAGGCGGTTCGCACAATCTTTTTCAATTCGATGAAAATCAGTGATTATGCTGCGAGTTTCATGGAAAAAATGCCAAGAACGCCGCGCGGCACCTGGATAAATCGCGCATCATGCCGCCCTCAGCAAGGAGAGCGATATGTCACTGGCGGTAATCTATAGCCGCGCCATCATCGGCGTTCAGGCCCCTTCCGTAACGGTAGAGGTGCATATCAGCAATGGCCTGCCCGGCCTGACGCTGGTTGGCCTGCCGGAAACCACGGTAAAAGAGGCGCGCGATCGGGTGCGCAGCGCCCTGATCAACAACGGTTTCACCTTTCCCGCCCGCCGCATCACCGTCAATTTGGCGCCGGCCGATCTGCCGAAAGAAGGCGGGCGCTACGATCTGCCGATTGCGCTGGCGATCCTCGCCGCCTCCGAGCAACTGCCCCTCGCCCCGTTGGCACGCTACGAGTTTCTTGGCGAACTGGCGCTGTCCGGCGCGCTGCGCGCGGTCAGAGGCGCCATCCCGGCGGCGCTGGCGGCGGCTGACGCCGGGCGACAATTGGTCCTCTCCACGGACAACGCCGCCGAGGTCGGCCTGATTGCGCAGTCACAATCCCATACTGCCCAACACCTGTTGGAGGTCTGTGCCTTTTTGCTCGGCCAGGGCGAGCTGCCGGTAGCCATCACGCCTCCCGCGGCAGAAAACCCGCACGAGAACGCAGATCTGCGCGACATCATCGGCCAAGAGCAGGCCAAGCGGGCATTAGAGATCGCTGCCGCCGGCGGGCATAACCTATTGTTGATTGGGCCGCCGGGCACCGGTAAAACCATGCTGGCCAGTCGACTGACGGGCTTACTGCCGCCGCTGACGGAACCTGAGGCGCTGGAAAGCCTGGCGGTCGCCAGCTTGCAGCATCCTGTTCTCACCGCTTTGCCATGGCGCCAGAGGCCATTTCGCGCACCGCATCACAGCGCATCGATGGCGGCGTTGGTCGGCGGCGGCTCACTGCCGCGCCCGGGTGAGATATCTATGGCGCATAACGGCGTGCTGTTTCTGGATGAGCTGCCGGAATTCGAGCGTAAGGTGCTGGATGCGCTGCGTGAACCGCTGGAATCCGGCGAGATCGTGATTTCACGTGCCAACGCCAAGGTCTGCTTCCCGGCCAAGGTGCAATTGATCGCGGCGATGAATCCCAGCCCAACCGGGCATTACCAGGGTATGCATAATCGCGCCTCGCCGCAGCAGGTGCTGCGCTACCTGGCCCGGCTGTCAGGGCCTTTTCTCGATCGTTTCGATCTGTCTATCGAAGTGCCGCTGTTACCTCCAGGTACGCTCAGTAAGCGGCAAACTCAGGGAGAAAGCAGCGAGCAGGTGCGGGAAAGAGTGCGACAGGCACGCACCCGGCAGCTCGAACGCGCCGGTAAAATCAACGCGCTGTTAACCAACCGTGAAGTGGAACGGGATTGCGTGTTGCAGGCGGCAGACGCCGAGTTTTTGGAAGCGACATTAAACGCGTTGGGGTTATCGGTCCGCGCCTGGCAGCGCATCTTGAAAGTGGCGCGCACGCTGGCGGATTTGGCGGGGGATGCCGAGATCGGCAGGCGCCACCTGAGCGAAGCGCTGAGCTATCGCAGTATGGACCGTCTGCTGTTACAACTGCATCGTAGTCTGGAATAGAAAATGGGGCCCGAAGGCCCCATCGTCTTTAGTCTTCGCTGTCGCTGTAATCTTCTACTGCGTCAGCCTGCGGCTTACCGCCGGACAACGTATGGAATTTCTTCGGGCGACGTGTGCGCGCCAGATATTTAGCCCATACTTTTTCCTGCTCGGTAGCCGCTTCGCGCTCACCGCGGCACACTGCGACGAACAGCTGTTCTTCTTCAGTGGCCGGCTGGCGTTTGCCCGAGTCCAGCTCGTTAAACGCGTAGCCGAAGCGCTCTAGCAATTGCGCCTCTTTAATGGTGAAATCGCCGTGACGGGAGAACCCGCGAGGGTAATGTTTATTATCAAAAAAACGATTGGTCGTGGTGAAGCTATCCGCCATCTGACACGCTCCTAATTCTCTTATGGCCGTGCTGTTTATGGCGCGGAGTATTAGATAGGCTTGACAGCGTGTAAAACAAAACATTTAAATCTTAACGACAAATTTTTTTGGAGATAGGTGTGGATACCGAATTACTGAAAACCTTTTTGGAGGTCAGTAGAACGCGTCACTTTGGCAGAGCCGCAGAATCTTTGTACTTAACGCAGTCCGCGGTCAGTTTCCGCATCCGTCAGTTAGAAAACCAGTTGGGCGCAAATTTATTTACCCGTCATCGCAATAACATCCGCCTGACGCCTGCCGGCGAGCGGCTTCTTCCCTATGCCGAAAGCCTGATGAACACCTGGCAGTTGGCGAAGAAAGAGGTCGTGCGTTCACTGCAACATACCGAGCTGTCGATCGGCGCGACTGCCTCGTTGTGGGAGGCTTATTTGACCCCCTGGTTGCAATCTCTCTATCAACAAAGAGAGGCGCTGCAGCTCGAAGCCAGGGTGGCCTTAAGGCACTCTTTGGTAAAGCAACTGCATGAAAGGCAGCTCGATTTACTGATCACCACTGAGCCGCCAAAGATGGACGAACTGGCCAGCCAGCAGCTGGGCAATTTCTCATTACGCCTGTTCTCATCCGCGCGTCGTGACAAACAATCCCCCATGCCTTACATCAAGCTGGAATGGGGGGCCGACTTCCACCAACAGGAAAACCGCATGTTGGAAGGTGATAACGTGCCGGTACTCACGACCACCTCGGCACACCTGACGCGTCAGTTGCTGGAAACCACAGGCGGATGCGCTTTCCTGCCCAGCCAGTGGGAAAAAGAGTATCCGCAGTTGCTTGCCGCCGCCGAGATCCCGCCGATTGTCCGCCCACTGTATGCCGTCTGGTTGCAAAACAGCGATCAACAGCCTTTGATTCGGCAATTACTTAAAATACCTTTAAATACCGCAGCCTAAAGCGCTATGGCGGCCTTAAAAGCCGCCGCCGTGGTCATGGCTGTCTATCATACCAAAAACCGCCCATCGCCTTCTGAGAGAAGAAAATGCAAAACGGTAGGAGAATCAGGAGGTCTGCGGGGGTAAAGATCGAAAGATCATAAGGCAACTCGGATCAGATAGACATCAGCATAGAGCAGCCAATACGCTCTTTTCCAAAGCGGGAATGCTCCAAGGGAAGGGATAATAGGTAAAAAAAAACCCTTTGCTTTCGCAAAGGGTTCTTAATATGGCAGGGGCGGAGAGACTCGAACTCGCGACACCCGGTTTTGGAGACCGGTGCTCTACCAACTGAGCTACGCCCCTAAATCTCGCTTAACATTATGCCTGCTAAAAAAGCAGGCATAATTAAATAAGTGGCGGAACGGACGGGGCTCGAACCCGCGACCCCCTGCGTGACAGGCAGGTATTCTAACCAACTGAACTACCGCTCCACCGATTCTTTTACGTTGTATCTTTCGATACCGGCAATATCGCGCTCTGCGACTTGCGCATTACCAGTCGTCACACTGATAACGTTTATTTGATGCCTGGCAGTGTCCTACTCTCGCATGGGGAGACCCCACACTACCATCGGCGCTACGGCGTTTCACTTCTGAGTTCGGCATGGGGTCAGGTGGGACCACCGCGCTATTGCCGCCAGGCAAATTCTGTTTCATTCCAACCGCCTCACTTCCATGAAGCCATCAGAACCAATCTTGGAACGTCGCTGAAAATCTCTCTAAAAACACCTTCGGTGTTGTAAGGTTAAGCCTCACGGATCATTAGTACTGGTTAGCTCAATGCATCGCTGCACTTACACACCCAGCCTATCAACGTCTTAGTCTTAAACGTTCCTTCAGGGGCCTTGAAGGCCCAGGGAAGACTCATCTTGAGGCAAGTTTCGCGCTTAGATGCTTTCAGCGCTTATCTTTTCCGCACTTAGCTACCGGGCAATGCCATTGGCATGACAACCCGAACACCAGTGGTGCGTTCACTCCGGTCCTCTCGTACTAGGAGCAACCCCTCTCAATCTTCCAACGCCCACGGCAGATAGGGACCGAACTGTCTCACGACGTTCTAAACCCAGCTCGCGTACCACTTTAAATGGCGAACAGCCATACCCTTGGGACCTACTTCAGCCCCAGGATGTGATGAGCCGACATCGAGGTGCCAAACACCGCCGTCGATATGAACTCTTGGGCGGTATCAGCCTGTTATCCCCGGAGTACCTTTTATCCGTTGAGCGATGGCCCTTCCATTCAGAACCACCGGATCACTAAGACCTACTTTCGTACCTGCTCGAGCCGTCACTCTCGCAGTCAAGCTAGCTTATGCCTTTGCACTAACCTCACGATGTCCGACCGTGATTAGCTAACCTTCGTGCTCCTCCGTTACTCTTTGGGAGGAGACCGCCCCAGTCAAACTACCCACCAGACACTGTCCTCACCCCAGATTATGGGGCCGAGTTAGAACATCAAACATTAAAGGGTGGTATTTCAAGGATGGCTCCACGCAGACTGGCGTCCACGCTTCAAAGCCTCCCACCTATCCTACACATCAAGGCTCAATGTTCAGTGTCAAGCTATAGTAAAGGTTCACGGGGTCTTTCCGTCTTGCCGCGGGTACACTGCATCTTCACAGCGAGTTCAATTTCACTGAGTCTCGGGTGGAGACAGCCTGGCCATCATTACGCCATTCGTGCAGGTCGGAACTTACCCGACAAGGAATTTCGCTACCTTAGGACCGTTATAGTTACGGCCGCCGTTTACTGGGGCTTCGATCAAGAGCTTCGCCTTGCGGCTGACCCCATCAATTAACCTTCCAGCACCGGGCAGGCGTCACACCGTATACGTCCACTTTCGTGTTTGCACAGTGCTGTGTTTTTATTAAACAGTTGCAGCCAGCTGGTATCTTCGACTGGCTTCAGCTCCATCCGCGAGGGACTTCACCTACATGCCAGCGTGCCTTCTCCCGAAGTTACGGCACCATTTTGCCTAGTTCCTTCACCCGAGTTCTCTCAAGCGCCTTGGTATTCTCTACCTGACCACCTGTGTCGGTTTGGGGTACGATTTAATGTTACCTGGAGCTTAGAGGATTTTCCTGGAAGCAGGGCATCAACTACTTCTGCACCGTAGTGCATCGTCATCACGCCTCAGGGTTAGTATGCAACCGGATTTACCAGGTCACACCCCCTACACGCTTAAACCGGGACAACCGTCGCCCGGCTAGCCTAGCCTTCTCCGTCCCCCCTTCGCAGTAACACCAAGTACAGGAATATTAACCTGTTTCCCATCGACTACGCTTTTCAGCCTCGCCTTAGGGGTCGACTCACCCTGCCCCGATTAACGTTGGACAGGAACCCTTGGTCTTCCGGCGAGCGGGCTTTTCACCCGCTTTATCGTTACTTATGTCAGCATTCGCACTTCTGATACCTCCAGCAACCCTCACAGGCCACCTTCAACGGCTTACAGAACGCTCCCCTACCCAACAACGCTAAGCGTCGCTGCCGCAGCTTCGGTGCATGGTTTAGCCCCGTTACATCTTCCGCGCAGGCCGACTCGACCAGTGAGCTATTACGCTTTCTTTAAATGATGGCTGCTTCTAAGCCAACATCCTGGCTGTCTATGCCTTCCCACATCGTTTCCCACTTAACCATGACTTTGGGACCTTAGCTGGCGGTCTGGGTTGTTTCCCTCTTCACGACGGACGTTAGCACCCGCCGTGTGTCTCCCGTGATAACATTCTTCGGTATTCGGAGTTTGCATCGGTTTGGTAAGCCGGGATGGCCCCCTAGCCGAAACAGTGCTCTACCCCCGAAGATGAGTTCACGAGGCGCTACCTAAATAGCTTTCGGGGAGAACCAGCTATCTCCCGGTTTGATTGGCCTTTCACCCCCAGCCACAAGTCATCCGCTAATTTTTCAACATTAGTCGGTTCGGTCCTCCAGTTAGTGTTACCCAACCTTCAACCTGCCCATGGCTAGATCACCGGGTTTCGGGTCTATACCTTGCAACTATTCGCCCAGTTAAGACTCGGTTTCCCTACGGCTCCCCTATACGGTTAACCTTGCTACAAAATATAAGTCGCTGACCCATTATACAAAAGGTACGCAGTCACACCACGAAGGTGCTCCCACTGCTTGTACGTACACGGTTTCAGGTTCTATTTCACTCCCCTCGCCGGGGTTCTTTTCGCCTTTCCCTCACGGTACTGGTTCACTATCGGTCAGTCAGGAGTATTTAGCCTTGGAGGATGGTCCCCCCATATTCAGACAGGATGTCACGTGTCCCGCCCTACTCATCGAACTCACGACCTGTGCATTTTAGTGTACGGGGCTATCACCCTTTACTGCGCGACTTTCCAGACGCTTCCACTAACACACAAGCCGATTCAGGTTCTGGGCTCCTCCCCGTTCGCTCGCCGCTACTGGGGGAATCTCGGTTGATTTCTTTTCCTCGGGGTACTTAGATGTTTCAGTTCCCCCGGTTCGCCTCATGCCACTATGTATTCATGACATGATAGTGTGTCGAAACACACTGGGTTTCCCCATTCGGGTATCGCCGGTTATAACGGTTCATATCACCTTACCGACGCTTTTCGCAGATTAGCACGCCCTTCATCGCCTCTGACTGCCTAGGCATCCACCGTGTACGCTTAGTCACTTAACCTCACAACCCGAAGATGTTTCCATCGTTCGCGCTGCAAACATTTGAGAGACTCTATGACAGGTTACTCTTCATCCCAATACATCTACGGAGGGATAAATTTCAGCCGTCATGTTTCAATTTTCAGCTTGTTCCAGATTGTTAAAGAGCAAAATACTTCGCAGCATACTGTCGCCAATATACTCTGAAGTATTCAATACCGGACTATATGGTGGAGCTAAGCGGGATCGAACCGCTGACCTCCTGCGTGCAAGGCAGGCGCTCTCCCAGCTGAGCTATAGCCCCATACAGTCACGTGCAGTACCTTTTCCACTTACAAGAAGTGGTAGGCCTGAGTGGACTTGAACCACCGACCTCACCCTTATCAGGGGTGCGCTCTAACCACCTGAGCTACAAGCCTATAAAGGTATTTCTGCTCGTTACTTTCTATCAGACAATCTGTGTGAGCACGCCACTCGAACTAATATCTTTAGGTAAGGAGGTGATCCAACCGCAGGTTCCCCTACGGTTACCTTGTTACGACTTCACCCCAGTCATGAATCACAAAGTGGTAAGCGCCCTCCCGAAGGTTAAGCTACCTACTTCTTTTGCAACCCACTCCCATGGTGTGACGGGCGGTGTGTACAAGGCCCGGGAACGTATTCACCGTAGCATTCTGATCTACGATTACTAGCGATTCCGACTTCATGGAGTCGAGTTGCAGACTCCAATCCGGACTACGACGTACTTTATGAGGTCCGCTTGCTCTCGCGAGGTCGCTTCTCTTTGTATACGCCATTGTAGCACGTGTGTAGCCCTACTCGTAAGGGCCATGATGACTTGACGTCATCCCCACCTTCCTCCAGTTTATCACTGGCAGTCTCCTTTGAGTTCCCGGCCGAACCGCTGGCAACAAAGGATAAGGGTTGCGCTCGTTGCGGGACTTAACCCAACATTTCACAACACGAGCTGACGACAGCCATGCAGCACCTGTCTCAGAGTTCCCGAAGGCACCAAAGCATCTCTGCTAAGTTCTCTGGATGTCAAGAGTAGGTAAGGTTCTTCGCGTTGCATCGAATTAAACCACATGCTCCACCGCTTGTGCGGGCCCCCGTCAATTCATTTGAGTTTTAACCTTGCGGCCGTACTCCCCAGGCGGTCGATTTAACGCGTTAGCTCCGGAAGCCACGCCTCAAGGGCACAACCTCCAAATCGACATCGTTTACAGCGTGGACTACCAGGGTATCTAATCCTGTTTGCTCCCCACGCTTTCGCACCTGAGCGTCAGTCTTCGTCCAGGGGGCCGCCTTCGCCACCGGTATTCCTCCAGATCTCTACGCATTTCACCGCTACACCTGGAATTCTACCCCCCTCTACGAGACTCTAGCTTGCCAGTTTCAAATGCAGTTCCCAGGTTGAGCCCGGGGATTTCACATCTGACTTAACAAACCGCCTGCGTGCGCTTTACGCCCAGTAATTCCGATTAACGCTTGCACCCTCCGTATTACCGCGGCTGCTGGCACGGAGTTAGCCGGTGCTTCTTCTGCGAGTAACGTCAATTGATGAGCGTATTAGGCTCACCACCTTCCTCCTCGCTGAAAGTGCTTTACAACCCGAAGGCCTTCTTCACACACGCGGCATGGCTGCATCAGGCTTGCGCCCATTGTGCAATATTCCCCACTGCTGCCTCCCGTAGGAGTCTGGACCGTGTCTCAGTTCCAGTGTGGCTGGTCATCCTCTCAGACCAGCTAGGGATCGTCGCCTAGGTGAGCCATTACCCCACCTACTAGCTAATCCCATCTGGGCACATCTGATGGCAAGAGGCCCGAAGGTCCCCCTCTTTGGTCTTGCGACGTTATGCGGTATTAGCTACCGTTTCCAGTAGTTATCCCCCTCCATCAGGCAGTTTCCCAGACATTACTCACCCGTCCGCCGCTCGTCACCCAGGGAGCAAGCTCCCCTGTGCTACCGCTCGACTTGCATGTGTTAAGCCTGCCGCCAGCGTTCAATCTGAGCCATGATCAAACTCTTCAATTAAAAGCTTGATTTGCTTCCACTCGAGAAGCGATGCTCAAAGATTTACTGCATGAATTTTACTTCAGTTAGTCACTCTTCAAGACTTGATATTTTTTTGCATCCGAAGATGCTGGATATCGTCTTGTGGAGTGCCCACACAGATTGTCTGATAAATTGTTAAAGAGCAGTGCCGAGAAACTCATCGGCGCGGGCTGCGTATATTACGCTTTTCACCCGGAGAGTCAAGCGTTTATTTCGCTTTCTTCTCGCTGACCCGGCGGCTTGTCAGTCGTTGTTCCCGGTCAGTGGAGGCGCATTATAGGGAGTTCTCGGCGGGCCGCAACCCCTATTTTCAATATTTTTTCTGACCGTTGAATGTTTAACCAAAACACCGTTAAAGCGGCAGTTTTTTCAACGATTTAAAGCCATAGCCCTGCAAAACGGGCAATAAAGCGTCAGTATCTTCATTTAACGCCATGCAATACGCCAGATTCTCTTCCTGGCTCGAGACCAGGTTTTCCTGCGTAGAGATGAGCCAGGCGGTGCGACGGGCAATCGCCGCGCCGGAATCCACCAATCGGGTGCCTTCCGGCAACACTTGCATCAGCTCTTCAGCTAATAGAGGGAAATGGGTGCAGCCCAGCACGACGGTATCCGGCGGCTCGCGCATGCTCAGCCACGGATGCAGGATCTTCTTCAGCACCGGTAGCGGCACGGCTTCGCCATGCAGCTTGGCTTCCGCTAGCTCCACCAGTTCTGAAGAGCCCAGCAGTTCAATCTTGCAGTCGGTGGCGAAACGGGAAATCAGTTCGTGGGTGTAGCTGCGCTGTACGGTGCCGCGGGTCGCCAACAGGCCGACAATGCCGTTAACGGTAAGACGGGCCGCCGGTTTGATGGCGGGCACCACGCCCACGACAGGGAAACTGAAACGCTCGCGCAGGGCCGGCAAGGAGACCGTGCTGGCGGTGTTGCAGGCGATGACGACAATCGCCAGAGGATGACGTTGCTGCACCGCGCCGACAATCTCCAGCACGCGCTCAACGATAAACTCTTCGGACTTCTCGCCGTAGGGGAACGCCACGTTGTCGAACGCGTATATATAGTGGAGATCCGGCAGCAACTGCCGAATCTCTTGATACACCGACAGCCCGCCGACGCCGGAATCGAAAACCAGCACCGTCGGGCGAGGTGTGGCGGTACTGTTAGAAGGTATAGCTTCCAGTGAGGTAGTATTCTCTTCCTGGAGTAGCGTAGCCATAGGCCGTCTCATAATCTTTATCAAACAGGTTGGCAATTCTACCACGAACTGTCAGATGAGATGTGACCGGATACGAAACTGCGAGATCCCACAGACTCACGCCGCCAAGTTTAACGCTTTGTTCCGGATAGGTACTGTAATCCTTGTCATAACGTTGACCCAGATATTGATAAGTCACCGCCCAGTCAAAGTCATACAGCTGCCAGTCCAGCTCATATTTCACCTGCTGCTTGGCGCGCCGCAGCAGCACTTCATTGGTCTTGGCGTTGCGAGGATCGACATAGTCATAACCAATCTGATGCGTCAACGGGCCGGTATCAAATGAGGCCGTAGCTTCAATCCCTTTGATGGTCGCCTTACCCACGTTGTAATAGACGTAGTTGGTTTCCCCCGTGGAATCGATCAAATTGTCGATGTCGTTGCGATAACCGGAGATGCGCCAGGTCACCGGGCCGGTCAGCCCTTCAAAGCCACCTTCCCACTGCTTGCTTTCTTCCGGTTTCAGATCGGTGTTGTTACCGAAGTTGCCGTATAGCTGGCTCATATTCGGTGCTTTGAACGCCGTGCCATACGACGCGATAAAACGGTATCCCTCGACGAATTCCCAGGCCGCGCTGGTTTGCCAGGTGCCATGCCAGCCAAACTCGGAATGATCGTCACCTCGAACCGCACCTTCCAACGTCACCGGGCCAACCAGTTGCTGCGCGGTCAGGTAGATGCCTGCATCACGTTGGCTTTTTTCACCCTTCACGGTGGTGGAATCCGGTTTGATTTTCTGTTGCTGCCAGTCGACGCCAGAGCTTACGGTACCCTGTCCAACCTGCAGCGTATTGCCCCACTGCAGGTTGTACTGTTCGGAATCCACCAGGCTGGCCGAGCTGTCATGCATGCCGAGGCGAGGATCGTAATCGTAATCCTTGCTATGGCTGTAGCTGCCAATCACTTGTGTTGCGTAAATGCCTTCTTTATAGCGCAATCCGGTATCCCAGGTTTGGCTATACAGTTTGCGCGTATCCAGCAGAGGGCTGGTCGGTGAGGAATAATAACTATCATACGCCGTGCGGTTGTCGTAACCATACCCGCGCACAAAACCGCTGACCGATTCGCTGAACTGGTGCTCAAGCGCACCATACAGCGACTTACTCATAAAGCCATCGCGATCCTGTTGGCTTTGCATGCCGGTGCTGCCGTAGGCCACCACGTCATACCCTTTGGTGTAGGTGTAGTCACCCGCCACCGTCGCCACGGTGCTGTCGCCCAACTGCTGTTGAGTCGACGCGTCATAGGATTGATAGCCGTTGGAGCCGACGCCGGCTGAGAGCGTAGTACCGTTCTTTTCGCGGGTGGTAATAATGTTGACCACGCCGCCGATGGCGTCGGAGCCGTACACCGCCGAGCGCGGGCCGCGGATGTATTCGACTTTCTGCACCAACGAAATCGGGATTTGGCTAAGGTCAGAAGAGCCGCTGACGCCCGCCTGATTAAGGCGAATGCCGTCAATTAGCACCAGCACGTGGCTGGAGTTGGTGCCGCGAATAAACAGCGAGCTCTTTTGCCCCAACCCGCCGTTTTGGCCAACGTCCACGCCCGGCAAACGGCGCATCACGTCGGTCAGGCTCTTGGCCTGCCAACGATCGATATCGTTACGGGTGACGATGGTGGTCGGCGCCAGCACGGAAGAAACCGGCTGCGGGAAACGGTTGGCGGTAACCACCAGGTTATCGCCATTCGTGGCTGTGGTGTTGTCTTGCGCCCATCCAGAAAAAGCCGTGACGGAAGAGACCACCGCCAGCAGCGTATTTTTTGTAATTGTCATGAGAAAAGCATCCAAACTTAATTGGCGGATGCCGCAGGATCATGGCCGGTAGTTCGCGACGGCCACGGACATTGCGACGTAACACCGGCAGGTCTTCGGGCTTGGGATTTGCGGGCCGCAGGGCGCGACCGGCAACGGGCGATGACTTCCCATCCTGCAGTGGACAGTGTCTGCGTCGAAACGCTATCGCCGTGACTTCCCCTTACCGCTGCGCGTCAGCTCCGGATTCACACCGGATTCCCTTTTCACTCGCTGCTTGAGGCCGGACGGCAATGCTACGATCAATGCAAATAGATGTCTAGACTGCCATTAATGTTACAAATAATAAACGCGACAAAACTGGACTTCACGGGCTGATTCCCTACAATCCCCGCTGATCAAATTTGCCTGACGAGAAGAAACACATGACGCCCGAGAATTTGCCTATTGAACGTTACGATGACCAACTGGCGGAGAAAGTCGCCCGCCTGAAGACGTTGATGTCACCGTTCGCGGCGCCCGAGCCGGAAGTGTTCCGCTCGCCAGTCGACCACTACCGCATGCGCGCCGAATTCCGCATCTGGCACGACGCGGAAGACATGTATCACATCATGTTCGATCAGCAGACCAAGCAGCGTATTCGCGTCGATCAGTTCCCGGCGGCCAGCGAGCTGATCAACCGCCTGATGACCGCCCTGATCGCCGCGCTGAAACCGGAGCCGATCCTGCGCCACAAGCTGTTCCAGATAGATTATCTGTCGACGCGAAGCGGCAAAATCATCGCTTCGCTGCTGTATCACCGCAAGCTGGATGACGTTTGGCAACAGCGCGCCGAGCAGTTGCGCGACGAGCTGCGCGCGCAGGGTTTCGACCTGCAGCTGATCGGCCGAGCGTCGAAGACCAAGATCATGCTCGACCAGGATTATGTTGACGAAGTGCTGCCGGTCGCCGGCCGCGACATGATTTATCGCCAGGTGGAAAACAGTTTCACTCAGCCCAACGCGGCCATGAACGTGCAGATGCTGGAGTGGGCGTTGGCGGTCACCGCCGGTTCCAAAGGCGATTTGCTGGAGCTGTACTGCGGCAACGGCAACTTCTCGCTGGCGCTGGCGCGCAATTTCGAGCGCGTGCTGGCGACCGAGATCGCCAAACCGTCGGTGGCGGCGGCGCAGTACAACATCGCCGCCAACCATATCGACAACGTGCAGATCATCCGCATGGCGGCGGAAGACTTCACTCAGGCGATGAATGGAGTACGCGAATTCAACCGGTTGAAAGGCATCGATCTGAGCGGCTACAACTGCGAGACGATTTTCGTCGATCCGCCGCGCAGCGGGCTGGACGATGAAACGGTGAAGATGGTGCAGGCTTACCCGCGCATTCTGTATATTTCATGCAATCCGGAAACGCTGTGCGCCAACCTGGAAACGCTGCAGGCCACCCACCGGGTCAGCCGTCTGGCGCTGTTCGATCAGTTCCCGTATACCCATCACATGGAGTGCGGCGTGTTGCTGGAAAAGCACCGCTGATATGACAGGGGCGCCATGATGGCGCCCCGTTTCATTACGATTCTTGAGTCGGCGCATCCGGCGCCTTGCGCGCCTTCAGTTTCATGCCGATCCACAGCACCAGCGCCACGCAGATCACCGACGGCAGGAAGTTGGAGCCGATCTGCGGATACTCGGCGCGCACGATGGCGCTGTACAACAGCAGCCCCAGCAGGAAACAGGCCGCCGCCAGCTTCGGCATGCCATCCGGCATGGCGCGGTTCAGGTAACGCTGATGCAGGCAGTACACCGCCAGCACCAACGCGATCAGCGGGAAGATCGAAAACGGCACCACCGAGCTGAACAGCGCGGCAAAGGAACCGTTGATCGAAAGGCCGGCAATCAACGCCAGCAGTAAGGTGCCATTTTCACGGCCTGGTTTTTCCATCATTTTTTACCTTTTTTATACGTGGGACACAGAAGCTTTTTCTTGTTCGCGACGATACCAGTAATACGCCCCTTTGGAGATCATCCGCAGTTGCAGCACCAGCCGTTCTTCCAGCTGCTGCCGCTGCTCGACGTCGATATCCAGCGCTTCCGCGCCGGCGCTGAACACGATGGTGACCATCGCTTCCGCCTGCGCTTCGGTAAAGCTGCGCGGCATGTGATTTTCCAACTCGAGGTAGTCCGCCAGTTCGGCGATGAAATGCTGGATCTCGCGCGCCACCGCCGCACGGAATGCCGCCGACGTGCCGGAGCGCTCGCGCAGCAGCAGGCGGAAGGCGTTCGGGTTGTTGCCGATAAACTCCATAAAGGTGGACACCGAGGTGCGGATCACGCTGCCGCCCTTGGCGATGCGTTGGCGCGCCTGGCGCATCAACTGACGCAGCATCAGGCCGCTTTCATCCACCATGGTCAGCCCCAACTCGTCCACATCGCGGAAATGGCGATAAAACGACGTGGGCGCGATGCCCGCCTCGCGTGAAACTTCCCGCAGGCTCAGACTGGCGAAGCTGCGTTCGGCGCTCAGCTGGCTGAAAGCGGCTTCGATCAGGGAACGACGAGTCCGTTCTTTTTGTTGTGCTCTGACGCCCATATGCATATCCGGATAGGTTCCATTTTCTCAGTCTAACGCCCTAGACTCGGCAATATAGCAAATTTTATTGCAACAGCATTTATACTAACGCGCTCTATCACACTTCCGCCCTGAGCCGATTGTGCTTTGACTCAAAAAGCCTAATGGTGATTGGGTGAGCAGCGCTATGATGTTAAGATACCGTTGTAATCTTGTATAAAAAAACAGGTCTCTCCTACATGCAACAGCACTATCAATTTGATGCCATTGTGATTGGCTCGGGCCCTGGTGGTGAAGGTGCCGCCATGGGGCTGGTGAAACAAGGCGCCCGCGTGGCCGTTATCGAACGGTACAATAACGTAGGCGGCGGATGTACCCATTGGGGCACCATCCCCTCCAAAGCCCTCCGCCACGCCGTCAGCCGCATTATCGAATTCAACCAGAACCCGCTTTACAACAACTCGCGCACGCTCAGCGCGACCTTCCCTGACATTTTACGCCACGCCGATAACGTCATCAGCCAGCAGACCCGAATGCGCCAAGGGTTCTATGAGCGGAACCAGTGCAAACTGTTCGCCGGCGACGCGCGCTTCATCGACGCCAACACCGTCAGCGTCAGCTACATGGACGGCACCCAGGACACCATCCGCGCCGATCACATCGTGATCGCCTGCGGCTCGCGTCCTTACCATCCGGCCAGCGTCGACTTCAACCATCCGCGCATCTACGACAGCGATTCCATTCTCGAGCTGAGCCATGAGCCGCGCCACGTGATCATTTACGGCGCCGGGGTGATCGGCTGCGAGTATGCGTCCATCTTCCGCGGCCTGAACGTCAAGGTCGATCTGATCAACACCCGCGATCGTCTGCTGGCGTTCCTCGATCAGGAGATGTCGGATTCGCTCTCTTACCACTTCTGGAACAACGGCGTGGTGATCCGCCACAACGAAGAATTCGAGAAGATCGAAGGCACCGAAGACGGCGTGATCGTGCACCTGAAGTCCGGCAAGAAGGTGAAAGCGGACTGCCTGCTGTACGCCAACGGCCGTACCGGCAAC
The DNA here is from genome assembly GCF_900215455.1 of Serratia sp. JKS000199. Lineage (NCBI taxonomy): Bacteria > Pseudomonadati > Pseudomonadota > Gammaproteobacteria > Enterobacterales > Yersiniaceae > Serratia > Serratia sp. JKS000199. Next base: position 4,235,138 of record NZ_LT907843.1, read on the forward strand.
ACCGATTCGCTGGGGTTGGAGAACGTCGGCCTGGAGTCGGACAGCCGCGGGCTGCTGAAAGTGAACAGCATGTATCAAACCGCGCTGTCGCACATTTATGCGGTCGGTGACGTGATCGGCTATCCGAGCCTGGCTTCCGCCGCCTACGATCAGGGCCGCATCGCCGCGCAAGCGATCGCCTCCGGCGAAGCCAGCGGTCACTTAATCGAAGATATCCCGACCGGCATCTACACCATTCCGGAAATCAGCTCCGTCGGCAAAACCGAGCAGGAACTGACCGCGATGAAGGTGCCGTATGAAGTGGGCCGCGCCCAGTTCAAGCATCTGGCGCGCGCGCAGATAGCCGGGATGAACGTCGGCAGCCTGAAGATCCTGTTCCATCGCGACACCCTGCAGATCCTTGGGATCCACTGCTTCGGCGAGCGTGCGGCGGAGATCATCCACATCGGCCAGGCGATCATGGAACAGAAAGGTGAAGGCAATACTATCGAGTATTTCGTTAATACGACCTTCAACTATCCGACCATGGCCGAAGCCTACCGGGTGGCGGCGCTAAACGGCTTAAACCGCCTGTTTTAACGCGCTGTCGATGTAGCCCTGCATGTGTTCGCGGATCGCCTCGGCCAGTTGCTCATAACGGCTGCGCAAAGGGGAGCCGGGGCGGTACACCAGCGCGATGGTGCGCTTCGGCTCCGGCTTGTAGCAATCCAGATAGCAGACGCCGTCGCGTTCGCGCTGCGGCGGTACCGCCAGTGACGGCAGCAGGGTAATGCCGCTGCCGGCCGCGACCATATTGCGCAGCGTTTCCAGACTGGTGGCGCGGAAGTGGGTATCTTCGTCCGCGCCCGCCTGGAAGCAGAAGCCCATCGCCTGATCGCGCAGGCAGTGGCCATCCTCCAGCATCAGCAGTTTCTCACCCGCCAAATCCGGCATCGGCACGCGCTCGCGCTGCGCCCACGGGTGATCGGAGTACACCGCCAGCTTCATCGGTTCATCGAACAAAGGCACTTCGATAAACGCCTCGGTTTCCTTAACCAATGCCAGAATGGCGCAGTCCAGTTTGCCGCTGTCGAGTTGCGCCAGCAGCTGATGGGTTTGCGCTTCGTGCAGGTACATTTCCAGTTTCGGGAACGTTTTGTGCAGCGTCGGGATGATCTGCGGCAGCAGATAAGGCCCCACGGTCGGGATCAGGCCGATGTGCAACGGCCCGGACATGGCTTCGCCCTGCTGGCTGGCCATCTCCTTCAATACTTTCACTTCTCGCAGCACAGTACGCGCCTGCTCCACCAGCAACAGACCCGCCTGGGTGAACAGCACCTTGCGGCTGGTGCGTTCGAGCAGCATGACGCCCAACTCGTCTTCCAGCTTGCGGATCTGCCCGCTCAGCGTGGGTTGGCTTACATGGCATGAATCGGCCGCGCGGCGGAAGTGCCGGTGCTCGGCCAAGGCGACCAGATACTCTAAATCACGAATATTCATTGTTTCCCTCCATTCCATGATAGCTCATGGCGATAGATAAGATAGCAATGAGCGATTAGATCTATCAAGCCCCAGCGACAATAATGTGTCCCAACGAAGCGATATCGCGCTAAATGCTAAAAATTACTTTTCCTAATTAAGGGGTTAATCAATGTTTACCAGTCAAGAAGGCAAGAAAGTTCCTCAGGTTACTTTCCACACCCGTCAGGGCGACCAATGGATTGATGTGACCACTGATGACCTGTTCAAAAACAAAACCGTCATTGTTTTCTCGCTGCCGGGCGCGTTCACGCCGACCTGTTCTTCGAGCCACCTGCCGCGCTACAACGAACTGTCCAGCGTATTCAAGCAGCACGGCGTCGACAGCATTCTTTGCGTCTCCGTGAACGACACCTTCGTCATGAACGCCTGGAAAGCCGACCAACATGCGGAAAACATCACCTTCGTGCCGGACGGCAACGGTGAATTCACCAAAGGCATGAACATGCTGGTCGAGAAAGCGGATCTGGGCTTTGGCCCTCGCTCATGGCGCTACTCGATGCTGGTACGCAACGGCGTGGTCGAGAAAATGTTTGTTGAGCCGAACAAGCCGGGCGACCCGTTTGAAGTGTCCGACGCCGACACCATGCTGAAATACCTGGCGCCGGAATTCAAAGTGCAGGAATCGGTCTCCCTGTTCACCAAACCGGGCTGCCCATTCTGCGCCAAAGCCAAGCAGATGCTGCAAGAGCGCGGCATTCAGTATGAAGAGATTGTGCTGGGCAAAGACGCTACCACCGTCAGCCTGCGCGCCGTCAGCGGCCGCGCCACGGTGCCGCAGGTCTTCATCGGCGGCCGTCACATTGGCGGCAGCGACGATCTGGAAACATTCCTGTCAGCTTAATAAGTAATAACAAAGCCAACGTGAACTTTGGCGGGCTACGGCCCGCCCTTTTTTTACCTTTCAGGAGCGGATATGAAACTGTTGAACGTTGATGTCGCGGTCATCGGCGGCGGCACCGCAGGGCTCGGCGCCTATCGCGCGGCCAAACTGTCTACCCCCAGCGTGGTGATGATTGAAGGCGGGCCTTACGGCACCACCTGTGCGCGCGTTGGCTGCATGCCATCCAAATTACTGATCGCCGCCGCCGAAGCGGTGCATCAAATCGAACGTGCGCCGGGCTTTGGCGTGCACCCAACCGGCAAAACGCGTATCGACGGACGCGAGGTGATGGCGCGCGTCAAACGCGAACGCGATCGTTTCGTCGGCTTCGTGCTGGAAGGCGTGGACGAGATCCCGGCCGCCGACAAAATTCAGGGCTATGCCCGCTTTATCGACGACAACACGCTGCAGGTCGATGACCATACGCGCATCGTGGCGCAGCGCATCGTGATCGCCACCGGCTCTCGCCCCAGTTGGCCGGCGCCGTGGAATGAACTGGGCGATCGCCTGATCGTCAACGACGATCTGTTCAACTGGGATGACTTGCCGCAGTCCGTGGCGGTATTCGGCCCTGGCGTGATCGGGCTGGAGTTGGGGCAAGCGCTGCACCGCCTCGGCGTCGACACCAAGGTCTTCGGCATCGGCGGCGCCGTCGGGCCGCTGACCGACAGCGCCGTGCGCGATTACGCTGCGAAGGCGCTGGGGGAAGAATTCTACCTCGACGCCGACGTGAAAGTGGAGATGATGCAGCGCGAAGGCGACCGCGTATTTATCCGCTATCAGGATCTGCAGGGCCAGTCGCAGGAGATCCTGGTGGACTACGTGCTGGCCGCCACCGGCCGCCGCCCCAACGTCGATCGGCTGGGTCTTGAAAACACCGGCCTACAGCTCGACGCTCGAGGCGTGCCGCTGGCCGACCGCCTGACGATGCAAACCAGCGTGCCGCATATCTTTATCGCCGGCGACGCCAGCAACCAACTGCCGCTGTTGCATGAGGCCAGCGATCAGGCACGCATCGCCGGCGCCAATGCCGGCAGCTTCCCGGAGATCAATCCGGGTCTGCGCCGCAGCGCGATTTCGGTGGTGTTCTCCGATCCGCAGATCGCCATGGTCGGCTCGACCTTCCGCGAGCTGAGCGAGAAGTTCAGCGCCTGCGGATGTTTTGAAGTGGGCAAGGTCTCGTTTGAGAATCAGGGCCGCTCGCGGGTGATGCTGCGCAACAAGGGCGTTCTGCACGTTTACGGCGAGCAAGGCACCGGCCGTTTCCTCGGCGCGGAAATGATCGGCCCGGACGCCGAACACATTGCGCACCTGTTAGCCTGGGCGCACCAACAGCAGATGACCGTCGATCAGATGCTGGACATGCCGTTCTATCATCCGGTGATCGAAGAAGGCTTGCGCACTGCGCTGCGCGACCTGCAGGCGAAGCTCAAACTCGGCACGGCCGAAATCGAACGCTGTCAGCGCTGTCCGGGCGAATAACGCCTTCTTATCCGTTCACACCTACCGGGCCTTCAGGCCCGGTTTTTTTGCGCAGCGCTTTCCAGATTTTCCTCCCTCCTCTTGCCTCACGGCCCTCCTGCGCTCATTTTTTATGCTTCGATATTGAAGTGATATCAATAACGATACTAAAACAAAGGCAACTGAACGAGATCAGGGATGACATCGCTGATTTGCAACAGCGGCAGAACAGCATCGCCGGCTGGCGATCGGCGCGATGGAAGAAGGCGTGAGCCTGAACCGTTATCTCTGCGCACGCCTGGCGGGGTAAAGGTTCAAGGGCGGCGCCAGGCCGCCCTCGTCGTCAAGCCAAACGCTGTTTCGCGGCGGCGATTGCCGCGGCCACCTGCTGCGGCGCGACGCCGCCTTTGGCCGCACGTTTGTCCAGGCAGGATTGCAACGCCAGGATCGGATAGACGTCGTCGCCGATCGTCGCGCTGAACTGCTGCAAATCCGCCAGCGGCAGCGCTTCCAGCGGTTTGCCCTGGCGAATGGCTTCTACCACCGCCTCACCGACGATATGGTGCGCTTCGCGGAACGGCACGCCTTTGGCGACCAGGTAGTCCGCCAGCTCGGTGGCATTCGCATAACCCTGCTCCGCCGCTTCCCGGCAGCGCGGGCGCTTAACCTGAATGCCGTCCAGCACCAGCGCCGCCATCTGCAGGCAGTCCATCCAGGTGTCGAGCGCGTCGAACAGCCCTTCTTTGTCTTCCTGCATGTCTTTGTTGTACGCCAGCGGCAGGCCTTTCAGCGTCATCATCATGCCGGTCAGCGCGCCCTGTACGCGGCCGCACTTGCCGCGGATCAGCTCCAGCGCGTCCGGGTTTTTCTTCTGCGGCATCAGCGAAGAGCCGGAGGTCACGCGGTCAGACAGCTCGACAAACGCCGCCTCGCCGCTGTTGAAGAAGATCAGATCTTCGGCGAAGCGCGACAGGTGCACCATGCTGATGGCGGCGTTGGACAGCAGCTCCAGCACGTGATCGCGATCGGATACGCTGTCCAGGCTGTTGCGGGTCGCCGAGGCGAAGCCCAGCCAGCCAGCCAGCTGCTCGCGATCGATAGGATACGCGGTGCCGGCCAGCGCGCCGCTGCCCAGCGGGCTGACGTCCAGCCGTTTCAGGGTATCCTGCAGGCGGCTTTCATCGCGCGCCAGCATCTCGACATAGGCCAGGCACCAGTGCGCGAAAGTCACCGGCTGCGCGCGTTGCAGGTGGGTATACCCCGGCATCACCGCATCCTGGTTGGCTTCGGCGGTCTCCACCAGCGCCTGCTGCAGCTGGACGATCGCCTGATGCAGATCGCCGATCTGCTGTTTGCACCACAGCTTCAGATCGGTCGCGACCTGATCGTTGCGGCTGCGGCCGGTATGCAGCTTCTTGCCCAAATCGCCGACCTTCTCGATCAGCTTCTGCTCCACCCAGCTGTGGATGTCTTCGGCATCGCTTTGGACGATCGCCAAAGGATCGGCCTGGACTTCCGTCAGCAAGGCATTCAGCGCCTGCTCCAGCTGCTGTTGCTCCGTTGCCGTCAACACGTTAACGGTCACCAGCGCCTTCGACCAGGCCACCGAGCCCACGATATCTTGCTCCGCCAGGCGATAATCGAACCGCAGCGAATCGTTGAGTTGCTTGAACCGCTGATCCGCCGCCTGAGTGAACCGTCCGCCCCAAAGTGCCATACCTTTACTCCTGAATTTTTATGCGAAAGGGCGCAGCATGCTGCGCCCTTGCAGAGTCACGCCAATCGGTTATTTATTCTTTTTCTCGTTCAACGCGCGGATGCGTGAAGACAGAGAGAACAGGCGGATAAAGCCGCCCGCGTGGCTGTGATCGTAAACTTCGTCTTCGCCGAAGGTGGCGAACTCTTCGGAGTACAGGCTGTTGGCGGATTTTTTCTGGGTCGCCGTCACCTGGCCTTTGTACAGCTGCAGTACCACTTCACCGTTCACCTCTTCAGCCAATGCTTCGGCAGAGGCCTGCAGCGAGCGGCGCAGCGGCGCGAACCAACGGCCGTCGTACACCACATAGGACATCTCCAGGCCCAGCTGCTCGCGCCATTTGAAGCTGTCGCGATCCAGCACCAGCTGCTCGATGGCGCGCAGCGCCGCCACCATGATGGTGCCCCCCGGGGTCTCATAGCAGCCGCGGGATTTGATGCCCACCAGACGGTTTTCCACGATGTCGATACGGCCGACACCGTGCTTGGCGCCCAGCGCGTTCAGGGTTTCCAGGCACTGGTACGGCGACAGCGCTTTACCGTTAACCGCCACGACGCGGCCTTTCTCGACGGTAACGGTCACCTGCTCAGGCTGGTCCGGCGCTTCCTGCGGATCGACGGTCCATACCCAGCAATCCTTGTTTGGCGCGTTCCACGGGCTTTCCAGCACGCCGCCTTCGGTGGAGATGTGCCAGGCGTTCTCATCGCGGCTGTAGATTTTCTCCAGCGATGCGGTGGTCGGGATATTGCGCTCTTTCAGGTAATCCAGCAGCGCTTCACGGGAACGCAGGTTCCACTCGCGCCACGGCGCTACCACTTTCAGCTGCGGCGCCAGCGCGGTGTAGGTGGTTTCGAAACGCACCTGATCGTTGCCTTTGCCGGTCGCGCCGTGGCACAGCGCGTCTGCGCCCACTTTCAACGCCAGCTCGACCTGCGCCTTGGCGATGATCGGCCGCGCCATCGAGGTGCCCAGCAGGTAGCTGCCCTCATACAGGGCGCCGGTCTGCAGCACTGGATAAACGTAATCGCGGATAAATTCTTCACGCAGATCGACCACGTGACATTCAGAGGCACCGGACTGCAGGGCTTTTTGCTCCACGCCTTCCAGATCGCTGCGCTCCTGGCCGATGTCCGCCACGAACGCCACCACTTCACAGCCGCCGTAGTTCTCTTTCAGCCATGGAATGATGGCCGAGGTATCCAGGCCGCCGGAGTACGCCAGAACGATTTTTTTGATGCCTTGGTTTTGCATGGTCTATTCCTTTCTAATTCTAAAATTAAGCGAGGATCCGGGTGCCAATCGACACGCCGTTAAACAAAGCAGGAAGCTGATCGGCATGGCGCCAGCTGGCGATATCCACCGGGCGGCCGAGGGTGCGGGCAGCGTCGAGCGCCGCATTCACCTTCACCACCATACCATCGGTGATGATGCCTTGCGCGATCAGTTGTTCCGCTTTTTGCGCCGTCATTTCCGCAATGCGTTGGCCCTTGCCGTCGAGGATGCCGCTGACGTCCGACAGCAGGATAAGGTCCGCCCCCAGCGTCGCCGCCAGCGCCGTCGCCGCCTGATCGGCGTTCACATTCATTAACTGCCCTTCGGCGGTGATGCCGATGGAGCTGACAACCGGCAGGTAGCCGGCGCCCAGCAGGGTATTGAGCAGCGCGGGCGAACCGGGCTGCGCGTTGCCGACGTGGCCCAATGCCGGATCGAGCGGGGTCACGACCGCGCTGCCGCCGTCCGCCAGGCTCAGGCCGACGGCGTTGATTTGGTGTTTAATCGCCCACGCCAGCAGCGTTTTGTTGGCGGTGCCGGCCAGCGCCCCGGTGATGATGTCGATCTGATCGGCCGGCGTGACCCGTAGGCCGTTCTTTTTCACCACCGGCAAAGCGAGCTGCTTCATCAGTTCGTCCACCACGCAGCCGCCGCCGTGCACGATCACCAGCGGACGCTGGTGCTGCTGCCGATAGCTGTCCAACGCGGTAAACAGACGCTCCAGCGCTTCTTCACTGTCTAATAACACGCCACCTAACTTGATAATTAACGGGTTCATTGCTGTTTACTCACGCTGGTTTAAAGGAGTGATTGGGTTTCCGGGAAGCCGAAACGGATATTCAGGCATTGCACCGCCTGCGCCGCCGCGCCTTTCAGCAGATTGTCTTCCACCGCCACGGCGATCAGATGCTCGCCCTGCACCGCAAAACCGATGTCGCAGAACGGCAGCCCCACCACCGATTTCAGCGCCGGCACGCCCTGGTCGTACAGCCGCACCAGCGGCTTGTCGTCATAGGCGGCATGATAGGCGGCCGCGACGTCCTGCGCGGTCACGCCGGCTTTCAGACGGCAGGTGATGGTTTCAAGGATGCCGCGCGGGAAATTGCCCAGGTGCGGCGTAAAGATGACCGGCACGCCCAGGTGTGCGGCGATCTCCGGCTGGTGCCGATGAGTGAAAATACCGTACGGCTGCAGGCTCACTTCGCAGAAGCTGGTGGTCATGCTGGCCTTGCGCCCGGCGCCGCTGACGCCGCTGGTGGCGTTGATCACCGGCCACTGATCCAGATTCAGCAGCTGTTTTTCGATCAACGGTTTCAGCGCCAGCTGCGCCGCCGTCGGGTAACAGCCCGGCACCGCGATCAGCTGCGCCTGTTTAATCTTGTCGCTCTGCCACTCCGCCAGGCCGTACACCGCCTGCTCCAGCAGAGCGCCATGCTGATGCTCGAAACCGTAGTACTGGCTATAAAAACCGGCGTCCTGCACGCGGAAGGCGCCGGACAGATCGAACACCACGCAGCCCGCCGCCAGGAAAGCCGGTGCGATATCGTGGCTGACTTCATGGGCGGTGGCGAGGAACACCACGTCGATGCCCTGCGCCGCCTTGGCGACGTCGGTCAACGGCTGCAGCGGCAGATCGACGATGCCTTTCAACTGGGGATGGAGATCGGAAAGCAACTTTCCTGCATCTGCACTTTGCGCTGAAACCGCTAAAGCGGTTATGTTCATGTGTGGGTGACGATTCAGGTAAGCCGTGAGCTCCGCTCCGGCGTAACCGCTGGCACCAACGATCAGCGTATTCAACATGTGGCCTTTCACCTTCTAAACTGACGTGCGGTCGCTTGCGACCCAGGTAACAGGGCTAGCCAGCGTTGTTGCGCCGTTCACCCACGGAGCCAGGCGTTGATGCTTTTATAAACATCCGGGCATCGGGTTCCCTTACGCTTCGGCTTACTGTATTTTTATTCAAAATAAATGCATGAATATTGATACTATCCTAACCTAAGGCTGTCAACAGTGAAGATGAAATTACCTCCATTTATTGAGCTGTACCGGGCGTTGATCGCCACTCCGTCAATCAGCGCCACCGATGCCGGCCTCGATCAGAGCAATGAGGCGTTAATCAACTTGCTGGCCGGATGGTTTGCCGACCTGGGCTTTCGCGTCGACGTACAGCCGGTGCCGGAGTCGCGCCACAAATTCAACCTGCTGGCCAGCATCGGCGAAGGCAGCGGCGGCCTGCTGCTGGCCGGCCACACCGATACGGTGCCTTACGACGAAGGCCGCTGGACGCGCGATCCCTTCACCCTGACCGAGCACGACAACAAGCTCTACGGGCTGGGCACCGCCGACATGAAAGGCTTCTTCGCCTTTATTCTGGATGCGGTGCGCGATATCGACGCGAGCAAGCTGACCAAGCCGTTGTACATTTTAGCCACCGCAGATGAAGAAACGACGATGGCCGGCGCGCGTTACTTCGCCGCCTCTACCGCCATTCGTCCGGATTTCGCCATCATCGGCGAGCCGACCTCGCTGCAGCCGGTGCGCGCGCACAAGGGCCACATGGCCAACGCCATTCGCATCGTCGGCCAGTCCGGCCACTCCAGCGATCCGGCGCGCGGCGTCAACGCCATCGATCTGATGCACGAGTCCATCGGCCGCCTGATGGAGCTGCGCAAGACCCTGCAGGAGCGCTACAACAACCCGGCGTTCGCCGTGCCTTATCCCACCATGAACTTCGGCCATATCAGCGGCGGCGACGCGGCCAACCGCATCTGCGCCTGTTGCGAACTGCACCTGGATATCCGCCCGCTGCCCGGCATGACGCTCGACAACATCAACGAACTGATGCATCAGGCGCTGGAGCCAGTGAGCCAACGCTGGCCGGGCCGCCTGACCATCGAAGAGCTGCACGCGTCGGTACCGGGCTACGAATGCCCGACCGACCACCGCATGGTAGCGGTGATCGAGGAGCTGCTGGGCACCCGCACGCAGGTGGTCAACTACTGCACCGAAGCGCCGTTCGTGCAACAGGTCTGCCCGACGTTGGTGCTCGGCCCCGGTTCCATCGATCAGGCCCACCAGCCGGACGAATACATCGACACCGCGTTTATCGAACCGACGCGCAAACTGTTGGGCCAGCTGGTCAATCACTTTTGCCGGCAATAAACCCGACATTTAGCAGGGGAAATGCTTTATGCTTCCCCTAACTCAAAATAAGTAGAAGGCAGCGAAATAAGCCACGCTGATAACCCACGCGGCGTAATTAAATTTCAGAAAATGCGCCGATTTTGATGTTTTTTTGCTAAAAATAGTGTCAATTGACGATTGGACAGGAACGCGATGGGATCAGGCAGGCGGTCTGCGCCTGACGCGTGAAATTTATTTACAAGATAAAAATCATACATACAGAACTGGGTCAGGGGTTATATGAACGAACAATATTCGGCAATGCGCAGTAATGTCAGTATGCTCGGCAAATTGCTCGGCGATACCATCAAAGAAGCGCTGGGCGAGCATATTCTCGATCGCGTTGAGACCATCCGTAAGCTTTCCAAATCCTCACGCGCCGGCAACGAAGCGCATCGCCAGGAGCTGCTCTCCACCCTGCAGAACTTGTCCAACGACGAGCTGCTGCCGGTGGCGCGCGCCTTCAGCCAGTTCCTCAACCTGACCAACGTCGCCGAGCAGTACCACAGCATTTCGCCCAACGGCGAAGCCGCCAGCAACCCGGAAGCGCTGGCCCAACTGTTCAGCCGCCTCAAAGACAAAAAGCTCAGCGACAAAGAGCTGCAGCACGCGGTGTCGCAACTCTCCATCGAGCTGGTGCTGACGGCGCACCCGACGGAGATCACCCGCCGCACCCTGATCCACAAGCTGGTGGAGGTCAACACCTGCCTCAGCCAGCTCGATCACAACGATCTGGCCGACTACGAGCGCAACAAGATCATGCGCCGCCTGCGCCAGCTGGTAGCCCAGTCGTGGCACACCGATGAAATTCGCAAACACCGCCCTTCCCCGATCGACGAAGCCAAATGGGGTTTTGCCGTCGTGGAAAACAGCCTGTGGGAAGGCGTGCCGGCGTTCCTGCGCGAATTCAACGAACAGCTGGAAAACTCCATCGATTACAGCCTGCCGGTAGAAGCGGTGCCGGTGCGCTTCACCTCCTGGATGGGCGGCGACCGCGACGGCAACCCGAACGTCACCGCCGAAATTACCCGCCATGTGCTGCTGCTCAGCCGCTGGAAAGCCTGCGACCTGTTTACCCGCGACATCCAGGTGCTGGTCTCCGAGCTGTCGATGACCGAGTGCACCCCTGAGCTGCGCGCCCGCGCCGGCGGCGATGAGGTGCAGGAGCCTTACCGCGAAATCATGAAGCAGCTGCGCAGCCAGCTGATGAGTTCCCAGGCTTATCTTGAAGGTCGCCTGAAGGGCGAGCGCGTGCTGAAACCGCACGACCTGCTGGTGAACAACGAGCAGCTGTGGGAGCCACTGTATGCCTGCTACCAGTCGCTGCAGGCCTGCGGCATGGGCATCATCGCCAATGGTCAACTGCTGGATACCCTGCGCCGCGTGCGCTGCTTCGGCGTGCCGCTGGTGCGCATCGACGTGCGTCAGGAGAGCACCCGCCATACCGAAGCCATCGCCGAGCTGACCCGCTATCTGGGGCTGGGCGATTATGAAAGCTGGTCGGAAGCCGATAAACAGGCGTTCCTGGTCCGCGAACTGAACTCCAAACGCCCGCTGGTGCCGCTGAAATGGCAACCGAGCGCCGACACGCAGGAAGTGCTGGAAACCTGCCGGGTGATTGCCGAAGCGCCGCAGGGCTCGATCGCCGCCTATGTGATTTCGATGGCGCGCACGCCTTCCGACGTGCTGGCGGTGCACCTGCTGCTGAAAGAGGCCGGCTGCCCGTTCGCGCTGCCGGTCGCCCCGCTGTTCGAAACCCTCGACGACCTGAACAACGCCGACGACGTAATGACCCAGTTGCTGAACATCGACTGGTATCGCGGCTTCATCCAGGGCAAACAGATGGTGATGATCGGCTATTCCGACTCGGCGAAAGACGCCGGCGTGATGGCCGCTTCCTGGGCGCAGTACCGCGCGCAGGACGCGCTGATCAAAACCTGTGAAAAGGCCGGCGTGGCGCTGACGCTGTTCCACGGCCGCGGCGGTTCCATCGGCCGCGGCGGCGCTCCGGCGCATGCGGCGCTGCTGTCGCAGCCGCCGGGCAGCCTGAAGGGCGGCCTGCGCGTCACCGAACAGGGCGAGATGATCCGCTTCAAGTTCGGCCTGCCGGAAGTCACCATCAGCAGCCTGGCGCTGTATGCCGGCGCGATCCTCGAGGCCAACCTGCTGCCGCCGCCGGAACCGAAGAAAGAATGGCGGGCGCTGATGGACGACCTATCCGAGACCTCCTGCCGAATGTATCGCGGCTACGTGCGTGAAAACCCGGACTTCGTGCCTTACTTCCGCGCGGCCACGCCGGAGCTGGAGCTGGGCAAACTGCCGCTGGGCTCGCGCCCGGCCAAGCGCAAGCCGAACGGCGGCGTAGAGAGCCTGCGCGCCATTCCGTGGATCTTCGCCTGGACGCAGAACCGCCTGATGCTGCCGGCCTGGCTCGGCGCCGGCGCCGGATTGCAGGAAGCGGTGAAAGCCGGCAAACAGGCGGAGCTGGAGGCGATGTGTCGCGACTGGCCGTTCTTCTCCACCCGCATCGCCATGCTGGAAATGGTGTTCGCCAAAGCCGACCTGTGGCTGGCGGAATACTACGATCAGCGCCTGGTGGATAAATCGCTGTGGCCGCTGGGCCAACAGCTGCGCGATCAGCTGGAAAGCGACATCAAGGTGGTGCTGACCATCGCCAACGATGCGCACCTGATGGAAGACCTGCCGTGGATCGCCGAATCCATCGCGCTGCGCAACGTCTATACCGACCCGTTGAACGTCTTGCAGGCCGAATTGCTGCACCGTTCGCGCCAGCAGGAGCAGCCGGACGCCCGCGTGGAGCAGGCGCTGATGGTTACCATCGCCGGCGTCGCCGCCGGGATGCGCAACACCGGCTAGTGAGCCTCATCGCGGCCCCGTTTATCGGGGCCGTTTTTTTATGTCTCCCCCACAAAAAAAGGGCGCCGCGGTAAAGCGGCGCCCTTTTAAATGGAACAGACCCGTCAGGCGGCGGCCACCGGTCGCACGCCCAGCGTGTGGCAGATGGCGTAACTCATCTCGGCGCGGTTCAGGGTATAGAAGTGGAAATCTTTCACCCCTTCGCGGCTCAGGATCTTCACCATGTCCATGGCGATGTTGGCACCAACCATTTTGCGGGTCTCCGCATCGTCGTCCAGCCCTTCGAACATGCTGGTCATCCAGCTTGGCACCCGCACGTTGGTCATGGTGGCGAAGCGCTGCAGCTGCTTGAAGTTGGACACCGGCAGAATGCCCGGCACGATTTCCACGTCGATACCGGCGGCGACGCAGCGGTCGCGAAAGCGCAGGTAGCTCTCAACGTCGAAGAAGAACTGGGTAATCGCGCGACTGGCGCCGGCATCGATCTTGCGTTTCAGGTTAATCAAATCGGCCTGGGCGCTCTTCGCCTCCGGGTGCACTTCCGGGTAAGCGGCGACGGAAATGTCGAAGTCACCCACGTCTTTCAGCAGCGCCACCAGATCGGTCGCGTACATTTCCGGCTTGCCGCCGCCCGGCGGCAGATCGCCGCGCAGCGCCACGATATGGCGGATGCCGCTGTTCCAGTAATCGGTCGCGATGTCGCGCAGCTGCGCCGGGCTGGCGTCGATGCAGGTCAGGTGCGGCGCCGCCTCCAGGCCGGTGCGTTCCTTGATCCCTTTGATGATGCTGTGGGTGCGATCGCGCTCGCCGGAGTTGGCGCCGTAGGTGACGGAAACGAATTTAGGTTTGAGGATGCTCAGACGATCGATCGACTGCCACAGGGTCTCTTCCATCTCGCTGGTGCGTGGCGGGAAGAACTCGAATGATACGTTAATCTGGCCGTTCAACTCCGCCAGACTCTGATTCAGCGCTTCCCGCTGGTTTGCGTGGAAAAAACTCATACCCTGCTCACCTCTTATCGATCACTGTTTTTATTTCATCTTGATGAGCGTCTATACGTTTAGACGTCTAGATAGAAAATGCCGCATGTTGGCTAAAGAGTCAACAGGAAAATGAGGGGAATAAGATGATTAATCCTCACCCGCTCAACGAGGGAATTTCATGATCGCGACAAAGATAAGTATGGCAGGAAAAGCCAAGGGGCGCGGTGAGCCCGCGCCCGCAGAGGATTAAAGCAGCTGCGCCAATCGGTTAAGGTCTGACTGGATCGCGCCGGCGGTCACATCGCGGCCGGCGCCCGGCCCGCGGATCACCAGCGGATTATCGCGATACCAGCGGCTTTCGATGGCGAACACGTTGTCGCACGGCAGCAGCGAGGCCAGAGGATGCTCAGGGCGCACCGCCTCTACGCCGACCCGCGCCTTGCCGTTGGCGTCGAAACGCGCCACATGGCGCAGCACCAGGCCCATTTCGCTGGCGGCCTCAAAGCGCTGTTGCATCTGCTGATTCAGCGCCTCACCGTTCTCGAAGAACTGATCGACGGAGCCCAGCTCGCACCCCGCCGGCACCAGCGACTCGACCCGCACCTGGTTCGGTTCGATGTCGTAGCCCGCCTCGCGCGCCAGGATCACCAGCTTGCGCATCACGTCCTGGCCGGAGAGATCGACCCGCGGATCCGGTTCGGTCAGCCCCTGCTGCCAGGCCTGATCCACCAGCTCGGTGAACGGCACCGTGCCGTCATACTGCAGGAACAGCCAGGAGAGCGTGCCGGAGAAGATACCGCTGATCGCCAGAATGCTGTCGCCGCTGTCGCGCAGATCGCGCACCGTGTGGTTGACCGGCAGGCCGGCGCCGACGGTGGCGTTATACAGCCAGTGGCGGCCGGTTTTGGCGAAGGCGTCGCGTATTTGGCGATAGCTGTCGCTACACGAGGCCCCCGCCAACTTGTTGGCGCTGATCACGTGGAAACCGTAGCTGGCGAAATCCAGATACTGCCCGGCCAGCTCTTCGCTGGCGGTCACGTCGAGCACCACCAGATCGTCGAACGGGTGCGCGCGCATCCACAGGAACAGCGATTCTTCATCCAGCTCCTGCGCTTCGTCCTCAAAGAATGCCAGCGCGCGGCTGGCGTCCAGCCCGTCATAGTTCAGCAGGCTGCGGCGGCTGTCCACCACCCCCGCCAGGATAAATTCGAAGCCGCTGCGCGCGGAGATATTGGTCTGCTCACGGGCGAACAGCTCCAGCCAGCGCGACCCGATATTGCCCTTGCCGAACAGCACCAGACCGATGCGCTTCTCGGCGCGGAACAGGCTTTGGTGCAGCCCCTGGATCAGCAGCGCGGTCGGCCCCTGGCGCAATACCGCCACCAGGCTGATGCCATCTTCCGCCTGCCAGATAAACTCGACCGGCTGATCTTTCAGCTGCTGATAGAAACGGTGGCTGTGCAGCGGGTTCTTGCACACCCCGGCGCCGACCATCGCCACCAGCGCCAATCCTTCGCGCAGGCGCAGCTCGCCTGGCAGCACCGCGGCCTGCAGCGTCGCCAGCGCGCTGTTGACCACCTCGGAGGTGTAGCACAGCTGCACCAGGTTGCGGTCTGGGTGGATGCCCACCGCCAGCGGTTTGATCTGCGCGCGCTTGAGCACCAGATCCAACTCTTTCTGCGCCAGTTTGAAGTCATGCTGAGCGGCAACGTGCAGTTCAATCAGGCACACATCGTCGTGGCTGGTGACAATCTTGGCGCCGGTGCCGGAAGCCAATACGCGCTCAATGCGCGTCGAGCCCTGCTCCGGCTGATAGCTGCAGCGCAGCTGAAGATCGATATCGCTACCGGAGACCGGCTGCAGGGTACGGGTGTGCAACACCGGCGCAGCCAGACGCGCCAGCTCGCTGGCTTCGTCCAGACGCAGCAGCGGCAGCAGGCAGGCATCTTTCACCTTGCGCGGATCGGCGCTGTAAACCCCGGCCACGTCGCTCCAGATGGTGACGCGCGCAGCGCCGGCCAGCGCGCCGACCTGAGTAGCGGAGTAGTCGCTGCCGTTACGCCCCAACAGCACGGTTTCCCCGGCGTCGTTGCGCGAAATGAACCCGGTCACCACCAGGCGTTTACCCGGGTGTTGGGCCATCAATTGTTGCAACAGCGGGTAAGAACGGCCTTCATCCACCTGCGGCTGTGCGGCGCGCTCGGCGCGCAGGAAGTCACGCGCATCCAGCCAGGCCGCCTGCATGTCCAGGTGGTTGAGCACCGCCGCCATCAGGCGCGCCGACCAAATCTCGCCGTGCCCGACCACTTCGGCGTAGCACACCTCGTCGACATTGCCGTCCAGCAGCGCCGCCAGACGTTCCAGATCCTGAATAAACTCGGCGATCAGCGGCTCGGCGCTTTCCGGCGGCAACAGGCCGCTGATAAGATCGCTGTGATAACGACGCAACGTCTGCTGCACCTGGTGCGCAGACAGGCGATCGCTCTGGCTGAGCTTCAGCCAGTTGATCAACTGGTTGGTGGTACTGCCGGCGGCCGATACCACCATCATGTCGCCCGGCTGGCTGTATTCCGCCATAATCCCGGCCACACGCAGATAACACTTCACATCCGCCAGACTGCTGCCGCCAAACTTGTGCAGTTGACGCCCGCTCACCGGCCCTGCTACAGCAATTGCATTCATGCTTACCTCGTTGCCGCCGCCTGGAAAGCGCGTTCCAGATCGGCAATCAAATCTTCACTGTCTTCAATACCCACGGAAATGCGCAGCAGGCCCTCGGAGATGCCGGCCGCTGCCCGCGCCTCCGCCGCCATGCCGGCGTGAGTCATGGTCGCTGCATGCGAGATCAGGCTTTCTACGCCGCCCAACGATTCTGCCAGAGTAAACAGCTCAAGGGCAGAGAGAAAACG
Organism: Serratia sp. JKS000199; assembly: GCF_900215455.1. Classification (NCBI taxonomy): domain Bacteria; kingdom Pseudomonadati; phylum Pseudomonadota; class Gammaproteobacteria; order Enterobacterales; family Yersiniaceae; genus Serratia; species Serratia sp. JKS000199. The sequence goes on from NZ_LT907843.1 coordinate 4,251,983, forward strand.
GCGCAGCACCGCTTCATCGCCGTCCAGTTCAAAACTCAGCATCGCGCCGAAACCGCGCTGCTGACGACGGGCGATCTCATGCCCCGGATTCTCCGGCAGGGAGGGATGATACAGCTTTTTCACCAGCGGTTGCTGCTGTAAATAGTCAACAATCGCTTCAGCGTTTTGTTGCGCCGCCTTGATGCGTGGCGACAACGTGCGCATGCCGCGCAGCAACAAATAGCTGTCGAACGCGCCGCCGGTCACGCCGATGTTGTTCGCCCACCAGGCCAGCTCGACCGCCAGCTCAGGATCTTTGGCGATCACCGCGCCGGCCACCACGTCCGAATGCCCGTTCAGGTATTTGGTGCAAGAATGGACCACCAGATCGGCACCGAGTTCGATCGGCTGTTGCAGGGCCGGGCTGAGGAACGTGTTGTCCACCACCGTCAACGCGCCCGCCGCGTGCGCGGCAGCGCAGATCGCCGCGATGTCCACCACCCGCAGCAGCGGATTGCTGGGGCTTTCTATCAACACCAGCTTCGGCTTTTGCGCCAGCGCCTGTTGCAGGGCGGCCTCATTGCCTTGATCGACGAACAGCACGCGATAAGCGCCGCGCTTGCTCAGGCTGTCGAATAACCGATAGCTGCCGCCGTAACAGTCGTGCGGCGCCACCAGCAGATCGCCGGGCTTCAGCAGTACGGTGGTCACCAGATGGATCGCCGACATCCCGCTGCCGGTCATCACCGCGCCGGCGCCGCCTTCCAGCTCCGCCAACGCGCGCTGCACCACGTCGCGCGTCGGGTTGCCGCGGCGCGAGTAGTCATGAGCTCGGGGTTGATTGAAGTCGGTAAAGTTATAGGTGCTGGACAGATGAATCGGCGGGACAACGCAGCCGTACTGTTCGTCGTCGTTCAGGCCGCTGCGTACGGCAATCGTGGCTGGTTTACGCGTCATGGGCTCGCTCGGCTCTCGGTTCGGTGAATGAGGCCTAAAGAGTAATCGCAGGATTGATAGACGTCAATACATCTGGACATCTAAACTTCTTTGCGTATAGATTGAGCAATGACACAATACCCGCTAAAATTATGCCGATATGACATGACGATAAGATGTTAAGCGGCAATGCCTGGCCGAAGCGGGGCATTCAGTGACCCTGGTCGCGTAAAATTGACATTTATTTAGTGAGAACAGTGAAGATCGGGCATAATTGGCCGGTTTTTAGAATTTTGTAATTTTTCTGACAAAGTTAAGGTGTCCCATGGCTGAGTGGAACGGCGAGTATGTCAGCCCTTACGCTGAACACGGTAAAAAAAGCGAGCAAGTCAAAAAGATCACGGTATCCATTCCGCTGAAGGTCCTGAAAATCCTCACCGACGAACGGACCCGTCGCCAGGTGAACAACCTGCGCCACGCCACCAACAGCGAACTTCTGTGCGAAGCGTTTCTGCATGCCTTTACCGGCCAGCCGCTGCCGAACGATGAAGACCTGCGCAAAGAGCGCAGCGATGAAATCCCGGAAGCCGCAAAAGCGTTGATGCGCGAACTGGGTGTCGATCCCGATACCTGGGAATATTGAGAACCGCCCGGCGAACGCCGGCGGCAGAAAAGAAAAAAGGCGCCCAGGGCGCCTTTTTCATCGGTCGATAAGAAATCTTATTTCTTAGCGCCTGGTACGCTGAAACGCTTGTTGAAGCGGTCAACGCGGCCACCGGTAGCAACGTCACGCTGCTTGCCAGTGTAGAACGGGTGGCATGCGCCACAAACGTCCAGGTTCAGATCGTGGCCCACGGTGGAGCGGATCTTCATCACGTTACCGCAAGAGCAGTTAGCAGTAACTTCTTCGTATTTTGGGTGGATACCTTGTTTCATGGGAAACCTCAGTTAAGGCCGTGTCGCTATCCAGCCCTGTTTCGCCAGACACCACACGTGGTTGATAATAGAATTTTGGTATCGAATTATACCAAAGGCGGCAAATTATACAGCATTAGTCGGGGCGCGCAATCGGAACCGTACATTTGCCGATGCGCCGTGTAAACTGATGCCCACTTTTTTTCAATTTGGATGAGATCATGCCCGTCGTACACGTTGCTTTGCCGGTCCCCCTCGCCCGCACCTTCGACTATCTGCTGCCGCCCGGCATGCAGCCGGTGGCCGGCGCGCGCGTGGGCGTGCCCTGGGGCAAGCAGCATGCAATCGGCATCGTCACCGGCTGCAGCGACACCAGCGAACTGCCGTTGGACAAGCTCAAACCGATCGACAGCGTGATCGACACGGAATCGCTGTTCTCCCCCAGCCTGTGGCGCATCCTGCGCTGGGCCAGCGATTACTACCACTATCCCATCGGCGAAGTGCTGTTCCACGCGCTGCCGATCCTGCTGCGCCAAGGCAAACCGGCCGAGGCCACGCCGCTGTGGCAGTGGTTCGCCACCGAAGAGGGGCGCGCCACGCCGCCCGAAAGCCTGAAACGCGCGCCGAAACAGCAGCAGGCGCTGGCGGCGCTGTTGCAACGCCCGGTCTATCGCCATCAGGTCAGCCAGCTTGAGCTGACGGAAAGCGCCCTGCAGGCGCTGCGCGCCAAAGGGCTGATCGATCTGCGCGCTCAGGTCGCGGCCACGCAGGACTGGCGCCCCAACTTTGCGGTGCTCGGCGAGCGGCTGCGGCTGAATACCGAACAGGCCACCGCCGTCGGGGCGATCCGAAGCGAAGATGAGCAGTTTGCCGCCTGGCTGCTGGCCGGGGTCACCGGCTCCGGCAAGACCGAGGTGTATCTCAGCGTGCTGGAAAACGTGTTGGCCAAAGGCCGGCAGGCGCTAGTGCTGGTGCCGGAAATCGGCCTGACGCCGCAAACCATCGCCCGCTTTCGCGAGCGCTTCAACGCGCCGGTGGACGTGCTGCACTCCGGGCTGAACGACAGCGAACGGCTGGCGGTTTGGCTGCGCGCGCGCAGCGGCGAAGCCGCGATCGTCATCGGCACCCGCTCGGCGCTGTTCACGCCGTTCCGGCAACTGGGCGTTATCATCATCGACGAAGAGCACGACAGCTCTTATAAACAGCAGGAAGGCTGGCGCTACCACGCCCGCGATCTGGCGGTGTTCCGCGCCCGGGAAGAAGATATCCCGATGGTGATGGGCTCCGCCACGCCGGCACTGGAAACGCTGCACAACGTGCAGCTGGGCAAATATCGCCAGTTGAAGCTCACCCAGCGCGCGGGCAACGCCAAACCGGCGGCGCAGCATCTGATCGATCTGAAAGGGTTGCCGCTGAAGGTCGGCCTGTCGCAGCCGCTTTTGAAAAGCATGCAGCACCATTTAAAAGCCGGCAATCAGGTGATGCTGTTCCTCAACCGCCGCGGTTACGCCCCGGCGCTGCTGTGCCACGAGTGCGGCTGGATCGCCGAGTGCCAGCGCTGCGATCACTATTACACCTTCCACCAGCATCAGCGCCAGCTGCGCTGTCACCACTGCGACAGCCAGCGACCGGTGCCGCACCAATGCCCGCAGTGCGGCTCCACCCACCTGGTATCGGTCGGCGTCGGCACCGAACAGCTGGAACATGAGCTGGCGCCGCTGTTCCCCGACACGCCGATCACCCGCATCGATCGCGACACCACCAGCCGCAAAGGGTCGCTGGAGCAGCACCTGGCGGATATTCATCGCGGCGAAGCGCGCATTCTGATCGGCACGCAAATGCTGGCCAAGGGCCACCATTTTCCCGACGTCACGCTGGTGGCGTTGCTGGACGTGGACGGCGCGCTGTTCTCCGCCGACTTCCGCTCCGCCGAGCGTTTTGCTCAGCTCTATACCCAGGTCTCCGGGCGCGCGGGGCGAGCGGGCAAACAGGGTGAAGTGCTGCTGCAAACCCACCACCCGGAGCACCCGTTATTGCAGGTGCTGCTGCAACAAGGTTACGACGCCTTCGCCAAACAGACGCTGGCGGAGCGCAACAGCGTGTTTCTACCGCCCTACACCAGCCACATCATCGTGCGCGCCGAAGATCACGATAACCAACAGGCCCCGCTGTTCCTGCAGCAGCTGCGCAATCTGTTGGAAGCCAGTCCGCTTAAGGACGATTCGCTGTGGGTGATGGGCCCGGTGCCGGCGCTGCAGTCCAAACGCGGCGGCCGTTTCCGCTGGCAGCTGCTGCTGCAGCATCCGACACGGCGCGTCCTGCAACAGCTGATGAAAAGCTCGCTGCCGCTGATCGGCACCCTGCCGCAAACGCGCAAGGTGAAATGGACGCTGGATGTCGATCCGATCGACAGCTGATCCCGGAAAAGTCCGATTTAGCTGCCGTCATGCAAACGTTTACCCTTTAAATTGCGAGCGAACGCTAAAAAACCTTCTCAGGTCACATTTTTTATGCAAATTAGGTAACAAAGGCGGGGCGTATTCTGTTTAGAATGTCTGCGAGGGCAAATTTTGTCGCCACATCGCAGCGCGACGGAGTGCTCGAACGCGAGTGGCGCTCAATGACAACAATCCCGCCACCGCATGCCGGACATTGTGAGCAAACAGCAGTAGTGGCGTCGGCATGGGGCTGACGCAAGGAGAAAGGCGTTGGAACACAAGAAAGAGTTATCCATGGCGACCATGAAAGACGTCGCCGAAATGGCGGGCGTTTCAACGGCTACCGTATCGCGTGCGCTGATGAATCCGGAAAAGGTGTCAACGCCAACGCGTCAGAAAGTGGAACAGGCCGTGCTGGCCGTGGGTTATTCTCCTCATGCTCTGTCACGCAATATCAAACGCAACGAATCTCGCACCATCCTGGTGATCGTGCCCGACATCTGCGATCCGTTTTTCGCGGATGTGATCCAGGGGATCGAACAGACCGCCGCCCAACAAGGCTATCTGGTGCTGATCGGCGACTGCGCGCAGCAGAACCAGCAAGAACGCACCTTCGTCAATCTGATCATCACCAAACAGATCGACGGCATGCTGCTGCTGGGCTCTAATCTACCGTTCGACGCCAGCAAGGAAGAGCAGCGCAACCTGCCGCCGATGGTGATGGCCAATGAGTTCGCGCCCGAGCTGGAACTGCCGACGGTGCATATCGACAACCTGACCGCCGCCTTTGAAGCCGTGCATTATTTGCATCAATTGGGCCACCGGCAGATCGCCTGCGTCGCCGGGCCGGAACAGATGCCGCTGAGCCATTATCGGCTGCAAGGTTATGTTCAAGCGCTACGCCGTAATGGCATTACCGTCGAAAGCAGCTATATTACCCGGGGTGATTTTACCTACGAAGCCGGCGCGCAAGCGCTGACCCAGTTGATGGCTCAGCCGAAACCGCCGACGGCGGTGTTCTGCCACAGCGACGTCATGGCGATCGGCGTGCTGTCCCAGGCGAAGAAAATGGGGCTGCGGGTACCGCAGGATCTGTCGATCGTCGGCTTTGACGACCTCAAGCTGGCGCAGTATTGCGATCCGCCGCTGACCACGGTGGCGCAGCCGCGCTTCCAGATCGGCCAGCAGGCGATGTTGTTGCTGTTGGAGCAGTTGAACGGCCAGACGGTGGCCAGCGGCTCCCGACTCTTGGACAGTGAATTGATTATCAGAGGCAGCACCGCTGCTCCGAAACGCTAGTCAAATATTTTAGGGTTCAGTAACATGACGGACTTATCCTCTCATCAGGACACAGCGGAATAATAGTGGCACAAAAAGACTATGTAAGCCGTGGGCGCGCAGCAGGAGCTAAGCGCAAAACCCCCAGCCGTAAAAAACGCAGTTCTCCGAAGGTTTCCAAAACCGTGCTGGCGTTAGCCGTCGCGTTGCTGGTTGTCTTTGTCGGTGGCCTCTATTTCATTACGCACAACAAGCCGGAAGACGCGCCGTTGTTGCCTGCGCACACCACTCGCCCAGGCAACGGCCTGCCGCCGAAGCCGGAAGAGCGCTGGCGCTATATCAAAGAGCTGGAAAACCGACAGATCGGCGTGCAAACCCCGACCGAACCGACGGCCGGCGGCGAGCTCAATTCCAAAACTCAGCTGACCGCCGAACAACGGCAACTGCTGGAGCAGATGCAGGCCGACATGCAACAGCGCCCGACGCAGCTGAATGAAGTGCCGTATAACGATCCGGGCCAGGCCAACGCGCGCGGCAACCGCCAGCAGCAGATGCAACAACCGCAAATGCAGCAGCAGCCGGTACAGCAACAGCAGCAGGTCACTCAGGCGCCGCGCAACCCGTTCAACAACGGAGCCACCACCGCGCCGGTGCAGCAGCACCAGCAGCCGAAGCAAGTCACCCCGCCGCCGGCGCAGGTGAAACAGCCTGAGCCGAAGCCGCAACCGAAGCCGGAGCCCAAACCGGAAGTGAAACAGGAAACGGCCAAGCAGGACACCAAACCGGAATCGAAACAGAAGTGGATGGTGCAATGCGGTTCGTTCCGCGCCACCGATCAGGCTGAATCCGTGCGTGCGCGCCTGGCGTTCGAGGGCATCGAGAGCCGCATCACCGCCGGTGGCGGTTGGAATCGCGTGGTGCTCGGCCCCTACAGCAGCCGCGCCGCAGCGGACAAAACCCTTTCGCGCCTGAAGGGCGTCGGCATGTCGAGTTGCATTCCCCTCTCCGTTGGGGGTTGAAAAGCGTCAATCCCCCCCCATCTATACTCTCAATATGCCTCGTAGCGTCTGCGAAAGCAGGCGCTGCGGGGACTTCTTTCCGTCTTTAACGAGGGTCTGCTCGTGACAACAATTGTAAGCGTACGCCGCAACGGCCAGGTCGTCATCGGTGGTGATGGCCAGGCAACCCTGGGTAATACGGTGATGAAGGGTAACGTCAAGAAAGTGCGTCGCCTGTATAACGACAAAGTGATCGCCGGTTTCGCCGGTGGCACCGCTGACGCCTTCACGCTGTTTGAACTGTTTGAACGCAAACTGGAAATGCATCAGGGCCACCTGGTGAAAGCCGCCGTCGAGCTGGCGAAAGACTGGCGCACCGACCGCATGCTGCGCAAGCTCGAAGCGCTGCTGGCGGTCGCCGATGAAACCGCCTCGCTGATCATCACCGGCAACGGCGATGTGGTGCAGCCGGAAAACGATCTGATCGCCATCGGCTCCGGCGGCCCGTACGCCCAGGCCGCCGCCCGCGCCATGTTGGAAAATACCGAGCTGAGCGCCCGCGACATCGTTGAGAAATCCCTCAACATCGCCGGCGACATCTGTATTTACACCAACCATTTCCACACCATTGAAGAATTGCCTTCCAAAGCGTAAGGATCGAATACCATGTCTGAAATGACCCCGCGCGAGATCGTCAGCGAACTGGACAGCTATATCATTGGCCAAAACAAGGCCAAACGCGCTGTCGCCATTGCCCTGCGCAACCGCTGGCGCCGGATGCAGCTCAACGAGATGCTGCGTCACGAAGTGACCCCGAAAAACATTCTGATGATCGGCCCGACCGGCGTCGGTAAAACCGAAATCGCCCGCCGTCTGGCGAAGCTGGCCAACGCGCCGTTCATCAAGGTTGAAGCCACCAAGTTCACCGAAGTGGGCTATGTGGGCAAAGAAGTGGACTCCATCATTCGCGATCTGACCGATGCCGCCATCAAAATGGTGCGCATGCAGTCGATCGAGAAAAATCGCACCCGTGCCGAAGAGTTGGCCGAAGAGCGCATTCTCGACGTGCTGATCCCGCCGGCCAAAAACAACTGGGGCCAGCCGGAAGAAGGCCAGGAACCGTCCGCCGCCCGCCAGGCATTCCGCAAGAAACTGCGCGAAGGCCAGCTGGATGACAAAGAGATCGAAATCGATCTGGCCGCCGCGCCGATGGGCGTGGAAATCATGGCGCCTCCGGGCATGGAAGAGATGACCAACCAGCTGCAGTCGATGTTCCAGAACCTCGGCGGCCAAAAGCAAAAACCGCGCAAGCTGAAGATCAAAGAAGCCTTCAAGCTGCTGGTGGAAGAAGAAGCCGCCAAGCTGGTGAACCCGGAAGAGCTGAAAGAGCAGGCGATCGAAGCGGTTGAGCAGCACGGCATCGTGTTTATCGATGAGATCGACAAAATCTGTAAGCGCGGCGGCCAAAGCTCCGGCCCGGACGTTTCCCGCGAAGGCGTGCAGCGCGATCTGCTGCCGCTGGTGGAAGGGTGCACCGTGTCCACCAAGCACGGCATGGTGAAAACCGACCACATTCTGTTCATCGCTTCCGGCGCGTTCCAGACCGCCAATCCGTCGGATCTGATCCCGGAACTGCAGGGCCGTCTGCCGATCCGCGTTGAGCTACAGGCGCTGACCACCGAAGACTTCGAGCGCATCCTGACCGAGCCGAGCGCGTCGCTGACCGAACAGTACAAAGCGCTGATGGGCACCGAAGGCGTCAATATCGAGTTCACCGCCGACGGCATCCGCCGCATCGCCGAAGCCGCGTGGCAGGTCAACGAAAGCACCGAGAACATCGGCGCGCGTCGTCTGCACACCGTGCTGGAGCGTCTGATGGAAGATATTTCCTACGATGCGAGTGAAATTAATGGCCAATCCATTACAATTGATGCGGATTACGTGCGCAGTCATCTGGATGAACTGGTGGCGGATGAAGATTTGAGTCGTTTTATCCTATAATCGCTCAATCATTGTCTTGTCAGTCATCTGTGTGGGAGGCATTGCCTCCCACAATTATTTCTAACGGACACCGCAACTTACTGACAGAAGCGAAACATGAGCTCATCAACCTCCACCACCCCGATTTCCGCCTGGCTCGAAAGTCTACGCCCCCGCACCCTGCCGTTGGCCTTTGCCTCCATCGTGGTCGGCTCGGCGATCGCCGCCTGGCACGGCAGCCTGAAACCTGAAGTGGCGCTGCTGGCGCTGGTGACCGCCGGTCTGCTGCAGATCCTCTCCAACCTGGCGAATGACTACGGCGATGCGGTCAAAGGCAGCGACAAAGAAGATCGCATCGGGCCGTTGCGCGGCATGCAAAAGGGCATGATCACCCAGGCGCAGATGAAACGGGCGCTGGTGGTGACGGTAGTGCTGATCGCCATCGCCGGCTGTTCGCTGATCGCCGTCGCCTGCGAGCAACCCAGCGACGTGGTGGGCTTCCTGGTGCTGGGCGGGCTGTCTATCGTGGCGGCCATCACCTACACCGTCGGCAACAAACCCTACGGGTATTTGGGGCTGGGCGACATCTCGGTGCTGGTGTTCTTCGGCTGGCTGAGCGTGGCCGGCACCTACTATTTGCAGACGCACACCTTCGACAGCGTCGTGATGCTACCGGCCACCGCCTGCGGCCTGCTGGCGACGGCGGTACTCAACATCAACAATCTGCGCGATATCGAAAGCGATCGCGAAAACGGCAAGAATACGCTGGCGGTGCGTCTCGGCCCGCACAAGGCGCGCATTTACCACGCCCTGCTGCTCAGCGGCGCGGTGCTGTGTTTCGCGCTGTTCACGCTGTTCAACCTCCACAGCCCGTGGGGTTGGCTGTTCGTGCTGGCGATCCCGCTGCTGGTGCGCCACGGCCTGCGCGTGCTGCGCGATCCGACGCCGGTCGGCATGCGGCCGATGCTGGAGCATATGGTCAAGGCGGCGTTGCTGGCCAATCTGCTGTTCGCCATCGGCGTGGCGCTCAGTTAAAAACTGATGATTTTGCCAACAGGGCGAATAAAGGGATATACTGAACATTCCTGCGGCAAACAGACGTAAAATCCTATGAAATACGATACTTCCGAACTTTGCGACATCTATCATGAAGAGGTGAACGTTGTTGAACCTCTGTTCTCCAATTTTGGCGGGCGTACTTCATTTGGCGGGCAGATCACCACGGTAAAATGCTTTGAGGATAACGGCCTGTTATTCGATCTGCTTGAAGAAAACGGTCGCGGCCGCGTGCTGTTGGTCGACGGCGGCGGTTCGGTACGCCGGGCGCTGATCAACGCCGAACTGGCGCGCCTGGCCGCCCAGAACGAATGGGAAGGCATCGTGGTGTACGGCGCGGTGCGCCAGGTGGACGATCTGGAAGAGCTCGACATCGGCATTCAGGCGATGGCGGCGATCCCGGCGGGTGCCGTAAGCGAAGGCGTGGGCGAAAGCGATATCCGCGTCAACTTCGGTGGCGTCACCTTCTTCTCCGGCGACCACCTGTATGCCGACAACACCGGCATCATCCTCTCCGAAGACCCGCTCGACATCGAGTGATTTTCGGACATGAAAAAGGGCGCCTCAGGCGCCCTTTTCGTTGCTGCATGGCGTAAGGAATCAAACCTCTTCCATTTTGCCCAGCAGCGCGCGCAGGCGATCTTGCCATACGTGCTGTTCTTCTTTCAGCTGTTGGTTTTCGCGCACCAGCGCTTCGTGGTTGCCGGAGGCAGCCTGAACTTCCTGCGACAGAGAGTTGTTTTTGTCTTTCAGCTCTTCAATTTCCATCTGCAACAAGGTGATGGTATCAATCGCCTGCTGTACTTTTGCTTCCAGTTTCTCAAATACTTCAAATGACATGCTTCAGTCCCCTCATGATAGCAAGGCGTACATCTATAAGTAGCGGCCGCAACGTCGGCTGCAGCTACTGCGAATATTGCATCGCGCTCAGTGACGCGCGCCGTTACGGAAGGCGCGCCAGTCTCGATTCGTTAAAAACGATTGTAAGTAGCCAGTCTCCGCCTGTCTAGCAACATACCGGATCATCGCGCAGTCTGTTGCAATTTTCCTGCCCTCGCCATCAGTAAAAACTGAAAATCCCCGCCGCCGCCGCCGCGAGTTGTTAACGCCACTCGCCAAACCACTGGTCAGATCACACTTTTATGGCTCAGAAAGAACACTGAACGACGCGAAATCGCTCAATTTTATGACGCGCCACACACATTTTGATTTCGCTATTTCTCGTTTATGTTCGTTAACGATAAATTTACATCACGTCCTCATTCAATAATTGGACGAGATGAAAAAAACTGTGCCCATAGGTCAGATGTATACCTGGCTGAACCTATAAACCAACAACCGCCGTTTTGCAGGACACCAACATTATGAGCCAAACCACCAGTCCGACATTAAAAGGCCAGTGCATCGCCGAGTTTCTCGGCACGGCGCTGCTGATCTTCTTTGGCGTAGGCTGCGTTGCCGCACTGAAACTGGCGGGCGCCAGCTTCGGCCAGTGGGAAATCAGCATCATTTGGGGCCTCGGCGTCGCCATGGCCATCTATCTGACCGCCGCCATTTCCGGCGCGCATCTCAACCCGGCGGTCACCCTCGCCCTGTGGCTGTTCGCCTGCTTCGACGGGCGCAAAGTGGTGCCTTACATCATTGCGCAGATCGCCGGCGCCTTTTGCGCCGCCGCCCTGGTCTACGGGCTGTACTACAACCTGTTCTTCGACTTCGAAGCGGCTCACCATATGGTGCGCGGCAGCAACGAAAGCCTTGAACTGGCCGGCATCTTCTCGACTTACCCTAACGCGCACATCTCCGTCGGCCAGGCCTTCCTGGTAGAAATGGTGATCGCTGCGATCCTGATGTGCCTGATCCTGGCGCTGACCGACGACGGCAACGGCATTCCGCGCGGCCCGCTGGCGCCGCTGCTGATCGGTATTCTGATTGCCGTGATCGGCGCCTCCATGGGACCATTGACCGGCTTTGCGTTGAACCCGGCGCGTGACTTCGGGCCGAAACTGTTCGCCTACCTGGCCGGCTGGGGCAAAGTCGCCTTCACCGGCGCGCGCGACATCCCGTACTTCCTGGTGCCGATCTTCGCCCCTATCGTCGGCTGTGGCCTGGGCGCTTTCGGTTACCGCGCGCTGATTGGCCGCCACCTGCCGTGCGACGTCTGCGTGACGGAAGAAGAGCCCGACGCCAAGACCCAGCAGCGTAAAGCGTGATGGGTGCAGTTTTAAACGATTAACAACAGCAGGATAATTACCATGACTGTAGAAAAAAAATACATTGTCGCACTCGACCAAGGGACCACCAGCTCACGCGCCGTCGTGCTCGATCACGACGCCAACATCGTTGCGGTATCGCAACGCGAATTCCCGCAGATCTATCCAAAGGCCGGCTGGGTTGAGCATGACCCGATGGAGATCTGGGCGTCGCAAAGCTCGACGCTGGTAGAAGTGCTGGCGAAGGCCGACATCAATTCCGATCAGATCGCCGGTATCGGCATCACCAACCAGCGCGAAACCACCATCGTCTGGGAAAAAGAGACCGGCAAGCCGGTCTACAACGCCATCGTCTGGCAGTGCCGCCGCACCGCCGACATCTGCGAGAAGCTCAAGCGCGACGGCCTGGAAGAGTATATCCGTCACAACACCGGCCTGGTGGTTGACCCCTACTTCTCCGGCACCAAGGTGAAATGGATCCTGGACAACGTCGAAGGCGCCCGCGAGCGCGCCAAACGCGGTGAACTGTTGTTCGGCACCGTCGATACCTGGCTGGTGTGGAAGATGACCCAGGGGCGCGTACACGTCACCGATTACACCAACGCCTCACGCACCATGATGTTCAACATCCACGAGCTGGACTGGGACGAACGCATGCTGGAAGTGCTGGACATTCCGCGCGCCATGCTGCCGAAAGTCCGTCCTTCCTCCGAGGTATACGGCCAGACCAACATCGGCGGCAAGGGCGGCACGCGTATTCCTATCGCCGGTATCGCCGGCGACCAGCAAGCGGCATTGTACGGCCAGCTGTGCGTTCAACCGGGCATGGCGAAGAACACCTACGGCACCGGCTGCTTCCTGCTGATGAACACCGGCAAAGAAGCGGTGCGCTCGAAAAACGGTTTGCTGACCACCATCGCCTGCGGCCCGCGCGGCGAAGTGAACTATGCGCTGGAAGGCGCGGTGTTCATCGGCGGTGCGTCTATCCAGTGGCTGCGCGACGAGCTGAAACTGATCAGCGACGCCGCCGACTCCGAATATTTCGCCACCAAGGTGAAAGACAGCAACGGCGTCTATGTGGTGCCGGCCTTCACCGGCCTGGGCGCGCCCTACTGGGATCCGTATGCCCGCGGCGCCATCTTCGGCCTGACCCGCGGTGCCAACAGCAACCACATCATCCGCGCCACGCTGGAATCCATCGCCTTCCAGACGCGCGACGTGCTGGACGCCATGCAGGCCGACGCCAACACCCGCCTGCAATCGCTGCGCGTGGACGGCGGCGCGGTCGCCAACAACTTCCTGATGCAGTTCCAGTCCGATATCCTCGGCACCCGCGTAGAGCGCCCTGAAGTGCGTGAATCGACGGCGTTGGGCGCCGCGTTCCTGGCGGGCCTGGCCATCGGCTACTGGAACGATCTGGATGAAGTGAAGAGCAAAGCGGTGATTGAGCGTGAATTCCGCCCAAGCATCGAAACCACCGAACGCAACTACCGCTACAGCGGCTGGAAAAAAGCGGTGGCTCGCGCGCAGGCGTGGGAAGATCACGATTAAACCCAGCCTTGCCGTTACCCCCAAATTGCGCTGCCTGCGGGCGGCGCTTTTTTTTGCCCCGCCCCGCCGCCGCCGCGCTGTGATAGACTTTGCCGATATTTTCTTCCCTTTCTCACAGACAGGTTTGCCATGAAACGTGAATTAGCCATCGAATTTTCCCGCGTTACCGAAGCCGCCGCGCTGGCGGGCTACAAATGGTTGGGACGCGGCGACAAGAACGCCGCCGACGGCGCGGCGGTCCACGCCATGCGCATCATGCTCAACAAGGTGGATATCGATGGCCGCATCGTGATTGGCGAAGGCGAGATCGACGAAGCGCCGATGCTGTATATCGGCGAGCAGGTCGGCAGCGGCCAGGGCGACGCGGTCGACATCGCGGTCGATCCGATCGAAGGCACCCGCATGACCGCCATGGGCCAGTCCAACGCGCTGGCGGTCTTGGCGGTGGGCGATCGCGGCACCTTCCTGCACGCGCCGGACATGTACATGGAGAAGCTGGTGGTCGGCCCGGCGGCGCGCGGCGCCATCGATCTCAATCTGCCGCTGGCGGAGAACCTGCGGAACGTCGCCGCGCGGCTGGACAAACCCTTGTCACAGCTGACGGTCATCGTGTTGGCCAAACCGCGCCACGACGGCGTCATCGCGCAGATGCAGCAGTTGGGCGTGCGGGTGTTCGCCATTCCTGACGGCGACGTGGCGGCCTCCATTCTCACCTGCATGCCGGAAAGCGAGGTCGATGTGATGTACGGCATCGGCGGCGCGCCGGAAGGGGTGATCTCCGCCGCGGTGATCCGCGCGCTGGACGGCGACATGCAGGCGCGTTTGCTGCCACGCCATGAAGTGAAAGGCGACAGCCCCGAGAACCGCCGCCTCGGCGAGCAGGAGCTGGCGCGCTGCCGTGAGATGGGCATCGAGGCCGGTCAGGTCTTGCGCCTGGACCAGATGGCGCGCAACGACAACGTCATCTTCTCCGCCACCGGCATCACCAAGGGCGATTTGCTGGAGGGCATCAGCCGCCAGGGCAACATGGCCACCACCGAAACGTTACTGATCCGCGGCAAGTCGCGCACCATCCGCCGTATCCGTTCGATCCACTATCTGGATCGCAAAGACCCGGCGCTGCACGAGTTTCTGCTGTAACGAAACAGGGCGCCGAATGGCGCCCTGATGATTGATGGCAAACCTCATGCCCTTGCCGGGTCGGCAGAGAACAGTGAATAAAAAACAAGGAAAATCAATTTATTGATTTTCGGCTAATAACCACAAAGGGGGAGAAAAACCACGCTTTTTCTTCCCTTTGTCAACGGTATGAGGGCGCCGAATGGCGCCCTGTCGTTATGCGGTATGTCCTTGATGCTGCATGCGATTGGACAGCGGCCACCAGCACAGCAGGATCAGCAGCGCCATCGCGAACATCAGCAAGCCGAGGCTGAACTGCCCGGTTTGCGGCAGCATGGCGGAAAGCCAGGTCGCCAGACCGGACCCCATGTTCTGCATGCCGCCCACCAATGCGCCCGCCGCGCCGGCCAGGTAAGGGAACGGCTCCATCGCCCCGGTGGTCGCCAGCGGGAACAGCATGCCGGCGCCGAAGAAGAACAATGCGGCCGGCACGATCAGCGTCCAGATGTTCATTACGCCGAACCAGCCCGGGATCCACATCATCGCTCCCGCCAGCAGGCAGCTAATCACCGAATGCCACATCAGGGTGTGGAAGGTCTTGCCGTCGCGCCCGGCGTACCAGGCGCCGAAAAACGCCGCCGGGATCGGCAGAATGAACAGGATGCTGACGGTCAGGCCGCTCAGCCCCAACACACCGCCCATCAACACGCCGCAGCTGGCTTCAAATACCGCAATCCCCGCCAGCGCGCCGATCAGCATCACCAGATAGCAACTGAAGGTGCTGTCGCTCAACAGCTGGCGGAAACTGGCCAGCATGCGGCGTTTTTCTGTCTGGACCGGACGGGTCTCCGGCAGCCAGCGGAACATCGCGAAGGCGACGCAGGCGCACAGCGCCAGCAGGAAGGCGTAACAGGCTCGCCAGCCGAACACCATCGCCAGCGCGCCGCCGATCACCGGCGCCAACAGCGGGCTGACCAAAATCCCCATATTCAGCAGGCTGTTGGCATAGCGCAGCGCGGTGCCGGCATACAGATCGCGCGGCATGGTGCGCGCCATCACGCCCGCCACGCCGGTGCCCATGCCCTGGATGGCGCTGGCGGCGACCAGCATCGTCAGGTTGGTGGACAGCAGCGCGCCCAGCGCCCCCACCAGGAAGATCATCATGCCGGTCAGGATCACCGGACGACGCCCGATACGATCCGATATCGGCCCGTAAATCAGCTGGGAGAAACCGTAGGTCAGCAGATACGCCGCCATCACCCGCTGCACGGCGCCGGTGCGCACCGACAGATCGTGAGCGATGTCAGCAATGACGGGAACATAAATGGTTTGCGCCATCTGACCGACGGCGACCAACAGGATAAGCATCACCAGCAGGTGAAAGTTCTCTAGTTTTCTCATTATCTTCGTTAACGTTTCAACTCGTCACAGCGTCCCGGTATGGCCGTTGCAGCAGCCAGAACGGCGAGCAGCCCTCTATGGCGGCATAAGCTAATCAAATCTGATTTTTTTATCGAGTTTCAGACAAATATTGATCCAGGTCACACTGGCAGCAAACCCGACCAGGCTCGTAAATTAAACTGTACGTCTAACGCTTTGGGGGTAAAAATTAGCGCGTTTGCAGTAGCTGCGCTTTAGCATTTAATCGATAATTATTTTCATCAACTTGAAATAAAATAACACCATAGGGATTTGGTTCATGAAAACACCTGAGCTGATTTTATTGCAGTTAAAGGCTCTCGGCCCGCACTCCGCCAAAATGCTGGCGGAGCGTCTGGACATCACGCCGATGGGCATCCGACAACATCTGCAATCCCTGGAAAAACGTGAGCTGGTTTGTTACGAAGAAGCGCGCAGCAAGGTCGGCCGCCCGACGCGCTACTGGTCGCTGACCGAGCGGGGGCACGCCTACACGGCCGACGATCAGGAGCGACTGCGGGAATCCGCGCTGCAGCTGTTTGGCGGCGCCGGCGTGGAACCGTTGCTCATCGCGCGCGAAGAGCAGCTTTATCTGCGCTATGCCGAAGAGCTGTCCGCCGAGCGCAGCCATCAGGATCGGCTAACCCGCCTGGTTCGCCTGCGGCAACACGACGGTTACATGGCCGAATTGCTCGATCATCCGCACGGTGCGCTGCTGGTGGAAAACCACTGTCCGATCGGCGTGGCCGGTTCCAACTGCAGCAGCCTGTGCAATTCCGAGCTGCAGCTGTTTCACCGCCTGTTCGGCAACGACTACCGGGTAGAGCGCACCGCGCACGCCATTTCCGGCTCACGACATTGTGCTTATTTGATTCGACCACGGGAGCTTTAGAGTATGGCTGAATGGGTAAACGGCAAGGTTACGCAGGTAAAACAATGGACCGACGGGCTGTTCAGCCTGGTGGTAAATGCCCCCATCGATCCTTTCACCGCCGGGCAATTCGCCAAGCTGGCGCTGGAGATCGACGGTGAACGGGTGCAGCGCGCCTACTCCTACGTCAATGCCCCCGATGACGCCAACCTGGAGTTCTATCTGGTCACGGTGCCGGAAGGTAAACTGAGCCCGCGTCTCAATCAGCTGCAGCCGGGATCGGACCTGATGGTGACCAAAGAAGCCGCCGGCTTCTTCGTGCTGGACGAGGTGCCCGACTGCGACACGCTGTGGATGCTGGCGACCGGCACCGCCATTGGCCCCTATTTATCGATTCTGCAGCAAGGCGCCGGCCTTGAGCGCTTTAACAACCTGGTGCTGGTGCACGCCGCGCGTTTTGCGCGCGACCTGAGCTACCTGCCGCTGATGCAGCAACTGCAGCAACGCTACAACGGCAAGCTGCGCATCCAGACCGTCGTCAGCCGTGAAGAGACGCCCGGCTCACTGACCGGCCGCGTGCCGGCGCTGATCGAGGACGGCCGACTGGAAGCGGCGATCGGCTTAGCCATCGACGCCGAAACCAGCCACGTGATGCTGTGCGGCAACCCGCAAATGGTGCGAGATACGCAGCAAACGCTGAAAGACCAACGCCAGATGCGCAAGCACCTGCGCCGCAAGCCGGGCCATATCACCAGCGAACACTACTGGTAACCCGGCGGGGATCAGCGGAACTTCACCGGTTCGGCTTCCGGGCCGAACCGATTGTCTCCCGGCGTGCCGACGAAGGCACCCAAATCGATCATCATCATCACGATAATCAGCGTCGGAATGAAACGCCCGACGCCCCATTGCCAGATCGGCGCCAGCATCTGCCAGTTCCCCGCCGCCAGCATCCACGCCAGGATCAGCAGCAGCGCCCACCAGCCGGCCTTGTTGCGATCGTGCAGGCGCTTGACCAGCACCGCCGCCGTCGGCCACAGCAGCGCCACGATAAAGAAAGCGATGGATTGGATGGCGATCAGTTGATAGTTGGCCAGCGTAAACGCCGCCGCCATCAGCACCAGCCACAGCCCCATCCAGATCCAGAAGTCGCGCCGCCCGATGCGGCCCTTAAAAGAAAAACACCACTGTTGTAACGTCATCGATTCCTGCGCTCTAAGCCTGCCCATATTCTGCGCCGCAGTGTAACATAGGCGCTGCCGGGCCGAGTTTTCCGCCTCGCATAACGCGGCGCGCCGCACAGCTTTCTCGTCAGCGAACCGATAATGGCGTGGGATCTTTGACAAGGCCTGCGGGTTATCGCTTTAATCGGAGCCATCTTTGTCCTTGATGCCATACGCCATGCTGAGAAAAACCCTCGCCATCGCCTGCCTGCTGCAGGCCGCCGCCAGCGCCTGGGCCGAACCGCCCGCCGCCGAAGCGAAACCGACCGCGCCTTACCTGCTGGCCGGCTCGCCGACGTTCGACCTGACGGTGATCAAATTCCGCGAAAAGTACAACCGCGACAACCCGAAGCTGCCGATTGGCGAATTCCGCGCCATTCCCGCCGCCGAAGACGATTCGCCGCTGCTGACGCGCGCCGCCAGTAAACTCAACGAAAACCTGTACGCCTCCACCGCACTGGAGAAAGGTACCGGTAAAATCAAAACGTTGCAGATCACACATCTGCCGCTGCAGCAGGCCAATGAAGAAAAAGCCGCGCGCACCATCGCCATCAACTACATGGCGGCGCTGATGCGTCAGTTCGAACCGGCGCTGACGGTGGAACAGAGTCAGAACAAGGTGAACAGCCTGCTGGAAAAAGGCAAAGGATCGCGTTTTTACCAACAGCAAGTCGGCGCCATTCGCTATGTCGTCTCGGACAACGGCGATAAAGGGGTCACCTTCGCGGTTGAACCGATTAAGCTGGCGCTTTCCGAGCCGTAACGGCGCGGCATTTAATGACGAAAAGCAAAGCCTTCGCGCTTAATGATCTCTATACTGTTGGGCAGGTAAACTGCCGGTCCGGCAGTTGTCATTTCGACTCTCGCGTTCCCTAGTTGGAGGAAAAAACATGCGTCATCCATTAGTTATGGGTAACTGGAAGCTTAACGGCAGCACCCACATGGTCAACGAACTGATCGCCGGTCTGCGCAATGAGCTGAGCAGCGTTGACGGCTGTGGCGTCGCCATCGCCCCGCCGGTGATGTATCTGGATCAGGCCAAGCACGCGCTGGCCGGCAGCCGCATCGCGCTGGGCGCGCAGAACGTGGACGTTAACCTGTCCGGCGCCTTCACCGGTGAAGTTTCCGCCAACATGCTGAAAGACGTCGGCGCTCAGTACATCATCATCGGCCACTCCGAGCGTCGCACCTACCACAAAGAAAGCGACGAAGTGATCGCCGAGAAATTCGCCGTGCTGAAAGAAGCCGGTCTGATCCCGGTGCTGTGCATCGGTGAAACCGAAGCGGAAAACGCAGCGGGCAAAACCGAAGAAGTGTGTGCGCGCCAGATCGACGCCGTACTGAAAACGCTGGGCGCACCGGCGATGAAAGGCACCGTGATCGCCTATGAGCCGGTCTGGGCCATCGGTACCGGCAAATCCGCCACCCCTGCGCAAGCGCAGGCCGTGCACAAATTTATCCGCGATCACATCGCCAAACACGATGCCGCGGTCGCCGCTGAAATCATCATCCAGTACGGCGGTTCGGTGAACGACAAGAACGCCGCAGAGCTGTTCTCCCAGCCGGACATCGACGGCGCGCTGGTGGGCGGCGCCTCGCTGAAAGCCGACGCTTTCGCCGTGATCGTCAAAGCCGCTGCCGCAGCGAAAAAAGCCTGATTGTCTTAGGCTTGCCATAAAAAAACCCCGGCAAGCCGGGGTTTTTTATTGCCGCTCAAACGGGATCAGCGTTTGCTTATCTCGTCGAAGACGCCGCCGGTGGCGAAGTGCACCTTCTGCGCTTCGGTCCAACCGCCGAAGGTGTCATCCACGGTGAACAGCTTCAGCTGCGGGAACTGACCGGCGAACTTGGCCGCCACCGCCGCATCGCGCGGGCGATAATAGTGCTGCGCCGCGATAGTCTGCCCTTCCGGCGAATACAGATACTTCAGGTAGGCGGTCGCCACGTCGCGGGTGCCGCGTTTATCGACCACCTTATCCACCACCGACACCGTCGGTTCGGCCAGAATCGATTCGCTCGGGGTGATGATCTCGAACTTGTCTTTGCCCAGCTCTTTCTCCGCCAGCAGCGCTTCGTTTTCCCAGGCGATCAGCACGTCGCCGATGCCGCGCTCAACGAAGGTGTTGGTCGAGCCGCGCGCGCCGGAATCCAGCACTTCTACGTTCTTGTACAGGTCTTTGACGAACGCCTGCGCCTTGGCCTTATCGTTGTTGTTGTGATGCAACGCGTAGCCCCAGGCGGCGAGGTAGTTCCAGCGGGCGCCGCCGGAGGTTTTCGGATTCGGGGTGATCACCGACACGCCCGGCTTGATCAAGTCAGGCCAGTCATGAATTTGTTTCGGGTTGCCTTTGCGCACCAGGAAGACGATGGTCGACGTGTAAGGCGCCGAGTTGTCCGGCAGGCGTTTTATCCAGTCTTTCTCAATGCGCCCGCGTTCGGCGATGGCGTCGACGTCATAGGCCAACGCCAGCGTCACCACGTCGGCCTCGATGCCGTTGATCACCGAAGTCGCCTGTTTGCCGGAGCCGCCGTGCGACTGACGCACCGTCACCTTGTCGCCGGTTTCCGCCTGGTAGTGCTTGCTGAATGCCGTGTTGTAAGCCTGATAGAACTCACGCGTCGGATCGTATGACACGTTCAGCAACTGAATATCCTTCGCCATGGCGCCGGACGCCAACAGCACCAATGTCAGACCTACACCCCATTTACGCATCGACAGGCTCTCCCAGAAAATTAACGCAACCTCAATCGGTTGATTTAGCATCAGAGCCTGCCAGAAACTTTCCCGGCAATTAAAGAATAAAAAATTTTGGGCTAGATGATTCTGGAATATGTCACCGGCGAGCATAAAAAAGCCCCCGCAAGCGGAGGCTTTCGGCGCGCGGTGAGCGGCGAATCAGTACAGCTTTTTCGCCGTTTCCAGCCAGTCGCCCTTGAACGGACGCTTCATGTTTTCGATCGCGTCGATGATGTCGTGATGCACCATCTTTTCGTTCTGGATACCGACGCAGCGGCCGCCGTAACCCTGCAGCAGCAGTTCGATGGCGTAGGCGCCCATGCGCGAGGCCAGGATGCGGTCATAGGCGACCGGTGAACCGCCGCGTTGAATGTGGCCCAGCACGGTAGCGCGGGTTTCACGCTTGGTTTCCTGCTCGATGTGGCGCGCCAACTCATCGATGTCGCAGATGTGCTCGGTGATCGCTACGATGGCGTGCTTTTTGCCCTTGGCGATACCGGCCTTGATTTCGCACACCAGATCTTCGCGATTAAATTCGATTTCAGGCAGCACGATGAATTCGCAGCCGCCGGCAATCGCCGCCGCCAGCGTCAGATCGCCGCAGTAACGGCCCATCACTTCCACGATAGAGATGCGCTGGTGCGACGAGGAGGTATCGCGCAGGCGGTCGATCGCTTCCACCACGGTTTCCAGCGCGGTGAAGTAACCGATGGTGTAGTCGGTACCGGCGACATCGTTATCGATGGTGCCTGGCAGGCCGATGCACGGGAAGCCTTCTTCCGTCAGGCGTTTGGCGCCCATGTAGGAACCGTCGCCGCCGATCACCACCAGCGCGTCGATACCGCGATTCTTCAGGTTTTCAATCGCCTTGGCGCGCACGTTTTCATCCCTGAATTCCGGGAAGCGGGCAGAGCCGAGGAAGGTGCCGCCGCGATTGATCATGTCGGACACGCTATAGCGGTCCAGCTGCTCCATGCGATCTTCGTACAAGCCAAGGTAGCCATCGTAAATACCAAAAACTTCCAGACCTTCTGAAAGCGCAGAACGCACAACGCCGCGGATTGCAGCGTTCATACCCGGCGAATCACCGCCGCTCGTCAGTACACCGATTTTCTTGATCATGACTACCTCTGAACTGTGTAGATGCAATTTCTTAAGAATTCTGTCTCCGCCGATCGTCTTGAAACCTCTCCGGCTGCAGAAAACCAGCTTTACGGCTTATTGCTGGATATTATATCAAAAACACCCAGCTGAATTGATTCAAGTCACGCAATATAACGGTTAAAACACCGCATGGCACGCTGAGCTAACTCAGATATTCATGATAATACGTTGCGCTATGCCTCTATATGATTATAGCTCCCAATGCCCCTGCCTACCCGGCGGCACCACGGAGCACGGATCCAGGTGAATGATGACGTCCGCCCCTGCAAAACGTTGCCGCAGGGCTTGTTCCACCTGATCGGCCAACCGGTGCGCCTCGCGCAGCGGCAGCGTGTCCTCCATCTCCAGATGCAGCTGGATGAAACGCGTCGGCCCCGACTGACGCGTGCGCAGATCGTGTGCGCCTTTCACGCCGGGCCAGGAGGAAACCACGGCGATAATCGCCTGGCGCTCGTCATCCGGCAACGCCCGATCCAACAGCGACTGCACCGCTTCATAGCCCATGCGCAACGCGCTATAGAGGATGTAAACGCCGATGCCCAGCGCGAACAACGCATCCGCCCGTTGGAAGCCGTACCAGCTTAGCCCAAGAGCGATAAGAATAGCACCATTCATCATGACATCTGACTGATAATGCAGCATATCTGCGCGTACGGCCTGACTGCGCGTTTTTCTGACCACCCAGCGTTGATAGGTGACCAGAATCAGCGTGCTGACCAACGCGATCACCGTCACCACGACCCCGACGCCGGGATCGCGCAGCGTTTGCGGCGCATACAAGTGCTGGAAGCCGGTGAGGAACAAAAACAGGGCGGAGCCGGAAATAAACATGCTCTGCGCCAGCGCCGCCAGCGATTCCGCTTTGCCGTGGCCGAAGGTGTGCTCGGCATCGGCCGGCTGTAGCGAATAGCGCACCACCAGAAGGTTGGTCAGCGAGGCGGCGATATCGACCAACGAATCCACCAGCGCCGCCAACAGGCTGACCGAACCGGTGTGGTACCAGGCGACGATTTTGATCAACAGCAGCGACGACGCCAGCGCGGTTGCGGCCAACGCGGCGGACTTTACCAGGCGTGCATAGCGCTGTTCCATAAGGGGCCCCGGCCAAAAGGTGTGGCGCTCAATATAGCGAAATGTCGGATAAAAAAAACCCCGCCATCATGGCGGGGAAGACAGGGATGGTGTCTATGGCAAGGAAAAACAGGGGACTACTCAGTCGTACTTCACTTCTGGGCAGAAGCTTGCTGCAAACCAGAAATTTGTTGCTCCATCTGCTGCATGCGCTGCTGATGTTTCTGGTCTAAAACACTTTTTTGCTCTGGCGTCAGCAGGTTATACATTTGGTTGCGCACCCGGGCCATTTCGACCTGGCGCTTGACCTGCTGTTGGGCCATCTTTTCCGCCTGGGCGTACACGGCGGCTTCGTCAAATTTCTCTGCGGTCACCAGTTTATGCATGGCTTCCATTTCAGCTACATTGACACCAGGCAGATCGTGCCGGGCCTGGCGCATCAAATCGCGCATTTGCTGGCGCTGCTGTTCGCTGAGGCTGACACCGTCGAACATATGGTGCTGGCCGGGTATTCGGGTCATCGCGTCGTTGCCGGGAGGTTGGGCTGTGTCCGGTATAGTGTCGGCAGCGAAGGCAGCGGTCGAACCAATTGCCAGCAGTGATGCCATAACTAATGCGGTCACCTTACGCATTTCAACTCCTCAAGCTTTCTCACTTTGCGAATCAACGAGGAGCAGTGTACCGCCACACCTGAAAACCTGCGTCAGTGCATGTAAAACTACGTAAAGTCATGGAATGGCAACAGTTGATGACGTATTTTGCGTCTGGAGGTAAATCATAATGAACAAGATTCTGTTAGTTGACGACGACCGCGAGTTGACCTCGCTGTTAAAAGAACTGCTTGAAATGGAAGGTTTTAATATCGTCGTCGCGCACGATGGCGAGCAGGCGTTGTCGCTGCTGGACAGCTCCGTCGATCTGCTGCTGCTCGACATCATGATGCCGAAGAAAAACGGCATCGATACGCTGAAAGAACTGCGCCAACATCACCAAACGCCGGTCATCATGCTGACCGCGCGCGGCAGCGAGCTGGACCGCGTGCTGGGCCTGGAGCTGGGCGCCGATGATTACCTGCCGAAACCCTTCAACGATCGCGAGCTGGTCGCGCGCATTCGCGCCATTCTGCGCCGTTCTAACTGGAGCGAACAGCAGCAACAGGTCGACAGCGGCGCCCCGACGCTGGATGTCGATGGCCTGCAGCTGAACCCCGGCCGCCAGGAGGCCAGCTTCGACGGCCAGGTGCTGGATCTGACCGGCACCGAGTTCACCCTGCTGTATCTGCTGGCGCAGCATCTCGGCCAGGTGGTGTCGCGCGAACTGCTGAGCCAGGAAGTGCTGGGCAAACGCCTGACTCCGTTCGATCGCGCTATCGACATGCACATCTCCAACCTGCGGCGTAAGCTGCCGGATCGCAAAGACGGGCATCCGTGGTTCAAAACCCTGCGCGGGCGTGGTTATTTGATGGTATCTGCAACATGATCAACAGTTTGACGGCACGCATCTTCGCCATTTTCTGGTTCACGTTAGCCCTGGTGCTAATGCTGGTGCTGATGGTGCCCAAGCTCGACTCCCGCCAAATGACCTCGCTGCTCGACAGCGAGCAGCGGCAGGGGTTGATGCTGGAACAGCACGTCGAGGCCGAGCTGCAAAACGATCCGGCCAACGATCTGATGTGGTGGCGCCGCCTGTTCCGCGCCATCGATAAATGGGCGCCGCCGGGCCAACGCCTGCTGCTGGTCACCAGCGAAGGCCGGGTGATCGGCGCGCAGCGCAACGAAATGCAGATCGTCCGCAACTTCATCGGCCAATCCGATAACTCGGATCATCCGAAGAAGAAAAAATACGGCCGCGTCGAGCTGGTCGGGCCGTTCGCGGTACGCGACGGCGAAGACAACTACCAGCTGTACCTGATCCGTCCCGCCAACAGCCCGCAATCCGATTTCATCAACCTGATGTTCGACCGGCCGCTGCTGCTGCTGATCGTCACCATGCTGATCAGCGCCCCGCTGCTGCTGTGGCTGGCCTGGAGCCTGGCGAAGCCGGCGCGCAAGCTGAAGAACGCCGCCGATGACGTGGCGCGCGGCAACCTGAAGCAGCATCCGGAGCTGGAGGCCGGTCCGCAGGAGTTCCTGGCCACCGGCGCCAGCTTCAACCAAATGGTCAGCGCGCTGGAGCGCATGATGAACGCGCAGCAGCGGCTGATCTCGGACATCTCGCACGAGCTGCGCACGCCGCTGACTCGCCTGCAGCTGGCCACCGCGCTGATGCGCCGCCGCCACGGCGAAGGCCACGAACTGGCGCGCATCGAAACCGAAGCGCAGCGGCTGGATTCGATGATCAACGATCTGCTGGCGCTGTCGCGCGGGCAGCAGAAGGGCGAGCTGGCGCGCGAGCAGCTGAAGGCCAACGAACTGTGGGCCGACGTGCTGGACAACGCCCGTTTCGAAGCGGAACAGATGGGCAAGCAGCTGGAGATCGCTGCGCCGCCCGGCCCGTGGACGCTGTTCGGCAACGCGAGCGCGCTGGACAGCGCGTTGGAAAACATCGTGCGCAACGCCCTGCGTTATTCGCACACCCGCATCGCCGTGGCGTTCAGCGCCGACAATCAGGGCGTGACCATCCAGGTTGACGACGACGGCCCCGGCGTCAGCGCCGAAGATCGCGAGCAGATTTTCCGCCCGTTCTACCGCACCGATGAGGCGCGCGACCGTGAGTCCGGCGGCACCGGCCTTGGCCTGGCTATCGTCGAGGCGGCGGTCAATCAGCATCGCGGCTGGGTGAAGGCCGAAGACAGCCCGCTTGGCGGCCTGCGGCTGGTGCTGTGGCTGCCGCTGCATCATCAACGCCTATCGTCTAAGACAGAACAGTAAGAGTTTGCTATCCTGCGCCCCTCGTTCACGAGGGGCCTGCAACATGCTGAACATCGTTTTATTTGAACCCGAAATTCCACCCAATACCGGCAATATCATCCGCCTGTGCGCCAATACCGGCTTTAATCTGCATCTGATCGAACCGCTGGGTTTTCCGTGGGACGACAAGCGTCTGCGCCGCGCCGGGCTGGATTACCATGAGTTCACCCGCGTCCACCGTCATGCCGACTACGCCGCTTTTCTCGCCGCCGAGGATCCGCAACGGCTGTTTGCTCTCACGACCAAAGGCACGCCGGCGCACAGCGCCGTCAGCTATCAGGCCGGCGACTACCTGCTGTTCGGCCCGGAAACGCGCGGGTTGCCCGCCGACATCCTCGATGCGCTGCCCGCGCAGCAAAAAATCCGCATCCCGATGCAGGCGCAAAGCCGCAGCATGAACCTGTCGAATGCCGTCGCGGTGGTGGTTTATGAAGCCTGGCGGCAGTTGGACTATGCCGGCGCGCTGATCAAGGCGTAATCCACAACGACGCGCCATACTGAAGGAGGCATCGTTGCGATGCTCTCTCCAGGAACGGCACATGGCTTTCGTCGAGGATATTGTCACCCCGCTTCGCCGGCTCGAGTCGGCGCTGAACGAGGCGCTACAGCGGCTGCAACAGGCGCCGGACAGCGAAGCGCTGCACGATTTGCGCGTCAGTCTGCGCCGTATCCGCAGCCTGCTGCGCCCGTTGCACGGTTGCCCCGGCGCAACGCGGCTCGATCGGGCCGCCGCCCAGTTGGGCAGGCTCACGACGCCGCTGCGCGATCTCGAGGTGCTGATCGCTGAACTGGCGCACCATCATCTGGATTGGCAGGCCAACGTGCGCCAGAGCGATTTTCAGGCCCGCTGCCGCCAACTGCTCGCCAACCCGCAGCTCATCAGCTTCCCTTCGCTATTGCACGCCTGGCCGCACCGCTTTCGCCGCACCGCGCAACGCGCCGCCAAACACCGTGTGAACCGACGCCTGCAGCGCCAGCAGCGGCAATTGCGCCGGGCATTGGCTGATACCGGCTACGATCGCCACCGTCTGCGGCTGCTGGTTAAACGCCTGCGTTACGCGGCCGAAGCCTACCCGCAACGCCTTCCCCTTTCTCCCGCCGCGATGGAGAGCCTGAAAGCGGCGCAAAATGCCCTCGGTGATTGGCACGACCGGGAGGTTTGGTGCCTGCAAGCCGAACATCAGGCGGATCTCTGGCCATTGTTGCCACAGTGGCAAGCTGAGCTACGCCTGACGCTGGCCAGAGCGGATGCCTCACTCGCCGCCTTATCACCGACGCTGGCGACAAAAACCGGCGGCGCATCACGATCCTGAAAAAAGGCCGCGACAGGGCACGCCCGGCCCCGAAAATGCCCGCTACGCCGCAGATAATGCGCTATGTTTTGTAAGGGTAATCACCACTCATCATAGGAAACCACATGAAAAAACAACGCTTGAGCGTTGCCATGGCCGTTCTGGCAGCGGGCCTGTTGCTGGCGGGCTGTTCGTCCAAAGTCACCCAAACGTCGCAATATTCGGGCTTCTTGTCCGATTACAGCAAACTGCAGGAAACCACCTCGCCAAGCGGTCATAAAACGCTGCGCTGGGTAGATCCGAGCTACAAGGAATCCAACTATCGCGGCATCTATTTCCAACCGGTGGTCTATTTCCCGGCGGAGAAACCCACGGCGCGCGTCAGCCAGGACACGTTGAACAAGATTAAGGCCTACGCGACCCAGCGGATCAAAACCGCGCTGCAGAACCGCTTTACCATTCTGCCAAGCCCGGCGGGCTCGCGCGTGCTGGTGGCCAAACTCGCCATCACCGCCGTTTCGGCCGAAAACGAAGACATGAAGTTCTATGAGGTGGTGCCGGTCGCTGCGGTGGTTGCCAGCACCATGGCGGCTACCGGGCACCGGACGCAAAATACCGCGCTGTATATCGAAGGCGAGTTGATCGACCAGGATACCGGTAAAACGGTGATGGAAGTGGTGCGCAAGGCCTACGGTAAAACCGTCAACAACGACAGCACGCCGGTCACGGCGGATGACGTCAAGGCGGCGATCGACGATATCGTTACCGATATCACCCAGTTCCCGAAACAGGGCTGACCGCCGCTTGAAAAACACAGGGGGAGCCGAAGCTCCCCCTGAATGGACCCGCAGGCACGGCTTAGATGCCGTCGCCGTACTCGAATCCGTGGTTGGTGCCGTTGAAGTATTGATCCATATCCATCGACGGCGTATCGCTCTCCGGGCGCCCGACGATACGCGCCGGTACGCCGGCGGCAGTGGTATGCGGCGGCACCGCCTGCAAGACCACCGAGCCCGCGCCAAT
Organism: Serratia sp. JKS000199; assembly: GCF_900215455.1. Taxonomy (NCBI): domain Bacteria; kingdom Pseudomonadati; phylum Pseudomonadota; class Gammaproteobacteria; order Enterobacterales; family Yersiniaceae; genus Serratia; species Serratia sp. JKS000199. The sequence continues at coordinate 4,280,152 of NZ_LT907843.1, forward strand.
CTTGGCGCCCTTGCCCACTTCGATATTGCCGAGAATTTTGGCGCCGGCGCCAATCATCACCCCTTCGCGAATTTTCGGGTGACGGTCGCCGCTGGTTTTACCGGTACCGCCCAGGGTGACCGACTGCAGAATAGAGACGTTGTTTTCCACCACCGCCGTTTCACCAATCACGATGCCGGTGGCGTGGTCGAGCATGATGCCGCAGCCGATGGTCGCCGCCGGGTGGATGTCTACGCCGAAGGCGACGGAAATTTGATTTTGCAGGTAGATCGCCAGCGCTTGCCGCCCTTGCTGCCACAGCCAGTGGCCGATGCGGTAAGCCTGCAGCGCGTGGAACCCTTTCAGGTAAAGCAGCGGCGTGGAGTATTTATCGACCGCCGGGTCACGCAGCCGCACCGCGAGAATATCGCGCGCCGCCGAAACGATCATCTGATTGTCGGACTTGTAGGCCTCTTCCACCACCTCGCGCACCGCGATGGCGGGCATGATCGGCGTCGCCAGCTTGTTGGCCAACATATAGCTGAGCGCGCTGCCCAGGTTCTCATGCTTGAGCAACGTCGCATGGAAAAAGCTGGCCAGCATCGGTTCACAATCAGCCAGTGCTCGCGCTTCTGATTTAATGCTGTTCCAGACCTGTTCCAACTCTTCTGACGACATCACATACCCCTTTGCCTTGCCAAACGGGCCGCTTCACACGGTGGCGCGGAGCGGCCCAGGTCATTTGCGGGGTCAGCATTCCGCTGCCCCGACATATCGTTTTATGTCACGCGCTGGGTTTTTCGTCCTTTCGGGCTCGCCCCAGCAGGCTCAGCGCCGCTTCGCGGGCGTCCTTGTGGCAGTAAAGCACCTGATAGATCTGTTCGGTGATCGGCATTTCCACGCCGTGCCGCTGCGCCAACGCCAACACCTCTTTGGTATTGCGATAGCCCTCGACCACCTGACCGATGCTGTCCTGCGCTTCCTGCACGCCTTTGCCCTGCCCTAGCATAATACCGAAGCGGCGGTTGCGCGACTGGTTGTCCGTGCAGGTTAGCACCAGATCCCCCAGCCCCGCCATGCCCATGAACGTCGAAGGATCGGCGCCCAGAGCAGAACCCAGACGGCTCATTTCCGCCAGCCCACGCGTAATCAACGCGGTGCGGGCGTTGGCGCCGAAACCGATGCCGTCGGACATGCCGGCGCCGATGGCGATCACGTTCTTCACCGCGCCGCCAAGCTGAACGCCGATGAAGTCGGGATTGCTGTAGACGCGGAAGCTCTTGCCGCAGTGCAGCAGCTGTTGCAGATCGTCGGCGAACTGCGCATCGGTCGCCGCCAGCGCAATCGCCGTCGGCAGGCCGGCGGCCAGCTCTTTGGCGAACGTCGGCCCGGAGAGCACCGCCAGCGGGATCGCCTCGCCCAACGCCTCACGCGCCACGTCCTGCAGCAACCGGCCGGTTTCAGCCTCCAGCCCCTTGGTGGCCCACACGATGCGGGCGTCAGGGCGCAGATGCGGCTTCAGCTGGCGCAACACGTCGCCGAACACATGGCTCGGCACCACCACCAGCACGTCGCGGCTGGCAGCCAGCGCACGCGCCAAATCGGCTTCAAGCAGCAGGGTATCGGGGAAAGGAACGTCGGGCAGAAATGCCTGATTGCAGCGATCGCGCTGCAACGTTTGAATTTGCGCGGGGTTATGCCCCCACAACACCACGGTGTGGCCGTTACGCGCCAGCGTGATGGCCAATGCGGTGCCGTACGAGCCGGCACCGATGACAGTCATTGAAGCATTGACGGTGTTCATCAGGCATCCTGATGTGGTGCGGCACCTTCGCCTTCCGCCTGCTGCTGCAGATAGTTCATGAACAGCGCGTCAAAGTTGACCGGTGCCAGGTTCAGCTGCGGGAATGTGCCGCGGGAAACCAAGCTGGTGATGCACTCGCGCGCATACGGGAACAAGATGTTCGGGCAGTATGCGCCCAGGCAATGCGCCAGCTGCGTGCCTTCGATGCCTGCTACCGAGAAGATGCCCGCCTGTTGCACTTCGCACAGGAACGCCGTCTCTTCGCCCAGGGTCGCCGTCACGGTTACGCGCAGTACCACTTCATACACTTCGTCAGCCAGTTGGCTGGACGCGGTATCCAGATCAAGTTTAACTTCCGGCTGCCATTCCTGCTGGAAAACCTGCGGCGCGTTCGGCGCTTCGAAGGAGATGTCCTTGGTATAAATACGTTGGATCTGGAAAGCCATTTCAGTGCTGTTTTGTTCTGACATGTGAGTAATACCCTTGGTTAAACGTCCTTATTGACACTCGGTGAACCGGCAAGCTGCTTAAAGCAGCGGATCCAGGCCGCCGCGAGCATCGAGTTCATATAAATCATCACAGCCGCCGATATGCCGGCCGTCGATGAAAATCTGCGGCACGGTGGTGCGCCCGCTGCGCTCGATCATCACTTCGCGCTTGGCGTTATCGCCGTCGATGGCGATCTCGTTAAACGCCGCGCCCTTGCTGTTCAACAGCGCCTTGGCGCGATGGCAGAACGGGCAAGTCGCTTTGGTGTAGATATCAATGTTAGCCATGGATTGCCACCTCAAATAGGTTTAACGGTTACTTGCCGCGCACCAGCGGCAGGTTTTCTCCGCTCCAGCCGGCGATGCCGTCTTTCAGCATCGTCACCTTTTCAAAACCGGCCTTGCTCAGGTTCTCCGCCGGTTCGCGGGAGGCGGTGCCGTTGGCGCACACGACGATGATCGGCTGCGCTTTGTGTTTTTCCAGCTCGCCCAGGCTGCCGCTTTTGATTTCGCTGGCGGTCAGGTTGATGGCGCTGGCCAGGTGACCACGGCGAAAATCGTCGCGGCTGCGGGTGTCGACCACCACGGCATCTTCTTTGTTGATCAGGCGGATAGCTTCACCGCGAGCGATCTCTTTGACCTTGGAGAAACGGCTTTTGAAGGTCATGACGATCACGGCGACCAGCAGAGCGATCCAAGCCAGGCTCAGAATAGGGTGTCTGCTTACGAATGGCATAATTTCTTGCAGCATGGGGTGTAACAACTCCCGTCAGTTAAGGGATAAATAAGTCAAGGTTCCAGAGTATACCTGCCGAGTGCGGCAAATACAGCCAATAAGCAAGCGCGATTGTAGAAACTGCGGGCTGCGCTGAGAAATTCCCGAGGTCAGAGCATAAAAGCCCGCGCGATTCGCCGCAACCTTGATCTCTTTGGGCTATTTATCGCCGGTGGCGGTGTAAAATCAGCCGGTTTTTCGAGGGCGAACAGCCATGCTTCCGGCGGGCGCATGGCTATTCGCAGCTTAAAAAGTTCATAAGAGGTCAATGCAATGTCGAGTAACAAAAAACCGATGGTACTGGTGATCCTGGACGGTTACGGCCACCGTGAAGAGCGGCAGGACAACGCGATCCTGAACGCCGGCACCCCGGTGATGGATCGCCTGTGGCGGGAGCAGCCGCATACGCTGATCGCCGCTTCAGGGCTGGATGTCGGCCTGCCCGACGGCCAAATGGGCAACTCCGAAGTCGGCCACGTCAACCTAGGCGCCGGGCGCATCGTATACCAGGATCTGACCCGGCTGGACAAAGCGATCGCCGACGGCGACTTCTTCGCCAATCCGGTCCTGACCGCCGCCGTCGATAAGGCCGTGGCGGCCGGCAAAGCGGTGCATATCATGGGCCTGCTGTCGCCGGGCGGCGTGCACAGCCACGACGAGCACATCCTGGCCATGATTAAACTGGCCGCCCGGCGCGGCGCCAAAGCCGTCTATCTGCATGCCTTCCTCGACGGACGCGACACGCCGCCGCGCAGCGCCGAAGCCCCGTTGCTGCGCTGCCGCGAGGCCTTCGCCACGCTGGGCGTCGGGCGCATCGCTTCACTCATTGGGCGCTACTACGCCATGGATCGCGACAACCGTTGGGATCGCGTGCAGCTGGCCTATGACCTGCTGACCGCGGCCAAAGGCGACTACGTGGCCGACGATGCGGTAGCCGGTTTGCAGGCCGCCTACCAGCGCGGTGAAAACGACGAGTTCGTCAAACCGACCGTCATTCGCGCCGCCGGCGAGGCCGATGCCGCGATGCAGGACGGCGATGCGTTGATCTTCATGAACTTCCGCGCTGACCGCGCGCGCCAGATCACCCGCGCCTTCGTGAACGCGGATTTCGACGGTTTCCCACGCGCCAAACAGGTGCAGTTCGGCGATTTCGTGATGCTGACCGAGTACGCCGCCGACATCGACACCGCCTGCGCCTATCCGCCGGCGTCGCTGGCCAACACCTTCGGCGAATGGCTGATGAAGCACGACAAAACCCAGCTGCGCATCTCGGAAACCGAAAAATACGCCCACGTCACCTTCTTCTATAACGGCGGCGTGGAAGCGCCGTTCAAAGGGGAAGACCGCGTGCTGGTCAATTCGCCGAAGGTCGCCACCTACGATCTGCAGCCTGAGATGAGCGCCGCCGAACTGACCGACAAACTGTTGACCGCCATCCGCAGCGGCAAATACGACGCCATTATCTGCAACTACCCGAACGGCGACATGGTGGGGCATACCGGTGTGTATGAAGCGGCGGTCAAAGCGGTGGAAACGCTGGACGCCTGCATCGCCCAGGTGGTTGACGCGGTGCGCGACGTCGACGGTCAGTTGCTGATCACCGCCGATCACGGCAACGCCGAGCAGATGCGCGATCCGGCCACCGGCCAGGCGCATACCGCCCACACCAGCCTGCCGGTGCCGCTGATTTACGTCGGCAAACCGGCGCAGGCGGTCGAAGGCGGCAAGCTTTCGGACATCGCACCAACCCTGTTAACGCTGATGGGAATGGAAATCCCGCAAGAGATGACTGGTAAGCCGCTGTTCATCGTGGAATAATCCTTCTCCATGAGGGAGAAGGCGTTTTTTGCACTATCAAGGGTAACCCGAAGCGCAAACGCAGGCAGCCGGCCGCTGCCTGAACGCACCGCGCCAAGGACGTTCACCGCCATGTGCGCCAGCGTATTTTGCGCTGGCGTCTTGCTGTTGCCGCTCGCCGGCCAGGCGGCGGAAGACAATAAATCCCAGTTGAAAGACATCCAGCAGAGCATCGCCGAGAAAGAAAAAGCGGTGAAGCAGCAGCAGCAACAACGCAGCTCGCTGCAGGATCAGCTGCGTCAACAGGAAAAAACCATCGCCCAGGCCAGCCGCCAGTTGCGCGACACCCAGGGCACGCTCACCCAGTTGGGCAAGGACATTTCCGGCCTGAACGCCTCGATAGCCAAACTGCAAAAGCAGCAATCGACCCAGCAAAACCTCCTCGCCAAACAGCTCGACGCCGCCTTCCGGCAAGGGCAGCACAGCGCCGTGCAGCTGATCCTCAGCGGTGAAGAAAGCCAGCGCAGCGAACGTATTCTGGCCTATTTCGGCTATCTGAATGAAGCGCGCCAGAAAACCATCGAAGAGTTGAAACAGACCCGCGCCGAGCTGGCGAAGCAAAAAACCACGCTGGTGGCTAAACAGGGCCAGCAAAAATCCTTACTGAGCGAACAACAGACACAGCAGCAGAAGCTGGAGCAGGCGCGCGGCGCCCGCAAGAAAACGCTGACCGCGCTGGAAGCTTCGCTGGAAAAAGACCAACAACGCCTGGTGGAACTGCGCCAAAACGAAGCCCGCATGCGCGACAAGATCGCCCGGGCGGAGCGCGAAGCCCGCGCGCGCGCCGAACGCGAAGCGCGTGAAGCGGCCAAAGTGCGCGAACAGGTGCGCATCAAGGAACAGCAGGCGAAGAAAACCGGCACCACCTACAAACCTAGCGAAGCCGATCGCTCGCTGATGGCGCGAACCGGCGGCCTCGGCCGTCCGGCCGGCCAGCTGATGTGGCCGGTGCGCGGCCGCACGCTGCACGGCTTTGGCGAGCAGCAGCAGGGCGAGCTACGCTGGAAAGGCATGGTGATCGAAGCCCGCGAAGGCAGCGAAGTGAAAGCCGTCGCCGATGGCCGCGTGCTGCTGGCCGACTGGCTGCAAGGCTATGGCCTGATGGTGGTGGTCGAACACGGTAAAGGCGACATGAGCGTGTACGGCTATAACCAAAGCGCGTTGGTCAACGTCGGGGCGCAGGTGCGCGCCGGCCAGCCGATCGCTCTGGTCGGCACCAGCGGCGGCCAGGGAACGCCGTCGCTCTATTTCGAAATCCGTCGTCAGGGACAGGCGGTTAACCCACTGCCGTGGTTGGGAAGATAGATTTGCGCTATGTCAAAACCCGTACAGCTCTGTTAATGGGCTGTCTGCTGCAGGCTTACGCTGCGCAGGCAGGAAAACTCTCCATCGTCATCGATGACGTGGGCTACCGCCCCCACGAAGAAAACGCGGTGCTGCAAATGCCGACGGCGATCTCGGTCGCAGTCTTGCCCAACGCGCCGCATGCCCGCCTGATGGCCACCCGCGCCCACAGCCAGGGCCGCGAAGTGCTGATCCACATGCCGATGGCGCCGCTCAGCAAGCAGCCGCTGGAGCGCGATACCCTGCAGCCCGCCATGAGCAGCGACGAGATCCAGCGCATCATCCGCAACGCGGTGAACAACGTGCCTTACGCGGTCGGCATGAACAACCACATGGGCAGCGCCATGACTTCCAGCCTGCCGGGCATGCAGAAAGTGATGCAGGCGCTCGAAAGCTACCGTCTGTACTTCCTCGACAGCATGACCATCGGCAACAGCCAGGCGACCCGCGCCGCGGCCGGCACCGGCGTGAAGGTGATCAAACGCAAGGTGTTCCTCGACGATACCGCGAACGAAGCCGATATCCGCCGTCAGTTCAACCGCGCGGTTGAATTGGCGCGGCGCAACGGTTCCGCCATCGCCATCGGCCACCCGCGCCCGGCAACGGTGAAAGTACTGCAGCAGATGCTGCCGTCGCTGCCCGCCGATATCGTGCTGGTCAAACCGAGCGCGCTGCTGAACGAACCGCAGGGCAACGGTGGCGGCAGCTACGTCCCGCCGCCGGTCAAACCGCAAAAACCGCAGCCGAAGAACCCGTTCAGCGGCGGCATCAAACAGTGCAAGGTCAAACCGCCGAAGGAAAAAACCAACGCCGGCACCGCGCTGGGCGTTATCGCCGACAGCATTGCCACCTCGCCGCCGGTGACCTTCATCAAGCGTCATTGGCAGCACTGGACGCAAACCAAACCGCAAGCATAAAAAAAGGGCCGGAATTCCGGCCCTTTTCACGCCTGCCGAGATCAATCCCAGCTCAGCACCACTTTGCCCGACTTGCCGGAGCGCATGGCGTCGAAGCCCTGCTGGAACTCGTCGATCGAGAAACGGTGGGTGATGATCGGGGTCAAATCCAGACCGGACTGGATCAGCGCCGCCATCTTGTACCAGGTCTCAAACATTTCGCGGCCGTAAATCCCTTTGATAAACAGCCCTTTGAAAATCACCTGGTTCCAGTCGATCGACATATCCGAAGGCGGAATGCCCAGCATGGCGATGCGCCCGCCGTGGTTCATGGCGTTCAGCAGCGTGCGGAACGCCGGCGGCGCGCCGGACATTTCCAGACCGACGTCGAATCCTTCGGTCATGCCCAGCTCGGCCATCACGTCGTTGAGGTTTTCCTTGCTGACGTTCACCGCGCGGGTCACGCCCATCTTGCGCGCCAGTTCCAGACGGTATTCGTTAACGTCGGTGATCACCACATGACGGGCGCCGACGTGTTTGCACACCGCCGCCGCCATGATGCCGATCGGACCGGCGCCGGACACCAGCACGTCTTCCCCGACCAGATCGAACGACAGCGCAGTATGCACCGCGTTGCCGAACGGATCGAAGATCGAAGCCAGTTCGTCGGAGATGTTATCCGGGATCTTGAAGGCGTTGAACGCCGGGATCACCAGATATTCCGCGAAGCTGCCCGGACGGTTCACGCCCACGCCGATGGTGTTGCGGCACAGGTGCGTGCGGCCGCCGCGGCAGTTGCGGCAGTGGCCGCAGGTGATGTGGCCTTCGCCGGACACGCGATCGCCGATGCTGAAGCCTTTGACTTCCTGACCGATCGCCACCACTTCGCCCACGTATTCATGGCCGACCACCATCGGAACCGGAATGGTTTTTTGCGACCACTCGTCCCAGTTGTAGATATGCACATCGGTGCCGCAGATCGCGGTTTTGCGGATTTTGATCATGATGTCGTTGTGGCCCAGCTCCGGCTGAGGCACGTCGGTCATCCAAATCCCTTCTTCCGCTTTCAGTTTTGACAGTGCTTTCATGGTTTTACCTTATGCAATAACGCCAAGATCCTTACCGATACGTGTAAACGCCGCCACTGCGCGTTCGATTTGCTCCGGGGTGTGGTCGGCGGACATCTGGGTGCGGATGCGCGCCTGGCCTTTCGGCACCACCGGATAGAAGAAACCGGTCACATAGATGCCTTCCTTGAGCAACGCATTGGCGAATTCCTGCGCCAGCTTCGCCTCCCCCAGCATGACCGGGATGATGGCGTGATCGGCGCCGGCCAGGGTGAAGCCGGCGGCGGTCATTTTTTCGCGGAACAGACGCGCGTTGGCCCACAGGCGATCGCGCAGCGCATCACCCTCTTCCAACAGTTCCAGCACTTTGATCGACGCGGCGACGATCGCCGGCGCCAGCGAGTTGGAGAACAGGTACGGGCGCGAGCGCTGGCGCAGCCACTCCACCACTTCTTTCTTGGCGGCGGTGTAGCCGCCGGACGCGCCGCCCAGCGCCTTGCCTAACGTACCGGTAATGATATCGACGCGGCCCATCACTTCGCAGTATTCATGGGTGCCGCGCCCGTTGGCGCCGACAAAGCCCACCGCGTGGGAATCATCCACCATCACCAGCGCCTGATACTCGTCCGCCAGATCGCAAACCCCTTTCAGGTTGGCGATCACGCCGTCCATCGAGAACACGCCGTCGGTGGCGATCAGAATGTGGCGCGCGCCGTCGGCTTTGGCCTGTTTCAGCTGCGCGGCCAGCTCGGCCATGTCGTTATTGGCGTAGCGATAGCGCTTGGCCTTGCACAGCCGCACGCCGTCGATGATCGACGCATGGTTCAACGCATCGGAGATAATGGCGTCTTCCGGGCCGAGCAGGGTTTCGAACAGCCCGCCGTTGGCGTCGAAGCAAGAGGAGTACAGGATCGCGTCTTCCATGCCCAAAAAGGCCGCCAGTTTCTGTTCGAGCTGCTTGTGGCTGTCCTGGGTGCCGCAGATGAAGCGCACCGACGCCATGCCGAAACCGTGGCTGTCCATCCCCGATTTGGCGGCGGCGATCAGCGCCGGATGGTTGGCCAGGCCCAGGTAGTTATTGGCGCAGAAGTTGATCACATGGCTGCCGTCGGCGACGGCGATGTCCGCCTGTTGCGCGGAGGTAATGATGCGTTCTTCCTTGAACAGCCCTTCACTGCGCGTGGCGGCAAGCTGTTGTTCCAACTGCTGATAAAAAGACGCTGACATTCGGTTATCTCCAGGATTGGGCTAATTGCGGCATATTTTACTGATTTGTAACCAAACTGACGAGAATGCGCGGGAGAGAATATTAAAATTGCAGCAGATATCACGGCAAACGGCGGACTTCAATGGCAATGCGGGATATTCGGAGCCCTTCCGCTGTTTGCCGCGGCATGAAATGCTATGATAACCGCCATTGAGCGTGGGGCATTGTGCCCCACCAGGCAGCTTAGCAGGGGTAACCCAATGATTATCGTTACTGGCGGCGCCGGCATGATCGGCAGCAACATCATTAAGGCACTGAACGACAAGGGATATCGCGATATCCTGGTGGTGGACAACCTGAAAGACGGCACCAAGTTCGTCAACCTGGTCGATCTGGACATCGCCGACTATATCGATAAAGAAGACTTTATCGCCAGCATCGTGGCCGGCGACGATCTGGGCGAGATCGAAGCGGTGTTCCACGAAGGCGCCTGCTCTGCGACCACCGAGTGGGACGGCAAGTACATGATGGACAACAACTATCAGTACTCCAAAGACCTGCTGCACTACTGCCTGGATCGCGAAATTCCGTTCCTGTACGCCTCCTCCGCCGCCACTTACGGCGGCCGCGAAGAGTTTATCGAAGAGCGTCAGTATGAAGCGCCGCTCAACGTGTACGGTTATTCCAAATTCCTGTTCGATCAGTACGTGCGTGAGATCCTGCCGGAAGCGGACTCGCAGATCTGCGGCTTCCGCTACTTCAACGTTTACGGCCCGCGTGAAGGCCACAAAGGCAGCATGGCCAGCGTCGCCTTCCACCTGAACACCCAGATCAACCGCGGCGAAAACCCGAAACTGTTCGCCGGCAGCGAGAACTTCAAGCGTGACTTCATCTACGTCGGCGACGTGGCGGCGGTCAACCTGTGGTTCTGGGAAACCGGCAAATCCGGCATCTTCAACTGCGGCACCGGCCGGGCGGAAACCTTCCAGGCGGTGGCTGACGCGGTGGTGGACTTCCATCAGCAAGGCGCGGTGGAATACATCGAGTTCCCGGAGAAGCTGAAGGGCCGCTATCAGGCGTACACCCAGGCCGATCTGACCAAGCTGCGCGCCGCCGGCTACGACGCACCGTTCAAAACGGTCGCCGAAGGCGTGAAAGAGTACATGGCCTGGTTGAACCGCACCGCATAAGCTGAAGGAATTAACGCTGGGTATGAAAATACTGGTTATCGGCCCTTCTTGGGTTGGCGACATGATGATGTCGCAAAGTCTCTATCGCACCCTGAAGGCCGAATATCCGACGGCGGAGATCGATGTGATGGCGCCGGCCTGGTGCCGCCCGTTGCTGGCGCGCATGCCGGAAGTCAATCAGGCGCTGGCGATGCCGCTGGGCCACGGCGCGCTGGGGCTCGGCGAACGCCGCCGCCTGGGGCGCGCTCTGCGCGCCAACCGTTACGATCGCGCTTACGTTCTGCCCAACTCGTTCAAATCCGCGCTGGTGCCTTTCTTCGCCGATATCCCGCAGCGCACCGGCTGGCGGGGCGAAATGCGCTACGGCCTGCTGAACGACGTGCGCGTGCTCGACAAGGCGGCTTTCCCGCTGATGGTGCAGCGCTATGTGGCGCTGGCCTATGACAAAGGCCGCGTTCAGCGCGCCGACGATCTGCCGCAGCCGCTGCTGTGGCCGCAGCTGCGGGTGAGCGACGAAGAGATCGCCGAAACCACCTCAGCCTTCAACCTGACCGACAGCCGCCCGATCGTCGGCTTCTGCCCAGGCGCGGAGTTCGGCCCCGCCAAGCGCTGGCCGCACTATCACTACGCGGCGCTGGCTCAACGGCTGATCGAGAGCGGCTATCAAATCGCGCTGTTCGGTTCGGCAAAAGACCATGAGGCCGGCGAACAGATCCGCGCCGCGTTGCAGGACGACGCGCGCGATTTCTGCCTTAATCTGGCCGGAAAAACCCAGCTGGAGCAGGCGGTGATCCTGATCGCGGCCTGCCGGGCGGTGGTCAGCAACGACTCCGGTTTAATGCACGTTGCCGCAGCGTTGAACAAACCGCTGATAGCCTTGTACGGCCCAAGCAGCCCCGACTTCACGCCGCCGCTCTCCGACAAGGCGCGGGTGATTCGCTTAATCAGCGGCTACCACAAGGTGCGTAAGGGCGATGCCGAACAGGGGTATCACCAAAGTTTGATCGATATTCAGCCGCAGCAAGTGTTGGATGCGCTGACGCCGTTGCTTGTCGCCAGCGAGGAATAGTCATGCAGGTGTTAATCGTAAAAACGTCCTCGATGGGAGACGTGCTGCATACGCTGCCCGCCCTGACCGATGCGCTGCAGGCCATTCCCGATATCCGCTTCGACTGGGTAGTGGAAGAAGGTTTCAGCCAAATCCCCACCTGGCACCCGGCGGTGGATCGCGTGATCCCGGTGGCCATTCGCCGCTGGCGCAAAAACTGGTTCGGCAGCGACACCCGACAGCAGCGCTGCGACTTCAAGCGCGCGCTGCAAGAACGCCGTTACGACGTGGTGATCGACGCGCAGGGCCTGATGAAAAGCGCCGCGCTGATCACGCGCGTCGCCAAGGGCAACAAACATGGCCCGGACTGCAAAAGCGCGCGCGAACCGTTCGCCAGCTGGTTCTACAACGTGCGCCATGAGATAGACAAACGGCAGCACGCGGTGGAACGCACGCGCGAGCTGTTCGCCAAAAGCCTCGGCTACGATAAACCGGGCAGCTACGGCGACTATGCCATCGCCGCGCGTTTTCTCAGCCAGCCGCCGGTCGATGCCGGTCAATATCTGGTGTTTTTGCACGCTACGACCCGCGACGACAAGCATTGGCCGGAGCAGAACTGGCGCGAGCTGATCGCGCTGACGGCCGACAGCGGGCTGAAGATCAAACTGCCCTGGGGGGCGGAGCATGAACATCAGCGCGCGCTGCGGTTGGCGGAAGGTTTCCCACATGTCGAGGTGCTGCCGAAGCTCAGCCTGCAGCAGGTGGCTGACGTGCTGGCGGGCGCCAGGGGCGTGGTCTCGGTCGACACCGGGCTAAGTCATCTGACCGCCGCGCTCGACAAACCGAACATCACGCTGTTCGGGCCAACCGATCCCGGCCTGATCGGCGGCTATGGGCAAAATCAGCACTCGCTGATTTCGCCGGAAAAAAGCATGGCGACAATCGACGCCGATACGGCATGGCAGGCGTTGCAAAAGGTTATAGCATGAAAAAACTGCACATTATCAACCTGGGTAAAATGGGCGGCGTCGAGCGCCTGTTCCTGCAGTACATCAACGATACCACCGACGGCAGCAACCAGGTCCTGTGCATCAGCGGCGACATCGGCGAGGAGATCCGCCGCCAGTTGCCGGCGCACCAGCCCGTCACCTTCGCCAACCGCCTGATCAATGCGCTGCCGCTGCGCTGCCCGCAGTTCCTGCGAAAATTTCTGTTGAAGTGGAAAATCGAGCGGGCCAACGCCGACGTGGTGATCGTCTGGGACCTGGTGCCGGGGCTGGCGGCCAAACCCAAGCGCGGCAAGCTGGTTTACTACGATCACGGCTGCTCCTGGCGCTACCCGAAAAATCAAAAGACGCTGCGTTTCTTCGCCATGCTGGACGGCGTGATTTCCGCCTCACACGCCTCGAAGCGGGTGATGGAGCTGCGCTTTAATCTGCCTTGCCCAAACCACGTGGTGATCAACCGCATCAAGACGCCGGCGGGGATCGACAACACGCCGAAAACGCTGTCACAACCGATCAGAATCGGCACCGCCTCGCGTCTGGTCAGCCTGAAAGGCATCAGCGTTTCATTATTGATGATGCAGGAACTGCTGCGACGCGGGCATGACGTCACGCTGGAAGTGGCTGGCAAAGGGCCGGATCGCGCGGCGTTCGAGGCGCTGGCGGCCCGGCTCCAGCTCGGCGATCGCGTCACCTTCAGCGGTTACCAGGATGACGTCGCCGGCTTCTTCAATCGCACGCACATTTACATGAGCACGCCGATCACCGAGCCGTTCGGCTTGTCCTGCATGGAATCGCTCTATTTCGGCGTGCCGGTCATCTTCCCGCAGGTCGACGGCCAACCGGAAGCGGTGAAAGACGGCGTCTGCGGCATTGGCCTGGTTCCGTCGGTCACCATCGAACAACACCGGCAGCTCACCGATATCGAGGTCGACTTCCCGCATGAAGTCTACGATCCGTTAACCGACAGCCTGGTGTCGCCCAAGCTGTTGTCGCATATCGACTGTGCGGATGCCGTTGAGACATTGCTGGCGGGCGAAACCTACCAGACGTTGAGCCGAAACGCGCAGCGCTATCCTGCTGAACATTTCAACTATGCTCAGTTCAAAGCTGAGTTTGACGACACGCTGCGATCCTTCATCGTTTAATCAACACGTGAGCCGGAAAACACGCCCGATGCTAAAACAAAAAACGCCGCACCCTGCCTTCAGTTATTTGATTTATCTGGGATGCGCCATCGCTTTTTGCACCATCCCTTTCGGTTCTGCGACCGGACGCAATCTGTTTTACGTTTCCAGCTACATCGCCTTTATCGCCGTTTGCCTGTATCCGCGCTATTACCTCAGCAACGTTAAAAATCTGCTGTTGCCCGCGCTGATGTTCTGCGTCGGCATGGGCACCATCCTGTGGATGCATCACTTCAAACAGCCGGGTGAGTACATCAACATTTATCGCTCTTATATGTCGACCGGCAAACTGCAGCTCGCAACCGCTTTCATCTTGCTGATTGCGCTCAATGAGCGGCTGTGCGTGCAGCGCCTGCTGATCGTCGTGGCCCTCGTTACCGGCCTGGCGATCAACGGCTATTCTCTCTATCAGGGATTGCGGCTGGATATTCCTCGCGTGGAGCTTAACTTCGATCGCGCCACGGTCGCTGCCTATCTGATGACCGCCATCGATCTGGTGATGATGCAAGCCATCCTGATGCTGCGCACCCGCTACCGTCTGGTGCTGTACATTGCGGCGTTCCTGCTTTCCTTCTCTGCGCTGGTGCTGACCGGCACCCGCGCGGCGATGCTGGTTTACCCGGTGGCGATTTGTCTGTCGCTGCTGGCGACCAAGCATCTGGTTTCCAGGAAACACAAGCTCGCGTTGATGGCCTCGGTACCGCTGCTGCTCGTAGCCTGCGGCCTGGTGTTCAAACCGCAGATAGAAGAACGCATTCAGGCCTTTGAGACCGACATGCGTCTGATGGATCAGCCACAGACTGAAAACTCGATCATTTCCCGACTGTCGATGCAAACGCTGGCATGGCGCACCGGCTCACAAGCTCCTTGGGGTCAATCCGCCGAGCAGCGCGGTGAAGAGATCCGCGCCATCGTCGCGCAGCAACCTCGCCTGTCTGGCGTCATGCCTTACATCAACGTGCATCTGCATAACGAGCTGCTGGAAACCTATTCGCTCAAGGGGGTCTGGGGGACGTTGCTGTTGCTGGCGCTGTATATCGGCCTGTTCTTCTCTTCATTCCGGCCGCAGCGCAACGCGCTGTTGCTGAGCGTGAGCGCCAGCCTGTTCGTTTACGGTCTTAGCGATGTCATCTTCTTCAGCACGGAAGGCACCGTCATGTTCTGTCTGGCGCTGATCGCCGCCGTGCTCTCCGTGGCGAAACCGCCTTCCGCCCAGGAGCAGACCGCGTGAAAACTCATCAGCCACCGCTGCTCAGCGTTATCGTGCCGTTTTACAATAACGAAGCGTTCGTCATCGCTGCGCTGGATTCGTTATTTACGCAGATTTCTGATGAGATTGAGGTGGTCATCATCGACGATGGCTCTACCGATGCGTCAGGGGCGCTGGTCAGCCGGTATCTGGCGCAGCGGCAGCATCCGCACGTGGCTTTTATTTCACAGGCCAACGGCGGCATTGCGCACGCCCGCAATGTCGGCCTGCAGCGAGCCACCGGGCGCTACGTCACCTTTCTCGACGGCGACGATCTGCTGAGCGACGACTATCTGGCGATCCTGCGGCCCCTGCTGATCGCCGATGAATATGACCTGATCGATTTTAATTATCAGAAGTTCACCGAACAACCGCCGAAACCCGAGAACCGCGCGACGCAGCCCGCAGCCTACGACTTTTCCTCGTTGGGGCTGGGCAGCCTGCAACCGCTGTTCGCACGCTCGATGTGGCACCTCTGGAGCCGGGTATATAAGCGCACGCTGCTGGCAGGGGAAACGTTCGAAGACGGCAGGCGTTATGAAGACGTGATTTTCACGCCTTTTCAGTATTTCAAAACTCGCCGCATCGCCCATCTTGACTGCGAACTCTATTTCTACCGGGATAACAGCCAGGGCATCACCCGCAATATCAAACCCAAAGATATTGAAGATTTGCTGTTCGCCATGGAGAAGATGCTGCGCTTTGTGGCGCAGCATCCTGGGGATGAGCCGCTGCGCCGGTTGGCCGCCCTGATGCTGGCCAACTGCTTTTCCGAGGTGAAAAGCATGTCCAAGGCGGTGTACGGTTATTATCATTACGCGCCGGCAACGCTGCAAATTCTGCGCCGCGCCGCCGCTGTCTGCCGCAACAGCGACGTGCCGGGCAAAAAAGTCCGCCAGATGCGCTATGCGCGAGTGGATACCTTTCTTTCGAAGCTGCGCGGGCGCAACCCACGCTAACCGCATCGGCCTGGCGGCCGATGCGTCGCCGCACCCCTAGCGCGCTAAAGGCACGTGCGCGACCAGTTCATCATAAATCCGCTGCGGCTGAATGACCCCCATCGGGCTTTCTGCCTCCAGCGGCATCGTATAGCCGGTGCGCGACACCTGAATGATGCGGTGCAGTTCAGGATCCTGAATCGGCCCGGTGGAACGTGAATCGGCGGTCACGAACAGGCTGATGGTTTTCACCTTCAACGCCACCGCCAGATGCAGCGGCCCGGTGTCGCCGGTGACCAGAACATGGAAACTGTCGAGCAACGTCAGCAAGCCTTGCAGCCCCGTTTTACCGATCTGATTATCCACGCAGGCCTGCGTTTGCGGGCCGATCAGGCTCATAAACTGCTGGGCCTTGCCGTCGTCAAGCGGTGCGCCAATCAGCACGATGCGCACATTGGGGTGCTTCGCCACCAGCTCATCGGCCAGGCGCGCATAGTGCGACACCGGCCAGCAACGCGACTCCGTCGATGCCCCCAGTTGAAAACCGATGGTGGGATGGTCGCTGCTTTTGACGCCGCGCTGATAGTCCACGGGAATTTCCATCGTCGGATCGTCGCTGCGGCAGCCCAAAATGGAAATCAGCTCCAGTTTGCGGCGCACGAAATGGCCGTAATAATGGAAGATATAGTTGGTTAACCAAGGTTCCAGCCCGCAAATGCCCGAGCTGTAGTTATCCCTGATGATGTACTTTGCCCCCGCCATGACGGCGCTGATGATGTCATAAGGCAGGTGAGAGTGCAGGATCAGCGCCAAATCCGGCTGATGTTCGCGCAGCGATTTCAGCAATGGGCGTATCGTCTTGATCTTGCTGTCCCAATACACCACGCGATCGTAATAGCGGCCGTTTTCCACCAGTTCGCGGTTTTTCTTATGCACCACCAGCGTGATGTGCGCGTTGGGATAGCGTTCCCTCATCGCCCTCAATGCCGGCGTGTTGAACATGAAGTCGCCCAACGCCGTGGTGGAATAGATGACGATATTGTCAAACTGCTGGGCGCCGTCGAACGTCGCCTTGTCCTGAAAACGGCCGTACTTCGCCGTATAGCGCCGCAAAAACCAGTCGGCAACCTTGATTTTCCATTTCTTCGACATGTGCGTGCTTAGTTCGCTTTAAGTTGATAATACTCGGCCAGCGTCATGCCCACCGTGCGCTGCTGCAGCCAGTCAAACAGCTGCTCCAGATCGCGGTACAGCACTTCGATATCCTGCTCGGTTTTGAACGTCGGGCTGCCGCCCGGCATAAACTCGGAGGAGTGCAGCATAAACTCGACGTAGTCATGCCCCTGCGCCAACGACGTCTCGGCCACGCTTATCATCTTGGCCACGTTGCCGCCACTCGGCCGCAGCCAGTTGACGGACGGCGAACGCCGCTTGCCGCGCAGCCGATCATAGCCCTGCTTGAACGCATTCATCAGCGCCGAATGCTTGTACTGGATGCTCATCGGCACTTCCAGCAGCGACGAAGCGCCCGGCTTGGCGATGTTCTGCGGATCGATGAAATAGGCCTGCGACGGGAACCGGCTGTAATCGGTACCGCCGTTGCCCTGCGGGTTGCCCGGCGAAAACTGCCAGTTGACCCGCGGCGTGACCGAACAATCCACCTGATAGCCGTATTCCAGCAGCAGTGAGGCATAGTATTCGTTGAACGCCCAACGGCCGGCGCGATGGCTGAGCATTTTGGTCTGGAAGGCGTCCTCCAGCAGTTTGGTCATGTAGTCGACTTTGGCGCGTATCTGATCGGCGGGATACTCGATCAAATAAGGCTTGTGGCGCCAGTCGTCATCGGTGAGCGGCGTCAGCGGCGGGCTGTTCCAGGCGTGCAGATGCATGCCGACTTCACCGGCACCGCGGGCGATCACGTCACGCGCGAACTCGACGTAAGCCGGATCCATCGCCATTTCATAGTTGGTGAGATAAACCGGCTTGAAGGCATATTTCTCGCACAGCGCCTGAAAGCGCGGCAAGAAACGCGTGTTTTCGGTCGCGATGCGATCGTGGTTTTGCCACAGATTATCGCCTTCGGTATCAATGGTGATGAGAAACGCCGGTTTAGTCATGAATATCGAACCTGATATCAACAGAATACGCTATGTTACGCAGCCCGTTTCGCCAGGGCAAACGACTTTGCTGCCTGGTTTGGACAACGTTGAAGCGCATTCGTCCCTGCTCCGGCGATTTTTTTGCGGCTCGGCAAGAAAACCGAGCAACAGTAGCCACATGCGATCGGGTCATTTAGAATCAAAGATTGGTTTCCCAGAAAGCGACTCATGATGAACGACGCGCCAGCCCTAACTTCCGCCCCATCCGTACAGCGTATTCTGATCATAAAATTGCGCCACCACGGCGATATGCTGCTGGTCACGCCGGTCATCAGCAGCCTGCGGCAAAACTACCCGCAGGCCCGGATCGATGTGCTGCTGTATCAGGAAACGCAGGAGATGCTGGCCAGTAATCCGGAACTGTCGACCCTGTTCGCCATCGATCGCCAATGGAAAAAACAGGGCGCCCGCGCTCACCTCGGACATGAGCTGGCGCTGCTGCGCCGCCTGAAGGCGCAGCGCTACGATCTGGTGGTCAATCTGGCCGATCAGTGGCGCAGCGCCATCATCACGCGCCTGACCGGCGCGCGCATCCGTTTGGGCTTCGATTTCCCCAAACGCCGCGGCTTCCTGTGGCGCCACTGCCACACGCAGCTGGTGCCGGTAGACAATCACGCCCACTTGCATACCGTCGAACAAAATCTCTCGTTGCTGGCGCCGCTGAACCTGCCCGCGCTCAATGAGCATGTCACCATGAGTTATGATCCGCAGGATTGGCAGACCTGTGAGCAACTGTTGCAGAAACAGGGCGTCGCCGGCAGTTATATTGTGGTGCAGCCCACCTCGCGCTGGTTCTTCAAATGCTGGAGCGAAGAGAAAATGGCCGCCACCCTCACCGCCTTGCAGGCCGACGGCCACCAGTTGGTGATCACCTCCGGCCCCGACGCCAGAGAAAAAGCCATGGTCGAGCGCATTTTGGCGCTCTGCCCGCCGCAGGGCGTAATCTCGCTGGCCGGCCAGCTGACGCTGCGCCAACTGGCCGCCCTGATTGACCACGCCAAGCTGTTTATCGGCGTGGATTCGGTGCCGATGCATATGGCCGCCGCGCTGCAAACGCCGTGCGTAGCGTTATTCGGCCCTTCCAAGCTGACTTTCTGGCGGCCATGGCAGGCTACCGGCGCCGTGATCTGGGCCGGCGACTTTGGCGAACTGCCCGACCCGGACGCCATCGATACCGGCACCGATGAACGGTATCTCGACCTCATTCCTACAGACGCGGTGATTGCAGCCGCGCGGAGCACGCTGGCATGAAAGCATTTCGTTTGGCGATCGTTCGCCAAAAATACCGCCCGGACGGCGGAGCCGAACGTTTCGTTTCCCGCGCCCTGGAGGCGCTGGAGCAACAGGATCTCGATCTGAACGTCATCACTCGCGAATGGCAGGGTGACGCCAATCCAAACTGGCATATTCACCTGTGTAACCCGTTGAAACTAGGCCGCATCAGTCGCGAACGGGGCTTCGCCGTGGCGGCCAGGGCGCTGTGGCAGAAAGAGCGCTTCGATCTGGTGCAAAGCCATGAGCGCATTCCCGGCTGCGATATCTACCGCGCCGGCGACGGCGTACACCGCCGCTGGCTGCTGCAACGCGCGCGGCTGCTGCCCGAGTGGCGCCGCAAGTGGCTGTTTTCCAACCGTTATCACCGCTATGTGATGTGCGCCGAGCGCGCCATGTACGCCGCACCGGAGCTGAAAGCCGTCATCTGCAACGCCGAAATGATCAAACGGGAAATCATCGCCGACTTTGGCGTGCCCGCCGACAAAATCACGGTGATCTATAACGCCATCGACAATCAAAAGTTCCTGCCCGCCGACGAGGCCCAGCGCCGACGCCTGCGTGAGCAATATCAGATCCCGCAACAGGCGCACTGCCTGACCTTCGTCGGCTCCGGTTTCGAGCGCAAAGGGCTGGCCGCCGCCATCCGCGCCGTGGCGGCGACCGACAGCCACCTCTTGGTGGTCGGTAAAGATAAAGCCGAAAAGCGTTACCGGGCGCTGGCGCAGTCGCTGGGCTGCGGCGATCGCATTCACTTTATGGGCGTGCAGAAGCAGACTCTGCCGTTCTATCAGGCCGCGGATGCGCTGCTGCTGCCGACGCTTTACGATCCGTTCCCGAATGTGATTCTGGAAGCGATGTCCTGCGGCCTGCCGGTTATCACCAGCACCACCTGCGGCGGCGCCGAGTTTATCACCCCGGGCCAGAACGGCTTCGTGACCGACGCGCTCGACGTGCCGGCCATCACGGAAGCCATTCGGGCGCTGCCGCGCCAGGCGCTGGGATCCTCCATGGGCGAAGCGGCAAGATTGCGCATTATGACGGCTACGCCGGCGCATCTCTCCGAACAGCTCATTTCCCTCTATAACCGGTTACTGGATTAGCTATGCGTATTCTGATGATCATCGATGGCCTGCCGGGAGGCGGCGCGGAAAAAGTGGTGCTGACCCTGTGCCAAGGCATGCAGCAACAGGGGCATGACGTCAGTCTGATCTCGCTGCGTGACGTCTGCAATTACCCTATCCCGTCAGGCATTGATTATCAGGTGGTGGCCGATCGCAGCCGTGCCCCCTGGCGCAAGCTGACCGAGCTGTCGCGCCGCGCCGCCGCGCTGGATCGGGCGGTAGCCGAACACGAGCGCCAAAACGGCGCGTTCGATCTGGTGTTCTCCAACCTGCACAAAACCGATCGCATCGTCAGCCGCAGCAAGCGGCTGGCTTCGGATCGCCTGTGGTTCTGCATTCACGGCATTCTCTCCACCTCCTACCTCGGCCACCGCAAAGGCCTGGATCGCTGGCTCAAGCAACGTAAAATCGCCAACGTTTACCAGGGGAGAAATATCGTCGCCGTTTCACAGGCGGTCGGCGGCGATCTGCAGCAGAATTTGCCGATCCGCCCGCGTCGGCTGGCGGTCATCAATAACCCGTTCGACATCGACGCCATCCGGCAACAGGCGGCGGCACCTTGCGAACTGGCCGGTCAGGACTATCTGGTGCACGTCGGCCGCTTTCACGCCACCAAGCGGCATGACCGCCTGCTGAAAGCCTATGCGCAATCCGGTATTCAGGCGCCGCTGGCTTTGATCGGCACCGGGGATGACGCCCGCGTCGCCGAGGTCAAGCGTCTGGCGGCAGACTTGGGTATCGCAGAGCGCGTGCTGTTCCTCGGCTTCCAGGCCAATCCCTATCCGTTTATCCGCCATGCCTCGCTGTTGGTGCTCAGCTCCGATAGCGAAGGGTTTGGCAATGTGCTGGTAGAATCGCTGTTGTGCGGCACGCCAGTGGTCAGCACCCGCTGTCCGGGCGGCCCTGCGGAAATTCTGGAAAAAGCCGGCATGGCTAACGCGTTGGCGGAATTAAACGAAGCGTCGCTGGCAGAAAAAATGGCGGAAATTTACGCCAATCCGCCGCAGATAAATCAACAGCAATTGCTGAGCTATGGGCTGGAGCCTATTTGCCGTCAATATATTGAGCTGAAAGAAAAATAATAAAGTAATAAATAAGGCAGGTGATACCTGCCTTATTTTCTTCGCTAGCTTAGCGCCTGCATTTTCTGCCAAACCTCATCGACAGAAACATCTTCACAGTGCCCCGACTCACTCTGCAAAATATGATGACGGCCGGTCCATGGATGCCAGGACGTTTTATCGGTATCGCCAAAGAACACCACCATATCCTTATTCAGCGCGGCGGCAAGATGCATCTGCCCGCCGTCGCTGCACAGCACCCGGTCGCATAAATCGAACCCGCCCAACAGCTCGCGCACCGAGGCCGTCGGATAAAGCGCGACGCGTTCGTTTTGGCACAACGCCAACAGCTGTTCTGCGCGCTGCTGATCGCCGATGTCGTCCGGCGCCAGCGTGCCCTGCGGCGACCAGAAGATCAGCACGCCGGTGCGGGGATCGGCGGTCAGGCGGTTGATGATTTCGGCATAGCGTTCAACCGGCCAGCGCCTTTTCGGGCTGCGGCTGCTGATATGCACGGCGCAAACCCGTTCGACCGACGGCAGGCGTTCCTGCAGCCGCTGCGCCGCCAGCTGCCGCTCTTCCGGCGTCAGGAATACCCGCACCGGCGGGATCGGAATGGTTTGATCGGTTATCGCCGATAAATAGCTGTAGGTGTGTTCGACCTGATGTAGACCGCGGAAATCGTCCTTGCGGAACGGGCGCTGAATATCTTTCGTGCCCAAATCGGCGCCGATGATATGGGTGGCGCCGGCCATTTTCGCTAAACGCAGGCTGTATTTGCAAGGCACCGGGTTGGCCAGAATGACCGCATCGAACTTTATTTTGCGCAGCTTCAGGAAGATCATCAGACGTTCGAAATAAACGCCCAACGTCGTTTCATTTTTCGCCTTGTGCTTGGCCTTTTTATAGACAAAGACTTTCTCGAGATGAGGGTTGTTTTTAACAACGTCCTGGCTGACTTTATTGATCAGCAGATAAACTTTTGCGTCTGGATAGGCAATTTTCACCCCTTCAATCAGAGGCGTGGTGCAAACAAGATCGCCGATGTTGTCGCGGCGAATAATTAAAATATTCTTCATTCCGAGCCTATCGGCGAAATCGCTCGCCGGTTGTCTGAAACTGACACCCAAGGTTACCAAATTAGCGCCTTTCCCTTCCAGTTATGGTACTATTCCGAATAACCCATATAAATGAAATTGATAGAATGTTGCTGCGTTTATATCAGGTACTACTCTACCTCATCCAACCCCTGATCTGGCTCCGCTTACTGCTGCGCAGCCGCAAAGCTCCAGCCTACCGTAAACGCTGGGCGGAACGCTATGGCTTCTGCGCCGGGAAAGTCGTGCCGGGCGGCATTATGCTGCATTCCGTCTCCGTCGGCGAAACGCTGGCGGCCATCCCGCTGGTGCGGGCGCTGCGCCATCGTTACCCCGCTTTGCCGATAACTGTGACCACAATGACCCCGACAGGTTCAGAACGCGTCCAGTCCGCTTTCGGCAAAGACGTGCATCATGTCTATCTGCCCTACGATCTGCCCGGTTCCATGAACCGCTTCCTCGACCAGGTGAATCCCAAGCTGGTGATCATCATGGAAACCGAGCTATGGCCTAACCTGATCAACGCACTGCATCAGCGGCAAATCCCCCTGGTGATCGCCAATGCGCGCCTGTCGGCGCGATCCGCCGCCGGCTATAAGAAAATTGGCGGATTCATGCGCGATATGCTGCGCCGCATTACGCTGATCGCCGCACAGAACCAGGAAGACGGCGATCGTTTTATCGAACTGGGCCTGAAACGCTCGCAGCTGGCCGTTACCGGCAGCCTGAAATTCGATATCTCCGTCACCCCGGAACTGGCCGCCCGCGCCGTTACGCTGCGCCGCCAATGGGCGCCGCGCCGCCCGGTGTGGATCGCCACCAGCACCCATGAAGGCGAAGAAACCATCCTGCTCGAAGCGCACCGCAAGCTGCTGGAAAAACACCCCGACCTGCTGCTGATCCTGGTGCCGCGTCACCCGGAACGCTTCCCGACCGCCAAGGAACTGGTACAGAAGGCCGGCTTCAGCTACACCCTGCGCAGCAGCGGCGAAATCCCGTCCGGCAGCACCCAGGTGGTGATCGGCGATACCATGGGCGAACTCATGCTGTTGTACGGCATCGCCGATCTGGCCTTTGTCGGCGGCAGCCTGGTGGAACGTGGCGGGCATAACCCGCTGGAAGCCGCCGCCCACGCCATCCCGGTGCTGATGGGCCCGCACACCTTCAACTTTAAAGACATCTGCGCCAAGCTTTCGCAGGCCGAAGGCCTGATCACCGTGACCGACGTGGATTCGCTGGTAAAGGAAGTGGAAACCCTGTTGACCGACGAAGACTACCGCCGTTACTACGGCCGCCATGCGGTGGAAGTGTTGTATCAGAATCAGGGAGCGTTGCAGCGCCTGCTGCAGCTGCTGGAACCGCACCTGCCGCCCCGGAGTCACTGAATGAGCAGCCGCAAAAGCCTGTCGGTGGTGATGATCGCCAAAAACGAAGCCGGGCTGTTGCCGGACTGCCTGCGCTCTGTCGCCTGGGCCGATGAAATCATCGTGCTGGACTCCGGCAGCGAGGACGACAGCGTCGCCGTCGCCGAAAGTCTGGGCGCCAAAGTCTTCACGCACACCGACTGGCAAGGATTCGGCAAGCAGCGCCAGCTGGCGCAAAGCTACGCCAGCCATGACTACGTATTGATGATCGACGCCGACGAACGCGTCACCCCCGAACTGCGGCAATCCATCGAGCGGGTGTTGAACGCGCCGGACGACGGCGCCGTTTACAGCTGCGCGCGGCGCAACCTGTTCCTTGGCCGCTTCATGCGCCACAGCGGCTGGTATCCCGACCGCGTCAACCGCCTGTACGCCAATTCACGCTATCGCTATAACGACGATCTGGTGCACGAGTCGCTGAACATCGGCGACGCCAAAGTGATCCCCCTCAGCGGCGATATGCTGCACCTGACCTGCCGCGACTTCTTCGCCTTTCAGCGCAAACAGCTGCGCTATGCCGAAGAATGGGCCACACAGCGCCACCGGGCCGGCAAGCGTTGCGGCTATCTGTCCATCCTGACCCACACGCTCGGCGCCTTCGTCAAAACCTGGCTGCTGCGGGCCGGCTTCCTCGACGGTAAACAGGGGTTGCTGTTAGCGGTGGTCAACGCGCAATATACCTTCAATAAATATGCCGCATTATGGGCATTGGGCCGCAACTACTCAGAGAAGTGAATCATGACCAGCAAAGCCATCTATCCCGGGACCTTCGATCCCATGACCAACGGCCACCTGGATTTAGTGACGCGCGCGTCGCTGATGTTCGATCACGTGATTCTGGCCATCGCCGCCAGCCCGAGCAAAAAGCCGCTATTCAGCCTGGATGAGCGCGTGGCGCTGGCGACGCAGGTCACCTCGCATCTGGACAATGTGGAGGTACTGGGCTTCAGCGAGCTGATGGCGCATTTCGCCGCTCACCAGAATGCCAATATCCTGGTGCGCGGCCTGCGGGCGGTGTCTGACTTTGAGTATGAACTGCAGCTGGCGAACATGAACCGCCATTTGATGCCGACGCTGGAAAGCGTGTTCCTGATGCCTTCCGAAGAGTGGTCGTTCATCTCCTCCTCACTGGTGAAGGAGGTCGCCCGCCACGGCGGCGATATCGCGCCTTTCCTGCCCGATGTGGTCACTCAGGCGCTGATGGCGAAGCTCGCCGCCGCGTGATACTCAGCGCTGGCAGCGTCGGCAAAAGAAGGTGCTGCGTTGCCCGTGCTTGGCGGATTCAATCGGCGTGCCGCATGCGCGGCAGGGTTCTCCCGCCCGTCCATAAACCTGCAGCTCCTGCGCGAAGTACCCCGGTTTGCCGTCCGACTGCAAAAAGTCGCGCAATGTGGTGCCGCCCTGCTCGATGGAGCGTTGCAACACCGCCTTGATGGTCTTCGCCAACAGCGCCGCTTCGGCTTTGGTCAAGGATCCCGCCGGACGATCGGGCAGGATCCCGGCGCTGAACAGCGATTCACTGGCGTAAATGTTACCGACCCCGACCACCAGCTTATTATCCATCAGCCACGGTTTGATCAGCGTGCGCTTATTACGTGATTTTTCATACAGGTAGTCACCGTTGAACGCCTCACTCAGCGGTTCCGGCCCCAGATGCGCCAACACGCTGCTGGTCGCCAGGTCTTCGCACCACAGCCAGGCGCCGAAGCGGCGCGGATCGGTATAGCGCAGGATCATACCGTTGTTGATCACCAGATCGACGTGGTCGTGTTTGCCGGCTTCGTCTTCGTTTTCCTCACGCAGCATGCGCAGGCTGCCCGACATGCCCAGATGCACGATAATCCAACCGCGCTCCAGCTCAATCAGCAGGTATTTGGCCCGACGCTGCACGCTGAGCACCGGCTGATCGCTCAGCGTCAGGATCTGCTCGGAAACCGGCCAGCGCAGGCGCGCGTTGCGCACCACCGCATACTGAATGCTGTGGCCGACAAGATAAGGCTCTATACCGCGTCTGCTCGTCTCAACTTCCGGTAATTCAGGCATCTGGCTTCCCCTCCGATGTTTTCTACCCTTTATAAAACAAAAAACCCGGCCAAGGCCGGGTTTTTCATTAATCCACTAAAATTATTTAATTTTAGCTTCTTTGTATACTACGTGCTGACGGACAACTGGATCGAATTTCTTCAGTTCCAATTTTTCCGGCTTAGTACGCTTGTTCTTCGTGGTGGTATAGAAGTGACCAGTACCAGCAGAAGAAACCAGCTTGATCTTCTCGCGAACACCTTTAGCCATGATTCAGTTCCTTAATACTTCTCACCACGGGCACGCAGATCGGCCAGAACCGTCTCAATACCCTTCTTATCGATAACACGCATACCTTTAGCAGATACACGCAGAGTTACAAAGCGCTTCTCAGCCTCAACCCAAAAACGGTGTGAGTGCAGGTTAGGCAGAAAACGGCGTTTGGTCGCGTTCATTGCGTGGGAACGGTTGTTACCGCTCACCGGGCGCTTGCCAGTAACTTGGCAGACTCGGGACATGTCTATTCTCCAAAAATCAAATCAGCTCGAGCTTCGTATAGGGTATGGCCGCCTCGTCAGGCTTTTAGAGCCCATCTCAGCAAACTTCATACTGAGGAGACTCTCGTCATCAGGTAGAAACCACACATCAGGTCAGAAACCTGCTGAGATAGGCTCTTGCGCCAAACCCAAGATTCTCAAAGGTGGCGTAGTATACGCTCTGAAGCGTAAGTGCTCAAGTCCCGAACAGCTAAAGATCCCACAAGGATCGCGAAAAAATCGCTTAAAGCCATCCGCGCTCGGCAAAAGAGACGCATTCACCCCGACCGATCACCAAATGATCGAGCACTCGGATCTCCAATAACTGGCAGGCTTTCACCACCTGTTCAGTTATCAAACGGTCGGCATGACTGGGTTCAGCCTTACCCGAGGGGTGATTATGCGCGAGAATCAGCGCGGCGGCATTAGCCTTCAACGCTTCACGCACAATTTCTCTCGGGTAGACGACGACGCTGCTGATGGTACCAGCAAACATCTCCTGATGGCGAATAACCCGATGCTGATTGTCTAAAAACAATACCAAAAAGACCTCTCGCTCACGATGCGCCAGCAGGCTTTGCAGATAATGCTGGGTGACGCGCGGGTTAAGCATGGCGTTTTCCTGCGAGAGATGGCTGGAAAAGAAGCGAAGCGCCAGCTCGGCAATCGCCTGCAGCTGCGTATAGCTGGCGTCGCCCAGGCCTTTTTGACTGCAAAACGCCTGATGATCGGCCGACATCAGATGGTAAAGCGAGCCGAATCGGCGCAGCAGCTGCTCCGCCAGCTGCATTACGTGCACGCCGGGCAACCCGGTGCGCAAGAAAATGGCCAACAGCTCTGCGTCGGACAGCGCCGCGGCCCCCTGCATCAACAGCTTTTCACGCGGCGCCAGCGCGCCCGGCCAGCACGCCACAGTCGGGTTGCTCATCGTGTTCCTCCCTGAAAGGGCTACAGCATGCCATGCGCCCCCCGGCGCGTTCGACAGGTGTTTGATAACATTGCGAAGTGTTTCGCAAAGCACAATGTAACGCCCTGCAGCCATTGCGGAATCGCTCACCTGAACGGCGGATATGCTAAAATGGCGCATCTTTCGGCTTTCAATCGGACAATGATGATGACGGGACTTTCCGGCAAACATATTGTGCTTGGCATCAGCGGCGGCATCGCCGCCTACAAATGCCCAGAGCTGGTGCGCCGCCTGCGCGACAGGGGCGCGGAAGTGCGCGTGGTGATGACCCACGCCGCCAAGGCGTTCATTACGCCGCTGACGCTACAGGCCGTTTCCGGCCACCCGGTGTCCGACGATCTGTTGGATCCCGCCGCCGAAGCCGCCATGGGCCACATCGAACTCGGCAAATGGGCGGATCTGGTGATTCTGGCGCCGGCGACCGCCGATCTGCTGGCGCGCGTCGCCGCCGGCATGGCCAACGATCTGCTGACTACCGTCTGCCTGGCGACCGACGCCCCTATCGCCGCCGCCCCCGCCATGAACCAGCAGATGTATCGCGCCGCCGCCACGCAGGCCAACCTGCAAACGCTGCAGGCGCGCGGCATGCTGCTCTGGGGGCCGGACAGCGGCAGCCAGGCCTGCGGCGACGTTGGCCCGGGCCGCATGCTGGATCCGCTGGACATCGTCGAGCTGGCGAACGGTCATTTCTCCGCCCCGCAGGATCTGCAACATTTGCAGGTTATGATCACCGCCGGCCCGACGCGCGAAGCGCTGGATCCGGTACGCTTCATCAGCAATCACAGCTCCGGCAAAATGGGCTTCGCCATCGCCCGCGCCGCCGCCGCCCGCGGCGCGCAGGTGACGCTGATCGCCGGGCCGGTGAGCCTGCCGACGCCGCCGAAGGTCACACGCGTGGACGTCACCAGCGCGCTCGAGATGGAGCAGGCGGTGCAACAGCGCGCCGCTCAGCAGCAGATTTTCATCTCCTGCGCCGCCGTAGCCGACTACCGTCCCGAGCGGATCGCCGATGAAAAAATAAAAAAACAGGGTGATGAAATCGTCCTCAAGATGGTAAAAAACCCCGATATCGTCGCCGGCGTGGCGGCGATGACCAAAAATCGACCGTTTGTCGTGGGGTTTGCCGCCGAAACCCAGAATGTGGAAGAATACGCGCGGCAAAAACTGGCGCGTAAGAAGCTGGATTTGATTTGCGCTAACGATGTATCGCTCGCAGAGCACGGGTTCAACAGCGACACCAATGCCCTGCACCTTTTTTGGCAGGATGGAGAGAAACGCCTGGCGCTGAGCGACAAGGCACTCCTTGGCCAACGTTTAATAGACGAGATAGTCAGCCGTTATGATGAAAAAAATCGACGTTAAGATCCTCGACCCGCGCATCGGTCAGGATTTCCCGCTACCGACCTACGCCACTCCGGGCTCAGCCGGTCTCGACCTGCGCGCCTGCCTGGACAGCGCGGTGGAGCTGGCGCCGGGTGAAACCACGCTGCTGCCTACCGGTCTCGCGATCCATATCGCCGACGCCGGCCTGGCGGCGGTGATCCTGCCGCGCTCAGGCCTGGGCCACAAGCACGGCGTCGTGCTGGGCAATCTGGTCGGCCTGATCGACTCCGATTATCAGGGCCAGCTGATGGTGTCGGTCTGGAACCGCGGCCAGAAGTCATTCACTATCGAACCGGGCGAACGCATCGCGCAGATGGTCTTCGTGCCGGTGGTGCAGGCCGAGTTCAACCTGGTGGAAGAGTTCGACAGCAGCGAGCGCGGCGAAGGCGGCTTCGGCCACTCGGGGCGCCACTAAGCGCCACTCAATGCACGATGGCCGGCAGGGAAACGTCGCCTGAACCTTGCCTTTCCGGGGAGAAGGATGTCTCTGCGGCAAGGTTTTACCGCGACAATTGCAGCGCACACCAGGCAGCGCGGAAAAAGGCCGTTAAGGCCGCTGACCCCAGCATCGTAAAAAAGCTATCACATAAGCCGCACAGAGCCTGCTCTGCAGCGGCCGGTGCCCGGGTTTCCGTCAGTTAAGTTTTAGCAAGGGTCTAATCAGACATGGCAGAAAAAGAAAATACGAAAAGGAATCGGCGCGAGGAAATATTGCAGGCGTTAGCCCAGATGCTGGAATCCAGCGACGGCAGCCAGCGCATTACCACCGCCAAGCTCGCCGCGAACGTGGGTGTTTCTGAAGCTGCGCTGTACCGGCATTTCCCCAGCAAGACACGGATGTTCGACAGTCTGATCGAGTTTATCGAAGACAGCCTGATCACCCGCATCAACCTGATCTTGCAGGACGAGAAAGAGACGTTTAATCGTCTGCGCCTGATTTTACTGCTGATTCTGGGCTTTGCGGAACGTAACCCGGGGCTGACGCGCATCATGACCGGCCACGCGCTGATGTTTGAACAGGATCGCCTGCAGGGCCGCATCAACCAGCTGTTCGAACGTATCGAGGCGCAGCTGCGTCAGGTGCTGAAAGAGCGCAAATTGCGCGAAGGCAAAGGCTTCATCGTCGATGAAACGCTGTTGGCCAGCCAACTGCTGGCCTTCTGCGAAGGCATGTTGTCGCGCTATGTGCGTTCGGAATTCCGCTATCGTCCAACGCAGGAATTCGACGCCCGCTGGCCGCTATTGGCGGCACAGCTGCAATAACGAAAACGCCGGGCATGCCCGGCGTTTTTATTTATACCCCGTACTGCTCGCGGTAAGCGCGCACCGCCGCCAGGTGGTCCGCCATTTCCGGTTTCTCTTCCAGATAAGCGATCAGGTCCTTCAGCGTCACGATCGAAATCACCTTGCAGTGATAGTCGCGTTCCACTTCCTGAATGGCTGAGATATCCGCGCGGCCGCGTTCCTGACGGTCGAGGGAGATCAGCACGCCCGCCAACGAAGCGCCGCTGGCGCCGATGATTTCCATCGACTCACGGATCGCGGTACCGGCGGTGATCACATCGTCCACCAGCATCACGCGGCCCTGCAGCGGGCTGCCCACCAGCGAACCGCCCTCGCCGTGGGTCTTGGCTTCCTTGCGGTTAAAGCAGTAAGGCACGTCGCGCTCATGGTGTTCCGCCAGCGCAACCGCCGTGGTAGTGGCGATAGGAATGCCTTTATAGGCCGGGCCAAACAGCAGATCGAAATCGATGCCGGAATCCATCAGGGCTTCGGCATAGAAGCGCCCCAACAGCGCAAGATCGCGCCCGGTATTAAACAGGCCGGCGTTGAAGAAATACGGGCTGGTGCGGCCGGATTTCAGGGTGAACTCGCCGAATTTCAATACCTGCTTGTTAAGCGCGAACTCGATAAACTGGCGCTGATAGGCTTTCATTACTGCTTCTCCTCGTCTGAATCTGCTTGGGTCTTGTCATTACTGCCGCCCGATCGGCGGGCATAAAAAAGGCGACTTCTCAGTCGCCTTGAAAAATTAGTCCGCCAGCGCCGCTTTCTGCGCCTGGAAGATGGTTTCGATGCCTCCTCGGGCCAGCGCCAATAGCGCCAACAGCTCATCGTGGCTGAACGGCTCGCCTTCGGCGGTGCCCTGCACTTCAATCATGCGGCCGTCTTCCATCATCACCACGTTCATGTCGGTTTCCGCCGCGGAATCTTCCACATACTCCAGATCGCACAGCGCTTCGCCGTTGACGATGCCGACGGAAACCGCCGCCACCATGCCCTTCATCGGATTGGCTTTCAGCTTACCGTTGGCCACCAGGGTGTTCAGCGCATCGGCCAGCGCCACGCAGGCGCCGGAGATGGAAGCGGTGCGGGTACCGCCGTCGGCCTGCAGTACGTCGCAGTCGAGAGTGATGGTGAATTCACCGAGCTTTTTCAGATCCACCGCGGCGCGCAGCGAACGGGCGATCAGGCGCTGGATCTCCAGCGTGCGGCCACCCTGTTTGCCTTTGGCGGCTTCACGGGCGTTGCGGCTGTGGGTGGAGCGCGGCAGCATGCCGTACTCGGCGGTGATCCAACCTTGCCCCTGGCCTTTCAGGAAGCGCGGAACGCCCTCTTCTACCGTGGCGGTGCACAAGACTTTGGTATCGCCAAACTCAACCAGCACTGAACCTTCAGCGTGTTTGGTATAGTGACGGGTCAGTGTCAGGGGGCGAACTTGCTGTGGTGCTCTGCCTGCAGGACGCATGGGCTCTCTCCGGCTTCAAATCAACTATTGGCTGCGCATTATACGGGCTTCGTGACGTAATGCCTATCCTGCCCGCAGCCGCGACGCTATAATCGCCCCATCTTTTCCTATTACGGGTACGCATCAATGATCCGCAGCATGACCGCCTACGCCCGGCGTGAAATCAAGGGTGAATGGGGCAGCGCAGCCTGGGAGCTGCGTTCCGTTAACCAGCGCTACTTAGAAACCTACATCCGCCTGCCGGAACAATTCCGCAGCCTGGAGCCGGTGATCCGTGAACGTATCCGTGGCCGCCTGACCCGCGGCAAAGTCGAATGCAACCTGCGTTTTGAACTGGATCCAAGCGCGCAAAGCTCGCTGATCCTGAACGAAAAACTGGCCAAACAGCTGGTCGAAGCCGCCAACTGGGTGAAAATGCAGAGCGACGAAGGGGAAATCAACCCGATCGACGTGCTGCGCTGGCCGGGCGTGATGTCCGCGCAGGAGCAGGATCTGGACGCCATCAGCGCCGAGCTGATGCAAGCGCTGGACGGCGCGCTGGATGACTTTATCGTCGCACGCGAAAGCGAAGGCGCCGCGCTGAAAACGCTGATCGAACAGCGCCTCGACGGCGTCAGCGCCGAAGTGGTCAAAGTGCGCGCCCAGATGCCGAACATCCTGCAATGGCAGCGCGAGCGCCTGGTCAGCAAGCTGGAAGAGGCGCAGGTGCAGCTGGAAAACACTCGCCTGGAGCAAGAGCTGGTGCTGATGGCGCAGCGCATCGACGTCGCCGAAGAACTGGACCGCCTGGAAGCGCACGTGAAAGAGACGCACAACATCCTGAAGAAGAAAGAAGCCGTCGGCCGCCGCCTCGACTTTATGATGCAGGAATTCAACCGCGAATCGAACACCCTGGCCTCCAAGTCAATCAATGCCGACGTCACCGCCTCCGCCATCGAGCTGAAGGTGTTGATCGAGCAAATGCGCGAGCAGATCCAGAACATCGAGTAATTTATTTTAAAAGTCATAAATAAAAATAACGCCCTGATATATGGGCGTTTTATTAGGGGTGCGAACAAAAGACAGTCTACCAAAATCATCTAACTTCCACTTCTTTTTAGGTAGCATGCCGGGCACTAACCTCCTGCCATCTGTACGATATAAACCATTTACCACCCCCTTACACTTCCCAGTACTTGTCACCTGAATCTGGGCAGATAAGAGACTTATTATGGGAACTCTGCGTTTTACGCCCAGCCCGCTCAGATGATAAAAGCGGTACACGCGCTTGTGATTAATATGAAGCCCTTCATGGCGCAATAATTGGCAGATGCGGCGGTAGATAACTAAAACGTCTGCGCTCCATTGCCCGCTCTGTGATGCGCCCTGATAAATGCGTATCAGTTGCTGGACGCGGAGCCTCATAGCGGCAAGTCGACAGGGACAAACCAGTAAGTATGCAGGCACGACGTTGAGACAGACCTGTCGCATCACCACGGCTTCCCGCTTCTGGTCTGTCGTTAGTATTTTCGCCCCAAAGCCACCTGAAGCGCCTTCTTATCTACAAAGCTTCAGCAAGTAACTTCTTGAGTCTGGCGTTCTCTTCTTCAAGCGACTCAGGCTCTAAACTTCGGGCAGCGCCATACTTCTTACGCCAAGTGTAAACGTGGCATCGGAAATGGCGTGCTTACGGGCAGAAACTCCGGCTTCAGCTCCCCGGAGAATACTCATGATCTATTCGTCGGAAAAACGCTTCTTCATGGGGATGTACTCATGTGACTGCTGAACACGTTACTAACATCACTGTGTATTAATTAATGGGGAGCAGACCACTGAAATATTTTGACTGATGATTAATCAAAATATTATTTACTATATGGTACTGTTCAATAGGTTGGTATTATGGAGTTAAGATAGCTTATTTGATTCATCCACTCCGTGGGCAGGTTACGGATTTTCCAGTAAAAGCGCGCAGCGGGTCTAAACGGTTGCAAAAGCATTTACTCTCCATGAGCAGATGGAGGGTTCTCTCTATCAGGAAAAAAGGAAACCCGGAAAACAATAACCAATTGATTTTTAATATTAAAAATACATTTATACGATATCTGCTTGGACTTTCTGATAATGGCACCGTGCCATGAATGTTTGAAAATCTATGTAAAAATTTAAAATCTGCACTTAATAAAACACAATATGTATCAATTAGTTAGATAATTTTAAATGAAAAAAAGTTTGTAGCTTGATCTTATGCAGAAATGTTGCTAAATGTAAGTTGTAATCTGGTATAAAACGCAATAATTGGTTGATTATTAAACGGAATGAATAACATGGCACAGCAAGAAAGAAAAGTACTATGTACTATAGAAAAAGGTTACAGCTCTGAAAGAGAAGAGCAAATTGGAAAGTTAAGAGTATATTTCGAAGTTTTTGAAAATGGGGATATCCTACCAATAAATCAAATGGAGTTTTTTTGCGAAACTGAACAGGTTTTCGTCACTAGTGGATATTCTGACATTAAGGAGAGATTTAAAAATAATTTATTTGAAGCCATTTGCATCCCTACTAACTTTGACCAAAAAGATGGCAACTGCAAATATGTAACACGTGCAAATTCGTGTGATGAAATTAAGGGGTTGCAAGTTTCTCAAGTTTATGATGTTAGCCTGCCCACACCAAATGACCCATTGATAGCTGTTGATGATCTCCCCTTAACCAAAACATTACTTATTAAAGAAAATGGTTTTATTTATGGACCATTCGACTACACAAATAAATTTGATGAAAAAACAGAGAGTTATATTCTTTCATTGAAGTCAATCAATACACCGCTAAGCAAAATACCACAATACCACATAGGTAAAGTCGGTATTCAGAAATGTATCGCAAATTTGTCAAATGAAAAAAGAGCACCATTGTTTTTATCTAATATAAAGAGAATATTGGAGACTATAGATGAAGAAATTGATTTTATAACTGACGATCAAATCCTATCAATATATGGAAATAAAATTGCGTTAAATGCAGATTTCAGATCATTCACAAAAGGCACTATTGCTCAAATCAGAAAACATTTTTCCTCAGTAACGGAATACAGAACATTCCCACAACGATTTAATAGATTATTTCAATGTCTCGAAGATTCTTTAGCATGGGATTCGACTAAAACAGAACTAATTCAGACTTTCTTAGATACCAAAGAAGGAAAGAAGATATTAGTAGATTATATATCCCAAAATAAAGATGATTACTTCAAAGAAGAAAAAGCCAATTTTGCTAAAAAAATGGAAGAAGAGACGAAAAAACAAAAAAGTGCATTCGATGAATTAAAGGAAAAGAAAGAGGCATTAGAGTCTGAAATTAGAAAAAAAACCAGAGAAAGAAATGATTTTGAAGTTAACAATGCTGGGAATTTGTCATCATTAACGGATGAAAAACGAAAAATTATTGAAAGCCAAATTGCAAGTGAAAGGAATAAGCTTGATAGTTTGACAGGAGAAGTCAGAGCGCTAGAAGAGAAATATAGTAGACTCAAAGAGTATGACAAGCTTCATAAAGAGATTCAGACATTAGAAGATGATAGAGATCGTGCTCGAGATAAAAAGAAGCAAATGGAAGAGCAGGTTGATGAAGTTAGAGCCAAACTTAAGGAAAACAATGAGACATTAACAAGTCGTTTAGTTAAACTCAAACCTGACGTTGATGCTCTATGTGGTTTGAGACCTCGCGTTGCTGTTCAACAGCTTGATTATAATGTTCCGATAAGATTAAATTATAGTTCGAGTGATATAGAAGATATTCGCGAGGATTTGATTGATGCAGTTTTAGACTCTTTAAACAAACAGGGTAGGAAAACTGATTATGCAACAGCAGCTAATATATTAACAACTATATCACAATGTCAGTTCACTTTATTTAGTGGGTTACCTGGCACAGGGAAAACCTCACTTGCTAAAATGTTAGGAAATTGCCTAGGTTTAGGTAATCGATTCCTTAATATCCCAGTCGCTCGAGGGTGGACCTCATCAAGGGATATTCTTGGTTTTTATAATGCACTATCCCAATCCTTTTCTCCTGCTTCAACTGGTCTGTATGAGTTGATACAACATTTAAGTTCTGAAATTGATGATAATAAGGACCCCGCTGCTTCAATAATATTGTTAGATGAATTCAACTTATCTCAACCAGAACATTATTTTAGCCCGTTTTTAGAAATGGCAGATCCTGAATCTAAGCGAGTCTTAACTACAGGCAATCCAGATAAAGCATACTTTAATATTCCCGATTATTTACGATTCTTAGGTACTATAAATCAAGACGAATCAGTTCAGTCTTTAACGCCTAGATTACTTGATAGAGCTGCAATAGTAAACTTTGATGATTTTGAGCCGAATTATGAAGTAAGCATGGTTGGTTATGAAAATATAGTCAATTCTACTTCGGAAGCTATAAGTGGAAAGAAATTCATTGATATTTTTAAGGCTAATACATTAGAGCTACCAGCAGATATAGAAAAAGTATTACAGTCAGTTGTTATAACTTTGAGAGATGAACGTCCTGAATATGGCAATCCAATAATAGTCTCATATAGAAAAATTAAAGCTATTAGATCGTATTACAATGTTGCAGGTCCTTTAATGTCAATGGAAAGTAAATACCTAGGTTTAGATTATGCGATAAGCCAGCATGTTATCCCCTTACTTAATGGTTATGGGCAAGGCTTTGGCAAAAGATTAGAGGCCTTGATACTTAATCTCCCTGATGAAATGGAAAAATCCATTAAAATGCTGAAAAAGATTTTAAGTCATGGAAATCAGAATATGTTTAGCTACGGACATAATTTATGATTAAGTGGAGGGTGTACATCAATACTTATGATGACTCGGCATGTCTATATCTAAAACATGGTGAAAAAATCCAAATAAAAGAGACTGATAAGCTTGTATTTTCAGTTGAGATGGATGCTGAAGACTTTTCTAGCCACGGAGCTCCTACTATGATGGTTGGAGATATTCCATTATTAATGGTTTTACAGGATAATACGAATCAAGATTATTATAACTTTATATCGAAAGAGTTAATAAACTCGCATGCAGCTAGATATTTCTATAACTTTTTCGGAGAAAGTGAGGTCGTTTTATATTTTGACAATAGATTTTCAGACCCGATATCTCTTACATTTGATATATTAGCACGAAAAGAAAATGCTTTAATTGCTAATGAAATGTTGTGCTTCTTAACAGAGAATCTTGAAGACGCAATTGCAATATGTTTTTCACGTAGTAAGCGTGGCGCAGATTTTTTAGGTGATGACGAGCATAATTTCAATAAAATTGATGCAATCAATCAGGCTTTTGATTATTTAAGTAGTACAGTGCATTTATTCTTAAAGGATAGAAAATCACAAATACAGTCCGATTTGATTCTATCAGAAAACGGTGCTCCAACAGGTCCTGATTCAGTCTATTGGGCATTGACCAATCTCGATAAATTATCACCAGCAAACCAAGATAGCGTAAATATTCATTTTAATAATAGAGGATATCATTACGAACAATTGCCAAAAGAAATATCATTTGAAAACTTTGACGTTTACGAGAATAGGGTTATAAATACTTTTATAATCAATGCAGTGAATTTTTTATATTCTCTTAAACGTGAATATAGCTCACATTCTGATTTTACTGAGAACCTATCATATACTGATTATGTACGATTTGATCATACAATGGAAAAGTTTTCAAAGATGGTATTAGATGTCAAAATAAAGGAGATTGATACTCTAATAGCTAAATTCAGTAAATTGAGAAGCATATATTCGAAGATTATTCCCTCCAAAACCAAGATGACAGCGATACCTAAAATGTCATCATATGTTATTAAACACTCTCATTACAAAGAAGCATTTCATCTAATTGAGAAGTGCTACAAAACACGATCTCCTGATTTTTCTAGTAATAAGTTACTTCTAGGATTAAAAAATCTTTCTATCATATATGAATTAACAGTTCTGTTATTACTTTACAAAGAAATAGAAAATGTCTTTCAGACTACATCATCGACTCAGAATTTCAGATATCATGCAGAGTCTAATCCGTTTGGCGGAGTTGATGCTGAACGGCCAGATGGTTCTATAAATAATCACTTTGCATTTTCAAGTCCTGAATTTTTAATCGATTTGCTTTATGAGGCTAAAATATATCCTTACAGTGCTGATAGCAAGCCTGGTGATTTGATTGATACTAGTAACACTTATAGCTCTACGTTGTATGGGAAGCATCATTTCTGCCCTGATTTCGTTCTGAAAATAACTTCAAAAGAGAAAGGCCTGGCTTTTACTGTTATACTTGATGCCAAGTTTAAAGATTTAAATACCATTAAAGAGTATGACATGGATGCCCTTACCAATAAGTATTTAATGAATATTCACTCAGTTGATGATAACGGTAAAGTTAAAATATCATCAGTTGATATGTTTATCATACTATTTGCGCATGCGAAATCAGGCTCTTTACTTAGAAGAGTAGCCCCGCGACATTGTATTACAGGCCAATATCCTGTTTTTCCGCAATCAACAGCTATAGCTCTTCATACTACTGATGTTTCATTATTAAATACACATTTATCAAGTATAAAGAAAGTGGTTTCAGGCATGATTGGCATTGATTCATTTGAGTAGAGAACCATTAGAAAATTTTACTTTGTAAGTAGCCTAGCCTTAATTTTTATTTTTCAATTGTAGAGAAGAAAAGCAGGGACTAACGCAGATAAGCAAAGCTTATCTGCGTTAGTCCCTATTTTACATGATGTTTTATTTTACAGATGCTATAGTAACTTTAAATCCACGTTGGGTTAGATGCGAATACGTATTAATTAAATTAATTTTCTGGTACAAGATTCATCGCAGCATTTCCGTGATTATTTTTTATAACAACCCGCACAGCTTTTCTAAACCCTTCGTCACTGAGAGTTAGTTCAGAAGCAATAATTTCTTTTGTGAAAGGATGAGTTGAGTCAGAGAAACAGTCCCCCATATTTTTAGCATGAATTAAAACTTTATTTTTAACATCAACTGAATCACATAATTCTATGGGAGTTATAACTCTACTCTTTAACTAGTTTTTATCCATAAGAATATAAGATTTAGTTTTACTAATGCGTTCATTATAATCACCCTCGGGTTATAGTTATAAGTATCCCTGCAACCCACGCCATTCACTTCTAGAGATCTTTCGACACTGAATATGTCCTTTGAGGAAATCATCATGCGTAAAGCCCGATTTACTGAGCACCAGATCATCACCGTATTGAAGTCCGTCAAAGATATCTGCCGGGAAGCAAGAATATCTGAGAACTCGAACAACAACTGGAAAGCAAAGTACGGCGGCATGGAAGCCTCTGATATAAAAAAAGAAAGAACTTGAAAAAATAGCATTATTAAACATAAGCTTGCCGATCTCAACTTTGAATAATGCGCACTAAAAGACGTTATCGAAAGTTTTAAAACCAGCGATAAAGCGGGAGCTCGTTCAGCTATCTGACGGCACAATTTGCCATGAGCATCCGCCAGGCGTGCAGGACAGTATCGCTGGGCAGGACGGTGTGTTTTTATCAGCCCAATACCCGGCGTGACGGCCGGTGAACCTGGTGTTGACTGAGCTGGCAGCACACTATCTGCGATACGGTTTTAAGAAACTGTTTCAAATATTTCACAAGCAGGGTAACACCTGGAATCATAAGCGTGTTCACCGAATTTACTTCGTGCTGAAACTGAATTTTTGCCGCAAGAGTAAGCAACGTCTGCCGGTAAGAAACCCAATTCTACTGGCAACACCTGGGGCACTTAATCAGAGACGGTCCATCGATTTTATGCACGATGCACTGATCTGTGGCCAACGCTTCCGTACCTTCAATGTGGTGGACGATTTTAATCTCGAAGCACTGGCGATAGAAATCGACCTGAATATCCTGGCACAACGGCTCGTCAGGGGGCTGGACAGGATAGTCCCAAACCGTGGATATTCGCAGAAGATGCGGATGGACAATGGGCCAGAGCTGATCTCACGGTTCTGGCGAAATGGGCTGAGGAGCACGGTGTGTTGCTGGAATTTATCAAACCGGGTAAGCCGACGCAGAACGCGTTTATTGAGCGTTTTAATAGGACGTACCGGGCAGAGGTCCTGAATTTTCACCTGTTCAAAACATTGGATGAAACACGGGAAATAACGGAGTGCTGGCTAAATGAATACAACAGTGAGCGGCCTCATGAATCCCTGCATGACCTGACACAGGAAGAATATCGGCTAATGACTGAAAACCCGGAAATTTCAAAACGTGCCTGGAACTAAAACCGGTATGCTTACACTCACCGATCAACCCCATTTTCTGCAGTTGCACCGCAATGCTCCAGGTTGAACACTCGAACTCATCGCTCAGCGCTTCCAGCGTCGCCCCTGCCGCATGGCTCTCGCGCAGCC
This sequence comes from Serratia sp. JKS000199, assembly GCF_900215455.1. Taxonomy (NCBI): domain Bacteria; kingdom Pseudomonadati; phylum Pseudomonadota; class Gammaproteobacteria; order Enterobacterales; family Yersiniaceae; genus Serratia; species Serratia sp. JKS000199. The sequence continues at coordinate 4,320,432 of NZ_LT907843.1, forward strand.
GCAGTTTTTCTTCTTCCGGCCAGGGGAAGTAGGCATTGGCCGGCCGGCCCTCGGCCAGATTCTTCTGCCGCTTTTCTTCCGGCGTCAGCCTGGCTTTTTTCTGCAGTTCAGATTCACCGTCAAACTCGTCGGCCAACGCGAACAGAAGGCGGATAGCCTCCGGCGCGCAGGCCGCTGAAGCCGGTCTCAATAGCTCGCCGGTGTCGGGATTAACGCCGTTGGCCAGCGCCCTGAGCAACGTGCCGATATTCATCGTTCGCCTCCTTGTTCGATAAAATGCGCACCGATCGCGACCGGCGCCTTGTCCAAACATGTTTCTCTTCCTCAGCCAAGAAAGCCACGCTTTGCGCCATGAAAAATCGCCCATTGCGAGCCAGATTCCAGGTGCCTGAACGTGCGGGACGGTGGTTGCATCAGGCTGCGAGCCGGCAGGCATCATGGAAGACGGCTCACTAAGGCACTTCGGGGGCTTATGAAAAACTGCCGAGCAGCGCGTGCGGATGACAATCGGCAAGATATCCCGCACGCCATAAGTATTTTGTTCTAATTATCACGCAAGGTAATGAAAGGACGGCGATGCTGTGGCTAAATGTGTTTTTTTCCTGCCCGTGAACCGTACGGACCGTTTATGCCACAAATTCTGCAATTTATTATGGCCCTGGTGGTGATCATCGCCCTGGCGCTGCTGGTCAGCAATAATCGCAAGAAAATCCGCCTGCGCTATATCATCCAGCTGTTGGTGATCGAAGGCGCGCTGGCCTATTTCTTCCTGCACTCCGCCAGCGGGCTCAGCGTGATCAAACACGTCGCCGGCTTCTTCGACACCCTGCTCGCCTACGCCGCACAAGGGTCGGAGTTCGTGTTCGGCGGCATGAGCAAAGATGGCCTGGCGTTTATCTTCCTCGGCGTTTTGTGCCCTATCATCTTTATTTCCGCCCTGATCGGCATTTTGCAGCATTTCCGCATCCTGCCGCTGATCATCCGTCTGGTGGGCACCCTGCTGTCCAAGGTCAACGGCATGGGCAAGCTGGAATCGTTCAACGCCGTCAGCACGCTGGTGCTGGGGCAGTCGGAGAACTTCATCGCCTACAAGGGCATCATCGGCGACATCTCGCCGCGCCGCATGTACACCATGGCCGCGACCGCCATGTCGACGGTATCGCTCTCCATCGTCGGCGCCTACATGTCGATGATCGACGCGCAGTACGTGGTGGCGGCGTTGATCCTTAATATGTTCAGCACCTTCATCATCCTGTCGATCATCAACCCGTATCAGGTCGAAGACGAGCCGGAGCTGAAGCTGAACAAGCTGCACGAAGATCAGAGCTTCTTCGAAATGTTGGGCGAGTACATTCTGGCCGGCTTCAAAATTGCGATGATCATCGCGGCGATGCTGATCGGCTTTATCGCGCTGATCTCCGCCGTCAATGCGCTGTTCTCGGCGGTGCTCGGCATCAGCTTCCAGCAAATCCTCGGCTACGTGTTCTATCCGCTGGCCTGGCTGATCGGCATCCCGGCGGAAGAGGCCCTGAAGGCGGGCAGCATCATGGCGACCAAACTGGTGGCCAACGAATTCGTGGCGATGATTGAACTGAAGAAGATCGCGGCGGAGCTGTCGCCGCGCGGGCTGGGCATTCTGTCGGTGTTCCTGGTGTCGTTCGCCAACTTCGCCTCCATCGGCATCGTCGCCGGCGCCATCAAGGGGCTGAACGAGCAGCAAGGCAACGTGGTTTCCCGTTTTGGCCTGAAGCTGGTTTACGGCTCGACGCTGGTGAGCCTGTTGTCGGCGGCCATCGCCGGCCTGGTACTGTAATCCCCACTCCCGGCCGCAGGGCCGGGAGTTCGCTTTAAAACGCCACGCACACCGGCGCATCCACCCGCATTACCGAATCCTGCGCAAACTGCTGTTTATAGCCGCTGCGCAGCGCCTCGATATTCGCCTCGCTCTCTTTGCCCGGCGCATGGATCAACAGCAGCGCCTTGCTGTTCTCGCGCGCCAGCTTGCCGTCGTGACCCAGCCACTGCCCTTTGGCATCAAACACCGTCAGCCCGTCTTTAAAACGCGGCGTCACCTGGCTATCGACGAAGGTTTGCCACTCGGCGGCGGTGATCGCCGGCCCCGCCGGCCGGTTCAGGCCGAAGTAGAGCGTTGTCTGCACCAGCGGATCGCCGGTGCGACAAGCCGGGGCGGGGGAAACAGCCTGGTGGCCTGGCGCCACGCAGCCGCTCAGCAGCAGGGCGGCCACCATGGCGCCGGCGGCCAGTCTCGGGGAGTTTTTCATCTGCAATCTCGATTTTTCGGTTGAAGGATTCGCTGCAAAAATCATAGTCAGCGATGGAAATTAGCGCGAAATTTCTAATGCTTTCATTAACAGCCAGATGTTAAAAAAGGCTGGTTATCGGCAATAAAAATGGAGTTTGGATTAGCTATATTAATCCGAAACGCCATCGGTGAAAAAAACTCAGTGGCGCGCGTCCTCGGCGGCGATTACCCTGCCGGCCATCATTCTGACGCAATTATGCTGTGAATCCCTTATGTTACTGAGCATCCTTTATATCATCGGCATCACCGCCGAAGCCATGACCGGCGCGCTGGCGGCCGGCCGCCGCCAAATGGACATGTTCGGCGTGATCATCATCGCCTCTGTCACCGCAATCGGCGGCGGGTCGGTGCGCGATATGTTGCTCGGGCATTTTCCGTTGGGCTGGGTCAAACACCCGGAATACATCGTCATCGTCGCGATAGCGGCGATCGTCACCACCTGGGTGGCTCCTCTGATGCGCCATCTGCGCCGCCTGTTCCTGGTGCTCGACGCCGTCGGCCTAATCGTCTTCTCCATCATCGGCGCGCAGGTGGCCCTGGATATGGGGCACAGCGCCATTATTGCCGCCATCGCCGCGGTGATCACCGGCGTCTTCGGCGGGGTGCTGCGCGATATGTTCTGCAACCGCATCCCGCTGGTTTTCCAGAAGGAGATCTACGCCGGCATCTCCTTCAGCGCCGCCTGGCTGTATATCGGCCTGCAGCACCTTAGCCTGCCGCACAATCTGGTGGTGATCCTCACCTTGATCGCCGGCCTGAGCGCGCGTCTTATCGCCCTGCGCTTCCGCCTCGGCCTGCCGGTGTTCAACTACCAGCATCCGGATCACTGATCTCGGGGCGGCAACGCGCCGCCGCCGAGGCCAAAACTGCAAAAATGTCGCCCTTCAGCGCGCATATTCGCCCTTTCGGCGCTTTTTCCACGCAAAGCCGCGGGCAAAATGCGAGCTAACGCTGCACCCGGCGCGTTAGCCGTGTATACTGTGCGGAGAAAATACACATCCGCTGTTTTTGGCATATCAACCGTTATCAACGAACATCATCATGGCTCAAGGCACGCTTTATATTGTCTCTGCTCCCAGTGGCGCAGGTAAATCAAGTCTGATTCAGGCTTTGTTAAAGACGCAACCGCTGTACGACACGCAGGTTTCGGTTTCGCACACCACGCGCGACAGTCGCCCGGGTGAAAATCACGGCGAGCACTATTTCTTCGTCTCGAAAGACGAATTCCGCCGGATGATCGAGCAGGACGCGTTTCTTGAGCACGCCGAAGTGTTCGGCAACTATTACGGCACCTCGCGCGCCGCCATCGAACAAGTCTTGTCGACCGGCGTGGATGTGTTTCTGGATATCGACTGGCAGGGCGCGCAGCAAATCCGCGCCAAAATGCCGCAGGCGCGCAGCATCTTCATTCTGCCGCCGTCGAAGGAAGAACTGGGCCGCCGCCTGCGTGGGCGCGGGCAGGATTCCGAAGAGGTGATCGCCAAACGCATGGCTCAGGCCGTGGCGGAAATGACGCATTACGCGGAGTACGATTACCTGATCGTGAACGATGATTTCGATCTGGCGCTGTCCGATCTGAAGACCATCATTCGCGCCGAACGCCTGCGTTTGGGCCGCCAGTTGCTGCGGCATGACGCTTTAATCAGCAAACTATTGGCAGACTGAAGGCAGTTTCAGTATCATGCCCAGTCTTTTCGTCACCTGTGGAGTAGCACAAATATGGCACGCGTAACTGTTCAAGACGCTGTAGAGAAAATTGGTAACCGTTTTGACCTGGTGTTGGTCGCTGCTCGTCGGGCGCGTCAGATCCAGACCGGCGGCAAAGATGCACTGGTTCCGGAAGAGAACGACAAGTACACCGTTATCGCCCTGCGCGAAATCGAAGAAGGCCTGATCACCAGCCAGATCCTCGACGTGCGTGAGCGCCAGGAACAGCAAGAGCAGGAAGCCGCAGAGATTCAAGCGGTTACCGCGATTGCTGAAGGTCGTCGTTAATTAGACTGCGAGTCCGCCTTGTACCTGTTTGAAAGCCTGAATCTGCTGATTCAACGTTACCTGCCCGAGGAGCAGATTAAGCGCCTCAAACAGGCATACCTCGTCGCGCGCGACGCGCACGAGGGCCAGACACGCTCCAGCGGTGAGCCCTACATTACTCACCCGGTCGCCGTGGCCTGCATCCTGGCGGAAATGCGTCTCGATCACGAGACGCTGATGGCGGCGTTGCTGCACGACGTCATCGAAGACACCCCAGCCACCTATCAAGATATGGAACAGCTGTTCGGCAAGAGCGTCGCCGAACTGGTTGAGGGCGTCTCCAAGCTCGACAAGCTGAAGTTCCAGGACAAGAAAGAAGCGCAGGCGGAAAACTTCCGCAAGATGATCATGGCGATGGTGCAGGATATCCGCGTCGTACTGATCAAGCTGGCCGACCGTACGCACAACATGCGCACCCTCGGTTCGCTACGCCCCGACAAACGCCGACGCATCGCGCGTGAAACCCTGGAAATCTACAGCCCCCTCGCCCACCGTCTGGGTATTCATCACCTGAAAACCGAGCTGGAAGAGCTGGGCTTCGAGGCGCTGTACCCAAACCGTTATCGCGTGATCAAGGAAGTGGTGAAAGCCGCGCGCGGCAACCGCAAAGAGATGATTCAAAAAATCCTCTCCGAGATCGAAGGGCGGCTGACCGAAGCCGGCATCGCCTGCCGCGTCAGCGGAAGGGAAAAACACCTCTACTCCATCTACCTCAAGATGCACCTGAAAGAACAGCGTTTCCATTCCATCATGGATATCTACGCGTTCCGGGTGATCGTGAAAGAGGTCGATACCTGCTACCGCGTGCTCGGCCAGGTGCACAGCCTGTATAAACCGCGCCCGGGGCGGGTGAAAGATTACATCGCCATTCCCAAGGCCAACGGCTATCAATCGCTCCATACCTCGCTGATCGGCCCGCACGGCGTGCCGGTCGAAGTGCAGATCCGCACCGAAGACATGGACCAGATGGCTGAGATGGGGGTGGCCGCGCACTGGGCTTACAAGGAAAGAGAACAGGGTGAAACCGGCACCACGGCGCAGATCCGCGCCCAACGCTGGATGCAAAGCCTGCTGGAGCTGCAGCAAAGCGCCGGCAGTTCGTTTGAATTTATCGAGAGCGTTAAATCCGATCTGTTCCCGGATGAGATTTACGTTTTCACCCCGGAAGGCCGCATCGTCGAGCTGCCCGCCGGCGCCACGCCGGTCGACTTTGCCTATGCGGTGCATACCGATATCGGCCATGCCTGCGTCGGCGCACGCGTCGATCGTCAGCCATACCCGCTGTCGCAGTCGCTGACCAGCGGCCAGACCGTCGAGATCATCACCGCGCCGGGCGCACGGCCCAACGCCGCCTGGCTGAACTTCGTGGTCAGCTCGAAAGCGCGCGCCAAGATTCGCCAGATGTTGAAGAACCTCAAGCGCGACGACTCCGTCGGCCTCGGCCGCCGTCTGCTCAACCATGCGTTGGGCGGCAGCCGCAAGCTGGCCGAAATCCCGCAGGAAAACATTCAGCACGAGCTGGACCGCATGAAGCTGGCGACGCTGGACGATCTGCTGGCGGAAATCGGCCTCGGCAACGCCATGAGCGTAGTGGTGGCGAAGAACCTGCAGGGCGATCAGTCCAGCCTGGGCACCACCTCCGGCGTGCGCAACCTGGCCATCAAGGGCGCCGACGGCGTGTTGATCACCTTCGCCAAGTGCTGCCGTCCGATTCCGGGCGACCCGATTATCGCTCACGTCAGCCCGGGCAAAGGGCTGGTGATCCACCATGAATCCTGCCGCAATATTCGCGGCTATCAGAAAGAGCCTGAGAAGTTCATGGCGGTCGAGTGGGATAAAGAGACCGAGCAGGAGTTCATCGCCGAGATCAAGGTGGATATGTTTAACCACCAGGGCGCGCTGGCCAACCTGACGGCGGCAATCAACGCGGCCGAATCCAATATTCAGAGCCTGAACACCGAAGAGAAAGACGGTCGGGTTTATAGCGCCTTTATCCGCTTGACCACCCGCGATCGCATCCATTTGGCAAACATTATGCGTAAAATCCGTATCATGCCGGATGTGATCAAAGTTAACCGCAACCGAAACTAGCGCTTATGAGTCCTGAACGCTATGCGCGGATTTGTGAAATGCTCGCGACCCGGCAGCCGGATTTGACGGTCTGCCTGGAGCAAGTGCACAAACCGCATAACGTCTCCGCCATTATCCGCACCGCCGACGCCGTCGGCGTGCATCAGGTCCACGCCGTGTGGCCCACCACCCGCATGCGCACCCTGGTTTCCTCCGCCGCCGGCAGCAACAGCTGGGTCAGCGTCAAGACCCATCGCACCATCGGCGACGCGGTCGGCCACCTGAAAGCGCAGGGCATGCAAATTCTGGCCACCAACCTGTCTGCGCGCGCGGTCGATTTCCGCGAGGTGGACTACACTCGGCCAACCTGCGTGCTGCTCGGCCAGGAAAAAACCGGCATCACCGAAGAAGCGCTGGCGCTCGCCGATCAGGACATCGTCATTCCGATGATCGGCATGGTGCAATCGCTCAACGTCTCCGTGGCTTCGGCGCTGATCCTGTATGAGGCGCAGCGCCAGCGGCAAAACGCCGGCCTGTATCGCCGCGACAACAGCATGCTGGACGAAGAAGAGCAGCAGCGTCTGCTGTTCGAAGGCGGCTATCCGGTGCTGGCCAACGTGGCCAAGCGCAAGGGGCTGCCGCGTCCGCAGATCGACGAACAGGGCCAGGTGGTCGCCAGCGCCGAATGGTGGGCGGCCATGCAGGCGACGGTGCGCAAATGAAAGGCCGCCTGCTGGATGCTGTCCCACTCACCACGCTTTCCGGGGTTGGCGCCAGCCAGGCGGGCAAACTGGCCAAGCTTGGCCTCGACACCATTCAGGATCTGCTGCTGCACCTGCCGCTGCGCTACGAAGACCGCACCCGCCTCTACCCGATCAACGATCTGCTGCCAGGCATCTACGCCACGGTAGAAGGGGAAGTGCTGCGCAGCGACATCAGCTTCGGCCGCCGCCGCATGCTGACCTGCCAGATCAGCGACGGCACCGGCATCCTCACCATGCGGTTCTTCAACTTCAACGCCGCAATGAAGAACAGCCTGGCCACCGGCCGCCGCGTGACCGCCTACGGCGAGATCAAACGCGGCAACCACGGCGCGGAGATCATCCATCCGGAATACCGTATTCAGGGCGAAACCAGCGAGGTTGAGCTGCAGGAGTCGCTGACGCCGGTCTACCCCACCACCGAGGGGGTGCGGCAGGCCACGCTGCGCAAGCTGACCGACCAGGCGCTGGAGCTGCTGGATACCTGCGCCATCGCCGAACTGCTGCCGCCGGAGCTGAGCGGCGGCCTGATGAGCCTGCCGCAGGCGCTGCACACCCTGCATCGCCCGCCGCCGGACATCCAGCTGGCGGATCTGGAGCTGGGCAAACACCCGGCGCAAAAGCGTCTGATCCTCGAAGAGCTGCTGGCGCATAACCTCAGCATGCTGGCGGTGCGCGCCGGCGCGCAGAGTTATCAGGCGCAGCCGCTGCTGCCGGACGATCGGCTGAAAAACCGTTTTCTCGCCCAGTTGCCGTTCTCGCCAACCGGCGCGCAAACGCGCGTGGTGGCCGACATCGAAGCCGATATGCAAAAAGACTTCCCGATGATGCGGCTGGTGCAGGGCGACGTCGGCTCCGGCAAAACGCTGGTGGCGGCGTTGGCGGCGCTGCGCGCCATCGCGCACGGTAAGCAGGTGGCGCTGATGGCGCCGACCGAGCTGCTGGCCGAACAGCATGCCAACAACTTCCGCCAGTGGTTCGAGCCGCTGGGGCTGGAGGTCGGCTGGCTGGCGGGCAAACAGAAAGGCAAGGCGCGCATCGCGCAGCAGGAAGCCATCGCCAGCGGCCAGGTGTCGATGGTGGTCGGCACCCACGCCATCTTCCAGGAGCAGGTTCAGTTCAACGGCCTGGCGCTGGTGATCATTGATGAGCAGCACCGCTTCGGGGTGCATCAGCGGCTGGCGCTGTGGGAGAAAGGCGAAGAACAGGGCTTCCACGCCCATCAGCTGATCATGACGGCCACGCCAATCCCGCGCACGCTGGCGATGACCGCCTATGCCGATCTCGATACCTCGGTCATCGACGAGCTGCCGCCGGGCCGTACGCCGGTGACCACCGTCGCCATTCCCGATACCCGCCGCGCCGACATCATTCAACGGGTGAAAAGCGCCTGTCTGGAAGAAGGACGGCAGGCTTACTGGGTGTGTACGCTGATCGAAGAGTCCGAGCTGCTGGAAGCGCAGGCGGCGGAAGCCACCTGGGAAGAATTGAAAGCCGCGCTGCCGGAGCTGAAGGTGGCGCTGGTGCACGGCCGCATGAAAGCGCAGGAAAAGCAGGCGGTGATGCAGGCGTTTAAACAGGGCGAGCTGCAGCTGTTGGTCGCCACCACGGTGATCGAAGTCGGCGTCGACGTGCCGAACGCCAGCCTGATGATCATCGAAAACCCGGAACGGCTGGGCCTGGCGCAGCTGCACCAGCTGCGCGGCCGCGTAGGGCGCGGCGCGGTGGCTTCACACTGCGTGCTGCTGTACAAAACGCCGCTTAGCAAAACCGCGCAAACGCGCCTGCAGGTGCTACGCGACAGCAACGACGGCTTTGTCATCGCGCAGCGCGATCTGGAGATCCGCGGCCCGGGCGAGCTGCTCGGCACCCGCCAGACCGGCAGCGCCGAATTCAAGGTGGCGGACCTGTTGCGCGACCAGGCGATGATCCCCGAAGTGCAGCGCGTCGCTCGCCATCTCCATCAGCACTACCCGGAACACGCCCAGGCGCTGATCGAACGCTGGCTGCCAGAGAAGGCGCGCTACTCCAACGCATAAAAAAGGGCGCCGCAGGCGCCCTTCTCATGATGACTCGCGATATCATCCCACCGCCGGGAACACCGGCAACAGCAGATACAGCTTGATGACGATGGCGTTGGCGATATCGATAAAGAACGCCCCCACCATCGGCACCACCAGAAACGCCAGGTGCGACGGGCCGAAGCGATCGGTGATCGCTTGCATGTTGGCGATCGCCGTCGGCGTGGCGCCCATGCCGAAGCCGCAGTGGCCGGCGGCCAGCACCGCCGCATCGTAGTTCTTGCCCATTACCCGGTAGGTGACGAAGATCGCGTACAGCGCCATCACCAGCGTCTGTACGGCCAGGATCGCCAGCATCGGCAGCGCCAGCGAAGCCAGCTCCCACAGGCGCAGGCTCATCAACGCCATCGCCAGGAACAGCGACAGGCTGACGTTGCCCAGCACCGATACCGCCCGCTCGAACACGGTATAGAAACCGGTGAAGGCCAGCGTGTTGCTGAGGATCACCCCGACGAACAGCACGCAAACGAAGTTAGGCAGTTCAAACACCGTACCGCTCAGCAGACCGGCAATCAGTTGCCCCAGGCTCAAACAAATGGCGATCATGGCGATGGTTTCAATCATCACCAGCGAGGTGATCAGGCGGCCACTTTCCGGCTTCTCGAAGCCGCTCGGCTGCACGCTGTCTTCCGGCGTGCCTTCCGGCGTAGAGGAGTGTTTAACCAGATAGCGCGCCACCGGGCCACCGATCAGGCCGCCCAGCACCAGGCCGAAGGTGGCGCAGGCCATGGCGACTTCCGTCGCGTTTTCAAAGCCGTAGCGCTCGATGAACAGCTTGCTCCAGGCCGCCCCGGTGCCGTGGCCGCCCGACAGGGTGATCGAACCGGCGATCAGGCCCATCAACGGATCCAGTCCCAGCATTTTCGCCATGCCGATGCCGATGGCGTTCTGCACCAGCAGCAGCCCCAACACCACGAACAGGAATACCATCAGCGCTTTGCCGCCGGCGCGCAACCGCGCCAGGTTGGCGTTCAGGCCGATAGTGGCGAAGAAGGCCAGCATCAGCGGATCCTTCAACGACATGTCAAAGCTGATTTCCCAGTTGGCGAATTTTTTCAGGACTAACAGCAGGAGGGCCACCAGCAAACCGCCGGCGACGGGAGCGGGAATGGTATATTTTCGCAGCAGAGGAATGCTTCTGACGCACTTGCCCCCAAGGAGCAAAACCAGCGTCGCCGCGACTAACGTGCCATAAGTATCAAGATGAAACATCCAGGTACTCCATGTAAGGGAAAAGATCCAAATAAAAATAATAAGTTATAGAAAACCACGTAGTTTTTAAACTTGATGAGTGCAGGATTAGAAGTAAAAAACGCTGAGATGACAAGAAAAAATGAATGAAAATGCGACATAAACGGGAAAGTCGGCAACATAATATTTAGGCGCAACCGTTTGCTTTTGCGGGGCGGCGCATTAAAATGCCTGCTTTGCCGTATCTGGAAACGCCACACCATGAGCATGTCATCCTCCGAGCTTGATGCCGCACGCCAAACCGCCTCTGAACCCCGCGCCAGCGAACTGATTTATCGCCTCGAAGACCGCCCGCCGCTGCCACAAACGCTGTTTGCCGCCGGCCAGCACCTGTTGGCGATGTTCGTTGCGGTGATCACTCCGGCGCTGTTGATCTGCCAGGCGCTGGGTCTGCCGGCGCAGGATACCCAACACATCATCAGCATGTCGCTGTTCGCTTCCGGTCTGGCTTCCATTCTGCAAATCAAAACCTGGGGGCCGGTGGGCTCCGGGCTGCTGTCGATTCAGGGCACCAGCTTCAACTTCGTTTCGCCATTGATCATGGGCGGCCTGGCGCTGAAAAACGGCGGTGCCGACGTGCCGACCATGATGGCCGCGCTGTTCGGCACCCTGATGGTCGCCTCCTGCACCGAAATTTTGCTGTCGCGCGTGCTGCATCTGGCGCGCCGCATCATCACCCCGCTGGTTTCCGGCATCGTGGTGATGATCATCGGCCTGTCGCTGATTCAGGTCGGCCTGACCTCGATCGGCGGCGGCTATGCCGCGATGAACGACCACAGCTTTGGCTCGCCGAAAAACCTGCTGCTGGCCGGTGCGGTGCTGGCGGTCATCATCCTGCTGAACCGCCAGCGCAACCCTTACCTGCGCGTCGCTTCGCTGGTGATCGCCATGGCGGTCGGCTACCTGCTGGCCTGGGCGATGGACATGCTGCCCGCCGACGCTCCGGCGGCGCCGACGGCGGCGATTACCATTCCAACGCCGCTCTATTACGGCCTGGGCTTCGACTGGAACCTGTTGCTGCCGCTGATGCTGATCTTTATGGTCACCTCGCTGGAAACCATCGGCGACATCACCGCCACCTCTGACGTCTCCGAACAACCAGTTAGCGGGCCGCTGTACATGAAGCGTCTGAAAGGTGGCGTACTGGCCAACGGCCTGAACTCGATGCTGTCGGCGGTGTTCAACACCTTCCCCAACTCCTGCTTCGGCCAGAACAACGGCGTGATCCAGCTGACCGGCGTCGCCAGCCGCTACGTCGGCTTCGTGGTGGCGCTGATGCTGATCGCGCTGGGGCTGTTCCCGGCGGTGGCCGGCTTCGTGCAGCACATCCCCGAGCCGGTACTGGGCGGCGCGACCATCGTGATGTTCGGCACCATCGCCGCCTCCGGCGTGCGCATCGTGTCGCGCGAACGCCTGAACCGGCGCGCCATCATGATCATGGCGCTGTCGCTGGCCGTCGGCATGGGCGTCTCCCAGCAGCCGCTGATCCTGCAGTTCGCGCCGGACTGGCTGAAAACCCTGCTCTCTTCCGGTATCGCCGCCGGCGGCATTACCGCCATCGTGCTGAACCTGGTGTTCCCGCAGGAACACGAGAAAAAGTAACCCGCCCATTGGCGTTCAAACGGCCGCTTGCGGCCGTTTTTTATTGTCTATCAGACCATTGCCCTTGAGATGCCCGGCCAATTGCGGCATAAACAGGGTATCTTTTTTGACCGATGCGGATGTAGACGATGAAATTTATCGGAAAGCTGTTGCTGACGTTGCTGCTGCTGATCGTGCTGGCGGTGGTGGTGCTGTATCTGGTGGGGCAAACCCGCTGGGCGGCAGGCCGTCTGAGCGCCTGGATCAGCGACAACAGCGAATACCGCCTGTCGATAGGAAAAATCACCCACTCGTGGAATCAGCCGGGCCAGATCGGTCTGGAAGACGTGCAGCTGGCGCGCAGCGGCCAACCTCAGGCGCTGGTCGCCAAACGCGTCGATCTCGGCCTCAGCCTGCGCCAAATCACCGAACCGCGCTATTTTTACAGCGTCACGCTGCGCGACGGCACGCTGAACGTGCAGCCACAGGCTGTTGCGCTGCCCGTACAGGCCGACGTGCTGCAACTGAGCAACATGGCGCTGCAGTCCAACGATAGCGAGTGGCAGCTCAACGCACAGCAGGTCAATGCCGGCATCACGCCGTGGCGCCCGCTGGCCGGCCATCTGCTGGGGGACAACAACCAGTTCCAGTTCAGCGCCGGTTCGATGACGCTGAACGGCATCCCCGCCTCGAAGGTGTTGGTGCAGGGGGAGCAAAAACAGGGCCAGTTGCTGTTGAACAACTTCGGCGCCGATCTGGCGCAGGGCGACCTGACCGGCGTGGCCAGCCGCGCCACCGACGGCAGCTGGCAGGTGGATCGCCTGCGGCTGAGCGGCGTGCGCATGCAGACCCCGATGACGTTGGCGGAATTCATGCGGCGCTTCACCGCTCTGCCGCCGGTCACCCTCAAGCGTTTCGATCTGATCGATGCGCGCCTGGAAGGCAAGGCGTGGGCGGTTAACGATCTCGACCTGTCGCTGCAAAACGTCAGCGTCGAAAAAGGCGACTGGCGCAGTGAAGACGGCTCGCTCAACTTCAACGCCGGCGACGTGGTCAACGGCGGTTTCCACCTGATCGATCCGATCGCCACCCTGCGGCTCTCTTCCGCCGGCATCGCCATTCAGCAGTTCACCACCCGCTGGGAAGGCGGGCTGCTACGCACCTCCGGCAACTGGCTGCGCGCCGGCAAACGCCTGCAGCTGGATGAAGTGGCCATGGCGGCGCTGGAGTACACCCTGCCTATCGACTGGCGCGAGCTGTGGCTGAAACCGCTGCCGGACTGGCTGGCGGAGGTGTACGTCACCAAGCTGACCACCAACCGCAATCTGATTATCGATATCAACCCGGCATTCCCGTTCCAGATCACCGCGCTGGACGGTTACGGCAGCAACCTGCTGCTGGCGCGCGACCACCAGTGGGGCATTTGGTCCGGTTCGCTGAACCTGAACGGCAGCGAGGCCACCTTCAACAAAATCGACGTGCGGCGCCCTTCGCTGGCGCTGAACGCCGACGCCAACCAGATCGCCGTCACCGAGCTCAGCGCCTTTATGCCCAATGGGTTGCTTGAGGCCAAAGCGACCGTCGATCAGCTGCCGGGCAAGCCGTTCCAGCTGACGCTGCACGGCCGTTCGGTACCGATCAACACCTTGCAGCAATGGGGATGGCAGCCGGTGCCGCTGACGGGTGACGGCAACCTTGAGCTGCAGTTGAAAGGGCTGCTGAACAGCGATGGGCCGTTCAAGGCCTCATTGAAAGGCAATCTGCAGGCCACCGCCGGCGACGGCCAAGCGGTGAACCAACAACTGCCGTAGTGCACTGCGCGGCCCGCCCTCAGGGCAGGGCCGCCGCCTTACTCCTCCAGCGCTTCAGAGCCGCCCTGATCCAACGGCACATCCGGCTCGGCCGGCAACACCATATAGGTGCCTTCGAACACTGCGCCCTTGTCCTCGTCACCGAACAGATGCACTTCGGCGTGTACGCGCGCGCGGCGGCCGCGCGCCAGACGCGCCAAATCGCCGCTCAGCGAGCCGAGATCCGCCACCGCCCGCGGCCTGCCGGTAATCGGTTTGCTGTAGCGAATGTGCGCATCCGCCAGAATGATGGTGCCGCCCAGATGGCGCTCGCGCAGCAGCAGCCAAATCAGCCCCCAGGCGGTCAGCGTCGCCAGTGAGAACAGGCTGCCGGCAAACAGCGTATGGTGCGGATTCTGGTTGCCGATCTCCGGCATGGTGGTGACGAAGCGCTGGCCGGTGTATTGGCTGATGCGCACGCCCATCTTTTCGCTCAGCGGGATGTGTTCATACCAGGCCTGCTGCAATTGGCCGCACCAGTCGGGGCGATGCAGGATATCGTCCAGCGTCGCCACCGGTTTGATCATCAAAAAGTGACGGATCGGGGTGGTCTGCGGCGCGGTGATCTCGCCCTGATTGACGAAGCCCAGTTTGGCGAAGAAATCCACCGCGTCTTCACGGGCGCTGCACACCACCCGCTTCACGCCTTCCTGCCGCGCGACCGACTCCAGCGTCATCGCCACCAGCGTCCCCAGCCCTTTATCCTGCAGCGTCGGATCTACCGCCAGAAAACGGATCGCCGCCTCGTTGTCGGCATTGATGTACAGCCGCCCGATGGCGACGATTTTACCGGCCTCGTCCACCACCATTTGGTGATGGGCCATGGCGTCATAGGCATCCTTTTCCGAACCCACCGGCTGGTGCAGCGGCTTGCGCAGCATTTCCCAGCGAAACTGGTAATACTCCTTCAGTTCTTGCTCTGTTACGGGTACTCGTAGGTGATACATAGACGCCTGTTCTCCGAATGCTTAGACCTGTAGCCAGAATGTCACCGGACCATCGTTGACCAGCGCCACCTGCATGTCGGCGGCGAACTCGCCGGTCTGGGTCTCTACGCCGCGTTCGCGGCACTGGCCAACAAAATATTGATACAACCGATCGGCGACCAAAGGCGCGGCGCCGCGCGAGAAGCTGGGCCGCATGCCCTTCTGGGTGTCCGCCGCCAGGGTGAACTGCGAAACGACCAGCACGCTGCCCCCGGCCTGCTGGACGTTGAGATTCATCTTATCGTTCTCGTCGCCGAAAATGCGGTATCCCAATACGCGTTCGCACAGGCGCTGCGCTTTTTGCTCGTTATCGCCCTGCTCCACGCCCAATAACACTAACAAACCGGGGCCAATCTTGCCTACTGTCTCGCCACCCACCGTGACGCTGGCGTTTAACACCCGTTGAATCAACGCAATCATTCCTGCTGCCCTTCTGGTTTTTGTTCCTGTTGCTCCGCCTTCTGCCGGCGGTAGTCGCGGTATTCGCCGATGGTCACGGTGATTTCCGCGCCGAGTAACACGATACACCAGCTCCAGTAGACCCACAGGAATAAAATCGGGATCACCGCCAGCACGCCGTAAATCAGCTGATAGGAGGGGAACATGGTGACGTACAGCGCGAATCCCTTCTTACCCAGCTCGAACAGCAATCCGGCCACCACCGCGCCAATCAGCGCGTCTTTGGGCGGCACGCGCACCGTCGGCACGATGCAATACAGCAGCCAGAAGGAGATGCACGACAAAATTAGCGGAAAGATGCGCAGCACCTGATCCACCAGGCCGTTGACGCCGGTCTGCGCCAGCCAGTTGAGCGACAGCAGGTAGGAACTGATGGCCATGCTGGCGCCCACCAGCAGCGGCCCCAGCGTCAGCACCATCCAGTACACGGCGAAGGAGAAGACGATCGGCCGTTTGTTCTTGCTGCGCCAGATGGTGTTCAGCACGCTGTCCACCGAGGAGATCAACAGCAACGCGGTAACGATCAGCCCGCAGGTGCCGACGGCGGTCATCTTGTTGGAATTGGCGACGAACTGTTCCAGGTAGTTCTGGATGACGTTGCCGGCGGCTGGCACGAAATTGGAAAAGATGAAGCTCTTCAGCTGTTCGCTGATGTCGGAAAACATCGGGAAAGCGGCGAACAGCGCGAACACCACGGTGACCAGCGGCACCAGCGACAGCAGGGAAACGTAGGCGAGATGGCCCGCCAACATCGTCAGGCCATCGTGGTCGATGCGTTGGTACAGCAGCCGTCCGAAGGTGACGCTTGGCTTAATCGCAGAAGGCAGCTTCTTGCGGCGGAAAAACGACATGGTCACTCCTTGATGTCCGTTGATACGCCTTAAGCTTAACGCGCCCTGCGCTCATTGAGCAAAATAGGCCGGCACCACGTCGCGATCGGTGACGTGCACCGTCTTGATCCCCAGCGCCTGCGCGGCGAGGACGTTCGCCGGGTGATCGTCAAAGAACACCACGTCGGCGGCGGCGGTGTTTTCCGCAGCCAGCACATGCCGGTAGATGTCAGCTTCAGGTTTGCGCATGCCGAGATCTTGCGACAAATAGAGATGATCGGCGGCGGCGGCCACTTCAGGATAGTGCTGCGGCCAGTAATTGCAGTGCAGACGGTTGGTGTTCGACAGCACCACCACCCGGTGACCTTCGTTGCGCAGGCGCTGCATGATGTCGATCACCTCCGGGCGCAGCGCGACGAATACCGCCTGCCAACCGGTGGCGAACTGCTCAAAGCTGAGCGCGATGCCCATTTCATCGCACAGTTTGCCGGCGAAGTCTTCATCGCTGATTTCACCGCGCTCATGCTGCTGGAACACCTCACCCATGGTGAAACGATCGGACAACACCGCCAACGGCGTGCCGCTCAAATTGCTCCACACGCCCAGCACACGCTTGAAATCGATATCGACGATCACATTACCTAAATCAAAGATATACAGCATAGTCCTCTCCTGATGGGCCGGTGAGATTTCACTGTAGCGGGAAAAGGAACAGCTGAACAGGGAGCGAACGGAAAAGCGCATAGCGCGCCGCACAAACGGGGAACAACAGAGGAAAAAACTCAGGGCGCGAGAGCCGCGCCCTAAGCATGAGACACTCAATCAGCGATTAAGCGTCTTTTGGACCGCGGCTGGCACGCTTACGATCGTTTTCCGTCAGGTGACGCTTACGGATACGGATCGAGGTTGGCGTCACTTCTACCAGTTCGTCGTCATCGATGAACTCCAGAGCTTGCTCCAGGGTCATTTTGATCGCCGGAACCAGCGTAGTCGCTTCGTCGGTACCGGAAGCACGCATGTTGGTCAGCTTCTTACCGGTCAGGCAGTTTACGGTCAGGTCGTTGGAACGTGAGTGAATACCGATGATCTGGCCTTCATACACTTCCGCACCGTGGCCCAGGAACAGCTTGCCGCGATCCTGCAGGCCGAACAGCGCGAACGCGACCGCTTTGCCCTGGCCGTTGGAGATCAGCACGCCGTTCTGACGCTGGCCCACTTCGCCCGGACGCACGTCGTCGTAGTGGCTGAAGGTGGAGTACAGCAGACCGGTACCCGAAGTCATTGTCATGAATTCGTTACGGAAGCCGATCAGACCGCGGCTTGGGATCACGTAGTCGAGACGCACGCGGCCCTTACCGTCCGGATCCATGTTTTTCAGGTCGGCTTTACGCTCACCCATCGCCTGCATCACGGAACCCTGATGCTGCTCTTCGATATCCAGCGTCACGTTCTCGAATGGCTCCTGCTTGCGGCCATCGATTTCGCGGAAGATAACTTTCGGACGGGAAACCGCCAGCTCGAAACCTTCACGGCGCATGTTTTCGATCAGCACCGACAGGTGCAGCTCGCCACGACCGGATACGCGGAAGGCGTCAGCATCATCGGTTTCTTCAACGCGCAGCGCCACGTTGTGCACCAGCTCTTTGTTCAGACGGTCAAGGATCTGACGCGACGTCACGTACTTACCTTCTTTACCGCAGAACGGCGAGGTGTTGACGTTGAAGAACATGGTTACGGTCGGTTCGTCGACGGACAGAGCCGGCAGCGCTTCTACGGCGTTGGTGTCGCAGATGGTGTCGGAGATGTTCAGCTCGCCCAGGCCGGTGATGGCGATGATGTCGCCCGCTTCCGCCAGGGTGCTGTCGATACGCTCCAGACCCAGGTGACCCAGCACTTTACCCACTTTACCGTTGCGAGTTTTACCTTCGCTGTCGATGATGGTGACCTGCTGGTTCGGCTTCACTTTACCGCGCTTGATGCGGCCGATGCCGATAACGCCCAGGTAGTTGTTGTAGTCCAACTGGGAGATCTGCATCTGGAATGGCGCTTCCAGCTCAACCTGCGGCGCAGACACGTGGTCGACGATCGCCTGATACAGCGGGGTCATGTCTTCCGCCATGTCGGTGTGGTCGACGCCGGCGATGCCGTTCAGCGCAGAAGCGTAGATGATCGGGAAGTCGAGCTGCTCGTCGGTCGCGTCGAGGTTCACGAACAGGTCGAACACCTGATCCACAACCCAGTCAGGGCGCGCGCCAGGGCGGTCAACCTTGTTGATTACCACGATCGGCTTCAGACCGTTGGCGAACGCCTTTTTGGTCACGAAGCGGGTTTGCGGCATAGGGCCATCCATTGCATCCACAACCAGCAGCACCGAGTCAACCATCGACATCACGCGCTCTACCTCACCGCCGAAGTCGGCGTGTCCTGGGGTATCCACGATGTTGATGCGGTAACCATTCCAATTAATGGCGGTGTTTTTTGCGAGGATGGTAATCCCACGCTCTTTCTCCAAATCGTTGGAGTCCATTACGCGTTCGGTGGCTTCCGCACGCTCTCCGAAAGTACCGGATTGTTGCAGCAGCTTGTCAACCAGGGTGGTTTTACCATGGTCAACGTGGGCAATAATGGCGATGTTACGCAAATTTTCGATCACAGCTTTGCCTCGGGCATTAGAAATAGCGCGCTATTGTACACGTATTAAGCGAGGGACTAAACAAGATCACAACCATCTCCTATAAACAACCGCGTACCGGTCAGTTTGTGATCCCTTTCACGGTGCAAAAAGCCGCAATCGTTGCACTTTTGCACCATTTCAGTGCCCACCCCCACCCTTATTGCACCATAACAGTGCAAATTATCACTGATGGTGCATACTGTGTCTGGGTAAAACCCGCGCAGAAAGGCGATGAAAGCCTTTTTAAAAAGTTGGCACGCTTTTCGCTTTAGTCTTTTCAAGGCGAAAAAAAGCCAGTTCCACAGATTCGTTCCACGACGACGACAATGATAAACCGGGAGAGTTAAGTATGTCCGCTGAACACGTTTTGACGATGCTGAATGAGCATGAAGTGAAATTCGTAGACCTGCGTTTCACTGACACCAAGGGTAAGGAACAGCACGTGACTATCCCGGCTCATCAGGTAAACGCCGACTTCTTCGAAGAAGGCAAAATGTTTGACGGCTCCTCTATCGGTGGTTGGAAGGGCATCAACGAATCTGACATGGTACTGATGCCGGATGCCAGCACGGCGGTTCTGGATCCGTTCTTCGAAGAACCTACGCTGATCATTCGCTGCGACATTCTCGAGCCGGGCACCATGCAAGGCTACGATCGCGACCCGCGCTCCATCTCCAAACGCGCCGAAGACTTCCTGCGCTCCTCCGGCATCGCGGACACCGTGCTGTTCGGGCCAGAGCCTGAGTTCTTCCTGTTCGACGACATCCGCTTCGGCAGCAGCATCCGCGGTTCCCACGTGGCCATCGACGACATCGAAGGCGCCTGGAACTCCGGCACTCAATACGACGGCGGCAACAAAGGCCACCGTCCGGCGGTGAAAGGCGGTTATTTCCCGGTTCCACCGGTCGACTCTTCGCAGGATCTGCGTTCCACCATGTGTCTGACCATGGAAGAGATGGGCCTGGTGGTTGAAGCGCACCACCACGAAGTGGCGACCGCCGGTCAGAACGAAGTGGCGACCCGCTTCAACACCATGACCAAGAAAGCCGACGAAATTCAGATCTACAAGTACGTGGTGCACAACGTGGCGCACGCCTTCGGTAAAACCGCGACCTTCATGCCGAAGCCTATGTTCGGCGACAACGGTTCCGGCATGCACTGCCACATGTCGCTGTCCAAGAACGGCACCAACCTGTTCGCCGGCGACAAATACGGCGGCCTGTCTGAAACCGCGCTGTTCTACATCGGCGGCATCATCAAGCACGCCAAGGCGATCAACGCGTTGGCAAACCCGACCACCAACTCGTACAAACGTCTGGTGCCAGGCTACGAAGCGCCGGTGATGCTGGCCTACTCCGCCCGTAACCGCTCCGCGTCCATCCGCATCCCGGTGGTCGCCAGCCCGAAAGCGCGCCGCATCGAAGCCCGCTTCCCGGATCCGGCGGCTAACCCATACCTGTGCTTCGCCGCACTGCTGATGGCCGGCCTGGACGGCATCATCAACAAGATCCACCCTGGCGACGCCATGGACAAAAACCTGTACGACCTGCCGCCGGAAGAAGAAGCCGAGATCCCAAAAGTGGCCGGCTCGCTGGACGAAGCGATGGCCGCGCTGAACGAAGACCGCGAGTTCCTGACCCGCGGCGGCGTGTTCACCGACGATGCGATCGATGCCTACATCGAACTGCGCAAAGAAGAGATGGACCGCGTTCGCATGACGCCACACCCGGTCGAGTTCGAACTGTACTACAGCGTCTAAGCCCTACCCGCGCCGTCTGCAAAGGCGGACGGCGCCCACAATTTTTGTTATCGCTTTTTTGTTGCCGTGGAAACTTTCAGCCCATCTTCGGATGGGTTTTTTTCTCCACCGTATTTTCTGCAAAACTATTCCATACCGCGCCGATCCCGGATGGAGTAGGATAGATGCACTAAAAAGGTGCAGGAGTCTGCTGTATGGCAACTGGCAAGCTGCCCGATGCTGGGCAGATCCTCAATTCACTCATCAACAGCATCCTGCTGTTGGATGACTCACTGGCGGTTCACTACGCCAACCCTGCGGCACAGCAGCTGCTGGCGCAAAGCTCCCGCAAACTGTTCGGCACGCCGCTGCCCGACCTGCTCGGCTATTTTTCGCTGAACGTCTCTCTGATGCGTGAAAGCCTGCGCGCCGGTCAGGGCTTCACCGACAACGAAGTGACCCTGGTGGTCGATGGCCGCGCGCATATCCTTTCCCTGACCGCTCAGGCGCTGCCGGAAGGCTATATCCTGGTCGAGCTGGCGCCGATGGACAATCAGCGCCGCCTGAGCCAGGAACAGCTGCAGCATGCCCAACAGGTGGCGGCCCGCGATCTGGTGCGCGGTTTGGCGCACGAGATTAAAAATCCGCTGGGCGGCCTGCGCGGCGCGGCGCAGCTGCTGGCCAAGGCGCTGCCCGATCCGGCTCTGACCGAATACACCAAGGTGATCATCGAGCAGGCCGATCGGCTGCGCAATCTGGTGGATCGCCTGCTCGGCCCGCAGCGGCCCGGCCAGCACATCACCCAGAGCATTCATCAGGTCGCGGAGCGCGTCTGCCAGCTGGTGTCGCTGGAAATGCCGGATAACGTCACGCTGGTGCGCGACTACGATCCGAGCCTGCCGGAAATGGCTCACGACCCGGATCAGATAGAACAGGTGCTACTGAACATCACCCGCAATGCGCTGCAGGCCTTGGGTGAGGCGGGCGGCACCATCACGCTGCGCACCCGCACCGCGTTTCAGATTACGTTGCACGGCACCCGCTACCGCCTGGCGGCGCGTATCGACGTCGAAGACGACGGCCCCGGCGTGCCGGCGCAGCTGCAGGACACGCTGTTCTACCCGATGGTCAGCGGCCGTGAAGGCGGTACCGGCCTGGGATTATCCATCGCCCGCAATCTGATCGATCAGCATTGCGGAAAAATTGAATTCAACAGTTGGCCAGGTCATACCGAATTCTCGGTCTACCTGCCCATTCGTCAGTGAGGTTTGCTATGCAACGAGGGATAGTCTGGATCGTCGATGACGATAGCTCCATCCGCTGGGTGCTTGAGCGCGCGCTCACCGGCGCGGGCCTGAGCTGCGCCACCTTCGAAGGCGGCAATGACGTGCTGGAAGCCTTGGCCACGCAAACTCCCGACGTGTTGCTGTCCGATATCCGCATGCCGGGCATCGATGGTCTGGCGCTGCTCAAGCAGATCAAACAGCGCCACCCGATGCTGCCGGTGATCATCATGACCGCGCATTCGGATTTGGACGCGGCCGTCAGCGCCTATCAGCAAGGGGCCTTCGACTACCTGCCGAAACCGTTCGACATCGACGAAGCGGTGGCGCTGGTCGAGCGCGCCATCAGCCATTATCAAGAGCAGCAGCAGCCGGTGCGCAGCCAGCCGGCCAGCGATCCGGCAGCGGACATCATCGGCGAAGCGCCGGCGATGCAGGACGTGTTTCGCATCATCGGCCGGCTGTCACGTTCGTCGATCAGCGTGCTGATCAACGGCGAATCCGGCACCGGCAAGGAACTGGTGGCGCATGCGCTGCACCGCCACAGCCCGCGCGCCAAGTCGCCGTTCATCGCCCTGAACATGGCCGCTATTCCCAAGGATCTGATCGAGTCCGAGCTGTTCGGCCACGAGAAAGGCGCCTTCACCGGCGCGAACCAAATCCGTCAGGGACGCTTTGAACAGGCCGACGGCGGCACGCTGTTCCTCGACGAGATCGGCGATATGCCGCTCGACGTGCAAACGCGTCTGCTGCGGGTGCTGGCGGACGGCCAGTTTTACCGGGTCGGCGGCTATGCGCCGGTGAAGGTCGACGTGCGCATCATCGCCGCCACGCACCAGAACCTGGAATTGCGGGTACAGGAAGGCAAGTTCCGCGAGGATCTGTTCCACCGCCTGAACGTGATCCGCGTACACCTGCCGCCGCTGCGCGAGCGTCGGGAAGACATCCCGCGGCTGGCGCGCCACTTCCTGCAGATCGCCGCCAAGGAGCTGGGCGTAGAGGCCAAGAACCTGCATCCGGAAACAGAAACCGCGCTGACCCGCCTGCCTTGGCCGGGGAACGTGCGCCAGCTGGAGAATACCTGCCGCTGGCTGACGGTGATGGCCGCCGGGCAAGAGGTGCTGATTCAGGATCTGCCGAGCGAACTGTTCGAAACCGCCGCACCGGAGAGCCCCAGCCACAGCCTGCCGGACAGCTGGGCCACGCTGCTGGCGCAGTGGGCCGATCGCGCGCTGCGTTCCGGTCATCAAAATCTGCTGTCGGAAGCGCAGCCGGAGATGGAGCGTACACTGCTCACCACCGCCTTGCGTCACACCCAGGGGCACAAACAGGAAGCCGCACGCCTGCTGGGCTGGGGGCGCAATACCCTGACCCGCAAGCTCAAAGAACTGGGCATGGAATAGGCGCTGAGGTTGATGATAAAAAACGCAGCCCAGCGCACAAAAAAACGCCAACCGCAGACTTTACAGCCGGTGCGGGCGCAGTATGATCGTGTCGCACACTCCGGAGGTTGACGATGCTGGACTCATTCATCGTGTTCATTTCTCAGGGCGCGGAGCTGGGCTCCGCCGCCAGCCACACCCCGCAGGCGGCGGTCGCCGCGGTGTTGTGCGCCGCGCTGATTAACTTCTTCAGTTAAAAAAACAGCCGCATCAGCGGCTGTTTTTTCATCCTCAGATCACCCGAGAGAACTGCTGGCTGCGCGCCTGTTGCCGCAGATAGCGGTCGAAGCACATGCAGATATTGCGGATCAGCAACCGCCCGCGCGGCGTAACGCGAATGCCTTGCTCGTCGCGCTCCACCAGCCCATCGCGTTCAAACGGCGCCAGCAGCTGCAGGTCTTCGGCGAAGTAAGCGGTGAAATCGATGCCGTATTGCCGTTCAAGTGGCTGATACGCCAACCGGAAGTTGCAGATCAACGTTTTGATCAGATCGCGCCGCAGGCAATCGTCGTCCGTCAGCGCCAACCCGCGCCACAGGGCGTTGCCCTGCGCCGGTACGCTCTCATAGTAACGCTTCAGCTCTTTCTGGTTCTGCGCATAGCTGTCGCCGAGCATGCTGATGGCCGACACGCCCAACCCCAGCAGATCGCTGTCGCCCTGGGTGGTGTAGCCCTGGAAATTGCGGTGCAGCTTGCCTTCGCGTTGCGCAATCGCCAGCTCATCGTCCGGGCGTGCAAAGTGATCCATGCCGATAAACTGATAGCCGGCGTCAGTCAGGAACGCGATGCTTTGCTGCAGGATATCCAGCTTCTGCTGCGCGCTGGGCAGATCGGCATCTTTGATTTTGCGCTGGGCTGCGAATAAATTCGGCATATGCGCGTAGTTGAACACGCTGAGGCGATCGGGATTCAGTTCAGCCACCCGCTGCAGCGTGAAGGCGAAGCTTTCCGGCGTCTGTTTCGGCAGGCCGTAGATCAGATCAATATTGGTCGAGCGGAAGCCCAGCACTTTGGCCCGCTCGATCAGGGCGAAGATAAAGGCTTCATCCTGCTCGCGGTTGACCAACGCCTGCACCTGCTTGTTGAAATCCTGCACCCCCATGCTCAGGCGGTTAAAGCCTTCGGCGCGTAAATGATCGAGCACATCCAGCGCTATCTCGCGCGGATCGACTTCGATCGACATCTCCGCATCGGGCAGAAAATCAAAATGTTCGCGCAGCAGCGCCACCAGCCGGCTGATTTGCGCTTTGTCCAGGTAGGTTGGCGTACCGCCGCCCCAGTGCATCTGGCCAACCTTGCGGCCGGCGAACAGCGGCGCACGGCTGGCGATCTCTTGCGCCAGGACATTCAGGTATTCATCGGCCTTGTGCGTCTGACGCGTCACCAGTTTGTTGCAGCCGCAGAAGTAGCACAGCTTATGGCAGAAAGGGATATGCACGTACAGCGACAGCGGGCGCTCAGGGTAGCGCGCCGCGGCGCGTTGAAACGCCGCTTCGTCGTAGCGCTGGTTAAACTCCAGCGCCGTGGGGTATGAGGTATAACGCGGCCCTGAGTAGTTATATTTTTGGATCAGGGCCAAATCCCAGACAATCGTCTGCTCTGACATGCTCACTCCTTCCGATATCTTTTTCTACCGGGCCGGGAGAGAGGCGGTTGTCTGCGCTGTCTGGCCACGGAAGCGCTGCGAAAACGCGCTTTGCGCTTAGACAGCCGCCATAGTTTACCGAATAACCACAGCAGATAACACATCAAGAGTAGGGCTATTGTCGGGATCAGCCACATGGCGCGTTAAAAAGCGTCCTTCGGGTTGCCGCCTTTCAGCAGCTTCAGAATATCTTCCTGCTTCTCTTCTTCTTCCTCGTCGTCTTCATCGCCCAGCTCGATGCCCAGCACGTCCATCAGCACATCGATGCGATCCAGCGTCTTGTCGACATACGCCTGCTCTTGCGCGTTCAGCGTTTCGCCATCGTCGATGCGATCCAGCAGCGCGTTCAGACGTTCGTCATTTTCCAGCTTCGCCAGCTCTTCTTCCGGCGACAGGCGCGGTTTTGCTTCAGCCTTTGGCTTCGGCTGCGGTTTGGCCTTCACTTTGGTTTCGTCGACCACCAGCGCAACCGGCACTTTACTGCCGATACGCGGATCTTTGGCTTCCGCCGCCGATTTGTTTTTCTGGCTGCCGGACTCGACCTGAGTGCGCGAACCGGAAGCGTGGCCGCGGCGTTTTTTCAGGCGTTTGCGCTCACGCGCTTCCTGATCGAGCTCCATACGGCTTTTCTTTTTCGTTTTTGACTTCGCCGCGCTGCCGCGAGGTGCTTTTGATGGCTGGTTCATAGCGTGTGCTCTTAGGTATGTAGATTCAGTATAGAATTGCGGCGGAATCTAGCAGAAAGCGGACAAAGAAAAAAGGCGGCAGGTTAAACCTGCCGCCTATTTCGCACCTTCTTGCGAAGGGTATTCCTGTTACGCGCTCCTTGCGTACATGCAACATCCCGGTTTTTCCTTCTGCTATAACCGCATTCCCTGCCACTACGTCCTTCATCCTGAAAGGAAAATCGTCCATGGCGCAATCCATTCGCATCCGCTCTTCCCGAGCGCGCTTCCTGCGGGCATCCAAACTGCCGATACTTCACCATCCGATGTGCCTGCCGCCTATTCCGGTGCGAAAGGGTCACTTCCTTTTGCGTTCATCCTGGCACTCATTGCACGCCCTGTGCATTCCCTGAGATTTGTCATCCTTCCCGGATGTTCCCTAATCCTGCGCAACCCTGCGTTAACGAGTACTTTACGTTATTGTTGCGAAGGCTCAAGGCACCGGAGGCCGATTTGACTGACATTTCCACACAACGAAAAAACAACACATTGTTTTTAAAAAAGAAACAGAAATATCGCTTTCGAATAAAGCGACATTACCCGCGATTCGAATGGCAAATGTCTCACAACGTACGAGCAGCTTAACCGTCGTTTTATCGCGCCCCGCCGCTTAAAAACGGAGAAACACGCCATTTTTACCGCTGATGCAGTTATAATCGCCAGCCAGTTAGCCATCCTCACGGAGACGAAAAATTTTGACCAGCAAGAACTACAACTATCATGTGACCCATTTCGTCACCAGCGCACCCGATATTCGCCATCTTCCGGGGGATGCAGGAATTGAAGTCGCCTTTGCCGGCCGTTCCAACGCCGGTAAATCCAGCGCGCTGAATACGCTGACCAACCAAAAAAGCCTGGCGCGCACCAGTAAGACGCCGGGGCGCACCCAGCTGATTAACCTGTTCGAAGTGGAAGACGGCATTCGTCTGGTTGACCTGCCGGGTTATGGCTACGCCGAAGTGCCGGAAGAAATGAAGCGCAAATGGCAACGCGCGCTGGGCGAATACCTGCAGATGCGCAACAGCCTGAAAGGGCTGGTGGTGCTGATGGATATCCGCCATCCGCTGAAAGATCTCGACCAGCAGATGATCCAGTGGGCGGTCGACGTCGGCACGCCGGTGCTGGTGTTGCTGACCAAGGCCGACAAGCTGGCCTCCGGTGCACGCAAGGCACAGCTCAACATGGTGCGTGAAGCGGTGCTGCCGTTTATGGGGGATATCCAGGTCGAAGCCTTCTCATCGCTGAAAAAGATCGGCGTCGACAAGCTGCGCCAGAAGCTGGACACCTGGTTTAACGAGATCCCGCCGGAAGTGCTGCCGGAAGAAGACATCGGCGAATAGGCCCTGATCGCACGTTTGAGCCGATGCCTCGCCGCATCGGCTTTTTTATGCCCGCAGATCGGCCGCAGGCGGGATTTTTCGTTATCTAATTACATTTTTGAAATAAAGCCATCATAAAGACTTATCGCCAAAACGGGCTTGTTTCGCCGAATTACGCGGATTGAGGGAGCGGAAGTTGAAATGAAAGTCGGGGCTGAGCGATAGGAAAAACGTATGGTTTGCTGCTGTTTTTACAATAAAAAACGCCCCAGTCAATACTGACTGGGGCGGCTAAATATTCAGCCAAATCCGATTACGTGAAGTAAAAGGTCTGAAAGATAGAACATCTTACCTCTGTACCCTACGCCTGTAACTCTACATCATTTTTTCGCAGGGCAAAAGAATTTTTTGTAGTTTACTTACACAATTTGAGACGCAAGAACGGCGAAGTTGGGGAAACTATCGCCGCATCTTGTAGCTTAATTACGAAAAGTGCTTAGCTTCTCGCCAGTTAGCGCATACGGCGATAACCCGGCGATCAGTGCGCCTCATCCCAGTTCATGCCGACGCCCACATCGACCTTCAGCGGCACCGCCAGCGTCATGCTGCCTTCCATCAGTTGGCGGATACGTTGGCTGGCTTCGTCGATCACCGACTCGTGCACCTCGAACACCAATTCATCGTGCACCTGCATGATCGCGCGCACCAACGGCTTCTCCTGCCCCTGGAGCCAGGCGTCGACCTCTATCATCGCACGCTTGATGATATCGGCCGCCGTGCCCTGCATCGGGGCGTTGATGGCGGCGCGCTCGGCCGCCTTGCGGCGCATGGCGTTGCTGGAGCGGACGTCCGGCAGATACAGACGGCGGCCGTCCAGCGTGCTGACATAGCCCTGCTCGGAAGCCTGCTGACGGGTGCGCTCCATGTAATCCAGCACGCCCGGGTAACGTTCGAAGTAGAGATCCATATAGCGCTGGGCTTCCCCACGCGGGATCCCCAGCTGACGCGCCAAGCCGAAGGCGCTCATGCCGTAAATCAAACCAAAGTTAATCGCCTTGGCGCTGCGGCGCTGCTCGCCGGTCACTTTATCCAACGGCACGCCGAAAACTTCCGACGCCGTGGCGCGGTGAATGTCTTTCCCTTCGGCGAAGGCCTTCAGCAGCCCTTCATCCTGAGACAGATGCGCCATGATGCGCAGCTCGATCTGCGAGTAGTCGGCCGCGACAATGCGGTAGCCTTCCGGCGCAATAAAGGCCTGGCGAATGCGCCGCCCTTCTTCGTTGCGCACCGGGATGTTCTGCAGGTTCGGATCGCTCGAGGAGAGGCGGCCGGTGGCGGTCACCGCCTGATGGTACGAGGTATGCACCCGCCCGCTGACCGGATTGATCATCAGCGGCAGCTTGTCGGTATAGGTGGTCTTCAGCTTCGCCAGGCCGCGGTATTCCAGAATCACCTTCGGCAGCGGGTAGTCGAGCGCCAGCTCGGCCAGCACTTCTTCATTGGTGGATGGCGCCCCGCCCGGGGTTTTCTTCAGCACCGGCAGCTTTTGTTTTTCGTACAAGATAGCCTGCAGCTGCTTGGTCGACGCCAGGTTGAACGGCTCTTCCGCCAGCTCGTGGGCCTGCGCCTCCAGCTCAGCCAGACGCTTGGCCAGCTCCTGGGAGTGGGCCGATAAAATGGCCGGATCGATCAGCACCCCGGTGCGTTCGATATGCGACAGCACCGGCAGCAGCGGCATTTCAATCTCGTTGAACACCGTCAGCAGTTCCGCGCTCTGTTTCAGCTGCGGCCACATCGCCAGATGCAGCTGCAGCGTGACATCGGCGTCTTCGGCAGCGTATGGCGCCGCCTGCTCAAGCGCGATCTGATTGAACGTCAGCTGGTTCTTGCCCTTGCCGGCGATCTCTTCGAAAGTGATGGTTTTGTGGCCAAGATAACGATCGGCCAGGCTGTCCATATCATGACGGCCGCCGACGCTGTCCAGCACATAGGACTCCAGCATGGTGTCGTAGGCGATGCCGCGCATCTCGATGCCGTAACGCGCCAGCAGGCTCATATCGAACTTCAGATTTTGCCCGACCTTGAGCGCTTTCTCGTCTTCCAGCAGCGGCTTGAGCGCCTCCAGCACGTAAGCGCGATCCAGCTGCGCCGGCGCATCCAGATAATCGTGCGCCACCGGCAAATAAGCCGCTTCGCCCGGCGCGATCGCAAAGGACAGGCCGATCAGATTGGCGGTCAGGGTATCCAGGCCATCGGTTTCGGTATCGAAGGCAAACACGTCGGCTTTTTTCAACCGCGCCAGCCAGTCGGTAAAGGTCGCTTCGTCCAGGATGGTGACATAACCGTCCTGAGACAGCTTGGCCTCCGCCAGCGCTTTCGGCGCTTCCGCGGCTACGGCTGGTTTGGCGGCGCCGGCAGCTTTCGCGCCCGCGCCTTTCTTGTTTTCCAACCAGACGCCGGCTTCTACGTCCGCCAGCCAGCGTTTGAACTCGTACTGTTTGAACAGCTGTTGCAGCGTGTCGACATCCGGCGCGGAGACCGTCAGGTCCGCACAGGTCAGATCCAGCTCGACGTCGGTTTTGATCGTCGCCAGCTTATAGGAGAGGTACGCGACCTCTTTATTCTGTTCCAGCTTGGCCGCCATGGTTTTGGCGCCGCGGAAGCTCAGCGTGGCGATGTTCTCCAGATTGCCGTACAGCGCATCCAGCCCGCCGATACCCTGCAACAACGCCTGGGCGGTTTTCTCGCCCACGCCCGGCACGCCGGGAATGTTGTCCGATGAATCGCCCATCAGCGCCAGGAAGTCGATGATCAGCTCCGGCGGAATGCCGTACTTGTCGCACACTTCCTGCGGGCCGAGGATCGTGTTGTTCATGGTGTTGATCAGGGTGACGTTCGGCGTCACCAGCTGCGCCATGTCTTTGTCGCCGGTGCTGATCAGCACCGCGTGGCCGGCCTTTTCGGCCTCCAGCGCCAGCGTACCGATGACGTCATCCGCCTCTACGCCGGGCGTCACCAATAGCGGCAGGCCCATCGCCTTGACCATGTTGTGCAGCGGCTCGATCTGCGCGCGCAGATCGTCCGGCATCGGCGGCCGGTGCGACTTGTATTCAGCGAACAGATCATCGCGGAAGGTCTTCCCTTTGGCATCAAACACCACGGCAACGTGGCTCGGTTGATACTGCAACAGCAGACTGCGCAGCATATTCAGCACGCCGTACATCGCGCCGGTCGGCTCGCCCGCCGAATTGGTCAGCGGCGGGAAGGCGTGATAAGCGCGGTAGAGGTAAGAGGAACCGTCAACCAGGATTAGTGGGTTTTCTGCAATCTGGGCCATAGCGTTTCTTTATCGTGATCGGACATAGGGGTAAGCATGCCATAGCTGGCCGCCGGAGACGAACCTTAGCGTGCATTGCGGACGAAAATGATGTGATTGTGCGCGAGGATCCGCAAGATCTTACCTGTGGATAACTTTGTGCATAGAAAAGAGACCGAATTATAACGCTGCGATTATCGTTATAACGGCGAATAAAATTCCTATTTAAATCACCGCGTTAAAAGAACGAATTCCGGCGACGCTTAATTATTGGCTTTTATTGGATTTGTGGATATAACTTTCGCCGGATTTTAATCGCACTATTAATCAAATTCGGCGCCTCAATTACCATAGCACAAGCTGGACAAGTTGCACGAAAACTCAGCAAATGGTTATCCGATGAGACGAAAAACAGTGATTTTAAGCGGCGCTTTACCCCGGCGATTTCTGTTAAAATGCGTTTTTGTTCATGCGCTTTGGCATGCAACGATGTTCCCACCAACCGTCAGCCCATAATCATGCCAAGATTGTTAACGCCTGTTATCTTTATCATTTCCGTCATACTTACCATTCTGGTGACGGTGTTATGCTCCATCCCCATCACGCTGGCCGGCATCGTGAAACTCGTGGTGCCCATTCCCGCCGTTTGGCGATATATCTCGGCTTTCGCCGATTTCATGATGTGGTGTTGGTGCCAAGGGCTGGCGCTGTTATTGCGCATTAACGGGCAATTGCGTTGGGATATTGAAGGGCTGGAAGGGTTGGATCGCAAAAACTGGTATCTGCTGATCAGCAACCACGAAAGTTGGTCAGACATTGTCGTGTTATGCGTGCTGTTCAGAAATCATATTCCAATGAATAAGTATTTCCTCAAGCAGCAGCTCGCCTGGGTGCCGTTTGTCGGCCTGGCCTGCTGGGCGCTGGACATGCCATTCATGAAGCGTTACTCCCGCGCCTATTTGCTCAAGCACCCGGAAAAACGCGGCAAGGATATCGAAACGACGCGCCGTTCCTGCGAAAAATTCCGCCAGCGCCCAACCACCATCGTCAATTTCGTCGAAGGCTCACGCTTCACCGAAGCCAAGAAAATTAAAAGCAATTCACCTTATCGCAATTTGCTGGCGCCCAAAGCTGCCGGCATCGCGTTTACCCTTAGCGCGCTGGGCAATCAGTTCGACAAAGTGTTGAACGTCACCCTGCTTTATCCGGAAAATAACCAGCGGCCCTTTCTGGATATGCTGTGCGGCCGCCTGACGCGTATCGTGGTGAGAATAGAGACGCTACCGATCGATGAAACCCTGCACGGTGATTATTTCAACGATAAACAGTTCAAGCGGCGCTTCCAGCTGTGGCTGAATACGCTGTGGCAGGAAAAAGACCGGTTGCTGGATAAATTGAAGCGGCAATACGGATAAAAAAACGCCGGCGATGCCGGCGTTTTTCATGTTGAATCAGGCTTATTTCTGCTGGCTGAGGAATTTAACCACATCGGCGAACTGCTTCACGTAAGCGTCCATCGAGCTGGTGTCCAGGCCATCGTTTTTAACCATGTATTTGCCGTTGACGAATACCGCCGGCACGCCGCGCAGCTGCAGATCTTCTGCGGCTTTCTCCTGTTGAACCACCAGAGATTTCACCACGAAGCTGTTCCAGGCCGCGTCATAATCTGCGGCGGTTACGCCCGCTTTCACGAAGACGTTACGGATATCGTCCGGCGTTTGCACGGTCTGGGTTTTCTGCACCGCTTCAAACATCAGCGGGCTTACTTTGTCTTCCACGCCCAGCGCCATCGCGACCGCCCACGCCTGAGTCAGCTGTTTGCCCAACGGCCCCAGGAACTCCACGTGGTACTTGGTCATTTTGGTGCCGGCAGGCAACGCTTTTTTTACGTTCTCGGACACGTGATAGACCTGCTCAAACTGGTAGCAGTGTGGGCAGTAAAAGGAGAAGAACTCCAGCACCTGCGGCTCACCGGTCACCGGCTTGTCCAGGGTCACGTACTGAGTGCCATCGCTAAACTGTGCCGCCGAGGCGCTGAATGCCATCACCATGCCAACGAGCGCCAACCATATTTTTTTCATAAGACTAAACTCTCCATTGTGTTAAAGCTTCAATACATTGGCGTCAGCTGCAGAGGAGGCTCCTGCAACAGCTTAACCTGTTCATTAAACGCCGCAGTCTGAGATAACCAGAAATCAGACTCCGCCATCCACGGAAAACTCTTAGGGAAGGCCGGATCCTGCCAACGGCGAGCGACCCAAGCCAGGTAATACACCATACGCATCGCCCGCAGTGGCTCAATTAACGCCAGCTCGCGCTGATCGAACTCGGCAAATTCGCCGTACGCCTCCAGCAAAACGTCCAGCTGCATCAGTTGGTCGCGACGTTCGCCGTGCAACAGCATCCACAGATCCTGAACCGCAGGGCCGTTGCGCGCGTCATCAAGATCGACGAACAGCGGGCCATCGCGCCACAGAATATTGCCCGGATGGCAATCGCCGTGCAAACGCCGCGGCTGCCAGTTCAGATGCCAGTGTGGCTTGATCGCCGCAATCAGGTTATCCGTCGCCTGCAGGAAGGCATCACGCTGAGCCGCCGGCAACAGCTCGCAATCGGCCAGCGCCTGACGCGGGGCAACGAGATACTCTTCAATCCCCATGGTTGGACGCTCGGCAAACAAACGCTCGCCGCCGACCTGATGGATACGCCCCAGAAAACGGCCTACCCATTCCAACTGATCCAGATTGTCTATCTCGTATTGCCGGCCCCCCACGCTGGGGAACAGGGCAAAGAAAAAACCGCCGTGCGTATGCAGCGTAGCGCCTTGCAGCGCCAACGGCGCCACCGCCGGGATCTCCGCGCCGGCCAGATCCAGAGCGAACTGATGTTCCTCACCGATTTGTGCGGCGCTCCAGCGCTCCGGGCGGTAAAACTTCACCACGTAGCGTCGACGATCCTCGTCCATAAACTGATAGACGCGGTTCTCATAGCTGTTCAGCGCCGTCAGGCCGGAATCGACGCGCAGGCCAATCCCTTCTAGCGCATCCATGATCAAATCGGGCGACAGGGTGTCGAAATTAAAAGCTGAGTTATTCATAACGTTCGTTTGATCGCTGACAGCACGGTGCCGGGAATGAGAAATAGTAGCATTAATGGCGCATTTCACGCGCTATGCTTTCTCGCACCGCACGAGGATCAATCCTTGATAACGCCGCGAGCGCGCAGCAACGCCGTTTTAAAATCTTCTTCGTAATCTTTCTTCAGGCCCGGGATCTGATCCGTGCCGGCGCTGCCGCGCATTTTCAGATGGTAAATAAGAATATCGTCGCTCACCTCGGACAATTCGCCCTGGAAGCCCGCTTCTTTCGCCAGCTTTTGCAAAAACTGCATCAAATTGAGATCGGGATCTTCCTGCCAGGCCGGGTGCAACAGCTCGATCAACTCGTTTACGCGATGCGTTTTCATCTCAATATCGTCCAATAGCATGAATAAACTCACAAAGTAACAGGCTTACCCACGCAGTGAAAGAACCGGCTTGTCAATAAAGGTAAATCCTGATGTCGCGCCGGCTTTAGCGCTACAATCAGCGCATCGACAAGGCGGGATAAACGAGATGCATAAAGAAATCAGCGGCGTCATTTTGGCCGGCGGACGGGCCACGCGCATGGGCGGTGAGGACAAAGGCCTAGTGTCGATTGGCGGGATCGCACTCTATCAACACGTATTGGCTCGGTTACGCCCGCAGGTGGCTTCCGTCGCTATCAGCGCCAATCGCAATCAGGCACGTTACCAGGCGAGCGGTTTGCCGGTGATTGGCGATCTGACGCCCGATTTCGCCGGACCGCTGGCAGGCATGCTGGCCGGGCTCAAACAGGCTCCCAGCGAATGGGTGGTCTTCGTCCCTTGTGATGTCCCCGACTTTCCCGCCGACTTAGTCGCTCAGCTATGGCAGCAAAAAGGCGCGGCGCAGGCGGCCTTTGCCAGCGATGATGAACGAGATCACCCCACGCTGGCGTTACTGCATAGCCAAATAGCGCCGCAGCTGGCCGACTATCTGGCGCGCGGTGAACGCAAGCTGATGCTGTTCTTGCATCAAATTGGCGCACAACGCGTAGTGTTCAGCGGGCAGCAAGCGGCATTTCATAACCTGAATACGCCGGCTGACTGCCTGAATTGGCAACAAACGCGAGAGCTCAAAAAATGAATCGTTCATTGCCTCCCTTGCTGGCCATCGGCGCCTACAGCGGAACGGGGAAAACGACCCTGCTCAAACAGCTGATCCCGTTGCTGAAACAACGCCAGGTAAGGATTGGACTGATCAAACATACGCATCACGACATGGATGTGGATACGCCGGGTAAAGACAGCTATGAGCTGCGTAAAGCAGGCGCCGAGCAAACGCTGGTCGCCAGCGATCGCCGCTGGGCATTAATGACCGAAACGCCGGAGCAACAACCTTTGGATCTGCGCTATCTGGCTGGGCGCTTTGACGCCGATAAGGTCGACTTGATTCTGGTAGAAGGGTTCAAACATGAGCCGGTCAGCAAGATCCTGCTTTATCGGGCCGAGATCGGCAGACCGTTGGAAGACATGCTGGATCAGTTTGTCGTCGCGGTAGCCAGCGATCGACCGCTATCCATTTCGGCTAAGCAGCTGGATCTCAATCAACCGGAAAGCATCGCCGACTTTATTGTCGAGTGGTTGAAAGGCGCAGCGTAGCTGCGCTTTTTTACGTTTTACGCACAGCAAAAAGCCCTGAACGTCAGTTCAGGGCTTTCGGCTTTGTTTGATGCCTGGCAGTGTCCTACTCTCGCATGGGGAGGCCCCACACTACCATCGGCGCTACGGCGTTTCACTTCTGAGTTCGGCATGGGGTCAGGTGGGACCACCGCGCTATTGCCGCCAGGCAAATTCTGTTTCATTCCAACCGCTTCACTTCCATGAAGCCATCAGAACCAATCTTGGAACGTCGCTGAAAATCTCTCTAAAAACACCTTCGGTGTTGTAAGGTTAAGCCTCACGGATCATTAGTACTGGTTAGCTCAATGCATCGCTGCACTTACACACCCAGCCTATCAACGTCTTAGTCTTAAACGTTCCTTCAGGGGCCTTGAAGGCCCAGGGAAGACTCATCTTGAGGCAAGTTTCGCGCTTAGATGCTTTCAGCGCTTATCTTTTCCGCACTTAGCTACCGGGCAATGCCATTGGCATGACAACCCGAACACCAGTGGTGCGTTCACTCCGGTCCTCTCGTACTAGGAGCAACCCCTCTCAATCTTCCAACGCCCACGGCAGATAGGGACCGAACTGTCTCACGACGTTCTAAACCCAGCTCGCGTACCACTTTAAATGGCGAACAGCCATACCCTTGGGACCTACTTCAGCCCCAGGATGTGATGAGCCGACATCGAGGTGCCAAACACCGCCGTCGATATGAACTCTTGGGCGGTATCAGCCTGTTATCCCCGGAGTACCTTTTATCCGTTGAGCGATGGCCCTTCCATTCAGAACCACCGGATCACTAAGACCTACTTTCGTACCTGCTCGAGCCGTCACTCTCGCAGTCAAGCTAGCTTATGCCTTTGCACTAACCTCACGATGTCCGACCGTGATTAGCTAACCTTCGTGCTCCTCCGTTACTCTTTGGGAGGAGACCGCCCCAGTCAAACTACCCACCAGACACTGTCCTCACCCCAGATTATGGGGCCGAGTTAGAACATCAAACATTAAAGGGTGGTATTTCAAGGATGGCTCCACGCAGACTGGCGTCCACGCTTCAAAGCCTCCCACCTATCCTACACATCAAGGCTCAATGTTCAGTGTCAAGCTATAGTAAAGGTTCACGGGGTCTTTCCGTCTTGCCGCGGGTACACTGCATCTTCACAGCGAGTTCAATTTCACTGAGTCTCGGGTGGAGACAGCCTGGCCATCATTACGCCATTCGTGCAGGTCGGAACTTACCCGACAAGGAATTTCGCTACCTTAGGACCGTTATAGTTACGGCCGCCGTTTACTGGGGCTTCGATCAAGAGCTTCGCCTTGCGGCTGACCCCATCAATTAACCTTCCAGCACCGGGCAGGCGTCACACCGTATACGTCCACTTTCGTGTTTGCACAGTGCTGTGTTTTTATTAAACAGTTGCAGCCAGCTGGTATCTTCGACTGGCTTCAGCTCCATCCGCAAGGGACTTCACCTACATGCCAGCGTGCCTTCTCCCGAAGTTACGGCACCATTTTGCCTAGTTCCTTCACCCGAGTTCTCTCAAGCGCCTTGGTATTCTCTACCTGACCACCTGTGTCGGTTTGGGGTACGATTTAATGTTACCTGGAGCTTAGAGGATTTTCCTGGAAGCAGGGCATCAACTACTTCTGCACCGTAGTGCATCGTCATCACGCCTCAGGGTTAGCATGCAACCGGATTTACCAGGTCACACCCCCTACACGCTTAAACCGGGACAACCGTCGCCCGGCTAGCCTAGCCTTCTCCGTCCCCCCTTCGCAGTAACACCAAGTACAGGAATATTAACCTGTTTCCCATCGACTACGCTTTTCAGCCTCGCCTTAGGGGTCGACTCACCCTGCCCCGATTAACGTTGGACAGGAACCCTTGGTCTTCCGGCGAGCGGGCTTTTCACCCGCTTTATCGTTACTTATGTCAGCATTCGCACTTCTGATACCTCCAGCAACCCTCACAGGCCACCTTCAACGGCTTACAGAACGCTCCCCTACCCAACAACGCCTAAGCGTCGCTGCCGCAGCTTCGGTGCATGGTTTAGCCCCGTTACATCTTCCGCGCAGGCCGACTCGACCAGTGAGCTATTACGCTTTCTTTAAATGATGGCTGCTTCTAAGCCAACATCCTGGCTGTCTATGCCTTCCCACATCGTTTCCCACTTAACCATGACTTTGGGACCTTAGCTGGCGGTCTGGGTTGTTTCCCTCTTCACGACGGACGTTAGCACCCGCCGTGTGTCTCCCGTGATAACATTCTTCGGTATTCGGAGTTTGCATCGGTTTGGTAAGCCGGGATGGCCCCCTAGCCGAAACAGTGCTCTACCCCCGAAGATGAGTTCACGAGGCGCTACCTAAATAGCTTTCGGGGAGAACCAGCTATCTCCCGGTTTGATTGGCCTTTCACCCCCAGCCACAAGTCATCCGCTAATTTTTCAACATTAGTCGGTTCGGTCCTCCAGTTAGTGTTACCCAACCTTCAACCTGCCCATGGCTAGATCACCGGGTTTCGGGTCTATACCTTGCAACTAGTCGCCCAGTTAAGACTCGGTTTCCCTACGGCTCCCCTATACGGTTAACCTTGCTACAAAATATAAGTCGCTGACCCATTATACAAAAGGTACGCAGTCACACCACGAAGGTGCTCCCACTGCTTGTACGTACACGGTTTCAGGTTCTATTTCACTCCCCTCGCCGGGGTTCTTTTCGCCTTTCCCTCACGGTACTGGTTCACTATCGGTCAGTCAGGAGTATTTAGCCTTGGAGGATGGTCCCCCCATATTCAGACAGGATGTCACGTGTCCCGCCCTACTCATCGAACTCACGACCTGTGCATTTTAGTGTACGGGGCTATCACCCTTTACTGCGCGACTTTCCAGACGCTTCCACTAACACACAAGCCGATTCAGGTTCTGGGCTCCTCCCCGTTCGCTCGCCGCTACTGGGGGAATCTCGGTTGATTTCTTTTCCTCGGGGTACTTAGATGTTTCAGTTCCCCCGGTTCGCCTCATGCCACTATGTATTCATGACATGATAGTGTGTCGAAACACACTGGGTTTCCCCATTCGGGTATCGCCGGTTATAACGGTTCATATCACCTTACCGACGCTTTTCGCAGATTAGCACGCCCTTCATCGCCTCTGACTGCCTAGGCATCCACCGTGTACGCTTAGTCACTTAACCTCACAACCCGAAGATGTTTCCATCGTTCGCGCTGCAAACATTTGAGAGACTCTATGACAGGTTACTCTTTATCCCAATACATCTACGGAGGGACAAATTTCAGCCGTCATGTTTCAATTTTCAGCTTGTTCCAGATTGTTAAAGAGCAATATCTTAAACATGACTCGGAAGTCATCTTTAAGATATGGTGTATCGTCAGATACTTGAGACCGCCGCTTTCACCGGGTGGGTCGGAAGCTTGGCGTCCCCTAGGGGATTCGAACCCCTGTTACCGCCGTGAAAGGGCGGTGTCCTAGGCCTCTAGACGAAGGGGACACGACACCGTACTTTTATGACGCTTTTGCTCGTTACTTTTTCATCAGACAATCTGTGTGAGCACGCCACTCGAATCAATATCTTTAGGTAAGGAGGTGATCCAACCGCAGGTTCCCCTACGGTTACCTTGTTACGACTTCACCCCAGTCATGAATCACAAAGTGGTAAGCGCCCTCCCGAAGGTTAAGCTACCTACTTCTTTTGCAACCCACTCCCATGGTGTGACGGGCGGTGTGTACAAGGCCCGGGAACGTATTCACCGTAGCATTCTGATCTACGATTACTAGCGATTCCGACTTCATGGAGTCGAGTTGCAGACTCCAATCCGGACTACGACGTACTTTATGAGGTCCGCTTGCTCTCGCGAGGTCGCTTCTCTTTGTATACGCCATTGTAGCACGTGTGTAGCCCTACTCGTAAGGGCCATGATGACTTGACGTCATCCCCACCTTCCTCCAGTTTATCACTGGCAGTCTCCTTTGAGTTCCCGGCCGAACCGCTGGCAACAAAGGATAAGGGTTGCGCTCGTTGCGGGACTTAACCCAACATTTCACAACACGAGCTGACGACAGCCATGCAGCACCTGTCTCAGAGTTCCCGAAGGCACCAATCCATCTCTGGAAAGTTCTCTGGATGTCAAGAGTAGGTAAGGTTCTTCGCGTTGCATCGAATTAAACCACATGCTCCACCGCTTGTGCGGGCCCCCGTCAATTCATTTGAGTTTTAACCTTGCGGCCGTACTCCCCAGGCGGTCGATTTAACGCGTTAGCTCCGGAAGCCACGCCTCAAGGGCACAACCTCCAAATCGACATCGTTTACAGCGTGGACTACCAGGGTATCTAATCCTGTTTGCTCCCCACGCTTTCGCACCTGAGCGTCAGTCTTCGTCCAGGGGGCCGCCTTCGCCACCGGTATTCCTCCAGATCTCTACGCATTTCACCGCTACACCTGGAATTCTACCCCCCTCTACGAGACTCTAGCTTGCCAGTTTCAAATGCAGTTCCCAGGTTGAGCCCGGGGATTTCACATCTGACTTAACAAACCGCCTGCGTGCGCTTTACGCCCAGTAATTCCGATTAACGCTTGCACCCTCCGTATTACCGCGGCTGCTGGCACGGAGTTAGCCGGTGCTTCTTCTGCGAGTAACGTCAATTGATGAGCGTATTAAGCTCACCACCTTCCTCCTCGCTGAAAGTGCTTTACAACCCGAAGGCCTTCTTCACACACGCGGCATGGCTGCATCAGGCTTGCGCCCATTGTGCAATATTCCCCACTGCTGCCTCCCGTAGGAGTCTGGACCGTGTCTCAGTTCCAGTGTGGCTGGTCATCCTCTCAGACCAGCTAGGGATCGTCGCCTAGGTGAGCCATTACCCCACCTACTAGCTAATCCCATCTGGGCACATCTGATGGCAAGAGGCCCGAAGGTCCCCCTCTTTGGTCTTGCGACGTTATGCGGTATTAGCTACCGTTTCCAGTAGTTATCCCCCTCCATCAGGCAGTTTCCCAGACATTACTCACCCGTCCGCCGCTCGTCACCCAGGGAGCAAGCTCCCCTGTGCTACCGCTCGACTTGCATGTGTTAAGCCTGCCGCCAGCGTTCAATCTGAGCCATGATCAAACTCTTCAATTAAAAGCTTGATTTGCTTCCACTCGAGAAGCGATGCTCAAAGATTTACTGCATGAATTTTACTTCAGTTAGTCACTCTTCAAGACTTGATATTTTTTTGCATCCGAAGATGCTGGATATCGTCTTGTGGAGTGCCCACACAGATTGTCTGATAAATTGTTAAAGAGCAGTGAGTTAGGCGCTTTCGCTTGCCAACTCGAGGTGGCGTATATTACGCTTTTCACCCGGAGAGTCAAGCGTTTATTTCGCTTTTCTCTCGCTGACCCGGCGGCTTGTCAGTCGTTGTTCCCGGTCAGTGGAGGCGCATTATAGGGAGTTCTCGGCGGGCCGCAACCCCTAAATGCAAAAAACTTTTCAAGCGCGGATTTTTTCGGCAAAAGGGCGAAAAAGCGACGAATTTATGTCACTTTTTCAGGCAAACAGCCATAAAAGCTGGCGATCGCTGGAGTAAAATAGAAATAACGATGTCAGTAAGGACCCGCAGCCATGCCGTTAAATGCACAACAACAGGC
Organism: Serratia sp. JKS000199; assembly: GCF_900215455.1. Taxonomy (NCBI): domain Bacteria; kingdom Pseudomonadati; phylum Pseudomonadota; class Gammaproteobacteria; order Enterobacterales; family Yersiniaceae; genus Serratia; species Serratia sp. JKS000199. Next base: position 4,361,167 of record NZ_LT907843.1, read on the forward strand.
CGCCCAACGCAATCTTTCTTATCTGCTTGCAGAGAAACTCGGCCAACAAATTCTGGCAGGCGATTATCAGGCCGGCAGCATCCTGCCCGGTGAAATGGAACTGGGCGAGCAATTCGGCGTCAGCCGCACAGCGGTGCGCGAAGCGGTAAAGATGTTAGCCGCCAAAGGCATGTTGTTGCCGCGCCCGCGCATTGGCACCCGCGTGATGCCGCAAAGCCAATGGAATTTCCTCGATCAGGATTTACTGACCTGGTGGATGACGCGGGAAAACTTCGATCAGGTGATGCAACACTTCCTCATATTGCGCACTTCGTTGGAACCGCAGGCCTGCGCGTTGGCGGCAGACCACGCCAGCCCACAGCAAACCAAACTGCTGGCGGAACTGATGGCGGAGATGTGCGCGCTGCATACCCAGTTTGATCGCGAGCGCTGGATCCAGGTCGATACTCAATTCCACCAGCTCATCTACGAGGCCAGCGGCAATCCGTTCCTGACCTCGTTCGCTAACCTGTTCAGTTCGGTGTATCAGAGTTACTTCCGCGCCATCACCGGCAATGAAGTGATCAAGCTGCGCCACCATCAGGCTATCGTCGATGCGATACTCGCCGGAGACAGCGCAGGCGCCCTCGTCGCCTGCCAAGTTTTGCTGAAAGAGAAAGACTAGACACGCTCCCCGCTTATAGATAGAAGAAAGAGATGAGGGAGAGACGACCATTTAACCAGGACCGACCATGACCCAATCCGCGCGCAGTATGGCAGGACTCCCGTGGATCGCCGCAATGGCGTTCTTTATGCAGGCGCTGGACGCCACCATCCTCAACACGGCGCTGCCGGCGATCGCCCACAGCCTCGGGCACTCGCCGCTGGCGATGCAATCTGCCGTCATCAGCTATACGCTGACGGTGGCGATGCTGATCCCGGTCAGCGGTTGGCTGGCGGACCGCTTCGGCACCCGCCGCGTGTTCATCTTCGCCGTCACGCTATTCACCCTCGGCTCACTGCTGTGCGCCCTCTCTCCCACGTTGAGCGCGCTGGTCGCTTCTCGCGTGCTGCAGGGCATCGGCGGCGCGATGATGATGCCGGTCGCGCGGTTGGCGCTACTGCGCGCCTACCCGCGCAGCGAACTGCTGCCGGTGCTGAACTTCGTCACCATGCCCGGCCTGGTCGGGCCGATTCTGGGGCCGCTGCTGGGCGGGTGGCTGGTCACCTACGCCACCTGGCACTGGATTTTCCTGATCAATATCCCTATCGGCCTGCTCGGCATCTTCTATGCGCGCAAGTACATGCCGGACTTCACCACGCCCAAACGCCGCTTCGATTTTCTTGGCTTCATGCTGTTCGGCCTGAGCCTGGTGCTGATCTCCACCGGGCTGGAGCTGTTTGGCGAGCGGGTACTGGCAAGCTACGTTTCGCTGGGCATTCTGCTCAGCGGCTTCGTGATGCTGTTCGGCTACATCGCGCACGCCCGCCGTCATCCTCAGCCGCTGATCGGCCTCGACCTGTTCAAAACCCGCACCTTCTCGGTCGGCATCGCCGGCAACGTCGCGTCCAGGTTGGGCACCGGCTGCGTGCCATTTTTAATGCCGCTCATGCTGCAGGTGGGATTTGGCTACACGGCGATCGTCGCCGGCTGCATGATGGCACCGACCGCCATCGGCTCGCTGATGGCGAAATCCACCGTCACTCAGGTGTTGCGCTGGTTCGGCTACCGTAAAACGCTGGTCGGCATCACCGTTATCATCGGAGCGCTGATCGCGCAGTTCGCCCTGCAGAGCCCAGGCATGCCGCTGTGGCTGATGATCCTGCCGCTGTTCGTACTGGGCATGGCGATGTCCACCCAGTTCACCGCCATGAATACCATCAGCCTGGCGGATTTGAACGACGCCAACGCCAGCGCCGGCAACAGCGTCCTGGCGGTCACCCAACAGCTGTCCATCAGTTTCGGCGTAGCGATCAGCGCGGCGGTGCTGCGTTTTTACGAATCCCTGTCGTTAGGCACGATGATCGACCACTTCCATTACACCTTTATCACCATGGGGATCGTCACCGTGGCGTCGGCGCTGGTATTTATGTTGCTGAGAAGGAAAGATGGCCGCAACTTGATCAGCGGCCAGGAAAGCAAGAAAGAAGCGAAGGCGGCCAGTTAACGGTGGCCCACCGAGGCGCGTTCCACCAGCTCGGGCGTCAGCACCAGCACCTGGGGCGCGCGCTCCGGGTTTTGCAGGCGGTTGATCAGCGCATCGATCGCCAGCTCGCCCAGCGAATCCTTCGGCTGATGAATGGTGCTCAGCGGCGGCGCCAGATAACGGGCCAACTCAATGTCATCGTAGCCCATCACCGCCATATCCTGCGGCACGTAAAGCCCGGCCTGATACAGCGCCTGATAAACGCCTACCGCCACCGCGTCGTTGCCGGCAAACACCGCATGCGGCGGCTCATCCAGCGCCAGCAGTTGGCGCATGGCGTTCACCCCGCCCTCAAACTCAAAGTCGCAATGCACTTCATACCCTGGCGGAACCGGCAATCCAGCGCGACGCATCGCGTTGCGGTAGCCTTCCAGCCGGTGGCGAGCGGTGGTTTTATCCTGCGGGCCGGCGATGCAGGCAATCTTGCGGTAGCCGCGGGCGATCAGATGATCGGTCGCCATCTCACCGCCCAGCAGCGAGTTATCCTGAATAATGTCGTTGGCGCCCTCGAACGGCGCCCAGTCCATCATCACGATCGGCAGTGACGGGTAACGGCTCAGAGCATCTTGCGATGGTCGGTGGTTTTCGGTGCACATCAGCAGCAAACCGTCGACGCGCTTTTGCAGCAGCGTCTCCATGCTGCGGTTCATGCGCGCGGCGTCTTCTTCGGTATTGCACAGGATTAAACTGTAGCCGCGTTCATAACAGCTGCGCTCCACGCCGCGCACCACTTCGGCATAAAACGGGTTGTTGCTGGCGGTCACCAGCATGCCGATGGTGCGCGTCTGATTGAGCTTCAGGCTGCGCGCCAGCGCGGAAGGCGCATAGTTCAGCTGTTCCACGGCCGCCATGACCTTGTCGCGCACGCTGTCGCTGACAAAGCGATTGTTGTTGACCACATGCGACACGGTAGAGGTTGAAACGCCCGCCAGGCGGGCGACATCTTTCATGGTGGCCAAAGGATCACCCCTGCTGCTGCAAGAAGGCGTCGATCTCTTCACGCCACGGCACCGAAGGCTGCGCGCCGGGGCGGGTCACGGCGATCGCCGCCGCCGCATGGGCGAAACGCACCGCGTCGGCCATGACTTTGCCTTCCAACAGGGCAGTCACCAGCGCACCGTTAAAGGTATCGCCGGCGGCGATGGTATCCACCGCTTGCACCTTGAAGCCGGGCACCCGTTTGCCGTTGCCGTTTTCGCTCAGCCACACGCCGCGGCTACCGAGGGTGATGATCACCGTCGCGATGCCTTTGTCGTGCAGCGCCTGCGCCGCGCGCGCCGCATCGGCGTCGCTGTCCACGGCGATGCCGGTCAGGCGCTGCGCTTCGGTTTCATTCGGGGTGATCATATCAATCATCCCCAGCAGCTCGTCCGGCAGCTCGCGCGCCGGGGCCGGGTTGAGGATCACCTGCGTTTGATGTTGCTTCGCCAGGCGGGCGGCGGCGATCACCGTCTCCAGCGGCGACTCCAGCTGCATCAGCAGGGCGTCAGCGTCGATGACTTTTTGCCGGTAGCGCGCCAGGTAATCCGGCGTCACCGCGGCGTTGGCGCCGGCATTGATGCCGATCACGTTCTCGCCTTCGGCATTGACGAAGATCAGCGCCACGCCGGTGGTGCTGTCGGCGATGGCTTCAATCGGTTGGGTATCAATGCGATCGCTCGCCAGCTGCCGGCGGACACGCTCGCCGATATCGTCGGCACCCACGCAGGCGATAAAGGCGATCTCCGCCCCACTGCGCCCGGCCGCCACCGCCTGATTCGCGCCCTTGCCGCCAAACGCCACCTTATACTGCTTCCCGATCACCGTTTCGCCCGGGTGGGGGAATTGTTCAATATTGAGGATATGGTCGGCATTGATGCTGCCCAGAACCACCAGCTTACCTGTTTCCATCGCATTGATTCCTGAATTGCGCGCCATCGTAAACGCCCCGTTCCGATGGCGCTGGTATGACTTACTGAGTGACCAGTTTCAAATCGACCGGGATGGTCGCCGGCACTTTTTCGCCTTTCAGCACTTTATCGGCGGTTTCCACGCCGATCACGCCGATCTGATCGGGACGCTGCGCCACGGTCGCCGCCAGCTTGCCGCCTTCGACCGCTTTCACGCCGTCGGCGGTGCCGTCGAAGCCTACCACGATCACGTCGGTTTTACCGGCGGTTTGCAGCGCGCGCAGCGCACCTAACGCCATTTCATCGTTCTGGGCGAACACCGCCTGCACATCCGGGTGCGCGGTCAGCAGGTTCTGCATCACGTTCAGGCCCTTGGTGCGATCGAAATCGGCCGGCTGGCTGGCCAACAGTTTGAATTTATTCTGATCCAGCGACTGCTTGAAGCCTTCACCGCGTTCACGCGCGGCAGAGGTGCCGGCGATGCCTTCCAGCTGAATCACCTTGGCATCGGCGCCCACTTTCTTGGCAATGAAATCACCGGCCATTTTGCCGCCTACGCGGTTATCCGAAGCGATGTGGCTCACCACGTCACCCTTGCTCGCCACGCGGTCCAGCGTGATGACCGGGATCTTAGCCTGGTTGGCCATCTTGATGGCGTTACCCACCGCGTCGGAGTCGGTCGGGTTGATCAACAGCAGCTTGGGCGCGCGCACCATCAGATCCTGCACGTTGGCCAGCTCTTTCGCCGGGTTGTTCTGGGAATCCAGCACCACCAGGTTGTAGCCCAGCTTGTTGGCCTCTTGCTGCGCGCCGTCCTTCATCGAGACGAAGAACGGGTTGTTGAGGGTGGACACCACCAGCGCGATGGTGTCTTTAGCCATGGCATTGGCGCTCAGGGTGGCGCTCAGCGCGATGGCGGAGGCTAAGGTTGCCAGTTTTTTCATTTTCATCATCGTGATTCCTGTAGGGGGAGGTTACTTGTTGCTTTTGTTATCTACCAGAACCGCCAGCAGTATCACCACTGCCTTCACGATCATTTGGTAGTAGGAAGAAACACCCAGTAAATTCAGGCCGTTGTTCAGGAAGCCGAGGATCAGCGCCCCGATCAGCGTGCCGACGATGCGGCCCTTGCCGCCGGCCAGGCTGGTGCCGCCCAGCACCACGGCGGCGATGGCGTCCAGCTCATAGCCGGTACCGGCGGTCGGCTGCGCCGACGACAGGCGCGCCACTTCGATCACCCCGGCCAGCGCCGCCAGCAGGCCGCACAGCGAGTAGACGATAATCTTCACTTTATCGACGCTGATGCCGGACAGGCGGGTCGCCGCTTCGTTGCCGCCCAGGGCATAAATATAGCGGCCCAGGCGCGTATGGTGCAGCATATACCAGGCGGCAATGAACACGATCGCCATGATCCAGATCGGCGTAGGCACGCCCAGCGGGCGGCCAATACCGAACCAGCCGAAGGTGTCGGCCACATCGGTGAAACCGGTGTTGACCGGGCTGCCGTTGGTGTACACCATGGTGACGCCGCGCAACAGCAGCATCATCACCAGCGTGGCGATAAAGGCCTGCACTTTGCCTTTGGCGACGATCACCCCGGTGCAGGCGCCAATCGCGGCGCCGAGCGCCAATGCCGCCGCCACCGCCACCAGCGCGTTGACCTCAAAGCCGACGATCGACGCCGCCACCGCGCCGGTCAGGGCCAGCAGCGATCCCACCGACAGATCGATGCCGGAAGTGAGGATCACCAGCGTCATCCCCACCGCCATAATGGCGTTGACCGAGGTCTGCTGCAGAATATTGAACAGGTTGTTCAGGGTGAAGAAGTTCGGGCTCATGGAAGAGACCACGGCGATCAGCACCAGCAGCGCAATCAACGACTTCTGCTCTAACAGCCATTCTTTACTGAACCAGCGCTTGGCTGCGATAGTCTGGGAACTCATATCTGATTACTCCTGCTTTACGCCGTATTGCTTGCCGACGGCTGCCGCCATCAACGCTTCCTGGGTGGCCTGTTCAATCGGGAACTCGCCGCTGAGATGCCCTTCGTGCATCACCAGAATGCGATCGCTCATGCCCATCACCTCCGGCATTTCCGAAGACACCAGAATGATGCTCAGCCCTTCCTGTTTGAACTGGTTGATTAACTGATAGATCTCTTTTTTCGCCCCGACGTCGACGCCGCGCGTCGGCTCATCGAGGATCAGCACCTTCGGCCGGGTCATCAGGCCGCGGGCGATCGCCACTTTCTGCTGATTGCCGCCGGAAAGCAGACCTATCGGCTGCTCCATCGACGGCGTTTTGATATTGAACAGGCGGATGAAGTCCCCCACCGCCTGCCGCTCGTCGGCCTGTTTCAGGCTGCCGTCGGCGCGGCTGAAGTAGCGCAGCGCGGTCAGAGACATGTTTTCCTTTACCGACATGCCCAGCACCAGGCCGTCGCGCTTACGGTCTTCCGAGATATAGACGATGCCGTTCGCCAATCCATCCTGCGGCGAATGGGTGACTACCTCGCGGCCGTCGAGGTTGACGGTGCCGGCCTTGCGCGGCGCGGCGCCGTACAGAATCTTCATCAATTCGGTGCGCCCGGCGCCCATCAAGCCGGCCACGCCGAGGATCTCACCGCGATACAGCGTAAAGCTGACGTCTTCAACGCCGGGTCCGGAAAGATGACTGACTTCCAGCCGCTTTTCCCCGCGCGGTAAATCAAGGCGCGGGTATTGTTCTTCCAGCTTGCGACCGACTATCATCTCAATCAGCGAATCTTCCTGCAGCTCGCTCACCGGCCGCTCGGCGATGAACTGCCCGTCGCGAAATACCGTCACGTCGTCGCAGATTTCAAAGATCTCTTTCAGACGGTGCGAGATATAGACGATGCCGCGCCCTTCGGCCTTCAGCTCGTTGATCACCTTGAACAGCGAGGCGGTTTCGGTGTCGGTCAGCGCATCGGTCGGTTCGTCCATGATGATCACTTTCGATTCGAAGCTCAGCACCTTGGCAATCTCCACCATCTGCTGATCGCCAATCGACAGCTCGCCCACCAGCCGGTGGCTGCTGTAGCGCAGGTTGAGGCGCGCCAGCAAGCGATCGGCCTCGGCGTACATGCGCTTCCAGTCAATGCGGCCGAAACGGTTGACGAACTCGCGGCCGAGGAAGATGTTTTCCGCAATCGTCAGCTGCGGGATCAGGTTCAGCTCCTGATGAATAATGCCGATGCCCGCTTCCTGCGAATCTTTAGGCCCGTTGAACGCCGCCTCTTTACCGAGAAAATACTGACTGCCGGCGTCTTTCTGATAGATGCCGGTCAGCACTTTCATCATGGTGGACTTCCCGGCGCCGTTTTCCCCCACCAGCGCCATCACCTTGCCGGGATAAACGCTGAGAGCGGCGCCGGAAAGCGCCTTCACGCCGGGAAAGGCTTTATCAATCCCTTTCAGTTGCAGTAAAGGTTGCATAAACGCCTCAGAAAGTTACGCCGGCGCACAGGATCACGTTCGCGTAAGGCGAACACTCCCCGCTGCGGATCACCGCCCGGCTGTGCTCGGTTTGCGCTTTAAACGCCTGATGGCTGATATAACGCACGCCGATGGTATTGCCCTGGCGTTGGCCCAGTGCGGTCAGTTCAGCCAACAATGCCTCGTGGAGCGACGGATTTTGTTTCACGATTTCTTCCGCCAGGATGGCGCTTTCTACCTGCATCTCTTGGGTGACCGCCGCGAACACCTGCATGAAGGTCGGCACGCCCTGCGTCAGCGCCAGATCGATGCGCTGCGTCACCGCCGGTATCGGCAAACCCGCATCGCACAAGGTGAGCTGATCGGTATGCCCCAACCGGGCAATCACGGCAGACACGTCGGAATTCAGTAATACGCCTTTTTTCATCTTCTCACTCCGCTAGCGAAACGTTTCGCTCTCTGGAGGAGTGTAAAAAAACGTCAGGGGAAGGCAACCCGGACAATGCAGAAGTGTGATCGTCATCGAAACGTTTCGTTCGCGCACGGAGAAAGCGCAAACAAAAGGGGCTCAGCCTAGCTGAGCCCCTGTCAGGCGGGTTAGATCTCGACCTGCGTGCCGAGCTCGATGACCCGGTTCGGCGGGATTTCGAACTGATCCGGCGCGCGCAGCGCGTTGCGGCTCAAGGCGACGAACAGCTTGCCGCGCAGGTAGAGATACCACGGCCGCTTGGTGAGGATCAGCGATTCATGGGACATGAAGAACGACGTCTCCGACATGCGGCACGGCAACCCTTCCAGCCCGCAGCGGTGGAACACTTCCTCCACGTTCGGCGTTTCGCGCCAGCCGTAGCTGGCCACCACCCGCCAGAAGGTCGGCGACAGCTGCTCGATGGTCACCCGGCGCACGTTGTGCACGTAAGGCGCATCCTCGGTGCGCAGCGTCAGCAGCACCACGCGCTCGTGCAGCACCTTGTTGTGCTTCAGGTTATGCAACAGCGCAAAAGGAATGACGTTAGTGGCGCGCGACAAGAAGACCGCGGTGCCCGGCACCCGTACCGGCGGCGATTTCTCCAGCGAGGCAATCATCGCCTCCAGCGAGTTGCCGTGCTCATGCAGACGACGCAACAGGCGGAAACGCTCGCTCTTCCAGGTAGTCATAATGATGAACATCACCAGCGCCAGGGTCAGCGGCAGCCAGCCGCCGGAGAACAGCTTCAGGGCGTTGGCGGAGAACATCGGCACGTCGATGATCAGTAAGATGGTTACGATGCCGATCGCCAGGAAGCGGTTCCAGTGCCAGTTATTAATCGCCACCGAAGTGACCAGTATGCTGGTCAGCACCATGGTGCCGGTGACGGCGATGCCGTACGCCGCCGCCAGGTTGCTGGAGTGTTCGAAGCCGATGATCACCAGCACCACCGAGATATACAGCGTCCAGTTGATCACCGGAATGTAGATCTGGCCGGATTCCATTTCCGAGGTGTGAATGATGCGCATCGGCGACAAATACCCCAGGCGCACCGCCTGGCGAGTCAGCGAGAAGACGCCGGAAATCACCGCCTGCGAGGCGATGACCGTTGCCAGGGTTGCCAGAATCAGCAGCGGGATCAGCGCCCAGTCGGGCGCCAGCAGGAAGAATGGGTTTTTGATCGCTTCAGGGTTTTTCAGCAGCAACGCCCCCTGGCCGAAGTAGTTGAGCACCAGCGAAGGCAGCACCACGGTGAACCAAGCCAGGCGGATCGGGAACTTGCCGAAGTGCCCCATGTCGGCATACAGCGCCTCAACGCCGGTGATCGACAGCACCACCGCCCCCAGCGCGAAGAACGACACCTTCTTATATTCCATAAAGAAGTTGAGCGCCCATTTGGGATTCAGCGCCTGCAGCACTTCCGGGTTCGAAATGATGCTGCGCGCGCCCAGCACCGCCAACACGATGAACCACAACAGCATTACCGGGGCGAACAGCTTGCCGACGCTGCCGGTGCCGTGTTTTTGGATAACGAACAGCAGGGTCAGCACCAGAATCGAGAGCGGCACGATATAGGCGTCGAGCGCAGGCGCGGCGATTTCCAACCCCTCTATCGCCGACATCACCGAGATCGCCGGGGTGATCACCACCTCGCCATAGAAGAAGCTGCCGCCAATCAGGCCCAGTATCACCAGCACTGCGGTGGTGCGCGCCGAGGTATTGCGCCCGGCCAGCGACATCAGCGTCAAAATGCCGCCTTCGCCGGCGTTGTCCGCCCGCATCACGTAGGTGAGATATTTGAGGGAAACGATCACGATCAGCATCCAGAAAATCAGCGACAGGAAGCCGAAAACCACGTCTGGACGAACATCGAAGCCGTAATGGCCGGAGAAACACTCTCTCAACGTATAGAGAGGACTGGTGCCGATATCACCGTAGACCACGCCGATGGCAGCCAGGGTTACCGCCGATAGGGACTGCTTATGCTCTGCGCTCATAATTCGTTTCTTTATCAGAACATCCGTTAGCGATGCATCCGCATCAGGCAAAATACGGGCTCAAAGATCCGTCACGCCCACCAGAAAGCCGCACAGTATGCACCATTTATACGGCTTGCCTACCCTTATATCAGAGCCGAAAAATAAACAAAATGTGAACCGGATATCCGACTCAACTGAGAAAATTTTTACTAATCAATAAGCTATACCATTAAAAATAATGGTGGTTTATCATCGAATTATCGACCAAGATTGGCTAACTCTCGGACAATACGACGATTATATGACGCCATCATCCCTTCTGGCAGAACGAATTTCCCGCCTCAGCAGCGCGCTGGAGAGCGGCCTTTATGAGCGGCAAGAGGCGATCCGCCTGTGCCTGCTGGCGGCGCTGAGCGGCGAAAGCGTATTCTTGCTCGGCCCGCCCGGCATCGCCAAGAGCCTGATCGCGCGCCGGCTGAAGTTTGCCTTCCGCAACGCTCGCTCTTTTGAATACCTGATGACGCGCTTTTCCACGCCGGAAGAGGTCTTCGGCCCGCTCTCGATTCAGGCGCTGAAAGATGAAGGGCGCTATCAACGCCTGACCGCCGGCTATCTGCCAGAAGCGGAGATCGTGTTTCTGGACGAGATCTGGAAGGCCGGCCCGGCGATCCTCAACACCCTGCTGACGGCGATCAATGAACGGCGTTTTCGCAACGGCAACAGCGAAGAACCGATCCCGCTGCGCCTGCTGGTCACCGCTTCCAACGAACTGCCCGAAGCGGACAACAGCCTCGAAGCCCTGTATGACCGCATGCTGATTCGCCTGTGGCTGGACAAGGTGCAGGATAAACAGAATTTCCGCTCGCTGCTGGTCAACCGCCAGAGCGAAAGCCAAAACCCGGTGCCGGCGGCGCTGAGCGTCAGCGACGAAGAGTTTCTGCAGTGGCAGCCGCAGATCGATAAGGTGGCGCTGCCGGAAGCCTGCTTTGAGCTGATTTTCCAACTGCGCCAGCGGCTGGACGCGCTGGAACAGGCGCCGTACGTCTCCGATCGGCGCTGGAAGAAAGCCCTGCGCCTGCTGCAGGCCTGCGCCTTCTTCAGCGGGCGCGACGCCATCGCCCCGCTCGATCTGATGCTGTTGAAAGACTGCCTGTGGCACGATCTCACCTCGCTGAAGCTGCTGCAACAGCAGATCGATCAACTGCTGACCGAATCGGCCTATCAGCAGCAGTCGATGTTGATCCAACTGCAACAGATCCATACCCGCTGGATGCAGGACCAGCAGCAACAAAGCGACCGACAGGCCATCAGCCTGGTGAAAAAAGGCGGGATGTTCAGCCGCAAACCGCAATACGCGCCGGCCACGCCGTTCGCCGGCGGCACCCTCACTCTGCTGCTGCAAAAACCGCTGCAGCTGCATGACATTCAGGTCAATCATCTGAGCATCGAAAGCAGCGCGCTGGACAACTGGCTGCAAAAAGGCGGCGACGTGCGCGCCAAGCTGAACGGCATCGGCTTTGCGCAGCCGATCGACCTGGAAGTGGACGATCAACTGCACCTCACGGTGTTGGACGTCAGCCGCCAGCCGTCGCTGCTGGCGCTGCCGGGCAAACAGGCTACCTCTACGCCGCAGGCGCTGCTGGATGAAATGGACGCATTGGCCCAGCGCCTGGCGGAACAGCGCCGCGCCTTCAGCCAACATCAGCCCTGCCTGTTCACGTCCGCCGCCGGTCTGGCCAAGATCGAAGCCAGTTTGCTGCAGGTCGCGGAACAGGTTAAACAGCAACAGCAGCAAATGCGCGGCCAGTAACCATGCTCAGTCTGGAGACGCTCGATCTGCTGCTGGCGATCACCGAAGGCGAGATGATCGAGGAGATGATCGTCGGCATGCTGGCCGCGCCGCAGCTGTCGGTATTCTTTAAAAAGTTTCCGGCCCTACGGCGGGCGCTGGATCGCGATCTGCCGCGCTGGAAGCTGCAGCTAAAGGAGCGTTTGCAGGAGGCCATGGTGCCGCCGGCGTTGGCGCAGGAATTTTACCGCTACCAACAGTGCCAGCTGGAGAACAATACCCAGTTCTATCACAACCTCAACGACACGATGGAGCTGCTGCGCCAGCTGGTTTCCCCGTTTTATGAACAGGCGCGCGCGCTGGTGGACGCCGCCGATCTGCCCAATCATCCGTTGGACGACAGTTTTCAAACGCTGTTTCTGCAGCGCTGGCGCATCAGCCTGACGCTGCAGGCCACCATGCTGCACCACCAGTTGCTGGAACAAGAGCGTGAGCAGCTGATGGCGGAACTGCAGGAACGCCTGGCGCTGAGCGGCGCGCTGGAACCGCTGCTGTCGGAAAACGACACCGCCGCCGGCAGGCTGTGGGACATGAGCAAAGGCCAGCTGCAGCGCGGCGATTACCAGCGGCTGGTGGAGTACGGCAACTTTTTGCAGCAGCAGCCGGAGCTGAAAAAGCTGGCGCAACAGCTGGGCCGCAGCTATCAGGCCAAAGCGGTGCAGCAACAGGACGCGCAGCCGGAGCCGTTCAGGGTTATGGTGCAGGTGCCGGCCACGCTGCCGGAAGAAGTGAGCGGCATTCATCAAAGCGACGACATTCTGCGCCTGCTGCCGCCGGAGCTGGCGACGCTGGGGATTGAAGAGCTGGAATTCGAGTTTTATCGCCGCCTGCTGGAAAAGCGACTGCTGAGCTACCGCCTGCAGGGCGACGTCTGGCAGGAACAGATCCTGATCCGTCAGGTCACCCACCAGCAGCAGGATCAGCAGCCGCGCGGGCCGTTTATCGTCTGCGTGGACACCTCAGGATCGATGGGCGGCTTCAACGAACAGTGCGCCAAGGCGTTCTGTCTGGCGCTGCTGCGCATTGCGCTGGCGGACAACCGCCGCTGCTACATCATGCTGTTCGCCAACCAGATCGTACATTACGAACTCACCGCCGCCAGCGGCATTGAGCAGGCAGTGCGTTTTCTCGGCCAGCAGTTTCGCGGCGGCACCGATCTGGCGGCCTGCCTGAACGCCACCGTCACCAAAATGGCGGAGAGCGGCTGGTTCGATGCCGATGCGGTGATCATTTCTGATTTTATCGCCCAGCGGTTGCCGGAGGAGGTAATAAAGAAGGTGAAACAGCAGCAGCAAAGCCACCAGCAGCGTTTCCACGCGGTGGCGATGTCCGCCTACGGCAAACCCGGCATCATGCGCATCTTCGATCACATCTGGCGCTTCGATACCGGGTTGAAAAGCCGGTTGATGCGCCGCTGGCGGCGCTAGGCAGAATCAGAGCAGGCCTTCAACCGCGCCGCGCACTTCCGGTGACCACACGCCGCACTGCACCTGGCCGATATGCGACAGCTGCAACAGCAACATCACCAAACGCGACTGACCGATGCCGCCGCCGATGGTCTGCGGCATATCGCCGCGCAGCAACGACTGATGCCATTCCAGCTTCATGCGATCTTCATCGCCGGTCAGCGCCAGCTGATGTTTCAGCGCCGCGGCGTCGACGCGGATGCCCATGGAAGAAAGCTCGAAAGCGTCCTGCAGCACCGGGTTCCACACCACTATATCGCCATTCAGGCCCGCCAGGCCATCCGCCGTCGGCGTGGTCCAGTCATCATAATCCGGCGCACGCACATCGTGCGATTTGCCGTGCGACAGCTTGCCGCCGATGCCGATCAGGAACACCGCGCCCAATTCTTTGGCGATCGCCCGCTCACGCCCTTTGGCGTCCAGATCCGGATAGCGCTGCAGCAGGGTTTCGCTGTGCACGAAGTGGATCTGTTCCGGCAGGAACGGGGTCAGGCCATGCTCACGGCTGACTTCCGCTTCCGTCGCCTTGATCGCGGCGTAAATGCTGCGCACGGTACTTTTCAGATAGTCCAGACCGCGCTCACCGTCGCCCATCACCCGCTCCCAGTCCCACTGATCGACGTACACCGAGTGGATTGGCGTCAGGCGGTCTTCATCCGGGCGCAGCGCCTTCATATGGGTATACAGGCCTTCGCCGGCACCGAAATCGTAGCTGCCCAGGGTTTTGCGTTTCCATTTCGCCAGTGAGTGCACCACTTCGAAGGTGGCGTCCGGCAAAGTTTTGACTTTGACCTGCACCGCTTTCTCGCTGCCGGAGAGGTTATCCTGCGTGCCGTCGCCCAGGCGGCTAAGGATCGGGGCCTGCACTTCGATCAGACCGAGCTGCTGTTCCAGCTGGCGGGAGAAGAAGGATTTGACCTGGCTGATTTGTTGTTGTTTTTGGATAAACTGTTTTTTCATTGCCGTATCTCTTGTAAACCTGTCTCTGTTGCCATCGATTAAGCAACAAAACGATACGCCAATTCAATATCCGTTAATCAATATTGCCTTTTCACTTTTAATCGTTCATTTTTACCCGGACTGAATTCAACAATCGTTAATTAATGGGGGATTAAATGGCGGAAATTTATCAGATCGATAATCTCGATCGCGGCATCCTCAACGCCCTGATGGACAATGCGCGCACACCGTACGCCGAACTGGCGAAAAACTTCGCCGTCAGCCCCGGCACCATTCACGTGCGGGTGGAGAAGATGAAACAGGCCGGGATCATCACCGGCGCGCGTATCGACGTCAGTCCCAAACAGCTGGGCTACGACGTGTGCTGCTTTATCGGCATCATATTAAAGAGCGCCAAGGACTACCCTTCGGCACTGAAGAAGCTGGAAAGCCTGGAGGAAGTGGTGGAAGCCTATTACACCACCGGCCATTACAGCGTCTTTATTAAAGTGATGTGCCGCTCGATCGACGCGTTGCAACAGGTACTTATCAACAAGATCCAGACCATCGACGAGATCCAGTCCACCGAAACGCTGATCTCGCTGCAGAACCCCATTATGCGCACCATCGTGCCGTAACCCGCCAAATTGCATACCCACATTATCCACAGGTAGATCCCAGCCGATTCACAGCGTACAATGCAGCCACTTTGAGTGAGAAGGTTGGGATCGTTGGTTCATGGCAGACATTACTCTGATCAGTGGCAGTACGCTTGGCAGCGCCGAATACGTGGCTGAACATTTGGCTGAAAAGCTGGAAGACGCCGGCTTCTCTACCGAGATGCTGCACGGCCCTGAACTGGATGAACTGCCGTTGAACGGCCGCTGGCTGGTGGTCTCTTCCACGCACGGTGCCGGCGAACTGCCGGATAACCTTCAGCCGCTGTTGGAACAGATCGCTGAGCAGCAGCCGGATCTTTCCGAGGTGCAGTTCGGCGCCGTCGGTTTAGGCAGTTCGGAATACGACACCTTCTGCGGTGCGATCAAACAGATCGACGATCTATTGATCGCCAGAGGCGCTAAAAGGATCGGCGATCGTCTCGAGATCGACGTGACCGAGCATGAAATTCCCGAGGATCCAGCCGAGGAATGGGTAAAAAACTGGATTAATTTACTCTAATTCGTCTAAAGATCGTGCGAACGATTGTGGATAACTAAGCTTAAAAGCAGGGTAAAAGCCGTAGTTATCCCAATAACAACCGTAGTGCGCTTTTTGTCCTGTGTATAACAAGCCTTTTAGATCCCAGCTTATCTGCGTCGGGATCACCGATCATTCACAGCAAACGATCCTCCTTAATCTGCTGATCTTCATCGTGAATAGTCACTTATCCACAGAGGATCGCGATCCTAATAAGAGATCTAATAAAGAGATCTTTAAATAAAAAAGATCTTCTTTTAATTACCGACGATCCTGACCACTTGGTCGATCGTCTAAACTTGAGTAGAATCCCCGACCCCAGGGCAAATACGATCGTTCGCAATACGGCGAGGTGCAGTTCCATGTTTTATCCAGATCAATTTGACGTCATCATCATCGGTGGTGGCCATGCAGGTACCGAGGCCGCCATGGCCGCGGCGCGCATGGGACGTCAGACTTTATTATTGACACACAATATCGACACGCTGGGACAGATGTCCTGTAACCCGGCGATTGGCGGTATTGGTAAAGGGCATCTGGTTAAGGAAATTGATGCGCTCGGCGGCCTGATGGCGACAGCGATCGACCACGCCGGCATACAGTTTAGGATACTAAACGCCAGCAAAGGCCCAGCCGTTCGCGCCACACGCGCTCAGGCGGATCGCGTGTTGTATCGCCAGGCTATCCGTACCGCGTTGGAGAACCAGCCCAATCTGATGATCTTCCAACAGCCGGTTGAGGATCTGATCGTCGAAAACGATCGCGTCGTGGGCGCCGTCACCCAAATGGGCCTGAAATTCCGCGCCAAAGCGGTGGTATTGACCGTAGGCACCTTCCTGGACGGCAAGATCCATATCGGCCTGGAAAATTACAGCGGCGGCCGCGCCGGGGATCCGCCTTCGATCTCGCTGTCTCAGCGTTTGCGTGAACTGCCGCTGCGCGTCAACCGCTTGAAAACCGGGACACCGCCGCGCATCGACGCCCGCACTATCGATTTCAGCGTACTGGCGCCGCAACACGGCGATACGCCGGTGCCGGTATTCTCGTTCCTGGGCGATGCCAGCCAGCATCCGGAACAAATGGCGTGCTATATCACCCATACCAATGAAAAAACCCATGACGTGATCCGCAATAACCTCGATCGCAGCCCGATGTATGCCGGGATCATCGAAGGGATCGGCCCACGTTACTGTCCGTCGATCGAAGACAAGGTCATGCGCTTTGCCGATCGCAACGCGCACCAGATCTTCCTCGAGCCGGAAGGCCTGACCAGCAATGAGATTTACCCTAACGGGATCTCCACCAGCCTGCCGTTCGATGTGCAGATGCAGATCGTCCGTTCGATGGAAGGAATGCAAAACGCGCGTATTATTCGCCCTGGTTATGCTATCGAGTACGATTTCTTCGATCCGCGCGACCTGAAACCGACGCTGGAAAGCAAATTCATTCAGGGGCTGTTCTTTGCCGGTCAAATCAACGGCACCACCGGGTATGAAGAAGCCGCCGCACAGGGGCTGCTGGCCGGTCTGAACGCCGGTCGCTTCGCCGCCGAGCAAGAAGGCTGGGCGCCACGTCGCGATCAGGCTTATCTCGGCGTGCTGGTGGACGACCTCAGCACCCTCGGCACCAAAGAACCGTACCGCATGTTTACCTCACGCGCCGAGTATCGTCTGATGCTGCGCGAAGACAACGCCGATCTCCGCCTGACGGAAAAAGGCCGTGAACTTGGCCTGGTGGACGACGTGCGTTGGGCGCGCTACAGCGAGAAGCTGGAGCGGATCGAACGTGAACGTCAGCGCCTGCGCGACATCTGGATGCACCCGCACGCCGAGAACGTCGAACAGGTCAATGCGTTGCTGAAAGCGCCGTTGTCACGCGAAGCAAACGGCGAAGAGCTGCTGCGCCGTCCGGAAATGGACTACGCGCAATTGACCGCCACCGAGGCCTTCGCGCCGCCGTTGGACGATGTACAAGCCGCCGAGCAGGTTGAGATCCAGGTCAAATACGAAGGCTACATCGCTCGTCAGCAGGAAGAGATCGAAAAACAGCAGCGCAACGAGAACACCGTGTTGCCGTTGGACCTCGACTACCGTCAGGTTTCGGGGTTGTCGAACGAAGTGATCGCCAAACTGAACGATCACAAACCGAATTCCATCGGCCAGGCTTCACGCATCTCCGGCATTACGCCGGCGGCGATCTCGATTTTGCTGATTTGGCTGAAAAAGCAGGGGCTGCTGCGCCGCAGCGCATAAATCCCGCATCCAGGCGGCCGTTTGCTCAACCCGTAGCCAAACGGCCGCTGACATCACTTGCGCGCTGAATTATCATAGGCGCCTCATTCGCCAGCTAACCATCCGCTGGTCGTTCAGCGCCTGCCAGAGGATCCGTTGTGCAAAAAAAATTAGACTCGCTGCTCGCGGCAGCAGGCATTGAGCTGCCCGATCAGCAGAAACAGCAGCTGCTGGGCTATGTCGGCATGCTGGATAAGTGGAACAAGGCTTATAACCTCACGTCGGTGCGCGATCCGCAGCAAATGCTGGTGCGCCACATCCTCGACAGCATCGTGGTCAACCCGCATCTGCAGGGATCGCGTTTTATCGATGTCGGCACCGGCCCCGGTTTACCGGGCATTCCGCTGGCGATCGTGCGTCCGGATGCGCATTTCACGCTGCTCGACAGCCTGGGCAAGCGCGTGCGTTTCCTGCGCCAGGTGCAGCATGAACTGGGCCTGAACAATATCGAGCCGGTTCAGAGCCGCGTTGAAGCGTTTCCGGCCGAGCCGCCGTTCGACGGCGTGATCAGCCGGGCGTTCGCTTCGCTGCAGGATATGCTGTCCTGGTGCCATCACCTGCCGGCGAAAGGGCAGGGGCGTTTTTACGCATTGAAAGGCATGCGCCCGGATGAAGAATTGGCGCACCTGCCGGAGGGCGTTAGCCTGGAGTCTATCGTGCGGTTGCAGGTGCCTGAACTGGAAGGCGAACGCCATCTGGTGGTGCTTAAGGCAAACTGAGTTTGTTTTTGATCAAACAAGCGTGAATTAACGGTAGTACGGCGTGTAAAGGTAAGCAGGCTAATTAGTTGGTCGCTTTTTTTAGTTAATTTACTTTCTATTAACACAAAAAACGCGGCTAATTAGCGACAATAGAGTAATTGCAATTAGAAATAGTCACGTTAGCAATCATGTGCGAAAGATTGGCCTTTGCTGCTAATGTTAATTGGCTGTTGGAATATTGCCCCGTTGCTTGTCAATAAAAGGTTTTCATCGGGTATACGGATTGTTTTTGAACAGTTAACTGATAATGTTTTGATTTATATAATCTTTTGATCGCTCAAATTGCTAAAGACGGTTTGATTGTCCATCGGCTATAAATCAGTGAAGGGCATTATTGTGATCGGCTTCGCGTTTCTAAACGCAACGCTGGAATAATCAGACAATTAAATGCGCCCTATTATTCCGACCGTTTTCTTGTGAAAATAGGCTGGAATAGGGAAATTTAAATAATTGTTCACCTTTTCGCTACTTATCGATTGAATTCGTTGGTATGCCCCGTATAATTTGCTCGTTTTTTGCTGCTTGACTCAGGACAGCAAAAACAGTTGTATACGTCACTCAGCATACCCCCTCTGGGGTACGGAGAGAACAAACGTCATGTCTGTGTCCCTATACAGCGGGAAAGTCGCACGCAAACTGCTGTTTTTGCAGTTAATGACTTTTGTTCTGATCAGCGTTGCTTTCTGGCTGAAAAGCCCGGAATGGAGCGCTTCGGCGTTGGCAGGCGGTCTCGCCGCCTGGTTGCCGAGTGCAATGTTTATGCTGTTTGCCTTGCGCCATCAGGCGCAAACGCCGGCGCCCGGTAGGGTTGCCTGGTCGTTCGCCATCGGCGAGGGGCTAAAGGTCGTGATCACCATCGTTTTGCTGATCGTGGCGCTGGGGGTGTTCAAGGCGGAGTTCATACCGCTTGGCCTGACCTATTTAGCGGTGTTAGTGGTGCAGATAGTGGCACCGGCCGTGATTAACAGTTACCGAACTTAACTAAATAAGGGTAAGAGGCATCATGTCTGCAGGAGAAGTCTTGACTCCACAGGAGTATATCGGTCACCACCTGACGCAGCTTCAGGTCGGGACTGGGTTCTGGTCGATCAACATCGACTCGATGTTTTTCTCCGTCGTCCTCGGGGCGCTTTTCCTGGTGATCTTCCGCAAAGTGGCCAAAAACGCCACCAGCGGCGTGCCGGGTAAACTGCAAACCGCCGTGGAGCTGGTAGTCGGTTTCGTCGACAGCAGCGTGCGCGACATGTACCACGGCAAGAGCAAGGTGATTGCGCCGCTGGCGCTGACCGTGTTCGTCTGGGTGTTCCTGATGAACCTGATGGACTTGCTGCCCATCGACTTCCTGCCTTACGTTGGCGAACACATCCTCGGCCTGCCTGCGCTGCGCGTCGTGCCTACCGCCGATGTGAACGTCACGCTGTCGATGGCGCTGGGCGTGTTTATCTTGATTCTGTTCTATAGCATCAAAATGAAAGGCGTTGGCGGGTTCGTTAAAGAGTTGACCATGCAGCCGTTCAACCACCCTGTATTCATTCCTATCAACCTGATTCTTGAAGGTGTCAGCCTGCTGTCCAAACCTGTTTCACTGGGTCTGCGACTGTTCGGCAACATGTATGCGGGTGAGTTGATCTTCATCCTGATTGCCGGCCTGTTGCCGTGGTGGTCACAGTGGGTCCTGAGCTTGCCTTGGGCTATCTTCCACATCCTGATCATTACGCTTCAAGCCTTTATTTTCATGGTTCTGACGATCGTCTATCTGTCGATGGCATCTGAAGAGCACTGATTTTCTTAAAACACTTGCACTTTTAAACTGAAACAAACTGGAGACTGTCATGGAAAACCTGAGTATGGATCTGCTGTACATGGCTGCCGCTGTGATGATGGGTTTAGCGGCAATCGGTGCTGCGATCGGTATCGGCATCCTGGGTGGTAAATTCTTGGAAGGCGCTGCTCGTCAGCCTGACCTGATTCCTCTGCTGCGTACACAGTTCTTTATCGTTATGGGTCTGGTCGACGCCATCCCGATGATCGCTGTAGGTCTGGGTCTGTACGTGATGTTCGCCGTCGCGTAAGTAGAGCAACCCTCTACGACGTAACCAAACTATTAACTTTTAAAGAGGCATTGTGCTGTGAATCTTAACGCAACAATCCTCGGCCAGGCCATCGCGTTCGTTCTGTTTGTCTGGTTCTGCATGAAGTACGTATGGCCGCCGATCATGGCTGCCATCGAGAAACGTCAGAAAGAAATCGCTGACGGCCTCGCTTCTGCAGAGCGTGCCAAAAAAGATCTGGACTTAGCGCAAGCCAATGCGACCGACCAGCTGAAAACTGCCAAAGCAGAAGCTCAGGTGATCATCGAGCAAGCGAACAAACGCAAAGCTCAGATCATGGATGAAGCGAAAGCCGAAGCCGAGCAGGAACGTAACAAAATCGTGGCGCAGGCTCAGGCTGAGATCGAAGCCGAACGTAAGCGCGCTCGTGAAGAGTTGCGTAAGCAAGTCG
The DNA here is from genome assembly GCF_900215455.1 of Serratia sp. JKS000199. Classification (NCBI taxonomy): domain Bacteria; kingdom Pseudomonadati; phylum Pseudomonadota; class Gammaproteobacteria; order Enterobacterales; family Yersiniaceae; genus Serratia; species Serratia sp. JKS000199. The sequence goes on from NZ_LT907843.1 coordinate 4,382,150, forward strand.
CGATGCTGGCAATTGCCGGCGCCGAGAAGATCATCGAACGTTCCGTGGATGAAGCTGCTAACAGCGACATCGTTGATAAACTGGTCGCTGAACTGTAAGGAGGGAGGGGCTGATGTCTGAATTTGTAACTGTAGCTCGCCCCTACGCCAAAGCAGCTTTTGACTTTGCCGTTGAGCACCAAAGCGTAGAGCGCTGGCAGGACATGCTGGCGTTTGCGGCTGAAGTCACTCGCAATGAACAGATTTCTGAACTGCTGTCTGGCGCGGTTGCGCCAGAAACGCTGTCCAAGACGTTCATCGCGGTTTGTGGCGATCGGCTCGACGAACATGGCCAGAACTTTATCCGTGTAATGGCCGAAAATGGACGTTTACTGGTTCTTCCTGCCGTGCTGCAGCAGTTCATCGAACTGCGCGCCTCGCTGGAATCCACCGTCGAAGTCGAAGTGCTCTCTGCGAGCGCGCTGAGCGACGAACAGCAGGCGAAAATCGCCGCTGCGATGGAAAAACGTCTGTCACGCAAAGTTAAGCTGAATTGCAAAATTGACAAGTCTGTACTGGCCGGCATCGTTGTTCGCGCCGGCGATATGGTGATTGATGGCAGCGTTCGCGGTCGTCTTGAACGCCTGACAGACGTCTTGCAGTCTTAAGGGGACTGGAGCATGCAACTGAATTCCACCGAAATCAGCGAACTGATCAAGCAGCGCATTGCTCAGTTCAATGTAGTGAGCGAAGCTCACAATGAAGGTACTATCGTTTCCGTCAGCGACGGGATCATCCGCGTACACGGCCTGGCCGAAGTTATGCAGGGCGAAATGATCGCGCTGCCTGGCAACCGTTACGCAATCGCATTGAACCTGGAGCGCGACTCCGTTGGTGCCGTGGTCATGGGTCCGTACGCGGATCTGGCCGAAGGCATGAAGGTTAAATGCACCGGCCGTATCCTGGAAGTTCCAGTCGGTCGTGGTCTGCTGGGCCGCGTCGTTAACACCCTGGGCGCGCCAATCGACGGCAAAGGCCCGATTGAAAACGACGGTTTCTCTCCGGTAGAAGCTATCGCCCCAGGCGTTATCGAGCGTCAGTCCGTTGATCAGCCGGTTCAGACTGGCTACAAATCCGTTGACGCCATGATTCCAATCGGCCGCGGCCAGCGTGAGCTGGTGATCGGTGACCGTCAGACCGGTAAAACCGCGCTGGCGATCGATGCGATCATCAACCAACGCGACTCCGGCATCAAATGCGTTTACGTGGCTATCGGCCAGAAAGCGTCCACCATCGCTAACGTGGTGCGCAAACTGGAAGAGCACGGCGCACTGGCCAACACCATCGTGGTGGTGGCGACCGCTTCCGAATCCGCTGCACTGCAATACCTGGCGCCATACGCCGGTTGCGCAATGGGCGAATACTTCCGTGACCGCGGCGAAGATGCGCTGATCGTGTACGATGACCTGTCCAAACAGGCCGTTGCTTACCGCCAGATTTCCCTGCTGCTTCGTCGTCCGCCAGGTCGTGAAGCTTACCCAGGCGACGTATTCTACCTGCACTCCCGCTTGCTGGAGCGTGCAGCGCGCGTTAACGCCGAATACGTTGAAGCCTTCACCAAAGGTGAAGTTAAAGGCCAAACCGGTTCACTGACCGCTCTGCCGATCATTGAAACCCAGGCGGGTGACGTTTCCGCGTTCGTTCCGACCAACGTAATCTCGATTACCGATGGTCAGATCTTCCTGGAATCCAACCTGTTCAACTCCGGTATTCGTCCGGCAGTTAACCCGGGTATCTCCGTATCCCGTGTTGGTGGCGCCGCGCAGACCAAGATCATGAAGAAACTGTCCGGTGGTATCCGTACCGCGCTGGCGCAGTATCGTGAACTGGCTGCGTTCTCCCAGTTCGCCTCCGATCTGGACGACGCGACCCGCAAACAGCTGAGCCACGGTCAGAAAGTGACCGAGCTGCTGAAACAGAAACAGTATGCGCCGATGTCGGTTGCACAACAGTCTCTGGTGCTGTTTGCCGCAGAACGCGGTTACCTGAACGACGTCGAAGTCGCCAAAGTGGTGAGCTTCGAAGCCGCGCTGGTCGCCTATGCGGACCGCGAGCACGCCGAGCTGCTGAACCACATCAACCAAACTGGCAACTTCAATGATGAGATCGAGGGCAAGTTGAAAGACATCCTCGAGACCTTCAAGAAAACCCAGTCCTGGTAACGCCGAACGGTCCTGCTGTTGAAAGACAGCAGGCCGTCTGGCACTGAGGAGAAGCAGAGATGGCCGGCGCAAAAGAGATACGTAGTAAGATCGCTAGCGTGCAAAACACGCAAAAGATCACTAAAGCGATGGAAATGGTCGCCGCCTCCAAAATGCGTAAATCGCAGGATCGCATGGCGGCCAGCCGTCCTTATGCAGAGACCATGCGCAAAGTGATTGGTCACCTTGCGTTAGGGAATCTGGAGTACAAGCACCCGTACCTGGATGAGCGTGACGTTAAGCGCGTCGGGTATCTGGTGGTGTCTACTGACCGTGGTCTCTGCGGCGGCTTGAACATCAACCTGTTCAAAAAGCTGCTGGCGGAGATGAAAGCCTGGTCCGAAAAAGGCGTCGAAACCGATTTGGCGCTGATTGGCTCTAAAGCGGCCTCTTTCTTTGGTTCCGTGGGCGGCAACGTGGTTGCCCAGGTGACCGGCATGGGGGACAAACCTTCCCTGTCGGATCTGATCGGGCCGGTGAAAGTGATGCTGCAGGCCTACGACGAAGGTCGTTTGGACAAGCTGTACATTGTCAGCAACAAATTTGTTAATACGATGTCCCAAGAGCCGCAGGTGCTTCAGCTGCTGCCGTTACCGCCCGCCGATGACGAAGAGCTGAAGAAAACGCCTTGGGATTACCTGTATGAACCGGATCCAAAAGTGCTGCTTGATACCTTGCTGCGCCGCTATGTGGAGTCGCAGGTTTATCAGGGCGTCGTGGAAAACCTGGCCAGCGAGCAGGCCGCACGAATGGTCGCGATGAAAGCCGCAACCGATAACGGCGGTAGCCTGATCAAAGAGCTGCAGTTGGTATACAACAAGGCGCGTCAGGCCAGCATCACTCAGGAACTCACCGAGATCGTTTCGGGAGCCTCCGCGGTTTAAGCTAGGTTTACGAATTACGTAGAGGATTCAAGATGGCTACTGGAAAGATTATCCAGGTAATCGGCGCCGTGGTGGACGTCGAGTTCCCTCAGGATGCCGTACCAAAAGTGTACGATGCCCTTGAGGTAGAAAACGGCACCGAAAAACTGGTGTTGGAAGTTCAGCAACAGCTGGGCGGTGGCGTGGTTCGCTGTATCGCAATGGGGACCTCCGACGGTCTGCGTCGCGGTCTGAAAGTGAACAACCTGGACCACCCGATTGAAGTGCCGGTGGGTAAAGCTACCCTGGGCCGTATCATGAACGTATTGGGTCAACCGATCGACATGAAAGGCGACATCGGCGAAGAAGAGCGTTGGGCGATTCACCGCGCGGCGCCAAGCTACGAAGAGCTGTCCAGCTCCCAGGAACTGCTGGAAACCGGTATCAAGGTAATGGACCTGATTTGTCCATTCGCCAAGGGCGGTAAAGTCGGTCTGTTCGGCGGTGCGGGCGTAGGTAAAACCGTAAACATGATGGAGCTGATCCGTAACATCGCGATCGAGCACTCCGGTTATTCCGTGTTTGCGGGCGTGGGCGAGCGTACTCGTGAGGGTAACGACTTCTACCACGAAATGACCGACTCCAACGTTCTGGACAAAGTATCCCTGGTTTACGGCCAGATGAACGAGCCACCAGGTAACCGTCTGCGCGTTGCGCTGACCGGTCTGACCATGGCGGAGAAATTCCGTGACGAAGGCCGTGACGTTCTGCTGTTCGTTGACAACATCTACCGTTACACCCTGGCCGGTACCGAAGTGTCCGCACTTCTGGGCCGTATGCCATCCGCGGTAGGTTATCAGCCGACGCTGGCGGAAGAGATGGGCGTTCTGCAAGAACGTATCACCTCGACCAAGACCGGTTCCATCACTTCCGTACAGGCCGTTTACGTTCCTGCGGATGACTTGACTGACCCGTCTCCAGCCACCACCTTTGCGCACTTGGACGCAACCGTGGTACTGAGCCGTAACATCGCTTCTCTGGGTATCTACCCGGCCGTTGACCCGCTGGATTCCACCAGCCGTCAGCTGGATCCGCTGGTTGTTGGCCAGGAGCACTACGACGTAGCGCGTGGCGTGCAGTCCATTCTGCAACGCTACCAGGAACTGAAAGATATCATCGCGATCCTGGGTATGGACGAGCTGTCTGAAGAAGACAAACTGGTCGTATCCCGTGCGCGTAAGATCCAACGCTTCCTGTCTCAGCCGTTCTTCGTGGCAGAAGTCTTCACCGGTTCTCCGGGCAAGTTCGTATCGCTGAAAGACACCATCCGTGGTTTCAAAGGCATTATGGACGGCGACTATGACCACCTGCCGGAGCAGGCGTTCTACATGGTTGGCACCATTGAAGAAGCAGTGGAAAAAGCCAAGAAACTGTAACGCCTTGAGAGGAGGGTGATATGGCTATGACTTACCATCTGGATGTAGTCAGCGCGGAAAAACAGATGTTTTCCGGCCTGGTGCAGAAGATCCAGGTGACAGGCAGCGAAGGTGAACTGGGGATCTTCCCTGGCCATGCGCCGCTGCTGACTGCCATCAAGCCTGGCATGGTGCGTATTGTTAAGCAGCACGGTGAAGAAGAGTTCATCTACCTGTCCGGCGGCATCCTCGAGGTGCAGCCGAGCGTGGTTACCGTGCTGGCGGACACTGCTATCCGTGGTACTGACCTCGACGAAGCGAGAGCGTTGGAAGCTAAGCGTAAAGCTGAAGAACACATTCGCAGCTCTCATGGCGATGTCGACTATGCTCAGGCATCCGCTGAACTGGCGAAAGCGATCGCAAAACTGCGCGTTATCGAGCTCACCAGAAAAGCGATGTAATGTTTGGGTGCAGAGCACCCAACTTTAAGAAAGCGGCCTATAGGGTCGCTTTTTTTTTACTTTAAAATAAGTATTTCAGCCCGGCGTAGAAAGTGGTATGTAACCCTGATATCCAGGGTGGAGCCGTCGCCAATCACCGACAGTTTTTTCGTCCTGAAGCCTAATTGGACATGATGGTGGCAGGCCAAGCGCTGCGCGGCCTGCGACGGTTTCGTGATGAGAAATATGTAGTAATATCGTCGCTAAACGGTTTTACTTTCGTCTATCAAAATGGAGTTATCAGGTTGCTTATGTCGAACAGCGCAATGAGCGTGGTTATCCTCGCCGCAGGCAAGGGTACGCGCATGTATTCCGATCTTCCCAAAGTGTTGCATCCGTTGGCCGGCAAGCCGATGGTGCAACACGTCATTGATGCCGCGATGAAACTGGGCGCGCAACATGTACACCTGGTATACGGCCATGGCGGCGATCTGCTGAAAAGCACGTTGACCGAAGGCGCGCTGAACTGGGTGCTGCAGGCCGAGCAACTGGGCACTGGCCATGCGATGCAGCAGGCGGCGCCGCATTTTGCCGACGATGAAGACGTGTTGATGCTGTATGGCGACGTGCCGTTGATCTCCGTCGATACGCTCACGCGCCTGTTGGCGGCCAAGCCGCAGGGCGGCATCGGCCTGCTGACGGTCAAGCTGGACGATCCGAGTGGCTATGGCCGCATCGTGCGCGAGCAGGGTGACGTGGTGGGCATCGTCGAACACAAGGACGCCAGCGAAGCGCAGCGTCAGATCAATGAGATCAATACCGGCATCCTGGTGGCGAATGGGCGCGATCTGAAGCGCTGGCTGGGGATGTTGAACAACGACAACGCTCAGGGCGAGTTTTACATCACCGATATCATTGCGTTGGCGCATGCCGACGGCAAGAAAATCGAAGCCGTGCACCCATCGCGTTTGAGCGAAGTTGAAGGCGTGAACAACCGACAGCAGCTGGCGACCCTGGAGCGCGTGTTCCAGTCGGAACAGTCTGAAAAACTGCTGCTGGCCGGCGTAATGTTGTTGGATCCGGCGCGTTTCGACCTGCGCGGTGAACTTGTTCACGGCCGCGACATCACTATTGATGCGAATGTGATTATCGAAGGTCACGTCAAGCTGGGCGACCGGGTGAAAATCGGCGCCGGCTGCGTGCTGAAAAACTGCGTGATCGGTGATGACTGCGAGATCAGCCCTTACAGCGTCCTGGAAGACAGCGTGCTGGAAGCCGCCTGCTCCGTTGGGCCGTTCGCCCGCCTGCGCCCTGGCGCGGAGCTGGCAACAGGGGCCCACGTCGGCAACTTCGTGGAAATGAAAAAGGCGCGATTGGGCAAAGGCTCCAAGGCCGGTCACCTCAGCTACCTGGGCGATGCCGACATTGGAGATGACGTGAATATCGGCGCCGGCACCATCACCTGCAATTACGATGGCGCCAACAAGCACAAGACGCTGATCGGCGATGGCGTGTTCGTCGGTTCCGATACTCAGCTGGTGGCGCCGGTGTCGGTCGGCAAAGGGGCCACCATTGCCGCCGGCACCACGGTGACGCGAGATATCGCCGAAAACGAACTGGTGCTGAGCCGCGTCAAGCAGGTGCACATTCAGGGCTGGCAGCGCCCGGTGAAGAAGAAGTCATAGTGTGTTTTGCGTTGGGCTCCATTCACGAGCCCAATACAAAACATAATAACCCCCACCATCTACAGGCTCGGGGGACGCACGGTAAAACCGGCAAAAATCAGGTCAAGGCATCGAAAACGCCCATAAAAGGCGTTCATTAGGAATATAACCGAATGTGTGGAATTGTAGGCGCAGTAGCGCAACGTGATATCGCAGAAATTCTGCTGGAAGGTTTACGTCGTCTTGAGTACCGCGGTTACGACTCCGCCGGTCTGGCGGTGGTCGACGATCAAGGCAACGTCAGTCGCCTGCGTCGCGTAGGCAAGGTGCAAAAACTGGCCGAAGCGGCGGAGCAGACCGATCTGCACGGCGGCACCGGCATCGCTCACACCCGTTGGGCAACGCACGGTGAACCGACCGAAGCGAACGCGCACCCGCATGTTTCCGACTACATTACCGTGGTGCATAACGGCATCATCGAAAACCACGAGCCGCTGCGCGAACTGCTGATCGAACGCGGTTACCGCTTCAACTCTGAAACCGACACCGAAGTGATCGCGCACCTGGTGCACTGGGAACAGCTGCAGGGCGGTACGCTGCTCGAAGTGGTTCAGCGCGTGATCCCACAGCTGCGCGGCGCTTACGGCACCGTGGTGATGGACAGCCGCGATCCGAGCGTATTGGTCGCGGCGCGCTCCGGCAGCCCGCTGGTTATCGGTCGCGGCGTCGGGGAAAACTTCATCGCTTCCGATCAGCTGGCGTTGCTGCCGGTCACCCGCCGCTTCATCTTCCTGGAAGAAGGCGATGTGGTGGAGGTGACTCGCCGCACCGTCAACATCTTCGACAAGCAGGGTAACGCCATCGAGCGCCCTGAGATCGAGTCCCAGGTGCAGTATGACGCCGGCGACAAGGGCGCTTACCGCCACTACATGCAAAAAGAGATTTACGAACAGCCGCTGGCGCTGAAAAACACCCTGGAAGGGCGTTTCAGTCATGGCCAAATCAACCTGAGCGAGCTGGGCCCGCACGCCGACGAGCTGCTGGCCAAGGTGCAGCACGTGCAGATCATCGCCTGTGGGACTTCTTACCACTCCGGGATGGTGGCGCGTTACTGGTTTGAAGCGCTGGCCGGCGTGCCGTGCGATGTCGAGATCGCGTCCGAATTCCGTTACCGCAAATCGGCGGTGCGTCCGGGCAGCCTGATCATCACCCTGTCGCAGTCCGGCGAAACCGCCGACACGTTAGCGGCGCTGCGTCTGTCCAAAGAGCTGGGTTATCTCGGTTCGCTGGCCGTTTGTAACGTTGCGGGGTCTTCGCTGGTGCGCGAATCCGATCTGGCGTTGATGACCAAAGCGGGCACGGAAATCGGCGTTGCTTCGACCAAAGCCTTTACCACGCAGCTCACCGTGCTGTTGATGCTGGTGGCGCGCCTGGGCCGTCTGAAAGGCATGGCGGAAAGCGTGGAGCAGGAGATTGTGCACGGCCTGCAGGCGCTGCCGGCGCGTATTGAGCAGATGCTGTCGATGGATAAAGAGATCGAAGCGCTGGCGGAAGGTTTCTCGGACAAACATCATGCGCTGTTCCTCGGCCGCGGCGATCAGTACCCGATCGCCATGGAAGGGGCGCTGAAGCTGAAAGAGATCTCCTATATTCACGCTGAAGCTTATGCGGCGGGTGAGTTGAAACACGGCCCGCTGGCGCTGATCGACGCCGATATGCCGGTGATCGTGGTGGCGCCGAACAACGAACTGCTGGAAAAGCTGAAGTCCAACATTGAAGAAGTGCGCGCGCGCGGCGGTCAGCTGTACGTGTTCGCCGATCAGGACGCCGGCTTCGTCAGCAGCGAAGGCATGACCATCATTCCTCTGCCGCACGTTGAGGAAATCGTGGCGCCGATCTTCTACACCGTGCCGTTGCAGCTGCTGTCTTACCATGTGGCGCTGATCAAAGGCACCGACGTTGACCAGCCGCGCAACCTGGCGAAGTCTGTCACCGTAGAGTAATTTGCCGCAGGTAAACTGCAAAAGCCGGCCTTCGCGCCGGCTTTTTTCATGAGTGACCTTAAAGATGACAGCGCGACCGATTCGGCGATAAACATTGTCATATTCAAGCGGATAGGCCGTGCCCAAACGGTTTTTTTGTTGTTTGGCAATTGCGCTATTTTTGATTTAATTGATTGATTTTTAAATAAACAAACCCCATTCAAATGCACTGTAATATAACTGTCATATTGCGTACATTTTTCTGTCACCAAACTGTCCTATTTTCCCTCCTGCAGCAATACTTACTCTGATTAAAACGACTCGACGTCGATTTTAAGTATCCCATTAGGAGGGATTATGAAACTGATGCGTACCACCGTCGCCAGTATTGTGGCAGCGACCTTCTCCCTGACCGCCGTGTCCGCGTTCGCTGCTGCCAGCCTGACCGGTGCAGGTGCGACATTCCCCGCTCCGGTTTACGCCAAGTGGGCAGATTCTTATCAGAAAGAAACCGGCAACAAAGTTAACTATCAGGGCATCGGCTCCTCTGGCGGCGTGAAGCAAATCGTGGCCAACACCGTTGACTTTGGCGCTTCCGACGCCCCGCTGTCTGACGACAAACTGGCGGCCGATGGCCTGTTCCAGTTCCCGACCGTGATCGGCGGCGTGGTGCTGGCTGTGAATATCCCGGGCATCAAATCCGGCGAACTGACGCTGGACGGTAAAACCCTGGGCGATATCTACCTGGGCAACGTCAAAAAGTGGAACGATCCGGCTATCACCAAGCTGAACCCAGGCGTGAAACTGCCTGACCAGAACATTGCCGTGGTGCGCCGCGCCGACGGTTCCGGCACCTCGTTCGTGTTTACCAGCTACCTGTCCAAGGTGAACGCGCAGTGGAAAGAGAAGATCGGCGCCGGTTCTACCGTTAACTGGCCGACCGGTCTGGGCGGCAAAGGCAACGACGGCATCGCCGCCTTCGTTCAGCGTCTGCCTGGCTCTATCGGCTACGTAGAATACGCTTACGCCAAGCAGAACAACCTGGCTTACACCAAGCTGGTGTCCGCCGACGGCAAACCGGTCAGCCCGACCGAAGAGAGCTTCAGCAATGCCGCCAAGGGTGCGGATTGGAGCAAAACCTTCGCTCAGGATCTGACTGACCAGAAAGGCGACAACGTGTGGCCAATCACCTCCACCACCTTCATCCTGGTGCATAAAGAGCAGAAAAACCCTGCTCAGGGCGCCGAAGTGCTGAAGTTCTTCGACTGGGCCTACAAAACCGGCGGCAAGCAGGCTAACGAACTGGATTACGCCACCCTGCCGAAAGAAGTGGTTGAGCAGGTGCGTGCGGCCTGGAAAACCAACGTAAAAGACAGTTCAGGTAAAGCGCTGTACTAACAACGCAGGGGCGCGGGTTCGCCGCGCCCCACACAGTTCTTCAGGCTCCGATCCCGGTTGGGGCTGCCAGGGTTCAAACAGAGAGTAATCTATGGCTGAGTACAAGCCGACCATCAAAGCACCGGGCAAAAACGGTGACATCATTTTCAGCGCGCTGGTGAGACTGGCTGCGCTGATTACCCTATTGTTGCTGGGCGGCATCATCGTTTCGCTGATCTTCGCCTCCTGGCCAAGCATGCAGAAATTCGGCTTCGCCTTCCTGTGGACCAAAGAGTGGGACGCGCCGGCGGAGCAGTTCGGCGCGCTGGTGCCTATCTACGGCACCGTGGTCACCTCGCTCATCGCGCTGATTATCGCCGTGCCGGTGAGTTTCGGCATCGCGCTGTTCCTGACCGAACTGGCGCCGAACTGGTTGAAGCGGCCGCTGGGCATCGCCATTGAGCTGCTGGCGGCCATCCCGAGCATCGTCTACGGCATGTGGGGCCTGTTCGTGTTCGCCCCGCTGTTCGCCGAATATTTCCAGACGCCGGTGGGCGAAGTGCTGTCGGGCATTCCTATCGTCGGCGAGTTGTTCTCCGGCCCGGCCTTCGGCATCGGCATTCTGGCCGCCGGGGTTATCCTGGCTATCATGATCATTCCTTACATCGCCGCGGTGATGCGCGACGTGTTCGAACAGACGCCGGTAATGATGAAAGAGTCGGCCTACGGCATCGGCTGCACCACCTGGGAAGTCATCTGGCGCATCGTGCTGCCGTTCACCAAAAACGGCGTCATCGGCGGCGTGATGCTGGGTCTGGGCCGAGCGCTGGGGGAGACCATGGCGGTAACCTTTATCATCGGCAACACCTACCAGCTCGACAGCGCTTCGCTGTACATGCCGGGCAACAGCATCACCTCGGCGCTGGCCAACGAATTCGCCGAAGCCGAGTCCGGCGTGCACACCGCCGCACTGATGGAGCTGGGCCTGATTCTGTTTGTTATCACCTTTATCGTGCTGGCGCTGTCGAAACTGATGATCATGCGTCTGGCCAAGAATGAGGGGCGTTAACATGGCGACGATGGATATGCAAAACGCAGTCGTTCTGGCGGAAAGCCGCCGCAAAATGCAGGCCTGGCGCCGGCAGAAAAACCGCCTCGCGCTGTTCCTGTCGATGGCGACCATGGCGTTCGGGCTGTTCTGGCTGATCTGGATCCTTATCGCCACCGTGACCAAAGGCTTCGACGGCATGTCGCTGGCGCTGTTCACCGAGATGACCCCGCCGCCGAACACCGCGGGCGGCGGCTTGGCCAACGCCATCGCCGGCAGCGGGCTGTTGATCCTGTGGGCGACTATCTTCGGCACGCCGCTGGGCATCATGGCCGGTATTTACCTGGCGGAATACGGACGTAAATCCTGGTTGGCGGAAGTGATCCGCTTTATCAACGATATTCTGTTGTCTGCACCGTCGATCGTGGTGGGCCTGTTCGTTTACACCATTGTGGTGGCGAAGATGGAACACTTCTCCGGTTGGGCCGGCATCGTGGCGCTGGCGCTGCTGCAGGTGCCGATCGTCATTCGCACCACCGAGAACATGCTGAAACTGGTGCCGGATACGCTGCGCGAGGCCGCTTATGCGCTGGGCACGCCGAAATGGCGCATGATTTCCGCCATCACGCTGAAGGCGTCGGTGTCCGGCATCATCACCGGCGTGCTGCTGGCGATTGCGCGTATTGCGGGGGAAACGGCACCGCTGCTGTTCACCTCGCTGTCGAACCAGTTCTGGAGCACCGACCTGATGCAGCCGATCGCCAACCTGCCGGTGACCATCTTCAAATTCGCCATGAGCCCGTTCGCCGAATGGCAACAGCTGGCCTGGGCCGGGGTGCTGTTAATCACCCTGTGCGTACTGTTACTGAATATCCTGGCGCGCGTGATTTTCGCCAAGAAAAAGCATTCATAAAATTTTGAGCGCCGCTTTGGCGGCGCTGATGAAAAGAGAGAAGTCTTGATGAGTATGGTTACTGACGCTTCCAGCAGCAAAATTCAGGTACGCGATCTGAACTTCTACTACGGCAAATTCCATGCGCTGAAGAACATCACGCTGGATATCGCCAAGAACAAGGTCACCGCGTTTATCGGCCCATCCGGCTGTGGCAAGTCCACCCTGCTGCGCACCTTCAACAAGATGTACCAGCTGTACCCGGAACAGCGTGCGGAAGGCGGCATTCTGCTGGACGGCCAGAACATCCTGACCGACAACTCGGATATCGCGCTGCTGCGCGCCAAGGTCGGCATGGTGTTCCAAAAGCCGACGCCGTTCCCGATGTCGATTTACGACAACATCGCCTTCGGCGTTCGCCTGTTTGAAAAGCTGTCGCGCGCCGATATGGACGAGCGCGTGCAGTGGGCGCTGACCAAAGCGGCGCTGTGGAACGAAACCAAGGACAAGCTGCACCAGAGCGGCTACAGCCTCTCCGGCGGCCAGCAGCAGCGTCTGTGCATCGCCCGCGGCATCGCCATTCGTCCGGAAGTGTTGTTGCTGGATGAGCCTTGCTCAGCGCTGGATCCGATCTCCACCGGCAAGATTGAAGAGCTGATCAGCGAGCTGAAGGCTGATTACACCGTGGTGATCGTGACGCACAACATGCAGCAGGCGGCGCGCTGTTCCGACTCTACCGCATTTATGTATCTGGGCGAGCTGATCGAGTTCAGTGATACTGATAACCTGTTCACTGCGCCGCAGAAAAAGCAGACTGAAGATTACATCACTGGCCGTTATGGTTGATAGGAAGCATCATGGATAACCTGAATTTAAACAAACACATTTCCGGCCAGTTCAACGCAGAGCTCGAGCATATCCGCACCCAGGTGCTGACCATGGGCGGGCTGGTGGAGCAGCAGCTGACCGACGCCATCACCGCGATGCACAATCAGGATGGCGAGCTGGCCAAGCGCGTGATCGAAGGCGACGCCAAGGTCAACATGATGGAAGTGGCGATCGACGAAGCCTGCGTGCGCATTATCGCCAAGCGCCAGCCGACCGCCAGCGATCTGCGTCTGGTGATGGCGATCATCAAAACCATTTCCGAGCTGGAACGCATCGGCGACGTGGCGGACAAGATCTGCCGCACCGCGCTGGAGAAGTTCTCGCACCAGCACCAGCCGCTGCTGGTCAGCCTGGAGTCGCTGGGGCGCCACACCGTGCAGATGCTGCACGACGTGCTGGACGCGTTCGCGCGCATGGATCTGGACGAAGCGATCCGTATTTACCGTGAAGATAAAAAGGTCGACCAGGAATACGAAGGCATCGTACGTCAGCTGATGACTTACATGATGGAAGATTCGCGCACCATTCCGAGCGTGCTGACCGCGCTGTTCTGCGCCCGTTCTATCGAGCGTATCGGCGATCGCTGCCAGAACATCTGCGAATTTATCTTCTATTTCGTCAAAGGACAGGATTTCCGTCATTTGGGCGGCGACGCCCTGGAAAAGCTGCTGTCTCCGGGCGGTAAAGACGAAAAAGACGACTAACCCTTTCCGGGTAATATCCTTCCAAGGCGCGGTTTCCCGCGCCTTTATTCCATCTTAAGCGCGTAAAGATAAAAAGGTTATAAATATAGCTTTTTATATTATTTCCTGACCTATGTGGCGCTTGCTAGCTTATCCGCCAGCAGGACATCAACCACTTAGGAGCTTTCTATGAAACATCGCGCTTTGGCCTTAACGTTGTTAGCCAGTCTGACCGGTTTCGCCGCCGGCGCCGCGCACGCTGACAAACTTGACGATATCAAGCAAGCCGGCGTGGTGCGCATCGCGGTGTTCGACAGCAACCCGCCGTTCGGCTACATCGATCCGCAGAGCAAGAAGCTGGTGGGCTACGATGTGGATGTCGCCGACGCGATCGGCAAAGCGCTGGGGGTGAAAGTGGAGCTGCGCGCCACCAACCCGGCCAACCGCATTCCGCTGCTGGTGTCGAAGAAGGTTGACCTGATTGCCGCCAACTTCACCATTACCGACGAGCGCGCCAAGGAAGTGAACTTCAGCGTGCCGTACTTCGCCACTGGCCAGAAATTCATCGCCCGCAAAGGCGTGTTGAAAACGCCGGAAGACATCAAGAAGCTGCGCATCGGCGCGGATAAGGGCACGGTACAGGAAATCACCCTGCGCGAGCGTTTCCCGACGGCGAAAGTGATCTCCTACGATGATACCCCGCTGGCGTTCGTGGCGCTGCGTAACGGCAACGTGCAGGCGATCACTCAGGACGACGCCAAGCTGGTCGGCCTGCTCGGCAACCTGCCGGCGGCGCAAAAGGCGGAGTTTGAAATTTCGCCGTTCAGCCTGACCAAAGAGTATCAGGGCGTGGGTATTCCCAAGGGTGAAGATCGCCTGACCGCCGCGGTGAACGAGACGCTGATCAAGCTGGAAAAAGACGGCGAAGCGGTTAAGATTTACGATCGCTGGTTCGGGCCGGAAACCAAATCCGCTCAACCGCGCGGCGATTTCAAAATCGCGCCTTTGGATCAGCAACCAAAAGCCTGACTTAACCGCTTGCGGTGAGATAGGCACGGAGGGGCGCAGCTTGCTGCGCCCCTGATGCATTCTGCAAGACAAGGATTGAACATGAACCTGGACTGGCTGCTGGCGCCGCAATACCTGAGCTGGCTGTGGCACGGTTTTCTGCTGACGCTGTGGCTTTCCGCCTGTGCGGGGCTGGCGGCTACGCTGCTGGGCTTTGTGCTGGCGGCGATGCGCGACAGCAGCCTGCGGCCGTTGCGCTGGCTGGCGATGGGGTACAGTTCGCTGTTTCGCAATACGCCGCTGCTGGTGCAGCTGTTCTTCTGGTACTTCGCCGCCGGGCAGATCCTGCCGTCCGCCGCCATGCAGTGGCTGAACAGCGCCCATCAGGTTGGCCCGCTTGAGTGGCCGTCATTCGAGTTTCTCGCCGGTTTCTTCGGCCTGACGCTGTACTCCACCGCCTTTATCGCCGAAGAGATCCGCTCCGGCATTCGCGGCGTCGCCGGCGGGCAGAAATATGCCGCTCAGGCGCTGGGGCTGACCGGCTGGCAGGCGATGCGCTATGTGGTGCTGCCGCAGGCGCTGAAAATCGCGCTGCCGCCGCTGCTGGGCCAATACATGAACGTGATCAAGAACTCGTCGTTGACCATGGCGATCGGCGTGGCCGAACTCTCTTACGCCTCGCGTCAGGTCGAAACCGAAACCCTGCGCACTTTCCAGGCGTTCGGCGTGGCGACGGTACTGTATATCGCCATCATCGCGCTGCTGGAAGGCTGGGGCATGTGGCGACAACAGCGTAAACCGCTGGGAGGGCATTGAGATGGATTTCAGCGTGATTCACGACAACCTGGGCTACCTGCTGTGGGGCACCTGGCCGGATGGGCCGCTGGGCGGCGCGGCGCTGACGTTGGCGATAAGCCTGATGGCCGGGGTCGCCTCGGCGGTGCTCGGCACCCTACTCGGCGTGGCGCTGGCGATGTCGCGCGGCATCGCCGCCGGGCTGCTGGCGGCGGTGTTGGGCTTTTTCCGCGCCATTCCGGTCATCATGCTGATCTTCTGGACCTATTTCCTGTTGCCGATGGTGTTTGGCGTCGAGATTCCGGAAATCACCACCGTCGTGTGCGCGCTGGCGCTGATCGCCTCGGCCTATCTGGCCCATGCGGTGAAAGCCGGCATCGCCGCGATCGGCCCCGGCCAGTGGCAGGCCGGGCTTTCTCTGGGGCTGACCCGCTGGCAGACGCTGCGCATGATCGTGCTGCCGCAGGCGCTGCGCATGATGGTGCCGTCGTTCATCAACCAGTGGATTTCTCTGATCAAAGACACCTCGTTGGCTTATATCGTCGGCGTTGGCGAACTGACCTTCCTGGCGACCCAGGTCAACAACCGCAGCATGGTCTACCCGATGGAAGTCTTCCTGTTCGTGGCGCTGGTCTATTTCGTGTTCTGCCTGGCGCTCGATCTGCTGGCCAACGCGGTCAACCGCCGCTTCGGCGCGCAAACCCGCGGCCTGAAGCGCTCCTGGCGCTGGTGGCGCAACAAGCCGCCGTTGCCGGCCAGTTAATCGGCCGTCAGCCGCCAGCCGCGTTCGCGCCACAGCGCGGGCAATTGAGCCAGGTCGTCAAACGTTGTCACCAGCGGGTGGTCGATCGGCGGGTTATGCGGATCGGCGCAGAAGTAAAAGACCGGGATGCCGGCATTGATGCCGGCCTGCGCGCCGGCGGGCGAATCGTCCACCAGGATGCAGCGCGTCACCGGCACCTGCATCTGTTCGGCGGCGTGAAACACGATCGCCGGATCCGGCTTCCAGCGCTGAATGTCATAGCCGCTGAACAACCGGTCATCAAAATAAGGCAGCATGCCGGTCAGGCCGAGCGAGTGCTGCATCTTGCTGACCGGCCCGTTGGAGACGGTGCAGACTGGCACCGTCACCTGCGCCAGCAGCTCGCGGGCGCCGGCAATCTGTTGCAGTTCGCTGTCGAACAGCCGCGCCACTTCTTGCCGATACAGCGGCTCCAGCGTCTCTTTTACCAGGTCCGTGCCCTGCTCGGCGTTGACCCGATCGATGATCTCGTACAGCTTCACCCCTTTGTATTTCTTGAATACCTCTTCCAGCGACAGATGAATGCCGTAGCGGGCGAACATATGGACATAGGCTTTGCTGCACAGCACTTCGCTGTCCACCAGCGTGCCGTCGCAGTCGAACAAAATGCAGTCAATCTGATTCATGCGGGACAGGTTCCTTCGGGTTAACGCCGCTGAGGCCGCTCAGCGATCACTTGATCAGGCTACGCGCCTTGAGATCGTGCAAAATCAGCGCGGCGACGTGTGAACACTGTGGCAGATCGCGGCTGTCGCACCACTTCAGCTCGGCGATTTCGGCGGCCGGTTGCAACTGCCCGGTAAAGTCGGCCTGGTAGCAACGAATGCGCACCTGGGTGCCGTCCTGCTTGCCGTCCGCCGGGCCGGTGAACTCGCCGTAAAACGCGATGGATTGCGGCTGCAGCGCAACGGTCAGCTCTTCGTCGATTTCGCGGCACAGCGCCTGCTCATCGGTTTCACCCGCTTCGCGCTTTCCGCCCGGTACATAAAACAGCGTCTTGTTGTGCGAGCGCACCAGCGCCACTTTGTCATCTTTCAGCGCGATCAACGCGAGCTTATCGATAAAGGTCGAAGACATGCGGGTTCCTGTTTTTTTAGCGGGTAGGGTAAGAGATGCGATAGGCCATTTTATCGGCCGTGCCGGCAAACGGCAACGCGGCGGGCTGTGATGGAGAATGAATGCCTGTAAATACAAGCCGTTGACGCGTTTAGCCGTAAAGACGGCGAAAAAAACCTGTGACCGGCGTCAAAAGCCCCATTTTTTGTTATAGGATAGCCGGCGACTGTCCATTCCCATTTTCGGAATTCTGATAATGACCAAACCAGTATCTGGCCTTGACGCTGAGCAAGGCTTGCTTGGGCGCGTGTTTAAACTCAAGCAACATGGCACGACGGCGCGTACGGAAACGATTGCCGGTATCACCACTTTCCTCACCATGGTGTATATCGTGTTCGTTAACCCGCAAATTTTGGGCGCGGCGGGCATGGATACCCAGGCGGTATTTGTCACCACCTGTTTGATCGCCGCCTTCGGCAGCATCTTTATGGGCCTGCTGGCGAACCTGCCGGTGGCGTTGGCGCCGGCGATGGGCCTGAACGCCTTCTTCGCCTTCGTGGTGGTCGGCGCGATGGGCATCTCCTGGCAGGTGGGCATGGGCGCCATCTTCTGGGGCGCGGTCGGCCTGCTGCTGCTGACCATTTTCCGCATTCGCTACTGGATGATCGCCAACATTCCGGTCAGCCTGCGGGTCGGCATCACCAGCGGCATCGGTTTGTTCATCGGCATGATGGGGCTGAAAAACGCCGGCATCGTGGTGGCCAACCCGGACACGCTGGTGGCCATCGGCAGCCTGACCTCGCACAATGTGCTGCTGGGGGCACTCGGCTTCTTCATCATTGCCGTGCTCTCTTCGCGCAACTTCCACGCGGCGGTGCTGGTATCGATCGTGGTCACTACCCTGATCGGCTGGATGCTGGGCGACGTGAAATACGGCGGCCTGTTCTCCTTGCCGCCGAGCATCACCTCGGTAGTGGGCCAGGTCGACGTGGCCGGCGCGCTGAACATCGGGCTGGCTGGGGTCATCTTCTCGTTTATGCTGGTGAACCTGTTCGACTCCTCCGGCACCCTGATCGGCGTCACCGATAAAGCCGGTTTGACCGACAACCAGGGCAAGTTCCCGCGCATGAAGCAGGCGCTGTATGTTGACAGCATCAGCTCGGTGGCCGGTTCGCTGGCGGGCACTTCTTCCGTAACCGCTTACATTGAAAGCTCATCCGGCGTCGCCGTGGGCGGCCGCACCGGTTTGACGGCGGTGGTCACCGGCCTGCTGTTCCTGCTGGTGATCTTCCTGTCGCCGCTGGCGGGTATGGTGCCGGCGTATGCCGCCGCCGGCGCGCTGATCTACGTCGGCGTGCTGATGACCTCCAGCCTGGCGCGGGTGAAATGGGACGATCTGACCGAAGCGGTACCGGCGTTTGTCACCGCGGTGATGATGCCGTTCAGCTTCTCGATCACCGAAGGCATTGCGCTCGGCTTTATCTCCTACTGCGTGATGAAGCTCGGTACCGGCCGCTGGCGTGAAATCAGCCCGTGCGTGGTGGTCGTGGCGCTGCTGTTTGTGCTGAAGATCGTCTTCGTCGACGGCCATTGACAGCCAAAGGGCCGACGTCCGTCGGCCCTGAAACCCTAGACTCCCGGCGTCGCATCCGGCGCCCGATCCAGCACCCATTGCAATGGCCGCCTGAAGCGCGCCTGCCAACTGCCGGCGGCATCCTCCCCTTGGGCGAAGTGCAGCGTCTGCACCTGATTATCCTCTCCGAACAGATTGGCGAAGTGCAATGCCAGCGCCTGCTCGCTGAAGTTCTGCCGATCGTAATACGCCATCACGATTTTCTTTTTCGCCGCCAGCGACTGCTGGGCCGGCTTGATCTCGCCGTTGGGGGCGATCAATAGCGCGCCGGCGTAAAACTGCGGGTACTTCGCGATCAGATTGGCGGCGTGCAGCGCACCCTGGCCGCGAGCGCTGAGATAAATCCGCTGGGGGTTCAGCTTTAACTGTGGAGCCAGCTGTTGCACCGTACGCTGAAGGGCGGCCTGGGTGCTTTCGTCGCTGTAATTCGACCAGCGGAAGCTGTTTTCCGACAACATCTGCGTGCCGTTGATCTCGATATAGGCCACGCCCATTTCGCCGAACAGCAGCCGTTCCTCGGGGCTGATGGCGGCGGCCTTGCCGTAGGTATGCAGGAAGATCACCGTTGGCCAACCTTCGGGCGGCGCTTCGCCGTCCGGTATCGCGTAGCTGGCTTTGCCTTCATAGCGGCGGGCGTGCTGCAGATAGCGCGCTTTGGTGGCGGCCAGAATGGATTGGTAGGTGGCGGAATGCTGGATGCTGTTGAAGGCGTCGTCCTCCAGCAGATTGTAGTAGTACCACAGGCCGCGATCGGCGCTCAGCTGCAGATAGCGCTCCGCCAGCTCGGTTTGCCCTTTCTCCGCCGACGATACCGCCAACTGGTAGGGGGCCCAGACGTTGCGGCCGTCTTCGCGCATCAGCGTCAGGTACAGCGACATGGCGCCCAGCTTTTTATCTTCCTGGTTTTGCGCGGATCGCGACAGTTGGGCGTTAAGCGCACTGTGCGCAGGCAGCTCCAGCGGCTCTTCACCGGCGGGATAACGCATGTCTGCGGCGAAAGCGGGACTGGTGATGGAAACGAAAAATAACGCTAAAATGAAAAAATACATGATGCTATGGCTTTAATTTCAATAAATTGGCGGACTTCATGTCCTGTTGCGGCGCCCTGCGGGCGCCGCGAGACCGTCATTCCACGCGGCGAATGAAATCGCTGAACGCGGACAGCTGGCCGGTCAGGAAATCCAACGTTCCCTGATCGCTCAGTTCACCGGCCTGTTCATCGACCTTGTTCTGGATCACGCCGCCCATAAACTCGGGCTTGTTCATCACCATCGCATCCAGGAACACCAGGATCTGGCGCAGGTGGTACTGGCAGCGCGCGCCGCCGATGGGCCCCATCGAGCTGGTTTGAATGGCCACCGGCTTGCCGGCCAGCGGTTGATTCGGCAAGCGAGACAACCAGTCGATGGCGTTTTTCAACCCGCCGGGCACGGAATAGTTGTATTCGGGGGTGACGATGATCACGCCGTCGGCCTGGCGGATCTGCTCTGCTATCGCTTCGACCGCGGCAGGGAAACCCTCACCCTGTTGCATGTCGGCGTCGTACAGCGGGATATCGCGGATGGAAGGCAGCGCTTCAATGGTGACACCCTGCGGAGCCAGGCCTGGCAGGGCGCGGGCCACCATGGCGTTGTAGGAGCCTTTGCGCAGGCTGCCGAGCAGAGTGACGATTTTTAAGGCTTGGTCTGACATGATGATTCTCCCTTTCGAATGAGCAGATTCAGCGGACAACATGGGCGAATAGTAGGCTAAAGCTCGGGTCGAGAATAGGCGATTGCTCAACATTTAGCTGTTTTTACAAATTACGGCAGAAATTCGTGCGGTAAAAACGGCTTTATCCGCCTTGCGCCACGTTAACCGGGCGTCTTCAGGCCCGTCAGTTTGACGAATCGCGAGGACGCCGCCGGGCTGCGGGGCGAGATTTCCCCGTCTTTGTGCAGGCCGCGGCGCTCTTCGTAGCGCCAGCACAGCAGGCGATCCAGCCCGGGGCTGCCGGCGCAGGCCCAGCTCAGGTATTCATCGGCGTCGCTCATCACCTGAACGTCCGGCGTGGCGCTGGAGCGCAGGTGCCCGGAGAACGGATGCAGACGCAGCGTAGACTGGCCGCTGTTGCCCAGGCCGGAAATTTTCAGCACGCTTTGCCGGATGCTCCACAGCTGAGTTTCCGCCTCCAGCCGATCGTCCTGCGCGCCGATCCAGGCACTTTCCGCCGGCGTCTGATGCGCGTGTTGCAGCGCGCTTTGCCGGGTGCCGCGCGCCCGCATCACTTCGATATCCAGTCCGACTTTACCTTCGTCGCTGAGCAGCACGCCCACGGTGTTGCTGGCGTAGGCGAGGCTAAAATCGGGCAGCTGATGATCGGCGAAGCAGGGGCGGCCGGTCGGGGTGGTGGCTATAGGGGGAAGCGTCGGCAGGCCGTACAGGTAAAACATCATTTCGGCGAGCAGAATGCGCCCTTGCAGGTAACGCGTGCGGCGCTTAACGGAAAAGGTGCGGGTGGCGGCTATCACTTCGTCGGAGAGTCTCTGGGTATCCAGGACAGCGGAGGCCGGGGTCCATCGGGCAAAATGACACGCCATTGTTCACTCCATGACAGAGGGTCGCTAAGAACGCAGGGGTGTTAGATTAAGACTAAGTTGAGGATTTATCATCAAAAAACACTATGCGGATTATCCGATTTGTTGGCTTTTGCGCTGTGCAGGAGGGGATGGGGGCATGCAAGGCGAAGGTTATTCAGACCTCAAATCGCGTTGCGTAACGGGGTCGTGCATAAAATTAATCAGTTCCGAAGCCAGCCGCTTTCGAATCGACGGCGTCCAATGAACCCATAAAATATCGCCTGATAAGAAAAAGTTGGCGGAGAGAGCAGGATTCGAACCTACGACACGATGACTCGTGTGGATTTAAGAAACGGTTAGTTTCTTAAATCTGGCTTAAACCACTCGCCCACCTCTCCGCATTCGTTTGTTGGAAATATAAAACCACATAATAAAAATGGTTAAAATAACCTGAACTTGAAAATGTGAGCAAACCCACAAAAACCCTATTTATTGTGGGTGTTTATTAATTATCAGAGTCAGGTCACTAAATTTACATTAGCTATTGTTATAAAAAGTTGGCGTCATTGGCTACGAATAGGGAAGAAGGGTATGCCAGATCTCGAATTAATGCCGCTGCAAAGCGCCGATTTTTATAAGACAGCTGAACGTGTTGTTTTTAAAGAATATAAATGTAACTGCAAAAAAGGTTGGAAGGGTGAAGATCGCTTTATTGTCTACAAAGCCGATCAGAATGGGATCGCTGAGGTTATCAACAATGAGGTTTCAAATAACAACGTTGAAGACCTCATCGCGCTGGCATCGTCTTTTTTGACGGATAAGGTGGTGATTTCCGGTGGGCATACCGTGGTTAATTTGGACGATCGTTTTTCTGTCAGCAGTGAAGTGGAAAAGTCCGCGCGCTTCTGCATCGACTACATTGCCGAATCCATCAGACGGCTCAGTGTTCAGCCTGACTTCTTGATGGAAATAAATGATTTCTATATGGAAAAAAGTGATGGCAGCGAGATAGACGGCGCTAACGAATTCAGGAAGATGGCGACATCGCCGTACATTATTCCGGAAAAAATAAACGACTACATTCTGGCGTCGAATCAACGTCATGGCATTGATATCAATGCATTTTATGTCAGTGAGAAAAACATGGCGGATCGCTTTAAACGCCACATTAAAAACCGTATGGATAAAGAGGCGTATTTTCAGCGCCAAGACGGAAATGTGAAGATGACGGTGGGTGAACACGCGTTCGATATCATCAAGGAAAATAAACCGACCTGCGCGGCGGGAAATGCTGCGACGTTCAGGGCTATTCGGTATCGCATTTCCTCCAATAAAATCTTTGATAATTACACGTCGCATATTGGCGTTTTTCCGCTGTGTTCACGCGTCAACGTGCTTAACGGCTATCGTGCGGCCGCGACTTTTTACGATAACTTCGCTTTGCCTTCTTTACTGGTCTTCTTCGGCAAATCCTGTTTCGAATGACATTTTTGTGCCAGCTGGCTATGCGTCACGCATAGCCATGATGGTCGAGCATCATCATGAAAATCTCACACCTGTATTGGCCTGTCACTTTCTTCTCCACGGCATTCGGCGCCGGGATTTTCTTTTTGCCACAGGCGGTGGGGCCGGGCGTGCTGGGGATGAAAGTGTTCATGCTGTTTATCGTTATCGCCATGTCGGTATCGATGATGGCGCACTATCTTTTTTTCAAATTCATCATTTCGCACCCGGAGAAAGATTTCCTGGCGGCATCATCGACATTTATCGGCGAGCGGGCAGCGGCAATCGTCTGTGTGCTGTTTATTTTGTCGATGATTATTATCGTGCTGATAAATTTCATCACCTTGGTCAACGTCGTCGCGTCTTTTTTCCACAACGGATTCTGGGTCAGGGGCGGCATTTCGCTGTTGCTGAGTGCCGCGCTGTCGGTGGCATGGTTGGCGTTTAGTCAGCGAATCGAGCACCTGATTTCCAGAATGGCACTGGTTTCTATCGTACTGGTGGCGATCCTGGCGGTGTTTTTCCTGTTACAACCTGCGGTGGGGCAGCAGGCGGTGCAGGCGCCGCCTGGCATTTCATTGCAGACGTGGCTGCTGCTGCCGATTTTTCTTTTTACATTTAACTTTACCCCGTGCATCCAGCGCTTTGCGAAAAGCGCCTTACGACCGCAGGCGCGCAGTATTCTGTTTGGCAAGGTACTGATCATGGCGTTTATCGTCATGATCGTTATCGCCATCAGCCGTTTGCTGACGCTGGATGACATCTCAATCATTAACAGCCGCAATGTGGATGCGCTGTTTTATACCGCCGGTTTGACCGGCAACGCCACGGCGTGGTTAGGCGCTGCCCTGTTGCTGTGTTTACTGACCGGCGGCGCCTATATCGGCACGTTGACCGGCGTGATCGATGGCATTACGTCCTTCGGCGTGGCGGGCAAAAAGAGAATCATCGCAGGGAATATCGTTGTCTGTACGTTTATTGGCGCGATCAACCCGAGCATTATCAAGATCATCTCGGGCTGGTCGATACCCGTTATCGTGATGACCGTCTTTTTCATCCCATCACTGTATTTTTTGCTACGGGGCGACGGCAGGCAAAAGGGGATCGGCGTCGTCGTGCTGGGCTGCGGGATCGCGGTAATCGCAACGTTGTTGGTGTAAAGCGGCACGCTTAATCCAGCACCAGCCTATCGCCGGTGGCCGGCGCGATCCCTTCCGGCAGCCATAGCCGGCCCCAGGCGCCGGTACAGTGGCAGCCCATAATCTTTTCCGGCTGATGCTGGCGCAAAAAACGGCGGACGCGCCAGAGCGTGCGCGGGGAAGCGCAGCGCAGATGAAAACCGCCGATCAAGGCGTGGATCCGATCGATCCCGGTGATTTGCTGGCAATGGCGCACGATATTGACGATCCCGCGGTGCCCGCAGCCGGTCACGATCACCAGACCGCGATCCGATTTGTAAATCAGCACCCCTTCGTCAATAACGTAATCTACCGCTGCGTTCTCCCCGGCGATCACCCCGTAGGCGCGGGGTGCGGGCACCGCGATTTCGCCTGACCACATAAAGCGATCGCCGATCGCCAGCGGCTCTCGGCTGTATTGCATGCGGTGGCGCGAGTAGTCGATATCCAAAGAGAGCTTTTTGATTTTCCGAGTGTGGCCCAGCACCTTCAGCGCCGCATAGCGCTCATCGCCGACCTGCGGGTGGCAGATGATACGGCTGTTGTCTGGCAGCCAGGCGACGCCGCCGCAGTGGTCATAGTGGCCGTGGGAGAGCACCGTCGCGGTGATACGGGAGAGATCGACACCCATCAGCGCCGCATTGCGCAGAAAGCTGTCGTCGGGGCCGGTATCGAACAGTATGGACGTCGTATCATCCTCAATCAGCAGGCTTAACCCGGCCTTGGCCTGCAATAGCGGGTTGGCGCCGGCGGCGCGGCGGTTTTCCAGCAGTACCCTGAGGGTCAATGCCATGTTGACTCGTTCCTGAGAGAGATTCCTGACTGGCCAGTATAGCGCGGGACGCTGCGGCGGCTCTGTGAGCCGGCGCGCAGAGCGAGAGCGGAAAAGAAAAACGGCCGGAACAAGGGCTTGTCCCGGCCGTGAAGGCGTCTGGCGGTGTTACTTGCCGATACAGAAGCTGGAGAAAATGCGGCCCAGCAGATCGTCGGAGGTGAATTCGCCGGTGATTTCGCTCAGGGCCAGCTGCGCCTGGCGCAGTTCCTCGGCCAGCAGCTCCCCCGCGTAAGCGCTCACTAACTGTTCTTTGCCCTGTACCAGATGCTGCGCCGCCAGTTCCAGCGCCTGCAGGTGGCGGCGGCGCGCCAGGAAGCCGCCTTCCATGTTGCTGGTGAAGCCCATGCTCTGTTTAAGATGATCGCGCAGCACATCGACGCCTTCGCCGGTGCGGGCCGACAGGCGAATAAGTGAGTGGTTATTCACTTCCGTCATACCCAGCGTTTCACCGGTGATGTCGGCTTTGTTGCGCACCACGGTGATAGGTAGCGTGCCTGGCAGGCGCGCCATAAACTCCGGCCAGATCTCCGCCGGCTCGGTGGCGGCGGTGGTGGTGCCGTCAACCATAAACAGCACCCTGTCGGCCTGTTCGATCTCGTTCCATGCACGTTCGATGCCGATGCGTTCCACTTCGTCGCTGGCGTCGCGCAGGCCGGCGGTGTCGATGATGTGCAGCGGCATGCCGTCGATATGGATGTGTTCGCGCAGAACGTCGCGGGTGGTGCCGGCGATATCGGTGACGATCGCCGCCTCGCGTCCTGCCAGCGCATTGAGCAGGCTCGATTTGCCGGCATTGGGGCGCCCGGCGATCACCACCTTCATCCCTTCGCGCAGCAGGCTGCCCTGGCGCGCTTCACCGCGCACGTTGTCCAGATCCGCCATCACGTCGTTGAGCTGCGCCTCGATTTTACCGTCGGACAGGAAGTCGATTTCCTCGTCCGGGAAGTCGATCGCCGCTTCCACATAGATTCGCAGGTGAGTGAGCGCTTCCACGAGCTGGTGGATGCGGGTGGAGAACGCGCCCTGCAGCGAGTTCATCGCCGAACGCGCCGCCTGCTCGGAGCTGGCGTCGATCAGATCGGCAATCGCTTCGGCCTGCGCCAGATCGAGTTTGTCGTTGAGAAACGCGCGCTCGGAGAACTCGCCCGGCCGCGCGATGCGCACGTCGGGCAGCGCCAGCACGCGCTTGAGCAGCAGATCGAGGATCACCGGCCCGCCGTGGCCCTGCAGTTCCAGCACGTCTTCGCCGGTAAAGGAGTTCGGCCCCGGGAACCACAGCGCGATGCCCTGATCGAGGGTGGCGCCCGTAGCGTCGCGGAACGGCAGATAGTCAGCGTAGCGCGGCTTCGGCAGCTTGCCGAGCAACGCCTGGGCGACGTCTTTGGCCTTGCTTCCGGAAATGCGCAGAATGCCGACGCCGCCGCGTCCCGGCGGGGTGGCTTGGGCTACGATGGTATCGGTGGTGCTCATAACGGTTCTCTCTGACGATTAAGATGCAAAAAGGCGGTCTAATGACCGCCTTTGGGGTGACTGCAAGGGTCGGCGCGCCGAACCCCTACAATACGCTTAGCTTTTTTTCTTGTCGCGGCTGTGCAGACCGCGTTTTTCCAGACCACGGTAAATCAGCTGCTGCTGCAGGATGGTCACCAGGTTGCTGACGATGTAGTACAGCACCAGACCGGACGGGAACCACAGGAAGAACACTGTGAAGATCACCGGCATGAAGGTCATGATTTTCTGCTGCATCGGGTCAGTCACGGTGGTCGGCGACATCTTCTGGATGAAGAACATCGTCACGCCCATCAGGATTGGCAGGATGTAGTACGGGTCTTGCGCCGACAGGTCATGGATCCACAGGGCGAACGGCGCGTGGCGCAGCTCGACCGAACCCATCAGCATGTAGTACAGCGCCAGGAAGATCGGCATCTGAATGATCAGCGGCAGGCAGCCGCCGAGCGGGTTGACTTTCTCCGCCTTGTACAGCGCCATCATCTCTTGGCTCATGCGCTGCTTGTCATCGCCGATGCGTTCGCGCATCGCCTGCAGCTTCGGCTGCAGCATGCGCATTTTCGCCATCGAGGTGTACTGCGCCTTGGTCAGCGGGTACATGATGCCGCGCACGATGAAGGTGATGATGATGATGGAGAAGCCCCAGTTGCCGATAAAGCCGTGGATGAACTTCAGCAGTTTGAACAGCGGCTGGGAGATGAACCACAGCCAGCCGTAATCCACGGTCAGGTCCAAGTGCGGCGCCAGTTGGGCCATCTGGTCCTGCAGCTCCGGGCCGACCCACAGGGTCGCGTTCAGCTGCTGCTGAGCGCCAGGCTGCACCACGACCGGGGTAGATTTGAAGCCGATGGTGGACAAGTTGTCACCCGGTTTGGCGGTGTAGAAGGTGTTGTCACCCTTGGTCGCCGGTACCCACGCGGTGGCGAAGTACTGCTGCAGCATGGCGACCCAACCGTCTTTGGTGGTGACGCTCAGGTTTTCGTCTTTGTCGAACGCGTATTTCTGGTACTTGTCCTCGCTGGACGAGTATGCCGCGCCGCGGAAGGTGTGCAACGCGAAGTTGCTGCTGCCGGTATCGCGGTGCTTAGGCAATTCGGTGGTCTGCTTCAGCTGGCCGAACAGGGTCAGCTCCAGCGGCGCCGCGCCTTTGTTGTCGATGCTGTAATCCACGCCGACCGCATAGTGGTTGCGTTTGAGCACGAAGGTCTTGGTGTAGACCGCGCCGTCTTTATCGGTGTAGGTCAGCGGGATGCGCAGCTCGTCCTGGCCTTCCGGCAGGGTGTAGCTGTCCTGCGCCGCTTGGTACAGCGGGCGTTCGCCGTTGGCCGGGTTGTCCGGGCCGTTTTTACCGGTCAGGCCGCTTTGCGCCTGATAGACGAACGACGGAGTGGTTTCCAGCAGTTGGAACGGAGTCGATGAACCCAGAGTTTCCGGGTAGGCCAACAGTTTAGCCTGCTCGATATCGCCACCACGGGTGTTGATGGTCAGTGACAGCACGTCGGTGTTCACGGTAATCAGCTTACCCTGACCACTGGCTGGCACGGCCTGGCTGGCGGCATCACCGGCTACTGCGTTCGAAGTCTGTTGCGTGGTCTGTGCGGCCGGCTGCGGAGCGTTGTCCGTTTGCCATGCCTGCCAGATCATGAAAGACACGAACAGCAGAGCGATGAGGAGAAGATTGCGTTGCGAATCCATCGTTAGTGTTCTCTGTTATCGTCGGTTTTTGGCGGCACCGGATCATCGCCACCTGGGTTCAAAGGGTGGCATTTTAATACGCGTTTCAATGCTAACCAACTGCCTTTTATCATGCCAAACCTGCTTAATGCCTCAATTGCGTAATGAGAGCATGTCGGCTGGAAGCGACAACGAGGCCCTAGCAGCGGACTGATGACGAGCTGATAGGCCCGCACCAGCCCGATCAGGATGCGGGAGCCTGGCGACAGTGGCGACGCCATAATTTATCCAAAGCTTCCGTCAGCGCGCGGTTATCCAAATCCGCTATCCCCTTTTTGGCCACCACGACAAAATCCATCGCCGGTAATTCGTGCTGGCGCAGGCGGAAGCTTTCGCGGGTTAGGCGTTTGATCCGATTACGCTCGTGCGCGCGTTTGACGTGTTTTTTGGCGACGGTAAGACCGATGCGGGGATGCCCCAGCTGGTTCAGGCGGCCGAGGATGGTGATTTGCGGCGTGCCAGCCCGTTGTGGCTGCTGGAAGACGAAAGTGAAATGAGTGGGAGTTAACAAACGTAACTCCCTGGGAAAAGCGAGCTTAACCACTCAGCGGGTTAGCTTTATTACTTAGAAACAGTCAGACGAGCACGGCCTTTCGCACGACGGCGGGCCAGAACTTGACGACCATTTTTGGTGGCCATACGAGCACGGAAACCGTGGCTACGGTTGCGCTTCAATACGGACGGTTGGAAAGTGCGTTTCATAGCGATTTCTACCTAAACTTAAAATAATTACTGATCAGTAAACGCGTTTGGCTACTCGGCGTGAAGATGACCGACGCCTCAATCGCAATACATAAAGAAGCGGGATTGTAATAATTGTACAGTCCTGAGTCAATTCGCATCGCGCCAGCCTACCTGGTTGTCTGCCAATAACGGCACAAAATCCGGTCTTGGCCCGTGGTCACCGCAGAATCCTGTCTGGCTAATGACGCACCATAAGGAACCAGGTATCACACGTAGGGCGAAGATTATACGGACTCGGGGTGAAATCGCAAGGATCCCCGTGAGATCCTTTGCGCGCGATCCCAGGATCCGACGTGGATAACAGGGTATAACCGGTTGACAATGTAAAAAACGCGGCGCAGAGGCCGGGATCTGCGTGGTCATGCGGCGCCGGCGGCGAAAAGATCGCCGCCGGCCGCGGCCTGTGGATAAAATGGATCTAATCTGTGAGGAAGGGGAGGATCTCTTGCGCGGATTGCGCTATGATCCGTCATTCCGATCGCGATCCCTCATGCCGGGATCGTGAGGGACACAAACCGTGAAAGGCGGTTCGCATCCCCCACAGGCAAACAGCCGATGCCGGGTATGTGTCAAAAATCATGAGTTATAAAAAAGTTGCCCGTTTCTTTTCTTTATTGATCTTGTTCGAGTGGAGTCCGCCGTGTCACTTTCGCTTTGGCAGCAGTGTCTTGCCCGATTGCAGGATGAGTTACCTGCCACAGAATTTAGTATGTGGATTCGCCCATTGCAGGCGGAACTGAGTGACAACACCCTGGCGCTGTACGCGCCTAACCGTTTTGTGCTGGATTGGGTTCGCGATAAGTACTTAAACAATATCAATGGTCTGCTGAATGATTTCTGCGGCACGGATGCGCCTTTGCTGCGTTTTGAAGTCGGCAGCAAGCCGATCACGCAGGTGATCAGCCAGACCGTGACCGCCAGCGTCAGCAGCGCTCCTGCGGCCCCGGCGGCGCGCACGGCCGCGCCTTCGCGCCCGAGCTGGGACAACGCGGCGGCGCAGCCCGAGCTCTCTTACCGCTCCAACGTCAACCCCAAACACACCTTCGACAACTTCGTCGAGGGTAAGTCAAACCAGCTGGCGCGCGCGGCGGCTCGCCAGGTGGCGGACAATCCGGGCGGCGCCTACAACCCTTTGTTCCTGTATGGCGGCACCGGCCTGGGTAAAACCCACCTGCTGCACGCGGTCGGCAACGGCATCATGGCGCGCAAGGCCAACGCCAAAGTGGTCTACATGCACTCGGAACGCTTCGTACAAGACATGGTCAAAGCGTTGCAGAACAATGCCATCGAAGAGTTTAAGCGCTACTACCGTTCGGTCGACGCGTTGCTGATCGATGACATCCAATTCTTCGCCAACAAGGAGCGTTCGCAGGAAGAGTTCTTCCATACCTTTAACGCCCTGTTGGAAGGCAATCAGCAGATCATCCTGACTTCGGATCGCTACCCTAAAGAGATCAACGGAGTGGAAGATCGTCTGAAGTCCCGCTTCGGCTGGGGGCTGACGGTGGCGATCGAGCCGCCGGAGCTGGAAACCCGCGTGGCGATCCTGATGAAAAAGGCCGACGAAAACGACATTCGCCTGCCGGGCGAAGTGGCGTTCTTCATCGCCAAGCGCCTGCGTTCCAACGTGCGTGAGCTCGAAGGGGCGCTGAACCGCGTGATCGCCAACGCCAACTTTACCGGCCGGGCCATCACCATCGATTTCGTGCGCGAAGCGCTGCGCGATCTGCTGGCGCTGCAGGAAAAGCTGGTCACCATCGACAATATCCAAAAGACGGTGGCGGAGTATTACAAGATTAAAGTCGCGGATTTGCTGTCCAAGCGGCGTTCGCGATCCGTTGCCCGCCCGCGCCAGATGGCGATGGCGCTGGCGAAGGAACTCACCAACCACAGCCTGCCGGAAATCGGCGATGCGTTTGGTGGCCGCGACCATACCACGGTGTTGCACGCCTGCCGGAAGATCGAGCAGCTGCGTGAGGAAAGTCACGACATCAAAGAAGATTTCTCCAATTTAATCAGAACATTATCTTCATAGCGCTATGAAATTTATCGTTGAACGTGAGCATCTGCTAAAACCGCTGCAACAGGTGAGCAGCCCGCTGGGCGGCCGCCCGACCTTGCCGATCCTGGGCAACCTGCTGTTGCAGGTGACGGAAGGCTCCCTGCTGCTGACCGGCACCGATCTGGAGATGGAGATGGTGGCGCGCGTCGCCCTGTCCCAGCCGCATGAGCCGGGCGCGACCACCGTGCCCGCGCGCAAATTCTTTGATATCTGCCGTGGCCTGCCGGAAGGGGCGGAGATCGCCGTCACGCTGGAGAGCGAGCGCATGCTGGTGCGATCCGGCCGCAGCCGTTTCTCGCTGTCCACGCTGCCCGCGACGGACTTCCCGAACCTGGACGACTGGCAGAGCGAGGTGGAATTCACCTTGCCGCAGGCGACGCTGAAGCGCCTGATCGAAGCCACCCAGTTCTCGATGGCCCATCAGGACGTGCGTTACTACCTGAACGGCATGCTGTTTGAAACCGAGGGCGAAGAGTTGCGCACCGTCGCGACCGACGGCCACCGCCTGGCGGTGTGCTCGATGCCGATCGGCCAGCAGCTGCCGTCGCATTCGGTGATCGTGCCGCGTAAAGGGGTGATGGAGCTGGTGCGCTTGCTGGACGGCGGCGATTCGCTGCTGCAGCTGCAGATCGGCAGCAACAACATTCGCGCCCACGTCGGCGATTTCATCTTCACGTCCAAGCTGGTTGACGGCCGTTTCCCGGACTATCGCCGCGTTTTGCCGAAGAACCCGGACAAAACGCTGGAAGCCGGCTGCGATCTGCTCAAGCAGGCGTTCGCCCGCGCGGCTATTCTCTCGAACGAGAAATTCCGCGGCGTGCGGCTGTACGTCAGCCAGAATCAGCTGAAGATCACCGCCAACAACCCGGAACAGGAAGAGGCGGAAGAGATCCTCGACGTCAGCTACGACGGCGCGGAGATGGAGATCGGCTTCAACGTCAGCTACGTGCTGGACGTGTTGAACGCGCTCAAGTGTGAAGACGTGCGCCTGCTGTTGACCGACTCGGTCTCCAGCGTGCAGATCGAAGACGGCGCCAGCCAGGCGGCGGCCTACGTTGTCATGCCAATGCGGTTGTAGTCTCGTTACCTTGAATTACAGCACCGTCATCGGTAAAGAGATTGCATGGCTCTGACGCGTTTATTGATTAAAGACTTCCGCAATATCGAGGCGGCGGATTTGGCGCTGGCGCCGGGATTCAACTTCCTGGTCGGCGCTAACGGCAGCGGCAAGACCAGCGTGCTGGAGGCGGTGTATACGCTCGGCCATGGCCGCGCCTTTCGCAGTCTGCAGGCCGGTCGGGTGATCCGCCACGACCAACCGGAGTTCGTGCTGCATGGCCGCATCGAAGGCGCGGAGCGCGAGCTATCGGTAGGATTGAGCAAGAGCCGTCAGGGTGACAGCAAAGTACGCATCGATGGCAGCGACGGCCACAAGGTGGCCGAGCTGGCGCAGCTGCTGCCCATGCAGCTGATCACCCCCGAAGGTTTTACCCTGCTGAACGGCGGGCCGAAATTCCGGCGCGCTTTCCTGGACTGGGGCTGTTTTCATAACGAACCCGGTTTTTTCACCGCCTGGAGCAACCTGA
Source organism: Serratia sp. JKS000199 (assembly GCF_900215455.1). NCBI lineage: Bacteria > Pseudomonadati > Pseudomonadota > Gammaproteobacteria > Enterobacterales > Yersiniaceae > Serratia > Serratia sp. JKS000199. The sequence goes on from NZ_LT907843.1 coordinate 4,414,644, forward strand.
AACGGTTACTGAAGCAGCGCAATGCCGCGCTGCGCCAGGTGAGTCGCTATGCGCAGATCCGCGCCTGGGATCAGGAACTGATCCCGCTCGCGGAGCGCATCAGCGAATGGCGGGCGGAATACAGCGACGCGATCGCCGCGGATATCACCGCGACCTGCGCGCAGTTTCTGCCTGAATTCGCCCTGAGCTTCTCCTTCCAGCGCGGCTGGGACAAAGAGAGCGACTACGGCGAGCTGCTGGAGCGCCAGTTTGAGCGCGACAGGGCGTTGACCTATACCGCGGTGGGGCCGCATAAAGCGGACTTTCGCATTCGTGCCGACGGCACGCCGGTAGAGGATTTGTTATCGCGCGGTCAGCTTAAGCTGCTGATGTGCGCGTTGCGCTTGGCGCAGGGTGAGTTTCTCACCCGGCAGAGCGGGCGGCGTTGCCTGTATCTGATTGATGATTTTGCCTCCGAGCTGGACACCGGCCGTCGCCGGTTGCTGGCCGATCGCCTGAAAGCCACCCAGGCCCAGGTTTTTGTCAGCGCGGTCAGCGCTGAACAAGTGACCGACATGGCCGGTGAAAAGGGCAAGATGTTCCGCGTGGAACAGGGTAAAATAGAGGTTCAACCACAGGACTAAAATGAGCGAGAAACGTTGATGTCGAATTCTTATGACTCCTCAAGTATCAAGGTATTAAAAGGGCTGGATGCGGTGCGCAAGCGCCCGGGCATGTATATCGGCGATACCGATGACGGCACCGGTCTGCACCACATGGTATTCGAGGTTGTGGACAACGCTATCGACGAAGCGCTCGCGGGCCACTGTAGTGACATTCAGGTCACCATCCATGCCGACAACTCGGTATCGGTGCAGGATGATGGCCGCGGCATTCCGACCGGCATTCACCCGGAAGAAGGGGTTTCAGCCGCAGAGGTCATCATGACCGTGCTGCACGCCGGCGGTAAATTCGACGACAACTCCTATAAAGTTTCCGGCGGCCTGCACGGCGTGGGCGTCTCGGTGGTTAACGCCCTGTCGGAGAAACTGGAGCTGGTGATCCGCCGCGAAGGCAAAGTGCACGAACAAACTTACAGCCACGGCGAGCCGCAGGCGCCGCTGAACGTGGTGGGCGAAACCGAGCAGACCGGCACCATGGTGCGCTTCTGGCCGAGTCACCAAACTTTCACCAATGTGACCGAATTCGAGTACGACATTCTGGCCAAGCGTCTGCGCGAGCTGTCCTTCCTCAACTCCGGCGTGTCTATTCGCCTGAAGGACAAGCGCACCGACCGTGAAGACCACTTCCATTACGAAGGCGGCATCAAGGCGTTTGTCGAGTACCTGAACAAGAACAAAACCCCGATTCACCCGAACGTGTTCTACTTCTCCACCGTGAAAGACGACATCGGCGTGGAAGTGGCGCTGCAGTGGAACGACGGTTTCCAGGAAAACATCTACTGCTTCACCAACAACATTCCGCAGCGCGACGGCGGCACGCACCTGGTCGGTTTCCGTACCGCGATGACCCGTACGCTGAACAGCTACATGGAGAAGGAAGGCTACAGCAAGAAGGCCAAGGTCAGCGCCACCGGCGATGACGCGCGTGAAGGCCTGATCGCCGTGGTGTCGGTGAAGGTGCCGGATCCGAAGTTCTCTTCTCAGACCAAGGACAAGCTGGTCTCTTCCGAGGTGAAAACCGCGGTTGAAACGCTGATGAACGAGAAGCTGGTGGATTACCTGATGGAGAATCCGGGCGACGCGAAAATCGTGGTCGGCAAAATCATCGACGCGGCGCGCGCGCGCGAAGCGGCGCGTAAAGCGCGTGAGATGACCCGCCGCAAAGGCGCGCTGGATCTGGCCGGCCTGCCGGGCAAACTGGCGGACTGCCAGGAACGCGATCCGGCGCTGTCCGAACTGTACCTGGTGGAAGGGGACTCCGCGGGCGGCTCTGCCAAGCAGGGGCGCAACCGCAAGAATCAGGCTATCTTGCCGCTGAAGGGGAAAATCCTCAACGTCGAGAAAGCGCGTTTCGACAAAATGCTCTCTTCGCAGGAAGTGGCGACGCTGATCACCGCGCTGGGTTGCGGCATCGGCCGCGACGAGTACAGCCCGGACAAGCTGCGTTACCACAGCATCATCATCATGACCGATGCCGACGTCGACGGTTCGCACATCCGTACGCTGCTGTTGACCTTCTTCTACCGCCAGATGCCGGAAATCATCGAGCGTGGCCACGTGTTCATCGCACAGCCGCCGCTGTACAAGGTGAAGAAAGGCAAGCAGGAGCAGTACATCAAAGATGACGAGGCGATGGATCAGTATCAGATCGCCATCGCGATGGATGGCGCTACGCTGCACACCAATGCCAGCGCACCGGCGCTCGGCGGCGAGCAGTTGGAGAAACTGGTGGCCGAGCACTACGGCGTGCAGAAGCTGATTGGCCGCATGGAGCGCCGCTACCCGCGCGCGCTGCTGAACAGCCTGATCTACCAGCCGACGCTGAACGAAGGCGATCTCAGCGATGAAGCCAAGGTGAAAACCTGGATCGCGTCGCTGGTGCAGGCGCTGAACGACAAAGAGCAGCACGGCAGCAGCTATGACTTCGTGATCTTCGAGAACCGCGAGCGCCAGATGTTCGAGCCGGCGTTGCGCATCCGTACCCACGGCGTGGATACCGACTATAAGCTGGACTTCGATTTCATCCACGGCGGTGAATACCGCAAGATCTGCCAGCTGGGCGAGCAGCTGCGCGGGCTGATCGAAGAGGGCGCGTTCATTGAGCGCGGCGAACGCCGTCAGCCGGTAGACAGCTTCGAACAGGCGCTGGAGTGGCTGGTGAAAGAGTCGCGCCGCGGCCTGTCGGTGCAGCGTTATAAAGGTCTGGGCGAGATGAACCCGGAGCAGCTGTGGGAAACCACCATGGATCCGGAAAGCCGCCGCATGCTGCGCGTGACCGTCAAGGACGCCATCGCTGCCGATCAGCTGTTCACCACGCTGATGGGCGATGCGGTTGAACCGCGTCGCGCCTTTATCGAAGAAAACGCCCTGAAAGCGGCGAACATCGATATCTGATGCGTTAATGGCTGTGAAAATCCGCGCCGGGCGACCCGCGCGGATTTTTTTTTGGCCTTTTTTGGCGCTGACAGCCGAGGCTGAAACGCGTTAGCATGAATAAAAACCACTGGGAGAAGCGTTGAATGGCTATTGAACTGATTGCGATCGACATGGACGGCACGTTGCTGGATCCGCAGCACCAAATCACGCCGGCGGTAAAGCAGGCTATCGCGGCGGCGCGGCGCAAAGGGGTACACGTGGTGCTGGCCACCGGGCGGCCTTATGTCGGCGTGCAGGATTATCTGCGCCAGTTGGACATTCAGGGCCCCGGCGATTTCTGTATCACCTATAACGGCGCGCTGGTGCTGCGTGCGGTCGACGGCGCCTGCATTCTGCAAGAAACGCTGGGCTTTGAGGATTATCTGCATTTCGAGCAGATGGCGCGCGAGTTCGGCGTTCACTTCCAGGCGTTTGATTTCGATACCCTGTATACCCCGAACAAGGACATCGGCAAGTACACCATACACGAGGCGGAAATGACCGGTATTCCGCTGAAATACCGCAGCGTGGAAGAGATGGATCGCCAGATGCGTTTCCCGAAAGTGATGATGATCGACGAGCCGGAGCTGCTGGACCGCGCCATCGCGCGCATCCCGGCGGAAACGCGCGCGCGTTACACCATCCTGAAAAGCGCGCCTTATTTCCTCGAGATCCTGCACAAAAACGTCGATAAAGGCGCCGGGGTGAGAATGCTGGCCGAGCATCTCGGCGTGGCGCGGGAGAACATCATGACGCTGGGGGATCAGGCCAATGATACGGCGATGATCGAATATGCCGGCGTCGGCGTGGCGATGGGCAATGCCATTCCCGAGCTGAAAGCGGTGGCGCAGTTTGTCACCAGCGCCAATACCGAAGACGGCGTGGCGCGCGCTATCGAGAAGTTCGTGCTCAACGCCTGATAACGCGGGGCGCTGCGGCGCCCCTTTATACTTTCGCCAACACCCCTTTGGCGATCTGCAGATCCTGAATCGCCAAGCCGGTGAGATCGGCGATGGTGATGTGCTGCGGCTCGCGTCGTACCCGCCCTCCCTGCGCCAAGACGGCGCCAATTTCGACGATCGGCGTTGAAATCAGCCTATTTTGCCGATAAGCCGTCGCGATCTCGCCATAGTCCGCACACTGCGTCAGCGCATCGACCAGCAGCGCGTCTGCGCGGGCCACCAGCTCGGTCGCCAGTTCCTGCTTGCCGGGCGTGTCGGCGCCCACGGCGGTGATGTGCGTACCGGGCCGAATATCCGCCGCCTGCAATATCGGTTCGCGGCTGGGCGTGGTGGTCACGATCAGCTGACAGTGCGCCGCCAGTTCCGCCGCATTCTGCGTAACCCGCACCCGAAAACCCTCGGCTTCGGTATCGCGCCGATACGCCGCCAGCGCCTGTTCGTCTCGCCCCCACACCCACACCTCGCGGCAATCGGTCACCGGTTTCAGGCATTGCAGCTGCAGCCGCGCCTGCAGGCCCGTGCCGACAATGCCGATCGCCTGAATATGCGGCGGCGCGCACAGCTCGGCGACGATGCGGCCGGCCAGGGCGGTGCGCAGCGCGGTCAGCCAACCTTCATCTTGCAGCAGCGCCTGCGGCTCGCCGGTTTGGGCGGAGAACGCCATCATCAGCCCCTGATTGCTCGGCAGGCCGTGTTCGGCATTGCGATAGAAACCGGTAGAAATCTTGACCACGAACAGTTCGTCGCCTTCCAACCAGGCGGACTTGATGCAGCAGTCGCCGTCGGCCCGCTCGAACAGGAAATGCTGCACCGGCGGCTGTTGCACCCGCTGTTGCGAGTAGGCGATAAAACCCTGCTTCAGCAGCGGCGTTATGGTCTCGGCATCGAACGCGGCGAGGATTTGCTGCCGATTAAGGATGTGCATCGGCGATGGCCTTGAGGTATTTCTCCAGCACGATGTTCTTGCCGCACAGCACCACCGCCACCTTTTTACCCTGGTATTCCGGCGCCAGTTTGATCGCCGCCGCCAGCGCCACGCCGGCCGCGCCTTCGATAATCCAGCGATCGCTGGCGGCTATCCGGCGCATCGCGTGTTTAATCTCCGCCTCGCTGACCAGCACTTTGCGGTCGATCAGCTGTTGGCACAGCGGAAAGGTCACGGCGCCCGGCTCGACGCCGCCGGCGGTGCCGTCGGACAGGGTTTCTTGCTCTTCCACCGGGAAGATATGGCCCGCTTCCAGCGCGCTGTACAGGCTGGTGGCGTTTTCCGGCCAGCAGGCGATAAGCTGCGTGTTCGGCGACAGTTGCCGCAGAACGGTGCCGATGCCGGCGATATAACCCCCGCCGCCGACCGCCACGAACACGGCGTCCAGATCGGTGAGCTGTTCAACCAGCTCCATGCCGCAGGTGCCCTGGCCGGCGATCACCTGCTCGTCGTTATACGGCGAGATATAGGTTTTCCCCTGTTCGCGTGCGGCCTGTTCCCCCGCCAGTTCGGCGTTCAGCGCATCGCCCGGCACCAATTCCACGGTGCCGCCCAACGCGCGAATGGTGTCGAGCTTGATGCTCGCCGCCGTCTCCGGCGCATAAACCGTGACGCCAACGCCCATCAGTTGCCCCGCCAAAGCGACGGCCTGACCGTGGTTGCCGGTAGAGGCGGCGATCACGCCGCGCCGGCGTTGCGCGTTATCCAGCAGCCGCAGCTTGTTGCTGGCGCCGCGAAATTTAAAGGAACCGGTGTGCTGCAGGTGATCGCATTTCAAATACAGCTCGCAACCCAATTGCTGAGAAAGCAGCACGCTGCGCTCCAATGGCGTGACTCGCACCTGAGGGCGCAGTTGCTGATGGGCAGAAACAATGGCATCGAAAAGGGGGTTCATACCGGCTCCGGATTTTTTAGACTTAAAATCCAGTTTGTACTTTTTTGTATGGATTGTAAACCCCGTCGGGCAACCCGGCCAGAAAGCGGAAATGGCGGGGGTACGGCATCGCGTATGCGGTGAAAATAAACATTACTGGGCGTTTAGCGGCACAATTTTTTATTTATTTGCGTTAAGTAAGGTGCCGATGTGGGCGTATTTAATGAGGAGAAGGATAATCAATAAAATAATGCTCGCTTCCTTTACTTATACCGTTTGGGCGTCGTTGAGTTTCCCCATCAGGAATGGGGCCGGCTAGCCGGGCGTTTATTTCCTGCCGGCGTCGTCGATAGGCTTAACGGATAAGTCTCATGGAAATTTCGACGCGGGAAAGCCCCCGGCTCGTCCTCGCCGGCCATATGAAACGCGGCTGCCGATCCGGTAAGATGGCCGTTCAGTGCCAGCATGCGCAGGAGAGCCGCCATGAGCCATCGGGAAAAACAACTGACTTTCGACCCACGCGGGCATCAGTTAACCAATATCAACGTCTGGACGCCGGACAGCCAATGGCTGGCTTATGACGTGCGCCCGCGCGGCGCCTCTTTCACCGGCCTGAGCATCGAGCGGGTTAACGTCGCCAGCGGCGCGGTGGAAGTGGTTTATCGCGCCCAGCACGGCGCACACGTCGGCGTGGTCACGGTCAGCCCCGATGCGCCGGCGCGTTACGTCTTCATCCACGGCCCGGAACACCCGGACAGCGCCTGGCAGTATGATTTTCATCACCGCCGCGGGGTGATCGTCAGCGAACCGGATCGCGAGTTGGCCATTACCCTCGACGCGCTGGATATCACGGCGCCCTACACGCCCGGCGCGCTGCGCGGCGGCAGCCATGTGCACGTTTTCAGCCCGGACGGCAGCCGCCTCAGCTTTACCTACAACGATCACGTGATGCATGAATGCGATCCGGCGCGCGATCTGCGCAACGTCGGCGTGGCCGTGCCGCTGCACGGGGTCAATCCGCCGAAACAGCATCCCCGTGAATATGACGGCAGCCACTATTGCGTGCTGGTTAGCGAGACCGTGCCGCAGCCGCAGCCGGGCAGCGATCAGATCAATCGCGCCTACGAAGAAGGCTGGATTGGCCGCGAAGGCTACCGTAAGGCCGACGGCAGTCGGCAACGTTGGGCGCTGGCGTTCATCGGCGATACGCTGTCCGCCGCCGGCGAGAAACTGCCGGAGGTGTTTATCGTCGATCTGCCGGAGAACGACGCCGACTACGCCAGGGCCGGCACGGTGCCGCTGCAGGGGACGGAAAGCGAGCTGCCGGCGCCGCCGCTTGGCGTCAGGCAGCGGCGGGTGACCTTTACCGGTGAACGCCGTTTTCCGGGCGTGGTCGGTGCGCCGCGCCATTGGCTGCGCAGCTCGCCGGACGGCAGCCAGATAGCTTTTCTGATGAAGGATGACGGCGGCGTGGTGCAACTGTGGACGGTGTCGCCGAACGGCGGTGAGCCGCGCCAGGTCAGCCGCGGCGAGCATGACATCCAGTCGGCGTTCAGCTGGCACCCGCAGGGCGGGACGATAGCCCTGGTGTGTGACAACAGCGTGATGCTGTGTGAGGTCGCCAGCGGCCGCCTGCAGCGTTTAACGCAGCGCAGCGTGCAGCCGCCGTCGGGGGATGCCGTGGTGTTTTCGCCGGATGGCAAGAAAGTGGCATTTATGCGCGAGATTGCCGGATTCAACCAGATCTTTGTGGTTGAGGCGTAAGGCGGGCCTGATGGCCCGCTGCGTGCGAGATTAGTGTGTGGCGGTGCTGTCGTTGCCCTCGCCGGGGTTGCCGGTTGCCGCCAGATTCTGCTGCTCGCTGCGCAGGATGCGCGCTTTTGGCGAGTCTGCGGTGGCGTCATTGCCTGAACGCAGATAGTCGTAAGGCAGCAGCACGGTATCCATCACTGCGGAGAACGGCAGATCCAGCGCCACCAGCGGCATCATCGCCCAGCTGGTGTTGTCGTCCTTCAGCATGTCCACGCTGGCGCGGGTGCCGGGATAGTAACCCTGATTCGGGCCGGTATGGCTCATCACGCTGGAGCAACCGCTGGTCGCCAACAACATGCAGCCCGTCGCTATCGCTTTCATCGTCGTCATTAATCCATCCTGCAGGGTTGCTGTGCCCCTAAATTAAGCTGATTTATAACATCCTGTTGCTGCTTTAAAAGAAGCAAAATCCCGCTCTGTGGCGGCTCTCTCACTTTAGTGTAAGTGGTAAAAAAACTTTCACCTAACCGAAAAGCGCTTTTTTTGATCCTCGCCCGTTGAATTGATGAAATCAACCCCCATTTTATCATCAGAGCCGGATTGAGAATTTGCCGTAAGGGAATTCTGGCTTAATTAGCCTGTCCAGAATGGAAGGCGTATTTATTTCAACCTCGCTGAAGTGCCTTAGGAGGCTGTTTTATGCGTAATTTCGATCTTTCTCCGCTATACCGTTCCGCCATTGGTTTCGATCGCCTGTTCAACGCGCTGGAGGCCGGCCAGAGCCAGGGCAACGGCGGTTATCCCCCTTATAATGTCGAGCTGGTGGACGAAAATCATTATCGCATCGCCATTGCGGTAGCCGGGTTTGCCGAGCAGGAGCTGGAGATCACCACGCAAGATAATCTGCTGATCGTGCGCGGTGCGCACAATAACGAACCGGCAGAAAAAACCTATTTATATCAGGGCATCGCTGAGCGTAATTTCGAGCGTAAATTCCAGCTGGCCGAACATATTCAAATTAAAGGCGCCAAACTGGAGAACGGTCTGCTGTATATCGATATGCAGCGCATCGTGCCGGAAACATTAAAACCGCGCCGTATCGAAATTAAATAATTCCGTTTTCGCCGGCAGGAACGCTGTCGGCAAATATGCAGTAATAATCCGCCTGCCGTCAGGGGGCTGAATAAACACATCTCGCTTAATGAAAGGAGTTGTTCCTATGCGTAATTACGATCTATCCCCGCTTCTGCGTCAATGGATTGGTTTTGATAAACTGGCCAGTTCCATGGGGGGCCAGGAACCCCAGGGGTTCCCGCCGTATAATATCGAGAAAAGCGATGACAATCACTACCGCATTTCTCTGGCGCTGGCCGGTTTCCGGCAGAGCGAACTGAATATCGAAGTGGAAGGGCCGCGGCTGACCGTCAGCGGTAAACCCACGCCGCCGGAAAAACAGGTCGAGTACCTGCATCAGGGGCTGGTGTGCAAAGAGTTCCAGCTGACCTTCACTCTGGCGGAACACCTGCAGGTGTCCGAGGCCAAATTTGAAAATGGCCTGTTGCACATCGATCTGGTGCGTCAGGTTCCGGAAGCCTTGCAGCCTCAGCGCATCGCCATCGGCGCGACGCCGGAGCTGGAAGCCAAATAACCGACTGAAAAACGGTCATCATCATGCGGGGGAGATCCAGACGGATCTCCCCCGTTGCGTTATGTGGCGCACGCCACAGTCCCCCCGTCTGCCCGATGCCATAATCCTTGTTAATTGTGTGTCTATGTCCGCAAACCCCATGTTCAACTTTGGCAAGGATGTGACCTATGAGCGATATCGCCCTGACCGTCAGCATGTTGGCGTTGGCGGCCGTCATTGGGCTGTGGATGGGGAACTGGAAGCTGTACGGTGTCGGGCTGGGGATTGGCGGCGTGCTGTTCGGCGGCATCCTGGTCGGCCACTTCGCCCAGAGCGGGCAAATCAGCCTGAACGGGGACATGCTGCACTTCATCCAGGAGTTTGGCCTGATCCTGTTCGTTTACACCATCGGCATTCAGGTTGGCCCCGGCTTCTTCTCTTCGCTGCGCGTCTCCGGTCTGCGGCTCAACGCCTTCGCGGTGCTGCTGGTGCTGACCGGCGGCGCAGTGGCGGCGGCGGTGCACAAGCTGTTCGACGTGCCGCTGCCGATCATCCTCGGCGTGTTCTCCGGCGCGGTCACCAACACGCCGGCGCTGGGCGCCGGTCAGCAAATCCTGACCGATCTCGGTTCCGATCCGGCGTTGGTGGACGGCATGGGCATGGGTTACGCCATGGCCTATCCGTTCGGCATTTGCGGCATCCTGCTGGTGATGTGGCTGATCCGATTGGTTTTCCGCATCAACATCGAGCGCGAGGCGCAGGCGTTTGAAAGCAGCCTGGGTAATCAGCGCGAGCTGTTGCACGCCATGAACGTGGCGGTGCGTAACCCCAATCTGCAGGGCATGGCGATCAAAAGCGTGCCGCTGCTCAACGGTGAAGCGATCGTCTGTTCGCGCCTCAAACGCGGCGAGCTGTTGATGGTGCCGGCGCCGCATGAGCGGCTGGAGCTCGGCGACTATCTGCACCTGGTGGGCAAACGCGAAGATCTGGAGAACGCCCGGCTGGTGATCGGCGAAGAGGTTGACGCTTCGCTGTCCACGCGCGGCACTGCGCTGCAGGTAGTGAGGGCGGCGGTGACCAACGAGCAGGTGCTGGGGAAAAAAATCCGCGATCTGAACCTGAAGCAGAAATATGACGTGGTGATTTCACGCCTCAACCGCGCCGGCGTGGAGCTGGTGGCCGGCAGCAACGTGACGCTGCAGTTTGGCGATATTCTCAACCTGGTCGGCCGGCCGGAGGCCATCGACGCGGTGACGGCAATCGTCGGCAACGCCCAACAAAAGCTGCAGCAGGTGCAGATGCTGCCGGTCTTTATCGGCATCGGCCTCGGGGTGCTGCTGGGCTCCATTCCGCTGTTTGTGCCCGGCTTCCCGGCGGCATTGCGGCTGGGGCTGGCCGGCGGGCCGTTGGTGGCGGCGCTGATCCTGGGGCGCATCGGCAGTATCGGCAAGCTGTACTGGTTTATGCCGCCGAGCGCCAACCTGGCGCTGCGCGAACTGGGCATCGTGCTGTTTCTGGCGGTGGTCGGTTTGAAATCGGGCGGCAATTTTATCGATACGTTGCTGCATGGCGAGGGGCTGACATGGATTGGTTATGGCGCGTTGATCACCGCCATTCCGCTGCTGAGCGTCGGCATTCTGGCGCGCACGGTGGGCAAGATGAACTATCTGACGCTGTCCGGCATGTTGGCGGGGTCGATGACCGATCCGCCGGCGCTGGCGTTCGCCAACGGCCTGCATCCCACCAGCGGCGCCGCCGCGCTGTCTTACGCCACCGTATATCCGCTGGCGATGTTCCTGCGCATCATGTCGCCGCAGCTGCTGGCGGTGCTGTTCTGGACGTTGTAGTGCGGATCGTCTACAGCCGATAAGGCATCAACACGCCATTGTCAGTGCCGAAATCTTTGGGGTTGCGGGAGATGAGCATCCGGAATCCCACCTGCGCGGTGGCCCAGATAATGGCGTCTGGCAGTTTCACATGCTGTGAGTGGCGCAGTTCTACGGCGCGTTCGGCGACTTCATCGGTAATAGGCAGCAGCAGAAATTGCCCTAAAAACTGACGTGTTTTCAGCTCCAGTGCCGGACCCTGTTTTTTAGCACCTACCATCACTTCCATCCAGGTGATGGCGCTGATGGCCGGATTGATGTGATACTCGACCAGAACGTCCCTGGCTTGAGGAATGCCGTTGAGATAATCGATCAGGATATTGGTGTCGAATAACGCCCGTTGAGCCACCATTATTCCCACTCCTCGCGCTGACGATTTTCGTACTCCACGCCATCTCCCATCGCCCCGGACCAGAGCCCGAAAGCGTTGCTGGGATCTTCCACGTGGTTCTCCGTCAGATAGCGGGAGACTGCTTGACGAATGATTTCGGCCCGGGGAACGTGGCGGATATTTTTCAGATTATCGAGCTGCCGCAGGTCTTCTTCAGGTAAATCGATCACGATGCGAGTCATCGTTGGCCCTCCAAAAAAGATATACGATATATGCATCGTATATCTTTATCGGTCGATTTTCAATCAGTCGGCGTTAGCCTTCCTGATGTGCGCGTTCGATCTCTTCCGCCAGAATAGCCACGCCGCGCTCGATTTTCTCCGGATCGGGCACGTAGTTCATGCGCATGCACTGGTGGGTATGTGGCCATTCATGCTCCAGTCCCGGGAAGAAGTAGTGGCCGGGCACCATCAGCACGCCGCGCTTTTTCAGGCGCTGATACAGCACTTCGGTGGTGATCGGCAGATCCTTGAACCACAGCCAGAGGAAGATAGCCCCTTCCGGTTTGTGGATCAGGCAGCGTTCCGGCGACAGGTAGCGGCGAATGATCTCGATGGTGTGCTCGACGCGCTGTTTGTAGAACGGGCGAATCACCTCGTTCGACAGGCGCAGCAGATCGCCGCGCGCGATCATTTCCGTCGCCATCGCCGGCCCCATGCTGCCTGGAGACAGGCTGATGATGCCGTTCATGTTGGTCAACGCGGTGATCACCTTCTCGTCGGCGATCACGATGCCGCAGCGCGAGCCGGGCAGGCCGAGCTTGGACAGGCTCATGCACAGGATGGTGTTCGGGTTCCACAGCGGCGTGGCGTCGCTGAAGATGATGCCGGGGAACGGCACGCCGTAGGCGTTGTCGATGACCAGCGGAATATCGCGCTGTTGCGCCAGCAGATCGAGCTTCATCAGCTCTTCGTCGGTGATCACGTTGCCGGTCGGGTTGGTCGGCCGTGAAACGCAGATCATGCCGATGTCATCGCCGATGGTGAGATGTTCGAAATCGACGTGATACTTGAACTGGCCGTCCGGCAGCAGCTCGATGTTCGGTTTGGCGGAGACGAACAGCCCTTCATCCAGCCCGGCATCGGCATAGCCGATATATTCCGGCGCCAGTGGGAACAACACGCGGCGGCGCGAGCCGTCGGCGTAGCGGCCGGCGAACAGGTTGAACAAGTAGAAAAATGCGCTTTGGCTGCCATTAGTCAGAGCAATATTCTGTGGCGAGATCTCCCAGCCGAGCTCGTCGCGCAGCAGATTGGCCAGCGCTTTCAGCAGCGCGTCCTTGCCTTGCGGGCCGTCGTAGTTGCACAGCGCTTCGGTCAGTTTGCCCTGGTCGAGCATCTCCTGGCACAGCTGTTTGAAATAGGCTTCCATCTCTGGGATCTGTGCGGGGTTGCCGCCGCCGAGCATGATGGCGCCGGGGGTGCGCAGGCCTTCGTTCAGGTCGTCCATCAAACGGGTAATGCCCGCATAACGGGTAAATTTTTCGCCGAAAAGTGAGAAAGTCATAGGTGCAGCAGTACTGTTTTTTAGCAGGTAATCACCCACCATACCGCCAGATAAACCCCGCTGCAATGCGGCTGACAAATCGACCGGTGGGCACAAGTTTTGCCCTGCGTTCGATTAGCAGCATATTACGCTGGATTATTGTGACCGTTCGCCGGCCCACGCCATTATCGCCTCAACCTTTCAGCCACGCGATTCAGCCACGCGATCTTAGGGTTGGCACAGGTTTTGCGGTCCCGACCCAGATCACACTTTTTCGCTGCATTTCATTAACACTATGGCAATTTATAACCATATCGAGTAACTTCCGCATCCGTTAAATTTAACTTAACAATAAAGATTATCTAAACTAATGCTCGGAAAGGGATGAGTAGTGCGGTAGCGTGGATGAAGCCATGCCAAAAGCACGGCTTTCAAGGCGATTTTACTTGCCTGACCATGGGTTGATTGCCAGTTTCGTCCCTGTCTATCTACAGAGTAATCGGTTTGATGAGCGGTGTCTCCTGCTGGCCGGCATGGGGCATGTACGTTGCCGTTGCTGAAAATTGGCTATTTTGTATAAAAAACACTAATCATACTACCCGCGAGGGAGCCGCAAATAGCATTTAGCGGCGTAACGCCAGGGTAGGGCGCTCTGTGTCCGGCAGATGCGCATCGCCAGGCATCGCAGCCCATTAGGCGGGTAGGGTTGGAGGATAAAGGTTTCGCGCCGATTCACCTGGCGTCATTTGAAAACCCGTATGCAGCGTAGACTTTCGCTCACCGCGCACAAGTGAGATGAGGTCAGGTAGCAATGAAAAACAGCGCAAGTCTGGTTTCGATAAATAAGTGGAAAAGAAATCTATAAAAGTCTCTTTCGCACTTTTTAGCGTGCAGGAAGTTTAAAGAATAAATAATCAAGCTCTTTTATTTGTGAGATGAATTACTTCACTTGAAAAACAGGGAAGCATTTGCTGTTCAATGTTCATGAGCATTGCGGTGAACATCAATATGTCGTTATTCCAATCAGAGTAAAAAGGAAGATTGCACGATGATTCGTGGTAACATTAAAGAGTTTGAGAACACACTTGAGTGCCGTGTGAGCGCATACCCCATGATGACAGATGTAGGGTATTGCAAATTGGCTTCGGATGACTTTAACCTTACCGATGCGCAAAAATCAGACTTAAGTATTATTCAGCGGCATTTCGATACGCTTGCTCTGGATCCCTACGGTGAAAATGCGGGGCGCTATCGGCAGCACAGTAAATATGTGCTTTTACCTTGCTTTAATCTCTTGATTCCTCAATCTTCCGAACACGCCTACAGTTACAAACAAGATGTCGGATTTAATGATGAAGTCGTTGAGGAGGCAAGGAAGTTTCAGCCTGTTCCAAACGAAATTTTGTCAAATAATCTGATCACGTCGCTTGTCCTGCATGATTTTAAAAACTCCCCGTTACATGAGTATGCTTCCACGATTCCCATGGAGGTCGGCATTCACTTCATCAGAATGAAAGCGACGGTTGATGCGCCGGGGATTTCCGTACCGAATCGACTTCATAAGGATGGCGAGCCTTGCACCTGGATACATTTGATCAATCGTGATGGTGTTTCTGGCGGTGAGAACATCATTACAGATAACACCAAGACGAACATCCTGTGTAATGAGGCGATGCTCAAACCGCTGGACTCCATCGGCATCGTTGATGATCTAGTCTGGCACCAGGTGAAACCGGTTCATGTGGATGGGCACGGTAAGGTGGGCTTCCGCGATGTCATATTAATCGATTTCACCCCGATGTTCGCGGTGCCAAATAACCCATCGTAATAAAGACTCACATGAACGGGGGGATCCTTTATTCAAGGCATGCCCCCCACTTCCTGATACTCGAAAATAGGCAGTAACCGTGTTAGCAAAAGAAACTCTTGCCGTTCACAGCGGAACCATTATCGACGAAATGCATGGTGGCATTCTTTCTCCGCTATTCTCCGCGAGTTCTCACAAGCATCTTGATATGACAGAAGATGTCTATCCAAGACATGGTAACTTACCCAATCAACGCGCCGTTGCCGAGAAGATGTGCGCATTGGAAAGCGGTGGTGAGGCCGCTCTGGTATTCAGTTCCGGTATGGCGGCTTTCGCGACGGCGATGCTTTCGCATTTAAAAGCCGGTGACCATATTGTTTTACAAAACGGCGTGTATTCAGGTGCGCTCAAGTTTGTACAGAATCATTTTGCAAAATTAGGCATCACATACAGCGTTTCGGAGAGTTGTGAAGTAGAGAGCATCATCGCATTAGTCAATTCGAATACGCGAATGATATATATCGAAACACCGACAAATCCATTGCTTAAAATCCTGAACATTGAGCTATTGACTCGATTCGCCAAGAGTCGGGGGGTGTTCACCATTATTGATAACACCGTGGCGACGCCTATCAACCAAAACCCTCTGGAATATGGCGTCGATTTGGTATTGCACAGCGCCACCAAGTTTTTGGGCGGCCACGGCGATGTGTCAGGCGGCGTGGCTGTCGGCAGTGAAGAGTCCATTGCTGCAATGGCCGAATATATGAATGACTTTGGCGGGTGTCTGAACGCGCAGTCATGTCATCTGCTTGAGCGAAGCTTGCGCACGTTGGCCATTCGAATGAATGCCATTAACCGCAACGCGATGGAACTGGCCAGCCGTTTAAATGAGCACCCTAATGTGACGAACGTGTTCTATCCGGGGTTGCCGAGTCATCATAATCATAGCGTAGCCCGCGAACAAATGAGGGGGTTCGGCGGCATGGTCAGCTTTGAAATCGCCCCGCGGTTTGACGCGACAAGTTTTCAGAAGAAGTTAAATCTCATCGTCCCTTCCAACAGTTTGGGGGATTTGGAGACCACGCTGAACTCGCCTTATCAGGCCTCATCGTCGTTCAGAAGTCTTAGCGAGCAGGAGCAGAAAAAATCAGGGATTACGAGGCAATTAATACGAATGTCAGTCGGCATCGAAGACGTTAATGACTTGTATGAAGATTTGCATCAAGCGCTCAAGTGAATGATATGGAATTAGAAATGCAAACAGGCTCAACGTTGAATAGTGATGAAGTTCACCGCATAGAATCTCTTTATGGGCTGACGGTAAAAAGCAGCGCCTTCTTGGGGATGGGATCTGGCAATACCAATTACTGCCTCGAAACGGATATCGGCCGCTGTGTTTTCAGCATTATTGAAGAGCAAAGCCGTGATGATGTTGAGATCATGGCGAAGACGCTGGTATGGCTGGAAGCACATGATTATGAGACCTCCTTGCTGGTCAAACCCAAAGGGCAAGAAAGCTATTCAATTATATTAAGGGGCAAGCACTCTCTATTAAGAACCTATATGGATGGCGCCGTCCGCCGGGATTTCAACGAACATATGCTCAGGCAGCTCGGCGTTGCCATGGCGAAACTGCATACGATCCCCGTCCCTAATTTCTTAACAGACTCAGTCTTCTATGAGCAGAAAAAGTTCATGGATGCCCTCGATGCCAATATCGATCAGGATTATGAGCGCTGGGCCAAAGACAGACTCAGGCATCTTGCCGTAGAACGCATCAGCGGCTTGCCTACCTCTGTCATCCACTCCGATCTTTTCTACGACAATATGCTGTTTGAAGGCGAGCAGTTCGTCGGCATGATAGATTTTGAGTTGACCTGTATTTATCACTCCGTTTTCGATATCGCCATGGCGATTGTCGGCACCTGCGGCATCAATGGGACGCTGTCGCCGGAAAAAGCGAAGCATATCATCGCGGGTTATAATTCTATAAGAATGCTTGAAGCGCGCGAAATTAAGGTGTTGAAAACCTATACGGAATACGCCGCCATCCTGACATCTCTTTGGCGTTATTGGCGGTATAGAATCTATCAGCCGGGTGGTGATAAATCTGATAAATATCGCGAAATGACAAGCCTGGCTAAAAGTATTGAACGCACCGACTTCTCACAAATTTGCTGACACGTTCCCTTCATAAAGTAAAAGGGCGTCGAGCGTAAATTCGACGCCAAGACAATCGAACGTTAATATTCGGCCCTGATTATAGTACGGAGTAACCCGCTGCATGGACATCAAAGACACGAAAAAAATCGTCATCCTCGTTGACGCCTACTCATCCGGAAATGATGTGGCACCGGAATTCAATAAAAAAGGATACGGGTGCGCGCACATTCAAAGTCGAGAAGATATCCCGGCGAAGCTGCTGAATAGCTACAGAGGGGATGATTTCTTTATCAGTTTGCAATACACGGGGGATGAGATCCTCAATCAATTGCAAGAGTATGATGTTATCGCGGTGATTGCAGGCTGTGAAACAGGCATTGAACTCGCAGATCATCTGGCTGAGCTTCTGGACCTGCCCGGTAACGATACCGGCACGAGCCGTTCTCGCAGGAATAAATACCTGATGCAGGAGTGCCTGAAAAATAGCGCGATCAATCATATCCCCACGCACCGGTTAACTACCCTTAAAGACGCCACGCAATATGCGACCGAGCTGTTTAAAAAATACCGGAAGCTGGTGCTAAAACCCGTTGACAGCGCAGGCACGGACTCCGTTTTTGTTTGCAAAACGGTTGAAGAAGTTGAAGCTCATTCGGGTGATTTGTTCAAAAAAAGCAATCAGCTCAATTTAAAAAATGAAGTCATTATTCTGCAGCCTTTTATTGAGGGGGAAGAGTACGTCGTCGATACTGTCAGTTATCAAGGCCGTCACAAGATCTGTGCGATATGGAAGATGGGCAAGGGCAGTTACAACGGGGCCGATTCCATCTGTGAGTTCACCGAACTGACCTCCTTCGATGCGCAGAATCACGCTCAGCTCAAAGATTACATCTTTAGCTGTCTGGATGCTTTAGGGATCACGTTTGGCGCAGCGCACTCGGAACTGTTTTTAACCAAAGACGGTTGGACGCTAATTGAAACCGGGGCCAGACCGCACGGCGCGGGTTTTCCGGCGTTGTCATCCCTGGCGTTGAAGCGCACGCAGATTGACGAACTGGTACTGAGCGTGTGTTCAACCGAGGCATTCCTGGAAGCGGTCGCAGAGGAATATAAACCGTTAAACTATTTAAAAATTAAAGAGCTGATATCTTTTAGCGCTGGCACTATCAAGGCTGTTAAGCATGTCGATACCATCGCCGGTTTGCCATCCTACAAGAAATCAAATCTGCCGGATGTTGATCAGGAAATAAAACTCACGACGGACGTTTACAGCTCTCCGGGCTGGATTGCGTTAAGCCACCGTTGCGCCGATCAGCTCAATGCCGACTATCAATATATCGTTGGCCTTGAAAGTAAGGGCATGTTTGAAGTCTATGAACAGTAAAATCAAGGCGTCCGGCCCAACGTACATTCTTGGATATTGCATCCTGGGTGCGGCCATAGATGTTTTTCTCTCAGGTTTGTTGCAGAGCATCGATCTGTTCGTATTATTGTTTTGGACTTTCACCTTGACCTGGCTCGGTTTCTTTGTGATCTCCGTGCTGTTTTTCCCCGTCAAGCTGCGAGCTTGCCTCAACGCCTGGAAGTTAATTCTATTATTGAATATCTCTACGCTGGGAGCTTGGGTTGGGCTTTTCGTTGGGTTGAAATGGACGGAGCCCTCCATTCTGGTGGCCATGCTTTTTGGACTGAGCCCGATCATTTCTGTTTTCATTGAGATTTATAACCGAAATTCGGTGGGTGTAAAAAACATCGTTATAGCCGTGATGCTGGCTTTTATTGTCGCCGTGCTGATGATATTGGCCGTGAAAGGGCAGCGTTTTAACCCCTTCGATTCAAACACCCTATTTGTTCTGGCGCTTGGCTTAGTGTGTCTCGTCACCTCAACCTGTATGGCTGTCGGCACCTATATTGCAAAATCATTGTCCAAACAAGCGTTTAACGCCGTCAATATTCAGTCGTTCAGATTTCCCTTGCTCATTGGCGTTTGCGCGCTGATGTTGCCGAGCGAAGGCGTATTGGCAACGACGCAATCCAGCTTCTGGATGTACCTGCCGATCATCGTCATATTAGGGAATATATTGCCGCTATGGATGCTGCAAAAGGGTATTGAACTCACCAGCGCCTTGACCACCAACATTATTGTGAATGTTTCACCCTGCATTACGCTGTTGCTGGAGGCTTTTGACCCGTCGATAGCCTACAGCCATATGAAACTGGCGGTGTTGGTGATGCTGCTGCTGGTCATGCTGATCGCCAATGACGACGTGGGCAAATTTGTCGTCAGCAAGATAAGGGGGAAGCCCGTGAGTTTGACGGAGTGAAAATACTCCGTCGACAGCCGCAAAAAGCGGCGAGGCCGGCGATCCGCAGATCGCCGGCCGCGCTGAGTTATTTCTGCAACAGCTGCGGGTTGACGCAGTTTTCTTTCACCGTGCCGGTCAATGCCGCGATCAAGTTATCCACCGCGCAGGCGGCCATGCCGTAGCGCGTTTCATGGGTGGCGGAGCCGATGTGCGGCAACGCCACCACGTTCGGCATGCTGAGCAGCGGCGAGTCGGCCGGCAGCGGTTCCTTCTCGAACACATCCAACCCCGCGGCGTGGATCACGCCGTTTTGCAGCGCTTCGATCAGCGCCTGCTCATCCACCACCGGCCCGCGGCCGGCGTTGATCAGAATGCCGCTTTTCTTCATCTTCGCCAGCTGATCGCGGCCGATCAGATGGAAAGTTTGTTCGGTCAGCGGCAGCGTGATGCAAACGAAATCCGACTCGGCCAGCAGGGTATCCAGATCGCAGCGGCGGGCGTTGAAGCGTTGCTCCGCCTCTTCGTGCGTGCGGCGGGCGTTGTACAGCACCGGCATGCCGAAGCCGAAGTGCGCGCGCTGCGCCAGCGCCAGGCCGATGCGGCCCATGCCGAGGATGCCGATGGTTTTGTGGTGCACGTCGACGCCGAACCAGTCCGGCCCGATGCTGCCGCGCCATTCGCCGGCCTTGACCCGTTCCGCCACTTCTACCACCCGGCGCGCCGTCGCCAGCACCAGACTCATGATGGTGTCGGCGACGGTTTCGGTCAGCACCGTCGGGGTGTGCATCAACAGCACGTTATGGGCGTTGAGCGCCTCGACGTCGAAGTTGTCGTAGCCGACGGAAACGGTCGAAGCCGCGCGCAGTTTGGGCGCCTGCTGCAGGAAGGCTTCGTCAATTTTGCCGCCGGAACCGATGATCCCTTCGGCCTGCTGCAACGCCTGGCGCAGTTCCTCGCGGTTCTCCGGCTGCAGGCCGTTGAACGCGTGTACGGTGAAGTGTTGTTCCAGACGTTCACGCAGGTCGGCGGGCAGGCTTTTGTACAATACGATAGAAGGTTTCATCACGAACTCCAGCTGGGCCAAAGGGGGCCTGGCGCCCCCTCGGGTTGATTGACAGAGAAAAAGTATAACCGGATCAAGCCATCTGCGGCTGGATCTCGTTGCGGGCGGGCTTGACGATCAGCGTCAACACCACCGCCACCACCAGTGCGATAGCCATAAACATGTAGGAAGCCGCCGGGCTGCCGGTGGCGCCGTTCAGGTAACCGACGAACCAGGAACCGAAGAACGAACCCAGCGCGCCCATGCTGTTGATCAGCGCCATGGCGCCGCCGGCGACGTTTTTCGGCAGCATTTCCGGAATGATGGCGAAGAACGGCCCGTAGGGGGCGTACATCGCGGCGCCGGCGACCACCAGCAGGCCGTAAGAGATCCAGAAATGGTTGGTGCCGACGGCGTAAGAGCCGAAGAACGCCAGCGCGCCGATCAGCAGCAGCGGCCAGACAAACAGCTTGCGGTTTTGCATTTTGTCCGACGCCCAGGAGACCACGATCATGGCGATGGTCGCCGCCAGGTAAGGCACCGCCGACAGCCAGCCGGCTTCCACCATGCCCATCTGCATGCCGCTGCGCAGGATGGAAGGCAGCCACAGCACGAAGCCGTATACGCCGATGCTCCAGGCGAAGTACTGCACGCACAGCAGGATCACGTTGCGCGAACGGAAGGCTTCGCCGTAGTTGCGCACGGCCTTGATGCCTTTCTGTTCTTCGTCCAGCTGCTGTTGCAGCGCCTGTTTCTCATCGGCGCTCAACCAGCCGGCCTGCGCCGGTTTGTCTTTCGCCAGCACCCACCAGCAGAACGCCCAGATGACCGCCGGAATGCCCTCGATGATGAACATTTCGCGCCAGCCGAAGGCGTGGATCAGGTAACCGGACACCACCGACATCCACAGCACCGTCACCGGGTTGCCGAGGATCAGGAAGGTATTGGCGCGTGAACGCTCCGATTTGGTGAACCAGTTGCTGATGTAGATCAGCATTGCCGGCATCACCGCCGCTTCCACCACGCCGAGGATAAAGCGGATGGCGGCCAGCATCGGAATATTGCTCACCACGCCGGTCAGCGAGGCGCAGCCGCCCCACAGGATCAGGCACCAGAAGATCAGTTTTTTGACGCTGCGGCGCTCGGCGTAGATGGCGCCGGGAATTTGGAAGAAGAAATAACCGAGGAAAAACAGCGCACCCAGCAGCGAGGCCATGCCCTTGGTGATGCCGAGATCCTCATTGATGCCGGCGGCGGAGGCGAAGCTGAAGTTGGCGCGATCGAGATAGGCCAGGCTGTAGGTGATAAACACGATGGGCATGATGTACCACCAGCGTTTGGCCGCGACAGTCGCTTTGTTCATGTTCAGTATCCTTCAGTGGTGTTGCATCCCCTTCGCCCAGCCCGTTGGGCATGAAAGACGAAGGGGCAGATGCTCTCCCGACGCGTCCCGGTTGTAGGGCCAGAGGCTGACGTCATGCGGAGAAGTCGTTTTTTTATTGTTATTCGGCCAGCGCCGCGCGGGTCGGCAGGCCTTCGCTGTCGCCGATGGCCTGGATCGCCAGCGAGCCGATTTTGTTGCCGCGTTGCACCGCCTGTACCAGCGTTTTGCCTTCCAGCAAGGCGCTGAGGGTGCCGACGGCAAAGCCGTCACCGGCCCCTACGGTATCCACCACGTTGTCGACCTTGACCGCGGCCACCGCCGCTTTATCGCCGGCGGCGGTTTTAAACCAGGCGCCGTCCGGGCCGGTTTTGATGATCACCGCCTGCACGCCGCGCTCCAGATAGAAATCGGCGATGCCTTCCGGCGTCGACTGGCCGGTGAGGATCTGTCCCTCTTTCAACCCCGGCAGCACCCAGTCGGCGGCGAACGCCAGCTGGTTCAGCTGCTCGATCATCACCTCGCGACTGGGCCACAGCACCGGGCGCAGATTGGGATCGAACGAAATGGTTTTGCCCATGGCGCGCATCTCGCGCGCCGCATGGTGGCACAGCGCCAGCGATTCGCCGGACAGCGCCGCCGCCACGCCGCTCAGGTGCAGGTGGCGCGCGGAACCGAAATACTCGCGGTTGAAATCGGCGACTGACAGGCGGCTGGCCGCCGAGCCTTTACGGAAATATTCCACGCTGGGATCGGTACCATCGGTAGTCTTGGATTTCACCTGAAAACCGGTCGGATAGTGGCCATCGACCGTCACCTGCCGGTAGTTGATGCCTTCTTTTTTCAGCTGCTGCAGGGTGAAGCGGCCAAACGAGTCGTTGCCGACGCGGCTGACCCAGCCGACGTTCATGCCCAGACGGGCCAGGCCGATCGCCACGTTCAGTTCGGCGCCGGCGATGCGTTTGGTGAAGGTTTCCACCTCCGCCAAATCGCCGGTCTGCGCCGCCACGAACATCGCCATGGCTTCACCCAGAGTGACCACATCCAGGGGCGCCTGCTGCGCCGTCGTTGCCGTTAACGTTGTCATCATGGGGTTACTCCGCACGCAAAATATTGACGTAATGGCGGGTGACGGCTTCCAGGTCATCACCCTGCAACGGGAATTCGATGCCGCGCGGCGCATCGTGCGGCAGGCGGGCCAGCAGATCGCGCCAGCTGCCGTCGGTATCGTCCAGCGCAATGGCGCGCCAGCCGCGCGGACCTTGCGTGGCGGCCTTGACGTGCACGTAACCGACGTGGCGGGCCAGGCGCTCGGCGGCGGCGAAGGCGTCTTGCCCCACCCACAGCCAGTTGGCCATATCGAAGGTCATGCTGACCGGCAGGTGGCTATCTTCCGCTGCATGGAAAAAGGCGTTCAGCATCGACAAAATGCCGCAGTCCGGCGTTTGGTCGTTCTCGACCACCAGTTTGACCGGATGTTGCTCCAGCGCCACTTTCAGCTCGGTAAAATCGAAGCCGGGGCGGAAATGGCCGAGGGAGAGCTTCAGCTGGCGCGCGTTCAGCGCCTGCGCTTCCGCCAGCAGCGCCGGCAGGTCGGGATTCAGCGTATGTTGCGGAGTGAACAGCGCCTCAGGGGCGGAATAGACGGCGAACAGCTGCTGGCGTTCTATCTCCTGGGCCAGCGCAGGCAGGCTGTCCAGTTCGCCGGCGGCGAACAGTTCGCGGCGGATCTCCACCCCGTCGGCGCCCGCGCCGGCAATGATGGGCAACAGCGCGCGCTGGCCGCCCTGTTGTTTGACGGTATCGGCGCCGTAGGCGCCGGTGACCACGATGATTTCTGTTTTCATTTTGACTCCTGAGGCGGCATTGTCGCCGCCGCTGCTGTTACCGGTACGTTAAATGGAACCGGTTCCAGTAGAAAGCGACAGAGTGTAAAAATATGATCGCAATCACGAAGCTGAGCAAAAAACAGCCGATGAAGGCGGGGCGGTTAAGGCCCCGGAGAAGGCGGGTTAGCGGGTGGTGGAGCCGCGGACGATCAGCTCGCCGGAGAACATCTGCTCGCCGCTGGGGGCGGCCAGACCCTGAATACGCTGCACCAGCCGCTCCAGCGCCGCGTGCCCCATTTGGTAGGTGGGTTGTTTCAGCGTGGTGATGCCGACGCCCGCCAGTTCCGCCCACTCCAGCTCGTCGAAGCCCAGCAGGCCGATGTCGTTGCCCCACTGGATGCCGAGCCGGCGCATGGCGCGCGCCACCTGCAGTGTCAGGGCGCCGTTGGCGGAGATCACCGCCTTGCGCATGCCGCGATGACGGCCGCTGAAATCGCTCAGCACCTGTTCCAGTTTTTGCCGATCGTTGAGCGGCGTTTCGGCCTGCTCCGCCAGCAGCGCAGGGTGCTGCGCCATGGTATGCCTGAAGGCGTGCAGGCGTTCCAGGCGGGTATTGACCGTACCGAGCGGTTCGCTGAGGAACAGGATCGCTTCGAAGCCTTGTTGCAGCAGGTGCTCGGTGGCGACGGTGGCGGCTTCGCGGTTGTTCAGGCCCACTACGTCGCAGGCGAAGTCGGGGATTTTGCGGTCGATCAGCACCATCGGCAGCATCGACTGTTGCAGCGTGGATAACGCTTCCTCGCGCATGCCGACCGCGTTGACCACGATGCCTTCCACCCGGTAACTGCTGAGCAGCTGCAGGTAGTGCTGTTCCTGATTGACTTCGTTGTTGGTGTTGCACACCAGCAGGGTAAAGCCGTGTTGGCGGCAGGCGGCCTCGATGCCGCGCATCACGTCCACCGAATAGGGGTTGGTGATATCGGCGAGGATCAGGCCGATCAGGCGCGTTTGGCCGCCCTTCAGGCTGCGCGCCATCTGGCTTGGGCGGTAGTCGAGCTGCTGGATCGCCTGTTCGATGCGCTGTTTGAGATCGTCGGAAAGCAGGTGCTGTTCACCATTCAGATAGCGTGA
This sequence comes from Serratia sp. JKS000199, assembly GCF_900215455.1. NCBI lineage: Bacteria > Pseudomonadati > Pseudomonadota > Gammaproteobacteria > Enterobacterales > Yersiniaceae > Serratia > Serratia sp. JKS000199. The sequence continues at coordinate 4,439,345 of NZ_LT907843.1, forward strand.
CACGCTGGTCTTGCCGGTTTTGGCGATGCTCGCTACATCGCTGATGGTGGCGCGTCCTGAGGCGCGCGTTGCCTTGACAGTGCTCACAGCCGATCCCTCCTGCGGTTAATTGCCAAGGAGACTACCATACCCGGCGTGCGGGCGGGAATGTTGAAGGATAAGGAGAAAATCGCAGGGAAGCGGCGGGGCGCCGGTGGCGCCCCGCGCGGGATTATTGCAGCGGGCTGAGGGTGATCTCGACGCGGCGGTTTTGCGCCTTGCCTTCCGCGGTGCTGTTGGACGCGATCGGGTTGTCCGGGCCGGCACCGGCGGTGCGGATACGGTTCGCCGCCACGCCCTGGGTGATCAGCGCGCTGGCTACGCCATCGGCGCGCTGCTGCGACAGGTTCATGTTGAGCGAACGGGAACCGGTGCTGTCGGTGTAGCCGATGACGTTGACTGCGGTTTTCGGATACTCTTTCAGCACCATGGCGACGCCGGTCAGGGTATTGGCGCCCGCCGGTTTCAGCGTGGCGCTGCTGCTGTCGAAGGTCACGTTGTTCGGCATGTTCAGCACGATGTTGTCGCCCTGACGGGTGACGCTGACGCCGGTGCCTTTCATCTTGTCGCGCAGTTTGGCTTCCTGCACGTCCATGTAATAGCCAGCGCCGCCGCCGAGCGCCGCACCGGCCGCCGCGCCGATCAGCGCGCCCTTGCCGCGATCTTTCTTGGAAGAGGACAGTACGCCGACGCCGGCGCCCAGTGCGGCCCCGAGGCCCGCGCCGATGCCGGACTTGCCGACTTCGGATTCGCCGGTGTAAGGGTTGGTGGTACAGGCCGACAGCGTGAGCGCGACGCTCACTGCGCCGGCAATAATTGCAATGCGTTTTTTCATGTTCTTGTCCTTAATGGCATCAATATCTGTACGCGCCGGCCCAACACGGGGGCGCAAAAAAGTAGGCGACGCAGGTGGGGCCCGCATCACCGCGCTACTATGACGCGTTGGCTCGCCGGCAGTTCCGGAGAAAAACGTGACAAATGATGAGCGCGGGTAAGTGCTGGGGGAGTTATGCGACAAAACGCCGGGCGGCGCCATGCAGCGGATTCCTAATTGCGCGCCGCCAGGGCGCGAATGCGCCTTTTTTAACCGTAACCGGTTGAATTCTCGATTGCCGGCCAGTTCATGATCAGCGTATAGGCCTGGGTTTCGTCGTTAAACAGGCGCTGCGTCACCTGAAAACCGTGCTTGTGGTAAAACGCGCAGGCGCGCAGGTTTTGCTGATAAACCTCCAGGCTGAGCCGGCGGTAGCGCTGCTGCACGTGCGTCATCAGCGCCCGGGCTACGCCGCGGCCGTGATACGCCCGATCGACAAACAGCGCGCCGATGAACTGTTCGTCCAGCACGCTGATAAAGCCGACGATCTCGTTTTCATGCCAGCAGGCCCAGCTCTGCGCGCGCGGCAGGTAATTTTCCCGCACCAGTGCGGCGCTTTCACGCCAGTATTTTTCCGCCACGAACGGATGGGCGGCGATGGTGCTGGGCAGCCACAGCGCCATCAGCCGATCGATATCCGCCGGGCCACAGGGGCGGATCACCGTGGCTTTGGGTAGCACATGCACCCCGTGAGATGATCGTTCACCAGCCCGCTGGCCTGCATGAAGGCGTAACAGATGGTGGAGCCGATAAACTTGAAGCCGCGCTTTTTCAACGCCTTGGACATGGCGTCGGACTGCTCAGTTTTGGCCGGAACCTGGTTCAGCGCCTGCCAGCGGTTGAGCTGGGGCCGGCCGCCGACGAAGTCCCATATGAAGGTGACGAAATTCTCGCCGGCCGCCTCCATCGCCAGATAGGCTTTGGCGTTGGTGATGATGGCTTCTATCTTGCCGCGGTGACGGATGATGCCGCTGTCTTGCAGCAGCCTTTCCACGTCTTGTTCGGTCATGGCGGCGACCCGCTGCGGATCGAAATCATGGAAGGCGCGGCGGTAGTTCTCGCGCTTTTTCAGCACGGTGATCCAGGAAAGACCGGCCTGTTGTCCCTCCAGACACAGCATTTCAAACAGCTCGCGCGCGTCGGTGGTGGGCGTGCCCCATTCCTTGTCGTGATACTCGAGATACAACGGATCGGCCGTCACCCAACCGCAACGTTCTTCTGCCATCCTGAATGTCCTTGTGCTGTATTTATGAACAGTAATCATCGCTCGAAGCGGTGAACTTGGCAAGCCTCTGATTGTTTTGTCAGCAGCCCCGCTTGACGTGACGAAAAAGCCGACAATAGTTACTACATGGCCGGTGGAAAACCGGCCAACGATAAAAACGACATTGCCTTCATTTGCAGGCTCTCAGGAGTCGATTCATGCCTCTAAAAATAACATGCATGCCCCGCCCGGCGGCGCTTGCAGTGGCGTTACTTTGCAGTGTGACCCTTCCGGTTCAGGCGTATGACCAACTCTACGTCTTTGGCGACAGCCTGAGCGATACCGGCAACAACGGCCGGTTCACCTATGACGGCAGTCAGCACCTGCTGTACGACGAAGCGTTGGCGCAACGCATCGGTGCGGCGCTGGTGGCCTCGGACAACGGCGGTGAAAACTACGCCGCCGGCGGCGCCGTGGCGGTGCCGGGCCTGAACCCGGTCGACAACACCCAGGATCAGGTGCAGCGCTACCTGAATCGGGTTAACGGCCAGGCCGATGGCGACGGTTTGTATATTCACTGGATTGGCGGTAACGATTTGGCGGCGGCGGCGTTGAACGCCGCTACCGCGCCCGGCGTGGCCTATAACAGCGCCGCGGCCGCCGCCGCGCAGGTGCATTCGCTGCTGAACGCCGGCGCCGGCACGGTGATCGTGCCGACGGTGCCGAACATCGGCTCCACGCCGCAGCTGATGGAACTGATCATTCAGCAGGCGCTGCCGCCGGTACAGGGGGCGGCGATTCAGGCGGCCTATGCCACGCTCAATTCGGTGGCTACCCCGGACAACGCTTCGCGCACGCAGGCGATCCACGCGGCGTTGGCCGCCGCGGCGAAGCAGGGCAGCGCGATCCCTCAGGTGCAGCAGGCGATCGCCGCCCAGCTTGTGGCGGCGTATGACAGCCTGAGCGCGCAGGCCGCTCAGCTGACCGATTTCTATAATCAAAGCGAAGACCGTTTGCTGGCGCAGGGGGGCGGCAATATCGTGCGGGTGGACGTGAACAAGCTGTTCGCAGAAGCGATCGCCAATCCGGCGCAGTTCGGCTTCGCCAACACGGCCGGCATGGCTTGTCCGGCGGGCGTTTCCTCGGCGGTTTGCCGTTCCGACATGCCCGGCTTCGACGCCGGCCAGTCCTATCTGTTCTCCGACCATTTCCACCCCAGCCCGCAGGCGCACCTGCTGATTGCGGATTATATCCAGGCGGTGTTGGATGGCCCGGCGCAGGTGGTGGCGCTGAATCAGGCGACGGCGGCGATGGCGCGTGACAGCCGCGCCACGCTCGACAGCCGTTTCCAGCAGCTGCGCAACGGCGACAATCCGCAGGGCTCGCTGGGCGTGTTTGGCGGCTACGCAGGCCAGCACTATGACTATGCCGATAACCGGGCGGCGGGGGATGGCAACGCCACCACCCACAACCTGACCGTCGGCGTGGACTATCAACTGACCGACAGCTGGTTGATCGGTGCGTTGATCGCCGGTTCCAACGACGATCAGCATCCTTCCAGCCGCTATGACTACAAGGCGCGTGGGGTGCTGCTGTCGGCCTTCAGTTCGCTGGCCATATTCGAGCAGGGGTGGGTCAATGCCGATCTGCACTATGCGACGATGGATTATGACGACATCCGCCGCAGCATGCGGTTGGGGCCGCTGACGCGCACCGAAACCGGTTCGACCTCCGGCAAGCAGTGGGGCGCGCGCGTGACCGCCGGCTATGACTTCCCTATCGCTGCTTATCTCACCACCGGGCCGGTGGCGCAGTTCGCCTGGGATTACAGCCAAGTGTCCGGCTACAGCGAAGACGGTGATGACAGCACCGCCATGCGCTTCAACGATCAAACCTACCATTCGCAGATCGGCGCGTTGGGCTGGCGGTTGGATACGCAATTCGGCGTGTTTAACCCCTATGCGGAAGTGAGTTATCAGCATCAGTTCGGCGATGACGTCTACCGCGCCGGTGGCGGCCTGAAATCGACGCAAACCTCATTTACTCGCGACAGTGCGGGTCAGGACAAAAACTGGGTGGATGTCACGCTGGGGGCCAACATGCCGTTGACGGATAGAGTGTCGGCCTTCGCCACCGTCTCGCAAACCGGCGGCCTGAGCAGCGGCGAGCAGTTTATGTATAACGTCGGCGTCAGCGCGCGCTTCTGAGAACTCTCGGGAGAGGATAGAGCCTGTGACGGCGAGATGGCGAGGCGATGTGGGCGGATGAGACTGTACTTTAGTACAACTATCATTTATCGCTGAAAGTTCTTATCGTTATTGCATAACGATAAAATACAGCGCTACAAAAAAAAACTGATCCTATAAAGGATCAGGTAGCCACTTGGCCAACACCAGGGAAAATTTTGGTTATTATTGTATATCCAAATCTTCACTGTCAATGGCTTTTTCCCTTCATCATCGGATGCGGGGCGTTTTCGCCTGCCTGTCTGGCCCCCTCTCATCTTCAACGCGACAGAACGCTTTTGTCAGATGCATGTCATGATGCCGAGTTGTTATGATTTTGTTTTCTTTGTGTTTCTTTGCCGGATAATGCCCTCTGCCGCCCCTTCTTCAGCGACGCGCTTATTTCTCGATTAAATTAATTTCCCCTCCGAAATTATTTTAATTGATTCTTTAAAACGCCTGTTGATTATTAACGCTTCCTATTATGCCTGTCGGTTTAATTTACTTGGCGGCGCAACCGGGTTATACTCTTCTCAGTTTTATAGTGATGTTATTTCTTGAAGAGGATTGGTGAGTGTCTAACTTTTTTTTCAATAATGAAACCATTAATGCCTCTATAAAAGAAGAGTTGGAAAGCGGGCTGAGCAAATACAATAATATAAAATATGCCTATGCTATAATGAATAAAAGAAATCCGACTAGCTTTTCAATCATTTCCAATAGGACGGAGTGGTTCGAGTTTTATATCAAAAACAACTATCAGTTTATTGATCCTGTTTTGATTACCGCATCGCATAGAATTACCCCGTTTACCTGGGATAAAGATTTGGAAATTGGTGCAGGATTAAAATTGCCAAAGATTTTTGATATGGCCAAGAACTACAATATTATTAATGGGTATACTTTCGTCTTGCACGATCATCATCATAATCTGGTGGTGTTATCCATTATGTTGGATAAGCATTGTGATGCGGACGTTGAACAGCAGATTGACAATAATAAGGCCGAAATTCAAATGCTGCTGATTACCATGCACGGAAAAATGACGGCGCTCTACCAGGAAATGAGCACGCCTGCTGACTTTGAAAAAATGAACCAGCGGGAGTTTTTCTCCAAGCGTGAAAATGAGATCATCTACTGGGCGAGCTTAGGTAAATCCTATCAAGAAATTGCCCTTATCCTGGGAATAAAACTCACCACCGTAAAATATCACATCGGCAACGCCGTCAAAAAGCTTGGCGTCACCAATGCCAAACATGCCATCAGGTTAGGTGTGGAGCTGCAGCTCATCCGGCCGCTTCTCGCTGACTCGGAAGGATAATGGCCAGGAATCCAACGGGTTATCCCACTTTGTGGCGTGTTGGTTGATGCGCGCCAGCAATCTGTTCCGGTTGACATCGTCTATCGGCAGATAGATCAGATAAATATTTTTATTCTTTTCGGAGCATCCGGTTTTTACCACCGAGATATGCCAGCCGGAGCGTTGGAAAATAATGCGCATCGGGTGACTGATAATGGCGTATATGCCTTCGTAGCCGCAGCTTCTTGCATAGTTTATCATCGACAGGAAAAGCATGGTGCTAATTGGCGCTTGATGGAGTTGAAGTGCTTGAATGCGCGCCTTGTCTATAAATAATCTGCTGGCTTCAACGTAATTCCCTTCGGGGAGTTTTATATCGTTAAAGTAATTGTCGAATACGCCATCGCTGATCATGTTTGGGTATTTCGTTTCGATAAATCGCAAGCTGCAAATGACGTGATCTTGGTAGGTGCCGAAAATATAGGTGGCGTGACGGTTGTCGTATTCGTCAAACTCCATGTTATTTTCGCAATTAACGAGCCAGTCTAAACGGTCTTTAAACGTTTTTTTTCTTAAAGAGAATAGTTCTTTCGATCTGTTATCTGGCAGCAAATTATAGTCTACGTCAAAGAGCTCTATCATTTTCAATCTTTTTCCTAAGCGACTTAAATGGCTTTTTAGCTGCGGCTGTTATTTGTTCTTGTTATACTACCAGAGTCACTATGGCAAGTAAATTTCAGTCGATGCCGCGTCGGTAAGAATAAAGTAAATATATAACACTGAGTTATGTTTTTTTTCATTCCATTCACTTATTTGAATATTGTTCAACACGCCTGTTGTTTGTCGAAGAAGCCTCAAGCTGCCGGTAGTGGAAGCATGCGGGGGATGAATCGGCGTTTCTCTAAAGCCAGCCGATACCCGAGCCTGCGAAAGCGGTGCGGTTACCTCGCCCTCTGCGGCGCCGATGTCGCCGACGGTTTTCTTGGCCGACGGGTGAAAATCCAGCGCTTCTTGCCCCGATTCGCACTTGTTGCCGGATTCTGGCTGTATATCTTACGGTCAAAGGGTATACTGGCGCATTCCATATAAATCCACTTGTATCGCGTGCGAATTCAACATGCAAAAGTTTGATACCAAGACCTTCCAGGGCCTGATCCTGACACTGCAGGATTATTGGGCGCGCCAGGGCTGCACCATCGTTCAACCATTGGACATGGAAGTCGGCGCGGGAACCTCACACCCGATGACGTGCCTGCGCGCACTGGGGCCGGAGCCGATGGCCGCCGCTTATGTGCAGCCATCCCGTCGCCCGACCGACGGCCGCTACGGCGAAAACCCGAACCGTCTGCAGCACTACTATCAGTTCCAGGTGGTGATTAAGCCATCGCCGGACAACATTCAGGAACTCTACCTGGGCTCGCTGAAAGAGCTGGGTCTGGATCCGACTATCCACGACATCCGCTTCGTGGAAGACAACTGGGAAAACCCGACGCTCGGCGCCTGGGGCCTGGGTTGGGAAGTGTGGCTGAACGGCATGGAAGTGACGCAGTTCACCTACTTCCAGCAGGTCGGCGGCCTGGAGTGCAAGCCGGTGACCGGCGAGATCACCTATGGCCTGGAGCGTCTGGCGATGTACATCCAGGGCGTGGACAGCGTGTACGATCTGGTGTGGAGCAACGGCCCGCTGGGCGTCACCACCTACGGCGACGTGTTCCATCAGAACGAAGTGGAGCAGTCCACCTACAACTTCGAATACGCCGACGTCGACTTCCTGTTCTCCTGCTTCGAGCAGTACGAGAAAGAAGCCCAATCGCTGCTGGCGCTGGAAAAACCGCTGCCGCTGCCGGCCTACGAACGCATCCTGAAGGCGGGCCATACCTTCAACCTGCTGGACGCGCGCAAGGCGATTTCGGTGACCGAGCGTCAACGCTACATTCTGCGCATCCGCACGCTGACCAAAGCCGTTGCCGAAGCCTACTACGCTTCCCGCGAAGCGCTGGGCTTCCCGATGTGCAACAAGAAGAACGAGAACTAAGAGGCAGCCATGACTCAACAGACTTTCCTGGTGGAAATCGGCACGGAAGAGCTGCCGCCGAAGGCTCTTCGTTCCCTGGCGGAATCTTTCGCCGCCAACTTCACCGCCGAGCTGGACAACGCCGGCCTGGAACACGGTGACGTGAGCTGGTTCGCCGCACCGCGCCGCCTGGCGCTGAAAGTGGCCAACCTGAGCGCGGCGCAGGCCGATCGCGAAATTGAAAAACGCGGCCCGGCGATCGCTCAGGCGTTCGACGCCGAAGGCAAACCGAGCAAAGCGGCCGAAGGCTGGGCGCGCGGCTGCGGTATCACCGTCGATCAGGCGGAGCGCCTGGTGACCGACAAGGGCGAGTGGTTGATGTACCGCGCCCATGTCAAAGGCCAGTCGGCGCAACAACTGCTGGCCGGCATGGTCAGCACCGCGCTCGGCAAGCTGCCGATCCCGAAACTGATGCGCTGGGGCGATTCCGACGTGCAGTTCGTGCGTCCGGTGCACACCGTCACGATGCTGCTGGGCGCCGATCTGATCCCGGGCACCGTGCTGGGCATCGAATCCGCGCGCACCGTGCGCGGCCACCGCTTCATGGGCGAAGCCGAGTTCACCCTCGACAATGCCGACCAATATCCGCAGATCCTGCTGGAGCGCGGCAAAGTGGTCGCTGACTACGAAGCGCGCAAAGCCCTTATCAAACGCGACGCCGAACTGGCGGCGCAGAAGATCGGCGGCAAGGCCGATCTGAGCGACAGCCTGCTGGAAGAAGTGGCCTCGCTGGTGGAATGGCCGGTGGTGCTGACCGCCAAATTCGAAGAGAAATTCCTGGCGGTGCCGGCGGAAGCGCTGGTGTACACCATGAAGGGCGACCAGAAGTATTTCCCGGTGTACGACGCCGCAGGCAAACTGCTGCCTAACTTTATCTTCGTGGCCAACATCGAGTCGAAAGACCCGCAGCAGATCATCTCCGGCAACGAGAAGGTGGTGCGTCCGCGTTTGGCCGACGCCGAGTTCTTCTTCAACACCGACCGCAAAAAACGTCTGGAAGACAACCTGCCGCGCCTGGAAACCGTGCTGTTCCAACAGCAGCTGGGCACCCTGCGCGACAAAACCGATCGCATCCAGGCGCTGGCGGGCTGGGTTGCCGGCCAGATTGGCGCCGACGTCAACCACGCCACCCGTGCTGGCCTGTTGTCGAAGTGTGACCTGATGACCAACATGGTGTTCGAATTCACCGACACCCAGGGCGTGATGGGCATGCATTATGCGCGCCACGACGGTGAGGCGGAAGACGTCGCCGTTGCGCTGAACGAGCAGTATCAGCCGCGCTACGCCGGTGATGCGCTGCCGCAGTCGCTGGTGGCCTGCTCGCTGGCGATCGCCGACAAGATGGACACCCTGGCCGGCATCTTCGGCATCGGGCAGCATCCGAAGGGCGATAAAGACCCGTTCGCGCTGCGCCGCGCCGCGCTGGGCGTGTTGCGCATCATCGTCGAGAAAAACCTGCCATTGGATCTGCAGACTCTGACCGAAGAGGCCGTGCGCCTGTACGGCAGCAAGTTGACCAATGCCAAGGTGGTCGACGACGTGGTGGAATTCATGCTGGGTCGTTTCCGCGCCTGGTATCAGGAAGAAGGCCACGCGGTCGATACCATTCAGGCGGTGCTGGCGCGCCGTCCGACCAAACCGGCCGACTTCGACGCGCGCGTCAAGGCGGTATCCCATTTCCGTACGCTGGACGAGGCGGCGGCATTGGCTGCGGCCAACAAACGCGTCTCCAACATTCTGGCCAAGTCTACCGAAACGCTGAACGACAGCGTGCGCGCCTCGGTGCTGAAGGATGCGGCGGAGATCCAGCTGGCGACTCACCTGGTGGTGCTGCGCGACAAGCTGCAGCCGTACTTCGCGGCGGGCAACTACCAGGAAGCGCTGGTGGAACTGGCCGCGCTGCGTGAGCCGGTGGATGCGTTCTTCGACAACGTGATGGTAATGGCGGACGATGCGGAAGTGCGCGTTAACCGTCTGACGCTGCTGAGCAAACTGCGTGAGCTGTTCCTGCAGGTGGCGGATATCTCCGTGCTGCAGTAAGCGGTTCTTTGCTGTGAAAAGGCGCCTGCGGGCGCCTTTTTTATGGTTGGCGTAACAGTCTGATACCGGCAGCGGTCAAGCGATAGCGTTGTAAACGGCTCTTGGGTTTATCCGGTAGCGTCATTTCAATCCAACCCGCATTCAAGGCCGGCTGTAGATAGCGCTCGCGGAAAGATTTTCGATCTTGCAACTGTAGAACATTCTGGAGTGCTTCTCGCGACATCTCCCCTTGCAGCGCCGCTAGCAAGTCAGCGACTTGGGGGGTGACTTGGGGGGTGACTTGGGGGGTAATGCTCAGCTCAAGCGCTTTTAGAATCATTTCCAGCATGAATTCAACGAAGGGTGAGCAATCGGTCTTTTGGTTGCTGGCATTCAGCGCCTGGTAATATCCGGGTTGGTTATCATGTACCAGACTCTCAACCGGCACGTTGGCGAACAACGGATCCCAGCGTGACAAAATCAGCGTTTGCCACAACCGTCCCATACGGCCGTTTCCATCGGCAAAGGGATGGATAAATTCGAATTCATAGTGAAATACACAGCTGCCGATCAGCGGTGGCAGGTCGGTTTGTTGCAGCCAGATGAGCAATTGACGGATTAGCAACGGTACGCGTTCCGCCGGTGGAGCCATATGGATCACAACATTGCCGTTCATCACGCCGACGCCGCTTTGACGATAGCGGCCAGCATCAGGCAGTAAGCTGTTCATCAACATCCCATGTGCGGCAAGCAGATCGCGTTCATTTTCGGGATGCCAATGATTCAGGTTGGTATAGCAATGGATGGCATTCATCGCTTCCTGAACGTCACGCGGAGGGGCGATGACGCGCTTACCTGCGATGATAGCGGTGATCTGCTCTTCGCTCAGGGTATTGCCTTCGATCGCCAACGAACCTTGAATAGTGCGGATCCGATTGATGCGCCTTAGCCGCAATGCATGCTCTTGTTCCGCTTGTATCGTCAAACGGGCCAATGCGGCGCCGACGTCTGTCGCCAGATGCAGAATGGAGGGCGTGATGGTCAACGGTGGCTGATAAGAGGACATGAGCAAGTTGGCCCGACGATAAACGTTGGAAAAGTGTACCATGCGTGCGTGGCACGTGCAGTACGCCGTTTTCAACCGCCCGGCTGAGACAATGTTCACCGCAAGCGGAATCGCGTATCGGAACGCCGCCAGTTGATCTATTCTTATAGGCGCACGGAGTGCGGAAAAAGGGGCGGAGTCCAATGAAAAAGCAGGTTTATAACAGGAGTTATGTCACATGGCGGTAGGGATCCAGAGCAGAGGTTTCGCGCGTTGGTTGGCACCGGTATTGGCATTGTTGGTGGTCATGCAATTGACCGCCTGCGGCGATAAAGAGCCGGAACAGCGCAAAGCATTTATCGATTACTTACAGAATACCGTGATGCGCAGCGGGGCGAACATCCCCACGCTGAGCGAAGACCAGAAACAGAAGTTCGGCAACTATGCCGGTGATTACGCGATATTGGTCGGCTTTTCGCAGCAGTTGTCTAAATCGGTCGGCGCCAGCCTGACGCCGGCGCTGGATCAGATTAACCAGATCCGCACCGCGCAGGACTACCTGAACAAACGCGACGCGCTGCAGCAATCGGTCGGGGCGTTGAACCTGTTGGGCCAGCAGATCCAGTCGGCCAAATCGCAGGCGGATACTGCCCACGCGGCGCTGAAGCAGCCTGACGATCTGAAGGCGGTGTACAACCAGGCCTATGACAAGATCGTCACCGCCCCGGCCAACGCCTTGATGCCGGCGATCCCGACTACCGCCAGCTTTGTGCAGGATCTGGTGCAGGTCGGCGACTTCCTGCAGAGCCAGGGCAATCAGGTCAGCTTCAACAACAACGGCGTGCAGTTCCGCACTGCGCAGCAGGTGGCGCAATACAACACCATGATGTCGAATCTGGTGGCTAAGCAGCAGAACCTGATGAATGCGCAGAAAACCATTCAAAGCGTGACGCAATAATAACGCGTCCAGGCGCGAAACAGGCCGGCATTGCCGGCCTGTTTTATTTCCCCTCAGCGTTTCCAATCGCTTGCTGGCTTATTGCGCAGGCTTCTGTACTACACTTCAATTAATCCATTCATTAGGCAATGTAGTTTTCTTTCATTCATCACTTCGCTAGTTCCCGGCGGGATGAGTGCTCACAGGGAAGATCAAACAGAGCGTTGCGATCGGCGCTGCAGCTAAAAATAAATCGTGACTAATGTCACAATTCAAAAACAAAACGCCAATTTAAAAATGTGATCATAGTCACTTTATTGGGGGTTTTGTGGCGACTTTTTTCTCACTGTGCTTTTTTTACACGCCATAAATGTGATCTTAGTCACTATAAAGGGTGGTTTGTTGGGGTGTTGTGTGTGATTTGTATCACAAAAAATCCGTGAAGTTCGCGTGACAAAAACAGCGTGATAGAGTCCGTTTCGCATACAGCGGCAACACGGCTGGATCGTCACAACAATAATCACGCGCTCTATTGTCAGCGCGTAACAATAGGGGTGTGTTTTATGTTTTCACCAGACATCAAGGTTAAAGTGCAAAACTTTGGCCGCTTCCTGAGCAACATGGTGATGCCCAACATCGGCGCCTTTATCGCCTGGGGGATTATCACCGCGCTATTCATTCCAACCGGCTGGCTGCCGAATGAGACCTTGGCTAAGCTGGTAGGCCCGATGATCACCTACCTGCTGCCGCTGCTGATCGGCTACACCGGCGGGCGGCTGGTGGGCGGCGATCGCGGCGGCGTGGTCGGCGCCATCACCACCATGGGCGTCATCGTCGGCGCCGACATGCCGATGTTCCTCGGCGCGATGATCGCCGGCCCGCTGGGCGGTTGGGCCATCAAGCATTTCGATCGCTGGGTGGACGGCAAGATCAAAAGCGGCTTTGAAATGCTGGTGAACAACTTCTCCGCCGGCATCATCGGCATGCTGCTGGCGATCCTGGCCTTCCTGGGCATCGGGCCGCTGGTGGAGGTGCTTTCCAAGCTGCTGGCGGCGGGCGTGCACGTGATGGTGACGAACAACCTGCTGCCATTGGCGTCCATCTTCGTTGAACCGGCGAAAATCCTGTTCCTGAACAACGCCATCAACCACGGCATCTTCTCGCCGCTGGGTATTCAGCAGGCCACGGAAGCCGGCAAATCGGTGTTCTTCCTGATAGAAGCCAACCCAGGTCCGGGCATGGGCGTGCTGATGGCCTACATGTTCTTTGGCCGCGGCAGCGCCAAGCAATCCGCCGGCGGTGCGGCGATCATTCACTTCCTGGGCGGCATCCACGAAATCTACTTCCCCTACGTGCTGATGAACCCACGCTTGCTGCTGGCGGTGATCCTGGGCGGCATGACCGGCGTCTTTACCCTGACGATGCTGAACGGCGGCCTGGTTTCTCCGGCTTCCCCGGGTTCGATTTTGGCGGTGCTGGCGATGACGCCGAAAGGCGCTTACTTCGCCAACATTGCGGCGGTATGCGCAGCCTTCGCCGTCTCCTTCGTGGTATCCGCTTTCCTGCTGAAAACCTCCAAGGTGAAAGAGGATGACGATCTGGAAGCCGCGACCCGTCGCATGCAAGAGATGAAATCGCAGTCCAAAGGCGGCGCGGCGGCATCGGTCGACGGCGATCTGAGCACCGTGCGCAAAATCATCGTCGCCTGCGATGCGGGCATGGGTTCCAGCGCCATGGGCGCCGGGGTGCTGCGCAAGAAAGTGGCCGACGCCGGGCTGAAGAACATCTCGGTGACCAACAGCGCCATCAACAGCCTGCCGGACGACGTGGATCTGGTGATCACCCACCGCGATCTGACCGAGCGCGCGATGCGCCACGCGCCGCAGGCCCAGCACATCTCGCTGACCAACTTCCTCGACAGCAAGCTGTACAGCGATCTGGTCGAGCGTTTGGTGGCGGTCAACAAAACCACCGACAACCAGCAGAAGGTGCTGGGCGCGCTGGACGACAGCTTTGAAGCCGGGGAACCGAACCTGTTCAAGCTGAGCGAGAGCAACGTGTTCCTCAACCTGCAGGCCAGCGACAAAGAGCAGGCGATCCGCTTCGCCGGCGAGCAGCTGGTGAAGGGCGGCTACGTCGAGGCGGAATACGTGCCGGCGATGCTGGAGCGCGAAAAGCTCACCTCCACTTACCTGGGCGAATCGATCGCCGTGCCGCACGGCACCATCGAGGCCAAAGACCGGGTGCTGCGCACCGGCGTGGTGTTCTGTCAGTACCCACAGGGCGTGCGCTTCGGCGATGAAGAGGATGAAGTGGCCCGTCTGGTGATCGGCATCGCCGCGCGCAACAACGAGCATATTCAGGTGATCACCAGCCTGACCAACGCGCTGGATGACGAGAGCGTGATCGAGCGGCTGGCGAATACCACCAGCGTTCAGGAAGTGCTGGACCTGCTCGGCGGCAAAAAAGCCGGATAACGGAATCATTTTAAAGGGTGCAGCTTGCTGCACCCTTCGACATTAAGAAGGTAGAGTTATGAAAGCATTACATTTTGGCGCAGGGAATATCGGCCGCGGTTTTATCGGCAAGCTGCTGGCGGACGCCGGGGTTGAACTGACCTTCGCCGACGTCAATCAAACGGTGCTGGATCTGCTGAACAGCCGTAAAAGCTACGCGGTGCACGTGGTGGGCGAGCAAGAACGCGTGGAGAGCGTCAACAACGTCAGCGCCGTCAACAGCGGCAGCGAGGCCGCGGCGGCGCTGATCGCCGAAGCGGATCTGGTGACCACCGCCGTTGGCCCGCAAATTCTCGCCAAAATCGCCGGCACGATCGCCAAAGGGCTGGTGCTGCGCCATCAGCAGGGCAGTGTGCAACCGCTGAACATCATCGCCTGCGAGAACATGGTGCGCGGCACCAGCCAGCTGAAACAGCACGTGTTCGCCGCGCTGCCGCAGGATGAGCAGGCATGGGTTGAGCAGCACGTCGGCTTCGTCGATTCGGCGGTCGATCGCATCGTGCCGCCGGCGGACAGTAGCGATCCGTTGGAAGTGACGGTGGAAACCTTCAGCGAATGGATCGTCGATCAGACCCAGTTCAAAGGCCAGCCTCCGGCGATCGCCGGCATGGAGCTGACCGACAACCTGATGGCGTTCGTCGAGCGCAAGCTGTTCACCCTCAACACCGGCCACGCCATCACCGCCTACCTCGGCCAACAGGCCGGGCTGCAAACCATTCGCGACGCCATTCTCGACCCGGCGATCCGCCGCGTGGTGAAAGGGGCGATGGAAGAGAGCGGCGCGGTGCTGATCAAGCGCTACGGCTTCGACGCCGACAAGCACGCCGCCTACATCAACAAAATCCTCGGCCGCTTTGAAAATCCGTATCTGCACGACGACGTCGAGCGCGTAGGGCGCCAGCCGCTGCGCAAACTGAGCGCCGGCGATCGCCTGATCAAACCGCTGCTGGGCACGCTGGAATACGGCCTGCCGCATGCCAACCTGATCCAGGGCATCGCCGCCGCCATGAGCTACCGCAGCGAACAGGATCCGCAGGCGCAGGAACTGGCGGAACTGCTGAACACGCTCGGGCCGAAAGCCGCGCTGGCGCAAATTTCCGGCCTGCCGGCGGAAAGCGAGGTTGTAGAAGAGGCCGTTGCTGTGTATAACGCCATGCACAAGTAGAATCGTGATGATGAACACCCGAGCGCAGCTTGCTGCGCTCCTGGAACCCGAGTTCGGCATCGACGGCCCTCCCCACGCCTTTCGAAAAGCGACGATGGAAGAAGCACAGGCATTTGAAAACCAGGTTCTGGAAAAGCTGAACGCGGGCAAAACGGTGCGCAGCTTCCTGATCGCGGCGGTAGAGCTGCTGGCGGAAGCGCTCAACGTGCTGGTGGTGCAGGTATTCCGCAAGGACGACTATGCGGTGAAATATGCCGTCGAACCGCTATTGTCCGGCAGCGGCCCGCTGGGGGAGCTGTCGGTACGCCTGAAGCTGATGTACGGGCTGGGGGTGATCTCCCGCCACGAATATGAAGACGCCGAACTGCTGATGGCGATGCGCGAAGAGCTGAACCACGACGGTTCGGAATACCGCTTCGTCGACGACGAAATCCTCGGGCCGTTCGGCGAGCTGCACTGCGTGGCCGCGCTGCCGCCGGTGCCGACCTTCCTGCAGCCGGGCGAGGCGGATGAAGCGCTGATCGCCATGCAGCGCCAGCGCTATCAGCAGATGGTGCGCTCCACCATGGTGCTGTCCATTACCGACCTGATCGCCGGCATCGGCGCCAAACAACCTTCCCGACTCTCTCCTCTCGGCCGCGGCTAAGCGAAGGCCGCGCGCCATTCGTCGAACAGCAACCACAGCGCGGTGGCGGCCATCAGCCCGGACATCACGCCGTTGAAGGCGCGCAGTTTCCAGGTGACCCGCAGCGCGTTGCGCAACCGGTCGCCCAACACCGCCCACAGCAGCACGCACGGCAAGTTCAGCAGCGCGAAACCGGCGATGATAGACAGCGTATGGACGAAAGTGGCGCCTTCACGCGGGGTGAACAGGATCGCCACGTTGATCACCATCAGCCAGGCCTTGGGGTTGACCGCCTGAAACAGCGCGCCGCTGAGCAGGCTCATCGGCTGCGCCTGTTCTTTGGCGTCCGGCGAGGCCGCCTGAAACAGCTTCCATGACAGCCACAGCAGATAGGCGCAGCCGATCGCCGCCAGCGGCAGGCGGATGACGCCGGCCCAGCTCAGCGCCAGCGCCAGCAGCGGGATAATGATCGCCAGCTGTACCGCACAACCGACGCAGATGCCGAACAGCATCGGCAGGGTGCGGCGCAGGCCGAAGTTAACGCCCGACGAGGCCAGCAGCAGGTTGTTGGGGCCGGGGGTGATCGACATGACGGTGACGTAGCTGACAAAGGCGGAGTCCAGCATGGCAGGTTCCTTGAACGTGAAAATGACGGTAATAACGAGAGGATCAGCATAATCGCTGCGATGGGATGGTGACAGAATCACAAATCGGATATTGTCATGGTTACAGTTGTATGAAATGTAAACTGTACCCATTACCTGGAGAGAAACTGTGACCTTGCTCGATGAAACCCCGGATACCCGTTACCTGCAGCTGGCGGATACGCTGGCCGAAGCCATTCGCCGCGGCACGCTGCAGCCCGGCGACCGCTTGCCTTCGGTGCGGCGCTGTGCGCAAACCCATCGGGTCAGCATCAATACCGTGGTGTCGGCTTACCGCACGCTGGAGGATCGCGGGCTGATCGAAGCGCGGCCGCAGTCGGGGTTTTATGTCCGCAGCACGCTGCCGGCGCTGAAGATGGCCTCGGCGCCCAGCGGCCGCATCGAGCCGCCGGCGGACGACGTGCTGGCGTTGATCGATACGGTGTTCGCCGCCCAGCAGAACCCGGCCTTCACCAACATTGCGCTGGCCTGCCCGCAGACCAGCGATTTCTACCCCGGCGGCAAACTGGGGCGCATGCTGTCTTCCCAACTGCGCCGCCAGCCGGGTCTGATCGGACAATATCCGTTGCCGCCCGGCAGCCTGCGGCTGCGTCAGCAGATCGCCCGCCGCTCAATGACGCTCGGCATGCTGTTGGAGCCGGGCGACGTGGTGTTGACCCACGGCTGCATGGAGGCGCTGCAGCTGGCGCTGCGCGTCACCACCAAACCGGGCGACTGCGTCGGGCTGGAGTCACCGACCTACTTTTATCTGCTGCCGCTGCTGGCCAGCCTGGGGCTGAAAGCGCTGGAAATCCCTACCGATCCCCAGCTGGGGCTGTCGCTGGACGCGCTGGAGCTGCTGCTGAACGAGAAGCGGCTGAATGCGGTGATCGCCATGCCGACGGTGCAAAACCCGCTGGGTTGCACCATGCCGCTGGCGGCGAAAAAGCGGCTGGCGCGGCTGATGAACGATCATCAGGTGCCGTTGATTGAAGATGGGTTGTATGCCGAGATCCAGTTCGGCGGCGCGCTGTCGCCGGCGGTGAAGGCGTTCGATCGCGACGGCTGGGTGCTGTTTTGCTCCAGCTTTACCAAAACGCTGGCGCCGGATTTTCGCGTCGGCTGGATCTGCGGCGGCCGTTTTCACGAGGCGTTGCGCAAGCTGAAGGCGGTGTCGTCGATGTCCGAGTCGCAGCTGCTGTCGGAAACGCTGGCGACCTTCCTGGAGAGCGGCGGCTACGATCACCATTTGCGCAACCTGCGCAAGCGCTATGCGGCGCAGGTCGACGAGGCGAGGGCGCTGATCGCCCGGCATTTCCCGCGCGGCACGCTGGCCACGCAGCCGGCGGGCGGCTTCGTGTTCTGGGTCGAATTCCCTCCCGGCGTGGACAGCGTGGCGCTGTTCCATCAGCTGCTGGAGGAGCAGATCTGTTTGACGCCGGGCACCCTGTATTCCCCGAGCGGGCGCTACCGCAACGCGCTGCGGCTCTCCTGCTGCTACCCGTTCAACGCGCGCTACACCCAGGCGCTGGCTCGGCTCGGCGCCAGGGCCTGCGAGATGAGCGGCCTGCCGCCCGGCATTGCGCAGGGCGGGTAACGGCGCGCGCCTTTTGCTACAATGCCGGTATCATTGATTAGCGTGCCATTTTGGGCACAACGGGGCAGAGACCATGAAAGAGAAAGAAAAGGCAGAGATCAAGCGCCTGAGCGACCTGCTGGACGCCTTGAACCACAAAGACGCCACCGTGATCCAACAGGGCAACCCTGAGTTGATCGCGCAGCACACCAAAGAGAAAGAGAAACTGGCGACGGAGATCGAGCGCCTGAAAAACGTGCGCGGCGAGAAGCTGAGCGCCGAAGCGCAGAAGCTGAGCCAGCTGCCGTTCAGCCGCGAGATCACCAAGAAAGAGCAGGCCGATATGGGCGCGCTGAAGAAAAGCGCGCGCGGGCTGATCGTCGTGCACCCGATGACCGCGCTGGGCCGCGAGATGGGCCTGAAAGCGGTCACCGGCTACGCCAAGAAAGCGTTCTGAATCCCCGGGCGTCAGACCTTGGTGGTGAAATACGCCTTGGTCTGATAGGGCACGGTGACCGTGTCCTTGCCCCGCAGTTCCTCTTCTTCCGCCACCAGTTGGCGCAACCGATCGATAACCTGCTCCTGTTGCGGCTGCGGCAGCGCGGCGATAAAGCTGGTTGAACGCACGCGGTTGTAGATCACGTCCTCCACCGCGCCGCGGTGGCCGAGCATAAACACCTGCTCCTGCAGCGGTTCAAAGCCTTTGAACGGGAAGAGTTTGCGCCATTCGCCGGTATAGAAACGCGGCGCATCGCCTTCGTGGCTATCGACGATCTGATTCAGTTTACGCACCCAACCGACGCGCGCATCGCGCATGTTCCACACCAGGCCGAGTTTGCCGCCGGGCTTGAGAATGCGCTGGATTTCCGCCAGCGCCTGCGGCGTGGCGAACCAGTGGAAGGACTGGGCGCACACCACGGCATCCATCGACTCGTCCGGTAGCGGGATCGCGTCGGCGGTGCCCGCCAGCGTTTTCACCTGCGGCAGCGCCGCCGACAGTTTTTCCAGCATTTGCGGCACCGGTTCGACGGCGATCACCTGCGCGCCGGTTTCCAGCAGGCGCGGGGTGAACTTGCCGGTGCCGGCGCCGAGATCGATGACCGTCATGCCGGCGTGCAGGCCGATGACGTCACGCAGCCAGGCGGCGATTTCCGGCGGGTAATCCGGCCGGCCTTTCACATAGCGATCGGCATTGGCCTGATAGCCCTCGGCGGCGGCGTGATGAATCGAATGGGTCGGGGTGGTCATATACCTGGCTCCTGGCTGAAAAAACGTGCGGCTACAGTATAGGCGGAAGAAAAGGGTTAACGCGGCATTCGGCGCACGTTTTTCATTTTTCCGCCCGCGCTTTCAATGGCCGAGCAGGCGGCGGTTGAAATCCTCAAGGCGCCCTTCGGCGAGCCGAGTGAGCATGGTCTTGCTCCAGCTGGCGGAGAGGCCGGCCACCGCCAACAGGCGGCGATACTGTTCCGCATCGAACGGCATGTGCCAGGCGATGGCGATGGCTTCGGCCACCGACACATCGCTGTTGCGCGCCGCCAGCGCCAGCGGACGATCGCCGCTGACCGCGCCCGGCGACACCACCCGATACAGCCAGCCGCAGCGGCCGCTTTGCTGCATCAGCACCGAAATGTCCTCGATGGCGAAGTGATAATTGAGCTTGAAGCACGGCGAGCGCGGCTGGGTGACCTGGATAAGCGCCTCGCCCCAGCGGAATATGTCGCCCATAAACACATTGTGTTCGGTCAGCCCTTCGGTGGAGATATTCTCGCCGAAGGCCGGGGCGCAAAATTGCTCGGCCTGCGCCGGAAACTGCTCGCGCCAGTGGGCATAATGCTCGCGCGGGTAGTGGCACAGCGCGCGGTCCGGCCCGCCGTGGTAGCTTTTTTCGGCCTGTTCGTCGCCTTCCAGGCCGAGCGGCGTGAGCCGGATGGCGCCATCCACCTGGCGTTTGGCGATGGCGCTGGGGCGCCCGCCTTCATAGGGTTGGATGCTGCCGATGTAAACGTCTGGGTGATGCATGTGCGCCTCCGTGTCTCGCGTCGAGGGCTCAGCATAGCCTGAGTTGTTCTCGTACACTACCCGGCATTTACCTGTACGGAAGGATGTGTTTTTCCTGTCTATATTTAGGCTTTTATCGTCGAGAAAAAACCATGCGTTTCATTGTATTGAGGCATGCGGAGTCAGAATGGAACCGCTCGGGGATTATTCAGGGGCGAAGTGACAGTCCGCTGACAGAAGAGGGGCGACGTCAAATCGCTGGGCTTGGCGCTCGCTTGCAAATGTTATCGGTCACTTTGTTGATCAGTTCACCGGCTGGTCGGGCTTTTACGACAGCGGAGACGTTGGCTGAGAGATGTGGCTGCACTGTGCAAATGGATGAGCGTTTGCAGGAGCAAGATTTTGGCCGACTGGAAGGATTATCTTATGCGCAGGCCATGCGCGATTATCCAGAAGCGACGCAGTGCCTCTTTGCCGGTAAGGCAGAGGCGTCGGCTCCGGGAGGGGAGAATGCTTATGAGGTTGCCTGGCGCCTAATGGCTTGTCTGTCCGATCTGGCTGTCGATGGACAAAATCAAACGCTTGGTGTTGTTACGCACGGCCATGCTCTGCAGGCACTGATTTGGTGGCTTAAAGGGGCCTACCCGCAGGAGGACCTCCGCAGATACGGTCATCGCAATTGCGGCTACGCAATGCTTGATGTGACCGCCTCTGGTTTTAATTTGTTGAATTGGGGAGTCGCGACCCACCTGTTGCCACAAAGATAGGGCGAGGAACGGATATTCCTCGCCTGAGGGCGTCAGAAGGTGGTCCAGTTCTCTTCCGCTGCGGCGTTGGCGGCCGCGGGTTTTACGGCTGGCGCTTTCTGCGCAGCGGCTTTCACGGCGGCGGGTTCGGTCTGCTCCGCCAAACGGAACACCGAAACGCTCTGCAACAGCATGTCGGCCTGCTCTTCCAGTGAATCGGCGGCGGCGGCGGACTCTTCCACCAGCGCGGCGTTCTGCTGAGTGGTATGGTCCATTTCGACGATCGCCTGGCCAATCTGGGCGATGCCGCGCGTCTGTTCATCGGAGGCGGCGGCGATCTCGGCCATGATGTCGCGCACGTGGGTAACCGAGCGGACGATCTGCTCCATGGTATTGCCGGTGCTTTCCACCAGTTCGGTGCCGGTTTTCACCCGGCTGACCGATTCGGCGATCAGCCCTTCGATCTCCTTCGCCGCCTGGGCGCTGCGGCTCGCCAGGCTGCGCACTTCGCTGGCGACCACCGAGAAGCCGCGTCCCTGTTCGCCGGCGCGCGCCGCTTCCACCGCGGCGTTGAGCGCCAGGATGTTGGTCTGGAAGGCAATACCGTTGATCAGGGTGGTAATTTCTGCGATACGCTGTGAACTGCTGGAAATATCGCGCATGGTGCTGACCACGTTCTCCACTAGCTTGCCGCCCTGTTGCGCGGTCTGCGAGGCGTCGGTGGCCAGCTGGTTGGCGTGATGAGCATTGTCGGCGTTTTGTTTCACCGTGGCGGTCAGCTGTTCCATGCTGGCGGCGGTTTCCTCGACCGCCGCCGCCTGCTGCTCGGTGCGGGAAGAGAGATCGGTGTTGCCGGCGGCGATTTCCGCCGAGGCGGTGGAGACCTGGCTGACCCCCATCTGGATCTTCTCAATCATGGTGCGCAGATTTTGGCTCATCGCCGCCACCGCGTTCAGCAACTGCCCCAACTCATCGCGGCGGGTGCTGGTCTGCGCCTGGCGCAGATCGCCGCTGGCGATGCGTTCCGCCATCGCCAGCGTACTTTGCAGCGGACGGGTGATCTGCAGCGTGATGCGCCAGGCGATAAGCACTCCGGCGATAATCGCGATCAGGGTGGTGATGCCCATCTGCAGCTGCGCCAGGTTGATGTTGCTGCGCGTCTGCGCCAATTCGTCCTGCATAAAGGCGTTCACCAGCGTGCCGATCTCATGCGCGCGTTCACCGAGCTGTCGGCTGATCTGCTGCTCGTGCTCATAGGCCGGCAGGTAGGCCGCGATACGGTTTTTGTAATCGTCCAGGGCAGCCAGCAGCGGTTGCAGCTGCGGGCGCTGCGCGTCGCTGACCCGGCGGCTCAAGGCGTTGGCCGCGTCGCGCGCGTCGTCGATGGCCGCCATCAGCGGCGCTTCGGTTTCCTTGTTCAGGCTCAGCAGCAGACCGCGCGCGCCGTAGCGCACCTGGGTCAGCTTCTGGTTCAGCTGGATGAAGGCCAACTGCAGATCGCCGTTGGTGAGCTGGCGCTCCACTTGGCTCAGGCTGGCCTGCACTTCCGACATGTTCCAGCTCTGGCGCACCGCGTCTTTCGCCGAGACCGCCTGCTCAAAGATTTTTTGCTGTTGCTGATATTCCCCAATCAGCGTCACCAGACGCTGCAGATCCTTGCGGCTTTGGGCGTCCCAGTCCAACGTCTGGCCCTGGTCTATCAGTTTGACGGCGTTATCGATATTGGCGCGGTTGTTCTGCAGATACTCCGGCTGGTAGGTCTGGCCGTACATGGCGCGGTTGTATTTGGCCTGGTTGATCTCCTCGTTCAGCCGGTTGCTGAAGTCGATGCGATCGGCGCGGGATTCGATGATGTGCAGGTATTGCGCCCCGGTGCCGGCGATGACGACCGCCAACAGCAGCAACAGCGCGAAACCGAAGCCGAGCTTTTTACCTACGGTGAGATGGGTGAACTTTCCTGCCAATGCTTGCAATGCCGCCATAGCGTTTTTCCTTCTCCGGGCGAACGTCAATTGAACAAACCATCGGCAAGAAGTGGTCAAACTTTAGCGGATTTCAGGCAAAAAAATACCCGCCTGCGGCGGGCATCTTCATCAACGGGGGCGAATTACTTCTTCGCGGCGAAGCGTGCGGCCGCTTCGTCCCAGTTGACCACGTTCCAGAACGCCTTGATGTAGTCAGGGCGTTTGTTCTGATATTTCAGGTAGTAAGCGTGTTCCCACACGTCCAGACCGATGATTGGGAAACCGGAAGCGCCGGCGACGGCTTCGCCCATCAGCGGGCTGTCCTGGTTAGCGGTAGACACCACGGCCAGTTTGCCGTCTTTCAGCACCAGCCAGGCCCAACCGGAACCGAAGCGGGTGGCTGCGGCTTTCTCGAACTCTTCCTGGAATTTCTCAACGCTGCCGAAATCGCGCTCGATGGCCGCTTTCAGATCGCCGCCCAGCGTGGTGCCGGTTTTCAGGTTTTTCCAGAAGAAGCTGTGGTTGGCGTGGCCGCCGGCGTTGTTGCGCATGAAGGTGCGTTTGTCGGCAGGCACTTTATCCAGATCCTGGATCAGCTCTTCAACGCTGTATTTGGCCAGCTCAGGGTAGGCTTCCAGCACGGTGTTGGCGTTGTTGACGTAGGTCTGATGGTGTTTGGTGTGATGGATTTCCATCGTCTGCTTGTCGAAATGCGGTTCCAGTGCGTCGTAAGCGTACGGCAGGGATGGCAGTGAATAACTCATAATCATCATCTCCAGTGGTGTATGGGCGGCGCAAAGGGCGAGCACCGCGTAAGCAGTCGGATCATTATAGTTAATTAAATGATATTGAAAATGATTATCAATGCCCTGCTGACTGTGTGGTTAATGAACAAATCGCTGCGTTAACATACTGATAGAAAAGAGGCCTTGAGCGCCTCTTCATGCCTTGGCGCCGATGCGTTGGTTACTCTCTATACTGTAGAGAGCGCCGAGACTGCTGCGACGCCGAAATGTATCGAAATGTGCCAATGCGTTCACTGAATGAGCACGAGTGTGTAACAACCACAAGCACGCTGTGGTAATATCGCCGCGTCGCGTATCAGCATAACAATAGTGACATTAGCGCTCCGCCGTTTTGGCGAGGAGCGCCATTTGAACAATGTGACAATCGAGAGTAAAGGAGACCCCCATGCAGGTCAGCAGAAGGCAGTTCTTTAAGATCTGCGCTGGCGGTATGGCAGGAACGACGGTGGCCGCGCTGGGCTTTGCCCCCGAAGTGGCGTTGGCGGAAACCCGGCAGTACAAACTGCTGCGCGCCCGCGAGACCCGTAATACCTGTACGTATTGTTCCGTCGGCTGTGGGCTGTTGATGTACAGCCTTGGTGATGGCGCCAAAAACGCCAAAGAAAGCATTTTCCATATCGAAGGGGATCCGGATCACCCGGTAAACCGCGGCGCGCTTTGCCCGAAAGGCGCCGGCCTGGTTGACTTTATCCACAGCGAAAGCCGCCTCAAGTACCCGGAATACCGGGCGCCGGGGTCGGACAAATGGCAGCGCATCAGCTGGGACGACGCCTTTACCCGCATCGCCAAGCTGGTGAAAGAAGACCGTGACGCCAACTTCATCAAAACCAACGACCAGGGCGTTACCGTCAACCGTTGGCTGACCACCGGCATGCTGTGCGCCTCGGCCGCCAGCAACGAAACCGGTTTTCTGTCGCAAAAATTTAGTCGCGCTCTCGGCATGCTTGCCGTAGACAACCAGGCGCGTGTCTGACACGGACCAACGGTAGCAAGTCTTGCTCCAACATTTGGTCGCGGTGCGATGACCAACCACTGGGTTGATATCAAGAACGCGAATTTGATTATCGTCATGGGCGGTAATGCGGCGGAAGCGCATCCGGTGGGGTTCCGCTGGGCGATGGAAGCCAAAATACACAACAATGCCAAGCTGATCGTGATCGATCCGCGCTTTACCCGAACCGCATCGGTGGCGGACTTCTACACGCCGATCCGCTCCGGGACCGACATTGCTTTCCTGTCGGGCGTGTTGCTGTATCTGATGACCAACAACAAGTTTAACCGCGAGTACGTCGAGGCCTACACCAACGCCAGCCTGCTGGTGCGGGAAGACTTTGCCTTCGAAGACGGCTTGTTCAGCGGCTACGACGCGGAAAACCGCAAGTACGACAAAACCACCTGGAACTACCAGTTCGACGAGAACGGCTTCGCCAAGCGCGACGTCACGTTGCAGGATCCACGCTGCGTGTGGAACCTGCTGAAGCAGCACGTGAGCCGCTACACGCCTGACGTGGTGACCAACATCTGCGGCACGCCGAAGGACGATTTCCTCAAGGTGTGCGAATACATCGCCGAAACCTGCGTCGCGGATAAGACCGCTTCGTTCCTGTACGCCCTGGGCTGGACTCAGCACTCGGTCGGCGCGCAGAACATCCGCACCATGGCGATGATCCAGCTGCTGCTCGGCAACATGGGCATGGCGGGCGGCGGCGTCAACGCGCTGCGCGGCCACTCCAACATCCAGGGGCTGACCGATCTCGGCCTGCTGTCGCAGAGCCTGCCGGGCTACCTGACGCTGCCGTCGGAGAAACAGACCGATCTCGAGACCTACCTGAAGGCCAACACGCCGAAGGCGCTGCTGCCGGGCCAGGTGAACTACTGGGGCAACTACCCGAAATTCTTCGTCAGCATGATGAAGACCTTCTACGGCGACAAGGCGCAGAAGGACAACAGCTGGGGCTTTGACTGGCTGCCGAAGTGGGACAAGGGCTACGACGTGCTGCAGTACTTCGAGATGATGTCGCAGGGCAAGGTCAACGGCTACTTCTGCCAAGGCTTTAACCCGGTGGCGTCGTTCCCGAACAAAAACAAGGTGGTGGCTTCGCTGTCCAAGCTGAAGTTCCTGGTGACCATCGATCCGTTGAACACCGAGACCTCCAACTTCTGGCAGAACCACGGCGAGTTCAACGAGGTGGATTCCTCGCAGATCCAGACCGAAGTGTTCCGCCTGCCGTCCACCTGCTTCGCCGAAGAGAACGGCTCGATCGTCAACTCCGGCCGCTGGCTGCAGTGGCACTGGAAAGGCGCGGACGCCCCGGGTGAAGCGCTGAACGACGGCGAGATCCTGGCGGGCATCTTCAGCCGCCTGCGCGAGATGTATGCGCGCGACGGCGGCGCGGTGCCGGAACAGGTGCTGAACATGCGCTGGGACTACCTGACGCCGGACAACCCGGCCCCGGAAGAGGTGGCGCAGGAGAACAACGGCAAGGCGCTGGCGGATCTGCTGGATGCCGATGGCAAAGTGGTGGTGAAAAAAGGCGAGCTGCTCAGCTCGTTCGCGCAGCTGCGCGACGACGGCACCACCGCCAGCGGTTGCTGGATCTTCGCCGGCAGCTGGACGCCGGCCGGCAACCAGATGGCGCGGCGCGACAACGCCGATCCGTCCGGCCTCGGCAACACGCTGGGCTGGGCCTGGGCATGGCCGCTCAACCGTCGCATTCTGTACAACCGCGCCTCGGCGGATCCGCAGGGTAAACCGTGGGATCCGAAACGCCAGCTGCTGGAGTGGGACGGCGCCAAGTGGGTCGGGGCCGATATCCCGGACTACAGCACCGCCGCGCCGGGCAGCGACGTCGGGCCGTTCATCATGCAGCCGGAAGGCATGGGCCGCCTGTTCGCCACCGACAAGATGGCGGAAGGGCCGTTCCCTGAACACTATGAGCCGTTCGAAACGCCGCTCGGCACTAACCCGCTGCACCCGAACGTGGTGTCCAACCCGGCGGCGCGCGTGTTCAAGGACGATCTGGCGGCGATGGGCAAATCCGACAAGTTCCCGTACGTTGGCACCACCTATCGTCTGACCGAGCACTTCCACTACTGGACCAAGCACGCGCGGCTGAACGCCATCGCGCAGCCGGAGCAGTTTGTGGAGATCGGCGAAAAGCTGGCGGAGAAGAAGGGCATCAAGCAGGGCGATACCGTGAAGGTCAGTTCCAACCGTGGCTACATCAAGGCCAAGGCGGTGGTGACCAAGCGTATTCGCACGCTGCAGGTGCACGGCCAGGAAGTCGACACCATCGGCATCCCGATTCACTGGGGTTACGAAGGGGTGGCGAAGAAAGGCTTTATCGCCAACACGCTGACGCCGTTCGTCGGCGACGCCAATACGCAAACGCCGGAGTTCAAGGCGTTCCTGGTCAACGTGGAAAAGGTGTAACGGAGACGAATTATGGCCATGCAATCTCAAGACATCATTCGTAAATCCGCCACCAATGGCTTCACGCCGGCGCCGCGCGCCCGTGACCACCAGGAAGAAGTGGCCAAACTGATCGATGTCACCACCTGTATCGGCTGCAAGGCCTGTCAGGTGGCCTGTTCCGAATGGAACGACATCCGCGACGAAGTGGGGCACAACGTCGGGGTGTACGATAACCCCGCCGATCTGACCGCCAAGTCGTGGACGGTGATGCGCTTCTCCGAGGTGGAGGAAAACGGCAAGCTGGAATGGCTGATCCGCAAGGATGGCTGCATGCACTGCGCCGATCCGGGCTGCCTCAAGGCCTGCCCGTCGGAAGGCGCGATCATTCAGTACGCCAACGGCATCGTCGACTTCCAGTCCGAGCACTGCATCGGCTGCGGCTACTGCATCGCCGGCTGCCCGTTCGACGTGCCGCGCATGAACAAGGACGACAACCGGGTGTACAAGTGCACCCTGTGCGTCGACCGCGTGGACGTCGGCCAGGAACCGGCCTGCGTGAAAACCTGCCCGACCGGCGCCATTCACTTCGGCACCAAGGAAGCGATGAAGCAGGTGGCGGCGGATCGCGTTAGCGAGCTGAACACCCGCGGCTACCAGAACGCCGGTCTGTACGATCCGGCAGGGGTGGGCGGCACGCACGTGATGTACGTGTTGCACCACGCCGACAAACCGCAGCTGTACCACGGTTTGCCGGACAACCCGAGCATCAGCCCGGCGGTGACCTTCTGGAAGGGCGTGTGGAAACCCCTGGCGGCCATCGGCTTTGCCGCCACCTTCGCGGCCAGCGTGTTCCACTATGTCGGCGTCGGGCCTAACCGCGTCGAGGATGAGGACGAGCACGACGAGTCGCATGACGAGGAGACGCGCAAATGAGAAAGGAAAAGCCCATTCAGCGTTACAGCGCGCCGGAGCGCATCAACCACTGGATAGTGGCGTTCTGCTTCGTGTTCGCCGCCATCAGCGGGCTGGGGTTCTTCTTCCCCTCCTTCAACTGGCTGATGAACATCTTCGGGACGCCGCAGCTGGCGCGCATTCTGCACCCGTTTGTCGGGGTCATCATGTTCGCCGCGTTCCTGCTGATGTTCCTGCGCTACTGGAAGCATAACCTGATCAACCGGGAAGATATCGTCTGGGCCAAGAACATCCACAAAATCGCCATGAACGAGGAAGTGGGTGACACCGGGCGCTATAATTTCGGCCAGAAGTGCGTGTTCTGGGCGGCGATTATCAGCCTGGTGCTGCTGCTGGCCAGCGGCGTGGTGATCTGGCGGCCGTATTTTGCGCCGTCGTTCTCCATCCCGCTGATCCGCATCGCGCTGCTGGTGCATTCGCTGGCCGCGGTCGGCCTTATCATCGTGATTATGGTGCACATTTACGCCGCATTGTGGGTAAAAGGCACCATTACCGCGATGGTGGAAGGCTGGGTGCCGGCGGCCTGGGCCAAGAAACATCATCCGCGCTGGTACCGTGAGGTCCGCGAGAAACGACAGGAAGATAAACCCTGATGAGTATCCGCATCGTTCCTAAAGAGCAGTTAGGGGCACAGCGTGAGAAGTCCACAACGGCGGAGAACATCCCGCCGTTACTTTTCGCCAACCTGAAAAGCCTGTACAGCCGCCGCGCCGATCGTCTGCGTCAGCTGGCGGTCGACAACCCGCTGGGTGACTACCTGAACTTTGCCGCCGAGCTGGCGCAGGCGCAGCAGCATGCGTTGCACGATAACCCGCTGCAGCTCGATCTGAGTGAAGCGTTGGTGCAGGGCGCCGCCAGCGGCAAACCGCCGCTCGATCTGAGCGTGTTCCCGCGCAGCGAGCACTGGCGCAAGCTGCTGACGTCGCTGATCGCCGAGCTGCGTCCGCAGGCGCCGGAGCACATTCTGGTGGTGCTGGACAACCTGGAGAAGGCCTCGGCGCACGAGCTGGAGCTGATGGCCGACGCCTTGCTCAACCGCGAGTTCGGCAAGGTGGGCAGCGAGAAGGCGCCGTTCCTCTGGGCCGCACTGTCGCTCTATTGGGCGCAGATGGCCAGCCTGATCCCCGGCAAGGCGCGCGCCGAATACGGCGAGCAGCGCCAGTTCTGCCCGGTGTGCGGCAGCATCCCGGTTTCCAGCATGGTGCATATCGGCACCGTTAACGGCCTGCGCTACCTGCACTGCAACCTGTGCGAAAGCGAATGGCACGTGGTGCGGGTGAAGTGCAGCAACTGCGAGCAGACCCGCGATCTCAACTACTGGTCGCTGGACAGCGAGCAGGCGGCGGTGAAGGCGGAAAGCTGCGGCGACTGCGGCACTTACCTGAAGATCCTCTATCAGGAAAAAGACCCGCAGGTCGAAGCGGTGGCCGACGATCTGGCTTCGCTGGTGCTGGACGCCCGCATGGAAGAGGAAGGCTTCGGCCGCAGCAGCATCAATCCGTTCCTGTTCCCGGCGGAGTAACCGCCCGGCCCCGTTCGCACGGGGCCGGACAAGCAATTTCAGAACGGGCTTCTGGCATTCGCCCGGGCGAGTTGCTACGTTTAGGCCATGACGCGCCAAGCGAAAGGAACCACGATGTTAAACACCCTGGCAAAACTGACCGCGGTCGCCGTGTTGGCGATCGGACTGGCGGCCTGCGACAACAAGGACGACACCAAACCGGCGGTGCCGCCACCGGACACCAAGCCGACCGTGACGCAGCCCGCGCCACCGCCGCCGCCTGCGCCGGTAGAGGCCCCACCCGCGCCGCCGGGGCTGAACGTGTCGCTGCAGAAGGGCAAGATCACCTTCGAGTTGCCGCCGGGCTTTAGCGATCAAACGCTGAACAGCGGCATCGTCAATGACAGCACCTCCACCATCCAGCGCTTTCTTGACGGCAAGTCGCGCCAGAGCGCGGTTTCGTCCGAAGTGATCCCGCCGGACGGCATGAAGATCAATACCAGCGACAAAATGCTGAAAGAGCTGACGCAGAGCGCCATCACGGTGCTGGCCGAGCGCTATCAGAATATCCAGACCACCAAAGAAGAGAACTTCACCGTCGGCAAACAGAAGTTTCGCCGGGTGGATACCGAGCAGACCGTCAACGGCCAAAAGGTGGTGTCCACCCTGGTGTTGACGGTGTTCAACAAACGGGTGGTAACGCTGCAAATGCTGTCGCCGGCCAAAACGCCGGAAGTGCATCAGGCGCTGGTGCAGCGGATTATCGATACTCTGGCGGTGAAGTAAGGGCATTGCGCCGCGGCCAGGACGAAGCGGAGGAGACCGGATGAAGCTTATCGGCAGTTACACCAGCCCCTTTGTGCGCAAGATTTCCGTGATGCTGCTGGAGAAGGGGATCGCGTTTGAATTCGTCAACGATCCGCCGTATGAGCCCGGCAGCCGGGTGAAGGAGCAGAACCCGCTCGGCAAAGTGCCGGTGCTGATCGCCGATGACGGCGAGGTGTTTTACGACTCGCCGATCGTGGCCGAATACCTCGAACTGCTGACGGTGGAGCCGGCGTTTTTGCCGGCCGATCGCGCCGTGGCGCTGCGCGTCCGCCAGGTGGCGGCGCTGGCGGACGGCGTGACTGAGGCGGCGGCGACGCTGTACCGCGAAAGCCGGCGTGCGCCGGAAAAGCAGGACGAAAACTGGATGCTGCGCCAACGTGACAAGCTGACGCACGGTCTGGATGCGCTGGAGGCGCTGGCGCAGGAAAAAACGTGGCTCAATGCCGAGCGGCTGACGCTGGCGGATATCGCCACCGGCTGCGCGCTGGGCTACCTGAATTTCCGCCGCATCCTGCCCAACTGGTGCGTCCAACGTCCGGCGCTGGTCAAGCTGGCCGAACGCCTGTTCGCCCGCGAAAGTTTCGCCCGCACGGCGCCGCCCTGAACGTTCTTTTCTCCCCGCCGCGGCGGGGTTTTGCTATGCCGATACGTCTAAACTGAAAACCGAGCGACCATGAGCACTGAATCCCACCTTCTTTACAGCCAACTGCCCGCCATCGACCGCCTGCTGCGAGAACCCGCGATTGAACCGCTGGTGGCGCAGCATGGCCAGACGCTGATCGGCGAACTGCTGCGCCAGCTGCAGGCCGAGGCGCGCGACGCGATAAAACAGCAGCAACGTTTACCGGCCTGGTGCGGCGACTGGCCGCAGGCGCTGCGGGCCGAGCTGGCCCGGCAGCAGCGCCCGGCGTTATTGCCGGTGTTCAACCTCAGCGGCACTGTGCTGCACACCAACCTCGGGCGCGCCCTGCTGGCGCAGCCGGTGCAGGATGCGGTGAGCGCGGTGATGGGGGAGGCGGTGACGCTGGAGTACGATCTGGACGGCGCCGGGCGCGGCCATCGCGATCGGGCGGTGGCGAGTCTGCTGTGCCGGCTGACCGGCGCGGAAGACGCTTGCATCGTCAATAACAACGCGGCGGCGGTGCTGCTGATGCTGGCGGCGATCGCCCCCGGCAAAGAGGTGGTGGTATCGCGCGGCGAGCTGGTGGAGATCGGCGGCGCGTTCCGCATTCCCGACGTGATGCGCCAGGCCGGCTGTCAATTGGTTGAGGTCGGCACCACCAACCGCACCCATCTGAAGGATTACCGCCAGGCCATCAACGAGCAGACCGGCCTGTTGATGAAAGTGCACACCAGCAACTACAGCATTCAGGGCTTTACCGCGGCGGTCGATGAGGCCGAACTGGCGCTGCTCGGGGCCGAACAGGGCGTGCCGACCGCCACCGATCTGGGCAGCGGCTCGCTGATCGATATGGCGCAGTACGGCCTGCCCGCCGAACCGATGCCGCAGCGGTTGCTGGCCGCCGGCGTCGATCTGGTGACGTTCTCCGGCGATAAGCTGCTGGGCGGCCCGCAGGCCGGCATCATCGTCGGCAAAAAGGCGCTGATCGCGCGCCTGCAGCAGCACCCGCTCAAGCGCGCGCTGCGCGTCGGCAAGCTGACGCTGGCGGCCCTGGAGGCCACGCTGCGGCTTTATCTGCAGCCGGAAAAGCTGGCTGAGCAACTGCCGACGCTGCGGCTGCTGACCCGCCCGCAGCAGGAGATGCAACAGACGGCCGAGCGGCTGCTGACGGCGCTGACGCCACGGTTCACCGCCGATTTCGCGCTGCGCGCCGAACCGTGCTGGTCGCAGATTGGCAGCGGTTCGCTGCCGGTGGATCGTCTGCCCAGCTATGCGCTGACCTTCACGCCGCGCGACGGCCGTGGCGCTACGCTGGAAGCGCTGGCTGAACGCTGGCGCCGCCTGCCGCAGCCGGTGATCGGCCGCCTTGGCGACGGCCGGTTGTGGCTGGATCTGCGCTGTCTGGAACAGGAAGGGGCGCTGATCGACGCGTTGAGCGCATCATGATCATCGCCACCGCCGGCCATGTCGATCATGGCAAAACCACTCTGCTGCAGGCGATCTCCGGGATCAACGCGGATCGCCTGCCGGAAGAAAAGCGCCGCGGCATGACCATCGATCTGGGCTACGCCTACTGGCCGCAGCCGGACGGCCGGGTGCTGGGCTTTATCGACGTGCCCGGCCACGAAAAATTCCTCGCCAATATGCTGGCGGGCGTCGGCGGCATTGACCATGCGCTGCTGGTGGTGGCCTGCGACGACGGTGTGATGGCGCAGACCCGCGAGCATCTGGCGATCCTGCGCCTGAGCGGGCGGGCGGCGCTGACGGTGGCGCTGACCAAGGCCGACCGGGTGGAGGCGGCGCGTATCGATGAGGTGCGCGTTCAGGTGCGCGACGAGCTGGCGCGCCAGGGCTGGCCCGATGCGCCGCTGTTTGTCACCGCGGCGGCGGCGGGCGAGGGTATCGAGGCGCTGCGCGCGCATTTGCTGGCGCTGTCGCCCGGCGAGCATGCGCTGACGCGCCGTTTTCGTCTGGCGGTAGACCGTGCGTTCAGCGTCAAAGGGGCGGGGCTGGTGGTGACCGGCACCGCGCTCGGCGGCCGGGTGAAGGTGGGGGATACGCTGTGGCTGACCGGCGCCGACGCGCCGGTGCGGGTGCGCGGCCTGCATGCCCAGAATCAGACCGTGGAACAGGCGCAGGCCGGGCAACGCATCGCGCTTAACATCAGCGGCGATGTCGATAAAGACCGGATCGCGCGCGGCGATTGGCTGCTGGCGCAGCGCCCGCCGGAGGCGGCGGAACGCATTCTGGTGGCGCTTGAGACGGATCGGCCGATCCGCCATTGGCAGCCGCTGCATCTGCACCATGCCGCCAGCCACATCACCGGGCGCATTTCGCTATTGAACGACGGGCTGGCGGAACTGATCCTCGATCGTCCGCTGTGGCTGGCGGAGAACGATCGGCTGGTGCTGCGCGATATCGGCGCGCGGCAAACGCTGGGCGCGGCCCGGGTACTCAGGCTGAATGCGCCCAAGCGCGGCAAGCGCCAGCCGGACTACCTGGCCTGGCTGCAGGCCCTGGCGCAGGCGCAGGACGATGCGCAGGCGCTGGCGCTTGAGCTGCCGCACGGCGCGCTGTCGCTGGCGGCGTTTGCCTGGGCGCGTCAGTTGACCGACGACGGCCTGGCGGCACTGCTGGCGAACCGCGATCTGCTGATCGTCGGTGACCGGGCGCTGGCGCAGGATCAGGTGCAACAGGCGGAAAGCCGCCTGCTGCAGGTGCTGGCGGAGTATCACCAACAGCACGCCGATCAGCTGGGCTTAGGGCGCGCCCGCCTGCGGCGCATGGCCCTGCCTCAGCAGCCGGAAACGCTGGTGTTTATGATGATCGATCGGCTGCTGAAGGCCGGCGCGCTGCGCAATACGCGCGGCTGGCTGCATCTGCCGGAACACGGCCTGGCGTTCAG
Organism: Serratia sp. JKS000199; assembly: GCF_900215455.1. Taxonomy (NCBI): domain Bacteria; kingdom Pseudomonadati; phylum Pseudomonadota; class Gammaproteobacteria; order Enterobacterales; family Yersiniaceae; genus Serratia; species Serratia sp. JKS000199. Next base: position 4,473,348 of record NZ_LT907843.1, read on the forward strand.
CGCCGACGAGGCGCCGCTGTGGGCGCGCATCGAGCCGCTGTTCGGCGACGAGCCGTGGTGGGTGCGCGATCTGGCGAGCGAGCTGGGCGAAGAGGAAAGCCGGGTGCGCGCGCTGCTGCGCAAGGCGGCTCAGCTGGGCCATGTGACGGCGGTGGTGGTGGATCGCTACTACCTCAGCCGACGCATCGATCAGTTCGCGGCGCTGATCCGCGAGCTGGATGCGGAGCGCGGGGGCGCCAACGCCGCCGATTTCCGCGATCGGCTCGGCGTCGGCCGCAAGCTGGCGATCCAGGTGCTGGAGTTCTTCGATCGCAGCGGCTTTACCCGCCGCAAGGGCAACGAGCATCTGCTGCGCGACGGCGGGTTGTTCGGTAGCGAGTCCCCTACCCGATAAACCTGACGGCGGCCCGGCTGACGTCGGGCGTTTGGGCGGCGAGAAACGCTTGTAAACGCTCGATCAGCGGCCGTTTCGCCGATTCCTCCGGCCAAACCAGATAGTAACCGTCGCCGGTGCGCACGGCGGCGTCACAGGGCACCGCCAATAACCCCTCCTCAATCGTCCGCAGGCTCAGCGCCAGATCGCCGATCGAGACGCCGTGCCCGGCGATGGCCGCCGCGTTGCCCTGTTCCAGCGAATCAAATACCTGGCCGCGCATAAGATCGATCGGGGTCGCGATGCCGCTTTTTTGCAGCCAGCGCCGCCAGTCGCGCCGATCGGGCGAAGGATGGAGCAGCGGGCAGGCGGCAAGATCGCGCTGCGCGTCGGCGAGCAGCGCAGGGGCGCAAATCGGGATCAGCCATTCGTCGAACAGTTTTACGGCGGCGGTGTTGGCGCCGAAATAGCCGTTGCCGAGCAGAATGGCGCAGTCGTAGGGTTCGCTGAAAAAGTCCACGTTGTCGATGTCCATCCACACGCTGGCTGCCTGCACTTCGAACGCCTGCGCCGTTTGCCGGAACCGGCTCAGGCAGTCCAGCAGCCAGCGCAGGGTCAGGGTAGAGGGCGCCTTCAGCCGCAGCAGATCGCGGTGGCTTCTGAACAGCTCGCAGGCTTGCTCGATGCGCGCAAACCCCTGCTGCAGCTCGGCGGCGAAGATTTTTCCCTGCGGGGTGACCTCGATGCGCGGGCCATTGCGCTGGAACAAGCGACAGCCAAAGTGCTGCTCCAGCGTTTTGATATGCTTGCTGACGGCGCTGGGGGTGAGATGCAGCGCGTCGGCGGCCAGCGTGAACGAGCCGGTGCGGGCGGCGCTTTCGAAGGCGCGCAGGGCGTAAAGCGGCGGAAGGGAACTGGCCATCGCGGCGTCTCTCAGGATGAGTCTGATTCACAGTAAACGACAGGATTACTCCTTTTTCAAGGCGGGGGCGGCGGCATCATAATGATCCGATGCCAACCGTTTGAATGTGAGTGAAATAAAGATGAACCTGTCGTTGCTGGCGGCGTATTTCGCCGCTATTTTCCTGCTTATCGCCACGCCGGGGCCGGTGGTGGTAATGGTCGCCAACACCGCGACGCGCTTTGGCGCCCGGCGGGCGCTGTGGACCGCGCTGGGCAGCAACGGGGCCTCACTGCTGCTGATCGGCATCGCTGCGCTGATCGTCACCGGGCTGTTCGCCGTCGAAAGGCGCATGCTGCAGGGGATCAGCCTGTTGGGCTGCTTGTTTATCGCCCGCATGGCGATCGCCTCGCTGTATGAGGATTTCTCCTCGCCGGCCCCCGATGCGCGGCCCGTTGCGCCGCCGCAAAAACGCTCGGCGATCGTGAACGGTTTTCTGGTGGGCATCGCCAACCCTAAGGACATCATTTTCTTCGTCGCCTTTTTTCCGCAGTTCATCGCCGTCACCCCCTCGGTCGGCGGCAGCCTGACGTTGCTGACCGCGCTGTGGGTGCTGATGGACTTCGCCATCTTGCTGGCCTATATCACCCTGCTGTCGGGAACGGCATTGCAGCGCGCGCGACGGGCGATCTCCGTCCTGTCGGCGTTGCTGTTGTTGGCGGTAGCGGTGGTGGGGGCGGGGTATGCGCTGGGGGGGCTGCTCGGCTGAAGCCGCATAAAAAACGCCGGTCGGGAAACCAGACCGGCGTTTTATCGTCGCGCTTATGCCGCGCCGTTCGGCTGCGGGGTGGGATCGCCGTTGCGGCGTTTGGCGAGGAACAGCGCCACCAACGTCAGCCAGCACAGGCCGCTGATGAGGTTGAACAGGTTGAACAGCCCGCTGCCGCCCCAGACGTAGGCGACCTTGGCCAGCTCGATGCCGACGGTGAACACCATCATGCTCAGCATGCCCATGGTGGCGGACACGGTGCCTTTGCTGACGTTGCTGGAGAACAGCGTCAGGCGGTACAGCCCGGCGTTGGCGAGGCCGATGCCGAAGGCGTACAGGCTCAGGCCGGCGGTCATCCACAGGTAGGCGTGGCTGGAGAATTGAGTCGCCAGCGCGGCGATCAGCAGCCCCAGAAGCATCGGGCCAGCGCCCAGCTTGATCAGGCGCTCCACGCTGTTTTTGCCGGTCAGGCGCGCCAGCGTCAGGTTGCCGAGGATCAGCGCGCCGAACACCGGGATCTGCAGCAGGCCGTAATCCAGCGTCGACAACGACTCCCCGCTGATCAGGATCACCGGCGACTGGGCGATCCAGGCCAGCAGCGGCAGGCTGGCGAAACCGATCGCCAGGGCGCCGCACAGGAAGCGGCGGTTGCCCAGCACCTGGCGGTAGTCGCGCCACAGGTTGGCGGCGGAGAACGCCTCGCCCTGCAGCGTGGCGGTCTCCGGCATGGCTTTCCACAGGCCGTAGAAGGCGATGGCCGCCAGCGCCGCAAACAGCACGAACATGCTTTGCCACGGTGCGACGTGGATCAGCGCCGCACCGGCCAGCGGCCCCAGCAGCGGGGCGATCAGCGCCACGTTAGCCATCAGGGCGGTGATTTTGATGCACACCGCCTCTTCGAACGACTCCTGAATCGTGGCGTAGCCGACCGCGCCGATAAAGCACAGGCCGATGCCCTGCAGGAAACGCATGGCGATGAACTGCTCGATGGTGGTGACCAGCAGGATCGCCAGGCAGGAGACGATAAAGAACGCTACCCCGGCCAGCATCACCGGGCGACGGCCGCGGCGATCCGACAGCGGCCCAAGCAGCCACTGCAGGAAGATGCCGCCGGCCAGATAGGCGGTCATCGAGGTGGGCACCCACTCTTCGCCGGCGTTGAAATCCGCCACGACGGCCAGCATGCCGGGCTGAATCATATCGTTGCCGATATAGGTGGCGAACTCGAACAGCACCAGACAAAGAGGGAATAAAAGCGCCTGCCGGCCCAAACGTGCCGCAGGTGGTAATGTCGTTTTCATATTATTGTACTGATAGTAAAAGAGAAAAAGGAACTGCCAGGGCGGGAAGCGCAAACTGAGCGAGTTATGGCGGCTATTTTGCCGCCAATTGTTCACCTTCGCAATCATAAGGTGTTGTTTAAGTGCATTCTGATATTTCGCTTTTGGGTTGTCGCCGAACGCCGTGCCCGATAACCTCTTCTTAACATATCAATATGACACAAGATCGGGCGAGCGTTTGAGCGAGAAAATCGGCTGGATAGACAACCTGCGGGCGATGGCGTGCATGATGGTGGTGATGATCCACGCCACCACCTATTACGTCACCAACGGCGCGGCGATAGGGTTGCACAACTGGGACATCGCCAACGTGCTGAACTCACTGTCGCGCGTGTCGGTGCCGCTGTTCTTCATGATTTCCGGCTACCTGTTCTTCGGCGAAAAGAGCGCCGGCCGGCGGCATTTCACCCGCATCCTCTGCTGCATTCTGTTCTACAGCGCCATTGCGCTGATCTATATCGCGGCTTTCACCAAGATCGGTTTCTGGCCGTCGCTGCGCGGCATCCTGCAAAAGCCGGTGTTCTATCATCTGTGGTTTTTCTACGCCATCGCGGTGATTTACCTGCTGTCGCCGCTGATTAGCGTCAAACCGGTATCGCGCCGCTACCTGGCCGCCGCGCTGGTGATGTTGGCGGCGATCGCCAACCCGAATACCGATAAGCTGACCTTCGGCAACGCGCATCTGCTGCCGGTTAACCTGTATATCTACGGCGATACCTTCTACTACCTGCTGTATGCGTTGGCCGGACGGGCGATTGGCATGATGGAGGCGCGCGGGCGCGCCGTGGGCTGGTTGGCGGCGTTGGGATTTGCGCTGTGCGTGGCGCTGATCGCGCGCGGCACCAAACATCAGCTGTTCATCAACGGCAACTTCGCCGATACCTACTACATCTACAGCGGCCCGCTGGTGTTTATGGCGGCGGTGGCGCTGCTGGTGTGGGTGAAACACTGTCTGCCGCAGCCGATCGGCTGGCTGAGCGTATTTTCCCGCCATTCGCTGGCGATCTACGGTTTTCACGCCCTGATCGTCAACGTGATGCGCAGCCGGCACCTGGACTTCACCGGCCACCCGCTGCTGGATATCTTCTGGGTGTTCGGCGTGGCGCTGGGGGGCAGCCTGCTGCTGTCTGTCGGCCTGCAGCGGCTGGATACCCGCCGGCTGGTGTCATAGCGGCGAGGGTTGGCGCTGCTGGGCGCGGCGCAGCTGCCGCCCGGAGGAAAAACCGGCCGCCAGCGCGGCCTTCTCCAAGCCATATCCTTGCTGCAGGCGCTGTTGCGCCACCGCCAACCGCAGCTGCTCATGATATTCCCGCACGCTGATGCCGACGTGGCTGCGAAACAGCCGCGCCAGGTGGCGGCTGCTGACGTGCGCCTTCTCCGCTATCTGCGGCACCGACCAGTCGGCCTCCGGCTCGGCGGCCATCACGTCCTGCGCGCGGTGCACCGCCGGGTGCAGGTGGTTGCGGTAGCGCAGCCAGGGCGACAGTTGCGGATCGTCCCCGGCGCGGCGGAAATAGACCACCATATCGCGGGCGACGTCGCGCGCCCGGCCGGAGCCGCAGTGGCGGTGGACCAGGTGCAGCGCCAAATCGATGCCGGTGGTGATGCCCGCGCTGGTGTAGACGCCGCGGTCTTCGACGAAGATGCGGTTCTCTTTCACCTGCGCCGCCGGCGCCTGCAGGCGGATACGTTCGATGACGTCGTGGTGGGTGGTGCACTGATAGCCGTCGAGCAGCCCGGCCTGCGCCGCCAGCAGCGCGCCGGAACAGATGCACACCAGGGTGATGCGCTGCCGTTGCAGATCGGGCCGCAGCGTCGCCAGCCAGCGGCGCGCCTGCTCGGCCTCCTCTCCGGCGAAATAGCGCTGCGAATCGCCGACGCCCGGCAGCACCAGGATGGCGCCGTCTTCCAGGCGCTCGGGCAACGGCTGCAGGCCGCTCAGCGTCATGCCGATGGAGCAGACGATCTGCGGCGCCGGGCTGAGGTAACGCAGGCTGAACTGCCCGGCGAGGCGCAGGGTTTCCGCCGGGCCGCTGACGTCCAGCGACAGCACGTTGGGCAACAGCAGAAAATAGACGGCCTGCGACATGGTTACTCCTGTGCGAGTTGCGCCAGCGCCTCATCCACGCTGGCGATGCGGGCGAAACGATCGACCAGTACGGTTTCAGTATGCCGCTTCAACTGCGCGGGGGTAAAGACTTCGCCGCCGGGATGGCGCATCGGGAAGGTTAACGTCGCCTCAGTGACGAAAGTCACCCGATAACCGAGATCGGACGCCACCCGGGTGGTGGTTTCGCAGCACTGCTCGGTGCGGATGCCGGAGACGATCAGGTGGTTGATGTCCCGCTCGCGCAGCCAGGCGTTGAGGCCGGATTCGGTCAGCGCATTGTGCACATGCTTGTGTATGGTGATATCCGCCTGGTGGGTGAGGAACGGCAGGCGCTGCACATGGCCCGAAGCCAGTGAGAACGGCCCTTGCGGCGAAACGTGCAGCACGTCGACCAGGGCCGCGCCGCGCTGTCGGCAGCCCGCGATCAGGCGGGTCAGCGCCTGTTGAAACGCCGGCAGATCGTCCTCCTGCCAGAATGGACGGTGCTGGAATGATTGCTGGACATCGATGATCAATAACGCGCTCTGTGACATTTTCGGCCCTCCGCCAGTGTGTGTAGCGACCATCTTGCGCCGCGCCTTACTCTGGCAGAAGGCCAAAAACGGCCATCATGATGACAACAACGGACCGACCTTAGGCTTTGCTCACCTGGCCGGCGACCAGGCGCCCCTGATGGAAGGTGGCGCTGCGCGCCGGCAGACGGGCGACCGCCTCGGCGGAACAGCTGGCGTTGACCAGCACGAACTCGGCGGCATCGCCGGCTTTCGGCCAGGCGCGCTGCCCCTTATCGTCCAGCGGCAGCACGCCGCCGGTGGAGATGGCCATGGCGCGCGACAGGTGATACTCGTCGGAACCGCGGTACAGCTGGGCGTACAGATTGGCCTTCTCCAGGATGTCGCCGGTGCCGAACGGCGACCAGTGGTCGATCACGCTGTCGGTGCCGGTCATCACGAACACCCCTTTCTCACTGAGCTGCGGCAGCGGCATCATCAGGCCGCCGATCGGCACCGTGGAGGCGATGGTGATCTGCTGCGCCGCCAGCCGGGTGGCGGTTTCCGCCAGTTCGCCCGGCGTCAGCGTGGTCAGGGCGAAAGCGTGGCTAATGGTGACCTTGCCGCGCAGCGCTGGGTTTTTCTCCACGGTGGTGATCATGTAGTTGATGGCGGCGACCCCGGCCGGGCTGGTTTCATGCAGGTGGATATCCACGCCTTTGCCGGTATCGAGGGCGATCTGGAACATGGCGTCGAGCGATTTCTCCATCGCGCCGTCGACGTTGGTCGGATCCAGCCCGCCGACGTACTGCACGCCCATCTGCATCGCTTCGCGCATCAGCGCATCGACCCTGGAGTGCAGCAGGCCGTGCTGCGGGAAGGCGACGATTTCACAGCTGAAGTCCGCCCGGTGGTTTTCCAGCGCGCGCTGCAGGTGCTCCAGGCTTTTCAGGCCGCTGACCGGATCGATATTGCAGTGGCTGCGTGCCACGGTGCTGCCTTTGGACTGCAGCAAGGCGATCAGGTTTTCCGCCCGTTGCTGCGAGGTGGGCAGCAGTGTCGGGATCAGTGTCTGCTCCAGCGCGATCATGTCCATGATGGTTTTGCCCTGGCGCGGGCGCGGCGCCTGCCACGGGCCGCTGTAGAAGGTTTTATCCAGGTGGATGTGCATATCGCGAAATGCCGGCAGCAGCAGCCGGCCCTGCGCCTTATAGCGGGGCACGCCGGCCGGCAACGCGGCGTTGGCGGCGTGAATGGCGGCGATCTTGCCGTCTTTGATCTCCAGGGTGTACAGCGCGGTGCGGGTGTCGATCACCGTTTCACCGTCGTATTCAAAGCCGTCTTCCAGCCGCACCTCGCTCAGGCAGTAGTGGCGATCGGTCAGGGTCATCGGCGTTGGCGCACACGGCTCGCCGCCAGGCGAAGCGGCCTGCGCCATGCCGCCGGTCAGGCCGATCACTGCGCAAGCGGTGGTGAGTTTGCCGGTTTGGCTGAGGAAGGCTCTGCGGCCCGGTTGTTGAGGGTTTTCCACGTTCGGTTCCTTAATCCAGAGGTGAGGTGGGTGAAAACATCCCCCAATTTAGGAGAGGAACCGGCCGGTTGGCAGCGACATTTGCCACTGGTGACTATTCGATTTGGTAATGACCGGCGTGCGCCGGGGCAAGGATTTTCCTGGCTTGCTCTTTCGTAGCTTTAATGGCTACATTTGTAGTCATTAAAGCTACATTGAGGTCAGCGTTATGCACGATCCGATGCTCGAGTTGCTGTTCAGCGAATACCGTAGAAAAGTGCTAAGCCTGCTGTTTATTGAAGCCGGGCGTGCGTTTCATGTGCGAGAAATTGCGCGGCGCACCGCAACTCAGGCCGGCACTTTACATAAAGAGTTGAGCAGGTTGGCGGAGAGCGGCATCTTGCTCAGGCAGCGGCAGGGCAACCAAATTTGCTATCAGGCCAACGCCGATTGCCTGATTTTCCCTGAGCTGGCGGCGATTTTCCGCAAGGTTTGCGGGCCGGCGGAGTGCTTAAGGCAGACATTGGCAGCGTTTGGCGAAGCTATTGAACGCGCTTTTATTTTTGGTTCTGTCGCCAGTGGCAAAGCGACGGCGGCCAGTGATATCGATGTTCTGATCGTCGGCAAACTGTCTTTTGCGGAGGTGATTCAGGCGGTTTACCCGCTGCAGGCAACGCTGGGTCGGGAAATTAACCCCAAACTGTATTCGCCTGAAGAGTGGCGAGCGGCTTTGGCCGAGAACTCCGCGTTTATTCAGGACATTATGGATAAACCCCAACTCTGGATTGTGGGAGACAAGGATGACGCTGGACAATCTGGTCGGGCTGGGACTGGAGGTGATAACGCCTGACGCGGGGGCGATTAAAAAATTGCTGGCCGCCGCCGCTCGCAACCGACGCGATGCGGGTATCACTCAGCTTAGCAATGAGAGCCGTTTCGACACGGCATATAAGGCGGTCATGCAAATGGCGAATGCCGCTTTACAAGCCAAAGGATACCGCACGCTGACCAGCAAACCCGGCCATCACCAGATCATGATCCAATCGTTGCCGCTCACCGTAGGGCTGCCGCGAGAGGAAATGATCTGCCTGGATGCATTGCGAAAACAGCGCAACGTGGCGGATTATTCCGGCGACTTGGTGACGGACGCGGCGGTACAGGCTTGCCTTGAGCAGACAGAAGCGCTGTGGGTACGGATTATCGACTGGCTGCAGCGCGAACATCCGCAGATAGTGGCGTAAGCTGCCTTACTTCAGCCCGCAAAACGCCGCCAGCCGCTGGGCCAGCGCCAGCGTGGCGGCGGGAGCGCCGTCGCGGTAGTAGAGCGCCAGTTCGAAGCTGTCTATCGGCGGCAATCCTTCGGCCGCGCCCAGCACCCGGTGCGTCGCCAAACGGCAGCCGGCCGGCAGCAGGGTGACGCCCAGCCCGGCGGCCGAAGCGGCGGTCAGCGCCGCCAGGCTGGCGCTGCTGTAGCCGATGCGCCAGCGTTTGCCGAGGGTGTCTAGTGCCTGGCACAGCTCGTCGCGGTACAGGCCGTTCAGTGGAAATACCGCCAGCGGCACCGGCGATTGCTCGATGGCCGGGAAGGCCAGGCTGTCCAGCCACAGCAGCGGTTCCGGCCGCGCGGCGCGCGGCGGTTGCCGGCGGCGCTGCTTCACCAGGATCAGATCCAGCTCTTCACGCGCGTAGGCGTTGTGCAGATCGGCGCTCAGGCCGCTGGCGACGTCCAGCCGCAGGTGCGGGTGCTCGCGGCTGAATTCGGCCAGCAGCCCGGTGGTGGGCACGGCGAAATCCTCCGGCATGCCGATCCGCAGCACGCCGTCGCGCCAGATGCCGGTCAGCGCATCGTGGGCTTCTTCATTCAGCGCGATAATGCGGCGCGCGTAGCTCAACAGCTTGACGCCTTCTTCGGTCAGCAGCACCTGATGCGAGGAACGCTCAAACAGCGGCTTGCCCAGCATCTCTTCCAGCCGGCGCACCTGCTGGCTGACGGTGGACTGCGACAAAAACACCCGCTCTGCGGCGCGGGTGAAGCTGTTGCTGTCGCACACGGCGACGAAGCTGAGCAGCAGCTGCGGATTGAACATCGGGTAGCGATTCATTTTCCCACTGTTGGCTATTTTATTATTTAATTTCCCAATACTAGCGGCGTTGCCTACAGTAACGCAACGCTGCGGCGATCGCGCTGTGACGCCGCACTCTTCATTTCGCAGTACCAGGAATATACCGTGTTAAATCATTCTGTTAATTCATCCTCCCCGCGCCGCTGGTTCAACCCCCTGTTGCTGGTGCTGGTGTTGATCGGCCTGAACATGCGGCCGCTGTTGACCTCGATCGGCCCGTTGCTGCCGACGCTGCGCCAGGCTACCGGGCTGAGCTTTGGCGGCGCGGCGCTGCTGACCACGCTGCCGGTGCTGATGATGGGGCTGATGGCGCTGGCGGGCGGCGCCATCAACCGGCTGTTCAGCGAACGCAGCGCGGTGACGCTGAGCCTGCTGGCGATCGGGCTGGGCGCGCTTTGGCGCGAACTGGCCCCCGGTAGCGTGCAACTGCTGATGAGCGCGGTGCTGGGCGGGCTCGGCATCGGGGTGATCCAGGCGGTGATGCCCGGCATCATCAAGCATCATTTCCTCAACAGCATGGCGCTGGTGGCCGGGCTGTGGTCGGCGGCGCTGATGGGCGGCGGTGGGTTGGGGGCGGCGATCACCCCGTGGCTGATGAGCGTAGGGCACGACTGGCACAGCGCGCTGGCCTGGTGGGCGTTGCCGGCGCTGGTGGCGCTGGTGGCCTGGTGGCCGGTCAGCCGCGGGCTGTCTCGCCTGGGCGCGGCGGGCGAAAACCGCGGGCCAGGCCTGCTGCGCAACCGGCGCGCCTGGCTGCTCGGCGCCTATTTCGGCCTGATCAACGGCGGCTATACCAGCCTGATCGCCTGGCTGCCGCCGTATTACATGCAGCTCGGCTGGCAGCCGCAGGCCAGCGGTTCGCTGCTGGCGCTGATGACCTTCGGCCAGGTCGTGGGCGCGCTGCTGTTGCCGGCGCTGGCGCGCAATCATGATCGGCGGCCGCTGCTGCTGCTGGCGCTGATGATGCAACTGATCGGCTTTATCGGCCTGATTTACCTGCCGCAGACGCTGCCGTGGCTGTGGGTGTTGGTTTCCGGGCTGGGGCTGGGCGGCGCGTTCCCGCTGTGCCTGGTGCTGGCGCTCGATCACCTGCACCAGCCGGCGGCGGCCGGGCGGCTGGTGGCCTTTATGCAGGGCGTCGGCTTCCTGTTGGCGGGCGTGACGCCCTACCTCTCTGGTCTGCTGCGGGACTACAGCGGCGGCTTCGTGCTGGACTGGCAGATCCACGCGCTGCTGGTGGTGGCGCTGATCGCCATCACCTGGCGCTTCCATCCGCACAGCTACCGACGGGCGTTCGCCGAATAATATTTCTGTCATTGCCGTTCCCTATAGTGACGTTGCTTTTACTTCTGGGCGATAACAACGAAAAGGGACAATGACATGCACAACACCAAAACCCGGCTGGCGCTGCTGGTCGGCTGCATGGCGCTGAGCGCCAACCTGTGGGCCGACGCGCAGCCGGTGCAAGCGACGCTGGCCGGGCATGCGCTACTGCCGGTGAAATCCGCCGTTTCCACGCCGAAGGATGCGCCGAGCGATTTGCAGCAGAGCGGCAAATACACCAGCGGCAAACGCGTCACCGAGCTGGGCAGCGTGGCGGGCAAATCCGCCGATCGCCTGACCGGCCTCGGCCTGCCGATCGACGGCCAGCCGCTGCAGGGCCACTCCGGCATCAAACACATGCCCGACGGCACCTACTGGGTGCTGACCGATAACGGCTTCGGCAGCAAGGCCAATTCGCCGGACGCCATGCTGTACCTCAATCACTACAAGATCGATTTCAAAGACGGCACGGTCGCGCCGCTGAAGACGGTGTTCCTGCACGATCCGGATAAAAAGGTGCCGTTCCACATCATCAACGAGAGCACCGAGAAGCGTTATTTGACCGGCAGCGATTTCGATCCGGAAAGCTTCCAGTTTGCCGACGATGCCTTATGGATCGGTGAAGAGTTCGGGCCTTACCTGATCAAGGCCGACCTGAACGGCAAAGTGCTGGCGGTGTTCGACACTCAGGTAGACGGCAAGGTGGTGAAATCGCCGGACAACCCGACGCTGACCCTGCCGGGCGCGCCGGACGGCAAGCAGAACTTCCAGGTGGCGCGTTCCAAAGGCTTTGAAGGCATGGCCGCCTCGCCGGACGGCAGCAAGCTGTACCCGCTGCTGGAAGGGGCGCTGTGGGACGGCGAGCAGTTCGAGAACGTCGGCGGCAAACGCTACCTGCGGGTGCTGGAGTTTGACGTGAAACAGCAGGCCTGGACCGGCCGCAGCTGGCAGTACGTGCTGGAAGACAACCAGAACGCCATCGGCGACTTCAACATGATCGACGCCACCCACGGGCTGGTGATTGAGCGCGACAACGGCGAAGGCACGCCGGATAAAGCCTGCGCCGCCGGCGCGCCAACCGACAACTGCTTCAGCCAGGTGGCCAAGTTCAAGCGGGTGTATAAAATCGCCTTCTCGGACGCCAACGTCGGCAAACCGGTCGAAAAATTGGGCTATATCGACCTGATGAACATTCAGGATCCGAACAAGCTGGCGCGCAAGCCGCTGAACGACGGCGTGCTGACCTTCCCGTTCTTCACCATCGAAAACGTGGACGTGGTGGACGCCAACCACATCATCGTCGGCAACGACAACAACTTCCCGTTCTCCTCCAGCCGCCAGCCCAATATGGCGGATGACAACGAGTTCATCCTGTTGGACGTGAAGGATTTCCTGAAGTAGCGCTCCCCGGCCGCCGAATCGCCGGCGGCCGCCATTTCCCGCTTAGCGCAGCGAACAAACTGCGCTATAATCAGCGCCTTGCTTCTTCTCTTCTCCAAGGAAGATCCTCGTCCCCGGTGGGGCGGCCGGACTTCAAATCCGGTTGGGGCCGCCAGCGGTCCTGGGCAGGTTCGACTCCTGTGATCTTCCGCCAATCAATGTCTCCCAATCTCCTCTGTGATTGTCGGCTCCGGTAGGGGTAATTTGCTTCTTTCGCTTTGTGATAGCGCAGCTTGCGTGGGTAGAAGAAACGTTCATGAAGAAGGACTATGAGGCAGTAAGCCGTTGACGTAAAAACCGCTTACGCGGCCTTTTTATTTCTGAGAAACAGGGCAAGCAGATACAGGGCGCCCAGCGGCAGGGCCATGACATAACAGAATGCATAATACAGGATCAGCACGCCATTTTTGCCTATGGTATCGGCGAACAGTCCGCGGTGCCAAAATTCTTCACTCGTGAACTGCAGGGCGGCCATTTCAGTGCCTTTTTTAGCACAGGGATACAGTAAAAAGCTCAGGATGGAGAGGATCAACGAAAGTGCGATATTCACCATGTCCTGGAAAGAATAGATGTAATAAAGCGCGATAAAAAAGTAAGTCACGCCCCACACCTGACTTTTCCAATAATACGCTTTGGTCATTTGTACCTCCCTGGACATGAGTTCCTTTCTGTTTTCGTGCTTGGCGAAATGGAATATCGATGCCATTGCCCGCGTTGCGCGGTTTACCCAAGACGTCTGAGTATGCGCAGGGCTTCGGCAAAATGCCATGTTACCGGCTTATCTGGCAGGCGTATTTGGGTTCTGCCGCGAGCGTCCCTATCCCCAATACACCATCCCCTCACTCCCGCTGCAAAAAGAACTGCTTGATGGTCTGCCGCAGCCAGCGGTGCGCCGGATCGCGATCCAGGCGCGGGTGCCAGGCCTGGACGATAAACACCGATTCAAGCTCGAGCGGCAGCTCGATCTCCGCCAACGGCAGGTGGATATTGCTCACCCCCTGCAGCACGTGGCGCGGCAGCGGCAGGATAAAGTCCGACTTCATGGTCAGCATCATCGCCGAATGAAAGCCCGGCAGGGTCAGGGCGACGTTGCGCTGCAGGCCGAGATCGCGCAGCGCGTCGTCGATCGGCCCCTGCGTTCGCCCGCGGCGAGAAACGCTGATATGCGGGTAATGGGTCAGGGTTTCGGGCGTTACCCGGCCGATGATCGGGTGCCCAGGGCGCACCAGCGCCTGAAAGGTGCTGGTGAACAGGCTCTGCGTTTTGATTTCCGGGTGCCAGTCGCGTGAGGAGCCGATCACCAGATCCACCTTGCCGCTGCGCAGCGCATCATCCTCGCCGTCGCTTTCTGCGATAAACTTCAGGCCGCTTAACGGCGCCATGTCCCGCAGCGTCTCCAGCAGGCCGCCCGCCAGCGCGCCGATAAAAATGTCGTTGGCGCGAATGGTGAAGGTTCGGGTCAGCTTGCCGGGCTCGAAGGATTCACTCGGCGCGATCAGCGCGGCGGCCTGTTCGATGATATCGCCGAGCTGGCGTTTCAACTCCAGCGCGCGCGGCGTCGGCACCAGATGCTTGCCGGCCCTGACCATGATCGGATCGTCGAACTGCCGGCGGATGCGCCCCAGAATGCGGCTCATTGCCGGCGCGCTCAGATTCATCTTCTCGGCGGCGCCGCTCACGCTGCCTTCTTCCAGCAGCAGATTCAGCGCATAGATCAGGTTGAAATCAATTTTTTGCGGCATGGCCTCTCCGGTGGTGGTGCGCTCAATGGATTGCGTTTTGTGCAACTAGTTAATTACATCATTTCATTTTAAACAATCCAAATAAGCCCGGATACTGCCCACGACAACAAAGATTGAGGCTGAAACAGCAGGAGTGGGGAATGGTTGAGGTGTCTGTTACGCCGCATCACAAGAATAGATGGCTCGCCAGCGCCGGCGAAATCAACGGCCGTACCTGGCTGGGGTTGTTCGGCGTGTTTTTGGCGGTGATGGCCAGCGGCGTGGGGGAAAACGCCAGCAAGTTCGCGCTGGCGGATATACAGGGCGGCATGCTGCTGAGTTTCGATGCCGGCAGCTGGCTGACCACGTGCTACGTCACCGGTTTTGTGATCGGTTCCGGGTTCACGCCCTGTTTTTGGCCGACCTTTTCGCTGCGCCGGGTGGCGCTGACGATGTGCGGCATTTACCTGGCCGGCGGGCTGCTGACGCCCTGGCTGAGAGAACAATATGGCGTGCTGCTGGCGGTGCGCAGCCTGCAGGGCTTCGCCGGCGGCGCGTTGCCGCCGATGCTGATGACGGTGGTGCTGCGTTTTATGCCGCCGCTGATCAAGGTGCTGGGGCTGGGCGCCTACGGCTGGGTCTCGGCCTGGAGCGCTACGCTGGGCGCCACCGCCGCCGCCTTCGCCTTTCACTGGGGCTGGAGCGGATATTTCTACTGGAACCTGCCGCTGATGGCGATCGCCGCCGTGTGCATCGGTTACGGCCTGCCGCAGGATCCGTTGCGGCTGGAGCGCCTGCGGCAGTTCAACTGGCGCGGCCTGCTGCTCGGCGGCATGGCGCTCGGCATGCTGACGATGGGCATCTCACAGGGGGAGCGCCTCGACTGGCTGAACTCGCCGCTGATCTACGTTTTATTGTTGGGCGGCATTGGGCTATTGGCATTATTTCTGATTAACGAATGGTATCACCCGCTGCCTTTTTTCAATTTGCAGCTATTAAGCAAAAGGAACTTGTCCTTCTCCTTAATTACGCTGGGTGGCGTGCTGTTAATTATGGTGTCGCTGGTCAATATCACGTCGGGATATTTATCCGCGATTCAGGGTTACCGTCAGGAACAAACCTCCGACTTAATGCTGTGGGTGGCGTTGCCGCAATTAATTACGCTGCCGATCGTCGCCATAATTTGCAATACGCCGCGGGTGGATTGCCGCTGGGTGCTGGCGATCAGCCTGCTGTTGATGGCCACCGCCTGCGTACTGGCCGCCCAGCTGACGCCGGAATGGAACGGCGACACGTTTCGCGTCATCGCACTGTTGCAGGCGATTGCTCAACCGATGGCGATCATCCCGTTGCTGATGCAGGCGACCGGCGGGCTGTTGCCGACCGACGGGCCGTTTGCGGCGGCGTGGTTCAACGCGGTGAAAGGTTTCGCCGCCACCGCGGCCGGCGGCGCCATCGCACTGCTCAGCCGGCAGCGCGGGGATTATCACGCCGGTACGATCGCCGACGGCTTCGGCTCGGCCTATAGCCGCGCATCGGGATCGGCGGAGCAGTTGGCGCAGCTTGCCGCCCGGCAGGGCCACGTGCTGGCCAGCGCCGATCTTTATCTGTTGGTTGCCGGCCTGGCGTTATTACTGACCGCGCTGATTTTAGTTATGCCGACCCGTATTTACCCGCCGCGTTCGGTCGCTGCCTGACATTTTATCATCAGACATAAATATTAAGTGGAGTCACTTTTATGGCTAACAAGAAAGTCGCCGTTGCCGTATTGGCGGTTGCCGTCATTACGCTGGGGTTATTAATGAATAAGTTCTTTATTAAAGAAACACAGCAGAATACCAACGACGCCTATATTCGCGCCGATATCTCGCGTATTTCACCGCAGATTGCCGGTGAAATTGCGCAGGTGTTGGTCAGGGACAACCAGTGGGTCAAACAGGGGGAATTGCTGGCGGTGATCGACCCGCGTGAATTCAACGTCGCGCTGGCGCAGGCGACGGCCCAGGAGCAATCCGCCCGCGCCCGCCAGGACGACGCCGGGGCCAACCTGACCCGACAGAGCGCGCTGATCGCCGCCGCGTTGGCGGAGCGGCAGGCGGCGCAGGCGGAGCTGGCGTTTGCGCGCCAGGAGCAGAACCGCTACCAGAGAATGGCCAGCAGCGGTGCGGGGTCGCAGCAGGCGGCGCAGCAGGCGACAACGCGGGTGCACACGCTTTCCGCCAATGTGGCGCAGGCGGAGGCGACGCTCAAAGCGGCGCGAAACATGGAGCAGGTGCTGCAAGCCAAGCTGGCGGACAGCGATGCCGAGCTGATGCTGGCGCAGGCGAAGAAAGCGATGGCCGAGCTGAACCTGTCTTACACCCGTATCACCGCGCCGATCGGCGGCGTGATCGGCAAGAAAAGCCTACGGGTCGGGGAGTTCGTCAAACCGGGCGATGCGCTGCTGGCCATCGTGCCGCAGGACAAGCTGTACATCATCGCCAACTACCAGGAAACCCAGTTGGAAAACATTGCGCACGGGCAGTCGGTAGACATCCATATCGATACCTTTCCCGGCCAAACGCTGAAAGGGCTGGTGGACAGCATCGCGCCGGCTTCCGGCGTCAGCTTCGCGGCCGCGGCGCCGGAGAACGCCACCGGCAACTTCACCAAGATCGTTCAGCGCATCCCGGTGAAGATTGTGTTTGATATCAACAAAGAGCACGCCGCCTTGCTGAGCGCCCTGCGCGTCGGCATGTCTGCGGACGTCAGCATCAATACGCTGGACGGGGGCCTGCAATGAACAGAGTCGTGATCCCGCTGCTGCTGATTGCGCTGAGCGGCTGCCGGGCGGTAGGGCCGGACTACGCTCGGCCGCAGAACGCGCTGCCCGAAAGCTGGGGGGAGCAGGCCGGCGGCGGGGCGCTGCCGGTGGCCTGGTGGTCGATATTCAACGATGCGTCGCTGTCGCAACTGGTGCAGCGCGCGGCGGCCGGCAACCTGGATCTGCAGCTCGCCACGGCGCGCATGCAACAAAGCCGCGCCCTGCTGGGCGTGACGGAGGCGGCGCTGATGCCGGATCTGAGTCTGGACGGCGCTTATCTGCGCCAACGCGCCACCTCGGTGGGCAGCATGGATCCGTCCGGCAACGGCGGAGAGGCGGATTATAACCTCTGGCGCGGCGGAGCCAGCGCCACCTGGGAGCTGGACATGTGGGGCAAGCTGCGTCGCGCGTCGGAAAGTGCGCGCGCCAGCTTCGCCGCTTCGCAGGAGAACCGGCGCGCACTGCTGACGTCGGTGACGGCGGAGGTGGCGAGCGACTATCTGCGCCTGCGCGCCACGCAGCAACAGCTGGCGGTGGCGCAGGAAAACCGCACTACGGCGCTGCGCACGCTGCAGCTGACGCAAAACCGTTATCAGAGCGGCGCGGGCAACGAACTGGATGTCGATCAGGCGCAGGTGCAGTTGGCGCAGGTGGATGCCCTGCTGCCGGCGCTGTTCGATCGGCAGGAACGCTTGATCAACGCCATCAGCCTGCTGTTGGGCGAGCGACCGGGCGCGCTGACAGCGATGTTGTCGCCGACGGGGCCGCTGCCGACGCTGGCGCGCGCCGTGCCGATGGGGGTGCCGTCGGATCTGGCGCTGCGCAGGCCGGATATTCGCGAAGCGGCGGAGCGTTTGCATCAGGCGACCGCCGAGATCGGCGTCGCCACCGCCGACTACTACCCGCGCATCACGCTGACCGGCAATGCGGGTTATCAGGCGTTGGCGCTGGCGGATATGGGCAGTTGGTCCACGCATACCTTCGCCATCGGCCCCGCCCTGTATTTGCCGCTGTTCGACGGGGGGAAAATCACCCAACGGGTGCGCCTGAGCGAATACCGGCAGCAGGAAATGGCCATCGCCTACCAGCAAACGGTGCTGCGCGCCTGGCACGAGATTGACGACGCGCTTGCCGGTTATCGCGCCCAGCAGCGCCGCCAGACGCACCTGGCCGAGGCGCTGGCCGCCAACCGACACGCGTTTGCGCTGGCGCGCGACAGCTATCTGAACGGCGCCAGCGATTTTATCCACGTTCTGAGCACGCAGCGCGCGCTGCTGGATCTGCAGTCCGCGCAAATTGTTTCAGAGGAGGAGACGGCGATCGCCGTGGTGAATATCTATCGAGCGCTGGGCGGCGGCTGGGAACACACCTACCCGTCTGCGGCGCCACAGGAGAAGGCTGATGCACAACACGCTGAATAAGATTGTCGACGAGATGCTGGAAAGGGACACCCGCCGCAAACGGGAGGCCCGGGTGAGCGCCGTGCGGCAAGTCACCGCCCGGATCCGTCGCATCACGTTGAGCGGCGATGATGTGGATAAGTTTATCGCCGATCCGCGCGCGCAGGAGCCGGCCAGTTGGGTCAAAGTGTTCTTCCCGTGGCGCGACACGCTGGCCGGGCGGGCTTACACCCTGAGCGGCATCGACAAACTCGCCCGCACCTTCGATATCGATATGGTACTGCACGGCGAAGGCCCGGCGTCGAACTGGGCGCGCGACGCGATGCCGGGCGACAAGCTGGGGTTCGCCGGCCCTTGTTCCGGCGGCTTCCGATTGTTGCCGCAAACTCGCTGGCTGCTGTTGCTGGGCGATGAGACCGCGTTGCCCGCCATGCGCACCATTCTCGCCTCGCTGTCCGACCCGTTGCCGGTGCTGTGGTTCGCCGAAGTGGGCGATGCGCAGGAGATTCAGGATGTCGATTGTTCCTTCTTGCAGGTGAACAGCTGGCAAATTCGCACGCGCCATTTTGACAGCGTGATGAACAGCCCGCTGGTGCAGGCCGTCAGCCATTGCGAACTGCCGCCCGGCGAAGGGCAGGTGTGGCTGGCCTGCGAGCAGCAGATCGCCGCATACCTGAAGGCGCGCTTTATCAACGAAATGGGCGTCTCCCGTGCGGCGCTGTTTGCCAAGGGGTATTGGAAAAAGGGCGAAGCCAACTTCAAGGGCGCGATTTAACTCAGCCGAACGAGGATTGTTATGATTAAGAGAGTGTTATTGGCGGTGGACTGCTTTGAGCACAGCGGCAATGCCCTGGATTTTATGGCGCGCCTGCAAGGCAGCATCGGCGACGTGATCGTACTGACGGTGGTGGACAATGCCTTCACGCTCAGCCGTAGCGGCCTGCGTTTCGACAGCGAGGAGCGCGAGGAGTATCCCGCCGCGCAACGGGAAGAGGCGCTGGCGGAAAAGCAGGTCGGGCAGGTGACGCGGGCGCTGAAACAGCAGGGTTTCAACGCCCAGGGCTTGCTGGCTGCGGGGACGCCCATCGAGGTGATCCCGGAACAGATGGCGCTGTTCAACTGCGATTTGCTGATCATCTCGCACCGCCACCTGTCTTCGTTGGGGCGCTGGTTGAACGCCTCCGTCACGCGTGGCCTGCTGGATGAGATTGGCCAACCGGTATTGGTGATCCCGCGCTAAGCTATGGGTAAGGGCAGCCGCATGCGGCTGCACGCGTTCGGCGACGAAGGCCGTACATACCGGAGGTCAACATGCGAAGTCTGGAAGATCAACTTGCCGCTTATGCCGCCTATCATCGCGATGCGCGCAATATCGTCACGCACTTTATCGGCATCCCCCTGATCGTCGTCAGCCTGCTGGCGCTGCTCTCCCGGCCGGCATGGGGCGCGGGATGGCTGCCGTTTTCGCCGGCCTGCGCGGTGGTGATCGTGTCGGCTCTCTATTACCTGCGGCTGAGTCTGCGGCTTGGCGTCATGATGTTGGCGTTGCTGCTGCTGTGCCTCGGGGTCGGCGCCTGGGTGGCGTCGCTATCGACGACGGCGTGGCTGAGCGTCGGCATCGGCGGTTTCGTCATCGGCTGGCTGTTTCAGTTTGTCGGACATTTCTGGGAGGGACGAAAACCGGCGTTTATGGACGACGTGACGGGCCTGATCATCGGCCCGCTGTTCGTGCTGGCGGAAGCCTGCTTCCTGGCCGGCGGGCTGCGCGAACTGCAACGGAACATCGAAATGCGATCGGGCAAAGTGCGCAACGGGAGGGTATAAAATAAGGCGTCATAGGATTTTTCTGCGAGGCCCCTTTTGAAAAAAGAGGCCTGAAGACGACGGATTATGCGTATTGGATCAATTTCCAGGTGACCCCTTTGCCGCCATAAGGAGGCATGATATTGCCTTTAGCGATTGGCGCTGTGGTTGAGGGTTTGCCAACCACTTCCCAGACGCCGCTTTCCGGGCATTTCTGTCCTGTCGTGGCTGTAGTGCCAATAGGTGATTTAGACATAAGATCTTTCCTTAATCAATGCAGCGCCACAGTAGCGCTGTTCAGAAAGATATTTACACGTTCGTGTATATATTCAACCCTGTTCGGTCAATACGGACTATGTGTTTAAATCTCCAGTTAATATTGTCTTTTCCGTTTTTATTTTCGTTTTTTTCATTGTTTTTGTTTCAAATTATATTGTTTTTATATGCTTTGTTATTTTGTATTCTAATAAGAAATTGCAATGAAAATGTTTAATTTATTATTTTATATTTAAGGTTTTCGATTTTTTTCTTTATCGTGCGGACACTGAAAATCTGGATTATGTCGCTTATTTTTAAGAGCGTTGTTTGCCTGGCCGGCGAAGCCCCCCGCCTCCAAGCTCGGGGGGCTGAATGTATTTACCCGATCGCTGGGTAATCGGTGTAGCCTTCCCGGCTGCCGCCGAAGAATTTCTCTTTGATTGGCGCATTCAGCGCCAGCCCGTGCTGTAGGCGGTGAGGCAGATCCGGGTTGGCGATGAACGGGCGGCCGAAGCCGATCAAGTCTGCCCAACCTTTGGCCAGCGCTTCTTCAGCGCGTTCAGGCGTGTATTTGCCCGAGTAAATCAGCGTGCCGCGGAAAATCAGGCGCAGCGATTCTTTGAACGCCGCCGGCATCACCGGGGCATCATCCCAATCCGCTTCGGCGATGTGAATATAAGCGGCGCCGATATCGTTCAGCACGCTGGCCGCCGCCAGATAGGTGGCTTCCGGGGTATCGTCCTGCGAGCCCATCAGAGTGGTCAGCGGCGCCAGGCGCACGCCCAGTTTCTCTTTGCCGATGGCGTCCGCGACCGCCTGCGCGACTTCCCGCAGGAAACGCAGGCGATTTTGCAGTGAACCGCCGTATTCGTCGTCGCGCTGGTTTTCCCGTGAGTCGATAAACTGATTGATCAGATAGCCATTCGCACCGTGCAGCTCTACGCCGTCGAAACCGGCGGCGATGGCGTTGCGTGCCGCCTGGGCGTAGTCGTTAACGATCGCCGGGATTTCTTCCCGCGTTAAGGCGCGCGGTGCGGAGTGTTGCACCATTTCACCCACGCCATGTTCCGGCCCGCGGCCTTCGACATCCACGAACACCTTGACCCCGTCGGCCTGGATGGCGGAGGAGGAGACCGGCGCGGCGTGGCCAGGCTGTAAAATGGTATGCGACACGCGGCCGACGTGCCAAAGCTGCGCGAAGATCTTGCCGCCGGCCTGATGTACGGCGTCGGTGACTTTTTTCCAACCGGCGATGTGTTCCGGGGTGTAAATGCCGGGCGTCCAGGCATAACCCTGGCCCTGCTGGCTGATCTGCGTGCCTTCGCTGACGATCAGCCCGGCGCTGGCGCGCTGGGCATAATATTCAGCCATCATGTCGGTGGCGACGTCGCCGGCGCCGGCCCGTGAACGGGTCATGGGTGGCATGACGATGCGATTGTTCAGCAATAAACCGTTTAAAGAATACGAGTCAAAAAGCATGGCGCTTCCCTCATGTGAATTAGGCCGTGGGGCGATGATGTTTTGCTGAGGCCATTATATTTCGTCGTTTAATTCTAAAAACGCGCACAATAACAAAACACTTTTGCTCTGTGTTCAATAGTCGCGGCAGCCGCCGGTGAGCCGGTATGGCGGGTGGGCCAGGTGGCGAGAATGAACCCGATGTGCGCACGGGCGACGGCGGCTATTGCCTGTCGGCGCGTGGCTGAGATAGAGTCGGCTGCTGTTTTTCCCCACGATTTTTAACAAAATCGCAAAAGTCTTTTAGCCTTCCGCCTGCTTATCTTTGGTGTGATCAATGTCATACTTTTGGCATCTTAACTTTCCCGCGCTTCGGCAGCGGTTAACCGGAGTTGTTGAATGAAAATTAACTTTCCCTTATTAGCCCTGGCGGTGGGGGCGTTCGGCATCGGCACGACCGAGTTTTCCCCGATGGGGTTGCTGCCGACGATCGCCAAAGGGGTGGACGTCTCCATCCCGATGGCCGGCATGTTGATCAGCGCCTACGCCGTTGGCGTGATGGTCGGCGCACCGCTGATGACGTTGCTGCTTTCTCACCGGGCGCGCAGAAGCGCGCTGATCTTCCTGATGGCGATCTTTACCCTGGGTAACGTGCTGTCGGCGGTTGCGCCTGACTACACCACCCTGATGCTGTCGCGCATCATCACCAGCCTGAACCACGGCGCGTTCTTTGGCCTCGGTTCAGTGGTGGCCGCCAGCGTGGTGCCGAAAGAGAAACAGGCCAGCGCCGTGGCGACCATGTTTATGGGCCTGACCATCGCCAATATCGGCGGGGTGCCGGCCGCGACCTGGCTGGGTGAAACCATCGGCTGGCGCATGTCGTTCCTGGCGACGGCAGGGCTGGGCGTGATCGCCATGCTGGGGCTGTGGTTCTCGTTGCCGAAAGGCAGCGCCGGCGCACGCCCTGATGTGAAACGCGAGCTGTCGGTGTTGGTGCGCCCGCAGGTGCTGTCCGCCTTGCTGACGACCGTGCTGGGCGCGGGCGCGATGTTCACGCTCTATACCTATATCTCGCCGGTGTTGCAGCACATCACCGATGCGACGCCGCTGTTCGTGACGGTCATGCTGGTGTTGATCGGCGTCGGTTTCTCCATCGGCAACTACCTGGGCGGTAAATTCGCCGACCGCTCCGAGAGCGCGACGCTGAAGGGTTTCTTGCTGCTGCTGGTGGTCATTATGCTGGTGATCCCGTTCCTGGCGCGCAGTGAAATCGGCGCCGCGGTCAGCATGGTGATTTGGGGTGCGGCGACCTTTGCCGTGGTGCCGCCGCTGCAGATGCGCGTGATGCGTGTCGCCAGCGAAGCGCCGGGCCTGTCGTCCTCGGTCAACATCGGCGCCTTTAACCTGGGCAATGCGCTGGGCGCCGCCGCCGGTGGCGCGGTAGTCTCCGCCGGGCTGGGATACAGCTTCGTGCCGGTGATGGGGGCTATTATTGCCGGATTGGCGCTGTTGCTGGTGCTGTTCACCCACCGTCAGGCCGAAAAAGTGGCCTACGCCAACGGGTAAACGATAATGTGCGGCGGGGTTCCCCGCCGCGCTCACTCAAAGCCGAGCTGGCTGAACGCATCGTCCTGCGGGGCGTAGCCGAGCAGGCGACGGGTCTCTTCCAGCGACAAACGCGTATAGCGGTTATTGGAAACCCCGTGCACCACCGCATATTGCACCCCTTCGACACGAATACAGCGATCCAGCAGATCGGCGGCGTCGCGATGGCTGAGAAAAGCGCTCATGTCGCGGGCGCTAAGCTGTTCGCCCCGGCTTAGAGTGGTGAAGTTGGCGATGCGTACCGACAGGGCGGAAAGCCCCTCCTGATGGGCGAAATAGGCGGCGATGCCTTCGCCGAACGCCTTGCTGGCGCCGTACAGATTTTTCGGCTTCGGGGCGTCATCCGGGCGGATTTGATAATCGAGCGGGTAGCCTTCCACCGCCTGCGCGCTGCTGGCGAACACTACCCGGCGGCAGCCGGCGTCTTTCGCCGCGCGGAAGATATTGAAGGTGCCGAGAATGTTGTTGTCCATCAGCGAACCGCAAAAATCGGCGTCGGGAGCCGGATCGGCGGCCAGGTGCAACACGGTGTCGATATTGGCGCAGGCCTCACGGCAGGCGTCGAGATCGGCGATGTTGAAGCTGATGACCTCATCGCCGGGCCGGCGATCGCGCAACAGAGCGAGATCTCGTTCCGCCAGCCGCAATGCATAGCGATCGCCCACTGCCTGGCGAAACGCGGTGGCGACTCGGCCGCCGGCGCCGGTAATCAAAATCCGTCCTACATCAGTACGCAACACCATGGTGACTGTCATCCCTACTCTCGATTAAGCGTTGACCAGTAATAATCCCCCGTGTGATTTTTGTCTAGTTGTTTTAATTAGTTATTCTGATGTTTATTTGCCGTATTCAATTGCGCACGGTGATTTTTACGCGGGTGAATATCGTGGAATGATAACAATATTCGATGAGGTTTGGCGATGTATTTGCCTTAATGGCTGCGAATATTGCCAGAAAAGCCGATTGGCCGCTGGAAAATGCGTGTTTCGCTTTAGCTTGATAGTGAATTATTAGGTTAGTTAATCTTATGTTTTTTTGACGTGAAGCCGGGCGATACTCTCTCATCCCTCTCTATCGCTCGCGCGATATATCATCGGCGCAGTGATCCCGGTAGAGGGCGGCATGCATTATTTCGCGCATTGAGGCCGTTTTGCCTTTGCGATCACAGTTCGGCAATTTGCCGTCGCAAAGCCTTGCTCCGCTAAAATCTGCGGTGTTAACGTCATAACTCAACCGATTTAGGGTTGTTACTGCTGCGGCAGGCAAAACCTAAACCTCGCGTTTCTGTTCCCCGATGGGGCAGAGGCCGCGAGGTTTAGGTTTTTTTTTGCGCCGAATTTCGCTCCTGCGCTAGGCCAGCGCAAAGGCGGGATCGGCAGAACGTGAAGTCTAAGGATAACCGTATGAAATATGACACATTAGCCAGTGAGATTTTGGCCGGCGTCGGTGGCCGCGACAATGTGAAAAGCCTGGTGCATTGCGCCACCCGCCTGCGTTTCAAGCTGCGTGACGACCGCCGCGCCAACGCGGCAGCGCTGAAGAAAAACCCGGGCGTCATCATGGTGGTGGAGAGCGGCGGCCAGTTTCAGGTGGTGGTAGGCAACCACGTGGCCGAGGTGTTCGACGCGGTCAACCGGGTCGGCGGGTTGGCCGAAGGCGCGTCGAGCGGCAGCGATGCGGACGGTAAAAAAGACAATCTGCTCAGCCGCTTTATCGACGTGGTTTCCGGCATCTTCACCCCATTGCTCGGGGTGATGGCTGCCTCGGGGGTATTGAAGGGGTTGCTGGCGCTGAGCCTGGCCTGCGGCTGGCTGCTGGAAAGCAGCGGCGCCTTTAAAATGTTGTTCGCCGCCAGCGACGCATTGTTCTATTTCTTCCCGATCATGCTCGGCTACACCGCCGGGAAAAAATTCGGCGGCAACCCGTTCGTCACCATGGCGATCGGCGGCGCGTTGACGCATCCGCTGATGATGGCGGCGTTCGAGGCGGCGCAACAGCCGGGCGCGGTGCGCGAATATTTCTTCGGCATTCCGCTGACTTTTATCAACTACAGCTCGTCGGTGATCCCCATCATCTTTGCGGCCTGGGTGTCCTGCTGTCTGGAGCCGCTGCTTAACCGGGTGATCCACAGCGCGCTGCGCAATTTCATCACGCCGCTGCTGTGTCTGGCGATCACCGTGCCCTTGACCTTCCTGCTGATCGGCCCGGCGGCGACCTGGCTCAGCCATCTGCTGGCCAACGGCTATCAGGCCATTTACGCCTTCAACCCGATCATCGCCGGCGCTTTCATGGGGGCGATGTGGCAGGTGTGCGTGATCTTCGGCCTGCATTGGGGGCTGGTGCCGTTGATGATCAACAACCTGAGCGTGCTGGGGCGCGACACCATGGTGCCGCTGCTGCTGCCGGCGGTGATGGGGCAGGTTGGCGCTACGCTGGGCGTGATGCTGCGCACCCGCGACGCCAAGCTGCGGGCGCTGTCCGGTTCGGCCATCGGCGCCGGGATTTTCGGCATCACCGAACCGGCGGTGTACGGCGTCACCCTGCCGAACAAGCGTCCGTTCATCTTCGGCTGCATCGGCGGCGCGCTGGGCGGGGCGGTGATCGGTTACTTCCATACCTCGGTCTACTCGTTCGGCCTGGTGAACGTGTTCACCTTCGCGCAAATCATTCCCAACGGCGGCATTGACGCCACGGTGTGGGGCGCGATCGGCGGCACTCTGCTGTCGTTTGTGTTCGCCGCGCTGGCCAGCTACCTGTTCGGCGTTGCGCCGGCGGAAGAGACGGCGCCGCCTGAAGCCGCCGCGCCACTTAACCGCAAACAGGCCATTCTCAGCCCGATTGCCGGCGACATCGTGCCGCTGGAACAGGTGAACGACGCGACCTTCGCCAGCGGCCTGCTGGGGAAAGGCGTGGCGATCGCGCCGCAGCAGGGGCGGGTGGTGGCGCCGGTGAGCGGCAGCGTGGCGTCGCTGTTCAAAACCAAACACGCCATCGGCATCGAATCGGACGACGGCGCGGAGATTCTCATCCACGTCGGCATCGATACCGTGAAGCTCGACGGGGCGCATTTCACCGCCCACGTGCGGGAAGGCGAGCGGATCGCGCCGGGCGATCTGCTGATCGAGTTCGACCAGGCGGCGATCCATGCCGCCGGCTATGACACCACCACGCCGATCATCATCAGCAACAGCGATGACTACGTGGACGTGTTGACCAGCGGCCTGTCTCCGGTGCAGGAACAGGCGCCGCTGCTGACTTTATTACGTTAATTGAGGAGCAAGCGATGAACGGCAAGTTTCCGCAACATTTTCTGTGGGGCGGCGCGGTAGCGGCGAACCAGGTAGAAGGCGCGTATCAGGCCGACGGCAAGGGGCTGTCGACCTCCGATCTGCAGCCGCAGGGCATCTTCGGCGCCATCACGCCGCGCACGGCGGGCGACAGCGGCATCAAGGACGTGGCGATCGATTTCTATCATCGTTACCCGGAGGATATCGCGCTGTTCGCCGAGATGGGTTTCAAGTGCCTGCGCACCTCGATCGCCTGGACGCGCATTTTCCCGCAGGGCGATGAAGAGACCCCGAACGAAGCCGGGCTGGCGTTTTACGATCGGCTGTTCGATGAGATGGCGAAATACGGCATTCAGCCGCTGATCACGCTGTCGCACTATGAGATGCCTTACGGTCTGGTGAAGCGCTACGGCGGCTGGGGCGATCGCCGCACTATCGATTTCTTCGAGCGCTATGCGCGCACCGTGTTCGAACGCTATAAGCACAAGGTTAAACACTGGCTGACCTTCAACGAGATCAACATGTCGCTGCACGCGCCCTTCACCGGGGTTGGCCTGCCGCAAGAGAGCGACAAGAGCGCCGTCTATCAGGCGATCCACCATCAGCTGGTGGCCAGCGCCAGAGCGGTGAAGGCCTGTCACGAGATCGTGCCGGAGGGGCAAATCGGCAACATGCTGCTGGGCGGCATTCTGTATCCGCTGAGCTGCAAGCCGGAAGATCTGCTGGAAACCCAGCGGCAAAACCGCGACTGGCTGTTCTTCGGCGACGTGCAGGCGCGCGGCTATTACCCGGCCTACATGCAGCGTTTCTTCCGTGAAAACGGCATTCAGGTGGCGATCACCGAGGAAGATCGGCAAACGCTGCGCGAAACCATCGACTTCATCTCGTTCAGCTACTACATGAGCGGCTGCGTTACCGCCGACCCGGAGCAGTACGAAACGGCGCGCGGCAACATTCTCGATATGGTGCCGAACCCGCACCTGGCCAGTTCGGAGTGGGGGTGGCAAATCGACCCGATCGGGCTGCGCTACCTGCTCAACGTGCTGTACGACCGCTATCAGAAGCCGTTGTTCATCGTCGAGAACGGGCTGGGCGCCAAAGACCGCGTCGAGGCCGACGGCAGCATCAACGACGACTACCGCATCAACTACCTCAATGACCACCTGGTGCAGGTGGCCGAGGCGATCGACGACGGCGTCGAGGTGATGGGCTACACCAGCTGGGGGCCGATCGATCTGGTCAGCGCCTCGAAGGCCGAAATGTCGAAGCGCTACGGCTTCATTCACGTCGACAGAGACGATGCCGGCAACGGTAGCCTCGAGCGCCGCCGCAAGAAGAGTTTCTACTGGTATCGCGATGTGATCCACAGCAACGGCGCCAGCCTGAAAGACCGACGCTAACCCTTCAGCCCGGCGGCAAGCGCCGGGCGTTAACTAACGTTATTCGCTGCTGTTCATGATGGGAAATTCTCTCCCAGGGAATGCTGTTGCCCGCAGTCAGCCGTTATGCGGAGAAATATAATAATGATGAAAAGCTTATTACCTCGTTCCATGACCCTGGCGGCGCTGGCGCTGCTCTGTAGCCAGGCGCAGGCGGAAACGCTGCAAATCGGCAAGGACGTTGAAGCTCCCACCGCCAAATGGGAAGGGGTGGCGCTCGGCTTTGAACCGCCGCAGCCTGGGCTGTTGGGGGATATGCTGGGGATCAGGCCGATCCTAGAGGATCACGGTTTCCACTATAATCTCGGCTACCTCAGCCAGCTGTCGTATAACGCCGGCGGCGGTTACAACCACGATAAACAGGCGTCGTACATCGACCAATTTTCGCTGACCTTCAGCCAGGATCTGCAGGCGCTGACCGGCATTCCGGACGCGGCGATCGAAGGCAATATCGTCAACCGCAACCATGACAACAACCTGACCCGCGATCGGCTGCAGGATCCGCGCGTCGGCCTGACCGATCTGTCGCAGGAGAGCTTTGGCGGGCAGTCGATCA
This sequence comes from Serratia sp. JKS000199, assembly GCF_900215455.1. Classification (NCBI taxonomy): domain Bacteria; kingdom Pseudomonadati; phylum Pseudomonadota; class Gammaproteobacteria; order Enterobacterales; family Yersiniaceae; genus Serratia; species Serratia sp. JKS000199. Next base: position 4,502,058 of record NZ_LT907843.1, read on the forward strand.
CCCGGCTGGGCTGGTTGACCTTCAGCCGTTCCTTCCTCGACAGCCGGCTGCAATGGCGCATCGGCATGATGAACAAGGTGCAGGATTTCGATCAGATCATCCCCTGCGATTTTCAGACGCTGACGCTGTGCGGCGGCAAGTCCGCCAACTCGTTGACCTGGTACAACTGGAACGTGCATTACTGGGGCACCACGCTGCAATACAAGCTGACCGACGGCCTGACGCTCAAGGGCGGCGTGATGGAGCAGAACCCGAGCGCCCCCAGCCGCAGCCACGCCTGGAGCGGATCCACCAAGGGCAGCAAAGGCTTCCTGTTGCCGATGGAGCTGGAGCTGAAAACCCACGCCGTCAACCAGCTGCCGGGGGTGTATAACCTGGGCGTGTTGTTTACCAATGCGCGCCAGCGCGATCTTTATGAAGGGGTATCCGGCGGGCCGGGCGCCAGCGATCCGCAGGGCTATCGCAGCCACGATCGCACCTGGTTCCTGTATACCGGTTTCAACCAGCAGGTGACGCGCCATGCGGATGACGTCAACCGTGGCCTGAGCGTGTTCTACAGCCTGGGGCTGGGGGATCAGCGCAGCAACTACCTGCACTGGTCCACTTCGACCGGCATCCGCTATCGCGGGCTGTTCGATGCGCGGCCGGACGACTGGCTGGGGCTGGGCGTTTCGGTAGTGAAACTGAGCGACCGCTATAAAGACAATCAGCGTTACCTCAACGAGATGAGCGGCATCAGCGATTATCACGATCCGAACTACCGGCCGGTGCCGGGCCACTCGGTGACGGCGGAGCTGTACTACCGCGTTAACGTCACGCCGTGGCTGCAGCTGCAGCCGGGCCTGCAATACTGGCATCATCCGGCGGGCGTCAGCGAAACGCAGGACGCCTGGGTGACGGCGTTGAAAACGGTGGTGACCTTCTGATCAGGCCGCGTCGTTCTCGCGGTAGCGCCGGCGTGCGTGCTCAAACCAGCTGGCCGGCACGTTGTGCGGCGGCTGCTGTAATCTGAGCAGCCCCTGTTCGACGATATGGCTGGCCTGGCGCCACAGCGTCGGGTCGCCTTCGGTCAGCACTTCCAGCAGGCGCTGTTTCTCGATCAGATAGGTTTGGGCGAAGTGGCTGTCGTAGTCCAGCAGCGAGCGGGTGTTGTCGATCAGATCCGCCAGTTTGATGGTTTTGGCCTGCGGCGATGCGCTGGCGCTGTGGCGCCGATCGCGGTTTTTACGCTCGAAGCGGTTGCCGTCCTCGGCGTGGCTGACGTTGGTTAACATCCGCACCAGCTCCGCTACCTGCGGCCCAAAGTGGCTTTCGATATCGCCGAGGGTGGTGGGCGTGTCTTCCACCGTGTCATGCAGCCAGGCGGCCGCCAGCATCTCTTCGGTGTGCGGCACGCTGCGTACCAGCTCCATGACCGCCTGCGGGTGGACGATGTACGGATCGTTGGTGTATTTGCGGCGCTGATCGATGGCCGCATGCGCCTTGGTGGCGTAGCGGCGCGCGCGTTCTGCAAGCGTATTCGTCATTTCCTTTCCCTCCCGGCATCCTCTGCATGAAAAAAATGTAGCATACCTCACAAGAAATAGCTTGCGATTACATCGTGCGCTATCTATATTCACTCACATGAAAAGCACCGATACCGAACAACCCAACGCGAAGAACCTGCTGCTGCTCGATCAGCAGCTCTGTTTCGCGCTGTACTCCGCCAACCTGGCGCTGCACAAAGTCTACCGCAAGCTGTTGAATCAGCTCGAGCTCACCTACCCGCAGTATCTGGTGATGATGGTGCTGTGGGAACGCGATCGGGTGACGGTATCGGATATCGGCGAGCGGCTGTTCCTCGATTCCGCCACGCTGACGCCGCTGCTGAAACGGCTGGAAACCGCTGGTTTGCTGGTGCGCTATCGCGCCACTACCGACGAGCGCCAGGTGATCATCGCGCTCACCGAAGCCGGCCGCGCGCTGCGTGAACGGGCGCAGTCGGTGCCCGAGGCGGTGATGTGCGCCACCGACTGCAGCCTGGACGAGATCGTCTCGCTCAAACAGCAGCTGGAAAAGCTGCGCGGCAGCCTGATCGATCAGATTTGACCCACCGACGCCGGACGCAAGAACGGCAGGGGTGGTCTACACTGGTTAATAAGCGTCAAAAATAAGTAGTGCACGATTTAATCGTAAAAGATATATATGTGACCGGCTACCCCTCGCGGGGGCCGTTGTCATCTCGCCAACCAGCAAGAAGGAATGAACGATGTCTATTGAGAAAGTGGTTTACCGCGCTCACGCCACCGCAACCGGCGGCCGCGACGGCCGTGCAACCTCCTCCGACGGCGTGTTGGACGTGAAACTGGGCGTACCGAAAGAGATGGGCGGCGCCGGCGGCGAAGTCACCAACCCCGAGCAGCTGTTCGCCGCCGGTTACTCGGCCTGTTTCCTCGGCGCGTTGAAGTTTGTCGCGGCGAAAGAAAAGGTCAAAATCCCGGCCGAAGCGAAGATCGACGGCACCGTCGGCATCGGTGAAATCCCGAACGGCTTCGGCATCGAAGTGCAGCTGGATATTTCGCTGCCGGGCATCGAGCGCAGCGTGGCGGAAGATCTGGTGAAAAAGGCGCACGTGGTGTGCCCGTATTCCAACGCCACCCGCGGCAATATCGACGTTACGCTGAACGTTAAGTAAGTTTTTTGCCGACACCATGGAAAAAATGGAGGGTTTATCCCTCCATTTTCTTTGATATCCCGTCTGAAAAGTGCTCAAAAAAGCGGTAAATTTTGCCCGTTTTGTGAGAATTCTCTTGATTATTACTCGCAAAATAACGCTTATTGCCGGTTGGCTGAACCAGAAGCCGCAATCAGTGTCTGACTGAGTCAGAACCGCTACACCGTCCCCGGAGCCACCGCGTTACATGAACAAAGTTAAATCGCTATCACAGCAGAATTTATCGTTATTGTTAGCGATCTATATCGGCATCTTTCTAAACCTGTCCGTTTTTTATCGCCGTTTTGATTCGCTGGCGCACGGCATTCAGGGAATTAAGCTTATTTCGGCGGTGACGGAAGTCATCGCTATCGTCCTGTTCACGTTCTTCATCATGCGGCTGGTATCGCTCGGCGGCCGGCTGTTTTATCGCATCGTCGCCTCGCTGCTGGTGCTGATTTCGGTTGCCGCCAGCTACTACATGACGTTTTTCAACGTGGTGATCGGCTACGGCATCGTGGTGTCGGTGATGACCACCGATATCGATCTGTCGAAAGAGGTGGTGGGCCTGCATTTCGTGCTGTGGATGGTGGCGCTCAGCGCCTTGCCGCTGCTGCTGATCTGGAAAAACAGCCTGCGCTTCACCCTGATCGAACAGCTGAAAACCCCCGGTCACCGCATCAAACCGCTGCTGGTGTTGTTGGCGGTGGTAGCGTTGGTCTGGCTGCCGCTGCGCATGCTGGACGACGAGCAAAGCGTGCAGGAGAAGCTCGCCAACGTCGATCTGCCGAGCTACGGCGGCGTGGTGGCGCACTCGTACCTGCCGTCTAACTGGCTGTCGGCGCTGGGGCTGTTCGCCTATACCCGCTATGACGAAAGTCAGGATCAGAGCACGCTGTTCGATCCGGGCAAACACTTTACCTATGTGCCGCCGGCGGACATCGACGATACCTACGTGGTGTTCATCATCGGCGAGACCACGCGCTGGGATCACATGGGCATGCTGGGCTACGAGCGCGACACTACCCCGCGCCTGTCGAAAGAAAAGAATCTGGTGGCGTTCCGCGGCGAGTCGTGCGACACCGCCACCAAGCTGTCGCTGCGCTGCATGTTCGTGCGCGAAGGCGGCACCGAGGACAACCCGCAGCGCACGCTGAAAGAGCAAAACGTGTTCGCGGTGATGAAGGAACTGGGCTTCTCTTCCGAGCTGTTCGCCATGCAGAGTGAGGTGTGGTTCTACAACAACACCGAGGTGAATAACTATTCGTTCCGCGAGATGATCGCGTCCGAGAAGCGCAACGACGGCAAGGCAGTCGACGATATGCTGCTGGTGGACGAAATGAAGGAGTCGCTGGCGCGTTATCCGAAGGGCAAACACCTGGTGATCCTGCATACCAAAGGCTCGCACTACCTGTACTCGCAGCGTTATCCGCGCAGCTATGCGCGCTATCAGCCAGAGTGCATGGGGGTGGATGACTCCTGCACCAAGGCGCAGCTGATCAACGCCTTCGACAATACGGTGCTGTATACCGACAGCTTTATCAGTAATGTGATCGACCAGGTGCGGGACAAGAAGGCCATCGTGTTCTATGCCGCCGATCACGGCGAGTCGATCGGCGAGAATACGCACCTGCACGGCACGCCGCGCGAAATGGCGCCGCCGGAACAATTCCGCGTGCCGATGATGGTGTGGGCGTCGGACAAGTTCCTCGAGAACCCGCAGCACCTCAGCGCCTTTGAGCAACTGCAGGCGCAGCAACGCATCGGCAGAACGCATCGCCACGTCGAGCTGTTCGACACCATCCTCGGTTGCCTCGGCTACACCTCGCCGAACGGCGGCATCGTGGATAAAAACAACTGGTGCCATCTCCCGCAGAATAAAACGGCACCTGCCAGCCTGTAATCCCTCCCGCCGGGTGCCTTGCGCACCCGGTAATTTCCGCCAATACATTCTCTTCATCAATTATTCCGGTGTGTGCATACGGTATACTTGCGCACTTCCCCTTCTAACCGGAGATTTCCATGACCCTGCGCGTGGCGTTTATCGACGATCATGACATTGTGCGTTCGGGCTTTGTGCAGCTGCTGTCGCTGGAGGCCGATATTCAGGTAGTGGGCGAGTTCAGCAGCGCGGCGCAGGCGCGCGCCGGCCTGCCGGGGCTGGAGGCGGAAATCTGCATTTGCGACATTTCGATGCCCGACGGCAGCGGGTTGGATCTGCTGGCGGACATTCCCTCCGGCATCCGCGTGGTGATGCTGTCGATGCACGATAATCCGGCGCTGGTGGAAATGGCGCTGGAACGCGGCGCCAGCGGCTTTCTCTCCAAGCGCTGCAAGCCGGAAGATCTGATCACCGCCGTGCGCACCGTCGCCGGCGGCGGCGTCTATCTGATGCCGGAAATCGCCCAGCAGCTGGCGCGGGTGAAGGTGGATCCGTTGACCCGCCGCGAGCGCGAGATCGCGCTATTGCTGGCGCAGGGCCAGGAGGTGCGCGAGATCGCCGCCGCGCTGGGGCTGTCGCCGAAGACGGTGCATGTGCATCGCGCCAACCTGTTCGCCAAGCTGGGCATCACCAATAACGTTGAGCTGGCCAGACGGATGCTGAACCTGTGACGCAGCGTCTGATCACCCAGCTGGCGCTGTTCTTCATTTATGCCGCCAGCGCATTTTGCCTGTGGGGCATTGGCACCGCGCTGATCGACCCGCCCTGGCAGGCGCTGTTGCTGTTCCCGTTCGGCCTGCGCATGGGCATTTTGCTGCAGAGCCCGTACCGTTTCTGGCCGGGGATCCTGCTGGCCGACCTGCTGCTGATGGCGCTGCTGGCGGACCAGTACGGCTACGGCCCGGCGCTGTGGGCGTCGGTGGCGGTGCTGGTGCTGACGGTGCTGCTCAGCCTGTTGGCCTCGCCGTGGCTGCTGCGCCATCAGCAGAGCGACAGCGAATGGCGCTGGCCGCTGTTGCAGGGCGCGGTGGTCGCCGCCGCCGCTTTGCTGCAGGCGCTTGTGTGGCAGCTGGTGAGCGGCGAAGGCGCCCGCGCGCTGCTGCTCGGCCTGACCGGCGGTTTCACCATCGCGCCGACCTGCCTGCTGTTGTGGCACTATCTGGCGCGCCAAATCTGGGTGCCGCTGGAGCCGGGGCTGATCCACAAGCCGGTGGAGCTGCGCCTGGGCCACCTGGCCAGTTATCTGCTGCTGTTTGCATTCAGCATCTGGCTGCAGCAGCAGGTTAACGCCGCCGAGCTGCGCCGCTTTGCGCCTTTCTGCCTGGCGATCCCGATCGTGTTCATGTCTTACCGTTATGGCTGGCAGGGCGCGCTGTTGGCGACGCTGCTCAACGGCGTGGCGTTGATGGTCAACGAGCCGCCGCAGCCCGAGTCGCACCGCGACTTGCTGTTGTCGCTGCTGGCCCAGAGCCTGACCGGGCTGCTGCTGGGCGCCGGTATTCAGCGCCAGCGCGAACTGAATCAGCAGCTGCGGCTGCGGCTGGCGGAGAACCGGCAGCTGGCCCGGGCGCTGGTGACGGCGGAGGAACAAACCCGGCGCGAGGTGGCGCGCGAGCTGCACGATGAAGTGGGGCAGACCATCACCGTGATCCGCACACAGGCCAGCATCGTTAAACGCCTGGCGCCGGAGCCGGCGGTGATCGGCTGCGCCGACACCATCGATGCGTTAGCGCTGCGGGTCTACGATGGGGTGCACGATGTGCTGACCCAGCTGTGGCCGGCGGCGCTGAACAACCTGCCGCTGTCGGCGGCGGTGGCGGCGATGCTGCGGGAGTCGCTGCCGCAGGACGCCTCGTTGGTGAGCAGCATGCAGTGGCAGGTGCCGGACGAACTGCTGGATGAAACGCTGAAAATCACGCTGTACCGGGTGTGCCAGGAAGGGGTGACCAATGTGTGCCGCCACGCCGGCGCCAGCCGCCTGGAATTGGACGCGCGTCTGCAGCCGCGCAAAGGCGCCGCGCCGCAGATTGCCTTGACCATCCGCGATAACGGCGTGGGCTTCGATGCGGACCACCATCAGCCGGGGTACGGCCTGCGCGGCATGCAGGAGCGCATCAGCGCTCTCGGCGGCAGCCTGCGGCTCACCTCTGAGCGGGGCGCCTGTTTGAGTGTGATCTTGCCCACAGTTTCACCGGCGCAAGCGCAAAACTAGGAAAAACTCCTAACCGCGTCGGGAATCCGGCGTAAGCCTCCCGCGCGCGCGGGGAGCATCATAGCGGCACTTTATTCAATCCTCTGAGGTTCCACATGTGGTCTTTCCTTAAAAGCCGCCCGGATGCGCCGCAGGTCACCGATCAACGGCAGATCGACGCCAGCTACAAGTACTGGCGCATCCAGCTGATGTGCACCATGTACATCGGCTACGCCGCGTTTTACTTCACGCGCAAAAGCTTCAACTTCATCATGCCGGCGATGCTGAGCGATCTGGGCCTGACGATGTCCGACGTCGGCATCCTCGGCACGCTGTTCTACATCACCTACGGCTGCTCGAAATTCATTTCCGGCATGATCAGCGATCGCTCCAACCCGCGTTACTTTATGGGGCTGGGCCTGATCATGACCGGGGTGCTGAATATCTTCTTCGGCCTCAGTTCGTCGCTGCTGATGCTCGGCACGCTGTGGATCCTCAATGCCTTCTTCCAGGGTTGGGGCTGGCCGCCGTGCTCCAAAATCCTCACCAGCTGGTATTCGCGCTCCGAGCGCGGCAGCTGGTGGGCGATTTGGAACACTTCGCACAACGTTGGCGGCGCGCTGATCCCGCTGCTGGTGGGCTTTATCTCGCTGCACTTCAGCTGGCGTTACGGCATGATCATTCCCGGCATCATCGGCGTGGTGCTCGGCCTGCTGATGTGCTGGCGCCTGCGCGACAAGCCCTCCACCCTGGGGCTGCCGAGCGTCGGCAAATGGCGCAACGACGCCATGGAGCTGGTGCAGGAATCGGAAGGCCAGGGGCTGAGCAACCGCGAGATCATCAAGCGCTACGTGCTGACCAACAAGTACATCTGGCTGCTGGCGGTCTCTTACGTGCTGGTGTACATCGTGCGCACCGCGATCAACGACTGGGGCAACCTCTACCTGACGCAGGAAAAGGGCTATTCGCTGATGACCGCCAACTCGGCCATTTCGCTGTTTGAAGTGGGCGGCTTTATCGGTTCGCTGGTGGCCGGTTGGGGTTCCGACAAGCTGTTCCGCGGCAACCGCGGCCCGATGAACCTGATCTTCGCCATCGGCATCTTCCTGTCGGTGGCGGCGCTGTGGCTGATGCCGGGCGTCACCTACCTGCTGCAGGCCTGCTGCTTCTTCGCCATCGGCTTCTTCATCTTCGGCCCGCAGATGCTGATCGGCATGGCGGCGGCGGAGTGCTCGCATAAAGATGCGGCGGGCGCGGCGACCGGTTTCGTCGGCCTGTTCGCCTACCTGGGCGCGGCGCTGTCCGGCTACCCGATCGCGCGGGTGATGGAAATCTGGCACTGGAACGGTTTCTTTGTGGTGATTTCCATCGCCGCCTGCCTGTCGGCGCTGTTCCTGCTGCCGTTCCTGCGTGCGCAGACGCCGGTGCTGAAAACCGCCAAAGCCTGAGTAAAATGCGCTGCGCAACCCCCGGCGCAGCGCATTATGGCGCTTTTATCACCACTTGAAATGCAGGGGAAAAAAAGTGATTGACGCCTATAACCGCCAGCAGTAAGATGCGCCCCGCATCGGCGAGTAGCGCAGCTTGGTAGCGCAACTGGTTTGGGACCAGTGGGTCGGAGGTTCGAATCCTCTCTCGCCGACCACCATTCGAAAAACCTGCTTTTAAAGCAGGTTTTTTTTCGCCTGCGGTTTATGAGGATGAGCACCTCCTACGATACGACCGGCTTCGCTTTATGGCACGTGTCAATCCGCCAGCCTCGTGAAATATATTTATCCTTTACGCTTAATTAATTCAAACTCCTTATTCCAGTTAGGTTCTTTTTCTCATATTTAAATAAATTCACGCTTGCTGAATAAAACCCAGTTGATAGCGCTCTTGTTTTTACGCCTTTTTTATTTATAGTCTGAATGTACGCGGCGGGAATGATTTTTTTCCGTTACGTGGAAAAACGCTGTTTTTATTTGTTGACTTTAATCTTCGTGGATTATTGCGGAATTTTTTCGCTTCGGCAATGCGTAGCGACGATTAACTCTTTTATGTTTATCCTCTCGGAATAAAGGAATCAGTTATGCGCAAATTTAATAAACCGCTGTTGGCGCTGTTGATCGGCAGCACGCTGTGTTCCGCGGCGCAGGCCGCCGCGCCGGGCAAGCCGACCATCGCCTGGGGCAACACCAAGTTCGCCATCGTTGAAGTTGACCAGGCGGCTACCGCTTATAATAATTTGGTGAAGGTAAAAAATGCCGCCGATGTTTCCGTCTCCTGGAATTTATGGAATGGCGACGCGGGCACGACGGCCAAGATTTTATTAAATGGCAAAGAGGCGTGGAGCGGCCCTTCAACCGGTTCTTCCGGTACGGCGAATTTTAAAGTCAATAAAGGCGGCCGTTATCAAATGCAGGTGGCATTGTGCAATGCCGACGGCTGCACCGCCAGCGACGCCACTGAAATTGTGGTGGCCGACACCGACGGCAGCCATTTGGCGCCGTTGAAAGAGCCGCTGCTGGAAAAGAATAAACCGTATAAACAGAATTCCGGCAAAGTGGTCGGTTCTTATTTCGTCGAGTGGGGGGTTTACGGGCGCAATTTCACCGTCGATAAGATCCCGGCGCAAAACCTGACCCACCTGCTGTACGGCTTTATCCCAATCTGCGGCGGCAACGGCATCAACGACAGCCTGAAAGAGATTGAAGGCAGCTTCCAGGCGCTGCAGCGCTCCTGCCAGGGCCGCGAGGATTTCAAAGTCTCCATCCACGATCCGTTCGCCGCGCTGCAAAAAGCGCAGAAGGGCGTCACCGCCTGGGATGACCCCTATAAGGGCAACTTTGGCCAGCTGATGGCGCTGAAGCAGGCGCGTCCCGATCTGAAAATCCTGCCGTCGATCGGCGGCTGGACGTTGTCCGACCCGTTCTTCTTCATGGGCGACAAGGTGAAGCGCGATCGCTTCGTCGGCTCGGTGAAAGAGTTCCTGCAGACCTGGAAGTTCTTCGACGGCGTGGATATCGACTGGGAATTCCCGGGCGGCAAAGGCGCCAACCCGAATCTGGGCAGCCCTCAGGACGGGGAAACTTATGTGCTGCTGATGAAAGAACTGCGGGCGATGCTGGATCAGCTGTCGGCGGAAACCGGCCGCAAGTATGAGCTGACCTCCGCCATCAGCGCCGGCAAGGACAAGATCGACAAGGTGGCATACAACGTCGCGCAGAACTCGATGGATCACATCTTCCTGATGAGCTACGACTTCTACGGCGCCTTCGATCTGAAAAACCTGGGGCATCAGACCGCGCTGAATGCGCCGGCCTGGAAACCGGACACCGCCTACACCACGGTGAACGGCGTGAATGCGCTGCTGGCGCAGGGCGTCAAGCCGGGCAAGATCGTCGTCGGCACCGCCATGTATGGCCGCGGTTGGACCGGGGTGAACGGCTACCAGAACAACATTCCGTTCACCGGCACCGCCACCGGGCCGGTCAAAGGCACTTGGGAGAACGGCATCGTGGACTACCGCCAGATCGCCAGCCAGTTCATGAGCGGCGAGTGGCAGTACACCTACGACGCCACGGCGGAAGCGCCTTACGTGTTCAAACCTTCCACCGGCGATCTGATCACCTTTGACGATGCCCGCTCGGTGCAGGCCAAAGGCAAGTACGTGTTGGATAAGCAGCTGGGCGGCCTGTTCTCCTGGGAGATCGACGCGGACAACGGCGATATTCTCAACAGCATGAACGCCAGCCTGGGCAACAGCGCCGGCGTTCAATAATCGGTTGCAGTGCGTTGCCGGGGGATATCCTTTCGCCCCCGGCTTTTTCGCCGCCGAAAGTTTTTTTACGCCGCACAGATTGTGGGCCTGCCCGGCGAAAAATACGCTCATCGGACTCACCCTTTTGGGTAATCCTTCAGCATTTCCTTCTGTCTTTAACGGCGATCACAAAAATAACCGTTCAGATATTCATCGTTCAGCAACAAAGTTTTGGGGTTTTTTAGCGGAGTTTAAAACCAGTAAATTTATCAGGGTCAGACCAATGCGCTAAAAATGACCGCTTAGCATAAATTTTCATGCTGGAACTGTTAACAAAAGGTTTTTTTTATGTTTGTTTGCTGTTTCTCACAGTCTGCGTAAATCCCCACTGGTTATATTGACGACACCTCAAACAGTTGGCAACTTGATAGCCTCAGGGGTAAGAGCGAGAGTTGTTTGAGTGAATTCCACGCGCTCAGACGTCCCCGCCGCGATGCGTTCCATCCGGCATTCTCTCCTCGTACACCTTCTGCCTTCGGGCGCCGATCGCACAGGCCACGCAATAAAAAATACAGGTCTGGCGGCAATTACACACATCACATCACACAATGGAGCACTAACGATGACACGTTCCTTGGGTAAATCGGGGGTTCTGAAATTCGGCATTGGGCTGATCGCGCTGACCGTGGCGGCCAGCGTACAGGCCAAGACGTTGGTTTACTGTTCTGAAGGTTCCCCGGAAGGGTTCAACCCGCAGCTGTTCACCTCCGGCACCACCTACGACGCCAGTTCGGTACCGATCTACAACCGCCTGGTCGAATTCAAAGTCGGCACCACCGAACTGCAGCCGGGCCTGGCTGAGAAGTGGGACGTCAGCGAAGACGGCAAAACCTATACCTTCCACCTGCGCAAAGGCGTGAAGTGGCAGAGCAGCAAAGATTTCAAACCGACGCGCGACTTCAACGCCGACGACGTGGTGTTCTCCTTCGAACGCCAGTTGGATGCCAATAACGCCTACCACAAAGTGTCCGGCGGCAGTTACGAATACTTTGAAGGCATGGACATGCCGAAGCTGATCGCCAAGATCGAAAAAGTAGACGACAACACCGTGCGTTTCGTGCTGAACCGCCCGGAGGCGCCGTTCCTGGCTGACCTGGGCATGGACTTCGCGTCCATCCTGTCCGCCGAATACGCTGACGTCATGATGAAAGCCGGTACGCCGGAAAAAGTCGACCTGAACCCGATCGGTACCGGCCCGTTCCAGCTGCTGCAATACCAGAAAGACTCCAAAATCCTGTACAAGGCGTTCGACGGTTTCTGGGGCACCAAGCCGAAGATCGATCGCCTGGTGTTCTCCATCACGCCTGACGCTTCCGTGCGTTACGCCAAGCTGCAGAAAAACGAATGCCAGGTGATGCCGTTCCCGAACCCGGCCGATATCGCCCGCATGAAGCAGGACAAATCCATCAACCTGATGGAGCAGCCGGGGCTGAACGTGGGTTACCTGTCGTTCAACACCGAGAAAAAACCGCTGGATAACGTGAAGGTGCGTCAGGCGTTGACCATGGCGGTCAACAAGCAGGCGATCATCGACGCGGTTTATCAGGGCGCGGGCCAGGCGGCCAAGAACCTGATCCCGCCGACCATGTGGGGCTATAACGACGCGGTGCAGGATTACGCTTACGATCCGGCCAAGGCGAAAGAACTGCTGAAAGAAGCGGGCATGGCCGATGGTTTCAGCATCGACCTGTGGGCGATGCCGGTACAGCGTCCTTACAACCCGAACGCGCGCCGCATGGCGGAAATGATCCAGGCCGACTGGGCCAAGATCGGCGTGAAAGCCAAAATCGTGACCTATGAGTGGGGTGAATACCTCAAGCGCGCCAAAGCGGGCGAGCACCAAACGGTGATGATGGGCTGGACCGGCGACAACGGGGATCCGGACAACTTCTTCGCCACGCTGTTCAGCTGCGCGGCGGCGAAAGACGGCTCCAACTACTCCCGCTGGTGCTACAAGCCGTTTGAAGATCTGATTCAACCGGCGCGCGCCGAGTCCAACCACGACAAACGCATCGAACTGTACAAGCAGGCGCAGGTGGTGATGCACGATCAGGCTCCGGCGCTGATCGTCGCGCACTCCACCGTGTATGAGCCTGTGCGTAAGGAAGTGAAGGGCTACGTCGTGGATCCGCTCGGCAAGCATCACTTCGAGAATGTCTCTGTAGACTGATTCCGACCTAAACCGGAGATGCACGAATGGACTTGCAGGGGCGCAACAGGTTTGCGCCTCTGCTGACCAGTCTCCGGCGTATGGCCGTTGGATCGTTCAAAGGCATGTGAGCGTTAATAAGCCTGGCGGACGATGAGCTGCCGGGCATTGATACAGAGAGTTCGGGATATGTTGCAGTTCATACTCCGACGTTTGGGGTTAGTTATCCCAACGTTTATCGGCATTACATTGCTGACTTTTGCATTCGTCCATATGATCCCCGGCGACCCGGTGACCATCATGGCCGGGGAACGCGGTATCTCCGCCGAGCGCCACGCGCAGCTGATGGCGGAAATGGGGCTGGACAAGCCGCTCTATCAACAATACTTCTCCTATGTGTCCAACGTGCTGCACGGCGATCTGGGCACCTCACTCAAAAGCCGCATCTCCGTCTGGAGCGAGTTCGTTCCGCGCTTTCAGGCCACGCTGGAGCTGGGCCTGTGCGCGATGATCTTCGCGGTGCTGGTGGGCATCCCGGTCGGGGTGCTGGCGGCGGTCAAACGCGGCTCGGTCTTCGACCATACCGCGGTGGGCATCTCGCTGACCGGCTATTCGATGCCGATTTTCTGGTGGGGCATGATGCTGATCATGCTGGTGTCGGTGCAGCTTAACCTGACGCCGGTGTCGGGGCGCATCAGCGACACGGTATTCCTCGACGACAGCCACCCGCTGACCGGCTTCATGCTGATAGACACCCTGATCTGGGGCGAACCGGGCGACTTTATCGATGCGGTGATGCACATGATCCTGCCGGCCATCGTGCTGGGCACCATCCCGCTGGCGGTGATCGTGCGCATGACCCGCTCCTCGATGCTGGAGGTGTTGGGCGAAGACTATATCCGCACCGCGCGCGCCAAGGGCGTGAGCCGCATGCGGGTGATCGTCGTTCACGCGCTGCGCAACGCGCTGCTGCCGGTGGTGACGGTGATCGGGCTGCAGGTCGGCACCATGCTGGCCGGCGCCATTCTGACCGAAACCATCTTCTCCTGGCCGGGTCTGGGCCGCTGGCTGATCGACGCGCTGCAGCGCCGTGATTACCCGGTAGTGCAGGGCGGGGTGTTGCTGGTCGCCTGTATGATCATTCTGGTTAACCTGCTGGTAGACGTGCTCTACGGCGTGGTCAACCCGCGTATTCGCCACAAGAAATAAGGGGCGCTCTCATGTCTCAAATCACTGAGTCTGCAGTTAAAGGTGCGCCGAAGCCGATGACCCCGTTTCAGGAGTTCTGGCACTATTTCAAGCGCAATAAAGGGGCCGTGGTCGGCCTGGTGTATATCGTTTTGATGCTGGTGATCGCGCTCGGCGCCGGGGTGCTGGCGCCGCATGCGCCGGCGGACCAGTTCCGCGACGCGCTGCTCAAGCCGCCGGTGTGGCAGGAGGGCGGCAGCTGGCAATACATCCTGGGCACCGATGACGTGGGCCGCGACGTGCTGTCGCGCCTGATGTACGGCGCGCGCCTGTCGCTGCTGGTCGGTTGTCTGGTGGTGGTGTTGTCGCTGGTCATGGGCGTGGTGTTCGGCCTGCTGGCCGGCTACTTCGGCGGCGCGGTGGACGCGGTGATCATGCGCGTCGTCGACATCATGCTGGCCCTGCCGAGCCTGCTGCTGGCGCTGGTGCTGGTGGCGGTATTCGGACCGTCGATCGTCAACGCCTCGCTGGCGCTCACCTTCGTCGCCTTGCCGCACTATGTGCGTCTGACGCGCGCGGCGGTGCTGGCGGAGGTGAACCGCGATTACGTCACCGCTTCGCGGGTGGCGGGTGCCGGCGCGCTGCGTCAGATGTTCGTCAATATTCTGCCTAACTGCCTGGCGCCCTTGATCGTTCAGGCTTCTCTCGGTTTCTCGAACGCCATTCTCGACATGGCCGCTCTCGGCTTTCTGGGCATGGGCGCGCAACCGCCGACGCCGGAGTGGGGCACCATGCTCTCCGACGTGTTGCAGTTCGCGCAAAGCGCCTGGTGGGTAGTGACCTTCCCCGGCCTGGCGATCCTGCTGACGGTGCTGGCATTCAACCTGATGGGGGACGGTTTGCGTGACGCTCTCGACCCCAAACTCAAGCAGTAACAGAGGACGAGAGAGATGGCGTTATTGAATGTAGACAAGCTTTCGGTGCACTTCGGTGACGAAGGCACCCCGTTCCGCGCGGTAGACCGCATCAGTTACAGCGTGGATCAAGGTCAGGTGGTCGGCATCGTCGGTGAATCCGGCTCCGGCAAATCCGTCAGTTCGCTGGCGATCATGGGCCTGATCGATTTTCCCGGCAAAGTGATGGCCGACAAGCTGGAGTTCAACGGCCAGGACTTGCGCAAGATCTCCGAAAAAGAGCGCCGCCAGCTGGTGGGCTCCGAAGTGGCGATGATCTTCCAGGATCCGATGACCAGCCTGAACCCGTGCTACACCGTCGGTTATCAGATTATGGAGGCGCTGAAGGTGCATCAGGGCGGCAACCGCCGCACTCGCCGCCAGCGCGCTATCGACCTGCTGACGCAGGTGGGGATTCCCGATCCGGCCTCGCGGCTGGACGTGTACCCGCACCAGCTTTCCGGCGGCATGAGCCAGCGCGTGATGATCGCCATGGCTATCGCCTGTCGGCCGAAGCTGCTGATCGCCGATGAGCCGACGACCGCGCTCGACGTGACCATCCAGGCGCAGATCATCGAACTGCTGCTGGATCTGCAGCAGCGCGAGAACATGGCGCTGTTGCTGATCACCCACGATCTGGCGCTGGTGGCGGAAGCGGCGCATCACATCATCGTGATGTACGCCGGCCAGGTGGTGGAATCCGGCAAAGCGGCGGAGATTTTCCGCGCGCCGCGCCACCCGTACACCCAGGCGCTGCTGCGCGCGCTGCCGGAGTTCGCCGCCGACAAGGCGCGGCTGGCTTCGCTGCCGGGCGTGGTGCCGGGCAAATACGATCGCCCGACCGGCTGCCTGCTCAATCCGCGTTGTCCGTACGCCAACGAGCGCTGCCGTAACGAGGAGCCGGAACTGCGCAGCATTCCCGGCCGTCAGGTTAAATGTCACACACCGCTGGATGATGCGGGGAGGCCGACCGTATGAGCCAGAATCAACCTTTACTGCAGGCGATCGACCTGAAAAAGCATTACCCGGTGAAAAAGGGCCTGTTCGCGCCGGAGCGGCTGGTCAAGGCGCTGGACGGCGTGTCGTTCACTCTGGAGCGCGGTAAAACGCTGGCGGTGGTCGGTGAGTCGGGCTGCGGCAAATCCACGCTTGGCCGCCTGCTGACGATGATCGAAGTGCCGACCGGCGGCGAGCTGTACTACCAGGGACAGGATCTGCTGAAGCCGGACGTTTCCGCCGAGAAATTGCGGCGCCAGAAGATCCAAATCGTGTTCCAGAATCCTTACGGATCGCTCAACCCGCGCAAGAAGGTCGGGCAGATCCTCGAGGAGCCGCTGTTGATCAACACCTCGCTCAGCGCCGCCGAACGGCGGGAAAAAGCGCTGGAGATGATGGCGAAGGTCGGCCTGAAGACCGAGCATTACGATCGCTATCCGCACATGTTCTCCGGCGGCCAGCGTCAGCGTATCGCCATCGCCCGCGGGCTGATGTTGAATCCGGACGTGGTGATCGCCGATGAGCCGGTGTCGGCGTTGGACGTGTCGGTGCGCGCGCAGGTGCTGAACCTGATGATGGATCTGCAGCAGGAGCTGGGGCTGTCCTACGTGTTCATCTCGCACGATCTGTCGGTGGTGGAACACATCGCCGATGAAGTGATGGTGATGTACCTGGGCCGCTGCGTGGAAAAGGGCAGCAAAGAGGCGATCTTCAACAACCCGCGCCATCCATACACCCAGGCGCTGCTGTCGGCGACGCCGCGGTTGAACCCGGATATGCGCCGCGAGCGCATCAAGCTGACCGGCGAACTGCCCAGCCCGATGAACCCGCCGCCGGGCTGCGCATTCAATGCCCGCTGCCGCCGCGCCTTCGGCACCTGCGTACAGCTGCAGCCGCAGCTGAAGCAGTACGGTGAGCAGATGGTGGCCTGTTTTGCGGTCGATCAGGACGAACATCCGGGGGCGTAAAGCGTCGGATTTCACCGCATAAACCCACGCCGGCTTAACGCCGGCGTTTTTTATTATTTAATCAATCAGTTAATCGAATCGCTTTTCGGGGCGTTATTGAATGCTTAACGAAAATCTGACGAATGCTTATTTTTATAGGAATTTTCGCAATGAATTAATAAGCGAATAAAAAATTTAACGGGAGGTGAGTAATAATATTTTTGCCAGACGTTTAACTTCGCCTTTTGTCGGACTTGCTCAATAAAAAAAGCACGCCGTCGGCGTGCTTTGGGTCGATAAGGCCGCGCTTATTGCGGATAAGGCACCCAATCGCCGCCGTTCAGGCGAATGTAAGGTTTCCCCTGATATTGCATCACGATGGCGTTGTCGTTTTCGGAGATGACCGGCGTCTGCGGCAGCCCTTGCGTCAGCGCCTGCCAGTCGACGCTGGACTCGCTGAAGACTTTGCCGTCCACCAGACGTGATACCAGCTCCGACAGCGCCAGATAGCTGCTCGGCGTTTTGATCTGCAGCGGGCTGCCCTGATGCGGCGCCTTCATGCCGATCAGTTTGATGCCGACCGGCGTATGGGTGATGTTTGGGCTGGGGATATCGCGCAGGCCGGACATTTGCATCTTGTCACCCACCAACGCCGCGCCGTGCTCCGGCACGATCACCACCACCACTTTGCGGCCGGATTTTTCCAGCTGATCGAGGAAGGTGTTCAGCTGATCGAACAGCTTCTGCGCGCGCGGCTGATAGTCGGCGCTCTTGTTAGAGCCGACGAAGCGGTTGCCGTCGTGCAGCGGAATGACGTTGAAGAAGGTGGCGGTGCGGGCGTCTCCGGCTTTTTGCTGCTGATCCAGCCAGCGGGTCAGCAATTCCAGATCGCTATAAATCGGCTCGCCGTCGAACGACGTCAGCTCGTTGCCGACGCCGGCCTGCGACATCAGCGGCGCCTGCATATCCCCCTGTTCACGCAGCTCTTTCAGGAAGTTGCCGAACACCCCGGAGTGATCGAGCATCAGCTGTTCCTTGAAGCCGAGCTTCGCCAGGTTGTCGAACAGGTAACACTGCTGGTTCACCGGCTGGTACAGATCGTGATGCGAAAGCTGGCCGCAGCTGGCGCGCAGCAACCGTATGGCCGCCGGGCCGCTGTAGGCGGTGGCCGAGTTGAAGCTGTCGAACATGATATCCATCTTCGACCACAGCGGATGATTCTGCAGGTTGACCGCCTCCATATCGGCCCAGGCCAGCGAGCAGATGTTGATCACCAACAGATCGAACGGTTGGGCGTCGGCGGGCAAAGTGGCCGGGAACGCGGTGGCGCGGCCTTTTTCCCGCTCGTAGAACTGGTTCAGATAGGCCGTCAGGTTGGCGCTGGTCGGCGGCAGGCTGTCTGCGGGCGCATTATCTCCTGCCGTCGGCGCGGCCGTGGCCGGCGTGCCGGCGCCGCCGGCGGCAGCCGTGGAACTGGCGGGCAGCAGTGAGACCGCCGGCCCGGCGATGTTGACGATATTGAGCCACACCAGCGCGGCCACGGTGAACACCGTAACGCGCACCCACTGGGCGACGAACAGGTAAGCGATAAGCAACACGAAGGCGGCGCCGACCATCTGCCAGTTGATAAAGCGGCTGACCAGCTCCAGCAGGTACTGGGCGCTGAAGCCGGCCAGCTGAGAGCCCTGGCTGAGAATGCTGTTGATGCCCGGCAGCCAGGTATCGTGGTAGAACAACGCGATGCCGATCGGGATGGCGAGGTAATGGCGCCAGCGGTGCAGCCGCGGCGAGGGGATCGGCATCAGCAGATAGGCCATGAACACCAGGTTCGGCAGCGCGTGGAAATTCAGGTAGCCGAACCACAGCAGGGCGAATTTCGCCAGAAAGTAGAGGTTCCAGCCACCCAGCCCGCGCCAGTAGCGCCACAGAGCGTTATCGGATTGCGTATTTGTGTTTGGATTCATGGCTGCTTCTTATGACGTTTAATCTGGGAGGATGAGCCTGTGCGCACCCATAAACCGGCGGATTTCAAATAGCGCGGCGATAACAACAGGTTTTGCCAGTATTGACGCAAATGCGGAAAACGCCGGTGAAAGGCGTAGCCCAGCGGAATGAAGACCAGCGCGCACAGCAAGATCAGTTGCAGGATGTCGTTAAGGTTCAGCATGCTTTTCCTCCTGCGGGCCAAGCGGCAGCGTGAAAGCGATCGGCTGGCGGCGTTCTGCGGGCTCTGCGGCCGTCACCACGGGGGGCGGCGGCGCGACGCCCGCGGCACCGGTGGCGGTAAGCTGCCAGCGCCCCTGAGCCATGCGTTTGATTTCCGAAATGATATCGACATCCTGGTGCCACACCACCCGGTTGCTGAAGGCTTCATCCACCGGCAGGCGGAAGATGAACTTCAGCGCGGTGTTCAGATCGTTGATGCGGCAGGTGGAGAGGAACAGCACCAGGCGCCCCTGCACCACGGTCATCACGTCGCCGAAACGCCGCAGGTGGCACAGGGTCATCGCCTGTTCGGCGCGCAGGCCGGTGGCCGGGCGCAACGCCACCATCACGCCTTTGCCGTCCTCGGGCAGCAAGGTGTTGGCCATCAGCGAAAGCACCGCCTGGCTAAACGGTTCCGGTCGCATGTAGCCTTTCAGCTGCAGCGGACGCAGCCCGGCCAGCAGCGCATCGATGTCGGCGGGCACGTGACGTGAGAAGCGCTGCCCCTGGATGCCTTCAAGCATGGTCAGAAAACGCGACAGCGGCGCGACGTGCGGCACGATCAGGTTGGCACCGCAGGCCAGCAGCAGCCGTTCGTCGCTGTAGCGCAGGCTGGCGCTCATCTCGCGCACCGCGATTTTCAGGCCGTTGCCGCGGCTGCGGCGCAGGGTGTGGATCTGGTGCGCCAGATGATCGATTTGGTCGCTTTGATACAACGCGAAAATCAACGTCGCCGAGAGTCTCAGCATGCCGTGCTGCGCCAGTTCGTCGTTGTTCTCCAACAGCTGCCAGTTGGCGGACAGCGGCGGCGCGCCTTCCAGGATGCTGCGCTCGGCCAGATACTGGCCTTCGTCGCTGCGCAAGGCGGTGGGGGAGGGTTGGCTATTTTCCTCCTCGCCCTGCCAACCGCCTTCCGCCGCATACAGCGTCAGCAGCTGATTGGCGTTGATGCCGTTTTCGGTGCTCCACCAGTTCACCAGGTATTGCGCGCTGTCCTGCTGCCATTGCAGGCTGGACAGGCCGTTCAGGATGCGGTGCTGTGTGCTGAGCTGCCCTTTGAGCTTATTGATGCCGCCGCCGTGGCTGAGGATCAATAGCGTACACCCCTGCCGCCGCAGCCAGGCGGCGAGGGTGCGCGTCCATTCGCGCAGTTCTTCGGTGGTGAAGGTTTGCCACAGGCTGGCGTGGGCCAGCAGGATAAGTAAGCGATTTTGCGGCCGCAGGGCGCGCATCAGATCGTCGCTCAACTGCGCCAGCGCGGCTTTTTTCTCCGGTAGTTGATACAGCGGCAGCTTCTGCAAAGCGGGCGCAGCCAGCTCGGCCAGCAGGCGATCGGGTTTGTCTCCGCTGCAGATCAGGGCGAGCTTGCGGGTGGCCGGCTGGGCGGCGATGGCCTGGCGACACAACAGCGCGGCGTCGCTTTGCCTGTCGATATTGATCCAATAAAGCCCGGGGGCCTGCATCACCGACAGCTCTTCCCAAATCTGCCGAATGCCTAGAGAAAAAGAGTGCGCCATAGGATGTGTTCTACTTTCGTTGAAAGCCGACTAAAGGCGTTTATATTTAAAGATAGCCATTTTTACGCTGGCAATAACAAATCTCCGATGCTCTTCAATAATATTTGTTGAGAATCATCTTATTGCCTGTCTCTTTTTGTATCGTTGCTATAGTTAATTAACATAGCCTATTTTCGCCAAGGCGGAAGAATGAATAACGCACCCAGCCATTTTCGTGCAGCGGCGCCGGAGGAGAGCCAGGATGACCTGCAGGCGCTCAGCCAGGCTTTTTCATTACCAAAATTAAGCTATGTCGATATTTCGCGGCAGGAGCGGTTAACGCAAATGATGACGCGCTGGCCGCTGCTGGCCGAATTGGCGCAAAACGCGGGGAGCCACTGATCTATGCCGGCGATCGCGCTGCAAGGGTTGCGGGGTGGAATGGGGACGACGTCAGTCACGGCGGCGCTCGCCTGGGCGTTGCGCCAGCTTGGCGAGTCGGTGCTGGCGATAGACTTTACGCCGGACAATCTGCTGCGCCTGCATTTCAACACGCCGTTCGAACTGGCGCGCGGCTGGGCACGCGCGGAACAGGACGGCGGCGGTTGGCGGGAAGGCGCGCTGCGTTATTGCGAAAACCTCGACTTTTTACCGTTTGGCCGCCTGAATGCGGCGGAACGGCTGGAAGTGCAACATCGGTGTCAGGCGCATCCCGATCGCTGGCGCGATAATTTGCGTCAGCTGATGGCCGGCGATCCGCAGCGCTGGATCCTGCTGGACGTCCCGGTCGGGGATGGCGTTTTGGCGCAGCAGGCATTGCAACTGGCCGACAGCGTGTTCGTGCTGTTGAACCCCGACGCCAACTGTCAGGTGCGGCTCCATCAGCAGGCGCTGCCGCACGCAAGTCATTTCCTGATTAACCATTACTCTTCGGCCAGCCGGCTGCAGCAGGATTTGCATCAGCTGTGGCTGCAAACGCTGAGCGGCCTGTTGCCGGTGGTTATCCACCGCGATGAAGCGCTGGCGGAAGCGCTGGCGGCCAAACAGCCGCTGGGCGAGTACCGCCCCGAGAGCCTGGCGGCGGATGAAGTGCTGACGCTGGCCAACTGGTGCCTGATCAACCTCAAACGGGGCATTGCGCCATGAGTCGGGTGCTGAGCCTGCTGCTGGTGCCGCCGGTGCGCCAGGCGGTGCAGGCGCGTTACCGCGCCTATCGCCGCAGCGGGGCGTCGGCGCTGACCGCCTTTTTCACTACGCTGTTGGTGGCGCTGGGGTGGATGCTGCTGCGTTTGGAGTCACCGGCCTGGCGGCGCGTGCGCGCCGGCCGCGCTTACTGGTTCCCGCATCTGTCCGCCGAACGCCCCCGCCCGGCGGATGCGCTGCGCTATTTGCTGCAGGGGGCGTGGCTGCTGCTGTTCCGCAGCGGCCGCGCGCCGGTGCAGCGCGATTATTTCGCCGGTTGGCGGCGGCTGCAGCAGCGCTATGCCGACTGGCTGCAGGGCTTGCCGCAGCGGCTGAAAAACGCCGGCGTGGAACAGCGCTCGGTAGAGCGACTCGGCCGCATGAACCGCGGATTGCGGCGCGCGCTGTTCATTCTGGTCGGCGTGCTGGCGGCGATCCTCGCCATGCTGTGCATCTCGCAACCGTTCGATCTGTCGGCGCAGTTCGTGTTCGTTCTGCTGCTGTGGGGGATCGCGATGGTGGTGCGCCGGGTGCCGGGGCGCTTGCCTGCGTTGATGCTGATCGTGCTGTCGTTGACCGTCTCCTGCCGTTACCTGTGGTGGCGCTATACCGCCACGCTGAACTGGGACGATCCGCTCAGCCTGGTATGCGGCCTGCTGTTGCTGGTGGCGGAAACTTACGCCTGGGTGGTGTTGGTGCTGGGCTATTTCCAGACTATCTGGCCGCTTAACCGCCAGCCGGTGCCGTTGCCCGAAGACAGCGCCACCTGGCCGACCATCGATCTGATGGTGCCGACCTACAACGAAGACCTCGGGGTGGTGAAGCCCACCATCTATGCGGCGCTGGGCATCGACTGGCCGAAAGAGAAAGTGAACATCTATATCCTTGATGACGGCAATCGCCCCGAGTTCCGGGCGTTCGCCGCCGAGGTGGGAGTGAAGTACATCGCCAGGCCGACTCACGAACACGCCAAGGCCGGCAACATCAACAACGCGCTGAAGCAGGCCACCGGCGAGTTCGTGGCGATTTTCGACTGCGACCATGTCCCGACGCGCTCCTTCCTGCAGCTGACCATGGGGTGGTTCTTCAAAGACAAAAAGCTGGCGATGCTGCAGACCCCGCACCACTTCTTCTCGCCGGATCCCTTCGAGCGCAACCTTGGCCGCTTCCGTCAGACGCCCAACGAGGGCACTTTGTTCTACGGGCTGGTGCAGGACGGCAACGACATGTGGGACGCCACCTTCTTCTGCGGCTCTTGCGCCATCCTGCGCCGCAGCGCGCTGGACGAAATCGGCGGCATTGCGGTGGAAACCGTCACCGAAGACGCCCATACCTCGCTGCGTTTGCACCGGCGCGGGCATACCTCGGCCTATATCCGCATTCCGCAGGCCGCCGGGCTGGCGACCGAAAGCCTGTCGGCGCACATCGGCCAGCGCATTCGCTGGGCGCGCGGCATGGTGCAGATCTTCCGGCTCGACAACCCGTTGCTGGGCAAGGGGCTGAAACTGGCGCAGCGCCTGTGCTACGCCAACGCCATGCTGCACTTCCTGTCGGGCATCCCGCGGCTGATCTTCCTCACCGCGCCGCTGGCGTTTTTGCTGTTGCATGCCTACATCATCTTCGCGCCGGCGCTGGCGATCGCGCTTTACGTGCTGCCGCACATGATCCACGCCAGCCTGACCAACTCGCGCATCCAGGGGAAATACCGCCATTCGTTCTGGAGCGAAATCTATGAAACGGTGTTGGCCTGGTATATCGCGCGGCCGACGACGGTGGCGCTGTTCAATCCGCACAAGGGCAAATTCAACGTGACCGCCAAGGGCGGGCTGGTGGAGGAGGAGCACGTCGACTGGGTGATCACCCGGCCTTACATGTTCCTGGTGGTTCTTAACCTCGCCGGGCTGGCGTTCGGCGCCTGGCGGCTGGCCTATGGCCCGACGGACGAGGTGATGACGGTGATCATCAGCCTGGTGTGGGTGCTGTACAACATGACCATTCTCGGCGGCGCGGTGGCGGTGGCGGTGGAAGCCAAACAGGTGCGTCAGGCGCACCGCGTGGAGATCGCCATGCCGGCGGCGATCGCGCGTGCCGACGGCCACCTCTACCCCTGCACGCTGCGCGATTACTCCGATGGCGGCGTGGGCATCGAGATGCGGGTGGCGGACACGTTGAAAGAGGGCGACAAGGCCTCGCTGCTGCTCAAACGCGGCCAGCAGGAGTACAGCTTCCCCTGCGTGGTGACGCGCGCCTTCGGCAACAAGGTGGGGGTGCGTCTGGTCAGTCTTTCCACCCGCGAACACATCGATTTTATTCAGTGCACCTTCGCCCGCGCCGATACCTGGGCGCTGTGGCAGGACGGGTTCCCTGAAGACCGGCCGATCGAAAGCCTGCGCGACGTGCTGGCGCTGGGCTTCCGCGGCTATGTGCGCATGGCGGACTACGCGCCGCCGCTGGTGCGCGGTCTGCTGGTCGGGGTCACGTCGTTGACCGCCTGGGTAGTGTCGTTTATTCCGCGCGGCGTCGGCAGGGATCCGACCTTGGGTCAACAAGAAACCGTGGGTTAGCTGCGAGTTCAACCGCCCGCTCACTCGCCCGGTGAACAGGCTCCAACATTGATGATGATACGATGACGAGAAAAATAACCTGGTTAACTGCTCTGGCCTTAGGCATCAGCACCCTGTCGCAGGCCGAAACCGCCACCGCGCCGACCGTGGCGGCCCAGCCGCCGATCGCTGCGGCGGCCGATACGGCGACCGCGCCGCAGGATCCGAATGCGCCGGTGCGCGACGTGTCGCTGCCGTTCGCGCAGATAGCGCCGCCGCCGGGCACCTTTGTTCTGCGCGGCACCCGGCCGGACGGGCAGATCGAATTCGGCGTGCGCAGCGATGAGGTGGTCTCGCAGGCGATGCTCGACCTGGAATTTACGCCGTCGCCGGCGCTGATCCCGGTCGAGTCGCACGTCAAGGTCTACCTCAACGACGAGCTGATGGGCGTGACCACGATCGCCAAGGAGCAGTTGGGCAAGCCCAATCGCATCCAGATGGCGATCGATCCGCGCTATATCACCGATTTTAACCGCGTCCGGCTGGTGTTCGTCGGCCATTATCAGAACATCTGCGAAAACCCGGCCAGCACCTCGCTGTGGCTCGACGTCAGCAAATCCAGCGCGCTGAAGCTGCGCTTCCAGACGCTGCCGGTGAAAAACGAGCTGTCGCACTTCCCTGAGCCGTTCTTCGACAGCCGCGATAATCGGCCGCTGACGCTGCCGATGGTGTTCGCCGGCCAGCCGGATCTGGCCCAGCAGCGCGCGGCGGGCATTCTGGCCTCGTGGTTCGGCAGCAAGGCGCAGTGGCGCGGGCAATCCTTCCCGACGCTGTATAACGCGCTGCCGACGCAGCACGCGGTGGTGTTCGCCACCAATAAGCAGCGCCCGGATTTCCTGCGCGATTACCCGGCGGTCAACGGCCCGACGGTGGAGATGATCAGCCACCCGGACAATCCCTACGTCAAACTGCTGCTGATTCAGGGGCGTGATGACAACGATTTGATCACCGCGGTGAAAGGCATCGCGCAGGGCGACATTCTGTTCCGCGGCCAGAACGTGACGGTGGACAAGGTGGAACAGCTGGCGGCGCGTCAGCCTTACGACGCGCCGAACTGGGTGCGCACCGATCGGCCGATGACCTTCGCCGAACTGCAGCAATACGCCGAACAGCTGCAAACCAGCGGTATCGAGCCCGGCCCGATTTCATTGACCATGAACCTGCCGCCGGATCTGTTCCTGATCCGCAGCACCGGCATCGACATGCACCTCAAGTACCGTTATACCGCGCCGCGCATTCAGGACGGTTCGCGGCTGAGCGTCAGCCTGAACAACCAGTTCGTGCAGGCGTACTCGCTGGTGCCGGAACACGAACAGGGCACGCAGCTGCTGCGCCTGCCGTTGACGCAGGGGCTGCTCGACTCCGACAAGAACGTCAGTATCCCGGCGCTGCGGCTGGGTGCCACCAACCAGCTGCGCTTTGACTTTGATTACACCACGTTGCTGGCCAGCGGCGCGGAAGGGCGCTGCGAAACCTACTCCTTCACGCAAAACCACGCGGTGATCGACGGCGCGTCTACCATCGATTTCTCCGGCTATCGCCACTTTATGGCGATGCCGGACCTGCGCGCCTTCGCCAACGCCGGCTTCCCGTTCAGCCGCCTGGCGGATCTGTCGCAAACGCTGGTGTTGGTGAACCAGAAACCGCAGCCGGCGCAGGTCAGCGCGCTGCTGAACGCGCTCGGCGTGATCGGCGCGCAAACCGGCTACCCGGCGCTGGCCTTTACGCTGAGCGACGATTGGTCGCAGGCCAAGGAGCGCGACGACGATATCCTGATGGTCGGCACCATTCCGCCAGAGCTGCGCGACGACAAGAAAATCAGCCTGCTGGTGGACGCGACCCAAAGCTGGGTGAAACAGCCGACGCGTCAGCCGCCGCTGCCCAGTGCGGAAGTGCTGGCGGAGGATACACGGCCGGACAGCAAGACCACCGTCAGCTCCGAGGGCGCGATGTCGGCGATCATTGGCGTGCAGTCGCCGTTCAACGACCAGCGCAGCATCGTGGCGCTGTTGGCGGACAGCCCGCGCGGCTATGAGCTGCTGAACAATGCCCTGCTGGACAGCGGCAAGCGCGCCGCTGTGTTCGGCTCGGTGGCGGTGATCCGCGAATCGGGGGTCAACAGCCTGCGCGTCGGTGATGTTTACTATGTCGGCCACCTGCCTTGGTGGGAGCGGCTTTGGTATGCCCTCTCCACCCATCCGGTTCTGCTGGCGGTGCTCGCGGTGGTGCTGGTGGTGATCCTGGGGTTGATGCTGTGGCGCGGCCTGAAGGCCTTCAGCCGGCGGCGTCTGGCGCCTGAAGATCGGGATTGACGGCGGTGAACGCGATGCTGCAACGCCTGTCGCTCGGCATGCTGCTGCTGTGCGCTTTCAGCGCGGCGGCGGCCTGCGAATGGCCGGGCTGGCAACAGTACAAGCAGTTCTACATCAGCCCGCAGGGGCGGGTGATCGATCCGAGCAGCCCGAACAAAATCACCACGTCGGAGGGGCAGAGTTACGGCCTGTTCTTCGCCCTGGTGGCCAATGACCGGCCGACCTTCGACCAGCTGTTGACCTGGACGGAGAACAACCTGGCGGCGG
Source organism: Serratia sp. JKS000199 (assembly GCF_900215455.1). Taxonomy (NCBI): domain Bacteria; kingdom Pseudomonadati; phylum Pseudomonadota; class Gammaproteobacteria; order Enterobacterales; family Yersiniaceae; genus Serratia; species Serratia sp. JKS000199. The sequence continues at coordinate 4,528,983 of NZ_LT907843.1, forward strand.
GCGATCTCAGCGCCCGTTTACCCGCCTGGCTGTGGGGCGAGGGCGACGACAAGCAGTGGAAGGTGCTGGACGCCAACTCGGCGTCGGACGCCGATCTGTGGATCGCTTATAACCTGCTCGAAGCCGGCCGCCTGTGGAAAAGCCGGCGTTATCAAACCCTGGGGACGCTGCTGTTGCAGCGCATCGGCCGCGAGGAAGTGGCCGACATCCCCGGCCTGGGGCTGATGCTGCTGCCAGGCAAAGTCGGGTTCGTGGCGGAAGATCGCTGGCGGCTGAACCCCAGCTACCTGCCGCCGCAGCTGTTGACGCGTTTTGCGGCGCTGAACGGCCCGTGGCGCGCGATGCGCGAGATCAATCAGCGGCTGTGGTTGGAGACCGCGCCGCACGGCTTCTCGCCGGACTGGGTGGTATGGCGGGTCGGTGCCGGCTGGCAGCCGGACACCGTCAAGCCGAACGTCGGCAGCTACGACGCCATTCGGGTCTATCTGTGGGCCGGCATGCTGGCGGACGACGATGAACACAAGGCGGCGCTGCTCAAACGCTTCCAGCCGATGGCGCAGCTCACCGCCAGCCAGGGCGTGCCGCCGGAGAAAACCGATACCGCCAGCGGCAAAACCACCGGCGACGGCCCGGTCGGCTTTTCCGCCGCGATGTTGCCGATGTTGGCGGCGCAGGCCGACGCGCTGGCGGCCCAGCGGCAACGGATCGGCGAACACCCGCCGGGTGACGACGCCTATTTCAGCGCCTCGCTGACGCTGTTCGGCCAGGGGTGGGATCAACAACGTTATCGCTTTAATCGTCAGGGTGAATTGCAACCCTCGTGGGACGGCCAATGCACAACTTCAAAATAAACTGGCTGAATTTGATTCCGCTGAGTCTGGCGATGCTGCCGCAGGCGCGCGCTGCGGAGGCCGTGGCGCCGGAGCAGTGGCTGCTGGAGCAGGTGCGCATTGGCGAGGCCGGCAACAAGGACGATCTGGTGCGCCAATCGCTGTACCGGCTCGAACTGATGGATCCGAACAACCCGGACGTGATCGCCGCGCGCATGCGTTTGGCGCTGCGGCAGGGCAACATGGCGCTGGCGCAGCAGCAGTTGGACAAGCTGAAAACGCTCGCGCCGCAGTCCAGCGCTTATCGCCAGGCGCAAATGAACATGCTGCTGACCCAGCCGGAAACCCGGCAAAAGCTGCAGCAGGCGCGCCTGATGGCGACCGCCGGCCGGTTGCCGGAGGCCAAGGCGCAGTACGATGCGTTGTTCCACGGCGAGCCGCCGACGCTCGATCTGGCGGTGGAATACTGGCGGCTGGTGGCGCGCTTGCCGGGACAGGAGGCGAAGGCGTTAAAGCAGCTGCAGGCGCTGGATCAGCAATATTCCGGCAACGCGGCGCTGCGCATGTCGCTGGCGCGCATGCTGTTCAGCCAGAATCAGGACGCGCAGGCCTATGAACTGCTGCAGAAGATCGCCGCCGATCCGGCCGGGCGCGGCGACGCCGCCGATCTGTGGCTGGACAAGGTCAAAGCGATGCCGGTCAGCGCGCAGAGCGTAGCGGCGCTCAACCGTTTCCTCGGCGTGTTCGACACCGGCGATCAGGCGACCCGCGCCCGTGAAGAGCTGGCCAGACAGCAGAAACTGTTGGCCGATCCGGCTTATCAGGCGAGGGTGCGCGGTCTGGCGCAGGTGGATAAAGGCGGTAGCCGGGCAGCCATTCCAGAGTTGCAAAAGGCGCTGGCGGCGGCGCCGAACGACGCCGAGGTGCTGGGCGCGCTCGGCCAGGCCTACTCGCGCGCCGGCAACCGCCCGCAGGCGCTGAAGCTGTTTCGCCAGGCGCTGGCCGCCGACAAGAGCGGCTACGGCAGCGGCAAATGGCAGAGTCTGATCAAGAGCACCGGCTACTGGCTGGCGATCGACGAGGGCGACAAAGCGCTCAAGGCCGGCAATCTCGCGCTGGCTCGGCAGAAATATCAACAGGCGCGCCAGCTCGACGACAGCAACGGCGACGCGTTTATCGGCCTGGGCGATGTGGCGGTGGCGAGCAAGGATGACGCCGCGGCGGAAGGGTTTTATCAGCAGGCGTTGCGGCGCGATCCCGGCAACGGCAGCGCGCTGCGCGGCCTGGTGAATATCTATCAACGCCAGTCGCCGGAAAAAGCGCTGGCCTACCTTGACGGCCTGCCGCGCAGCCAGCAGGCCAAGCTGCGCAGCACTCTCGATGGGCTGCGGCTCGACAGGTTGAAACAGCAGGCGGAGACGCTGGCGCAGCAGCAACAGTGGCAGCAGGCGGCGGAAATCTATCGGCGCGCCCAGCCGATGGCGCCCGACGATGTCTGGCTGACCTATCGCTATGCCCAGGCGCTGCGTCAGGCCGGGCAGCCGCAACAGGCGGACGCCTTATTCCGGCAGCTGACGCAGCGCCAGCACGCCAATCCGCAGCTGACCTACGCCTATGCGCTCTATCTTTCCGGCAGCGATCGCGACAGGCAGGCGCTGGCGCAGCTCAATACGCTGCCTGCGGCGCAATGGAACGACAACATGCGCGAACTGGCGCAGCGGCTGAAAATGCAGGCGGTAATCGAGCATGCCGAACGGCTGCGGGCCGCCGGTGACGAAGCGGCGGCGGAAGCCTATCTGCGTCGGCAGCCGGCGGACACCCGCATCGATTTGCTGCTCGCCGACTGGGCGCTGGCGCGCGGGGAGTATGCGGCGGCGCTGGACGACTATCAGCGGGTGAAACGGCGTGAACCGAACAACCCGGATGCGCAGCTGGGCGAGATCGAAGCCTATGTGGCGCAGGGGGATCTGGACGCGGCGCGTCAGCGGCTGAAAACCGAACCGCAGCCGCAAGACGCTTCGCTCAACAGCCAACGGCGGGTCGCCAACGCCTGGGGCGCGGTCGGCGATCCGCAGCAGGCCGACGCGCTCTTCAGCCGGCTGAAAACGGCGGCGGCTTCGGAGCCCGCCGGGCAGACCAAGGCGCTTGTTTATCGTGACGCCGCCCGGCTGGAACGGGCTCAGCAACAGCCTGAGCGGGCGCAGCAGGATTACCGCCAGGCGATGGTGGCCGGCGGCATCACGCCGACGCTGCCGCAGGATAATGACGGCTACACCTATTTGACGCGCAATAATCCGAGCGACGACTGGCTGAAACGCGGCATCCGCTCCGACGCCGCGGATCTGTATCGACAGCAAGACGTGAACGTCACGCTCGATCACGATTACTGGCGCTCGAGCGGCACCGGCGGCATTTCCGACTTCAACGCGCACGACACCATGCTGCAGGTGGACATGCCGCTGTATGACGGGCGCGCCTTTTTGCGTACCGACACCGTGCAGCTGGATGCCGGCCGCTTCTCGACCGACGGCAGCGGCAAGTACTACGAAACCTTCGGCACCTGCAACACGCAAGGGTGCCGCGGCGATGAACACCAGAAAACCACCGGCACCAGCGTGGCGGCCGGCTGGAAAAACGATCGCTGGGCCGCCGACATCGGCACGACGCCGATGGGCTTTGAGGTGGTCGACTGGACCGGCGGCCTGGCCTACAGCGGCGACTGGAACCACATCGGCTGGACGCTGGCGGCCTCGCGGCGGCCGATCTCCAGCTCGCTGCTGGCGTTTGGCGGCGCCAAGGATCCGAATACCGGCACTACCTGGGGCGGCGTGCGCGCCACCGGCGTCAGTCTGAGCGCCAGCTACGATCGCGGCGAGGCGAACGGCGTGTGGGCCGATCTCAGCGCGCACCAGCTCACCGGCAAGAACGTGGCGGACAACCAGCGGCAGCGGTTGATGGCCGGTTACTACTACAAGCTGATCAACGAAGACAATCGCCGCCTGAGCGTTGGGCTCAATACCATGCTGTGGCACTACCAGAAGGATTTGAGCGGCTATTCGCTGGGGCAGGGCGGCTATTACAGCCCGCAGCAATATCTGTCGCTGTCGCTGCCGGTCAACTACCGTCAGCGCACCGAGAACTGGTCGTGGGAGCTGGGCGGTTCGGTTTCGCTGTCCCATTCCAAAACCGACAGCCAGCGCCGCTATCCGCTGCAGGGACTGATCCCGGATTCGTTGCCCGATAAGTTCGCCGTCGAGGACGGCAGCGCCTCGAGCGGCGTCGGTTATACCCTGCGGGCGATCGTCGAACGCCGTCTCAGTTCGCACTGGACGCTCGGCGCCGGCATCGACATTCAACAGGCGAAGGACTATACGCCGAGCCACGCGTTGATTTATCTGCGTTATTCCCTGGCCGGCTGGCAAGGGGATCTCGATTTGCCGCCGCAGCCGCTGACGCCTTACGCCGACTTCAAGTAGCCGGAAGGGGGAAAGATTCGGAGTGTCGGACGCCGGGGAGTTTTGTTACCCTGTGTGCGGGTCGCGTTTGTTCGCTTTAGGAAAAGACTGAAACCCGCGATTTTCTTGGTTTTGCCTGCGGCATAGCCAGATAAAAACAGCCGATGATCGAGTATACTCAGCCCGGTTCGAGGGGGCGGGTGAGAGTCAGCCCCCTTTTTTGTTTCAGCCCGATTTCACGGAGAGCAGGTTTGCGGGTCAGGCGTTCGTTAACGATTAAGCAGATGGCGACAGTGTCCGGCGTGGCGCTGGTTACGATCTGCATCTTTATCGTGATCCAGTTATTCCACTTTGTGCAGCAGCGCAGGGATGACTACGCCCAGCAACTGGAGAATATCGCCCACTCCGTGCGCCAGCCGCTGGCGGAGGCGGTGCTGCGCATGGACGTGCCGGAAGCCAAAAGGGTGCTGAACACGCTGTTGCCGGTCGGCATTCTCAGCCGGGCGGATATCGTCTTGCCGAACGAGTTTCAGGCGCTGCACGCCAATTTCCCGCCGGAGCGGCCGGTGCCGACGCTGATCGCCCGGCTGTTTGAACTGCCTATCCAAATATCCGTGCCGCTCTATTCGCTGGAACGGGTGCCGGCCAACCAGCAGCCGCTGGCCTACCTGGTGCTGCAGGCCGATTCGTTCCGCATGTATCAGTTTATCCTCAGCATATTGTCGACCATGCTGTCGACCTACCTGCTGCTGGCGCTGATCCTGTCGGTGTCCATCACCTGGTGCATGAACCGGCTGATGGTGCATCCGCTGCGCGCGATGGCCAAAGAGCTGGAGAACATCTCGCAGGACGAAGCGCCCTATCATCAACTGATGCTGCCGGCGCTGCACCAGGATGATGAGCTCGGCCTGCTGGTGCGCAATTACAACCGCAATCAACAGACGCTGGCCAAGGCGCATGCCGACATGAGCCGCCTGAGCACCCGCCACCCGGTGACCGAACTGCCGAACCCGGCCTTGCTGAACGCGTTGCTGGAACAGCATATCGCCTCCAGCCTGCGCCCCGAGCGTTTTAACCTGCTGGTGATCGGCATCGAGACGCTGCATGAAGCGTCGGGCGTGATGAGCCCGGCGATGCGCGAGGCATTGCTGTTGGCGCTGGCGAAGAAGCTGCGCGGCTGCATCGACGAAAACGGCGTGCTGGCACAGCTGAGCAATACCGAATTCGCCATCCTGGCCAAGGGCATCGAGCGGCCGTTCCACGCTATGCAGCTGGCGCGGCGCATCATGGCGGAGATCAACGCGCCGTTGACGCTGGAAGGACTGGCGCTGCGGCCCAACGCCAGCATCGGCATCGCCCACTACCTCAATCAGGGGGAGAGTGCGGAACAGCTGCTGCGTAGCGCCACCTCGGCGATGATGTCCGCGCATCGCGAAGGGAAAAATCAGATCCTGTTCTTCGAACCCAGCCTGACGGAGCGCACGCAGAAGCGATTGACGCAGGAGAGCGAGATCCTGCACGGCATTGAGCAGCGGCATTTCACGCTGTTCCTGCAGCCACAGATCGACATGCAGTCCAACGAGGTGATTGGCGCAGAAGCGTTGCTGCGCTGGCAGCAGTACGACGGCAGCTATACCCTGCCGGCCGACGTCATTCCGCTCGCGGAAGAGCTGGGCGTGATTGTGCCGCTCGGCAACTGGGTGCTGGAAGAGTCCTGCCGTATCCTGGCGGACTGGCAGCAGCGCGGCATTGCGCTGCCGCTGGCGGTCAACGTTTCCGGCATTCAGATGCAGGACGAGGCGTTTGTTCCGCATCTGAAAAATCTGCTGGCGCAGTATCGAATCGATCCGCGCAAGCTGCTGCTGGAGATCACCGAGACGGTACGCATCGACGATCTCGACCGCGCGCTGGCGCTGCTGCGCGAGCTGCACGATCTGGGGCTGTCGATCGCGTTGGACGACTTCGGCATGGGCTACTCCAGCCTGGAGTACCTGAACCGGTTGAAATCCCTGCCGATCGATTTGATTAAAATCGACCGCAGTTTCATTCAGGGGCTGCCGGCCGACGATGCGATGGTGCGCATCGTCAGTTCAATCTCTGAAGTGCTGGCGTTGCCGGTGATGGCCGAAGGCGTGGAAAACGCCGAGCAGCGCGACTGGCTGCTGAAGCACGGCATTCGCAGCGGGCAAGGGTTCCTGTTCGCTCGGCCGCTGCCGCGTGAAGCGTTCGAAACCGAGTTTTGCCGCGCGGCGCCGTGAGCGCCGCGTTACCTTTCCGGTACTTTTCCCCGTCCGAAAATCGCTATTCCACTCATACCTCTTTTGCGTTAGTGCAAACAAAGGCTTACGCAATTTTCAGCTTTGCACCCGGACTGACGCGTTTCAGCTCTTAAATTCACATCAACCCTGAGGGGTGGGTGCAACAAATTATTTCCATGTTGTTAAGTGGGTGTTATTTTCCGCGCAAGCAATGAACAGGCTGGATTTTTAGACTGCCGCCTGGTGCGTGTCTTCCCCCCATAGGATGTTCATATGAAAACAACAATTTTTAAGAGCCTCTATTTTCAGGTGCTGACGGCGATCACGCTGGGTATCCTGCTTGGCCACTTCTACCCTGACCTCGGCGCCCAGATGAAACCCTTGGGCGATGGCTTCGTCAAACTGATCAAGATGATTATCGCCCCGGTGATTTTCTGCACCGTGGTGACCGGCATCGCCGGCATGGAAAGCATGAAGGCGGTGGGGCGCACCGGCGCCATCGCGCTGCTGTATTTTGAAATCGTCAGCACCCTCGCGCTGATTATCGGCCTGGTGATCGTCAACCTGGTGCAACCGGGCGCCGGCATGAACGTCGATCCCGGTACGCTGGACGCCAAAGCGGTGGCGATCTACGCCGAGCAAGCGCAGCAGCAGGGCATCATTCCGTTCCTGCTGGACATCATCCCCGGCAGCGTGATCGGCGCGTTCGCCAGCGGCAACATTCTTCAGGTGCTGCTGTTCGCGGTGCTGTTCGGCTTCGCCCTGCATCGTCTGGGCGACAAAGGGCAGCTGATCTACAACGTGATCGACAGCTTCTCGCGGGTGATTTTCGGCATCATCAACATGATCATGCGCCTGGCGCCGCTGGGGGCCTTCGGCGCCATGGCGTTTACCATCGGTAAATACGGTGTCGGCACGCTGGTGCAACTCGGCCAGCTGATCGTGTGTTTCTATATCACCTGCATTCTGTTCGTGGTGGTGGTGTTGGGCAGCATCGCCCGCGCCAACGGCTTCAGCATCTTCAAATTCGTCAACTACATCAAAGAAGAGCTGCTGATCGTGCTGGGGACCTCGTCGTCTGAATCCGCGCTGCCGCGCATGCTGGATAAAATGGAGAAGTTGGGCTGCAAGAAATCGGTGGTGGGCCTGGTGATCCCGACCGGATACTCCTTCAACCTGGACGGCACCTCTATCTACCTGACCATGGCCGCGGTGTTTATCGCGCAGGCGACCAACACCCACATGGATATCATGCATCAGATTACCCTGCTGGTGGTGTTGCTGCTCTCCTCCAAAGGGGCGGCGGGCGTGACCGGCAGCGGCTTTATCGTGTTGGCCGCCACCATCTCCGCCGTAGGCCACCTGCCGCTGGCCGGCCTGGCGCTGATCCTCGGCATCGACCGCTTTATGTCGGAAGCCCGCGCGCTGACCAATCTGGTGGGCAATGGCGTGGCGACCGTGGTCGTGGCCAAATGGTGTAATCAGCTGGATGAGAAGCAGCTGAAAGACACTCTGAACAACAAAAACACCGGCGCGGACAAAACGCTGCCTTCCGCCTGATTTTGGCGGTAAATCACCGGCCGCATCCGCGGCCGGTGAGCTTCTTCCCCTGCCTCGTAACGATTTTTTGCATTAAAAACCCCGCAATCTATTATTTTTCACTCTAATGAGTGACATCCGCAAAGGCGCGCGGTCTAACACGATGGTACACTTTCTGCTTTCCGCCCCACCGTGAAACTCAGGGCGTATTTTTATGATTCCATTGAATGGAATACACGCATTTGCATAAGAAATTGGATAGTCATTAAGTAGGGGTTCACATGCAGGGCACCAGAATTCATCTTATAGTTGGTGGGCTGCTACTGGCGGCAGCCAGTGGCAGCGTGCAGGCTGAAGCACTACAACCCGATCCTGCCTGGCAGCAGGGGGCGCTGGCCAACGGGTTTTCATGGCAGATTCTCGATACGCCGCAGCGGCCGAGCGACCGCGTGGAACTGCGGCTGATCGTCAATACCGGCTCTTTGGTGGAGTCTTCGCAGCAGACCGGCTTTGCCCACCTGCTGCCGCGGCTGGCGTTGACGCGCAGCGAAAGCTTCACGGCGCCGCAGCTGCGGGCGCTGTGGCAGCAGAGCGTAGATAACGAGCGGCCGCTGCCGCCGGCTATCATCTCGTACGATTTCACCATGTATAACCTCAGCTTGCCGAACAACCGGCCCGATCTGCTGAAAGAAGCGCTGGCCTGGCTGGCGGACACGACCGGCAAACTGGCGATCGACGAGCACACGGTGCACGCGGTGATGAATTCCAGCATCAATCCGGTCGGCACTTTCCCACCCAATACCAAAGACGCCTGGTGGCGTTACCGCCTGAAAGGCTCGACGCTGCTGGCGCACGATCCGGCGCAGCCGGCGAAACGGCCGGTCAACCTTGAGCAGTTGAAGAAATTCTATCAGCAGTGGTACACACCGGACGCCATGACGCTGTTCGTGGTCGGCAAGGTTGACAGCCGCAGCCTGGGCGAGCAGATCAACAAGGCTTTCTCGCCGCTGCAGGGCAAACGTGAAACCCCGGCTCCGATGCCGACCCTGACGCCGCTGCCGCAGCAGCCGGTGAGCCTGATCAGCGAGCAGGTGAAGCAGGATACGCTGTCGATCATGTGGGATTCGCCGTGGCACCCGATTCGCGATTCGCAAAGCCTGCTGCGCTACTGGCGTGGCGATCTCGCCCGCGAGGCGTTGTTCTGGCACCTCCAGCAGACGCTGGAAAAAAGCGACCAGAAAAACCTGCATTTGGGCTTTGACTGCCGCGTGCAGTACCAGCGCGGGCAGTGCGCCATCCACCTGGATACGCCGAATAACAACCTGAACGGCAGCCTGGGCTTCATTGCCCGCGAACTGGCCAACGTGCGGGACAACGGCCTGTCGAAAGAGGAATTCGATGCGCTGCTGGCGCAGAAAAACGATCAGCTGAGCAAGCTGTTCGCGACCTACGCCCGTACCGACACCGACGTGCTGATGAGCCAGCGTCTGCGGTCGCAGCAGAGCGGGGTGGTGGATATCGCGCCGGAGCTGTACCAGAAGTTGCGCCAGGAATTCCTGTCCAGCCTGACGCTGGAGACGTTGAATCAGGCGCTGAAGCTGCAGTTGTCTCAGGACGCGACGTTGGTGCTGATGCAGCCGAAGGGCGAGCCGGAAATGAGCATGAAGCAGCTGCAGGATACCTATAACGGCATCATGATGCCGCCGCCGGCGGTGGTGACGGAAGAAGCCAAACCGGCGGACACCGCAGTCGCTTCGCCGGCGACGGACGCCGCTGGCGCGCAGTAATTCGTGGCAGGGGGCTCAGGCCCCCTCAGTTGCGGTACAGCACCTTGATGATATGGTAACCGAACTGGGTTTTGACCGGGCCGTAAGGTTTGAGCAGCGGGATGCTGAACACCGCTTTATCGAACGCAGGCACCATTGCGCCTTTGTTGAATTCGCCCAGCGAGCCGCCGTTGCGTTTTGACGGGCAGCTCGAGTATTTGCGCGCCAGCGTGTCGAAGCTGACGCCACGCTTAAGCTTGGCCAGCAGCTCGTTGGCCAGCTTTTCATTGTCTACCAGAATGTGCAGGGCGCACGCCGTTTTTGCCATGGTATTGCCTTTGTCGATGCGAAAATTGCGCTGATTATACCCGCTAAATCTCATCGGCGCTTTCTGCTACAATTCCCTTCCACGTTTTACAGTCGAGCAAGTCAGCGCCATGCGATTAAACCCCAGCCAACAACAAGCCGTCGAATTCGTTACCGGGCCCTGCCTGGTGTTGGCCGGTGCCGGCTCCGGCAAGACGCGCGTTATCACTAATAAGATAGCCCACCTGATCCACCACTGCGGCTATCAGGCGCGGCACATCGCCGCCGTGACTTTTACCAACAAAGCCGCGCGCGAGATGAAAGAGCGCGTGTCGCAAACCCTGGGACGCAAAGAGGCGCGCGGGCTGATGATTTCCACCTTCCACACTCTGGGGCTGGAAATCATCAAGCGGGAATATGTGGCGCTGGGCATGAAGTCCAACTTCTCGCTGTTCGACGACCAGGATCAGCTGGCGCTGTTGAAAGAGCTGACCGAAAAGTGGCTGGAAAGCGATAAGACGCTGGTGGCGCAGCTGATTTCGACCATCTCCAACTGGAAAAACGACCTGATCGATCCCCAGCGGGCGGCGGAGCTGGCGCGCTCGGAGCGCGACAAGCTGTTCGCCCACTGCTACGGCCTTTACCACGCCCATATGCGGGCGTGCAACGTACTGGACTTCGATGACTTGATCCTGCTGCCGACGCTGCTGCTGCAACGCAACGAAGAGGTGCGTGAACGCTGGCAGCAGCGCATCCGCTATCTGCTGGTGGATGAGTATCAGGATACCAACACCAGCCAATACGAGCTGGTGAAGCTGTTGGTGGGCCATCGCGCGCGCTTTACCGTGGTGGGCGACGACGACCAGTCGATTTACTCCTGGCGCGGCGCGCGGCCGCAGAATCTGGTGCTGCTGAAGGAAGATTTCCCGGCGCTGCAGGTGATCAAGCTGGAGCAAAACTACCGTTCCAGCGAGCGCATTTTGAAGGCGGCCAACATTCTGATCGCCAATAACCCGCACGTGTTTGAAAAGCGGCTGTTTTCTGAGCTGGGGTATGGCGAGGAGCTGAAGGTGGTGACCGCCAACAACGAGGATCACGAAGCCGAGCGCGTGGTGGGGGAACTGATCGCCCACCACTTCGTGAAAAAAACCAACTACGGCGACTATGCGATTCTCTACCGTGGCAACCACCAGTCGCGGGTGTTTGAAAAGATGCTGATGCAGAACCGCATCCCGTACAAGATTTCCGGCGGCACGTCGTTCTTCTCTCGCCCCGAGATCAAGGATCTGCTGGCCTACCTGCGCGTGCTGACCAACCCGGACGACGACAGCGCCTTCCTGCGCATCGTCAATACCCCCAAGCGCGAGATCGGTCCGGCGACGCTGCAGAAGCTCGGCGAATGGGCCAACCAGCGCAACAAGAGTTTATTCCACGCCAGTTTCGATCTGGGGCTGAGCCAGCACTTGACCGGGCGCGGGCTGGAATCGCTCCAGCGCTTCACCCACTGGCTGGGCGGCATCGCCCAACAGGCGGAGCGTGAGCCGGTGGCGGCGGTGCGCGATCTGATCCGCGGCGTGGATTATGAAAGCTGGCTGTTTGAAACCTCGACCAGCCCGAAGGCCGCCGAAATGCGGATGAAGAACGTCAATACGCTGTTCGGTTGGATGACGGAGATGCTGGAAGGCAACGATTTGGACGAGCCGATGACGCTGACCCAGGTCGTGACGCGTTTCACCCTGCGCGACATGATGGAGCGCGGTGAAAGCGAAGAGGAGCTGGATCAGGTGCAGCTGATGACGCTGCACGCTTCCAAAGGGTTGGAGTTCCCCTACGTGTTCCTGGTGGGCATGGAAGAGGGGCTGCTGCCGCACCAGAGCAGCATCGACGAAGACAATGTCGATGAAGAGCGGCGTCTGGCCTATGTGGGGATCACCCGCGCGCAAAAAGAGCTGATCTTCACCCTGTGCCGCGAACGCCGTCAGTACGGTGAGTTGGTGCGGCCGGAGCCGAGCCGATTCCTGCTGGAGCTGCCGCAGGACGATTTGGCGTGGGAAACCGAGCGCAAAGTGGTGAGCCCGCAGGAGCGGATGCAGAAGGGGCAGAGCCATCTGGCCAATATCCGCGCCCAGCTGGCCAAGGCCAAAGGCGGGAATTAAAAAGAAAGGGCGCTCATCGCGCCCTTGCTATTTCAACGTTGTTCTTCCAACCGCAGCGTCCAGTGGACGTAGCTCTGCCAGTGGCTTTCCTGCTCCAGCGCCTCGGCGCGCAGCGGATGCTGCTCCAGCCAACCCGGCGGCAAGATCACCGTCAGTTCATCGTCCTGATTGGCGCGTAAACGCACCGCCGGCAGCGTGTCGTCGCGGCGTCGGCTGGCGAAGATGATCGCCAGGCGCAAAATGCGGCACAGACGCTGCGCGGTGCGCGGCGGCAGGGCGTTTTGCTGGTTCAACAGCGACAGGTCGAGGGTGTTGCTCTGGTTTTGCAGCAGGGTGGCCAGCAGTTTTTTCTGCGCGGGGGTAAAGCCGGGTAAGTCCAGGTGTCGGATCAGGTAGGCGGCGTGTTGCGGCGCCTGCTTGAAATCGACGCTGAGGCCGAGTTCGTGGATCAGGCTGGCGCTGTGCAACAGCTCGCGACATCGCGCATCCAACTGCCACTCGTTGGCGACCTGCTGCGAGAAGTTGGCGGCGAGCTGGCTGACGCGCTCGGCCTGCTCGGTGTCGATCAGGTAGCGACGCTGCAGGTTGCGGATGGTGCGGATGCGAATATCCTGCTCCACCGGCAGATGCAGCATGCCGTAAACCAGGCCTTCACGCAGCGCCCCGCCGGCCAGCATCATGCTTTCGATGCCCAGCTCCTGGAAGATGGCCAGCAGAATGGACAGGCCGCTCGGGAAGACCAGCGCGCGTTCCAGCGTCAACCCTTCGATCTCCAGCTCTTCCAGCTTGCCGCACTGAATGGCCCGCTGTTTCAATTGGCGCAGCTTGGGCAGGGTGATGCGTTCATCCATGCCTTGCGCCACCATGATTTCCTGCAGCGCTTGTACGGTGCCGGAAGCGCCGACGCAGATTTGCCAACCGTGCTGGCGCAGCTGCGGCGCGATCGGCCGCACCATTTCGCGCGCGGCCTGTTCGGCGCGCTCGAAGTTTTCTTTCCCGAGGTTGCGATCGCTGAAGTAGCGCTCCAGCCAGGTGACACAGCCCATCGACAGGCTGTACAGCTGCGATGCCTGTGCGCCGGTGCCGGTGACCAGTTCGGTGCTGCCGCCGCCGATATCGACGACCAGCCGCCGATCCGGCCCGCCGGTGGTGTGCGCGACGCCATGATAAATCAGCCGCGCTTCTTCTTCGCCGCTGATGACCTGCACCGGGCAGCCGAGGATTTGCTCGGCGACCTGCAGGAACTCATCGGCGTTGGACGCCAGGCGCAAGGTGGCGGTGGCGACGACGCGGATCTGCTCGCGCGGGATGTCCTGCAGGCGTTCGGAGAACAGCCGCAGGCACTGCCAGCCGCGTTGCATGGCCTCATGCGACAGGTGATTGTGCTGATCCAGCCCGGCCGCCAGGCGCACCTTGCGCTTTATCCGCGCCAGAGTCTGAATGCTGCCGGCCACCTCGCGCACCACCAACATATGGAAGCTGTTGGAGCCGAGATCGATGGCAGCATAAAGCGTGCTGGAGCTGAGCATGGCGATCAGCTCGAGCGTTTACGGTTGCTGCGCGGCGCGCCGCCGCGACGTGGCGCGGAGTTGCGACGTGGGCCGTTGCCGCCGCGCGGACGCGACAGGCGCTTCGGTGCCGGCAGATCGGTCAGCAGCGCATCGCTGTTGTACTTGCTCACCGGAATGCTGTGATCGATATAGGTCTCGATCGCCGGCAGGTTGAGCGCGTACTCTTCACACGCCAGGCTGATGGAGTGGCCGCTGGCGCCTGCTCGGCCGGTACGACCGATGCGGTGCACGTAGTCTTCGCAGTCGTCAGGCAGATCGTAGTTGAAGACGTGCGTGACGGCGGGAATGTGCAGACCGCGCGCGGCGACGTCGGTGGCGACCAGGATATCCAGATTGCCCTTGGTGAAGTCGTCGAGGATGCGCAGGCGTTTTTTCTGCGCCACGTCGCCGGTCAGCAGGCCGACGCGGTGACCGTCGGCGGCCAGGTGGCCCCAGATGTCTTCGCAGCGGTGCTTGGTGTTGGCGAAGATGATGGCGCGATCCGGCCACTCTTCTTCGATCAGCGTCTGCAGCAGACGCATTTTTTCTTCGTTGGACGGGTAGAACAGCTCTTCTTTAATGCGGTGGCCGGTTTTCTGTTCCGGTTCCACTTCAACATATTCGGCGTTGTTCATCTGCTCGAAGGCCAGTTCGCGTACGCGATAGGACAGCGTGGCGGAGAACAGCATGTTCAGGCGTTGATCGGCCGCAGGCATGCGGCGGAACAGCCAGCGGATGTCTTTGATAAAGCCGAGATCGTACATGCGATCGGCCTCATCCAGCACGACGACCTGCATCGCGCCGAGATCGACATAGTTCTGCTTGGTGTAATCGATTAAACGGCCGGTGGTGCCAATCAGAATGTCCACGCCGCTTTCCAGCACTTTCAGCTGTTTGTCGTAGCCGTCGCCGCCGTAGGCCAGGCCCAGCTTCAGGCCGGTGCTCTGGGAGAGGGCTTCCGCATCGGAGTGGATTTGCACCGCCAGTTCACGCGTAGGCGCCATGATCAAGGCGCGCGGCTGATTGGTCTGGCGATCCTGTTTCGCCGGGTGGGTCAGCAAATAGTGAAAAGTAGACGCCAAAAACGCCAGCGTCTTTCCGGTACCGGTTTGCGCCTGACCTGCAACGTCACGCCCGGAGAGCGTGAGCGGCAATGCTAACGCCTGGATGGGCGTGCAATTGTGAAACCCTTTTTTCTCAAGGGCTTCAAGGACTAACGGGTGCAGGGCGAAGTCGGAAAACTTCTGTTCGGTCAAGTGTGTTTTGCTCATAGTGTGGTAGAATATCAGCTAACTATTGCTTTACGAAAGCACATCCGTTGAAATAAACGCGGTGCAATAAAATCACCTTGAGTTGGTTAATGCTACACCAACAAGGTAGACATAATCCTGTGGAGTAGAACATGAGCGATAAAATTATTCACCTGACTGACAGCAGCTTCGAAGCTGACGTGCTGAAAGCGGAAGGGCCGATCCTGGTCGATTTCTGGGCTGAATGGTGTGGGCCGTGCAAGATGATTGCTCCGATTCTGGATGAGATTGCCGAAGAGTTCGAAGGCAAACTGACCATCACCAAGCTGAATATCGATCAGAACCCGGCTACCGCGCCTAAGTACGGTATCCGTGGCATCCCTACGCTGTTGCTGTTCAAGAACGGTGAAGTGGCCGCGACCAAGGTTGGCGCGTTGTCCAAAGGTCAGCTCAAAGATTTCCTGAACGCGAATCTGTAATCGGGCGGGAAGCCCAGTATCAGGCGCCTGGCGGTGATGTTCAATTCACCGCTAGACGCCTGCCAAGAAGCGTGTTAAGTTTAACCACACTGCATATAGAACTTGCCCGAAGTTTTAAATCTAAAGAGTTTGAATCTAAAGCTATACTCTGTGTCGAACCACCGGCGTTGAAAGTAAACTGAACTCAACCCGTGTTTTGGCAATCAAACGGTTTTGCAAAAATCATTTTTAAGGTACCTTCGATCTTCAACCGTCAATGCGTGCGCCCGATGTAAGCCATTTCTTACCGCGACGGCTCTGCGCCCGGTGATCGAACGTCCAGTAAACAGGCACGCATCTCGCTGCCATACCATTCACGATACAAGTTCGAGACATACCCCGAGTTTAAGAACCCACCACTATGAATCTTACCGAATTAAAGAATACGCCGGTTTCTGAGCTGATTACTCTCGGCGAAAATATGGGGCTGGAAAACCTTGCCCGCATGCGCAAGCAGGACATCATCTTCTCCATTCTGAAGCAACATGCGAAAAGCGGAGAAGATATCTTCGGCGACGGCGTGCTCGAGATATTGCAGGATGGATTCGGTTTCCTCCGCTCTGGAGACAGTTCCTACCTCGCCGGTCCCGACGACATCTACGTATCCCCTAGCCAAATCCGCCGCTTCAACCTCCGCACAGGTGACACCATTTCCGGTAAGATTCGTCCGCCAAAAGAAGGCGAGCGCTATTTTGCCCTGCTGAAAGTCAACGAAGTCAACTACGACAAGCCGGAAAACGCCCGCAGCAAGATCCTGTTCGAGAACTTGACGCCGCTGCACGCCAATTCCCGTCTGCGGATGGAGCGCGGCAACGGTTCGACCGAAGACTTGACGGCGCGCGTACTGGATCTGGCGGCGCCAATTGGCCGCGGCCAGCGTGGCCTGATCGTGGCACCGCCGAAAGCCGGTAAAACCATGCTGCTGCAGAACATCGCGCAGAGCATCGCCTACAATCACCCAGACTGCGTGCTGATGGTGCTGCTGATCGACGAACGTCCGGAAGAAGTGACCGAGATGCAGCGCCTGGTGAAAGGCGAAGTGATCGCATCGACCTTCGACGAGCCGGCTTCGCGTCACGTGCAAGTGGCCGAAATGGTGATCGAGAAGGCCAAGCGCCTGGTTGAGCACAAGAAAGACGTGATCATTCTGCTCGACTCCATCACCCGTCTGGCGCGCGCCTACAACACCGTGGTGCCGGCCTCGGGCAAGGTGCTGACCGGTGGTGTGGACGCCAACGCCCTGCATCGTCCGAAGCGCTTCTTCGGTGCGGCGCGTAACGTGGAAGAGGGCGGCAGCCTGACCATCATCGCGACCGCGCTGGTTGATACCGGTTCGAAGATGGACGAAGTGATCTACGAAGAATTTAAAGGTACCGGCAACATGGAATTGCATCTGGCGCGTAAAATCGCCGAGAAACGCGTATTCCCGGCTATCGATTACAACCGCTCCGGTACCCGTAAAGAAGAGCTGCTCACCACCTCTGAAGAGCTGCAAAAAATGTGGATCCTGCGCAAAATCATTCATCCGATGGGGGAAATCGACGCGATGGAGTTCCTCATTAATAAGTTGGCGATGACTAAAACCAACGATGAATTCTTCGATATGATGAAACGCTCATAATTCGTTAAAAAATTCGCTGAACGCCACGCCTAGTCGTGGCGTTTTTCGCTTTTGGCGGATACGATAAGTAGCAGTAATGGAAAAGTAAGTTGTTTCCTCGACTTATTGAGAATTCATCTTGTTTGTCGGTCGGTTTCGCGCCGGTCGGCTTTGCTGCTGTCATTTTGTCAGTCGATGCGAAGAAAATAGGCATGAATCACCGTTGTCATAGGAAATGACCGAAAGGTAGCGGGGGCCGATGGCACAAGCCTTAGCCCGTGGTAAGCTGCCTTATCTTCTACAGAGATCTGTTAACTGTGAACTTACTCACTATGAGTACTGAAATTCTATTTGTTTTCCTGTTTTCTTTGGCTTTTCTCTTTGTTGCCCGCAAGGCGGCAAAACGTATTGGTCTGGTAGATAAACCCAATTATCGCAAACGCCATCAGGGGCTGATTCCTCTGGTCGGCGGTATTTCCGTTTATGCCGGGTTGTGCTTCGCGTTTTGGATCTCTGAACAACCCATCGCACACGCCAAGCTTTATCTCACCTGCGCCGGTATTCTGGTGTTTGTGGGGGCGCTCGACGATCGTTTCGATATCAGCGTTAAAATTCGCGCCCTGGTGCAGGCGCTGGTCGGCATCGCCATGATGGTGTTCGCCGGTCTGTATCTGCGCAGCTTCGGCCATGTGCTGGGTGATTGGGAGATGCTGCTGGGGCCGTTCGGCTATCTGGTGACGCTGTTCGCGGTATGGGCGGCGATCAACGCTTTCAATATGGTCGACGGCATCGATGGTCTGCTGGGCGGTTTGTCGTGCGTCTCCTTCGGGGCGCTGGGCCTGTTGCTGTACCTGAGCGGCCATCATGAGCTGGCGTTCTGGTGCTTTGCGATGATCGCCACTATCGTTCCCTATATTTTGCTCAATCTCGGCATCCTTGGCCGCCGTTATAAGGTATTTATGGGGGATGCTGGCAGCACCCTGATCGGCTTTACCGCCATTTGGCTGCTGCTGCAAAGTTCACAGGGAAAGGCGCACTCGATCAACCCGGTGACCGCGCTGTGGATCATCGCTATTCCGCTGATGGACATGATAGCAATCATGTATCGTCGTTTACGCAAGGGGATGAGCCCCTTCTCTCCCGATCGTCAACATATTCACCACCTGATCATGCGCGCCGGCTTTACGCCGCGGCAGGCTTTCGTGCTGATCACCCTGGCGGCCGCGTTGCTGGCTGCGGTGGGCGTGATCGGCGAACGCCTGACTTTTATCCCTGAGTGGGTTATGTTGGCATTATTCTTGCTTGCCTTCTTCCTGTACGGTTACTGCATCAAGCGCGCCTGGCGGGTTGCGCGGTACATTAAGCGTATCAAGCGCCGGCTGCGGCGTTCGGGCGATAACAAGCAAGTACCTTAACCAGAGACCAGAGGCTTTTTGGCTGTGATGAATCCAGAAACAACGTCTGACAAGCATACCCCGGCGGTGGATAACGAACTCGATATCCGCGGCCTGTGCTGCACCCTGTGGCGCGGCAAACCGTGGATTATCGGCATTGCGGTGCTGTTCGCGGCGGTCGCGCTGATCGTTTCTTACCTGGTTAAGCAAGAGTGGAGCGCCACCGCGATCACCGACAGGCCGACGGTGAATGCGCTGGGCGGTTATTACTCCCAGCAGCAGTTCCTGCGCAATCTGGATGTGCGCACGCTGCCGGCGGCGGCGGCCGGCGATCAGCCGAGCATCGCGGATGAAGCGTACAATGAATTCATCATGCAGCTGGCGGCTTACGACACGCGTCGCGATTTCTGGCTGCAGAGCGATTACTACAAACAGCGTCAGGAAGGGGATGCCCGTGCCGATGCGGCATTGCTCGACGAGCTGATCAATAACATCCTGTTTACGCCGCGCGACGACAAAAAAGTCCCGAACGACGGCGTGAAGCTGACGGCGGAAACCGCCGCGGACGCCAACCGCCTGCTGCGACAATACGTGGCCTTCGCCAGCCACCGCGCAGCCCTGCACCTGAACGAAGAGATCCAGGGCGCGTGGGCCGCTCGCACCACCTCGATGAAGGCACAGGTCAAGCGTCAGGAAGCGGTCGCGGAGTCGGTTTACAAGCGCGAGCTGAACACCACGCAACAGGCGTTGAAAATTGCCGAGAGCCAGGGGATCAGCCGTACGCAAACCGACACTCCGGCCGAACAGTTGCCGGATTCGGATCTGTTCTTGCTGGGCCGGCCAATGCTGCAGGCGCGTCTGGAAGGCCTGCAGGCCTCCGGCCCGACCTACGATCTGGATTACGATCAGAACCGCGCAATGCTGGCGACGCTGAACGTTGGCCCGACGTTGGATGAGAAGTTCCAGACCTATCGCTATTTGCGCACGCCGGAAGAGCCGGTAAAACGCGACAGCCCACGCCGGGTCTTCTGGCTGATTTTGTGGGGCGCGATGGGCGCGTTGGTTGGCGCCGGTGTGGCCTTGGCGCGTCGGCAGCCGAAGTAACCATAGATTTAACTTACCGATGGGCGCTTAGTGCGCTCGGTTCGCAGGTACGCCTGCGCTTAACTGACCAAAAAGAGATTCTCTGTGAAAGTGTTGACTGTTTTCGGCACCAGACCTGAAGCCATTAAAATGGCGCCGCTGGTACATGCTTTGGCTCAGGATGAGGCCTTTGACGCAAAGGTCTGTGTAACGGCGCAGCATCGTGAGATGTTGGATCAAGTATTGCGGTTGTTTGAGATTACGCCGGATTACGACCTGAACATCATGAAACCTGGCCAGGGGCTAACGGAAATCACCTGTCGCATCCTGGAAGGGCTGAAAGGGGTGTTGGAAGAGTTCAAACCTGATGTGGTGCTGGTGCACGGCGATACCACCACCACGCTGGCGACCAGCCTGGCGGCGTTCTATCAGCGAATTCCTGTCGGGCATGTGGAAGCCGGATTGCGTACTGGCGATCTGTACTCCCCTTGGCCTGAAGAAGCCAACCGAACTCTGACGGGGCATTTGGCGAAATTCCATTTTGCGCCGACCGAAAATTCACGTCAAAACCTGCTGCGCGAAACACTGCCGGATAATCAGATTTTCGTGACCGGCAATACGGTAATCGACGCGCTGTTTTGGGTGCGCGATCGGGTGATGAGCGATGCCGCTCTGCAGGCTAGCCTGGCGCAGCGTTACCCGTTCCTCGACGCCGACAAAAAACTGATTCTGGTCACCGGCCATCGCCGGGAAAGTTTCGGCGGCGGTTTTGAGCGGATCTGCAGCGCGTTGGCTCAAATAGCCCGCAACCACCCGGAGGCGCAGGTAGTATATCCGGTGCACCTGAACCCGAATGTCAGCGAGCCGGTCAACCGTATTCTGAAAGGTATCGATAACATCATGTTGATCGAACCGCAGGATTATCTGCCGTTTATTTATCTGATGACCAAAGCGCACCTGATCCTGACCGATTCCGGCGGCATTCAGGAAGAGGCGCCCTCGTTAGGCAAGCCGGTGCTGGTGATGCGCGATACCACCGAGCGCCCGGAGGCGGTGGATGCGGGAACGGTGCGTCTGGTTGGGACCGATGTGACCAAAATCGTTGATACGGTAACTCGGTTGTTGACGGACGAAAGCGAATATCAAGCGATGAGCCGGGCGCATAACCCATACGGTGACGGACATGCCTGCCAGCGTATCCTCGAAGCCTTAAAGAATCATCAGGTGACACTATGAGCTTTGACACTATTTCTGTCATTGGTCTGGGTTATATCGGCTTGCCAACGGCGGCGGCGTTTGCCTCACGCAAGAAAAAAGTGGTGGGCGTTGATGTAAACCAACATGCGGTAGATACCATTAACCGTGGCGCGATCCACATCGTCGAACCGGATCTGGATAAAGTGGTCAAGGACGCCGTTGAGGGCGGTTATCTGCGGGCGGTGACCAAACCGCAGCCGGCCGATGCGTTTCTGATCGCGGTGCCCACGCCGTTCAAGGGCGATCATGAACCCGACCTGAGCTATGTCGAGACAGCGGCGAAGTCGCTGGCACCGGTGCTGAAAAAAGGCGATCTGGTGATCCTTGAGTCCACTTCGCCGGTGGGCGCCACTGAGCAGGTGGCGGAATGGTTGGCTGAAACGCGCAGCGATCTCAGCTTCCCGCAGCAAGCGGGCGAAGCGGCGGACGTGAATATTGCCTACTGCCCGGAACGCGTGTTGCCGGGGCAGGTGATGGTGGAGCTGATTAAAAACGACCGTGTGATCGGCGGTATGACGCCGAAGTGCTCGGCGCGCGCCAGTGCGCTATACAAGATTTTTCTCGAGGGTGAATGCGTACTGACTAATGCGCGAACCGCCGAGATGTGCAAGCTGACGGAAAACAGCTTCCGTGATGTGAACATTGCCTTCGCCAACGAGCTGTCGTTGATTTGCGCCGAGCAGGGGATCAACGTCTGGGAACTGATTCGTTTGGCGAACCGTCATCCGCGAGTGAATATTCTGCAGCCTGGCCCGGGCGTCGGCGGCCACTGCATCGCCGTCGACCCGTGGTTTATCGTGGCGCAGAATCCGCAGCAGGCGCGTCTGATCCACACCGCGCGCCTGGTAAACGACGGTAAACCGCTGTGGGTAGTCGACCGGGTGAAAGCGGCGGTGGCCGATTGCCTGGCCGCGACTAACAAGCGCGCGTCCGAGGTGAAAATCGCCTGCTTCGGCCTGGCGTTCAAACCCAATATCGACGATCTGCGTGAAAGCCCGGCGGTGGAAGTTGCCCATTTGATTGCTGATTGGCATTCGGGGGAAACGCTAGTCGTGGAACCTAACGTCGAACACCTGCCGGCATCGTTGGTGGGTCATGTGGCGTTGAAAACGATCGCTGAGGCGTTGCAGCAGGCCGATGTGATCGTGATGTTGGTCGATCATCAGCAGTTCAAGGCCATCCGGCCGGAAGAGATCAAGCAAAGCTGGGTGGTGGATACCAAAGGAGTTTGGCGTTGAAGCGTATCTTAGTCACCGGTGGCGCCGGATTTATTGGTTCTGCGGTCGTGCGACATATCATCGAGGCCACCGGCGACAGCGTAGTGGTGGTGGATAAGCTGACCTATGCCGGTAACCTGGAGTCGCTGGCGGTAGTGGCCGACAGCGATCGTTATGCCTTCGAGCAGATCGACATCTGCGATCGCGTCGGGTTGGATCGGGTGTTTGCCCGCTATCAGCCGGATGTGGTGATGCACCTGGCGGCGGAAAGTCACGTCGATCGCTCTATCGACGGCCCGGCGGCGTTTATCGAGACCAACGTGGTCGGCACTTACACCCTGCTGGAAGCGGCGCGCCACTATTGGCAGCCGTTGGCGGCGGAGAAGAAGCAGGCTTTCCGCTTCCATCATATCTCCACCGACGAAGTGTACGGCGATCTGCATGGCACTGACGATCTGTTCACCGAAACCACGCCCTATGCGCCGAGCAGCCCGTATTCCGCTTCCAAGGCGTCGAGCGATCATCTGGTGCGCGCCTGGCTGCGCACCTATGGTTTGCCGACCCTCGTCACCAACTGTTCGAACAACTACGGCCCTTATCACTTCCCGGAGAAGCTGATCCCGCTGGTTATCCTGAATGCCGTCGCTGGTAAACCGCTGCCGGTATATGGCAACGGCGCGCAGGTGCGCGACTGGCTGTATGTCGAGGATCACGCGCGCGCGCTCTATCAGGTGGTGACCGAAGGCGTGGTGGGCGAAACTTACAATATCGGCGGCCATAACGAGCGCAAGAATATCGAAGTGGTGCAGACCATCTGTGACCTGCTGGAAGAACTGGCGCCGAACAAACCGCAGGGCGTGGCGCACTACCGCGATCTGATCACTTACGTCAAGGATCGTCCGGGCCACGATATGCGTTACGCCATCGACGCTGGCAAGATCGACCGTGAGTTGGGGTGGCGGCCGCAGGAAACGTTCGAAAGCGGCATTCGCAAAACCGTGGTTTGGTACCTGAATAACGAAGTCTGGTGGCGCCGGGTGCAAGACGGTTCTTATGCCGGCGAGCGTTTGGGGCTGTCCGATTGAATGTAGCGCAGTGCTGTCCTTATAAGGCGCTGCGGATTTGGGAGCTAGTATGAAAGGTATTATTCTGGCCGGCGGTTCCGGCACGCGTTTGCATCCGATCACGCGCGGTGTGTCCAAACAGCTGTTGCCGATCTATGACAAACCGATGATTTATTATCCGATGTCGGTGCTGATGTTGGCGGGGATTCGCGACATTTTAATCATCTCGACCCCAGCGGATTTGCCGTCCTTCGAACGTTTGCTGGGTAATGGCGAACAGTTTGGCGTCAATCTCAGCTACGCCGCGCAACCTAAGCCGGAAGGCCTGGCCCAGGCGTTCCTGATCGGCGAGGAGTTCATCAACGGCGATTCTTGCTGCCTGGTGTTGGGAGATAACATCTTCTTCGGCCAGTCTTTCAGTCCGAAATTAAAAACCGTCGCGGCTCGTACCGAGGGCGCCACCGTGTTCGGTTATCAGGTCATGGATTCTGAGCGCTTTGGCGTTGTGGAGTTTGACGACAATTTCCGCGCGCTGTCGATCGAAGAAAAACCGAAAAAACCGAAATCCGATTGGGCGGTAACCGGCTTGTATTTCTACGATAGCCAGGTGGTGGAGTTTGCCAAGCAGGTGAAGCCTTCCGAGCGCGGCGAGCTGGAAATTACCAGCATCAACCAGATGTATCTGGAGCGCGGTGATCTGACTGTCGAGCTGCTGGGGCGCGGTTTTGCCTGGTTGGACACCGGGACTCACGACAGCCTGCTGGAAGCCAGTAGCTTCGTGCAGACGGTCGAGAAACGTCAGGGATTTAAAATCGCCTGTCTGGAAGAGATCGCCTGGCGCAACGGTTGGCTGGATGATGAGGGCGTCAAACGTGCCGCCCACTCCTTGTCCAAAACCGGCTATGGCAAGTATTTGCTGGATTTGCTGCATGTGCGTCCACGCCATTATTGAGCCTTTGTCATGGGAAAGTGAGTTTTTCGCGCTGGACAGCGCGAAACTCATCTTCTCCTCCTCAGCCCCGGTTCTGGCTGAGGCCGACTTGGCGGCTTATGCCCTGGTGCAGGCCAAAATCTCCGCGCAGCAACTGGCCTTGGCGGATGGCTTGGCCGATTTCGGCTTCCGCTTGGTTGAGGGCGAGGTCGATCTGGTTTTGGCGCTTGATAACAGGTCGATACTTGAATTTGGTGACCGCGTACAGGCGATACGCTTTGCGACCGAGGCCGATATCCCCGCATTGCGTAGCGCGGCGGCTCAGGTGTTCGCCGCCAGCCGCTTTCGTGCGCCCTGGTATCAACCTGATGACAGCGGCCGGTTTTATGCTTTGTGGATCGAAAAGGCCGTTTTGGGCACCTTCGATCATCAGTGCCTGTTGGCGCTGGACGAACAGGGGCACCCAGAAGGATTCGTCAGCCTGCGCAATTTGGGCGAACGGGAAACACGCATCGGCCTGTTGGCAGCTTTCCCCGGCGCATCCGGCCGGGGGATTGGTTCCAGGCTGATGGCGGCGGCGCTCGCCGAATCCCGGCGTCAGGGGATGCAGCACCTGCGGGTCGCGACCCAGATAGGCAATATCGCCGCATTACGACTCTATCAACGACAGGGTGCCGTGATTGAAAGCACCGCGTACTGGTTATACAGAGGTAGACATGATTCCATTTAACGCACCACCGGTTGTTGGCACTGAACTGGAATATATGCAGGCTGCCATGGGCAGCGGCAAGTTGTGCGGCGACGGCGGTTTTACCCGTCGCTGCCAGCAGTGGATGGAACAGCATTTCGGCAGCGCGAAAGTGCTGTTGACGCCTTCCTGCACCGCGTCGTTGGAAATGGCCGCCATCCTGCTGGATATTCAGCCGGGCGACGAAGTGATCATGCCGAGCTTTACCTTCGTTTCAACCGCCAACGCCTTTGTGCTGCGCGGCGCCAAAGTGGTGTTCGTCGATCTGCGTCCGGACACCATGAACATCGACGAAACCAAAATCGAAGCGGCGATTACCGATAAAACCCGCGCGATCGTGCCGGTACACTACGCCGGCGTCGCCTGCGAGATGGATACCATCATGGCGCTGGCGAAGAAATATAACCTGTTCGTGGTGGAAGACGCCGCGCAGGGCGTGATGTCGACCTATAAAGGCAAGGCATTGGGCACCATCGGCCATATCGGCTGCTTCAGCTTCCATGAAACCAAAAACTATACCGCCGGCGGCGAAGGCGGTGCGACGCTGGTGAACGATCCGGCCCTGATCGATCGGGCGGAAGTCATCCGCGAGAAAGGCACCAACCGCAGCCAGTTCTTCCGTGGCCAGGTCGACAAATATACCTGGCGCGACATCGGCTCCAGCTACTTGATGTCTGACCTGCAGGCCGCCTACCTGTGGGGTCAGCTGGAAGTGGCGGAGCGCATCAACCAGCGCCGCCTGTCGCTGTGGCAGAAGTACTACGACAGTTTCCTGCCGTTGGTTCGGTCAGGCCGTATCGAGTTGCCGAGCATTCCGGCGGACTGCGTGCATAACGCGCACATGTTCTATATCAAGCTGCGCGATATCGAAGAGCGCACGGCCTTTATCGACTACCTGAAGGAAGCCGAAATCATGGCCGTGTTCCACTATATCCCGCTGCATGACTGCCCGGCCGGCGAACAGTTTGGCCGCTTTGCCGGCGAAGACCGTTACACCACGCAGGAAAGTGCGCGTCTGGTGCGCTTGCCGCTGTTCTACAATATGTCCGATGTCAATCAGCGTACGGTAATCAATACCATTCTGAGCTTCTTCGCCTGATATGTCGTTGGCAAAAGCATCGATATGGACCGCCGGCTCTACGCTGATCAAAATTGGCGTGGGGCTATTGGTGGTGAAATTGCTGGCGGTGGCGTTTGGCCCCAGCGGCGTGGGGCAGGCGGGTAACTTTCGCCAGTTGATCACCGTGCTGGGCGTGCTGTCCGGCGCGGGCATTTTTAACGGCATCACCAAATACGTGGCGGAGTACCACCAGGACTCGCAGCGTCTGCGTCTGGCGGTCGGCACCGCGTCGAGCATTGTGCTGGGCTTTTCGACCTTGCTGGCGCTGGTGTTTTTGTTCGCCGCCGAGCCGATCAGCATCGGGCTGTTCGGGCATGCCGATTACGTCGGCGTGGTGCGCGCCGTCGCCTTCATTCAGATGGGCATCGCCTACGCCAATCTGTTCATGGCGGTGCTGAAAGGCTATCGCGACGCGATGGGCAACGCGCTGGCGGTGATCGGCGGCAGCCTGATCGGCGTGGTGGCTTATTATCTGTGCTTCAAGCTGGGCGGCTATGAAGGCGCGCTGGCAGGGCTGGCGTTGGTGCCGGCGTTGGTGGTGCTGCCGGCCGGGCTGATGCTGTGGCGGCGCAAAACGTTGCCGCTGCGCTACCTGGCTCCGCGCTGGGACAAAGGGATGGCCGGCAATCTCGGCAAATTCACCCTCATGGCGTTGATCACCTCGGTGACGCTGCCGGTGGCTTACGTGATGATGCGTAACCTGTTGGCCGCGCATTACGGTTGGGATGAAGTGGGGATCTGGCAAGGCGTCAGCAGCATTTCCGATGCCTATCTGCAGTTTATCACCGCCTCGTTTACCGTCTATCTGCTGCCGACGCTGTCGCGGTTGACGGACAAGGGCGCCATCTCGCGGGAGATCGTGCGCTCGCTGAAATTCGTGCTGCCGGCGGTAGCGGCGGCGAGCTTTACGGTGTGGTTGCTGCGTGATTTCGCCATCTGGCTGCTGTTCTCGGACAAGTTCGTCGCCATGCGCGATCTGTTTGCCTGGCAGCTGGTGGGCGACGTGCTGAAAGTCGGGGCCTATGTGTTCGGCTATTTGGTGATCGCCAAAGCGTCGCTGCGCTTTTATATCCTGACGGAAGTCAGCCAGTTTCTGCTGCTGACGCTGTTCTCGCACTGGCTGATCCCGCTGCGCGGCGCGCTGGGGGCGGCTCAGGCCTATATGGCAACCTACATCGTGTATTTCGCGCTCTGTAGCTGCGTGTTTCTTATTTATCGTAGACGAGTATGACCACACTGATTCACGTTCTGGGATCCGATATCCCGCATCATAACCAGACGGTGCTGCGCTTCTTCAACGACGTGCTGGCGCCGCGTTTGCCGGCTGAGCAGACGCGGCATTTTATGGTGGCGGCCAAGGATGTGGCGGCACTGGGGGATTTCCCCGCCCTGAACATTGAGCCTTACGCCGACAAGAAGAGCCTGGCGGCGGCGGTGATCGCCCGCGCCCAGGCCGATCGCGATGCGCGCTTCTTCCTGCACGGTCAGTTTAACCCGGGGCTGTGGCTGGCGCTGCTGAGCGGCAAGATCAAGGCGCATCAGGTCAGTTGGCATATTTGGGGTGCCGATCTGTACGAAGACGCCACCAGCTGGAAATTTCGGCTGTTTTACCTGCTGCGCCGCATTGCTCAGGGGCGAGTGGGGAACGTGTTCGCCACCCGCGGCGACGTGATCCACTATCAGCAGCGCCATGCGCGGGTGCCGGCCTCGTTGTTGTACTTCCCGACGCGGATGGATCCGGCGCTGACCGACGTTCACGTCGAGAAAAATCTGGCCGGGCCGATGACGATTCTGGTGGGCAACTCCGGCGATCGCAGCAACCGGCATATCGAAGCGCTGCAGGCGATACATCAGCAGTTCGGCGCTGACGTGCGCGTGATCCTGCCGATGGGCTATCCGGCCAATAACGACGCCTACATCGAGCAGGTGCGCGCCGCCGGGTTGCCGCTGTTCGGCGAGAAAAACCTGCAGCTGCTCACGCAGCAGGTGGCGTTTGAGGACTACCTCAACATCCTGCGCGCCTGCGATCTGGGTTATTTCATTTTCAATCGCCAGCAGGGGATAGGCACCCTGTGTCTGCTGATTCAGTTTGGCGTGCCTTTCGTGCTCAGCCGGCAGAACCCGTTCTGGCAGGATTTGGCGGAACAGCACCTGCCGGTGCTGTTCTACGGCGACTCGCTCGACGAGGCGGTGGTGCGCGAAGCGCAGCGTCAGCTGGCGGCGGTGGATAAGCAGACGATCGCCTTCTTTAATCCGAACTATGTCGATGGCTGGCAGCAAGCCCTGGCGCTGGCGGCGGGAGAGCACTCATGACGTTGGCGCAATTCGGCGGTCTGTTCGTCGTCTACCTGGTCAGCCTGACGTTTATTCTGACGCTGACCTACCAGGAGTTTCGGCGCGTGCGCTTTAACTTCAACGTCTTCTTCTCGCTGCTGTATTTGCTGACGTTTTATTTCGGCTTCCCGCTGACCTGTCTGCTGGTGTTTCAGTTTGACGTCGAGGTGGTGCCGGTGGAGTTTCTGCTGTACGCCTTGCTGTCGGCGACGGCGTTTTACGCCATCTATTACGTCACCTACAAGACCCGGCTGCGCAAGCGCCGCTCTCAGCCGCGCGCGGCGCTGTTCACCATGAACCGGGTGGAAACCCATATGACCTGGGTGCTGCTGGCGCTGGTGGCGATCGGGACCGTGGGTATCTTCTTCATGCAGAACGGCTTCCTGCTGTTCAAGCTCAATTCCTACAGCCAGATCTTCTCCAGCGACGTGTCCGGCGTGGCGCTCAAACGGTTCTTCTACTTCTTCATTCCGGCGATGCTGGTGGTCTATTTCCTGCGGCAGGATCTGCGCGCCTGGTTCTTGTTCCTGGTGGCGACGGTGGCGTTCGGCATTTTGACCTACGTCATCGTCGGCGGCACCCGCGCCAATATCATCATCGCCTTCGCGCTGTTCCTGTTTATCGGCATCGTGCGCGGCTGGATCACGCTGTGGATGTTGGCGGCGGCCGGCATATTCGGCGTGGTCGGCATGTTCTGGCTGGCGTTGAAGCGCTACAGCCTGGACGTCAGCGGCGCGGAAGCGTTTTATACCTTCCTCTATCTGACCCGAGACACTTTCTCGCCGTGGGAAAATCTGGCGCTGCTGCTGCAAAATTACGACAAGATCGATTTCCAGGGCCTGGCGCCGATCCTGCGTGATTTCTACGTCTTTATCCCAACGTGGCTATGGCCGGGCCGGCCGGACGTGGTGCTGAACTCGGCCAACTATTTTACCTGGGAAGTGCTGAACAACCACTCCGGGCTGGCGATATCCCCGACGCTGATCGGTTCGCTGGTGGTGATGGGCGGCGCGCTGTTCATCCCGCTCGGCGCGATTCTGGTGGGCATGATCATCAAGTGGTTCGACTGGCTGTATGAGTTGGGCAAAACCGAACCGAACCGCTATAAGGCGGCTATCCTGCAAGGATTCTGCTTCGGCGCGGTGTTCAACATGATTGTATTGGCGCGCGAAGGGGTGGACTCATTCGTTTCGCGCGTGGTGTTCTTCTGCATTATTTTCGGCGCCTGTCTGGTGCTGGCGAAGTTGCTGTATTGGCTGTTCGATACCGCCGGGCTCATCAAGGCCAGAGTGACGCGCGCCCGCGCGCTGGCCTCTCCCCCAAGGGCGGACGGTCTTTTGTAAGGGTAATGACGACGATGGAAACAAAGATTTCGGTGCCGCAGTATGAGCTGCGCGGTTTCAGCCTGTGGGGCTTTCGCGATATGGCGCACTGCATGGACTTTCTGTTCGACGGCGGCCGAGTCAAACAGGGCACGTTGGTGGCCATGAATGCGGAAAAGATCCTGAAGGCGGAAGAGGACCCGGCGCTGCATGCGTTGCTGGATGAAGCGGAGTACAAGTACGCCGACGGCATCAGCATGGTGCGCTCGATTCGCCGCAAATACCCGGCGGCGGACGTTTCGCGCGTCGCGGGCGCCGATCTTTGGGAAGCCTTGATGCAGCGCGCCGGCCGTGCAGGCACGCCGGTCTTCCTGATCGGCGGCAAGCCGGAGGTGCTGGCGGAAACCGAACGGAAGCTGCGCAGCCAGTGGAATGTCAACCTGGTGGGCAGCCAGGACGGCTATTTCAAACCGGATCAGCGAGAGGCGCTGTTCGAGCGTATTCGCGCCAGCGGCGCCGCCATCGTGACGGTGGCGATGGGATCGCCGAAGCAGGAGATCCTGATGCGCGACTGCCGCAAGGTGCATCCGCAGGCGCTGTACATGGGCGTGGGCGGCACCTACGACGTCTTTACCGGCCATGTGAAGCGTGCGCCCAAGGTATGGCAGAAACTCGGTCTGGAGTGGCTTTACCGCCTGCTCAGCCAGCCCAGCCGCATCGGCCGGCAGCTGAAGCTGTTGAAGTTTGTCGGCTACTACTACAGCGGTAAAATGTAATCGCTTATCCGGGGTGGAATGTGTCGGTTCGCCCCGGTCTGCTGTACCAATAATCTGCTTTTGCCTATTTCTCCCGCATATCTATAACCCCCAGCCCTAAACGTCGCCGCATTTATTCCATAAAGTTTTAAATTGCGGTTTGCTTATAGCGACGAAATGCGAAACGATACCGCCCGGAAATTATCCCTGGCCGCTGAAGCCTGATGCGACAGCGCTGAACGATGTTCTTCTCACGGTAACTTCGCTCCGACTACCCGTTGATGCCAACCCGAACGGCAGGGGATGATTTATTCTTTTAATAATGACAATAACGACCGGCAGCGGCCGGCAGGCAAACACAACCCGAGAAAAATTATTGAGGATTTATGGCACACAAAGAGAAACCGCAAGGGCTACACCGAGGCCTTGAGGCCCGGCACATCGAGCTTATCGCTCTCGGGGGCACCATTGGTGTCGGCCTGTTTATGGGATCGGCCAGTACGCTGAAATGGGCCGGGCCGTCGGTACTGCTGGCTTACATCATCGCCGGGCTGTTCGTGTTCTTCATTATGCGTTCGATGGGGGAGATGCTGTTCCTCGAGCCGGTCGCCGGGTCGTTCGCCGTTTACGCGCATAAATACATGAATCCCTATTTCGGCTACCTGACCGCCTGGGGTTACTGGTTTATGTGGATCGCCGTCGGCATTTCGGAGATCACCGCCATCGGGGTGTATGTGCAGTTCTGGTTCCCGGAAATACCGCAGTGGGTCCCCGCGCTGATCGCCGTGGCGATGGTGGCGCTGGCCAACCTGGCGGCGGTGCGCCTGTACGGTGAGCTGGAGTTCTGGTTCGCCATGATCAAGGTCACCACCATCATCGTGATGATTCTGGTGGGGCTGGGGGTGATCTTCTTCGGTTTCGGCAACGGCGGTGAACCTATCGGTTTCGCCAATCTGACGGCGCACGGCGGCTTCTTTGCCGGCGGCTGGAAGGGCTTCCTGTTTGCGCTGTGCATCGTGGTGGCGTCCTATCAGGGGGTTGAGCTGGTGGGCATTACCGCCGGGGAAGCCAAAAACCCGCAGGTGACGCTGAAACGTGCGATCAACAATATCCTGTGGCGCATCCTGATCTTCTATGTCGGCGCGATCTTCGTCATCGTGACCATCTTCCCTTGGAACGGCATCGGCACTACCGGCAGCCCGTTCGTGCTGACCTTCGCCAAGATCGGCATCGTCGCCGCTGCCGGCATCATTAACTTCGTGGTACTGACCGCCGCGCTTTCCGGTTGCAACAGCGGCATGTACAGCGGCGGCCGCATGCTGTACGCCCTGGCCAAGAATCGCCAACTGCCGGCGGCGCTGACCAAGCTTTCCGCCAGCGGCGTGCCGGTCAACTGCATCGCCGTCACCATCGGCTGCCTGTTGGTGGGCTCCGCGCTGAACTACATCATCCCTAATCCGGAGCAGGTGTTCGTCTATGTCTACAGCGCCAGCGTGTTGCCGGGCATGGTGCCGTGGTTCGTGGTGCTGATAAGCCAACTCTATTTCCGCCGCGCGCACAAGGAAGCGATCAAAAACCACAGCTTTAAGTCGATCATGTTCCCGTATGTGAACTATCTGACCATCGCTTTTCTGGTTTGCGTGCTGGTCGGCATGGGAATCAACCCGGATACGCGAATTTCCCTGCTGGTCGGGGCGATTTTCTTAGCGGGCGTCAGCCTGTGCTACTTCGCTTTCGGCATGCATAAGAAACATCATCCGGCTGAAAATCGGGTAGAAACGCGGCAATAAACGGTGAAAAGGGGCTACGGAGTGCGCTTTCCTGCGCAGGAGTGAGCAAAGCGTAATCAAACGCAACATTTCTGCGAAAAAGCACTAGACAGGATTGGTGTAAATCCGTAGTATCCCCTCCCGCAACGGCGCTACGCGCCCGTAGCTCAGCTGGATAGAGCGCTGCCCTCCGGAGGCAGAGGTCTCAGGTTCGAATCCTGTCGGGCGCGCCATTAAGTTTGTGCGCAGGAGCTGCGGTGGTAATATTACCGCGTGAGTAAGAAGAAGTAGTAATGGTGGCTATAGCTCAGTTGGTAGAGCCCTGGATTGTGATTCCAGTTGTCGTGGGTTCGAGTCCCATTAGCCACCCCACTTCCTAAGCGAAGTGAAGATTTAGCAGTATTTTGTGACAGTGCGAAGGTGGCGGAATTGGTAGACGCGCTAGCTTCAGGTGTTAGTGTTCTTACGGACGTGAGGGTTCAAGTCCCTCTCTTCGCACCACGCAAAATATCTGATAAATATAAGATTTATATGGACAACGGTCTGATAAATCGGGTAGTATGAGCAACACAAATCGGCGAGTAGCGCAGCTTGGTAGCGCAACTGGTTTGGGACCAGTGGGTCGGAGGTTCGAATCCTCTCTCGCCGACCACATTCGAAAAACCTGCTTTTTAAAGCAGGTTTTTTTTCGCCTGCGGTTTATGAGGATGAGCACCTCCGCAGGAGGTTCGAGCCTCGCGAAGCGAGACAACGTTGCTTTAGCAACGGCCCGCAGGGCGCGCATCAAGGATGCGCGTAATCCTCTCTCGCCGACCACTTTCAAAGAAACCGACGCAAGTCGGTTTTTTTACGCCTGCAGTTTATGAGGATGAGCACCTCCGCAGGAGGTTCGAGCCTCGCGAAGCGAAACAACGTTGCTTTAGCAACGGCCCGCTGGGCGTTACATCCTGGGGCGCGCGTCATCTTTCTCTCGCCGACCAGTTTCAAAGAAACCGACGTAAGTCGGTTTTTTTACGTCCGCCGTTTATGAGGGTAAGTCCTTCCCGCCGCGACGAAACGCATAGCGACCAACCCGTGCAGCATTGCACGGGTTTTTGCGTATCTGAACATTGGCATTTTGTCTCAACCGGCACGTGTGTAGGTTTTCAGCGACAATGTGGTTCGACGTTGTCGCCAGCTTGAGACACATAATTAATTGATTTTAAACATTAAAATTGGCTTTGGCTTAAGTCGTCGTTTTGCGGCGACAGCGCCAGATCGGCCGTGGGTAAAGAACGACAGGGGACGGCATGCTGAGAGAAAGTTAGGAGTAAATAAAAATTCAATATTTTCAATTAATTGAATGCTATTTTTTATAGAGACTTTCCTGGATCTGAAAGTTGGCACGCCAAGTGCAATACCTACAGCGTAGATGCTCATTCCATTTCTTATGTTCGCCTTAGGCTTCATAAACCCTGGGAATGACGCAGAGCCGATTTAGGGTGCCTATCGCCCACGAGAACGATGACTAACCCGTCATCACGCTCAGGGCAAAACGTTGAGTGAGGCACCGCCCCTGTTGTCCTAGACCTGATTGCTTCTTTATACACTTGCCATGCGGCAAGTGTTTTTTTTTTTGCGCTTCAGCAAGCTAACGGGCAAAAAAAAGCGTGGCACCGAGGCCACGCTTTCTCTGCCGGGCGGGCCGTTATTCGCCGCCGTTCTGTTTCAGCGTCAACATCAGTCCTTCACGCCGCATCTGCGCCGCTTCATCCGAACGATGCAGTTTCTCCAGCGTATCGGCCAGCCAGGCGTAATCGTAGGCGTCCGGACGCTGTTTCAGCGCTTCGCGGAAGGCGTCGGCCGCCTGCTGCCACTCGCCGTGCTTCATCAGCAACTGCCCCAGCGTGCTGTTCAACAGCGGCGTCGCGCCGTGCTGCTTCATCTGCTGACGCAGCGCTTTCTCAAGCTGCTCGGGGTTGCCGGACTTCAGCCGTGGCAGCAACAGCACCAGGCGCTCGTCATATTGGCGTTTCAGGCCGTCGAGCACAATCTCCTGCGCCAGTTCGTGGTCGTTGCATTCGATCAGGTGCTCCACCATCGCGATTTGCAGCGGCACTTCGTGACGCGTCTTGCGGCTCTGATCTTTCCACCAGCGTTTCAGGCCTTCGCTGCCTTCGTCCGCCATCGCCTGATTCATCAGCCCGATGTAAGCCTGTTGCTGCAACGCCTGCAGTTGCTCTTCGCTGTGCAGTTCGATTTTACGCATCGACGGCAGCACTTCCAGCAGCGACGCATAGGCGCCGGTGCGCAGATAGGCTTGTTCCGCCAGGCGCAACACTTCCGGATGGCGCGGCGCCTGGTTCAGCAGGCGATCGACGCCGTGGCGCGCGGCGTGGTTCTCGCCCTGCGCCAGCTGGATGCGAACCCGGGTGATATCCACCGGTAGCTGATCGGTATCGGCGGCTTCGGCGGCCCGCTCCAGATACTGATTGGTACGGAAGTCATCGCCGCGTTGCTGCGCAGCCTCGGCGGCCAGCAGATAGTTCACCACCGGTTGCTCAGCGTGATCGGCGTTGCGCGTCATCAGTTTTTCAACCTGCTTGTAGTCGCCCTCCGCCAGTTTGATCAGCGCGGCTTTGGTTTGCTGACGCGCGCGGGTGCGCTTGCGGCCGATAAACCAACCGCGCGTGCGGGCGCCGGTACGGAAGATGCGGCGCAGGATCCACTCGATCGCCAGCAGCACCACGAACAGCAGCACCAACATGATCACCAGGCCGGTGACGCTGGTTTCAATATTGTAGTTATCGGTCTGGATCAGCACATAGCCCTGATGCCCGGCCAACATCGGCCCGAGCACCACGCTGGCGATCACCACCAGGAACAGAAATAGCACGCGTAACATGGCTTAACCCTCCTGATGAGCGGCAGGGGACTGGGTCATCAGGTTGCGCACCCGGGTCTGCATCACTTTCTCGAGCAGCGGCTGGCTTTTCAGCTGATCCGGCACGTCCATCGAGATCGACTGTTGGCTCAGGCTGTCCAGCTCTTCAAGGAAGGCCTTGGTCGCCGGGTCGGTGGTGTCGAAATAGGCGCGCACCCAGGTGGAGACGGTTTCCAGCGACTGCTTGTAGGTCTCGTTCTGGTGACGCGGAATGGCCTGTGCGGCCACCAGCAGGCGCGAACGGATGTTTTCGCGCAGGTAGATGTCCTGATTCGGGGCCAGCAGCGGTTCGGCGCTGGTATCGCGACGGCGGATGGTGATGAAGTCGGCCATGAAATTGCGCCAGCTCTTGGCCAGGTTCTGCCGCCATTCGCCGATCGAGCCGGAGAGCTCGCTGCTGTTTTGATCCATCGGCGCTTCGTCGGTGTCGTTATCGGCCAGGCGCAGGTTATCTACCTGATTGGACAGCTGATTGACCTTGAGGATGATGCCGTCGTAATCGACCTGGGTCAGCGTAGAAAGCGTGCTGATGTCTTCGGTAATGGCGCGGCGCACGTCCAGCAGGCTCGGATCGTTCATGTCCGCCAGGCTGGCGTCGGCGCTTTTCAGCAGCGCGGCGGCGCTGGTCACGTCCTGATCGCTCCATAGCTTGCGGCCGGCCATTTTCACCAGGAAATCGGCCTGCGCCAGCAGCCAGGTTTTGGCGTCGCTGCCGGAGATGGTCGCCACTTTTTCCTGCAGCTCGCTCAGTTGGCGCGCCAGGTTTGCCTGCTCGCGATCGGCGGCGTCCAGGGTTTTACCCTGCTGTTGCAACAGGCCTTCCAGCGCATTTCTTTCCTGCTGCTGGCTCTGCTTCACGCCGTCAAGCTGCTGCTGCAGCGCCTGATTGGCAGCGATCAGCTGTTGTGCCTGCTTGTGCGTATGGTAATAACCGCCCGCGCCGAGGGCGATGACCAGCACGATAGCGATCGCGCCGAGCACCGGGCCGGTGTTCTTGCCTTTGCGGCTGGCAGCGGCTGGCTGCTGGGAGCTCTCAACCGCGGTGGTGGGTTCTTCAACCGGGGCGGCTGGGGTATTTTGTTCCGTCATAGTGGCACATCCCATAGTCAGATTATTGTAGCGCGCGGATCAGCGCGTCATTATCGGCGTTGTCAGCTACCCGAATCGTACGCCAGCCCAATTCCCGGGCGAGGGTAGCCAGGCGTTCGCTCACTACTACCAGGCGGCAACGCAGCAGCCATGAAGAACGATAGTAATCAGGAACTAAAGTATAGAGCTGTTGTAACATTTCACCGCTGGTCACCACCAGCGTATCCACACCGGCGCGCTGCCAGTGGGCGCTTTGCTCGCTGCCGTCGTAGTGCACCGGGCTGCGTTGATAGCATTCATAATAGCTGACGTCGGCGCCGCGCTCGCTCAGCGTCGACCCCAACAGTTCGCGGCCGCCGTTGCCGCGTAAAATCAGCGCGCGTTTGCCCGCCAATTTTTGCAGCGCCGGCAGCAGCAGCAGCGTTTCGCTGATCTCGCGTTCGCGCGGGTATTCCACCGGCAAACTGCTGATGCGGTGCAGCGCCAGCCCGGTGGTGCGGCCGATGGCGTAATAAGCCAGGTGAGCGGGCCAGCTCAGCCCGGCGCGGCCGATAACCGAATCGGCATAACTCACCGAATGTTGCGACAGCACGAACACCAGATCGCCGGCGCTAAGCTGCTGCAACGCCTGCGGCAGCTTCGGCAGATCGCCGCCCGGCGCGAAGTCGATCAGCGGTGCATGATAGGCAACCCGGCCGAGTGCGCGCAGCCGGCTCACTAACAGCTCCCCCGAAGGCGATGGGCGGGTTACCAGGATCGTCATGCCGGCGGATTTCCCTGATAAACCTCGCGCAGGATCTCGCGCGCGCCGCGCGCCAGCAACTCTTCCGCCAGCTCAACGCCCATCCGTTCGGCCTCGGCGGCCGGGCCGCGGCGTTCGCCGCGCACCATCTGGCTGCCGTCCGGCGCGCCGACCAGGGCGCGCAGCCACAGGCTGTCGCCATCCAGTTCGGCATAGCTGCCGATCGGCACCTGGCAGCCGCCTTCCAGGCGGGTGTTCATCGCCCGCTCGGCGCGCACGCGGGTTTCGGTGGCCGCATGGTTCAGCGGCGCCAGCAGCGAGCGGGTGACGCTGTCGTCGAGACGGCATTCAATGCCGACCGCACCCTGGCCGACCGCCGGCAGGCACTCTTCGGCGCTCAGCGGGCTGCGGATGCGTTGCTCCAGGCCTAAACGCTTCAGGCCGGCCACCGCCAGGATAATCGCGTCGTAGTCGCCGTTGTCCAGCTTGGCCAGGCGAGTGCCGACGTTACCGCGCAGGTCGCGCACGACAAGATCCGGGCGGCGTTCACGCAGCTGGCACTGACGGCGCAGGCTGGAGGTGCCGACCACGCTGCCCAGCGGCAGCTGACCGAGCGAGGCGAAACGATTGGAAACAAAAGCGTCGCGCGGATCTTCGCGTTCGCAAATGGTGGTCAAACCGAGCCCGGCAGGGAAATCGACCGGCACGTCTTTCATCGAATGCACGGCGATGTCGGCGCGGCCTTCCAGCAGCGCGAGCTCGAGTTCTTTAACAAACAGGCCTTTACCGCCGACTTTCGCCAACGGCGTATCCAGAATAACGTCGCCGCGGGTGACCATCGGCACCAACTCGACCTGTAGGCCGGGATGGCAGGCCATCAGACGTTGCTGCACATAATGTGCTTGCCAAAGTGCAAGCGGGCTTTGTCGGGTGGCAATTCGAATAATTTTGTCTAACATGCTTGTTACCGTTTTTATATTTCGCCATCCATCCTACCACTGAGAGTCAATACTGTCAGTGCAAGAAGCCGGAGGCGGAAAAAGGACAACGGAATCAAAGGGACGTGTGATGTGCTTTGGGGCAGTTAACACTGCGGGTAAATCGTTTAGGGAAGCGCTACAATAATTGTGAAGCGTTACCTCCTTTACGGTCAATCAGCAAGGTGTTAAATTGATCACGTTTCCAGCAATAAGTCGCCAAATATTCTTCTTACACTAACGGCGCTTATGGAATACGGGTTTTTTTCTAAACACCGGGATAATCAGGCGAGACGTCTTGTACCTCTACATCGAGACATTGAAGCAGAGACTGGATGCGATCAATCAGCTACGCGTCGATCGCGCCCTGGCGGCTATGAAGCCCGCGTTTCAACGGGTATACAGTCTGCTGCCCACCTTACTGCACCACCACCACCCGCTGATGCCGGGGTACCTGAACGGTAACGTTCCCCACGGCATTTGCCTCTACACGCCTGATGAAACTCAACAAGATTACCTGAACGATTTAGAAGACAAATGGGGCAGCCCGTTTGACAAACCGGCCAGCGGCGAGCTGCCGATCACCGGCGTCTACTCGATGGGCAGCACCTCGTCTATCGGCCAAAGCTGCAGCTCGGATCTCGACATCTGGGTCTGCCACCAGTCCTGGCTGGACAACGAAGAACGCACCCGCCTGCAGCAAAAATGCAGCCTGCTTGAGAAGTGGGCCGCCTCGATGGGGGTGGAAGTCAGCTTCTTCCTGATCGACGAAAACCGCTTCCGCCATAATGAAAGCGGCAGCCTGGGCGGCGAAGACTGCGGCTCGACGCAGCACATCCTGTTGCTGGACGAGTTCTACCGCACCGCGGTGCGCCTGGCCGGCAAACGCATCCTGTGGAACATGGTGCCGGGCGAAGAAGAAGCGCACTACGATGAATACGTGCTGTCGCTGTACGCGCAGGGCGCGCTGACGCCGAACGAGTGGCTGGATCTCGGCGGCCTGAGT
This sequence comes from Serratia sp. JKS000199, assembly GCF_900215455.1. NCBI lineage: Bacteria > Pseudomonadati > Pseudomonadota > Gammaproteobacteria > Enterobacterales > Yersiniaceae > Serratia > Serratia sp. JKS000199. The sequence continues at coordinate 4,567,942 of NZ_LT907843.1, forward strand.
TCGCTGTCGGCGGAAGAGTACTTCGGCGCCAGCCTGTGGCAGCTGTACAAGAGCATCGATTCGCCTTACAAGGCGGTGCTGAAAACACTGCTGCTGGAAGCCTATTCCTGGGAATACCCCAATACCCAACTGCTGGCGACGGACATCAAACATCGCCTGCACCAGGGCGAGATCGTCAGCTTCGGGCTCGACGCCTACTGCATGATGCTCGAGCGCGTCACCCGTTACCTGACCGACATCAACGACACCACCCGCCTCGATTTGGCCCGTCGCTGTTTCTACCTGAAAGTGTGTGAAAAGCTGTCGCTGGCCAAGGCCTGCGTCGGCTGGCGGCGCGAGATCCTCAGCCAATTGGTCAGCGAGTGGGGCTGGAGCGAAGAGCGTCTGGCGATGCTGGACAACCGCGCCAACTGGAAGATCGAGCGAGTGCGCGAAGCGCACAACGAACTGCTCGACGCGATGATGCAGAGCTACCGCAACCTGATCCGTTTCGCCCGCCGCAACAACCTCAGCGTCAGCGCCAGCCCGCAGGATATCGGCGTGCTGACCCGCAAACTGTATGCGGCGTTCGAAGCGCTGCCCGGCAAGGTGACGCTGGTGAACCCGCAGATCTCGCCGGACCTGTCGGAAAACGATTTAACCTTTATTCATGTGCCGGTTGGCCGCGCCAACCGCACCGGCTGGTACCTGTATAATCAGGCACCGGCTATGGATTCGATCGTCAGCCATCAGCCGCTGGAATATAACCGCTACCTGAACAAGCTGGTGTCCTGGGCCTATTTCAACGGCCTGCTGACGCCGCAGACCCGCCTGCACATCAAGAGCGGCAATCTGTGTGACACCGCCAAGCTGCAGGAGCTGGTGGCCGACGTTTCCCATCACTTCCCGCTGCGCCTGCCGGCACCGACGCCGAAAGCGTTGTACAGCCCGTGCGAGATTCGCCATCTGGCGATCATCGTCAATCTGGAAAACGATCCGACCGCCGCCTTCCGCAATCAGGTGGTGCACTTCGATTTCCGCAAGCTGGACGTGTTCAGCTTCGGCCAGCAGCAGCAGTGTTTGGTGGGCAGCATCGATCTGCTGTATCGCAACTCCTGGAACGAAGTGCGTACCCTGCATTTCAGCGGCGAGCAGTCGGTGCTGGAAGCATTGAAAACCATTCTCGGCAAAATGCACCAGGACGCCGCGCCGCCGGAGTCGGTGGAAGTGTTCTGCTACAGTCAGCACCTGCGCGGCCTTATTCGCACCCGCATTCAGCAGCTGGTGTCGGAGTGCATCGAGCTGCGCCTGTCCAGCACCCGGCTGGAACCCGGCCGCTTCAAGGCGGTGCGCGTCGCCGGGCAAACCTGGGGGCTGTTCTTCGAGCGCCTGAGCGTGTCGGTGCAGAAGCTGGAGAACGCGGTGGAGTTTTACGGCGCCATCTCCAACAACAAGCTGCACGGCCTGTCTATCAAGGTGGAAACCGATCAGGTGCATCTGCCGCCGGTGGTGGACGGCTTCGCCAGCGAGGGGATCATCCAGTTCTTCTTCGAAGACACCTCAGACGACAAGGGCTTCAACATCTATATTCTGGATGAGTCGAATCGGGTGGAGGTGTATCACCACTGCGAGGGCAGCAAAGAGGAGCTGGTGCGCGACGTCAGCCGCTTCTATTCCTCGTCGCACGACCGCTTTACCTACGGCTCCAGCTTCATCAACTTCAACCTGCCGCAGTTCTATCAAATCGTGCAGCTCGACGGGCGCACGCAGGTGATCCCGTTCCGCAGCAACGTGCTGTCCAGCCTGTGCGTGACGGTGGCCGACGGCGCCGCTCAGCCGCTGAAGCAGCAGTTCCAGCTGCATTGACGCCGCAAGGGCTCGGTTGCCGAGCCCTGCTTAGCCTCAGGAAAAACTCAGTTCCTCGCCGGCCTGCGCGCTGGCCGCTTCGCTGAGCAGTTGGTAAAACGGCTGCCCGCTGCGATCGCATACCCAGACGCCGTCGCGGTAGTTGAAGTGGTAACCGCCGGCCTTGGTGGCGAGCCACACCTGGTGCAGCGGCTCCTGGCGGTTGATGACGATTTTGGTGCCGTTTTCGAAGCTCAGCGTCATCACGCCGCCATTGGTTTCGTAATCGATATCCGCATCGCCGTCAAAATCGTCCAGTGTCTCTTCAATATTCAGCATCAGCTGGTCGGCCAACTGGTGAAACTCACTGTCGTTCATATTCAATTCCTATTGCTTTTCATGATCCACCTGCGATTATAGAGACCTTGGACGCATGAATTACAGGCATTAATGCAAATGAAAAAACAACTACGCTATGCGCTGATGGCCGTTCTGGTTACCGGCCTCGCCGGCTGTGGTCTGAAAGGCCCGCTTTACTTCCCACCTGCCGACTCCGCCGGCCAAAAACCGGCCAAACCGCCGGTGCAAACGGGCGATCAGGTGCAAAAGAACCAGCAGGAGCAGTCTGGCTCTCAGCAAAAACCGTCGATGGTTGCCCAGTAACACCCGGTTTGCGGTGGCGAGCGCCGCCGCAAAATCAAGACGGATAGCGCGTCCAGATAGCGGAGTATGATATGCAGTTCTCCAAAATGCACGGTCTGGGCAACGACTTTATGGTGGTCGATGCCGTTACACAGAATGTCTATTTTTCACCTGAGCTGATCCGCCGGCTGGCCGATCGGCACCTGGGCGTCGGCTTTGACCAGATGCTGGTGGTAGAACCGCCTTACGATCCCGAGCTGGATTTTCACTACCGAATTTTTAACGCCGACGGCAGCGAAGTGGCGCAGTGCGGCAACGGCGCGCGCTGTTTCGCGCGCTTTGTGCGGCTGAAAGGGTTGACCAACAAGCGCGATATCCGCGTCAGTACCCAAACCGGGCGTATGGTGCTCAGCGTCACCGACGACGATCTGGTGTGCGTCAATATGGGCGAGCCGAATTTCGATCCGCAGGCGGTGCCGTTCCGCGCCGCCAAGGCGGAAAAGACCTACATCATGCGCGCGGCGGAACATACCGTGCTGTGCGGCGTGGTGTCGATGGGCAACCCGCATTGTGTTTTGCAGGTGGATGATGTAAAAACCGCCAAGGTGGAGCTGCTTGGACCGGTGCTGGAAGGGCATGAGCGCTTCCCGGAACGGGCCAACATCGGCTTTATGCAAGTGGTCAGCCGCGATCACATCAAGCTGCGCGTTTACGAGCGCGGCGCCGGTGAAACGCAGGCCTGCGGCAGCGGCGCCTGTGCGGCGGTGGCGGTAGGGATCCAACAGGAATTGCTGTCAGAAGAGGTGCATGTAGAACTGCCGGGCGGCAGCCTGCATATTCGCTGGAAAGGGCCGGGCAATCCGCTGTTTATGACCGGTCCGGCAACCCATGTCTATGACGGATTTATTCATCTATGAAAAGCGTAGAAGAACAGAGCGTCGCCGGCCTGGCGCTGGATGACGACGCCGTGATGCAGTACCTGCTGCAGAACCCGGATTTCTTTATTCGCAACGCGCGCCAGGTTGAGCAGATGCGCGTGCCTCACCCGGTGCGCGGCACCGTTTCGCTGGTGGAATGGCATCTGGCTCGCCAGCGCAATCACATCGAACGGCTGGAAGAAGAGATCACGCTGTTGATGGAGCAGGCCAGCGCCAACGAAGGGCTGTTCGCCAGGCTGCTGCACCTGCAGGCCGATCTGGCCACCGCCGACAGCCTGCAGGACATGCTAAACCGGCTGCAGCGCTGGGCGCGCGGCTTCGGTTTGGCCGGCGCCACGGTGCGGCTGTTCGCCGAGCGCTGGAATATCGGCGCGCCTTCCGATTTCACCCATCTGGCGCTGACGCGTTCGGCGTTCGAGCCGTTCCGCATTCAGCGGCTGGGCAGCGAACAACACTATCTCGGCAGCCTGAACGGCCCCGAGCTGCTGCTGCTGTTGCCGCAGGCCAAACAGATTGGCCAAATTGGCTCGGTGGCGCTGTCGATGTTGGGCGACGACGGCGAGCTGGGCATGGTGATCTTCAGCAGCCGCGATACGCAACATTATCAGCAGGGCATGGGCACGGTGATGCTCAATCAGCTGGCGCGCATGCTGCCGGCGCTGCTGGAACGCTGGATCGAACGCGCATGACGCCGATTGCGCCCAGCCTGCAGCAGCCGGTGGACGCTTTTCTGCGTTATCTCAAGGTAGAACGGCAACTCAGCCCGCTGACGCAGCTCAGCTATTCACGCCAGCTGACGGCGCTGATGCGCCTGGCGCAGGAGATCGGCGTCACCGACTGGACGACGCTGGACGCCGCCCGGGTGCGCATGCTGGCGGCGCGCAGCAAACGCGCCGGTCTGCAGTCCGCCAGCCTGGCGCTGCGGCTCTCTTCGTTGCGTAGCTTCCTCGATTGGCTGGTCAGCCAGGGCGTGCTGCACGCCAACCCCGCCAAGGGCATCCGCACGCCGCGCAGCGGCCGCCATCTGCCGAAAAACATCGACGTCGATGAAATGAACCAGCTGCTGGAGATCGAGCTCAACGATCCGCTGGCGGTGCGCGATCGCGCCATGCTGGAGGTGATGTACGGCGCCGGCCTGCGCCTCTCCGAGCTGGTGGGGCTGGATTGCCGCCATGTCGATATGGCGGCGGGCGAGGTGTGGGTGATGGGGAAAGGCAGCAAAGAACGCAAACTGCCGATTGGGCGCACCGCCGTCACCTGGCTGGAACACTGGCTGGCGATGCGCGATCTGTTTGGACCGCAGGACGACGCCATGTTCCTGTCCAATCAGGGGCGACGCATCTCGACGCGCAACGTGCAAAAACGCTTCGCCGAATGGGGCGTGAAGCAGGGCGTCAATAGCCATATCCATCCGCACAAGCTGCGCCACTCCTTCGCCACCCATATGCTGGAGTCCAGCGGCGATCTGCGCGCGGTGCAGGAGCTGCTCGGCCACGCCAACCTGACCACCACGCAAATTTATACCCACCTCGACTTTCAACATCTGGCGAACGTGTACGATGCCGCGCATCCGCGCGCCAAACGGGGGAAATCCTGATGCATTTTTATCGCCCGCTGCGCCCGCTGGCGGCGCTGACTTTCGATCTGGACGACACGCTGTATGACAACCGTCCGGTGATCCGGCAAACCGAGCAGCAGTCGGTGGCCTTCCTGCAGAGCTACCATCCCGGCCTGAACGGCTTCCAGTCGGCGGATTTCCACCGCCTGCGCCAGGAACTGCGCGAGCAGGATCCGGAGATCTACCACGACGTCACCCAGTGGCGCTGGCGCGCCATTCATCTGGCGTTGAGCCGGCAGGGGCTGCGCGACGCCGAAGCGGCGATCGGGGCCGATGCGGCGATGCAGAATTTCGCGCTGTGGCGCAGCCGTATCGAAGTGCCGGAAGCGACCCATGCCACGCTGAAGGCGCTGGCGGCGCGCTACCCGCTGGTGGCGATCACCAACGGCAACGCCGATCCGGCGCAGTGCGGCCTGGACGGCTACTTTCAGTTTGTGCTGCGTTCCGGGCCGGACGGGCGCGCCAAGCCGTATCAGGACATGTATCACCTGGCCGTCGAGCGGCTGGGCGTGGCGCCCGAGCAGATCCTGCACGTGGGCGACGATCTGACCACCGACGTGGCCGGCGCGCTGCGCGCGGGGCTGCAGGCCTGTTGGATCAACGATCGGCAACGCAGCCTGATGCAGGCCGCCGACAGCCGCCTGCTGCCGCATATTGAGATTTCGCAGTTGGCATCGCTGACAGCATTGTTATAATCCCTGCCAGAACTCTGTATAAATTTCCAGTGAAAAACCCGTCAGCGGCGGGTTTTCCCTTAACCATTAGTGGTGCCTATGGACGTCTCCGATCTGCTCGACAGCCTGAATGAAAAACAACGTGAAGCCGTGGCGGCGCCGCGCAGCAACCTGTTGGTTCTGGCCGGGGCGGGCAGCGGCAAGACCCGGGTACTGGTGCATCGCATCGCCTGGCTGCTGTCGGTGGAGAACTGTTCGCCGTATTCGATCATGGCGGTGACCTTCACCAACAAGGCGGCGGCGGAAATGCGCCACCGTATCGAACATCTGATCGGCACCAGCCAGGGCGGCATGTGGATCGGCACCTTCCACGGCCTGGCGCATCGTCTGTTGCGCGCCCACCATCTGGAAGCCAACCTGCCGCAGGATTTCCAGATCCTCGACAGCGACGACCAGCTGCGGCTGCTCAAGCGCATCATCAAGGCGCTGAACGTCGACGAGAAGCAGTGGCCGCCGCGTCAGGCGATGTGGTACATCAACGGCAAGAAAGACGAGGGCCTGCGGCCACAGCACGTCGAGACCTACAACAACCCGGTAGAGGCCACCTGGCTGCGCATCTACCAGGCCTATCAGGAAGCCTGCGATCGCGCGGGGCTGGTGGATTTCGCCGAGCTGCTGCTGCGCGCGCACGAGCTGTGGCTGAACAAGCCGCATATCCTCAACCACTACCGCGAACGTTTCACCAACGTGCTGGTGGACGAATTCCAGGATACCAACAGCATCCAGTACGCCTGGATCCGTCTGCTGGCGGGCGGCAACAGCAACGTGATGATCGTCGGTGACGATGACCAGTCGATCTACGGTTGGCGCGGCGCGCAGGTGGAAAACATCCAGCGCTTCCTGAAAGATTTCCCCGGCGCGGAAACCATCCGCCTGGAGCAGAACTACCGTTCCACCAGCAACATCCTGAAAGCGGCCAACACCCTGATCGCCAACAACGACGGGCGCATGGGTAAAAACCTGTGGACCGAAGGCGGCGAAGGCGAACCGATCTCCATTTACTGTGCCTTCAACGAACTCGACGAAGCGCGCTTCGTGGTCAACCGCATCAAGACCTGGCAGGACAACGGCGGGGCGCTGAACGACTGCGCCATCCTGTACCGCAGCAACGCCCAGTCGCGCGTGCTGGAAGAGGCGCTGCTGCAGACGGCGATGCCGTACCGCATCTACGGCGGCCAGCGCTTCTTCGAACGCCAGGAAATCAAGGATGCGCTGGCTTACCTGCGCCTCATTTCCAACCGCAACGACGATGCGGCCTTCGAGCGCGTGGTCAACACCCCGACGCGCGGCATCGGCGATCGTACCCTCGACGTGGTGCGCCAGGCGGCGCGCGATCGCCAGCTGACGCTGTGGCAGGCGACGCGCGAGCTGATGCAGGACAAAGTGTTGGCCGGCCGCGCCGCGTCGGCGCTGCAGCGCTTTATCGAACTGGTGGAGTCGCTGGCGCATGAAACCGCCGACATGCCGCTGCACGTGCAGACCGACCGGGTGATCCGCGATTCCGGGCTGTTCATCATGTATGAGCAGGAGAAAGGCGAAAAGGGGCAGGCGCGCATCGAAAACCTTGAGGAACTGGTGACGGCGACGCGCCAGTTCAGCTATCAGGAAGAAGATCAGGATCTGATGCCGCTGCAGGCGTTCCTGTCGCATGCGGCCCTGGAGGCGGGCGAAGGCCAGGCCGACGCCTATCAGGACGCGGTGCAGCTGATGACCCTGCACTCCGCCAAGGGCCTGGAGTTCCCGCTGGTGTTTATCGTCGGCATGGAAGAAGGCATGTTCCCGAGCCAGATGTCGCTGGATGAAGGCGGCCGTCTGGAAGAGGAGCGCCGCCTGGCCTATGTGGGCGTAACGCGCGCCATGCAGAAGCTGACGCTGACCTATGCCGAAACGCGCCGTCTGTACGGTAAAGAGGTTTACCACCGGCCGTCGCGCTTTATCGGCGAGCTGCCGGAAGAGTGTGTGGAAGAAGTGCGCCTGCGCGCCAGCGTATCGCGCCCGGTCAATCACCGCCGCATGGGTACGCCGATCAGCGAGAACGATACTGGTTACAAGCTGGGCCAGCGCGTGCGTCATCCCAAGTTTGGCGAAGGCACCATCGTCAATCTGGAGGGCAGCGGCGAGCACAGCCGGCTGCAGATCGCTTTCCCGGGCGAGGGCATCAAGTGGCTGGTGGCGGCCTACGCTCGCCTGGAAACGGTATAAAGAGAGGGGAGAGTTGCAGGGGCACGCCCCTGCAATCGTTCATTATCAGTGAGGGTAGCGATCGCCGACCTGCGCGGTGGCATACCAGCGCATCACCGCTTCGGTGCCTTCGCCGCCTTCCTGCGGCGCCCATTGCATGCAGTCCTCTTCGGTCAGTGCCTGATACGGGCCCTGCTTCACTTCGAATACCACGCCGCCGGCATCGACCGACAGCACCGCATGCCAGGTAAATGCCGGCATCTCCAGCACTTTGGTTTCTTCGCCGAGCAGGGTGCGCTGCGTCACGACGCCGTCATCGTTGAACTGCAGCACCACAAAACGGCCGCGCAGCGGCGTCAGCAATTCCCAGGTTTGCGGGTGACGGTGCGGGCGGATATAGGTGCCGGGTTCCATGGCGATCGCCAGGCGTTGCACCGGGTCGCTCAACTCTTCGTGTAAAGTGCGGTGCGCGCGCAGGCGGGCCACGCTGGCGGCCTGTTCGCTCATCGCGGTCAGTTCATGGGCGGTAATCTGTTTCATCATTTAAATCCGCATGCTTGTCGTACCATTAGGGTGATGTCATCTTAACAACATTCTTGGTGGCGGTAAGCGATCGCCGCGACTTTTTCAGTACGGTTTAAGCCCCATTTCTGCTATTGATCATCGTGATGATTTGTTGCGCAATTATCCCGCCTAACGTGTTGACAGGCTTTTTCTTCTCGGCGTAACATGCGCGCACTATTATCATTGAGGACAGACGCCTTGGACACACCCAGTAGATACTGGCTCACTGACCTGCGCCGCAGGTATAACTTCTAAGGCTCTCCGTTTTTGCTGATAGCCTTCGTGGTTGTCGGCGACCCCGCAAAGTGTCGCTATGAGTCAGATCTCTTCATGGTCTGAAACAAATCGGTGATACGCATCTCCCTCTGTTTCTGTGCTTCAACGCGTTGTCCGCACCCGTTACCTTCACGGAGTTTTGGCACATGCTGAGCGCTTTTAAATTAGATAACCGCCGCTTGTCCCGTCTGGAACTGGACGACTCAGATGATCTCACGTCATCGCTGTGGGTTGATCTGGTCGAGCCGGAAGAGGGCGAGCGTGAGCGCGTGCAGAATGAGCTGGGACAAAGCCTGGCGACGCGTCCTGAACTGGACGACATCGAAGCCTCCGCCCGTTTCTTCGAAGACGAAGACGGTCTGCATATCCACTCCTTCTTCTACTTTGAAGATGCGGAAGATCATGCCGGCAACTCCACGGTGGCGTTCACCATCCGCGACGGGCGTCTGTATACCCTGCGCGAGCGCGAACTGCCGGCGTTCCGCCTGTACCGCATGCGCGCCCGCAACCAGACGATGCTCGAAGGCAACGCTTACGAACTGCTGCTGGATCTGTTCGAGACCAAGATTGAACAGCTGGCGGACGAGATAGAGAATATCTACAGCGATCTGGAACAGCTCAGCCGGGTGATCATGGAAGGGCATCAGGGCGACGAATACGACGCCGCGCTCTCGACGCTGGCGGAGCTGGAAGATATCGGCTGGAAGGTGCGTTTGTGCCTGATGGATACCCAGCGCGCGCTCAACTTCCTGGTGCGCAAGGCGCGTTTGCCGACCGGCCAGCTGGAGCAGGCGCGTGAAGTGCTGCGCGACATCGAATCCCTGCTGCCGCACAACGAATCGCTGTTCCAGAAGGTGAACTTCCTGATGCAGGCGGCGATGGGCTTCATCAACATCGAACAGAACCGCATCATCAAGATCTTCTCGGTGGTGTCGGTGGTGTTCCTGCCGCCTACGCTGGTGGCTTCCAGCTACGGCATGAACTTTGAATTCATGCCGGAACTGAAATGGTCGTTCGGCTACCCGGGGGCGATCACGCTGATGATTCTGGCGGGCCTGGCCCCTTACCTGTACTTCAAGCGCAAGAACTGGCTGTAACCCGGCGGCGCCGGGCTCAGCGCAGCTTGCGCTGGGTATAGAGCGCGTCGAGGGTGAACAGGATCAGCGCCGCCCAGATAAAGCCGAAGGTCACCAGCTTGTCCTGGCCGACGGTCTCGCCGTAGAAGGTGACCGCCAGCAGGAACATCAGCGTCGGGCCGAGATACTGGAAGAAACCGAGCGTCGACAGGCGCAGCCGGGTAGCCGCCGCGGTGAAGCACAGCAGCGGCACGGTGGTGACGATGCCGGCGGCGACCAGCAGCAGGTTCAGCGACCACGGGTTGGCGCTCAGGTGGCTGGTGGGGCTGTCGGCGAACAGGAACAGATAGGCCGCCGCCACCGGCAGCAGCCACAGCGTTTCAATCAGCATGCCGGTCTGCGCGTCGATGGCGATTTTCTTGCGCAGCAGGCCGTAGAAGGCAAAGCTGAACGCCAGCCCCAGACCGATGATCGGCAACGACCCGAACTGCCAGAGCTGCACCAGCACCCCGGTGAACGCCAGCGCCACCGCCACCCACTGCATGCGGCGGAAACGTTCGCCGAGAAACAGCATCCCCAACAGCACGTTAACCAGCGGGTTGATGAAGTAGCCCAGGCTGGCTTCCAGCATATGGTGATTGTTCACCGCCCAGATGAACAGCAGCCAGTTGCCGCCGATCAACAGCGCGGTGACCGCCAGCAACAGCAGCCGTTTGCGATTTTGGCAGGCGGCGCGCACTTTAGGCCAGTTGCGGCCCAGCGTGATCAGCGCCAGCATGAAGAAAAATGACCAGATGATCCTGTGGGTGAGGATCTCATCCGCGGACACTTGCTGGATCAGTTTGAAATAAGCCGGGGCGATGCCCCACATAAAATAGGCGGCCAGGGCAAAGAAAATGCCCTGACGCGTTTGCTTTGCGTCCATGACGTCACTCTGGTGGGGAACTTAAGATGCGGTGAGTGTACTGAAGACGCTCACCGCACACAATCATCAGCCGACCAGGTAGGTGGCGGTGGCGGTCGCGATATGCAGGCCGTCGTGGTTATGCAGTTCTACGCGCGCGACGGCGACTTTGTTGCCGCTGCGCAGCACGCTGGCGGAGGCGACGAAGTGCTCGCCGCGGCCGGGGCGCAGGTAGTCGACGCGCAGGTCGATGGTGCCCATGCGCGACAGCTTGGCGGCGATCTCCTCTTCGACCAGCGGCTCCAGGCGCGTCAGCACGCCGCCGGCGCAGGCCAGCCCGGCGGCGACGTCGAGCACGGCGGCGATCACGCCGCCATGCAGAATTTCCTGCGCGGCGTTGCCGACCAGCTTGCGCTGGTTGGTGAAGCTCAGCTCGACGTAGTCATCGTCGAAGCGGCGCAGCTCCAGGCCAAGCTCGCGGTTGAACGGCATGTGGTAGACAAAAATTTCGCCGATCTTGCGGCGGGCGGCTTCCAGGGTCAGTGGTGTTGTCGACATAGCGGGTTTCCGTTTTTCTTTTGCGTTTTAAGGGAGCTAACTGGTCAGTCCAGGTTAATGGAATGTTGATTTTATGCTTAACCTTTGTTGCTTGCCAGCCCGTTTAGGCAAAAGAGTCACGCGCGCGTTGGTGTCATGCTGAACGATATTGTGTAATCATACCCGGTGGGTGTGTACCGATGAAAAAATGGGGAAGTGTGTGTCAACCGCAGCAGTGATTAACAGAGAGTTGCTGGCCGAGCAGGTATTGCGCGATACCTTCGGCTACCAGCAATTCCGTCCGGGGCAGCAAACGATTATCAATGCCGCGATCGGCGGGCAGGATTGCCTGGTGGTGATGCCGACCGGCGGCGGCAAGTCGTTGTGTTACCAAATCCCTGCGCTGGTGATGGACGGCCTGACGCTGGTCGTTTCTCCGCTGATCTCGCTGATGAAGGATCAGGTCGACCAACTGTTGGCCTACGGCGTTTCCGCCGCCTGCTACAACTCGACGCAAACCCGCGAGGAGCAGCTGGACGTCATGGCCGGCTGCCGCAACGGCACCATCAAGATGCTGTACATCGCGCCGGAGCGGCTGATGATGGAAAGCTTCCTCAACCTGCTCGATCACTGCCCGCCGGCGATGCTGGCGGTGGATGAGGCGCACTGCATCTCCCAATGGGGCCACGACTTCCGGCCGGAATACCGCGCGCTGGGGCAGTTGAAACAGCGCTTCCCGTCGATGCCGGTGATCGCGTTGACCGCCACTGCCGACGAAGCCACGCGCGGCGATATCGTGCGTCTGCTGTCGCTGCAGGATCCGCTGGTGCAGGTCAGCAGCTTCGACCGACCGAACATCCGCTACACGCTGGTGGAAAAATTCAAACCGCTCGACCAGCTGTGGCGCTTCGTGCAGGATCAGCGCGGCAAGAGCGGCATTATCTATTGCAACAGCCGCGCCAAGGTGGAAGACACCGCCGCGCGCCTGCAAAGCCGCGGGCTGAGCGTCGGCGCTTACCACGCGGGGCTGGACAACGATCGCCGCGCCCAGGTGCAGGAGGCGTTCCAGCGTGACGATCTGCAGGTGGTGGTGGCCACCGTCGCCTTCGGCATGGGCATTAACAAACCCAACGTGCGTTTTGTGGTGCATTTCGACATCCCGCGCAATATCGAATCCTATTATCAGGAGACCGGCCGCGCCGGGCGCGACGGCCTGCCGGCCGAAGCCATCCTGCTGTACGATCCCGCCGACATGGCCTGGCTGCGCCGCTGTCTGGAGGAGAAACCCGCCGGGCAACAGCTGGACATCGAGCGTCACAAGCTGAACGCCATGGGCGCTTTCGCCGAGGCGCAAACCTGCCGTCGCCTGGTGCTGCTCAATTACTTCGGCGAAGGCAAGCACGAAAACTGCGGCAACTGCGATATCTGCCTCGATCCGCCCAAGCGCTACGACGGGCTGGAGGACGCACGCAAGGCGCTGTCTTGCGTGTACCGCGTCGGCCAGCGCTTCGGCCTCGGGTACATCGTGGAAGTGCTGCGCGGATCCAACAATCAGCGCATTCGCGAATACGGTCACGACAAGCTGCCGGTGTACGGCATTGGCCGCGATCAAACCACGGAGCACTGGACCAGCGTGCTGCGTCAGCTGATCCACCTGGGCTTTATCACCCAGAACATCGCCATGCACTCGGCGCTGCAATTGACCGAGGCGGCGCGTCCGGTGTTGCGCGGCGAGGTGGCGCTGCAGCTGGCGGTGCCGCGCATTCAGAGCCTGAAGTCGCGCAGCAGCGCCAACCAGAAATCCTACGGCGGCAATTACGATCGCAAGCTGTTCGCCAAGCTGCGCAAACTGCGCAAGTCGATCGCCGACGAAGAAAACATTCCACCCTACGTGGTGTTCAACGACGCCACGCTGCTGGAAATGGCCGAACAGATGCCGATCAAGGCCGGCGATCTGCTGAGCGTCAACGGCGTGGGGCAGCGCAAACTGGAGCGTTTCGGCGCGCCCTTTATGGCGATGATCCGCGACCATCTCGACAATGACGAAGACTGAGGGCGATAAATCATGCTGATGCTGTTTCTCACCGTGGCGCTGGTGCATCTGATTGCGCTGATGAGCCCGGGGCCGGACTTCTTTTTCGTGTCGCAGACCGCCGCCAGCCGCTCGCGCCGCGAGGCGATGATGGGCGTGGTCGGCATTTCGCTCGGCATCGTGGTATGGGCCGGCGTGGCGTTGATGGGGCTGCATCTGATCCTGCAGAAGATGGCCTGGCTGCATCAGATAATCATGGTCGGCGGCGGCATTTACCTGTGCTGGATGGGGTGGCAACTGCTGCGTTCCGCGCGGGCGCAGCAAGCTCCGCCGGCGGCAGAGGCCCAGGTGGCGTTGCCGAAGGCCGGGCGCAGCTTTATTCGCGGCTTCTTGACCAACCTGTCCAACCCGAAAGCGGTGATCTATTTCGGCAGCGTGTTCTCGCTGTTCGTCGGCGACAGCGTCGGCGCCGGGGCGCGTTGGGGGCTGTTCTTGCTGATCGTCGCCGAGACCTTCGTCTGGTTCAGCCTGGTGGCGGTGGTGTTCGCGCTGCCGGCGATGCGCCGCGGTTATCAGCGGTTGGCCAAGTGGATAGACGGGGTGGCTGGCGTGCTGTTTACTGGCTTCGGGTTACACCTGATCTTTACCCGCTAACCGGCATTGAAATGCCCAAGGCCGAGCAGCGATGCCCGGCCTTTTTTGTCAGGCTTTGCGGGCGGTCGCCAGCAGCCCCGCCACCAAAATGAACAGCGAACCGAACACCCGGTTGAGCAGCTGCATTTGACGCGGGGTCTTCAGCCAGCCGGCGATGCGCGTCGCCAGGGTGGCGTAACCGATCATCACCAGAATATCCACCACCACGGTGGTGACGCCGAGCACCAGATACTGTTCGGCCTGCGGCTGATGGGGCAAGATGAACTGCGGGAACAGCGCGGCGAGGAACACGATGCTTTTCGGGTTGGTCAGGTTGACCAGCACTGCGCGGCGGAACAGGCGGCGGCGCGGCATGCTGCCCGCCAGCGCATGCAGATCCAGCGCGCCGGCGGCGCGCCATTGCTGGATGCCGAGCCACACCAGGTAGGCGGCGCCCAGCCATTTCAGCAGCTCGAACGCCAGCAGCGATTGCGATATCAGCGCGCCGAGGCCGATGCCCACCAGCACGATGTGCGCGCTCAGCCCGACCTGCAGCCCGGCGATTGACGCGGCGGCGCCGCGATAGCCGTGGCTGATGCCGGTGCTCATGGTGTTGATGGCGCCGGATCCGGGGGACAGGCTAAGGATAAGCGTGGTCAGCAGGTAGGTTAACCACCAGTCCAAGGTCATGGTTCTCGGCTCCCTGAAAGTGTCGTTTTGTGCCACAATGCGCCGAGGCGGCGCCGTTTTTTGTCAGAATTGAATCACAATACGCTAGTATGATTTCTTGTGCCAGCGGTCACATTTTCCGCCGGCTCCACAGGGAAAACGCTCTCGATGACCTCGTTCACTCTCAGCTCCGATGACTGGTTAACGCGTGAAACGCAGTTCGCTGCCTTCGCCACCGGGCCGCTGCTGGATTTCTGGCGGCAGCGCGAAGAAGGCGAGTTCAGCGGCGTGGACGGCGTGCCGATCCGCTTTGTGCGCTTCCGTTCCGCGCGGCATCAGCGGGTGGTGGTGGTCAGCCCCGGCCGCATCGAAAGCTACGTGAAATACCCTGAGGTGGCCTACGACCTGTTCCACTGCGGTTACGACGTGGTGATCGTCGATCATCGCGGCCAGGGGCGCTCCGGGCGTTTACTGGCGGATAGGCACCGCGGTCATGTGGTAAACTTTGCCGACTACGTGGACGATTTCGAGCAGCTGTGGCTGCACGAGGTCGAGTCGCGCGGTTACCGGCAGCGTTTCGCGCTGGCGCATTCGATGGGCGGCGCGATCCTGGCGCAGTTCCTGCAGCGCCGGCCGCAGGCGTTCGACGCGGCGGCGTTTTGCGCGCCGATGTTCGGCATCCAGCTGCCGATGCCGGGCTGGCTGGCCGACCGCATTCTCGACTGGGTGGAGACACGCCCGGCGATCCGTGATTATTACGCGGTGGGCACCGGCCAGTGGCGTCCGCTGCCCTATGTGGTCAACGTGTTGACCCACAGCCGCGAGCGCTACCGGCGCAGCCTGCGTTATTACGCCGACTATCCCGAGCTGCAGGTGGGCGGGCCGACTTACCATTGGGTGCGTGAGAGCATCCGCGCTGGCCGGCAGATCATCGCGCAGGCCGGGAAAATCACAACGCCGCTGTTGCTTTTGCAGGCCGGTGAAGAACGGGTGGTCGACAACCGTTCGCACCAGGCTTTTTGTCAGGCTCTGTCAGACGCGGGGCGCCCTTGCGAAGGGGGGCTTCCGTGGGTTATCAACGGCGCACGCCATGAGATCCTGTTCGAGCGGGACGCGATGCGCGCCGAAGCACTGAACGCAATCCTGCGCTTCTTTGCTCAACACTTAGGCGGCGCGCTGCCGCCGACAACTCCATCAGAGGTTAGAACATAACGCTATGTATCACGTCGTCGCTTCCGATTTAGATGGCACGCTGCTGTCTCCCGACCATACCCTGTCGCCGTACGCCAAAGAAACGCTGAAGTTGCTGACCCAGCGCGGCGTGCATTTCGTGTTCGCCACCGGCCGCCACCACATCGACGTGGCGCAGATCCGCGACAGCCTGGAAATCAGCGCCTTTATGATCACCTCCAACGGCGCGCGGGTGCACAACACGGCCGGCGAGCTGATCTTCAGCCATAACCTGGACGGGGATATCGCCCGCGATCTGTACGGCATGCTGCACGACGATCCGCAGATTACCACCAACGTCTACCGCAACGACGATTGGTTTACCAACCGCGAAAGCCCGGAGCAGGAAGAGTACTTCCAGGAGTCGGTGTTCAAATATCAGCTGTTCGAGCCGGGCCTGCTGGAAACCGACGGCGTCTGCAAGGTGTACTTCACCTGTGAAGACCACGAGCGATTGCTGCAGGTGGAAGACGCCATCAACGCCCGCTGGGGTGATCGGGTCAACGTCAGCTTCTCGTTCCCGACCTGCCTGGAAGTGATGGCGGGCGGCGTGTCGAAAGGGCATGCGCTGGAAGAAGTGGCCAAGATCATCGGTTATACGCTGCAAGAGTGCATCGCCTTCGGCGACGGCATGAACGATCTGGAGATGCTGTCGATGGCCGGCAAGGGCTGCATCATGCGCGATGCGCATCAGCGCCTGAAGGATATGCTGCCGGAGCTGGAGGTGATCGGTTCCAATGCCGATAACGCGGTGCCGCACTACCTGCGCAAGATGTTCCTCTGAAATAATCAGGGCGCCTTGCAGCGCCCTTGTTATTACTTGTGCTGGCCCTGCTTCTGCAGGAACTGCACGCCCTTGTCCGGGAAGTCGGTGAACACGCCGTCGACGCCGGCCTGGTTGTAAATCACGTCATACAGCTGGTTTACGTCGGTCACGTACTTCGGCAGCGCATCGGCGCGGATGGTGAACGGGTGCACCGCCAGCTTGCTGGCGTGAGCTTCTTTCACCATGTCGGTCAGCACGATGTGGCCCGGTTTGGATTGATCCGCCACCACCAGCATGTGGTAGTCCGGCCCGATGCCGTCGGCATACTGAGCGATTTTCTTCATCGCGCCCGGTTTGAACATCCAGTCATAGTCGTATTCCACCCACTTGCCGTCGGCTTTCTGCTCGTAGGTTTCCTGCCAGTCGTTGTAGGCGATCAGCTGCACCAGCTTCAGATCCATGCCCAGCTTCGGCTCCAGCTCGTTCTTGATGCGTTTGAGCTCGTTGGCGTCGAAGCACTGCAGGTAGACGTTGTCGTTCTTGCCGGTGTAGCCGTACTGCTTGAGCACCGCCAGCACTTTGCTGGAGATGTCTTTGCCTTCCTGCTTGTGGAACCAAGGCGCTTTGATTTCAGGATAGATGCCGATGTTTTTGCCGGTCGAATGGTTCAGACCCTGTACGAACTCGATCTCTTCCTGGAAGGTGTGGACGCGGAAGTCGGATTTGCCCATCGGGAAGCGGCCAGGGTAGCCCTGTACCTTCTTGCCGTTTTCGATGTCAAAGCCTTCGGTGAACTTCAGCGATTTGATCTCCGCCAGCGTAAAGTCGATGGCGTAATAACGACCGTCTTTTCGTGCGCGGTTCGGGAAACGTTCGGCGACGTCGGTGACGCGATCGAGGTAATGGTCGTGCAGCACCACCAGCTCGTTGTCCTTGGTCATCACCAGATCTTGCTCGAGGTAATCGGCGCCTTGCGCGTAGGCCATCGCCTTCGCCGGCAGGGTGTGTTCCGGCAGGTAGCCGCTGGCACCGCGGTGGGCGATCACCACTTTGTCCGCCGCCTGCGCGGCGCTGACCATTGAGGTGGCGAGAATGATCCCTGTCAGCAGGGCTTTGACTTGAGTCCGCATTCCGTTTTCTCCGTGTTGTTGGGGGCAGGGTAGTAAAAAGGCCGCAGGGCGGCCTTTAAATCATGCAAAAGTCGTGTGACGGTTAGCCGCGCTTGCCGGCAGCGATTTCCGCGTGGTGTTTCTTCTCGTTCAGCATGGTCAGCAGCAGCAGGATAACCGCCAGCACGCCGCCGCCGATCATCACCATGAAGCCGCCGTCCCAACCGAAGAAGTCTACGGTGTAACCGACGATGGCGCTGGCCGCAACCGAGCCGCCCAGGTAGCCGAACAGGCCGGTGAAGCCCGCGGCGGTGCCGGCGGCTTTCTTCGGCGCCAGCTCCAGCGCGTGCAGGCCGATCAGCATCACCGGACCGTAGATCAGGAAGCCGATGACCAGCATACAGATCATATCCACGGTCGGGTTACCGGCCGGGTTCATCCAGAACACCACGGTGGCGATGGTCACCAGCGTCATGAAGAACACGCCGGTGGCGCCGCGGTTGCCTTTGAACACTTTGTCCGACATCCAGCCGCACAGCAGGGTGCCCGGGATACCGGCGTATTCATACAGGAAGTAGGCCCAGGAAGACTTGTCCAGCGCGAAGTGCTTCACTTCTTTCAGGTAGGTCGGCGACCAGTCCAGAATGCCGTAACGCAGCAGGTAGACGAACACGTTGGCGACCGCGATGTACCACAGCAGCTTGTTCGGCAGGATGTACTGCATGAAGATCTGCTTGGCGGTCAGCTCTTCTTCGTCTTTTTCGCTGTAGTCGTCCGGGTAGTCGTTTTTGTACTCTTCAATCGGCGGCAGGCCGCAGGATTGCGGGGTGTCGCGCATCAGGCCGAAGGCGATCAGGGCCACCAGGATGGCGCCGAAGGCCGGCATGTACAGCGCCGCGTGCCAGTCGTTGAACCAGGCCATGCCCAGCAGGAACAGCAGCGGCGGCAGGCCGCCGCCCACGTTGTGGGCGCAGTTCCAGATGGAGACGATGCCGCCGCGTTCTTTCTGCGACCACCAGTGCACCATGGTGCGGCCGCACGGCGGCCAGCCCATGCCCTGGAACCAGCCGCACAGGAACAGCAGGACGAACATGATGGCGATGCTGGAGGTTGCCCACGGCACGAAGCCCATGAACAACATCACCGCCGCCGCCAGGATCAGGCCGGCAGGCAGGAACACTCGCGGGTTGGAACGGTCGGAGACCGAACCCATGATGAATTTGGAGAAGCCGTAGGCGATGGAGATGCCCGACAGCGCGAAGCCGAGGTCACCGCGGCTGAAGCCTTGTTCGATCAGGTAAGGCATGGCCAGGGTGAAGTTCTTACGCACCAGATAGTAGGCGGCGTAACCGAAGAAGATCCCCAGGAAAATTTGCCAGCGCAGCTTACGGTAGAGCGGGTCTACCTTATCGCTCGGCACACGGGCGATGTGTGCGGCCGGCTTAAAAATACTCAACATGAGCGCCTCCGATGGCTTTATCTGTTATCACATCAATATGACCTTTTACGTTCATTTGATGATTGAGCGGATATCGAATGTGGTGTTTTTGTGTTCCATAACGAGCGCCATTGTCATCAAATACGCCTGGTGTCGCTGTGACGAATGGCGCAATTGTTACACTTTCATGAAACCACGGCGGATTTTGAGCGATTCGTTAACGTTATGAAATAGAAAAACGTCCAAAAATCGTGATTATGATCACATTGATGGTTTTTTGTGGACATTTTTATTTCGTTTTATGTTCGTTATTGTTCCTTATCAAACAAAGACCCTAATAACCGTGGCTCAATAGGCTCATAACTACCGATCCTGAGGGAGCGACATGAGCAGCTATTTTGACGGCGGCGAAACGGATGTGATCATCATCGGCGGCGGCGCCACCGGCGCAGGCATTGCCCGCGACTGTGCGCGGCGCGGCTTGCGATGCATTTTGCTGGAGCGCCACGACATCGCCACCGGCGCCACCGGCCGCAACCACGGTTTGCTGCACAGCGGCGCGCGCTATGCGGTGACCGACGGCGAGTCGGCGCGCGAGTGTATCGAAGAGAACCGCATCCTGAAACGCATTGCCCACCACTGCATCGAGCGCACCGATGGGCTGTTCATCACCTTGCCGCAGGACTCGCTGGACTATCAGCAACAGTTTATCGCCGCCTGTCGCCAGGCCGACATCGACGCCGAAGCGATCGACCCGCAGCTGGCGCTGCGCCTGGAGCCGGCGGCCAACCCGGCGCTGATCGGCGCGGTGCGGGTGCCGGACGGCACCGTCGATCCCTTCCGGCTGACCGCCGCCAACATGCTGGACGCGCGCGAGCACGGCGCGCAGATCCTGACCTACCATCAGGTGGTGGGGTTGCTGCGCAGCGGCGATCGGGTGACGGGCGTGCGCGTTTACGACCATCAGAATCAGCGGCGCTATGAGCTGCACGCGCCGGTGGTGGTCAACGCCGCCGGTATCTGGGGCCAGCAGATCGCCGAATACGCCGATTTGCGCATCCGCATGTTCCCGGCCAAGGGAGCGCTGCTGATCCTCGGCCATCGCATCAACAACATGGTGATCAACCGCTGCCGCAAACCGGCGGACGCCGACATCCTGGTGCCGGGCGACACCATCTCGCTGATCGGCACCACCTCGACCCATATCGACTACGACCAAATTGACAACATGCTGGTGACCCCGCAGGAGGTGGACATTCTGATCCGCGAAGGGGCGCTGTTGGCGCCCACCCTGGCGCAGACCCGCATTTTGCGCGCCTATGCCGGGGTGCGGCCGCTGGTGGCCAGCGACGACGATCCCAGCGGGCGCAACGTCAGCCGCGGCATCGTGCTGCTCGATCACGCCGCCCGCGACGGGCTGGAAGGGTTTATCACCATCACCGGCGGCAAGCTGATGACCTACCGCCTGATGGCGGAGTGGGCCACCGACAAGGTATGCGAAAAGCTCGGCGTAAATAGTCCGTGCACCACCGCGCAGGACGCGCTGCCCGGATCCCGTCAGTCGGCGGAGGAAACGGTGCGCAGCGTGGTTTCTCTGCCCGCCAGCATTCGCGGCTCGGCGATCTATCGGCACGGCGATCGCGCCAGCCAGGTGCCGGCGGCCGATCGGCTCGACACCAGCCTGGTGTGCGAATGCGAGGCGGTGACCGCCGGGGAAGTGCGCTATGCGGTCAACTCGCTGACCGTCAATAATCTGGTGGATCTGCGCCGCCGCACCCGTGTCGGCATGGGCACCTGCCAGGGCGAACTCTGCGCCTGCCGCGCCGCCGGGCTGTTGACGCGCTTTAACGTCAGCACGCCGCAGCAATCCATCGCGCAGCTGTCGCAGTTCCTCAACGAACGCTGGAAAGGCGTACGGCCGATCGCCTGGGGCGATGCGCTGCGCGAGAGCGAATTCACCAGTTGGGTTTACCAGGGATTATGCGGGCTTGAAGCCCAGGCCGACCAGGAGCAGGAGGCGGATGATGCGATTTGACGTTGTGGTGATTGGCGGTGGTCTGGCGGGCCTGAGCTGCGCCATTGCCGTGGCCGAACAGGGCAAGCGCTGCGCGGTGGTTAGTTCTGGCCAGAGCGCGCTCTACTTCTCCTCAGGCTCGCTCGATCTGCTGGCGAGATTGCCGGACGGCACGCCGGTCGAGATGCCGCTGGCGGCGTTGCCGCAGCTGGCGCAACAGGCGCCGCAGCATCCGTACGCCCTGATCGGGCCCGGCCGGGTGGCGGCGCTGTCCGCCGCCGCGCAGCGGCTGCTGGAACGCTGCGGGTTGAATCTGCAGGGCGAGGGGGTGAACAACCATCTGCGCATCACGCCGCTCGGTACGCGTCGCGCCACCTGGCTCAGCCCGCAAGCGATCCCGACGCTGCCGCTGACCGGCCAACTGCCGTGGCGGCGTATTGCGGTGATCGGCATCGAAGGGTTCCTCGACTTCCAACCGCAGATGGCCGCCGACGCCCTGAGCCGCGAGCTCGGCGTGCAGACGGACGTGGCCTATCTGCACATGCCGGCGCTGGACAGATTGCGCAATAATCCCAGCGAGTTCCGCGCGGTGAACATCGCCCGGGTACTGGATTTGATGGAAAGCCTGCCGCCGATGGCCGAAGAGCTGCGGCGGCTGGCGGGCGAGGCCGAGGCGCTCTTCCTGCCGGCCTGTCTGGGTCTGGAGGACGACGCGTCGCTGGCGGTGCTGCAGGATGCGGTCGGCAAGCCGATCCGACTGCTGCCGACGTTGCCGCCTTCGGTGCCCGGCATGCGCTTGCATCAGGCGCTGCGGCGGCGTTTCCAGCAGTTGGGCGGCGTTTTCATGCCGGGCGACAGCGTGCTGCGCGCCGAGAGCGAGGCCAGCCGCGTCACCGGTTTGTACACCCGCAACCACGGCGATATTCCGCTGCGGGCGCAGCAGGTGGTGCTGGCCAGCGGCAGCTTCTTCAGCAATGGACTGGTGGCCGATTTCGACGGGGTGCGCGAACCGATCTTCGGGCTGGACGTACACAGTCGGGCGGATCGCGCCGACTGGAGCCGACGCGAGCTGTTCGCGCCGCAGCCTTACCTGCAGTTCGGCGTGCGTACCGACGGCAGGTTGCGGGCGATGAAGCAGGGAGTGCCGTTCGACAACCTGTACGCCATCGGCGCGGTCGCCGGCGGCTACGACCCGCTGCAGCAGGGCTGCGGCGCCGGCGTGTCATTGATCGGCGCGCTGCACGTCGCGCAGCAGATCGCCGCGGAGGAGAACGTATGAGCCTGCATCGGGACCACAGCTTTGAAAGCTGCATCAAATGCACCGTCTGCACCACTTACTGCCCGGTCGCCAAAGTGAACCCGCTTTACCCGGGACCGAAACAGGCGGGGCCGGACGGTGAGCGGCTGCGGCTGAAAGACCCGGCGCTGTACGACGAAGCGCTGAAATACTGCACCAACTGCAAGCGTTGTGAAGTGGCCTGCCCGTCCGACGTCAAAATCGGCGACATCATTCAGCGCGCCCGCGCCGACTTCGCCCAGAGCAAGCCGACGCTGCGCGATGCCATCCTCAGCCATACCGATATCATGGGATCGCTGTCGACGCCGTTTGCGCCGATCGTCAACGCCGCCACCGGGTTGAAACCGGTGCGCAAGCTGCTGGACAAGGCGCTGAAGATCGATCACCGGCGCGAACTGCCGAAATATTCCTTCGGCACCTTCCGCCGCTGGTACCGGCAACAGGCGCAGGCTCAGCAGCGTTACGCCGAGCAGGTGGCATTCTTCCACGGTTGCTTCGTCAACTATAACCACCCGCAGCTGGGCAAGGATTTGGTCCGGGTGTTCAACGCGCTGGATATCGGCGTGCAGCTGCTGAAACGCGAGAAATGCTGCGGCGTGCCGCTGATCGCCAACGGATTTATCGAGCAGGCTAAAAAGCAGGCCAGGGTCAATGCCGAATCGCTGCAGGAAACGGTGCTGGAGCGCGGCATTCCGGTGGTGGCGACCTCATCGAGCTGCACCTTCACCCTGCGTGACGAATACCCTCATCTGCTGGACGTAGACACCACTGCGGTGCGCGATCGGGTGGAGCTGGCGACGCGCTATCTCTATCGCCTGATCAATCAGGGGCGCAGCCTGCCGCTCAAGCGCACGCCGCTGCGGGTGGCTTATCACACGCCTTGCCATATGGAGAAGATGGGCTGGACCGCCTATACCCTGGAGCTGCTGCGGCAGATACCGGGGCTGGAGCTGGTGGTGCTGGATTCGCAGTGCTGCGGCATCGCCGGCACTTACGGGTTCAAATCGGAGAACTACGCCACGTCGCAAGGCATTGGCGCGCCGCTGTTCCGGCAGATAGAAGAGAGCGGAGTGGATCTGGTGGTGACCGACTGCGAAACCTGCAAGTGGCAGATCGAAATGTCCACCAGCAAACGCTGCGAACATCCGATCACCCTGCTGGCGCAGGCGCTGGCATAAAAACGAAAGGGCCGGCAAGCCGGCCCTCTGTGGGATTACTGCTTCAGCTTCAGGGTGGAGATGATGCCTTCGGCTTCAGTCTGCGCCTGCTGCTGATTGTCTGCCGGCAGCGTTACCTGGATGGTCAGCATGTTGTTGTTCAGCGAGCCGATCAGGACGGAAGAATACGCCTTTTCACCGCCGCTGGTGATGATGCTGTCCAGCTGACGCAGCGGCACACCGTTGACGTCGAGCGCTTTGTTGGTGATCACCTGCAGGTTGGCGTCACGCGCGCGCTGGGTGTTCTCCAGGCGCTGGGCCAGGGTCTCCAGGCTGTCTGCGGTCTTGTCGCCCAAGATGACGATCACTGCGCGCTGGCCGGTGCTGTCTGCGTAAACATGCATGTTGTTGGCCTGGTTGCCCAGCTTGCCGCTCTGATCCGCCATGCCGACCGGCAGGGTGAACGCCAGCTTACCGTCCAGCAGGCTCACCTGCTGCCCGGCCGGCGCGCTGGCCGCCGCGCCGTCTGGCGCTGCCTTGGTGTCTTTGGTGTCGCCGTCGCAGGCCGCGAGGCCAAGCGCCAGCAGGCTGATACCCATCAATTTCGCTACTTTACGCATCGGGCTTCCTTCTTCCTTTCCGGTAGGGATTCACTGTCGTATCGCAACCTATTCCAGGTTGAAATGCAAGGCAGATGTTGTCACAAGTTTTTTTCCAGTAATAGCCGATAATCAGCCACTTCGCCTTTCTTTTCCAGCTGAACAATCTGATAGTGGTGGGCGAGCAGCATCGTCAGCATGGCGCGGAACCGGTTACGGGTTTTGACCGTCAGTTGGCGATAGCCCTGCACCCGCGCCCAGCGTTCTTGTTCGGCCAACAAGGCCTGCGCCACGCCGTGGCGACGGAATGCCGGCAGCACGCCGCCCAGCCAGCTGTAAAACACCGTTTCCTGCCGTTGATAGCCGAGTTTGAAACCGGCCGGCTGCCCGTCTATCTCGGCGATCAACAGGCTGGCGGGGGCGGTGCCGATACGCTGCTGCAGATCGGCCAGGCTATGCAGGCTGCCGAATTCGGGGATGCTTTGGTAAAGGCGGTGGATTTCTTCGAGCGTGGCGGTGCGGACGATGGGGAGCATGGGCGGCCTCCAAAGGATAGGGCCGCCCAGAATAACACGACTCAGCTCGGCTGCAGGCTGCCGCTGCGCGCCGCGATGCGTTTGAGCAGCATGTTCAGCAACACGCCGTACATCGGCAGGAAGAACAGCAGGCAGATCATCACCTTGAAGCTGTAATCCACCAGCGCGATCTCCACCCAGTTGTTGGCCATGAAGGGATCGCTGCTCTTGTAGAAGGCGATGAAGAAGAACGCCAGCGTATCGCTGATGTTGCCGAGGAACATCGCCGCCGCCGGCGCCACCCACCAGGCGCTGCGTTGGCGCAGGCGGTTGAAGACGTGTACGTCGAGGATCTGGCCGAGCACATAGGCCATAAAGCTGGCCACGGCGATGCGCGCCACGAACAGGTTAAAACTGCTCAGCGCCGCGAAGCCCTGCCATTCTCCCTGATAGGTGACGGTGGAGATCACATAAGAGATGAACAGCGCCGGCACCATCACCGCCAGGATAATACGTCGCGCCAGCGGCGCGCCGAAAATGCGTACGGTCAGATCGGTCGCCAGGAAGATAAACGGGAAGGTAAAGGCGCCCCAGGTGGTATGGAAGCCGAAAACGGTGATCGGCAGCTGCACCAGGTAGTTGCTAGAGGTAATGATGGCGATATGAAACAGCGAAAGCCAGACCAACGCCGTGAAGCGCTGCTGTGCGGTAAACGAATACATGTTGTAGCCTTTTTAGCAGTGGGGTGAGGGAACCCAGTGTGTCTTGTCAAAACAGCAAAAAACGCTGCGCGGCGGCATGATACGCGTTTGCGCAACCAATGCAATGGTTAAATTTAACGCAAACGTTAACGCATCTTGCGCAGAAAAACTACCGGCGTAAACTAGGCGCTAATGAGATGCGGCGAGCGTTCGCCGATCGTTTTTGAACGAGAAAAATTGCATGACTGACTTATTTGCCCAGGCAGACCAGACGCTCGACGCGCTGGGGCTGCGTTGCCCGGAACCGGTGATGATGGTGCGTAAAACCGTGCGCCATATGGACAACGGCGAAACGCTGCTGATTATTGCCGACGATCCGGCCACTACCCGCGATATCCCGGGGTTCTGCCGCTTTATGGAGCACACGCTGGTGGCGCAGGAGACCGAGCAGGCGCCATACCGTTATCTGTTACGGAAAGGTGTATAGTTTTTAATCGTCTCGTAAGATAAGCTCCCTGCGATTGGGGAGCGTTCGAAAGGGACAAACGATGATGAGTATTTTACTACTGCCTACGGTTGCCAAGATGGAAAATGAGGAACACACACAGGGCTATGAGCGCTGGTTTCTTGAAAGAGTTCAGGAAGCCATGGATGAGCCGTGGCCCGGTATTCCTCATGATGACGTGATGGCTGAAATGGATGCTGTTATCGCTGCTGCAGAAGCCAGGATCAACGCGAAGCAGGCATAATGCTCAACATCGAATGGACTCGAGCCGCACGTCAGGATCTGGCGGAGATTGTGGGATTCATCGCCAACGATAACCCTCTGGCGGCCAGAAAAATGAAGGTTCTCATCATGGAGGCCGTCACTCCCGCCGCCAGGCATCCTCGAATTTTCCGGCGTGGCAGAGTGGACGGCACGCATGAAATCCCCTTGCATCCCCATTATCTCCTGATTTACCAGGTGCTGGAAACTCACATCCGGGTGTTGCGGGTGTTACATACGCGCCGACAATATCCTTAGTATCTTCGCTGCAATCGATAATGGCGGGTTCCCATTGAGGAACCCGGCCTGGCGTCACGTTATTGGCGCTTTCTCAACAGCCGCAGCGCGTTGGCGGTGACCAGCGCGGTGGCGCCGGAGTCCGCCAGCACTGCCAGCCACAGCCCGGTTAACCCCAGCAGGCTGGTGATCAGAAAGACCCCTTTCAATCCCAGCGCGATGGTGATGTTTTGCCGGATATTGGCGTGGGTGGCGCGCGAGATGCGGATCATTTCCGCGACGCCCACCAGCCGGTTGTGGGTCAGGGCGGCGTCGGCGGTCTCCAGCGCCACATCGGTGCCGCTGCCCATGGCGATGCCGATGTTGGAGGCTTTCATCGCCGGGGCGTCGTTGATGCCGTCGCCGATCATCGCCGTCGGGCGCAGTTCGTTCAGCTCGGTAACCGCGGCGACCTTATCTTCCGGCAACAGACCGGCGCGATAGTCGAGGCCCAGCTCGCCGGCGATCGCCGCGGCGGCGCGCGGGTTGTCCCCGGTCAGCATCACGCCGCGAATACCCAGCGCGTTCAGTTCGGCTATCGCCTGTTTGGCGTCGCTGCGCAGCGTATCACGCAGCGCCAGCAAGCCGATGGGCGCGCCGTCTGCCAGCACCACCACCGCCGTTTTACCGGCGTTTTCCAGCTTGTCTACCTGGCTCTGCCATTGGGTGTCGAGCAGGCCCGGCGCCAGCTTGCCCGGCGCGCTGATCAGCACGGTCTTGCCGTCCACGATCCCTTCCACACCGACGCCGGCCAGCGCGCGGCGCGCCTGCGCCAGCGGCAGCTCGGCCCCGCTGGCGGCGGCGCGGTTAATGATCGCTTGCGCCAGCGGGTGATGTGAACCGGCCTCTACCGCGGCGGCAAGCTGCAACAGCCGTTGTTCGGTGAGCGCGCCGATGGGCAGCACGTCGGTGACCGTCGGCTTGCCTTCGGTCAGGGTGCCGGTTTTATCGAAGGCGATGGTTTGAATCTGGCCCAGTTGCTCCAGCGCCGCACCGCCTTTAATCAGCGCGCCGCGCCGCGTGGCGGCGGCCAGCCCAGATGTGATGGCCGCCGGCGTCGAGATCACCAGCGCGCATGGACAGCCGATCAGCAGCAGCGTCAGGCCGCGATAGATCCAGGTCTCCCACGGCTGCGAGAACAGCAGCGGCGGCACCAGGATCACCGCGACGGCCAGCAGCATAATGGCCGGGGTGTAGTAGCGGCTGAAGCGATCGAGGAAGCGTTCGATCGGCGCGCGGCGCTCTTCGGCCTCTTCAATCAATTGCAGAATGCGGTCGATGGCGTTTTTGCCGGGCTCTGAGATCACCTTCATCTGTGCCGCCTGATCGACGGACAGGCTGCCCGCGGCCACTTTTTCCCCCCGTTGACGCTCGACCGGCACCGATTCGCCGGTCAGGGCGCTTTCGTCGAAGCTGGCGAACGGATTGAGCAGTTCGGCGTCGGCCGGCAGACGCCCGCCGGGCGCGATTTCAATCACGTCGCCGGGGCGCAGGCTGGCGACCGGCACGCGTTTGCGTTCCGTGCCTTGCAGCAGCAGCGCATCTTCCGGCACCAGCTCCATCAGCGCCTTCACCCCGCGCCGCGCACGGTTGGCGGCGTAGGATTCCAGCAGCTCGCCAACCATAAACAGCAGCAGCACCATCGCCGCCTCGGCGGTGGCGCCAATGAACAGCGCGCCGATGGCCGCCACGCTCATCAGCGTTTCGATGGCGAACGGCGTGCCGGAGCGAATCAGACGCAGCGCCTTCGCGGCGACCGGCGCCAACCCGACCAGCGTGGTGGCGATAAAGGCGATGCGACCCAGCTCCGGGTTAATCCGATCCAGCACCCAGCTGACCATCATCAGGGTGGTTAACAACAGCAGCGGCGCAAATTCGCCGAAGCGAGAGGCTTTTGGCGCGGCATCTTTGGCTGTCTGAGCGCCGAGCAGGGTAAAACCGGCCTGGGCGACCGCGTCCTGGATCCGCAGGCTGATATCGGACTGTGCGTCGACCACCAGTTTTTCGGTGGCGAACAATACGCGTGCGCTGTCAACGCCGGGGAGCGCGGTGACGGCATTTTCGATTTTCTTGGCGCAGCTGGGGCAGTCCATACCGGTGACTTTCCAGCTGAAACGTTGGCTGCCGGAAGGGGGAGCGGCGGCCAGCCTGTCGCTTTCCTCGTCCGGATCGTCGTGGGCGGCGGCGCAGCAGCCGCTCTCGCCATGATCGTGATGGTGATGGGCGTGTTCGGTCTGCGCAGCGGCGTTTTTCGGCTCGCTGCTGCAGCCATGCTGGGTTTTGCTGTGGCTGTGGTTGCAGCCGCATCCGCCTTCGGCGTGGTGATGTTCCTGATGATTATGATTTTGCTGATTGTGCATAACGTCCCCCTTCGGGCAGTTAACCGGGTTTGCTCAGCTGACTCTACACCCTGGAGTCCACTCCAGAGTCAAGCGCCGGATGAGAATTATTGCTAACGGCGTTCAGGCGTTATGGGGGGATTCATTCAATAATGAATAATGCGAATTTTAATCTATTGCTTTTTCTTATTACCTATTTCGAGAAAAAGTCTCGCCGCCGTTAGTTTAAATAAGAAAATAATATTCCTATAGAAACTAAAAAGTCGCCCGGTCTAATAATAAAGAGTTATTTATCTATAACGCGTTAGCAAAATTTATCTTTTGGCGCCTGATTAGCCAGCATGATTCGCTTGTGTCTGCAAGCCGCATTGCTATTGAAGTTTGGTGCCAACTTCTCCTCTCTAAGTTTCATTTGTTTTGTAAATAAGCGCAAAAAGTAGCATAACAAACTTTCGTTGCGATAATAAATGGTTGATTATTTTATGTGCAGTTTTGCGGTCCTGCCTATAATTGGAATCGATTACCATTTTTAATGGTGATCTTATTTGCTGATATATATGCATTAATTCTACCAAACACACTGCCGGTAACGGCGCATAAGCCCCTTCCAGCAAGCTTAAGGTTCATTAACCGTGGCTTACGGGGAGGTTATGTCTATCTGTCTGATTGATATCAATCAGGTAATGAGTGGAATCGAACCAATGCAATCTACTAAAAAGGCAATTGAAATTACTGAATCCAACTTCGCGGCCGCCACAACCGGCTACGATGCTGTAGACGACCTGTTGCATTATCATGAGCGGGGCAACGGGATTCAGATTAATGGCAAGGATTCATTTTCTAACGAGCAAGCTGGGCTGTTTATTACCCGTGAGAACCAAACCTGGAACGGTTACAAGGTATTTGGCCAGCCGGTCAAATTAACCTTCTCCTTCCCGGACTATAAGTTCTCTTCCACCAACGTCGCCGGCGACACCGGGCTGAGCAAGTTCAGCGCGGAACAGCAGCAGCAGGCTAAGCTGTCGCTGCAGTCCTGGGCCGACGTCGCCAATATCACCTTTACCGAAGTGGCGGCCGGACAAAAGGCCAACATCACCTTCGGTAACTACAGCCAGGATCGTCCCGGCCACTATGATTACGGCACCCAGGCCTACGCCTTCCTGCCGAACACCATTTGGCAGGGGCAGGATCTGGGAGGCCAGACCTGGTACAACGTCAACCAGTCCAACGTGAAGCATCCGGCGACCGAAGACTACGGCCGCCAGACGTTCACCCATGAGATTGGCCATGCGCTGGGTCTGAGCCACCCGGGCGATTACAACGCCGGTGAAGGCAACCCGACCTATCGCGACGTCACTTATGCGGAAGACACCCGCCAGTTCAGCCTGATGAGCTACTGGAGCGAAACCAACACCGGTGGTGATAACGGCGGTCATTACGCCGCAGCTCCGCTGCTGGATGACATTGCCGCCATTCAACATCTGTATGGCGCCAACCTGTCGACCCGCACCGGCGACACCGTGTACGGTTTTAACTCCAACACCGGTCGTGACTTCCTCAGCACCACCAGCAATTCGCAGAAAGTGATCTTTGCGGCCTGGGATGCGGGTGGCAACGATACCTTCGACTTCTCCGGTTATACCGCTAACCAGCGCATCAACCTGAACGAGAAGTCGTTCTCCGACGTGGGCGGCCTGAAAGGCAACGTCTCGATCGCCGCCGGTGTGACCATCGAGAACGCCATTGGCGGTTCCGGCAACGACGTGATCGTCGGCAACGCGGCCAATAACGTGCTGAAAGGCGGCGCGGGTAACGACGTGCTGTTCGGCGGCGGCGGGGCGGATGAGCTGTGGGGCGGTGCCGGTAAAGACATCTTCGTGTTCTCTGCCGCCAGCGATTCCGCGCCGGGCGCTTCAGACTGGATCCGCGACTTCCAGAAAGGGATCGACAAGATTGATCTTTCGTTCTTCAACAAAGAAGCGCAGAGCAGCGATTTCATTCACTTCGTCGATCACTTCAGCGGCGCGGCCGGTGAAGCGCTGCTGAGCTACAACGCTTCCAACAACGTGACCGATTTGTCGGTGAACATCGGTGGTCATCAGGCGCCTGACTTCCTGGTGAAAATCGTCGGTCAGGTAGACGTCGCCACTGACTTTATCGTGTAACGCAGCAACGGAGCGCCCGGCGCAGTCTCGGCCGGGCGTGATGTGGGAGCCGGTATGAAAGGTACTTTAACGCGCGCCGCCCTGGCGGCGGGAGGCATGATGGTGACGAGTGCGGTGATGGCCGGCAGTCTGGCGCTGCCGACCGCGCAGTCGCTGGCGGGGCAATGGCAGGTAGCCGACAGCGAACGGCAATGCCAAATCGAGTTTCTGGCCAATGAGCAAAGCGAGACCAACGGCTACCAGCTGGTGGATCGGCAGCGTTGTCTGCAAAGCGTATTTGCGGCCGAGGTGGTGGGCTGGCGCCCGGCGCCGGACGGCATCGCCCTGCTGCAGGCGGATGGCAGCACGCTGGCGTTCTTCTCGCGCGACGGCGATCTGTACCGCAATCAGCTGGGTGCGGGTGATGCCCTGACGTTGAAAGCGCTGGCTTGATGAAGAAACGGGTTCGGCGCGCCGAACCCGCGGCAGGTCTCTACAGGTAGAGCGAACGCACGATCAGGAAGTGGCCGGAGAAGTAACAGAAAGCCACGATGGCGTCCGCCGCGCGGAAGGTGAAGCGGTAGCGGTTGAGCAGCCAAACCACGTTGGCCAGCAGCAGCAGCGAGGTGCCGGTCAGCAGCGAGAAGCCGAAATCGGTGCTGCGCAGGAAATATTGCTCGCCCGCCAGCCAGACCATCAGCAGCGTCATCGCCACATAGGTGACGATCGGCCAACGCATCTCTTCCAACCGGGTCCAAAGGGCGGCCAGCAGCAATGCGCCGATCGCCAGCAGCGCCAGCGGCAGCGGCCAGAACAGACTGAACGTCATCTGGCTAGCGAAACTCAGGGTGTACAGCAAGTGGGACAGGAAAAAGGCGCCGATGGCGTACAGCACCCGCTCGCGCGGCAACAGAAGCAGCGCATCGCCGATCAGCGTTGCCAGCAGGCCGAGTACGATCAGATAGCCCGCGGCGCTGAGCACCGGCGCCTGCCAGGCCAACAGCAACAGCAGCAGCAGCGTGACGGGTTTGAACACCCAACGCTGCCAGCGCGGCCCACGGTAAGAGGCGTCGACGAACAGCCAACCGGAAAAGAATACGGCAAGGAACGGCCAACTCATTTATGTCTTCCTTATGTAGGAGGGAGCCGCAACCACCGGCTCCAAACTGTCACCCATGTCACTTCTTCATTTCAGTGTAGGTAGCCTGCCGACGATCGACAATGCTTTCTTGAGAATGCTATGTTTACGCCGATTTGACCGTGAAGGAAATGGGAAACCGATGAGTAAGCCACCGTTATTTTTTGTCGCCGTCATTGCGTTGATCGCCGTGCTGGCCACGCAACGTTACTTCAAACAGCGCCAGCAGGAGGCGGAAAACGATCGCGCGCCGATGCGCAGTCTGCAGGTGACGGTGAGTGACAAGCGGAGCTTCCCGGTCGCCAAGACCCGTGCGCCGCAGCGCGAGCCGTTGGTCAACGAGCCGATGTATTACGAGGTGGTGTTCAGCCCTAACCAGGGTGGTGAAAACATTACGCTGCGGCTGAAGCAATGGCAGTACAACCCGATAGAAAAAGGCGCGCAGGGCACGTTAAACATGCAGGGCACGCGCTTCGTCTCGTTCACCGTTCAGCCGTAGCGGTCACTTTTTCTTGATGGGCGGCTGTTTCTTTTGCCAGGCCAGCAGCTCGAACACGCCAAAGATAAAGATCTTGGCCTCTTGCCAGTAGCTGATCGGCTGATCCTTCGGCTGGGTGGATTTCAACAGCACCAGCTGCAGGCCGTGCATCACCACCATAAAGAACAGCGCCACGTCGATGAAATACTTCAGCGGCTTGGGAAACGGATGGAACAGGTTAGAGAGCAGGAAGCCCCATACGCACAGCATCAGCAGGCGGCCCAGATTAATCAGCATGGTCGGTTTTCTCTTGCGAACGAAGATAAAGGCGATAAGCCACCTGGCCGGCGACCTTCTCCCGGTGCAACTGCCAGCTGGCAGGCACGTCCGCCGCGGCGCTTTCCGCCTCGGCTTCTACATAGATCCAGGCCTCGTCGGCCAGCCAGCCCCGCTGCTCCAGCAGCAGGGCGGTCTCCGCCAGCAGGCCTTTGCGAAACGGCGGATCGAGGAACACCACGTCGAACGGTTGACCGTCGCCCGCCAGCCAGCTCAGCGCGTTGGTGTTTATAACCACCCCTTTGCCCTGCAGCAGCGCCAGATTTTTTTCCAGCTGCTGCGCCACCGGCCGCTCGAATTCCAACAGCGTGGCGCTGCCGGCATAGCGCGACAGCGCTTCCAGCCCTAATGCGCCGCTGCCGGCGAAGCAGTCCAGGCAGCGCGCGCCCTGAATCACCGGCGCCAGCCAGTTGAACAGGGTTTCGCGTACCCGATCGGTGGTGGGGCGCAGCCCCGGGCTGTTCGGCACCGGAAGCTTACGGCCGCGCCATTGGCCGCCGATGATGCGGATCTGTCCGGCTGCGGCCTGGGGCGGTTTTTTGGCCGCCGCCCGTGGCGAGAGTCTTGTCATAAGCGTTGTTTGATTTCTTTTGCGGCGCGGGGCCGCAGAGGTTAACGAAAAGTTGTCCCTATTCTACCGGTGACGGGCGTCGGGGGGAACGGTAAAACTTTGTTGTCTGATTTCACACCGGAAAGCATGCCGGATGCGTGTTGCTGCGCGAGGGAAAGTGATAGACTCGGCGGATTATTGTCAGCATATATCCTTCAGGTATGTAGGGTAAGCGAGCCTTCGGTACGGAGTAGAGTCATAACATGGCAAAAGATAAGAAACGTGGGTTTTTCTCCTGGCTGGGCTTTGGCCAGAAGGAAAAGGAAGAAGAGCAACAGCAACCTGAGCAGCCGGTAGAGCAGGCGGAAGCTCAGGCCGCGGAGACGCCGGCTGCACCGGCCGCCGCCAAGCTGGACGACAAGCTCCCCGCCCAGGAATCTGAACCTGCCGCCTCCGTCGACACCCCGGGAGAGTGGGATAACGGTCAGGCCGGCGAGCAAATCGCGGAAAATTTGCCGGCGGCGGCTGAACAGCCGGCGGCGCAAGCGCTGGCCGAAGAGATCGTCAGCGTCACCGAACAGGCGGCGGCGCAACAGCAACCGGTCGTTGAACCTGAGCCGGTGAGCCGGTCGTTGAGCCTGAGCCGGTCGTTGAGCCTGAGCCGGTCGTTGAGCCTGAGCCGGTCGTTGAGCCTGAGCCGGTCGTTGAGCCTGAGCCGGTCGTTGAGCCTGAGCCGGTCGTTGAGCCTGAGCCGGTCGTTGAGCCTGAGCCGGTCGTTGAGCCTGAGCCGGTCGTTGAACCTGAGCCGGTCGTCGAGCCTGAGCCGGTCGTTGAGCCTGAGCCGGTCGTTGAGCCTGAGCCGGTCGTCGAGCCTGAGCCGGTGGTTGAACCTGAGCCGGTCGTCGAGCCTGTGTCGGTCGTTGAACCTGAATCCGTGCCGGAAGTGGAAGAAGAACCGCTTGAGCCGGTGGTGCCGGCCGCGGCGCAAGAACAGGAAAGACCGACCAAAGAAGGCTTCTTCGCCCGCCTGAAGCGCAGCCTGCTGAAGACCAAACAAAACCTCGGCTCCGGCTTTATGGGGCTGTTCCGCGGTAAAAAGATCGACGACGATCTGTTCGACGAGCTGGAAGAACAGTTGCTGATCGCTGACGTCGGCGTGGATACCACGCGCAAAATCATCACCTCCCTAACCCAGCACGCCAGCCGCAAGCAGCTGAAAGACGCCGAAGCGCTGTACGGCAAGCTGAAGGAGGAAATGTCCGAAATTCTGGCCAAGGTCGATCAGCCGCTGGATGTCAGCGGGAAAACCCCGTATGTCATCCTGATGGTCGGCGTGAACGGCGTGGGTAAAACCACCACCATCGGCAAGCTGGCGCGTCAATTCCAGGCGGAAGGCAAGTCGGTGATGCTGGCGGCGGGGGATACCTTCCGCGCCGCCGCGGTGGAGCAGCTGCAGGTGTGGGGTGAACGCAACCGCATTCCGGTGGTAGCGCAGCATACCGGCGCGGATTCCGCTTCGGTGATCTTCGATGCAGTGCAGGCCGCCAAGGCGCGCGGCATCGATGTGTTGATCGCCGATACCGCCGGCCGTCTGCAGAACAAATCGCACCTGATGGAAGAGCTGAAGAAGATCGTCCGCGTCATGAAAAAACTGGACGACCAGGCCCCCCATGAGGTTATGCTGACGCTCGATGCCAGCACCGGCCAGAATGCGGTCAGTCAGGCGAAATTATTTAATGAGGCCGTGGGCTTAACCGGCATCACGCTGACTAAACTGGACGGTACCGCCAAGGGCGGGGTGATCTTCGCCATCGCCGATCAGTTCGGTATCCCGATCCGCTATATCGGCGTCGGGGAAGGCATCGAAGATTTGCGGCCGTTTAAGGCTGACGATTTTATTGAGGCACTTTTTGCCCGAGAGGATTAATACGGATGATTCGCTTTGAACAGGTCAGTAAAGCTTATCTGGGCGGACGGCAAGCGCTGCAGGGGGTTGATTTCCATCTGCGCCCAGCGGAGATGGCGTTTCTGACCGGCCATTCCGGCGCGGGGAAAAGTACCCTGCTGAAACTGATTTGCGGTATCGAACGGCCCAGCGCCGGCCACATCTGGTTTGGCGGTCACGACATCAGTCGCTTGAAAAACCGCGAGGTGCCGTTCCTGCGTCGGCAGATCGGCATGATCTTCCAGGATCACCACCTGCTGCTGGATCGCACGGTGTATGACAACGTGGCGATGCCGCTGATCATCGCCGGCGCCAGCACCGAAGATATCCGCCGCCGCGTTTCCGCCGCGCTGGACAAGGTCGGTTTGCTGGATAAAGCGAAAAACTTCCCGATTCAGCTGTCCGGCGGTGAGCAGCAGCGCGTGGGCATCGCCCGTGCGGTGGTGAACAAGCCGGCGGTGCTGCTGGCGGATGAACCGACCGGTAACCTGGATGATGCGCTGTCGGAAGGCATTCTGCGCCTGTTTGAAGAATTCAACCGCGTCGGCGTGACCGTACTGATGGCGACGCACGACACCGGGCTTATCGCCCGCCGCAATTACCGCATCCTGACGCTGAGCCAGGGCCGCATGCAAGGGGGCGCTCACCATGGCCAATAACGCAAAAACCGCCAAGAGCAAGGCGCTGCGCGGCGGCTGGCGCGAACAGTGGCGTTACGCCTGGATGAACGCCATCAAAGACATGCTGCGTCAGCCGTTGGCGACGCTGCTGACGGTGATGGTGATCGCCATTTCCCTGACGCTGCCGAGCGTGTGCTACATCGTGTGGAAAAACGTCAGCACCGCGGCCAGCCAGTGGTATCCAACGCCGCAGCTGACCGTTTATCTGGATAAATCGCTCGATGACGACGCCGCGCTGAAAGTGCTCGACGCCATCAAGGCGGAAGCCGGCGTGGAGAAGGTCAATTACCTGTCGCGTGAAGAAGCGCGCGGCGAGTTCCGCAACTGGTCGGGCTTTGGCGGCGCGCTGGACATGCTGGAAGAGAACCCGCTGCCGGCGGTGGCGATCGTCACGCCGAAGATGAGCTTCCAGAGTTCGGATACCCTCAACACCCTGCGCGATCGCGTAGCGGCGGTGCAGGGCGTGGAAGAAGTGCGTATGGATGACAGCTGGTTTGCCCGCCTGGCGGCGCTGACCGGGCTGGCGGGTCAGATCGCGGCGATCATCGGCGTGCTGATGATCGTGGCGGTGTTCCTGGTGATCGGCAACAGCGTGCGTCTGAGCATCTTCAGCCGCCGCGACACCATTAACGTGATGAAGCTGATCGGTGCCACCGACGGCTTTATTCTGCGGCCGTTCCTCAACGGCGGGGCGATGCTGGGTTTTGCCGGCGCGCTGCTGTCGCTGGTGTTGTCCGGCGCGCTGGTGTGGCAGCTGGAGTCGGTGGTCGCCGGGGTGGCCAAGGTATTCGGCACCACCTTCACCTTGCACGGGCTGGGCTGGGATGAGGCGCTGCTGCTGCTGATCATCTCCGCGATGATCGGCTGGATCGCCGCCTGGCTGGCGACGGTGCAACATTTACGCCGATTTACACCACAGTAAGATTTTTTTGGTATACTCTTCTCCTGCTGCTTTTGATCGCGTTGCGGGAGAAGAGTGACCTCAAGCGAAGTCAGCACCATCCCTCTCTTCTTAGCGCACAAATTCCCTATCGGCCTGCACCCTCGTCACGTATTGTCAGCAACAATGCTTGCAAAAAAGGGTGAACTTTTAGGGCGGAGTACGGTCAAAAATTGCAGCAAATGTTAAGGTGCCCGGCGTGTGGAACCGCTTTTGCTTCAGCAACTGCCGTAGAATCAATCATTTCCCCGCTGTAATAATCACCTGCATGATTTTGTATTCTCATAGAGAGGGTTTGAATGACCAAAGAAATGCAAACTTTAGCCTTAGTACCCCAAGGTAGCTTGGAAGCCTATATCCGGGCAGCCAACGCCTATCCGATGCTGACGGCAGAGGAAGAGCGGGAGCTGGCTGAACGGCTGCATTATCAGGGCGATCTGGATGCCGCTAAGCAGCTCATCCTGTCTCACCTGCGCTTTGTCGCTCATATTGCCCGCAACTATTCAGGCTATGGTCTGCCGCAGGCGGATCTGATTCAGGAAGGCAACATCGGCCTGATGAAAGCCGTTCGCCGCTTCAACCCGGAAGTCGGCGTGCGTCTGGTTTCCTTTGCGGTGCATTGGATTAAGGCGGAAATCCACGAGTACGTATTGCGCAACTGGCGCATCGTGAAAGTGGCGACCACCAAAGCGCAGCGCAAGCTGTTCTTTAACCTGCGCAAAACCAAACAGCGTTTGGGCTGGTTCAACCAGGACGAAGTGGAACTGGTGGCCCGTGAGCTGGGCGTCACCAGCAAAGACGTGCGCGAGATGGAATCGCGCATGGCGGCGCAGGACATGACGTTCGATCCGACTCCGGACGACGAGGCCCGCGATGGCCAGTCGATGGCGCCGGTGCTGTACCTGCAGGACAAGAGCTCGGACTTCGCCGAAGGCATCGAGGAAGATAACTGGGAAAGCAACGCCGCAGACAAACTGGCCTATGCGCTGGAAGGTCTGGACGAGCGCAGCCAGCATATCATCCGTGCCCGCTGGCTGGATGACGACAACAAGTCGACGCTGCAGGAGCTGGCCGATCAGTACGGCGTTTCCGCCGAACGCGTGCGCCAGCTGGAAAAGAACGCCATGAAGAAACTGAAAATGGCGATCGAAGCCTGAGTCGATGCGAGATTCGATAAAAAAAGCCCGGCAAGCCGGGCTTTTTAGTGCCTGAAATTCGGCGTTATGGCGCCACGGCGGCGAAGTCCGGCGCCGGGCAGTCGTAGCCGAATTTCGTCGCCCACGGATAACGGGTGCCGGTGTTGATATAGCGCTGATAAAGCGCCCGGCCGGTTTTGGCATCGCGTTTGATAACCCAGCTGGCGGCGTTACACAGCACGGCGGCATAGGCCTGGCTCTTAGGCGGCAGCAGATCGGCCGCCTGTTGTGCCAGCCCCACCGCCTGCCAGCGATAGTGCAGGAAACGGTTGTCTTCCGCCGGTAGCGCTGCCTTGGCGCGCGCCGCTTCTGCGCTGTCGATCCAGCTTTTATGCTTCAGTTCGCGGGTATCGAACGCATCCCCCAGATAGGAATAGCCGGCGCCATAGATGGCGTAATCCGGCGTCATCTCATAGCCGGTAAACTCCAGCCCCTGGGCGCGCAGCAGGTTGGCGGCGCGATAGTAAGCCTGCGCGCGCGCCAGCGGCGCAGCGGATTTGTCCTTGGCGGCCTTCAGCTCGTCGGTGAACTGCTGCGCCGCTTGCCGGTAGTTGGGGATATCGAAGTAGGCCAGCGCCTCCGGCGCTCGCCCGACGCGCATCAGCCGCCGCGCCAGCAGTTCGCGCAGCTGCACCTCCGGCGTGATCTGCTGGCCGCCGTAATCGTCCGGATTAACCGGCTTGAGCGGCGTCGTCGGCGCCGGGGCGTGCTTATCGACAAAGCCTTTCAACTCATCGACGGTCAGCACCCGTTCCGCCACGTCGGCCACGTCGGCCCAGTAGAGCGCTTTGCCGCGATACAGCAGGTCCATCGCCTGCAGATAGTCGCCTCGGTTCAGCGCCAGGATGGCCTGTTCGCCGGCCACCCGGCACTCGGGCACGATGGTTTCCGCGACGAAGTCGGCGTTGCGCTGTTCACCCCAGCTTTCGTCGGCGGGGAACGCGCTTGCCGCCTTGGCGTAGGCGGCGGTGGCGGCTTTCACGTCACCGTCGCGCAGCGCCATTTTGGCGCGCAGCCACCACGCCAGGCCGCTGTCGCCGGCGTTTTTCAGCAGGCTCGCCGCCATCGGGTACTGCCCCGAACGGTAAGCCAGCGCCGCCAGCCGATCGCTGCCGGCGAAGCCGCTTTTCACTGAGCCGTCCAGCAGCGTCAGGATCTGGTTGATGATTTGCGCGGAGCGGCCGTTGCCGTCGGTATCCGCCATTTGCAGGTTGCCGCTGCGGGCGAACAGCTCAATGGTCACCAGCTGCTGGATCAACGGATCGCCGATAATCCGTTTCAGCGTGTCCAAATGGTCGGGGTTGACCAGGAAGCTGGAGACGTACTGCAGCGACTGCCCGCCGCTCGGATCGCCCTGCGCCGCCTGTTGCGCGTACAGATGGGCGGCGGGGGCGACGTCACCCAGCCACAGGTGGATGCGCGCCTGCTGCCCAAGGCTGCTCAACGCCAACTGATCGGGATCGGCGGCGCCGCTTTTCACCCGGTCGATCACCTGCTGGAATGCCGTCAGCGCCTGTTCAAGCGCGGCTTTTGGCGGGTGCTCGGCGGCGGGGGCCGCTTCACCGGATTCGTCCACCGGCGTCCCGTGGTCAGCCATCAGTACGCGGCCAAGCGAATACTGCGCCCGCAGTCCCCAGTCGCCCTGCTCGGCGGCCGGTAGCTTCAGCACCTGCTGGAAATAGTCTGCGGCGCGCGGATCGTGGCTGGCGAAAGCCACGGCGCCCAGTTGATAGAGACGCGCGGCGTTGGACAACCCCTGCGTATTGACGGCGTCAGCCTCTTCCACCGTTTTGGCGGCGCGCATTTTGCCTATCGCTATCGTTTCCGGCGATTGCGGCATCGGTTTCGGCGGCATCGGCGGCGGCGGGGCTTGCCAGTGCGGCAACTGTTTATCCGTCGGCACCAGCCGGCCGGCTTCGAAGGCGAAATTGCCCTCCGGCATATACAGCAGGGTGCCGTTGCGATCGATCAGCAGCCGGTTAGGAAAATCCGGGCCGCAGGCATAGCCGCCCAGCGGCAGTGCGGCGCCGATCAGCATGGCCAGCGGAAGAAGGCGGCGGGTGTTCCGTGCCGCGCGCGAATCAAGGTGTGACAAGGGTGCCTCCTGGCGTCAGTTGTTGGCAGCGCAGCCAGCCCAACGGCCGGGATTGCCCGGCTCGCAGCTGGTCGCTGCTGATGCGAATAAAGCGTTGCCGTTGCGGTGCGGATTCCAGCCGGTAGTTGCCGACCGCGTCCGCCGCCAGGCAGTCGTCGGCGCGGATGACCACCTCTTGCGGCAGCGGGGCGTCCACCGGCCCATTGTTATGAATTATCAGATCATACAGCCCGTTTTGCTGCGGCTGAGGCCTAAATTTTACCTGCCAGTCTACATTCAGCGGCCGCCGTTCGATCACCGCTCGCAGCGTGGCGAGCGACCAGGCGCGCCGATCGTCCGCCAGCGGCAGTCGGAACCAAATCACGCCGCGCAGCCGGGGCGGCGTTTGCTGCGCCAGCGTTTGCAGAAAATCGGCGAGCTGCTGCGGCGCGACCGTCAGTTCGCGGCCGTTGCCGGCTACGCGCAGCGAGGATTCGCTCTCCACCTGCGCGCCCTGCGCATCAAACCCCAACAGCGCCATGCCATAGGCCGGCAGCGCGACGCGAAACGGTTTCGCTGTGACGGCGGCGTACTGCCGCACCCAGCGCAGCGCCAGCGGGCCGTCAAACAGCCCCTGCTGCGGTGAGAGCACCGCATGCACTTGCAGAACGGAACTGTCGGCCTGTTGCAGTACGCCGGGCAAGTTGGGCGAGCCGATCCAGGCGGGCAGGGCGGTGATGCCGAGTTGCAAAGCGGCGGGCAGCCGTTGGCGCAGCCGCTGCAGAAAACGTTGGTAATCCGGCAGGCGAGCCGTGGCGGCGTCATGATCGATCTCGACGCCGGTGACGGGCAGCCCGGCCGCCTGCCAGCGCTGGGTGAGCGCCAGCAGCCGCTGGATAATGGCTTCTTGGTCCAGCTGCGGCAGCTGGCCGTCGAGGCGCGCTACCAGCCAGAGCGGGCGGCCGTCCCGCTTCAGCAGGCTGAGATCGGCCGGGATTTCCCGCCAGCCTTCGCGTGGATGCACCTGCAGCGCCAGCACCCGCAGCGCGCCGAACAGATCGCGGCTACGCGCCAGCGCATCGGCGTGTTGCGGCGTCCAAACCCGCTGCCAAACGTAAACCTGCTGATCCCAGCCTGAGGCCTGGCGCAGCGCCTGCTGATGCCCGGCGAACCAGGCCGCCAACCCCAGCGCAATCAAGACCAGCGCCGCCAGCCAGCGTTTCATTTTTGCCAGAGATCGCCCTGCGGCGCGAAGCCGCAGGCGCGCATGAAGTTATCGACTTCCCCACGTTCGCGCGGCGCCAGACCGGCGGTCGACAGCTGCCAATGGGCGACCTGCGGCAGCTGACGCTGTGCATCTTGCACCAGGTAAAGACCGACGCCGCGGCGGCGCGTCACTTCGCGTACCAGCAGATCCAGCAGTTCGGCGCGGTCGTCCTGCAGCGCAATTTTCACCGCGCCCAGCAGACGCTCGTTGAAGCGGGCGGCGAACAGCGCCTTGCCGCCGCTCAGCCAGCTCTGCCACTGTTCCGGCTGCTGGTGCGGCCAAATTTTACCGAGGTCGATAAGGTCTTGCGGGGACAGCGCGGTCAGGCGCTCGATGGTCAGTTTCATGCAGAATTTCCGCGCAGCTAAATGATGCCGACAGTGTAATAGATCTTGTGCAGAGCGTTGTGTAAGTTTTTCTGTACGATTACTGTGCAATATGTTTTTTGCACGGGGCATTTTCCGAGTAAATAGTTAGTAAACGGATTGTTAACCAGCACAACGCGCTACGCCTCAAGGTAAACAGCGCAGATTTAATTCGAATTTTATCCTGTTTACACCGCTTGTTTCTGCCGGATGAAGTTGATTTGCAGCAGAAAATTCCTGTTTAATGGTATGAAAAATAAAGTCTTATTAGAAAATAATGCCAACAAAACGCCTAAATCATTATTACTTATAACAAAAGCGGTCAATAACGATCGGGCGCAGGCAAACACAACAGGTACGTTCACAACGACAGATGGGGATTTGCGGATGAAATTAACAACAGGTAAGGCACTGCTGGCGGGTTGTATTGCGATGGCCATGAGCCAGGCGGCCATGGCGAAAGACATCAAGGTGGCGATCGTCGGGGCAATGTCCGGCCCGGTCGCGCAATATGGCGACATGGAGTTTACCGGCGCGCGCCAGGCGATTGCCGACATTAACGCCAAGGGCGGCATCAAGGGCGACAAGCTGGTCGGCGTGGAATACGACGACGCGTGCGACCCGAAACAGGCGGTTGCGGTCGCCAACAAGGTGATCAACGACGGCATTCGCTACGTGATCGGCCACCTGTGCTCCTCATCCACCCAGCCGGCGTCCGATATCTATGAAGACGAAGGCGTGATCATGATTACCCCGGCGGCCACCAACGCGGATCTGACCACCCGCGGCTACAAGATGATCCTGCGCACCACCGGCCTGGATTCGGATCAGGGCCCGACCGCCGCCAAATACATCCTCAGCGACATTAAGCCGAAGCGCATCGCCGTGGTGCACGACAAGCAGCAATACGGCGAAGGCCTGGCGCGCTCGGTGCGCGACAGCCTGAAAAAACAGGGCACCGAAGTGGCGATGTTCGAAGGCATCACCGCCGGCGACAAAGACTTCTCCACCCTGGTGGCGCGCCTGAAGAAAGAGAATATCGACTTCGTGTACTTCGGCGGTTACTACCCGGAAATGGGCCAGATCCTGCGTCAGGCCAAACAGGCCGGGTTGACTACCCGCTTCATGGGGCCGGAAGGCGTGGGCAACTCCTCACTGTCCAACATCGCCGGCGCCGCTTCGGAAGGCATGCTGGTGACGCTGCCGAAACGCTACGATCAGGTGCCTGCCAACCAGCCGATCGTCGATGCGTTGAAAGCCAAGAAGCTGGATCCGACCGGCCCGTTCGTCTGGACCACCTATGCCGCGCTGCAGTCGCTGACCACCGGCATGGAGCGCAGCGGCAGTCAGGAACCGGCGGACATCGTCAAGGATCTGAAAACCGGTAAGCCGGTGGAGACCGTGATGGGGCCGCTGACCTGGGATGACAAGGGCGACCTGAAAGGCTTCGAGTTCGGCGTGTTCGAATGGCATGCCAACGGCACGTCCACACCGATCAAATAAGCCATAATGATTAGGGTGGGGCGCAGCCCGCTGCGCCCGGCGGGTCGGCTTGTCGGCCCCGTCTCCCTTTACCCGCCGGTTCTCCGCCGGCGGGTTTCGCAGCCAAGGGTTCAGAGTATGTCAGAGCAGCTCCTCTATTTTCTGCAGCAGATGTTCAACGGCTTAACGTTGGGCAGCACCTATG
Source organism: Serratia sp. JKS000199 (assembly GCF_900215455.1). Taxonomy (NCBI): domain Bacteria; kingdom Pseudomonadati; phylum Pseudomonadota; class Gammaproteobacteria; order Enterobacterales; family Yersiniaceae; genus Serratia; species Serratia sp. JKS000199. Next base: position 4,611,577 of record NZ_LT907843.1, read on the forward strand.
CATTGATCGCCATCGGTTACACCATGGTTTACGGCATCATCGGCATGATCAACTTCGCCCATGGCGAGGTGTACATGATCGGTAGCTATGTCTCCTTTATCGTTATTGCCGCCCTGATGATGCTCGGCATCGACGTCGGCTGGCTGCTGATCGGCGCCGCGTTCCTGGTCTCGATCGTCATCGCCAGCGCCTACGGCTGGAGCATCGAGCGGGTGGCCTACAAGCCGGTGCGCAACTCCAAGCGCCTGATTGCGCTGATCTCGGCCATCGGCATGTCGATATTCCTGCAAAACTACGTCAGCCTGACGCAGGGCTCACGCGATCTGGCGCTGCCCAGCCTGGTCACCGGCCAGTGGGTGCTGGGGGAAAGCAACGGCTTCGCCGCCACCATCAGCACCATGCAGCTGACCATCTGGCTCGTGACCTTCCTGGCGATGCTGGCGCTGACGCTGTTTATCCGCTATTCGCGCATGGGCCGTGCCTGCCGCGCCTGTGCGGAAGATCTGAAGATGGCCAGCCTGCTGGGCATCAACACGGACCGGGTGATCTCGCTGACCTTCGTCATCGGTGCGGTGATGGCGGCGGTGGCCGGGGTGTTGCTCGGCCAGTTCTACGGCGTCATCAACCCTTACATCGGCTTCATGGCCGGTATGAAAGCCTTCACCGCCGCGGTTCTGGGCGGCATCGGCAGCATTCCGGGCGCGATGATCGGCGGCCTGGTGCTGGGCGTGGCGGAAGCGCTGACCTCCGCCTACCTGAGCACCGAATACAAAGACGTGGTGTCGTTCGCGCTGCTGATCGTGGTGCTGCTGATCATGCCGACCGGCATCCTCGGGCGTCCGGAGGTTGAGAAAGTATGAAACTCAATCTGCTCAATGCGCTGATCGCCACGGCGGTGCTGTTCGTGATGGCGTCGTTCCTGATGGGCATGCAGCTCAGCCTGGACGGCACCAAACTGGTGGTGCACGGCGCGGCGGAAGTGCGCTGGATGTGGATCGGCATCGGCTGCGTCATCGTCTTTTTCTTCCAGCTGTTGCGCCCGCTGCTGCAGCAGGGCCTGAAAAAGGTCTCCGGCCCGGCGTTCGTGCTGCCTAGCTTCGACGGCACCACGCCGCGGCAAAAGCTGCTGGCGGCTCTGCTCATCGTCGCGGCGGTCGCCTGGCCGTTCCTGGTGTCGCGCGGCACGGTGGATATCGCCACCCTGACGCTGATCTACGTGATGCTGGGCCTCGGCCTCAACGTGGTGGTGGGCCTGTCCGGTCTGCTGGTGCTCGGCTACGGCGGTTTCTACGCCATCGGCGCCTACACTTATGCGCTGCTGAATCATTATTACGGCCTCGGCTTTTGGGAGAGCCTGCCGCTGGCGGGCATCGTCACCGCCGCCTTCGGCTTCCTGCTCGGTTTCCCGGTGCTGCGGCTGCGCGGCGACTATCTGGCGATCGTGACGCTCGGCTTCGGTGAGATCGTGCGCATCCTGCTGCTGAACAATACCGAGATCACCGGCGGGCCGAACGGCATCAGCCAGATCCCGAAACCGACCTTCTTCGGCCTGGAGTTTAACCGCAGCGTGCGCGACGGCGGCTGGGATACCTTCCATAACGTCTTCGGCCTGAAATATGATCCGAGCGATCGCATCGTATTTCTGTACCTGGTGGCGTTGCTGCTGGTAGTGCTGACGCTGTTCGTCATCAACCGCCTGCTGCGCATGCCGCTCGGGCGCGCCTGGGAAGCGCTGCGCGAAGACGAGATCGCCTGCCGCTCGCTGGGCCTCAGCCCGACGCGCATCAAGCTGACCGCCTTTACCATCAGCGCCGCGTTCGCCGGGTTTGCCGGCACGCTGTTCGCCGCGCGCCAGGGTTTCGTCAGCCCGGAATCCTTCACCTTCGTCGAGTCGGCCTTCGTGTTGGCGATCGTCGTACTGGGGGGCATGGGCTCGCAGTTCGCGGTCATTCTGGCGGCGATCCTGCTGGTGGTGTCGCGCGAGCTGATGCGCGATCTGAATGAATACAGCATGCTGCTGCTGGGCGCTCTGATGGTGCTGATGATGATTTGGCGGCCGCAGGGGCTGTTGCCGATGAAGCGGCCGCAGCTGAAGCTGCAGGCGGCGGACCTTCACGCGGGCAAGGGGGAACAGGCATGAACGTTCAACCTTTACTGCAGGTGGAAGGCCTGTCGATGCGTTTTGGCGGGCTGCTGGCGGTCAACAATGTCGCGTTGACGCTCAATGAAGGCGAAATCGTGTCGCTGATCGGCCCCAACGGCGCCGGTAAAACCACGGTGTTTAACTGCCTGACCGGTTTCTACCGCCCGAGCGGCGGCACCATCAAATTGCGCGATCGCCATCTGGAAGGGCTGGCGGGGCAGGCCATCGCCCGTATGGGCGTAGTGCGCACCTTCCAGCATGTGCGGCTGTTCCGTGAAATGACGGTGATTGAGAACCTGTTGGTGGCGCAGCATCAGCACCTGAAAAGCGGCGTGTTCGCCGGGCTGCTGAAAACCCCGGCCTTCCGCCGCGCCGAAGCCGAGGCACTGGCGCACGCAGCGGAGTGGCTGGAGCGCGTCGGCCTGCTGGATATGGCCAACCGTTCGGCGGGCAATCTGGCCTACGGGCAGCAGCGTCGGCTGGAGATCGCCCGCTGCATGGTGACCCGGCCGGAGCTGCTGATGCTGGACGAACCGGCCGCCGGTCTGAACCCGAAAGAGACCGACGAGCTGGATCATCTGATCGTCGAGCTGCGCGATCGGCATAAGGTCTCGGTGTTGCTGATCGAGCACGACATGAAGCTGGTGATGGGCATCTCCGATCGCATTTACGTGGTGAATCAGGGCACGCCGCTGGCGCAGGGCACACCGGCGGAGATCCGCAACAATCCGGACGTGATCCGGGCTTATTTGGGCGAATAATAATATGTTGTCATTCAATCAGGTATCCGCCCATTACGGCAAAATCCAGGCGCTGCATCAGGTCAGTCTCACGATTAGTCAGGGCGAAATCGTGACGTTAATCGGCGCCAACGGCGCCGGTAAAACCACGCTGCTCGGCACCCTGTGCGGCGAACCGCGCGCCAGCGAAGGCAGCATCGTCTTCCAGGGGCAGGACATCACCCAGTGGCAAACCTCGCGCATCATGCGCGAAGCGGTGGCGATCGTGCCGGAAGGGCGGCGCGTCTTCTCGCGCATGACGGTGGAAGAAAATCTGGCGATGGGCGGCTTCTTCGCCGATCGTCACCAATATCAGCAGCGCATCGAACGGGTGTTCACGCTGTTCCCGCGCCTGCTGGAGCGCCGAAGCCAGCGTGCCGGCACCATGTCCGGTGGCGAACAGCAGATGTTGGCCATCGGCCGCGCGCTGATGAGCCAGCCGAAGCTGCTGCTGCTCGACGAACCTTCGCTTGGGCTAGCGCCCATCATCATCCAGCAGATTTTCGACATCATTCAGCAGCTGCGGGAAGAGGGCATGACCATCTTCCTGGTGGAGCAAAACGCCAATCAGGCGCTGAAATTGGCGGACCGCGGTTATGTGCTGGAAAACGGCCGCGTGGTGTTGGAAGATACGGGGGCTGCATTGTTAGCCAACGAAGCAGTGAGGTCGGCGTATCTGGGCGGTTAATCCGCCCCCCTACGAATTAAAATAATCAGGTACGAGAAGAAGAAATGAAGACAGAAGGGTTACTCGCGCAGCGCATCGTTAACGTAAAAAGTTCGGCCATCCGTGAATTGCTTAAGCACAGCAAGATGGAACACGTCATTTCGCTGGCGGGCGGCATCCCCTCTGATGCGCTGTTCGATTTCGAAGGATTGAGCATCGCCACCCAGCAGGCGATCACCGAACAGCCGAAAAGCGCATTCCAGTATGGCCTGACCGAGGGCAGCCCGCTGCTGCGTGAGCGCATTTGCGCGCTGTGCGCCGAGCGCGGCGTCACCGCGCGCGCAGAAGAGGTGATGGTCACCGCCGGCTCTCAGCAGGCCCTGGATTTGGTGATGCGCGCCATCGTCAACCCGGGCGACGTGTTCGTGGTGGAGCGCCCGACCTACCTGGCGGCGCTGCAAACGCTGGAACTGGCGGAGGCCAACATCATGTCGGTCTCGTCCGACAGCGACGGCATGGTGGTGGAAGAGCTGGCCGAGCTGCTGAAAACCCAGCGCATCAAGGGCGTGTACGTGGTGCCGAACTTCGGCAACCCCAGCGGCATCACCCTCAGCGCCGCGCGCCGCGAACTGCTGGTGAAGCTGGCCGCCGAACATAACTTCCTGATCATCGAAGACGATCCGTACGGCGAGCTGCGTTTCACCGAAGAGCGCCATCCGACGCTGCATCAGGTGTCGCAGCAGGTGCTGGGCAACACCGACCACATCATCTATACCTCGACCTTTTCCAAGATCCTGGCGCCGGGCCTGCGTTTGGGCTGGGCGATCCTGCCGCCGTTCCTGCTGCATAAAGTGGCGATCATCAAACAGGCGGCGGATCTGCACGCCAGCGCCCTGTCGCAGAGCATCGTCGAATGCTACCTTGGCCTGGATCGCCTGCCGGCGCAGATCGACAAGATCCGCGCCGCCTATAAACACAAGGGCGAGATCCTGGCCGGTTTGGTGGAGCAGGAGCTGGGCGACTACATCACCTTCGATAAACCGAAGGGCGGCATGTTCCTGTGGGCGCGTTTCCGCCAGCCGTTCAACGCCACCGAATGGCTGAACACCACGCTGCAGCAGGGCGTGGTGTTCGTGCCGGGGGAATACTTCTTCTCCGACAACCCGGATCGTTCGACCTTCCGCCTGTCGTTCGCCACCGCCACCGAGCAGCAGATGCAAGAAGCGGTCGCGCGCCTGCGCCGTTCGCTGTAATCCTCGCGGCGGCGGAGCCCATGCCCGCCGCCGACATCAAACCGCCATCTTCACTTCACCTTGCCGTCATGTGGCTGTCATCTAACGGTTATTTTTCTGTCATCCGCGCATGGCATGTTAGCTTCCGAACAAAAAACTGATTCTTTTCGCTCACGCGCTTTTACACCAGCTTTTTCAGGAGTTAGGCATGCTCACCTACGCTATTCGCAAAACCACGCTGTGCGTCGCATTGACCCTGGCGGTCAGCGCACAGGCGCTGGCGGCGACAGAAATCCCGTTCTGGCATTCGATGGAAGGCGAACTGGGTAAAGAAGTGGACTCTCTGGCGGATCGCTTCAACCAGTCGCACAGCGACGTCAAGATTGTGCCGGTTTATAAAGGCAACTACGAACAGAGCCTGGCGGCGGGCATCGCCGCTTACCGCTCCGGCAAGGCGCCGGCGATCCTGCAGGTTTACGAGGTGGGCACCGCCACCATGATGGCCAGCAAAGCCATCAAACCGGTCTATGAAGTGTTTAAAGAGGCCGGCATCAACTTCGACGAGTCGGTGTTCGTGCCGACGGTGGCCGGCTATTACACCGACAACAAGAGCGGCCATCTGCTGTCGCAGCCGTTCAACAGCTCCACGCCGGTGCTGTACTACAACAAAGACGCCTTCAAAAAGGCCGGCCTGAACCCGGAACAACCGCCGAAAACCTGGCAGGAACTGGCGGCGGATACCGCCAAACTGCGCGAAGCCGGCATGAAGTGCGGTTACGCCAGCGGCTGGCAGGGCTGGATCCAACTGGAGAACTTCAGCGCCTGGCACGGCGTGCCGTTCGCCAGTGAAAACAACGGCTTTGGCGGCACCAGCGCCAAGCTGGAGTTCAACCAACCGCTGCAGGTCAAACATATTGCGCTGCTCGAAGCGATGAACAAGAAGGGCGACTTCACCTATTTCGGCCGCAAAGACGAATCCACCGAGAAGTTCTATAACGGCGACTGCGCCATCACCACCGCCTCATCCGGTTCGTTGGCGGACATCAAGCACTACGCCAAATTCAACTACGGCGTCGGCATGATGCCGTACGACGCCGACGCGAAAAATGCGCCGCAAAACGCCATCATCGGCGGGGCCAGCCTGTGGGTGATGAACGGCAAAGACGCCGCCACCTACAAGGGCGTGGCCGAATTCCTGCAGTACCTGGCGCAGCCGGAAATCGCCGCCGAATGGCACCAGAAGACCGGCTATCTGCCGATCACCACCGCGGCTTACGATCTGACCAAGCAGCAGGGCTTCTACGACAAGAACCCGGGTGCTGACGTCGCCACTCGCCAGATGCTGAACAAGCCGCCGTTGCCGTTCACCAAGGGCCTGCGCCTGGGCAACATGCCGCAGATCCGCAGCGTGGTGGATGAGGAGCTGGAAGGCGTGTGGACCGGCAAGAAAACGCCTCAGCAGGCGTTGGACGCCGCCGTGCAGCGCGGTGACGTGCTGCTGCGCCGCTTCGAAGCTTCGACCAAGTAACCCCGCGTCGCGGGCCCGGTAGACCGGGCTCGCGTCTTCACGCCGATCCTTCCGTACCCGATTAATGGTTTAACTGCTATGTCATCTTCCCGTCCCGGTTTCGGCTGCAGCTGGTTGCCCTATGCGCTGGTGCTGCCGCAGTTGCTGATTACCGCCGTCTTCTTTTTATGGCCCGCCGGCGAAGCGCTGTGGTATTCGGTGCAGAGCCTCGATCCGTTCGGCCTGTCCAGCCAGTTTGTCGGGCTGGATAACTTTAAACAGCTGTTCCAGGATCCTTACTACCTCGACTCGTTCTACACCACGCTGATCTTCAGCTTCCTGGTGGCCGGCATCGGGCTGGCGGTTTCGCTGTTCTTCGCTGCGCTGGTGGACTACGTGCTGCGCGGCAGCCGCCTCTATCGCACGCTGATGATCCTGCCCTACGCGGTGGCGCCGGCGGTGGCGGCGGTGCTGTGGATCTTTCTGTTCAACCCCGGTCTGGGGTTGATCACCCATTTCCTCAACGGTCTGGGCTATAACTGGAACCATGCGCAAAACAGCGGCCAGGCGATGTTCCTGGTGGTGCTGGCCTCGGTATGGCAGCAGATAAGCTATAACTTCCTGTTTTTCCTCGCGGCGCTGCAGTCGATCCCGCGTTCGCTGGTGGAAGCGGCGGCCATCGACGGCGCCGGCCCGGTGCGGCGTTTCTTCCATCTGGTGCTGCCGCTGATCGCGCCGGTGAGCTTCTTCCTGCTGGTGGTCAATCTGGTGTACGCCTTCTTTGATACTTTCCCGGTGATCGACGCCGCCACCGGCGGCGGGCCGGTGCAGTCCACCACCACGTTGATCTACAAGATCTACCGCGAAGGCTTCGCAGGGTTGGATCTCTCCAGTTCCGCCGCGCAGTCGGTGATCCTGATGTTGCTGGTGATCGGCCTGACGGTGATCCAGTTCCGCTTCGTTGAACGTAAGGTGCGCTACCAATGATTGAGAATCGACGCGGGCTGGATGTCTTCAGCCATGTGATGCTGATTATCGGCGTGCTGGTGGTGCTGTTCCCGCTGTACGTGGCCTTTGTCGCCGCCACGCTGGACGACAAACAGGTGTTTCAGGTGCCGATGACGCTGGTGCCCGGCGGTCACCTGTGGGAGAACATCCGCAATATCTGGCAGGGCGGCGTGGGCAACCTCAAGGTGCCGTTCTCGCTGCTGCTGCTCAACAGCGTGATCATGGCGCTGGCGATCACCTGCGGCAAGATCGCGGTGTCAGTGCTGTCGGCTTACGCCATCGTGTATTTCCGTTTCCCGCTGCGCAGCCTGTTTTTTTGGCTGATTTTCCTCACCCTGATGCTGCCGGTGGAAGTGCGCATTTTCCCGACGGTGGAGGTGATCTCCAACCTCAACCTGCTGGACAGCTACACCGGCCTGACGCTGCCGCTGATGGCCTCGGCCACCGCGACCTTCCTGCTGCGCCAGTTCTTCATGACGCTGCCGGATGAGCTGCTGGAGGCGGCGCGCATCGACGGCGCCGGGCCGATGCGTTTCTTCTGGGACATCGTGCTGCCGCTGTCGAAAACCAATCTGGCGGCGCTGTTCGTCATCACCTTTATCTACGGCTGGAACCAATACCTGTGGCCGATCCTGATCACCAGCGACGCCTCGATGGGCACCGCGGTGGCGGGCATCAAGAGCATGATCTCCACTTCCGGCGCGCCGACCCAGTGGAACCAGGTGATGGCGGCGATGATTCTGACTTTATTGCCACCGCTGGCGGTGGTGCTTCTGATGCAGCGCTGGTTTGTGCGCGGTCTGGTTGATAGCGAGAAATAACGACGATGGCAGGATTAAAACTACAGGCGGTCACCAAGTCTTACGACGGTAAAACGCCGGTGATCAAACAGATCGACCTCGACGTGGCGGACGGTGAATTCATCGTGATGGTCGGCCCGTCCGGCTGCGGCAAATCCACGCTGCTGCGGATGGTGGCCGGACTGGAGCGCACCACCAGCGGCGATATCTATATCGATACCCGGCGCGTGACCGATCTGGAGCCCAAGGATCGCGGCATCGCGATGGTGTTCCAGAACTACGCGCTCTATCCGCACATGAGCGTGTACGACAACATGGCTTACGGCCTCAAGATCCGCGGTTTCGGCAAGGAGCATATCCGCCAGCGAGTGGAGGAAGCGGCGCGCATCCTGGAGCTGGAGCCGCTGCTCAAACGTAAACCGCGCGAACTTTCCGGCGGCCAGCGCCAGCGCGTGGCGATGGGGCGCGCCATCGTGCGCGAACCGGCGGTGTTCCTGTTCGATGAACCGCTGTCCAACCTGGACGCCAAGCTGCGGGTGCAGATGCGCCTGGAGCTGCAACAGCTGCACCGACGCCTGAAAACCACCAGCCTGTACGTGACTCACGACCAGGTGGAGGCGATGACGCTGGCGCAGCGGGTGATCGTAATGAACAAGGGCGTGGCGGAGCAGATCGGCACCCCGAGCGAGGTGTATCAGCGGCCGGCTTCGCTGTTCGTCGCCGGCTTTATCGGCTCGCCGGCGATGAACCTGTTGCCCGGCACCCTGAGCGCCGACGGCGGCCAGCTGCTGCTGGCGGACGGCATGACGCTGCCGTTGCCGGCGGCCAAGCCGCAGTGGGCGGGGCGGCAGTTGACGCTGGGCATTCGGCCGGAGCATATTCAGCTGGTGGCGCAAGGCCAGGGCGTGCCGCTGCAGCTGCAGACGCTGGAACTGCTGGGGGCCGACAATCTGGCGCACGGCCAGTGGGGCGGTCACGGGGTGATCGCGCGGTTGTCGCATGAAACCTTGCCGACGGCGGGCAGTACGCTATATTTGCAGCTGCCTGCTCAGGCGCTGCACTTCTTTGACACCCACAGCGGATTACGGATGGATTGATGACGAGACCCTGGCCTTACCCTCATATTGTCGCCCACCGCGGCGGCGGTTCTCTGGCGCCGGAAAACACCCTGGCGGCGATCGACGTCGGCGCGCGCCACGGCCACAAGATGATCGAGTTCGACGCCAAGCTGGCGCAGGACGGGCAAATTTTCCTGCTGCACGACGACACGCTGGATCGCACCAGCAACGGTTGGGGCGTGGCGGGCGAGCTGCCGTGGGACAAACTGGTGCAGCTGGACGCCGGCAACTGGTACAGTTCGGCCTTCAAGGGCGAGCGGCTGCCGCTGCTGTCGGAGGTGGCGGAACGCTGCCGGGAACACGGCCTGATGGCCAATATCGAGATCAAACCGACCACCGGCAGCGACGATGAAACCGGGCGGGTGGTGGCGCTGGCGGCGCGGTTGCTGTGGCAAGGGCAGACCGACCCGCTGCTCTCCTCCTTCTCGGTGGAAGCGTTGGCGGCGGCGCAACGCACCGTGCCGGACTTGCCGCGCGGCCTGCTGCTGGAGGCCTGGGACGACAACTGGCGCGAGCTGACGGAGCGTCTGGATTGCGTCTCGCTGCATATCGACCACAAAGCGCTGACCGCTGAGCGGGTGAAAGCGTTGAAAGACGCCGGTCTACGCATTCTGGTGTATACCGTCAACCAACCGGATCGCGCGCGTCTGCTGCTCGACTGGGGCGTTGACTGCATTTGCACCGACCGGATAGATTTGATTGGCCCGGATTTTTAATCCGGCGCCGATGAATCCCGCGACGACAAGCCTTGCCGCCGCACCACCGGAAGGAATGCGATGCCTGGCTTTATCCTGTCACTGTGGCACCAGATCGTGCTGTCTTTACCGCTGTTCGTCCTGATCGCGTTGGGTTATGGGCTGATTCGCTGGGGGAAATGGCCTTCCAGCATCACCGATGGCCTGACGCGCTTCGTGTTTTCCCTCGCCTTGCCCGCCATGTTGTTTCGCATGATGTGCGACTTCTCGCAGCGCCCGGCGGTCGACGCCCGGCTGTTGATCGCGTTCTTTGGCAGCTGCCTGATCGTGTTTGTGCTTGGCCGCCTGGTCGCCCGGCACCTCTTCCGGCTAGATGGCGTCGCCGGATCGGTGTTTGCGCTGGGCGGTATTTTCTCCAATAACGTGATGCTCGGTTTACCGATCGCCAGCGTAATGCTGGGGCAGGCGGCGATCCCGTCGGTGGCGCTGGTGCTGGTGTTCAACGGCCTGATCCTGTGGACGCTGGTGACGGTATCGATCGAATGGGCGCGCAACGGCTCGCCGACGCTGAGCGGCTTCGCTAAAACCGCGCGCAGCGTGCTGACCAACCCACTGATCGTCGGCATTCTGTCCGGCACCTTGTTCAGCCTGACCGGCCTGCCGCTGCCGACCTTCGTCGATCGGCCGGTCAGCATGCTCGGCCAGGTGGCGGCGCCGCTGTCGCTGGTGGTGCTCGGCATGGGCCTGGCGGAGTACCGCATCAGCGAAGGCTGGCAGCTGAGCAGCGCCATCTGCGTGCTGAAGCTGCTGGTGCAGCCGCTAGTGATTTGGCTGCTGGCCTGGATGATGGATTTGCCGCCGATGGAGACCCGCGTTGTGGTGCTGTTGGGCTCAATGGCGGTGGGGGTGAACGTCTACCTGATGTCGCGCCAGTTCAATACGCTCACCGGCCCGGCCGCCACCAGCCTGGTGATGTCCACCGTGCTGGCGGCGATCACCACGCCGCTGTTCCTCACCGTTATGGGCGTGCGGGCGTAGCCGGCATCGGCGCCTGCGGCACCGCCGGCGCGGTGCGATTGAACGGATCGCGCGGCTGGTTGCCGTTAGGCAGCAGTTGCCCGCCGTTCGGCGTGGTTTGCATCAGCTGTTGCCGCTGATTGTCGAACTGTCGCTGCTGCTGGAGGCGGCGTTGATCCATCTGCCGGTTGTTCAACAAGCGCTGTTGCTGCGCCTGCTGGCTGTTTTGGTTGAGTAACTGCTGCTGTGAGCGCAGGTCGGTTACGCCGTTGGCCGCCGCCGCCAACCCAGGCAGCAACAGCAGAGCGAACAGAATGTGAGAAGTTTTCATGATGGTTACCTCGCCTTTTTATTAAGCCTAACTCAGCGGTGAAATTTTGCCGGTAGTTTGTATTTTGTTCAGATGTAAACCGCCTTTCATCCCCTTATGCGTCCATCTTCCGTTACAATCGCCCTTTCGGTCTTTTTAGGGTGAACCCATCGTGCTGCTTTTGGTTATAACCACCATCCTGTGGGCATTTTCTTTCAGCCTGATCGGCGAGTACCTGGCGGGCCATGTCGACAGCGGGTTCTCGGCGCTGGTGCGCATCGGGCTGGCGGCGCTGGTGTTCCTGCCGTTTCTGCGTTGGCGCAATATCAAGCCCAGGGTGATCCTGCTGTATATGCTGGTGGGCGCCTTCCAACTGGGCATCATGTATCTGTTCAGCTTCCGCGCCTATCTCTACCTGACGGTACCCGAATTCCTGCTGTTCACCGTGTTGACGCCGCTGTACATCACGTTGATCTACGACTTGCTGAGCGGCCGCCGTCTGCGCTGGGGCTACGTCTTCAGTGCGCTGCTGGCGGTGCTGGGCGCGGCGATCATTCGCTATCATCAACTGAGCGAACACTTCTGGTGGGGGCTGTTGCTGGTGCAGGCGGCGAATATCAGCTTCGCCATCGGCATGGTCGGCTATAAGCGCCTGATGGAAGTGCACCCCTTGCCGCAGCACACCGCCTTTTCCTGGTTCTACCTGGGGGCGGCGGCGGTGGCGGTGGTGGCCTGGTTCCTGTGGGGTAACCCGCAGCAGCTGCCAACCACCAACCTGCAGTGGGGCGTGCTGATCTGGCTGGGCGTGGTGGCGTCGGGACTGGGTTACTTCATGTGGAACTATGGCGCGACTCAGGTCGATGCGGGCACGCTCGGCATCATGAACAATATGCATGTGCCGGCCGGTTTGTTGGTCAATCTGGCCATCTGGCAACAGCAGCCGCACTGGCTGAGCTTTATCATCGGTGGGGCGGTGATCGTCGCTTCGCTGTGGGTGCATCGCCGCTGGGTAGCGCCGAAACAGCTTGGCTAAACGAGTGGGCCACCCCGGAACGGGGGGCCCGAATGTTTATACGCCGGCCGCCAATGCTTTGGCGCCGGTCGCGCCGGGGCGTGCGGCATCGCGTACAAACGGCAGATGATCGCAGGCGTGCTGGCGGGCCGAGCGGATAAAGGCTTCGGTCACCGCCTGGCGCTGTTCGCCGTCGCGCACGGCGGCGTACAGGCGGCTCCACAGGCCGTCACCCAGGGTTTTGGTCACCACCAGCCCCTGACGTTCGAAACTCTCCACCACCCAATGCGGCAGCGCCGCAATCCCCATCCGCGCCGAGACCATCTGGATCAGCAGCAGCGTGTTATCGACGTTCTTCAACGCCGGGTTGACGCCCGCCGGCTGCAGGAAATGCCGCCAGATATCCAGCCGCTGGCGCTGCACCGGGTAAATCAACAGCGTTTCATCGCTCAAGTCTTCCGGCTCGATGTGCGGCTTGCCGGCGAGCGGATGATCCGGCGCCAGCACCAGACGCACCTCAAAATCGAACATCGGCGAATAGTGCAGGCCGCTGCGCGGCAGGATATCCGACGTCATCACCAGATCCAGCTCGCCCTGTTGCAGGGCCGGCTGCGGATCGAAAGTGACGCCGGAGGTGAAGTCCATCACCACCTGCGGGAAACGCTGGCGGAAGTTGTCCAGCGCCGGCGTTAGCCACTGAATGCAGCTGTGGCATTCGATGGCGATGCGCAGCGTGGTTTGATGCGGCTCGTGGCAGGCCTGCAGCGCCTGCTGGATCTGCGGCAGCACCTGTTCCGCCAGCTGCAGCAGGATCTCGCCCTGGGCGGTGAAGCGCAGGGGCTGGCTCTTGCGCACGAACAGCTTGAAGCCCAGACGTTGTTCAAGATCGCTGAACTGGTGCGACAGGGCAGACTGCGTCTGATGAAGTTGGGCCGCCGCCCCCGCCAACGAACCGCTGTTGCGCAGAGCCTGCAGCGTCCGTAAATGTTTCAGTTCGATCATGAGAGTCCTTCACATTGACAGTGAATAAATTGCGCTTGTGGTTAATACAGTACCTGCTGATTATGGATGTGTAAACATCTGGACGGCTAAATGGGGAATATGACGATGGCAATTTTGAATCACACACTGGGTTTTCCTCGCGTTGGGCTACGACGTGAGCTGAAAAAAGCTCAGGAAAGCTACTGGGCCGGCAACTCAACGCAGGAAGAGCTGTTGGCGGTTGGCCGCGAGCTGCGCGCTCGTCATTGGCAGCAGCAACGGCAGGCCGGGGTGGATTTGGTGCCGGTCGGCGATTTCGCCTGGTACGATCATGTGTTGACCACCAGCCTGCTGCTGGGCAACGTGCCGGCGCGCCATCAGAATGCGGATGGCTCTATTGATCTGGACACGCTGTTCCGCATCGGCCGTGGCCGCGCACCGACCGGCGAGCCGGCGGCCGCGGCGGAAATGACCAAATGGTTTAACACCAACTATCACTACATGGTGCCCGAATTCCAGCAAGGCCAGCAGTTCAAGCTGGGCTGGACCCAACTGCTGGACGAAGTGGACGAAGCGCTGGCGCTGGGGCATCACATCAAGCCGGTGTTGCTTGGCCCAGTGACTTATCTGTGGTTGGGTAAGGTGAAGGGCGAGCCGTTCGACCGCCTGTCGCTGCTGAAAGAGATCCTGCCGGTTTACCAGCAGGTGCTGGCGGAGCTGGCGAAGCGCGGCGTCGAGTGGGTGCAAATCGACGAACCTGCGCTGGTGCTGGAGCTGCCGCAAGCCTGGCTGGACGCCTTCAAACCGGCGTATGACGCGTTGCAGGGGCAGGTTAAGTTGCTGTTGACCACGTATTTCGACAGCGTCGGCCACAACCTCGACACCATTCGTACGCTGCCGGTGCAGGGGCTGCACGTCGATCTGGTCGCCGGCCATGACGATATCGCCGCGCTGAGCGCCGCATTGCCGCAAGACTGGCTGCTGTCGCTGGGCGTGATCAACGGCCGCAACGTTTGGCGCGCCGATCTGAGCCGCTGGTTCGAACGTCTGCAGCCGCTGGTGGGACAGCGCCCGCTGTGGATCGGCACCTCCTGTTCACTGCTGCACAGCCCGATCGATCTGAGCGTGGAAAGCCGTCTGGACGAAGAAGTGAAAAGCTGGTTCGCCTTCGCCCTGCAAAAATGCGCCGAGCTGGCGCTGTTGAGCTCGGCGCTGAACGCGCCTGAGGCGACGAAACAGGCCGAGCTGGACGCCTACAGCGCGCCGATCCGCGCCCGCCGCCAGTCAAGCCGCGTGCATAACCCACAGGTTGAGCGCCGGCTGGCCGCGATCACCGCGCAGGACAGCGAACGCCATAGCGCTTACGCCGAGCGCGCCAGGGCGCAGCGCGAGCGTTTCAACCTGCCGGCCTGGCCGACCACCACCATCGGTTCGTTCCCGCAGACCACCGAGATCCGCGGCCTGCGTCTGGACTTCAAACAGGGCCGTTTGGACGGCAGCAACTACCGCACCAGCATCGGTGAGCACATCAAACAGGCGATCGTCGAGCAGGAGCGCCTCGGGTTGGACGTACTGGTGCACGGTGAAGCCGAGCGCAACGACATGGTGGAATATTTCGGTGAGAACCTCGACGGCTTCGTGTTTACCCAGAATGGTTGGGTGCAGAGCTACGGTTCCCGCTGCGTGAAGCCGCCGGTCATCATCGGTGACGTCAGTCGCCCGGAAGCTATCACTGTCGAATGGGCCAAATTCGCCCAGTCGCTGACCGACAAGCCGGTAAAAGGCATGTTGACTGGGCCGGTGACCATCCTGTGTTGGTCGTTCCCGCGTGAAGACGTGACCCGTGAAGTGATTGCCAAGCAGATTGCGCTGGCGCTGCGCGACGAGGTGGAGGATTTGGAAAAAGCCGGCATCGGCATCATTCAGATCGACGAACCTGCGCTGCGCGAGGGGCTGCCGCTGCGACAATCCGACTGGGCCGCCTACCTGAACTGGGCGGTGGACGCCTTCAAATTGAACGCCGCCGTGGCGCAGGATGACACCCAGATCCACACCCACATGTGTTACTGCGAGTTCAACGACATCATGGACTCCATCGCCGCGCTGGACGCCGACGTGATCACCATCGAGACCTCGCGTTCCGATATGGATCTGCTGGAAGCCTTCAAAGAGTTCGAATACCCGAACGAAATCGGGCCGGGCGTCTACGATATCCACTCGCCGAACGTGCCGAGCGTGGAATGGATCGAAGCGCTGCTGCGTAAAGCGGCGCAGAACATCCCGGCGGAACGCCTGTGGGTCAACCCCGATTGCGGCCTGAAAACTCGCGGTTGGCCGGAAACCCGGCAGTCGCTGGCCAACATGGTATTGGCGGCGCAGCGCCTGCGCGAGCACGCGTGATGCCGCGCGGCGGGTAAACCGCCGCAGATAGATTTACTGGTGTGATGATTGGGCGCTTCGGCGCCCTTTTTTATGCGAGGAGGATTACTTGACGCCGTGCTGGGCGAACCACGCCAGCATGCGCTGCCAGCCGTCTTCCGCCGCTTCGGCGTTGTAGCTGGGGCGATAGTCGGCGTTGAATGCGTGCCCGACGCCAGGATACACCACGATTTCGGCATCGGCGTTGGCGGCGCGGATCGCCTGACGCATGTTTTCCACCGTATCCAGCGGAATGCCGCTGTCCTGCCCGCCATACAGCCCCAGCACCGGCGTTGACAAGTGTGTGGCGACATCGACCGGATGCTTCGGCGAATTCAGCGTTTTTTCACCCACCAGTTTGCCGTACCAGGCGACGGCCGCTTTTAACTGCGGGTTGTGCGCTGCGTACAGCCAGGTAATGCGGCCGCCCCAGCAAAAACCGGTGATCGCCAGCTTGCCGGCGTCGCCGCCGTGGCGGATAGCCCAGTGCGCGGCGTGATCCAGATCCGACAGCACCTGACGATCCGGCACCTTGGTCACCAGCTGCTGGAACAGCTCGCCGATATCGGTGTAGTCGTTGGCGTCGCCCTGGCGGAAATAGAGCTCGGGGGCAATCGCCAGATAGCCCTGTTTGGCCAGACGACGGCACAGATCCTGAATATGTTCATGGACGCCGAAGATTTCCTGCACCACCAGCACGATGGGGAAGGGGCCGTTGTGGTCGGCGGGTTTGGCGACGTAGGCCGGCAGCGCGTCTCCCTGGGAAGGAATAGTCGTTTGCCCGGCGTGAATGCCCTGTTCATCGGTGATAATCGCGGAGGCGGCTACCGGCGCGGCGGCCGGGGCGAATCCTCCCTGAGCCTGTTCTAATGTCATCACATGTTCGGTTTTCATTGCGGTCTCCGTGCAATAGAAAAAAGCGCTGAGATTAACTATAGGAAAGATTACCCATTATTGGCGCTGCGTGGCGCACTTTCGGACAAGTCGATAAAAAACGGCTAATTATCTGGCTTTACGGCATTTTTAAGCGCTTTTTATCATGTTATTACGCGTTTTGGCCCGCGTAAGTGCCATAAGGTGCGTTAGAGGGCTTTTTTGTCCCTAAGCAACCGATAAGATGGGGGTATTTCGAATTGATGAGCTAAATAGTTTCAGCCGGCAATCAACGGGCAGGGAGCGGCAAGGTTTGTCGGCTAGACTGAGGTTTAGCGGTGCGTTCTGGATGCCTTATAGTGCTTTTTTTTGTGATAAAAATCACAAAAAATATGTAGCATGTAATTTGTTTCTCTTTTCATAGTGACTATCGTCACGAAATTAAGCGGCGATTTTCAGTAGAGTGCTTTTTTGTTCCTCCCAATAAACATGATCCATGAGGAGTCTCGTATGTCTCAGTCTGATGTTTTTCATCTCGGCCTCACCAAGAACGATTTACAAGGGGCCCAGCTTGCCATCGTGCCGGGCGATCCGCAGCGCGTAGAGAAGATTGCCAAGCTGATGGAAAATCCGGTGCATCTGGCCTCCCATCGTGAATTCACTACCTGGCGCGCAGAGCTGGACGGCAAGGCGGTGATCGTCTGCTCCACCGGCATCGGCGGCCCGTCTACCTCTATCGCGGTGGAAGAGCTGGCGCAGCTGGGCATCCGCACCTTCCTGCGCATCGGCACCACCGGCGCCATTCAGGCGAACATCAACGTCGGCGACGTGCTGGTCACCACGGCGGCGGTACGTCTCGACGGCGCCAGCCTGCACTTTGCGCCGATGGAGTTCCCGGCGGTCGCGGACTTCGCCTGTACCACCGCGCTGGTGGAAGCGGCCAAGGCCAGCGGCGCTACCACGCACATTGGTGTGACCGCCTCTTCCGATACCTTCTATCCGGGCCAGGAACGTTACGATACCTACTCTGGCCGCGTGGTCAGCCGTTTCAAAGGCTCGATGGAAGAGTGGCAGGCGATGGGCGTGATGAACTATGAAATGGAATCTGCCACGCTGCTGACCATGTGCGCCAGCCAGGGCCTGCGCGCCGGCATGGTGGCCGGGGTGATCGTCAACCGCACCCAGCAAGAGATCCCGAACGCCGAAACCATGAAAAACACCGAAAGCAAAGCGGTGCAGATCGTGGTGGACGCCGCCCGCCGTCTGCTGTAATCGCCTTACCCCCAGCGGGCCGCCGACGCGGTCCGTTTTTCCATTCGCGGCTAATCTGTTACGGTGATACTCCTCAGCGCTGCGCCGATGGCTGCCGCGCGTTGTCAGAACAAAAACAACGAGGACGTTTATGACCGCCCAGATCCTGCTTCATCCTTCGCTTGCGCCGCTCGACGGCGGCATTAACTTCCGTGACTTCGGCGGCAACGGCGTGGCCGACGGGCGCCGCATCAAACGCGGCCTGCTGTTCCGCTCCGGTTCTCTCGAGCGGCTGACGGAAAACGACTGCACTTTCCTCGCTGGGGTGCCGGTGCGTTCGGTGCTGGACTACCGCGATGCCGACGAAGTGCAGGCCAAACCGGATATTCTGTGGAATGGCGCCGACTATCACCACGTGCCGGCCAACCCGCTGAGCAGCGAAGTCAACGCCAACCTGGAAAAGCTCACCAACGAAACGCTGGCCGCTTTCGACGCCCGGGCGTTCATGCTGGAGCTGTATCGCCG
Source organism: Serratia sp. JKS000199 (assembly GCF_900215455.1). NCBI lineage: Bacteria > Pseudomonadati > Pseudomonadota > Gammaproteobacteria > Enterobacterales > Yersiniaceae > Serratia > Serratia sp. JKS000199. Next base: position 4,629,913 of record NZ_LT907843.1, read on the forward strand.
CCTGCCGTTCGGCAATGCGGCCTATCAGCGGTTGGCGCAGCTGTTGAGCAACCCCGGCGGCGGCGCAATCGTGCAACACTGCGCGGTCGGCAAGGATCGCACCGGGGTCGGTTCGGCGCTGGTGCTGTTCGCGCTGGGGGCCGACGAAGCGACGGTGCTGGAAGACTATCTGCTGACCGAAACCACGCTGGCCGCTTTCCGCGAGCAGATGCTGGATCAGCTGTCTATCAAGTTGAATGCGGCGGCGCTGGAGCAATTCGCCTACGTGCTCAGCGCGCGCGAGGAGTTCCTGATGACGGCGCTGGGCTGCATCCGCCAACAATACGGCTCCACCGACCGCTGGCTGGAAGCGGAATACGGCCTGGGCGCGGCCCAGCGCGAAGTGCTGCGGGCGTTCTACCTCGAGTAAATTGCCGCGTGTTTAGCCGGGGTTTAACTCGCCCCGGCTTATCCTAGGCGGCGAACCATCGCGTATCAGGAGCCCTGCATTGAGCCTCAATGACGTTATCAACTGGGTCAGCGACGTCGTGCGTCAGCACGAAGGCTGGGCCATTCCCATCATCTTCTTCCTGGCGTTCGGCGAGTCGCTGGCGTTTTTGTCGCTGCTGCTGCCGGCCACGGTGATCCTGCTGGCGCTGGGCGCGCTGATCGGCGAAAGCGGCATCGCCTTTTGGCCGATTTGGGCCGCCGCCGCCGCCGGGGCGTTTTTCGGCGACTGGCTCTCGTACTGGATCGGCTACCACTATCAGGATCGGGTGGCCCATATGTGGCCGCTGTCGCGCAATCCGCAGCTGCTGGCGCGCGGCCACGCCTTCTTTGAGCGCTGGGGCGTGCTGGGCATTTTCATTGGCCGCTTCTTCGGCCCGCTGCGCGCCGTGGTGCCGCTGGTGGGGGGCATTTGCGGCATGCCGCAGCGCTACTTCCAGTTGGCCAACGTCACGTCGGCGATGATCTGGGCGTTCGGCATTCTGGCGCCGGGGGCGTTCGGCATCAAGTGGCTCAGCCAGTGGCTGGGCTGATTTCTCGCTAAATTGCGCAGCGCCGCGCAATATTGTGCGCGGCGGGCAAAATCAGGCTGGACATCCATACAGCCTCCCCTTAACGTGACGGGCAATGGGCGTGCGAAACGCCGGAACGGCAAGGTGCAACAGGAGGCAGGGTGGATACCAGTCTGATTTATGGGATTGGCGGCGTCGCGATCGGCATGCTGTTAGGGTGGCTGATCGCCAGTCTGCGAGTGCAGCAGACGAACGCGCAACATGAAACCGAACTGCGGTTGCTGGAGCAAGCGTTGCAGCAGGCGCAGCAGGAGACGGCCGTGCGGCAGGAGGCCCTGCTGCGCCACGAACAGCAGTCGCGCCAGAACGAGCTGGAGCTGCGCAACCTGCACAGCCAGCTGGCGGCCGGGCATGAAAAACTGCAACAGCTCAACCATTGGCGCAACGAATGCGAGCTGCTCAACCAAGAGCTGCGCGCCCAGCGCGAGGTGAACAGCGCGCAGGAGGCCGAGCTGCGCGAAGTCACCATCCGTCTGGAAGAGACGCGCATGGCGGCGGAGGAGAAGCAGCGTCTGCTGATCAACAGCGAACAGCGCCTCACCACCCAGTTTGAAAACCTCGCCAACCGCATTTTTGAACACAGCGGCCGCAAGGTGGACGAGCAAAATAAGCAAAGTTTGGATCGGTTACTGCTGCCGCTGCGCGAACAACTGGACGGTTTCCGCCGACAGGTGCAGGACAGCTTTGGCCAGGAGGCGCGTGAGCGCCACACGCTGACGCACGAGATACGCAATCTGCAGCAGTTGAATGCGCAAATGGCGCGTGAGGCCATCAACCTCACCAAGGCGCTGAAAGGCGACAACAAGACCCAGGGCAACTGGGGTGAAGTGGTGCTGAGCCGGGTGCTGGAGGCCTCCGGCCTGCGCGAAGGGCACGAGTATGAAACGCAGGTCAACGTGCGGGTAGATCATCAGAGTCGCATGCAGCCCGATGTGATCGTGCGCCTGCCGCAGGGCAAGGATGTCGTGATCGACGCCAAGATGTCGCTGATCGCCTACGAGCGCTATTTCAACGGTGAAGACGAGGCGGAGCGCGAAGCGGCGCTGAGCGAACATATCGCTTCGCTGCGCGGCCACATTCGCATGCTGGGCCGCAAGGACTACCAGCAGCTGCCGGGGCTGCGTTCGCTGGACTATGTGCTGATGTTCATTCCGGTCGAGCCGGCCTTCCTGCTGGCTATCGATCGCGAGCCGGAGCTGATCAGCGAAGCGCTCAAGCACAACATCATGCTGGTCAGCCCGACCACGTTGCTGGTGGCGCTGCGTACCATCACCAACCTGTGGCGCTATGAGCATCAGAGCCAGAATGCCCAGCGCATCGCCGAGCGTGCGGCGAAACTGTATGACAAGATGCGGCTGTTCGTGGACGATATGTCCGCGCTGGGGCAGAGCCTGGACAAGGCGCAGGGCAGTTATCGTCAGGCGATGAACAAACTGAGCGAAGGCCGTGGTAATCTTATCGGCCAAATTGAAGGTTTCCGCGCGCTGGGGGTTGAGGTCAAGCGGCCGATAAACCCGCTGCTGGCGCAGCAAGCCGGCGCGCAACACGATGAAGCGGAAGAGGCGAACGACGACGAGGTCGCCGCGCTGCCGCAGACGAACGACGATGATGATACCACCGGGGAACCGGGCTTCGTTTCGCACGGCTGAGGCCGTGGCGAGGTGGGGTATTCCTCGGGCTTCTGGTACACTCATCCACACAAAATTGACTGAATAGCAGGCAGGACAATGGCAGATCAATCGCAGGAAACCACCGATTTCGGTTTTCGCACCGTCGCTAGAGACGAAAAACAGGCCATGGTGGCGGACGTTTTTCATTCGGTAGCGGCAAAGTATGACGTGATGAACGACCTGATGTCGTTCGGCATCCACCGTATCTGGAAGCGTTTCACCATTGACTGCAGCGGCGTGCGCCGCGGGCAGCGCGTGCTGGATCTGGCCGGTGGCACCGGCGACCTGGCCGCCAAGTTCTCCCGCATGGTTGGCGAGCAGGGGCAGGTGGTGCTGGCGGACATCAACGATTCGATGCTGAAGATGGGGCGCGAGAAGCTGCGCGATCGCGGCATCGTCGGCAACATCAATTACGTGCAGGCCAACGCCGAGGCGCTGCCGTTCCCGGACAATTACTTCGATTGCATCACCATCTCCTTTGGCCTGCGTAACGTCACCGACAAAGACAAAGCGCTGCGTTCGATGTTCCGCGTGCTGAAGCCGGGCGGCCGCCTGTTGGTGCTGGAGTTCTCCAAACCGCTGCTGGCGCCGCTGAGCAAAGCTTACGACGCATACTCTTTCCACGTGCTGCCGAAGATCGGCGAGCTGGTAGTGAAAGATCCGGACAGCTATCGCTATCTGGCGGAATCGATCCGTATGCACCCCGATCAGGAAACCCTGAAGGGCATGATGGGCAACGCCGGTTTTGAAAACGTCACCTATTTCAACCTGACCGGTGGGATTGTCGCCCTGCATCGCGGCTTCAAGTTCTGAGAGGGAGATGCCGATGCTGTTTACCCCTCTGCTGACCGGTGCGCTGGAAACCTCGCTGAATAACCTGCTGTTTCGCGATCGCAGCATGAAAGCCGCTCGCCAACGCCTGGCGGGCAAGGTGCTGCGCATCGAACTGGAAGAGTTGGCTTCACCGCTGGTGCTGGTGTTCAGCGAACTGCGCGTGGATGTGCTGGGGCAGTCTGAAGACAGCGCCGATTGCACGGTGCGCAGCCGCATTCCCTCCTTACTGAAGCTGCGCGATCGCCAGCAGTTGCCGGTGCTGATGCGCAGCGGCGAATTGACGGTGGAAGGGGATATTCAGGTGGTGCAACAGCTGGTTGGCCTGCTCGATCTGGCGGAGTGGGATCCGGCGGAATGGCTGGCGCCCTATATCGGCGATATCGCCGCTCAAGGCATTACGCAGGCGCTGGGCAAAGGTGCTTCGTTACTCAAGGCCGGATTGATGCGTCGGCAGCAAGACATGGCTGAGGCGCTGACGGAAGAGTGGCGTCTGGCGCCGGGGCCGCTGGAAGTGGTGTGGTTCAATGAAGAAGTGGATGCGCTCGCCCGCAGCGCGGAAGCGCTGATTGCCCGCATGGATAAGTTGGAGGGCAAGCGATGACCCCAGGCGAACTGCGCCGTTTGTATTTTATCGTCCGCGTTTTTCTCAGCTATGGGCTGGACGAGCTGATCCCGACAATGCGTTTGACGCTGCCGCTGCGCTTCGGCCGCCGGCTGCTGTTCTGGATGCCTAATCGGCACAAGGACAAACCGCTGGGCGAACGTCTGCGGCTGGCGCTGCAGGAATTGGGGCCGGTCTGGATCAAGTTCGGCCAGATGATGTCTACCCGCCGCGATCTGTTCCCGCCGCACATTGCCGATCAGCTGACGCTGCTGCAGGATCGGGTGGCGCCTTTCGACGGTGCGCTGGCGCGCAAGCATATCGAGCTGGCGATGGGCGGCCCGCTGGAAACCTGGTTCGACGACTTCGAGCAGCAGCCGCTGGCGTCCGCCTCGATCGCGCAGGTGCATACCGCGCGGCTGAAAACCACCGGCCAGGAAGTGGTGCTGAAGGTGATCCGGCCGGATATCGGGCCGATTATCAAAGCCGACGTGCGCTTGATGTACCGGCTGGCAGGCTGGGTGCCGAAGCTGTTGCCGGACGGCCGCCGCCTGCGTCCGCGCGAAGTGGTGCGCGAGTACGAAAAAACCCTGCTGGACGAATTGAACCTGCTGCGCGAAGCGGCCAACGCCATTCAGCTGCGTCGCAATTTCGACGGCAGCCCGATGCTGTACGTGCCGGAAGTTTACTCCGACTACTGCCGCGAAAGCGTGTTGGTGATGGAGCGTATCTACGGCATTCCGGTCTCGGACATCGCCACGCTGGAGCAGCAGGGCACCAACATGAAACTGTTGGCGGAACGCGGCGTTCAGGTGTTCTTTACCCAGGTATTCCGCGACAGCTTCTTCCATGCGGACATGCATCCCGGTAATATTTTCGTCAGCTACGAACATCCGGAAGATCCTTGCTACATCGGCATCGACTGCGGCATCGTCGGTTCGTTGAACAAGGATGACAAACGCTATCTGGCGGAAAACTTCATCGCCTTCTTCAACCGCGATTACCGCAAGGTGGCGGAACTGCACGTCGACTCCGGCTGGGTGCCGCGCGACACCAACGTGGAAGACTTCGAATTCGCCATCCGTACCGTGTGCGAACCGATTTTCGAGAAGCCGCTGGCGGAGATCTCCTTCGGCAACGTGCTGCTGAACCTGTTCAACACCGCGCGCCGCTTCAATATGGAAGTGCAGCCGCAGCTGGTGTTATTGCAGAAGACCTTGCTGTATGTTGAAGGGCTGGGGCGTCAGCTTTACCCGCAGTTGGATCTGTGGACCACCGCCAAGCCGTTCCTCGAGAGTTGGCTGCGCGATCAGGTCGGCATTCCCGCCGTGGTGCGCGCGCTGAAAGAGAAGGCGCCGTTCTGGGCGGAGAAACTGCCCGAGCTGCCCGAGCTGTTTTACGACAGCCTGCAGCAGCATAAACTGTTGCAACAAAGCGTTGATAAGCTGACCAACCAGATGCAGGCTCAGCGGGTTCGTCAGGGGCAGTCACGTTATTTGTTCGGCGTTGGCGCTACACTGTTGGTAAGCGGCACGCTGTTGCTGCTGGGGCAAATCGAGGTGTTCCCCGCCTGGATGATGGCCGCCGGCATCGTATGCTGGGTGATTGGCTGGAAGCGAACCACCTGATTTAATTCGTTACTCTGGTGAAGTCGGCTCTATAATGCGGGCTGGCTTTAAAAGACCCCTTAAAATTAGAGGTAATTAAAATGGGCGGTATTAGTATTACGCAATTGTTGATCATCGCAGTGATCGTGGTGCTGCTGTTCGGCACCAAAAAACTGCGCACGCTGGGTTCCGATCTCGGCGCCTCGATCAAGGGCTTCAAAAAAGCGATCGGTGACGATACGCCGTCGACCCCCAACACGGCTGAAAAAAGCAGCCTGGATGACGCTGATTTCTCGGCCAAGCCTATTACCGATAAGCAGCCGGAAGTGAAACCGGAAGAGTCGAAGAACAAAGAGCAGGTATAAACCGTGTTTGACATTGGGTTTAGTGAGCTGCTGCTGGTGCTGGTGATCGGCCTGGTTGTTCTGGGGCCGGAACGCTTGCCGGTTGCGGTCAGAACGGTATCGGGCTGGATCCGCGCGCTGCGCTCGCTGGCGGCCTCGGTGCAGCACGAACTGTCTCAGGAGCTGAAGCTGCAGGAGCTGCAGGACAGCCTGAAGAAAGCCGAACAGGCCGGCCTGCAGAACCTGACGCCGGAGTTGAAGGCGTCGATGGATGAGCTGAAAGACGCGGCGGAATCCTTGAAACGCACCTACCGGGGCGAGAAAGAAGAGCTGGCGAACACCATCCATAACCCGCAGGCCATCGATCCGGAAGCCTTGCACGACGGCGTGACGCCGGCGGAAGCGGCAACCAGCGCCAGCGCGCCCGCCGCCGTGCCAAAACCGGCAGTGGAACCTGAAGCCGTCGTGGCTGCGCCAGTGGCGGCGCAACCCGCTAAAGCGCCGGTGGAAACCGCGCCTGCTCCTGTCGAACCTGTTGCGGATAAAACCCCAGCGTCTCACCAACCTAGTGGCGATCGTTAATACATGGCTGTTGAAGATACCCAACCCCTTATCAGTCATCTGATAGAGCTGCGCAAGCGGCTGTTGAACTCGATTATTTGCGTACTGGCGGTGTTCGTGGTGCTGGTGTTTTTCGCCAACGACATCTACCAGCTGGTTTCTGCGCCGCTGCTCAAGCAGTTGCCGGCCGGCGCGAGCATGATCGCCACCGACGTGGCGTCACCGTTTTTCACCCCGATCAAGCTGACCATGATCGTTTCGGTGTTCGTCTCCGCGCCGATGATCCTGTATCAGGTATGGGCGTTCATCGCGCCTGCGCTGTACAAGCATGAACGCCGCCTGATGATGCCGTTGCTGGTGTCCAGCAGCCTGTTGTTTTACCTCGGCATGGCTTTCGCCTACTTCATCGTGTTCCCGCTGGCCTTCGGCTTCTTCGCCAAGACCGCGCCGATGGGGGTGACCATTGCGACCGACATTAAAAACTACCTCGATTTCGTCATGGCGCTGTTTATGGCGTTTGGCGTCGCCTTCGAAGTGCCGGTCGCCATCATTCTGCTGTGCTGGAGCGGCGTCACTTCGCCGGAAGACCTGAAGAAGAAACGGCCGTATGTGTTGGTCGGCGCGTTTGTGGTCGGCATGTTGTTGACGCCGCCGGACGTGTTCTCGCAAACCCTGCTGGCGATACCGATGTATCTGCTGTTTGAAGTGGGGGTATTCTTCGCTCGCTTCTATACCGGCAAACGCCGTCCGCAGGCGGAAGACGACGACGAGGGTGACGAACCCCCAGCGCCCTGATCCTCATTGATTGCGAAGCCGCCCATAGGGCGGCTTTTGCTTTGGAAAAAACCATGTTTGATATCGGCGTTAACCTCACCAGCAGCCAATTCGCCAAAGACCGCGAGACCGTGGTGGAGCGCGCCCGCGCGGCGGGCGTTACCGGGATGCTGATTACCGGCACCGATCTGCCGGAGAGCCGCGAGGCCGCCATGCTGGCGCAGCAGCATGCGGGCTATTGCTGGTCCACCGCCGGTGTGCATCCGCATAACGCCGGCAGCTGGGATGAACGCAGCGCCGAGCAGATTTATGCCCTGGCCGCCGGCCCAGAAGTGGTGGCGATCGGTGAATGCGGTCTGGATTTCAACCGCAACTTCTCGACGCCGGAGCAGCAGGAAGCGGCGTTCAGTGCGCAACTGGCGCTGGCGGCGGAGTTGGCGCTGCCGGTGTTTCTTCACTGTCGCGACGCACACGCACGTTTTGCCGAGCTACTGACGCCGTGGTTGGATAAACTGCCCGCGGCCGTGGTGCACTGCTTCACCGGCACCGCCGAAGAATTAGCAAGCTGCCTGTCGCTGGGCCTGTCGATCGGGATTACCGGTTGGGTATGCGACGAGCGGCGCGGTCTGGAATTGCGCGCCCTGCTGCCGCAGATCCCGGCTGAGCGTCTGCTGCTGGAAACTGACGCCCCTTATCTGTTGCCCCGGGATTTACAGCCTAAACCCGCATCTCGCCGCAACGAACCCTGTTTCCTGCCCCACATCGTGCATCAGGTCGCCGTCTGGCGGCAGGAAGAGCCGCAATGGCTGGGGCAAAAAACCGATGAGAACGCCCGCCGGCTATTCCGGCTGGTTTGAGCTAGGAGAAAACTATGAGCTATGCATTTCCGGGCACCTTTCCTGGTCGCCGTATGCGCCGCGTGCGCCGTCATGACTTCAGCCGCCGTCTGGTCGCCGAGAACCAACTGACGGTCAATGACCTGATTTATCCGGTGTTCGTCATGGAAGGCAGCAACCGCCAGGAAGAAGTGGCCTCGATGCCGGGCGTATCGCGCATGACGATCGATCTGCTGGTCAAGGAAGCGGAAACCATCGCCAAACTCGGCGTGCCGGTCATCTCCCTGTTCCCGGTGATTGAACCGGGCTTGAAGTCGCTGCATGCGGAAGAAGCCTACAACCCGGAAGGGCTGGTGCAGCGCACGGTGCGCGCGCTGAAAGACGCGGTGCCTGAGTTGGGCATTCTGACCGACGTAGCGCTCGATCCCTACACCACCCACGGTCAGGACGGGGTGATCGATGAGCAGGGCTACGTGATTAACGACGTGACCAAAGACATTCTGGTGCGTCAGGCGCTGTCTCATGCCGAAGCGGGCGCGGAAATCGTGGCGCCGAGCGACATGATGGACGGCCGTATCGGGGCGATCCGCGATCGTCTGGAGCTGCAGGGCCTGGTGAACACCCAGATCATGGCCTACTCCGCCAAGTACGCTTCCTGCTATTACGGTCCGTTCCGCGATGCGCTGGGTTCCAGCGGCAACCTGAAAGGCGGCAACAAAAAGACCTATCAGATGGATCCGGCCAACAGCGATGAAGCGCTGCAAGAGATTGCGCAGGATCTGCAGGAAGGCGCGGACATGGTGATGGTGAAACCGGGCATGCCTTACCTGGATGTAGTGCGCCGGGTGAAGGATACCTTCGGTGTGCCGACTTTCGCTTATCAGGTGTCCGGCGAGTACGCCATGCACATGGCGGCGATTCAGAACGGCTGGCTGCAGGAGCAGCCTGCGGTGATGGAGTCGTTGATGTGCTTTAAACGCGCCGGCGCCGACGGCGTGCTGACCTACTTCGCCAAACGTGTCGCCCAATGGCTGCATGAAGAAGCGCTGCGCCGCTAAGCGCGATACCGTAAAAAAGGCGCCTGAGGGCGCCTTTTTGCATTACATTTTCTGGAATTGCCGATTGTCGATGCTTTGACTGACCTGTTTGTTGATCAGGTTGAGCAACAGCATCGAGCGGGCCTCGCCGTCCGGCTCGGTGTAGATCGCCTGCAGCCCTTCGAATACGCCGTCGACGATCAGAACGGTATCGCCCGGCTGCGGGGTTTCCGGATCGACATAGGTCTCGCTGGTGTGCGTGCGCAGCTCATCGATCACCTTGCTCGGGATGACGCTCGGCAGCGCGCCGAAACGCACGAAGTGGCTGACGCCGCGGGTGGCGCTGATGGTGGTGGTGTGAATGCGCTCCGGGTCGAATTCCACAAACAGATAATTGGGAAACAGGGGTTCGCTGACCGCGATGCGCTTGCCACGCACGATTTTTTCCAGCGTGATGATTGGGCTGAGGCAGTTTACCTGCTGCCGCTCCAGATGTTCCTGCGCTCGCAACAGCTGACCGCGTTTGCAATAAAGTAGATACCAGGATTCCATAATTTCACATGCCTTTCTGCCAGCCGGTAAGCATATCAAAAGCTATTCCGGATACATAGTGATGCAAGTTTCAGCATGTAACATCGCCTATCTTTCTGAATCTACGGCTATTAGCGAGGGGTCACACACTTATCGATACGGCGCTGGTATAACAGAGGGCTAAAAATTTGTTACCGTCACAGTATGGCAAGGCGTTGCGCCGCCGGCTGTGACGCTATTCATCGTTTTTGACCGAGGGGAGAAAAATGGAGCTGTTTCTGTTGAGCAACGGCAAGCTGTCTGGCGAAGCCGAGCTGCTGGGGTACGCCAAAAGCCAACTGCTGGCGATGATTGCGCGCCGCGGCATCAAATCCGCCGTCTTTATCCCTTACGCGCTGATCCGTTACGACTACGATCGGCGCGCGCAGGAGCTGGCGCAAACATTGGGCATTGAAGTCACCAGCATTCACCACGCCGCTTCACCGGCGGCGGCGATCGCGCAGGCCGAATGCATTTTGGTCAGCGGCGGCAACACCTGGTTGCTGAACCAGATGCTGCACGAACAAAGCCTGATCGTGCCTATCCAGCGCGCGGTGCGCGAGCGTGAAGTGCCTTACGTCGGCTGGAGCGCAGGTTGCAACGTGGCGACGCCGAGTATTCGCACCACCAATGACATGCCGGTGCGCTGCAGCGTGGTGTTGCCGGCGCTGGGGTTGTTCCCGGTGCAGATTAACCCGCATTACATCGATGCGCACATCAGCGGCCACATGGGCGAAACCCGTGACGAGCGTCTCGCGGAGTTCTGTGCGATCAACCCGAGCGAATCGGTAGTGGCGTTGCGTGAAGGCAGTCTGTTGCACGTTGAAGGCAATGCGCTGCGTTATTTCAGCGCCAACGGGCAGGGCTTTAAGGTGTTCCGCCACGGCGAAGAGACGCGCGAATATCAGGATACGCGCGCACTGGCTGCGCTGGTGCCGTTCAACTGCGGCTGAGGGCCACCCGGCAGCGGGCGGCGTTAACAAAATTGCAGCAACAACCTTGAAGAGGGCTTATAATGCCCTCCCCACTGGCCGCTATAATGATCAGCATGAAATACCGTGACTTACGCGATTTCCTCTCGTTGCTGGAGAAGAGAGGGGAACTAAAACGCATCAGCCAGCCGATCGATCCTTACCTGGAAATGACGGAAATTGCCGATCGCACCCTGCGGGCGGGCGGCCCGGCACTGCTGTTTGAAAACCCGAAAGGGTACGACATGCCGGTGCTGTGCAACCTGTTCGGCACCGCCAATCGCGTGGCGATGGGCATGGGGCAGGAAGACATCAGCGCGCTGCGCGAAGTCGGCAAACTGCTGGCTTTCCTCAAAGAGCCGGAGCCGCCGAAAGGTTTCCGCGATCTGTTCGACAAAATACCGAAGTTCAAGCAGGTGCTGAACATGCCGACCAAGGTGCTGGGATCCGCGCCTTGTCAGGAGCAGGTATGGCAGGGCGATGATGTCGATCTGGGCCGCATTCCGGTGATGCACTGCTGGCCGGAAGACGCCGCGCCGCTGATCACCTGGGGGCTGACGGTGACCCGCGGCCCGCATAAGGAACGGCAAAACCTCGGTATCTATCGTCAGCAGGTGCTGGGCAAGAATAAAGTGATCATGCGCTGGCTGTCGCACCGCGGCGGCGCGCTGGATTACCAGGAGTGGTGCCAGGCGCACCCCGGCGAGCGTTTCCCGGTTGCGGTGGCGCTGGGCGCCGATCCCGCCACTATCCTCGGCGCGGTGACGCCGGTGCCGGATACCCTGTCTGAATACGCCTTTGCCGGGCTGCTGCGCGGCAATAAAACCGAAGTGGTCAAGTGCCTTTCCAACGATCTGGAAGTGCCTGCCAGTGCCGAAATCGTGCTGGAGGGCTATATCGAGCCGGGTGAAATGGCGCCGGAAGGCCCCTACGGTGACCACACCGGTTACTACAATGAAATCGACCAGTTCCCGGTATTCACCGTCACGCACATCACCCAGCGTCGCAACGCGATTTACCACTCGACCTACACCGGTCGGCCGCCGGATGAGCCGGCGATCCTGGGCGTGGCGCTGAATGAAGTGTTCGTGCCGATCCTGCAAAAACAGTTCCCGGAAATCGTTGATTTTTATCTGCCGCCGGAAGGGTGCTCGTATCGCCTGGCGGTGGTGACCATGAAAAAACAGTACGCCGGCCACGCGAAACGCGTGATGATGGGCGTCTGGTCGTTCCTGCGGCAGTTTATGTACACCAAATTTGTTATCGTCTGTGACGATGACGTCAATGCGCGCGACTGGAATGACGTGATTTGGGCGATCACCACACGAATGGATCCGGCAAGGGATACGGTTCTGGTGGAGAATACGCCGATCGACTATCTGGACTTCGCCTCGCCGGTTTCCGGACTGGGTTCGAAGATGGGGCTGGACGCCACCAACAAATGGCCGGGTGAAACCGATCGCGAATGGGGCCGTCCGATTCAGATGGATGAAAAGGTACGTGCGCGCGTCGACGAAATCTGGGATGAGCTCGCAATTTTCAGTGACAGGGAACCGACGTTATAGCGTCAGGCCCTGTTCTCAGCTTTGCATTGATGACCCGACAGAGGGAACGCATGACAATATTGAGCTGTAAAGTGACCTCGGTAGAGGCCATTACCGATACGGTTTATCGGGTACGTCTGGTGCCCGAGCAGCCGTTTTCTTTCAAGGCAGGGCAATATCTGATGGTGGTGATGGACGAGCGCGACAAACGTCCGTTCTCGCTGGCATCAACCCCGACGCAGCAAGATTACATCGAGCTGCATATCGGTGCTTCGGAGCTGAATCTGTACGCCATGGCGGTGATGGATCGCATCCTGAAAGAGCAGGCGATCACCGTCGATATGCCGCATGGCGACGCCTGGCTGCGGGAAGAGGGCTGCCGTCCGCTGGTGCTGATCGCCGGCGGCACCGGCTTCTCCTATGCGCGCTCAATCCTGTTGACCGCGTTGGAGCAGCAGCCCGATCGCGACATTTCCATCTACTGGGGCGGGCGTGAGCTGAAGCACCTGTACGATCTGAGCGAGCTGGAAGCGCTGTCGGTGCAACACCCGAACCTGAAGGTGATCCCGGTGGTCGAGCAGCCGGAGGCGGAATGGCGTGGCCGCAGCGGCACCGTGCTCAGCGCGGTGTTGCAGGATTTCGGCACGTTGGCGGAGCATGACATCTACATCGCCGGGCGTTTCGAGATGGCGAAAATCGCCCGCGAGCGTTTCTGCGCCGAGCGCGGCGCGCAGGAAGCGCATATGTTTGGCGACGCGTTTTCGTTTATCTGACAGAGGCGATGCGCAGTGAACGGGGTGGCCGAGGGTCGCCCCGTTTTTATTTGGGCGTCGGCAAATTTCAGGCATAAAAAACCCGCCCCTGACAGGCGGGAAGAACGGCAACTAAACTTGGCGGGATGCCGCGATTTGAAGTGGTGACGCGGTCATCCCAAGATAGACACAGCTAAACGCGTTCAAACACGGTGGCGATACCCTGGCCCAGGCCGATGCACATGGTCGCCAGGCCGAACTGCGCGTCGCGACGTTCCATGTTGTTCAACAAGGTGGTCGAGATGCGGGAGCCGGAACAGCCCAGCGGGTGGCCGAGCGCGATGGCGCCGCCGTTCAGGTTAATCTTGTCGTCGATGCTGTCCATCAGCCCCAGATCTTTGATGCACGGCAGCGACTGGGCGGCGAACGCTTCGTTCAGCTCGAACAGATCGATGTCCTGCACGCTCAGACCGGCGCGTTTCAGCGCCAGCTTGCTGGCCGGCACCGGGCCGTAGCCCATGATGGAAGGATCGCAGCCGACGACCGCCATCGAGCGGATGCGGGCGCGGGCCTTCAAACCGAGCGCTTTGGCCCGCGATTCGCTCATCAGCAGCATGGCGGAAGCGCCGTCCGACAGGGCGGAGGAACTGCCGGCGGTGACGGTGCCGTTGACCGGATCGAACGCCGGACGCAGGGCCGACAGGCTTTCGACGGTGGTTTCCGGGCGAATGACTTCGTCAAAATCGTAACGGGTCAGCACGCCGTCGGCATCATGGCCGTTGGTCGGAATGATCTCGTTTTTGAAGTAACCCGCCAGCGTCGCCGCATGCGCGCGCTGGTGGGAGCGGGCGGCAAACTCATCCTGCATCTGGCGGCTGATGTTGTGCATCTTGGCCAGCATTTCGGCGGTCAGCCCCATCATCCCGGCAGCTTTGGCCACGCTGCGGCTCAGCCCCGGATGGAAATCCACGCCGTGGTTCATCGGCACATGGCCCATGTGTTCCACGCCGCCGATCAGGCTGACGTGTGCGTCGCCAACCATGATGGCGCGTGCCGCGTCGTGCAGCGCCTGCATCGAAGAGCCGCACAGGCGGTTGACGGTCACCGCCGGCACACGGTGCGGGATCTCGGCCAGCAGCGCGGCGTTGCGGGCGATGTTGAAGCCTTGTTCCAGCGTCTGCTGCACGCAGCCCCAGTAAATGTCATCGATCTCGTCGGCGTTCAGCGCCGGGTTGCGGCTCAGCACTTCACGCATCAGATGAGCGGAGAGATCTTCGGCGCGCACCTGGCGGAAGGCGCCGCCCTTGGAGCGGCCCATCGGCGTGCGTACGGCATCAACAATAACTACGTTTTCCATCTTTATGACCTCATGCCGGTTGGCGGGTTGCGACGTCGGACAGCGGTGTCGCCACCGGGTAGTAGCTTTCATTGCGTTCGGCCTTGGCGCGCAGACCGGCCGGCACTTGATACAGGGCGCCGAGGTGTGCGTAACGCTGGGCCAGCTCAACGTAGTTGGCGGTGCCGAGCGTATCCAGGTAGCGGAACGCGCCGCCGTGGAACGGAGGGAAACCGATGCCGTAGACCAACGCCATATCGGCTTCGGCCGGGCTGGCGACGATCTTCTCTTCCAGGCAACGCACCACTTCGTTGATCATCGGGATCATCATGCGCGCAACGATCTCTTCGTCGCTGATGGTCTGGCGCGGTTGGCTCACTTCGGCCAGCAGCGCATCGGTCTGCTCGTCGTTGTCCTTGCGCGGCTTACCTTTGTTGTCCTGGCTGTAGCGGTAGAAGCCCAGCTGGTTTTTCTGACCGAAGCGCTGGTTGTCGAACATCACGTCAATGGCGTCGCGATAGTCTTTGCTCATGCGCTCCGGGAAGCCGGCCGCCATTACCGCTTGCGCGTGGTGTGCGGTGTCGATGCCCACCACGTCGAGCAGGTAGGCCGGGCCCATCGGCCAACCGAACTGTTTTTCCATCACTTTATCGATCTGACGGAAGTCGGCGCCGTCGCGCAGCAGCAGGCTGAAGCCGGCGAAGTATGGGAACAGCACGCGGTTGACGAAGAAGCCCGGGCAGTCGTTCACCACGATCGGCGTTTTGCCCATGCGGCTGGCGTAGGCCACCACTTTGGCAATGGTCTCGTCGCTGGTTTGTTCGCCGCGGATGATTTCGACCAGCGGCATACGGTGTACCGGGTTAAAGAAGTGCATGCCGCAGAAGTTTTGCGGACGCTTCAACGATTTTGCCAGATGATTAATCGGAATGGTCGAGGTGTTCGACGCCAGAACGGTGTCTTCGCCGATCAGGTTTTCCACTTCCGACAGCACGGCGGCTTTGACCTTCGGGTTCTCCACGACCGCTTCGACGATCACCTGCGCGCGCTCGATGCCGGCGTAGTCCAGCGTCGGCTGAATGGTCGACAGCACCTGCGCCATTTTCAGGCCATCCAGCTTGCCGCGTTCCAACTGCTTATTGAGCAGCTTGGCCGCTTCGTTCATGCCCAACGTCAGCGATTTGTCGCTGATGTCCTTCATGATCACCGGCACGCCTTTCAACGCCGATTGGTAAGCGATGCCGCCGCCCATGATGCCGGCGCCCAACACCGCCGCCTGTTTCGGCGCGTCCACATTCTTGGCCAGCTTTTTCGCCTGACCCTTCACGAACTGATCGTTAAGGAAGATGCCGACCAGCGCACGCGCTTCGTTGGAGCGCGCCAACGGCACGAAGCTGGCGGTTTCCAGTTTCAGCGCTTCATCGCGGCCCAGCTTGGCGGCGGCTTCAATGGTTTTCACCGCTGTCATCGGCGCCGGGTAATGTTTGCCGGCGGTCTGCAGCACCATGCCTTTGGCGGTGGTGAAGCTCATTGCCGCCTCGATCGGGCTGAGCTTCAGCGGCTCCAGCTTCGGTTGACGCGCGGCGCGCCAGTTCAGCTTGCCGTCGATCGCCTGTTGCAGCATGTTGAGCGCGGCTTCGGCCAGTTTTTCCGGCGCCACTACCGCATCGACCAGGCCGACTTTCAAGGCGTCTTTGGCGCTGACGTCTTTGCCGGCGGCGATGATTTCCAGCGCGCTGTCGTTACCCAGCAGGCGCGGCAGGCGGACGGAGCCGCCGAAGCCCGGCATGATGCCCAATTTGGTTTCAGGCAGGCCGATGCGCGCGTCCGGTGAGGCGACGCGGAAATCGGTCGCCAAAATGCATTCGCAACCGCCGCCGAGCGCATAGCCGTTAATGGCCGAAATGGTCGGCACCGGCAAATCTTCCAGCCGGTTAAAGACGTTGTTGGCGAATACCAGCCACTCCTGCAGCTTTTCAGCCGGCGCGGCGAACAGAGAAAGGAATTCGGTGATATCGGCGCCGACGATAAATGCGGCTTTGGTGGAGCGCAGCAGCAGCCCCTTGAGCTCTGGCTGGTTTTCCAGCACGGTGAGCGCTTCGCCCAGGCTGGCGACGGTGCGGGTGTCCAGCTTGTTGACCGAGCCCGGTGCGTTGAACACCAGCTCGGCGATGCCGTTATCGAGCCAGTGCAGTTGTAATGTTTCGCCTTGGTAGAGCATGTCTATCTCCTGAATCAGCGTATGATCTGGTATGACCAGATGAAGAGGAGTGTGGTTTTTATGTTAACAATATGCAAATGAGAGATTGCATTTTTGCTGGTCTGATCACATGTCGCCAAGTTAGTTTTTTGATTTGAAACGAAGTTATATTTTATGTGCTATCGGCATTTGCCGGAGCTTGTCGGCCCTCATACACTTGCTCGCAGCGAATGAACATTCAGACGAGGTTACGCATGACTAAGGCGGCTTGTGTTAAACGCAGCGGCTTATGGAGCATTCCCGCCAGAACCATGACGCTGGCGTGTCTGTTGGTGTTTATGGCGCAAATGGCGACGACCGTGTACTTGCCTTCGCTGCCGACGGTGATGCGGGAGCTGGCGATGAGCCGGCGCGCCACCGAGCTGTCCATTTCAATCTTCGTCATCGGCGCCGCCTTGCCGGTGCTGTTCTGGGGCGCGGCCGCCGATCGCTTTGGCCGCCGCGCGCCCCTGACGCTGTCTTTATTTCTTTTCATTGGCTGCAGCGGGCTGTTGGCGCTGTGCAGCAACGGCGCCCAATTGCTGACGCTGCGTGCGCTGCAGGGCGTGGGTGCCGGCGGTGCGGCGATCATCGCGCGCATCATCGTGCGGGATAACTGGAGCGGGGACGAACTGGCGCGGCGTCTGTCGGTGCTCTCCATCGCCTTTATCACCGCGCTGGGCGGCGGTCAGTTTATCGGTGGCCTGCTGAGCCAATATGCGCACTGGCAGATGGGCTTCGTCCTGATGGGCGCCACCGGTTTGATCATTCTGGTGCTGATGGCGACGCTGCCGCTGGAGGCGGGACGGGCAGGGGGCGTGCGCCCGGCGATGGCGGCAACCTACTTTGCCATCCTGCGGCGGCCTGGGTTCTTTTGGCCGGCCTGCGTCGGCGGGCTGGGGTTTGCCACCACGGTGACACTGCAGGAAGTGAGTCCGTTCGTCATGCAGCAGGAGTTTGGTCTCAACGTCACGGCGTTCGGCGCCCTGGGGCTGGTGATCGGCGTCGCCTACTTCAGCGGAGCGCTGACGGTGAACCGTACGGTGGCGCGTCTCGGCGGGAAAAAACTGATGCAGGCCGGCAGCGGCATCGTGGCGCTGGCGACGGCGGCGATCCTGCTGCTGTGGTGGAGCGGCGTTCTGGCCTGCCTTTCCGGCATGGCGCTGTTCATCGCGCTGTATTGCCTGACCATTTTTGGCCAGGCGGTGCTGTTTCCCAACAGCATGGCGATGGCGGTCAGCGATGCCAAAGAGTACGGCGCTTATGCGATGGCGCTGTGTGGCTTTCTGCAGCAGTGTCTGGCGGGCGTCGCCGCGGCCGGCGCGGTGTTGTTGGAACACCATGGCCTGTGGGCGCTGGCGATAGCGCTGCTCGGTTTGGGCGGCTGGTTAATGGTTAAGCTGCGGATGTAACGGCATTTGCAGGGAATTGCGAGCTGCTCCGCATGCCCAACGCGATGAGGTTGGTGCGTCGGAGCGCTGTGTTAAGATGGCTTCTTTCGTGCTAAGGCATAAGGGTACTGTGATGGAAACGCTGGCTTCTTTGTATAACGACCACCTGGCAGAACTGCAAAAACGCGCGCGTGAAGTGCTGGAGCGCAACAAGTTGGATGCGCTGCTGATTCACTCCGGGGAACTGCAAAAGGTATTTTTGGACGACCATAGCTACCCGTTCAAAGTGAACGCGCATTTCAAAGCCTGGGTGCCGGTGACGTCGGTGCCGAACTGCTGGTTGTGGATAGATGGCGTCAACAAGCCGAAGCTGTGGTTCTACTCCCCGGTTGACTACTGGCACAGCGTTGAGCCGCTGCCGAACAGTTTCTGGACCAAGTCCCTCGAATTGATGCCGCTGGCCAACGCCGATGCGATCGCGCAGCAGCTGCCGCCGCAGCGTGAGCGCGTCGGCTATATCGGTTATGCCCAACAGCGCGCCCGCGATCTCGGCATCCCTTCGGAAAACATCAACCCGAAAGCGGTGCTGAACTACCTGGATTTCCACCGTTCGATTAAAACCGGCTATGAGCTGGCCTGCATGCGCGAAGCGCAGAAGACGGCGGTAACCGGCCATCGTGCCGCGCATGAGGCCTTCCTCTCCGGCATGAGCGAGTTCGACATCAATCTGGCCTACCTGACGGCTACCGGCCATCGCGATACCGATGTGCCTTACGACAACATCGTGGCGTTGAACGAGCACGCTTCGGTGCTGCACTACACCAAGCTGGATCATCAGCCGCCGGCCGAGTCCCTGAGTTTTCTGATCGACGCCGGGGCGGAATATAACGGCTACGCCGCCGATCTGACGCGTACCTATGCGGCGCAAAGCGGCAGCGAGTTCGCTCATCTGGTGAAAGATCTCAATAGTGAACAGCTGGCGCTGATCGACACCATTAAAACCGGCGTGCGTTACACCGACTATCATGTGCAGATGCATCAGCGCATCGCCAAGCTGCTCAAGAATCACAAACTGGTGAATGGCCTCAGCGAAGAGGCGATGGTCGAAACGGGTATCACCACGCCGTTCCTGCCGCACGGGTTGGGCCATCCGTTGGGCCTGCAGGTGCACGACGCCGCCGGCTTTATGCAGGACGAGCAAGGCACCCATCTGGCGGCGCCGTCCAAGTACCCGTTCCTGCGTTGCACCCGCGTGTTGCAGCCGGGCATGGTGTTGACCATCGAACCGGGTCTTTACTTCATCGAGTCTCTGTTGGCGCCGTGGCGCAGCGGCGAGTTCAAGCAGCACTTCGCCTGGGATCGCATCGATGCGCTGAAACCGTATGGCGGTATTCGCATCGAAGACAACATCGTGATCCATGAAAAGCGCATCGAGAACATGACGCGCGATCTGAACCTGGCTTGATGCGGCCGTACCCGATACCGGCGGAAGCAACCTGCTTTACCGAAGAGATAAAGAAGAGCCGTTTCATCACCCTGCTGGCGCCGACCGGCGGGGTGGAGGCGGCAAAGGCGTTTATTCAGCAGGTGCGGGATGAGCACCCGGCGGCGCGGCACCACTGTTGGGCTTTCGTCGCCGGTAGCCCCGATGATTCGCAGCAGCTGGGGTTCTCCGACGATGGAGAACCGTCGGGCACCGCCGGCAAACCTATCCTCGCGCAGCTGATGGGCAGCGGTATCGGTGAAGTGACCGCCGTAGTCGTTCGGTACTACGGCGGTGTCAAATTGGGCACCGGCGGGCTGGTGAAAGCTTATGGCAACGGTGTTCAACAGGCATTGAAGCAGCTGGCGCTGGCGCAAAAGGTGCCCGAAGCCGAATATATCTTGCAGTGCGACTATGCGCAGTTGGCGCTGGTGGAGAACTTGTTGCAGCAAATCGCAGGTCGGATCCTGCAGGGTGAATACGGCGCCGCCGTCGTGCTGCATTTGGCGCTGCCGGCGACTGAGGTCGAGCTGTTTGGGAATAAATTGCGTGATCTCAGTCGCGGTAATTTGCAATTAACCCCCATTTCGCAATAATCCTCCCAATTGAATTGCTAAGGATCGTGCTGAAATGCATTTTCGCGCCATAACCCGTATCGTTGGTCTTCTGGTCATCCTGTTCTCCGGGACGATGTTTATTCCCGGCCTGGTGGCATTGATTTATCGCGATGGGGCGGGGCGAGCGTTCAGCCAAACGTTCTTCGTGGCGTTGACCATCGGGCTGATGCTGTGGTGGCCGAACCGTAAGCAGAAACACGAGCTGAAGCCGCGTGAAGGTTTCTTGATCGTCGTGCTGTTCTGGACCGTGCTGGGCAGCGTGGGGGCATTGCCGTTCCTGTTTTCGGAACGTCCTAATTTGTCGCTGACCGACGCCTTCTTTGAATCCTTCTCGGGATTGACGACTACCGGCGCAACGACGCTGGTGGGGCTGGACTCGTTGCCTAAGGCCATCCTGTTCTATCGCCAAATGCTGCAATGGATGGGCGGGATGGGGATCATCGTGTTGGCGGTGGCGATACTGCCGATACTCGGCGTCGGGGGCATGCAGCTGTATCGGGCGGAAATGCCCGGGCCGCTGAAAGATAACAAGATGCGTCCGCGTATTGCCGAAACCGCCAAAACCCTGTGGCTAATCTATGTGTTGCTGACCGTCGCCTGTGCGCTGGCGCTCTGGGGGGCCGGGATGTCGGTGTTCGACGCCATCGGCCACAGTTTCTCGACCATCGCCATTGGCGGGTTTTCTACCCACGATGCCAGTATCGGTTATTACGCCAGCCCGACCATCAACACCATCATTGCCGTGTTCCTGCTGATTTCCGGCTGTAACTACGGTCTGCACTTCGCTTTGCTAAGCGGCCGCAGTCTGAAGGTCTATGGGCGCGATCCTGAATTCCGCATGTTTATCTTCGTTCAACTGACGCTGGTGGTGGTGTGCACGTTGGTGCTCTGGGGACATGGCGTCTATAAGAGCGGTATGGAAACGCTCAATCAGGCGTTCTTCCAGGTGGTATCGATGGCGACCACGGCCGGTTTTACGACCGACAGCATCGCCAAGTGGCCGCTGTTCCTGCCGATGCTGTTGCTGTGTTCGGCATTCATCGGCGGTTGCGCCGGTTCGACCGGCGGCGGCCTGAAGGTGATCCGTATTCTGCTGTTGTACCTGCAGGGCTCGCGCGAATTGAAAAGGCTGGTGCACCCCAACGCGGTCTATACCATCAAATTGGGCAATCGCGCACTGCCGGAACGTATTCTGGAAGCAGTGTGGGGATTCTTCTCCGCCTATGCGCTGGTGTTTATCGTCAGCATGCTGGCGATCATTGCGACCGGCGTTGATGATTTCTCCGCGTTTGCCGCAGTGACGGCAACGCTGAATAACCTTGGTCCTGGTCTGGGCGTGGTGGCGGACAACTTCACCACGATGCCGGCGGCGGCCAAGTGGATCCTGGTGGTGACGATGCTGTTCGGGCGCCTGGAAGTGTTTACATTGCTGGTGCTGTTCACGCCAACCTTCTGGCGTGAGTGAGCCTGTTATAAGGAGTACGCCATGAAGGCATTGATACTTTATTCGAGCCGTGACGGGCAAACACGTGCTATCGCTTCTTATATAGCAAGCAAATTGCAGGATACGCTGCGCTGTGAGGTTATCGATCTGTTGCAGGCGGAACAGATCGACCTTAGCCAGTATCAGCAGGTGATGATCGGCGCTTCTATTCGCTACGGGCACTTTAACCCGGTGCTGGATAAATTCGTTAAACGTCATGCCGAACAGTTGAATCGGATGCCCAGCGCATTCTTTGCCGTCAATCTGACCGCACGCAAACCGGAAAAGCGTTCGCCGCAAACCAACGCCTATACCCGTAAGTTCCTGTTGGCGTCGCCGTGGCAGCCAAAACAGTGCGCGGTGTTTGCCGGGGCATTGCGTTATCCACGTTATCGCTGGTTCGACCGCATCATGATTCAATTTATTATGCGTATGACCGGTGGAGAAACGGATACCAGTAAGGAAGTTGAGTACACAGATTGGCAGCAAGTCGATCGTTTCGCCCAGGAATTTAGCCAGATTCAGTACGAAAAGTGACAAAAATGCGGGTTTGGCCAGCGTTTTGCCGAAAAAATCCGCGCTTGAAAAGTTTTTTGCAATTAGGGGTTGCGGCCCGCCGAGAACTCCCTATAATGCGCCTCCACTGACCGGGAACAACGACTGACAAGCCGCCGGGTCAGCGAGAGGAAAGCGAAATAAACGCTTGACTCTCCGGGTGAAAAGCGTAATATACGCCACCTCGAGTTAGCAAGCGAAAGCGCCTAACTCACTGCTCTTTAACAATTTATCAGACAATCTGTGTGGGCACTCCACAAGACGATATCCAGCATCTTCGGATGCAAAAAAATATCAAGTCTTGAAGAGTGACTAACTGAAGTAAAATTCATGCAGTAAATCTTTGAGCATCGCTTCTCGAGTGGAAGCACATCAAGCTTTTAATTGAAGAGTTTGATCATGGCTCAGATTGAACGCTGGCGGCAGGCTTAACACATGCAAGTCGAGCGGTAGCACAGGGGAGCTTGCTCCCTGGGTGACGAGCGGCGGACGGGTGAGTAATGTCTGGGAAACTGCCTGATGGAGGGGGATAACTACTGGAAACGGTAGCTAATACCGCATAACGTCGCAAGACCAAAGAGGGGGACCTTCGGGCCTCTTGCCATCAGATGTGCCCAGATGGGATTAGCTAGTAGGTGGGGTAATGGCTCACCTAGGCGACGATCCCTAGCTGGTCTGAGAGGATGACCAGCCACACTGGAACTGAGACACGGTCCAGACTCCTACGGGAGGCAGCAGTGGGGAATATTGCACAATGGGCGCAAGCCTGATGCAGCCATGCCGCGTGTGTGAAGAAGGCCTTCGGGTTGTAAAGCACTTTCAGCGAGGAGGAAGGTGGTGAACTTAATACGTTCATCAATTGACGTTACTCGCAGAAGAAGCACCGGCTAACTCCGTGCCAGCAGCCGCGGTAATACGGAGGGTGCAAGCGTTAATCGGAATTACTGGGCGTAAAGCGCACGCAGGCGGTTTGTTAAGTCAGATGTGAAATCCCCGGGCTCAACCTGGGAACTGCATTTGAAACTGGCAAGCTAGAGTCTCGTAGAGGGGGGTAGAATTCCAGGTGTAGCGGTGAAATGCGTAGAGATCTGGAGGAATACCGGTGGCGAAGGCGGCCCCCTGGACGAAGACTGACGCTCAGGTGCGAAAGCGTGGGGAGCAAACAGGATTAGATACCCTGGTAGTCCACGCTGTAAACGATGTCGATTTGGAGGTTGTGCCCTTGAGGCGTGGCTTCCGGAGCTAACGCGTTAAATCGACCGCCTGGGGAGTACGGCCGCAAGGTTAAAACTCAAATGAATTGACGGGGGCCCGCACAAGCGGTGGAGCATGTGGTTTAATTCGATGCAACGCGAAGAACCTTACCTACTCTTGACATCCAGAGAACTTTCCAGAGATGGATTGGTGCCTTCGGGAACTCTGAGACAGGTGCTGCATGGCTGTCGTCAGCTCGTGTTGTGAAATGTTGGGTTAAGTCCCGCAACGAGCGCAACCCTTATCCTTTGTTGCCAGCGGTTCGGCCGGGAACTCAAAGGAGACTGCCAGTGATAAACTGGAGGAAGGTGGGGATGACGTCAAGTCATCATGGCCCTTACGAGTAGGGCTACACACGTGCTACAATGGCGTATACAAAGAGAAGCGACCTCGCGAGAGCAAGCGGACCTCATAAAGTACGTCGTAGTCCGGATTGGAGTCTGCAACTCGACTCCATGAAGTCGGAATCGCTAGTAATCGTAGATCAGAATGCTACGGTGAATACGTTCCCGGGCCTTGTACACACCGCCCGTCACACCATGGGAGTGGGTTGCAAAAGAAGTAGGTAGCTTAACCTTCGGGAGGGCGCTTACCACTTTGTGATTCATGACTGGGGTGAAGTCGTAACAAGGTAACCGTAGGGGAACCTGCGGTTGGATCACCTCCTTACCTAAAGATATTGATTCGAGTGGCGTGCTCACACAGATTGTCTGATGAAAAAGTAACGAGCAAAAGCGTCATAAAAGTACGGTGTCGTGTCCCCTTCGTCTAGAGGCCTAGGACACCGCCCTTTCACGGCGGTAACAGGGGTTCGAATCCCCTAGGGGACGCCAAGCTTCCGACCCACCCGGTGAAAGCGGCGGTCTCAAGTATCTGACGATACACCATATCTTAAAGATGACTTCCGAGTCATGTTTAAGATATTGCTCTTTAACAATCTGGAACAAGCTGAAAATTGAAACATGACGGCTGAAATTTGTCCCTCCGTAGATGTATTGGGATAAAGAGTAACCTGTCATAGAGTCTCTCAAATGTTTGCAGCGCGAACGATGGAAACATCTTCGGGTTGTGAGGTTAAGTGACTAAGCGTACACGGTGGATGCCTAGGCAGTCAGAGGCGATGAAGGGCGTGCTAATCTGCGAAAAGCGTCGGTAAGGTGATATGAACCGTTATAACCGGCGATACCCGAATGGGGAAACCCAGTGTGTTTCGACACACTATCATGTCATGAATACATAGTGGCATGAGGCGAACCGGGGGAACTGAAACATCTAAGTACCCCGAGGAAAAGAAATCAACCGAGATTCCCCCAGTAGCGGCGAGCGAACGGGGAGGAGCCCAGAACCTGAATCGGCTTGTGTGTTAGTGGAAGCGTCTGGAAAGTCGCGCAGTAAAGGGTGATAGCCCCGTACACTAAAATGCACAGGTCGTGAGTTCGATGAGTAGGGCGGGACACGTGACATCCTGTCTGAATATGGGGGGACCATCCTCCAAGGCTAAATACTCCTGACTGACCGATAGTGAACCAGTACCGTGAGGGAAAGGCGAAAAGAACCCCGGCGAGGGGAGTGAAATAGAACCTGAAACCGTGTACGTACAAGCAGTGGGAGCACCTTCGTGGTGTGACTGCGTACCTTTTGTATAATGGGTCAGCGACTTATATTTTGTAGCAAGGTTAACCGTATAGGGGAGCCGTAGGGAAACCGAGTCTTAACTGGGCGACTAGTTGCAAGGTATAGACCCGAAACCCGGTGATCTAGCCATGGGCAGGTTGAAGGTTGGGTAACACTAACTGGAGGACCGAACCGACTAATGTTGAAAAATTAGCGGATGACTTGTGGCTGGGGGTGAAAGGCCAATCAAACCGGGAGATAGCTGGTTCTCCCCGAAAGCTATTTAGGTAGCGCCTCGTGAACTCATCTTCGGGGGTAGAGCACTGTTTCGGCTAGGGGGCCATCCCGGCTTACCAAACCGATGCAAACTCCGAATACCGAAGAATGTTATCACGGGAGACACACGGCGGGTGCTAACGTCCGTCGTGAAGAGGGAAACAACCCAGACCGCCAGCTAAGGTCCCAAAGTCATGGTTAAGTGGGAAACGATGTGGGAAGGCATAGACAGCCAGGATGTTGGCTTAGAAGCAGCCATCATTTAAAGAAAGCGTAATAGCTCACTGGTCGAGTCGGCCTGCGCGGAAGATGTAACGGGGCTAAACCATGCACCGAAGCTGCGGCAGCGACGCTTAGGCGTTGTTGGGTAGGGGAGCGTTCTGTAAGCCGTTGAAGGTGGCCTGTGAGGGTTGCTGGAGGTATCAGAAGTGCGAATGCTGACATAAGTAACGATAAAGCGGGTGAAAAGCCCGCTCGCCGGAAGACCAAGGGTTCCTGTCCAACGTTAATCGGGGCAGGGTGAGTCGACCCCTAAGGCGAGGCTGAAAAGCGTAGTCGATGGGAAACAGGTTAATATTCCTGTACTTGGTGTTACTGCGAAGGGGGGACGGAGAAGGCTAGGCTAGCCGGGCGACGGTTGTCCCGGTTTAAGCGTGTAGGGGGTGTGACCTGGTAAATCCGGTTGCATGCTAACCCTGAGGCGTGATGACGATGCACTACGGTGCAGAAGTAGTTGATGCCCTGCTTCCAGGAAAATCCTCTAAGCTCCAGGTAACATTAAATCGTACCCCAAACCGACACAGGTGGTCAGGTAGAGAATACCAAGGCGCTTGAGAGAACTCGGGTGAAGGAACTAGGCAAAATGGTGCCGTAACTTCGGGAGAAGGCACGCTGGCATGTAGGTGAAGTCCCTTGCGGATGGAGCTGAAGCCAGTCGAAGATACCAGCTGGCTGCAACTGTTTAATAAAAACACAGCACTGTGCAAACACGAAAGTGGACGTATACGGTGTGACGCCTGCCCGGTGCTGGAAGGTTAATTGATGGGGTCAGCCGCAAGGCGAAGCTCTTGATCGAAGCCCCAGTAAACGGCGGCCGTAACTATAACGGTCCTAAGGTAGCGAAATTCCTTGTCGGGTAAGTTCCGACCTGCACGAATGGCGTAATGATGGCCAGGCTGTCTCCACCCGAGACTCAGTGAAATTGAACTCGCTGTGAAGATGCAGTGTACCCGCGGCAAGACGGAAAGACCCCGTGAACCTTTACTATAGCTTGACACTGAACATTGAGCCTTGATGTGTAGGATAGGTGGGAGGCTTTGAAGCGTGGACGCCAGTCTGCGTGGAGCCATCCTTGAAATACCACCCTTTAATGTTTGATGTTCTAACTCGGCCCCATAATCTGGGGTGAGGACAGTGTCTGGTGGGTAGTTTGACTGGGGCGGTCTCCTCCCAAAGAGTAACGGAGGAGCACGAAGGTTAGCTAATCACGGTCGGACATCGTGAGGTTAGTGCAAAGGCATAAGCTAGCTTGACTGCGAGAGTGACGGCTCGAGCAGGTACGAAAGTAGGTCTTAGTGATCCGGTGGTTCTGAATGGAAGGGCCATCGCTCAACGGATAAAAGGTACTCCGGGGATAACAGGCTGATACCGCCCAAGAGTTCATATCGACGGCGGTGTTTGGCACCTCGATGTCGGCTCATCACATCCTGGGGCTGAAGTAGGTCCCAAGGGTATGGCTGTTCGCCATTTAAAGTGGTACGCGAGCTGGGTTTAGAACGTCGTGAGACAGTTCGGTCCCTATCTGCCGTGGGCGTTGGAAGATTGAGAGGGGTTGCTCCTAGTACGAGAGGACCGGAGTGAACGCACCACTGGTGTTCGGGTTGTCATGCCAATGGCATTGCCCGGTAGCTAAGTGCGGAAAAGATAAGCGCTGAAAGCATCTAAGCGCGAAACTTGCCTCAAGATGAGTCTTCCCTGGGCCTTCAAGGCCCCTGAAGGAACGTTTAAGACTAAGACGTTGATAGGCTGGGTGTGTAAGTGCAGCGATGCATTGAGCTAACCAGTACTAATGATCCGTGAGGCTTAACCTTACAACACCGAAGGTGTTTTTAGAGAGATTTTCAGCGACGTTCCAAGATTGGTTCTGATGGCTTCATGGAAGTGAAGCGGTTGGAATGAAACAGAATTTGCCTGGCGGCAATAGCGCGGTGGTCCCACCTGACCCCATGCCGAACTCAGAAGTGAAACGCCGTAGCGCCGATGGTAGTGTGGGGTCTCCCCATGCGAGAGTAGGACACTGCCAGGCATCAAACAAAGCCGAAAGCCCTGAACTGACGTTCAGGGCTTTTTGCTATGCGTAAAATAAATCCCCTGATCGTATCTATTGTTTAGAAAAATACCTATTTCAGCGGACGTTGCTTATTTACATAAGCACGTATAATGCTTTTGAGCAGGAGAATAACCAGCTCAATATATAATTGATAGATTAAGATTATTATTTAAATAATAAAAATGCCTATTTATGAACATGTTGATAAGAATTATCCTGTTATATCAAAGATAAATCCTAATTCTTCAGTGCATTACTCGATAAATTTCACGTTAATTAAAACAAATATTAGCCAGACGCTTCGAATCGAGTAGACTAAGCAAAAGATTATTTCCGCATGGGTACTGAACGTTATGTCTACTGAAAGCGCGTCTTTAAAAAACCACAATACTTTTGCGCTCCCGGTCAACGCAGCGCACCTGGTCATCGCCGATAGAATTGAGTTGATGCTCAAAGTCTGGCAACAAACGCGCAAGCGTCAGGAGCCGCTGCTGATTCTCGGTGAAGGTAGCAACGTACTGTTCCTGGAAGACTTTTCGGGTACGGTCATGGTTAACCAACTGAAGGGCATCGATGTTCGAGAAGATAACGATGCCTGGTATCTCCATGTCAGCGCCGGTGAGAATTGGCACGATCTGGTGCAATATACGCTGCAGGCCGGGATCTGCGGGTTGGAGAACCTGGCGTTGATTCCTGGATTGGCCGGCTCCGCGCCTATCCAGAATATCGGTGCCTATGGCGTCGAATTGAAAGATGTCTGTGAGTATGTCGACCTGCTGGACTTCTCTACGGGTGCCATCGATCGCATTCCGGCAGCCGATTGTGGTTTCGGCTATCGGGAAAGCATTTTCAAACATCGCTTCCAAACTGGGCATGCCATTGTCGGGCTGGGTCTGCGTCTGAGCAAGCAGTGGCAACCCAAGTTGAGCTATGGCGATCTGGCCAAGCTGGATCCCGCCACGGTGACGCCACTTCAGGTATTCGAGTCCGTATGTGCCATGCGCCGCAGCAAGCTGCCGGACCCGCGCGAAACCGGTAATGCCGGCAGTTTCTTCAAGAATCCGCTGGTGAACGCGGGGAAAGCCGCAGAACTCATCACACAATATCCCGGCATGCCGCATTATCCGCAGCAGGATGGTCAGGTGAAGCTGGCCGCTGGCTGGCTGATCGATCAGTGCGAACTGAAGGGGTATCGCATCGGTGGCGCAGCCGTACACCGCCAGCAGGCGCTGGTGCTGGTGAATATCGATAATGCGCATAGTCAGGATGTGGTGGCTCTGGCGCGCCATGTCCGTAAGACTGTGGCCGATAAATTTGGCGTATGGCTGGAACCTGAGGTGCGTTTCATTGGCGCAACTGGCGAATTGAACGCTGTGGTGGTGCTGTCATGAGAGATACCAAGGTCCCGTTAAAACTGATCGCGCTATTGGCCGACGGTGAATTCCATTCCGGGGAACAGCTCGGTGAGTCATTGGGCATGAGCCGTGCCGCGATCAATAAGCATATTCAAACCGTTCGCGAGTGGGGGCTGGATGTCTTTACTGTACCGGGGAAAGGATACAGCTTGCCTGCTCCCATGCAGCTATTGGAGGCGGAACGCATTCTTAGAGGGCTGGACGACAAGCGAGTTACCGTGCTGCCGGTCGTAGACTCTACCAATCAATATTTGCTGGATCGTATCGAAACGCTGCAATCTGGCGACGCCTGCATCGCTGAGTACCAACTGGCCGGCCGCGGTCGTCGTGGGCGTCAGTGGATTTCGCCGTTTGGCGCCAATTTATACCTGTCGATGTTTTGGCGATTGGAACAGGGGCCAGCTGCGGCGATGGGGCTGAGCCTGGTGATCGGCATGGTGATGGCGGAGGTCTTGCAGCGTCTTGGCGCTAAAGATGTGCGAGTCAAATGGCCCAACGATCTTTACCTGAACGATCGTAAATTGGCAGGGATCTTGGTCGAGTTGACGGGGAAAACCGGCGACGCGGCTCAGTTGGTCATCGGCGCCGGCATTAATTTGGCGATGCGGGATACCAATGCGAGTGGGATCAACCAAGGTTGGATCAACCTGCAAGAAGCCGGTATTAACATCGATCGTAATGAGCTGACCGCCACTCTGCTTAATGAATTGCGGCAGTCCTTAAAACAATTCGAGATAGATGGGCTGGCGCCATTCATTGGCCGTTGGCGCACGCTGGATAATTTTATCGACAGACCGGTCAAACTGCTGATTGGCGAGCGACAGATTGTGGGTATCGCCCGGGGTATCGACGCGCAAGGTGCACTCCTGCTGGAACAAGAAGGGGAAATCAAACCCTTTATCGGCGGAGAGATATCGCTGCGCAGCGCGGAATAGTGAGAAAAGACAAGGGGACGGCAGCGTCCCCTTGATCGTTCGGTAGGCTTATTTTCTTAAACGCACGCTTTCAACGGCATGGTTGGCGCTTTTGGTCATAATCAGGCTCGCGCGTTCGCGGGTAGGCAGTATGTTCTGCTGCAAATTCAATCCATTGATTTCATTCCATAATTGCGTGGCAATATTAATCGCCTCCGGTTCCGGCAATTTTGAATAATTATGGAAATAAGAATCAGGATTGGAAAATGCGCCCTGACGGAATTTCAGGAAACGGTTGATATACCAGCTTTGCAATAGCGTCTCCGGCGCATCGACATATATAGAGAAGTCGACGAAGTCGGAAACGAATACGCGATGCGGATCGTGAGGATAATCCATACCGCTTTGCAATACGTTAAGCCCTTCCAGGATAAGAATGTCCGGCTGTTCGATGACTTTATTACCTTCGGGCACAACGTCATAGATCAAATGGGAATAAACCGGGGCGGTGACACGTTTGGCGCCGGATTTCACTTCCGACACGAACTTCACCAGGCTATGCATATCGTAAGACTGCGGGAAGCCTTTTTTCTTCATCAAACCGCGTTCGTTCAGCACCTTGTTTGGATGCAAGAAGCCGTCGGTCGTGATCAGCTCAACGCTGCGGTGTTCCGGCCAGCGGCTCAGCAGCGCCTGCAACAGACGTGCGGTCGTGCTCTTGCCGACGGCTACGCTGCCGGCGATGCCGATGACATAGGGAATCTTTTGCCCGTCGGTGCCGAGGAATTGTTCCAGTACCGCCTGCCGGCGCAGGTTGGAACTGATATAGAAGTTCAACAGTCGTGACAGCGGCAGATAAATCTGCGCAACTTCTTCCAACGAGAGATCTTCGTTAATCCCTTTCAGTTTAACGATCTCTTCTTCCGACAACGTCAGCGGCACCGAATCTCGCAACGCAGCCCACTGGGTACGATCGAACTGTAGGTAAGGCGTTGCTAAAGATTGATCTCTTTTTATCATAAGCCAAATTCTGCCTGTTAACGCAGGTTGGGAAAGGCGCCGGACGCCAACTCCAGAGAATAAACAAGCTGCATATTATAGACAGCTTCGTTTTTGGCGTAGACTTTTTTCGCAAAAGTTGTCGATAGGCAGCAGTTTATGTCAATTGTGCGAAGCGGCGCGCAGTTGATAAAGCGGGGTTGCAAGGCGGTATCATGGCGTCAGGATACCGCCTGAAGGTTAGCTGGCGATAGCGCGTGAAGACGGGGTCACGGTGAACAGACGTTTGTAATAAATGACGGTTGAGTGGTAATAGCCATCGGGTCCGGCCGCATAGTCAGGCATTTCACCCAGGCAGCGATAGCCCAGACTGCGATAAAGTGCTTCTGCCGCCGAACCGGCCTGTGTATCCAGATACAGTAGCCCGCGCTGCTGTTGCAGTGCCGCTTGCTCCAACGTCTTCATTAGCGCCAGGCCTACGCCGTTGCGACGAGCGCGGCTATGAACCAGCAGTTTCACTACCTCCGCACGATTACGGCCATTCGGTTTCTGGCAGAGCTCGAGTTGAACGGTGCCAACGACGCCGCGTTCGTCGCGGGCAATCCACAATAGCAGCTCACCCTTGGCCAAGGCCGGACGCAGGCTGTGGAAGTAACTCTCGGCGTCTTCATGCGGGATTAAGGTGTCGTAGCCCACTGAAGCGCCGTGGGTGACCGCATCGGTCAACAGGCGAGCCAATTCATCGCGATAAATCGGGAGCGTAGCGGCGTTGATAGGCACTATTTTCATCGGTCATTCCTCCAGATATGGGGGTAATGAAGATAAGCAATAACTGCGCCAGAGCGATAAAAGGCATAGCCACGGCGAAAGGGCGAGGAATAAGTGTAGTTCACGCCACGAACCAGGGCAGCCATCCTCTTTTTGGTGCATCGATCCCGCTCACGGTTTACCGTCGTGGGTTACGTGTTTTGAGAAGCCCGACACGGAGAAAGGGGCGTTCAAAGCTTGCAAAAAGTGGATAAAATTGTAGAGAATGATTGCCGCAAGTGATGAATGTTTGCACGCCACAGGCTGCGAATTGCATGACAGCATGCAAAATTGACTGATTTATGAGCGAAAGTGCGCGTAAAGCAATTTTTTTGTTGCATAGGTCGCCCGCTCTACCTAGAATGCGCTGCACTTGATGCCGGCTTAGCTCAGTAGGTAGAGCAACTGACTTGTAATCAGTAGGTCACCAGTTCGATTCCGGTAGCCGGCACCATTCAAGTCACAAGTAGTTAAAATCTGGTGGGGTTCCCGAGCGGCCAAAGGGAGCAGACTGTAAATCTGCCGTCACAGACTTCGAAGGTTCGAATCCTTCCCCCACCACCAAATCTTGCCTTCGGCGATTAACTGAGATGCGATAAACACCGCAACGGTTGATGGCGGGAGGAGAGGGCGAAAGCCTTCGGCAAGGTTCGAGTTGTGCAGCGCGAGGCGCAGCCGGCCCGAAGGATACGAGCCGAGTGATGAACAATCCTGCTCTATCCCCAAAATTCTACAGAAAAATCAGGTAGCCGAGTTCCAGGATGCGGGCATCGTATAATGGCTATTACCTCAGCCTTCCAAGCTGATGATGTGGGTTCGATTCCCACTGCCCGCTCCAAGATGTGCTGATATAGCTCAGTTGGTAGAGCGCACCCTTGGTAAGGGTGAGGTCGGCAGTTCGAATCTGCCTATCAGCACCACTTCTTAATTTCTCGCCCCCTGATTTTCTTTCTGTTCTGGATTCAACGAGCAAATGCTTGGTTGATGTGGTGATACCACCGATTTATCCGTGTCTTAGAGGGACAATCGATGTCTAAAGAAAAGTTTGAACGTACAAAACCGCACGTTAACGTCGGTACTATCGGCCACGTTGACCACGGTAAAACTACCCTGACTGCAGCGATCACTACCGTTCTGGCTAAAACCTACGGCGGTTCTGCACGTGCTTTCGACCAGATCGATAACGCACCAGAAGAAAAAGCTCGTGGTATCACCATCAACACCTCTCACGTTGAGTATGACACCCCGACTCGCCACTACGCGCACGTTGACTGCCCAGGGCACGCCGACTACGTGAAAAACATGATCACCGGTGCTGCTCAGATGGACGGCGCGATCCTGGTAGTTGCTGCGACTGACGGCCCAATGCCTCAGACCCGTGAGCACATCCTGCTGGGTCGTCAGGTTGGCGTTCCTTTCATCATCGTATTCATGAACAAATGCGACATGGTTGATGATGAAGAGCTGCTGGAACTGGTAGAAATGGAAGTTCGCGAACTGCTGTCCGCGTACGACTTCCCAGGCGACGACCTGCCAGTGATCCGCGGTTCCGCGCTGAAAGCGCTGGAAGGCGAAGCTGAGTGGGAAGCGAAAATCATCGAACTGGCCGAAGCCCTGGACAGCTACATCCCAGAGCCAGAGCGTGCTATCGACAAGCCGTTCCTGCTGCCAATCGAAGACGTATTCTCCATCTCCGGTCGTGGTACCGTTGTTACCGGTCGTGTTGAGCGCGGTATCATCAAAGTTGGCGAAGAAGTTGAAATCGTTGGTATCAAAGACACCGTTAAGTCTACCTGTACTGGCGTTGAAATGTTCCGCAAACTGCTGGACGAAGGCCGTGCTGGTGAGAACGTAGGTGTTCTGCTGCGTGGTATCAAACGTGAAGAAATCGAACGTGGTCAGGTACTGGCTAAACCAGGCTCCATCAAGCCACACACCCAGTTCGAATCTGAAGTGTACATCCTGAGCAAAGATGAAGGTGGTCGTCACACGCCATTCTTCAAAGGCTACCGTCCACAGTTTTACTTCCGTACTACTGACGTGACCGGTACCATCGAACTGCCAGAAGGCGTAGAGATGGTAATGCCAGGCGACAACGTGAACATGGTTGTAACCCTGATTCACCCAATCGCGATGGACGACGGTCTGCGTTTCGCAATCCGTGAAGGCGGCCGTACTGTAGGCGCTGGTGTTGTTGCTAAAGTTATCGCTTAATCGCTGATAAAGTTTGACGCGACACGCGGTAAAAGGGCATCATTTGATGCCCTTTTTCTACGCTGTGAACTAGAACCTATCTCATCAGCGATTTTGCAGTCATAATCATTGGTGAGATGGGCTCTTAAACCGTATTGACTGAATACGTCATGGCGTAAAACACCGGGATATCGCTAGTGCGGTATCCGATCGGTTTGGTTTGCCTCGCAATGCGAGGCAAAGTTGTTTGTTCTGAATCATCATTGTGACAGGTTGGTTTATGAGTGCGAATACCGAGGCTCAAGGGAGCGGACGCGGCCTGGAAGCGGCAAAGTGGCTGATCGTCGCCGTTCTGTTGGTTGTGGCTATTGTCGGTAACTATTACTACCGTGATTTAAGCCTGCCATTGCGCGCGCTGGCAGTTGTGCTGATCATCGCCGTTGCAGGTGCAGTGGCTCTGATGACCACCAAAGGCAAAGCTACCGTTGCGTTTGCCCGCGAAGCGCGTACCGAAGTACGTAAAGTGATTTGGCCAACTCGTCAGGAAACGCTACACACCACGTTGATCGTTGCCGCGGTAACCGCCGTGATGTCACTGATTCTGTGGGGGCTGGATGGTATTCTGGTCCGTCTGGTGTCGTTTATTACTGGCCTGAGGTTCTAAAATGTCTGAAGCTCCAAAAAAACGTTGGTACGTCGTTCAGGCGTTTTCCGGTTTTGAAGGTCGCGTAGCGCAATCGCTGCGTGAACACATCAAACTGCACGATATGGAAGAGCTGTTCGGCGAAGTGATGGTGCCTACGGAAGAAGTGGTTGAAATCCGTGGTGGCCAGCGTCGCAAGAGCGAGCGTAAATTCTTCCCTGGCTACGTGCTGGTGCAGATGGTGATGAATGACGCCAGCTGGCACCTGGTGCGCAGCGTACCGCGTGTCATGGGGTTCATCGGCGGTACGTCTGACCGTCCTGCGCCGATCAGCGATAAAGAAGTTGATGCGATCATGAACCGCCTGCAGCAGGTCGGTGACAAACCGCGTCCGAAAACGCTGTTCGAACCGGGCGAGCTGGTGCGCGTCAACGACGGCCCGTTTGCCGATTTCAACGGCGTGGTCGAAGAAGTCGATTACGAGAAGAGCCGCCTGAAAGTTTCCGTTTCCATCTTCGGCCGTGCAACGCCGGTGGAACTGGACTTCAGCCAGGTTGAAAAAGGCTGATCGAATAATCAGCAATAAGCGGTCCGTTGCCGCTTGTCAAAGGCGCGAAATTGAACTACAATTTCGCGCCTTTTGTTTTTAGATGCCTTGCCTGATGTTTGTCTGGCGAGGTTAAACACGGGGAGCCTCTCACGAGGCGATACTACCCAAACCGAGGAAATTTAAATGGCTAAGAAAGTACAAGCCTACGTCAAGCTGCAAGTTGCAGCTGGTATGGCTAACCCGAGCCCACCAGTGGGTCCAGCTCTGGGTCAGCAGGGCGTTAACATCATGGAATTCTGTAAGGCATTCAACGCTAAAACTGACAGCGTTGAGAAAGGTCTGCCGATTCCGGTTGTTATCACCGTTTATTCTGATCGCTCCTTCACTTTCGTTACCAAAACCCCGCCAGCAGCAGTTCTGCTGAAAAAAGCGGCTGGTATCAAGTCTGGTTCCGGTAAGCCGAACAAAGACAAAGTAGGTAAAGTGACCCGTGCTCAGGTACGTGAAATCGCAGAAACCAAAGCTGCGGACATGACTGGTTCTGACGTTGAAGCGATGACTCGCTCCATCGAAGGTACCGCTCGTTCCATGGGCCTGGTAGTGGAGGATTAAGAGATGGCTAAGCTGACCAAGCGCATGCGCGTGATCCGTGACAAAGTTGATGCTACTAAACAGTATGACATCACTGAAGCTGTTGCTCTGCTGAAAGAGCTGGCCACCGCTAAATTCGTAGAAAGCGTTGACGTTGCCGTTAACCTCGGCATCGACGCTCGTAAATCTGACCAAAACGTTCGTGGCGCTACCGTTCTGCCACACGGCACCGGTCGTTCCGTTCGCGTTGCCGTATTTACCCAAGGCGCTAACGCTGAAGCAGCGAAAGCTGCCGGCGCAGAGCTGGTAGGTATGGACGATCTGGCTGAGCAGATCAAGAAAGGCGAAATGAACTTCGACGTTGTTATTGCTTCCCCGGATGCAATGCGCGTTGTAGGTCAACTGGGCCAGATCCTGGGTCCACGCGGCCTGATGCCAAACCCGAAAGTGGGTACCGTTACTCCGAACGTTGCTGAAGCAGTGAAAAACGCTAAAGCAGGTCAGGTTCGCTACCGTAACGACAAAAACGGCATCATCCATACCACTATCGGTAAGGTTGATTTCGACGCAGACAAACTGAAAGAAAACCTGGAAGCCCTGCTGGTTGCGCTGAAAAAAGCAAAACCTTCTCAGGCGAAAGGCATGTACATCAAGAAAGTTAGCCTCTCCACCACCATGGGTGCTGGCGTTGCTATCGATCAAAGCGGTCTGTCTGCCGCAGCGAACTAATCGCACTTGCGATTATCGCTTTGACTTGGGGCCGAGATTTGTCTAGAATCTTATGCCCCAAGGTTTTGCTATTGGCTATGCCGTAGGCAAAACAAAGATTTTTCGGTTGGAGCCTGGCCTATCCAGGCCTCCGTCCAAGACCGCAGGTGTATCGCAAGATACTTAATCCTTCCTGCGTAGACGGTGACAGAGCCTAAGAAAATTTTTCTTTTTTATAAAAGAATGTCTTTGCTGGATTCTGCTCACCGTGTTAAGCCGCTCGGCGTGGCGTTTTACAAAGCGCCGAGTGAAGTGAGTTCCGGGGGATTTTCCCCGGCTAATCCAGGAGCAAAAAGCTAATGGCATTAAATCTTCAAGACAAACAAGCGATTGTTGCTGAAGTCAGCGAAGTAGCCAAAGGCGCGCTGTCTGCGGTTGTTGCGGATTCCCGCGGCGTTACCGTAGATAAAATGACTGAACTGCGTAAAGCAGGTCGTGAAGCTGGCGTTTACATGCGTGTTGTTCGCAACACCCTGATGCGTCGCGTAGTTGAAGGCACTCCATTCGAATGCCTGAAAGACACGTTTGTCGGTCCAACCTTGATTGCATTCTCTCACGAACACCCGGGCGCTGCTGCTCGTCTGTTCAAAGAGTTCGCGAAAGCGAATGCAAAATTCGAGGTTAAAGCTGCGGCCTTTGAAGGTGAGCTGATCCCAGCGGCGCAAATCGACCGCCTGGCGACGCTGCCAACTTACGAAGAAGCGATCGCACGCCTGATGGCAACCATGAAAGAAGCCGCTGCCGGCAAACTGGTTCGCACTCTGGCTGCAGTACGCGATCAGAAAGAAGCGGCGTAAGCCACTCTTTCTTAGCCTTTGCTAACGTATTTAAACTATTTCTGAATTTTAGGAACAATTGTTATGTCTATCACTAAAGACCAAATCCTGGAAGCAGTTGCCGCTATGTCCGTAATGGATGTTGTTGAACTGGTTTCCGCTATGGAAGAAAAATTCGGCGTTTCTGCTGCTGCTGCTGTAGCTGTAGCTGCTGGCCCAGCTGAAGCTGCTGAAGAGAAAACTGAATTCGACGTTATCCTGAAAGCTGCAGGCGCTAACAAAGTTGCTGTTATCAAAGCAGTACGTGGCGCTACCGGCCTGGGTCTGAAAGAAGCTAAAGACCTGGTTGAATCTGCTCCAGCCGCTCTGAAAGAAGGCGTGAGCAAAGATGACGCAGAAGCTCTGAAAAAATCTCTGGAAGAAGCTGGCGCAGAAGTTGAAGTTAAATAAGCCAACCCTTCCGGTTGCAGCCTAGTCTTTTAGGCTGATGGCTGGTGACTTTTTAGTCACCAGCCTTTTTGCGCTGTAGGGCGCCAGTAGCGTTTCACACTGTTTGGCTGCTGGTTTCGCCTCCCAATGTTTGTTTCTATCGACGACTTAATATACCGCGGTCTTTGCACTACCAGGAGTTCTGGGGGAAGGCGCGATGAAATGGTTTAAGCGTGATAGCAAGAGATATTGCGGAAAGTGTTCCCGCTTTCCGGTCGACAAAACGGTGTTGCATGAACTGTCCCTAATCGGACGGACAGATTGGGTCACTGATCAGCGAGCTGAGGAACCCTATGGTTTACTCCTATACCGAGAAAAAACGTATTCGTAAGGATTTTGGTAAACGTCCACAAGTGCTGGACATACCATATCTCCTTTCTATCCAGCTTGACTCGTTCCAGAAGTTTATCGAGCAAGATCCAGAAGGGCAGTACGGCCTTGAAGCCGCATTCCGTTCTGTTTTCCCTATCCAGAGCTACAGTGGCAATTCGGAGCTGCAATACGTTAGCTACCGTCTTGGTGAGCCGGTCTTCGACGTCAAAGAGTGCCAGATCCGTGGTGTGACGTTCTCTGCACCGCTGCGCGTAAAACTGCGCCTGGTTATCTATGAGCGCGAAGCGCCTGAAGGTACGGTCAAAGACATCAAGGAACAAGAAGTCTACATGGGCGAAATTCCGCTCATGACCGAAAACGGCACCTTTGTGATCAACGGTACTGAGAGGGTTATCGTATCTCAGTTGCACCGTAGTCCTGGCGTATTCTTCGACAGCGATAAGGGTAAAACCCACTCCTCGGGTAAAGTGCTGTACAACGCACGCATCATCCCTTACCGCGGTTCATGGTTGGACTTCGAGTTCGATCCGAAAGACAACCTGTTCGTGCGTATTGACCGTCGCCGCAAACTGCCTGCGACCATCATTCTGCGCGCGCTGAACTACACCACTGAACAGATCCTCGACCTGTTCTTTGACAAGATCGTCTTCGAAATCCGCGACAACAAGCTGCAGATGGAGCTGGTGCCAGAGCGCCTGCGTGGTGAGACCGCTTCGTTCGATATCGAAGCCAACGGCAAGATCTACGTAGAGAAAGGCCGTCGCATCACCGCTCGTCATATCCGTCAGCTGGAAAAAGACGACATTCAGAGCATTGAAGTACCGGTAGAGTACATCGCGGGCAAAGTGGTCGCGAAAGACTATATCGATACCAATACCGGCGAACTGATCTGCGCAGCCAACATGGAGCTGTCGCTGGATCTGCTGGCCAAGCTGAGCCAGTCCGGCCACAAGCGCATCGAAACGCTGTTCACCAACGATCTGGACCACGGCGCGTACATCTCTGAAACGCTGCGTGTCGATCCGACCAACGATCGTCTGAGCTCGCTGGTAGAAATCTACCGCATGATGCGCCCTGGTGAGCCGCCAACGCGCGAAGCTGCCGAAAGCCTGTTCGAGAACCTGTTCTTCTCCGAAGACCGCTACGATCTGTCCGCGGTTGGCCGTATGAAGTTCAACCGTTCTCTGCTGCGCGACGAGATCGAAGGTTCGGGCATCCTGAGCAAAGACGACATCATCGAAGTGATGAAGAAGCTCATCGATATCCGTAACGGCAAGGGCGAAGTGGACGATATCGACCACTTGGGCAACCGTCGTATCCGCTCCGTCGGCGAAATGGCCGAGAACCAGTTCCGCGTAGGTCTGGTGCGTGTTGAGCGTGCGGTGAAAGAGCGTCTGTCTCTGGGCGATCTGGATACCCTGATGCCTCAGGACATGATCAACGCCAAACCGATTTCGGCGGCGGTGAAAGAGTTCTTCGGCTCCAGCCAGCTGTCCCAGTTCATGGACCAGAACAACCCGTTGTCCGAGATCACGCACAAGCGTCGTATCTCCGCACTGGGCCCGGGCGGTCTGACCCGTGAGCGCGCCGGCTTTGAAGTTCGAGACGTACACCCGACCCACTACGGCCGCGTGTGCCCAATCGAAACGCCGGAAGGTCCAAACATCGGTCTGATCAACTCCCTGTCCGTGTACGCACAGACTAACGAGTATGGCTTCCTGGAAACCCCGTACCGCCGCGTGCGTGACGGCGTGGTGACCGATGAAATCAACTACCTGTCTGCTATTGAAGAAGGCAACTTCGTTATCGCCCAGGCGAACTCCAACCTGGATGAAGAAGGCCGCTTCGTAGAAGACCTGGTCACCTGCCGCAGCAAAGGCGAATCAAGCCTGTTCAGCCGCGACCAGGTTGACTACATGGACGTATCCACCCAGCAGGTTGTTTCCGTTGGTGCTTCACTGATTCCATTCCTGGAACACGATGACGCCAACCGTGCATTGATGGGTGCGAACATGCAACGTCAGGCCGTACCAACCCTGCGCGCCGATAAGCCGCTGGTCGGTACCGGTATGGAACGCGCTGTAGCGGTTGACTCCGGCGTAACCGCCGTTGCCAAACGCGGCGGTGTGATCCAGTACGTGGATGCTTCCCGTATCGTTATCAAAGTTAACGAAGACGAGATGTACCCGGGCGAAGCAGGTATCGATATTTACAACCTGACCAAGTACACCCGTTCTAACCAGAACACCTGCATCAACCAGATGCCGTGTGTGAATCTGGGTGAGCCAATCGAGCGCGGCGACGTGCTGGCGGATGGCCCATCGACAGACCTGGGCGAACTGGCGCTGGGCCAGAACATGCGCGTAGCGTTCATGCCTTGGAACGGCTACAACTTCGAAGACTCCATCTTGGTCTCCGAGCGCGTGGTGCAGGAAGATCGCTTCACCACCATCCACATCCAGGAACTGGCGTGCGTGTCTCGCGACACCAAGCTGGGGCCTGAAGAGATCACCGCCGACATCCCTAACGTGGGTGAAGCGGCGCTCTCCAAGCTGGATGAGTCCGGTATCGTGTATATCGGTGCTGAAGTGACCGGCGGCGACATCCTGGTCGGTAAGGTAACGCCTAAAGGCGAAACCCAGCTGACGCCGGAAGAGAAACTGCTGCGTGCGATCTTCGGTGAGAAAGCGTCTGACGTTAAAGACTCTTCTCTGCGTGTGCCGAACGGCGTTTCCGGTACGGTTATCGACGTGCAGGTCTTCACCCGCGATGGCGTGGAAAAAGACAAGCGCGCGTTGGAAATCGAAGAGATGCAGCTGAAGCAGGCGAAGAAAGACCTGACTGAAGAACTGCAGATCCTGGAAGCCGGCCTGTTTGCGCGTATCCACGCGGTACTGGTTGCCGGTGGCATCGAAGCCGACAAGCTGAGCAAGCTGCCGCGCGATCGCTGGCTGGAACTGGGCCTGACCGACGAAGAGAAGCAAAACCAGCTGGAGCAGCTGGCTGAGCAGTATGACGAACTGAAATCCGACTTCGAGAAGAAGCTGGAAGCCAAGCGTCGTAAGATCACTCAGGGCGACGATCTGGCGCCGGGCGTACTGAAAATCGTCAAGGTTTATCTGGCCGTTAAACGTCAGATCCAACCGGGTGACAAGATGGCGGGCCGCCACGGTAACAAGGGTGTTATCTCCAAGATCAACCCGATCGAAGATATGCCTTACGATGAAAACGGCACGCCGGTAGACATCGTACTGAACCCGCTGGGCGTACCATCACGTATGAACATCGGTCAGATCCTGGAAACCCACCTGGGTATGGCTGCGAAAGGCATCGGTGAGAAGATCAACCAGATGCTGAAGCAGCAGCAGGAAGTGGCCAAGCTGCGTGAGTTCATCCAGAAGGCCTACGATCTGGGCGACGATGTTTGCCAGAAAGTTGACCTGAACACCTTCAGCGACGACGAAGTGCTGCGTCTGGCAGAGAACCTGAAAAAAGGTATGCCGATCGCAACGCCGGTGTTTGACGGTGCGAAAGAGACTGAAATCAAGAAGCTGCTGGAAATGGGCGGTATCCCGACCTCCGGTCAGATCACGCTGTTCGATGGCCGTACCGGTGAGCAATTCGAGCGCCAGGTTACTGTCGGCTATATGTACATGCTGAAACTGAACCACTTGGTTGACGATAAAATGCACGCCCGTTCAACCGGTTCTTACAGCTTGGTTACTCAGCAGCCTCTGGGTGGTAAAGCGCAGTTCGGTGGTCAACGCTTCGGTGAGATGGAAGTGTGGGCACTGGAAGCATACGGCGCGGCTTATACCCTGCAGGAAATGCTCACCGTTAAGTCGGATGACGTTAACGGCCGTACCAAGATGTACAAAAACATCGTGGATGGCGATCACCGGATGGAGCCAGGCATGCCGGAATCCTTCAACGTACTGTTGAAAGAAATCCGCTCGCTCGGCATCAACATCGAACTGGAAGACGAGTAATCGTCATTCCGGCTCAGGCTCCCCGCCTAAGGGAGCCTGAGGGTGGTTGTTCAGGTCACACGGGTACCTACTGCGGTTGTGGGTGCCCAACAGGTTTAACTCCGACAGGAGCCAATCCGTGAAAGACTTATTGAAGTTTCT
Source organism: Serratia sp. JKS000199 (assembly GCF_900215455.1). Taxonomy (NCBI): domain Bacteria; kingdom Pseudomonadati; phylum Pseudomonadota; class Gammaproteobacteria; order Enterobacterales; family Yersiniaceae; genus Serratia; species Serratia sp. JKS000199. Next base: position 4,672,257 of record NZ_LT907843.1, read on the forward strand.
GAAAGCGCAAACTAAGACCGAAGAGTTTGATGCGATCAAGATTGCTCTGGCCTCGCCAGACATGATCCGTTCGTGGTCGTTCGGTGAAGTTAAGAAGCCGGAAACCATTAACTACCGTACGTTCAAACCAGAGCGTGACGGCCTTTTCTGCGCCCGTATCTTCGGGCCGGTAAAAGATTACGAGTGCCTGTGCGGTAAGTACAAGCGCTTGAAACACCGCGGCGTGATCTGTGAGAAGTGCGGCGTTGAAGTGACCCAGACCAAAGTGCGTCGTGAGCGCATGGGCCACATCGAGCTGGCTTCCCCGACTGCGCACATCTGGTTCCTGAAATCGCTGCCATCCCGCATCGGTTTGCTGCTGGATATGCCGCTGCGTGACATCGAACGCGTACTGTACTTCGAATCCTATGTGGTGGTCGAAGGCGGTATGACCAACCTCGAGCGTCGTCAGATCCTGACCGAAGAGCAGTATCTGGACGCGCTGGAAGAGTTCGGTGACGAATTCGACGCCAAGATGGGTGCGGAAGCCATTCAGGCCCTGTTGAAAAACATGGATCTGGAAGCCGAGTGCGAGCAGCTGCGTGAAGAGCTGAACGAAACCAACTCCGAAACCAAGCGCAAGAAACTGACCAAGCGTATCAAGCTGCTGGAAGCGTTCGTACAGTCCGGTAACAAGCCGGAGTGGATGATCCTGACCGTGCTGCCGGTACTGCCGCCGGATCTGCGCCCGCTGGTTCCGCTGGATGGCGGTCGTTTCGCGACGTCGGATCTGAACGATCTGTATCGCCGCGTGATCAACCGTAACAACCGTCTGAAACGCCTGCTGGATCTGGCTGCGCCGGACATCATCGTGCGCAACGAAAAGCGTATGCTGCAAGAAGCGGTAGACGCCCTGCTGGATAACGGCCGTCGCGGTCGTGCGATCACCGGTTCCAACAAACGCCCTCTGAAATCTTTGGCCGACATGATCAAAGGTAAGCAGGGTCGTTTCCGTCAGAACCTGCTCGGTAAACGCGTTGACTACTCAGGCCGTTCCGTTATCACCGTAGGTCCATACCTGCGTCTGCATCAGTGCGGTCTGCCTAAGAAGATGGCGTTGGAGCTGTTCAAACCGTTCATCTACGGCAAATTGGAGCTGCGTGGCCTGGCCACCACCATCAAAGCCGCCAAGAAAATGGTTGAGCGTGAAGAAGCCGTCGTTTGGGATATCCTGGACGAAGTGATTCGCGAACACCCGGTACTGCTGAACCGTGCACCAACCCTGCACCGTTTGGGTATCCAGGCGTTTGAACCGGTTCTGATCGAAGGTAAAGCGATCCAGCTGCACCCGCTGGTTTGTGCGGCATATAACGCCGACTTCGATGGTGACCAGATGGCCGTTCACGTACCGCTGACGCTGGAAGCCCAGCTGGAAGCGCGTGCGCTGATGATGTCCACCAACAACATCCTGTCCCCAGCGAACGGCGAGCCAATCATCGTTCCTTCTCAGGACGTTGTACTGGGTCTGTACTACATGACCCGCGACTGTGTTAACGCCAAAGGCGAAGGCATGGTGCTGAACGGTTCCAAAGAAGCTGAGCGTGTTTACCGCGCCGGCCTGGCGTCGCTGCATGCGCGCGTTAAAGTGCGTATCACCGAAGACGTCAAGAACGCCGAAGGCGAGTGGACCTCTCAGACCAGCATCATCGACACCACCATCGGCCGCGCCATCCTGTGGATGATCGTACCGAAAGGTCTGCCGTACGCGATCGTTAACCAGCCTTTGGGCAAGAAAGCGATCTCCAAGATGCTGAACACCTGTTACCGCATCCTGGGCCTGAAGCCGACCGTTATCTTTGCTGACCAGATCATGTACACCGGCTTTGCTTACGCAGCCCGTTCCGGCGCTTCCGTAGGTATCGACGACATGGTTATCCCGGCCAAGAAGGCGGAGATCATCGAAGAAGCGGAAACCGAAGTTGCCGAGATCCAGGAGCAGTTCCAGTCTGGTCTGGTGACCGCCGGCGAACGCTACAACAAAGTGATCGATATCTGGGCTGCCGCGAACGAACGCGTTGCGAAAGCGATGATGGAAAACCTGTCGGTAGAAGACGTGGTTAACCGTGACGGCGAAGTGGAACAGCAAGTTTCCTTCAACAGCATCTTTATGATGGCCGACTCCGGTGCGCGTGGTTCCGCCGCTCAGATTCGTCAGCTGGCCGGTATGCGTGGTCTGATGGCGAAGCCGGACGGCTCCATCATCGAAACGCCAATCACCGCGAACTTCCGTGAAGGTCTGAACGTACTCCAGTACTTCATCTCCACTCACGGTGCTCGTAAAGGTCTGGCGGATACCGCACTGAAAACCGCGAACTCCGGTTATCTGACCCGTCGTCTGGTTGACGTGGCGCAGGACCTGGTGGTGACCGAAGACGACTGTGGCACCCACGACGGCATCCTGATGACTCCGGTTATCGAAGGTGGCGACGTGAAAGAGCCGCTGCGTGAACGCGTTCTGGGCCGTGTGACGGCAGAAGACGTCCTCAAGCCGGGTACGGCGGACATTCTGGTGCCGCGCAACACCCTGCTGAACGAGAAGGCGTGTGACCTGTTGGAAGAGAACTCTGTCGACAGCGTTAAAGTCCGTTCCGTGGTGAGCTGTGAAACCGACTTCGGTGTGTGTGCAAACTGCTACGGTCGCGACCTGGCACGTGGCCACATCATCAACAAAGGTGAAGCCATCGGCGTTATCGCGGCACAGTCCATCGGTGAGCCGGGTACACAGCTGACGATGCGTACGTTCCACATCGGTGGTGCGGCATCTCGTGCGGCTGCTGAATCCAGCATTCAGGTGAAAAACAAGGGTAGCATCAAGCTGAGCAACGCGAAGTTCGTTATGAACGCCGCAGGCAAGCTGGTGATCACCTCGCGTAACACCGAACTGAAACTGATCGACGAATTCGGCCGTACCAAAGAAAGCTACAAGGTGCCTTACGGCGCCGTGATGGGCAAAGGCGACGGTGAAGAAGTTAACGGCGGCGAAACCGTTGCTAACTGGGATCCGCATACCATGCCGGTCATCAGTGAAGTCAGCGGCTTCATTCGCTTCGCCGACATGGTCGACGGCCAGACGATTACTCGTCAGACCGACGAACTGACCGGTTTGTCTTCTCTGGTTGTCCTGGACAGCGCAGAGCGTACCGGTAGCGGTAAAGACCTGCGTCCGGCACTGAAAATCGTTGACGCTAAGGGCGAAGACGTATTGATCCCAGGTACTGATATGCCTGCTCAATACTTCCTGCCGGGCAAAGCGATCGTTCAGCTGGAAGACGGCATTCAGATCGGTGCGGGTGATACCCTGGCGCGTATTCCTCAGGAATCCGGCGGTACCAAGGATATTACCGGTGGTCTGCCGCGCGTTGCCGACCTGTTCGAAGCGCGTCGTCCGAAAGAGCCGGCAATCCTGGCTGAAATCAGCGGGATTATCTCGTTCGGTAAAGAGACCAAAGGCAAACGTCGCCTGGTGATCTCTCCGCTGGACGGCAGCGACGCTTACGAAGAGATGATTCCGAAATGGCGTCAGCTCAACGTGTTCGAAGGCGAAGTGGTGGAACGTGGCGACGTCGTCTCCGACGGCCCAGAGTCTCCGCACGACATTCTGCGTCTGCGTGGCGTGCATGCGGTTACCCGCTACATCACCAACGAAGTGCAGGAAGTTTACCGTCTGCAAGGCGTTAAGATTAACGATAAGCACATCGAAGTTATCGTTCGTCAGATGCTGCGTAAAGGCACTATCGTTAGCGCTGGTGGCTCCGAGTTCCTGGAAGGCGAGCAGGCTGAAGTGTCTCGCGTCAAGATTGCCAACCGTCAGCTGGAAGCTGAAGGTAAGATCCCGGCAACCTTCTCGCGCGATCTGCTGGGTATCACCAAGGCTTCCTTGGCGACCGAGTCCTTCATCTCCGCCGCATCGTTCCAGGAAACAACGCGCGTTCTGACCGAAGCTGCCGTAGCCGGCAAGCGCGACGAACTGCGTGGCCTGAAAGAGAACGTCATCGTGGGCCGTCTGATCCCAGCCGGTACCGGTTACGCTTATCATCAGGATCGCATGCGTCGTCGTGCTCAGGGCGAAGCGCCGGTTGTTCCGCAAGTCAGCGCGGAAGAAGCGACCGCGAACCTGGCCGAACTGCTCAACGCAGGTCTGGGCGGCAGCGACGACGAGTAATCGTCATCCGCGCCGTGGGCCCGCTACGCCGGGCCCATCGCCAGATAAACCGCTCCCTCGGGGGCGGTTTTTTTTCGCCTCGCGCCGGGTTATGACAAACTTTGCTACTATGGTTACAGCAGAAATTGACCGGCGCTTTTTACCTGACAACCAAGGACAGCACAAAACATGGACAGCCTCATTACCTTCGAAAAACTGACGGCGAAACACCTGCCTTACCTGTATGAGATCCGCTTTTCCGTCGAAGAGAACCTGCTGCATCCGCATCAGATCCAGTATCTGCAGCGCAAGCAGGCGCTGGAAGACATCAACCAGGGCGGTGGCTGGATCTGCAAGTATGGCGAGGACTATGCCGGCGTTGGATTCGGGTTGTTCATCCCCGAACCGTTGATCGGCGGACTGTTCGTGAAGCCGGAATACCAATCAATGGGAATGGGTTCTGCCTTGCTGGCGCGCGTCACTGCCTGGATGTTTGAGCACGGCGCCGAAGCCATTCACTTAACCACCGATCCCGGCTCTAAAGCCGAAGGTTTTTATCAACATCACGGTTGGGATGTGATCGGGCGGGATGAGTTCGGTCAGGCGGAGCTGGTGAAACGCAAAGAGGGTGAATAATGAAAATCAAAGGATTGATGACGTTACTGCTGCTTTCGCTGTTCAGCGCACCGTTGTACGCGGCCGTTGACTCTTTTTACCTGAAGCCGGCGGACGGCGAGAAGATCAATGTCACCCGACAGATGCTGGAGGCGATGCCGTCGCACACGATTAAAACCTCGACCAATTTCACCCCGGAAGAGGCGTTCACCGGCGTTGAGTTTTCGGAGCTGGTGAAAGCGTACCATCTGCAAGGGAAGTCGGTGCGCGCCTTCGCGTGGGACGACTATTCCTATTCGATGCCGATTGACGAGATGATTAAATATCGCGTGATTGTCGCCTATCTGCGCGGCGGTAAGCCGATCGACGTGGGGGAGCTGGGGCCGTTCGCTATTATCTATCCGCGCGATCAATACCCCGAGCTGAATAACCTGGACGTGAACGCGAAAACCGTCTGGCAAGTCAAACGGCTGGAGATTAAATGAGATGAGCAAGAAACTGATCGGTACTCTTATCGCGTTGGTTGCCATCTTCTCCTTATTAATTTTGCTGATTGCCATTAACTTCGGTGGCGTAAAAGAGCGCTATAAGCAGATCGAACCCAATCTGGATAACTACTCGGTGGCCGAGATCCTGTTTCTGGCGTTTGAAAGAACCAAAACTGCGCTGCTGCTCAGTGAAAACGACGACTACGACGCTTTCCTGATCAAAAAGAAAATATTTTACTCGAAGATCCAAATCCTGGAGAGCCGCTCCACCTTCAGCGACTCTTTCTATTACGACGACGAATTTATCAAGAACGTCGCTCTGCTGAAGCAACAGTACCGAACGCTGGGCGATCTTTCCGTCGGTTTGCTGGCAGGGCGGAAAAGCAAGGCGGATATCCTCGCTTATATGGATGACATCGAGGGCACGTTGGTCGATATCCAGGAGATTATTTATCGGATACAAATTAAAAACTTCACCGAGGTTAAAGGCATCATCCAGGATAATTCGAGAAAAGCCGAGATGTTCGCCGTCTTATCGCTGATTTTGGTGTTCCTGATGATGTTCCTGGTGGTGAGAAACGCCTTCTCGTTAAAAGAGATCATCAAGAACAAGAACATCTTTATCTCATCCATCTACCATGAAATCGCCGGTTCGACGCAGGCCATCGTCATCGCCGCGGATATCATGGAGCACGAGCTGGCGCAGGAAGAGCTCAAAAAGGAGGCCCGCCTGATCTCCTACCACGGCAACAAGATCGCCGAACAAACGCGTGAGGTGATGGATTATTCGCGGTTTGAAATGGGGGAGGTTAACGTCAATATTTCCACCTTTCGGCTGCATGAGGTGGTGGACGATGCCATGACCAGTATCAGCGCTGGGCGCGGTAATCGCATCGTGGTGCGTCGTTCATCCTATGTTGGTTTGATTTGCTCCGACAAATACAAGCTCTACCGAATATTGGCCAATCTGCTCAGCAACGCGGACAAATTTACCCACCACGGCGCGATCATCCTCAACGTGAAGGTGTGCCATGGCAATCTGTATTTATGGGTAAAAGACAACGGCATCGGATTTAACGTTAATAATCTGGAACGGTTGTACAAGGCGTTCAATCAGGGAGTAGAAAGGGAAACGCGGCAGGGACTGGGGCTGGGGCTGACCATTATCAAGAATTATGTGACGACGCTGAAAGGCGCCATCAGAGTCAAATCCACCGAAGGCGTTGGCTCATCGTTTTTCATCCGCATTCCGGTCAAACTAATTAAAGAATAAATTCGACAGCAGCAGTGAGGAGATAATCAGCGGTTTGGTCGGTTTTTCCACCAGGTGCACGTCATAGTGCAGGATCATATCGCCGATATTCTTCTCATAGTGATTCAGCTGGCCGGTCAGAATGATGATGCGCGCGTGCGGATCGAGGGTGTCCTTTATTTTCTTCACGACGCGTTCTGAGGTTTCGCCGAAGTCCAACAGCCAGTCCAGAATAAACGCCTCAAAGGACTGTTGCTCAAGTGCGGCCAGCATGGCATCCGCCGTTTGAAAGGTCTCGGTCTCAATGCCGTAGCGGCAGGCGATTTTCTTCAACAGCTCGAGGATATCGCTGTCGTTGTCCAGGATCGCGATGCGCGGCGCCGGCAGAAAGTCTATCTTGTTGACTCTGTACAGCGGTACGTCGGCCTGCGTATCCCGGCTGGTATTGATGATGAAAAGGTCATCTTTTTTGTAGGCGTAGGTTTCGTCGTCGTCCAGCTGTGTCACCGGGTGTTCGTCGACTTCAACCTTACAGCGTTTGTGAATGCTGTTCATGATAAAAACGCCGTTATGCGTTCTTTGGCCGGCGAATGGCTCGTTGAAGTACTGAAACACCTTTCTGACTTCGTCGAGGGTGATGCCCCTTTTACCATCCAGCTTCTGCTTGGCGCTGTTGTACTGAAGGTTCAGTATGTTGGCCATCGTGGAGGCATGTTTTCTGTCGCCAACCCCTTTAAGAGTGAGCAACGCGCTGATTGCATCGATGTAATTTGGCGTTTTCTTCATGACAACCTTGGCTTTTTTGATGTTGACCGCGAGCGTGGCAAATCTGCGCGAGGACCCGTGCTGGATTATAGATGATGCCCCGGAGGTTGCGGTGATATCAGTTTGATTTTCCTTGGCAAACTCAGAATACACTCGATATCAAATAAAAAAACACTCAAAAGACATTCACATTTAATCGTTTGTATGGTTAATTAGCGCACATACTGTGTGATTCGCGTCCTGGGGGGGTTGCCAGTCTCACAAAATAAACCGCCTGCTCTTGTCTGTAAGCAGGGAGCAGGCGGCAAAAAAACGCGACGGCCAACACCAGGGCCATTGGCAGTATCGGGGATTACCCCTCGAGTCACTTTTCGTCTCCGCATCGACTTTTTCCTCGTTCTGCCGTTCTCTGCCGCAACGGGCTCCATTGAAAAACACTCTGCGTGAGTGCTGAACACCGCTATTCCCTCATCATGCCCGTCACCTGAGCCGATAAAACCGCCTGTTCGTGCGTGCCCTCAGGCGCAGGTTCCAGGATGGCCGTTGGTGAGGAACCGGAGTCGCGCAAGAGCGTCTGTGCGCGATCCGGGATTGGATAAGGCGGGGCCATCGAGAGGGTAACGGCCCCGGCCGACACCGGGTTTGGCGGTCGGCAACGTCACTATAATCGGCGCGTTTGCCGGCGCCAGCGCCACCGTTCGGCATTGCGCGGCCGCTCCAGCGTTTTCTTCGCACGGCGGCAAACGTTGCCGCTTATTGCGCGCTGCGTCCCAGATAATCGTCCCAGTCTTTCCACACTGGCTGCAGCCCGGCGTTGCTGATGGCCTCGGCGACCTGCTGCGGCGTGCGGCCGTCGTGCGGCTCAAACTGTTCCAGCTCAGGCGGTACGTCGTCGGCATAGCCGCCGGGTTGCGTCTTGGATCCGGCGCTGACGCTATTGATCGCCACCGGGATCATATGATCGCGGAAGTACGGCGACTCCCGGGTAGACAGCGACAGCTCAACGTCCGGCGCGAACAGCCGGAAGGCGCAGATCAGCTGCACCAGCTGAGGCTCACTCATGATAGACGCGGGCTCAATGCCGCCGGCGCAGGGGCGCAGGCGTGGGAACGAGATCGAGTAGCGGCTCTGCCAATAGGTTTGCTGCAGGTAGAACAGGTGTTCCGCCAGCAGATAGCAGTCGGTTCGCCAGCTGTGGGACAGGCCGATTAACGCGCCGAGGCCGATCTTGTCGATCCCGGCGCGCCCCAGGCGATCCGGCGTGGCCAGGCGCCAATGGAAATCCTGCTTCTGGCCGCGCAGGTGGTGCTGCAGATAGGTGGCCGGATGGTAGGTTTCCTGGTACACCATCACGCCGTCCAGGCCCAGCGTTTTCAGTTCGGCGTATTCCTCCTGCGCCAGCGGCTGCACTTCCATCATCAGCGAGCTGAAGTGGTGGCGGATCGCCGGAATGTGCTGGCGGAAATAGTCCATGCCGACCTTGGTCTGATGTTCGCCGGTGACCAGCAACAGATGTTCGAACCCCAGCGCCTTGATGGCTTCGCACTCGCGCGCAATCTCCGCCGCATCCAGCGTTTTGCGCTTGATGCGGTTGCTCATCGAAAAGCCGCAGTAGGTGCAGTCGTTGGCGCACAGGTTGGACAGGTACAGCGGCACATAGAAGCTGACGACGTTGCCGAACCGCTGACGGGTCAGCAACTGCGCGCGTTGCGCCAACGGTTCCAGATACGGCGCGGCCGCGGGGGAGATCAGCGCCATAAAGTCGTCGCGCGTCAGCTTGTCGGCGTTCAATGCGCGTTCCACGTCGCGCGCCGTTTTGCCGTTGATGCGCAGCGTAATGTCGTCCCAGTCCAGCTGTTGCCAGCGGCTACTGAAATCGTCGGTCATCACTGCGCCTCCTCTGGCTGGCTGAGGAAAGCGGTCAGCGGGCTGGACGCGACCGCGCCGCGCTGGCTGGAGCCTAATCCGGCGCTGCGTGCCAGCTCGCCGGCCTCCAGCGCCAGGCGAAATGCCCGCGCCATCTGCACCGGATCGCGCGCCACGGCGATGGCGGTATTCACCAGCACCGCGTCGGCGCCCAGCTCCATCGCTTCCAGCGCGTGGCTTGGCGCGCCGATGCCGGCGTCTACCACCACCGGCACCTTAGCTTGCTCGATGATGATTTCGAGGAAGTCACGGGTGCGCAGACCGCGGTTGGAGCCGATAGGGGCGCCGAGCGGCATCACCACTGCGCATCCCACTTCTTCCAGCCGTTTGCACAGCACCGGATCGGCGCCGCAGTAGGGCAGCACCACAAAACCGTCTTTCACCAGCGTTTCCGCCGCCTTCAGCGTTTCTATCGGATCCGGCAGCAGGTATTTCACATCGGGATGGATCTCCAGCTTCACCCAGTGGGTGCCGAGCGCTTCGCGCGCCAGTCGGGCGGCGAACACCGCTTCGGCGGCCGTTTTGGCGCCGGAGGTATTGGGCAACAGCCTGACGCCCAACTGTTGCAGCGGCGCCAAAATGGCGTCGTTGCCGCCGCGCAGATCGACGCGCTTCATGGCCATGGTCACCAGCTGTGAGCCGGAGGCCGCCAGCGCCTCCAACATCAGCGCCGGGGTGGCGAACTTGCCGGTGCCGGTGAACAGGCGCGAGGTAAAAGTGGTATCGGCGATTTTCAGCATGTCAGCCTCCGGCGATCGCTTGAAACAGCAAAATGTCGTCACCGTCCTGCACCTGATGGTCGGCCCAGTCGGCGCGTGGGATGATGGTTTGGTTGATCGCCAGCGCGGTGCCCGGCTGGTGGCGTTCCAGCTGGGTCAGCAGGGCGGCGACGCTGAGCGGCTGTGCCAGCTCCAGCGGTTGGTCGTTCAGACGGATCTTCATGCGGCGCCTCCGCAGACCGGGCAGGCGCGGGCCCGGCTCAGCTGCAGCGTGCTCCAGCTCTGCTGCTTGCCGTCGAACAGCCGCAGCTTGCCGCTGAGGGAGGAAGGAAGGCCGGCCAGCATCTTGATGGCCTCCAGCGCTTGCAGAGTGCCGATCACGCCCACCACCGGGCCGAGCACCCCGGCGGTGCGGCAGTTGCGCTGCGGTTCTTCCTGCTCCGGGTACAGGCAGGCGTAGCAGCCGTGCGCATAGGGCGGCTCGAGCACCAGCAGCTGGCCGCTGAAACCCACTGCGCTGCCGCTGATCAGCGGCTTGGCGGCGGCGATGCAGGCGGCGTTGACCTCATGGCGGGTCGCCATGTTGTCGCAGCAGTCCAGCACCAGATCGGCGCGGGCGACCGCGTCGCGCAGCGCTTGCCCTTGCAGCCGCTGCGCCAGCGGGATGGACTCCACCAACGGGTTCAACGCCTGCAGATGGCGTTGCGCCAGCGCCGCTTTGCCGGTGGCGGTATCGGCGCTGCGGTACAGGATTTGCCGCTGCAGGTTGGTGACGTGCAGCGTGTCGTCGTCGGCCAGCAGCAGCGTGCCGACCCCGGCGGCGGCCAGATACAGCGAAGCCGGGGACCCCAGCCCCCCCAGGCCGACGATCAGCACCGTGGCGCGCTTGAGTTTTTCCTGACCTTCCGGGCCGACATCCTCCAGCAGCAGCTGGCGGCTGTAGCGCAGGAACTCCCGATCGTTAAGCATCGTTCGGCTCCTTACCTTCGATCAGCCGCAGCAGTTCGGCCGTCGCCGCGCGCCAGTCCGGCGCCTGGGTGATGGCGCTGACCACCGCCACGCTGCCGACGCCGCACGCCAGCACCGCCGGTACGCGATCGAGACTGATCCCGCCGATCGCCACCGTCGGGTAATCCGCCAAACCGGCGATGTGGCGTTTTAACTCCGCCAGCCCCTGCGGCGCCGAAGGCATGTCTTTGGTCTGGGTGGGGAAGATGTGCCCCAGCGCGATGTAGGAGGGTTTCACCGCCAGCGCGCGCGCCAGCTCGGCATCGTCATGGGTGGAAACGCCGAGCCGCAGCCCGGCGCGGTGAATGGCCGCCAGATCGGTGGTATCGAGATCTTCCTGGCCCAGATGCACGCCGTAGGCGCCGTGCTTGATCGCCAGCCGCCAGTAATCGTTGATGAACAGCCGCGCCTGATAACGCCGACCCAGCGTGATGGCGGCGGCGATATCCTCTTCGACCTGCTCGTCCGGCAGATCCTTGATGCGCAGCTGGATCGTGGTAACGCCGGCCTCCAGCAGGCGAGCGATCCACGCCACGCTGTCGACGACCGGGTAAAGCCCCAGTTTGTGGGGCGTCGCCGGGAAGGGCGTCGTGATATCAGTCATTGCTCGTCTCCTCCTGCAGGTTGCCGGCGCTGTGATACAGCTCGCTGCCGCGGGCGCGGAACTCGGCGGACATTTTCTCCATGCCGGTCAGCTGCACCTCGATCGGTTTGGCGGCCTCTTGGGCGGCGGCATAGTCGCGCACCTCTTGTGAAATCTTCATCGAGCAGAATTTCGGTCCGCACATCGAGCAGAAGTGAGCGATCTTGCCGGACTCCTGCGGCAGGGTTTCGTCGTGATAGGCGCGCGCGGTGGCCGGATCGAGCGCCAGATTGAACTGATCTTCCCAGCGGAATTCGAAACGCGCCTTGGACATGGCGTTATCGCGAATTTGCGCGCCCGGATGGCCTTTGGCCAGATCGGCGGCGTGGGCGGCGATCTTGTAGGTGATCAGGCCCTGTTTGACGTCCTCTTTATTCGGCAGGCCGAGGTGCTCTTTCGGCGTGACGTAACACAGCATGGCGCAGCCGAACCAGCCAATCATCGCCGCGCCGATGCCGGAGGTGAAATGGTCATAGCCCGGGGCGATATCGGTGGTCAGCGGGCCAAGGGTGTAGAACGGCGCTTCGTGGCAATGTTCCAGCTCTTCGGTCATGTTGCGGCGGATCATCTGCATCGGCACGTGGCCCGGGCCTTCAATCATCACTTGTACGTCGTATTCCCAGGCGATTTTGGTCAGCTCGCCCAGCGTATGCAGCTCGGCGAACTGGGCCTCGTCGTTGGCGTCCTGAATCGAACCGGGGCGCAGGCCGTCGCCGAGCGACAGCGAAACGTCGTAGGCGGCGCAGATCTCGCAGATTTCACGGAAGTGCTGATAGAGGAAGTTTTCCTGATGGTGCGACAGACACCATTTGGCCATGATCGAGCCGCCGCGCGACACGATGCCGGTCAGGCGTTTGGCGGTCATCGGCACGTAGCGCAGCAGCACGCCGGCGTGGATGGTGAAGTAATCGACCCCTTGTTCAGCCTGTTCCAGCAGCGTATCGCGGAACATCTCCCAGGTGAGGTTTTCCGCCACGCCGTTGACCTTCTCCAGCGCCTGGTAGATAGGCACGGTGCCGATGGGCACCGGGCTGTTGCGCAGGATCCACTCGCGGGTTTCGTGAATGTAGCGGCCGGTGGAGAGATCCATCACGGTGTCTGCGCCCCAGCGGGTGGCCCACACCAGCTTCTCCACCTCTTCTTCGATCGACGACGTGACCGCCGAGTTGCCGATATTGGCGTTCACCTTCACCAGGAAATTGCGGCCGATGATCATCGGCTCCGCCTCCGGGTGATTGATGTTGGCGGGAATGATGGCGCGGCCGGCGGCCACTTCCTGGCGCACGAACTCCGGCGTGATGTTGTCCGGCAGGTTGGCGCCCCAGCCCTGGCCCGGATGCTGGTGGCGCAGCACCTCGCCGCGAATGCGTTCGCGCCCCATGTTTTCACGGATGGCGATGAACTCCATCTCCGGGGTGACGATGCCGGCGCGGGCATAGTGCAGTTGGGTCACGCACTTGCCCGGCAACGCCTTGCGCGGCAGCGGCAGATGTTCGAAGCGCAGGTGATCCAGCCCCTCGTCCGCCAGACGCTGTTGGGTGAAGCCGGAACTGGCGCCGCTCAGGGTCGCGGTATCGCCGCGCGCGTCGATCCAGCCGGCGCGCAGCTTGGCCAGGCCGGCGTGCACATCGAGCTCGGCCTGCGGATCGCCGTATGGGCCTGCGGTGTCATATACCGGGATCGCCTCGTTCTGTTCATACTGCGGGCTATCTTTGCTGCCGCCGACCAGGGTCGGGCTGAGCTGAATTTCGCGCATCGGCACCTGGATATCGCGGCGCGAGCCCTGCAGGTAGATGCGGCGTGAGTTTGGGAAAGCCATGCCTTGCAGCGTGTCGATAAACTGCTGGGCGGCTTCGCGTTGCGCTTTACGGGCGCGCGGTGGATTAACGTTAGACATAGCAAGTTCCTACCAGTGTGTTGGGTTGGGAAAGTTGCTTGTCTGGAGCTCGGAGGGAGTAATGATGGTGGCCGATAAGGCTGGACGCCCGCAAAGGGAAGGCCGTGCCTGTGGCGATAGATTACTCTTGTTCCCTTCGCGGGTATTAGCCCGATCAGGTTCCGCGGATCCCGAATTAACGGTCTCAGCCTGGCTGATTCGATGAACAAATCAGGCGCTAGGCACTCCGACAAGATGCCCCCCAGTATAGGAGGGATAAGAAAAAAAACTATAAAATTTTAACGCGCCGGATCCAGCGCCTGGTCCGGCAGCGGTTGCTGCGCGGCCTCCGCTTCCAACAGGATCAGCTTATCTTCCAGCGCAAAGCGCGCCGCCAGCGTTTCGCCGATATCCGACAAGGCCTGATGGAATTCCAGACAGACCTCCTGATCGATATCCACTTCGGTATAGCGATCGTGGAACGCCATGATCTGTTCGGTATTGGCCCATAGCTTGGGGTAGATGTTCACCGCCAGCGACATTTTCGGACTGGCTGCGCCTTCCACTTGTTTGATAATTCTGTCATAGATATGAAAATGCCCTGCGGAGAGGTAATCCACCAGGTTATGGCAAAAGTTCTCCAGCGCTTTTTCATTCAGCGGCGTATGCTTTTCTTTATTCGGTTTGAGGCCTACCAGCGTGCAGTAGGCGACCAGCAACTGCTTGCGGGCCTGAAGCCATTGATCAACTAATTCATTACTACCGCCAACGCGCTGAGTCAGCCTTTCCAAACGGTTGAGCATGTTTGACTCCGTGTAAGTAATAAAAGTAACCGGTAAGTTATTAAAATGTAACAAAGCCGATTTGTAGAGTGCCAGTGAAGCTGAGGTTGTGCAACAACGATATGGAACTTGCATTAACGGGCAATGAAAACGGCTGGTGGATCGTCAGCCATGAAAGCAAACTTTGGTTACCGAACGGTGAATTGCCGTCGGGGACGGCCGCCGTCCTCGGGCTGCAGGGCCACATGGCGCGCATCATCGGTGAGTGGGAGGGCGCGCCGGTCTGGCTGGTGCGCCAGGCGATGCCGCGGGAGATGGGATCGGTGCGTCAGCTGTTGGATCAGGATCGTGGTCTGTTCCAGCTTGCCGGGCGCGGCGTGCAGCTGGCGGATTTCTACCGCTCCCATCGCTTTTGCGGCTACTGCGGCCATGAGATGCATCTCAGCCGCACCGAAAGCGCCTGCCTCTGCGGCCACTGCAAAGAACGGTACTACCCGCAGATTGCGCCCTGCGTGATCGTCGCCATTCGGCGCGACGATCAGATCCTGCTGGCGCAGCACGTGCGCCATCGCGGCGGTATCCACACGGTGCTGGCCGGTTTCGTCGAAGTGGGCGAAACGCTGGAGCAGGCGGTGGCGCGCGAAGTGATGGAAGAGAGCAATATCGAAATCAAGAACCTGCGCTACGTCACTTCACAACCCTGGCCGTTCCCACACTCGCTGATGATGGCCTTTATGGCCGATTACCATCAGGGCGACCTTCGTCACGATCCCAAGGAGCTGCTTAACGCCGGCTGGTATCGCTACGACCAACTGCCGCTGTTGCCGCCGCCCGGCACCGTGGCGCGCCGGTTGATTGAGGACACCGTGGCGCTGTGCCGGGAAGAATAATGTACAATGGCCGGCAGATTATTAAGGGAGCCCCATAAATGACTGAGTTGAAGAACGATCGCTACCTGCGCGCGCTGTTGCGCCAGCCGGTGGATGTGACCCCCGTATGGATGATGCGCCAGGCCGGTCGTTATTTGCCGGAGTACAAGGCGACCCGTGCCCAGGCCGGTGATTTCATGTCGCTGTGCAAGAACGCGGAGCTGGCCTGTGAGGTTACGCTGCAGCCGCTGCGCCGCTATGCGCTGGACGCCGCCATTCTGTTCTCCGACATTCTCACCATTCCCGACGCCATGGGGCTTGGCCTGTACTTTGAAGCCGGCGAAGGCCCGCGTTTCAGCTCACCTATCACCTGCCGTGCCGACGTCGACAAACTGCCGGCGTTCGATCCGGAAGTGGAGCTGGGCTATGTGATGAACGCGGTGCGCACCATCCGCCGCGAGCTGAAGGGCGAAGTGCCGCTGATCGGCTTCTCCGGCAGCCCGTGGACGCTGGCTACCTATATGGTTGAAGGCGGGAGCAGCAAGGCCTTCACCAAGCTGAAAAAAATGATGTATGCCGAACCGGCCACGCTGCACCTGTTGCTGGACAAGTTGGCGGACAGCGTGATCCTGTACCTCAACGCCCAAATCAAGGCCGGCGCGCAGTCGGTGATGGTGTTCGACACCTGGGGCGGCGTGCTGACCGGGCGCGATTACCGCGAGTTCTCGTTGCACTACATGCACAAGATCGTCGATGGCTTGCTGCGTGAAAATGACGGCCGCCGCGTGCCGGTGACGCTGTTTACCAAAGGCGGCGGGCAGTGGCTGGAGGCGATGGCTGCCACCGGCTGCGATGCGCTGGGGCTGGACTGGACCACCGATATCGCCGACGCGCGTCGGCGCGTGGGCGACAAAGTGGCGCTGCAGGGCAATATGGATCCGTCGATGCTCTATGCTTCTCCGGCGCGCATCGCGGAAGAGGTGGAGACCATTCTGGCCGGTTTTGGCCACGGCAACGGTCATGTGTTCAACCTGGGCCACGGCATCCATCAGGATGTGCCGCCTGAGCACGCCGGCGCCTTCGTCGAGGCGGTGCACGCGCAGTCGGCGAAATACCACCGTTAAGGATTCGATGTGACCGATATGCAGGCCCTGCGCGCCGAACAGCTGCGGCGCGCGGCTGAAGTCATTCGCTACGACGATCTGCCGGCCGAACCGCCGGCCTTCATCGCCGGCGCCGACGTGGGCTTCGAGCAGGAGGGGGCGGTGACGCGTGCCGCTATCGCCATACTGCGCTATCCGTCGCTGGAGCTGGTGGAATATCAGGTGGCGCGCATCGCCACCGTCATGCCTTATATCCCGGGCTTCCTGTCGTTTCGCGAATACCCGGCGCTGTTGGCCGCCTGGGCACAGCTGCGGCAAAAGCCGGGGCTGATCTTCGTCGATGGGCATGGCATTTCACATCCGCGGCGCCTCGGCGTCGCCAGCCATTTCGGCCTGCTGGTCGATGTACCGACCATCGGCGTGGCCAAGAAGCGCCTGTGCGGCAAATTCGCGCCGCTGGAGGCCGCCGTCGGCGCGCTGGCACCGTTGGAAGATAAGGGGGAACAGCTGGGCTGGGTATGGCGCAGCAAGGCGCGCTGCAACCCGCTGTTCATCTCTACCGGTCACCGCGTGGGCGCCGACAGCGCGCTGGCGTGGGTGCAGCGCTGTATGGCGGGCTACCGTTTGCCGGAGCCGACCCGCTGGGCCGACGCCATCGCTTCGCGCCGTCCGGCGTTTCAGCGTTGGTTGCAGCAGCATCCGGAGGTGTCGCCATGAGCGATTTCGGGTACACTGCGCCGCAGATAACGCGTAAGAGAGTAAAGCATGCTACGTAACCCGATTCATTTACGTCTGGAACGGCACGAGGCTTGGCAACATTTGACCTTTATGGCCAGTTTGTGCGAGCGTATGTACCCGAATTACCAGATGTTCTGCAAACAGACCGAGTTCGGCGATCCGGCGATTTATCGCCGCATTCTGGATTTGGTGTGGGAAACGCTGGTGGTGAAGGACGCCAAGGTCAACTTCGACAGCCAGCTCGAGAAGTTGGAAGAGGCGATTCCGTCGGCGGAAGATTACGATCTTTACGGCGTTTACCCGGCAATTGATGCCTGTATCGCATTAGGGGAACTGATCCATTCGCGGCTCGGCGGGGAGACGCTGGAGCACGCCATCGCCATCAGCGAAACATCGATTCGCACCGTGGCGATGTTGGAAATGACTCAAGCCGGTAGGGAAATGACCGACGAAGAGTTGGGAAGTTTGCCTGCGGTAGAGGAAGAATGGGACATTCAATGGGAAATTTTCCGCCTGTTGGACGCCTGTGAAGAGCGCGATATAGACCTGATCAAGGGGCTGCGATCCGACCTGCGAGAGGCCGGTGTCAGCAACATCGGGATAAATTTAGCGCAATAAGGCAACAAAACGTGATTTAACGCCTGATTTGTCATGCCTTAAGGCTTCACATCCGCACCCTGTCTGGTCTACATTTGGGGGGCGTAAAAAAAGTGGCTATCGGTGCGTGTATGCAGGAGAGTGCTGTCAATCGGCATATCCGTCGCACTCGATGCTTTGCAAACGATAAACACACTGTAAGGATAACTTATGAACAAGACTCAACTGATTGATGTAATCGCGGACAAGGCTGACCTTTCCAAAGCACAAGCTAAACTGGCTCTGGAATCCACCCTGGCTGCTATTACTGAGTCTCTGAAAGAAGGTGATGCAGTACAATTGGTTGGCTTCGGTACTTTCAAAGTAAACCATCGTAGCGAGCGCACTGGCCGCAACCCACAGACTGGCAAAGAAATCAAAATCGCAGCAGCCAACGTGCCTGCGTTCGTTTCTGGCAAAGCACTGAAAGACGCTGTTAAATAAGACCGCGCCTCGGTGAAAAGATTAAACAGAGGGGCGATGGCGCCCCTTTTGTTTACTCGTCGGGTGCTCATGGCCGCCGGCATCGCCCTCGGTCTGAGCGCCTGCAGTTTCCATTCCGATATTCCCAGCTTTACCGCCAGCGGCTTTGTGGCCGATCAAGGCGTGATACGCCTGTGGCGTAAAGACGATGAGCAACATCGCCCGCAGGTGCTGGTCAGCGTCTATAGTCCCTACCGCGGACCGGGTACCATCACCACGCTGTACACCTATCAGGGCGACGTGCTGCGCCAAATCAAACGCAACGACGCCGACGGCGATCGAGATTCCATTCAACTGCGCTTTGCCGACGACGGCACGGTGAGCTTTATGCAGCGCCAGCTGGCGACACGCCGCGAACCGTTGACCCGCGATGAAATCGCCCTGTATCAATATCAGGCGCGACGTATCCTCGAAGTCAGCAATGCGCTGCGCGCCGGCAAGGTCAAATTGCTGCAGGGGCGTTGGTTGCAGGGCGAAGTGCAAACCTGCGACGGGCAGCGCTTAAAACCCGGGTTGGATGCCTCCGCCATCGCCTGGATCGAAAAACGCGCCCGCAGCAGCAGCCGGCCGGTGAGCGTCGCCTGGTTGGAAGCGCCGGAAGGCAGCGAGCTGCTGCTGGTAGCAAACGACGACTTCTGCAGCTGGGAACCGAAAGAAGACCAGCTATAAAAAAGGCCCCGCGCTGCGGAGCCTCTTGTCATGACCTTATCAGGTCGAATCACTTGCCGCGCGCAATCGCGCGATAACCGATATCTTTGCGGCAGAAGCTGCCCGGCCACTGGATGCCTTCCGCCAGCTGATAGGCGCGTTGTTGCGCCTGCGCCACGGTGTCGCCCAGCGCCGTCACGCACAGAACGCGACCGCCGCTGGTGACGACGTCATCGCCCTGCAGGCGCGTGCCGGCATGGAAGACCTTACCGTCGGCGCTTTCCTGTTGCGGCAGCCCCTGGATCACCTCGCCGTTGCGATAGTCACCCGGATAACCGCCGGCCGCCAGCACCACGCCGAGCGCGGGGCGCTCGTCCCAGTCGGAGGTTTTCTCGTTCAGGCGACCTTCGGCGCCCGCCAGGCACAGTTCCACCAGATCGGAACGCAGGCGCAGCATGATCGGCTGGGTTTCCGGATCGCCGAAACGACAGTTGAATTCGATCACCTTCGGCTGGCCGTCGGCGGCGATCATCAGGCCGGCGTAAAGGAAGCCGACGTAGGTGTTGCCTTCCGCCGCCATGCCGCGCACCGTCGGCCAGATCACCTGGTCCATGGCGCGCCGGTGGATTTCGTCGGTCACTACCGGTGCGGGAGAATAGGCGCCCATGCCGCCGGTGTTCGGGCCGGTGTCGCCGTCGCCGACGCGCTTGTGGTCCTGGCTGGTGGCCATCGGCACCACGTTCTCGCCGTCGACCATCACGATGAAGCTGGCCTCTTCACCGTCAAGGAACTCTTCCACCACGATGCGATGACCGGCGTCGCCGAAGGCGTTGCCGGCCAACATGTCGCGCACCGCCTCTTCCGCTTCCTGCAGCGTCATCGCGACGATCACGCCTTTACCGGCCGCCAGGCCATCGGCCTTGATGACGATCGGCGCGCCTTTGCTGCGCACGTAGGCCAGCGCCGGCTCCACGTCGGTGAAGTTTTCATATTCGGCGGTCGGGATGCGGTGGCGCGCCAGGAAATCCTTAGTGAAAGCTTTGGAGCCTTCGAGCTGCGCGGCGGCCTGCGTCGGGCCGAAGATTTTCAGACCGGCGGCCTGGAAGGCGTCGACCACGCCAATCACCAGCGGGGCTTCCGGCCCGACGATGGTCAGACCGATGTCATGGCTCTGGGCGAAAGCGACCAGGGCGGGGATATCGGTGGCGACGATCGCCACGTTCTCCAGATTGGCTTCCAGCGCGGTACCGGCATTGCCCGGCGCAACGTAGACTTTATCCGCCAGCGGAGACTGGGCGGCTTTCCAGGCCAGCGCGTGTTCGCGCCCGCCGTTGCCGATAATCAAAATGTTCATCAGGGGCTCCACGAATGGCGTGCGCCGGAGCGCACGCGGCAAAAGGAATTAATGGCGGAAATGACGCATGTCGGTGAAGATCATCGCGATGCCGTGTTCGTTGGCGGCGGCGATCACTTCGTCGTCGCGGATCGAGCCGCCAGGCTGGATCACGCAGGTGATGCCGACTGCAGCTGCGGC
Organism: Serratia sp. JKS000199; assembly: GCF_900215455.1. NCBI lineage: Bacteria > Pseudomonadati > Pseudomonadota > Gammaproteobacteria > Enterobacterales > Yersiniaceae > Serratia > Serratia sp. JKS000199. The sequence goes on from NZ_LT907843.1 coordinate 4,692,522, forward strand.
ATCGATGCCGTCACGGAACGGGAAGAAGGCGTCGGAGGCCATGGCGGATCCTTTCACTTCCAGCCCTTCGTCGCTCGCTTTGATGCCGGCGATCTTGGCGGAATAAACGCGGCTCATCTGGCCGGCGCCTATGCCGATGGTCATGTTGTCACGTGCATAAACGATGGCGTTGGATTTCACGAACTTGGCCACTTTCCAGCAGAACAGCGCGTCACGCAGTTCCTGTTCGGTCGGTTGGCGCTCGGATACCACGCGCAGATCGGCGGCGGTCACCATGCCGAGATCGCGATCCTGTACCAGCAGCCCGCCGTTGACGCGCTTGAAGTCCAGCCCCGCCACGCGTTGCTGCCACTGGCCGCAGGCCAGCACGCGCACGTTCTGTTTGGCGGCCAGCAGGGAGCGCGCTTCCTGAGTGACGTTTGGCGCGATGATCACTTCCACGAACTGGCGGCTGATGATCGCCTGCGCGGTGGCGGCGTCCAGCTCGCGGTTAAAGGCGATGATGCCGCCGAAGGCGGAAGTCGGGTCGGTTTGGTAAGCGCGCTCATAGGCGGCGAGGATGTCGTCGCCGATCGCCACGCCGCAAGGGTTGGCGTGCTTGACGATCACGCAGGCCGGTTCGGCGAACTCTTTCACGCATTCCAGCGCGGCGTCGGTATCGGCGATGTTGTTATAGGAGAGTGCTTTGCCCTGCAACTGCTCGGCGGTCGCGACGGACGCTTCCTTTACCTCTTCTTCTATATAGAAGGCGGCTTGCTGGTGGCTGTTCTCACCGTAACGCATATCCTGCTTCTTGATGTAGTTGAGGTTCAGGGTACGAGGGAAGCGGCCGGACGGCTGTTCGGTCTCGCCGTGGTACGCCGGCACCAGCGCGCCGAAGTAGTTGGCGATCATGCTGTCGTAGGCGGCGGTGTGTTCGAAGGCCTTGATGGCGAGATCGAAGCGGGTGGCATAGCGCAGCGAGCCGTCGTTGTTGTCCATCTCGGTAATGATGGCGGCGTAGTCGCTGCTCTTCACCACGATGGCGACGTCTTTATGGTTCTTGGCGGCGGAGCGCACCATGGTCGGGCCGCCGATATCGATATTTTCGACCGCGTCTTCCAGCGAGCAATCCGGGCGCGCTACGGTTTGGGCGAACGGGTACAGATTGACGACCACCATGTCGATCGGCTGGATGTCATGCTTATTCATGACCGCGTCATCCTGGCCGCGGCGGCCGAGGATACCGCCGTGAACTTTCGGGTGCAGGGTCTTAACTCGTCCGTCCATCATCTCCGGGAAGCCGGTGTAGTCGGAAACTTCGGTAACGGGCAGACCGGCGTCTGCCAGCAGGCGGGCGGTGCCGCCGGTGGAGAGCAGTTCAACGCCGCGCTGGGAAAGCGCTTCGGCGAATTCAACGATACCGGCTTTGTCAGACACGCTGAGCAGAGCCCGGCGGATTGGACGAGGTTGTTGCATGGTTTTATCCCTTGGCTTTGAGTCGCAATTAAAGAGCGTTACGTGAATGTCCACCTCGTTCTCTCTATAAAGCGCGGTTTTCTGCCTTATAAAGGGAGGGACAGGCACAAATTCAGGTAACGCCCCCGTAAAAAGGGGGATCGTTTCGTCGCGGGGAATTGTAGCGAAAACGTTTGCGTGGCGCTCGTAAATTTTCCGTACAAATCGCATCTGTGGATAACACTGTGTGCAAGTGGGTATAAAGCGGGGTTTTGCTGTGGAATGCAGCTAACGATCGTTTTTGCTGAAAATACCTGTTGCGGCCTGCGAGGAACTCCCTATAATGCGCCTCCATCGACACGGAACATGTGAACAACTTCACAGAGTCTCCGGGGGTCGCAGAGAAAAAATCCTGAAAATTAGGGTTGACTCTGAAAGAGGAAAGCGTAATATACGCCACCTCGAGTTAGCAAGCGAAAGCGCCTAACTCACTGCTCTTTAACAATTTATCAGACAATCTGTGTGGGCACTCCACAAGACGATATCCAGCATCTTCGGATGCAAAAAAATATCAAGTCTTGAAGAGTGACTAACTGAAGTAAAATTCATGCAGTAAATCTTTGAGCATCGCTTCTCGAGTGGAAGCAAATCAAGCTTTTAATTGAAGAGTTTGATCATGGCTCAGATTGAACGCTGGCGGCAGGCTTAACACATGCAAGTCGAGCGGTAGCACAGGGGAGCTTGCTCCCTGGGTGACGAGCGGCGGACGGGTGAGTAATGTCTGGGAAACTGCCTGATGGAGGGGGATAACTACTGGAAACGGTAGCTAATACCGCATAACGTCGCAAGACCAAAGAGGGGGACCTTCGGGCCTCTTGCCATCAGATGTGCCCAGATGGGATTAGCTAGTAGGTGGGGTAATGGCTCACCTAGGCGACGATCCCTAGCTGGTCTGAGAGGATGACCAGCCACACTGGAACTGAGACACGGTCCAGACTCCTACGGGAGGCAGCAGTGGGGAATATTGCACAATGGGCGCAAGCCTGATGCAGCCATGCCGCGTGTGTGAAGAAGGCCTTCGGGTTGTAAAGCACTTTCAGCGAGGAGGAAGGTGGTGAGCCTAATACGCTCATCAATTGACGTTACTCGCAGAAGAAGCACCGGCTAACTCCGTGCCAGCAGCCGCGGTAATACGGAGGGTGCAAGCGTTAATCGGAATTACTGGGCGTAAAGCGCACGCAGGCGGTTTGTTAAGTCAGATGTGAAATCCCCGGGCTCAACCTGGGAACTGCATTTGAAACTGGCAAGCTAGAGTCTCGTAGAGGGGGGTAGAATTCCAGGTGTAGCGGTGAAATGCGTAGAGATCTGGAGGAATACCGGTGGCGAAGGCGGCCCCCTGGACGAAGACTGACGCTCAGGTGCGAAAGCGTGGGGAGCAAACAGGATTAGATACCCTGGTAGTCCACGCTGTAAACGATGTCGATTTGGAGGTTGTGCCCTTGAGGCGTGGCTTCCGGAGCTAACGCGTTAAATCGACCGCCTGGGGAGTACGGCCGCAAGGTTAAAACTCAAATGAATTGACGGGGGCCCGCACAAGCGGTGGAGCATGTGGTTTAATTCGATGCAACGCGAAGAACCTTACCTACTCTTGACATCCAGAGAACTTAGCAGAGATGCTTTGGTGCCTTCGGGAACTCTGAGACAGGTGCTGCATGGCTGTCGTCAGCTCGTGTTGTGAAATGTTGGGTTAAGTCCCGCAACGAGCGCAACCCTTATCCTTTGTTGCCAGCGGTTCGGCCGGGAACTCAAAGGAGACTGCCAGTGATAAACTGGAGGAAGGTGGGGATGACGTCAAGTCATCATGGCCCTTACGAGTAGGGCTACACACGTGCTACAATGGCGTATACAAAGAGAAGCGACCTCGCGAGAGCAAGCGGACCTCATAAAGTACGTCGTAGTCCGGATTGGAGTCTGCAACTCGACTCCATGAAGTCGGAATCGCTAGTAATCGTAGATCAGAATGCTACGGTGAATACGTTCCCGGGCCTTGTACACACCGCCCGTCACACCATGGGAGTGGGTTGCAAAAGAAGTAGGTAGCTTAACCTTCGGGAGGGCGCTTACCACTTTGTGATTCATGACTGGGGTGAAGTCGTAACAAGGTAACCGTAGGGGAACCTGCGGTTGGATCACCTCCTTACCTAAAGATATTAGTTCGAGTGGCGTGCTCACACAGATTGTCTGATAGAAAGTAACGAGCAGAAATACCTTTATAGGCTTGTAGCTCAGGTGGTTAGAGCGCACCCCTGATAAGGGTGAGGTCGGTGGTTCAAGTCCACTCAGGCCTACCACTTCTTGTAAGTGGAAAAGGTACTGCACGTGACTGTATGGGGCTATAGCTCAGCTGGGAGAGCGCCTGCCTTGCACGCAGGAGGTCAGCGGTTCGATCCCGCTTAGCTCCACCATATAGTCCGGTATTGAATACTTCAGAGTATATTGGCGACAGTATGCTGCGAAGTATTTTGCTCTTTAACAATCTGGAACAAGCTGAAAATTGAAACATGACGGCTGAAATTTATCCCTCCGTAGATGTATTGGGATGAAGAGTAACCTGTCATAGAGTCTCTCAAATGTTTGCAGCGCGAACGATGGAAACATCTTCGGGTTGTGAGGTTAAGTGACTAAGCGTACACGGTGGATGCCTAGGCAGTCAGAGGCGATGAAGGGCGTGCTAATCTGCGAAAAGCGTCGGTAAGGTGATATGAACCGTTATAACCGGCGATACCCGAATGGGGAAACCCAGTGTGTTTCGACACACTATCATGTCATGAATACATAGTGGCATGAGGCGAACCGGGGGAACTGAAACATCTAAGTACCCCGAGGAAAAGAAATCAACCGAGATTCCCCCAGTAGCGGCGAGCGAACGGGGAGGAGCCCAGAACCTGAATCGGCTTGTGTGTTAGTGGAAGCGTCTGGAAAGTCGCGCAGTAAAGGGTGATAGCCCCGTACACTAAAATGCACAGGTCGTGAGTTCGATGAGTAGGGCGGGACACGTGACATCCTGTCTGAATATGGGGGGACCATCCTCCAAGGCTAAATACTCCTGACTGACCGATAGTGAACCAGTACCGTGAGGGAAAGGCGAAAAGAACCCCGGCGAGGGGAGTGAAATAGAACCTGAAACCGTGTACGTACAAGCAGTGGGAGCACCTTCGTGGTGTGACTGCGTACCTTTTGTATAATGGGTCAGCGACTTATATTTTGTAGCAAGGTTAACCGTATAGGGGAGCCGTAGGGAAACCGAGTCTTAACTGGGCGAATAGTTGCAAGGTATAGACCCGAAACCCGGTGATCTAGCCATGGGCAGGTTGAAGGTTGGGTAACACTAACTGGAGGACCGAACCGACTAATGTTGAAAAATTAGCGGATGACTTGTGGCTGGGGGTGAAAGGCCAATCAAACCGGGAGATAGCTGGTTCTCCCCGAAAGCTATTTAGGTAGCGCCTCGTGAACTCATCTTCGGGGGTAGAGCACTGTTTCGGCTAGGGGGCCATCCCGGCTTACCAAACCGATGCAAACTCCGAATACCGAAGAATGTTATCACGGGAGACACACGGCGGGTGCTAACGTCCGTCGTGAAGAGGGAAACAACCCAGACCGCCAGCTAAGGTCCCAAAGTCATGGTTAAGTGGGAAACGATGTGGGAAGGCATAGACAGCCAGGATGTTGGCTTAGAAGCAGCCATCATTTAAAGAAAGCGTAATAGCTCACTGGTCGAGTCGGCCTGCGCGGAAGATGTAACGGGGCTAAACCATGCACCGAAGCTGCGGCAGCGACGCTTAGGCGTTGTTGGGTAGGGGAGCGTTCTGTAAGCCGTTGAAGGTGGCCTGTGAGGGTTGCTGGAGGTATCAGAAGTGCGAATGCTGACATAAGTAACGATAAAGCGGGTGAAAAGCCCGCTCGCCGGAAGACCAAGGGTTCCTGTCCAACGTTAATCGGGGCAGGGTGAGTCGACCCCTAAGGCGAGGCTGAAAAGCGTAGTCGATGGGAAACAGGTTAATATTCCTGTACTTGGTGTTACTGCGAAGGGGGGACGGAGAAGGCTAGGCTAGCCGGGCGACGGTTGTCCCGGTTTAAGCGTGTAGGGGGTGTGACCTGGTAAATCCGGTTGCATGCTAACCCTGAGGCGTGATGACGATGCACTACGGTGCAGAAGTAGTTGATGCCCTGCTTCCAGGAAAATCCTCTAAGCTCCAGGTAACATTAAATCGTACCCCAAACCGACACAGGTGGTCAGGTAGAGAATACCAAGGCGCTTGAGAGAACTCGGGTGAAGGAACTAGGCAAAATGGTGCCGTAACTTCGGGAGAAGGCACGCTGGCATGTAGGTGAAGTCCCTTGCGGATGGAGCTGAAGCCAGTCGAAGATACCAGCTGGCTGCAACTGTTTAATAAAAACACAGCACTGTGCAAACACGAAAGTGGACGTATACGGTGTGACGCCTGCCCGGTGCTGGAAGGTTAATTGATGGGGTCAGCCGCAAGGCGAAGCTCTTGATCGAAGCCCCAGTAAACGGCGGCCGTAACTATAACGGTCCTAAGGTAGCGAAATTCCTTGTCGGGTAAGTTCCGACCTGCACGAATGGCGTAATGATGGCCAGGCTGTCTCCACCCGAGACTCAGTGAAATTGAACTCGCTGTGAAGATGCAGTGTACCCGCGGCAAGACGGAAAGACCCCGTGAACCTTTACTATAGCTTGACACTGAACATTGAGCCTTGATGTGTAGGATAGGTGGGAGGCTTTGAAGCGTGGACGCCAGTCTGCGTGGAGCCATCCTTGAAATACCACCCTTTAATGTTTGATGTTCTAACTCGGCCCCATAATCTGGGGTGAGGACAGTGTCTGGTGGGTAGTTTGACTGGGGCGGTCTCCTCCCAAAGAGTAACGGAGGAGCACGAAGGTTAGCTAATCACGGTCGGACATCGTGAGGTTAGTGCAAAGGCATAAGCTAGCTTGACTGCGAGAGTGACGGCTCGAGCAGGTACGAAAGTAGGTCTTAGTGATCCGGTGGTTCTGAATGGAAGGGCCATCGCTCAACGGATAAAAGGTACTCCGGGGATAACAGGCTGATACCGCCCAAGAGTTCATATCGACGGCGGTGTTTGGCACCTCGATGTCGGCTCATCACATCCTGGGGCTGAAGTAGGTCCCAAGGGTATGGCTGTTCGCCATTTAAAGTGGTACGCGAGCTGGGTTTAGAACGTCGTGAGACAGTTCGGTCCCTATCTGCCGTGGGCGTTGGAAGATTGAGAGGGGTTGCTCCTAGTACGAGAGGACCGGAGTGAACGCACCACTGGTGTTCGGGTTGTCATGCCAATGGCATTGCCCGGTAGCTAAGTGCGGAAAAGATAAGCGCTGAAAGCATCTAAGCGCGAAACTTGCCTCAAGATGAGTCTTCCCTGGGCCTTTAAGGTCCCTGAAGGAACGTTTAAGACTAAGACGTTGATAGGCTGGGTGTGTAAGTGCAGCGATGCATTGAGCTAACCAGTACTAATGATCCGTGAGGCTTAACCTTACAACACCGAAGGTGTTTTTAGAGAGATTTTCAGCGACGTTCCAAGATTGGTTCTGATGGCTTCACGGAAGTGAGGCGGTTGGAATGAAACAGAATTTGCCTGGCGGCAATAGCGCGGTGGTCCCACCTGACCCCATGCCGAACTCAGAAGTGAAACGCCGTAGCGCCGATGGTAGTGTGGGGTCTCCCCATGCGAGAGTAGGACACTGCCAGGCATCAAACAAAGCCGAAAGCCCTGAACTGACGTTCAGGGCTTTTTGCTGTGCGTAAAACGTAAAAAGCGCAGCTACGCTGCGCTGCTTTCCCCTCCTTATTCTCCGTCAGCGAGCCAGAGAAAAGGCCCCGAAGGGCCTTTGATTAGGGTGTGTTTGCTTTTTTCACTTATTATTCGGTCAATGCGAGCTGCCCTGAGAAATGCCCAGCCCGGTTTGCGAACGAACAAACTGCGCCCGGAAGCGTTCCCGCTCTTGCTGCCCGGCCAGCGAGCTGTCGGTGATCGAGAACAGCCAGGTGCCGACAAAGGCCACGATCATCGAGAACAGCGCCGGGTATTCGTACGGGTAAATCGGTTTCTCATGGCCGAGGATCTGCACCCAGATCGTCGGGCCGAGGATCATCAGAATCACCGCTGTCAGCAGGCCTAACCAGCCGCCAATCATCGCGCCGCGGGTCGTCAAACGCGACCAGTACATCGACAGGATGATGATAGGGAAGTTACAGCTGGCGGCGATGGAGAACGCCAGCCCGACCATAAAGGCGATATTCTGCTTCTCGAACAAAATCCCCAGGGCAATGGCGACCAGGCCTAATACCACGACGGTGATCTTGGAGACCTTCAGCTCATCGCGCTCGGTCGCCTTGCCGTTTTTAATCACGCTGGCGTACAGATCGTGGGACACGGCCGAGGCGCCGGCCAGCGTCAGGCCCGCAACCACCGCCAGAATGGTGGCGAACGCCACCGCCGAGATAAAGCCGAGGAAGAAGTTGCCGCCAACGGCATTGGCCAGATGCACCGCCGCCATGTTGGTGCCGCCCAGCAGCGCGCCGGTGGCGTCTTTGAACGCCGGATTGGCGCTGACCAGCAGGATGGCGCCGAAGCCGATGATAAAGGTCAGAATATAGAAGTAACCGATAAAGCCGGTGGCGTAGAACACGCTCTTGCGCGCTTCCTTGGCGTCACTCACGGTGAAGAAACGCATCAAGATGTGCGGCAGACCGGCGGTGCCGAACATCAGCGCCAGGCCAAGCGACAGCGCGGAAATCGGATCGGACACCAGCCCGCCGGGGCTCATGATGGCGATGCCTTTCGGATGCACCTTCACCGCTTCGGCGAACAGGGTATTGAAGTCGAAGTTAACCGACTTCATCACCATCAGCGCCATAAAGCTGGCGCCGGCCAGCAGCAGCACCGCTTTGATGATCTGCACCCAGGTGGTGGCCAGCATGCCGCCGAACAGCACGTACAGCACCATCAGGATACCGACCAGGATCACCGCCACATGGTAGTTGAGCCCGAACAGCAGCTGGATCAGCTTGCCGGCGCCGACCATCTGCGCGATCAGATACAACGCCACCACCACCAACGAGCCGCAGGCCGAGAGGGTGCGGATCGGTTTCTGCTGCAGACGGTAAGAGGCGACATCGGCGAAGGTATAGCGGCCGAGATTGCGCAGGCGTTCCGCGATCAGGAACAGAATGATCGGCCAGCCGATGAGGAAGCCGATGGAGTAGATCAGGCCGTCATAGCCCGAGGTATAGACCAGTGCGGAGATGCCGAGGAACGAGGCGGCGGACATGAAGTCGCCGGCGATCGCCAGCCCGTTTTGCAGACCGGTGATGCGCCCGCCCGCGGTGTAGTAGTCCTGACGGGAACGGGTGCGTTTGGAGGCCCAATAGGTGATGTAGAGCGTGGCGCCGACAAACAGGATAAACATCACGATCGCCTGGATGTTCAGCGGCTGACGATGCACCTCGCCGCCAATGGCGTCGGCGCAGGCCAGGCCCGGCAGCAACAGCAGCGCGGCGGCGGACAATAAGCGCTTCATTGTTTCACCTCGCGCAGAATCTCTGCGGTGAGGCGATCGAATTCGCCGTTGGCGCGGAAGACATAGATCCCGGTCAAGACGAAAGAGATCACGATCAGCCCGACGCCGACCGGGATCCCGCGGGTAATGGTCGATCCGGCGGCGATCGGCGTGCCGAGCCATTGGGGATCGAAGGCGATCAACAAGATAAAGCCGACGTACAGCGCCAGCGTAATCAGCGAAAGCAGCCAGGCGAACCGGCCGCGTTTTCTCACCAGCTCTTTAAAGCGCGGGTTTTCTTCAATCCCTTGATAAATGGTGTCATTCATCAGAGTGTCTCCAGTAGGTATTGATAGAGTACGCCGCGCCAGGGCCGCTCAACGGCGCGTTATCCGAATGAGCGGCCTGAAGCGGCGTAAATTATGACGGCACTTTCATTGATTGTTTTTCTTCCAACAGCTTGTCGACTACAGCCGGATCCGCCAGCGTGGAGGTATCCCCCAGGTTGCTGGTGTCGCCGGCGGCAATTTTGCGCAGGATACGCCGCATGATCTTGCCGGAGCGCGTTTTGGGCAGCGAATCTGTCCAGTGCAGCACGTCCGGCGTGGCGATCGGCCCTATCTCTTTGCGCACCCAGTTGCGCACTTCGGCATAGAGCTCCGGCGTCGGTTCTTCGCCGTGGTTCAGCGTGATATAGGCGTAGATCGCCTGGCCTTTGATGTTATGAGGAATGCCGACCACCGCCGCTTCGGCGATTTTCGGGTGAGATACCAGCGCGGACTCGATCTCGGCGGTGCCCAAACGGTGGCCGGAGACGTTCAGCACGTCATCGACGCGGCCGGTGATCCAGTAGTAACCGTCCTCGTCGCGGCGGGCGCCGTCGCCGCTGAAATACATGCCTTTGAAGGTCGAGAAGTAGGTTTGCTCGAAGCGGTCATGATCGCCGAACAGGGTGCGCGCCTGGCCCGGCCAGGAATCGACGATCACCAGGTTGCCTTCGCAGGCGCCTTCCTGCGGCGTGCCGACATTATCAACCAGCGCCGGCTGTACGCCGAAGAAAGGCCGAGTGGCGGAACCGGCCTTCAGCTCGGTGGCGCCCGGCAGCGGGGTAATCATGAAGCCGCCGGTTTCAGTTTGCCACCAGGTGTCGACGATCGGGCATTTGGCGTTGCCTATCTTGTTGTAGTACCACTCCCAGGCTTCCGGGTTGATCGGTTCGCCGACCGAGCCCATGATGCGCAGCGAATCGCGTCGGGTGCCTTCGATCGCCTTGTCGCCTTCGGCCATCAGGGCACGAATGGCGGTCGGCGCGGTATACAGAATGTTGACCTGGTGTTTGTCGATCACCTGAGACAGACGATTGACGCCCGGATAGTTAGGTACGCCTTCGAACATCAGCGTGGTGGCGCCGCAGGCCAGCGGGCCGTACAGCAGATAGCTGTGACCGGTGACCCAGCCGACGTCGGCGGTGCACCAGTAAATGTCGCCGTCGTGATAGTCGAACACATACTTAAAGGTCATCGCGGCGTACACCAGGTAGCCGCCAGTGGTGTGCAGCACGCCTTTTGGCTTGCCGGTCGAGCCGGAGGTGTACAGGATAAACAGCGGATCTTCCGCGTTCATTTCTTCCGGCGGGCAATCGGCGGAAACGCCCTGGGTCAGCTCATGCCACCACAGATCGCGCCCTTCCTGCCAGTAACCCGGTTTGCCGGTGCGCTGGAACACCACGACGTTGGCCACGCTGACCACGCCGGGGTTTTTCAGCGCATCGTCGACGTTCTTTTTCAGCGGCACGGCGCGGCCGGCGCGCAGGCCTTCATCGGCGGTGATCACCAGTTTGGCGTTGGAGTCGATAATGCGCCCGGCGACCGCTTCCGGTGAGAAGCCGCCGAAGATCACCGAATGTACGGCGCCGATGCGGGCGCAGGCCAGCATCGCGACCGCCGCTTCCGGCACCATCGGCATATAGATAGCCACCACGTCGCCTTTTTTCACGCCGAGCTTTTTCAGCACGTTGGCGAATTGGCAGACATCATGGTGCAGCTGTTTGTAGGTCACTTTCTTGGATTGGGTCGGGTCATCGCCTTCCCAGATAATGGCGGTCTGGTCGCCGCGCTCAGCCAAATGACGGTCCAGGCAGTTGGCCGCCAGGTTCAACGTGCCGTCTTCAAACCAACGGATGCTGACGTGGCCCGGATCGAACGAGGTGTTTTTGACTTTGGTATAGGGTTTGATCCAGTCCAGGATTTTGCCATGCTCACCCCAAAAAGCTTCTGGGTCTTGAACCGACTGTTGATAATACTGTTGGTATTGTGCCGGATTAATCAGGGCGCGTTCTGCAATTGCAGAAGGAATAGCGTGTTTATGCAGTTGGCTCATAGCTTTTCTCCTTGAAGTTGTTAATGATATGTCAACTGAAGGTTAAGTATAGTTTGCTACGATTCTTTGTTTCTTTTTTGCGCGGCAGATCACGCAACAAAGATATTGATTTGTAATAGTTCTGTCGTATTTGCAGTACGTATCTATCTATTTGGCGTTTAAATCATCATAAACCCGCTTTTTTAGCCAAAAACACTTATCTAAAGAACAAAAAAGAATAAACAAAGGCGAGGGTGTTTGCCTCGCGCTTAATAAGGGGGGGAGAGACCGACATTATTTCGCGCTATAAATCTTTTTTGATTATTTTTCGCTATTAATATTCGAAGTTGGTATTAACGCGATATAACGATGGACGGCACATCGTGAAATAACGTTCTATTAACGCTTAATTCCTGATGAAAACTCGGGAAATACCGTGTGGCATTCATCATGCCGAATTGTTCGATTTTTAATCGGAATATAAAACGGCGCTGCATTTATGGGTGAAAATGTCACTCGGTCAATTCCCATTTATTTGACTTTTGAGTAACAAAATATAAACATTTGATGCGGACTAAATATGCAGAATGGACGAAAAATAACGCATTTTAATCGCGTTCAAAAAAACGTCGCTGGCGCGGTTATGTGCTTCATTATATGAAAAATTATGTTTTTAATAACAAGCAATTATGCCATTTGAAATAGTTGCGCGAATTTTTTGTGATTCGATTCAGCGCTCAACCCTGACAAATCAAGGCTTGCAGAGCATGCCGCCCGGATGATACAGATTTATACTGCGTCGCACCCAGGGCAGGTGAACGCTTCCACTGAATTAACATAAGCCTGTAATAAATGATTAAGTATTCTTTTCGCCGTGTTGCGACTTTGTACGGCGCAAAGAGTCTTTGAGGACTTTTTGGGTATGAAAAGTGTAAAAATTAGCCTGGCTTGGCAAATCCTGATCGCGTTGGTGCTGGGTATTATTGTTGGCGCGGTATTGCACAACCAGACCGAATCTCGTGAGTGGCTGGTGAGCAATATTCTCAGCCCGGCGGGTGATATCTTTATTCGTCTGATTAAGATGATTGTGGTGCCGATCGTTATTTCCACGCTGATCGTCGGTATTGCCGGCGTGGGGGATGCGAAAAAGCTGGGCCGCATCGGATTGAAAACCATTATTTACTTCGAAGTGATCACCACGATCGCCATCGTGGTGGGGCTCACCTTGGCCAACGTCTTCCAACCGGGTCACGGCATCGATATGTCGACGCTGACCACGGTGGACATTTCGCAGTATGAGAAAACCACCGAACAGGTGCAAAGCGGTTCGCACAGCCTGGTGGCGACCATTCTGTCGCTGATCCCGTCGAACGTCTTCTCGTCGATGGCCAAGGGCGACATGCTGCCGATTATCTTCTTCTCGGTGCTGTTTGGTCTGGGGCTGTCGTCGTTGCCGAAAGAGACCAAAGAGCCGCTGCTGAAGGTCTTCAAGGCAGTGTCCGAGAGCATGTTCAAAGTCACCCACATGATCATGCGTTATGCGCCGATCGGGGTGTTTGGTCTGATTTCGGTCACGGTGGCGAACTTCGGTTTCGCTTCGCTGCTGCCGTTGGCCAAGCTGGTGGTGCTGGTGTACTTCGCCATCGCGTTCTTCGCCCTGGTGGTGCTGGGGGCGGTCGCTCGGCTGTGCAACCTGCGCATCTGGACGCTGATCCGCATCCTGAAAGACGAACTGATCCTGGCTTATTCCACCGCCAGTTCGGAAACGGTGCTGCCGCGCATCATCGAAAAGATGGAGGCTTACGGCGCGCCCAAGTCGATCACCAGTTTCGTGGTGCCGACCGGTTACTCCTTTAATTTGGATGGTTCGACGCTGTACCAGAGCATCGCCGCCATCTTTATCGCCCAGCTGTACGGCATTGAGCTATCGTTGGGGCAGGAGATCGTGCTGGTGCTGACGCTGATGGTGACCTCGAAAGGGATCGCCGGCGTGCCGGGTGTCTCGTTCGTGGTGCTGCTGGCGACGTTGGGCAGCGTCGGCATTCCGCTGGAAGGCCTGGCGTTTATCGCCGGCGTGGACCGTATCCTGGATATGGCGCGCACCGCGCTGAACGTCGTGGGCAACGCGCTGGCGGTACTGGTTATCGCCAAGTGGGAGCACCAGTTCGATCGCAAGAAGGCGCTGGCCTACGAAACGGAGTTCCTGGCGCAGAAGGTGAAGCCGGCCAATCAAGGCTAATCACCGGCTAGCGGGATATGAAAACCGCCCCGGGCATCCGTGCCCGGGGCGTTTTGTTTTTATGCCCTTTCAGCCTGCCACTTTCTTTTCTCTGCCCCCGCTGCGTCGCTTGCATCCCCGCTTAACAGAATCTAAAGTGTTACCAAATTATTGGAAATGATAATAGATGTTATTATCATTTTCATTTGATGATGTATGGAGACACACAAAAGCCGTTGAACGGCGGGGTATCGCCCGTTCGGCGCTTTTATTCAGGCTTATCAAAGGTAGGTAACATGTCGGACACCGCTTTGGCCTCTGAATGGTTGCCGCTGGCGCCAGCGCAGCTTGATTTCTGGGAAGAATACACCTTGCACCCTGGGCAGACCTTATCCACCGTCGCCCATTGCACCGAACTGTGCGGCGCAATAGAGGAAGCGGCGCTCTGCCGGGCGATCGCCGCCACCCTCGCCGAGACGCAGGCGTTTGCCCTGCGCTTTGGCGAACGGCGTGGCGACCATCCACCGCCGCTACGGCACGAGCCACAGCGCATACCGTCATTGCAACGTATCGATCTGCAAACGCATCGCGATCCCTGGCAGGCGGCGCAAAGCCTGATGCACGAGGATATCGCGCAGCACCGGGCGCTGCACCGCGAACCGTTAGCCGCCGCCTGGCTGCTGAAGCTGGGACCGGAGCGTTACCTCTGGTACGTGCGTGCGCACCATATTCTGGTCGACGGTTTCGGCATGGCGCTAATCGAGCACCGCTGCGCCGCGCTATATGCGCACTACCTCGGCCAGGGGAGCGCGGGCATCCCTTTGGGCGCCTTCGCCCCCTTTCAACAGGCCGAGTTGGCCTACGTCGATTCTGAACGCTGCGAGCGCGATCGGCGCTTTTGGCAGGCCTATCTGCCGCCGTCGCAGGCGCTGCCGACGGTGCGTAAGGGCGGCGGGGAGTATGGCGTGCGACGCCTGAGCGTCAACCGTCGGTTGCCGACAGAAGTCGCGCAACGTCTGGCGCAGCAGTCGGAACGCAGTGGCATCAATTGGCCCGACTTGCTGGTGGCGCTGTCGGCGGTCTGGCTGTTTCAGGTCATGCCGCGTCACGCCCGGCAGGGCGATGCGTTGCCGATGTGGATGCCTGCGATGAATCGCCGCGGGCAAGCCGCCACCAACGTCCCTTCGCTGGCGGTTAATACACTGCCGCTGCTGGTATCGCCGTCGCCAATGGAGACGCTGGGGAGCTTTCTGACCACCCTGACGCAGCAGCTGCGCGAGCTGCGCAGCCACGCCGGCTATCGTCTGCGCCAACTGGCCGCCGATCGCGGCGTGGATCCGAACTCGCGCTTCTTTATTTCTCCCTTCATCAACGTGCAACCCTTCGATGCGCCCCGTTTTGTCGGCTGTCGCGGCGCCCGGCGCGTTTTGGCCGGCGGCTCGGGCGACGGTTTCAACCTGACGTATCGCGGCCGCACCGACGCCCGCGATCTGCAGGTGGATATCGATATTTATCTGGAACAGTTCCCGACGGAGGATGCGCTGGACTATGGCGAGGTGCTGCAAGAATTTCTGCTGCGCGCGCTGCAGCGAGAAGCCTGGGAGCAACCGCTCGCGGCCCTGACGGCATTGCCCGCCTGATAACCTGCGGGCGGGGGATATCCCCGCCCGAGTGATGTGGCTTCAGCTGGTCAGTAACGCCGCCACTTCGCGCGCATTCTTGCACGGCAAGAGCGCACTGCTTACCAGCCGGGTGCCGAAAGCGTCATTGAGGCGCTCCGCCACCTGTTTGATATGCGGCAGCTTCAGCCCCATGGCGATAAACGCCGTCTCTTCTCCCCATTCCGGGCGCGGCGTCACGCCGATCGCCTGCCAATAGATGGTCAGGATCTCTGCGCTGCGCGCCAAAGGCGCGTTCGGCGGCGGGGCTGCGCAGGCGTTCAGCGCCGGCGCGGTTTGCCGCTGGCTCAGGTCGGCGCGGATACGATGGCGGTCGGTTTTGCCGTTGGCAGACAGCGGCAGCGCCTCGGCGTGGATAAAGCGCGTGGGAATATGGGTACAGGGCAGATAGCCGGTGGCAAAGGCGCGGATCTCGGACAGCGGCAGCGGCTTGCCGTCGCGGGTCAGATACAGGGCGCCGAGCGCCGCCTCGTTGTTCTCTCCGCTGGGATAATCCACCACCACCATATCCCGGATCGCCGGATGGCGGCGCAGCACGTCTTCGATTTCCGGCAGCGAGACGCGCACGCCGCGGATCTTCACATAGCCGTTCACCCGGGTGGCGAACATGATGTTGCCGTCCGGACGGTAATAGCCCTGATCGCCGGTACGGAAAGCGCGCAGCGGCTGCCCGTCCGGCCCTGCGAGGGTGACGAAGTCGTGCTGCTTCAGCTCCCCCTGCTCCAGATAGCCTAACGCCAGGTTGACCCCGGCGGTATGGATGCGGCCGACCACGCCGGCCGGGCAGTGGCTGCCGTCGTCATGGCAGATGAAATAGCGGTTGGCCGGCAGCGGGCGGCCGTAAGGCACGGTGCCGCTCTCCTGCGGGGCGATCGGGTGCCAGATGCTCCAGATGGTGGTTTCGGTCGGCCCGCCGAGTGAGAACAGCGCGAGATCCGGGCGTAAGGTGCGCAGGGTTTGCACCGTCGCCGGCTTGATGTAGTCGCCGCCCTGCGCCACCAGGCGCAGCGAGCGCAGGCTGTCGGCCGTTTTACAGGTGAGCAGCATCTCCAGAATGGCGGGCACCGAGCACCACAGGCTGACCCGATGTTTTTCCACCAGTTGGTTCCAACTGATGGCGTCTTTTTCCTGATGCGGCGCCGGCAGTACCAGCGTGGCGCCGGCGCACAGCGAACCGAACAGATCGAACATCGACATGTCATGGTGCGGCGGCGTCACGGAAATAAAGACGTCGTCGGCGGTGACTCTCCAGCGCTGTTGGGTTTGGTGCACGACGTTGGCGGTAGCGCGGTTGTTGAGCACCACGCACTTGGGTTTACCGGTGGTGCCGGAGGTATACAGGTAATAGCTCGCGGCCTGGCTGGCGCTGCGTTCCGTCAACGCCTGTCCATCCGGCAGCGCGGGCGCGCGATCCGTCGGCGTCAGCAGGGTAGCCGGCGTCACGCCGATCGGCGTCTCCAGATCGCCGCCGTGCACCACCAGCGTCGGCCGGCAGTTCTCCAGCAGGTAGGCGGTGCGCTCCGGCGGCGAGTTGATGTCGATAGGCACCCAGATCACCCCCTGCAGGGCGCAGGCGAGGCTGAAGATGATCTGTTCCGGGCTGCGCGGCAAATACAGCGCCACCACGTTGCCCGGCTGTACGCCGCGGCTTTGCAGGTTGGCGATCGCCGTGGCGATCCGCTGGCCCAGCTCGCGATAGGTCAGCGTCTGCTCGCCGCAGATCAGCGCGTTGCCGCCGTTATGCGCGCCGAACAGCCGCTCGGTCAGCTGCGCCAGATAAGGATAAGGCGCGTAATTCGCTTCGCTGTCGTTGTGGCGGTAATGCGCCAGATCGATGAAATCTCGCGGGGCGATCGCCAGATCGGCGCGTTGGCAACTGTGCAGGATGCGCCGCTGCAAGGCCGCCAGTATGGCCGCTACCTGCTCGCCGTGCAGCGCCTGCTCGGCGTAATCCACGCACAGCTGCAGGTTTTTTTCGCTGTCCAGCGTCAGACGGATATCAATGGCGACCTGCGGCGTTTGGGTCAGGCCATCGTGGAAGCGCACCGGCGCCTCGGCCGGCAGCGTTTCCCAACCCAAACAGTTGGTCAGGATCACCGGCAGCGCCGGGCCGCCCTGGCTTTGGCCGAGCAACTGACGCGCCAGATCGACGCCGGAAAACGCCAGGTGATCGAGCGCGCCGAGCACATCGTCCTGCAAGGCTTGCGCGCGCTGGATAAAGTCTTCGCCGTAGCGCGAATAGCGCACCGCCACGAAGCTGGAGGCGTTGCCCAGCTTCGTGGCGGCGGGGAACGCCACCGGCACCCCGACGCACAGCTCCCCGTCGGTGGTCCAGTGGGCCAGCGTATCAAGGATCAGCGCCGAGAGCAGGCTGTTGCGCAGCAGCGCATGCGGCGATCCCAGGCGGCCCAGTTGTTTGACCGTGTCGTGCGGCAGCGTCAGGGTGGCGCGGCGATAGCGTGATGCGGTGAGATTGGCGAGCGGGGCGCGCCACGGCAACGCCGACGGGGTGGTGACATCCTGCAGCTTCTCGCGCCAATAGGCGGCATCGGCCTGGCGTTGCGCCGCCGATGCCGCAGGGGGCGGCAGCGCGGCGGCGGTCGGCGTCAGAGGGCGATCGTCGAACAGGCGCGCGATCACGGCGGAGATCCCCTGGCCGTCGAGGATCAAGGCATCAAAGCTGGTAAAGATCAGCGTATCGTACGGCGATCCCGTCGGATCCTGCTGTTCGGCAAGTTGGATCACGGCGATGCGCCACAGCGGTTGGCTCGGATCGTGGCGCTGGTGGGAGTAACGCTCGCGCAGTTGTTCCGTCTGGCGCTGCGCCGCTTCGTCATCCAGCGAGCGCAGGTCGTGGCGATCCAGATGCAGCGTGATTTCCGGGCGCACGTGCTGCGTGCCGCGCTGCACATCGATGCAGGTGCGCAACGCCGGGTAGTGCTGTACCAGCTCGGCCAGGCGCGCTTCAAGGCGCGGCAAATCCCGCTGCCGGGCACGGTATTCGCGGAAGTCGTGCATCGCCACGCCGCCGAGCGGCCATCGATCGCTGCGGCCGAGAAGATAGGCCTGCTGCAGTGCGGTTAATGGTGTCTCCATGGTGCTTCCCTATAGTCGCTAACCGATTAAAACGTGCCGGACGTCGCGCGCCCGGAAACCGATCTCAGTGCTGCGGCGCCAGCGCGGCGAGCAGCGTTTTCGCATGCCGTCCTGCTTCGGGCGAGCGTTGGCAGATCAATGCCGCCAGCGCCGCGGGGGAGGGATGCGCCGCCAGATCCTGCGCCGTCAGCGCCGCCGCCAGATATTTGTTGAGCACCGTTAGCAGCGCGTTCACCCCAGCATCCGGCAGAGGCAACCGGTGGATATCGTCGTGGTCGTGCAAGCCGGCCTCGGGAGCCACCCGCTCCAGCAGCCGGTGCAACACCTGGCGCACCGGCGCCTGCTGCGCCAGCGCGTCGGGCGTGCATTGCGCCAGCAGTTGCGACAGCGGGCGATCGAACGCCCCCGCTTGCCGCGCGGCCAGGTGCAGCAGTGCCCGGTAACAGGCCAGCAGACGTGGCAACACGTGCTCGGGAAACGCGTCCAGCCGCACGTCCCAGTTGATCAGAATGCCGTCGTCGACGTGGGCGACCTGCGCATCCAGCGCGACCTGCGGCCCCTGAGAGATGACCCAGCCGAGAGGGCCGAAGGTGTTGGCGACCCGTTCGGAAAACAGCGTCTTGCCGCGGATGCCGAAACCGGCGGTAAACACCACCGGCGAAGGCTGCAGGCTGCCGTGCAGGCGTGACAGATCGCGCATCACGCTGACGCCGGGATAATCTGCATGCTCGATCAGCTCCGCCAGCTGCGCCATCAGGCGTTGGCAGAAGGCGTTCAGGTTTTCCGTCGGGTTCAATTCCACGCCGAGCAATACCAGATTAGAGAAGTCGCCGACGAGGCGATGCGCGTCTTCCCGTTCGCTCTCGCGGTGGAACAGCGGCACGTTGAGCCGGAAGCGCGTCATGTTCCAACCCTGGCCGACGGCCAGCGCGAACAGCGCCAGAAATAGCGTCGAGAGGGAGGTGTGGTGCCGCTTGGCCACGCTCTCCAGCGCGCGGCTTTCTTCTGCATTCAACTGGATGGCCAAACGATCGCTGCGGCAGCGGTCCGGCGTGCGCAGCAGGCGCGGCGCCGGCGGCACCTGCGCCAGGCGAGCACGCCACCAACGCTGGCTGCGTTCGCGCCGCTGGCGCAGCGCCTCGTCGGCGTTGCGTCGTTCGAGGTGATCGAAGTAGGCCGGCGGCGCGTCATGGGAGGGCGCCGCCGGACACTGGTGATAAAACGCCGCCAGATCCTCCATCAGCAGGCGAAAGCTCATGGCATCGCCGGCGATCATGTCGAGATCGACGTGCAAGCGGCTGCGCCCTTCCGGCAGCAGGCTCAGGCTGATATCGCAGGGAACGCCCTGTTCCAGCGGCAGCAGCTGGGTGCTTTTCGCCTGGCGTTTGGCGGCGAGCGCGGCCGCCAGCGTCGCTTCATCGGCGTGTCGCCAGTCGTCGAGATGCAAGGTATGCCGGGGACTGGGGGGCGCGATCGTCTGTTGGCCATCGTCGGTAATGCGCAGGCGCAGCAGCGGATGATGCAGGTACAACATCTCTACGGCCTGGCGGAGCCGAGCGGCATCCAGCTCGCCGCCGTCGAACTCCGCATACAGGTGGGCGGCCATGCCGCCCAGAGGGGGAGCGGACTGTCGGCCTACCCAATAGGCGGCCTGCATCGTGGTTAACGCTTTCATCGGGTATCCATTTTGATTCAGCCAACGAGACTGCAAGAATATATCCAAATGTTAATAGGAATGAAAATTATTATTATTTGATCCATTTGGCGCATGGGTGCTATCTATAAGGCGTTTTAGCAATACTGAGCAGAGAGGGCGTTGGGCGTGAGTAATTTATCTATATTATTCTTAGCATTGAAATGATTGCTTGTTATTGCAGCGCTCGTTTTTCCTGCGAAAGCATAAGGGCTTCTGGCAGTTATCTTGTCAGCCCTCACACCTTTATTGATAATGATTTGCATTAGAAAATGCAAAATATTATCATTCTTAACATTATTTTACGTTTTTATACAAGCTGCCGGCCGCTCCGCCGGCGGCTTGGCCGTGGACGGGGCCGCGCCCGTTCGGCCGCGAAAGACATGGGTTTGCCGCAGGGATAAGCAACAGCAAGGCCGGGAAGGCCGCAGCGTCATGATCTGTGTGAGTGTCGATGTAGGTTGTGTAAAAAAAAATCAAATTTTGTGCACCTCTGGGATGAAAGGAGAAGACATCTATGGGCAAGCATTTTGCG
This sequence comes from Serratia sp. JKS000199, assembly GCF_900215455.1. Classification (NCBI taxonomy): domain Bacteria; kingdom Pseudomonadati; phylum Pseudomonadota; class Gammaproteobacteria; order Enterobacterales; family Yersiniaceae; genus Serratia; species Serratia sp. JKS000199. The sequence continues at coordinate 4,713,141 of NZ_LT907843.1, forward strand.
GCTCAACGGCATGAAAGCGTAGGAAACGGGGAAAAGGCGGGGTTGAAAGCCATTGGGGCATTTTCCTCCGTATTTTTAGGGGTTTGTTCACTGGCGATCGGTAACGTCAACGCGGCGGAAACGAAGAGCAACGAAACCTACCAGGACGCGGAAACGCTGCTGGTCACCGGTGAGAAGATCAAACGGTCCATTTTCGACACCGGCTCCAGCGTGCAGGTGTTCGACAGCAACCGCATCGCCTCGATGCCCGATGCGGTGCAGATCCCCGATCTGCTGCGCATGACCCCCAACGTGGTGGATCTGGGCATCGGCAACGAACTGCCGACCGTGCGCGGCATCGACGGTTCCGGCCCGAACGTCGGCGCCAACGCTTTCCTTAGCGGCACCCGCCCGCGCCTCAATCTGTCATTGGACGGCCGTTCGCTGACTTATAACGAACAGGCGTTCGGTCCGCAGTCGCTGTGGGATCTGGATCGCGTCGAAGTGTTCCTCGGCCCGCAAAGCTACATCCAGGGGCGCAACGCCATCGCCGGCGCCATCGTCATGGCCAGTAAGGATCCGACCTTCGAGTGGGAAAGCGCCTTCAAGGGCGGGGCCGGCAACCAGCACTCTTCACAGTTGGCGGCCATGGCGTCCGGCCCGCTGGTGGAAGATCAGCTGGCGTTCCGCGTCAGCGTCGATCGCCAGCGCCGCCGCAGCGAAGCCGATCTGCCGGCCTATGCGCCGGTGGGCGATCCGCGCGAAGTGGAAGCCACCACCGCCCGCGCCAAGCTGTTGTTCAACCCGGCCGGCCTGCGCGATCTGACCACCAAGCTGACCTTCAACCACTTCGGCAGCACCGCGCCGCAGAACGAAAGCCTCAACCCTCAGCCGCATCCGACCAACCCGCGCCACGATCCGCGCCGCGCCGTGTTCAAAAGCAACATGAACAGCACCATCTGGGATCTGGCCTGGGAGCAGTCCGACGCACTGACGTTGGAAAACCGCGTTATCTACACCGACTTCAACATCAACCGTCCGACCGCTTACAACATCCAATACGCCGAGATCGACGGCCAGGAAGTTCACGTGGAGCCGGTAGTGCGCTTCGGCGGCGCGGACAGCCGCCTGCACGGGCTGGCGGGGCTGCGTTACTTCCACGGCACGCAGGATGAGTTCGTCAACATCTTCGGCGGCTCGACCTTCAAGGATAAGACCGATACCCATTCGGCGTTCGCCGAGCTGACCTATGCGCTGACGCCGCAGGTGGACGTGACCGCCGCCAGCCGTCTGGAGCGCGAACATCGTCGCCGCGACGGCGGCAGCCAGGCGGTGCGCATCGATTTCGATGAAACCTACACCGTGTTCCTGCCGAAGCTGGACGTGGCCTGGAAACCGACGGATACCCAAACCTACGGCGCCAAGATCGCACGCGGCTATAACGCCGGCGGCGGCGGCATCACGATCGGCACGCCGGTGGTCAGCTACACCTACGGTTCCGAGTATGTCTGGAACTACGAGCTGTACACCCGCCATCACCTGAAAGACGCCAACGTGGTGCTGACGGGTAACATCTTCTACAACGATTACAAGGATATGCAGCTGCCGTACTCGCTGGGCGAGAACTCCAGCGTGATCCGCAACGCCGACAAGGTGGAAACCTACGGCGCGGAAATCGGCGCTACCTGGCAGCCGCGCTGGGATTTCGAACTGTTCGGCAACCTCGGCCTGTTGAAAACCGACATCAAGAAGTTCTCGGGCAGCGGCGTGGAAGGGCATGAGCTGGCGCGCGCGCCGGCTTACACCGCCAACATGGGCGCCAAATATCAGTTCCTGAAAGGGTGGGAGCTGAGCAGCAACGTGGCGTTTACCGACTCCTACTATTCGCAATACGACAACGACTCGCGCGGGCGCATCGGCTCCTATTGGACGGCCAACGCCCAGCTGGCTTACACCTTCGACTACGGTCGCGCCACGCTGTATGCGAAAAACCTGTTTGATTCCGACCGCCGCGAGATGGTCAGAAGCAATGACATTTACACGGCGACTCTCCAGCGAGGCCGCCTGGTCGGCGCAGCGGTTGAGCTGACTTTCTAACGCTATCGCGGTGACGGGGGACGAATGTCCCCCGTTTTATGCGCTATCCCGGCACGGCCGGGCAAAGGAGATAACGCAGTGATCGATGATTTTGACAGCATTCTGAGCGATGAAGAGGCCCAGCGGCTGGAGAGCGCGTTTCAGGCGCTGGGCGCGGGGGCGGCGAACGGCGAGCGGCCGGTAAGCGAAGCCGAAGAGCGGGCATGGTTTGCCCATCTGCAGCAGGGTGACGCACGCTGGCAGCGGGCGCTAGCCTGGCGCCTGACGGGAGAGGTGGATATCGCCCAACTGACGGCGGCGCTGCAGGCGCTGGTGCGGGAAACGCCGGGCGTGAACGTGCATTACGTTTTTGATGACGAAAACGGTCTGATTAAACGCGCCGCCGATTCGGCGCCGTTGCCGGTGAGCCTGCGTCAGGTGGCGGATGAACAACACGCCATGGATTGCCTGCTGCAGGCGCAGGCGGCGCCGTTTGAACTGGAAGGCGAAGCGCCGCTGCGCTTCTTGCTGTTGCTCACGCCGGGCGGTGATGTGATGTTGGGCGCGGTATTGCATGACATCCTGGCGGAAACGCTGCCGTGGCGCCACCTGCCGGCGATGTTGTCCGCCCGTTATAACGGAGATGCGATGCCTCTGCCTTTCGCGGCGGAGCCGGTCGAGCCGCCGGAAACCCCGGAGCCACAGCTGCCCTGGGCGCGCCAGGCGGTCGCGCTGCAGGATTACCGCAGCCCGGCGCAGCGTGTTGAAGCGTTGCCACCGGTGGGCGCGCGCGTGGTCACGCGCATTGCGCGCTCGCTGTTGCCCGCCAACGACACGCCGCGGGCCTTGCTGGCGGCGGTGGCGGCGCGTTTTGCCGAGTTCGTCGCCACGCAGGCCGGCGGGCAAGCGGTGCAGCTGTGCGTGCCGGCGGCAGAAACGGCGGAGTGCGTCGGCCTGGAGTTGGGCCTGACGGCAGCGCCGCTGATGCGCCTGACCGTACGTCACGGCGACGGCGATGCCGGGCAACGGCTGCTGGCGCAGACCGTGGCTGAACAGCCGGATCGGCAGCGGGCGCAGCTGCTGGTGGCCTGGCGCGACGATCTGGCTGCAGAGTGGCGGTTGGAAGGCGTTCACGCCGAACGCCTGTTGCTGCCGCCGCTGCATACGCCGTTTGAACTGGCGCTGCTGTTGAGCTCGCCCGAGGCGGAAACGCTGACGCTGGAGCTGGTCACCGATCCGCGTCTGTCTCCGCACGCGGCGCCTTTCCTGCTGGAGCAGTTCAGCGCGTTCCTGGCCGGGCAGCGGATTGCCGTCGCATTGCCGGCGGCTGAGGCCGTTTCCCCGGCGATGGCCGCGCCGGCGGCGAACGGCGACCCGGACGAAAGCATTGCATCACTGATTTTGCAGGCGTTCCGTGAGGCGCTGGCGGCGCCGGAAATGACCCTGGATGAAGACTTCTTCGATCGCGGCGGCCATTCACTGGTCGCTACCCGGGTGATTGGCCGCTTGCTGAGCCTGCATCAGATCGAAATCAACATTAACGATCTGTTCAGCCATCCGACGGCGCGCGGGCTGGCGGGCTACGCCAAACGCCTGAACGTCGCGCAGCCGAATGCCTCGCTAGCCATCGCCGACGATCATGAGGGGGCGCAGGCGCCGCTGTCGCTGGCGCAGGAATCGCTGTGGAAGGTGTATGAAGCCTTCGGCCATGACGAGATTTTCAACCTGCCGTTCTCTCTGCGCTTCTTCGATGCGGTGGACGAAACGGCGCTGCACCAGGCGTTTATCGACGTCATGACTCGCCATACCGTGCTGCGTTCACGCTTCGTCGAGCAGCAGGGGGAGGTGGTGCAGGTGGTGGTGCCGGCCGCAGAACTGCCGGATTATCAGTGGTTCCGCTTCTCTCACGAGACGCCGGCGGGTAACGCCGCGGCCCTGTTGGCCGACGCCGGCCAGCACCGGTTCGATCTGGCCGCCGAGCTGCCGCTGCGCGCCACGCTGCTGCGCGATGCGGACAACGGCCAGCAGCTGCTGTCGCTGCTGTTCCACCATGTGGTGCTGGATGAATGGTCGCTCAACCTGATGATGGACGAGCTGGGCGTCGCCTATCGCCATCGCGTCGTCGGCCAGGCGCCGCAGTGGAGCGGGCAGCCGCCGCAGTTCCACACCTTCGCCCGGCAGCAGCGGGCCTCGGGGGTGCAGCAGCAACATCTGGACTATTGGCTCGATGCGCTGCGCGGCGCGCCGGTCGGCCAACCGATCTTCCGGCAAGAAGCGTCCACCCACCCGGCGGTGCCGGCGCCGGCGGACGTCAACGGCGGCTGGCTGGAGTTCGAGGTCGATCCTGCCGTGGCGGAAGGCCTGTATCAGCTTGCCCGCCGCAACAACGCTTCGCTGTTCAACGTGGTGTATGCCGGGATTACCTCGGCGCTGCGTCTGCTGGGCGGCCCGGCGGATCTGCTGGTGGGCACCTCAACCTCTGGCCGTAACGACGCCGAGTTCTTCGATACCGTCGGCTACTTCACCACCGTGGTGGTGCACCGCGTGCGCTTCGACGAAGGGCTGACGGTCGCCGGGTTGGTCAGTCAGGTGAAAAACACCATCAATGGCTCGCTGCCGTACACCGACATTCCGATCGACCTGGTGGAAGAAGGGCTGTTCGGCGTGGATGCCGACCGCAAAAACCACATGTTCGAAGTGTTCATCCAGATCCACAGCCGCATCAAGCTGAACGGCGAGTTCCGGCTGCAGGACGGCCGTGCGATCGCCTACCGTCAGGTGGAGCCGGAGAAAGCCGAATCGCTGCTCGGCCTGCAGTTTGAGGTGATGGAAGACGATCTGGCCGGGAAGAAATCCCTGCGGGTGATGATGACCTATCGCCAGGATCACTACAGCCGGGAGCAGGCCACTCTGATCGCCGACGGCGTTCAGCACGTCTTTACCCAGTTTGCACAGCACATCGCTGGCGATATCGCTCTGGCGGCGCTGCCTCCCGGGCCGCAGGCATGACGTTGTTTCACTCTAACCGAAAGCATGATTTTCAAGGAGATAAAAGGATGTCTGGAACCCTAGCAACCCCGCGCGCGTTACTGTCGCTGCTGGTGGCGGCCTCTCTGGTGGTCGCCGGCGCCGCGCAGGCGGACGATGCCGGCATCAAACCGCAGGACATCAAGCGCCAGGCGCTGTCGTCGGCGGTGGTGGAGATGGCCTACAGCACCTCGCAGCAGGCGCTGTTCGTCAGTGCGCCGGACTGGAAGGAAGAAGCGCGCTCCCGCGTGCTGCGGCTGGATCCCAACACCCTGGCGATCAAGGCGGAGATCCCGCTGAAGGTGAAAGGCTTCGGCGTGGCGCTGAACGATGCGGGCAACCGTTTGTACCTGACGCAGGCCTTCAACGGCGAAGTCGGGGTGGTGGACACCACCACCAACCATGCGCTCGACAGCATCAAGCTGCTGGATAAAGCGGTGCTGGAGCAGGCCTACAAGCAGGCGGGCATCAGCGGCAAGCGCCTGGATTTCCTGCTGGCGGAGCTGAAGAAGTTCAAGATCACTGAGGACTACCTGTACCGCATCCGCGAGATTAAATATGACGCGCAAAGCGGCCGCCTGTTCCTGCCGGGGCTGGGCTTCGGCGTCGACAGCGTGCTGTACGTGGTCGATACCAAGGCCGGCAAGCTGGAGAAAGTGATCCCGGGCTTCGGTTACAACGCGGTGGGCATCACGCTGGATGAGAAGGGCCGCAGAGTGTTCGTCTCCAACATGCAGGGGCAGGTGATCACCCTGAACGCCGACACGTTGGCGATCGCCGCCACGCACGAGGTGCAGGCCGATCAGTTGCTGAACCTGGTGTATGACCCGGCGAGCAACCGCCTGTTGGGCGTCGATCAGGGCATCGACCGCGACGACTACCGCAACCATCATCTGGGGCGCGGCTACGTGAAGCGCAGCAGCGGCCACCGGGTGTTCGCGCTGGATGCGGACAGCGGCAAGGTGCTGGCCAGCGAACTGACGGATGAAGTGCCGATAGGTCTGCTGCTCGACGAGCGCAGCCAGCGGCTGTATGTCGCCAACCGCAAGGGCGTGCGCGTGGATCACGGTGCCGGGACGCTGACGGTGTTCGACGCCAAGACCCTCAAGCGCCTGCAAACCGTAGACCTGCCGCCGCACCCTAACAGCCTGGCGTTGGATCCGAAAGGCGATGCGCTGTTCGTAACGGTGAAAAACGACGGCGCTGCCACCAAGGCCGGCACAGCCGAAAGCGTGGTGCGCATTCAGCTACACACCAAATAACTGAATGGAAAGATAAAAAAAGGGCGCCGCGGCGCCCTTTCTCGTGGCTGATAAAGGAGGAAAAAGCGTGGTTTTTCCTCCTTTGTGGTTATCAGCCGAAAATCAATGAATTGATTTTCCTTGTTTTCTATCTGTCGCCTAATGAAAGCCCGGCAACGTCATCCGCTTTGTCATTTACCTCAAGGGGTGCTGAGCACCCCTTTGTCGTTGGTTCATGTCATCAGAAGTGGGTGTTGATGCTCATGTAGTAGGTGCGGCCCGGTTCGTTGTAGGTGGCCGCGCCCGCACCGGCGATGTTGATCGCACCGGTGTTCGGATCGCCGACGTTCTGCGCGTTGCCGGCGCGGAACTGGCGTTTATCGAACAGGTTGTCGATGCCGGCGGTGAGGCTGACGTTTTTGGTCAGATCATAGGTCGCGCTGGCGCCGACGACGGCGTAAGGGCTAACCTCGCGGGTTTCGCCGCCGGTGGCCGGTTTACCCTGGTAGTTGTACTTCTTCGGCTTCTGACGGCCGTACCAGGTCAGGGTGGACTGCATCGACAGATCCTGCGTGGCCTGCCAGCTGAGGGTCGAGTTGACGGTGAACTTCGGGATCACCGACAGGTAATCGCCGGTGGTCTTGTTCTTGTTCTCGATCATGTAGGTGGCGTTGTTGCTCCAGGTGACGGTCTCGCTGACCGGCACGTTCAGCGAGCCTTCCAGCCCTTGCACCACCGCCTTCGGCACGTTTTCCCACTGATAGACCGCCGTGCCGGTGCTGCTGGTGGCGATGCGGGAGTTACCCGCTTCAATCTTGTTGTGGTAATCGTTGCGGAAGTAGGTCACGCCGGCCAGCCAGCCGTCGTTATGGAACTCCAGCCCGATCTCTTTGTTGACGCTGGTTTCCGCCTTCAGATCGTCGTTGCCGAGCAGGTAGCAGCCGTTTCTGGTATCGCTACCGGCGCATCCCTGGCCTTTGCTGTACAGCAGATAGTTGCCGTTGGTCTGGAACAGGGTCGGCGCCTTGTAGGAACGGGCGATGCCCATCTTCAGCGTGAAGTAGTCGCCCAGTTCCTGCGACAGGTTCAGCGCCGGGCTCCAGTTGTTGCCGGATTCCGAATGCAGATCGTAGCGCAGACCCGGCGTCAGCATGGTGGTGTCGGTCAGTTCAATGTTGTCTTCGGCGAACAGCGAGAAGATATGCGCGGAAGCGTAAGGGCTGCGCGTACCGGTCGTCATGCCGGGAATGGTGCCGCCCATCAGCGTTTGGCTGGTGGAGGTGCCGTCCTTCATCCGTTGCTGGCTCCATTCGGTACCCAGCGTAGCGGTTTGCGCGACGCCCAGCTCGAACGGCACGCTGACTTCGCTGTGCGCCAGGAAGTCATCCAGCTTGGTGGTGCCGAAACCGGTGTTCTTGGTATCGAAGATGCCTTCGGTGCCGCCGGCCAAGCCTTCGTTCAGGCGGGTGTTGCGGGTGCGTTCGAACTGCACGTAGTTGTTGGTGCTCACGCCGTTGTCCCAGGCGCCGCGGTGGGTCAGGCCGAAGGTTTCACGGTAGATGCGGTTGGTCTCTTTGCCGTAGTTGCTCTGTACCAGGGCGTTGGTGTTGGTGTTCTGAGTATCGCCGGCGTACAGGTTGCCCTGGCGGCCATAGGCGTATTCGAACTCCAGCGACTGCAGATGGGCGAAATCCCAGTGCAGCAAGGCGTCGATGTTTTTATCGACCACCCCTTCGCGCCCGGCGGGCACGCTGTTGGCGTAGGCGCCGACGCGTTCGGATTTGTGCGATTCGTTAATGTCCCAGGCGTCGGCCTGCGTTTTGCTGTAGCCGCCGAACAGGCGGAAGCTCAGGGAATCGCTCAGCGGGCCGGACAGGCTGAAATCGGTACGCTTGGTGGCGCCTTCCTGCTTGTGCTGCGGCACGTTGAAGTAGCCGTTCAGCGAGCCGTGCAGCGCATCGCCGGCCTTCTTGGTGATGATGTTGACCACGCCGCCCGCGGCGCCGTTGCCATAGCGCGCCGCAGCCGGGCCGCGCAGCACTTCGATGCGTTCGATCATTTCCGGCGGCACCCAGGCGGTATCGCCGCGTGAGTCACGTTCGCCGCGCCAGCCCTGACGCACCGAGTTGCGGCTGGAGGCCGGTTTGCCGTCGATCAGAATCAGGGTGTTTTCCGGGCCCATGCCGCGGATATCGATCTGGCGGTTGTTGCCGCGCTGGCCGCTGGTGGAGTTGCCGGTCAGGTTAACCCCGGGCATGGTGCGGATCAGTTCGCTGATGTCGCGCGCCGGCGGGCGTTTCTTGATCTCATCGGCGGTGATGGTAGATACCCCCGGCGCCTGCAGGTTCTGCCGGGCGGCGGTCACGACGATGGTGTCTTCGCCGCGCGGCTTTTTATCCGCTGTGCCGCTGTTTTCTTCCGTGGTGGGGGTGTCGGTCTGCTGCGCGGCGTTGGCGAACGCGGACGCGCCCAATCCCAAGCCGATAAGAGTGGCCAAAGAATAACGTGATAGCTTGCTTTTCATTTGAGTGTCCTACCTTGCTGCCCTCCCTCGCCGAATGGGGGAAAGGCGGTTGTAGTTTTTGTGTAGTCGGAATAGAAAATCGGCTGCGGCAAGGGATGCCATTGATGTATCCCCGATCCCTGTCCGTTGCGCGCAATACCAGCACGATCTCCAAGCCTTACACACTATTGCAAATGCAAATTATTATCAATAGTATTTGGCCTACAGTGTGTTCGGGCGGTGGCCGGCGATAGGGAAAAGTCGACGTTCCCGGTGCCGCCAACTACAAAATGGGTAGGCGTTGTGAATACAGAACTAGAGTCAGAAAGCAGCAGATTATTGGCCAGCAGCAATGCGGGCAGTCCAGGGTGGTGGTTGACGGTGGCACGACGCGGTACGCCATGGGTAGAACCGGCGGGTAACGGCCGGTGGCGAACCACCTTTTTCTGGCGCGATCCGCAGGGATGCGAATTGACTTCCGCCTACCGCCGGGTGTGGATCAACATCAACTGCCTGACCGACCACCATCAGCCGAATCCGCCGCAAAGCCTGCTGCGTTTGGCCGGTACCGACGTATGGTACTGGCAGACCGAGCTGAACGGCGCCTGGCGCGGCAGCTACTGCTTTATTCCTTGTTTTGACGAGCGGCCGCCGGCGTTCAGCGACGACGACGCGCACGCCAACATGCACAACCTGCGTCACTGGTGGCACCAGGTGTTCGCCTGCGCCACTCCCGATCTGCTCAACCCCTATCGCTCCTGGCAAAGCGCCAGCGGCCACAGCGTTTCCGGTCTGCACATGCCGGATGCGCCGCCGCAGCCGGTGTGGCGCTCGTTCGATGAGTATGAGATCGCCAGCGGGCGCTGCACGCCGCCGCTGCCGGCGCGTTTGCAGCGCCATACCTGGCAGAGCGAGCGTCTGGGCAACAGCCGCGATGTCTGGATCTACACCACCGGCGACAGCAAGCCGGCCGAACGCCCGCTCGCGATCCTGCTCGACGGCCAGTTCTGGGCGAAGCAAATGCCGGTCTGGGCGCCGTTGATGCAACTGACCCGCGAGGGGGCGTTGCCGGAAGCGGTGTATGTGCTGATCGACATTATCGATCTGCCGCACCGGGCGCGTGAGCTGACCTGCAAGGACGATTTCTGGCTGGCGGTGCAGGAAGAACTGATGCCGCAACTGGCCGAATGGGCGCCGCACAGCGACAATCCGGCCGAGACGGTGGTGGCGGGGCAAAGCTTTGGCGGCCTGGCCTCTCTGTACGCCGGGCTGCGCTGGCCACAGCGCTTCGGCGCGGTGATCACCCAGTCCGGCTCCTATTGGTGGCCGCGGCGCGACATGCTGCAGCTGCCGAGCATTCCCGACGACGCCTGCTGGCTGATGCAACAGGTCGAACGCCACGGCCTGGGCAACCACGGCGCGCTGAAGGTATTTATGGAAGCCGGTACGCAGGAAAAGCTGGTGCATCAGGTCAGCGGGCAAATGGCGGCGCGCCTGAGCGAAGCCGGCCATCGGGTGCACTACCGGGTGGTGGAAGGCGGGCACGACGCGCTGTGCTGGCGCAGCGGCCTGACCGACGGGCTGCAGGCGGTGTGGGCTTCCGCTTTCGCCACCGCTTATCCGGCATCGGTAACGACGGCGGCACAAGGAACGCAGGATGGAAAGCCTGAATCCGTTCGATGATCAACAGCAGCGCAGCCTGGTGCTGCGCAACGTACAACAACAATACAGTTTGTGGCCGGATTTCCGCGCCATTCCACCCGATTGGACGATCGTATTTGGCCCGGCGGCGCGCACCGAGTGCGCCGAGTGGCTGGAACAGCATTGGCAAGATATTCTGCCGGTCGCAGCACGCAAGGCGTGACCGGCGCCTGGTAATCACGGGAGCAATAAGCAGTGTCACACACCCCTAACTCTCTCAGCGGCCCGGCGCTTGCGGGCGAATGGCCGCTGGTCGCGGCGCAACCCGGCATTTGGGTCGCCGATCAAATCTCTCCGCATCGCAATGCTTACGCGGTGGCGCATGCCATCGAACTCAACGGCCCCGTCGCCGTGGAGCCCCTGCTGCAGGCCATCACCCGGGGTCTCGGCGAGGTGGACATGCTGCGGCTGCGTTTTGCGGAACGCGACGGCGTGCCGGTGCAATGGCTGGATGACTCGCTGGCGGTGCATGCGCCGGAACTTGTCGATCTGACGACGTCGTCGGATCCCGAAGCCGCCGCTCGCGCGCTGATGGATATCGATCTGGCGAGCGATCTGCGCGCCGGCAACGGCGCACCGCTGTATCGCCATGTGGTGATGCGCCTGGCGGACGATCGCTGGTTCTGGTATCAGCGTTATCACCATCTGCTGGTGGACGGTTTCAGCTTCACCGCCATCGCTCGCCGCGTGGCGGCGATTTATACCCATCTTTGCCGCGGCGACGCGCTGGAGCCGACGCCTTTCACGGCGTTCAGCGACGTGGTGGCGGAATACCAGGCTTACCGGCAGGCGCCGGCCTGGCAACGCGACGCCGATTTCTGGCGCGAAAAAGCGCGGCAGCTGCCGCCGCCGGCCACGATCTGCCCGCAGCCGCTGGCCGGGCAAACGCCCACGCCGCGCATCCACCGGCTGGAACAGCGCTGCGATCCGCAGGCCTTCGCCGAACTGGTGCAGCGTGGCGCGCAGCAGAAGCTGAACGCCGCCGATATGGCGGTGGCGTTGGTGGCGCTGTGGGTGTCGCGTCTGAGCGGCCAACCGAGCTTCAGCGCCGGTTTTATCTTCATGCGCCGTACCGGCTCGGCCGCCCTGTGCGCCGCCGGCCCGGTGATCAATGTGCTGCCGATGGAGATGCATCTCGAGCCGCAGGCCACGCTGTATGAGGCCGCCGCACGCATCAGCCGCGAGCTGAAAACGGTGCGCCGCCATCAGCGCTACGACGCCGAACAGGTGCAGCGCGATCTGGGGCGCATCGGCGACGGCGAACCGCTGTACGGCACGGTCTTCAACTTCAAAATGTTCGATTACCAGCTGGATTTCGCCGGCATCGAGGGCATTACCCACGATCTGGCCTCCGGGCCGGTGCGCGATCTGGAGATTGCGCTGTTTATCGATGAACACCACCAATTGAAGGTGGAGCTGCTGGCCAATGCCGAACGTTACAGCCGCCAGGAGCTGCAGGCGCACCTGCAACGGTTGCCGCTGCTGCTGGCGCAGTTCGCCGCGCAGGCAACGTTGCCGATCGGCGAGGCCGATATGCTGACCGCCGACGATCGCGCGCTGCTGGCGCGGATCAACGACACGGCGCATCCGGTGCCGGCGACCACGCTGAGCCAATTGCTGGCGCAGCAGGCGCAAGCCACGCCGGACGCGCCGGCGTTGGCGGATGCGCATTTCAGCTTCACCTACCGCGAAACGCGCGAGCAGGTCACGGCGCTGGCGCGCCAACTGGTGGCGCAGGGCGTGCGGCCGGGCGACATCGTGGCGGTGGCGCTGCCGCGGTCGGTGTTCCTGTCGCTGGCGTTGATGGCGATCGTCGAAGCGGGCGCCGCCTACCTGCCGCTGGACACCGGTTATCCGGACGAGCGGCTGGCGATGATGCTGGAAGACGCCGCGCCCCGCTTGATCATCACTCACCCGGCGCAGCAGGCGCGTTTCGCCGACAAGGGCGACATGTTGCTGTATGACGCGCCGCTGGCGGCCGATCACGCCGCCGGGGTGGCGATCGCGGGCCCGACGTCGGACCATGCGGCCTATATCATCTTTACCTCCGGCTCCACCGGGCGCCCGAAAGGCGTGCTGGTCGGCCATCAGGCGATCGTCAACCGCCTGCTGTGGATGCAACACCAGTATCCGCTGGGGGCGGACGACGCGGTGCTGCAGAAAACGCCGTGCAGTTTCGATGTCTCGGTGTGGGAATTCTTCTGGCCATTGATGGTCGGCGCCCGGCTGGTGATGGCGCCGCCGGAGGCGCACCGCGATCCGCAGCAGCTGCAACAGCTGATCGCTCAACACCGCATTACCACGATGCACTTCGTACCGTCGATGCTGGCGGCTTTCGTTGCCGCCCTGGACGACGACGCGGCGGTGGCGAGCTGCGCCGCGCTGCGCCAGGTGTTCTGCAGCGGCGAAGCGCTGCCGGCGGAGCTGTGCCGCCTGTGGCAAAGCCGCACGGCGGTGCCGCTGCACAACCTCTACGGCCCGACCGAAGCGGCGGTGGACGTGACCTGGCATCCGGCCTACGGCGAGGCATTGGCGAAGGTGACCGGCGCCAACGTGCCGATTGGCCTGCCGGTGTGGAACACCGGGCTGCGCATTCTGGACGCGCGTCTGCGGCCGGTGCCGCCGGGCGTAGCGGGCGATCTGTATCTGACCGGCGTCCAGCTGGCGCACGGCTACCTTGGCCGGCCGGATCTGACCGCCAGCCGCTTTGTCGCCGATCCGTTCGGTGAGGGCGGGCGCATGTACCGCACTGGCGACGTGGCGCGCTGGCTGCCGGACGGCGCGGTGGAATATTTGGGCCGCAGCGACGATCAGCTGAAGATCCGCGGGCAGCGTATCGAGCTGAGTGAAATCGACCACGCCCTGCTGTCGCTGCCGGGCGTGCGCCAGGCGGTGACGCACGCGCGGGTGCTGCAGGGCACGCCGGTGGACGCCGGCGGCGATGCGCGCCAGCTGGTGGGCTATCTGGTGATGCAGCCTGGCGCGAGCTGGGATGCGGAAGCCCTGCGCGCGGCGCTGGCCGACCGTCTGCCGCCGCACATGGTGCCGGTGGCGTTGGTGGAAATGCGCGATTTGCCGCTGAGCGCCAACGGCAAGCTGGATCGCAAGGCTCTGCCGCAGCCGCAGGGCGGTGAGCGCAAGGCAGGGCGTCCGCCGCAGGCCGGGTTGGAAAGCGAGATCGCCGCGGTATTCGCCCGCCTGCTGCAGCGCGAGCAGGTGTTCGCCGACGACGATTTCTTCGCGCTGGGCGGCCATTCGCTGCTGGCGATGCGTCTGGCGGCCGAGCTGCGCCGCGATCTGGGCAAGGCGGTGTCCGTCGGCCAGGTGATGGTGGCGTCGCGCGTCGAGCAACTGGCCGCCTTGCTGGCGGAAGATCGCACGCAGGAAGAGGCCGATCGCAGTGGCTTCGACAGCGTATTGCCGCTGCGCGTCACCGAGGGGCCGACGCTGTTCTGTCTGCATCCGGCGTCCGGTTTCTCCTGGCAGTTCAGCGTATTGCCGCGCTATCTCGATCAGCACTGGTCGCTGGTCGGCATTCAGTCGCCGCGGCCGGACGGCCCGCTGGCGCTGAGCGAAGACATGGACCAGGTGGTGGAGGCGCACCTGCAGACGGTGCTGCAGGTGCAGCCGCACGGGCCGTACCACTTCATCGGCTACTCGCTGGGCGGCACGCTGGCCCAGGGCATCGCCGCCCGGCTGCAGGCGCGCGGCGAGCAGGTGGCGTTCCTCGGCCTGCTGGATACCTATCCGCCGGAGACCCAAAACTGGGACGTGATGCTGGACGACAACGTGTTGAAGGAAGTGCAGCGCGAGCGCGAACAGTTCCTGGCGGTGTCGCAGGATACGCTCGATCCGGCGCTGGGCGAGACGCGCACCATGATGTTCGACAACATCGAAGCCAACTACGCCGATTCGGTGCGGTTGCTGTCGCACACGCGGACCGCCCGCTTCCACGGCCAGGCGACGCTGTTCGTCGCCAAACGCACGTTGCAGGCAGGGATGGACGTGCAGCAGACCTGGTCGCAGTACGTCGATGCGCTGCAGGCGCACGAACTCGACTGCGCGCATGTCGATATCGTTTCGCCGGCGTCGTTCAAAGTGCTGGGGCCGCTGCTGAACCGGATTTTGCGCACGCTGTAATAACGCCCGTCATCTCGCCGCCAGGCACGGGGATTGCCCCGCGTTTGGCGGCATTTCTTGCGTCCGCTCACAATTGAATATCAATGATTTCTATTATCATTATTGATTTCGTTATCTGTGCTAGCATAGCGCTCCGCAACTGCAGAATCCCCGTTTAAAGATGTGGTGAACAACCGATGAGTAGCAAACCCTCCATCCTGCTTGATTTTAGCCTGCTGAAAACCCACCGGGCCTTTCGCGCGGTATTCTGCGCGCGTTTCATCTCCATTGTGGCGCTGGGGTTGATGGCGATCGCCATCCCGGTGCAGATCCAGGCGCTGACCGGTTCCACCCTGCAGGTCGGGTTGGCGGTGACGCTGGCCGGCGGCGGCATGTTCGCCGGGCTGCTGATGGGCGGCGTATTGGCCGATCGCTATGAGCGGCGCCGGCTGATCCTGTTCGCGCGCTCCACTTGCGGCATCGGGTTCGTCGGCCTGTGCCTCAACGCCCTGTTGCCGTCACCTTCGCTGGCGGCCATTTATCTGCTGGCGGTGTGGGACGGTTTCTTCGGCGCAGTGGGGGTGACGGCGCTGCTGGCGGCCACGCCGGCGCTGGTGGGCCGCGAAAACATCGTGCAGGCGGGCGCCATCAGCATGCTGACGGTGCGCTTCGGCTCGATTCTTTCCCCGGCCATCGGCGGCCTGGTGATCGCCCATATGGGCATCGCCTGGAACTACGGCCTGGCGGCGTTCGGCACCCTGTTGACGTTGCTGCCGCTGCTGAGCCTGCCGCAGCTGATGCCGCCGCCGCAGCCGCGTGAACATCCGCTGCGCGCGCTGGCGGGCGGTTTCGCCTTCCTGTTCCAGAACAAGGTGATCGGCATGGTGGCGCTGATCGGCGCGTTGCTGACCATGGCCAGCGCGGTGCGCGTGCTGTACCCGGCGATGGCGGAAAGCTGGCGCATCGACGCAGCCCACCTCGGTTATATGTACGCCGCCGTGCCGCTTGGCGCGACTATTGGTGCGTTCACCAGCGGGCGCGTGGCACACGTGGCGCGCCCCGGTTGGGTGATGCTGCTGACGGCGATCGCGGCTTTCGCCTCTATTGGCCTGTTCGGCCTGATGCCGTGGTACAGCCTGGCGTTGCTGTGCCTGGTGGCGTTTGGCTACCTGAGCGCGCTGAACTCGCTGCTGCAATACGGCCTGATCCAGGGCCTGACGCCGGACAATTTCCTTGGCCGCATTAACGGTCTGTGGACGGCGCAGAACGTGGTGGGCGATGCGCTGGGCGCGTTGCTGCTGGGGGCGATGGGCGCCTTTATGCTGCCAGCGATGAGCGCCAGCGGTTTCGGCTTTGGCGCGGCGCTGCTCGGCATCCTGTTGCTGTTCGCCATGACCGGTTTGCGCCAGGTTACGCTGCACAAACCGGAGCCGCAGCCCGCCACAGAAAAGTAGTCGAACGCGTTAAAACAACGCTGTGGGATCAAATAGCAATGCTTATCATCGGCATGCGTAAAACCCACAGCGTTTATGTCATGATTTCGAAATGAAAGAAGTGCTTACGTTTATTGACATAGCAAATATCGGCGAGTAATTTAGCGCGGAATCAACTCAAATGATAATCATTATTATATTGGTTATCACTTCAAATTCTTGAGGGCGAAGCGATGGTTACTGCCGTGAACGACATCAATCGAAAGGAAATGCAGGAGCGCGAAGAACACCGGTTCGCCGCTGATTTTTCTCCGGCGTCGGGCTTCTTCTTTACCTCCCCTTACCGCAGCTTGACCACCACCGGTTGTTTCAGCCGCATTCGCCTGCCGGCCGCGGACGGCGCAGATCTGAACGGCGAGTTCCAGCGCCGCGTGCGGCAGGCGTTTGCCGAGGCCCGTCAGGCCGGCATCAAAAAGCCGCTGCTGTGTGGCGCCATTCCGTTCGATACCCGGCAGCCTTCGGCGCTGTTTGTTCCCCAGCAGAGCCGCTGGTTCGACCGCGCCGCCTTTATGGCCGGCGTTCGGCCTTCGGCGAACGGCCCTGAACTGGCCGGGGTGACGGAGCTGCCGCCGCAGCAGACGTTCATGAACATGGTCAGCGACGCCGTTGCCGCGATGAAGGCCGGTGAGCTGGATAAAGTGGTTTTGTCGCGCCTGCTGGAGATCGAAACGCGTCAGCCGGTGGATCGCCATGCGCTGATGGCGCGCGTGATCGCCCAGAACCCACACGGTTTCCACTTCCATGTACCGCTGGAGCAGGGCGCGCTGTTGGGTGCCAGCCCAGAGCTGCTGCTGCGTCAGGACGGTGGCCGTTTCTATTCCAACCCGCTGGCCGGTTCCGCCCGGCGCGAGGCCGATCCGCAGCGCGATCGCGAAGTGGGGGAGCGGCTGATGGCCTCGGCGAAAGATCGCCACGAGCACCGCATCGTCACCGAAAGCATGCGCGACGTGCTGGCTGGCCGCTGCCGCTACCTGAACGTGCCGCACACCCCTGAACTGCTGACCACCACCACGCTGTGGCATCTCTCCACGCCGATCGACGGCGAGGCGGCGTCTCCGGACGAAAACGCCCTGTCGCTGGCCTGCCTGTTGCACCCGACGCCGGCGCTGTGCGGCATGCCGACGGCCGAGGCGCACGCCCTGATCGGCAAGCTGGAGCCGTTCGATCGCGGCCTGTTCGGCGGCATCGTCGGCTGGTGCGACGACGAAGGCAACGGCGAGTGGGTTGTGACTATCCGCTGCGGCACCGTTGACGGCAACCGGGTGCGGCTGTTCGCCGGCGCCGGCATTGTGGAAGACTCTTCACCCGAATCTGAATGGCATGAAACAGGTACCAAACTCAGCACCATTCTGCGTGCCTTTGGTATGAATCAAGGATAACGACAAGATGAGCATTGCCTTTACCCCCTGGCCGGCGGAGTTCGCCAGCCGCTATCGCGAGCGCGGCTACTGGATTGACAAGCCGCTGACCGAGATCCTCGACCGCCAGGCCAACAATGACGCTCCGGCGATTATCGACGCCCAGGGCAGCCTGACCTACCGCGAGTTGCAGCAGCGCTCCGATCGCCTGGCGGCCGCTTTGCTGCGCCGCGGCGTGAAATCCGGCGACACCGCGCTGGTGCAGTTGGGCAACGTGGCGGAATTTTATATCGTGTTCTTCGCGCTGCTGAAAATTGGCGTGGCGCCGGTCAACGCGCTGTTCAGCCATCAGCGCAGCGAGCTGAACGCCTATGCCGAGCAGATCAAACCGGCGCTGCTGATCGCCGATCGCCGGCACGCGCTGTTTGCCGACGATCAATTCCTGAACGCCTTTCGCGATGCGCATCCTTCGCTGCGGGTTGTGGCGCTGCGCAGCCAGCCCGAGGGCGAGCTGGCACTGGCCGCCTGGCTGGACGAAGCCAGCGACGGTTTCGTCGCGCAGCCTTCCGCGGCCGATCAGGTGGCGTTCTTCCAGCTTTCCGGCGGCAGCACCGGTACGCCGAAGCTGATCCCGCGTACCCACAACGACTACTACTACAGCATTCGCCGCAGCGTGGAGATCTGCCGTTTCGACGCGCAGACCCGTTATCTGTGCGCGCTGCCGGTGGCGCACAACTACCCGATGAGCTCGCCGGGCGTGCTGGGCGTATTTTATGGCGCCGGGCGGGTAGTGTTCGCCGCCGATCCTGATGCCGGGCAGTGCTTCCGCCTGATCGAACAGCATCAAATCAACGTGACGGCGCTGGTGCCGCCGGCGGTCACGCTGTGGCTGCAGGCGATCGAAGAGTGGGGCGGTAATGCCCAGCTCGCCAGCCTGAAACTGCTGCAGGTGGGTGGCGCCAAGCTGGGCGAAACGCTGGCGGCGCGCATTCAGAACGAAATCGGCTGCCAACTGCAGCAGGTGTTCGGCATGGCGGAAGGGCTGGTGAACTACACCCGGCTGGACGACGACGAACGCCACATCCTGACGACGCAAGGGCGGCCGATGTCGCCGGACGACGAAGTGTGGGTGGCGGATGACGACGGCAATTCATTGCCGGCGGGCGAGGTCGGCCGGTTGATGACGCGCGGGCCTTATACCTTCCGCGGTTACTACCAGAGCCCGGCGCACAACGCCGACGCTTTCGACGCCGACGGTTTCTACTGCTCCGGCGATCTGATCAGCATCAGCGAAGACGGCTACATCACCGTGCAGGGGCGGCAGAAAGACCAGATCAACCGCGGCGGGGAGAAGATCGCCGCCGAGGAAATCGAGAACCTGCTGCTGCGTCATCCGGACGTGATCAACGCCGCGCTGGTGTCGATGCCGGACGCGCTGATGGGAGAGAAGAGCTGCGCTTATATCATCGCCAACGCGCCGCTCAAGCCGGTGGTGCTGCGCCGCCACCTGCGCGAACAGGGCGTGGCGGACTTCAAACTGCCGGATCGTTTTATTCAGGTGGACAGCCTGCCGCTGACTCCGGTCGGCAAAGTGGACAAAAAACGGCTGCGCCAGCAGCTCGACGCGCAACTACAGACTCAGGCTCAGGGAGATTAATCGATGGCCATTCCAAAACTTAATGACTACGCGCTGCCGACGGCGGACGAACTGCCGCAAAATAAAGTCACCTGGCAGGTAGAACCGCAGCGCGCCGCGCTGCTGATCCACGATATGCAGCAGTATTTCCTCAATTTCTGGGGCGAAGACAGCGCGCTGATCAAACAGGTGGTGGAGAACATCGCCAACCTGCGTCGCTACTGCAAACAGCAGGGCATTCCGGTGTTTTATACCGCCCAGCCGAACCAGCAGAGCGATGAGGACCGCGCGCTGTTGAACGACATGTGGGGGCCGGGCCTGAACAAACACCCCGAGCAGCAGGCGGTGACCGCCGCGCTGGCGCCGGACGAAGACGACACGGTGCTGGTGAAATGGCGCTACAGCGCCTTCCACCGCTCGCCGCTGCAGGAGATCCTGCAGGAGTCCGGCCGCGATCAGCTGATCATCTGCGGCGTGTACGCGCACATCGGCTGCCTGACCACCGCTATCGACGCCTTCATGCGCAACATCCAGCCGTTCATGGTGGCCGATGGCCTGGCGGATTTCTCGCGTGACGAACACCTGATGGCGCTGCGCTACACCGCCGGCCGCTGCGGCCGGGTGGTGACCACCGCGTCTCTGTTGCCGGCGGTGGGCATTGCCAGCATCGATGCGCTGCGTCAGCAGATCCTGCCGTTGCTGGACGAAGACAGCGAAGACATGGGCAACGATGAAAACCTGATCGATTACGGCCTGGATTCGGTGCGCATCATGGAGCTGGCGACCCGCTGGCGCAAGATCCGCGGCGATATCGACTTTATCGCGCTGGCGCGCAACCCGACCATCGACAGCTGGTGGGCGCTGCTTTCCGAAGAGAAAGCCTGATTTTAATAACGAGAGAGGGCGGCCGCTCGGTCGCCCCGTTGGCTCTATAAGGAGATTTTGATGAATGCTTTGATCACCAAGGGAAAACGTGCGGCATTTCCGCTGATGCTGCTGTCCACGCTGCTGTTCTCCAACTCGTTGCTGGCGCAGACCGCGCCGGAAGTGCTGCGCAAGCCGGTTGGCAAGGGCGCCTATGAAATGGCCTACAGCCCGAGCGAGAACGCGCTCTACCTGGCGACGTCGCAGAGCCGCAAGCTGGACAAGGGCGGCATCGTTTACCGCCTGGATCCGACCACGCTGGACGTGACCCAAATTATCCATAACGACATCAAGCCGTTCGGCGCCGCCGTTAATGCTAAAACCGGCACGCTGTTCTTCGGCAACACGGTCAATAACTCGGTGACCGCCATCGACGCCAAGACCGGCGACGTGAAAGGCCGCTTGGTGCTGGACGCGCGCAAGCGCTCCGAGACCGTCAAGCCGCTGGCGCCGCGCGAACTGGTGGCGGATGCCGACAGCGATACCCTGTATATCACCGGGCTGGGTGAATCCAGCGTGGTGTGGGTGGTGGACGGCAAGGATCTGACCCTGAGCGCCACCGTAACCGACACCGGCAAGTACGGCACCGGCCTGGCGTTGGACGCCGCCGCCAAACGTCTGTACGTCACCAACGCCGACGGCGAGCTGGTGACTATCGATACCCAGAGCAACAAGGTGCTGTCACGCAAGAAGCTGGATGAGACTAAAGAGCACTTCTTCCTGAACATCAGCCTGGATACCGCCACCCATCGCGCCTTCATCACCGACTCCAAGCAGCCACAGGTGCTGGTGGTGGATACCCGCAACGGCAACATCCTGAGCAAGATCGACGTGCCGGAATCGCTGGCGGTGCTGTTCAACCCGGCGCGCAATGAAGTTTACGTGACCCATCGCCAGGCGGGTGAAGTGAGCGTGATCGACGCCAAGAGCTACAAGGTGCTGAACACCATCAAGACGCCGACCCACCCGAACAGCCTGGCGCTGTCGCCGGACGGCCAGACGCTGTACGTCAGCGTCAAGCAGGCTTCCAGCCGCGAGAAAGAAGCGACCGCGCCGGACGACGTGATCCGCGTAGCGCTGAAGTAATCCCGAGCAGGGTAAGCACCCCTCGAACAGGCGAAGCGGCGACGCTCCGCCTGTTTTTTTTCGCCGTGCGATCTGCGGTATAAAGAGGGGATTGCCCTATTGACCCGAAGGAACGTTGGTTATGCCCGTCTCACGCACGCCGTTGTTGTTGTCCGTTATTACCCTGTTGCTGCTGGCCGCGCTGATCCACAGCGGCATCAGCCCTTACGATCGCGCCACCTGGCTGATGGAAGTGGCGCCGGTATTGATTGTTTTGCCGCTGCTGTGGCTGACCCATCGCCGTTATCCGCTGACGCCGCTGCTCTATACGCTGATTTTCTTCCACGCGCTGATCCTGATTTTCGGTGGCATGTACAGCTATGCCCGCGTGCCGCTGGGGTTTGAGGTGCAGCAGTGGCTGGATCTTGGCCGCAACCCGTACGACAAACTGGGGCATTTCTTCCAGGGGCTGGTGCCGGCGCTGGCGGCGCGCGAGATCCTGCTGCGCGGCGGTTATGTGCGGGGCCGCAAAATGCTGGGCTTCGTGGTGTGCTGTATCGCGCTGGCGATCAGCGCGGTGTATGAGCTTATCGAGTGGTGGGCGGCGCTGGCGCTGGGCCAGGGCGCCGATGAGTTTCTCGGCACCCAGGGCGACCCGTGGGACACGCAGTCCGACATGTTCTGCGCCTTGCTTGGCGCGATAGCCGGTCAATGGCTGTTCGGTGGCTGGCAGGATCGGCAACTGCGGCGTTTAAAGGCGTAAGCCCGGCGGCGGTTGAGCCTGGTGAAAATGGATATTTCTCGTGCCGCCCGGTATTTGCCGGGCGGCATTTTTAATATCGACATGATAAAAATCGACAATCATCAGTTAAATGTTTGGCGCCCTGTGAGACAGCGCAATGTTATTTCCTATATTTATGTTTATTTAGCTTTTTATGCGTTTTTCTAGGAATTTTCTTAACTCATGCCGTGTGCTACTATTCTCATGTTTAACAAGGGCTAATTATTATTAATTAGTTTTTTGAGCGGGGAACAATGAGATACGTAATTAATAATAAGATTAAATATCATGAGGATAGATCAGAGTTGGTGGATCTCAACGCTGAGCTGCCGCCTCAACCGCTCACCGCCACCCTGAACCGCCTGCTGTCCGCGTTGGTCAGAAACAATAATCTGGTGGTCTCCCGCGATACCCTGCTGACGCAAGTATGGGAAGCGCACGGCCAGGTGGCCTCCGGCAATAACCTCAATAACACCATTTCCATCCTGCGCAAGATGTTCGCCGCCATGGGCGAGGACGACATTATCGTCACGTTGCCGCGCCAGGGATTCATGTTTACCGCCGCTTCGTTGAAGACGACGGACAGCCTGGCGGAGAGTTTGCCGGAGATGCCGAGCCCGGCGGCTGCAGAAAACGCCTTGCCGACCAGGCCGCTGCGAACGCAGCGATTTAAGCGCTTCGGGTTGGCCGCGTTGTTGCTGTTGGCGACGGGGAGCGGGGTATGGGCCTGGCAGGATGCCGGTTATGAGCCGCTCAGCGCGGTAAGCGTAGGCAATATCGGCAGCTGTGAGGTGAAGTTCGTAGCTTCTTATCATAAGGTGGGCCCCGGCGAGGCCGATCTGGCGCATTTGAAAAATATGCTGGCGCAAAATAAGTCGGTTCGGTGTACAGAACCGGCGACGCTGCTGTACTACGACAGCGGTTCGGTGATGTCGGAGGCCGTTGGGCGAGCCCGGGTATCTTATTACTTCTATTGCCCACAGGCCGAGATGGCCGCAGGCAAAGTGCAATGTGAGAACTATTATGAAAGCCGGGTTAAGTAAGCGCCTTTGGCGTTATCGCTATGCGCTGTTGAGTGCGCTGGCAATCGCAGGCTGCGGCGTTTCCGCCTATTTCTTGTTTTTTAAACCGCAAATTCCGGAGTGCCGCGCGGTGCTGCGTTCAACCGATCAGCTGCCTGGCCAATTAATGCAGCGTGTCTTGCTGGTGAGCGTTGTACCCGAAGGCGCGCGGAGCGTGACCCTGTTGCTGAGCGGCAGTTTTTTTGACGGCGACACGCGTTATACCATCGAGCGGGCAATGATTATGGACTATCAGCGGCAGGGGAGTAACTACACGCTGCGCCGCAAGGAAGCGGTCAGAAAGCCGCAAGACAATTTGGATAATGAAGCGCTTAACCGCCGTTTGCCCATGTCGGCGCCGTTGATCCATTGGCGAATTGAAAAAATCGATGAACGCCACTATCTGTTCAGCGGCAACCATGCGCCGTTGTTCGTGTGCACCACGGCTTCCTGAGCGGAGAAGGTCCCCGGCAACGCCGGGGGATTGTTTTTCGTTGGCCCTGGGGATAAATGGCGCAATGTTATGGTTGTTTATTATTGATGTAATTGTTAATGCAGGGGCTATTGCTCGCCCGCGGGCAATAGGTTAACCACTGTTCGTCCTTTTCTGCGCCCTCATTGCGAATGTTGTCATAGTAATAGATATCCGCCCGGTATTGGCAGTTGAAGCCGGCTTGCCGTATCTCTCGCTTAATGTTTGCCAACTCACCGCTGCCTAACCGCATGGTGTAAATTTGGCAATTTTGCTCATTGCCCAACGGATAAACGCTGATGCGCGTGCTGTTTTGGTAAAGCACAATCGCGGCAAACGGCACTAAACAAGCGGCCATAATCATAATTAAGCGCTGAACAGAGCGACGAAAGTTCGGCGTTCGTGCAACCGGTGGCGGCGTTGAAGCTATTTCGGTTTCGCTATAATCATTATTATTAACTTCATCGGTATTTATATCCATCAGCTGAATGCTTGCGGCGCTAAATTTAAACCCCTGACGGGGATAGGTAACAATAATATCTTCCACGCCGAACTGCGCCAATGACTTACGCAGGCCGGAAACGTAATTATTCAGGTTGTTATTGGAGGCTTTGAGCCCATGTTCAACCCAGACGTCATTAAGCAACCTCTCTCGCAGCAGCAGCTTATCATTATTGCGAATAAACAACGAAAGCAATCTGCTGGTCGGTTTAAGTAACGCTATTTTATTACTGGCATTATCGACATGCGACAGCGTGCCCTCATCCTCATTAAAGAGGATGTCTTCATTTATGATAAAAATCATTTCATTTACCCATCAACTTTCCTGTCGAGGGATTATTCTGAGACCTGATGCGGCTTTTTTCAATCCTTCACTCTGTGTGTAAATAGGATTTTTCTCTCTATCCGTATAATTGACATGAAATGTTTATCTGCTTACAAGTTTTTTTATATAAATAGTGATAATTAACTTCTATTTTTTGGTTTTAAAATCTATTTAATTATTATTTTATCGATAATAATCCTGTGTTTTTGTCTTTTTTCGACATAACGTTTCAAACAAAGCTCGGGGAGTGTAAATTTGTTCCCACTGATACGGAACGCGGAAACGCAGCGTATTAGCCACGGATACAACGCTCAGGAATAAAGCTGCTGCATTGCATGCGTGACTTAAGAATTTAATTTACTCCACTTCTTACTAAGGAATGTAAGGGACTTCTATGAAACTGAATAAAATTATGATTGCAGCGGTATTGGCCTTTGGTGCTTCTTCCATGATGGCGCAGGCGGCAAATCAGGGTAGCGGTACTGTCACTTTCACGGGTGAAATCATTGATGCGCCATGCTCTATTGCACCGGGCAACATCGATCAAACCGTTCCACTGGGTCAGATTTCCAACCTGAGCCTGAAAGACGGCCGCGAGTCTGAAGTCAAAGAACCGTTCAGCATTAAGTTGGAAGACTGCACTAATGCTACGGCACAAACCGTCAAGACGACCTTTACCGGTGAGGCCGGTGGTTCCGCCGGTACCGATAAGAAGATGATTGCCCTGGGCAGCGGCAGCACCGCCAAAGGTGCGAGCATTGTTATTACCGATACCCTTAATTCTAACGCCGTTGTAGAGCTGGGCACAGCGACCACCGGGCAGAAGATCGAAATTGGTGATACTGGTGCCGAACTGGCAT
The DNA here is from genome assembly GCF_900215455.1 of Serratia sp. JKS000199. Classification (NCBI taxonomy): domain Bacteria; kingdom Pseudomonadati; phylum Pseudomonadota; class Gammaproteobacteria; order Enterobacterales; family Yersiniaceae; genus Serratia; species Serratia sp. JKS000199. Next base: position 4,738,263 of record NZ_LT907843.1, read on the forward strand.
TCAAAGCCTTCCTGAAAGGGAACGGCGGCACTCTGGATACCATCATTCCTGGTGCATTCACCAGCGTGGTTAACTTCGCGCTGAGCTACCAGTAATCGTTTTACTCCATTAATGCCGGCATGCGGGATATCCCGCATGCTTTTTCCCAGTATGGAATCTTAATTATAATGGACAACGCATATGGCTCCCGTTGAAAAAAATAGAGTGGCGCCTTCCCTATTGGCCATGCTTTTTATAGCTCAGACGATGCCGGCAGCGGCGGCGGTTATTGGCTGGGGAAGAGTCAATATGGAAGGCGCTATTGTTAATGCCGCCTGTGCCATTGAATCGGCAAGCCGTGATCAAACGATTGATATGCAAACATTACCGATAGAACAAATTGCCCGGGACGGCCATGGCTTGACTAAGCCATTCAGTCTGCGGCTTTTAAATTGCAGTTTGGCAGACATGGACAAAGTGCAACCAGGCCGCCAGCATTTTCAAATGACGTTTGATGGTCGAGTCGATAGTGAATTCTTTGGGGTGACGGGGGAGGCAAAAGGAATTGCATTACGTATTTCAGATAGCCTCGGTAATGTGATTTACCCAGGTTTAGCTATGCCAATAGGCGGTACCATCATCAATGAGAGCTACTTAAATTATTCCATGCAACTGGTAGCTAATCGCCAAGTGTTACGTGCCGGGGATTATAGAACCGCTATTCGATTTAAATTGAATTACTACTGATTATAAATAAGTTAAAGGTTGGCGGAGCCATGAAATCGAACGCGAACAAATCGAAAACGCCTCTGTTAAGCCTGCTGGGAATGTGCATTTCTTTGGCGATATATAGTTTGCCTGCTCAGTTGCAGGCAAGTGACGGGGTACAGTTTAACATCGACGTGTTAGATTTAAATGACAGGAAAAATATCGATCTGAGCCAATTTTCGCACGGCGGTTTTATTATGCCTGGGAAATATATCATGTCGGTTAATCTGAACACACTGGTGTTGCCTGAAGAACCTGTCGCATTCTATGCGCCGGAAGATGAGGGCAAGGGAAGCGTGGCCTGTATTTCGCCAACACTGGTTGAAAAACTCGGGCTTAAGTCAGATGCCTTAGCGAAATTACGTTGGTGGCATGACGGGCAGTGTTTGGATCTCGGCAGCCTTAATGGTCTGGAAGCCAAAGGCGATCTGGCGTCATCTACCTTGTATTTGAATATTCCGCAGGCCTACCTGGAATATTCATCGCCGGATTGGGATCCTCCATCTCGATGGGATGAAGGTATTCCAGGGTTGTTGCTGGATTATAATCTAAATTCACAGGTGCAGCGCACCCAGCAGAATAGCCAACAATCCTATAATCTAAGCGGGAACGGAACAGCGGGGGCCAATCTGGGGGCTTGGCGTTTACGTGCTGACTGGCAGATGAATATCAATCATCAAACCGGCACAGGCTTACCAACGCAGCAAGATTTTGACTGGAGTCGATATTATGCTTTCCGCGCGCTGCCTAAGTGGGGTGCTCGCTTGACTATGGGTGAGGATTATCTGGCGACGGATATTTTCGACAGTTTCCGCTATACCGGTTTTAGCGTGACTTCGGATGACAATATGTTGCCGCCCAATCTTCGCGGTTATGCGCCAGAAGTGACGGGGATAGCCAAAAGCAATGCCAAGGTCGTTATTAGTCAGATGGGCCGTGTGTTGTATGAAACCCGGGTTGCGGCGGGTCCATTCCGCATTCAGGATATTAATGATTCCATCAACGGGCAGCTGGATGTTCGGGTAGAAGAGCAAGATGGCAGCGTGCAGGAGTTTAAAGTAGATACCGCAAATATTCCTTATCTGACACGCCCTGGTACGGTGCGTTTCAAATTCGCGGGTGGTAAACCTTCTGATTGGAATCATCATGTGCGTGGTCCTCTGTTCGCTACTGGTGAGTTTTCCTGGGGTGTGAGCAACGGGTGGTCATTATATGGCGGCGCTTTGGGTGGGGGCGATTATAAAGCGTTATCTATGGGGCTAGGCCGCGATCTATTGGCATTTGGCGCGTTGTCTTTTGACTCCACGCAATCGCGAGCGGAATTACCCCAACAGGGCGGCACCAAAACCGGCGGCTCCTATCGGGTAAGTTATTCGAAGAGTTTTGATGAATATGATAGCCAAATCACCTTCGCTGGTTATCGTTTCTCTGAACAGAACTTTATGACGATGAGTGAATACCTCGACGCCCGTTATGATGAAAGTCGCCTCGGGAAAAGCCGAGAAATGTATACCATCACGCTGAATAAGCAGTTTCGCGATTTAGGGTTAAGTACCTATCTCAACTACAGTCATCAGACTTATTGGGACCAGCCTGTTAGCGAACGTTATAGTTTGGCTCTTTCGCGGTATTTCGATTTGGGAGCCATGAAAAATATCAGTGCGTCACTCACGGCTTTTCGGAATAAATTTCAGGGTGCCAAGGATGATGGCATGTATTTATCCTTTACCTTACCGTGGGGGGTTAATTCTAACTTCAGTTACAGCAGTTCGTGGAACCGTAATGAAAATACGCAGCGGCTTGGTTATTACGAAAGGCTGGACGAACACAATAACTATCAGTTGAGCACCGGGCTTTCACGCCGGGGAGGTTCAGCAAGTGGCTTTTATACCCATGAGGGTGATAACGCGCGCATCGGCGCCAACGCCAGTTACCAGGGGGGAAGTTACTCATCCATGGGGTTCTCATTGCAAGGTGGGATGACGGCCACCGCCAAGGGCGCGGCGCTACACCGCAACAGTACTTTGGGCGGGACGCGGTTGCTTTTAGATACCGAAGGCGTGGGCGATGTGCCGGTGCGTGGATTTGGGGCGACGGCGCGCACCAATATGTTCGGTAAAGCGGTAGTGGCGGATATCAACAGTTATTACCGCAGCAAGGCGAGTATCGATCTCAACACGTTGCCGGATAACGTTGACGCTACGCAGTCGGTGGTACAGGCGACATTAACCGAGGGGGCGATTGGCTATCGGCGCTTTAATGTGATTGCCGGGCAAAAGGCGATGGCGGTGATTAGCCTGGCCGACGGCAGCGCTCCGCCGTTTGGTGCGGTGGTCTACAACAGTCGGCAGCAACAGACCGGCCTGGTGAATGATGGCGGGAGTGTGTATCTGAGCGGAATTAAACCCAATACTGAAATGACAGTGAATTGGGATGGTAAGGCCCAATGCCGGATCACATTACCGACAATTCGAACGGATATTATGTTGAGCAACTTACTGTTGCCATGCCGCGTGAATACTGAGGCGAGAGCGGAATAAGCCGCCGAACCCATGACTATTTTAGTAAGAGCAAGCTTTATAAGACGGAACAATTTTATGCAAAAGAACATGGTAAAAATATTTTCAGTCGCCGGTGTGTTGTCGGCAATGGTATTGAGCAGTCAAGCCCAAGCCGCTATTGCGCTGGATCGTACTCGCGTAATTTTTAACGGTTCCGAGAAATCGGTGAGTCTGAATATCAGCAATAAAAATACTCAACTGCCGTATCTGGCGCAGGGATGGTTGGAAGATGCCGAAGGCAAGAAGATTAACAGCCCGCTAGTGGTATTGCCGCCGGTGCAGCGGCTGGAACCTGGAACACAGAGCCAAATAAAAGTGCAGTCGACGCCAGCAGTGAATTTGTTGGCACAGGATAGGGAGACGCTGTTCTATTTCAATCTGCGAGAAATACCGCCTAAAAGCGAGAAAGCCAACACATTACAAATAGCGTTGCAGACGCGCATCAAGCTGTTCTATCGCCCGGCGGCGATTACGCCAGGCAAAGGCAGTGCTTTTACGCCGTGGCAGGAGCAGTTAACGCTGACTCGTCAGGGGACGGGCTTCCAGGTGAATAATCCAACGCCTTATTACATCACGCTGGTTGATGCCAGCAACAGCAAGAAGGGAAAAACGGCACAGGGTTTTGAACCGTTAATGGTGCCGCCTAAGGGAAGCATTGCGCTGGGTGCCTCTGGGTTAGGCAATGCACCGGTGCTGACCTACATCAATGATTACGGTGGCCGCCCAGAGCTGACATTCAAATGCGGCGCCAGTGATTGCCAGGTCGTGCCTGACGCAAAAGGATAACAGAAACCGGCGGTACGTTTTACCGGTTGAAGCGAGCGGGGAAGAAGTCATGCAAAAAATGGACAACGGTTACAGCAATCTGAAGGGCAGATCTTTGGCGTGTCAAGCAGGCATGGTCTCCATGCTGTTGTTGGTCTTGCTGGCGGCCAATTCTGCGAAAGCAGAAGACGGAAATCACGGTGTGTTGTTTGTTCATGGTGCATTGACCGAGGGGGCTTGCCGGCTGGATATGGTGTCGGCGCGCCAGGACGTTTGGTTGGGGGAAACGGCGACCGGCAACCTGGCCAAAGTGGGGGAGCGTACAGAGCCGGTCGCCTTCCAGCTTCGCCTACGAGATTGCTTGCGTACTGGGGCAGCCATGCAGGACGAACGCAGGGGCAATAAAGTTTGGGATGCTTATCAGCCAGCAGTGAGCGTGAGTTTCAACGCCCCTGCGGATGCGGACAATCCGCGCTTGGTGAAGGTACGAGGCGCTGGCGGGATAGCGTTGCGATTATTGGACAGTGACAAAAAAGATGTACGTCTGGGGCACCGTAGCCGGCCTCAGTTGTTGGCGATAGGAAGCGACGCGTTGAATTTTTACGTGATGGCGGAACGCACGCGTGCGCCTATGGTGGCAGGAGCCTATCAGGCCGCAATTGATTTTCGGATGAACTATGACTGAGGCGAAAGCAATGGGCAAGTTATGGCGCTGTATGTGGCGAAAGGTGGGGACAAGCCTACTGCTCTCTCTCTCCTTAGCGGCCACTATGACGGTAACCTCGGCCTTAACCTTATCGGGAGTGTTGTTGGTGAGCCAGGTTGGTTGGGCAGCGACGGCGACGGTTACAGTCAAAGGTGCCGTGGTTGCCAAGCCCAAGTGTGAAATTAACGGCGGCCAGGATATTTTTGTGTCCTTCAATGAACTGATCACCACAAAAATTGATGGCGAAAAATACGGTAAAAGGCTTATCCCCTACGAGGTTAGCTGTAGCGGCAATATGTCCGGCAACGCCGGGTTGTTGAAAGTGAGCCTGCAAGGGTTATCGCCGGACTTTGGGGATGGTTTGCTGCACACCAACAATAACGATTTGGCGATTAAGCTACTGCAAGAGAATGGTCAACAGCTGAGGTTGAATGCCTGGATGAATTTTACTTATCCGCTTACGCCAAAGTTATACGCAGTACCGGTGAAGCGCAGCGGCGCCACGCTGAGAGGAGGGGACTTTTCCAGTTCCGCCACATTGCTCGTAGAGGTTCAATAAAGGAGATGCAAATGAAGATAATGAATATGGAAAAAATGAATATGGTGCGTGGCTCAGGCTTGGCCGCCATGATCTGCGTGGGGTTACTAACCATGGGGGCTGCGCAAGCGGTAAATGTAAAGTTTACCGGAAAGTTGGTTGAGCAACCCACGTGTACGCTGAATGAGGGTAAAGATATTAGCGTGGATTTTGCCAACGTAGCCATCAATAAAATAGACGGCGTCGCGTACAAAAAAATGGAAATTCCGTATAGCGTATCTTGTAACGGCGGTTCTGCGGGATACGGCGATCTGAAAGTCAAACTGGGGTTTGCACCGGTGTCCTGGGGGGACAGCAAACCGCTGCAGTCAAGCGTGGGTAACCTTGGCTTGCGTATTACACAAGGTACAGGCGACACCACTTACGTCAGCGATACCAAATTAATTATTGACGCTGCCAACCCTACTAAGCTTTACGCTGTGCCTATTGCGCGGCCAGGAACCATGCTGGTGGGGGCAGATTTTACTGGAACCGCGACGTTAACGGCGGAGTATGAATAATAAGGGTTTCTGCAACTGGGTGGGCAAAGCCCGGTTGCAGGAAACAAAGGCAGCAGCGTTAAACTAACAAGAAGCCAATACGTTACTTCATTGTAAAATCGGTATGCCGTTGATGGGTAATGTTTTTTATTTCTGTGCTTAACCGAAGATAGCAAGCGCTTTTTTCGTGTGAACTAATGTCATTTTTTTATTATTTTTAATACGTCCATGAGTGCAAAGAGAATTTATGGTTAATTATAAAGCGGTTTTTTTTAAAAATAAATTCCCATGGGCGAGACGTGCTATTTTGTCTTCCCTTTTGGTTTTTATTTATATCTGCAAAGCAAATGCAGGTATGGTGTGGGAAACCACCAATGCGCCTATTGTGAATGGGCTTATTAACTCCGGGAATTATGCTGGTGCAGGCGCCTCAGGCCGGCTTGTGAGCATTGATGTTAATGATCAGACGCAGAACCCTTGTTTTCAGCGCTCTTGTATAGTCACTATTGGGGTCTTTACCAATTTCAATCAATTCCTAGCCCCTTATGTAGGGACATCCTTATCTCCTACATGGCAAGCAACTCTTTATCCTGAGATGAACACCGCCTGGACAATGGGGGAGCTATATAAAATTATAACTAAAAAAGTTAAAAACCCCATAGATGTTGGGTTTAATGCACGTGGGTACCCTAATTTTAGTTATTATTGCGATCCTGATTATAGCCCCTCATTTTGTATTGTTAAAAAAAAAATGGGAGGCCTACTCAAAACTGTGCTATGCGCTTGTTTATCAGTTTTCGTCATCTGTATATTATAATGCTTTCCCTGGGCAAAGCTGCATTGGTCCCACGCCGCCAAATAATGAATGCAACATCGATGCAGGGGCGGTAACACTGGATCACGGTCAGTTAAGTACTGACGAAGTTAATGGCCATAAGAAAAAAGAGAGCGTGAGGCTTTCTTGTACTTATCCGGCTAACGCGGATATTTCTGTGGTGAGCAATAATGCCAGTGAGAAAATAGAGCTAAAAGCTGACGGGAGTCTTTTCTCGACCGTCACTATCGATGGTGTTCCCGGCATCACTGGCAAGAAAATCAACATTCCTACTGGTGGGGTCGCTATTGATCTGGAATCGACCTTGCACACCACCGGAAATGTTGAGGAAGGGCCATTCAGTGGTAATGCCATACTTATCATTAATTCATATTAATTATATGGTTTTTGCGTAATTGGCTAAAGTAAGACGGCCGATTATCCTTTAATTAATTGATTAGGCATTAATAACGACAAGCGAAAGTGCCCTGCAATTTTTGTAGGGCATATCGGCATATGATTTTTTGAGGCAAAGATGAAGGTTATCAATATTATCATCGATGATGACAATCGTTATTTTTCTGCTGGTCTGAAAAGCAGTTTAAATCAGTATGCTCAAGCCAATAATAAGGTGCTTTGTTTTTTAAATCAGGATGCAGTAACCCGACCTGATGTGATATTCGTTTCATCAAGACGAATTGCTCATCGTTGGCGAAGCGCGGCGCATGAAAATGGGTGCACGCCTGTCGTCATGATAAAGGAAAGGCCGATTATTTCTGATGAAGTTTCCCGCGTGCTGTATCGAACGGATAGCATTGATAAATTGTTCGTACTGTTGGCAAAAATACTGAGTGATAGCCGAGCCACAACGCGATTTGTATATCAGCCTCTAACCCGTCGCGAGCGTCAGGTAGTGAACTATCTTAGAAGAGGGTTTGACCAATCGCAAACCGCCAGGGTAATGGGGGTGAGCGTTAAAACGGTGCACAGCCATAAACGTTCGGTAATGGGTAAGCTGATGCTAAACCGCAGCCATGATTTTATTTATTGGCTGCTATCCCCAGAGGCAGAGTATTCCTAACCGTGATGGGGAATAATTTTAGTTGTTCTCATCTGCTATCTTTATAATGCTAAAAGATAATGGATTATGATTAATATTCCCCAAGGGAATATTAAATCTTGTTTTATTCAATTGCTAAATAACACAAAGGGAAAAGTATGAAAAAGACAGCAACTTTGCTTCTCGGCGCCTGCATCATGATGGCGTCTTACGCGCACGCCGGTTTTAACGGTAATCAGAATGTGCAGGGCAATAATGGCAACGCCAGCGGTGCCGGCAATAGCGACTTTGGCCAATGCATCAATGGCCAGGGGAAAAATGGCGGGCAATGTGGTGGCAATACCAACTCAAGCGCCAAGCCAAAAGAGAAAGATAAAGGTGATATCGTGAATGCGATCTGCGAATCGCCGTTTATGAAAAAATACTCACCGATATGCCAGTAATATTGATTTTAAATGACAAGCAGGGGTATCCCCTGCTTTTTTTGTGCTCATTGACTAAATGGCCTGTTGTTTCGACTAAGACCATAAGCTCGGTGAATTTTTTCGTTGGCAGTGATGGTGGCTTGCGTCATTTTCGCTGGGCATTATCTACACCAAGGGAAAGGTGAAGTGAATTTGTTTTATTTCGCGATATTTTTATTCTGCTTAAGCATGTATTCATTCTACAAACATGCGCAGCATATGAAGAAAAGGCAGTTGTCTATTCAAGGCTACGGCCATGCTTCCAGGTGGTTGGCATTACGACGTCATCATTGACGTCGCTTCGGAAATGTATGGCGTAGCATTTTTACCAGAGAGTGAGTTCCGCCTCAACGAAATTGGGCACGACTCGCCTGGTGCCGCCACTTTCACGCTTAATGCCGAGAATACGGTAACCCGGTTATCCTTGAAGCCAACGTTTGTGTGGGGGGAGGGAGCCAAGTAGGCAAGGGAACATTCGCCCTATGTCGCTGGCGCCGGGTTGAACAGCGCTTCAGCGCTGGCCCGCAGGGTGAGGCCTTTAGGCCGAATAATCGAACGCAGTTCGATGGAGAGTCCGTATCTCAGAAAGCAAAAAACCCGCCATAGGCGGGTTCTTCTGAAGATGGTGCCCGGACTCGGACAACCGGCGCTGGCGCCGCGTTGAACAGCGCTTCAGCGCTGGCCCGTAGGGTGAGGCCTTTAGGCCGAATAATCGAACGCAGTTCGATGGAGAGTCCGTATCTCAGAAAGCAAAAAACCCGCCATAGGCGGGTTCTTCTGAAGATGGTGCCCGGACTCGGACAACCGGCGCTGGCGCCGCGTTGAACAGCGCTTTAGCGCTGGCCCGTAGGGTGAGGCCTTTAGGCCGAATAATCGAACGCAGTTCGATGGAGAGTCCGTACCCCAAAAAGTGAAAAACCCGCCATAGGCGGGTTCTTCTGAATATGGTGCCCGGACTCGGAATCGAACCAAGGACACGGGGATTTTCAATCCCCTGCTCTACCGACTGAGCTATCCGGGCAACGGGCAGCATTAAACCGTATTGGCCGAAAGCCGTCAACGGCTTTATGCGTGAAATACGCGAAAATGCCTCCGGTTGCTGGCTTTTCAGGCAAAGGGCGCAAAAAATGCGCCTGTTGGGGCTATCGCCTCGGGTTGGCTGTGCCGTCAACCCTGCCGATTCAGCTCAACGCCCCGTTGCGGCGGCACTGCGCCACCTGCAAGATGTCTTCCGCCAGCCGTTTGGCGACCGATACGTCCTGGAGCTGGCGTTTTACCAGCAGTTTGCTCAGGCAGCCTTCCTGAATCAGCTCCATTTGCTGCGCCACCATGTCGGCGTCGTCGGCGTCCATGTCGCGCAGCAGCTCGCGGGTCAGCTCCAGCGAGGTCAGCTTCTGTTGCTCCGCCAGTTGGTGGATCGGGTGATCCGTTTCCGGGAAGAAGCTGCAGGCGGCGATAAACAGGCAGCCGGGGTAGCGGTCTTGCTGCACGTATTCCGCCAGCACGTCATAGCGCGCCAGCAGTTTTTGCTGCGGGCTCAGGTTTTCGTCCAGCAGCAGCTGGCGGCGCCAGGTGTCGATCTGTTGGCCGTGGTAGCGCAGGCAGTCGTACAGCAGCGCTTCGCGATCCGGCCAGAACCGTTTGAGATCGCCGGGCTGAACGTCGAGTTTTTCCGCCAGCATCTCTAATGTGGCGGTCGCCAGGCCCTGTTGTTCCAACAGGCCCAGCGCGGTATCAAGGACGTGTTCACGTTGCACTTGTGCTTCCTCCCATTCGCTTCCGATCTTCAGTGTCAGTTATCACATCACTTTCTGCAAATGCGCGTTGAAGGCTTCCGCCTTCATAAAACCGGTGACCCGCTCGGCCGTCAGCTCGCGGCCTGCCGGATCGAAGAACAGGATCGTCGGCAGCCCCAGCACCTGCAGGTGCTTCAGCAGCGCCGCTTGTTCCGCGCTGTTAGCGGTGACGTCCGCCTGCAGCAGCACCGCGTTGGCCAGGCTCGCCTGCACCGCCGCATCGCTGAAGGTGTATTTCTCGAACTCTTTGCAGGCTACGCACCAGTCGGCGTACAGGTCCAGCATCACCGGTTTGCCCCGCGCCTGTTGCAGCGCGAGATCGAGCTGTTCGACGTTGTTGATGCGGGTAAAGGCCAGATGCGGTTGAGCCGCCTGCTGCGCCTGGTCAGCACCGAAAGCCCAGTCCTGCAGCGGCCGCGCGGCGATCACCGCTGCCGCCAGCAGCAGCAGTTGCAGAGCGCGCGCCCAGCCGCGTGTGCTTCTCAGGCTCAGGGCGAAGGCCCAGCCGAAGAACGCCAGGCCGAGCAGGCTCCACAGGCGCAGTCCCCACAGGTCGCCGATCACCCGCTCCAGCAGGAACACCGGCAGCGCCAGAATGACGAAGCCGAAGGCCTCTTTCACGTACTGCATCCACGGGCCGCTGCGCGGCAGCAGGCGGTTGCCGAACAGGGTGACGATCACCAGCGGAATGCCCATCCCCAGCGCGTACAGGTACAGCGTGCCGCCGCCGGCCCACAGATTGCCGCTCTGGGCGATATACAGCAGGATGGCGCTGAGCGGCGCGGTGGTGCAGGGGGAACAGATCAGCCCGGCCAGCGCGCCCATCAGGAATACGCCGGTCAGTGAGCCGCCGCGCTGGGTGTTGCTCCAGCTCGCCAGCCGGGTTTGCAGCGCCGAGGGCAGCTGCAGGGAATAGAGGCCGAACATCGACAGCGCCAGCGCGATGAACAGCGCCGACAGGCCAATCAGCACGTAAGGATGCTGCAGCGCCGCCTGGAACTGCAATCCGGCGGCGGCCACCACCAAGCCCAGCAGGGTGTAGGTGAGCGCCATGCCCTGCACGTAAACCAGCGCCAGCGCCAGAATGCGGCCGCTGCTTTGCGGCCGGTCTCGGCCGAGGATGATGCCGGAGATCAGCGGGTACATCGGCAGTACGCAGGGGGTGAAGGCGATGCCGATACCGATCAGCAATGCCCACAGCGGCGAGAACGGCAGGCTGGCTGGTGTTGCGGATTGTTCGGCTGGCTCAGAGGCAGCCGCCGGGAGCGGCGCGGCTGCGGTGGCGCTGACCGCGTCCAGCGGGATGGTTCGGGTTTCCGGCGGGTAGCAGAAGCCGGCCTCGGCGCAGCCCTGATAGGTGACGCTGAGGCTGGCGTTGGCCGCCGCCTGTTGCAGCGGCACCTGCAGATTCAGCTGCTGTTTGAAAATCGCCACTTCGCCGAAGAACTCGTCCTTGTGGCTTAGCCCTTCGGGCAGGGTAAAGGCGCCGAGCGTCGCCTGCTGCGGCACCAGTTTGATCTGCTGGCGATACAGGTAATAGCCGGGGCGGATCTGCCAGTTCAGCGTCACCTGGCCGCCTTGCTGTTTGAAATCGAAGGCGAAGGCCTGATCGACGGGCACGAACTGGCTGCCGCCCTTCGGCGCGAACAGCGAAGCCTGCGCCGCCTGCGGCAGGAAGCACAGGCTGCACAGCAGCAAAATCAGTTTAATGAAGCGTTGATCCATAACAGGTAGTCTTTATCTCCGGCCATCACCGGCAAGACCAGCAGCTCAGGCGTCTGGTATGGGTGATGTTGTTTCAGGGTGTCGAGCAGGGCTTGCTGACGGCGGCGATCGCTTTTGAACAGCATCTGCACTTCGTATTCCTGTTCCAGTTTCCCTTCCCAGTAATACAGCGAAGTGGCGCCAGGCAGCAGCGTGGCGCAGGCCGCCAGCTTATCGCCCAAGACCCGCGCCGCCAGTTCCTGGGCGCTGGCTTCATCGGGTGCGGTACAGAGTATGACGACAGCTTCGCAATCAGACATCTTCAGCCCTCTCATCGGTTCGAATGGGCACTATACCCTGAAGGCGGATTGGCTAGAAGGCGAGTTTATCGCCAGAAGGAAAACCGGGGCCGCAGCCCCGGTCGACGCCTTACAGCATGACGCTGCCGAGCAGGAAGCCGAATACCACCGCGAAAATCACGCCCATGGTGCCGGGAATGAAGAACGGGTGGTTGAACACGAAGCGGCCGATGCGCGTGGTGCCGGTATCATCCATCTGCACCGCGGCGACCAATGTCGGGTAGGTCGGCAGGATGAACAGGCCGGAAACGGCGGCGAAGGAGGCGACGGCGGTCAGCGGCGACACGTTCAGCGCCAGCGCCATCGGCATCAGCGCCTTGGCGGTGGCGGCCTGCGAGTACAGCAGCGCCGAGCAGAAGAAGAAGATCACCGCCAGCAGCCACGGGTGCGCCTGAATGACGCTGCCGGCCGTCTCTTTGATCCAATCGATGTTGGCCTGGACGAAAGTATCGCCCAGCCAGGCGACGCCGAGGATACAGATACAGGCGCTCATGCCGGCCTTGAAGGTGCTGGAGTTCAGCACCATGTCGGTGTCGACGCGGCACAGCAGGGTGGTCAGCGTGGCGACGCTCAGCATGATGATCAGAATGGCGTTGGTGGTGTTCATCAGCGGCTTGGCCACCAGACCCAGGCCCGGGCTGTTGATGATGGCGTAGGCGACCACGCACAGCACGCCGAGCAGGAACAGCAGCACCGAGGTTTTGGCGCGTGGTTTGATCGCCAGCGCGTTGTTGCCGCGCAGGGTGATCAGGCCTTCTTCCAGGCGTTTCAGGTACACCGGATCGTTAGACAGCTTGGAATCGAACAGCCAGGTCACCAGCAGCGACATCAACAGCACCGCGCAGAAGGTGGACGGGATCACCACCATCAGCAGGTGCAGGTAGCTGACGCCGTGGCCCTCCATCACCGAAGACATGTACACCACCGCGGCGGAGATCGGCGAGGCGGTGATGGCGATCTGGGCGGAGACCACGGCGGTCGACAGCGGGCGGCAAGGCTTGATGCCCTGTTCTTTCGCCACCTCGGCGATCACCGGCAGCGCCGAGAGTGAGATATTGCCGGTGCCGGCGAAGATGGTCAGGAAGTAGGTGACGATAGGGGCGAGAATGGTGATGTGCTTGGGGTTCTTGCGCAGCAGTTTTTCGGTCTGCTGCACCAGGTAGTCCATCCCCCCGGCGACCTGCATCGCGGAGATCGCCGCAATCACCGCCATGATGATGGAGATGACGTCGAAGGGAATGTTGCCCGGTTTGACGCCGATCAGCGCCAGCGCCAATACGCCCAGTCCCCCCGCGAACCCGATACCGATACCGCCCAATCTGGCCCCTAAAAAGATGGCCAGCAGAACGATAACCAATTCTACGGCTAGCATAGTGTTTACTCCTTAAAATGAGATTTCCCGTCATCCTTGAAACTGCATCGGTGTTGGCTGCGAGCGCTCACCCCAGTCACTTACTTGAGTAAGCTCCTGGGGACTTGCGCTCTTGCCGCCTTGATGCAGTCCCAATGATTTAGGGTGTAAATTGAAAATAAAACGTTAAAATTTTGTGGGCGCCTAAAAGTAAAAAGGCACGCTATCCAGAGGATTTAGCGTGCCTTTCAGGGCTACCGGGTAGGTCTGTTATTGTTCATTTTCATCCGTATAGCGTTTGGCTTTATAGGCCGGGTGCATCAGGTTCTCCACGGAGAAGATGTCATCCAGCTCGGCTTCGGTCAGCAGGCCGCGTTCCAGCACCACTTCGCGCACGCTCTTGCCGGTTTCGGCGCAGATCTTCCCGACGATGTCACCGTTATGGTGGCCGATGAACGGGTTCAGATAGGTGACGATACCGATCGAGTTGAAGACGTAGTGTTCGCAGACTTCTTTATTCGCGGTGATGCCGTTAATGCATTTTTCCAGCAGGTTGTAGCAGGCGTTGGTCAGGATGTGGATCGACTCGAACATCGCCTGGCCGATCACCGGCTCCATCACGTTCAGCTGCAGCTGGCCCGCTTCGGCCGCCATGGTAACGCAAGTGTCGTTGCCAATCACCTTGAAACACACCTGATTGACCACTTCCGGCACCACCGGATTCACTTTGGCCGGCATGATGGACGATCCTGCCTGCAGCTCCGGCAGGTTGATTTCGTTCAGGCCGGCGCGCGGGCCGGAGGAGAGCAGGCGCAGGTCGTTACAGATTTTGGACAGTTTCACCGCCAGGCGTTTGAGCGCGCTGTGCACCATCACGTAGGCGCCGCAGTCGGAGGTGGCTTCGATCAGGTCTTCTGCCGGCACCACCGGCAGGCCGCTGACTTCCGCCAGTTTTTGCACCGCCAGCGGCTGGTAGCCTTCCGGGGTGTTGAGCGCGGTGCCGATGGCGGTGGCGCCGAGGTTCACTTCCAGCAGCAGCTCCGCGGTGCGGTGCAGATTGCGGGTCTCTTCGTTCAGCAGCACGCTGAAGGCGTGGAATTCCTGGCCGAGGGTCATCGGCACCGCGTCCTGCAGCTGGGTGCGGCCCATTTTCAGGATGGTTTCGAACTCTTTCGCCTTGCGATCGAAGCCTTCGCGCAGCTGGTTGATGGCGTCGATCAGTTTCTGGTTGGAGGCGTACACCGCGATGCGGAACCCGGTCGGGTAGGCGTCGTTGGTGGACTGACACTTATTGAGGTGATCGTTCGGGTTCAGGTACTGGTATTCGCCTTTTTGATGGCCCATCAGCTCCAGGCCGATGTTCGCCAGCACTTCGTTGGTGTTCATGTTCAGCGAGGTGCCCGCGCCGCCCTGGAATACGTCCACCGGGAACTGATCCATGCACTTGCCTTTATCCAGCACCTCGTCGCAGGCCTGGATGATCACGTCGGCGATTTTGCGCGGGATGGTTTTGAGTTCTTTGTTGGCCATCGCCGCGGCCTTTTTCACCATCACCATGCCGCGAACGAACTCGGGGACATCGCTGATTTTGCTGTTGCTGATGTAGAAGTTTTCAATCGCACGCAGAGTGTGAACTCCGTAGTAAGCGTCTGCGGGGACTTCACGTGTTCCTAACAGGTCTTCTTCGATACGAATGTTGTTTGACATGAGAACCTTCTCTATGTGTTGCTGCCGAATTAATAATTTGTCAGGTCAAGGCTAGTAAGGGCACAGCCTAAATTAATATTGCCGAAGGCTTGGGGCGTGAAACGATTAACCAAATCGCCCGTAGCTGCCCAGATCATATGCTGGTTGGTAAGAAATGACTGAATCCAGATCACCTTATGGTGTTTAAGGATATGCCCTTTTTCGGTTCTGTGACTTCTTTCACGTTTGTGAACTTTAGCAATAAAAACCGGCTCTCGGTTGAAATGGTGGGGGGATGCCCTCATTGTAATAGTGTCGGCCGTTTACGGCCTCTTTTTTCGCGCCGTCGCCCCGTGGCGGCCGTGCCTTACCTACCGATAGGAGAACCAGGTGCGCTGGTTACCGCTACTGCTGATATTTCTGCTGGCTTACATAGAAATATCCATCTTTATCAAAGTCGCCGCCGTGCTCGGCGTGGCTGTCACCCTGCTGCTGGTGGTGTTCAGCTCCTGCGTCGGCATTTCGCTGGTGCGCAATCAGGGCATGAAAACCTTCGTGCAGATGCAGCAAAAACTGGCGGCCGGCGAAAGCCCGGCGGCGGAAATGGTGAAAAGCGTTTCGCTGGTGCTGGCGGGCTTCCTGCTGCTGATACCGGGTTTCTTCACCGATTTCCTCGGCCTGTTGCTGCTGCTGCCGCCGGTGCAAAAATCGCTGACGCTGAAACTGATGCCGCACCTGTCGGTGTATCGCCCCGGCGGTTGGACGGGCGGCGACGCCGCCAACGGCAATACCTTCGACGGCGAATTCCAGCGCAAGGACGACGAACGCCCGGTGCTGGAACACCGCTCGGACGAGGATCGCAAACCTCACGATCGTTAAGCAAACGCGGCTCTGGCCGCGTTTTTCATCTCTGCGGCACTCGTCGGACCAAAAATGCGAAATTTTTTTTGTTCGCCCCCTTGAAGGGGGCTGGAACGCCCCCATCTCAAATGCCACGAGGCCGGTAATAACAACCATCCGGTGTACAACCCTAAATCTGATAGAGACCTTCTTACAGGAGAGCGTTCAATGAGTATTCGTCCATTGCATGACCGCGTTATCGTCAAGCGCAAAGAAGTTGAATCAAAATCTGCTGGCGGCATCGTCCTGACTGGCTCTGCTGCGGGTAAATCCACTCGCGGTGAAGTGGTTGCAGTGGGTAAAGGGCGTGTGCTGGAAAACGGCAACATCCAACCGCTGGATGTGAAAGTTGGCGATATCGTGATTTTCAACGACGGCTACGGCGTGAAAGCAGAGAAGATCGACAATGAAGAAGTGTTGATCATGTCCGAAAGCGACATTCTGGCAATTGTTGAAGCGTAATTGCGCTTTATCTTCTGAACTGAACGAGTTGAAGGGAAATACCAATGGCAGCTAAAGACGTAAAATTCGGCAATGACGCTCGCGTGAAAATGCTCCGCGGCGTGAATGTTCTCG
This sequence comes from Serratia sp. JKS000199, assembly GCF_900215455.1. Classification (NCBI taxonomy): domain Bacteria; kingdom Pseudomonadati; phylum Pseudomonadota; class Gammaproteobacteria; order Enterobacterales; family Yersiniaceae; genus Serratia; species Serratia sp. JKS000199. Next base: position 4,754,829 of record NZ_LT907843.1, read on the forward strand.
CTGATGCAGTAAAAGTGACCCTGGGCCCGAAAGGCCGCAACGTAGTGCTGGATAAATCTTTCGGCGCACCGACCATCACCAAAGACGGCGTTTCCGTTGCGCGTGAAATCGAACTGGAAGACAAGTTCGAGAACATGGGCGCACAGATGGTGAAAGAAGTGGCCTCCAAAGCGAACGACGCGGCGGGCGACGGCACCACCACTGCAACCGTACTGGCTCAATCCATCATCACCGAAGGCCTGAAAGCGGTTGCTGCAGGCATGAACCCGATGGATCTGAAGCGCGGCATCGACAAAGCGGTTGTCGCTGCGGTTGAAGAACTGAAAAAACTGTCCGTACCTTGCTCCGATTCCAAAGCTATCGCTCAGGTCGGCACCATCTCCGCCAACTCCGACGAAACCGTGGGTAAACTGATCGCGGAAGCGATGGAGAAAGTGGGCAAAGAAGGCGTTATCACCGTTGAAGAAGGCACCGGCCTGCAAGACGAGCTGGACGTGGTTGAAGGTATGCAGTTCGACCGCGGTTACCTGTCCCCATACTTCATCAACAAGCCGGAAACCGGTTCTGTTGAGCTGGAAAGCCCGTTCATCCTGCTGGCTGACAAGAAGATCTCCAACATCCGCGAAATGCTGCCGGTGCTGGAAGCCGTTGCCAAAGCAGGCAAACCGCTGCTGATCATCGCTGAAGACGTTGAAGGTGAAGCGCTGGCGACCCTGGTGGTCAACACCATGCGCGGCATCGTGAAAGTGGCTGCCGTTAAGGCGCCTGGCTTCGGCGACCGTCGTAAAGCCATGCTGCAGGACATCGCTACCCTGACTGCCGGTACCGTTATCTCTGAAGAGATCGGTCTGGAGCTGGAAAAAGCCACCCTGGAAGACCTGGGTCAGGCGAAACGCGTTGTCATCAACAAAGACACCACCATCATCATCGATGGCGTGGGCGACGAAGCGACCATCCAGGGCCGCGTTGCTCAAATTCGTCAGCAGATCGAAGAAGCGACCTCTGACTACGATCGTGAAAAACTGCAGGAGCGCGTAGCGAAACTGGCCGGCGGCGTTGCCGTTATCAAGGTTGGCGCAGCCACTGAAGTTGAAATGAAAGAGAAGAAAGCCCGCGTTGAAGACGCCCTGCACGCGACCCGCGCCGCAGTGGAAGAAGGCGTGGTTGCCGGCGGCGGCGTAGCGCTGATCCGCGTTGCAGGCAAAATCGCCGCGCTGAAAGGCGACAACGAAGACCAGAACGTGGGTATCAAAGTTGCGCTGCGTGCAATGGAAGCCCCTCTGCGTCAGATCGTGGTCAACGCCGGTGAAGAAGCTTCCGTTATCGCCAACCAGGTGAAAGCGGGCGAAGGCAGCTACGGCTACAACGCTTACTCTGAAGAATACGGCGACATGATCGCGATGGGTATCCTGGATCCAACCAAAGTGACCCGTTCTGCTCTGCAGTACGCGGCTTCCGTGGCTGGCCTGATGATCACCACCGAATGCATGGTCACCGACCTGCCGAAGGCTGACGCACCGGATCTGGGCGCAGCAGGCGGCATGGGTGGCATGGGCGGCATGGGCGGCATGATGTAATCATCCCCCACACGCTTGTGTGCTGAGAACCCCGGTCAAATGACCGGGGTTTTTTTTAGCTTAAAAATCAATAAAAAGAATGTTTATTTAGCTTGTTATTAGTTCACTGAATGAATTATTGCATTATTTTGCTTTTACCCTAAACCGTTGTCGTTTCGTACCGATATAGCCCTTACCGAGCGGGGAATTTCCCCTCGCCGGTGTGACTGTCAACGGAGACGACTTATGCTGAAAAATATGAAAATAGCCACCTGGCTGATGTTGATGCTGTTGCTGCTGGGCTTGATGCCCATGGGAACCGGCGCCATCGCCTTCTATTTCATGCAGCAAAACGGCCACAGCATCGACAGGATGAGCACCTTCTCCGACGAGGAAGCGGCGCTGAACCGCAGTTGGCGTGCTTTGCTGCAAACGCAGACGCTGATCGACAACATGGCGTTCGAGCGCTGGGCGCAGACCAGCAGAGCCGATATTCAACAGGGTATCGATGAGGCGCGCGGTGAGCTGCGCAGCGCCGACGTCGCTTTCAATCTGTTTTGGGAGACGCCGGGCCTGACGGTATCGCGCCCGGATCTGGGCGAGGCGATGAAAAAGGTCTATCTGGCGCAGCAGGCGGTGCTGAAGCAAGAACTGACGCTGTTGGCCGACACGCCGCAGGCGGCGCTGATCGAGCGGCTGCACGCCATGGCGGCAGAGAAGCGCCAGGTGCGCCAGCGGTTGGATAACCAGTTTGCCGACTACATGCGGGCCACGGTGGCCGCCCACCGTCTGGCAGTGGAAGAGGCGGAGCAGACCCAAAAAGTCTTCGCCCGTCTGCTGAGCGGCACCCTGGCGGCGATCCTGCTGCTGCTGGTCGCCGTGCAGCGTGATTTCCGCCGACGCTTGATTCTGCCGCTGCGCCAGATCGCCGAACATTTGCAAAAGGTTGGGCGCGGCGATCTACGTAGCGAGATCGCGGTACGCAACAACAATGAGATCGGCATGCTGTTCGCCAGCCTACGGACGATGCAGCAGGAGCTGAGTGCCACCGTGCAGCAGGTGCGTGACGGTGTGGAGTCGATCAACCACGGTACGCACGAGATCGCCGTCGGCAACGCCGATCTCTCCAGCCGCACCGAAGAACAAGCCAGCGCGCTGACGGAAACCGCCGCCAGCATGGAGCAGATCACCGCCACGGTGCGGCAAAACGCCGATAACGCCACTCAGGCCGCCGGCATGGTCAATCAGACCGCCGCCATTGCCCGCAACGGCGAAACGCTGATGGCCAGCGCGGTCGACAAGATGCGGGCGATCAACGACAGCGCGCGTCAGGTGGGGGATATCACCAGCGTGATCGACGGCATCGCCTTCCAGACCAACATTCTGGCGCTGAACGCCGCCGTCGAGGCCGCGCGTGCCGGGGAGCAGGGGCGGGGTTTTGCGGTGGTAGCCGGCGAAGTGCGCAATCTGGCGCAGCGCTGCGCGACTTCGGCCAAGGAGATCAGCGGTCTGGTCGACGGCGTAACCGGCGATATCGCCGCCGGCGTGCGGCTGGTGGAACAGGCGGGCGAGACGATGAATGCCATCGTCGGCTCGGTGAACCAGGTGACGTCGCTGATGGATAACATCTCCTATGCGTCGGAAGAGCAAAGCAAAGGCGTCGAGCAGGTCGGGGTGGCGGTGACCCAGATGGATCAGGTGACCCAGCAGAACGCCGCGCTGGTGGAGGAGGTGGCGACCACCGCCGTCGGCGTGGAGGAACAGGCGGCCCTGCTGGCGCAGGCGGTGGCGGTATTCAAACTGGCGGAGGGGGAACCGCGTCAGGGCGAAGAGCAGGCGCAGCCATCGGCGGCCGTTGCCGGTTGGGTATAACGCCGCCGCACTGTATTTGATGATATTTTTGCCGCCCGGGGCGATTTAGCTGGTAAACTGGTAAGTCATCAGCTGTCGCTCAAGACGTTGGCCCGCTCGCGCGGCAACGGATGCTTAAGAGATGGCATCGCTTTCTGATATACCCTATGAATTTCAAGTTGTAGCTAGGCGGCCAGCTCGTGAGTCCCCAGGCGCTTACTTGAGTAAGTAACTGGGGTGAGCGAGTGCAGTCAACAACGCTACAGCTTGAAAGGCGACGGGTAGAAGATTTTGCGTAATTCTCAACATCGAATGGGGAACAAGATGCGGATTAAAGCCTTACTGGGTCTTTCGGCAGCGATGCTGCTGGCGGGTTGCAGCACCACTCATGAACTGACCGCTGCGGGTCAGCAGATCAAGTTCACCGACAGCAAGCCGGCGGCGGAATGCCAGCTGCTGGGGGAAGTGACCGGCACCCAGAGCAACTGGCTGTCCGGCAACGGCGGTGAAGGCAGCTCCATGCGCGGTGCGGCCAACGATCTGCGCAACAAGGCAGCGGCGATGGGCGGCAACGTCATTTACGGCGCCAACAGCCCAAGCCAGAACCTGCTCTCCAGCTTCGCGCCGCTGGACAGCAAAATGGTCGGCCAGGTTTACAAGTGCCCGTAAGGCGCTGAGGCCTAACGCCGCGAAGAGATAAAAAAGAGGAATGCCACGGCATTCCTCTTTTCGTTTCGTCGAGCCCTGTGGCGCGCGTCACTCCTGCATCAGGCGCAGGTCGATCGGCGTTTTGCTCGGTTCGCCGCCTACTTCACGCGTCAGGCGCGGCACCAGATAACCGGACACCTTGCTCAGCAGCGCCTGCATGATGACGCGCGCTTCATCGTCGCTGACCATGAAATGCGCCGCGCCCTGCACTTTGTCCAGCACGTGGATGTAATAGGGCAGGATGCCGGCGTCGAACAGCGCGTTGCTGAGCGCCGCCAGCGTATCGGCATCGTCGTTGACGTCGCGCAGTAGCACGCTCTGGTTGAGCAGCGTGACGCCGGCGAGGCGCAGCTGGGCCATGGCGTTCTGCAGCTTGCGGTCGATTTCGTTGGCGTGGTTGATGTGGGTGACCATCAGCACCTGCAGGCGCGAGGCCGACAGCAGGCGGCACAGCGCCGGCGTAATGCGCGCCGGGATCACCACCGGCAGACGGGTGTGAATGCGCAGGCGTTTCAGATGCGGGATGGCCTCCAGCTCGCCGACCAGCCACTCCAGCTCGCTGTCTTTGGCCATCAGCGGATCGCCGCCGGAAAAAATGATCTCGTCCAGTTCCGGGTGTTGGCGGATATAATCCAGCGCCTGCCGCCAGTTGTTCTTGTTGCCCTGATTATCTTGATAGGGGAAGTGACGGCGGAAACAGTAACGGCAGTTGACCGCACAGCCGCCTTTGACCAGCAGCAGCGCGCGATTGCGGTATTTGTGCAGCAGGCCCGGCACCACGCTGCGCTGTTCATCCAGCGGATCGGTGGTGAACCCTGGGGCGTTGATGAACTCCTCTCTGGCGGTCAGCACCTGGCGCAGCAGCGGGTCGTTGGCATCGCCGGGGCGCATGCGCGCAGCGAAGGCGCGCGGCACGCGCAGGGCAAACAGCCGACGGGCATCGCGCCCCTGCGGCAGTTCCGGGTGCGTATTCAGTGACAAAAGCTGCAGTAATTCATCGGGATCGGTAATAACATCGGCGAGTTGATGCAACCAATCTTCTCTATGTGCCGTACTTTGGGTTATAATGTGTGCCATTTTTTTGGCTAAGCTACCAGTTCAAATATTCAGAGGGCCATCATGGCGACTTATTCTAGCAACGATTTCCGTCCGGGTCTTAAAATCATGTTCGAGGGCGAACCTTACGCCGTCGAAGCCAGTGAGTTCGTTAAGCCGGGCAAAGGCCAGGCGTTCGCGCGCGTGAAAATGCGCCGTCTGCTGACCGGCACCCGCGTGGAAAAAACCTTCAAGTCTACCGATTCTTGCGAAGGCGCAGACGTGATGGACACCAACATGAACTACCTGTACAGCGACGGTGAGTTCTACCACTTCATGCACCCTGAGTCTTTCGAACAGCATCAGGTTGACGGCAAAACCGTCGGCGACGCGGCCAAATGGCTGCAGGATAACGCAGAGTGCATCATCACCCTGTGGGATGGCCGTCCAATCGCCGTTCAGCCGCCGAACTTCATCGAAGCGGAAATCACCGATACCGATCCTGGCCTGAAAGGCGATACCGCAGGGACTGGCGGCAAGCCGGCTACCCTGAGCACCGGCGCCGTGGTTAAAGTGCCGTTGTTCGTCCAGATCGGCGAAGTGATCAAGGTTGACACTCGCTCTGGCGAATACGTCTCTCGCGTCAAGTAAGTTTCAAAACAGAGGAACCCCCGCGGTTCCTCTGTTTTATCCCATCCCCGTTCGTTGGCAGAAAATCCGCATGTTCAAGAAAACGCTGTTGGCCGTGCTCTCCCTGTTGTTCCTTTTCTCCCTCAGCAGTTGCAATACGTTTCGCGGTTTCGGCGAAGACGTTCAGCATCTCGGCGGCGCTATCTCCCGCACGGCCAGCTGATCCCGCCTTTAACCCGATGTATTTGCGCCACAAAGCCGGTCACGATCCCACACCCTCCGTCAATTTTGACTACGCTTAGAAAGCCGTACTTTTTCATCAACGACAAATAAGGACTTTCTTATGCTGAAGAAAAGTATTATCGCGATCTTCTCTTTGATGATTTTGAGCTCGCTGACCGCCTGTAATACCACCCGCGGTGTGGGTGAAGACATTCAGGCCGGCGGCAAGGCTATTCAGCGCAGCGCGGAATAATCCGCATTCCACCCGGCGGCGTTCCGGCTGCGGAGAGCCGCCACATTTCTATCCCTTGCCTGAGCGTTAACGCTGCTGCTATCCTGCCGCAGTGCGGGTGAGGTTACCCGTCATGCATCACCTCGCTAAACGGGACGACCCGTTTACGCGTCATTTTATCGGGGACGACCCCAGTGGTAGGGAGGCCGTCTCATGGCCTGGATTATTCTGCTTATCGCCGGTTTGCTCGAAGTGGTTTGGGCTATCGGTCTGAAATACACCCACGGTTTTACCAGGCTGACGCCGAGCATCATCACCATCGCCGCGATGGTGGTCAGCATGTTGCTGTTGGCCAACGCCATGAAAACGCTGCCCGCCGGCACCGCCTACGCGGTGTGGACCGGCATCGGCGCGGTGGGCGCGGCCATCATGGGCATGGTGCTGTTGGGCGAATCGACCAATATCGCGCGCATCATCAGCCTGTGCCTGATCGTGGTCGGCATACTCGGGCTGAAGTTCAGCAGTCAGTGATCGGCGGACTGCTGCACCCAGATCAGCTTGTCGGTGGCGAAACCGTAGCCTTTGGCTGTCTGCAATAAACGGTCGCGCACGGCGGCGTCAAGCGTCGGCGTGCGCGACAGGATCCACAGATAGTCGCGGTTCGGGCCGCAAACCAGCGCGTAGCCATACGCCGGATCCAGGGCAATCACGTTGTAGCCGCCATAGAAAGGGCCGAAGAACGACACTTTCAGCGCCGCGACCTGCGGTGAACCGATAAAGTAGGCTTTGCCTTCGCTTTCTTGCCATTGCTGTTTCTGCGGATTGAAGCCGCGATTGATGACGTTCAGTCCGCCGTCGGCGCGCGGGCTGTAATGGGCGGTCACCTGCTGCAAACCGCGTTCAAAACGATGATCCAGACGTGCGATCTCATACCAGGTGCCGAGATAGCGCTGGCTGTCGAAATTGTTCACGACCTTGATGTCTTTAGGCGGGGAGACGCTGCAGGCGACGGAGAGCAGGGCGGAAAGCATGACGCAAAGCTTTGACCATAAACGCATCGGTGACTCCTGTTTACCGGGGGCGAGTAGACAGTGTAGCCGATGAGAAAAGGGCGGCCAACGGGCGTTGGCCACCCGAGCGGTTTACAGAGTGACGACGCCGATGACGGTGACGACGCTGAGGATTGCCGCCAGACCGTAGAACACCCACTTGCCGGCCGGCACGTGGATCTTCAGATCGTGCATCGCATGGTGGATGCGGTGCAGGCCGCACCACAGCGGCAGAATGATCATCAGCAGCAGGAACAGGCGGCCGATCAGGCTCTGGCAGAACGCCAGCACGCGCTCGTAACCCAGCGCTTCACCGGGGAACAGCCCCAGCGGCAGCAGAATGCCGACCAGCAGTACGATAGCCGGCGCGACGATCGCGCCCCACATGCCGCCGGCGCCGAACAATCCCCAGAAAACCGGCTCGTCGGAGCGTTTAGGTGCTTGATTTATCATGTTTCCTCCGGATTAGAACAGGGCCACGGCCAGGATGACCACGCTGACGACGATCGTGACGGCCCACAGCCCTTTCACGATGGGGCCCGGTCCCATTTTCTCGCTGTTGACCACGATATTGGCGGCCTTCGGCGCCAGATCGAACCAGGTTTTGGTGTGCAGCGCCGCCGCCAGCAATGCGACGACGTTGATTAACAGCACCAGCGGATTCTGCAAGAAACCGACGAAGCCGGCCCAGCTCTCGGCGCCGCCCTTCAGCGCGAACACGCCGTAGAGCAGCACGATGCTGAACCAGACCGCCAGCACCGAGGTGCCTTCGCGCAGCATGTAGAAACGGTAGAAGCCGAGCTTTTGCCACCAGGTGGGCGTCATGGTGCGCACATAGGGCTTACGTTGAGTTGTCATGGCAATTTTCTCCCTTATTGCGGCTTCAACATGGCGATCATGAAGTCTTTGGCGCTCTCCACCTTGCCTTGCTGGATAGCGGCGGCGGGATCGACGTGTTTCGGACAGACTTCGGAGCAATAGCCGACGAAGGTGCAGCTCCAGACGCCGTTTTGGCCGTTGAGCTGCGGCATGCGCTGTTTCTTGCCGTGGTCGCGGTTGTCCAGGTTATAGCGGTGCGCCAGCGTGATCGCCGCCGGGCCGATAAACTCGGGGTTGAGGCCGAACTGCGGGCACGCCGCGTAGCACAGGCCGCAGTTGATGCAGCCGGAGAACTGGTGGTATTTGGCCATCTGTGCCGGAGTCTGCACGTTCGGGCCATCCTCCGGTTTGCGATCGTTGCCGATGATGTACGGTTTGATCGCCTCCAGGCTTTCGATGAAGTGGGTCATGTCGACCACCAGATCGCGCTCGATCGGGAAGTTGCCCAGCGCTTCGACCTTCATGCCGCCGACGTAGTCGCGCAGGAAGGTTTTGCACGCCAGCTTCGGCACGCGGTTGACCATCATGCCGCAGGAGCCGCAGATCGCCATGCGGCAAGACCAGCGGTAGGAGAGGTCCGGCGCCAGGTTATCCTTGATATAGCCCAGCGCGTCGAGCAGCGAGGTCTGTTCGTCGTAAGGCACGGCGTAAGTGACGAAATGCGGCTCGGCGTCGCTTTCCGGGTTATAGCGCATGACTTCGATCTTCAGGGTTTGCATCTCAGCCATTTGCCTGCTCCTTATTCTTTTTCTCCTGCGCTTCGGCTTCTGCGCCGTAGACGCGTTTGGCCGGCGGCAGCTTGGTGATTTTCACGTCGCTGTATTCAAGACGCGGCGCGCCCTGCGGATTGTGGAACGCCAGCGTATGCTTGAGGAAGTTGACGTCGTCACGCTCGGTGCAGCCTTCGTCCAGGCGCTGGTGGGCGCCGCGCGACTCTTTGCGGTTAAATGCGGAGTGCGCCATGCATTCAGCGACGTCCAGACCATAACCCAGCTCGATGGTGTACAGCAGATCGGTATTGAACACGCTGGTGTTGTCGGTGATTTTGACGCGCTTGAAACGTTCTTTCAGCTCGGCCAGCTTATCGATGGTTTTTTGCATCAGCTCCGGCGTGCGGTAGATGCCGCAGCCTTCTTCCATCGACAGCCCCATTTCGTCGCGGATCTTCGCCCAGTTTTCGTTGCCTTCCTGCTTCATCAGGTTGCTCAGGCGGGTTTCGACGTCGCGGGTTTGCGCATCCAGCGCGCTGCCGTTGGCCGGCGCGGTTTCCAGCGCGCGGCGCGCGGCGTGTTCACCGGCGACGCGGCCGAATACCACCAGTTCCGCCAGCGAGTTGGAGCCGAGACGGTTGGCGCCGTGCAGGCCGACGGAGGAACATTCGCCGACTGCGAACAGCCCTTTGATGCGGGTTTCGCAGTTCTGGTCGGTTTCAATGCCGCCCATGGTGTAGTGCGCGGTAGGGCGCACCGGGATCGGATCTTTCACCGGATCGACGCCGACGTAGGCTTTGGCCAGTTCGCAGATGAACGGCAGCCGCTCCAGCAGCTTTTTCTCGCCCAGGTGGCGCAGATCGAGGTAGACCACGTCGCCGCGCGGGGTGGCGATGGTGCGGCCGGCGCGCCATTCATGCCAGAAGGCCTGGGACACTTTATCGCGCGGGCCCAGCTCCATGTATTTGTTCTTCGGCTCGCCCAGCGGGGTTTCCGGGCCCATGCCGTAGTCTTGCAGGTAACGGTAGCCGTCTTTGTTCACCAGAATGCCGCCTTCGCCGCGGCAGCCCTCGGTCATCAGGATGCCGGAACCGGGCAGGCCGGTCGGGTGATACTGCACGAACTCCATGTCGCGCAGCGGTACGCCGTGGTGGAACGCCATGCCCATGCCGTCGCCGGTAACGATGCCGCCGTTGGTGTTGTAGCGATAAACGCGCCCGGCGCCGCCGGTGGCCATCACCACCGCGTTGGCGCGGATCTGCACGCGGGTGCCTTCCATCATGTTGAGCGCCACCAGGCCGCGCGCCTGGCCGTCATCCACCAGGATATCCAGCACGAAGTGCTCGTCGAAGCGTTGGATTTGCGGGTATTTCAGCGAGGTCTGGAACAGGGTGTGCAGCATGTGGAAGCCGGTCTTGTCGGCGGCGAACCAGGTGCGTTCGATCTTCATGCCACCGAAGCGCCGCACGTTGACCGAACCGTCCGGTTTACGGCTCCACGGGCAGCCCCACTGCTCAAGCTGGGTCATCTCGCGCGGGCACTGATGCACGAAGTGATCGACCACGTCCTGCTCGCACAGCCAGTCGCCGCCGGCGACGGTGTCGTGGAAGTGATAGTCGAAGGTATCGTGATCCTGGGTGACGGCGGCGGAGCCCCCCTCGGCGGCGACCGTGTGGCTGCGCATCGGGTAGACCTTAGAGATCAGCGCGATTTTCAGTTGGGGATTGGCTTCCGCTGCGGCTATTGCTGCACGTAAACCAGCGCCCCCGGCCCCAATAATGGCAAGATCGGCGTTAAAGGTTTGCACTGCATTCCTCCAATGTTCTTGTTAAGAACGGCAAGTTAAATATCTATGCTTAAAATTTAGCGAACTCTTCGGGTGCTAACTAATTGAACCGATTAATGTTGCTTAAAGGTTAAGGATAGATATCTCCCACCAATAATGGGGAATTAACTATACCTAAAGTTAAGTAGTCGAAATTTGATGTGATCGATTGTTTTGTCGATTAACGCTTGCCCGGCAGGCTTGTCTGTTTTTTTGCGCGTTCGGCCGGCTTTACCCTTTTTAACGCGCTTTTGCCGCCCTTTTATCGGAAATTGGCGTTATCGCCGGTTGCGCATCCTGAAGAATTTGTTTGGCTGCAAGGATGCGAGTAGACTGCATCCCCTGTTTGATTTCGGAGTTAATTACCATGAGCGAAACGGCAAGCTGGCAGCCTAGTGCACCCATCGCCAATTTGTTGAAACGCGCAGCGATTCTGGCTGAGATCCGGCGTTTCTTCGCCGATCGTGGCGTGCTGGAAGTTGAGACGCCCACCATGAGCCAGGCGACGGTCACCGACGTTCACCTGTTCCCGTTCGAGACGCGTTTCGTCGGGCCGGGAGCGGCAGAGGGCCTGACGCTATACATGATGACCAGCCCGGAATATCACATGAAGCGCCTGTTGGCGGCGGGCAGCGGCCCGATCTACCAAATGGGGCGCAGCTTCCGCAATGAAGAAGCCGGGCGGCATCACAACCCGGAATTCACCATGCTGGAGTGGTACCGTCCGCACTACGACATGTACCGCCTGATGAATGAAGTGGACGATCTGCTGCAACAGGTGCTGGACTGCGAGAGCGCGGAGACCCTGTCCTATCAGCAGGCGTTCCTGCGCCATCTGGACATCGATCCGCTGTCGGCGGAGAAGGCGCAGCTGCGCGAAGCGGCGGCCAAACTCGATCTGAGCAACATCGCCGATACCGAAGAAGATCGCGATACGCTGCTGCAGCTGCTGTTCACCGTGGGCGTGGAACCGCATATCGGCCGTGAAAAACCGGCGTTCGTGTACCACTTCCCGGCCAGCCAGGCGGCGTTGGCGGAGATCAGCACCGAAGACCACCGCGTGGCGGAGCGTTTCGAGGTGTACTTCAAGGGTATCGAGCTGGCGAACGGTTTCCGCGAGCTGACCGACGGCCGTGAACAACAGCAGCGCTTCGAGCAGGACAACCGCAAACGCGCGGAGCGCGGCCTGCCGCAGCAACCGATCGACTACAACCTGTTGGCGGCGTTGCAGCACGGCATGCCGGAGTGTTCCGGCGTGGCGCTGGGCGTGGATCGTCTGGTGATGCTGGCGCTGGGCGCCGAGAGCCTGAGCGACGTATTAGCCTTCCCGGTCGGGATCGCCTGACGTTTCAGGACGGGTCAAAAGCAAAAAAGGGGGTCGGCATTTGCCGACCCCCTTTTTTTATCGCGAGAAGCGCTTATAGCCCCCCGGCGTCGCGCTTGGTGTTCGGCGCCGGCGTGGACGGCGGCGTGCGGCCGTTGTTGGTTAGCCGCGACAGCGTCTCGGTACGCACCTGGAACGGCGGGTACGGCAGCGTGATGCCGTGCTCGCGGTAGCCCGCCAGGATCAGTTGGTGGATCTCATGGCGCAGCGGCATACGGTGGCCCATCTCGGCGGCGTAAATACGCATCTCGAAGATCTGAATGCCTTGTTGCAGATCGACCAGATAGACCTCCGGCGCCGGGTTATCCAGCACCAGCGCGCAGCGCTCGGCGGCGTTCATCAGGATCTTGGTCACTTCTTCGCTGTTGGCCTCGCCCGGCGCCGGTACGGTCAGCACCACACGGGTCAGGGTATCCGACAGCGACCAGTTGACGAACTGCTCGGTGATAAACGCTTTGTTCGGCACGATGATCTCTTTGCGGTCCCAGTCCGAGATGGTGGTGGCGCGGGTATTGATCTTGGTGACGGTGCCGGTCAGATTGCGGATCGTCACGGTGTCGCCGATGCGGATCGGTTTCTCGAACAGGATGATCAAGCCGGAGATGAAGTTGGAGAAGATCTCCTGCATGCCGAAGCCCAACCCCAGACTGAGCGCGGTAACCACCCACTGCAGTTTCGACCATTCGATGCCGATCCAGGCGAAGCTGAGCACCGCGCCGAACAGCAGCAGCAGGTACTTGGTGATGGTGGTGATGGCGTAGCCGGTGCCCGGGGACAGATCCAGGTGCTGCAGCACCGCCAGCTCCAGCAGCGCCGGCAGGTTGCGCACCAGCTGCATGGTGATGATCAACACCAGAATGGCGATCAGAACCGCGCCGAGGGTGATCGGATGGGCGGTTTCCACGCCGTTCACCGTCGAGGTTACGTCCCACAGCGAGATGTTTTCCAGGAAGGCGAACGCGGAGTGGATCTCCGACCACAGTACGATCACCGACACCAGCGCGATCAGCGTCAGGATCGAACGCACCAGCCGCAGCGACTGGGCGCTGATGGTGTCCAGATCGAAGTCCGAATCGTCCGGATCGATGGCGCCTTCGGTGCTGTTCGGGGTATGTGAAGTTTCGTCTTCGCCGCGGGCGCGCTGGGCCAGAATGTCGGCGCGGCGCTGCTTGGCGCGATCGAAGGCGATGCGCCGCCGCTGGATCAACATCCAACGGCGGATGATGTGGTAGACGACCAGCAGCAGGAACCAGATCGCCACCGAAGTTTCCAGACGCGCCAACAGCGCCTGCGCGGTGGTGAGGTAACCGACGGTCGAGGCCAGCGCCGCCAGCAGCGGCGCCGACAGCAGCAGCCCCCAGAAGGCGCTGTTGAGCATGTTGTCGCCGGAGCCGTTTTTATCCAGATACAGCGGAATGCCGGCGCGTTTCAGGCTGTGGGTGACCAGCGCCAGCGCCAGACACAGCAGGATGAAGCACAGCCGCCCCAGGGTGTTGGCGAACTCGCGTTCTTTCAGGCTATCGAAGGTGATCAGCGCCATGATCAGCGGCACGATCAGCCAGATCGACATCTTGTAGTAGCGCATGGCGCGCGAAACCTGCTTCGCCGGCCAGCGGAAGTGCACGATGAACAGCCCCTGCGGGTGGGCGAAGGCGGCGCAGATCATGCAGATCCACAGGATCGGCAGCGTGGCGGTTACCCCTTTGCCGATCGCTTCCGCCACCGGGTAGTTCCAGGCGCTCTGCAGGCCGTAACCGAGCGCGGCCCACAGCACCGGCAGCGGCATCGCCACCAGAATCGACCAGAACACGGTGCGCACCGTCAGGAAGAATTCGTCCTGCGTCACCTTGCCGACGCGGCTGCTCGCGCGCTCGAGGAAGGCGTGGTAGTGCTTGCGCGAGCTGATGCTGAAAATCACCAGCAGCAGGGCGCCGAAGATCGGGATCAGCGTTTCGCGGCTGGTCACCATCATCATGAAGGCGCCGCCGAGTTGAGACAGCGTGTCCAGCGACAGGACGCGCGTCAGATCGTGCGCCACGTTGAGCGGGTAGGAGAAGTTGATCGGATTGACGTCCGGCACCCAGAACAGATAGCGGTGGGTGGCGTCGCGAATTTCGTTCAACGCTTCGATCAGCTGGGTGTTGGCCACCTTCAGCTTGGTCAGCTCGAGGATTTGGGTGTCGCACCCGGATAACAACGAGTTGAGCAGCTCGCGCTGGGTGCGCAGCTGGGCATCGACGATGCGTTGCTCCTGATTGGTCAGCGCGCTGCCGTCGTCGCGTTTGAATTCGCGCTGCGACAGTTTTTCCAGCTGGTTTTCAAACTGCAGTCGCTGCACGCGCAGTTGGGCCATGTCGCCGTCCAGCTGTTGCGGCTTGGGCATTTCCGGCAGTGTCGCCACCTGGGCGCGCAGGGTTTCCCCCAGCGCCGACGACGAACCGAGCCACTGGGCCTGCTCGATGATGGTGCTCAGCGCCTGGCGCACCTGCAGCGTCTGCGCCGCCGCCTGCCGCTGCTGCGATGAAATCAGATCCATGCGCTGCGCCTGGCTGTTCAGCGCGGCGGACAGTTCGCGGTTGATCTGCAGCTGCTGGCTGATGCTTTTTGGCAAATCGCCGTTCTGCTCGGCTAACTGCTCGGTTTTTTCCAGCGCCAGCTCTGCTTCGCGTTGGCGTTGGGCGTTGAGGTTATTGCGCAGCGCCTGCAGCTGAACGTCTATTTTCTCGTGGCGCTTTTTATAGACCTCGGCGCGCATGCGCGCCAGCTCCTGACGGTTGTTGGCCGACAGCTGCGCCAGCTCCAGCTCGTCCACTTTGGCTTTGCGCGCCGCGGCTTCGGTCTGCAGCAGGGCCAGGGCGGCCTGCGCATACGGCGTGGTCGGGTTGGCGGGCTGCGCTTGCAGGCGGCGCTGCACTTCCGTCAGCGCACGGCGGGCGTCGGTCTGCTGCTGCGGCAGCTGGCCGAGCGAATCGCTGATCTCCCGCGTGCGATCCTGTTCTTGCTGCAGCAGGCGCGCCTGTTCCAGCAGCAGGCTGCTGGTTTGCAGGATCTGCTGTTCCAGCTCGGCGGCCGGCAGATCGTCGCCGTTAGGCAGGATCTTGTTGCTTTCCAGCACCAGCTGACGGCGCAGCTCCTGCGTCATCTTCGGAAAATCGTCGATCACCCTCTGATACTGCTCGGAGCGAGTCTGCGACTCTTTGCGCTCCGTCAGCCAGTTGAGGGCGCTTTGCAGCGCCTCGGTGGTTTCCGCCTGATTCGGCGCGTTTTTGCTGCTTTCCGCCTGCTTCAGCTCCTGTTTGAGCTGGGTCTCGGTCGGCACGGGGGCGGCCAGCGCCGGTTGCCACAGCAGGCAACCGAGCAAAAGCGTGATGAAAAGGCGCACGGCGTCGATTCCTTTAGAGCGGGGTCTGTGGCGTTTCAGCGGCGGCCGGGATTTCGGCGAAGGCTTCACCCATGCGGGTGACGGTGCCGTTATGCAGCTGCGGCGCAAACTGCACGCTGCCTGCGGTAAACAGGTTGATCACCGTGGAGCCGAGTTTGAAACGGCCCATCTCGGCGCCTTTTTCCAGCGCGATGGCGCCTTCTTCGCCGGCGGCCGGGTAGGTCCAGCGCTTGATGATGCCTTCGCGCGGCGGCGTGACGGTGCCGGCCCAGACGGTTTCGATGCTGCCGACGATGGTGGCGCCGACCAGGATTTGCACCATCGGCCCAATGTCGGTGTCGAATACGCAGATCACGCGCTCGTTGCGCGCGAACAGATTAGGCACGTTGGCGGCGGTGAGCGGGTTGACCGAGAACAAATCGCCCGGCACATAGATCATTTCGCGCAGCACGCCGGCGCACGGCATGTGTACGCGGTGATAGTCGCGCGGCGCCAGATAGGTGGTGGCGAACAGGCCGTTGCGGAACGGCTCGGCCAACAGATAGTTGCCGGCCAGCAGCGCTTCGAGGCTGTAGTGGTGGCCTTTGGCCTGGAAGATTTGATCGTCGCGGATCGGGCCGAGCTGGCTGATGGCACCATCGGCAGGCAGCGCCAGCCAGTTGGCGTCGGCGACGATGGGGCGCGCGCCGTCGCGCAGCGGGCGCACGAAGAAATCGTTGAAGGTGGCGTAAGACGCCAGGTCCGGATTTTGCGCTTCCTGCATGTCCACGCGGTAGAAGCGGGCGAAGGTTTTGACCACCAGTTGGGTCAGCCAGCCGGCCCGTTTGTCGGCGCCCCAGCCCGCCAGGCGGGTCAGCGCCAGCTTCGGCAGCCAATATTGCAGTTTAATCTTGATGCTATCCAGCACGTTAACCTCGTGAATCAGGGTAAAGGGCGCGCATTGTAACGAGGGCTCCGCCGTCGTCAATGCTCGCTCGTCAGTGTCAGTCTGCGGCGTCCGTGAAGTTCTTGCGAACCTTCACCTGCGCCATGCTTTCCAGAATACGGTGATAGTTGTCGAACCGCTCTTGCGCGATATCGCCTTTCTCCATCGCCGCGCGAATGGCGCAGCCGGGATCGGTATCGTGGCGGCAGTCGCGGAATTTGCAACCGCCTAAATAATCACGGAATTCGACAAAGCCGCGGGTGATTTGTTCCGGCTCCAGGTGCCACAGGCCAAACTCGCGCACCCCCGGGGAGTCGATCACGTCGCCGCCGTGCTGGAAATGGTACAGCCGCGCGGCGGTGGTGGTATGTTGCCCGAGGCCCGAGACGTCGGAAACCTGATTTACCAGAATTTGCTCTTCAGACGGCGGCAGCAGCGCGTTCAGCAAGCTGGACTTGCCGACCCCGGACTGACCGGCGAAGATGCTGATGCGCCCGGCCAGCGCCTGTTCGAACTCCGCCATGCCTTCCCGCGTTTGGCTGGAGACTTCCAGCACCCGGTAGCCAATCTTGCGATAGATATCCATCATGCCGTCGACCAGCTTGCGCGCTTCGGCGTCCAGCAGGTCAATTTTGTTGAGCACGATCAGCGGCTCGACTTCGAGCGTTTCGCAGGCCACCAGATAACGGTCGATGATGTTCAGTGACAGCTCGGGCAGGATCGCAGACACGATGACGATCTGATTGATATTGGCGGCGATCGGCTTCACGCCGTCATAGAAGTCCGGGCGCGTCAGCACCGAGGTGCGTTCGTGCACCGCTTCCACAATGCCTTTTACCCCTTCATGGGCGCCCAGGCCGGGGCGCCACACCACGCGATCGCCGGTCACCAGCGAACGCAGCGTGCGGCGGATGTTGCAGCGGTGCTGAGTGCCATCCGGCGCCTCAACGTCGGCGTGCATGCCGAAACGGCTGATGACGACGCCTTCCTGCGGCTCGCCCAGCTGGGAATCATCCGGTTCCGGTTTGTTATCGGCGCGCTTCAGACGGCGCTGATGGTTCGCCTGCACGCGGCGTTGCTGACCTTTGGACAGTTTGTTCTTACTCACTGCGCCTCACTTGAATCGGTTTTATACCTTTACGTATACGCACAGCCGCGGCGGGGGACTTGCCCCGGGCGCAGCCTTGAACCCGTCAGGGTATATGTCGCCCATGGCGACCAAAAAGACTATGATACACGCTATTTTATATTAAATAACCGTTGTTAGCCGCCGGCTGCGGCGCGTCGCCATCGGCGGCGGCCGTCGTCTCGTCCGCACAGCGTTTTTCTCTCGGCTTTTAGGCAGGAAACATCATGACAGCAAACGAAAATAACCTGATTTGGATCGATTTGGAGATGACCGGGCTGGATCCCGAGCGTGACCGCATTATCGAGATCGCCACGCTGGTCACCGACGCCAATCTGAACATCCTGGCGGAAGGGCCGGTGATCGCCGTGCACCAATCCGACGAGCAGCTGGCCTTGATGGACGAGTGGAACGTGCGCACCCATACCGGCAGCGGGCTGGTGGAGCGGGTGAAAGCCAGTCGGCAGGACGATCGCGCCGCCGAGCTGGAAACCATCGCCTTCCTGCAGCAATGGGTGCCGGCCGGTAAATCGCCGATCTGCGGCAACAGCGTGGGCCAGGATCGCCGTTTCCTGTTCCGCTACATGCCGGAGCTGGAGGCCTACTTCCATTACCGCTACCTGGACGTCAGCACGCTGAAAGAACTGGCGCGCCGTTGGAAGCCGGAAATTCTCGGCGGCTTTAAGAAGCAGGGCACCCATCAGGCGCTGGATGACATCCGCGAATCGGTGGCCGAACTGGCTTATTACCGCGAGCATTTCATTCAGCTTTAAGGCGATGGCGGCCTCTGCGGGGAAAAAATGCCGTTTTTAGCCGCTTAATTCGCCAATCTGGCGCTTTAATCGGCAATCAAACAAAAATCGCGTTTTTTTGCTTTCAGGGGCTTGCGACAAAAAGGATTTCTCGTATAATGCGCACCCCGTACCGATGAAGAATTTCGTAACGTTCCACCATCGATACGCCGGGCGGGAATAGCTCAGTTGGTAGAGCACGACCTTGCCAAGGTCGGGGTCGCGAGTTCGAGTCTCGTTTCCCGCTCCAAATTCAACAATGTCGCGATGCGGCATGATGAATAAATAAAGCAGTATCAAGCAGTACCTATGCGACGCGGGAATAGCTCAGTTGGTAGAGCGCAACCTTGCCAAGGTTGAGGTCGCGAGTTCGAGCCTCGTTTCCCGCTCCAAAAATTCAAAGGTCACGCCAGTGTTTGGTGACCGGATGCCAAAAGCATCTCAATGCGGGAATAGCTCAGTTGGTAGAGCACGACCTTGCCAAGGTCGGGGTCGCGAGTTCGAGTCTCGTTTCCCGCTCCAATTTTCTCTTCGTTTCAAACTCAAATCCAACGCCTTCTCCGGCGCGGGTTTTTGTCCCGTTTTACACACCTGCTAAAAACGTTGTGAACAGAGTTATCCACAGCCTCTGTACATAAACCCGCCAGCCTGAAAAATCAACGTCATACAAATTAAATATTTATATATTTGATTTATAAGCTTATTTATTTATCCCAAAACGTTATGCCGATCACTTGCTCTTTTTGTTGCAGTTGAAAGACAACGTGTTTTTATTTTTATGCACAAATCCACAGAGTGAGATTTCGGGCGATACGCCCGCGCGGCGCACCCCGTCAGGCATCCCTTGGCAAACCTTTTTCCACAGCCCGTATCAACCGTTTTTTCTGCGCCGTTTGCACCTCGATGCCCTGTGCTTCACGGCGAGCGAGCTGTTGCGCCAGTGCCCAGTGGATATGTTCGTCCAGCATGGCGTCCTGGCCCAAACGCGTGCGCAGCGCGAGCACGATGCTGTCCTTATAAGGCGCATTGCCCAGCGCCACGGCGATATTGCGCAGCCAGCGCAGGTGACCGATGCGGCGTATCGCCGAGCCTTCGGTGATGCGCAGGAATTTTTCTTCCGTCCAACTGAACAGATCGATCAGCTGCGGCGCATGCAGCGCGGCACGCGGGCTGAAATCGTCTTCGTCGGTGAGTTGCGAAAATCGGTTCCACGGGCAGATCAGCTGGCAGTCGTCGCAGCCGTAGATACGGTTGCCGAGCAGCGGCCGGAATTCCTCCGGGATCGCGCCTTCCAGTTCGATGGTCAGATAGGAAATGCAGCGCCGGGCATCGACGGTGTAGGGCGCGACGATGGCCCCGGTCGGGCAAGTGGTGATGCAGGCGACGCAGCGGCCGCACTGCTCTTCCTGCGGCTGATCCACCGGCAGCGGCAGGTCGATCAGCAGTTCGCCGAGGAAAAACCAGGATCCGGCTTCGCGGTTAAGAATTAGTGAGTGTTTACCAACCCAGCCGATGCCCGCCTTGGCGGCCAGCGCGCGCTCCATGACCGGCGCCGAGTCGACAAAGGGGCGGAAATTCAGTTCGCCGCAGTAGGCCTGGATCTGATCGCCCAACTTTTTCAGGCGCTGACGCAACAGCTTGTGATAATCGCGCCCCAGCGCATAGCGGCTGACGTAGCCCAATTGCGGGTTTTGCAGGGTGCTGGCGAACGCCGCCTTGGCCGGCAGGTAGTTCATGCGCACGCTGATCACCCGCAGCGTGCCCGGCAACAGCTCGTGAGGGCGCGCGCGCAGCATACCGTGGCGCGCCATCCACTCCATCTCGCCGTGGTACTGTTTGTCGAGCCAGGCCTGCAGCTTCGGCTCTTCCAGGCTGAGATCGGTATCGCAGATGCCAACCTGCTGGAATCCTAGCGATTGCCCCCATTGCTTGATATGTTGGGCGAGTTGATGGAGATCGAGGGGGTGCGTCATGACGGGCCACAGTGAAAAAGCATACGCTGACAGTTTACCACACTCTGTCTGGCCTGCGGATTGGATCCGTCGTTCGGAACCTGCGGCGGCGGCCTCGCTCGGTCTTTCTCTTTACGATTTAATGCTGCGCGCCGGTCAGGCGGCCTACGTACTGGCGCGCGACACTTATCCCTGCTGCAACCACTGGCTGGTGCTCTGTGGCCACGGCAACAACGGCGGCGACGGCTATGTGGTGGCGCGTTTGGCGAAGGCGGCGGGCGTGCAGGTGACGGTGATCGCCTGCGAAGGCGCACGCCCTTTGCCGCCGGAGGCCGCAGCGGCCCGCGAGGCCTGGCTGGCCGCTGGCGGCGATATTCTGCCGGCGAACAGCCGCTGGCCGGCGTCCGTCTCTCTTATTATCGACGGTCTGTTAGGCACCGGCCTGGGCAGCGCGCCGCGCGCGCCTTACGATGCGCTGATCGAGGCCGCCAACCGCCATTCGGCGCCGGTGGTGGCGCTCGATATTCCGTCCGGGCTGCTGGCGGAAAGCGGCGCGGCGCCGGGCGCGGTCGTGCGTGCCGCGCATACCGTCACGTTCATTGGCCTCAAGCCGGGCTTGCTGACCGGGCAGGCGCGCGACTGGGTCGGGCAACTTCATCAGAATACGCTAGGCTTATCGGATTGGTTGGCGAAGCAACCGGAACAGATTCAGCGGCTTACCGCCGAGGCGTTGCCGCGCTGGCTGCATCCGCGGCGCCCCTGCGCCCATAAGGGCGAGCATGGCCGTCTGCTGCTGGTGGGCGGCGACCGCGGATTCGGCGGCGCCATTCGCATGGCGGCGGAAGCGGCGCTGCGCAGCGGGGCTGGATTGGTGCGAGTGCTTACTCACATTGAGCACGTCGCGCCGCTGCTGGCGGCCAGGCCGGAGTTGATGGCGCAGGCGCTGGACGAGACGGCCTTGCGGCAGGCGATGCAATGGGCGGACGTGCTGGTGATTGGCCCGGGGCTGGGCCAGGCTGAGTGGGGCAAAAACGCCTTGAACGTGCTGCAAACCAGCGATAAACCGGCCTTGTGGGACGCCGATGCGCTGAACTTGCTGGCATTAAATCCCGAGAAACGGCAGAATCGCGTGATGACTCCGCATCCCGGAGAGGCGGCGCGGCTGTTGAGCTGCAGCACTGCCGACATCGAGAGTGATCGCTTACTTGCCGTGCGTAACCTGACGGCGCGCTATGGCGGCGTGGCGGTGCTGAAAGGCGCCGGCACGCTGATCGCCGATGAGCAGGGCCAGATGGCGATCGCCGACGTCGGCAATGCCGGCATGGCCTCCGGCGGCATGGGCGATGTGCTGTCGGGCATCATCGGCGGTTTGCTGGCGCAAAAGCTCTCGCTGTATGATGCCGCCTGTGCGGGCTGTGTCGTACACGGCGCGGCCGGCGATCGCGTAGCGGAAAGACAAGGAACAAGAGGCATGTTGGCGACCGATTTACTGCCGGACATCCTTCATTTCGTTAACCCTGAGTGGGCAAAATAGACTTTATCGAATGAAAGAACTCGTTTTACCTCTGCCGGACGAGGCAGCGACTGTCGCTTTGGGCACCACTTTGGCCAAGGCCTGCGATCGCGCCAGCGTCATCTATCTCTACGGCGACCTGGGCGCCGGTAAAACCACCTTCAGCCGTGGCTTCCTGCAGGCGTTGGGGCATCAGGGCAATGTCAAAAGCCCGACCTACACGCTGGTGGAGCCCTATGCCTTGCAGCCCTTGGCGGTATATCACTTCGATCTGTATCGCCTGGCCGATCCGGAAGAGCTTGAATTTATGGGCATTCGCGATTACTTCGCGCAAGACGCCATCTGCCTGGTCGAATGGCCGCAGCAGGGCACCGGCGTGCTGCCGGAGCCGGATCTGGCGCTGCACCTCAGCTATCAGGGCGAGGGGCGAGAGGCGAAGATCGAGGCGATTTCTGCTTACGGCAGCCAGCTGTTAGACCGTATTCATGGATCACAGGGATGATGCTGCAATGACGCATGCGTTGAAAAAATTTGCGGTCATCATGCTGATCGCCGTGCTGGGGCCGCTCGGCGCGTTGAACGCGCTGGCGGCGTCCTCGCTGTCCGATATCAAAGTGTCCAACGCCCAGCGCGAAGCGACGGTGTCGGTGAGCTTCAATGGCCCGCCGGACTACGCGTTTTTCCCGCTGCACGGCCCGGAGCGCGTGGTGCTGGACGTCAACCAGAAAGGCAAGGTCGGCGGGCTGCCGCTCAATTTCAGCGGCCAAAACCTGGTGAAAAGCATTCGCTCCAGCGCGCCGAAAGACGCTCAGAGCGTGCGCCTGGTGTTTGATCTGACTCAGCGCGCTAAAACCCGCGTCTCCACCCGCCAGAACGGCGGCGTGCACACCGTGGTATTCACCCTTACGGCCGAAGGCGGCGTCAATACCGTGGCGCGTAAAGCGCCGGTCCAAACGCCTGCGCCGGTCGCCGTCAGCCAACCGCCGCGTCAGGCGCCGGTCGCGGTGCGTGAAGCGCCGGAGCCGCCGCTGCGCAAAGCGCCGACGGGATCGAATCCCTTTACCAATAAACAGAGCGTTGTCGCGGGCACCGCCACTGAGGTGACGCCGCGCAGCAGCCGCGTTTCCGCCGGTTCCGGCGATCGGGTGGTAGTGGCGATTGACGCCGGCCACGGCGGCCAGGATCCGGGCGCCATCGGCCCGAGCGGGTTGAAAGAAAAGAATGTCACTATCGCCATCGCGCGCCGCCTGCAGGCGATGCTGGACGCCGATCCGCAGTTCAAGCCGGTGCTGACACGTAACGGCGACTATTTTATTTCGGTGATGGGGCGTTCCGACGTTGCGCGTAAACAGGGCGCCAACGTGCTGGTCTCCATCCACGCCGACGCCGCGCCAAACCGCAGCGCCAGCGGGGCTTCCGTCTGGGTGCTGTCCAATCGCCGCGCCAACAGCGAAATGGCCGGTTGGCTCGAACAGCATGAGAAGCAGTCCGAGCTGCTCGGCGGCGCCGGCGACTTGCTGGCCAACAGCCAGGCCGACCCTTATCTGAGCCAGGCGGTGCTGGATCTGCAGTTCGGCCACTCGCAGCGCGTTGGTTACGATGTGGCGGTGAAGGTGCTGCAGCAGCTGCAGAGCGTCGGATCGTTGCATAAACGCCGGCCGGAACACGCCAGCCTGGGCGTGCTGCGTTCGCCGGATATTCCATCGCTGCTGGTGGAAACAGGATTTATCAGTAATAGCACGGAGGAGCGGCTGCTGGGCAGTAGCGCGTATCAGGAGAAGATTGCCAAGGCCATTCATAACGGCTTGCGCAGCTACTTCCTGGCGCATCCGCTGCAAGCCGACCCAAAGGTGGAAAACCGACCGCTGGACGTCGCAGCGGCGGTTAACACCTCAACACCAGACGTGCGCCAGCCTGAGCCTATCGTCAGCTCGGCCGGCGCGAGCCGCAGCGTAAGCGGCAAGACCCAGATCCACGTGGTGAAACGGGCGGAGACGCTGTCCGGCATCGCCGACAGCTACGGCACGACCATGGCGGCGCTGCGGGATCTGAACAAACTGAAGAAAGACGGCGTGTGGGTCGGGCAACGCCTGAAGGTGCCGGCGGGGAAAACCGCCGCCGTCACCGCCATCGCCAAAGCGAAAACGCCGGCGAAGAAGAAGCCGTCTAAACATAAAGTGGCCCGCGGGGACACGCTGTCCTCCATCGCTTCTCGCTACGGGGTCAGCGTCGGCGATTTGAAACGGGTCAATAATCTGAAGTCGGACGTCGCGCCGCTGGATCGGACGCTGACCATTCCGCAGGCCTAGCGCCACCGCTACAGGAGTCAGCATGCCTATCCAGGTGTTACCGCCACAGCTCGCCAACCAGATCGCCGCCGGAGAGGTGGTCGAACGCCCCGCGTCGGTCGTCAAAGAGCTGGTGGAAAACAGCCTGGACGCCGGTGCGACGCGCATCGATATCGATATCGAACGCGGCGGCGCCAAGTTGATCCGCATTCGCGACAACGGCTGCGGCATCGGCAAGGACGATCTGGCGCTGGCGCTGGCGCGGCACGCCACCAGTAAAATCAGCACGCTCGACGACCTGGAGGCGATCGTCAGCCTCGGTTTTCGCGGCGAAGCGCTGGCCAGCATTAGCTCGGTTTCCCGTTTGACCCTGACGTCGCGCACCGCAGATCAGAGCGAAGCGTGGCAAGCCTATGCCGAAGGGCGCGAACAGGCGGTGACGGTCAAACCCGCCGCGCACCCGGTCGGCAGCACGCTGGAAGTGTTGGATCTGTTTTACAACACCCCGGCGCGCCGCAAGTTCATGCGCACCGAGAAAACCGAATTCGGCCATATCGATGAAGTGGTGCGGCGCATCGCGCTGGCGTGCTTCGATGTGGCGATCAACCTCAGCCATAACGGCAAACTGATCCGCCAATATCGGGCGGCGAAGGAAGAAAGCCAGCACGAGCGCCGTTTGGGCAGCATCTGCGGCCCGGCGTTTTTGCAGCATGCGCTGAACATCGACTGGCAGCATGGCGATCTGAGCATCCGCGGTTGGGTGGCGGATCCGGACGGGGCGCGCCAGCTGGGTGAGATGCAGTATTGCTACGTCAACAGCCGCATGATGCGCGATCGCTTGATCAACCACGCC
Source organism: Serratia sp. JKS000199 (assembly GCF_900215455.1). Lineage (NCBI taxonomy): Bacteria > Pseudomonadati > Pseudomonadota > Gammaproteobacteria > Enterobacterales > Yersiniaceae > Serratia > Serratia sp. JKS000199. The sequence continues at coordinate 4,779,740 of NZ_LT907843.1, forward strand.
ATTCGTCAGGCCTATCAGGATCAGCTGAAAGACGATCAGCAGCCCGCTTACGTGTTGTATCTGGAGGTGGATCCGCACCAGGTGGACGTCAACGTTCATCCCGCCAAGCACGAGGTGCGTTTCCATCAGGCGCGGCTGGTGCACGATTTTATCTACCAGGCGGTGACCACGGTGCTGCAACAGGCCGGGCAGACGCCGTCGCTGCCGCTGGCGGAAGCGCCTGACGAGGCGCCTGCGCCGGTCTGGCAGCAGGAAAACCGCGTCGCCGCCGGCGGCAACCATTTTTCACAGCCGGCGCCGCGTCGCGAAACGCCGCCACCGGCCGGCGCTGCCCGCGAGCGCGCGCCGCAGCCCGGTTGGCAAACGGCGGGCGGTTACCAGAAACGCGAAGGCGAGCTGTACGGCAAACTGATGCGGCCTGCCGCCGAGCCGCAGGCTGAGGCCGCGCCGGAAGCCCCGAGTCGGCCGCCGCTGTTCCCACCGGTGAAAGCCGCCGTGGAAACGCCGTTGGCGAGCGGGCAACACAGCTTTGGCCGGGTGCTGATGATCCATCCGCCGTGCTACGCACTGATTGAACAGCGCCAGCAGCCGGCGTTGCTCAACCTGACGGTGGCCGAGCGCTGGCTGCGCCAGGCGCAGCTCAATCCGCCGACGGAAGGGCTGCGGCCGCAGCCGCTGCTGATCCCAGTCAAGCTGACGTTGGACAAGAACGAAGCGGCGGCCATCGCGCGGCATCAGGCGCTGCTGACGATGATGGGGCTGGATTTGCAGACGGATCACGGCCGTGTGACGCTGCGCGCAGTGCCTTTACCATTACGCCAACAAAATTTACAAAAACTGATACCCGAACTGTTAGGCTATCTGGCCGAGCATCAGGAGATGTCGCCCGCGGTGTTGGCCACCTGGCTCGCTCGCCGTCTCGGCAGCGAACATGAACAGTGGAACACCTCGCAAGCGATACAATTGCTGACCGACGTTGAACGACTTTGCCCGCAGCTGGTCAAATCGCCACCGAACGGACTTTTACAACCCGTTGATTTACAGGCCGCACTGGCGGCCCTCAAGCATGACTGAAACTGAAATGACATCACGTCCCCCGGCTATTTTCATTATGGGGCCGACCGCCTCGGGCAAGACCGCGCTGGCGATCGCGCTGCGCGAGCGCCTGCCGGTGGAACTGATCAGCGTCGATTCCGCGCTGATTTATCGCGGCATGGATATCGGCACCGCCAAGCCGAGCACCGAAGAATTGGCGCAGGCGCCGCATCGGCTGATCGATATTCGCGATCCCGCCGAAGTTTACTCGGCTGCGGAGTTCCGCGCCGATGCGCTGAAAGAGATGGCCGACATCACCGCCGCCGGCCGCATTCCGCTGTTGGTGGGCGGCACCATGTTGTATTTCAAGGCGTTGCTGGAAGGATTGTCGCCGTTGCCGTCCGCCGATCCCGCAGTGCGCGAGCGCATCGAACGGCAAGCGGCGGAGCAGGGCTGGGAGGCGCTGCACCGTCAGTTACAGGCGATCGATCCGGTCGCGGCAGTGAGAATTCATCCGAATGATCCGCAGAGACTGTCCAGAGCACTGGAAGTTTTTTTTATTTCGGGTAAAACTTTAACGGAACTGACTAAAATTTCGGGTGAATCGTTACCGTATCAAGTTCACCAATTTGCGATAGCGCCGACCAGCCGTGAGTTGATCCATCAACGCATCGAGCTGCGGTACCATCAAATGTTGGCGGCGGGTTTTGAGACGGAAGCGCGTGCACTTTTCGCACGGGGTGATTTGCATACGGACTTGCCCTCCATTCGCTGTGTCGGTTACCGCCAGATGTGGTCATACTTGTCTGGTGAAATTAGTTACGATGAGATGGTTTATCGTGGTATTTGCGCAACACGTCAGTTGGCTAAACGCCAGATGACCTGGTTACGGGGTTGGGAGTCGGTCCATTGGTTGGACAGTGAAAAGCCGGGAGAGGCTTTGGACTCGGTGACACAGGTTGTTAGTGCATAGGTTGGGTGATTGTGTACAATTGCTGAGTATTCAGCGCGCAAATTTTTTACGTCGTTTATTTTAGAGCCGACAGGTTCTTAGTTACAAACAACAAGCAAATAAGGAAAAGATAGAATGGCTAAGGGGCAATCTTTGCAAGATCCGTTCCTGAACGCATTGCGTCGTGAACGTGTTCCGGTTTCTATTTATTTGGTGAATGGTATTAAGCTGCAAGGCCAGATTGAGTCTTTTGACCAGTTTGTCATCCTGTTGAAGAACACGGTTAGCCAGATGGTGTACAAGCACGCTATCTCTACCGTTGTCCCGTCACGCCCGGTCTCGCATCACAGCAACAATCCGAGCGGCGGTTCAAGCAACTATCACCATGGTAACAATCCGTCTGCGCAGCAACAGCCGCAGCAGGAAAGCGATGACGCTGAATAAAGCGCGTTGCAAGTCAACCATGACGGGGAGCATAAGCAGCCGCGTGCTGTTTATGTCCCCCAAACTCACGGTGAGTGTCCGTTTGAGAGGTTGCACGCTTGTTTGACCGTTATGAAGCCGGTGAGCAGGCCGTACTGGTTCATATCTATTTCTCGCAAGACAAAGATACGGAAGATCTCAGCGAGTTCGAATCGCTGGTCTCCTCAGCCGGTGTCGAAGCTTTGCAAGTGGTGACTGGTAGCCGCAAAGCCCCGCATCCGAAGTACTTTGTCGGCGAAGGAAAGGCCGAAGAAATTGCAGATGCGGTGAAAGCCAGCGGCGCGTCTGTTGTCCTGTTTGATCATTCCCTTTCCCCGGCGCAGGAAAGAAACCTCGAGCGCCTGTGCGAATGCCGGGTGATCGATCGCACCGGGCTGATTTTAGACATTTTCGCCCAGCGTGCCCGCACCCATGAAGGTAAGCTGCAGGTGGAGCTGGCGCAGCTGCGTCACATCGCCACGCGTCTGGTACGCGGCTGGACGCACCTGGAGCGGCAAAAAGGGGGGATAGGCCTGCGCGGGCCGGGGGAAACCCAGCTTGAGACCGACCGTCGCCTGTTACGCGATCGCATCAGCTTGATTCTGCGCCGCCTGGAGCGGGTAGAGAAGCAGCGTGAACAAGGCCGACGTGCGCGGACCCGCGCCGATGTGCCGACCGTATCGCTGGTGGGCTATACCAACGCCGGCAAATCCACCCTGTTTAACCGAATAACGTCTGCCGAGGTGTATGCGGCGGACCAGCTATTTGCCACCCTGGATCCTACGTTGCGGCGCATTGATGTGCCGGACGTGGGGGATACCGTGTTGGCGGATACCGTAGGCTTTATCCGGCACCTGCCGCACGATCTGGTGGCCGCCTTCAAGGCGACGCTGCAGGAGACGCGCCAGGCCTCTTTGCTGCTGCACGTCATCGACGCGGCGGATCCGCGCGTCGACGAGAACATCGACGCGGTGAACACCGTGCTGGCGGAGATAGACTCGGATGAAATCCCTACACTGTTAGTGATGAACAAAATAGATATGCTGGACGATTTTGTGCCGCGTATCGACCGCAACGATGAAAACCTGCCGATCCGGGTGTGGCTGTCCGCCGCCAGCGGAGAGGGTATTCCGTTGCTGTATCAGGCGTTGACGGAGCGCTTATCGGGGGAGATCGCGCATTACGAATTGCGCTTACCGCCACGGGCAGGCCGTCTTCGCAGCCGTTTTTACCAGCTTCAGGCGATTGAAAAAGAGTGGAACGAAGAGGACGGCAGCATTGGCGTGGTGGTGCGAATGCCGATCGTCGAATGGCGTCGTCTCTGCAAGCAAGAACAGGACCTGATTGACTTTATCGTATGATCATATCCTGTTACATTTATGCTTCGCGAAAGCCTGAAGTACCCAATCACAGAATATGGAGCTAAAACATGGCGTGGAATCAGCCCGGTAATAACGGACAGGACCGCGACCCGTGGGGGAGCAGCAATAACAATGGCGGCAACTCTGGCGGTAACAACAAAGGCGGTCGTGATCAAGGGCCACCTGATTTGGATGATATCTTCCGCAAACTGAGCAAGAAATTGAGCGGTTTTGGCGGAGGCAAAGGCTCCAACAGCAATAGCGGCGGCACCGGGGCCTCCGGCCCGGGCTTCAGCGGCCGCATTATCGGTATCGCGGCGGTTGCCGTGGTGGTGATCTGGGCCGCCAGCGGCTTCTACACCATCAAGGAAGCCGAGCGCGGCGTCGTGACGCGTTTCGGTAAGTTCAGCCACCTGGTGCAGCCGGGCCTGAACTGGAAGCCGACCTTCATCGACGACGTGCGTCCGGTGAACGTGGAATCCGTGCGTGAGCTGGCGGCGTCCGGCGTGATGCTGACCTCCGATGAAAACGTGGTGCGCGTGGAAATGAACGTGCAGTACCGCGTGACCAATCCGGAAGCGTACCTGTTCAGCGTCGTCAATGCCGACGACAGCCTGAGCCAGGCGACCGATAGCGCCCTGCGCGGCGTGATCGGCAAATACTCGATGGATCGCATCCTGACCGAAGGCCGTACCGTGGTGCGTAACGATACGCAGCGCATGCTGGAAGAGACCATTCGTCCTTACAACATGGGCATCACGCTGCTGGACGTCAACTTCCAGGCGGCGCGTCCGCCGGAAGAGGTGAAGGCGTCGTTCGACGATGCGATCGCCGCGCGTGAGAACGAGCAGCAATACATCCGTGAAGCGGAAGCTTACGCCAACGAAGTTCAGCCGCGTGCGAACGGCCAGGCGCAGCGTCTGCTGGAAGACTCCAAGGCTTATAAAGACCGCACCGTCCTGGAAGCTCAGGGTGAGGTGGCGCGCTTTGCCAAGCTGTTGCCGGAATACAAGTCCGCCCCGCAGATCACCCGCGAGCGTCTGTATATCGAAACCATGGAAAAAGTGCTGGGCCATACCCGTAAGGTGTTGGTGAGCGACAAAGGCAACAACCTGATGGTGCTGCCGCTGGATCAGATGCTGCGCGGCCAAGGCGCGGCGACGGAGAGCGGCAACAAGGATACCAGCCTGATTCGCCTCAATCCGAATCCAGCACCGGCTGCCAACAGCAGCACCCCGCGCACCAGCAGCGGATCGGTTATGGATCAGCGCCGGGCGAATGCGCAGCGTGACGACACCACTCGCGTAGGGAGAGAGTAATCAATGCGTAAGTCTTTTGTAGTTATTGTCCTCGCGGTGCTGGTGGTGCTGTACGCTTCGCTGTTCGTGGTGCAGGAAGGCCAGCGCGGCATTGTGCTGCGCTTCGGCAAAGTGCTGCGCGACGGCGAAAACAAGCCGCTGGTGTATGCGCCGGGTCTGCACCTCAAGATCCCGTTCATTGAGACCGTGAAGAACCTGGATGCGCGTATCCAGACCATGGACAACCAGGCCGATCGCTTCGTGACCAGCGAGAAGAAAGACCTGATCGTTGACTCCTATCTGAAGTGGCGCATCAGCGACTTCAGCCGCTACTATCTGGCGACCGGCGGCGGCGACGTCTCCCAGGCCGAAGTGCTGCTGAAGCGTAAGTTCAGCGACCGTCTGCGTTCCGAAATCGGCCGCCTGGACGTGAAAGACATCGTGACCGACTCGCGCGGCAAGTTGATGTCTGACGTGCGTGACGCGCTGAACACCGGCACCGTGGGTGACGGCGAAGAAGTGGCGACCACCGAAGCCGATGACGCTATCGCCTCTGCGGCGGCGCGCGTTGAGCGGGAAACCACCGGCAAACAGCCGCAGGTGAACCCGAACAGCATGGCGGCGTTGGGCATCGAAGTGATCGACGTGCGTATCAAGCAGATCAACCTGCCGGCCGAAGTCTCCGACGCCATCTACCAGCGTATGCGCGCCGAGCGTGAAGCGGTAGCCCGTCGCCTGCGCTCGCAGGGCCAGGAAGAAGCCGAGAAACTGCGCGCCAGCGCGGACTACGAAGTGACCCGTACCCTGGCGGAAGCCGAGCGTCAGGCGCGTATCACCCGTGGTGAAGGCGATGCTGAAGCAGCCAAGCTGTTCGCCAACGCGTTCAGCCAGGATCCGGACTTCTATGCCTTTATCCGCAGCCTGCGTGCCTATGAAGCCAGCTTCAAGGACAACCAGGACGTGCTGGTACTGAGCCCGGACAGTGATTTCTTCCGCTACATGAAGTCGCCTGATACCCTGCGCAAATAAGCGCGGCAGGCAATCTGATCGAGGGCCCGTTTTCGCGGGCCCTTTCTCGTTTTTGGGGGATGCATGAACTCAACGATTTGGCTGGCGCTCGGGCTGGTCCTGGTGCTGGAAGGACTGGGGCCGATGCTGTTTCCGCAGGCCTGGCGCAAAATGATTGTGGCGATGTCGCAATTGCCGGACGCGACGCTGCGGCGATTTGGCGGTGGAATAGTGGTTGCGGGCTGCGTGATCTACTACATGTTGAGCGGCCGCACGGGTCTTTAAAGTCTAGCCCAAAATTTATGCAATCGTATGCTAAAAGTGCTGAAAATCGAAAATTACGGTGGTAGAATCCATTTTTAAGCAATCGGTGATTTTGAAAAATGGGTAAGAACGTCGTCGTACTGGGCACCCAATGGGGTGACGAAGGTAAAGGCAAGGTTGTAGACCTGCTGACTGAACGGGCTCAATATGTTGTGCGCTACCAAGGTGGCCATAACGCTGGCCACACTCTGGTAATCAACGGTGAAAAAACCGTTCTTCATTTAATTCCTTCAGGCATTCTGCGTGAAAACGTCACCAGCATCATCGGCAACGGTGTTGTTCTGGCGCCGGACGCGTTGATGAAAGAAATGGGTGAACTCGAAGCGCGTGGCATCCCGGTACGCGAACGTCTGTTACTCTCTGAAGCTTGCCCGTTGATCCTGCCTTACCACGTTGCGTTGGATAACGCGCGTGAGAAAGCGCGCGGCGCGAAAGCGATCGGCACCACCGGTCGCGGCATCGGCCCGGCTTACGAAGATAAAGTGGCTCGTCGCGGTCTGCGCGTCGGCGATCTGTTCAACAAAGAAACCTTCGCCGTTAAGCTGAAAGAGATCGTCGATTACCACAACTTCCAACTGGTCAACTACTACAAAGTTGAAGCCGTCGATTATCAGGCGACGCTGGACTACGTGCTGTCTATCGCCGATATCCTGACCGCGATGGTGGTTGACGTTTCCGAACTGCTGGACGGCGCGCGCAAGCGTGGCGATCTGATCATGTTCGAAGGCGCTCAGGGCACCCTGCTGGATATCGACCACGGTACTTACCCGTACGTGACCTCTTCCAACACCACCGCCGGCGGCGTGGCTACCGGTTCCGGCATCGGCCCGCGTTATGTGGACTACGTGCTGGGCATCGTGAAAGCCTACTCCACTCGCGTGGGTGCAGGCCCGTTCCCAACCGAACTGTTCGATGAAACCGGCGAGTACCTGTGCAAGCAGGGTAACGAGTTCGGCGCCACCACCGGCCGTCGTCGTCGTACCGGCTGGCTGGACGCGGTAGCGGTGCGTCGCGCGGTGCAGATCAACTCCCTGTCCGGCTTCTGCCTGACCAAACTGGACGTCCTGGACGGCCTGAAAGAAGTGAAGATCTGCGTGGGTTACCGCATGCCGGACGGCCGTGAAGTGGACACCACTCCGCTGGCGGCTGAAGGCTGGGAAGGCATTGAGCCTATCTACGAAACCATGCCGGGCTGGAGCGAAACCACCTTTGGCGTGAAAGAGCACAGCAAGCTGCCTCAGGCTGCGCTGAACTACATCAAGCGCATCGAAGAAGTGACCGGCGTACCGGTAGACATCATCTCTACCGGCCCGGATCGCAGCGAAACCATGATCCTGCGCGACCCGTTCGACGCATAATCAGGCTTTGCGGCATTAAACAAACCGGGCGCGTCCCGGTTTGTTTTTATCCTGACTCCCTCCGATTGCGGTTTCACGTCAAAAAATCCTTTCATAAACCCGCCTTAGGGCGCGGGATTCGCTAAATAATTAGCGACGAACTCTCCGGCTGGTTTATTATCCAATGAGTAATCTTTTGAATAGCGCCGAAAAGCGGCGTATCAGACGGGTAAAGTCATACCCAGAGGTAAGATGTGCAGTTAACAAGTTTTACTGATTATGGTCTGCGGGCGTTGATCTACATGGCCTCGTTGCCGCAGGACAAGATGACCAGTATCTCGGAAGTGACCGAGGTGTATGGCGTGTCTCGCAACCATATGGTGAAGATCATCAATCAGTTGAGCCGGGTCGGTTTTGTCACGGCGGTGCGCGGCAAGCATGGCGGCATCCGTTTGGGCAAACCGGCCGAGAGCATTCGCCTCGGCGATGTCGTGCGGGCGCTGGAGCCGCTTGCGCTGGTTAACTGCAGCAGCGAGTTTTGCCACATCACCCCTGCCTGCCGATTGAAGCAGGTGCTCCAACAGGGCGTACAGAATTTCCTTGAAGAGCTGGATAAGCATACGTTGGCCGACATGGTCGAAGACAATCCGCCGCTCTACAAGCTATTGCTTGTCGAATAAAACGACGTTGAGAAGACAAGGCTCAACGTCATCCTGCTGATGACAACGGAGGAACCGCAATGTCACAAGATCCATTCCTGGAACGAGAAGCAGAAAAATACGAATCTCCCATCCCCAGCCGTGAATATATCCTGGCCCATTTGGCGAAACGAGAAACGCCGGCCAGCCGCGAAGAACTGGGCAACGAATTGGGCCTCAGCGGTGAAGAGCAGCTGGAAGCGCTGCGCCGCCGCCTGCGCGCCATGGAGCGCGATGGCCAGTTAGTGTTTACCCGCCGCCAGTGCTACGCGCTGCCGGAACGTTTGGACCTGCTGCGCGGCACGGTGATTGGCCACCGCGACGGCTACGGCTTCCTGCGCGTTGAAGGCAGCAAAGACGATCTGTACCTGTCCGCCGAACAGATGAAAATGGCGATCCACGGTGACGTGGTGCTGGCGCAGGCGCTGGGCGCGGATCGCAAAGGGCGTCGCGAAGCGCGCATTGTGCGCGTGCTGGTGCCGAAAACCAGCCAGATCGTCGGCCGCTTCTTCATGGATGCCGGTACCGGCTTCGTAGTACCGGACGACAGCCGTCTGAGCTTCGATATTCTGATCCCGGCGGACAGCGTCAGCGGTGCGCGCATGGGCTACATGGTGGTGGTGGAGCTGACTCAGCGCCCAACCCGCCGCACCAAAGCGGTCGGCAAGATCGTCGAGATCCTCGGCGACAAAATGGGCACCAGCATGGCGGTGGATATCGCGCTGCGCACCCATGAGATCCCGCATACCTGGCCACCGCAGGTGGAAAAGCAGGTGGCCGATCTCAGCGAACAGGTGCCGGAAGCGGCCAAGAAGGGCCGCGTCGATCTGCGCAAGCTGCCGTTGGTCACCATCGACGGTGAAGACGCGCGCGACTTCGATGATGCCGTGTACTGCGAGAAAAAACGCGGCGGCGGCTGGCGCCTGTGGGTCGCGATCGCCGACGTCAGCTACTATGTGCGTCCACGCACCGCGCTGGACGACGAAGCGCGCAGCCGCGGCAACTCGGTGTATTTCCCGTCGCAGGTGATCCCGATGCTGCCGGAAGTGCTGTCCAACGGGCTGTGCTCCCTGAACCCGCAGGTCGATCGCCTGTGCATGGTGTGCGAGATGACCATCTCCGCCCAAGGGCGCCTGTCCACGGCCAAGTTCTACGAGGCGGTGATGAGCTCCCACGCCCGCCTGACCTACAACAAGGTGTGGCACATTCTGCAGGGCGATCAGGAGCTGCGCGAGCATTACCACCCGCTGGTCAAGCACCTGGAAGAGCTGCACGCCATGTACAAGGTGCTGGATAAGGCGCGCGCCGAGCGCGGCGGCATCGCGTTTGAAACCGAAGAAGCCAAATTCATCTTCAACGCCGAACGCCGCATCGAGCGCGTGGAGCCGACGGTGCGCAACGACGCCCACAAGCTGATCGAAGAGTGCATGATCATGGCCAACGTGGCGGCCGCGCGCTTCGTCGAGAAACGCAACGAGCCGGCGCTGTACCGCGTGCACGATCGTCCGAGCGATGACCACATCTCCGCGCTGCGCAGCGTGCTGAGCGAGCTGGGGCTGACGCTGGGCGGCGGCAACAAGCCGCAGCCGAAGGACTATGCGGTGCTGATGGATGAAGTGTCCGAGCGCCCTGACCACGAAATGCTGCAAACCATGTTGCTGCGCTCGATGAAGCAGGCGATTTACGATCCGGAAAACCGCGGCCACTTCGGCCTGGCGCTGGCCTCTTACGGCCACTTCACCTCGCCGATCCGCCGTTATCCGGATCTGGCGTTGCACCGCGCGATCAAATACCAGTTGGCCAAAGAGCATGGCGAGCCGAAAGAGCGCTGGACGCCGACCGGCGGCTGGCACAGCGAATTCGAAGAGATGCTGCAGCTGGGCGAACACTGTTCGATGACCGAGCGCCGCGCGGACGAAGCGACGCGCAACGTCGCCGACTGGCTGAAGTGCGACTTCATGCAGGATCACGTCGGTGAAGTGTTCAGCGGCATCATCTCCAGCGTGACCGGCTTCGGCTTCTTCGTGCGCCTGAACGATCTGTTCATCGACGGGCTGGTGCACGTATCAACGCTGGATAATGATTACTATCGCTACGATAATATCGGCCAGCGCCTGATCGGCGAGTCTTCCGGCACGGTCTATCGCCTGGGGGATACGGTGGAGATCCGCGTGGATGCGGTGCATATGGACGAGCGCAAGATCGACTTCGCGCTGGTGTCCAGCACCCGCAAAGCGCGCGGTGAAGGCAAAACCGAGCGCGATCGCGCCAAGAAGGGCGGCCAGCGCACGCTGCGCGACAGCGGCAATGCGGGGCGCGGCAAGCGCCGCGGCGGCAAACCGCCGGCCAACTTCGAGCCGGACAGCGCCTTCCGTAAGCAGGATGACGCCAAGCCCGCGGACAACGTGAAGAAGGCGAAAAAGAAAGCCAAGAAAGCGTCCGACAAAACGCGGAAAATCGCGGCGGCGACCAAAGCCAAACGCGCAGCCAAGAAGAAAGGTGCCGAGCAGGCTTAACCTGCCGCACATCGTTACCATCGGCCGGTTATCGCCGGCCGCACGAATTTAAAAGAGCATCATGAGCGAAATTATTTACGGCATCCACGCCGTCAAAGCCCTGTTAGAGCGCGATCCGCAACGCTTCCTGGAAGTGTTTATCCTGAAAGGCCGCGAAGATCGCCGCCTGCAGCCGCTGATCGCCGAGCTGGAAGCGACCGGCATCGTGATCCAGGTGGCGAACCGCCAATGGCTGGATGACAAGGTTGAAGGCGCGGTGCACCAGGGGATCATCGCCCGGGTGCGCGAAGGGCGTCAGTATCAGGAGAACGATCTGCCGGGCTTGTTGGAGAGCGTGGAAACGCCATTCCTGCTGGTGCTGGACGGCGTGACCGACCCGCATAACCTCGGCGCCTGCCTGCGCAGCGCCGATGCGGCCGGCGTGCACGCGGTGATCGTGCCCCGCGATCGTTCCGCCCAGTTGAACGCCACTGCCAAGAAAGTGGCCTGCGGCGCCGCCGAAAACGTGCCGTTGATCCGCGTGACCAATCTGGCGCGCACGCTGCGTCTGCTGCAAGAGATGAATGTCTGGGTCGTCGGCACCGCCGGCGAAGCCGACCATACGCTGTATCAAAGCAAAATGACCGGCCCGATGGCGCTGGTGATGGGCGCGGAAGGCGAAGGCATGCGCCGCCTGACCCGCGAACACTGCGATGAGCTGATCAGCATCCCGATGGCCGGTACCGTCTCTTCACTGAACGTGTCGGTCGCCACCGGCATCTGCCTGTTCGAAGCGGTGCGCCAGCGCGGCTGATTCTTCTGACGGGGGCGCCGTGCTCCCGTTAATTCCCCCTCTTGTGATCCCGCCTGCGGCAGAAATCTCTGCGCCGACCATACTTACCCCTGACGCTTTTTTCAGGGAGCACTCTCATGGTCTGGACTACGCACACCGTTTTTAACCAACCCAAGCCGCTGGGCAACAGCAACCTGTTTCTCTCCGATACGCCGCTGCGCGAAGCGTTGCAGCGCGAGCAAGGCGGTTGGGACGCCGAGGTATTGGCTTCGCTGGGCCAGCAGCTCGGCACGCAGGAGTCGCTGGAACTGGGGCGGCTGGCCAACGCCAACCCGCCGGAGCTGCTGCGCTACGACGCCACCGGCCAGCGGCTGGACGACGTTCGCTTTCACCCGGCCTGGCATATCCTGATGCAGGGGCTGATCGCCAACCGGGTGCACAACCTGCCCTGGCAGGAGGATGCGCGCATCGGTTCCTTCGTGGCGCGCGCCGCGCGTTTTATGCTGCATGCGCAGGTCGAGGCCGGCACGCTCTGCCCGGTGACCATGACCTTCGGCGCCACGCCGCTGCTGCTGCAGGCGTTACCGGCCGAGTTTCGCGCCTGGCTGACGCCGCTGCTGTCGGATCGTTATGACGCTCATCTGCTGCCGGGCGGGCAAAAGCGCGGCCTGCTGATCGGCATGGGCATGACGGAGAAGCAGGGCGGCTCCGATGTCTTGAGCAATACCACCACCGCCACGCCGCTCGGCGCGCGCGGGCCGGGCGAAGCCTACCGGCTGATGGGGCACAAGTGGTTCTTCTCGGTGCCGCAAAGCGATGCGCACCTGGTGCTGGCGCAGGCCGAAGGCGGGCTGTCCTGTTTCTTCCTGCCGCGCATTTTGCCGGACGGCAGCCGCAACGCCATTCGCCTTGAGCGGTTGAAAGACAAGCTGGGCAACCGCTCCAACGCCAGCAGCGAGGTGGAGTTTCAGGACGCCACTGCCTGGCTGCTGGGCGATGAGGGCGACGGGGTGCGGCATATCCTGAAGATGGGCGGCCTGACCCGTTTCGACTGTTCGCTGGGCAGCCACGGCCTGATGCGCCGCGGGCTGTCGGTGGCGCTGTATCATGCGCTGCAGCGGCAGGTGTTCGGCAAGTTGTTGATAGAACAACCGCTGATGCGCCAGGTCTTGGCGCGCATGGCGCTGCGGCTGGAAGGGCATACCGCGTTGCTGTTCCGGCTGGCCCGCGCCTGGGAGAGCCGCAGCAATGAAGGCGAACTGATCTACAGCCGGCTGCTGACCCCGGCGGCCAAATACAGCATTTGCCGTCAGGGCATGCCGTTCATCGCCGAGGCGATGGAGGTGCTGGGCGGCATCGGTTACTGCGAGGAGAGCGAGCTGCCGCGCCTGTACCGTGAAATGCCGGTGAACAGCATCTGGGAGGGCTCTGGCAACATCATGTGTCTGGACGTGTTGCGCAGTCTGCATAAACTGCCGGGCGCGCTCGAGATGTTGCAGTTCGAGCTGCAGCCGGTGCGCGGCCAGAATCGGTTGTTCGATCACGCCTGGCGGCAGTGGCAGCAGCGTGCCCGGCAACCGAGCGAGGAGATGGGGCGGCTGCTGACTCAACAGCTGTTCGACCTGTGCTGCGCCGCGCAGCTGCTGCAGCACGCCAGCCCGCAGATCGCCGACGCCTGGTGTCATCTGACGCTGGATCACCGCGGCGATAGCCTGCTGTCGGCCGAGGCGTGCGAACTGCTGCTGAACCGCGCCATCGGCGGTTAGGGAAAAGGGTGGCGCCCGGCGGCGAAAACCTTTTTAATTCAGCCTCACTCTGACAGGAAAATGCACATGGATATTCTCAGCGCGTTGGCGGCGTTCGCCTCTTACTTCTTCAGCGGCTTCGCCATGATTTTGGTGTTTCTGTTCGTCTATACCCGCATCACCCCGCACGACGAATGGGCGCTGATCAAGGCCGATAATCAATCCGCCGCCTTCGCTTTTATCGGCGCTTGCCTGGGATATGTGATCCCGCTGGCCAGCGCGGCGATCAACTCGATCAGCCTGCTGGATTACCTGCTGTGGGGCGTGGTGGCGCTGGTGGTGCAACTGCTGCTGTTCGCCGCCGTGAAGATCTACATGCCGCGCATCAGCGACAAGATAGAAGCGAATCACCTGGCCGCCGGGATTTTCCTGGGGGGCGTCTCCGTCAGCGGCGGGGTGTTGAATGCGGCTTGCATGAGCTACTAAAGGTATAAGATGGCCGAGGCGCGCCAGCCAAGCGGGTGCGCCTGCTCTTCCATCCGCAGGATGCGGTAATAGCTGGCGCCGTGTTGGTCGGCGGTGCGGGCGATGGCCAGTTCCGCCTCCTGCGGTGAGCCGGGCAAATCGTTGAAGGTGATCTCGGCGATTTCACTGAGCGGCGTCACGCGATCGGCGGGCGCCAGCTCGGCGGACTGTGCGCCGGTGCTGAGCAATCCCATGGAAAGCAAGAGGGAGGTGAGTGCGGTGGAGCGTTTCATGGCGTTCCCCTTCGTCAGATCCTGAATCGACACCCGCAACATGCGGCATGCTGTCCCTCAGTGTGCAACACCCTTCTTCAGCCAGTGCAAAGCCAGTGTAAAGCTGCTTAAAAAATCCCCGCCTTAACGATACAGGATCGCCTGGGAATACCATTGGCCCGGCACGACGGTTTCGCTGTTCATGATGATCACGTAATAACGGGCGCCGGCGGCGGTGGCCTTGCGTTGGATCTCCGCTTCCACGTCCATCGGGCTGCCGCGCACCACGGCGGTGACGGTGCCCATTTTCACCAGCTCGGCGGTCTGCGCGCGGACGATCTCCTGCGCCTGAGCGGTGGGGGGCGGCGGCGGTTTCGGCGTGGTGGTCATGATGCCGCAGGCGGAAAGCTGTGCGGCCAGCGTCAGGGTAATGAGTGTGCGGGCAATCGTCATGGTGACCTCGTAAGCGCCGGTGCGATGGCTTCAGTGTAACGCAATATAAGCTGTAACAGATTGAGCTAACGCTGCTTCGCGCAAGTTTGTCATGATGAATGCCAACAGGTGAGTTGAGGATGAACGGATGATCGAAATTCATGACGAGCGGGTTGGCGATATCGCGGTGATCCATGCGGTGCCGGCGGGGCAGTATCATCGGCCGCTGCCGACGGTGTTCTTCTGCCATGGCTATACCTCGTCGAAAGAGGTGTACGCTTATTTCGCCTATGCGCTGGCGCGCGCCGGTTTTCGGGTGGTGTTGCCGGATGCCGATCGGCACGGCGAGCGATTCGACGGCGATGAGGCGCGGCGCCTGGCGTCATTCTGGGAGATCCTGCGCAGCAATATCGATGAACTGCCGCAGATCAACGCGCATTTTGAGCGGCTTGGCCTGATCGCCGACGGCCGCATCGGCGTCGCCGGCGTCTCAATGGGCGGCATGACCGCGCTTGGCGCCTTCGCGCGCTTTCCGTGGATCCGTGCGGCCGCCAGCCTGATGGGTTCCGGCTATTACCGTGCGCTGGCGCAAACGCTGTATCCGCCGTTGGGCGAGACGGGCGAGGCGCTCTCGCCGACGGCGTTTGCGGCGCGCACCGCCGTGCTGGCGGAGTATGAGCTGGAAGGACGTTTGGCGCAGATTGCAGGGCGGCCGCTGCTGCTGTGGCACGGCGAGACGGACGACGTGGTGCCGGCGGCGGACAGCCTGCGTTTGGCGGCTGAACTGCGGCAGCAAGGTGCGGACGGCCGTTTGACATCGCTCGTCGAGCCGGGCGTGAAGCATCGCATCACGCCGCTGGCGCTGTCCGCCACCACCGATTTCTTTCGCCGCGAATTGTAATGTGCCTCCGGGCGCGATGCGTGGAATTGCGGTGCTCTCTGCAGGCTGTTTCGGTCATTGTTTGACGCATGGCGGAGGAGAATGTCAGCGTGAATTCTTTCAGGGGCGGCAAGGAGCGGAGAGCATGATAAAGGGTATCAGCAATACGGCCGAGACAGCGCGCGGGCTGGCGGGAACGATGAAAGCGCGCGCCGATCTTAACTCAATGGCCTTCAGTGAGATGCTGGGGGCAGCCGACGGCAAGGCGCGGCAAAACAAGGCGAATCCGCTGTCGCGCATCACCGCGCATACGGTGCAAAACATGACGGCGCTGTTCGCCTCCGCGCCGAAAGCGGCGGCCGCGCAAACCGCGAAGGCCGGCTCGCTCTCCTTCGAGCAGCGGGCGACGCTGGAGGAAAGCGCCGAACTGCTGCAGGCACGGACAAACTATCTGCGGATGGCGCTGCAATTGCACAATCCGGGCAAGGCGTTCAGCGCGCCGACGTTGCTCAAACTGTGATGGGTGAGGAAGTGGAGCGCCCGACAGGCGGCGCTCCGGTGCGGACTGAACGGGCTTTCTGATGAAGCCCTGGGGATTTCCCTGGCGTGGCGCGTCTTTTTAACGGTACAGCTCGGCGCTGACGTGCATCGTGCTGTTGTCGCCCGGTTCGTGCAGGGCGATGATGCGATAAGAGCTTGCACCGCGTTGATCGGCGATTTTACTGACCTGGCTGCTGGCGTCATCCGGCGAGACCACGTTCTGGTTCAGGGTGACGAAGCCAACGCTCTGGCGTTGATCGGCCTGGTGCGAGGAGATCTCCGTCGCGGCCATCACGTTGGCGGAGAACAGGGCGGCAAGCGCCGTCGCGAGAATGATGCGTTTCATAGTGCCTCTCTTACTTTTTGCCGTTACGGCCTGACAGCGAGTGTCGCTGCGGCAAAAAGTCATTTATCTGCATTGAATAACCTGGAATCTTTTTCGTCGCGCTGTCTGCGGCGGATAAGGTTAATTTTAGTCGGTTGCGGCGGATTAAAAAGCGGGGCGTTTTGATGGCCTTTTTCAAAAAAAATGAAATAGATTTGTGACTCAGCGCTGATTTCATTGAAAGATTTTTGAAACTGATGGATTGGCGTACATAGGTTTCCCCGCCAGCAAATCGTGCTATTTCCCATACCCCCTCTCAATAACGCGAATAAAACCCACGCAGTCCTTGAGTTTCCCGCCCTGCGTCAGTATGATTACGCGTCATTTTTCAGCCGCACACTAAACACGTTCCTTGCTTCCATGGGCCGCGGTTGACCCTGACAGGAGGCTGAATAATCCGTAAGGAGCAATTCGATGCGTCATTACGAAATCGTTTTTATGGTCCATCCTGACCAAAGCGAACAGGTTCCGGGCATGATCGAGCGTTACAGTGCTACCATCACTAACGCGCAAGGTCAGATTCACCGTCTGGAAGACTGGGGCCGCCGTCAGCTGGCTTATCCGATCAACAAACTGCACAAGGCTCACTACGTTCTGCTGAACGTTGAAGCGCCGCAGGAAGCGATCGATGAGCTGGAAACTAACTTCCGCTTCAACGACGCCGTTATCCGCAGCATGGTTATGCGCGTTAAGCACGCGGTAACTGAAGCATCTCCGATGGTTAAAGCGAAAGACGAACGTCGTGGCGATCGCCGCGAAGACTTCGCTAACGAAACCGCAGATGATGCAGATGCTGGGGATTCTGAAGAGTAATTGCCGCCGTGACGGCTAATCGTCTGGTTTTGTCGGGCACTGTGTGCAAGGCGCCGGTTCGAAAAGTGAGTCCTTCCGGGATACCGCACTGCCAATTTGTGCTAGAGCACCGTTCGCAGCAGATGGAAGCCGGATTCAGCAGACAAGCATGGTGCCGAATGCCCGTGGTTGTCAGCGGACAACAGTCACAAGCACTAACTCAAAGATTAACGGTCGGCAGTCAGATTACCGTGCAAGGCTTTGTAAGCTGCCATCAAGGGCGCAACGGGCTGAGCAAATTGGTTCTGCATGCCGAGCAGATTGAATTGATAGATTCTGGAGACTAGCCAAATGGCACGTTATTTCCGTCGTCGCAAGTTCTGCCGTTTCACCGCGGAAGGCGTTCAAGAGATTGACTATAAAGACATCGCTACGCTGAAAAACTACATCACCGAAAGTGGTAAAATTGTACCGAGCCGTATCACCGGTACTCGTGCAAAATATCAGCGCCAGCTGGCCCGTGCTATCAAGCGCGCGCGCTACCTGTCTTTGTTGCCGTACACTGATCGTCATCAGTAATCGGCCACTGTCCATTAACGACTTTGAGAGGATAAGGTAATGCAAGTTATTCTGCTTGATAAAGTAGCAAACCTGGGCAGCCTGGGTGATCAAGTTAACGTTAAAGCGGGCTACGCTCGTAACTTCCTGGTACCACAGGGCAAAGCTGTTCCTGCTACCAAGAAAAACGTTGAGTTCTTCGAAGCACGCCGTGCTGAACTGGAAGCCAAACTGGCTGACGTTCTGGCTGCTGCTGAAGCTCGCGCAACCAAGATCAACGAACTGGGTTCAGTGACCATCGCTTCCAAATCTGGCGACGAAGGTAAACTGTTCGGCTCTATCGGCACCCGCGACATCGCTGACGCAGTGACTGCGGCAGGCGTTGAAGTTGCCAAGAGCGAAGTTCGTCTGCCGAACGGCGTTCTGCGTACCACTGGCGAGCACGAAGTGCACTTCCAGGTACACAGCGACGTGTTCGCACAGCTGAATGTAGTTGTGGTTGCAGAAGCGTAATTTACGCTGCTGTTAACCCGGTTAAAACGCCAGCCTCGCGCTGGCGTTTTGCTTTTCTGCGCCCGGCAAAACGCGCTACGCTTGAAGACGGGATGAAAAGGGAGAGCGTGCGATGGCAACGATTACGCTACAGCGGGTTTACGACTTCAGCGCGCCGGCGCCGGCGCATTGCTATCTGATAGACAGGCTATGGCCGCGCGGCATCAGCAAGGAGAGGCTGGCGGGCGTGCAGTGGTTGAAACAGGTGGCGCCGGATGACGAGCTGCGCAAGTGGTTCCATCAGCATACCGACCAGTGGGAAGCCTTCGAGGCGCGTTACCGCCAACAGCTGGCGGCCAACGACGCCTGGCAGCCGCTGGTGGCGCTGTTGCGGCAGGGGGAGGCGCTGACGCTGCTGTATGGCAGCAAAGATACCGCGCACAACCAGGGCGTAGTGCTGCGCGAGTTTCTGCTGGCGCAGCTTTAGCGATTAACGTTCCCGGCGGTAGCTGCCGTCGGCCTGGCGGCGGAACAGCGCCTGGCTGTTGTCCACGGTGGTGACCGACAGCGCGTTAATCACGCCGTTGGCGTCGCGTTCGATGCGCACTTCCTGACCGGCTTTCATGTTGCTCAGCGGCTTGTCACCGCCTTCCACCTGCGCCATGGCGAACACCTCATTCACCGGCAGATTGTTGTCGCGAAACAGCTGGGCCAGCGTCTGGCCGGGCTGGATCTGATAACGCTGCCAGTTGCCCGCCGGCGTCGGTTCGTTGGCCGGCGTGGCGGCGCCACCGCCGTTTTGCAGCTCAGCCTGCAGCGGCACGCTGGTTTCCTGCTGAGAGACCGGGAACGGCTGTCTTTCGGGCGAGTAGGGCCACAGCAACGCCAGCAGCAGAATGATGCCGAAGATCAGCACCCAGCGGCGGTGAAAGTAGGGCAGTGGTTCCATCCAATGGAAACCGTCCGGCAGATGCCAGACTTTGGCCAGCAGCGCTTTGACCCGCTGCATCTTGTCGTTGGCCGACGGCGGTTCCGATGGCGACTCCGCGTCTTCCTGCGTGGGTGCGGCGCCGGGTTTCAGGCGCTGGCTGATGTTCAGCCAGGTGCGCAGCAGCGGCTGGTAGATGCGGGTGGTTTTCCTTTTCCTGGGCGCGATTCTGCCCATGGTGACCTCTCTTCGACGGCGTAATAATAAGCGCGGCGCGGCAAGCGCGTCGCCTGCCCGATATCCTGCTTTCAGTATAGTCCGCTAACTGATTGAAGTGAAAGGCGGCTGAGCGGCAGGGCCGGGGTTTGCGGCTGCGGGCGTTAACAGAAGGTTATTGTTTCTTTTTCTACGACAAAAGTCATCATTCTCCACACAAGATTTTACCCGGCATTGACGCGCTGTTATGCTGCGCTTTCGACTTTTTACAGACTTAAGGAAAACCCCATGACAACCCCTTCTTTTGACAGCGTTGAAGCGCAAGCAAGTTACGGGATTGGTTTACAGGTCGGCCAGCAGCTGCAAGAGTCCGGGCTGGAAGGTTTGCAACCGGAAGCTTTGCTGGCGGGTCTGCGCGACGCGCTGGAAGGGAATGCCCCGGCGGTTCCGGTAGACGTGGTGCACCGTGCGCTGCGTGAAATCCACGAGCGTGCGGATGCGGTGCGCCGCGAGCGCCAGCAGGCGATGGCCGTTGAAGGCCAGAAATTCCTGGACGACAACGCCAAGCGCGACGACGTGACGCTGACCGAGTCAGGCCTGCAGTTCTCCGTACTGGAGCAGGGCAACGGCCCAATCCCGTCCCGTCAGGATCGCGTTCGTGTGCACTACACCGGTCGTCTGATCAACGGTGACGTGTTCGACAGCTCGGTCGAGCGCGGCCAGCCGGCAGAATTCCCGGTCAGCGGCGTGATCCCAGGCTGGATCGAAGCGCTGACCCTGATGCCGGTCGGTTCCAAATGGCAGCTGTATATCCCGCACAACCTGGCCTACGGCGAACGTGGCGCAGGCGCGTCCATCCCGCCGTTCAGCGCGCTGGTGTTCGACGTCGAGCTGCTGGAAATCCTGTAATCCTACCGAGGATTGCTCTGGGCGCCTTTATGGCGCCCTTGTTTTATGCGCCGCTCAGCGCGCGCGGGAACAGCAGATTGTTTTCCAGGCTGATGTGCTCCATCAGATCGCCGATGAACTCATCGATGCCGTTATACAGCGCTCGCCAGGTGGTACAGGCGCCCTCCGGCGGCGTCACGTTATCGGTGAGGAATTTCACCACCTCCAATTGCTCACCCGCCTCGTCATGCTCGTGTTCCATCACCGAGATCGGTCCGGCGGCCTGCGGCCCCATGCCCTGTTTGATCAGCGGGAACAGGATCTGCTCCTCTTTCATCATGTGATCCTCCAGATCCAGACGGATCAGGTTCAGCTGCTTCGCCAGTCCGCGCGGGCAGGTGGGTTTGTCGCCATGCACGCGTTCGACTTTTTCCGCCATTAGCACCAGTTCGGACAACTGCTCGCGGTGCCGCTGATGAAAGCGCGGCAGAATGTAATCGATCACCTCACCGAGCGGCGCCGTGCGCCAGTCCCGACTGTGCGCCGGCGTGGCGGCCAGGGCGGCCAGTTCGTTTTCCAGTCTGTCGATATCCAGCCCTTTGCGCTCGGCGGCGCGTGCCAGCGATTGCCTGCCGCCGCAGCAGAAATCCAGCTGATGCTGGCGAAACAGGCGGGATGCCCGGGGAATGGCGATAGCGAGCGCGCCAAGGGATTGATTGCGGTAATCCATGGTAGTGCCTCTTTAAACGAAGGAATTTTATAACATGCATTTTAAATGCAATTTAATGGGCGCGCCAGCGGGAAAATAGAGGAGATGGCCGGGGGATTGCCCCGGCCTGGCGATTATTTCGCGCTTAAATCGATGCGATAAACCGCGAAGCCGATGCTGTCGCTGTCTGCGGCGCTCATCGGGTATTGGGCGTGCTCCTTGATAAACGCCGTCGCTTTGTCCGATGGCGAGGTCTCGAAGCGGATATCCAGCGGCTGCTTGCTGCTGAAGTTAGCCAAACGCCAATTGTTGTCCGCCTGCGGGCGCACCGCGCCATGCCGCTGGGTTTCGGCGGTGATGTAGGCCGCCAGCACCGAGCGGTTTTCATCCGGCGAAGCGAAGGCGATATGTTTGTCGCCGGTGCCGGCAAACTTGCCGCCGTAGGCGCGGTAGTTGTTGGTGGCAACCAGGAAGGTGGCGTTCGGATCGATCGGCTTGCCGTTGAAGGTCAGCTGCTTGATGCGCTCCGCCTTAGCGTTGATCAGCTGGCATTCGCCGTCGTAGCGCGCCGGTTGGCTGACGTCGATCTGGTAGTTGACGCCGTCGATCACGTCGAAGTTATAGGTGCGGAAGCCGTCCCAGTTGATCAAGCCTTGCGGCTTGGCGCTGTTGACGTCGATCTGGTTGAACTGGCCGGCGGAGCACTCCAGCCACTCTTTCACCTCTTTGCCGCTGGCCTTCACCACTACCAGCGTATTGGGATAGAGATAGAGATCGGCGGCGTTGCGGAAGGTGAGCTGGCCTTTTTCCACTTCGACGAAGCTGGCGGGGTCGTTCTTGCGGCCGCCGACCTTGAACGGGGCCGCCGCGGACAGCACCGGCAGATCGGCCAGGTCCGGGTCGCCCTGGATGTAATGTTCGACGTAGGCCTTCTGCGCATTGTTGACGATCTGCACCGTCGGATCGTCCTGCACCAGCGCCAGGTAGCTGTACATGTTGCCGTCGGATTTACCGATCGGCTGGCTGACGAACTCGCGCGTGCCTTTGTGATCGTCCGCCAACACCTTCACCAGCGCGGCATCTTCCGCCGCCAGCGATTTCTTGTTCTCTTTGTCGTAGATCGGCCGCGCTTCCGCTTTGGCGGCGGTCACTTTCCAGCTACCGCCATCGTTGTTGAGCTGCAGATCGACCACGCCGAGATGGTCGCCCCATTGGCCCGGCATCACCGCCGGTACGCCATTCAGCAGGCCTTTGTCGATATCCGCGCCTTTGATGTTGGCGAAGTCCTTGCTCGGGAACACCGCGTGGGCGTGGCCGAACATGATGGCGTCGATGCCGGGCACCTGGCTGAGGTAATAGACCGAGTTTTCCGCCATCGCCTTGTAAGGCTCGCTGGACAACCCGGAATGCGGGATTGCCACCACCAGATCGGCGCCCTGTTTACGCATCTGCGGCACGTAGCGCTTGGCGGTGGCGGTGATGTCGTCCACCGTCACTTTGCCCTGCAGGTTGGCTTTGTCCCACACCAGGATCTGCGGCGGCACGAAGCCGATGTAGCCGATGCGCAGCGTATGCGCCTTGCCATCGCGATCCTTCACCGGGGTATCGACGATGATGTATGGCGTGAACAGCGGTTTTTGCGTTTTGGCGTCGATGACGTTGGCGTTGATGTACGGGAATTTGGCGCCGGCGATGGCGTTCTTCAGGTAGTCCAGCCCGTAGTTGAACTCATGGTTGCCGATGTTGCCGACCACATAGTCCAGCGTGTTCATCGCCTTATAGACCGGGTGCACGTCGCCCGGTTTCAGCCCCTTGGCCGCCATGTAATCGCCGAGCGGGCTGCCCTGAATGATGTCGCCGTTATCCACCAACACCGCGTTGGCGGCCTGCTGGCGCGCCTGTTGGATCAGGCTGGCGGTGCGCACCAGGCCGAACTTGTCGGTCGGCGTGTCCTTGTAGTAATCGAAGTCCATCATGTTGCTGTGCAGATCGGTGGTTTCCAGCACGCGCAGATCGACGGTGGCCGCCTGCGCCGAGGCGCATACCAGCAGCGCAAGCGCGGACAGCGTTAGTGGATGCTTCATCATTTGGGGTTCTCTCCATTCCATTATTCGAGTGTTATCGCAGAGGGAAATGTAATTAACACTGCTTGCCACAGTAAACTGTGAAGTGTGGCAGAAAACGGCGGCGGGTAACGCGGGGAAGTTCACAGTTGTGCCCAACAAGATCTGAGGAATTCCCGTAGCTTAGCCGGTTGAGATGGATATTCGGCGTAAAAAAAACTAGTCTGCTAGCAGAGACAGAGGGAAATTTCCCACGGAGATGCAGAGTTGAGGTGCATGATGTTAGAGCGAATTTGCCAACTGTCCCGCGAGGCGGGGGCGGCGATCATGGCGGTGTACGACGGTGAACAACCGCTTGATGTCGCAAAGAAAAAAGATGACTCACCGGTGACGGCGGCCGATCTGGCGGCGCATCACATCATCAAGCGCGGCCTGGCGGCGTTGACGCCGGAGGTGCCGCTGCTGTCGGAAGAGGATCCGCCGGCGTGGGAAGAGCGCCGCAACTGGACGCGCTACTGGCTGGTCGATCCGCTGGACGGCACCAAAGAGTTCTTGCATCGCAATGGCGAGTTCACGGTCAATATCGCCCTGATTGAAGACGGGCAGGCGGTGATGGGCGTGGTGTACGCCCCGGCGATCGACGTGTTGTATCTGGCGGAGCGCGGCAAGGCCTGGAAAGAAGAGAAGGGCGTGCGGCAGGCGATCGGCGTCAGCAACGCGCATCCGCCGCTGGTGGTGGTGAGCCGCTCGCATATCGACGACGAATTGAAAGACTATCTGCAGCAGCTGGGCGAGCACCAGACCGTGTCCGTCGGTTCCTCACTGAAGTTCTGCCTGGTGGCGGAAGGCAAGGCGCAGCTCTATCCGCGCTTCGGGCCAACCAATATTTGGGATACCGCCGCAGGACACGCGGTGGCGGTGGCCGCCGGGGCGCAAATTCACGATTGGCAGGGCAAGCCGTTGCTCTATACCCCGCGTGAATCTTTCCTCAACCCCGGCTTCCGGGTTTCGCTGTTCTGAGTCAGTTCGCCAACAGCTGGTGCAGCTTGGACATCACCTGCTGCACCTCTTCCGGCGTCAGCGCGCCGTCTTTGGCGAACTGAATGCGCCCTTGCTTATCCAGCACCACGATGGCGGAACCTTTCGGCTGCAGATCCCAGGCTTTGCGCACGTTGCCGTCGCTGTCGACGATAAACTGCGACCACGGGAACTCTTTCTTGCTGTCTTCGATGCTGCTGCGCACGAACATGGCGGTGCCCATCAGGGCATCGTCGGTGTTGACGATTGTCGTCGTTTGGTAACGATCGTGTGGTAGTTTCGCCTTCTTAATCGCTTCAATCAGTGGGTCGTTCATGTCTTTGGCGGAGCTGCGACCGGCAATGTGCTGTATCACCCGCACTTTTCCACTGAGCTGCGCGCTGTTCCAATTCTGGTAGCTAAAATTACCGTCAGCGTAATTGAGCTCTCCTTTATCGCTGACGCCAACCGGCGCCACGCGCTGCTGGAGCTGGAAGTTGTGCGCGGAAGCGAAAAGCGGGGCGAGCAGCAGGGATACCATCAGCATGCGACTTGTTTTCATGCTTTCTCCTTGTAAATGGGGGAATTTGTGCGACAGCACTTCGACAGCCTAAAGCATAGGATGTGATAAGAGGTCTGTCCTGTTAACCGGATCGCAGTTTTTCCCTTGGTTCGCTAATCATCAGATTTTGAAGGGATATCCTGAAAACGTTATAAATCATCATATACAATTCTGTCAAAAAGTGTAAATCCAGTGCAGATCACCGGGCGGAAGTGAACGATCTGGTCTTTACTGGGTCTACTACATGCAATCAAGTTGCGTTCTGAATTTCGAGGCTGCCACCTTTGGCGGCTCGCTGAGCGCATGGATCAACGGGAGGAGCGTAAAAGAATGAGAATCTTCCAGCGTTATAACCCTTTGAAAGTGGCGAAGTACGTTAAGACCCTGTTTCGCGGAAGGCTGTATATCAAGGACGTGGGCGCATTTGAATTCGACGAGGGGAAAATCCTGCCGCCGAAGATTCGCGACAAGCGCCATTTCAGCGTGATGTCCGAAGTGAACCGCCAGGTGCTGCTGCTGCAGGCCGAGGTCGGCTGAACACGGCGCTGACAGCGGTAAAAAAATGCGGCCCCGATGGGGCCGCTGATGTTTTTGTCCTTCGCGCCGTCAGGCCGCAGGCGTGTCGTCCGGCGCTTTCGGCAGCACCGCCGCCGGTTTGTCGCTCAGTCGGGTGACCAGCAGCTGATCTATCTTGTAGCTGTCGATATCCACCACTTCGAACTTGTAGCCGGCGTATTTGACGAAGTCGGTGCGTTTCGGGATCTTGCGCAGCATGTACATCATAAAGCCGCCAATGGTTTCGTAGTTGCCCGCCTGCGGGAACTCGTCGATATCCAGCACGCGCATCACGTCGTCGATCGGCGTGCCGCCTTCAATCAGCCATGAGCTTTCGTCGCGCGCCACGATCTGCTCTTCCTGGCCCTGGCCGACCAGATCGCCCATCAGCGTGGTCATCACGTCGTTAAGGGTGATGATGCCCACCACCAACGCATATTCATTGAGGATCACCGCGAAGTCTTCGCCGGCAGTTTTGAAGCTTTCCAGCGCTTCGGACAGCGTCAACGTGTCCGGCACGATCAGCGCCGAGCGGATCTGCACGCCGCTGCTCAGCACCAGGCTCTGGTTGCCCAGCACGCGGTTCAGCAGGTCTTTGGAATCGACGTAACCCACCACCTGATCGATATGGCCGTCGCACACCAGGAACTTGGAGTGCGGATGGGTCGAGACCTTTTCCTTGATGCTCTCTTCGCTTTCGCGCAGATCGAAGTACACCACGCTTTCGCGCGAGGTCATCGAAGACGGCACGGTGCGCGACTCCAGTTCGAACACGTTTTCAATCAGCTCGTGCTCCTGCTTGCGCAGCACGCCCGCCAGGGCGCCGGCTTCCACCACCGCGTAGATGTCATCGGAGGTGATGTCGTCTTTACGCACCATCGGCAGCTTGAACATGCGGAAGATCAGGTTGGCCATGCCGTTGAAGAACCACACCAGCGGGCGGAAGATCATGATGGAGAAACGCATCGGGTTGATGATCCGGACGGCGACCGTCTCTGGTGCAATCATACCGATGCGCTTCGGGGTCAAATCGGCGAACAGGATAAACAGGCTGGTCACCAGCACGAAGGAGCAGATGAAGCTGACCTGTTCCGCCAGTTCGGGCGACAGGAAGCGAATAAAGAACTGTTGGAAGGTGCCGGAAAACGCCGCGTCGCCGACGATACCGCCGAGGATGGCCACGGCGTTCAGGCCGATCTGCACCACGGTGAAGAAGATGCCAGGGGTTTCTTGCAGTTTAAGCACTCTGGCGGCGTTGATGTTGCCTTCGTCCGCCATCAGCTTCAGTTTGATCTTGCGCGAGGCGGCCAGAGAGATTTCCGACAGTGAGAAAAACGCACTCACCGCGATCAGAAAAAGAATCAGTAAAATACTGTTTAACATAATCTATCCATACGTGCCGACGGGATGCCGGCGCTCTTGAGGAAGGGTAGTACATAGTAAAAAAAGCAGCGATAACAACCAGAAGGGAAGCTATCGGGCCGCAGAAGCGGCCCCTACAGTATAGCAGTTGCCCCACAGGGGCCGCCAGCGGTTAAAAAAGTGCCGCCGGCCGGCATCGGATCAGCCCTGCGGCGGCAGGCAAACGCCGATGCCGCCCAGCCCGCAGTAACCTTCCGGGTTTTTGAACAGGTACTGCTGGTGATCGTCTTCCGCATAATAGAACGGCAGCGCCGGCGCGATCTCGGTGGTGATGACGCGCTTGTCGCCCGCCGCCGCCATCGCCTGCTGGAAGCGTTGCAGGCTGCTTTCCGCCTCGGCCTGCTGCTCTGGGCTCAGCGTGTAAATCGCCGAGCGGTACTGCGTGCCGACGTCGCCGCCCTGGCGCATGCCCTGCGCCGGATCGTGATTTTCCCAGAACACCTGCAGCAGCTGCTTGTAGCTGACGACCTGCGGATCGAACACCACGCGCACCACTTCGGCGTGGCCGGTCTGGCCGCTGCACACTTCGCGGTAGGTCGGGTTCGGCGTGTAGCCGCCGCTGTAGCCGGCGGCGGTGCTGTAGACGCCCGGCTGTTGCCAGAACAGACGCTCAACGCCCCAGAAACAGCCCATGGCGAAGATCGCCACTTCCATGCCGGCCGGCACCTGAGTCATCGAGTGTTCGGTGACGACGTTGAGCGTTGCGACAGGCATTGGCGTGGTGCGGCCAGGCAGCGCGCTTGCCTTATCGACGGTTTGTGATTTATCAAAAAATGGCACCACGGTTGACTCCTGTTGTCACAGTAAGAATTGACCCTACATGGCGGCGGTTCGGTTGTATCTCACCGCGTCTTTGCCCACAATAAGCGGCAAGTGGGATTTTGTATAAGCTTAACGCAGTATTTTGAGCGCCAAAAGTGAAGAATTCGCCTGTTGCGCGGCGGCAAAGCGCAGCGGGCGGCGTCCGGAAGAAGGTTGAAGAGGGCTGCCGTCATGATAGCGCGGAGTCTGCCCTGGCCCCGGAGCGAACACCATAACAGGAAAGTAAAATCAATAAGGAGAACACGTGCCAAAGTACCCGGTCATGTGCTTGATATCTGTGTTGCTTGCGGCACCTGCAGCCTATGCGGCCAACGTGCGGCTGCAGGTGGAGGGGTTAAGCGGAGAGTTGGAAAAAAACGTCCGGGTGCGGCTGTCGTCGATCACGCCTGAAGAGGTCGGCACCGACGGTCGCTTCCGCGCACGGGTGGATGAGGCGGTGCGCCAGGGGCTGCGCGCGCTCGGTTATTACCAGCCGACCATCGAGTTTACGCTGGACGATCGGCCGGGGATGTCGCGTCCGGTGCTGCATGCCAAGGTCAATCCGGGCGAACCGGTGCGCATCGCCGGCGCCAACATCGTGCTGGAAGGCGGCGCGAAGACCGATGAGGACTACCTGGCGCTGGTAAAGAAGGATCGGCCGACCATCGGCGAGATCCTCAACCACGGCAAGTATGACAGTTTCAAAGGCTCGCTGACCGGCCTGGCGCTGCGCAAAGGCTACTTCGACGCCGACATGACCAAAAGCCAACTCGGCGTGGCAGAAGATCTGCACAAGGCGTTTTGGGATATCGATTTCAACAGCGGCGAACGTTACCGCTTCGGCAAGGTGAAATTCACCGGTTCGCAAATCCGCGAAGACTATCTGCAAAATCTGGTGCCCTTTCATCAGGGGGATTACTACAGTTCGGAGGATTTGGCCGAGCTGAACCGCCGTTTGTCCGCCACCAACTGGTTCAACTCGGTGGTGGTGTCCCCTGATTTCAACGATGCCAAAGAGAACAAGATTTTGCCGTTGGACGCGCTGGTAACGCCGCGTACGCGCAATACCATCGAAACCGGTATCGGTTACTCCACCGACGTCGGCCCGCGGGTGAAAGGCACCTGGAAAAAGCCCTGGCTCAACGATCGCGGCCACAGCCTGGAAACCAGTGCCAGCGTGTCGGCGCCGGAGCAGCAGCTGGATCTGACCTATAAGATCCCGCTGTTGAAGAATCCGCTGGAGCAGTATTACCTGCTGCAGGGCGGGCTCAAGAACGTCGACCTTAACGACACCAAATCCGTGACCTCCAAAGTGGTGGCTTCGCGCAACTGGGATCTCTCCAGCGGCTGGCAGCGGGCGATCAACCTGACCTGGCGCTGGGATAACTTTACCCAGGGCAACGTCAGCAACACCACCATGCTGCTGTACCCCGGCGTCAGCTTCAACCGCACCCGCTCGCGCGGCGGCCTGATGCCGACCTGGGGCGACAGCCAGCGCTACTCCATCGACGTATCCGACACCACCTGGGGCTCGGGCGTGGACTTCGCGCTGATGCAGGCGCAGAACGTCTGGATCCGCACGCTCGCCGACAAGCATCGTTTCGTGGCGCGCGGGCAGGTGGGATGGATAGAAACCAACGACTTCGACAAGGTGCCGCCGGATTTGCGCTTCTTCGCCGGCGGTGACCGCAGCATTCGCGGCTACAAGTACAAAGACATTTCTCCGCGCGGCGACGACGGCAAGCTGACCGGCGCCTCCAAGATGCTGACCGGCTCGCTGGAGTATCAATACAACGTGACCGGCAAATGGTGGGGGGCGATGTTCGTCGATTCCGGTGAAGCGGTGAACGATATCAAGCAGAGCAACTTCAAGACCGGCGCCGGCGTAGGCGTGCGCTGGCAGTCGCCGGTGGGGCCGGTGAAGCTGGATATCGCCGCGCCCGTGGGAGACAAGGACACTCACGGGATGCAGTTCTACATCGGTTTGGGGCCTGAACTATGAGCCTGGTTAAAAAGATTTGTCTCGGATTTCTGGTCGTTCTGCTGCTGCTGATCGGCGGACTGGCCTTTCTGGTGGGGACCACCACCGGTTTGCACATGGTCATCAACGGCGCGGCGCGCTGGGTGCCGGGGCTGGAGATCGCCGGCGTCAGCGGCGGCTGGCGCGATCTGACGCTGAAGGGCGTGAAGTATCAGATGCCGGGCGTGACGGTCAACGCCGGGCAATTCCATCTGTCCCTCGATCTCTCCTGCTTTAAACGCAGCTCGCTGTGCGTCAACGCCTTGACTGCTCAGGACGTGGACGTGGCGGTGAACACCAAAGAGATGGCGCCCTCCGCGCCGGTGGAGGAGAGCAGCGAGCCGACCACCAATCTCAGTACGCCTTATCCGATCACCCTGCGCCTGTTGGCGCTGAACAACGTCAAGGTCACCGTCGACGACACCGCCATTTCTCTGGCCGAGTTCCGCACCGGCGCACAGTGGCAAGAGCGTGCGCTGACGCTGATGCCGACCAAGATCGGCTCGTTGCTGATCGCCTTGCCGAAAACGCCGCAAAATCCGTTGCCGGAAGCGGTGCAACCGGCGGTCGAGGTGGCGAAAAAGGTCGGTGAGCAGGTTACCGACGCGGCGAAACCGGCGCCGCAGCCGGAAGAGAAGCCGCTTGGCGAAACGCTGAAGGAACTGTTCGCCAAACCGCTGTTGCCGGATCTGCCGGACATCCGCCTGCCGCTGGATATCACCGTGAAAGAGATCAGCGGTGAACAGCTGCGCTTGACCGGCGATACCGACGTGCTGATCACGAGTCTGTTGCTGCAGGCCAGCACGCAGGATCAGCATATCCAGCTGGACAACTTCGACGTGAAGTCGCCGCAGGGTACGCTGTCGGTGCAGGGGCAGGCGACCCTGACCGGCGATTGGCCGGTGGCCCTGACCGCCAACAGCGCGTTGAACATCGACCCGTTGAAGGGCGAGAAGGTGAAGCTGAACATCGGCGGCGGGTTGCGTGATGAGCTGAAGGTGGCGCTGAACCTGTCCGGCCCGGTCGGCGCCCAGCTCGATGTGCAAACCCGGCTGGCCGAAGCCGGCCTGCCGCTGGCGCTGACGCTGCAGAGCAAACAGCTGAAATGGCCGCTGAGCGGCGAGGCGCAGTACCAGGTTAACGATTTCCGCCTGCGCTTTAACGGCAAGGCGACCGACTATGCGTTGTCGACGCGCGCTAATCTGAAAGGTCAGGATCTGCCGCCGGCGGTGCTGACGCTGGACGGCAAAGGCAACGTCGAGCAGTTCAAGCTGGAGCGCCTGCGGCTGGCGGCGCTGCAGGGTAATACCGATCTCACCGCGCTGGTGGACTGGAGCAAGGCCATCAGCTGGAACTCGCAATTGACGCTGAGCGGCATCAATACCGCCAAGCAGTGGCCGGAATGGCCGGCGAAGCTGGATGGCAAGATCACCACGCGCGGCAGCCTGCACGGCGGCAGCTGGCAGTTGCAGGTGCCGGTGCTGCAGCTGGACGGCAACGTGAAGCAGAATAAGGTCACGGCGCGCGGCACGCTGAGCGGTAACGCCGCCGGGCAGTGGAAAATCCCCGGCATCGATCTGACGTTGGGGCGCAACCAGCTGAACGTCAAAGGGCAGCTGGACGAGAAGAGCTGGAATCTGGACGCCAACATCGACGCGCCGCGTCTGGACGGCGCGCTGCCGGGCCTCGGCGGCACCGCCAAAGGGCTGTTGAAACTGCGCGGCAATCTGCAGGCGCCGCAGCTGCTGGCGGATTTGACCGCTTCCGGCTTGCAGTGGCAGGCGCTGCGCATCAACCGGGTGAAGATCGACGGTGACGTGCGCTCCACGGATCAGATCCAGGGGCAGTTGGCGGTTCGCGTCGAGCAACTGAAGCAGGACGCGCTGGAAGTCAGCCTGCTGACCCTCGACGCCAAAGGCAGCGAGAAGCAGCATCAGCTGCAGTTGAAGATCGACGGTAAGCCGGTCTCCGGCCAGCTGGCGCTGCAGGGCAGCTTCGATCGTCAGCAGCAGCGCTGGCGCGGCAATCTGAACAATACCCGCTTCGATACGCCGGTGGGGGAGTGGCGCCTGACGCGCGCCATCGCGCTGGACTACCTGAACACCGCGCAGAAAATCAGCATCGGGCCGCACTGTTGGCAGAACCCGAACGCCGAGCTGTGCGTGCCGAAGACCATCGAAGCCGGCCAGAGCGGCCAGGCCAGCGTGGTGCTCAACCGGTTCGATCTGGCGATGATCAAGCCGTTCCTCGGCCCGGAGACCGCCCTGAGCGGCGTGTTCACCGGCCGGGCCGACGTCAGCTGGAAACCGGGCGGCGCGCTGCCGGAGGCGAAGGTCACGTTGGCCGGCAACGGCGTCAAGGTGGTGCAGCAGGTGCAGGGCAACGCGCTGCCGATCGCCTTCGATACGCTGACCCTCAACGCCGGTCTGAACAACGGCCGCGCGCAGGCCGACTGGCGGATCAAACTGACCAACAACGGCCAGTTCGACGGCAATATCCAGGTGGCGGATCCGCAGGTGCGGCGCACCATCAGCGGCAACGTCAATATCACCAACATTTCGTTGGCGCTGATTAACCCGGCGCTGATGAAGGGCGAAAGCGCGGCGGGCATGCTGAACGCCAACCTGCGTCTGGGCGGCAGCGCGCAGAAGCCGCTGGTGTTCGGGCGTCTGGCGTTGGATCGGGCGAAGGTGCAGGGCCACTGGATGCCGTTCGATATGACCGACGCGCGGCTGGCGGTGAATTTCAATGGCATGACCTCGACGCTGGAAGGGCTGCTCAGCACCACGCGCGGCCAGCTGAATCTGGCGGGCGATGCCGACTGGCGTGACATCAACGCCTGGCGTGCGCGCATTGCCGCCAAGGGCGACAAACTGCGGGTGACGGTGCCGCCGATGATCCGCATCGACGTGTCGCCGGATCTGGTGTTCGAAGCCACGCCGCAGCTGTTCTCGCTCAACGGCAAGGTCGACATCCCTTGGGCGCGCATCACGGTGCAGGAGCTGCCGGAAAGCGCGGTGGGCGTCTCTTCCGACGAAGTGATGCTGGACGACCAGCTGAAGCCGATTCAACCGAAGACCGCCTCGATTCCGATCAACAGCAACCTGATGATCCACGTCGGCAATGACGTGCGGCTGGACGCCTTCGGCCTCAAAGCCCGCCTGAAGGGTGATTTGAAAGTGGTGCAGGACAAGAAAGGGCTGGGCCTCAATGGCCAGATTGACATCCCTTCCGGTCGCTTCCATGCTTATGGTCAGGATTTGATCGTGCGTAAAGGGCAGCTGATGTTCTCCGGCCCGCCGGATCAGCCGCTGCTCAATATCGAAGCGATCCGCAACCCGGAATCCACCGAGGACGACGTGACCGCCGGCGTGCGCGTGACCGGCCTGGCGGATGCGCCGAAGCTGGAAGTGTTCTCCGATCCGGCCAAATCGCAACAGGAAGCCCTGTCTTATCTGCTGCGCGGCCAGGGCTTGAACAGCTCAGGCGCCGACGGCAACGCCATGACGTCGATGTTAATCGGCATGGGGGTTGCACAAAGTGGTCAACTTGTGGGTAAAATCGGCGAGGCATTCGGCGTGAGTAATTTGGCTCTGGACACTCAAGGGGTTGGCGACAATTCCCAGGTTGTCGTGAGCGGCTATGTCCTCCCAGGCTTACAAGTAAAATATGGGGTGGGCATTTTCGACTCGCTGGCCACGCTGACGTTGCGTTATCGCCTGATGCCTAAGTTGTATCTTGAAGCGGTGTCTGGTCTCGACCAGGCATTAGATTTGCTCTATCAGTTTGAGTTTTAGCGATGCGAATAATTGTCTACGGCAGTTTACGACGCAAACAGGGAAACAGCCATTGGATGACCAACGCCCAATGGCTCGGCGAGCACGAGCTCGAAGGCTATCAGATTTACAATCTGGGCCATTACCCGGCGGCGATCCCTGGAGAGGGCACGATACATTGCGAGGTGTATCGTATTAACTCATCGATTCTGGCAGAGCTGGACGAACTGAAAAGCAACACCAAGGACTATAAGCGCGAGCTGATTCAGACGCCTTATGGGAGTGCGTGGATCTACCTGTACAAACACAGCGTGGACGGTTACCCGCGAATTACCAGCGGTGACTGGCTGAAGCGTCTCGAAGAACAGTAAGAAAAAAAACACCGCTCAATGAGCGGTGTTTTTTCATCGGACGGCGGCTGGAATTACTTCTTGGCAGCGCGTTCGAAGGAGGCGATGATTTCCGCTTTAGCCGCGGCAGCGTCTGCCCAGCCTTCCACTTTCACCCATTTGCCTTTTTCCAGATCTTTGTAGTGCTCGAAGAAGTGAGCGATCTGGGCTTTCAGCAGTTCCGGCAGGTCGTTCACGTCTTTCACGTGATCGTACTCTTTGGTCAGCTTGCTGTGCGGCACCGCAACCAGCTTGGCGTCTTCACCGGCTTCGTCGGTCATTTTCAGCACGCCAACCGGACGGCAGCGGATCACGGAGCCCGGCTGCAGCGGGTATGGGGTTGGAACCAGCACGTCAACCGGGTCACCGTCCAGAGAGAGGGTGTGGTTGATGTAGCCGTAGTTGCACGGGTAGAACATCGCGGTGGACATGAAACGGTCAACGAACAGC
This sequence comes from Serratia sp. JKS000199, assembly GCF_900215455.1. NCBI lineage: Bacteria > Pseudomonadati > Pseudomonadota > Gammaproteobacteria > Enterobacterales > Yersiniaceae > Serratia > Serratia sp. JKS000199. Next base: position 4,813,860 of record NZ_LT907843.1, read on the forward strand.
GCGCCGGTTTCTTTGTCGATTTCGTATTTGATTGGATCGGCGTTGGCCGGGATTTCGATTACTACGTAGATGTCTTCCGGCAGGTCTTTGCCAGCAGGGACCAGATTCAAGCTCATGTCGGTTTCCTTTAATCATCAAACCAGAAATGGAGTGGCGGCTATTATAGCGGACTCTTTTGCGATTTCCTGCCCTTTTCATCGTCGAAAACCCCGCGCGCCGACGCAGGGATAATTTCCAGATTAATCCCGCCACGGCATGAAGTTTTGCCTCCGCCTGCCGATAACTTCAACAAACAATAATGAGCCGGCAAAGCTGGCTCCGCGTTTTGCCACCCCTACTACGTCTGATCTCACTATTCTGAAGCCGGGAAGAACTCATGCTAAAAAAGATTACGGTGAAGGCTGGGCTGATCGCCCTGCTGAGCCTGATGACCATGCTGCTGATCATGGTCAGCGTTATTGGCGTCAACGCGATTAACGAAGGATCGCGCTCGATCCATACCTTAAACCAGATCCTCGGCGAAGAGCTGGGCTCGCTGGCCAACAGCTCCAACCTGACGCTGCGCGCCCGAACCGCCGCCTCGCTGGCGGTGCGCCAACGGGAGATCGGCCAGACTGATGTCTCCGACGCCACCGTGGGCCGCATCTACGGCTACCTCGAGCAGTCGAACAAGGAAATGGCGCGCTTTGTCGGCGTCGGCACCGTGACCGAGCGCGGCCGCGAACTCTCCAGCCGCCTGCAAAACAGCTATCGCGCCTATCTGGAGCAGGGCGTGAAGCCGATGGCCGCCGCCATCAAGGCCGGCAAGATCGATGAGTATTACCATATCCAGGAGACGCGCATTTCCGCCTTGAGCATCGCGTTTGAAAAGGATCTCACCGATTTCCGCAGCTTCGCCATGAAGCTCGGCGAGAAGCAGGTGTATGAGGCGGAAAGCAACGCCAGCACCAAGATCTCGCTGATCGTGGTGGCGGGCCTGCTCAGCGTGCTGTTGGCGGTGCTGGCCTGGTTCGCGCTGCGCGTGATTATTCTGCGTCCGCTGGACGAGTCCATCGCGCAGTTGGAACACATCGCCGGCGGCGATCTGACCCACGAGATCCGTGGCGAGGGCGATACCGAGATGGGGCGCCTGGTGCGGGCGATGCTGCGCATGCAGCAGGCGCTGGCCAGTTCGGTCAGCAAAGTGCGTGACGCCAGCAGCCAGATCGACACCGGTTCGCGCGAACTGGCGGCCGGCAACCTGCATCTGGCGCAGCGCACCGAAGAATCGGCCGCGTCGCTGGAAGAGACCGCCGCCAGCATGGAACAGCTGACCTCGACGGTGAAAATGAACGCAGAGAACTGTGAACAGGCCAACCAGCTGGCGCTGAGCGTGTCCGATATCGCCAACCAGGGCAGTGAGGTGGTCAGCCAGGTGATGAGCAAGATGCAGGCGATCACCGACAGCTCGCGCCGCATCGCCGATATCATCAGCGTGATGGACGGCATCGCCTTCCAGACCAACATCCTGGCGCTGAACGCGGCGGTGGAAGCCGCGCGCGCCGGCGAACAGGGCCGCGGTTTCGCGGTGGTGGCCGGTGAAGTGCGCAACCTGGCGCAGCGCAGCGCCCAGTCGGCGAAAGAGATCAAAGGGCTGATCGAAGCGTCGCAAAACCGGGTGCAGGAAGGCGAACAGATGGTGGAGTCGGCGGCGCAGACCATGAGCGGCATCACCGGTGAAGTGGGCCGGGTGACGGCGTTGATGCGTGAGATCTCGGCGGCGACGCGCGAACAAAGCAGCGGTATCGAACAGGTGAACCTGGCGGTGGCGCAGATGGATCAGGTGGCGCAACAGAATGCGGCGCTGGTGGAGGAGTCTGCGGCGGCGACGCGCTCGCTGGAAGATCAGGCTCAGCTGCTGGCGCAGAGCATGGCGGCGTTCAAGCTGTAAGGCAATAAGGGTTCGGCAAGGCGCCGAACCCTGGCAAAGAACGCGTTACTCGTCCGGGTTTTCGGCGATGAAGCGTTCTGCGTCTTCCACCATCGACTTGGTGCCGACGAAGAATGGCGCGCGCTGGTGCAGTTTCACCGGCGTGATGTCCAGAATGCGGTTTTTGCCGTCGCTGGCCTTGCCGCCGGCCTGTTCGGCCAGGAACGCCATCGGGTTGCATTCGTACAGCAGGCGCAGCTTGCCTTGCGGGTGGCTGGCGGTGCTTGGGTAGATGTAGATGCCGCCTTTCAGCAGGTTGCGGTGGAAGTCCGCCACCAGAGAACCGATGTAGCGCGAGGTGTAAGGGCGCTGCGTCGCTTCATCCTGCTCCTGGCAGTACTTGATGTATTTCTTCACGCCGAGAGGGAACTTGATGTAGTTGCCTTCGTTGATGGAATACATGTTGCCGCTCGCCGGGAAACGCACTTTCTCGTGAGAGAGACAGAACACGCCCAGAGACGGATCGTACGTGAAGGCGTGGACGCCGTAACCGGTGGTGTACACCAGCATGGTGGACGAACCGTAAACCACGTAACCCGCTGCGACCTGGGCGCTGCCCGGCTGCAGGAAGTCTTCTTCGGTCACCGGCGTGCCGACCGGCGTGATGCGACGATAGATAGAGAAAATCGTACCGACCGAGACGTTGACATCAATGTTGGACGAACCGTCCAACGGATCCATCAATACGACATACTTGGCATTTTCAGCTCGCTCGCCGTCGAATATCACGATTTCATCTTCTTCTTCGGAAGCGATACCCGCAACTTCACCACGCGCTTTCAACGCCGCTTTCAGTTTTTCGTTCGCGTACAGGTCCAGTTTCATCTGAACTTCGCCCTGTACGTTGGACACCCCGCTGGTCCCCAGAATATCAACCAGGCCGGCCTTGTTGATGTCGCGGTGAATGATTTTGGCGCCCAGTTTAATGGCAGAAAGTAACGCGGTCAGCTCGCCGGTGGCGTGCGAGAAGTCGTGCTGTTTCTCGACGATAAATTCGCCTAACGTTTTCATGACACAATCCCTGAATCTACGGATGGATAGCGGCCTGTTAACAAACCGCCAACGTTTTCGCGAGCAGTGTAGCCCAAAGATGCGCGCCATTCATAGGCAAATCCATTTCTTCTGGACGATTCTGAGCGTTAGAATATGCCGACATTCGATGCACTCACATGAGAAACCTATGCGCATTCACATTCTTGGGATCTGTGGCACCTTTATGGGCGGGCTGGCGATGCTGGCGCGCTCACTGGGGCATGACGTCACCGGTTCGGACGCCAACGTCTATCCGCCGATGAGCACGCTGCTGGAGAACCAGGGGATCGATCTTATTCAGGGTTATGATCCGGCCCAGCTGGATCCGGCGCCGGATCTGGTGATCATCGGCAACGCCATGACGCGCGGCAACCCGTGCGTGGAGGCGGTGCTGGAGCGTGGTATCCCTTACGTTTCCGGCCCGCAGTGGCTGCACGACGCCGTGTTGCGCGATCGCTGGGTACTGGCGGTCGCCGGCACCCACGGCAAAACCACCACCGCTGGCATGGCGACCTGGATCCTCGAAGCCTGCGGCTACCAGCCGGGCTTCGTCATCGGCGGCGTGCCGGGCAACTTCGACGTCTCGGCTCGCCTCGGCGGCAGCCCGTTCTTCGTGATCGAGGCCGACGAGTATGACTGCGCGTTCTTCGACAAGCGCTCCAAGTTCGTGCACTACAGCCCGCGCACGCTGATCATGAACAACCTGGAGTTCGACCACGCCGATATCTTCGACGATCTGAAAGCCATTCAGAAACAATTCCACCACCTGGTGCGCCTGGTGCCGGGCAAAGGCAAGATCATCCTGCCGGACAACGACAGCCACCTGAAGCAGGTGATGGCGATGGGCTGCTGGAGCGAACAGGAGCTGGTGGGCGAAGAGGGCACCTGGCGCGCGCAGAAGCTGACGCCGGACGCCAGTCATTACGCGGTGTTCCTCGACGGCGAGCAGGTTGGCGAAGTGAACTGGGCGCTGGTGGGCGAGCACAACATGCATAACGGCCTGATGGCCATCGCGGCGACCCGTCACGTTGGCGTGCAGCCGGCGGACGCCTGCCGCGCCTTGGGCGACTTCATCAACGCCCGTCGCCGCCTGGAGCTGCGTGGCGAAGCCAACGGCGTCACGGTCTACGACGATTTCGCGCACCACCCGACGGCGATCCTGGCCACTCTGGCCGCGCTGCGCGGCAAGGTAGGCGGCACGGCGCGCATTCTGGCGGTGCTGGAGCCGCGATCCAACACCATGAAAATGGGCATCAGCAAAAACGATCTGGCGCCTTCGCTCGGCCGTGCCGATGAAGTGTTCCTGTTCCAGCCGCATCATATTCCGTGGCAGGTTGCGGAAGTGGCGGATGCCTGCGTGCAGCCGGCGCACTGGAGCGCGGATCTCGACACGTTGGTGGAGATGGTGGTGAAAACTGCACAGCCGGGCGACCACATTCTGGTGATGAGCAACGGCGGTTTCGGCGGCATTCACGATCGCCTGTTGGACGCGTTGGCGAAAAAGCAGGAACCGAAGGTGACCTACTGATTGTTCAGCCGCATAAGCCAACCTAAGGGCCGCATTCGCGGCCTTTTTTACGCCCATAAAAAAGCCCTCGCGAGCGAGGGCAACGGGGTTCGTCGGATAGGACGACGAGAGGGTCTCTGGGAAATCGGCGTTTGCGTCAGAACTCGGCAGTGGCAGTGACGAGGGTAATCAGCTCTGCAAAGCCGTTCCCAGAGTTGTTATTTGTAAATCTCGGCGGTGGCGTGGTAGTTGCCTTCGTTACGCGCTTCGATCACGCGGTAGGCGGTCGCGCCTTTAGCATCGGCTTTCTCCGACAGCGCCTGGCGAATGTCGGTCGGTGCGCCGTCGATACCGCTGACGGTAATGGTGCCGATAGATTGCAGATTGGCGGTCTGATCGTTAGTCACCAACTGGGCGGCAGACGCGCCAAAGGAGATGACAGACAGCAAACCGAGTGCAGCGAGAGTAGTTTTCATGTTCATGATAGCGATCCTTGGTCATAACAGCCTGGAAGGGCTTGGCAGCGATTTTTATTCTTGAAGGCCGTTATGACAGCGTTTGATTCCAGAGATGTATTGCCCGTTGCCGGGTAATGCCGGTACTTATTTGTAGATTTCAGCGGTCGCGTGGAAGTTGCCGTCGTTGCGCGCTTCGATCACGCGGTAAGCGGTTGCCCCTTTGGCGTCGGCTTTATCGGACAGCGCCTGACGAATGTCGGAAGGCGCAGCGGCGACGCCGCTCACGGTGATCACACCGGCGGGCTGCAGTTTTGCGGCCTGGGTTGCGTCAACAGATTGTGCTGCGAATGCGCCAAAGGAAAGCATGGACAGAACGCTCAGGGTTGCAACGGTAGCTTTAATTTTCATCATCTCACCTCATCGTATTCTTTTATCAGTTCCAACGAACTGTGATTCAGTTCACGGAAATGAGTATACAGCTAGTAACGTGAAAAATTAATAGTTCGCTAACAGTTGCTAGTGAAACTTTAAACCGATGAACCTTATTTTTTATAACTACAAGGAATAAAAAACGCTCATAAAACGATCTTTCGATGTTAAATTTATGTAATTTCAATAAGGTAAGTGCTTTTGACCAAAAGTGCGGAAGATCACAGTGGGTACTGCTGGTTACATGGATATGTCATGGAAATGTGTTGTTGCGGGATAAAAAAGCAGTGTTAAACGCGGTTGAAGGCCGGAAAGGTAACGCGAGGGTTAAAGAAGCGCTAACAAAATGCGGGCGGTAGCCGCACTTTGTTAGCGCCAGGTTTCACAGCTCTTGCTCGAACACGCCCAAGATCGCTTCATGCAGCTTCTGAGCGGTAAAGCCGCTGGACGGCGTGACGAAAATCGTGTCGTCGCCGGCGATAGTGCCGAGGATGCCCTGGGATTTGCCCAAGGAGTCAAGCAGGCGGGCGATCAGCTGTGCGGCGCCCGGACTGGTGTGGATCACCACGACGGCGTCGTTATGGTCGACGTCCAGCACCAGGTTCTTCAGCGGGCTGGTGGTGGTCGGCACGCCGAGTTCGGCAGGAAGGCAATACACCATTTCCATTTTGGCATTGCGCGTACGTACCGCACCGAACTTGGTCAGCATGCGCGATACTTTGGATTGGTTAATGTTTTCGAAGCCTTCTTCTTGCAGCGCCAAAACGATCTCGCCTTGAGAACTGAATTTTTCTTCTTTCAATAACGCTTTGAACGTCTTGATCAGATCTTCCTGTTTTGCGGGATTACGCATTTTGCACCGTGGAATGTTGATAATGGAAGTCATGATTATGCATATAGATGAATTTTTATGCAACAAAGGCCGACCCAAAGAAAATAAACATGACCGGGCGGCGAGGAAAGGGCGGCATTTTAACAAAATCCGGCCGTGATGAATATGCCCTTTTGACGTCGGAAAATCGGCCTGCGCTGGTAAATAAAATGTTATTAAAATGATGTTGTTCTGATGTTGCGTAAGGGTGTAATGTAACGGCCGGTTAACTTGCTCGTGAATAACCTCGCACTATTTTTGATTAGTGTGCGCTATGCCCTTCATGCGTAAGCGATTTAATCTAAAATGGGCGCGACAGCGGTCATTTTATTGCACCTGCAGGCAACAATTAGCTAATTTATTGTTTTTAAAGGTGTAATAATTTAAGGTCCGTCACCAACACATTCACGGCGCTTTATATATTTAAGACAATAAAGGAGTATAGGATGAAAGTTGCAGTTCTCGGTGCTGCTGGCGGTATCGGCCAGGCCCTCGCCCTTCTACTCAAAACCCAGCTTCCTTCAGGTTCTGAACTCTCTCTCTACGACATTGCCCCCGTTACCCCAGGCGTTGCCGTCGACTTAAGCCACATCCCAACCGCAGTTAAAATCAAAGGCTTCAGCGGCGAAGACGCGACCCCGGCTCTGCAGGGTGCGGACGTGGTGCTGATTTCCGCCGGCGTGGCCCGTAAGCCAGGCATGGATCGCTCTGACCTGTTCAACGTTAACGCCGGCATCGTGCGTAACCTGATTGAGCAAGTGGCGAAAACCTGCCCGAAAGCCTGCATCGGCATCATCACCAACCCGGTTAACACCACGGTCGCCATCGCGGCGGAAGTGCTGAAAAAAGCCGGCGTTTACGACAAGAACAAACTGTTCGGCGTGACTTCGCTGGATATCATCCGTTCCAACACCTTCGTGGCCGAGCTGAAAGGCAAGCAGCCGGAAGAGTTGAACGTGCCGGTCATCGGCGGCCACTCTGGTGTGACTATCCTGCCTCTGCTGTCGCAGATCCCTGGCGTGAGCTTCACCGATCAGGAAGTGGCGGATCTGACCAAACGCATTCAGAACGCCGGCACCGAAGTGGTGGAAGCCAAAGCCGGTGGCGGGTCTGCTACGCTGTCCATGGGCCAGGCGGCCGCGCGTTTCGGTCTGTCTCTGGTGCGCGCACTGCAGGGCGAGAAAGGCGTTGTGGAATGCGCTTACGTTGAAGGCGACGGCAAATACGCTCGCTTCTTCGCACAGCCGCTGGTGCTGGGTAAAAACGGTGTTGAAGAACGCAAGGATATCGGCACGCTGAGCGCCTTCGAACAGAAAGCGCTGAATGAGATGCTGGACGTGCTGCACAAAGATATCGAACTGGGCGAGAAGTTCATCAATAACTGATCGTCGCCGATAGTCAGCCGATAAACGCCGCCGGACGCTGTTCCGGCGGTTTTTTTTGCCCCGCGTTCACGATTTGATGCGGGCTTTTCGATCCAGCAGGCAATCGCTGTGCGGATCATAATAGCGGCTTGGCCAGATCTCCGATGGATGGATGCCGATTGCTTCGGCGATCAGCCATTCCCCCTTCGGCCAGGGACGCGATAGCGCGTTGGCCAGCGTTGATGAGCTTAATCCGGCCTTGCGCGACACCGCCGCCAGCGTGGTGCCCTGTTTGCGTAACGCCGCGATGATATCTGCCGGATGCCAATCTGGGTTCCTTGAATTCATGTTTACATTCCTTTTCTGATTAGCCAAAGTTGCGTTAGTGGTATAACTAACGGATCAGGGTTAGGCGTTTGAACAACGTGAAACGCTTATTCGGAAACAAGAATACCATTAAATTTCCTAAAAAATACCCAAGTAATTTCCAAAAATGACTTTGCCCACTATTGCCCAGAGATGATGGCTATGAAAAACGAGTGGTTTGCCGCCAAGGAACTGACAGGCATCGCAGGATTACCTTCCTCACCACAGGGAATCAATCTGATGGCCCGGCGCGAAGGCTGGATAAGCCGCAGGCGTAAAGGCGTGCAGGGAAAAGCGTTGGAGTATCATATCGACAGCCTGCCGCCTGGCGCGCGCAACCTGCTGATGCTGAAAGAAGATGGGGCGGCGTATGACGTAGAACGCCAGGATCCGTTAGCGGTATGGATCGAGTATTACTACCATTTGACGGAGAGCGAGCGCGAGAAAATGGTGGCTTTCCTGATGCGGGAAGGGATAGGCGGCCTGCTGGCGCGCATTGACGAAGAGAACAATACCTAGACAGGCCCGCCTCAGCGGGCCTGATAAGAACGTTAAGAAACTTTTGTTTCTTAAAAGTCGCGTTGCACTGCCAGATGCGCCAGGCCTTCCAGCGCCGTGCGGTGCTCCGAGGCCGGCAAGACCTGCAGCGCGGCGATCGCCTTGTCGGCTTCTTCCTCGGCGCGTTGGCGAGTGTATTCCAGCGAACCGCATTGTTGCATCGCCTGCAATACCGGCTCCAGCAGATGACGACCGTTGCCTTGCTCAATCGCGCCACGGATCATCTCACGCTGTGCGTCGTCGCCGTTGTGCATCGCGTGCAGCAGCGGCAGGGTCGGTTTCCCTTCATTCAGATCGTCACCGGTGTTTTTGCCCAGGGTGCTGCCGTCGGCGCTGTAGTCGAGCAGATCGTCGATCAGCTGGAAAGCGGTGCCGAGGTATCGGCCATAATCTTGCAGCGCCTTCTCTTGCTCGGCGTTGGCGCCGGACAGGATCGCCGACGATTGCGCCGCCGCCTCAAACAGACGGGCGGTTTTGCTGTAGATCACCCGCATATAGCTTTCTTCGCTGATGTCAGGATCGTGCACATTCATCAACTGCAGCACTTCGCCTTCGGCGATGACGTTGACCGCCTCCGACATCAGCGCCAGCACGCGCAGCGATTCCAGGCTGGTCATCATCTGGAAGGCGCGGGTATAGATAAAGTCGCCGACCAGCACGCTGGCGGCGTTGCCGAACGCAGCGTTGGCGGTGGCTTTGCCGCGGCGCATGTCCGATTCGTCGACGACGTCATCATGCAGCAGCGTGGCGGTATGGATGAATTCGATCAGGGCGGCGACGGTGACGTGCTTGTTGCCTTCATAGCCCAACGCGCGCGCCGCCAGGACGGCGATCATCGGCCGGATGCGTTTACCGCCACCGCTGATAATGTAATAGCCAAGCTGATTGATGAGCGTGACATCGGAATTCAGCTGTTCGAGAATTGTTGCGTTCACGGCCGCCATATCTTGCGCGGTTAACTCGGTAATTTGCTCTAGGTTCATTGTGTTTTTTTCAGCTGTGTTTCTCTTCACCGCGTTGAGATCGCTGCTCACATCGGTACATGGCGGTAACTGTCCCTATGATTGTACTTGAAAAACGGTTCAGATAAACGCCACGAAAGAAACTGTGTTTTTTTTCTTCTTTTTTGTACATCTGGTCTTATTCTGCTCTTGTCATGCGCCGCTTTTTTGCGTAGAATTCGCGCCCTATTGTGAATATTTATAGCGCGCTCTGAACTAACACAGTCGGGCACGCGGAAAGCGGAGTTTTATATGTACGCGGTTTTCCAAAGTGGTGGTAAACAACACCGAGTAAGCGAAGGTCAGACCGTTCGCTTGGAAAAGCTGGACATCGCAACTGGTGAAGCGGTTGAGTTTGACCAGATTCTGATGATCGCTAATGGCGAAGATATCAAAATCGGCGTTCCTTTCGTCGATGGCGGCAAGATCAAAGCTGAAGTCGTTGCTCACGGTCGTGGCGAGAAAATTAAAATTGTTAAGTTTCGTCGTCGTAAACACCACCGTAAGCAGCAGGGCCACCGTCAGTGGTTCACTGACGTTAAAATCACCGGCATCAGCGCTTAAGTTAGGAGAGCGGATTAATGGCACACAAAAAGGCTGGCGGCTCGACTCGTAACGGTCGCGATTCAGAAGCTAAACGTCTGGGCGTAAAACGCTTTGGCGGCGAAGCAGTACTGGCAGGCAGCATCATCGTTCGTCAGCGCGGCACCAAATTCCACGCTGGTACCAACGTGGGTTGCGGCAAAGACCACACTCTGTTTGCTTTGAAAGACGGTAAAGTCAAATTCGAAGTTAAAGGCCCGAGCAATCGTAAATTCATCAGCATCGAAGCTGAATAATTTTTCGAGCCTTACGAAATAGATGTAAGCCCCGCAATTCGTTGCGGGGCTTTTTACATTTATGGGTTGCCTGCGGGCAGCCCCGTCAGCGTTGGCGAAGGTAATATGGATACGAAGCAGCAGGTCGGCGTGGGTATTTCCCTGGCGTTAACCACGGCGGTTTGCTGGGGCGCGTTGCCGATCGCGATGAAAGAAGTGTTGGCGGTGATGGAGCCGTTTACCGTCGTTTGGTATCGCTTTACCATGGCCGCCATCGGTTTGGGCGTGATCCTCGCGGTGCGCGGCAAGCTGCCGCCGCTGAAGATGTTCCGTCAACCGCGTTGGCTGCTGCTGTTGGCGATCGCCACGGCGGGGCTGTTGGGCAACTTTGTGTTCTTCAGTTCCTCGCTGCAATACCTGAGCCCGACGGCGTCGCAGGTGATTGGCCAGCTGTCGCCGGTGGGCATGATGTTCGCCAGCGTGCTGATTTTAAAAGAGCGCATGCGCATCACCCAGGTCATTGGCGCCTTGATGCTGATTTGTGGACTGATGTTGTTTTTCAACGTCAGTCTGATAGAGATCTTTACCCGGCTGACGGACTACACGCTGGGCGTCATGCTGGGCGTGTGTGCGGCGATGGTCTGGGTGAGCTACGGCGTGGCGCAGAAGGTATTGCTGCGACGGCTGGCTTCGCCGCAGATCCTGGTTATGTTGTACACTTTATGTGCGATGGCGTTGTTCCCTCTGGCCAAACCCGAGGTGATTTTCCAGCTTAGCGGCTGGCAATTGGCGTGCCTGCTGTTTTGCGGCGCCAACACGTTGATCGGCTATGGCGCGCTGGCGGAAGCGATGGCGCGCTGGCAGGCGGCGCAGGTGAGTGCGTTGGTGACGCTGACCCCGCTGTTTACCCTGCTGTTTTCTGATTTATTGGCGCTGGCCTGGCCCCAGGCGTTCGCCGCGCCGACGTTAAATCTCGTCGGCTATGTTGGCGCGTTTGTGGTCGTGGCGGGCGCTATGTTTTCCGCAATTGGTCACCGGTGGTGGCCGCGACGGGCAGAACCCCCCCAGGTTGCTCCTTTGAAGCAGCCCGGTGAATGATTTACGGAGACGGTAAATGAAGTTTGTAGATGAAGCAGCGATTCTGGTCGTTGCAGGCGATGGCGGCAACGGATGCGTCAGCTTCCGCCGCGAAAAATATATCCCTAACGGTGGGCCTGACGGCGGCGACGGCGGCGACGGCGGTGACGTCTACCTGCTGGCGGACGAGAACCTCAATACCCTGATCGACTACCGTTTTGAGAAGTCTTTCCGCGCCGAGCGCGGTCAGAATGGCCAGAGCCGCGACTGTACCGGTAAACGCGGTAAAGACGTCATCATCAAGGTGCCGGTCGGCACGCGCGTGAAGGATCAGGGCACCGGCGAGATCCTCGGCGACATGACCCGTCACGAGCAGAAACTGATGGTCGCCAAAGGCGGCTGGCACGGTCTGGGTAACACCCGTTTCAAATCGTCGGTCAACCGTGCGCCGCGTCAGAAGACGCTGGGCACCGCCGGCGAAGCGCGCGATCTGTTGCTGGAGCTGTTGCTGCTGGCCGATGTGGGCATGCTGGGGCTGCCGAACGCCGGCAAATCGACCTTCATCCGCGCGGTGTCCGCCGCCAAGCCGAAGGTGGCCGATTATCCGTTTACCACGCTGGTGCCAAGCCTGGGCGTGGTGCGCATGGACCACGAGCAGAGCTTTGTGGTCGCCGACATTCCGGGGCTGATCGAGGGCGCCTCCGAAGGCGCTGGCCTGGGCATTCGCTTCCTGAAACACCTGGAGCGTTGCCGCGTGCTGTTGCACCTGGTGGACATTGCGCCGATCGACGAATCCGATCCGGTGGAAAACGCCAAAGTCATCATCAACGAGTTGAACCAATACAGCGAAAATCTGGCGCAGAAGCCACGCTGGCTGGTGTTCAACAAAATTGATGTGATTGGTGAGGAAGAAGCTGCCGAACGCGCCAAGGCGATTGTGGAAGGCATGGGCTGGGAAGGAAAGTACTACATGATCTCCGCCGCCAACCGCGAAGGCGTCAACGCGCTGTGCTGGGACGTGATGAACTTCATCAACACCCAGCCGAAAGCGATGGCGATCGAAGAAAGCGCGCCGGAAAAAGTCGAATTCATGTGGGACGACTATCACCGCGAACAGCTGGCGGAGATGGAATCGGAAGCGGATGACGACTGGGATGACGACTGGGACGAAGACGACGACGAAGGCGTCGAAATCATTTACCAGAAGTAATTCGATGATAAAGGGCTCAGCAACGCTGGGCCCTTGTTATTTGAGCGCCTTTTCCGGCAGCCAACACTGGGCATTCAGGCCGCGCGCATCGCGGCGGTTTTCCAGCGTCAAGCGCCCCTGGTGCAGCTGCACGATGCGGATCACGATATTCAAGCCCAGTCCGCTGCCGCCGTAGCGTTGATCCATGCGGCGAAACGCCTGCGTCAGCTCCCCGACCATCTCTTCCTTGATCCCCGGGCCATCGTCGATGACCTGCAGCAGATAACCGCGGTCCTGCGGCGTTAACCGCACCTGTATCGCGCCACCTTCCGGGCCGTATCGGTGGGCGTTTTCGACCAGGTTGCGCAGCAGCAGCCGCAGCAGCACCGGATCGCCGTTCACCGCGGCGGCGGCCGGCAATTGCCAGGCCAGCGTTTGCCCGCGTTGGGCGGTCATTTCGTCGAGCTCTTCACGCAGCGGCTGGATCACATCGGCTACCCAATCGAAATGCTGGTAATGGCCGCTGGCAAAGTCTTGCCCGGCGCGCGACAGCATCAGCAGTTGCTCGACGGTGTGCATCAGTTGATCGATGCGGGCGATCAGCGCCTGGCTGCCCTTGACGCCCTGTTTTTCCATCAGTTCCAGATGCAGGCGGATGCCGGCCAGCGGCGTGCGCAGCTCGTGGGCGGCGTCGGCGGTGAACAGGCGTTCCTGCTGAATGGTGTTGTCCAGCCGCGAGAATAGCTGATTGAGCGCATTGGTGACCGCCACCATTTCCTGGCTGTCGCTGGTGATGGGCAGCGGCGTCAGGTTATCGGCAGAGCGCTTTTCCAGCCGCTGCTGCAATTGGTTGAGCGGGCGGGTGATCCAGCTGATGGCCCAGAAAGACGCCAGCAGGGTCACGATCATCATGATCAGCGAAGGCGCCAACAGCGAGGCGATGGCTTCGGCGATCTCGGTATCGACGCGCTCGCTGCGCACTTTGGCGGACAGGGTTTCGTCCACCAGGAAGCTGATCTGTTCCTGGCTTTCGTGCCACAGCCAGAAGGCGCTGATGAGCTGCGTGACCAACAGGATCAGCGCCAACATCAGCAGCAGGCGGCGGCGCATGCTGATCATGAGGAAGGTTCCAGGCGGTAGCCGATGCCGCGCACGGTGCGGATGCGATCCTTGCCCAGTTTACGGCGCAGGTTGTGGATGTGCACTTCCAGCGTGTTGGAGCCCAGGTCGTCTTGCCAGGTGTAGAGATCTTGTTGCAGGAGCTCACGGTTGACCGTCTGCCCGGCACGCATGATCAGGCGCGACAGAATGGCGAACTCTTTTGGCGTGACTTCCACCGGCTGTTGCTGCAGGTAGACCTGCTGGCTGGAGAGGTTCAACTGCAGGTCATCCACCTGCATCAGATTGTCGCTGTGGCCCTGGTAGCGCCGCAGGAGGGCGCGCACGCGCGCCTGCAGCTCAACCAGCGCGAAGGGTTTGACCAGGTAGTCGTCGGCGCCGGCGTCCAGCCCGTCGACGCGATCTTCCAGGGCGTCGCGGGCGGTCAGGATCAGCACCGGCAGATCGATCTGCTGGCGGCGCCACTGCCGCAGCAGCGCCGCGCCGTCCATATCCGGCAGGCCGAGATCCAGGATCACCATGCTGTATTGGCTGGTGATGAGCAGGCTGTTGGCCTCCGCCGCCGTGGCGGCGCAGTCGCAGACGTAACCCTCGCCGGTCAGCGCCAACGCCAGCCCCTGTTGCAGCAGTTCATCATCTTCAACGACCAGCAGCTTCATGATGACCCTCAGTTGTTTTGGTAAATATCCCGATACAGGCGGCTTTCGAAGCGCACCAGCGGCGCGCGGCGCTGTTTCTGATCTTCCGGCGGCACGGCGTAGCCGGAGAGATACTGCACGAAGGCCATGCGCTGGCCGCTGGCGGTCGTGATGAAGCCCGCCAGGTTGTAGACGCCCTGCAGCGCGCCGGTCTTGGCCGACACCTTGCCGTCGACGCCGGCTTCATGCAGGCCGCCGCGGTAGCGCAGGGTGCCGTCATAGCCGGACAGCGGCAGCATCGAGATAAAGTTCAGCTCGTTGTCGTGCTGCGCGATGTACTGCAGCGCCTGCATCATGGTCGCCGGGGCCAGCAGGTTGTGGCGCGACAGGCCGGAACCGTCGGCGATGATGGTATTGCCCAGATCGATGCCGGCCTTTTGGCGCAGCACCTGGCGCACCGCATCGGAGCCCGCTCGCCAGGTGCCCGGCACGCCGAAGCGCTCATGGCCGATGGTGCGGAAGACGGTATCGGCAATCATGTTGTCCGACTTTTTCAGCATGATCTTCAACAGATCGTGCAGCGGTGCCGACTGGGTTTGCGCGATCACCGTGCCGGTAATGCCGGGACGCGTCTGGCGTTTCAAATGTCCGTCGAGCTGGATGCCGGCCTGCGTCAGCTCGTCTTTCAAGATGGCGCCCGCATAGCTGGCGCCGTCCTGGATGGCGAAGGCCAGCGGCAACGGCTCGCTGCGCTGCGTCAGGCAGCCGGTCAGGGTAAAGCGGTTCAGCTCGCCCGGCACCACGTCCAGCTCGCAGTACTGCGCGTCTGCCGAGCCGCGCGCCAGGGTGCGCACCTGGCTAAACATATTAACCGGATAATAGGAGGCGACGCGGATAAACGCCATGTCGCCCGGATTCGGCGCGCTGTACAGCGAGACCGAGAAACAGTTGCGATCGACGATGGCGGCGGCCGGCGGCGCGCTGAAGCACTGCGTCAGATCGTTCCACGGCCAGCCGGGCGCTTTGTCATGGCTGGCGAAGACCGAGGTATCGACCAGCACATCGCCGCTGATTTGGCGCACGCCTTGCTTTTTCAGGACGGCCACCATATTGCGCAGGCTCTGGCGTTTGAAGGTCGGATCGCCGCTGAAGCGAGCGATCAGGTTGCCGCGCAGCACGCCGTCGCGGATATCGCCCTGGCTCTCCAGCGTGGTGGTGAAACGGTAATCGGGCCCGAGTTGCAGCAATGCCGCCAGCGCCGTCAGCACTTTTTGGGTACTGGCCGGCAGCGCCATTTGCTGAGAGTGGTAATCGATCGTCGGCGAGCCGGCGCCGATCTTCTGAACGACCAGGGCAAGGTTGGCCCCATCAGGCAGATATTGTGTGTACTCTTCAACCGGGGCCGCATTCGCATTCAGAACAAATGCGCAAGCCAATGCACTGACAATTCGTGAAAAACGCATAATCTCGGGATAACAGCTGGATAACGTGCCGTCATACTACGGTGCAATCAGGGAAAAAGTAAACGATGACCCTCAAGGAACTCTAGGCTAAAATGCGTATCAAAATGCAAAACCGATCTTGGCTTGGGCTCCGTTCCGAGTCAGGTTTCTTTTGTTTGTCGCCTGGAGGCGGGTGGCGGTATGCCAACCGTGTTTTCATACGAATACGTCAGGATGACGGTTATTTGAACAGGAAAGATTTAGAGGTATTTATACGATGAACCAAATTCCGATGACCTTGTTTGGCGCTGAAAAACTGCGCGAAGAGCTCGAATATCTGAAAAGCGTGCGCCGCCCGAAAATCATTGCGGATATCGCTGAAGCGCGTGAACACGGCGACTTGAAAGAAAATGCCGAGTACCATGCCGCCCGTGAACAGCAGGGTTTCTGTGAAGGCCGCATTCAGGAAATCGAAGCCAAGCTGTCCAATGCTCAGGTGATCGACATCACCAAGATGCCGAACACCGGTCGGGTGATCTTCGGCGCCACCGTATCGGTGATGAATCTGGACAGCGAAGAAGAAGTGACTTACCGCATCGTTGGCGACGATGAGGCCGATTTCAAGAAAAATCTGATTTCGGTAAACTCGCCGATGGCGCGCGGCCTGATCGGCAAAGAGCAAGACGATGTGGTGGTGATCAAAACCCCAGGCGGCGACGTGGAATACGAGATCCTGAAGGTCGAGTATCTCTGATCGGGACCGTTGGTCATTAATGCGCCAACGTTTTGTAAAGATAGGAAAAAGGCCGCAAGCGGCCTTTTATCTTGGTCAGGCGCATGGCACCTTTTCGTTAACCTGATGGTTATTAACGCGGTAGACTGATCTTGCGCTCTTTCGACGGGCGGTAAAGAATAAGCGTACTGCCGATAACTTGCACATTGCAGGCGCCCGTTTCACGCACGATAGCGTCGGCGATCAGGGTCTTGGTTTCGCGATCTTCAGCGGCGATTTTTACCTTGATCAGCTCATGATGCTCCAGAGCCTGTTCAATTTCAGCCAGCACCCCTTCGGTAAGACCGTTATTGCCCAGCATCACCACCGGTTTTAACGGATGCGCCAGGCCTTTCAGGTGCTGTTTTTGTTTATTATTCAGATTCATTGTCTTTTTTGCTTAAGTTGGGATTGAAAACGGTACATTCTACCGCCATCTCATGTATATCACCAAATCGGTCTTCACCGGTGTGAGTCTACGTGAGCAGCGACCCTGACATAAGACTCTTTTTATGATAGTTGGAAAACGAGATGGCTAATAAAAAGCGTTCGGCTAGCTCCAGTCGCTGGTTACAAGAACACTTTAGCGATAAATATGTACAGCAGGCGCAGAAAAAGGGACTGCGTTCCCGTGCCTGGTTTAAACTTGATGAAATACAGCAGAGCGACAAACTGTTCAAACCGGGCATGACCGTGGTTGATCTGGGCGCCGCACCGGGCGGCTGGTCGCAGTATGTGGTCACCCAAATCGGCGGTACCGGGCGCATCATCGCCTGTGATATTTTGCCAATGGATCCTATCGTTGGCGTCGATTTCCTTCAGGGCGATTTTCGTGATGAACTGGTGCTGAAGGCACTGTTGGAACGAGTAGGCGAGAGTAAGGTTCAGGTGGTCATGTCCGATATGGCCCCGAATATGAGTGGCACCCCGGCGGTCGATATTCCAAGGTCGATGTATCTGGTGGAGTTGGCGCTGGATATGTGTCGTGATGTCCTCGCACCAGGCGGAAGTTTCCTGGTGAAGGTGTTCCAGGGAGATGGCTTTGACGAGTACCTACGGGAAATTCGCTCCCTGTTTACGAAGGTTAAGATTCGTAAGCCAGACGCTTCCCGCGCCCGTTCGCGCGAAGTGTACATTGTAGCGACAGGGCGCAAACTGTAGTACCCTAACGCTGTTTGTTAACACAGTTGTAAGATGAGGTTAATCCCTTGAGTGACATGGCGAAAAACCTAATTCTCTGGTTAGTCATCGCGGTAGTGTTGATGTCTGTATTCCAGAGCTTTGGGCCCAGCGAGTCGAATGGCCGTAGGGTGGATTACTCTACCTTCATGTCCGAACTGACCCAGGACCAGGTTCGCGAAGCGCGAATCAACGGACGTGAAATTAACGTTACCAAGAAAGACAGTAACAAATACACGACCTACATCCCTGTCAACGATCCTAAGTTGCTGGATACGTTGTTAACGAAGAATGTGAAAGTTGTCGGCGAGCCGCCTGAAGAGCCGAGCCTGCTGGCTTCTATCTTTATCTCTTGGTTCCCGATGCTGTTGCTGATCGGGGTCTGGATCTTCTTTATGCGGCAAATGCAGGGCGGCGGCGGCAAGGGCGCGATGTCCTTCGGCAAGAGCAAGGCCCGCATGCTGACGGAAGACCAGATCAAGACCACTTTCGCCGATGTCGCCGGGTGTGACGAAGCGAAAGAAGAGGTGAGCGAACTGGTGGAATACCTGCGCGAACCGAGCCGTTTCCAGAAGCTGGGCGGCAAGATCCCGAAAGGCGTGCTGATGGTTGGCCCGCCGGGGACCGGTAAAACGCTGTTGGCGAAAGCGATCGCCGGCGAAGCGAAGGTACCGTTCTTCACCATTTCCGGTTCCGACTTCGTCGAAATGTTCGTCGGCGTGGGTGCATCCCGCGTGCGCGACATGTTCGAACAAGCGAAGAAAGCCGCGCCGTGCATCATCTTCATCGATGAAATCGACGCCGTCGGTCGCCAGCGTGGCGCCGGCCTGGGTGGCGGTCACGATGAGCGCGAGCAGACCCTGAACCAGATGCTGGTTGAGATGGACGGTTTCGAAGGCAACGAGGGCATCATCGTCATCGCGGCGACCAACCGTCCGGACGTGCTTGACCCCGCGCTGCTGCGCCCGGGCCGTTTCGACCGTCAGGTCGTGGTCGGGCTGCCGGATGTGCGTGGCCGTGAGCAGATCCTGAAGGTGCACATGCGCCGCGTGCCGTTGGCGGCCGACATCGACGCCTCCGTCATTGCGCGCGGTACGCCGGGCTTCTCCGGTGCCGATCTGGCCAACCTGGTCAACGAAGCGGCGCTGTTCGCCGCCCGCGGCAACAAGCGCGTGGTGTCGATGGTGGAGTTCGAGAAAGCCAAAGACAAGATCATGATGGGTGCGGAACGCCGCTCCATGGTGATGACTGAAGCGCAGAAAGAGTCGACCGCGTATCACGAAGCGGGCCATGCCATCATTGGCCGCCTGGTTCCTGAACACGATCCGGTGCACAAGGTCACCATCATTCCTCGTGGCCGGGCGCTCGGCGTGACCTTCTTCCTGCCGGAAGGGGATGCGATCAGCGCCAGCCGTCAGAAGCTGGAGAGCCAAATCTCCACCCTGTACGGCGGTCGTCTGGCGGAAGAGATCATCTACGGGCCGGAAAAAGTCTCTACCGGTGCGTCGAACGATATCAAAGTGGCGACCTCCATCGCCCGCAACATGGTGACCCAATGGGGCTTCTCCGAGAAGCTGGGGCCGCTGCTGTATGCGGAAGAAGAGGGCGAAGTGTTCCTGGGCCGTTCCGTGGCCAAGGCGAAGCACATGTCGGATGAAACCGCGCGTATCATCGACCAGGAAGTGAAGTCGCTGATCGAACGCAACTACACGCGTGCTCGCTCGCTGCTGATGGAAAACATGGACATCCTGCACTCGATGAAGGATGCGTTGATGAAGTATGAAACCATCGATGCGCCGCAGATCGACGATCTGATGAATCGCAAAGACGTGCGTCCGCCGGCGGGCTGGGACGATGCGAACAAAGGCAACAGCTCCGACAACGGTGGAACCCCGAAAGCCCCGACGCCGGTAGATGAGCCGCGCACCCCAACGCCGGGCAACACCATGTCCGAACAGCTCGACAAGTAACAGCAGCTGTGTAATAACATCAAACCCCGGCATGCCGGGGTTTTTTTTGCCCGGCGGGCAGTGAACCAGGCAACAGTAAGGTGGACCAACCATGCAGTTAACCGTGCGCGACATGACGCTCAATCTCTCCCATCCTCAGGTGATGGGCATCCTCAACGTGACGCCGGATTCGTTTTCCGACGGCGGCCGCCACAACACCCTGAACCAGGCGCTGGTGCATGCGCACGCGCTGATTTCGGCCGGCGCCACGATGATTGATATCGGCGGCGAATCGACAAGACCGGGGGCGGCGGAAGTGAGCGAAGAGGAGGAGCTTGAGCGGGTCGTGCCGGTGGTGGAAGCGCTGGCGCAGCGTTTTGAAGTCTTTATCTCGGTCGATACCTCGAAAGCGGATGTGATCCGCGAATCGGCGCACGCCGGCGCACATTTGATCAACGACATCCGTTCGCTGCAGGAGCCGGGCGCCCTGGCGGCGGCGGCGGAAAGCGGTTTGCCGGTCTGCCTGATGCACATGCAGGGGCAGCCGCGCACCATGCAGCAGGCGCCCCACTACGACGATCTGATCGCCGACGTTCAGACGTTTTTCGAGCACCATATCCGGCGCTGTAACGAGGCGGGGATAACAAATCAGAAATTGCTGCTCGACCCAGGCTTCGGTTTCGGTAAAAATTTGGCGCACAACTATCAGCTTCTGGCCCGGTTGTCGGAATTTCATCGTTTCGGTTTGCCGCTGTTGGTCGGCATGTCGCGCAAATCGATGATTGGACAACTGCTGAACGTGCCGCCGGATCAACGGGTTATCGGCAGCGTGGCCTGCGCGGTGATCGCGGCGATGCAGGGGGCGCAGATTGTCAGAGTGCATGACGTTAAAGAAACCGTCGAGGCGATGCGTGTCGTCGAGGCAACACTTTCAGCTAAAGGACAGTAGAGACATGAGCGAGCGCAAATATTTTGGCACCGACGGCATCCGAGGCAAGGTCGGGGACAGCCCCATCACGCCGGACTTCGTGCTGAAACTGGGCTGGGCGGCCGGTAAAGTGCTGGCGCGTCACGGTTCCCGCAAGATCATCATCGGTAAGGATACGCGCATCTCCGGTTATATGCTGGAGTCCGCTCTGGAAGCCGGCCTGGCGGCCGCCGGATTATCCGCCTCCTTCACTGGGCCGATGCCTACGCCGGCGGTGGCCTACCTGACGCGCACCTTCCGCGCGGAAGCGGGCATTGTCATCTCCGCTTCGCACAACCCGTTCTATGACAACGGCATCAAGTTCTTCTCGATCGACGGCGCCAAATTGCCGGACAACGTCGAAGAGGCGATCGAAGCCGAGATGGAAAAACCGCTGACCTGCGTAGAGTCCGCCGAGCTGGGTAAAGCCAGCCGTATCATCGACGCCGCCGGCCGCTATATCGAATTCTGCAAAGGCACTTTCCCGAGCGAGCTGAGCCTGAAGGGGCTGAAAATCGTGGTTGACTGCGCCAACGGCGCGACTTATCACATCGCGCCGAGCGTGCTGCGCGAGCTGGGCGCCACGGTGATAGCCATCGGCGTTGAGCCGGACGGGATGAACATCAACGAAAAATGCGGCGCTACCGATGTGCGTCAGCTGCAGGAGCGCGTGTTGCAGGAAAAAGCGCACGTCGGCCTGGCGTTCGACGGCGACGGTGACCGCGTGATGATGGTGGATCACCTGGGCAACAAGGTGGACGGCGACCAGATCCTGTACATCATCGCCCGTGAAGGCCTGCGTCAGGGCCAGCTGCGCGGCGGCGCGGTCGGCACCCTGATGAGCAATATGGGGCTGGAGCTGGCGCTGAAACAGCTGGGCATTCCGTTCGCTCGCGCCAAAGTGGGCGACCGCTACGTGCTGGAGAAGCTGCAGGAGTTGGGCTGGCGCATCGGCGCGGAAAACTCCGGCCATGTGATCCTGCTGGACAAAACCACCACCGGCGACGGCATCGTGGCCGGGCTGCAGGTGCTGACCGCCATGGTGCGCAACCACATGAGCCTGCATGACCTGTGCAGCGGCATGAAGCTGCTGCCGCAGATCCTGGTCAACGTGCGCTTCGCCGGCGAGCACAATCCGCTGGAGTCCGACGCGGTGCGCAAAGTCACCGAGCAAGTGGAGGCCGAGCTGGCCGGCCGCGGCCGGGTGCTGCTGCGCAAATCGGGCACCGAGCCGCTGATCCGCGTGATGGTGGAAGGCGAAGACGAGCAGCAGGTGACCGCGCTGGCGCATCGCATCGCCGACGCGGTGAAATCCGCAGGTTAAAACAGACAGTTAGCCGCCGGGCTTGGCATCGCTGAGCCCGAACAGGCGATTGTTGGCGTTTTTTTCCGCAAACGCGCCGGCGGCTGCAAATTGCCCTTGCGCGGGTTGGCGGCTTTGGTTAGTATTCACACCCGCTTCAGTAGGCAGTTTATAAAAACGCCTGCTTGATGAGTGTGAAGCATTTGGCATGCGGTAAGGCCGCAAGGATACGGGTACTACTATGTACGAAGCTCTTCTGGTAATTTTCCTGCTGATCTCAATCGGGCTGGTTGCTCTGATTATGTTGCAGCAAGGTAAAGGCGCTGATATGGGAGCCTCTTTCGGAGCAGGTGCATCAGGCACATTGTTCGGTTCGAGTGGTTCCGGTAACTTTATGACCCGCATGACTGCTGTGCTGGCGACGCTGTTCTTCGTCATCAGCCTGATTCTGGGCAACCTCAGCAGCAACCAGAGCAAGAAAGGCAGCGAGTGGGAAAACCTGGGTCAGCCAGTGAAAACTGAGCAGACGACCGCGCCGGCGGCACCAGCCAAGCCGAGCAGCGATATCCCGCAGTAAGCCGTAACAAAGTTTGAAAGCGGTGGTTGTGAACTCGAAAGAACAACGGCCGTTAGCAGTAAGAATCAGTACCGAGGTGGTGGAATTGGTAGACACGCTACCTTGAGGTGGTAGTGCCCTAACGGGCTTGTGGGTTCGAGTCCCATCCTCGGTACCAAATCCCAGAGATAACTTGCAATTTTGCGATTATCGGCGTAGTATTTGCCACGTTTTCGGACGCGGGGTGGAGCAGCCTGGTAGCTCGTCGGGCTCATAACCCGAAGGTCGTCGGTTCAAATCCGGCCCCCGCAACCACTTTCCTTTAAGTGTTTATTTTCAAATACACTTTTCGATTGAAACCCGCTTTTCTCGATCAACATTTGAAAATGACACTTGCTCGAAAGTTGTACCGAGGCCGCCTAGCGGCAAACAGGGTCCAGTTGCATAAAGCCCCGATTTTTCGGGGTTTTTTGTTATTTGGCAACAGAATCACTGGGCTATTTAGCCCTTTTTTTATGTCTTGGGGGTGGGCTTGTCCACATTAGAGCAAAAGTTAACAGAGATGCTTTCGGCACCGGTAGAAGCGTTGGGCTTTGAGCTTGTAGGCATCGAATTCATTCGTGCGCGCCAATCGACGCTCCGCATCTATATTGATAGTGATAACGGCATCAATGTTGATGATTGCGCTGATGTCAGCCACCAGGTCAGCGCTGTATTGGACGTCGAAGATCCAATCACGGTCGCTTACAACTTGGAAGTCTCCTCTCCTGGCCTTGATCGCCCGATGTTCACCGCAGAACACTATACGCGTTACCTCGGTGAAGAAGTCAGCCTGGTCCTGCGCATGGCGGTACAGAACCGTCGCAAGTGGCAGGGTATTATCAAGTCTGTCGAAGGCGAGATGATCACGGTTACTGTGGAAGGGAAAGATGAAGTGTTCGCGCTGAGCAACATCCAGAAAGCGAACCTGGTACCCCACTTTTAAAGTTTGGAAGAGGCAACTAGGATGAACAAAGAGATTCTGGCTGTTGTTGAAGCAGTTTCCAATGAAAAATCCCTTCCGCGCGAGAAGATTTTCGAAGCGCTGGAAACTGCATTAGCCACCGCAACCAAGAAAAAATACGAGCAGGAAATCGACGTGCGCGTCAGCATTGACCGCAGAACCGGCGATTTCGATACCTTCCGCCGTTGGGTCGCCGTAGACGAAGTGACTCAGCCGACGCGTGAAATCACGCTGGAAGCCGCTCAGTTTGAAGATCCGAGCATCGAGCTCGGCGGATACGTCGAAGATCAGATCGAATCCGTGACCTTCGACCGCATTACCACCCAAACCGCCAAGCAGGTTATCGTGCAGAAAGTGCGCGAGGCCGAGCGTGCGATGGTGGTCGACGCTTTCCGTGAACACGAAGGTGAGATCGTCACCGGCGTGGTGAAGAAAGTGAACCGTGACAGCATCGCGCTGGATCTGGGCAACAACGCCGAAGCGGTCATTGGCCGTGAAGACATGCTGCCGCGCGAAAACTTCCGTCCGGGCGACCGCATTCGCGGCGTATTGTATGCCGTACGTCCCGAAGCTCGCGGCGCGCAGCTGTTCGTCAGCCGTTCCAGCCCGGAAATGCTGAAAGAGCTGTTCCGCATCGAAGTGCCGGAAATCGGCGAAGAAGTGATCGAGATTAAAGCGGCAGCCCGCGATCCAGGCTCCCGTGCGAAAATTGCAGTGAAAACCAACGACAAGCGCATCGATCCCGTCGGCGCCTGCGTAGGTATGCGCGGTGCGCGCGTTCAGGCCGTGTCGAGCGAGCTCGGCGGCGAACGCATCGATATCATCCTGTGGGATGATAACCCAGCGCAATTCGTCATCAACGCCATGGCGCCGGCCGACGTCGCGTCGATCGTGGTAGACGAAGATAACTGCACCATGGATATCGCCGTTGAAGCCAGCAACCTGGCGCAGGCGATCGGCCGTAACGGCCAAAACGTGCGTTTGGCTTCCCAGCTGCTGAAACAACACCGCGGCGACGATCGTTGGGAACTGAACGTGATGACGGCGGACGACCTGCAGGCCAAGCACCAGGCCGAGGCTCATGCCGCTATTGATACCTTCACCAAGTATCTTGATATCGACGAAGATTTCGCCACCGTACTGGTTGAAGAAGGCTTCTCCACGCTGGAAGAGCTGGCCTACGTGCCGATCAAAGAGCTGTTGGAAATCGACGGTCTGGATGAAGATACGGTTGAAGCATTGCGCGAACGCGCCAAAGCTGCATTGACCACGCTGGCCCTGGCACAAGAAGAAAGCCTGGGCGACAACAAACCGGCCGACGATTTGCTCAACCTGCCGGGTCTTGAGCGCAGCATGGCCTTTAAACTGGCCGCGCGTGGGGTTTGTACGCTGGAAGATCTTGCCGAGCAGGGTGTTGACGATCTGGCTGATATTGAAGGGCTTAGCGATGAGCAAGCCGGCGAGCTGATCATGGCTGCACGCAATATCTGTTGGTTTGGCGACAACGCGTAATAACTGTAGCAGGAAGGAACAGCATGACGACAGATGTAACCGTAAAATCGCTGGCAGCAGAGATTCAGACTCCGGTTGATCGCCTGGTACAGCAGTTTGCTGATGCAGGGATCAACAAGTCCGAGTCGGACTCTGTTACCCAGCAAGAAAAAGAAACATTACTGGCGCACCTGAACCGTGAACACGGCAGCGCGCCGGGTAAACTCACTTTGCAGCGCAAAACGCGCAGCACCTTGAATATCCCGAGCACCGGCGGTAAAAGTAAATCGGTGCAAATTGAGGTCCGCAAGAAACGCACTTATGTAAATCGCGATACGCAGGAAGCCCAGTTGGCTGAAGCGGCAGAGCAGGCACAGCGTGAAGCGGAAGAGCAGGCACGGCGCGAAGCGGAAGAGCTCGCAAAACGCGAAGCGGAAGCGAAGCGCGCAGCCGAAGAGCAAGCCAAACGTGAGGCCGCGGAGATTGCTAAGCGTAATTCAGCGGAAAAAGAAAAAGTGACCAATCAACATACCGACGAAATGACCAAGCCAGCTCAGGCGGAAAAAGCACGCCGTGAAGCCGAAGCCGCTGAACTGAAACGTAAAGCGGAAGAGGAAGTGCGCCGCAAGGTTGAAGAGGAAGCCAAGCGCGTGGCGGAAGAAGCCCGTCGCATGGCCGAAGAGAACGGCGAGAAGTGGGCCCAGGCCGACGCGGCTAGCGCTGCGGTTGAAAGCGCCGACTATCACGTGACCACCTCTCAGCACGCCCGTGCCGCTGAAGATGAAAACGACGCCAAAGTTGAAGGCGATCGTCGCAGCCGCACCCGCGGCGGCAAAGCCACCAAGCAGAAGAAAGGCAACAAGCTGTCCGAATCCAAAGCGGATCGCGAAGAAGCGCGTGCCGTTACCCGTGGCGGCAAAGGCGGCAAACGCAAGCCTAGCGCTCTGCAGCAGGGCTTCAACAAGCCGGCGCAGGTGGTTAACCGTGACGTGGTGATCGGTGAAACCATCACCGTGGCCGAGCTGGCCAACAAGATGGCGGTCAAAGGTTCTCAGGTCATCAAAGTGATGATGAAACTGGGCGCCATGGCCACCATCAACCAGGTTATCGACCAGGAAACCGCACAGCTGGTTGCCGAAGAGATGGGCCACAAAGTTATCCTGCGTCGTGAAAACGAGCTGGAAGAAGCGCTGATGAGCGACCGTGATACGGGCGCTGCGGCCGAGCCGCGCGCGCCGGTCGTGACCATCATGGGCCACGTTGACCACGGTAAAACCTCTCTGCTGGACTACATCCGCTCCACCAAAGTGGCGGCGGGCGAAGCCGGCGGCATTACCCAGCACATCGGTGCCTACCACGTAGAAACCGAGAACGGCATGATCACCTTCCTGGACACCCCGGGCCACGCCGCGTTTACCTCGATGCGTGCTCGCGGTGCTCAGGCGACTGACATCGTGGTTCTGGTGGTGGCGGCCGACGACGGCGTGATGCCACAAACCATCGAAGCTATCCAGCACGCGAAAGCGGCGCAGGTGCCATTGGTGGTTGCGGTGAACAAAATCGACAAACCGGAAGCCGATCCGGATCGCGTTAAGCAGGAACTGTCTCAGTACGGCGTTATGCCGGAAGAGTGGGGCGGCGAAGCGCAGTTCGTTCACGTGTCCGCGAAAGCCGGTACCGGTATCGACGAGCTGCTGCAGGCCATCCTGCTGCAGGCCGAAGTGCTGGAGCTGAAAGCGGTTCGCAGCGGCATGGCGAGCGGCGTAGTGATCGAGTCCTTCCTGGATAAAGGCCGTGGCCCGGTGGCTACCGTGCTGGTTCAGGAAGGTACGCTGAACAAGGGCGATATCGTCCTGTGCGGCTTCGAATACGGCCGCGTGCGTGCGATGCGTGACGAGCTGGGTCGTGAAGTGACCTCCGCCGGTCCGTCTATCCCTGTGGAAATCCTCGGCCTGTCCAGCGTGCCTGCAGCGGGTGACGAAGCGACCGTGGTGCGTGACGAGAAGAAAGCGCGTGAAGTGGCGCTGTACCGTCAAGGCAAGTTCCGCGAAGTCAAACTGGCGCGTCAGCAGAAGTCCAAGCTGGAAAACATGTTCGCCAACATGACCGACGGCGAAGTGTCCGAGCTGAACATCGTACTGAAATCCGACGTACAGGGTTCTTGCGAAGCGATCAGCGACTCGCTGCTGAAACTCTCCACCGACGAAGTGAAGGTGAAGATTGTCGGCTCCGGCGTAGGTGGGATCACCGAAACCGACGCGACGCTGGCTGCGGCTTCCAACGCCATCATCCTGGGCTTCAACGTGCGTGCCGACGCTTCTGCGCGCCGCGTGATCGAAGCGGAAAGCCTGGATCTGCGTTACTACTCCGTGATCTATAACCTGATCGACGAAGTGAAGCAGGCGATGAGCGGTATGCTGGCGCCGGAATACAAGCAGCAGATCATCGGCCTGGCCGAAGTGCGCGACGTGTTCAAATCGCCTAAGTTCGGCGCTATCGCCGGCTGTATGGTTACCGAAGGGACCATCAAGCGTCACAACCCAATCCGCGTACTGCGCGACAACGTGGTTATCTATGAAGGCGAGCTGGAATCCCTGCGTCGCTTCAAAGATGACGTTAACGAAGTCCGTAACGGCATGGAATGTGGTATCGGCGTTAAGAACTATAACGACGTGCGCGTCGGCGACATGATCGAAGTGTTCGAAATCATTGAGATCCAACGCACCATCGCTTAACGATTGCACATCTGCTTATATCTGTTTACGGGGGGCCTTTGTGCCCCCCGATTTGTCTGGAGAATCCAAAATGGCAAAAGAATTCAGCCGCGGTCAACGCGTGGCGCAAGAGATGCAGAAAGAGATTGCGATCATTCTGCAGCGTGAAGTGAAAGATCCGCGCGTCGGCATGGCGACCGTTTCCGGCGTGGAAGTGTCCCGCGACCTGGCGTATGCCAAGGTTTACGTCACCTTCCTGAACGTGCTGACCGAGAACCACGATCCGGATCTGGTCACCAACGGCATCAAAGCGTTGCAGGACGCTTCCGGCTATATCCGCACCCTGCTGGGCAAAGCGATGCGCCTGCGCGTGGTGCCGGAGCTGACCTTCGCTTACGACAACTCCTTGGTGGAAGGCATGCGCATGTCCAACCTGGTGACCAACGTGGTGAAGAACGACGCAGAGCGCCGTTCCGCCTCAGGCGATGACAAGGAGGATTAATGAGTCGCCCTCGTCGCCGCGGCCGTGACATCCACGGCGTGCTGTTGCTGGACAAGCCGCAGGGGTTGTCGTCCAACGATGCGCTGCAAAAAGTAAAACGTCTGTACAACGCCAACCGAGCGGGCCATACCGGCGCGCTCGATCCGTTGGCGACCGGCATGTTGCCTATCTGCCTGGGCGAAGCGACCAAGTTTTCGCAATACCTGCTCGATTCCGACAAGCGCTATCGGGTGATCGCCAAGCTGGGGCAGCGTACCGATACCTCCGACGCCGACGGGCAGATCGTGCAGGAACGCCCGGTGAACTTCACCCAGGCGCAGCTCGACGCGGCGCTGGACACCTTCCGCGGCGACATCCAGCAGGTGCCGTCGATGTATTCGGCTCTGAAATACCAGGGCAAGAAACTCTACGAGTATGCGCGCCAGGGCATCGAAGTGCCGCGCGAAGCGCGCAGCATTACGGTGTACGAGCTGCAGTTTATCCGCTGGGAAGGGGATGAACTCGAGCTGGAGATTCACTGCTCGAAAGGCACCTACATCCGCACCATCACCGACGATCTCGGCGAGCTGCTGGGCTGCGGCGCGCACGTGATCTATCTGCGCCGCCTGCAGGTGGCGACTTATCCCATCGCGCGCATGGTGACGCTGGAACAGCTGAACGCCTTGGTGGCGCAGGCGCAGGAACAAGCGATCGCGCCCGGTGAGCTGCTCGATCCGCTGCTGATGCCGATGGACAGCCCGGTTGAGAACTATCCGGAAGTGAATTTGCTGCCGGTGGTGGCGGGTTACGTCAAGCAGGGGCAACCGGTGCAAGTGGCCGGCGCGCCGGCATCCGGCCTGGTGCGCATCACCGAGGGTGAAGAGCGGAAATTCATCGGCGTTGGCGACATCGCCGAGGATGGTCGCGTGGCGCCGCGCCGCCTGGTGGTCGAGCATTTCGACTGACGGCGGGGCACTGCGTCGCCTTGCGATCGCACTGCGCTAAGAGTAGAATGGCGCAGCTTATGCATTGGGTTGCTGAATTAGAGATCGGCGCCTGTTTTTATTATCTATAATCTGGAGTATTACAATGTCTCTAAGTGTTGAAGCTAAAGCTCAAATCGTAGCTGATTTCGGTCGTGGTACTAACGACAGCGGTTCTACCGAAGTTCAGGTTGCCCTGCTGACTGCGCAGATCAACCATCTGCAAGGCCACTTCTCCGAGCACAAAAAAGATCACCACAGCCGTCGTGGTCTGCTGCGTATGGTTTCTCAGCGTCGTAAGCTGCTGGACTACCTGAAGCGTAAAGATGTAGCACGTTACACCAGCCTGATCGAGCGTCTGGGTCTGCGTCGCTAATCTAGCAAGTTTCAGTGGAAAGGGGCCTATTTTGGCCCCTTTCTTCTAGGAAGCATAAGCAAATCAGGTTAATGTATTACTGATGTTTCCAAACAGGTTCTTCCGTTACAGAGGTTCGCGCGGCTAATGAGAGGCTTTATCTCCCGCCTGAGATAAGGATTGTCATTAGTCGCGAGGATGTAGTGAGAAGGCAAATCGAGTCACAGGCGTGTCGAGTCGTCAATGCGATTGCGCGCCGTTAATCAAGGATATAATTTTGCTGACACCGATCATTCGCAAATTCCAGTATGGCCAGCATACCGTCACCATCGAAACCGGTATGATGGCGCGTCAGGCCACCGCCGCCGTTATGGTGAGCATGGATGACACCGCCGTATTCGTTACCGTCGTTGGCCAGAAAAAAGCCAAGCCGGGCCAGAGCTTCTTCCCGCTGACGGTGAACTACCAAGAGCGTACCTACGCCGCCGGCCGTATCCCGGGCAGCTTCTTCCGCCGCGAAGGCCGTCCGAGCGAAGGCGAGACCCTGACTTCCCGTCTGATCGACCGCCCGATCCGTCCACTGTTCCCGGACAGCTTCCTGAACGAAGTTCAGGTGATCGCGACCGTGGTTTCCGTTAACCCGCAGGTGAACCCGGACATCGTTGCGATGATCGGCGCCTCTGCCGCCCTGAGCCTGTCCGGTATTCCGTTCAACGGCCCAATCGGCGCCGCGCGCGTAGGTTACATCAACGATCAGTACGTACTGAACCCAACGACCGACGAACTGAAAGAAAGCCGTCTGGATCTGGTGGTTGCCGGTACCGCCGGCGCGGTGCTGATGGTGGAATCCGAAGCTGACGTGCTGAGCGAAGATCAGATGCTGGGCGCCGTGGTGTTCGGCCATGACCAGCAGCAAGTGGTTATCGAAAACATCAACGCGCTGGTTGCCGAAGCCGGCAAGCCGAAGTGGGATTGGCAGGCGCCTGCGGTCAACGAAGCGCTGCACGCGCGCGTGGCTGAACTGGCTGAAGCTCGCCTGGGCGACGCTTACCACATTACCGAAAAACAAGAGCGTTACGCTCAGGTTGACGCGATCAAAGACAGCGTGGTTGAAACCCTGCTGGCGCAGGACGAAACGCTGGACGCCGGCGAAATCCAGGACATCCTGGGCACCGTCGAGAAGAACGTGGTGCGCAGCCGCGTATTGCGTGGCGAGCCGCGTATCGACGGCCGTGAAAAAGACATGATCCGTGGCCTGGATGTGCGCACCGGCGTACTGCCGCGCACCCACGGTTCCGCGCTGTTCACCCGTGGCGAAACTCAGGCGCTGGTTACCGCGACCCTGGGCACCGCGCGCGACGCACAGAACCTGGACGAGCTGATGGGCGAGAAGACCGACAGCTTCCTGTTCCACTACAACTTCCCTCCGTACTCCGTAGGCGAAACCGGCATGGTCGGTTCTCCTAAGCGTCGTGAAATCGGTCACGGTCGCCTGGCGAAACGCGGCGTATTGGCTATGATGCCTAAACCGGAAGATTTCCCGTACACGGTTCGCGTGGTGTCTGAAATCACCGAATCCAACGGTTCTTCTTCCATGGCTTCCGTGTGCGGCGCGTCTCTGGCGCTGATGGACGCCGGCGTGCCAATCAAGGCTGCCGTTGCGGGTATCGCGATGGGCCTGGTGAAAGAAGCCGACAACTATGTGGTTCTGTCCGACATTCTGGGTGACGAAGATCACCTGGGCGACATGGACTTCAAAGTGGCCGGTAGCCGCGACGGTATCACCGCGCTGCAGATGGACATCAAAATCGAAGGCATCACCCGCGAAATCATGCAGGTGGCTCTGAACCAGGCCAAGGGCGCGCGTCTGCACATCCTGGGCGTAATGGAACAGGCTATCAGCACTCCGCGCGGCGATATCTCCGAATTCGCACCGCGTATTCATACTATCCGCATCAACCCGGATAAAATCAAAGACGTGATCGGTAAGGGCGGTTCCGTTATCCGCGCGCTGACCGAAGAGACTGGCACTACCATCGAAATTGAAGATGATGGTACAGTTAAAATCGCTGCGACCGACGGTGAGAAAGCGAAATTCGCTATCCGTCGCATCGAAGAGATCACGGCAGAGATCGAAGTGGGCCGTATCTACCAGGGTAAAGTGACCCGTATCGTTGATTTCGGCGCATTCGTCGCTATCGGCGGTGGTAAAGAAGGCCTGGTGCACATTTCTCAGATCGCCGACAAGCGCGTTGAGAAAGTGACCGACTATCTGCAGATGGGTCAGGAAGTGCCGGTTAAGGTACTGGAAGTTGACCGTCAGGGCCGCGTGCGTCTGAGCATCAAAGAAGCGATGGCGCCGGAAGCAGGTTCACCTGCGCCTGAAGCAGAATAACTGTATAGATAGTTTTACAGCTCCCCGCCACGGGGTTGGGAGCTGTTCGTATCGCGCGGGTAGGATGCCCGCGTTTTAGCAAACGGAGGACAGGACGTTCATCCAATGTTTGTCTTCGGGAGTGGGAAATGAAGCCTTTCTTGCGCTGGTGTTACGTTGCGACAGCACTCATGCTGGCAGGATGCAGCAACCATGATTGGCGTAAAGACGAAGTTTTGGCAATCCCGTTGCAGCCTACGTTGCAGCAGGAAGTGATCCTGGCGCGCATGGAACAAATTCTTGCCAGCCGGGCACTGACGGATGACGAACGCGCACAGCTTTTATATGAGCGCGGTGTGCTGTATGATAGCCTCGGGTTACGTGCATTAGCGCGCAATGATTTCTCGCAGGCGCTGGCGATACGTCCCGACATGCCGGAAGTTTTCAACTACCTGGGCATTTACTTAACGCAGGCAGGCAATTTTGATGCTGCCTATGAAGCGTTTGATTCTGTACTAGAGCTTGATCCAACTTACAATTACGCGCGTTTAAACCGGGGCATCGCACTGTATTATGGCGGCCGCTTCCCGTTGGCGCAGGATGATCTGCAGGCGTTTTATCAAGACGACCCAAACGATCCCTTCCGTTCGTTATGGCTGTATCTGGTGGAGCGAGAAATCGATCCCAAGAAGGCCGAGGTAGCGCTTCAGCAGCGCTATGACAAAGCGGACAGAGGGCAATGGGGATGGAATATTGTCGAATTCTACCTGGGCAAGATCAGCGAAAAAACGCTGATGGAACGCCTCAAGGCAGATGCAACGGATAACACTTCGCTCGCTGAGCATCTCAGTGAAACTGACTTCTATTTGGGTAAACACTACCTGAGTCTGGGGGACAAGGACACCGCTTCGGCGCTGTTCAAACTGACGGTGTCTAACAACGTTCACAACTTCGTTGAGCACCGCTATGCATTGTTGGAATTGGCGCTTTTGGGCCAAGAGCAAGACGACCTATCGGAATCGGACCAGCAATAGCTGACGAACACCTATCAGCCTGATGAACATTGGTTTTTAACCAAAGTTATCGCCTTAACGGGCGAGGGCTTTTTTGTTCGTTTTATAATCTAATTTGAGCCGGTTCACACTTTTCAATGAAAATGACTGAAAATTTTCTCGACGAGTTATGTAGACTGGCTGCCATTATTAATGAGGCACGTGTACATGACGACTGAGTTTGAAACCTCTTTTGCTGATCTGGGGCTGTCTGCTCCAATCATTTCCGCCCTGAACGATCTGGGCTATGAAAAACCATCTCCGATCCAGGCTGAGTGTATTCCTCACCTGTTGAACGGCCGCGACGTGCTGGGCATGGCACAGACCGGTAGTGGTAAAACTGCAGCGTTCTCGCTGCCGCTGCTGCACAACCTGCAGGCAGACCTGAAAGCACCTCAGATCCTGGTGCTGGCACCGACCCGCGAACTGGCGGTTCAGGTTGCTGAAGCGATGACCGATTTCTCCAAACACATGAACGGCGTTAACGTGGTAGCCCTGTACGGCGGCCAGCGTTACGACGTGCAGCTGCGCGCTCTGCGCCAGGGCCCGCAAATCGTTGTGGGTACCCCAGGCCGCCTGCTGGACCACCTGAAGCGCGGCACCCTGAACCTCTCCAACCTGAGCGGTCTGGTGCTGGATGAAGCCGACGAAATGCTGCGCATGGGCTTTATCGAAGACGTAGAAACCATCATGGCTGAGATCCCGGCTGAACATCAGACCGCGCTGTTCTCCGCCACCATGCCGGAAGCGATCCGTCGCATTACCCGCCGCTTCATGAAAGAGCCGCAGGAAGTGCGCATCCAGTCCAGCGTCACCACCCGTCCGGACATCAGCCAGAGCTACTGGTCGGTCTACGGCATGCGTAAAAACGAAGCGCTGGTGCGTTTCCTGGAAGCCGAAGACTTTGACGCGGCGATCATCTTCGTTCGTACCAAGAACGCGACCCTGGAAGTGGCCGAAGCGCTGGAGCGCAGCGGTTACAGCAGCGCCGCGCTGAACGGCGACATGAACCAGGCGCTGCGTGAGCAGACCCTGGAGCGCCTGAAAGACGGTCGTCTGGATATCCTGATTGCCACCGACGTTGCGGCCCGTGGCCTGGACGTTGAGCGCATCAGCCTGGTTGTCAACTATGACATCCCGATGGACTCCGAGTCTTACGTTCACCGTATCGGCCGTACCGGTCGTGCGGGCCGCGCCGGCCGCGCGCTGCTGTTCGTGGAAAACCGCGAACGCCGCCTGCTGCGCAACATCGAACGCACCATGAAGCTGACCATCCCGGAAGTGGAGCTGCCGAACGCAGAACTGCTGGGCGAGCGTCGTCTGGCCAAGTTCGCCGCGAAAGTTCAGCAGCAGCTGGAAAGCAGCGATCTGGATCTGTACCGCGCGCTGCTGACCAAACTGCAGCCGGAAGAAGAGCTGGATATGGAAACCCTGGCCGCAGCGCTGCTGAAAATGGCTCAGGGCGAACGTCCGCTGATCCTGCCACCGGATCCGGTCTTCAAGCCGCGTCAGCGTCGTGAGTTCAACGACCGTGACGATCGCCGCGGCGACCGTCGTGACAGCCGCGACAGCCGTGACGGCGATCGTCCGCGTCGCGAACGTCGTGACGTTGGCGAAATGCAGCTGTACCGCATCGAAGTGGGCCGTGACGATGGCGTAGAAGTCCGTCATATCGTTGGCGCTATCGCTAACGAAGGCGACATCAGCAGCCGTTACATCGGCAACATCAAGCTGTTCGCTTCCCACTCCACCATCGAGCTGCCAAAAGGCATGCCGGGCGAGATCCTGAATCACTTCACTCGCACTCGCATCCTGAACAAGCCGATGAACATGCAGCTGCTGGGCGATGCGCAGCCGTTCGAACGTCGCGAGCGTCGTGACGGCGGCAACGGCGGCGAGCGTCGCGGCAACGGTCGTCCGTTCAACGGCGAACGTCGCGAAGGCGGCCCACGTCGTTCCTTCGGCGAACGTCGTGAAGGCGGTAACGGCGGCGAGCGTCGTGGCGGTAACTACAACCGTGACGGCAAGCCGGCGCCACGCCGTGATGACGGCGCACCGGCGGCACCACGTCGTCGTTTCGGCGACGCGTAATCGCCGATTCTCCGTTCGCGGTGAGCGCTCTGAAAAACCAGCCTGCGGGCTGGTTTTTTTATGCCTGAAAATTGCCGTCAAACGCCCCTGAATGGCGTAT
Organism: Serratia sp. JKS000199; assembly: GCF_900215455.1. Lineage (NCBI taxonomy): Bacteria > Pseudomonadati > Pseudomonadota > Gammaproteobacteria > Enterobacterales > Yersiniaceae > Serratia > Serratia sp. JKS000199. Next base: position 4,849,068 of record NZ_LT907843.1, read on the forward strand.
CATTCATAAGGTTTTTTCTTACGGATGATATGCACGGGAGATGCCATGAGTTGGCAGCAGTTCAAATCTCAATACCTGGTGCGCTTTTGGGCGCCGCTGCCGGCGGTGATCGCCGCCGGGATCCTCTCTACCTACTACTTCGGCATGACCGGCACCTTCTGGGCGGTGACCGGCGAATTCACGCGCTGGGGTGGCCATGTGCTGCAGTGGTTCGGTCTGCACCCTGAGCAGTGGGGCTATTTCAAGGTGATCGGTTTGCAGGGCACGCCGCTGGAGCGCATCGACGGGCGCATGATCATCGGCATGTTCGCCGGCTGTATCGCCGCCGCGCTGTGGGCCAACAACATCAAGCTGCGTCAACCGCAGCATCGTATTCGCATCGTGCAGGCGCTGCTGGGCGGCATCATCGCCGGTTTCGGCGCGCGCCTGGCGATGGGGTGTAACCTGGCGGCATTCTTCACCGGCATTCCTCAGTTCTCGTTGCACGCCTGGTTTTTCGCGCTGGCGACCGCCGCCGGTTCTTACTTCGGCGCCAAATTCACGCTGCTGCCGATGTTCCGCATCCCGGTCAAATTGCAAAAGGTGAAGGCCGCCGCGCCGCTGACGCAGAAGCCTGAGCAGGCGCGCCGCCGCTTCCGGCTGGGCATGGCCGTCTTCGGCCTGGCGGTGGCCTGGTCGCTGTGGACGCTGTTCGATGCGCCGAAGCTCGGCATCGCCATGCTGTTCGGCATCGGCTTTGGCCTGCTGATCGAACGCGCGCAGATCTGCTTCACTTCGGCGTTCCGCGATCTGTGGATCACCGGCCGCACTCACATGGCGAAAGCCATCATCATCGGCATGGCGGTGAGCGCCATCGGCATCTTCAGCTACGTGCAGCTCGGCGTGGCGCCGAAGATCATGTGGGCCGGCCCGAATGCGGTGCTGGGCGGTTTGCTGTTCGGCTTCGGCATCGTGCTGGCCGGCGGCTGCGAGACCGGTTGGATGTACCGCGCCGTGGAAGGGCAGGTGCACTACTGGTGGGTGGGGTTGGGCAACATCATCGGCGCTACGCTGCTGGCCTATTACTGGGACGACCTGGCGCCGGCGCTGGCAACCGACTACGACAAGATCAACCTGCTCGATACCTTCGGCCCGATCGGCGGCCTGCTGGTGACTTACCTGCTGCTGGCGCTGGCCTTCGCCGCCATGCTGTGGTGGGAGAAACGCTTTTTCCGCGCCCGGCCTGAGGCGCAGGTGGTGAATTTGAGGAGCATGCCATGAAAGCAACAACGATAGTGCCGGACTACCGGCTGGACATGCTGGGCGAGCCTTGCCCGTACCCGGCGGTGGCGACGCTGGAGGCGATGCCGCAGCTGAAGCCGGGGGAGATCCTGGAGGTGATCAGCGATTGCCCGCAGTCGATCAACAACATCCCGCTCGATGCGCGCAACCACGGCTACAAGGTGCTGGATATCCAGCAGGACGGGCCGACCATTCGCTACCTGATCCAGCGTTAACGCCAAGGCGGTGGGGATCCCACCGCCTCTTCGCTTTTTAGCCCTTCACGATGTCGCCCTTCACGCCGGCGACGATCTCGAACGAACGCAGCCGCGCCTGATGATCGAAAATCTGGCCGTTGACCATGATCTCGTCGGCATCGGTTTCACGCAGCAGTGTTTGCAGCCCGTGGCGCACCGTTTTTTCATCGCCGACGATCGACATCCGCAGCGCCTGCTCGACGCCGTATTGCTCGCCGGCGGTCCACAACGCGTGAATGTTATCCACCGGCGGCGGCAGCGGGCCGGGCGAACCGCGGCGCAGATTGATGAACTGCTGCTGCATCGAGCTGAACAGGAAGCGCGCATCGCGGTCGCTGTCGGCGGCGATCACGTTGACGCACACCATGGCGTGTGGCTGCGCCAGCTGTTTGGACGGTTTGAAGTTCTCGCGGTACAGCTGCAGCGCCTGGAACAGCATATCCGGGGCGAAGTGTGAAGCGAAGGCGAACGGCAGGCCAAGCTGCGCCGCCAGCTGTGCGCTGTAGAGGCTGGAACCGAGCAGCCAGAGCGGCACATGCAGCCCCTGGCCCGGCACCGCCTGCACCGGTTGCCCGGGCTGCGCATCGCAGAAGTAGTTTTGCAGTTCCTGCACGTCGCGCGGGAAGGTATCCACGTCGCCGGACAGGTGGCGGCGCAGCGCCATCATGGTGCGCTGATCGGTGCCGGGCGCGCGGCCCAACCCCAAATCGATGCGCCCCGGGTAGAGCGACTCCAGCGTGCCGAATTGTTCGGCGATCACCAGCGGCGCATGGTTCGGCAGCATCACGCCGCCGGAGCCGAGGCGAATGCTCTGGGTGCCGGCGGCCAGATAGCCCAGCAGCACCGAGGTGGCGGCGCTGCCGATGCCGGTCATGTTGTGGTGCTCGGCCAGCCAGTAGCGCTGGTAGCCCCAGCGTTCGGCGTGCTGCGCCAAATCCAGCGAACAGTGGAAAGCGTCGCGCGCCTTGGCCCCTTGCGGGATTGGCGATAAATCCAGTACCGAAAGCGGTACGGCAGTGTGTTCAGTCATGACATCGTCCATCAGAGAGTGGATCGCTTAAAGGGCGATTGCAGGAGTCTGCATACTAAAAGGCCGAAAAAAAGATGCTTTTTAGTGTTAAAAGCATAATCCAATTTATAGTTATAAAAGAGGAGATATGTGCTTGTGATATCCTCATGAGTGCAATGGTGTTTTTTGGAGCAATTTGAGACATGGAAATAATTATCCCCGCCCGCCGCTTACCGTTCCGGGAGCTGACATAATGAAAAAAAAGACGCTGTTTACCCTGTTGCTGATGTTGGCGGCGATCGCATTGGCGATCCTGTTCCGCGCGCACAATCAGGATCTGTTGCTGCAGGGTGAAGTGGATGCCCCCGAAGTGATCGTCGCATCCAAAGCGAAAGGCCGGGTCGTTGAACGCCTGATCGAACGCGGCGACGACGTGAAAAGCGGCCAGCTGATCATTCAACTCGATAGCCCCGAACTGATGGCGCAACTGCGTTCCGCACAGGCGACGCGCGACGAGGCCAAGGCGCAGCTCGAGCTGTCGCTGCACGGCACCCGTGAAGAGAGCATCCGCAACCTGCGCGCCAACCTGGCGCAGGCCGAGGCGCAGTACCGCAATGCGCAAAACGACTACAACCGGAACCTGAGCGTGGCCGGCAAGGGCTATATCTCGAAGTCCGAGCTGGACGCTTCGCGCCGGTCGCGCGACACCGCCTTCCAACAGGTGCAGGCCGCCAAGGCCAATCTGGATGAAGGCATCAACGGCGACCGCGTCGAGCAGCGGCAGCAATATGCGGCGGCGCTGCGGGCGGCGGAAGAGAACCTGCTGCAGATCCAGGCGCAGAGCGACGATCTGCAGGTGAAAGCGCCGGTAGACGGCGAAGTGGGGCCGATCCCGGCCGAAGTGGGCGAATTGCTGAACGCCGGCAGCCCGCTGGTGACGTTGATCCGGGTGCCGGACGCCTACTTCGTGTTTAACCTGCGTGAAGACATCCTGGCCCACGTGCGCAAAGGCGACAAGGTCAAGCTGAGGGTGCCGGCGCTGAAGGACAAAATGATCGACACCGAGGTGCGCTACATCGCGCCGCTGGGGGATTACGCCACCAAACGCGCCACCCGCGCCACCGGCGACTTCGACCTGAAAACCTTCGAAGTGCGCCTGTATCCGTCACAGCCGGTGGACGGCCTGCGTCCGGGGATGAGCACCTTATGGCAATGGAAAGAGTAAGGGCCGGCTGGCGCTGCTTCAGTCACGCGTTCGACAAAGAGTGTCGCGTCGCCTTTCGCAGCCCGGTGGTGCACTGGCTGAGCTGGATCTTTCCGCTGATCCTGTTTGCGCTGATCAGCAGCAACTTCTCCGAAGGCACGCTGCTCGATCTGCCGGTCTCAGTGGTGGACAGCGATCACAGCCCGCTGTCCAAATCGCTGACGCGGCGGCTGGACGCCGGTTCGCACGCCCACGTCGAGGCTTACGGCGGCGGGTTGCCGGAGTCGCTGAGCCGCCTGCGCAGCGCGCAGGATTACGCGTTGCTGTATATCCCGCCGGATCTTGAGGCCAACGCGCTGTCGGGCAAACAGCCGAGCGTGGTGATGTACTACAATGCGTTGTTCTACGGCGCCGGGCTGTACTCCACCCAGGACTTTGGCGGCCTGATGAACGAAATCAACGCCAGCACCCGCAGCATCATCGCCACCGAGATGGGCAAGACGCTGCCGCCGTTGGCGGACGTGACGCTCTCCTACGGCAGCCTGTTCAACGCCAGCGGCAGCTATATCTATTACCAGCAGTTCGCCGCCACCATCCATCTGCTGCAGCTGTTCGCGGTGACCTGCATGATCTACGTGCTGGCGCGCAGCAAGTCGCTGCTGCAGGCCAAGCCGTTCAGCCTGGCGCTACTCGGCAAGCTGGCGCCGTACACGCTGTGTTTCACCACCCTGCTGATGGTCGAGATCGCGGCGCTGGTGGGCATCTTTGACGCCCGCGTCAGCGGCAACCCGCTGTTTATGCTGATGATTGGCCTGTTCTACGTGATGGCGGCGCAGAGTATCGGCCTGCTGCTGTACACCTTTACCGGCAGCACCATCACCGCCTACAGCCTGATCGGTATTTTGGTCAGTATCGCGATGACCTTCTCCGGCATGGCGGTGCCTGAGCTGTCGATGCCGCTGCCGGCGCGCATCATTTCCAACATCGAACCGCTGACCCACGCGCTGTACGCGATGTTCGACGTGTTCCTGCGGCAGGTGCACGCCAGCGCCATCTTCAGCGTGTGCGCGCTGCTGGCGGTCTATCCGCTGGTGGCCGCGCTGCTGGTGCGCAATCGCCTGCCGGCGCGGTTGGCAAAAGAGGGGAACGCCGGATGAAGCTCTATTGGCAAACCTTCGTTAAGGTGCTGCTCGGCATGCTGGAGCGGCCGGTGTGGCTGATGCTGATCCTGTCGCTGTGCATCATGAGCCTGGTGTACGCCAACCGCACGGTGTGGGATCTGCCGGTGGGGGTGGTCGATCAGGATCACAGCACCGCCAGCCGCCAGCTGATCCGCCAACTGGACGCCACCTCCAAGATCGCGATTGAAACCTACGACAGCCTGGAACAGGCGCAGCGCGATCTCAGCTGGCGCAAGCTGTTTGCGGTGATCATCATGCCGGTGGATCTGGAGAAGAAAATTCTCAGCGGGCAAAACATCGTGGTGCCGGTCTACGGCGACGCCACCAACCGCCTGGCCAACGGCCAGATCCAACAAGACGTGGTGGCGGCCTATCAGCAACTGCTGACGGAGTACAACAACGGGCTGCTGCTGCGCAGCGGCTTCAGCGAACGGCAGGCGCAGATACTGCTGACGCCGATACTGGGACAAACGCTGGACGTGTTCAACCCCGGCATCAGCTTTGCGGCGATCATCTTCCCCGGGCTGTTGGTGATGCTGTTGCAGCACTCGTTGCTGATCGCCTGTATCCGCGTCAATATCGCCATGAAAAGCATGCCCGGCGGCAAAGCGCCGCTGGCGGCGCACCTCGGCGGGCTGACGGCGCTGCTGCCGATCTGGCTGTTCCTGTCGATCGTGCTGTTCGTGCTGTGGCCGTGGGTATTGGGCTATAGGCAGACGGCGAACATCGCCGAACTGCTGCTGCTGACCTTCCCGTTCCTGCTGGCGGTATTGGGGCTGGGCAAGCTGGTGACCGAGTGCCTGCGCAGCGTCGAGATGATCTACCTGACGCTGGCGTTCATCACTACGCCGGTCTTCTACCTGTCCGGCACCATCTGGCCGCTGCAGTCGATGCCGGCCTGGGTGCGCGCCATCTCGTACAGCATTCCCTCCACCTGGGGCACCAAGGCGATCGCCGGCGTCAACCAGATGGGGCTGTCGCTGAATGAAGTGTGGGGCGACGTGGTGATGATGCTGATACTCGGCGTGGTCTACACCCTGCTGGGCTTCGGCGTGGCCTTCTTGCGCAACAGCGTGGCGCTGCGCGGGATGTTCAGGAAGCGGCGGGCGTAAGGGGGAGGCATTGATGCCTTTCCCGGTGACGTCAAAAGATAATTAATCCAATGGGTTATTGCGTTATTCCCGCGGCCGGCGGGGATAACGCAAAGCGACCACAACCCGGCAATCGGGTTTCGGCCGCGCATAAACTCTCCTCGCTAACGACACGCAGCAACCCCTTCTTGAAATTCGGTCTGGCCCGCCGACAATCACGCACGCCTTCAATCACGCCTGTTTGTGTTGCAGTGTTATGTTCTCTTTTTGATAAGGCTATTCCTAATTCTTTCAACCTTATCATCCCTAAAAAATAACCCTTCGACTATTTAGCCAAAAGTGATATTTGCCGGGATAGAACATTGCTTATCCAATTTTAATTGTTATATTTCTATTTCGCTCAAAATGATTAGATCTTATTAATTGTTGATGTGTGTGATGAACTCCTCGGGATTTACGATCTTAGCGTGCGGAAATCATTAATTGTAGGGTAATTAAATGGATTGCTCGCTCATAGTCATGAGATTGGTCTGTAAACGGGATGTTTCAGATAGGTGCCGTTATGTAATAAATATGAAGGAGCATGATGTATGACGGGTAAGTTAAGCGTTCAAACGGTTCTGTTTGAATATCATGGACAAAAATATAAGGTCTTCCTGGCATGCGATAAACGGCATGTTGGGTGCAACGAATTAAATCCGTTGTATTTTTTAGATGCCAACAGACACTTTGAGACCCTAATTAAGGCGGGTTATCACGGTGATGATGTATCCCCTGTGCTTTATATTGGAATCGGTTATCAGGAGGGGGTCGATATTAAGGCGGCTCGCACATTCGACTATACGGTGAGCGATGGCAGCGAGCGCTTTAAAGACGGGGGCGGAGCGGAGCAATTTTATCGATTTATTCAGGATGTCGTCAAACCGTGGGTCGAATGTCGTTTTAAGGTCAATAAGCAAATGCAAACGCTGGCGGGGCATTCGTTTGGCGGGCATTTCACCTTATACGTGGCGTTTCATCATCAAACGGCTTTTCAGCGCTATGTTGCCGCCAGTCCCGCGCTCTGGTGGGCGAATGGCGCAGTGCTGCCCGAAGGCGACGCTAAGCTTGCCGCAAGCATTGATTGGTTATCGCTGCTCTTAGGCAGCCGCGAGGAGCGGGCGGAGCCGGACAGTACCGATCTTGAGAAAGAGATCTTCCAGCGCATAGGGGATAACCCAAGGTTGAAGGTCAGGAATCTGGCGTCGCAGTTAGTGAAAGACGGCGAGCGCTGCAGCTTCGAGTTTCTTCCCGGGCGCAAACATCCGGCGGTGGCAAAAGATTATGCACGCATAGCGAATTTCGTTGCGAGCCAAAAACCACTGCCAACAGGGCTGTGACAGGAGAGGTTAAATGGATTTTAAAGTGACGAGAGGGTTGCTGCTTTTGGCTGGATTATTTTTCTCTATCACGGCGGTGGCAAAGCCTATTCAAACCGACGAGACCGCCTCATTGATTAACCAGCGATTGTCTTACATGAAAGACGTTGCCGGGTATAAGGCAAACAACCATCTGGCCATTGAGGATTTGCCTCAGGAGGCCAACGTATTGGCCAACTCAGTCCGCGAGGCGGAAGCATTGGGATTGGATGGCAAGTCGGTGGCTCCTTTTATACAGGCGCAAATGGATGCGGCCAAAGCGATTCAGTATCGCTACCGGGCAGACTGGCTGTCGGCGCCGGAAAACGGCTGGCAGCCTGAATCGCTGGACAGTGTGAGAGCGAAAATCAGCCGGCTGAATACCCAGATTTTGACCAGCGTCAGCAATAAATTGAAGAAAGGCGAGCGCTTTAATGACAGGTTTGTTTTTATGAAATCCCTGGAACAAACCCACCTGAAAGTTGGCGATAAAGAACGCCTGTGGCAGTCATTAAAGCGAATTGCGTTGAAAGGGTAATCGCCTGCCGTTGTTCTGGCTGAATGCGCCCGATGTGTGGTTTCGGGCGCATTCTCCTCGCGGGCGGCCAGCCGAATAATGGCGTTGAAAGGGCCCTCAGGCGAGGGAAAGCCCGGCGCCGGCCTCCATCATCCCACCAACGCCAACCCGGCCACGCGGCGCCAGTAGCCGTTGCAGTCGGCGTGGTCGGTCAAGGCCAGCGGCTGCTCGCCGCGCTCGTTGGCGCGGAAGGCATCGATCTGCGCCAGCGTCTCGGCGCCCTGCGGCGACAGCCGCACGATGTCCACCAGCCCTTGCATGTTCGGCAGCTCGTTACCGAGGTTATAGCAGTAACCGCTCATCGTCTGGATGCCGTTGAGTACGAACACCTGCTGTTGTTCCTGCGAACGCATCATGCGGCCCTGCGGGTACTTGATGCAGCAGGTTTCGCACTCGTCCTTGCCGCGGTTCTCCGAGCGGGCGGTGAAGCAGCGCGCGGAATAGGCCAGCGGCAGATGGCCGTAGCTCAGCACCTCCACCTCGAAGTCGTGGCGGAAGCCCAGCTCGTCGCACTGCGTCAGCAGATTGGCCAGCCAGTCGCGCGACAGCTCGACCGGCATGCACCAGCGGATCATGCCCTGGCGGCGCAGCAGGCGCAGGGTATAGGCGTTGTAGCAGTTCAGCGCATGGCCGGCGACGAACGGCAGGCCGCGCTCCGCCGCCATGTTCACCGCGCCCAGATCGTTGGCTTCAAACAGGAACTCGCCGTTTTCCACATAGCGTTTCAGCTCATTCAGTTCGGACGGCGCCTGCAGCAGCGCCAGCGTGGAGATCACCACCTGTTTACCGCTGCGGGCGATTTCGCGCGCCAGCGCCAGCCAGTCACCGACCTTCATCTCGCGGCGCTTGGCGCAGACGCTCTCGCCGAGATAAATGATGTCGGCGCTGCTGTCCGCCGCCTGTTGATAGAACGTTGCGATGTCGTTTTTCGGCCAGTAGTAGAGTACCGGCCCTAGTGCGTATTTCATGTTTCCTCCGGCTACTGCCATTTGCGGTGATAGGCGCCCAGCGTGGTTTGGGTGCCTTCGGACATCGCGCCCAGCGTCTCCATCCAGGCTGCGTCGGCGCGGTAGGCGGCCGGATCGGCCTGGCAACGGTCGATCGCCTGGCGCCAGACGCGCGCCACCTGGCTGACGTAAGCCGGGCTGCGCTGGCGGCCTTCGATCTTCACCGAAGCGATGTTGGCGGCCAGCAGCTCCGGCAGCAGCTCCAGGGTATTGAGGCTGGTGGGCTCTTCCAGCGCGTGGTAGCGCACGTCGTCCACCAGATAGCGGCCCTTGCACAGCGTCGGGTAACCGGCGTTTTCGTGGTCCTGATAGCGGTCGATCAGCACGTCGTTCAGGCGCGACTCCATGCCCTGTGCGGTTTGCTGCCAGCGCACGAAACGCGCCGGCGAACAGGCGCCGACGGTGTTCGGCGACTCGCCGGTCAGGTAGGAGGAGAGGTAGCAGCGCCCCTCGGCCATGATGCACAGGCTGCCGAAGGCGAACACTTCCAGCGGCACCGGGCTGGTGCGCGCCAGCTGTTTCACCTGGTGCATCGACAGCACCCGCGGCAGCACCACCCGGCCGACCTCGAAGTTGCGCTGGTAGAAACGGATCGCCTCCTCATTGGTGGCGGAAGCCTGCACCGAAACGTGGCGTTCCAGCTGCGGGTAGCGCTGGGCGGCGTATTCCAGCATCGCCAGATCCGCCAGAATCAACGCGTCGGCGCCCAGTTGGGCGGCCATATCCACCGCGCGCTGCCAGCGGGCGTAGCCGTCGGGATGGGCGAAGGTGTTGATGGCGATATGCAGTTTGCGGCCGTGGCGATGCACGTAATCGACCGCTTCCTGCAGCTTTTTCTCGGTGAAGTTGAGGCCGGCGAAGTGGCGCGCGTTGGTATCGTCTTTCAGCCCGATGTAAACGGCATCGGCGCCGTTATCCACCGCGGCCTTCAGGGCCGGCAGGTTGCCGGCGGGACAAAGCAGCTCCATAGATTTATCCTGGCTTAGCCGTACGCCCGGCCGGGCGCACGCTGTCTTTAAAGGTTGCCGACGACGGTGTTCCGCCGGCAAACGCGAATCGGGGAGGCCATTTTAGGCAAAGGGGCGCGCACGGGTTTTGATTTGAGGCAGCTTATGGCGTATTGATAAACATGGCGGTGAAATGCACTATTTGTTGATATAGACCGCTGAAGCCGCGCGTCAGTGTGGCAAAATAGCGGTAGTCCGTATTGAAAGGAGTGGATGACCGTGTTGGAACAACTACGAGCACGTCTTGTGCGCCAGGGGCCGTCGCTGCTGCGCATCCCGCTGAAATTCACGCCGTTCGCTCTGCAGCGCCAACTGCTGCAACAGGTGCTGAGCTGGCAGTTCCGCCAGGCGTTGGCGGATGGCGATCTGGAATTTCTCGAATCGCGCTGGTTAAAGATCGAAGTTCGCGATCTGGCGCTACAATGGTTTATGACGGTAGAAAACGACAAACTGGTGGTCAGCCAGCACGCCGAAGCGGACGTCAGCTTCAGCGGCGACGCCAACGATCTGATCCTGATCGCGGCGCGTAAGCAAGATCCGGATACGCTGTTCTTTCAGCGTCGGCTGCAGATTGAAGGGGATACCGAATTGGGCCTGTATGTGAAAAATTTGATGGACGCCATTGAGCTGGAAAGCATGCCTGCGCCGCTGCGCATGGGGCTGTTGCAGTTGGCTGATTTTGTCGAAGCAGGGCTGCAGGAGGGCACGGCGTCGGCTTCCCGTGTGGCGGCATCATGCTGATCCGCGTAGAGATACCGGTAGACGCGGCGGGTATCGATGCCTTGCTGCGCCGCGCCTTTGGCCGCGACGATGAAGCCGACCTGGTGCAGCAGCTGCGCGAAGACGGCCTGCTGACGCTGGGCGTGGTCGCCACTGACGACGAAGGCGGCGTAGTGGGTTATGCCGCGTTCAGCCCGGTGGATGTGGCCGGCGAAGATCGCCAATGGGTGGCGCTGGCGCCGCTGGCGGTAGATGAAAGCCTGCGCCGTCAGGGGCTGGCTGAAAAGCTGGTGTACGAGGGGTTGGATTCGCTGAACGAATTCAGCTACGCCGCGGTGGTGGTGCTGGGCGATCCGGCCTATTACGGCCGCTTCGGTTTCAAACCGGCCGCCGCCTATGGTCTGAATTGTCGCTGGCCGGACACGGAAAGCGCATTCCAGGTGTATCCGCTGGCGCAAGACGCTCTGAATGGCGTCAGCGGCGAAGTGGCTTTTTCTGCGCCGTTTAATCGCTTTTAACGACCGGCAATAGAGACTCCAACGACAGCGGCGGGTGATTCACCAGCCGCTCTTTTTGTATTTTGCTCAGCTGTTTGACGCGGTATTCCAGCTTCAGCGCCGTTGAGCGATCCCCCACCTGGCAGTGAAACGCCAGCGTCAGCTCCCCTTTACCACGCAGCGCCTTGGCGCCTTTGCCGGCTTGATGTTGCGCCAGGCGGCGCGCCACGTCGGTGGTGATGCCGGTATACAGCATGCCGCTCGGTAAACGCAGCATGTAGAGGTGCCAGGGAGTGGGGGTAGTGTCGGTCATCGTGCGCCGTTTCGGTGGCCAGGGTCGGCGTATGATGGCATGTTCGCCGTCACAATCCCATCCCCGGCCGCCGGAGCCTTACCGCTTTACCCCTTTTTTCCCGCCAGCTCGAAGCGCGGCGAGACGATGCCGTACAGCGTCCAGCCGAGGAAGGTGGCGATGGCGCCCCACATCATCGCTTCCTCACCGGAGCTGTAAAGCGCATAGAAGCTGTACAGCGCGCCGATGCCGGCGATGATATTGGCGATGCGCGCCTTGTTGTCTGGCACCTTCGCCACTTTCTGAATAATGACCAGCGCCGCCATCGACAGGATGTAAGGGATGATGTTGGTCACCACCGCCAGGTTCACCAGCACGTTGAACTGCTTGTTCAGCGACGGGCTGATGGTCATCAGAGACAAACCGCTCTGGATGACGACGATGGTCAGCATGCCTTTGACCGGCGCGTCGGCCTTGCTCAGCTTGGAGAAGATTTTCGGGAAGAAGCCGCTGTCGGCGGAGGATTTGAACACCTGGGCGATGGTGAACTGCCAACCGAGCAGCGAGCCGACGCAGGACATCACCATCAACGCCATGATGATCTTGCCGACCGTCGGATTGAACATGTGGGAGAACGCCAGCCCGAACGGGGCGGTGGAGTTGGCCAGATCCATGTTCGGCACGATGCCGGCGATCACGTTGGTCGAAACGATATAGATCACCGCCGCGCTGAGTGTGCCGCCCAGTACGGCGATCGGCACGTTGCGCTCCGGATTTTCCACCACGTCGGTGTTGGCGCAAGCGGATTCCAGCCCCAGGAACGCCCACAGGGTCATTGAGATCGAGGCGCCAATGGCTTCGAAGGTCGGCACCTGATGCGGATTCCAGGCGGCGACGTAGGCGCTGCCGCTGAACCAGTACCAGCCGATGACCGAGATGCCCACCACTGGAATGATCACGCCCCAGACGGTGATGCCGCTGATTTTGCCGGTGATGCGCGCGCCGCCGAAGTTAGCGACGGTCGCCAGCCACAGCACGCCGATGGTGGCGATACAGATCCCGAGCGGGCTGAGCGTGGTGTCGAACAGCTCGGTGCCGTAGCCGACGGCGGAAATGGCGATGGCGATATTGGCGATCAGCAGCGAAACGCCGTAGGTGTAGTTCGCCATGAAGTTGCCTGATTTACCGAAGGCGTATTCGGCGTAGCCGCCCATGCCGCCGGATTTACGGCTGTACATGCCGCATTTGGCGAACGCGTAGGCCAGCGCCATCGAGCCGACGGCGGTCACCAGCCAGGAAACGATCGAAATCGTGCCCACTTCGGCCAGCTTGGTCGGCAGCATAATTATGCCGGAACCCATCATATTCACGGCGGTCAGGATCGTTAATTGCACGACCCCCATTTTATTGTTGGACTTACTCATGATCATTTTCTCTTTTAGGATGCGATCCGGGCGGCGAGAATAATCGCCGCCCCGTAAGGTGATTAATTTTTCATGACGTAGCCGTAAGCGCGGTTCCAGCCGTCCTCATCCTGTTGGATATAAACGCCCTGCAATTCCGGCGCGAATCCCGGCAATAAGTTGATGCCTTCTTCCAATGCCAGGAAATAACGCTGCGCGGCGCCGCCCCAAATTTCACCGGGCACGACGCACAGCACGCCAGGCGGGTAAGGCAGGGCGCCTTCGGCGGCGATGCGCCCCTCGGCCTTGGCCAGCGAGACCAATTCCACGTTGCCGCGTACAAACTCGGTATTGGCGTCCTGCGGATTCATCACCACGCGCGGGAAATAACTTTTGCGGAACATCTCTTTTTGCAGTTCTTTAACGTCGTAGCTGACGTAAAGGTCGTGCATTTCCTGGCACAGCTGGCGAATGGTGTAGTTTTTGTAGCGCTGCTGGTGGTTTTTATAGACCGCAGGCAGCACCTCGCTGAGCAGGGAGTTTTGCTCGATGTGCTTCTCGAAGCGGGCGATCAGGGCCACCAGGTGTTGCATCTTGGCGATGTCTTCCGCCGGCGTCAGCAGGAACAGGATCGAGTTGAGATCGCATTTTTCCGGCACGATGCCGTTTTCGCGCAGGTAGTTGGCCAGAATGGTCGCCGGGATGCCGAACTCACTGTAGCTGCCGGTCGCGGTATCGATGCCCGGCGTGGTGAGCAGCAGTTTGCACGGATCGACGAAGTACTGCGATTCGGCATAGCCCTCAAAAGCGTGCCATTTTTCGCCGGGCACGAAGTTGAAGAAGCGCAGATCGTTGGCCATCGCCGCGGTGTCATAGGCTTGCCACGGCTTGCCGTCGATCTGATCCGGCACGAACGGTTTGATCATCGTGCAGGTATCCAGCAGCATTTTGCGCGCTTCGATGCCCACGCGCACACATTCTTGCCACAGGCGCTGGCCGCTCTTGCCCTCGTGCATCTTGGCGTTGACGTCCAGCGCGGCGAACAGCGGATAGAACGGGCTGGTGGAGGCGTGCAGCATAAAGGCGTTGTTGAAGCGCTTGTGGTTGCAGTAGCGGCTCTGCCCCTTGATATGCTTATCTTTTTTGTGGATCTGCGAGGTTTGCGAGAAGCCGGCCTGCTGCTTGTGCACCGACTGGGTGACGATGATGCCGGGATCGTTCTCGTTCAGCTCCAGCAGCAGCGGCGAGCAGTCTTTCATCATCGGAATGAACTGCTCATAGCCCACCCAGGCGGAGTCGAACAGGATGTAATCGCACAGGTGGCCAATCTTGTCGACCACCTGACGGGCGTTGTAGATAGTGCCGTCGTAGGTGCCGAGCTGGATGATCGCGAGGCGGAACGGGCGGGCTTCGTTGGCGCGTTCCGGCGCCACTTCGCGGATCTGCTGGCGTAGGTAGCGCTCGTCGAAGCAGTGCGCGTCGATGCCGCCGATAAAGCCGAACGGGTTGCGCGCGGTTTCCAGATAAACCGGCGTGGCGCCGGCCTGGATCAATGCGCCGTGGTGGTTGGATTTATGGTTGTTGCGGTCAAACAGCACCAGATCGCCGCGCGTCAGCAGGGCGTTGGTCGCCACCTTGTTCGAGGCCGAGGTGCCGTTGAGCACGAAGTAGGTCTTGTCGGCGTTGAACACCTTGGCGGCGTGCTGCTGCGCCGCGCAAGGCGCGCCTTCGTGGATCAACAGATCGCCCAGTTTGACGTCGGCGTTGCACATGTCGGAGCGGAAAAGCGTTTCGCCGTAGAAGTCGAAGAACTGGCGGCCCGCCGGATGTTTGCGGAAGAACTCGCCGCCCTGGTGGCCGGGGCAGGCGAAGGTGGCGTTGCCCATTTCTACGTATTGCGTCAGCGTGTTGAAGAACGGCGGCAGCAGCTCGCTTTCATACTTGGCGGCGGCGGCCTCCAGCTGTTTGCCGTAGAACTGGGTATTCTTGCCGCACAGCTCAAACACACCGTGCAGCGCCGGCAATACGGCGTTATCCAGCTCTTCTTCGCAGCAGACGGCGACGAACAGCGGAATGTTCAGGCCGTGCTCTTCGATGCGCGCCACCATGCCTTGCGCAACGTCTTCTACCGACAGCACGATGGCGGCGACGTCATTGAAATCGCTGTGATGCACATCGACGATGTCGCGTTCGGTTTCAAAGCAGCCGAGGGTGTGGGTGTTGGCGGCAATTTTTAATTTTTTCATTTTTCTCATTCTTCAGGCAAAGGCATTACGCCGGCAAATAATTCCATTTGCCGCTAACGCCTTCACGAAAATAAAGGTGTACGAGAACCCAGTGATGCCTTAAGGCATTAACTGTGTTCTTTGTTTTATTTTTCTTGGAGGCTCTTTGACGGTATTAAAAATGTATTGCGCGCCCTTCCCGGTTTGCGGGGGAAAGACATTATCACCGGAGTGCGGAGAATAAAGTGAAACGCAAAGACACTCTTAACAACGGCGTAAGAGCGAGGGGGTGAGGGTTATCTGTAGTTGAAGAATGCGAAACTAAAGCAGCTGCGATGAGCCATCATCATAATATGGGTTGTGCGCCTGATGTGCGCCATTTTTCGGTTATTGTTTTCCATTTTCTAATCCACCTTGCTGAGTGAAAAGATGGCGCTATTTTAACGCAAGATGGGCAGAAAATCGTGATTTCCATCACATAAATGCCGGTGTTTATAAATAACTATTCATTGATTATGCAGTGAGTTGCATAAACCGCGGCCAGGCAGACAAATGAGCATGTAAATAAATTGCTAATCGGCGCCGGGCAGACGCGCTAAATTTGCGTGCCGTCAGGATGGGAATAAAAGAATGGCGCAATTAATCGGTTGCCTAACGATCAAATAAATCCGGTTTGTTTTTTTTATGTTATAAACCCGCCTGATGCTGAAATGAGTAAAAATACAGATATTGTGATTTTATATTCGCATGGGATTTTTGGTGATTATCGTTATTTGTGACTCGCTTCAACAACGCAGGGTAAGATGAAGTGAGTGAACCGGGAGGTGAGTAACCTTGAATACCCCAGAACAACGGCAACAGATTGCGGATTTCATCGGCAAGCAACATGTCCTAACGCTGTGCGCCGGCGACGGTCTCGACATGTGGTGCGCCAACTGTTTTTACGTGTTCGACGCCGCGACGATGGCGCTGTGGCTGATGACCGAACCGCACACCCGCCACGGTGGGCTGATGCTGAACAACGGCCGGGTGGTCGGCACCATCGCGCCGAAACCGAAAAGCATCGCGCTGATCCGCGGCGTGCAGTATCGCGCCGAGGCGGTGCTGCTGAGCGGCGAAGAGGCCGAGGCGGCGCGCGCGCGTTACTGCAAGCGCTTCCCGATCGCCAGGGCGATGAAGGCCTCGGTATGGCGGCTGGATCTGCACGAGGTGAAGATGACCGACAACACCCTCGGCTTCGGCAAGAAGCTGCATTGGGCGCGGTCTATACTTTAAGTCGACGTATTGATTACAACGGGAGATTGCATGGCGCGAGCACTGTTAGTCGGCGCAACCGGGCTGGTGGGGCGCGAGTTGCTGCAGCTGTTGCAAAGCGATCCGCAGGTAACGGCCATCGTGGCGCCGACGCGCACGCCGCTGCCGCCGCACGGCAAGCTGACCAACCCGGTCGGCGATGCGCTGTTCGAACTGCTGAGCGGCCTGCAGCAGCCGGTCGATCTGGTGTTCTGCTGCCTGGGCACCACCCGCCAGGCGGCGGGCAGCGCCGATGCCTTCCGCTACGTCGATTACCAACTGGTGGTGGAGAGCGCGCTGACCGGCCGCCGGTTGGGGGCGCAGCACTGTCTGGTGGTGAGTGCGTTGGGCGCCAACGCGCATTCCACCTTCCTGTATAACCGCACCAAAGGCGAGATGGAGCAGGCGCTGCGCGAACAGCGCTGGCCGCGCCTGACGCTGGTGCGGCCTTCCATGCTGGTGGGGGATCGCCCTGCGCCGCGCCTGATGGAGCGCCTCTCGCTGCCGTTGTTCAGGCTGCTGCCCGGCAAATGGCGCGCCGTCTCCGCCAAAGACGTGGCGCAAACGCTGCTGCAGCAGGCGTTCACGCCGGGCGAAGGGGTCAGGGTGCTGGAGTCGGATCGGCTGCACTGCTACCGAGGCTGACGCTGAGGTGGTCGAACGCCAGCTCCAGCCCGGCGGGCAGTTCATTGTCCAGCAGCCACAGATCGAGATGATGGCTGATGTGCGTCAGCAGCGTGCGTTTGGGCTGCAGCAACCGCTGCGTCTCCTGCGCGCGGGTCAGATCGTTGTGGTTGCGCGGCGCCTGCGGCTGAGGCGGCAGGCTGCAATCGAGCACCAGCAGATCCAGCGCCACGTTCTGCAAATAGTCGGCGGTGGCCGGCGGCAGGCCGACGGTGTCGGTCAGGTAGGCCAGCGCAGCGCTCGCCGCCTGGATCAGATAGCCGTGGGTCAGTTTGGAGTGTTGCAGCGGCAGCGGGGTGATGCGCATGCCGCCCAGTTCGACGGTGGCGAAGGGCGCCAGCGGCGGCTGAAACGCCAGAATGCCCGGGTGTTTGAACAGGTCGTCGCAGCCCTGTTCATCCGGTGGGCCATACACCGGAATGGAATTTCCGCACCCCCAACGCAAAGGAAATAACCCCTGAACGTGATCCATGTGGTAATGTGTCAGTAAAAAACGTTGAATTTGCCCCGCCGAAAATCGCCGCTCCAAAGCCGGTAATCCCGCATCCAATAAGGTCGTTTCCCCCTGATAGTTGAGCATGGCGCTGCACGCGCGCCGCCGAAATGCCGGTTCGCGCCGCGCCCGTTGGCAGATAGGGCAGTCGCAGCCGAACACCGGCACCTGCTGCGCGCCGCCGGTGCCGAGAAAGGTCAGTTGCATCGCTCCCCCTCCGTTAAAGGTACTTCTGGGCAAAGCGGTTGATGTCGCGAAAATCCGCCAGCCGCGCCTGCAGCGTGGCGTGATCCCAGTGCCACCACTGGCTGCGTTCGATACGCTCTATCAGCGCATCGTCGAAGCGCATGCCGATCTTCTTGGCCGCCACGCCGGCGACGATGCTGTAAGGCTCCACGTCCTTGGTGACCACCGCTGCGCTGCCGATCACCGCGCCGTTGCCGACGCTGACGCCCGGCATCAGGATGGCGTTATGGCCGATCCACACGTCGTGGCCGACGGTGACGTGGTGCTCGCGCCGCCAGTCGAAGAACGCCGCGTCGTCTTCCCCCAGCCCGTATTCGGAAGCGCGATAGGTGAAGTGGTGCTGCGCGATGCGCTGGTAGGTCGGGTGGTTGCCGGGATTGATGCGCGCATAGGAGGCGATGGAAACGAACTTGCCGATAGTGGCGTAAAAGATCTGGTTGTGCCCGGCGGTGTAGGAGTAGTCCCCCATCTCCACCTCTTCCAGGATCGCATCGTCGGCCAGATGCACATACTGGCCGAGCCGGGTGCGGTTAAGGGTCACGTTGTCGCCGATTTTCGGCTGGGCAAAGTCGTTCATGGCATCGCATCCTGAGCTTGTCGGGTGGCGGTAGGCAGCAGCGCCAGCAGCGCCGCCAGGGTATCGTCGAGTGGGCCGTCGTTGTGCAGCACCCGGCAGCCGGCGGGCAGACTCTGCTGATATTCCGCCGCCCGCGCCAGCCGCTGCTCGATCTGTTCAGCGCTTTCCCGTCCGCGATCCTGCAGGCGCCGGCGCAGGATCGCGGCGTTGACCTGCAGGCATACCGGCAGCAGCTGCGCACCGTAGCGCTGCTGCGCCTGCGGCAGGTGGGCGCGTGAACCGTTGACCGCCACGTCGATCCCCTGCAGCAGCCAAAGATCCACTTCGATCCCGAACGCGTAGCGCTGCTGATGGGCCTGCCAGTCGAGCGCGAACAGCCCCTTGGCGCGGCGGCGCAGAAATTCGGGTTCGCTCAGCGCGATGTGATTCTCGCAGCCGGCGTCTGCCGGCCGGGTGATGTAACGGTGCGCCACCAGCGGCGCGCGGTCGGCGTCGGCCCGCAGCGCAGCCAGCAGGCTGTCCTTGCCTGCGCCGGAAGGCCCCATCAGATAGATGAGCCGCGCCATCAGAACACCTGCCTGCCCTGGCGCCACACGTTCTGCACGTAAACGTGCTCGCCGTGCGGCCGCGCCAGCACCAGATCCGCCCGCAATCCTTCGGCGATGGCGCCGCGATCCTGCAGATCCAGCGCCCGCGCCGGGTTGCGTGTGATCATGCGCACCGCCTGGGGCAGATCGTAGGCGTTGCGTTCGTCCGCCGCGAGGCGAAACGCCGCGTCCAGCAGGCTGGCCGGGTAATAATCGGAAGAGAGAATATCCAGCACCCCCAGCGCCGCCAGGTGGTGCGCCGCCACGTTACCGGAGTGGGAGCCGCCGCGCACGATGTTCGGCGCGCCCATCAGCACCTGCAGGCCCTGCTGGTGCGAAGCGCGGGCGGCCGCCTCGGTGGTGGGGAACTCGGCAATGGCGCTGCCGAGCGCGCAGGATTCGGCCACGTGCGCGGCTGTGGCGTCGTCATGGCTGGCCAGCGAGATGCGGCGCGCGCGGCAGTGGGCGGCGATCGCCTCGCGGTTTGGCGCGGCCCAGCGGGCGGACAGGGCGACCTGCTCTTCCTCGTACTCGCTCATCTGCTGATCGTTGAGGTGGTATTTGCCCTGATAATATTCGCGGTACTTTTCGCGCGAGGCGAACTGGCGCTGGCCCGGCGAATGGTCCATCAGCGACACCAGCGACACGCCCGGCTTGTCCATCAGCTGTTCGAACAGCGGCAGGGTGCTCTCGTGCGGCAGCTCGCAGCGCAGGTGCAGCCGGTGCTCGGCGCGGTTCACCCCGGCGCGCTGGCTGTGGATCACCGCGTCGATCATCTTCTGCAGGTTTTCCAGCCGGTGGCCGCCGTCGCGCACGTCGCCGATCGCCACCGCGTCCAGCACCGTGGTGATGCCGTTGGCCACCATCAGCGCATCGTGGCTGCTCATCGCCGAATGGGCCGGCCAGTCGACGTTCGGGCGCGGGGTGAAGAACTTGTCCAGGTTGTCGGTATGCAGCTCGATCAGCCCCGGCAGCAGCCAGCCGCCGTCGCCGTCCAGCGCCTGCGGCAGCCGGCTCGGGCCGTCGGCGAAGCTGCGGATCACGCCGTCCTGCATCTCCAGCGAGCCTTGCACCACCTGGTCATCCAGCACCAGCTTAACGTTATTGACGATCATCAGAGGGCCTCCAGCGCCTGTGGCGCCTGCATGTCATAAAGCCGGTCGGCGACCTGTCGGCGGACGCCTTCATCATGGAAAATGCCGACGATCGCCGCGCCGCGCGCCTTGGCGCGTTCGATAAGCTGTACCACCGCCGCGCTGTTGCGGCTGTCGAGCGAGGCGGTCGGTTCGTCCAGCAACAGAATGGGGTAATCGACGATAAAGCCGCGCGCGATGTTCACCCGTTGCTGTTCGCCGCCGGAGAAGGTGGACGGCGCCAGCGGCCACAGGCGATGCGGCACGTTGAGCGCGGCGAGCAGCGCTTCGGCGCGGTCGCGGCATTCGGCGCGCTCGACGCCCTGTTCCAGCAGCGGCTGCATCACCACCTCCAGCGCGCTGATGCGCGGGATCACCCGCAGGAATTGGCTGACCCAGCCCAGCGTATGGCGGCGCACCGCCAGAATCTGGCGCGCGTCGGCGCTGACCATGTCCAGCCAGTCGCCCTGGTGGTTGATCCAGATATGGCCGCTGTCCGGCAGGTAGTTGGCGTACAGCGAGCGCAGCAGGGTGGACTTGCCGCTGCCGGAGTGGCCGTGCAGCACCACGCATTCGCCGCCGTGGACCGTCAGGTTGGCGTCGTGCAGCACCGGCAGGCGGGTGCCGTACTGCTGATGCAGCACAAAGGTTTTACTGAGATGTTCAACTCGGATTTGCATAGTCATCTGTTATCGCCTTGGGTTACGACAGCACCGAAGAAACCAGCAGCTGGGTGTAAGGATGGTGTGGATCGTCCAGCACCCGATCGGTCAGGCCGCTCTCCACCACTTCGCCCTGTTTCATCACCAGCAGACGGTGGGCCAGCAGCCGCGCCACGCCGAGATCGTGGGTGACGATCACCGCCGCCAGCTGCATCTCCACCACCAGGTTGCGCAGCAGATCGAGCAGGCGCGCCTGCACCGACACGTCCAGCCCGCCGGTCGGCTCATCCATAAACACCAGCTTGGGGTGGGTCACCAGATTGCGGGCGATCTGCAGCCGCTGCTGCATGCCGCCGGAGAAGGTGGTCGGCAGATCGTCGAGGCGCGACAGCGGGATTTCGACGTCTTCCAGCCACTGGCCGGCCTGGCGGCGAATGTCGCCATAGTGGCGCTGGCCGATGGCCATCAGCCGCTCGCCGATGTTGCCGCCGGCGGAGACCTGCGGCCGCAGCCCGTCGAGCGGGTGCTGGTGCACCACGCCCCAGTCGGTGCGCAGCAGGCGGCGGCGATCGCTCTCCGCCATGGCATACAGATCGTGTTCCTTGCCCGCCTGCGGGCGGTAAAGGATCTGCCCGTGCTGCGGCGCCAGCCGCGCCGAGATCGACTTCAGCAGCGTGGTTTTGCCGGAGCCGGATTCGCCGACGATGCCCAGCACTTCACCGGGGTAAATGTCGAACGACACGTCGCTGAACCCCTTGCCGGGGGCGTACAGGTGGGTGAGCCGGTTCACCGACAGCAGCGGGGTGGTGCTCAAAGGGGTGGAAGTCATCAGTGCTGCGCCTCTTGCGAAGATTGCGCCAGCTGCTGCCGGCAGTAGTCGGTGTCCGAACAGACGAACATGCGGTTGCCCCGATCGTCGAGCACCACCTCGTCCAGATAGCTGTGGCGCGAGCCGCACAGCGCGCAGGGTTCGTCCCACTGCTGCACGCTGAACGGATGGTCGTCGAAGTCCAGGCTCTCCACCTTGGTGAACGGCGGCAGGGCGTAGATGCGTTTCTCGCGCCCGGCGCCGAACAGCTGCAGCGCCGGCATCATGTGCATTTTCGGGTTGTCGAATTTTGGGATCGGCGACGGATCCATCACGTAGCGATCGTTGACCTTCACCGGGTAGGCGTAGGTGGTGGCGATATGGCCGTAGCGCGCGATGTCTTCATACAGCTTCACCTGCATCACGCCGTACTCCTCCAGGGCGTGCATCTTGCGGGTCTCGGTTTCGCGCGGTTCGATAAAGCGCAGCGGCTCCGGGATCGGCACCTGATAGATCAGGATCTGGTCTTCGCGCAGCGCGGTTTCCGGAATGCGGTGACGGGTTTGAATCAGCGTGGCCTCCGGCGTGCGTTCGGTGGTTTCCACCCCGGCGACGCGCTGGAAGAAGCGGCGGATCGACACCGCATTGGTGGTGTCGTCGGCGCCCTGGTCGATCACCTTCAGCACGTCGGCGCGGCCGATAACGCTGGCGGTGAGCTGAATGCCGCCGGTGCCCCAGCCGTAGGGCATCGGCATCTCGCGGCCGCCGAACGGCACCTGATAGCCGGGGATCGCCACCGCCTTCAGGATGGCGCGGCGGATCATGCGCTTGGTCTGCTCGTCCAGATAACCGAGGTTATAGCCGGTCAATACTTCACTCATCGCGGGCCTCCTGACGCTCGCTGTATTCCTGTCGCAGCCGCTTGAGCAGTTCCAGTTCAGCCTGGAAGTCGACGTAGTGCGGCAGCTTGAGATGGGAGACGAAGCCGGCGGCCTCGACGTTGTCGGCGTGGGCCAGCACGAACTCTTCGTCCTGCGCCGGGCCGGCGACGCCTTCGCCGTAGTCGGGGCTTTGCAATGCGCGGTCCACCAACGCCATCGCCATCGCCTTGCGTTCGGCGCGGCCGAACACCAGCCCGTAACCGCGGGTGAAGTGCGGCGGATGGTCCTTGGGATCGACGAAGCCGTTGACCATTTCGCACTCGGTCAGCAGGATTTCGCCGATATCGATGGCGAAACCGAGCTCTTCAGGCACGATCTCCACCGAAACGTGGCCGGTGCGGATCTCGCCGGCGAACGGGTGGTTGCGGCCGTAGCCGCGCTGGGTGGCGTAGCCGAGCGCCAGCAGAAAACCTTCGTCGCCGCGCACCAGCTGCTGCAGGCGCGCCGAGCGCGAGCAGGGGTAGACCGGCGGGTTGCGGGTGATGTCGTCCGGCGCGCTGCCGTCGTCCTGTTCCTCCCGCGCCAGCTGCTGGCGACACAGCAGATCGAACACGTGGCTGCAGTTGTCCGGCAGCGGTTCGTCGGCCTGCGGCGCGCGCGGCGCCTCGCCTTCCGCCAGCAGCGCGAAATCCAGCAGCCGGTGGGTGTAGTCATAGGTCGGCCCCAGCACCTGCCCGCCGGGCAAGTCCTTGTAAACCGCCGAGATGCGCCGCTCCAGCCGCATGTTTTCGCTGGCCAGCGGCTCGCTGACCGCCAGGCGCGGCAGGGTGGTGCGATAGGCGCGCAGCAGGAAGATCGCCTCCACCAGATCGCCGCTGGCCTGTTTGATGGCCAGCGCCGCCAGCTCGCGATCGTAGATGCCGCCTTCGGTCATCACCCGATCCACCGCCAGCCCCAGCTGCTGTTCGATGTGTTCCGCGCCGATCGCCGGCAGCGCCTCGTCGCCGCGCCGCAGCTGTTCCTGCAGCTGATGGGCGGCCTCAATGGCTTTTTCGCCCCCTTTTACCGCTACGTACATCAGCACACCTCCACGCGGGTGGTCCGCGGGATCGCCAGCAGGCGATCGCCGCAGGTCAGCAAGATATCCAGCCCCAGCGGGAAGCGCTGCGGGCGGTTGACCAGGTAATCCAGCAGTGCCGGCGGCAGGCGCGGCGCTATCAGGCGTTGGCTCTCGATGCCGGGGCCGGTCAGGCGCAGCGCGGCGCCGTTCTCCAGTTCAGCGAGCTGCACCACCACCGTGGCGCCGCATTCCGGCGAGATTTCAGTGCCGTGCGGCAACGCCAGCAGATCGGCGGCCTGCAGCTGCTCATCGAACAGGGCAAAACAGACCTCCTGCACCGTGGCAGCCAGCGGCGCGCCGCTGTGAAAACGAATGTTTGTTAGCACTCGCTCACCTTTAAGCGCAGCGCACAGCTGCAGCGGCGTTTCCTGATCGGCCAGCGTCAGCAGCGCGGCGGTGCTGGCGGCGTTCAGCGGCGCCCAGGCCGGGCCGGCCGGCAGCGTCACCCGGTGGCCCGGTTCGCTCAAGGCTTTAAGAATCAAACGGAAAGCGTGCTGCGATTGGTCTATCGGTTGTTCAAAACCGGTCAATAAACTCATGGCTTAATCCCCTCGCACCAGCGTAAAGAAGTCCACCCGGCTGGCGGCGATCGCCCGGGCGCGCAGCTGGCGCTGTTCGTGCTGCAGCGCGGCCAGCGGCGCGATCAGCTGTTGTTGCAGGCGTTCGCCGTGTTCCGGCTGTTGCAGCAGCGCATCGGCCAGCGCGCACAGCTCGGCGTGCGCCTTGTCGCGCCCGGCGATATAGCTGTAGCCGTAGCCGCCGTTGTCCAGCTGCACCACCGCGCGGGTGACCGTCATGTCCCCCAGCACGAAGCGGCGGCCGGTAGCGCCCATGCGCCCCTGCAGCTGGGCCAGGCCGATCTCCGGCGCGCGGATGCTGCGGTAACCCGGGCTGAGGTTCAGCGCCTGCCAGTGGCTGCGCAGCTGCTCGGGCCGGCTGTGCGCCAGCACCGACATCCAGCGTTGTCTCGACTCTAAGGCTTGCATTCAGTGCTCCATCGTCAGTTCAATCATGTCGGCACGGGCCAGGCTGACGGAGTATTCCGCCACGTCTTCGCCGCCGCTGCGGACGTTAAGGGTGCGCACGCACAGCAGCGGCGCGTGGGTGGCGATCTCCAGCAGCCGGCTCTCTTTGGCCTGCGCGCGGCGCGCGCTGATGCGCGTCTGGCGGCGGGTCAGCGGCTGCTGCAGGTGCTGTTCGATAAACTGGTGCAGCGAACCGCTGTGGAACTGCTGCAGCGCCGGCCACCAGTCCAGATCGGGCAGATAATGGTCGATCACGCTCATCGGCACGCCGTTGACCCGGCGCAGGGTGCGCAGGTGGATCACCATTTCGCCTTCTTCACGCGAGAGTGCGCTGGCAACATGCCCGTTGCACGGGCGCAAGACAGCGAGTAAGCGCTCACTGGTGGGGTGGCTGCCCTGCTCGAACAGGTTCTGGCTGAAGCGGGTATTGGCGTGCAGCGGGTAGTCGTAAGGCCGCATCAGCACCAGAATGCCGACGCCGTGGCGGCGCTGCAGCCAGCCGCGCTCCACCAGCTGATCCACCGCGCGGCGCAGGGTGTGGCGATTGACCTGATAACGCTCGGCCAGCTGCTGTTCCGAAGGCAGGTAGTCGCCGCAGCGGTATTGCGTGCGCAGCTCCTGTTCCAGCTGTGCGGCGATCTGCTGATAGCGCGTGGGGTAAGTGGTCGGATGTCTAGATAACTCCATCATAATAAAAACCTCGTCATACCGATGGCTGTGCGATGAAGGCGGAAGCGGTGCGTTTCATCGTGCGTCTACCCTGTGGTTTTCAAGTTGGCATCATGGTGCCGGGCGCAGATGACAATCGCGTTACGCGTCGGTGGCGAACAGATGAACTATTTAGGACAGCCCGGGCGTGCACGGGCGGCGACGGCGCGCTATGCTGGCGCCTCTGTTGACTGACTCTGGCCGCTACTATGCCGCAACCTCTGAACGCCCCTGAACCCGCCCCACGCGCCTGGCCGCTGTGGAAACCGATCCTGTTTCTGCTGGTGGTGGCCGTCGGCCTCTACTACGTCAAATGGCAGCCTTACTACGGCAAGGCGTTCGTGGCGGCGGACAGCCACTCGATCGGCAAATCTATCCTGGCCGACGGCGCCGCGAGCCCCTGGCTGGCAGCCTGGCAGTATGCGCTGGTCTACTTCACCGCGGTATGGAAGGCGGCGCTGCTCGGGGTGCTGTTAGGTTCGCTGGTGCAGGTGCTGATCCCGCGCGACTGGCTGGCGCGCACGCTCGGCCACCGGCGTTTTTCCGGCACCGTGCTGGGGGCGCTGATCGCGCTGCCGGGCATGATGTGCACCTGCTGCGCCGCGCCGGTTGCCGCCGGCATGCGCCGCCAGTCGGTGTCCAGCGGCGCCGCGCTGGCCTTTTGGCTCGCCAACCCGGTATTGAACCCGGCGACGCTGGTGTTCATGGGGTTTGTGCTCGGTTGGCCGTTCGCCGCCATCCGCCTGGTGGCGGGCGTGGTGATGGTGCTGGGCATCGCCTGGCTGGTGCAGCGCGTGACCGCCAACGATCCGCAACCCGCCGCGCCGCAGCCGCCGCTGATGATGGCGCAGAGCGATGAGCAGCCGTTCCTCGCCCGCTGGGGCAAAGCGCTGTGGGCGCTGTTTTGGTCGACCATCCCGATCTACGTGCTGGCGGTGCTGGCGCTGGGCGCGGCGCGGGTCTGGCTGTTCCCGCACGCCGACGGCGCCGTCGACAATAGCCTGCTGTGGATCATCGGCCTGGCGATCGTCGGCTGCCTGTTTGTTATCCCCACCGCGGCGGAAATCCCGATCGTACAGACCATGATGCTGGCGGGCATGGGCGCAGGCCCGGCGCTGGCACTGCTGATGACCCTACCTGCGGTCAGCCTGCCTTCGCTGTTGATGCTCAACAAAGCCTTCTCCGCCCGGGCGCTGTGCCTGACGGCGGCGCTGGTGGCGCTGTGCGGCGCACTGACCGGTGTGGTGGGGATGGGGTTGGTGTAACTTACCGCTGCTGATGAGTGGCCCGATGCTGTCTCAAGGAGGAAACGGCAATGGCCACGTTTAACAACCGGTAAAACGGATCAATGGCGTCAGTGAGTTAACGCTTCTCCTGTCGGGTATCATGACATCACATTGAATTCACTATTGTGAATTTAAATTCACTATAGTAAATTCGCGTGGACTAATTTTGTGTGTAAATACACCCAGTAATGACCACGGTAAGGTAGAAGAATGTTAAAAATCAGAATGTCACGTCCATCTGAAGCGCCAGAAATTATACGAATCTGGAAAAATTCTGTAGATGCTACGCACGACTTTCTCACTGCGCACGATCGACAAGAGATCGAAAAAGAGGTTGTCGGTTTTTTTTCTGAAACCCCCGTGTGGGTTGCCGCCGATCGGGAAGACCATCCGCTGGGATTTATGTTTTTACATGATGGTCATCTGGAGGCGCTTTTTGTCGATGCTGCAGCTCGCGGACGTGGCGTCGGCAAGCAGTTGATATCACATGCACTGGCGCTTCATCCTGATTTAAGTGTCGATGTGAATGAACAAAACCAACAGGCCGTCGGGTTTTATCAACATATGGGCTTTGAAGTTTCAGGGCGTTCCGAGTTGGATAATCAAGGCAGGGCCTATCCCCTATTGCACCTAAGCCGATCGGCGGGAATGTAGCCGTTGTGGCAGTGGCGCCTCATGGATTTTTTTGGCTAAAAGCAACGACGTACGCACAACCCTGCTCACTGTCGGGGTTGCTCATTTGGTACTCGCTGGCAAAGGTCAGGGCAAAACAGTCACCGGCGCGTAAATGATGGGTTTGATTATTGACCCGAAAATCAAGGCTGCCACTCAACACCCACAGCGTTTGGCCGGAAAGATGCTCACTGGCGGAAGCGGGTATCGTAAGTTGACCCAGAGCAGGAATTTCAACTTTGATAAGTTCGGGACATGCGCCCGCTGGGGACAGAGACCAGCGGGTAATGCCCGACTTTTCATCTGTCCAATGCTGCTGCTGATGAGCAAAGAGCACCAGTGAGTTCTGGTGTTGCTCAAGCTCTGCGAAAAGTTTTGATAGCGTAATATTCATGGCATTGGCTAAACGGCCGAGGATCGTGGCGCTGGGACTGGAAGCCCCCCGTTCAACCTTGCTGATCATGGCCTGACTGACGCCCGACCGTTGGGCAAGCTCTGCTACCGTCCAGTTGCGTGCCTTTCTATGTTTAAGCAATAAACGCGCAATATCGCTGTCTACTATCTGATTTTTAGATGTTTTATCCATTCTCACCCTCACTTTCGCCAGCCTGATTATGCCATTACCGCAATGAGGCTGAAATCACTGATTTTACAAGTTTAAAAAATCAGTCGCCCTCTCAGTCAATCATAACCTCTGTAGAACCTACGGCATCATTAGAGCAAGGTTTGCAACCCTAACATCCGCTCTTGGCACAGAGCCACCTGTCAGATGACTCTATGCTGCCGATGCGTTAGGTCGAGTTTGGATGAATACCCATTGATATGTGTGTTGCTGGCTCATCGCAACCTATGCACCACCTGGTTGCTGCTGCCGCGCCAAATCAGCGCCGGGTCTTTCAAATCCTGCACGAACTTGCCGTCGATCAGCACGTTGATCCTGTCCACCACCTGCATTTGCTGCGCGTCCAGCTCCGCCAGCCGGTAGCCGGTCCACAGCCAGATATCTTTGCCGGGGCACTCGGCGCGCACCCGTTTCACCAGCTTTAGGATGCTCGGCACGTTGGCCGGATGCAGCGGATCGCCGCCGGAGAGCGACAGCCCCTGGCGCGGCACGCGCGTATCGTTCAGATCGGTGATGATGCGGTCTTCCAGCGCCGGGGTAAACGGCTGGCCGGAGTTGAGCCGCCAGGTGCTTTTGTTGTAGCAGCCGGGGCACTGGTGCACGCAGCCGGCGACAAACAGCGTGCAGCGGGTGCCGGGGCCGTTGACGACGTCGATCGGGTAATACTGGTGATAATTCATGTGAGGCCTGCCCATCAGGCTATTTTACTGGCCATTTTGCCTCCGGCAGGGCTCCCAATCCTCACGTACTGCGTGTACGCTGCGGTTGGTGCGCGCTGGCCGAAGGCAAACCGGCTGCGACAATCACGCCTGATGAACAGGCTTTTGCCTAGGTTGCACGGCGTTTCTCAGCCGAGCTGCCCGTTGCCGAGGTGTTTCACCCGGCGTTTCACTTCTTCCTGCTTGCCGGCGTTGAACGGCCGGGCATCGGGGCTGCCGAGATAGCCGCACACCCGGCGGGTGACCGAGACCTTGGCCGAGTCGTGATTGCCGCATTTCGGGCAGGTGAAGCCTTTGCTGGTGCAGGAGAATTCACCGGTGAAGCCGCATTCGTAGCACTCGTCGATCGGCGTGTTGGTGCCGTAGTAAGGCACCCGGGTGTAGCTGTAGTCCCACACGTCTTCCAGCGCCTTCAGGTTGTGCTGCAGGTTCGGGTACTCGCCGTAGCAGATGAAGCCGCCGCTGGCCAACGGCGGGTAGGGCGCTTCGAAGTCCAGCTTGTCGTACGGATTGACCTTCTTCTCCACGTCGAGGTGGAAGCTGTTGGTGTAATAGCCCTTGTCGGTGACGCCCGGCACCACGCCGAAATCGGCGGTGTCCAGCCGGCAGAAGCGATCGCACAGGTTCTCGCTCGGCGTGCTGTAGAGGCTGAAGCCGTAGCCGGTCTCGTCTTTCCAGGCGTCGACGGCGGCGCGCAGCCGCGCGACGATCGCCACCGCTTTGGCGCGCAGCGCTTCGTCGTCATACACGTGGTTTTTGCCGCCGAACAGCGCGTTGATGGTCTCGTGCAGGCCGATGTAGCCCAGCGAAATCGAGGCGCGGCCGTTCTTGAAGATATCGGCGATGTTGTCGTCGGCCTTGAGCCGCACGCCGCAGGCGCCTTCCATGTACAAGATTGGCGCCACCCGCGCCTTGATGCCTTCCAGCCGGGCGATGCGCGTCATCAGGGCCTTTTTCGCCAGCTGCAGGCGCTGTTCCAGCAGCGCCCAGAAGCGCGACTCATCGCCCATCGCCTCCAGCGCGATGCGCGGCAGGTTGAGGCTGATGACGCCGATGTTGTTGCGGCCGTCGTGCACCAGTTCGCCGTCCTGCTCGTAGGTGCCGAGGAAGCTGCGGCAGCCCATCGGCGTTTTGAACGAGCCGGTGACTTTCACCACCTGATCGTAGTTGAGGATGTCCGGGTACATGCGCTTGCTGGCGCACTTCAGCGCCAGCTGCTTGATGTCGTAGTTCGGGTCGCCGTACTGGTGGTTGAGGCCGTCGCGGATGGCGAACACCAGTTTGGGGAACACGGCGGTCTTGCGGTTTTTGCCCAGCCCGGCGATGCGGTTTTTCAATATCGAGCGCTGGATCAGGCGCGATTCCCAGCTGGTGCCAAGGCCGAAGCCGAAGGTGACGAACGGCGTCTGGCCGTTGGCGGTGTGCAGGGTGTTGACCTCGTACTCCAGCGACTGGAAGGCGTCGTAACACTCTTTCTCGGTGCGCGCCATGGCATAGCCTTTGGCGTCCGGGATCTGCCATTCTTCCGCCACCTGCAGGTGTTTGCGGAAGCTCTCGTCGACGAACGGCGCCAGGATTTCATCGATGCGGTTGATGGTGGTGCCGCCATAGATATGGCTGGCGACCTGGGCGATGATCTGCGCGGTCACGGCGGTGGCGGTGGAGATCGACTTCGGCGGCTCAATCTCGGCGTTGCCCATCTTGAAACCGTTGGTCAGCATGCCTTTCAGATCGATCAGCATGCAGTTGAACATCGGGAAGAACGGCGAGTAGTCGAGATCGTGGTAGTGAATTTCGCCGCGTTCATGGGCCAGCACCACGTCGCGCGGCAGGATGTGCTGCTTGGCGTAGTGTTTGGCGACGATGCCCGCCAGCAGGTCGCGCTGGGTGGGGATCACTTTGCTGTCCTTGTTGGCGTTTTCGTTCAGCAGCGCGCGGTTGCTTTGCTCGACCAGGCCGCGAATTTCCTGATTCAGGCGGCCGCGCAGCTCGCGCGCCACGTCGCGATCGTGGCGGTATTCGATATAGGCGCGCGCCAGCTGTTTGTATTCGCCGGCCATCAGCTGGTTTTCCACCGCCTGCTGGATCTCGTGGATATCGACGCGCGGCTGCTGCTCCATGCGCTGAGCGACCACGCGGGCGACGGTGGCGCAGTAGTCGGCATCGACCACGCCCACCGCCAGCGCGGCGCGCTCGATGGCCTGCGCAATGCGCGCTTCGTCAAAAGGTACCTGGCAACCGTCCCGCTTAATCACTACTGGTTTCACGTTGTACTCCTTGTTCCCCGAGGGAGCGTTCATACCCGCCTGGCGTGGCGAGCAACCGTCAAATTTCGCTTATCCACAGGGCAAAGCCGCAGCGCGCAAGGGCTGTGGCGGCGTGTGGATGATTTTGTGGATAACTACTATATATAGGTGTTCGCAATTCTTAATGCACTATATATAGATATTGGCGCGATTCTTTTGATGTAGAACAAGGAAAACGGAAGAGCGTGCGCAAGCTGAACAGTCGTCAATCGCCCGCCGGCCGATCGCGAAAATGTTCCAGCAGAAAATCCACCCAGACGCGCACCCGCGGCGGCAGATCCGCCGAAGCGTAATAGAGCCACAGCTGCACCGGGCGCGGCCAGCATTCCGCCAGCACCGGCCGCAGCGTGCCCTGCTCGAAGTGTTTCTCGACGTACCAGCGCGCCAGGTTGACGATGCCCAGCCCGGCCAGCGCCGCATCCAGCAGCATCTCCGGGCGGCTGGCCACCAGCCGGCCGTTCAGATCCAGCGCCAGCGTTTCGCCCTGATGGCGCAGCTGCCATTTGACGTGGCGGCCGTTGGCCGGGTTGCGGTGCAGCAGGCAGTCGTGCCGCAGCAGATCGTGCGGCGTTTGCGGTTCACCGCGCCGCGCCAGATAGTCGGGTGACGCCGCCAGCACCATATGCATCGGGTAGAGCGGGCGGGCCACCAGCCGGCTGTCGGGATCGACCCGGCTGCCGATGCCGACGTCGAAACCTTCGCCCACCAGGTTCACCACCCGGGCGTCCAGCGACAGATCGAGATCGATCTGCGGGTAGCGCGCCAGAAATTGCGGGATCAACGGCATCAGCATCCGGCGGCCGAAGCCGGGGATCATCGTGACGCGCACCACGCCGGCAGGCGCCTGCCGTTCGCCGCCGGCGCTTTCCAGCGTCGCCGCCAATGCCTGCCACAGCGGCGCTACCTGCGCCAGCAGCGCTTTGCCCTCGTCGGTCAGCAGCACGTTGTGGGTGTTGCGCTGAAACAGCCGCAGCGCCAGCTTCTCTTCCAGCGCGCGGATGTTTTTGCTGACCGCCGCCGGCGTCACGCCCAGCTGGCGAGCGGCGGCGGAGAAATTTTGCGCCTGCGCGGCGGCGAGGAAGGCCGGCAACAGGCGATGCACGTCAAAGGGCAGCGACATAGTGGTTGATACTTTCAGTTGAAATTGAAGTGACCTCTAACAGCCTACACCCGCAGCGGCGGAAATGGAAAAATGCCTCATCTTCTTATGACCGAGGAATCGTTATGTCACGCATTTTAGTGTTAACCGCCCACCGCACCCCCGACGAGTCGCGCATTAATAAGGCGCTGATCGAGGCCGTACGCCCGCTGCCCAACGTAACCGTTCACGAACTGATCCGCGCGTACCCGGATTACCGCATCGACGTGGCGCGCGAACAGGCGCTGCTGCAGAGCCATGATGCGGTAGTGATGCTGTTCCCGTTTTACTGGTACAGCTCGCCGGCGATCCTCAGCGAATGGCAGGATGCGGTATTAACCTACGGTTTTGCCTACGGCAGCGAAGGCACCCAGCTGCACGGCAAGCCGCTGCAGCTGGTGGTGAGCACCGGCGGCGACGCGCAGGCTTATACGGCGCAAGGGTATAACCGTTATCCGGTGCAGGATCTGCTGCTGCCGTTCCACGCCATGGCCAACCTGACCGGCATGGATTATCTGCCGCCGCATCTGGTGCAGGGTGTGAGCGACATGAGCGATGAGCAGTTGGCGCAAGAGGCCGCCGGCGTGGCGGCACTGCTGGGGAAATGGTAGGGCGCAGCGTTCGCCGCGCCCTGCGGGGTTAGTCTTCGAGCAGCCACCACACCGCTTCGAACGGCCGTAGCGTCAGCGCCTGCGGCTGGTCTGCCGAATCGGCGTAGTTGCTCATCAGCGGGCGCCACTGCGCGGAAGCTTCCACGCCCTCCGCCGCCCAGGCCAGCGGCTCGCGGCTCAGGTTGGCCGCCACCAGCAGGCGCTGGCCGTTCCAGCTGCGCTGATAGCACCACAGCGCCGGGTGTTCCGGCGCCAGATCCTGATAGTCGCCGTGGGTCAGCAGCGGATACTGCTTGCGCAGGGTGATCAGCTGGCGATAGGCGTAAAACACCGAGTCGAGATCGGCCAGCGCCGCGTCGGCGTTGATCTGCGGGTAGTTCTCGGCGCAGCCGATCCACGGCGTGCCGGTGGTGAAACCGGCGTGGGGTGCGGCGCTCCACTGCATCGGCGTGCGGCCGTTGTCGCGCGATTTGTCGGCCAGGATCGCCAGCAGCTCGGCGTCGCCGCGGCCCTGGGCGCGCAGTTCGGCGTACATGTTCAGGCTTTCCACGTCGCGATACTGCTCGATGGCGCGGAAGCCGGGGTTGGTCATGCCGAGTTCTTCGCCCTGATAGATATAAGGCGTGCCCTGCATGCCGTGCAGCACCATCGCCAGCATTTTGGCGGCCGGCACCCGCAGTGCGCCTTCATCGCCGAAGCGCGACACGATGCGCGGCTGATCGTGGTTGCACCAGAACAGCGCGTTCCAGGCGCGGTTATGCATCCCTTGTTGCCAGTGGCGGAAGATCTGCTTCAGTTCCACGTAATCCGGCGCAGCCCGCGTCCATTTTTCGCCGCCGGCGTAGTCCACCTTCAGGTGATGGAAATTGAAGGTCATCGACAGCTCTTCGCCGCTCTGCGCCGCGTAGCGCTGGCAATGCTCAAGCGTGGTGGAGGACATCTCGCCCACCGTCATCAGGCCGCGCGGCTGAAACACCTCGCGGCTCATCTCCTGCAGGAACTCGTGGATGCGCGGGCCGTCGGTGTAGAAGCGGCGGCCGTCGCCCTGGCTGTCGGACGGGAAGTCCTGCTGTTTGGACACCAGGTTGATCACGTCGAGGCGCAGCCCGTCGACGCCTTTGTCCGCCCAGAACTGACACACTTTCTTCAGCTCTTCGCGCACCGGCGGGTGTTCCCAGTTGAGATCCGCCTGCTCGGCGGCGAACAGGTGCAGGTAGTACTGGCCGCTGTCGGCGTGCCACTGCCAGGCGTTGCCGCCGAACTTGGAGCGCCAGTTGTTCGGCGGCGTTTCACCTTCGCCGTCGCGCCAGACGTAGAACTGACGATACGGGCTGTGGCGATCCTGCGCGGCTTTGAACCACGGGTGCTCGGTCGAGGTGTGGTTGAACACCATGTCCATTACGATGCGGATACCGCGCTGGTGGGCGGCGGCGACCAACTGCTCGAAGTCTGCCATCGTGCCGTAAGCCGGATCGATGGCGCAGTAGTCCGCCACGTCATAGCCGTTGTCCACCTGCGGCGATACGTAGACCGGCGTCAGCCAGATCGCATCCACGCCCAGTTCCTGCAGATAGTCCAGCCGCCGGGTCACCCCGGCCAAATCGCCGTAGCCGTTGCCGGTGCTGTCCTGAAAACTCTTCGGATAAATTTGGTAGATGACGCCGTTCTGCCACCAGGGGGTTGGGTTGCTCATAGTTCAATACCTTTGAATCGTGACAACGAGCCTGCGCGAGCAGGCTCCTACATTCATATTGCGTCAATCAAACCGGCAGCTCGCCGCGGGCGGCCTTGCGTTTGTAGACCATGATGGTCAGCACCAGCGGGATGACGATCGCCACCAGAATCGCCAGCGAGTAAATCAGCCAGAACTGCGGCTTGATAGACAGAATGCCCGGCAGGCCACCGACGCCGATGCCGTTGGCCATCACGCCGTCCAGCCCGCAGATAAGGCCGGCGATCGCGGAGCCGATCATCGCGCACAGCATTGGGAAGCGGTATTTGAGGTTGATGCCGTACATCGCCGGTTCGGTCACGCCGAGGTAGGCGGAGATCGCCGCCGGCACCGAGATTTCACGCTCGTTGGCCTTGCGGCTGATGATGATGATGCCGAGCACCGCCGAGGCCTGAGCGATGTTGGACAGCGCAATCAGCGGCCACACCGGGGTGCCGCCCATGCTCTGGATCATCTGCATGTCGATAGCCAGCGTGGTCTGGTGCACGCCGGTGATCACCAGCGGCGCATACAGGAAGCCGAACAGCGCGGCGCCCACCGGCGCGAAGCTGCCGGTCATCACCGATTTCACCGCCCAGGCAACGCCGTCGCCGATCATGCGGCCGAACGGCCCGATCAGCGCGTGCGCCAGGAACACCGCCAGCAGCAGCGAGACCACCGGCACCACCACCAGATAGAGATAGTCGGGAACGATCTTTTTCAGCCGGGTTTCGATCCAGCCCAGCGCCATGCCCGCCAGGATCGACGGGATCACCTGCGCCTGATAGCCCACTTTCTGGATCACGAACCAGCCGAAGTTCCACACTTCCGGCGTTTGCTGGCCGAGCAGGTAGGAGTTCATCAGCTGCGGCGACACCAGGGTGACGCCCAGCACGATGCCGAGCACCGGGGTGCCGCCCATCTTTTTCACCGTCGACCAGCAGATGGCCACCGGCAGGAACATGAAGATCGCTTCACCGAGCAGCCACAGGAAGTCGTAAACGGTTTTCCACGCCGGGTGCATCTGCGCCAGCGTTTGGCCGCCGGACATCGGGATGTCGCCGATCACGTTGCGGAAGCCGAGGATCAGACCGCCGCTGATCAGCGCCGGCAGCAGCGGGAAGAAGATCTCGGCGAAGTGGGAGATGGTGCGCTCGGTCCAGGTCATGTTCTGGCGCGCGGCCACCTTGGCCTGCTCCTTGTCGGCCTCGTTGACGCCGGTGCTGGCGATCAGCGCCTGATAGTAGTCGCCGACGTCGGTGCCGATCACCACCTGGAACTGCCCGGCGTTGGTGAAGCACCCTTTGACCATAGGCAGCTCTTCGATCTCTTTCGGTTTCGCCTTATTGGGATCGTTGAGGACGAAACGCAGCCGGGTAATGCAATGGCTGACGGTGGCGATGTTCTCGCGGCCGCCGACCAAAACAATCAGGCGATCAATATCCTGCTGTTTTACTTTGCTCATTATGGGATACCTGCAGAGGTGTTGACTGAGTAATGATCAAAGCTTAGCCACTCGGCATTTTTAATGAAATGGGAACGTTCCCGGTTTGGGGCGAGGATCACAAAATGACGAAAAATGGTCAACTTCCGATCAGGAAAGTTTGCTGGGCACCACCAGGCGGCGGATCCCCTGCTCGCCGCTGAGCTGCGCCAGCAGCTGCTGCGCGGCCAGCAGGCCGGCGCTGCCGTAGCCGAACTCTACCGACAGGGTGTCGGGGAACAGGAAGCTGAGCAGCGGGGTGTTGCCGATGGCGCATACCTGGATGGCGCGCGTCGGCTGTTGTTGCAGGTATTTGATCGCCCCCAGGGCGATGCTGTCGGAGGCGCAAATCAGCGCGCTGGTGTGCGCGTCAATCACTTCGGCGGCGTGCTGGAAACCGCTCTG
This sequence comes from Serratia sp. JKS000199, assembly GCF_900215455.1. Taxonomy (NCBI): domain Bacteria; kingdom Pseudomonadati; phylum Pseudomonadota; class Gammaproteobacteria; order Enterobacterales; family Yersiniaceae; genus Serratia; species Serratia sp. JKS000199. The sequence continues at coordinate 4,885,365 of NZ_LT907843.1, forward strand.
GTAGCTCAGTTCGCCCAGCGTGGCGCGCGGCGTGAGCGTGAGGCGTTCACAGGCGTCGAGATAGGCCTGATAGCGGCGCTGGCCGGTGGTGGCGTCGCTGAGCTGCACCCCCAGATAGCCGATATGCCGATGTCCTTGCTGATACAGGCGATCCATCAGCAGGTTCACCGCGCCGGCGTCGTCGTAGCAGACTGACGAGAAGCCGTCGTATTCGCGCACCATCACCACCATTTTTTCCTGCCACGGCTTGAGCATCGCCGCGGTCAGGCCGGTGAAGCCGAACAGGATCACGCCGTCGACGTTGCGCTGATGCAGTACGTGCAGATGCTCCTGCACCAGGCGGGTTTCGAACTGGCTCTCCATCACGATCGGATCGAAGCCTTGCTGATACAGCAGCGGCAGCATGGTGCGTACCGCCTGGTTTTCCGACGGCGAGTCGAGACGGGAAACGATGATGCCCACCACTTTGTCGCTTTGGCCGCGCATGGCGCGCGCCGACTTGGAGGGCGTAAACCCTTGCTGACGGATCACCGCTTCCACCCGTTCACGGGTTTGCGGGCTCACGCTGCCTTCATTGTTCAGCACGCGTGAGACGGTGGATTTGCCTACGCCGCTCAGGCGCGCGATGTCCTTGATGGTCAGCCGGTTTTGCATGGTTTACTTTTCGTTGAGGTGGACAGGCGTAACATAAAGGCCTGTAAAACAATGCCCGTCAGCATAGCTCATTTTCCGACGCGGATCTTGATGCAAAACGGGATTGTGACATTGCGATGAACGGCCGCTCCTGCCGCTCTGTTTTTCCCTTTACCGGAGGTTATTCCCCATATGGACCCCGACCCGACTGCTTTAGACACTCACTCGGTTCACCGGTAAAACCTCTCCGCCTGGCGCTGCTGTTTTACCGGTGAAGTACATCACGGTAACCGGTAGCGCGCGCTTCGTCGTTCGCTCCTGCTGCTGAAAAAAAGAATAAGGATCTGCGTTGGCAGAGGCTTTTTGGCGCACCCGCCATCCGCCCGGCCGATGACGATCCCCGTTTACCCGCTGCCGTGAGGCACCGGGCGACGAGGTGCGACCCATGAAACTGAAAAAACTCCCCCGTCAGCTGCTGGGCCTGTTCGCCCGCGGCCTCCCGCGCCGTTTGGTGCGCCGCGACAGCCTGCTGGACAGCGTCGGCGGCGCTGCGCGCGACATGCCGGCCGGCCTGGCGCAGCAGCGGCTGGAATGCGCCGCCGCAGAAACGATGCAGCTCTTTGAGCGTTTTCACAGCCACCCGGAAGGCATCACCGCCCATGAGGCGGAACAGGTGCGCCAGCGCTGCGGCGAGAACGTCATCGACGATCAGCAGAAAGAGGCCTGGTGGCAACACCTCTGGCACTGCTACCGCAACCCGTTCAACCTGCTGCTGACCGCGCTCGGCATGATCTCTTACGCCACCGAGGATCTGACCGGCGCCTTGGTGATCGCGCTGATGGTGCTGATCTCCACGCTGCTGAACTTCATCCAGGAGGCGCGATCCAACCGGGCGGCCGACGCGCTGAAGGCCATGGTGAGCAACACCGCCACGGTGATCCGCAGCGATGCGCTCACCGGCAGGAGCGAGCACGTGGAGCTGCCGATCGCGCAGCTGGTGCCGGGCGATATCATCAAACTGGCGGCCGGCGACATGATCCCGGCGGATCTGCGCGTGCTGTCGGCCAAGGATCTGTTCATCAGCCAGGCGGCGCTGACCGGCGAATCGCTGCCGGTGGAAAAATCCGCGGCGCCGCAGGCGTTGGCGGCCGATCCGCTCGACTGCCAGAACCTGTGCTTCATGGGCACCAACGTGGTCAGCGGCACCGCGCTGGCGATGGTGATCGGCACCGGCGGCGGCACCTATTTCGGCCAGCTGGCGCAGCGCGTCACCAGCCAGGATGAGCAGCCGAACGCCTTCCAGAGCGGCATCAGCAAGGTCAGCTGGCTGCTGATCCGTTTTATGCTGGTGATGACGCCGATCGTGCTGCTGATCAACGGCTACACCAAGGGCGACTGGTGGGAGGCGGCGCTGTTCGCGCTGTCGGTGGCGGTCGGGCTGACGCCGGAGATGCTGCCGATGATCGTCACCTCGACGCTGGCCAAAGGGGCGGTGAAGCTGTCGCGCCAGAAGGTGATCGTCAAACGGCTGGACGCCATCCAGAACTTCGGCGCGATGGACATTCTGTGCACCGACAAGACCGGCACTCTGACCCAGGACAAGATCGTGCTGGAGCGCCATACCGACGTGTTCGGCGCCAGCAGCGAGCGGGTGCTGCGCTACGCCTGGCTGAACAGCTTCTACCAGACCGGGCTGAAAAACCTGCTCGACGTGGCGGTGCTGAGCTGCGCGGAGCAAAATCAGCAGCCGCAGGCGCTGCAAAACTACCGCAAGGTGGATGAGATCCCGTTCGACTTCGTGCGCCGCCGCATGTCGGTGGTGGTGGCCAAAGACAACGAGTATCACGAGCTGGTGTGCAAGGGCGCGCTGGAAGAGATGCTGGCGATTTGCAGCCACGTGCGCCACGAAGACGAGGTGATCCCGCTGAGCGAGGCGCTGCTGGCGAGGATCCGTCGCATCACCGACGATCTCAACCAGCAGGGGCTGCGGGTGGTGGCGGTGGCCAACAAGATCCTGCCGGCGCAAACCCATGAATACGGCGTGGCGGACGAGTCTGATCTGATCCTCGAAGGCTACGTCGCCTTCCTCGATCCGCCGAAGGAAAGCACCGCACCGGCGCTGGCGGCGCTGAAACAGAACGGCGTCACGGTGAAGATCCTCACCGGCGACAACGAGCTGGTGGCCGCCAAAGTGTGCCGTGACGTCGGGCTGGAGGCCGATCATCTGCTGCGCGGCAGCGAGATCGAGCAAATGGACGACGAGCAGCTGGCGCAGGCGGCGGCGCGCACCACGGTGTTCGCCAAGCTGACGCCGCTGCACAAGGAGCGGATCGTCAAACTGCTGCGCCGCCAGGGGCACGTGGTGGGCTTTATGGGCGACGGCATCAATGACGCGCCGGCGCTGCGCGCGGCCGATATCGGCATCTCCGTCGATTCGGCGGTGGACATCGCCAAGGAAGCGGCGGACATCATCCTGCTGGAAAAAAGCCTGATGGTGCTGGAGCAGGGGGTGATCGAAGGGCGCCGCACCTTCGCCAACATGCTGAAATACATCAAGATGACCGCCAGCTCCAACTTCGGCAACGTGTTCAGCGTGCTGATCGCCAGCGCCTTCCTGCCGTTTCTGCCGATGCTGCCGCTGCACCTGTTGATTCAGAACCTGATGTACGACATCTCGCAGATCGCCATCCCGTTCGATAACGTCGACGACGATCAGATCACCCAGCCGCAGCGCTGGAACTCCGCCGATTTGGGGCGGTTTATGGTGTTCTTTGGGCCGATCAGTTCGATCTTCGACGTGCTGACCTTCAGCCTGATGTGGTGGGTATTCAAGGCCAACACGCCGGAAATGCAGACGCTGTTCCAGTCCGGCTGGTTCGTGGAAGGCCTGCTGTCACAGACGCTGATCGTGCACATGATCCGCACGCGCAAAATTCCGTTTATCCAGAGCCGCCCGTCCTGGCCGCTGTGCATCATGACGCTGGCGGTGATCGCCACCGGCATCGGCCTGGTGTTCTCGCCGCTGGCCGGCTTCCTGCAGCTGCAGGCGCTGCCGCTCGGTTACTTCCCGTGGCTGGTGCTGATCCTCGCCGGTTACATGGTGCTGACCCAATGCGTGAAAGGCTGGTTCGTGCGCCGCTACGGCTGGCAATAACCCGTTCGCCCCCTCCGGCCGGGAGGGGGCAACTGTGATCCCGTCCGCTTTTTCACCGCAACGGTTGGACATCTGTTCTGTGCTGAGTCTTTATCTATAGCGTTGGCTGTTTTCCCCTGCGCCTTTCAAGCCACCGCGTTGTTGTTTATCGCCTAGCGGTGGTTTGAAATTCATTGGGGATATTTTGTTTTTTTCCTCTGAGGAATTTCCGATGCACAGACCTTTCCGTTATACGCTACTGGCTTCATCGTTATGGTTTTCTTGCGGCGCGCTGGCGCAGCCGGCTGGCGATCTGCCGCTGATGCCCTGGCCGCAGCAGGTGGAAGTGACGCAACCGGCGGGCAAACTGATTTTGGATCACCGGCTGTCGTTAAGCCTCCAGGGCGATGATTTGGGCGACGCGCTGCCGCGCTGGCGCCAGCGCATCGAACTGCAGACCGGCTGGACGCTGGCGCCGAGGGAAGAAGCAAACGGCGCGGCGATCAAGGTGGTGATCAAGGATCGGGTGGCGGCGCAGCCGCTGCCGGGCAGCGATGAGAGTTACTGGCTGCTGGTCACGCCGCAGGGCGCCACGCTGACCGCCAACACCCGCTTCGGCGCGCTGCGCGGCATGGAGACCCTGCTGCAACTGCTGCAGACCGACGGGCAAAACACCTTCCTGCCGCTGGTGGATATTCGCGACGTGCCGCGTTTTCCGTGGCGCGGCGTGCTGTTGGATTCGGCGCGCCATTTCCTGCCGCTGCCGGACATTTTGCGCCAGCTCGACGGCATGGCGGCGGCCAAGCTCAACGTATTCCACTGGCACCTGACCGACGATCAGGGCTGGCGCTTCGCCTCCGAGCATTACCCCAAATTGCAGCAGCAGGCCAGCGACGGCCAGTTCTACACCCGCGAGCAAATGCGGCAGGTGGTGGCTTACGCCACGGCGCGCGGCATTCGCGTGGTGCCGGAGATCGACATGCCGGGGCACGCCTCCAGCATCGCGGTGGCCTATCCCGACCTGATGAGCGCGCCGGGGCCGTATCGCATGGAGCGCGAGTGGGGCGTGCATAAGCCGACGCTCGATCCGACCCGCGACGAGGTTTATCAGTTTGTCGATACGATCGTCGGCGAGCTGGCGGCGATCTTCCCCGATCCTTATCTGCACATCGGCGGCGACGAAGTGGACGCCAGCCAGTGGCGGGCGTCGCCGTCGATTCAGGCGTTTATGCAGCAGAACGGGCTGGCGGATACCCATGCGCTGCAGGCTTACTTCAACCAGAAGCTGGAAAAAGTCCTCGAGAAGCACCAGCGGCAGATGGTCGGCTGGGACGAGATCTATCATCCGTCGCTGCCGCGTTCGATCGTCATTCAGTCCTGGCAGGGGCAAGACTCGCTGGGCGCCAGCGCGCAGGATGGCTATCAGGGCATTCTCTCCACCGGTTTCTATCTCGATCAGCCGCAAAGCACCGCCTATCACTACCGCAATGAAATTCTGCCGCAGCCGCTGGGGGTCGAAACGGCGGTGCAAGCCGGCGAGCAGGCGCAAAGCTGGCGTTTCAGCATGCCGCGCCTGAAGGGCAGCGCGGTGGAGGGCAGCTTCACGCTGATCGAGGGCAAGCAGGGCTGGCGCGGCTTTATCGATTTCAACGGCAAGTCGCGCCGCGCGGTGCACGATATCGTCTGGCGCACGCCGCAGCAGGTGACGTTCCGCGTCGATACCTGGATGGGCGACACGCGACCGGTATATACGCTGCAACAGGACAAGCTCAGCGGCTATACGCTGGTCGGCAACGTGCGTTACCCCACCCAGGGCGAGAAACTGGCGGCGGCGCCGGCGGGCAAGATGCCGGTGGTGCCGGATGAGAAGGGGCAGGCCAAGATCCTCGGCGGGGAAGCGGCGCTGTGGGCGGAAAACGTGCGTGCGCCGCTGATCGATCTCAAGCTGTGGCCGCGCACCTTTGCGGTGGCGGAGCGGCTGTGGTCGGCGCAGGACGTCACCGACGAAAGCAACATGTACCAGCGGCTGGCGGCGATCGACGCCTGGTCGGTGGTGTCGGTCGGCCTGCAGCAGCACGCGGAAACGGCGCGCGAATTCACCCGGCTGAGCAACAGCGTGCAGATCGTGCCGCTGCAGATCCTGGCCGAGGCGGTGGAACCGGCGCAGTATTACACTCGCCAGCACCTGAAGTTCCAGGCCGGCAACTATCATCAGTTCGAACCGCTGAACCGCTTTGCCGATGCGCTGCCGCCGGAGAGCGAGGCGGTGCGCGACATGCATGCGCAGGTCGCGGCCTTGTTGAAGGATAAGCGCGATAAGGCGGCGGCGCAGGCGCTGCGCGAACGGCTGCAGCGCTGGCAGGCGAACGGCGCGGCGCTGCAGACGGCGATCGCGGGCAACCGCACGCTGCGGGAGCTGGCGCCGGTGGCGCAGGACGTCGATGCCCTGGCCGCATTGGGGTTAACGCTGCTGGAGCGGTATCAGCAGGACAAACCGCTGAGCCGAACCGAGGCCGAACAAGCGCAGCGCTGGCTGGATGCGGCGGCGCAGACGCGCGACGAAGTGGTGATTGCGGCGGTGTACCCGCTGGAGGCGTTGCTGCGGGGGTTGCAAACGGCTCCGTAAGGATAGGTGGCGAATAAACTGCGGGGCGTATTCCATATCTCGACATTGCGATGTGGTTGAAAGAGCAGAAACGACGGGCTGGTTGTAAAATCCAGCCCGATTTGTTCATTCAATACGGTTTACGCATTCAAAGGATTGATAATGCCGCAGGTTTTTAATGTCCGATTGATTGGAGAACGCGCACTGGCTGCAACCAATGACCTCTTTGCTGAGGCCGGGTATGGCGTCCGGGTGCAAATGATGAATGCTGAAGATTTTGAGTGGTGCATTGCGTTGGCTCGCCAACAACCTGAAGAGCGCCGTATTCCCTGGGCGTTGAATGGCGCCGCGTTGGACGATCCTGACGGTTTTATGTTTAGTTTTAAGATACAGGGCATCGATGACCGGCCGGCAGGCGCCTGTATCTGCCGATTTTGTCCGGCGGCTGGCGAGCAACTGGCGATGTTAAATATTGAGATGCTGCAAAACTTTCGGATTAGAGACTCGAGCCTTGATGGCAATACGCTGCGTTTTGCGCTCTATGTCGCCGTGCTCTTTATGGTGGATACGGCATGCGCAGGGTTGCGTTTAATATCGCCGATTAATACGGAGTTGGCTGATTATTATATAAATTATCATCAATTTGTTGACCTCACCGGGGGGCTCAAACAGATACTTTATCGAGATGCTGAGGCGCTTTTCCTGTGGTTCCAGGAAGGTTTTTTGCCGCCGGCCTCATAATTGAAGGTGGGTGAAATTTGCGCAATAATGACGAAATGCCGGTAGGGTCACAGGAGGTTCGCATGGTGATAAAGTCAACAAAACGTCAGGTAACACAACCTGCCTCTTATGAGCTGAAGGTGTATAAATTCGGCATGGAAGGTGCAGATGCCGTGAACACCTATACATCTGAACAGATTGACCGCATAACGCCTCGCGGTAAACCGATTACGGCTTCGCGAGAAGAGGTTATCGCCGTTTTAAAACAGGTGGTTAAAAAGGTTAACGCTTCATCCTCTCCAGCAGCGGAAACTTTGGGTTGTGTCCGTCGGCGCCCAGCATTCAAGTAATGTAAAAACGGCCAGTCTGCACTGGCCGTGATGCGTGTGGCCGTCGATTAACGACGCACGGCGATGGCTTCGATTTCGATCTTCACGTCTTTCGGCAGACGCGCCACTTCTACGCAGGAACGGGCCGGGAACGGCGCGCTGTGCTCGGTGAAGAAGGCTTCGTACGCGGCGTTGACGGTGGCGAAGTCGTTCAGGTCTTTCACGAACACGGTGGTTTTCACGATGTCGGCAACGATCAGGCCGGCGGCTTCGACGATCGCTTTGACGTTTTCCAGCGACTGGCGCGCTTGAGCGGCGACGTCGTCGGCGACGGCGCCGGTTTTCGGATCGACCGGGATCTGGCCGGAAGTGATGATCATGCTGCCCAGATCAACGCCCTGCACGTAAGGACCAATGGCTGCCGGGGCGAGTTCAGTGCTGATGTTACGTGACATGTTTTCTCCTGATAAACCCGTTGTCTTTCACGCCGCCGCGCGGTCGGCCGCAGCGTAAAATTCGGTGGGTAGCAACGTGGGTAGAGTGATTTTCAGAGAACCCATTATAGGGCGTCACCGGGAGAATAACAGCGCCATCTCCCGGCGCCCATGCCGGGATTAGTCCGCCTGCAGCACCACCTGATGCTCGAACTCTTTTTCACAGTAGCGGCACTTCAGGTGTACTTCACCGTCGCGCGATTTGACGCTGAAGCTCGACGCCACCGGCTCGCTGCGGCTGATGCAGTTGCCGTTCGGGCAGGTCAGCACGCCGTCGATGTGGTCCGGCAGGCTGAGGGTCAGCTTGCGCACCACTTCATAGTTGTCGATGCGATTCACCGTGGCCTTCGGCGCGTACATCGCCAACTGGTTGGCCTGCTGCTCGGTCAGGAAGGTGTTCTCGATCTTGATCAGATCCTTGCGGCCCAGCTCGTTGGAGGGCAGGTTCAGGCCGATGGTGATGCGCTGGTCGGTGGCGGTCAGCTTGAACAGCGTCAGCAGTTTGAAACCGATCTGCGCCGGAATGTGGTCGATCACCGTGCCGCATTTGATCGCTTCGACTTGCAGTTTGTTGTCGTGAGTCATGGCGGTTCCCCCTTAAAGAGCCAAATCTGCGTTGAGCACCAGCGCCAGCAGCGCCTGGCGGGCGAAGATGCCGTTGCCCGCCTGCTGGAAGTAGTAAGCGTGCGGCGTTTTATCCACGTCGGTGGCGATCTCGTCGATGCGCGGCAGCGGGTGCAGCACCTTGAGATTGGCGCGCGCGCCGGCCAGATCCGCGGCGCGCAGCACGAACTGCGCCTTCACGTTGGCGTACTCGGACGGATCGAGGCGCTCTTTCTGCACCCGGGTCATGTAGAGAATATCCAGCTCCGGCACCACTTCTTCAATGCTGCCGTGCAGGCTGTACTCGATGCCTTTCTCTTCCAGCATTTTCAGGATGTAGGCCGGCATCGCCAGCGCGTCCGGGGCGATGAAGTAGAAGCGGTTGCCTTCGAATTTGGCCAGCGCCTGGGTGAGCGAGTGCACGGTGCGGCCGTACTTCAGGTCGCCGACCATGGCGATGCTGAGGTTGTTCAGGCGGCCCTGGGTTTCCTGGATGGTGAACAGATCCAGCAGGGTCTGGGTCGGGTGCTGGTTGGCGCCGTCGCCGGCGTTGAGCACCGGCACGTTGCCGGAGAACTCCGAGGCCATGCGCGCCGCGCCTTCCTGCGGATGGCGCATCACGATGGCGTCCACGTAGGTGCTGATCACCGAGATGGTGTCGGCCAGGGTTTCGCCTTTTTTGCCGAGCGAGGTGTTGCTGCCGTCGGCGAAACCGACCACCGAGGCGCCGAGGCGGTGCATCGAGGTTTCGAACGACAGGCGGGTACGGGTCGAGGCTTCAAAGAAGCAGCTGGCGATCACCTTGTGTTTCAACAGTTCCGGCTGCGGGTTGGCTTTCAGACCGGCGGCGGTGCGCAGCACCAGCTCCAGATCCTCGCGGCTGAGATCGTTAATAGAGATGATGTGTTTGTGATACAGCGGGTTGGCCATTTTTCACTCCTCCTCGACGCGTGCCCGTGGCGCGGGACTTTTTAAGGCAAAAAAAAGCCCCTCAATGAGGGGCTTGAAACGATCGGTTTAGCAACAGGAGAAACAACGGCAGCTGGCCGCCGATAGGCAGTCGGTTTTGTCGATTGCGGCTAACAAAACAAACGTCGTTTTTCATGCTTTCTCCTGGCAAATTGTGGCGCATTATACTCGCGCTTTTCGCCACTGCAAGCGTTAAAACGCCGTTTTTTGCCGCCCCGCAATCGATTGGCCGGCGATGGCCGCCTGCGGGCTATTTGCTGACGCGATCGTAGTAGACCATGTCGGCGTTCAGCCCCTGCTGGTAGCCTTTGACGTTGTCGCGCAGCACCACTTCGGTTTTGGCCTGATCGATAAACACGTACGGCGAACTGCGCTGCAGCTCCTGCTGCATGGCGGTGTACAGCGCGCGGCGCTTGGCCGGATCGGCTTCGGCCAGTGCCGCCAGCGTCTGCTTATTCAACTGCGGGATCTGCCAGCCGTTCAGCCCGGCCACCGTGCTGCTCTTGCCGTCGTTGTAGGCAAAGGCGCTGGCGTTGGAGTGGGCGTCGAAGTAATCCGGGATCCACAGGCGGATCGCCGCCTGATGCTGCCTGGCGCGCACGCGGGAGTAAACCTGGCTGCCCGCGGCCGGCAGCAGCTCGACCTTCACGCCGGCAGCGGCGAAGCTACCCTGCAGCGCCTGCGCGATGGTGATGAACGGCGGTTTGTTCTCTACGTCCAGCGTAAAGGCGGCGTGGGTGATGCCCGCCTTGGCCAGAATGGCTTTCGCCTTGGCCGGATCGTAGCGGAACGGGTTGGTCTCCAGCGCGCCCGGCAGCCCGACCGGCAGGAAGCTCTGATGCACGAAGTATTGGCCCTTCAGCAGATCCTGGGTGATGCCCTGATAATCCACCAGGTAGCGCGCCGCTTCCCAGAAGGCCGGGTTGTTCAGCAGCGGATTGGCGCCGTTGCCGGTGTTGAACACCAGGTAGTTTTGTTCGGCGGACGGGATCTCCAGCACCTTAACCCCCGGCTGGTTCTTCAGCGTGTCGGTCTGGTCGGCGCCCAGTTCGCGGGCGATATCGGCGTCGCCCTGCTGGACCAGCAGGCGGCGGGTGGCCGGATCCGGCACGTTCTTGATGATGATGTTTTTCAGCTGCGGCTTGTCGCCCGGCGTCGTGGGGTTGGCGTCCAGCACGATCGCCTGATGCGGCTGATAGACGCGCATCTTGAACGGGCCGCTGCCGGCGGAGTGCATTTTCAGCCAGGCGTTGCCGAAGTCGCCGTCTTTGACGTTGGCCAGCGCCGCCTTGCTGTCGACGATCGAGGCGATCGGCGTCGAGAGGATATTCAGCGCCACCGCCGGGCTGACGTCCGCCGTCCAGCGCAGCTGCACGGTATGGTCGTCGATCTTCTTCAACTGCGCGTCGATGTTGTCCGGCTGCCAGCCGAGCACGTTGAGGATGAACGCCGGCGACTTGTTCATTTTCACCGCGCGGCTGTAGGAGAAGATCACGTCGTCGGCGGTCAGCGGGTTGCCGGAGGCGAACGCCGCCTGCGGCCGCAGTTTTACCGTCAGCGTTTTGGCCGCCGCATCGCTCTGCCAGCTTTCTGCCAGCACCGGTGCCACCTTGGCCGGATCGTCGCGATCCGCCTGCACCAAGCGCTGGTACAGGCTGGGCACCGTCTGGATGCTGGAGAGTTCGTTGGCTTCCGCCGGATCGAGGCTGACGATGTCATCCAGCGATTGCACCACCACCAGCGTATTCGGCGGCGTGGCGGCTAACGCGGCGGCGGGCAAGGCGGCGAGAAGGAACAGCGGCAAGAGTTTGGCTTTCATCGGTGTGTATCCCCTGAAGGCGCCGCAGGGCGGCGCTGAGAACGGTTTGTTATCGTTGGTTTTTACGGCGCGGGCGCCGTCGGCCTGTCACGGTAGAACCTTTGCCGGCGGCGGGCAAAGGCCAATGCGCTATTTGATATTCCAGGAATATATTAGCCGCCCTGGCCGGGGGCGCCAGGGCGGAGGGAGAGGCGTGTCAGAGCGTTGCGCTCAGCGTGGCGACCAGCACCGCCTTGATGGTATGCAGCCGGTTTTCCGCCTGATCGAACACCACGCTGTGCGCCGACTCGAACACTTCGTCGGTCACTTCCATGCCGCCGTGCAGATCGTACTGCTGCGCCATCTGCTTGCCGAGCGTGGTTTGATCGTCGTGGAACGCCGGCAGGCAGTGCAGGAACTTCACGTTCGGGTTGCCGGTCAGTTTCAGCATCGCCATGTTGACCTGATACGGCCGCAGCAGCGCGATACGCTCCTGCCAGGTCTCTTTCGGTTCGCCCATCGACACCCACACGTCGGTGTAGAGGAAATCGGCGTCTTGCACCCCTTCGGCGATGTCTTCGGTCAGGGTGAGTTTCGCGCCGGTTTGCTGCGCCAGCGCCTGGCATTCGGCCACCAGCTCCGGCTGTGGCCAACAGGCCTTCGGCGCCACCAGCCGCAGATCCATGCCCGCCAGCGCGGCGGCTTCCAGCAGCGTGTTGCCCATGTTGTTGCGCGCGTCGCCGACGTACGCCAGCTTCACTTCGTTCAGCGCCTTGCCCGGCAGGTGTTCCTGCACGGTGAGCAGATCCGCCAGCAATTGGGTAGGGTGGAACTCGTCGGTCAGGCCGTTCCACACCGGCACGCCGGCGTGTTCCGCCAGGGTTTCCACCAGCGCCTGGCCGTAGCCGCGATACTGAATACCGTCGTACAGGCGGCCCAGCACCCGGGCGGTGTCTTTCATCGACTCTTTATGGCCGATCTGGCTGCCGCTTGGGCCGAGATAGGTCACCTGCGCGCCCTGATCGAATGCGGCAACTTCGAAAGAGCATCGCGTGCGGGTCGAGTCTTTTTCGAAGATGAGCGCAATGTTTTTGCCCTGCAGCCGGCGCTGTTCCTGCCCCAGCTTTTTGGCCTGTTTCAGATCGGCCGCCAGCTTCAGCAGCGCCTGCAGTTCGGCGGGGGTGAAATCCATTAACCTCAGAAAGTGACGTTGGTAGAACGCATTGCCGGTGCTCATAGTCCGATTCCCTGATTGTGTAATTGAATTAAAATTCACTTTATATGTATGAATATTCAATTTCAACCCCGGCGAGGAAATCTTTCACGTTTATCGTGGAAGCAACGTCGGCGGTGTGTGAAAATAGAAGGAATGAAGGCCATTTGACTTGAGGATATAGGCATGGCAAACCGCGAATTGCTGGAAGAACAACGTGAAGAGACCCGCCTGATCATCGAAGAGCTGCTGGAAGACGGCAGCGATCCGGACGCGCTCTACACCATCGAGCACCATCTGTCCGCCGAGAAATTTGAGGTTCTGGAGCAGGCCGCCGTTGAAGCCTTCAAGCTGGGCTACGAAGTGACCGACGCCGAAGAGCTGGAAGTGGAAGACGGTTCGCTGGTGATGTGCTGCGACGTGATCAGCGAAGTCGGCCTGAACGCCGAGCTGATCGACGCCCAGGTAGAACAGCTGGTGGCGCTGGCGGAGCGCTGCGGCGTCAACTACGACGGCTGGGGCACCTACTTCGAAGATCCGAACGGTGAAGACGGTGAGGATGACGAAGACGGCGACTACATTGACGAAGACGACGACGGCAAACGCCACTAATTCCTTTCCTATTAATGCCTGTGGGCCGGCTCTCGCCGGCCCCTGATATCCCCGTCGTCTTTCAAGCTGCAGCGTTGTTGGCTGCACTCTCTCACCCCAGTCACTTACCTGAGTAAGCTCCTGGGGATGAGTGAGCTGGCCGCCTAGCTGCAACTTGAAATACATAGGGCAATGAAGCCGATGACATACCAATCCCTGCTAGCCCCGATTTTAAGCTTCCTGCACTGTGAAACTCCCGACGCCTGGATCGACGCCGCGCGCCGTCCGGAAAACCTGCAGCTGTTGCTGACCGACCACCTGGTGTGCGAGCTGAAAGCCGCGCAGACCGGCATGTGGTTGATCCGCCGCTACGTGGCGGACAAAGAGAGCGGCGACGCGCTGTTGGCGCTGCTGCGGCCCTACGAGGCATTTCTGCACGAAGCGCAGGGCGCGCCCGACACATTGTTCCGTCAGGGCCAGTTCACCCGTAAGATCCTGCCGAAAAATGGCTCGGCCTACGGCCAGGATCTGGCGGATCGCATGGTGCTGCTGATCAAGGAAGAACTGCATCACTTCTCGCAGGTGCTGGAGATCATGCAGGCGCGCGGGATCCCGTATCGTAAGATCACCGCCAGCCGCTATGCCAAGGGTATGATCCGCGAGATCCGCACCCACGATCCGGCGACGCTGATCGACAAACTGATCTGCGGCGCCTACATCGAAGCGCGATCCTGCGAGCGCTTCGCCAAACTGGCGCCGCACCTGGACGATGAGCTGAACCGCTTTTACGTCTCGCTGCTGCGATCCGAAGCGCGCCACTATCAGGACTACTTGACGCTGGCGGAACAGATCGCCGGCGGCGACATCAGCGAACGGGTGGCGCATTTCGGCCGCCTCGAAGCTGAACTGATCCTGTCGCCGGACAGCGAGCTGCGTTTCCACAGCGGCGTGCCCGCCGCCGCCTGACGTTGAGGCGCGCCCTTACTGCGGCGCGCCCAGCAACAGATCCACCGCCTTTTCCGCCAGCATAATGGTCGGCGCATTGGTATTGCCGCTGGTGAGCTGCGGCATCACTGAGCAGTCGATCACCCGCAGCCGTTCAAAACCGTGCACCCGCAGCTGCGGATCGGTCACCGCGTCCTGCGGCGACGGCCCCATGCGGCAGCTGCCCACCGGGTGATACACCGTCTTGCAGAAGTTGCGCACAAAGGCTTCCAGCTGTGCGTCGTCGCGCGTCCACTCCGGCTGCGGCATCAGCAGATCTTTGATCAGCGGTTTCAGCGCCGCGGTTTGCAGGAAGCCCAGGCCGAACTTCACCGCGCGCACGCTACCGGCCAGATCGTCCGGGTGGCCGAGGTAGTTAGCGTGCAGCTTGACCGGATCGCGCGGGTTGCTGCTGCGCAGCAGCACTTCGCCGCGCGCCTTCGGTTGCAGATAGCCGACCTTGAGCGTGAAGCCGTGAATGTTCGGCAGCGGCTCGCCGGGCACGTCGTCCCAGCTGTCCAGCAGCGGCAGAAAGTGGATCTGCACGTCCGGCCGGCCGTCGCCCCGGCTGTCGGTGAAGGCGGCGCCTTCCAGCACGTTGGATGAGAGCACCCCGCTGCGAAACGCCAGCCACTGCGCGCCGTGGCTCAGCGCCTGCAGGCCGCGATCGGCGCCGAACAGGCTGATCGGCTCGCGGGTGCTGACGTTGATCGACATGTGCAGGTGGTCGTGGAAGTTTTTACCCACCGGCAGATCCGCCCGCACCTCGATGCCCAGCTGCTGCAGGTGGTCGCGCGGGCCGATGCCGGACAGCATCAGCAGCTTCGGCGAACCGACCGCGCCGGCGCTGACGATCACCTCTTTGGTGGCGCGCGCGGTCACTTCCGCGCCGCCGTTCTGGCTGTAGACCACGCCGGTGGCGACGTTGCCCTCGAAGGTCAGCCGGTGCGCCAGGGCGTTCAGTTTCACCACCAGCCGCCGTTCGTCGCGCACCGCCTTCAGGTAGGTGCGGGCGGTGCTGGCGCGCTCGCCGTTGCGGGTGGTGGTTTGGTAGAAACCGACGCCGTGCTGGCTGTCGCCGTTGAAGTCGTTGCGATAGGGCAGGTTCAGCTCCTGGCCGGCGCGGATAAACGCCATGCTGAGCGGGTGGCGATAGCGGTTTTCGCTGACCGGCAGCAGCCCGTCGGCGCCGTGGTAGTCGTCGGACAGGCTTTCGTTGGCCTCGGCGCGTTTGAAGTAGGGCAGCACCTCCCGGTAGCTCCAGCCGGCGCAGCCATAGCGCTCGGCCCAGTCGTCGTAATCTTGCGGCTGGCCGCGCAGGTAGATCATGCCGTTGACCGAACTGCTGCCGCCCAGCACTTTGCCCTGCGCGATCTGCATGCGGCGGTTGTTGGCGTGCGGTTCCGGTTCCGTTTCGTAGGGCCAGCTCTTTTTGGCGATGATCTTGGCCACGCCGGCCGGCATCTTGATAAACAGGTTATTGTCGTCGCCGCCGGCTTCCAGCAGCAGCACCCGCGCCTGGGTGCGGCGGATCAGCTGCGCCGCCAGCACGCAGCCGGCGGAACCGGCGCCGACGATAATGTAATCAAAGGTGTTTTCCGACATGACAGCTCTCCGTGCGCGATTGGGATACTGGCAGAGTAGCGCGGAGGAGCAAGCGGTCAATTTACGATCGTTAATTTATTAACGAACTTCACATTAAATTTACATCGCGGTTTTTAACGTCAGTTTATCTGCTTGAAAAACGGCGTTATAGCGAGTTTTACTGATTGATTGCGATATTAATAAAAAAGGCGCAGCAAGCTGCACCCTGATGAAGAGGCGGGGGGCGATTACAGCGTTTTCAGCATGGTGACTTCGCAATCGACGTGGCCGGTGGCGCCCATCGCGTGGTCGATGTGTTCAAAGCCCAGGTGTTCGTACAGCGCGACGGCCTGCGTCAGGCTGGCGGTGGTCTCGAGGTAACAACAGCGGAAGCCGTGCCGGCGGGCGAAATCCAGCGCCTGCAGCGCCAGGCGTTTCGCCAATCCCTTGCCGCGCAATACCGGCAGGAAATACATCTTCTGCAATTCGCAAATATCGTCTGCGCCGCCCTGCAGCGGCGCGATGCCGCCGCCGCCGGCGACCTGGCCGTCCACCTCGATCACCCAGTAAGCGCTGCGCGGCAGGCTGTAGAGCTGATACAGGGCGTCCAGATTGGGATCGGAGACGGTATAGCCTTTATCCGCCGTCAGGCCGTGCTCGGCGGAGACTTCGCGAATGACGTGAGCAATGGCGGCATTGTCTTCCGCCGTGATGGGGCGCACCAGCAGGCGCGCCGGGGTTGCTGTTGTCATGTTTACACTCGCCATTGAAAGAGACCACGTTCGTTTTTCGTTTTTATCGCAGCACGAAACGCGCCGGGGATTATTTCCCGGCGGCGTCCCTGCAGCAGTAATATCTTGTAATAACATCTAACCCGGCCCGGATGCAACGGCGATAAAAAAACAGCGGGGAAGACCCCGCTGTTTTTCAGGCGTTGGCGTGAGCCGGTGGATTACAGCGCAGCGATGGTCGCCTGCTGTTCCTGCAGCTTCACTTTGCCTTCTTTGCAGGCCGCCAGACGATCGCGTTCTTTGGCGACCACCGCCTCCGGCGCGCGCGCCACGAAGCCTTCGTTCGCCAGCTTGCCTTCGATCGAAGCGATTTCCGCATCCAGTTTACCCATCTCTTTGGCCAGACGCGCGATCTCGGCGTCCTTGTCGATGAAGCCGGCCATCGGGATCAGCAACTCGGCGCCGTCCACCAGCTTGGTGACGGAGACCGGGCCTTTCTCTCCGGCCGGCAGCAGCGCGATGGATTCCAGGCGCGCCAGACGGGCGATAAAGCTTTGGTTCTCCTGCACGCGGCGCTGGGCGTCGGCGCTGCAGTTGCGCAGCAGCACGTCGAGCGTTTTGCTAGGCGCGATGTTCATCTCGGCGCGGATGTTGCGCACGGCGATGATGGTTTGCTTGATCCACTCCAGATCGTTCAGCGCCTGCTCGTCTTCCAGCGCGGCGTCGTAGGCCGGGAACGGCTGCAGCATGATGGTGTCTGCGGTCGTGCCGGTCAGCGGCTTCACGCGCTGCCAGATGGTTTCGGTGATGAATGGAATGATCGGGTGCGCCAGGCGCAGCAGCGCTTCCAGCACGGTAATCAGCGTGTGGCGGGTGCCGCGCTGTTCCGCTTCGCTGCCGTTGCTCACCACCGGCTTGGTCAGCTCCAGATACCAGTCGCAGAACTGGTTCCAGGTGAATTCGTACAGGATGTTGGCCGCCAGATCGAAGCGGTAGGTGTCCAGCGCTTCGCGGTAGGCTTTCACCGTGCGGTTGAATTCGGCCAGGATCCAGCGATCCGCCAGCGACAGCACTTTCTCGCCGCCGTTGAAGCCGCAGTCGTGCGCTTCGGTGTTCATCAGCACGAAGCGGCTGGCGTTCCACAGCTTGTTACAGAAGTTGCGGTAGCCTTCCAGGCGCTTCATGTCCCAGTTGATGTCGCGGCCGGTCGATGCCAGCGCCGCCAGGGTGAAGCGCAGGGCGTCGGTGCCGTGCGGCTCGATGCCGTTCGGGAATTGCTTCTCGGTGCGCTTGCGGATTTTCTCCGCCAGCTGCGGCTGCATCATGTTGCCGGTGCGTTTTTCCAGCAGATCTTCCAGCGAGATGCCGTCGACCATGTCCAGCGGATCGATCACGTTGCCTTTGGACTTGGACATCTTCTGGCCTTCGTCGTCGCGGATAAGACCGGTCATGTAGACGGTCTTGAACGGCACCTGCGGCTTGCCGTTTTCATCCTTGATGAAGTGCATGGTCAGCATGATCATGCGCGCGATCCAGAAGAAGATGATGTCGAAGCCGCTGACCATCACGCTGGTCGGGTGGAAGGTTTTCAGCGCCTCGGTCTGCTCCGGCCAGCCCAGGGTAGAGAAGGTCCACAGGCCGGACGAGAACCAGGTGTCCAGCACGTCTTCGTCCTGGGTCAGCACCACGTCGGCGCCCAGGTTGTTCTCGCTGCGCACTTCTTCTTCGCTGCGGCCCACGTAGACTTTGCCGTTCACGTCGTACCAGGCCGGGATGCGGTGGCCCCACCACAGCTGACGCGAGATGCACCAGTCCTGGATGTCGCGCATCCAGCTGAAGTACATGTTTTCGTACTGCTTCGGTACGAACTGGATGTCGCCCTGTTCGACCGCTTCCACCGCCACTTTGGCCAGCGGCGCGGTGCGCACGTACCATTGGTCGGTCAGCATCGGTTCGATCACCACGCCGCCGCGGTCGCCGTAAGGCACCGTCAGGTCGTGCGGTTTGACCTCGTCCAGCAGGCCCAGATTATCGAAGGCGGCAACCACCGCTTTCCGCGCCGCGAAACGCTCCAGGCCGCGGAACTCGGCCGGGATTTCGCTGCAGTAGTCGGTGCAGACTTCGCCCAGGGTGTTGAACACTTCCGCTTCCTGACGGATGTCGCCGTCGAAAGTCAGAATGTTGATCATCGGCAGGCCGTGGCGTTTGCCGACTTCGTAGTCGTTGAAATCGTGCGCCGGGGTGATCTTCACGCAGCCGGTGCCTTTTTCCATATCGGCGTGTTCGTCGCCGACGATGCGGATGCGGCGGCCGACCAGCGGCAGAATGATCTCTTTGCCGATCAGGTCTTTATAGCGCGGATCTTCCGGGTTGACCGCCACGCCGGTATCGCCCAGCACGGTTTCCGGACGGGTGGTGGCGACCACCAGGTAGTCTTTGCCCTCGGCGGTTTTCGCGCCGTCGGCCAGCGGGTAGCGCAGGTGCCACATGGAGCCTTTGGATTCGCGGTTTTCCACTTCCAGATCGGAGATGGCGGTGCGCAGCTTCGGATCCCAGTTCACCAGGCGCTTGCCGCGGTAGATCAGGTCTTCTTTGTGCAGACGGACAAACACTTCGCGCACCGCGTTCGACAGGCCTTCGTCCATGGTGAAGCGCTCGCGCTCCCAGTCCACGGAGTTGCCCAGACGGCGCATCTGGCGGGTGATGGTGCCGCCGGATTCCGCCTTCCACTGCCAGATTTTGTCGATGAACGCGTCACGGCCGTAGTCGTGGCGGGTTTTGCCTTCTTCCGCGGCGATCTTGCGCTCCACCACCATCTGGGTGGCGATGCCGGCGTGGTCGGTGCCCGCCTGCCACAGGGTGTTTTTACCCTGCATGCGCTGATAGCGAATCATGGTGTCCATGATGGTCTGCTGGAACGCGTGGCCCATGTGCAGACTGCCGGTGACGTTCGGCGGCGGGATCATGATGCAGAAGCTTTCCTGGCTGGTGTCGCCGTTCGGCTTGAAGTAACCCTGACTCTCCCAGTGATCGTACAGCTTCTGTTCGATCTGTTTTGGGTCGTATGCGGTGTCGAGCTGACTGTTTGTCTTTTCCATTCTTTATCGTATTCAGTGAGTTGGCGGCGTAGCCGTGGTCAAATGGAAGCCGACGCTGCGATAGGCCTTGTAGCGGTCGCGCGCCAACTGTTTCAGAGTGTCTTCGTAAGGAACGAAGTCTACCACTTCATGGAAAGCGGTAGCAAAATCGGCAAACTGCGGCAGCAGGGCGATCAGCAGATCGCGCGGGGCGTTGCCGCGCTTGCCGGGCCAGCACAGTTCCACCGGCGCGCCGTAGTGCGGCCCTTCGCCGGCCAGGTTGTGCGGCACGAATTCATGCGGCTCGCGCTGCCACAGCGCTTCGTCCAGCCGCTGGGCCTGCTCCTGACTCTCGCAGGCGATCAGCACCCGCTTGCCGGCGCGGAAGCCGCTGGCGGCAACGGCGCAGGCCACGGCCTCATGGGCGCTGAGCGCGCCTGACGGTTCCGCGTTGTCGAGCAAATAAAACGTCGCCTGTTTCATTAAGGATCCACCGCTGCCGATAAAAAAATGTAGGGGCACAGCATGCTGTGCCCCTTGGGATTATACCTGAATTACCGCTCAGATTTAATCGTCGCCGTTCAGGCCTGCGCGGTTGAGCAAGAACTGAGACAGCAGCGCCACCGGGCGGCCGGTCGCGCCCTTGGCTTTACCAGAGCGCCAGGCGGTGCCGGCGATGTCCAGGTGCGCCCAGGTGTACTTGCGGGTGAAGCGCGACAGGAAGCAGGCGGCGGTGATGGCGCCGCCAGGGCGGCCACCGATGTTCGCCATGTCGGCGAAGTTGGAGTCCAGCTGCTCGTAGTACTCGTCGGCCATCGGCAGGCGCCAGGCGCGGTCGCCGGCCTGCTCGGAAGCGCCCAGCAGCTCGTGCGCCAGCGGGTTGTGGTTCGACATCAGGCCGGTGATGTGGTGGCCCAAGGCGATCACGCAGGCGCCGGTCAGGGTGGCGATGTCGATCACCAGCTCCGGCTCGAAGCGCTCGACGTAGGTCAGGGTGTCGCACAGCACCAGGCGGCCTTCGGCGTCGGTGTTCAGCACCTCGACGGTCTGGCCGGACATGGTGGTCAGCACGTCGCCCGGACGATACGCCCGGCCGCCCGGCATGTTTTCACAGCCGGCCAGCACGCCGATCACGTTCAGCGGCAGGTTCAGCTCCGCCACCACGCGCATCACGCCGTACACGGTCGCCGCGCCGCACATGTCGTATTTCATCTCGTCCATGCCGTCGGCCGGTTTGATCGAGATGCCGCCGGAGTCGAAGGTCAGCCCTTTGCCTACCAGCACGATCGGCTTAGCGTCCGGATTTGGGTTGCCCTTATATTCCATCACCGACATCAATGATTCGTTCTGCGAACCGGCGCCGACCGCCAGATAGGCGTTCATGCCCAGCTCTTTCATCTGCTGTTCGCCGATGACGCGGGTGGTGATGTTAGTGCTGAAGGCGTCCGCCAGTTGGCGGGCCTGCGAGGCCAGGTAGCCGGCGTTACAGATGTTCGGCGGCATGTTGCCGAGATCTTTGGCCGCCTTGATGCCGGAAGCCACCGCCAGGCCGTGCTGGATGGCGCGCTCGCCGCTGGTGAGCTCACGGCGGGTCGGCACGTTGAACACCATTTTGCGCAGCGGACGACGCGGCTCCACCTTGTTGCTTTTCAGCTGATCGAAGGTGTAGAGCGTCTCTTTGGCGGTTTCCACCGCCTGACGCACTTTCCAGTAGGTGTTGCGGCCTTTCACGTGCAGTTCGGTCAGGAAGCAGACCGCTTCCATCGAGCCGGTGTCGTTGAGGGTATTGATGGTTTTCTGGATCACCTGCTTGTATTGGCGCTCATCGAGCTCGCGCTCTTTGCCGCAGCCGATCAGCAGGATGCGCTCGGAGAGAATGTTGGGCACATGGTGCAGTAGCAGCGTCTGCCCGACCTTGCCTTCCAGTTCGCCACGGCGCAGCAATGCGCTGATATAACCATCACTGATTTTGTCGAGTTGTTCTGCGATAGGGGACAGGCGGCGCGGTTCGAAAACGCCGACTACAATACAGGCACTGCGCTGTTTTTCCGGGCTACCGCTTTTTACACTGAACTCCATGCACTCTCCTGAATCTTAAAGACAAAGGCGGACGCTACGGCTAGAATAACCGACTCCGTAACGATCTCCTGCCATTTGAGTTAACGGATTATGTTAACCTGAACGGCATAAATTGCTCTGTTTTGGCGACTATAAGCAAGTTCCTATAGGACACCCAAACGGCTTGATGTTGTAATACTATTTTAGCTGTGAAGGTTGCCATATGATGAGAATAAATGGCGGATTAACGATGAAATTATCGATTTTCCTGCAAAAAGACAAGTTTTCACAGGCGTAATAAGCGTGATCATCATAAGATATCTGGTACGGGAAACGCTCAAGAGCCAAATCGCCATCCTGTTCATCCTGCTTCTGATCTTCTTTTGTCAGAATTTGGTCAGGGTGTTGGGCGACGCGGTGGACGGCAATATCCCGACAAACTTAGTACTCTCTCTGCTCGCGTTGGGCGTGCCGAAAATGGCGCAGCTCATCCTGCCTTTGAGCCTGTTTCTCGGCTTGCTGATGACGCTTGGGCGGTTGTATACCGAGAGCGAAATCACCGTCATGCACGCCTGCGGGCTGGGCAAACGCACCCTGATTATCGCCGCCATGATCCTGGCGTTGCTCACTTCTGCGATCGCGGCGGTGAACGTATTTTGGGCCGGCCCCTGGGCCTCGCGCTATCAGGACGTGGTGGTGAACGAAGCCAAGGCCAACCCGAGCATCGCCGGGCTGGCGGAAGGGCAGTTCAAACCCTCGCAGGACGGCAACGCGGTGCTGTTTATCGGCAACGTGAAGGGCAGCACCTTCAACGACGTGTTCCTGGCGCAGCTGCGGCCGAACGGCAACCAACGCCCGTCGGTGGTGGTGGCTGAGCACGGTAACATCGTGCAGCAGAAAGACGGCTCGCAGGTGGTGACGCTCGACAAGGGCACCCGCTTTGAAGGCACCGCGCTGCTGCGCGACTTCCGCATTACCGACTTCACCGACTACAAGGCGGTGATTGGCCACCGCACCGTGGCGGCGGACAACACCGAATCCGAACAGATGTCGATGCAGACGCTGTGGGAATCCGACGATCCGGACGCGCGCGCCGAATTCCACTGGCGCCTGACGTTGGTGGTGTCGGTGGCGCTGATGGCGCTGCTGGTGGTGCCGCTCAGCGTGGTGAACCCGCGCCAGGGCCGCGTGCTGAGCATGCTGCCGGCCATCCTGCTGTACCTGATCTTCTTCCTGCTGCAGACCTCGCTGCGTTCCAACGCCGGCAAAGGCAAGCTGGATCCGATGCTGTGGCTGTGGCTGGTTAACGGCGTTTACTTCGCGCTGGCGCTGGCGCTGAACCTGTGGGATACCGTGCCGATGCGCAAGCTGCGCGCACGCCTGAGAGGAGCGGCCTGATGTTTGGCGTATTAGACCGTTATATCGGTAAAACGATTTTCAACACCATCATCATGACGCTGTTCATGCTGGTGTCGCTGTCCGGCATCATCAAGTTCGTCGATCAGCTGCGCAAGGTCGGCCAGGGCGAATACACCGCGCTGAGCGCCGGCATGTACACCCTGCTGAGCGTGCCGAAAGACATCGAGATCTTCTTCCCGATGGCGGCGCTGCTCGGCGCGCTGCTCGGCCTGGGCCAGCTCGCGACGCGCAGCGAACTGGTGGTGATGCAGGCTTCCGGCTTCACCCGCCTGCAGATCGCCGGCTCGGTGATGAAAACCGCCATTCCGCTGGTGCTGCTGACCATGGCGATCGGTGAGTGGGTGGCGCCGCAGGGCGAGCAGATGGCGCGCAACTACCGCGCCCAGCAGATGTACGGCGGCTCGCTGCTCTCCACCAAGAGCGGGCTGTGGGCGAAGGACGGCAACGACTTCATCTACATCGAGCGCGTCTCCGGCGATAAAGAACTCTCCGGCGTGAATATCTACCACTTCAACGATCAGCGTCGCCTGGAGACGGTGCGCTATGCCGCCACCGCCAGCTTCGAGAACGGCCTGTGGCAGCTTTCGCAGGTGGACACCTCGGATCTGACCAACCCGAAACAGGTGACCGGCACCCAGACGCTGACCGGCGAATGGAAAACCAACCTGACCCCGGACAAGCTGGGCGTGGTGGCGCTGGATTCGGATTCGCTCTCCATCAGCGGGCTGCACAACTACGTGAAGTACCTGAAGCAGAGCGGCCAGGAATCCAACAAATACCAGCTCAACATGTGGCGAAAAATCTTCTCGCCGCTGTCGGTGGCGGTGATGATGCTGATGGCGCTGTCGTTCATCTTCGGCCCGCTGCGCAGCGTGCCGATGGGCATCCGCGTGGTGACCGGCATCAGCTTCGGCTTCCTGTTCTACGTGCTGGATCAGATCTTCGGCCCGCTGAGCATGGTTTACAGCATGCCGCCGGTGCTGGGGGCGCTGCTGCCGAGCATGCTGTTCCTGCTGATCAGCGTGTATATGCTGCTCAAACGCAAGTAGCGGGGCGATCGGTATGGGAAAAGGCGTGGCTGCGGGGCCGCGCCTTTTTTGTGGGTGCTGTATGCCCCCGGTGAACCACTCCCCCGACCTGTCGCTTTTCGGCGTGCTATAGTCAACCCTGCGGCATGCGGATAGAGGGAGCGGGCAGTCAATGGAAGACGAATACAATCTCAGCAATATCATCGGCAAGCGCCTGGAAGCGGCGTTGGGGGAGTTGGGCGAGCTCCTGTGGGCGTATGTGGTGTTATCCAAAAAAGACATTTCCTGTATTTTTGGCGTCACCAACTACCCGACTGAATGGGTCAACAAGTATCAAGAGCAGGGGTTGCAGTACATTGATCCGGTGGTGATTACCGCCCGCAACCGCCTGACCCCCTTCGCCTGGGACGAGCAAATCATGGCGGACGCAGGGCTGCATTTTCCCGAACTGTTCGAGCAGGCCCGCGAGTTTGGCGTGACGCACGGCTATACCTTCGTATTGCACGATTACAACAACAATCTCGTCACGCTTTCCTTTGCCTTCAGCGCAGAACAGAAAGCGGAAATCGTCCCGGCGCTCATCGAACGTAAAGGTGAAATCTCGGTATTGCTGGCCTCAATCCATGAGTCGTATCTGGCGCTGGCCCCGCCGTCAGATAAAAACGCCGCAGCGCTGGAGGGCAACGCCCGCTTTACCGACAGGGAAAACGAAATCCTCTATTGGGCCAGCGTGGGTAAAACCTACCAGGAAACGGCGATGATCCTGGGCATAAAGACCGGCACCATCAAGTACCATATGTCCAACGTCGTCAAAAAGTTGGGGGTCACGAATGCCCGACATGCCGTGCGCCTGGGGATGGAGCTGCGGCTGATTAAACCGGTGGATGGATAGGCTGCTCGCTCACGGCAGCTTTCGAACCGGGAAATGACGGGCGTTAATCGGTATTGAGTGGGCAGCGTGGCGGCTTACGAGAGGGAAGCAATACAGCACCGGCCCCGATTTCTACGATGTGAAATAATAACCTGCATGAACTGATAAAGGTCTAGTAAGGGACTGTACTTTAGTCTAACTAGTTTCTCACCCCTTAAGGCGATACACTTTCCCGGTAATGTTTTGATAAAAAATATAAAAAAAAACCTGACCGCGTAGGTCAGGCTGCCAATATTGGCCAACACCAGGGAAAATTTTCTTACATCATCTTAAAGCTATTAACTCTGCAGAGGCAAGTGTTCTCTGCTGGTTTTTACGCCTTGAGTTGCTATTTTGTTACGTATGTACGCTATTTCCTGGTGATTTTAGATAACCCCCCCATCTAACCGAAATAGCGTCTCTCCCCTGAAGGCAGCATTCCGCTTCTTTATTTCCCATCTGATATTCATTAATGAAAAATAGTGTTCTTGGAATGTTGCGCAACCTCATTCTTTATTCGCTGACACATTGGCGTGCAATTATTTGCAGCATTGCCATTACGGCTGGGGATTATTTTGTTTTTGCCAGGCGCAGGGTGAGACAGTGGCGATGGGGGAGGCGGGTTGCGGCCTGCGGCGTGCCGGGCTCCTGAACCTGTTTCGCCAGTTGGGCGAGCGGTTCTGGTTCGTGGGAGTGAATGACGTTCGGCACAGGAGCCATCATTGCTCTGTGCAACGATGCTGAAACCTAGGATCGGATGGTATTGCGTGAGTGTGGCGCCTTATCCTGGATGCTCGTTGCAATGCAGTATGCTCATCATCAATGTGGTTGGGAGGGGTGCACAGCGAGAGGATGGGGCGGGCAAACGCGCGTGGCGGCGGTTTTTTCGACACTTAACTCATTGAACAACGGATAAGTGTTGCGTGCTGGTCGCGGGAAGGTATAATTCACCCGTTTTCCGCATACTACTTCAGTGCCGAAGTGGCGAAATCGGTAGACGCAGTTGATTCAAAATCAACCGTAGAGATACGTGCCGGTTCGAGTCCGGCCTTCGGCACCATTAAGTACCGCGCGAACAAGAAGCCACCGAAAGGTGGTTTTTTTGTGCCTGGAATCTGCCCGCCGCCTCTAGCTGCCCACTTTACTCTGTATTGACGCATTTCTCATCCCCGTAAAAACCGGATCTTCCTGATGCTTTCCTAAGGCCTATCTGATTGACCTTAAAGGTTAAAATGACGTTTCATTAGACTCTTTCGCATCAAGGAGTTCCAGGATGGAGCCGCAACAGGAAGGGATCACGCGGGCGTTAACGCCGGGCGAAGTCAATCTGGCGCGTTCGGTGTTTGGCAGCACCATTTTCTATCAGAGTGTGTTGGTTCACTGCGACAGCTACCTGCCGTTTGGGCTACAGAATCAGTACACGGCGATGAGCCCGAATGGGGAATTGTATTTTCGCAGGGCTTTATACCGACCTGATTTTACGGTGCATCATTTGGCACAGCACCTGTTTATCCACGAGATGGCACATGTTTGGCAGCATCAAAGAGGCATGTGGGTGCGTACCCGTGGGCTTCTCAGTTGGGCGGTGAGCTATCAATATCGGCTCGATCGGTTGCTGTTGCGTGAGTATAGTATGGAACAGCAAGCATCGATAATTGCAGACTATTTCTATCTCAAGAAGTTTGGCGTTAGCGATTTTATCGGTTTATACGGTAGGAATTACTCAGGGATAGTAGACAGAAGTACATTGTCAAAATTTCAACCCATAATCAGAAGCGCAGGGCTGCCACTATGAAAAAACTCCTCTTACTCTTTATTCCTCTTTTTATCTCTGGTTGCCCTATGGGGGATAAAGTCAATTTACGCCCGGCAAAAGCAACGACTGTCGGTAGCAAGATCTGCGTTTTTGTCGATAAGAATGACATGGAAAAAGAGGAGTCCATTCTCACGGTAGCCATATGGAAGTATGGCAATGATAATTATGTCTATGAACAGTCATATGCAAACACGCCTGTTGCATTGGAACCTGGGAAGTGTGTTCCTGGCATCGATGGGTATGATTTTATCCCTGGTGAAGGGTACAGTGTTATTGTCAGTACGCCTCTGCATCCTTATGAGGCCGGGTTTATCGTGTGGAAACGGGGTGAGGAGGTTATGTTGGAGCCGTATTAGGTTTTAATATGATAATATGAGTGGTTTATTTATGAATTTCATAAAGGGAAGTTTCATCTTCCCTTTATGAGTGAAATTTAAATCGTCCAACTATTCGAAACAACCTCGGCTTGTTTCAAAATAAGCTCAACGGCACCTGCGGTTTTATCCGGAGGATATTTATATTTACGCAGTGTTTGTCTTACCAAAATACGCAGTCTGGCACGCACACTTTCTCGTACTTGCCAGTCTACCGTAGTGGACTGCCGCAGTTTCAAGGTAACTTCAATTGCCAGTTTTTTGAGCGTTTCGTCACCTAGTTCACGCACAGCACTTTCGTTTTCTGCTAATGCATCGTAGAACGCGATCTCATCCGGATTGAGACCTAGAGCATCGTCGCGTGCCATGGCTTCTTGGAACTCTTTAGCCATCTGTATAAGCTCTTCAATTACCTGTGCAGTTTCTATTGCGCGGTTATTGTACTTAAGCAATACGGCCCTAAGGCGATCTGAATACTTTTTCTCCTGTACTACGTTATTTTTTGTACGAGCATGAATGCCGTCGTTCAACAATTTCTCTAGCAATTCAACGGCCAGATTACGCTGAGGCATTTCACGCACTTCTTCTAAAAACTCTTCTGAAAGTAAGCCGATATTGGGTTTTCCCAACCCCGCCAGTGCAAACACATCATCCACCCCGGTCGCAATAATAGCGTTATCAAGGATTTTACCGAGCAGCGTGTTTTTCTCTGACTGGCTGAATTTCTTGTCGGTTGTCGTCAGCTTGATAATCGCCACTTTCACCGCTGACAGAAACGCTATCTCTTTTTGCAATGGTTTGGCTTCATCCAGCGTACTGCACAGTGACCAGGCTTTGTTCATTGCCAGTACGACATCAAAAAAGCGTTTTTTACCATCATCGAGGCCCAGCACGTAATCTGCAGCTTTGAGTAAAAACCGTTGGGGTACTTCTTCAAAACCAGTGTAATCAAACCCGGCAGCGGTTGGTGTTTTGGCAAACATGCCGTGAATCACATCCAGCTTTTCAAGCAGAATAGCGAAAGCTTCATGAGCATCGATAGTGGTCTGCCCCTTACCTTTTGAATCGGTATAGGTTTTCAAAGCTTGCTTCAGCTCGTTAGCAATCCCGATGTAATCGACCACCAACCCGCCAGGTTTGTCTTTAAAGACTCGGTTAACGCGTGCAATGGCCTGCATTAGGTTATGTCCGCGCATTGGCTTGTCGATATACATGGTATGGCAGCAGGGGGCATCAAACCCGGTAAGCCACATATCGCGCACAATCACCAGTTTTAGCGGATCGTTGAGATCTTTAAAGCGCGCTTCAAGGCGTTTTTTGGTCTGCTTATTGTAGATGTGCGGCTGCAGGAATTTATTATCGGAGGCTGAGCCGGTCATGATGATTTTGATTTCACCCTTCTCAACATCATCGCTGTGCCATTCCGGACGTAAGGTGACCAATGAATTATACAGTTTCACGCAGATTTCACGGCTCATGGCAACAATCATCGCTTTGCCATTCATTGTGGCATTACGGGCCTCAAAATGCTGAACCAGATCGGCAGCCACCTGATTGATACGCGGTTCAGAACCTACAAGTTTTTCCAGGCGGCTCCAGTCGCCTTTAGTTTTCTCTTTCTGATCGGTCTCTTCGTCTTCGACCAGCTCATCAACTTGCTCAGAGAGCGTTTCCAGCTCTTCGTGGTTAAGGTCGAGTTTTGCCAGACGTGATTCATAGTAGATAGGCACGGTTGCGCCATCTTCCACCGCATCCTGAATATCGTAGATAGAGACGTAATCACCAAATACCGCGCGAGTATCTTTATCTTCGGAAGATACAGGTGTTCCGGTAAAGCCCATAAACGATGCATTGGGTAATGCATCGCGCATATGTTTGGCGTAACCGTACTTATAAGCGCCTGTTTCGCGATCCAACGTGGCATTAAGGCCATATTGACTGCGGTGCGCCTCATCGGAAATGACGACGATATTGCTGCGTAGATTGAGCGCTGGGTGAGTTTGTTCGCCGTCCAGCGGGGCAAATTTTTGTACGGTGGTAAAAATAATTCCGCCTGATTCGCGGGCATTAAGCATCTCGCGGAGCTGGTCGCGGTCGTTCGCCTGCAACGGTTCCTGCTTAAGCAAATCTTGCGCCTGGCAGAACGTGGCATAAAGTTGTCCGTCGAGATCGTTACGGTCGGTCACTACCACGATGGTCGGGTTGTTCATTTCTGCCTGTTGCAGCAGCTTCCCGGCGTAGCAGCACATTGAAATACTCTTCCCAGAACCTTGAGTATGCCAAACTACGCCCGCTTTTTTACTGCCTGGCGTGATGTTGCTGCGTAGCGGCAAATGTTTACCGGTAGAGGCCACAATTGTCGCTGCTACCGCTTCTCGCACGGCATGGAATTGATGATAAGCGGCAATCTTTTTAATCAGTCGTTTGCCGTCGTTTTCAAACAGGATGAAGTAGCGAATATAGTCGAGCAGCAATTCACGGTTAAAGAATCCTTTAACTACCGTTTCAAGTTGCCACTCAAACAGCGGCTTGTCGTCTTCGTTAGACAGCGTTTTCCACGGAAGAAAACGCTCTTCGTTCGCGGTAAGGGAACCAATGCGGGCGTTATAGCCGTCGCTGACTACCAGCGCTTCGTTGCAGATAAACAAATCGCTGAGTTCGTTTTTATAGGTCTGTAGCTGATTGAATGCAGCCCAGATATCGGCATTGGCATCGATTGGGCTTTTCAGTTCAATCACTGCCACCGGCAACCCGTTGATATAGCAGATGACATCCGGGCGACGCACCTGCTTCGTTCCCTGGATGGCTACCTGATTGACCACCGTAAAACGGTTATGGTTCGGGTGGTAAAAATCCATCAACAGTGCTTTATCGTGGATAACGTTATCGTCCTGCTTATACTGTACCGGCACGCCGTCGAGCAGCAGGTGATGGAAGGCTTTGTTACTGACGATTAGGTCCGGGCTTTGTGCATGGGCGATACGCAATATCACCTCATCCAGCACGGCAACCGGGAGATGCGGATTAATTTTTTGCAGCTGTTCCAGCAATAACGGACGCAAAAACACATCGTGGAACGAAGCACGCAGCGGATTATCACTGTCGGGCGCGATATCCGGGCCATGTAATACCTCCCAACCCAGTTCAGCAAACCACTGTAGGCTTTGCTGTTCTAAATCGTCTTCACTCAGCATTACTCTTCCTCTCCCTCGGTAATTAACCCTGTTTGCTTAAGCTCAATCGCCAGTTCTAATAAGCTCGGGCGGATCGCTTTTTCTAGGCGGTTCATGCCATCCGTCATCCAGTCAATAATGGTGGGCCAGAGTGCTTTATTCCCGCCATCAAATATTTTTGAGCAGACAATCTGACAGCTTTTCCTCTCTGGTAGCAGTCGCCAGTCGAGTGGTTCACCAAATAGCGATTCAATATGCGTTTTGCGTTCCTTCAGACGTTCAAAAAGCCAGGTGTTTTCAAGCGCATCTCCGCGGGAAATATTAAGCTGCACACGAGCATCTTTTTGCGAAAAAATTAGTTCAAAAGGCACTCCACTTAACCCGGAGCCAGCTGCAAGCCAGTGGTCGGTGGATGGTGCTCTGTTGTTAAACAATGAGCATGGGCTGGTACGGAATTTTTCCAGTGCCATCGCCCAGAATTCGCGGCGCAGATAATGTCGCTGTTGCAGCTCACTGCTGCTGGAAGTAGATTGTTCTTCCGCCTCTTTTTGTGCCATGCCGATCATGTACGATTCTGCTTCCGGCGTTGGGATCACCTGGCGAATATCGACAAAAACATCATCGCCGAAACGGTAGGGTGTCACCTTGAAGCACTGCGCCCTAATACCAAATTGCATCAACCACAGTGCGGTATTGGTGACCTCTTTGCGGAAATTGGCTGCTACCATGATGACGCGCTGAGTACCTTTACGGTTGAGCACCCCTTCTTTCAGGCTTTCCCATCCCATAAACTCCGCAATGATATCAGCCGCTTGACGTTTTTCATTCGGATCATAAAGATCGAGATACATCTGAAAGATTTCAACCACGCTTTCCTGACGCAGATTAGCGCAGTATCCGGCATATTTCAGTGCTTGCCACACCACGTCGCGCCCAGAATCATCAAGCTTGTTCTCGATGATCACCAGATTGCCTTTTTTATCAAGAGCCAGCAGGTCGAGTCTCTCTTTGGTATCGTCGAAACCTGCAAACTCTTTCTGGATAATCAGCAGTTCGTCTTCTTTGTCATCTTTCTTGGTCAGCGCCTGCGGATTTTTTGCCAACCATTCTTGCAAATGATCGCGCTCACGAAAGCCGAGGCTGCTAAAAGAAACTTCGAGCAATGATTGAAGGGTATTGTTAGGGCGGTCAATTTTATACATTTTCCACCTCACCTATAGCCTGCTCGACTTCCGGCAGAGTGATTTCACCGGAGAGGAGTTTGGGGAGAAGGGTGTCACGGAGTTGGGTTAACGTTTTATTCTGCGCATTGTTAATTTCAATGAATGAATAATATTCACCAACTGCTTTTGAAAAAGCGTTTGAAATTTTCTTATCAGGATGTACGCACTGCCAGTCCATTATGGCTTTTTTATCACCCCGAGGCATTTTCACACCTTTAGAGGTAAGCATCATGAAATTAAAGAAAACCTCTTGATAAAGAAGGTTGTAAACATATTCTACATTGACTGAATCTCGTGCTTCAAAGGCTAGTACATCCGCCGAACGTCCTCCCTTGAAACGAGCCAACCAAATTTTCTTAAAATAAGGACGAATATTGGAAATTAGAACGTGTCTACATCTAAATTCAGGAACGCTATTTACTGAGGGCAGTGAGGAGGCTGTAGAAATACCAGCCCGATTTTCCAGCATATTTTCAGTAGAAATATACGTTTCAGGCGTCAGAGAGCAAACATCGACTTTACCGTTGGCAAAAGTAGCAATGTCGCTCAAGGGCCCATGACACCATCCCTCAGGAATCTCCCCCAACTCACTATTCTGTATCGCAGACGGAAACAGCTCTGCCGTAGCTTTTAACTCAGCATATTGCTCTGGGTGTTCACGTTCAAACACCACCAGTGCATCGGCATTTTTCCCAGAAATCGCCGTCATGGCCGCCAGCGTCGCGTCTTCCTGAGAACCTCCCGATTCAAGCACCGCGATTTTAGCTTTTACCGGTTCAAAATCGACAAACCAGCTTTTGAACAGGGCTTGCGCCATTTGCTCGAGGGTTTGGTTGATTTTTTTATTTATCTGAGATTTCAATGCTAAAGAAGTCATTGTTTTTGCAATCCAAGACTCAGCTACTCCCAATCGAGGAATTTTCAAATCCTTGAGTACAGGAATTCGCACATTGCTTACTGTTGTTCCCGTACCTTCATTCCAAGAAATTTGATGTTGCACATAGGGAGATTGTAAGGCCCAAAATAAATAGTAAGGATCAACTTTACTATTAGCTCTTAATAATACTTGGCGCTGGCCAAGGCAACACTCAATACCTTCAGGAATTAAGCAAACCTCGCCCATTGGGGCTTCGCGAGTAAAAACGATATCATTCGCCTTAGGTTTTGCCCGCTTAATTCTGTTCTTGTAGCCATCTTCATCTGTAAAACTCGGTGTTGAGAGATCTAATACACCATTACGAATATTTTGATTTCGAAGAACAATAAAACCCTCATCCGTCCATTTTGGCGTGGAGTGGGGGCAATCAATAACTAATTCGCAAAGCTCCTCGAGACGCTGTTCTTCAAAACTCATAACCCAGCCCCCACAGGTTCGTCTTAATCTGTGCTTCCAGTTTAGCACTCTCTTCCATCTGAGTTTTAAGCTGCGCCGTCAGTCGCGCCATCTTCTCTGCAAATTGCTCATCATCTTCTGCCTGCTCAGCAGCGCCAACATAACGCCCTGGGGTTAACACAAAGTCGTTTTTCTGAATATTCTCCAGCGTGGCTGAGAAGCAGAATCCGGCTTCGTCCTGGTAATCTTTATCTTCCTGCCAGCCGTGGAAGGTGTCGGCAATTTTGGCGATATCCTCGCGGGTGAAATCACGCAGTACGCGGTCTTTCATAAAGCCAATTTGTCGGGCGTCGATAAACAGCACTTCGCCCTTACGGTGCGCTTTACCGTTGCCGCCGGATTTATCCTTGGTCAGGAACCAGATACAAGCCGGGATTTGGGTGTTAGTAAACAGCTGCCCCGGCAGTGCTACCATGCACTCCACCAAATCCGCTTCGATCAGGTTGCGACGGATTTCGCCTTCGTTATTGGTGTTGGAACTCATCGAACCGTTGGCCAGCAGCAGCGCCATCGAGCCTTTCGGGGCCAGATGGTGGATCATGTGCTGCATCCAGGCGAAGTTAGCGTTGCCCTGCGGCGGTGTGCCGTACTTCCAGCGCACGTCGTTTTCCAGCTTTGCGTTCCACCACTCTTTCATGTTGAACGGCGGGTTAGCCATCACGAAGTCGGCACGCAGATCCGGGTGCTGATCGTCTAGCAGGGTATCGGCGTTTTTCGTACCGAAGTTAAAGTCGATTCCGCGGATCGCCATGTTCATCGCTGCCAGTTTCCAGGTGGTCGGGTTAGACTCCTGGCCGTAGACGGAGATATTGCGCTTCTGTTCAGCAGCGTTGTAATTTTTCTCACCCGCGTGTTCTTCAATAAAACGATCGCTAGAGACGAAGAACCCACCGGAACCCATTGCCGGGTCATACACGCGCCCGTTATACGGCTGCAGCATTTCGACAATCAGCGTAACGATACTTTTTGGTGTGTAGTACTGGCCGCCTTGTTTGCCTTCCGCCAGTGCAAACTGGCCGAGGAAATATTCGTAAACGTGTCCAAGAATATCTTTGCTTTTTAAGCTTAGCTTCTCGCCGTTATATTCTGGTTTGCTGAAGTTTGCGTCGGAGAAGGTGTTGATGAGGCCAGTCAAAACCTCATTGCCCAGTTGGAATTGGCTGATGCGGTTCAAAATACCTTTCAGTTTTGGGTTGGTTTTTTCAATTTCATCCAGCGCATTGTCGATAAGCCAAGAGACCGATCGCAGTTTAATTTCTTGGCCTGTGGTCTTATCGACCCACAATACCGTCCCGGTCGGCAGCATGGCTTTGTTTTTCAGCGTTTCCCAGCGTGCGGCTTTGGGTACCCAGAAGACGTTTTTCTCGGTGTAGTAATCTTCGACCTCTAGTTCTTCCTGGATCGCTTGAGCGTACTCTTCATCAGAATCGTAATCGTCGCGTGACATGGCATAGATGTTGTCCGGGTTGCCAACATCGCGGAACAAAGTGATCAGCTCCTGCTGGCGAGCCTCGAAGGCATCGGAAACATATTTTAGAAAGATCAGCCCCAGGACTACATGCTTGTAGTTGGCGGCATCCATATTGGCACGCAGCTTATCGGCGGCCTTCCAAAATTTGTTATCCAGCTCGTTTAAGAAAAGCTGCTCGTTGTTATTCATGAAAATCCTCAAGAAACGCTAAATCTGAACTAGTCATTTGGAATGTGTATCGCAAAATGATACCCGCAAGCAGAGCAATCTTAAACGACATAAGCCAACTAAAGGGACAAAATACGGCATGGCCACACATCGGCCAGGAGATATGTGCTCGACCTCTAAGAAATTACCGATTTTGCAAGGGGATCACTGGTCGAAGTAGTCGCTATCGAGTTTAGGAACCTTCAGCAACGTTGAACTAACACCCACCTCATTATCCATCATCAGATGTACCAATCGGTTACCGTCGATAAGTACCATGCCTTCCAGCGATTGCGCATAGGCAACGGCATGCTTAGTAAAGCCAGAGGTCGTGATGAATACCCCTCGTTTGGCCTTTTGCCCCACAAGTGCACCGTAGAAGGCATGCAACTCAGGGCGACCTACGGTGTTTTGCCAGCGTTTGGCTTGCACATACACTTTTTCTAAGCCGAGCTTGTCTAAAGAAATTACGCCATCAATCCCCGCATCACCGCTGCCTCCGACTCGCTTTAAATCATCGCGGTGGCCGCCGTAGCCCAAACGGTGCAGCACATCCAGCACGATGACCTCGAAGCGGCCTGGGGATACTTGGCTCAGGTTCTCTAGCAGTTCTGTCGCAACCGCATCGCGGATCTCTTTGATTGATTGTTCCAGGCGATCGTCTGGGCTATTTGTTAACATCGCTTCGGTGAGAAGAGGTTCTGTTACCGGGTCCAAATCCACCGCATCACTATTTTGTTGAAGTTTGACGTTGGTATAAGCCAAAGCGAGATGCTCGACTTCTGCTGCAGTGAGCGGGTTTGGATGCTGCTTTAACCAGTCGATGCCTTTGGCGGTTAAGCACCATTTGCCTCTGGATAAGCTGTGCGAGAGCCCTGCACGTTTCAAACGATCGTGAGCCCAGCCGGTACGGTTCTTATAAACCAATTGGCCGCTGGCAATGGTTTCTGCTCGTTGTTCTTCGTTTAGGTTGAGTATGTCTGCTGCTGCATCTTGCACATCTCGAGCAAGTGCGCCTTCGGGCTTGGTTGCCAAAAAGCGAAGCACTGGCTCGATGAATTGGTCGTAGGTAGGTACTGACATGCTGAGGTTCCCTGTTTTTCCTTATTATTCCTATGATACTGTACAAACTCGGTTTTGAAGTTGACAGGTAGCACGCTGTTGCAGGCAACTTTTAACCGCTAGTGGCCTCTTTCAACTCCAACTTCACCATCAGCTGTTTATTCACCTCTTTCCCATCTACCCCGCTATGAATCCGGCGATGGCAAGTCGGGCAGATGGCGCCTACCCACTGCGGGTGATCGGGGCCTTCGTCGGCTAAGCGTTTGGTGTGATGGGGTTCGAGGTAGGGCTCGCCGTTCCTTTTCTTGAATGGTGCCGGCTGATCGCAGGCTTCGCAGATGCCATTGGCGCGCTTGAGCACGTATTTTTTTACGTCTTCGCTGCGTTTGAACCAGGATTTTTTGCTGTCGCTCTGTTGGCGCTGGCCTGATTGCTTTGAGGACTGCAGTGCCTTCTTGCGTAACTGTTCGAGCGTCTCTGTCTGCGTATCGGTTTCATCGGTGTCTGCTTCTTCTTCAAACGCATGCAGTGATGAGACTTTGAAAAGGTTAAAGGTAATGCCTTGCCGCATGTTATTTTCGAAGTCTAAGCACTGAATGTGATCCCAAGAATCACACTCGAACATGCCAAGATAGCGAACGCCTTTTTCTTTCTTGTTGTCTTCGAACAGGAAGATGTCTTTGCCGTCTTTTTTATGGTCGCGGATGGATTTATTACCCCGAATAAATTCCATAGGGCCTTTTTGGCCTTCTCCCGTATAAGAGAAGCTGCCTTCGGCTGTCCATCCATCTTTGTAGCCGTAGGTTTCACCGCTTTCTCCGGTGAAGATAAAGATCACTGGGAATTCCCGCGGGGTCCAGATACCGCCTTGCAACTGCCCGCCGTAGAGCTCGATAAGCGCTTTGCGTGTGTACAGTTTGCCTTCGGTTAAATAGTCAAAAGGATGCGGTGTTTCGACGATCTCAAAACCGAGATCTTTGAGAAATTGGATGGCTTTTTCCGTGCCGCTATCGGCATTGATTCCTTTAAACGGATAGCCATGCTGCTCACGGTATGCTCTAGCGGCAATGCCTCGGATGTCGTACTTCTCGCCATTATAATGAAGGGTGTATTTTTTAAATCGTTTTATTTCATGTTGTTTTAAGAATTCATCTCGGCCAAGTTTTTTATATTCTTCGATGGCTTTTAAAACGGATTCTTTTGAAGATAACGCCTCTATTGCAGTTGCCAAAACCACTCCCTCACATTGCCGAGTTGGCTCTGAGCAATGTGCTTGCTGACGAGAGCAGTATGCATCAATACCCAGCAGTTAACTCATCGATTTACCGAATGCGTTAACTATGCCAGGTAGGGGAGGAAATGCCTAACTTGATGAATGCTTTTGTTGTGATATGTCAGTCAGATCTATTGGAAAAGCATGATTGGGAAGGGCGATGAGCATCGCCCTGATTGTCGCTTACGTTAGCCGCAGGCTTCCATCTCCCGCAACGCCCGCCCATAAAGATTACAAAGCGCAGGAACCAGATGCGCTGTAGCGTTGAGATAGCGGTTCAGCTGTTCCCAGCCTTCGGTATCCAACTGCGGGGTCTCTTGCAGTAAATGGCCGAACAGCATCAGCCCGTGGCACAGCCCTTCTGCTTGCTCGGCAGAAAGTGCGGCCAGGTCTAAAAGTTCTGAAGGGTTAAAAGCGCTGAGATCGAGGTGGTTGAACAGTTGGCGATAGAGAGTGAGGGTGTTGGGGATGGTTTCAGAAGCGTTGGGTAAGTTTGTGTTTTCCATATCGGCTATTTCCATTGGGAGAGAAATACCGCTACCAGAAGAGACGCTAAACTCGGGTGGTAGCTCGAACGGCGTTAGCGTACCGGCCCCAACGGATACCGGCCTTCCCGGAGGAAGCACCGCCCGAGCCACCATTGTTTGGGTGCGCATCGGCATGTTCGAATTTATACCATATTCGATCAGGGTTGGGGGATTCGGAACGCTAACTCCGGCTGCGGATTTTGCCGCAGCAGAAAAACTATAACGTTATCAGTAAAAGGAAAAAATAAGCTGTATGGAATTACAGGCTGTTTACTCATGAGGTTGGAATGCAGATCGCAGTTATTAAATTTTAATTCAGGCTAATCAGTTAGGATAATTCATTTGCTAAATGAATTATTAAATCTGTGAATTTTGTTGTCACGAAATACGTTGAAGTGAATGAATGTAAAAAGAATGGTTGAATGTTTATCCTGTGTACCTAGGGTGCTATTATCAACCTCTTTGTTAATACTCGCGGTAGTGAGTTTTTTAAAATAATGACAGGGATGCACTACGATGGAAAAGAAAGAGGGGGCTTTAAGGCTATTAACCTCCGGGGAGATCGGCCTTGCGAAGTCGGTATTTGGTGGTTCAATTATTTATGGGAAAATCTGGGTTCATCACGATAGCTACTTCCCCTTTGGCTTACAAAATCGAAACACTGCGATGTCACCCAATGGTGAGCTGTATTTTAGAGACTGGTACGTGCCCGATTTCTCAAAGGAAGGGTATAGTCATAAACATCTTTTCATCCATGAAATGGTTCATGTTTGGCAATACCAGCGTGGTATGTGGGTTAAGACTCGAGGCCTCTACAGTTGGTTGGCAAATTACAGTTATGAACTGGAT
Organism: Serratia sp. JKS000199; assembly: GCF_900215455.1. Taxonomy (NCBI): domain Bacteria; kingdom Pseudomonadati; phylum Pseudomonadota; class Gammaproteobacteria; order Enterobacterales; family Yersiniaceae; genus Serratia; species Serratia sp. JKS000199. The sequence goes on from NZ_LT907843.1 coordinate 4,923,612, forward strand.
GGATCCAAACATCTAAAGAACTACGCTATGGAGCAACAGGCTCAGATCGTTGCTGATTATCATTTGTTGACCTCTTCAGGTTATGCTGTTTGGAGAAATCGCTTCGGCAAGGAAGTGACTTATAGCGGTAATGACTATGCCGATGTGAGAAAAGTAAAAGAAAAATATGAGAAAGTGTTAGTCGGTTTTCCTTACAAGTAAGAGGATTGATTATGAAGGCGAGATTGTTCTGTGCCGTTGTTGGTGTGACCTTGCTAAGCGCCTGTGTAGGCGATCGTCTCGATCAGCGCTATGCGCCGGATATCCCTATCACCGCCCATGCTAAAGCGAATGGCGACATCTGCATCTATCCGTCACCAAAGGAAAACGAAAGGCCAGATACGCTCTTTCTCAGTGGTGATGCTGATGAGAAATTGATTGAGGTGGGGAATCAGGATCTTAAAAAGGGTATTTGCGTTACGCAGAACGATTACCCGTTTCAGGAAAATCATACCTACAGCATGAGGCTAAATTTTGTGCCGATTGAGAAGCGCAGAAACCTGCAGGATGTTTCCGGCAGGGCCTTTATTGCTCACTTCAAAGTGACAAAGCTCAATGGTGTTTACGAAATTGAAAATATCACACAGGGCAGCAGATAACGCAGAGACAAAATGAAACGGATCTTCCCCCTCGCATTTCCCTTCCTGCTCGCAGGCTGTCCGTCGATAGGCGATCGTATCCCCGTAGACTACCCCGCCACCGCCAACCTGCGTGAGGGCAAAGTATGCATCACCGTTCAGCCGCAGGGAGACGAAAAGCTCGCTGGCATCTCGATCTACCGATTGAATGAGGCGCAGAGTCGTACATTCAAATTCTTCGATCCGCTGCGGGATGTAGCCCCCGATCAGTGCGTCCCTGATGAGGGCTACGTATTTACGCCGGGGCAGCAATACCATTTCTCCGCGAAGCTGGTCTCCCAGAAGAAACAGCAGGCAGGTGAGTTCCCCTCTGCACGTGAATTTGTCGCCGAATTCGTTGTGCAGCAGGAAGGCAATCAACTTAGGTTGGAAGCCCTCCGCACCCCACGCTAACCCCACCGCCCAAACCTACCCCAAATCCCCCCCATTGCTGGCGATCACTTTCTTATACCACCAGAACGATTTCTTGCGGGTGCGGGCGAGAGTGCCGTTGCCCTGGTCGTCGCGGTCGACGTAGACAAAGCCGTAGCGCTTGCTCATTTCGCCGGTCGAGGCGGCCACCAGGTCGATGCAGCCCCAGGTGGTGTAACCCAGCACCGGCACGCCGTCGGCGATGGCGTCGGCCATGGCGCGGATGTGTTCGCGCAGGTAGCTGATGCGGTAGTCGTCCTCAATCTCGCCTGCTGCATTGAACTCGTCGTGCGCGCCCAGGCCGTTTTCCACCAGGAACAGCGGCTTTTGGTAGCGGTCGTACATCATGTTCATGGTGATGCGCAGCCCCAGCGGATCGATGCCCCAGCCCCAGTCGCTGCGCGGCAGGTGCGGGTTCGCCAGCGATTTCACCACGTTGGCGGCGCTGCTGTTGTTGTCGTTCATGTCGGCGGAGGCGCAGCGCGAGGCGTAGTAGCTAAAGGAGACGAAGTCGACGGTGTGCTTCAGGATGTCGGCGTCTTCCGGTTCCATGACGATGCTCACGCCTTTCTCGCGGAAGACGCGGGCAGCGTAGGAGGGATAAGCGCCGCGCGCTTGCACGTCGATAAAGAACAGGTTCTCGCGGTCTTTCTCCAGCGCGGCCCACACGTCTTCCGGCTTGCTGGACCACGGGTAGAAGTTGCCGCCGGCCAGCATGCAGCCTACCTGGTTGGCGGGGTTCACTTCGTGGGCGATGTGCGTCGCCAGCGCGCTGGCCACCAGTTCGTGGTGCGCGGCCTGGTATTTCACCTGTTCGGGGTTTTCGTCCGCTTCAAACACCAGCCCCGCGCCGGAGAACGGGCTGTGCAGCAGGATGTTGATCTCGTTGAAGGTCAGCCAGTATTTCACCAGCCCGTCGAAGGCTTCGAAGCAGGTGCGGGCGTAGCGGGTGAAGAACTCCACCATCCTGCGGTTGCGCCAGGAGCCGTATTCGGTCACCAGGTGCATCGGCACGTCGAAATGGCACAGGGTCACCAGCGGCTCGATGCCGTATTGGCGGCACTCTTCGAACAGGCTGCGGTAGAAGGCGATGCCTTCGGCGTTGGGCGTCAGCTCGTCGCCGTTGGGGTAAATCCGGCTCCAGGCGATGGAGGTGCGGAACACGGTAAAGCCCATCTCCGCCATCAGCGCGATGTCGTCGCGGTAGCGGTGGTAGAAATCGATGGCGTCGTGGCTGGGGTAAAACTCGTCGTCGCGCAGGCTAAAGCGCTTCTCCAGCCCGAGTTTGACCGCCATGCGGTTGGTGCCGTGCGGGATCATATCGACGGTGGTCAGCCCTTTGCCGCCCTCGCGATAGCCGCCTTCCGCCTGGTTGGCGGCTAAAGCGCCGCCCCATAAAAATCCTTTAGGGAATGTTGAGTCAGACATGCAATCCTCAATACCCGTCATACTTGAAGCTGCATCCGTGTTGGCTGCGTTCACTCACCCGAATCACTTACTTGTGTAAGCTCATCGGGATTCGCTCTCTTGCCGCCTTGATGCCGCTCCAACTATTTAGGGTATAAATATACGTTAATGCGTTGCGCTGGCGGCGTTCGCCGCCGGTGCGGTTTGGCCGGGCGCGGCGACGTTTTCCGGCAGATCCTCGAAGCCCAGCATCAGCGTGAGCGCGAACGACAGCACCACCGAGAGCGCCATCACCGCCACCACCCACACGATGCTCATCGGGTTGGCCGGATCGAAGAACTGCACGCTGGTGAACAGCCCGGGCGAGGCCATCGAATGGCTGGCCAACCCGCCGATGCCGGCGACCGCGCCGCAGACGAAGCCGCTGATCAGGCTGGCGACCAGCGGCCGTTTCAGGCGCACCGCCACGCCGTACAGCGCCGGTTCGGAAATCCCCGCCACGATGGCGGAGGCGGCGGCGGCCAGCGCGGTCTGGCGCAGCTCGCGGTTCTTGGTTTTCAGCGCCACCGCCAGCGAAGCGCCGCCCAGCGACAGGTTGGCGCCGATCTCCGAAGGCATCACCATGCCCTCTTTGCCGGTCTCGGCGATGGTCTGGATGATGGTCGGGGTGAACACCCGGTGCATGCCGGTGATCACCAGCAGCGGCCAAATCGCTCCCATGATGGCCACGGAAAGCCAGCCCAGGTAGCCGTGCACGGTGTAGACCAGCGCCGAAATGCCGCTGCCGATCCAGATGCCGAGCGGGCCGATAAGCAGAATGGCGATCGGCGCGGCGATCAGCACGATCAGCATCGGCTTGAGGAAGTTCTTGGTCACCGCCGGGGTGATGCGATCCACCCCGCGTTCGATGTGCGACAGGATCCAGGTCATCACCAGCGCCGGGATCACCGTGTAGGTGTATTTCACCGCCGTCACCGGGATGAAGGCGAATTCCACCGCCTGGCCCTGCGCCGCCTTGGCCATCAGATCGATAAAGTTGGGATGCACCAGCACCCCGGCGATGGCGATCGCCAATGACATGTTGGTTTTGAACTTCAGCGCCGCCGAGGCGGCGACCATCACCGGCAGGAAGAAGAACGCGCCGTCGCCGATCACGTTGAGGATGACGAGGGTCGAGGAGCCTTTCTCGAATACCCCGGCCATATCCAGGATCATCGCCAGCAGCTTCACCATCGAGCCGCCGATGATGGCGGGGATCAGGGGCGACATGGTGCCCACCAGCGCGTCGAGAATGCCAGCGCCGATGCCCTTCAGGGTGAGCTTGCGTTTCTCCGGGGCAGCGGGGGCCGCCGCGCCCGGCATGCCGAGCGCCAGCACCGCCTGATAGGCCTTGGCCACCTCGTTGCCGATGATCACCTGGCACTGCTCGCCGCTGTGCACCACGCCCAGCACGCCGTTGATGGCCTTCAGCGCCGGCGTGTCGATCCGCGCTTTGTCTTTCACCACGAATCTCAGGCGGGTCATGCAGTGGGTCACGGCCTCGATATTGCCCGTGCCGCCCAGGGCGGCCACGATGGCGTGCGAGATCTCTGCGTAGTTCTTCGGCATGGCGTGTCGTCTCTCAGATAGCAATTCGGATAGCCCAAAGGCGAATATTTACTGCCTGGGCGATCCGTCGTTCCATCCGTATGAAACGCCCATAAGAAACCGGTTTCACAAAATCATGTATTGGTGTTTTGTAGTTGGCAAGAACTATGATTTTTGGCGTTTCGTTTTCGTGATCTGGATCGTCAGAGGTAAGTGCGCACCGACGTGCAGGGGCGCGAAAGCGTTCCAAACGCCGGGCGTCTTGGGTAGACTGCGCTGAACCCATGGATTTTGGCGGCGCACAGATGGCAACGATACTCGAGGTGGCGAAAAAGGCCGGCGTTTCAAAGGCGACGGTGTCGCGCGTTTTGTCCGGCAGCGGCTATGTCAGCGAGGAGAAACGCGCGTTGGTGGATAAAGCCATCGCGGAAACCGGCTATCGGCCCAACCTGCTGGCGCGCAGCCTGGCGACCAACACCACCCAAACCCTCGGCCTGGTGGTCACCAACACCCTCTACAGCGGCAACTATTTCAGCGAACTGATGGCGCAGTCGGCGCGCATCATGGAGGCGAACGGCCGCCAGCTGATCCTGGCGGACGGCAAGCACACCGCCGAAGAGGAGCGGGCCGCCATTCAGTTTTTGCTGGATCTGCGCTGCGACGGGGTGATCATCTATCCGCGTTTTCTGTCGATCGCGGAAATGGACGAGATCGTCTCCCAACACCGCCAGCCGATTCTGGTGATCAACCGGCGGCTGCGGCTGAACGACAGCTACTGCATCTTCAGCGATCAGCACGCCGCCGGCGCGGCGGCGGTGGCGCACCTGATCGCGCGCGGCCATCGAGACATCGCCTTTATCACCGGCTCGCTCGATTCCCCCACCGGGCTGGAGCGGCTTTCCGGCTATAAGTCCGCGCTGGCGCAGCAGGGCATTGCGGTTAACGAGGCGTTGATCGTCGAAGGAAAATGGAACGCGCAAAGCGGCGTGGCGGCGGTCGATGCGCTGCTGGCCGGCGGGCAGCCGTTCAGCGCCATCGTCGCCGGCAACGACGAAATGGCCATCGGCGCGATGAAGCGGCTGGCGGAGCGCGGCGTGGCGGTGCCGGAGGCGGTATCGGTCATCGGCTTCGACGACATCCCGCTGGCGCCCTATACCGTGCCGTCGCTGTCGAGCATGAAGATGCCGGTCACCGAGATGATCCAGGAGACCATCAACCGATTGCTGTCGATGCTGGACGGCGGCGAGCTCAGCAAGCGCCCCAGCTTCCCGGCCAGCCTGATCGAGCGCGAGTCGGTGGCGGCGGGGCCGTATTTTCAAAAGGGGTAAAACGGTAGGGTTGGCTTATTGTTCGCCACGGTAAGTCATATAAATTTTCTGCACTTCAGGATCGTCCATGTTGCCGTAGGAGATATTTTCTTTATCTAAACCATCCAGTCCTTTTATTCCACCGATTATGTTTGGCCAATCATCGCGGCTGGCTATGTCGATGACAAAAGGTTGCAGATATTGGTCGAGATGTCTCTGAGCGGGGGCGTTTATCTCGTCAGTCAAAGCCTGGAGGTAGTCATGCTTATTCGTTTCCGCCCAGTTAATGCTGAACCCGGCACGGAAGCTGAGCTCCATGAAGACTAACAAAATTGTGCGGCCGTTGCCGTCCAGAAAGGGATGTGCGAAAGCCAATAATCCCATGACTTCCCCTGGCCGTTCCCTGAAGCGTTGTTCGTCTGCTGCAAGCCGCAGCGCATAATCAACGGCTCTGCGGATAGAATCAGGACGTTCGAAGACCGTATGGCGTGGTTCGTTCTTTGAGCCTTTGAAGACGGCAATATGGGGGACCAGCGTGTTTCTGTCCTTTCCCGCCCAAGGATAGAAACCAGAGAACAGGATTTCGTGAACTTTCAGAATAGACGGGTAGTCTATGCGCTGCGTTTGGGCGAGGTAGCTGAGGGCGTCTTCGATGCTTAATTCGAATGAAAGATGTTCTGCCTTTTTTATTTCATCGGGATCTTTAAGCTTCAGGCTATTTTGCAAATAGCCGTTGGCATCAAAATCGCCGAAAGGATCAAACATCATGCTTTGAATTTCTTACGAACGGCCCTCTGTTCGCGGAAATAACGCCCCTGAAGGCTGAGAATTTCAGATTTGGTCAGGATACCTTTTCGTTTAAGGTTAACCAGTAATTGTTCCACCTCATCCAATTCGACAGCGTCGTCAGCCAGGCCGGTAATGGCCACCGCCATACGGCTCATGCCGTCGCGGGAATGTGTAATTTCATGGTCTTTAGCCAGTTGATGAACATAGTTGGCAACGCTAACGATGGCTCTTTGGGTCATGGGGCATCCTCCATTATTGGTCATATTTTAGCATGCCAATACGGCGATGTCGCTAAAGCGCAGCGCGTTGCGATGCGTCAGCGTGCCCCATGGGCGCGTTTTTTCGCCCTTACCCCAACCCCCCAATCCGCTCCCGAATCTCCTCCTCCGGCAAATCCACACCGATAAACACCAGCGTGCTCTTGCGCTCTTCCTCAGGCAGCCATTCCCGATCCCAGTCGGCGTTATACAACCGCTGCACGCCCTGGAACAGCAGGCGGCGCGGTTCGTCTTCGATAGACAGAATGCCTTTGTAGCGCAGCAGGTTGTCGGCGTATTCCAGCAGCAGGCCTTCCATCACGTCGGAGATTTGCATCAGCGGCAGCGGGCGTTCCAGCGTCACGACAATTGAGCGGATGTCGCTCTGTGGCTGCGGGATGCGGCGGAACAGCGGGGTGGCTGGCGTCAGGTTCAGCTTGTCGTTCAGCGTGAAGCCTTCGATGTCGAACAGCACGCTCAGATCGATATCGCCGTGCGTGACCTTGTAGACCGGCGCGCGGGCGTTCATCCGCTGCAGCCGCTGGATCAGCGCCTCGCAGTCCGGCGCCACGTCGGTTTTGGTCAACAGGAGGCGGTCGGCGTAGCCCACCTGTGCCTGGGCGATGCTGAACTGGCTCAGCTGCTGCTCGGCATGCGCCGCGTCCACCAGGGTGATGATGCCGTCCAGCAGGAAGCGCTCGCACAGGATTTCGTGCGAGAAAAAGGTCTGGGTAATCGGGCCGGGATCGGCCATGCCGGTGCATTCGATGATCAGCCGATCGAACGCCAGCTGGCCGCTGTCGACGCCGTCCAGCAGATCCAGCAGCGCGTCCGCCAGTTCGTTGGACTTGCTGCAGCAGATGCAGCCGTTGCTCAGGGTGGTAATGCGGCTGGCGCGATCGCCGATCAGCGCGTCGTCGATCGGCACTTCGCCGAACTCGTTCTCGATGACCGCGATTTTATAGCCGTGGTCGGCGTTCAGGATGTGGCGCAGCAGGGTGGTTTTGCCGGCGCCCAAAAAGCCGGTCAGGATGGTGACTGCGATGGGTTTCATACGGGTCCTTGTGACTGCGGGTTAACAGCAGCGCATGCCGCCTTTGCCGTCGCCGCCGTAGCGCGCTTGTTGGCGCTCGCGGAAAAATTCTTTATAGGTCATCACCGGCTTGTCCGGGTGGTTGTCTTTCATGTGCTGGACGTAGGTATCGTAGTCAGGCACGCCCACCAACATGCGCGCCGCCTGCCCGAGGTACTTCCCCGCCTGGCCGAGATTTCCGAACATAAGCCTTCTCCAACTCTACCCTGCATCACTACAGCGCTTGCTTTAGCCTGATATTAGGGGAAGCCGGGGGATGGGGTTCCCGCAGGGATGCCCCACCTCCGGGTCGCCCCGGGTATCTCGATTACATCGCGCCGCACGCCTGGCATCTTGCGATGCACAGGCCGTGCGGCTTTGGGTACTGCTTAACGTTTATTATGCAGGGTATCCGTTAAATCACATCAATGCTGGGTCGAAACTTTGACCTCCCCCTCAGTTACGCCGTCGGCGGGCGCGGCCTGCGGCACCGGCACGTAAGGCGTTTCCTGATCGGTGCGTTTCGGGTTCTTGTGCGCCGCCATCGCGGTTTTCACCCCGTAGAAGATGATGCTGTACACCACCAGCAGGAACAGAATGCTCAGCCCGGCGTTGGTGTAGTTGTTCACCACGATGTGGTTCATGTTGGCGATCTGCTGGGCGCTCAGCTCGGCGCCGCCCTCGGCGATTTTGCGTTTGTATTCGCCGGCCAGGAAGAAGAAGCCTTCCAGCTGCGGGTTGTCGCTGAACAGCTTCAGGCCCAGCGCGTAGGTGGTGCAGATCAGCAGCCACGCCGCCGGCAGCACGGTCACCCAGATGTATTGCGCGCGCTTCATCTTAATCAGCACCACGGTGCCCAGCACCAGCGCCACGGCGGCCAGCATCTGGTTGGAGATGCCGAACAGCGGCCACAGGCTCTTCACGCCGCCGAGCGGATCCACCACGCCCTGATACAGCAGGTAGCCCCACAGCCCGACGCAGCCGGCGGTGCCGATGATGCCGGCCACCAGCGAGTCGGTTTTCTTCAGGAACGGCACGAAGTTGCCGAGCAGATCCTGCAGCATAAAGCGGCCGGAACGGGTGCCGGCGTCCAGTGCGGTCAGGATGAACAGCGCCTCGAACAGAATGCCGAAGTGATACCAGAAGCCCATGTTGGCGCCCGGAATGATCTGGTGGAACACGTGGGCGATGCCCACCGCCAGCGTTGGCGCGCCGCCGGCGCGGTTCAGCACCGAAGGTTCGCCGATGTCGGTGGCGGTCTGCAGGATCTGTTCCGGGCTGATGACGAAGCCCCAGGAGCTGACCGCCGCCGCCGCGTGCACGGTCACGTCCTTCAGCGAAGCCATGATCATCGGCGCGTCTTCGGTGCCCAGGCGGTGCAGATCCGGCATGGTGATGCCCAGCGCCGCCGGCGGGGTGTTCATGGCGAAGTACAGGCCCGGCTCGATGATGGAAGCCGCCACCAGCGCCATGATGGCGACGAAGGACTCCATCAGCATCGCGCCGTAGCCGATAAAGCGCGCGTCGGTCTCATTGGCCAGCAGCTTCGGCGTGGTGCCGGAAGCGATCAGCGCGTGGAAGCCGGAGACCGCGCCGCAGGCGATGGTGATGAACAGGAACGGGAACAAGGTGCCTTTCCACACCGGGCCGGTGCCGTCGACGAACTGGGTCACCGCCGGCATTTTCAGCTCGGGATTGAGGATCACGATGCCGATCGCCAGCCCGACGATCACGCCGATTTTCAGGAAGGTGGCCAGGTAGTCGCGCGGCGCCAGGATCAGCCACACCGGCAGCAGAGCGGAGACGAACGCGTAGCCGATCAGCGTGAAGGTGATGGTGGTGTCTTTAAAGGTCAGCGCCGGGCCCCAGTACGGGTCGTGCGCCACCACGCCGCCGAACCAGATGGCGGCCACCAGCAGCACGATGCCGATGATTGACACTTCACCCACGCGGCCGGGGCGCAGGTAGCGCATGTAGATGCCCATAAACAGCGCGATCGGCACGGTGGAGCAGACGGTGAACACGCCCCACGGGCTTTCCGCCAGCGCTTTCACCACGATCAGCGCCAGCACCGCCAGGATGATGATCATGATCAGGAAGCAGCCGAACAGCGCGATGGTGCCCGGTATCGGCCCCATCTCTTTTTTGATGATCTCACCGAGCGAGGCACCGTTGCGGCGCGAGGAGATGAACAGCACCATAAAGTCCTGCACCGCCCCCGCCAGCACTACGCCGCCCAGCAGCCACAGCGTGCCGGGCAGGTAGCCGACCTGCGCGGCCAGCACCGGCCCCACCAGCGGCCCGGCGCCGGCGATGGCGGCGAAGTGGTGGCCGAACAGCACGTTCTTGTTGGTCGGCACGTAGTTGAGGCCGTCGTTGTTGACCACCGCCGGGGTGGCGCGGCCGGCGTCCAGTTTCATCACCCTGGTGGCGATGTACAGGCTGTAGTAGCGGTAGGCCACCAGATACACCGCCACCGAAGCGACGACGATCCACAGCGCGCTGATGTGTTCGCCGCGGCGCAGCGCCACCACGCCGAGGCAGGCTGCGCCGAGTATCCCCAGCAGCATCCACGGAATGTGCTTTAAAATCCCCTCTCGTTTCATGAGGTATCCTTAATTCCAGTCTGCAAAATATGAATGAACTCATCCGCTTGTAAGAGATGTCAGAGTGGCGCGGTGAGCCGTAGCGTCTTTCCCGAGGTAAGGCGGGTTTAGGAACAGCTCATCATCGCCGGGGGTAAGGGGGGAAGACAGGCGTATTTCGGTCAGCGGTCAGATCCGCCGGGTGAACGGTTGGATTGGCGGGGTGAGCGGTTTGTTGCATAACCAACAGCCGCCCGTCAGCCGCTGTTGCCAATGCAGCACCCGCCCGCACCCGTCGGCTTTAAACGCCCGGTTTTTCAGCCAGATGCCTTAACGTGGCGATTGGCACGCATCCTGCTATCGGTTTTATAACCAAAACAAGGTTTTCAATATTTGGAAATCAATAATGGTTATATGCGCGCCGCATAACGGCGCCGACGGTCAGAGGGAGAGAAGCATGTCAGCAGCAAACCACTCGCAGCAGCCGATTCAGTTCGCCTACTGGGTGCCGAACGTTTCCGGCGGCCTGGTGATCAGCAATATCCCGCAGCGCACCGGTTGGGACATCGGTTATAACCGCAAGCTGGCGCAGATCGCCGAGCGCGCCGGTTTCGACTACGCGCTTACCCAGATCCGCTTCACCGCCGGTTACGGCGCGGAGAACCAGCACGAGTCGGTGTCGTTCTCACAGGCCCTGCTGGACGCCACCGAAAAGCTGAAAGTGATCGCCGCATTGCTGCCGGGGCCGTGGAACCCCACGCTGGCGGCCAAACAGATCGCCACCATCAGCCATCTTTCCAACGCGCGCATCGCGGTGAACATTGTCAGCGGCTGGTTCCGCGGCGAGTTCAAGGCCATCGGCGAGCCGTGGCTGGATCATGAGGAGCGCTACCTGCGCTCGGAAGAGTTTATCCGCTGCCTGCGCGGCATCTGGACTGAGCCCAGCTTCACCTTCGCCGGCGATTTCTACCGTTTCCGCGACTACTCGCTGAAGCCGAAGCCGCTGGCGCCGTTGCCGGAAATTTTCCAGGGCGGCAGCTCACGCGCGGCGCGCGACATGGCGGCGCGGGTCTCGGACTGGTATTTCACCAACGGCAACAGCGTGGAGGGCATTCGCCGGCAGGTGGAGGACATCCAGAGCAAGGCGCAGGCCAATCACCATCGGGTGAAGGTGGGGGTGAACGGTTTCGTCATCGCCCGCGAGAGCGAACAGGCGGCGCAGGCGGTGCTGCAGGAGATCATCGATCACGCCAACCCGGAGGCAGTGCAGGGCTTCGGGCACGAGGTGAAAAACGCCGGGGCGGCCTCGCCCGAGGGCGAGGGCAACTGGGCCAAGTCCACCTTCGAAGATTTGGTGCAGTATAACGACGGCTTTAAAACCAACCTGATCGGCACGCCGCAGCAGATCGCCGAGCGCATCATCGCGTTGAAAGACGCCGGGGTGGATCTGCTGTTGCTGGCGTTTCTGCACTTCCAGGAAGAGGTGGAGTACTTCGGCCGTGAAGTGATCCCGCTGGTGCGCGAACTGGAGCGCCAGCGGGCGGCGGCCTGAGCGTTCAACCCGTTTGCAGGGTTTGCAGCAGGTGGATAAAGGCGGCGCTGAGCGGCGGCGTGGCCGGCTCATGGCGGGTAAAGACATAAAAGCGCGCGCTGATGTCGATCCCCTGTGTCGGGATTTTCTGCAGGTGCAGCTGCGGGGCGTAGTGCGCGACGACCCGATCGCTCAGCAGCGCGATATAGCCCTGCCGCCTGACCAGGCACCAGGTCGCCAGAAAGGAGTCGGTCTCGACGATCTGGCCGTGCGGCGTGTAACGCTCGGCGATCTCGCGGATGGCGGCGTGCCCCACCGAGCAGGAGCGCGGCACCACCCATTTGGCTTCGGCTGGCGGCTGCCCGGCGGCGGTCAGGTCGCCCCCTTGATAGAGCGAGAAGCGCTCGCTCTTCAGCGCCTGCATCGCCAGATCGGCGCCGCCCGCCGCGCCGTTCAGGCTGCTGACCGCCAAATCCAGCTCGCAGTTTCTCAGCCGGGCGAGCAGGCCTTCCGGGCCGTCTTCCACCACCGTCACCCGGGTATGCGGGTAGCGGCGGTTGAAGCCTTCGAGCACCTGGGGCAGGTAGCACAGCAGCGGATCGACGCTCATCCCCACCCGCAGGCGCTTCTCGCCGCCGGCGCTCATGCCGCGCAGCTCGTCAAACGCGCTGAGCAACTGATTGGTGGCGGCGTCTATCCGCCGGTAAAACAGCTCGCCGACCGCCGTCAGGCGCACGCCGCGGTTGCTGCGCTCCAGCAACCGCGCGCCGATGGACATTTCCAGCTCTTTGAGCACCCGGCTGAGCGTCGGTTGCGAGACGGCCAGTTTTTTCGCGGCATCGTGCAAACTTCCGCAGTGAACGATGTCTTTGAACATCGTCAGATGAGCCAGTTTTGGCATGGTTTTCATGGTGGATCTCCTTGGAAGTGAACGGCATTAGCCGGAGCCGGCGATGCGGCTGTAATAGGCCTGTTTCATCATGCTGTCGTTCAGCAGTTTATTGATGGTCTGGTCGAGCACCGGCGTGGTGACGGAGGCCGGCATCAGCGTGGCGGTGATCTCCACGTCGTCGTCGCCAAAGGGTTCGATATCCAGATGCGAGATAAAGCAGTTTTCTCCTTGCAGCACCTGTTTGAATTTGGCCAGCGCTTCACGCTGCTCATGCTCGAAGGCAATGACGCAAATCTGGTAGGTGGATTCGCCGTTAACGTCATTGAAGGGCTGTTTGTTGACCATATTGACCAGAGGGCGCAGCAGGGTGTTGGCGGCGAGCACGAACAGCGTGGCGGCCAGCGCATCGCCGTACAGGCCGCAGCCGGCGCAGGCGCCGACCGCCGCGGAGCCCCAGAGCGTGGCGGCGGTGTTCAGGCCGCGGATGTTCATCCCTTCTTTCATGATGGCCCCGGCGCCGAGAAAGCCGACGCCGGAGACCACGTAGGAGATGACGCGCACCGCGCCGCCGCTGCCGTCGATGGTCATGGCCAGGTGGACGAAGATCGCCGCGCTGGTGGCCACCAGCGTATTGGTGCGCAGCCCGGCAGTGCGCTGGCGGAATTGTCTTTCATAGCCGATGGCGGCGCCCAGGACGGACGCGGTCAGCAGCGTCAGCAGTGTATGAATGAAATGCATGATAATAACTCGATGTATTATCCGCTTATCATGAGCCACCCGTGGCGGGGTGACTCTTGATAAACAGGTAGTTAAGTTGGCGGGATCCGTCCCGCCAGGCCAGGGCGGCGCTCAGTGCGCGGCGGCGATCTGCCGGCTGAGCGTCTCGCTGATTTTGTCCGTCAGCGGCTGCATCCCCTCGCGGGTGCGCGTCTCGCGGCGCTGCGCGATGTGATAGCAGCCGTCGAGGGTGCCGGCGCCCAGCAGGAAGATGCGATCAGACATCATCACCGCTTCCTCTACGCTGTGGGTCACCAGCACGATGGAGCGGGTTTTGATCTGGCGCGTGCTCCAGATGCGCAGCAGATCGCTGCGCAGGTGTTCGCCGGTATAGACGTCCAGCGCGGAAAACGGCTCATCCAGCAACAGCAGCATCGGTTCTACCGCCAGCGCGCGCGCAAAGCCGACCCGTTGGCGCATGCCGCCGGAAAGCTCGCGCGGGTAGGCGTCGCGGTAGGGCGCGAGCCCGACCAGATCGAGCATTTTCAGCGTCTGGGTTTCGACCACCTGCGGCGGCAGATCCTGCGCCTGCAGCCCGAAGGCGATATTTTGGTAGACGTTCAGCCACGGGAAAATGGCGAAGGTCTGGAACACCATGTTGATCTGCGGATTCGGCCCCGAGACTTTTTTATCCCCCAGCATCACGGTGCCCAGATCCGGCGCGATCAGGCCGGAAAGTATGCGCAGCAGGGTGGATTTGCCCGAGCCGGACTGCCCCAAAATGCTGACGACCTCGTTATCGTAGAGGCGCAGGTTGATTTCATTCAGCACCAGGCGTTTTTCTTTACCGGTAGGCTGAACGCTTTTGCTGACGTTATTAACCGTCAGCAGCGTGGTTTTTTTTACCATCATGATGTTTCTCCACTCAATTAAAAATATGAGCATGGAAAAATGGCCGATAGTTATCGCCGCGCAGGGGTAAAATAAATGCGAGCGCAAATAAGCCTGAGCGTTATCGGACTGTTAATAAGCGTATGCTGGAAGGATTAGCCTGTCAGGCGCGCCGGAGCGGCGTGCGCGGAGGCCATGCGCTGAAGGGGTAAAGCGAAGGGATGTGGTAACTGACGCATATCCTGACACTTTCAGGATGCAATGGGATGACTATTGCTCCTGTGACCTCAGCGATTCCAACAATAAAATAAACAACCAACTGTCGCCGTCCATATCATTTCCCCGTTATTTTTCGTGTGGCCATAATACGCGTGATATTGCCTGTGATTCAATGTGGTTAGGCGGAATTATCGCGGCAAAATGTAATTTAATATGAATGCGGGAAAGTTTTTCTTTATTTATTAAACGGGGCGTCAACGAAAATCATGAGAGTGAATATAGGCGCTATTTTATGGAAATATAAACCTGAATTAAACGAGAGAATAACAGGGCGGGCGCAAGACAAATAATGAACCGGCCGCAGCGCGCGCTGCGGCCGGTATCGGGTCAGAACTGATACATGATGCCGGTTTCGACAATGTCGTCGGCGCCGGCGCCGACGGCGTTCTGCCGTTGCAGCAGGTTGAGCTTGTACTCCACGTAGGTCGACATATTGGCGTTGAAGCTGTAGTTCAGCGCCAGATCCAGGTATTTGACCAGATCGGCGTCGCCGATGCCGGGCAGGTTACGGCCGCGCGTTTGCAGGTAGGCCACCGAGGGCGTGACGCCGGAATCGAAGTGATACTGCGCGACCGCCTCGACGGCGTCCGCGCGGGGGGCGAAGCCGGCGTAGCGATCGCCGTCGACATAGGTCATGTTTTCGGTGCGCGCATAGCTGGCCGCCAGGTAGAGGTTGTCCAGATCGTATTTCAGCCCCAGCGTCCAGGCCCGGGCGCGATCGCCGTCAGCCAGGCCGAAGCGCTGCTGCGCCAGGGTGCGCGCAGAGTTGGCGTAGGCGGCGCCAAAGTTTAGCCCCGCGCCGGTGTCGTAGGTGGCGGAAAAGGCGTAGCCATCGCCGTTTTGCGTCTGAATATCCTTCGCCCGCAGAGCGTCGCCCCCCCGATTCTTCCCCTGATATTGCAGGCCGAGATCCAGACCGTCCAACAGCCCGCCCAGGCTGCGGTTGTGGTAGGTCAGCAGGCCGTTGGCGCGGCCGGTCATAAAGTTGTCGGCCGCTTCGTAGCTGTCGTTGCCGAATTCGGGCAGCACGTCCGTCCAGCCGGCCACGTCATACAGCAGACCGTAGTTGCGGCCGTAGTCCAGGCTGCCCCAGCGGCCGAACGTCAGCCCGGCGAAGCCCAGCCGGGTATAGCTATTGCCCGGCCCGGCGCTTTCCGCCTGATCGAGCCCCGCCTGATATTCCCATTGACCATACCCTGTCAGCCCGTCGGCGATCTGCGTCTCGCCTTTGAAACCGAAACGGGTGTAGGAGCGATCGCCGTTATTGTCGGCATCGCTGCTGAAGTAATGCACTCCGTTCAGTTGGCCGTAGAGATCCAGTTTATTGCCGTCTTTATTGACGATTTCTGCCCCGGCGGCGGCTGCCGGTATCAGGATGACCAGCGCCATCAGTAAGCTTTTATGTTTCATTTCACGACCCTGAGTTAACGAAAATGCGGCCTTATCCGGCCGGTTGCGCCTGCGCGATTTTTTTGTACAGGCAGCTGCGGATCCGATCGGTGAGGTGCCGCAGGCTGTCCCGGTTGCGCGCCGCGCGGGGAATATTGATGCTGAATTCGTCATCGATCCGTTTGCTGGTTGCGTCCAGGATCAGCACCCGATCGGACATCAGCACCGCCTCTTCGACGTCGTGCGTCACCATCACCATGGCGCGCGTGCGCAGCCGGTTGTCTCCCCACAGCGCCAGCAGGTCGCCCCGCAGTTTTTGCGCGGTAAAGATATCGAGGGCGGAGAAGGGTTCGTCCAGCAGCAAGAGGTCGGGCTCTACCGCCAACGCCCGGGCGAAGCCCACCCGTTGACGCATGCCGCCCGAAAGCTCGCGCGGCCAGGCGTGCTCATAGCCGGTCAGGCCCACCAGGCGCAGCAGCGCCCCCAGCCGCTCGGCGATCGTCTGCGGCGGCAGCTTTTGCGCCAGCAGCCCGAAGGCGATGTTGTCGTACACCGTCAGCCAGGGATAGAGCGCGTAGGACTGAAACACCATGCCGACGTTGGCGCTCGGGCCGTCGACCGGTTTGCCCGCCAGCGTGAGCGTGCCGTTGTCCGGTGGGATCAGCCCGGCCAGCATGCGCAGCAGCGTGGACTTGCCCGAGCCGGATTGCCCCAGAATGGTGACGAACTCGCCGGCGTGTACGGTCAGCGATACGTCGCGCAGCACGGGTTTGGGGCGCTTGTTTTCGCCGATAAACGTCTTGTTCAGCCGGCGGGCGCTGATAATTACCTCTTGAGTCACCATGTGCTTCCCCCTTTGATCAGTCATATTTGAATTTGGTTTCCGCAATGCGATACAGCGGTTGCCAGACGAAGATGATGCACAGCGCTACCAGCGCGCACATGGCTGCGCAGCCCAGCGCGGACTCCGGGTTCTTGCCGGCGTCGGTGACGACGGAAATGAACGCGCCCAGCCCGGTGGCGCTGAGGGTGGTGCTGCCCCACTGGATCACCTCGGCGGCGATGGCGCTGTTCCAAGCGCCGCCGGCGGCGGAGATGATGCCCGTCACGATGTAGGGGAAGATCGCCGGCAGCATGTAGTAGCGCCACCAGCGGAAGCGGCGCAGCCCGAAGGTTTCGCTGACCTCGGTGATCTGCGTCGGAATGGCGGAAACGCCGGCGATCACGTTGAACAATACGTACCACTGGGTGCCCAGCATGATCATCGGAATGGCCCACCAGCCGAGATCCTGATGATAAATGGCGATGAAGGCGGCGATCAGCGGGTAGAAAATGTTGGGCGGAATGGCCGCCAGGATCTGGATGATCGGCTGGAAGATCTTCACCAGGCGCGGATTCAGGCCGATCCACACCCCCAGCGGCGTGAAGATCGCCACGCTGAGCAGCATGGCCGCGGCCACGCGCGCGGTGGTGAGCAGCATCCACTCCGGCAGCATGGCGAAGTACTGTTTGGGGAAGTATTCCCACAGCCGGTAACCGAACCAGACGCAGGCCAGCACCACGCCGAGATACCACAGGCTGCGCCACAGCCAATTGCCTTTGGCGGCGAGGCGAAACAGGCGGTGCAGGCCGAGGGCGTACCACAGCCGCGGCAGCTTGAACAGCCACAGATCAGCGAGCGCGCGCAGCGTGCGGCCGAGCGCCGCGCCGACGTGCGAAAAGGCCAGACTGTTGTAGAACCACGGATTGCCGAGCGCCCGATTGGCGGTGACGTCTTCGTATTTGAAGCGGGCGGTGTAACGCACCAGCGGGCGGAAAACCAGCTGATCGAGCAGCACGATGTTGGCGGCCAGCGCGACGATCGCATACAGGATCGCCGGCACGTTCTGCTGCGCCAGCGCTTCGGCGATATAGGAGCCGACGCCGGGCAGTTCGACCGAGCGATCGCCGACCGGAATGGCTTCGGAGGCCACCAGGGCGAACCAGGCGGCGGATTGCGACACCATGGCGTTCCACAGCAGGCCCGGCACCGAATAGATGAACTCCAGCCGCCAGAAGCGTTGCCACGGGTTGTAATTGAAGCTGCGGGCGGCTTCGTCCAGCTCCTTGGGCACGATGCGCAGCGTCTGATACAGCGTCAGCATCATGTTCCAGGCCTGGCCGGTAAACACCGCGAAGATGGCGGTGCACTCCAGCCCCATCACGCTGTGTGGGTAGAGGTTGAGAAAGTACACGGTCGTGAAGGTCAGGAACCCCACCAGTGGCACCGACTCCATAAAGTTGACGAAGGGCAAGATCACCCGGCGCAGCGGCGCATAGCGCGCGGCCAGCACGGCGAACACCACAGAAAACAGCAGCGACCAGGCCATGCCGAGGAGAAAACGCATGCTGGTTCTGAGCGAATAATAAAGCAGGTTCCAGGCATCGAGACTAATGGCAGAGACATTTTGTTCATTGAAGTCGCCGTGCATGTCGCCCCACGCGCGAATAAAAAAGGCAATGAAGAAAACGCCGATGGCGATAACGATAAAGTCATTTAAATAAGACTTTCTGAAAACAGATGTACCCCGGTTATTTTGCATAACGCAATACCTTATTTTTCCCATAAGAAATCCGTCGGCGCTCGGGTAATAGGCCCGGCGACATCAGATAAATACCGCCACAGCGGTTGAGACAAACGTTATTTTCGCAGCGAGGCGATGGGTGGGCAGGCAGAGCGGGAAAGGCCGTCAGAAGGGGAGCGGTTGCCGCATTCCGTATCTTTCAGAATGCAACGTGGATGGCATTACTGAAAGGTGCCCAATAGCATTAGCGTAAAACTAAAACTTTCATCGCCCATAGGGCCCTCCTCGGTTTAAATATGGCACGGAGAGGGTAATGTGTTTTGCTAATAAAAAGCAATTGGCGGCGCGCGGTTTTTACGGTTGATATGTAACAGGATGAATATTCATTTTTTAATCGCTATATTCAGAAAATAAAATAACCTATTTTGATGGCGGTAAATGCGGTGAAAATAAATCGCGGCGAAATAAAACGGCGCGCCTGAATACCGCGCGCCGTAACATTAATAAACCTGCCTGCCATTGATGCCGGCGGGGAAAATGCCGGTGGCGAAGAGATGCCCGTTGGCCTGGATCTGGTCGTCGGCCAGCATCTCCAGCGGAAACTCGGCCGCCAGGCAGTTGAGAAAGGCGTTGCGATCGTCGGTGGTGGTAAAGCCGATCAGATCGTAGAACAGCAGCGAAGCGATCAGCTGGCGATGTTCCGGGATGCGCCGCAGCAGCGCCGCCGACGGGAACGGCAGATGGAAAAAGAACGCGCAGTCGTTCAGCAGCCCCTGTTCCTTCAGCGCCTGGGCGCAGGGCAGCAGCTGGTAATCGTCGATGCAGACGATGTCGCCCGGGCACAGGTGTTCGCAGGCGATATCGGCAAAACGGCGATTCAGCTGCCGGTAGGCGCGGTAGTTTTCCGGCGTGAAGTGCGCCTTCTCCGGCTGGTTGTGGAACACCGGCCACAGGCCGTCGTGGTAGTAGCCCTGATAGTGGCGGCGGAACTCTTCGATCGACAGCGGGAAGGTCACCTGATCGTAACCGGCGTCTTGACGGCAGTGGATCGGGCGCTGCGCGAAATTCTGCACGTCGCCGTTCCAGCCGAGCCACAGCCCCGGTTCGGCGTCGGCCGCCAGCGTCCGGCCGGCGCAGGCCAGATCCTTACCATCGCACTGCTTGTTGGAAATCAGCACCAAACGAGACATGGGGGTCTCCTTATCAGTGAAGGGCGCGCGGGGCGTGCGCCGCGCAGTCGGCGCGCCAGGGCGCTTGCAGCGCGGGCAGCGTGACGCGCAGGCCGCGCAACGCCGGATGCGCCAGGCAGCAGCGCGTCAGCCAGCTTCCCAGCCCGACGCCGCGGTATTCGGCGCTGACGAACAGTTCGCTCACCGAGGCGAAGGTGGCGTAATCGGTCACCATGCGGGCGAAGCCGAGCTGGTGGCGTTTGCGATACAGGCCAAAGCACAGGCCGTGGCGCGCCAGGCGCTCCGCCGCCGCCCGATCCGGCAGGCTGAGAAAACGCTGGATCGCGTCGATATCCAACAACTGCCGATCGGTGCTGATATGAAAAACGCCTTTGCGCCAGCAGAGCAGCGGCTGTGCGGGCGCCCGTTGCGGTTGCATATTCATGATTATCCTTAGGTTAACGAATCAGTGGGCGGTTACAGCATCCAGCCGAGTTCGGCGGCGGTGACCTGTTCCTCGAAGCGGCGCAGTTCGGCGCTTTTGCAGGTGTGCCACAGGGTGCAGAACGCCGGGCCGAGCAGTTCGCGCAGCGGATCGCTGTGGCGGAACAGCGCCAGCGCCTCCTGCTGGCCGAGCGGCAAGGGCGCGGCGTTGTCGCTCTCGCAGCCGTTGGCGGCGGGCGGCAGCGGCAGCGGGTGTTCCAGCCCGTGCAGCAGGCCGCCGAGCATCACCGCCAGCGCCAGATAGGGGTTGGCATCGGCGCCGGCCAGGCGGTATTCGATGCGCTGGTTGGCGCTGTCGGCGCAGGGCAGGCGCAGCGCCACCGTGCGATTGTTGTGGCCCCAGGAGGCGCGCAGCGGCACGTGCATGCCGGGTCGGAAGCGGCGAAAGGCGTTGATGTTGGGCGCCAGGATCGCCATCGACGCCGGCATCAGCGCCAGCATGCCCGCCATCGCCTGCTGCATGTTGTCGCTCAGTTCGCCCGGCGCGCCGGTCAGCAGGTTCTCGCCGTGCTCGTTCTGCAGGCTGATGTGAAAATGCAGCCCGCTGCCGGCGGCATGGGCGCAGGGCTTGGCCATAAAGCAGGCGTGCTGGTGATGTTGCTCGGCAATCTGCCGCGTCAGGCGCTTCAGCGCCATGATCTGGTCGCAGGCTTCCAGCACGCGCCGGCTGTGATGCAGGTTCAGCTCGTACTGGCCGGAAGCGGCTTCGGCCACCACGCCGGTCAGCGGCAGGCTTTGCAGCCGCGAGTGCCGTTCGATGTCGCTCAGCAGCGCATGGTGGCGCTCGGGCGCATCCACCGCGAAGCTCTGCGTCGGGCAGGCTTCCGCCTCGGCGGGGCGCTGCGGATCCTGCAGGTAGAACTCCAGTTCGGCCGCCACCACCGGGAAGCAGTTGCGCTCGTGCAGGCGCTTCAGCACCCGTTGCAGCACCACACGCGGCTCCAGCTCGCAGGCGTCGCCGTCGGCGTTTTGCATCGTCAGCAGCAGCTGGGCGTGGCGTTCGGGATCGCGCGCGCAGGGGCGCAGCGTGCCGGGCACCGGCAGGCACAGCCGATCCGGCTCGCCCGCCCGTTGCCCCAGCCCGCTTTCTTCAATCACCCGGCCGTGCAGATCCAGGGCGTAGATCGACAGCGGGAAGTAGCAGCCTTTTTCCAGGCCAAAGGCTTCGGCGATCGGCAGGCGCTTGCCGCGCAGCTGGCCGTTCAGATCGTGCAGATAAATATCCAGCTGTTCGGTATCCGGATAGCGCTGCAGGTAGTGTTCCAGCTCTTTGCGAAAGGTGCGCGTCGGCGATGCGGGCAGCTCCGCCAGCAGAGGATTGAACCCGATAATATTAGAATGCATGGCGCGCTCCAGAACGAAGACCGGTCACGGCCAGAGGCAGGGATAAACGCATGAGACAACTCTCTTGTGAGGCCATAGCGGCGATGTGGAAAGGGTATCTGCGGCGGCAAAAACTGTCTGTAAAAACGCCGTAACGTTAACGGGGCGCGGAATAAAAATGCCGTAAAGAGCGCGGCGGGTTGGCCGGGGCGGCACGGTCTATACTGGCGAGACGGGCCGTAGAAGGAGAGATAACGATGAAGAGAATAGGGTTGCTTATCGCCGCGCTGGCCGCGTTCCACGCCACCGCGTCTTCCCCACAGGCGTGGGCCGAGAGCGAACGGGCGATGCGCGCCGCCTGCCTGAAAGCCAGCGGGCTAAAAAACGCCAGGGTGGAAGGGGAGATTATTCACTACGGTGATGACGTCGGCTATTCGGCGCTGTTTATCGGTGGGCGCTACCCACAGCCGTTTATGAAAAACGAGCCGGGCAGGGAGCTGTGCTTATATCAGCGCGCCACGCAGAAGGTGGCGGTGCAGGCGGTGGCGGGGGAATAAATAATCCCAGTCTCCTTACTGTAGCTGTATTTCTCCCTTGGGCTTAATTCTTAAGTTGAATTCTTTCATGTATTTACGCCTTTCCGTATCGTTATTCATCGAGACGCCGAGCAAGACCGAGTATTCTCCCGCAGCCCAGTTTACCTGCGGATAAGTGACGCATTGCCCTGGTTTCAGGTCGGGCAACGGAGTGACTTCTGGTGAGGCCCAGACGATATGCCATTGCTGTTGTTCCTGTCGTGAGACGATCACCCCCCGGTTTTGCAGGCTGTCACCGCTGCGAACGCTGTTGATGGGCACGGCAAAGCAAGGTTGGTTGTCTTTGAGCGAGACGTCCAACGGATGGTACCAGGGCTGAGTGGATTGGCAGCCGTTCAGCAGCAGTGCGCACAGTAAAGAGAGATAAAGTCTTGTCATAGCAAGGTGTTCCGGTTCTTTGGATTGTTCAGGAAAGCTCGCAATACCCATTCATAACGTTTTTTGATGTCTGGCTCAATAATGCCGCTGTAGTTGGTGGCTACGTGGAAGCGATGGGCGGCACGCTGCGCCTGGACATTGAACGGCCGGGCGGCAAGCACGTCGGGTTTACGGTTTAAGCGCAGGCTGCCCGCCACTCCCCGCCATCTCCCGTTCGATTACCGTCGCCAGCGCCTGCGCGGCGGAAGAGAGTTGGTGCTGCGCCAGGCGGATCAGGCCCACGCGCCGTTCGATGATCGGGCCGATCAGCGGCACGCAGACCGCCCCCAGCTCATCCATCTGTTGCTCGCACAGCGCCGGCACCGCGCTGGCGCCGAGGCCGTTGGCCACCATGCGCCCGACCGTCACCAGCTGGTGGCTCTCAAACGCCACCTCCAGCGTTCGCCCGCTGCGGGCCAGTTCCTGCTCCAGCAGCAGCCGCACCGCCGATGGCCGCTGCAGGGTGATGAAATCCAGCGTCAGCAGCTCCTTCCAGCTCACCTGTGCCTTGCGCGCCAGCGCCGAATCCTTCGGCACCACCGCCAGAAAGCGATCGCGGCACAGCGGGGTGAAGTGCAGGGTGTCGCTCGGCTCCGGCTCGAAGGCGATGCCCATCTCCACCCGGCCTTCGCGGATCATTTCAAACACCTGTTCGTTGATGACGTCGTGCACCGCCACGTTGATGCCGGCATAGCGATCGCGAAACGCCTTAAGGATCGGCGGCAGCGGGTTGCCGGCGAACGACGGCATGGCGGCGATCGCCACCTTGCCCATCTGCAGGGTGAAGCGCTGACGCATCGCCTCTTCCGCGTTATCCCAATCCGCCAGCAGCTGGCGCGCCATCGGGAAGAAGGTTTCTCCTTCCGGCGTCAGCGTCACCCGGCGGGTGGTGCGCAGCAGCAGCGGCCCGCCCAGCGCGTCTTCCAGCCCACGGATCGCCAGGCTGAGCGCCGGCTGAGAAATATTCAGCCGCTCGCTGGCCTGGGCGAAATTCAGAGTGTGAGCTACCGCTAAAAATGCGCGTAACTGTTTGATGCTCATTTTCATTTTGGTTGGCGTTAACTCTTTGTTAATTGTCGGTTAACGAGTGATTAATAAAAATTCTAAATGAATGCGGCATAAAAACAAAATTAACAAATCATTTTTGTGACCTGAAGATGCCCTCACGCAAGCCAGGGCATTTCGCCCTGCGCCGCAACATGCAGGGGCAACGATATGGCAGGGCTCGACAAACGCGTCGGCAGCTACCAGGAAGCGCTGGCAGGCCTGACGGACAACATGACGGTGCTGGCGGGCGGCTTTGGCCTGTGCGGCATCCCGGAGAATCTGATCGAAGAGATCCGCCGGCGTGGCGTGCGCGGGTTGACGGTGGTTTCCAACAACTGCGGCGTCGATGGGTTCGGCCTCGGGCGGCTGCTGGAAACCCATCAGATCCGCAAGGTGGTGGGATCTTACGTCGGTGAAAACGCGCTGTTCGAGCAGCAGGCGCTCAGCGGCGAGCTGGAGGTGGATCTCACGCCGCAGGGCACGCTGGCGGAGAAGATCCGCGCCGGCGGCGCCGGCATCCCGGCATTCTTCACCGCCACCGGTTACGGCACGCCGATCGCCGAAGGCAAAGAGGTGCGCGAGTTCAACGGCCGCCCCTACATCATGGAAACCGCCATCACCGGCGATTTCGCCATCGTGAAAGGCTGGAAGGCCGATCACTTCGGCAACGTCATCTACCGCCACACCGCGCAGAACTTCAATCCGCTGATGGCGACCGCCGGGCGCATCACGGTGGTGGAAGTGGAAGAGATCGTCGCGCCGGGCGAGCTGGATCCGGCGGCGATCCACACCCCCGGCATCTATGTCGATCGGCTGATCCAGGGCACCTTCGAAAAGCGTATCGAACAACGCACCCTGCGGGCATAAGGAGAATTCGCATGCTTACCCGTGAACAAATGGCGCAGCGCGTGGCGCAAGAGCTGAGGGACGGTTACTACGTCAACCTGGGCATCGGCATCCCGACGCTGGTGGCCAACTACGTGCCGGCGGGCATGGACGTGATGCTGCAGTCGGAAAACGGTCTGCTGGGGATGGGCGAGTTCCCGACCGAGCAACAGCTGGACGCCGACATGATCAACGCCGGCAAGCAGACGGTCACCGCGCGCCTCGGCGCGTCGATCTTCGATTCGGCGCAGTCGTTCGCCATGATCCGCGGCGGCCATGTCGATCTGACCGTGCTGGGGGCGTTTGAAGTGGACGTCGAGGGCAACATCGCCTCGTGGATGATCCCCGGCAAGATGGTCAAGGGCATGGGCGGCGCGATGGATCTGGTGGCGGGGGCGGAGAACATCATCGTGGTGATGACCCACGCAGCGAAGGGCGGCGAGTCCAAGCTGCTGCCGCGCTGCACGCTGCCGCTGACCGGCGCCAACTGCATCCGCAAGGTATTGACCGATCTGGCCTATCTGGAAATTGAAGACGGCGCCTTCGTGCTGCGCGAACGCGCGCCGGGCGTCAGCGTGGCGGAGATTATCGCCAAAACCGCCGGCCGGCTGATCGTGCCGGAGCAAGTGCCGGAAATGCGTTTCTGAAACGGGAGGTGAATGTGCAACAACGTGAAGTGGTGATCGTGGCGGCGACGCGCACGCCGGTCGGCAGTTTTCACGGCGCGCTGGCGCCGCTGACGGCGGTGGAACTGGGCACGGCGGCGGTGCAGGGGCTGCTGGCGCAAAGCGGCGTGGCGCCGCAGCAGATCGATGAAGTGATCCTCGGCCAGGTGCTGACCGCCGGCTGCGGGCAGAATCCGGCGCGCCAGACCGCGCTGAACGCCGGGCTGCCGTTTACGACGCCGGCGCTGACCATCAACAAAGTGTGCGGCTCCGGGTTGAAGGCGGTGCATCTGGCGGTGCAGGCGATCCGCAGCGGTGACGCCGACGCGGTGATCGCCGGCGGCCAGGAGAGCATGAGCCGGTCGCCTTACCTGATGGCCGGCGCGCGCGCCGGTCTGCGCCTCGGTCACGCGCAGATGGTGGACAGCGTGATCCACGATGGCCTGTGGGACGCGTTCAACGACTATCACATGGGCATCACCGCCGAAAACCTGGCGGAGAAATACGCCATCAGCAGAGAAGAACAAGACAGGTTCGCGCTGCGTTCGCAGCAGAAGGCGCTGGCGGCGCAGCAGGCCGGGTGTTTCGCGCAGGAGATCACGCCGGTGACGGTGCCGCAGCCGAAGGGCGAAGCGCTGCGGGTAGAGCGCGACGAACAGCCGCGCGACACCAGCCTGGAGGCGCTGGCGCGGCTGCGCCCGGCGTTTCGCAAAGAGGGCACGGTGACCGCCGGCAACGCCTCGTCGCTCAACGACGGCGCCGCCGTGGTGCTGCTGATGAGCGCGGAAAAAGCCGCCGCGCTGCGTTTGCCGGTGCTGGCGCGCATCGCCGGTTACGCCTCGTTGGGCGTCGATCCGGCGATCATGGGCATCGGCCCGGCGCCGGCCGCGCGCCGCTGCCTGGAAAAAGCCGGTTGGCGGCTGGAGGAGGTCGATCTGATCGAAGCCAACGAAGCCTTCGCCGCGCAGGCGCTGGCGGTGGGCAAAGAACTGGGCTGGGAGGCGGAGCGGGTGAACGTCAACGGCGGAGCGATCGCGTTGGGGCATCCGATCGGCGCGTCCGGCTGCCGCATTTTGGTGTCGCTGCTGTACGAAATGCAGCGCCGCGAGGTGAACAAGGGGCTGGCGATGCTGTGCATCGGCGGCGGGCAGGGCGTGGCGCTGGCGGTAGAGCGCCCGTAAACAACCGAGGAAGGCACGATGCAGTCATCTGACTATGCGGTACTGGGCGCCGGGCTGATGGGGGTGGGTATCGCCACCCACTTTATTCGCCACGGCCATGAGGTGCTGCTGTATGAACCGGATCCGCAGCGCCGGGTGGAAGCGCCGACAGTGGCGAGCGGCATTCTGGCCGAGCTGAGCGACGTCGGGCAGTTTGATCGCGGTGAGCGCGACGCGGCGCTGGCGCGGCTGCGCGTGACCGGCGATCTGAACGCGGTAGCGCGCGCCCGGCTGCTTATCGAGGCGATCCCGGAACGGCTCGAGCTGAAGCACGCGCTGTATGAGCAGTTGGAAGGGCTGATCGCTGACGACGCGGTGATTGCCAGCAACACCAGCGGCTTGCCGCCGGACGAGCTGGCGGCGCGCATGACCCATCCGCAGCGGCTGCTGATCGCCCACTTTTGGCACCCGCCGCACCTGATCCCGCTGGTGGAGATTGTGCCCGGCCGCGCCACCGAGCCGCGCCATCTGGCGGCGGTGCAGGCGCTGCTGGGCGAGATGGCGCTGGAGGCGGTGCTGCTGGAACGCGCCGCGCCGGGGTTTGTCGGCAATCGGCTGCAGTTTGCGGTGCTGCGTGAAGCGCTGCACATCGTCCACAGCGGCATCGCCAGCGCTGAGGTGGTGGATCAGGTGATGCGCGCCTCGCTGGGGCGGCGCTACGCCATGGTCGGCCCGCTGGAGGCCGCCGACATGACCGGGCTCTCGACGGTGGCGGACATCGCCCGCCACCTGTTCCCGGAACTGGCGACCGGCGACGAGATGATGGCGCTGGTGGAACAGCGGCTGCAGCGCGGCGATATCGGCCAGCGCAGCGGCCGGGGATTTTATCTTTGGGATGAAGCGCGCAGGGAACGCATTCAACGGCGACGGGCGCATCAGCTGCGCTTTGCGCTGAAACCGTAATTTCGCACGCCGTACCTGACAATAACAACGATAGCGAGGTGCCTGATGAGCGTTTTGATTGCCCTGGCAGCACTGGGATTACTGATGCTGGCCGCCTACCGCGGCTACAGCGTGATTTTGTTCGCCCCGATAGCCGCGCTGGGCGCGGTGCTGTTGACCGACCCCGGCGCGGTGGCGCCGACCTTCACCGGGCTGTTTATGGAGAAGATGGTCGGCTTCGTGAAGCTCTACTTCCCGGTGTTCCTGCTGGGGGCGGTGTTCGGCAAGCTGATCGAGCTGTCCGGCTTCTCCCGTTCGATCGTCGTGGCGGCGATCCGCATTCTCGGCCGACGCCACGCCATTCCGGTGATCGTGCTGGTGTGCGCGCTGCTGACCTACGGCGGGGTGTCGCTGTTCGTGGTGGCGTTCGCGGTTTATCCGTTCGCCGCCGAGCTGTTCCGCCAGAGCGGCATCCCCAAGCGGCTGATCCCGGCCACCGTGGCGCTCGGCGCCTTTTCTTTTACCATGGACGCCTTGCCCGGCACGCCGCAGATCCAAAACATCATCCCGACCAGCTTCTTCGGCACCAACGCCTGGGCCGCGCCCTGGCTGGGGCTGATCGGCTCGCTGTTCATCATCGCGGTCGGTTTGCTGTATCTTGAACGCCAGCGGCGCAAGGCGCAGCTGAAGGGGGAGGGGTACGGCAGCGATCTGCTGAACGAGCCGGAAACCCCGGACGACATCAACCTGCCGAACCCGCTGATCGCCATCCTGCCGCTGATTTTGGTCGGGGTATTCAACCTTGGCTTCACCCATTGGATCCCGCAGTGGTACGGCACCAGCCACGAGCTGACGCTGCCGGGGCTGGCCAAGCCCATCACCACCGATGTGGCGAAGATCACCGCCATCTGGGCGGTGGAAGCGGCGCTGGTGTCGGGTATTCTGCTGGTGGTGGCGTTCGGCTTTCGCAATATTCGCGGGCGGCTGGCGGAAGGCAGCAAGACGGCGGTCGGCGGCGCAATTCTGGCGGCGATGAACACCGCCTCCGAATACGGCTTCGGCGCGGTGATCGCCGCGCTGCCGGGCTTTTTGGTGCTGTCGCAGGCGCTGTCGACGATCCCCAATCCGCTGCTGAACGAAGCGATCAGCGTCACCCTGCTGGCCGGCATCACCGGGTCGGCCTCCGGCGGCATGAGCATCGCGCTGGCGGCGATGGCCGATAACTTCGTGGCCGCCGCCCATGCGGCACACATTCCGCTGGAAGTGCTGCACCGGGTGGCCTCGATGGCCAGCGGCGGCATGGACACCTTGCCGCACAACGGCGCGGTGATCACCCTGCTGGCGATCACCGGCCTTAGCCACCGGCAGGCCTATGGCGGCATTTTCGCCATCACCCTGATCAAAAGCGCCGCGGTGCTGTTTGTGATTGGCGTGTTCTACCTGACCGGCATTGTTTAAAGGAGCGATACCATGAGTGTACAAGGCAAAACCGCGCTGGTGACCGGCTCGACCAGCGGCATCGGCCTCGGGATAGCGTCCGTGCTGGCCGCCGCCGGCGTGCGTGTGATCCTCAACGGCTTTGGCGATGTGGAAGCGGCGAAGGCGCAGGTTGCCCGGCTGGGCACCGCGCCGGGGTATCACGGCGCCGATCTCGGCGATGCGGCCCAGATAGCGGACATGATGCACTATGCCGAGCGTGAGTTCGGCGGCGCGGACATTCTGGTGAACAACGCCGGCATTCAGCACGTGGCGCCGCTGGATCAGTTCCCGGTGGAGAAATGGAACGCGATCCTCGCCATCAACCTGTCGGCGGTGTTCCACACCTGCCGATTGGCGCTGCCGGGTATGCGCGAGCGCAACTGGGGGCGCATCATCAACGTGGCGTCGGTGCACGGGCTGGTGGCGTCGAAAGACAAGTCGGCCTATGTGGCGGCCAAGCACGGCGTGGTGGGGCTGACCAAGACGCTGGCGCTGGAAACCGCCCGCACGCCTGTCACCTGCAACGCCATCTGCCCCGGCTGGGTGCTGACGCCGCTGGTGCAGCAGCAGATCGACAAGCGCATCGCCGCCGGCACCGATCCGCAGCGGGCGCGCGATGAGCTGCTGGCGGAGAAGCAGCCGTCGCAAGCGTTCGTCACGCCGGAGCAACTCGGCGAGCTGGCGCTGTTCCTGTGCAGCGACGCGGCGGCGCAGGTGCGCGGCGCCGCCTGGAACATGGACGGCGGCTGGCTGGCGCAGTAGTGAGATTTTCCCCGGAGCGCGCAACGCGCTCCGTCGTTATTTCCCACCATTAATTAATTCCCTCGCGTGACGGTTTACCTGCGGCAATAATATTTATTTGTTATTTGCTATCTTTATTCCCGGATAATCACGCCGGGTTATTTTGGGTAAAAGATGCGGATTGGTTTATTTCGTGCTGCGGTTATTACATTATTTTTCTCCGTGTTACAGGTGAACACGTTTCTGCTGAAAATAAGCCCAACCTGAAATAATGGCAGATTATGATGTGAATTTTTATATCTTGCGTGCGCTGTTGACATCGGGTAATTATTTCCGCGTGGCTTAAGATCACCGTGTTTATAACAATAATTTTTTCGGGCAGGGGTAATAATGAGAAAGAACACAACGCCAATATTCATTGGCGGCGTCTTGCTGTCGGCGTTATCCGCCGGCGCACAGGCCGAGATCACCATTCTGGATAAAAACCCGCAGAGCAATGTGTTGCTGGCGCCGCTCAGTTTAAAGGTGGGCGGCAGCATTCGCCCCGAGTGGATCTTCAATAACGGCCCGGAGCCGGGCTATGACAAAAACGGTCACGACGGCGGCACGCGTTTTCGCTTCAGCGGCGACTATGCGCTGACGCAGGACACCTCGATCATCGGCTATTACGAGTGGGGCGTCGATCTGGCGCACGCGCTCAGCTGGGACGGGCACTACAATGAGGACGGCAAACGCGACTATCAGCGCCAGCTGTACGCCGGTTTCAAGGACGATCGTTACGGCACCCTGACCTATGGCCACCAGTACGGCATCTATTATTCCGTGGTCGGCATCAAAAGCGACGTCTGGGATAACGACGGCCACGCGGGCGGCACCGGCATCGGTATTTCCGGCGATTATGACGGCGGCAATAAACCGAAAAACAGCATCAAATACACCAATGATTTCGGGCCGGTAACGCTGTACGCCAACTATTTATTGCCGGAAGACGATCTGCACACCGCGGATAACCTGATTTACCGCCGCAAGGGCGGTGGCGGGCTGGGCTTCGATTATAAGGTGACGAAGGATTTCACCTTCAGCGCCGCCTACAGTTATACCGACGCGAAGATCAAAGATAATCTGTACAACGAAAAGGATTATCACCAGCAGCTGTCCGGCACCGCGTTGACCTGGCAGCCGAACAACTGGTACATCGTCGGCACCGCCAGCTATTACAAAGACTATGTGCCGAGCACCCGCCAGCGCACGCTGTCGCACTTCTTCGCCGGCGACGGCTACGGGCTGGAAGGCTTCGTCGGTTACACCTTCAATATCGACAAGCCGTTCCTCAAATCCGTTCAGCCTTACGTCGCGGCGGACTCGCTGCGGCTGAAAGGAGACGAGGCGTATCACGCCAACCACGTCTACCTCGGCGCGGGCACCACCATCGGTTACGGTCTGTCGGTGTATGTGGAGCGCACGCTGGCCAACAGCAGCGACAACGAGCCGGATTCCACCTGGATAACGGTGTTCTACGACTTCTGATACGCCTCTTGCCAGGCCGGCGCGGGTGCCGGCCGTTCACATGCTGATCGCGCCGCCCAGGGGTTGCCCTGAGGCGTTGCGTTCCGCCAGGTAGCGCGCCGGCGGTTTGCCCACCGCCTTTCTGAACATGGTGACGAAGCCGCTGGCGCTCTCGTAACCCAGATCCAGCGCCACCGTCTGTACGCTCTCGCCCTGCGTCAAGCGCTGCAGCGCCAGCATCACGTGCAGCTGACGCCGCCAGTGGCCGAAGCTCATGCCCATCTGCTGTTGCAGCGTGCGGCTGAGGGAGCGCTCGCTCATGCCGATGCGCTGCGCCCACTGGCCGAGGGTGGATTTGTCCGCCGGGCAGCTCAGCATGCCTTCGGTCAACTGCCGTATGCGCGCGTCGTCGGATACCGGCAGATGCAGATTCTCGATCGGTGCGGCCACCAGCTGATCCAGCAACACCGCCGTCAGGCGCCCTTCGGCGCCCTGTTCGTCGTAGAGCGGTTCGAAGGTGGTGGCCTGCAGCAGCAGTTCGCGCAGCAGCGGCGAGACCGACAGCGTGCAGCAACTCTGCGGCAAGCCGGCGACGACGTGTTGATCGACGAACAGGCAGTAAGCCTCGGTCGAGCCGGCGCCCTGGGCGTTGTGCAACACGTTGCCCGGCATCCACAGCGCGCACTGCGGCGGCACCAGCCACAGGCCGTTTTCCACTTCGCAGCGGATCATGCCGCGCACGGTATAGATCAGCTGCGCCTTTTGATGACGATGCGGCTCGACTTCCCAGTCCTGCTCGATGGTGGAACTCTGCACGGCGAACAGCGGGCGCGGCACCTGATCGATATCGATATTGCGGCGTGGGATCTGGACTTTCATGAGAACAATTCTCAATTTGGCGGAATTGAAAAGTATTATGTCCTGATTGCGCAATGTGGTCTAGCGCCGGTGCCGATAAAGTAAGCGCCAGTCCTAAACCCTTTCGCGAGGAAACTGATTATGTCACTCGATACCGCCGATTTTCCGCTGGTGTGGATGCGCCGAAACGGGCGCGATACCCAGGCCGAGCTGGCTGAATTCAGCGCGCTGCTGGCGCGCGCCGAGCCTTTCGTCCTGATGACCGATCGCAGCGTCGGCGATGAAGGTGAAGAGCACGATCGCGACGCTCGCACTCAGGTGGCGCTGTGGAAGCGCGATAACCGCGCGGCGCTGAAGCGGTGGGCGAAAGGCATGATCATGCTGGAACCGGACGACGCCAAACGCGTGGCGGCGGAAGCATTCGCCGAATACGGCGCCAAATTCTGGGGCTATCCGATACTGGTGGCCGCCGATGAAGCCGCAGGCCGGATGTTGGCGCTGACATTACTGAGCAAATAAGGGGAACACCATGCACCAGCAACAGGTGATTGAGCAGCTGCTGGCCTGGATCGAGCAGAGCCTGGATCAGCCGCTGACGCTGGACGACATCGCCGCCAGGTCCGGCTATTCCAAGTGGCATTTGCAGCGGATGTTCAAGCAGCACACCGGCCATATCCTCGGCACGTACGCCCGCCGCAGAAGGTTGACCGCCGCCGCGCGCGAACTGCGCCTGACCGGCACCAGCGTGGCCTGTATCGCCGATACGTACCAGTTCGATTCGCAGCAGACCTTCACCCGCTGCTTCCGCAAGCAGTTTGGTCTGCCGCCGGCCAGCTATCGTCGCAGCCAGGATTGGTCGAGCTACGGTCTGCAGCCGCCGCTGCGGCTGACCGAAGCGCCGCTGCCGCAGGCCGATATCGTGACGCTGCCCGCCATGCAACTGGTGGGCAACACGCAACGCCGCAGCTTTACGCTGGGGCAGTTGGCGGCTTCCAAATGCGAGCTGCGTCGCCATGCCTGGCGGCAACTGCTGCGGCCGCAGACGCTGCCCGAAGTGATGTATGGCCTTACCAGCCTGGAGATCGACCGGCAGCGTCGGGGCTGCCCGCGCATGGCGTATACCGCCGCTTTGCCGGACGAAGGGGCGGTGGGGGAACGGGTGACCATCGAACAGGGGGAGTACGCCCGTTTCACCTATCAGGGGCAGGCGGAAGGGTTACAAAACTTTATTGTCCGGCTGTATGACACCGCCATGCCGCAGATGAACGCCATCCGCCGGCCAGGGCAGGATATCGAGCGGTTCTACCCGGCGCAGGAGGGCAGTTGCCCGCTTGGCGGCGCGGCGATCCGTTGTGAATATCTGATCCCCATTCGGCGGGCGGAGGCGCTGGCCGCCGCCAGTTAGGCGGCGGTTCTCGCAGAAAATCGCCTTCGTGGCGCGTCAGGTTACAAAAAATTGCGATATTACATCGGTAATGGTTCACACTTTGATTGATGTGCACATATAATGCGCATCCGGTCAAATCCCCCCTGGTTTTTCAGGCCGCAGCGCCGTTGGCTGCCGGCTGAAATTCAACGGGGCAAAGTGGCCGTAGAAACCAATACCCATAATCGCCAGTGGCCTTGACCAACACGAAGATGAAAATGAGCATTCGCGCGTTATTAACCCTGTTTACGGCACTGGTTGCATTCAGCCAGGCTGCCTTCGCCGTCGTCTACCCGCTGCCGCCAAAAGACAGCCGTTTGGTGGGCGAAAATATCCAAATCACCGTACCGGAAGACAGCAAACTGCCGCTGGAGAGCTTCGCCGCCCAGTATCAGATGGGGCTGAGCAACATGCTGGAGGCCAACCCGGGCGTGGATCCGTTCCTGCCGAAGGCCGGCAGCACCCTGACCATCCCGCAACAGCTGATCCTGCCGGACGCGCCGCGTGAAGGCATCATCATCAACAGCGCCGAAATGCGTCTGTACTACTACCCGAAAGGTTCCAACACCGTCGTGGTGTTGCCGATCGGTATCGGCCAGCTGGGTAAAGACACCCCGCTGAACTGGACCACCACCGTGCAGCGCAAGAAAGACGGCCCAACCTGGACGCCGACCGCCAAAATGCGCGCCGAATACGCGGCTGACGGCGAGATCCTGCCTGCGGTGTTCCCGGCCGGCCCGGATAACCCGATGGGGCTGTATGCGCTGTATGTTGGCCGCCTGTATGCCATTCACGGCACCAACGCCAACTTCGGCATCGGCCTGCGCGTGAGCCACGGCTGCGTACGTCTGCGCGCCGACGACATCAAGTACCTGTTCCAGAACGTGCCGGTCGGCACCCGCGTGCAGTTCATCAACGAACCGATGAAGGCCACCGTCGAACCGGACGGCTCGCGCTACGTGGAAGTGCACAACCCGCTGTCGGCCAACGAAGAGCAGCTGCAATCCAAGGATCCGGTGCCGCTGACCATTTCCGCGCCGGTCGGCAAAGTGCTGATGGACGCCGGCGTCAACCAGAGCGAAGTGGATGCGGCGATCAAGGCCCGTTCCGGTATGCCGGTGAAAGTGAACTGATCGCCTCGGGCTTCAGTGACAATACCAAGAAGACGCCTGCGGGCGTCTTTTTTTATGATTTTTGTACCCTCTGATGAGGCCGGCCTGGGGGGAGAGACAATTAACCGCCATGCCGGCTAACCGTCCTTAAGGCGATCCTATGATTTGCCCTTGTCGGGCCGATAAACAGACAGACATCATGATACATTCACCGGTGAAGGGCGTAGGGACGGTATATCAATGCCAGCACTGTCTTTATAGCTGGCGGAATACCGAGCCTGCTGGCAGAACGGAACGGGAGCATTATCCGCCTGAGTTTCGCATGACTCAGCAGGATATCGATAATGCGCCGGACGTGCCGGCCATTCCTCCTCTTTTGACGAAATGAGACTGAAGGCGGGCAAGCGTCCGTCTTTTATGGAAATCGCGATGATGAATAACGAAGACGTCGTTTTGCTCGATGCCGCCTGGCAGCCTTGCGGGACGATGCCGAAAAATCAGGTGCACACGCACCATACGCCGCTGCATTTGGCCTTTTCATGTTACCTCTTTACCCCAGAGGGCAACGTGCTGGCCACAAGACGTGCGTTGAGTAAAACCGCCTGGCCGGGGGTTTGGACCAATTCCTTTTGCGGCCATCCCTTGCCGCAAGAGGCGCTGGCACAGGCGGTGAGGCGCCGCGCTCAGGTTGAACTGGGCACGGAGGTGGAGCAGATAATGCTGTTGAGCGAGGCATTCAGCTACCAGGCTACCGACGCGTCCGGCGTGATGGAGAATGAAGTTTGCCCGGTATTTGCCGCGCAAATTAAAGGCACGCTCCATGGCAATCCGGATGAGGTTGCGGATTATGCCTGGGTCGAGCTCAATCATTTAATGGCGGCGGTAAAATTAACGCCTTTCGCTTTCAGCCCGTGGATGGTTTCGCAATTGAATACCGAGGCGATAACCTCAGGCTTGAAAGAATATCGGGATGCGATAATGATAACGCGTTCAGCGGGCGCGTAGGGTGAGGTTGGCAATAAAATAAATAGCCACCGCGAGGGTGACTATCTATTCGTGCTTATAGGCTGCCGCCGACCGAGGTCGAGGTGGAGCCGATAGTTTCGCGGAAATGTTTTGCGTAGTCCGCCACTTCCTGCTGCGTATGCGTCAGGCCATACAGCCCCAGCCCCACGCCGCCTGCGACGCCGCCGATAATGGTACCGACCAGTTGGCCGACGGCGCCGGCAATAAAGCCGCCGGCCCCTGCGGATTTGCCTGCAATCAGCGCGCCGGTCATAGCGCCGTCCAGCAACCCATCCCAGGCCGCGTTCAGATCGCCACCGCTAACGTACTGCTCTTCATATTGACTAAGTACTTTCATATACAATCCTTATAAATAAAAGGGTGACTTAGTGAGTTTAATTAATACCGAAAATAACGCTGACGCGCTATTTCAATTTAAAAATATAACAGCTGATAAGCCGTTGGCAATAATATATCCAACGTGGAATATTGTTTGGTTATATATGCGAGTATTTATTTTCTGTCGATATTTTTATGACGGGAATTGAGAATCTTCTTGGCTAAAAAAGGTGATATCACTGGAGGCAGCGGTGGAAAGCATCATAATGCCCTTATTGCGGACGGGCTGAGGCGATTTCTTCTCGTCGTTGCCCTGGGCCCGGTGCGGCTGTCACTATTTTCACATTTCAGGCTCTGCTACCCGTTAGGCGAGTGCGTCCGTCCTGTGATTATTCCATTAAAAACTATAGCTAATTAATAAGTTATATCTTCTTCGTTATCGCCTGCCATTGAAAAAATTCTCGCAAAAAATTCGCACTGTGAAAATAAGATCACACAAGCGTAACAAAAGGTAAACAAACCCCTCCTATATTGGCTGCTTCGCTTTTGTGAGGGAGTGTCATGCGTAACTGGAACGAACCGAAAAAGAACAAAGCGCACATCGAACTGATCCCGATGATCGACGTGATGATGTTTTTATTGGTGTTTTTCGTCTTGATCAGCCTGAACGTCATTCCGGCGCTCGGGTTGAAAACGCAGCTGCCGTCCGCCGGCAGCGCGCAACAGCTGAAACCGCAGAAGAAAGCGATTATCACGCTGGGGGCCGACGAACAGCTGCAGCTGGATGGCCAGCCGATCGCGCTCGACGCGTTGGTCACGACGCTCAAGCAACAGCAGCAGGCCAACCAGACCACCACCATCATCGTCAACAGCGACAAAGGCGTAGCGGTCGAGCGGCTGGTGGCGGTCATGGATAACCTGCGCCAGGGCGGTTTCTTCTCCGTCTCCATCGCGACACGGAAGCTGTGACATGTATCTGCTCTATCGCTCACGTCATCTTTTCAGCTGGTTGCCGGCGCTGATTGTCGCCGGCTGCCTGTTGTTCGCCAGCCAGCAGGCGGCGCTGAAGATCCAGCCGCGCTACGACGAAACCGCCATCGAACTGGCGCTGGTGGAGCCTGAACCGGCGCCTGAACCTCAACCGCAAATGCCGCCGGACCCCCAGCCCGAACCGCCGCCGCCCGAGCCGGAGCCGATCCCCGAACCGGTGGTGCCGGCGCCGGAACCGATCGTGGAAGCCAAGCCGGTGCCGAAACCGCAACCGAAGCCCAAACCCAAGCCGGTGAAAGAGAAAGCCAAACCGGTGGAAAAGCCTAAACCGGCGCCCGCCGCGCCGCGCGCGCCGGTCAGTAAACCGGCGGCGCAACCCGCACCGGCCGCCCCGGCGGCGCCGAAGGTGAATGCGCAGGCGATTGAAAACGGCTATCTGCTGGCCTTGCGCCGCGAACTGGAACAGCGCAAGCGCTACCCGACCGGCCGTCAGGCCTCCCTCGAGCGCCCGCAGGGCAACGTCGAGGTATGGCTGGAGGTCGATCGCAGCGGGCGGGTGGTCTCTTCCGGCATCGCCAACAAAGCCGCCAGCATGCTGCTGAATCGCGCGGCGATGAGCAGCCTGCAAAGCATCAGTTCAGTAAAGCCATTCCCGAGCGACGCGTTCGCCGGGCAAACAACCAAAAGATTTACCGCGACGTTCAATTATCAGGCGCCTTAGCGCAAGGGTTAATCGTTTGATTTTTAAGGGATGCACACCATGAAATCGTTCAATCGTTCTGGGATCTATCTGGCGGTGATGTCGGCGATGCTGCCGGGCGCCGCGCTGGCGGCCGACGGCACCGACGTCGGCACCATCAGCGTCAAGGGGCAGTCGCTCGGCGGCGGCATGATGGTGCAGGACGACAGCGCCAAGGCGCGCTCCACCGTCACCAAAGAGGCGATGGATAAAATGCCGTCGGCGGCCAACGCCATCGACAAGCTGAAGTTCACGCCGGGCCTCAACGTCAACAGCAATGACGCCAGCGGCCTGAGCGGCGTGGACTACACCATGCGCGGCATGAACTCGGATCAGATCGGCCTGTCGATGGACGGCATCCCGATCAACGACTCCGGCAACTACGCGGTATACCCGAACCTGCTGGGCGATGCGGAGAACCTGGAAGAGGTGTTCGTCACCCAGGGCTCTTCCGAAGCGGACGGCCCGCATATCGGCTCCAGCGGCGGCAACATCGGCCTGGTAACGCGCCGCCCGGCGAAAGACTTCGGCGGTTTCGTCAAGCAAACGCTGGGCAGCAACAGCCTGAGCAAAACCTTCGCCCGCCTGGACACCGGCGAGTACAACGGCTTCAGCAACTGGCTCTCCTATTCGCACACCGAGGCGAAGAAGTGGCGCGGCGA
Organism: Serratia sp. JKS000199; assembly: GCF_900215455.1. Taxonomy (NCBI): domain Bacteria; kingdom Pseudomonadati; phylum Pseudomonadota; class Gammaproteobacteria; order Enterobacterales; family Yersiniaceae; genus Serratia; species Serratia sp. JKS000199. The sequence continues at coordinate 4,961,532 of NZ_LT907843.1, forward strand.
GGGGCGGCTGTACTCCGACAAGTTCGAGATGAACTCGCTGTACGAAGACGGCAACGGCAACAGCAGCAATCTGGTGATGAAGTACAACCGCCAGAACAACACCAACTACAACACCCTGAGCAAGGCGCAGTTCCAAAACGACGGCCGCGACACCGACTATGCCACCACGCCGGAGTACAACAGCCGCGGACAGTTGAACAAGTATTACAAGCTCGAGCGCAACCCGTTCGAGAACTTCACGCTGTCGTTCACCCAGAAGCTGCAGCTGCGCGACAACCTGTCGCTGACCCTGCAACCGTATTACTACTGGGGCAACGGCGGCAGCTTCAACGGTCAAACCGCGTCGGTATTGTCCAGCACATCGGACAGGGCAGGGCAGTACGATCTCAGCAACCTGAAATCCAACACCTACTACCGCCCGTCGTGGACGCAGACCTGGCGGCCGGGCATCACCACCAAGCTGAAGTGGGACATCAACGATCAGCACAGTCTGGATATCGGTTACTGGTATGAGCGCGCGCGCCAGCTGCAGACCCAGCCGTTCATCAGCATCAAGGGCGACGGCAACCCGTCGCAGATTTGGGGGCCGCCGGGCGGTTCCGATCAGGTGAAGGACGCCAACGGCAACACCGTTCAGGGGCGCAACCAGTACACCATCACCCCGGCGCAGAAGGTGTGGCTGCAGGATACCTGGTTCGCCACGCCGGACTGGACCTTCGTCGGCGGCCTGGCCTATCAGTACGTGGAACGTAAAGGGGACAATCGCGGCAGCCTGTACAACGCGCCGGAGAAACGCAAAGCCACCTATCATGAATTCCTGCCGAACTTCAGCGCCAGCTATAAGGTGAACCAGGAAAACCAGGTGTTCTACAACCTGACGCGCAACATGCGCACGCCGCCGAACTATGTGCTGTACAACGTCGGCGATTCGCTCAGCACCAAGCCGGAGCTGAGCTGGAACCACGAGCTGGGCTGGCGCTTCCAACACGAAGACATGCTGCTGAGCGCCACGCTGTTCTACATGCGCTACAGCGATCGCCAGATCTCCACCACCAACGCGGCCGGCGACTACGAGATGATGAACATCGGCAACGTGGAGAACAAAGGGCTGGAGCTGGAGTGGAGCGGCCAACTGCCGCATAACTTCAACTACTACACCTCCTATACCTATACCCAATCGAAGCAGAAGAGCGACATCGTCAGCAACGGCGGGTTGCCGCTGCCGACCTCCGGCAAAGAGGTGCCGAACGTGCCGAAAAACCTGCTGAACATGACGCTGGGTTATGACGACGGCCTGTACTACGGCAGCGTCAGCGGCAAGTACGTCAGCGCGTTCTATGGCGATCTGACCAACGACGAGAAGATCGGCGGGCGCACGGTGTTCGATCTGGCGGCGGGGGTGCATCTGCCGGTGGACAAGAAAATCGTCAAAAGCGCCGCGCTGCGTTTTGGCATCAGCAACCTGTTTGACAAGGAATACCTGACCTCGGTGCGCACCACCACCTTCAACGCGGCGCCCTACGGCGGCGTGAAGGCCAGCACCCCGTATTACAACGTCGGCGAAGAACGCACCTTCAGCGTCTCGCTGGAAGCCACCTTTTAACTGAATGCCCCGCCGTCTGCCCGGCGGCGGGGAAGAGGAACCCTGTATGGACGCCAATCTGTTGCACGACATTATTTTCTACGTGATGTACGCCGCGCTGGCGATCGCGCTGGTGATCATCATCGAACGTACGCTGTACTTCGCCTATACCCAGCGCCAGGCGCGCAGGCTGGAGCAGGCGCTGACGCCGGAGGTGCGCCGCGCCGCCGATCTGCCCGACGCGCTGACGCAGCGCAACAGCCTGCCGATGGCGGTGATCGCGCCGGTATTGGCGCAGAAGCACCGCGCCGGCGATCGTGAAACGATCGGCGATCTGATCGACGCCCAGTACCTGCTGAGCAAACCGCCGATGGCGCGCGGCCTGTGGCTGCTGGAAACCGTGGTCACCGCCGCGCCGCTGCTGGGGCTGCTGGGCACGGTGATGGGGATCATCGAAACCTTCAAGGCGCTGGCCGCCTCGGGGGTGTCCGAGCCGAGTCTGGTGTCGGCCGGCATGGGCACCGCGCTGTACGCCACCGGGCTGGGCATCGCCATCGCGTTGCTGTGCCTGGTGGCCAACAATTTCCTGCAGAGCCGCATGGAGCGCATCAACGAACTGCTGAAGGTGCTGCTGATCCGCGCCGGTCAACCGGCCAGCCGTCCGGAGAGCGGCAGCGGCGAACAATGGGTTGACAGCGGAGCGCCGCGCTATGCCTAATGGCCATCCAGTACGGCGGCCGAGAGGCCGCCTTTATACGGCATTGTGGAGCGGTTGTTTGTTGATGTTGAGCCAGAGCGCTGCGGCGCGTTTTGCTATTCCCGGTTACGAGCTGGTGTACACCGCGCCGGTGGAAACCGCGCTGCAGGCCGACGACCTGCGCAACACCGCCGAAGTATGGCGCGAGATGTTCGACGCGGCGAAAACCCGCATCGATCTGGGGCAGTTCTACGTGGCGAATCAGGACGGTTCGCTGCTGGACGGCGTGCTGCAGCACCTGAAGTCGGCCGGCGAACGCGGGGTGAAAATCCGCTTTTTGCTGGAAGAGAAGGGCATTCGCCTCTCCACCGCCGAGACGCTGGAACGGCTGAAGGCGATCCCCAATCTGGAGCTGCGCATCATCCCATACCAGAAGCTGAGCGGCGGCATTCTGCATGCCAAGTATCTGCTGGTGGACGGCGAGCAGGCGTTCGTTGGCAGCCAGAACTTCGACTGGCGCGCGCTGGAACACATTCACGAAACCGGGCTGCGCATCAGCGACGCCAGAGTGGTAGGGCAGATCCAGGCGATCTTCGAACAGGACTGGCGGGCGCAGGCGCTGCTGGCGCAGGATAAGCCGGTGCCGACGCTGCCCGATTCGCCGCCGACGGTGCCCCCGCAGGGCAACTATCTGGTGGCCAGCCCGCGCGCCTACAACCCGGCGGGCGTGCTCGATTCGCAGGCCGAGCTGCCGCGTCTGCTGGCCGACGCCAAACGGCGGGTGCGGGTGCAGGTAATGGATTACGCGCCGCTGTCGTTCGGCCCGGAGCGCAGTCGCCCCTTCTATGCGGTCATCGACAACGCGCTGCGCGGCGCGGCGGCGCGCGGCGTGCAGATCGAGTTGATGGTAGCCAACTGGAACACCAAAAAGCCGGATATCGCCTGGCTGAAGAGCCTGGCGCTGGTGCCGAACGTGCAGATCAAGGTGGTGACCATTCCGCCGGCCAGCAGCGGCTTCATCCCGTTTGCCCGGGTGATTCACAGCAAGCTGATGACCATCGACGATGAGATTGCCTGGGTGGGCACCAGCAACTGGACCGGCGGCTATCTGGACAACTCGCGCAATCTGGAGCTGGTGCTGCACAGCACGGCGATGAGCGGGCGGTTGGACAGGCTGTACCAACAGCTGTGGGACAGCGTCTACGCCGAGCCGTTGAAGCTGGATTACGATTACCCGACGCCCAAACCGGGCGGCGAATAGATCTCAGTAAGTTGCTGGGGTAAAATAATTAGGTAGTAGTATTATTGAATAGCCAGCTAATTTCCCGCAATTTTTTAAGTGGCTTTGAATACTGGAAGTTGAGTGGGTAATTATATATCATTTCATTTTTACTGGAATGATATATAACAAGGATGGTTTATGGCTGGTAAACTTACGCGAAAAATAAATTACTCTGTTGGATATAAAAAACCGTCTCCAACTAAGTTTGATTCATTGTCATTTTTTAACTCTTGTATCAAGCCGGTGACTGTTTTTTCCATGTTTCTTGGTGTTTTTAATTACTGGTCATATTTAGATGTTATTGGCCGTCTTGATTTTATGCTTGGTAGCATTGGTAATGTGAATTCCCTTCTTCTATTCTCTTTCGTTTTTATTTTATTTCTTGTTTCCCTTTGTGCATTATTGTTTGTTCCGTCTATTTTTATTTCACTAGTAAATCAAGAAGATATTGAAAGGGATAATCCCAAGGCAACTCTTTGCGTTGGGCTTTCATTTTTCTTCTCATTGTTGTTTCTACTTATTGGATGCATTTCAACAGGTGTGATTAAGAGTCTTTCCGTTTTTATGCTCTATTTGTTCAGTCTGGTTATTTTGTGGATGGTGGTTATAAATAGAATAATCAAACGGGTAGGAGAGGATTGGTTTAAAAATTTGTTTACTGGCTTTTTCTGTGGGCTTATCTCTATTTTTTGCCTGATGATTGTGTTTTCCCTTAGTAGTCTTTCTGGATTAAGCGAGGATGTGCAATTTCTTATTGTTTTCGTAGTTATGCTATCACAGTTAGTTCCTGGCAAAATATTTTTTAATCCCAAGAGAACAGGTACAGCTAAAAAAGTACAAAGCAAACGTAATGGATTTATTCTTGCTTTTGGTTTTGGTGTGTACATGGCTTTCTTACTTATTCCTGGAACTGCATTTTATTCTCAACTATCTACGTTTAAGACTCTTGGTGTAATCAGTCTTGATAATCATGTCTTTAGGGTTTCTGAAAGTGTTTTTGATGATGTGGTTTTTGATAAGGCCAAATGGAAGATTGAATCCACTTCAGGTAAAGATAATGTACCGATTGTACTTAATAATTTTAAAAAAATGGATGGTAGTATACTTATTGTAGGTACTATTGGATTTAGAACAACTGAACGTGTATTAGTTTGTCCACCTTCGTATGCTAAGACAGTTGATGATTATGCGCATGAGGGGATGTTAAGATTTAAAACTTTATTTGATAATAAGAAAATTGATCTGGCTAGCGAGACGATGAATTGCGTCTTACTAGTAAATAGCGCTGATCTCCAGCAGGATTTGTTATATAGCGAATTTATGAAGCAAACCTGAGGCTGATGAATCTGATCAGCCCCTGATTGACTTGGGTCGCTGATGACGTTACCGCCGCCAGCCGGCCTTCTCCAGCGCCGTCACCAGCTGTTCGGCGCTCAACCCTTCCGCCCGATGGCCGTTGCCGCTGACGGTATTGGCCGCCAGCAACGCATTGACGATCGCCTCTTCCACCGCTTCCGCCGCCGCGGCGAACAGCGCCGAAATGTAGTCGTTGTTCACCATGCGCAGCGGCGTGGTGAAATTGCCTTTATTGGCGTAGTCGGCGGGCGGCAGGCCGTCGTTGCCGGTGGCGAAGGCGATAAAGATATCGCCGCTCGAATCCTCGGTGCCGCCGCCGGTGCGGGCGATGCCGATGCTGGCGCGCTGCGCCAGCCGCGCACACTGGTGCGGCAGCAGCGGCGCGTCGGTCGCCAGCGCCACCACGATGGAGCCCATGCCGGGATGCGGCAACTGCGGCGTGAACGGCGAGGGGAGATGCCCCAGGTGGCGGCCCACCGGGTAACCGCCGACCAGCAGCGACTCTCGCTTGCCGTGGTTGGCCTGCACGATGGCGCCCACCGTCCAGCCGCCTTGATCGGCGGGCAAGCGGCGCGATGCGGTGCCGCTGCCGCCCTTGAATTCATGACAGATCATGCCGCTGCCGCCGCCGACCGCGCCTTCCTGCGGCAAGCCGCCTCGGGCCGCCTGCTGCGCCTGGCGTACGTGCTCGGCCTTGACGTGAAAGCCGTTGATGTCGTTGAGCAGGCCGTCGAAGGTTTCCATCACCACCGGCATATTCCAGTACACCGCGTTGTCGCTCGCGGGCAGCGTTTCACGCTCCAGCGCGATCAGCGCATCGCGCACTACCCCCACGCTGTGGGTGTTGGTGAAAGCGATCGGGCTGGTCAACAGGCCCGCTTCTCGCACCCATTCCAGGCCGGTGGCGTCGCCGTTGCCGTTCAGCACGTGCACGCCGGCGAAGCAGGGCGCGTGGCGAGCGGAGCCGGGGCGCGGTTCGATCACCGTCACGCCGGTGCGCACGCTGCGCCCGTCCGCCAAATCGGCATGAAGGCTGGCATGGCCTACGCGCACGCCGGGCACGTCGGTGATGGCGTTCAGCGGGCCGGGCGTGCCCTGGCCGATGGTGATGCCCAGATCCTGAGCGCGCTGCGTCATGGTTATTCTCCTTCTATTGAGGGGGGGGCGAGGGGCGCCGTCTGGCGGCCGCGCAAGTGGTTCAGCGCCAGCCCGAAGCCGATGATGCCGGCAATGATAATAAAGTCTTTCAGGCTGCTGGCGATCAAAATCGTCCACAGCACGTACAGGCAGCACAGCAGCGCCGCCGCCACCGGCAGCGGCCACAGCGGCATCAGGTACGGGTGATGGAAGTGGCGGCGACGGCGGCTGATCAGCGCCGCCACCGCCATGATGATGTACACCAGCAGCAGCAGGATCACGGTGAATGAGGTCAGCGATTCGAGGTCGGAGCAAAACGCCAGCAGCGCCGAGGGGACGCCGAACAGCAGGGTGGCGATCCAGGGGGTGCCGAAGCGCGGGTGGATGATTTTCAGCGCGCGGTTGAACGTCGGCAGCCAGAAGCCGTCGCGCCCGCTGGCGAACATCATGCGGCTGAACTGCGCCACGATGGCGATGATGGCGTTGAATACCGACAGGTAGATCGCGCCGCTCACCACCCGCGCCAGCGTCGGGCCGCCGAGCTGGGTGACCACATAACCGACCGGATCGGCCTGTTTGGCCATCTCCGCCAGCGACGGCGAGCCGATCAGCAGGGCGGTGAACGGCACCAGTTCCACCAGCACCACGATGACCAGCGTCAGCATGATCGCGACCGCCATCGGTTTGCCCTGCTCGCGCATATCTTCCGCCATGTACACCGCCGCGCCGTAGCCGTTGTAGGAGAACAGCGCGACCCCGACCATGGCGACGATCAGCGGCAGCGACACCGGCGCCAGGCTGCCCTGCGCGTCCAGCATCACCGGCGCGGTGAGGATCTCCGCGCTTTGATGCGGATGGCTGAAACCGAGCCAGGCGATCAGCGCCAGCACCGCCACTTCCACCACCAGAAAGGCGCCGGTCAGCAGGGCGTTGGCCTTGATGTTGAAAATGGCGCAGGCGCCGCCGATCAGCACGGTGATCATGCCGGCGGTGGAGGCGTCGAATGAGGTGCCCAGCGCGGTATTCAGATAGGGCACGGCGCCGGTGGCCAGCACCGCCGGCACGAACAGCGCGGCGCTGAGAATAAACAGATAGGTCTGCAACCCGCACAGGGTGCCGAACAGGCGTTTGATGATGCTGTATTCGCCGCCGGCGCTGGGGTGCGCGGCGCCGAGCTCGGCATAGCACAGCGCGATGGTGGCGGCGACGCAGGCGGCGATCAGAAACGACAGAAAGGCGCCGCTGCCGGCGCTGGCGATCGCCAGCGGCGCGATGACGAAGATCGAGCTGGCCGGCGTTACGCCGGAAGCGGTGATCATCACCACGTCGAGGACGCTGAGATTGCCTTTGAAAGTGTGTTCAGGGGCGGACTCTTTCATGGTTAACGACTCCATTAACGTGTGAGTGAGTAATTGTTTTGCTGCACAGGCTGTACGCAGAAATCAAATGGAGCGCGCTAAATGCCGGGGAGCGTTGCTCCCCGGAAGTTTATTGTTCTTATGTGTTACCCCTGCCCCGACGGGAAGCTGAAGCTGGCGCGGCGGGCATCACCGGAGGCCGGCCAGCGCTGGGTAATGGTCTTGCGTTTGGTGTAGAACCTGACCGCGTCCGGGCCGTAGGCGTGCAGATCGCCGAACAGCGAGCGCTTCCAGCCGCCGAACGAGTGGTAGGCCACCGGCACCGGCAGCGCCACGTTGATCCCCACCATGCCGACCTGAATGCGGCTGGAGAAGTAGCGCGCCGCTTCGCCGTCACGGGTAAACAGACAGGTGCCGTTGCCGTATTCATGGGCGTCGATCAAGGCCATCGCCTCCTGCAGCGACGCCGCGCGCACCACGCCGAGCACCGGGCCGAAGATCTCCTCCTGATAGATGCGCATGCCGGGCGTCACGCGGTCGAACAGCGTCGGGCCGAGGAAATACCCCTGGCTGGGGCGGCCGTCGGCGTCCGTCACGCGCAGTTCGCGGCCGTCCACCAGCAGCTCGGCGCCTTCGGCCACGCCCTGATCGATATAGCCTTTCACCTTCTGATAATGCTGTTGAGTCACCAGCGGCCCCATGTCGTTGCGGTTGTCGCTGCCGGGGCCGACGCGCATGGCGGCCATCTGTTGCCGCAGCCCGGCGATCAGCGCGTCGGCGGTGCCGTCGCCCACCGCCACCACCAGCGGGATGGCCATGCAGCGCTGGCCGCAGGAGCCGAACGCCGCGCCCATCAGCGCGCCGACCGCGCCGGGGATATCGGCGTCCGGCAGCACCACCGCGTGGTTTTTGGCGCCGCCCAGCGCCTGCACCCGTTTGTTTTGGCCGCAGCCGGTGTGATAGATGTGTTCCGCGACCGGCGTCGAACCGACGAAGCTTATCGCCTTCACGCGTCCGTCATGCAGCAGCGTCTCTACCGCTTCGCGATCGCCGTTGACCACGTTGAGCACCCCCGGCGGCAGCCCGGCCTCCGCCGCCAGCCGCGCGATATACAGCGCGGCGGAAGGGACGCGCTCGGAAGGTTTCAGCACGAAAGTATTGCCGCAGGCGACCGCCATCGGCCACATCCACAGCGGCACCATCGCCGGGAAGTTGAACGGGGTGATACCCGCCACCACCCCGAGCGGTTGAAACTCGCTCCAGCTGTCGATGCCCGGGCCCGCCTCTTTGCTGTGTTCGCCTTTCAGCAGTTCCGGCACATAGCCGGCGTATTCGATATTCTCGATGCCGCGTTGCAGTTCGCCCAGGGCGTCGCTGAGCACTTTGCCGTGCTCGGCGGTGATCAATTGGCAGATGGCGTCGGCGTGCTGCTCCAGCAGATCCTTGAGCTTCATCATGATGCGCGCGCGCTTCAGCGGCGGCGTGTCGCGCCAGGCGGGATAAGCCTGCTCGGCGGCGGCGATGGCGCGCTCCACCGTGGCGCGATCGGCCAGCAGCACCTCCTGCGCCGATTGGCCGGTGGCCGGGTCGTAAACCGGCTGGCTGCGTTCGCCGCCGGCGGCGGGTTCGCCGTTGATCCAATGGGTAATGGTCATGGTTCGCTCCTTATTCGGTGGCGTTGAGGGCATCGCCGACGGCGTTGATCAGCGCATCGATCTGCGCTTCGCTGCTGATGAACGGCGGCGCCAGTTGCAGGGTGTCGCCGCCGTAGCGCACGTAAAACCCGCTTTCCCAGCAGCGCATCGCCGCTTCGAAGGGCCGCCGCGCCGGTTCGCCGGGCCGCGCCGCCAGCGTGATGCCGGCCGCCAGGCCGATATTGCGAATGTCGGCGACGTGTTTGGCCCCCTGCAGGCTGTGCACCGCGCGCTCGAAGTAGGGCGCCAGCGCCTGTACGCGCTCCACCATTTGTTCGCGCTGCAGGATGTCCAGCGTCGCCAGCGCCACCGCGCAGCTGACCGGATGGGCGGAGTAGGTGTAACCGTGCGGGAATTCGAGCTGGTAGTCCGGCTCGCCGCCGTTCATGAAGGTTTGGTAGATCTCCGGCCGCACCACCACTGCGCCCATCGGCTGCGCGCCGTTGGTCACCTGTTTGGCGATGTTCATGATGTCCGGCGTGACGCCGAACGCCTCGGCGCCGGTCATCGCGCCGCAGCGGCCGAAGGCGGTGATCACTTCGTCGAAGATCAGCAGAATGTCATGCTGGGTACAGATCTCGCGCAGGCGCTGCAGATAGCCGACCGGCGGCACGATCACCCCGGCGGAGCCGGAGAACGGTTCGACGATCACCGCGGCGATCGTCGAAGCGTCGCGCAGCGCGATGATGCGGTTGAGCTCTTCCGCCAGCTCCGCCCCCTGTTGCGGCATGCCGCGCGAAAAGGCGTTGCCGGCCAGCAGGGTGTGCGGCAGATGGTCCGCCTCGGCGCCGGCGCCGAACGCCTTGCGGTTGCCGGCGATGCCGCCGACCGAGATGCCGCCGAAGTTAACGCCGTGGTAGCCCTTTTCCCGGCCGATAAAGCAGGTTTTGCCCGCCTGGCCTTTGGCGCGCCAGTAAGCGCGCGCCATTTTCAGCGAGGTGTCCGCCGCTTCCGAGCCGGAGCCGGTGAAGAACACGTAATCCAGCCCCGCCGGCGTCAGCGCCTTGATTTTGTTGGCCAGCTCGAACGACAGCGGGTGGCCGAACTGAAACGCCGGCGAGTAATCCAGCGTCGCCAACTGGCGCTGGGCGGCGTCGGTGATTTCCTGCCGGCCGTGCCCCAATCCGCAGCACCACAATCCGGACAGGCCGTCGAAAATCTTTCTGCCGTCGTGGCTGGTGTAATACGCCCCTGCGGCCTGAGTAATGATGCGCGGCTGCGCTTTAAAATTGCGGTTGCCGGTAAAAGGCATCCAATGGGCTTCTAACCCTTCGGCATCGAGACGATTAAGCGAATAATTTTCAGCGGCCATGTTTTCCTCCGGGCAGGAAAATAAGTGCGATTAATTAAATAAAATGAGTTGTTAACGAATTGTTGTACGAAATTGACTATGTACCGCTTGTTCTCTACTGTGAATAATCATATGTCGAAACTTACTTAAGGTTTTATGCAAGTAAAAAAGCGCGCGTTGCTGGGACAATTGTCGGATATGGATCTGCGTTTGCTGCGGGTATTCAAGGCCGTGGTCGACTGCGGCGGCATGAGCGCCGCCGAACTGGAGCTGAATATCAGCCTGTCGACCATCAGCAAGCACATCAAGGATCTGGAGCAGCGGCTGGGCCTGACGCTGTGCCAGCGCGGGCGCGAGGGCTTTGCGGTCACCGACGAGGGGCTGATTATCTACCAGGAAACCGTCAACCTGCTGGCGGCCACCGAGGCGTTCCGGCGCGGGGTGGACGAGGTGCACCAGCGCATGGGCGGGCAGCTGCACGTGGCGATATTCGACCATACGGTCAGCAATCCGCAGGCGCAGATCGGCCGGGCCATCGCGTTATTCAGCGAGCGCGCGCCGGAGGTTTCTTTGCAAATGTACGTGGAGCCGATTAATACCATTGAACGTGGCGTTATTGACGGGCAATTTCAGGTTGGCGTTATTCCCATGCACCGCAGCGCGGAAAGTTTATCTTATCATTCGTTATTCAGTGAGAGGATGTTCTTATATTGCGGCGCGCAGCATGAATTATTTTCCGCCCGCCATGAAACATTAAATTGGGATCTGCTGCACAATTATGCTTTCGCCGGATTGGGCTACCATTCGCCGAATATGGAACTGAGCCTGCAGCAACATTTGCATCGCAAGGCGACGGGGTTCGCGCAAGAGTCGATCGCCACGCTGATCCTGTCCGGCAGATACGTCGGCTTTTTGCCGGATCACTACGCGGCGTTTTTTGTGGCGCAGAACCTGATGCGGGCGATCAAACCGGCGCTGTTCCGCTATCACTGCGAGTACTCCAGCGTGCTGCGCCGCTCGCCGGTGCCGCAACGGGTGGTGAAGCTGTTCCATGAGTGCCTGCTGGCGGCCCACGGAACAGCGTGACGCTTACTGCTCTTTCTTCTTGCCGAAGATTCTGATCAGCGCGCCGACCAGGATGCCGACCGCGATGCCGGCGAAGATCCAGCCGATGATGCCCATTTCCTTAACTCCTGCTAGTGCGTTGATCTGATTATATAATCATTCGACGCGAAACGCCTCTTCGATCATCCGTTGCCGCTGCGCCGGCGCATAGTCGATCCAGGAATTCTTGCTGTTGGATTTCTCCAGCGCTACCGCCAGCTCCTGGCCGGAAATCGGCAAATCGTCCTGCCAGAACGGCGCGATGGCGTGGCGGGTGATGAAATCGGTCAGGTAGCTCTCCGGGCTGCCCTGCCAGTGCGGGTACAGTCTGGCGGCCAGCTCGGCCATCAGCGCGCGCTGCTGCGGCTGTTCGCTGGTTTCCAACAGGGCGAGGAACGGCAGCAGTAGGCGACCGCAGACCTGCCCGTGGTGGTAGTCGCGCAGCGCGCCGATCTCGCCGGCGATGCCGTGAATGACCCCCAGCCCGGCGGCGCTCAGCGTCAGCCCGCCGAGGTAGGAAGCCTGCATAATGGCTTCGCGCGCCGCGTCGCTGCGGTTAAGCGCCGGCCAGGCGGCGAGGAAGTGGCGGATGCCGCTCAGCGACATATCGCGCGTCATGGCGCCGGCGGTTTTCGACAGATAGGCCTCGAACAGGTGGGTGAAGGCGTCGATGGCGCAGTAGGCCAGCACCTTGTCCGGGGCGCCCGTCAGCAGCTGCGGGTCGAGAATGGCGGTGTGCGGCACGAAGTTGTTATGGCGCAGCGAGGCTTTCACCTTGCTGACCTGGGTATCGGTGATCACCGCGTTCTGGGTCACCTCGCTGCCGGTGCCGGCGGTGGTGGGAATGGCTATCAGCGGCAGGGTGGCGCCGCTGATTTTGCTGTCGCCCACCTTTTCCATATAGCGCAGCGTTGGCAGCGGGTGCTCAACCAGCGCGGAGAACGCTTTGGCGGCGTCCAGCACGCTGCCGCCGCCGATGGCCACCACGCGCCGCGCCTGGCCGCGCCAGCGTGCCACCCAGGCGTCGATTTCCTGCGGCGACGCCTCGTGGCTGACGATTTCTGTGCCGATGAGCAGCGGCGTCAGCGCTTCGCGCAGGCCGGCGTACACCGGGCCGTTGAGAAAAGAGCGGCAGCTGAACAGCAGCGTCGGCTGCGGGTCGGCAAGCAGCAGCGGCGGCAGCTGCTGGATGCTGCCGTGGCCGAACCAGGTCTGGCGGTTGGCGATGATGTGGCTGACGGACATGAGGTCTCCTTGACGGCGTTGCAGGTCGCGATGCCACAGCATAAGCCAGCGGGCGCGGAGCGGCCACCGCTTTCCCCGCCGCGGCAACCTGTGAGTTGTTTAACATGTAAACGATCGCGCTCTTGCATTTCGGCGCTGCGGATGCTTTTTTTAACAGTACCGGCCGTCGTGCGGCCAACCCCATCCGAAATCGGTAGATTGTTAATGTGTTAATAATGGCGAGGCGGGTATGGAAATTCAGGTTGAACGCTTGTCTGCGGTGATCGATGCGGTGGCCAGCCCACGCTTTTATCCCAGCCTGTTGAACTGGCTGGAAGGGTTTTTCGCCTTCGACAACGCCATCGTCTATGCCTTCGAACGCGGCCGGCCGCCACGCTGCCTGATTAAAACCGAGCGCGAAAACAGCGACGCGGTCAATCAGCTCTACCAGCAGGGCGCCTACCTGCAGGATCCGTTTTACCGCGCGCTGAACGACGGCGGCGAAGGCGAGGTGCTCACGCTGCGCCAGCTAGCGCCCTGCGGGTTTTATCACAGCGACTATTACCGTAATTTTTATCGCAAGACCGGCTGGCACGACGAGGCCGGCGTGCTGCTGCAGCTGACGCCGGAGCGCGGGCTGGGCGTCTTTTTCGGTTCGGCGCGCCGCACGGTGGCGGTGCGCTACCCGCAGCGGGCGGATTTGCGCAGCGCGTTGACGCTGGTGAAAAGCGTGGCGCGGTTGCACGGCGAAGTGGTGGCGGCGCCGGCCGAGGCTGCGACGGTGAACGATGACGGCGCCCAGGCGCGCTATCTGCTGACGCCGCGTGAGCGCGAGATTGTCGATCTGATCCTCGCCGGCTGCGGTTCGCAGCAGATCGCCGACCGGCTGTTCATCAGCCTCGGCACGGTAAAAAACCACCGCAAGAACATCTACGGCAAGCTGAACATTGGTTCGCAGGCCGAACTGTTCAGCCTGCTGCTGGCCGCCCCGCAGCGGCGCAGCGCGTGAATGTTAATTTTTTGTAGCGAATGTCCCTAAGGGGACATAGCGGACGATCCCACCGCTCCCGATAATCCGATGTCATGGCATAGGCAATCGGGAGTGCGGCAGTGAACAACGAAATCGAGTCCTTAACCTACTACGCGGCGACCAAAAAATACGATCTGCGCTTCCCGACGCTGGAAGAGGATCTGGACGTTGACGTGGTGATCATCGGCGGCGGCTTCTCCGGCATCAACACCGCGCTGGAGCTGGCGGAGAAGGGCATCACCAACATCGCCATTCTCGAGGGTCGTTATCTGGGCTACGGCGGCACCGGGCGCAACGGCGGCCAGGTGATGGCCGGCATCGGCCACGATCTGGAGAAGATCAAACGCCACGTCGGCCCGTCCGGGCTGGAAACCATCTTCAAGATCAGCAACCTCGGCGCCGGCATTATCCGCGAGCGCATCAAGAAATATGACATCGACGCCGACTTCTGCTTCGGTTACGGCTACCTCGGCAGCAACGCACGCCAGGAGAAGACCCTGCGCGGCTGGCTGAAGGAGTTCAGGGCGGTGGCGCCGCAGGAAGAGATCGAACTCTACACCGGCGCGGAAGTGAAGCAGGTGGTGGGCTCCGACGCCTACACCTGCGCGCTGAAACACATGGGCGGCGGCCATGTGCATTCGCTCAATCTGTTGCTGGGCGAGGCCAAGGCGCTGAGCGGCTATGGGGTGAAAATCTTCGAGAACAGCAGCGTGCTCGACGTGGAGTATGGCCCGCGCATCACGGTGCGCACCGCCATGGGCTCGGTGCGCGCCAACAAGATGCTGTGGGCCTGCAACGGCTTTCTCAACGGCATGGAGCCGCAGATCTACCGCAAGACTATCAATACCTACGCCTTCCAGCTGGCCACCGAGCCGCTGTCTGACGAACTGATCCGTCAGATCAGCCCGATCCGCGGCGCCTACAGCGACATCCGCCCGGTGATCGACTATTACCGGGTGACCAACGAGAACCGGCTGCTGTTCGGCAGCGCCACCCGCCTGATCGAATACTTCCCGTCGGATCTCAAGGCCTGGAACCGTAACCTGATGCTGAAGGTGTTCCCGTACCTGAAAGACGTGAAGATCGATCTGGCCTGGGGTGGCCCGCTGTGCTGCAGCGCCAACCTGTTCCCGCAGATCGGCACGCTGCCGGATCGCGACAACGTGTTTTACGTGCAGGGCTACTCCGGCTTCGGTGTGACGCCGAGCCACATCGTGTGCAAGGTGCTGGCAGAGGGCATGAGCGAAGGATCCGATCGCTACGATCTGATGAGCTCGATCCCGCACGTCAACATCTTCGGCAAGGACAAGCTGCGGCGGGTGATGACCACCGCCGGTAAGGTTTGGCACCAGACATCCGGCTACTGGAAAGGCCGCCGTTAACCCTCAGAGGAGAATCACATGAAACCGTTACTGCTTAAACAACCGCTGCCTGAACTGCTGGAGATCGGCAGCGTCAGCAACCTGGGCGCCACGGTGATCGCCGGCACGCCAAACGTCGGCGTGGCCAGCATCTTCGGCGAACCGACCGACAACCTGAACTGCGGCGTGTTCAGCTGCACCCGCGGCAGCTTCGTGATGGAGTATCCGTTCGCCGAGCACGCCACGGTGTGGGAAGGCAGCGCCACCCTGACCAACGAACGCACCGGCGAATCGGTGCAGTATCAGGCCGGCGACTCCTGGTTCGTCGAGAAGGGCACTCCGGTGCGTTGGGACATCACCTCGGATCGCTTCGTCAAACACTACCTCGCCATCGTCGAGGGCTGACGCTTTTATGCCCCCTCAGCATGCTGAGGGGGAACGCCTTAGCCCAGCGCCCGCGCAATAAAATCGGTCACCCGCTTGAGGATCTGATCCTTATTGGTTTCGTTAAAGCTCTCGTGCCGCCCGCCTGCATTGATCAGCTGTTCGAAGTCGTCGCCCTGCAGACGATCGAGCGCGGTTTGCGTTTCGCTCATCAGCACCAGCCGATCGTCATCGCCGTGGATCCACAGCGTGGGCAGCGCGCCGAAGCCCGGCCCGGCGTTGATGGCGGCGAGCATCCGCTGCATGGCGCGCAGGGTGGGGCGCTTGAACGGCCCGTGCCACACCAGCGGATCCTCCTGATAGGCCGCGCCGACCGCCGGATCGCGCGCCAGGGTGGCGGTATCCAGCGGCGAGTCGGGGATCGTCGGCAGTTCGGCCAGATCGGAAATCGCCGTTCTGTCGCCGAGCAGCGGGCCGGACAGCACCAGCGCGCGCACTTCCTCGCCATGGCGCTGCACGTAGCGGGTGGCAATCATGCCGCCCATCGAGTGGCCGATCACCACCAGCGGCAAGGTGGGATATTGCTGCCGGAAATGGCTGACCACGCGCTGCACGTCGTCGACCACGGCGTCATAATCTTCGATCAGCACGCGTTCGCCCTGTGACAGGCCGTGGCCGAGATGGTCGGGGCCGAACACCCGCGCGCCCTGCGCCTGCAGCGTGCGCGCCACGTATTGATAGCGGCCGAGGTGCTCGCCGTAGCCGTGCACCAGCAACGCCAGATAGCGCGGCTTGTCGTTTCCCCAGTCGTGCACGGCGATATCGCCGTGACGGCCTTTGATAAAGCTGACGGTTTGTTCGGACATGTTATTGTTCTCATGGTGGTAGGGTTGCCCTTCAGCGTAGCGGCTGGCGGCGAGGTTGTCAGGGGCGCCGGGTGCGGCGCCCGCAGAGAGGGGGGTTACAGGCCGAACTGGCGCGCCAACGCGTCGAGCGCTTCGCGCTGGAAGCGGTTGAACGCGTCGCGCGGCTGCTGTTGCTGGATGAACGCCAGCAGCGGATCCTGCACTTCCGTGCGCACGCCGCTCAGCTGTTCCATCACCGCCAGCCCGCAGAACGGCACGTAGGATTCGGCGTAGCCGCCTTCATGCACCATCACCAGTTTGCCGCCGCACAGCCGATCGGCGGCCTCCTGCACCAGCGCGGTCATGGCGCGGAAGCTGTCGCTGTGCAGCTGCATGCGCGCCAGCGGATCGAGCGCGTTGGCGTCGTAACCGCAGGCGACGATGATCATTTCCGGCTCGAATTTTTCCAGCGCCGGGATGATGATGCGCCGCATGGCGTGCAGGTAGCCGTCGTCGCCGGCGCCGGCCAGCATCGGCACGTTGACGTTGCAGCCCGCCCCGGCGCCTTCACCGCGATCCTGTTCGCCGGAATAGCCCGCCGGGAAGCAGCCGTCCTGATGCAGCGACAGCGTCAGCACGTCGCCGCGCCGCCAATAGATGTGCTGGGTGCCGTTGCCGTGGTGCACGTCCCAGTCGAGCACTGCCACTTTTCCGAGGCCGTAACGGGCCTTGGCGCGCTCGATGGCGATCGGGATATTGGCCAGGAAGCAGAAGCCCATCGATTGATCCGGCAGGCAGTGGTGGCCCGGCGGGCGCGACAGCGCATAGGCATTATCCAGCTCGCCCTGCAGCACCGCCTCCACCGCCGCGCAGGCCAGCCCGGCGGAGAGTTTGGCGATTTCATAGCTGCCCGGCCCCAGCGGCGCCTCTTCCCCCAGCAGGCCGCCGCCGCTGTCGCTCACCTGTTTGAAGCGCTGCAGATAGTGGGCGGGGTGGATGCGTAGCAGGTCTTCTTCCGTCGCTGGTTCGGCGCTCAGCAGGGTGAGCTGGCGCGACAGGCCGGACACGTCCATCAGGTTCTTCATGCGCCGTTTGGTTTCCGGCGATTCGGCATGGCCGGCGCCCGAGGGCGGTTGCACCCAGCCGCCGACCGGCAGGGTGGTGGCGTGCAGGCCGGTGCTGTGCCAGAAACAGCGTTCATCAAACAAGAAACCGGTTGTTCTTTTCACCTTTCTCCTCCTGTTATACGGCGCGGTGCGCGCGGTGCAGCCAGCGAAATCAACAGCAGCGACAGCAGCGCGCAGCCCAGCGCGCCGAACAGCAAGGCGTTGAAACCGCCGGAAGATTCGATCAGATAGCCGGCCAGCGTCGGGCCGATGGCCATGCCGCCGCCGATCACCAGGTTGATGCCGTTCATCAGCTTGCCGTCGTTATCCAACCCGGCGACCCGCGCCAGAATGAACGGCAGCACGAAGGTCCAGGTGAATTTGAACAGCAGGGCCGCCAGGGCGAAGCGCAGCAGCAAGGGTTGACCCACCAGCAGCGCCACGCTGGCTAGCAGCAGGGCGTAACCGAGCGCGATCGGGCGCCCGCCGCCGAAGCGCGCGCCGATCAACGCTGCGGCGCCGGCGCCGACGATGCCGAGCAAGGTG
The DNA here is from genome assembly GCF_900215455.1 of Serratia sp. JKS000199. Taxonomy (NCBI): domain Bacteria; kingdom Pseudomonadati; phylum Pseudomonadota; class Gammaproteobacteria; order Enterobacterales; family Yersiniaceae; genus Serratia; species Serratia sp. JKS000199. The sequence goes on from NZ_LT907843.1 coordinate 4,979,529, forward strand.
GCGACGGCCAGCACCTGGCCGCTGTGGGCCGGCGACAGCCCGGCGCCGGCGGCGATGCCGCCGATAAAGGTCCAGACCGCGCTCAGGCTGATGTAAAAGGTCAGCACCGCCAGCACGGCGCACAGCTTGCGCGTCGGCGAGGCGGCGGCTCCGCTGCGGGCGCTGCGCGCGGCGGTGAAACCGTTGGGAAACGCCGGGATGAGCGGCAGGCAGCACAACATGATGGCGGCCAAAATCAGGTAGACCGCCATCAGGCCGAAGTGCGCGAACAGCGGCGGCAGCGCCAGCAGCCCCACCGCGCCCAGCACCAGCTGGCCGAGCACCCAGAAGGCATAGACGCGGCTGGGATTGGCGGTGCCGGCGGCGCAGGTGATGCACAGGATCATCAGGGTGCCGCCCGCCAGCGAGGCGATAAAGCGCAGCGGCAGCAGCAGGGTGAAATCCTGCACCAGCGCCGAAGCCAGGTTGCCGGCGATAAACACCAGCGCCGACAGCGCAGCGACCCGCCGCCAGTTGATGCGCCCGATCCACCACCACGCCGGCAGCGTGGCCAGGCTCATGGCGCCGAGTTCGGTGGAGAACAGGCGGCCGATCTGCGCCGGGCCGAGCTGCCACTGCGCGGCGAGCTGGGCGGCCACGGCGGGGGCGGTCATCAGAATGCCCGGCGCGATGGCGGCGAAGACGATAATGGCGGTCAGCAGCCGCGGCGGGCAGGGGAGCGCCGCGCTGGCGGCGGGCGCGGAAACCGAATCACTGGACATAAACCTTATTCCCCAAGCGTTGAGTGACGATGAAATATCCCGCCCGGCCCGATTGCGGGCAGGGGGGAGCCGCGCCATAAATGGCGAATACGTTTTGGCGTTATTTTCCGGCCGCCGGCAGCGGCGGCCGTTATCGGACGTTAACCGTGGGCGAGAAAGCCGCCGGCGACCAGCTCGGTGCGGTTCACCACGTCGGTTTTGGCGAAAATATTGCGCATATGGGTTTTCACCGTGGACAGCGAAATGCCCAGCTTCAGGGCGATGCGCTTATTGCTGGCGCCTTCGCGCACCAGGTTGACGATCTCTTGCTCTTTGGCGGTCAACAGCTGCGCCTCGCTGTCGGGCAGCAGATCGCGCGTCGCCAGCTCGATCAGCGGCAGCACCGCGCGCAGGCGGCCGCGCTCCACTTCGGTAAACGGCGTATCGCGGATCAGCGACACCCCGGCGACGATGCGTTTGCGTTGGCGAATGAAAATCTCCGTCATGTCGCGCATGTCGTTCGGCAGCATAAAGTCGTGGTAATAGCGGCGGTTGCCGGCGATCGCCGCCGGGCTCATGCCGACCATGGTGATGTCCTGGCGATGGAAATTGGCCGGCTGCAGCGGGTCTATCTGTTGGAAGTGGTTCAGGTACTGCTGATGCGTTTTATCGGGCATGCCGTGCAGGATGTAGTGATCTGGCCGCAGGTCGCGATCGACCAGATAAAACACCCCGGCAGACACCGGGATCAGGTGCGTGATGGTCGCCAAACAACTGTTGATAAAGGCATCGGATGCTGTGCTGTGCATGATTCGTGTTCCTCCCTTTATCGTTCAATCTGGAGAATGTTGGCGGTCAATATATGAACGATACAAGCATAGTTGTAGCAATTTGGCAACACAATAAAAACATATTAACAACGTGAGGCCGATTGCAATAAAACACATAAATAACAAGATGACACTGCGTTAATCAGGGCTTTTCAGTTCGGATTTATCGCGATTTTCATTAATAGGTTAATGAAATAATTCGCCGCTTTTCCCGCTGAATTTACAGCGCTTTTCACTGCTTGCCTGGACGAAGCCCTCGCCGCCCTGCGCGTGCTACAACCGGCACGACCGTCGCCGCCCCTCGTTCTTAAGAACGATAGCCAGGCTTTTCCACCGCTTCCTACACTGCGAATTGAAGATAGCGCCAGGCGGCGCCAAACGTATAAGACGAAAAAATGATGACCTTTCTCGGGCTGAGGCGTCGGGTTGTTCAGTCCACATGACCATACGGGGAACGAACGATGCAGAAAAAAACGCTGGCGGTGGCGTTGAGCGGTGCCTTATCGGGCCTGGCTCAGGGGGCGGACGCCGATCGCCCCAATGTGCTGATCATTCTGGTGGACGACATGGGCTATTCCGACATCAGCCCGTTCGGCGGCGAGATACCGACCCCCAACCTGCAGGCGCTGGCCGAACGGGGCGTGCGCATGAGCCAGTACTACACCTCGCCGATGTCGGCGCCGGCGCGGTCGATGCTGATGACCGGCAACACCAATCAGCAGGCCGGCATGGGCGGCATGTGGTGGTATGAGAGCACCGCCGCGCAGCCGGGCTATGAAATGCGGCTGACCGACCGCGTGACCACATTGCCGGAGCGTTTTCGCGACGCGGGTTACGCCACCATGATGGCGGGCAAATGGCACCTGGGCTATGTCGACGGCGCCAAACCGACCGATCGCGGCTTCGAGCGCGCCTTCGCCTTTATGGGCGGCGGCACCAGCCATTTCGACGATGCGAAACCGCTGGGCACCGTGGAGGCGTTCCACACCTTCTACACCCTGAACGGCAAACGCGTGCCGTTGCCCAAAGATTTCTACTCCAGCAAGGCCTATGCCGATCAGCTGGAACAGTGGATCCGCGATACGCCGCAGAATAAGCCCGTCTTCGCCTATCTGGCGTTCACCGCGCCGCACGATCCATTGCAGGCGCCGGATGACTGGATCGCCAAATTCGACGGCAAATACGACGCCGGTTACCAGCAGGCCTATCAGCAGCGCATTCAGCGCCTGAAAGCGCTGGGGTTGATTTCCGATCGCACGCCGATACCGACGCTGGCGCTGGATAAGGCCTGGAACGCGCTGACGCCCGAGCAGCAAAAATATGAAGCCAAGACCATGCAGGTGTACGCGGCGATGATTGCTTACATGGACGATCAGGTTGGCGCGGTGCTGAACACCCTGAAGCAGACCGGCCGCGACCAAAATACGGTGATCGTGTTCGCCACCGACAACGGCGCCAACCCGGCCAGCGGCTTCTACTACGGCTCGAAGCCGGAGTATTGGCGGCAGTTCGACAACAGCTACGCCAACCTCGGCCGCAAGGGATCGTTCATTTCCTACGGGCCGCACTGGGCCAACGTCAGCAATGCGCCGTACGCCAACTACCACAAAACCACCAGCGCGCAGGGCGGCATCAATACCGATTTCATCATCTCCGCGCCGCGGCTGAAGGGGCGCGGCGGCATCGACCGTACGCCGATGGCGGTGTATGACATCGCCCCGACGCTGTACGACTATGCCGGCATCGACGCCAACAAACCGCTGAAGGCCAAACCGACGCTGCCGATGGTCGGTGTCAGCTTCAAGCGCTATTTCAGCGGCGAGGCCAACGGCGTGCCGCGCGCGACCTACGGCGTGGAGTTGCATAACCAGGCCGCCTATGTGGACGGCGTCTGGAAGCTGCGGCGGTTGGTGAAGGCCGGGCCGACGGCGCAGATGGCGCCGTGGGGGCTGTTCAACCTGCATGACGACCCGCTGGAAACGCGCGATCTGGCCGCCGCCAACCCGGATCAAGTCAAACGGCTGAGCGAGGCGTATCGCCGCTTTGCGCTGCAGGGCATGGTCATTGAAGCCAAAGGCGCAGCGATCGACTACCTCGGCGTAGACGCCAGCACCGGCGACTACATTGGCTTGGATCCGCAGACCCACAAACCGTTACCGCAGGCGGCACCATGAACCTGGCCCAGCTGCGCGCGCAGCAGATCCCGGTAGAGAGCGAACCGCGCGCGGCGGCGCCTTTTCATTTGCTGGTGAAGCCGATCGGCGCCGGCTGCAACCTGGGTTGCCGCTACTGCTACTACCCGCAGCGCCAGCAGGAGCGGACGCGCAAGATGGACGACGACCTGCTGGCGGAATTTATCCGCGGCTACATCGCCGCCCAGCCGCGTTACAGCCGCGAGATCAACTTCGTCTGGCAGGGCGGTGAGCCGCTGCTGGCGGGGATCGGTTTTTACAAGCGGGCGCTGGCGTTGCAGCGCCGCTACGCGCCGCCGGGCGTGCGGATCAGCAACAGCCTGCAGACCAACGGTACCTTGCTGAACGACGCCTGGTGCCGGCTGTTCCGGCAGCATCACTTTATCCTCGGCGTCAGCCTGGACGGCGATCGCGAGGTGCAGGACGCCCACCGGCCGGACAAGCGCGGCGGCGCCAGCTATGACGCCGCGTTGCGCGGCATTGCGTTGTTGCAGCGCCATCAGATCGACTTCAACCTGCTGATGGTGGTGCACGACGGCGTCGCGGATCGCGCCGAGGCGATCTACGATCATGCGGTGGCGATCGGGGCGCGTTATCTGCAGTTTCAGCCGCTGATGCTGGAAGGGGATGCGCCCACCGCCGGTTACGGACTGAGCGCCGCCAACTGGGGGCGCTTCATGCTGGCGGTGTACCGCCGCTGGCGTAGCCGCGGACACGTTGGCCGGGTCTTCGTGATGAACATCGAACAGGTCTACGCGCAGTATTTCACCCACGTCAGCCCCAGCTGCGTGCACGCCGAACGCTGCGGCGGCAATCTGGTGATGGAGCCGGACGGGCGGCTTTACGCCTGCGATCATCTGATCAATGCGCAGCATCTGCTCGGCCATGCCGATCGCCACACGCCGCTCGCCACCCTGGCGGCAAGGGCGGTGGAAATGCCGTTCGGTAAAAACAAGAGCCTGCGCCGCGAGTGCCAACGCTGCAGCGTGAAAAGCGTCTGCCAGGGCGGCTGCCCGGCGCATGTGGGCGAAGATCGCTACAACCGGCTGTGCGCCGGCTATTACGCCTTCTTTTCCGCGCTGCTGGCGCCGCTGCGCGCCTACCCGCGCAGCCCGCAGGGGGCGATGCAATGGCGCGCCGCCGTGAGCGCCACCGCAGGTTGAAACCGTCTCGTCCTTAAGGACGATAGTCAGCATTTTCCTTTCCTCTCTATAGTGAGATTACCGCCGCTGGCGGTGAAAAACCTGCAAGCACCTGCATGCATCAGGCCAAAACTATAAGAGGAAATAACCATGAACCTGTCGTCGCGGTTGCACGCCCACCTGGCTCGAGGCAAGGTCGGCTTTCCCACCACCCTGGCCAGTTCGGTCGGGGTGATCATGGCCAGCCCGGTGATCCTGACGGTCACCAGCGGCTTCGGCATCGGCGGCGACACCTTCGCGCTGGCGATGCTGATCGCCTTCATCATGATGCAGGCGCAGCTCACCACCTTCTCCGAAGCGGCGTCGCTGCTGCCAACCTCCGGTTCGGTTTACGACTACATCTCCTGCGGCATGGGGCGCTTTTTCGCCATCACCGGCGCGCTGTCGGCCTACCTGATCGTGCACATCTTCGCCGGCACCGCCGAGACCATTCTCTCCGGCATCATGGCGCTGGTGAACTTCGAGCACCTCAACACCCTGATGGAAAGCCACAATGCCTCCTGGATGGTCGGCGTCGGGCTGGTAATCGTGTTCGGCCTGCTCAACGCGTTCGGCATCGAGGCCTTCGGCAAGGCGGAGATCGTGCTGACCTTCGCCATGTGGAGCACGCTGGTGATTTTCGGCATCGTCGGGCTGCTGTCGCCGCATGCGGTGCCGCTCGAGGGCTGGTTCGGCAGCACGCTGAGCCTGAACGATCCCTTCGCGGTGTTCAGCCTGATCGGCATGGCGATGTTCATGTTCGTCGGCTGTGAGCTGGTGACGCCGATGGCGCCGGAGATCAAACGCTGCGATCGGGTGATCCCGCGCGCGATGGCGCTGGGGCTGTGCGGCGTGGCGGTGTGCATGGCACTGTATGGCGCGGCGCTCAGCCATCAGGTGGAAAACGTGGTGATCGACGCCGCCAGCGGCACGCGCCTGCTGGAAACGCCGATGGCCATCCCGGCGTTCGCCGGCCAGGTGATGGGCCAGTTCGGCAAATACTGGCTGGGCGTCGGCCTGCTGCTGGCGGGCGCCGCGACCATCAACACGCTGATGGCGGCGGTGCCGCGCATTCTGTACGGCATGGCGCTGGACGGCGCGCTGCCGCGCATGTTCGCTTATCTGCACCCGCGCTTTAAAACGCCGGTGGTCGGCATTCTGGTGGCGGTGTTGATCCCCTGCGTACACGCCTTCGCCATTCAGGGCAACCTCGACAGGATCATTCCGCTGGTGCTGGCGGCGGTGTGCGCCTGGGGCGTGGCCTACCTGCTGGTGACCTGCTCGGTGGTGATCCTGCGCGTGCGCCGCCCCGACCTGCCGCGCGCCTATAAATCGCCGTGGTTCCCGCTGCCGCAAATCGTCTCCAGCGTCGGCATCGTGCTGGCCATCGTCTACATCACGCCGCCGGGGATGAACCCGAGCGACATCTACATTCCCTTTGGCTGGATGATCGGCCTGACCGCCGCCTATGCGCTGTTCTGGACGCTGTGCGTGCAGAAAGTGAATCCGTTCAAGCCGGTGCCAGTCGAGCAGGTGCTGGAGAACGCGTTCGCCAAGGGTGAAAACGAGGAGGCGCAGTTTGATCGGCTTACTTCCCTCATTTAATCGCGCCTGGCGGCGCGCGCCGTCGGGCTATCGGCCGGGCGCCGCGCTGGATCGTCTGGCGCGCAATCTGGAACCCTACGCGTGCGAACGCCTGGCGCCGGGCCTGCTGCGGCTGACGCTACCGCAGGGGCCGCAGATCGAGATCGGTGAACAGGTGCAGGGGCTGTTTATGGCGCATATCGTCAGCCACCGCTTTCGGTTGCAGGGCACGTGCGCAGCGCAGCCTCCGCTGACGCTGGACGTGGTGACCGGCGGCTGGCTGCGGCGGCGCGGGGTGCGTTATCTGTTGCGCCAGCGCCATGCGGCCGCGCAGCGGGTGCTGGACGGCCTGCAGCGCTACCCGCAGATCGGCGAGACGCTGGCGCAGCTGGATTTTCGCCGCGTGCGGCTGACGGTGAACGACGGGCGCTGGCAGGTGGATATCGAGCATTTCGCCGCGTCGGAGGTGGTCAGCCGTTTACCGGCCGGCCGCCGCTATCTGCGGCTGGATGCCGAACAGCGGCGGCTGCTGTTGAGCAGCCTGCTGATGATCGGCCAACTGATGGAGAAGCTGAATCATGAATAGAGTGGTTGTGATTACCGGCGGCGGTACCGGCGTCGGCGCCGCCTGCGCCCGCCTGCTGGCGGCGCAGGGCGATCGGGTGTTCATCATCGGCCGCCGCCCGGAACCGCTGGCGGCGCTGGCGCAAGAGATCGGCGCGCAGGCGCTGGTGGGCGACGCCGCCAGCGGCGAGAGCTGGAACCACACGCTGCTGCCGGCGATTCTGCGCGACGCCGGGCGCATCGACTGCCTGATCGGCAGCGCCGGCGGCATGGGCTTCAAGCGCATCACCGAGATGACCGACGCGCAGTGGCAAGGGGCGATGGACAGCAACCTCAACAGCGCTTTCGCCAGCGCGCGCGCCTGCCTGCCGGAGCTGATTAAAAGCGGCGGCAACCTGCTGTTCGTGGCCTCGATCGCCTCGCTGGCCACCGGGCCGGAGGTCTGCGGCTACGTCACCGCCAAGCACGCGCTGATCGGCCTGATGCGCTCCATCGCCCGCGACTATGGCCCGCTGGGCGTGCGCGCCAACGCGGTGTGCCCGGGCTGGGTGACCACGCCGATGGCGGACGAAGAGATGCAGCTGTTGATGGACGCCCATCAGATTTCGCTGGAGCAGGCTTACCAGATGGTCTGCCGCGACGTGCCGCTGCGCCGGCCGGCCAGCGCCGAGGAGATCGCCCGCGTCTGCCGTTTCCTCTGCTCCAGCGAAGCTTCAATCATTACCGGCGCGACGCTGGTGGCCGACGGCGGCTCCACCATTGTCGATGTGCCGACCCTGGCTTTCACTTCCCTATAAGGAGCATTCCATGAGTTCAGAAGCGGTATTCATTCAGGTTGGCGCGCTGGCGGAAGGCTTTGCGCCGCACAGCAATACGCTGGAACGCCAGCACGGCCTGGCGGGCACCACGCTGACGCTGCGTTTCAGCGACGGCGCGACGCAGCGCTGCCGGTTTACCGACGAGCAGACGCTGGAGTGGGGCGAACGGCGCGGCGTCGCCTATCGCGCCACCAGCATTCGCCCCGGCGTGCTGTTCATCGATTTTCTCGATCCTGCCCGCGCCAACGCCAGCATTACGCTGGTATGCGACCGCAATCAGGGCAACTTCACTGCGGTATACGGCCAGCTGCCGGACGAAGCGCAGGCGCGGCTCGACGCCTTCAGCCGGGTGGAGCAGGGGCTGCCGCTGACCGCGGTCGAGGCCGAATTCCGCTTCGGCACGCTGGATGACGCCGACGTGGCGCCACCGGGCTTTACCGATGAGCTGATCGGCATGCGCAACATGTACACCTACAGCCCGACCGAACGGTACGAGCACATCTACCTGAACGACAACTTCTACGCCTGGCAGTGTCTGGACGGAGTGGAGAAGGGGCTGGCGGACGTCGATCGCTGCCACTACGTGAAGGTGGCGGAGCAGCTTTATCTGTTCGTCTGGCGCGAGAAAATCATCCCGACGCTGGGCGTGGTGATGATCGATCTGCAGGGCATGCGCACCGACGGCAAAATCCTCGGTTATCAGGGCAGCGATTTCAGCGCGCTGAGCAACTTTGCGGTCGGTGCCCACGCACAGGTGCTGAACACCACGCGCCACCCGCGAGGATAGGCCGATGAGCGCAACCTATGCGGCCGACGCCTTCGCCGGGCAGGCGGTGCTGGTGACCGGCGGCGCGCAGGGCATTGGGCTGGCGATCGTCAGCGCCTTTGCCCGGCTGGGCGCCGAGGTGACGATCGCGGACGTGCAGCTGCCGCAGGCGCAGGCGGCGGCGCAAACGCTGCGGGGCGAAGGGTGGAACGTACAGGCGCTGGCCTGCGATCTGGCCGAGCCGGGGCAGATTGCCGAGTTGGTGGCGGCGGTGGGCGAGCGGCACCAACGGCTGGACGTGGTGATCCACAACGCCGCCTATTTTCCGCTGACGCCGTTCGCCGCCATCGACGCGGCCCTGTTGCAACGCACGCTGAGCGTCAATCTGATGGCGCCGTTCTTTCTGGCGCAGGCGGCGCTGCCGTGGATGCGCCGCGCCGGCGGCGGCAGCCTGCTGGTGACCTCGTCGGTGACCGGCCCGCGGGTGGCGTATCCGGGACTGGCGCATTACGCCGCCTCCAAGGCCGGGGTAAACGGCTTTATTCGCGCGGCGGCGCTGGAGTTGGCGGCGGAGAACATTCGCGTCAACGGCGTGGAGCCGGGGATGATCCGCACGCCGGCGATGGCCAACCTGGGCGACGCGCAGGTGAATCAGGCGATCGCCGCCGCGGTGCCGCTCGGGCGGCTGGGGGAACCGGAAGACATCGCCGCGGCGATGGTGTTTCTCGCCTCGCCGGCGGCGGCCTACATCACCGGCCAGACGCTGGTGGTGGACGGCGGCGCGCTGTTGCCGGAAACGAATGCTCTGCTTACTTGACGCAGCCACGCACCCCCGTCGCTTACTTGAGTAAGCGACGGGGGATTTACGCTTTGGCCGCCTGGCTGCAACGCCAATTAATGTGAGAATTCCGGTTGGTTAAATCACTTCTTGGCGGGATGCGCGGTGACGTTGGCGGGCAGGCTGTCGCCCAGGGTGATCAGCTCGTCCAGCAACGTCATCAACTGGTCCATTTTTTGCCGCGAAAAGGCGGCTTCAATCTCGGCGTAGCCTTGCTCCACCTGATGGCGCGCCACTTCATACAGCTCCTGACCCTGCTGGGTCAGCGACACGTACAGCTTGCGCTGATCGTTGACCGGTTTGAGGCGGAAGATCAGCTTATCGCGCTCCATGCGCGACAGAATGCCGGTCAGGCTGGGACGCAGGATGCAGGTTTCCGCCGCCAGTTCGTGGAATTCGATCGAACGGCTGTTGGCCAGCACGCGGATGATGCGCCACTGCTGCTCGGTGAGATTGTGGCTTTTCAGGATCGGGCGGAAGAACCCCATGGCGGTTTCACGCGCCTGCAGCAGGGCGATGGTTAACGATTCATGCATAAGTTTGGCCTTAGCTATCAAGGTGTTCGTTGTTACGGCGCTCGTTATGGGGGCGCCTGCCCCGCAAAGCCCGATTTTGTTAATAACTTAATAGTAGCCAAAGTTACCCGTAGGGATAAAGCAAAAATGCGAGGCGCAGCTAAAAATGGCGTGAAAAATGGTTAATGCATTGAATAATCACGCTAATGTTCGTAATTTGTGAATATTTTGTTATCACGATCACAAATCACTCCAAGCGCGTTGCGTAAAAGCTGCACAGCGTATAAAAGTAATCATTAATATATTAATGAATGCCGGTTGTCATGTTTTTGCCATTGGAGGAGTTCGCATGAAAGGCACCGTATTTTCCGTTGCGCTGAACCACCGCAGCCAACTGGACGCCTGGGATCAGGCGTTTCACCAGCCGCCGTATCAAACCCCGCCCAAAACCCCGGTGTGGTTTATCAAACCGCGCAATACCCACCTCGCCAACGGCGGGGCGATCCCGTTTCCGGCCGGTGAAACCGTGCAGAGCGGCGGCACGCTGGCGGTGATCATCGGCGACACCGCGCGCAAGGTGCCGGCGGCGCAGGTGAGCCGTTATCTGGCCGGTTACGCGCTGGCCAACGACGTCAGCCTGCCGGAGAGCAGCTTCTATCGCCCGGCGATCAAGGCCAAATGCCGCGACGGCTTCTGCCCGCTGGGGGAGATGGGGCAGTTGGAGAACGCCGATCGGCTGGAGATCGTCACCGAGATCAACGGCGTGGAGCAGGATCGCTGGTCCACCGCCGATCTGGTGCGCTCGGTGCCGGAGCTGATCGCCGCCATCAGCGACTTCATCACTCTGCAGCCGGGCGATGCGGTGCTGATCGGCACCCCGCACCAGCGGGTGGAGATCAAACCGGGGGATGAGGTGACGGTGCGCGCCGCCGGCCTGCCCACTCTGACCAACCGCGTCACCCAGGCAGGAGCCGCATCATGAAACATGCTCGTATTCGCCATCATGGCCAGGTCTTCAACGTGCAGGTGGATGACCAGCTGCGCGTCACGCTGCCGAACGGCGAGGTGCTGCAGGAGCGCGAAGTGGAATGGCTGCCGCCGGCGCAGGGCACGGTGTTCGCCCTGGGGCTGAACTATGCCGACCACGCCAGCGAGCTGGAATTCAAGGCGCCGGAAGAACCGCTGGTGTTCCTCAAGGCGCCGAACACCCTGACCGGGCACCGTCAGGTGTCGGTACGCCCGGCCGGCGTGGAGTACATGCATTACGAAGCCGAGCTGGTGGCGGTGATCGGCAAGACCGCGCGCAACGTCAGCCGTGAGCACGCCATGGAGTACGTGGCGGGTTACACCCTGTGTAACGACTACGCCATCCGCGACTACCTGGAGAACTACTACCGGCCGAATCTGCGGGTGAAGAGCCGCGACACCCTGACGCCGATCGGGCCGTATATCGTCAATCGCGACGACGTCGCCGATCCGCATCGGCTGGCGCTCAGCACCTACGTCAACGGTGAGCTGCGCCAGCGCGGCAGCACCGCCGACATGATTTTCGACATTCCGTTCCTGATCGCCTACCTGAGCGAATTCATGACGCTGCAGCCGGGCGACATGATCGCCACCGGCACGCCGAAAGGGCTGGCCGACGTGCAGCCGGGCGACGAAGTGGTGGTGGAGATCGAGGGCATCGGCCGTTTGGTTAACCACATTATCAGTGAAAAAGATTACGAGGAGAGCCTGCGATGAAAACCATCAACCACTGGATCAACGGTAAGAACGTCGCCAGCAAAGAGTATTTCACCACCACCAACCCGGCGAACGGCGAGGTGCTGGCGGAAGTGGCCTCCGGCGGCCAGCTGGAGATAGACCAGGCGGTGGCCGCGGCGAAAGAGGCGTTCCCCAAGTGGGCGAATACGCCGATGAAAGAGCGCGCGCGCCTGATGCGCCGTTTGGGTGAACTGATCGACCAGAACGTGCCGCAGATCGCCGAAATGGAAACCGCCGACACCGGTCTGCCTATCCATCAGACCAAAAACGTGCTGATCCCGCGCGCCTCGCACAACTTCGAATTTTTCGCCGAGGTGTGCCAGCAGATGAACGGCAAGACCTACCCGGTGGACGACAAGATGCTCAACTACACGCTGGTGCAGCCGGTGGGGGTATGCGCGCTGGTGTCGCCGTGGAACGTGCCGTTCATGACCGCCACCTGGAAAACCGCGCCTTGCCTGGCGCTGGGCAACACGGCGGTGCTGAAAATGTCCGAACTGTCGCCGCTGACTGCCGATCGCCTGGGCGAGCTGGCTCTGGAAGCCGGCATTCCGGCCGGGGTGCTGAACGTGGTGCAGGGCTACGGCGCCACCGCCGGCGACGCATTGGTGCGCCATAAAGACGTGCGCGCGGTCTCCTTCACCGGCGGCACCGCCACCGGCCGGCGCATCATCGAAAGCGCCGGGCTGAAGAAATTCTCCATGGAGCTCGGCGGCAAGTCGCCGGTGCTGATCTTTGAAGACGCCGACATCGAGCGGGCGCTCGACGCCGCGCTGTTCACCATCTTCTCGATCAACGGCGAACGCTGCACCGCCGGTTCGCGCATCTTCATTCAGGAGAGCATCTACCCGGAATTCGTCAAACGTTTCGCCGAGCGCGCCAACCGTCTGCGCGTCGGCGATCCGCAAGATCCCAACACCCAGGTGGGCGCGTTGATCAGCCCGCAGCACTGGGAAAAAGTCTCCGGCTATATCCGCCTCGGGGTGGAGGAAGGGGCGACCCTGTTGGCCGGCGGCCCGGATAAACCGGCCGGCTTGAGCCACGGCAACTTCCTGCGCCCGACGGTGCTGGCGGATGTCGACAACCGGATGCGCGTGGCGCAGGAGGAGATTTTCGGGCCGGTGGCCTGCCTGCTGCCGTTCAAATCAGAAGAAGACGGCCTGCGCATGGCCAACGACGTGGAGTACGGCCTGGCGTCGTACATCTGGACGCAGGATGTGAGCAAGGTTCTGCGCCTGGCCCGCGGCATTGAAGCGGGCATGGTTTTCGTCAACACCCAAAACGTACGCGATCTGCGCCAACCGTTCGGCGGCGTGAAAGCCTCCGGCACCGGCCGCGAAGGCGGGGAATACAGCTTCGAAGTGTTCGCCGAGATGAAGAACGTGTGCATTTCCATGGGTGATCACCCGATCCCACGCTGGGGCGTTTAATCAGGCCCCGGCATCGTTCACGGAATCATTTTTGTTTCATGTGAGGACTTATGGGTAAGTTAGCGTTAGCCGCCAAGATTACACATGTGCCATCGATGTATCTGTCGGAAATCCCTGGGAAAAACTTTGGCTGCCGGCAGGCGGCCATCGACGGCCATAAAGAGATCGGCGCGCGTTGCCGCGAGATGGGCGTCGACACCATCGTGGTGTTCGACACCCACTGGCTGGTGAACAGCGCCTATCACATCAACTGCAGCGCGCATTTCTCCGGCGTGTACACCAGCAACGAGCTGCCGCATTTCATCCGCGACATGACTTACGACTACGACGGCAACCCGGCGCTGGGCCAGCTGATCGCCGATGAGGCCTGCAAGCGGGGCGTACGCGCCAAGGCGCACGACATCCCGAGCCTGAAGCTGGAATACGGCACGCTGGTGCCGATGCGTTACATGAACGCCGACAAGCATTTCAAGGTGGTGTCGATCTCGGCGTTTTGCACCGTGCATGACTTCGCCGACAGCCGCCGGCTGGGCGAGGCGCTCAAAAGCGCCATCGAGAAATACGACGGCACCGTGGCGGTGCTGGCCAGCGGCTCGCTGTCGCACCGCTTTATCGACGATCAGCGCGCCGAAGAGGGCATGAACAGCTACACCCGTCAGTTCGACCAGCAAATGGACGAACGGGTGGTCAAGCTCTGGGAAGAGGGGCGCTTTCGCGAGTTCTGCGAAATGCTGCCGGAGTATGCCGATTATTGCTACGGCGAAGGCAACATGCACGACACCGTGATGCTGCTGGGCCTGCTCGGCTGGGACAAGTACGACGGCAAGGTGGAGTTCATCACCCCGCTGTTCGCCAGTTCCGGCACCGGGCAGGTCAACGCCGTGTTCCCTTTGCCCGCTGAAGCCTGAGGTGTGTGAATGCCCCATTTTTACGCTGAATGTACCGACAACATCCGCCGCGAGGCGGATTTGCCCACCCTGTTCGCCAAGGTCAACGAGGCGCTGGCGGCGACCGGCATCTTCCCGCTGGCCGGCGTGCGCAGCCGGGCCATCTGGCTCGATACCTGGCAGATGGCCGACGGCAAGCAGGATTACGCCTTCGTGCACATGACGTTGAAAATCGGCCACGGCCGCAGTCTGGAAAGCCGTCAGCAGGTGGGCGAGATGCTGTTTGCGCTGATCAAGGAACACTTCGCCGCGCTGATGGCGCAGCGTTACCTGGCGCTCTCTTTCACCATGGAAGAGCTGGATCCGGTGCTGAATTACAAACAGAACAATGTCCACGCGCTGTTCAATAAAGCGTGAATAAGGGGTCGTAAATGCTGGATAAAGAGCAGGTTAACCGCGCCGTGCAGCGCCTGCATCAGGCGGAAAAGAGTCGTGAGCAGATCCGCGCGCTGTCGCTCGATCATCCCGAGATCACCATCGAAGACGCCTACGCCATTCAGCGGCAGTGGGTGGCGCTGAAGATCGCCGAGGGGCGTGCGCTCAAAGGCCACAAGATCGGCCTGACGTCGCGCGCCATGCAGGTCAGCTCGCAGATCACCGAACCGGACTACGGTGCGCTGCTGGACGACATGTTCTTCAACGACGGCAGCGATATTCCGATCGATCGCTTCATCGTGCCGCGGGTGGAGGTGGAGCTGGCGTTCGTGCTGGCCAAGCCGCTGCGTGGGCCGAACTGCACGCTGTTCGACGTCTACAACGCCACCGACTACGTCATTCCGGCGCTGGAGATCATCGACGCGCGCAGCCACAACGTCGATCCCGAGACGCAGCGGCCGCGCAAGGTGTTCGACACCATCTCCGACAACGCCGCCAACGCCGGGGTGGTGATGGGTGGGCGGCCGATCAAGCCGGATGCGCTGGATCTGCGTTGGATCTCTGCGCTGCTGTACCGCAACGGCGTGATTGAAGAGTCCGGCGTGGCGGCGGCGGTGCTCAATCATCCGGCCAACGGCGTGGCCTGGCTGGCCAACAAGCTGGCGCCGTATGAGGTGGAGCTGGAAGCGGGGCAGGTGATCCTCGGTGGTTCCTTCACCCGGCCGGTGCCGGCGCGGCGCGGCGATACTTTCCACGTCGATTACGGCCCGATGGGCTGCATCAGCTGCCGCTTCGTCTAATAAGCAGGCTCGGCGAACCGAGCCGCAATAACCGGGCGGGGGCCACGCGCCGCGCCCGCTTGTCAGGGAGAATGCGATGTTAACCAACCACTTCAAGCGAGCGCTGCAGGAAAAACGCCCGCAGATCGGGCTGTGGCTCGGGCTGTGCAGCAGCTACAGCGCCGAACTGTTGGCCGGCGCCGGTTTCGACTGGCTGCTGATCGATGGCGAACATGCGCCCAACAACGTGCAGACGGTGCTGGGGCAGCTGCAGGCGGTCGCCCCTTACCCGAGCCAGCCGGTGGTGCGGCCGCCGTGGAATGACGCGGTGATCATCAAGCAGTTGCTGGATGTCGGCGCGCAAACCTTATTGATCCCGATGATTCAGAACGCCGAACAGGCGCGCGACGCGGTGCGCGCCACGCGCTATCCGCCGCATGGCGTGCGCGGCGTCGGCAGCGCCCTGGCGCGCGCCTCGCGCTGGAACCGGGTGCCCGATTACCTGCAGCAGGCCGACGAGCAGATGTGCGTGCTGGTGCAGATTGAAACCCGCGAGGCGGTGAAAAACCTGGAGGCGATCCTGCAGGTGGAAGGGGTGGACGGCGTGTTTATCGGCCCGGCGGATCTCAGCGCCGACATGGGCTTCGCCGGTAATCCGCAGCATCCGGAGGTGCAGCGCACCATCGATGACGCCATTGCGCGCATCCGCGCTGCCGGCAAGGCGCCGGGCATTTTGATGGCCAACAAGGCGCTGGCGCAGCGCTATCTGGAAGCCGGCGCGCTGTTCGTCGCGGTAGGGGTGGATACCACCCTGCTGGCGCGGGCGGCGGAAGCCCTGGCGAACGAGTTCAAACAGGGCGGGGCGCAAGCGCCTTCATCGGGAGTCTACTGAACCATGAACCACGTCGATTCGCTGCCGCCGGCCAACCCGGCGCAGCAACATAAAGCGTTAACCGCCGCCGAGCAATCGGTGATTAAAAAGTTGTTTCGGCGCCTGATTATTTTCCTGTTCGTGTTGTTTGTTTTCTCTTTCCTCGACCGCATCAACATCGGCTTTGCCGGGCTGACGATGGGCAAGGATCTCGGCCTCAGCTCGACCATGTTCGGGCTGGCGGCGACGCTGTTCTACGCCACCTACGTGATCTTCGGCATTCCGAGCAACATGATGCTGAGCCGGGTCGGCGCGCGGCGCTGGATCGCCACCATTATGGTGCTGTGGGGCATCGCCTCCACCTGCACGATGTTCGCCACCGGGCCGACCAGCCTGTATGTGCTGCGCATGATCGTCGGCATCACCGAGGCCGGCTTCCTGCCGGGCATTCTGGTGTACCTCACCTACTGGTTCCCGGCGTTTTACCGCGCCCGGGCCAACGCCTTGTTCATGATCGCCATGCCGGTGACCATGGCGATCGGCTCGCTGGTCTCCGGCTATATTCTGGCGCTGGACGGGGTGATGAACCTGAAGGGCTGGCAGTGGCTGTTCCTGCTGGAAGGGATCCCGTCGGTGTTGCTGGGCGTGGTGGTGTGGTTCTACCTCGACGACACCCCGGCCAAGGCCAAGTGGCTGACCGACGAGGAAAAAGCCAGCCTGAAGGCGATGATGGAGGCCGACAAGCTGCAGCTGGTGCAACCCAACGGGCCGAGCAGCCACCGCGCGCTGCAGCAGCGCAGCCTGTGGCGCGAGATCTTCACGCCGATCGTGCTGATGTACACGCTGGCCTATTTCTGCCTGACCAACACCCTGAGCGCGATCAACATCTGGACGCCGCAGATCCTGCAGAGCTTCAACCAGGGCAGCAGCAACGTGACGATCGGCATTCTGGCGGCGATCCCGCAGATCTGCACCATCGCCGGCATGGTGTGGTGGAGCAAACGATCCGACAGGCTGCAGGAACGTAAGCATCACACCGCGCTGCCGTATCTGTTCGCCGCCGCCGGCTGGCTATTGGCTTCCGCCACCGATCACAGCCTGATCCAACTGCTGGGGATCGTGATGGCGTCGGTCGGTTCCTTTACCGCCATGGCGATCTTCTGGACCACGCCGGATCAGTCGATCAGCCTGGAAGCGCGGGCGGTGGGGATCGCCGTGATCAACGCCACCGGCAATATCGGATCGGCGCTCAGCCCGCTGTTGATCGGCTGGTTCAAGGACATGACCGGCAGCTTCAACTCCGGGCTGTATTTCGTCTCGACGCTGTTGATCGTCGGCGCCGTGCTGGTGTGGCGCATCCCGATGAAGGATTCGCGCCCGAGAGCGACGCCTTGATACTCAGATAGGCAGGATTGCAGGAGGTAATGAGGTGCGGAAAAGTACCGGTTTTATCGCCAACATCGATATTTGCAAAGAGTATGACGCGCGCTACGCCGCCGACGAGGTGCACTACGAAACCTTCGCCGGGCTGGCGGCGTTCTTCGGCCGCGACATGCAGGTGCACTGGCACGACTGCTTCTTCCAGGTGCATTTTCTGGAGACCGGCAAGATAGAGCTGCAGCTCGACGATCAGCACTATTCGGTGCAGGCGCCGCTGTTCATCCTCACGCCGCCGTCGGTGCCGCATGCGTTCTTCACCGAACCGGACAGCGACGGCCACGTGTTGACGGTGCGTCAGGAGCTGATTTGGCCGCTGCTGGAGCGCCTGTATCCCGGCAGCAATCTGGCGCTGGACATGCCGGGCATCTGCCTGTCGCTGGCCGATGCGCCGCAGGAGCTGACGGCGCTCAGCCATTATTGGGCGCTGATCCGCCGCGAGTTCGCGCAGAACCTGGCCGGGCGCGAACAGACGCTGGCGCTGTTGGCGCAGGCGGTGTTCACGTTGCTGCTGCGCAACACCGCGCTGGAAGACAGCGCCAACAGCGGCGTGCGCGGCGAACTGCAGCTGTTTCAACGCTTCAACAAGATGGTGGACGAGCGTTTCCGCGAGCATCTGCCGGTGCCGGAGTATGCGCAGGCGTTGGGCGTGACCGAATCGCGGCTCAACGACCTGTGTCGGCGCTTCGCCAACCGGCCGCCCAAGCGGCTGATCTTCGATCGATTGCTGCGCGAGGCCAAGCGCATGCTGCTGTTCAGCGCCTGCACGGTGCATGAAACCGCCTACAGCCTCGGCTTCAAGGATCCGGCCTATTTCGCCCGTTTTTTCAATCGGCTGGAAGGCTGTTCCCCTTCAACCTACCGCGCGGCGCAACACGCCCTTTCGTAACCGCGATCACAGTTTGCCGCGAAAGCGGCAAACTGACCTGAAAAGTACCGGCGATTGCCGCAAAAGTCTCTTCTCGAAACCGGCTTTGGCAGCTTCAATTAAGCAACCAAAAGAAAACATTATTTTAACAAATGGCCGGCTCCACGGCCTGAAAAATGCCGATTACGAGGAAGACCCGATGAAACCAGAAGACTTTCGTGCCGACAGCAAGCGTCCGTTCACCGGCGCCGAGTACCTGAAAAGTTTGCAGGACAGCCGCGAAATCTACATTTACGGCGAACGCGTAAAAGACGTCACCACCCACCCGGCGTTCCGCAATGCGGCGGCCTCGGTCGGCCAGCTGTACGACGCGCTGCACGATCCGGCCAGCCAGGATCGCCTGTGCTGGAATACCGACACCGGCAACGGCGGTTACACCCACAAGTTCTTCCGCTATGCCCGCAGCCCGGAAGAGATGCGCCAGCAGCGTGACGCCATCGCCGACTGGTCGCGCCAAAGTTACGGCTGGATGGGGCGCACGCCGGATTATAAGGCGGCCTTCGGCTGCGCGCTGGGCGCTTATCCGGAGTTCTACGGCCAGTTCGCCGACAACGCGCGCCACTGGTACAAACGCATTCAGGAAACCGGGCTCTATTTCAACCACGCCATCGTCAACCCGCCGATCGACCGCCACAAGCCGGTCAACGAGGTGAAGGACGTCTACATTCAGGTGGAGAAAGAGACCGACGCCGGCATCATCGTCAGCGGCGCCAAAGTGGTGGCCACCAACTCGGCGTTGACCCACTACAACTTCATCGGCTTCGGTTCGGCGCAGGTGATGGGCGATAACCCGGACTTCGCGCTGATGTTCGTGGCGCCGATGGACGCCGAAGGGGTGAAGCTGATTTCGCGCGCCTCCTACGAGCTGGTGGCCGGCGCCACCGGATCGCCGTTCGACTACCCGCTCACCAGCCGCTTCGATGAGAACGACGCGATCTTGATCATGGATCATGTGCTGATCCCGTGGGAAAACGTGCTGATCTACCGCGATTTCGATCGCTGCCGCCGCTGGAGCACCCAGGGCGGTTTCGCCCGGCTGTTCCCGCTGCAGGCCTGCGTGCGCCTGGCGGTGAAGATGGACTTTATCACCGCGCTGCTGCAAAAGAGCCTCTCGTGTACCGGCGTGCTGGAGTTCCGCGGCGTGCAGGCCGATCTGGGCGAAGTGGTGGCCTGGCGCAACCTGTTCTGGTCGCTGAGCGACGCGATGTGTGCCGAAGCCACAAAATGGGAAAACGGCGCCTACCTGCCGGATTCCGCCGCGCTGCAGACCTACCGCGTGATGGCGCCGATGGCCTACACCAAGGTGAAACACATCATCGAGAAGAACGTCACCAGCGGCCTGATCTACCTGCCGTCCAGCGTGCGCGACATGAACAACCCGGAGATCGACAAGTACCTGGCGCGCTACGTGCGTGGATCGGACGGCATGGATCACGTCGAACGCATCAAGATCCTCAAGCTGATGTGGGATGCGATCGGCAGCGAGTTCGGCGGGCGCCACGAGCTGTATGAGATCAACTACGCCGGCAGCCAGGATGAGATCCGCCTGCAGTGCCTGCGCCACGCGCAGGGATCCGGCAACATGGATCGCATGATGCAGATGGTCGACAAGTGCCTGGCCGATTACGATCAGCACGGCTGGAAGGTGCCGCACCTGCGGAACAATGACGATATTAATCAGTTGGATAATCTGCTGAAGTAATTCAGGGGGAGGTTGTATGTCTCAGGAAAATGAACAGCGCCTGCGCTTTCGCGACGCCATGGCCAGCCTGTCGGCGGCGGTGAATATCGTCACCACCGACGGCCCGGCGGGGCGCTGCGGCATCACCGCCACGGCGGTGTGCTCGGTAACCGATACGCCGCCGACGCTGCTGGTGTGCATCAACCGCAACAGCGCGATGAACCCGGTGTTTCAGGAAAACCGCAGGCTGTGCGTCAACGTGCTCAACCACGAGCAGGAACTGATGGCGCGCCACTTCGCCGGCATGACCGGCGTCAGCATGGAAGATCGTTTCCGGCTGGAAGAGTGGCAGCTCGGCGCGCTGGGGCAGCCGGTGCTGCGCAATACCCTGGCCAGCCTGGAAGGGGAGATCGAGCAGATCCAGAGCATCGGCACCCACCAGATGTACCTGGTGCAGATCAAGCAGATCGCGCTGAGCGAAGCCGGCAACGGCCTGATCTACTTCAAGCGCAACTTCCATTCGGTGATCCATCAGATGGCGGTGCCGGCCTGACGCCTGGGGGCGCAGCCAGCTGCGCCCCCCCATCTCAACTCTTGTTGGCCGCCAGATCGCTCACCAGGCGGTTGACCGGATCGCTCATGTTGGTGAACTTGCTCAGCTCCGAACGGGTCACCACCACGAACACCCCGACGTTTTTCGCCGGGATCATCGCCATGTAGGTGATGAATCCGCCGCCGCCGCCGGTCTTCTGAATGATGCCCGGCAGCCCGTCCTTCGGCGCCATATACACCCAGCCCAATCCCAATGCATCCGCTTGTCCCGGCACGTCCATGCCCTTCAGCGACACCAGATCGTGGCGCTGGAAGTACATGGTTTGCTCGCTGGCGGCGGTGGCTTTGCGCGGGCCGCTGGCGCTGGAGGAGAGGAACTGCTGCATCCAGCGCTGCATGTCGCGCGGGGTGGAGTAGACGCCGCCGCTGCCGGCCGCGGCGGTGGTGTCGCGACAGGCGCTTGGGCCGGCCGCCGCCACCATCAGGCGCGAGCATTGTTCAGGGCTCGGCGTCAGCGTGGTGTCGACCATGCCGAGCGGTGCGGTGATTTTCTCTTTCAGCAGCGCGTTGTATGGCTTGCCCGCGGCGCGCGACAGCGCGTCGGCCAGCAGATCATACGCCAGGTTGGAATACGCGGCGTGCACGCCCGGCGGCGTCGTGATGTTGGCATGCGCCAGCCACTGCCAGCGCTGGGCCTTGGTCGGCCAGGTGAACACCGGCGTTTTCGGCGGCTTCTTGCCCGGCTGCTCGCGCGGCAGCGCGCTGGTGTGGGTCGCCAGGTTCAATAAGGTGATCGGCTGGCCGGCGTTGTAAGCCGGCACATAGGCGCCCTTGGGGGCATATTTGCGCAGCGGGTCGGTCAGCTTGACCTGGCCTTCCGCCGCCATCTTCACCATCACTTCGCTGGTCATCAGCTTGGTGATCGAGGCGATGCGGATCAGCGAATCCGGGCGCGGGCGCAGGTTGTTGCCGGGCTTGGTGTCGCCAAAGCTGCGGTTAACCACTTGATTGCCGTCGATCACCACCAGCGCCATGCCGGTGGCGCCGCTGTTGTAGAAAATATGTTCGGCATACTGGTCGACGATTTGCGAAGCCAGCTGCGGGGGCGCGGCCTGCACGGCCAGCGGCGCGGCGCACAGGCCCAGCGCCAGCAATAAAGCGGAGACAGAGTTCTTCAACGGTCGTTATCCATTTAACAATGCAGCGGGAAAGGGCGTTATTCGTCGCCCAGTGTAATGCCCCGAGGCCCCTGCTGCATGTAGAAAAAAGAGCGGTGGCGATAAAAATTTTTAACCGCCGCGGCCTATTGCGCGCGGGCGAAAATGGCGATCACTTCGTCCAGGTGCGCCTTCATCGCCTTGCGGGCGCCGCGCACGTCGCGCGCTTCAATTGCCGCCAGGATCGCCCGGTGTTCCAGCTCGGAACGGTGCGGCATGTCGTCCGGCGTATAGTGGCGCTGCAGCACGCGGAACATGCTGCCGTAACGGTGGCCGAGCAGGTGCCCGATGATGAACGCATAGGCCGGGTTGCCGCTGGCCTGGGCGATGCGGATGTGGAACAGCCGATCGCCGGGGTGGGTGGCGGAGCCGGCCCGGTTATCGCGGCAGTTCTGCTCATAGGCGGCGCGGATGCCCGCCAGCTCTTCGTCGGTGGCGTGGCGCGCGGCCAGCGCGGCGGTCTCCGGTTCGATCAACAGGCGGGTTTGCAGCAGTGAAAACGGCGGCAGCTCGGCGTTGAAATCCAGCTCGATATTCAGTTCGTCGTCGATTTCCGCCCACTGGTTGCGGCCGGCCTGGGCCATGACCGGTTCTTGCGACGCCGGCGGCGGCGTTTGCGAACGCACGATCACCCCGTTGCCCACCTTGACGTCCACCAGGCCAATCACTTCCAACGCGATCAGCGCCTCGCGCACCGACGCGCGGCTGACCTGCAACTGCTGGGCAAGATCGCGCTCCGAGGGCAGGCGGCTGCCCGGCGGAAATTCGTTGTTCTCGATAAGACGTTTGAGCTGGTCAGCTATCTGTCTGTAAATCCTTGGGTTTTCCAGTCGGGTAATCGGCATTTTTGACCTTTGACGATTCGGCGTTCAGTGATTTGGCGCACAATTATGCGACAAGGCGCTTGAGTAATCGTTATTCAAGTGTAAAAAAATGGTTAATTGAAATGCAGTTTCAAGGCTGTTTTATTAACTTCTTCCCCCAACGATAACGCGTAAAGCGTCTTTTGTCATGTTAGAGGCCTGACCTTTAACCGCCTTTAGTGGCCTGACCATTAGACCTTTAGGCCGAGGAGTCAAGATGGATTTAACCGGGAAACGCGTACTGATCACTGCCGCCGGGCAAGGGATCGGATTCACCACCGCCAGGCTGTTCGCCGCCGCCGGCGCCGACGTGATCGCCAGCGACATCAACCTCGAGCGCCTGCAGGACTGCGCCGGGATCCGCGCGCTGGCGCTGAACGTCACCGATCCGGCCGCCATTGCGGCGGCGGCGGAAGCGATCGGCCCGATCGACGTGTTGTTCAACTGCGCCGGTGTGGTGCACAGCGGATCGATCCTCGATTGCAGCGAGGATCAGTGGGCGTTCGCGCTCGATCTCAACGTGACCGCAATGTTCCGCATGATCCGCGCCTTCCTGCCGGGCATGTTGGCGCGCGGTAAAGGTTCGATCATCAACATGTCTTCGGTGGCCTCGAGCGTGAAAGGGGTGCCGAACCGCTTCGCCTACGGCGCCAGCAAGGCGGCGGTGATTGGCCTGACGCGCTCGGTGGCGGCGGATTACGTCACCCAGGGCATCCGCTGCAACGCCATTTGCCCCGGCACGGTGGAATCGCCGTCGCTGCGTCAGCGCATCGCCGAGCAGGCGCGCGAGCAGGGGCGTAGCGAGCAAGAGGTGTATCAGGCGTTCGTCGCCCGCCAGCCGATCGGGCGTATCGGCACCACCGAGGAAATTGCCCAGTTGGCGCTGTATCTGGCCTCCGACGCCAGTTCGTACACCACCGGCACGGTGCAGATCATCGACGGCGGCTGGAGCAACTGAGCCGCCATTTTTGAGAGAGGAACGCATGAAACTTTTACGTTATGGGGAACCCGGGCAAGAGCGCCCCGGCATGTTGGATGCGCAGGGCCGCCTGCGCGATCTGTCGCAGCATATCGCCGACGTGGGCGGCGCCGCGTTATCGCCGGCGTCGCTCGCCAAACTGCGCGCGCTGGACAGCGCCGCGTTGCCGCTGGTCGAGGGGCAGCCGCGCCTCGGCGCCTGCGTCGGCGGCATCGGCAAGTTCATCTGCATCGGCCTGAACTACGCCGATCACGCGGCGGAAACCGGCGCGGCCATTCCTGAAGAACCGGTGGTGTTCAACAAATGGACCAGCGCGGTGGTCGGCCCCTACGACCGGGTGGAGATCCCGCGCGGCTCGCAGAAAACAGATTGGGAAGTGGAGTTGGGCGTGGTGATCGGCCTGGGCGGGCGCTACATCAGCGAAGCGGACGCGATGCGCCACGTCGCCGGTTATTGCGTGATCAACGACGTCTCCGAACGCGAATATCAAATTGAGCGCGGCGGCACCTGGGACAAGGGCAAAGGCTGCGACACCTTCGGGCCGATCGGCCCCTGGCTGGTGACCGCCGACGAGATCGCCGATCCGCACAGCCTGAACCTGTGGCTGGAGGTGGACGGCAAGCGCTATCAGGACGGCAACACCAGCACCATGATCTTCCGCATTCCGCAAATCGTCAGCTACCTCAGCCGCTTTATGAGCCTGCAGCCGGGCGACGTGATTTCCACCGGCACGCCGCCGGGCGTCGGCATGGGGCAGAAACCGCAGCCCATCTACCTGCGGGCGGGCCAGACGATGCGTCTGGGCATTGAAGGGCTGGGCGAACAGCGCCAGCAAACCGTACAGGCTTAACCGGGAGCGCCGCCATGACCACCATTACCGCACTGCGGGTTGAAGACATTCGTTTCCCCACGTCGCTGGGGCTGGACGGATCCGACGCCATGAATCCGGATCCCGACTATTCCGCCGCCTACGTGATCCTGGAGACCGATCGTGCGGATCTCAGCGGCCACGGGCTGACGTTCACCATCGGCCGCGGCAACGAGATCTGCTGCGCGGCGATCCGCGCGTTGGAGCATCAGATCGTCGGTGAGCGGCTGGAGACGATCGCCGCTGACATGGGCGCCTTCTGGCGGCGCTTCACCAGCGACAGCCAGCTGCGCTGGATCGGGCCGGACAAAGGCGCTATTCACCTGGCGACCGGCGCGGTGGTCAACGCGGTGTGGGATCTGTGGGCCAAATCGGTCGGCAAGCCGGTGTGGCGGCTGGTGGCGGAGATGACGCCGGAGGAGCTGGTGCGCTGCATCGACTTCCGTTACATCACCGACTGCATCACGCCGCAGGAAGCGCTGGCGCTGCTGAAACAGCGTGCCGAGGGCAAAGAACGCCGCCTGGAACGGCTGCTGCAGGAGGGGTATCCCTGTTACACCACCTCCGCCGGCTGGCTGGGCTACCCGGACGACAAGCTGCGCCGCCTGTGCCAGGAAGCGGTCGACGCCGGTTTCTCCTACCTGAAGCTGAAGGTCGGGCGCGATCTGGAAGACGACATCCGCCGGGTGCGCATCGCCCGCGAGGTGATCGGCCCGGATCGCCGGCTGATGATCGACGCCAACCAGGTATGGGAGGTGGACGAGGCCATTCCGTGGGTGAAGCACCTGGCGTTCGCCAAACCCTGGTTTATCGAAGAGCCGACCAGCCCGGACGACGTGGAAGGGCATCGCCGCATCCGCGAAGGGGTGGCGCCGGTCAAGGTGGCCACCGGTGAGATGTGCCAGAACCGCATCATGTTCAAGCAGTTCATCATGCGTGGCGCGGTGGACGTGGTGCAGATCGACGCCTGCCGCCTCGGCGGCGTCAACGAAGTGCTGGCGGTGATGCTGATGGCGGCCAAATACCAGCTGCCGGTCTGCCCGCACGCCGGCGGCGTCGGGCTGTGCGAGTACGTGCAGCACCTGTCGATGATCGACTACCTGTGCATTGCCGGCACCCACGAAGGCCGGGTGATCGAGTACGTCGATCATTTGCATGAGCACTTTGTCGAGCCCTGCGTGATCAACGGCGCGGCCTACATGCCGCCGAGCCGTCCCGGTTACTCGATCGAGATGCATCCGTCGTCGATCGAGCAGTATCGGTTCCGCGGGTGAGGCGGGAGGATCGCATGCCGCGCATCGACGCTCACCAGCACTACTGGCGCTACCACCCGCAGCATTACCCGTGGATCGACGAGCGGATGCGCGTGCTGCGACAGGATTTCGATCCGCCCCGGCTGCGGCCGCTGTTGCAGGAACACGGCTTCGACGGCGCACTGGCGGTGCAGGCGCGCCCCAGCGAGGACGAGACGCTGGCCCTGCTGGCGCTGGCTGAGCAGAGCGAGGGCGTATGCGGCGTGGTGGGCTGGTTGGATATCGCCGCGCCGCAGCTGGCGCAGCGTCTGGAGGCTTGGCGGCCTTACAGCGCGCTGCGCGGGGTGCGTCATCAGGTGCAGGACGAAGCGGATCCGGCGGCCTGGCTGGCGCGGCCGGAGGTGGATCGCGGCATGCAAACGCTGCAGCGCGCCGGGTATGTGTACGAGATCCTGGTGACGCACCGGCATTTGGCGGCCGCGGCGGCGTTTGCCGGCCGCCACGACCAACACTGGCTGGTGCTGGATCACTTCGGCAAGCCGGACATCGCGCGCGGCGCGCGGCACTGGGCGCAGCAAATCCGGCCGTTGGCGGCGCTGCCGCACGTGGCCTGCAAGCTCTCGGGGCTGAGCACCGAGGCGCCGGGTGGCCGGTGGCGGGCGGAGGAACTGCTGCCGTTCTTCGACGCCGCGCTGGAGGCGTTCGGTCCGCAGCGGCTGATGTTCGGCTCCGACTGGCCGGTGTGCCTGCTGGCCGGCGACTACCGCCAGGTGGTGCAACTGTGCGAACGGGCGCTGTCGACGCTGGGGGCTGCCGAGCAGGCGGCGATTTGGGGCGATACCGCCCGGCGAATTTACGGGTTAACGGAGTCTGGTTATGGATCTGTATCTGCAAGATAAGGTGGTGCTGGTCACCGGCGGCGGTGCCGGCATCGGCGCGGCGATTGCTCATGTGCTGGCTGAAGAGGGGGCGATCCCGGTGCTGGTCACCAACGCCGCGCCGGAGGCGGCGTTGCTGGCCGATTTGCAGCGGCTGCAGCCGCGCACCGGGGTGATCCTCACCGAATTGTGCGACGAGGCGGCCTGCCGCCGGGCGGTCAGCCAGACGCTGGCGACCTTCGGCCGCATTGACGGGCTGGTGAACAACGCCGGGGTCAACGACGGCGTCGGGCTGGAGGCGGGGCGTGAAGCGTTCGTCGGCTCGCTGGAAAAGAACCTGGTGCACTACTACCTGATGGCGCACCTGTGCCAGGCAGCGCTGCGGGAGAGCCGGGGCGTCATCGTCAACATCGCCTCCAAGACCGCGCTCAGCGGCCAGGGCGGCACCAGCGGCTACACCGCCGCCAAGGGCGCGGTGCTGGCGCTGACGCGCGAATGGGCGGTGTCGCTGCGCCATGACGGGGTGCGGGTGAACGCGGTGGTGCCGGCGGAGGTGATCACCCCGCAGTACCAGCGCTGGCTCAACACCTTCGCCGACCCGCAGCGGCAGATGGAGAAGATCACCGCGCGCATTCCGCTCGGGCAGCGCATGACCACGCCGCAGGAGATCGCCGATACCGTGGCGTTTCTGCTGTCGTCGCGGTCATCACACACCACCGGACAGTGGCTGTCGGTGGACGGCGGCTACCTGCATCTCGATCGGGCGCTGACGTGAGCGGCGCGGCGGCAGGGCGGCGCCGTTTCTGCCAGGCGCTCGATCTGATTGACTCACCGGCGCTGATTGCGGAGTACCAGCAGCATCATCAGCGCATTTGGCCGGGCATCGCCGTGCATTTGCGCGAGCACGGCATTCTGGACATGGAGATTTACCGGTTGGGCACCCGGCTGTTCATGATCGTGGAGGTCAGCGCCGATTTCGACGCCGCGCGTTTTGACGCCGCCAGCCTGAACAACCCCGAAGTACAGCGATGGGAAGCGCTGATGTGGCACTACCAGGCCGCCACCCCCTGGACGCCGCAGGGCGAAAAATGGGTGGAAATGGCGCGGATTTTCTCTCTGCAACAGCAATAACGCCAACATCATCATCGCCAGACGATACGAGGGTATCACCATGCTTGCTGAAAAAAGTGCGGCCTCCGCGCAGCCGGGCGTCCCCGTGACCGCCAATCTGCGCTGGGCCTTTATCCTGGTCACCAGCCTGTTCTTCATGTGGGGGCTGTCCTATGGCCTGCTGGACGTATTGAACAAACATTTTCAGGAGACGCTGCACGTCACCAAGGCGCAGTCGGGGCTGCTGCAGGCGGCGTACTTCGGCGCCTATTTCCTGGTGGCGCTGCCCGCCGGTTATTTCATGGATCGCAAGGGCTATAAGGCGGGCATTCTGGTCGGGCTGTGCCTGTACGCACTGGGCGCGCTGCTGTTCGTGCCGGCGGCGTCGGCCAACAGCTTCGGCGTCTTCCTGTTCGCGCTGTTCGTCATCGCCAGCGGCCTGGGCTGCCTGGAAACGGCGGCCAACCCGTACGCCACGGTGCTGGGCGACGCGCAGGGCGCCGAACGGCGGCTCAACCTGGCGCAGTCGTTCAACGGCCTCGGGCAGTTTATCGGCCCGCTGATCGGCGGCACGCTGTTCTTCTCCGCCGGCCAGTCCGTCGGCGGCGGCGATCAGAGCGCGGTGAAGATGACCTATGTGGCGATCGCCGCGCTGGTGCTGCTGATCGCGCTGTTGTTCAGCCGCACCCGGCTGCCGGCGATCCGCGAGGAGGAAAAACCGGTGCATGGCGTGATAGCGCAAGGGTTGTGGCAGCATCCGCATTTCGTCGGCGGGGTTATCACACAGTTCTTCTACGTGGCGGCGCAGGTGGGCGTCGGGGCGTTCTTCATCAACTATGCCACCGAGCACTGGCGCGAGGTGTCTAACCAGAGCGCCTCTTACCTGCTGTCGATCGCCATGATCTGCTTTATGGTCGGGCGCTTCTTCAGCACCTGGCTGATGGGGCGAGTCAAACCGGCGACGCTGCTGGCGGCCTATGCGCTGATCAACATCGCGCTGTGCGGCGTGGTGATGCTGAGCGTCGATGGCGTGTCGGTGGTGGCGCTGATCGCGGTGTTCTTCTTTATGTCGATCATGTTCCCGACCATTTTCGCCCTGGGGGTGAAAAACCTGGGTAAACACACCAAGCGCGCCAGCTCCTTTATGATCATGGCGATCGTCGGCGGCGCCATCATGCCGTACTTTATGGGGGCGCTGGCCGACCGTTACAGCACCGCGCTCTCTTATCTGCTGCCGCTGCTGTGTTTCGCGGTGGTGCTGGTTTACGGCCTGCGGCAGCGCCGCGCCTGATTCAACCCGGCGGCGAATCGGCCTTCGCCGCCGTTGTCAGCGCCTGCGGGCGGGTTCGCATCAGGATCGCCAACGCCAGCAGCAGCACCATGCCGGACAGCACGCCGTTTATCGTCAAGCCTCCGGCATCCACCACCAGTCCGCCCGCCAGTGAACCGCAGGAAATCGCCAGATTAAACAGCGCGATATACAGCGAAGAGGCGACCTCGACCGCGTCGGGGGCCGCCTTGAGCATCCATGCCATCAGCGCAACGGAAACGCCGCCGTAGGCGATGCCCCACAGCAGGAGGAAGGCACTGCCGTTCAGCGGCGCGTGGCCCAGCAGCGGCAGCAGCAGGACGGCGAGCGCCAGCCCGAGGGCGATCAGCGCCAGGGTGCGGCGCAGTCGTTTGGCGGCGGCCTGGCCGGCGATAAAATTCCCGACGAGGCCGGCGATGCCGTAGGCGAACAGCAGCGGCCCCACCCAGCGGCTCTCGATGCCGGAGACCGTCTGCAGCAGCGGACGGACAAAGGTGTAAGCCATAAAGTGACCGGCGACCAGCAGAAACGTCAGCAGCAGCCCGGTCAGCAGCCGGCGATTCGTGCGTTGCGCGGTGAACGACCGCCAGCCGATCGCCTGCGTGACCGGCAGCGGCGGCAGCACGCACACCAGCAGGAGCAGGGGCAGCGCCGCCAGAACGGCGACCGCCAGAAACGCCATGCGCCAGCCCAGCGCTTCGCCGAGGAATACCCCGAGCGGCACCCCGAACACCGAGGCCGCCGCTACGCCGCCGAAGATGATGGACAGCGCCAATCCGACGGAGGCCGGCGGCACCAGGCGTTCCGCCAGCCCGCCGGCGATGGCCCAGATACCGCCGATGCAAAAACCCAGCAGGATGCGCGCAGCGAACAGCAGCGCCAGGGAGGTGGCGGCGGCGGCCAGCAGGTTAGCGGCGATCAGCAGCAGCAGAAAGCCCGCCAGCAGGTTGCGGCGGTCCGTGCGCCGGGCGCCCAGCACCACCAGCGGGGCGAACAGCGCGGCGAACAGGGCCGGCAGGGAAATCAGCAGCCCGGCGCGGCCGATCGATGCGTTCAGGGTGCTGACGATCGGGGTCAGCAGCCCGACGGGCAGCATTTCTGCGGTGACGACGGTAAAGGTGGACAGGCCGACCGCGAAGGTCGCCAGCCACGCTTTTGCGCCGCCGTCGGCGTGTAAGGCACTCATAATGACTCTCCCAACAGATGAAGAACCTCAGTGTATCCGCGCCAAAATGGCTGATAAACTGGCCTGAATGCGCAACATTGGGGACAAATCGTGGCTAATATACCGTCTATGCCGTTGGATAACCTGACCGACCTGCTGGTATTCATTCGCGTCGCCGACGCCTGCAGCTTCACGCTGGCGGCCGAGAGACTGGGCATCTCCCGATCGGCGGCGGGCAAATGCGTGAACCGATTGGAGGCGCGATTGGCGACCCGGCTGCTGCAACGCACCACGCGCAGCGTCAGCCTGACCGAAGACGGCGCGGTGTTTTACGAATATGCGCAGCGCATCCTGTCGCAGGCCGAAGAGGCGGAAACGGCGCTCAATACGCGGCGGCAAACCCCGCGCGGGCGGCTGCGGCTGGATGTGCCTGTCTCGTTGGGGCGGTTGCATATTTTGCCGATTCTGCGGGAATTTTTGGCGCAGTGGCCGGAGGTGGACGCCGACGTCAGCTTCTCCGACGATTACAGCGATTTGGTGCGCGACGGTATCGACGTGGCGATCCGCGTCGGCGGCAGCGACGACAGTCGGCTGGTGCGGCGGGTGCTCGCGCCGCACCGCCTGATCACCTGCGCGGCGCCGGACTATCTGGCGCGCTACGGCACGCCTGCGACACCGGAGGCGCTGGGCGATCACGAGACGCTGGTCTTCAGCCACCAGGGATTGCCGGCGCCCTGGCGCTATCGGGTTAACGGCCAACTGCACGAACAGCCGGTGCGCGGCCGGATGCGTTTCAACAACGTCGAGGCATTGCGGGATGCAGCCGTCGCCGGGGCCGGTCTGTGTCAGGTAGGGGCGTTTCTGGTCGGTGAACAGATGGCGGCCGGCACGCTGGTGCCGGTGCTGGAACGCTATTGTCGCCCGGGGCCGCCGATCTGCGCCGTCTATCCCAGCCGACGCCATCTCTCCCCCAAAGTGAAACTGTTTCTGGCGGCGATCGAACGGCGCTGGCAGGGCAAGGCGATTTGGGAAACCGTTTAGCGCAGGCGGTTTACGCCGCTTTCAAGGCCAGCGTTCGCCGCATTAGGCGATAGCCGCCGGCCGCCACCAGCAGTACGACCAGGCCGGCCGTGAGCGTGACGCCAAAGCCGGCCGTTATCCCCGCAGCGTCGATCGCCAGGCCCGCCAGGGCTGCGCCGAACGCCACGCCTATCCCCAGACCGGTGACCATCCAGGTCAATCCCTCCGTCAGCCTGGCGGGGGGCACGATGTTTTCAACCAGCCCCATGGCAATGATCATGGTCGGCGCGAAAAACAGTCCGGCGACAAACATCGCCGCCGCCAGCGTCAAGACATTGTGCACCCACAGCAGCGGCAGGGTAGTGAATGCGGTGGCGAACGCCGCGTATAAGAACAGGCGGGGCAAGGGGACGGGGATCTTCATTGCGCCGAAAATCAGCCCGGCGAGGCAGGAGCCAAACGCGTAAACCGACAGCACGATGCTGGCGGCGGCCGGCTGGCCTTGCTGCTCGGCGAAGGCCACGCTGATGACGTCCACGGTGCCGACAATGGTGCCCAGGGCGATCAGCGCCAGCACCAGAATTTGCATTGACGGCATAGCCAGGATGGCGCGCTGCCGCTCGCTGTTGTGGGTGTAAACCGGGGGCTGTGTGCTTTTTTGCAAGGCGAATGCCGTGACGCCCGCCACCAGAAGCAGCGCGGCCACCAGAGGACCGGCTTCTGGGAAAAGTGAAACGCTGAGCCCCACGGCGATCGGCGGGCCGATGATAAAGGCGACTTCGTCCAACACCGACTCGAATGAAAATGCCGTGTGCAGCTGCGGCGTGCCGCGATAAATTTCGCTCCAGCGAGCTCTGACCATCGCGGAGATGCTGGGCATGCCGCCCGCGAGCGCGGCGAAGACGAACAGCGCCCAATCCGGTGCCTGGTAGCGAGTGCAAATCAGCAGCAGCAAGAGGGCGATCGCGCTGGTCCCGGTGGCATACGGCAGCACTCGGCGTTGGCCGAAGCGATCCGCTGCGCGCGCGATCTGCGGCGCGAGCAGCGCCATGGAAAAGGCGAACGTCGCCGCCACCGCGCCCGCTAACCAATAGGAGCCGCGTACCTGCGAGAGCATGGTAATGATGCCGATGCCGGTCATCGAGACCGGCAGGCGCGCGATTAGCCCGGCAGAGGAAAACGCCTTGCTGCCCGGGGCGGTGAACAGTTTGAAATAAGGATTTGCCATAAAATGGGCTCCGGAATGTTGCGGCTCGGTATTCGCTCAATGTCCATCATTGACATACGCCACGTATGTTACGTTAATTGACGTACATGGCGTATGTCAATTATAACGTCATCAATAACGAGGCGGGAGTGAACCCATGGCACGTAAAGCGCGTACCGAAATGATTGAAGAAACCCGACAAAAGCTGGTGGCGGCGGCCCGTCTGCAATTCGGCAACGTGGGGTATGCCGAAACGGTGATGGATGATCTCACCGCCCAGGCCGGCCTGACGCGCGGCGCGCTCTATCACCATTTTGGCGATAAAAAGGGGCTGTTCCTGGCGGTGGTGCAGTCGATAGATGCGGAGATGGATGCGCATCTGGCTGAGATAACCGCGAGTACTGCGGATGACTGGGAGGCTTTTGCGGCGCGTTGCCGCAGTTATCTGATCATGATGACGGAGCCGCAAGCGCAACGCATTCTGTTGCGTGATTCACCTTCGGTGCTGGGAGCTGAATATCTGCGGGCCAGCAAGCTGGCGTGCATCAGCTGGATGACG
Organism: Serratia sp. JKS000199; assembly: GCF_900215455.1. Lineage (NCBI taxonomy): Bacteria > Pseudomonadati > Pseudomonadota > Gammaproteobacteria > Enterobacterales > Yersiniaceae > Serratia > Serratia sp. JKS000199. The sequence continues at coordinate 5,012,749 of NZ_LT907843.1, forward strand.
GGCGCATTGGAGGTATTGATGGCGCAGCGGCGTATCGCTATCGCCGAGCCGGAAGCGCTGGCGCATTTAATCAACGGCGGCCTGATGGATGCCGCGCTGTGGGTCGCCCATCATCCGGAAAAAGACGTGGGGCTGGAACAAGCCTTGGCCAGTTTGAACCTGTTGCTGAACGGGCTGCGTTCCACCGCCGTATAGCCGTATAAGTGTTGATGTCAGCCGCCGCGCCGTTACCACGGCGGCTTAAGAGTGAACGGCAGCGGGCTCGACGTTTTGCGCCAGCTGAATATTGTTGCGGCCGCTGTGCTTCGCCAGATAGAGCGCGGCGTCGGCCGCGCCTATCGCCGATTCGATGTCCAGTTTTTCCAACGCGGAGATGCCGGCGCTGAGCGTCAGCGTGCCGCTGTGCTGCGGACTGGCGCCGTGCGGGATGTTCAGCTCCGCCACCCGCTGGCGCACCCGTTCGGCCAGCTGCGCCGCGTAGCCTTCGTGCACGTTGGTCAGCAGCACCAAAAATTCTTCCCCGCCGTAACGCACCACGATGTCGCGCGAACGCACCGCATCGCGGATGGCGACCGCCACCTGCACCAACGCCCGATCGCCCATGGCGTGGCCGTAGCTGTCGTTATAGACCTTGAAGTGGTCGATATCCAGCAACAGCACGTAATGATGGCCGGTTTGCGGTTCCAGCAGCATCGTGATCTTATTCTCCAGCCCGCGCCGGTTATAAAGGCCGGTCAGAGGATCGATCATGCTCAAATTATTGAATTTATCCCGCTCGTTATACAGGTTGGCCACCAGCGCGTGAGTAAAGATTTCACTGCGTTTCAACATCAGGTGGTGGATGGAGAAAGCGATAATAGGTAATAGCGTGGTGAATAATATCCGCAGGGTATTATGCATGCCGTCTAAAGCCAGGATCACCATTGCGGAAGGCACGGCGTGTAAACAAAAGGCGGTAAAGTTGTCCGTCAGGGAAATAGCGCTGATAAAAAAGATGCTAAACAAACTAATTAATAAAAAATCTTGGTTATTCGGTAGGCAATATTGACTTTTAACGTAAATATGTGCGGCCCAGAGCAGGCCGAGCACGCCGGCGAACAGGTTGAGTTTGCACAAGTATTTGCGTGGCGTTTGCAGGGACAATAGCGCCGCTACCAGACAAAATAGCGGTATACATAATAAAGGTAGGGTAAATGCGGGCGTATCCCTAAAAGGGAACAATAATGTAAATACGGAAGAGGCGGCATTCATTATCAGAAAAAGAAATAATGCCAGGCGCTGCTTGCTGTTCAGTAATTCCTGATAAGAACGGGCGTTCATACGGAGGTCACTCTTTGCAAAGTCGTTCTGTCGAATAATTAAGGTTGAGAAGCATTCCTTTGGCGCGAATATCCACTTGAATTGCATGGTTGAGGATTGTGATTATTATCATGCAAACAGGACTAGGAATTTTCTTATGTCAAATTATCATTTTTTCATGCTGGTGTCATCTGGGTTTGGTCAGCGCAGTGAAAATGATGCGGCGGCCAAAAAAGTGTTATATGATATTGGTTATCATTATCACTTGAAGGGGGGTTGTCATGCTCACCGCCATGATTGCCGCGTGCGGGCTGTGGGGCGTCAGTTGGTGCCTCGGGGATCGCCTGGCCAGCGCCTGGGGCGTTTTGCTGCCTTGTGCGCTGATGCCGCTGCTGGCCTTGATCGACCTGGATATGGTGCAGTTGCGCACCCTGATCGTGATAGCGATGTTGGCCACGCTGGTGATGCTGTTCAACAGCCGGCTGCGCCACTATCTGCTGCTGCCTTCCTGTATGGCGCTGGCGGGCGGCCTGGCGGCTGTCAGTCTGAACTTCAGCTTCGGGTGAAACGCCGGAAACGGCAAAACCACGCTTAAGCGTGTGATTCATCAATGCGTTGGGATTTTTTCGAGGATACTGCCGGGGAGATCATCAATTGGTGCGAAGAGAGGGACTTGAACCCTCACGTCCGTAAGGACACTAACACCTGAAGCTAGCGCGTCTACCAATTCCGCCACCTTCGCACAGTCGATGTTGTTGCTTTGATTTATATTACGTCGCCAGCGTGGTGCGAAGAGAGGGACTTGAACCCTCACGTCCGTAAGAACACTAACACCTGAAGCTAGCGCGTCTACCAATTCCGCCACCTTCGCATCGATGCTGAGTGCAATATAAATCATGTGGTTATTTGGTGCGAAGAGAGGGACTTGAACCCTCACGTCCGTAAGGACACTAACACCTGAAGCTAGCGCGTCTACCAATTCCGCCACCTTCGCGTACCAGAAACATTACCGGAGTAACGTTACCACGGAGGCGAATTCTAGAGATTTTGGCGGACACGTCAACAGTTATTTCCCCGCTTTGCGGGCGTTTGCTGGAAAAACAGCCATATCGCCGCTTTTCTGCTGGTCAAACAGCCAAATCAGCCAATCAATCAACACTCTGACCCGCGGCGCCAGGAAACGGCCGGGCGGATACATGATGTAAATCGGCATCGGCGGAGGCGGCGTTTCCGCCAGCACTTCCACCAGTTCGCCCTGTTCCAGCCAAGGGGCAAGCGAATAGCGCGCCGCCTGTATCAATCCCATGCCGGCACGCGCGCCGGCGATATAGGCGTCGGCGCCGCTGACGCTCAGCCGGGCGGGCAGTTCGCGCAGTTCCAGCTTGCCGCCGCGGCAAAACTCCAGCGGGTAATCGCGGTTGCTGGCCAGCGAAAAATACCCCACCGCGCGGTGCGGCGCCAGGCTATCGATGTCGAGCGGCGTACCTTGGGCCTGCAGGTAAGCGGGGGAAGCGCAGGTGACCTGCGGCAGCTGGGCGATCCGCCGCGCCACCAGGCTGTCGTCTTCGGTTTCCCAGGCGCGCAGCACGCAGTCCACGCCTTCGCGCAGCAGATCGACGTGGGTGTCGTTGGCGCCCAGCGCCAGCGTGATGTCGGGATAGCGCCGGTAGAAGTCGTCCAGCGCCGGAATGACGACTTCGCGCGCCAGCGAATGGGGCATATCGATGCGCACTTTGCCGGACGGCTGCAGCTTATGGTGGCTGAACAGCGTGTCCGCCTCCTCCAGCGCGCCCAGCAACTGCACGCAGCGTTGATAGTAGAGACTGCCTTCGCTGGTCACCTGCACCTGGCGGGTGGTGCGGATCAGCAGGCGTACGCCCAGCCGCTGTTCCAGCCGTTTCAGCGCGTTGCTGACCGTGGCGCGCGGCAGCTGCAGGCGTTCGGCCGCCCGGCTGAAGCTGCCCAGTTCGACGATGCGGGTAAAAATGCGCATGGCTTGAACCTGATCCATGTCCACTCCGTATTGTTGGTGATTTTTGAACAGTGATGTGCAATCTGCATTATTTATCTTTGTCGCGTAAACAACCAGACTTTGCTGCGTTATCCATTCACCGCATGAGGGCAGCACAATGCAACAACGTAAACTCGGTTCCCACGGTCCCGTCGTCTCCGCCCTGGGGTTGGGATGCATGGGCATGAGCGACTTCTACTCCACCGGCGCCGATCGGCAGGAAGCCATCGCCACGCTGCACCGGGCGCTGGAGCTGGGCGTCACGCTGCTCGACACCGCCGACATGTATGGCCCGCACACCAACGAAGAGCTGGTGGGGGAAGCGATCAAAGGCAAGCGGCAACAGGTGTTCCTGGCCACCAAGTTCGGCATTCTGCGCGATCCGGCGGATCCTTCGGCGCGCGGCGTCAGCAGCCGGCCCGAGTATATCCGGCGCTCTGTCGAGGGCAGCCTGCGGCGCTTGGGCGTGGAGGAGATCGATCTTTATTATCAGCACCGGGTCGATCCGCAGGTGCCGATCGAGGACGTCGTGGGCACGATGGCGGATCTGATCCGGGAAGGCAAGATCCGCCACATCGGCCTGAGCGAGGCGTCGGTCGCCACGCTGGAGCGGGCGCACAAGGTGCATCCGATCACCGCGCTGCAGACCGAATATTCGCTGTGGACCCGCGACGCCGAGCAGGGCGTGCTGGCGGCCTGCGAGCGCCTGGGCATCGGCTTTGTGCCCTACAGCCCGTTAGGGCGCGGTTTCCTCACCGGCGCTATCCAGCGGCCGGAGGATCTGGCCGAGGACGACTTCCGCCGCAGCAACCCGCGCTTCCAGGGGGAAAACTTCAGCCGCAATCTGGCGCTGGTGGAGAAGGTGAGCGAGCTGGCGGCGCAGAAGGGCGTTAAACCTTCGCAGCTGGCGCTGGCCTGGGTGTTGGCGCAGGGGGAACACATCGTGCCGATCCCCGGCACCAAACGCCGTCGTTACCTGGAAGAGAACGTCGCGGCGGCGGAGATAACGCTGAGCGCGGCTGAGCTGGCGGCGATTGAAGCGGTGTTCCCGCTGAGCGCGGCGGCCGGCGATCGCTACGGCGCGGAGTCGATGACCTACATCAACGGTTAAAAAAAAGCGCGGCCTGCAGGCCGCGCTCTGTCGTTTTCCGCCAACGGCGAATTATTTCTTCTTCGGCGCGCGCGGCGGACGGCCGACGGTCGCCTGGTACACCTTGAAGCGGCCGTTCTGCGCCAGCACTTCGTGGCTGCCGAAGGTGGCGTCCAGAATGTCCGGGTATGGCAGGAAGGCGTTGGCGACAATGCGCAGTTGGCCACCGATCGGCAGGTGCTTCACCGCGCCGCGGATCAGAGTTTCGGCGGCGGTCAGGCTGGTCTGCAGCCCGTCGTGGAACGGCGGGTTGGAGATGATCATGTCGAAACGGCCGGTGATGTCGGAGTAAACGTTGCTGACGATCACTTCCCCTTCGATGCCGTTGGCGGCCAGCGTCGCGCGGCTGGATTCCACCGCGGCGGCGTTGACGTCGCTGAGGGTCAATTTGACTTTCGGCGACAGCTTGGACATTACCGAGGCCATGACGCCGGCGCCGCAGCCGATGTCCAGCACCTTGCCTTTCATGTGTTTTTCCAGCGTCGACAGCAGCAGCGAGCTGCCGACGTCCAGACCGTCGCGGCTGAACACGCCCGGCAGCGTTTTCACTTCCAGATCGTGCAGCTGATAGCTGTCCCACCAGTCGTTCAGGTCGAACTCGGTCTGCGCGTCCAGGCGGCCGTGATACAGGCCACAGCGGCGCGCGCTGTCGATTTTCACCAGCGTGACGTGGCCTTCCAGCGTTGGCTCGGCGCTGCGCACGCCGCTGCGGTTTTCACCGACCACGAACACGTCCGCGCCCACCGGCAGCAGCGCCAGGATGTTGCACAGCTGGAATTGCGCTTCCTGCTTGCTCTTCGGCCAGTAGTAAACCAGCGTGTCGCAGTCGGCGACGAAAGCGGGATCGACGGTCAAACCGAACTGCACGTTATCGCCCATCGTCCGGTTCAGTAACTGCCAGTGATGGTATTGCTGAGTGTGGACGCGCACGTCCGCGGCCTCGAATTGGGCCGGCAGGCTGTCCTGCAGGTCGCCGGCAAACAGCACGCGGCGTTCGATAAATTCATCACTGTGGCGCAGCATGACTTCACTGGCGGGGGTTAATGCAGACATCAGATATTGGCTCCTGGAAATGAGACCGGGGATTATAGAGCTTTGTGGCGATATGTTCGACGGGTTTGTTGGCGCGGGCTGCGCGGGTTTGTTAGCATAGCGCGGCGCATGGCAGGCATGGCGCACCACAACGGGTAGGAATCGGCATGGCATCAAAACGCGACTGGCTGTTACAACAACTGGGTATTACGCAGTGGACATTGCGCCGCCCGGGCGTGTTGCAGGGCGAAGTGGCGGTCAGTCTGCCGCCCGAGACGCGCCTGCTGGTGGTGGCGCAGACGCAGCCGGCGCCCGACGATCCGCTGTTTTGCGACGTGCTGCGCAGCCTGGGGCTGACGCCGGCGCAAACCTACAGCCTGACGCCGGAACAGGTGGCGATGCTGCCTGAAGAGACCGCATGCAACAGTTGGCGGCTGGGCGTGACGGAACCGCTCGCGGTCGCCGGCGCGCAGCTACACAGCCCGGCGCTGGCCGAGCTTTCCCAAGACGCGGGGGCCAAACGCGCCCTCTGGCAGCAGATTTGTCATCATGAACACGATTTCTACCCTGACGGCGGCCGACCTGGCCACGGCCTTCAACATTGAGCAAGCCAGCCACGCTTTCCCCTGGACGGAAACCACCTTTGCCAGCAATCAGGGCGATCGCTACCTTAACCTGAAGCTGAGCGCCGATGGGGAGATGGCGGGGTTCGCCATCACGCAGATCGTGCTGGACGAAGCCACGCTGTTCAACATCGCCATTCATCCGCAGCACCAGCGCCGGGGCTTTGGCCGCCTGCTGCTCAACGCGTTGATCGAACAGCTGGAGAGCCGCGGCGTGGTTACGCTGTGGCTGGAAGTCCGTGCCTCCAACCAGGCGGCGCTCGCGCTGTATGAAGATCTCGGTTTCAACGAAGTCACCGTGCGCCGCAATTATTACCCGAGCGCCCACGGCCGCGAAGACGCGATCGTGATGGCGCTGCCGCTGGGGTAATCAGCCCGGCCGGAAAAAGCATTGATTGTCACCGGTTGGCAAATCGGCGAAAATGCCCGGCTGTTATCTTTTATTCACCGCTTTGCCCGGCGCCGCGATCGGCGCGTTCTGATGATGTCGCAGGGCGGACTAACCGTAGAACCTGAAAACCATGTCTCCTAGTGAATTTGCCCGCGAAGTCTCCAAAAGAAGAACTTTCGCCATCATCTCGCACCCCGATGCCGGTAAAACCACCATTACCGAAAAAGTGCTGCTGTTCGGACAGGCGATCCAGACCGCCGGTACGGTAAAAGGCCGCGGCTCCAGCCAGCACGCCAAATCCGACTGGATGGAAATGGAAAAGCAGCGTGGGATCTCGATCACCACCTCGGTGATGCAGTTCCCGTATCGCGACAGCCTGGTCAACCTGCTGGATACCCCGGGGCACGAGGACTTCTCCGAAGATACGTATCGCACCCTGACCGCCGTGGACTGCTGTCTGATGGTGATCGACGCCGCCAAGGGCGTTGAGGATCGCACCCGCAAGCTGATGGAAGTCACCCGTCTGCGCGACACGCCGATCCTGACCTTCATGAACAAGCTGGACCGCGACATCCGCGATCCGATGGAAGTGATGGACGAAGTCGAGCGCGAACTGAAAATCGCCTGTTCGCCTATCACCTGGCCGATCGGCTGCGGCAAGCTGTTTAAAGGCGTTTATCACCTGTACAAGGATGAAACCTACCTGTACCAGACCGGTAAAGGCCACACCATTCAGGAAGTGCGCATCGTCAAGGGCCTGAACAACCCGGAGCTGGATGTCGCCGTAGGCGAAGATCTGGCGGCGCAGCTGCGCGATGAGCTGGAGCTGGTGCAGGGCGCTTCCCACGAGTTCGATCAGGCGGCGTTCCTGAGCGGCGAGCTGACCCCGGTGTTCTTCGGTACCGCACTCGGTAACTTCGGCGTGGATCATATGCTGGACGGTCTGGTGGCCTGGGCGCCGGCGCCGATGCCGCGCAAAACCGACACCCGTGAAGTGACGGCGGCGGAAGAGAAATTCACCGGCTTTGTGTTCAAGATCCAGGCCAACATGGATCCGAAGCACCGCGACCGCGTGGCCTTTATGCGCGTGGTGTCCGGCCGTTACGAGAAGGGCATGAAGCTGCGCCAGGTGCGCACCGGCAAAGACGTGGTGATCTCCGACGCGCTGACCTTTATGGCCGGCGACCGTTCGCACGTGGAAGAAGCCTATCCGGGCGACATCATCGGTCTGCACAACCATGGCACCATTCAGATCGGCGATACCTTCACCCAAGGTGAAGACATGAAGTTCACCGGCATCCCGAACTTCGCGCCGGAACTGTTCCGCCGCATTCGCCTGCGCGATCCGCTGAAGCAGAAACAGTTGCTGAAGGGGCTGGTGCAGCTGTCCGAAGAGGGCGCGGTACAGGTGTTCCGTCCGATCGCCAACAACGATCTGATCGTCGGCGCGGTCGGTGTGCTGCAGTTCGACGTGGTGGTGGCGCGTTTGAAGAGCGAGTACAACGTGGAAGCGCTGTACGAATCGGTCAACGTGTCGACCGCGCGCTGGGTCGAGTGCGACGACGTGAAGAAGTTCGAAGAGTTCAAGCGCAAGAACGAGATCAACCTGGCGCTGGACGGCGGGGACAACCTGTCCTACATCGCGCCGACCATGGTGAACCTCAACCTGACGCAGGAACGCTATCCTGACGTGACCTTCCGCAAGACCCGCGAACACTGATACATCGGCAGGGCGCCCGGTGCGCCCTGCCAATTCCCCGTATTCTCACTCCGCTAATTAATAAATCTTCCTCATATTTTATCCTGCGAATCGATGTCGCCCAGGCGAGACGCGATTGGCCTGCGTTTTCCGCCGCATGGTCTATCTTTAACGAGATGTCCGCACATTGCTTGAGAGTAAATCACTGTAATACGCTTATTGTTTGGTGAGTTATTCTGATGTGTTGCCGATAGGAGACAGTCTGTTTCCTTAAATATCAATGAGATGACTGTTTTACCGTTTCGTGTCACTTAGTCTGTCGTCAATAGGCGACAGTTTTTTGATTAAAAATCCGACTCAACGCTTTTTTTGTTTGATTTTTAAGGCGTTTATGGAGTTGGCACGGCGGTTGCAATATTCCTGTCGTGAACGCTTAATCGTATAGCGATGATGAAGTATTTACCGAGAGGCCGCGTGAAGGCGGCTGAAGGGTTCCGGCGCTCTGGCGCTGGGGCCCCCAACAAAAGGAAGAGATCGATGAAAAAGACCAAATTTGCACACTCGCTGATGGCTGTTGTTTTGGGTTCTGCTTTGGTGAGCGGCACTGCGCTGGCCGAAGACAGTCTGCTCAACAAGGCGTCTAACGCCGCGGACAGTGCCGGTGCCAAAATCGATAGCTCCATGAAAAAAGTTGACGGTTACATGGATGACAGCGCGATAACGGCTAAAGTTAAAAGTGCATTGGTGGACGATAAGAGCATCAAAAGCACTGACATTTCGGTGAAAACCGAAAAAGGCACCGTGATCCTGAGCGGGTTTGTCGGCAGCCAGGCGCAGGCAGAGCATGCGGTTGCGGTTGCCGGCAAGGTGGAAGGCGTCAAAACCGTCAGCGACAAGCTGCACGTGAAAGATGAAGCCAACCAGTCGATCAAATCGTATGCCGGCGACACCGCCACCACCAGCGAGCTGAAAGCCAAGCTGCTGGCCGATGACATCGTGCCGTCGCGCAATGTGAAAGTGGAAACCACCGATGGCGTGGTGCAGCTTTCCGGTGAAGTGAAAACGCAGGCGCAGTCTGAGCGTGCCGAAAGCATCGCCAAGGCTATCGACGGCGTGAAAAGCGTGAAAAACGACCTGGTGGTCAAGCAGTAATCCCGCCAGGCGCCCGTAACAAGTAACAACAAGCCGCATCTGTCGGGCCGTCAAGGCGGCCCGACGTGTACCACCAAAAAAAGAAACTGATTTGCCGTCGATGTCCCGTTGTCGGGGCGGTAGACGGCAGCGAATTTTTTCACAATGGTAAGGAGAAGCTTATGTTTCGTTGGGGCATTATCTTTTTAGTCATCGCGCTTATCGCTGCGGCACTGGGGTTCGGTTCGCTGGCGGGCACCGCCGCCTGGGCCGCCAAAGTCGTGTTCGTTGTCGGCATCATCCTGTTCCTGGTCAGTCTGTTCACCGGCCGTCGGCGCCCTTAGCCGGCCGGCATTTTCCTGCAAACTGTAACAAAGCTTAATTCCTTTTCTCACGTCGGGGAGGGCCGGCCATGAACAGCGACATCATCGTCGGGCGCTGGAAACAGCTGAAAGGTCAGGTATGGCAGGCTTGGGCCGAATGGTCCGGCAGCGATGGTGCCTGGTTGGCCGGCAGCAATGATTTCCTCGTCGGCGTGCTGCAAGAGGATTACGGAAGAGAGCGAGACGCGGTATCCTCGGAGAAAACGTCTCACTGAGGATGCCAAGTTGGGATACAGAATACCCATCACGCTCGGCAATATAGAACCGCTGGCGTCTAAACCTTTTCGACCAGGAAAAATGGCGTTGGTCTGCGAAGGCGGCGGCCAGCGCGGCATTTTCACCGCCGGCGTGCTGGACGAGTTTCAGCGCGCGGGCTTTAACCCTTTCGATCTGCTGATCGGCACATCGGCCGGCGCTCAGAATCTGTCTGCCTATATCTGCGGGCAGATGGGCTACGCGCGCCGGGTGATCACCCGTTACACCACTTCGGCACAGTTCTTCAATCCGCTGCGCTTCGTGCGCGGCGGGCATCTGATCGATCTCGATTGGCTGGTTGATACGGCGGCGGCGCAGATGCCGCTGGCGATGGACGTGGCGGAACAGCATTTTACCGACGGGCGCGAATTCCTGCTGTGCGCCTGCCGCAGCGACGATTTCGAGCCGACCTATCTGCCGGCGCAGCGCGAACGCTGGCTGCCGGCCATCAAGGCGTCCAGCGCCATTCCCGGCTTCTACCGTCAGGGCGTGGAGTTGGACGGCGTCAGCTATCAGGACGGCGGCATCAGCGATGCGATCCCGGTGGAAGAGGCCTATCGTCGCGGCGCCGACACCATCGTGGTGATCCGCACCGTGCCTTCGCAAATGTACTACACCCCGCAGTGGATGAAGCGCATGGAGCATTGGCTGAGCGACAGCAGCCTGCAACAGATGGTGCGCATCCTGCAGCATCACGAGCAAAGCTATCACCGCATCCAGCGCTTTATCGAAAAGCCGCCGGGCAAGCTGCGCATCTTCGAGATCTTCCCGCCGAAGCCGCTGGCCAGCAATGCGCTGGGCAGCCGATTGGGGGCGCTCAATCAGGATTATCACCTGGGGCGCCGCTGCGGCCGCTACTTTCTGGCCACCGTCGGCCAGTGGATGGCGCAGCAGGAGCCCGACGGCATGAAGGTGCGAAAAGCGTTGTCGCGCCGCCTGATCCAGCCGGAGAACGTCAGAATGCCTTCGCCGATCGTGACCGACATCGCCATGCCCACCGAGCGGGCGGCGCAGCCGGAGGCCGCGGTGGCGGCGCCGAAAATCATCCTGCCGGGCGATCTGCCGCCGGGTGAAGGGGGGGCGCTGTGAGTTACGCCTTTACCGACACCCACTGCCATTTCGATTTCCCGCCCTTTACCGGGCATGAGGCCGAGAGCCTGGCGCGGGCGGCAAGCGCCGGCGTAAAGCGCATCATCATCCCGACCGTCACCGCCGATCGCTTCGCGCGGGTGTTGCGGCTGGCGCAGGAGCATGCGCCGCTGTTCGCCGCACTGGGGCTGCACCCGCTGTATATCGCGCAGCATCATGAGCCGCAGTTGGAACAGTTGGCGGCGCTGCTGGCCGAACGGCCGCACAAGCTGGTGGCGGTGGGGGAGATCGGGCTCGATCTGTATATGGATAACCCACAGTTCGAGCGGCAGCAAAGCGTGCTGCTGGCCCAACTGAAGCTGGCGAAACAGCATGACCTGCCGGTGATCCTGCATTCGCGCCGCACCCACGACCAGCTGGCCGCCGCGCTGCGGCGCATGCAGCTGCCGCGCCGCGGCGTGGTGCACGGCTTTGCCGGCAGCCTGTCGCAGGCGCAGGCGTTTATCCGCCTCGGCTATTACATCGGCGTGGGCGGCACCATCACCTATGAGCGGGCGCAGAAAACGCGCGCCGTGATGGCGCAGCTGCCGCTTGAGGCGCTGCTGCTGGAGACCGATGCGCCGGACATGCCGCTGGCTGGCTATCAGGGGCAGCCGAACCGCCCCGAGCGCGCCGCCGAGGTGTTTCACGCGCTGTGCGAACTGCGGCCGGAACCGGCCGATGAGATAGCCGCCCACCTGCAACGCAATACCCAAGCGCTGTTCGCCATGCCGAATTGAGGTCTGCATAACGTGACTTGTGTCACGTTATAAGATTTTCATTTGCGTCTCGTTGTATACATTTGTGACATAAATCGGTGCGAGGGTGACCTCGCTCAGTATAATCCCCCCCGAAACACTCCAATAGCAGACCTCTCTTCATGAGCAGGGATGTATTTTATTTTTTGCAACAGGGAAACTTTGCATGCAACTCATCATGAGTCTGGTCGGGATGGCGGTGCTGATCGCCATTGCGGTGCTGCTCTCCAGCAACCGTCGGGCCATCAAACTGCGCACCGTGGTGTGGGCGTTCATCATTCAGGTCGGTATCGGCGCGCTGGTGCTGTACGTGCCGCTGGGCCGCAGCATCCTCGGCAGTATGTCTAACGGCGTGGCAAACGTTATCGCTTACGGCAATCAGGGCATTTCGTTCATCTTCGGCGGGCTGGTGTCCGACAAGATGTTCGAAGTGTTCGGCGGCGGCGGCTTCGTGTTCGCGCTGCGCGTCCTGCCGGTGATCGTGTTCTTCTCCTCGCTGATTGCGGTGCTGTACTACCTCGGCATCATGCAGTTGGTGATCCGCGTGCTGGGCGGCGGCCTGCACAAGTTGCTGGGCACCTCGCGCACCGAATCGCTGTCGGCGACCGCCAACATTTTCGTCGGCCAGACCGAAGCGCCGCTGGTGGTGCGTCCGTATATCGCCACCATGAGCCAGTCAGAACTGTTCGCCGTGATGTGCGGCGGCCTGGCTTCGGTGGCCGGTTCGGTGCTGGCGGGATACGCGCAGATGGGCGTGCCGCTGGAATACCTGATCGCCGCGTCCTTCATGGCCGCGCCGGGCGGGCTGCTGTTCGCCAAGCTGATGGTGCCGGAAACCGAGCAGACCCACGATAAAGACGATGCGATGAAACTGATCGCCGAAGAGGATCGTCCTGCCAACGTGATCGATGCGGCGGCTTCTGGCGCGGCTTCCGGCATGCAGCTGGCGCTGAACGTCGGCGCGATGCTGCTGGCGTTTATCGCGCTGATCGCCTTGCTCAACGGCATTCTCGGCGGCATCGGCGGCTGGTTCGATTACCCGCAGCTGTCGCTCGAGCTGATCCTCGGCTGGGTGTTCTCGCCGATCGCCTTCCTGATTGGCGTGCCGTGGAGTGAAGCGATGACCGCCGGTTCGTTTATCGGCCAGAAGATCATCGTCAATGAGTTTGTCGCCTATATGAACTTCGGCGCCTATCTGCGTCCGGACGATGTGGTGGCGGCGGAAGGCCTGCAGGTGCTGTCAACGCACACCAAGGCGATCATCTCCTTTGCGCTGTGCGGTTTTGCCAACCTCTCCTCGGTGGCGATCCTGCTGGGCGGTTTGGGCAGCATGGCACCCAACCGTCGCCATGACATCGCGCGTTTCGGTCTGAAGGCCGTGGCGGCGGGCACGCTGTCCAACCTGATGAGTGCCACCATCGCCGGCTTCTTCCTGGCGCTGTAAGCCCTCGCTGAGCCCGCGTCGGCGCGACCGATCGCGGGACTCCGCCTATACTCTAAGCAACGCGGGTGCTTGCCGCATCCGCGATCTTCAGCCGCTTCTTTAGCGAATTTGTGAACGATATCGCGTTATTTTGTGATGTTCTTCACATATAATTCCGGTCTGTTACAGTGCTATTTCATATAGTGTGACGATGAACGCGAATCGCCCCCGGCATTCGTGTTCAAATAGCTATTACTGGCCGGCCGCAAGGCGGGTGGCCATGTGCGGTGAGAAGGATCTCAGTTGCCGCCGCGGGAACGCCGTTCCCCTGCGCTATCTTCATGGAACCAAGTCCGCTCGCCAACACCCAGGTACTCAGTTGGAGAGTTTTATGACCGAATTAACCGCAGCAGCGCAACGTGCGCTGAACTTGATGGATTTAACCACGCTGAACGATGATGACACCGACGAGAAAGTGATCGCCCTCTGTCGTCAGGCCAACAGCCCGGCCGGCCACACGGCGGCCATCTGCATCTACCCGCGTTTTATCCCGGTGGCGCGTAAGGCGCTGCGCGAGCAAGGCACGCCGGACATCCGTATCGCCACCGTGACCAACTTCCCGCATGGCAACGACGATATCGACATCGCGCTGGCGGAAACCCGCGCGGCCATCGCCTATGGGGCGGATGAAGTGGACGTGGTGTTCCCTTACCGCGCGCTGATCGCCGGCAACGAACAGGTCGGTTTCGAGCTGGTGAAACAGTGCAAACAGGCTTGCCAGGCGGCCAACGTGCTGCTGAAAGTGATCATCGAAACCGGTGAGCTGAAGCAGGCCGATCTGATCCGCAAGGCGTCCGAGATCGCCATCAAGGCCGGCGCCGACTTTATCAAGACCTCCACCGGCAAGGTGCCGGTCAACGCCACCCTGGAGAGCGCCGAGCTGATGATGTCAGTGATCCGCGATATGGGCGTGGCGAAGACGGTGGGCTTCAAGCCGGCCGGCGGCGTGCGCACCGCGGAAGACGCGCTGCATTATCTGCAACTTGCCGATCGTATTCTGGGCGAAGGGTGGGCCGACGCGCGGCATTTCCGCTTTGGCGCTTCCAGCCTGCTGGCCAGCTTGCTGGCCGCGCTGGGCCACCAAACCCAGACCGCCGGCGGCGGCTACTGATCGATATCGTTGGCGGGCGCCAGGCGCGCCCGTCTGCACCGACTCTCGGCGACACAGGGGGATGCCTTGTTCCTGGCTCAAGAAATTATTCGTAAAAAACGCGACGGCCAGCCGTTAAGCGAAGCGGAAATCCGCTTTTTCATCAACGGCATTCGCGACAATGTGGTGTCGGAAGGGCAGATCGCCGCGCTGGCGATGACCATTTATTTCCATGACATGAGCATGCCGGAGCGCGTGGCGCTCACCATGGCGATGCGCGATTCCGGCACCGTGCTGGACTGGAAGAGTTTGGCGCTGAACGGCCCGATCGTCGACAAGCACTCGACCGGCGGCGTGGGCGACGTGACTTCGCTGATGCTCGGTCCGATGGTGGCGGCCTGCGGCGGCTATGTGCCGATGATCTCCGGCCGCGGCCTGGGGCATACCGGCGGCACGCTGGACAAACTGGAAGCCATTCCGGGCTTCAATATTTTCCCGGACGATAACGCCTTCCGCAAAATCATTCAGGACGTCGGCGTGGCGATCATCGGCCAGACCAGCTCGCTGGCGCCGGCGGACAAGCGTTTTTACGCCACCCGCGATATCACCGCCACCGTGGATTCTATCCCGCTGATCACCGCCTCCATTCTGGCCAAGAAGCTGGCGGAAGGGTTGGATGCGCTGGTGATGGACGTGAAGGTCGGCTCCGGCGCCTTTATGCCGACCTATGCCCTGTCGCAAGATTTGGCGCAGGCGATCGTCGGCGTGGCCAACGGCGCGGGCTGCAAGACCACCGCGCTGCTGACCGACATGAATCAGGTGCTGGCTTCCAGCGCCGGCAACGCGGTGGAAGTGCGCGAAGCGGTGCGCTTCCTGACCGGCGAATACCGCAACCCGCGCCTGCTGGAAGTGACGCTGGCGCTGAGCGTAGAGATGCTGTTGTCCGGCGGCCTGGCGCAAGATGAGGCCGACGCGCGCGCCAAGCTGCAGGCGGTGCTGGATAACGGCAAGGCGGCGGAGGTGTTTGGCCGCATGGTGGCGGCGCAGCAGGGTCCGATAGACTTCGTCGAACGCTACGATAGCTATCTGCCGGCGGCAACGCTGAGCAAGCCGGTGTATGCTGAAAAGCCGGGCATCATCAGCGCCATGGATACCCGTGCGCTGGGCATGGCGGTGGTGTCGTTGGGCGGCGGCCGCCGTCGGGCGAGCGACGCCATCGATTACAGCGTCGGCCTGACCGAGATGGCGCGCCTGGGCGATACGGCGGATTCCCAGCAGCCGCTGGCGATGATCCACGCCAACGATGAAGAGAGCTGGCAGCAGGCGGCCGATGCGGTGCGCAGCGCAATGACGCTGAGCGACAAGGCGCCGGAGGCGACGCCAGTGGTGTATAAGCGCATCACTCAAGCGTGATGACCCTCGTCTTTCAAGCCGTAGCGTTGTTGGCTGCACGCGTGCACCCCAGTCACTTACTTGAGTAAGCTCCTGGGGATACACGCGCTAGCCGCCTAGCTACAACTTGAAATCCATTGGGTATAAATTTAGAGAATAAGGGCGATTGCAGTTTTGCGGTCGCAATAGCGTGAGAACACGCAGGAGAGCACAGATGAAACGCACATTTATTATGGTATTGGACTCCTTCGGCATCGGCGCCAGCGAAGACGCCGAACGTTTTGGCGATCAGGGTTCCGACACCCTGGGCCACATCGCCGAGGTTTGCGCGCGCGGTGAGGCCAACGTGGGCCGTCAGGGCCCGCTGACGCTGCCTAACCTGAGCCGTCTGGGCCTCGGCAAAGCGGCGGAAGAGTCGACCGGCAACTTCCCGCAGGGGCTGGATCGCAACGCCGACATCATCGGCGCCTACGGCTACGCCAGCGAGCTCTCTTCCGGTAAAGACACGCCGTCTGGCCACTGGGAAATCGCCGGCGTGCCGGTGCTGTTCGACTGGGGCTACTTCAAGGACGAGCACAACAGCTTCCCGCAGGCGCTGCTGGATAAGCTGGTGGAGCGCGCTAATCTGCCGGGCTACCTGGGCAACTGCCACTCATCCGGCACCGTGATCCTCGATCAGTTGGGTGAAGAGCACATGAAAACCGGCAAGCCGATTTTCTACACCTCCGCCGACTCGGTATTCCAGATCGCCTGTCACGAAGAGACCTTCGGCCTGGAGCGCCTGTATGAGCTGTGCGAAATCGCGCGTGAAGAGCTGACCGAAGGCGGTTACAACATCGGCCGCGTGATCGCGCGTCCGTTTGTCGGCGACAAGCCGGGCCACTTCCAGCGCACCGGCAATCGCCACGATCTGGCGGTAGAGCCGCCGGCGCCGACCGTGCTGAAAAAGCTGGTGGACGAGAAGGGCGGCGAAGTGGTGTCGATCGGTAAAATCGCCGACATCTATGCCAACGTCGGCATCACCAAGAAGGTGAAGGCGACCGGCATCGACGCGCTGTTCGACGCGACCCTGATCGAAATGGAAAAGGCCGGCGACAACACCATCGTGTTCACCAACTTCGTGGACTTCGACTCCTCCTACGGTCACCGTCGCGACGTGGCGGGCTACGCCGCCGCGCTGGAGCTGTTCGACCGCCGCCTGCCGGAACTGCTGAAGCTGGTGAAAGACGAAGACATCATCATCTTCACCGCTGACCACGGCTGCGATCCGACCTGGAGCGGCACCGACCACACCCGCGAGCACATTCCGGTGCTGGTTTACGGCCCGAAAGTGAAACCGGGTTCGCTGGGCCACCGCGAGACCTTCGCCGACATCGGCCAGACCGTCGCCAATTACTTTGGCCTGTCGCCGATGGATTACGGTAAGACCCTGTTCTAAGCCCTGTCTTTCAAGCCGCAGCGTTGTTAGCTTCACGCGTGAACCCCAGTCGCTTACTCAAGTAAGCTCCTGGGGATTCCCCGCCAGCTGCCTGGCTGCAACTCGAAATTCAAGGCTTGGATGTTTGACGTTTTTATTAAATAAGATTTCTAAAGGAAGAAAATTATGGCTACGCCGCACATTAATGCTGAGATGGGTGATTTCGCTGACGTAGTACTGATGCCGGGCGACCCGCTGCGCGCAAAATACATCGCCGAAACCTTCCTGGAAGGCGCGGTGGAAGTGAACAACGTGCGCGGCATGTTGGGTTTCACCGGCACCTACAAAGGCCGCCGCATCTCCGTAATGGGCCACGGCATGGGCATTCCGTCCTGCTCCATCTACGCGCGCGAGCTGATCGCCGAATTCGGCGTGAAGAAGATCATTCGCGTGGGGTCCTGCGGCGCGGTGCGTGACGATATCAAACTGCGCGACGTGGTGATCGGCATGGGCGCGTGCACCGACTCCAAGGTGAACCGTCTGCGCTTCAAGGACAACGACTACGCGGCGATCGCCGACTTCGACATGGTGCGCAACGCGGTCGACGCGGCGGCGGCGCAGGGCATCCCGGCGCGCGTGGGCAACATCTTCTCCGCCGATCTGTTCTACACCCCGGATCCGGATATGTTCCAGGTGATGAAGAAGTACGGCATCCTGGGTGTGGAAATGGAAGCGGCCGGCATCTACGGCGTGGCGGCGGAGCTGTACGAAGAGTTCGGCTGTAAGGCGCTGACCATCTGCACCGTGTCCGACCACATCCTGCGTCACGAAGCGACCACGGCGGCGGAACGCCAGACCACCTTTAACGAAATGATCGTTATCGCGCTGGAATCCGTGCTGCTGGGCGACAAAGCGTAATACCGCGGCGGGCGTCGTCATGGCGCCCGCCCGTCAATCTATTCATTCCGCATGGCCGTTTTTGGCTAACGCTTTACCTTTCAATTGGATGTGGATCCCGTTGTTACGGACAATCTATTCACCGAAAGGACAAGAAAACGGCACGAACGCATTCAACGCCTGGCCTGAATTACCCCTGCTTAGGCGCTTCCTGTTTTTTCTCCGGCGCATCGTCTTCATCGTCTTCCACCGTATTGCCTTCTTCCAGTGGTGTGTTGGCGGTCAACAGGTAGGGCGACTGCTGCCAGCGGCTGCGGCGGTGTTGCAGCAGGGTACGCGCCAGAATGATGCCGATCGCCAGCGCCAGCAGGATCATCAGGCGCAGCAGGTTGGTGGTGTTGTCCACCTGCTTGGATTCGGTCGCCAGCACGTGGGTGTCGAGGGTGATGCGGATAAAGCCGATCGGGCCGTCTTTGCCCTGAATGGATTCGACCAACTGGTGGTTGAAGTAGCTGCCGGCGCGTTTGCCGTCGAGCGACAGGCGATCGCGTATACTTATCTGTTCCCCGGCGTGGGAGACCAGCGTGCCGTCCAACTGATACACGCTGACGTCGAGAATGCGGCTGTGATCGGTGAGCTGCTTGAGGATGGCGTCGATGCGCGGATTGTTGCCGTCGTCGTCCAGCAGCGGCGCCAGGCTGTAGGCGACCTGTTTGGTCAGCGTCTGCGCCAGCTCTTCCACCTGCTCGGATCGCGCCATTTGGTGACTCAGGCTAAAATAAGAGGCGCCCTGCATCAGCAGCACCAGCAAAGCCAGGCAAATCAGGATAATAGCGGTGCGGTGCAGGCGAAATTTCAGTTTAGCGCGAGCCATGCAGGTTCCTTGGGCATCGGGGACACTTTATGTTGCCAGAACCGCTGGCGATAGGATAGCTTGATGCGTCGTTTTATCATGCAGCGTTTTTGTCCATTCAGGAGTCAATGATGTCAAACAGTCTGACCTATTGCGATCTTCCGGCGGAGATCTCTCAATGGCCGGGTCTTCCCCTTTCGCTCAGCGGCGACGAAGTGATGCCGCTGGACTACCGGGCGGGCAATACCGGGTGGCTGTTATATGGCAGGGCGCTGGACAAGGCGCGCATTACCCAATTCCAACGCAAGCTGGGCGCGGCGATGGTGATCGTCACCGCCTGGGGCGTGGACGACTATCAGGTGGTGCGGCTGGCGGGCACCTTGACGCCGCGCGCCAAGCTGCTGGCGGCAGAGAGCGGGCTGGATGTGGCGCCGCTCGGCAAAATCCCGCACCTGCGCACGCCGGGGCTGCTGGTGATGGACATGGATTCAACGGCGATCGAGATCGAGTGCATCGATGAGATCGCCAAGCTGGCGGGCGTCGGCGAGCAGGTGGCGGAAGTGACCGAACGCGCGATGCGCGGCGAGCTGGACTTTACCGCCAGCCTGCGCCAGCGCGTCGGCACGCTGAAAGGGGCCGACGCCAACATCCTTAAGCAGGTGCGCGACGAGCTGCCGCTGATGCCGGGGCTGACCAGCCTGGTGGGCAAGCTGCAGGCGATGGGCTGGCATGTGGCGATCGCCTCCGGCGGCTTCACCTACTACGCCGAATACCTGCGCAACCGGCTGCGGCTGGTGGCGGCGGCGGCCAACGAGCTGGAGATCCGCGACGGCAAGCTGACCGGCGAAGTGCTGGGGCCGGTGGTGGACGCGCAGTTCAAAGCCGATACGCTGCTGCGGCTGGCGGAGAAGCTGGAGATCCCGCTGGCGCAGACCGTGGCCATCGGCGACGGCGCCAACGATTTGAAAATGATGCAGGCGGCGGGGCTGGGCATCGCCTACCACGCCAAACCGAAAGTGTATGAAAAAGCGCAGGTGGCGATCCGGCATGCGGATTTGATGGGCGTGCTGTGTATTCTTACCGGCAGCCTGAAACACGAAGTGCGATAACGAAAGATTGAGGTAAGACGTGGCAAAAGCGGCAAAACGGGCATTTGTGTGCAATGAGTGCGGGGCGGACTATCCGCGTTGGCAGGGGCAGTGCAGCGCCTGCCATGCCTGGAACACCATCACGGAAGTGCGTTTGGCCGCGTCGCCCGCTGCGGCGCGCAACGATCGCCTCAGCGGCTATGCCGGCGACGCCGGCGTCAGCAAAGTGCAGAAGCTGTCGGAAATCAGCCTTGAGGCGCTGCCGCGCTTCACCACCGGCTTTCTCGAGTTCGATCGCGTGCTGGGCGGCGGCGTGGTGCCCGGCAGCGCGATTCTGATCGGCGGCAACCCCGGCGCCGGCAAGAGCACCCTGTTGCTGCAGGTGCTGTGCAAACTGTCCGAACAGATGAAAACCCTGTACGTCACCGGCGAGGAATCGCTGCAGCAGGTGGCGATGCGCGCCCACCGTCTGGGGCTGCCGACCGGCGGCCTGAACATGCTGTCGGAAACCAGCATCGAGCAGATCTGCCTGATCGCCGAGCAGGAACAGCCGAAGCTGATGGTGATCGACTCGATTCAGGTGATGCACATGGCGGACATTCAGTCTTCGCCGGGCAGCGTGGCGCAGGTGCGGGAAACCGCCGCCTATCTGACGCGCTTCGCCAAGACGCGCGGCGTGGCGATCGTGATGGTCGGCCACGTCACCAAAGACGGCTCGCTGGCCGGGCCGAAAGTGCTGGAACACTGCATCGACTGTTCGGTGCTGCTGGACGGCGACGCCGATTCCCGCTTCCGCACCCTGCGCAGCCACAAGAACCGCTTCGGCGCGGTCAACGAGCTGGGGGTGTTCGCCATGACCGAACAGGGGCTGCGCGAAGTGAGCAACCCTTCGGCTATCTTCCTCAGCCGCGGCGACGAAGTGACCTCCGGCAGTTCGGTGATGGTGGTGTGGGAAGGCACCCGGCCGCTGCTGGTGGAGATCCAGGCGCTGGTGGATCATTCGATGATGTCCAACCCGCGCCGCGTGGCGGTGGGGCTGGAGCAGAACCGGTTGGCGATCCTGCTGGCGGTGCTGCACCGGCACGGCGGGCTGCAGATGTCGGATCAGGACGTGTTCGTCAACGTGGTCGGCGGGGTGAAGGTCAGCGAGACCAGCGCCGATCTGGCGCTGCTGATGTCGCTGGTCTCAAGCCTGCGCGATCGGCCGCTGCCGAACGATTTGGTGGTGTTCGGCGAAGTGGGGTTGGCGGGTGAGATCCGTCCGGTGCCGAGCGGCCAGGAGCGGATCGCCGAAGCGGCCAAGCACGGTTTCAAACGCGCCATCGTGCCGCACGGCAATATGCCGAAAAAGCCGCCGGCCAATATGCAGGTGTTCGGGGTCAAGAAGCTGGCGGACGCGCTGGACGTGCTGGAAGGGTTTTATTAATGTCGCCGACGGCGAGAAAGATATGCTATTTTGTTTAGCATACTAAACGGAGGTGGCCATGCCGCAATTTGATTACCTGAAGACGTCCATCAAGCAAAAGGGCTGCACGTTGCAGCAGGTGGCGGATGCCAGCGGCATGACCAAAGGCTATCTCAGCCAGCTGTTGAACGACAAGATCAAAAGCCCGAGCGCGCAAAAGCTCGAGGCGCTGCACCGTTTTCTCGGGCTGGAGTTCCCGCGCAAAGAGGTCAAAGTCGGCGTGGTGTTTGGTAAATTTTACCCGCTGCATACCGGCCACATCTATCTGATCCAGCGCGCCTGCAGCCAGGTGGATGAGCTGCACGTTATCTTGTGCCACGACGAGCCGCGCGACCGTGAGCTGTTCGAGAACAGTTCGATGTCGCAACAGCCGACGGTCAGCGATCGCCTGCGCTGGCTGCTGCAGACCTTCAAGTACCAGAAAAACATCCATATCCACTCGTTCGACGAGCAGGGCATCGAACCGTACCCGCACGGCTGGAACGTGTGGAGCGACGGCATGAAGGCCTTTATGGAACAGAAAGGCATCGTGCCGAGCTTCATCTATTCCAGCGAAGCGCAGGATGCGCCGCGCTACCGCGAGCATCTGGGCATCGAAACCATTTTGGTCGACCCCGAACGCTCGTTCATGAACATCAGCGGCAATCAGATCCGCCAGGATCCGTTCCGCTATTGGGATTACATCCCGACCGAGGTGAAACCGTTCTTCGTGCGCACCGTGGCGATCCTCGGCGGCGAGTCGAGCGGCAAATCGACGCTGGTCAACAAGCTGGCCAACATCTTCAACACCACCAGCGCCTGGGAATATGGCCGCGATTACGTGTTCTCGCACCTGGGCGGCGACGAGATGGCGCTGCAGTACTCCGACTACGACAAAATTGCCCTCGGACAGGCGCAATACGTGGATTTCGCGGTCAAGTACGCCAACAAGGTGGCGTTTATCGATACCGATTTCGTCACCACCCAGGCGTTTTGCAAAAAGTACGAAGGGCGTGAGCATCCCTTCGTGCAGGCGCTGATCGACGAATACCGCTTCGATCTGGTGATCCTGCTGGAAAACAACACGCCGTGGGTGGCGGACGGCCTGCGCAGTCTTGGCAGCACCGCCGATCGCCTGGCGTTCCAGCGCCTGCTGGAGGAGATGCTGCGCGCCAACAACATCGAGTACGTGCACGTTGAGTCTAGCGATTACGAAGAGCGCTTCCTGCGCTGTGTCGAGCTGGTGCAACAGCTGCTGGCGGCGGACGCCGGCCGGCTGGCGAATGCGCCCGCCCAGCGCCACGCCGCAGGCTGAGAAAAATTAGCGTAATGTGCGATCGCGCGGCAGAAACGGCCGCACGGACGCACATTTAAAGGCCTGTTTAAACATGGTTCATTCGGTAGCGACTACGTTAAGGTTTTCTTTACAATAACGCTCAGAAGAAGACATGTCTTATCGCTTACTCGCTCTCTGGTTGATCTGCTATGCCGCAGCCTGGACGCTGCTGACCGTTCATCTCGATCCTACCCTGCCTTACGACGCCGTCGAGGCGCTCAATTGGGGCCTCAACGGCGAGTGGGGCTCACCGAAAAATCCTTGGTTGGTCGGTGCGGCGATGCAGCCGGCGATCTGGCTGTCGTGGCTGCCGCTGAACGTTTACTGGTACGGCGGGCACTTCATCGCCATCGCCATCGGCATGTTGGGCGTCTGGCTGTTGGCGCGACGCCTGAGCGGCAGCACTTCGCTGGCCTGGATGGCGCTGCTGACGCTCAACCTGTCCGGCATCATCAATTTCGACATCATTCCCTACAACGACAACTACCTGTTGGTGATGCTGTGGCCGTGGATGGCGCTGTTCTTCCACATGGCGATTTCCCGTTCGGCCAACTGGTGGCCGGCCTTCGCGTTGGCCGCCGGTCTGGCGATGATGGCGAAGTATTCGACCTTCGCCTTCGTCTATTTCGCGGCGCTGTCGACGCTGTTCGTGCCGCAGATCCGTCGCTGCTATCGCCAACCGCAGTTCTATCTGGCGGTGGCGATCTGGCTGGCACTGGTGTTGCCGAACGTATTCTGGCTGTGGAACCACGACTTCGCCGCCTTTAAGTGGGTGGATTCGCAGATCAAGATGCAGCTCAATCTCGACATGCTGCAGTCGCTGCTGCTGGTGTTCTATCCGTCGCTGGTGCTGTGGTGGATCCTGCGCCGCAGCGGGGCGGTGCTGGCCTGGCCGAAAGCCTTGCCGATGCGGGTGCTGCTGTGGATCTACCTGCTGCCGCTCGGCATCATTACCTTTTGGTTCTCCTTCAACGTCGGCGGCCGCTTGACCGAGTGGCTGCAGCCGTTCTTCATGCTGGCGCCCGCGCTGCTGGTCGGCTGCGTGCGTCAGCCGCCGGTGCGTTCGCTGCGGGCGGCGACTATTGGGCTGATGTGCGCGGCGCTGGCGGTCTATCTGGGGTATGCCGCGGTGATGCTGGGCAACGTGCGCAATGCCGGTCAGAAAATGGTGGGCATCAAGGCGTTCAGCGCTGGAGTGGAGCAGCTGTGGCAGGAGCGGTATGGCGTCAGTCTGCGTTACGTCGGCGGCGAATACCTGTCGCAGTGGATGACGGTGTATGCCGGTTCCCGGCCGCAAACCATTACGCGCTGGTCCAATCATACGCGGCCGAACATCTACAACGTCAACATCAGCTATCCGCAGATTGCGCAGCATGGCGTCGCCCTGTTCGGTCGGTTGGGTGAAGACTGCGCGCACAGCGACTTCGGCGGCGAACTGGCCCACTGGCCGAAGATGCGCCTCGACTGGCAGCAGACGCTGACCTTCCGCGCCGATCCGCAGAGCGACGAGCAGGTGCTGTGCGTTGGCTTTGTTCGCCCGCAGTAACGGCGGCGCAGAGCACCGCCGCGATGCGAACTCAGTAAGCGATAACCAGCTTGCCTTGCATATGGCCGCCGAGCAGCTGTTGGTGCGCGGCGGTCAGCGTGTCTACCGACAGCCCGTGCAGGGTTTCGCTCAGCGTGGTGCTCAGTTTGCCGTCGTCCAGCAGTTGCGCCACCTGCTGCAGGATCCGGCCTTGCTGCGCGATGTCCGGGGTGGTGAACATGCTGCGGGTGAACATGAATTCCCAGTGCAGCGCGGCGCTTTTCAGCTTCAGCGCGTTTTGATCCAACGGCAGCGCGTTCTCGACGATGGTGCAGATATGGCCGAGCGGCGCGATCAGTTCGGCCATCGCCGGCCAGTGGCCGTCGGTATCGTTCAGACAGAGGATGTAATCCACCTGCTCGATGCCGTGTTGCGCCAGGTTGCCCTTCAAATCGCGGTAGTCCACCACCAGGTCGGCGCCCCGCTCGCGGCACCAGGCGGCGGATTCCGGCCTGGACGCGGTGGCGATCACTTTCACCTTGCTGCGCAGCGCGGCCAGCGGAATGGCCAGCGAGCCGACCCCGCCGGCGCCGCCGATGATCAGCAGCGTCTTGTGCTCCGGCGCATCCTGAATGTTCAGGTGCTCGAACAGCGCCTCCCAGGCGGTGAGGGCGGTGAGCGGCATGGCGGCGGACTCCGCCCAGTTCAGGCTGCGCGGTTTGTGCGCGGCGATGCGAGAGTCGATCAGTTGGTGGCTGCTGTTGCTGCCGGGCCGGGTGATATCGCCGGCGTACCACACTTCATCGCCGGGCTTGAAGCCGCTGACACCGCTGCCCACGTCCAGCACGACGCCGCTGGCGTCCCAGCCGAGGACGCGCGGCTGCTGCAGGCCGCTTTTCTGCAGACCGGCGTGCACTTTGGTATCCACCGGGTTGACCGAGGCCGCTTTCACTTCCACCAGCAGATCGTACTGGCCGGGCACCGGCATCTCCGGTGAGATTTCGATGAAACCGGCGGGGTTCTGCGGGTCTACGGCAATGGCTTTTATCGACATGATTGTGCTCCTTTCAAATGATGTCCCCAGTGTAGACCCGCGGCAGTGGGGTGATAAGATGGACAATATCTAACTGAGTGTTCGTCAGAGGTGAACAATGGAGTTCAAACAGCTGCAGGACATGGCGCTGTTCGCGCTGGTGGCGGAGTGCGGCAGCTTCACCGCCGCCGCGCAGCGTGTCGGGTTGCCGAAGTCCAGCGTCAGTCAGCGCATCAGCCAGCTCGAACAGACGCTGGGGCTGCGTTTGCTCAACCGCACCACGCGCCAGCTGAACCTGACCTTCGCCGGCGAGCGCTATCTGGAACACTGCCAGGCGATGATGTCCGCCGCCGAGCGGGCCGATCTGGCGCTGCAGCGGCTGCGCGACAACCCGAGCGGCCGCCTGCGCATCTCGACGCCGGCCGGGTTGGGGGCAACCCTGGTGGCGCGGCTGGCGGCGGATTTTCAGCGCCAGTACCCGGACGTATCGCTGGAGGTGTCGGTATCCGACGCCATGGTGGATCTGGTGCAGGAAGGCTTCGACGCCGCGCTGCGCACCGGCAAGCCGCAGGATTCTTCGCTGATCGGCCGCCGCCTCGGGTATGCGCCGCGCTATCTGCTGGCTGCGCCGTCCTATCTGGCGCAGCACTCGCCGATCGAGCACCCGCAGCAGCTGCAGCAGCATCGCTGCATTGCCCACCGCGCCTGGACGGCCTGGAACCTGCGCTGCGGCGACGATTATTACCGCTGGCAGCTGCCGCTGGCGCACACCACCGACAATCTGCTGTATGCGCGCGAATGCGCTATCGCCGGCGCGGGGATCACGCTGCTGCCGGCGTTTCTCAGCCGCGAGGTGGTGGCGCAGAAGCTGTTGGTGGAGGTGTTGCCGGCCTGGCGCGCAGAAGGGAATGAACTGTATCTGGTTTACCCGAGCCGCAAGCTGAATTCCCCGGCGCTGGCCTGTTTCATCGATGTGGTATTGCAGCACTCGGCGTTTGACGACTACGCGCGCGAGCTGACGCGGGAGTAGGCCTGGCAGATGACGCCGACGCCTAATTTCTGTCGCCATCGTCCTAAAACCTTTGGCTGGAGCATGGCGCGGGCTATGCTCATGAAAGGGGCTTAGGGGGAGAGGGTATGGATCCGTTATCGGAAGTGCTTGCGCCATTGAACAGCCAGAATGCGTTTTTCGGCGGCCTGAAGGCCGGCGGCGACTGGGCCGTTCATTTTCCTGCGCCGCAGAGCGGGAAATTCAACGCGGTGGTGCGCGGCGGCTGTTGGCTGGCGGCGGAAGGGTTGGCCGAACCGCTGCGGCTGGCGGCCGGCGACTGCTTGCTGCTGACCCGCAGCCTGCCGGTCACTGTCGGCAGCGATCTGTCGCTGCCGGCGCTCGATGCTGACGTACTTTATCTGCAGGCGAAAAATGGCGTGGCGAGTTGCGGCGAGGCGGAGGATTGCCTGTTTATCGGCGGGAGTTTTACCTTCGGTGAGGAAGTGGAGCGGTTGTTGGGGAGTTTGCCGGCGTTGATGGTGATCCGAGGCGGCACCGAAGAGGCCGCCGTGTTGCAATGGGCGTTGCAGCGGCTGGCGGACGAGCTGTTAAAGCCTTCGCCGGGTAGCGCGCTGATGACGCATCATCTGGGGCAGATCATGCTGACCCAGGCGCTGCGGATTTACCTGACGGGGGAGGAGGGCGCGGCCTCCGGCTGGCTGCCCGCCTTGTTCGATCCGCGCATCGGCGCCGCGATGCAGGCAGTACACGCCGATCCTGCCCGTCGCTGGACGGTGGCGTCATTGGCCGATGCGGCGAGCGTTTCCCGTTCGACGTTGGCGCTGCGCTTCAAGCAGAAGGCGGGAATGGCGCCGCTTGAGTATGTGTCGCGTTGGCGCATGTTGCTGGCTGCGCGGGCGCTGCGTACCGGCGTTGAACCGGTATCCATCATCGCGCAACGTTTGGGGTACGATTCCGACAGCGCGTTCAGCCATGCTTTCAAGCGCGTGATGGCGTGCTCACCGCGCGATTATCGCCGGACGCGGGCATAAAAAAAGGCGCCGCATGCGGCGCCTTGGGGATTACTTGGCGATCTTTTTGTACTTGATGCGGTGCGGCTCGAGCGCATCGGCGCCCAGCGTACGCTTCTTGTACTCTTCGTACTCGGTGAAGTTGCCTTCGAAGAATTCCACCTTGCCCTCGTCCTGGTAGTCCAGGATGTGGGTGGCGATACGGTCGAGGAACCAACGGTCGTGCGAGATCACCATGGCGCAGCCTGGGAATTCCAGCAGGGCGTTTTCCAGCGCGCGCAGGGTTTCGATATCCAGGTCGTTGGTCGGTTCATCGAGCAGCAGCACGTTGCCGCCAACCTGCAGCAGCTTGGCCAGGTGCAGACGGCCACGCTCACCGCCGGACAGCTCGCCTACGCGTTTGCCCTGATCGACGCCCTTGAAGTTGAAGCGGCCGACATAGGCGCGGCTCGGCATCTCGGTGTTGCCGATGCGCATGATGTCCTGCCCGCCGGAGACTTCTTCCCACACGGTTTTCGAACCGTCCATGCTGTCGCGGAACTGATCGACGGACGCCAGCTTGACGGTATCGCCCAGCACGATGCTGCCGGAATCAGGTTGCTCCTGACCGGACATCATGCGGAACAGCGTGGATTTACCCGCGCCGTTCGGGCCGATGATGCCGACGATCGCCCCTTTCGGCACCGAGAACGACAGGTCGTCGATCAGTAGGCGGTCGCCGTAAGACTTGCGCAGGTTGCTGACTTCGACCACTTTATCGCCCAGGCGCGCGCCAGGTGGAATGA
Source organism: Serratia sp. JKS000199 (assembly GCF_900215455.1). Taxonomy (NCBI): domain Bacteria; kingdom Pseudomonadati; phylum Pseudomonadota; class Gammaproteobacteria; order Enterobacterales; family Yersiniaceae; genus Serratia; species Serratia sp. JKS000199. The sequence goes on from NZ_LT907843.1 coordinate 5,040,974, forward strand.
ACAGTTCGTTGGTTTCGTTACGTTTTTGGTATTCGGTGTTGTTCAGCTCTTCAAAGCGGGCCAGACGGGCCTTGCCTTTGGACTGGCGGCCTTTGGCGCCCTGGCGCACCCACTCCAGCTCTTTCTCGATCGACTTGCGACGAGCGGCTTCGGCGGACGCTTCCTGCGCCAGACGCGCGTCTTTCTGCTCCAGCCAGGACGAGTAGTTGCCTTCCCACGGAATGCCTTCGCCGCGGTCCAGTTCAAGGATCCAGCCGGCCACGTTATCCAGGAAGTAGCGGTCGTGGGTGATCGCCACGACGGTGCCTTCGAAGTCGTGCAGGAAGCGTTCCAGCCAGGCCACGGACTCGGCGTCCAGGTGGTTGGTCGGTTCGTCCAGCAGCAGCATGTCCGGCTTTTCGAGCAGCAGGCGGCACAGCGCGACGCGGCGGCGTTCACCCCCGGACAGATGGGCGATTTTGGCGTCCCAGTCCGGCAGGCGCAGCGCATCGGCAGCGCGTTCCAGCTGCGCGTTGAGGTTGTGACCGTCGTGCGCCTGAATGATCTCTTCCAGGCGGCCCTGTTCGGCGGCCAGCTTGTCGAAGTCTGCGCCTTCTTCCGCGTACAGCGCGTACACTTCGTCCAGGCGTTTCAGCGCGCCGACCACTTCCGCCAGCGCTTCTTCCACCGACTCACGCACGGTGTGTTCGAGGTTAAGCTGCGGCTCCTGCGGCAGATAACCGATCTTGATGCCCGGCTGCGGGCGCGCTTCCCCTTCGATATCGGTATCGATGCCGGCCATGATGCGCAGCAGGGTGGACTTACCGGCGCCGTTCAGGCCCAGTACGCCGATTTTTGCCCCAGGGAAGAAGCTCAGGGAGATGTTTTTCAAAATATGACGCTTCGGCGGTACCACTTTGCCGACGCGGTGCATGGTATAGACGTATTGAGCCACGTTGCTCTAAGCCTCTCTATATCAGTATTTATAGGATGTCTGGCGGCATGAGTGTAGCCCGTTTCGATCTTGGATCCCAGACATCGCTCAGCGATCGCTAAGTATAACCGTTTATGCGCCGATAAAGGCGCATATTGGTGGCTTATGGCGTGACGACGATCGCGACGCGGCGGTTTTCCGCGCGGCCGCTGGAGGTGCGGTTGTCGGCGACGGGATCGCGCTTGCCCATGCCGCGGGTTTCGATGTTGGCGCGCGGAATACCGACGCTGGCCAGCAGATCGGCGACCGCATCGGCGCGGCGCAGGGAGAGCTGATCGTTATAGCTGTCTTCGCCGTAGTTGTCGGTATGGCCGTCCAGACGGAACTTGGTGATACCGACGCTCAGCAGCGCGCGGCCCATCTTCTGCACCGTCTCGGTGCTTTCCGGGTTCAGCTTGCCGATGTTGTTGCCGAACAGCACTTTATCCGACAGGCCGAATTCCCAACCGTTGTCGGTCAGTTTGAAGCCCTGCGATTGCAGCAGCGCAACCTGCTCGGGCGTCAGGCCTTGCGGCTTGCTCTGGCAACCGGCGAGCGCCAGCAGGGCGACGAACGCCATCGTCAGCAGTGAAAAACGACCTTTAAACAGTTGCTGTATCATAGTCAAAATCCCTAGTTCAAGTGTTATAGCCGGGGCTCTTATTTATGTATAGCCAGCCGCCAGCCTCCGTTATAACGATGCTTTGCCTGATACATCGCATCGTCAGCTTCGTGCAAAAGACCCTGAGGCGTCGACGCGTGATCAGGGTACAGCGCAATGCCGATACTCAGAGAGGTAATGATTGTCTCGTCGTTCGGTAAAATAACCGGTTGCGTCATGCAATCGATGATGTTGTCGGCGATCTGCAAGACATCTTCCGTGCTGTGCACCGGCGCCAGCAGCACGGCGAATTCATCTCCTCCCAGGCGTGCGACCAGATCGGTTTCGCGCAGCTGCGCGCGAATGCGTCCGGCAATGGTGGTCAGCACCGCATCGCCCGCGGCGTGACCGTAACTGTCGTTCACTTCCTTGAAGCGATCGCCGTCGATAAACAGCACCGCCAATTTCGCCGGCGGCGCGATATCGCCCAGGGCGCGGCTCAGCCGGCCTTCGAAGAAGGCGCGGTTCGGCAAGCCGGTCAGGCTGTCGTGCGTCGCCCGGTGGGCCAGCGAGTCGTTTTCCTGCTTCAGATGGGCCTGCCAGGCCTCCAGTTCATCGAGCAAGCCATTGAAATCATTGCTGAGCTCATGCAGCTCGGCGATCGGCGCCGAGGGCACCCGCAGGCCGAAGGTGCGATCTCGCCGCACCGCATGCGCCACGTTGGCGATGTCGTCCAACGAACTGACGATGCCGACCAGCATGCGGCGCGACAACACCAGGGCGCACAGGGTACTGAGCACCATGCAGGCGATCATGCCGACCAGCCCGCGCAACAGGAAACGCAACAGGCTGCCGCCGTTGCCGCTCAGCCAGACCTGGCCGACCTGTTTGCCCTCGTGGGAGATAGGCAGGATGACCGGCTCGGGCAGCGCCCAGTGGGCGATAACCTGCTCCATGCCGTGCAGCGGGCCATCTTTGGGACGATGCCAACTGACCAGCACGTCACCGGCGTTGTTCAGAATTTTGGCCTCCGACACCTCTTCTTTGGCGGCGATCAGCACCATCGCCTCGCGAATGTAGGGGCGATCGCCAAACACCACTGCCGCTTCAACCGTATAGCTGATGGAGCGCGCGATCAGGTGCAGGTTGTGGTTGGCATAGGCGCGCAGCGCGAACAGCGCCACCAGCGTCAGAAAGATGCCGGCGGTGCCGACGGCGATCAACGCCAGCCCAAGATGCACCCGCTGCAGCACTCGGCCCAACGTCGGGCGCGCATTGCCGGAACGGTTTCTACGCAATAGCCTCATAGCGGCGGCGCCTGTTTGCGCGCCAGCTGCAGCACGTTGGGGTGAACGCGCACGCCGCTGCGCGCCAGGGCGTCCAGGTTGACCTTGAAGCCGGCCTGGTCGCCGTTGATCTGCAGGCAAAATGCGCTGCCGGCGGAGCATTCGCTATCGTTCTCGCTGATGCTGAGAATGGAGTTGCCGGAAATGCGCTGCATGAAATTTTGTCTCTGCGCGGCGTTGATGTTCCCTAAATAGATGACATCGCAGCCGGTACTCAGCGTCGGGCTGTCGAACGGCACGCGTTCGGTTTTAATCGGACGCGGCGCGCTGAGCAGGATCGGATCGAACAGCCCCTCGGCATACTGGGTGGGTGCGGTCACGCACAACCGGATCGGATTGGGTTCACGTGACCAGCGGGCGTAGCTGATGATGCCTACCACCACGGTCGTCACGGCGTGCGTGCGCTGTTGATAGGGATCATCGGCGGCGCGCGCAGGCCCGGGCAACGTCAGCAGCGCCAACAAAACGATCAGCAACAGGCGGCCGATATTCAGGCGTGCGGCAAGGAAGCCCGGCACGGGGCTTTTTGCGCAACGCATCGTTATCGCGGTATTACTCGCCATCTTCACCCGCCATTCCGGCCTGATCCACCGCCCGCAGGCCGTGGCCCGACAAGTAAAAATCCGGCCCGCTTGAAGGGACAATCGTTTTGCTGAAAGCTGTCAGTCGCACTGCCTAATGAACACTATCTACCCATAATTGGCGCGGATTGTATTATAAGATGTCTTCGTTGGGCGCTTTATGTGCTGTTTTCTCGGAATTATCCTACTTATTTTTGATAGTATAAAAATGCCCTCTCGGGTTTGCCACCGCTTTTCTGCAAAGTTGGCGCGTTTGGCCAGCTGTCAGGCGATTTGCGCAACGTCGGCGTTATCTCTTAAATGCAATAATGTGATAACTAATAATTAGAAAGTATTTTACTTTTCCAATAAATGCCGTTGCGGCTAATAAAAATCCGGCCGGCGATAATATCCCGCCGCCCTGATTTGTCAGCCAAAGTAAACGTTTTTTACCTGGCTCCGATCATGGCGATACACTTCTTCTTCTACAGTATTGAATGGATGAGCGATTGCGCTGTCTATGGTAGATATCTGCGTCCGGGCCGTGCGCCCGGTTTTATTTTGTTCTGCGGCGCCGTGGCGCGGCGGTTACCGGGGAGCTGGGCGGCTCCCGCGGCACAATCAGTGAGGAAAGAGCGAGGATGGTCAAGGTGGACAAGCGACGGCTGTTGGCGATGGGGCTGTGCCTGACGGCGTTTTCCGGCGCGGCGCTGGCGGATTCTCTGGATGCGCAACGTCAGCGCTACCAGCAGATCAAGCAGGCGTGGGACGGCAATCAGATGGACGTGGTGGCGCAGCTGATGCCGACGCTGCGCGATTACCCGCTTTATCCTTATCTGGAATACCGCGAGCTGACTCAGGATCTGAGTCAGGCGGGGTTCTCCGAAGTGAACGACTTTATCAAACGCAACCCGACGCTGCCGCCGGCGAAATCGCTGGCGCCGCGCTTCGTCAATGAACTGGCGCGGCGCGAAGATTGGCGCACCCTGCTGGCCTTCAGCCCACAGCCGCCCAAACCGGTGGCGGCGCGCTGCAACTATTACTACGCCAAATGGGCTACCGGCGACCAGCAGGCGGCCTGGAGCGGCGCCGACGAGCTGTGGCTGAACGGCAAAACGCTGCCGAGCGCCTGCGATCGGCTGTTCAGCGTCTGGCGCGGCGCAGGCAAGCAAACGCCGCTCGATATTCTGGCGCGCATGAAGCTGGCGCTGAAAGAGGGCAACAGCTCGCTGGTCAGCAACCTCTACAGCCAACTGCCGGCCGACTATCAAACCATGGGCAACGCTCTGGTGCGCTTGCAAAACGATCCGACCACCGTGGAAGCCTTCGCCCGCAGCGTAGGGCCGACCGACTTTACCCGTGCCGCCACCGGCATCGCCTTTGAGCGCCTGGCGCGGCAGGATGTGGAAAACGCGCGGGCGATGATCCCGACGCTCGCGCGGCTGCAGAAAATGAGCGACGAGGAGCGGCTGGGGCTGGAAGAGGCGGTGGCCTGGCGCCTGATGGGCAGCGACGCTACCTATGAACAGGCGCAGTGGCGCGATCAGGTGATTCTGCGCAGCCGTTCGCCTTCGCTGCTGGAGCGTCGGGTGCGCATGGCGCTGGGCAACGGCGATCGGCAGGGCGTCGCGACCTGGCTGGCTCGCTTGCCGGAAGAGTCGCGCAACAAGGATGAGTGGCGCTACTGGCGCGCCAGTCAGCTGATGGACGAAGGCAAACGCGCCGAAGGCGAGGAGATGTTGCGCAACCTGATGACCGAACGCGGCTTCTATCCGATGGTGGCGGCGCAGAAGCTGAACGCAACCTATCCGGTGATGGTGGCGGTGGCGGCCAAGCCGCGCGCGTCGCTGACCGACGGGCCGGAAGTGGCCCGAGTGCGCGAGCTGATGTACTGGAATATGGACAACCTGGCCCGCAGCGAGTGGGGTTCCTATGTCGCCAGCCGCAGCCGGCCTGAACAAGAGGCGCTGGCGCGTTACGCCTTTGAGCAAAAATGGGCCGATCTGAGCGTGCAGGCGACCATCGTCGGCAAGCTGTGGGATCATCTGGAAGAGCGTTTCCCGGTCGCCTGGCCGCAGGAGTTCCGCCGCGCCACCGATGACAAGGGGATCACCAGCAGCTATGCGATGGCGATCGCGCGTCAGGAGAGCGCCTGGAATCCGAAGGCGCAGTCGCCGGTCGGCGCCTCCGGCCTGATGCAGGTCATGCCGCGCACCGCGCAGCATACGGTGCAGATGTACAATATTCCCGGCTATGTCGGGCCGAGCCAATTGTTCGATCCGCAGACCAACATCACCATTGGCACCAGCTATCTGGAGTCGGTCTATCAGCAGTTCGGCCGCAACCGCATTCTGTCGAGCGCCGCTTATAACGCCGGCCCGTCGCGAGTGAACACCTGGCTGGGCAACAGCGCGGGGCGGATCGATCCGGTAGCGTTCATCGAAAGCATTCCGTTCTCGGAAACCCGCGGCTACGTCAAGAACGTGCTGGCTTACGATGCGTTTTACCGCTATCTGACGCACCGGCCAGCCAAGGTGCTGACCGACGCCGAGTGGCAGAGACGTTATTGATTTTGACGGCCCTATGGTATGCTGCTGTACTAGTTAAATAGTATGGTGGCTGCCATGACGCAATTATCGTTAAACGACCCCGCTCTTTCAGAACAAGGCAATGAGGATTGGCTGCGCTTCGTCGCGCTGCTGCAGAATTCGTTTGCGCAAGAACTGCATCAACCGCTGTTGCAATTGATGCTGACGCCGGACGAGCGCACCGCGCTGGGCACCCGGGTGCGGATCATTCAGGAACTGATGCGCGGCGAGATGAGCCAGCGCGAGCTGAAAAATGAACTGGGCGCGGGGATCGCCACCATCACCCGCGGTTCTAACAGCCTGAAAGCGGCTTCACCCGCGCTGAAACAGTGGCTTGAGCAGCAGTTGCTGCACGACGCGCCCTAGCAGACTCTGCGTTATTGCTGATAGATGGCGTTGTGAAACGGCACCAGCGCCAGCAGCAGCGCCTGATGATAAACGCTGGTGCGGCTCAGCCGGCCGTCGGTGAAGACGCCGATGGCGCCGCCCTGGCGCTTCACCTCGGCGTTGCCGGTGATCGTCGCCATTTCGCTGCCCAATTCGCGGCCTTCGCGAATACCTTGTAAGATGACTTCCGGCAGCATCAGGCTCGCCGAGCGGGATTCGCCGCGGATGGACGGGTTCTCGATGGTCATCCAGGCGAAGGTCATATTCTCCTCAATCCCGGCTTCCACGCCGACCCAAAAATCGGCCTCGGGCCTGACCTGGCGCGCTTCCATCACGCGTTGACGCGCACCGGTGCGCGTTTCGTGATTGCCTATCGGCTGCAGCGAAACGCCGCTGGCGACGTCGACGGGTTCAATGCGGTATTGGCCTGCGCCGAAGACGTCATCGAAGGCCAATTGAATAGCCTTGATCTTTGCCGGGTTGGTAGTTGCAGCGACAACATGGTACATAACGGGTTTGATATCCTTCTGGCCGATACGCCGGGCAGCGGCAAAAGCGCCGCCGGGCCGGGGATAAACGCAAATTTCACGCAGTATAACGGAAAACAAAAATGTTACAGGTATACCTCGTTCGCCACGGCGAAACGGAATGGAACGCGGCTCGCCGCATCCAGGGTCAGTCCGACAGCCCGTTAACCGCCATGGGGGAACACCAGGCCCGTCTGGTCGCCAGGCGCGTCAGCAAAGAAGGCATTACGCATATCATTACCAGCGACCTGGGGCGCACGCGCCGCACCGCGCAGATCATCGCCGAAGCCTGTGGCTGCGAAGTGATTGGCGATCCGCGTTTGCGTGAGCTGCACATGGGGGTTCTGGAAGAACGCCTGATCGACAGTTTGACGCCGCAGGAAGAACAGTGGCGCAAACAGATGGTCGATGGTACTCCTGACGGCCGTATCCCTCAAGGCGAATCCATGGAGGAGCTGGGCGAGCGCATGCGCGCTGCGCTGGAGAGCTGCCTGATGCTGCCGGAGGGCAGCAAGCCGCTGCTCGTCAGCCATGGCATCGCGTTGGGGTGTTTGATCAGTACGGTGCTCGGGCTGCCGGCCTATGCGGAACGTCGCCTGCGCTTGCGCAACTGCTCACTGTCGCGCGTCGATCACCAGCAGAGCCCGTGGCTGGCTTCCGGCTGGATCGTCGAAACGGCGGGCGATGTCACGCATCTGGACATGCCCGCGTTGGACGAACTGCAGCGTTAACGTCGAATCGGGATCAGGTAATCGCACTTGATCTCGGTAGGCGCCTGATGCGGACGGCGCTCGCCTTTCGGGTAGAAGCGCTCGATGTCGTGCCCTTTGCGGCGCGTCAGTTTGAGCTCCGGCAGGCAAGTGCCGTAGACCGTCAGGATAAAGTCCTGCAGGCCTCCGATGGGCCCTTCATAGCTGAACATTGCAAATTCGCCGCCCGGCAGCACCAGCGGTTGAACTTCCTGCACTTTATCAGGCACCTGATCCGGCTCCAGCGCCGTGGTGTACAGCACTTCCTGTTCGTCGTCCTTCTCCTGGCTCGGACGCGAGTGGTGCAACCCGTACAGCACCGGCGGCAAGGTTTCGACTTCGCCGAGGAACTGGCGCCAGAACTGCGAGCGCAGCTCGGTGCGCACGGTGGTGATCTGTTCCAGCGTGCAGGAGTAGCTTTGGGTCAGGCCGACCAGATGCTTATCCGGCAACGAGAGGAACTCGGGCTGCGGCAGAGTGAAGGCCCCCAGACGGATCGGCGGGCAGATGCCGAACGCGTTCCAGTCTTCGGCGCGGCGGTACAGCGCCGGCGTTTGCGCAAACTGTTTCTTGAAGGCGCGCGTGAAGGTCTGCTGCGAGTCGAAGCGATATTGCAGAGCGATATCCAAAATCGGCCGGCTGGTCAGGCGCAGCGCGACGGCGGCCTTGGACAGCCTTCTTGCCCGGATGTAAGCACCGATGGCATTACCGGTAATATCTTTGAACATCCGTTGCAGGTGCCATTTGGAGTAGCCAGCCTTGGCCGCCACGTTATCCAGCGACAAGGGTTGGTCCAAATGGCTTTCCAGCCAGCTAAGCAGATCACGAATGATACCGGCTTGATCCATAGAACTTCCTCGTAAAGCTTGGGGGTAGGAACCCGAACTGTTGATTCGTCACGCTGGTGCTGCGCTATCAGACCGATCCATGAGCCATTATGGGTTGCACTCTTTGCCTCTGCTGCGCATGCCGCGCCAGAGTTGGATTGGGGTACACCGTAGTGGGCGCAAAGAAATAACGACGCCGCATCATAGCAATTTTTTTCCTCCGCGACTCTCAAAGATTTTTGTCACGCTCTGTGCTAAAACGGACGGTGCGGACCCGTAAAAACCCAATTCCGTGAGCTTAGACATAAATAATGGTGATCGCCGAGCCCATTTTCGCGGCAAGGTTATATCGGAGTTAAGTAAATGAAAAAAAGCTGGATATTTTTATTCGGTTTGGTTTGCGCAACCGTGGGAAGCGCACAGGCGGAGCAAGTGGGTTCCGTTGATACGGTGTTTAAATTGTTGGGGCCGGACCACAAAATCGTGGTCGAAGCGTTCGACGATCCGGATGTTAAAAATGTAACTTGTTATATCAGCCGCGCCAAAACCGGCGGCATCAAAGGCGGGCTGGGCCTGGCGGAAGATACCGCCGACGCGGCCATTTCCTGCCAGCAGGTCGGGCCTATCGAGCTGAGTGACAAGATCAAAAACGGCAAGGCGGAAGGCGATGTGGTGTTCCAGAAACGCACGTCGCTGGTGTTCAAGAAGCTGCAGGTGGTGCGCTTCTACGACGCCAAACGCAATTCGCTGATCTACCTGAGCTACTCCGACAAGGTGATCGACGGCTCGCCGAAGAATGCGCTGAGCGCGGTGCCGATCATGCCGTGGGCTGAGGCAAAATAAAAAAACGGGGTTCAGCATGCTGAACCCCGTTTTCATGACGGCAGGCTGGAATTACTCTTCCAGATCGCCGCAGAAGCGGTAGCCTTCGCCGTGGATGGTGGCGATGATTTCTGGCGTGTCCGGCGTCGATTCGAAGTGCTTGCGAATGCGACGGATGGTGACGTCCACGGTGCGGTCATGCGGTTTCAGCTCGCGGCCGGTCATCTTCTTCAGCAGTTCGCCGCGGGACTGGATCTTGCCCGGGTTTTCGCAGAAGTGCAGCATGGCGCGGAATTCGCTGCGCGGCAGCTTGTACTGTTCGCCGGCCGGGCTGATCAAAGAGCGGCTGTTGATGTCCAGCTCCCACCCGTTGAACTTGTAGCTCTCGACCAGGCGGCGCTCTTCGCCGAGGCTGCCCAGATTCATGGTGCGCGACAGCAGGTTGCGCGCGCGGATGGTCAGCTCACGCGGGTTGAACGGTTTGGTGATGTAATCGTCGGCGCCGATTTCCAGGCCGAGGATTTTATCCACCTCGTTATCGCGGCCGGTCAGGAACATCAAGGCGACGCTGGCCTGTTCACGCAGTTCGCGCGCCAACAGCAGGCCGTTTTTGCCTGGCAGATTGATGTCCATGATGACCAGATTGATATCATTTTCAGACAGGATATTGTGCATCTCTGCACCATCATTGGCTTCATGAACAATGTAGCCTTCCGCCTCGAAAATGCTCTTCAGGGTGTTACGAGTGACTAACTCGTCTTCGACAATCAGAATGTGCGGGGTCTGCATATTTGCTACCTAAAATTGCCAACAAAATAGAAAATAGGAAGTACAGAAGTCTCTGTTTTCTTAGAGGAGGGCAGAGATAGCGCCACGTTCCCTCTCAGCAAATGACTAAAGTACGTAAACTCGTTCTTGATGCACTTTCCATCTCATGTCAACAAGATCGCTAGCCTGGTGGGGATGCCGTTCCCTACAACCCCTTGGGTGCCAAAACGGCGCATATCCTAACCCCATTAACAGCAATATAACAGCGCGTGCCGAATTCATCACCCAACAAAACTACGCTTTGTTGACATATATCAAATTCAATTGTAGCACGTTAACAGATTTGTGAAAAACACTTACAGAAATGCCAGTTTAAGTCACAGAACCTCAAATTCTGTGAACGATTCAGCATTATCCGGCCCGATAGGATACAATTATTCGCTTATTGATCATTGCGTTGTTTTAACTCATTGATAAATAAATGCAGTAAAACATAAGCATGAATAATGACTATTACGACAGGTTTATTAGCTCAACGAGCCGTTTAATCTTGTTTGTTGCTATTAACGCGTTTATTGTTACGCAATTGTAAATACATGCGGGCGCTGCGCTATCGTCAAAAACGCAGGCCCGCCTTCGGTGGAAGAGTGATGCAGCTTCATATTGTTCTAGTGGCTCCGGCGCGGCCGGAAAACGTCGGCGCGGCGGCGCGCGCGATGAAAACCATGGGTTTCGCTTCGTTGCGCATCGTCGACAGCGAGGCGCATCTGCAGCCGGCGGCGCGCTGGGTGGCACATGGGGCCGGCGAGATCCTCGACGGCGTGCAAACGTTCGCCACGCTGGAACAGGCGCTGGCGGATGTGGATTTCACCGTCGCCACCACCGCCCGCAGTCGCGCGCGTTTTCACTACTACTGCACGCCGCCTGAGCTGCTGGAACAGCTGAGTGAGCGTAAGCAGTGGGTCGGCCAGGCCGCGCTGGTATTCGGCCGCGAAGATTCCGGCCTGACCAACGAAGAGCTGGCGCTGGCGGATTTGCTGACCGGCGTGCCGATGCAGGCGGACTATCCGTCGCTCAACCTGGGCCAGGCGGTGATGGTGTACTGCTACCAGTTGGCGAGCCTGATGGGCGTCAACGCCGCGCCGCAGGAGGCTGCGGCGCCTGAAGGGCAACTCAGGGCGTTGCGCCGCCGCGCCGATGCTTTGTTGGATGCCCTGGAGGTCGGCGATGACCAAAAATTGCGCGACTGGCTGCACCAGCGCCTCGGTGCGTTGCCGCAGCGAGATACGGCGATGCTGCATACGCTGCTGCACGACATCGAAAAAAAACTCGCCAAGTGATAGCGGCTCCAGCAGGCGGTTACTCAGTGTGATCCACTATTAAACCGGCTTTAGGTTGTTTTTTTGTTCTGTCATTTCGCTTTTTACCTGTTGCATCGCGCATTACCGCCGCTGAACGGAAAATAAGCAAAAAAAAGAAATCGTTTGACTTGGGATAGCGATTGCTTTAACCAATAGAGGGGACAGAGTATTTCATGAGACAGACAGACAACATGCGCAATATCAGCCTGACTACCACAATTATTACCACCACCGATACCACAGGTAACGGGGCGGGCTGACGCGCACAGGAAACACAGAAAAAAGCCCGCACCTAATCAGTGCGGGCTTTTTTTTCGGCTTAAATTCGGAGAGATCACAAATGCGAGTGCTGAAATTTGGCGGAACCTCGGTAGCGAATGCGGAACGTTTTCTGCGCGTCGCCGACATCATGGAGAGTAACGCGCGTCAGGGACAGGTAGCCACGGTCTTGTCCGCCCCCGCAAAGATCACCAACCATCTGGTGGCGATGATCGACAAAACGGTGGCGGGCCAGGACATTCTGCCGAATATGAGCGACGCCGAGCGGATCTTTGCCGACCTGCTGAGCGGGCTGGCGCAGGCGCTGCCGGGCTTTGAATACGATCGTTTGAAAGGCGTGGTCGATCAGGAATTCGCGCAGCTCAAACAGGTGCTGCATGGCGTCTCGCTGCTGGGGCAGTGCCCGGACAGCGTGAACGCGGCGATCATCTGCCGTGGCGAAAAGCTCTCCATCGCCATCATGGAAGGGGTGTTCCGCGCCAAGGGTTATCCGGTCACGGTGATCAACCCGGTGGAGAAACTGCTGGCGCAGGGCCACTACCTGGAGTCCACCGTGGACATCGCCGAGTCTACGCTGCGCATCGCCGCCGCGGCGATCCCGGCCGATCACATCGTGCTGATGGCCGGTTTCACCGCCGGTAATGACAAGGGCGAGCTGGTGGTGCTGGGCCGCAACGGTTCCGACTATTCCGCCGCGGTGCTGGCCGCCTGCCTGCGCGCCGACTGTTGCGAGATCTGGACCGACGTCGACGGCGTTTATACCTGCGATCCGCGCACCGTGCCGGACGCCAGGTTACTGAAATCGATGTCGTATCAGGAAGCGATGGAGCTTTCCTATTTCGGCGCCAAAGTGCTACATCCCCGCACCATCACTCCGATTGCTCAGTTCCAAATCCCTTGCCTGATTAAAAACACCTCCAACCCGCAGGCCCCCGGCACGCTGATCGGCAAAGACAGCACCGATGCCGATATGCCGGTGAAGGGCATCACCAACCTGAACAACATGGCGATGATCAACGTCTCCGGCCCGGGCATGAAAGGCATGGTCGGCATGGCCGCACGGGTCTTCGCCGTGATGTCGCGCGCCGGCATTTCGGTGGTGCTGATCACCCAATCCTCTTCCGAATACAGCATCAGCTTCTGCGTGCCGCAGGGTGAACTGCAGCGCGCTCGTCGCGCGCTGGAAGAGGAGTTCTATCTGGAGCTGAAAGACGGCGTGCTGGATCCGCTGGACGTGATGGAACGCCTGGCGATCATCTCGGTGGTCGGCGACGGCATGCGCACCCTGCGCGGCATTTCCGCACGCTTCTTCTCCGCGCTGGCGCGCGCCAACATCAATATCGTCGCCATCGCCCAAGGGTCTTCCGAACGTTCCATTTCGGTGGTGGTCAGCAATGATTCCGCCACCACCGGCGTGCGCGTCAGCCACCAGATGCTGTTCAACACCGATCAGGTGATCGAAGTGTTCGTCATCGGCGTCGGCGGCGTCGGCGGGGCGTTGATCGAGCAGATCTATCGCCAGCAGCCGTGGCTGAAGCAAAAACATATCGATCTGCGGGTGTGCGGCATCGCCAACTCGCGCGTGATGCTGACCAATGTGCACGGCATCGCGCTGGACAGCTGGCGCGACGCGCTGGCCGGCGCGCAGGAGCCGTTCAATCTCGGTCGTCTGATCCGGCTGGTGAAGGAATATCACCTGCTGAACCCGGTGATCGTCGACTGTACCTCCAGCCAGGCGGTGGCCGATCAGTACGTGGACTTCCTGGCGGACGGCTTCCATGTGGTGACGCCGAACAAAAAGGCCAACACCTCGTCGATGAACTATTATCAGCAGCTGCGCGCGGCCGCCGCCGGTTCGCACCGCAAGTTCCTGTACGACACCAACGTCGGCGCCGGTCTGCCGGTGATTGAGAACCTGCAAAACCTGCTGAACGCCGGCGATGAACTGGTGCGTTTCTCCGGCATCCTGTCCGGCTCGCTGTCCTTTATCTTCGGCAAGCTGGACGAAGGGCTGTCGCTGTCGGCGGCGACCCTGCAGGCCCGGGCCAACGGCTACACCGAGCCGGATCCGCGCGACGATCTGTCCGGGATGGATGTGGCGCGTAAGCTGCTGATCCTGGCGCGCGAGGCCGGTTATAAACTGGAACTGAGCGATATCGAGGTCGAGCCGGTGCTGCCGCCGTCCTTTGACGCGTCGGGCGACGTGGACACCTTCCTGGCGCGGTTGCCGGAGCTGGATAAAGAGTTCGCGCGCAACGTGGCCAACGCCGCCGAGCAAGGCAAGGTGCTGCGCTATGTCGGCCTGATCGACGAAGGGCGCTGCAAGGTGCGCATTGAGGCGGTGGACGGCAACGATCCGTTGTATAAAGTGAAGAACGGCGAGAACGCGCTGGCCTTCTACAGCCGCTACTATCAGCCGTTGCCGCTGGTGCTGCGCGGCTACGGCGCCGGTAACGATGTGACTGCAGCGGGCGTATTCGCCGATCTGCTGCGCACACTGTCATGGAAGTTGGGAGTTTAATATGGTTAAGGTGTATGCACCGGCCTCGATCGGCAACGTCAGCGTCGGTTTCGACGTGCTGGGCGCGGCGGTTTCGCCGATCGACGGCACGCTGCTGGGCGACTGTGTCAGCGTCGAAGCCGCCGAGACGTTCAGTTTGCAGAATGCCGGGCGCTTCGTCAGCAAGCTGCCGGCCGAGCCGAAAGAGAACATCGTTTATCAATGCTGGGAGCGCTTCTGCCAGGAGATCGGCCGCGAAGTGCCGGTGGCGATGCGTTTGGAAAAGAACATGCCGATCGGATCGGGGCTGGGTTCCAGCGCCTGTTCGGTGGTCGCCGGGCTGATGGCGATGAACGAATTCTGCGATCGTCCGTTGGATAAGACGACGCTGCTCGGCCTGATGGGCGAGCTGGAAGGGCGCATTTCCGGCAGCGTGCATTATGACAACGTGGCGCCTTGCTATTTGGGCGGCCTGCAGCTGATGCTGGAAGAAGAAGGCATTATCAGCCAGGAGGTGCCGTGCTTTGACGATTGGCTGTGGGTTATGGCCTATCCGGGCATCAAAGTGTCCACCGCCGAAGCGCGCGCCATTTTACCCGCGCAATACCGTCGTCAGGATTGCATCAGCCATGGCCGCTATCTGGCCGGCTTTATTCACGCCTGCCATACCCGGCAGCCGCAGCTGGCCGCCAAATTGATGCAGGACGTGATCGCCGAACCGTACCGCACCCGGCTGCTGCCGGGCTTCGCCGAAGCGCGCAAGGCGGCGCAGGAGATCGGCGCGTTGGCCTGCGGCATCTCCGGCTCTGGCCCGACGCTGTTCGCCGTCTGCAACGACGGCGCCACCGCGCAACGCATGGCCGCCTGGCTGCAACAACACTATCTGCAAAACGACGAAGGTTTTGTTCATATTTGCCGTCTGGATACCGCAGGCGCTCGACTACTGGGATAACGCATGAAACTGTACAACCTTAAGGATCACAACGAGCAGGTCAGCTTCGCGCAGGCGATCAAACAAGGCCTGGGCAAGCAACAGGGGCTGTTCTTCCCGCTGGAGCTGCCGGAGTTCGAACTGACCGAAATCGACAACCTGCTGGAGCAGGATTTTGTCACCCGCAGCAGCCGCATTCTGTCGGCCTTTATCGGCGAAGAGGTGCCGGAAGCGGCGCTGAAGAAACGCGTGCAGGCCGCCTTTGAGTTCCCGGCGCCGGTGGCGAAAGTGACCGATGACGTCTCCTGCCTGGAGCTGTTCCACGGCCCGACGCTGGCGTTCAAAGACTTCGGCGGCCGCTTTATGGCGCAGATGCTGGCGGAAGTGGCCGGCGAGCAGCCGGTGACCATTCTGACCGCCACCTCCGGCGACACCGGCGCCGCCGTGGCGCACGCCTTCTACGGCCTGAAAAATGTGCGGGTGGTGATCCTGTATCCGCAGGGCAAAATCAGCCCGCTGCAGGAAAAGCTGTTCTGCACCCTGGGCGGCAACATTCACACCGTGGCGATCGACGGTGACTTCGATGCTTGTCAGGCGCTGGTGAAGCAGGCGTTCGACGATCAGGAATTGAAAGACGCGCTGCACCTGAACTCGGCCAACTCGATTAACATCAGCCGTTTGCTGGCGCAGATTTGCTACTACTTCGAAGCGGTGGCGCAGCTGCCGCAGGAAGCGCGCAATCAGCTGGTGATTTCGGTGCCGAGCGGCAACTTCGGCGATCTGACCGCCGGGCTGCTGGCCAAATCGCTGGGCCTGCCGGTGAAGCGCTTCATCGCCGCCACCAACGCCAACGACACCGTGCCGCGCTTCCTGACCAGCGGCCAGTGGCAGCCGCACGCTACGGTCGCGACGCTGTCCAACGCCATGGACGTCAGCCAGCCGAACAACTGGCCGCGCGTGGAAGAGCTGTTCCGTCGCAAGGTCTGGCAGTTGAAGGAGCTGGGTCACGCGGCGGTCAGCGACGAGACCACCAAAGACACGATGCGTGAGCTGGCCGAGCTGGGCTATATCTCCGAACCGCACGCGGCCATTGCCTACCGCGCGCTGCGTGACCAATTGCAGGAAGGGGAGTTCGGCCTGTTCCTCGGCACCGCGCATCCGGCCAAGTTTAAAGAGAGTGTGGAAGCGATACTCGGCCAGGAACTGCCGTTGCCGAAAGCGCTGGCGCTGCGGGCTGAGCTGCCGCTGCTGTCGCACACGCTGCCGGCCAACTTCGGCGAACTGCGCAAGTTCCTGATGGGGCTGCCTGCCTGAAGTTCGGCAGGCTAAAATGCGAAAAGCCGTCTTGCGACGGCTTTTTTTTATGCCTGCTCCGGGCGTTTGAACACCAGTTCATTGCCTTGCGAGGCGGCTTCGTCGAAGGCGTAGCCTTCCAGGTTGAAGTCCGCCAGCTGCTCGCTGCGCGTCAGGCGGTTTTTGATGATAAAGCGGCTCATCAACCCGCGCGCTTTCTTGGCGTAGAAGCTGATGACCTTGAACTTGCCGTTCTTCTCGTCGAGGAACACCGGTTTGATCAGCGAGCCGTGCAGCTTGGCCGGCTTCACCGCTTTGAAATACTCGTCTGACGCCAGGTTGACCACCACGTCGTCGCCCTGTTGCTCCAGCGCTTCGTTGAGCTTTTTGGTGATCTGATCGCCCCAGAAGCTGTACAGATCTTTGCCCTTCGGGTTTTCCAGCTTGATGCCCATCTCCAGCCGGTACGGCATCATCAGATCGAGCGGGCGCAGTACGCCATACAGGCCGGACAGCATGCGCAGATGCTGCTGGGCGAAGTCGAAATCGGCTTCGTTGAAGTCCTGCGCCTGCAGGCCGGTATATACGTCGCCCTTGAACGCCAGCAACGCCTGACGGGCGTTGTCCGGGGTAAATGTCGGTTGCCATTCGCTAAAGCGCGCGGCGTTCAGCCCGGCCAGCTTGTCGCTGATGCTCATCAGGCTGGCGATTTGCGCCGGCGTCAGCTCGCGGCAAATGTTGATAAGCTGCTTAGACTTGTTCAGCAGTTCGGGCTGCGTGAAGCGTTTTGTCGCCAGCGGGCTGTCGTAATCGAGCGTTTTTGCAGGTGAAATAATAACGAGCATGGCCAGATCCTGTTTATCCAAGTGCGCATACTGTAGCAAAAAGCGCGGGAAAAAGGGGCTATCGGTCCAATAGGCGGGGCGCGCATCGCACGCGCCCCGGAATACTCAGCGCGGCGGCTGCTTGTCGTCCCACACGCCCGGCTCCAGCTGCGATTTCAGCTCCGGGTAACGGTTGGCGTCGAAGGTCGGCAGCTTGCCCAGGCGGCGCTGGCGATGGTAGTCGTCGGCCAGCTTCAGCGCGACCCGCGACAGCAGCAAGATAGCCGTCAGGTTGGTGATCGCCATCAGCGCCATGGAGGTATCCGCCATTTTCCACACCAGCGGCAGCTCCGCCAGCGCGCCGAACATCACCATGCCCAGCGCCACGCAGCGGAAAATCAACAGGCCGCCTGGGTGGTTGTGCTCGAGGAACACCAGGTTGCTCTCGGCATAGGCGTAGTTGGCGATGATCGACGTAAAGGCGAAGAAGAAGATGGCGATGGCGACGAACGGAGTCCCCCAACTGCCGACGGCGGTCGACAGCGCGCGCTGGGTCAGATCGATGCCGCTGATGCTGTCGGTCGGCTGATCGAGAATGCCGGAAGAGAGGATGATCGCCGCGGTGGCGCTGCAGATGACGATGGTGTCGATAAATACCCCGAGCATCTGCACGTAGCCCTGTGAAGCGGGATGCGGCGGATAAGGCGAGGCGGACGCCGCCGCGTTGGGCGCCGATCCCATGCCGGCTTCATTGGAGAACAGGCCGCGCTGCACGCCCTGGGTCATCGCCTGGGAGATACCGTAACCGACGGCGCCGGCCGCGGCTTCCTGCAGGCCGAAGGCGCTTTTGAAGATCAGCGTCAGGATCGCCGGCATGTGCTCGATGTTATGGCCAATCACCCAGAGAGCCAGCAGCAGGTAGGCGCCGGCCATCAGCGGCACCACCAGCTCGGCCACTTTGGCGATGGAGCGGATGCCGCCGAAGATCACCACGCCGCTCAGCAGCACCAGGCCAATACCGACGTGCAGCGGCTGTAAATGGAAGGCGACGGCGGAGGCCTGCGCGATGGAGTTGGCCTGTACGGCGTTGAATACCAGGCCGAAAGCGATGATCAGGAAAATGGAGAACAGCACGCCCATCCAGCGCATGCCGAGTCCTTTTTCCATGTAATAGGCCGGGCCGCCGCGGTAGTTGCCGTTGTCGTCTTTGGTTTTGTAGAGCTGAGCCAGCGAGCTTTCCACAAATGACGTGGCCATGCCGATAAACGCCACCACCCACATCCAGAAGATGGCGCCGGGGCCGCCGGCGGTGAGGGCAATGGCGACGCCGGTCAGGTTGCCGGTGCCGACGCGCGCCGCCAGCGTGGTACACAGCGCCTGGAAAGAGGAGATGCCGGCGCTGTCGCTTTTATTGCTGTTTTTCAACACCGAGAACATGTGGCTGAAGTGGCGGATCTGGATAAAACGGGTGCGCAGCGTGAAGTAAATGCCGGTGCCGAGCAGCAGATAAATCAGCACCGACCCCCACAAAATGTTGTTTATAAAATTCATCAGGTCCGTCAAGGGATCCCTCCTCCTTATCGTAATGTCATGCGCACCTGGCAGCATCCACCGCAGGTGAGAAATATTGGCCTATTTTTTACAAGAGCTTAGCTGGAATCGGTCCGGCGTCAGGCGATTGAGATTTTTCGCAGATTAGCGGACGAATTGCATCAATTTTTTCGAATTTAACATAATTTATTCGGGCGATAGCACGTTATTGCCTTTCCATCCGCTCGGTAATGGCGAAAGATATCGGCGTAAACGGTTGCTCGCCCAAGGATAAAACAGATGCTTGCGCGCCGCGGTTTTCCAGCCTTGCGCCGGGCTTGGCGCATGTTATTATCAGGGCAGGGCATGGTTGAACAATGCCAAAAGTTCATGCACAAACGATGAGATAATGCCAACATGACCGACAAATTAACTTCCCTGCGCCAGCTGACTACAGTGGTTGCAGATACGGGTGATATCGCGGCAATGAAGCTGTATCAACCGCAGGACGCCACAACCAACCCTTCGCTGATCCTCAATGCAGCCCAAATTCCTGAATACCGCAAACTGATTGACGAAGCCATCGCCTGGGCGCGCGGCCAGAGCAGCGATCGCGAGCAGCAGATCGCCGACGCCGCCGACAAGCTGGCGGTCAACATCGGTCTGGAGATCCTCAAACTGGTTCCGGGCCGCATCTCCACCGAGGTTGACGCGCGTCTGTCTTACGACACCGTCGCCAGCGTGGCCAAGGCCAAGCGCCTGATCAAGCTGTACAACGAAGCCGGCATCAGCAACGATCGCATTCTGATCAAACTGGCCTCGACCTGGCAGGGCATCCGCGCGGCGGAGCAGCTGGAGAAAGAAGGCATCAACTGTAACCTGACGCTGCTGTTCTCCTTCGCTCAGGCTCGCGCCTGCGCCGAAGCCGGCGTTTACCTGATTTCGCCGTTCGTCGGCCGTATCCTCGACTGGTACAAAGCCAACGGCGACAAGAAAGAGTTCGCCCCGCACGAAGATCCGGGCGTGATCTCCGTGACCGAAATTTACCAGTACTACAAACAGCACGGTTACAACACCGTGGTGATGGGCGCCAGCTTCCGTAACGTCGGCGAAATCATCGAACTGGCCGGCTGTGACCGCCTGACCATCGCCCCTGCGCTGCTGAAAGAGCTGGCGGAGAGCGAAGGCGCGCTGGAGCGCAAACTGTCTTACACCGGTGAAGTGAAGGCGCGTCCTGCCGCACTGACCGAACCTGAGTTCTACTGGCAGCACAACCAGGATCCGATGGCGGTTGAGAAACTGACCGACGGTATCCGCAAGTTCGCCGTAGACCAGGGCAAACTGGAAAAAATGATCGCCGACCTGCTGTAATTCCCGCAGATCGCGCAGTAAAAAGGTGGCTCAGGCCACCTTTTTTTATGCCTGATGCACCCGCCGGCGGGGGAAGCCCTTATACTCTCGGCAATGACAACAGAACGGGAGACGAACCCGTTCGGACCCCATCAGGCTGTAGAGGTTACGCATGGATATTTTACGTATTGGTTTGGTTTCCGTTTCCGACCGCGCTTCCGGCGGTGTTTATCAGGATAAAGGCATCCCGGCGCTGGAAGAGTGGCTGAGCGGCGCGCTGGCGACGCCGTTCAAGCTGGAAACCCGGCTGATCCCCGATGAGCAGACGCAAATTGAACAGACGCTGTGCGAACTGGTGGACGAAATGGGCTGCCATTTGGTGCTGACCACCGGCGGCACCGGGCCGGCGCGCCGCGACGTCACTCCCGACGCCACGCTGGCGATCGCCGATCGCGTGATGCCCGGCTTCGGCGAGCAAATGCGTCAGATCAGCCTACACTATGTGCCAACGGCAATTCTTTCTCGCCAGGTGGGGGCGATCCGCAAACAGGCGCTGATCATCAACCTGCCCGGCCAACCGAAGTCGATCAAGGAAACGCTGGAAGGGGTAAAGGATGAGCAGGGCAATGCGGTGGTACACGGCATCTTCGCCAGCGTGCCTTATTGCATTCAACTGCTCGACGGGCCTTACGTCGAAACGCACGCCGCGGTGGTAGCAGCATTTCGGCCAAAGAGCGCGCGTCGCGAGATAAACCTCTAAATTTCAGCATTCTGCGAGATCGGCTTCAGCCCGTCTGGTGTGAAAATAATTTGCCGCTATAGTAAGGATTCTTTTACAGAAAGCCTGCGGCTTTTATTTTTACAGCCTTTACCGACGGTGCCCTATGCCTCACGACACTAATCGCCGGCTGAACCGGCAAGACTACAAAACGCTGACGTTGGCCGCGTTGGGCGGCGCGTTGGAGTTTTACGACTTCATTATCTTCGTATTCTTCGCCGCCGTGGTCGGCGACCTGTTCTTCCCGGCGGACATGCCGGAATGGCTGCGGCTGGTGCAAACCTTCGGCATTTTCGCCGCCGGCTATCTGGCCCGCCCGCTGGGCGGCATCGTGATGGCGCACTTCGGCGATCTGGTCGGCCGCAAAAAGATGTTTACCCTGAGCATTCTGCTGATGGCGTTGCCGACGCTGGCGATGGGCCTGCTGCCGACCTACGCCAGCATCGGCATCGCCGCGCCGCTGTTGCTGCTGCTGATGCGCGTGCTGCAGGGGGCGGCGATCGGCGGTGAGGTGCCGGGCGCCTGGGTCTTCGTCGCCGAACACGTGCCGCGCCGGCGCATCGGTTTCGCCTGCGGCACGCTGACCGCCGGGCTGACGGTGGGTATCCTGCTGGGATCGGTGGTGGCGACGGTGATCAACACCACGCTTAGCCCGCAGAGCATTGCCGGCGGCGGCTGGCGCATTCCATTCCTGCTGGGCGGCATGTTCGGCCTGGTGGCGATGTACCTGCGCCGCTGGCTGCAGGAAACGCCGATCTTCATCGAGATGCAGGCGCGCAAAGCGCTGGCCGAGGAGCTGCCGCTGAAATCGGTGGTGCTCAACCACAAACGGGAAGTGGCGGTGTCGATGCTGCTGACCTGGCTGCTCTCCGCCGGTATCGTGGTGGTGATCCTGATGACCCCGACCTATCTGCAAAAACAGTTCGGCATTGCGCCGGCCCTGACGCTGCAGGCCAACAGCATCGCCACCATCATGCTGATCGCCGGCTGCATCGTCGCCGGTTTGTCGGCCGATCGCTTCGGCGCCAGCAAAACGCTGGTGGTCGGCAGTTTGCTGCTGGCCGGCTGCAGCTGGCTGTTCTATCAGACGGTGGGCGTGCGCCCGGAAATGCTGTTCGCCTGCTATGCGCTGGTGGGTTTCAGCGTAGGCGTGGTGGGGGCCGTGCCGTACGTGATGGTGCGGGCTTTCCCGGCGGAAGTGCGGTTTACCGGCATCTCGTTCTCATATAACGTCTCGTACGCTATTTTTGGCGGTTTAACCCCTATTTTTGTGACGCTGATCATGAAATTAACCCCGTTAGCGCCCGCTTACTATGTGCTGGCGCTGTCGCTTATCGGGCTGCTGCTCGGTGTCTACCTGCATCGCGACCTGAACAGCGAAGCCGGCGAGCGGCGAGCCGGTTCCTACAGCTAAAAAAAGCCCTGCATTGCAGGGCTTTTTCGTCAGGGGCGGGCGATTACGCCGTGACCGGCGATGCCGCGACGCGGGCCGAGGCCGGTTCGCCAATCGGCAGCACGGTGCGGCCGTATTGCTCGTTGAGCACTTCGGCCATCGCCAGGTAGATGGCGCTGGCGCCGCAGATGATGCCCTCATAACCGGCGAAGGTCAGCAGCGCGTGGTTGCCGGTGATGTTGCCGACGGCCAGCAGGGCGAACAGCAGCGTCAGGCTGGCGAACACGAACTGCAGCACGCGGTTGGCGCCCAGGGTGCCGAAGAACATGAACAGGGTGAAGACGCCCCACAGCGCCAGATAGATGCCCAGCACGTGCGCCTCGGTGGCTTCCGCCAGGCCCAAACGCGGCAGCAGCAGCAGGCCGACCAGGCTCAGCCAGAAGCTGCCGTAGGCGGTGAATGCGGTCATGCCGAAGGTGTTGCCCTTCTTGTACTCCAGCAGACCGGCCAGGATCTGGGCCAGGCCACCGAAGAAAATCCCCATGCTGATGATGGCGGAGTTCAGTGGGAAAAAGCCCGCGTTGTGCAGGTTCAGCAAGACGGTGGTCATCCCGAAGCCCATCAGGCCGAGAGGGCCGGGATTCGCCAACTTGTTGGTGTGCATAAGTCCTCTGCGATAACAGAAAATTAACGGAAACAGCGAAGTAAAATCATAAATGGTCTGAATGGCCAAAAAATCGAAGTTTTCCATCAGAGCGCGCGCATCATAATGATCCCCGCAGCCGGAAACAATGATCTGAATGACGATAAAAAAAGAAATTTTTTTTGCCTTGCCCCTTGATGCCGAGCTGGATGGCCCCATCTTATTTGCAACCGCAGCTGCTAACCGCGGGTCGCACTGAGATATCGGGCAGTTGAAAAGCAAAAAATCGCCCGCATATAGGTTAGCAACCTGACTGACTTATGAATTTTTTAGTGGAGACGTTTAGATGGGCAAAATTATTGGTATCGACCTGGGTACTACCAACTCTTGCGTAGCAATTATGGATGGTGCCAAGGCACGCGTGCTGGAAAACGCCGAGGGCGACCGCACCACTCCTTCTATTATCGCATATACCCAGGACGGTGAAACTCTGGTTGGCCAGCCGGCTAAGCGTCAGGCAGTGACCAACCCTGAAAACACCCTGTTCGCCATCAAGCGCCTGATCGGCCGCCGCTTCCAGGATGAAGAAGCGCAGCGCGACAAAGCGATCATGCCTTACAAAATCATCGAAGCCGACAACGGCGACGCCTGGCTGGAAGTGAAAGGCCAGAAAATGGCTCCGCCGCAGATCTCTGCGGAAGTGCTGAAGAAAATGAAGAAAACGGCGGAAGATTACCTGGGCGAACCGGTAACTGAAGCGGTTATCACCGTACCGGCTTACTTCAACGACGCCCAGCGTCAGGCGACTAAAGACGCCGGCCGCATCGCGGGTCTGGAAGTCAAGCGCATCATCAACGAACCGACCGCGGCGGCTCTGGCCTACGGCCTGGACAAAGAAGTCGGCAACCGCACCATCGCGGTTTATGACCTGGGCGGCGGTACTTTCGATATCTCCATCATCGAAATCGACGACGTTGACGGCGAAAAAACCTTCGAAGTGCTGGCGACCAACGGTGACACCCACCTGGGCGGCGAAGACTTCGACAGCCGTCTGATCAACTACCTGGTGGAAGAGTTCAAGAAAGATCAGGGCATCGATCTGCGCAACGATCCGCTGGCGATGCAGCGTCTGAAAGAAGCCGCCGAGAAAGCGAAGATCGAACTGTCTTCCGCTCAGCAGACCGACGTTAACCTGCCGTACATCACGGCAGATGCGACCGGTCCAAAACACATGAACATCAAGGTGACTCGCGCCAAACTCGAGTCGCTGGTTGAAGATTTGGTGGCGCGCTCCATCGAGCCGCTGAAAGTGGCGCTGAAAGACGCAGGCCTGTCGGTTTCCGACATCCAGGACGTGATCCTGGTGGGCGGCCAGACCCGTATGCCAATGGTGCAGAAGAAAGTCGCAGACTTCTTCGGCAAAGAGCCGCGTAAAGACGTGAACCCGGACGAAGCGGTTGCCGTGGGCGCTGCGGTACAGGGCGGCGTGTTGGCCGGTGATGTGAAAGACGTTCTGCTGCTGGACGTTACCCCGCTGTCGCTGGGTATCGAAACCATGGGCAGCGTGATGACGCCGCTGATCACCAAAAACACCACGATCCCGACCAAGCACAGCCAGGTGTTCTCTACTGCGGAAGACAACCAGTCTGCGGTCACCATCCACGTGCTGCAGGGTGAGCGTAAGCGCGCCAGCGATAACAAATCTCTGGGCCAGTTCAACCTGGACGGCATCCAGGCGGCACCGCGCGGCATGGCGCAGATCGAAGTCACCTTCGACATCGATGCCGACGGCATTCTGCACGTGTCTGCCAAAGACAAGAACACCGGTCGTGAGCAGAAGATCACCATCAAGGCGTCTTCTGGCCTGAACGAGGACGAAATCCAGAAAATGGTGCGCGACGCCGAGCTGAACGCTGAAGCTGACCGCAAGTTCGAAGAGCTGGTACAGACTCGCAACCAGGCGGATCACCTGATCCACGGCACGCGCAAACAGCTGGAAGAAGCGGGCGACAAACTGCCGGCGGAAGACAAAACGGCGATCGAAGCGGCGCTGAAAGATCTGGAAGCGGCGGTGAAAGGCGAAGATAAAGCCGAGATCGAAGCGAAGACCCAGGCGTTGGTGCAGGTTTCCGGCAAGCTGCTGGAAATGGCTCAGGCGCAGCAGGCTCAGCAGGGTGCTGACGCCGGCGCGGACAACGCGGCGCAGAAAGAAGACGACGTGGTTGACGCCGAGTTCGAAGAAGTTAAAGACAAAAAATAATCGCCCTTAAGCGGGCACGGGGCGGCCGAGATGCCGCTCCCGGAAACCAGCACGGGCGTCGAGGCAACTCTGCGCCCGTGCACGCATGTTAAGGGTAAGCGAAAGAATGGCGAAGAAAGACTATTACGAGATTCTCGGCGTCAGCAAGACGGCGGATGAACGTGAGATCAAAAAGGCGTACAAACGCCTGGCGATGAAATACCATCCTGACCGCAACCAGGAACAAGACGCCGAAACCAAGTTTAAAGAAGTTAAAGAAGCTTACGAAGTCCTGACCGACGACCAGAAACGCGCGGCTTACGATCAGTACGGGCACGCGGCCTTTGAACAGGGCGGCATGGGCGGCGGCGGCTTTGGCGGCGGCGCCGACTTCAGCGATATCTTTGGCGACGTGTTTGGCGACATCTTTGGCGGAGGCCGCCGTCAGCGCGCCAGCCGCGGTTCCGATCTGCGCTATAACATGGAGCTGACCCTCGAGGAAGCGGTACGTGGCGTCACCAAAGAGATCCGCATCCCGACGCTGGAAGAGTGCGACGTCTGCCACGGCAGCGGCGCCAAGCCGGGCAGTTCGCCGGTCACCTGCCCAACCTGTCATGGTCAGGGCCAGGTGCAGATGCGTCAGGGCTTCTTCACCGTGCAGCAGGCGTGTCCGCATTGCCATGGCCGCGGTCAGATCATCAAAGATCCGTGCAACAAATGCCATGGCCACGGCCGGGTTGAAAAATCCAAAACGCTGTCGGTGAAAATTCCGGCCGGCGTGGATACCGGTGATCGCATCCGCCTGGCGGGTGAAGGCGAAGCCGGCGAGCACGGCGCACCGGCGGGCGATCTGTACGTTCAGGTGCAGGTGAAGGCGCACCCGATCTTCGAGCGTGAAGGCAACAACCTGTACTGCGAAGTGCCGATCAACTTTGCCATGGCGGCGCTGGGCGGCGAGATTGAAGTGCCGACGCTGGATGGCCGGGTGAAACTGAAGGTGCCTTCGGAGACCCAAACCGGCAAGCTGTTCCGCATGCGCGGCAAGGGTGTGAAATCGGTGCGCGGCGGCAGCCAGGGCGACCTGCTGTGTCGCGTGGTGGTGGAAACCCCGGTCAATCTGAACGACAAGCAGAAGCAGCTGTTGCGTGAGCTGGAAGAGAGCCTGGGCGGCCCGTCCGGCGACAAGAACAGCCCGCGTTCGAAGAGCTTCTTCGACGGGGTGAAAAAGTTCTTTGACGATCTGACTCGCTAACCTTCTGTTTCTGTTAGCTTATGCGCGAACCCCGGGCTTCTGTCCCGGGGTTTTTATTTGCGCGCCAAACCGCTAATCCCTTATATAAATGTGACTTATTCGTGCTTTTAATCGGTTTTTTCGAGCTGTTTAGCATTTATAAACTTATTTTTTCGAATTAAAACGCCCTCTATACTCACTTCATGACTGTGCTTCGCAGGGCGCTACGCCTTGCTCAGATTTGGAGAGACGTATTGTGACCAACATCATTCGTCAATTTTTACGTCAGGAAGCCGCGGGCGGCATCATCCTGATCGCGGCGGCGATCGTCGCCCTGATCATGGCCAACAGCCCGGCGCAGGGGATCTACCAGGCATTCCTTAACCTGCCGGTGATGGTGAAGGTAGCTTCGCTGGAGATCGCCAAGCCGCTGCTGCTGTGGATCAACGACGGGCTGATGGCCATCTTCTTCCTGGTGGTGGGGCTCGAGGTCAAGCGCGAGCTGATGCAAGGCTCACTGTCCGGGCGTGACAAGGCGGTGTTTCCGGCGATCGCCGCACTGGGCGGCATGCTGGCGCCGGCGCTGATTTACCTGTTGTTCAACGGCGCGGATGAAGTTACCCGCCAGGGTTGGGCGATCCCGGCCGCGACCGATATCGCCTTCGCGTTGGGCGTGATGGCGTTGCTGGGCAACCGCGTGCCGACCAGCCTGAAAGTGTTCCTGTTGGCGCTGGCGATCATCGACGACCTGGGCGTGATCATCATCATCGCGCTGTTCTACACCCACGAAGTGTCGATGATCGCGCTGGGGGTGGCGGCCGCGGCGACGGTGCTGCTGGCGGTGATGAACTGGCGTGGCGTGGGCAAAACTTCGCTGTACATGATGGTCGGCCTGGTGTTGTGGGTGGCGATCCTCAAGTCTGGGGTGCACGCGACGCTGGCCGGGGTGATCGTCGGCTTTATGATCCCGCTGAACGTCAAGAAGGGGCCATCGCCGTCGGAAACGCTGGAGCATGAGCTGCACCCGTGGGTGGCGTTCATGATCCTGCCGCTGTTCGCTTTCGCCAACGCCGGGGTCTCTCTGCAGGGCGTATCGCTGGAGGGATTGACCTCGCTGCTGCCGGTTGGGATTGCGGCCGGTCTGTTTATCGGCAAGCCGCTGGGGATTTTCCTCTTCAGCCTGCTGGCGGTGAAAATGGGCATTGCCCGCTTGCCTGAGGGGATCGGCTTCAAACAGGTGTTTGCCGTTTCGGTGCTCTGTGGTATTGGTTTTACCATGTCGATTTTCATCGCCTCGCTGGCGTTCGGCGAGGCCGATGCGGCGCTCAGCACCTATTCCCGTCTGGGGATCCTGTTGGGCTCCACCGCCGCGGCGGTGGCGGGGTACGGATTACTGCGTCTGGCGTTGCCGCGCGTGCGTTAATCCTGTCAGTGCCCGGCAGGGGCGCACAATAAAATGGCTGGTCGGAGCTGTGCGGTATAAAATATGTGCAGCTTCGGCCGTTCTTCGTTGGGACTAATGGGGCTATACGTTGTCTGAAGCAGGGAAAGGAAGTTTGTCGCTCGTCACGGCACACCGTTTGCCGCTGCGAAACGTTGTTAAGGAGAGCCGCTCGTGAGGATGTCGCATATCAACTTTAATCACCTTTACTATTTCTGGCAGGTCTGCAAGGCCGGTTCCGTGGTCGGCGCCGCTGAAGCGTTGTTCCTGACGCCGCAGACCATCACCGGCCAGATCAAAGCGCTGGAAGAGCGGTTGGACGGCAAGCTGTTCAAGCGCCAGGGGCGCGGGTTGGTGCCTTCGGAGCTGGGGCAGCTGGTGTTCCGCTATGCCGACAAGATGTTCATGCTCAGCCAGGAAATGCTGGATATCGTCAACTACCGCAAAGAGTCCAACCTGTTGTTCGACGTCGGCGTGGCGGATGCGCTGTCGAAGCGGCTGGTCAGCCAGGTATTGGAAACGGCGGTGGTGGTGGACAACGAGCAGATCCACCTGCGTTGTTTTGAATCGACGCACGAGATGCTGCTGGAGCAGCTCAGCCAGCACAAGCTGGATATGATCCTGTCGGATTGCCCGGTGGACTCCAGCCAGCAGGAAGGGCTGTTCTCGCTGAAGCTGGGCGAGTGCGGCATCAGCTTCTTCTGCCGCCAGCCGGCGCCGGAGTTGCCGTTCCCGGCCTGCCTGGAGCAGCGTAAGTTGCTGATCCCCGGCCGCCGCTCGATGCTGGGGCGCAAGCTGCTTAACTGGTTCAATACGCAGGGCATTCAGGTGGAGATCCTGGGCGAGTTCGACGATGCGGCGCTGATGAAGGCCTTCGGCATGTACCACAACGCGATTTTCGTGGCGCCGACGCTGTATGCGCAGGATACCTACAACGATGACAACGTGGTGGAGATTGGGCGCATCGACAGCGTGCAGGAGGAGTATTACATTATCTTCGCCGAGCGCATGATCCAGCATCCGGCGGTGCAACGCGTGTGCAACAAAGACTTCTCGGCGCTGTTTTCCTGTTAGCGTTTCACTGAACGCAGGGCGTAAAAAAACCGGCCTGAGCCGGTTTTTTTATCAAGCAGATAACGAAATGCTTATTGCATTGCGTTGATGCGTGCAGTCAGGTTTGACTTATGACGCGCTGCTTTGTTTTTGTGGATCAGGCCTTTAGCTGCCTGACGGTCCACCAGTGGCTGCATTACCAGGAATGCATTTTGTGCTGCTTCTTTGTCGCCAGCTGCGATAGCTGCGTCTACCTTCTTGATGAAGGTACGCACCATTGAGCGACGGCTTGCGTTATGCTTGCGGCGTTTCTCAGACTGTACGGCGCGTTTCTTAGCTGATTTGATATTAGCCAAGGTCCAACTCCCAAATATATTCTATTGAGGACAATTCAAAGGCCGAGGAATATGCCCTTTTAGCCTTCGTTTGTCAATGGATTTGTGCAAATAAGCGCCGTTTGTACAGGCGGCACTCGCTACGTTGTGATGGCGCAGGATTTTACCAGCTTCGCTCTTGGGAATACAGTGTTTCGCGAGAAAATTCGCCAATGATTTGCCGCGGCGGGCGCAAGCCGTTGGCCGCGGTCGAGAATCGGCCCGGCGGCGCGGGATAAACTGCGGTGAAG
Organism: Serratia sp. JKS000199; assembly: GCF_900215455.1. Classification (NCBI taxonomy): domain Bacteria; kingdom Pseudomonadati; phylum Pseudomonadota; class Gammaproteobacteria; order Enterobacterales; family Yersiniaceae; genus Serratia; species Serratia sp. JKS000199. Next base: position 5,070,572 of record NZ_LT907843.1, read on the forward strand.
CCGTTTCACGCGCAGATTATCTCCGGTATGGTATGTCTATTACATAAAGGCACCAATCGCGGGTTAACCTTACCGGCTGTACAAGGTATAATCCGCCGATTTCCACTGTTTTGAGCCAGCTATGGAGCTAATTCGCGGCATTCACAATATCCGGGCGCGCCACCATGGTTGCGTGCTCACCATCGGCAACTTTGACGGCGTACACCGCGGTCATCAGGCGCTGCTGGAGCAGTTGAAGCAACAAGGGCAACGCCTCGGGCTGCCGGTGATGGTCATGATCTTTGAGCCGCAGCCGCTGGAGATGTTCGCCGCAGACAAGGCGCCGGCCCGTTTGACGCGCCTGCGCGACAAGGCCAACTATCTGGCGCAGGCGGGCGTTGATTACCTGCTGTGCGTCAAGTTCGATCCGCGTTTTGCCGCCAACACCGCGCAGGCGTTCGTCGCCGAGCTGCTGGTGGAGAAGCTCGGCGTCAAATTCCTGATGGTGGGGGATGATTTTCGCTTTGGCGCCGGGCGTCAGGGCGATTTTCCGCTATTGCAGCAGGCCGGAAAAGAGTACGGCTTCGACGTGGTCAGCACCCCGACCTTCCGCGAAGGCGACCGGCGCATCAGCAGTACGGCGATCCGCACTGCGCTGAGCGAGGACGATCTGCCGCTGGCGGAGACCCTGTTGGGCCACCCGTACAGCATCTCCGGGCGCGTGGTGCACGGCGATGAGCTGGGCCGCACCATCGGCTTCCCGACCGCCAACCTGCCGCTCAAGCGCCTGGTGGCGCCGGTGAAAGGGGTGTATGCGGTGGAGGTGTACGGCCTGGGGCCGCAGCCGCTGCCGGGCGTGGCCAACATCGGCACGCGCCCGACCGTCGCCGGCGTGCGCCAGCAGCTGGAAGTGCATCTGCTGGATGTCACAATGGATCTTTACGGGCGCCATATTGAGGTGGTGCTCCGCGCAAAATTGCGCAATGAACAACGGTTTGCTTCGCTCGATGCCCTGAAGCAGCAAATCGCCAATGATGTGGTGACGGCCCGGAAGTTCTTCGGGTTAAAAACACTGGTTTAATCGTTTACCCTAAACAATTCGAGTTGCATCGCGGCGGCAACCGCGCGAACCCCGATGAGCTTGCACAGGCAAGTGATTCGGGTGAGAAAGGGCGGCCGACAAAGATGCAGCTTGAAGTGTGACGGGTAAATAGCCGAAAACGGAAACGAGAATCTCATGAGTGACTACAAGAATACCCTGAACTTGCCGGAAACAGGGTTCCCGATGCGCGGCGATCTCGCCAAGCGCGAGCCTGGCATGCTGCAACGTTGGTATGAACAGGATCTGTACGGGATTATTCGTACTGCCAAAAAGGGCAAAAAAACCTTCATTTTGCATGACGGCCCTCCGTATGCGAACGGCAGCATTCACATTGGTCACTCGGTTAACAAGATTCTCAAAGACATTATCATCAAGTCGAAAGGGATGGCCGGCTTCGACTCGCCTTATGTGCCGGGTTGGGATTGCCACGGCCTGCCTATCGAACTGAAGGTTGAGCAGCTGTACGGCAAACCGGGCGAGAAGCTGACGGCGGCCGAGTTCCGCCAGAAGTGCCGCGAATACGCGGCCGAGCAGGTTGAAGGCCAGAAGAAGGACTTCATCCGCCTGGGCGTGCTGGGCGACTGGGAGCGTCCATACCTGACCATGGACTTCAAAACCGAAGCCAACATCATCCGCGCGCTGGGCAAGATCATCAGCAACGGCCACCTGCTGAAAGGCGCCAAGCCGGTTCACTGGTGCACCGACTGCGGCTCGTCGCTGGCGGAAGCGGAAGTGGAGTATTACGACAAGACTTCGCCGTCGATCGACGTGTCCTTCCATGCGGCCGACGCGGCTGCCGTGGCGGCCAAGTTCGGCGTGAGCCACTTCAACGGCGCCATTTCGCTGGTTATCTGGACCACCACGCCGTGGACCTTGCCGGCTAACCGCGCGATCTCTCTGCACCCGGACTTCACCTATCAACTGGTGCAGGTTGACGGCCAGTGCCTGATCCTGGCGGCCGAACTGGTGGAAAGCGTGATGAAACGCGCCGGCATCACCGAGTGGACGGTGCTGGGCAGCTGCAAAGGCGCCGATCTGGAGCTGCTGCGCTTCAAACACCCGTTCATGGACTTCGACGTGCCGGCAATCCTCGGCGAGCATGTGACCCTGGACGCCGGTACCGGTGCGGTGCACACAGCGCCGGGTCACGGCCCGGACGACTTCGTGATCGGCCAGAAATACGGCCTGGAAGTGGCCAACCCGGTAGGGCCGAACGGCTGCTACCTGACCGGCACCTACCCGCTGCTGGACGGCAAGTTCGTCTTCAAGGCCAACGATCTGATCGTCGATCTGCTGCGCGAGAAAGGCGCGCTGCTGCACGTCGAGAAGTTCCTGCACAGCTATCCGTGCTGCTGGCGCCACAAGACGCCAATCATCTTCCGCGCCACGCCGCAATGGTTCATCAGCATGGATCAGAAAGGCCTGCGTCAGCAGTCTCTGGAAGAGATCAAGGGCGTGCAGTGGATCCCGGATTGGGGCCAAGCGCGCATCGAAATGATGGTGGCCAACCGCCCGGACTGGTGCATCTCGCGTCAGCGTACCTGGGGCGTGCCGATGTCGCTGTTCGTGCACAAAGAGACCGAGCAGCTGCACCCGCGCACCGTTGAGCTGATGGAAGAAGTGGCCAAGCGCGTTGAGCAAGACGGCATTCAGGCCTGGTGGGATCTGGACGCGGCCGACATACTCGGCGCGGAAGCCGCTGACTACGTGAAAGTGCCGGATACGCTGGACGTGTGGTTCGATTCCGGTTCTACCCACGCCTCCGTTGTCGACGTGCGTCCTGAATTCAACGGCCACGGCGCCGACATGTATCTGGAAGGCTCCGACCAACACCGCGGCTGGTTCATGTCATCGCTGATGATTTCCACCGCGATGAAGGGCAAGGCGCCGTACAAGGAAGTGCTGACCCACGGCTTCACCGTCGACGGCCAGGGCCGCAAGATGTCCAAGTCGATCGGCAACACCGTCAGCCCGCAGGACGTGATGAACAAGCTGGGCGGCGACATTCTGCGTCTGTGGGTGGCGTCGACCGATTACACCGGCGAGATCGCGGTGTCCGACGAGATCCTCAAGCGTTCCGCCGACTCTTACCGCCGCATCCGCAACACCGCGCGCTTCCTGCTGGCCAACCTGAACGGGTTCGAGCCAAGCACCGATTGCGTGGCGCCGGAAGACATGGTGGTGCTGGATCGCTGGGCGGTCGGCCGCGCGCTGGCGGCGCAGCAGGATATCGAGCAGGCTTATGCCAACTATGATTTCCACGAAGTGGTGCAGCGCCTGATGCAGTTCTGTTCGGTCGAGATGGGCTCCTTCTACCTGGATATCATCAAGGATCGTCAGTACACCGCCAAGAGCGACAGCGTCGCCCGCCGCAGCTGCCAGACCGCGCTGTATCACATCGTCGAAGCGCTGGTGCGCTGGATGGCGCCGATCATGTCGTTCACCGCAGACGAGATCTGGGGCTTCATGCCGGGCAAACGCGCGCAGTACGTGTTCACCGAAGAGTGGTACGACGGCCTGTTCGGGCTGGCGGAAGGCGAGCCGATGAACGACGCTTTCTGGGCTGAGCTGCTGAAAGTGCGCGGCGAAGTGAACAAGGTGCTGGAGCAGGCGCGTGCGGACAAACGCCTCGGCGGTTCGCTGGAAGCGGCGGTGACGCTGTATGCCGACAGCGAGTTGGCGGCGCGTCTGAACAGCCTGCAGGATGAGCTGCGCTTTGTGCTGCTGACCTCTGCGGCAAGCGTTGCGCCATTGGCGGAGGCGCCGGCCGACGCGCAGGCCTCCGAGCTGCTGAAAGGGCTGAAGATCGCCTTCAGCACGGCGCCAGGTGAGAAGTGCCCGCGCTGCTGGCATTACACCACCGATATCGGCCTGGTGGCGGAGCATGCAGACATCTGCGGCCGCTGTGTGAGCAACGTCGCCGGTGACGGCGAGAAGCGTAACTTTGCCTGAGAACTTGCGCCTGATGAGTAAACCAATTTGTTCGACCGGCCTGCGTTGGCTGTGGGTTGTAGTGGCGGTGCTGGCGCTGGATTTCGGCAGCAAACAGTGGATCCTCGCTAACTTTACGCTGGGCCAGTCCCAGCCGTTGATCCCGTCGTTCAACCTGTTTTACGCGCGCAACTACGGCGCCGCGTTCAGCTTCCTGGCCGATCATGGCGGTTGGCAACGCTGGTTCTTCGCCGGCATCGCCATCGCCATCGTCGCGGTGCTGCTGGTGATGATGTACCGCAGCGCGGCGCAGCAGAAGCTGAACAACATCGCCTACGCCTTTATCATCGGCGGGGCGTTGGGCAACCTGTTCGATCGCCTGTGGCACGGTTTCGTGGTCGATTTCATCGACTTTTACGTCGGTGACTGGCACTACCCGACCTTCAATCTGGCGGACAGCTTTATCTGCGTGGGCGCGGCGATGATCGTGCTGGAAGGTTTCCTGTCGCCGGCGAACAAAGGCGCAAAGAGCAAAGGTGAGTAATATGACGGCTCAGGTTATCAGTGACAGCGCGGTGCTGGTTCACTTTACGCTGAAACTGGAAGACGGTTCGACCGCCGAATCCACCCGCAGCAGCGGCAAACCGGCGCTGTTCCGCCTGGGTGACGGCAGCCTGTCGGCGCCGCTGGAAGAGCAGCTGCTCGGCCTGCGCGCGGGCGACAAGCGCGCCTTTACCCTGCAGCCGGAAGCGGCGTTCGGCGCGGAGAACCCGGATCTGGTCCAGTTCTTCTCGCGCCGCGACTTCGCGGAAACCGGCGTGCCGGACGTGGGCACCATCATGCTGTTTACCGCGATTGACGGCAGCGAAATGCCGGGCGTGGTGCGCGCGGTGGCGGAAGATTCGATCACCGTCGATTTCAACCATCCGCTGGCGGGCCATCCGGTGACCTTCGACATCGAAGTGCTGGAGATCGACCCGCAGCAGGAGGAGACGCATGCAAATATTGCTGGCTAACCCGCGCGGCTTCTGCGCCGGGGTTGATCGTGCGATCAGCATCGTGGAACGCGCGCTGGAGCTGTATGGCGCGCCGATCTACGTACGGCATGAAGTGGTGCACAACCGCTACGTGGTCGACAGCCTGCGTGAGCGTGGCGCCGTGTTTATCGAAGAGATCGCCGAAGTGCCGGACGGCTCTATCCTGATCTTCTCGGCGCACGGCGTGTCTCAAGCCGTGCGCGCCGAAGCCAAGGCGCGCGATCTGACCATGCTGTTCGACGCCACTTGTCCGCTGGTGACCAAGGTGCATATGGAAGTGGCGCGCGCCAGCCGCCGCGGCACCGAAGCGATTCTGATCGGCCATGCCGGGCACCCGGAGGTGGAAGGCACCATGGGCCAGTACAGCAACCCGCAGGGCGGCATGTACCTGGTCGAATCGCCGGAAGACGTGTGGAAGCTGCAGGTGAAAGACGAAAACAACCTGTGCTTCATGACGCAGACCACGCTGTCGGTTGATGATACCTCGGACGTGATCGATGCGCTGCGTCAGCGCTTCCCGAGCATTATCGGTCCGCGCAAGGATGACATTTGCTACGCCACCACCAACCGTCAGGAAGCGGTGCGTAACCTGGCCGGCGATGCGGACGTGGTGCTGGTGGTGGGGTCGAAGAACTCTTCCAACTCTAACCGTCTGGCCGAACTGGCGCAGCGCGTGGGCAAACCGGCTTATCTGATCGATTCGGCGGCGGATATTCAGGAAAGTTGGCTGAGCGAAGCGCGCAACATCGGCGTCACCGCCGGCGCTTCGGCGCCGGACGTGCTGGTGCAGGAGGTGATCTCTCGCCTGAAAGCGCTGGGCGGTGTCGACGTGCATGAAATCAGCGGGCGTGAAGAGAACATCGTGTTCGAAGTGCCGAAAGAGCTGCGCGTGGACGTCCGGCAGATTGACTGAGGTGCGTGAGTGAATGACAACGGGGAGCTTAGGCTTCCCGTTTTTTTTGGGAATGCCAACGGCATTAAAAATAAAATGCTGAGCATATTCAAATTTTCTGCTAACTAAAGCCAAATTTATTCTGAGTATTTGAAATAGCGGTGGCGTCATTAATTATATAGGCTGAATGAAGTCATTAAATAGAATATCATTAGGCTGCAATCTAAATAGGGCCTGGTGTCGTCAACGTGATTACAATAATTACAATAGTAGTCTTGCAGATGTTTCTTATTTTATTCTTGTCGAATCTGTTCTAGGTCGTTTAATCCTTTCTCCTTTAAATAGAGCTTCATATGCTCCAGCAATCGCCGGACTTTTAATGGCTGGATCTCCCGTCGCGGCATAATGGCATAGCAATTAATTTCCGGTAATCGCCAGTCGGGCAATATTTCAATCAGCTCGCCGCTGCGCAACTCTCGCTCGACGTTGGCGAAGAAATTGCGAATGATGCCTTTGCCGGTCAGCGCCAGCTCCTTCATCGCCATGCCGCTGTTGGTGAACAGTCGCCCGGTCATGCGCATGCGGTGCTCGCCGCCGTCGCGATGGATCAGGCGAACAAACTGCGGATTGCCGAGCGGCGTAAAGGTGACCCAGTGATGTTGCGTCAGCGCCTGTGGCGAATCCGGCACCCCGTAGTTCGCCAGGTAGGCCGGGGAGGCGCACAGCACTTCGCGGCAGCGCGCCAGCCGCGTGGAGACGTAGCTGGAGTCAGCCAGCGCGCCGCCGCGTATCGCCAGATCGATGCGTTGCGCGATGAGGTCTATTCTCTCATCGTGGATTTCCAACCGCAGCGTGATGCGCGGGTGTTCGTCGAGGAAGCTCTGCAGCGCCGGCACCAGATAATGGGTGGCGAATTCGGTCGAGGTGGCGACGCGCAGTTCACCGACCAGCTCGCCGCGCAGCGCGGCGATCCGCTGTTGCCCGCGCTCGGCGGCGTGGATCATCAGCAGACAATCTTCATAAAAGCACAATCCGGCTTCGGTCAGGCTCAATGAGCGCGTCGATCGCAACAGTAATTGAATACCCAGATGTTCCTCCAGCTGGCGAATATGCTGGCTGACGGCCGATGTCGTCATGCCCAATTCTTTTGCCGCCATGCTGAATGCGCCACAATCGACCACTTTTGAGAAAATGGCCATGCGTTTTAAAATATTGCTCATAGTTTGTTAAGCACAACTTAACCTAGATTGTGAGTTATACGGGCTAATAATATAGCACCATCTTTCCTATATTGCCTGAAGCATATAAACGCCGGGCTGATTATTATTTTGCATGCGCTTTATCTCTTTTTGATAAATCTTATTGCGCTTGCCAATAATACACCCGCGCCACATCGCAACAGGAGCTCATTGTGGATAGCGCACAGAAAAAAGAAGAGATAGCATTAAAAATCCTACGTGAATTATTGCAATATCGACGTCGCCTCATCGCCGACGATGCTTCTCTGGCTGAAGAGGAGCGGCAGGTCACTCAGGTGCAATTGCCGCGCATTCGGGCATTCATTGAAAACGACCAGCGCATCGAATTCGTGCTGCCGGCTTTTCCGACCAAGTCACCCAACGCCAATAAAGTGATAGGCGCGGTGCCGGACATGGCGGAGCGGCTGTCGCTGATCTTCCTCAACTCGCTGTGCCAGCGCATTCAACTCTATTACCCGCCGGGCGCGCATATCGTTATCTGTTCCGACGGCCACGTGTTCGGCGATCTGATCCGCGTCAGCGACGAAGCGATCAACCATTATCAACGAGAGATTGAAAACCTGCTGCATGAAGTGGGCGCAACTCACCTGAGCGTGTTCAACCTTGGCGATGTCAAAGGCCTGGCGGAGCATACCGATGACTACGATCTGCTGCGCCGGCTGTTGGTGGACGGTTATGCCGAATCGGAAGAGGCGATCAAGCGCCAGCTGATGCAGGACGAGCAGGGATTAATGCTGTATCGCGCCATCACGCGTTTCTTGTATGAAGACAGCCTCCTGCCGGGCTACAGCGGTTCCAACGCCGCGCTGCAAAAAGACGCCAAACGGCGCGCCTGCGGCGTTATCCAGCGCAGCTGGGCCTGGGGCAACCTGCTGGCCCAGCATTTCCCGGCGGCGATCCGCCTGTCGATTCACCCGCAGCCGGCCGACAGCCTGAAGATAGGCATCCACATGATGCCGACCAAAGACGACTGGCTGACGCCGTGGCATGGCGTGGCGGCCAACGTGAACGGCCAGTTCGTGCTGATGAAGCGTAAAGACGCGCAGAGCCTGGACGGCGAGTTGGTTGAGATCCGCGGCACGCCGAGCCATTACCTGATCGAACAACCGCAGATGGCCTGAGGCCGCTGCATGCTTTTGCGCCCGAAATCCTGACGGGCGCCTTTTTGACGGCACGTTGCCGTGTGAGCAGCACATTCGATGCAAGGAGAATCACTATGAACAACCAACCGCTTAATTGCCACATTCAACCGAACACCCCGTTCGGCGCGATCCTGACGCCGCAGCATCCGGGGCAAAAGGTCAGCGAGCTGCCGGTGGCGGCGCTGCGAGCGCTGGCGCAGGAGCACCACTTGCTGGTGCTGCGCGGATTCGACTCCGGTTTCAGCGAGCCGGAAGTCCTGACTCGCTATGCCGAACAGTGGGGCGAGATCATGATGTGGCCGTTCGGTGCGGTGCTGGACGTGAAGGAACATCCGGACGCCAAGGATCATATCTTCGACAGCAGCTACGTCCCGCTGCATTGGGATGGCATGTATAAGCCGACCATCCCCGAGTTCCAGTTATTCCACTGCGTGGCGGCGCCGTCGCCGGACGAAGGCGGATGTACCACCTTCGTCGACACCACGCGCTTGCTGGCCAATGCGGACGAAGCGTTGCTGGAGCAGTGGCTGTCGGTGTCTATCACCTACCGCATCAAGCAGGTGGTGCATTACGGCGGCGAAGTCTGTTCGCCGCTGGTGGTGCAGCACCCGAACGGCAGAGGATTGATCATGCGCTACAATGAACCGCCGACGGAGGGAAAAAAATTCCTCAACCAGCATGCGCTGGAATATCACGGCGTGCCGGCGCAGCAGCAGGAACAGTTCCACCGTACTCTGCAGCAGCACCTGTACGATCCGCGTCACTATTATGCCCACCAGTGGCAACAGGGTGACGTGGTGGTCGCGGACAACTTCTCGCTGCTGCACGGCCGCGAGGGCTTTACCGCCCGTTCCGCGCGTCATTTGCAGCGCGTGCATATTCAAAGCAGTCCGGTGTGCGCCAATCTGGCGCTGAAGCCGGCCAACGCAGAAGCTTAAAAGGAGCATTATGGCAAGGATACTGATGGCGGCGGTCGCCACTCCGGGGCACGTCTACCCGATGTTAGCCATCGCTCGCCACCTGATCGCCCAAGGGCATCAGGTGCGGGTGATGACCGGCGCGCTGTTCCGCGAACGCGCCGAAGCGGCTGGGGCGAGCTTCGTGCCGTTCGACGCGCAGGTGGACTTCGACTATCGCCACCTGGAGGCGCATTTCCCCGAGCGCGCCGCGCTGCCGCCGGGCAATGCGCAGATGGCGCTGGCGCTGAAAGATTTCTTCGCCGCGCCGATCCCACTGTTGGATCGTCAGCTGCGTGCGGCCATCGCCGCCGAAAAGACCGATCTGCTGATGGTGGAGAACTGCTTCTACGGCGTGCTGCCGCTGCTGCAGTCCGCCGAACGGCCGCCGGTCTTCGGGATCGGCGTCACGCCGCTGTCGTATTCTTCGCGCGACGCCATTTTCTATGGCCCGCGCATCCCGCCGGCGCTGCTGCCGCGGGCGCTGACCCGCGAGCAATTGGTGGATGAAGCGACGCGGGTGTTGCTTGATGAGGTGCAGCAAAGCTTTGATACCGCGCTGGTGCAAGCGGGCGGGCGGCCGCTGAATCGCCCGTTTACCGATACGCTGATCGGCGGCTGCGAGCGTTTCCTGCAGTTGGCCACCACGGCGCTGGAATATGAGCGCGACGACCTGCCGAGCGGCGTGCGCTTCGTCGGGCCGCTGCGCAGCGGTGGTCAACCGGCCGCGGAAGAGGCGCTGTGGGAGGAGGACGATCGTCGGCCGCTGGTGATCGTGTCTCAGGGCACGTTGGCCAATGTCGATCTGCATCAGCTGATCGTGCCGACGCTGCAGGCGCTGGCGCATCTGCCGGTGCGGGTGTTGGCTACTACCGGCGGGCGGGCGACCGAAGGGCTGATGGACGCGTTGCCGGACAACGCCCGAGTGCGGGCGTTCATCTCCTTCGAACACTGGTTGCCGCAGGCGGCGCTGCTGATCACCAACGGCGGTTACGGCTCGATCAACTATGCGCTGGATAGCGGTGTGCCGCTGATTGTCGCCGGCACCGGTGAGGACAAGCTGGAGGCGGCCGCGCGCGTGGTGGCCGCCGGTTGCGGCATCAGCCTGCATACCAGCACGCCAAGCGCGGAACAAATACTGGCGGCAGCGACGCGCATTCTGCAACAGCCGATCTATCGCCGGCGCGCGGCGCTGGTGCAGGAGGACTATGCTCGCCACGATGCGCTGACGGCGATAGCCAACGAAGTGGCCGCCATTACCGCTTGACCCCGCCGCACTCCGTTCCTCAGGCGCCGTTTTCGGCGCCTTTTTTCTGCATTTTTTTGCAATGAAAACTGCATGATTATGTACAATCGTCGCAGGCCGCCAAATCGGTTGAATGTTAATCTCACGACAGCGCCGCTGATGAAAGAAGCGCAATATCATAATTTTCTAATTATGAAATGAATCCTCTGGCGGCGCCGCAGCGGGGCAGTTACCCTGAATCGATAGGTTAATGGGATACGCGTTACATCAAGAAGAGAGCAAGCATGAAAGATTCACAAATCCGCATTGCGATTGCGGGCGCCGGCGGCCGGATGGGCCGTCAATTGATCCAGGCGGTGCAGCAGGCGGAAGGCGTGGTGTTGGGGGCGGCGCTGTCGCGCCCGGGATCGAGCCTGGTCGGCGTTGATGCCGGCGAGCTGGCGGGCATCGGCGCGCTGGGCGTCAAGGTGAGTGACAGTCTGGATAAAGTGGCGAGCGAGTTCGATATTTTGATCGACTTCACCCGCCCTGAAAGCACCCTGGGCTACCTGGAATTTTGCGTGGCGCACCATAAGGCGATGGTGATCGGCACCACTGGCTTCGATGACGCCGGCAAACAGGCGATCCGCGACGCGGCGCAGCATATCGGCATCGTGTTTGCTGCCAACTTCAGCGTCGGCGTCAATCTGGTGCTGAAACTGCTGGAGAAGGCCGCGCAGGTCATGGGCGACTATACCGATATCGAAATCGTTGAGGCGCACCACCGGCACAAAGTGGATGCGCCGTCGGGCACGGCGTTGGCCATGGGCGAAGCGATCGCCGGCGCGCTGGGGCGCGATCTGAAAAGCTGCGCGGTCTATGCGCGCGAAGGCCATACCGGCGAGCGCGATCCGAAGAGCATCGGCTTCGCCACCATTCGCGCCGGCGACATCGTCGGCGAGCACACCGCGATGTTCGCTGACATCGGCGAGCGGGTGGAAATCACCCACAAGGCCTCCAGCCGCATGACTTTCGCCAGCGGCGCGGTGCGCGCGGCTTCCTGGCTGCGGAGTCGGGATAAAGGTCTATTTGATATGCGTGACGTGCTGAGTTTGGACCGGATATAACTAAACTTAATACCATCGTGATGTGGTTGTGTTGATCATAATGCTATGATAATAGGGCAATAATTTTATTGTCCTTTTTTTTAACATGATAAATATCTTCTTGAGGTTGTTTCATTGCCAAAACTGGTATTTGTTTATGTTTACCTTGCTAATTATCTGCTTTTTTTCCACCGTCGGCTTTTTTAGCGTCTTTTTTGGTCCATTCCGACGCCGTTTTCCGTCATTCCTCCCCGCAACCGTTTTCCAGCCCCGGTTTTCTGTGTTTTTATGGCAGCTCAAGCCGCTTGGGCATCGAGAACTGCAAAAATAAAACAAAAAATGGCGGTTTGGGTAGACAAGCGGAACACTCATCATTAAAATGCGCCCAATTTGCCAAAAATTGGCCTCGCGGACGGTTTTTGCATTGATTTAGATCGCGATATCTGAATTAATATGCAAATATTGTGATTGATTATTCCTCGGAGGATGTTTTGATAAAGTCAGCGCTATTGGTTCTGGAAGACGGAACCCAATTCCACGGTCGGGCCATCGGGGCAGAGGGAACGGCAGTGGGGGAAGTGGTCTTCAATACGTCGATGACCGGTTATCAAGAAATCCTCACTGATCCTTCCTATTCCCGCCAGATCGTTACTCTTACTTATCCTCATATCGGCAATGTCGGCACCAATGCTTCCGACGAAGAATCCTCCGCAGTACACGCCCAAGGCCTCGTCATTCGTGACCTCCCGCTGATCGCCAGCAACTACCGCAGTGAAGAAAGCCTGTCCGACTACCTCAAGCGTCACAACATCGTGGCGATCGCCGATATCGATACCCGTAAGTTGACTCGCCTGCTGCGCGAGAAGGGCGCCCAGAACGGCTGCATCGTCGCCGCCGATTCGCCGGATGCCGCGCTGGCTCTGGCCAAGGCGCAAGGTTTCCCGGGGTTGAAGGGCATGGATTTGGCGAAAGAGGTCACCACTCAAGAGGCCTACAGCTGGCAGCAAGGCAGCTGGACGCTTGAAGGCGACCTGCCGGAAGCCAAAACCGCCGCGGAACTGCCGTTCCACGTGGTGGCTTACGACTACGGCGCCAAGCGCAACATCCTGCGCATGCTGGTGGATCGCGGTTGCCGCCTGACCGTGGTGCCGGCGCAGACCCCGGCCGACGAGGTGCTGAAAATGAATCCGGACGGCATCTTCCTGTCCAACGGCCCGGGCGACCCGGAGCCGTGCGACTACGCCATCGCCGCCATCAAGCAGTTCCTGGAAACCGACATTCCGGTGTTCGGCATCTGTCTGGGTCACCAGCTGCTGGCGCTGGCCAGCGGGGCGAAAACCATGAAGATGAAGCTCGGCCACCACGGCGGCAACCACCCGGTGAAGGATCTGGACAACAACACGGTGATGATCACCGCGCAGAACCACGGCTTCGCCGTCGATGAAAACGACCTGCCGGCGAATCTGCGCGTGACGCACAAATCGCTGTTCGACCACACGGTGCAGGGCATTCACCGCACCGACAAGGCGGCGTTCAGCTTCCAGGGGCACCCGGAAGCCAGCCCAGGCCCGCACGACGCCGCGCCGCTGTTCGATCACTTTATCGAACTGATTGAGACTTACCGTTCTAACGCCAAATAATCAGGAGCAGTAAAAAATGCCAAAACGTACAGACATAAAAAGCATCCTGATCCTCGGCGCTGGCCCGATTGTTATCGGCCAGGCGTGTGAGTTCGACTACTCGGGCGCCCAGGCGTGTAAAGCGCTGCGCGAAGAGGGCTACCGCGTCATTCTGGTCAACTCCAACCCGGCGACCATCATGACCGACCCGGAAATGGCCGATGCGACCTACATTGAGCCGATCCACTGGGAAGTGGTGCGCAAGATCATCGAAAAAGAGCGTCCGGATGCGGTTCTGCCGACCATGGGCGGCCAGACGGCGCTGAACTGCGCGCTGGAGCTGGAGCGTCAGGGCGTGCTGGCCGAGTTCGGCGTCACCATGATCGGCGCAACTGCCGATGCCATCGACAAGGCCGAAGACCGCCGCCGTTTCGACGTGGCGATGAAGAAAATCGGTTTGGATACCGCGCGTTCCGGCATCGCGCACACCATGGAAGAAGCGCTGGCGGTAGCCGCTGACGTCGGCTTCCCGTGCATCATCCGTCCTTCCTTTACCATGGGCGGCACCGGCGGCGGCATCGCCTACAACCGCGAAGAGTTCGAAGAGATCTGCGAACGCGGTCTGGACCTGTCGCCGACCAACGAGCTGCTGATCGACGAATCGCTGATCGGTTGGAAAGAATACGAGATGGAAGTGGTGCGTGATAAGAACGACAACTGCATCATCGTTTGCTCCATCGAAAACTTCGACGCCATGGGCATCCACACCGGCGACTCGATCACCGTTGCGCCGGCCCAGACCCTGACCGATAAGGAATACCAAATCATGCGCAACGCCTCGATGGCGGTGCTGCGTGAGATCGGCGTTGAAACCGGCGGCTCCAACGTGCAGTTCTCGGTTAACCCGAAAACCGGCCGCCTGATTGTCATCGAGATGAACCCGCGCGTGTCGCGCTCTTCGGCGCTGGCGTCGAAAGCCACCGGCTTCCCGATCGCCAAGATCGCCGCCAAACTGGCGGTGGGCTATACCCTCGATGAGCTGATGAACGACATCACCGGCGGCCGCACCCCGGCGTCGTTCGAGCCGTCCATCGACTACGTCGTGACCAAGATCCCGCGCTTCAACTTCGAGAAGTTCGCCGGCGCCAACGATCGCCTGACTACCCAGATGAAGTCGGTCGGCGAAGTGATGGCCATCGGCCGCACTCAGCAAGAGTCGCTGCAGAAAGCGCTGCGCGGTCTGGAAGTGGGCGCCACCGGCTTCGATCCGAAAGTGAGCCTGGACGATCCGGAAGCGCTGACCAAAATCCGCCGCGAGCTGAAAGACGCCGGTTCCGACCGCATCTGGTACATCGCCGACGCCTTCCGCGCCGGTCTGTCGGTCGACGGCGTCTTCAACCTGACCAACGTCGATCGCTGGTTCCTGGTGCAGATTGAAGAGCTGGTGCGCCTGGAAGAGCAGGTAGCCGAAGCGGGCATCAACGGCCTGGACAAAGACTTCCTGCGCACGTTGAAGCGCAAGGGCTTCGCCGATGCGCGTCTGGCCAAGCTGGCCGGCGTCGCCGAGAGCGAAATTCGCAAGCTGCGCCACAGCCACGGCCTGCACCCGGTGTACAAGCGCGTGGATACCTGCGCGGCGGAATTCGCTACCGACACCGCCTACATGTACTCCACCTATGAAGAAGAGTGCGAGTCCAACCCGACCAACGACCGCCCGAAAGTGATGGTGCTGGGCGGCGGGCCTAACCGTATCGGCCAGGGCATCGAGTTCGACTACTGCTGCGTGCACGCTTCGCTGGCGCTGCGTGAAGACGGTTACGAGACCATCATGGTCAACTGCAACCCGGAAACCGTCTCCACCGACTACGACACCTCGGACCGCCTGTACTTTGAGCCGGTGACCCTGGAAGACGTGCTGGAAATCGTGCGCATCGAGAAACCGAAAGGCGTAATCGTGCAGTACGGCGGCCAGACCCCGCTGAAGCTGGCGCGCGAGCTGGAAGCCGCAGGCGTGCCGATCATCGGCACCAGCCCGGACGCCATCGACCGTGCCGAAGACCGCGAACGCTTCCAGCAGGCGGTCAACCGCCTGGGCCTGAAGCAGCCGGCCAACGCCACCGTCACCGCCATCGAGCAGGCGGTCGAGAAGGCGGCGGGCATCGGTTATCCGCTGGTGGTGCGTCCTTCCTACGTGCTGGGCGGCCGGGCGATGGAAATCGTCTATGACGAAACCGACCTGCGCCGCTACTTCCAGACCGCGGTCAGCGTGTCTAACGATGCGCCGGTGTTGCTGGACCGCTTCCTGGACGATGCGGTGGAAGTGGACGTCGATGCTATCTGCGACGGCGAGCGCGTGCTGATTGGCGGCATCATGGAGCACATCGAGCAGGCGGGCGTGCACTCCGGCGACTCCGCGTGTTCGCTGCCGGCGTACACCCTGAGCCAGGAAATTCAGGACGTGATGCGTCGCCAGGTGGAAAAACTGGCGTTCGAGCTGCAGGTGCGCGGCCTGATGAACGTGCAGTTCGCGGTGAAGGACAACGAAGTTTACCTGATTGAAGTCAACCCGCGCGCCGCGCGTACCGTGCCGTTCGTGTCCAAAGCGACCGGCGTGCCGCTGGCCAAAGTGGCCGCGCGCGTGATGGCGGGCAAAACGCTGGTTGAACAGGGCGTGACCGAAGAGATCATCCCGCCGTACTACTCGGTGAAAGAAGTGGTGCTGCCGTTCAACAAATTCCCGGGCGTCGACCCGATTTTGGGGCCGGAAATGCGCTCTACCGGGGAAGTGATGGGTGTGGGCCGCACCTTCGCGGAAGCTTTCTCCAAAGCGATGCTGGGCAGCAACTCGGGCATGAAGAAACAGGGCCGCGCGCTGCTGTCGGTGCGCGAAGGCGACAAGGCTCGCGTGGTCGATTTGGCCGCCAGCCTGCTGAAGCAGGGCTTTGAGCTGGACGCGACCCACGGCACCGCGGTGGTGCTGGGCGAAGCGGGCATCAACCCGCGCCTGGTCAACAAGGTGCACGAAGGGCGTCCGCACATTCAGGACCGTATCAAGAACGGCGAGTACACCTACATCGTCAACACCACGGCAGGCCGTCAGGCGATTGAGGACTCCAAGCTGATTCGCCGCAGCGCCCTGCAGTACAAGGTGCACTACGACACCACGCTGAACGGCGGCTTCGCCACCGCGATGGCGCTGAAAGCGGATCCGACCGAGCAGGTGACATCGGTGCAGGAAATGCACGCGCGTATTGGTAAGTAACCGCGCGCGAACGCTACGCCAGGGCGCTGCAGATGCAGCGCCCTTTTTTATTCAGTGAATTTGTAGGCTGGCGTTAAAAATTTCCGCTATCAATCAGTGGGCAAACTGTCACTCTGTGTGATTGGTATATGCTTGGTGTATTGGCAAGGAACGAAGGAACGACGATAACAATGATTCTGATAATTTATGCTCACCCGTATCCCCGGCATTCGCATGCCAATCACCGCCTGCTGCAGGCGGTGAGGGATCTTCCCGAGGTGGAGGTGCGCTCGCTGTATGAGCTGTACCCCGATTTCAATATCGATATCAACGCCGAGCAACAGGCGCTGGAGCGCGCCGACATGGTGGTGCTGCAGCATCCGATGCAGTGGTACAGCTTCCCGCCGCTGTTGAAGCTGTGGATCGACAAAGTGCTGGAGCACGGCTGGGCCTATGGCCACGACGGCAACGCGCTGGTGGGCAAAGACTGCCTGTGGGCGGTGACCAGCGGCGGTGACGAGCACCATTTCGAACTGGGCGATTTTCCCAACTTCGCCGCGCTGGCGCAGCCGCTGCAGGCCACGGCGATTTATTGCGGCATGAACTGGCAGCCGTACTTCGCCCTGCACAACACCTTTACCTGCAACGAACCGGCGCTGATCGCCGCCGGCGAAGCCTACCGGCAGCGGTTGGTCGACTATCTGATGGAACATGCCGAAGCGGAAACCCGGGAGGCCAGCCATGGATAACCACCACATGATGATCGAGGGGCTGATCTATCTCGGTTCCGCCGCGCTGTTCGTGCCGATTGCGGTGCGCCTGGGGCTGGGTTCGGTGCTCGGTTACCTGATCGCCGGCTGCATTATCGGCCCCTGGGGGCTGAAGCTGGTGTCGGATGCCGAGTCTATCCTGACCTTCGCCGAGATCGGCGTGGTGCTGATGCTGTTTATCATCGGCCTGGAGCTGGATCCCAAACGGCTGTGGACGCTGCGCGCCTCGGTGTTCGGCGGCGGCAGCATTCAGATGGTGGGCTGCGGCCTGGCGCTGAGCGCCTTCTGCTACTTCCTCGGCCTCAACTGGAAGGTGGCGCTGCTGATCGGTTTGACGCTGGCGCTCTCATCGACCGCCATCGCCATGCAGGCGATGAGCGAACGCAATTTGACGCCGTCGCCGATCGGCCGCAGCGCGTTTGCGGTGTTGCTGTTCCAGGATATCGCGGCGATCCCGCTGGTGGCGATGATTCCGCTGCTGGCCAGCAGCGGCGCCACCACGACGCTGGGCGCTTTCGTACTGTCGGCGGCCAAAGTGGTGGGCGCGTTGACGATGGTGGTGCTGCTTGGCCGCTACGTCACCCGCCCGCTGCTGCACTTCGTCGCCCGTTCGGGTATGCGCGAGGTGTTCAGCGCCGTGGCGCTGTTCCTGGTGTTCGGCTTTGGCATCCTGCTGGAGATGGCCGGGTTGTCGATGGCGATGGGGGCGTTCCTCGCCGGGGTGCTGTTGGCGAGCTCGGAATATCGCCACGCGCTGGAGAGCGATATTCAGCCGTTCAAAGGGTTGCTGCTGGGGCTGTTTTTCATCGGCGTCGGCATGTCGATCGACTTCGGCACGCTGTTCCATCATCCGTTGCTGATCGCCTCGTTGCTGCTGGGCTTTATGCTTATCAAGGCGGCGTTGCTGTGGCTGATCGGCCCGCTGCTCAGGGTGCCGAAGCGCCAGCGCGGCCTGTTCGCCATTCTGCTGGGGCAGGGCAGTGAGTTCGCCTTCGTGATCTTCAGCGCCGCGCAGCTGGCCGGCGTCTTGCCGGTTGAATGGGCCAAGTCGCTGACGCTGGCGGTGGCGCTGTCGATGGCGGCCACCCCGCTGCTGTTGGTGATCGCCGCGCAGCTGGAAAAAAATGCGCCGAAAGAGGATCGCCCGGCTGACGTCATTGATGACGAGAACGCCAGCGTGATCATCGCCGGCTTCGGCCGTTTCGGCCAGATCGCCGGTCGTTTACTGTTGGCCAACGGCGTGCACACCGTGGTACTGGATCACGATCCGGACCATATCGAAACGCTGCGTAAATTCGACACCAAGGTGTTCTACGGCGACGCCACGCGCGCCGATCTGCTGGAGGCGGCCGGCGCCGCTCACGCCAAGGTGCTGATCAACGCCATCGACGATGTGGAGGACAGCCTGGCGTTAACCGAGCTGGCCAGGCAGCACTTCCCGCATCTGAAAGTGGTGGCGCGGGCGCGCGACGTCGATCATTGGTATCAGTTGCGGCAGTTGGGGGTGGAAAAACCGGAGCGCGAAACCTTCGAAAGCTCGCTGCGCGTCGGCCGTGAAACGCTGGAGCTGCTGGGGCTGGACGCCTATGAGGCGCGCGAGAAAGCGGACACTTTCCGTCGCTATAACCTGAAGATGCTGGAAGATACGCTGGATAATTACCAGGATACTGAATTCCGTATCGCCAGCCTGCAGCGGGCCAAGGAGATGCTCAGCGCGGCCATCGAGCAGGATCAGAATCGGCTGGCGCGGGTGCAGCAGACCGGCTGGCGCGGCAGTATCGACGGCAAGGCGCCGGAAGACGAAGTGGTGGAAGCCAAAGGATAAGGGGAGGGGCGCCAGATCGGCGCCCCTTTTTTTGCTTAGCTCAGTGCGACCTTGATGCCCAAGGCGATCAGCATACCGCCCAGCAGCTTGTCGACGATCTTCTGGGTCTTTTCCAACCCGCGGCGCACCGGACCGCTTTGGATCAGGAACACCAGTAGCGGCCACCAGATGACCGACAGGCCGAGAATAATCCCCGCGTACCACAGCTTGTCGCCCAGGCCGGAATCGATCTGCAACACCTGGGTGAAGACCGCCAGGAAGAACAGGGTGGCTTTCGGGTTCAGCAGGTTGCACAGGTAGCCTTGCGCAAAGGCGCTCTTCAGGCTGACCTGTAGCTGCGGCAGATTGCTGACGTTCATTTTGCCGCCGCCGCGCGACAGCAGCGCCTGGATGCCGATCCACACCAGATAGACCGCCCCGGCGTATTTCAGCAGGTTGAACAGCCACGGCGTGGTGGTGATCACCACCGCCAGCCCGGCGACGCAGTAGGACATGTGGGTGGCGACGCCGCAGATCACGCCGAAGGCGGTCATCATGGCGGCCAGACGCGGGTAGCGGGCGGCGTTTTTGATCACCAGGAAAAAATCCGGGCCGGGGGAAAGCATGCCGAGGGCGGCAATGCCGGCGACGAACAGTGAAGTTTCAAGCATGGGAGGCGTCTCGCGCAAAAGGCAGCATGTTGGCGATAATAACGCCGCTTCCTCTGATGCGCATCAACCCAATGAGGTATTGTTAGGCTCTATGATAATAATTCATCTATCGCCAGCAACGGAGCACCATGCAGCAGACTACCGCCACAGACAGGCCGGAACCGCACCGGCAACAGCGTGAAATCACCCGCTTGTGCATTCAATGCGCGCTGCTGCTGTTGCAGCACGGCGCCGAGAGCACGGTGGTGGAGCAGTTGTCCACCCGCCTGGGGTTGGCGCTGGGGATGGACAGCGTGGAAAGTTCAATCTCCGCCAATGCGGTGGTGTTGACCACCCTCAGCCACGGCGCCTGCCTGACCACGACCCGCAAGAATGTCGATCGCGGCATCAATATGCAGGTGGTGACGGAAGTGCAGCATATCGTGATCCTCGCCGAGCATCATCTGGCGGATACGCACGACGTGGCGCGGCGCTTCGAAAAGATCCGGCCGCTGCGCTATCCGCGCTGGCTGGTGGTGCTGATGGTGGGGTTGTCCTGCGGGTGTTTCAGCATGCTCAACGGCGGCGGCGGCGACGCCTTCCTGGTGACTTTTATCGCCAGCGGCGCGGCGATGCTGGTGCGCCAGATCCTCACCGCCCGCCATATGAATCCGCTGATCAATTTTTGCCTGACGGCGTTTGTCGCTACGTCGATATCCGGGCTGCTGCTGCGCCTGCCGGTGTTTAAAGAGACTTCGAGCGTGGCGATGGCCGCCAGCGTGCTGCTGCTGGTGCCGGGCTTCCCGCTGATCAACGCGGTGGCCGACATGTTCAAGGGGCACGTCAACACCGGGCTGGCGCGCTGGGCGATGGCCAGCCTGTTGACGCTGGCGACCTGTATCGGCGTGGTGATGGCGATGTCGCTGTGGGATCTGCGGGGGTGGTCATGAGTCTGCTGTGGGCATTGTTGCAGGAGATGCTGTTGGCGGCGGTGCCGGCGCTGGGCTTCGCCATGGTGTTCAACGTGCCGCTGCGCGCGCTGCGCTATTGCGCGTTGCTCGGGGCAATCGGGCGCGGCTCGCGCATGCTGATGATGCACGTGGGCATGAACATCGAGTGGGCGTCGCTGCTGGCGGCGATCCTGATCGGCATCATCGGTATCTATTGGTCGCGCTGGCTGTTGGCGCACCCGAAGGTGTTCACCGTGGCGGCGGTGATCCCGATGTTCCCCGGCATTTCCGCCTATACCGCGATGATAACTGTGGTAGAGATCTCGCATCTGGGCTACAGCGAGGCTTTGATGGAGACCATGATCACCAACTTCCTCAAGGCCAGTTTCATCGTCGGCGCGTTGTCGATCGGCCTGTCGTTACCGGGCCTGTGGTTGTACCGCAAACGCCCCGGCGTGTGAAATTCCCCGGCAAAAGAACGTTGGTTATTAGATATGCTGATAAGAGCTATCTTATATATTCATCTTGCTTGATTAGCCTATCGACGGCACTCAGGCCTTTACGTATAGTGTCACCAATTTTGCTGCCTACACAGGGTTAAACAATGATTATCAGCCTGATCGCTGCCTTGGCGGCGGATCGCGTTATTGGCATGGAAAACGCCATGCCGTGGCACCTGCCGGCGGACCTTGCGTGGTTTAAACGCAACACGTTGAATAAGCCGGTTATTATGGGCCGCAAGACCTTCGAATCCATCGGCCGCCCGCTGCCGGGCCGCCACAATATCGTTTTGAGCAGCCGCCCGGGCAATGCCGCCGGGGTGACCTGGGTGACCTCGCTGGATGAGGCGCTGGCCGCCGCGGGTGAGGTGGAAGAAGTGATGGTGATCGGCGGTGGGCGCATCTATACCCAGTTGCTGCCGCGCGCCGA
The DNA here is from genome assembly GCF_900215455.1 of Serratia sp. JKS000199. Taxonomy (NCBI): domain Bacteria; kingdom Pseudomonadati; phylum Pseudomonadota; class Gammaproteobacteria; order Enterobacterales; family Yersiniaceae; genus Serratia; species Serratia sp. JKS000199. Next base: position 5,092,165 of record NZ_LT907843.1, read on the forward strand.
TCGCCTGTACCTGACACACATCGACGCCGAAGTCGGCGGCGATACTCACTTCCCGGATTACGAGCCGGACGAGTGGGAAACCACGTTCAGCGAATTCCACGACGCCGACGATCTGAACTCGCACAGCTACTGCTTCGAAATCCTGCAGCGCCGCTGATCTCAGCGCGTTAGCCAGTCATCCCCGGGGGCGCAAGCAATTGCGCCCCCGGTCTTTTTGCGCCGGTCATTCGTAACCTTTCCGTCACATTACCTGATTAGTATGAAGCCCAACTCCGAGCGTCACGGCAACTCTGGTGAATCTTGACCGCGGCGCCATAACTAAAAAGGTAACCACGTTATGACCAAGCAAATTGAGCAATTAGACGCCGACCGCCTGATCGATCCCACTCGCCGCAAGCTGCTGCTTGGCAGCGCCGGCGCCGTCGGCCTGGCCGGTTTTCTCGGCGGCGGCATCTGGTCGGTCTCCACCGAGGCGTTAGCCGAGGATCTGCCGCCGAACACGCTGCTGGGCTTCCGGGGCATCGCCGCGTCTACCGCCGATGAAGTGACGATAGCGCCGGGCTACCGCGCCGAGGTACTGATCTCCTGGGGCGAGCCGCTGGTGGACGGCGCGCCGGCCTTCGATCCGCAGGGCAACAACAGCGCCGCCGATCAGGAAAAACAGTTTGGCGACAACAACGATGGCATGAGCTTCTTCCCTATCGATGACAATCACGGCGTGATGGCCATCAATAACGAATACGTTAACGAGCAGTACCTGTTCGCCCACGGCGGCGCCAAGGCCACCAGCCTGGAAGAGGTGCGCAAATCGCAGGCGGCGCACGGCGTCTCCATTGTCGCGGTCAAGCGGCTCGGCGACGGCCAGCGCTGGGAGGTGGAGCGCCCGTCGCGCTATAACCGCCGCATCACCGCCAACAGCGAGATGCAATTCAGCGGCCCGGCCGCCGGACATCCGTTGTTGCAGACCGCCGCCGATCCGAGCGGCCGCAAGGTGCTGGGCACCTTCGGCAACTGCGCCAACGGCAAGACGCCGTGGGGCACCTACCTGACCTGCGAGGAAAACTTCGACACCTATTTCGGCACCCGTCAGGCCGATTATCGAACCACGCCGGAACAGAAGCGCTACACGCTGAAGGTCAGCGAACCGGAACGCAACTGGCCGGACTATGACGAGCGTTTTGATGTGGCGAAGAATCCCAACGAATTCAACCGTCACGGCTGGATTGTCGAGATCGATCCGTTGAATCCGACCTCGACGCCCATCAAGCACACCGCGCTCGGCCGTTTCAAACATGAAAACGCGGCGGTGACCGTGGCCAAAGACGGCCGTCTGGTGGTGTATATGGGCGACGACGAGCGCGGCGAACATATCTATAAGTACGTCTCCAAAGGCGTGGTCGACGCCGCCAATCCGGCCAACAATCGTACGCTGCTGGATGAGGGGACGCTGTACGTGGCGCAGTTCGACGGCGATGAAGCCGGCACGCCGCTGAAGGGCAAAGGGCGCTGGATTGCGCTTGAGTTCGGCAAGAACGGCCTGACGCCGGAGAACGGTTTCCGCGATGAGGCCGAAGTGCTGATCTTCGCCCGCAAGGCGGCGCAGCAGGTCGGCGCCACCAAAATGGATCGCCCGGAGTGGATCGCGGTGAACCCGCATGACGGACGCGCGTACTGCACGCTGACTAACAACAGCAAGCGCGGCGAGGAAGGGATGCCGTTGAACGCCGCCAACCCGCGACCGAACAATATCTACGGCCAAATCATTCGCTGGGACGAGGGCGGCGACGCCACCGTCGACGTCTTCGCCTGGGACATCTATGCGCTGTGCGGCAACCCGATTGCCCACCCCGAAGGCGTCAACCGCGGCACGCCGAACATCACGGCGGAAAATACCTTCAACAGCCCGGACGGGCTGGGTTTCGATCGCGCCGGCCGTCTGTGGATCCTCACCGACGGCAAGTACAGCAACAAGGGCGATTACGTCGGGCAGGGCAACAACCAGATGCTGGTGGGCGATCCGGTCAGTGGCGAGATCCGCCGTTTCATGGTGGGGCCGAAGTCCTGCGAACTGACCGGCATCACCTTCACCCCGGACTACAAGACGATGTTCGTCAACGTACAGCATCCCGGAGAAGAAGGCGATTCGCACTTCCCGAACAACAGCCCGCGCCCGCGTTCATCGGTGTTGATGATCACGCGTGAAGATGGCGGAGTGATTGGGGCGTAAGGTGGCAATACAGAACAAAGGCGGCCACCGGGCCGCCTTTATCGTTTCAGGATGCGGCTAATCTGCCGGCGTGGTCAGGCGCTTCGCCGCGATTGGCGGGCTGCGTGAAGTAACGGCGGTCTTCCCAGCGCAGCATCGTCAGATCGCCGCCCCAGCAGCAGCCGGTATCCAGCCCGATCACGCCCTCCGGCGTACCCTTGCCTTCCAGCGAGGCCCAGTGGCCGAAGATGATGGTGTATTCCGGGTCCACCAGGCGCGGCAGCTCGAACCACGGCTTCAGCGGCGCCGGCGCGCTGCCCGGCGCATCTTTGCAGATCATGTCAAGCTGGCCGTTGGGGAAGCAGTAGCGCATGCGCGTCAGCGCATTGGTGCTGAAACGCAGACGCGCCAGGCCGCTCAGCTCCGGCGCCCAGTTGTTCGGCATGTCGCCGTACATGGCGTCGAGGAACAGCGGATAGCTGTCGCTGCTCAATACCGCCTCCACTTCGCGCGCGCACATTTTCGCGGTGTCGATGTCCCACTGCGGGGTGATGCCGGCGTGGGCCATCACCAGTTTTTGCTCATCATCCACCTGCAGCACCGGTTGGCGGCGCAGCCAGTTGATCAGCTCGTCGGCGTCCGGCGCTTCCAGCAGTGGCGTGATGCGATCTTTGGGTTTGTTGCGGCTGATGCCGGCGTAAACCGCCAGCAGGTGCAGATCGTGGTTGCCCAGCACCATGCGCACCGCCGGGCCGAGCGAGCGCACATAGCGCAGCACGTCCAGCGAGGCGGGGCCGCGCGCCACCAGATCGCCGGTCAGCCACAGTTGATCGCGCTCGGGATCGAACGCAACCTGAGCCAGCAGCGACTTCAGTTCATCGAAACAGCCGTGAACGTCGCCGATAAGGTATGTCGACATAATTAATGGATCAGCGTTGGAATGGCTAAGCGGAACACGGGAATAGCGGTGCGGAACGGCTGACCCTGATGGTCAACCATTTCGTAATGGCCTTCCATGGTGCCCAGCGGCGTTTCCAGAATGGCGCCGCTGGTGTACTGAAACTCTCCACCGGGCGGAATGACGGGCTGTTCGCCGATCACGCCTTCGCCCTGGACTTCGGTTTGGCGGCCGTTGCTGTTGGTGATCAGCCAGTAACGGCCCAGCAGTTGCACGTTGGTCCGCCCCAGATTGCGGATGGTAATGGTATAGGCGAAGACATAACGCTCTTCTTCAGGGATCGACTGTGATTCCACATAGATGCTCTGAACCTGAATACACACGCGGGGCGAATCAATCATGACAACAACTCCTTATTGCTGCGGCGCCGGATTGGCTGACAGCCAGTTCGCCAGCTTGCAGTACTGCGCCACAGAAATATTCTCTGCTCTGAGCGACGGATCGACGCCCAGCTCCGTCAGCTGCTCCGGCGTGAACAGATCGCCCAGGCTATTGCGGATGGTTTTCCGCCGCTGATTGAACGCCTGCGTGGTGATGCGGCTCAGCATGCGCACGTCGCCCACCGGGTTCGGCAGCTCGGTGTGCGGGACCAGGCGCACCACGGCGGAATCGACCTTCGGCGGCGGCGCGAACGCGGTCGGCGGCACTTCCAGCACCGGGATGACGTTGCAGTAGTACTGCGCCATCACGGTCAAACGCCCGTAGGCCTTGCTGTTAGGGCCGGCCACCAGACGGTTGACCACCTCTTTCTGCAACATAAAGTGCATGTCGCGGATTGCCTGAGTATAGCTGAAAAGGTGGAACATCAGCGGCGTCGAAATATTGTACGGCAGGTTACCAAATACGCGCAGCGGTTGGCCAGCCTCCTCGGCCAGTTCGGCGAAATTCACCGTCATGGCGTCCTGCTGGCGGATGGTCAGCTTGTCTTTCAGCTGCGGGTGATTCTCCAGCCGAGTGGCCAGATCGCGGTCCAGTTCGATCACCGTCATGCGGTCCATGCGCGCGCCGACCGGTTCGGTCAAAGCGCCGAGGCCGGGGCCGATCTCGACCACCGCTTCGCCCGGCTGCGGGTGAATGGCGGAGACAATGCTATCGATGACAAACTGATCGGTTAAAAAGTTTTGTCCAAAGCGTTTGCGGGCAAAGTGCCCTTGGTGGACTCTGTTATTCATTACAATTAATTATCATTTTAATGGCGAGATTCAGGGCCGTTTGGAAACTGCCGACATCGGCGGTGCCGGTGCCGGCCAGTTCCAGAGCGGTACCGTGGTCGACCGAGGTGCGTATGAAAGGCAAACCGAGGGTGATATTCACCGCGCGGCCGAACCCTTGGTATTTTAGCACCGGCAGTCCCTGATCGTGATACATCGCCAGCACCGCATCGGCATCTTGCAGATATTTGGGCTGGAACAGGGTGTCCGCCGGCAGCGGGCCGACAAGATGGATACCGTCAGCGCGCAGCGCGTCGAGCGCCGGGATGATGGTGTCTATCTCTTCGCGCCCCATATGGCCGCCTTCCCCGGCGTGGGGATTCAGACCGCAGACGTAAATGTGCGGCTGGGCGATGCCAAATTTGGTTTTCAGATCGTGGTCGAGGATGCGAATGACTTCGAACAGGCTCTGCTGCGTGATGGCGCCCGGCACCGCCAGCAGCGGCAGGTGGGTGGTCGCCAGCGCCACGCGCAGCTCTTCGGTCGCGAGCATCATCACCACGCGATCGCAGCGGCTGCGATCGGCAAAGAATTCGGTATGGCCGATAAACGGCACGCCGGCGTCGTTGATCACGCCCTTGTTCACCGGGCCGGTGATCAAGGCGGCAAACTCGCCGTTCAGGCAGCCGTCACAGGCGCGCGCCAGGGTTTCCACCACGTAGGCACTGTTGCCGACGTTCAGTTCACCGGCGGTGACCGGCTGAGCGAGCGACACCGGCAGCACGGTCAGTGTGCCGGCGCGTTGCGCCTCGGCCGGCTGCTGCGGCTGGTAGTCGCGCAGCGTCAGCGGCAGGCCCAAACATTGGGCGCGTTCAAGCAACAGGGCCGGATCGGCGCACACCACCAGCTCAACAGGCCAATCCTGTTGCGCCAGGGCGGCTACCAAATCCGGCCCCACCCCGGCGGGTTCGCCGGGGGTAATGACGACGCGTTTATTGCTGTGCATCGCTGCCATCGAGGATCTTCACGTAAGCCTGGGCGCGCTGTTCCTGCATCCAGGTCTGCGCCTCTTCGGCGAACTTACGGTTGAACAGCATGCGGTAAGCGCGATCTTTCTGCGCGGCGTCGGTCTTATCCACCTGACGGGTATCCAGCAGCTGAATCAGGTGCCAACCGAAGGAAGAGTGCACCGGCGCGCTGATCTCACCTTTGCTCAGCTTGAGCAACGCATCGCGGAAGGCGGGATCGTAGATGTCCGGGGAAGCCCAGCCCAGATCGCCGCCCTGCATGGCGGAACCCGGATCCTGCGACAGCTGTTTGGCTTCGTCGGCGAATTTGGCGCGGCCGCTCTTGATCGCTTCCGCCACGGATTGCAGTTTGGCGCGCGCCTGGTCGTCGGTCAGCACCACCGAAGGTTTCAGCAGGATGTGACGGGCGTGCACTTCGGTGACCGACACCGACTGGCTGGCGCCGCGGATGTCGTTGACTTTCAGGATGTGGAAGCCGACGCCGGAACGGATTGGGCCGACGACGTCACCTTTCTTGGCGCTGACCAGGCGTTCAGCGAACAGGGTCGGGATCTCTTGCAGCTTGCCCCAGCCCATGTTGCCGCCTTTCAGCGCCTGAGAGTCGGCGGAGTAAGTGATCGCCAGCTTGCCGAAGTCGGCGCCGCTGTTGATCTCGCCCACCAGGCGTTTGGCCAGCTCTTCGGCTTTGTCGACCTGCTGCTGCGACGGGTTCTCCGGCAGCGGGATCAGGATGTGGCTGATGTTCATTTCGGTGTCGCTGCCGTTCTGCGCGCCCACCTGTTTGGCCAGCGCGTCCACTTCCTGCGGCAGGATGGTGACGCGGCGGCGCACTTCGTTGTTGCGCACTTCGGAGATCAGCATCTCTTTGCGGATCTGCGCGCGGTAGGTGTTGTAGTTCAGCCCTTCGTACGACAGGCGGCTGCGCAGCTGATCGACGCTCATGCGGTTCTGCGCGGCGATGTTGGCGATCGCTTTGTCCAGATCGGCGTCGGAGACGGTGATGCCCATTTTCTTGGCCATCTGCAGCTGGATGTTATCCATGATCAGGCGTTCGATGATCTGATGGCGCAGCGTCTTGTCGTCCGGCAGTTGCTGACCAGCCTGCTGGGCGTTGAGCTTCACCGACTGCAACAGTCCGTTGACGTCGCTTTCGAGTACCACGCCGTTATCCACGACGGCGGCGACTTTATCCACTTCTTGGGGTGCTGCGAACGCGGCATTGGCGCAAACCACCAATCCGAGAATAAGCGTTCTCCAGTTCTTCATACATTTCCCATTATGTAATCCGCAAATGCGGGTGAAAGTTCTCGTTTTCAAAGTGTTGCAAAGCGTCAGAATGCGCGCTGATACGGCAGAATGCCGGAGCGCAGCATTTCTGCGGAGCCGAGACTATGATCGCTGCTCAGGCCGCGCAGTTCGACGTTGAACGAAACTCTGTTGTCGTAAACGCTGGTATTGTTGCTGTTGTTCCAGTCGGTGATCTTGCGCTCATAGCCCAGCGTCACCGCCCAGCAGCAGGTGTTGTACTTCAGCCCCACCAGCTGATCGGCGGATTGTTTGGCGCGGGTGTCGTAGTAGTACGCCCCGACCACCGCCCAACGATCGGCGATCGGCCAGCTGCCGGTGATGCCCACCTGCGAGATGCCGTCCTGGAAGGCCGGAACCGTTTTGGTGTTCAACGCCGTCTGGATATATTCCGGCGTGGCGTAACGGTAGTTCAGCTGCACTACGCGCTCGGCATCCTGGCGGTATTCCACCACGCCGTTGCCCAGCGAGACGCTGTTCAGGCGGGTGTCGTACTGCAGGCCGCCGCGCAGGCCCCAACGATCGTCGATTTTCCAATAGGTATCGCCGGCCCAGGCCACGCTGCCGGTATCGTCGTTGTTGTCGTACCCGGTTACCCGATCGCCGGTGCGCGAACGGCTGAAGTAGTAGATTTGACCCACGGAAGCGTTAAAACGTTCAACCAGCGCGTCATCATAAATGCGCGTGGTCAAACCGGTAGACACGCGGTTCTGCGAAGCGATGCGATCCAGGCCGCTGTAGGTGCGATCGCGGAACAGGCCGGAGTAGTCGGTCTGCAGCAGCGTGGTGTCGTAGGTGTAGATGTTGCTCTGGTCGCGGTACGGCACGTACAGGTACTGCACGCGCGGCTCCAGCGTCTGGGTGGCGCCTTCGGCCCAGATCATCGGCCGCTCGAACACCAGCTTGCCGTCGACTTTGAACTGCGGCAGTACGCGGTTGACCGAATCATCGAGCTCCGGCGCGGCAGCGTTTTTGCGGCTCTGGTAGTTGGCGGCGAAACCGTCAGGAATATCCTGCTGGTAATGGGTCGCCATCACCTTGGCTTCGGTGTTCAGGCTGGCCCAGCCGTTGGTGAGCGGCAGACTCAGCGTCGGTTCCATATGCAGACGGGTGGCGTCCGGGCTGTATGGGTTGACGCTGGTGAACTTGGCCGCCTGGCCGTAAATATGGAAATCGAACGGGCCGAGGTCGTTCTTGTAGTAGTTCAGATCCAACTGCGGCTGGACTTTATACGAGTCCGACTGTGAGCGATCGGTATCGTCGTAAATCTGGAACTGCTTGGAGCTCAGCGTGGCGTTCCAGTTCTCGTTGGCGTAGCCGAGGCTGAATTTCTGCGTGGCGTAGCCGTCGGTGGTGGAGCCGTATTTGGAGTCCAGATCGGTGAAGTACTTGGAATCGCTGACCTTGGTGTAATCGACGTTGAAGCGCCACACCTGATCCATAACGCCGTTGTGGTTCCAGTAGAACAGCCAGCGTTTGTTGTCGTCATGATCTTTGCCGTATTCCTTATCGTCCGGCAACCAGTCGAACTCCATCAGGCCGAGGCCCGGCTGCACCAGATAACGGAACTCGGTCTGCCACTGCAGGCCGCGCTTGGACATATAGTGCGGGGTAATGGTGGCGTCGTAGTTCGGCGCGATGTTCCAGTAATACGGCAACATGAACTCGAAGCCGTTGTTGCTGCCGTACTTGGCGTTCGGGATCAGGAAGCCGGAACGGCGCTTGTCGCCGACCGGCAGCTGCAAGTACGGGCTGTAGAACACCGGCACGCCACCGATGCGGAAGCGGGCGTTCCATATTTCCGCCACCTGCTCTTCGCGATCGTGGATCACTTCGGAACCGACCACGCTCCAGCTGTCGTCGCCCGGCAGACAGGAGGTAAAGGTGCCGTTTTCCAGGATGGTGTAACGGTTGGCGCCGCGCATTTTCATCTTGTCGGCGTCGCCACGCCCCTGACGGCCTACCATCTGGTAGTCGCCTTCATAGACGTCGGTATCTTTGGTATTCAGGTTAGACCAGGCCTTCGGGCCTTTCAGTTTGATCTGATTGTCGCTGTAGTGCACGTCGCCGGTGGCGGTGACGGTACGCACCGGTTCCGTCTGGCCGGGGTTTTGCGTCTGATTCAGCTCAACTTCTTTGGCGGTCAGGGTGCTGTTGCCCTGCTCGATATGCACGTTGCCGCTGAACAGGGCGCTTTTCGGGTAGTCGGCGCGCGAGTCATCGGCATTGATGGTCACCGGCTGGCTGTTCGGATCGCCGCTGACCAAAGGCTTGTCGTAAACAGGAACGCCAAGCATGCATTGCTCGGCCAGATCAGCCAGCGCATGCTGACTGTAGAGTGCCGTCCAAATCATCGTGGCCAGCAGTGTTGGGAAACTTTTTTTCATACGCGGTTTTGGTGTTCCGTCATCAGAGGCGTCGTGTCCGGCAAACGGTCAGAGACTATATTACTCATCTGCGTTGCGCTAGTGCTAAATCCAGCCGTTTACTTGCGTCGTCGTTAGGCGCAAAGATAAATGACAGGTATGATAATCCAAATTCTAGGAAAAATCGCCTGCGCCCTTTCCTGAAACGGAGGAGAGCGGGCGGCTTTCGGCATGATAATTGAGGAGTATATGCAGTATTGGGGAAAACTGCTCGGCGTCATCGTCGCCATCTGGTCTGGCGCGGGATTCTGGGGTGTAGTTCTGGGGCTGATTATCGGTCATATGATCGATACGGCGCGCAGCAACAAGCGCAGCCGGGGGTTTTTCACCGACCAGCAAACGCGGCAAACGCTGTTTTTCCGCACCACTTTTCAGGTTATGGGCCACCTGACCAAATCCAAAGGACGCGTCACCGAGGCGGATATCCAGATCGCCAGCCTGTTCATGGATCGCCTGCAGCTGCACGGCGAAGCCCGCACTGCGGCGCAGCAGGCGTTCCGCGAGGGCAAACAGAGCCAGTTCCCGCTGCGTGAGACGCTGCAGCAGTTCCGCAGCATCTGTTTCGGCCGCTTCGATCTGATTCGGATGTTTCTGGAAATTCAGATTCAGGCGGCGTTCGCCGACGGCTCGCTGCACCCGAACGAACGTCAGGTGCTGTATGTCATCGCCGAAGAGCTGGGCATTTCGCGCGCGCAGTTCGATCAGTTCCTCAGCATGATGGAGGGCGGGCGTCAGTTCGGCGGTGGTCAGCAGGGCGGGTATTCGCAGGGCGGCTATCAGCAGGCTCAGCGCGGCCCGACGCTCGACGATGCGTGCAAGGTGCTCGGCGTGCGCAGCAGCGACGATGCCGCCACCATCAAACGCGCCTACCGCAAGCTGATGAGCGAACATCATCCGGATAAGCTGGTGGCGAAAGGCTTGCCGCCGGAGATGATGGAAATGGCCAAGCAGAAAGCGCAGGAGATCCAGGCGGCGTACGACCTGATCAAACGCGAGAAAGGTTTTAAATAAGCGATGAAAGCGGGCCCGGCATGCCGGGCCCGTTTAATATGTGGTTCAGAAATCCGGCTCGGCGCGAAAGTGCATCGGCGTCTGGAAGGCGGGGTGGGTGATGCGCAGCTCTTGCGCATGCAGCTGCAGCCGCGGCGCCATCGCTTTGGCCTCCGGCGGGGCGTAGAAACCGTCGCCGAGGATCGGGTGTCCCAGCGCCAGCATGTGCACCCGCAGCTGATGCGAGCGGCCGGTGATCGGCGTCAGCTTCACGCGGGTGCTGCCGTCGGCGTCGCGCGACAGCACCAGATATTCCGTCTGCGCCGCTTTGCCGGTGTCAAAACACACCTTTTGCAGCGGCCGGTTCGGCCAGTCGCAGATCAGCGGCAAATCCACCAACCCTTCGTCATGCGCCATATGCCCCCAAACGCGGGCGATATAGGATTTCTTCGGTTCGCGTTCGCGAAACTGACGCTTCAGCTCACGCTCGGCGGCCTTGTTGAGCGCCACCACGATCACCCCGCTGGTGGCCATATCCAGCCGGTGCACCGATTCGGCGGCCGGATGATCGGCCTGAATGCGGGTCATCAGGCTGTCTTTGTTTTCCGGCGCGCGGCCGGGCACCGACAGCAAGCCGCTGGGCTTGTTGACCACCATGATGTGTTCATCCTGATACAGGATGTGCAGCGGGTCCTGCGGGGGATTGTAGGGTTCCATCTTGGCTCCGCGAAAAGGGCCGAACGGGGAGGCAACCACCTCCCCGCGTCGCGCCGGTTACTGGTGGGTGACCACCACCAGACGAATGGCGTCGAGACGCCAGCCGGCTTCATTGAGGTTGGCCAGCACCTGACGGCGATTGAACTCCAGCGTCTCGACTTCGTCGTCGCGGATGTTCGGGTTGACCGCCTTCAGCGCTTCCAGACGTGCCAGCTCGGCGCTCAGCTTGTCGTCCGCCTCTTGCTTCGCCTGTTCGATAAGCGTGCGAGCCTGCGCTTCCACCAGGCTTTCCGCCTGCTGCAGCATGGCGTGCACGTCTTGCTGCACGGCGTTGACCAGCTTGCTGGAGGTGTGGCGGTTGACCGCGTTCAACTGGCGGTTGAAGCTTTCGAACTCGACCTGCGCCGCCAGGTTGGTGCCCTTGCGGTCCATCAGCATGCGGATCGGCGTCGGCGGCAGGAAGCGGGTCAGCTGCAGGTGCTTCGGCGCCTGGGCTTCCACCACGTACACCAGCTCAACCAGCAAGGTGCCGACCGGCAACGCTTTGTTTTTCAACAGGGACACCGCACAACTGCCGGTATCGCCGGACAGGATAAGATCCAGACCGTTGCGGATGATCGGGTGTTCCCAGCTGACGAACTGCGCGTCTTCGCGCGACAGCGCCTGATCGCGATCGAAGGTGACGGTGCAGCCGTCCTGCGGCAGGCCCGGGAAGTCCGGCACCAGCATATGGTCGGACGGCGTGAGCACGATCAGGTTGTCGCTGCGATCTTCCTGATTGATGCCGACGATGTCGAACAGGTTGAGCGCGAAGCCCACCAGGTTAACGTCGTTATCTTGCTCGGCGATGGCGGCGGCCAGCGCCTGGGCTTTGTCGCCGCCGTTGGAGTGCATCTCCAGCAGGCGGTCGCGGCCTTGTTCCAGCTGCGCTTTCAACTGGTCATGCTGTTGGCGGCAGGCGTGGATGAATTCGTCCAGGCCCTCCTGCTCGGTCGGCGCGGCCAGATAGCCGATCAACTGCTCGTAGCAGCTGTCGTAGATGGTGCGGCCGGTCGGGCAGGTGTGTTCGAAGGCGTCGAGCCCTTCGTGGAACCAGCGGCCCAGCACCGCCTGTGCGGTGTGCTCCAGGTAAGGCACCATGATTTGGATATCGTGCATCTGGCCGATACGGTCCAGACGGCCGATGCGCTGTTCCAGCAGATCCGGATTGAACGGCAGATCGAACATCACCAGTTGGCTGGCGAACTGGAAGTTGCGGCCTTCGGAGCCGATCTCGGAACACAGCAGCACCTGCGCGCCTTCCTCTTCGGAGGCGAAGTAGGCGGCGGCGCGGTCGCGCTCTATGATCGACAGCCCTTCGTGGAACACCGCGGCGCGGATCGCTTCACGCTCGCGCAGCACCTGCTCCAGCTGCAGCGCGGTATCGGCTTTAGCGCAGATCACCAGCACTTTTTCGTTGCGGTTGGCCAGCAGGTAATCCAGCAACCATTCGACGCGCGGGTCGAAGTTCCACCAGGTGGCGTTCTCGCCTTCGAATTCCTGGTAGATCTGCTCCGGATACAGCATGTCGCGCGCGCGCGCTTCGACGGATTTCTTGGCGCCCATGATGCCGGACACTTTGATCGCGGTCTGATACTGGGTCGGCAACGGCAGCTTGATCTGGTGCAGGTTGCGGTGCGGGAAGCCCTTCACGCCGTTGCGGGTGTTGCGGAACAGCACGCGGCTGGTGCCGTGGCGATCCATCAGCATGGCCACCAGCTCCTGGCGCGCCTGCTCGGCGTTGTCGCCTTCGCTGTTGGCCGCTTTGAGCAGCGGTTCGATGTCCTGCTCGTCGATCAGCTCGCCCAGCAGGTTCAGCTTGTCGTCGGCCAGGCGTTCACCGCTCAGCAGCAGGGTGACGGCGTCGGCCACCGGACGGTATTTCTGCTGTTCGGCGACGAACTCGCCGTAGTCGTGGAAACGGTTCGGATCGAGCAGGCGCAGGCGCGCAAAGTGGCTCTGTTGGCCCAGCTGTTCCGGGGTGGCGGTCAGCAGCAGCACGCCGGGGATATGCTCGGCCAGCTGTTCGATCACCTGATATTCGCGGCTCGGCGCTTCTTCGCTCCAGGCCAGGTGGTGCGCTTCATCGACCACCAGCAGATCCCACTGGGCGTCCGCCAGCTCTTCCAGGCGCTGCTTGTTGCGGCGCACGAAGTCCAGCGAGCAGATCACCAGCTGTTCGGTCTCGAACGGGTTGCTGCTGTCGAGCTTGGCTTCGGCGTAGCGGCTGTCGTCGAACAGCGAGAAGTAGAGGTTGAAGCGGCGCATCATCTCCACCAGCCACTGGTGCTGCAGCGTTTCCGGCACCACGATCAGCACGCGCTCGGCGCGGCCCGCCAGCAGTTGCTGGTGGATGATCATGCCGGCTTCGATGGTTTTGCCGAGGCCGACTTCGTCCGCCAACAGAACGCGCGGCGCATGGCGCTGGCCGACTTCATGAGCGATGTGCAGCTGGTGCGGGATCAGGCTGGCGCGCATGCCGCGCAGGCCGGCGAACGGCAGGCGATACTGCTCGCTCTGGTATTTGCGGGCGCGAAAACGCAGCGCGAAACGGTCCATGCGGTCGATTTGGCCGGCGAACAGGCGATCCTGCGGCTTGCTGAAGGTCAGTTTGCTGTCCAGCAGCACTTCGCGCATCGCCACGCCGCTTTCCTGGGTGTCCAGGCGGGTGCCGATATAGGTCAACAGACCGTTTTCCTCTTTCACCTCTTCCACCTGCAGCTGCCATCCCTCGTGGCTGCTGACGGTATCGCCCGGGTTGAACATCACGCGGGTGATCGGCGAATCGTTTCTGGCATAGAGGCGGTTTTCACCGGTGGCGGGGAAAAGCAGGGTAATCATGCGCGCATCCAGCGCCACGACGGTGCCCAGTCCTAATTCGCTTTCCGTGTCGCTGATCCAGCGTTGACCAAGAGTAAAAGGCATATATTGTCGGCTCGATTCTTTGTAAGTAAGTCTTGTTACCGGGCGGGAAGGGCCGCGGCACCTGTACTGAACATCGGTTAATCCCGGTTTGTTTTAAATTTGACGGGCAATAGCCGTTCACGCCATGCAGACGTCGCGAGACGGCAGGGCTAAGCGTGGTTCAGTTTTGGGAAGGGCGCTATGGTAATGGAAGGCGGCGCGTTCGTCACCTGCAAAACCGGATGATTTTTCTTAACCTGGCGCAATCTCAAAACAGCCCCATCTGCCCGGTGACCAGCGTGGTGAAGTCGTCGTGCAAGAAAGGGAGTATAGCGTCTGCCACCGGTTGCAGCTGACGTTCGAGGTAGTGCTGATAATCGATGGGCGAATGGCGGGTTTCCAGCGGTTCCGGCCCGGCGACGGTCATCACGTAGCTGATCCAGCCGCCGTTCTGATACTGCAGCGGCCGCCCCTGACTGCGGTTGTAGTCGTCGGCGATGCGCGCGGCGCGGGCGTGCGGCGGCACATTGCGCTGATAGTCGTCGAGCTTTCTGCGCAGCCGTTTGCGGTACACCAATTGATCGTCGAAGTCGCCGTTCAGGGTTTTGCCGACGTAGTCGCGCACATAGTCCTGGTAGGGCTGTTGTTTGAAGATGCGCTGATAGAGCTGCTGCTGGAACTGCTGCGCCAGCGGCGTCCAGTCGGTGCGCACCGTTTCCAGGCCTTTGTACACCATCTCTTCCTGGCCGTCGGCGCGCGCGATCAGGCCAGCGTAGCGTTTCTTGCTGCCCTGCTCGGCGCCGCGAATGGTCGGCATCAGGAAGCGGGAATAGTGGGTTTCGAACTCCAGCTCCAACGCGTTCTCCAGCCCGAACTGCTGCTGCAGATGCTGTTGCCACCAGGCGTTGACCCGTTGCACCAGCGCCCGGCCGATCTGCGCCGCCTGTTGCTCGTCATGCGGCTGTTTCAGCCAGACGAAGGTGGAGTCGGTGTCGCCGTAAATCACCTGATAGCCTTCGGCTTCGATCAGCTCGCGGGTTTGGCGCATGATCTCGTGGCCGCGCAGGGTGATCGACGACGCCAGCCGCGGATCGAAGAAGCGGCAGCCGCTCGATCCCAGCACGCCGTAAAGCGCGTTCATGATGATCTTCAGCGCCTGCGACAGGGGCTTGTTGTGCTGGCGTTTGGCGGCCTCGCGCCCCTGCCAGATCTGTTCGACGATCGCCGGCAGGCAGTGTTTGCTGCGGGAGAAGCGGGCGTTGCGAAAGCCGGGCACCGAGTCGGCGTCGTTTGGGTGGCGCATGCCTTCCACCAACCCGACCGGATCGATCAAGAAGGTGCGGATGATCGACGGGTACAGACTTTTATAGTCCAGCACCAGCACCGAGTCGTACAGGCCGGGCCGGGAATCCATCACAAAGCCGCCGGGGCTGTGTTCCTCCGGCTGTTCGCCGAGGTTGGGGGCGACAAAGCCCAGGCGATGCATGCGCGGCATATAGAGGTGGCTGAAGGCCGCCACCGATCCGCCGCTGCGATCGGCCGCCAGCCCGGTGACGGTGGCGCGCTCCAGCAGGAAGTTGAGCAGATCGGCCTTGGCGAAAATCCGCGTCACCAGCTCGCAGTCTTTCAGGTTGTAGCGGGCCAGCGCCGGCTTGTCTTCGGCGAAGCGCCGGTCGATCTCCGCCATGCGCTGATAAGGGTTGTCGATCGCCTTGCCTTCGCCCAGCAGTTCCTGCGAAACGTATTCCAGGCTGAAGGAGGGAAAATTCCAGGTGGCGGATTTCAGCGCCTCGATGCCGTCGATGATCAGGCGGCCGGCGGCGGCGGCGAAAAAGTGATTCTGCTTGAAACCATGCTCGCGCCATTCCAGCAGGTTGCCGCCGCGCCCCAGCCGCAGCGGGATTTGGTAGCGCTCGGCGTGCTTTTGCAGCACCCGCAGATCGAACTGCACCAGGTTCCAGCCGATGATGGCGTCGGGATCGTGACGCTCCAGCCACGCGTTCAGTCGTTCCAGCAGTTGAGGGCGGCTGGCGCAGTATTCCAGATCGAAATCCAGTGGCTCATCGCCGCCGTTGGCCGGCCCCAGCATGTAGACCTGCCGCTGGCCGCAGCCTTCCAGCGCGATGGAGTAAAGCTCGCCGTGGGCGGTGGTTTCGATATCCAGCGACACCAGTTTTAGCGTTGGGCGGTACTCCGGCGCCGGCTTCATTTGGCCGCCGAGCAACGGCCCATTGCCGTCGCCCTGGCCGTTGAACCATACCGGCGCGGTAATGAAGCGTTCCATCAGGTAGCGCTCGGGCGGGCGAATGTCGGCCTCGTAGACCGCAACGCCGCCTTCCCGCAGCAGTTTTTCCAGCTTGATGAGCTGACGGTGCTGGCGGCAGTACAGCCCCAGCATCGGCCGGTGATGAAAATCCGTTAGCGCCAGCGGTTTCAGTTCGACTTGCCGCTCTTCTCGCAGCAGCAGTTCCGCGCGCTGCCTTTGTTCGGCGGGGATAAACGCCACCGAGGTTTGCGGCGGCAGACGCAGCTGGCGCGGGCCCGCGTCGGTCGCCAGCCAAAATTCGACCTCGGTGCCGGCGGGCGTGTCGCGCCAGTGGCGAGTGAGCAGGAACCCCTGTTGCAGTGCTGTCATAACCCCTTCGTTTTTCGCCGGGCGGCGTGTGCGACGTTCAGCGTGATGTCGGTTTTGGCGCTAATATAGATAAATTACAGTATGGGTTTTTATACAGTGATTGTCCATTGCCGCGCGGCGTTGCCAAATACGCATACAATTCATCGATTGACTCGCCAGCGGCGGCGCTGGAAAATCCTCGGCCCCGTTTGGCCCGAATAATCCACAGAGGTGTAATGGAAGCCTATTTACAAGATTTGATCACCCAGTCACTGGCTTTCACTCTGATGGTCGTTCTGCTGGTCGCTTTTCTGGAGTCGTTGGCGCTGGTGGGGCTGCTGTTGCCTGGCACGGTGATGATGGCCAGCATCGGCGCGCTGATCGGCAGCGGCAAGGTGGATTTTTACTACGCCTGGGCGACGGGCATCGTCGGCTGCCTGCTCGGCGATTGGATCTCCTATTTCGTCGGTCGCGCCTTTAAGGGGCCTTTGCACCGCTGGTCGTTCCTGAAGAAGAACAAAGCGCTGCTCGACAAAACCGAACATGCCTTGCACCAGCACAGCATGGCGACCATTTTGATCGGCCGCTTCGTTGGCCCGACGCGCCCGCTGGTGCCGATGGTGGCCGGCATGCTCGATTTGCCGCCGTACAAGTTTGCGTTGCCGAACATCATCGGTTGCCTGACCTGGCCGCCGGTCTATTTCTTCCCCGGCATTCTGGCGGGGGTGGCGATCGATATCCCCGCCGACGCCAACAGCGCGACGTTCAAGTGGCTGTTGCTCGCGGCGGCGCTGCTGGTCTGGCTGGCGGTGTGGCTGAGCTGGCGCTGGTGGCGCGAGGGCAAGCGCAACGCCGATCGGCTGAGCCGTTGGCTGACGCCGCTGCGGCTGCGCGTGGTGTGCGGATTGAGTTGGCTGGCGGCGTTGGCGGTCGGCTATTTGCTGAGCCAACAGCCGCTGATGCCGGTGTACCGGCATCTGTTGTGGCAGGTGCTGTCCGGGCAATGATTGCGGGGGCATTAGCCCCCGTTCGCCTTACTGGAAGAACGCTTCCAGCTGTTCAAATACCCGCACGTCTTCGCTGTGGCGCTTCACCCGCAGCACGTCTTCCAGCTTTTCCACCTGGCTTATCATTTGTTCCAGCCGCTGATCGTCGGCGACCAATAGCCAAATGCGGCTCTGTTGGCCGTCTTTCAACGGCAGACACAGAATGCCTTCGACGTTGAACGCGCGGCGGGCGAACAGCCCGCAAACGTGCGACATCACGCCGGGATGGTTGCGCACCGCCAGCTCCAGGATCACCTGTGGTTTATCTTGTGGTTGCAGCATGGCTTATTCTCCAATCATGTCGATGTTGGCGGCGCCCGGCGGCACCATCGGGAACACTTTTTCGTTGATATCGATCAGCGCGTGGATCAGGCAGGGACCCGGGCGCTGGATCGCCTCAGCCAGTGCCGCCTGAGGATCTTCCGCGGCGTTCAGATCGCAGGTATCCAGCCCGAATCCGGCGGCGATTTTCAGGAAGTCGGTACGCTTCGGATAGGCGGCGGCGAAGATGCGCTGTTGGTAGAACAGGGTTTGCTGTTGGTGCACCAGCCCCAGCGCCTGGTTGTTCATCAAAATGATTTTCACGTCCAGATCGTGCTCGACCGCGGTGGCCATTTCCTGAATGTTCATCATCAGGCTGCCGTCGCCGGAGAAGCACAGCACTTTACGTTCGGGCTCCGCCAACGCCGCGCCGATCGCCGCCGGCAGACCGAAGCCCATGGTGCCCAGGCCGCCCGACGTCAGCCACTGGCGCGGCCGGCTCAGCGGATAGGCCTGCGCTACCCACATCTGATGCTGACCCACGTCGGTGGTGATGATGGCGCTGTCGTCCACGCAGCGCGCGGCGGCCAGCACCAGGCCGTAATGGCTCAGCGGATCGTCGGCGTTCGGCATGTTGAACGGGAATTCGCGCTTCAGATCGTTGACGGTGTTCAGCCACGCGCTGCGCGGCTGCGTGTCGATCTGCGGCAGCAGCTGTTGCAGCACCTGGCCGACGTCGGCATGGATCGCCACGTTGGCCTGTTTGACCTTGCCCAGCTCGGCGCGGTCGATATCCACATGAATGATGGCGGCGTTAGGGCAGAACTGCTCGGTTTTGCCGATCGCCCGATCGTCGAAGCGCGCGCCCAGCACGATCAGCAGATCGGCCTCCTGCAGAATGAAGTTGGTGCTGCGCGCGGCGTGCATGCCCAGCATGCCCAGCGACAGCGGGTGTTCCACCGGCATCGCGCCCAGCGCCATCAGCGTCATGGTGGTGGGCAGACCGGCGCGCTCGGCCAGTTCCAGCGCCTGCCGGTGAGCGTCGGCGCAGATGATGCCGCCGCCCAGGTAGAGGATGGGGCGTTTCGCCTGATTGATCATCGCGGCGGCCTGCGAAACCAGCGCCGGATCGAAGCTCGGGGCGGCGTCCGGCACGGCGATTGGCGGCAACTCTTCCAGGGTGATGGTGGCGGTCTGCACGTCTTTCGGCACATCGATCCAGACCGGGCCGGGGCGGCCGGACTCGGCGATGCGGAACGCGTCGCCAATCACCTGCGGCAGCTCGCGGATATCGCGCACCAGATGGTTGTGCTTGGTGATCGGGATGGAAATGCCGTAGGTGTCCACTTCCTGGAAGGCGTCGGTGCCGATCATCGAGGAAGGCACCTGCCCGGTGATGCACACCAGCGGAATGGAGTCGAGCTTGGCGTCGGCGATGGCGGTGACCAGGTTGGTGGCGCCCGGCCCGCTGGAGGCGATGCACACCGCCGCTTTGCCGTTGGCGCGCGCCATGCCTTGCGCCATAAAGCCCGCGCCCTGTTCGTGGCGCGCCAGCACGTGGTGAATGCGGGTGCTTTGGCTCAGCGCGTCATACAGCGGCAGCGCGGCGCCGCCGGGAATGCCGGCGACGGTGGTGATGCCCTGACGCTCCAGCAGATGAACGATCAATTGTGCGCCGGTGAAGCGGGTACTCGGTTGAGGCGTGCCCGAAGTTGCCATGTTCCTGTCCTTTCTCAAGGCCGGTGAGCTTTTCTGGGCAGGGTGCTAAAACAAGAAACCCCGCCCGGTTTGCGCCGGCGGGGTTTGGGAATCGATGCGTTGATTCGGACCCTACGGCGCATTGCCGACGACCACCACCACACGCACGACGACCACCGCGGCTGGTAGCGCGGTAACTAGTAGGGTCGAAGTCAGCGAGGATGCGATCACAGGGAACCTTATCATCAGTAAAAAAAGTCAGGTTTTTATAAAAACACAGGCGCAAAATTCGCACAACAGGTTTATTGGCGCAGCATAAAAAACGCGCGTCAGATCACGCTTTACCCGAAATGCCCAGCACGCGCGCTTCCGGTGCGCTGCCGTCCAGCAGGGCCTGCGTCGGGCCGTCGTAGTAGATGCGGCCGTCGACCACCAGCAGCGTGCGCGGCGCGATGCGCGCTGCGTCGTCGAGGTTGTGCGACACCATCAGCAGCGTCAGGTCGCGCTGTTCGCACACCGTCTGCAGCAGTTGCAGCATCTCGTTGCGCAGCGCCGGATCGAGCGCCGAGAAGGGTTCGTCGAGCAACAGGATCGGCCGCCGGCGAATCAAACAGCGCGCCAGCGCGGCGCGCTGACGCTGGCCGCCGGAAAGCTGCGACGGTAGGCGATCCTGGTGTTCTTCCAGGCCGACCTGGCGGGCGATGTGTTCTCGCTGTTGGCGCTGCTGCGCAGTCAAGCGCAGACCGGGATCCAACCCCAACCCGATGTTCTGCGCCACCGTCAGGTGCGCGAACAGGTTGTTTTCCTGAAACAGCATCGACACCGGCCGTTTGGCCGGCGGCGTGGCGGTGTGGTCTTCGCCGTTCAGCAGCAGCCGGCCGCTGGCCGCCGGCAGAAAACCGGCGATCAGGCTCAGCAGGGTGCTTTTACCGGCGCCGCTGGGGCCGAGCACCGCGACGCGCTCGCCCGGCTGGATGCGCAGATCAAAGCGCATCGGCAGGTGTTCATACAGATAGGTCAGTTTTTCAAGCGTCAGCATGGCGGCCCGGTAAGCGTTCAATCAGGGTAAACAGCAGGAAGCACAGCAGCAGCAACAGCAGCGCGGTCACCGCCCCGTCCTGGCTGCGGTAGGCGCCAATCTGCTGATACAGGTAAAAAGGCAGGGTACGGAAATGCTCGTTGCCAAACAAGGCGACCACGCCGAAATCGCCGATCGACAGCACGCAGGCGAAGGCCAGCGCCTGCGCCAGCGGGCGGCGCAGGGCACGCAGTTCAATCAGCCGCAGCCGTCGCCAGCCGCGGATATCCAGCGACAGGCACAGCGGGTTGTAACGTTCGGCGAGGTCGCGCATCGGGTTCTCCAACACCTTCAGCGCATAGGGCACCGCCATCAGCGCATTGGTGAGGATCACCAGCGCATAGGGCGACTGCGGCAACCCGATCGTATCGTTCAGCAGCAGGAAGAACCCGGTGGCCAGCACGATGCCCGGCATCGCCAGGATCACCATGCCGCTCAGCTCCAGCGCTTGGCCGCCGCGCAGCTGCTGCCGCAGTTTCAGCTCGCGGCTGCTCCACAGCAGCATCATCGTGAGCGCCACGCACAGCGCTCCGGCGCCAAGGGCGATGCGCAGCGACGTGAACAGCGCCTGCCACAGCACCGGCTGGCGCAGCACGCTGATGATAGCCTGATTGGCGCCGTCGGCGATCACCGCCAGCAGAGGCGGCAGCAGCAGCAACAGCGCGGCGGCGATCAGCAGAAAATCGCTGATGCGCCGCCACAGGCTGTCTTCCGGGTTGCGCCAGCGCTGGGCGTGGGTATGCCCTACCGGCAATGCCTGGCTCAGGCGTTGGCTGATCAGCACCAGCCCCAGACAACAGCCCAGTTGGATCAGCGCCAGCAGGGCGGCGCGGCCCAGATCGTAGTCGTAACTCAGCGCCTGGTAGATCGCCAGCTCGATGGTGGTGGCCTGCGGCCCGCCGCCCAGTGACAGCACGGTGGCGAAGCTGGCGAAGCACAGCATGAAGATCAGCGCGCCGCTCGGCAGGATTTGGCGGCGCAGCGCCGGCCATTCGACGAAGCGGAACTGCTGCCAGCCGTTCATGCCCAGCTGGGCAGCCAGCTGGCGCTGTTCCACCGGAATATTCTCCAGCGCTTGCAACAACAGGCGGGTAGCCAGCGGCAGGTTAAAGAACAGGTGCGCCAGCAGAATGCCCTGCAGCCCGTAGGGCGAGAAATCATACTCGACGCCCAGCCAGCCGCACAGCGTCGCCAGCCAGCCCTGGCGCCCATAGACGCTGAGTAGGCCGAACACCGCCACCAGCACCGGCAGCACCAGCGTCATGGCGCACAGTCGCAGCAGCAACTGCCGGCCGGGGAAACGACGCCGGTAGAGCGCGCGCGCCAGCAGAATGGCGGGCAGCACCGAAATCAGCGCCGACAGCAGCGCCTGCAGGAAAGTGAAGCGCACCACGTGCCACAGGTAGCTGTCCTGCCACAGGTCGCGCCAGTCGCTGTCCGGCGCGTGACGCCACAGCGAGCCCATCGCCAGCGCGGCGACCAGCAGGATCATGCCGGCGGCCAGCAGCCCCGGCCAGAGCCAGCGGGGGATCAGCGGCTGACGGCGGTTTGCCATGCCCGGATCCAGCCGCCGCGTTGTGTGGCCACCTCTTCGGCGCTGTATTGCAGCGCGGTATGCGGCACGTTCATCTGTTCAAAGCCGACGGGCAGCGGGGTGTTGATCACCGGGTACATCCAGTTGCCGGTCGGGATGGTGTTCTGGAACGCCGGCGTCACCATGAACTGCATGAAACGCTCCGCCAGCTCAGGCTGTTTGGCGGCCTTCAGTTTGCCGGCCACTTCCACCTGCAGGTAGTGGCCTTCGCTGAACGTGGCGGCGGCGTAGCGGTCTTTTTTCTCGGCGATCAGATGATAGGCGGGGGAGGTGGTGTAGCTGAGCACCAGATCGCCTTCGCCTTTCAGGAACAGGCCGTAGGCTTCGCTCCAGCCTTTGGTGACGGTCACGGTCTTTTTCGCCAGCTGCTGCCAGGCGGCCGGCGCCTTGTCGCCATACACTTTTTGCATCCACAGCAGCAGGCCGAGGCCCGGCGTGCTGGTGCGCGGATCTTCGTAGATCACCTTCCAGTCACGATCGCTGCTGACCAGCTCCTGCAGGCTTTTCGGCGGGTTCTTCAGTTTTTCCTTGTCGTAGACGAAGGCGAAATACCCGTAGTCGTAAGGCACGAAAGTCGCGTCCTGCCAGCCGCCCGGCACCGTCAGTTTGGCGGTGTCCACGCCGCTCGGCGCGAACAGGCCGGTTTGCTGCGCCGCCTGCAGCAGGTTGTTGTCCAGCCCCAGCACCACGTCGGCGGCGCTGTTCTTGCCTTCCATGCGCAGGCGGTTCAGCAGTGAGACGCCGTCTTCCAGCGCCACGAACTTCAGCTCACAGTCGCACTCGGCTTCGAAGGCTTTTTTCACCGCCGGGCCTGGGCCCCAGTCGGCGGCGAAGGAATCGTAGGTGTAAACCGTCAGCGTCGGCTTGGCGAACACCGGTGCGGCGCACAGCAGCAATAAGCAGGGCAGATATTTTTTGACCACGTTGCACTCCTGAAAAATAAGGGGGCAAGGGCATCTGAGGGGGCGAGGCGGCGTCGCCGGTTCGCTGGGCTCAAATCCCTCCGCCGGTATTGACCGGATCAGGTTCGACGGGTGTGCTCTCAGCGGAAAATCGGGCTTATCACGCGGCCCGACTCTCCGCACCCCGTTGAGACGGCGCTATTGTAAAGATTAACCGACCCGGGCGAAAGGCGCTTATGCCTCCGGCGGGGCAAACCAGGCTGACTTGAAGTCGAACCAGCCGAGGGTGTTCATTCGCACGCCGCGCATGCTGCGCTGGCCGTGCAACTGCAGCCAGTGGTGGAACAGCGGATGCAGTTGGTGATTGCTGACCAGGCGCTGGCAGAACTCCGCCAGCGGCAGACGGTTGGCGCGCCACAGCGCCGCATCCTGCGCCAGGTCCTCGCTCATGCAATGCTGCATCAGCGGCAGCTCGTACAGCGTGGCGAACAGCGAAAACTCCAGCGGCAGATAGAAGTTGGCGCTGCCGAGCCACAGATCGCTGCGCGCGTCGCCCTGGTGCCAGGTCGCGTAATCCACGCTTTGCACGATCAGGCGGATGCCGTGCTGCGCCAGCAGCGGCTCGATCGCCTGGCGGATGGCGTGGAACTCCGAATGCTCATTGAAGTGAGTCAGCGTCAGTTCGGTCAGCCCCGCCGGTTTGGGCTGCTGCGCCAGCGCGCGGTTGTGGTGCCAGCGCGGCAGCAGGCCGTACGCCGGCGACCAATAGCGCTGGTAGAGCGGCCCGGCGTGGCTCAGCAGCGAAATGGGGTTGATCAATTCGCACAGCCAGCTGCGCATGGCGGGATCGGCCGCCAAGGGAGAGCGCTGATCGAACAGCAGGAAGTAGCAGCCTTCTTCCAGCCGGCTTTCCAGCTCGCTGTTGCCGGTTTCATCGCCCTGCAGCTGTACGCCGGAGTGCACCAGTTCTTCGGAGAACTCCGGCAGCACCCAGATGTTGACCTCATCGATCAGCGCCCGGTAGCCGAAATAGTCGTCGAAGGCGTGGATCTTCATCTGGCTGGGAAGGTTGCGCACCACGCGGTAGGGGCCGGTGCCGATCGGATGGCGGGTGAAGTCCGGCAGATCGCGCCATTCGCGCGGCAGGATCATGGCGTGCACGCTGCCCAGCAGCCAGGGCAGCCAGTGGTCGGGGCTGTGCAGATGCACGTCGACAACGAACGGCGTCGGCGAGGTGACGCTTTCGATATGCGAGAACAGCGGTTGCGAGGTCAGACGCGAAAGCGAGCTGATGACGTCCGCCATCTCCAGCTCGCGGCCATGATGAAAATGGATCGCCGGGCGCAGGTAAAACCGCCAGTGCAGCGGCGTCAGCGCCTGCCAATGGTGGGACAGATCGGATTCGAGTTCCCCGTTTTCCTCATTTATGCGCGTCAGGCCGTTGAAGATCTGACGCGCCAAATGGGTCTCGGAACGCCGCAGCGCCGAGCCGGGCAGCAGGTTGTACAACTGCCGATAGTAGAGCACCCGCAGGATATGTTTCCCCTGACGGAAGCTGCGCCCCAGCTGCGACAACAGCATTTGGCGCACCACGTTTTTGTCGCCCACCAGCTGCACCAACTGATCGATGCGATCCTGCTCCAGCAGCTCCTCGGCCCGCTGTTGCTGCAGCGCCAGGCCGGTGTAATGAAAGGTTAGCCGCGAACGCTTGCCGCGTCCCGACTCCGCCTGCCAGGTGAGCCAGCCCTCCCGCTGCATAGCGCTCAACAGGGAGCGTACGTGGCGCCGCGAGCAGCTCAGCGCCTCCGCCAGCGCCTGCAGCGTGGTGTCGGTGGTTTCACCGTGGCAGCGCTGCCACAGACGGATGAACTGCTGCTGCAATCTGGACGTGGACATAAAAGAGGAACACTCCTGTCTCAACTCGTCAATTTTTCTTTCCCTATATTACGCCGATAATTTTCATCAATGAAAGGGGAGGGCGTAATCATGAAAGCTTTCTTATCCAAATCGTTCTATCAGCGCTATTTCAGCGCGGTGCGTCGGCAGCACGCCGACTGGCTGAGCGTGGTGCCCGAGCAGGCGCGGCTGGCAATATTGGCGCACCTGACGCAATGGGATATCAAAGAGATGAGCGACAAGCAGTATCGCGAGCACCTGTAAGGCGCTGCGGCATAAAAGTTTCTGAGTAATGGTGCTGTTTCACCAGCCAGTGGGTCGCCCCACTGGTTTTTTTATTTGCGGTTAGGGCGATAGACTTGCATTTTCCTCGCCGTGGCCTAAGGTTTTTGCTTCTGCTTTGGGATCAGGGAAGAGGATATGGAACGCCTGAGACGGTTATCACTGCGCATCAACCCCATCTTTGCCGCCTTCCTGCTGATCGCTTTTCTCTCCGGCATCGCCGGCGCGTTGCTGACGCCGACGCTGAGCCTGTTTCTGACCACCGAAGTTAAGGTGCGGCCGCTGTGGGTCGGGTTGTTTTACACCGCCAACGCGGTGGCCGGCATCGTCGTCAGCTTCCTGCTGGCCAAACGTTCCGACACCCGCGGCGATCGGCGCAGGCTGATCCTGCTGTGCTGCCTGATGGCGGTCGGCAACTGCCTGCTGTTCGCTTTCAACCGCGACTACCTGACGCTGATCACCGCCGGGGTGTTGATGTCCGCCGTTGCCAACACCGCCATGCCGCAGATCTTCGCGCTGGCGCGGGAATACGCCGACAGCGAGGCGCGTGAAGTGGTGATGTTCAGTTCGGTGATGCGCGCCCAGCTTTCGCTGGCGTGGGTGATAGGCCCGCCGCTGTCGTTTGCGCTGGCGCTGAATTACGGCTTTACCGTGATGTTCCTGATCGCCGCCGCCACCTTCGCTATCTGCGTGCTGCTGGTCGGGTTCATGCTGCCTTCGGTGCCGCGCGCGGCGGACGGCGACGGGCTGCGGGACGGTGCTTCCGCGCCGATTGCGCCCGCCAGCGCCTGGCGCAATCGCGACGTGCGTCTGCTGTTTATCGCCTCGATGCTGATGTGGACCTGCAACACCATGTATATCATCGACATGCCGCTGTATATTACCGCCGATCTCGGCCTGCCTGAGGGGCTGGCCGGGGTGCTGATGGGCACCGCCGCCGGGCTGGAGATCCCGGCGATGCTGCTGGCCGGTTACTACGTCAAACGTTTCGGCAAGCGCAACATGATGCTGCTGGCGGTGGCGGCGGGCGTGCTGTTTTACCTCGGGCTGACGGTGCTGGCGACCAAGCCGACCCTGATCGCGTTGCAGCTGCTCAACGCGGTGTTTATCGGCATCGTCGCCGGTATCGGCATGCTCTATTTTCAAGATTTGATGCCGGGCCGACCGGGCGCCGCCACCACGCTGTTCACCAACAGCATCTCGACCGGGGTGATCCTGGCCGGGGTGCTGCAGGGCGCGCTGGTGGAGAACCTCGGTCATGGTTCGGTGTATTGGATGGCGGCGCTGCTGGCGCTGGCGGCGCTCTGGATGAGCGCCAAAGTGCGTGAAGTGTGAGGTCAAACGACGGCATTCTTGATGCAAGTCATTGAGAAGGCTGAAGCGGACGCCCAAGCTGAAGGCATATGGAGCGCGATCGTTGCGTCCACGCCCGTCTCGCTATTGAGATGCCGCCTTGTTGTTTAGAACAGTGGGAACGTTATGGATAAACTCACACCGCTCAAACCGCTTCCTTCCCTGTGCGCCCTTGCCGCCACGCTGATCATCTGGTTCCTCATTCCCGTGCCGGAGGGCGTTGCGCCCAACGCCTGGCAGCTGCTGGCGCTGTTTATCGGCACCATCATCGCCATCATCGGCAAGGCGATGCCGATCGGCGCGGTCTCGGTGATTGCCATCGCCCTGGTGGCGGTGACCGGCGTCACCAACCCCGGCAAGCCGGGCGCCGCGCTGGACGACGCGCTCAGCGGTTTTTCCAACCAGCTGATCTGGCTGATCGGCTTTTCTATCATGATCTCCCTCAGCCTGAACAAAACCGGGCTGGGCGCGCGCATCGGCTACTACTTTATCTCGCTGTTCGGTAAAAAAACGCTCGGCATCGCCTATGCATTGACGTTGGCGGAAACCACCCTGGCGCCGGTGACGCCGAGCAACACCGCGCGCGGCGGCGGCATCATTCACCCGATCATGAAATCGATCGCCGACAGCTTTGGTTCCAAACCCGAGCTCAATACCTCCGGCAAGATCGGCCGCTATCTGTCGCTGGTGAACTACAACATTAACCCGGTCACCTCGGCGATGTTTATCACCGCCACGGCGCCTAACCCGCTGATTGTCAGCCTGATCGCCAAAGGCACCCACGGCAGCTTCGAACTGTCCTGGTCGATGTGGGCGATTGCCGCCCTGGTGCCGGGGCTGTGTTCGCTGATCGTGATGCCGCTGGTCATTTATCTGCTGTACCCGCCGGAGGTGAAAAGCACCCCGGACGCGCCGCGTTTTGCCTGCGAAAAGCTGCAGGCGCTGGGGCCGGTGACGCTGCCGGAGAAAATTACTCTCGCGGTGTTCGCGCTGCTGTTGGTACTGTGGGCCGGCATTCCGGCGATGATTTTCGGCCCGGCGCTGGCGGTCAATCCTACCACCGCGGCGCTGATCGGCCTGGCGGTGCTGCTGGCTACCGGGGTGCTGAGCTGGGAGGATGTGCTGAAGCATAAAGGGGCCTGGGATACCGTCGTGTGGTTCTCGGCGCTGGTGATGATGGCCAGTTTCCTCGGCAAGCTGGGGCTGATCGGCTGGCTGTCGCAGACCGTCGGCAACGGCATCGACCATATGGGCATGAGTTGGGTGGGCGGCACGATCTTGCTGACCATCATTTATCTGTATTCTCACTATTTCTTCGCCAGCACCACTGCGCACGTAACGGCGATGTTCGCCGCCTTCTTCGCTGCCGGCATCGCGCTCGGCGCGCCGCCGGCGCTGCTGGGCCTGATCCTGGCGTTCTCTTCTTCGCTGATGATGTCGCTGACGCATTACGGGACCGGCACCGCGCCGATCATCTTTGGCTCCGGCTATGTGACGTTGGGGGAGTGGTGGAAAGCGGGATGGGTGATGAGCGTGGTTAACCTACTGATCTGGATAGTGATCGGCGGCGCATGGTGGAAGCTGCTGGGCTACTGGTGAGGAAAAAATTCACCCGCCGGGCGGCGGGTGAAGGGGATTAATTCAGAAACGCCGGCTGCTGCGCTTCGTAGCGGGAGATGTCCGCTTCATGCTGCAGCGTCAGGCCGATGCTGTCCAGCCCGTTGATCATGCAGTGGCGGCGGAAGCTGTCTATTTCGAACGGATAGCTTTTGCCACCGGCGTTGACCGTCTGGTTCTCCAGATCCACCACGAACTCCGTACCCTCGTTGGCGTCAACCAGTTTGAACAGCTCATCCACCTGCTGCTCGCTCAGCGTGACCGGCAACAGCTGGTTGTTAAACGAGTTGCCGTAGAAGATATCGGCGAAGCTCGGCGCGATCACCACTTTGAAACCGTAGTCGGTCAGCGCCCAAGGGGCGTGTTCGCGCGAGGAGCCGCAGCCGAAGTTCTCCCGCGCCAATAGGATGCTGGCGCCTTTATAGCGCGGTTTGTTCAGCACGAACTCCGGGTTGGGTTGCTGGCCGGCATCGTCGAGGAAGCGCCAGTCGTTGAACAGGTGCTGGCCGAAACCGGTACGGGTCACCTTCTGTAAAAACTGCTTGGGAATAA
This sequence comes from Serratia sp. JKS000199, assembly GCF_900215455.1. NCBI lineage: Bacteria > Pseudomonadati > Pseudomonadota > Gammaproteobacteria > Enterobacterales > Yersiniaceae > Serratia > Serratia sp. JKS000199. The sequence continues at coordinate 5,120,782 of NZ_LT907843.1, forward strand.
TGGCGTCGGTGTCGACGTTGGCCGAATCCAAAGGCACCACTAAGCCGGTATGTTGAGTAAATTTAGCCACGTTAGCCCCTTAGTGAATATCACGGATGTCAGCGAAGTGACCGGCGACGGCGGCCGCGGCGGCCATTGCCGGGCTGACCAGGTGGGTGCGCCCACCGCGGCCCTGGCGCCCTTCGAAGTTACGGTTGCTGGTGGACGCGCAGCGCTCGCCCGGATTCAGACGGTCGTTGTTCATCGCCAGGCACATCGAGCAACCCGGCAAGCGCCATTCGAAACCGGCTTCAATAAAGATTTTGTCCAACCCTTCGGCTTCCGCCTGGGCCTTCACCGGGCCGGAGCCCGGCACCACGATGGCCTGCACGCCGTTGGCGACCTTGCGCCCCTTGGCGATCGCCGCCGCCGCACGCAGATCTTCGATGCGCGAGTTGGTGCAGGAACCGATGAACACTTTGTCGATCGGCACTTCGGTCAATTTGATGCCCGGCTTCAAATCCATGTAGGCCAGCGCTTTCTCGGCGGAGGCGCGCTCAACCGGATCGTTAAACGATTCCGGCGCCGGGATCGCCTGATTGACGGCGATCACCTGGCCAGGGTTGGTGCCCCAGGTGACCTGCGGCGCGATCTCTTCGGCGCGCAGCGTCACCACGGTATCGAACTGGGCGTCGGCGTCGGACTTCAGCGTGCGCCAGTAAGCGACCGCCTGCTCCCAGTTTTCACCGGTCGGCGCGAACTGACGCCCCTTCAGGTAGGCGAAGGTGGTGTCGTCCGGCGCGACCAACCCGGCTTTGGCGCCCATTTCGATCGCCATGTTGCACAGGGTCATGCGGCCTTCCATGCTCAATGCCTCGATCGCCTTGCCGCAGAACTCCACCACGTGGCCGGTGCCGCCGGCGCTGCCGGTTTTGCCGATCACCGCCAGCACGATGTCTTTGGCGGTAATGCCCTCGGCGGCATCGCCGGTGACCTCAATCTTCATGGTTTTGGCCCGGCCCTGCTTCAGGGTCTGGGTCGCCAGCACGTGCTCCACTTCGGAGGTGCCGATGCCGAACGCCAGCGAGCCGAAGGCGCCGTGGGTCGCGGTGTGTGAATCGCCGCAGACGATGGTCATGCCCGGCAGCGTCATGCCTTGCTCCGGCCCGATCACGTGCACGATGCCCTGGAACGGGTGGTTCAGGTCATACAGCGAAACGCCGAATTCCGCGCAGTTCTTGATCAGCTCCTGCATCTGGATGCGCGCCATCTCACCGCTGGCGTTGATGTCTTTGGTCTGGGTCGACACGTTGTGATCCATGGTGGCGAAGGTTTTGCCGGGCTGGCGCACCTTCCGGCCCATGGCGCGCAGGCCGTCGAACGCCTGCGGCGACGTGACTTCGTGCACCAGGTGACGGTCGATATACAGCAGCGGCGTCTCGTTCGGCGCTTCGTGCACCACGTGGGCATCATACAATTTCTGGTATAAGGTCTTGGCCATGTTATGCCCCCTGAGCTACAAAGCGAGCGATGATGTCGCCCATTTCATCGGTGCTGACGGCTTTGCCGTCACCGGCCAGATCGGCGGTGCGGTAGCCCTGTTCCAACGCCTGGTTGATGGCGCGCTCTACGGCGTCGGCCGCTTCATCGGCGCCCAGGCTATAACGCAGCAGCAGGGTGGCGGACAGGATCTGCGCAATCGGGTTGGCGATGCCTTTGCCGGCGATATCCGGCGCGGAACCGCCCGCAGGTTCGTACAGGCCGAAGCCTTGCTCGTTCAGGCTGGCGGACGGCAGCATGCCCATCGAGCCGGTGATCATCGCGCACTCGTCGGACAGGATGTCGCCGAACAGGTTGGAACACAGCAGCACGTCGAACTGGGACGGATCCTTGATCAGCTGCATGGTGGCGTTGTCGATATACATGTGCGACAGCGACACGTCCGGGTAATCCTTGGCGACCTGATTGACCACTTCACGCCACAAGATGGAGCTTTGCAGCACGTTGGCCTTGTCGATCGACGTCACCTTGTGGCGGCGCTTGCGGGCGGATTCGAAGGCGATGCGCGCGATGCGTTCAATCTCGAAACGGTGATACACCTCGGTGTCGAAGGCGCGCTCCTGCATGCCCTGGCCTTCGCGGCCCTTCGGCTGGCCGAAATAGATGCCGCCGGTCAGTTCGCGCACGCACAGAATGTCGAAGCCGCGGGCGGCGATATCGGCGCGCAGCGGGCAGAACGCCTCCAACCCTTGATACAGGCGGGCCGGGCGCAGGTTGCTGAACAGTTTGAAGTGCTTGCGCAGTGGCAACAGCGCGCCGCGTTCCGGCTGCTCGGCCGGCGGCAGGTGTTCCCATTTCGGGCCGCCCACCGAACCGAACAGGATGGCGTCGGCCTGCTCGCAGCCGGCGACGGTCGCCGCCGGCAACGGGCTGCCGTGGCGATCGATGGCGATGCCGCCGACGTCGTACTCGGCGGTGGTGATGCGAATGTCAAAGCGTTGACGCACCGCGTCCAACACTTTGCGCGCCTGAGCCATTACTTCCGGGCCGATACCGTCTCCGGGCAAGACGGCAATGTGATAAGTCTTCGTCATGTTCACACCGTTTCCTGATTATTTTGATGTTTGTTTTGCTGCAGACGCTGTTTTTCTTTTTCTACCTGCTGTGAGCGCCAAATATTGTTCAACACGTGCACCATCGCCTTGGCGGAGGATTCGACGATGTCGGTCGCCAGACCCACGCCATGGAAACGACGGCCGTTATAAGAGACGACGATATCCACCTGGCCCAGCGCATCGCGCCCATGGCCTTTGGCGGTCAACTGGTACTTCACCAGTTCGATCGGGTAATCGGTGATGCGATTGATCGCCTGATAGACCGCATCGACCGGGCCGTTGCCGGTGGCGGCTTCGGCTTTCTCTTCGCCGCCGCAGATCAGTTTCACCGAGGCGGTGGCCATGATGCTGCTGCCGGACTGCACGCTGAAGTAACCCAGGCTGAAGTGTTCCGGTTCTTCCTGTTGTTTGTTGATGAAGGCCAGCGCCTCCAGGTCATAGTCGAACACCTGGCCTTTTTTGTCGGCCAGCTTCAGGAAGGCGGCGTACAGGGTATCCAGGTTGTAGTCCTGCTCCTGGTAGCCCATCTCTTCCATGCGGTGTTTCACCGCCGCGCGGCCGGAGCGGGAGGTCAGGTTCAACTGCACGTCTTTCAGGCCGATCGACTGCGGGGTCATGATTTCGTAGTTTTCGCGGTTCTTCAGCACGCCGTCCTGGTGAATGCCGGAGGAGTGGGCGAAGGCGTTGGCGCCGACGATCGCCTTGTTGGCCGGGATCGGCATGTTGCACAGCTGGCTGACGATCTGGCTGGTGCGGAAGATTTCCTGATGATTGATGTTGGTGTGCACGTTCATGATGTCCTGGCGCACCTTAATCGCCATGATCACCTCTTCCAGCGAACAGTTGCCGGCGCGCTCACCGATGCCGTTCAGGGTGCCTTCCACCTGACGGGCGCCGGCCTGGACCGCGGCAATGGAATTGCCGACCGCCATGCCCAAATCGTCGTGGCAGTGTACGGAAATGATGGCTTTGTCGATGTTCGGCACGCGATCATACAAGGTGGTGATGATGCCGCCGAACTGGTTCGGCGTGGTGTAGCCGACGGTGTCCGGAATATTGATGGTGGTGGCGCCGGCGTTGATGGCGGCTTCGACCACGCGGCACAGGTTGTCGATCGGCGTGCGGCCGGCGTCTTCGCAGGAGAATTCCACGTCGTCGGTATAGTTGCGGGCGCGTTTGACCGAGCGCACCGCCATCTCCAACACTTCGTCGAACGAGCGCTTCAGCTTCGATTCGATGTGCAGGGTGGAGGTGGCCAGGAACACGTGGATACGGAACGCTTCAGCGACGCGCAACGCTTCGGCGGCCACGTCGATGTCTTTGTCCACGCAGCGGGCCAGGCCGCAGACGCGACTGTTCTTGATCTGGCGAGCGATGGTTTGCACCGATTCGAAATCGCCCGGCGAAGAGACCGGGAAGCCGACTTCCATCACGTCAACGCCCATTCTTTCCAGCGCCAGCGCAATCTGAATCTTCTC